>OY969888.1:0-4529109 GCA_963704305.1 uncultured Bacteroidota bacterium | reverse complement strand
AGTGCTCATTCAAAAAGATGGCAACACATTCTATCAGCCGCAAGAAACAGGAGGACAGAACGCTCTGGACGGAGGAGGCGCCGACGAAATTCTCTTGGGCAAGTTCGACGCCATCTTGCTTTATGATTTTCCCAATTCGCAATCTGAGGGAACGTTTCGACGAATCGCAGACCTTCTGAATTCCACAGGAGTTCCTTATGCATATTTTGCTGGAAGCGATTTCAATTCGGAGAAAGTGAGCCAGCTTCCACGGCTGCCTTTCGTAATCGTGAATTCTCCTCAGGCACTTCCGACCTCCATACGAGTTGATCAAGAATTTCAAATCGGAATTTCTCCTGCCAGTTCAGATGCGGTTTCCGCGAACTTGCAGCCTCTCCTTGCCTTGCTCAATTCTAATTACGGTTTGCTTCCTTCTCTATATTATCGCACGATACAATGCAGGCCTGCGATCTCGGCGAATCCGCTCGCGTTTCCGGTCCTGAACGGGGTTCGTCTGAATTCTCCCGTTTTCTATGTCGATCGGATGAGTCGGAGTGCGGCAATTCTCACTTATGGATTATGGAGAATACAGCTCATGAATTCGCTCAGCGGACTTCGAAGTGATTTCATGCAGGATTTCCTGGCAACTTTGATTAGGACATTGATCGGTGGGGGAAAACAAAAACTTCTGACGGTGAGCGCGGACAAAAAAGTCTATGATCCTTCTGAGGTAGTTACATTGAATGCACTGCTGGTCAACCAGACGGGCCAGCCTGTGAATGATGCGACGGTGGAAGTCAATATGCAGAATGAGGCAACGCAGAACCCGTCTGCAAGTGTTCAGTTAAATCCGATCGGTGACGGCGGCTATTCCGGAACTGTGAGCAGACTTGGTGAAGGCAAATACTCTTTCGTCGCTCAGGCGAAGTCGTCGTCCAGCTTTTTCGGCGCAGACAGCGGAACGATAATAGTTGAACCTCTAAACACGGAATTCGTGCAGACTTCAATGAACGCCCAGCTTCTGAGACAGCTTTCGTCGGTAACAGGCGGCGAGTTCATGACACCCGCAGGTTTCATCGATGGAAAATTTCAGATTAATCCCGAATGGAAACAGCCGATCAGGTTGACCGACACGAAAAGGTTCGAGATCTTATCTTCGCTGCCAATCCTGGCTCTTGTCTTCGTACTTCTTTCGATTGAATGGATCGCGCGCAAAATCTGGGGTCTGCCGTAAGGTTTTACGGCTACAAGTCAAAAGGATAGGAATAAACCGGAAGTGCATTCATGCGAGAGAAGCATGACCTCATTCCGACTCCTGTGTTGCGGTCATTTCTCGCCGATTCCACGAGCATTCCCTCGCACTCGATGATCGAAGTTTGATTGTCTCAGTCGTTCAAGTCAGCGAACGATTCAGCCGATAAATATAGCAAAATTGGCTTGAGTCGGCTTGTGACGGAACGTAATGCCACAACTGACGAATGCCTGAGCATTGCAGCAGTACAATTGAGAACAGCAGTGCCTCCCGACTGATGTTCACCTATTCCGAAGAGGAGTTGAAAATGAACCTGTCCGTTTCCAAGAAAGCTAGCCTAATAGTCTCAGCGAGTTTGCTTGTAACGTTAGGCGTAATGATAGCCATACTTCTCGTACAAGAGACCAGCTCAAAGATAAATTCGACGGATGAGGAAGTACGCAACCTGAGCAAGTTGATGGTTGAATCGATAACCTTCTCGATGTCGCAGGGTTCATCCGGTGTCGATCCATTTATAGAGTCCGTCAAAGACTTGAAGAACCTATCGGAGCTCAGGATAACTCCCACGGACAAAGTAGTGGCCGGATCAGAAAAGAAAATGGATGGCGAAGAAGTGTCGGTAATGGAATCGAAGAGCAACCATTCCTCCAAGGAAGATTTCAAGGATGAACCCGTGTACAGAATCATCGAGCCGATACTGGCTAATGAAGCTTGCAACAATTGTCACAGCAGCAAGACGGGTGATGTGCTTGCCGTAGTAAGCTTAAGGTACTCCTTAGCCGAGATGAATTCAGCTTTGGCTTCCCAGCGGTTGGTGGCCATCGTATTAATGGCAATCGCGATAGGGATCACGTTTGCGATCTCCATGTTTTTTATCAAGAAGAAGATTATCAACGATCTCGATAATTCGATCGGGGACATAATGAGATTGTCTGAAGGAGATCCTTCTGAGATCGTCCTCATAAACAGGAGTGACGAGATAGGGAAATTAAATCTAGCGTTGAAGAAGTTACAGGAGTGTCTGACAGACAGGGCCGAGATCGGGACGGAATTTTCCGAGGGTAATTTCGGAAAAGAGGTTGTCCTTCTGTCGGAGAGAGATGCGCTTGGCAAGGCATTTCAGAGGATGAAAGACAGCTTGAAGAATCTTGTCGCCGATGCGAAGGCGCTTTCGCACGCTGCGGTCGAAGGGAGATTGAGCGAAAGGGCTGATGAATACAAACACGGAGGGGAATTTCGCGAAGTGATTGCCAACTTCAACAGCACACTCGATGCGATCATACATCCGATCAATGAATCAAGTGAAACGCTGGGACGAATGGCAAAGGGAGACTTGACAGCGCGGATGGAAGGTGAGTACAAAGGTGACTATGCGATAATTGAAAGTAGCATTAATGATCTCGCGGATTCGTTTGGCAAAGCAATTGCCAATGTTTCGTCTGCCGTCCTGGCTACCACGAGCGCCGCTGCCGAAATATCGTCAAGCACGGAGCAAATGGCAGCTGGCGCACAGGAACAGAGCGCGCAGGCTATCGAAGTAGCCAGTGGCGTAGAGGAGATGACAAAGACGATACTCGAGACAACAAGAAATGCGTCGATAGCTGCCGAGACTGCCGAGGAATCAGGAACAATCGCCAAGGACGGTGGGAAAGTAGTTGCCGAGACGATTGAAGAAATGAACCGGATCGCCGACAGAGTGAAGAAATCTGCTGAGACAGTTCAGGCGCTGGGAAGGAGCAGCGATGAAATCGGGAAGATAATCCAGGTCATAGATGACATCGCAGACCAGACTAACCTCCTGGCGTTGAATGCCGCTATAGAAGCGGCACGAGCCGGCGAGTATGGAAGGGGTTTTGCAGTCGTTGCTGATGAGGTCAGGAAATTAGCAGAGAGGACGACTACGGCCACAAAAGAGATAACATCAATGATAAAGCAGATCCAGAATGATACCACAGGCGCAGTCGTTTCTATGGAAGAAGGGACGAGAGAAGTGGAGAGCGGAAAGAGGCTGGCAGACAAAGCTGGAGAGTCTCTGCAAAGGATCATAAATAGCGCAGAGCGGGCGGTCGATGTAATCACACAAGTAGCGGCAGCAAGCGAAGAGCAATCCGCAGCGGCCGAAGAAATCAGCAGGAATATTGAGGCGATAACCAATGTAACTCATCAGAGCACCAGCGGCACTAATCAGATCGCAAAAGCTGCGGACGATTTGAACAAGCTTACTGTTGACCTTCAGAACCTAATCTCACGATTCAAGATAGATGACAGACAATCTTCACAGTCGCATGGTCGGGGAGACTTGGAAAGTCATTTGGCAGTGCGGGGAAATGGAGTCTTAGTGAAGGCTTAACAACGGGTCCGAAAATTCTAACATAATGATTCGGCTAGAGGCGGCAGATTTATGCCGCCTTTTTTTAACTATGATGTTTCTAGGTCTTGGCGGATAGAATCCTATTCTATAATTGAGTTCATCGTCAAGCGCAAGCAAACGTTCCTCGACGCCTGAGTTGGCAATTATCTTGATCGCAAGCTTCCCACTTCCAGTTGGCAATTCACAACTCATCACTTACAATCTTCTTGAAGTCGGACAAAGATGTCAGGCGACTCAGACAATTCCGCAGAGCGGGAAACAAGTCCCGATAAACATTTTCAAACAGTTCGTCATAAAATCCATGGCGGGATGGGTCCGGCTCAAACGACACCGCATCGGTGTGCGACATCTCCTGAGCGGCTTGTCTGACATCAGCAAAGCAACCTGCAGCAGTTGCCGCGAGAATGCCAGCCCCAAGCGCGGCGGCGTCCGTAGTTGCAGTACGTAAGACCTGTCTGTCGGTAACGTCGGCAATAATCTGGCACCACAAATTACTCTGAGCTCCGCCCCCGGTGACAACAAATCGCTTTACGATCTGGCCCAAAGCATTTTCGACGCCCATATTTTCCAGTCTCAGCTCGAATGCTATGCCCTCAAGAATTGCTCTGTAGAAATGCGACAGCTGATGAGCATTGTGCCAGCCCACTACGATCCCTCTTGCGTCTGGATCCCAATACGGGCCAAGGACACTGTTCCAGTATGGTACCACCATCAACCCCATGCTTCCTGGAGGAATCTCGTTCGATGATTTCTCGAGAGAGTCCCGGAGTGGCGCGGGGTCTTCGCCTTTTCGCCGGGCAATCTTTTCCAGGAACCAGGAGATGGTGTGTCCCCCTCCGAGCAGAACCGTTTCAAGCAAATATGATTCTGGTATCCCGCCAGTCATCGTCCGAAAGGCAGGATCAACTATGTAACGGGCGGAGTATGTACCCGAGACGACAGACGTACCGAGAGATAAGTATGCTTCGCCAGGTTTGGTAATATTGGCGCCGAGCCCGCTTGCCTGCCCATCTCCAAGCCCCGCGATGACTGGCAGACCGACGGGTAACCCGCACTCTTCTGCAGCGTGCTGTACCACGGTACCTATCTCGGTTCCCGTAGTCGAAATCTCAGGAAGTTGATCGGGCCGAATGCCAATCTCATCAAGCAGATTGCCTGCCCAACGGTTGTTTCGCATATCGAACATGCCCGTCGGATCTGCCGATCCATTTCCGGTACGATATTGTCCCGTCAGTCGATGAACCAGGAATGCCTGGACATCTAAGTATTTGTGAGTTTTGTTGAATATGTCGGGACGGTTTTTCTTCAGCCAGGCAATCTTCCCGATCGTCAGGTTCACTGACAATCTTTTACCAGTTTGTTGACGGAACTTTTCTTGATCGAACGACTGCTCGAGGTTCGGCAGGAGTTCACCTGCCCGTTCATCCATCCAGAGAATGCCATTGGATAACGGCCGGGATTGCTCGTCGACAGGTACGAAAGTTTCCCGCTGGTGCGCAATGCACAAAGCCTTTAGCCGCTTAACTTCCACCTGACTTACTGCCTGTTTCAATGCCTGGACTGTCGCAGTCCACCAGGATTCGGCTGACTGCTCGTACCAGGAGGGTTGAGGACTAATCAACGACAAAGAACTGCTTCCCTTTGCAACGACATTCCCTTGGGGATCCCAGACAATTGCCTTGCAGGCTGACGTGCTGCAATCCACACCTATGAATAGAGGAGATTGATCGATCACTTTTGCTGACTCATAATGCCTTGGCTTCGCGATACAGGGTCATAGCACTTTCTTTGGATCAGAAAACAACAATTTTGGTCTGAAGCACTCCTTTCGTGCCACATTCCGGACAACATTAGATGATCGGGGGAACAAAATCAAGCTTGGGACAAACATCTGACCTAATTCAGACGTGAAATCTTCCCGCCTGGTGGAGTAGGAGAACAGTCTTGGCGTCAAACCCGCTTAACCTTTTCTTAACATTAAATTAATCCACAAGTAAATGCTTCTTGCTACTTTATTCCAGTGGATGTGGAAATCGACGAATTGGCCGTACCTGCACATGGTGTAGAGATAAAAAGGAGGACTGCAGTCCACGCGGACGGAGTCTTCAAGGCCGTCGTCGGATTCTTCGCTCTGACCGTCATTGCACTGCTTGTCTGGCTGGGGATAAAGCTGTATATCACTTCGAGACCAGCATTGGCAGCGATCGGTTTTTGGAATTTCGTGAAAGGGACAACCTGGGATCCGGTCACCGGCGTTTTCGGTGCACTTCCATTTATTTATGGAACCATAGTTACTTCGTTTCTCGCACTCTTTATCGCCACACCGCTCGGAATCGGCACCGCAATTTTTCTTGCGGAACTATCTCCCGGCTGGCTGAGGCGAATTCTCCAACCGCTCGTCGAACTTCTCGCGGGAGTTCCGAGTGTGATTTACGGTCTGTGGGGAATTTTTGTCCTCTCTCCCTTGATGGCAAATACTGTGGAGCCTTTTCTCACGAACAAGTTTGGCTTTCTCCCGTTCTTTAGAGGCTATCCTCTCGGCATCGGATTTCTCACGGCATCCGTGATCCTTGCAATCATGGTCGTGCCATTCATAATCTCTGTATCGACAGAAGTCTTGAGCACCGTACCTGTTCCTTTGAAGGAAGGGATGTATGCTCTCGGGGCGACGCGGTGGGAAACCGTGAGAAAGATCGCCCTTCCATATGCCAGGAGCGGAATTTTCGGATCAATAATTCTGGCGCTTGCGAGGGCGCTCGGCGAGACAATGGCTGTCACGATGGTAATCGGAAATACTCCGCAGATAAGCAAGTCGCTGCTGGATCCCGGTTATACGATGGCGGCGGTGATCGCAAATGAATTCACGGAAGCGACTTCGGATTCTTACATATCCGCTCTGGTCGCGATTGCATTTATCCTTCTCCTTATTACACTCATCGTCAACGCAGTTGCAAGGTGGTTGATTTGGCGAACGACTCGCGCAAAATAGAAAAGGGATCATTCCGCGGCAAGAGCGTCTCATACTGGCGCCGCAAAATCTTCAACACATTTTTCACTTTACTTTTCTCTTCGAGCATTCTTATCGTTCTTCTTCCACTGTTATTGATTGTCGGCTATCTGTTTTACAAGGGAGCGTCATCGGTCAATTTGAATTTCTTCATTAACAGACCCGCACCTGTCGGGGAGCCTGGCGGCGGAATGGGGAATGCAATAATCGGCTCACTCCTCGTTGTCGGTCTTGCTTCGCTGATAGGAATTCCTGTCGGTCTCTTAGGCGGAATATTCCTCGGCGAATTTCCTGAAAGCAAGCTGTCAAATGTCGCGCGGTTTGTCGCAGATGTTCTGAATGGAACACCATCGATTGTCATGGGAGTATTTGCATATACCGTTGTGGTTCTGCCGATGAAGAGCTTCAGCGCAATTGCAGGCGGCTTCGCTCTTGGCATTATGATGATGCCCACGGTTCTTCGCACGACCGATGAAATTCTCCAGACTGTTCCTCTTTCCATTCGGGAGGCATCACTCGCTCTCGGTGTACCTTATTGGAGAACGGTCATGTCCGTTGTCTTAAGAAGCGCCAAGGGCGGAATTGTGACCGGTATTCTCCTTGCAGGTGCGAGAGTCCTCGGCGAAACAGCTCCTCTGCTTTTCACGAGCTTCAATAACGCGTTCTTCAGTCACAGTCTGGTCCAGCCAATTTCCACGCTGCCCGTGCAGATCTATAATTACGCAATCTCCCCATACGGCGACTGGCATCGACAGGCGTGGGCAGGGGCGCTCGTTCTCGTGCTGGCAATCCTCATTGTTAACTTTGCGGTGAGAGCTTTCTCCAGACAGAAATTCGAACAAATATTATGATCAATTCATTGAACGGAAATTCCGGAATTGTCGCACAGAATCTCAAAGCTTACTTCGGTAGCGTCCAGGTTCTCAAAGGAATAAATATCGCCATTCCGAAATACATGGCCACCGCCTTGATCGGTCCCTCTGGCTGTGGCAAGACGACATTCCTGAGGACTCTAAATAGAATGCATGAGCTCAATATTAACGCGACTATCGAAGGGAACATATTTGTTGACGGCACGAACATCTATTCACCGGAGATCGACCCCGTTCTTGTCAGGAGAAAAATCGGAATGGTGTTCCAGAAACCGAACCCGTTCCCCGCAATGTCGATTTATGACAATGTGGTCGCAGGTCTGAGACTCACCGGGAGGCATTCACGAAAGGAACTCGACGAAATTGTCGAGAAGAGTTTAGTGCAGGCCGCACTCTGGGATGAGGTGAAGGATTCTCTCCATAAATCAGGAGCAAGCATCTCAGGAGGGCAACAGCAAAGGCTTTGCATCGCTCGCACGCTTGCTGTAAACCCTGAGGTGATTTTGATGGACGAGCCGGCAAGCGCTCTAGATCCGCTTTCGACTGCGAAGATTGAAGAGTTGATATTCCAACTGAAGGACACTTATACGATCGTGATCGTTACGCATAACATGCAGCAGGCCGCGAGGGTCAGCGACCATACCGCTTTCTTTTATTTGGGCGAGGTGATAGAATTCAGCGGCACGAGCGACATGTTCACACGACCGGCGAAGAAACAGACGGAGGATTACATTACCGGTAGATTCGGCTGAGGCTCCCGGCACCGGTTGGCAATGGGGACAGGAACACGTTGGGCGTGGAATCAGGACCAGCATTATTGTGAACGCTGCTATTGTATTGATTAAATCCGTTTAAACACTCTTTGTTCGGGTGAGGACTGACATTCATGCGGCACGCCTCGTTGTTTTGAATAAATGATAAGGGACCCAGTTCCTGCAAAACATTTCACTTACATCTCGTCTATCCATTCGTTTTCTTCGACCTGACGCTTTAGAGGTTGTCAAGATTTCTTTTAGATCATCCTTCTATTAAATTAACCAACGCACGATGGAGCAGTACTAGTATCTCTTGATCCGATATTCTTTGATCAACAGAAAATCCCAATAAACTAAGGAGACCTTTCCATGAGAGCGATGGTTGTTTCTCTTGTCGTTCTTTTAGTTGCACCCGTTATTTGGGCACAATCCACCCACAATATTTTTGCTCCTCTAAATTTGCCCACACCAAGCATGATGCGAGCCTCGGACGGAAGACCTGGACCTGATTACTGGCAGCAGAGAGCAGACTATAAGATAAAGACGTCTCTCGACACGGCGGCGAGCAGGGTAACCGGCAGCGAAACAATTACGTACACAAATAATTCTCCGGAACAATTGGACCATTTGTGGCTGCAGCTCGACCAAAACTTGATGAAGCAGGGAAGCCGCGGGAGTTATGAATTTGATTCACCGCGCAGTCGATATAGCGCATCATATCAGACAGAAGGCGATGAGCTTAGCAGCGTCGTCGTGGTGCAAAACAGTAAGCGAGAGAAGGCACATTTCATTATCGATGACACCAGAATGAGGATCGATCTTTCAAAGCCGATAACGGCTCACGGTGGAAAGGTTCAGCTGGAGATTAGTTGGTCGTTTGTCGTACCGAGCTCCGGTTCCGGCCGAATGGGAAAATTCGTATCGAAGGATGGACCGATCTATGAGATTGCTCAATGGTATCCCCGCATGTGTGTGTATGATGACGTGAAAGGCTGGAATCCACTCCCGTATCTCGGAGAAGGAGAGTTCTATCTCGAATACGGCAACTTCGACGTTGAGATTACTGCACCAAGGAACTACGTTGTCGTGGCCACAGGTGTCTTGCAGAATCCTGACCAGGTCCTCACAACAACCGAGCGTAACAGACTCTCACTGGCACGGAAGGTCGACTCGACGGTTCACGTTATCTCCGAACAGGAAATTGCACAGTCGAGTACTCGCCCGGCCGGCAATGGAAATCTAACCTGGAGATATCATGCCGACAACGTGCGCGATTTTTCGTGGGCAGCTTCGAAAGCATTTATCTGGGATGCCTCACACTGGGATAACATTTTGCTGATGGCGGTTTACCCGCGGGAGGGGATTTCCACTGACACAACAAGAGGACCAGGATGGGAAAAGGACGTTGAGTTCATGAGACATACTTTCGAGTTCTATTCGAAAACTTATTACCATTTCCCTTATCCGGTCGCGACTAATGTTGCCGGAATTGTCGGAGGCATGGAATACCCGATGATTGTCTTTTGTTCCGTACGCTCGAGAGGACAGGGACTGTATTCAGTCACCGATCACGAATTCGGACATGGGTGGTTCCCGATGACTGTCGGAAGCGACGAGCGACGCCACGCATGGATGGACGAAGGTTTTAACACTTTCATAAATTACTATTCCAATCTTGATTACTATGGCGACAAGGCGTTCCAAAATCGTTCCATGCTGGCGGACACGGTGGCAAGATGGATGACAGGACCGCTGAACGACCAGCCGATTGAAATCAGAGCCGATCAAGTCAAGCCGATGAGCTTGGGTTTTATTGAATATCGAAAGACCGGATTCGGTTTGCGACTTCTAAGGGAGTTCATCCTCGGACCGAACAGGTTTGATGATGGGTTCAGGGCTTACATTCAACGCTGGGCTTTCAAACACCCACAGCCTGCCGACTTTTTCAGGACAATCGAAGATTATTCAGGCGAAGATCTAAGCTGGTTCTGGCGCGGATGGTTCTATACAACGGACGTTCTCGACCAGTCGATTGACTCGGTCCAGACCGACACGATGAAGACTTACGTCTACTTGTCCAACAAACGCGGTCTCGTCATGCCGGCTGATCTGCGGTTTACTCTCGAAAATGGCAAGACCGTTGATTTCAGACTGCCGGTCGAAGTCTGGTTGCACGGGAACAATTATGTGCTCCGGATTTTCGAAAACGTGAACGTGGTGAAAATCGAGCTTGATCCCAATCATGTCTTGCCGGATGTCAATAGAGCCAACAACGTTTGGGAGCTCTCCAAAACAAGCGGTCAATAGAGAAGAAGCTTTATCAGCTTCTCGATCATAGACTACTGATTTGAGTCTCCTGCGCTTGTCGAGATAATAAGGACGGCGAGAGCTGCCGATCAACGCGGAGGAACAGCGCGACTGAAGTTTAAGTCCTCGGACATTCCGAAAGTTGTTAACCGAGTTCAGGTATGTTCTAGGAGATCTTTTTTCTTATGGCAGATATTCGGCGATTAAGGAGAGTGAGCTTCATTACGTTCAGCTCGTGGCGTCAACTTATTTGTTGACCGGCGGCATCGAACGCTTCGCGCGACTTCCGGTTGTCTTCAATCGTCCATACATCGGTCTCATCACTTACTGGTAATACTTTGGCAACGATGATTTAACTCTGTCTTGCTTGAAATTGTTTTTCCTGTTGTTTAGTTTAGTGCGCCAACAGAACTTGTTCAGGGAATCGAATGCACGTTGTTAATAATTACGTAAAAGTTTTATTACTTCTGTTTCTGGTTTCGAGTTTGGTTCGGGCACAGGTCACTGATAACAACTACGCTAACATCGGCAACATCGGACTCGCCATAACAAGTTTCGGGCGTATCGGCAATGAGTTCAATGCTTCTTTCTGGCCTGCTCAGCCTTCGTGCGAGTATCCTCTGGTCCCGGTTCGTTCACGAATAGAACACTTGTTCAGTGGAGGCCTCTGGGTCGGAGGATATAGAAACGGCCAGGGACCGTTCGTCAGCACAGTTACTACGGATTACTACTCCAATCCACCTGAGTTCACTCAACCGTTGAATAGCGGACTTACCGAGCGCAGTTCGCTGACGGATTCACGATACTATTCCGCAAATGCTGTCAGCCACCAGGACTTCATCGCGGATTTTACGGACTCCAACACGGTCAATCCTAAGACTAATCAGGAAATTGTGGGACATATTCCTTTGAATGTCTCTGTACATGAAGAAACCTACGCTTGGGAATATCCAATCGCGAATTTTTTTGTCGTGCTGACCTTTAAGCTTACGAACACCGGCACAACTCCGATCGATTCGATGTTCGTCGGGTTTGTAAACGACTTTGTGGTTAGAAACACAAACTACAGGCTGCCGACCGAAGGCACACCTTTCTATAGCGGCACAGGTGTCGGTTATGTCGATTCATTGAGGCTGGCCTACGCATTTGATGCGGAGCATCATGCGAGTGATTTGCCCACAGATAATTATGTTTCAATAAAACTCCTCGGTGTTGATCCCTTGAGCTTGGTGGTAAAGGATAGTCCGGCATATCTCGATTCACTGAATGAGTACACTCATTTTTCCGCGTGGCAATTCAGAGCGTCAACGGGAGATGCAAACCTATTGTCGCCCAGCAATGACAGGCTGCGTTTTGAGAAAATGGAGACCTCGCTGCCTTCCGATTACTATAACAATCCATCAAACGGAAGTTACCTGGGCAAAGCTGGAAACAGGTACACGCTTCTTTCCGTCGGTCCAAGTGAATTGATGCCTGATTCATCGGTGACGGTTGCTTTTGCGATAGTCTGTGCTCCCAAATTTAATACGGGAAATCCGACTGACTATCAGAACAACGCATTCGCATCGAGGAAGACTCTGTATGACAATGCAACATGGGCCCAGCGCACTTACAACGGCGACGATAGAAACGGAAACGGCATCCTCGATCCCGGTGAAGACATCTATGGAGATGGGAAAATTCACCGCTACATCTTCCCGAATATTCTTCCGCCCCCTCACGTGCACGTCGAACCGGGCAACGGCCAGGCAACCATTTACTGGGACGACACTCCGGAGAATGTCATCGATCCGCTTCTGAACCGCAAGAATTTTGAAGGATACCGGCTCTACAGATCGATACCGGGCTACGATTTCCAGGGACTTCAAGATCCTTATGAGGAAATTGCCGATTTTGATTTGATCGACTCGATTGGACTCGATGCAGGACTGCCTGCCAAACTAAGTCCGCCAAAACAGTTTGCCGGCGATCCGTACCAGTATGTTTACAGATATAATGTTCCTTATCTCCTGAACGGCTGGCAATATTCGTTTGGAGTCGAGGCATACGACAAAGGTGATCCGACATCGGGTACGCCGAGCCAGACTTCTATCCGGGCGACGGACAAAATTTTTCCGGGACCTGCTGCGGCGACTGGCGACTCGCTCAGCATCGGGGTTTTCCCGAATCCTTATTATACCAGAGCATATTGGGACGGGGTCGGCGAGCGTGAAAGAAAAATTTATTTTTACAATCTTCCCGCGAAGTGCGAGATCCGAATTTATACAGTGGCAGGTGATGTCGTCGCGACTCTCGAGCACGATGCGGCAACCTATAACGGCTCGGACATAGAGTGGTTTCAACATTACGATTCTGATAATACTCAGAGAATGCCGGGCGGCTTGCATGCCTGGGATTTGATAACGAAAGCCGATCAGGCAGTCGCGACCGGACTTTACCTTTTCACAGTGAAGAACCTGGAGACAGGCGAAATCAAACGAGGAAAATTTTTAGTGATAAAATAGCAATCAGCAGTCAGCGCTCAGCTGCTGGGGAAGGAATTTTCCTTCATATGCTGAAAGCTGATTGCTGAATGCTGAAAGCTTTACCAAACAAGGAGAATTAGAATGAGGAAAAGTTTATCAAAAATCATGTTCGTCGGATTGTTCCTTTTGTTGGGGAGTGGACAGGTGTTTGCACAAAAAAGCTATCCTGTGGTACCGCTCGACAGCGTGAATTTTATTCCGACGGATTCTCTGAAAATCGCCGACTCGCTCCTTGCGGCAGGCGTAACCCCAAGGGCAGGTCTAACTAATGGCAAATACTTGAATGACACGATAACTGTCACCGGGGTTTTGACTACTGATACGAGAGTGATCCGGAACGTTCTCGCTCATTTTTCTTTTTACATACAAAATCCTGACAGTGCTGCATGGGGAGGAATGGATGTATACACGACTGATACTTCGGCAGCCGTCCTGAATGCCGGTTTCGGGTCGATTGATACCGGCTATGTTATTCAAGTGACCGGATACCTGACAAAATATGGCACGGACGTTTGGGGGAATTTTGAATTAATACCGATTGGGAGTGCATCTGTGACCCCGATACCAATCAACATTATTGATGCAGGCGGCAAGAGACCCGCACCTGTCGAAGTTAAACTAAGTGACCTCGTGAGCGGCGACAAGACATCTGGAGGGAAAGTGTTCTTCGACGTCGGAACAAAATACAAGAACTCCTACGTGGTCCTTCGACATCTCACCGTGAAAAGTCGGTCCCAAAACAGCAGCACCGGACAATGGACGGTCGTATTTCAGGATTCTTTGGGAAATACAATAAGCATGTATGATCCTTCTAAGTACTTTAGTGGGAGGACTGCTTATGGTGACACTGTAGTAAATGGGCCGAAAAGATATTCTCCTCCCGCCGCTGGATCGAACATTGATTACGTCAGGGGACTCTTGGGAGCATATTCTTCGTACGGCTACGAGATTATTCCTTTGTATCCCGGCGACATAAAAGTCGGAACCTACACTCCGAGCATTACGGCGACGGGATTTTCCACGAGGCGCTCGCCTGCAATACCGACTTCGAAAGACCAAGTGGTCGTTAGAGCGGTTGCGATTAACCCGGATCCTAATGCGAAATCGATGGTGGTGGATTCCACTGCTTTGTATTATTCCGTCAATAACGGTCCGTATACTCGTGTCAAGATGACACCGGATACCTCGAACTCTTATGTTGGTAATATTTCTTCTCAGGCTGATGGTTCATTTCTAAAATACTTCTTCTCTGCGTGGCAGGATAGCTCGCTAGCGTTGAGCTCAATTTACCCTGACACTTCGAAGACGGCGCTCTTCTACTATGTGAGATCGAGCGGATACACAATCAAGGATATTCAATACACTCCGTTCAAGGACGGCAACAGTGGTGTGGTTGATTTACGCGTCAACGCAATCGGAAGAATTCAAGCAGACACCAGCGATTTCCCGGCAGAGATCGATCGTGAGAACCAGTCTACAAAGACTGCATATGTCTATATGCAAGACGCGGCATCTCCTTGGAGCGGGATCATGCTTTATGGTACAACCGCCGATAAGCTAACGAAAGGAATGATCGGTTCTGTATACGGAACGGTCTCCATGTATAACGGCATGACTGAGATCTCTGTCGATTCGATTGGTCCCACGCCTCTGGTTGTGATTGGACCTTTTTCACCTGTGAAAATAAAAACCGGCGATGTCGCACAGCGAGCAAATGGTGATTCACTTGCCAGACGGTGGCAAGGTGTGCTTGTGGAATATGACAGCGTCCACATCACGAATAATGATCCCGATGGTCCGACATACAGCATCACAGGCGCGAACGGTAGTTTCAGGGAATACTTTGTCAATGATGGATCCGGCGACACGCGCGTCGATGATGACGGGAGCAACACTTACAGCGTCGATCCGCATGATACCACATGGGGCTTCCACATCATGCCGCAGGGAGCATTCGTCAAAAACCTGATTGGCATCATAAAATACAAGAACAGCGAGTACAAACTGGAGCCTAGAACGAACAGCGATTTTGTCGGCGAGGTTGACGCCGTGAAGCAGGAGGGAACTTCTGTTCCGGCTTCCTTCTCGCTTTCGCAGAACTATCCGAATCCGTTCAATCCCACGACAACGGTCAGATACTCACTTCCTAAAGCGAGCATAGTGTCTTTGAAGATATACAATATACTGGGTCAGGAAGTCGCCACGCTCGTGAACCAGCATCAGGTTGCCGGCAATTTCACTGCCACGTTTGACGCTTCTCGATTCGCGAGCGGTGTTTACTTCTATCGCCTGAATACGGGCAGCTTCAATCAGGTAAAGAAAATGCTGTTGCTGAAGTAATGGACTTGATGACTCACCCCCTAACCCCCTCTCTGCTTTCAGAGAGGGGGGACAGATAAGCTAGTGGGAATGGACTACAGGCAAACAATAGAACTTGCGAGGGAACTTCGTAGGAAACAGACACCGGCGGAACGGAAGCTCTGGTCCGAGGTTCGAAACAGGAAACTTCTCGGACTGAAGTTCCTCAGGCAGCATCCCGTTGAATGTGAAATCGATGGCAGGAAGCATTTTTTTATCGCCGATTTCTATTGCGCGGAGAAGAGACTTGTTATTGAGTTAGATGGAGAAGTGCACAACTTCCAACAAGAACGCGACGCCGAGAGGGATTTCATTATCACGAGTTTAGGGCTTAGGGTCTTAAGGATGAAAAACGAGGAGCTAAATGACATAGAGCAGGCGAAACAAAAGATTGAGTTCGCTCTCAGCTTGTATTCCACCCCCTCTCTGTGCATAGAGAGGGGGCAGGGGGTGAGTGGCCCATGCCAATAAAGGAGGTTTCCAAGCTGCGAAGCCTACTCAACTCTCAACTTCTTATTCTGATGATTATCCTTTTCTTCTCTGGCTGCACGAAGCATTTCTCTTCAACCGGTACCGGCAATATACCGCCTAAGACTTTTGTATCGGCATTTCCGTATCGCGATTCGACGCAAACCAAGGACTTCAATGCACAATCGAGCCGCCTTGAAATTCATTGGTGGGCGAACGACCCTGACGGTTTGGTTACCGGATACATCATAACATTCAACAGGAAGACCTGGACCTTCACTACAAAGGACGACAGCATCTTCTTCCTTCCTCTTTTCAGCAAAGATACTTCATACATCTTCACTGTCGCCGCGATTGACAATTCTTTCAAAGGAAAACTGAATGAAGGAGACACGGTCTCATTCATAGACAAAAATGGAAACGGAGTCTGGGATAAGGGAGAAACTTTCCCGTTGCTCGCGTCTTCGGTTGATCCGGATCCACCGTCGATAAAATTCCCGATTGCCAATACTCCTCCCACTGTCCAATTCGTCATGGATGAAGCACCATGGGTCACGCGGCTCGATATACCGGATACAACATTCACCGTTGTCTCCTTCGGCTGGCAGGGTACCGATATTGATGGCAACAACACTATCATTGACTACTATATCGCTCTCAACGACACTTCGTCGCAAAGCTGGATTGAGCTTCCAGCACAAACCAATTTTGTCACCCTGGCGGCGAGATTATCGGAAGCGACGAGCGACACAGCAACAGTGAGATGCGACGTTTACCCCGGGAATTTACCCGCTATGTCGCAGGTGCCGCTCGCGACTCCATTGTCTAATATGAAGTTGAATGGGAACAATATTTTCTATTTGAAAGCAAGAGATGTCGCCAACGCATATAGTTCGGTTGTGCGAATGCCTGACACGACGCACAAATGGTTCGTCAAGAAACCGAGAGGAAAATTGCTGATAATCAACGATTACGGGGTTCAGGATCAATCGACGAATTTCTACTCGACTATATTCGATACCATTGCGGGAGGAAGTCTTCGTGGAAAGTTCGATCTGTGGGACATCAAGACAGGATCGTATTATCCGAGAAAAGGGAATTTGGTCCAGCCTTTTGTCACTCCGACTTTTCAATTGACGCTGGCACTCTACCAATATGTCTTCTGGTATTCCGCAGACGAACAGGACTTCGATATCGCACAATCTGCAGTCAGGAATTTCAGGAAGAACGGCGGGAAATTCTTCATGACTTTTTCCGTTCCATCTTCTTATTCTTCGGGACTGAACATCAACCAGGAGCTGAACGATTTCACCGACGCGATAGACAGCTTGACAGGCTCGATCCTGACCGACTCGCTTTCTTCCAGTCCGATTACCTCGACCGGTTTTGTGAAATCTGGAGCGACGATCCAGCCTGTCGCACCTTATGACTCGACGATTTATCCGATTCTGGTTCGCGATGGTTTCCAATCGAATCCGACAGACGGAGGGAAGGTTGTCGCAAATCTTCGTGGAATATATCCCACGCTCGGCGCATCTGTGATCTACAAGCTCCAGCCTTACGGCGTGGATAACAGGCAGCCGATCATCGGCGTCATGAGCGGTGACAGGTCTGCGTTCGTCGTCGGTGTACCACTTTACAGATTCAACGGAAATTCCACGACATCGTCAAACACGAGAGCATATCAGCTGATCTACAAAATCTTTCATGATTTCGGAGCGTTCTAGATGAAAAATCAGAAGCAAGAAACAAGAAACAAGAGGCGAGAGGCAAGAGGCAAGAAACGAGATAAGACAATTTCTGGTTTCTGGCATCTGGTTTCTGGCTTCTGGTTTCTGACCTCTGGCTTCTTGCTTCTTTGGTCTAACGCCTTTGCTCAGCAGCGTGGGAGCATTCAGGGCAAAGTAACTGACAAAGCTAACAACGAAGGCCTTCTGGGTGTCAATGTCTTGATAGAAGGAACTTATTATGGCGCCACAACCGACCTGGACGGCAAGTTCGTGATTAAGAACGTCTCGCCCGGAACATACAATCTTTCGTTCCGCTTGCTCGGATACAAAGAGGTCGAGCACACCGGAGTTGTGGTTAATGAAGGTCAGGCGGCAACATTGAATGTAGCCCTCGAGGAAACCGCCCTATCTCTTGGACAGGAAGTCGTGGTCGTTGGCGAAAGGCCAATGATGGACCCGGCCGAGACTCAGAGCACAAAGAGGATTTCCGCACAAGACATCAGAGTCTCGGCAGTGCAGGATGTGAAGGCCGCAGTGTCTCAGCAAGTCGGCATCGTCGCGTCAGACAACGAGATTCACATCCGCGGCGGAAGATCGTACGAGAATGCTTATCTGTTGGATGGCGTCAATATTCAGGACCCTCTTGCAGGCACAGGCTTCGGCTTGCAGCTGAGCTCGAACTCACTCAGCGAGATGGAAGTGATAACCGGCGGATACAACGCGGAATACGGACAGGCGACAAGCGGAATTATTAATGTGAAAACCAAAGAAGGCGGCACGAAATACGATCTCTTTCTTCAAGGCACGACCGACAATTGGGGCCTCGACAGGAATTCTCCTTCTGATTTTAATTCTGACGATTATCAGGCGAACGTCAGCGGCCCTGAACCGATAACGACGTACCTTCTTCCCGCACTCGGCATAAACATTCCCGGAGAAGTTAGTCTGTTTGGGAGTTTTGCTGCGGCATTCTCAGATGGTCAGGTTCTCTGGGCGCAGCGGTATCAAAATGGACAGGTGGTCACGTACAAGATCACTCCTCCGGCCCGGCTCAATTCTTCAATCTTCTACGGGACGAGGTTTGCTCCTAAACTTTCAAACGACTGGTACGGACTCGGCAAGATCACTTACAAGCCAAGCCAGACTTTCAAGATCACGTATTCTTACAACGGGAACGCGACTATAAATGAGAACACCCAGGAGCTTCAAACGACATTGGAATTTGTCGAGCCGACTCCTGGTTACCAATACCAGTTCCAGAATATTCTCGGAAATGCGGATGTCTATACTCATGTCAGTCTTGCACAGACCATCGACATAACTCAGACATTGAGTCCCAAGGCATTCTACGACTTGAAATTTGCTCACTTCTTCACTCATCTTCGCGCCGATGCGAATGGACTTTACTGGAATCAATACCAGCAACCGGTCGATGTTGTCACCTTGCCGCCGCAATATTACAATACGACCCACGATACTATCGGAATAATTCCGGGCGACGGCTTTTACGATACCGGCGATGCGAACACCTGGCACGATCATTACTTTATCAGCAACGAAGTGAAATTTGATCTGACGGACTTCTTCTCGGAGCAAAATAAATTCAAAGCCGGCTTCGATATGAATTTTCAGGAGATGCAGCTCATCGACATCTACGAACCCTGGATCGGAGTGATGGGACTTAACAACGACATTTATCACGTCTATCCCGCGATGGGCTCTGCATATGGACAGGAAACTATCACTACTAACGGAATGATCTTGAATTTCGGTTTGCGTTTCGATTACTGGTTTCCCGGAAAATATGTTGACGACGCAGTGAAGAATCCGCAGGTCATTACAATACCGCAGGCGATTCGCGATCAATACTATCAAGACACCTACAACTTCTTCGGCAGGAGATGGAAAGGGCGAATCAGTCCTCGTCTCGGGGTCTCCCACCCCGTGTCCGACAACCAAACTCTCTTCCTCAACTACGGACATTTCTCGAAATGGCCGAGACCGCAGTTCGTCTACGCAAAGTTAGAGCCGAGCACGGCCATGTCGACGTACCAGGCATTCGGCAATCCGAATTTGAATCCTGAGACGACAGTGAGTTACGAGCTCGGTTTGAAAAATCAATTCACCAACGATGATGTGCTGACCATTACCGCGTACAACAGAGACATCTTCGATTATGTCCAGACCAAACAGGCACAGGTTACATCCGCGGCGTTGATCGGACAAAATTTCATAACCTATGTCAACTCGGATTACACGCACTCACGAGGAATTGAAGTCGAATATGAAAAGAGGATCGGGAAGTGGTTTAATGGTACACTCAGTGGTTCGTATTCCGTCGTGACGGGCAAGTCCAGCTCCGAAGACGAAGGGATCCTCGCGGTACAGGGACTCATCACGGAAGTGATGAGCGAATCATACATGGGATGGGATCGTCCTCTCCAGCTTTCCGCCAATCTCTCTCTTTACAATGAAAAACAAAATGGCCTCTTCGGATTTGGCAAAGGAATCCTTGATGACTTCGAAACCTACTTCAGGGTGTTTTTCGAAAGCGGGAAAAGATATACGCCGTACTATTTCACCGGAACTTATGCGTTAGACGGTGAACCACTTTACGCCCAAGACACGCAGCATCCTTACAGCAAGGTAGGTGCAAACTGGTTCTATGTCGATTTCAATTTCGAGAAATATTTCACTCTCGGCGGAATGGACATGACTTTCATGATCCAGGCAAAAAATATTTTCAACAATCTTAATTCCGACATCATAAATCCTGTTACCGGACATGCGTACCGGCTCGGTGATCCTGTGCCGCCTTCGTGGAATGATCCGCGTTACCCTGAACTTACCGCCCCCATAGATCCTTATCCGCTCGACCAGTCCCGATACTTGCCGCCGAGGAATATTAAAGTCGGCATTTCGGTGAAGCTGTGATGATAGGTCAAAATATGGAGCATATGAATCGGAAACGAGAAGCAAGAAGCCGGATGACAGAAATCAGAATCCTGGATGTATTGCTTCTTGCCTCTTGCTTCATGCTTCCAATTCTTGATGCCGCCTCCGCAAATGCTCAGCTCCTTCCAGTGCTTGGATCCCAAAGAGTCGGGATAACCGCCGCGGATTTTCTGAAGATTGGAGTAGGAGGGAGAGCCAATGCCATGGCCGAAAGTTTCGCGGCCGTCGACAATGACGCCTATGCTTTATTCTATAATCCCGCGGGTATAACTGAATTCGACAAAACGGAGATTGCGATCTCGCATTCGACCTGGTTCGTCGGCCTGCAGCATGATTTCATCGGCGGAGTTTATCACATTGACAAGCAGAACAGCGTCGGGATTTCGATAATCTCACTTCAGTCGGACGACATGCCGGTGACTACGGAGTTTCAGCCGTACGGCACGGGAGCATATTTCAAATATGGCGATCTCGCCTTAGCCGCCACTTATGCAAGGCGGATGACCGATGAATTCAGTTTCGGTATAAGCGTGAGATTCATCGACGAGACCCTCGCCGAGCTAAGCATGCGCGGCGTGCTCATCGACCTCGGAACATTCTATTGGACGGGGCTCGGCACGACAAGATTTGCCGTTTCCGTGAGTAACTTCGGCGGACAGCTTACACCTTCCGGCTCAGTGAAACTTGTCGACGGAACCACTGTCACTAACTTCCAGAGTTTTTCGCCGCCGACAATTTTCAGAATCGGTTTTGCATTCGAGCCGTACCAGGACGAAATCAACAAGCTAACCACATCTGTTCAGCTGAATCATCCGTCAGACAACTCGGAAAACGTTTCACTGGGCGCCGAGTATTCATATCGATCTTCTTTTTTCCTGAGAGCCGGTTACAAGATCAATGTCGACGAACAGAGTTATTCGGTCGGCGCAGGAATGAAAGTTGACTTGCGATTCGCTTCGGTCTATTTCGATTATGCCTTCACTCCTTATCAACGCCTCGGTGACGTTCACAGGTTTTCATTAAACTTGAGATTCTAATTTGAAAATGGAACACATGATCAGAGGAAGGCGCAGAGTCACAAAGTCACAAAGGCACAAAGCAGGATCGCTTTCCTTTGTACCTTTGCATCTTTGTGCCTTAGTTCCTCTTTTGAGCTTCTGTGTCGTCAGTGCGCTGTCTTTTTCTCTATTGGGTTGTAACGAAAAGGCAAATGTTGTTGACATCTCGACGTTACCAAAGGCCACCGGACAGGTCGTCAGCGACACAAACTATATTCAGATACAGCCGGCATGGGGAGGTTTCAGCAGCCCGAGGGTCATAAAAATCGGGTATGATTATATCTTGTACGTGACCGAACCGGACAACAATAGAATCGTGATGGTAGATCTTGCGGGGACGACTCTCGGGTATTCTCAATATGTGAAGCGTCCTGTCGCCGTCACCGAAGATAGAAGATTCAGCCTGATAATTGTCTGCGAGTATGACACAACTGTAAATGGTGGTGTCGTCACCGTCGCCGCAATTGCGAAGATCGAGCTTTTCAATTACAATCATGACATATCGGCCGCTCCCGTCCAGATTGTGTACCACGAAAATCCGCAGCAGCAAATCATTCGTGATGGCACGGGCAACCTGATTTCCGGCAGAGAATTCACGGGAGTTGCCGTGCTTCCTGACAACAGTTACTATGTGACTCGCTCGGGGAGCAACAACACAAGTCCAGTCGATCCGGACAACATGGTTTTGCATTTCGACAAGAACGATCATCAGTACTCGAACGAATATATTGATCTCGTGCCGAGTCTCGTCCCGACCGGTACGGGATTCGTCGCGATAAACCAGACGAGCAATATCTCTACATTCAATACGAAGCAATACGGTTCAGATTTTATTTTGACACAAGTCGACCCGGCAAATGCATTCAAAGTTAAATGGATCACTTTCAATCCCGGAAGTGAGCTCGAAGCGCCAAGCTGGGGTTCGAAGCTGAGCCTCGACCCGACCAAGTACTCGTCGGGGAAACTTCCCAATATTCTTACGAACATTTTTGTCATGCCGGTAGCAATCATGGTCGACGACAGGAGCAATATTTACGTCGTCGACAGCCACCTCGACAGTCTCATGAAATTCGATCTGAACGGTAAATTGCTTCACGAGTCATTCGGTCCATCAAAGTCAGGCGGTGCACTCTTGCAGCCGTCAGGCGTGACTTATTTCAATAAGATCATTTATATCAGCGATACGGGACACGACAGAATATTGAGATACGAGTTATCGACGGATCTTAAGTAGTAGAAACATACGTCAGAGAGGTTGCAGGGTGATGTCCAGGCTCCACTGTGACGCGAACGAGGTCTATGAAGGTTCTTGGATTTTCCCGGGCTCGCATGTTTTGCCGATCCTTTCTGAGTATTTCGCGGGAGAGTCGAATGAGTAATAATTCTTCAGAACAGTAGACTATTGGGAAACAAGCGTGTAACTTTCGATAGAAGAATATTGCGTGCCTAATGTAGTTATACTGGCGGATGGTGACGAGGTAATGAGATGAGACAGATATTTATTTTTGTGATGGTGACACTTGTTGTTCTTGGGTCGGTGACATGCCGGCTACATGCGCAGGCAGCAAGTCATGTAGTGATCTCGGAAGTCTCACCGATGCACGGTAACTCCTCCACGTATGACAGCGGCGAGTTCATAGAACTTTACAATCCGCTCCAGACTGATGTTACCTTTGGGGCCAATGTCCAAATCATATCCGGAGACGCTTCACCCTACAACAACCCCGCCCAATGGCAACTCTCATTGAGCGGAATCACAATTAAGGCGTTTGCATTCCTCTTGATTGGGGATAAAGGCGTTCCAACTTCCCCGGACGTTCCGTTTCCGTCGAACAAGAATCTCTCGAACTCAGGAGTACGATCCTGCGTGCAGTTGAGAGATGGTGCAACAGTCATCGATGCATTTGGCTGGGACGCTTCTACCACGCTCTCGCCTGAAGGATCCGCATTCCAACCGTCCAGCACAAACTCTGACGGCAAGACCTTCGAGCGAAAGAGCGGGCCGAATGCGACGGCTGACGATTCACTCGGGAATGCCTGGGACTCGAACAATAACGCAACGGATTTCTTCCAGGTTACGTCAGGAAATACGAAGCTTCATAATTCGTCCAGTCCCATAGAGAGAAATCCTTATGCTGTGGTGGGTGGCGGAATCGGCTCCGCGCAAATATCTCCCGCTGTCGTGAATGCAGGACAGACCTTTGACTTCACAATAAAAGTTGTCAGCGACGCGGGCGACACCATCAGCAAGGTAATCATCATTGTGCCCGCAGTTTTCAATTGGTCAATGCAATCTTCGAACGTTTCGATCAGCGGGAGCGGAGTGTCAGGCGCGGTATTCAGCGTGTCACAAGATACAATTTCAATCGACCATGCTTCGATCACCATGACTGATAGTTCATTGATCATGATTCATTCTGTGGCGGCTCCGGACTCCGCCCTCTCCGGTTATTTCGTTGTTGAGACAGCCGCCGCCGGCGCGGAGCCCTCGCCAGTAAGTTCGCGATTGGTGGTCGCGGTTACGAGACTCTCACCGATCATAAACATTCATATAAATGACCAGCAAGGTATTCCTATCGCACCTTATCAAATCGGAGCCGTCGTCACTGTAAAAGGAATCATAACCGCAGACATGAGCAGCACGACATATACGAGTCTCTTTATTCAAGATGCGACTGCCGGAATTAATATTTACAGCGATTCCCCTTTTCACAATTGTCAGGTCGGCGATAGCGTCGAATTCACCGGGACGATCGACCAGTATCGTGGCACAACTGAAATTGTGCCGGATTCTACAGAGACCATAATTTATTCTCACGGAAATCGATTGCCGGATCCGATGGTTCTGACTGCTGCGGATGTTAACCAGACGTTCTTAGATGATGGCACGGAACCGAACGAAGGAAGGCTTGTCAGAGTAAACAGTGCTATCTACAACGGCGGGAAGATTTCCGATTTAACCGGCGCAACCGGCGCATATATTCCCAACACATGGAGCGTTCCAGCGGGCACATTCGATCTTATTGGGGTACTGAAGCAATATACACCATCGGCATCGACGCCACCACCATATACAAGTTATTACGAAGTTGATCCGCGGACGCAGGCAGACATCATCACACATCCCGGACCTGCATTTGTCGAGTCTCCTGCGGAGGAAGACATCGAACCTGCTTCCGTCACTGTTCAGTTCAAAACGGCAGCACCTTCCTCCACAGTGCTCCGCTATGGCGCAACTTCCGCATACGCCGACTCAGTCGTAATCTCATCAACCGACACAGTTCATTCGATTACGCTCTCCGGTCTGTCCCCGGCAACCGTGTACCACTATCAGGTTTCTGTCACGGACCAGGATGGCACGAACCAGACTGGCGATGCGATCTTCAGCACGGCGTCGCCAACGGGAATAACGGGAATAATGAATGTCTACTTTTCGAAAACGGTGGACACGACAGTTGCGCGCGGCGAGAAGGCACAGACTGTGGACATTTCGAGCAAATTCATCTCAAGGATCAACTCTGCACAACACTCGATCGATGTCGCGCTTTACAGTCTGAGCGGAGATATCGGCAACAGTGTCGCGAACGGCCTGATAAACGCAGCGAAGCGCGGTGTGAAAGTCAGAATGATAGTTGAGGATGATAACTCGAACACACCGGCGATGACAACGATGAAATTGAGTGGAATCCCTTTCATAACCGACAAGTTCGATCAGATCAACGCCGGGAACGGACTGATGCACAATAAATTTGCGGTCTTTGATTTCCGTGACACGACCTCGTTCACGGATGATTGGGTCTGGACCGGTTCATGGAATGCAACGAACGAAGGGAACAATAGCGACGCACAGAACTCGGTTGAGATTCAAGACAAAGCTCTGGCAAATGCGTATACGATGGAGTTCAATGAAATGTGGGGAAGTTCCACTGATACGCCAAACTCAGCCTTGTCCCGGTTTGGAAACCGAAAGACAGACAACACTCCACACCGCTTCAACATCAACGGAATCCCTGTCGAACTTTATTTTAGTCCGTCGGACCAAACCACGCTTCACATCTACGAGACACTTGACGAAGCGAAGGGTTCAATCAATGTCTGCATGCTGACCTTCACGCGAAGTGATCTGGCACAGGTTCTCGTCGCGAAGGAAGCCGCTGGAGAAAAGGTGAGAGTCGTGATGGATAACAACACCGACACCGGCAATCAATTTAATTTCCTGGAGGGCGGCAGAGTCGACGTGCACTTGAAGGGAAGTGGACTTGGTGCGGGTCTTCTTCATCATAAATATGCATTGATCGATGCTGAGAACCCGAATGAAGATGATATCGTGATCACCGGTTCACACAACTGGTCGAATTCTGCGGAGACCGCGAACAACGAGAACACACTGATAATCCACAGCAAGCGCATAGCAAACTTCTACCTGCAGGAATTCAAGGCGAGGTATCTCGAGGCAGGCGGGATCGACACGATCGCAACTGCGGTGAAAAATACCGTCGGTAATGTTCCGAAAGCAGCCGGGCTAAGTCAGAATTATCCGAACCCGTTTAATCCGACGACAGTCATAAGTTATCAACTTTCAGAAGATTCGTTTGTCAAGCTGAAGATATTTGATATTCTTGGAAGGGAAATAACTGTTTTGGTGAACGGAGAGAAGAAGGCGGGCTATAATAATGCAACATTCAACGCGATGAATCTTGCTTCGGGAACTTATTTTTATATTTTGAGCGTCGATGGAAAAATGTTTGTGAAGAAAATGTTGCTGATGAGATAGCGGTGAAACCGGATGGACATGTCGAGAAGAATTAACAGAAAGTTCATGATAATATTGCTTGATATTGGGGGGCTTGATTCCCAAATTACACGCGGTCGTGAGACATTAGTGGTGTGTCTGCTTTTTCATTGTGTCAACCGCAATGGACTGAGAAGTTCATCGGAATGATGTGCTCATTCAGTGTTGGCAACGACTGCTCCTTTAAATTATAAGACAACAAAAAAATTAGGAGGAAGCAATGCGAATTGTTTCAGCGATTCTCTTTGTCATGCTCGCTGTTGCAAGTGCTTGGGCCCAAGCCGTTGGTGACTACGGTTCTAACGGAATCGGCGGCGGAAACTGGGGTACCAATGCTACATGGGTTGTCTGCGCTACTGCCGGAACATGGTCAGGAGCGACAGCAGCTACTTCCGCGCCGTCATCCAGCAAGAATGTTTGGATTCGGCCCGGCGACGTGGTTGTGGTGGATGCAAGCGGCAAGACCTGCAACAACCTGACAATTCAAACAGGTGCTACACTACAGGGTAATGCGACTCTTCCTACGAGTTCCATAGTCTATGTCAGGATATATGGAACGACGGTGCAATGCGATGGGAAATTAGGAAGCGGTGCAACCGACAACGTATCGCTTGAGTTTCTGAACAATGTGACTTTGCAGGGAAGTGGTACAGCCAATATTGCCCGCATTAGACCCAATAGCGGTTTTTCGGGATCCGCCACGTTCACATTTGCCATGAATGCGAATATCAATTATGGTGGCACGAGCGGCACGGGGGCTCGGGCATTTATGTAGACAACAATCAGCCCGGCAAGAACATAACCTTCACCGTCAACACCGGCGACACTGTGAACTTCGCTTCATATAGCTACATGACAACTTCGTCGAGCACCACGACTCTCGCGGCTGTTAATGCAACTTTCAATATCAATGGCGTGGTGAATCTGCCATACGGAACGGTAAGTCTGATAGATTCTGCGGCATACACGGCCACGCTCAATGTGGCTGGCAGGTTGAATATTGGCCGAAACTTGTCGCCGTACTACACGGGTGGAGGAGTTGGTGTGATAAACGTTCCTGCCGGTGGAGCGATCAATATTCTCGGGACGGGTGTCGCTGACTTCACCAACGCGAGTGCCACGGTTACCGGTGCAGGAGCATTCACTATGTCTGCAGGCGCTACAATCAACGTCGGCGCCGCGGCAGGTCTGGATTCCGCGAACGGTCCGGTGAAAACCACGACACGGACATTCGCTACTACTGCCAACTACGCTTACGTGGGCACAGCAGCACAATCTACGGGAAGCGGTCTGCCATCGGCTGTAGCGGGTCTTACGGTTAACAATGCGGCTGGTCTTTCTTTGACAAATAATGTCGAAGTTGATACTGCGCTGACGATGACTCTCGGTTCTCTCAGCCTTAACAGCAAAACTCTGACATACGGTTCGGCGGCCAAACTTGTCTATAGTGGTACGGCAGCTCAAACGACATCGGCCGAGCTTCTCTCAACTGTTCCGAACCTAACGGTGAACAATGCGAATGGTATCGCATTGGCGAGCGGAACGACCGTTTCCGGAGCATTGACATTCACAGCTGGAAAAATTTCGACCGGCACGAATACACTCGTTGCCAAAGCAGCTAACATTACAGGCAGCGGTACTGGAAAGTTTGTCGATGGAAACTTGAAATGCCCGGTTACGGCAACGGGAGTTTACGCTTTCCCGGTTGGAAAGGGTTCCGATTATCTTCCTGACACGTTGAACTTCACGGCACTGACCGGAACTGGTAATGTCCTGGTCGCAGTGACGGACAGTTCCGTTACCCCGCCGGTACCTGCTCTCGATCCTTCGACAAAGATACTGAAGCGTTACTTCCACATGGCGAAGGATGCGGGCATCACTGCATTCGTAGCGAACATATCGCTGAGTTACGCAGACGCGGATCTGGTCGCCGCTGGAGTCGTCGACGAGTCCACGTTGAATGTCGTCGGCTCAAATGGAACACTCTGGACGCAGATACCGGCGGCGGTACGCGATCCCGCGGACAATACTCTGCAGATAGCAGGCGTGAGCTCGCTCCTTGATTACGCGATCGCTTATTCAGGTGGAGTCACTCGCAAAATTGTCACCATCGCTCAGGCGAGAAAGGATGACGATCACGATTTTGTTCCTGATTACAAAGTCTCCGGTGACACACTGGTGGTTTACGGAGTAGTCATTTCTCCGAACTTGGGCGCGACGTACAGCTCTTACTATATCCAGGACGCGACGGCTGGAATAGATGTTTATAAGAGCACCAAGATGAGTTTCAGCATTGGAGATTCTGTGTTTGTAATCGGCACCGTTACACAGAACAAGGGATTGACTGAGATCAGTCCGCTCGCAGCGGACTCGGCCCATTTTGGTTTGCTCAAACACAATGCAGTCATCCCAAAAGCAAAACACCTTACGTTACATGATTATGTTTTAAATGCCGAAACCTATGAGGGATCCCTAGTTGAAGTAGACAGTCTCTACAAAGCCTCAGGCACGTGGGGATCAGGACAGAACGTGTATGTGACGAACGCAGCCCACACCGATACGACCATTCTTTACATAAACGCGAACACAAGTGTGGCAAGCTCTACAGAACCTACCTACCCCATAAACCTGGTCGGATCAGGAAGCCAGTACACTTCAAGCGTTCCGGCTAACAACGGCTACGAGATCATCCCTCGTGACACGACTGACATTTCAAAGACGAAACTCTTGTCGGTTGTGACGATTGCTGATGCGAAAGTAGATTTGAATCATGATTTCATACCGGATCACTCTGTCACTGGCGACATACTTATGGTGACCGGAGTGGTAACCTCTCCGAACCTTGGTGCGCTTTCTAACTACTCATCGTATTTCATACAGGATAATACCGGCGGCATCGATGTTTACTGTCCGACTCTCGAAAGCTTTCAGATCGGTGATTCTTTGGTAGTGATCGGGACGCTCGATGTGTTCAACGGGTTGACCGAGTTAGTTCCGCTCGTTGCGGATTCGGCACATTTCGGATACTTGAAACACAATGCAGTTCTACCGAAGCCGAAGCTTCTGTCACTGCACAGTTTTGTACGTACCGCTTCGTATGCGGAGTCTTATGAAGGTCAGCTTGTACAATTAGATACGTTGTACAAGGCAAGTGGGACATGGCCTGGTGCAGGCTCAAGCGCAAGTGTGTACATGACAGGTTCGAGCAAGGCAGACACGATGCAGCTCTTCGTCAACAAGAATACTGACGTTCCAGGTTGGAAGGAACCGGCATATCCGATCAACCTCGTAGGTGTAGTGAGCCAGTACGGAACCGATAGCACGGGTTATGAAATTATCCCTCGCGATACGACGGACATTTCAAAGACGAAACTCATATCGGTCGTGACGATCGCAGATGCAAAAGTAGACTTGAATCACGATTTCATCCCTGATCACTCTGTCACCGGCGATACACTTATGGTGAGCGGAGTTGTAACCTCTCCGAACCTTGGTGCGCTTTCTAACTACTCGTCTTATTTCATGCAGGATAATACCGGCGGAGTCGATGTTTACTGTCCGACTCTCGAAAGCTTTCAGATCGGTGATTCTTTGGTAGTGATCGGGACGCTCGATGTGTTCAACGGGCTGACTGAAATAGTTCCGCTCGTTGCGGATTCGGCACATTTCGGATACGTAAAACACCACGCAGTTCTACCGAAGCCGAAGCTCCTGTCATTGCACAGTTTTGTACGTACCGCTTCGTATGCGGAGTCTTATGAAGGTCAGCTTGTACAATTAGATACGTTGTACAAGGCGAGCGGAACATGGCCTGGTGCTGGCACAAGTGCGAGCGTGTACCTCACCAGTGCAAGCAAAGCCGATACGATGCAGCTTTTCGTCAACAAGAACACTGATGTTGCAGGATGGAAGGAGCCCGCATATCCGATAAATGTTGTCGGTGTTGTGAGCCAGTATGGAACCGATAGCACGGGTTATGAAATTATCCCGCGCGATACAACGGACATTGTTCCTTTCACCATAGTCGGTGTGAAGGACCAACTCAGCGGCATACCCGCAGACTTCTATCTGCATCAAAACTATCCGAATCCATTCAACCCTTCGACGACAATTCAGTATGGTTTGCCGAGAGATGTTGAAGTTCAAATCGATATTTACAACGTGCTCGGACAGAGAGTGGCAATGCTTGTCGATGGGCTTGTCAAAGCAGGGAACCACGAAGTGGTGTTCAATGCGGATCGGTTTGCTTCCGGCGTTTACTTTTACGTGATGCGCGCTGGAGACCAGGTCTTCAAGCAGAAGATGTTGCTGATGAAGTAAGTCGGTCATCACGAGTTAATGTGTCAAGTGGGAGGCAGGTCGCCTCCCACTTTCTTTGATGATGACATCATACACCTTACCGGTGAGCATCGTTAGTTCTTTCTGATCAAGTAGCAGAACAAACTGTCGAAACTCGAACGTCCCTCAATGCAGCGGGACGTTTTTTTTGCCCATGGCCAAAACGTCACTAAACACTCGGTAATGATGTGCTTTTGGTCTACTTAATCGCTTGGGGCAGAATACCACCGGGCGCGGATCCGCGAGGTTCACATTCTCACAACTCATTGAATCTATTGAAGTAGGGTATTGTCGGTTGCGGCATCGCAATTGCACGGATAAGGGCGTCCAGGTTTTTATTAATCATGAATTTTGAAAGAAGGAAAGAAAATGTCTGAGGAGAATACGGTAGAGGAGGATGGCAAACAGTCAACCCTCTCCAGCAACGTCGTAACTATCGATGGAAATGAAGCGGCCGCCTACGTCGCTCATAAGCTGAACGAAGTCATAGCAATTTATCCAATCACACCTTCATCTCCGATGGGAGAATGGTCTGATGAATGGTCCGCGCAAGGCAGACCGAACTTGTGGGGGACAGTCCCTGTCGTAGCGGAAATGCAAAGCGAAGGCGGTGCATCCGGCGCAGTGCATGGATCACTTCAAGCAGGCGCGCTCACTACGACCTTCACGGCGTCGCAGGGGCTTTTGCTGATGATCCCGAACATGTTTAAGATCGCGGGCGAGCTGACGTTGACCGTCTTTCATATAGCGGCCCGGACAGTCGCTGCACATGCATTGTCAATCTTCGGAGACCATAGCGATGTCATGGCCACAAGGTCAACAGGATTCGCTATGCTCGCATCAAACTCCGTCCAGGAAGTGAATGACTTTGCACTGATCGCGCAGGCGGCAACGCTCGAAACGCGAGTGCCGTTCTTACACTTCTTCGATGGATTTAGAACTTCTCATGAGGTTGTGAAGATACGACAGATGTCCGATGACCAGATGCGCGCTCTGATAGACGGGCAGCTGATCAGCAAGCATCGCGCAAGAGGATTGACGCCGGATCATCCTGTCCTTCGCGGCTCGGCGCAGAATCCAGACGTGTTCTTCCAGGCAAGAGAGACGGTGAATCGTTTCTATGAAGAATGTCCCTCGATCGTTCAAAGTGTGATGGACAAGTTCGCGAAGGTGACGGGACGTGAATATAAACTCTTCCAGTATGTCGGATCTCCGGATGCCGAGCGCGTAATAATAGTAATGGGCTCCGGTGCTGAGACCGTGCACGAGACCGTGGAGTACCTGGCGGGAAAAGGTGAGAAGGTCGGTCTTGTCAAGGTGAGATTGTTCAGGCCATTTTCGGTGGACGCGTTCGTCGGCTCATTGCCGAAGACGGTGAAAAGCATTGCCGTGCTCGATCGGACGAAGGAGCCAGGCGCGACGGGCGAGCCTCTTTACATGGATATCGTAACCGCACTGAGCGAAGCGAGCTCGGTCAACAAATTACAGCTCGCTTCCATGCCGCGGGTCATCGGCGGGAGATACGGATTGTCCTCCAAAGAATTTACGCCGGCGATGGTGAAAGCCGTGTTCGACGAAATGAAAAAGGACAAACCGAAAAACCATTTCACAGTCGGCATAGTCGATGATGTTACTAACACGAGCCTTGACTACGATGAGTCATTCGATATCGAGCCGCCCGAAGTTGTTCGAGGAGTGTTTTATGGCCTCGGCGCGGACGGGACGGTAGGCGCCAACAAGAATTCGATCAAGATCATCGGCGGTGAGACCGACTTCCATGCCCAGGGATATTTTGTCTACGACTCGAAGAAATCGGGCTCAACAACTGTCTCTCATCTCCGTTTCGGACCGAAGCCGATCCATTCAACATATCTGATAAATAGAGCCAACTTCGTCGCCTGCCACCAGTGGTTCTTCGTCGAGAAGTTTGATGTTCTAGAAAAGGCCGCCCCAGGAAGTGTCTTCCTGTTGAACAGCATTTACGGGCCCGACCAGGTCTGGGATAAACTGCCGAGGCACATTCAGAAGCAAATCATCGAAAAGCATTTGAAATTTTATGTCATCGATGCTTACAAGGTAGCACGTCAGACGAATATGGGAAGCAGGATTAATACCATCATGCAGACCTGCTTTTTTGCGATCTCCGGAGTGTTGCCGCGTGAACAGGCTATTGCGCAGATCAAGAAGGCAATCAAGAAGACATACGGCAGGAAAGGCGACAACGTCGTTCAGCAAAATTACCAGGCGGTCGATCAAACGCTTGCAAACCTTTCTGAAGTGAAAGTGCCGGACAAAGTTTCGAGCACAATCGAGATGCCACCGGTAGTGTCAGATCGGGCTCCGGAATATGTTAAGAAAGTCACTGCCCGAATGATAGCCGGGAAAGGAGACACACTTCCGGTGAGTGCCATGCCGATCGACGGCACGTTCCCGACTGCAACGTCTCAATGGGAGAAGCGAAACATCGCTCTCGAGATACCGGTTTGGGAGTCTGAGATCTGTATCCAATGCAATAAGTGTGTCATTATCTGTCCGCATTCCACCATCCGTGTGAAGGTGTTTGACCCAGCCGAACTTGCCAACGCACCCGCGACATTTAAGTCCATGGACTTCAAAGGAACTGAGCACAAGGGAATGAAGTACTCCCTCCAGGTTGCTCCTGAAGACTGCACCGGATGTGCATTATGTGTCGAATACTGCCCGGCAAAGAGCAAGAAGGAAGCAAAGGTCAAGGCGATAAACATGAAGCCTCAGCCTCCGATCAGGGAAGCCGAGAACATCAATTATGATTTCTTCCTGAACTTGCCTGAAGTCGATCGCCGGACGATAAGACTCGACAATGTGAAAGATTCACAGTTCTTGCAGCCGCTGTTTGAATACTCAGGAGCTTGCTCCGGTTGCGGTGAAACACCTTATGTGAAACTCCTGACTCAGCTGTTCGGTGATCGCAGCCTGATCGCGAACGCAACTGGTTGCTCTTCAATATATGGCGGAAACCTGCCGACCGCACCTTATTCAAAGAATAAGGATGGAAGAGGACCTGCCTGGTCCAATTCGCTTTTCGAAGACAATGCAGAGTTCGGACTCGGGATGAGGCTTGCCATCGACAAGCAGACCGAAATAGCCAAAGAGCTCGTCGGAAAACTCGCAGGTGAAATCGGCGAGCAGGTGGCAAAAGATCTGCTCGAAGCCGATCAGTCTGACGAAGCCGGGATTTATGAGCAGCGCTTGCGAGTAAAAGCGCTGAAAGAAAAGCTCAGCTCGATCAAGCTGCCTGACGCCGAGAGTCTGCTGCAAGTGGCCGACAATCTTGTGAAACGCAGTGTCTGGATTGTTGGCGGCGACGGATGGGCGTACGACATCGGTTACGGCGGACTCGACCATGTCATAGCATCAGGTAAAAATGTCAACATACTTGTTCTCGACACGGAAGTTTATTCGAACACTGGCGGTCAGATGTCCAAATCGACGGCGCGCGCCGCTGTGGCGAAGTTTGCCGCGGCAGGTAAACCTTTGCGAAAGAAAGATCTTTCGCTCATGGCGCTGATGTACGGCAATGTCTATGTCGCTCGAGTTGCGATGGGTGCCAACGATGCTCAATCTGTCCGCGCTTTCCTTGAAGCCGAGTCGTATGACGGTCCATCCATAATAATTGCTTATTCGCATTGCATCGAGCATGGCATCGATATGTCTCTCGGCACGCAGCACCAGAAGGTTGCCGTTGACACCGGTTACTGGCCGCTGTTCCGTTTCGATCCGCGGCTGGCTGCACAGGAAAAGAATCCGTTCAGGCTCGATTCAAAAGCACCAAAAGGAGGACTGAACGAATTCATGTCGCTCGAAACTCGGTTCAATATGTTGAAGAAAACGCACCCCGAGAGAGCACACTTCCTCATGGAGCTTGCTCAGGATGATGTCAACCAGAGATGGAAAATGTATGCACAGCTTTCGAAGGAATATGAGCCGCAAAAGTCGGGAGATGGTTCCGACGGCGGTAAGAAGGCATCTGCTGCAGCGGCAGCTCCTTTGAACTGAGTCTGTATTTCATCAAGTACGAAAGTGAGGGCCGAATCATGGATCTCTCGACAAAGTATTTAGGAATAACTCTAAAGAATCCAATCGTCCCGTCGGCGAGCCCGCTCTCGAAGAATCTCGACAGCATGAAGCGGCTTGAGGACTCGGGAGCATCGGCGATTGTGATGTACTCTCTATTTGAGGAGGAAATAATTCACGAAGGCGCCGAGCTTGACCATTATCTCCATTATGGCACCGAAAGCTTCGCCGAAGCGCTCAGCTACATGCCGTCCGCTTCGGAGTACAACCTCGAACCGGATTCATACCTTGACCTGTTGAGGAAAGCCAAAGACTCGCTCGCCATTCCGGTTATTCCGAGTCTGAACGGAATAACGTCCGGTGGCCGGCTCAAATATGCAAAACACTTTGAAGAGGCAGGTGCGGATGCAATCGAGCTGAATGTCTATTACATCCCGACCGATCCGCGACTCACATCCATCGATGTTGAGAGTAGATACGTCGATGTCCTGACCGCGGTCAAAGGCTCGGTGAAAATCCCGGTCGCAGTCAAACTGAGTCCCTACTTCAGCTCTTTCTCACACCTTGTCGGCAGGCTTATGGAAGCGGGCGCAGACGGACTTGTACTCTTCAACCGCTTCTATCAACCGGATATTGATCTCGAAGAATTGGAGGTCGTCCCGGGAGTGACATTGAGCGATTCCTCCGCGAATAGATTGCCGATGAGGTGGATCGCAATGCTCTACGGAAAATTCTCGGCAAGCCTTGCGGCAACAAGCGGCATTCACGATGCGGAAGACATACTGAAATTGGTCATGGCGGGAGCGGATGTCACGATGATGTGTTCAGCTCTTCTTCAAAACGGGCCGGGACACATCAAGACCGTGCTGACAGACATCGAGCGATGGATGGATGAACATGAATACATGTCGATTGAGCAGATGAAAGGGAGCATGAGCCAGGGCGCAGTTGCCGACCCGGCCGCCTTTGAGCGCGCGAATTATGTGAAGGCGCTAAACAGATTTAAGCTCCTCGTATAAACCTTCGCCAGCGAACCTCCAGGCGAAAGTGGTGAGACAAGGTCAGCAGTCTATTGCACCGTTCCGGCAGTGACGAAAAGTCAATTTAGTTCATGACGGGTAGCAGCTCTTGTCAGGATGACTGACAAGTGTCGAGTAAATACGTTGCCCCGGCGGCCCATATTCTCCACCTATTATCCTAATTAGTGATTGTGTCGCGGTGGGTCAGCTGAAGGGCTGAGTCCGAAGGCCATCGCATCAACAGTCTTCACCACCCTCATTATAAATATATCGTAACAATATTTGTCGATCTTTTTTGCGAAGATAGTTCCCGGGGACAGACGATCCTTTAACTGAGCTGGATCACTACCGAATTCGTAAACGAGATTTCTTACTGCAAGATCGGAATTGCTTTCGGTTCGTCGGCAAGTAAATCGGGTGATTTCTTTCTGATCGATTCAATCGCGTTTTTTATCTGCTGCATCGTGCATGGCATTGTCACTACGGAAAAAACGGCGTTCTTCTTACTGTGTCGATTGTGGCTCACCGTATCTATATTGATTTTGCATTCGCCGATTGCAGTCGTTACCAGTCCGGTAACGCCTGGACAATCCTCGGTTGAAAATGTGATATTGTATGGAAACTCAAAATGGTCGGCGTCAACCAATTCCAACTGCGATGATACAGGAACATTTTCAAAGTTGGCAGGATAGCGGGCTGTAAAAATAATATCGGCAACGATCGAGCTTGCAGTCTCCAGACCACCTGCGCCGGCACCCATAAAATAGTGTCTGCCGGAATATTTGTTGATTACCTCGACACAGTTGGTTGCCCCATGCACTTGCGAGAGGAGATTATCGTGCTTCACCATCATGGGCCTCACTGCAGCAAATATTTTCTCATCGATCTTCTTTGCATGGCAAATCAGCTTAATGGTACAATCCATTTCATTGGCAAATTCGATATCTTCCTTCTCTATGTTTTGAATCCCTTCCTTCATCAGATCGCTATAATTTATCTCCTTGCCGAATGCGAGCCGAATCAGTATGGCAAGCTTATGAGCTGCATCTCCGCCTGTTATGTCGAGTGTAGGATCTGCCTCAGCGAACCCGGCCTTTTGAGCCATCTTCAGTGCTGATTTGAAATCGACCCCCTCAAGCTCCATCTTCGAAAGGATGTAGTTGCTGGTGCCGTTCATAATGCCAGAAATTTCCTGCACCTCATCTCCGGTGAAACTCTCCCGTATCGTCTTGATAATAGGAATGGCGCCGCATACGCTTGCCTCGCAGCCGAGAGTAACATTGTTCTCTCTGGCCGTTTTGAAGATAACATCCCCTCTTTCTGCGAGCATAGCTTTATTCGCCGTTACGACATGCTTCCTCGCATTCAACGCGCTGAGAATTACCGACAGCAGATAATCGCTCGTTCCACCGATCGTCTCCACCACGAGGTCAATCTCTTCATCGTCAATAATCTCAGAAATACATTTTGATGCTTCCTCCTTCGTAAGATCTTTTCCGCCACCGCAGAAGAGGTTAATCGGAATGTTTTGTTTTTCAGAGTTCTTCCCGGGAAAAAGATCAACGATCTTCTTCAGCTCAATAGTTCGCGAAGATCGCTCGGAGAGCACGTTCTTCATGTCGAGAAGAATTCTCGCGACCGCAGAGCCTACTGTGCCGCATCCGAAAATGGCAATGTTAAAGGTCTTCATTGGAAGGTAGTAAGTTTTGTGTCTTAAGAGCGAGATTTGTGCAACAGAAACAAAAATGTTCTCGACCGCGAAGGACGCAAAGAAACGCTGACTCTATCTGTCAAAAAAGTATCTTCGCGCAACTTGGCCTTCTCAACGGCTTAATTTTCCAGTTTCGACTGCACCGAGTCAGAGTTCACTCGATACGTTTGAAATTCAAGATACACAGAAAACTGAAATTATTCACGCAGGCAAGATGGTGAGTACTTGGCTTTTGGGAACACGAATGACACGAATGCGAAAAATATTACGTGACATTTACATACAGTAAAAAAGAAATCGTGCCTGCCTGCTGAAGCGTTTCGGCGTCTAACCATGCTTGACACGCAGTTGGAATAACAATGCCGATTCATTTGAATGTTCAAAGTTCGCCATTGCCGTCAAGTGTGGCTCGCTTTGTGACAGGATAAGAATTAAATTTAGTCGTGGCGTCGTGATTATCCACGGTCGAAGGACCGCCTCGGCCTCCCTCAAAGGAGTTCTCCCGAGTCGACGTTTGTAAGATACTTGGTCACCAAGGAGGTGTCAGATTCATGCGACGATTTCTGCTTCAAGCTCTTTGTGTGGTTCTCCTTCAATTGCCTTCCAGTTCTCGAGAAGCAATGAGAGATAAAAATTCGCCTCGTTCCGACCGCGTTCAGGTTGTGAATCTAAAGTGTGAATTCAACTCGGACCGGTTAACAATCGATGCTAAGCATCCGCGTCTGAGCTGGGAATTCAAAGCCAACTTGAGAGATGTCCGTCAACTTGCTTACCGGATCATGGTCGCGACATCTCCCGAAAAACTTTCTGCGAACAAAGGCGATCTATGGGATTCGAAGAAGGTAAATTCTAATCGTACGCTTGGAATAGTCTACACCGGCAAACCACTGACGAGCCGGGTGAGATGCTATTGGAAAGTTCAAGCCTGGACAAACAGAGGCAGGACTGAGTGGAGCGATCCCGCGCAATGGGCGATGGGACTGATGAATCCTTCCGACTGGACCGCGAAGTGGACCGGACTCGATAAACTATTTCCGGGAGAGAATTCCGATTCGGTACACTCGAGACTTGCAGCGAGATACTTCCGCAAAGAATTCAAAGTCGGCGACGGCGTGAAAAAAGCTACTGTCTATATTTGCGGTTTGGGTTTGTACAACCTGTACATCAACGGGAAAAAAGTTGGAGATCAGGTGATGGCGCCGACCACGTCCGACTACTCGAAGAGAGTTTATTACAATACGTTCGGTGTCACGAGTGTTCTCAAGGGCGGCGCGAATGCGATAGGAGTGACGCTCGGCAACGGCAGGTTCTTCAGCATGAGACCTATCAGCGGCGGCATGCCGGTCGTCACGAATTACGGTTTACCGAAAATGCTGGTTCAATTTGAAATTGAAATATCGGACGGCTCAAGGCAGACTATTATTAGCGACGATTCGTGGAAGGTCACCGCAAACGGGCCGATCCGCTCGAACAACGAATACGACGGGGAAGACTACGACGCGAGAATGGAAATGCCCGGCTGGAACGACATCGGCTTCAACGACTCAGACTGGCCGAAAGCCGAGCTCGTGAAACCTCCGTGCATTACGATTCAAGCTCAGCCGAATCCGAACATCGCAATCATGGATACAGTTCATCCCGTTTCCATCAGTGAGATCAAGCCGGGTGTTTACATCGCGGACATGGGACAGAATATGGTCGGATGGGTACTGACGACGGAGAAAGGAGCTGCCGGAACAACGATGAAGCTCCGCTTTGCCGAGCGGCTGAATCCTGACGGTTCTCTTTATACGGCAAACCTCCGCGGGGCTGAACAGACTGACAATTACATTTTTAAAGGAGACGGCGAAGAAACCTGGGAGCCCGATTTCATTTATCATGGATTCCGCTATGTCGAGATAACAGGGCTGTCATATAAACCGGAGCTCAACTCAATCGTGGGGAAAGTCGCTTACGATAGGATGCAGACCATCGGAAACTTCGAGACATCGAATCCGGTGTTGAACAAAATTTACAAGGCCGCCTACTGGGGGATTCGCGGCAACTACAGAGGGATGCCGACCGATTGTCCGCAGCGCGACGAGCGCATGGGATGGTTAGGCGACCGCGCGACAAATTCCCTCGGTGAGACATTCATCTTCGACAACAACCTCCTTTATTCAAAATGGCTGACAGACATTGCCGATGCGCAGAAACCCGACGGAAGTCTTCCGAACGTCGTACCGCCATACTGGGTGGTTTACACAGACAACATGACTTGGCCATCAGCATTCATATTGATAGCCAATCACCTTTACAGGCAATTCGGGAACGAGGCAGCCATTTCGGATCATTACTCCGCGATGAGAAAATGGCTGCTCTACATGCGCGATAAATACATGAAAGACTATCTTCTTCCGAGAGACACGTACGGCGATTGGTGCGTCCCGCCCGAGCGGATGGATCTCATCCATTCGAAAGACACGACTCGAATTACTCCGGGCGCGTTTATTGGCTCCGCATATTTCTATTATTGTCTCAACCTGTTGAAGCATGACGCGACTCTACTCAAAAAGAATAATGACGCGGCTGAATATGCATCGCTGGCTGAGAAGGTGAGAGCGGCAATTAACAAGACTTTCTTGAATGACACGGAATTCTATTACGCGAACAACACCGTGACCGCAAATTTGCTTGCACTTTATTTCGGTATCGCGCCGAATGAAATCAGGGAAAAGGTTTTCGGCAACGTCGTGAAGAAGACGATGAACGACTTCGACGGTCATATCAGTACCGGCGTGGTTGGCGGACAGTGGCTCATGCGAACGCTCACCGATTACGGCAGGGCGGACCTTGCGTACAAGATTGCAACGAACACGACATACCCGAGCTGGGGTTACATGTTGGAGAACGGAGCGACGACAATCTGGGAGTTGTGGAACGGAAATACCGCCGACCCGGCCATGAATTCCGGAAACCATGTGATGCTTCTCGGCGACCTCGTGGTCTGGTTTTATCAAGACCTGGCGGGAATAGAATCGAGTCCGGAGAAGACGGGATATGATGAGTTGATCATGGATCCGAGAGAAATCGACAGCCTCAGTTACGTCACTGCATCATACCACACTGTACACGGTCTCGTTCGAAGTGAATGGAAAAGAGAGGGCAACAGATTCTACTGGAGCATAACTGTTCCCCCGAACACATCGGCCATTGTTCACATCCCCGCGCGATCGCCCGACGATGTAAGAGAAGGGAATGGTAAAGCGAGTAGATCCTTCCTTGTGACGTTCCTTAGGATGGAAAATAACAGAGCTGTCTACAGAGTGGAGTCGGGAGATTACGAGTTTACTTCACAGCGTTGAGGCAGAGATGCAATGATGATTACTGCGACAGCTCGCAGTGCCCGTCTGTCCCGGCTCACTTGAAAAATCTGTCGGCGGAAACAGAAATCTAAAATTAACCAGTCTTCGCCAGGAGACGCCGTGGGGAGTCCCGTCGCAATTCATTTTTATGTCGGGTGCCGCTTACGGCATGCCGCATCATACCGCGAGTATGATGTCGGAGCGGTAATGGCGCCAAAGGCGCTAACAGGACGGATACCTCTGGCGAATAATCCCAATGGGTGTACCACTAAGCAACGGATTGTCCCGTCAAAAGCGTTTTATCCCGCTCATTATTGTATATGTGGTGTGTCCCGTCAAGAAGATTTATATGTCGGGATCATGCTCCGCGTGACCACGTCATGCTAAGGCATCACAAGTAAGGACAGGAGGCTTGAAGAAGACAACCCTTCACGTATTCGTCAGTACTCTGTTCGGGTCCCCGATTGGAGCATTCGGGAACGACGGCGTGGCGGTCGTCATGCTAATCATGGAATCAAGTAATTCATAGTTCAAACAGCGAAGGGATTGGCGATCGGGATTTCCTGGCTTATTTCTCCTTCTCCTTCAGCGCCTTGAAACTTTAGACTGCCTGTTGCTGTTAAGCAGGCATCGGTGCCAATATCAAATCGTTCGGCATACCTGCACTTGATCGTGTGCCTGATATTTGCTGATGCCCGCTTTACCTACAGTTGCCCAAAGTGGAATCTATACCCTATAGATGACGAACACCATTCCGGATAGCTTTAGCTTTCAAAGGCTGGAAGAAGAAAACCAGCGCCTCAAACGCGCAATCGATGAGCTGTCTATTCTCAACGAGCTCGCCATGGCGATAGGAGCACTGAACAACTCCGAGGAAGTTATCCGTAAGATAATAAGTCGATCCCTCCGGGCAGTCAATGCCGAACAGGGCGTAATAACTTTAGTCGAGGAGGAGCCCGACCAACCCATGAGGACTCTGATCCGCACCATGGTGAGTTCATCGGAACACGGTCAATACCATTTCAATCAGACGCTTTTAGGCTGGATGATCCTGAACAAGAAGGCACTCCTGGTGAACGATCCACCAAAGGATGAAAGGTTCCGCGGTATTATCTGGGATGGGGCAGTTAGTTCCATTCTATGCGTACCCATGCTTACTCGTTCGGCTCTTAAGGGTGTGCTTACGGTGTACAATAAGAAGGGCGGAAATGGATTCACGGAAGATGACCAGCGCCTTCTCTCCATCATCGCGGCGCAGTCGGCGCAGGTCGTGGAGAACGCAAGACTCTACGAAGAGGAGCGAAATCTGCTGAAGATGCAGCAGGAAGTCAAATTGGCTTCCCAGATTCAGACGGACCTGCTGCCGAAGGAATTCCCGAGTCTTCCAGGGTACGATATTGCCGGGGCGACTTTCCCTGCCCGGACTATCGGCGGCGACTACTTCGACTTCATACAGGTAGACGAGCATAAACTTGCAATTTGCTTAGGGGACGTCTCGGGCAAGGGGCTCCCGGCGGCACTACTCATGGCGAATCTGCAAGCCTCTCTGAGGAGCCAGACTTATAATGGAAACTCGGTCAAGGAATGCATCGCGAGGTGCAACCACCAGCTTTACCAGAGCACGAGTCCGGAAAAGTTCGCAACGCTTTTCTACGGAATAGTTGATACTCAGAACCACACACTGACCTATTGCAATGCCGGCCACGAGCCGCCGTTTCTAATCAGCGGAGGCGGGAAACCTTTCCGTCTTAATGAGGGTGGAACAATGATGGGTATAATGGACGGATTCCCGTTCGAGGAAGCCGTCGTATCTCTTCAGCCCGGCGACATTCTGGTGTCTTACTCCGATGGCGTAACTGAAGCGATGAACGTGATCAAGGAACAATTCGGGGAGAGCAAACTCGCCGATTTGATCAGAGAGAACGCCGACATTCCTGCCGAAAAGATTATTGAAGAAATTGTCAAAGCAGTGAGAACTCATGCGGGTGAAGCTCCGCAGTACGATGATATTACTGCACTGGTCATCAGGCGAGAGCTTACTTAGCTGTCCATGAATAACTAACGCCACCGGCAGCCGCTGCCGGTTTTGGAAAATAACAGCGGCCGGGATTGTCCCGGTCAGAATTTCATATCAGAGTTTGAAGGAGAAGTCTTAATGGTTGGCAAATCTGTATCACATTATAAAATCACGGAGAAACTTGGAGAGGGAGGCATGGGGGTTGTTTACAAAGCCGAAGACTCCAGGCTGAAGAGAGAAGTGGCGATCAAGTTTCTGCCGCATCACATCACCGCCAGCCAGGAAGAGCGAAGCAGATTCGAAGTGGAGGCGCAGGCCGCAGCGGCACTTAATCATCCGAATATTGCCACGATCCACTCAATTGAGGAGGAAGGTGGAGAAGTCTTCATTGTAATGGAGTACATAGACGGGCCCGAGCTGAAGGAGAGAATAAAGGAGGGACCGTTAAGTGTGGAGGAATCATTCGGGATTATCGAACAAATTGGGAGCGGCCTGCAGGCAGCTCACCAAAAAGGGATAGTACACCGCGACATAAAGAGCGGCAACATCATGCTTACGAAAGCCGGTCAGGTTAAGATCATGGATTTCGGTCTTGCAAAAGTGAAGTGGAGTGTTCTCGTTACGAGAGAGAATACCACGGTCGGCACCGCAGCTTATATGTCGCCGGAACAGGCACGCGGCGATAAGGTTGACCACCGGGCAGATTTATGGTCAATGGGGGTGATCTTCTACGAGATGCTTGCTGGCAAACTCCCTTTCAAGGGAGATTTCGAACAAGCGATGATGTACTCGATAATGAATGAGGAAGTTGAACCCATTACCGGTGTCAGATCCGGTCTTCCCTCAGGTATCGATGATGTACTCGGGAGGGTGTTGTCGAAGGAGCCGGCCGACAGGTACCATGATGCAGCGGAATTTCTGTCCGACCTGCGTGGACTGCGAGACCACGGCGGCATAAGGCAGGATGAGGAAGAAGAGAAGCGGGTTGCAGTATTGCCGTTCGAAAACATCAGCCCCGACAAGGAGGCCGACTATTTCGCCGAAGGGCTGGCGGAGGAGCTCATCATCAACCTGTCGAGAATAAAGAATGTCGGTGTCGTTGCAAGGACCAGCTCCATGCAATACAAGGCGACAAAAAAGGATATCAAGACAATCGGCAGAGAGCTCCATGCGGGATATATCATGGAAGGCAGCGTAAGGAAATTCAAAGACGACTTACGAATATCGGTCCAGTTAATAGATGTGGTGAGCGGTACGCAATTGTGGGGGGAAACGTACAAAGGGAAGTTGGCGGATGTCTTCGACATACAGGAACAGGTCTCGAGGGAGATAGTAGACGCACTCAGAGTTAAATTGTCGCCAACGGAAAAGGTTGTCCTTGAGAAGCGGTCGACCGTCAGCGCGGATGCATTTGATTTGTATTTACGGGGTCGAGATTTCTTGTACCGGATGTCGAAGAACAATATCCAGTTTGCTATTCAGTTGTTCCAGAAAGCGACGGAGCTGGACACGCGTTATGCCTCAGCATACGCCGGATTGGGAGAAGCTTACGCTTATTTCTACCAGTTCTTTGAGAGAAACGGTGTCTGGCTGGACAAGGCGATCGAATCCGGACTTAAGGCTCTGATGTACGACTCGACGCTTTCAGAAGCTTACGCCGCGCTTGCGCTCGCGTACTACAACAAGAAATCGCTTGAAGAAGCGTACGCGGCAGGGCAGAAGGCGATCGAGCTCGATCCGAACAACTTTGCCGGCTATTGGATACTTGGCAGAATATTTCACAGCACAGATAAAGACATTGAAGCAATCGAGCTTTTCAAGAAAGTGATCGCAATGAATCCGGATTTCTATTCTGCCTACGCCGACATCCGCATGTGCTACGAGCGTTTGGGAGACAAGGAGAAACTTGATGAAACTCTGAACCAAAGCCTTGAAGCTTTTGTCCGTTATCTGTCCCAACATCCTGATGATGCACGTGCTCGAATATTTTACGCTCAACTTCTGGCCCAGCTTGGTAGAGCGGAAGATGCAAAAGCCCAGGGAAAAATGGCCCTTGAGCTGAGTCCGAACGACACTCTTATGTTATATAACGGTGCGTGCTTTTACGCGAGGCTTGGCGAACCTAAACTTGCGATCGAATCCCTGCGAAATGCCCTGGCGGCAGGATGGGAGAACTATGAATGGATGAAACGCGATACCGATTTGGATAGTATCCGTGGTGTTCCCGAATTCATGGAGTTGATCGGAGACAAGTAGGCGGGGCTTGTGCAACTCTTTGGAGAACTACTGACGACCATGGCGCACGCATCCGAAGAGAGGAAGACCGGTTAGTTTAATGATCGGTGAGTCATTTTCGCATTATAAGATCATCGAAAAGCTTGGCCAAGGAGGCATGGGCGTTGTTTATAAGGCGGAAGATACTCGACTTTTACGCGTCGTCGCATTGAAATTCCTCCCGCATGACATCAACCCTACAAGTGAACAATTTGAACGCTTCATGCGCGAAGCTCAAGCAGCGGCAACGCTGAATCACTCGAATGTTTGTGTGATTCACGCCATCGAGGATATTGAAGACGAGCGCTTCATCGTAATGGAATACGTTGATGGCAATACGCTGCGTGTGATATTGCAGCCCGGCCCCCTGCAAATAAAGGAGGCCGTAAGGTACGCCATCCAAATCGCGGACGCGCTTCACGAAGCCCATGGCAATGGCATTATCCACAGGGACGTGAAGTCTGAAAACATAATGGTTAACTCAAAGAACCAGATCAAGGTGATGGACTTCGGACTTGCCAGACTTAAAGGCGTAACTCATACGAAGGAAAATACTTCGACTGGCGGAACTCTCGCTTATATGTCGCCGGAGCAGGTGCGCGGGGAAGAGGCAGATGCACCTTCCGATATCTGGTCATTCGGTATCGTAGCTTACGAAATGGTTACTGGGCGTCTCCCCTTCTTCCATGAGTACGAGGCGGCGACGTTGTACTCGATATTGAATGCGGAGGTGGTTCCTCCGGGAGAGTTAAGGCCGGAGATGCCGGCTGAGCTCGAACAAATAATTTTGAGATGCCTGCATAAAGACATAGCGGCGCGGTATGACTCCGCCGGGAAACTCGTTGAGGACTTGAAAAGTCTCGAACGCAGCCTACATCTGTCGGAAACTATTAATGCTGCTTCCGGTACCAGGTCGGGTAAGACGAGAGATCGGATTGAAAGAAAGCAAGCCACCATAGTTCAATTTGTGATAACGGGATACAATGAATTAATAAAGAAGATAAACCAGGAAGATATACCGCATGTGCTGAACGATTTCCACGAAGTCATCGGTACAACAATCCGGAATTACGAAGGAACGCTCCACAGACTCTCCGAAAATTCAGCCACTGCTTTTTGGGGACTTCCGAATGCAGTGGAGAGTGCCCCGCAGAAGGCGATCAATGCGACCATCGAAATGCGATCCCGTCTTCTTGAGCTGAGTGCATCAAAGAGATCTCTTGTCAATCTGGGGATTCGTGGCGGGATCAATACTGGGCAGGTCATCGCAGGATCGGTGGGCAATGGGGATACACAAGAGTACAGTGTTGTCGGAGATGCGGTGGACGTTGCCAGCAGTCTGCTCGATAGTGCAGGAGAAAATGAAATTGTTGTTGGATCATCAACGTTCAAATACACCAGAGAAGATTTTAAGTATAAGCAACTGAGACCTGTGGCTCTGAGCGGTAAAAGAGACCCGGTTCAGGCATATTTGCTCCTCTCAGAAAGGGAACGACGTCACAGGGCGGAACCCGGTGCAGGGAGGACAATTTACTCAGACATGGTGGGGAGAGACAAAGAGCTTGATCGCCTGGAGTTTCATCTATTAAAGGTCATTAACGGCCAGGGTGGCATTGTCAGCATCATAGGTGACGCAGGATTTGGTAAGTCGAGACTCACTTCAGAGCTCAGGAAAAAGGATGCTATTACGCGAGTCGCACTGTTCGAAGGAAGGTCGCTCTCTACCGGAAAAAATCTTGGTTTCCATCCGATCATCGACGTTCTCAGGAACTGGGCGGGCATATCCGAGGAGGACAGCGAGTCGCAGGCGTGTGTCAAGTTGGAAGACTCGATTATGAAAATCGTTCCCGAGAGCGCATCGGAGATGTTTCCTTTCATCGCAACTCTCATGGGCTTCAAGCTCAAGGGGGAAGCCTCGGAGCGTGTCAAGGGAATCTCAGGAGATGCATTGAATAAGCTTACTCAAAAAAGCTTCAGGGATCTCATCATCGGAGGAAGCAGGTTGGCGCCCGTGGTGATCTTAATTGAAGATTTGCATTGGTCAGATCAGTCATCCATCGATCTCCTACGGTCGCTCTTCCGCCTCGCGGAAAATTATCGAGTACTGTTCATAAACACGTTCCGGTCGAACTTCAAGGAAACAAGTGACCGTCTTCTTGCTGGGGTGCGAGAAAGATATGCCGGCTTCCATGACGAGATTTATCTGCAGCCGCTTGACGATCGGACCAGTAAGCTATTGATGGAGAAACTTCTGAAGGTGCAGGATCTTCCGTCGAAATTAAATGATGCCATAAGCAGGGCCGAAGGCAATCCATTCTTCATTGAGGAGGTGCTTCGATCGCTGATTGACGACGGTGTGTTGGTTGAAGAGAACGGTCACTTTGCAGTTACGGCTAAAATCAACAGCGCGGTCATCCCGGCGACCATACAGGATGTGCTGATGTCCAGAATTGATAGGCTCGATGATGAAAGCAGATCGCTTTTGAAGACCGCCTCGGTGATGGGGAGGTTTTTTCTTTACGATGTCCTTGGACGTGTCGAAGGAGGACCGGCAAATCTTGACGGTACAATTGCTCATCTCAAAAATCTCCAACTCGTGCGCGATAGCAATAGGAATGAGGAGCGAGAACTGGCATTCGTACATGCGTTAGTGCAAGAGCTTGTTTACAACACGCTGGTCGCTAAGACGAAGAAGGAATTGCACTTGAAGGTTGCAGATGCGATTGAGGCCGTATTTAACGACCGCTTGCCTGATTTCTATGGGATGTTGGCGTTCCACTACAGCGCCGGCGGCGATATAAGGAAAGCCGAAGACTACTTATTCAAGGCTGGAGAGCGGACATTCAACACTGCAGCATCGCACGAGGCCATCAACTATCTACAGGAAGCAATCAGCCTCTACGTACGGATATACGGTGAGAAGGGAGACCGAGATAAGCTCTTCACTTTGGAGAAAAATCTCGGCCTCGCATTTTATAACAAAGGTTACTGGAGTGAGTCTCTCGAGCATTTCAAGAAGGCTCTGTCGCACAAAGGTATGAAGATCGAGACTAGCAAAGTAAGAGAATTGTTTGGTTTCATCCTTAACCTGGCTGTGGTGCTCAAGGATTTGTATATACCCTCAAGAAGGTCTAAAGGGATCCCGGGTAAAGAAGTCCAGTCGATTTTCGATATCCTGTATAAGGCAGCATCTGTGACCGCGAATTTTGATACTAAGAAGATGTTCTTTGAGCTTGTAAACTTGCTTAGGCTTCAGATAAAATATCAACTTCAACCAACTGAAGGCTATGCTAGCTATGCATACGCGAGTGGAATCTTCAGCTACAGCGGCTTGTCGTTTGCGTTGAGCAGGAAGTTCATGCAGAGGGCGAACAAATATGCCAGGTCCGGGCAACTCGAATCTGTTTTGAAGGATAGCGAACATGAACTAATGCTGAAGTTCTTAAGCGGAGATTGGGAGAATATTACTGACATTAACGAGAAATACGTTGAAGAGAAGTTAAAGACAGGAGATCTTTATTCTGCCACCCTGGCAATAAGCTGGGCGATATATGTAGCCAACGCACAAGGCCATTTCCAGCGTTCTCTCGAGCTGATAGAAAAGCAGGAGGAAATTGCCGAGGCATTTGATTTTGCATACGCGCGTTTATTCAGTGCAAACTTCTCCCAAGACCGTCATCTTGCCAGAAGAGACCTCAGAGGTGCGATCAGGGCGGCCGACAAAGCGGTCATGCTTGCTGAACAGTTAGGATTCACCACCTGGCTTCCAGGTACACTCGGCAAGAAGGCGAAAGCCCTCGTATTGTCGGGCGATTTCGAAGGAGCAAAGAAATCATTGGACAGAGCAGGTGAGATCATGGCACGCAGCGGCAGGGGTAAACTGGCGCCGATGCTGACCGTCTACTATTTGACCTACACGTTCTGGTTCTATGTGGGACTGCTTGAGAAACGCCTCTCTGGCGATGCCATGAGATCTTCAGACATTGATGTGAAGATTTTGACAAAAAAAACTTTGAAGGCGGGTCAACAGGCTATCAAAATTTCGAGGAAGGTCGCAGAAACACGCAGTGAAGCTTACCTGTTGATGGGTAAATATTTTTGGCTGACCGATAATCAGAGGAGAGCACTAAGGTGTTGGAAGACAGGAATTCGTGCCGGAGAACAACTGGGAGCCAAGCCGGACGTTGGGAGAATCTACCGAGAGGTTGGGACCAGATTGCTTGAAAGGAACAGTCGATTTGGAAACTTTGATGGGCTCCCGCCCCGAGAATGTTTGACAAGAGCATCCCGGATTTTTCAGGAACTTGGTCTCGAACGTGATCTTGAGGCAGTCTCAATGGATTTGGTTGCAGATGAAGTTCACGTTGCAGAATGACGGGGGAGAGTGCTTTGGCAATTATCACTGGCCTATTCGAAGAAGATCACTTAAAAGTAGGAGGACAAAATGATAGCGTTTAGTGGCGGTTACTACCACCCGGCCAACGAAAATGAAGTAAGGGAACTTATTCTCTTCGCTCAGGAGAAGAAGATAAAAATTCGTGTTCGCGGATCCGGCCATTCGGTCCGAGGTGCCATATATACCTCAAATTTCATTCACAGAGAAGAGGACAACGGCGGAATTGATCTGATGCTTGACAAGATGCTTGCAGTGAAAATTGACAAGTCAAAAAAACAGGTCACGGTCGAAGCGGGATGTCATTTGGGACGCGACCCATACGATCCAAGCGGCACTTCTAATTGGATAAATAGTCTCTTTTACCAAATTGATCAGGCGGGTCTGGCGGTTCCCGACATGGGAGGAATCATTCATCAGACTGTTGGGGGATTTGTGTCTACCGGGTCCGCGGGAGGATCGATCCAGCACGCGTTTGATGATCAGATCATCGCTATTAGAATGGTTGACGGAACCGGTAAGGTTCATGAATTCAGTCGTGACAGCGGATCGGACGAATTTTTTGCAGCAGGCGTTTCGTTAGGACTTTTCGGAATCATTACATCTGTCACTCTTCAACTTGTAGATAAGTTCGATATTTCCGGTGAGCAATCGACTCTTCCTGTAAGCGACTGCGGGATTGACTTGTTCGGAGCTGGAACGGCCAACAAGCCAAGCATCGAAAAGTTCTTCAAAGACACAGAGTATGCGCGACTGATGTGGTGGCCGCAGCAGGGAGTGGAAAAAATGGTTGTATGGAAGGCGAGCCGGATGAAACGGGCAGACTATACTCCTTACAATCCAATTACACATACGGGAACAGGGACGCTCGACGATTTTCATCCGAAGCCTTACCTTGAGTTTCCGCGGTTTCATGGCACGCAGTTCCCCGCTGAGGCGGCCGGCGGCATCTTCTACTCCATTGGCGGGAACTGGTCAATGGCGCTCCAGAAGTTTAAGCTTTCATGGATAGTGAAGTTGCTCATGAAAATTGTTGGTTGGTTTTACCCGAAACACATACTTCCCTTTGTCGTCAACCTATTCAATCCCCTCGATTCCGAATCCGATCCTCCCGGCCCTCAGAAGTTCTGGGACACATGGTGGGACGGACTTCCGATGGACAACAAGGTCGACGACAAGCTTGTCCCGGTAGACTTCACGGAAATCTGAATTCCTCTCAACAAGAGCAGGGAGGTGATGACTGCTCTTCGTGATTTCTATAAACAAAACGGGTATAAAGCCACCGGCTCATTCAGCTGTGAGATCTACTCTGCAAAGAAAAGCGGTTTCTGGATGAGTCCGTCATATGATCGCGATGTGATAAGAGTTGATATATTTTGGTTTGGTTATAACTCAGGTAATCCTGCCGAGAACTACTATCCGCAATTCTGGAATCTCTTGATGAACAACAAGGACTTGAGCTGCCGGTTTCATTGGGGAAAATATATCCCCGTTGCGCCTGAATACCTGAATGCCCAGTATCCGAAATGGAACGCATTCATGGCGCTGCGGGAGAAGATGGATCCTTATCAAATTTTCTTGACGGATTATTGGAGAAAGCGCCTTGGAATTCGCACAAGGTGACAAGCACTTCCATGTTAACCGGCCTAATGAAATGGACTTCTTGTAAGATGCCCCGGCTGGAAAGGAGCAATGCGATATGTTCGTGAGACTAGTGCAGGTTAAGGTCAAGCCGCAAAGCATAGGCGATCTAAGCATGGCATATGGAGGGGGAAATCATTGCAAAGCTCCAGCAGGTGGAAGGCTGCAGGTTTGCAAGCCTTGTGCAGATCACCCATCAGCCTGACGAATGCATATCCCTAACTCTGTGGGATAGCGAGGAGGCTGTCGAGGGGTACGCCACGCGAAAGTGTGGCGGACGACGCGGCAGTCACAATAAGTGTACCACCGAGTAACGGATTGCCACGGTCGTCCGAAGATCATGGACGACCTCGCAATGACGGGAGGCCTGCAACGTCGCGCAATCAATTTTTGATGAGACGCAATGTGAATGCGACGCCGCGCAATAAGCATTCAATGTCCCGCAATTGACTTTAGAGATTTCGCATTGGGCTTTTCATGTCTCGCGATGGACCTGCGAAGTAGCGCAATCCACTTTTCACGCGACGTAATGCCAAATCAATCTTCCGCAATGAGCTCTCCGACTCGCGGAATGGAGTCTCCATCGAACGGAATGCATTCTCGATGTCACGGAATGGACTCTCAATGCCACGGAATGACTTCTCAACGTCACGGAATCGAGTCTCTAAGTCACGGAATTGAGTCTCGATGTCGCGGAATCGACATTCGATGTCACAGAACGGGGTTGCGATGTGACGGAATGTCAAAAAATGTGACGGAATGGCAATGCAACGTGGCGGAATGGAGTCGCGATGCGACGGAATGTGATTCAAGCGCGACGGAATCTCTTGCAAATGCAGCGGAATCGAGTTCGTTGGAAGCGCAAAGTCGAAATTTGAGCGAAATAGCGCATTTACGGGATGAGTTCAGGAACACAGCCGAAACCACATTAGGAAGTCACGTGGCCGGCTGCGCTAACCCCGCGTAGAACTCAACTGCGACGCCCAAATGATCACTGTCGTCACTCGTTACCTATACACTCACCTCTTCTTGGGCGGGCAAAATAGCAATAATCGGGTTGGTTGTTCACGATCTCGCTTCTATTATGTGGTGAAGATTTTTTCTACCAACTATCGACCGAAAAGCGGTCGGAAATATCCAGAGAATTCAGATGCCGCCAGAGGAGATGAAATGAGTTCTGAAAAGGATTATGTACTCGGAACGCACGATGAAGAGATCTCACGGCTGGGGCTTCAGCACCGTGTGTGGCGACCGCGAGCGCAAGACGCCTGGAGACGTGCGGGTTTTTCTGTCGGCCAGACCATCATCGACATAGGGTGTGGACCGGGATACGCAGCATTTGAATTGTCGGAAATCGTCGGGGCCGCGGGCCGTGTCTTTGCCGTTGACCGTTCGAGACGATTCTTAAATAATGTCGAAACAGTGCGAGATCGTCTCGGCTATGCCAACATCACCGCCGTCGAGTGCGATCTGGATGAAGAGAGTTTTCCGATCTCAAATGCTGATGGAGCATGGTGCAGATGGATATTCTCGTTTGTGAAACGTCCTCGTGACCTGGTAAGCCGGATTGCTCGAAGCCTGAAGAAGGATGGCACGATCGTGTTACATGAGTACTTCGATTATTCAACATGGCGATTCGCTCCGCGGTCCCTCGAGCTGGAGGAATTCGTGGAGGCGGTGATGGAAAGCTGGCGCGCAAGCGGCGGGGAACCGGATATAGGTCTCAACCTACCGACATGGCTGGAGGAGTGCGGCTTCGAGTTAAGAGAGATGAAACCGATCATCGACATCGTCCCGGCTTCCAACTTCGTGTGGCAATGGCCGAGGGCTTTCATAAATACAAATCTCGATCGCCTTGTCGAGCTTGGCCGCATGGATCGCGACCGTGCGAAAGAAATTTTTCAGGCTGTCGCTGCATGCGAGAAGAGCCCCGGCACATTGATGTTAACTCCCGCCGTGGTCGAGATAATTGCCTCGTTGAGAAATCCGCGGCGACCTACCGACTGACGGAATCTTCTGTTGCAGTTTTGATGGCAGAAGCCAGTCTCTATTCACCTCGCATAGATCGAGGCGGCACTGTCGAAGGGAGCACTGCTGGCGTTCAATTTAGGAAACGTCTCGACTTTGATCGTGTCATCGCTCATCATTTGCACCATCATCAATCCCAATGATGGAAACGAAGAGTCATATGGATTGTACAACCTGTATGCGACCGGACCGCTTGTAACGGAGACGGACGCCGGATCGAGGGCGGTCGAGTCGACAGCGTACAGGCCCCACATAGAGAGGATCCCTCCGATGCAAATCCTGATGGCCGTCGGGTTGGTCATGTCGTAAACGAACGCAAGACCTTTGGGCCACGCGGACGGGTCAGCGCTTTGACTTACCGGCAGACCTTTCAAGAACCAGTCACCGACCAACTTACCCGGAATATCGAAATCGATTTTTCCATCCTTGTCGACGCTGTTCCTTTGCACCGTCGCATATAAGCTGTCCCGCAGCGGCTCGACGAAATATTTGTATGGCGAGTCCGTGTGAATCGTTTCGTCAGGATACCGCTTGGGGTTGACTATGCCCGTGAGTGTGATTTCATCATTGAGGACGCCCAAGTCGAGCGCATAGGAATACGGACTTGTCGTGCCCATTCTCTGGCCTGCCTGCACTTGACTTCCGAGAACGATCCCACTATCCAGGAGAACATGATCTAAGTAATAGGTGAACATACCGGTCATCTGTACCATTATCTTCATGTCGGGGATTCCCGGCGAAGGACGCATCAGGAAATTGACGACGCCGGATCCGGGAGCATAGACAACACGCACCGAGTCCAGCTGTGCCATAGTTGCATGAGCGGGATCGACCCAATAGAAGTAGACATGGTCTGTTGGAAACGTATGACCGGGTGGATTGAGACTTCCCAGCGGAGTCGCCCAGAGATAGTCCTGGAATCTCAGAGGGGATACGGTAAGAGAGCCGGGACCAGGTGGGAGAGTATCTTGGTTCCCCGTTGGAATGGGTGAATGATGACACGCGCTAACCAAGACGCATGCTGCAGCAAGGAATGTCCCCGCGATCTTAAGCCACCTAAGGTTTTTCATTTCACGACTTCCTTTTCATCTTCCTAATTGTGCGGGAGAATCTCGACATCGCCCGATAGACTGGGCGCTCCGATATTTATTTCTATTTCGGATAGCGGCCACCAAACTTGAAGATGAGGCGAAGACTTGTGATGTGATGGAGCGGATGGGAATAGAATATTCTGGTTGTGTTCAAAACACATCGCCCCCTCAATTCGGAAAGAATGTGAAGCGGGGGCGATATGAGAGGTACTGCTATCGATCTATTTCAAAACGCGAGCGTCCTTCTTCCAAACAGGAGGACAGCGACGACGATCAAGACAACCGGGTCCATATTGACTCCTCTTTTCCAATCACAAACAGGTTCGGCTTCCGGCTGGGTTCCATGATGTTTTTTGTGAGTGAGCTAGGACACAATTCTCTGAGGATGCAGGTAAGTCGTGATCGCGTCTTGTTCACACCATTCCATGGTTGCATTGGTCTCACTTTGTCATGAAATTAGGCAGAGTTTAATATGTCAGCGGAGGGCGTAGATAAAAGATTTGCACACAGATGACACAGAGGAAACGGATTTTCGCAGATATGATTCTTTCAATCGTTTTTGATCCGTGTAGATCTGTTATTTCCGCGTTATCAGTGTTCTATCTTTTTCTGACAGGAGGTCGTTCGTATGCCGGACAGAGAAGTCAAAATGATTGGCGACCAATTAGAGATTACCGCAAAGGCGCGGAGGCGCAGAGAAAATATGGGAAGAAATTGTTCCACTTTGCGCCTTAGCGTCTCTGCGGTGAAATGTTTCGATGCCCCCGACCTGAACGGCGACGGAGAGTTTTCGGTGCTGGATATTGATTTATCACGTGAGATGCATGCTTAATCTCGACTGTACTATCATAAGTAAAATATCTCACGTGCATGATGGGATGAGAAAGCAATAATTGAAATGATGTTTTTGAATGGATGAATCACAAGTGCGTGCAGTCCATCTGAACCAACCTTGTCCCCACCGTTGGAGGGTAGGGCTGCATCCGGCGCGAAGGAAGTGTTCTTAGTACCCGATCTCAAAGCTAAATCCCGGGGATAGTCGGCGGCCGATTCGTGAGGGACGTGAGTCATTGGATCACGCGGTTTGTTTTTGCAATCACTGAAAATTACATTGGATACAAAAGTATCCAAATGGAGAGATAAGTATCCACTCAAAAATGGTGTAGAATTGAAATTTAACCGCGTATTGGATGACGTTTTCTCAACTTGGTCCCATGTTGCCGTGATGCGGGCGCTCTATGACTCGCGACAAGGTATGACAGGTCGTGAGACGGCGAGAATCGCCGGAATGAATCACAGGGCATGTCTGAAGGCGTTGACAGAATTAGAGAACCTGGCTATAGTTCGCCGTCAACGGGGTGGAAGGGATCATCTTTTTTCGTTGAATCGCAAGCATGTGCTTGTGGAGCACGGAGTTCTGCCTATTCTCGGATTGGAGAGGGAATTTCCTAAGACTCTTTTTGTCTTTCTTAAAAAGCATCTCGGGAAGCATGTCGATAGCCTGATCGTTTTTGGAAGTGTGGCGAGAAGGGAAGAGACGGCAGAAAGCGACCTTGACCTCTGTCTGGTCGTTGAGAAGGACTCCCTCAAGTCTGCGGCGCGGGACGCTGCGCATGAAATTGCGGCATTGGTGTTAGAGCAGTTTGGTGCAAGGCTTTCCCCGTTGATGCTTAGCCGGCGTGAGTTCGCGGAAAGAGCAAAGCGCGGCCTTCCACCGGTCAAGCAAATCCTTGAAGATGGACTGGTGATTGCAGGGACTTCGATGAGAGGGTTGACGGTTGGCAAGAGCTAAATCGAGATCGCCCGTTGACCGTTCCAGGGTATCGGACTACATGAAGGTTGCCGAAAGCTTCTATGGCGGTGCGGAGGTCGCCCGCGAGTTCGGATACTGGAATGCCGCCGGTGTATTAATAGTGCATGCGGCAATAGCTCTTGCGGACGCAGTGTCGATAAAGTTAAGCGGCGTCAAAAGTCGCGGCGAAGATCATCATGACACAATCGCGCTGCTTGAAGAGCTGGTCGCGTCGAGCCAGGAAAAGAGGAAGGCGCTTCTACAACTTCGGCGGATCATCGACCACAAGAATGCGGTATCCTATAGCGGGAACGTATATGAGAAAGCGGACATAGAACAGTTATGGAGGCACGTTAACCGGTTCAAGGAATGGGCAAAGGATGTGCTGGGTTAGAGGTAAATTGTTCTATTGGGAGTTTGTATCAATTTTCCTGCGTTATCAAATTAAGCCATCGTTCAGATGTTCGAGGCGGGCGTCCAAAAGAGATATTGTTTTACAAAACAAACCTGGGCTGTTTGTATGCCAGACAGATTCAAAGAATACCGCAAAGGCGCGAAGGCGCAGAGAATCGTTTGAATAAGATTATTCCTTTGCGCCTCAGCGTCTCCGCGGTGAAAAGCTCCGGCCTCAACGGCGATGGAGAGTTTTCGGTGCTGGATATTGATTTATCCCGTGAGATAGATGAAAAACTTTAGGCGAACCGTGACGATTGCAATATCTCATGCGGATGTGGCGCTGCGAAGAGAGTGAACGAAATGCCGGACTGTATCACCACCGATCACATATCGAAAACCTTCGGCAAGGTCCGCGCCGTCAGAGAGATTTCGCTTCACGTCGGTGAAGGGGAGATCTACGGTTTTCTTGGACTCAACGGCGCAGGGAAGACAACCACCATCCGCATGCTTCTCGGGATGATCAGGCCGACATCCGGAGAAGCGTACCTGTACGGACAGAAGGCAAGTCCGAAGAACCACGGTCTCTGGAACCGGGTGGGGTATCTTGTCGAGATTCCGTATTCATATCCCGATCTGACCGTAAGAGAAAACCTCGAGTTGATCCGCAAGCTCCGTTCGATTTCGGATTCGCGGTGCGTCGAATCGATAATCGACAGACTCCGGCTCGGCGAATACGCCGACAGGATGGCCAGGAACCTTTCCCTCGGTAATGGGCAGAGACTGGGACTTGCAAAAGCGCTCATTCATAATCCCGAAATGTTGATACTCGATGAGCCGTCGAACGGACTCGACCCTGAAGGCATCGTGGAGGTCCGCGAAATGCTTAAAGAGCTTGCGGCTGAGAAGGGAGTGACGATCTTTATTTCGAGCCACATACTCGACGAGATCTCTAAGTTCGCCAATCGCATCGGGATCATACACGAAGGGCGCCTGCTCCGGGAGGTGGACACCGATAAGCTTGAGAGCCAGATGCGCCGCCGACTTCTTTTTTCCACGAGGGACAACCCGAAAGCGATCCCGATACTGAATCGGGCAGGCTTTGCCGCTTCGGTTTTGGAAGGAGATTTGGTGGCGATCGACGACGGGAAAGCTATACTGAATCCCGAGAACATAGCGTCGCTTCTGGTCAATGCCGGATGTCCGCCGGTGATGCTGAAAGTCGACGAGGAGGACCTCGAGTCGTACTTCCTGCGCGTCATCGGTTCCAGCGGAGTAACCCGGCAGTGATCCCAGGCAAAGAAACAGAACACGGATGACACGAATTTTACAGATTCGCACGGATTTGAATTGCCATTATTATTATCCGCGAGGATCCGTGTTCTTTCCGTGCAATCAGTGTTCCATGTTTCAACATAGGACTTCTCAGGATGAATAATCTTTCAGCGGCGTTATGGTCTGAAGCGCTCAAGGCGAGGAGGTCGAAAGTGTTCCTCGTCTCGATATTGTTCTTCCTGTTTGTCGGAGTGATGATGGGGCTGCTAACGTTCGTTGCGAGACATCCGGAGATCGCCGGGAGGTCGGCCACGATGGGCGCGAAAGCCTCCGCACTCGGCAAGGCGGACTGGCCTAATTTCCTCAACTTGCTTGTCCAGACGATACTGGCGCTTGGGTCTCTCGGATACGGCATAGTCACGAGCTGGGTCTTCGGGCGGGAGTATTCCGACCGCATTATAAAAGATCTACTCGCCCTGCCGGTCCCCCGCTCCACGATTGTAACTGCAAAGTTCATTGTCGTGGCGATCTGGAGTATCATTCTCTCGCTCGCGCTTCTTGCCGCGGCACTGATCACGGGGTGGCTTGTCGGGTTGACGGGTTGGTCAATTGCACTTGCACAGCACGCTTTCCTGACATACTCGGTCAGTGCACTCCTCACGATTTTACTTTGTACGCCGGTGGCTTTCGTTGCGAGTGCGAGCCGCGGATATCTTCTACCGATCGGGTTCGTCATTCTGATTCTTATCATCACGCAGCTTGTCGGGATGGCGCTGCCGGGGTTGATGCTCTACTTCCCGTGGGCGATACCGGCGCTTTACAGCGGCATGGCAGGGAGCGCGCTTCCTTCACCGGAGCCTGTCAGCGGGATCGTGCTCGGTCTGACGAGCGTGCTCGGCTATTGGGCGACCGTATTATGGTGGGATCATGCAGACCAGGTGTGATTTTGGGCGATAGAAAACGATGAGGACATGAGGAGAAATGGCAATGGCTAATGCATTTCGTTACCACCTGTGTCGATTAGTCCGCCCGCAACATTGTATATGCGCGGATGCCTTCGGCAAAACCGACGCCTTGCCGACAGCACGGAACCCCGAAGGGGTTTTGCGATCCAGCAAGCCGTCCATTTCAATGGATGGCGACTGGATATTGATTTATCACGTGAGACATATGAGAAAATTAATTCGCAAACTCGTGATTGAAATGTCTCATGTGCATGTGGCGCCGAGAAAGAAGGTTTAGAAAATGAATCCGAACATTGTATTAATGTTGTTTTCTTAAGAAATTAAATAGCTAGAAATTCTGATGAATAGATGATGCCGATGTCAGGGGGCGCAGATTTAACAATAATCTGGCTGAAGAACATTTTTCTTTATGCTCAATACGAACGATACTGTCTTGACAGTAACCCCTTTCTAGAAAGAACTATCTCTAAGTGGTAATGCATGTGTCCTACCGCCGAAAATAGTACAACGCCGGTTGCGGTAATTCTCACTGCCATCGATGATGAGTACGCTGAAGTAAGAAAGCATCTAACATCGTTGGAGGAACTTATCCATGAGAAAGGAAATGTATATGAGTTGGGAAAGTTCAGCGGTGAAAATCAAGATTGGATTGTTGGAATTGTGCGCATTGAACCTGGCAACGCGGAATGTGCAATGGAGACAGAGCGGGCAATAAATTTTTTCCATCCTGAATTGGTTCTCTTCGTGGGAGTTGCCGGGGGGATCAAAGATGTTCAATTGGGAGATGTCATTGCGGCTAATAAGGTTTATAGTTATGAACGGGGAAAAGTTGCTCCAATGGGTTTCCAGCCCCGCCCAGATGCAATAAAATCCTCTTATGCTCTATACGAAAGGGCGAAAGCGGAGTCTAGGAAAGGGAATTGGAAAAATAGAATACAGGGTGGTTCGGCTCAGAATTATAGGTCATTTACAAAGCCGATCGCGGCGGGAGAAAAGGTAGTGGCGGAAACAGAATCAGAGGTATGTGAATTCATTCGAGCTCAATATAGTGATGCTGTGGCCGTCGAAATGGAGGGTAGTGGTTTCTATACGGCGTGCCAAGCCAATGAGGGGATATCCTTTTTAGTTGTCAGAGGAATTTCAGACTTGTTGAAAAACAAATCTGAATCTGATTCCAAGGGCTATCAAGAAATTGCAGCCAGGAATGCAAGTGCATTTGCTTTTGAAGTTTTATCGCAATTTATAGTAAGGGTGATCCATGACAAAACTTTTGAAAAATGAATCTAGACTGATAATCCACGAATTCGCTAAAGAGATTGAAAGTGCAAAGATCAGAACTGACGAGACCGAGATCATTGATTTTCGAGACGATGTTTCAAAAGAGAACAGGAGACCGGTGTATAAGATACCGACAAGTTACCTTAGATTTCGAAAAGATAACGGACGGATTGCCTCAGATGTTTTGACTTATGAGAATAGTACGGGAGCACTGAGTGAAACCACGGACTATGCACAAGCAATCTTGAGACAGTTCTTGGAAAGAAAAGACCCCGAGAAAACTGCGGTGCTGAAGAAAGAAATCCGAAGGGACGGACAACGAGAGGTTGCAGTCGCAACAGCAGATGGTTTTCTAATCAATGGGAATAGAAGAAAAATGGTGCTCGAGTCTCTTCAGCAAGAGTTTCCGGATGAAGAGCGATTCAAATATTTGAAACTGATAATACTACCTGGGTTGAAAGACAATGAGGACTCCCCAACAATTGGTGAAATCGAGAAGATTGAAAATAAATATCAGCTTCAAGTCCTTGGGAAAGCTGAGTATTACAATTTTGATAAGGCGCTTACATTTAAAAGGAAGATTGACCTAGGCATTTCGCTTGAGGAACAACTTGCGGATGATCCTAATTTCTACGAATTATCCCCAAAGAGATTTGAAAGGAAAATGCAAAAAGTTAAAGACGAATACCTTGAAACCTTGGAAGCTATCGATAGGTATTTGTATTTTTTCGATCGGGTCGGTCACTATAACACAATCTCCGAGGGTCGATCTGATACCAAAGGTAGATGGCAGGCTTTCAGAGATTACCATAATAGCACCTATAAAAGAATGGAAGATAGCCAAGTTAGAAAGAAACTTGGATTGAGGACGAGTGACGTTGCAAGCATCGAAAACGTGGCATTCAAAATCATCAGGCTGAGAGATCTTGGAGAACTCGGCAAGAAGGTTCATGTTGTGATGAGAGACCTAATCAAGATAGCTCAAAATGAGGACGCAAAAGTAAGGTTGTTTCTTCTAAAAGGGAAAAAGGGCTCTGGATTAAGAGAACGAGAATCAGTTGATGAAAACGGAAAACCTTTAGATGAACGAACAAAGGATATTATATGGAGTAAAAAGTATGGTCACCAAATAATCTCAACGTTAGTCGATGTTTATGAAATATTTGAAAAGAGAAAAAGAGCCGATTCGCCTGTTAAGTCCCTTGAGACGATTCTTAAGAGACTTGAAGGGCCTTCTTTTGATTTCTCGTCAAATGATGGAACAAATTTAAGTAGGATTCAAACACTCCTAAGAAAAATCAAGAAGCGTGTAGAGGAAATTGAAAAACAGACGACAAATAATTAAGTCTCCAATTAAGAGAGAAAGGAAAGTTTCTCCACCATTCGGTTATTTTGGCTCCAAGAACAATCTTGCTAGAAAGATATGTGAATTGTTGCCGCCGCATAATGCTTGGGTTGAAGCCTTTTGTGGCTCGGCAGCGCTCACCTTAGCTAAGTCGCCGGCTCCGATTGAAGTCATAAATGATATGGATGACAACATAATGAACCTCTTTGAGCAACTCAGAGATCATCCGGAGAAACTCACTCGTTTAGTTGCTCTAACTCCATATGCAAGGCAGGAATTGATTCGCTCCAGAACCTCGAAAAAATCGAGTAATAAGCTAGAGAAAGCAAGAAGATTTCTTGTAGAGTCAATGATGGCTGTAAACGGTGTTTTTGGGGAAGGACGTGGAGGATTTTCTTATTCCCTTTCATACACGCGCGACAATAGGGAAGCTAGAGTGAATCGATGGTACAATCTGCCTGAAAGATTAAGTGAAGTTGTTGAGAGATTGCGAAACGTCAGAATCGAAAGTAGAGATGCAAGGAAATTGTTAGTGGATTATATGGATAGGCCGGCAACATTGATATATCTTGATCCGCCATATCTTGCGGAAAGAACCAATGGATACAATAAAGATGCTAGAGAAGAGAGCTTCCATAATGAACTATTGACTCTTGCTAACAAGGCTAAGTGCATGGTGCTTATTAGTGGGTATGAAAACACACTATATCGTCAGTTGTTGTCAAGAACGAATGGATGGTCGAGCAAACGGATAAAAACCTCCACGAGAGATTCAAGTGGGAAGAGCCTTGATAGGACTGAAATTATTTGGATGAACAAGCATTTTATCAAAGCCCGGAAAACGGGTCGAGTGCCCATCCGGCTCACGAACAAGGAGAAGAAGCTCAAGAAATTGAATCCGACAAGGTAACATGCATAGCTGCTCATGAGTTCTACTTCTGGGCAAAAGTTATCGTCCGAATATTAAAGAAGGTCAGGGAGTTTGAATAATGGGCAATAATTTTCTTGAGTTGCTGCGTGACCTCGATGATAAGGGAGCGATGCTATGGAAGCGATAGTCTTCTGCCGGAGATCCTGAAAAGCGGCGAGTAATGACAAAGCGATGACTGGAAATTTGATAACGTATCTTTCCACTCCTTCCGATTTTCTGAAAGACAGTCGGGTCAAGCTATTGTTATCCTTGGGTACGACGCTTTTCGCGGGGCTCTTTCTCTGGTTCTTCGGGCCGTTCGGATTGGCAATCTATCATGCCGACGTGAAAGCGGAGCTGATATTCTTCTATTGCGTGTTCGGGTATGCCATTTTCGTTTTGCACTTGTATCTCCTGCAAAAGCTCGTGATAAGAAAATACACCATCGGCGCAACCATCCTGTGGCTGATCTGGATTTGTCTCGTCATCGGGTTGAGTAATTTTCTTATCTTCGAAATAATTGTCGGGAAGGGAGAATTCCTCTGGCGGGGTTTGCACATCATGGAGTTTCAAACGCTTCTCATCGGGGCGCTCCCGATCTCGTTCACGGTGATGTTCTATAATTCGTATCTCTTGAAAAAGAGAATAAGGCTCATCAACCAGATTAACTCGGATATCTCGAAGTTCAGGAATCAGGAGACCTTTCAGAACGGCCTGCTGACGTTGTCCTCTTCGAACATGAAGGAGTTCCTGACCGTCGATCCGGGGTCGCTGCTATACCTTGCATCTGCGGACAACTATGTAGAGGTCTGCCGTCTCGAGAACGGCGAGATAAAGCGCTCGCTTTTGAGGAACACGTTGTCCGAGGCCGGAAAAGAACTGGTAAAGCAATTCGAGTCAGCCAGAAGGTGCCACAACAGCTTCATAGTGAATCTGAACCGGATAAAATCGATCGAAGGGAACGAAGCCGGATACCGGATTATCCTCGACGGCACGGATTCCGTCATTCCGATTTCAAGAAAGTACAAGAAGGATATCTTCGGCTATCTGAAGCGCTGAGTTCCTTGTAAACCATCCCATCTCCTTTTCAACTGTCCCCGATAATTTGCGCCCGCCGTCATGGCGACATTAATTTATTGGAAAAAAGGAAGTCGTGTCATGAAAAGTAAATGGTTGTATTGCCTAATATTCTTACTTTCCAGTTCGATCATCAGCGCGCAGGAGAGTAATATTGAAAAGGCAAGAGGATATGCGATTGTCAATGTCTCCATCGTAGACGTGGAAAAGGGATCTGTCCGCGACAGCATGACCGTCGTCGTCAAAGATCGACTGATCTATAAAATAACTTCTGCACACGGCGGCACGAAGCTGTCCGACCTCGAGCAGATCGACGGCCAAGGGTTGTTCATTATTCCGGGCCTGATCGATTCGCATGTACATTATTTCGATCGTGCCGGATTCGGACCGATGTTCATTTCGCAGGGAGTTGTCTTCGTGAGAGAGATGGGAAACAAAACCGAGGACGCCGTCAGGGAGCGCGACTTGCTCAACAGCGGGAAGCAATTAGGACCGAAAATGATCACGACCGGAGATTATCTCGACGGCAACCCTCCGTTTATCCCACAGATATCGCTCGCTTGCGGTACTCCCGACGAAGGAAGAGCCATGGTCAGGAAGCAAGTCAAAGCGGGAGTGGATGAAATCAAAACTTACAGCAGACTGGACAAAGATGTATTCCTGGCAATTGTGGACGAATGCAAGAAGGAGGGCGTCAAAGCGGTCGGACATGTGCCGGAGACCGTTTACATCGAAGACGCGGCCAAAGCCGGATTGAGCAGCAGTGAGCACCTCTTCGGATTTGGCAACGTGATTGCAAAGGTGCTGGGTCAATCCTTCAGTCTTCGCGGAGGAGGTATGGGTGCTGATCAGGTTTACTTCCTGAGTTACGCGAAAGTGGACAAAGAGAAACTCCATGCTGAGTTGAAGAAGATCGGCAGTTATGGAATGGCTGTGTGCCCGACACTGATCGAGATGAAGTGCGGAGGGAACCTGAAGGAGATATTCGCGGGCGATTATCCAAACATTGAGTACGCTCCTCCTTCACTGAAGGCTTTTTGGAAACAATTGTGGGGGTCGCAAACAGGCAATACTGAAATCGCAAAGCAGCTTCTTCCAAACTATAAGAATTTCCTTAAAGATTTGTACGATACGCATTTCACGCTGCTGGTTGGGACAGACGTGTTGTTTCCCGGAGTGATCCCCGGCATTTCGGTTCACGAGGAAATGGAGATCTGGCAGGAAGCCGGGATACCTCCGATCAATATCCTCCGAAGTGCCACAATTATCCCTGCGAGGTTTTGCGGCGTCGATAAATCTATAGGAAGCATCGATGAAGGAAAAGAAGCGTCGTTCGTCTTATTGCGAGGCAACCCGCTTGTCAATATCCGGAACACATCGAAGATCGATGGAGTCTTCTTCCGTGGACAATTCTATGATCGTGGACAATTGGATACTTTCATGGTCAAGGTGAAGGAAGCCAACACAGCGAAGCAGCAGTGACTTGCCCCCAAGGAGAAGTATAAAGGATGAAAAAGAAGCGGGTGAAGAAAGATTTTGTCTTTGGCTCAGGAAGTTTGCAGTTATATCCAGCATCCGGATATATTGGAGGCAGTGGTATCGCGGGATAACTGAAGGCTTAACAACAACATTTGACGACTAAACGAATGGCCATCGAACGGGCGTACAATTGTTTTCTTGCTCCCCGGTTATTCTAATGTTGAAGGATACGATAACCACTCTAAGAAACTGAGCTCAGGCATATAATGAAATATTATTAAGGAATTTAATCCGAATACCAAATGAAGTATTCGCATTTGCTTTTATTACTCGTCATCACAAGTTCGTACGCCCTTCCTCAAAACAAAAAATCATTCTCAGTTAACGGGTATGTTCAAGATAAAGAAAGCTCCGAGAGATTAATCGGATGTTATGTCGTCGACTCAGTAAGTAGAAGGAGCGTTCAAACAAATGCTTTTGGATATTTTACCATATCCCTAAGCGAAGGTAATAATAGAATTCTCTTTCATGTTATTGGGTACGCCAATCAATCGATAAGATTGAATCTAAACAAAGACACTACCATCATCATACGGCTATCCTCTCAACCGATAAATATTGGTGAAGTCAATATTACTAACTCTGATGCTGAAGCAAAACTCGCGAGACCACAGATGGCGCAGATGACTTTGAACAATAACGATATTAGGTCATTGCCCATGTTTTTTGGAGAAGCCGATGTAATGCGTGCAGTGCAAACTTTACCTGGCATTCAATCAGCAAATGAACGAAGTACAGGAATCAGTGTACGTGGCGGCAGCATCGACCAAAATCTTTTTCTGCTTGACGATGCCCCGGTATTCCAAATATCTCATTTGATGGGGCTGTACTCTGTATTTAATAATGATGCTGTAAAAGATGTCAACATTTATAAAGGTGACATCCCGGCTAATTATGGCGGGAGGATTTCGTCGGTAGTCGACATACGTTTGAGAGATGGTAACATGCAAAACTTTGCAGTGTCGGGAGGTATTGGATTAATTTGCTCCGATCTGAGCGTTGAAGGCCCGATAATCAAAGACCGCGTTTCATTTATTATTTCCGGAAAGTTTGCTTATTCACCGTGGATACTGAAGGACATTAATCCGGATATTGATTTAACCTTTTACGATCTGAACTGTAAACTGAATGCCGTTATCAGCGATGATGACCGAATATATATTTCATCATATCATGGATACGACAACTCCAAGATTATGTCAAGCTCAGATTACCATAATAATACCCTTTCTGCGAGATGGAATCACGTTTATAATCCAAAACTGTTCAGCAATATTTCTTTTATCTATAGCAATTATGGATATGAATCGTATTTTAATTCTTCCAGTGGCAATAATTCATTTGGCTATAGTTGGAATTCAGGCATTACACAATTGATGTTAAAAGCCGAGTTTAATTATTATCTCAATGATAACAACACAATTGATTTCGGAGCATCATCCTCTTATAGTGATTTCGTTCCCGGCAAATTAGAAGGGTCTCAAAATTACTTAAGTTATTTTACACAATCTGATCCATCTAGCAATAGGGTTGTTACTAAACAGGGAGTATTGGATCATGCTCTGTATGTGTCTGACGAACAAAAAGTATCGAACGAATTATCGATAAGATATGGAATCAGGGTTGGCCTTTCTCAGGATTTAGGTGGACATTGGGTATACGAATTAAATAACTATCAGGTTGCCGATTCGTTTTATGTTGCAAAGTATAGAACGTATGCAGACTTTTATAGTATTGAACCAAGGATTGGTTTTAATTATCGAGTTACTCGCAACTCCGCAATAAAAGCAAGTTATACTTATTCTACCCAGCATGATCAGCTCCTCATGAAAACGAACGGAGGAGGGCCGCTCGATATTTGGTTCCCTTCCGATAATAACGTCAAGCCGCAGACTTCATCGCAATACAGTTTGGGTTATGTTCATTATCTATTCGATAATTTATTGGAAGCCAGTATCGAGAGCTATTATAAGGATATGAACAATATTATCGACTATAAAGATGGAGCGACATTCCTTCAAAATAGTGCCATCAATAGCGTCGATAAAACAAGTTATAATTTTGAAGAACAACTGCGCCAAGGGAGAGGATATGCGTACGGTACGGAGCTCACGCTCAAGAGCAATTTCAATGAACTGAGCGGATTCATAAGTTACACATATGCCCGGAGCTTTCGAAAAATACCCGATATAAATTCAGGCCAAACATATCTTTCACCCTTCGATAAACCCAATACACTGGATTTATTTTTGAATTATAACATTTCAAAACGGGTATCTCTTTCGGCAAATTTCAGGTATCAAAGCGGTCAGGTCACAACTATCCCTATTTATGTAATAGAACTGTGGGATAAACCCTTAATAGGATATTCCAATCGAAATGGATATAGACTTCCATCGTATCAACGTCTCGATGTTAGTCTGACAATAAAGAACAAGCAAATCTTTGGCATACGCTTTCCTAGCGAATGGGATTTTTCAATTATTAATGTTCTGAACCATGCTAATATCCAATATGTAGATTTTGTTCCATCAAGTGATGAGCCGAAAATTATCAATGCAAAAGGTGTATATCTGTTTCCTCTGTTACCGTCAGTTTCATTTCACTTTAGTTTCTGACAGCAATTAATAACTACCTATTACTGTGCTGAAATTAAAAATCAAAACGAAACGTAATATTGTAGATCCTATTTTCATAATTCTCTGCTTCTGTATTTTAATTTTTTCTATGATCTCATGTCAACAGAGCTTAAATATTGAAATTAAGACAAGCGACAAGCGATTAATAGTAAGCGGCGAATTTACCAGCGATACATTAGTACAAAGTATCAGACTATATTGCTCAGGAAGTCTAATGACAGGCAAACCACAAACTCCTGTATCCAGGGCAAAAATATTTATGACGGATGGTATTGATACGATTACTTATTCTGAAAACGCTAACTCTCCCGGATTGTATCAAACACCTAACAGTTGTTTCGGCATAGGTGGGCACACATATACTTTGAAAATTTCTAAAGTTGATATTGACAGTGACGGGAATTATGAAGAATATACTGCTCAAACAATGATGCCTGTACCGGTGAGATTCGATTCGATGTTATCCTACTATGGCATGAATGGTGACTCCATTGAAGGTACGGTAATGAGTTTTGGACATTATACCACATTTTATAATGGGCCGGATTATTTATTCGATACTCTTATAGTAAATAATAAAGGCATTTTTCCTCTGACCGATCAGTTTCAATTTGGAGCTGGAATGTTTACAAGAGATGAATCTGGGTACAAAACTGAAAAGGTGAGTACTCCTGGATCAGCTGCTCAGGGGTGGACGGGTGGCGCAATAGAACGCCTGAAGGTAAATAAAGGAGATACTATCCGTATTGTTGGCCTTAACTTTAACAAAGATCAGTATGAATTTTTAAAAGAATTTGACAACAATGCGACTTCAGGAAATTTGATTGAAGATAATTTATACGATCAATTGAGAATTCCTGCCAATTTGCCGACAAACATACAGCCTTCAGATAAAGCCGCAGGGTACTTTTTTATATATTCAATTTCGAGAATTAGTAAAGTGTTTGAAGAGAGCAAGTAAAGGGGATTTTTGCCGGGACGACAATAGACCCCGGCACAAACATATAAGTTTTCGCAAGGGGGGCAGATCATTAGTTGGTAAGAAAAGTAAAGCTGATTGGCTTGCGAATGTGTCGGAGCTAAGGCTCGGTTACCTTCGCAATTTTACTTGGCACTTCAACGAACCGGCTAAAGGTGGCTATCGGTATGCGCGTCCTTTCTTACGAATGCTGTCCCGATCTTGACGCGGAACTGTGATCGCCGCATGGTTGCCAAAAATTACCTTAGCCATCGTTACTCCTTTTTTGAATGGGTGCTCTCAACGGGATAGGGGTTCTGCAAAACGGTGGAACCTGTCTCCAATAGGGACTTCAGGTTGGAGATGACCATCGGCCAGGCGGCAGACACCGCCGCTATGAAATTCGAGGGCTCGCGTGCGATGGTGTGGGTGATGGAGAGCCTGACCGCCGGCCCACTGGGTTCCAGTTCCATCGTGCAGCGCGACTCGCCTTCGGCTTTGAGCTCGGGCTTGTTCTGATGCTGCCAGCGGATTACTAACCGCCGTGGCGGCTCGGCCTCGACGATCTCGCCGGCGTCGGTGATGCGGCCATCGGGGTACACCATCTTCCACGATGATCCCGCCGTCCACTGGCTTTCGCAGTGAACGCCGAACCAGTACTGCTTCATGAACTCCACGTCGGTCAGCGCTGACCACAGCTTCACCGGCGTGGTGCGGATGTAGGTCACGTAGACAAAGGTCGATTTAGCCATTGGTCTTCTCGAGTCGTCGTTTCATATCGTCAAGCGCCTTAAGGGATAACAATAATCTTATAACCAGAATTTCATCCTGCACCATATCATGTTCCAGGATAAGTTTAGGTGATTTTTAGATTAGGGTATTGTAAAAAAACGAATCGTTGACGCACATTCCGGGGTAGATGACAACAAGGTGGGGATAGCTGGATAGATCGAGGGTGCATCTGTCCGTCAGGTGCTTGTTGTCGTGCTTTAAAGTCTCCTCGCTCATTTTGAATATGAATAGCAGCGAGGTCGTGGACGAATCTCAGAATTGTTCAGGCGCCCCTGCATTGAGATGAGATAAAAATTCCTGAGCATTGATTAAGCAGAGTTTGGGAAGGAGTGTGAGGCTTGCTGGCGGCGCTCAGCCGCAGTGGATCTGTTCAACGTTGGAGAACTCAAACTGGTTTTGTAACTTGAGTTGAAAGAAGAGGAGAAACGATGCCCACCGCCAAGAGGAGACGCTATATTACTGACCAAACTGGAAAGCGCGTCGGAGTGATTCTCGATATCAAGACATTTGAGCAGATTGAAGATGAACTCGATGAGCTCGCTTGCATACGGGCCTATGACAATGCCAAGCCCGAAACGGATGCTGCAATTCGGCGAGGTGACTTCGTGACGCTCGATGAAATCCTTGCTGAACGAAAATCGAAAAAGGAATTAAAGCGGAATGGCCGTGTTCGACGAACGACCGTCGGCGCGTAAGTATATAGCCGACTCGAATTTTCCTCATTACATAGCTCGTACTTCATAAAGTCGTGTGATTAAACCTCTCATTTGCAATCTCACATGCGACCTAAGTCGCGGCATCGGTTGAAAGCTCTCCCGATCTATCAGAAGATGCGCCGGGTTCAGCAATTTGTTAACTTATGGCTGACATCTTTCATCTTATTTCAGGAGGTTACGTTATGCCGCAAAAACAATTGTTGATGCAGTCGCTTCTGATGTTTTCAAGTCTTGTTATCGTGTTGCCTGTCGCAGGTCAATCGGCAGATAATGATCGCGACAAGGCCGTTTCATCAAACCAGGACACTACCCGTGGAGCCAGCTCCACAACTGAGCTGCTTGTCCGATGCGACGACATAGGCATGTGTCACTCCGTCAATCTCGCGGTTGAGGAGGTTGCCAAAACCGGGATAAGGTTCTCGGCTTCAGTCCTATTCGTTTGCCCATGGTACAGGGAAGCAGTAGGCATCTTGAAGCGTTACGCGAACGTGGCCGTGGGAGTTCACCTTGCACTTAACTCGGAATGGATGAACTACAAATGGGGGCCCGTGTCCGGCAGGTGCGCCGTGCCCAGCCTGGCGGATAGCGATGGTTACTTTTTTGGGACCACATCGGCGTTCAAGGCGAACGGACCTAAGATAGACGAGGTTGAAAAGGAGCTGAGAGCACAAATCGAGCGGGCAATTCGTAGCGGGCTTGACATAAAGTACCTCGACTGCCACATGAGCGCGATTGATGGCAATCCAGAATATATGGCTATCGTACGAAAGCTTGCCAAGGAGTACCACCTTGTCGTATCGAGATCCTTCGGCGAGCGGGATATCGAGCCTATGTATTCAGAACCGATCGACAAGAAGGCGGATGTACTTATCGAGCGGCTGTCGCATCTCAGCAGCGATTCCGTTAACCTGCTCGTCTGCCACATCGCGTTGAGCAGCATCGAGTCTGACGCGCTGATCGATTCCAATCCCGGCGCACCGCTGGATGTAGGCAAGAACCGCCAGGCAGAACTCAGCGCGTTGTTGTCTCCGGAATTCATGAAGACTATTAAGGCGAAGGAGATCAAGCTAGTCAATTATGCCGATCTTGCCTCGCGGTCAAGCCGGAAGCAAGAAGGGAAGTGAGCAGCGAAGGCATAGGTTGTCGGCTTGTTCATTTGAGTAAGAGGAGTTTCCTGGCTTCTGTGAACGAACCAGTCCCGCGATCGGGATCTTCGACTTTCAGGCGGTAGAAATAAACGCCGCTCGATAGGCCACTAGCATCAAAGGTTACTAAGTGTTTTCCTCCAGCCTGGCGTTCATTTATCAACGTTCCAACTTCTCTTCCCAGCACATCGTAAACTATCAATGTCACGCGACTGTTCACTGATAACTGATAACTGATCACTGTCCTCGGATTAAACGGGTTCGGATAGTTTTGTTCCAGCGCGAACGATTTCGAATAATTATCTTCGTGAACAGATGCTACATTTGAACCGATGTATACTGGAACATTCTCAAATATCGGATCCGTCGGCAGAATGCCTGACTTGGGTCTGAATGCTACTTCTAAATGAAAGCTGTCGGGCTGGAATACCGCAATCTCTTGGGAATTGACATTGTATATATCTCCGTCCGTCTGGTTATTCGGACCGTCGCCGTTGTCGAAAGAAGCGATCTGTTTCAGCTCATTCAACGTAACCGTGTCGCCACAAAGTTGAAGCTGCGTTTTGATGCTGCTCCATCTTTTAGTGTTGGACAATACGGAGGTATGATTGTCACAATTTCCTGATAAGAGAAATGAATTGACCGATGCCACCGCGTTGGTAAATCCCCAGGAGATGCCGGGATTCAACGCAGAGGTATCACTTCTCAGCGCCCTTCTTCTGTTCGTACCGGTTCCGGATAAATTATTCTCCAGCACTCGAGAAACATTCTTGTCGGAGAGGAAGACGAGATGATTGAAACAATAATATCTGGACGGGTCATCCATGATACCAGCCACATCTGCCAACGTTGCGTAGTTCTCCAGAGCATACCGCAGATCGAGCGAATAGGAACGCTTGCCTGTTGAGGAGTAAGGAGCACCTGTAGGCGAGTCCAGGATGGCCGCGAAAATTCCATCGTCGTTAAATCCGGTGAGAATTCCCATGAAAGCTAAATATCCGATCGAACAAATCGATTTGCTCCCATTCTTGATCGTGACAACAGATTGAATCTGGGCCAGTTGATGTTGGGATCCATCGCCCCAATCTAATATCCGGGCTGTCATAGTACTCCCTGTTGCTGATCGGGGTCCGAACACCGATATGGCTGAACATTGTGTCGATCGAGCTATGTCCGGGATCAGCTGCATCAAATAGAGTTCATCTTTGGATAATTTACCGTCGCCCATCTTGTCGGTGTTGCCTCCGCTTAACTGTGAAGCCATTCCCTCCATTTCATCACGATACTCTTGAGGTATCTGCGGAATTATGTCTGCAGAACGAGAGAGGAGGATTGCATAGCTGTTTTGAGTACCGGCGAGCTCAGCTAAGTATGAGTCCGTCAGCTGTTCGAAACTCGGCAATGCCTGCGTTATCTTTTGCATCAGCTTCTGACCCATGTTATAATGGCTGACACCGGTGGTATAATCCATTATGACTTCGTAATGACTGCCACGGTTTACGATAGACACGGATGAATCTTGCGCGGTCAGAGGTGAACAGATCCCCGTCATGATCAGTACAAAAACAACCAACATAAAACGGAACGAATGTCTCATTTCTCGGTCCCCCTCAATTTTGGTAATGATGATTGCTGACTCGTTAATAATGATGTTCTCACGAAGCACGGATAGGTAATTGCAACTGACAGTTTGGAATACGTGCGAGGGTATGTACAAGTTTCAGCGTTTAAGGGATGCCGGTGACCGTCCGCTCCCCGAGGCGGATCGCCAGCTCCATGATGAAGATCAATTCGATCTCGATCCGAACCCTGACAATGGGTTCTGCCGTAACCCCGTAAACAGTCTGCCGTATGAATAGGTATCCGCAGAAATCAAGACCTGAGTAATAACCTCTATTCACTTTATAAGAGGAGAAAGAATGAAAAGGAATTTTTCCTTTATCTGCAGCCTCGGGCTTCTTCTGGTTACGGTCATGTTGGCTATAGCATCTTCTTTCAAGAAAGAAGAAGTCAAGAAAATCAAAACTCTGAGCGGCCGCGAAATATCCACAGAAGAGATGGACGTTTATTTGAAATCCCAGATGGATTCATTAGGAATACCGGGATTGTCCATAGCCATAGTCAACGACGCAAGAATAGTGTACCATCGTGCCTTGGGCGTGACCAACGTTGAAACGAAAGAGAAGGTGACGGATGAAACTCTCTTCGATGCCGGCTCAATATCTAAAACGCCTTTTGCTTTTCTTGTAATGAAAATGGTGGAGAAAGGGATATTGAATCTAGACCAACCGCTATACACTTATTTACCATATCCCGACATTGCATATGACAATCGCTACAAATTGATAACGGCCCGAATGGTTTTGTGCCATACATCCGGCTTTGTCAATTGGCGGTTCTTTAACAAGGATAACAAACTTGATATCAAGTTCACTCCTGGAACTTCGTTCGGATATTCCGGGGAGGGCTACGAGTATCTGGCAAATGTTGTGGCACACCTGAATGATATTCCAAAAGATGGTCTTGAGGATTTATTTGAGAAAGATGTTGCCGTTCCTCTAGGAATGCAGCATGCTTATTATACGTGGAATGATTATGTGGAAAAGCACCGTGCAAGCGGGCATGTTGATGGCAAAGTCTTGGTTACACCATGGGGGACAAGTGCTAAGAATCCAAATTTCTTTGCCGCATTCAGTCTGCAGACGGAAGCAGTAAGTTACGCCAATTTTCTTATTGCGATGATAAAGGAAGAAGGGTTAAAGAAAACGACATTCGATGAGATGTTGAAGGATCAAGTAGTGTTTCCCACCATCCTTTTTAATGCGTCAGCTCCGAAAAATGATAGTACTACCTGGTGTCTTGGCATACAGAAAGTACATTCGGAGTTTGGTGATGAATATTTGCATACCAATAACAATTACAATTTCACCGGCGGTTTCATGTTCAACCGGCAACAAAAGTTCGCTTATGTGTTTTTCACTAACTGTGACAAAGGAATTGATCTTTACAAAAGGTTGGACCTATTTCTCAAGGGGAAGGACGCCTCGGGAAGATAACCGTGTCTTTTGTAACAAACGTTATGAGCAAAGCGGTGTCAGAACAATAAGAAACTAATCCGATCATAGAGATGAAGCGTATGCCGGGGGCGAGCACACTTGCTGAGCTGCATGGGAACCTTGCAAAGGTGACTCTGCCTTTTTCTCGGGCGCATCCGTATGGTTGCAGTTCATATTTGCAATTCTTAATTCCATTCGTTATATAAACATCAATCCTTTTCCCCTCGTAGGAATTCTACGGAATCAGACTCTCTGTTCAACAAAAAAACCGGTCGTTCGATGCAAATGAATTTTTCATTTCGACTTTTCGCAATAACGCTCCTCCTCCTTGTCTCTTCTCTGTCATACTCCCAGACTCAATCGTTTCGGTTCGCGTGGCTGAGTGATACTCATATCGGCGATCCCACGGGAGCAGCCGACCTCAGCGCATCCGTTCACGACATAAACTCTCTTGACAGTATCGCGTTTGTTATTGTCTCCGGCGACATCGGCGAGATGGGCTCCAATTCACAACTCATTCTTGCGAAATCGATGTTGGACAGTCTGAAGTTTCAGTACTACATCATTCCCGGAAACCACGACACAAAGTGGTCGGAGTCCGGCTGCACCGAGTTCTCCCGCCTGTGGAAGACCGACAAGTTTGTGTTCCGGTACGGCGGATATCTCTTCATCGGGCTTCACGAGGGACCGATCATGAAAATGGGATTCGGGCACTTCCCACCTGAAGATATCAGGTGGATCGATTCCGTTCTCACGAACCTTCCTGACAAGAACCAGCCATTGATCATTGTGACTCATTATCCTGTCGACGACGGGATCGACAACTGGTATCTGATGACGGATATGGCGAAGCACTACAATACCCAGGTAATACTTGTCGGACACGGCCATGCAAACGAGGCCATGAACTTTGAGGGCATTCCCGGCGTGATGGGGAGGTCTAATCTGCGTGCCGGGCAAGCGGTCGGCGGGTATAATATTGTCGATGTTAAGGCGGACACGATGTACGTGTCGGAGCGCCGGCCCGGAATCGGGACGCAACCGGTGTGGTGTAAGGTAGCGCTCGGGCAAAGGCACTACCTGCCGGACACAGTGAAATATCAGAGACCAAGTTTTGCAGTGAATGAGAAATATCCGGATGTCAAGGCTGTGTGGACCGTAAACACTGGATTCACCATAGCCTCCACGCCTGCAATCTGGAAGGACCACGTCATCGTCGGAAATAGTAGCGGCTTCGTCTCCAGCTACTCACTTAAGAATGGCGCCAAGCAATGGACATTCGAGACGGGAGCCACCGTCTACTCTACTCCGTACGTGTCGAACGGAAGGGTTGTCTTCGGATCGTCGGACGGAAACATATACTGTCTCAATGCAAGAACCGGAAAGCTTGTATGGAAATACGCGACTCGAGCTCCTGTTGTCGCAGCTCCAGCGATCAAAAACAACATCGTCTATGTTGGGGCGAGCGACAGTACATTCCGGGCCATCGACCTCCGAACCGGAACATTGAAATGGGAGTTCGACGGAGTAAATAACTTCGTAGAGACGAGGCCTCTTGTTTATTATGACAAGGTCATCTTTGGGGCGTGGGATACTTACCTGTATGCCCTCAATGCTGCTGACGGCTCGCTGTCATGGAAATGGAGCAACGGCAACTCGGGCCTCTTGTATTCTCCTGCCGCCTGCTGGCCGGTGGCTTCACACGGTAAGGTCTTCATCGTGGCACCTGACCGTTACCTGACTGCGATAGATGCAGCAACCGGGAAGACGTTGTGGCGCACCCACCGCTATCATGTCCGCGAGTGCATCGGCATCTCGCGCGATGGAAATCGCATTTATGCGCGTACGATGGAAGATACAGTCTTTGCATTCTCTCCCACGAAGCCCTTGCTATCTACCGACTGGGTGACAAACTGCGACTATGGTTATGACATCGATCCGTCGATGCCGATCGAGAAAAACGGAGTCGTGTTTTTCGGAACACAGAACGGATTCGTATATGCGCTGCAGGCGAAAACAGGAAAGGTCTTGTGGGTTCGTCGCGTCGGTGTGACGGTCGTGAATACACCAGTTCCGTTGGATGCACATAGAGTTGTCGTAACTGATCTCGACGGGCGTGTCATGCTAATTACAAAGTAACTCCCGCAGGTTGGGATCACATATTCTGCTCATTACGAAGGTTTGCTTCGGGATTTCAAATGCAATCTTGGACGTCCTACTTAAGGTTCTCTTCAAGAAGCAGAGCTTCATGTGCTGTCTTCCCAGGCAGTGCTTGGGAAGAGAGTGTGAGAATCTCAGAATCCTCTCTCGTCTGCAGACGGGCCGTAGATCGAAGGGACAGCTATGTTATTCAGGCGCATATATACCGTCAACTGCCCGCGATGATGGACGAGATGGTTGATCGTCTGTCCAACGCTCACACTTTTCGGTAAACTCATTAGAACATGACCACCGTTCTTCAGATGAAAGAGCTCCGCAAGCTTTTCATCCGAAGTGTTTTGCAGAGCTCGCTTAGCTCCCTTCACGTTCTCATCGAAATGATTCACCAATTCGGCAGTAGTCTTCGGCTGGAAATGCTTCCAGGTTGCAAAGTCAATGACGCCTGGATCGATTGTATGCTCTATCCATTTCGGCATCTCAGCGACCAGCAAAGATAGGTAACCCATCGTCATCGACTTCTCGTGCGGCTTCCAGTCAGAAAGCTTTTCAGGAATTCTCTCCAGGCATTTGCGGCAAGCTGGGGCCTCCGCCTCCAACTCCATCAGGAATCCCTCGCCTAACGTATTTGTGTTTTTCATGATCCTCCTCGTAAATGATTCTTCAAGAACATTGCGTTAATTATGGTCCATAATTCGGTTGATACTTGCTGAGAGTCACTTCAGTCCAATGGCTTCAGCGCAATCTCGATTATGTTCTCGTCTTTCTGCATCTCGGCGAGCACTTCGCTTTGCGGTGCGCCATCGAGGAGCAGCGTACAGCATGCGGCCTTCGACGTCTCGAAAATTATGTTTGTCATTTCTTCGACGTTGATGCCGCTGTTGCGGAGCTTACCGAGAATCCCGGCTAATACTCCGACTCTGTTGTAATGTCGAACCACGAGTGACTGTGTTGCAGATGAACGCGCCCTGATGTTTACTGTATTGAGCGGCACTCCGGTCTCCTGAAATGATTTCACAATCTGCACCACTTCGTCTGCGATTGCTTCCGATGCCTGGTCGGTCGATGCCCCGATATGCGGCGTGCCGGTGATTATTTCTGCGAGGTCTTTGTCCGCAAACGGTGCTTCGCCGCCAGTCGGCTCGTTCTCAAACACGTCGAGACCGACCCGAATCTTTTTCGCTTTGATCGCATCCTTAAGGGCCGACGTATCGACAACTTCGCCTCTCGACGTGTTTATCAGTATGGCACCGTCCTTCATTGAATCCAGAAAAGCTTTATTTATCAGGTGATGAGTTTCCTGCTTGTACGCGACGTGGACGCTGATCGCGTCCGCCTGCTGGGCGAGGCTCGCGAGATCCGGAGCGTGAGTGATGCCGAAGCGCTCGGCGCTTTCTTTCGAGAGGCTTCTCGACCAGGCAATCACTTTCATCTCGAGACTCAGTGCGCGCCGTGCCACACCTTTCCCAATCGCACCGAAGCCGACAATTCCGAGAACTCGTCCCTTCAACCCTCGCGCCTTGCCGTACTCCTTCTTCTTCCACGAACCATTCCTCAGGTCGACTGTTGCGCTTGCAATCTGCCTGTCCGCAGCGATCAGGAGTCCGATTGCCAGTTCCGCCACAGCTTCTGTATTCTTTCCGGGACAATTTGAAACATAGATGCCTCGCGCGTTTGCAGAGGCGAGATCGATCGTGTTTACTCCGGCGCCAGCCCGGATTATCAGAGAAAGGTTCTTTGCCGATTCGATAGTCTTTTGCGTCACCTTGGTTGAGCGGACGACAAGAATGTCGGAGTCGCCAATCGCCTGTGGCAGATCGTCCGCCGTCAATTCTGCATTTACAATTACCTCCATGCTTAACTTCTTCAGAGCCGTTACGGTTTTGTCCGAAAGCTTATCCGCAATTAGAACTTTCATTTTGTATTCCTTTCAATATTGAGAAGAGAGGTGATGCCTCAGCAATCTTGTGGATCGTGGCAGCTTTAGTGATTCAGCCAGCACATGCTGGATTCATGGAGAATTTAGTTTTCGAGTGAATTAAATACAAAGATGCATCTTAAGCAGAGGAGGTTGGATCGCTGCGATAGATGAGACGCCGCAGGGTCGGGAGAGTATTACTCGTACCTGAGAGATTCCACCGGATCGACGGCGGCGGCCCGACGTGCAGGGAAAACGCCTGCAAAGAGTCCTATCAATGTCAGAACCGAAACCGTGAATATCATTATTCCAATCGACAGGATTGGCCTGCCAAGGAACTGCATCGCACCCTTGTCAGTGTTAATGAAACTCATTCCGTAGACGATCCCCCATGATAGTAAGAGTCCGGATGTTCCTCCGATCAGAGAGAGGAACAGTGCCTCAAATATGAATTGACCGAGGATGTAGCTCTTTCTTGCGCCGACAGCCATTTGAATTCCGATTTCTCTGGTTCGCTCCTTCACGACGACGTACATTACGTTCGCAACTCCGACACCGGCAATCATGAGTGTGAAAAAGCCTACGATACCGAGAAAGATTGTCACGCCCAAGCTGACTTTCTGAATTATCTGATCTATTATCAACGTGTCAAATATGCCAAGTGCGCGCTCGTCTGTCGGATCGAATCGGTACTTCAGTCCCAGAACTCTTCTTATCTCGGTAATCATCTGAGCTTCCATGTTCGGGCTGGCGGGCTTGACGAGAATGTAGTTTATATGATCGGCGCCGTAAGTGGTTCTGAAAGTCGAGTAAGGAATGATCGCGCGTCTTGAGTCGGGACCGTTATTCATCGATGTTTGAAGTTTTTTCTCCATTATACCTACGACTGTATACGGAACATTGTCGACCAGCACTGTCTTTCCAATCGGGTCTTCTTCTTTGAACAGGTCGCCCGTGATCTCAGGTCCGAGAAACAAGCTTCGCTTTTGATATTTGATATCGTTTGCGTCTATGAAGCGGCCGCCGGCTTGTGGATACATCGCGCGCATGATTTCGAAATCCGGCCCGGCGCCTTCGCATTCGGTTGTCAACCTCGTCTTGCCATAGAACAGCTCGACGTTTTTCCTGTACTGAGGGCTGGAAAAAACTATGTTTGGTACGGCTGCTCTCAACAGCTCGACATCGCTTTCTTCGAGGTTGATTCCTCTTCCTTTCGGCAAGCCTTCGTAAACCTTTCCTGTCTCTCCGCCGTACACTATGAGGACTCTGTTCCAGGCGTTTACCATGCCGTTTCTCATGGCGGTGCCGAATCCCTGCCCGAACGCGAGCAATAGGACGACCGACATTGTTCCCCACGTGATTGCAATCAGCGTCAGAACAGTGCGCATCCTGTGAGTGTTCATGTCACGGAAAAATTCTCTTACGAGTTCGCTGATCATTTTAAGCAGCCTCCTGGCAAGCTCGCTAATCTCTCAAGCATTCCACGACATCCAAGTTCGCGGCGCGACGTGCAGGCATCATACCGGCAGAAATCCCGATCAACGCCAGTATTGACATCGTGGATAGAACAACCGGCAGAGAAATCTCCGGCGTTCCGACATAGTCTTTGACGGGGATTAGCTGGAGAGCGGAAACAATCCCCCAACCGAGGAGGAAACCGATTGCGGCGCCTAATCCGACAATCATGAATGTCTCAGCGAAGAACTGGAGAAGAATTGTAGACTTCCTTGCGCCGACCGCTCGCTTCACGCCTATCTCCTTCACGCGTTCGCGGACGACTATGAACATTATGTTTGCCACGCCTAATCCAGCGACTCCGAGAGTGAAGCTTCCGATGATCCCGAGGAACAAAGTGAATCCGACAGTTATGTAGAGAAGTATCTTGTCCATATCGGCGGTGTTCCAAATGAAGATTGCGTCGATGTCGGCGGGATCGAAACGATACCTTTCGCCGAGCGCCTCTCGCACCTGCTGTTCCACATCAGATGTCCTGGACACATCGCTCGCTTTGTATATAATGTCATTTATGTATGGAGTGCCGAACATTGCGGTATATGTCGGTGCCGGAATGAAGATCCTGTCCTGGTCACGCATGTAGTAAGATGAATTCTGGTTCTTCGGCTGCATCACGCCGATAACGGTGAACGGCGTCTGGCCGACGAACACAACTTTTCCGAGAGCATCATTGTCACCAAAGAGGTAATCCTTCACTTTGTTTCCAAGGACGGCGACCCGCTTTCGTGCCGCTACATCGAGAGTGTCGATGAACCTTCCGCCTTGTACTGGAATAATGTTTCTCATGTGTTCGTACACCGGATAGATTCCCGTGATGCCGGGGTTAGTAATATTCTTGGCGTACCTGACAGGAGTTCCCATGCCGATGTACTCAGGGCAGATTGATTCGATGTCCCTTACCTTAGCCTGTATTATGGACGCTGCTTCCTCAGTCAGATTTATCTGCCTGCCGATCCCGAATCCATGGTAGGGTTTGGTTGTTCTGTTGGGGAACATGACGGAAATGCTCTCGCCCATGCCGTGCATGTTGATCATCGATTGCTTCTTGAATCCTAATCCGAATGAGATGAGCACGATGATCGTCACGGTTCCCCAGATGATTCCGAACATTGTCAGGAACGCTCGAGTCTTCTGGGCACGAAGGTCGGCGAAAAATTCCGAGATGAAACTCAAGAACGCAGTCATGTCAGGTCGTCAGTTGATTTTCACGACAGGTTTTTCAAGGATCTTGTCGCCTTCTTTCAGGCCGGAGATCACCTCAATGTTTATGGCGTCACTGAGCCCGGTCTTGATGGCATGCTCCTCGGATTTATTGCCGGAAAGCACGAGCTTGACGAATGAAGAGTCGTTCCTGAAGGTTACCACCCGCTCCGGGATATAGAGGATATTCGTCTTCTTTTGAATTATGACGTCCGCATTAGCCGAATATCCTGCTCGCAGAGTGATGCTCTTGGTGGTCGAGATCGCGATCTCGATCGGAAAGACTGAGGCGTTTTCTTTTTTCTCCGCCTCGAGCCAGATCTTCGAGAGTTTTCCTGCGACCGTGTCTCCCGGAAGTGCACCGATTCTGATTTCCGCTTCCAGGCCCTCACGAAGTTTGCCCACATCGATCTCGTCGACGGTTCCCTTGAAAACCAGGTTCTGCATGTTTGCCATCTTCATCAGGACCGTTCCTTCTTGATACGACGTCAGCGGCGTCACCGGATCTCCAACCTCGACTGCGCGCGTCAGCACGTAGCCATCTATCGGAGCATAAATTATCGACTCGATTTTCGTGCTGTCTATGGTAACTTTTCCGCTCTGCATCAGTTCGAGTTTCTCGCGAGCCATCTTGACTCGTAGCTCCGACTCACTCGACTGCATTTGAGCGTTTTCGAAGTCTTTATCTGAGACAAGGGACCGTTTGTGCAGAAGCTCCTGTCGGCCGGTTTCCTTCTTCATGTTTTCATAGTCTACCAATGCAAGCTCGAGTTGCCGCTTTGCATCCGCCAGCTCAACCGGCGTCGGGTCAGGTTTGACTTCGAGAAGCGGGTCCCCGGCATGTACAAATGATCCGACGTCGACAAACAGTCGCTTTACAACGCCGCTGACAATTGATTTTATCGAGACCTCGTTCTGCGGCTCTATCGTTCCGACGGCGAGCGCTTTTTCCTGGATCGTGCCCTTTGCTACTTTGACGCTCGGTGTCTCATTCGAACTATCGTTGCTCTTTGATTTTGCCACGACGAAAGCAACAATTCCTAAAAGGACCACTACTGATACTGCAATGATCCACTTCTTCTTTTTTCCTTTGCGTTTACTAGGCATTTTGTCAGCCCTCGGTTTTTTTGGTTGCCGACTTACAGTACGTCAACACGAAGGTTTAGTTTCGAACATATCAGTCATCTTTGAATACGTATAGAACAAAAGGGATGTAAAGTAATGAGTTAGTCGCTAAGAGTCTGAATGCTTGATATTCATTTGGTTGAGGACCAGGCTACTGGTGTGGGCCGTGCTGCGGTATAGAGCAGTCGGGGAATGTCGAGGCGGTCGAAATTTATCCACCTCAGACGGAAGAAGAAAGTAGGAAGCTCTCATCTTCTTTCGTCAAAGTTATCATGAAAAAATCAAAGAAAGTTGTTTCTGGAGTCACTCAGTATTACCGAGAGGCTTTTAGCGGACTATATTTTCACATTTCAGGCATATTCACTTTCTGGACAAGAGAGCTATTTCCTCTTTGTCGACTAGGGGCTAACTTGACTCGACATGGATTTTGTCAGATCAATTCTCTTTGCATCTTTGGCAACGATATTCGGAGCAATCATGTCGGCAGCTGCTCAAAATAAAAAAGTGGAAGTGAAGTTCACAGTAATCACGTCAAGCATCTTGAAGAACTCGTCCGTTCATATCACAGGTGACAAGCCGGAATTAGGTAACTGGAATCCTTCGGGGGTCGGGATGGATAGAGTCAACGATACAACCTGGACAAAGACGCTGAACTTCAACAAGGGAGATATTGTCCGATATAAATTCACATTGGGGACGTGGCAGACTGAAGCGTTGAATCAGAACGGGTCTGTGCCGCCGAATTCCGTGCTGTCAATTAGCGATGATACAGCGGTGGTAACGCATATCTATAAATGGGAGAGCGAGGCCCCCGCCGCGTCAACACACAAGGTCACGGGAATGGTAGAGTATTTCCGCAGTGTCCCCGGAGAGGGAATCAAACCGCGAGATGTGATAGTCTGGCTACCTCCATCTTACATGACTGACAAAAGGAAGAGATATCCCGTTCTGTACATGCAGGACGGACAGAACCTTTTTGACCCCTCGACTTCTTTTGCCGGTGTTGACTGGCAACTCGACGAGGCGGCGGACAGCCTGATCAAGATCAAAGCTATCAAGGAGATTATTATCGTCGGCGTCTACAACACAGCCGATAGGACAGTTGAGTATAGCGACACACCGCTCGGCCGCGCGTATATGAACTTCATTACCACCAAGTTGAAACCTTCGATAGACAGTAAATTCAGGACACTGAAGGGAAAGGAAAACACCGCCGTCGGAGGATCCTCGATGGGAGGACTCATCTCACTTATGCTCGCGTGGAATTACTCGAACATCTTCTTAAAGGCGGCGTGTCTTTCCCCGGCTTTCCACATAGAAAACATCGACTATGTGAAAGTCGTCAAGGGCTACGAAGGCACTAAAAAGAGGTTGAGAATTTATGTCGATGTCGGCACGAAGGATCTTGATTCGTTATTGGAACCTGGAACGAGAGAAATGGTGGATGTGCTAAGGCAAAAGATCTTTGATCCCGAAAAAGATTTGGAATTTTATGTCGCTGACGGGGCTGGGCATAACGAGGCTGCTTGGTCCAAGCGAGACTGGCGATTCTTGGAATTCCTCTTCGGCGCAAAATAATGGCATCTGATCTCTTTGTTAACAGATTCTCCAAGTCTCCTTTCTTGGGATAGGATTCCGTTCGTTCATTGATTTTCAATAGTCGTCTCAGAATTGTGCTTCGCTGGTGGGCTGAAGACAATAATTTCATTCGAGACTCGTCTTATTAAGCAAAAGGAGTTCAGATGCGTGAGGATAACAACAACCGTGTGTGTCCAGTCGAAATGGCAGGCGGGCTTGACAACAGAATTCGTAAGTTCTTACAAAATCCGAGAAAGATTCTCAGGAACTACGTCAGAGAAGGGCTGACAGTTTTGGATGTTGGCTGTGGACCGGGTGTCTTCTCCGTGGAGATGGCGAATATGATTGGTGTTTCAGGTCAAGTCATAGCGGCTGATTTACAGGAAGGGATGCTTCAAAAGTTAGCCGATAAAATCAAGGGCACAGACCTCGAGAATAGAATTGAGCTTCTCAAGTGTGAAACTGATAGAATAGGCATCACCGAGAATGTCGATTTCGTTCTTGCCTTCTACATGGTCCATGAGGTTCCGGACCATGAAGGTTTCTTCAGGGAAATAAGAGAATTGCTGAAACCTGATGGAAGAGTACTTATCGTTGAACCGAACTTCCACGTCTCCAAGAAGGCATTTGCCGAGATGATAAACCTGACGGAAAAGCTGGGATTCAAGGTGATCGAAAGACCTAAAGTCTTTTTCAGCAGGGCAGTCACCTTGGGAGTTGCTTAAGAGACTGTACCATGACATAAAGAGTAGTGGAATTACTACAGACTGAACCCGAGCCGGTATCAGTTCACATAAATCCAGACCGTTGATTGCTTGTCGGAGTCCCGGATATAGATGACGCCGCCGCGCTCAAGTGCGCTTTCGATCTTGTCGATGTCCTCGTCAAGATTATTGGAGCCGATCATCGCGAGGAGAACCGCCACTGCTTCGGCCGACTCAACTCTGATTTTCGAGACCTTCGGAGCTTCGCCGTTATCCGAGCTCTCTACGAATAAATAGTCATGTCTTTCGGAGCTTTGATTCATTCTCATGTTCAGCACTCCGCCGTGGATCCTGGTCTCTTCGTTGCTCGATTCGTCTTTGAGTCGAACTGTAGTACCACGCTCATAAATGTTCAACAATGAATCGAACGACATCGGTTCATCGTTCATGGTGAAATTTCCCTTCGAGCCCGCCAGTAACCGGACAAGATGAATTGATATGCCGAACTTCTGAGTCATGGATCCATTTTCCCACTTCTCGAGCCAGACGCATTTTGTTTGTGCACACGCTTGTAGGGTTAAGGCCGCGATGAACACTGTCAAGCAATGCCTGATGATCCTATAATTCATAGCTCACCTCCTGGTCATGCTAAGATTGAGAAATCGCTTGATGAGTGACGATGGAAAGATACCCAATCATGATTCATCCTCAACCTACGTATTTGGAGTCTGTGAAGTTTCTTGGATGAATTGGCTTCCGTCAATCTCGTTCTAATGACTCGCCGCCCTGCACTTCTCAACGCACCGGAGAAACTTCCGGGGAGCCTCCCCAGTGCGCGGAGCTTTCATCTAACTTAGCGCGCCTGGAGGGACTTGAACCCCCAACCCACAGATCCGAAGTCTGTTGCTCTATCCAATTGAGCTACAGGCGCTTCTGCAACAATTTATTCTGAGTTACGTCAAGTTCCAAATACCATGATGCCGCGTTCAGCATATTAAAACTTACACCAATCACTTAACAAGAATTTGCAATTATCGACATAATATATTATAATTTCGCCAGATGAAGGATTTCGAGTTCAAGAAACTTTACTACTCAATCTCCGAAGTAAGTCGAATAACGGGTCTTGAACAACACGTCCTGAGATATTGGGAATCTCAGTTTCCAGAACTGAATCCTGCGAAGAATCGCGCTGGGAATAGAATATACACGAACAAAGACATAAGCCTGATTTTTGAAATCAAACGGCTTGTGCGTGAACAGGGGTTCACAATCGAAGGTGCAAAGAGAGTTCTAAGTTCCAAACCGAATGGCGGTTCTGTGCAGTTGACGGACGCGAACGATGAGAAAAGTTCTCCTGGTGACCTCAAGGAGACATTGCTTGAGGCCCGTGCTTTCCTGAACGACCTTGTCCAGAGATTGATGCGCAAAGACTGACTAGCCAGTACCTGATTAGTCTTGGATCCGGATCAGCTGATGATTCTTGGCCGACGCAGTTCGGCATTTTCGGGCGCGGTCCGTGTTGGTAAGCAGTGTGATTGACAGATTTGTTCGATTTTCATAAATTGATGATGTTAATATTGATCCGGAACGTGGCGCAGCCAGGTAGCGCACTTGCTTGGGGTGCAAGGGGTCGCGGGTTCGAATCCCGCCGTTCCGACAAGAGCAGAGAAGCTCGTCGGGGAACGAAGTTTAATATCTACGTCCTGCCTAGCGGGACGTATTTTTTTATCGACCTTTAGGAACATGAATGGAAGGCTTGAGGCATTTACAAACACTCTTTGACTCCCATCAGATAAACAACTCTCTCAAGGATTTTTATCTGTCGGATCCGATCTGGTTTCCAAAGAGATTTAAAAAAAGCGATGACATAGAAACCGCCGCGTTCATAGCAGCGATGTTTGCAATAGGTCCCCGCTATGCGATAATCCGGTCTCTTGAAAAAATCTTCCTGGAACTTGATGACTCGCCTTACATTGCGGTCAGTAACTTCGATCATACGAAGATGATGAAGAAGATGGATGGGCACGTTCAGTTCGCGTACAGGAATATCACGGGCAAGGATGTAGTCCAGATTTTGTTCGCACTGAAATCTCTTTTCGATTCACACGGAACGATTGGGCGCGGATTGCGGACGAGTATGAACGGGAACGGGAACGCTGCTTACAACATTCTGGTTGGCCTGCTTGAAGGAATGAAGCAGACGAAGATGCCCCGCTCGCTCGGTGGAGAGTTGACTTCACGGACGAGAGCGCTACTCGCAAGTCCGAAACAGGGGAGCGCCTGCAAAAGGATGAACATGTTCTTAAGATGGATGACGAGAAGCGACGAAATAGACTTCGGATTTTATGATTGGCTTGGAACCGGGGAACTGATAATACCTCTTGACGTTAACGTTTCCAGAGCCGCAAGAGAACTAAAGCTAACCGAGAGGAAAACCGACAACTGGAAAACGGCTTTGGAGATCACCGAGCAGCTCAGGCGCCTTGATCCGACCGATCCGGTAAAGTATGATATTCCATTGTTTTTATACGGCATCGAACTCAGGAGAGCTAAGCGTGCGCATTAGGCTTGTCCTTGCATTCATGATTTTATCCGGCGTGACTCTCTTCGCTCAACCGAAAGTCGTGACCTTGAAGGTTGGCACGACGGTCTCTTATGTCGGCGGGTTCATCGATCTCAATCATATCTACGTTTCTCTGGCCGACATTTCACAAAGTCTTGGTCTTCACACACTGACTCTTCAATCGACCGGAAAGCTCAACATCTATTCTGAGTATGGAAGCCTGCTGTTTACGCCTGAGAACAATTTCGTGATCGTATCGACCAGCAGTCAGTCGAAAATTTATCAGTTGCCACTTCCGGTTCTCTCGGCGAACGGCGGACTCTATATGCCCGCCGATTATGTAGGTGATTACTTCTCACGCATAGTCCGGGGAACTTTCGCGTATGATGAGCAGGAAGCGGAGATTGACTTCTCAGTCTTTCCTTCCGGTAATGTATCGCCGGTGATCACGGATGTGCAGGCTCAGGAGAAAGCCAACGGTGCAGTGATCGAGATCGGAATGCAGGCACTTCCCAGAGCTTATGAACTGGCGATGGACACCACGGCATCAGGTGGAAAGGCAAGCATGCTATACGTCACCCTCATGCCCGCCACAGGCAAAATTCGGGAGCTGAACTCGCTTCCGCCCACCGGTGTCTACTCGAGCCTCCTTGCCATTCAAAATCCGAACTCTGTCGAGCTTTGCTTCAAGCTGAAACAGAATTACATCTCCCACCAGATTTTCCTGGACAGCTCGTCAAGCTCCGTCGTCGTCGCACTCTATGCTCAGGCAGACGTCAAGAAGATTCTTGCAGAGGAGACAAGGCGAAAGCTCGACGAAGAGAAAAAGAATTGGAAGCTGGACGTGATTGTTATTGATCCCGGACATGGCGGTGACGATCCGGGAGCGATCGGAGTAACGGGAGTCGAGGAAAAAGATGTCACGCTGGCAATCGCGAAAGTTCTGAAAAACTACTTGACCGAAAAACTGCCGGACGTGAAAGTGGTCATGACGCGTGACGACGATGAGTTCGTCGAATTGGATAAGCGGGGTGAGATCGCAAACGAGGCCGGGGGAAAACTATTCATCAGCATTCATTGCAACTCGATGCCGCACAAGCCCAATCCCGCAAACGGTCTCGAGACGTATTTCTTGCGTCCCGGAAAAACGAGTGAGGCGATCAGGATTGCGGCGCAGGAAAATGCTGCGATCAAATATGAGAATGATTATGAAAAGAGGTACAAGAGCTTTGATGCGGACAACATGATATTGACGACGATGGCACACGGCGCTTATGTGAAATATTCCGAGCGGCTTGCACAGATGATGGAAGATAACATTTCCTCTGTCGCTGGCGTGACAGACGACGGAGTTAGCCAGGCAGGTTTCTACGTTCTGATCGGCGCATCAATGCCCGCAGTGCTGATCGAGAGCGGATATTTATCCAATGTCCGTGAAGAAAAGTATTTGAAAAGCAAACGCGGACAGGATGCAATTGCGAGAGGCATGGCAAATGCCATCGTGGAGTACAAATCTGAGTATGAAAAGAACTTTGCGCAGGACTAAGTCACGGACAGTCGGCGACGTCAGGGAAGAAATACGGACGTTCCTCAAGCGGAATCCGCTGTTGTCCTACAAGAAGCGACAGCTAGCAAAACTCCTCGGCTACACTTCCGAGCATGAGTACGCGCGGTTCAAGCAGGCTCTAAGACAGCTTGAACAAGAAGGGGAGGTCCATCCGACCGGCCGAAGAAAATTAGGTACGCCTCAACAGCCGGAGGCGCTCACCGGCCGTCTTGGCATCAACAAAGGCGGAAGCATTTTTTTCACACCCGATAGCCCGACGTTCGGCGGAGACGCGAAGGTGCGGTTCATTGTTTCGCGGAGCGGAATTGGTGATGCGAATCCGGGCGATAGAGTTCGGGTCGAGGCCGTCGGCGGATCCGGAAAGACCATCATCGTCCGGGTCATCGAGGTTCTTGAGCACGAGAAAAAGGAAATCGTCGGGATAATCGAGAGGACAGGAAGCTCGTACAAACTTCTTACTCGGAATAAGAGTTTGCCGACGGCCGTGGACATCTCGCGGATGAAATTGGGTGGGGCGAGGGAAGGTGAAAAGGTCCTTGCGAGATTGATTGTTGACAGTTACGGCGGCTATTCAGCGGAGGTGGAGTCCGTTTTCGGCAGGGCTGGCGATCCGAACGTGGAACTTGAGAGCATCGCAGTTGAATTTGATCTGCGCATGGATTTCCCGCATGATGTTTTATCCGAAGCTGAGTCGATTCCCGATGATATATCCGACCGTGACATTGCCGGCCGTCTCAATCTTAGAAATGAAACAGTCTTTACGATTGATCCTGAAAATGCAAAAGACTTTGACGATGCCGTTTCACTCAAGAAGATCTCCGATGAAGTTTACGAGCTTGGCGTTCACATTGCAGATGTTAGTCATTATGTTCGGCCCGGCGGTGCGCTCGATGCGGAAGCTTACAAGCGCGGCACCAGTGTCTATCTCACGAGCGGTGTTATCCCGATGCTTCCACATAAGCTTTCAAATGAAATCTGTAGCTTGAATCCGAATGTCGATAGGCTCGCATATTCCGTCATAATGAAGGTTCATCCGACCGGCAAAGTCATTGATTACCGGTTTGGCAAATCTGTGATTCGCAGCAAACGAAGATTCACTTACGAAGAAGTCCAGAAGATTATTGAAACCGGGAAGGGTGATTTTGCCGAAGTGATACTGGAAATGAACGGACTTGCGAAGAAGCTTACGAAACTGCGCAACCGGTCCGGCAGCATCGATTTCGATTTGCCTGAAGCCGAATTCGTTTACGATGAACTCGGAAGACCGATCGAAATAATCAAGAAGCAGCGCCTCAGCAGCCATCGTCTGGTCGAGGAGTTTATGCTTCTGGCAAACAGGACCGTCGCCGCGCACATTGGCCGACATGGAGTCAGAGCGAAGCCTTTCATCTACAGGATCCACGACGTGCCCGATCCAGACAGGATACGTGAACTGGCCGTGTTCGTGTCGCATTTCGGATACAAGCTGAATTATGATGGATCGGTCAGTCAAGAGCAGCTTCAGAAACTTCTCCAATCTGTCGAAGGAAAACCGGAAGAGTATTTGATAAACGACATAGTGCTCCGATCGATGGCAAAGGCGGTTTACTCCGAGAAGAACATCGGGCACTACGGACTCGCTTTCAAGTATTACACGCATTTCACTTCTCCGATCAGGCGATATCCGGACTTGATGGTTCATCGACTTCTGCATATGTATGAGAGCGGCGAGGAAGTTCCTGACGCTCGAAAGCTTATCGAGAATCTCGCGGCAATCAGCAAAGCCTCGAGCGAGGCTGAGAGACGCGCGGTTGAGGCCGAGCGAGAATCGGTCAAGGTGAAGCAGGCGCAGTACATGATCGACCACATCGACGATGAATTTGAGGGGACAATCTCAGGGGTAACCAACTTCGGAATGTTCGTCGAAGTCGATGACCTATTGATTGAAGGCCTCGTTCATGTGAGAGAGATCTCCCGTCAAAATTTACTTATTGGTCGGGATGGCGCAAGGCGCTCAGATGACTATTACACATTCGTGCCTGGAGAGATGAGTTTGAAAGGGAAACGGAGCGGCAAGAAATTCCAGCTCGGCGATCGTGTACGGGTGAGAGTCCTGCGGGTAAACATGGAGCGGCACGAAATTGATTTCACGCTCTGCTAAATTAGTCTGCGACTCGCAGTTTACCGCTAATGACTAACAGCTAACGGCTATTTAAGGTATATTTTGTTGAGGAGCCTCATATGAATGATTTCGGAAACATGCAGAGGATGCTCTCGGAAATTCAGAAGAATCTCGAGAAAGCGATGACCGAGCTCGAGAACATGAGTGTCACGGGAGATTCCGGAGGCGGAATGGTAAAGGTTACTGCTAACGGAAAGAGAGAGATTCTTAAAGTTGAAATCGAAGCTGATCTTTTCAAATCTCAAGATAAAGAGATGGTTGAGGATCTTGTCGCTGCAGCCGTCAACAACGCACTAATGAAGGCAGAGAAGATGGCGACGGATCATCTCGGAGAAAGCGCCGGCGGGCTCCTTACGATGCTCCCGGGGTTCAAGTTCGGCGGAGTCTCCTGAATGACGGTCCTGAATCCGTATACATATATAGACGACTGTAGATGATTTACACGTCTCACGCACTGGAGAATTTGATCGGCGAGCTCGGCAAGCTTCCGGGGATCGGTAGAAAAACTGCACAGCGCCTTGCACTTCATATTCTGAAAACAGATAACGAGGAGGCGGGTCGTCTTGCGAATGCGATCATCGAAGTGAAAAGGAAAATTCGCTACTGCTCGATCTGTTGGAACATCACCGAGAAGGATCCTTGCTCGATATGTTCCGACCCGAATCGCGATCACGGTGCTATATGTGTGGTCGAAGATCCTAGCGATGTTCTGGCGCTTGAGAAGACCAACGAATTCCATGGACTGTACCATGTTCTAGGAGGCGCACTGAGTCCCCTCGAAGGAATCAGTCCGGACCAGCTGAAAGTGAAGGAGCTGCTGGGCCGCGTGAAGAACGGGATGAATGAAGTGATACTTGCGATGAATCCTGACGTGGAAGGCGAAGCCACGACGATTTATCTCGGAAATCTGCTCAAGCCTCTTGGCATCAAAGTGACGAGAATCGCTCGCGGCGTTCCTGTGGGCGGCGATCTCGAATTTGCCGATGAAGCAACGCTTGTGAGAGCATTGGAGGGACGGATTGTCGTCTGATGGCGAAGCATCCGTCATTTTTGTTCATCGTCCTCGCTCTCATTTCGGGTTGCGGCCTTTTCGAGACGAGGCAGCCACAGTCTCCTCAACAGGGCCAGTCCGGCTTTGTTCCGCCGACATCGCCCGATATCGTCGTCCAGAATTTGGTCAGCGCAATTTCAGATAGAAACGTGAACAATTACCTCTCGTGTCTGTCTGACACAAGTTTTGGCGGAAGGGCCTTCTCGTTTGTGCCGCCGGCGGATGTATATAGTCGGTTTCAGTCCATATTCTTGAACTGGGACAAGAACTCAGAGCGTTCGTATTTCAACAATCTGACAGTGCAGTCATCGGCATCGGCATCTTCAGCGCTAGTGCTTTCGTCGGAAAATCTTACATTTCAGGGCGACTCTGCGCAGTACAGCGCCAACTACACCCTGATCTGGCCGAACAAAGTTCCCGGCTACCCGCAGCAATCGCAAGGCAATCTGCAATTTTACATGGGAGTGGACAGAAACCAGAACTGGTCTATTTACCGCTGGATTGATTCTCGCGTCGGCGATAGCCTGACATGGAGCGAGATGAAAGCGCGATTCAGTCAATGAGGTCGATTCTTGTTCTGTTGGCGCTGGTCTTCCTGAGCTGTGTGAATCCGTTTGCACCGAAGTTGGCGACTCAGCAAATAGGAACCGGCGGCTTTCTCTCGGATCAAAAATCGATCGACGGCGTATTCCAGAATTTTATCTACGCATACACGTTCAGGGACACGAGCGTTTATTCTCAGCTCATCGCTTCAGACTTCACTTTCATCTACCGCGACTACGATAGAGCTGTGGATGTTGCGTGGGGGAGAGACGATGAAATGAGATCAACGAACATGATGTTCCAGCTTGTCAATCGTCTGGCGCTCAATTGGAACAATATTTTCGATATGTCACAAGATTCGCTTCACGCGACTGTGACTCGCGGCTTCACTCTGACCGTCGCATTCAACCCTGCCAATATCGCCGAGGTGGACGGCAAGGCATATTTCGAGCTGGAGAGGTCCTCTTCTTCAGCACCATGGCGAATCTCATTGTGGAGGGACGAATCGAATTTCTAGAAAGATGAAGAAGCTGCGAGTTGCTTTCCAGGGAGAAAAGGGAGCCTTCAGTGAGATCGCCGCGCGACATTTCTTTCCGAAGAAAGGTCTTGAACTGATTCCCCACAATACTTTTGCGGATGTCGTTCATGCCGTCTCGCATGGAAAGGTGGACAACGCAATAGTGCCGGTCGAGAATACGCTCAACGGAGGAATCCGCGAAGTCTTCAATCTGCTCGATGAGGAATCTGTGTTTGGGGTTGGGGAAATCAAATTGAGAATTTCTCACTCGCTTCTCGCCATTCGTGGTGCGAAGTTGTCGACAATAAAAAAGGTCTATTCACATCCGCAAGCTTTGCTTCAATGCAGGAAATTCATTCGTGAGATGAAAGTTACTCGGGTTGAGTATTACGACACCGCAGGCGCTGCGAGATTTGTATCAGAGACCAACGATGTGAGTATTGCAGCGATAGCGAGCGAGGCGGCCGCGGAAGATTATGGACTTGTCGTGTTGAGAAAGCACGTGGAAAGCAACGGAAGCAATTTCACGAGATTCCTCGTCATATCTAAGAGGTATCGCGTTTCAAAAGATGCCGACAAGACCACCGTTGTCTTCAGTTTGAGGAACCAGCCCGGGGCACTTCACAAGATACTCAGTGTCTTCGCGATTCGGGATATCGACTTACTTTCGATAGATTCCATTCCGATTTTCGGTAAGCCGTGGGACTATAAGTTCTTTGTTGATTTCAGAGGAAGTATAGTGGACGAGAGGCAGTCGAACGCAATCGCCCACCTGCGTGAGATTTGTCCTCACGTGAAAGTAGTCGGAAGCTACAAATCCGGGAAGACGATATTTTGAGCCGGTTCTGGTTTCTCCTGAAGGAAGCGTTCAGCGGGTTGAGACGTGCCAAGCTTAGCGCAACACTCTCGATCATGATGGTGGCGCTTGCCTTTACGCTGCTGGGAAGTTTCTACATTACATCCCGACAGGCCGAGAAGTTTTTGAACTATGTCAGGGGCAAAGTCGAGATCGAGGCGTTCCTGTCGGACTCGTTATCGTCGGACGGAATTCAGGGAATAAGAGCCGAGCTGCTCGCGACTAAAGGAGTCAGCAGCGTTCTGTTTGTCAGCAAAGACGATGCGGCCGATATTTTCGAGAAGGAATTCGGACAAAACATCAGATCGGTTCTCGAATTCAATCCGTTACCTGCGTCCTATCGAATATTTGTTAAAGATCAAAATAAAAACGCCCGCGATGTCGCGGTGATTGCGTCAAGGGTCGGGAAAATTCCCGGAGTGGAGTCAGTAAAATACAGAAGGATCCTGTTGACCCTGATAGACAGACGAGTGAGATTGTTCTACGGGGTCATTAGCGGTTTTGGAGGGGCTCTGATTTTGTTGTCGGTCTTTCTGGTCTATAACTCGATGCGTCTGGCGATCTCTCACAAGAGACGAATCATTGATGCGATGAAGCTCGTAGGTGCATCTCGCGGTTTTGTACGGATGCCGTTCCTGCTCGGTGGTATGATGCAGGGTTTTACCGGAGGTCTGATTGCTGCCGCGGTGATCTACGGCGCGATCGATGCCGCGCTCATCTTGATTCAAGAGAATATTCTCTTCGAAGCTTTGCCATCGTTCGGTTTTTATGTTTCAATTGTCGGAGTTGCGACATTGCTCGGTCTGTTCTCGACCCTGTTTGCTACCCGTCGCTACATCAAAGAGAGTCTGGCATGAGCAGCTATCAGCAGTCAACATTTAGCTGCCCGCTATGAGCAATGAACTGTTATTCATAAAATGAACCCGGCCCATTCAGTTTTGACATTTGGTTTTTGATTTTTGAGTTTGAAGAATGTATAAGTTTGTAATTAACGGTGGCAAGCGACTTTCCGGGAAGGTGGAGATCAGCGGCGCGAAGAACGCTTCACTCGCACTGATGCCGGCCGCTCTTCTGGCACCGGGCATTTTCAGGATTGACAATACTCCCGACTTAAGAGACGTTGCGACCATGTCTCAGCTCATAGAGACCCTGGGCGGGAAAGTTTCTCTCAAGGGAAAATTGCAGACCGTCGACACGACCTCGGTGAATAATTACGAAGCGCCGTACGAGCTCGTCAAGAAGATGCGCGCGTCGATTTACGTTCTAGGACCGCTCCTTGGCAGATATGGGTACGCTAAGGTCTCGATGCCGGGCGGCTGTGCCTGGGGACCGCGCCCGGTGAACCTGCACATAGAAGGAATGGAAAAACTCGGAGCCGAAATCACGCTCGACTCCGGCTATATCGTCGGCAGGGCGAAGAGACTCGTGGGAGCGAAGATGAGCTTTGACGTCTCGAGCGTCGGCGCGACCGGGAACGTTATGATGGCTGCCGTGCTCGCGAAGGGAACTACCGTGATCGGGAACGCAGCTCTTGAGCCTGAGATCGTAGCCCTCGGAGAATTTCTGCGGAAGATGGGCGCACGCATCGACGGACTGGGTACTTCGACCATAACTATTGAGGGAGTTGATCAGCTTCATCCGGCAGATTTCCAAAACATCCCTGACAGGATCGAGACGGGGACGTTTCTAGTTGCGGGTGCGATGGCGGGTGGAAAAATATCGATAACAAATTGTAACCCGTCACATATTTCTTCTGCGCTTCTTAAGCTGGAACAGGCCGGCGCAAAAGTTCTTGCTGACGGAAACTCGATTACTATTGAAGCGCCGGAAGAGATCTTGCCTATCGATGTTTCCACCGCGCCTTACCCGGGCTTCCCGACAGACATGCAGGCACAATGGATCGCTTTAATGTCGCGGTCAACGGGTTCTTCGGTCATCACAGAGACAATATACTTCGATCGCTTCAAGCATGTTCCTGAGCTGGTCAGACTTGGCGCCAATATCGAAGTGAAAGAGAACGTCGCGGTCGTGAAAGGCGTCAAATCATTAAAAGGTGCAAAGGTGATGTCGACTGACCTTAGAGCAAGCGCATCCCTGATATTAGCCGGTCTCGTGGCCGAAGGTCGAACGGAAGTTCTCCGTGTCTACCACATGGATAGAGGTTATGAACGCATTGAAGAAAAGTTGAGAGGACTTGGTGCCGATATTGAGCGCGTTCAAAGCGACGAGTTTTAGAGACACAGTTTCTCGTGTTTCTACGACCGTAAAGTATTACGGACTTTTTCCCGTTGTCTTGAGCGTGTTCCTTTTTGCAGGATGCAGCTCGAGCAGTCAGACTGAGACTTACGTTTACCAGTGCTTCTACGATTATATGACTTCAAAGGCGAGCTTACCTGAGTTCGATGCACGGTTGTTCTGGTCGCCTGATTCCACCATACAGCGGCTCGACATTTACATAAGTGTAAGAGAAGCGAGATTGAAATACTCGAAGGACAGCAATTCCTACAGGGCTTCGTATTCCTCTGTTGTTCGTTTGCTCGAGAAGGATAAGCCCCCGATCACGAAGGAAGTTGACCGGACCGTCAGACGCCGGACTTACCCGGGAACAAATGATAATTCGTACGACGCCTTTCTTCTGTCATTCGACTTGATTAGCGGAGAGTACTCCGTAGAGCTAAGTGTGACCGATAACGACAGCAAGGCAAAGAGTCTGAGAATATACCGCAAGAATATTCCCGACATTTCAAGAGACAGACTCGATTTGAGCGACGTAATGCTGCTCGCGAGATATGATAGTCTCGGTCAGGGCCGCAGGATCACCCCGTTCATTCTGTCAAATGCCGGCCTGCTTCCGGACACCTTGAGATTCTTCACTGCGGTCTCGTCCAAAAAGTCGTCCGTCGATTCCATTTTCTTTGACTTGTATAGACTGCAGGGACGCTGGGACATCACTCCAAATTATTACATGATGTCATCATTGAGACCAGTCGCAGGGACCGATCCTTGCGTTGAGAACGTGGACACGATTCTGGTATATCATCATTCTGCGTCCAGGAGCGTGGGGGAAGGATATTCGTTTTTATTCGGGAGCGTGCCTAAGCCGCCGCCGGGAAGTTACCTTCTGAAAGTCGTCGCTAATGATGAGATGAATAACACTGCGGTCGTGACGCTGCCATTCCAGGTTCACAACCTCCACTTTCCAGATGTGTCAGATGACCTGGGAACAATGGTGAAAGCTCTCAACTATATCGCTTCCAGCTTTGAAATCAGAAGAATAACGGAAGTGAAAACCGATTCCGCGGTGAAATCAAATTTGCTGGAGTTCTGGAAACAACACGGTGGATACGACAAGATGGCGCAGTACTACCAAAGAATTGCGCAGGCTAACCGCCTCTTCACGAATTGCACCGAGGGTTGGAAAACACCGATGGGAATGATTTACGTTGTGTGCGGAGAGCCCGACAACGTGGATTGTGAGGGAATCTGGGACGAGACCTGGTCGTATATACAAACATCGAGTCAGAGTTCCATGACAATCGTTTTCAGACTGACGCGCGAAACAGACAACCCCGAGGAGAGATACTACGGAATAGAAGGAATATATTCGAATGCCGATTTGTGGAGTTACTATGTTAACCAATGGCGGAACTCGTATTGAGGATCCTCGTCAGCCGGCTGCGGTTTGTCGGGGATATAGTTTTGACTGTCCCGGTGCTGGAAGTTCTTCGCGACAAATTTCCTGACAGCGAGATATGTTATCTGGGGGACAAAGATGGTGTTTCTTTGTTGGAGAACAATCCCGACATAAATGAGATCCTTCCTTATGATTTTGCTCGTCCGTCCGTGGTAGAACAATTTAGAGTGGCATCTGCGCTGCGCGGAAGAAAATTCGACGTTGCGATCGATCTCTTCGGAAATCCGAGAAGTGCCATCGTGGTTTTGCTGTCCGGGGCTAAGATGAGAATTGGCGGGGAGTTTGGCTGGCGCGCAAAGGCATACACACACCCAATCAAAGTGCGGGAACGAGTCTCTGCCGTGACATTCCACTTGAGATACCTCCGGCCGCTTGGGATCGAGGAGGAATATCGGCGGCCCAGAATTTTTCTCACAGAGACTGAAGTGAATGATGCAGTAGAATACCTGGCGTCGGCAGGAATAGACAATTCAAGGCCGAGGTTCGGCATGCATATCGGGGCGACATGGCCGGCGAAAGTATGGCTCCCGGAACATTTCTCGCGACTTGCACAGATGGCTGCGGACGAGCTCGGCGCTCAAATCATTGTTACGTACGGGCCGCGAGATCTTCAGTATCTCAAAGCCTTTTCTTCTTCCTGCAATGTCGAGTTTGTCTCAATACCGCCTCAACAATTAAGACGGCTTGCTGCAGTCATTTCTGTTTGTGACTCGTATGTGTCTAATGATGCGGCGCCGATGCACATCTCCGCTGCCGTTGGAACACCGACCATCGGAATTTTCGGACCGGGCGAACCTGACATCTGGTTTCCTTACTCAAAGGATCTCGGATATTTTTCACTCAAAAAAGATGTGCAGTGCTGCCGGCGTGATTTCTGTAGCCTCAAGGGCGGAGACTACATGCGATGTATGAAGCAGCTGAAACCCGAGGAGGTCTTTGAAGTTGTGAAAGAGGTTTCCAAAAAGAAAAAAAGAGAAATGCAATGACGAAAATAGAAGAGAATGCCTTGCAGGAATTTGTCGATGTTGTTAGAAGGCTGCGGCGAGAATGTCCGTGGGACAAGATTCAGACAAACCGCTCGATCCGGCACTACACAGTCGAAGAAGTCTACGAACTTGTCGAAGCGATAGATCAGGGAAACTGGACAGAGGTCAAAAGCGAGCTCGGAGATATTTTGTTGAATGTTCTTCTTCACGCTCAGATCGCCGAAGACGAGGGGAAGTTCACGCTGACCGAAATGGTGAAGGATGAAATCAGGAAGATGATTGTACGTCACCCGCATGTTTTCGGCGATGTCAGAGCCGACACTCCTGAACAGGTAAAAATAAATTGGGAGAAGATAAAAACGGATGCGGGAAGAGAATCCATCTTCGATGGCATACCGGTAGCTTTTCCCGCGCTTGCCCGTGCTTTCAAAATTCAGGACAGGGCCGCGAAAGTCGGGTTCGACTGGGGAACAGGGGAAGAGGTCTGGCCGAAAGTTGAAGAGGAGCTGAAAGAACTGAGGCAGGCGGCGAAGAGTCAAAGCGCCGAGCGAGTCGAGGAAGAATTCGGTGACCTGCTGTTCTCCCTTGTGAACTATGCCAGGCATATCGGTGTCCACCCCGAAAGTGCGTTGCGAGTCTCGACCGAGAAATTTCAAAAGAGGTTTCTTTATGTCGAAGATCAGCTAGCGAAGAAGAAGGTTTCTCTTCACGATGCAACTCTCGACGAAATGAATGAGCTCTGGGAAGAGAGCAAGAAGTTGGAGTAATGTCCCGCTCAGTACTCTATGTGTGGTGTGCAGGATCCCGCGCGGCAGGAGATTATTGGACAACTCATGCAATGGGCGTAAGAATTATCAGAGCGTTCTACGCCCGCTTTTCAGCTCTGACTTGTAGTTTTTGTTTTTAACTTTTCGCTTTTGATTTTTGACCTCGAACGGTATCTCCAGCATGTCGCGGGCGGGGTTTTCTCGTATAACGTAATCGTAAACATATTGTATCGCCTTCTTCTGTCCGGGCCAAACCAAGAGCGAAATCGCATCCTCTCTGCTTAGCCAGCGAAAGTCCTTGTGTTCCCTTGAAAGTTTTATCTGAGCTGTCGGTTCAATTTCAACCGCAAAAACGGGACTGACATTTACCGAATCATTCGTAAAGAAATAGAAAGTGTTTGTGAGCGGAGTGTTGTAGATCTTCATCGGCTTGACGGCGGTTTCCTCCCGGACTTCACGGAGTGCCGCTTCGTACGCCTTCTCGCCAACTTCAATACTCCCGCTGACGATCTGCCATAACCCCGGATATATCTCTTCATCGTCGGAACGTTTTAGGACGAGGAACTCCGGTACGCCAGCCTTCCTGAACACCACGACTTCCACTATTTCGAAATTTATCTTCGGCATCACTCGAATATTTTTTCTATTTCCTCGTCAGATAGATTTCGCCATGCGCCTTCCGGCAAATCAAGTTCGAGACTCCCTATGGCAGAGCGATGGAGTTCTACAACATTCTTTCCGACGGCAGCAAGCATTCGCTTGACCTGCCTGTTCTTGCCTTCGTGTATCAATATCCTGAGGCGAGTTTTCGCAAATTCGGTTCCGACAATCTCACATTCGTCAGCTTTGGCGAGTGTACCATCTTGTATCTCCACACCTCCCAGGAGTTTCTCGATGTGATGTTCAGTTACTTTCCCGCTTACGGTGGCGATGTAGGTCTTGCTGGTGACCTTGCCCGGAGAGGTAATCCGGTCTTGAAGTTCTCCATTGTTAGTGAACAACAGAAGCCCGGTCGTTTCCAGGTCAAGTCTGCCTACCGCGAAGAAATGCAGATCGCCCGGTATCAGATCGTACACTGTTCGTCGATTCAGCTCGTCGCTCGACGTCGTCACAAATCCTCGCGGCTTGTGAAGCATGATGACAACCGTCGCGGGTTTTGAGAGCCGAGTGCTGTCGATTTCAATTACGTCCTTGTCGATGTCGACCCGCCAGAGGGGGACCTTGACTATTTTTCCGTTTACCGTTACTCTTCCGCTCTTGACGCAAAGTGCCGCGCGAGATCGTGAGCAATACCCGAGCTTCGACAAAGCACGGGCAAGTGTTATGGTTTCACCGGACATTAACTGGGCTGATTCTTTGATCTCTTCAGATGTCTGTAAACGAAATAGCCCAGCCCGACCAGCAACAGAAAGACGACGATGAAATCGATAGTTTGGCTGTAATGCCTGATGTTTTCCCAGTGACTTTTTAGCCGGAATCCAGTGTAAGCGAGGAATGAATTCCAGAGTCCTGCTCCGATCGCAGTGTAGAGAATGAACTTGCCGATTTTCATCTCGCCGATTCCTGCAGGGATAGAAATGAGATGTCTGACGACGGGGATGAACCTGCTGAAGAAAATTGTCTTGTCACCAAACTTGTTGAAGAATTTCTCGGTGAGTTCGAGGTCGCGATTGTCCAGGAGAAAGTATTTTCCAAATGCAGTTATGAAAGGTCTTCCTCCGTACATGCCGGCATAGTATGATATTATCGAACCGATTATGCTGCCGATCGTGCTGAAGAGTATCACATCGTGGAAAGAAAATCTTCCTTCGAATATCAGGAACCCGGCAAATGGCATCACGGCCTCGCTAGGGAGAGGTGCAACCATGCTCTCGAGCGCCATGAGGACAACCAGGCCGGCATATCCGGAGATTCCAATCCAATTGACAACGTGATCAACGAGTAATTCGGTCATAGAAATCGATTGAATTTACTTGGAATCAAACTCATTTGCTAAATGATAATTTGTCGAAGATCGCTAGTGCCCGTTCCAGCACATTTCAACACGGAATTTTTTTCGAACCATGAAGCATTGCAAATAGAACATGACTCAATTAAAATTAGATGTAGATTACCTGGCAACCAGACAATGGGGTCGATATGAATGAGCCGCGAACGTTATGTGAACTGCTTGAGAGATCAGTCCGGTCCCTTCCCAATCCTAAATTGCTCAACTCAAAAATCGGCGGTGAATGGAAATCGTTCTCATCGGATCAAGTTTACGAAACGGTAAAGCATATAGCTCTGGGACTTCGCTCACTCGGCATTGTTCCAGGCGACCATGTGGCCCTGTGCGCGGACAGTTCAGCTTACTGGACAATGTCGGATCTTGGGATAATCCATGCCGGAGCAGCGGATGTTCCACTTTATGTTACGCAGGCTGTTCATCAGATAGAATTTATTCTGAACAACTCAGAGTCAAAAGGTATTTTTGTCGGCTCCAAAGCGCTGTACGAGCGGATGAAGGATGTAATTCCCAGGACACAATGCAAGTTAGTTGTCAGCATCTCCGGTGAGAAGTTCGATGAAGGAGTGATCGTATGGAGCGAACTCCTTGAAATGGGAAGAAAGGTCGCGACGGCCGAGCCTGGTCTGTTCGACGAAATGAAAACCGTTATTAAAGAGACCGACATCGCAACGATCATCTACACGAGCGGGACGACCGGCGAACCGAAGGGCGTCATCCTTTCTCATATGAATATTGTGACGAACGCAGTTGATTGTGCGTCGCTTTTCACTTTCAACCCTCCTGATCAGGTCGCACTCACATACTTGCCGCCGTCACATGTCTTCGAGCGGATGATGCTCTATCTGTATATCCACGTCGGCCCGCAAATATTTTACGCCGAATCGGTCGACAAGCTTCCGCAGAATCTCCTAGAGGTGAGGCCGCAGTCGATGACAACTGTTCCACGAATGCTGGAAAAAGCGTTCGAGAAGGCTCAGACGGTCGTTGAGAGTCTGCCCCGGCACAAGCGATCGATCTTTAAATGGGCAATCGGACTTGCGCTTCAGTTCGATACCGAGAAGAAGATGCCTCTCGGCTATCGATTGAAACACGCGGTCGCGAGTGCTTTAGTATACAAAAACCTGCGTGAAGCTTTTGGAGGAAGAATAGATTATATCATCAGCGGCGGTGCGCCTCTCAGTGCGGACCTGGTACGGATCTTCTGTGCTGCCGGATTGAGAGTGCTTCAGGGATATGGGCTGACTGAGACAGCCCCGGTCATCTCAGTAAACAGGATCGGGAGAAACAGAATCGGATCTGTCGGCCCCGTTATCCCGAACGTATCCGTGAAGATTGCAGGCGATGGCGAGATACTCGTCGATGGCCCGAACGTTATGCAGGGGTACTACAGGAATGCGGCGGCGACATTTGCATCGTCTTATGCATCGTGGTTCAGGACAGGAGACATCGGGTATCTTGATAAGGACGGTTTCTTATTTGTCACTGATCGTAAGAAGGACTTGTTGAAGACGAGCGGGGGCAAATACATAGCTCCTCAAGAAGTCGAAGCGTTACTTTCAAAAAGTGTCTATGTCGACAAGGCAATCGTTATAGGAGACCAGCGGAAGTTCGCCTCAGCCTTGATCTTCCCTAACTGGGAGGCGCTGAAGGTATTTGCCGACAAGAATGGCGTTGCTTATTCCTCAAATTCTGATTTGGTGGAAAAACTTCAGGTGAAGGAACTCTACCAGGAGGTCATCGACAGGGCGAATGAGACTCTGTCGCAGTGGGAGTCCATTAAGAAATTTGCCGTGCTCGATGGCGAGCTTACGATTGAAGCTGATTACATGACACCCACGCTCAAAATGAAACGCCGCAACGTCGAAAACAGGTACAGAGATTTAATAGAAGGCTTTTACAACGAGTAATGCCGGAGAAGAAATGAGATCTATCAGAAAAGTAGCCGTGCTCGGCGCTGGTGTTATGGGCGCGCAGATCGCTGCTCATCTCGCTAACGCTGGAATCCATTCCTATTTGTTCGACATTGTGCCGAAGGATCTGACCGATGATGAGAAGAAGAAAGGTCTGACGCTCGCCGACAGAGAGGTAAGAAATCGATATGCATTGGCAGGTTTGAAGAGGGTGCTTGAGCTGAAGCCGGCTCCATTTTTCACGAAAGACCTTGCTGACTATATCACCGTCGGAAATTTTGAAGATGATTTGAAAAATATTTCGGAAGTCGATTGGGTTATCGAGGTAATTGTCGAGAGTCTCGAACCGAAACGTGATCTGATGAGAAAGGTGGATTCGTTTCGGAGACCCGGCACGTTCGTCAGTTCAAACACGAGCGGGATTCCGATCTCCGAAATTGCGGAAGGCTTGTCCGAAGATTTTCAGAAACATTTCCTTGGGACACACTTCTTTAATCCGCCGAGATATTTATACCTGCTCGAGCTGATACCAACAGCGAGCACGCTGCCTGAAGTTCTGTCCTTCATGAGGAGCTTTGGCGAAGATGTTCTGGGAAAGGGGACTGTGAACTGCAAAGACACACCGAACTTCATCGGCAACAGAATTGGCGTGGCCGCGGTTATGTATGTTCTTCATAAGATGGTCGAGAAAGATTATACGATTGAAGAAGTCGATGCGATAACGGGTCCGGCCTCCGGGCGTCCGAGGAGCGCAACTTTCCGCACCGCCGACATCGTCGGACTCGACACGCTCCTGCATGTCGGTGATAATCTCTACGAAGCAGCGCCTGATGATGAAATGCGTGATTATTTCAAATCTCCAGAGTTCATTCTTGACATGCAGAGGCGGAACTGGCTCGGTGAAAAAACCAAGGTGGGATTCTACAAGCGAGTGAAGAACCAGGCAGGTGAGACTGAAATACTTACGCTTGATCCTAAAAAGATGGAACATCGTGCAAGACAAAAAACGACATTCACTTCGATCGAGATGGGGAAGAACATTGAAAACGTCCGGGATCGCGTCAAGAGTTTAGCCTACGCAAAGGATCGTGCGGGAGAATTTTTCTGGGATATCACGGCATCGATCCTGATCTACAGCGCAAACCGAATTCCCGAAATCGCGGATGGAGTGGTGAGCATAGACAACGCGATGAAATGGGGATTCGGATGGGAACTCGGCCCGTTTGAGACCTGGGATGCGATTGGGCTCAAAGACTCAGTCGAAAGGATGAAAAAGGAGGGAAGGGAGGTTCCGCAGAAGATTATCGATATGCTTGCGGCTGGCGCCGAGTGTTTTTACAAGGAAGAAGATGGCTCGCAGCTGTTCTATGAATTCAAGTCAAGGAGTTATATACCTGTTCCGGCTTCGAAGAAGCTTGTCAATCTATCGCTTGAGAAGAGAAAGGGTAAGGTGATCAAATCGAACGCCGGAGCATCGCTGATCGATCTCGGCGATGGCGTCGAGTGTGTTGAGTTTCATTCGAAGGCAAATGCGATCGGAGAAGACATCGGGCAGATCATTGACTTCGGGTTGCAGAAACTCGAAACAGATTACGATGCCATGGTTATCGGAAACCAGGGGAAATATTTTTCTGCCGGGGCAAACTTGATGCTGGTGCTGATGCTGGCACAGGAAGGAGAGTTCGACGAGCTCGATCGTGCGGTGAGGATGTTCCAGGGCGTTGACATGAGACTGAAGTATTCAGTGAAGCCGGTGGTAGTAGCTCCATTTAACATGACACTCGGTGGCGGATGTGAGATGGTTCTTCACGCACCTAAGGTGAGGGCATCTGCCGAGACATACATCGGACTCGTCGAAGCAGGTGTCGGCGTTATTCCGGCGGGCGGCGGGACGAAGGAGATGCTTGTCAGAAGCCTGGCACGTGCCCCGAAGGTTGCCGATGTGGACCTTATGCCGTTTGTCCGGGAAGTTCTCGAGACTATCGGCACGGCGAAGGTCGCGACGAGCGCAAATGAGGCCAAGAAGCTTGGCTATCTGCGTCCGACCGATGGCGTGTCAATGAATGAGAAGTTTCTGATTCACGATGCGAAGATTACTGCCCTCGCAATGGTCCAAGAAGGATATCGTCCACCCGAGAAGAGAAAGGTAATTGCACTCGGTCAACCTGTCCTCTCGGCGCTGACACTCGGCCTGTACCTCTGGAAGGAGGCAAAACAAATCACCGATTATGAATTCTACCTTGGAAAGAAGTTGGCCTATGTGTTGACAGGAGGTGATTTCACATCACCGCAGGAAGTAGACGAGGAATCCATATTGGATCTCGAGCGAGAAGCGTTCCTCAGCCTGTGCGGCGAACGAAAGACCCAGGAGAGAATGCAATACATGTTGAAGAATAACAAGGCGTTGAGAAACTAAAAAGGGACAAAAGCGCTGTGGGACAGAGGCACAAAGTAGCAAGGGGGGAAGATCGAAATGGAAGAAAGAAACGGATCGAGCGGAAATGAAAGCAAGAACAATACGATTAAGTCGTATCATGATCTGATTGTCTGGCAAAAGTCCATGGCTTTCGTGAAAGAGATTTATGAAACCACAAGTTCGTTTCCGAAGGAGGAACTTTTTGGTTTGGTTTCTCAAATGAGGAGAAGCGCGATTTCAATTCCCCGTAATATTGCTGAGGGCTACGGCAGAAGATCGAAAGGTGACTACTTGCATTTCCTCAGGGTCGCGATGGGGTCACTATTTGAACTCCAGACCCAGCTCCGGATTTCCTTCAACTTGCATTACCTGAACCAGGATAAGATTGTTAGTTCGTATGAGAGCAGTCGAGAGGTCGAGAGAATACTGACTGCTTTATTGAACAAATTGAATAGGAACTGACTATGTCCCTTAGTGCCTATGTGCCTTGGTGCCAATCATATTTAGCAAGGAGAGTCTAATATATGCATAACGCAGTTATTGTAACATCAGTCAGAACAGCTGTTGGCAGGGCCAAAAGAGGAGCGCTCCGAGATGTTCGTCCGGACGAGATGGCTGCCGAGGTCATCAAAGTAGCGGCGCAGCGGACGCCGAACTTGAACCCCGAAACGATCGATGACATTCTGATCGGCTGCGCGATGCCGGAAGCTGAACAGGGAATGAACGTCGCAAGGATCGCGGCACTGCGTGCGGGGATGCCCGTGTCAGTGCCAGCTGCCACGGTGAACAGGTTCTGCTCGTCAGGCTTGCAGACAATAGCGATGGCAGCAGAAAGAATTATGGGAGGATTCGCCGAAGTGATCGTCGCCGGAGGAACAGAGACGATGAGCCTGGTGCCGATGGGAGGACTCAAGATCGTCCCGAATCCCTATCTGGTCAACGACCATCCCGAGACATACTTGAACATGGGACTTACGGCGGAGCGCGTTGCAGCTCAATATAATATCTCCCGGGAGGATCAGGACAGGTTTTCATTGGGGAGTCACCAAAAGGCTATCACCGCCATTCGATCCGGGAACTTCGCCGAGGAGATCGTTCCATTGAAAGTGAAAAGGAGACTGCGAAAAAATGGAAAGGTGGGATCAGAAGAGACGATCTTTTGCATCGATGAAGGTCCAAGAGAAGATACTTCGCTCGACAAGCTCGCGCAGCTGAAGCCTGCCTTCATGGAAGGTGGTACAGTGACCGCGGGGAACTCATCGCAGGTGAGCGACGGTGCCGCGGCATCTGTCCTAATGAATGCGGAGAAGGCGAAGGAACTCGGGTTGAAGCCGATGGCAAGATTCATTGCGTTTGCCGTTGCCGGTGTCGCGCCGGAAGTAATGGGAATTGGACCGATCAAAGCGATCCCCAAGGCCTTGAAGCTTGCCGGGTTGAAACTCGATGATATCGATGTCATAGAACTGAACGAGGCGTTTGCATCGCAGGCGGTTGCTGTCATAAGAGAACTGGGCATAGACGAGAACAGGGTCAATGTCAACGGAGGCGCGATAGCGCTCGGTCATCCGCTCGGGTGCACAGGTGCTAAACTGACAGCGACACTGCTCCATGAAATGAAGCGTCGCAAAGCAAAATATGGAATGGTCACCATGTGCATCGGCGGAGGAATGGGCGCTGCCGGAATATTCGAGAACTTGAGTTGACTTTCGAGATACACAACTGTGGACATACGTTTTGCATGTCGATAATGAATTTGACATACGCCTAAAGTATCGATATATTATTGAATACCGCAAGAAAAGAGGTGACATGATGATACGCGTAAAGGTTTCCCCTAAGTACCAGGTTGTCATTCCGAAGGAGATTAGACAAAGGATAAAATTGAAACCCGGGCAAGAACTTCAAATCATTCAGGTGGGCGACAGAATAGAGCTCCTGCCTCTTGAAGACATCAAAAAAGCGCGAGGTTTTCTCGCAGGTATGGATACAAGAATCGAGCGAGAGAAAGACAGGTTATGAATCTCGTAGATTCTTCAGGCTGGCTGGAGTACTTCACAGGGGGCAGGAACGCCAAGTCCTTCGCTGCTGCGATTGAAGACACGAACAGCTTGGTTGTTTCGAGCATTAATCTGTATGAGGTCTTTAAGAAGACTCTGAAGGAAAGAGGAGAAGAATCTGCCGTTCGTGCTCTGGCCCTTATGCACCAAGCCAAGGTGATCGAAGTCAACTCCACAATCGCAGTCAATGCAGCAAGGCTAAGCCTGGAGTTAAAAGTCTCCATGGCGGACAGCATAATCATCGCGACGGGACGAAGTGTTGATGCCACAATCTGGACGCAGGATTCCGACTTCAAAGGTATTGACGGAGTCAGATATTTCGCAAAGAATTTATGACCTGTCAATAAAAAGGGAGGAACGAGAATATGGAAGCCACAACAAAGCAAACCCCTGGTTATAAGAAAGGCGGAAGTTTCCTTATTGAAGCCACCAGGCCTGAAGAAGTCTTTACGCCGGAGGACTTCACAGAACAGCACAAGATGATTGCAGACACAACGCGTGAATTCGTTGACGCGGAAGTCATGCCGAATATCGACAAGATCGAAGAGATGAATTATGATTTGGTTGTGAGACTCCTCCGCAAGGCCGGCGAGATCGGACTCCTTTCAGTCGACATACCGGAGGAGTACGGCGGACTCGGACTCGACAAAACAAGTTCGATGCTCGTCGCCGAGAATCTCGGCAAAACAGGTTCGTTCGCAGTGAGTCATGGCGCGCATTCGGGAATAGGAACTCTGCCGATAGTCTATTTCGGAACCCATCAGCAAAAGGAAAAGTATCTCCCAAAGTTCGCGACGGGAGAGTTGATCTCTTCGTATTCGCTGTCGGAGCCCGGCTCTGGAAGCGATGCCCTGTCTGCCAAGACGACAGCTACATTGTCGGCGGACGGAAAGTACTATACTTTGAATGGCACAAAGATGTGGCTTTCCAATGCTGGCTTCGCGGATGTTTACATAACATTCGCCAAGGTCGGCGGTGAAATGTTCACTTCCTTCATTCTCGAAAAGTCTTACAATGGAATTTCCCTCGGTAAGGAAGAAAAAAAGCTTGGCATAAAGGGATCATCGACGAGAGCGCTGAATCTTGATAACGTGAAGGTACCGGCGGAAAATGTCGTTGGTGAAATCGGAAAAGGACACAGAGTAGGTTTGAACATTCTGAATATCGGCCGGTTCAAACTCGGAGCCGGTGTGATAGGCGGAGCAAAGGCCATAATAACAGAGTCCGTGAAGTATGCCAAGGTCCGAAAACAATTTCAGGTTCCGATCATTTCCTTCGGATTAATCAAACATAAGCTTGGCGAAATGGCCATAAGGACCTTCGCGGGTGAGTCCATGGTTTATCGGACGGCAGGGCTTATCGATTCGATCGCGGCTTCTCAGAATGCGGACAAAGCGAGTCCCGAAGCATCTGTCCTCGCTTTAAAGAGAATCGAAGAGTATGCGGTCGAATGCAGCATCATAAAGGTCTACGCTTCCGAAATCCTCGACTACGTTGCTGACGAAGGTGTGCAAATATTTGGCGGATACGGTTTCACCGAAGAATATCCCGTCGCCAGGTCGTATCGCGATTCGCGCATCAACAGAATATTCGAGGGAACGAACGAGATCAATCGCCTCCTTATACCTTCGATGTTGATCCGCCGCGCGATGAAGGGCGAACTGCCACTGATGTCCGCTGCGCAGAAGCTGATGGATGAATTAATCTCCTTCCCGTCTGGCGAATCTATGTACGAGGGCGTGCTCGCAGATGAGATGACACTCGCCTCTAACGTGAAGAAGGTAGGCCTCCTCGTCGCCGGAGCAGCCTTCCAGAAGTACATGGACAAACTAGAACACGAGCAGGAGGTACTCTGGCGTATTAGTGACATCGCCATGGAATCGTATGCCATCGAAAGCGTGCTGCTGAGAGTGAGGAAAATGCAAGCGAAGAAAAGTAGTGACAATTCCCTTTACATCGATATTGCCAGGGCTTTCACGTACGATGCCGCCGAGAGAGTTGAGAGTCACGCTAAGGCTGCACTCACGGTGATTGCGGAAGGTGATATGCTGCGAACATACCTGACAGCGGTTCGCCGGCTGTTGAAATACACTCCGATAAACACTGCTTACATCCGACGCTCGGTTGCCGACAAACTCGCGGAAGCGGATAAATACGATTTGTGATTATCAGACGATGCGACGCCTCTGGATCTGGACCGGGTTCATGTCCCGGAGCCGATCCTGTCCGGACGCAGCCTGGAGTTTGCAGATAGGTATGACATCAGGTTGGACTTCTCTTTACGAAAATCCTCCTCGGTCATCCCGTATATGTTGTGATCAAGGAAGGTTTGTCTGATCCGCTCGTTCTCTTTGAGGAGACCTTCGAGCTTGAACCCGAGCTTCTGAATCACTCTGTTGCTCGCATGGTTGCCGGTAGCGGCCTGGATGTACACTCTGTGAAGCCTCAGCTTCTCGAATAGATAGATCAGCAGAACTGCCGTCGCCTCAGTAGCGAAGTTTCTCTTCACCATGTCAGCCCTGATCCAATATCCGACGCTTGTGCGCTGGTTCATCCAGTCTATCTGATGTGTGCTGATCAGTCCGACGATTTCTTTATCGAATGTGATGCAGAGGTGGATCGCCATCCTGATCTGCATGTCGTAAACCCATTGCTCAACTATGTGTCTTTCGTCTTCCGTCGTGCGGACATAGTCCACCCACGGGAGCCATCTTCCGAGGTGTTCGCGAGAGCTGTCAATTATCTTGAACAGCTCCGGAACATTTTCTATCTCAGCCGAATGGAGGGTTATTCTTGACCCTCTCAGGGTTAATGAACTGAAATCGTCCACTTCATTAACAAGATAAATTCTCGCATATTATTACTCAAGCGCGAGAAGAATCGATTAATTGAGGTCCAATGGCGATGGTCAAAGCCACCGAAGAAGGCATTAGATTCAACTCGCTTTGCATTAGATTTTTGCGGTCTTTATATTCAAGAAAATGTTTTTCGAGCCGATTATAATATTGAATTAACCTGACTTTGGATAATAAAATGAAACCGGCGGTTCCCGATCAGATTTGTGATTGCGAGCGTTTTGAGAGATAGCTATTCCGAGATCTTGATCCGTTTGAATATTGCTCTGCGGAGGCTGTGAGATGTTATATAAGTATGTTCCGATTGGCTACGCGGCGACGAACCTACTCCTTGCCGTAATCATTCTTTTAAGGGCGTCCCGAAGCTTGATTGTAAGGTTTTATTTCTTCCTCGTTGGGTGTCTCGTCGTCTTCGGATTGTGTGGGTTCTTCCCGACTATCGTCAGCTTTCACGGCCTTAACGCCCTGATGAGTGCTGTCGGAGCCTTTCTCTTTGCGGTATTTCCGTTCTTCTTTCTCCATTTCATGATAATCATGGTACGGAGAGAAGAACTTCTGCAGTCGCCGGTAACAGTTGCGTTTGTCTACTTTGCAGGTTTGTTCAGCTACACATGCGAGCTCCTCGGCTTTATTCCCAAGCCTATAACGTTTGGTGTCGGACTTTCTTCGATGGGGTATGTTTTCCTTGTAACCTGGATGTCTGTGATTTTCAGCATTGGAATCGCGCTGCTTTTCACGTTCCTCAGAGGGTTCAGCGATAAGGGGATGAGATCAAATCTCATGATCGTTGGCTTCGCACTTCTGCTTTTGCTTCTCCCGGGACCTTTTACAGAGTCGATCTTCTACGCAATCTTTCCAAAGAGCATGGACCTCTACATTTTTATTACATCTGTACTTGCTCTTGTCATTGCCCTGTACTTCGTGTTCCGGCATAAGATAATCGTCAATACTCTGTACGACGCGATGAAATCGGCACTCAATTTTATGAGTGACGTGTTGTTCCGCACCGACGACGCGCTAAATATTCAGTTAGTACGCGGCGGTTCAGCAGCCATCCTGGGTTATGCGGAAAACGAGCTTGTCGGGAAGAGTCTACTAGATCTGACACACCAGAGTGAAGTTGTCGATTCAAATAGAGAAAAGGCACTTAAGAAAATAGAAGACGAAGTCGTTTTCGACGTTGACCTTCTTTCCAAAGATGGCCGCTCTGTCCCGATGAATTTGTCTCTGACCGTGGTTATGGACGCTAATCAAGTAATTGGCTTCGTCGGAGTCGGCAGAGACATTACTGAGAGGCGACGATCAGAGAGGCTGCAGGCTGCTCTCTATCGGCTGGCGGAAGTTTCGCGCATCAGTGAGAGCGTGAATGAGTTCTGCGCCTCGGTCCACGAGGTGGTCGGGCAACTTATACCGTCCGAGGATTTCTATATTGCGCTGCGCGGTGAAGCGACCCATTCATTTGCTTATCCCTATTACGTTAATGAGATTTACGACCGCCCCGAGGAACAGCCAGGTCTTGACGCATTCAATGAACAGGTGGCTTTGAGGGGAAGCCCGTCTATACTCGCTGTGAACGACGAAGGCAGTGAAGGGGGCACAGAGAACCTCTCGAAACTGGACCGCAAGATGCCCACTGATTGGCTCGGTGTGCCTTTGAAAACAACATCTGGCACGATCGGAGTGCTGGGTGTGGAGAATTTTTCAACTGCGGTTAGGTTCGGTGAACTCGAAAAAAATCTCCTTTCTCTCCTGTCGGGCCAGATAGCTGAAGCGATCGAACGGAAGCAGTCGGACGAAAAAGTTAGAGAGCAGGCGGCTCTTCTGAACAAATCACAGGACGCCATTTTGCTGGAAGGTTTGGACGGCTCCATCATATTCTGGAATGAAGGAGCAGCTGCAATTTATGGATGGACAGCCGGGGAAATTGTGGGCAAGAAGGAAGGCGATTTCTTCAAGGGAAAAATTCTTGAAGATGCCATGGCTGCTCAGCAAATAGTATTGGAAAAGGGAGAATGGTCGGGTGAGTTGACCTGTGCGAATCGTGACGGGACAGAGATAATTTTAGATTGCAGGTGGAAGCTCTTGACCGACAGAGAAAACATCCCCAAATCAATCATGAAAGTTTGCACCGATATCACACAAAGGAAAAGGTTGGAGTCCCAGTTCATCCGGGCCCAGCGCCTTGAGAGCATAGGGACGCTTGCGAGTGGCATTGCGCACGACTTAAACAATGTCTTGTCGCCGATCATGATGTCCGTGGGATCGTTGAAACGTAGGCTGGATGACGAGCGGAGTAAGAAGATTTTGCAGATAATAGAATCGAACGCCAAGCGTGGCGCTGACATGGTGCGCCAAGTATTGATGTTCGGCAGAGGTGCGAAGGGCGAGCGTGTGGTTCTCCAGCCTCGTCACGTGATCAGGGAAGTGATGAACATAGTCACGGGTACTTTTCCGAAATCGTTGAACGTTGAGCACTCATTGTCTAAGGATCTGTGGACGGTCATCGGAGATCCGACGCAGTTCCATCAGGTCCTGCTCAATCTATGCGTGAATGCCAGGGATGCCATGCCTGACGGCGGAACCTTGACTATCGGTGCTGAAAACGTTCTGTTGGACGAAGAGTCTGCCAAGATTAACCTTGAAGCAAGCCCAGGGAAATATGTGGTCATAACGATTTCCGATACCGGCAGCGGAATTCCGCCGGGTCTGCTTGACAAGATATTCGAGCCATTCTTCACAACGAAGGAAGCTGGAAAAGGCACGGGGCTTGGCCTGTCGACAGCTCTTGCCATCGTGAAAGCTCACGGCGGATTTATGAACGTTTACAGCGAAGTCAATCGCGGGAGCTCCTTCAAAGTGTATCTGCCAGCTTCCGGGCTGACCGAGAAACCGACGCCGAGCGAGGCTGATTTGGATCAATATGTCGGACACGGCGAACTGATTTTAGTTGTGGATGACGAATCGTCCATCAGGGAAATTGCAAGAGCCACCCTCGAAGCATACGGCTATCGGGTTCTGGTTGCTGGAGACGGAGCGGAGGCTATTGCCGTGTTTGTGAAGAATATGGACAATGTGCGGGTGGTGATCGTTGACAACATGATGCCTGTCATGGATGGCAAATCTACCGTCGCGGCGCTGAAACGAATGACCGCGGATGTGAAAATCATTGCCACTAGTGGCCTGCAGGAAGAAATGTCCGGATCGTTTTCGGAACAGATAGATGCGTTCATGAATAAGCCATTTACCGGAGGGACATTGCTCAGCACGGTTCATGAAGTGCTGAGTGAGGATGAGTGAATTGGTAGTTTCATCTGACAGATAAGGTTGCTCTCCGCTATCTGTCACTTCTGTCGTGTCGGCATGCGAGACCTGCATTGCGCTTGACCCACAAGGGGTATAAATTATCATAAATCCGAGGTTCCCGTTGAGCGGTTTCAAAATTGACAGGCTGAAAAGTCTTTTCGACAATTTTCGTGGGAAAAGAGTAGCCGTGCTCGGTGACTTGATGCTCGATAGATATGTGTGGGGAAATGTCTCCCGGATATCGCCGGAAGCGCCCGTGCCGGTGCTGGAAGTGGAGAGCGAGTCGGCACGCCTAGGGGGATCTGCAAATGTGGCTAACAACATCAAGTCGCTTGGTGCTGAACCGATATTGTTCGGAGTCGTCGGCGACGATGAAGCCGGTGAAAGATTGAGAAGCATACTGGACGAGATGAAATTAACAAATGCGGGTATCATCATAGATCCTCAGCGACCGACGACGGTGAAGACGAGAATCATTGCTCACGGCCAGCACGTTGTGAGACTGGATTATGAAGTCAAGAAGGATGTCGGTGGTGATATCATCGACCGCATTGTGAAAATCATGAGATCAATGTCGAATGACGTTGACGCCGTGCTGATGGAAGACTACAACAAGGGAATGCTTACGAAAGATCTTCTGACGGAAGTGATCGAGTTTGCAAGGCAGAATGAAAAGGTCGTTTGTGTCGATCCCAAGCACAACAATTTTTTTGAATATAAACATGTTACCGTTTTTAAACCGAACAGGAAAGAAGCGGAGAATGCGCTCAGGCTTCCGGCTGGTTCGGATGAACAGGCGGCTATCGCTGCGAAGGAACTGATTAAATGCCTCGATTGTGAGAACGTGCTCCTGACTCGCGGGGAAAAAGGGATGACACTGATTGAGAGGGACGGGAGCTTCGCTCATTTCCCGACTAAAGCGAGAAACGTTGCGGATGTCTCGGGAGCCGGAGATACGGTCATCTCCACTCTCACCGTTGCTCTCGTTTCGGGTGCATCAATAAAAGAGGCCGCCGCGATAGCCAATCACGCCGGCGGTATCGTCTGCGGTGAGGTAGGTATAGCCCCGATTGATAAGGATAGACTTTTCAGAGAAGTTCTCGATGATTCGAAGTCGTTGGAGTTCTGACGATGAATACTCTGTTGCGAGAGAGACTCGCGGATGTCGTTCGATCGTTGCAGAGCAGCGGAAAGAAAATCGTGTTTACCAACGGCGTCTTCGACATCCTGCATAGAGGCCACGTGGAGTATCTCAACCGCGCAAAGTCGTTCGGCGACATTCTGGTTGTGGCGGTAAACTCCGATTCGAGTGTGAAAAGAATAAAGGGTGGTGGCAGACCGATAGTCGGAGAACAGGACCGCGCGTTTATCATCTCAAATCTGAAATGCGTGGATTATGTGTGCGTGTTCGACGAAGAAACTCCTTACGAGACGATCGAACTGTTGCAGCCTGATGTGCTCGTCAAAGGCGCGGATTGGAAGGTAGAAAACGTTGTCGGTCGAGATATCGTCGAGGGGCGAGGCGGAAAGGTGATCACGATAGAATATCTTGATGGTAAGTCGACCACCGGCATCATAAAGAAAATACTTTCTGAGGGGCCGTCTTCCATAGGGCAAGATAAGTAGCTTCGGCGGCGCTGACCATGCGCAAGAGAATTTTCTTTCCAATACTCATCTTCCTTGTTTTCTTTCCCGTCATTGTGTTCGTGCTTTCGTACACGCGTTTGTTTAATGAACAACTGCGGAGCGTGCTCACATCGATAGTAGACGAACAAACAAATGCTCGGCTCTACGTCGGTGAGATCCACGGCAGCATCTTTGGCTCCTTCCGAATAGACGGTGCGGCGCTGCTGTATCGCAATGAGCCGATCGCTCAGGTTGATACCATAAGAATTTCCCACATGCCACTTTCGCTCTTGACCAAAACTATCGAGGCAATGCGAGTTGAGTTGGTCAATCCGCGGTTCTATTTGATGAGATTCAAAGACGGGACTTTCAATGTCGACCACATATCAAAGGGATCCTCTCACCAGGGTGGAAGATTTGACTGGACGGTCATCTCAAAATCCGTGAGGATTATCGGAGGCCACTTCTTCTATTATGATTCTACACGAACGCGAACGGATGAGACTCTGCCGCCGGATTCCATGCCGGGCGCGAAATTCGACGCTTCGCACTTCAGTTTGAAAAACATAGACCTCACGGCTTCGGCAAACATCTCTGATGATAATCTGTCAGCGAACATCAAGAACCTTTCTCTTGACGTCAGTCCTTCAGGCTTCAGGATTGATTCTCTGAGGTTTGGTTTCTTCACCTCAGCGGCAGGCACCGAAGTCTCCGGTTTCGACTTCAGATCCGGATCAGCCGTGATTCACGCCGATCTTACCTTGATGGGACAGAACCTGCTTGACTCTTTAGAAGTGAAATCTCTGCGGGAGAAACATTTAACTGCAGACATCGATGCGAGGAATCTGGATATCAAACAGATCGAGAGATTCATCGATCTTCCGCTCGATCCGGTTTCCAAATTTGATCTGACATGTTTCTTAAGCGGCAGCCTTGATACTCTAAACGTGAAACAGTTCTTTCTTAACACCGACAGCTCATATATACCGATGACTGCAACGCTATATAACGTTGTCGATTCCTCTTTGAGACTTAGAGCCGAGACCAACAGGGCACTTATCAGCATGCCCGAATTGTCTTCACTGTTGAAGAGGACCGGATTTCCAAATCTCGGTGAGCTGAGAGCTGTCCAGGCAAACGTGACGGCGACAGGAAATCCCCGTGATCTGAATCTGAACCTGCAGCTGAAAAGCGGCGAGGCCGAGGTTGCTGGAACTGCTCATATCTACAGCGGATCATACGATGGTGATCTTAGATTCCAGCGCATTGATCTTGCGAGGATCTTGTCCGATAACAATCTGAAAACACAATTGACCGGTGAGGCGACTTTTTCTCTCAAGACATCTCGGGGCACAATGCCGGACGGCAGAATAGTCTTGACGGTCGACTCTTCGAGCTTCGATCAAGCCGCGATAAGCAACTTCGCCGTGAGTGCGGCTTCTGACCGGGACAGCCTTAACATCAAGTTCAATCTGCTAACTTCGAGAGGGAAGGCCGGCGGATCCGGCACGCTCAATATGCAGTCGAAATCCTACTACGCCAACATTTCGTTCGGTGAGCTGGACCCCGCATCTTTTGTCAGCGTACCGACTTTGGAAGGCAGCTTCACTGGCAGCATCACGTTGTCAGGAAGTGGATTCGATATCGATTCCCTGGACACACGGCTATCTTTAACTGTGAACCACTCAAGGGTCGGTGATCTGCTCCTTGATAGCTCCTCATTCAGAGCATCGTTGAACACGAGCCAGGCCGACAAAAGTCTGAAGTTTCGTTCTCCGTATTTAGATGCCACCGTAATCGGGAACTTCGTTCCACACAGATTTCCGCAGCAACTATCTTCGCTGTTCTCATTCCTGGCAGAAAGTTTCAGCGATCGCATGATCGGCAGGCATGATAGTTTGGACTCGATGCCTGCTGACATGCCGGATCTCAATGCCTCTGTGGACGTGGACGTGAAGGACGCAAGCTTCGTCGGCAAGCTGCTCGGGGTGGAAAAACTTGAAGGTGATCCTAAGGTCCGGTTTAACGTCGCTTCTAATAAGGCACGTCTTTCGCTGGATGGGTCTGCAGCCGCGGACACTTTTGGCTATGCGAGAGACTCGCTGCGTTTAAATGCTTCCAAAGTCAACATGCAATTCAGTCTTCAAATGGACAGCACATTTGCTGTTTGGGACTCAGGAGATTGGTCAATTAGCGGGAGAGTGGGTGCTCTCGACATAAATCAGACGAAGCTCGCAGCGAAGGTCCTTCAGATTTCTTACACTCCTCATGACTCCACAGGACAGAACTTACTTTCTATTTCAGCGATAGGCCAGGTAGATTCGCTTTTGGAATTTTATGCAGATGCGTCTGCTAACGTAAAGAGCGACTCGATTAATCTTACGTTCAACACTCTTCTTGGAAAACTGTATGGAGTCTCCCTGACAAGTTTGCACCCTGTCCATGTTGTCTATTTGCCGGAGGCGTTTCTCATTTCCCCGACTGATTTTTCTGCAGGCATTGGCGGCGGGTCTACTGTCACAAATTCCAGAGTGTCAGTTGAAGGAGAGTATTCGCTGGAAAAGGGAGCCGATCTGCATTTCATGTTCAATAGTTTTGACCTTCCAATGCTCCAGGAGATAGCGCGTATTGATACCAATTCCCTCAAACTCATTGGAGTTGTGAACGGCAGTGCCAGGCTGGCAGATACTGAAGCCGGAACGGTCGTCTCTATCGACTTCAATGGGGATGATATCAGCTACAACGGGTCGGTTGCCAAGCTCATGGTCGGGACGGTCAACATAAATAATGATTACATGGAGCTGTCGGCAAGATTATCGAAACAAAATGATTCGACTCGCTATGCACTTCGCCTGGACGGTATCATTCCACTTTCAGATCGCTCGCCGAAGGGTCTGCACTTAGGAGTCACTGCAGATTCTTTGGAGATCTCATTCCTTGCCCCGTTTCTTTCCGGAGTCCGTGATTTCGGCGGAAAAGTCAGTGGGGGAATGATGATCTCAGGACAGTACTCGTCTCCGGAGTTGGATGGAAAGATGCAGGTCGCCGACGGGAAAATTCGTCTGGCAGTAAACGATATTGACTATTTGTTTGACGGGACGATTGTCGGACAAGGGAGCAAGCTTCTCCTTGCACCTCTTACAATAAGAAATGTTCCTCACGCGGGGGGAGGGACAATGGTCGCTGATGGTTCGCTCGAGATTCGGGATAACACCGTGGAAGAATTTGACATCGGGCTCAATGGCTCGCTATTGGTGCTTAACTCAAATTCGCACAGAAGTGTGCAGGGAATTTACGGAACAGCTGTGGTCGGAGCGGGTCGGGAAGGACTTAGACTGAAAGGAAGTCTAACGAAACCTCTGCTCGAAGGGACAGTAAGTATCGGCAACGCGGACCTGACTTTACTTCCACTTCAAAAGCAAGAAACCGCGGCTCCAACTCAGGAAATCATATACCATTTTCCTGCAGACACCGCGGCAAGAAAAGGACCCGAATTGAAGTTGGCTGTCCCAGCCGTGACTCAGGAGACCGCCAGTTCCGGCAGCATAATAGACAGTTTGCGATACGATGTTAACGTCGAAGCGAGAGGGAATGAGAACCTCAGAATGATTTTTGATCCGGCGACGAACGAGGAACTGAACGCGCTGTTGGGCGGTCAGCTTCATCTCTCCAACTTTAATGGAACGATGGAACTTACGGGCGACGTTGACGTGCAGAACAGCTCCTACTATAACTTTTATAATAAGCAATTTGCTGCAACCGGCAAGCTGCATTTTACAGGAGACCCGCTTGACCCGGCACTCGACATAACGGCAAAGTATCAGTCCTCTCACGATACTTCGACCACGAAGGCGCCTCAAGTTGTTGTAGTGCAGCTTAGAGTGACCGGGACTTTCAATCAGCCCAAGACTGATATTTCGTTGACCCTTGACAATAGTCCGTTTCAAGGCGACCCGCAGACCAACGCGGTCTCATTCATTCTGACCGGTCAATTCGCGGATGAGCTGACTTCTTCGCAAAAGCAGAACGTAGCAAATAATTTGTGGTCGCAGGTCGGAAGCGGTGCGATTGCGAGCTTCGGGTCGTCTCTCCTGTCCGGTGCACTGACAAACTTATTGGGAAGCCAGTTTTCTTTCATTCAGAGCGCGGGTCTACAGTACAATCCGAACACCGGCATCACCGATCCTAATTTCGAGATTACCGCCCGAATCGAGAAGGCAACGATCAAAGTAGGCAGACCGGTGCTGAGCAGCGACATCACCAATACCGGGTTCACACTTAACTATCCTGTCGCGCCTTTGCTTGGCAATATGGTTTATCTGGAGCTGTCGAGGAATGTGGAAGTAAATAACCGCGTCCTTAGCCAGCGTGAGGCAACGGATATGCTGCGCCTCTTTTACCAGCTGAGCTTCTGATTTCATTTGAGCCGGGAATCGTCATTGTGTGGGGGAATCAGCGTTTGAAGTTGAGCTACTTAGCTGCGATGGCCGATCTTGTCTCGCTGAGAGCTTCTTCGTACACCTTCTCGTAGAGTGGCACGATTAGATCCAGATTAAACTTTTCGACCGCTCGCCTTCTCGCGTTCTGGCTGAACAGTTTCCATTTATGACTGTCGCTCAACAGGTCGATTGAGTACTTGGCCATCCGCTGGACATCGCCAAGCTCGGCTATAAATCCCGTTTCTCCATGAACGATTACTTCCGGCAACCCTCCCGTGCTCGACGCGACGACTGGTACGCTGCATGACATTGCTTCAAGCGCTGAGAGTCCGAAGCTCTCCGACTGGCTCGGCATCAGCATCAAGTCCGATGAGGATAGGATTTCGGGAAGAAGGGTTTGCTTTCCGAGAAACTTCACGTCTTCGAAGATCCCCAGCTCGCGGGCGAGCCTCTCAGATTCAGACCTATCCGGACCATCTCCGACGAGTACAAGCTTGCTCGGGATCGTTTTCCTGACGATGTCGAAGATTCTGATCGTGTCGGGCACGCGCTTGACAGGACGGAAGTTCGACACGTGCACGAGAATCTTTTCTCCATCCCGGGCAATTCGCGACCTGAATTGACAGTCTTCGTTTCGAACGAACTTCTCAGTGTCTACGAAATTTGGAATGACCCGGATCTCTTTCTCGACGTTGTACATCGTGTAGGTCTTCATCTGGAGAAAACGCGACACCGATGTTACGTAGTCACTCTGCTCGATGGAGAACTTGACGAGAGGTGAAAAACTTGGCTCAAGACCAACGAGAGTGACGTCCGTGCCATGAAGCGTCGTGATGACTTTGATGTCTTTGGTCGGAGCCAGGATCTGTTTGGCTATGAAAGCGCTTGTCGCGTGGGGAATCGCATAATGAACGTGAAGTATGTCCAGATCATGGTACTTTGCAACATCTATCATTTTGCTCGCGAGGGAATCCGTATATAACGGAAAGTCGAAGAGAGGGTATTGCGACATTTCAACTTCATGGTAAAAGACGTTGCCGACGAAATTATCGAGGCGCGCCGGAAGCGAATAGCTTATGAAATGAATTTGATGCCCTCTCGAAGCGAGCGCTTTGCCCAACTCGGTTGCTACCACGCCGCTCCCGCCGTAGGTCGGATAACATGTGATCCCAATCTTCATGAGACTTCCTCCTGGAAAAAATTAGCACTATCGCGTTTTTGAAACAATGCGGCTGATTGAATTATCGAAACGTGTCTCAGATTTCTGGGCCTTGATTCTTTTGATGACCCTACGACGGCGATTAAAACGTATGGTACAACCCGATGTAATATGAGAAATGCTTGTAAGCTGTGATCCCGTTGCCCGCATCGCAGGACCAAAGTACTTGAGTGTTCTTCAAAACCGGGATTCCTCCTCCGATGTGTATCCCGGTATTGTCGGAAGCATATGCCGACGACGGTGTTTGGTGGAACAGCTCCGCTCCAAGAAATAAATCATCAGTAAAATTATACTGGACAAGAATGCCTGAGAAATCCCAGTTCTTGTTTCCTACGCCGGGATTAATCCAGTAACCTGCGCCGCCGTAGATTGTCCAGTTGCCGATATCTTTCTGCAGCCAGATTGGTAAATATATCTGCGCCTTGCCGTTACCCAAATTTCTCGATGCGTTGCCGGTCGGAACTTCGATTATCGGAAAAGTCGCGACGTCTGGAATGATCGCGCCTTGATCGATGAATCTGAATTTCACTCCGAGCTCAGTGTCGCCATACCCGAATTGTGACGGTGTTCCCTTTGGGGCATCGAATGCAACGGGGAGCACCAAATGAAATTGTGTATTGGGAAAGATACCCAAATTGAATTCCACTGCCGGGCCGATTCCAGAAGTGCCGGTCGCATCGACGGTTCCAGTTGAGAAAAGGTAGAGTTCGCCATGCAAATATGGAACCGGGACCGGATCGTCGGTACGAAAAGGGGGACCGGCGAATGAACTGCTGGCGAAGACTATCAACGACGTGAATGCCGCCAAATAAACCTGTGCCCTCATTTTTCAATAACCGAATTAATCATGATTTTTGTCTCGTGTTTTTGTTAAGCGATAATAAGTGAATTCGGTACGGTCTCATTTTGATATGAACGATCCTAACAGCCCGATAATTCCACCGAAGATTACCGAACATGCAGGGTTGATCTTCGAACGGAACGCGAAGAAAGCAGCGGACAGAAAGATCAAAATTGCAAGCCAACCTGTCAATGTGTTCACTGCGAACTGAACTGCGACAGCTGCGATTAACGCAACACTGCTTACGTTAACGGCATCAAGAAATGCAGAAAAGACTTTCGACCTCCTCAATCTCGGTATGAACGGATTTACAATTGCGACAAATACAAAAGAAGGAAGAAAGATCGCCACTGTTGCTGTGATTGCGCCAGTTAGACCGTGGATCTGAAAACCGATGAATGTTGCAGCCGATAACACCGGACCGGGCGTAAATTGCCCGACTGCGATTGCATCGATGAGTTGCTTCTGAGTTATCCAACCCGCTCCATTTACGATTTGGTTCTGAAGGAGAGCGATGAGGACATAACCACCACCGTATAACACCGCGCCGACTTTTAGAAAGCCGACGAAGAGGCTGAACAATGTAACGCTTCCCACGACCGGCAATGCTACGGAGGATGCCGGCACAATCTCACCGAGAAGAGGGAGGAACGCAGCGATGCCACTTTTCAAATTGTCCCGATAAATCATCCACAATCCCCCGAGGATCCCGCCTGCAAACAACGCAAGTATCTGGTCGACGCCGAGCAGGGAGGCGACAAAAACAACTGCAGCAATCGCAATGAGATCGGGTCTTTTCTTTGTCGCCGTCTTACCGAGTCGAAATGCCCCTGCAGCAATAATTGCTATCACAACCGGTTTGACGCCTTGCAGGAAAGGTAGTACGTGCGGAAGCGATCCATATTTGAAGTAGAGCCACGCAACAATCCCTGTAGCTACAGCAGAAGGTAATATGAACGAGGCGCCGGCCACGATGAGTCCAATCATACCTGCGCGCATGTAACCAACATGGATTGCCATCTCAGTAGAGTTCGGCCCGGGGATCAGATTCGTCGCACCGATTAAATCGACAAAGACTTCGCGTGTCAGCCATTTCTTCCTGACAACCACCTCATCTTCCATCATCGCAATATGTGCTGCCGGACCACCGAAGGACGTGAGTCCTAATCTCAGATAGAGCTTTGCAAGTTCTTTGATCCGCTTTGTCTTCTCTAAACCCTCAAGCATTCGCTCTTGTCGTTCTCAAGTACAATTTCCAGTCAAGTGAGATTCTTCCCGCTCCGACAATCAGAAGAAAAACGATTCCAGTAAACATTGCAAAATCTGTCCTCGCATCGCTGACCATGAACCAGAATCCTTGTGCTGGACGGAAAAGCTCGGGAATTTTTGTGGTGGCAATTGCTGTCAGATTGACTATCAGAAGTGGCACGTTCGCGAGTCGCGTGAGCAAACCGATCGTTACCATAAGGCCGCAGATTATTTCAAATGTCCCGACGAAGTGAGCCGTGAATCCGGGGTACGGAAAGCCGATGTGTGTGAATCGGATAACTCCCCAGCTGGGATCAGTGTATTTCAGTATTCCCTGTGTGAAGAAAATGAGGCCGACGGAAAGACGTATCAAAAGTTGCGAATTTAAATTTGTCGGCGCATAGTTCAGGAAGAATCTTCTCATGTGTTGTTTCCTCTCAAATATTGAGAATCGTGAAGAAGTCCAACTTACGTCTCAAACAGCTCATCTGTCAGTTGCTTTGCCTTAATTTTTCCCTCTTGCAAGAGTCTCTTTCCTTTTGTGGTGATTGTATAATATTTACGGATCCTGCCATCTACTTTCTGTTTGTTCATTTTCAAATATCCCTGATGCACCAAAGAATGAAACGTTGGATAAAGTGTGCCGAAAGATATTTCATAGCCGTGTCGTTTGAGCTCGTCGTGAAAAGATTGGCCGAAAATAGGAGATTTGTTTGCATGGTGCAAAATGTGAACTTTTATGAAACCGAGGAGAATATCCTTCAGTAATCGATCCTGCATTTATTCCTCACCGAAGTTCAAACTCCAGAATGCTGCTCATGAAAATAATTCTATTCTATCTGATATTGAATTCCGTTATCGTATTCGGATATTAAAACGCGATGGACCCATTAAGCGTTCCCGAACTGGAGTGGTATAGGATGGCTTAGGAACGAATAGGCAATTTGTCAAAGGGGATCATTTCTCTTTACATTATGCTAGTTCTTGAAATGTTCACATCGAATGAGGACATTTTTATTATGAGGTTTTACATTTGTTTAATTACGATCCTGCTTTCTACAACATCAGTATTAGCTCAGAACAAACTTACAGTTTCGGTTGCGGACAGCGCCAGCGGTGAACCGATTGTCGGAGCGAATGTTCTAATTGGAGGAACAAAGCTTGGTGGTACAACCGATTTGAACGGGAAGGTAACGATTTCAGGAATTCCCGATGGATCACAAACGATAGCGTTCTCATCAGTAGGGTACAAGACTCGCGAGCTGCGTCTGATGTTTCCGTTGCGGAACGGATTCAACGTTCTGCAAGCAAAGTTAGCACAAACAAACGTTGAGCTTGAAGGTGTCACGGTAACTACAACACGGACAAGCTATCATGTGAGCGATGCACCGGAGCGAGTTGAAGTCAGAGGGCCGGAAGATATTGCTGAAACAGAGATTGACCATCCGGCTGACATATCGGAGATATTTTTGGAATCTACAGGCATACAAGTTTTGCAAACTTCGGCCGTATCTAATTATGTGAGCATAAAACTCCAAGGGCTTGACGGTAGTTACACTCAAATTTTGAAAGACGGTTTCCCAGTTTATGGTGGATTATCCTCAGACTTGAGCATCACACAAATCCCGCCGCTTGATCTGAGCCGGATCGAAGTCATAAAAGGACCATCTTCTTCCCTCTACGGCGCCGGGGCGATTGCCGGACTCATCAACCTTATCTCTAAGAAACCTACCGAGGCAGGGGAGTTTATGCTTCTTCTCAACGGAAACACATCGCGCGGAGTGGATGCTGGAGCATTCTATTCAAAACAAAATGATGATTTAGGCGTAACGGTACTTTTCAATGGACATTTGAACGCCGAATACGATGGCGATCATACAGGGTTCTCCGATATTCCTGAGATGCAGCTCTTTGCGCTCAATCCGAAAATTTATTATGCTTTGAATGACAGAACGAAGCTCATGGTTGGACTTTCAACTGCTTACGAGAACATGGCTGGTGGTGACATGACAGCTATAAAAGACGGTGCAACCGCTCTTCATCCTTATGTCGAGAAGAGTAAATCCAATAGAACATATTCGCAATTAGAACTAAATTCGTCATTAGATAATGGCACAACGATTACTTTCAAGAACAGCGTCGGATATTTTTTTGCTAAACAGTTCAATCGAGTCGGATCGATTTTACGGGACTCAATGGACAAGCTACAGCGAATTGTCGTTCCAAATGAGGTCCGGCAAGAACACACTGACAGGAGGAGTAAACTTAACCACTGATGATTTCTTGGAGGACTCTTCATACAGCGGCATGAACAGAAGTTACGGAAGGTGGACCGCCGGGTTATTTGGCCAGGATGACTGGCAGATTTTGACTCCGTTTACGTTGGAAGCAGGCCTACGAATTGACAAAGAGAATGAATATGGTTTCCAAGTACTTCCGCGGGTCGCTGGAATTTACAGAATCTCAGATGAACTCGGATTGCAGGCAAGCTTCGGACTTGGATACAAAGTCCCTGGCATATTCTCGGATCAATCAGATCCTGATGCCATATATTCAATTGTTCCGATAAGAAAGGACTTGAAAGTTGAAAACTCTGTCGGTGGTGAGTTCGACGTCAATTTCATCGGAATGATTCTCAATGATATGTCACTCGATATAGATCAGGCGTTCTTTTACACGCGAGTCAACTCGCCGCTGATTTTGGCTCCGCTGACCTCGCCGGCGAATCGTTATGCTTTGGAAAATGCGGACGGCTATCTCTTCAGCCGGGGAACCGAGACCGATATCAAATTGAATTATGCGGATATCGAGGCATTCTTCGGCTACACTTATGTCGATGCGCAAAGGGAATTCTCGAGCTCTACGGGCGAGCTTTACCTGACGCCGCCGAGTAAGTTCGTTGCAGATATCATCTACAACGTGGAGGGCTTCGGTGAGGCGGGAATCGAAATTCGATATACGGGAGCTCAACTGCTTCACGACGGTGCAAGCTCACCTTCATTTTGGGTATCAGACTTATTGTTTGAGAAGAAACTCTCGCATTTTACCTTCTTTGCGGCAGTGGAAAACTGGTTGAACTACAAACAGATCAACCATGCCCCAGTCTTTACAGGCAGCGTGACGGATCCGCATTTTAAAGATGTCTGGGCGCCGATCGAAGGAAGAGTAATAAACGCAGGATTCAAGATCGGGATATGACGGAGGAGGACATGGACGCATGATGCCATGCTGAATCCTTTCTTGTCTTTCGAGATCGGATTTGAGGAATCAAAAATGAAATTGTTCAAGTGGATGAGGAAGTAGATGAAGAAGACTCTGGGAATAATAGTAGCAACCATCGTAGTTGAAGTTATAATCTTTGTAATATTTATCGAGACCGGGCTTTACAATGTATCCGCGCTGAAACCCGACCCAGGGCTAATGCAGTGGATTTTCAGTACGACAAGCGACAACTCCATGGAACATCATGCAAAAGGGATTTCTGCGCCTACGCTTACCGACAGCTCAATGATCGCGGAAGGTTTCGACCATTACAACGAGATGTGTGTTACATGCCATGGTGCACCTGGAGTTGACAAATCGGAGGCAGGGGAAGGCTTGTATCCCCAGGCGCCAAACCTCGCGGAGTCTGCGAAAGAGTTGCCCTCAAACGAACTCTTTTGGGTCATAAAAAACGGTATCAAAAGCACCGGCATGCCCGCCTTTGCGAAGACTCATTCCGATCAGAAGATTTGGGCGATGGTCGCATTCCTTGAGAAGATGAAGAACATGACACCTCAGGAGTACGCGGCAATGCAAAAATTCGCCGTTAACGAAGAAGATAAATCGGATACGATGAACATGAATATGAAAAATACGCACATGAAGATGCCTGCTCACGATCATTAAAGCAAATAGATGGTAGAATACCTTGTGCCAGTTTGCCGCACCTTCCAGAAAAATTTCCCAAATGAAATTAACGGGAAACTTCGGGGGTTGTTATTTTTCAAGAAATGAGACTTGAGACTTATCGGATATTTTGGCATCATAATAGTGAAACCTATCGTTGTACTTTTTGTTTTGAACATTAGAGATTATATTAATCACGAAGTGAACGCAAGAATAAAATATCTGAATACGTTTATTTTGCTTGCCTTTTTGATAGGCCAGGTTCAGTATGCCTATACCTCTTACTTCTGCACGTTGAAGCATGAACAGGTAAAAGCTCCGACATTGACAGCAACCCCAGTGAGCGATAATGACGGCAACGGCTGCGAGGAATGTCAGGGAGTGATTCCTGAGACTCACGGACAGCAGTCAATCGAGAGCAATTGCATCAAGGTCGTTTCCATAGAGAAGAGCACGATCGATAATTTTGCGGAGTGGGCGAAGTTCCACAATCAAGTTGTCGCTGTGTTTAACTCTATTCAAGCGAATGACTACCCACAACAAATCGGTCATCAAAGTTTCGTTCTACTTTCCCCGGCTAACTCTCCACCTTTAGATTTACCCACCCTCAACAGCAATCTCCGCATTTAAATCCTTTCCTGAATAAGAAGTCTCCCGTGCTAGATGCACGGGGAGCCAAATATATATCATTTATGATATAATTCGGCTCGGCAAGCCCCTTTTCCAAGACTCGCCAAACTTCTTCTCTTAGATAAATCGTCGCGTAGTGAGATCTCGCTGCGCGGGACAAGAAAAAAGGAAAGGTGAACGATGTTAGTTTTCAAAATTCTCAGCGGAATGCTGATGAGCTCTCGGCTCAAATTTGTTTCTCTACTCGTTCTCACAGCTGCGGTGTCTGCATTGGCTCAAACACAATTGGATAGTTTGATCGCGACAGCCATTCAAAACAATCCCGAAATCAAGATGGCTCGTTACGAATCGAGTGCCGCAGGGGCGAGAATTAGTCCTGCCAGCACACTCCCTGATCCCCAGTTATCTGTGATGGCAGAGAATGTGCCATCCAATTTCAAGTTAAACTCGGATGAGATGACGATGTTTCCACAGTTCAAGATAATGCAGATGTTTCCATGGTTTGGGAAGCTGAGTGCAGCCGGAGAAGTTCAAAGGTACGGTTACGAGGCTTTGTCGGATAAGTTGTCGGGCACAAGTTTAGAAGTCATATCAGAGCTCAAGAAAGTTTATGGTGATATTTATCGTCTTCAAAGGTCGATTCAGTATTTGGAATACAAGCGAACCCTTCTTGAAAGTGTCGTCAAAGTTTCAGAGCAGCTCTTTGCCGTGGGGCAGGTTCCGCAGCAGGATGTATTCCGTGCAACAGCGGAGTTGACTATGGTGCGGTCCGACATTGTCACCATGAACTCGATGCTGAGAAGCTCTTATGCGCAGCTCGGCGCACTTCTCGGCAAGGGGACTCCTTATGAAATTCATGTGGACACTCTGGCGCTTCCATCTCTCTCTTCGCTCGACAGTCTTGGATTGCAGCTTGAGGCGAAGAACCCTGACCTTAATCAGATCCGCAGCGTGGAATCTGCGGCGAAGGCAAACACTGTCTTTGCAAGAAAAGATGCGGTGCCGGATGTTAATGTCGGTTTCTCTTATGGCTATCGTGGAGCGCTGATGCCGGATGGAACGAAGGCGCTCAATATGATGAACCTCGAAATTGGATTGAGCATACCGCTTTTCTACGGCGCGAGGCAGCAGAAAATGATCGATGAGGCGGATTTTATGAACCAAGCTGCCGAATCACAATATAGTTCCGTCGAAGTGGAATTATTGAGTCAACTTCGTTCGGCTTATGCGGATGCTGAGGCACAGGCGCAGCTGATACCGCTTTATAGCAAGGAATTAATCCCACAATACGAAGCAACGTACAACTCCTCACTTTCTTCATATTCGGTCGGCAAGACGACGTTCGCAATGTTGATCGATAACCTGACCATGGTAATAAACACGAGGATCGAGTTCGTAAAGATACAATCCGCATATTTCTCGGCCGTTGCTGAGATTTCGAAGTTGGTCGGTGAGGGAGCGGAAGATTATAGAGGTGGGAAATGAACAGAAGCAAGAGCAGTGTGCCGAATCCCGATAGGGATGAAATATTTGTAGAAAATAAGAAAAGGGGAAATGAACCCCGTAGGGGTGACATATTCCTGAGGAATCGAGGAAATGAAATCTTGAAAATCATAGAGGCAATGATGAAGAAGACAATTTTGTCATTAGTTCCTATTGTGTTGGCCGGGTTGATCATTGCAGGATGCGGCAACGCGTCGAAAAACGCAAAAAGCGACTCTACGTCGGTCGCTGCGAGTAAGGGTGAAAGAAAAGTCCTTTACTGGTACGACCCGATGAGTCCGACCATTCATTTCGATCATCCCGGTAAATCACCGACGATGGATATGGACCTCGTTCCGAAATATGCCGATGAAGACGAGATTAATCCGAATATCATCAAAGTTGATCCTGCTATGGTACAGAACATCGGTGTGGTCACTGCACCCGTCGAACGCCGAAAGCTTACTCGAACTATCAACGCATACGGCGTGGTTTCTCCGGACGAAAAGAGTATCAGCGATATAAACACCCGCGTCGGTGGATGGATAGAAAAACTCTATTTCGATTACACGGGCATGGATGTGGAGAAAGGCCAACAGATGGCGGTCATCTACAGTCCGGACCTGATAGCCGCCGAACAGGAGTTCTTGCAGTCCGTTAGCTTTGCATCTGTCAGCGATAATTCGATAAAGGCGCAAAATGTTGCGTCTCAACTTATCAAAAGCGCCCGTGAACGCTTAGCCTTTTTCGGAATGAGCGAAAAACAGATCGATGAACTGCAATCAACCGGCAATGTAGTAGATCGAGTGGTAATCCATTCACCAAACGACGGCGTAATACTTGAAAAGGACGTATTTGATGGACAGAGGATCTCTGCGGGACAGACACTGTTCAGAGTTGCCGACTTGCGACGTGTGTGGATACTTGCTGACGTGTTCAAGATCGATATGCCCTTCTTGAAACTCGGCTCACCGACTACAGTCGCGTACAATAATTCTCAATCATATGAAGGAAGAGTGGATTTCATCTATCCGGAAGTAGATGCCACTGCGCGAACGGTGAAGGCAAGAATTCCATTGAACAATCCCGCTTTGACAATGAAGGTCGGACAATACGTAAACGCGGCGATTCATTCTGAGGTGAGTTACAACGCACTTGCCGTTCCGGCTCAGGCTGTTATTAACACCGGACTTAGACAGGTGGTTGCGGTTGCGCTCGGAGGTGGGAGATTTGAAATACGAGACATTAAACTTGGTGCTTACGCGGACGGATACTATGAGGTTACCGATGGACTAACTGAGGGCGATACTATCGTAACCTCCGGACAATTTTTAATTGATTCCGATGCGAATCTGAAGAATGCGGGCGCCTCATTGATGACCGGAATGCCAGGAATGTCTACGCCATCTTCGCCGTCAGAGAACACTGAGCAGAAGAGCGAAAACGGCAGCATGGAAAATATGCCTGGCAAGAAGATGAATGTCCAGCAAAAGAAGATGGAACCCAAGAAAAAGACGGTGAAGCCGAAAAAGGATTCCATGGATGGAATGGATATGAACGGTATGGACATGAATATGCCGGGAATGAATATGAACGGGGAAAAAGAGACGGTGAAGTCAAAGAACGATACGACAGGACGGGAGAACTTATATGCTCGCAAAAATAATTGATTGGTCGATAAACAATCGCTTCATAGTAATCATATTATTGCTGTTCGTTCTCGCTGCAGGAATTTATTCTCTCACGACGAGTCCGGTCGATGCGATTCCTGACCTCAGCGACGTGCAGGTGATTGTATATACTGAATATCCCGGCCAGTCGCCGACAGTTGTGCAGGATCAAGTGACATACCCGCTCACTTCTTCGCTTATTTCGCTTCCGAACGCAAAGGTTGTACGCGGCTATTCGTACTTCGGGTTCTCGTTGGTGTACGTCATTTTCAAAGACGGTACGGACTTGTACTGGGCACGGAGCAGAGTTCTTGAATATCTGAACTACGCCGCAAATCGTTTGCCGCAGGGCATTACGCCTACTCTCGGTCCCGATGCGACTCCGGTGGGATGGGTTTATGAATATGCACTCAAGTCCGACAAGCGAAGCCTCGGTGATCTCAAGTCGATCCAAGACTTTTATCTCAAGTACGGTTTGTCAACTGTGCCCGGCGTTTCCGAGGTGGCAAGCGTCGGCGGCTTCGTGAAAGAATGGAGGGCGACTCTTGATCCGAGAAAACTGCTCGCGTACCACATCTCGCCGATGCAGGTAATGGATGCGATAAAAAGAAGCAACAACGACGTCGGCGGCGAAATTATCGATCAAGCCGGTTATGAACTGATGATAAGAGGGCTTGGGTATATCAAGACTGTTGACGACATGAAGCAGATACCCCTCGGCGTGTCGAACGGAGGGAAATTTTATCCGTTAGACTCGAAGCCGCCTCTCGTGGCATCAGATGCAGCTTCAAGTGGAGGAATGGGTGAATCTTCGCAGACAAGTATGCCTTCAAGCGGCAGTCCGCCTTCACCATTCTCAAGCAACGGTTTTTCAAGCGGTACACCGATTCTTCTCGGAGACGTTGCAGATGTTCAAATAGTCGCCGCTGCTCGCCGCGGAGTCGCAGACCTTGACGGCGAAGGTGATGTAGTCGGTGGAATTGTCGAAATGCGGTATGGCCAAAATGCGCTTTCGGTTATCCAGGGAATAAAGAAAAAACTAGATGACCTCAAGCAGGGACTTCCATCAGATGTGCAAATCGTTCCGGTCTATGATCGCTCCGATCTCATAAACCGCGCAATCAATAATCTTCAGGACAAACTCATCGAGGAGTCGATCATCGTCGCTATCGTCTGCTTGCTGTTCTTGTTCCACTTCAGGAGCGGATTTGTCGCAATCCTCACTCTGCCGACCGCAATCCTAATGGCTTTCATAGTCATGAGGTGGCAGGGTCTCAACGCAAACATCATGTCGCTTGGAGGTATCGCGGTCGCGATCGGTGCCATGGTCGATTCGGCAATTATCATGATCGAGAACGCGCACAAGCATATCGAAGCGGATGGTGGTAAGACGGACAGGTGGAAGTTGATTACAGAGTCATCGAAGGAAGTCGGTCCTTCTCTGTTTTACTCGCTTCTGGTAATCACGGTTTCATTCATTCCTGTCTTTGCACTTACAGATCAATCCGGTAGACTCTTCAAGCCTCTTGCATTTACCAAAACATATTCGATGGCAGCGGCCGCTCTGCTCGGAATAACCGCAGTACCGATTTTGATGGGCTACTTGATCAGAGGCAAGGTTCCACCTGAGGAGAAAAATCCGATCAATAGAGTTCTGATAAGATTATATTCGCCCGTTCTTGATTTTGTCCTGAAATTCCGCTGGTACGTTCTAACCTCTGTTGTAATTATTCTTGGGATAACGGCATTCCCATATCTCAAGCTTGGATCTGAGTTCATGCCGCCGCTATGGGAGGGGAGTTTCCTCTATATGCCGTCGGCGTTCCCCGGAATTTCGATCACGCAGTCTCGCCAGACACTTGAGATGACAGACAAGATCATCAAGCAATTCCCTGAAGTTGAAAGCGTCTTCGGCAAGGCAGGAAGGGCGAACACCGCTCTCGATCCTGCGGGACTGGATATGTTCGAGACCACGGTGAATCTCAAACCGGAGTCTGAATGGCCGAAGGGGATGACGCCTGATAAACTGAAGGCGGCTTTTGACGATGCTTTGCAGGTGCCGGGACTTTCAAACGTGTGGACGATGCCGATAAAGAACCGCGTCGATATGACGAGCACGGGAATCAAGAGCCAGATCGGAATCAAGGTGTCCGGGCCTGACCTTGCAACGCTTCAAACTATCGGTGAGGAAGTTGAGACGCTCTTGAAAAAATTGCCGGAGACTTCCAGCGCGTTTGCAGAACGAGTCGGCAACGGAAATTACATCGACTTCACAATTCACCGCTCCGAAGCTGCGCGATACGGAATCAATGTTCAGGACATCGAGGATGTGCTTCAGGGCGCAGTCGGCGGAATGCCCGTGGGACAAATCGTATCCGGAATAGAGCGCTACCCAATAACAGTCAGATACGCGCTGGAGATGCGCGATAATCCGGAAGAGCTGAAGCGAGTTTTGATACCGACTTCTTCCGGTGCCCAGGTTCCACTTGGAGACGTTGCGCAGCTTACAATTCATCGAGGTCCGATGTTCGTCAGGACTGAGGGCGCAGTACCGACAATCTACGTATATGTCGATGCGAACACGTCCGACATTGGCGGATACGTTGCAAAGGCAAAACAGTACCTCGTAAATAACCTGAAGGTTCCGAACGGGTACTTTGTCACGTGGAGCGGCCAGTTCGAATTCATGCAGGAAGCGGCGCGAACACTCATGTATATAATACCTGCGACGCTCGTTCTCGTTCTTCTGATAATTTATTTGAACACGAGATCGCTTACGAAGACTCTAATTGTCATGCTCGCAGTTCCTTTTTCACTTGTCGGCGCGATTTGGTTCCTCTTCATTCTCGGTTACAACATCAGCGTTGCAGTAGCAGTTGGGATGATTGCCCTTGCGGGGCTCGATGCAGAGACCGGCGTTGTCATGCTCCTGTATCTTGACATCGCATTTGACAAAATGTGCGCCGGAGTTGCAACCGCTTCCGGCGGAATAGCAACTGCTCGGGTTTTCACTTTGGAGCAACTTAAGGAGGCGATTCATGAAGGCGCAGTCAGAAGAGTCCGTCCCAAGATTATGACGGCATCCGCGATACTCGCCGGATTGATCCCGATAATGTGGAGCACTGGATCAGGCGCGGACGTCATGAAAAGGATCGCGGCTCCGATGGTCGGCGGGGTCGTCACAAGCGTGCTGCTTGAACTTATGGTCTATCCGGTGATCTATTACCTCTGGCGCGGAAGAAGATTGAAGAGGGAAGCCGCCTCTGGGAGATGACATTACAAACAATGTTTGAACGCGAAATGATCCGGCGTGCGATGAAGTCTCTATGGCTCGTCATGAGTCCAGCAGTTCCCTGACCCTCTTGGCCAGCTCGTATGGTGTGAACGGTTTCTCGACAAGCTCGATCCCTTTTTCGAGGATTCCTTGTCGTCCGAGTTTGTCTCCGCTATGCCCTGACATAAACAAAGTCTTTATCCCCGGCTTTGATCCTTTAATGTTTTCACTCAATTCTCTTCCGTTCATCAAGGGCATGATTACGTCAGTGAGAAGCAAGTGGATCTCGCCTGAGTATGATTTGCATTGAAACAGTGCGCCGATAGGATCACTGGCCGTCAAGACCTCATAACCGTATTGCTCAAGACTTGTCTTGACCAGTCCAAGAAGATCAGCCTGATCTTCGACCACGAGGATGGTCTCCGTCCCAAGAACCATTTTTTCCGAAACACGCTTCTCTTCGCTCTCAAGGTAACCGGAAAAGCGCGGTAGATAAATTTCAAATTTAGTTCCTCCTCGAGGGCCCGCTTGAAACCTGTATGTCTCCTTTGTTCTGCTTCACGATCCCGTATACTGTCGAAAGCCCGAGTCCCGTTCCCTGTCCCCGCGGCTTCGTAGTAAAGAAAGGTTCGAACGCCTGTGCGAGTGTCTCCTTATCCATTCCCTTGCCCGTATCTGTGAAAGCAATCTTGACATACTCACCTGGGGACATCGCCGCGCGATCCTGGCCAGTACTTACGTCAGCAACGACATTCGAGGTTGTGATGTTGATTCCCCCGAACTCCTCAATTGCATCTCTCGCGTTCGTCGCCAGGTTGATGAGCACCTGATCCAGTTGAGTCGGGTCGATGCAAACGTCCCACAGATCCCTTCCCGGTCGAAATGTCAGGTCGATGTTTTCGCCGATCATGGTACGCAGCATCTTTTGGATGGATTCGATTGATTGGTTGATATGTATGACCTTCGGTGAAATTATCCTTTTTCGCGCGAAAGCAAGGAGCTGCTTCGTTAGATCGGCTCCTCTTTTCGAAGCCCTGAGAATCGCATCGACAGCATTGTGCTCGGAGGAATCGTGAGGAAGTTTTTTGCTAAGCAGATCGGCGTATCCGATAATCACTCCGAGCATATTGTTGTAATCGTGTGCGACTCCCCCGGCAAGTCTGCCGATCGATTCGAGTTTTTGTGATTGCAAGAGCTGTTCTTCGAGCGACTTTCGTTCGGTTATATCTTGAATTGTGCCGAACATCCTGATAGGATTTCCCTCGGAATCAAATTCCAATTTGCCAAGTCCATGCACCCAGCGTTCTGCGTGATCGTTAAGTCGGACAATCTTGTACTCTTTATCGAAAGGGTATTTGTCCCTGAGCACGTGTCCCGTGAAATATTCTTCCAATTCGTGCTGCTGTTCGGGTGAGACCAGGCTGATCCACCCAGCGAAGTTCTTCTCGTGGTCGGGACCAGTACCAAAAATTGTGTCAAGCATCTCCGAGCTTTTCCACATGCCTGAAACGATGTCCAGGTCATAATGTCCGATCAATGTGAGGCGCTGAGCTTCCTTGAGTAGAGCCTCGCTCTCGCGCAGTGAATTCTCAGCGGCACGGTCCGCGGTCTGATCACGAAAGACGAGAACTATGCCGGTGATTCTTCCTCCCTCATCCCTGATCGGTGCGCCGCTATCTGCGATCGGATATTTCGCTCCATCTTTTGCGAAGAGGATCGTGTGATTTGCCAGTCCTACCACCATTCCCTCGCGTCGAACCCGAAGGGCAGGGTTCTCTGCAGCAGCGCCGGAACATTCATCGAATATTCTAAACACTTCGGCCAACGGCTTTCCTTTGGCGTCGGCCTCCTGCCAGCCTGACAGCCGCTCCGCAACGGGATTCATCTGGTTCACGAAGCCGGCCGCATCAGTGGTTATGACGGCATCACCGATGCTGTAAAGAGTCGCCTTGAAAAGTTCACGCTCTTCCCGTTCCTTGCGCTCGGCCTCATAGAGCCCGCGATACAGATTTGCCTGCCGCCCACGAAATGAATAGGCAGTCGACGCCACAGTCAGCATGATGCTTAAAGCGACGAAGACGGCGATTGCGCCAGCGCGATAATATACCTCAGCAAGAATTTCGTCCGTGTCTACCTTTGTTACCATGAACCACCGGGTGCCAGGGATTGGCCGCAGGTCTGCCAATACCTTTTTACCGCGGTAGTCTCTTCCTTCGAACATCCCGGTAATTCCCGAAACTACCTGCACTGCCGGGATGTCGGCCTTTGAGAGGGGTATCTCCAATGAAAAGGCGCTGCCCGGACGAAACCGTAGGTCATTAAGGAAAAGAACCTTGTCCTTCTCTCTCCTTATCAAAACAGTCTCCGCCGTCCTGCTCGGAGTCGGCCACGTTTGAATCAGCGGGTAAAGAAAATCATTTGCATTGCTTCTCAGAACAACTGCGGCGACCGACTGGCCGCGTTTATCGCGAACACCCGCGATAGCATCGAGACATATTTCTCCATCCGGACAGCGGAATAGACTACTCAACTCTGCATGGTGTCCTTGCAAAGAATTCTTGAGTTCCTCCTCCTCTGACGTGTCCAGCACGACCAGTGACGTACTGGTTGAAACTAGGGTTCGGCCTGCCGTGTCGACCACAAATGCGTCCGTGTAAGTGCCGATTGCTTTATCGAGATCAAGTTGCTCTTGCATCGCCGTCCGAAGATTTGAATCGTGCGGAAATCTGAGCCAGTCAACAATGGCGCCTGTCATTATGTGGCTTCTCACTACCTCTTCAGCGTCTGCGAGTCGCTCCTGACGCCAGTTGAGGATCTGCTTTGATTTCAGATTCGCTATCGCTGCAATTTCCTGGTATTTCTCCGAACGAATGTGACCCTCTTCTACCCTGTAATACGCGAGTCCTCCCAAACTAAGCCCTAGAACCATAATCGCCAGGAAGTAAATGTGGCGCCGTCGCCGCTCCCCGGGTGGATTTGTACTTTGCATCTTCAGCACCTCCTAAGTTCAGGGATTGGTACAACCATGCTGATGCGTTCTACGGACTCACTGTCCGTTCGCGAACTTAAGCCGTAATCAGCGATTAAACTCTAGACAAACGTGGATTTCCGGCCGTGCCCGTTGCAGCCGACAGTCTCCGCTCACCTCTGAGTTGATCCTAGCACAACTTGCCACTTCATATACCCGCTATAATTGTCGAACATAAACCAAACAATAATAATAAACTTTGGAAAAATAAAACACAAAGTGGTCACAAATTCAAAGTCACTTCCGAGGTCAGGTAATCATGATGGAACGGAAAGTCGGGGCTGTGGGGAATGCATCAGTTTGAAATGCCTGGCGGGTTTCGACTCATCCGAAGAGAAATTCCGAGCATTAGCTGCCGCTCTCATTCGTCTCAGTTCTGTTCAATCATGGTACAGCAAGCAGTGGAATTAGCCGGTGTAATCGCCCTCAGCAAATCTGTTATCATACCATGGCATGCATGAATCGGCATCAAGTACAATAAGCCGGTCTGTCGTACATCGAATTACTTATTAATATGACGTTAGGCAATCATATTGCGGGAACTACTTACCTATTTATCCGAACAATCCTTCGACGGATAAATATCGCTCACCGGTATCATAGCAAAATGTGAGTACTGTGCTGCTAACAGGGATGTCGGGAAGCTTCTTTGCGACTGCGGCTAATGCCGCGCCTGAAGAAATCCCGAGTAGAATTCCTTCTTCTTTGGCAGCTCTCACGGTAAACTCGAAAGCTTCCTCCTTAGTTATTTGGATGGTGCCATCCAGAATTTCGGTATGGAGGTTTTTCGGGATGAAGCCGGCGCCTAATCCCTGGATCGGATGAGGATTCGGCGACCCGCCGCTGATGACGGCAGAGAGAGATGGCTCAACGGCAAAAACTTTTGTCTTCGGGAATTTCTTCTTCAGGATATTTGCGCATCCGGTGATATGTCCGCCCGTCCCGACACCTGTAATGAGATAATCAATTCCTTCCGGGAAATCGCGGATAATCTCCTGTGCGGTTGTCCGTTCGTGTACTTCAATGTTTGACGGATTCTCAAACTGCTGTGGAATCCATGCATTGGGCATTTTCCCTGCGAGTTCATTCGCGCGGTCGATCGCGCCGCGCATTCCTTTCTCTCTCGGCGTTAATTCGAGCATTGCCCCGTATGCTGATAGTATCCGTCGTCGCTCGATCGACATGGATTCGGGCATCACAAGTATAAGCTTGTATCTCTTCACAGCTGCGACCATCGCAAGGCCGATTCCAGTATTGCCGGAGGTTGGCTCGATTATTATGCTGTCAGCTTTGAGGAGTCCGCGGTACTCTGCATCCTCGATCATGGAAAGCGCTATCCTGTCCTTGATGCTCCCGCCGGGATTTGACCGCTCTAACTTTACCCAGATGTTCCTTCGTTCCGGGTATAGCCGGTTTATTCGTACAACAGGCGTATTGCCTACCGTCTCCAGGATTGAGTTTGCTTTCATATTGATTGCGTCTCCTCGCTATTGTTTGAGATTGGAATTTTCAAACGGGATCTAAATGACATATTCGATGCCGCCGTTAGTTTCGTCTGGTGTCCTGACGTTCACTTTCATGTCGTGATGTACGAATGAGAAAGGCGGGACGCTGCTCGTCAGCCATGAGTTACCACCTACAACGCTGTCGTGTCCTACAATAGTGTTGCCTCCTAAGATGACTGACTGAGCATAGATGATTACGTTGTCTTCAATTGTCGGATGACGTTTGGTATTTGCTAATTTCTTGTCGACGCTCAGTGCACCGAGCGTGACGCCCTGGTAGAGCTTCACATCGTTGCCGATGATTGTTGTTTCGCCTATCACGATGCCTGTGCCATGATCGATGAAGAAGGGAGTTCCGATCTGTGCGCCGGGATGAATGTCGATGCCCGTGAGCTGATGCGCATATTCTGTCAACAGTCGAGGGAAGATGGGCACGCCAAGGAGATAGAACTCATGTGCGATCCGGTAGTTGGCAATTGCCAGAAAACCGGGATATGCAAGTACGACCTCCTCGACGCTTTCCGCCGCTGGATCGCCGCGATAGATTGCATCGGCATCGAGCCAGAGCTTCCTGTAGATCTCAGGTAAGCAGTCGAAAAATTCTTCGGTGATCTCTGCGACAGACCCTCCGGGCTTATGTGGCAGCAAACGAAGTATGGCCTTCACATTCCGTTGAAGCAGTGCCAGCCGCGCCTGTATTTCCTCGGGAGTAAAGTATACCTCTTCTGAGAGAGTCGGGAATAAACATCCTATGATCTCATCGGCAAATCGCTGGGTCTCAACTTTGATAGGTAGCGTAAAGCTGTGAGACTCATGCTCCTTAAGTAAGACATCGGCAAGAGCCTTTACACTTTCTTTAGATTGAACGGATTTCATGGAAGTCTCCATCTTTGATAACATGTTGCTCACTGCAAACGCCTCGTCCTCTCTTAATCTTCTGTTCACAAAAAGAAAAGGCCCTTCGTCTGGTTTTCGACAAAGGGCCTGGTCAATCAAAATCCTGGCTGCAATCAGCTCATGGACCTACGCCTCCGCGAAAACGGGAGTCCGTATGTACAGACGCAACAACGACAACATGAAAAGTCACGCACCGCTTCGTCCGTTTCCAAGAGCATAGTGGTACTCATTTCACTATAAAGATATGACGATGCGAGTTGTATGTCAAGTTGCAGAAGTCTTTTTGTCAAGACATTGTTACCAGGGGGACAGGGGTGGAGAGGAATTTTTTACTCGTTCCCATGCCCTCAGACTGTGTGGTAATCAGAGTGAACAAGACCGTTTGCATCCATTGCGACTTCGCGGTTCGTCCTTTCTCTTCAGTTCTTCAATGCGTTAATAACGCTCAACGGCTTAGATGTGAAAAGCTAACTTAAACACGACATTTCTCGGCTCTTCCCAGCTTGCGGCGCTGGCATATGCACCTTTTATCAAATGGAGGTGATTGAGGAAGTTGGTGATGTACAAGGACGGCTCAAGCGTGGCTCCGCCGTTAAGATAGAAAATATAACCGCCCGACACATCGAAGATCCATGAGGGCGAAGTGTGGGCGAATTGGTTAAAATCGAATAGACCTGTCCGAAATGGAATATTATTCGGATTTCCGTTCGTAAGTCCGGAGCCGTAGATCCCGGTGAGATTCGCAAACCAATTGAGGGGCTGGTAATTGATAGAACCGACAATTGACAACCTTTGATCATGATCCAAATCTGTCGCAACGCCATCATCTGATATTGGCAGGAATCCGCCGGTCACCGCGCCTGAGCCATACGCGTGAATGATAGACGAGTTTATATAACCGGAAAAAGGCGTTGAAGGATCATCGTAAGAAAGGCCCACTTCAATACCGGTGGTGTGGGTAGTTTGAATGTTCACCGGAGTCTTAATTGCACTTGATCCGATGGTCTCATCGTCTATGCCTGGAGTAGAGAACTTATAGAAGGCTGCCATTTTGCTTCTCAGGCCGAATCCGAAGTCATGCGTGTAAACTGCCTCATAGAAATCATCTCGCTCGGGAAGCGTCGGCTTCAGCGCGCCCGTATCCGCTACGGTCAAGGCAATTGTTCGCAGACCTTCGATGTTGGTCGGTATGAAAAGCCTTCCATAATAGAGATAGCCAGTATTTGACTCATCGAAAAAAATGTTCCATTTGAGACGAGGACTAACCTGGCGCTCGACAGGGACGTTGGGTGCAATATGTTGATCGTACCTAACTCCTGCTTCAATCCTGGTCCATTCGAACGGATGTAATTCACCTTCCGTAAAAACGCCAAAATCAGAGCCTGCAAAATTTGTGACAACGGAAGAGTCGGGATTTCCAGGGCTGTCCATGGCGGTGAAGTTTTCCTTACCGGTTGTGCTGCTGAAATTCAGTCCGACAGTGTACATGAATTGGTGCGAGAGACGTGAATCGAATTTTATTCTTGTGCCAAGTGTTGTGAACGATCTGTCTTCTGCAAGCACGTAGCTCTTCGTCGTATCTCCAGCAAATTGAAAAGTTGCAGGGTCACCTTGCCCTGGAGTATACACAAGGCCACCTTCACGTGCGTATGCCCCGATGAAAAGATTGCTTTCCCTGTCCTTCTCGGAAGAGACAGTGTGATAATACGACAGAGTCTGAAATCCGTTGGTCGTGTTCTGGAGGTCGTTCATTATTCCTTCAGCTGAATCGTACGGAACCTGAGTGTACGTTCTGCCAAAATTGAGATTTGAAGTAAGATAATCTGCGTCACTCAGTGTGTAGTCGATTTTGCCGTATAGGAAATAGTCAAAACCATGATCGTGAAAGATATCAGCGATTGGCGGGTCGATGCGGCGGTATGTCTCCTGACGTGAACCGGACAAAAAGAAGCCGAGGTTATCGATATGATCACTAAGAGAAAGGCTCTGTCCATTTGAATTCAGCGCGCGCAATGATCCGACCTTGCTGCCAAGAGTATCGCCTGAATTAGGGACGTAGTAGCTGCCTCCGAAGGTGGACGCATCGAGATGAAATCCTCCGGGAGGAACACGGTTTTGAATATCGATGATTGCTGCAGTTTGTCCACCATACTCCGCAGGCCAACCTCCGTCGATGAACGTGGACCTTTCAATCACTTTGGGGTCGACTACGTCATTCAGTCCGCCGAACACACCCAATGGAACAGGAATTCCATCAATATAATATGTGAACTCCCCGTGCATACCGCGAATGTGCACCTCACCTGTCGGTGCACGCGCAACCCCCATTAAGTTTTCCTGGATAAGATCCGTCATGCGCGCCGTTGGTGGCGCGTGGTACGTTTCCGACTCAAACACCTGGTTCCCAGTTGTGAGACCAAATGTCGTCACGGGTGTCATGTGATGTCCGACGACTACCTGTTCATTCAAAGTCAAAACGGTGAGCGCAACTGAGTCAATTTGATGGCTCTTATCGACAACCACTGACTTTGAGACATCATTATATCCGAGGGAGTGAACCGATAGATTGTAAGTGCCGTCATCAATGTCTTCAAATTTTGCAAGTCCCGCAGGGTTCGTGACCTTCTCAGCGATTACATATCCATCACGCCGCAGTGAAACAATTGCAAGTTCTATTGGTACTTTGAGATCGGCATCATAAACGATTACTCGATAGTTTTCCCCCTCTTGCGGATTTGCTCCGCCGCTGCCCAAAGTTGTATTTGACTTTTCGACAACCTGTGCTCTGACAAGGGGCGCGATTTGTAGCGCGTACAGAATAACTAACGACAGAAAAACGTTTCTAAGCATTGTATTCTCCTTGAAAAATTATGTTTAACCGGATGGCACATTTCCACATAGATAGTGGAGCGCCAATTTTTAGAAATAGGTGAAGGAGTTATGCTTGAGGCGGGGCGCGGGAGGAATAGGTGCGCGGTAGTTGAATGAAAATTTCTGTCCGCTCGTCTATGCGCAGGAATGAAACTGTTGTTTGCGAAGCGAAGGACTGATTTGAAGCCGGTGTCCCTGTTGTGGACTGCGCGAAGTTATGAGCAGGACAGACAAAATCGCTGCCATTTGAATCTATCGTATTAAACAGAGAGCCAGCTGGAGAGAGAATGAGTCTGCTCGCCAATGGGACGTAGTCCCTGTGGGCAAGCGGGAATGTTACCGTTATGAAGGCGTAGAGAACAAGGAATGTTTTCGCAAATACTTTATGTTGTTTCAAATGCAATTTCTCTCTTAACTCCGTTATCCAAGTATACACCCTGCGTTCTCATAATCAAATAGACAAAGAATACTTTCTATTAGTTCCGTCACTGGGCCATAACCCGTGAGTTTGCTAATTTCTTTCAAATCGCGTCAAGACCTCCCAGCATAAGACGCTTTTTCTAAATGTGATTGGCAGCGTTCGGCGAACAAGAATCGGGTCTGTACGTTTTCATAGTTAATTAGACAAGTCGTTTTACAGAAGATAGTTTTTGAGATGGTATCTGTTATAGATTGGACCACCTTCTCGCATAAAGCGTTCCTTCCTTGGCGATTATTTTCCCTACCTGTTCAATCCCATTTCACACTCTTTTGTCAAGTTAAATCTGTAAGTTCTGGATGATGATAATTGAGATTCCTCCGTTGCCCATTGATTATTTCTTTAGTATGTTTGAGCCATTATGGAAATTGCGATGCTAAATCACAGACTGATCGTTTTCATTTCCTGCCTCACGTGCATCATGTCGGATATGGCAATCTCACAAGTCCTACGTGGAGTTGTTGTAGATGAGGATAGTGCAGCGATCACAAACGCAGTGGTGTCGATTTCTTCTATAGCGCGGACGACATTTACTGAAAGCAACGGAAATTTTATCTTTGACAGTGTTCCGGGAGGAACTTATTTACTCAAAGTGAAGAGAATCGGTTACGACAGCTCAACAATCAGAGTCTCCGTTTCTTCAGATACGACATCCGTTGTAATAGTCATGCACGGCAATTTCGTTATTCTTCACACGATCACTGTAACAGCCAAGCCGCAGCCATCCGACGTTGCTAACTCATCTCAGTCCGTGTCCGTGGTTGAAGGACAACAGCTTCGGACGAACGCAGGTTCAGCTGCAGCATCGGAATTAGGCGACTTCGCCGGTGTCACAATGGTTCACAGCGGACCGTTTAGCGTGAAGCCGGTCATTCGCGGGCTTGGGTACCAACGAGTCGTAGTTCTTGAGGATGGCGAGCGGCATGATTACCAGTCATGGGATGATGACGACAGCCCGGGAATAGATGCACTCAGCCTGGAGCGGATCGAAGTGATCAGAGGTCCAAACAGTGTCCTGTACGGATCGGATGCGCTCGGCGGTGTAATCAATTACATACACGATGACGGGATCATGGGCAGCCGCGACTCGTCTGCATTGCGCGGCAATATAGTTTTGAGCGGATTCAGCAATAACACCGAAGGCGCTTCCCATGTTGGACTGGGCGGGACGACTTCTCTCGGGAAGTATTACGCGGACGTGACCGTTAGAGGAGCAGGAGACGTTCAAACGCCGAAAGGTGTTATGCCGAATACAGGCGCGACAGAAATGGACTTCGAAGGAGCTGTCTCGACAAACAGGAACTGGGGAAACTTTCTCCTCGGGTATTCGCGTTTCGGTCAGGACAGGGAAATCCTTCCGGTCGGAAACGATGCAGCTTCCGAGGAGCCGTACCAATCCACCGTGCATGACAGGATCTGGCTTTCTTATAAGAGCATTCCGTCTCCAATGCAATTCTCTTTGAACGGCGTTCTCCAGCAGAATGACGGTGCTGAATATGAGGACGAAGATGATCCGGTGCCGGAAAACCATTTGCGCCTGCGCGCCTATTCGCTCGATGCTAAAGTGTATTACGATGAGACGGGGAACAACTCGGCAACAGCGGGCATATCTGCGGCAGGCGAACAAAATGCCACTCTCGCTGAGGAGCCGGTGATCCCCGCATACAAACAATCGACAATAGCGGCGTTCCTATTTGACGATTACCAGCGGCAGCCATTTGATGTTTCTATAGGAGCACGATATGACTACAGAACTCTACAGACTTCCGGCAACACAACACTCGATCTTGTCGGTCAGACGCGGAACTATCAAGCGGCGACAGGGTCGCTCGGGTTGCTGTGGCATGTTTCCAATGATGTTTCATTTGGCGCGGACGTAGGGAGCGGATGGCGTGCACCAAATGTGGAAGAGCTTTTCATAAATGGCTTGCAGGAAGGGAGCCTGATGTACAAGATTGGTGATCCAGATCTCGTACCGGAGCAATCATTCTCGACAGATCTCCTGACAAGAATTTCCGGGTCTGTCGTACATGGGGAGATATTCTGGTTACTACAACCGCATCAGTCACTATATATTTCTCGGGCCTACAGGACAAGTCGATTCGACGAGCGGTGTAATGAAGTACGTCGAACGACAGGCGAACGCAACCTTGATGGGTGCCGACGCGCGTCTGAGCGGAAAGGTTGCATCGGGGATCACTCTTACAGTTGGTGGCGATTTCCTTGTTGCAGAGAATGAAGACGCAGGGACGTGGCTTCCTCTTATCCCGGCGAATCGCCTGCTTGCATCTCTCGAGTTCGCTCTTCCATCGACAACTGTTATCGCCGGGCCTTATTTTTCAACGACCGCTCACTTCGTGTTTGATCAGAACCATGTCGATCCGTCCGAGACGAGGACACCCGGTTATGCGGTGTTCGACGCCGGCTTCGGCGGTGTGGTGATGGTCTTCGGCCGCGATGTGGCTGTGGACTGTCGGATTAATAATCTGCTCGATCGTGCGTATCACGATCATCTTAGCCTTTACAAGTTGTATGCTTATGAACCGGGAATTGATTTCGTCATGAACATTTCTGTTCCCTTCGTGGTCGTCAAGTGAATAGTGCCAAGCAAATATCTCGTTCGGGCCTCCAACCTGAAAAGTCAGCTTCATGTTGCCCTTGCACTTTCGCTAGAAAGGAGAATTATGGTTGAGCGCAGGACTTTGTGTTCTTGAATTTTCGGCGTCGAATGGCGATAATCGTATGTCAACGGTAAAAGGGAACAAGGTTTAATTAGACGATGGGCAGGTATGTGAATATTTTTGATGACAGCTTGCATAACATCAGGCGCAAGGTCGTTAGTCTATATTTGTTCCTCGGTGCAATCAACGTGGTGGCATGGGGCATGGCTCTTACAGCTTTTCATGGTTTTCCACTTCTCATCGGTACTTCGGTCATTGCTTATACATTCGGCTTACGCCATGCTGTCGATGCCGACCATATCGCAGCGATAGATAACGTTACTCGGAAGATGATGCAGGAAGGAAAGAGACCGACGACAGTGGGTTTCTTCTTCTCGTTAGGACATGCTACAGTCGTTGTTCTGGCGTCGGTGGCAATCGCTCTTACGGCAGCGGCTATACAAAAGGACTTCCCGAAGTTTCAAGCGGTAGGCGGGGTAATCGGCACGCTTGTCTCCGCCGGGTTCCTCTTCCTGATAGCGGTCGTCAACATGATAGTCTTCCGCGATGTCTATAGAACTTTCACGATTGTCAAGAAGGGTGGATCGTACAACGAACAATCCTTGAATGAAATCCTCAACCAGCGCGGGCTCATGGGTCGAGTCTTCCGTCCATTCTTCAGGTTAATCAGGCGAAGCTGGCACATGTATCCGCTTGGCTTTCTTTTCGGACTCGGTTTCGATACGGCGACTGAGATAGGACTACTCGGCATCACGGCGGCAGAAGCGACGAAAGGACTTCCTGTCTGGTCGATCCTGTTGTTTCCACTCCTCTTCGCCGCCGGCATGTCGCTGATTGACACGACCGATGGCGTGTTGATGCTCGCCGCTTATGGCTGGGCCTATGTCAGACCGTTGAGGAAGCTCTACTACAATATGACGATTACGTTTGTGTCGGTGCTTGTCGCACTATTGGTCGGAGGCGTCGAGGTATTCGGCATCATGGCGGACAAGTTGGAGTTGACAGGCTGGTTCTGGAATTCAGCAGCTCAATTGAGCAGCAGCTTCGACACAATGGGGTATTTCATCGTCGGCATTTTTATCGTCAGCTGGGTGACTTCAACCATTATTTACAGGATGCAGAAGTATGACGAGCTTGAAGTCACCAGCGAAAAGGACGGGACGAGAGTGTAGAGTCGAGCCGAGAACTTGGGACGTGTCCGAGGCTGACATGGTCTATCACTAAAATATCAGATCGTAGTTTAATCTGAATCCCCGTCCGGGCTGTGGGATGAAATCCTTTATGACAGACAGGTTATCTCTGTAAACCTGGTTGAGCAAGTTATCGCAGTGCAAGCCGATGTTATGAACGAGTCCGCCGGACGTCAGTCTGATGCCGATGCCAATATCGACAACACCATAGCCCGCCGTGTATGTGTCCCCCTCGCCAAGCCGTGTCTGGCTCGCTGCAAGACGCCACTCGACAATTCCCGAGTAGGTGTTATCCTGATAAGTCAACTTGACAAAGCCGTGTAGCGGTGGTATGAATGGAAGCGGCATGTCGTTCTTTGTATCTTCAGCATTAACATAGCTGGCACTTCCTTCGACCGCAATGTAATCAACTGGCTGAACGGTCGCGGTCAGTTCGAAGCCCATCAGCCGTGCAGCCGTTTCGGAAAACTGGCGGACGGGAAGGTCCTGTATCGTGTCCCCTCTCAGATAAGCATAAATGTAGTTGCTGATATAGTTGACGTACGGCGAGATCTCGAATGAGAAACTCCTGAAGTGGCCCTTCAAAGATGCATCTACACCAAGTGCCGTCTCGGGAGCGAGGCTGGCATCCCCGATCGAATATGTGTTGCTTGCGGCATCTGCTCCGTTGGCAAAGAGCTCCTGCACAGTTGGCGCCCTGAACGAACGGCCGAGACTCAACGATGCTACCATGTCAGATGATAAGTTCCAGACCGCGCCGACCGAAGCGGTCAGAGCATTGTGCGAGCGGGATGCATCGAGGGTCTGAAAAACGGAGTCGAGCGAGGCGGCGTACGGACGGGTGTGAATGTTGTTGTAGTCATAGCGCAATGCTCCCTCGAAGTGGGTCTCCTCGTTTAGGAGGAACTCTTCATAGACGTAACCGGCGAACCCTGTCGTGATCGAGTTGGGACCCAGCGGTTGTTCTCCCTCAATGCTGAGGTTCTCGACGTCAGTCCATAGGCCGATCGTTCCGCGGAGCGCGCCGAAGTGCTCATGCATAACCTGAAGCATTGCATTGAATGTTTGCTTGTGAAAGAAGTTTGCCTGCGGATTAGACACTCCGGTTGAGTCTTGTTGCGTTGGGTATTCGGAATGATCATAGTCCACAAAGTCTGCGTTTAACCTCACCTGCTTTATCAACGATCCGCCGACCGCCCAAAGTCCACGCATCTCTACAAGATTTTTCTTTTGCTCTATGAGTGATGTCGTGGGAGGATCGTCGATCCAATCGGCGTTAATCGGAGTGCCAGGGATGCCGTATGTCATTTCGTAATGCGTGTAGCCAACACCGATCATTCCGAAGTCTCCCTGGTATGAATAACCTGCACCTACTTCTTGACTGTGATCGAATGACTGCGGCATGCGACTGAGGTTGAAACTTTTGACGCCGTCAAAATAACTCCCAGTGGGAATACGAATATCCTGAGAATGAAGTCCGCCCGCCGAAATGCTCAATGCGTTCCCGCCGTTGCTGTAGACCCCGTTGAAGTAGCCAGCGTATTTATCGCTCACACTGTTCCCGGCAAGTGAGACCGCACCGGAAAAAGGTTTCGTCGAGACTGTCGGGATGGTGTTCGTCATAACATTCGCGAGCCCGCCGATAGCATTCGGGCCGAACATAATACTGGCAGGACCCCTGACAACATCTATCTGTGCAATGCCCAAGGGGAGGATAGGTACCGAGTGTGCCGGGTCGTAAGTGGACACGTCGCCGTCGCGAAGTCCATCTTCAAGGACAAGGACTTCATTATCGGATAGGCCGCGAATCACAGGTCTCGCAGGGGCGGAGCCGTTGTATCGAACTGTAACTCCAGGCATGTCTGAGATCTCCTCCGCGAAGCTCGAGCCCGAAGCAGTGTGCAATTGTTCCCTCGACATTGACTCAGCGGGCTGATACTGCTCGTCTGCCGGACGTGAAAATGGCGATGCTGAGACTACGACCTCCTCCGCCTGGACCGACGACTGCCTCAGCTCAAACGATGCCTGCACCGTGTCATGTTCTACCAGCACTGACTTCATACCGGATGTGTATCCGATGCAGCGGACGAAGATTCTATAAGTTCCGTTCGGTATTTCCGGGAAAGAAAAATGTCCAGCTCCGTCCGTGGAAGTTGAGCGATCAAGTTCCGACAGCAACACAGTTGCGCCAACGACCGGTCTACCGCCGCTTTCAACACTGCCGTGAATTACACCGCCTCGAATTGTTACGGGATGGCATGACTGCTGAGAATAAGCCGCACTGCAGAATTGAAGACTCAACACGAATGAAATCAAGACGGGGATGAATTTCGTACGGCCGCAGCTCATTGGGAACTTGTCTGTTTAAAAGAAATATATCTACGTAATGCGGGCATTTCAAGAACGGTCGATAGTATTCACCATGTTGGTCGGTCTTGAGCTTGAGTTACCTGTGCTAAGCCAGCTCAGATTTCATTTTCCAAACATGGATTGTAAGGAGCGCGTTCCATAACTTACGACTCGTAAACACGGGAGGATCTGAATGAAAAAACTCGCTGCAGCTTTTCTTTTTCTATTCTCAGTTACATCAGGGATCAGTTACGCTCAACAGGATTCGTCAGGGACCAGACTACTGCGATTTCCCACCATCTATCATGACAAAGTGGCTTTCGTATATGCAGGCGATATCTACGAAGTCTCTTCGCAGGGTGGAATTGCCCGGAGAATAACTTCCGACCCGGTATCGAGCTCTTTCCACACTTCAGCCCGGATGGCAAATGGCTCGCCTTCACCGCACAGTACGACGGCAACTTCAATGTTTACTTGATGCCTGCGGAAGGCGGACAACCGAAGCAATTGACATTTCAACAGGATGCCGGCGTGGTCTCGGAGCGAATGGGTCCTAACAATGAGGTCATAACGTGGATACCTGATGGAAAGAATATTCTCTTTCTATCGCGAAGAGAAGCTTTCAATGACTGGTTCGGAAGGTTGTTTACCGTCTCGATCGATGGCGGGATGCCTGTGGAGTTTCCCGTTCCGAAAGGCGGACTACTCAGTTTCTCTCCAGACGGAAATCAATTTGCTTACAACCGGATCTTCAGAAACTTCAGAACCTGGAAAAGGTATGATGGCGGGCTTGCGCAGGATGTATACATCCACGACATAAAAACCGGCGACGAGCAGAGGATAACCGAATGGAAGGGAACCGATACCGATCCGTTGTGGTACAAAGACACGATATATTTTCTTTCCGACAGAGACACCAATCGACGCGAGAATATCTGGGCGTATGACGTTAAGACGAGACAGACCAGACAGGTTACATCTTTCAAAGAGTACGACTGCGAGTGGGCATCGTTGGGGCCTGATGCGATAGTCTTCGCCAATGGCGGGTATCTCTATGTAATGGATTTGCCCGGAGAACAGGTAAGAAGACTCGATGTGTCAATACCTAATGATGAGACTCTCGGAATGCCGAGGTGGGTCGACGCGAGTAAGAGCATTAGTAACTTCCAGATTTCGCATGACGGCAAGCGAGGAGTCTTCGAAGCACGCGGAGACATTTTCACAGTTCCAAAAGAACACGGAATCACTCGCGATCTGACAAATACTTCCAGCGTCGATGAGAAGAACCCCATGTGGTCGCCGGACGGAAAATATGTGGCTTATGTTTCGGACAAGACCGGCGAAGAAGAGATTTATTTGCGTGAGGACAAACCGAATTCAAACGAGATGCAGGTAACTAGTGGGGACAAGGCTTACATGTACCAGCCTGTGTGGTCCCCGGATAGCAAGAAGCTCCTTTATTCCGATGAAGATCTTGTGTTGTGGTACATTGATGTTGCAAGTAAGGAGAAAGTGAAGATCGACAACGATTCGATTTGGGAAATCACGGACTACTCATGGTCTCCTGACAGCCGGTTCGTGACTTATGCAAAGCACCACAAGAGCGGGTTCACCTCGATCTATATTTATTCATTGCCCGACAAGAAGATCCATGAAGTCACTGATGGCTTCACGAACGATTACAATCCGATTTTCGACTCGGAAGGGAAATACCTGATATTCCTTTCAGACAGGACATACAACGGTGTCATCGGAAATTTCGATTTGGAATTCACCAATACGAAAACGACGGGAATATACATAGCGACTCTGCAGGCTGACAGCGTTTCTCCGTTCGCTCCGAAGAACGATGAGGTTAAGGTCAAAGCGCAAAAGAACGAGGAGAAAAAAACAAAGGAGGAGAAGAAGGAGGCCGCAGGACCGAAGGATGTGAAAATCGATTTTGATGGACTGGGTTCGAGAGGAGTCGCGGTTCCTGTCGAAGCCAACAACATCGGCGCCCTCAGTTCCTTTGGAGACTACATCTATTACATGACGTTGCCGACGCAAGGATTGTCGGGCATCGCTTCCGGCGAGAAATCGGCGCTCCACTGTTACGATCTATCCGAACGAAAGGACCAGGAGGTGCTCTCTCCAGTGGATGGTTATGCGCTTTCGTCTGACGGAAGTCAAATCCTTTACAAGAGCGATAATACCTACGGCATCATCGATGCGAAGCCGAGCGTACACAAGGTTGGCGACGGGAAATTGGATCTGTCTGATTTGAAGATGGTCGTCAATTTCACAGATGAATGGAAAGAAATGTTCAACCAGGCATGGCGGCTTGAGAGACAGTTCTTTTATTCACCTGAGATGAACGGGGTCCAATGGCAGGCCGTGAAAGAAAAGTACGAGCCCCTCGTCCCGTACATTAACAATCGATATGATCTCACCTACGTCATCGGTGAAATGATTGGTGAGCTCGCCAACTCTCATACGTATGTGGGCGGCGGCTTCTACCCTGAAAAGCAAAAGGTTATGACCGGGTTACTCGGCGCGGATTATTCTACTGACCCGAGCGGCTACTACAGGATCAAGAAAATATTGATCGGCCTCAACACAGACCCGAACCGAAAGTCGCCGCTGACGCTGCCGGGCGTGAATGTTCACGAGGGAGATTTTATCCTCGCGATAAACAATGTCCCGATGAAATACCCTGCATGCATCGACAGCGCGTTGGAAAACACTGTCGGCACCACAGTTTCTCTTCGCGTCAATTCGAAACCCGATACTTCAGGTTCGTGGATTGTGCAGGTTACGCCGATCGCGAACGAGCTTACGCTTCGCTACAACGATTGGATCGTTCATAACAGGCAGATGGTTGATTCGCTGTCCGGCGGAAAGATCGGCTACGTTTATCTCCCTGACATGGAAGCTGATGGACTCAATGCGTTCGTCGAGCAGTTCTATCCGCAGATCAGGAAAGAAGGTCTCATAATCGACGAGAGATATAACGGGGGTGGATTCGTCGACCAGCTTCTCCTTGAAAGATTGAGAAGAATTCTTGTCGGGATGGGGATGGCACGGCACGGCGAGCCCGGCACGATACCCGCGCCGATGTTCTATGGCTACATGGCCTGTTTGATAAATGAATATTCAGCTTCGGACGGCGATATCTTCCCATTCTACTTCAAGAAATATGGTCTCGGTCCGCTGATTGGAAGGCGGACATGGGGAGGTGTCAGAGGAATTCGCGGTTACCGTCCACTGGTTGACGGCGGATTTGTCACAACGCCCGAGTTCTCAGTCTATGGCTTGCATAGCGAATGGGTCATGGAAAACCATGGTGTCGATCCGGACATCGAAGTTGACCAGACACCGAAACTTGTGATGGAAGGTCAGGATCCGCAGATTGAAGCGGCGGTTAAATATTTGATGGAACAAATTCAAAAGGCGCCGAAGGTTCTTCCGCCGATTCCGCCCTACATGCCTGCTTATCCGCCTGAACATTGATGTTGAAACCCGACATTAGCTTCTTATAGATGACTTCATCTCCGCGTCCGTCTGCTGCGGCGGATTGGCGCGGAGTATCTTCATCGACACTCCCACCGCTAATTCACGGAAAGGTTTTGCTGTTGTTCTTTGTCGGTTTGGTCTAAGCCGGGCATCCTTGTTTTGTTTCCGTAAACTCCGATCCTTCCCATCTCGCAGTTCTTTCGTAATCCGCATCTCACAGAATTCTTATCATTCACCTGTCCAAATTCTTTCCGCTCATTCGTTGTTATTGTAGAGACCGGAAGATGTCTGACTTCCTCAGCTGTTTTGGATAGCGATTGAGGCAGCAGACATTCGAGATCAACCTGAACAAGAGAGGAAATGAGATGAAGGATTATTTGTTGTTATTCAGGAGCGGAATGGATTTTAAGACCGCGTCACCGGAACAACTCCAGAACGCAATGATGAAATGGCAGAAGTGGCTTGGTCAACTGAAGAACGAGAAGAGACTTGGAGCGGGGCAGCGGTTAACTCTCGGCGGCAGAGTGCTTACCGACGAGAAGAAGGCTGCGACCGATGGGCCTTTCGCCGAAGGAAAGGAAGTCGTCGGCGGTTACCAATTGATCAAAGCCAGCAGCTTTGATGATGCAGTCGACATTGCAAGAGGCTGCCCGATTTTCGAATTCGGCGGAAGCGTCGAAGTCAGAGAAACAATGGTGAACTAGACGAGCTGACCCAGTCAAGGTTAGTAACAAAATTTCAGAGGTGAGATTATGAATACGCAATTGGCAAATACATATCTAAAGAAGGTAGATACCGTTAGCGCAGACGAGCCGTTTCTCCCTCCAGTGCAGAAGCCTAAGAACATAATCATGAAGATGGTGTATTACTTCACTCGGAAACAATTTGGTAAAGTCATGACACCACTCAGAGTAGGTTCCGCCCGACTCCCTATCGGATTTGGCATATTCTACGGAAAGGTATCGAAGTTGGACAAGAAGTTAGTGCTGCCTGAAGAGACCGCCATACTTATACGCCAGCAAGTAGCAAGAATCAACGTCTGTCTTTTCTGCATGGACATCAGCCGATATTACATGATTCAGAAATCGATGAACATGCAGAAGTTCGACGCGCTTGACGAATATGAGACGAGTCCGCTTTTCGCCGATGCGGAACGAGCGGCGCTGGATTACGTGACGGAGCTAACAAAAAACAAGAAAGGTGACGCAGAACTTTTCGTCCGCATGGCAAAATATTATTCGGAGCGAGAGATCTGCGAGATCATGTGGCTTGTCGCGAGTGAGCATCTTTACAACATGACCAACATCGGATTGAATATACATTCAGATATGCTCTGTGACATCACAAAAAAGAGAAAGGCGCAATAATGAGTGCAAAGGCGATAAGCTACTGGACGACCACGATACTTCTCGTTGCCAGCATATCACCGAGCGGCATAGCACAAATGGTGCACCAGCCCGATGTCACTGCTGTAATCACAAGGCTTGGTTACCCGCTCTACTTCGTGGTGATTCTCGGATTCTGGAAAGCATCTGCTAGGATTGCGTTGCTCTTTCCACGTTTCCCGCGCCTTAAAGAATGGGCGTATGTGAGCGCCTTGCGCCATCACGCATTCTCATATACAATAATTGAGCGTGACCGGAATCTTTTTCGAGATGACCGGTGCATTTGTTTCTCACGCGGCGTGTGGCGACGGAGTTATTAATCTTCTCAAGACGGGAATCATTGCGATTCTCTGTGTTACATCATGGGCACTCCGCCCGCAAAGCCGGATGTTTGGAAATATTCTTCCGTCCATAGCAACAAATTGAAAACGGATTTTGTTTTTATTAAATGTTATGCGCGAGCAAAGACACATGTGATGGAGTGTCTTGCGGCCCGGAAGTAATTTACCGGAAACATTCGCCCGCCTAACAAGGCGAGGTTTCAAACCCAAGTCAGTATAAGGAGGATTCTATGAGCCAAAAGAAGGAAACGGAAAAGTTCGCCAAGAGCACCACCGCGACCAAAGGGAAGTCCAAGGGATTTACGGACGAGGAACGAGCCGCGATGAAGGCGCGCGCCCAAGAGTTGAAAACGGAAGCGCGCGCAAATAAGGACAGGGCGGAAGGGGAAAGTGCCGCACTCGCGGCGATCGCTGCAATGCAGGAACCGGATCGCTCCATGGCCAAGCGGCTCCATGCGATCATCAAAGTCAGCGGCCTCTCGCCGAAAACATGGTACGGGATGCCCGCATATGCCAACAAGGACGGCAACGTCGTATGCTTTTTCCAAGACTCGCGGAAGTTCAAGACGAGGTACGCGACGCTTGGCTTCAGCGACAAAGCGAATCTCGACGAGGGTGCCATCTGGCCGACCACCTTCGCGCTGAAGGAATTGTCTGCCAATGAAGAGTCAAGGATCAGCGCACTCGTGAAGAAAGCGGTGAGCTAACGAATGATCTCGCCATTGGTCCCTGCCGTAGGCGGGATCGTGAGTAGGGACGACTTTGTCCGGCAAAACGGTAGCGGGGCAGGTGATCTCATCAAGATAAGTGTCCTCGCAACTCTCTCTGTTACTTCGTGGGCTCTCCGACCACAGAGTCGGATGCTCGGAACACTTTTCCCGGCGAAAGCTTCAGCATAAGTGAATTTAGATATGAGCTGCAGATCAAACCTCATGCGAGTTGAAATGACCAAAGTGGAACACATCAAAAAGGCGTTTTGTTAAAACCAACGTAGGAGAAAATGGAAATGAAAGATTTCATGTTCCTGTTTAGATTTAGAGACGGATTCGACGATAAAACTGCCTCGCGTGAAGAATTTCAGAAAGAGGCGATGAAATGGCAAGCATGGACTGAGAAACTTCTCAAGGAAGGGAAACTTACGCCAGGCAATCGTTTGGTCCTATCTGGAAAAGTAGTAAAAGGAAAGAGCAAGCAAGTGCAGGACGGTCCATTTGCAGAAGGGAAGGAAGTGGTCGGGAGCTTCTGCACCATCAAAGCACGCGACCTCGAAGATGCTCTCGAGATTGCCAAAGCTTGCCCCATCCTCGACCAGGACGGCAGCGTCGAAGTCAGAGAAATAATGGTATACTAGAAACTTGAAGTGATATTCCGCAAGAAAGAATTTCACTGTTAAGATGCAATGACGCGAAACAATGACCATCGTCGTCTCTTTAGTGTAGGACTTTTTCTTCGATGAAATCGGACAACGTCGATAAGCTTGTTGATCATCTTTTCCGGCACGAGTCGGGAAAGATGGTCTCTATCTTGACAAGAGCGTTCGGCACGGAGAATCTTGAAGTCGCGGAGGATGTAGTTCAGGAGGCGCTCCTTCTGGCGACACAGCTCTGGCCGGTGAAGGGAATCCCAGACAAACCATCTGCATGGTTGTATCAAGCCGCAAGGAACAAGGCAATCGATATACTGAGACGAAACAAACATTCGATTAGGTTAGGCCCCGAAGACGAATCTGTCATACCCGACACTGACTCTTTGCTTCCGGAGATGATCGACGAATTGGAACAGGAAGAAATCGTGAAAGATGACATGTTGAGGATGATGTTCGTCTGCTGCCATCCGTCGATACCGGAAGAAAATCAAATCACGCTCATACTGAAAGTGCTTTGCGGATTCAGCACTGCTGAAATTGCGAGGGGGTTCTTGACTTCTGAAGACACGATTTCAAAGAGGCTGTACAGAACAAAAGAATTCTTCCGCGCGCGCAAGATAGAGTTCGATGTCCCGTCGCCGAGTGAAGTTAAGAGCAGAACCGACGGGGTTCTAAACTCGATTTATCTCCTGTTCAATGAAGGCTACAATTCAACCGACTCGGAGGAATTGATTCGTGGAGATTTAATGGAAGAGGCAATGCTTCTTTGCAAGGTGCTCACGGAGAATCCGCCGACTCAACAGCCGGAGACTTTTGCATTAATGGCGTTGATGTGTTTTCATTCCTCACGTAACGACAGCCGTCTTTCGCCGGAGGGGGAAATAATCCTGCTTCCGTACCAGGACCGCAGCAAATGGAACTTCAAGCTTATTGCCGCGGGGAATGAATACATGAACAAGGCAGCGTATGGAGATTCGGTGAGCAAATACCATCTTGAAGCAGCAATTGCCTTCGAACACTGCATCGCAGAGAGTTATGATAAAACTAACTGGGCAAAGATACTCGAATTGTACGAATGGCTTTGCGGGATCTCATCGTCGCCGATTTCGGAATTGAACAAAGTCGTTGCAACACTGCAGGTTCATGGACCGCAACAGGCGCTGAAAGCATTGACAAATATTCAAGACAAGAAGAAGATGGAGACTTATTACATTTATCACAGCCTGTTGGGTGAAATTTATTCGCGTTTGGATAGGAAGGTTGATGCTCAAGGGGAACTTGAGGCCGCGATGGAACTGACCAAGTCAGAGGCAGAAAGAAAATTGATGAGAACTAAAATTTCCGCGATTGACGGGCAGAGTGTAGCGGCAGGTTAGCGCTCTGTTCCTCATCGGTGTGCCAGATCAAAAAGCCAATGTAACTTCACTTCACTCGCCAGCTTGTTTTTCGTCTCCCATATAGACCAGCTTCACACCGGCCTCATCTGCATATCGCTTGATTCGCTCGTCGCGATAGAATTCTTTGTAGTAGATAGTGGTAATGCCGCAGTTCGCGATCATCTTGAAACAGTTCAGACAGGGCGAAGCAGTGACATAGATTTCCGAGTTGTTGATGTTCACACCGTTCTTTGCAGCCTGTGCGACGGCGTTCGCTTCGGCGTGCATTGTGCGGACACAATGTCCGTTCTCCATGTCGTGTCCGACATCGTCGCAATGCGGAGCTCCGCGCAGACTCCCGTTGTATCCGGTCGAGAGAATTACTTTGTCACGTACGACCACTGCGCCGACATTTTTGCGGTCGCATGTACTCCGGGTGGAAACCTGTTCCGCAATTGACATAAAATATTCCAGCCAGTCGACTCTTTTCTTTGCCATGATCTTTTCCTTTAGAGGTCACAAAATAATATCGAACGAATGTTCAAAATCCAACTATTAGTCATGAATAAACCCTCCGGAGGTTTTACTGCATTTTCTAGGCGCATCTTCGCAAGCTTGCCGGTGGGCAAAGGTTTGCATTTTGTCCTTCAGTTCATTTTAATTAATGAATAAAGCTTCGACGCATTGGAAACTTCGCGTAAGATTTAATGCACCATGAAGAGGAGTTTATGATTCGATCAAAGCCGGATTACGGCAAGGACGGGAACCCGAAAAGACTGGTTCTCTTTCTGTGCACATTTATAGTAGTCGACGTCACACTGTTCTTAGCCACTTCAACGTGGCTCAAGGTAGGGGCGTTTTTGGTCCTCGCCTTCGGACTCGTGTTTCTCTGGCACTTTGCCTGGTGGCTCCCGTATGTCAGGTTCGGGAAGCTCCGGCATCGCGATGCTCTCCTGTCGTTGGTAGACTGGAAAGGTAACGAGACCGTTCTGGACATCGGCACCGGTCGGGGGCTGTTGTTGATCGGAGCAGCAAAGAAGCTGTGTGAGGGGAAGGCGATCGGCATAGACATCTGGCGCAAACAGGACATGGCAGACAACGGCATTGAAGGAACGTTGCGCAACGCCGAGCTGGAAGGTGTCTCCGACAGGGTTGAGGTCAGGAGCGAAGATATCCGGAATACATCGTTCCCATCTGAATTCTTTGACGTCGTTCTTTCAAACCTATGTTTGCACAACATTGCTGGCAAAGAAAAAAGGAACCAGGCGTGCAGAGAGATTGTACGGATACTGAAACCCAATGGTGTCGCAATCATATCCGACGGGTTTCACATTAAGGAATACCAGGAGGTTTTCGAAAGAGAAGGGCTGGAGGCGAAGATATTGAAAGCGAAGTTCCCACCAACTTTCTTGTGGCTTCATGCAGTGGTGGCCACAAAGAAAAGGTAATCCCGCGGCGGATCACGAAAGCTGCCGATCGTTATTAGCAGACTCTGAGCATCCGAAAGGGAGGCCGCCCGGTAAAAGGTCTGAACTACGAACAGAGTTTCGATTTTTGTCCCAACGAGAGCGCATGTTTGTTGAAAGAAAAGGAACAAACAAGAGTGCCCCCGTGGGATCGTAATGACGCATCGAGATACAGCTTATTGCGATCTTGTCAGACTGATTTGGTTGAAACAAACGCCGTAGGAAACGGAGTCTACTTCAGGAACCGGAATCCGTTTTGACGCCACTGCGAGGCTCGGAGCATGAAGGCCGATTCGTAAAGTGTCCGATGTCAATAAGCTCAGGGTATCGTCGATGGTGAACATCGTCCACATTGTATCATTTGCAGTCAAGTTACGATCCGAGATGACCTGTCCGTTTCTCACTTGCTCTAATGAAACGTATCCCCAGTACCAGCCTGCGAAGTTCCGCTCCCAGCAGGAAAAACTGTACACACCAGTACCGGATTGTCCGGTGACGCCTGTGGTCGCAATGCCGCCAGGAGTTGGACCGAATGACGGCGACAAACACAAGGACCATGATGTGCTTCCGGGCGGAGAGTTCGACACCACTTTGACCCAATCGCTATTATTCACTTTCCATCCAGCAAGTGACGGCAAGCCGTTCGACTCAAAGCCCGGATTCGGAACCAGATTCCCGCTCATGTTTGGCGATATTGTTTTGCTGCATGAGGTTAGAAAAAATGACATCGTGGCGAGAAGTGTTACTATGATCAAAAATCCTGTGAGCTTCATTCCTACCTCCGTTTCACCTTAAGGAAATTACCTCAGGCTGAAGCTGCCAGTCAATGCACCTAGTCTTCACGATACATTGGTTCGGGAACGGGTATATCAGCTCATGTGTCCATTTGAGCGATCCCGGCCCTGTCGGCAGAGTCGAGAACGACATTATTCATAAATGAATTTCGCATACTTGATTCTCTTCGGGAGAAGCGAGAGATTTTGGTTGTGGAGAATGGAGAGAGAACTTCCGCTTCGCAGGGTTGGTTAGGTCGGCAACACACTGGAATCCTTCATCAAAAATGAAGCCCGCGAATCGCGTCATCAAATTGGAACTCTCGGCACGAAGGAGGAAGGTCCTTCTCCTCAACGATCTTATTCCCGCGCTGATTCTACTGTTTACCGGCCTCGAGTCCTTGACGGAGGGGACCTCAAGTGTTCTCATGCTCGCGAACGTCATCTTAGGCGGTTTGATGGTGATCTACTTCCTGAGGGAATGGCGTTCGTTGAAAGCGCCCTCACACGGAATGATCAGATGGTACGATCTCATTTCGGCTCTGGTGATGATGATCGATGCAGGAAACATGTATAAGCCCTTGAAAGGTTTTCAGCCTGCGCATCTGTACTTTGCTGCTTCGCTGCTGATCATCCTCAGGGGTTTTTCAATTATCAAGCCTGTGCCACCCTTTCGCAGACTGATTATTTCAGATACGGGGTTTACAATTAAGCTCAGCCCGTTTCACACTTTTCGGTTTGCGTGGGAAGATGTTTTAGACATCGAAATAACAGACCAAGTTCTGCGCGTTATAACTCTCAAAGGGAAACAGGAAATATCGCTGAGGAAGATCGCCCATACCGGAGAGATCAGGACAGAGCTTCTATCGATGTTACGCGCGAAGCGTTCCTTGTTGGAGAGTAATTCTTCAACCTTGCCGGCCTGAGCGGAATAGCACTGAAGGGGAATAGAGAAACAAACGGGAAAGGGGGAACTAAGGCAATTGAAGTTGTGAATGACTCATGGCGTGACCCGCTGCGAGGTAGGTTGTGTGGCAAGGAAGAGTGAGCAGCACGACGCAGCTCTCATTTGGGGCGATCCCGACCTTGTCGGGAGAGTCGAGAAATCTTCTGCGGGAGGCCTCAGTTGCTGGGCTGTCCGTACTTTGCGAAACGTTACACGGGTTATGCCGTGTGGACTCCTGTCGAATAGGGGCTCCTCTTCTACAACCTCCTAATATCCTGGAGGAAAAAGCACAGCCCCTGAAAATGGTCGATGTGGTCCGGTGCAGTGTTCCCGGCGAAGCCCCAGATGGCAAAATGACCGCGGTGTGCAACGCTCAACTGCTGCATACCGAGTGGACCCCACCGTAACACTGCCGTTTCTTTCATTCCTAGTTTCTGAATAAGATATTGCGATGACTCTGTCGTGCTCACGAACGTACCCGGAAAAATCTCGGAGTGAGTGATCAAGAATTTCATTTGGGATGAACTGTGCGATGCGTCTTCGGCAAGACGGAGAAAAGGCTGCAAGTCTGTCGAATCGATCTTACCGCCCGCTGACAAAACTCGCCCGTCAGGTATGTAGCTCGCATGAATGCCATCTAGCAGCAAGACTGCGGAGACTCGCCTGTAATTGTTCGTAGTGTTGATGATCTCTCTGATTGCACCATATCCTGCACTCCACCCGCTCAATATGATGTGTCGCAGTACGACCTGGTGGTGAAGATGTCTTTCGACTTCCGAGCGGATAGAGTCGATTACGATCGGGAATTTCGTCGAGTCTGTGAAAGCGCGGCCGTAGACGCCTGAGCCGCTTCCAAGGGTGACAGATGCAGCTATGATCGCGCCGGGATATCGCGTCGCAGCATATCTCACCACATTGCCGGTACCATGAAAGTGAATAAGAAGATCGAATCGCCCGCGAGCCAAACTCTTCCGCGGAATGAACACGTCTATCTCCTTAGGAAGAACATTGCTCAACTCAAAGTCAACGCCTGCAGTATCCTGCTTCGTTATTCGCCCGTGAGCGCGTGTGTATTCAACCATGGGTGACGGATTCTGCTGTACCGCCACAACACTGTCTTTCACGTACGATGCAGTTGGACCGGTCGAATGTCCGGATAAAATCTCCTTCGGATTCAATGCCGACTGTTGCGACGCAAACGAGATTAGTAGTGATGCAAGAAGAATTGGATTCAGTCTCATATTTCTCCAATCATTGCTATAATTACGTTAGAGATTATCACTGCGATCATCTTGCTCCTCATTTACCTTTTACCCAATCCATGACTATGTCAGTCAGTTTCTGCCTTACATGATTTAAATTGTAATAGTATCCTGCGCTGTCCACACCAACGTTTTGACGATTCGTCAGGAGCAAGATCGACAACTTGTACTCCGGCATTATGACGACACTCGTTCCCGTGAACCCGGTGTGCCCGTAAGTTCCGTCAGGCGTCCCGTGTGCCAGGATCACGTCAGGATCCATGTCCCATCCGAGTCCATTCCTGAACTTATCCATCGTTGTAAACTCCCTGACGACATCGGGTCTTATGCACTCTCTTCCATCGTACGAGCCGTCCGCAAGCATGAGGTCGATAAGCACCTGTAAATCTGCGGCAGTCGAAAACAGACCTGCATGTCCGGCGACACCTCCATTGGCATAATATGCATTCCCGTCGTTGACTTCTCCTCTCAAAGTGTAGTGCCGCCATCGTGTGAAAGATTTCACGTCTTCATGCGTCTTGTAAACGAATGTCGAATCTGCAACCATATGATACTCGAACGGGTTTCCATGTGACGTGGCTGCAATCTGTGAAGGCGAGATACTGTGCTTCAGCGGATTGAAGACGGTATGCCTCAACCCGAGCGGCTCATACAACTCTTTCGACAGGAATAAGTCAAGCGTCTCTCCGCTCGCGTGTTCTATCAGATAGCCGAGCATCATGAAGCCGAGATCGCTATAATGTCGTGCCTCCCCGACTTTGTACTTCAATGGCAACTCGCATATATAATGGTATGTTTCGATCTCGTCGTGAGCGTGATAGAAAAGAGGCTGCCATTCGTTGAGTCCCGAAGTATGATTCAGCAGTTCGCGGATCGTGATCTCACTCTTTCCGCCGCTGACAAAGTCCTTGAGGTATAGGTGCACTGGATCATCAAGATGGATCTTGCCCTGATCGACGAGTATCATTATTCCAAAAGTCGTGGCAAATGTCTTTGTTAACGACGCAAGGTCGAAGAGGTCATTCGTTGTCATGGAATCGGGATTATTCAGCCGTATCATGCGACCGTCCACCGACACAAATTTCTCCGAGTATCCGTAAGCGTGCTTGTATAGAACAGACCCTGCTTCCGCTATCTGGACCACTGCTCCACCAATGTGATCCATCATCACCTGAGCGTTGAGGAGACTGTCGATGGCATGAATTGCGGAGAGAGACAAAGACGTCTCCGTTTGCGAGGCGGACACGCCCATGTTCATGTTGCGGGATGATTGTCGGTCTGCCGGACAAGTGCCGCTGACTAATAGAGAAGCCAAACTAATGGTCAGCGAATTCAGGAGAAAGCTTCTATACATATCTGGACCTTCGGGTCTGGAAAAAGTTACTCTGTGTGGCCGTAGCATCAAAGCGTGGTTGGAGCACTGGCCACCTTGCGAAGGTTCGTACTGGGGGCTTCTGTCTTTCTTAGCCGCGCTCCCAGCATTCGTGTGGCGTCTTTTAGACGAAGAGAAGTTTCTCTCCGTGAGCCTGGCCGGTTACACCGACTAATGCGCAAAAGTCCGCTGGCGATTAGTACCGGGGATCTTTTAGCCTATCGTACCCTATCTAACTCATGTGACAATTCAGTTGACGCCCGGTTCCGATGAGTGAATCAGTTTCTCAAACGCGGAGTTTCATTCGATCCGGATGTACCTCTTCTCCACATTCCAACCGCTGATTGAAACCATTGCGCTGTATGCATTCACTTCTGAATTGTACTCGACGAGGACTGTTTTCCGTTCGCCCGGCAGAACCGATACATAATTGTCACTGTAGAAAACGGGGAGAATTCTTTTCTTCGACAGAGGGTCGACAAGCGAGATTCGGTTGAAGAAAGCCAGCGCACGGCCAGCTGGATTCGTAATCGTTACGGCGACCTCTCCTGAACTTACTCTCTTGGCCGTGACACTTACTCTTGCCTTCGCCATTTGTTGCAAGCCGCTGTAGTTGCCGGTCGAGTCTGGTAGCCAGTAGAAGTTGTCACTTAGCACCTCGTGGGAAGCGTCGAGCAGTCGCAATGAAAGGAAACCACCTTGAGCGGCAAACAATGTGTCCAGTATCTTTTTAAGCGGCTCGATCCTTTGAACAGATGTCGGGCTCAATTGTATTAAAACCTGCAAGACGAGCGAGTCTCTCCCATCTATGTCGACAGTTCTCGCTTGCAGCATGATATCATGGTAATGGTGAAAAGTTTGGTTGACCACTGTCGTCATGCCATCTGTCGGATTGTACATGACATGAAACGGCTCGCATGCGTGGTGTAATCCATATAAACCTGCGTTCGGATCGAGATAGTAATCATACATCTGTCCCCGCATCGCCGACCACGGATTCTGCGTCTTCCAGATTATGACGCCAGTGTACCAATCCCACATGTGATCCAGGTGACCTTCGATCAACCCGCGGTACTCGTCATAGTTAACAAGCTGGGACTCGTCAGCATAGCCTTTCACATCCGCAGGTTTTCCGTACGCGTCGATAAAATCCCCGTACCAGCCGGGCTCGTGATATCTCCAAACGGAATCCACTGCGGACCATGTTGGACCGGGGAGTACCATATCTTGCGGTGGAATGAAACGCTGAAGAGATTCATAATCCCCCAGACCGACCGAGCCGATTTCAGAATTGAAAGGGAAGAAGCGATTTTCCCAGAAGGAACTGGCTGGCTCGAGCCGGTACGGGCCGTCACCGGTTCGGCCGATGAAGTTGTAAGACATGCTGTCGACATTCGAGTAGTCGAAGAAATATCGGGTGCTATCCAATTTCGGAAGGAGTGAATCCTGCATCGCCACGAGAATATCTTTTGGCGGGGCAATCTCGTTTCCACCGCAGTAAAAAGCTAACGAGGGATGATTGCGCAGCATCTTGACCTGATCGGCCACGGATTCAAGGAAGAGCCGGTGGTCGTCCGGATACTCACGCCTTGTCCACTGGTCGTCTTTCTTCATCCGATCCATCCACTTACCGTTGCAGTCGCCCGACATCCAGAAATCCTGGAGGACAAGTATTCCGTACTTGTCGCACGCGTCATAGAATTCCGGCCTTTCCGTGATTCCTCCGCCCCATACTCGAATCAGGTTCAAATTCATGTCGCGATGAAAGCGCACCTCCGCATCGTATCGTTGGGGTGAAAGACGGAGCATAGCATCGGAGGCGATCCAGTCACCGCCCTTAATGAATATCTTCTGTCCGTTTACAAGCACCTCACGGCTTTGTGTGTGACTGTTCCAGGGCGTTTGGATCCCACGTATCCCGGTCGTGACGACTTCTTCATCCAGTACCCGGTCATCGTCGTCAACGAACTGAAAGTCGAACTTGTACAACGCTTGCTCGCCATAACCGTTTGGCCACCATAACTTCGGATTCTTCACAGTGTAGTCAGGCAACTGTATTTCCGATGTTGAGTCCGGCTGAAGAGTTACTTCTCGTCTAACTACATTTCCTTCGAGAACATACTGGAGTGTGCCGCGAATTTTCTTATCGGACGGATTGCAAATCTCTGCACTTGCCTTTATGATGGCGGGAGCTTGCGGCTCACCCGGATATTTTTTGCCCGGAACGAGTGTGACAATATGCGGATTCTGAAGGCGTACCGAAAAAGTTTTTTCAGTTGTGACCTTGTCCCATATGCCGGTGTTCCGGTCATGGATCGGCTGAACCCAATCCCATCCAGCGACGTATTGGTTCGTGACGCTTCGTGCTATCGTGCCGTCGCCACCCTGCCCGCCGTTCGGATTGCCGACGGGATTGGGAGGAAATACCAGAACTGCCAGTCGATTATTTCCATCTGGAAAAATGAAAGAAGTGATATTGTAAGTCTGACGGAGGAACATTCCGTAATGAGTTTGCTTATTCAGCCTGTGTCCGTTCAAATAAATATCGCATCCGTAATTCACTCCGCGAAAGTTCAGCCAGACTCGTTCGCCATCAACAGGGGCATTCTCATGAAAGTTCTTCACGAACCAGTAAGTGTAATAGTCAGATCCTGTTTCGTAGATGTCCGGAATCTTCTTATTATTCATTCCATAAAATGGATCGGGGATCAGACTATCATTTAGAAGAGTGGTCAACACTGTCCCAGGCACTGTCGCATGCATCCACCCGGATAGTGGTGAAGACGGGTTTGACAAATCCTCTGCAGTTGATATGACATCTCTGGTGTTCATACAAACCCAGCCTGAGTCCAACTCATATCGGTTAGTGGGATAGTTGAGATTGGCTTCTTCTTTGGAGATGAACGCGGGCACACAACTGGACATCGTCGCGCCGATGACGAGAAGAAGAAATATTGCGGAGATTCTTTTATGCATGTTCAATCGATCCTTTGATTATAGACTGCTTACGAGCAACCGGGACAAAAAGCTTCTTAAGGAATTTAATACTTCGAGGAGAGAAGTGAGAGAGTATGGCCACCGTGCGAAGGCTGCCAAAAAAGATGGGGCATCACCTTCGCAAGGTGACAAAGGGCCAGCCGCCTCGCGACGTGTCTTGGGGAATGAAGCGAATTCGTTGAACTTTAATCTCTTTGGAATGAACGAACAAGCGGAGGAATGTTGTATGATTTACCGCTCAACCATTGTTTGATGAACCTTATGGAAGATTTTTCCTCTCCCGACTCCGATAAGATTGAGTCGGGTTCGTTTCCGCCAGAGGCGGATGGGCCTGTGGCGCAGAAATGACGCTCTCTTAGTTTTGCGATGACACTGCGATGGAACGTCTAACGGGTGCACGTGCTTGCAAGAGGTGACATCGGTAGTAACAGAGACTTGAATAGGTTTCCTGATATACCCGGCTTAATCTCTGGTGTCAATGGCATTTCGAACTGCTCTCAGAACCTCTTTCATCATGTACGGCTTCTGGAGAAAGTGCGTTACTCCGCTCTTCTCCAACCTCGCTCTAAGTTCCGGATCGATGTATCCACTTGCGATGATGATTCTTGCCTGAGGATCGATCTCTCTGATCCTTTCCACGACCTCTTCGCCGCTTTGCTTCGGAAGTCCGAGGTCTGATATGACGGCTGCTATTTTGCTTTTGTTCCTCCGGAAAGTCTCAACTCCTTCCTGACCGTTCCGTGCAAGGATCACCTGGTAACCATTCAAATCCAATATTGCTTTGGCCAGATCCCTTAACCTTCGCTCGTCTTCAATCACGAGAATTGTTTCCGTCCCGCCTGAGACCTCCGCGGCAAACTCCTCGATCAATTCCGCTTGCCCTGCGGGTTGCTCCTCAACAGGGAAGTAAATACTAAAAGTCGTTCCCTTGTATGGCTCACTATCGACCTCGATGAATCCGCGGTGGTTCTGAACGATCCCGAACACGACGGAGAGTCCTAAACCAGAACCTTTACCGACGTCCTTCGTCGTGAAGAAAGGATCGAACGCTTTTAGCCGGATGGTCTCGTCCATTCCCGTCCCCGTATCGCTCACTTTCATTACTACGTACTGGCTCGCAGTAACCTCAGGATGTCGAGAGATGAGGGAGTCACTTGAGACCGCAGCTGTCGAAATGGAAAGGACTCCGCCTCTCGGCATCGCGTCCCGGGCGTTGACGCATATGTTGAACAGGACCTGATGCAGTTGGTTCGCATCTGCTGTTATGTGCGGAAGTTCACCGAGGAGTTCTGTGGAAATCTTGATAGTCCTGGGGAATGTCTCTTCCAGCATCTTTGCGATTTCTGTAACGATTTCATTTACCTGTACGGATGTAAATGTTATCTCGGTCTTGCGTGCGAACATGAGAAGTTGGTTTACTAACATCTTTCCACGTGTCGTCGAGTCGATTATCGCTTTCATTCCTGTGTCGAATCCATCCGCATTCGGCCCTCGACGTTTGAGCAGCTCCGCATATCCGAGGATGATACCGAGTATGTTGTTGAAGTCATGTGCAACGCCGGCTGCAATATTTCCGAGCCCTTCCAGCTTCTGTGTTTGTATGAACTCTCTTTCGAGCGTGCGGATATCCGTGATGTCTCTTACCATCCCTGAGATGACGTCTCCGTCTAAGTAGGCGCTCACAAGGACGTTCTTCACCTGACCGGTCTTCGTCAGCAGCTCCAGCTCCGCGCTCTCAACCTTGCCGCACTCCTTTATGTGTTCGAGAAAACGATCTACGTCATCCGGGTTCTTGATAAGGGATCGTGTTCCGAATCCAATTAACTCTTCAACTGATTTACACTCAAACATGTCAGCCACAGCTTTATTAGCATATAGAATCGTACCGTTTTTGTCGGCCTTAAAAACACCGACGAGCGCATTTTCAACGAGGTCGCGATAATTCTTTTCGGAGGCAGCCAGCTCTTTCTCCACGAGTTTGCGGTCCGTGATATCCTGAACCAATCCATCATAACTCAGAAGCTTTCCGGTCTCATCGCGATGCTGTACCATGGTGTTCCTGACCCAGCGTGTGACTCCGTCCTTGCGGACAATTCTATGTTCAAGAGGAGGCACATCCTCGCCGGAGAGTTGGCGTCGCGCTTGATCCTCCACGGCAGCTCGATCTTGATCCACAACCATTTGATACCAGAGATAGGGATCTGCGGCGAATTCCTCGCTGGTATAGCCTGTTACTGCAACACAACCCTCGCTGTGGCGGGTTTCGACTGCCTTTCCGTTCTCGACGCGAACGGTGTAAATGTAATCTGTCACGGCCTGAGTTATCCGCTTGTACCGTTCTTCGCTTTGGCGCAGCGCCTCTTCTGCTCGCCTGCGGTCGGTGATGTTGCGGCCGATGCCTATCAGCCCGGTAACCTGACCGTCATCATCAAGCAGAGGAAGTTTGGACGTGAGCAGCCACTGCTTCTCACCATTCTCATCGAAATAATACTCTTCCCTGTCGAATACCGGATGACCGGATTGCAGTACCGCCTGGTCGTCAGCGAAAAACGCTTGCGCCACTTCCTTCGGGTAAAGCTCGAAATCGTCCTTGCCCAGGACTTCTGCCTCCGAATTAAGTCCCATGTTGTGCACATCGGTCGGATTAGCGAGCGTCTTGCGGCACGATGTATCTTTGGCATAGACCGCGTCGGGCAGGTTATCGATCAGAGTCCGGAGTAACAAACGGTCCCTTCGAAGCGCTTCCTCGATCTGTTTCCGATCGGTGATGTCCTCGTACGTCCCCAGGATTCCAATAACATTTCCGTCTCGATCATGTAACGGCACTTTGCTTGTCCTCAGCCAATACTGGCTGCCGTCGAGTCTGGTCTGGGGCTCTTCAAAATTTAGCTTCGGGGTGTCCGTTTCCATGACTCTCTTGTCGTCGTCCCGATACAGCTGTGCAACCTCTTTCCATCCAAGTTCAAAATCGTTTTTCCCGATAATCAGATCCGGATCGTCAATGCCTCCATCGTTTGCGAAAGGTCTGTTACATCCAAGGTAAGAGAAGTTGCGGTCTTTCCAGAAAACCCGCTGCGGAATTGTATCCAATACCAATTGCAACATCTGGCGAGATTGGTAGAGATCCTCTTCCGCTGTTTTGTGACTGGCCTCTGCGATTTTTAGTTCTTCGACACGGCGGCGTAACTCGGCCAGTTCGTTCGAGTCTTCCGACGTGTGTTTCTTACGGTCAGCCATTGGCTCCCCCAATTATTCGATTGGCAAATACTTCATGACCATCCCAAATGTGACTCGTCGGTCCGGATAAACGAAAGACGCAAACCAGGTAAGCGCGATCTCGCTTGTCAACAGGTCTTGAGAGATTACTTGCCCGGGGAATAGGGATTTCATTATGAGTATTCACATCATCACTTCCAGCTTCTGTCTCGGTAAATGTACAGAAGAAACAGCCAGATCTACCTATTTCCTCCTTGACGGAACGATTGAACAAGGCACGATCAATTGTCTCACAACTAATAAACTCAATCGGGCAAGTCATTGAAGCCGGCTCGCTCATCAGGTCTTCAACACGACGGTTCGTGCACCTATAGGGATCGCTGAGTGGAATCGTCCCTCCGGAAAGAAGAACGTACCGACGTGTAAGGACTCGACACGATGCCGGTAGGTAGCTTCAGACGAGCGTTCCACTTCCGGCGCACCTAGTACTTACGGCACGCTTCACGCCGTTTGTTCTCTAAGACGCATGACACTGCAAAGGCTCGTGCGTCCGGCCGAAGCCTTCCTTTTCATCGGCGAGAACGAGCCGAAACTTTAGGCTGCCATGGTGGAAAAACATTACCTGGTCCGGGATACGGATAGGTGGGCAAGTTCCAGCACTTGACACTTCAGATGGAAGACCTGATAGGGCTGACGACGCCAGAAGCAAGGATAATCAAGGCAGATGATTCATTCGAAGCCGTCACGGTGATTTACAGTGATAGGTTAAGACAGCCTGACAAGAAATGCAAATTCATACGGAAGATGTTGTCCTACGGACCTGAGAAGTCTTTCTTGAGAATGAGACACTACCAAAGAGTTTGCTTATGCGCGGTCGGATAACTAATTTTGCCGTGTTAAATGACATGGGGGCCAGTTGTAATATCCGATGAAACGTGAACTCCTCATTAAGGGAGTGTGCTTTATTTCAAATTTAAAATGCCGGCAATCAGCGGCACTCTCCGTCCATCCGAACTTCCCAAGAAAGAAAGGAGCATTTGATGATTAACAGTAAAAAAGGGAAAAGACTCCGCGTCGGTTCTAAGGCCGGAAACTTAAACTCTGGGCAGGAATTCATACCGATCGAACTGCCGAAACCCAAGCTTGATCGTAACATTTCCGTTTCGAAAGCCCTGCAGCAAAGACGGACAACGCGCGACATTAGCGACAGGAAGCTTTCTCTGCAGATTGTTTCTAATCTCCTTTGGGCCGCTTGTGGCGTGAACCGCAAGAAAGGTCCGTTTGATATTCCGGGAAGGACTGCTGCGTCGGCAAGCAACTCGCAGGAGATAGACGTTTATGTCGCGATGGAAGAAGGCACCTACTTGTATGATCCTTTCAGTCACCGGCTCAACCCCTTTCACAAAGGTGACGTGCGTGCACTGGCGATTGGCCGTGGTCAAGCGGATTTTGTGATGAATGCACCTGTTCAGCTCATTTATGTCGTAGACATCAACAAACTCGTCAACACTTCCGGCTACCAGGAACCCGGACTTCTGGATCCGGAGGTGCAGAAGTCATATTACTATGTCGACACCGGACTCATCGCAGGGAATGTATGTTTGTTCGCCTCCTCGCAAGGTTTGGCAGCATGGTTTCACAATTGCGACAAGGCGAGTCTTGCGTCGAAACTGAATCTGCGTCCTGAGCAAAGGGTGCTCTTCGGCCAGACGGTGGGCTATCCTAAGAAAACCTCACAGGTTTAAGAAACCTGTGAGGTTTACCTGAGCACCTGTAACTTTTCGACGTGAGTTGAGTACATATCTTGTGATTTGCCAAACGCACGCAAAACGGGAGAACTGTCAATTGCCCGCCGACAACGGCTGAAAAAGGAATGTGGAATAAAGTTCTCACTGTCTCATCTCTCACTTATCAATCAACCAAATCGGAGGTGGAAGAATGAAGCGAACAATTTCAATCTTGACGGCATTGTTGTTTTTCGGTGCGGCCCGATATGCCGCAGCACAAATAGATGCAAGACTCATGCAGTGCCCGGCGGTGTCGAAGACCCAGATCGTCTTCGATTACGCAGGCGACCTGTGGGTTGCTCCGAAGGAGGGTGGTGTGGCGAATCGACTCACCACTCCAGCCGGAGAAGAAATCATGCCGCGATTCTCGCCCGACGGATCGAAGATCGCATTCAGCGGAAACTATGAAGGGAATGTCGACGTCTACGTCATTCCATCCAGAGGAGGGATGCCACTGCGGATTACCCACCACGGCTACCCGGACAGGATGTTGGATTGGTATCCTAACGGCAAGCATCTTCTCATCGCGAGTTCGATGGAGAGCGGCCGTCAAAGGTACGATCAGTTCTTCAAAGTATCCGATGAAGGAGGCATGCCGGAGAAACTTCCTCTCCCGTACGGAGAGTTCGGAACAATCTCTCCTGATGGAAAGAAGATTGCCTACACACCAATGTCGCAGGCGTTCAGGACGTGGAAGAGATACCGAGGTGGATGGGCAGCCGACATCTGGGTCTTCGATCTTGAGAAGGGCACCGCGGAAAACATCACGAACAATCCCGCCAACGATGAGTTTCCAATGTGGCACGCCAGCACGCTCTATTTCCTTTCAGACCGCGGCGCCAATGAAAGAGCGAACATCTGGGCTTATGATATCAGTACTAAACAGACGAGACAGATAACGAACTTCAAAGATTTCGATATACACTTCCCCTCAATCGGTCCGGACGACATCGTGTTTGAGAACGGCGGTAAACTTTTTCTTCTGGATCTTGCAACGGAAAAATATCATGAAGTGAAAATAGAAGTCGTAACAGACGAGATTACTTTAATGCCCAAGGCGGAAAACGTCGAGAAGATGATCAGCAACTTCTCTGTTTCACCGGACGGCAACCGCGGACTGTTTGAAGCTCGCGGCGAAATCTTCTCTGTCCCCGCAGAGAACGGAAACGTTGTCGATCTCACTAACACCTCAGGCGTTGCAGAGAGGTATCCTTCATGGTCGCCAAATGGAAGATATGTTGCATACTGGAGCGACCGTTCCGATGAGTACGAGCTTACGCTGAAGGACATGGAGAATCCGGCCGCCGAGAAGAAGCTCACTTCCTACGGTCCCGGCTTCAGATACAATATTTACTGGTCGCCAGACAGTAAGAAGTTAGCCTTCATTGACAAGGCAATGGACATTTACATTTACGATCTCGACAAAGACAAGACGACAAAGGTCGACAAAGAAAAGTACGCCACCGAAGGAGATCTGAGGAGCTTCAAGGTTTCATGGTCTTCGGATAGCCGCTGGCTTGCATATGCGAAAGACATGGACAACCAGCACAGAGCCGTCTCCATCTATGACACAAAAGAAGCGCAGGTACACCAGATAACGAGCGGTTATCTGAACGATGACGAGCCGTGCTTTGATCCTGGAGGTAAATATCTCTACTTCCTTACGAACGACACTTTCTCGCCCGTGTATAGCGACATGGACAACAGTTTTATATATCCGAACTCCACGAGGATCGCCGCCATCACGTTGACCGACACTCTCGCTTCCCCACTTGCACCAAAGGATGATACGACTTCGATCAGGAAAGATGAGGAAGCAAAGAAGGAAGAGCCGAAGAAAGAAGATCAGAAGAAATCTGAAACCAAAGTGAAGGAAGTGAGGATTGATTTCGACGGCATTGCCGGGAGAGCCGTTATACTTCCGCCTCATGCCGGCATCTACCACAATCTTGAAGCGGTGTCAGGGAAGGTCGTCTACCTGAAAGGCCCAAACAGAGGATCCGCGGAGAAGAAAAGCGCGGCAATATATTACGATCTTGACAAAAGGGAAGAGAAGACAATTGCGGACGGAATCTCTGATTACATTATATCCGCCGACGGCAAGAAGATCATGATAGACAAGGATGACTCGTACTTCATTACGGATGTGGCTGCCGATCAAAAGCTTGAGAAGAAGGTGCCCACGATCCAGATGGAAATGACAGTCACCCCCCGCGAAGAATGGCGCCAGATATTCAACGACGTGTGGCGATTCAACAGAGATTACTTCTATGATCCGAATATGCACGGCGTCGACTGGAACGAAATGCGAAAACAATACGGTGCGCTCATAAATGATTGCATGACTCGCTCCGATGTCAATTACGTCATCGGCGAACTTATTTCGGAGATGAGCTCGTCTCACACTTACTGGTTCGGTGGCGACGTCGAAGTAGCTCCGCATAGGCCTGTAGGATACTTGGGAATTGACTGGGAGCTCGCAAATGGAGCATATAGAATCAAGACGATCATAAAAGGTGCTCCATGGGACAGCGATGTAAGGTCTCCTCTCGACCAACCGGGCCTCAACGTGAAAGAGGGAGATTACATTCTTGCGGTGAACGGTGTTTCTATCGATATGACGAAAGATCCCTTCGCTGCCTTCGAGGGACTTGCCGGAAAGACAATCGAGTTGACGGTCAACGGCACGCCATCCATGGATGGGGCGAGAAGGATCATAGTGGAGACGATGACCGACGAGTCGAGACTCCGTCAGCTTGCGTGGATGGAAGCGAACAGGGAAGTAGTCGATAAAGAAACCGGCGGCAAGATCGGATACATTTATGTACAGGACACGGGAGTGCCAGGTTAGAACGATCTCGTGAGACAATTCACTGCTCAGATTGACAAGCAGGGACTAATCATAGATGAAAGGTTCAACAGCGGCGGACAGATTCCCGACAGGTTCATCGAACTCCTCAATCGAAAGCCTCTTGCATTTTGGGCGGTTCGCGATGGCAATAACTGGCAATGGCCACCCGTGGCCAACTTCGGCCCGAAAGTGATGCTGATAAATGGGTGGAGCGGTTCAGGCGGCGATGCTTTCCCTGACTATTTCCGCGAAGCAGGTCTCGGTCCGCTCGTCGGAATGCGAACGTGGGGCGGACTGATAGGTATCTCCGGCGTCCCGACTCTCATCGATGGTGGAATCGTCACTGTGCCGACGTTCAGGATGTACACACCCGATGGCAAGTGGTTCGCAGAAGGACACGGCGTTGATCCGGACATAAGAGTTGTTGACGATCCGGCACAGCTCGCGAAGGGAATTGACCCGCAGCTTGAGAAAGGTATCGAAGTGGTGATGCAGCTTCTTAAAGACCATCCGCCAGTTAAACCTGCCGAGCCGCCATTTCAGAAGAGATGATATAGTAGGAAACAGAAAGCAAAGGGTGTCTTCAAGGAGGTTGCTGCACACGTTGCAGCAGCCTCCTTTGATCTGACGTCATTTGGCATCCGGGCAATACCCGCGTCATAGTGGGGAAAATGTCTGAACCGGGATTGTTGGAATTAAGAAATAGCACTATTTCAATTTGTAACGCATAGTTGTTTCGGAGGGCGAAGTCAGAGACTATAGCTTAATGTCATGCTGAAAAGTGCCGGGGCTACGAGTTGATATCCTCTCACATGCGTCATGACCGGAAATCTCAGATCTCCGTAAAGTTGAAGACCTTGGGTTACATTGACTTCAACACTCGGCGAGACATAAAGCCTATCGTAACCCGTATTGGCCGGATCTGAATTGATGCCGCTGTCGATGCCGCGGAATGATGCTATGAACTGAAGCATTGGAACTATCTTAAAAGTCTGCACCAGATTGTCGTAATGGACTCCCACGGTCATGTCAAAACTGTCTCCAGGTCTGTAACCGTCTCGGGTGTTGAAAGCATATTGCCACAATACTTGGGCGTACCATCCCCAGCTATCTTCCTGACCCATTTGATAACCACCGAGCAGCAGGTCCGTCGTTCCGGTTCCTATCTGCGTGTCCCTGTCGAGCAGCGATTGGTTGAATGGCCCTGTCGGAAGTTTCAAGCCGAATTGAATTCCGGTCGACATGTCTTCGGACAGGCCGGTGTACATACCTGTGACGCGGACATCGCCCAATGCTCTGTGGTCCGCTGAAGCTACGCTGCCGTCGTCGACGGTTCTGAAATAGCGATCCCAGACGGGAACTTCAACTGTGAAACCCCAGTCTCTATCTGTCATGTACTGAGCACCAAGCGTGTAAAAGCTTGTGCGTATTTCTCTATCTCCGTTCAAGCTCGCTGCCGCGCTACTCCAGCTGTCCCAGTTCGTGGACTGATCCATGTAATTGTAGAGGAGAAACATCCTGTATCCTGCTGAGATTGGCATCATCCATCTTGCTCCCACCGAGAAAACGTTGCATCCACATGCGCAAGCAAATGCGGTTGTGTGCAGGAAGAAAGCTATGATTGCTGTCAATGTCGAGTACCTGAGCAATCTGTTCATCATAATGCCAACTATGATAACAAGGTTGAGTATCAAAGGTTCCTACTCTCCACCCTGTCTCCGTTCGGCAGTTGGTTTCTTCGATGAAAGCTCCTATTTTTCACTATCATGGAACACGACCTAGGAAAAGAGTTGGTTCTCGACGAGCTATTTGATCTCACGCTCTATAAGAAGATGCGCGAAGTGACCTCCGAGAACTTGAAGCCGATGTTCGCTGAGCTCATCCCGACGGAGTCGAGACACTTTGCCTTCTGGAAAGACTTCTTCTCAATGAAAATTGATGAGCTCGACTTCAAGAGGAAGTTGAAGCTTGGAATTCTCATATCAGTGGTGAGAGTCTTCGGAAATCTTGGCGCGCATCTTGTCCTTGAAGCCATCGAAGTTCACGGCGTGAGGAAATATGTCGAGGTCTGGGAGAAGTACAAAGGAACACCCATGGGCGACGCGGTACACGGGGTTTTGGAAGATGAGTTCGGGCACGAAGACGAGATTGTCTCCTCCTCAATCAAAATGCACATACATCCGGAAGGGGTTCGGAATATTTTCTTGGGATTGAATGATGGACTAGTTGAGATTTTAGGTGCGGTCTCTGGATTCTTCGCAGCGCTTTCTAATCTGCCTGCGGTCATCGCTGCAAGTTTTGCCGTTGCAGTTGCAGGGGCGATCTCCATGGCAGCGGGGGCCTACGGTGCGGTTAATTCCGAGAGCGAAGTTGAGAGAATCGAATCCGCGAGAAAGGAATTCCTGCAGGGCAATGCCGATACCGACAGGGGCGATTCTTCAAGCGCTCTGGAGTCGGCAGCCATGGTCGGAATTTCATATTTCTTCGGCGCGCTTGTGCCTGTGCTTCCGATGCTTCTCGGAGCAAGAAATATATTGTGGCCGATTGCGGTCGCAGCGGTGGTCATGGTTCTCATTTCAACGGTGATTGCGTTTCTATCCGGCATGCGAATATCAAAAAGGATATTGACAAATCTCATTACGCTTGTTATCGCCGTCGCCGTTACTTATGGCGTAGGCACTTTGGTCAAGGTTGTTTTCGGGGTTAATATATAGAGAAAGTCAAAGGGCAAGAGTCTGCGACCCGAAAATCACGCCGCGTGATCATCGGCATCCCGAACTTCTCCCGCTCCGCATACGGCGTGTATGTGCGGGATTCCGAACAGGACGTTCGGAACTGTTCGGAAAAAAGTCAAAACCTCAAGTCAAAAGTCGCAACCTGGACTAACCCATCTTTAGTTTCTCGGGTAGCTCCCACTTTTGATTCATCTTTCTTTCACCTCAGGAAGAGACTGTAGGTCAGTATGATGAATACTATGGCCGTAAAGGTAGTGTATTTATGATTCCGTTCTTCAAATGCGAAGAAGACCATGGACGCCAGCACGCGGACATACGGCGTGAGCATCAGGGTCGCAATGCCAAGATTGACAAACAGACGCGCCCGAAGGTGAAAGAGCACAGCCTCGCGTATCTCGCTCGCCACAAACTGAAATAGATTCATTCCCGCAATCGAATAATTAAGACCGATGTGTCCTGTTACAACATAATGCCACACCACGCCAATCGCGATCAACATAATGCTGAGTAGCACACCAACGAGAAGTATGTACCCGATCAGCACATCCATCTTCGATTCGATCGGCTTCAACGTCTCAGACTTGATTTCCTTCTCGGTATCTACACTTGTCGTCATACCATAACTCCTATTCCGCGAATAATCATCTCAACGCCGAGAATTACAAGGACAACAAGGAAGAACAGGCGAACGGACCGGTTGGTCAGTCGTACGAGAACTCGCGTTCCGATGAAGGCGCCTGCGACTATCCCGAGTATAACCGGAGCTGCGAGCGCCGGATTGATCATGCCCGCCGCCAGATAGACACTCGTTCCCGCCAGGGCAGTTACTCCGATTATCAAATTGCTTGTAGTGGTAGAAACTTTAGGCGGAAGTCCCATAACAAGATCGTGTATCAGGACCTTGAGCGCTCCAGCGCCGATGCCGAGCAAGCCGGCGATCAATCCCGCACCAAACATCAACGGCCCACCGAAGTAAGCGCGGCTCCCTCGGTATGCGATCGTCTCGTTCGAGGCATGATCGTAATATTCTCCACTTAGCTCCAGCCAGTTTGAGAATCTGTCTTGATGTTCCACGGGGTGCCAGCTTTCGTGACGCTGTAGCAACAATGTCAGCCATGATCCGAGAAGCACAAGTCCGAAGATTATGAAAAGGGGGCCGCGGGAAGATGCGAGCGTAATTGCTGCGCCGACAAGTGCACCGATGATCGTGAACATTTCGAGAAACATTCCCACCTTCAAATTTGTAATACGATCCCGCACATATGCCGATGCGGAGCCCGATGAAGTGGCAATTACCGATACGATGCTGATGGCAATCGCGTGTTTTATATCCATTCCGAGCAACGTCAGTGCAGGTATCAGAATTACTCCACCTCCCATCCCGCTCATTGCACCGACAAATCCGGCCACGATTGATACTATCACCAGCTCTACAAACGACATTTTATCGCTTCCTACTTTTATTAATGATTGTACCTCAACACGTGGTGCAACAATCTAAGTATAAACCGAAATAGACTCAATCTGCTAGTCGTCTCAAGTTCTCCAACACTTCTTGTTCTCGTTTCTTACTTTCTGAATAGCTCTGTGCACTGCAATGGAGCCAGACTATCATGGCTGCGATATGAATGCAAACCATCGTCGGTGCAGACAATGCGGACGGGATCAGTTACCATTCTCTTGAGACATGGGCTGATCGCTTGATCGTGATCGGTAAGAAGAGGAATGGAAGAGTCGCGCAGGAAGGCACCGGGCTACAGACTATCCTGACTTTATCAATGCCATGTTTTGTCGCGTCAGGAAGAATGTCGGAACTCTGACCCGCGGGCTTGCATCATGGCTTCCGGCCCTGATTGCGAAGCTTGAACCTTGACGAACGTTTGAGCGACGTAGCAGGCTAACATGGTGGAACATCGGACTCATGCAACGATCCACTGAAAATCATCCCGTCCCGGTCTCCGGGAGCCGGGACGGGAAAATATTCAGAAGGCTAACGGTTTTTATTTCAACAACATCATCTTTTGAATATGTAAATAGTCGCCAGCCTGCATCCTCACGAAATAGACGCCGCTAGCCAATCTGTCTCCATCAAAAGTGACTTTATAAGTTCCGGCGGCTTCATTTCCATCGACCAGAGTTGCAACCTCTCATCCGAGAGCGTCATAAACCTTCAAGACAACTTTTGAGGCTCTTGGCAGATCGTATTGAACGATCGTTGTCGGATTAAACGGATTGGGATAGTTGCTGTAGAGCTGGTAAACCTTCGGGACATGACTGTTGGTCGCTTCGACTCCCGTTGTCATGTTGTTCTCATCCGAGAGTCTCTTGGAGAACGAAATGCCGTAAACATTAACGCTGTCGATTTCAATGTTGCCTGCCCAAATCGTCGTATCGTAAGGGGCGGGATAATGGACCACGACACCAATCTCCGCAGGTAGCGCCGGATTGAATTTGCCGCTCGTCGTGAGGACGTCAAGGCCAGAAATCATCAGCTTTGTCCACGAACCTGTTTTGATTTGACTGCCGATCGTGTCGACCACCGCAGCACTGTCGTTCGCGCCTCCGCTTACATATAGCTGCACGACTCCGTGGCTAGGCATGACGGACGGGAGAAGTATATTAAGTGAGACCCCGGTTGCCTTGTCGGAACTGGTATCCATCATCGGAACGCTGTCGCGAACAGCGGCGAAGACCTGAGTTAACTTGGACAGAGTCATGGATCCTTTAAGTGTGTAGACGCCTCCATTTATCAAATCAGTAAATGAAGTTATGGTTCCCGTGGTTGCAAATGAAGGAGTCTTGAAGCCGTTCAAACCATTAATGACGCCTGTCCCTTTGGTTTTAAAATCTGCTGCGAGCCAAACTGGCGGAGGTGGTGCAGTTGAATGACCTACTAACTCAACATCTGTAACGTAGATTACCGACTTCCACGGCCGCTTCGGTGCTCCCCAGTTTCCCACCTGTATGCCAAACTGATTTATATCCATACTGCCGTCACCAGCCAGGTAGAATTTAGCGGAATCGCCAATGCTCAACGCTTTCAAAGGCCAGTATATCGGATACCATACCCCCTTCGGTATTTGTGCCTGGACATTGTCGGTGATTACGCGCCACGGATAACCGTTCGTCACCGGCTGACCGAAAAGTTGGAAATCCACGCCAGACGGAATAGTATCCGTCAAAGGAATGTAGATCCAGATCGCAAGAGCATAATAGAAAGCATCGGAGACGACAGACGCTTCTTTAAAATTGTTCCATCCGAACCATGATCCATACCCGCCGGCGGAAGTTGTATCGAGATCGATCCAAACCGCCATGGCGCGATGCGTAACCCCATTAGTATCCGATGCAGTCGCCGCAGTGATGCTATCGATGTTGTGAACTGGAGTAGTGATCATATACTTCGACAGGTCAGTCTGAGTGCCGAAGCCGTCGATAACCGCCAGCTTATTGCCGACTAGAGTCAAGCTGTCGACGTAAATGGCGCCGCTCCATGCCGAGTCGGTCGGAAAGACTTGAATCCCAGTTATGTTGATTTGACCATTAACGATGTCGAAACCTCGGTTACTTATATAACTTTGAGTCAGGGGAAATGAAAGGGGATACCACTTGTCCTTAGGTATGTCCACGGCATAATTAATCGTCTCGACCCACGTGTAGTTTCTTGTATCTTGGGCATACAAATCAATTCTCAGACTGTCAGGGATCTTTTCACTTCCTGGCAGGTAGACCCAGTAGGTGAGGAACTGAGCGCCGCTTGCTGGTTGTGTACATCCCGGGTGTCTTTCATGTTGAACGCGAAGAACAATGATCGATCCTCTTCGTAGCGCGTCCCGCCTACAACCATGAACTTCGACCCGATATTAACATTTCCCATCACGTATCCGGCATAGTACTTCTCGACGTACTTGTAGTCGTTCGCAAGCTGCTGGAAGGGGCCGTATTGCCAGCCACCTTGCGCACCTCCTACTAGCGCTGTGTCGCTTGCGACATAATTGACAATAGAATTCAGGAACCCCGCGTTTGGTGCCCAGTAGATCTGACCGAACTGGTCGCTCAGGAACGTTCCCAGAAGTTTTGAATCAGTCGTCGTAAAAATAGTACCAGGATACTCTCCGGTGGATCCGCTGTATTTTACGTCGAACTGATTGTCGATGGCATTTAGCATTTTGGTGTTGAGCTGCAGCCCTGCAGTTGGCGTCGCGAATGGAGTGGTTTGATCGTTCGTGTGATAACTGTACCGGTATATTCCTCCAAACTTGAAGTAGCCTGATACGTCGGGCCCAAGCGTCAGCGGGAATTTGAAATCTCCTTTGTACTGCTGGTCGTTCTCCTTGTAGTCCGTGCTGTAGAGACCCATGCTGGTCATGTATGTTGTAGCCGCGCCACACCATTCGTGCCGAATGCTTGAAGAGTCGTGAGGTCCTGAGGAATCGTATTAACGGGCGCGACACCGATAAGTTCTCCAGTTTGCGAAATAGTATAGACCGGTTCTGAGGGTATAGAATTCCTGGAATATGTGTTCGCTGCTCCCAGTTCGATTGATCGGTTGTAGACTGCAGGTCGATGCGCCCACAGACTTTTTTATGATTTCTTCACGCCTTCCCCTTATCCTTTTACACTTCCTTGATTGCACTGTGCACTTCGAGGTAACCATATTTTCCTCGCTATGAAAAAACTCGAAGTCATTATAGGGTCAGACGTTGCGGACCAAATCTGCCACTCACTCTTCGAAGCGGGAGCTAGCGATATAATTGCGACCGAGACGAAGGGAATTGATGATCGGGCAGCCATCAAGGAGATTTACAGAGGGAGAGTTTACGAAATTGATTTCGTGCCGAAAACGAAGCTCGAAGTGATAGTCCCGGACGCACTGGTCGTGCCCGTTGTTTCAGCAATTATCGAAGGCGGATTCGCTGAACGCACGGGCGGCGGAAAGATACTGGTCTCTTCGGTGGAGAAAATAATTCAGGTCGAAACGCATGAGATCGAGAGCGAGTTAGTTCGCTGGCTTCAATAACCAAAAGAAAGGATTGTTACGTGACAAAATCATTTTTAGGAAAGGCAATATTCTTCGACATTCTGCTGGCGACAGTCGCATTTGCGGCAGATTCCACATCCACCTCAACTCAGTCGAAGATATTCTGGAGCGGGTTCGTTGATGTCTACTACAGCAAGAACTTCAATAGCCCTTCTAACCAGTTGAATCAACTGAGAAACTTCGACATTTATGAAAACCAATTTGGTTTGAACCTTGCCAAGCTCACGGTGCAGGAACAAGCTCAGCCGGTCGGCTTCCGTGTCGACATCGGTTTTGGGACGGGAAATGACGTCGTCCAGGGCCTGCTGAATCCACTGACAGGAGCAACAACTCCATCAAGCAGCACTCTGAACTTAGTGGAACAGGCTTACCTCACTGCCGTTGTTCCTATCGGCTCAGGTTTAACAGTAGACGTTGGAAAATTTGCGACGATGATGGGTTATGAAGTGATCGAATCGAACGGGAACTGGAATTACAGTCGTTCGCTGATGTTTGCCTGGGCGATTCCGTATTATCACATGGGGATGCGATTGACCTTTCCGCTTTCAGGCAATTTCACCGTAGCTCTTCATATCGTGAACAGCTGGAATACCGTTGTCGACAACAACAAGTCAAAGTCTGTGGGATTGGGTTTGAACTATTCTCCGACATCTGCAACGACGATCACATTAAACGGTATGAGCGGATTCGAACAGCCGACAGGTGTGCCATATGGTAAGAAGGACGTGGCGGAATTAATCGTGACACAGCAGGCAGGAGACAATCTTTCGTTTGCTCTCGATGCTACTTATGGCAGAGAACGCGTGGCAGGTTTCCTGGACATGTGGAAGGGAATCGCAATTTATGCAAAGTATAATTGTGGTTCCAAATCGGACATTGCTTTGCGAGGTGAAATCTATTACGACCCTGATGGCTATACGACGACCGCAACTTTTCCAAAAGCAACATTTAAGGAAGTCACCGCCACTTATGAGTACCGTCCATGGGATCCGATAATCTTGAGGCTCGAAGCGCGTGACGACTTTGCGAACGGAAATTCTTTTGTATCGGCAAGCTTGGCTTCGCCGACAAAGACTTCACAGCCGACACTCCTTGTTGGTGTCATCGCAACGTTTTGAATGCGCCAAAGCGGTAGACATGCACGTTTATGAGTTTTTTATGTTGACGCGATATTCTTTTACAGTTTATTGATTGCTAGACACCTCGAGCATTAACGATACTTGTACGCATGAAAAAAGGACTAATAAATTTTGAAGTGTCGCTCTCTCGACAAAACTCTTCAGAAGGAGGAAGAGGCTCGAATCAGATCGCGGTTGACGAAAAGAAAACTGAGGATGAGTGCGCGTCTAGCCCTCTTATTCGATTATCGTTTGTCGGATCTCGCGATGTAACGAATAGCAATCACAGTATGCGCCGGTTCTTCTCGTTTATCAGGTTGGTCCGTATTTTGTTTTTTCTTTATAGGTTTTGATTCCATATCAGAATAAAATTCCACAAGGCGGACGCGCAAATAGGAGACACTTTGTGCATTCGTCATTGCGGCATTCCTCTCCCTATGGATTGTCATTCCCACCCACTCACAAGGTCATCCCTGGTGGTTCGGAGTTTTGTGCGCGTTCTTCTGGGTCTTCTCCGTGGCGTGTCGGCCGGAAATCAGAACGCACGTGAGAATGCAGCTTCAACTTGTGGAATGCCGACAAAGAACGTCAAAGAGGTGTTGGCGATTCATACTCAACTCCATCGTCGTTACGGCGAAACCTTTCCCAGCATGATGTCAGCTGCGAGCCGGAATCCGGTTTCCTTAGGTCCGTATGCCAGCTGGAGTTGACCCCGTGCCTGCACGCTGAATTGTGTTTCTTCACGCATGCGTGCTTGACACGGAGCTGGCACGACAATGCGGATTTGTGTGAACGCCCAAATTCAGTCACCACCAAATAGGTTGAATCATTGTTCCATTTTCTTAATAATGTTCCTTGAACTCACAAATTGAAAGGAGCAGATATGGGAAAAGCGATGTCAAAGTCCCAAGTGGCAGATTATATGGCCAAACAATTCGAGCTGAAGAAAAAGGTCGCCGCCGCATTTCTGGATGAACTTGCAGATCTGGCCTACCGCGAAGCAAAAAACTCATTTACGATTCCAGGAATTGGAAAACTTGTGCTCGTGAATAGAGCAGCACGTCTCGGAAGAAATCCTGCGACGGGCGAGCAAATTCAAATTCCTGCGAAGACAGTTGTTAAGTTTCGAGTAGCGAAAGCCTGCAAGGACGCAGTGCTGGGTAAGAAGTAAAACCCGTTTTTGATCAAAAGAATATCCCACCTGGCCTATGCCATTCGGTGGGATATTTCTCACTCTTCTTCGCAAGCTCAGTTTGGGAAGAGACATATCGAAGTCCCGCTTCACGAAAGTATTTCACGACGCGCGCCTTATCAAGCTTGGCATTAATACGAATATAGTCGCTTGCCCGACGGAACTTCGGCGCAGTCCCGGTCGTTGCGCCAAAAACAAGGAATAATTACTTGACAAGACTATTTTCAGTCGGAAGGAAGATAATATGCCAGGCAATGTATTGGTATCGGGTGGCAGCGGCTACATCGCAGGATTCCTGATCAGGCAGCTGGTCAACGAGGGCTGGATGGTACACACAACCATCCGAAATCTTGCCCGCGAAACCGAAGTTCGCAAACTCATCAATGTCGATTATGCTAAAGTAAAATTCTTCGCCGCCGATCTGATGTCCGACGCCGGCTGGGCAGATGCCATGGCCGGATGCAGCCACGTTGCACATCTTGCGTCGCCATTTCCGCCAGGTGTGCCCAAAGATGAAGATGAGGTTATCGTACCAGCACGCGATGGTGCGCTTCGCGTCTTGCGCGCAGCGAAGGCCGCCGGAGTGAAGCGCTTCGTCATGACCTCCTCATGCGCCGCCGTCGCCTATGGCCACGGCAGTAAGGTACAAACCTATACCGAGAGCGATTGGACCAATGTCGCCAGCCCTGACGTTCCAGCCCTACGTTAAATCCAAGACCATCGCCGAGCGCGCGTCGCGCGATTGGGTTGCCGCAGAAGGTGGGGATATGGAATTCTGCTCGGTCAATCCTTCCGGGGTACTTGGACCGGTTTGGAGCAAAGATATTTCCACATCGACCGAGATCGTGAAGAGACTCCTTGAAGGCTCGCTGCCGGGTTGTCCTGACATCGGCTTTTGTATTGTTGATGTCCGGGATGTCGCAGACATGCATGTGCGCGCGTTGAATGCTCCCAATATGGCGGGAGAGCGCTTCGTTTGCGCGGGACCGTTCCTTAAAATGATTGACATCGCCCGCATTCTTAAAAGCAGGCTTGGCAGCGAAGCGAAGAAGGTGCCTACGCGCGGATTGCCGGACTTTCTGGTGAAGTTAGTCGCGATGTTCGATCCGACCGTCAGGCAAATCACCGGCGAACTTGGCAGGATCCGGAACACGGATGCCGGTCATGCCCGCAATGTGCTCGGCTGGGTTCCGAGACCGACAGAGGAAACTGTCCTCGATACTGCGCACAGTCTTATCGATCTTGGCGTCGTTAAGGTGTGATTGTCTAAACCACCGAATACTCTGCCGCGTTTGTTCTTACCGTTCGCTTGCACTGCCGGAACGATCTGCCGCGAAAAGAACGCCAAGGTTGTTTCTTCGAGACCCCCGCATTTGTTTCGTCGTAATGCAAAGGAAGACGGTACACTGGAAAGATGACCAGGAGATGATTTTAGAAATGAGATACGATAAAGGAGCGAGGCAATGATGGATGAGAAGAAACCATTTGGATCACAGGCAATGAAGATAGCCGGTTCTGTTGAATACTCCGAAAATTCGGTTGTCAGCAAACAATTGATTAAGCGGAAAGGAGGCACGATTTCCCTATTTGCTTTCGACAAGGGACAATCGTTAAGCGAGCACACGGCTCCTTTCGATGCCTTTGTGGAAGTCCTCGACGGTGAAGCAGAATTCGTTGTCGGAGGGAAAAATGCCAAAGTCGGCAAGGGTGAATTCATAATTCTCCCCGCCAATGTTCCTCACTCGGCAACTGCGGTGCAGCGTTTCAAAATGCTGCTTGTGATGATCAAAGAATGACGTTAAGCTCCGACAGTGGTAGGTTTTCCCTAAGCTGCAATCGGGCTAAGCCGTCGCGAAAAGAGCGCCAGGTTTGTTTCTTTGAGAACCTTTACGCTGTGCTGGAGTTCAACTTCTGCGTAAGGATTTAAGACTGTACCTGCTTTCCCAAAACTCTAAGCTGCCCAATTGACGTGGACCTAATGCAATAGAAAAGCAATGCTATGGTGCTCCATCACTGATTGAAACATTATGTTTATTCCATTTTTGATATGACATTATTAAGGTCCCACTCAGCGATTCCCTCTAAACCTTCCATCAGGTAGGTAGGACTAACTTCATCGAACAAATTTGCCATATTGGTGACCGCTGTGGTTATTTCATCTTTCTTTTCTTGGGAAAGACTCTCCCACCAAAAGGGAGAAAACGCATGGTTTTCGCAATTCTTGATTATTAATCGAAACAGCATATCGTCCAACTTGTGTCCATCATGCATCATTGCGGCCAAAGACCTCATATAATCGACACACACTTTTGTATTTGAGTCATGCCAAGCGAAGAGAAACCCCCAATCACCATTTTGCATTGGCGCGGAGCAGAAGGTAATCAATTCCGTCAGAAGGTTTTTGTCAGTTAAATCTTGTAGTAGCTGCCCAAGAAAATCGTAGTCAGGAGAAATCAAACCTGAAAATGCCGCAAAAGGCTTTTTCTTAGAAAGAAAAATAACATATCTGATTTTCTCATAATTGTGACGGAGAAGAGAAGTGTCGTACACTTCCTTGTGCCTCAATAAGTTTTTTAATCCAAGTGCCGTTCCTTCTCTTACAGTCGAAATGAGATCTGTAATCGCGGGCTGATCCTCTGTACCCGAAAGAGATGTTTCCCAAAACCTATATGCATTTTCCTTAACAAAAATCTCTCTACACATGGATCTATATGCATACAGTAACACTTGCTGGTCTGTAGGAATTAGAGCATAATTGTCTATCGGTTTGAAGAGTTCGATATCATGCTTCCCGCAAAACCCTAGAAAAGTAGATACTTTATTGATACCCCTTTTCTCGTAGGTGATTTTGCCTTGCGTCTTGATAAGATTGCCCAATTCATAATTAAGAACGTAAACGTGTCCGTCTTTTGCGATTTCGGATAAAGCCTTGTTCTTCTGAATAGAATGGGCACTAATTATTTCGTTGCATCTATCGCCAGAATCATAATGCAGACATCGTCCATCAAGCGACAGTTCCTTTCGTCTGTTGATGAATTCCTCGCGGTCTAGAGTTGAGAAAGGTTTTAACGTGACTGGTCCGCTACTCGACTTGCCATCCCTTGACCAAGCGCTGAATGCCATCGATATACCTTCAAGTTGGCATTTCTCAAACAACTGCATGCCAACATCCTTACCAATAAAATTCTCCCTTTCCACTTCAATTGGCAGAGTTTCAATACCTTGTATCCTCCAATCATATTTGCGCACAAAAAATTTAGCTTCTCGAATAGCGCTCTGTGGATTCTCAGCCCGCACCCAACAAGAAGCCAACGCACCTTCGATAGTGTGAAAGTCATGGTTTCTCATCGTAGGAGAAACCTGGAAAACAACATAGAAAATCTTCAGACGTTTTCCCTCTTAATCATGCGCGTACACCTACTTTTAATGACAGAGTCACGCATATAGAGTGGGCTATCTTTTAATCTTCCTGAGTGAGCTTTCAATCTCTTTTGATTTATTGTACTCTTTGCGGAGTTGATTAAGATGTCTCTTCGTAGACTCAGATGATTGGGGCGGAGTCCGCTTTCTTTTTACAATGTTACGCCATGTGCATACTGGATGCATAATCAAAGTCTCACCTACTTGCATGGCCTCCAATTTGAAAAGGTCGAAAGCATCTATTCTGTCGCCGAGTTCATACCAGTCTCTCAGATCACATACAAGAAATTCAAGTTTGGTAAGATTATCTAAATAAAGGTCATTATCAGTCATCAATTCTTTTGGAAAGCCTTTCTTTTTGAAGAAGGGATTTTTAACTACTAGGCCAGCGACGTATCGAGAATCTTCCTCATAGTCATCTTTCTGAACGATTTCGGCGACGACCTCAAGTTTCCTTGGTTTCCTAAGCCTTCTCGAAAAGATCTTATGATAAAGTGTGAATTCAAATTGTGCCTCTTGGTTATCGATCTCTCGACAGAACTTCTTGAGCATTGAGAAATCCAAAGGAATTCCCGGTAGCTGAATCAACAACTCTCCATGATGGATTATGGAATTTATCTTTTCGTTCGGATCAATTGTTTGTTGAAAAGATAGGCACATCCACCCGCTTTCAAATGAATCAAAATATGCTAAACTTTCTGAATGATGAACATGCTCGGGAGGATTCCTTTCGTAACGGTTCCTCCAATCCTTTGCATCTTGAAGAAAATTCAATGCACCAAAGCCAAACCACGATACATTCCATTGCCTGATGGAGTAACTTCCGTTGTCCGAGAGGCCAAATTGCTCATCTATTAACGAAAGGATTTGTTCTATGTACCTAAAATTATTGTCGCGTAAGTCCAATGCTAATAATGCGCTCTGTTGACTGTAACTTCCCCATGTCGTATCAGGAATATCTTGAGCGAAAAGACAATCAATCATATCCGAAGATTCCGAGGCAACCGACCTCGAGGAGTTCCCTTTTTGAAAAAAAGCTAAGCGCGATGACTCCAACTTGTGAGATGTTTTGATCTTTTCATTATCCGCGTAAAACCATACAGTTCTATTTGCTCGGAGATAATCGCGTTTTCTTTCAATCAACTTATCTATTGCGATCTCATAATTCTTTAAAGACATAACTTCATTCGGAGAAAACAATAATACTTCGCGGGTTATGTCGTTCTCAACACTGTTAATTGCGTCTCTGGTAAAACCTGACATGCTGAATAGTGCCCCGATAATATCAGGAGGCGTCCGACGCAAACGGTTCCTCAGATCATCAACATCGCTTATATCTGTTTTTCTTTTTTGCCATTTAGCCTCGATCAAGATAGACGCTCCGCCTGCACTTACAAGAAGATCAGACTGCCGTGGCCTTGCAGTATGGGGGTTTAGGTTCACATCGTAGTTGTTTTCTCTAAAGAAATCTCTTAAGAACTTCTCGAATTCTCGTCCCCTGGCCGCCCTGTTTTTGATCTGATAGATTTCTCCAAATTTTTCTCTGAAATTCATGACTTCGTTGCTCGTTATCCTTTATGTGGAAGAAACTGAATATCCAATTACGTTATTTCCATACGTTCCAAAATCTCAAGCCATATTTTTGGGGCTACTCACATCTTTTCAGTAAGTCCATATTATTGGCCGGCACTCCAGCACCTATATCTGTCGAAAATTTATCCGTTCCATCTTGAAACAACAACTCTTTTCCTGTTCCATCATCAAATTTCATTCATCCCTTCTCCCGCTCCCGCGGGGCGAGGCGAGCACGCCATCGAATGAATTCGACGGCTCAAGGAAACTCAAAATCAACCGAAGGCGGATTCGTGCAACTTATGGCGTCGATTTCCGCGAGGCGATCCTTTGGACGATAAATGACCTCTGGGCAACAGGTCCAAGATAGCGATCTATTGCAAACAACAATGAGTTCTTTATGAAATCTTAATAACTTTTCCCTCTCTTTTTACACTCCTTTAATTGCCGAACATGGGGTAGCTTTACAATATTTATCCCGAAAAGATCGTCTCGCATTCTCTTTACGGGACGCAATAAGTTTAATCAGCTACGAGCAGACATATGTTTTTAAAACATCTCCGCACCGCGGCGATTAGCATCCTGCTATTCACCGTCTTAACGGGTTTACTGTACCCATTAGCAATTACCGGAATCGCACAACTCGTTTTCCCTTCGCGGGCGAATGGAAGTCTGATAAAGAAGGACGGAAGAATTGTTGGGTCGTCCTTGATCGGGCAACCTTTCAGCGATCCGAAATATTTCTGGAGCAGGCCTTCGCCAACATCACCGTATCAGTATGACGCGGCAGCGTCCACGGGCTCAAATTATGGCCCGCTCAATCCGGCTCTCCTTGCTGAAGTCAATCAAAGAATCAGCGATCTGAAGAAAGTTGATTCGCTAAACACTCAACCGATCCCAGTCGATCTAGTGACTTCATCGGGAAGCGGACTCGATCCACACATTAGCATTGCCGCAGCACTGTACCAGCTTCCGAGAGTTGCGAGAGTCCGCGGATTGAGTACAGATCAGGTTCGCGCTCTCGTGGACAAATATACAGAAGGAAGATTCTTGGGACTCATCGGTGAACCCGGAGTCAACGTTCTGAAACTGAACCTGGCATTAGACAATATGCAAATGAAGGAGAAATGATGACAGACTTAATCTATCTTGGAATCACAGCGGCACTTCTTCTCCTGACGTGGGGATTGATGAAGATATGTGAACTCCCTCCCGAAGTTGCTAAATCATCATCGATTGAAGAACAGAAGTCAGGAGGAAGATCATGAACTGGCTCTATTTAATCGCGGGCGCCATATCTCTCGCTTTGTTTGTCTATTTGTTCATTGCACTGCTTAGGCCGGAGAAATTCGAATGACACTCAATGGTATATTTCAGATTATTCTTTACCTGGTGGTCCTGGTGCTTCTTGCCAAGCCACTTGGTGAGTTCATGGCAAGGGTATTTCAAGGTCAACGGACATTCTTGCATCCCATCTTTGGTCCGATAGAGAAATTTATATATCGAGTTTCTTGTATCGACCCTGACGAAGAGATGGATTGGAAGCAAAACGCGATCGCGATGCTGATCTTTAACGTGTTTGGTATTGCGATCGTATATGGACTGCAGCGGCTTCAACAATTTTTCCCATTGAATCCAATGCACTTCGGTGCGGTAAGTCCCGACTCATCGTTCAACACCGCAGTCAGTTTTGGAACCAATACCAACTGGCAGGGATACGGCGGCGAGACAACCATGAGTTACCTGACGCAGATGCTGGCGCTGACCACTCAGAATTTTGTTTCAGCAGCGACAGGAATCGCTGTCCTTGTTCTCTTCATTCGCGGTCTTGTACGCCATTCGGCGAAGACTCTCGGAAATTTCTGGGTCGATTTGACGAGAAGCGTGCTGTACGTCCTGTTGCCTTTGGCGATAATCCTTGCACTGTTCCTTGTGTCACAAGGTACCGTGCAGACTTTTTCTTCGTATGCAACTGCGAATTTCGTACAGCCGCCCGCGGACACGAGCGGAACAAAGGTCGTCGAGCAGGTTTTGGCAGTTGGCCCCGCTGCGTCGCAGATTGCGATCAAGCAGCTCGGGACGAATGGCGGAGGATTCTTCAATGTGAACTCCGCTCATCCGTATGAGAATCCTACTCCACTTTCAAATTTTCTTGAAGTTATCGCAATTCTGCTTATCGGAGCTGCGCTCTGTTTTACCTTCGGAACTATGGTCGGCGACAGACGCCAAGGCTGGGCTTTGATTGCAACCATGATGATAATACTTGTTGCAATGATCTTTGTGTGTTATCCGTCTGAACAAAGTGGGAATCCGCTACTCGCTAAACTTGGTGTCGATCAAACTGCAAGTGCACTCGAGTCCGGCGGTAACATGGAAGGTAAGGAGGTAAGATTTGGGATCGCCAATTCTGCATTGTGGGCGACGACAACAACTTCAGCTTCGAACGGCTCTGTCAATTCTATGCATGATTCTTATACACCTCTTGGCGGATTGATTCCACTTATCGCGATGCATCTTGGTGAAGTTGTCTTTGGAGGCGTCGGCTCTGGTCTTTATGGAATGCTGGTGTTCGTGATTGTCGCAGTATTCGTCGCTGGACTTCTTGTCGGCAGAACGCCGGAATATTTGGGACACAAGATTGAAGCCTACGATATGAAGATGGCGTCACTTCTTATTCTAATAATGCCCATTGTGGTATTGATATTCACGGCGCTGGCAGTCGTGGTTCCTGCAGGACTAGCTCTCATAGACAATCCTGGTCCACACGGCTTCAGTGAAATTTTATATACATACACGTCGCAGGGGAATAATAATGGAAGTGCCTTTGCTGGCGTAAGTGCAAACGCGCCTTTCCCGAATATTACAGGTGCTATCGCTATGTTTATTTGCCGGTATTGGCTGGCTATTCCCACATTAGCGCTTGCGGGGTCTTTGGTTCGCAAGAAGAAAGTGCCGCCGAGCGAAGGGACTCTGCCGACTCACACGCCGTTATTCATTTTCTGGCTGATCTCGGTGATCCTGATCGTCGGTGCACTCAATTTCTTCCCGGCACTTGCGCTTGGTCCGATTGTCGAACATTTAATGATGATTCATTGAATTGAATAAGACCTAGCAGGTTTCCAAAGCCTGTTAGGTCTTCTATTGAAATAGGAGTCTTAATTTATGTCTACAGAAACTTCACATTCCAGAAAACCACTGGGTATCACAAAAGAAATCCTGAGGCGAGCGCTCACGGATTCATTTCTCAAATTGAATCCGGTGAACATGATGCGCAATCCGGTAATGTTTGTGGTAGAAGTGGGAAGTGTGCTCACGACCGGGCTGTGGATCCAGGCCCTTGTCGGTCACGGCGAAGCTCCGGCATGGTACATCGGCACCGTCTCGCTATGGCTGTGGTTCACCGTTCTCTTCGCCAATTTTTCAGAAGCACTTGCGGAAGGGCGCGGCAAGGCGCAGGCCGAGGGATTGCGAAAGGCACGCCGCGAAACGATGGCAAAACTTCTCAAGGAGCCTCGCCACGGTTCAAAGCACACGCTCGTTCCGTCCACTTCGCTTCATAAAGGAGACTGCTTCATAGCTGAGGCTGCAGACATAATTCCGGCAGATGGCGAAGTGATCGAAGGAATTGCATCTGTCGACGAGAGCGCGATAACAGGTGAGAGTGCGCCGGTTATCCGCGAATCGGGCGGTGATCGAAGTGCGGTCACCGGCGGAACCCGTGTGCTTTCAGATTGGCTCGTGATACGGATGACCGCCGATCTCGGTGCCGGATTTCTTGATAAGATGATTCGTTTGATCGAGGGCGCAAAACGGCAAAAGACGCCCAACGAAATCGCACTTAATATTTTGTTGGCGGCGTTCACGATAATTTTCTTGATGGTGTGCGTCACGCTTCTTCCTTACTCTTTGTTCAGCGTTCAGGCTGCGGGCCAGGGAACGCCGGTCACTGTAACCGTTCTCGTCGCGCTTCTCGTGTGCCTCATTCCAACGACGATAGGAGGACTCTTATCCGCCATAGGAATTGCCGGCATGGACCGGATGATACGCCATAATGTTATTGCGACTTCTGGACGAGCAGTCGAAGCGGCGGGAGATGTGGACGTTCTCTTGCTCGACAAAACAGGCACGGTTACACTCGGCAATCGTATGGCGACCGAGTTCGTCCCCGCGTCCGGAATCTCACCGGACCGCCTGGCTGATGCGGCCCAGCTCGCATCGCTAGCCGATGAGACGCCGGAAGGAAGATCGATCGTCGTTCTGGCAAAAGAGAAATACGGCTTGCGCGGGAGAGACATACAGCAGATTGCGGCACAATTTGTTCCATTCAGCGCACAGACACGAATGAGCGGAGTGGACATCCAACCGGACGGCAGAGCATCATTTCGAAGCATACGGAAAGGCGCAGCCGACGCGATCAGAAAATTCGTTGAACAGAATAGCGGGAAATATCCGGTGCAGGTTGAACAGCTGGTTCAGGACATCGGGCGAAAGGGTGGAACGCCTCTCGTAGTTGCGGAGAATGCGGAAGTCCTCGGCGTGATACACCTGAAAGATATCGTCAAGGGTGGAATCAAGGAACGTTTTGCCCAGCTCAGAAGCATGGGAATAAAAACTGTGATGATAACAGGCGACAATCCGCTGACTGCTACTGCTATCGCGGCCGAAGCCGGCGTCGATGATTTCCTCGCAGAAGCGAAGCCTGAAGATAAACTCAAACTGATTCGCCAATATCAAAGTGGCGGACGGCTCGTTGCGATGACAGGCGATGGCACAAATGATGCACCGGCGTTAGCTCAAGCAGACGTTGCAGTCGCGATGAACACCGGAACCCAGCCAGCCCGCGAGGCCGCAAACATGATCGACCTTGACAGCAACCCTACCAAGTTGATGGAGATTGTCGAGATCGGGAAGCAACTCCTTATGACGCGCGGAACTCTCACGACGTTCAGCATCGCGAACGACGTTGCGAAATATTTTGCCATTATTCCGGCAGCTTTCGCTACGACTTATCCGGTACTGAATGCACTCAACGTTATGAAGCTTGCCACGCCTGAAAGTGCAATTCTATCCGCCGTCATATTCAATGCTCTGATAATAGTTGCACTGATCCCCTTAGCATTGAGAGGTGTCAAGTACCGTGCTGTAAGCGCAGTTCATTTACTGCGAAGGCATCTTCTCTTTTATGGCGTCGGCGGAGTTATTGCACCTTTCATCGGCATTAAACTGATCGACATGTTGCTCGTGGCGCTGAGAATTGTGTGAGGGGTTTCATCATTGCTGTTCCGTGTGGTAGGATGGACAGCGCCCGGCATAAACAGTAATGAAGAATTCGTTTGCCCTGATTGTTTTTCTCGCAGCTGCCGCGCTCGAAGTGGGCGGCGATGCCCTCATTCGGAAAGGGATGCGCGGGATGGGCATCTGGTTCATAGTCGTCGGCCTTGTCGCACTGGGTTGCTATGGAATTGTTGTCAACACATTGCGGTGGGACTTCTCTAAATTGCTTGGGGTCTATATAGCGGTTTTCACTTTGATGACAGTGCTCTTTAGCCGATTCATTTTCAAAGAAACAATTCCGGGGACGAGGTGGGCGGGCATCACATTGATAATAATCGGCGGTTTGATTATCCAATTCTGGACGAAGTGAGACTCCCCCCGCGTTTCTTTTTCTTCCCTTAATGTGGTTAAATTACTGTTGCAATGTCAGAAACAAACGACTCCCGCCCGGACCCGGATGCACTTCTTAACCTCATAAGAAAAGAAGAAGAGCGGAGCGAAAAAGGGAAACTGAAAATATTTTTCGGAATGTGCGCGGGTGTCGGGAAGACGTACGCTATGTTGAGCGAGGCTCGTGATGCCGTGTCGAACCAAATTGATCTGGTTGTGGGTTTCATCGAAACACACAAGCGGTTGGAAACGGCAGAGCTCGTTCTGGGTCTGGAGGTAATTCCAAGAAAGAAGATAGAATATCGTGGTACGACTCTCGAAGAAATGGACATCGACGCCATTCTTGCGAGGAAGCCGAGAGTCGTGCTCGTGGATGAGCTTGCTCATACGAATGCGCCGGGCAGCCGCCACACGAAAAGATACCAGGATGTTCTCGAGATTCTGGACCATGGCATCGACGTATATACGACTCTGAATGTGCAACATCTCGAAAGCAGAGCGGACACGGTCACCCAAATAACCGGCAGCACGGTGAGAGAGACTGTTCCCGATTCAATCTTCGAAGCCGCAGACGAAGTGAAAGTGATAGACATTTCTCCCGACGAGCTGTTGAAGCGTCTCGAAGAAGGCAAGGTGTATACCGCGGAGCGTTCCAGGCAGGCAGTAGAGAATTTCTTCAGAAAAGGAAATCTCTCGGCGTTGAGAGAAATGTCGCTGCGGCTCACGGCTGAGAGAGTAGACCGGCAGTTGCGCGAGTACATGCAGGGTCGTCGAATATCAGGTCCGTGGAAATCGGGCCAGCGTTTGATTGCAGCTATTAGTCCGAGTCCGCATTCTATTTCTGTAATCCGTTGGGCGAGAAGAGTCTCTTACACGATGGACGCGTCGTGGGTTGTCGTTTACGTTGAGAGTTCCGGCAAGCTGAGCAGTGATGAGAAGGAACAGCTTGCGAAGAACATGAAGCTCGCTCACGAGCTCGGAGCGGAGATTGTGACCACGGCAGATGAGAGCGTCGCGAATGCTCTTATTCGCGTCGCGCGGGAGCAGAATGCAAGTCAAATTCTTGTTGGGAAACCGAATAGGTCTTACTTCTCTCGTGCTGCTCGCCTCATCGAGGATCTTATGCAGAGGAGCGCGGATCTTGACATATACATTGTCGGACAGGAGGCCGGGGAGACTGGGAGGGCGAGGCCAAAACTTTTTTCAGGTATGCAATCCACCGGTTCTCAATATTCTGTTGCAGTCGCATCGGTTCTTCTCACCGCGTTCCTTTGCTTTCCTTTCGCTCCGTTTATGGGTTACAGAACGGTCTCTTTTATTATCCTTCTTGTAGTCTCGCTTCTGCCGTTGAGGCTCGAACCGGGCCAACAGTGCTTGCAGCAGCAATTGGTGCACTTGCTTGGGATTTCTTGTTTATTCCTCCAAGGTTCACTTTCAGCGTCGGGACTCTGGAGGACGTTCTGCTGCTGAGCTTGTACTTCCTCGTCGCTACGGTGACAGGAGTTCTTTCTGCCCGTGTGAGGAAGCGGGAAAAGATCATACGACAGCGTGAGGAGAAGACTTCGGCGCTCTTTGCACTGACGAAAGACCTTTCCTCCGCATATTCTCAGGATGAGGTGATCAAAGGTGCGGTCTCCAATATCCGGAAGTATTTTAACGCCGAGGTAGCGGTTATCCTCGGTGATTCCGAAGGTGAGATTTCAAGGAGGCCGCATTCTTCAAGTACGTTTTCCCCGGATGAAAAAGAGTACAGCGTTGCGGCATGGGCATACTGGAACGAACGAAAGGCTGGCAGGAATACCGACACTCTGCCGTCGGCGCAGGCCACTTATTTCCCAATGTCGGGTCCACGCTACCCGGTGGGCGTAATCGGCGTGAAGCTGCCGGATGATGTGAAACTGACTCTCGATCAGGAAACCTCTCTGGAGAATTTTATTTCTCAAATAACTTCAGCGATCGAGCGCGAGTTGCTAAATGAGGTTAACAAGAAATCAATAATTCTGGCAGAGTCGGAAAGACTGTACAAAACACTGTTCAATTCGATCTCTCATGAGTTTCGAACTCCTATAGCGACGATACTCGGAAGTTCCGAGAATCTTCTGGCGCATGCTTCCACCGACGGCAGTTTGTCCGGGGCAAATCAAGAGCTCATGAAAGAAATATTCGTAGCGGCCCAACGCCTGGACAGACTTGTCGCAAACTTGTTGGATATGACGAGACTCGAGTCGGGCATGATACAGCCAAAGCTCGATTGGTGCGCTGTCCAGGACGTAATAAACCAGGCGCTCAAGGGCCTCGACAGAGAACTTTCAGATCACAGGATCGAAGTGAAGGTTCAAGACGATGTGCCGCTTCTCAGTCTGGACTTCGTTCTGATTGAACAGGCATTAACAAATCTGATACATAATGCCGCACTTTATACGCCTGCGGGTACGACGATCATCATAAGCTGTTTTCGCGAAGATGACAAGTGCATTATTGCTGTCGCAGATTCCGGTCCTGGCTTGCCGGAAAAGGATACAGATAGAGTGTTTGAAAAATTCTACAGGTCTACGAATGGAAGGACCGGTGGAACCGGACTCGGACTCACAATTGCCAAGGGCTTTGTTGAAGCACATCATGGTACACTGACGGCAAGGAATCGCCCGGAGGGCGGCGCCGAGTTTATTATCAGCCTCCCCATAAAGGCCGGGGCCGAAGTCAAAAAGGAAAAGAACTCTTGACTGACGGGCCGGTCATTCTCGTAGTTGATGACGAGACGCAGATTCGTCGTCTGCTCGAGCTAACTCTCGAATCGAGCGGATATGTGGTTCGATCAGCTGGCAAAGCCAAGGAAGGAGTGGCGAAGGCTGCATCGGAACGTCCGGAACTCATTATCCTTGATCTCGGTCTCCCGGACATGGACGGTCTGGATGTGCTGAAGGCTATACGCGAATGGTCGTCAGTGCCTATTTTGATCCTGTCAGTGCGTAGCGCGGAAAATGACATCGTCGCCTGTCTCGATGCTGGCGCGGATGATTATCTCGTGAAGCCATTTCGAACTGGCGAGCTCCTTGCGCGCGTCCGAGCAGCAGTAAGGCACCACCAGACGCCTCAGGAAAAATCCACTTTTGTTTTCCTTGACCTGGAAGTTGATCTATCCGCAAGGACAGTAAAAAAATCTGGAGAATCCGTCAGACTTACCGCAACCGAATATACACTGCTGGCATTGTTTGTCAAGAATTCAGGAAGAGTCCTTACGCACAAGTACATCTTGGAGCAAGTCTGGGGTCCCGCGTTTGCTGAGGAGGCTCAGTACACGCGAGTCTATGTGGGACAGTTGCGGAAAAAAATCGAAGATGATCCTGCACACCCGAAGCTTATTCTTACCGAGTCAGGGATCGGCTACAGATTAAATGCGGAATCCGACCCGCGTTGATTCTCACAACAAAACCCGTTCGTCTTAGGAGTGTACTCGGAATTGTGATCGGCGTCGTTAGAGGATTGTTTCTATTGACATAGATTACAGTAGTAAACCAGAAATGGAGTAGAGAGTTGGGCGGCAGAAGTCAGGCAAGAGAGGGCAAAGAGGCGGTTCGGTTTTTTGTACAGTTAATAGTCATTGCATTTTTATCAATGATCCCGGCCAGATTTGTTATCGCGCAACAGGAGACGCGATTCTCTCTTACCGGCATTGTGCGCAACGCGCAGACACACGACCCACTTCCAGGGGCAACCATCCGGCTGATCGGCAAATCGCTAGGCACTGCCACGAATTCGGATGGACGATATCGTCTTCTCCTCGCTCCCGGCTCATACAAGGTCCTGGTCAACTACGTCGGATTCAATTCGATGACTGTTCCGGTTGAGATGAGCTCTCATGACACGGTGTCGGATGTGTCGCTTTCCGAAACTCCGGTGGCATTGGCGGAAGTCGTCGTTCATCCGCTCACGACCAACCCCGGCGATGAGATTATTAAAAAGGCTATCAGAGCAAAGTCGACATGGTCGTCGCGGCTACATAGCTTCGAGTTCGCCGCCTACACCAAAACGGTTCTCAGAGTTTTGTTGGATAAAGAGAAGGCAGACACGGTGATCGGTGGAATACTCGAGACGCAGACGAAAGGATATTCGCAGACACCTGATTCATATTTGGAAATAGTCACTGCGCGGAGACAGACTGCCAACTTCACTCCGGCCCAGAATATTTTCACTCCGGGACGGGTTCTCAATCTTAACGATGATGTGGTCAAGATAGACCGCTATTCAATCGTGGGACCGATCGCACCTTCCGCGATGGAGTATTATGATTACACTATCGTGGACACACTCTACCAGGGCGATGTAAGACTACTCAAGATCGCGGTGGAACCGAAAACCAAACTTACCCCCTTGTTCACAGGGTACGTCGACATCGCCGATGGAAGCTATGCGCTCGTCCGCGCTATGCTTGGATTGTCAGATTCCGCTGCGCTCGATCCGGTCGAGGATATCCACTACGATGAACAATTTGCTCTATATAATGAAGAGTTCTGGCTGCCAATCGAAGTGAAAACAACTTTCGTAGTGAAATTCAAGATTCCGCCAGTACCGCCGATTATTTTCGACAATGTCTCCGTTCTTTATGATTACAGCATCAATAAAACTTTTCCTCCTGATTTCTTTGACAGAAAATTCCTCTCGCTGTCAGAGGTGAAGGAGGAATCCGATTCAGCGGCATGGCAAAGAGAACAAGTGCTTCCGCTGACTCATCAGGAGTCTCTGGCGTATCATCGGATCGACAGTATCGTGAACAACATGAACTTCTTCAAGCGGGCAATTCTTTTTCTCACACGTATTCCGTATGAATCTCAGGCGTGGCCCGTGACCGATTTTTCCGACTTCTTCCATTACAACAGAGTCGAGGGTTCTTATTTAGGTGTCGGATTGACAACACGTTCTCTCCTGCCCCAAACCGAACTGACCATGATTGGAGGTTATGGATTTTCTGACAAGCGGTGGAAATATGACCTCTCTGCCAGCTATGATCTTTCTATCATCCGCGGCCTTTCGGTTGGCGCACGTATCATCCAGAAACTTGGAAGCAGGGAAGAGGAAAGCATTTATTCACCATTTGAGATCACCATTGGCGCACTCTTCTCGAAAGCAGATTATAGAGATTACTATCTTTCGAAAGGGTGGCACGCAATCGTTCATCAGAAATTCAGCGCGTCGATGGAGATGACTGCAGACTATACTGACGAAATGCAGATGAGCGTGAAGAGAAATACTAACTATGGCATCTTCGGTAACGGTCAGACCTTCCGCGAGAATCCGCCGATCGACGATGGCATTCTCCGTAGTGTTACTCTGTCGCTGAGGCTGGACACCCGGAAATATCTTGACACTGGTATGTCCATGATCTCCGATCAGGGCTCAAGCTACTGGATAGGAAATGCTTCAGCCGAGGTTTCATCGTCCCGATTCCTGTCGTCATCGTTTTCATTTGCGAGCTGGCGTGCAAGTCTTTTCACCCATCAGATGACTTTTGCCGCTGGTTATCTCAATTTATCGATGACAGGCCGGGCGTCCAGCGGCCAACTGCCCATTCAGAAAATGTTCGAGATACAAACTTCATATGGGGGCTATGCGGAGCAAGGAGCCATGATTACGGTGGGTCAGCATCTCGTCATCACCAGGAAACTCATGATGATCGGAATAGAACAGGACTTCACGCATAACCTTTTCGCGTGGTCAAACATTCCGTTGATCAAGAAGGCATGGTTTGATGTCAGCATTTTCGCTAACGCAGCGGCGGCCGACGGATTCGCGCCGATGGTAGAGGGAGGATTTGCTCTCATTAACATAATCCCGCTCATCAAAGTTGATTTCGCCTGGGGCTTTGCCGGAGCATGCAGGGGATTCGTTTCGACTGTGGAAACATCTATGAATTTCTAAATCCATAGTCGACGCGGGTTTGTTAGTCGGGGGACGTCAGTGAGAGCTTATTTCAATTAGTCGACAGCGGACCTGAACGAAAATCTGTTCTCACGACTAATGACGCCTTTCGTGCTGCAACAAATTAATTAAGGACGATTCCATTCTGAGTACCAGGCTTGACTATGACAACAATGACATGGAGGAAACTATATGCAATATCATGCGTCTAAGAAATTAGATGGCACACATCAAGTCAATTAGATTAGGAGGGCGAAAAAATGAAATGCATCGTTTTGGTCGTGGCAGCTTTTTTCTTTTTGGAGATGTTTTCTGGCCAAGTCTGCACGTTCGCCCAAACGCCTGTCGACAGTCCTCAGATTGCAGGCGACGAGTTTGGACACTTCGAACCGGAAGGATTTTCCGATTCGCAAGTCAATCTCCTGTGGGAGGCGTACAATGAAAAGTCAGACAGTCTCCTGGCAAAATTCTTCAACAGCTGGAGACTTGAAACTCAGGTCGTAGAAGAACCGCTTCTCGATTCGCCAATCAATAACGCCATCGCATCTTTGTATTTCTTTCTTATGAATTCGGATTTTCAAAATTTAAATTACGGGTATAAATACGCAGTGATCCAGGATCAGATCGAGGCGACAGTGCCCTCAACATCGTGGTCCTCGCAGAGTGAGTATGTTCTCAGGAACTTTCATCCGCAATCGAGTGATCCGAATCATCCGATTCTAATTTTGCTTGACGACATACACAACCAAATTCTGAGTGACTTTTTCGGAGACTGGTCGGAAGTTAAGGCGGAGGCTGCACGAAATTTCTTCGGCAGCTTTGTTCCGTTCGGTGCGGACATCGATTATCATGATAATCAACCTGACTGGTCGTTAGTTCGACATTGGTACTCATTTGCATTCACACCAGACCTTCAAGAAGCTTCTGTTGTGGATCAGACACCGTCAGGGCCGGTCGAGTACACATGCATTGTCGGGCCCGGCGGAAATTGGATGAAGGTCTCTGATGAGACAATCTTAACAGAGCCGCCCGAATCCTCAGAGTCACCAGTCATAACCACGGAGCCGTCACCGCCAGTTCAGTTTCCCTGGCGTCCTCATCATCCTTTGCCGACGAATACGTATGTGCCTCCTCCCGCTGTTCCTTCTGGGCCAGCCTCAACTCCTGAACCGACCGGGCGACCTCGTCCTGTTGCGACACCGACTCATCCCACTTCTCCGCTGAACCCGGTCCGATCGGACCGCCCGCGACAGGGTACGCCGGAGCAGCACAGTCCGGCTCCACCTCAGACTCAGACCCAGCCGGAGCGTACGAGGGTAAGTCCGCCCTCAGCGCATCGGCCAACGTCGCCGCAGGTCCCGGCCGAGCGGCCAAGGCAGAATCAATCTCAAGTCAACACTCAGTCGCCGGTGCAAAACCAATCACCCGGTGAACATCCGCGAACGAGTCAACCGACGCAGGGCAATCCCACATCGACGCAAACACCTCAACAGACAACACCGCCTAAGTCCTCGCCGCCGCCACCGGATAAGAAAGCTGAGGACCAGAAGAAAGACCGGGAACGAGCGAAATAGAGGTTTTCAACCTTGTCAAGGTTTTCTTTTGCCCTGACAAGGTTGCTTGTTCATTTCTTAAAGCTGTTGATCGCTCCCTCTTCGACAGCTAAGTTACTTTTCGTATTCATAATTCAACAGAGAAGAGCTTGAATCGCGCCATGAAGAACAGAATCAATACGCGGACAACCGACGAAGCCGATCTCTCCGGGCTGACTTTGCTCGGCAAAGGAACGAAGCCTCAAAAAAAACTTGAGACTTTCCCCAACCATCATCCTCAGCGAGATTATGTCGTGACTCTCCGAACGGAGGAGTTCACATGTGTATGCCCGGCGACGGCTCAGCCGGATTTTGCGAAGTTGATTATCCAGTATATTCCGAATAAGAGAATATTGGAGTCAAAATCGCTGAAACTTTATCTCTGGTCATATCGCAATGAAGGTGTGTTCAACGAACACCTTGCGAATGTAATTCTTGATGATTTGGTCAGAGCCCTCGCGCCTCGCTGGTGCAAAGTGTCTGCTGACTTTGCAGTGCGCGGAGGGATCTCAATTTCGGTTGAGGCGGAGCATGGCAAAAGATGAACCGGGAGCCGGTGGCTAGAGAAAGATGGCTTCCGGTAATCGCGGCCCTGTTTGTCACGAGCCTGGTCGTTTCAAACATAATCGCCGTGAAGTTGTTCTCCGCCGGACCATTCGTGCTTCCCGCTGGGATTATCATTTTCCCCATCTCCTATATTTTCGGCGATGTTCTCACCGAAGTCTACGGTTACTCACGGGCACGGATGGTGATATGGATTGGCTTTGCCTGCAATCTGCTTGCGGTGATAGTAATCATGCTGAGCATACAACTCCCCCCGTCTTCCGTGTGGCGAGCAGGTAGTCTCCACACCACTGAGCTTTCTCAGGAAGCTTTCAGCTCAATTCTCGGATTTGCTCCTCGCTTGCTTGCAGCGTCGTTCGTTGCGTATATCGTTGGCGAGTTCCTCAATTCGTTAGTACTCGCGAAAATGAAGATCGTAACTAAAGGCCGGTACCTCTGGTCTCGAACGATCGGCTCCACTCTTGTCGGCCAATTTGCTGACTCGGTCATTTTCATATCGCTTGCTTTCTTCGGGACAGTTCCTGTGGCCGTACTCGTTAATCTGGCGTTGTCTCAGTGGCTGGTGAAATCGTCATACGAGACAGTTGCGACACCTTTCACTTACTTGGTTGTCAATTTTCTTAAGAAGGCCGAGGATCAGGACTATTTTGATTACGGGACTAATTTCAACCCGCTGAAGTTGAACGAGGAGTCACCCGACAGATAAGCGTCGGTAGGTGCAGGAAAGACCTGTTGGAGGTGGCTACAGTCAGGAGCTACTGAGTGCAGAGAGCGGGAATCATCCAGCAGATTTCCTTCAGGAGATCCGGCGCAAATTACGATGAAGATGATTAGTGCCGGAGGAGGGACTCGAACCCTCACCTGGGGTAAGCCAGACTGGATTTTGAGTCCAGCGCGTCTACCAATTCCGCCACTTCGGCGCATTGAAAATATAACAGGTGCGGATGGTTTTTGAAAGGTTCATTACGGAGCGATAAGCGATCGGGAAATTAAACTTCCCGGCGTCGGACTCTGTCGAAGGGGTAAAGCGCGCAAGCCAAAATGGAGGAGCCGTCGCACCATGAGAAACAGAAACGGTAGGTGTCGTTATTATAAGGTAGTTTTCCTGATTTTGTTTGTAGGGGTTCGTGCCGTATTTGGAGGACCGGCAAGACTCAACAGGGGAATTAAGACGCGGACAGATTCAAGTGAAGAGCAATCGATTCTGGGTTCACATGTTATTTATGTTTCTCCTGAACCGGGTGCGATGTACGTTACACCTGTGTCTGACATTATAGTCCGCAGCGATGAGGAACTAAGTAGGACATTGAATGGTCAAGGCGGAATATTTGAAGTAATAGGGACAACAAGCGGTATACACGAGGGGAATTTAGTCCTGTCTGACGATGAGCGGACATTGATATTCAAGCCTGAAGTGCCGTTCAGCTTGGGTGAGAGAGTCAGAGTCTTAATGAGTCGGGGGTTGCTGACAGCGGAAGGAGACAGCGTTTATCTGACACCATACAGTTTCACGGTATCCCGGAGTAATCTGAATGCAGATCGGAGAATGACTTCACGGATTGGCGATGGCAGCGTGAGCGTTTTAGCGACTACAGTGCATGGTCAGTCTCCCATAACTCCAGTAAGCATTCTAAATGGGAAAAGCCGTAAGCACACAATTGCGGACACCCTTCCTCGGGATTTCCCGGCTTTAACCGTCACGGCATCGGACAGCCCTAATTCCGGATACCTTTTCCTGGCGAGTTTCAACACTTCGGATGTAGGTAACTCTGGCAACTACTTGATGATTGTCGACAATAATGGTAACCCTGTGTACTACCGGAATACCGGAGAGGGACGGCCTATTGATTTCAGTCTTCAGCCGACCGGGGTACTGACGTATTTCGACGAAAGCACATCACTGCATTATGTAATGAATGCATCGATGGATGTTATTGACAGTATCACATGTGGCAACGGTTACGTGAATGATCCGCATGAGCTCAGGATTCTACCCGATGGTCGCTGTTTTCTACTTTGCGATGATTATGAAACTGTCGACATGAGCAAAGTCGTTCCAAGCGGTGACACCGCGGCTATTGTGACTGGTAATATAATTCAGGAATTGGACAAATACGGAAACGTTGTGTTCCAATGGCGGAGTTGGGATCACTTCAATATTACTGACGCAATTGGGCAGAACTTGCAAGCGCCTGCAACTGATTATGAGCATGCGAACGCAATTGAAATAGATCCGGATGGAAATATTCTTCTTTCATCGCGCCACCTCAGCGAGATAACGAAGATAGATGTGCAGACTGGCGACATAATCTGGCGGCTTGGTGGAAAGAATAATCAGTTCACATTTGTCAACGATCCGATCGGATTCTCTTACCAACACTCGATCCGCAGACTTCCTAACGGTGACATAACACTATTCGACGATGGCAACTTGCACACGCCGCCGTTTTCGAGAGGCGTGGAATATAAACTTGATGAGGTGAACAAAACCGCTACTCTCGTTTGGCAGTATCGGCACGACCCGGATGTTTACGGATATGCGTTAGGATATGTCCAGAGGTTTACGAATGGGAATACTCTGATAGGTTGGGGAGCAGCCAGTACAACTTTAACGGAAGTGAAGCCTGATGGAAGCACCGCACTTGAAATGTCCTTCCCACGGTCCTTCTACTCTTATAGGGTTTACCGTTACCCGTTTCTGTTTGTCGCATCTCCCAGGAACACAGACACAATCTACACCAATTCCTCTTCTACTGTTAGCTGGAATTCATCGGGAGTGGACTCCGTCAATGTAGACTACTCGACCGATGGTGGTATGACATGGAATAACATAGTAAGGAACTATCAAGCCGACTCTGATTCTATTTCATGGTTGGTGCCGAATATTTCAGCTTCATCATGCAAGATCAGGATAACCGAGTCCGGACAATCGGATATGGGTCTGTCTTTTGAAAGTGATTCTGTCTCAGTTGCAGAAGGCGGAGCTAAGGCTAAAATGCCAGCAGTTCCGTTGGAGTTTGGTCTTGAGCAGAATTATCCGAACCCGTTCAATCCGAGCACAACAATCAAGTACCAGCTTGCGAGGCAGTCTGACGTCTCGCTGAAGATCTACAGTGTGACTGGAGAGTTGGTCAAAACATTGGTCGGAGGGGTTGAGCAACCCGGATACTACACAGTAAAATGGAACGGGGAGAATAACAACGGCAAAGAGATTTCGAGTGGAGTTTACTTCTATCAATTAGAAGCTGGATCATTTGAGTCGATGGAGAAAATGCTGCTTTTAAAGTAAGCGGCCGGAAGCAGAGTTGCGCAAGTCCGGGTAATAGATTCGGTTCCTGTGAACGAGGGCAGGTAACTTTCTGACAATGTGTCCGTCAGATCTCGGCTAAATGAACCGCGGGCCAACATAAATAAGATTACTGAACGCAGATCGAGAGAGCAATTTACTTTATCTTGCTTTCGAATTGCCGGGACAAGGTCTAATGGCGCATTTGTAATTCCCCTCTTCCTATCGGTTTCACCAAAGCTTCCGGGTCCTGTTGGTTTGCGAACGATCTCATCCATGACCGTTTTAGAAGATTAGATGCAGACAGGAAGCTCCAATCGGATCAATCGCACCTCAACACCGGATCGACTGAGGATTACATTTTCCCACTATTGAGATTCTCATAATGGAAGATTAATTTCAATTGATCAGATAGGTGGCGACTTTGCAGATCTCAGTAGGATTACGGAAGGTACTGAATAGAAAGAGCAGCGAACGGGTGCAACCTTCGCTCACGCCTGAGGAGTTTCTCAGATCGATCACGCTCATTCCTGATATCGATCAACTCCTGGGGAGTTTCACTTCGAAGTTCCGAGATATGTTCGCCTCGAGTTCGGTCTATTTGGTTTTGCTTGAACCGGTGACCAATCGGTATGTCGGCAGGAAGGCGAAAGGAGATAAGCCGGAACTTCTTTCGAGGTTCAGTTTCTCACGGAAAGATAATCTGATCAAGTGGCTTAACGTAAACAGATGTCAGCTGAATGTGGATGAGCAGGGTCAAGTTGTGGAGTTTCTTAATGGTTCCGAGAGACAGTTATTGGCGGATGCCGGGATTCAAGTCGTTCTCCCGCTGATAGTCATAAGCCGACTGACCGGCGCTCTGTTCGTGGGCAAGGACACTTACGGCAGGAGATATTCGAGTAAAGATGAGACCATGATGCTGAGTCTTGTCACCCAGAGTGCACTGGCTATCGAGTATGCTATGATCTACCAATTTCAGGAAGACAAATTGAAGAGACTATTCCACGCCGACAAGCTTGTGACAGTCGGCGAACTTGCAGCCGGCGCGGCCCATGAGATCCGGAATCCGCTGGCCGCTATCCGGAGCACTGTCCAGTACCTTAAGAAGGAATTACCTCCTGGGAAAGACATCATGGTAAATGGTATCATCGAGGAGGTCGACCGCATAGACACAATTATCAAAGGCCTTCTTTCCTTCAGCAGGACGTTGGAGCTGCATATCGAGTCGGTGGATCTTCATAACATTTTGGAACAGACACTTTCCTTGTTGGATTCGGAGTTGAAGAAGCACGATATCGAAGTCCTCAAAAGGTACGGTCTTGTTGACTCGAGGATCCGCGGAGACGGCCCCCAGCTGAAGCAGGTATTCCTGAACATTATCATCAATGCCATACAGGCTATGGAGAAAGGTGGCAGCATTACAATAAAAACCGTCGACACTCCGGAGCGCACCGGTTTTGTTACCGTAACCATTCTCGACACCGGACCTGGCATACCTCCTTCTGAGATATTGAGAGTCTTTGACCCGTTCTACACTACCAAGGAGAACGGCACGGGGCTCGGTCTCTCCATTTCGTACGGCATTGTAAGCAGACATGGCGGGGGTATCGAAATCAGAAGCGGTCAGGAGAAGGGTGGGAGCGGGAGCAGCGTGGCTATTCATCTTCCTAGAAATTTGGACGAGGAGCAATGAACACCACGCATGGCGCTGGAAGAGTCCTTGTCGTCGACGATGAGGAGCGCATTCGCACGATATTGGCTGCTATCCTGAAGGACGAGCACTATGAAGTAGCTACAGCAAGCGACGGTATCGAGGCGATGAACAAGATTGGTGACTTTGCGCCCCAAGTCGCGATCGTCGACCTCCAAATGCCCCGGATGAGTGGTATGGAAACCATAGAACGAATGATGCAGGTGGACAAGCGTATAGTCATCGTCGTGCTGACCGCGCACGGGTCGATTCAGTCCGCGGTGCAGGTAACAAAGCACGGCGTTTATGATTACTTGACCAAACCATTCGACAATGAGCAGATGCTCCATGTCATCCGGCGGGCGATGCAGCATCATCAGTTGGCGGCAGAAGTAAATGACCTCAAGAAGAAGCTTGGCAAACAGTACGGACTGGAGTCGATCGTCGGCGAAAGTGAACCCATGCGAAAGGTTCGCGAGGAAATCAAGCGGATCGCCAATACTGATGCTGCAGTTCTGATAGAGGGCGAAAGCGGAACTGGCAAGGAATTGGCTGCGCGCGCGATTCATTATGAGAGTCTAAGAAATGAAGGTCCGTTGGTCGTTGTAGATTGCGGTTCTGTGCCAATCAGCATAATAGAGAGCGAATTCTTCGGACATGAAAGGGGCGCTTTCACAGACGCGCGTGATCAGCGAATTGGGAGGTTCGAGGAAGCCAATTCCGGATCGATATTTCTCGACGAGATCGGCGAGTTACCTATGGACGCTCAAACGAAACTTCTCAGGGTTCTCCAGGAGAAAGAGTTTATGAGAGTTGGCGGCAGCAGTCCGGTCAGAGTGGACGTGCGGGTGATCGCTGCTTCAAATAAGAATCTTGAGGAACAGATGAAAAACGGCAGGTTCCGGGAAGACCTCTTTTACAGGTTGAATGTCCTGAGGCTCTTGATTCCTCCCCTGCGAGAACGGAAGGAAGATATTCCCACCTATGCCAATTACTTTGTTGAAAAGCACAAAGACACGATCCACCGAGGCACTTGCACGATTTCTGACGAAGCGATCCAAGTTCTCATGTCCCACGACTGGGGCGGCAATGTCCGTGAACTTGAGAACGCGATTCAGCGTGCCATGCTCAGCATGAAGAATAACAAGATTCAGGCTTCGGATTTCTCTTTCCTGTCGAGAAGGGACATTCCGAACACTATTCAATTTAATGGGGAAGATGGAATGGAGAGGTATATCAAATCTCTCGTTGAGAATTCCGAAAGAGACATCATCATCAAAGTTCTCCGGGAAACGGATTGGAATAGAATCAACGCGGCGACCAAACTGAAGGTGAGTCGGAAGACTCTCTTCAACAAGATGCAGCAGTACAAGATCGACGAGAAAACCGAAAGGTGAGATGATAAGCGTTTTCGCTTTACCGAAGACACCGGGATTGTCAGGGCATTTGTTTGACGGTTGTGTTAGCTCAGGGTTTGCGGATTATTGGTGTGCGACGGCCATGCATCGCGCCTATAGCCGACATTGAAATGTGCACCACTTTTCCCACTTGCGGCAGTGGATTACTCAAGTTGTTTCGGCGACCGTTCATAATATGCTTTGTTGAGGACATCGAATGCGGCACCACTGTTGCATAGCTTAGGGCAATGGCGTTGGAAATCACTGTCTCATCCAAGAGAGGGTGCCGCTGTCAGTTAATAATCTCAAGTCGTCGTGCTCTTCCTCTCCCCTTCAAGAAATGCAACTCCCACGGTCGAATCAGCTCTCGAGACCTCCTCTTCGCGGACGTTATGTGTCGTATTGCACTTGGATGAATGTGTTCGTGAATGAGGGAACCCTGGTCCGGACCAAAGCGCAATGTATGCACATTGATGACTATCTAATGGAGGCGGGGAAAGAATTCATCGCCAAGAGCCGAGTGAACATCTGCGTGATTGGAAACTGAGTGCGACGTTGGATCGCGCTGACGCGTTGAACCACGACATCAAGGCGATACCTCTTAGAATGATGACCGACATCTTCCAGCCATCGGAACATTAAAAACTTTGCTGAAGGGGTTTAGCAGATGGAAAGAGATACCCGAGAAATAGCGGTCGGTAGCCAGGAAATGAGGGTGGTTATGGCACAGGCCGAGCGAGCTGTGCACAACGATTTTTCCGTTCTTCTCACAGGCGAGAGCGGGGTCGGAAAAGAGGTTGTGGCCAGATACATTCATCACAACGGTGCAAGGGCAGACGGACCTTTCGTTGCAGTAAACTGTGGTGCCATCCCGGAGACACTGTTTGAAGCCGAGCTCTTCGGTTTCGAACGTGGGGCATTCACGAATGCGTTCTCGCCGCACCGTGGCCATTTCGAGCAGGCAAACCGAGGCACCATACTGCTGGATGAGATCTCCGAGCTTCCTCTTACAATGCAGGTGAAACTCCTCCGTGTATTGGAAGACAAATGCATCATGCGAATCGGTGGCGAAAAGGAGATCCAGGTAGACGCCCGCGTGATCGCGGCAAGCAACTTGAGTCTCCAATCTCTCGTAAGAGAACAGAAATTCCGGAAGGATCTTTATTATCGTCTTGCTATTTCAGTAATATCTATTCCACCGGTCCGCGAGAGAAGAGGCGACGTTGAAGCTTTGTCGGAGTGCTTCCTGCGAAAGCACTCAGGAGGCCGCAAGATGCTCAGCAGAGATGCACTTGTCAAGCTAATCCATTATGATTGGCCTGGAAATGTCCGGGAATTAGAGTACTGTGTAATTCGCTCGATACTCAACAGTGACGGCAGGGAAATCATCCGGGCTGATGATATCGAGTTTCTCGAAGATGAAAAGCCAGAGGGGAATCTGGCAGTTGAGCGCAGGGCATTTGAGGAAGTGCTAAGAAGCGCAAGTGGAAATGTTAATAGCGCCTCCAGAATGTTAGGTGTGCATCGGAATACCGTGTATAACAAGATAAGAAAGCTCAATATCGATCTTTTCAGGTATAGAAATCTGCGCGGTGGCCCTGCCCCCGGGCGGAAGCCTTACTAGCATCTAACAGTTTTGCTGGATAATCGCGGGCGCGTTCGGCGAGCGGTTATTCCCGCAGGCTCAAACGATCCTTCTGAGGACGACTCCGCCCATCGCTACCTGACGAACGATTCGTTCCTTTGAATCGACCCAATATTCAACTTCAGTCTGGGTTTTCGTCCTCGTCTCCGTCCACTGGACCACAAAACAGTCGTTACCGTCGACTTTCTCACGTCCGACCACTCTCAATGACATCGACAATGGTCCATCAGCATCGTTGCTTTTGCATTCCCATAAGAAATTTCCATGGAGTGCTAGCATCCAGTAACCGTAGAAATAGTGAACCGTGAAATACGCTGGCGGATCCTCGTTCCTGCTTATGCTCATGCTGGTATTGGCACCCTGAACTATGACCACCTTCGATTCGTAATAGAGCACTTTGCCAGCGTCGTTAACGTACGCTGTGGAAGTTACGGCGGATGTTTTCTCGGTACCCTTAGAGCCAGCTTCATAAAGTGGATTCTCCTCGGTACCCTTGATTTGAATTACGAAACAGTTCTCATTACCATGGGTTTTTCTCCCCTCGACTCTGATCGTCTGGTCGAGCGGAAGGTACCGACCCTTCATCACAATCTTGTCTGGGGACACAGACTTAGTGGCTATCCTAGTATCATGCACTTGATACTGATCAAAAGTTTTATATCGGAAGATCTGGCCAATCTTGAAATGCGGCCGGGCGTTGGCGGAGAAAGAAGCTTTGTCGCAGGGTACTTCAACTTGATCGAGTCTAAACAGTTCCGCCCTCATCCCTGAGAGGGGAACTCGGCTCAGGACCAGACCTAACGCCCCCGCTGCGATTCTCCCTAATGCTTCTCTACGTGATACCTTTGAATCTTCCTTTATCAAACCTGCCGCCGGTAAAAGTTATGAAACGGGTAGCTGAGCACTCGCAGGAACTTGCGAAGCTTCTCTCTCTTCAAGTTGTTTCAGTTTCCGTTCATATTCAACTGCCGCTTCCTTCATCTTGTTGAGCGGGATCTTCGTGTCAAGCCACATGCTGTCAATTGCGGATTTTTGCAGCAAGGGACACAAGTCCTTGTGGTATGCATTGAGATCACCGTACATCTCGTATGCAGTTCCCCGGCATCCTCCAGCGCAGACGTATTTGACAAAACAACCTTGGCATTCCTTGATGTTGTCAACGGTTGCCTCTCTGCATCTCTTCATCACGTCCGACTCTCTATAGATCTTCTTGATGTCGTCAGTGAGTATGTTTCCGCACTTGAACTCTTCCTTATACATCATAACGCACGGATAAATATCCCCGTTGGAAACCATATGAATATCCCCACTGCCGAATCCGCATTGAATTTTTCGGTTGGCTTTTTTCACGATCAGTCCCTCGCGTCTGTCCAGTACAATAGGAGGAAGCTCGTCGCCACCTAATTCCAGTTTCATGCCTGAGTTAGCTAATGCTGCACGGTATTCCTCGTCGAATATGATTGACTCAAGGAGTCTACCGTTTTTGTCTTTAATCGGCGTCTTGCCGGGCATGTAAGCACCCATTCTGTGGACGTCGACACCGATCTCCTCAGTCAGGATCCTATGCGTTTCAAACATGCTCTTCGCGTTGAGTTTGCAGGTAACGGAATTGACTATGAACTTCTTCGGTCTGTGCTGAGCAATCAGTCTGACAGCCTTCATGGTTCGGTCGAATGAACCCTTGCCCCTTAGCGCTTCGTGTTCTTCCTTGATCGCGCTATCCAGGCTTATCCAGACTAGATCAAATAGCTCGGAGGTCACAGGGGCATTCGTTTCGGTGATAAGTGTCCCGTTGGTGACGAGTGCGATAAGGAATCCCTTATCTTTGGCATACTCTGCTACCTCGAACAAATCTTGTCTGAACATTGGCTCTCCGCCACAGAAAGAGATTAACGACACACCAAAACCCCTAAATATGTCAAGAGCTTTCTTAATGTCTGAGGTTGTCATCTCCTTATTTTTGTTTTCTTGCTTTTTCCTGTTCTCCGCATTGTAACAGTATACACACGATAGATTGCAACGTTCGGTGTTGGAGAAGTAGACTGCAAACGGATGATCATCGCTCAGACGATATTCGACCTTCTGATACATAATCTGATTAAGATGCATGATTCGCGCATGAACCATGCCTCGCACAAACATCACCACTTGATCCCTTATGTCAGCTGGCTCCAGGTTATAACGAACTGCCAGATCATCAACGACTTCGTCGATCCGTGGATGTGTTTCCAGTGACTCAATTATTTCCTTGCCCGACTCGTTAAGACGTACCCACACATGGTTCTCTGGGTCAAAGAACAAATGCCACCCTTCGTCGTTGACAAGATGAACCATCTTTGGAGGAAGTAATATCCTCGCGCTAAAAAGATCAGAATCTGTGATTGAACCTCTTTTGGCTTCAGCTCCTTTTGTATTCTCTAGTGCATCCCTTTGGATAGTTTCCATTGAAGTGATTCCCTTCGTTTTGTTTCAACTGCTGAATTGGTAGTGACGCACCCTCACCCCCTATGAGGGTGCGTCAGGTCTGGTTCGTGTTTAGCCTTGGTAAGGTGTGCAAAAAAACCTATTCATAAGCTATGAAAATCGACACTGTTACAGGATAGTCGCAGACACAAGTGCACGTGCAACCTGGTCCTTTTGAGTTCACTTCCAGTGCTGAGAAACTTGCGAAACCCAGTGGATTGAACATTGTATTGTCACCTCCTTTGCCTCAGATTGTTTTGTTGGTAGAATTTTCGCTCAACGTATGGCACTACATTTCTACTGTTACTACTCTTTGTCCTTTCGAACCCTCCCGCACGGTCACTCTCGGTGGGACACCGTCACCTTGCGGGACACTCAACGGTTTCTTTTCATCCTGGAAAGAAGAGAGCTGCTCGTCGTAAAGTCTCCTGTAAACCGGGCTATTGTTGTACAACTCCTCGTGTCGCCCTGTCGCGACAATTCTTCCTTTATCCAGGACCACGATCTTGTCAGCTGATAGCACGGTGGAGAACCTGTGGGCGATTACGAAAGTTGTACGACCTCTCATCAGGTTTGATAGAGCTTCTTTAATAAGATTTTCAGATTTCGAATCTACCGAAGATGTTGCTTCGTCGAGGATCAACACTCTTGGATTTCTTAGCACGGCCCTCGCGATGGCTATTCTCTGTCGTTCTCCTCCAGACAGATTGCTTCCTCTTTCTCCCACCTCAGTTTGATACCCGTTAGAGAGCTTCTCTATGAACTGGTGAGCGTTTGCGGCTTTTGCTGCTTTGATAATCTCGTCCTCTGTCGCAGTCAGTCTTCCATATCTGATATTTTCGTATACCGTGGCGCTGAACAGGAACGAATCCTGAAGAACCATCCCGAATTGAGACAAAAGAGATTCGCTCTTGATCTGTTTAATGTCCACACCGTCAATCAGTATGTCACCAGTATATGAATCATATAATCTTGCCAACAGACTGAGGAGGGTAGTCTTGCCGGCGCCACTCTCTCCGACAAGGGCGACCATGTTTCCCGCCTCAACACCAAAATTGATGTTCTGAAGGACTGGAACACCTGGCTTGTAGTTGAAGGACACATCTCTGAAGTCAACCCTTCCACGAAAACGGATGTCGATCCACCCTTTCTTCCGATCGGCGATACTGTCCTCGTCCATCATCTCAAACACTCTCTCCGCTGCAGCCATAGATGTTTGGACAGTCAAGTTCATTCCGATCAGATTTCTAATAGGCCCGAAGATATTTACGGTGTATGCCGAGAATGCCATCAGCTGCCCGAGAGTCAATGCCCCCGCCATCACTTCGCTGCTGCCGTACCACAGGATCAAGATGCCTGCAAACGTCGTGCACATGAGAGCGATGGCCACGCCGAGAGTAGTCAACACGCCAAGCCTTACGTTGAGTCTTCGGTTCTCGTTGATGCTTTTCTCCACTTCGTGAGATCGGAACTTTTCCAAACCAAACACTCTGATCAGGCGGATGCCTGCGAAGCTTTCCTGTATGTCTCCGTATACGCGCGACTTCTCTTCTTGGACTTTGTGAGCGATCTCTTTTATGTATTTGTTGGACCAGTATACGCCGGCCGCAAAAATCGGCGCGACTGAAACTGCTATTAGGGTCAACCTCCAGTTAATGAGAAACACAATTGAAACCGTTCCAGCCACGATGATAAGGTTTATCAAGCCAAGTATGACTGTCTCACCGACAAGCGTGCTCATGGCAGTCGTATCTGCGAGGACTCGGCTAGCTAAGTATCCTGTCTTTGTCTCATCAAAGATGGGGATCGGAAGCCGCTGTATTTTCTCATACATCTCTCTCTGCAATTTGCTGACGACGTTTTCGCGGAAGGTCACCGTCAGCTTTCCGCGTATGAAGTCGATGACCGATCTGACAAAATACAACACGATAAATCCGACACCGAATTTGGCGAGCAACACCGGATCCTTTGACGGTATCACCTTATCGATGAGAATGAGAAGCACTAGTGGAGCGGCCAGATCAGTTGAGGCACTTAAGATGGTGAGAACACCCGCACCGACATATTTCTTCCATTGCGGCCTTGCAAAAGGGATCAGTCTTCTTGCGACTTCGACAATGCGCACATCTACCTCTGTGTGAATACTCTTTTCAGCACCGCAGAGTTCTCGGGACACCAACGCTACCAAGACTACACTCCGCCATATCGGGACGTGCAACAGCTATGCCGTGATTGGAGTGCCAAAGGCACCTGGAATGAACGATTTTCTCAACGATGTCCGACCCGGAGTGTGCACTACCAACTTCTATCCAAAGAATGCGATTGTCTCTCAACGAAGTAGATGCACAACTGCCTCATGTGCATGCCTACAACACGACTGACAGCAAACTGCTACTCAAAGGGGTAAGCGCTTGCACATCCCTTGAGTCAGATCAGATGAATCAGACCAAATAAATGAATAGATTGGCTGGCATGTTGCTTGCAACAATAAACATGTTCGCTTTTATGCTACGGCGCTTTTGTTTGATGTTAATTCTTGGTCAAACCTAGATAAGGCAGCTATCCATTGCTCTTCACAATTGTCAAGAAGGAAATCCTCGAAAGTCTCCTCAGCTATCGTCTCCCGCTGTTCTTGCTAGTCGGAGTGACGCTCATACCTTTGGGCCTCTATATGAATGAAGTCAACTACTCCAAGCGGTTGACCGACTATGAGGAGCAGGTCAGGTTAGAGAACAAAGCTCTCACTTCCTCGCAGATGTGGGACGTCCTGTCAGGGACCGTCCCCCTGAAAGGTTTCTTGAGACCCGCGCCACTTCTGACCTTTGCACAGGGACTGGAGAGCAGTCTCCCTCAATATTACGAGTTCAAGCAAGGCGGTTACAAGAGGGGAGAGCTTTCAATTAGTGGAAGGTCTATGCTTTCAGATATCGGGCCTTTGGACTTCGCATTCATAGTTCAAATGGTCATCAGCCTTGTTGTCCTCATGTTCGGTGCTGACGTCATTTCGGGCGAGAAGGAGCTGGGGACCTTGCGAGCTGTTTTGTCAAACAGTGTTCCGCGCGATACTGTCCTGTTGGGCAAGCTTGTTGGCGGCTATGCAGCGTTGTGGTTTCCTTTTTTTGTCGCATTCATCGCGGGAATTCTGGTGTTGAGTTTCACTCCTTTTCCTTTTGAGAGCTCCGGAATACTGTTAAGGATCATGCTTATTTTCTTAGCCTCCTCATTATTCATACTCGTTTACTTTTCGATCGGCATTATGGTTTCTACCAGCACGGCGAGGACGAGGACTTCCTTAGTTGCTATTCTTGTCGTGTGGGCTTTTTTCCAGTTGATCATTCCAAAAGCCAGCAGCATGGTTGCGAGTATTGTTTACCCGATCAAGACAGAGGCCGTTGTGTCGATGGAAAAATCGCTTGTCACGAATACATTGGAAGCGGAGAAATCAGGGCTGTTGGGGAAACGGTACGAGGAAATATTCGGAGGGCGCATACCTTTCGCGCCGAAGCTTGAACCATCTCAGAGAGAAGACGAGTGGAACTCCTACAAGACAGAAGTTGAAGCGCTGTACGTGGAGAAGAAAGCCGCGGCGCTTAAAGGCATTGACGATAAATATGAGGCGGAGCGAGGAATACAACAGCGCATCGAAACTGCGATCTCAATGATCTCTCCCGGTGCCGCATTTGATCGAATCATTACAGACCTATGCGGGACAGGTGAGTGCGATAAGACTAAGTACATCGCGGCTGTGCAAGTTCACCAGCAGGTGTTGGACAAGGAGTTGTTTGACCTTGTCAGGCAGACTCCGCTTATCTTTGCCGGCCGAGGATCGGGGGCCACCGTATCGGTAGAACGACCGGTGGACTTAAGCTCTCTTCCGAGTTTCTCCGTGAAGCGTGCAGGCCTCTCTGAGATTTTCGACCACGACCTGGACGGGTTCGTCTCGCTTGCCTTCTGGTTGGTTGCTTCGTTTGGCATTGCATTTCTGAGGTTTTTGAAATATGACGTTCGCTAGACAAGAGACGGTTGAGAAAGAGATTAGAGAGCTATTCTCTTCGCGCTCCGAAACGAGGAGCGATCGTTGTCTGATTCAGGCTATTGATCTGACTAAACGCTACGAGGATGGACTGCTGGCGCTCGATCATCTGAATATCGGAATCGAGTCTGGACAGATTTATTGCCTCCTTGGGGCTAACGGTGCCGGGAAGACGACGGCGATCAACCTCTTCTTCAACTTCATCCAGCCCACTAGTGGAACCGCAAAGATCAACGGGTATGATTGCTCGCGTCAACCTCTTCTGGCTAAGAAGTATGCGGCCTTCATTTCAGAAAGCGTCATGCTTTACGATAACTTCACTGCCAGACAGAATCTCGACTTCTTCACAAAACTGGCGGGGAGACACGATCTGGAAAAAAACGACTATCATATGGTCATGAGACAGGTCGGTCTTCCGGAGTGGTGTTTCGAGAAGCGTGTCAAAACATTCTCAAAAGGAATGCGCCAGAAGCTCGGGATAGCAATTGCAATTTTGAAGCAGGCGCCCGCATTGATTGTCGACGAGCCTACGTCAGGCTTGGATCCCAAAGCCGCAGCCGACTTTGTGGAACTCCTGTTCGGTCTTAAGAATGAAGGGAAGGCAATCCTGATGTCAACTCACGACGTGTTCAGGGCAAAAGAGATAGCTGACATTGTCGGGATAATGAAGGAAGGTGTCCTCATCGCTGAGAAGACAAGTGTTGAACTACAGTTCGAGGATTTGGAGAGGGTTTATCTCAAATACATGGAGATCGATTGAGTATGAATTGGCCACTTGCATGGGGAAAAGTTGATGAGCTCTTGATCGCGCTCGGGTTGATTCTATCAAGGAATCTCAGTTGACATCGCACTCGGTGTAAAAGCAGATTTAAGATAACGACAGGACAAGAAATGATTCAGTTGGTAACGACAAGCATCGAACATCAGTCATTTTCCATTCACATGTCAACGGCCATTGACCCAAAGCTGGAGTTTCATTTTCCCGCACACAAGAAGAATAAACTTGAGGTAGGGGCTGACGTTTCACTTTGCTACGCAAGTCATTTTTCGTTCGTGACTCGGAGGCGCAGTTGAGGGAGGATATCATGTCATCCGTCAAACACGATCAGCGCAAGGGAGTAGCCCATGATAGCATTCACAGATTCTTTTTCGAAGATAGTCCGTTGCCCATGTGGGTACACGACGCCAATTCCCTCAAGTTCATACGCGTGAACGAAGCGGCTGTTAGAAAGTACGGATATTCGCGCGAGGAATTCCTGAGTATGAGCGTTTCGGATATCAGACAGACAGGTGAAGTGAAAAGAATTATGAAGACTCCGTCCGCGACTGATGAACTTGGCTTGTGGAATCACCGTTTGAAAAGCGGTGAGTTGATCGCTGTCGAAGCAACATCACACGGTCTGGAGTTTGGTGGACGCAGCGCAGTGTTCACCGTGATACATGATGTCACGCGGCTGAATCGGCGAAAGAACTCCTTGCCGGAAGTCGAAAAGACATACTGCGATCTAATCGAAGCGATTCCAATCGGCTACTACCGGACCGCACCGGATGGATCGTTCATACAAGCAAATCCAGCCTTTGCAAAATTCTTGGGTTACAGTCGCGAAGAGCTGATTCTCCCTGATGTGTATCAGAAACTGATTCTCGATCATAGCGGCCAGGGACTGACAGGAGAGAATCGTGACTTCCAATCAGAGCCACGGATCTTCAATCTGAGAAAAAAGGATGGGACTGAAGTATGGCTTGAGAGTTTCACAAGATCTGTCTGCGATCAAAATGGAAAGATCATTTACCACGAAGGAATATGTCGGGAGCTTACGCAGTCCAGACGTGAGCACGAGGCGGTCGAACGATATGAGGCCCTGGCAAAAAGTACACCGGATGTCATATTGCTCGTTCGTCGAGCAGACGGAAGGATTCTGGATGCCAACAAGGCTGCCGAGGAAGTTTACGGATATGCTCGGCATCAGTTGCTTCGGAAGACCATCTTTGACCTCACCTCTGCGGAGGCGCCTGAAATGTTGATGAGCGAAATGGACAGATCTAATGTCGAAGGTGTCCCTTTTGAGACACTTCACAGCAGAAGAGACGGGACGGTGTTTTCCGCTGAAGTAAGATCGCACGAATTGACGATGGGAAACGAGCATGTGTCGGTAAGCATCATTCGTGATCTCACAGAGCGTAAGCAGGCACAGGAGGCGATTCACCGGAGCGAAGCTCGCTTGAATGCCGCATTCGAAAACTTGCCTTTCGATTTCTGGGTATGCGATACGGACTCCCGCTACGTAATCCAGAATCCCGCTTGCGTCGAACACTGGGGAAATCTCATTGGCGTTCGAACTGATGATGTTAATGTTCCGGAAGAGACCCAAGCGATCTGGAGGGCGAACAATAGTCGCGCTCTATCCGGAGAAGTTGTAGTCGGAGAAGTAGAATATCACAACAAGGGTGAACGTCTGAACTATTTCAATATTCTTACCCCGATTCGAGAGGAAGGCCGGATCAAGGGTTATTCGGGAATAAATATAGATATCACAAAAAGAAAAGTTGCTGAGAGAGAATTGCGGGACAGTGAAGAAAGGTATCGGTTGCTTGTCGAGCAGTCGCCGGTTGCCATCGCAGTTCATAGCGAGTGGCAGATCGTCTACGTCAATGACGCAGCAGTACGAATGAGCGGCGCAAGTTCGGCTGAGCAGCTTCTCGGGAAATCGATTTTAGAATTAATACATGAGGATTCTCAGGAAGCAGCACTTGACCACATCGTTGTCACCTTGGCAGGCGAGAAAAGGTTACAGCCTGCCGAACTGAAATTCTTGCGTGTGGACGGGTCGACAGCCCTAGTCGAGGTAAAAAGCGCGCCGATAGTGTACCTCGGTAAGCCTGCGATTCAAACTGTCATCCACGACGTCAGCGAGAGAAAACGGATTGAAGATAAACTGCGTCTGCAAAGTGCGGCGCTGAATACGGCCGCAAATGCCATAGTGATTACTGACCGGGACGGGAAAATAGAATGGGTCAATCCATCTTTTGAAAAGCTCACCGGCTATAATTCCTCTGAAGCGATCGGTACGGATATGAGCTTTATTGTCAAGTCCGGGAAACAGGATAAGATGTTTTACAAGGATATGTGGGACACCATTTTGTCCGGAAGAGTGTGGCATGGACAGCTCATAAATCGACGCAGGGATGGTACTCTTTATAGTGAGGAAATGACGATAACGCCGGTCTCCGATGACGAAGGTGAGATCACTCATTTTGTCGCGATCAAAGAAGACATTACCAAGCGAAAATCTCTCGAAGAAGAGCTCGCCCAGGCCCAAAAGCTTGATGCAATCGGCAAACTCGCGGGAGGCGTTGCTCACGACTACAACAATATTCTCGGAGTGGTTCTCGGCTACGGCGAATTGATCAGGAACAAGCTTCACCGCGATGATTCTATCCGCCGCCATCTTGACGGGATCATTGCGGCTGCGAGAAGAGGATCTGAGCTTACAAAGCAACTCCTCACCTTCGCGCGGGGAGAGGCCGTCTCGCCGAGAGTTGTCAATATTAACCTGGTGATAGAATCAATCAAGAAGATGCTCCAGCGCATAATAGGCGAGAATCTTAACCTTGTCTTCAAACCGCAGACGGGTATCTGGAATGTCAGAATAGATTCTACACAGCTTGATCAGATTCTCCTCAACCTTGCGACGAACGCGCGAGATGCGGTCGATGACATTGGAACTATTACGATCGAGACCTCCAATGTTAAGACGGATGGGGCGTTTGTCAGGGACCATCCTGGATCGCTCGCTGGCGAATACGTGAAAATCGTTTTCTCAGATACAGGCAGGGGAATGGATCAGAAAGTCGTGCGCGAGATCTTCGAGCCTTTCTTCACGACAAAGCCGAAGGGGAGAGGTACCGGTCTTGGACTCGCGATGGTATATGAGATCGTCAAACAGAACAAGGGGACTATCGACGTTCAAAGTGAACTGGGTGCCGGTACCACGTTCGATATTTACTTCCCGCGTTGCCACGGCCAGGCTGAGAAGACGGAAGAACCAGCTTCTTCTGTAGGAATACACCTGGGAACCGCGACCGTTCTCATTGTGGAAGATCAGCCTGACCTCCTGGAACTTGCGAAGAGAGGATTGGAACAATACGGATATAAGGTGCTCACGGCATTAAGTCCGGCGGAAGCGTTATTACTCTGCAAAGGATATCCGGAGGACATTCACTTATTGCTGGCCGACGTAGTGATGCCGACCATGAACGGCAGGGATCTCAGTCGAAGGGTACGTAACATGAAGCGTGGAATACGCACACTCTTCATGTCGGGATATGCTGCTGATGTTTTGTCCGGTTCAGGGGCGACTGAGAACGGATCCACTTTCATTCAGAAACCATTCACTCCTCAATCGCTCGCCAGAAAGGTGCAGGAAATTCTGGAAGGAGTGAAGGCGGGGTGATCGCCTCTTTCGGCATGTCACACTAAGAATAAACTTTGAATAGAAAAACTCAAGTTGGCTCGTGAGATTGTTGTGAGCAACTTTAGTGAAAGACTTGGTTGAGATAGGGGCTTTGAAATAACTCAGTTGGTTCGGGGCACTTTGTGGCAGCCAATGCGGATCGGCCTCTTTGCAGGTGCACGTGTGTCTATGTTGAGAGCTATTTCCTTCGAAGAACCATTATCGTTAAATCATCCACACGGCGAGCATTGCCGCTGAAGAGTCTTAGATCGTTCAGACTTGCCGAAATAACCCCCGAAAGCGGCATGATCTGGTTTTCCATCAAAAGTGTTATCAGTCTTCCTTCGCCGTATTGCTCACCTGACCCGTTCATCGTTTCAGACAACCCGTCCGTATACAGAACGATACTTTCCCCGTGCTCGAGCGTTGTTCGTTGTGCATGATACTGTCCGCTGCAAAAAATCCCGAGCGGAAGATTTGAGGAAGGAATTTTCTCCACTCCTCTTCCGCGAACGATCAGCGGTAGACAATGGCCGGCATTGCATATCTCGACTTCGCCTTCGTTGTTTGCGAGTCCGCAAACGAGTGTCGCAAAGTGGGTGACCAGGCTTCCCTCGCAGAATGTTCGGTTTGCTCGCTCGACAACTTGATTGAGCGGCATGCCGCTTCCTGCCAACGTCCGGAATGTTCCGTTAAGCTGAGACATTAACATCGAGGCAGCTATTCCTTTCCCGCTTACGTCTCCGATCATGAAATAGAACGAATCCCGTTTGCCTTCCGTGACAATAGTATCGCAATAGTCTCCGCTGACGGGGCCTGCCGGCTCATAGTGATACGCGCTCTCCCAGCCAGGTAGAACCAAATCCCGCTTAGGTAAAAGTCCTGCCTGGATCTGGTAAGCCAGGTCAAGGTCATGTTCGAGCGCCCTTTGTTCCATTGCCGTGAGATGGGTGAGACAATTTCGAACTAACGGGTCCGCGAGCAGTCGATCAACTTCGATAGTTTCGCTGCATGTTTCGCAGAGACCATACGTTCCCTTTGAAACCTTCTCCAGTGCCGCATCAACATCTTGCAGAAGCTGCATGAGATGCTGCGCATCAGGAAACTCAGCGATCGCTTCTCTGAGTCTGTTCCGTCGATCCTGAAGCTGCTCGAATATCATGGATTCTATAGGGCTATCCATGTTTTCATCCTCACCTTTTTGGTCTTGTCATCTTGAACAATCTTTCTTTCGTTCGATGTTCCATTGGATGTACGGGAAGAAGTCATCCAAGGGTACACAAGAAAATGGGAGGGCCGTGCCACTCATTCATGAAGGTCTCATCTTCGACCAAGAAGCCTTCTGATTTCCTGCACGGTATCTGATTGTGAGATCTCTATTTGAATCTCGCGGCTCTTCTTCAACCACTCTTCACGCTGAGACGCATCCTTACTCATCGCCTCACCAATCTTTAGGTCCTTGATCGTAACCGTGCCTTTCTCGAATTCATTTGAGCCCACGATCAGTGCGAACCTAGCGTTTATTCTGTCCGCATATTGCAGCTGCTTTCTCAACCCTTTTTCTTCACCGAGGTACAAATCGGTTCGTATGCCGGCATCTCTGAGCTCGTTTGCAATCTTCAAGTATTCGCTCAGTCTGTCACGCTCCATTATCGTTACCATGACGTTGGTAAGGTTGATGGCTTCGTTGTCTGTTTCGATTGCGGCAAGCAGTCTGTCGACCCCGATTGAGAATCCCACCGCAGGGAGATCGGTTGCCGTGAATCGCTTAACGAGATTGTCGTACCTTCCGCCACCTGCAACGCTGCCGAACTGCGGCTTGTTTTTCAAATTAACTTCGAAGACTGGCCCGGTATAATAATCGAGTCCTCGGGCAATTGTAGGATCGAATGAAACAATGTCGCTGCCCAATCCGTCCACGTCAAGAAATGCGTCTAGTCTTGCAAGATCTGTGCAACATTCCTCTCCCAAAAGAGATTCAATTTCGTTCAGAACTTTCTTCCTGTCTCCTTTCGGCAGGGAAAGATAGCCCTTTATCTTCCCAACACTCTCTGTTGTCAGATCAAGTCCCGGGATGAAATCACCCGAGACATCGTACCTGCCTCTCGTCAGTTCCCTCTCGACGTTTTCCATTCCAATTTTACCGAGTTTGTCGAGAACGCGGAACACATCCTTTGACTTCTCCGCCGAAATGCCGCTGTAGTTGACTACTGCGTTGAGAACCATTCTGCTGTTGACGTTTACGGCAAAATTTTCTATGCCGATTTTTCGGAGCGATATCACAACTGCTGAGATGACTTCAGCCTCGGCTAACTGGCTCGAAGTGCCAACAACATCGACATCGAACTGTGTGAACTCGCGAAACCTTCCGGGATCGGGCTTGTCCGCACGCCATACCGAGCCAACCTGATAACGCTTGAAAGGCTTTGGTAGATCGTTGTACTGTGCCACGACGCGTGCAAGGGGGACTGTAAGATCGAACCGCATCGCGACATCCTGTTCTTCCGGGCTTTTGAAACGGAAGATCTGCTTTGTGTTTTCCTCTCCGTATTCGCCGAGAAGTGTTTCCAAATACTCGAGGCCGGGAGTCTCAATAGGAAGAAAGCCGTAGCTCTCGTAAACTTTCCTTATTGTGGAGATGATTTCATTTTTCTTGAAGGCGGATCGTGGCAGCAGATCGCGGAAGCCCTTCACGTTTTGTGGCTCTATTCTTTCCATATTAGTTTTCCCGGATGATAAGACTGCTTTTGGTTTTTGGAACTGTGCAATTTACGAATAATTGGAGACATTTCTTAGAAACACAGCTCGGCGGTAGTGTATCAATTTGGAAATATCCAATCCGCATATCACCGATGTCATCGCGAGATGCCCCGCTTTTGCGGGGTAAACATCCGCGACGAAGAACCGGATTGTGGTATTCCCACATATCGATATGTTGATGGGCCGACCTCAGTTTCCAATTCGATTTCGAGTATGAGATTGGTTCGCGGAGTTTATCCCGCTCAGTGCGGGGCCCGCAATGACGATCAGGTTTAGTCGTCCAGCTGAAAATGATACACTAATAGCTCGGCACTTATTCGGTCTCGCAGATTGGCATGATGGTTCAGGAGTTCCGCCGGACCTTTCGTCCGAGCTGAAAACAATGAATCGATTCAGTATCTTCTATTTGATGCTTCGCAATACCGATCACCTCCCGGGCTCAAAGATAGCCGTTTGCATTCGCGATACTTACGATCTTTCAGACCCCATTTAGATGCCGGTGTGACCGTCATGTCTTTGCGGCTCACCAATGACTCCGGCATCACAATCGTTCACGGTGGAGCGGGAGCAGAATTCAAATAGGATCATGCCTCGCTTTCGGTAATATTTTAGGAATTGTATGCGGAAGATTCTTCTCGTAGTCGTGCTGGTTGTCTTGAGTGAGTCCGCACTGCACTCACAAAGCAGCAGTCCGACTTCTGAGTCGCACGGTAAGTCTGCAAATTGCGCAACGATAAGGATCATCACCATCAACGTCTGGTCCGGACTTGATTATCATGGTACATTTAAATTCGGGGAACATGAATCACCTGAGCGGAGAGAATTAAGGTTCAGGATTCTGTTGAACCAATTGAAAGAGCTCAAGCCTGATATTTTATTTATCCAGGAAGCAAATCCCGTCCCAACATTTTCATCGCGGCTCGCCGACTCCTTACGCTTCGACGAGATTCATCAAGTATGCAACGCGGGCGTCAAATTGCTTGGTCTTGGTTTCCCATCTAATTTTGAAGAGGGGATCGCAATCCTCGGCAGAAAGGATTTTCATCTCGAGGACCGTGCCGTGTGGAAGCTGTCCGGTTCGTTCGGTCTTTTCGGAAATATCATGTCGGTGCATTTCGACGAGGCGGAGTTTGCACAGGTCGGTCAGATCACGGTCGGCGGGAGCCCGATGCTCGTAATCAATCTCCACTTGAGCGCGTTTCCGCCAGAGGACTCTGTTGTGATCGATGAGCTGCGACACTGGCTTTTGTCGGGCAAGATCAGCCAGCATGAATTCATAAAAGCTAAAGAGATCCTATCGCGCGGTTCAGCTCGAAGGCTCGATGAAGTGAATGTTCTGCTCGAAAAGATTTCCGAACTTCCGGGAGCTGTTCCAGTAATCCTCGGCGGTGATTTCAACTCTGCTTCCGGATCTCCCGAGATCGAGCAGATTCAGAAAACCTTTTGCCAAATTCTTCCCGATTCATCTCATGAGTCGTATACATGGGATCCAAATTGCAACTCGAATATCTCATACTCGACACAGATCATGGATGCTGAAGGAAAACAACTTGATCTCGTGGAAAAACTTTCTGCGTTGTATGACAGAAAACCGAGAACAATCGATTACATCTTTCTTAGCCGGAATCTTTCTCCAGGCAATGGGAGACATTCGGAAATCGTACTTGATTCATCCTTCGATGGGGTTTGCCCGTCCGATCATTTCGGCGTCATGGCTGATGTCGACTTGCCTGAAACTCGGCCGACAAGAGATGATGCAAGCTCGACGAAAAACAGAAGTTCCATCGAACCTCTCCCAATTCTCTCATACGATACGGACACTCATTTCGGTTACGGAGCAAAGTTATTCCTTTACGATTTGATGAAGATGGAAGAGTCATTTGATATTGTTCTATTCAACAGTACCAAAGGAGAGAAATGGTACCGTGTTGTGTTTTCTATCCCCGATTTTGAATCGAGGCAGGGAACCGAATATCCTCTTGCCTTCGACTTGACCTTTGATTATGACAAGTGGCTGAAGAACAATTTCTACGGAGTTGGGAACGGTTCTCTCTTTTTAAATCGGGAGCAGTATACAAGAGTGCCGATCGAGTTCGACATGGCATTCAGCAGAGGATTCACTTCCAGTTTTGTTGGGCAGGCGATGATAAGGCACGAGGCAATTCAAAATTTCAATTTTGAGCCGGAGAGTCGACTCAGAGATCTTCCGCCCGCACTTAATTCCGGAAACGCAACGTATACATCAGGAGACCTGAGCCTTCGCTATGACACCAGAAACAGTTTCATTAATCCATCGCGAGGTATTGTTCTCGACGGAGAAGCAGAGTTTGCTCCAAAATGGGATCTGGGAAATACCTCCTTTGAGCGGTGCGCAGGATGGTTTCAATGCTATTCCGGACTTTTTTATCCGACGACGGTTTTTGCATTGCGAATAGGATTGCAGCAAGTGTTCGGTGACAATCTTCCAATACAGATTCTCAGCTCGCTCGGAGGAACCAACACGATGCGCGGCTATCCACAGGATCGCTATCTTGACAAAGCATGCGGGCTCGTCAACGCTGAGTTAAGATTTCCGATTTACTGGAGGATAGGCGGTGTAACAGGATTCGATGCCGGAAAGGTCTGGCAGTCTGTGGCTGAGCTCGACGTGAGACGATGGGCATTCAACCCCGTCGTCGGGCTGAGGCTTTACATGGATAACTATGTTGTGCGAGCAGATGTCGGATTCGGCAAAGAAGGCGCTGGATTTTATCTCAACTTCGGACAATTATTCTGAATGTGAACGGTTTGAGCCGGATCGCGTGAGACATCAGTTTCACTGAAGTCGATCATAACGCAGGAAGGTTTACGCAATGAATAAAGCGTCAGTTATTTTGCTTTCATTGATACCAGCAGTCCCGGTTTATTCTCGGGATATCGGGGAACAAACAAAAGTGAGTCCATATATTGGCGACACTCTCAGCCCGGCGCAAAAACACCAGCCCGACATCCTCCAAAGATGGAAGGATTCAAGTGGGGTGTTCTACCTGATAGATGATTCTGTCGTGAAATAATTTCCAAGTAATAGGTGTCGGAAATAGGTGGCCCTCGCGGGAGCACTCGTCTAACCAATACGAGCTTGAATAAAAGGGGCAACATTCTTGGGATCGCACCAGCCCGGGCAACGAAATCCCCAGCTCTGTTGTTATGTAATGATTGATATCATTCAGCTTGAATCATAATACATATTTGGGAGATGCCAATGCATAATGGTACAATTTCAAAAACTGAGTTGTGGTACAATGCCTTCCGGGGTTTTTACAGAAAGGAGCTCCCGATTGAAGAGCTTGACGTCATATCCAGATGGCTCTATGCGTCACGGAGTATAATACTCGTCATATCTGCCCAGGCTGCGTTGATCGCCGGGCTGTTTGCCATTTCAACAAAATCATTCAACCTTTTCTATTTCGTTATGATACTTCTCGGGTTTGTCGTGGCGCATGCCGTTAGCAATTTGTCTAATGACTACTTTGGCTACTGGCGGGGACATGACACTCCTGACTCGCCGAGAATGAGATACACCTTGCATCCGCTCGCGAGCAACATGATGAGCGAAAGCACATTGAAGAAGGGGATCTGGATCCTTCTTGGCATTGGCGTTTTAATCTCAGTTTATTTCGTAACCGTACGGGGCCCGATGGTGGCTGTCTTCGCCATCCTTGGTCTGGGGATTCTTTATTGGTATGATGGAGCACCGCGCGATCTTAAGAGCATCGGCTTCGGCGAGCTCGCAACGCTTGTTGTTTGGGGGCCGCTCATGATCGGAGGAGGGTATTTTTGTTTGAGCGGCAGACTGACCGGTTCCGTCATTCTCGCGTCGATCCCTTACGGACTCGGAGTAATGTCAATTCTCGTCGGGAAGCATATCGACCAGATGGACTTCGACAGAACTCAAAACCAGAGGACGCTGCCCATCGTTCTCGGAGAGAAACGCGCGAGGCTCTTTAACCAGACCGCGATATTCCTGATGTACTTGGTGGTGCTTGTTCTCGTTGTCATGAGAAGCATTACACCTTTTGCGTTGCTTGTCTTTTTGAATTTCCCTCGAGGATGGAAAGCGATGTCAGTCTTTTCACAACCGCGACCAGATTCACCGCCGGAAGGATACGTTGGCTGGCCGCTGTCGTACCATCGGTTCAGCTTGGTTCACAACAAGCGATTTGGATGGTTGTATATTATTGGACTCGGTTTGGGGGCGGCATATAGTCTTGCTTTCTGACAAATCTTCGCTGGATGATACCAAGAAATTTTCAGACTGCCGTCAAGTCAAAAGTGCGGAAACTGGGAAACGTTAGTTGCACAAAGAAGCGCCGTGGTGCACATAGGTAGTCCAAGGGATCTTACGATCGACTTATGGCTAATTAAAAGTATTTTCCATAAATTCGATTGGTCTAATATGCGAGTCAAACAATGAAGATGTCGTTGTTATTTCTGCTTGCATTAGTCTGGACTGCTCATGCTCAGCACTCACCGCCGCGGGAATACGTCATTACTAGCTGGGGTATGGATGAGGGCCTGCCTCAAAGTTCGGTCAACCACATTTTACAAACCCACGACGGCTACCTCTGGCTGAATTCATTCGGCGGCTTGGTACGATTCGACGGGGTGAAGTTTACAGTATTCAATCGCTTCAACTCGCCCGGCATGTTGTCCGATCGTACATTGAACCTGTTCGAAGACAAAGAAAGAAGGCTATGGGTCGGAACGGAACAGGGACTTCTCTGCTACGACGGCAACTCATTTAAGGCTTTCACTAAGGCAGATGGGCTTCTGAACGACATAGTTATCCAGGTGACTCAGGATAGCAGCGGCGCTATATGGGTACTGACGGCGGGATATCATGTCGAGAAATTAATCCGCGGGAGATTTGTTCCGCAGGATATCCTGAATGATGATTCCTTGCGGGTTCGTGCACTTAAAGGCGAAGGAGAATTCTGCTTTCTGGTTCTCACACAGGTTGTCAAGCTGATAAACGGGAAGCTCGTCAGTATCATAAATGTCGGCGGTAATCCCTCTTCGGTGACGGAGTATCCTAAAGGTACTTTCTGGGTTTGCACATTCAACGATGGATTGTTCTGTTATAGTGCAAAGGGGGTACGGCATTTCGCAACAAAGAACGGGCTGTGCATTAGTAGAGTCCGTGGAGTCACTGTCGATTCTCACGGCGATATCTGGGTAGCAGGACGGGGCGGGATTAGTCGAATCAGTCCTTCCCGCCACTACGAAATCTATAACATAACCGACAAGGAGGGCCTCTCAGACCGGGACGTTAACTATATCATGCAGGACAGTGAAGGTGACTACTGGGTGGGAATGTCAACCGGTGGACTGAACAAGCTGAGGAAAACGGTGATTACTACCTACGGAGCCGATCAGGGTCTGAAGGAAGAGAAGCTTCTCTCGCTGTGCTACAGAAAGAACGGGACGGGGCTCATCGGAACAAACGGCGGCGGCATCTATGAGATGCTGAACCCCGACCCGTCAGAGGCCAAAAATGACAGGAGAATCATTTACTCCAGGTTGAACAGATACTTTCCGAACAGGAACATCTGGGCGGTCTTCGAAGACTCGAGACAGAGACTTTGGATCGATGGCGGAAATGGACATTTAGTTCTGGTTGACGGAAAGAAGGTTACCACTTTTACTTCCAGAGACGGATTCAAAGGTTCAGTTATCCAGGTGATTTATGAGGACAGAGCACGGAATATCTGGATTGGGTGCAGCAACGGCTTATTCAAATTTTCGCATGGAACTTTCACACAGTATACGGCTAATGATGGATTATCGGAAGACAACGTGCGCTGCATATTCGAAGATGGTGCGGGGAATATATGGGTTGGGACGGTACGGGGCCTGAACAAAATCAGTGGAAATAAGATCGAGGTGATCGGACCGATTCCAGGATTGCGCAGCTATTATATCCGCGCCATCTACCAGGATAGAGAAGGGGCGATGTGGTTCGGATCGTACGGTGGAGGATTGATCAGGCTGAAGGACAACCAATTCAGAGTGTTCACAACCGATGACGGGTTATTCGACAATATTGTTTCGACTCTTGTCGAGGATGATTACGGCTATTTCTGGATGGGAAGCAACCGTGGCATTTCGCGTGTCAGCAGGAAACAGTTGAACGAATACGCTGACGGGAAGATCAAGAGCGTTTTCGTAGCTTCGTATGACAAACAAGATGGTATGCTCTCAGTCGAGACGAACGGCGGTTTCCAGCCGTCCGCCCTCAAGGACGATGACGGGAGAATCTATTTTCCTACCGTAAAAGGGCTGGTCGTAGTGGATCCGAGAGAAGTTTCTGTCAACAAGCATATTCCTGAAGTGTACATTGAGAAAGTATTTGTCGAGAACAGGGAGACTGGAATAGAAGGAATACGTGTGCCTTATGACAGCTCAGATATACGAATTCAGTACACGGCGCTGAGTTACGTCGATCCGAAAAAGGTGAGGTTCAAATACAGACTGGAAGGTTATGACAAGGACTGGATCAACGCAGGAACACAGCGCGTTGCCTACTACACAAACCTCCCGCCCGCTGAACACAAATTCACCGTCATAGCCTGCAACAATGACGGTGTGTGGAACACGAAAGGAGCATCAATCTCGTTCACGATTCTTCCTCCCTTTTATATGACCTGGTGGTTCCGTACTATCGCCATCATGTTGTTCTTCTCCATCGGTCCGCTGATTTATTACAGGAGAGTTACGGTGCTGAAAAGAGAGAAGAAACGGCAGGAAGAGTTTTCGAAGGAGCTGATTATGTCGCAGGAACAGGAGCGAAGGAGAATTGCTGCGGAGTTACACGACAGCTTGGGGCAGAACATTCTCATAATGAAGAATCATGCTTTGCTCGCCCTCGAATCCATTGCTTCTAATTCAAATGTGGAAGGACATCTCAATGAGATATTGAAGGAGGCATCTGAAACTCTCGACGAGGTGCGTAAGATTTCTTATAACCTCAGACCATACCAGATCGATCGGTTCGGTCTGACGGAATCGCTCCGTTCGATGCTCAAAGATCTTTCCAAAGCGGCGCTGCTCAATGTTGAATACTCAGTGGAAGACATTGACGGGTTTATTCCAGCTGAATTTGAAATAAATGTATATCGTATGGTGCAGGAGGCATTAAACAATGCGGTGAAACATGCCAACGCAGCCAGTGTGAACGTCGAAGTAAAGAACGACGGCAACGGAATTACGATAAGAATTGAAGACGACGGTGCGGGGTTTGACGTCTCATCGCTCAATTCTTCAAGTGAGAAGCGCGGGGGGATGGGCTTGTCCGGAATGGTAGAGCGCGCGAGAATCTCCGGCGGATCGCTGGACATCAAGTCGGCACCTGGTGCCGGGACAAAGATTAATATCAGCTTTCCGAAGACTTGAGAAGCAGTTTATGAAAAGTTCCGTGACAGTTCTTATGGCCGACGACCATCCCGTATTTCGCAGCGGGCTGAAGCAGATTATCGAGGGTGAGAAGGAGTTCAATCTGAAATACGAATTTGCAGATGGCGAAGAGGTGTTGGAACTACTTCAACGTGATGCACCCGATATTGCCATACTCGATATCGATATGCCGAAGGTCAGCGGCCTCGAAGTAGCCCGAGTGATACGCAACAGGGATCTTGAAACGGAAATTGTTTTTCTGACGATGTACAAAGAAGAAGATGTTTTCAACAAGGCGATGGATGCAGGTGCACGCGGGTATGTGCTGAAAGAGAGCGCCGCAAGCGACATCCTTGTCGCACTGCGCACTGTCGCCGAAGGCAAATACTACATCAGCCCGGCGATTTCTGAATACTTAGTTCGGCGCGCCGGGTACTCATCATCGGCAAGTGGACGGAAGAGTATTTCGGATTTGACACCCGCCGAGAGACGTGTCTTGGTGCTGATTGCTGAACACAAGACGAACAACGAGATAGCGGACGAGTTGAAGATCAGCCCGAAGACCGTGGCACGGCACAGGGAAAATGTCGCCAACAAATTGAATCTCCACGGCAGCTATGCGCTGCTGAGATTCGCTCTGGAGAACAAAGAGAAACTGTAATGACAAAGGTCGATACCCTGATCGTCAAGTAAACTGAGTCAATAGGAATCAGGGCGCCATTCCAACGCATTCCCATCTAGCTTTTCCTTTCTGACTTCCCGCCATTTCACCTAGATATGATCATCGACCTGAATGATATGGGTTATTTCACCCACGTCTTGTGGTCATATCACCCATATGGAATGGGTTATATGCCCGATTGATGGCTCTCACTGAGAAGCTTATAGTAATCCATGATTTGTTCACATTCAGTAATAATGACGAGCTACTCAACGAGACACGTTGGGTCTTGCCTGTTGGTGAATCCCGAAGAGACCCAACCGGATCCTCTCGACAAGACACGCGTTCAGGACCAGTCCCGTCTGTTTCATGATGAATGGAAACTCGACGGATTAAAGAAACATTCGACTTCGCGGATTACACACATCGCTAATCGGAATCGTCAGCACACCATCAATCACAAAGCAACTAACTAAAGATAAGGAGGTGCAACATGGCACAGTCAACCAGTACGATCAATCCTCTTGCAGCGTTACTGCAGGATTACCAGGAACTCGCTCCTGCTCAGACAGGGAAGGATATTGTGGCTTTCATCAACCCGGACAACCAGCCAGCTGTACTTTCCATAGGGAGCGACGGCTACCTGTATTACTTCGCCCCGGATATCGACTCGGAGGGGACGTGGAGGATAACGAAACAAACCGCACTCGGGCCCTTTGAAAGCTTAACGAGACTGAAGCTTGGAAATACTATCTACGGATTGGCGCCATTACAGGGATCGTCATGGCAGAAGGCAATCTACCAGCTGAGATTGTCGAAGGGCAGTTCAAAATTTACTGCTGAGCCTTTCAATAAACGTCACCCAATTGAGGTTGTTGTCGATGCTTTGTGCGGGGCAATGATGACTGCAGAAGGAGCGCAGGTCATTGCCAGTATTCCAGCTTCCCCAAGTACATCACCTGGTATGGCTTTCTTCCATAAGGACGAAGGTTACTCATACATGACCGAGATATCATCAATCCCGTTCGGCCCTGAACCCGAGTCATTCAAAAAGGGAGATATTGTAGGGAACATTACACAGAACATTGGGGCGCTATCGTGTATCTCTCTCGATTGGGAGGGCACTCTATCAAGTTCGCCCGCTACGAAACCAGGACAATGTTATAGCATTCCTCCAAGCAGCCAGAGGTTCAGCGGAACGTACAAAGATTTTTGTGTCGTTGCACCTGCGGACGGAGAAGGCAATCTCAGCCCCGCCTCCGTGTTTGCACTTGGTACAGATCAAAGGATATATCAAGCTCTACCGTATAATCCGACGGCATCCGGAGATGAACCCCTTTCCTGGAACGTAAGAACTTCTAAGCTTGAATTGACCGGCTTACCGAGCGAGGACGGAGGTTCTCCAGGCCTGCTCCCACAGCAGTTGGTATCGATCTATGGAATCGCAGATTCGGCCGGAACGGTGAACCTGTTCTTCTCCGACGCAAACGGTGAAATCTGGCACACCTCCAGGCAACTGAACTCCGACGCGTGGAGTGCAGTCGTCGATCTCGGAATCGCTCCGGCACAACTGACATTGCTGCTTGATCTTGAGGGTCGCCCTGAAATCGTAGCGTCCATGTGCTCAATGATAAGGATGCGAATAAGAGCATTGAACTAACAAACATGTGCAGTATTTCGGCCCGGTATCTTATCAGTATCTCTGCGCCGATTGCGTAGGAAACTATCGGCGGAAATTCATGTAAGAATGTTAAGAAAAGATAGCGCCGGGACCTAATTGTCATCTTGTGTAGGACTAATCAAATGACAGTTGAGCAATGATCCACACAAGATTCTTCCGCTCGCTCGCCTCGACGGAGTTCACCCCGTTGCAAACGGGGTCGGAACTCGCCCGGAATGACAGATTGACTCGTTTGTCAGCGAGCTGACAAGGGGTATCACTCTTTGTAATGCACATATCCTCGCAGAAAGCATATGGGTCATATCACCCATATAAAATGGGTTATGTACCCGATTGAAGACGGCACCAATCTCGTTTAAGTTACTCGCGACAGAACAACGAAAGAGATCATGAAAATTCTCATCGTAGACGACAGCAAGAAAATACGTGACATGATAAAGTCGATACTCATCAATTCAGTTGAGGAGATACTCGAATGCGAGAACGGCGCTGATGCGATCCGGATCTACGAGCAGCAGCACCCGGATTGTGTTCTCATGGATATCGAAATGCAGCCGGTAGATGGAATCAAGGCGACCGGGTTGATAAAAAGCACGGACCCGGATGCGAGGATCATAATCGTGACACAGCACGACAGCCAAGAATTCAGGGAGAAGGCGCAGGAAGCGGGTGCAGATAGTTTCCTTTCAAAAGAGAACCTGACCGGGTTACCGGGAGTAATTGAAGATGTCATGGGGGCTTAATGGAGGATTTGCAAGTATCCGGTATTCAGGAGAGAGAAATAAAAAGACGCGACGTCTCATCGAGTCTGCAAAAGAAATCATAAAGAGAGGGCAATACATGAAAAAGCTATACTTCATTTACACAATTTTATTCATTGCTGCTTCATCCAACCTAATCTATGCAGCTACCAGCCATACCTATAATTCGTTTAATACTTCACAAATTACTGGTGGAGCAGCGGCATTAGATTATAATTTAGGAGCGCCGGGCACATCGAGTGACAGTTACCTTTTTTTCACTGTGACTGCAGATTTTGTTCCCGGTGTACCTGATGCAAATTCGGAATGGTCGAATCAAATTGAACTGCAAATTACCAATGGATCGACTACATATTTTCCATTAACTACTCCCTCTACCGGAGCTGTAGGTACGACAGCAGCGGTATCAATAACGTGGTCGGGAGTATTAGGCGCAGCTTTTGCCGGCAATCAAAATTTGCATGCTTTATTTTACGATCCCAATTCCCCTTATCATTCTAGTTTAAACAACGTTGTAGTTACGGTTTATCCTGCTCCCCAGCCTTCAGTTAGCTTCGCATCTTTTGGTACAGGCACTATTACCGGTGGAAGTTCGGCATTTTCTAAATCTCTAGATATTTCCAGTACTACAAACAGAGATTATATTTTTTACGAGGTGACCGCTGATTTTAATCCGGGTACACCGTCATCCAATTCCGAATACTCCGCTCTTATTAATATGTCTATGACAAATGGAAGTTCTACTACTTATGTTGCTGAAAGTACTCCAAATATGGGAGGGAGCCAGGATGCAAACGCAACAACGGTTCATTGGTTTGGAATGTTCCAGAGGCCCTTTGTCGGAGGCGGAGGGAACAACTTGAAAATTTTGTTTCGGGATCCCAATTCACCTTATACTTCAAGTTTATCTAATGTTCAAGTTACTATTTTCCCGGCGCCGGCGCCAAAACAAACTATAAGTATTGGCAGTTCGGGTACAATAAATGGCGGTGCAACTACCTCTCATACTATTACCACATCAGGCCTGCCGGATACACAATTTCTTTTTTATACATTAAGTGCGAATTTTGTTCCCGGTACTCCATCAGCTTCATCCGCATTCTCAGTTGAGACTTATCTAAACTTAACAAATGGATCATCATTACAATATACATCTGCAGGCCCTGCAATGCAGGGAGCCAGTCAAGATGCTAATGCTACAACATTGTATTGGAATGGATTATTAGGGCAGCCATATACGGGCGGCGGAGGTTTGGCATATGCAACATCTGATTTAGCTGCAGGGTTCCCCACTAATTCCAGTTTAAGTAATATTAGCTTAAATTTATATCCAGCTGTAGATGCTTCAACTTACACAATTTCCGGTAACGCCGGCATTGCGGGTGCTACTTTAAGCTATACTGATGGCACGGCTAAAACGGCCACAGCAGACGGCAGCGGGAATTATTCGTTTACAGTTTCATACAACTGGTCGGGAACAGTAACGCCTTCATTGACAGGATACACATTCAGTCCAACAAACAAGACATATACTAGTGTTACATCCAATCAAACCAGCCAGAATTATACCGCCTCTGCGGTAACCTACACGATTTCAGGTAATGCAGGTGTGGCAGGAGCTACTTTAAGCTGGACGGACGGCACAGCAAAGACAACAACTGCAGACGGGAGCGGGAACTATTCATTCGCCGTGTCGTACAACTGGTCTGGAACAGTAACGCCATCACTAACAGGATACACATTTAGCCCGACGAGCAAGACATACGGTAACGTACAATCAAACCAAACGAGTCAGAATTATACTGCCGCAGCAATAACCTACACGATATCGGGCAATACAGGTGTAGGGGGGGCAACTTTAAGCTGGACGGATGGTACAGCAAAGACAGCAACCGCAGACGGCAGTGGCAATTATTCATTCACCGTGTCATATTACTGGTCGGGAAGTGTAACACCTTCGTTAACGGGATATACGTTTTCACCGGCGAGTAAGACGTATACAAATGTCCTTGCAAATCAGACCAATCAAAACTACACAGCCCTGGTTCCAATAAGCGGCAATACAACAGTCCCCGGGGCCGTATTAACCTGGACGGATGGAACTGTCAAGACGACTACTGCGGATGGCTCCGGCAACTATGCTATCACAGTCCCTTATGATTGGTCGGGAACGGTCACTCCTTCGCTGACTGGTTATACATTTTCTCCTGCGAATACAGCGTATACAAATGTAACAATACATAAAGTTACGAGTTACAACGCCATGGTTCTGATTTCGGGTAATGCAGAAGTTGCAGGTGCAACATTAAGCTGGACTGACGGCACGGCCAAGACTGCCACTGCAGACGGCAGCGGTAATTATTCTTTATATGTTAATTACAATTGGATAGGAAGAGTAACTCCCTCGGCTTCCGGCTATTCGTTTTCTCCGTCATATACAGATTATTCTAATGTAGTAGCGCCTCAAACAAATCAGACTTACACAGCAGCTGGAATAACCTATACAATATCAGGAAATGCAGGCGTAGCGGGAGCTACATTAAGCTGGCATGATGGAACCGATAAGACAGCCACTGCGGCAGTAGACGGATCTTATAGTTTCACAGTCTCTTATGGTTTTACAGGTACTGTAACACCATCGAAAACAGGATACACATTTTCTCCTGTAAATACATCATATTCCGGCGGTGTATTTGCCAATCAGACTAATCAGAATTATACTGCAACAGCTATTACTTATACTATCTCAGGTAATGCAGGCGTTGGAGGGGCTACTTTAAGCTGGCATGACGGAACCGATAAGACTGCCACTGCGTTAGGAGACGGATCTTATAGTTTCATAGTCTCTTATGGTTTTACAGGTACTGTAACACCATCGAAAACAGGATACACATTTTCTCCTGTAAATACATCATATTCCGGCGGTGTATTTGCCAATCAAACAAATCAGAATTATACTGCCACAGCTATCACTTACACCATCTCCGGTAATGCAGGCGTTGGAGGGGCTACGTTAAGCTGGCATGATGTAACCGATAAGACTGCCACTGCGTTGGGAGACGGATCTTATAGTTTCATAGTCTCTTATGGTTTTACAGGTACTGTAACACCATCGAAAACAGGATACACATTTTCTCCTGTAAATACATCATATTCCGGCGGTGTATTTGCCAATCAGACTAATCAGAATTATACTGCGACAGCTATCACTTACACCATCTCCGGTAATGCCGGCGTTGCAGGAGCAACCTTAAGCTGGACGGACGGCACAGCTAAGACAGCCACAGCAGACGGCAGCGGGAATTATTCATTTACAGTTTCATACAATTGGTCGGGAACAGTAACACCATCTTTAACGGGTTATACATTTAATCCGGTGAGCAAGACCTATACAAACATTTTAGCGAATCAATCTACACAGAATCATATTGCTACTGCAATAACTTATACAATAGTGGGTAATGCAACTGTACCGGGCGCTACGATAAGCTGGACTGACGGAACGGCTAAAACAGCTACTGCGGACGGCGCCGGGAATTATTCTATTACAGTTTCGTATAATTTTTCCGGAACGGTAACGCCTTCTAAAGCAGGATATTCTTTTTCTCCGGTTAGCAGGACTTACACAAATGTACTCGCCAATCAGATAGCCCAAGGTTATAATGCATTTGTTACAATATCAGGTAATGCAGGCGTACCTGGTGCTACCTTAAGCTGGAATGATGGAACTGCGAAAACAACAACTGCAGACGGCAGCGGAAATTATTCACTCACGGTTAGTTATAATTTTGTAGGTGCTATTACACCTTCATTGACCGGTTATTTATTTACACCGGCGAATAAATCATATATCAACCTGGCTACCAGCCAAACTAACCAAAATTATACTGCACTGGTTACAATTTCCGGTAATGCAGGTATAGCAGGGGCTACATTAAGCTGGACGGACGGAACAGCCAAGACAGCCACAGCTGACGGCAGTGGAAACTATTCAATTACAGTATCATATAATTTTACAGGAACAGTAACGCCGTCATTAACCGATTATGCATTTACACCTTCAAGCAGATCGTACACCAATGTACCTGCAAATCAAACGAGTCAAAATTATACGGCGACATCGACTGCCCCGGTCTTATCCAGCATAGAGGGAGCAGCGCTGAATTATAATGAAAATGATCCAGCCAAAAATATTTCCGACTCTATTAAAATAACAGACCCGTACAACACGAACCTGCAAAGTGCCGTGGTGCAAATAACTGGTAACTACGTGAGCTCACAGGATGTACTCACCTTCACGAACCAGAACGGCATATCCGGGGGCTGGAATAGCACAACGGGGACGATGACTTTAACAGGTGCTGCCACCGTGGCGAATTATCAGGCGGCATTACGCGCTGTCAAGTACTCCGATGCGATAAGCAATCCGAACACTTCGGCGAGAACGATAAGTTTTACCGTCAATGATGGATCTGTGAACAGCAATACTGAGACAAGACAGATAAATCTAAACCTTCGCCCGACAGTCACGATCAACCAGGCATCGGGACAGAGCGACCCGACAAATTCGTCTCCCATAAACTTCACGGTCGCATTCAGCAAAACAGTGACTGGATTTGCAACAGGCAAAGTAACATTAGGCGGAACCGCACCGGGCACGCTGATCGGAACGGTTACAGGCAGTGGTACAACATACAACGTTGCTGTTACAGGCATGACGGGAGCGGGAACTGTAATTGCGACAATCGCGGCGGGAGTAGCAAGCGACGCAAACAGTGCAACGAACAAGGCGAGCACGAGCACAGACAACACTGTAAGTTATGATCCGACATTGCCCAACGGCAGCGGCACTAGCGCCGACCCGTACCTCATAGCAACCCTTGATAACTTGAAGTGGGTTACGCAGAATTCGTCTTCATGGAGTAAATACTTCAAGCAGACTGCGGACATAGATGCTTCCACGACATCAACCTGGGACAGCGGTAATGGCTTCTCGCCGATCGGAAATAGCACAACCCAATTTACTGGTACCTACGACGGCAACGATCATACTATTACAGGTCTTACTGTAACTAGAAGTACTACAGATGGAATCGGCATGTTTGGTTATACGAGTCAGCCTGCAGTTATAAAGAATCTTGGGCAGTTAAATGTCAATATAACCGGACATAATTTTGTCGGCGGTCTCGTGGGTTATGCTTATAGCCCCACCAGCATAAGCAACAGCTATTCGACCGGGTCGGTAAGCGGAAATTATGTCGGCGGTCTCGTGGGTTATACCTCCACCGGCACCAGCATAAGCAATAGCTATTCAACAGGGTTGGTAAGCGGAAATTTTGTCGGCGGTTTCGTGGGTGTTTCATTCGGCAGTATAAGCAACAGCTATTCAACCGGCTCGGTAAGCGGAAGTAGCTATGTCGGCGGGTTAGTCGGTTCAGTCGGTGGCGGCAGCATAAGCAACTCATTCTGGGACACCCAGACTTCCGGGCAATCGAGCAGCGCCGGCGGTACAGGTAAAACAACGGCAGAAATGAAAACGCCTTCAACTTTTCTAAATGCCGGATGGGATTTTAAAGTTGAAACTGCAAACGGCACAAATAACTACTGGGATGTAGATAACGTAAACGAAAGCATAAATAATGGTTATCCCTTTCTTTCGTGGCAGAACGGTGCAACGGTAACCGTATCAACTGCCGCCCCAACAATAAGCTTTGGCAACCCGAGTGCAACTCTAACTAAGAGCGGACCCGTAACTTACAGTTTAACTTACAAGGGTGAGGCTTCAGTTAACCTGACAATGGCAAAAATTACGCTCAATAAAACCGGTACGGCAGACGGAACGGTGTCGGTTAGTAACGGAGCAACCCTGAATCCTACTGTAACAATAAGTAGCATCACCGGAGACGGTACGCTGGGGATAAGCATTCAATCGGGAACATCGAGCAGCATAAATAGTATTGCGGATGCCGGAGCCGGACCAAGTGCAGGATTTAGAGTAGATAACACACCACCGACAGTAAGCATTGCAGCGCCGAGATCGTCACTGACAAAGAGCGGCCCTGTAACCTACGCGATCACCTACAGCGGTGCGTCAAGCATAAATCTGGCGAGCGGCAACATAACTCTCAACAAAACCGGTACGGCCAATGGGACCGTGTCCGTGAGCAACGGCACGACGGCTACTCCGACTGTGACTGTAAGCAGCATCACCGGAGACGGTACGTTGGGTATATCGATAGCTGCGGGAACGGCAAGCGATTCTGTTGGCAATACTGCCGCGGCAGCCGGACCAAGCACGACATTTACTGTGGATAATACCGCACCTCACGGCTACACCGTATCAATAGATCAGAGTGCAATAAACCTTTCGAATAAAGGTGCCGTCTCGTTTACGTTTTTGAATGGGGAGTTGAACAGTACTTACAACTACACATTTTCGAGCAGTGGCGGAGGAACAAACGTAACCGGCAGCGGTACAATAACAGGCTCCAATCAGAAAATAACGAACATCAATTTAGGCGGACTGAACGATGGTACAATAACCCTGAGCGTAACGTTGACGGACTCGGCAGGTAATACGGGTAGCGCTGCGACGATTACCAAGACAAAGGACGTTGTGCAACCCTCGGTTAGCATATCAAGCAATCAAACAAGTGCGAAGAATAACGTGCCCTTCATCGTGACGATAGAATTCGGTGAAGCAGTGACGGGATTCAACGGAGGCGATATAACGATAGCGAATGGCATCATAAGCAATTTTACAACTGTATCTCAAAGGGAGTATACCGTTAATATTACACCGTCATCTGTCGGAGTCGTAACGATAGATATTGCAAGCTCGGTTGCGCAAGATTCGGCCGGAAATGGTAATCTTGCCTCATCCCAGTTTAACATGCCGTCAGAGGACAATCCACCGGTGTTAGCGAATATTGAAGGGACACCATTGAGCTACATGGAGAATGAGAGCGCGACACAGGTGACGAATTCCATAACAGTGAGTGATGTCGACAATGTGAACATGGCGAGTGCCACGGTGAACATAACGGGCAACTACCAAAGTGATGAAGATGTACTAAGCTTCACCAATCAGAACGGAATAACAGGAAGCTGGAACGCAACAACCGGGACAATGACACTAAGCGGAAGCGCGACAAATGCAAATTATCAGAGTGCCTTAAGGAATGTCAAATACTTCAATACGAGCAGCAACCCCAATACATCGCCGAGGACAGTGAGCTTCACGATAAACGACGGATCTGATAACAGCAATACCTTGACGAGGCAGATAACCGTAACAGCGATCAACAACCCGCCGGTGCTTGCGGCAATTGAGGGAACGATATTGAGCTATACGGAGAAGGACTCTGCCACGAGAATTACGGATTCGATCACGGTAAGTGATCCCGACAACGCAAACATGGCAAGTGCGACAGTTCAGATCACCGTCAACTATCATAGTAACCAGGACGTTCTTAGCTTCACAAACCAGAACGGCATAACAGGAAGCTGGAACGCTTCGACCGGGATAATGACATTAACCGGGAGCTCATCGGACTCCAGCTATCAGACGGCATTACGTAGCGTCAAGTATTTCAATACGAGCGATAACCCCGATACCTCGTTGAGAACGATAAGCTTCACAATAAACGACGGCGACACGACCAGCGTGGCTGCGGTAAGGAAGATAAGAGTGATCGCAGTCGATGATCCGCCGGTGATAAACTTTGTGTTCAGACCGATAACGTTCAACGAGAATGAAACTATCACCATCCCATTCAGTCAGCTCTATCCTTTCATAACGGACCCTGATAACGCGGACTCGACACTGAAACTAACCTTCTTCAGTTCTTCAGATAACAATCTTACGATAACGGGGAAGACAGACTCATCGGTAACTATTAAGCCGAAGGAGAACTGGTTCGGAGTGGACACTGTGAAGGTGACTGTGTCCGATGGGACCTTATCGACGAGTGCATCGTTTGCAGTGAGCGTCATATTTGTGAACCAGCTGCCTGTATTCAGCAGCGTGCCCGACAGCGTGAAGATAACCGGCAGCGACAGCGCGAAAGTGAATATTTTCAACTTAGTGAGTGATGTCGAGACGCCAGACAGCTTGCTAAAGTTCGTATTCAAGCCTGCGAACGACTCACTGGTATTCAGCTACGATTCGACAAAAGGAGTGTTGAGCCTGTTTGCGAAAAAAGGTTACGGCGGAATAACGGAGTTGACGATAACTGTGACCGATCAGGACGGCGGTGTAGTAGATACGACTCTCACAATAAGAATAGCGAAGAACCTGACAGGTGTAGAGAGGCTTGCAGGTCAGGTTCCGAGAGATTATGAACTGTACCAGAACTATCCGAACCCGTTCAATCCGAGTACGACGATAAGGTATGCACTGCCTGAAGAGAGCAACGTAGTAATAAAGGCATACAACATATTAGGACAGGAAGTGAGTACGCTATTCGACGGAAGAGAGAGAGCGGGGTACTATGAGGAGGTGTTCGATGCGAGCCGGCTTGCATCGGGAGTATATTTCTATACAGTCGTTGCGAAGTCCGTCGCAAGCGACAAGAAATACGAACAGGTAAAAAAGATGATGCTGATGAAGTAAGACTTCAAGATTTCACCTTCTTGTCGAAGGTGGAGTCATAATTTCGCTGATACACCAAAAGAAGGGAGACTCAATCTCCCTTCTTTGTTTCAGTCCCGCAAAATACTCCTTTCATTCCGTGCGTTGATCTCGCACTTCGAGACCCTGTCCAGATGAGTCTCTACGGAAATACGTTCCGCGCAATTTTACTCCCCAAACAATCGGATTCCCTCCATACCTAAACAACGAGTGGAAAGAACCGATAATAGTATCAGAAATCAACGACTGTAATGGCTCATTGCCGATCGCGCCCGAGTCATCGAGAGATGGCGAGCCATGATCGGTAAAGGCGTGATGAAAAATATTGGAACCGATAGGATCTTATTTGGGAGGAATTTGTGCAGCTGTCGAGACGATTTTATGTGCTTACGTGGAGTTTGCTCATACCAGTCGCTGCACTCTGTAATGATGATCATCCCGGCAAGAGTCTCACAGAGTTTTCGTCAATAAGATCGGACTTAACATCGGGGTTGATAAATAAGGGGGACTTTCTCACACAGGAATTCTATTACATCTTCGACAGGGCTAAGCTGAGTTCAAGATATGCATTGAGGGCTAACCCTCCCCTGGAATGCGCCACTCCGGTGATTCTCGATTATGAAAAGAGCAGGGAGAGCCTCAGCCTTCCGAAACGGAACGAGTTGGATTCATATCTGAACCCGACCACACCGGCCGCATCACAAGTGTATATTTCTCCTTCAGGTATATTCGAATTGAATTATGATACCTCCGGCACAAATTCGGTCCCTTCATACGACGGCAATTCGAACGGCATACCTGATTACATCGAGCGAATCGCTGAGTACTGCGATTACTCATGGCATCTTATTGTCGATTCGCTCGGATACTTGCCGCCGCAGAACGTAGGGAAAAAATACGAGATTGGATTTCAAAACATGTTCGCGGCCGGTTACACAATTCCTGATCCTGACAATAAAGGATCTACGGAGATTGTGTTGAACAACGACTTGATCGACTTTGGAAAAGAATACGGGAATTCAAAAGACACCATGGGAGTAGCGGAGATCACCGTCGCTCACGAATTGAAGCATGCAGTCCAATATATGTACAGTCAATGGCGCGACCGGGAATGGTTTCTCGAGCTGGATGCAACATGGATGGAGGACATCGCTTACACAAACGTGAATAGCTATTACAGTTTTCTGTCCACGTCTCAGATCACCGATCCGGGCTCGTCGTTCTCCGATGGAATGGGATATGGCAATTGTATCTGGATGCATTTCCTGACACAGTCTTATGGCATTCAAATCAATAGGGAAATCTGGGAGACCGCCTCCGCCGAGAAGGCAGCGTCATTCACAGACAGCATCCATTATTACATATTCAACCAGGCACTTTCGAAACACGGGGTTTCTCTGGATTCTGCCGCCCGGGAATATTTCATCTGGAATTATTTTTCCGGAACAAATACGAACAGCCAGGTCCCATCATACAAGGAATCGTCCTCCTATCCCAGCCCTACACTCGGCGCCGAGATTTGGAACGTTCCCTATACGAGTCAGGGAAACGTAAGGCAGCAACTGTCTGCGGGCTTCATCAGGATTCACGGGAATGGAAGCAATAGTCCGTTCGATGTCAGACTCAATTTTGCAGACAGCCGCAACAGCGTTGCATTGATTCTTAAGTATACAACCGGAAGCTACGATGTCAAATACCCGGAGCAGGAAGGCGATTCGGTAGATTACGTGTCAGACCATCCGTTGAAAAACGTCGCTGAAATGATCCTGATTCCCGTCGCGATCTCATCGGTCACGAATGATTACGACTACACTTTCCAGGTCAGTCCGGTTCAACAGACTCAGTTCGTTTTCACACCACTCAGCAACTCGGAAACCTCAAAAGACTTCGAGGTTATAACAACTGTACAACCGGCAGATAAAATTGATTCCATCAATTCCTTTAAGCTCTACTACAATGTGAACAACGGTAGTTATCGTGTCTGCAATTTCATCCCCACCGGAGTTTCAAATGAATACTCGGCGACGATCAGCAGCCCCGGCAGCGGCGTCACCGTTGACTATTATTTTGTCCTCGACAATAATCACGGCAAATGTGTTTCCTGTCCTGACAATGCTCCCGATACGACGTTCTCATTCTATGTCGGACCGGATTCGGGCAAACCGACCGTAACCATGAACGACTCGACGACCGTACTGACTATCCGTAGCTTTCCATACTTAGTGGTTGCAGAAATTTCAGATAAAAGCGGGATAGACTCGGCCTATGTAGAGTACAAATTTGACGATGGAATTTTGAGAAACACCAGGTTGAATAAATCCGATGAAGACAGCTACAGGGGATACATAGCACTTGACTCGTCCGGTGTCAGTCGTTTTACCGAACTAAACTTCAAGGTAGTTGCAGTAGATTCTTCGGCTTGGAGGAACGTCGGGACATATCCGGCAGAGGGATACCGCGAGATCAAGATCAGCGGTAGCTCGCAGGTTTCTTCAGTGAAAGAATTTGCTAAAGCGGCAGCGAGGCCGAGTCTCTCTCAAAACTACCCCAACCCGTTTAATCCAAGTACAGTTATCAGTTATCAGTTAACAGTGAACAGCTTTGTCACGTTGAAGATTTATGATGTCCTTGGCAGGGAAGTCGCGACGTTGGTGAACGGAAATCAATACGCAGGAATTCACACAGTTTCTTTCAACGCAGGTAACTTGCCAAGCGGGGTGTATTTCTGCAAGATCGCTTTTACCGGTATCAGTGCCAGAAGATATGTTGCTTCGAGGAAACTCATGTTGATGAAGTAAAGAGTTCTGCCGGCACTTCTACTTTACTCCTGCTTTATCATTTTGATCCGCTATTGACATGGACTCGAATCATTTCGGATCATAAAGCATATGGTCCAGATTTAAGAATGACCGAGCACGATGGTGTCGTCAATCTGTTGCAGCGCGCGAGCGGGATTGGCTACGAAAAGGACAATGATAGATCAGACGAGACGACAGAGTGGCTGAGAAAGACCATGAAGGAGAGGATTATCGAAGGTCGCGTTCTTAACGGAGAACCGCCCGACTTTAATTCTTGAGCGCATCATAGACAACAGATCGATGTTCTTAGTCTAAGCTTCGTTATGTGAGAATGGCCATTCTTTTTTCCTGAACGCTCTTGTGAAATACACAATCACCCCGACAAGGAGAACTATTACTGCGTATCGAATCTCGACGGTAAAGTTTTTCCGCGATAAGAGTATGAAAGTGAATCCTGCAAGAGAGACTAGCGCTGGTAATGGATACAGCCACATCTTGAATGGCCTCGTCGCATTAGGATTCCTCCACCGCCACATGATGACGCCCAAAGTTTGTGAGATGAACTGAATGATTATCCTTATCACGACAAGTGCCGCGATCACTTCTGCTAGGCTGAGAAAACAGAAAAGCAAGCCGACACATCCGAGTGTTAGCAGAGAGACATAGGGGAACTTGTGCTTAGGGTGAACTCTGCCAAAGATATTGAAAAAGTTGCCGTCGATCGCCGCAGCGTACGGCACTCTCGAATAGCCGAGCAGAAGTGAGAAAACAGAACCGAACGCCGTCCACATTATAAGCAAAGTAGCAAGTGAGCCTGCCCACGAACCGTACAGTCTCTGCATCATCAGGGAGATCACGTAATGGCTTTCTCGCGAGTTGCTGTCCCTCACAAGCTCGCGCCATGGTATCACGCCCAGGATGCTGACATTCATGACGATGTAAATCACTCCGACCAACGCCACCGAGATAATAATCGTCCTTGGAACAGTCTTGCTCGGCTCCTTAACTTCATCTCCCAGAAAACAAATATTGTAGTAGCCAAGATAGTCATATGTGGATAGAAGCATCGCTGAGCCGAGTCCTAGGAAAAAACTTGGAGAAAGATCAAACGCATTCCTGGGGAAGTCAAATGCCACTGAAGCGTTGAAGTGAGTAACTCCCGCAAAGATCACCCACGCCACGTCGGCGATGACCACGGCAAGGATCAGTTTCGATAGCGTATTTACGATCGTAATTCTTCTGTAAAGCAGAAATACTGCCAACGAACATGCTGCTATCGCCACGAATGTGAAACCGCTAACGTTTAATGTGACATGGAAACCGGAGCCGAACAGGATTGGGATCGAGAAGTAAACACGGTTCAATGAAGAAAAGAAATAGGTCGAATACTCCGCCAATCCTATGCAACCCGACGCGACTGAAAGCGGAGCACTGAATAGCAGCTGCCATATGAAAAGGAAGGACATCAATTTGCCGAGGCGGCCGCGTCCGTAGAGTTCGCCGAGGTAGCGATACGTTCCGCCTGAGCCTGGTAGTGCGGCGCCAAGTTCGGCCCAGACCAACCCGTCGCTCATTGCAAGAATCCCTCCCAATATCCAGCCTAACATTGCCTGCGGGCCACCCATCGCGGAGACAATTAGAGGTATCGTTATGAAAGGCCCGACGCCGATCATATCGATCATGTTGAGCGAGATCGCACCGGAAAGGGTCAGGCCTCTGACAAGCTGCGGCGATGCGTTTTGGGTCTCTGTGGAAGTCTGTGTCAAACCAGTCTCAAGTCAAAGCTCAAAGGTCAAAAAGTCCAAAAGGGTAAGCGTCGACAAGAAGTGCTCTCGGCCTCGAATCACTTTTGCTTATTGCTAACGGCTGATAGCTAATTGCCACTTCTCGGCTGCGAGATCAAATTGAATAGCAATTTCAGTCCGCCGTTGTTGAGGTCCTTTACCTGCCGGTAAAGTGCGAGCGACGTGTAAACAAAAGTTCCTCTCCCAAATTTCGCCCAGAGAAGGGATGTTGAAGGCTCGGTCTCATCTTCATCGGTCATTGCAAGAAGGCGAGCATATTCGTTCGAAGTCATGCTAGTGTCCCCGCTCGGCAGATATATGTTTCTCTCCTGCACCCATTCATTCCAATCGGATGGAACTATCTCGTTCGGATGGTGAAACAGTTCGTTTGACGGCTGTAGAATTGTCACCGGTTGGGTTTCTTCGGTAACACGCTCTTCAGTGATGTCAATTGGATAAGGCGCGAAGCTGTGTGCATTCCACTCCGGCGGCCTGTTGTAGAAGCAGACGACATTTCCACCATTCTTCACATAATCAAGAATACGATTGTTGTATTTCACAAGATCGTGCCGGTAAAGATAGCCGCGGATATCAAGCACAATTGTCGTGAACTTGTTCAGATTGCCATCGGCTAACATTGCTGAATCTATAAGCTGGTACTTAACACCAAACTCTTCGAACGTTTGTTGCAGAGTATTGTCGTAGGTGGCGACGACTCCGATAAAATCGGTTGAGTCGAACTTCGCCGAGACATGTTTTAGATACACGATGTCTCTTGAAAACCTCAGTCCATGGATTCTGCCCGCTCTCTTCGGTATTGCCACGAATACGAGTGAATCATCTGAATTGATGTTATCGGGCAACTTAACTGAGATATGCAATCTATCGCGCACCGTCGAATCAATGAGGAATCGTTTGTCGAGAATGGCTGATCTATGCAGGAAAACAAAAAATGTGGCCGGGAAAATCTTGCCGGTGTGGTTGAAGGTGTCGACCTCGAAATTCATCTCACCGTCATCAGCGCGTTGTATCGCTTCATGTTGTAGCAATGAATATCGCGGAGAAACAAAAATGGAGAACGGTTTTAGCGCGACTGAATATTCTGACGGAAGTACCGGTCCCTTCCTAACCGAAGGTCGAATGCCGGAGAACAAATCATGCGGATCGTATGGATAAGTCTTATCACTTCTGACAAGTTGATAGACAGGCTGACGAAACACAGCGGGAAGTTGGCTGAAGTTCCTTTTGTCCATTCCCTGTGTCCGGTGTTGCTTCAGCGCATCCAAAGCAATTTGTTGAATGGTCTCGGAGCCGAACTTCTCGCTGACCGGTATTGTCACGAGCGAATCTCGACCGAGTTCAGATTCTCTGAGAACTCTGAAGAAAAGCTTCTTGACCTGCCATGGTGAGACGCCGCGTTTAAATTGTTCCGGGTGATAAGTCGGATCAGCAGCTTTCTGAAACGCTTCGAATGCTGTTATGCCCACCGCCTGGTGGTTTCCGTGCTGCCGGTAAGGAAGCGTTGTGATTGTGTCATGGTTCGTGATGATTACGTCGGGCCTCAGCGCCCGAATTATGAATACGATTCGAGAGAGCACTTTGTCTTTCCCACCCCACATTCGGAATGTCTCTTTCGCTGTCTTCGAGAAACCGAAATCGGGAAAGCCCAGGAAGTAAGCGTTAGTGCCTAAGATTTTAGCAGCGGCGAGAGTCTCCTCAGTGCGAATTTCTCCCAACTCGTTGTAGAGTTCGGGACCGATGACGTTCTGTCCACCTTCTCCGCGAGTATAAAAAATACTGTATGCCTCCACATGTTGGATGTGCGTGTAGTAGGCCAGAGTCGCGCCGCCTTCGTCGTCGGGATGTGCAGACACGCACATGAGGACGAATCCGCGAGTGTCATAATTAGTCCGATTTTCTTTAGCGACGGCTGTCGCAATGATTGACAGAGTGAGAATGAGTAAGGCAGTCGCTCTTAGAAGAGAGCGTCGGTGAAGGGTCGATTTGTGTCTTGTCAAAACTGATGGCATTCCATTTACTCGCGAATTCGTACTATGATGATGGATCTACATACTTCTAACGCTCGTCAAGCCGCGAAAGTTTGCTGTCGAAACAAGTTATTAAGCGGAATTGAAAAAAACATCTTCTCACGTTGCCGCTAAAATTTTATTTCCTATTCGATTATATTTCGTTCAACCGCAGATGGAAGCTAAGAAGATTCTCTGGGTTAGGCTCGACGCGATAGGGGACAACGTCCTTTCGGCTTCAATGATCCCTCACATTTATGAACAATACAACGCTCCGCGCATCACGGTCGTTTGTCAACAGCATGTTTGTGAATTATACGAGACGAATCCGCAAATCGAGAAGGTAATTGGCGTTGACAAGATGAGAATGTACCTGGACTCGAAGTACAGGAGTACTATACTTCGTGAATTACAGGAGGAGAAATTTGATTTGGCTTTCGACACAACATATACGTGGGAAGAATTGACGAGTTTTCTCGCGGTCGGAAGCATGGCAGGGGAGCGTATTACGTTTGAGAATCAGAGTACGATGCCCACAGGCATCAAAGGCAAGGCGTCTCGAGCGTTCACGAGGTTCATCAAGTCGGGAGGTGTTTATCAAAGAGAGGTAGATAAATATGTGGATTTCCTGAGAGGGCTCGGCATCGAGGTGCGGAATCTGAAGTCTAACATGTGGACTACAACCCAAGACGAAAAATTCGCCGAAGATCTCCTTGCGCAGAACAAATTGGATCCTGCAAGAACTATCGCGGTCTTCGCTTTCGGACGTTCCCACCTCAGGACTTATCCCTATTATGGAAATGCTCTTTCAAATATTTGCAGAGAGAATGGTTTTTCCGTGGTTGCACTCGGCGACGGCGCCGCCTACGGGATCAATCAAGCATGTCTGGATGACATAGGAGTTCGCTCGGTGAACCTCAGTGGCAAGACAACTCTGAGGCAGACAGCGGCTATCCTGAGGAGATGTCGTCTGGCGCTCGGTGCTGAGACCGGGATCGCGCATATCGCTTGTGCGGTCGATGTCCCAAACGTCATCATTATCGGCGGAGGTCATTACGGACGCTTCATGCCTTATTCATCAAGTACATCTCTCGTCGCTCTCCCACTCGAATGCTACTGGTGCGATTGGGATTGCAGGTATGATTATTCGCACTGTGTCGTTGACATTGCTCCGGAGGTTGTCGAGTTTGCGATCAGGGAAACCCTCAGGACGCATTCTGAGAAACCTCGGCTATTCTTGCATCCACAATCTCATTGGAATTCGTCTGCGGCCGCGCCTTCCTGGAAGATGGTGGACAAGTTCACAACTCATGATAACGTTGAAATAATCACTGTGGAGTTCGAACCAAAATTCAATTATTCGGGCTTTACAAAGCTCGAGCTCGAGCGGAGATTTTCAAAGGGCAAGTCAACTGAAAGTCCCGAGGGGGTGTTGTTGGCGTTGAAAATTGCCGGTGACCTCCGTGAACAAGGGAAGCTTGGAGAAGCTCTGGAGGTGATTGAAAAAGGGATCTCGGAATATCCTGGATTTCCCGATCTACTTAATTTCGGGGGAGAGCTTGAGATAACACTGGGAGCTTTCGAGCAAGCAAGGTCCACACTCTGGAGTATTATTACATTATTCCCTTCTTATGTTAATGCTTTAAACAACATCGTGGTTCTGGACATAATGGAGAAACGTTATGAGTCTGCGATTGGACTCCTGCAGAAGGTCTTGGATATCGATAGCTCCAACGCCGTAGCTCTGTTAAATCTTCAGTTCATAAAAAATGACCTTGTGATCAGAGGTAAATTAGTTCAGGCTGAAGGGCAGATTATCAGTGACGATCTTGAAACCGCACGCGGCATGTTGAATGAAATCTTGAACGTGGATGCCATGCATGAAGAAGCGCTCATAGCACTTGCTCTTGTTGAACCTCGCGAAGGGAACCACAGCGCTGCCTTGAAAAATCTGCAGAAGGTATTGAACAAGAATCCTGGAAACGAAGATGCTCTCCAATTGATGGAGAAGCTTTTGTTTAAAGAATGAGAAAATGCGAATCCAAAAGCGGCCCGCAGTGAGCCGGAGGCTTCTGCGGTGCTGGCACAGTTCTCTCTTCACGAGGTGATCAAAGAACGTTGAGTCGTCAGGAGGGGCTTTAGCGACTACGTTGTCATGCGAAACCAGTAGCTCAGTCGGGCACTCAAACAGCTTGGAAGTCTCTGTCTGATTATCGATCAGGAACCATGATGCAAAAAGTCTTTCGAGCGGAATTTACTTCTACAAGCTGACAGCCGGTCCCTTTCAGGAAACGAACGCGATGGTACTTTTGAAGTGATATTCAAAGGGTAAGGGACGAACACTGAGTTCGTCCCATCACATCCGCACTGATTTAGTGTTGAACCTTATCGTTATGCTTTGCGCGGTAGATATTCTTACTCGCGCGGTTCTGCATACGGTTTAGCTGAGCTTTGTTTTGGGGTGTTAACTTCCCGCCGTTCATTGCTCTGTCAACCCGTTTGGTCCTATGGATTCTGGCCTGCTGGTGCTCGAGCCTCTTGGTCTCGCCTTTTGTGAGCTGTCCGTTCTTCACCCCCTGTGCTATGCGCCTTTGCTGGTTGATCTGACGTTTCGCGACAGCGGGCGGTCTCTTTGCTGGCTGCTGCGCAGTTTGTCCCTGAGCTGATGCAATCGCAGAGACGCCGAATGCGATGCAAAGGGCTGCGATAAGTGCTGACTTCTTCATGACGGTTCTCCTTGTTTGTTCTGTCTGTAACTCGCCTACAACTCTTGGTTGCTTACAGTTATAGATACGAGACCAGCGAGCGAAGTTTAACCCGACCCCTCTGTTTGAAGAACATAAATTTTTCTTAATTACAATTTCATTTGTCGGCGCGGGGCGATGCGATTTTTTGGTCGACTCAACTTGGAAATGTTTGTCGTTAGGTTTATAATTTATCGATGAATGTTCTTGCCATAGAGACATCCTGCGACGAATGCTCTGCTGCCGTTTTGCGCGATGGCTCGTTGAAATCAATTGTCATTTCATCCCAGCTTGTTCACAGCGAGTACGGCGGAGTTGTTCCTGAACTCGCGTCACGTGCTCATATGGAATTGATTGTCCCCGTCATAGAAGAGGCGCTGAAGAAGTCATCTGTCTCCAAAGATGAGATCGATGCTGTGGCTGTCACTTATGGGCCGGGCCTTGCTGGGTCACTGATTGTCGGTCTTAGTTTCGCGAAAGCATTTGCCGCGTCGCGTGGAATTCCAGTCGTTGGCATAAACCATATGGAAGGACATCTGTATTCGACCTTCCTCGAAGACGACAAGCCGGAGTTCCCATTCGTTGCACTGATTGTGAGCGGCGGGCACACTATGCTGGTACATGTGAAGGAGCCTTACTCACATGAGCTTCTCGGTCAGACGAGAGATGACGCGGCAGGTGAAGCATTCGACAAAGTTGCCAAGCTCCTCGGACTCGGCTATCCCGGAGGACCCATCATCGATAATCTCGCCGAGAAAGGTAATCCGCGAGCTTTCAACTTCCCCCGGGCTTTTGTGAACGGTGAATCATTCGAGTTCAGTTTCTCCGGAATAAAGACAAGCGTGCTTTACCTTCTCCGCGGAATGAAATACGAGCCGGGCAATGCGGAGGGGAAGCTTGTTAACGATATATGTGCATCATTCCAGCGCGCGGTGATAGACGTTCTTGTCGAGAAAACAATTCGTGCCGCCGAGAATTATTCAGTGAAATCGATCTCTGTAGCCGGAGGAGTCGCAGCTAATCGGGAGTTCCGTCAATCGTTGCAGGCTCGTTCCGCACAGATTGGTGCGAAGGCTTTCTTTCCCAGACCTCATTATTGCACCGACAATGCTGCGATGATCGGGATCGCGGCGCACTTCAAGTATCAGAAATTTGGAATGATCTCCGATCTTACATTGAAACCGGTTCCAAATCTCGCGCTGGGACTTTGAGTTGAATAGAATCAAACAGTTGATGAATGCGATCAACGGTCACACTGGACAGATAGGTCAACGGAAACTTCTTAGCGCCTACATAATGCCAGGTTATCCTAACGCGGACTCAACTATCGAAATCCTCAACTCGGCCGAGAAAGCAGGGGTGGATTTTGTCGAGCTCGGAATTCCATTCAGCGATCCACTCGCCGATGGACCGGTAATCCAAAGGGCGGCGCAGGTTGCCATTGAAAATGGAATCGCTCCGAATTCGATTCTCACTCTTGTGAAGGACTTCAGGAAGTCATCTCAACTTCCCATTGTGCTGATGGGATATGTCAACTCCTTCATCAACGGAATTGGAAGGGATTTTGCCTGGAAGGCGAGTGAGGCGGGAGTAGATGGAGTCATCCTGCCGGATCTTTCACTCGAAGAATCAGAGATGTTCAGCCGCGATATTGAAAACGGCGGGCTGAGCCTTGTACTCTTGATTGCCCCGACCTCGAGCGATGAGAGAATCGTGAAGATAGATCAGACCACAACGGATTTTAGCTATTGTGTTTCAGTGACAGGAGTGACCGGAGCAAGAAAGGATCTCGTAACCGGCGACGTCGTGGATTTTCTCGGACGAGTCAGGAGACTTTCCCGCAAACCTTTTGTGGTCGGCTTCGGGATCTCGACTCCACAAGCAGCAAAGGAAATTTCGAAATACTCGGACGGGATCGTCGTCGGCTCGGCATTACTCCAGCAGATCTCCAATTCCAGTCGAGGTGAAGCTCCCAAAGCTGCTTATAATTTCCTGAGTAGTTTGCGGGTAGCCATCGACAAATGAAGGACATGAAATCGCTGAGGAAGCAGATCGATCGGCTGGATAAACGGATCGTGAAGCTTCTCAACAAACGCGCCAGGTGTGCGGATGAAATCGGCAAGGTAAAGGAAAAACTCGGGCTCGATGTCTACTCACCGGAAAGGGAAAACCAGGTCATTGAAAACGTCACTCAGCAGAACCCCGGTCCGCTCACTCACGAAGCCGTCAAGCGGGTTTATGAAAGAATCATCGACGAGTCAAGGCGCCTCGAACGCGAGAGCGCAGAGGAACGGAGAGTTTCCCTGCAAGTGAACAAATTCAGAAAGTTCTTTCGCACACCTGCTTCACAGATCAATGGCGTTGATCTCGGCGACAGGAAGACTCTTATCCTGCTTGTGCTGACTGCCATCCTCATCTTCATTCTGGTGTGGGCGATCGCCTTCATCATCCCGTATCACCACGCTCGCGGGAAGGGAACGGTTGTCACGATAGATCACGGCACGCCCGCCGATAGAGTGTATTCAAAATTGGCTGAGGACGACCTGGTAAGCAGCAGAATTCTCTTCAAAACCGTTGCCAGGATCTTTTCGGTGGATCATAGAATAAAGGCAGGCAAATATATTTTCATAGGATACTTTTCAGATTACGATGTAATGAAATTGATCGCATCAGGGAAAAGCAATCTGTCGGTTGCTGTGACCATACCGGAGGGATTAACTGTAAGGCAGATCGCCTCCATCTATCATCATGAACTTGGCGTTGACTCGTCGGAGTTTGTGGATGATGCCCTTGGCGATTCGATGGCAGCTGCTTTCGGCATCCCTTCCAGGAGTCTCGAGGGATATCTGTTCCCCGACAGCTACGATTTTTATTTCGCCACAGATCCCAACGAGATTCTGATGAGGATGGCGGATGAATTCAAGTTGTTCTTCAATGACTCGCTGAAGTCGCGGGCACTTGCGACGGGACGCAGCATCTCCGAGGTGGTAAAGGTCGCATCGATAGTGGAAGCGGAGGCGAGAATTGACTCAGAACGTCCGATCATTGCGAGCGTTTACTATAACAGGCTGGAGAAAGGGATGCCGCTCGAGGCTGATCCGACAATAGAGTACGCTCTCGGCGGCCACAGGCGCATTTACTACAAAGACCTTCATGTCGATTCGCCGTACAATACCTATGAGAGGGTCGGTCTCCCGCCCACGCCGATATGTAATCCGGGGATGAAATCGATTCTCGCCGCGCTCTATCCCGCGAAAACATCTTACCTGTATTTTGTTGCGACCGGATCCGGCGGACATCAATTCAGCAGGACATTCCAGGAGCACCTTCGCGCTGTGAAGGCTTACCGAAGAATCGTGTTCAAACGTTGAGAAGTGCGGCATGACTTTCATGCTTCTCAGGTTCCGCTTGAGACAGATCATCCCGCCGACCGTCGGGACACTTCTCAGATTTCTTGCTCCCGATTTCCTGGTCGGAGTTTTCCTCGCACTCTCAAGCGCTGGCGACACCTACCTTCGATACCGGTGTGCTGTCGTGGCTGGTGGGGTTGCGCTTTTCACACTTATGGTCCAGACGAGAAAGCTCTTCTTCACCGGCGGTGATATAGAAAATTTCTATTTTGTCCAGCCGACAATCCCATCAAGGATCGCATCGATGATCGCCGCAATTTTTCTGGACTTGCTTGTCGCAGCTTCTGTACTGGTGCCGGTCCTTCTGATCTATGCCATTCGCTTCGACTATTCCAACCTTGTCGGGATTCTGCTCGCATATTCTGTGGCGTCCTGTTGTTCCATGGCCATCTATTTCATTTTTATTTTCATTGTCTCGGCCTTGCCGGCAAGGAGCGCAAACGTCTTCCTGACATTCATGCAAATACTGATGGCGCTGATTCTTCTATCGTGTTTCCAACTGTCGGCGGGTGTCAAACTGATTCTAAATCTCGTTGAGATATTGAATATTGCCTTAGCGCTTCTGATAATAGCATCGCTTGTGTTTGTGATATTTCCTTTTTGTGAGATCTTGATTACCAAGCTGGGCGATCGTGGCTCAGGCACTAGCCTTGATCTTTCTGTCATTGTTGAACGGGTGAGGAAGATTCTGTTCATCCGGAGCGAAGATGAGGAGGCGGGGTTCATCATATTTCTTTCGAATCTCCTGCGAGCTCCCTCGTTCCGGCTCTCGACGATTGGCACAGCTGCGGCCACTGTCGTGGTAGCGATCTACTGGTCGATGCAAAACACTCCTATCATGCAATTCATTTTGCCTGGATATTTTGTCACAGCGAACCTCGTTGCCCCGATTGCTAGTCTCGCAGCATCGGGTGTTCTCGTGACGTGTTTCTTAGCAAACAGCTTATCGAATTCGGCAGACCACGAGGCGAAGTGGCTGTTCGAGACGCAAAGCTGCATGGATGCAGGAAGATTTGTCGTCGGCGTCCGTAAGTCGCTTTCACTTGCTGTTCATGTCCCGGCGACAATATTGATCTTCTTTGTATTGATCTGGAAAAATTCGTTGCCGGCCTCAACGATGACGGCAGTTACTTATTATCTGGTTGTTCGCCTTGCTGCAAGTTGGTACACCACGATGGAGAGACATTTTCCTTTCACCGTCCCTTTCGCGCGGATCAGCGCCATTGAAAACGCGAACCTCTTCTTCATGATCGGCTATTCATTTCTCGTGACTACTGCTTTGTTCTTTTCTTACGGAAATATAGGCAGACTTTTGATGGTAAACCTTTCAGCTCTTATCTTACTAGGTCTTCTCGAATACTTTTCTCCGAGAATTATCAACAAAAGGGTGAGACTAAGTGGCTGACTATAAGAAGAAGATCATTGTAGGGATAACGGGGGCGAGTGGTGCGATCTACGCCCTCCGCACGGTTCGTGCACTCCTTGTGAATGGAATTGAAGTCCACGCGATCATTTCCGGCTATGGAGCTTACGTGATCGAGAGCGAAACCGACTTCCCGTTGAAGGCGAAGACATTGCTCGAAGGATTCAGAACCAGTTTTGGCGACGACGTCTTGAACGGCGACATCATCAAGTATAACAATAAAGATTTGGCGGCTGCGATTTCGAGCGGCTCCTTCAAAACTAATGGCATGGTGATCGTACCCTGCTCAATGAAAACCCTCGCCGGAGTCGCGCAGGGCGTCGCGGGCAATCTGATCGAGCGTGCGGCCGATGTGACCTTGAAAGAGGGGAGGAGGCTTGTCCTCGTTCCTCGTGAGACTCCGTTGAACAAGATTCATTTGAAAAACATGCTTGCGGCGTCGGACGCGGGCGCGCACATACTCCCGGCTATGCCGGCATTCTATCAGAAGCCTACCACGATAGAAGAGCTTGCCGATTTTATCGCGGGAAGGATACTTGCGCTGTTCGATATCGAAGCGGAATTGTTCGAGCCTTGGCAGAAGTAAACAGCGATCAGCGATCTGGTTTCAGCTTTCAGCATTTCAAGGATCTAAAACTCATAACCTTTATCTTATCCGTCCGACGATCTCCAGCTAAGCTGGATCCTGCTTACTTGTGTAGAGTAATCGAGCGGGACATCCATCCAACAATCCATCAATCCAATAATCCATTATTTTATCGATCCATTATTCCGCACTTCCGCTTTCTCCTTATCTTGCTCATCGTCCTTCCAATCATTGCCGGTTGTGCAGGCCAGATTCCTCCGTCAGGCGGCCCGGTCGACAAAGCTCCGCCACAGATTGTCCTCTCCTCTCCGTCTCAAAAGCAGATGAACTTCAATTCGCAAAAAGTCATCCTCAGCTTCGACAAGTATATGTCCGAGAGGAGCGTCGAGAGCGCGATCTATTTTCCGCCTTACAGCATGAGAGACATGGATTTCGATTGGTCTGGTAAAAGGCTGACCATAACGCTTCACAAACCTCTTGAGAAAGATCGGACATACATCTTGACTATGGGGGCGACTGCGATCGACCTTAGGAATAATTATCTGGGAAAATCGTTCAACCTCGTGTTCTCGACAGGGAACCAGATAGACACCGGAACAGTCACAGGCATGATCTATTCGAACAAAGCGCAGCCTTATACCGTCGCTGCATTTCCGATTACGGGCAGTATCGACACACTGAATCCCTCGATGAACCTTGCAAAATATGTCACGCAATCCGATGACAGCGGAAGATATGTCATGCAAGGTCTGGCAGACGGAAAGTACAGGCTGATCTGCTTCGACGATCAGATGCGCAACTTCACTTATGCCCAGCAGATGGATGCATACTCGTCAGCAACGCACGACATCGAAATCACGAAAGGTTCAAAAGACGTAAAAGACATAAATTTCATGTTGGGAACTGAGGATACATCGCGGCCTCAATTGTACAATGTAGATCTTGCCAAGAATGGATGCCTCGTTTTGAAATTCAGCGAGGCGATAGATACGGCTTCGATCTTGCCGGGCTGTTTTATCGTACGTGACTCAGTTACCGGAAAAGTCTTTCCTGTAGAACATGCAGCCCGGCTTGAAGAGAATAAATATGAGATAGTCCTCTGGATGCCGGCACCACTCCCACTGAAGAAGATTTATCTCGTGACTGCGACGGACAGTGTCAGGGACATATACTCAAACCGAATGTCGCACCAGAACGACACCCTTTCGGTTAAGATCGATAGTGCGACGACAAGCGTGACGCCGTACTTTTTCAGTTTTGAAGATTCACTTCAGAACGTCACGGCGTACGATACACTAATCTGCCAGCTGGTATCGCGATCGGCGTACCGGAATACATCAGAGGCTGTGGTCTCTCTTCTTGACAGCACCGGCAACGCTCTGCCCGGACTTGTCGTCCGCAGGTCATCGACCGTTTTTAACGTGATCACCCAGAAACTCAATTCGAATGAATGGTACAGCTTGAGACTGAAATACGTTTCCATGCGAGGCGGTGCAGCCAGGGACTCAGTTGTAGTGCGGCATTTCAGAACCGTCGACTTTTCAACGCTCGGCGACGTTGAGGGAAATGTATCTCCAGTCATTTCACGAGGAAGAATGGTAGTCAAGGCAGAGAGAAAGGACGGGAAAACATTTTCGACATTTGCCGGTACGGGAGGGAACTTCAAGCTTAATGGTATTCCAGCCGGGGAATACGCGGTGACGGTGTATGCCCAGCATGATTCGAGTATGGATTATTTCAGCGGAAGGAGTTTCCCTTATGAATTCGCCGAACCCTTTGGTGTTTACGCCGACCCGGTGAAGGTTAGGTCGAGGTGGACATCCGAAGGAGTTCTAGTAAAACTCTTCTAAACGCGTTCCATGGAAGACGCTATTTTCGGCGTTCATTGAATCGTTTCACCGATTGCATTTGAGGGCTTAATGGAATAAATTTCATTAAAACTGAGGTGAAGAGTTGTACGCAATACTGGTAGTCTTGGAAATTATTATTGCGATCCTTCTGATGGCGGTCGTGCTGATGCAATCCAGCAAGGGTGGCGGCTTGGCGGGCAGTTTCGGAGGAGCGAGTGCCGGATTCGGAAATATGTTCGGAGTTCGTAAGACGGCGGATATACTCTCGAGGATGACCACTATACTCGGCACGGTATTCATTGTTCTTGCATTTCTCATAAATCTGCTCTTTCTCCCGAATAAGATCGGCAACCAGCAGAAGGGTTTTCTTCAGAGACAGGGCCAGCAGAGCCTGCCAGCGCAAGGGGTTCCTCAGGTCCCGGTTCAACCACCGATCAATCAGCCGCAGAGATAATTGGAACCCGCACGGATGTCCGAATCTCCTCTCATAATGCTCGTCGATGACGAGGAAGCAAACCTGGAACTTTTCTCTACCATTCTACTGGAAGAAGGCTATCGCATACTGAAGTCCACGAGCGGCACAGAAGCACTTGGTATGCTCCGCGACAACAGCCCCGATCTGATCATAAGTGATATCTACATGCCGGAAATGGGCGGCTTCGAATTTTACGAAAAAGTGCAGGGCATTCCTGGATTGAGATCGGTTCCTTTTATTTTCCTGAGTGCCCTCTCGGATCGGGAACACGTCCGCGAAGGAAAAGAGCTCGGTGCCGATGATTACCTGACGAAGCCGATTGACATCGACGAGCTAGTTACAACAGTGAGGGGAAAGCTGAAACGCGCGGCATCACTTCGCAGCGCGATGCAAGGCGAGTTTGACACTTTGAAGGAGCAGATCCTCTCTACGTTGTCCCACGAGATGAACACACCTCTTACCTACATCATTGGGTTTTCTGAAATCATTAGCAGCGGTGCCTCTTCGATTGATACGAACGAGCTGAAAGAATTCGCGGACCTGATCCGTCACGGCGGAGACAGATTAAAAAATCTTGTAGATGACTTTCTCGAGACAATTCAGATCGACTCAGGACAGACTCAGAAGTTCTACGAGAGCGATAAGCGACGATTCAACCTGACCAGTTCACTTCTATCACTACGCGATGAGTATGCGACAATGGCCTGGTCGAAGGAGCTTGAGTTCGAATTGATTTGTGACAAAGAATTGCCCGTTGTCGCATCCGAGACGTTGATTCGAGACATCATTGGCAGGCTGTTATCAAACGCGATCAAGTTCTCAGCGAAAGGGAAGGTAATCTTGAGCGCCGTTGGCGAGGGCGACCATGTGACGGTGAAGGTCACGGACAATGGTGTCGGCATCCCCGCCCAGGAGCTGCCAAGGATAATCGAGAAATTCTATCAGGTCAACAAAGAAAAACAGCAGCAGCAAGGCGCGGGACTCGGACTTTACATTGCGAAAAAACTATCCGGAATAAACAACTGCCAATTGAATATTTCGTCGACTGAAGGCGTCGGAACGGAAGTCACACTCAGCATCCCCACCCGGTAATCATGTCCCGGTCGGTCGCCGGCTTCATGATCATCCTTTTCTCCTGTTACAATCTCCGTGCACAAGACTCGTCTGCAGTCTATGTGGTCAACAAGATCATCCTGCAAGGAAATAAAGTCACCGAGCCTTACATAGTTCTGAGAGAACTTCCGTTCAAAGAGGGTGACACAGTCACGACAGCCGAATTAGAATATGCCCGTGAGAGGATCTACAGCACCGGGTTATTCACCAAAGTGCTCACTCAAACTGAGCCCGTGAAAACCAATCACGTCGACCTGTTGATCTATGTCGAAGAAAGATGGTACATCTGGCCATATCCGGTGCTCGGTTTCCGCGACAGGGATCTGAAGAAATTCTATGCGGGCGCCGGAGTCGTCGATCTGAATTTCAGGGGAATGGATGAAATACTCGCCGGTAATTTCGCTTTCGGCTACGATCCGTTTGGAGCAGTGACGTACAGGAGTCCGTCGATGGGAGGACGAAAAGAATACTTGCTCTCCGTTGGAGCTAGTTATTCAAGAGGCCGGAATATCGGGATTCGATCTGAATATTCGAGCGGAGAATTTGATAATACGTTCGGAGGCGCTTACGTCGACTTCGGGAAACGGTTCGGCATTTACTCCATTCTCTCATTAGGCGCTTGGTACAATTATGTGGCGAGCAAAACACCCGACTCAATAAGCCTCGTCCTTTCTCCAAACGGTAAAGATATTTTCGCATCGTCAAAGCTTGAATATGCTTTTGACTCGCGCGATCTCAGGAGTTTTGCCAGCCAGGGTTCCTATCTCTATCTGTCGCTCGAGAAGTGTGGATTTGGAGAGAGCGTTGTGAACTTCGGAAGGTTTTCATTTGACGGACGCAAGTATTTTCCCGTGTTCGATTTCATGACTTTTGCAGCGAGGCTTTACGGAAGCCTCGCGGAAGGTCCTGAAATTCCAGTTTATGAACACGTGTTCTTCGGTTATTATGAGAGGATTCGCGGAATGTTCAACGCGACATCCGAGGGCGAAAGCATCCTGGGAGGAAGCATGGAGCTGCGCTTTCCGATAATTAAAAAAATGTACATTGAGCTTCCGAATTTTCCTTTGAAACAATTTATCTCGAACAGGATTGCGTTGTACTGGAGTTTCTTCGCAGACGCCGGCGAAACAACAGGAAGGCATCTTGACATAACGACGAACCGCTCACTTTATGGCTACGGCGGTGGCCTGTGCCTCCTTCTTCCGTACGACATTATTATTCAGTTGGACTTCGCACGGGGGAGCGACAAGCGCACGGAATTTATCCTGGACCTCGGCGAAACGATATAATGGAGCAATTCATTTTCGAAACAGGAGATCGTGGCGAAGAAGGAAAAGGCGACAGGGCCATCGTCATAAAAGGGGATGAAAATTTCCATCTGGCCCGAGTTCTTCGCGTCAAAGTTGGCGACAGAATCTTCGCAACGGATGGAAAAGGCACCACGTATCTCTGCGCTCTCAGGCAGATTGGGAAGGACAAATCCGTTTGCGACGTAATCGAGGAGTATCACAATTTGAATTGCTCTCTCCGTGAGTTCTGCATAGGCATCTCACTCCTCAAACCGATGTCTAAGCTGGAACTGGCGATTGAGAAGTGCACGGAACTAGGGGCGAGAAAGTTTGTGTTGTTTAATTCAGAACGGACTGAGAAAGTAAATCCTCGTCCCGGCAGGCTGCAGAGCATCGTTAAGTCTGCCGTCAAGCAGTCACTTCAGAGTCAGTTCCCTGACCTGATAATCGTCAAAGATCTGGAAGCGGTCTTGCACAACAGCAGTGCTTATTCCGAGAAATTTGTATTGCACGAGAAATCGAATGAGAAGATCAGTGATTACATCTCGCATGTTCCGACTGACAGCCCTGCCGTTGCGCTGATCGGTCCCGAAGGAGGATTCTCTGACAGAGAGATTGATTTCCTGGCCGGGAGTGGATTCAAAACTCTTTCGCTCGGCCTGTCGCGCCTCCGCTCGGAAACTGCCGCGATTAAAATGGCCTCATTGCTTGCAGCATACTGAACCTTCTTATCTTTGTAGAAAATTGGAGTTATTGAGAGGACAAAATTCAAAACGCAAATATCAAAGTTACAGGTCAGAAATCAAATCTGCTCTAATTACTTTTGAGTTTTGATCTTTGGATTTGAGTTTTGACATTTGAAATTTGACTTTTTATGATGCAACAGGAATTAATCCGTAATCAGCAAGATCTACAGCATGCCAAAGATGCGCCGCTGCATCGCGACATCCGCGAGCTCGGTGCCATCCTGGGCAAAGTATTGATCGAGCAGGAAGGGAAGGAGTTTTTCGATCTCGAAGAACAACTGCGCAGCCTTACGAAATCTCTCCGCTCGACCGAGCCGTCCGACGGAGCATCCATGGCGAAAATAAAATGCGATATCGACGCGCTGATCGATTCGCTCGATGTCGAGAAGGCGGCAAAGATCGTTAGAGCATTTCTTTTTTACTTTCTTCTCAGCAATACGGCGGATGAGGTGCACCGCATCAGGAGACAGCGTGCGCATGCCCTGACAGATGCAACGGCCCAGCGCGGCTCGATGGAGGAGGCAATTATCGAACTGGCGAGCAAAGGGCACGGATACGATTTCGTGGCCCGGATACTCAGCCTGATGAGGATCGTCCCGGTGTTCACGGCTCACCCAACCGAAGCCACGCGCCAGACTGTCCTCAAGAAGATACTCAACATAAGCGAGCTTCTCCTCCGGCGCGAGGTCTACTCTCTCACTCCCGATGAGCTTGCCGATCTTCGAAAGCAGCTTCACACCGAAATTACGATGCTCTGGCAGACCAATGAAATCAGGATGAACAGGGTTACCGTCTACGACGAGATTCGCCGGGGGCTGTTCTTCTTTGGAGAGATACTTTACGATACCATCCCTCTGCTTTACGAGAGACTGAACGAGACGCTGAAAAGAACTTTCGACGTTGACGAGTCCGCTCCTGTGATTCTAAAATTCGGCTCATGGATCGGCGGAGACAGAGACGGACATCCGTTTGTGACGGCCGAAGTCACGAAGAGTGCGCTGCAGCTTCACAAGAAACAGATAATCACTCTCTACATCAGGGACATGGAGTCTCTTGAACGATACGCTGAGCACTTCCACTCGTCTTGTCGAAGCTTCGAACGAGATGACTGAATCGGTGAGGATGGACAAAGCACATCTCTCCGATCAAATCAAAGAACAGGACCTGAAAGATCAATCGGAGATTTATCGCGTCAAGGTGTTTCTGATTTTCAATAAACTCAAGAACACTCTAGATGAAAAAGGATATCGTTATCATTCCGCCGATGAGTTTATTTATGATCTAGACGTCATGTACCGGAGCCTCTCTGATAACAAGGGAGGAGTAATTGCGCGAGCCAGAATTCTTCCGCTTGTTTACAAAGCGAAAACGTTTGGCTTCCATTTGGCCTCCCTCGATTTGCGACAGAACTCTTCCGTGCTTTTCAGGGCCATCGCGGAGTTGTTGAGAACTTCAGAAGTCGAAGAGAATTTCGAGAAACTTGGTGAGCCGGGACGCATAAGAATTCTTACGCACGAAATCCTCAACGCACGGCCTCTTGCCAATCCTAACCTCGCTTTGGCTCCGGAGACATCGGAGATATATTCCGAGTTTGATGCCATGCGTTTCGGAAAAGAATATGCCGGCGAGGAAGCGTGTAACGATTACATAATAAGCATGAGCTCATCTGTTAGCGATGTGTTGACGCCGCTCCTCTTCGCGAAAGAAGCCGGGCTCGTGAAGGTCAAAGACGGAACGATAGAGGAATCGAGCCTGGACATCCTCCCTCTCTTTGAAACGATTGAGGATTTGAAATGCTGTCACATCGTCCTTGCATCTTTGTTCCGGAATGTCGCGTACGCACAGCATCTCGGGAAGCGCGGCATGACTCAGAAAATCATGATCGGGTATTCTGACAGCAACAAAGATGGCGGCATAGTGGCTTCGAACTTCGAGCTCATAAAAGCTCAGATAAATTTGAAGAAAGTATGCGACAGGTTCGGTGTCAAGCTGATTCTCTTTCACGGCAGAGGAGGAAGCGTTTCGCGCGGAGGAGGCCCGCTCAATCAGGCGATACTCTCCCAGCCGATCGGAACAATAGAGGGTACCATAAAAATCACCGAGCAGGGTGAAATGATATTCGTGAAATATGCCATGCCTGAAATAGCACTGAGAAGTGTCGAGCTCATGGCTTCTGCCGTATTGCTGTCGACTGCAAAATATAAATCCGGCATCAAGAACTCCGACAAGAAATATCTTGCGACATTTGAGAAGATCTCGGAGACGGCAATGATGCATTACAAGAAGCTCGTCGGACATCCCGGCTTCCGCGAATATTTCAGACGCGTCACGCCAATCGACGTAATAGAAAGGATTGAGATTGGCTCGCGCCCGCCATCCCGGGGCAACGGAACGAATCTCAAAGACCTTCGCTCAATCCCCTGGGTCTTCGCCTGGACACAGAACAGACAGTTGATATCAGGGTGGTACGGCTTCGGTTATGCGGTCGAGAAAGCGGTCGAGGATGGGTTAGTCAGCTGGAAAGACCTGGGCGAGATGTACAGTCATTGGGAATTCTTCAAGGCTCTGACCGATAATGTCGAGATGGTGCTGATGAAATCCGACATGGTTATCGGAAGAGAGTACTTGCGGCTCTGCGCGAACAGGGAAGTCGCGGAGAAGATTTTCGAAATGATCCGCAGGGAATACGAGAGGTCGAGAAGTGCGGTCCTGAATATCACGGGTGAAGAGAGTCTTCTCGATTCGAATCAATCGCTCCAACGTTCACTGAGATTGAGAAATCCATACATAGATCCAATAAGCCTGGTCCAGATAAAATTTCTGGAGATCTTCCGCGGCGAAAAATTAAGTGACGGCGAGCGTCAGGAGATACTCGATCTGCTCAGGTCGACTGTTAACGGAATTGCCGCAGGGATGAGAAATACGGGATAGAGATAATTCAAATGTCAAGGGTCAAACATGAGAAGTATATATGCTGTCCTGAGAAATGTTGACGCTGACTTACGTTCTCTCGAATGCCTAAAAATTTTTGGACCCCGTCCGGGCAAGCTGTCCAAGAAGTAGCTGTCATTGCGCTCCCGACGAAGTCGGGGGAACCAATCCCCCACATTCAACATGATTTCAGAGAATTACTTTGTCAGCCGTCCGTAATTCATGGACGGATTCCTTGCAATGATATTTTCCTTTTTTCGAAAACCTGACTGAAGGGTGGTTAAGATTGAGTGTTCAACTGCTCGAGCACTCTGGGTAGACTAGTTTGCAAGCGTGTTTGACTTTGTTGAAGTCAACGCTTAACATCTCCGTGTAGTCAACAAGAGAAAGTGTGTTATGCAGACTATCTGGAACAAAGACGGAATAGCGGTTCGTCCGGAGATTGTGATAGAGTCAGTCAGGCAAAAGATCCCGGCGTCTGTCAAATGAAGCAGGCAAATTCTGAGCGACACATAGCTGTGCGGGCTGGCGTTCCAGATACGATGCTAGTCGCGCCGTGCGGAATAAACTGTGCACTGTGTTGTGCTCATCTTCGCGACCGCAATCCATGTCCGGGATGTCGGGGTGACAATTCCGACAAACCGAAGACCCGCATCAATTGCACCATCAAGAACTGCGAACACTTTGCAGCGGGAAGGCAGCGGTTCTGCTCCTCTTGCGGCGAGTTCCCGTGTGCTGCGGTGGAGCATCTGGACGAGCGCTATCGAATGAAGTACGGAGTGAGCACAATCGCAAATCTGCAACGCATCAAGTCGGTTGGAGTGAAGAAGTTCGTCGCTGAGGAGAAGGCAGATTGGGTTTGTCCGGAGTGCGGCGAACTTCTTTGTATGCATAAACCGCAATGTATGAAATGTGGCCACACATGGCGGAATGAATAATGCCAAATCAGTTATGGCATATTCATTAAGAGGCAAAGAAAGGATCAGTGATGGCGATACGAGTTGTCAGACTTGGTAGTGACAGAGTTGAAGGCGAAGGAATACGCGTCGGAACGGTTCGTCGTCCGCCGCGCGGCGTGCCAAAGGAGAAATTCGCATCAGAGAACTGGTATGACGTGTGGTTCCCGAACCTGGCGCCGAGCATTGAGACAGTGAAGCTCGGCCAGACAGCCACGACTCCTGCACAATGGGCGAAGTTCGTCAAGAAGTATCGTGCTGAGATGGCGAGACCGGAGAACATTCACGCCATCGAGCTGCTCGCAGCACTATCCCATCACTGCGATTTCTCGGTCGGCTGCTACTGCGAGAATGAATCACATTGCCATCGTTCCGTGCTGCGCGAGCTGCTGGCGGAGAAAGGTGCTAGAGTAGAGCCTTGAAGTGAGTGAGACGGGTGATGCCAAACCTTGGTTCGGTCAGACGGTGACTGCCACAACGTGATGCCAGCATCGAGCCTCCTTGTTGAAAACAATCTCGTTTGCCGGGAAAAAGTTATGTTGAGTCGCTTTATGACTCTAGCCATCCTCTGCACAAGCGTCATGGCTGCTTTTGCCGGTCCCAGCTCTACCAGTCTCACTCAAACGACAGCGAGGGCCAATTATGCAGTAACGATTTACGTCAGTAACCAAACTGGCGAATTGGACCCGGTCAATATCATGCCTTCCGTTGACCACCGGAACATCGTGAACGGAAATTTCTCAAGTGGAAGCGGTCACAACTGGTCGGGATACAAGTTGGCGCTGAAAGAAGGGGAGCACCAACTCATTGTCACAAGTGACAACGGGGATGCGGGACTCGATGTTGTCTTTGTTCTCGATAAACCTCTTTCGCTCATCATTACCTACTGGGGCAAGAATCATTTCCAGCTCAACATAAGTCCCAGGCCAGTAGGCTTCGCGACAAAGTCCATCTCTGGCGGATCCGCTGAGTTTGTGTATGCAATGTGCTCGCTAAATCTCGATTGCCGTGAACCGCATTCAGGACTGCATCCTCCAACGATACGCTAGTCGCAACGCAGCTCAAAACCATGAATGACAACATGAGTATTTCGAAGTACAAGCATCCAATTGTCTTCTACAGTCTCGCGACAATAATCCCGTGGGCGTTCTGGTTCACGGCTGGATATGTAAGCCACATAACGCCTTTTGCTGACAAATATCTTATGATAGCCAGTGCACTTGGGTTTGTCGGTCTGTTGGGCCCGATGGGAGTAGCATATTGGCTGATCTCCAAGGACCCTGAATTGAGAACTGACGTTTCGAGAAGACTCTTTGGCTTCAAAACTGTCAGGCCGGTCTATCTTATCCTTGCTTTCTTTCTGATGTTAGCCAGCATACTTCTCGCCCAAGCCATTTCGTTGCTATTTGGCTACAGTCCTTCCCAATTCATCATCACTGGGCATTTCACTTTCTCGTCCGGAGTTTTTCCCGTATGGTTCATGCTTATTATTGCTCCGATACTCGAAGAGTTAGGCTGGCACACGTACGGCACAGATTGCCTGCGGAACAAAATGAACCTGTTCAAGACTTCATTACTCTTTGGTGTCTTCTGGGGCATCTGGCATATACCCCTTTCCACGATCAGAGATTACTACCAGAGTAATCTCGTCGAATCTGGCTGGATATATGGATTGAACTTTCTTGTCAGCATCATCCCCTATGTCCTGATAATGAACTGGCTGTATTACAGGACAGGTCGGAATATTCTCATCGCTATTGTCTTCCACATTACCGCCGGATACTTCAATGAAATATTTGCCACGCACCCCGACAGCAAAATTATCCAGACAATTCTATTGCTTGTGCTGGCAACAGTAATAGTCTTGAATGAGAAGAGCTTCTTTTTTGACCGGCGGCCGGTCGGGTTGGACTTTTTGGAATCGACCACAGAAAGAGCAGGGAGCTGAGCGACATGCCGTGGATACGATGCGCACCATTGATTGCGCTGCCGCTCAAATTTGTTTGTCATGTTCCCTCCATGTCGTGAATATTATATTAAGACCGAGCGCAGCTCAGGCATCAGGCACAGAGCAGCCGCTAGTTCTAATAACATCAGATCCAGGAGATCATTCGAATGAAACCATCGCTGGTAGCTTTGCTTCTTTTCCTTCTGTGGAATATGAACTCCGATGCGCAAAGCTTATACGTTCAGGATGGCGACATATTTTTGAAAGATGAAGTCGGTACGGCAACACGACTCACCGCATCGGGCCTTGATTCCTCTCCTATCTTCTCTCCTGATAGCACTCTCGTTGCCTTCATCCGCACGACTTCAGGTAAGCCCATCGTAACCGGAAGTGGTGATGGCAACCCAACAGAGCTTTGGATTTATGATCTCACAGCAAAGAAAGCGCAGAAGCTGGTGGCTCCAATGCAATCCAATAATATGGAACAGGTTCTTGCTGACTTTTCTGATATCCAATTCTCAAATGACTCAAAGACGATTTTCTTTATGAGTCAGGCGTGGACAACTTCTGATGCCATCCACAAGGTTGATGTCACGACGAAGGAGGAGAGCTTTGTTGCGCCTGGCTTATCTATGAAGCTTATCAGTCGTGGCAACTACGCAGGAGACATCCGAGTGACACAGCACAGGTACCATAAGAGAGGCGGATCCTACGATTGTGACTATACCCTTACTCCCGAAGGCAAAGAAGTGACTGTTGTGAAAGGTTCCTGCGATGAGTAGCTGCTGCGCTTCCGCTTCCACATCCATTAATCGGTTGGTTGCGGGTCACCACTCTCACCAAGCACACGCTTGTAGCGAGACAGTGACCCAGTAGCTTGCCTGCAATTGTGAAATGAGATCATGAGCACCTTTCAGTCTGAATTTGTCAATTTCATAGCAGGGGTTCTTGTTTGCGTTGCGGGTGTGCTTGCATTTGCGATTTCAATCTTCCGCCTGAAGAGCAGGGATTTCGCGCTGCTGAACTTCGGACTCTTTGCCTTCCTATACGGACTGGGAAGGCTGGTTGAGTTGCAGACGATGAGAACACTGGTAGGATTTTCATTTACAACCCCATACTTCCATGGATTACTCACGTATCTGCTAGTGATTCCCTTATCCGCTCTCCTCGTCGACTTATTCGGTCGCGGTTTGTACAACTCCATGGCTTGGGTTTTTCGCTCGACGATCGTATATGCCGTCATTGCCATTCCGTATGATCTTCTTCGTCCAGGGCCGCTGACGGACATCGCAATTTATCGACCTCTTGTTGTTGTTTGGGGAATGGTTTGGATAGTTAACGTCCTCATACCTCGAAGACAGCGTGATCTTGAATTGCAGATCCTCCAGGTTGTGTTTCTGACTACTCTCATTTTCATGATCATTGATCAGCTAATAAGTATAGGCGTTTTGTCATGGGGAGTTCAGCTGCAACAGCCCGGATACTTCACACTCTTTTTCGGATTGGGATTTGTCGCAGCTCACCATTTCTATGTCAACGAGAGAAAGCTGCAATCCATTGAGCAGGAGATCGAGATCGCGCGAAGGATTCAAAAGTCAAATCTTCCGGCAAATACCAATTTCCCGGGAGGTGTCGACATTGCTGCGAGGTACGTACCAATGTCCACAGTTGCTGGAGACTTTTATGATATTCAGACTAAGAATGAAACTGGCGTCGGCATCCTGATAGCAGACGTGTCAGGTCATGGTGTCGGTGCCGCATTGATCGGCTCAATGCTGAAGATTTGTTTTGCATCGCAGGCGCCATACATTGACGACCCCGCACATGTGCTCACGGAGATAAATCGGATTCTTCAAGGGAAAATGGAGGACTCGTTTATTACAGCTTGCTCACTCTTCGTCGATTTCAAAAATAAAATCCTCCGTTACTCTATTGCCGGACACCCTCCTCCGTTCTTGCTGAGAAAGTCGGACCGGGAGATTGTCAGACTCACTCACGCAGGTACGATATTAGGTCCGTTACCGAACGTCGCGTTTGAAAACGAAGTGCTCCGTCTCGGAAAGGGAGATCGGTTGGTCCTTTACACTGACGGTCTCATTGAAACGAAGGGGAAGACCGGCGAATTCTACGGGGATAAACGTCTGGAGGCACTCATCAAATCCAGTTCTGGTGAAGCTCCGGAATTCACTGCTGATCGAATTGTGGAGCAGGTCATCAAATGGTCCGGCAGGTCGGCAGGGAGATCTCTTGACGACGATCTAACGTTGATCGTCGCGGACGTTCTTACCGAAACTTCACCTCCTTTCGTAAGCCATGAATAGACATCAGGCATTCCCGATGAGCACTTCCTCAAACTCGCAGCGGGAACAAATTTTCGTTTCGAATAAATCTGCACGAATATAAGGAGAACAATCCATGTCGATTGTCTACGACTATCTTTTTCCCGTGATGTGGCTTGTTTACTTGATCTACTGGTGGGCAAAGTCCACCAACGTCAAGGTGACAGAGCGCCGGGAGTCTTCAGTGTCACGATTTGTGCGGCTTGTTTCAATAGTTTGTGCACTGCTGCTTCTCTGGCTCCCGTTCATACCGCTCCCATTGTTCGGTAAACGATTTCTTCCTACCGGAATTGCTCGCTTCTGGATTGGCTTCGCGGTCTTCGCTGCTGGTCTGCTCTTTTCAATCTGGGCGCGCCATCATCTCGGGAGTAATTGGAGTCAGGCAGTAACTGTCAAGGAAGGTCATCAGCTAATCACAAGCGGCCCTTACGCTCTTGTTCGCCACCCTATCTATACCGGATTTCTACTGGCCTTTGTCGGAATGGCAGTGGCTCGCGGTGAATTGCGTGGACTCCTCGCGGTGACTCTTGTCTTCGTCGTTTTGTGGCACAAGCTCAGGATTGAAGATAGGTGGATGCTCGAACAGTTTGGCGACTCGTATGAAATCTATTCTCGACAGGTGGCAGCTTTGGTGCCATTCGTCATTTGAACGCGATGCATCTCTGTCCGCGCATAAGGCCCGTGGAAAAAACTTCACGGCGGTTGCAATGTGCCATGATATTACACAATCCATTGAGAAAATGTTGGGAGGATGGCTATGAGTAAGAATGATGTACATGATCTCAAGAAATTCCTGAAGGAGTTTCCTGATGACGTGAAAAAAGTCGCGCTCGTGTTGCGTGACTTCGTTTGGGAATTGTATCCGAATGCCAATGAACTAATCTATGACAACTACAATGCAGTAGCCTTTGGATGGTCGTTGACAGACAGGCTCGGAGATACCTTTTGTTCAGTCGGAGTCATGCGAAGGAGCTTGAATGTTCATTTCGGATTTTACTGGGGATCCAAAATAGCCGATCCAAAGAAAATCCTGCTCGGAGAAGGGAATCAATATCGGTATGTAATCGTCAAAGACATGAAGACTTTTCCAAAGGCCTACATCAAACGACTGGTAAAGGAAGCATATGGCTATTCCGTGTCAAAACTAAAGGTTAAGAAGCTGACTCTGCAAGGAGCCACTATTACAAAATCTGTCTCTCCCAAAAAGGCACCGATGACTTCTGGCAAGCAACAATTAAATTCATCACAGTAAGTGATGATCAATCCGAAGCTTCAGCTCGATGTTGCCCAGCTCCGGCGATTACACCGCTGGCTCTCATACAATCGATACACGATCTTCATTTACGGAGGTGGGCTTTATTTGCTCGTTCCTACTCTTCTTGTCCTGATTGTTCTCGCGATCGTATTTGCACCTTACATGCTTTTTGTGCTTTACAAAAACGGAAAGCGCGGCTGGCTTATTTTCTTCGGAGTTCTTGTCGGGATTCCGACCGTGCTTGCATTTTCCTCAACCGACAATATTGTCCTGTCCACTCTGTTGCACTATTTGCCTTTGCTCACTTTCTACTTCTATTGTTTCCTGCTGCGTCTTTCGGTAGATGATTGGGTCAGCGACTCGAGCTCGGTGGTTCAGTCGTTGATTGATTCACATGATAGACAAAATAGGCCGGAAGAGTAGGATAACAGTTGAGACGCTCTGGCCGCACAGGTACATTGAATATGTTGCCCTCTCTGCAAGAAAACTTCGTAGCAATGTCCAGTAGCTGCATGGACTCTAATCAACGAAGGATACTCATATGTCAATTGACCGAAACAAAAGTCTGATAATTTCATACCTGACCCTGAGAAGAGTGATAGGTATGTTAGGGTTGGCGTTACCTGTTGTCGTCGTGGTCGGCGGATTAATGCAGAACGAACCTTCCATACAAGGATCGATAAGCGGGTATTACTATACGAACATGAGAGATTTTTTTGTCGGATCGCTCTGCGTGGTCGCGCTGTTTCTGATGTCATACAACGGTTATGAGAAGATCGATCACATCATCGGCAACCTGAGCGGCATAGCCGCATTGGGGATGATATTCTTTCCCACCGGAATGTTCACAGGGAAGATTGTCAGGGTTGGGATGTTCATGATCGATGATCACATCTCGACAAATATCCATTTGATTTTCGGCGCAATGTTTTTCCTCTCATTGTCGTACAATTCACTGTTTCTCTTTACGAGACGACATCCGGGTGTCATGGGGAGGGCGAAGAAACGCAGAAATGTGATCTACCGGCTTTGTGGTATCGTGATGGTTCTTTCTACAGTAAGTATTATTATTTACATGCTCTTTTTCTTGCACACAGTTCTAGCAAGATATGATCCGGTGCTGATACTTGAGTCAGTTGCCCTGATAGCGTTCGGTGTCTCGTGGCTGGTAAAAGGAAACACATTATTCAAGGATAAGTAGGAGTCGATATCGATTGTTGAAGAGTCGCACATCTCAATTGATAGACTCCATGATGGGGGTAATGGGAACCATGCGTCAGTCACGAGTCTTCAAATGAGTTCTGTCCATGAAAATTTCCCTGAGACCGCTGCTCTCATTCACATTGCCAGTGACTGTTCTTGTTATTGTGCCATATCTCGGAATGGAGAACAATCCCAACCTCTAAGTGGATATTGTCTCAACCACTGAGTCAGCGCTTGTCGTCGCAGGATTGACCATCCTTTCCATCGCTATTCCAGCCCTGGCACGGATACGACGAGGAACGCTGGCGCCCTAGAACCCGACAGGCAAACTCGTTGTAAGTGGATTGTACGCAAACTTTCGAAATTCGATGATCAGCGACGGATTGACAAGCCTCCTCGGCGAGTCGTTGGTTCTTCATTCGAGGAACATCTTCATGGTGGATCATATTCCTTATCATCAACAACATCTATATCGTAATATTTGAAGAACGTGAATTGGTCAAAAGGTTCGGCAGCGAATACCTCGAGTACAGGAGAAATGTGCCGAGATGGTTTCCGAGAATGAGGCCTTGGAATCCTGATTCCGAGTTTAATCGAAATGCATGAGCATTAGAAAGTCCAATTTGTCGCTCTGATTGGAACTCGCAGAGAGAAGAATATTATTGCAAGTTTATCCAAGCAGATTCTTCAGTCACTGGGTTTGCTCCGCAAAGGCGGCTCCTTCAGAATCACGGTTTTCTTCCTTTAAGACAGCAACACAGAGGGATACCTGATTCTTAACTATCGTCGGACCGTTATCTATCGAGGTTCTACGCTTTTCGCGAAACTCTGATTGTGTATGAAGAAGAACTTGGGGGTGACATCAAAAGCTGAAGCTGAAATTGTCAAGGCAATGCGCGACCGTGTTTGCTACGACCAGAACTAACGGTTATATTGATCATGGGGGATGGTGTTGATTTGTAGTGCGTTAGTTTCAGTTCCCAACCACTCCTAGACTAAATGAGTAGGGAGGTTACGATGACGACGCAAACTCTACGCAGCAGACTTGCGATCCACTGTGTTCTGCTTATGACGATATTGCAAATAGCGGTTCAGGCACAGTATCGTTTCTCGCATCCATCGAACACTAATCCGGTGAGGCCACCACCAATTGAGGACTCAGTACTTAGCTCGAGGCAGGTCGAGCGACCGCAAAGAGCACATCTTTCAATGAACGCAACGACCTGGCAAGAGTATGTCCCTTTGTGGGTAGCGGGACGGGACCCTTCGAATGCAGCAGAAGGTGCGACTGTTTACGGCGTTGAATGGGTGAAGCAAGATCGCGGTGCAGTGTACAATCAACCTGGCGAGTACATTAGGGTGGAGGCGAAATGGAGTTCCTCAGTTCCGATCACGGGGATGAGGGTAAACACTTATACGGGCCCCTATATTCAGCTTTATGACGACGGAACGCACGGAGACAAGGTGGCTGGCGATGACATTTGGACACTTGACTCCCTGTCAATGTACGGGCTATCGGCATCGCCCGTGTACAAGTGGCATAAGGAGTCAAAATACGGATGCGCGGCTACTATGGTGTTGCCCATTGATTGGCAATTGTCCGATGGAACATGGGAAGAAGGGGGCGGTGCGCAAGTGAAAGCGGGCTTCGTTGATCCGCTTTCGACTTTCGATGTGCAGAAACTGGACACTGGACTCTGGGCGACAGAGTACGCTCTTTTCGTTGAAGATAGCCTTCAAAGTCAACGGATATTTCCTGGGTACCCCGTCACGGAGAACACGTGGGCATCGGATATGAAACCTGCATCAACGATTTTCTACGAATATTTTCCTGATGCATTTGATTTTCTTCTCGTGACACCCGCGACTCCTGTTCGACTGCCGGGAACATCCTGTATAGAACGTGTCCCAAATCAGATTGGTGTGAAAAACGATGTTGAAGGCATTGGGTTGAGTAAGTTCGATAGCACTCGAGCCTGGGGATCGCAAGGGAAGTTGCTGTCCGTCGTCTATCATTCCTTTGGTCCTTTCAACCTCCTCGACCACGAACTTGGACATACGTGGATGGCATATATTGATTCGCTTACAGTTAATAACGGTGGGTGCGGAGTGCATTGGGCGGAGGACCAAACAATAGGTGGGCCCATGTCACTATGGCCCAAAGTGGTTGAAACGGCACCAGGTGTATTCAAAGGTGAGACACAGAACTTGTCCGGTGATCTCGATGGCCTGTTCTCCAGCCTTGACCTCTATCTGATGGGCCTGAAGCCTTTGAGCGAGGTACCCTTGATCAAGAGATTGAACGATGCTGACTACACCATTCTTGATACAGTGCGATATTCGAGTATCTCAATGTTTGATCCCCAAACGCTTCCGGCACTATATGGCGAGCGACGTCCGGCATATCCGAATGCGCAACATGACTTCAAGATGGCGACGATCGTTGTGAAGCCTCTTGGTTGGACCGACGCGGAGTTTGCATATTTCTCGATACTTGCAAAGTACGCGGCAGATACCCTCGATGATGGATTCGGATGCAACTATGACTTTAGAAAAGCGACCGGGGGACTGGCTTCACTTGAAAGCGAGATGTTCACGCCGTCTGGAGCTCCACCTGTTCCGGTCTTGGATTCCCCCGCTGATGGAGCACGTGCACAGCCACCATCGATTACTTGCAAGTGGGATTCATCGCAAGGCCCCCGAACTATCACCTGCAAGTTTCTATGAAGAATGATTTCACAGACACGCTGATAGAGAAGAGTGGGATAGCAGGAACAAGTTATGCTCCACCTGGCCTCAAGAAAAGTACTACTTATTACTGGAGAGTTAGGGCGTTGGGATCGATGGGCATCAGCCGCTTCTCCGCCGCACGATCGTTTACTACAAGCCCGGCAAGTTCGGTCTGGCAACTGGGTGGTGAGGTGCCGAATGATTTTGCGCTAAGTCAGAATTACCCTAATCCGTTCAATCCAACCACGACTATCAGTTATCAGGTGCCGGAAAACAGTTTTGTGACATTGAAAGTTTACGACCTGCTTGGCAGGCATGTGAAGACGCTCGTCGATGGACGACAGAATGCTGGAGGACATACTATGATTTTTGATGCCTCAGGTCTTGCGAGCGGAATATATTTTGAGAGACTAACCGCCGAGCCTCTTGACAACAACCCGCTCAGTGGGAGGAAGCTCTCATCGGTCAAGAAGCTGGTTGTGATCAAGTAGCGATCCACAGGTCAGTCATAAGAAGTAAAGTCTGAAAAACAAAAAAGGTGTCTCGACTTCAGGGGACACCTTTTTCATAACCTAATATCGGGGATTGCGGTTACTTGCTGTCGGCAAGAGGTTCGACTTTGTCCACCGCCAACATGTCCATCCCGCCTTTCTTGTATAGAGTGCCGGTCACCTTTACCTGCTTCGCGGCGTACTGCACGAGGAGCGAATTGGCAGGCTTATGAGTCGCAGTCATGCAGAGGTAAACGTGTCCGCTGTTGTCGAGCAAACCAACCGGCAGACCGTTGTTGATGCACATCTGGGCGCAATCTGCGTGAGAGGCGCCGCGCTCGCCTTTGGTCATGTAACACGCCATGTCGATCACTTCACCCTGAACGGTCATCGCCTTTGCACTTTTACTCTTGCTCATGTTCATGTCTTTCATGCTCTTCATGTCTTGAGCATGAGCAGCGGCTGCGCCGGCAAAAGTCACGGCGAGAACGAAGACCGCAAGTTTAATGTATCTCATCGTCTTTCCTCCATTTTTGGTTGAGACGCAAAATATTGCATCTTTACGTCGCCCGCAAAATCTTGCGTCTTTACGTGAGCCGCATGCTTTTGCGGGTTTGGTCATTTGTGCGCTTTGTCGTATCGCGCAGAAGCTTCCTTCCAGTTGATGTTCCTCATGAATGCAGCGATGTAGTCCGCTCGCTTCAAACCGTAGTCGATCATGAACGCGTGCTCGAACACATCCAGCACCACTATCGGGGTGCAACCTGCAAGATGGCCCATGTCATGTTCGTTGATCCATTCGTTGTAGAGAGCGCCGTTGGAGTTGTCCAGGTAAAGGAGAGTCCAGCCAATCCCTCTCATGCTTCCGGAAGCTTTGAAATCCGCTTCCCAGACATCATAACTTCCGAATTGTTTCTCGAACGCGGCGTGAAGTGCGGAATTGCTACCGAGCGCTTCCTTCCCTCCTAGATTCTCGAAGTAGTACTCATGAAGTCTCATGCCGTTGAATTCCCAGCCGAACCTTCTCTTCAACTCCGCATATTCCGGAGACCCGGTCTTTCCGTCCTTCAACATTTGTGATAGGATATTGGCCACCTTGTTGGTGTTCGTAACATAACCCTGGTAAAGCGTGAAGTGATTCTCAAGCAGCTGCTTGGAGAATCCTTCCATGCCGATCAAGTTTGAGTAATTCTTAGCCTGATATGGCATCTAATCCTCCTTTTTTGTGAGAATGATGTTCCATGATGTATTAAGCGAGAAGTGAAAAATGAATAGTCAACTGCAAAGGATGAAATGTGTAATTTGCGCTTGATCTATTTTTCACTTTCAATTTTTCATCTTTCACTTGCTCAAGCATTGAACGAATGCCCGCATCCGCAGGTGCGCGTGGCGTTCGGATTGTCAAATGTGAATCCCTTCCCACTCAAGCCATCCTGGTAATCGAGAACGATTCCTGCGAGGTAAGGAAGACTTCGCTCGTCGACGAAAACCCTTACACCGTTAGCGTCGAGGATCTTGTCGGTCTGGCTCGCCTTTTCATCGAAGCCGAGGACGTAGGAGAAGCCACTGCACCCTCCTCCTTTGACTCCCATCCTCAAGCCGAAATGCTCCGGTATGTTGTTTTCGGTCATCACTCTCTTAATTTCAATTGCTGCTTTTTCTGAAATGGAAATATCGCGCGGGGCGGCCTCTACTTCGGCCATGATCTCCTCCTGAAATTTATTTGTAAACTTTGACTCTTGTCTTAATGAACGGGCTTCCCGGATGTCTTCGTGTGGAACTCTGGATAGTTCAGTGTCCATGCACCGGTCGACACCGGTTTTAAGATATCGTCGGAAACCATCTGACCTATTAACGCATTTGAAACGGCTTCAAGTTCCATATCCGACACCCTGAAACCGTTCGCAAGGAGATAATACTTTACCGAATACCTCAGATCCCGGTAAAAGACATTGGAAAGATGGAATATCGGGAATTTTGATCGAAGGAATTCCAAGAATTGAATCTTGTTCCGTTTCATGAATTCTATTTCTTTCACTGGTTGATCCTCTCTTTCGCAAAAATATAAATTTACCCGACGCGAGATTCAACGTGTGAGAAAATCTCTTCCGCGTCGCATCTGCAGATTGAACGCACCGCGAGGGAGCCGAAGTTCGCCAAATTGCATATTAGGGCTGACATGGTTAAATTTTTTTTGTAAAATCTGGAGGATTTATAATGTTAGTTAATGTAGGTATTAATGGTTTCGGACGAATTGGAAGAAACTTTTTCAGGGCTGCTCATAAGAACCATGACCTTAACATCATTGCAGTAAATGATATTACGGATGCAAAAACGCTTGCGCATCTTTTGAAGTATGATTCGGTAATGGGTATCTTTGCGGCGAATGTTGCTGTGAAAGACAGCGAGATTGTCGTAGACGGCAAATCGTTGAAGGTACTCTCAGAAAAGGATCACCATAACCTTCATTGGAAAGACTTAGGCGTGGATGTCGTCGTCGAGTCTACGGGCCTGAAGCATTTCACGAACGGCGACGAAGCGAAGACACATCTTGCAAACGGGGCGAAGAAAGTAATCATCACCGCGCCTGCAAAGGTATTTGATCTTACGATCGTGCTCGGTGTCAACGATGAGCTGTACGACCCTAAGAAGCACAATGTCATCTCGAATGCAAGCTGCACGACAAACTGTCTCGCGCCGGTTGTAAAAGTTCTGCGTGATTCATTTGGAATTAAGAAAGGTCTGATGACCACGATCCACTCATACACAAACGATCAGCGCATTCTCGACCTTCCGCATTCAGACTTGCGGCGCGCGCGGGCAGCTGCGGTGTCAATGATCCCGACATCGACCGGTGCTGCAAAGGCAATAGGTCTAGTCATGCCGGACCTTAAGGGCAAGCTGGACGGTTTCTCGATGAGAGTTCCAACTCCAAACGTCAGCGTGGTTGATGTCGTGGTCGAAGCCGACAGGCCGACCACGAAGGAAGAGGTTAACAAGGCAATGAAGGCCGCCGCTGACGGACCGCTAAAGGGAATTCTCGGTTACAGCGAGGAGCCGCTCGTGTCCGTTGACTACAGAGGCGATTCACGTTCGTCGATCGTCGATGCGTTGAGCACGATGGTGATCGATAACATGATAAAAGTCATATCGTGGTACGACAACGAGTGGGGTTATTCAAGCCGCGTTGTCGACTTGGTGAAAAAAGTCGGCTTGTTGCTTGACTAGTTCATGATATTGTGGCCGTCCCGTCCTGCACAGCAGGATGGGACGTGCCGCAGCCTCCCATGCGGGCTTTGTCGGATCTATTGGAAAGGGTAGATTGAACTTCTTTCTTGTCGCTGCAGCAGTTTTCGCGATCAATGCAAATACAATCCAGAGTGTCTCCTTAAATCTCGATGCTCGAGAGGTCTTTGAGAAGAGTAAAGTTCGCGCTATGGAGATCGACAATAATCTGAGGAGCGTTGATATTCAGTTCACACAAGAAATGCAGCTTGAATCCCGGGGCGGCAACAGTGATCGGCTGGTCTTCAAGATTACCGTTCGACATGGAAAATTCGAGAGACAGCTCATCTCAAGTACGGTGGCAAATGGCGACAGGTTTGATGGCGGCTACGACGCTTTCGACAGGATGTTCTTCCTGTATGATTACTTCTCCGACGAGGGAAAGACTCTGACGTTGTGCGAATTTCAGAAGTCTGATTGTCACGAGTGCTACGGCATCAATTTCTCACTTTCAAAATCCTCCGACCCGAGTGATCCCGTTAACGTAGTCGGCGCTTCCTTGAACGCAAACGATTACACACCGATCCATATCAAGGAACGTGTGAGCGGCCTGCCGTTAGGTGCGGAGTTTGACGACGACATAAGTGTTACGTACGACAAGAATGCCGACATTTATTTTCCCGAGAACATCGTCATGCGGGTTTACGCGCGCCTGTACTTTTTGAAAGGAGAGATCGGGGTCATAACCATTAAGAACGAAGGACTGCAAAAGATATGACAAGCGCGATCGTCTTCTTGACAACGATACTTCTCACGATCGGTGCTCTTGCAAGAAACTCGCAGGAGTTGCGGTATCAAAAAGATGACAGTGCCTCAGCGAAAATGTCCGCAACAATGATACTTCAGTATTCGGAAGAAAAAGTAAGACTTCTCCAGCAGCAGGCAGATGTACTGAAAGGATCCATGAAGGCCATGGTCAGCTTCTCTTCGGAAATCCTTGGAAAAAAGTCGGAGGGTAAAGGAGTTTATCAGGTTACTGTTGAGAATGGCATGGATGTGGAGAACCGAATGATCGAAGCTCAGATGACTTCCGATTCCACTTTTGCGAAGATGATGGACCGGGAGTCTCAGCGAAGATTGAACAAACCGATGCTTCATGTCTTCGACTCCGCCTTTCCCTGGAATAGGCCGCTCTTACTTGCGAACGACAAGAAATTTTTCGATGCGAAGGTCGCTTCGGATACTGCAGTCATGGCAGGGAAGAGGTGCTACCTGATAGAGTTTCGACTCGATGCCGAAGGTGATTCGGTGGACTCTGAAGGCAACGGCAAGATTTGGATAGACCACGAAACGCTTCTGCCGGTTCGCACCTTTCATGATTTTTCCGTGAGCAGCAAAAGAGGAAAGGCAGAAGTGAAATCCTTTTCGGACTTCGCTTCGATCAAAGGCGGGATTCCGGTCCTGGTGCGAAGCGAGATTCAAACATTTCCGAAATTCCTGTTTGTCAGGATTGGGAAGATCAACATAGTAATTCAACAATCAGATTTTAATCTGGAGTGAAAAATGGATTCGATTTTTAACAAAAAAAGTATTGACGACATTTCCGTAGAGGGCAAGAAAGTTCTTGTGAGGGTTGACTTCAACGTGCCGCTCGACGAGAACAGAAATATCGCTGACGACAAAAGGATAGTGGAATCACTACCGACTATCAGGAAAATATTGGAAGACGGCGGCATTCCAATTTTGATGAGCCATCTCGGAAGACCGAAAGGAAAGCCGAAGCCCGAGTTTTCTCTCGCGCCTGTTGCGAGGAGACTGAGCGAGCTGCTGACGGCCAGTGTAACGATGGCGCCGGATTGCATCGGAACTGAAACGAAGAAGATCATCAACTCCGCAAAGCCCGGCGAGGTCGTCCTCCTCGAGAACCTTCGCTTCCATGCTGAGGAGGAAGCTAACGATGAAAACTTCGCGAAGGCGCTGGCATCGCTCGCGGAAGTGTACGTGAACGATGCATTCGGCAGCGCTCATCGCGCCCACGCTTCGACCGAAGGCATCACTCGTTTTCTGAAACCCGCCGTCGCGGGCTATCTCATGGAGAAAGAGCTGCGTTACCTGTCGCAGGCGGTCGGCAATCCGGGTCGACCATATGTCGCGGTCATCGGGGGGGCGAAAATCTCGGGCAAGATCGATGTGATCAATAATCTTCTCGGAAAAGTCGACGCGCTCCTTATCGGCGGCGGAATGATGTTCACATTCCTGAAAGCCATGGGCAAAGAAATCGGTAATTCAATTCTGGAAGCGGACAAAGTCGACCTTGCTAAAGATCTTCTCGAAAAGACAAAGTCCGGAAAGGCAAGGTTGCTTCTTCCGGTGGATTGCACCGTCGCTGAGAAGTTCGAGAACACTGCGGTGAAGAAAGTTGTCAGCGTCGATGCAATTCCGCAGGGCTGGGTCGGAATGGACATCGGTCCGAAGAGCATCGAGATCTTCCGATCGGAAATCGTCAAAGCCAAAACAGTTGTCTGGAACGGACCGATGGGCGTTTTTGAAATGGATAATTTCGTGGCTGGAACCAGGGCAGTCGCCGATGCGATGGTGGAAGCTACAAAGCAAGGCGCATCCACAATCGTCGGAGGCGGTGATTCCGCCGCGGCGATTGCCAAGTTCGGTCTGGAGAGCAAGGTCTCGCATGTCTCGACGGGAGGCGGGGCTTCGCTGGAGTTTCTCGAAGGTAAGGTTTTACCGGGTGTTGCAGCGCTTGACAATAAATGAGTAACTTGAAACGGATGGAGGCATGAACTTGTTCAGTTTGGTAACGACGCAATGAGCTACTACGGTAATTACTATACGCCCCCATCCAGTTTCAGATTTTTCCCAAAGGGAATGAAATTCCTTTTGGTATCCAACGTCGTGGTGTTCCTATTCCAGCTCTTCCTCCAGCTCGGTTTGAGAATTGGCGATATCTATATCTACAATATCTTCTTCCGGGTATTCGCGCTGTTTCCTATTGATCAGGGTTTCCTTCTCTGGCAGCTTGTCACTTACTTGTTTTTGCACGGCGGGTTCTTTCACATTTTCTTCAACATGCTTGCGCTCTGGTTCTTCGGCGTCGAGCTGGAGAATGTCTGGGGCACTCGGAGATTCCTGGTATTTTATTTCCTCTGCGGAGTCGGCGCTGGACTCTCGAACTTGTACATCACACCACTTTTCACCACCCCCGCTCCGACGATCGGCGCGTCCGGTGCCATCTACGGAGTCCTGATCGCATTCGGCATGCTCTTCCCTGATGCACCTGTGTATATTTATTTCCTCTTTCCTATCAAGGCCAAATATTTCGTCGCAGGTTTCATCGCCATTGAATTGTTCTCCGGCATCACGGGAACGGAAAACGGCATTGCACACTTTGCCCACTTAGGCGGAGCGCTTGTTGCCTTCATTTACCTGTTGACGTACCGCAGATCGCTTCCAGTGTTTGACAGGATCTCACACTTTTTCAGGAGAACCAAAGAGAACGTTCAGGCTAGATCAAGAACGAAAAATACCTACGGCAATAAGAGAGTGATTTCGGACGTCTATTACGAGGACCTGTCACGTGATCGATCGGTAGCACGCGGGAAAAAAAGGAATGGGCCGGACGAGAAGAATGTAGATCAAAGCAGGCTCGACGATATCCTTGACAAGATAAGCGCGTCCGGATATGATTCATTGACCGATGAAGAGAAGAAGATTTTATTCAATGCAAGCAAGAAGTTGAATTGATGCATAAACGAGGAGAGCTAACGTGATGATAGACCTTCCGGTCTTTTCAAATAGATCAGAAACCAGAGTTGAACATGAAGTGAGATTTCTGCCGCGGAAATCTCGCAGGGTTCACATAGGAAACGTGCCTGTCGGGGGCGGTGCGCCGATCTCCGTGCAGACCATGACGAAGACGAAAACGACCGACGTCGACGCGACGGTGAAACAGATCGTTGAAGCGGCCGATGCCGGATGCGACATCGTCAGAGTGACTGTTAATGACAAGGAAGCAGCGGCTGCAATCGGAGATATTGTGAAACAGTCTCCGATACCGGTCGTGGCCGATATTCATTTCAATCACATCTTTGCACTGAAGGCACTCGAAGATGGAGTCGCGAAAGTGAGGCTCAATCCCGGCAACATCGGAAGCGTCGACAGGATCCGGCAGGTGCTGAGTCTTGCGAAGGAACGAAAAGTGCCGATCAGAATCGGGGTAAATTCAGGATCGCTCGAAAAGGACATTCTCGAAAAGCACGGGTATCCGACTGCAGAAGCGCTCTACGAGAGTGCGATGAGGCATGTCGGTATCTGCGAGGAAAATGATTTTCATGATATTATCATTTCGGTAAAGTCAACTGATGTGAGATTGATGATCGAAGCATACCGGTTGATCGCGCAGCGGACCGATTATCCTCTCCATCTCGGCGTGACGGAGGCCGGGCCGACTCGGGTCGGGACGATAAAATCTTCGGTCGGTATAGGAACTTTGCTTGCTGAAGGGATCGGAGATACAATAAGAGTTTCCTTGACTGATGATCCGGTGAAGGAAGTGGAAGTTGGCAAAGAGATTCTGCGTTCGCTCGGACTTGCGACGAGGAATATTGAGTTGATTGCATGCCCGACATGCGGCAGGCTCGATGTGGATTTATTTTCAATAACGCAACAGCTCGAGGATCGCCTGTCCGGCATGAAGAAGGCTGTGAAGATTGCGATACTCGGATGTGTCGTGAACGGTCCCGGCGAAGCGAGCGAAGCGGACATCGGGGTGGCGTGCGGAAAAGGCGTGGGTATTTTGTATCGCAGAGGCGAAGTTGTCCGCCGCGTGAAGGAAGAGGAAATTGTAGATGCCGTCGTCGAAGAGGTCGGGAAGTTCCAGCCGGAAAACTGACGAAGAATTTTGAATTGTGAAAGTAAAGTTCTCAATTGTGAGTTGTGAAGGTTGATCGACCAATGTCGGCTCATGAGTAGTTATGTGCCACTTCAGAGACAGCTACCGATAACATAAATTCGACGATGAAGAAATTACTCTTCAGTCAAGACGCTTTGTGGACGAATGCGATTCTCCTATTGAGAGTATGGGTTGGCGTAATCTTTGTTTGTTACGGAGTATCTCTCTTTCATATTGCTGCCATGACTGATTTTGCCGACACATTGAATTCTGTGAATATCCCTTTTCCAATTTTGAGCGCCTATCTAAGCAAGTCAACTGAATTCTTCGGAGGAATATGTCTTATTATTGGTTTCTTAAGAAGACCTGCCTGTATTCTTCTTGTCATGGACATGACCGTTGCGACTTTTGTGTTTCACAGAGGGTTGTTGCTTCAAAACGGGATGACTACATTTCTGCTTTTGATTTGCTGCTTGACAATCTTGCTTGCTACGTCTGATCAACTAACCGTTGACCGGTTGATTATGAACTACAGAATAAATAACTCGAAATAATGAGAGAAAATATGCACCTGACAATTTGCTTCATTGTTTTCTTGTCATTAGGTTGCGGAAAAACAACAGACTCGAATTCTCAAAAAGCATTTCAATTGTCAAAGACAATTAAAATTAAAGTCGGCAAAGCGCCCGGAAGCATTGAGGTAGCAGACTTTAATAATGATAAAATACCTGACCTTGCTATAGCCAGCGAGTCCGACAGCAATGTAACAATCCTGCTTGGTAAAGGAGATGGTGAATTTTCGGAAGCTCGAGGTTCACCGTTCTTTGCCGGAAACGCTCCCAACGATATTGCCATTGGCGATTTCAACCGAGACGGTAATCTTGATTTAGCTTTTGCAAACCATGACCGAAAATATCTGACTGTCCTTTTGGGAAATGGCAAAGGGAGTTTCTCACCTGCGTCAGGTTCTCCTTTTCCTGTTGAAGTGATACCTCATACTCACGGCGTTGCGACAGGAGACTTTAACAATGACGGAAGATTGGACCTTGTTACTGACGGTTGGGGGAATAACAAGGTGGAAGTTTTATTTGGCGATAGCAAAGAGCTATTTAAAACGCCCGGAACATTCTTTAAAGTCGGTAACCACCCATATCAAAGAGTTCGTGTTGCTGATCTTAATAGCGATGGTAACATTGATATTGTTACCACAAACCTTGATGGAGATAATGTCACAATTCTCCTTGGCGATGGCAAAGGTAATTTTAGCGAGGCGGCGGGTTCTCCGTTCCCTTGTAACAATTCTCCTTTCGGATTTGCCATTGGTGATGTAAATGGCGATGGGAAGCCTGACCTTGCAATCATCAATTCGCCTGCTAGCACTTCTGACAGGACAGGGACAAATGGGCTGACAGTTTTGCTCGGGGACGGAACAGGGAAATTCACTATGATGAAGGGCTCGCCCTTTGAAGCGGGTAGAATCCCAAACCGTATCGCCATCGGAGATCTAAATGGGGATGGCATAAACGATATTGCCGTCTCGGACAACGGCAGTGACAAAGTCGACTTGTTCATAATGAGCAGAGATGGAGTTGCCTCTCGATCATCCATTACGGTTGGAAATCATCCGAAGGGCATTGCTCTTGCCGACATAAATGGAGATGGGAAAGCTGACATTTTAGTCTGTAACAATGCTGACAACAACATCTCAGTAATTTTGAGCAAATGACGCCAGACAAGAATGGCATATAGGAGCTGTCGGAGAGATCATGTTGGTTCTGACCTCGGTTGCTAAGACAGCGATGGTTAATGAAGGCTCGATTCAAAATTCACAATTAAGAATTGAGAATTGAAAAGATGTCTTGTGTCTTCTGCAAAATATCCGAAGGGAAAGCTCCGGCAGATTTCGTCATTAAGGACGAAGATGTGTTTGCAATTAGAGATGCTCATCCGATGGCGCCGACTCACATACTCATAATTCCGAGAAAGCATATCCCGAGTTTGATGGACCTTGACGGAGCGGAAGACTCGGTGTTGGTTTCAAAGATCGTCTCGACTGCCGTCGAAGTTGCGGAGAAGGTTTCTCTGTCGAGTCGCGGATTCCGGTTGGTATGGAATTGCCGAGCGGAGGGAGGCCAAACCGTCGATCATCTTCATCTACATTTGCTCGGTGGCCGGCAGATGAGATGGCCGCCAGGGTGATCGAAGATGAGTCGAGCGATTTTTCTTGCATGGTTTCTGCCGCTAATCTTTATGGCAGTCGCATTTTACGTGCTGCTGAGGAGCGATGCGCCTTTGTCGGCGAAAGTAGTTTTTACTGTGGTCCCGGTAGCGATCTGGATACTTGGTGGCCTGGCGATCTACCGTGAATCCCGCGAGCATGAAGCGGAACGTCGCAGGGAGGAAGAGATCCTGCAGGAGGCGAAACGGATCCTGAATAGCAAGAGTCATCAGGAAGAAAAAAAAGATTGAAGATCAATTGCTCTGGGGTTGGAGGGCTGCTTAAGACAGGGGTTAGAGCGGGTGCAGACACCTGGAAAGGCTGAGTAGCTGATGAATCTTATGAGTTTCATGTCTGATTACTGGTACCTCGTGGTTTTCTTCGAGATCATTTGCGGTGCTCTCTCCGCTGGAATTGCACGCTTGAAGCTGAGGGATCAGGGCAACTGGTTTATATTCGGAATGCTCTTCAGCATCTTTGCGGTTGTCGTCATAGCGGTCATGAAGAAATTGCCTGCCGATCTTGCGGCAAAGAACAACCTGCTGCTCGATTCTGAGAGACATCTTCGAAGCGGATGGCGAGTGGTGCTTTACTTTATGACGGTAATCATCGTTTATTACTTGCTTGCTGTTCTGGCAAATCTTTCTCGAGTCGTGCCGCCTCAGTCTCTTTTATTTCTATTCTATATCGGCGTTGTCCTGACTACTGTTATCCTTCTGAGAATGGTTGACAGAAGGCGGTTCAGTTCCGTCGGTTTTCCCTTGCATGGGAAGGTCTGGAAGGAGATGCTCCTTGGATTCCTGATCGGTACTGTGATGGTAGGAGTGGTAGGGGGAGTTGAGCTTCTCGTAGGCGCATTAAGTTTGAGTCTGAGGCCGGGTCTCACTGTTGTCCTGCTCCTTCGCAATTTCGGTTTGAGCTTTGTGTTTTTTGCTTACTTTGCGATGGGAGAGGAACTGATATTCAGAGGTTACCCCTTCCAGGCATTGCTAGAAGGATTGGGAGGGATCGGCGCGACTATGTTTATGTCGATCATTTTTGGACTTCTACACCTGATGAATCCGGAGGCAAACGTCATCTCCACGATGAACACCGTGCTTGCAGGCGCTTGGCTCAGTGTCGCTTACTTGAAAACGAGGACTCTCTACTTCCCATTTGGCATGCACTTCTCATGGAATTTTGTCCAGAGCTTCTTTTTGTCGCTCCCTGTCAGCGGACTACTGACTAATCGCACGCTTTTCGTTCCGACTGATTACGGCCCGGACTGGCTGACCGGCGGCCGATACGGACCGGAAGCTGGATTGGGAACTACAGTGATGATGGTCGCCGCCATTCTCTACTTCCTACTGGAAAAAAGGATAAAGCCTGCTTATGATTTCGTTGCCGCGAAACAGAGATTACCGGAAAAAGGTGAAATGCCGGTCCAGTGAATTCATCATCTCTTGTCCATCCGACCGTGGCGCTGGCAAACGAGCAAAGCGATTCATCAGACTGAAATCTGCGTCGAAGAATTCATTTGCGAATCGAAGATTGACTCAGGTCCATTGCGCGACCGTGAACTGAGTTCGTCGACCCAGTCTGCCCTAACCAATTCTCGAGAACGGATGTAGGGGAGCGTCTATGATCATGCGACTCCTACTGTCTCGAAGAATGTGGTCGATCCCTTCGACTGAAAATACCGAAATGGATTCTTGAGATGATCTACTCTTCCTGAAGTTGCTACTGCTGGAGACTTGCTTGTCCGCTCTCTGATGCGAGCCGGACCTTTAGCCAGAAGTCGATTTGCTTCGGAGCCTGGCGCTCTTCTCCGCCAGAGGATCTTCCTCTTCCGCCGCCTCTCGTCCCTCTTCCATATCCTCCAGGAGGCGTGCCTTCACCTCCGCCCTCTCCACCCTGACCTTCTCCTTCGCCGCCACCCCGTCTTCCTCTAGAACCTCCTTCAGGTCTCTGAAATTTTCCGCCTTCGAATCCTACTCCGATGCTGGTTCCCTTCGCATTTATTGCATAAGGATGGTCGGGTGAAGTGCGGAGCGGGACTCTCAACTCATAAATGAGTCCGGTCTGGCTATCGTTTAATTGTAACTCAATTCCCTTTGCGTCAGCGATGCTGAGCCGGACAGGGCCATTTTCATTGACACCAAGCAGCTCGAACTCGTTTTGTGTCATTCCGGTAAAACCGTAATTCTGATTTTGATTGTCGTCCGGATTTTCTGCAGCACCTTCCTCGCGCCGCATGTAGTTGCCTCCTTCCATGCGTCCCAGTGGGAAGTGTATCCCGAATTTCTGTCCTGTTCCACCTGACGGATCGAACCAAAGAGTCAAGCCGAGCCCTAACATTTGGAATGTCTGTTGTCGATTTGAAGTTCTGAGTATGACATACATGTAATTGCTGTCGTTACGGATACCGGCAGTCATCTGCGCATCAGGGATATAGAACATCGTGTCTCCCCAATCATTGTCTTTGCCGTCGACGACGATCTGGTTGTCGTTCCAGGAGCTCTTCACGAGAAGCATGCTCGTGCAGCCATTGAACGAAAGTGATGCAAATGCAGTCAGGATAGGGAGCCACTTTAAAGGTGATCTCATCGGAAGTCTCCTCCTCATTGTATTGTGTTGGACGCTGTTCGGCTTGTCATACAGATTTTGACAAAAACTGAAAAGGGAAGGTTTAATGGACAAGATTATTCTGTTACGTGTGCGAGCAGTTTGTTATCTTCATAATAAATATTTGAATACCATCATCCTATCTATGACTGGCTTTCCGGGTTCACTGCTTCCGTTTGGAACAGACAGCCTTCGTATGCAAATCTGAGATGGTAGAAAGACTTCGTGTCAACCAGCATTCCTGTCTTGCAGGTACAACTTATTGCGCAAACAAACTAATGGAGAGAATAGAAATGCACAAGCTGTTTTTCATAGTCGCAGGCGCAATGCTTCTTGCAGTCGTTTCCTCGTCGGCCCAGCAGAAGGAGTCCAAGCGCGACTCAACTGAGTCTGAAATTCCGAAGCCGGTTCAGATCACGACGCATCATAGCATCATGATAAATGGTCAGCAAATCCGCTATACTGCTACAGCCGGCACCTTCCTTCTGAAAGACGAAGAAGACAAGCCGATCGCCTTGTTCGGCTTTACCGCTTACACGAAAGAAGGCGTCGCGGATCCTGATACTCGACCGATAACATTTGCATACAACGGTGGTCCTGGTTCTTCGTCGATCTGGCTGCACATGGGTGCAGTGGGTCCGAAACGTGTTGTCATTGATGATCCGGAAGCTACTCCGCCAGCACCTTACAAAATGGAGGACAATCAATTTTCTTTGCTCGATGTGACTGACCTTGTCATGGTCGATCCTGTCGGCACCGGTCTAAGCAGGGCGGTCGGCAAAGCCAAAGGCACGGATTTCTGGGGAGTGGACCAGGACATAAAGTCGATGAGCGAATTCATCTTTCAGTTTATACGATCGAATGACAGATGGAATTCGCCGAAGTTCCTTCTCGGCGAGAGCTATGGCACAATGCGATCGGCCGGGATCGCAGACTATCTCTTCGAGCAATTGGGAATTGCCGTCAACGGCGTTATCCTTGTTTCGACAGTCTTCAATTTTGAGACACTCGAATTTACTCGCGGCAATGATTTGCCGTACGTTCTATTTCTGCCGACTTACGCGGCCGTGTCCTGGTACCATCATGCCTTGCCCTCCGAGCCGAGCGATCTGGAATCCTTTCTTAACGAGGTGCGCAGTTTTGCAAAGGGAGATTACGCCGACGCGCTCTTTGAAGGTTCGGCAATTGACAGCAGTAGGCTCGAGAGTGTTCTCGATAGACTCTACCGGTACACGGGCATTTCAAAGTCTTATTGGAAGAAGGCAAATCTGCGATTGAACGAGTCACAATTCGCAGAGGAACTTTTGCGCGACCGCGGAGTAACAATTGGAAGACTGGATTCGAGATACGAGGGACCGACGCCCGATTTGCTTGGAGAATATTCAAGCTATGATCCGCAGAGCTCCACGATAAGTCCGGCCTTCATAACCGATTTCATGAATTACTATCATACCGATCTGAAATTCCCGACAGACGAGACCTATCATGTCGCCGCTTATGACAACAAGGATTTCAAGTGGGATTGGAAGCGGGGAAGACAGAGGGAAGCCATCGGATTTCCCGATGTGTCAGGTGATCTTGCTGATGTCATGGCGAAGGATCCGTATCTGAATGTTCTCGTGCTGAACGGATACTTTGATCTGGCAACCCCTTTCCTCGCAACTGAATACACGATGGAGCACCTCGGAAACAACATACCGAATCTCAACGGCCGGATTCATATGAAATATTTCAAGGCTGGGCACATGATGTATATCAATTCCGAGTCGATACCCGTGTTCAAGAAGAGCATTGCAGAGTTCATCAACGGAATGATTCGTCCGGAACGATAAAAGGTCGGAGCAAGCGAGAAGGTCGCATGTGCCCGGTTTTCAATTTTGTCATTGGAAGGTTAAATTAAATAGAGACGTCAACTAGTCTCGCTACAACTCTGTCGTGAATGTTTTGGAATCGTCACATGTGACCTGCCCGGGTGGCGGAATTGGCAGACGCGCTAGATTCAGGGTCTAGTGGCCGCAAGGTTGTGCAGGTTCGAGTCCTGTCCCGGGCACATGTGTGCGGGGTGAGCCGCGTTTGCAAATCCTCGCTCCGCTGGTTCCGGAAGAGTCCTGCGTGCCCTCACTAAAGATTCTGAGCGCAATTCCGATAAAATCCATAGGGAAGGTCGGCTCCGCAGTGGAGCCTAGCCATCGTGTGCACGCCCTGCGGTCGACCCGCTCCCGCATGATTGCTATGAAAGTGTGAGTTGAATTGCCGACATTTCCTGCGTGCGACCAGCGATGAAAAGATTGTTTGTGAATCAAGGATTACCATACAGCGTGTGTGATATTGTCAGAACGTGTGTCTGGCGCCTTGAAATTATGCTGGCACTCCTAGCGGGAACCCTTCCAGCGTTAGCACTTAATCCAAAGAAGACAATAGATCAGTACGGACATAACGTTTGGTTTCGACATAACGGTCTCCCCGCAAATGCCGTCAATGTCGCTTTGCAAACCTATGACGGCTACATATGGCTCGGCACATCCGGTGGCCTATTTCGATTTGATGGCGTGAACTTCACTGCGGTGAGCACAAATCCGAAGGACAGTAAGATCAACGAAACCGTTTCGTCCATGTGCATGTCGAGAGACAGCAGCCTCTGGATTGGGACTGCATTCGCCGGACTGCGGCGCATCAAGGATGGGAAGGTTATTGTTTACGGTCCTGAACAGGGGTTCCTCGAAACACAGATAACTGCGCTCTGCGAGAGTCGAAGGGGCCACATGTGGATCGGCACGTCCTATGGCCTTTTCATGTACAGCAGCGGGAAGTTCGAATCCATTCCAATTCAAACGAGATATGTCACCGGCATCGCTGAAGATTCGAGCGGTAGGATTTGGGTCGGCACCGGTACCGGGGTGCGAGTGTATGATGATGCTCGGGCAAATCAAATCGATAGTATCACCACGTCCGACGGACTTCCAAACAACTTCACGACAAAAATCTATGCTGATCGTCAGTCGAATGTCTGGATTGGAACCGACGACGGCTTAGCCCGTTGGCGGAACGGCGAGATCAAGGCATACAGGACATCCGACGGGTTGTCAAATAATCACATCCTCGCGATCTGCGGAGATCGTGATGGCAACCTCTGGTTCGGGAGTTACAAAGGAATTAGTCGGCTGTCCGCTGACGGATGGTCGACCTTCACCGCTTCGGATGGGCTGACAAATGACTACGTTCTTACGATTATGGAGGATCGCGAAGGAAGTCTTTGGGTTGGCACATTGGAAGGCCTCAACCAATTCACGGATGTCAGCATTACCCCGTATACGACCAAGGAAGGACTTTCAAACAATCACGTCACGAATGTCGTGGAGACATCGCCGGGTACGCTCTATTTCCTCAGCGATGTGGATGCAAGTATCACACGGTTGAAGGACGGTAAGTCCACAAAGTTTTTCGCCAGCGTGGGCCCCGTTCACGTTGCGCGAGATGGAAGTCTTTGGATTGGTCAAAGTAAAGTTCTCATCCATCTCAAGGATGATCGTTTGAGACGTTATGATGAAAAGGATGGAATACCTAACACGTGGATTTCTGCTATCGCTGAAGATGATAAAAGTCTGATCCTTTATTTAGATGGAATCGGTATTCGGAGATTTGTCAACGGGAGATTGAGACCGTACTTGATGAGGGACGGGAAACAATATCCTTCCACTGAGTACGTCGCCTGTCTCTATTACCAACCCGGTGGTGCCTTGTGGATGGGTACGACGCATGGGCTGGTGAGGATACAAAACGGAGTGAGCGTCGTCTTCGGTCCCGTTGACGGGATGGCAGGTTACTGGGATAATTCGATCTGCGATGACCGGCGTGGGAGCTTGTGGATTACTTCGCCGCGTGATGGCCTGACGCGCTACAGGAATGGCAGGTTCACCGTGTACAACACGAACGGCGGTCTATTTACAAATGAGCTCTACTGCGTGCTGTGTGACGATCGTGGTAACATATGGCTAAGCAGTCCAAGAGGAATCGGAGAGGTCACTCGCCAGGATCTTGACGACTTCGAAATGGGGAAGATCAAACTTTTTCACACTCAAGTGTATTCGACTCCTGATGGGATGAAAACGGACCAGTGTTTCGGCGAATGGCAGCCTGCCGGTTGGAAAACTCATGAAGGTCATCTATGGTTTGCAACGCAAAACGGCGCCGTGATGATAGATCCCGATGATATCATGAAGAATAAACTCCCGCCCCCGGTGTTTGTCGAGAAGGTCGTCGCAGATCGTCAAACGCTGTCCTCGAATCAGGCCATCAGTCTTCCGCCGGGCACGAGAGACCTCGAATTCCATTTTACGGCACTCAGTTTCCTCGTTCCTGATAGAGTGCAATTCAAATATCAGCTCGAAGGCTACGACCGCGATTGGGTGGATGCTGGTACGCGACGAGTTGCTTATTATACGAACCTGCGGCCTGGCAAATACGATTTTCGAGTTACGGCCTGTAACAATGACGGCGTCTGGAGTGGGACCGGCGCAAGATTTGACTTTGTTCTGCAACCGCATTTCTATGAAACCTATTGGTTCCTCGGCCTCGTCTTCATCATCGTTGTGGGAGGAGCTCTCGGTACTTATCGTTTGCGTGTATGGCGGCTCCTGCAGCGAGAGAAAGATCTCAACGCTCGTATTCAGGAAGCGGTGGCTGACATTAAGACGCTCGGCGGACTGATCCCAATTTGTTCGAACTGCAAGAAGATTCGAAATGATAGTGGATATTGGGAGCAGTTGGAGAGATATATTCAGACTCACTCGGAAGCACAGTTCTCGCACGGAATTTGCCCTGAGTGCGCTGCGAAATTATATCCCGACCTCTACCCTGGAATGGACACACACGAGCTTGATAGTCCCGACGCAAAGGTCTCCTGATTGACGGATGGACGCCAGGAAGAACGTGAGTAGAACTCACTCATGTGGAAATGGAGACTGTAGTTGTGGTCGGGGGATACGTTTGAGGCCGGTCGCGGGCTTTCTCCAAGATTTCTTCAAATGTTTGCGATCAATGGCATAGGTTAAGGGGAATTAAATCTTAGTACGGCATTTGAGAAAGCATAGTCATGCGATATGTGAGAATGCTATTGCAGATTTCTCGATTTGACGAGAAGAGGATTCGTTTCTAACTTGAGCAGGTGCGGGAAGTTCCCACTTCAGTTTCGGGAAATTTTGCCGAAATCAGAGAAAGGAGCCATCGGTCTCGCACCGCTGTCAGGCTTTCGACCCGGCAGCGATATGACTTAGCTTGGAGGTGTCAGCAATACCTCGTTGAATAATAGAACACAGATGGCGGAACGCATCTCTGCAAGTCGCGCGGCTAAATGGCCTTCTGTGGAACAAGGAGTAGAAGTGGTATGCGTAACATCATTGAGAAGTTTGTCTGGCTCGTCGTATTGTTGGAGTCAGTATCATTCGGCGCACTATCATCGGTGTATGCCCTTGATCCCCGTAAGACAATAGCTCAATACGGACACAGCGTGTGGCTGCGGGAAAATGGACTTCCGTCAAACGCAGTTAACGTTGCTCTTCAGACTCACGACGGGTATCTCTGGTTTGGTACTTCTGCAGGCCTCTTCCGCTTTGATGGAGTAAACTTCAATGAAGTGAGCACGAGTCCACGAAACAATATGATACATGAAACAGTTACTGCTCTCTATGAGTCGAGAGACAGCAGTCTCTGGATCGGAACAGCCTACTCCGGTTTGAGACGGTTTAAGAACGGACGAATGTATGTCTACGGCCGCAACCAGGGTTTTTATGATACGCAGGTGTGGAGCCTCCTTGAAGATCGTGCAGGACACATATTGATTGGAACATCCATCGGCGCGTACATGTATGACGGCAGAAACTTCACGACTATTCTCGCCAATCCTAATTATGTATCATGTATCTGTGAGGACTCTGTCGGAAGAATCTGGATTGGCACGTATAGCGGGGTGCGAGTCTTGTCTGAAAAATCGATTGCGAGCAATTATCGTAACGTCCCAATGAATAGCATCACGAAGGCAGAGGGCTTGCCAAACGATGCTGTCACATATCTTTTCACGGATCATCAAGGAAGAGTCTGGATTGGCACATTCGACGGCCTGGCACGCTACAGTGAAGGCAAAATAATTAGTTTTAGTGCTTACACCGGTTTGTCGAGCAGTCATATTTATGCCATTAGTGAAGATCACAATGGCAACCTCTGGGTGGGCACACAGAAGGGGCTCGACCGCTACTATGGTGGCAAGTGGGCAGCATACACGCGTTCGGACGGATTGACAGATGACAATGCGGTGTCGATTGTGGAGGACCGTGAAGGTTGCCTCTGGGTTTGCACGGCGAATGGACTGAATCAATTCAGAAATGCAAATATTACCACATACACAACCCAGGAGGGTCTCGCCAACGATCACATCTCAAGCATTGTTGAGACACCGGACGGAAGCCTGTATTTCCTGAGCGATCAGGGAGCAAGCGTGACCCGTTTATTTAGTGGCAAGGTGACGAGATATGATATTTCTGTAGGGCCGGCGTATGTAGCGCGAGACGGAAGTCTTTGGATCGGCCAGAGCGGAATACTTTACCGAATCAAGAACGGCGTTCTCACAACCTGCCCTTTTCAATTGGGCATGCCTCTGAAGTGGATCTCTGCAATCACGGAGGACAGCCGGAGCTTGATACTATATGTTGATCATTCCGGGCTCTTCCGCTTTGTCAATGGGCGACTGGAACCCTACAGGACAAAGATCGGGGAGGAATATCCTGCGGCGGAAGCTGTCACGTGCTTTTGTTGGCAGGGAAATGTGTTGTGGATTGGTGCTGCGGATTCTCTAATGAAGATGGAAAACGGTAAGATCGTCGGCTACACGACTGCTGATGGACTCGCCGGGAATTGGGTAAGTTCCATCTTCGATGATCGACAGGGCAACTTGTGGATCAGTTCGCCGCAAGGTGGACTCTCTCGTTTTCGAAATGGAAAATTCACCGTGTATGACACCAGAGTTGGTCTATTTACCGACGAAATATATTGCGTGTTGGGTGATGATGAAGGCGGGATCTGGCTGAGCAGTCCGAGAGGTATCGGGTACTTAAGTGAACAGGAACTGAATGATTTCGCTGATGGACGCACGGATACAATACATTCAAGAACCTATGTAACGGCCGACGGAATGAAAACAGATGAATGCTTTGGAGGATGGCAGCCTGCGGGATGGAAGGCTCGAAACGGACATCTCTGGTTCGCGACTAAGAAGGGGGCCGCCATGATTGACCCCAATGCCTTTAAACGTAATAAGCTGCCGCCGCCCGTGTTTATTGAGCAGATCATCGCGGACCAACAGACAATGCCTTCAACTCACTCCGCAAGCCTGCCCCCCGGCATTAAGAAACTTGAATTCCATTACACAGCACTGAGTTTCCCGATGCCCGAAAGGGTATCGTTCAAGTACAAGCTTGACGGGTACGACCACGAGTGGGTAGATGCAGGATCGAGACGCGAAGCGTATTATACAAACCTTCCGCCTGGCAATTATCGTTTCCTTGTGATCGCATGTAACAACGACGGCGTCTGGAACGAGACCGGTGCGAGCTTCGACTTTGTACTGCAGCCACATTTCTATGAGACCTATTGGTTCCTCGGCCTTTTGGTTATCATAATTGTGAGCGGAGCGTTTGGTGCATATCGTTTGCGGGTATGGCAGCTGCTGCAGAAAGAGAAGGAACTCAGCAAGCGTATTCAAGACGCGATGGCCAACATCAAGACTCTGGGCGGACTCATTCCGATTTGTTCAAACTGTAAAAAAATTCGCGATGACAAAGGATATTGGGAGCAACTGGAAGGATACATCCAGACTCACTCGGAAGCTCAATTCTCGCACGGGATCTGTCCGGAGTGTGCAGCAAAACTCTATCCGCAAATATATCCTGGATCAGACACGAGGAAGGGTCCTGCCGGCGTACCTCCGAGATCTTGATCGCAATGGATCGACTCAGTCTCTGACCAAAGAAAATTGGAAATGATCCAGTGATGAACGGCCATACAGCTTTGCTGGTCGGCTACCTCATCCGAAGATATGGAGACCGGCCTATTGCATTCCGCAAGGAATGCGGGCAGATGTATTTACGATCCAAGCCAGTCGTGTCATGAAAGCGATCGCCGACAATATATCTAACGGCGAATCTCCCGTTACTTTTTAATCGACTTCGACACTGTGCAAGTCAAACCGCGGTTGACGAAGTCCTCTTAATTGATGGACTTGGCAGGGGTGACAGTCGCGTTTTCTCCCCTTGGGATCGCCTTGACAATCACCGGAGTAGTGGCGACGCCCTTATGAGCCACCGCATAGGCGTACTCGAGTTCGATCTTCTCTCGAGTGAGCTTTTCTGCAAGACCCGCAAGTGCACCCGGTTTGTTCTCCAGATAAAGTACGATAACCTCTTCTTCTTCAAATGGAATTTTAGCTGAAGCGAGAGCCCTCCTGGCAACGGCCTCATTATCAACCAGAAGCCTTACCTTGCCGGCTTTGCCGGGTGGCGTTTCTGGTATCGAAATGGCTTGAATGTTGACGGCGGCGGCCGAGAGAATCGTCGCGAGGTGAGCAAGCTCCCCTGGCTTGTTCTCCAGCGGCACGACAAATTGTCTAGCTATTGACATCTGACCACGTCCTTCTGCGGATTAGTTGAGAGTGAGAAACCAAATTCGATCTCTTCCAGCCTCATCCTGGCTGAAGCACTATTGAGTCTATGAAAAGCTCTCGAAGAAATCTCTCCTTTGTGTTGTCGACCAGCAGTTCTGACATCGACGTTCAGGCCAATGCGAGCGGTATGCCGCTCAGACATCAGACTCTCTCTCAGATTAATCGACTTGTGCAATAAACCTCTTTCATTCGCATCTGATGCCACGCATCGGGCAAAATGACTTTCAAGCTCCTCTCATTTGACAATCAGTTCGATACTCTTCCTTATGTCGGTACTTGGGATCGAAATATTTATTGTTGATGTCGCGCTGTCCCATTCCCAGCCAGAGCCATTTGATAATCCGGACGCGACGGGACTGTTGTTCAACTTTATTGAGCTCGGTCTGGAGAGGCCATGCATCCGAATAATATATGCTCGACTTCTGACCTGGCCTTCGAACTTGCCATCGGTTGGTCCGATTGACAATCTGTATTCGCTGTGTTTCTTGCCGGAGAATGAGATGGGTGTCCATGAGTATTGGTGATCGGTGTATTTTAACGAGTATCCATCATCTTCGTAAAGATCGAATCGACCCGGGCCGGGACCGAACACCTTGACGATCAGAGTATCAAGAGGCCTCTCGTCTGAGTGACTCATGAGCGATTGCATCGGTATGATTGAGCCGTTTCTCACAAACAGCGGCATCGCGTCGATGGGATACTTTCCTCTCACCACCCGGTTACCGTGGACTTCTTCGCCGGTAAAATAATCCACCCAGTTACCAGGTGGAAGATAAACCGAGGCGGTATCGCTTGGATCCACTACCGGACGAACGAGGAATTCACTCCCGAAGAAATACTCGTTTGGATATTCATATGCATCCTTCAGCCCAGGATACTCGAGGTACAACGGGCGTACAGGAGGAAGTGCACTATCATAGGAAATCCGAGTGTAAGTGTATATGTATGGTATGAGTTGCTCTCTAAGATTGAAGAACTTCTTTGCGACTTCCAGTCCCGTCTTGCCGTAGACCCAGGGCATGCGCATGTTCCCGTCCGCAGGGTTTTCAAATGCGGAGTGCAATCGGAGAAACGGACTGAACGCACCGAATTCCAGCCACCGGGCATAGAGATTGACGCTTAACGTATCGCCGAGAAATCCGCCGATGTCGTGTGTAATGTAAGGCATCAATACATTTCCGCCTCGAGCGGTGAAGGGGACTTCAAAGGCCAGCACGGGCCATTCTGAGTGGGTATCACCTGTGAAGAAGGCGGGAAACCTCTGATTCCCCCAGCCACCATACCTGCTGAAAATAAATCCCCTCTTCTTCGTGAATTGCTGGGTGAAATCGTAAAAGACTCTGTTTGTCCAGAGCTGACTGTTTAATCCTTCCATGCGAGAGGACCCGCTTCCTCCGTCAACCCACCAGAAATCAACTCCGTCTTTCATTAGCGGAGCGTGAAGCTCGTCCATGAATATTTCGGCTTGTTTCTTATCGGCAAGATTGAATCTTATCCCGGCCGGCAGAAGAACGTCATTGAGCTCGATCGGAAGCGCGGTTAGTCCGCCGTTGCCTCCCCAATCGTTCACACGAACCGCGATCAGATTTTTCTCCCCGCGCATGACGTTGCCGGCGATCTCGGTATATGTCACCGAGTTGTAAACACTGTTACCAGGTGAGCCATGATGCGCCACCTCTTTTCCGTTGACGTATAGATCGTATTCATCATCGACGCCTCCGAAGATGGCATAGAGATGATTCGGCAATGTATCGGGAAGGGAAACCCATTTCCTGTACCAGGCAAAACCGTCATAACCCGGATGTCCCTGATCTTCCCAAGGCCTGCCGCCTTGAAGATTTTCCCACGAGCTGTCTTTGAAATCTGCGGCGTACCATCTTGCACTCACTCCCGAATCGTGAGGATCCAGCCTGAACTTCCAATCGTCGGCAATATTCAAAGCGTACGTTGATTCCTGTGGCGGAGGGATACGAAGAAGCCTTTTGATCTCGCTCGCTCTGGAGTCCTTGTCAGATAAAACGCTTTCGTTCCCGTATCCCGGATGATCGTTTACCGTGACATGCAGGCCGCTGCTGTGAGCCCAATTCAAAAAAGACACGGGATCTGAAAAAATCGGACTCCAGTCATATCCGCCTCCCCATCCATAGTTGTGCCAGGCAAAGTCAAGGACCAGGATATCAAGAGGAAGGCCTTCACTTCGAAACTTCTCGATCTCGTTCTTCAGAGTCGAGTCTGCGAAATGGTATTTGGTTACAATTCCTGATTCCGAGAGGAACTCGTAATTCAGGTCGGTCATCCATATTCCCAGGGTATACCGCGGAATCATCGGAATGCCGCCGGACAGTTCGGAGAATTCCTTTAGCACGTGAGGGTAGTCGCGTCCGTAAATGAAAAAGTAAAAATCCTGTCCGTCATAATCTTCTCTTGGAGCTATCGAGTTCGAAGCCGGGTCGAACACGGGAGTCTTGCTGTCGTCGAGAAGGAAGTATCCGCTCCTGCTTAGGAGACCCGGTTGAAGCTTCGGAAGTCTTGCTCCGCTTGCACCGTCCAGCGAGTATGATATGCCCCCAAGGTTCTCTCTGTCAGTGTCGCCTGGTGCCCACGAACCCGCATCGCCGCCGTAACTCCACGAGATGCTGAGATCCTTTCGGGTGAGTCTTCCGGATCCAATTTGGTAACGTAATGTGAAATTCTTTCCGGTCACTACGAGCCATCCGGCCTCTTCTCGCGCGTCGATTTGGACCGCCGGCCAGTCTCTCTTCGTGACCACGACCGTCGGGTCATCAGTGAATTGGCTCTTAGGTGAGTACTCCAGTCTCAATAGCGTCTCAGAGAGAATTTGAAAACGAGCGCCGCCCGAAATAATAGTGTTGCCGCTCCTCATGAATCCTTGTTGTGCCGGCGCCCGGCACGGAGCGAGAATTGAAATGAGCTCGATACATATGAGAATAAGAACCACTTTGAATCGCATGCGCCTCGTTCTCCTGTGTAAATTCAGAACTTGAATCGTCAATGTCACGCCGCGAACGCCTTTTCCATAATATCAGCAATGCACTGATCGCGCGAAAGTCTTGGCTTCCTTCGTCATCCCCCCATATGCTAACCTCGTGAGAGTGGCGAGCGGAAATCCATGCTGATCAATTTAGCGGGTCCAAGGCACTTTCAGCGCTTCAGTCATGTTGAGGTTACGTCTTTTCCTGGTACAATCAAAATTAATCTCATCAGGATTAACAATCACTTCCCAAGCAGACAGTATGTTTCAAACACAGAAAGTCATGCGTACCCAAAAACATCGGTGTGCAGCGCTGTGGGGTTGAAGTCAGGAAACAATTCCGCGCAGACTTGAGTTGGTTAGTGGTTTCTTTGATCAGATCTATCCCGGAAGATCCGATTGGGTGCGGAAGCGGATCAGGAATGTGGAAGGGGCGACGAACAGACAGCAGTAAAGCGGAACCCCACGTGTCGCTATGCGCAACCGTGTCGGAGTTGCATCAGTGGACCGATTGTAGGCCGATTATAGACTCGCTATAGACCAACTACAGGCCAAGAATAGACCAGCTGTAGACCTAGTATAATCTGATTTTACCGAGAGACAAGCCTGTCTGAGATTGGGCAATTACGATAAAGGGACCTCTGTGACCTGTCTTCATCCACACTATTTGTTTTATCCGAAGCGAGAAATATTTCTGACGACGAAGCCGTTCTCCATCCACAGTCATCATAATCGCACGACATCTCATGATGGAGTGTTTTCAGTGAGTCACTTATATTTACGCATGAGAGGAGGCAGGTATTGATCCATGAATTCGGAGACTAATATGAATTTCTCAACTCGTCGGCGGCAGAATCGCGGCTCGCAAGTTGTCTGGTTTACATCTCATGAAATGGTGCTCGTGGTGGCGAGAATGAAAACGGAGAGAGATACGACTGAGCAATGCCGCTTTCGTTGAGGCGACGAGTCATCTAATGGTGAAAGCAAGAGCCCTCCCGATCTTTATTGCGCTCCTTCTCTGGGTGCCGCTGGTGTGGTCGCAGTCAATGTACCTCTCGCATTTGCATGCCACAAAGAACTCTCCGATTTACACAACGTATGCTGCCGCGCTTCAGCGGTCTCAATTCACACTCGATGTCGGATATCATTTCGTATTTTATGACACATCCCTGGGAGTTGAATTCCGTAATCAAAAAGGAGGCGACTGGTCAATAGCATTCTGCGAAATTGGCGGGAGCCGGAGTCAACAATTTGTGTTCAAACCTCCTGATTTCTTTCGTGAACCGGTGATAACGACTTCTTACTCGGATATCGTGAAGTATGATTGTTTTCCATTTGAAGGAATAAGAGTAGATGCGACATTTCTCGTCTGTAGTTCGCGAACGGCCGTGCAGGAATTTGTTCTCCGGAATGTCGGAAGCGAGTTTCGTCGGATCGTTATCGCGCCGTTCCTTAAGATCGATAACGCTGTGTTCTATTCCACAAGCATGCTAAACAGCGGTAGCGTTGTAATGTTTAGGTACACAGATCGGCCGGACGATTGGATGATTGAACATAACATCCCCCATGTTGACACCGTCATGAATTTATTCACGGCATCGTTCGCGGCTGACTCCGTAGGTTTCTATTTCTCGCCGACTCCTTGGAAAAGTGAGCGAGCGATGGAAGACACCGCAGGATCTGTCGCGTTTTTCAAAACGGTCGTGCTCAAACCTGCTGAATCAGTAACATTCAGAGTTGTGCGGGTTATCGGTAAAACCTCGACCGCCGCTGACTCGATGGTGTCTGAAGCGAGGAAGGCTGTCGATCTGAATTTGAATTCCTTCATCAAGACAGACGAGAATCTCTACCGAAGGATACCTCTCATTCGTTTTTCAAATCCCGACGAGAAAATGATGTACTGGAGCGCGTTCACTCTAATGAGGCAGTGCATGCTCTCTCCTGAGGGGAAGGCGAATTACAATTATTATGTGTTCTCTCGCGAGCCGGTGTGGGGATGGGGACATGGCGGTCAGGTGTTCCATGAAAGTCTGTCGATGCTCGCCTATGTCTTGATGGATCCATTGAGCGCGATGAATTCGCAGCGAGTGTTCATGGAGCGACAGCACAGCGATGGTTATATCGATTATCGCGCGGGTCCTTATCTTGACGAGACTATTCCGTACAATGGACAGGTGACCACATCCGCGCCATGGTTCAGTTGGGAGAACTGGGAAATCTTTAGAGTCACAAGGGATAGGAAGTTTTTGAAAGACGCTTACGAATCAGGGAAAAGGTTCTTTAATTTCTGGAAAAAGAATCGTGACGCCAACCACGATGGGTTGTTCGAATGGGGTGGACACGCCGTGCTGGAGTCGGTGCGCGACGATCAGGTCGCGGTCTGGGATCAGGTCGGATGGCCGAGCAACTTTGAAGGACCTGACTTGAATTCAATGCTCGTGATGGAGTCGGAATCGTTGTCTAACATGGCGAAGGAACTCGGCAAGAAGCGAGATGCCACCAGGTGGAACAACGAGGCGGTTCATCTTTCGTCGCTGATCAACAAGTATATGTGGGATGACTCGACGGGATTCTATTACAATGTGAATAAAAACAGCCACAGCTTCTCGTTCAGAAAGCGCGATGACTTGAAGCGACAGGAAATCATTGGGTTTCTCCCGCTCTGGGCTGGAGTTGCAAGCAAGAATCAGGCAGCAGCTCTTGTGAGAATCATGACCGATACATCGAAATTCTGGCGGAGGTTTGGCGTGCCGTCGCTCTCGGCCGACGACCCTTACTACAATCCGAGCGGTTATTGGAATGGTCCGGTCTGGGTCGAGTGGGAATACCTCCTTGAAAGAGGGCTTCTGCGGTACGGTTACCGCAATGTCGCAAAAGATCTTGTGAACCATGTTGTATCAAACGTAATCGCTCAGCTGAAAAAAGACCACTACTTCTGGGAATTCTATGACCCTGATCGGCAGTGGTCAGGTTATCACCGGACCTACATTTGGTCTGGACTCGTGAGCAGAATGCTGCTCGATTTGCGGAAATGATTTCTATTATGATAAAGTGGAGAAGTCCAATGAGGCATTTTGGATTATGGTTTTCAGCAGCCTTCATCTTCATGTTTTCTACAGATTCTTTTTCTCAGATTGCGGACAGTTCTTCAGCGATGGCCGGACTTGTCCCGGCATTTCCGATTCAGCGAAATGAAATGTCGATTCACCAGCTGGCTCGGCCTTTCACTCCGTTTGACAAAGTCGGGAGAAAGTTTGCGATACTTGGCTATGAGAGCGGCTCGTTCGAGGCATGGGCTTATCCGCTGAAGCTTCTGAGGAATTTCGAGCTGTCCTTTTTTCTTGAGAACTCGACTCGGCCGATAAGAGCCGCAGACATCGTTCGGTACGTGGACATCGCACCGGAGGCCACGACAATTACCTATGTCTACCAGTCATTCACCGTGAAGGCCATCTATATTACACCGGTGGACGTTGCGGGTGCGATCATTCTTCTTTCCGTTAATACGCTGACTCCATTCAGGATCGTCTGTGGGTTCCTCCCGGTTCTACAACCGATGTGGCCGGCCGGCTTGGGAGGGCAGTATGCTTATTGGGATGATGGGTTGAGGGCTTACATAATTTCAGAAGCTACCGGACAGAATCACGGGATAGTCGGTTCGCCTGCAGCCACCGGGATATCATACACGCCTGCTCACATGCTCTCGGATCTTCCAAATGAGTTCACAATAGAGATAAAACATCCTGAAAAAGTTGAAGGCAAGTACATTCCGATCTATCTCGCAGGTGGGAAAGGTAAATGGGAATATGTGAAAGCAGTTTATGACAGCTTGAGAGCGGATCCGGAGAAATACTATTTCGAATGCCTTCAGCATTACCGGGAGCTCGAGAACAATACTCTTCGGATTGAGACTCCTGAGAAGAGCCTCGACCTTGCCTTCAAGTGGGCTAAAGTTGCCTATGACAATCTCGTCGTTGACAATCCCGATTTGGGGAAAGGGTTGGTGGCGGGATTAGGAATGTCAGGCACGAGCGGGCGTCCCGGATTTGGCTGGTTCTTCGGAGGAGACGCGTACATTAATTCATTCAGCCTCGACAGCTACGGCGCATTTCAAACCGTGAGAGACGCACTCGCCTTCACGCAGAAATGGCAGAGGGCAGACGGCAAGATGGCACACGAGCTTTCGCAGGCAGCGGCTTATGTCGACTGGTTCAATAAATATGGTTATGCATATATCCATGCTGACACGACGCCATTTTATGTCGACGCAGTCTATGATTATTATCGACTCACTGGAGACAAGCAGTTTGTTTCCGAGAGCTGGAAATCAATTACGAAGGCATACGATTGGTGCGTGTGGACCGATGCCAACGGAGACGGCCTGATGGACAACAGCAGAGCCGGGTTAGGAGCACTGGAGTTTGGCGCACTGACAGGAATCGAGTCGGACGTTTACCTGTCCGCAATTTGGGTGCGCGCTAACTATGCCATGGTACAGTTGTCGGCTGCTGTCGGTGACGAGGCGTATGAGCGGACGGCCAGAAACAATTACGAGAGAGCGAGCAGAGCTTACGAGGCAAAGTTCTGGAACCGCGAGAAGAAATATTATTCATATGCTTTCAATGCTGAAGGCGAACAGGTCAATGAACTTACACCCTGGATGTCTGTTGGACTTGCATGGAACATCGGCGATGAAGACCATGCCATTGAAGCTCTGGAGCGACTCGCATCTTCTGATCTGACGACCGACTGGGGAGTCCGGAGCATATCCGACAAGAGCAAGTATTACGATCCTCTTAACTATAACTACGGGACAGTCTGGCCGTTCATAACAAGCTGGGCATCGACTGCAGAATTCGAACATCGATTTGGAATCCAAGGATATGAAATGCTCGTGTCGTCGGTTCGTCATACATTTGACAACGAGCCCGGTGATGTCACGGAAGTTTTTTCTGGAGTGACAAATGTTTGGTTAGGAGAAGCAGTGTCCCATCAAGGCTTCTCAACCTCAGGTGTTGTTCTGCCGCTTGTCAGAGGTCTCTTCGGCCTCGATGGAGATGCTGCAACTAAGACGGTTATTTTCGCACCTCAATTCCCTAGCGATTGGGAAAATGTCTCGGCGTCAAATTACAGGATTGGAGACGCAACTTTCTCCTTCGAATACCACAGGACAAAAGACACTGTGATGCTCAAAGTTCACAGTGAGAATGCGAATGGATATGAACTAACATTCTCGCCGGTTCTCACTGCGGGGACTATCATCAAATCTGCAACTGTAGATGGCAAATCTGCATCATTCGAAACCGAGAAATATCTCCAGGGAATCGAGCCGACGATCAAAGCAAAAGTCGTTCACCCTGACATGGAGTTTGAAACAGAGTACAAGCCGACAGTTGAAATATTGCCGCCGGCTGTTATGACGAGAACTGGTGAACCAGACAGAGGATTGAAGATTATATCCGTTACATCTGATGGAAGCGACATAAACGCTCATGTCGAAGGTGTACCAGAAGAAGCTTACGTGTTGGAAGTCTTGAATCCGGAGTTGATTGAAAATGTGAATGGTGCCTCTCTTGATGGCAACAGAATCAAATTTGTCATTCCGGGAACAGGCGATGATTTTGTTAGCTACAATATTGGGATCAAAACAAAATGAAAACTCAGACACGCAATCATGAAGGTAGACAGCGACTCCTAATTTTGCCAAGCTACTCAATCTTGATTCTCGTGAGCATCTTATTTGGAGTTTCCGCGACCGCACAGACAAAGCTTGACGACCTTTTCTCGCCATCAGCCCTTCCATACATCAGACAAAGCGAGGTTCACCATGTATCAAGCTATGATACATCGGGAGGGAATCACGACTATATAACGATACCGGCTGGTCAGACCGAGACAATTCTCGGCGTCGATGGGCCGGGTGCCATTGCAAGAATCTGGATGACGGTCGGTTCTTCAGACCCATACTACTTTCGAAGAATTCTGATTCGCATGTATTGGGATGGCGAGGCATATCCATCGGTCGAAGTCCCTCTCGGTGATTTCTTTGGAACTGGTTTCGGTTATAAGCAATACATTTCCCGCTTCGTTGGGATGTCAAGCGGCGGATTCTATTGTTACTTCCCAATGCCTTTCAACAGATCGGCGAGGATAGATATTGTGAACCAGACCGGCATCGACATCGGCTCGTTGTACTACAATATCGATTACCAGAAGCTGGCACAGCCTTTCGACTCGACGGTTGGTTATTTCCACGCATGGTGGCACAGGGACATCAGAACGAGTTCAAAGGATAATTATGTAATACTCGACACGCGAGGCCGCGGACAATTTGTCGGATGCAATCTGAACCTGCAAGGTTATGATGGCAACCTATGGTTTCTCGAAGGCGACGAGATGATCTATGTCGATGGTGAGACTAAACCGTCAGTTAACGGCACCGGGACGGAAGACTTCTTCAACAGCGGCTGGTATTTCAACCACGGGGAATTCTCAGCACCTTATCACGGTCTCATTGTCAAGGACGACTCAATCTCGCGCATCGCGGCTTATCGGTTTTTGGTCGGCGATGCAGTTCCGTTTGAGAAATCGATTCGGGTCACGATAGAACATGGTACAGAGAACACCGAGGCTGCTGATTACAGCAGCACGGCATATTGGTACCAGTCAGAACCTCACGTCCCTTTCCCGGAAATGTTGAATCCATCGCTTCGGATTCCACTTCGAGTCGCAGTCCCTAATGGAGCGATCGAGGCTGAGTCTCTGTCGCCGGTCAGGACGTCGCTGAAGAGTGAAGTGGAAGACATGTCGGAATACGGCACGGACTGGAGCGGGTTGAAACAACTGAAGGTCGGAGCATTAAAGATCGGCGATAGGCTCACGTTGAATGTTCCCGTCAAAGAACCCGACAATTATTCAGTACGGGTCTTTTACACCAAAGGCGCCGACTACGGGAATACTGATATTTTTTTTAATAGAAAGAAGGTGGGAAGGATCGAAGGATATTCGCAATCCGTGATTCCAGGCGGTGCAATAATACTGAAACATCTCAGAGCCGACATCGATTTCATACCCTTACAATTTGTTTCAACCGGCAAGGACCCGGCTTCGAAGGGATATTCGGTCGGACTTGACGCGTTCGTCATTCAACCTGAGCGAAGGTTTATTCCTCAGTGGAATGTTATCGGTCCATTTCCAAATCCGAAAGACTCGGCGGGGAATCGTCTCGGTATAGATATGGTCTATCCACCGGAGCGAGAATTGGTTCTTGGGAAAAAATATTTGGGTGTGAATGGACAACGAGTCGGCTGGCATGCGATAAAAGTTGGTAAGAATGGTATGATGGATTTTGTTGGCAGGTTCAATCCTGACGAACTTGTCGTGTGTTACGCCGCTGCATATGTTTATTCACCGAAACAACAGGATGTCCCGCTCCTTTTCGGATCGGATGATGGAGCGAAGGTGTTCCTCAATGGCAAAGAGTCATACAGGAAACTCGTGATCAGATCGGCAGAACCCGATGCTGACACAGTCTTGCTCCCTCTTCAGAAAGGATGGAATGCACTTCTTCTGAAAATTGAAAACAACCTTGGCGGCTTTGGCTTTTACGCGAGACTCCTTGATTTGGGAAAGGGACTAAAATACAATGTCGCTAAACATTAGCTCAATGTGCAAAGAAATTATCCCGGTAGAAGACTGCTGACATGATCAGACGCGTTGCTTTCTTTATGATCGTGTTTCTAAATCCTCTGCTTATCGGTGCACAGGTTACCATCTCAGATAGATATCTACACATCAACGCCGCTCCGCGAGATCCTCTCTTCACAACTTATGCAGCGTCGAAGGACAGGTCACGGCTCTTTGCGGACAAAGCATATTTCATGGACTACTTCTCACCGGACAAGCCCATTACTTATTCCAGTGAGGATGCAGGAGAGTGGGCGACGATCTGGAGAGTGGGCCATGTAGTTGTCGACAGGATAAGCCAGTTTGCGAAGCCGCCCGTTGTTGTTGCTTCGTTTCCTGACATCGCCGTGCTCGAGTATGAACCATTCTCCGGAATTCAGGTTCAGGAAGTTTTTGCAGTGTACAGTTCGGGCGCCGCGATAATTGATCTTCATGTCCGGAATGTCGGGAAGATCAAGTATGACATGAGTGTTTTTTCACTTCTCGATATGCTGACGTTGGATTCGATGCGGGTAGAGAAGTTTGAAAGCAGAGAGAATGGTTACGTCTTCACGCATTATGAATCTCCTGTCAGAGTCTTCAGCAACCTATACTCCGGTTATCCGGATCATTTCAGAGATATCATTGCTTCGGCCGGAGAAGTCCGGAGTTATGGGATGTACCAGGTGTGCCACCTTGCGGATTTTTCGCCGACGATAAGAAGGTTTAACGAGTACGATGCTCACAAGACTAAATTGAATCAACTCAACAATGGACCTGCCGGACTCGTTGCCCTTCAAAGAGATTTCTCATTGCAGCCGGGTGAGTCTGGCGAATTTAGATTTGTGCGAGGCTGCCAGGACAGTCGTAATCCGATTGAAGAAATGATTGAGGATGTGAAGTCAGCCTTGCACGTCGACCTTCAAACACTTGTCGACTCAGACGTGAAACTCTTCTCGTCCATTCCCCGTGTGAAGTTCAAAACTTCTCGGGAGAAACTCGTCTATCTCAGCTCGTTTAATCTCGTGAGACAGTGTGTCCTTCCACCGGGCGGAGAGACGAGATACAATTACTATGTCTTCTCGCGCAACCCGATCTGGGGATGGGGACACGGTCACGAGGTAATGCATGAATCATTATCGATGATCGCGTACGCTTATTTGGATTGGAAGTCCGCCGAGGAATCCCAGCGTATCTTCATCGAGCAGCAATCACCTGACGGACTCATACCGTACAGGGTTGGCCCGCGTGGTCCGCAGACATATGTCCACGATTCGGTCGGCACGACTTCCGCACCGTTCTTCTCGTGGACAAATTGGGAAATCTACAGAGTCAGTCACGACAGGAGGTTCCTGCACGACGCTTATGTCGCCGGTGAAAAGTATGTCCATTATCTTGAAATGAACCGGGACAGAAACCACGACGGACTTTTTGAATGGGGACCGTACGGGATTGTTGAAAACGTAAGAGATGACTGGAACATAGTCTTCCAGCTGGCGAATCCATCGCGCGGCATTGAGGGGAAAGACATCTCTAACGAATTAGATTGTCTTGATCTCTCTTCGCAAGCAGCCGATGAAATGTATTACTTAAACATGATGGCGCGAGAGCTGCGAGATACCGCAGGAGTGAAGGAATGGTCGACGAAGTTTGAGAAGCTAGCCGGCCTGATTAATAGATACATGTGGGACAAGAAGAACAGGTTTTATTATCACATCTCAATGAGGGATCATTCGTTTGAGTTCGAAGGGAAGAGTCTGAGGCGGAAAGAGATTATTGGATTCCTTCCGATGTGGGCGAGAGTCGCAACGAACGAACAGGCCGCTGATCTCGTGAAGGAACTTCAGGATCCTGAAACGTTCTGGAGAGAGTTCGGTGTTCCAACTGTCGCGGCCAACGATTCCGGCTACACCCCATTTGTAGACGATTGCTGTCACTGGAACGGTCCGGTCTGGATGTTGTGGGATTATATGGTCATGGCCGGTCTGGAGCATTACGGCTACAAGAAAGTAGCTGATGAAGTTGCGGACAAAATGCTCCTTGCAGTGGAGACCCAGCTCGAGCGAAACCATCGATTCTGGGAATCGTACAGCGCTGATTTTCCCGTCCAGCAGAGTCCGCCGAATTACATCTGGGATTCTATTCTTTCAAAAGTCCTGCTTGATAAATATTCGTCGAAGTGAATAACTCATCGACAGGTCTTTCATCTCTTTTCGATTTCTCGAGGAGGAAATCATGAATATTCGATTTGAAAGGTTGCCGTATGTGTTAGTGATGGTCGTCCTCTTCTCGCTTACGGGAATCGCTCAAACACAAGCACTGTCCGACAACCCCGTCGCCGATCCGAAAGCGGAAGTTTCAACGGGGAATGCCCGCTTCACGATCCTCACTCCGGAGTTAATCAGAATGGAGTGGTCTGAAGATTCAAAGTTTGTCGATTCCCAATCACTGCTCTTCATCAACCAACGTCTTCCTGTACCACCTTATAAGGTTCACACGAGTGGAGGCTGGCTGGTGATAGAAACGGGCAAGTTGACGTTGAGATACAAAGACGGTTCGGTTGAATTCAGTAAGGATAATCTTGAGATCAGCTTTGAATTGAACGGGAAGCGGATTGTCTGGCATCCTGGCGATCAGGATACGATGAATCTTCTTGGAACCACGCGAACTCTTGATGGTGCGAAGGGACCGGTTGAACTTGATGCCGGTCTCTTGTCCCGCGGAGGATGGGTGCTGGTGGACGACAGCCGGCGGCCGTTATTTGAGGACTCAGGCTGGAAATGGGTTGTGAACCGTCCAGACGACGAGAAGCAGGATTGGTACTTTTTCGGGTATGGACACGATTACCAAAAAGAGCTCGGTGATTATGTGAAGGTTGCCGGAAGAATTCCTATGCCGCCTCGTTTTGCGTTCGGGTCGTGGTGGTCGAGATACTGGTCCTACACCGACGAAGAGTTGAAGGACCTTGTTGGACAATTCAGCCTTTACGATGTTCCTCTCGATGTACTTGTGGTGGATATGGATTGGCACCAGACTTTCGATCTGCGCTGGTCGAAAAGTGTTCGCGATCAGGCCGGGCAAACCAAAGGATGGACGGGATATACATGGGACACGACGCTATTCCCTGATCATCAGGAATTCTTGAAGTGGTGTCATGAGAAAGGATTGAAGGTGGTGCTGAATCTGCATCCGGCCTCGGGCATCCAGCCATGGGAAGAAAGCTATCTCGCTATGGCTCGAGCAATGGGAATTGATCCCGCGTCGAAAAAGTATGTCCCGTTCGATCTCATCGACAGGAAATTCGCGGAAAACTATTTCAAGATTGTGCTTCATCCTCTCGAAAGGGAAGGAGTAGATTTCTGGTGGATCGATTGGCAGCAATGGGACACAACGCGGATTCACAATCTGAATCCGACATGGTGGTTGAATTACACTTTCTACACCGATCTTGAACGAGAGAATAGATCGCGACCGCTTATTCTTGCGCGGTGGGGTGGACTTGGCGATCATAGATATGAGATTGGTTTCTCCGGCGATGTGATCACCGATTGGTCTTCGCTGCGGTTTCAGCCGTACTTCACATCCACGGCCGCGAATGTCGGCTTCGGATACTGGAGCCACGATATAGGTGGCCACCTGCCCGGGACTGTTGCCCCCGAGCTGTATACCAGATGGGTTCAGTGGGGAGCCCTGAGTCCTGTGCTTCGGACGCACACGACGAGAAACGCTGATGCCGAGCGAAGAATCTGGGCATATCCGTATGATTACTTTGATGCGATGCGCAAGGCTTTCCTTCTTAGGCACGAGCTTTTACCTTACATCTACAGTGCGTCGCGAAATGCGTACGACTCAGGTGTATCGATGGTTCACCCGCTTTATTATGACTACCCCGAAAATGAGGAGGCATATGAATTTGGAGATGAGTATTTCTTCGGCAGCGACTTGATTGTCGCACCTGTGGTTCATCCTATTTCAGCCGACTCACTTCTCGGTAGCGAGAAGGTTTGGATTCCGCCGGGGACCTGGGTAGAGTGGTCCAGCGGTGAACGACTGCACGGTCCGTGTATATTGGAGCGACGCTATGCGCTCAACGAAATACCAATCTTTGTCAAATCAGGCTCGGTGATCCAGATGCAGTCGGAAGGTCAGGAGGCTGACATCAAAAATGTTGATCCTTTGGTGCTTCGAATCTTTCCCGGACAAACCGGATCGACACAGGTCTACGAAGACGAAGGCAATTCGGATGATTATAGAAGCGGCAAGTTCGCGTTGACAAGAGTAAGCTACGAAACTGTCGGCGATCACAGACTCAATGTAACGATCTACCCTACCAGGGGGAGTTACGCGGGGATGAAAAACAAGCGGAGCTACACCGTTGCTCTGATGAATGTTTTTCCGCCAACCCGCGTTCTTTGCAACGGCAAACGAATTCCCTGGCGATATAACGGCGACAAGCTGGAAGCGATCATCAACACACCCGCGCTGAGTGTCCATCGGAAGGTGGTAGTGACTGCCGAATTGTCTGCTGCGTTCGATTCTCCTATGCTTGATGGTACACGTGGAAAAATCGCGCGGTTGAAAGAGGCGATGAGCATGCTCAACCACCTCTGGCCTCAGGACTGGCCGCCTGATCTTCTGATCCGCGCCGCGCAGACTGGCGATCGTCTCACACTTTTTCCAAATAAAGCGGGAAGAGAGCTCGGGGAGTTCCGTGACGATTTAACCGGGCTTCGCAGTGCTATTGAGAGTCTTTCAGGAGACAGGTCAGTTATCAATCGGGCTCTGAACCATCTCTGCGATGTGCTACCGAGATAGAGTACGAGAACGCCATGTCGCATATTTGACAATTGAGGCCGGCGGCAGGTTATGAGAATAATCAAGGCTTTCTGCCATCAGAATATCCATCGAGCCTGCAAGGCGTGCATTTATTGGCGCACGATCTGCGCGGACTCCCAATTAGAAACCACCTGACGCTTTAGATTTTGCAGCATAAGAGTTGGCACAATCTTGGATAATGAATTCTTTTGAAAGGTTAAAGAGGAGGAAAAATGGAATTCATCTTGTCCACATACATAAACAGCACCATTCAGCTCTCAAAGGGTACCGCTATCTTGCTCGCCGCATTCTTGTTGTCTCTATTCGGAGGATGCAGCAAGGGTAATTCTACTGATTCGACCGCGCAGTATTCTACTATTCGGGGAACGGTGACGGATGATCCCGGCGGCTATGTAGCGGGGAGGTCTGGCGGACCGTTTTATCTGGCAAAAACAAGTTCCACCGTCCAGGGTGCGACAATCGTTGCAATGAGAGTAATGACCGGTGGTTCGCTGACTGAGATATCTGACACAGTACAAACTGATGCCAATGGAAACTTCTCTTTGTTATGTGATGCCACTGGTATAAACAATGTCGTTGTTGTTGCTACACGCGGAAGTTCGAAATGGAAAGCCGTCGTCGGTTCGACGCTGAATCAGAGCGCAACGGAATATTGTCAGCCTGTGAGCAACCAGACGACTGCTCAAGCAGATGTTTATACCAAGATGGTAGCTGATGTCGGTGCGGATGCAGTCACACTTGCGGATGTGGTATCGTGTGTGAATTCGTCAGTAGCCGCTGCAGTGCAAGGGGATGCGACTGCGGAGGCACAAATAGCCGCTTCGATTGAAGCGGGTGAGAACGTCTGGGAGGAAGCGATGTTGAATTCCTCAGTGGGCAACGCTTCTCAATATCAGGTGAATACTCTATTGGTTGCCCGAACGACAGCGGAAGAAGCTCTCGAGTCGTCTCTAAATGCTTCGGGCGGTAATCAGGCAGCAGCGCAAACAGATTTTCAGAACTTCGAGGAGGCGGACCTTAATGCATATGTCACCCAAGGCATTAGTGCGGAGACGGTTGCGAAGGTCGAGGAGATTTTTGCAAGGACAATCACGAATGCTTCTGCAAGCACCGATGCAAGCGTGAAGTTCGCACTGTATCGGCAGGCGGCTCAGTTAAGAGCTTTTGCGATCAAGAGCGGGATACATGCGAAGATGCAAATCATCGGGGCGACTCAAACCGAAATCGATTCTGCCGACACTGCGGGCGCAACTCTTCAGAGCTGGATAAGAGGTTCAACGAGCAGTGGTCAGATAGATGCAGCATTCAAAGCGTACCATGATGCTGTATTGAATTTAGCCGCTGAAGCGATCGGTGTGAACTCATCGGCGATGACGAATGTCGATGCTCAGATAAACGCTGGTGGTGGGGCAAAGGGAATTCTATTCGGTGCGATTTCAATCCAGCCTTCCACCCAGCTGCTCGTACAAGCTTATGCATCATTTTTCAATGCCGTGAGCTCCGCTGCAAATTCTAGTTTGACTACCATGTCGAAGTCGCAGGTTGATGCCGTCGCTCAAATATTGATTCTGGCAAACATGACCGCGTAAGTAATTTTGCAGGAGCGCATCTCCTGATTCGGAGGTCCCGACAAAACCACAGCTCTCGGTTCTGTCGGGACTGATTTGATTCTCCAAACCCTCGCTGGTAAATTATCCAGGATGTCACCCGATTCCCGGCATTTTTCGCTCGAAGAGGCACGCTCCCTTCTGAAAGGACTACTTCCCAACTTGACTCAGATGGTGAACCTGAAACGGGTTCTCGATTCGAAGAATTACGATATCTACAGACACAGTTATTTCGGCGGCTCGGGTCCAAATGGAACAAAGAACTATCCGCCGGAGCTCGAAGAGCTCGTCGACATCATGACGCGCATCTCAGAAAGAGGCATTCTTGTGAAGAGTCTCGACGAAGGTCTGGTAGATTTTCCGCATCTCAGGAAGAACGGAGAGGAGGTATACTTGTGTTACAAACTCGGCGAGGAGAGTATTCTCTTCTGGCATACACGCGAATCGGGATTTGACGGACGAAGAAGCACAACAGAACTCTGACCGGAGAACAAATGAACCCGCTGAACAATGTCATAGTATCAACACTTCAGGTATTCCCAAAAGGATTCGTGAAGCGATTCGCCATGCGTTACATCGCTGGCGAGGATATCGAGGATGCTGTCGCGCTTGTGAAAAATCTTAACGCGAAAAGGATGATGGCAACAATCGATGTCCTGGGAGAAAATGTCACCACGAAGGCGGAGGCGATTGAGTCGTCGAAGTCTGCGGAGAAAGTACTGCATGTAATCAGCGACAGAAAACTCGACGCAAACCTGTCAATCAAACTGACGCAATTCGGTCTGAGCATCGACCACGATTTGTGCTACGACAATGTGTTGAGGGCGATGGAAACTGCTAGACGGAACCGCACTTTTGTCAGGATCGACATGGAAGATTCGAGCACCACGTCGGCGACACTCGACATGTATGAGAGGTTTCGCGCCGCTGGATTTGACAACACTGGCGTCGTCATCCAGGCATACATGCGTCGCAGCGAGGATGATGTCAGGCGGCTGGTTGAAATGAAAGCGAGCGTGAGGCTCTGCAAAGGAATATATGTCGAACCGGAAAGCATTGCGTTCAAAGGCCGGGACGAGATCAGGCAAAATTATGTCAGGCTTATGAACATGCTGTTTGAAGGAGAAGGTAGAATTGCGATAGCTACGCATGATAATGTCCTGATTGACGCTGCCTACGGATTAATCTCAACTCGCCGAAAGAGTGACTCGCGGGAATTAGATTATGAATTCCAGATGTTACTGGGAGTGCGGTCCGACCTGCGAAACAGAATAGTTGCCGACGGACACAAGCTCCGGGTTTATGTGCCGTTCGGAAAGCACTGGTATGCCTACTCGATTAGACGATTCAAGGAGAATCCGCAGGTCGCAGGTTATGTGCTTAAATCTATTCTTGCAGGTAAGTAGAGGCCGACAAAACGTTAAAGGTCAGAATTGAAATTCAAAGTTCAAAGGAAGGTACATCGGTCTCGACATTTGAGCTGTGGTTTTGACCTTTGAGCTTTGAATTTTGATTTCGAAAGGATGATGAACAGATTCAATCTCGTCTCTGATTACAAACCTTCCGGCGATCAGCCTGCGGCGATCCGTGAGTTGACGGACGGAGTGAAAAAGGGCCAGGCATTTCAGACACTCCTCGGTGTCACCGGTAGCGGCAAAACCTACACGATGGCTCAAATCATTCAGAACATAAATAGGCCGACATTAGTTATCTCGCACAACAAGACTCTCGCCGCACAACTGTACGGCGAGTTCAAGCAGCTCTTTCCGAAGAACATAGTCGAGTTCTTCATTTCATATTATGATTACTACCAGCCTGAAGCTTACATCCCGCAGACCGACACATACATCGAGAAAGACTCTTCGATAAACGATGAGATCGATCGCCTGCGACTTCGTGCAACAAGCTCACTTCTCAGTGGGAGGGACGATGTGATTGTTGTGGCGTCGGTGTCGTGCATTTATGGTATCGGTTCTCCGATAGATTACCAGCATGAGGTCGTATTCCTGCGACGCGGCGAGAAGATGGGAAGACGGCGCCTGCAGGAGCTTCTCATAAAGAGTCTGTATGCCAGGAACGACGTTGAATTCGTGCGGGGAAATTTCCGGGTTCGCGGAGACGTTGTCGAAATTTTTCCTGCTTATGAAATTGAGGAGGCAGTGAGAGTCGAATTCTTCGGCGATGAGATAGAATCTCTAAAAACCATTGACCCGCTCACCGGAGTCCCGGTCCTGGAAATGGAAGAGATTGTCATTTACCCGGCGAGGCATTTCGTCACGAGCGACGAGAACCTCGAGCGGGCGATTAAGTCAATTGAGATCGAGCTTGTTGAAAGACTTACTGACCTTCGTGCGATGGGGAAATATCTCGAGGCACAGAGGCTTGAACAACGGACCAGGTTCGACATCGAGATGATGCGAGAAGTCGGCTATTGTAACGGAATTGAAAACTACTCCAGACACATCACCGGAAGAGAACCCGGGCAGCGGCCTTATGTGCTCCTCGACTACTTCCCGAATGATTTCATGATTTTCATAGATGAATCTCACCAAACTCTTCCACAGCTTCACGCGATGTACCACGGTGATCGTTCGCGGAAACTGACTTTGGTCGAATATGGCTTTCGACTTCCGTCAGCTCTGGACAACAGGCCACTGACTTTCGAGGAATTCGAATCGATGGCAAAGCAGGTTGTCTTCGTCAGCGCGACTCCGAGCGAGTACGAGCTGCAAAAAAGCGCTGGCGTGATCGTCGAGCAGGTGATTCGACCGACGGGGATTGTCGACCCCGAGGTCGAAGTGAGGCCGGTGAAGAACGAGATTGACGACCTGATACAAGAAATTCGCGGGAGAGTTAAAGTGAAGGAACGTACTCTCGTGACAACTCTCACGAAGAGAATGGCGGAGGATTTGACCGAATACCTTCGGGCACTCAACGTTCGCGTGAAATACATCCACTCGGATATCGATTCGCTCGAGCGAGTCTCGATACTGCGGGATCTCCGGCTCGGCGAATTCGACGTACTCGTCGGCGTGAATTTGCTCCGTGAAGGACTCGACCTTCCGGAAGTTTCGCTCGTTGCAATTCTCGATGCAGACAAGGAAGGATTTCTGCGGTCGGAGAAGTCTTTGATCCAGACGGCGGGCAGGGCGGCCAGGAACATCGGAAGCAAAGTCATTCTTTATGCTGAAACTATTACCCGGAGCATGAGGAAGATGATCGATGAAACTGAGCGGCGGCGGAAAATTCAAACGGATTTCAACATAGAGCATAACATAAAACCCAAATCGATTGTCAAGACCGCGGATGAAATCAGGGCGTCGACCGCGATAGCAGACGTGCGATCGGAGAGCGAGGAGAAGGCGAAATCCGCGAGGGGCGGTCGCCGCGCAAGAGTCGGTGAAAGTTCCCAGGGTTATTTGACCGAGCAGCAGATGAAAGATCTTGTGGAGCGGCTCACAAAGGAGATGTACGAGGCGGCAAAGAAACTCGATTTCGAAAAAGCCGCGGAGCTGCGCGATGAAATTCACAGGCTATCGGGAAAGAATTGAATCTCTTTGATGGACTAAGAAACGCGGCGGGGGCACTGGCAGATTTTGTCTACCCTCCAATTTGTGCGACCTGCAGGAGAAATCTCGCGCGCGGTGAATCATACATTTGTGTAAAATGTTGGGACGGCTTTGAGCGAGTCGCGCGGACCGAGACGATCATCCAGACTATCGAAGAGAAATTTCTGGCCGACAGAGCATTGGACAAAATCGATTCTATCTTTCTGTTCGATCAGGACCCGCGAGTGCGGATGGCGATCCACCTCCTGAAATACAGCGGCGCAGAAAAAATCGCGGTCAAGCTGGGATTCCTCATCGCTGACAAGATTGTCGATGATGAAAAGCTGTCGATGAGCGAAACGATCGCACCTGTTCCACTACATGCGGCCCGCAAACGGGAACGCGGATATAACCAGAGCGAATTGATTGCTAATGAAATAAGCTTGGTGTTGAAACTTAGACAGGAGCCTAACCTGTTGAAAAGGGTAAGGCAAACCCAAACCCAGACTCATCTCGATCCGGAGGGCCGAAGAAAAAACATTTCCGGCGCATTTGTTGTCGGGCGTGAACATCTCACAGATGTAAGGGGAAGAAAGATACTTCTCGTCGACGACGTCATAACGACGGGCTCGACAATCAAGGAGTGCGCGAGGGTTTTGAAAGAAAATGGAGCGAGCGAGGTCTATGCAGCATCAGCCGCAATTGCAATCTGAAATCATCAAACACATCACCGGCGTCGAGAACGTCCATTGCTGTGTCAGCGATCCCGAGAAGACACGTGAATTCTACTCGGCTCTATTTGGCCTGCCTCAGCACGAAGACGCTCCATGGTCGGAGTTCAAAGTAGGCGGTCTTGATATCGCGGTCACCTATGGCACCAAGCCCAAATTCGTTGTCACGTTCAGAGTTGACAAATTGGCCGAACTTCGTAATCTACTTGCGAGCGCACTTTCGGCAAAAATAGATATCCAAAATGGAGAGTACGGCGATTATGTTGAGGTGTGCCCCGATGAGGGTTTTTGCATACACTTCTTTGAGCCGAAGGTGAACTGTACGCCGTCATGATCTTCATTCACCTTGGAAATTCCCGCAATTTACTTTAAACTTCTTTATGAAGAAAACCTTATGGTTTCTGATGATGACTTTGATGATCAGCTCATGTTCGAATCGCACCCCGCCTCGCACTGCGGAGCAGACCGGGCAAACTCAGAGTACTCCTCAAATTCCGACGACGCCTATTCCGCAGTTTGACGGGAATTCCGCTTTCGCTTATCTGGTTAAGCAAACTAGTTTCGGCCCCAGGAACCCGAACAGTCAGGGGCACGAGGAGTGCCTCGCTTACCTCCAGCAGCAATTCAGCCTCTATGCGGACTCGGTCAGCTTGCAGAAGTTCAATGTGCCAGGATATAATGGAACCGAACTCCACCTGACCAACATAATCGCGAGCTTCAACTTGGAAGCGAAAACTAGAGTACTCCTCTCGGCGCATTGGGACACGAGGCCGCGAGCGGATCAGGAACGTGGCGGTCCGATGGACAAGCCGATACCCGGTGCGAACGACGGGGCAAGCGGTGTGGCAGTCCTTCTTGAAATGGCACGCGATTTTAAACAGAATCCTCCGCCTGAAGGAGTAGACATAATGCTCTGGGACGGCGAAGACTATGGCAAGGAGGGAGACCTCGATTACTATTTTCTCGGGTCAAAGTATTGGGCGGCAACAAAAAAGTTTTCCTATTATCCGGTGTTTGCTATTAACCTCGATATGGTCGGAGACAAGGAACTAACGCTGCCGAGAGAAGGCAACTCAGTTCAATATGCTCCTGACATCGTTAATCTTGTCTGGAATACGGCTGCAGACATGGGTGTCTCGCAATTCGTCGACCGCATCGACGGCATGGTCTCGGACGATCACCTGTCGCTCGATAACATTGGAATAAAGGCGATAGACATAATCGACTTTGCTTATCCCGATCAATCGAATAGATACTGGCACACATTGGAAGACACCCCGGACAAATGTAGCGCGGAGAGTTTGTCGGCGGTCGGAAGGGTGTTGCTGCAAGTTTTGTATAGGAAAGTTCCGGTTTAGCTGATATGAGCGACAAGTATTTTCAGCTGAAAGTCTCAACAGATAAACCGGTGAACGATCTGGTCGTCGGTTTCCTAAGTGACGTCGGCGCGGAAGGATTCGTCGAAGAATCGAACGAACTCTCTTGCTATTTTTCGGAAAGCAAATGGAAAGCTTCCTTCAAAACCGAGGTGACGAAATTCTTGAACAGTCTCAAGGATGAGGGAAAGATAGATCGGTTCCTGGTCGATGTGGCGGAATTCCGAAATCAGGATTGGAACAAACAGTGGGAAGAATCAATTGTCCCGGTCGAGGTGACGAAGAACGTCGCGATTAAACCGAGCTGGAAAGAATATCACGGCGACGCAAGAATAGTTATCGAGATCGATCCGAAAATGTCGTTCGGAACCGGTCATCACGAAACCACCAGGATGATGGTACAGCTTCTGGAGAAGTTCATCAAAGGCGGCGAGAAGATCCTCGACATCGGGACGGGAACCGGAGTGCTTGCCATTGCCGCAATAAAGCTCGGAGCCAGCGACTGCGTTGCCGTAGACAACGACAGCTGGTCGATAGAGAACGCAAAGGAAAACATTGACAGAAACAACGTCAGCGATAAAGTGAAGCTGGTGAGCGGTGAAATTGCTCATGCCGTGCAGGACGAGTTCGACTTGGTGGTTGCCAATCTAAACCGGAATACGCTTCTGCACATCAAGCCTGAAATCTACACGCGATGCAAAAAAGGCGGGGTTTTGTTTATGGCGGGGGTGCTGACTCTAGATGAGAAATCGACGATAGCTGCGTACGAAGAAACCGGATTCAGGCTGGTCGATGCGATTCGCGAAGCCGAGTGGTCGGCTTTGGCGTTTGCAAAATGAAGTACGCTTCCATCGACATTGGGACTAACACCATCCTGATGTTGATCGGCGAGATAGACGATTCTCTGAGGATAGAACCCATCATGGATTTCTACGAAGTTCCCCGAGTTGGCAGGAATGTATCGGCTACGAAAAGACTCATGAATGAATCGATGGAGAAGGGTCTGAAGGTATTGAAAAATTATGCGCGTATCGCGAGGGAATACAACGTGGAGAGGGTCGTGGCTTCGGCAACAAGTGCTGTTCGTGATGCGGAGAATCGTCAGGATTTCATTAAGCTGGTCAAGGATAAGTCCGGAATCGATGTTGAAGTGATCGACGGCTCGACTGAAGCGGAGATCGGTTATCTGGGTGCAGTGAGCGGCGCTGCAAATCAGGTTGAGCCGACGTTAATGATTGACATCGGTGGCGGAAGCACGGAGTTGAGTTACGGGATTGGCTTGAAACCTGTGCAGTCGAAAAGCATCGATGTCGGCGCAGTTCGAATCACGGAAAAGTTTTTTGTTCACAATCCTCCTCTCGATGACGAATTGGCGAGGGGAACAGAGTTCACAGAAATTGCCTTGACCAATTACCCCTTCTCCGAGATAGATCCTCGCCGTATTTATGCTGTGGCAGGAACGGCGACTACGCTCGCTTTGATTGCACAGAAGAAATACGCGTTTGAAATTTCAGCCGTTGAAAATTTTGAAATGAGCTACGAGACGCTTCGCGATATCTTCCAAGATCTCCGGCAGAAAACCGCGAGCGAGATTCGGCGGATGACTGAGGCCGCTGAAGGGAGAGCGGACGTTCTTCTCGCAGGAGCGCTGATCTTGATGAAAGTCCTCGAGGCAGCGGGTGCAGCAAAGTTCCGTGTGACGGACAGAGGACTTCGTCATGGTTACATGATCTATAAGCATATGCAGCTCATCGGTCGATGAACACGTCTTCTCTCGCCGGTCACGTTGTCGAGCTTCTTGGCAAGGTCATGACGTTGAATCTTCCGGCTGACAGAATCGTATCAGAATTTTGCAGAGAGCGCCGCTATATTGGATCTCATGACCGGCGCTGGCTAACTGAAAAGATTTATGGCATCATCCGGAATTTGATTTTGCTCAGGGAGCTGTTGAAGAGATGTCCGATCAATCCGGAGCCGCTTGGCATTTTTGTGATGCATGAGATTCTGATGACGGAGATGAAGCCTGACGAGATCGAAGCCGCATATTCAAGACTTCTCGAGGCTTACAGATTGAGCGGGATCAATCTCGATCTGGATGATCTTGCTCGTTGCGCGCATGAAACGTTTGCTGAGTTAAAGAGCAATTCCCAGAATGTCTGTATTCTCAATTCATTTCCTGATTTTTTCTGCGAACTTCTTCCTTCCAATATCCGGAAAGACGTCGTCTCCATAATGGAGGCGCTCAATCGTGAAGCGCGCGTTTGCATTCGGGTCGATACAAAAAAAGTTTCAAGAGAAGAAGTGGTAGAATCATTCTCGAGACAGGGTGTCGACGCCTCGGTCTCGGAGTTTTCTCCTCTGGGAGTCTATTTGCCGAAGCGGGTTAATTTGAACACTGTGGGACTTTATGACGGCGGCGCGATAGAGATTCAGGAGGAGGCAAGCCAGCTTGTTGGATTGATTGTTAATCCGCTGGACGGCGAATTGATCGTTGATGCGTGCGCAGGTGGAGGGGGAAAGACATTGGAACTCGCCGCGCTGTCAGGAGACAAATCAAGAATTTATGCGTGCGACATAGAGCCTCGGCGTCTGAAGAGCCTTGCCGCACGCGCTGCACGAGGCGGCTTCAAGAACGTTGTCGTGAGAAGAACCACAAGGGGCTCTCTTAGAGAGCTCGAGGAGCTTGTAGATACGGCCGACAAAGTTATTGTCGATGCTCCTTGCACCGGAAGCGGAACGATTCGGAGAAACCCGGACAAGAAATATCGGTTGACGAAATCGTCTGTCGAAAAGCATGCAGCCTATCAGAGAGAATTGTTGGGGCATTACTCGAAGCTCGTTAAACCAGGCGGCCTGCTCTACTATGTGACCTGCAGTATCTTCGCTGAAGAGAATCAGTCGGTGGCGGATTGGTTTCTGAACGCTGACCCTGAATACAAGAAAGTAGAGCTGTCCGCAATCCTTGTGGAACCGAAATACTCCGGCATGATTGAAAACGGGTACCTGGCAATCTACCCGCATCGCTATGACATGGACGGGTTCTTCGCCGCGGTCATGGAACGGGTGAGCTGATCCTTTTTCTTTTTCCTATTCGCGCAACAATCTTCGCGAAAACATCGGCGGCCATCATTATCTCTTCTTCCATTGTGAATCTACCGAAAGAGAATCGGACCGTAGCTTTTGTTGTCCTGTCGTCTCTCCCCAGCGCGCTGATCACGTGAGATGGCTGCAAACTGCCGGAGCTGCAGGCGGAGCCGCTCGTCACAGCTATGCCTTCGAGATCCATGTTGATTATCAATGCCTCGCCATCCACCTCGACCTCGCTGTTGTCCAGAGAAACATTGAGGATGTTTGCGATCGAATTCTCAGAGGGTGAATTGAATATCGTGCCCGGAACTTCGCGAGAAATTTTCTCTCGCATTAGCAAATTCAGCTTGGAGTATCTTGATTGTTCTGATTCAAGCTCGTCGATTGCGAGTTCCGCCGCTCTGGCGAAGCCAACCGCAAGCGGGACACTTTCTGTGCCCGGACGCCTATTTCTTTCCTGCGATCCACCATACAAGATCGGCTCAAAGTCGATGCCCCGCTTGATATAAAGCGCGCCGATTCCTTTCGGCCCGTAAATCTTGTGAGCAGTAAATGTGGCAAGGTCAACACCACAATCTTCAAGGTTGAATTTTATTTTTCCGAAGGATTGCACGGCGTCGGTGTGAAAGAGGACTCCCACGTCATGGGCGACCCTTGCGAGCTCCGGGAGATTTTGTATTGTCCCGATTTCGTTGTTGGCATGAATTATACTCACGAGGAACGTCTTATCGGTGATTGCATTCCGCAGTTCGTCGGCAGAAACAAAACCGTTCGAATCCACCGGCAGAAGAGAGACGTTGAATCCACTCTTCTTCAACGCCTCGGCCGCGTGCAGAATAGCATGGTGTTCGATTGAAGAAATAATCAGGTGCTTCTTATCACTCGCTGAAAACTTAGAAGCGACGCCGAACAAAGCGGCGTTATCGGATTCCGTTCCGCCGCTGGTGAAATAAATCTCGGATCCCCGTACGCCGATAAGCGAGGCTATTTTTTCTCTGCTCTCTTCAAGTGCAGCCTTGGCCTCCCTTCCGAAAGAGTGAACGCTTGAGGCATTGCCAAATATCCCCGAAAAAAATGGGCACATCGCATCTACCACCCGCGGGTCAGCCGGGGTTGTCGCGGCATAATCCAGATAGATCTTATTCGTTTGCGTCATTCCTGCACATCGTTCATTACAGAATATAAAACCCGTGAGATGAAATTTTAGTTCTACATGAAGTTAGGTCAAGCTTCTAAATTCATGCCCCTGACGTTGATTTTGTATCAGGGTGCATCTATATTTCTCAGTTGCAATATAACGAAAAGCGCGGGAGCACTGTAATGAAAGAGGCAATGGAATTTCTGAAGAATGCTCCGATCTTTGAGGAGCTGGAGGATAGAGACTTCGCGCGTATCGGTGCCTGTGGCGTGAGGAAGACTTACAAGAAGGGCGATGTCATTCTCATGGAAGAGGAGTCAGGGTCGGCTTTGTTTGTGATCGTTAATGGTGAAGTAAAAGTTGTTCGAGTTGGTGAAGATGGACGCGAAGTTATTCTGAGCATATTGGGGCCGAGTGATCTTTTCGGCGAAATGGCTTTGTTGGATGGGGAAACACGCTCGGCAAGTGTGGTGGCTATGGACAGCGCCGAGCTATTCATGATTCATCGGCAGGATTTTCTAGGGCTCCTGCACGAGTATCCGAGCATCGCCATCTCCCTTCTGAAACATCTGACGCAGCGTCTAAGAAGGGCCGACGCCCTGATCAAGAGTTTGTCTTTGAAAGATGCCTACCACCGTGTCGGTTACGTCCTCCTACAGTTTGCCGACGAGCGCGGACGGATCAAACAGGGTAAAGTGGAGGTCGGCAACCTGCCTGTACAACAAGAGATTGCGAACATGGCGGGGACGACGAGGGAGACTGTGTCAAGGACGCTCGGCAAAATGGAGAAGCTGAAGCTGATCCACCTGGATGGGAACATCGCGGTGATTCAGGATTACGAGACATTCAGACAAAAATTCAGTTGACAAGATTTCGGGAACCGGCTCAGTGGCTTCCTGTATGATAGATCTTCACCTTCACACATTTCATTCTGACGGCGCATTAAGTCCCGCGGAGCTCCTGTTGAAGGCAAAAGAACTCGGTATGAGTTCGGTTAGCATATCTGACCACGACACGGTGTCGGCAATAGTCGAAGCCGAACGGTTGGCGGGAGAACTCGGGATAGAATTGATCAGAGGAATTGAGATCACTTCTTCATACAGGCAGCATCAGCTCCATTTCCTCGGCTATTTTTTCGATCCCACCGACAGTAAATTTCTATCGAGGCTGGAACAGCTGCGCCACGCGAGAGTCAATCGTGTCAGGAGGATTATTGCGAAGCTAAACCGGATCAAGATCCCGCTGAAATTGGAGTCGGTTCTTGAAAGAGCGGGGACACATGACTCGATCGGCCGACCGCACATAGCCAATACGATGATAGAGGAAGGATTCGCCGAGACATATGAGGAGGCCTTCCACAAGTATCTCGGGATCGGAAGGCCTGCATATGAAGCTAACCATCCTTTCCCGCCGGAGGACGCGATCAGTATGGTGGCAGAAGCAGGTGGCTTGAGTTTTATCGCTCATCCTTCGCATTATGTGAGTGATGAGATCTTGCGATACCTCATGAAGATTGGTGTCGACGGTATCGAAGTGGTTCACCCATCTCATTCGAAAGTGGAAATGGAACACTATCGCAAATTTGCTGAAGACAATTCTATGCTTAAATGCGGCGGGAGCGATTTCCACGGCGGGATGAAGAACGACGATGAGAATCTCGGAAAGTTTGTGGCGGACCCTCAATGGGTTGAAGAAATGCTGGAAAGAATCGGCAGGAGAGTTCGGTAAGAGAGGAGCATTCTTTGGTCGATCATGAAGGAAAGCTGGACGGGAGCGGCATAAAGGTCGCAATAGTTGTGAGCAGATTTAATAGTTTCGTGACTGATCGTTTGCTGTCTGGAGCCGTTGACGCTTTTGTTCGTCATGGAGTATCTGAGAATGAAATAGATGTCTATCGTTGTCCGGGCGCTTTCGAGATTCCCGCGGCAGCGAAGAGAGTAATTGAAACCAAGAAGCACGACGCGGTGATTTGTCTGGGTGCAGTCATCCGCGGAGAAACTCCTCACTTCGACTACATCGCCGGTGAATCTGCCAAGGGTGTCGGTCATCTTTCGCTCAGTTCGGGCATCCCAGTTATTTACGGAATACTAACCACAGAAACGGTCGATCAGGCTGTCGACCGAGCAGGAGGGAAATCAGGCAACAAAGGTTACGACGCGGCGGTTGCCGCTATTGAAATGGTAAATTTGTTTAAGCAACTTTAGCCTGATTAATGATCGGAAAATTGACGGCTCTTCTCGCTTGCCTTTCTCTAAGTGTAAGCTCTTTTGCGCAAACACTGGTTTGGAAGAATTTCACCAGCATGTACAGTGTAAACGGTCTTGCCGTTGTACAGGGAAAAGTATGGGCTGCAGATTCTGGAGGAGTATTTTCATACTCTCCACAGAGTGGGACCTTTGGAGAGTTTACTACAACCGATGGTCTTTCAAACATAGTTGCTACTTCTATTGCAGCTGATTCGGGGACTGCAGTGCTGGTCGGTGAGAGCAACGGTACGATCGATGAACTGAACGCTGCGGGCGTATTGATCAGGTCTCAGAAGGACATAACCAAATCTTCAGCTCTCACGAAACAAATTCTCAGTTTGTCAATCTTCGGCGACTCGCTGTTCGCCTGCACGCCATTTGGAGTAGTCTTGATTTCCCGAAATAGTTTTGACGTGCTCGACAGCTATTCGCACTTTGTTCCATCTCAGGGTTCGGTACAGGCGAATGGGACGGCAATTTTCAGGGGAAATATCTATGTGGCGAGTCAGTACGGCTTGTCATACGCTCCATTGTCGGGAAAAAATCTGGCTGCGCCTGATCTATGGCAAGTTATCAATGTGACCGGCGTTTCTTCTGGGGTGGAAGCGGTCGCTGTCTTTAACGGCTCTTTGATCGTAGGCACAAGCCGTGGCCTTTACTACAGCTATGATGGTACAGCCTTTCAGCCGATTGCCAGCCTCGCAAACGTTAGTATCAGCGGTCTCCGTCTCGCTTCAAATTCGCTTCTAGTCATTTCGCAAAACGGATTGTTCAAACTCGATGTGAATAATTCGATTACCGCGTTATATGTAGGTGGAATCCCGTTGAATGATGTTGTTGCTTATTCTGATACCCTGATAATTGGGGCAACATCTCGAGGATTACTTCTGATCGGGTCCACCGTTCGGACGGTATCACCTCCCGGCCCAGCCACAAACACCATTACGCACCTGTCCGTCGACAATTCGGGAAATCTCTGGGGTTCCGCGAGCTACAATCGCGATGTTGGCGTAGCCTTCATGGAGTTTGAGTTCGACAGCACAGAGTGGACAAACTTCACGAAATCAAAATATCCGGAGCTGCCTTCGGACAGCACGTACTATCAGATCAGCGCTGTCTGTGGAAATCGAGTGGTGGTCGGTTCATGGGGATACGGCATGGTCCTTCTACAAAGCGATTCGATGAGGAAGTATGACCATTCGAATTCCGGTCTGGCAGGTGTGCCGGAGAATCAGGACTACGTCCTGGTCGGAGATGCAACCTGCGACCCTAGCGGCAACATCTGGATAGCGAACCCTCTTGCGTACAACGGCAATGTGATAGCGGCATTTTCGCCGAATGACTCAGCGTGGTACACGTTCAATAATGGTCATTCCATAACGTCAGGTTTCACTCCGATTGCAATAGACGCATATGGTGGTGTGTGGACCGGCGACGAAGGCGGTGACAAGCAAGGCAATTACCATGGCTTGTTTTACTATAACGCAAACGGAACCCTCGCCAACAAGGGTGACGACCAAAGTCTTCTCATCGATGTGTTTAACCAAACAGGTGGGATCCTCAGTGACCAGGTTAACTCCGTGGCGGTTGACAACGAGGATCAGGTTTGGGTAGGTACTTCTTTAGGACTGGGCGTGATTTCTTATCCTGATCCGTCGACTACGTTCAGCTTGAGCTGGATATTTTCTATGATTAACCAGGATGTCACGGGGATCGATTATGACGCACTGGATGACAAGTGGGTGTCGACTGTAAATGGTGTATACCTTCTGTCAAGGGACGGGAACACGGTGTTGGGTCAATATAACAAAACAAATAGCCCGCTTCTTGATAATCATGTAAATGCGATTGCCTGCGACAGGGCACACGGCATCGTATATTTTGCCACTCAGTACGGAATAACGCAACTGAAAACCGGTGTCGTTCAGCCCTCAGCAAGTTTTGCAAAATTGAAAATCTTTCCGGATCCAGCGAGGCTCCCGCTTACACAGCCAATACATATAATTGGTCTCGTCGCGAATTCTCAGATCAAAGTATTTTCCGTGGATGGTAGGCTGGTTGATGCGTTTCCGGCTCAAGGCGGGAACATAGCGTACTGGTACGGCACGGATGCCGGAGGTCGTACACTACCGAGCGGTGTCTACATTATAATTGCGTATTCTCCTGATGGAGGGCAGAGCACCGTCGCAAAAGTTGCACTCATTAAACGATAGGCATCCTGATAGCTGACTCATCCGCAATCGATAGCTCTCCCAATCGGCTCTACCTCGCTGGTCTTTTGTAAACTGGCTTAGGCTCCCGGACAAAGACGACTCAATCAGTTAGGTTTTTTGTAACCTGTCTTTTATATTAAAAAACACAATGGATAACATTTCCACTTCAACTCGAAGGAGGCAAGCTCGATTGGACTTATTTCAAAAGTGTCGTGATTATACTCTCGCCGATGAAGTCAAGCAGATGGGGCTCTATCCTTACTTCCATCCGTTTCAAGAGAATGAAGGGCCTGTAGTCGTCATCGATGGAAGAAAAGTTATTATGGCTGGCTCGAATAATTATCTGGGTTTGACCGCACATCCGAGAGTCAAAGAAGCTGCTAAGAAAGCGATTGAAAAGTACGGAACGGGTTGTTCGGGTTCACGCTACTTGACGGGGACTGTCGACTTACATGTTGAGCTTGAGGAACGACTCGCAAAGTTCATGGGCAAGGAAGCGTGCTTGATGTATTCAACCGGGTTTCAGACAGCACTTGGAGTGATCTCGACGCTGGTGCAGCATGGAGAATACGTGATATTGGATCGCGATAATCATGCGTGCATTGTCGCCGGAACTCTGATGGCACGCGGGCAGGCAGCAGAACTGGTTCGATACAAGCATAATGATATGGCTAGCCTTGACGCTGTCGTTTCGCGACTGCCGATAGACGCCCCAAAATTAATTGTGTCGGACGGTGTCTTTTCTACTTCCGGTGATATTCTCAACTTGCCCGACATGGTCGAAGTCGCGAAGAAGTACAATGCACGCATAATGATAGACGATGCTCATTCTATCGGCGTCATAGGGGTAGGCGGCCGCGGCACCGCGAGTCATTTCAAACTTGATGACAACGTAGACCTGGTGATGGGGACCTTCTCTAAGACTTTTGCGTCACTCGGGGGTTTTGTGGTTGGAGACGGGTCGGTTATTAATTATTTGAAGCATAACTCGCCGGCTTTTATTTTCAGCGCAAGTCCGACACCTGCGTCCGTGGCCGCAGCGATTGAAGCGTTGAAAATCCTCGAAGAGGAGCCGCAGCGGGTTGATCGACTCATAAGCAATGCGGATCGTGTGAGGAACGGCTTGATGCAGCTTGGTTTTGATGTTCATCGGAACAAGACTGCAATCGTTCCGGTTATCATAGGAGACACGATGAAGACATTGCTATTCTGGAAAAAGTTGTTCGATGCCGGCATCTACGCAAATGCCTTCGTGAGACCTGGTGTTTCTCCTGGAAATGAAATGCTCCGGACGAGTTACATGGCGACGCACGAACCCGAGCATCTGGACAAAATTGTTGAACTGTTCGGGACTATCGGGCGCGAACTCGGGGTGATAGCCTAGGAGCAAGACTTCTGCCAGTCGAATTGGTTTGAGAGAATGGAGGAGAGGGATACAATGAGTGTTGTCAGCGTTGAACCCGTGCGCACCAAAAAGGATTTGATGGATTTCATCAAATTGCCTTGGAAGATCTATCAAAATGATGAGCATTGGGTGCCGCCGCTGCTGACGGATAGAAAGAAGCTGCTCGACACAAAGAAGAATCCCTTTTACAGGCATGCGGACTTTCAAATGTTTCTTGCCCGAAAGGACGGCGAGATCGTGGGAAGAAATGCCGCGATCATAAACTACAATCACAACAAGTTTCAAGAAGAAGAAATCGGCTTTTTCGGATTCTTCGAGTCAGTCGATGATCAACAGGTGGCCAATGCTCTTTTCGACGCGTCCAAGGAGTGGATAAAGACGAAGGGCTTTTCCGGAATGCGCGGGCCGATGAACCCATCAACCAATGATGAAGTCGGACTGTTGGTCGATGGCTTCGACAGGAGCCCTTTAATCCTGATGACTTACAATCCAAAGTATTATATGGACCTATACAACAACTACGGGCTCAAGAAAGAGAAGGACCTCTACGCCTATCATGTAAATAAGGACCGGGTGTTTACTGACAAACTCGAGCGCGTTGCGAGGATGATCACCAACAAAGAGCACGTGGTGTTTAGATCGATCAACATGAAGAGACTCGGTGAGGAGATCAAAAGGGTGAAGGAAGTCTACAACGAGGCCTGGAGCAAGAACTGGGGCTTCGTTCCGATGACCGATGACGAATTTGATTTTCTCGCGGAAGATCTGAAGCAGGTCGTTGAGCCCGAGCTCGCTATCTTTGCCGAAGTGAACGGGAAACCGGTGGGCTTCGCACTTACTCTTCCGGACATCAACTATGCTCTGAAGTTCAACAAGAAAGGCAGATTGCTGCCCGGAGTGTACCATCTTCTAACGAAGAAGAAAAAGATCAGGTGGGTAAGGATCTTAGTGCTGGGTGTGATTCACAGCTACCAGCAAACAGGGATTGCAGCTGTCTTATTTTATGAAACTGCAAAACGTGGAGTCAAGCTTGGGTACAGCGACGGCGAAGCATCATGGGTTCTCGAAGATAATCTAATGATGAATCGCAGTGCGGAACTTTTGAACGCCGAAAAATATAAAACATACAGAATATACAGAAAGGATTTTTGATCGGAGGTTGAGGACAAATGTCAGTGAATAAAGTCGATAAGATATGGATGAACGGAAATCTCGTCGATTGGGATGACGCGAAAGTTCATGTGTTGGCTCATGTCATTCACTACGGCTCAAGCTGGTTCGAGGGAATCCGCTGCTACGACACATCAAGAGGTTCTGCGGTCTTCAGACTTGATGAGCACCTGCAAAGGCTGGAAAACTCCGTCAAGATTTATCGCGCGGAAATTCCTTATTCAAAAGATCAACTGAAGAAGGCAGTGCTCGAGACAATCAGGGCGAACAAGATGCGCGCATGTTACATACGTCCGGTTGTATTTCGCGGTTATGGTGACGTCGGTGTGAATCCGTTGCACAATCCGATAGACACCGCGATAGCTGTCTGGGATTGGGGACAATACCTTGGCAGCGGCGCTGTCGAAAACGGAATTGAGGTTTGTGTGTCGAGCTGGCGCAGGCCGACGGCAGATACCTTCCCGACTTTGTCAAAGACGGGTGGCAACTACATGAATTCACAGCTGATAAAATTAGAAGCACTTGCAAACGGCTACACGGAAGGTATCGCACTCGATACCAATGGTTACATAAGTGAGGGGAGTGGTGAAAATATATTCGTCGTGTATGATGGCGCACTTCATACTCCTCCGCTTAATGCCGCTATTCTCCCGGGCGTAACGAGGATGACGGTGATCCAACTTGCGAAAGAGGCGGGCATCGAAGTGAAAGAGGAGAATATGCTCCGGGAAATTCTCTACATAGCTGATGAAGTATTCTTTACCGGAACAGCCGCAGAGTTAACTCCTATCCACTCGGTGGACAAGATGAAGGTCGGAAGCGGTAAGCCTGGCCCAATCACACGCGAGATGCAGAACGAGTTCTTCAAGATTGCGAGAAACGGAGAAGACAAGCACGACTGGTTGACGTTTGTCTACGACTAGGATCGAAATGTGAATAGTGATACGTGAATAATAGAAAATGATCATTCACATCATGACATTTCGCTGATAACTTAATATTGATTCGATGGGCGAGCAAACATCATCTCGAAGCAGCCTGTGGGAAAACTTTTTCCGCAAACGGGAGAAGGATGATAACTCATTGGAGGCGCTGCTTGCGAAGGTCCCGATTTTCTCCCAGTTGACGGATCGCGAGCTGAGAAAAGTCGGCTCGATAGTTCATCGAAGGGAATATGAATCTGATGAGTATGTTTTCAGACAGGACGATCCCGGCCTGGGAATGTACGTTATCGAAGACGGAGAAGTCGAGATAGTTTACACCGAGAGGGAAAGCATCGAAAAGGGGTTGGCTTTGCTCAAGTCCGGGGATTTCTTCGGCGAGCTCTCGCTGCTTGATGAATCAGCTCGCAGCGCGTCTGCTATTGCGAGGAAGCAATCGAAGATCATCGGATTCTTTAGACCGGACCTGATAGCTCTCCTTGATCGTTCTCCTAAAGCGGGGACGAAAATACTTTTCAAACTCGGAGAAGTCATCGGGACGCGGCTTAGAATTACAAATGAACAGCTCGGGAAATTAACCGCGGAGTTGGAGAGGAATCAAAAAAGTAAACGAGGAGGAAGAAATGCCGACCGTTAACTTGAAGAAGATTCTGGTTCCCCAGGATTTTTCGGAGTATTCTCTTCATGCTCTGAAGTATGCCGTGACCTTTGCACAGATTTTCAATTCGGAGCTCATCGTTCTCCATATCGTGGAGCCAATAGTGTATCCTGCGGATTTCAGCTTCGGTCAGGTGAGCATTCCGGCGATGGAAGAAGAGATTCGCAAACACAGCGAAGAGCAGTTGAATGAGCTTGTCGAAAAAGAGATCCCGAAGGATGTGAAGTCTACGGCGCTAATAAGGGTTGGAAAGCCCTTCATCGAAATTGTTGAAATCGCAAAGTCCGAGAGTGCAGACCTGATAGTTATCTCTTCTCACGGGAGAACGGGAATGGATCATGTGCTTTTCGGAAGCACAGCCGACAAAGTCGTCAGGAAAGCCCCATGTCCGGTCCTGACAATCCGCCCTCATGAGCACGAATTTGTAGTTCCCTGATAAACGGGAATTCCCAACCCGTCAGCCTTTGTTAAGAATCCAGTAACCCTCCCGGTTAGTGTGAAGAGGAGTGGAAGCGCTGCCGTTTTTGACAAAGGAGATAAGATGAACCCCTTCAAGTTTGTTTTCTTACTGTTGCCGTCATTTCTTGCATCCAACATTGCCAATGGCCAGGTGAGCGTCCGGGAAAAAATTGAAACTTATCGAAATGCTCAAGACAAACCGACAGATCTGGGATACAGGGATATCAAGATGCCGTCATTTCCAGATCTCGATTCGAAGTACTGGTTCAACGTGGATCAAGACAACACGGTTATCTTGAAAGGGAAAGTTGTCCTTGTCGATTTCTGGGATTACACATGTGTGAATTGCGTTAGAACTCTCCCGTATCTGAAAGAGTGGTATGAAAGGTATAAGAATGACGGACTTGTAATCATAGGAGTTCATTCACCTGAATTCGCGTTCGCAAAGGAGAGAGAGAACGTCTCCGATGCCGTTGAGAGGTTCGGTCTCAAATATCCCATTGTGATGGATAATGATTTTGAAATCTGGAATAGGTTTGGAAACAGGTATTGGCCGGCCAAATACTTATTCGACAAAGATGGTACACTGCGTTATGTCCATTTCGGAGAGGGTGGATATGGGAATACAGAAGCGATGATACAGAAGCTAGTCAAAGAAATTAGCCCGGCTGAGGAGTTGCCCGTGATGATGGATCCAATCAGGCAGACGGATGTCCCCGGTGCCGTCTGCTATCGCACGACTCCCGAAACTTATCTTGGATACGAGCGAGGCTCGATCGCAAACAAGGAAGGTTATGTTCACAAAGAGATCGTATCATACTCGGAGCCGAATGATTTTGAGAAGGACAAATTCTATCTTGTGGGAAAGTGGGACATCGAGCCGCAATTTGTTCGATACGCCGGCGGCGGAACCGGAGGGAAACTTGTGATCAACTACCTGGGTGCAGAAGCGAACCTCGTCATAAGGCCGGCCGCAGGAACTGATCCTGGTCCGGAAAATCGGATCCCCTTCAAAGTGTATGTCTATCAAGACGGGAAACCAATTCCGCGGGAAGATTGGTCGGCTGATATTCAGGCCGATTCTGACGGGATGACATTTGTCCTTGTGAAGGACGCAAGGATGTACTATTTGACCAAGAATAGAGAATATGGGAGACATTTACTCACGCTGCAAACATCGTCCGATGCGTTTGCCGCTTACGCGTTCACTTTCGTGACAGCGTGTGAAACCAATTAGTTCATAGCTTATGGCTCAGAGCTCATGGTAATTTCTGCCTCTCCTACTGTAGCCATGAGCTATCAGCTATGAGCTAACTTACAGACCGTATTTTTTTCTCTTCCGCCAAAGCGTGGCTGGATCTATTCCGAGGATCTTCGACGCTTCGTCTGCAGTCGAGGCTTCATGGACCACCCGGGCAATATAATCCTTCTCGACTTCTTCGAGAGAAACCAATCGTCTGCTTTCCTGGCTTTGAATTTCCTCAGGGAGATGATAGGTCTCTATCTTTTTCCCGTGCGCTAGTAAGACCGCGCGCTCGATCACATTCTCCAGTTCTCGGACATTTCCAGGCCATCGGTAGTTTGTCAGAAGCCTGAACGCTTCCGGTGCAATCTCGGGCACTTTGTTGTGACCGAATCTTAATACGAAGTGTTTTATGAGAATCGGTATATCGTCAGGTCTTTGGCGAAGTGGCGGGAGCTTCATCGTGACGCCGTTAATTCTATAGTAAAGATCGTCTCGGAATTGGCCGGCGCTCAAGGCTACCTTTAGATCGCGGTTTGTTGCCGCAATGAATCGGACATCGACTCTCAATGTCTGTGAGTCGCCGACGCGCTCAAATTCGCGACTCTGCAGAAAGCGGAGAAGTTTCGCCTGTGTCGTTGTCGGTATCTCGGCGATCTCATCGAGGAACACCGTCCCTCCGTCTGCCATCTCAAAGCGGCCCTGCCTGTCGCGCACCGCACCCGTAAATGCCCCTCTGACGTGGCCGAACAATTCGCTCTCGAGCAGGCTCTCCGACAAAGCGGCACAATTGACCGTCATGAAGGGTGCGTTATTTCTTGAACTTGTGTTGTGAATGAACTTCGCAAGGAGTTCCTTGCCAGTTCCGCTTTCTCCTTCTATCAAAACGCTGATGCTAGTGTCGGCGACTTCTCTCGCAAGATTGATCAAAGCAAGCATCTGAGGATTTGTCGAAATGATGTCCTCAGCGGCCTGGTATGTGTGCAATTGCTGTTGGAGACTTTTGAGCTCCTTTTGGAGTTTGAAGTGATCGTACACCTTCTGCGCGAAATGTTGCAGCTCCTGGAAATCGAACGGCTTCTGCAAGTAATCATATGCACCCTGTTTGATCGCCTGAACTGCGGTGTCAACTGAACCGTGCGCCGTGATGATGACCACGATAATATCCTGCGAGAATTTTTTCACTTCGGCAAGCAGCTGAAGCCCGTCTATCGGGTACATCTTGAGATCGAAAAAGGCTATATCAAACTGCTTCTGTGCCGCGACCCTCAAGGCTTCATCAGGCTTCGAGAGGGCTGTCACCTCAAGCCCTATTGACTCGAGGCAGATTTTTACGGTCCGAAGAATATTCTGCTCGTCGTCGACCAGCAGTACGCTTGCTTTCATGCCGGAATTTTACCTTCGTTTTCCGTTTGCACCTGCTCCGAATCGTCACGACCCGGAATGGATCCGCGTTCGGTGGAGTTTGTCTCACTCTTCCTGATCGGTATCGAGAATGTGAAGACAGTACCAACTCCTGACTTGCTATCTGCCCAGATTCTTCCTCCATAGAATTCGACAATTTCTTTAGCGATAGACAACCCGAGGCCTACCGAACCGGGCGAAGGATTCGAAGAATCCTGCAGCTGGACAAACTTGTCAAAGACCTTATCAAGTTCCTCCGGCTTGATGCCGCAGCCGGTATCCCGGACTGCGATGACTAGATCGTCTCCGTTAATCGCCGCATCTATCGTCACCGTACCGCCGTTGTCGGTAAATCTCAGCGCATTCGTGACGAGATTTGAGATGACCCATGACAGCTGCTGGGAGTCTGCGACGAATTCAGGAATTGCGCTGTCTGCATTGATTACTAGACTTACTTTTTTGTCCTTGAATTGAAGAAGCAGAGGCTGAAGCGAGAAATCGATGAGAGATCTCGTTTCAATTCTGTCTTCCTTCAGCTGGATCTTCCCTGATTCGAGTCTCGAGAGCTCGAGCAGCTCACGAACCAATTTGGTCAACCGTTCCGCGTCCTGCTTCGCGGCAACGAGCAGTTCCCGCTGTTTCTTGTTTACGCGTCCTACGTGTTCATCTTTGAGTATGTCAAGTGTCATGTTGATCGATGTGAGCGGAGTTCGGAACTCATGTGAGACCCGTGCCATGAACTCCGATTTCATTTTGTCCAGCTCTTTGAATTGTGTAACGTCCTGCAGGATCAATATGACACCGATTACCTTCCCTGACGTGCTCTTTGAGGAATTGAGTTTGATTCTAAAATACCTGTCCTCGCCCGCGAAACGAAGTTCAAAATATGGCGGTATGTTGGTCAGGCTCTCTCCCTGAAGCGATCGGTTCATGTATCCGCTTAGTTCGGAGTTCTTCAAAACCTTCTGGAATTCCTTCCCTACCGCAGCCTCTTCCGTCACTCCGAACAAATCCTCCGCTAGTTGGTTCATGAGCACGATTTTTCCGTCTCCATCCGCAACGACTATCGGATCGGAGATTGTTCCGGCGATGGTTTCGGATTTCCTTTTTTCGGAGATAAGTTTCTCAATGTTGATCTCGTCATATCTCTTCAAGCGTTCTGCCATGCGATTGAACTCACGGCTCAGTTCACCTATCTCATCATTCGAGTTTATGTCAGCTCTCACATCCAAATAGCCCTGGCCAATCTTGCGAACTGTGTCTGTTAACTTTTGTGCGGGCTCGATTATGTATTGTGAGAACTGCCAGCTTGCTACCATGCTCAAGACGATAGCGAGAAGCGCCGCCCCAAGCACTGCCAGGGTGGCTTGGTCCGAGATGTCGCTGGCCTTCGTGTAAGTCGCAACCATTGCATTGTTATTCATGTCGAGGAGCTGAAAACACTTTCCCTTTATCTGATCGAACAGCGGAAGGATGTTATTGTAATGGTAGTCTTGAGCTGCCCTGTGACTCTGCCTCGCAATTATTTCATTCAGTGTGTCGGTAGCGTTAGAGTATTTCGCATAAAGAACATTGATGCTTTGCAATATATCCGCGCCACGCGTCGAAACGTTCGAAGCAGCTGCCTGCTGGATCCACTGGAAGAAATCTTTGTGATTGTCTCTGAACTGAATGTAGCCTGCGCTGTTGTATCCGCTCAGCATCAAGAGCTGTGCACTGTTGTCACTCTCAAGCGCCCGCAACATATTTTGCGCTGCGATCACGTTCTGGTAATTCTGCCGAACCATCGTTGTGATTGCCTGGGTCAGCTGGTTAAAGTTGTATATCGACCAGACGCTGACGATCACATTAATGATCACCAGAACCGCAAACCCCGCTACGACTTTCGCTCGAAGTGTGCCAAACATTTAACTAGCCTAACTCTTTCATAAGTTTGCAAACTGACGTGTCATATTCAATGATGAGACCGATTTCAGAAAGGAGAAGCATCGCACCGTATCACCGAAGCGTTAGTCCCTCTCTGCTTGCGTGCGGAATTATTCCACCCTGGTGAAAGGAAAAATTACGCACGACGTCCGCATCGGATGTTGACTCGCGATATTTTGCTCGAAATGATGCTCATTTCAGACTTTTTATTCCTTCTTGTCTTGGCACGCAGGTTGAACAACTCAAATTGAAATGAGAGCTCAAAGCACGAAACTCGTAATCGGGATCATGAGCGACGAAGAAGCGCTTTTTGATCTTCTTGCAAAGTTTCTTGCGAAAGAAGGCTATGAAGTCAGGCGTCTCTTCCGGAACACACTTGAGATTGACGAATGCGTTCTCATGATATACGCGCCGACCAGAGACTTGGATCGCTCTAAAGAATGGATTGACAATCTGAAGAAGAAGATGCCGACGCTCCTCGTCGTCCAATGTTGCGACGAAGATTATCTTAACATGGATGAAAACATTGTCGTCCTTTCCGAGCGGCCGATCAATTTGAGACAGTTAGGTGATACGATAAGAAGAACAATTGAGAAGTCCGGCTACATTGAAGCGGATTCATTCCACGGAAAGCTTGGCAGTGGTGGCGTTAACGCGCACACGTAGTCGTACTAAGCAGAATGAGAAGAACCTAAGCAAAGTTGCAATGAGGCGAGAGTTTATTGGGCTGCTGACTTATATAAATGCTACTCGCTCAGGGGAAGGCACTGCCATATTTCGGCAGCCCAAATGTTTTTCCTAGATCACAGAATCTTATCTTTCCTCCTCCTCCTGCTGCTGCCAGAGAATTTGATTTTATCTCTGGCAGCAGTCCTTTTTATAAATGTGGAAAGGTTACTCACGATGTGCCAGAAAACCACAGGTGCATCCAATAAAATTGCGAGTGTGTTTGAGTCAGCACAATATGGGGGAAATCTTAGTTTTTTCTGTAGACAGATCGCATGGCTATGGCACAGTCGTTGAAAATTACCATGATGAGATATGAGATCAGAAGATCTTTCGAGATTCGACAGGCTCGTCCTTGAAAAGATGAGAGAGTTGCTTGCCTCGCGTTACAAAACCAGATCGTCGAAAAGCAGGCAGGAAATTCTTGAGATGGCATCCAAGCTTGACTCTCCGGATCTGAACGAGCTCGCATTCGCACTTCGTCGAATAGAGAAGGGAACGTACGGACAATGTGTCATCTGCAGACACGATATCCCATCAGGAATCTTGGAAGAGAATCCCGTTGCGAGGCTCTGTCCATCTTGCCAGACAGCGATGCACGAAAAGAGTGATTCTTCCGGATGAGAACAAGACACCTGTTTCCGCTCCTTTGCTTCTGTCTGGCGATGGGAACACTCCAACCATCATATGCTCAATCAGTCGATGATTGCCTGACTTGCCATTCTGATTCCACGTTGACGATGGAAAAGAATGGGAAGACAATTAGCCTTTATGTAAGTGAAGGTAAGTTTAAGGCGTCAGTCCATGGTGATGCATCATGCATAGATTGCCATGTCGGGTTCGATCCTAACAATACTCCGCATAAGAAAGAGATTACTCCGGTTGACTGCAACAGCTGTCACGGGATTTCCTTTTACAGTGATTCGTCACATGCAAAAGGATCAGCGCACGCGTCCGTCAAGTGCTACGAGTGTCACGGCAAGCACGACGTTCAACCGGCTGGTAAGATTGCTATCAACCAGAAATGTCTTTCATGTCATTCGGGAAAAAAAACATTTGCGGCTTCGGCACATGCAAAGGCTGAAGCCAACGGCAAAAATATCAGTTGTGAGTCGTGCCATCAGAGTGCCCATCAGGTTAAGGTCGCTCGGGTTCTGCGGGGAGTTGCCGCGGACACTCTTTGTTCCCGATGCCATGGAGGTGTGGTGTCCGCCATTAATGATGGCATTCACAAGAAGGCACTCGCGAATGGATCGTTGACATGCGTTTCCTGTCATACCGCACATGAAACTCAAATCTCCAAAGACGCCATATCGCAGAACGGATGCTTCAAGTGTCACACGGAGAAAGGAATCTTCGACGGAATCAGCGCAGAAAATGGGCAGGCGCTCACTTCTCTTGTTGAGTCATATCAGCACAGCATTCATGCGGAGTCGTTGAGGAAGTCGGGCAAAGGTGCGACTTGTGTGGATTGCCACGGCTCACACACGATCAAGCCGCCGAGCGATCCGACATCGCCGGTAAACCGTGCAAACATTGTGGCGACTTGCGGCAAATGTCATAACGATGTGGAGACTCATTATCTCGACTCATCACACGGACAGGCTTTCAAGAAAGGACTGGCCGTGGCGCCGGTTTGCATTGACTGTCACAATGAACATAGCATCAATTCGATAAGCGACCCGAAGTCACCGGTGAGTCGTGCAAACGAACCGAAGATTTGTCTCAGCTGCCATCTCGACAACAAAGCGGTGTTGGACCTTGTTGGAGTCTCGCCTGCATTTCTCGAGAGCATCAGATACAGTGTTCATCTCGTCGCACTATCCAAGGGCAATATCAAGGCAGCAACCTGTAGTGATTGCCACGGTGCTCATGACATGTTGCCTGCCGGGAATCCCAAGTCGAAAGTTTTCAGAAATAATATTCCGAACACATGCGGACAAAACGGGTGTCATGAAAACGTTGCGACAAAATATTTCAGCGGTATTCACGGCAAAGCAGTGTTGAACGGCAACAACGGTGCTCCGGTGTGCATCGACTGCCACGGCGATCACCAAATATTGGCACCGGAAAATCCTCAGTCTTCTGTTTCAAACAATAATATCGTTCAGGTGTGTTCCAATTGTCATGGCTCCGTGACTCTGACCCAGCGTTATGGTCTGCCGCCGCATGCAGTAGGGAGTTATCTAGATAGCTATCACGGTCTTGCCACGAAAGGTGGATTGACAACCGTTGCGAATTGTGCGAGCTGCCATGGCGCGCACGACATAAGACTTTCCTCAGATCCAACTTCGCCGATCAACAAGGCGAATCTTGCAATGACCTGTGGCAAGTGCCACCCCGGAGCTGACGCACGATTTGCCGCTGCCCCCGTTCACGTCGTACCCACATCGAAGACGGACCCGCTCCTCTATTGGATTTCACAAACTTACGTCATGCTAATCATAAGCGTCATCGGCATGATGTTGTTGCACAATGTGCTGGATTTCTTCCGAAAAGCTAAACGTAAACTGGGAGAGAGGAGAAATGGGGTAGTTGATGTCCGGGCTGGCCGGGCTGGTACGAAGCTATACACGAGGATGACCAGACCCGAGCTTGTCCAACACTGGGGACTGTTGGTGAGCTTCACGCTCTTGGTTCTTACGGGCTTCATGCTGAAGTTTCCTGATTCATGGTGGGTCAAGGCGATACGCGAGATTGGCGGAGGTGGTGAAAAAGTTTTCGAGCTGCGCAGCCTTGTCCATCGCATAAGCGCCGTCATATTGATCTTGACTGCATTTACACATTTGTACTACATTTTGTTCACGAAGCGCGGCAAACAGTTCATTCGAGATATGTTTCCGAGATTGAAGGATGTGCGAGACGTTGGTGAGGCCTTGAGGTACTATCTCGGCCTGCATAGTCAGAGACCGATGTTCGAGAGGTTCAGCTATGTTGAGAAAGCCGAGTACTGGGCCCTGATCTGGGGAACAGTAGTCATGGCGGTCACCGGATTGCTCCTGTGGTTTGACAATTTTTCTCTCGGACTACTTACGAAACTTGGACTTGATGCCGCAACTTTGATACATTACTACGAAGCGATACTGGCTTCACTGGCGATTGTTGTTTGGCATATTTATTTTGTCATTTTCAATCCGGACGTTTACCCGATGAACGTCTCATGGCTGTTTGGTACGTTGACAGAAGAGGAGATGCTCGATGAGCACCCATTGGAGCTTGAAAGATTACAGCAAGGAGAAGAAGAAGAGCGGATCATTGTTGAAAATGGAAACGAATCTGCGGAGAAGGAAGATGTCGAGCCGGGGCGAGAAGATTAGCGCAAGACAAAAACTGCATTTCGAGTCTCTCATCAGAAAAAGGATTAGCGTCATCCTTCAGATGATGTATGCACATCCGAACGAACTTGTCGATCTTGAGAGCGGCGAGAAGTATATCTGCAGCGTCTGCGATTTCGAGCATAAGAGGTGTGAAGTTGAACCGGATTACCGTTGCGAGATTGCCCGCAAATGTGAGACTGAATTCAAAGAGCTTGAACTCGCTCTGGACAGACTGCAGAATGGGAGTTACGGCTTTTGTGATGGCTGCTCGAATTTCATAGGCGTTGACGCGCTTGAGAAGTTGCCCACGCGAACGTTTTGCGATTCGTGTGCAAGGCCAAACTGACCCTGAGTTCGATCAAGAATATCGAATCTCATCCTGGGAATCGATCTCTTGAGTGTACTGATATTGCTATACCCACTAACTCAAAATGGAGGTAATCGAATGCGAACGATCACTTTGATAGCCATCGCGGTTGTTTTGACTTCGGCTGTCTCTATGGCCGGTGATACGAAGCACCAATATGTTGGTGTTCAGGTCTGCGGTATGTGCCATAGGACCGACAAGAATGGACAACAGCTGCAGAAGTGGCAGGCGAGCAAACACTCGCAGGCCATGAAAGTGCTCTCGACGCCTGAAGCTGACAAGATTGCCCAAGCCAAAGGCATAAAAGGGAAAGCTGCCGATGCAAAGGAATGTCTGGAATGTCATATGACTGCTTATGATGCTCCGGCTTCTCTATTGGGCCCGAAATTCAGCAAAGACGACGGCGTGCAATGCGAATCTTGCCACGGAGCAGGGAATGACTACAAGACAATGGCAATTATGAAAGATCACCAGAAAGCTGTGGCGGCCGGTCTTGCGGCTCTCTCTGTGAACGATGGCAGCGCACAAAAACTCTGCGAGACATGTCATAATAAGAAGAGCCCGACATTCAAGAGCTTCGACTTCAAGAAAATGTGGGCAGAGATTGCTCACCCCGTTCCAAAACAATAACACACTAATAACTTCTTCGCAAAGGACGGTAGGTTGTGAATGGTATGATGAGTTCAGCTATCAGCCGTCTGCTATCAGCAATCAGCTCTAAGCTATTGGCTGTTAGCCGACTGACATGGCTTGGAATATCTGCGATCACTTTCCTTCATGCCGGAGAAGCCTGCGCCCAGTCGGTGAGCGGAAGATTTGTCACGACATTTTACTCGTACGAACAGTATGACACCTTAAACAACTCCAAGATGAGCTTGAGAGGTTTTGAGGCGATGCAGCTGAATTTCGGAACTGGAAATTATCAACTGCATACCTATCTGCTCGGCACGAACGATTTTCTTACTAGTCAACCGAACGATCCCCGGCTGCGCGCAGGAAATCTGTATCTGGAGGCACGGAATCTCGGAAGTTTCATCAATCTCAAATTAGGCAGGCAACCCATATTTCAGCGAGTCGGTATTTCCTCATTTGACGGACTGAGTGCCGATGCAAAATTCCTGAACGACAAAATTTCGGTTGTGGCATTTGGCGGTTCGCTTCCTCCATTGGACGAATCGTTCAAGCTTAATTCGAATGAGAAGGACAACATGGTCTACGGAGCTCAGGCTTATTACTCGCCGGTTGAGAACTTCCGGATAGGTGGCGCCTACGTCGACAAGACTTTCAAGCCGGAAAGCTACATCGCGCTCAGAAGGGACAGTCTGAATGCACCCAGCGATGTGAGGCAGGTTCTCATCGATCCATCTTCGGTGGCGAGCCAATACGTATCGGGAGACTTGTTTTACAATAGCCAGAGCGTTTCGGGATATGTTCGTCTTGACTACGACTTGAATTTCGAAGAGTTCAACCGGACTGAACTGTCATTTCGATACTCGCCATTGACTTCATTTGCTGCGAATGTCGGCTACTTCCATCGTGATTCACGGCTGCCATTCAATTCAATCTTTTCTGTGTTCGATCACAGCGGGACGGATGAATACGATCTGGGTTTGACTTACCTGTTCGTGAACAGTCTCAGTGCATACGGTTCTTTTAGCAAGATCTATTATACAGGTGATAATTCAACTCAGTTTACTATTGGTGCCAATGTCTATTTGTTCTCATTCAGTTACTCGCACAACGATGGATTTGCAGGTAACCTCAACGGCGTGAGCGCTCAGTTCATTTATCCATTTTGTGATCGCAAATTTGTATTGATAGCTTCTGCTTCTGCTACAGGTTACAAGATCTTGCCCGCAGGATCCTCGGAACAGAGTTCGACATCTACAAGTCAGTTGTACAGCGGCTCGCTCGGACTAACTTATCGTCCGATAAATCTGTTATCGTTTAACTTGCAGGGACAGTATTACCAGGATCCGGTGTACAAAAATGATTTTCGGGGATACTTGCAAGTCAACTACTATTTCTTCAGCAACCTAAGTGCGAGGTGACGGAGGGCATGATGGGTAAGCATTTAGTTTTCAACCGGAAGCTATCAGTTGCCAGTCTGGTCTTTGCGGCGGCGCTCATACTCGTTTCCAATCTGTTCGCACTTAAGGATGATCACAAGATCGATAATTCAAAGCTCATAAAGTTTTCTCATGCCAAGCATATTGTCGATGTCGGTGCCGCATGCACAGACTGCCACACCGCTGTAACGACCAGCACGAAGGAAACGGATTACCTGTTGCCGACGATGGCAACGTGCTACACCTGTCATGACCAGGCTTCAACGAAATGCGAGTTTTGCCACGCGTCGTCGGACAGCACTACCTATCAGGATCTCGTTCAAACGTCGAGCCCGGTTTACTTCTCACACAAGCACCACACCGTTGACTTGAAACTGAAATGTGAAACCTGCCACCAGGGTCTCGACAAAGTCGATTACGCAGGCCAGGACGCAAATGCTCTCCCGAAGATGGAACGATGCACAGTCTGTCACGGACGGATTGAGACTAATTTCCAACCCGCTAAGTCGGACAGCACCGTGGCAAAGGCCGCGCCATCGGCCTGTGAAACGTGTCATAAAGATCTGGCGAATCTTGTTCCTGAGTCTCATCGCCGCCCTGACTTCATGAGTCAGCACAAGGATTTCGTCAACATGTCCGGTCCGCAAAATGATTGCAAGTCATGTCACAGTCCGACTTCGTGTCAGGAGTGTCACGATGCCTCTAACCTTGCAAAGGATTTGACACCGGGGCAACTCTACGTTCCTGCGACTCCTTCTTTGTCGCCGCTGACAACTCACAAGAATCTCACGGTGCAGAAGGTGCATCCGGACAACTATCGTTTCACGCATTCGATTGATGCGAAGGGAAGGGAAAGCAATTGCTACACATGTCACGATGAACAAACGTTCTGCGTTCAATGCCACACTTCAGAAGCAAATGGAAATCGCATTAAGCCAGTATGGCATGACGGCGGAGACTTCGTTACGTTCGGCGTTGGCAGTGGCGGCGGGAGACATGCACAGTATGCAAGGCGAGACATCGAAAGTTGTGCGTCTTGCCACGATGCACAGGGAGCCGATCCTGTTTGCATAACATGTCACAATGATCCTGATGGAATAAAGGGCAACGACCCCAGAACGCATCCTCCGTTTTTCATGCACGATGTGGAAGGAAACTGGCATACCGATGCAGGCGCGGTCTGTTACACCTGCCACTCCGATCCCAATGCTCACCCCGGTGGGAGACCGGGAGTTGGCTTCTGCGGCTATTGTCACGGCAGCAACCCCGGAGACTGAAGATATGAGAAAGCACTTACCTATTAACATTCAGCTGTCAGCCATCATCATAGTTGTTTTCGGATTGATGCTGAGTTCCTGCAGCAAATTGCAGAATAACGCCCTGGCGCCAGTGCAGCCGCAAACAGATATTCATCCGGTAGGATGGGTGACAATGGCTTCGCCAGATTTTCATGGTATCTTCATAAAGTCGCACAACTATGATCTGTCCACCTGCACGTCTTGTCACGGAAACGATTTCAAAGGTGGCATCGTCGGCAAATCCTGCTACACTTGTCATCAGGGAAGTTCAGGTCCGTTGTCCTGCAATACTTGTCATGGAGGTGCGTCAAGCATAGCTCCGCCCTTTGATCTTGCCGGTGATTCGCTAACAACGAGTCCTGGTGTCGGCACCCATCAGTATCATCTCAACGCGAGCTCAGTATTTTCGCGAGTCCGATGTTCATCATGTCACGTCGTCCCCCAAGCGGCTGGACCGGGGATACACCCAGCGGGGACGGGCCAGGCAATTCTTGCTTTCTCAGGTGTAGCGACTACACAAACCAATGCGCCAGGAACTCAGTTCTACGATAGCGCGCAACCGACGGTGACTCCGACGCCGCAGTTTAATTCGCAGACTTTGCAATGCTCAAATACCTATTGTCATGGGAATTTCAGAAACGGGAACAACTTCACTCCAACATGGAACAACGTTAATCCGAGTCAGGCTGCCTGCGGCACGTGTCATGATGTTCCACCGAAGACTGCAATACATCAAATCGCATTTTATCAGAGTGCGACTTCTCAGAATTGCTACTATTGTCATGAGCCGATGATGGGACCGAACGGAATACAGGATAGCTCGCTTCATGTGAACGGCAAACTCGAGGTCTATAACAATTCAGTAAGCCCCTGGTAGGCAAGTTCGGGTTCAAAGGGAATCGGGGAAAAAGTAAGAAGCCGGATTTTGCTATGACGATATCGGCTGGAGACGGTCGTGAGTTGTCAGCTTTTGTCTGCTGTGATTGCTGCTGAAGTTCTCTGACCTTCACATTATGTCTTCGATGCCTGGTGCATTTCATGTTTTAACCCGTTACATTTTCATCAGTTCATTCGAGGAGAGCCAACAGATAATTGGAATCGCTTAGCAACATAAAGGGATGGTTGATTGATCTTGATGGGACTTTATACATCGGGGACACACTCCTTCCCGGCGCGAGCGAATTCATCCAAAGGCTGCGAACAGAGAAACGCAATTTCAGGTTTGTTTCAAACACCACTGTTCAATCCAGAAGGCAGATTGCCGAGAAACTATGTCGTCTCGGGATAGAGACGAGCGCTGACCAGATATTTACCGCATCGTACGCTGCGGCGGAGTTGCTGAAAACCTTTGCCGGTGCGAAGTGCTACCTTGCGGTGACGAAAGACCTGACGGAGGAATTCGATGGGATAGAGATTTCGGATACAAATCCGGATTACATCGTCTTGGGAGACATGGGTGCGGAAATGGACTACGAATTGCTCAATAGGATATTCAGGCTGGTCATGAATGGTTCGGAGCTGATAGCCTTGCAGAAGAACCGTTTTTTCAGAGGTGTCAACGGTTTGCAAATAGATGCTGGTGCCTTTGTGGCTGCAATCGAATACGCATCAGAAAAACAAGCACGCGTCATAGGAAAACCCTCCAGACAGTTTTTCAATCTTGCCGTACATGACCTGAGAGTTGAGTCCGGGGAACGCTGGCTCTCAGCGGATATCGCGATGGTGGGTGACGATATAGAATCTGACATCAAAGGTGCCATGGACGCGGGACTGGTCGGGATACTTGTGAAGACCGGTAAGTACAATGACTCGTACAGCGAGCATTACGGAATCGTTCCGGACTGGTCTTTCGAGACCATCAAGGATTTGGAAATGAGTCTTGGTTGACTCGATTGCGTCGGCCGTCTGTCGCGGGACACGCTTCTCTTATCAACTTGTCGACACGATACCATTTCTGTATGCCATGTGAGAAACTTATTGTTTTTCTGTCAGACCATGGATTATTTTATTCTGAAAATCAATGAAGAATCTACATGTAATTGACCACCCCCTGATCAAGCGGGACATTACGCTCTTGCGTGATAAGTCGACGACCAGTGAGGATTTCCGGATAGTATTGAGAAGGCTTGCCTCGCTTATGGTTTACGAGGTTACAAGGGACCTGAAACTGAATTCACACTCAATCGAGACTCCGCTGGAGAAGACGGAAGGATTCACCATAGCAGATGAGATAATCCTTGTCCCGGTCCTGCGCGCCGGCCTCGGAATGCTTGAGGCATATCAGAACTTCATCCCGAACGCCAAAGTGGGACACATCGGAATGTATCGCGATGAGACAACGTTGAAACCGGTTGATTACTACGCGAAGTTTCCTCCAAACCTGTCCGGGAGTGTGGTGATCCTGATCGATCCGATGCTTGCGACCGGCGGCAGTGCATCTGCCGCAATAGGTTATATCAAAGCGCGGGAGGCAAAGAACATCAGGCTGAGTTGTATTGTGGCGGCGCCGGAAGGAGTTCGCAGACTTGAAAGAGAGCATCCTGAGGTGAAAATCTTTGCTGCAGTTCTCGACAGGGAATTGAACAGGAACGGCTATATCCTCCCCGGCCTTGGAGATGCCGGCGACAGGATTTTTGGAACCTGAAGGTCAAAGGTCTCTCCTACTCGTTTGTCATGGAACGGAAACAGGACACCAAAGTCTTCAGGTTCGGAGACAGCAATCTGCAGGACGACTCTCTCACCAAAAAATCTTTAAAAGAATATTATGATAATTTCTATGCAGGTTCGGAGTTCGCTTATTACGACGAGCTCACGACAAAGAGATTTCTTCGCACTTTCTTGAGGAAGTGTCGTATCCCAATCGGTGCTTCCATACTCGATGTCGGATGCGCGACAGGTTTTTATACCGAACAGATTAGAGAACTGGGATTTCGATGCGTGGGCATTGACTTAAGCAGCGCCGGGATATTTAGAGCGCACTCCAAATATCCAGATCTTCCTTTTGTCGTTGGAGACGCGGCTGCAATGCCTTTCAGTCTCGCATCGTTCGACGCTCTTTTCATGGTCGGCTGCAGCCTGACGAACACGCGCGATTTTCATGCGCTTCAGTCATATGTTGTCTATTTGACAAGGTACATAAAAGACGATGGTGCCGTGGTCCTGATTGGCGCAAGCAATCTCACGGGTGAAGTCTCGGAGCGGTCTGAATGGATTAATCATCGATACGAAGAGCTGCTTCAATTTGTAGATCGCGAATCAGTAGAAGTGAACGGACCGCATTTGACCAATCTAATGCTTCTGGCAAAGCTCGGTGGTGTTGTGCTGAATCCTATCTCATCAGTTATTCTCAGAAAGTTTTCAAATGGGAAGCAACTTGCAGTAGTTTATTTCATAAAGAAGAAGGCGGCCTAGTCCGGGTTGAAGGTGGACCGATCCGTCCCGGCAAGCCGGCACCCGAATATTGGGGACAGCCTCCGATCTTGGATTAGTTTCTTTTCACGCGAGAGTCGGGCCGAGATGAAAGACTTCTCCAAAGGGGACAACTTAACGGGCAAATAGTCTCCCGCCAAGGAAAGTTGCAGCAGCGGCCAGGCCGCCGATTGCCATGCTTTCTAATCCGCTTCGGAGCCCGTTCTTTCCAGTCACTACAGTCTTCGCGACCCCGACTCCAAACAAAACGCTCAGGGTGATTATTGCGCTGGCCACCAGACCCGGCACCGGCTGCAGGAAAACGTAAGGAATCACGGGCATGAGAGCGCCAAAAGCGTAGGCTCCGCCCGTCGCAATTCCTGATTTGATCGGGGAAATATTCGTATCGAGCGACAAGCCAAGCTCCTCATGCATCATGATATCCACCCAACGTTTCTTATCCGAAGTTATGTGCGAAATTATTTTTTCGAGTATCTCCCCGGTGAAGCCTTTGGACCGATAAATATCGCGGATTTCCTGGCGCTCAATGTCGGGGAAGTTATCGACCTCATAAGCCTCGCGATTCATTTCTCCCCGGTAGTATTCGATCTGCGATTTAGTGGAGAGGTATGCCCCCAGTGCCATAGAAATTGTACCTCCGATCAGCTCCGCAAGTCCGGCTATTAATATCACGCTGCTCTTAATGCCGGCACCATTGACGCCTGACGCCACTGCAAACGCCGCAACGAGGCCGTCGTTTGCTCCGAACACAAGTTCACGTATGATTCCGCCTCCGGGTATATGAGCCGCCTCAGTATGAGAAGAGACATTTGCGTCCTGCCAAATTCTTCCCCGCCATGACCACTTCGCCATTCGTGTTCCTTTTTAGAAATTTATTATTAAAACGTCATGCAACAAACAAGAAAAATCAGTTTTGACCCGGAAGCCGCTTGCGGTTCGAACTATCTGATCCGCACGGACCATGCGGTTCGATTCGAAGATGTTATCGTAATCATTTCTCAAAAGAACTACGGATGTTGCTGCGGATCTTTCTAAAACTATGCGAGGGAAATATCCGCGGGGTATTGACATTGAAAAAGGAAAGTGTTAATGTGGCATGTAAACGAGGTCGAGCAATTTCTCGTAAATTCGACTGTAGCGATCAAGTAAGTTTACAAAAGGAGGTTTGCGGCATTCGCGGCCTGACAGATTTTTCGCCAGTCCCATCCACAAATTTGATCCCTTCTGACATGTGCGTTGGACTCATACTTAACCATTCGTTTTCCAGATGTCCCGCTGCAAGGGTGATCGCTGTCGAGAGTAAGACAGCAAAAGTGCGGTCTTGACAAATCAAGATTTAATTCCAACATTCAGTTGAATTGAGGCCAGAGGAAAATATCGAGCATTGATTACTGATTCTCTCCTTAGTAATTCCAAAACTTATTATCCAAATGATTCCAAGAGTGTCGCTAAACTCTAAGTAAGGAGTGTGGTTATTATGAATAAGTTTGTACTGTGTTCTCTCTCCATCTTGATTTTGGTCGCGACGAGTTTTGCCCAGACCACAGGCAAGATCGCGGGGACGGTGACCGACGCCTCGACAGGCGAGAAGATGGTTGGCGTCACGATTGCGGTGGAAGGAACAAATCTCGGAGCTTCTACCGATATCAACGGGTACTACGCAATACTGAACCTGACGCCCGGCGCTTATCGCTTAAGAACATCAATGGTCGGCTATGCACCTGTAGTCGTTGAAAATGTTCGGGTTTCGATCGATCAGACGACGGAGATCGATTTGAAACTAACTGAAGCGGCGGTTACTGCTCATGAGGTTACGGTCGTTGCTTCCAGGCCCGTCATTCAGAAGGACGTGTCGGCGAGCACCGTCAACATCGAACCGAGCCAGGTGGCTTCTATCCCAACCGTGAGTGTCGCAGGTGCAATTCAACTTCAGGCTGGAATCCAGACGAATAGCAGCGGCCTGGTAATACGAGGTGCGGGAAGCGATCAAACTGCTTTCATGGTCGACGGGTTCACTCTTCGTGATGAACGAAGTAATTTTACGGTCACGAATATCAGCTTGACCTCTGTCAAGGATATTCAGGTTCAGACCGGAGGGTTCAATGCGGAATATGGCGACATCAGATCGGGGGTAATTAATGTTACAACTAACAGTGGAAGTCGCGACCACTATACCATAAGCGTGCTCTCACGCATAGCTCCGCCGCAGGCGCAGAATTTCGGCGGACCGATAAATGGACTGAATACTTACTTTGTAAGACCTTACATGGATCCCGCCGTGGCTTACAATGGTACAACTGACGGTGCGTGGAATGCGCTGACTCAATCACAATATCCAAAGTTTGACGGATGGATTGCAGAGTCGCAGAAATCGCTTGCAAGCGGAGACTCAACACAGTTCTTAAGTCCTACTGCCGCTCAAAGATTGTGGGAGTGGACCCACCGGAAGGACTTCAGCATATTGAAGCCCAACTATAACATTGATGCGAGTTTTGGAGGACCTTTCCCGATTCTGAGCAAGGAGCTTGGCAATCTGCGCTTCTGGGCATCTTATGTGGCTCAGCAATCGATGTATATGATCCCGTTGACGACTGATGGGTACACCAATTACAATGGATCATTGAAGTTGAACGCAGATCTCGGACCAGGGATGGAACTTATGGTCGAGGGAATGCTGGGGCAGCAGTCGGGTACGAGTTCCAGCCGGAGCGGTTCGTATGGATTATTCACAAACAGTTCGGATATTGCGGGCCAATTATCTCCGGTTTATTCAGGACAGAGCTACCCCGATTCAAGAATGTACTTTGATTGGTATTGGAATCCCACAAAGGTCAACTTCAATCTGATAGGCGCCAAATTCTCCCACGTGATTAATCCGTCGACGTTTTATGAACTGAACGTACGGGAGACGGGTACTCAGTATCGCACAACTCTGCCTCCTGATAGGAACACCTCTGAAGTTCAGTTCGGAAATTACTACTTTGAAAACTATTTCCCGTTCGGGTATTGGCCAGCGGCACCGTCTTACGCTTCGTACCAGAGCACATTCAGCAACAATGGGTTGGGAATGAGCGATTCGCGTGACACCAGCAGCCTTGCCATATATAATGTGAAATTCGACTTAACAAGCCAGCTTGACGACTATAATCAGATCAAGACAGGACTAGAATTCAACTACACGGACAATAATGTAAACTATGGGCTTATAGACTCCGCTTTGACTTCGAATAACAACTGGTCGCATTGGCACACGTTTCCTATTCGCGCATCTGTCTATTTGCAGGACAAACTTGAATTCGAAGGTATGATAGCGAACCTAGGTGTCAGAGTTGACGCTTCTCGAGCTGGCGGGCAATGGTACAACACAAGCGATCCTTATTCCTTAATTTTTTCGGGAATTGATCCCATCGGGCTTGACACGGTGTCGCACGCGCGAAACAAGACCATCTTCATGGTTGAACCTCGCCTTGGGATATCCTTCCCGGTGACGGTGAATTCCAAATTGTACTTCAACTACGGTCACTTCTACTCCATGCCGACACCGACTAATTTGTTTTTGATCCAAAGGAATTTGGGAACGAATAACGTTACATTCGTGGCGGATCCGAATGCTCCCCTTCCGCGGACGATCGCTTATGAGCTGGGTTTCGAGCAAAGCGTCTTTGACCAGTATTTGATTCACATCGCGGGCTATTACAAAGATGTCTCGGATGAAAGAACGAGTACAAATTACGTTAGCTCCAACAGCTTGGTTAACTACACACTTTCTACAAGCAATCTTTACGAGGACATCAGGGGATTCGAGATAACTCTCTACAAGAATAGCGGCGATTGGATACAAGGATTTGTGAATTATACGTATATGGTTTCAAGTAACGGCAGATTCGGATATCTTTACCAATATCAGAATCCGGCGGATCAACGGGCGTACGATTTGTCCCAGATGTCAAATCCCCCGTACGGTGACCTATTCCAGTCAAAACCGGTTCCACAGCCCTACGCAAAACTCAACCTGAAATTATTCACTCCAAATTGGTATGGTCCGAACTGGAGCGGTATCAAGCCCTTGGCGGATTGGTACGTTAATATCACCGGTAACTGGTCGGCAGGACCATGGTTCACATGGTCTGGCGGCGAGACAATCCCGGGAATTCAGAACAATGTCGAGTGGGCAGACTATTTGGACTTCGATCTTAGAATAGGCCGCGATTTTCATTTTTACGGTATCGATATGGAGCTGTTCGCGGACATTTACAACATTTTCAATTACAAATATATGTCGTACGATTTTGGATTTCTTGGCGGCGGTACCAACGACTTTAACAACTACATAGAATCTCTCCATCTTCCTGCTTCGGTTGCTGGGGATTCGACACACGAAAAATTCGGCTACATAAACACTCCGGGAAATGATAGACCCGGAAATTATCAGTCATCAAACAAGCCCTACATTCGCATGCCGGAGCTTTGGCAATTGTCTATGCTTAATCCGAGAACATTCTATTACGGAATCAGATTCACTTACGACATACCGTAAGAGATAGACGATGAGAAGTTTTGAAGCTGAGAAGTTCAGAAGAGAGGAAGAAATGAAATTGAATAATGAAATTGGTTTTCCTTCGAAGGGAATTGTTCCACTGTTCCAACATTCCGGCATTCCATCGTTCCGTTACTTCTGTGCCATGGCGGCAGTTGCATTGGTATTTCTGAGCGGTTCTGCCTCCGCACAATACGCAGTAAAATGGATGGACATAGGATCATTTCAGAGCTGGTATTCGAGCGCAGGATCCGAATACGAGGAGCAAAGAGTCCTGGTGCAACAGGACGGCGACCGTTGGCCGGCGATCTATCCGAATGAGGACATGGAGGCGGCAAAGGGTTTGTGGATTGGAGTGAGGAACTGGACGGATCCCAAAGATCACTCATTATGGCCCTACAAGGTTGTCCATTTTGGTCCAAGGCCGGATGGCGATGCCTCCGAATTCGTTCCACAGCTTTCACCGAAGGGACTGACAATAACAACGACAGACAGATTCGCGCTTCCGCAGGTCTTCGTCGATGGGAACCCATCTGTTAACATTACGCCGGACGAAGATGGCACGAACGCGAACTTGAAAGAGGACCGTCTGATATTCGACAGCGTCCAGACATACCTCGGACTCACGATGGTGAGGAAGATGATCGGATTTAGTCAACAGTTCCATGACAACTATGTAATCTATGACTACACATTCACGAATACTTCCAGCCAGCCGCTCGACAGTATACGTCTTCTTTACCAATACAGGTACGCTGTATGTGCAGAGACGCGCTATGTTGTAGGAACAAACTCATCGGGATGGGGGATAAATACTGACAACGATGTGAGCGGCGCCGATGGACCGAGTCCGGCGACGACGTTTTTCGGAGGACAGGTTCTGAAGAGTGAGCCAGTGAATAAATACGATAATATCCGCGCGATATTCTCATGGCAGGGTAACTACAAGAGCAGCGGTTACGATTTCTCCGTGTCGGGGATGCCGGGCTTGGGAAGTGGTGCGCCCACGAGCGACAACATTGGAGGTCCAATTTGGATAAACGCTTCTGCCCAGCCGGGGCCGCCGCCGGGAGACACGTTGGGAAGGTTGGGTGGTGCACAGTTCGTAGGGCTTTGTACCATACACGCCGACAAGTCAGCTAGTGATACTACGGACGACCCGGGCGAACCAAGCACTACTGCTTACATCAGTTCGGACGATCCTTTCAATCAGAGCAACAGCATCAGCCAGTTTAATGGCTCGATAATGCAGACGGAATATCAAATGATGTCATTGGGACAGGATGTCGGTTGGATTAATGGATCTGTTAGCTGGTCAGGGCAGCGGATGGCCGACAAAGTAGGAATTTACGGCGACCCGTCAATAGGCACGACCGGCGGGATGACTATCGCTCAAGGCTACGGTCCATACAATCTCGCCCCGGGACAAAGCTTCCACATCGTCATGGCTGAAGCTGCCGCCGGCCTGAGCCGCGAAGCCTGCATCAGGATCGGACGAGCGTTTAAGTTGGGACAAATAACGCCGGCACAGAAAGACGACTCTGTGTATACCGGCAGGGACTCACTGTTCCAGACTTTTCAAAGAGCGATTGCGAATTATAATTCTGGTTACAACATACCGCAGCCTCCGCTACCGCCGTCAACTTTCACGGTAACTTCTGGCGGAGACAGGATATTGCTTTCATGGACACCATCAAGCGGCGGCCCCAACCTAACGGGTTATAAAATCTATCGTGCGGAGGGATTGGTTGATAGTAACTACTACTTGATTTACCAGTCCGCACCAAGCGTGACAAGCTATAATGACACATCCGCCGTTCGCGGCTTTGATTATTACTACTACATTACTTCGGTTGGCGATGCGGCCGGTAACACTGGAGGAGCCGGAACACCACCAGGTGTTGCGCTTGAAAGTGGCAGATATTACACGCAGACGTACGACCCGGCGAAGCTACTGAGGCCGGGTGTGGCTGCGCCGGTCAGGAGCATCTTCACAGTGAGCGGAATAAGTGTTCCTCCATCAAAATACTCAGTCTATACAAACAACGGTGCGATCTTCACAGTGCAATCGCTTAGCCTCACGGGAACTGCGCCAAACATATCAGGAAGCATCGCGTGTTTTGGAACAGCAAGCCCGACGTTTAATGGTACGCTGTCAAGATCAGGCGGCACCGGTGATAGTGTTATCAGTTTTTCAGCGGTTCAGGACAACGGTGCGGGCATGAGCGATGTCATTAGAGTCGTCCCGAATCCGTTCAACATTTCGGCGGACCCTAACAAGCTGCGCTATGTCGGTGAACCGAACCAGATTGGCTTCCTGAACATACCCCCCGTCTGCACGATTAAAATATACACCGAGCTGGGACAGCTAATAAAAACGATCCAGCATGCCAACGGGAGCGGCGATGAATACTGGGATTGCACGACTTCCTCCGATCAGATTATCGTCAGCGGAATATATATCGTGGTATTCCAGACGCCGAAAGGACAGACGGCGATAAAGAAATTCGTAGTCATCAGGTGATCCACATGAAAACGGAAACTAAGATGAACAAGAATCGACCACTCATCCCTAGCGTGGGATTTGCACTTTTCGCTTTTATAGTTGTCCATTTTTCGGTGAATGTTGCATCTGCACAACAGAAGCTTGCACAGTCAGGAATGGATTTTCTGAACGTTGCCACCGACCCGCGTGCTGAAGCAATGGGAGAAGCCATGACATCTCTTGAAGGCAATTCAACTTCAATGTTTTTTAATACGGCCGGCATGGCGAGGATGCAAAACACAGGGACGATCTCAGTAGGACAGGTGGATTGGATTGCGGATATCAAACATGTCTACGCGAGCGCCGCATTCAGTCCGTTCAACGGCGAGTACGGTGTGATCGGTCTCAATTTTCGATCAGTTAATTATGGTTCTATGGATGAGACGATTATCGCAAACAATGCCAACGGATACCAGGATCTCGGAACATTTTCACCGTCGGCATACTCCGTGGGCATTGGCTATGCAAAATCTTTGAGTGATAAGTTCGCAGTGGGCGGGGATGCGAACTTAGTGAATCAAGATCTTGGTACGAGCATAACGAACGTCACTGCCAGTGGGAGCAACGTTACCTCCAGATCGAAAATGAACGTTGTTTCCTTTGACTTCGGTATGATATATAGGACGGGATTCAAGAGCTTAGCTTTCGGAATGGATGTGAGAAACTTTTCGCGGCAGCTCAAATATGCGCAGGAGAGCTTCGACCTTCCCCTGATTTTCAATCTCGGGATTTCGATGAACGTTCTCGATATGTGGAACATAGACAGCAAGAATCAATCGTTGATAATAACCGCCGGTGCCACACATCCGAGAGACTATCCGGAGCAGGTGAACGTGGGTGCGGAATATACTTTTATGCAGATTATTTCGTTGCGGGGAGGATACATGTTCAACAATGACGTGTACGGCGTTACTGGCGGAGTTGGGATACACAAGAATTTCGGCGGCGTTGAGCTCGGCATCGATTACTCTTGGACTCCGTTCACAGGAGGTTTTGCAGATGTGCAGAGACTATCATTTGATGTCGCTTATTGAGGTGAGGAACGCAAAATGAAAAACAGTCTTAAATCTCAAGACCGCAGGAATCTGCGGACAGGATTAATTGCAGTTGCTATTTTTCTGGCTGGTTCATTCGGCATGTACAGCTGCACCAAGGTAAGCGCGCCGAGCCTCTACGACCCGAATTGGAAGAGCCTTCCACAACCGGTTGTGGACAGTCTGTCTCCGTCTGGAAGTGCGCTTGCAGGAGTGGACACTGTAGTAATTTACGGAAAGAATTTTTCTGCGGACAGGGACAGCGACGGAGTGTACTTTAATTCAACTCTTATTAATGGATCTTCGATTATCAGCGCGAGTCAAACAAGATTGTTGGTTAAGGCGCCGGCAATTTCAGGTGATACGATTCAGATAAGAGTATATGTAATCGGTGCAATTAATTTCAGCTCCACTGTGATATATAAGCTTCAGGCCGCAATCAGCCCGTTCAGTAAATTGGCGACCGGCGAAGGTGCTTACGGAATCACCACCGGAGCCGACTCGTATCTCTACGCTTCCTTGTCCAACTCCACTCTCTCGGGTACCAAAGATGAAGGTATATTCAAGATAGGCTCCGACGGCACGAAGAATCAATATGCTCTTTCTTTGACCGGGAATGTGAATTGGCTTTCTCTCAAATTTGGCCCCGGCGGTTATCTTTATGCGACCAAGAGTGTCAGAGCCATTTACAGATTCGCTCCAGGCGGGGGCACCGCACCACAGGTCTGGGCCTCGGTAACGGGAGCTACATTTACCGACATGGACTTTGATCAAGACCACAACCTGTGGGTTGGAGGAAACAACCAGTATATCTACAGAGTAGCCTCTACGGATTTGCTCCTCGCTTCCGTCACAAATGTGGCCCGATATCCATTCTCTGGAAATGTTCGCGCACTTAGATACTACAATGGTTACCTCTATTTTGCGGCGAACGTCGGGACATCTGCAAGCAAAGTTTACAGAGCACCAATCGTAAGTGACACACTTGGAACGCCTGAAGTTTATTTTGATCTATCTAACGATCCTACGGGTGGCTCCAATATTTACGCGATCACATTTTCCGCTGACGGCAATATGTACGCCGGAACTGATTCCTCGGATTATTTGATAGTAGTTCATCCCGGAGGTTCTGTTGAAAAGCCTTACTCATTATACATAGCCAGTAAGGTGTTGAATTCGCCGTGCAAGTCGTTTGCATGGATTGGAACTGACCTTTATGCGACCACGTCGTCCGGCGGACTTCTCAAGATTCTGGCAAGGAAACAAGGTGCTCCATATTATGGAATACAATAGACTTATCCATTAATGAGAAAAATCCTTTTCGAAGTTAGGAGGTGGTGTAGACCTAATATTTGTTTCTTCGAGTCGGATGGCAGCGCGAATGCGCCATCCCGTGACCGATCGTACGATGCTTCCCGACTCTTCGGGCATCCCGCGTCTGGCATCGCTTACGACAGCGGGGGAGGATAAACATCCGGCCTACTTGTCATTTCAAACAGAATTACTTAAGGAGGTAAAAATGTTGAGGAGATTTGCAATTCTCTTTGGTTTGTTAGCTGTAGTGTCACTCGGGTCCGCGAGCGCGCAGTGGAAATTCATCAAGGTGTTCCCGGACACTAGTCTTAGCTTTTCTTCGGGAGCAAATAACACGGTCGCGGTAGACCCAACGGGGAAGATTTGGTTCGCTCCGTACATCAACAAGAGCGACAGCCTTATGAATGCCGCTGGAGTCATGGTCGGCACCGGCGATTTGTATGTCTTCAACCCCGATGGTTCGGTATACCACAAATATCAGTATTTCAACTATAATGGTAGCGTCGACACACTTCTATCCCCGTGCACAGGTTATGGCATGTGCACCGACCAAGATGGGAACATTCTTCTTATGAAGGGAAGTGACGTTCTCCGCCGGATCAATTACAAGACCGGTGACCAGATGGCAAAGACCGTCGACCCGATTCCGGGATATGCGAGTTCAATTGGATCTCCGATGGTGGACGCTGCAGGCGAAGTATTCTTGGTACCTGTCGTCCCGACATCAGGCGTTGGCCCCATCGCCCTTGCATCAGACTTCTCGTCCGTGCTCATATCGGTGGACACAAGCACGTACGGGCAGTATGCGAGAAATGCCGCCGTTACTCCGGATGGAAACGATGTATATGCGTTCCACATCGGAAGAGGAACCTATCATTACCATTCGGATAACGGTACACTTGGGCCTTACGTTTTCGCGGACACATTGTTTGACAGTCTGGTCATCGAAACTGCGGCATGGCAGCCAAAGACCGGATGGTTGTGGGTTGGCTCCGGAAATGCGACAAGCGGTATGCCTGGCGCACCGTACTCCGGATACGCATGGTACGGATTTGATATGTCAAATCCTGACAAGCCCGTGCTAAAGGACAGCATACTGTGGAATGCAGATCGTTCCACTATAACAACTGTTGACCCACGGCCCAGAGGCATCGCTTTCAGTCCTAGTGGCGACACCGCCTATGTTGCAGCTTTCAACGTAAGTACGGGGTTCCTCCAGATGTTCACGGGGAAGGCAACCGCTGTCAACGAGCCGCCTCGGAATGTTCCTTCGTCGTACTCTTTGTCGCAGAATTATCCGAATCCCTTCAACCCATCGACGAAGATCGACTATGTTTTGAAAGCAACCGGGAGAGTCTCTTTGGTTGTTTACGATGTTCTTGGAAGAAAGGTTGTATCGCTGGTAGATGGTGTGCAATCTGCCGGGCAGCACACTGCAACATTCAACGCGGATAACCTACCGTCCGGCGTTTACATGTATTCTCTTACGACATCAGACGGATTCAAGTTTACAAAGAAGATGGTCTTGATGAAGTAGTTTCGTACCCCCTTCAATTCTCCCTCCCCAAGTCCTGGGGAGGGGGACGGGGGACAAGGGAGTGTTTGCCTGACAGAGGACGAAGTCAAGTCAGGTTGATTTGCTGCTAAAGCTGATGTGAGACGTCCCGAGAAAGTCGGGATGCGCCTACGGCGCAGAAGATCGAGTAGTGTTTACAGGTCTTTTGTTTCAACCGTGTCGGTAAGTAAAAGACCCGCCTAACACCGCTTCATTTGAGTTTCTCAACAGCATAATTGAAAGGAGAAGTCGTGCTTCAAGTCTCTACCAATCACTCAATCAGACTATTCATGATACGACTCCCGTTGATTTTTATGGTGGCATTTGCTGTCCAGGAACTGCTTGCTCCGATCGCATACTCGCAGGTGAAACTTGCACAGACGGGTTTTGAATTTCTGGATGTCAAGACAGACGCGAGGGCTACAGGTATGGGAGAAGCATTCACTACGATCGACGGCTCATCGGAATCGATGTTTTACAACCCGGCCGGAATTGCCTCTGTCCGATCACTCGTAGATCTGGGAGGGGATCAGCTGAATTGGATTGCCGATATCAAATACTTCTCCGGTTCTGTTGCAGTGGCTCCTTACGGAGGAAGATATGGCGTAATAGGTCTGAGCTTCATCAAGGTCAACTATGGAGAATTCCATTTCACTAGCATCGCGAACAACGACCAGGGCTATGTGGATCTCCAGGGATACCCGGAGCCTTCCGCTTATGCGGTCGCACTCGCTTACGCCAAGCAGTTGTCGGAGCAGTTCTCCGTCGGCGCGGAAATGAAATATGCAAATCAAAACCTCGGTCATAGCCTTGTGCCAGTGTACACTCACGTGATTGTTGATTCTGTCTTGACCACTGACACAACGTATGCGATCAAGAACTATTCTCTTGGAGTTCTGGCATTTGATTTCGGGACAATCTACAAAACCGGTCTGAAGAGCCTTGCGTTCGGAATGTCGGTCAGCAATTTCTCGAGGGAGATCGCTTACGAGCAGGAGAGCTTTCAGCTTCCTCTCACATTTAAATTCGGAATCTCCATGAACCTCATGGATCTCGTGCCGAGCATGGCGGATAACAATTCGTTCGTCGTTTCGATCGATGCGGTTCATCCCCGCTCGTATTCGGAGTTTCTCGACATTGGCGGTGAGTATGTTTTCATGAATACCCTGGCACTGCGTGCGGGCTATGTTACCAATCAAGACGATTACGGTCTGACTCTCGGCCTCGGCGTGCACAAGTTCGGCATCAGTCTCGACTATTCCTACACGCCGCACACCATATTTAACAACATCCAGAGGTTCTCATTGAGATTCTCTCTATAAGCCCACTTGTATAAGCGAGGCACACATGATCGCGTGGCTACACAATCAGAGGAGACTAAGAAAATGAAATCTATATATGTCTTGCTCATAGCAATAGTGTTGGGCTTCTCAAGCCATCTCTTCGCAGGGACAACAGGGAAGATCGCGGGAAAGGTGATCGACACCGAGACGGCTCAGCCGCTTCCGGGTGTCACCGTGATCATCGAAGGAACCTCTATGGGAGCTGCGACAGGATTGGATGGATCGTACACGATTCTGAACATCCCTCCGGGTACGTACAAGGTCAGATTCAATATGGTGGGATATGAGAAGACAACCGTCGAGGGAGTAAGAGTCGAAATAGACCTGACGTCAACAGTGGATATACAAATGCGTCCGACAGCTCTTGTCACAGGAGAGATCGTCGTCACCGCAGAACGCCCTGTCGTTGCGAAAGATGTTTCTAACAGTGTGGTTAACATTCAGACTAAGAGTATGGAAACACTGCCGGTTGAGACCGTAACGGATGTTCTTACTATGCAGGCAGGAATTCAGCTTGGCACCAACGGTATTCTTGTGCGTGGTGGTGGTGCCAACCAGACCATATACGTGGTTGACGGTTTCCGGCTTAACGATGAACGGTCGGATTACCCGTATACTGCGGTCAGTTTATCTTCCGCGCAGGATATTCAGTTGCAGACAGGCGGGTTCAACGCTGAGTATGGCAACGTCCGGTCCGGTGTCGTCAATGTCATCACCAAAGATGGTGACCGTAATCGATACAGTGCGACACTGAATTACAACTATGCTCCACCACAACAGAAGCATTTCGGATTGTCACCCTATGATCCAAATTCGTATTTCAATCGCCCGTTCACGGATCCCACCGTTTGTTGGACCGGCACGACCAACGGTGCCTGGGATCAGAACACCCAGGAGAATTATCCCACTTTCCAGGGATGGAACGCAGTTGCACTGAAGATGCTTCAGAGCAACGATTCGACCGCCCTCACCCCGACAGGTGCCCAGAGGTTGTGGGAGTGGCAGCGACGCCACACGGGCGATATCAACCAGCCGGATTATACCATAGACGCAGGCTTTGGGGGACCTGTTCCGTTTATTAGTCAGCAGCTCGGCAATCTGCGCTTCTATCTCTCTTACTTCGGCGAACAGAACATGTTCGTTGTCCCTCTTTCCCGCGCAGCACTCACCGACAACCACACGGAATTGAAATTAAATGCCGACATAACCCCGAACATGAAGTTAACCGTGATGGGTCTCTACGGGGAAAACAATACAGTCTCTCCGTATGACTGGACCACTGTGCCGAATGGTAGTGGGCTGGCATTTGCATCGGATCCCGCTGCCTATCTTTCCAGTTCGAATGGCATGAATATTTTGTACATGCCTGATTATTACAGCCCGGAGTCAATCTATCGATACGTACTCGGTGCGACGTTGACAGACGTGCTAAGTCCGACGACATTCCTTGACATTTCGATCCAGCGCAATCAAAGCCGGTACAATGTATTCCAGGTGGGCCTGCGCGACACCTCGAAGATATACCAGCCTGTACCAGGATACTATGTTGACGAGTCACCATATGGGTATTGGGGTTATAGCACCGGAGCCATCGATGGCGTGACGAGCACGGGAGGGTGGATGAACTTAGGGCGGGACCAGAGCATAAATTCCACCACCTCATTGTTGTTCAGTATTACGAGTCAGCTTGACAAGTATAATCAAGTCAAGGCAGGTTTCCAGCTCTATTACGATGACGATAATATTAATTCGGGGACCTACAGTCCATCGATGTCAACCTGGACGCGGGGTCTTGTCTATCACATTTATCCATATCGACTTGGGGCATACGGCCAGGACAAACTTGAGTTCCAGGGTTTCATCGCAAACCTGGGTGTCAGGGTTGATTACTCTAACCCGAATACATATTTCTATGATCCTGGTTCATACAGTTCACTTTTCAGTGCCGGGCAAGGAAACCAAATAACGGTGAATGCGCCCGCACAGAAAGCGACTCCGGATTTTTACATAAGCCCACGTCTCGGCATTTCGCACCCGATAACGGAGGACTCGAAACTATATTTCAACTACGGCCACTTTGTCTCCGAACCGGCGTCAGCATATAGATTCCAGATTCAGCGAGAATCCAATGGACAGGTTGACAACATGGCGAACCCTAACCTGGCTTATGAGAAGACGATTTCGTACGAGCTCGGATACGAGCAGAATATTTTCAACATGTTCCTTCTCCATCTCGCCGCATATTACAAAGATGTGTCGGCGCAACCCGGGTACGTTCTCTACCAGAACATTAACACTTCGGTCAACTACTACGAAGCTTCGAGTAATAACTACGCCGACATCCGAGGCTTCGAAGCTTCATTGTATAAAGTCACCGGAGGATGGATTAGAGGATTTATCAACTACACTTACGATGTGGGAACGTCCGGATTATTTGGCTATACCGAGTATTACCAGGACATAAACAAGGAACGGGCTTATCTCTTACAGAATCCTTCGCAGTCCAATGGCCGCCTTAACAAACCTGTGCCACAACCGTATGCCAATGCAAACATTGAGATTATTACACCCGATAATTTTGGTCCGGTCATGGGAGGGACGAACCCACTTGGAGGCTGGAGCCTTAGCATTCTCGCTAATTGGAACGCAGGTGCGTACACGACATATAATCCCGCCGGTATTCCTGGTGTCCTTAACAACGTCCAATGGGTCGATTACTATGATGTTGATATGAGGCTGGCAAAAGATTTCCGTGCATTTCCTATTCGCGGGTTGGATTTCCAACTCTACATGGATATTACCAACGTGTTCAACTTCAAATTCCTCAACTACGATGGTTTCGTGGATTCATACGATTGGCAAAATTATCTCGCATCTCTCCGGTTCCCATTCGAGACAGGCATTCAACAAGGGAATGACCGGATTGGTGATTACCGTCCGCTAGGTGTCGCGTATGATCCTCTTCAACCGAATCCGAACAACGATCCGACCATCGCTGCCGCGAATAATAGGAGAATAGCAACTAAGTCATACATCCATATGCCCGAAGATGAATCCATGGCGTTTCTGAATCCTCGTCGTTTCAGTTTCGGCATTAGAGTCAATTTCTAACGCCGCCTGTTGCCATGATAAAAGGGAGATCTATAATGTCTTGCTCACACAAATGTCTGATTGCTTTCGCTATCGCAACCTGCTTGTTATCAATCGCAAGTCCGCTTTCAGCTCAATTGACCGGGACAGAGACGCGATATATCCGGGTCGGTTCACTTCAGAGTAAGTTCACCGCGATCGGAGCAGAAAGAGCCTGGAACAATGTTTATTATGAAGGACTCACCTGGCCATCGGATTATCTGCTCCAGGACAATGCCGTTATCGAGCGCACTTACATAGGTTGTCAGAACTTCACTGATTCCGCGGCAGGCCATTGGGATTATTATTGTGTCCCTCTCAACCTGGGTTACCCGGGCGTCTCAGTCTTTCCAATGCAGATCGGAGAGACGGCGAAGTTCGCAAATCCGGGGATTTACGTGGACGGCGTCGACGTGAGTGCTCCCTACAGCGCAGATGTAGACACTGTCGATCCAAATCAGATTGCAGACCGCATTGTTAACGACGTTGTAAATACTTCGATGGGCATCACGATGACGCGGCGTGTCCTTGGATTCAGTCAGCAGTACCATGACAATTACTTCATTCTCGAATACACATTTAAGAATACGGGGTTCATCGACTTCGAGAATACGAAGAAACTAAACGCAACTATTCATGGATTCCGATTCGGGTTCCTTGATCGATACAGTGTTTGTCGCGAAGGGGCTGACAACAGTGGATACGATCAGGAATACGGAAAACATAGTTGGACGACCAGACGCGGCGAGGACTATGCACAGCATGTTAACGATCTTTCAAGCCTTACTGAATCAAGTCCGATTCCACAATGGCTCCGCGCCGGTTTTGAATGGTATGGACAAAGAGCGGAGGACCAGTATGACAACATCGGCGCACCGAGTGGTCCTTTCACCGGGGGTGGAAGTGGCAGATTGTGTTCACCACAGTTCTGTGGGCTTGTAGTGCTTCATGTCGACAAGACGGCCACTGATAAAACCGATAACCCCAACCAACCGGCTGTCCTCGGCTGGCATGCTGGCGATACCGTGCCGAGCCTCGGCGATATGTCGCCATCCACTGAGCCGCAGCAGACTGATCTGTATAACTTTCTCAGCGGCATTCCTTACAAAGGTCTCGGCAACGACACTGAACGCATGTATGAAGATTGGCATTTGAAAGACAGTGATCCGTGGAAGGTCCACGGTGATGGAGGTGGTACCGGCGTATGGATGTCCTTCGGTCCCTGGGATTTGAATCCTGGCGATAGCGTCCACCTCGTGATAGCTGTGGGAGTTAATGGGTTGAGCCGCGAAGCATGCTGGACTATCGGCAGACGTTATTGGCAAGCATATCAGAACCCGATTGACAAAGGCCCATTTGCATTGCCTGACGGTTCGACAACCACGGATCTAAACGTTTACAAAGACACGTGGGTCTACACAGGCATGGATTCCATCATGGAGACATTCAGCAGGGCCGTGCGAAATTATGATCTTGGATACAAGATTCCGGAACCACCGCAGCCACCGCCAGTCTTTAACGTTAACTCCGGTGGCGACCGGATCAGTCTTACATGGCAGCCCAGTCCTTCGGAGGGTACCCCGGGGTTTGGCGGATACAAGATCTTTCGTGCGGTTGCCAAACCAGATACGGAATTTTCTGAACTTGCTACTGCACTTCCCGGAATGACTAGCTATGACGACGTGACAGCTCAAAGAGGGTTCTCATATTATTATTACATCTCGGCTTTCAACGATGGAACCAACAATACTTCGGGCGGACCGAATCCGACCGGTCCGTTGCTCAGCAGCAGGTTCTACACGAAAACCAACACCGCCGCATATCTACAGCGACAGGCCGGTTCAAATCTTTCCGACATCAGAATTGTCCCTAACCCGTACAACATAAGATCATCCCAGCTGCAATTTCCTGGGGAGCCTGACAAAATCATCTTCTTCAATATTCCAGGACACTGCACCATCCGGATTTACACCGAGAACGGGAATCTGATCAGAACGATCAGTCACGAGAATGGAAGTGGGGACGAAACATGGAACTCGAATACATCCTCCAACCAGGTTGTCGTGAGCGGCGTTTACATAGTCCATTTTACTGTGACTCAGGATTATACTGACCCGACGACCGGCCAGCTGAAATATCGGAAAGGTGATACAGCGTTTCAAAAGTGTATAATCATTCGATGAGGAAAACGAGATGAAAAAGTTTTTTGAAATTGCAGTTGGATTCGCAACGTTCATCCTGTTCGTCTTAATGTCGCTGAGTGTGAGCGGTTGCAAGAACGAGGTAACTTCTAGTCTCTACAACACGAGCCAGCAATACTTGCCGAACCCTGTTGTTGACAGCCTCTCTCCTTCAGGCAGCGCGCTTGCCGGAGTCGACACGATTACAATCTATGGAAAGAACTTCTCGGCAAACAAAGACAGCGATCTTGTTTTCTTTGTCAGACCTGGAGTCGGCAGCAGTAATGACGTCAGCAACCCAACGGTTATGAGTGCGACTACGTCAAGATTGGTAGTGAAAGCCCCAGCGCTTTCCGGCGACACGATACATGTCAAGGTGACAGTGGTAGGTGCTTTACTTTATGGAACGGTCGCTTACAGGTTGGTACCCGCCATCCTCTCATTCGGTAACCTGGCGGTCAATCTCGTGAATCCCTCTGCTTCACAGGTTGCATATGGACTTTGCGGGGGTTCTGATTCAATTCTCTATGCGGGGATTTCATCGAGCGGCGTCGACAGGGGAATATATAAGGTGACATCGACCGGAATAAGTTCATATGCCGCTGCGACTTCCGGATTGATTGGCTGGAACGCGATCAGGTTCGGTCCCGGCGGATATCTTTATGGAGTCAGAGGGAATAGAGCGATCTACCGGTTTGCCCCGGGCGGGAGTGGCAGTGCGCAAGTTTGGGTTTCCGCTACCTCGGGCTCTTTCTTCGATTTGGAATTTGATATGAACAATAATCTCTGGGTCGGAGGGAGCGGTCAATCCATTTACAGGATAACGCCCAGTGGAAGTATCAAAGGATTTTCCTTCACAGGAACTGTCCGATCACTTAGATACTACGACGGGTATCTGTATATCGCGGCAAATGTGGGAACCGCACCGGGTCAAGTCTTTAGAGCACCTGTCGTTAACGATTCACTTGGAACCCCTGAGGTCTATTTCGATCTTTCCGACGATCCCACCGGGGGCAACAATATTTACGCAATAACCTTCTCTGCTGAAGGCAACATGTACGCGGGGACAGACTCCTCCGATTATCTTGTCGTCGTTCACCCGGGCGGCTTTGTCGATAGGCCATATTCGCTTTACGCGACCAGCCGCGTCTTGAGTTCGCCATGCAAATCATTTGCGTGGATTGGGACCAATCTTTTTGCATCCACGTCGTCCGGTCAACTTCTCGAGATCGTAGCAAGGAAACAAGGCGCCCCTTATTACGGGATCCAATAAGTTTATGGTTGTTGGTTCTGATCGAAGAACTTGATAATTTCTTGTGAGATAGGTGATACGACGGAACGTTATCAAGTAATGAGGGACAATCAATGAAGAGAATTCTATCGCTTTCTCTGATTAGCAGTGTAATGTTCTTCCTTCTCGGAGAATCTCTAGTTGCACAGACCAAACAGGTGAGCGCCAGGGAGACTCACGTTTATGTCGACAGCTCATATGGTTTCAAAGTCCAGTATGCTGGGACTTTGGTTCAGAAAAACAGAGATGAATACGTAATCCAACTTCCTTCAACATCAACTCGGTCGAACTCAGGCGGTGAGGTACACATCTTTGTCAGTCAACAGCCGTTCGTTTATTTGCCGGGAACCTACGGCGGACGATATTATTTCCCAAACGACGGGACCGACAGAACATCGTCCGACCGAGTCCCGGGAGATTCAGTGATCGTTAACGGGCAGAGTTTTGCAAGGGACTACTGGGCGGTTTATGCCGGGCAGGGACAGTGGGAGACTGTCATTAATTGCTATGTGTTCCACAACGGACAGTATTATGTAGTGTCCATGTTACACAATTTTCTGACCGGTATGCCGGGAGAAATTGTAAACGGCACGAGGATCACGAAGAAACAAATGCGTGCCAGTCTAATAGAAAAGTTGCACGACCCTGCCAATGCCTATGTTAGTAGTTTCAATCAGGTACTCGAGTCTTTTTCGTTTACGAAATAGCTCTTCAAGGAATCGAAGAGAGGTTTGAAATGAGATCTGTAAGCACCTTATTGTTCATCTTGATCTTTTCATCGATTATCTGTTTTCCGGCTCGCGCATCGATACCAACCACCGCGAAGGGAATGTGGATATGGCAAATCTACAACGACGAAAACGGTAACTTAAGCTCAGTCATTTCAAGGCTCAAGAAGGCCGGTGTTACGTGGGTGGCAGTTAAGTTAGGTGACAGTAACAGCTTTTGGGATTCACCAAACAACACAACTGTTTATCCTTGGGCTTCGCATTACGGCGGGTTCGCCGCTGTCATCGATACGTTTCATAATAATGGAATAAAGGTCTACGGCTGGCAATATGTCTATGGAACAAACAAGTGGACCGGTAGCACTACCCTCGCAAATGAAGCGGACGTTACGGATGCAATACTCAACTTACCTGGCTTGGACGGGTTTATCATAGATGCCGAAGCGGAGTTCGAAGCGTCAGGCATGACCACTGTCGCTGCTCTATACATGGACAGCATTAGAGCCGCACACCCGAACAGCTTTATTGCGCTTACTTCGTTTGCAAGAGTGACCGGCCAACCGATGCCCTGGACCACGTTCTTGAAAAACTGTGATGTGAATATGCCGCAGGCTTACTGGGCTTTGAGGCCGACGACACCGACGGCAGAATTTAATGCAATGAGAAACGATTTTGAGTCTTGGGAGCAAACTTGGATAAGCCAGGGGTACAGCAGCTCTGTCAAACCGATCGTCCCGATAGGATGCGAGGGACCGAACACTGGATATACGGAGAAGATTGGCGACATTCAACAATTCTGTGGCCTAGTTCAAGGAGTGGGCTACGTCGGTGTGAGTCTTTGGGAGTACGCTGACATGGATACCATGAACTGGCGCGATTACACTGCAAGTTGGGTGAATGCCCCGCCGACAGTTCCACGAGTCATGAGTGCTTTCCCACCTAGCTCGGGAGGTGTACCAGCATACGACAGCATAAAGGTCACTTTCAACACTCCGATGGACGCGGCGAGCGTAAACGCAGCTTTCAAGATTACTCCATTTGTGAGTGGGTCCCTTCGTATGAATCCTGACTTCACTCAGTGGACTTTCGCGCCCGATTCATTCCTCGATTGGTCAAAGCAATACACCGTCACCATAGATAGTTCGGCGGCCTCTCTACTTGGCGTGCATCTGATTCCTCCATACACGCTCAAGTTCACGACAGTTTCGCTTGATTCGGTTCCACCGGTGCCGCTTGCAGTTTCTCCTCAGAATGGTGGGACGTTGGCCTCGCGTGTCTATTTTGAGTTCATAATGAACAAGCCGGTTAATTACAACTCGTTCGTATCGCACCTTTCGCTCGTTGATTCAACTGGCAAGAAGGTCTCACTCGCGAAAGACTTGTTTCAATTGACTCCAAACAACTTTACGCTTGCAGCTTTTCGCTCTTCATTAACTCTAACTCCCGGGATGAAGTACACCGCTGCTGTCTCGCCTGGCGTGACGGACTATTATGGGAATCCGACGGAGACGACTTATTCGACGACGTTTACAATTGATACCGCGGAGGCCTCGGGTGGTTCTGTCGCGGAGAGCTTTGAGTCGACTTCCAGCTCGTGGCTTCTCGCTGCAGTCAATCATGGTACGACTGGAATTGACACCTCTTCCACGAATTTTACGATACAATCCGGCAAGAAGTATGATGGAAGTTACGCTGGCGGTTTGCAATACTCGTTCGACACCACCAATGCCAATGCCGTTTGCGAGGTCGAGAACACTCAGGGATTTGATATTAGTAGTTCGTATTCTGTCGGTATGTGGGTCTTCGGTGACAACAGTCGGAACGAATTGGATTTTGTCTTCGGCACTTCGCCGGAGAAGGTGGTCCCAGTCGATACGATAGATTGGTACGGTTGGAAATTTGTCGGGATGTGGCGAGACAAGTCTGACGCTTCTACCACTCTCTTTCGAGGTTTTGCATTAAGGCACCTTAAGACGGCATTACTGACGGCTGGCTCTTTGTACGTCGATGACTTACAGGTGAACGGAAAAGTGACGGGAATAAACGACAAAGTGGTACGGCCTGTTTCGTTCTTGCTATTCCAGAATTATCCGAACCCGTTCAATCCAAGTACAGTGATCGATTATCAGTTATCAGACAACGGTTATGTCTCGTTGAAAATCTTCGATGTGCTTGGAAGGGAACTAGAGACGCTGGTAAATGAAAAACAGACTGCCGGAATTCATGTGGTCAATTTCGATGCAAGCAAGTATCCGAGCGGAGTTTACTTTTACAGGCTCGTCGCAGGAACTTACACGGCTACAAGAAAAATGTTGTTGGTGAAATGAAGAAGGTATTTAATCCGAGGCCCTGCCGTTTGGAGGCAGGGAAGGAGGTGAAACAAAAATAGACAATTATGATTTCATAACTAAAATTTAACAGGGAGGGTCCAGAATGAAGCATGTTGTTATTCTTTTCGTGCTCATGTGCCTGAGTGTTTCGGCATCGGCACAGAGCCCATCAGTTTATTCCATTGGCACCGGTAATGTGACCGGCGAGGTTGCACATTATGCAAGCCTCAAGGCGGCGTGCGATTCGCTCAACGTCAAGTCCGGTGCAGGCATTACATCAGATCGCATTTATTATTTCACAAGCAGTCTAACCGAGCCGGCTAATGTCAACATAGGTCTTAATACAAATGGCCATACCATAACTTTTAAGCCGTACACTGGCACGGTGGATACAATCACTTTTACTCAGACTGCAGACAACGTTGGCCTGTCAGGCGGGTGGATAATCGGCGTAAGAAATCTTACGACGACTTCTACGTACAATTACGGATTATCACAGCACGACAGCACGGAGAATATCGTTATTGATGGATCCAATACGGCCGGGGGAAAAACAAGGGACTTATCGATCGTCACTGCTGCGAACACCAACGGCAACACAAACCCGATACGCATTTACGGCAAGAGTCACTACATCACGGTAAAAAACGTTGTCGTCTCCGCTAGTCAATCGGTAAGTTATGGGATCGTAGTCTATCTACGAAATTCAACTAGCAGTTCCCCCGACACGGTGGGAAATTATGTGCCGGATAACATTACGATTGACAATTGTAGTGTGACGAACACCGTTGGAGTCGCTGGACAGGGACTTGCAATCACTGCTTCAGGAACACCGACTCAATTTCCAACAAATGTGGTTTTCAGCAACAACTATATTTCAGCTCGCACACGCGGGATTTTCCTCAACTATGGAGGTAATACCAACATTTTTGGAAATAATATCTATGTCAACCAAACCTCGGCTGGATATGAAAGCTTTGGCATATGGGCTTACATTATCGGTTTAAGCAGTGACACGATAAATATCTACAACAACAAGGTGAGCCTTCTGTCAACGGTGAACACGAGCACCGGCGCGTACGGCGTCGAAGGTATTTGGGCGGGCGCGCAAGGTGTTTACAACATCTACAACAATACCATCACCGGATTCACTTTGCCGAACCTTGATCAGGGATTGAACATCGGTATAGGCTTGTCGACGCCAACGACGGCTGGAATAACAGCCAATGTGTACTATAACTCCGTGTACATGGCAGACACTAACACTGCCGGTGCTACTCCTCCGACACAGGCAGCATTCTATATGGACTTGACCGGAACCTCCGGAACACGCGTCGCTAATGTAGAGAATAATATATTCGCGACCAATGTTGCAGCTTACACTGCGTACGCTGCGATTGTCACAACTGCAAATGCGGGCACACTGACGTTGAATTATAATCTTCTTTACTCTCAAGGCAGCAATGGGAAAATAGGAAAGTTCGGTGCGACCGATTGCGCGACGTTCGCGAGTTGGGAGACAGCATCTTCTCAAGATGCAAATTCAGTCAGCGGCTCGCCACAATTCGTTTCGGGCACAACTCTTCGTATCGACTCAACGGCGATTCCAAATTCGCCTGCCTATCGGGCGGGTACAGTAATTCCCGGTGTAACAACGGATCAGAGCGGGAAGACTCGCGATGCGACACATCCATGCATCGGTGCCTTTGAGTTTGTTCCCGTCGTGTCAGGGATAGCAACAGTAAGCATTGCTGAGGCTGGCAAAGTGGATACCACAAGCCTTGTTCCTTTTCATTCACTTGTCCACGACACGCTGATGATAACCGGAGTTGTCACAACGCCGAACATCCAGGCTCTTTCAAGTAATACTTCGTTTTGTGTCCAGGACACTTCTGCCGGAATCGATGTTTTCAGTTATGGCCTGAACAACTCAACCAACTTCGCAATCGGCGACTCGGTATTCGTCATTGGTACAGTCCAGCAATATCATGGCTTGATCGAATTCGTGCCCCCGGTATTGGACTCACTCCATTTCGGTTTGTTGAAGCACAATGCCACGGTTCCGAAGCCTCAGCTGCTCGCCCTGCATTATTTTCTGCAGAATGCAGAGAAGTATATGAGCCAACTCGTAGAGATTGATTCTCTTTCCAAATCGTCGGGAACATGGCCCGGTGCCGCGACAAACGCGAGCATCTATTTGAAAGCTTCGGGCTCGACCGACTCTGTCCAAATGTTCATCAACAAGAACACGAACGTCGGCGGAGTGACGGAACCACCTTATCCCATAAACTTGGTAGGCGCGGTGAGCCAATACACGTCGAGTGTACCACCAAACAACGGCTACGAAATTATCCCGCGTTCCACTTCTGACATCGGTATTCTCACCATCCCCGCTAAGCCATTGCTTGTGACAATGAAAGGTGCTCAGTACCAGCGCGCAGATACTCTCATCCTGAAATGGCATCCGAGCGCTTTCCCTGTCAAATACCTGTTCCAGCTTTCGAAGTCTTCCTCCTTCTCTACATTTGTTGTGAACGATTCGACCATCACGGACACGACAAAGAAACTCGTCGGGCTGGATCATCTAACTCAATTTTTCTGGCGTGTGAGCGCATACGATGCAGGAGGGTACAGCAGCTTCTCGGCGACAGATTCCTTTACGACAATCATAGCAGCTCCCTCGGCGCCGGCACTTGCTTCACCGCATGGAACCGGCATTCCGCGAAGAGCCACCTTCGCATGGCATCCTTCTCCGCTTGCGGTGACGTATAACTTGCAGGTGTCATCCGTCAGCAATTTCTCTCCGCTTCTGATTAATATGGTTTTGCCGGCAGCGGATACAACGGTCCAAATTTCAGACACCCTCGACGCCAACGTGACGTATTACTGGCGGGTTGGTGCAATAGATACCGGCGGGACAACATTCACCAACGCCGTTCAATTCAAAACCGGGACCGGAGTCACGGCGGTGGAGGAGAATAACGGAATCCCGAAGGAGTTCGCACTCTTCCAGAACTACCCAAACCCGTTCAACCCGTCAACCATGATCAACTTCAACTTGCCGAAAGAAGTGGAGGTTCAGATCTCGGTTTACAACGTGCTCGGCCAGAGAGTGGCGTTGCTGGTCAATGAGACGATGAATGCAGGATATCACCACGTTATGTTTAACGGAGAAAAGTTACCATCCGGTGCGTATTTTTACATAATGCGGGCCGGAGATAATGTGTTCAAAGAAAAAATGCTTCTGCTGAAATAAGAACATACTCATTCCTTCTTATTCCCCCTCTCTGAAAGCCAGAGAGGGGGAAGTATGTTGTCTTCCCATGGATCTGATCCGACAAAAGCTTTAGGTGTTAGCGCACGAACAAGAAGTCATACGGAGAACGAAACTTGAATTTCCTTTCCAGAGTTCTGATTCTTTTCGAAATTGTTTTCACCGGCATTGCGTCGGCACAGTTATCCAGCACGCCGAAACGCGAGTTGCGCGGTGCATGGATAGCAACTGTAACGAATATCGACTGGCCCACCGCGCCGGGATTGTCCGTCTCTCAACAGCAGTCTCAGCTTATTTCCATACTGGATCAATTGAAGTCGATGGGAATCAATGCGGTATTTTTCCAAATCAGGTCCGAGTCGGATGCAATGTATGAATCGAATATCGAGCCGTGGTCTTACTGGCTCACTGGTAAACAGGGGATGGCTCCGAGTCCGCTTTACGATCCGCTCCAATTCGCAATCCAGGAAGCACACAAGCGAGGAATGGAACTCCATGCTTGGTTTAATCCTTATCGAGCACTTCGCGATACAACTCAATCGTACGACAGTCCTGATCCATCACATGTCACCGTGAAGCATCCTGACTGGATCCTGCTCGACGGATCAACGAAGTATTTGAACCCGGGACTTCAGCAGGTTCGGGATTACGTTACTTCCGTCTTCATGGATGTCGTCAGGAGATATGACATCGATGGCATTCACATCGACGATTATTTCTATCCGTACAATCCAATAACTTATCAGGACACTGCCACATTCAGGTTATATAATCGAGGGATCACAAACATAGCTGACTGGCGACGAGACAACGTCAACCTTCTCATCAAAGAAATTCATGACAGCGTAAATGCGGTTAAGCCACAAATAAAGTGGGGAGTTTCGCCATTCGGAATATGGCAACCGAATTATCCAAAAGGCATCACCGGGCTCAATGCCTACAATGTTCTTTATGCGAACTCGATCGCATGGCTGCAGCAGAGGACGATCGATTACATCGCGCCGCAGCTTTATTGGCCAAATGGCGGCGGACAAGATTACGCCAAGCTCATGCCGTGGTGGGCAGATTCGACTTCGTCGAACGACAGGCACCTATACGTCGGACAGGCAGCGTATCAAATTACAAGTTGGCCTGCCGGTGAGATGGAGCATCAGATAAGACAGAATAGGTCGAACGGGAAAGTTGCCGGAAGTATTTTCTTCAGCACCAACAGTCTGACCGGCAACTTAGGTCACATTGCCGATTCTCTCGAACAGAGTTACTACCGCTACCCGGCACTGGTTCCGCAGATGAGTTGGAAAAATACCACCCCTCCGAATTCTCCTTCGAATTTGAAATACGATCAAATCGCGGCCTCGCCTGCCGAATTGCAATGGGATGTGCCGGCACCGACAGGTAGCGGCGATACTGCATCGAGATATGTTGTCTACAGGTTCTCAAAATCAAATTCATTGGTGTCTGATTTTGACAGCGCCTCGAACATGATTCTTGTCACCGGCGAAAACACCGCAGATCCCCCTGTACCACAGGGGAATGGTCCGACATTTTATGCGGTCAGTTCAGTTGACGAAAACAACAATGAGAGCACGCCAACCGGCATTCTGAGAATAGACGCGCCGTCGACTCCGCTATTGGTTTCTCCCGCTAACGGATCACCTGCAAGGGATACCACCTTACTTGTATGGAGATCGCCAGGTTTAGTGTCATCATACTCGGTTCAGGTTTCTTCGGACCCAACGTTCCCAAGCAGTTCAGGCGTGAAAGCATCAGTTCAATCGGACACGACCTATGCTGTCACCGGTCTTAGCGGCTTTCAGAAATATTATTGGCGTGTCGGTGCAGCAAATGCCGGCGGAACCGGTCCATATTCCACGACGGGAGATTTCACTACTGCTTTCCCGCTCGTGCCCGTTCTCTCGACCCCTGCCGGCGGAGCGACAAATGTCTCGCTGACTCCGACATTCACCTGGAACAGGGCGGACAGCGCGACGAAGTATCGGTTCCAACTAACCAAAGGAGTTTCGTTTGTGTCACCGCTAATAGACACAACCGTCACCGACACGACATTCGCCGATGCTGATTCGTTAATTCCCGTTACCATCTATGCCTGGAGAGTTAGTGCTGGAAATAATTATGGCTTCAGCAATTTCAGCAACTACGATAATTTCCGAACTACTAACATAACGTTTGTGTTAGCCTCCGGGGGAATTCCGACCAAGTTTGTCATTTACCAGAATTATCCGAACCCATTCAATCCGACTACCACGATCCCATTTGCGATTCCGAGCTATGAACGCGTTTCGCTCGCGGTCTATGACGTACTTGGAAGATCTGTCGGCACATTGGTTAACCAACAGCTTCCGCCTGGAAGTTACAAAGCGATCTTTGATGGCAGCCTCCTCCCGAGCGGAGTCTACATCTGCGTGCTCCGTGCCGGAGAAAAAGTGGGTTATATTAAGTTACTTCTTTTGAAATGAGGCGACAGGGTTTCAAAGAAGGACCTGTCATTGAATAAATCTTTCGGTTTGCCTCTTGCCGTCTGCTCTCTCTTTTTTTTGACGGGGAATGGAAAAAGTGCTCCGCCTTCGATCGGGGCAATTGTTACTTCGCACGTCTTCAGTCCCGTGGAGACACCGTTCGGCATCGTGTTCACAAATGAAACGAGGACAGCTCTCTATCTCGCGCATTTTGTTGGTCCGGCCAGGGGAGAGACGAGGGCGGAAAAACTTTTTTCCGCTCCGGGCTGCGGGATGTATTCTACACTCTCGCCGGACAGGTCGACGATTGGCTTCAAGGAAATTTTCGGTGACGGAACGCAAGCGCCGGCGCTCCTGAATATTTCAACAAAGAAAGTAAATCTTCTTCATCCACCCGTTCCGCAATCTGGACAGGTAAGCTTTGCTGCGAATGGTGCCATCGCTTATTCTGTCGGCAGCGTTGTCTTTGTTCGAAATGGAACAGCGGTGCGGCAAATTCCAATTGGAACATATTCCAATATTGTGGAAATCTCTTCTGACGGCAACAGCATAGCTTACACCGATGGCCGTGGACGTGTTTTCGTCATGAACATTCAATCGCAGAAGGTGCGACGAGTTTCGGATGCCGGATGCATGACGCCATTGTGGTCTCCCGTTGGCGCAAGATTATGTTATTCAAGTCTGAACGGAAGGCTGTATGTGTTCGATGCCCAGGATGAAAAGACATACTTTCTCGGTGATGGTACAGATCCCGTATGGACACCGGATGGAGTCTCTCTGATCGTTGTCCGTGAAAGGACGCAAAATGACACTCTTGTCAGCTCAAATCTCTATCAGATTTCGTATGATGGAGAAGAGAACGTTCGTCTAACATCGACGAGAGGCATATTTGAAACTGAGCCAAGTATAGGAGCCGATAATATTGTTCACTATACGGCTTATAACAACGACACATTGTACAGCGCGACGCTTGAGAAAAATTCACTAAGGATAAACTCTTCTATCGAAATTGGATCGGAAAGTCTTGTTCAGAATGAAACCGTCCTAAAATCTTTACAGGAGACTGAGTCCGTCTCTCCGGGGGGCACTCCTTCCGCGACACCGTTTTTCGAAGTGCCATACGTTAACCAAGTGTGGGATACTCCATATGGATTCGGAAACCTCGGAAGCAGTGCTTGCGGACCGACGTCAGCAATCATGGTCATCGCGTACTACAATTTGCTTCCACCATGGAACAATCAACTCGCCGTCCCAACAAGGCATGTAAATGCGTGGGGGAACTATGTTTTGGAGCCGTACCATTTCCACGGAGTGTATTTTCAATCAGGAAGTTCTGGAGCAGGAGGCGGGTACGGATATATGTGGAACACGAGCGACCCGTATCACATGATGGTAAGCTATTACGGTTACCATGGGTTAACTGCCTCAGAGCTCGATGCACCTTCACTCGACACCGTGACGAGCGAAGTGAGCACGGGTCATCCCTACACGCTTTGTAATGGATTGACCGAGGCGGGACATATAGTCGTCATCAACGGCGTGGGCAACCAAAAGGGGACGGTAATCGTGAATGATCCGTATGGCAATAAAAACGTCGCCTACCCAAGTCCAAATGGAAAGGACGTTCAATACGATTGGCCCGGCTACAACAACGGAAATCAAAATTTGAATAATGCATGGTGGGGTGTTTCAGTCCGGTATGTCGCGCCCGCAATAAGCGATTCGATCGTTGATGATCTTCAGTTCGAGAGCGGATTCACACTCAACAACTCCAAGCCTGCTTCCATGTCGCTATGGCTTGACAGAACTTCCGGTTATGGCGGGCATTTTTGGTATACGTACACCCGACATAGCGATACCTGTACAGCAAGCTGGTCACAGCCGGCACTGCTACAAACCGGCAGCTACGAGGTCTTTGCATATATCGCGTCGGGCACCGCAAGAGCGGCGCGCTATCGGATATTTTATGCCGGCAATTCGGCAACGGTGGTAGTGGATCAGAGTCAATACAAGGATTCATGGGTTTCACTGGGCACATATCCATTTGCGAGTGGTGACAGCGGTTATGTGAAGTTAGGAGATGGCAGCGACAGCGTCGGACAGATAATAGAATTCGATGCACTCGCGTGGCGCATACAGAGCAGTCAGCCGTCGATTCCGACGCAGATGACATTAGAACAGAACTATCCCAACCCATTCAACCCCAGCACAGTTATCAGCTATCAGCTTTCAGCGGTCAGCCGCGTTACTCTGAAAATATATGATGTGCTCGGAAGGGAAGTCGCAACGCTTGTGAATCAAGAACAGAACCCGGGAAGCCACGTTGTCACTTTCAATGCGGGTAAGTTGGCGAGCGGTGTTTACTTCTACAGACTCGATACCGGAACATTCAAAGTAACGAAGAAGATGGTATTGGTGAAGTGAAGACAAGGGAAGGCGCGGCTCACTTTTCTTATGTAATTCAGATTCTCTGTGAATCGATATAAGTGAGTTGCGCTTCAAAAGGTCATAAGGAAGGATTTCATGTGAGAACCTTTATCTCCATTTTCGTCGGTTTATTTTTTGCCGTTCCACTATTTGCACAGATGCATGCAGTCTCCGTCGAAAAGCTTCCTTTGAGCAGCCAACAGCAATGGAGTCAGCCCGTCTTTTCTCCTGACGGCAGACAGCTTTACTATACGACCCAGGATTTCAGTGGAATCTGGGAATTTACCCTTTCGAGCAAATCCTCTCGTCAGATCACCGATGCGCCGCGGTCAGGTTTTGGTTTTGCATTATCCGATGATGGTAAAACAATTTCTTATCGTCGAACGCTCGATGAAGCATCTCCCCTTCGCTCGCAGGAATTGGTGACGCAGGACATTTCTTCGAGCGCGACGACGGTACTGGAAAGGGGAGAAGACGTTTCATTGCCGATATTTGTGCGTTCGTCGGTGGTTTATTCGAAGAAAGGAGTGATTGCGAATGCCACTTCAGTGGACGTTGCTAACGGCGTTCATTTGCTCGGCATAGAAGACACAAAGATCATCCTCCTGAAAAACGGCAAGAAGGTTGTGCTTGATCCGCTGGGAAACGGAAGCTACATCTGGCCATCTCTCTCGCCGGACGGAACAAAACTTCTCGCATATGAAATGGACCACGGTGCGTTCATATCTGATTTGGATGGGAATGTTCTGAGAATGCTCGGTAGAAAAGACAATCCGGTTTGGACTCGAGACGGGAAATGGATCGTCTATACAAACGACAAGGACGACGGCAATACGGTTCTCAGTTCCGATATCTACTGTGTTTCAGCCGATGGTGCGACGGTCGTCCAGCTCACAAATACAAACGACGTGATTGAACTTTATCCGGCGTGTTCCCCGACTGAAAATGAAATTGTGTGTAGTTCGCTGAACGGCGATATTTATATGATCAGCTACTCTGAGGAGGAGTCGCGATGAAACTCCTTCTAAAACTTTCCTTAGTAATCTTGTTTGTGTCTTCATCTCTTCTTGCTCAGCGCAGCGATCTGTACGGACTGAAATTCTGCATCGATCCCGGTCATGGCGGACACAATCCTGCTAATGACAGGCATGTCGTTCCAGATCCGGGAATTGATTTCTGGGAATCGGAAAGCAATTTTCAGAAGGCGCTTTTACTGAAACCCTTGCTCGAGGCGCACGGAGCGACCGTCATCCTGACACGGAACACAAACGATTATCCGTATGATCCGGTAAATGGAGATCCCACCGAACCGAGCCTGACAGCACGATGGACACTTGCTAATGCCAACAATGTGAACTGGTTCCATTCCATCCACTCCAACGCCACGGGCGGCACCAACACTTCGACAAATTACACGATGGTCTTGCTGAAGGAGAACATCGCGACCAGAAAGGCAGCATTCTCCCAGGCGATCGACATGTCGTCGCTTGTTTATAACAACATTAGAGCGAATGATAGAACGCAGTCTTCCCCCGGAAATGTCGGTGGAAAGACAGGTGTCTACCTCGATTACACATTTTACGGCGGACCGAACGGCGGATATAATCTCGGTGTGTTGAGTGGTCTGTTGATGCCCGGCGAGCTCTCGGAAGGCTCATTCCATGATTACTTTCCGGAGACTCGCCGCTTGATGAATAACTCTTACCGCAAGATGGAGGCGTACGGAATCTTGAACGGCTTCCTCCAATACTACGGTGTTCCGTTAGATACCTTCTGCATCGTTGCAGGAATTCAAACGAACGGCGATAATGGACAGCCCGTGAATGGTACATCGGTGCGGATTCTGCCTGAGAACCGTGTCTACTCGGGGGACAACTTCAACAACGGATATTATCTGTTCGATTCGCTGGCCTCGGGAAGGCACACGATCGAATACCAGTCCGAAGGCTATTCTGAGGATTCGGTCGAGGTATTACTTGCGAAAGGTGAAGTGGCTTTTGTCGATCGCATTCTCCAAACACTTCTGCCACCGGTTGTCACTTCAACCTCCCCGGCAAACAACTCATTGAATGTGAACGCAATTTCTTCCATTGATATTTCTTTTACAAAGATGATGGATACAGCTTCGGTCAGGAATGCATTCTCTATTTTTCCCTTTGTCGATGGCTCTATTACGTGGAAGAACAATTTCATGACTCTTTCGTTCGTGCCGCGGACGCATTTTGAACATCTGACCAAATATCAGCTGACTATCGGAGGCTCGGCGAAATCAGTCACGGGATTTTTCATCGATGGAAATAGTGACGGCACGCCCGGCGATGCATTCACATTGTCATTCACCACTGAAGCTGCAATCCCGCCATACGTCACCCTGGCGAAGCCAACAAATAATGACACGACATATTCCGTCTCAGGAATCATAGGGGTACGTTTTTCCAAACCTATGGATACCGCCTCCGTCCGGACAGCCTTCTCCATAACCCCAACTGTCGACGGGACATTGTCATTCTCGGGAAACAACACAACCGTCACCCTCACACTGAAATTGAAACTACCATACAGAACGCGCTTCACAATCCGCGTTGAAGGCACGGCAAGTTCAGCGGACGGAGTCCTGCTTGACGGCAACAGAGACAGCACGGCGGGTGACGCATTTGTTCTGAGCTTTCGCACTGAAGATAATCCGACGGCCGTGGTCGAGAACAACGGAGTCCTGCCCAGGGAATATGGGTTACTCCAGAATTATCCCAATCCTTTCAATCCAACGACCGCAATCTCCCTTGGCTTGCCCGAAGACAGTTACGTCACGCTCAAAGTGTACGACATGACCGGAAGGGAAGTGATGACACTGCTGAAGGGAGAGCAAAGGGCGGGATATCACCAAGTCGTGTTGGACGGGACAGGATTGACCAGTGGAGTATATCTATATAGATTGTCGTTCGGAGCACATACTATGACGAAGAAAGCTCTTCTGATAAAGTAGACAAGATTGGCGCTTTCACTGCACACGCCATATGTTATTTTGGGAAAGAAATGCTGGGCCCAAGGAGGTGAAAATTGAAATCTAAACCGACGATTAGTATCGCACCGCATGTTCTCATTGTTGGACTCTTAATCTGTTTGGGAAACGGTGCCGTTGCGCAGACGACATTATGTTCTGACGCGATGCGCTTGGAGGACAAAGGTAAATTCAAAGAAGCCACCTTGCAGTTAGAAAAAGTTCTGCAGGAAAATCAGAACACGCTTTCTTCAGCAGCAAAAGACACTATTCTTTATCAGATAGAAAGGATGAGACGCATTCGAATCGATTATTCGTTGACAGCAGATGAGCTGTATGCGGAACTTGAGCACAGCGTCAAAAATATTTGGAGGGCTGATTTTGAACGATGGCTGAAGGAAGGAAAGTTCGATGCGAGAATAATCGATGACACTTTGCGATTCGTCGGCACGAGCAGGAGCAATTTATTTTTCCGCAATGCGGCTATTGCTGCACGGAGGATTCCGTTTCCCGACAATCGGAAATTTCACGACGCTTTGCTCAATGATTGCATCTCAATAGAAAAGGCGGCGGACAGTTCGAGTACCCCGTACGTATTGCCAAAGGATTTCAGAATGAAGACGGAGGTAATCGCCGATTCCGGAGCCGCAAAGCCCGGCGAGATTGTGAAGGCCTGGCTCCCGATTCCGAAACAATTTCCCTTCCAGACGGATTTCAATTTGATCTCATCTTCGAGCGACCCGATTAATATCGCTGGGCCTGAAAGTCCAATTCGTTCAGTTTATATGGAGCAGCCGGCAGACTCGAACGGAAGCGCGAAGTTCACAATCGAATATACCTACAGGACATTCGGAGTCCATTTTAATTTTGGCAAGTACAAAATGCCGACGTCCCATCCATGGTCTCGCGCATTTGAAAACGTCTTTGATTTTCCTGAAAAGGGCAGAATAGTAGTAGCCGACCGTCTCGCGATTGATTCGATCCGCACAGAGTTTACAGATGAAGCTCCGAACATAGTTTTTACTGACAGGATCAAGAAGTTGTCGAAAGAGATTCTTGGCAGAGAACGCAATCCGCTTCTTAGTGCGAAGAAGATTTACGATTGGGTTTCACGAAATATTAAATACAGCTTTGCAAGAGAATACTCGACGATAGACAACATCAGTGATTATTGTCTGACGAAGGAATACGGCGACTGCGGACAGGAGGCGATGCTATTCATAACCCTCTGTCGTTACAATGGAATTCCTGCCCGTTGGCAATCCGGCTGGTTCACATTTCCAAATGCAAAGGACATTCATGATTGGACGGAAATTTTTGTTCTTCCGTACGGCTGGATTCCCGTCGATCCTTACATGGGAATTGCTGCGACAAGATACATGATGGATTTGACTCCTAAGCAGAGAAAGATTGTGCACGATTTTTACTTTGGCGGACTCGACCAGTATCGCATGGCAGCGAATTCCGACAACAACCAGATTCTCGCGCCGGCAAAAAAATATTTTCGGTCGGACAATGTAGATTTTCAAAGAGGCGAGATGGAGACGAACGAAAGCAACATCTACTTCGACAAGTTCGATTATGGCCTTAACGTTCAAGAAAAGTAAACGGTATATAACAAATGGCTGAGAGCTGATAGCTTACGGCTAACAGCCAATAGCTTCAATAACGGTGATTCATGAAGAACCTTCTTTTCCTAATCTTTATCCTATTTAGTGCCCGGGCCTTCCCTCAAAATCCGTCGGAGATGAAAACATATTTCCAACTTGCTTCGACGGAATTCAATGTGCCGCAACCGCTGTTGGAAGGCATCGCTTACAATCAGACGAGGTGGGTGCAAATAACGCATACTCCGGAGGAGCTCGCAAACCGTTCTCCTGACATGCAGCCGCCCTCGTTTGGCGTCATGGGCTTGCGCGATGACGATTGGTTCGGTCATTCTCTCGACAGTGCGGCAAAGCTAATCGGATTGCCTACCGACTCACTCAAGAACGATGCCTACCAGAATATCAGAGGTGCGGCGGCACTTCTCTCGGATTATCGGGATGAAGGCAACCGGGACTCGGCGACCGTCACCAGTGATCTCTCGTCATGGTCGGGAGTGATAGCCCGCTTCAGCGGCATTCCGCAAAAAGAGATCGCTCTCGAATTTGCCTATCATACTCTACAGTACTTACAAATTGGCGTCAACGAACGAGGAATAATTATTCCGGCTCAAAAAGTAAATCTCGATAATTTTCCTGAGTCCGTGAAGGAAAAGGGTTTCCGGGCAAAAAAAAATCCAATACCGGCTGAGCCAGGGAGGACTTCGGGAGTCGTCGCCGGCGGAGCAGACTACCCGGGCGCAGTTTGGAACCCAAGCCAGAACTACGGCTCGAGAAACGGAACACCAATTGCATTTGTGATCATCCATGATACCGAAGGCTCGTTCGATGCAAGCGTGTCGTGGCTTCAAAATTCGGTAGCACAGGCGAGCTCACATTACATCATAAGGAGTCAGGACGGATACATTGAGCAGCTCGTTCACGAAGCAGACGAGGCATGGGCAGTTCGCTGCTGGAACCCGATCACCATAAGTATCGAACATGAAGGATTCGTGACCGACCCGTCCTATTTCACCGAAGTGATGTACGAATCGTCCGCACATCTGACACAGTACCTCTGTGACAGATACAAAATTGCTGAAGATTCACTTCACGTGTTCGGTCATGATGGGTGGACCTATCCATGGTTTAATCTCATACCCTTTGCTCAATACGTTCAATACGTTGGTGCGAGTTACGCGACCTGCAACGACCACACCGACCCCGGCAAGTATTGGAACTGGCATCATTATTTCGACCTCATACATTCTTATGACACGACAAAAGTATTTGCAGTGAGCTCATCTCCGGCCTCTGGCGATACGGCTGTGCCAGCATATTCGGACGTCACGGTCAGTTTTAACACACCTATGGATTCTTCATCCGTGAATTCCGCATTCAACATCACGCCAAAGGTTCCTGGTCAGCTGTCGTTCAACCCTAATGGAACACTGCTGACATTCTCTCATCCTAATACACTCCTCGCCTGGTCGACCACTTACAGCGTCATGATAGATACGGGGGCAAAGGCATCGAACGGCCGGGCGATCGCGGCGCCATACACATTCAAGTTTGCGACAGTTCCCATAGACACATCCGGTCCCACTTTAGTTGCGGCGTCACCGCAATATGGCGGCACTTCTGTCTCCAGGGCTTACTTCGAGTTCATATTGAACGAACCAATCGTGTACAATTCGTTCCCGTCGCGGGTCACGTTTGTCGACTCGACGGGAAAGAAGGTCGCATTCACAAAAGATATGTTTCAGCAGAGCTCGAACAATCTGACGCTCATAGCCCTGCGATCGTCTCTTGGTCTCGTGCCGGGGATGAAATACACTGCTTCCCTCCAACCGGGACTCGCGGACTATTACGGAAATCTCAGCAGGTCGACTTACTCAATCACGTTCACAGTTGACACATCAGAAACCACCGGCGGCTCAGTCATAGACGGCTTCGAGACATCGTCGAGTCAATGGATTCAGCCGTCTGCAAGCTCTTGGACAATTGGAGTTGACACGACCTCGAGCAGCTTCAGCTACGCATATAGAAGCTATGATGGGAACGACGCGGGATTTCTGCAGTATCAGTTCGACTCCTCGCAAGCCGTCTGTGCAGTTGAGAACCAAGCAGGCTTTGACTTGAGCGGAGCATATTCCGTCGGCATGTGGGTATTCGGCGATAACAGTCGAAACGAGCTTGACTTCATCTTTGGGTCTTCAACGGAAAGGCTTGTTTCTGTCGACACTTTGAACTGGTACGGCTGGAAATATGTAGGGATGTGGCTGGACGCTTCAGATGCATCCACCGGGACTTTCAAAGGTTTTGCAGTCAAGCGATTGCATTCGGCGTTGCTCAACGGCGGCTCATTGTATATTGACGACATACAAATAAATGGAATAGTAACGGGTGTTTCTCGTGATGTCGCTGGACTGCCCACTCAATTTGACCTGTACCAGAATTATCCAAATCCGTTTAATCCGTCAACAGTAATTAGCTATCAGCTATCAGCTATGTAACCTTAAAGGTTTATGACGTGCTCGGCAGGACGATAGCAACATTGGTTAATGGGAAGCAAAGGGTGGGCGGCTATAGGTTGAAATTTGATGCGAGCGACCTGCCGAGTGGAATTTACTTCTACAGACTCACGGCTGGGAGCTACTCAACTGTTAAGAAAATGGTCTTGATAAAGTAGGAACACATTTCGCCACCGGGAGCGATCCCCGAACGATTTCTCTAACGCTCGTTAACTTGATTTGACTTCTCCTCTTTTCATTGAATCCTCCGACATCGCTCGTTTAAATTTCTCCTCGAAGATAGTGTAGAGCGTCGGGACAAAAATTAATGTCAGAAATGTCGACGCCGTGAGACCGCCGATGACTGCAATCGCAAGCGGAGCTTGTGATCTGTCACCACCCATCCCGAATGCCATCGGCAATAGTCCTGTGATCGTCGCTAACGATGTCATCAATATGGGACGCAGCCTCGTCCTTCCTCCAAGCATGACAGCTTCATGCAGCTCCATTCCTCGCTTCCGCAGCCTGTTGATGTAGTCGATGAGCAATATTCCATTCGATACAACTATGCCGACCATTACAATGACACCTTCGAACGAGGTAATAGACAAAGTAGTCTGTGTTAGGAACAGTGCCCAGATCACGCCGGCAATTCCGAGAGGAATTGTAAACATTATGATAAATGGATCGACAAGCGACTGAAACTGCGAAGCCATGACCATGTACACCATGATGATGGCAAGCACGAGGGCAAGTAGCAGCGATCTGAACGTGCTCGACTGCTGTTCGATGTTTCCGCTTTGAATCACTTGAAATCCTGAGGGGACAACAATCTGATTCAGCTTCTTCTGGATATCTCCCGAAACACTTCCCAGATCTCTGCCCGAAACGTTTGCAGTTATGTCGACTATTCTCTGTTGATACTTTCTGTCGATTTCAACAGGTGAATTCTCCATCACGACACTCGCAATGTTTCCAAGCTTCACGAGCTGGCCCTGACTGCTGTTTACCGTCAACTGCCTTATGTCATCAATCCTGTTACGGTCAGTTTCATTGAGACGAACAAGTATGTTGTAGCTGTTTCCATTCTGTGGATCGGTGTAGAGTGAAGCTACCGAGCCGTCGATTGCAGTGGCCACGGTGTTTGCAACATCTCCAACGTTTACACCAAGGGTTCCGGCCTTGTCCCGGTCAACCACGACACAGAGTTGAGGAAGATTTGGGTCGCGAGTAATCTGGACGTTGGTTGCTCCGGGCGTCGATCTCACAATGTCAAGCACCTGGCTGGCGAGACGATTTGATGTCGGAATGTCGAACCCCATTAATTCCACATCTATCGGTGCAGCGGATCCGAAGTTCAAAAGGAAATGCAAGAAACCGCCGGGCGTCACGAAGATGCGCGCACCGGGGAGCGACATTAACACCGGTCTGACTGCGTTTATGATCTCTGCTTCAGAGCGGGATCGTTGTGATGGTTCGATTAATTGAACTTGCACGTTCGCTGCATAAGTTCCCGGGTTCGAGCCGAAAAGGCTGCCGCTCTTCTGGCTGGGAACACCAAGCACGGAGATTATCGCTTTTGTTTCCGGCACGTTCTTCCAGATGGCATTCTCGACTTTCGCAATATACTTCTCAGTCTCTTCGATGCGGGTCCCCACCGGCAGCTTCACAGAGAGACTAAACTGGCCTTCGTCACTGTCCGGGAAAAATTCCGTGCCGACAAATTTGAATAACGCAAAAGAAAGTATTGCGAAACCCGAAACCCCGAAGATGACATGCCGCTTATGGCTTATAGCGTACCCGATCACTCTTTGGTAATACGCATCCAATTCTTCGAAGAATTTCTTCGAACTCAGCCTGAGCCTGTCGAGGAACTTCCGGGAATTGGGGTCGAGCTCCTCTTCCGGCTTCATGATTTTGTAACACAAGAGCGGGGTAACGGTTCTCGACACGAAGAAGGATGCAAAAAGCGCGATCGCAATTGTCAACACAAGCGGAAGGAAGAGCAGCTTAGTTACACCGCTTAAGAATATGACCGGCAGAAACACGATAACCGTCGTTATGGTGGAGATGAAGATCGGTCCTGCCACCTCGAGTGCCGCATCGAGCGTTGCCTGAATCCGGCTGACGTTCGCCTTTTCCATCAAATTATAATGTCGGGTTATGTTTTCGAGCTCGACAATTGAGTCGTCAACCAGCCTGCCGACACCGAGCGCAAGACCGCCGAGTGTCATGATGTTTAGTGTAGTCGCGCTGAACCTAAAATAAATAAATGTCACGAGCATCGACAGCGGAATCGCCACGAAGATCACGAGCGCGCTTCTGAAGTTCCTGAGAAAAAGAAGAATCACAACCACTGCAAGGAGAGCTCCCAGCGCAGCCTCCTGTTGCAAGCCGCTGATCGAATCTCTGATGTAAGTGCTCTGGTCGAAAGAAAGCGATGTACTCACCGAAGGGGGAACACCCTGGAGCCTTGGCAAAGATCTCACGATCTCATCGACGACATCCACCGTATTCGCGTCCGGCGATTTCAGAACGCGGAGAACAACTCCATGATGTCCATTAACCCTGACTATCTGTGTTTGCTCCTGATATGAGTCCTCGACATAACCCAAATCTTTGATGCGGATTGGCACTCCGTTAATCACCTTGACCACCAGGTTCTCCATCGGACGTATGACGTTGTATTGGCTCTCCGTTGTCAGCGAATAATCGAAGACTCCGGTTTTCAAATCTCCGGACGGGATGATCAGGTTCGACTGAGCGACGGCGTTGGTCACATCCTGCAATGGCAGATTAAGCGCTTCGATCCTGTTTCTATTGAGCACGACGTGAACCTCTCTGATCTTTCCGCCGGTCACGCCCGCAGATGCGACACCGTCTAGGTGTTCAAGCTGAGGCTCTATGACGTTATATGCAAGATCGTACAGACTTCTCTCATCCATGTCGCTACTAAGAACCACTGTGCATACGGGAAGATTAGAAACGTCGAAACGTAATGCGATCGGCTGCGAAACGCCAGTTGGCAGCAGGCTGAACGTTCTGTTTATTTTCTGAATGACGTCGACAAGGCCAACGTCCGTATTCGCGTCCCAGTTGAAGTAAACGTAAACCCTGCAAACTCCCTCGCGCGTCGCCGACTGGACATAGTTCACATCATTAGTGCTGCTGACCGATCGCTCGATAGGGACTGTCACAGACTGTTCCATGTCGCTGGGAGCAGCTCCGTTGTAGTAAGTAATCACCGACACGACCGGTATCTGAATGTTCGGCAGCATGTCTATGGGAAGCTGTAGGAATGAAACCAGTCCAAGCACAAACACCGCGATCGAACCCATCAATGTTGAAATTGGATATTTGAGAGCGAGCCTCGTTAGCCACATATACTTACCTCGATACTCTTATCTTCATTTCTTTACTTAACCCTGCGCTGTGGACGATGAACGGGTGTAAATCTGGCGAGATACTTCCGATCTGAAGAACATGTAGCCCTTTCTCCTGAACATTGCCTGCTGAGTTGAAAAGTCCATCCTTCCGATTCACAACTGCCGTTACTAAATCTTTCGATGGTTGAGCCGATGCTTCGTCCATGCTAGGTGAATTCGTTTCTGCTTTCATAAGGACTTCTGACAGCCACTGAAAGCTAAGAGATGTCTCTTTATAATTCACCTGAACGAAATATTCCGGTCATAATGTGAAGAGATATTTGTGAACTCGTATTCGAAGTGCTTGACCGTGCGTCCGCACAAATGTTAAGCCCCTTGACCTATTGATCATCTGCCTTCTCATTTGTAGACGAATGTAAGACGCTTTAGTTCATCAAGACATTTCATTTTTTCAATTTGAATCAGGCATCTAAGATCAGCAATTTTATGTGTGGATTTTCTGGAGAAGAAATTCCATTATAGCATATCAACGGCCGCTATCGGAGGATTCAGGAGAAACGCTTCGACCTTGATAATATCATAATTCAAAATTTATGGAAGAGGCAAATCATGACAACAGCCATCCAAATCGACAAGCCTGAAGGCAAACTGGGAGTTTTAATAGTCGGGATCAATGGAGCCGTCGCGACCACGTTCCTGGCCGGGATCTTCGCGGCGAGAAAGGGTCTCGCCAAGCCGATCGGTTCCCTGACACAGATGGGAACAGTCAGAATTGGCAAGAGATCAGAGAACAGATTCCCACTAATAAAAGACTTTGTTCCATTGGCCGATCTGAGTCAGCTGGAATTTGCTGGATGGGATATCAGAGACGAAGACGCATTTGAAGGGGCGAGTTATGCAAAAGTGCTTGCCGAATCTGACCTGCTCAAGGTGAAGGGAGATATGCAAAACGTTCGCCCGATGGCCGGCGTATTTGAGCAGCGCTATGTCGTGCGCCTAAAGGGAGATTATGTCAAGAAAGGAAAGACGAAGTTCGATTTGATGGAACAGTTAAGAGAGGACATTCGAGGGTTCAGGGAATCAAGAAAAGTAGATAGAATGGTCATGGTCTGGTGCGGGAGCACCGAAATCTATGCTTCGACAAAGAAGGTGCATGAAGGTCTGGAAGCCTTCGAGCGGGGCATGAAGGACAGCGATCCGGAAATTTCTCCGAGCATGCTCTACGCTTACGCGGCAATCTCGGAGGGGGTTCCGTTTATTAATGGCGCGCCAAATCTGACAAACGATATTCCTGCTCTCGTCGAATTGGCAGAGGCGAAAGGAGTTCCCGTGGCGGGAAAGGATTTCAAGACCGGACAGACCCTGATAAAGACTGTGATTGCCCCGATGTTGAAGATGAGAATGTTGGGATTGAACGGATGGTTTTCAAGCAACATTCTCGGAAACAGGGACGGTGAAGTGCTGGACGATCCCGATTCGTTCAAGACGAAAGAGGAGAGCAAGCTGTCCGTTCTGGATACGATATTGCAGCCGGAGCTGTACAAGGATCTGTACCAGGACTATTATCACAAAGTGAGAATACACTACTATCCGCCGAGAGGCGACAACAAAGAAGGATGGGACAACATAGACATTTTCGGCTGGATGGGATATCCGATGCAGTTGAAGATTAATTTCCTCTGTCGCGACTCGATTCTTGCTGCGCCGATTGTGCTGGACCTCGTTTTGTTTATGGATCTTGCTCAAAGGGCGCACAAGATCGGGATTCAAGATTGGCTCTCGTTCTACTTCAAGAGTCCTATCCATTCATCCGACGTTGTTCCTGAGCATGATTTATTTATCCAATCGGTAAAGCTCAAAAACACTTTGCGTCAGATGATGGGCGAAGCCCCCGTTACTTTCATCGACTCGAATGGAAACCGCATCCCGATTGAAGATCTGGAAAGTTATGGTGGTGCAGGAGAGGAATCGTAGGAGCTCTTCTATAAAAGGGTCTTAGTCACAAGGGGAGATACACCACTTGCAGTGCAGGTAGCTTTCATGGTACACGGCCTTAACGATCTCGGCGTGTGAATGGGGGAAGCGGGTACAGTGCACCATGCAGGACTCGAACCTGCAACCCACTGATTAAGAGTCAGCAGAAATACTATCGGGTCGTCGTGTAACGTCCCCCAAAACGCTGCAAGACAAAACAATTTGACGGGTTTTTGACGAATAAATTTCATGCTCGTCTCCTCTTGCACATTCCATTCCGATTATATTCCGACATGAATTCGATACGGCAGCCCCTTCACCGCAGACAATAGTGGCTCAGGCAGCAGGTGAGCGTAGGTGCGTGTGGTCGTCTCAATCGATCGGTGTCCAAGGATCTTCTGAATGAAATAGAGACTCACTCGGTCATTGCAAGATGAGAGGCGAACGTGTGACGCAGGCTATGAAAATGAAAACGCTCGTGTATTCCTGCCACCCTGCAGTATCTCCTGAAGACTTTGTTTACCGTACAAATATCAACTTGCTTCATATCGTCCCTTAGAAATACGAATGGGGAATGGTCAACCTGCGAGCGGAGTGAGAAGATTTCTTCAAGCGCAGGATGCAGTGGAATGGTCCGTTCCCTCTTCGACTTGGGGGAGAACGACTCAGTGTTCTTCGCTCGTATCTTCTTGTTGATAATATCTATATCGTCCCATCTCAGGTTTCTAATCTCACTCACTCGTATCCCTGTATAAAGCGCAGTTTCGATGAAGTCTCGGTACAGTCCATTTCCCATAATATCCCTCAATCTGGCGACATCTTCCAAAGTCAAGGATGGAAAATCTTCCTCAGGGATTCTATTTAAATCCACGTCCTTCAGGGTGTTGTGATCCATGTCTCCACTCAACCGTCTTGCTGAACGCTGCCTTAAGATGCCGGAGTACTGAGAAAGTAAATTCCGTGGTATATTGCATTTTTCGGCTTAAAACCTAAATCCCCAGCTTTTTCATCTTCCGCCACAGCGTCGATGGATTCATACCGAGTTCCGTGGCGGCCTTGACCCTGCTGCCCTTATGCTTCTTGAGCACGTTAAGAATTACTGTTTTTTCCGCGCCTTTGATTGTGGATGGAGTCGTAGCGTGGCCGTTGTAAGTAGCCACCCTGATTCTCTCCGGAAGACACTCCATCCGGATGACGTCTCCGCCGCACAGGACAAATGAATGTTCAATAACATTCTCCAGTTCCCGCACGTTGCCCGCCCAGTCGTGCTTGGTCAGCAGGTCGTAAGCCTCAGGCGAGAAACGAACGATAAATCTCGAGAATTTCTCGTTGAAATGTTTTATGAAATGATTGACGAGTAACGGGAAGTCGTCCATTCTTTCCCTAAGTGGAGGGAGATGGATGTTGATGACATTTATCCTGTAGAAAAGATCCTTCCTGAATCTTCGGGCTTCTATTTCGTCCTGCAGGACTCTGTTTGTCGCTACGATGATCCTAGCGTTCATCTTGATAGTCTTGTTGCCGCCGACCCTCTCGAACTGGCGAGTATCGAGAACGCGCAGAAGCTTCGTTTGGATCGGCAAGGAGATGTCTCCGATTTCATCGAGGAACAGCGTTCCGCTTTGCGCTAACTCGAACTTGCCAATCTTCGTGTTGATCGCGCCGGTGAACGCTCCTTTTTCGTGCCCGAACAGTTCGCTTTCTATAAGAGACTCCGCAAAGGCGCTGCAGTTGAGTGCAACGAATGGACCCTTTTGTCTCGCGCCGTTAAGATGGATCGCTCTGGCAACGAGTTCTTTCCCTGTTCCGCTCTCGCCCGTGATCAGCACCGATGAGTCTGTCTGGGAGACGCTGTCCAGCAGGGTAAAGACCCTGTCCATCTCCTTATTTCTGCCGATGATATTATCATAACGGAATTTCTCTTGCAGGTGGGCGGAAAGATTCTTGATCTCAGAAATATCAACGAAAGTCTCCACGGCCCCGGTCTTTTCGCGCTTGTTGTTCAGAAGTATCGCAGAGTTCACGCGTATCGGAACCATTACCCCTTGCTTGTTATTTATTTCGAGCTCATTGCCGATCGTCGATTTTCCCTTACCGATTGTCTGTTCCATGTGACAGCCATTCCGGCATAATCGGGACTTGAAGATCTCCCAGCATTTTTTGCCGACAGCCTCGCTCCTTTTATAGCCAGTAATCTTCTCGGCCGAGTTGTTGAATGACGTGACGTTCCAATCGTTATCTATAGTGAATGTCCCCTCGATGTTGCTGTTGAAGATCGCGTCAAGCTTGTTTCGCTCGTCTATTAGTTCTAATGTTTTTCTCTCGAGTTCCTCGTTGATCGTAAGTATCTCCCGGGTGTCGCGAAATACAAAGACAACGCTTGTCAGCTCATCCGATTTTGTGATTGGCGTAATTGAGGCAAGCGTGTTTTTGATATTACCATCTTTGTCAGTAATGTTCACGGATAGATTCTGCAGGGTCAAATTGTTCTCGAGAGAGTTAGAGACGTGCTCCATATCGCGACGGCTGTTGCGGAAAAGAACATCGAACTCTTTTCCGACTATATCATCTTCACTATATCCTGTAATTCTCGATGCCGCTTCATTGAATACGATTATGTTTCGGTCCCGCCCGATGACGACTATTCCATCGGGAACGACCATGTTCTCCCTGTTCTTGTCTATTATCCTGATTACTTCTTTCATCTATATATATCCCATGTCTTGTTTTTGCTGCGGCTCAGTTTTAGTGTCTCAATGTAATTGCAATTACGCAATCATTGCAATGCTTACTGCAATCCCGCAACGTCCCTAAGTCCGTAGCCCTCGTTTTGCCTAGAAATTAATGGATAGTTGCGGCACATGAATGTCTATTATAGAGACGGTCGGGAAATATGGAATATTTAGAAATAGGCTCTCGGTTGTCATTCAATTCAGAAGTCAAAGAGGAACAATGAACAGAAGATTGGCAATAGCAATTGAAGAATCAGGTTCGGAAGAAAGGGTGGCCGAGCATTTCGGGAAATGTTCGAAATTCAACATCTGCGAATTAGACGAAGAAAAGAAAGTGGTCAAACAGGAATCCCATTTCAATCCTTTGAACGGAGAACATGGTGGGGCGTGCCAGCTTCCTGCATATGTCAAGCAGTTTGACGTTGCTACAATCATCGCAGGAGGAATGGGGCGCAAAGCCGTCTTAGGTTTTCATCAGTTGGGAATAGAAGTCATTACGGCACCGGGACTTCTCTTCGATGATGCGCTGAAGCTTTTTGCGGAGGGGAAGCTGAGCGGTTACGAAGAGTGCGCGGGTCATGAACATCATTCCTAGAAATTTCGTAGAAAAGTCTAATCCCGAAGTCCGCAGAGTTAAGGCAAGAACCCGGAGTTTAGCAAAATGATAATGCCAATTCACCTTTATGGCACGAGAGTTTGGAACGGTCCCGTGCGGGAAATCACCCAATTCGATGAAAAGCTCGTCGGACTGATTCACAACATGTTCGAAACAATGCAGAGTGCGGACGGAGTTGGTTTATCCGCCACTCAAGTTGGGCTGCGGCTATCCCTGGCGGTGATGGACATTTCAGAAATGAAAGGATATGAAAGCGAGAAGCCGCTTGTGGTGATCAATCCTGAGATTCTTGAGTCGAGCGGCGAATGCACAATGGAAGAAGGCTGTTTAAGTATCCCGGAGATTAGAGTCGATGTTACTCGAGGAAATTCGATTGCCGTGCGGTTTACGGATGGGAATTTTCTGAAGGTCATTACATGGTTCACTGGAATGTGGGCGCGTGTGTTCCAGCATGAGTATGACCATCTGCATAAGAAGTTCATCACCGATCGCGTGTCCACATTGAAGCGACAGATTCTCAAGCCGAACCTGTCAAAGATTAAAAGAGGAGAAGTTGTCACACGTTATTCCGTTGTCTCGGCATTCGATGAGAAGATGACAAAGCGGCCAGAAATTTTCGACTATGATTTGCAAGATCGATCTAAATGAAAGGAATCGAGAATGAGTCACGAGCGTAAAGGCAAAATGGGCGCGCGCGGTTACTGTGTCTGCTTGAATTGTGGGTACAGGAAAGAGCACGAGCAGGGGAAGCCATGCATGGAAGAGAAATGTCCGAAGTGCGGAAAGGCATTGATGCGCGAAGGATCTGAACATTACAATCTGGCCATCAAAAAGAAGAATGACTGATCAGTCGACTATGTTCGTACCATCGAGAATATTTTTTACAAAAGGCGTAGGAAGGCATAAAGATTATCTCAGCTCCTTTGAGCTTGCGCTGAGAAATGCAGGTATTGAGAAATGCAATCTTGTTTCGGTCAGCAGCATCTTCCCGCCATGCTGTAAGAGAATATGTCTAGCTGATGGGCTGAAGGAAATACAGAGTGGCCAGATTACTTTCACAGTAATGGCACGGAGCGCGACAAACGAGCCAAACCGGCTTGTAGCTGCATCCATAGGCGCTGCGATTCCTGCCGAATCGAACCAATACGGTTATCTCTCCGAGCATCATGCTTTCGGTGTCAACGAGAAATTTGCCGGCGATTACGCCGAGGATCTTGCTGCGCAAATGCTCGCGACAACTCTCGGAGTTGAATTTGATCCCAACACGGACTGGAATGAGCGCGAGCAGGTGTTCAAGATGTCGGAGAAAATAGTCCGGACGTTCAACATTACTCAGACCGCTGAAGGTGATAGGACGGGATTATGGACGACGGTAATTGCAGCCGCGATTTTGTTGCAGTGAAAAGGGAATAGATCAATGCCAGACCACAGGATTGAATTGGATCTCGAAGTGAAGACGTACGATATAGACATAGCCGGACACGTGAACAATATCGTTTACATCAGGTGGATTGAAGATTTGCGTTCCAAACTGCTGGGGTCGTGCTGTCCGGTGGACGAATTGCTCAGGAGAAATCTGTATCCCGTCGTCACGACTACACAGATTCGCTACAAGAACCAGCTGAAGATGGGCGACAATCCAAAGGGGTGTATTCGCATCGAATCAATTAAACACGGCTTGATGCAGTTGAAAGTGGTCTTCCAGAGGAACGAAGTGGTAATCGCGACAGCCGAGCAGGATTGTGTCTTGATGAACTTGCAGACTGGAGAGATGGACAAGAAAGCGATGGAGGTTTACTTGTGAATAAATTCTATTTATCGTTACCTGAAGATGTATGTGAAAGGGAAGGGGGTGACTTGTAATGCCGGAAAATATAACTCATTGGTACGATGGTCTGTTTTACGATTTGTTCATCGCCCCACATCAAGACAAGGTATTTGCCCAAGTGAAAGAAATCCTGACTGAAGGATCGACAATTCTTGATGTCGGCTGCGGAACGGGAAGGCTGGCGTCGCAGCTGCTGGACAAATGCGACAAAATCCAAATCATAGATCCTTCGGAAAGGAACATTGCTATCGCTAATCGCAGGCTGCGGATGTACGAGGAGAAAAAGTGTTTATCAAGCAGACCGACGCGCTTGAATTTCTTACGAAAAACGATGCGCATTTTGATTTCGCAATTGTTTCCTATGTGCTTCACGAGATGAAGGAAGAAGAGAGAGATGTGCTTTTATACGCTCTCTCAAACATCGCAGATAAAATTATCGTTGTGGATTATCTGGTTCCTCAACCGAGGAATTATTGCCGGATAATAAATGAACTGGTCGAATATGGCGCAGGACCGCTCCACTATAGGAATTTCAAATCGTTTGTTAAGAGCAATGGTATCACGGGATTGCTGGAGAAAGTCCCGTTGAACGTCCTGAGCGAGGTGAGAAATCAACCTTGCTCAAGCCACATCACAGTATTGGAGGGAAAGACAGGAAGGAGCGGGGAGACACATTCTCGTAATCCTATGCCAGACATAACCAAAATACGAGTGAAAATAAATGAGACTAGTTGTTCATGACCATCGCCGTGTGAAAGTGTTTCAGAAATTTGATATCATATTCTAACCTTCAAGTCCTCTGGCATCTTCACTGAAACAACTTTTCCTCGTACTGTGATTTCTTCATTCGCCGTAACTGTTATTTCTGAAATTACTTTTCTTCCTTTATGCTCGATTACTTTTCCACGTAGTTCAAGCTCAATGCCGATCGGAGTCGGTTTTAAATAATCGACCTGAAGCGAGGCAGTCACAAAGCGAAATGCAGGCGTCGTGCCGACTTCTCTCCCTTCAGTGCGATAAGAAGCTAATGCAGCAGTGCCATTGCCATGACAGTCGATCAACGAAGCGATGAGACCGCCGTAAACGTAACCTGGTACAGCGATGTGGTACGGCTTCGGAGTAAAATGCGCTATCGTCTCATCACCGTCCCAATAACTTTTTATCTGGTGACCGTTCTCGTTTAATCTGCCGCAGCCGTAACAATAGCTAAGCTCGTCAGGGTAATAATCTTGAACTGGCTTTGTCTCCATGTCAATGTCCCTTATTTCTTACTAGCCTTAATTACGACGAACCCTCCTTCACCGTGACCTTCCTTGAAATGTTGGGTGGATCGCATTTCTCGGATATCGCCAAATACAGTCTGTACTGATTCTATGTTTCCGAAACAGTTTTGTTCCAGTAACTTCTTGACTTCATCTGCTGAAAAGAAAGTAGCACAGTGGTAGAATTTGTCCCGATCTTTCATTTTCTCATACATTCTGCCCAGTGGACTCCCTTTATCGAGAAGCCCAATAATTAGAATTCCATCTGGTTTCAAAGCCCTCCAGGCTTCTCGAAATGCTTTCTTAATATCGTCAACAAAGCAAATCGTTGTAACCATCAATACAAAATCATACGAGTCGTTCTCAAGCGGCAGGTTCTCAGCAACTCCTTCGAAAACTCTCAAGCCGAGTCGCTCAGAATAATTTCTCATCGCTGCAGAAGGTTCAATGCCTTCAGCGATATTTAACGGTATAGCAAACCGTCCTGTGCCAATCCCGACTTCGATTCCCTTTCCTTCGGCTGGGATAAAATGGCGTACCGCCTCAAGTTCTGAATCATAAACAGGGCGGTTCTCTTCGAACCACTTCTCATATTCATTGACATATTTATCGAACGGTTCGGTTTTTGCCGTAATGCTTAAACTCCCTTTGACAAGACTATGAAGAGAAAGTTGAATAAACAATGCTATGGATGGTGTGGTAGTATATCGGTTTGAATTTCACCTTGGTACAGAATTATGGCAGCACCGACGTGGCGAAGAGCTGTTACCCTTTCTTATGAGGGACAATTATCTTTGCACAATTTCACGTACTTGGCGAACTCCCAGTTAGAGTCTATCTGCGGCTCTTCTAACAAGCTGAAAATGAGATACCTCTGAAATGTTGTAAGGACGACTTGCGGGCGCCTCTTTTCTGGTCGCAGGGCATTAGCCCTTAAGAACGGCGAGTATATCACTTCGTTGAACTATGCGATAATCTTTTCCTTCCATCTGAATCTCTTCCCCGCCATATTTAGCGAACAGGATTTTTTCTCCCACCTTCACCTTGGATTGGAGGTCTTCGTCCGTGCCTACGGCGACCACGACTCCACTTCTCGGCTTCTCTTTTGCCGTATCCGGTATGATGAGCCCTGAAGCGGTCCGTTCCTCTGTTTCATCCTGAAATTCCACGAGCACTCTGTCGTCTAAAGGTTGAATATTCATTTAAGCTCCGTTTCTTCACTTTGGTCAGAATGACATTAATTAATCCTTGATTCCAAGTAACTGATCTATTTTTGGTTTATCGAATCCTACAATCGGCCTGTTGTTTATCAGAATGACCGGCACTCCCATCTGGCCTGTCCTTCGCTGCATGTCCTGCGATGCCCGTGAGTCGTGCGTGACATCTACCTCCGTGAATCTTACTTTCTTCTCGTTAAAGTACTGTTTTGCGGCTCTGCAGAAACTGCAGGTGGGAGTCGTGAAAATTATGACCTTTGGTTGAGCGGTAATCATTGTACCTCTTTACCTCCTTTGATGCAGACAAATTGAAAGAGTTTCAGAGTAATCGATATTTTCTTGGAGGACATCCGCATCCTTTTTCCGCTTCCTTCATCTCATTCATGAGTCTGATCAGCTGATCCCCGAGGATGGCGCAGGGATACAATATCACAGGGTCATCTGAAGGCAAAAAAATTTGGAGTAAACTGAATTATCATGATGAATAAGCAGTCTATCATGGAACGAGTGGGGAAAATGCAGGCCGGGGTCTACTCGGCATCAAATAAATATTGGTGTGTTACATGCAAACTTCTCTTTGATATAGATAAACCGATCTGTCCTTACATGACGAAGATGTGCATCAACACACCAGTGGCGGTTGAGGTCATGCAGCCGGAGTCGACTGTTGCGATCGAGAAGTTCGGACTCTTCTATCCGAAAGTGCCTCAGAAAATGATGAACTTCCTTGCGGGCGATGAGCCGGAGGAGATCGGCAGAAAATGGGCTGAAGCATACCTGAATTTTATGAATGAATGGAGGTTTGAGTATAAACACGAGCCACTGCAAACGCTCAAAAGTTTCATAATCACTGTGAGCGGAAGCGAGACGGCACAGCGTATCACAGCGAACGGGATTGTTTTCGTCATAACCGACCTGAAGAAAGTCTGGGAAAAAGAGAAACTGTTCCCGATACTCGAATCAGCAATCGCGGTTCTCAAAGATGATCTCGGAATTAAGCAGAATATTTCCCTTGATGAGATTGACATAATCGGAGAAAATGAAACGGGCAAATACTATTGCTCAATGTGCAGGAAATTCTTTGAGTTCTCTTCACAAAAAGATACGATAACTTGTCCGCTCATGCCTCAAAAGTGTGTCGCGGTTCCGCATGGTCTCGACAAGGTGAAATATTCCTTGAAAGATTTAATTTCAGTTTACAGTCACACTCCAGACCTTTACAAAAGATTCATGAATGTGCTACCATTGAAGGACGGATGGCGGGAGCATCTCGCCGGCTTACTCAAGAACGAATGGAAGTTCGAAATCATGGAGAAGGGCCTAAACTGTATCGCTGCACAGATCGGGTTGACTCAAGACGAGCTCACGTGTCTTTCCGAGGATGGTGACTCCATGATGCAGATGGCGATGATGGGATAACATCCTTCTGCTGCATTTCACCTCCGGCCATTAAGAAAGCTTTGTCCCTCCCTTATTTTGGCCGAGCCTTTTGCATCAACGGCAGTTGAGAGGGTAAGCCTTGTTGAGTATTTTGGATAGTGCAAAAGACTTCGGGGAACCAGTGAAAGTGTTTGATAGCGGAATGCCGGATGAGGCTTACTGGAGCAGTTTGTTTGATATCCCTCTCATTGTCGATTGGCTTAACCTGGATGCTGTTTCTGCTCCTATTGTGGAGATCGGCTGCGGCTATGGCACGTTCACAATACCTATTGCTAGGGGAACTGATGTGGATGTTCACGCTTTCGATGTGGAGCCGTCCATGATAGAAGTTGCAAAGAGAAATGTGCAAAAGGCTGGCATTCAAAATGTGTATCTTCACCTGCGTGATATCATAGACCATGGCACAGGTCTAAAATCGGAAAATGCGGGGATGGTATTACTCTTCAATATCCTTCATTCTGATGAAAGACGAATTCTACTCGAAGAAGCTTCTCGTAACCTGAAACCAAACGGAATAGCTGCAATTATCCACTGGAGAAAAGACTTCGAAACTCCACGAGGCCCTAACATTGAGTCGCGTCCCGACAAGCAAATGATTCTCAATGCAATAAAAGGTCTCAATCTGTCATTCGGTGGTAATAGCAGACTTCTTGAACCTTACCACTGGGGTATGCAATTGCTCAAGACATTCAATCAAACTAAGGAAACCTGATGAACGTTCTTATTCTGATTAATGACGCTCCATACGGCACTGAAAAAGCTTATTACGCGCTCAGACTCGCGATCGCAATCCAAAAAGATCACTCTGAAGTCCAGGTCAACATTTTCCTGATGGCTGATGCCGTCAGCTGTGGGATTCCAAACCAGAACACTCCGCAGGGTTATTACAACATCGAAAGGATGATCAAGGCTGTTGTTCAAAAGGGCGGGAAGATCAAAGCCTGCGGCACATGCGCTGATGCCAGAGGGATCAAGAGCCTCCAACTCATCGAAGGAATCGAGATAAGCAACATGGCTGAACTTGCCAATTGGACAGTTGAGGCTGATAAAGTATTCACTTTTTGACATGTAGAGCACGCAATCTACGGCTATCTCAACTACCCATTGCTTGTATTTTAATATTGCAATGCCGCCGTTGAGTAATTCATCACATTAGAGCCGGATAGGGCATAAAACCCTTAAGCTTTCGCAATATTTGTCCTGGTACAATAGTTGTCCCTCTTATGATCAATGGAAGGACAGCGATGACAAAAGATTATGCATCCGGCACAAGTTTGCTCCGGCTAGCTCTTGCATGCAGACGGTTCCAAAAAAGACTTGCCAGCGGCACCGGTTTGTCCACGAACGAAATCATTTGCCTATTAATTCTGTACCTGCAGGAGTTGAAATCAGTCAGCGAATTAAGCTCCATTGTGGATCTCTCCTGCACCTCCACCTCCAAGATTCTCTCCAAGCTTCAAAACAAGAAATACATTGAAATTGCTTTGCATTCGTGTGACAGGCGCAAGGAGCAAGTTATACTGACGGAACTCGGACGGGGAATGTCAGAAAGGCTGTTGGCTAGTTCGAAAGACCTTGCAACGGATGTGCTTAGCAGCTTACCGGAGAACATGAAGACGGAATTCGCGAGCTGGTTGCGAATGTACTCGGTTGAAGACGGCCGCGAATCAACATAACAAAACTTTGCTCCAAGGAGAATTTGTATGTCAACAACTATCGATCTTAACACAATGAATGCAGCAAAAGTAGCAGACGCTCGTGCGATGGCCTGCCCAGGACCGTTACTTGAAGCCAAGAAGAGCATCGGGACTGTTAAAGTAGGAGAAATTCTTGAGATATGGTCCGGTGATCCGAACACTAAAAAGGACATGCCTGCATGGTGCCAGAAGGTGGGACATGAATTTTTAGGAGTCGTTCCCGCCGATGGGTATGATCGGATCTTTATTCGCAGAAAGAAATAACAAGTATAAGCGGGGACTGATCTATCATAAAAAAGACCTGGATGATGCTATATGGCCGCTAACCCTAAGATGAATAACTGCAAAATTCTTGTACTCGCGACTCTGTCTGGCGGTTATCGTGGAGCCGATTCAGTTGGCCAGTCCCATCTCGACTATTTACCGAATGCATATATACTTCCGGTCAGGACCTCCGCTATTTTTCCACCGCAATTCTACCTGAATTCTTTGGAGAATGGTTTTGATGCGGTGATAGTCATGTATAGTGGTACAGACAGTCCATATAGAGGCGAATCAGAACGTACCGCGGAGATCATCAACAAAACATATATAACGATGAAAGAACAAGGGATAGATGCAAGGCGACTGCGGCTGGCGGCAATATGCACCGTCTGCATACGACCGTTCCTCAATGAGATTCAAAAAATGAATGCGCTACTTGATGAGATCGGCCCAGTTGCACGACGGATTCCATCAGAGACATCCGCGCAGACTGAGACGAACTGAACGAAGGATTCTCGAATGGCCCTGGATAAATTGCAAGTTGATACGCTCGTTGTTGGAGGAGGGATTGCGGGCATGCAGTCGGCTCTCGATCTTGCCGATCATGGTTACCGCGTGGCACTCGTGGAGAAGAATGCAAGTGTCGGCGGGAAGATGATCGGGCTGAGCAAAGTGTTCCCGACTCTCGATTGCTGCAGCTGCATCACCACTCCTAAAATGTCGGCAGTAGCTCATCACGATAACATAGAGCTTTTGACATACTGCGAGGTAAGTTCCGTCTCTCGCAACGGAGACATTTTCGATGTACAGATAACGAAAAAGCCTCGATACGTAAAGGAAGACGATTGCACCGGGTGCAGAGCCTGTGAGCTGGTTTGCCCGCTTGAGTTGCCTGATGATGAGAACGAGTTTGGCCGGATCGGCCGCCGGGTTATATATGTGCCGTTCGCAACCGCAGTTCCGCAGAAGGCTGTGATTGACATTGACCACTGTGTTTTCTGCGGAAAGTGTATCCCGGCTTGTGCCCCGAATGTGATAGACTTCCATCAGAAACCGGAAGACATTGACATCGAGGCGAAATCGATCATACTTGCCACCGGCTACGAAGTTACTCCACGTGGTGCGAAGAAGGAGTATGGTTCGGGAAAGTTTCGGAATGTGATCGATGGACTCATGATGGAACGCCTTTTAGCTCCGACTGGTCCCTACGGACATGTGCTGCGTCCTTCGGATGGAAAGCAGCCTGCCTCAATTGCTTATGTGCAGTGTGCCGGGTCGCGGGATCAAACGCTTGGTGTGCCATATTGTTCGCGCGTTTGTTGCATGTATGCAATCAAGCAGGCGATGCTCCTGTCTGGTACACTTCCTATGGCAGATATCACGATTTACTACATGGACATCCGAACCTTCGGAAAGGGTTACGAACAGTTTTATCAAAGCGCTAAGGCGATGGGAATTGAATTTGTGAAAGGGAAAGTTGCGCGGATTTCCGAAGACGTGGATCAGAACCCCATCGTACGGGTGGAATTAATCGATGACAATTCCCACGTGAGCGAACGGAAGCACGATCTCGTCGTTCTTTCCGTCGGCATGCTGCCAGGGTTGGACCCCCAGAAAACATTCGGTGTAACCACCGCCGATGACGGATTCATCGAAATTCCGGACTGCAATATTGCTCCTGTGGTCACAGTCCAAGAAGGAATTTTTGCTGCGGGAACATCGACTGGCCCGATGGATATAGTAGACACCATCATGACTGCTGGTGCCGCCGCTGCAGAAGCCGCGGCTTATATGGAGACTAATTTTTCAGAAAAGTTGATTTCCTGGAGTCTTGCCAATGTCTGACCTTCCAGAAAAGAAAGAAGAAGCGAAACAGCAACCGAAAATCGGTGTTTACATATGCGATTGCGGTGGTAACATCAGCGACACCGTAAACTGCCAAAAGGTTGCGGACGCTTTGGCACGGCTTCCGAATGTTGCAGTGTCGCGGCGCTGCCAATTCATGTGCTCGGATGCCGGTCAGAAGCTCATAACAGACGACGTCAAGGAGAAGGGTGTCAATCGAGTCGTCGTGGGAGCCTGTTCCATTTTCCTTCATGAACAAACATTTCGCAGAACCGTCCAGCGTGCCGGACTGAATCCGTACTTTTACTACCATATCGGTTTGCGTGAACAAGACAGTTGGGTGCATCATGCTTGTCCGCCCGAAGCAACGGAGAAAGCGGTCCGGATGATGTCAGCCGGAATTGCCAAGGCACGGAAGATGAGACCGCTCGAATCGATTCGTCTCGAAGCAGAAAAGCATGTCCTTGTTATCGGCGGCGGAGTGGCAGGCTTGCGTGCCACACTTTCGATTGCTCGGAGCGGCTTGAAAGTCACGCTCGTCGAGAAAAGCAAATCGCTGGGCGGTCATGTAACTCAGTGGAATCGGCTTTTTCCGACAAACGAAGATGCGCGCGATGCTGTAAACCGATTGATTGTGGACGTGAATGCAGATAAGGAAATAGAAGTTTTCACGGAAACAGAGGTGATCTCATCGAAGGGATACGTTGGGAACTTTGAGATCCGACTCAGACGGCAATCCGCCGAGACAGACCTAAAAGTAGGTGCGGTTGTCATCGCGACTGGTTTCGAGCCTTACGAACCGTTCCAGGGTGAGCTTGGCTACGGCATTTATCCTGAAGTTATCACGCTCCCTAAATTAGAAGGCCTCCTCTCAAACCTTGGTGACCATGAACTAACATGGAACAACCGCCGTGTTCGAAGTATCGCGATGATCCACTGCGTTGGAAGCCGACAGGTCGAAGGGGTGCACAAGCCGCAGCCGGACGGGAAAGTGAATGACTATTGTTCGCGGGTGTGTTGTACTGCTACGCTGGCAGCAGCGAATGAAATCCGCGAGAGATTTCCAGAAGTGAACGTTTACGACATTTATCAAGACATCCGCACCTATGGCCGCGGCCACGAAGATTATTATCTCAGGGCATCGAAATACCGCGTTACATTCCTCCGCTATTTTGCTGAAGAGATTCCTGAGGTCGTTCGCGCGGATAATGGTGACGAGTTTCCTCTTCTGGTGAAAGTCAAAGATCATCTGACGTGGGGCGAAGAGATCGAATTACCTGTCGATCTGGTTGTGCTTTCTGTCGGAATGATGCTGAGTTCGATTCAAGGATTGATGAGCATGTTCAAAGTTGTACCCGGTAGCGATCGGTTCCTTCTTGAGGTACACCCCAAGTTGCGTCCTGTCGAAACTGCTGTCCCAGGCGTTGTACTTGCCGGAACGGCACAGGCGCCGATGAATGTTCTGGAAACTTGTGCTGCAGCAGAAGCGGCAGCCTCTAAGGTTGGCATTCTTCTGAGTCGCGGCGAGGTCGAGCTAGAGCCTTATATTGCGCGAGTCGACACGGATCGATGTCAGGGCACAGGAGAATGTGTCCGTCTGTGTCCGCGGGAAGGCGCTATTCAAATTGAAACAATTAGCGTCGATAGCAAATCAGCGAGGCGCGCAGTTGTCACGGCGGCAAATTGCAATGGATGCGGAGTGTGTGTCAGCGCCTGTCCGAACAGAGCGATCGACATCCAAGGGTGGCAGCTTGACGAGTATGAAGCGATGGTGCAAGCAATCGCGGCTGAAGTTCCGGCATTGGAGGATATTGCATGACTCTGGATAAGAAGCAGGAAGCGCGAGAGCGCACGCGGATGTTACTGGAACTTCGGAAGGAATACGCCTCAACGGTGGAGAGTGCGCAGGAATTATTGAAGAAGCAGCAAGCCGCTCGTAAACTCCTGGAGAAATCAATGCGGGATGGTCCCCGCTCGGTGCCTCAATTAACTCAACAGACTGGAATACCTGCTCACGAAGTTTTATGGCATATGGCATCGATGAAGAAATATGGGCTTGTTGTGGAAGCGGGAACTGATGACTCCGGCGACTACTTTATCTATTCGTTAAACAAGGAGTCGAAATCGTGAGCCATCGCGCTGATCCCAATTTCCTTTTGCAGCTTCAAAAATACGGAACTGTAAACATCGAGTCATGTTTTAACTGCGGCAACTGTACCGCGGTTTGTCCACTCTCTAAGGAGGAGGATAATTTCCCGCGCCGAATGATCCGCTATGGCCAGCTCGGAATGAAGGATAAGCTTCTCGGAAGCAAAGAACTTTGGCTCTGCTATTCATGCGGCGAGTGTACGTCTACATGTCCTCGGCAGGCTGATCCGGGAGAATTCATGGCCGCAGCGAGACGATTTGCAATTGCAGGATATGATCGACTCAGATTGGCCAGCCTGCTGTACACCTCACCGTTATTCAACATTTTGTTTCTCATCTTGTCGGCAGTTGTGCTCGGCATCTTCATTTATACGTTCCATGGTCCGATGCCAGATCAATCGCTGCGTCTGTTCGAATTCATACCATCAGAGGTGATCCATGATGGCGGAATCATCGCCGGACTTGCAATCATTCTATTTGCGATTCTGGGGGGTGCAAACATGGTGTCCAGAGTAAGGAAGAGTATCACTATACCTGAAGGCGCTCACGTCAGTCAAAAATCTGCAATTATCGAAGCAGTAAATGAAGTTTTCACACAGCACAGGTATCGAAAGGATTGTGAAACCAATTCGGAAGCGCAGCCATGGTACCTGCGGAAGTGGTTTCTCCACGCGTCGGTGTTATGGGGATTTATGGGATTGTTCCTTGCGACGGGGCTGGATTTCCTTCTGGCGCTTACCGGAATTAAAGCGACAGGAACATGGGTGCCTATCTGGTATCCTGTCCGTTTGCTTGGAACAGTCGCAGGACTCATGGTCGTGTACGGCGTAACGAGTATCTTTGTCAAGAGGCTGCTGAGGAAAGATCAGCCCTATCGTAATTCGACATCGACAGATTGGTCTTTCCTTGCGGTCTTGTGGCTTTCCGCTGTGACAGGATTCATGCTGGAGGTCGCTGTTTATCTTCCGGAGCCACACGTTTGGAGCTACTGGATGCTCCTTGCGCATTTGGTCGCAGTTGGAGAACTGCTCATACTATTGCCATTCACGAAGTTTGCGCATGTCATATATAGAACCCTCGCGCTCTACGTTCATGCTCTCAAGCCCATGCAGGAAACAGAGCCTGCTGTTGCGGAAGTGAAAGGATGAACGAGATGTTTTAGGACAAGGGACATAATGAATATTCAATTACAATACTAAAGGAGATCTTACAATGGCAGAAAAAATGATCGTCGTATGCAACGGTGCGGCACCAAGCAATATCATGCCCGCGTTGATTTTTGCCTCATCTGGCATTGCACTGGATTATGAGGTGCATATGTTTTTTTGTCCGGCTGGTGCACAGGCGCTGGTCAAAGGTGAGCTCGAAAAGATCGGCACGCCGAAGGGAATGCCGAACCCGGTAGACCTGTTCAACACAATTATGGATCAAAAGGGTAAAGTCGTTTTCTGCGAGCTTGCCATCGAAAACAAAGGGATCAATCCGAAAGACCTGCGCGACAATCGCATCGTCGTGGAGAAAGTACCGCCGTTTCTCATGGGAGCAAGCGGAGCGGGAATGACGTTCGTGTTCTGAACGCTAGCAAAACAAATTAAGTCGGCCTTGCGCATGAGAGATCTTCCGCCGTCACTCTCGTGAGCGGCTTTTGCCTGACGGTAGCTTTTCGTCAACCACCCGGGAACTCGACATGGCAGGGCCGAGTCTTATATTAAGCAGAGAATTAATCCTTATGCTACCCAAGCGCCTGGGATTTTCCATCTCTTTCTTAGGGTCTTTCCAGTAACAATTGTATCGAGAACAGGGCGTAGGAATTTTTCAATGTCGGCAACAACGCTGCAAAAGTCCACGGGAGCGTTCTCTAGTTTGCTCTTTGTGAGAAATGCTTTCCATTGGGTTTGCTTACTCTCGTCTTTGCAGAAACTAACGTCAAAAACCTGAGGATGAGCCACGATATCAGTGTTTCTATTCTTAAATGTCTTTTGGATAGCATTCACCAGATCCTCACCTTTGAAATCAAACATGCGGCTCATGAGCCAGATATCGTAGAAGTCTTTCATCCTGCTGTTGAGAATACCGAGCTTGACCATAGCCTGAAATTTTTCTGCAATTGAAGTCTCTTTGGTGTAACCACTAAACTTAGGAGCAGGGAAATCAAGAATCGTAGGGTATGAAATCTTGGTTGCACGAGGACTAACAACATCTCCAAAGCCGATCTCGATTTGAAGACTAACTCGTGCATTACCAAGTGTACCTTGAAGCATCACCCTTACTCCTTCCTAGTCTGCATCCTCCACGATTGGCTCTCCGACAACGCTCTCCTGATCGAACGTCATTCCATCGGGCTCAACTTTTATCTTGCAAGCATTCTTCATAATGCTTTCTATCTCACGGATATTGTTGCTGGTCTTTCCCAGAAGATCTATATCCTTACTAGGTCGCGAGGCTGGTGAACCCCAGACAGAAAACATCAATGCCCCTTTGAGAATGAACTTGCTGGCATGATGCGTCTTCGATAATCGGTAAATGAACCGCTCCATCGCGAAGTACTGCAGGAGCTCATTGAACGGGCGCGAAGACTCAGTCGCTCTGTTTAGAAGCCGCTGATGAACTGAAACTGGGAGATTGGAGACTTCGCGGGCCATCTAAAAGATTGCCTCAAGATACGGCTTCATAATATCCCTCACTCGACAGATCGCTGCGAACTTCATTAGTTCGCTTGACTTTATTTTTCCTCGTTGGCGGTACAGACGGAGAGCTTCAACTGCAGTGTCAGTGCCTATCTTGTTACGGAACTTGAAGCAATCAGCGAGCGTCTTTTCAACGGAGTAGACACGTACATGCACCCCGTCTATGACGTGTTTCTCGATCCCTTCTGTGAACGATTTGCCCGTGAAGCGGTATGCCCTAAACGGTGGATGTTCGAGGCGTGGCTGTTCAGCGCCGGAAGGGAGTGCTATGTCAACCTCGTGCGGAATGTGAGTTGTTAGATCATGGAACGAGAGTGCAGATAGAAGGCATATTACGCCATTGGGGATTCTGGTAGCAACCTTTACAAGATCGGGATTGCTGAGTAGCTGACGTTCCTGCAATCTTGTAGACACCGCGGCTGAGCTTTTCAAGCTTACCATCCTTGTGCAGGGCATACAGCGTTGCTGGATGAATTCCAGCGCGAAGGGCTTCGGTTGTCCGGAGAATGCCGCCATTCCTTTGAAAGGCAGCGAGTGCTTTCTCCATGCGTGATGCGGGTTTCCTTTGTACAACTGGCATGATAAAATTACCTATACTTATCGATTTCGATAGGTAATATTATCAACGGTTAAAAAAGAATCAAGCAAATCTCAGATACCGACTGTGTAGAGCCGAACCATCTCATTGATCTGATCCAAACTTACCGCACATTCTATGAAAGTGCCGAGGAAAAGAACCAAACGGAGATTCGAATAGGGATGGATAGAACTTACTATGATAGAATTACCTATACTTGTCGACATCGATAGGTAGAACTATCAAGATTCACTCGAAAAAATTGCTGCAAGGATGTTTTTTCCATGGCGATTATATGGCGATGCCGAGACGGAATTTCATATCAACATGTATCACACGGTAATTAGTCACCCTTTTGAAGCGAAACAGAAATGCGTTTTTTGTGCACCATGCAGGACTCGAACCTGCAACCCACTGATTAAGAGTCAGTTGCTCTACCAATTGAGCTAATGGTGCAAAAAAGCGTCTCAATATAAAATTCGACCACGCCAAAATCAACGCGATATTGATATTCCGGCAGGCAAAAAAGAGATTGCCATCTCACCGTTGCGGTGGCTGGATTGATTTTTTCTGCTGGCGTTGTGAGATTAGTCGTCGGAAAAATGCGAGCCGGGCAAACACTCGCCTAAGTCTGAATTGCCGAGAATCTGGTTTCAACCAACATAAACGAGGATTCTATGAAAAAGACCAAGGCAAAACCGAAAGTCAATCGGAAGGAACTCCTTGTCTCGAAAGACTACAGCACCGAGACTCATCTTATTTACGGTAAGGCATATACTGAAAAATGGGATTACACACATCATCTTGTCCCGCCGATCACTGCGAGCGCAACCTTCAGGCTTGAATCTGCTCAGCGCGGTGCACAGGGTTTCGTAGATTTTGCTCACACTGTCGAAGGCAAAGAAGTATCGAAGAAGGCACCGATCTACATTTACGATAGACTCGGCGAGCCGAACAAGGATTTGCTCGAAGACAATCTCGCGATGGCAGAGTCCGGAGATGCCTGTGTAACGTTTGCCAGCGGAATGGGGGCGGTAGCCGCCGCGCTTGGAATTCTGGTAACACCTGGTGATCAGGTAATCTCGCACAAGACGCTTTATGGTTGTACGTACGAGCTGCTGACATTATGGTACCCGCGTTACAGAATCGATGTGAAATTTCTGGACCTGACGAATCCGAAAAACTTAGAACGCGCAATTGTCCCCGCAACACGAGCAGTCTATTTCGAAACGCCTGCAAATCCGAGTCTTGATTTGATCGACATAGAAGCGATTTCGAGAATTGTTGAGGCTGAGAACAAGAGGAGAAAAAAGGAGAGTAAGATCAGCGTTGTTGTCGACAATACTTTCGCTACTCCTTTCTGCCAGCGACCAATTGAGTCGGGAGCAGATTTCGTGGTTCACTCTCTTACGAAGAACATCGGCGGTTTCGGCACAGACGTCGGTGGAGCTGTGGTGGGTCCATTATGGAGCCGCGACAGGCTTCTCCTGTATCGCAAAGATTTCGGAGCCGTATTAGGAACACGGAACGCGTGGGCCGCATTGGTCTACGGTTTGCCCACGCTTGCCACCCGCGTGCGTCGGCAGCAGGAAACGGCAGGCGAGGTAGCTCGGTTTCTTTCAGCACATTCGAAGATTGAGCGAGTGAATTACCCTGGACTCGAAGAGTTCGCACAGCATTCCCTTGCAAAGAAACAGATGCGCGACTTCGACGGGAACTTTGCGCCAGGCTCCATGATTTATTTTGTAGTCAAAGGAGACTCTCCAGAGGACAGCAGATGCCGGGCGGAAAAACTGATAAACTTCCTTGCCAAGAACGCGTACACTATTACGCTTGCAGTGAGCCTTGGCAACATCCGGACGCTCGTTGAACATCCCGGCAGCATGACCCACGCCGCAATTCCTGCTTCAGAACAAGTGAAGAAGGGGATTGATCCTGGTGGGATGAGACTTTCGATCGGGCTTGAAAAAGTGGATGACATCTTGCGAGATTTGCAGGAGGCTCTCGGCAAAATCTGATGAAGACATACATTAGCTCTGAACTTCTAGCCGCTGCCGGAGCTGTCAACGCAATTAGTCTGCGTCTGGAAGACAAACCTAATTATTTCAGCATGAGGCGCAACGGCACGTCAGCCGGAGACGCGGTGACAGAGAACCGGAGAACCTTTTTTGAGTCGGTCGGCTTCAACGATGCCTCTGCCGCCAGTGGGCAGCAGGTTCATGGAGATCATATCGAGCTCATCGATTCTCCTGGACACTATCCTGAGACCGATGCGCTCGTGACGTGGAATACAAATCTGCTGCTGACAATTTCAGTAGCCGATTGCGTGCCGGCACTTCTCTTTGACAGGCAATCGAAAACGATCGCCGCAGTCCATGCGGGATGGCGAGGCACCGCGATACAGATTGTCGCCAAGACGATTCAATTCATGATTGAGGAATCTCGTTCGGGTCCGGAAAATATCCTCGCCTGGATCGGACCTTCCGCAGGAGTCTGCTGTTACAAAGTCGGCGGAGAGGTGGCTGAGAAATTCTCTCCCGCGTTTGCGAAAGAAAGTTCGGAGCCCGGAAAGTTCTTGCTTGACCTGAAGGCTGCAAATCTAGCCCAGCTTGTCGGCGCAGGAATTCCTCAAGAGAACATTGAGGTGAGCAGGCATTGCACCATATGTAATACTAGTTTTCATTCTTATAGACGCGATGGCAAATCAAGCGGCGGAATGCTCGCCGTCATTGCTATCAAATAACTCGGAGGAGAAATGTGTGGAATTGTCGGCTATATCGGCGATAAAGACGCTAAACAGATCCTGGTGGACGGTCTGAAAAGACTGGAGTATCGCGGTTATGACTCCGCGGGCGTCGCTCTTCTGGTCGATGGCCATATCGATGTCTCAAAGTGCCCGGGAAAAGTTTCAAGACTCGAGGAGTTGTTGAGTGTTGCACCGATGATCAACAGGCTGGCGACAACCGGCATCGGCCACACTCGCTGGGCAACTCACGGCGAACCGAATACCGTAAATGCGCATCCACATACGGACTGTACCGGCAAAATCGCATTGATACACAACGGCATTATCGAGAATCATTCCGCACTGAAGACGAAGCTGATTTCGCTCGGACACAAGTTCAGAAGTCAGACCGACACAGAAGTGCTCGCTCACCTGATCGAAGAGTTCCATCGACGCGGGCAAAATCTAGATATCGCTGTGCGGCTTGCTCTGAAAGAAGTCGATGGCACGTTTGGCATCGTTGTCATGTCCGCTGACGAACCCGATGTGCTCGTTGCTGCAAGACGAGGCAGTCCGCTCGTCATCGGACTCGGGGATTCGGAGAACTTCATTGCATCCGATGCGTCTGCTCTGATTAAGCACACGCGCGAAGTGATCTACGTTCGTGATAACGAGATCGCCGTCCTGACGAGGAACAATGTTGCCCTCAAGAACCTGGACGATGAGACCGTGGAACGCGAGGCGGAGCATCTCACGTTCGATCTTGAACAGATCGAAAAAGGCGGGTTTGCACATTTCATGCTGAAAGAGATTAACGAACAGGCGGAAACAGTATTGGACGCGATGCGCGGGAGGCTCCTCGACTCCGAAGGGGTCTCGAAGATGGGCGGCCTTCGCGAAGTTCAAGACAAGATCATGGCCGGACGTCGTTTCGTGATCACGGCATGCGGTACTTCGTGGCATGCGGCGCTCGTGGCGAAGTATATCTTCGAGCAGTACGCGAAGATGCCGGTGGAGGTCGATTATGCGTCGGAGTTTCGCTACCGTAATCCCGTCCTGCTCGACGGCGACATTGTTTGGGCCATCAGCCAGAGCGGCGAAACCGCCGACACCCTTGCCGCCATGCGGGAGGCGAAGGAGAAAGGTGTTCCAGCTTACGGAATCGTCAATGTCGTCGGCAGCACCATCGCGCGTGAAAGCGATGCCGGAGTTTACATACATGCTGGCCCGGAGATCGGCGTTGCATCCACGAAAGCGTTTACGTCACAGCTTGTGGTTCTGAATCTGATCAATCTTCTTGTCGCCAGAAAAAAAGGATTGATGAATGTCGAGCAGGGAAAAGACATAGTCAGGGAAATGCACGCGCTTCCCGACAAAATTAGGGAGATCCTCAGGAACGTCGGTCAGATAGAGAAGATCGCAGACGAATTTAAAGATGTCAGAAACTTCCTTTACCTTGGTCGGGGAGTAAATTTTCCAGTGGCTCTGGAAGGCGCATTGAAGCTCAAGGAAATCTCCTACATACATGCTGAAGGGTATCCGGCTGCTGAGATGAAACACGGCCCGATTGCCCTCATAGACAAGGACATGCCTGCCGTTTTCATTGCGATGCACGACTCGACTTACGATAAAGTGTTGAGCAATATTCAGGAAGTCCGCGCAAGGAAAGGGAGGGTAATTGCAGTCGCAAATGAGGCAGATGACAGACTGAGGGAATTGGCGGAGCACGTAATCGAGATTCCGAAGACGATCGAGATTCTGAGCCCGATACTCTCGGTTATCCCGTTGCAGCTTCTTGCATATTACATGGCCGTGAGGCGAGGGTGCAATGTGGATCAGCCCCGCAATCTCGCGAAGAGCGTTACAGTAGAATGAAGACTGGCTGGAGTATTAGAATGGATGGGTCAATGAATTAAAAGCCCGAGACCTTGCCGAGGTTCCGCTTGACCCTTGACGAGGTTCAGTCACTCAATTTCTGTACGACAATCAGCAAACAACCGTTAAACTTTTTCCTGCCGAACAGTGTTTGTATCGTTTGCATGCCAATCAGTCTAAATCATTCTTCACATCCATGAAAGGTCGACTTCCTTGAATCGCAGATACTGCTTCTACTCTCACGCCAAAAGCTCGCTTATGATCACAATTCTCTCATTCCTCATCTCCTTCTCGCTCGTCTACGCTCAGCCCGTACCACAAAGTGCATACTCCGGAATGAAGTGGCGGCTCGTCGGGCCTTTTAGAGGAGGCAGAGCACTCGCTGCCGCCGGTGTACCAGGAAATCCATATCTGTTCTACTTCGGCTCGGTTGACGGCGGGATGTGGAAAACCACCAATGCCGGAATCACATGGGAATCGATTTCGGCTGGACTCACGAATGCTTCGGTCGGAGCGTTTGCCGTTGCGCCGTCTGACCCGGACATAATCTATGTCGGGACCGGTGAGGCCGATATGCGCTCGGACATCACTTATGGAGATGGTGTCTACAAATCGACTGACGGTGGTGCCCACTGGCAACATATAGGTCTCGAAGACACTAGGCAAATCGGAAGAATCCTTGTCGATCCTCACAACCCGGATCTGGTTCTAGTCGCGGCATTAGGTTACGCTTATGGCCCGAATAGCGAGCGAGGTATTTTCCGAACCACCGATGGTGGGAAGAGCTGGCAAAAGGTACTGTACAAGGATCCTGATGTCGGAGCTATAGACCTTGCCTGGGATACCGATGGCCCGTCTGTCGTTTATGCTTCGACGTGGCAAGCGCGCAGAACGCCGTGGAGCCAATACCCACCTGACGAGGGGAAAGGAAGCGGTCTTTACAAATCAACAAACGAAGGTTTGACATGGAATGAAATAAACGCAACCGGACTGCCGGCCAAACCATATGGCAGAATCGGTGTGGCAGTCGCAAACGGTACTCACGGAAAAACTGTCTATGCGATTATTCAATCATTAGCGAAAGGCTCCGGACTCTATCGTTCAGACGACGGAGGAGAGAGCTGGCAGCTTGCCGGAAGCGATCCGCGGATCACAAATAGAATGTGGTACTTCGGGCAGGTCACTCTCGATCCTGAGAATCCTGAGATAGTCTATTGCCCAAACGTCGCGCTCATGCGAAGCACTGATGGCGGAAATACTTTCAATGTGCTCAAGGGCGCACCCGGCGGAGATGACTATCATTATCTCTGGGTTGATCCGACCGACGACAGCCGCATGATCGTTGCAAGCGATCAGGGAACTGTCATCAGCGTGGACGATGGCAAGACGTGGGGCAGTTGGTATAACCAACCCACGGCTCAATTCTACCACGTCATTACCGATAATCAATTTCCCTATGTCATCTATGGAGCACAACAAGACGTCGGAGCACTTAGTATCGCCAGTCGAAGCGACTATGGCACGATCACGTTTAAAGACTGGCATACTGTCGGAGCGGGTGAAAGCGGATACATAGCTCCCGATCCTTCAGATCCGAACATAATCTTCGGAGGAGATACCTACGGTGGCGTCTTCAGGTTCGATCGAGTGACCGGACAGTCTCAAGTTATCTCTCCATCTCTTCTCGCAGAATTTGGTAAGCCAATCGCTTCAAGAAAACTTCGTTTTACTTGGACATCGCCGATAGTCTTTGACAGCCACGATCCTCACACGATTTACCTTGGTTCACAGGACATACTGCGCACGAGAGATGGCGGACTTCATTGGGATGCGATTAGTCCCGACCTCACGAGACACGACGGTGGCGGGAACAAATCCGACTCCTCTCATGCCGGCTGGGGAGTCGTCTACACCATCGCCACTTCGCCTATACAGGCCGGGTTGATCTGGGCCGGCACGGACGACGGATATATCCAACTAACACGCGACGGCGGAAAGCACTGGAAGAACGTGACACCCGCAGGCCTTCCCGCGTGGAGCAAGATAAGCATGATCGAAGCGTCGCCATTTAATGCACGTGAAGCTTACGCAGCTGTGGATCGTCATAGACTCGATGATTTGATGCCGTACATTTACAGAACGACGGATTACGGCGCGCATTGGTCGCGAGCCGATAATGATATTGCGGCCGGCTCTTATTTGCAGGTTGTGCGATGTGATCCTGCAAAAAAAGGATTGCTTTATGCAGGAACTGAAACGGGAGTCTACGTTTCGTTTGACGATGGCGACAGTTGGCAGTCGCTCCAACTCAACTTGCCCATTGCATCCGTTCGCGACCTTGCGGTTCATGACAACGATCTCATTGCAGCGACTCACGGCAGGGGATTCTGGATTCTTGATGATCTGACTCCGCTCCAGCAGATGACACCGGAGGTTCTTAATTCTGATGTTCATCTTTATAAGCCTAAACATGCGATACGAATCAGGCGGAGCGAGAACACAGACACGCCGATTCCTCCCGAAGAGCCTCAGGGATCAAATCCGCCTGCCGGTGCCATCATAGATTATTACTTCAAATCGAAACCGCACGGACCAGTTGTACTTGAAATACTTGACGCCTCCGGGAACCTGGTTAGGAAATACTCAAGCGAAGACGTCACGAATGCTGGTACACATCCTCAAGCTATAGCCGATTACTGGCTGCCGAAGCCAGAGCGTCCTGTTGCGCAGGCAGGAGAGAATCGTTTTGTTTGGGATCTTCATTATTTGCCGCCTCCCACCCGTGATGTCGGTTACGGTATGCATGTCGCAAATATTCAGTCGGTCAGGCTGCCTGAAGGGCCACTCGTCCTGCCGGGAAAATATGAAGTGAGACTTATTTGTGAAGGTCACACATATTCCCAGCCGCTTGAAGTCGTAATGGATCCGCGTGTGAAAACAACCGGCGCAGCTTTGAAGGATCAGCTGAGATTGGCAATGGATGTGTGGAATACGATGTCCGAGGCAAAATCAATTTCTACAATTCTCGACTCCCTCAAAACTCAACTTGATAACGCTAAGCGTGGGAAAGGATCAGATTCGAGTATCAGGTCAACGAGCGATTCACTTCTCACAAAGCTGGCTGCTCTTAAGGATTCGGTGGCAGCTGGAGGACTGTCTGAACTCGAGGTAGACATAATGAGTGCGGACCGCCAGCCCACTGAGGAAATGAAAGAAGCATACCGGTCGATAGAGACGAAGATTTCAAGATCGGAAAAAGTATTAAAGAGAATTGAGGCTGGAGATTTATCGACATTGAACAAGGAGCTGAAGCGTGTTGGAATAAAGCAGGTGCAAATTCCTGCCCTGGTGGTGAGCCATTTGGTAATGCCCTAGCACGCATGTTGCGGCAGGTGAATGCCCTTAATCTAACATGAGGAGGACCAGATAATGATGTTCGATTGGAACGAGTACCATAAACAAATCACTACTACCATAGCGGAGATTGGTAGGATCAGTGCGGACACGGTCCGGGGTTATAGAATGCTGAGCGATGCTAACGCGAAGACGGGTAAGCTTGATGCAAAGACCCGCGAGTTGATTTCGCTGGCTGTGGCCGTCACGCGGCAATGTGACGGGTGTATCGTTGTCCACACCGACGCCGCGATAAAAAACGGTGCAACGAGAGAAGAAGTCATGGAAGCTCTTGGTGTTGCTATCGCCGTCAATGCGGGCGCTACACTTGTATTCTCTTCGAGGGCCATGGATGCCTACACCGCCAAGACGACATAGCCTATTCAACTGTGCTTCGTCATGAGGCTTTGCTATGCGTAAGTGCGTCGGTACAAATGTTTGATATTGTTTAGTTCATAAACAAAAAGGAGGAACAAATATCATGACACCTATTTACGCACTCTGGCTGCCGATACTGTTATCATCTGTCGCAGTCTTTATCATAAGTTCGCTCATTCACACTGTCCTGCCGTGGCACAAGAGCGACTATCCCAAAGTACCGAACGAGGACAAGGTGAGGGAAGCACTACGTCCACTCGCGATTCCACCGGGTGAGTACGTGGTTCCGCGCGCAACAACCGGTAAGGAGATGCGTTCGCCTGAATATGCACAGAAGCTAAAAGATGGTCCCGTCGTGGTCCTGAACGTCAGGCGCAATGGGCCGATTGTTATGGCGCCGCGCATGATTGCTTGGTTCATTTACACTGTTGTCGTTGGAATATTTGCAGCCTATGTTGCAGGTCGCGCGCTTCCACCTGGAGCGATGTATCTTCAAGTCTTCCGGTTCGCCGGGGCGACGGCGTTCTTCTGTTATGTCGTAGCCCAATGGGAAATGCCAATCTGGTGGTGGCGGTCGATGAGTCTCACTATCAAGGGAACGGTTGACGGGTTGATCTATGCGCTTGTGACCGCAGGATTCTTCGGCTGGCTCTGGCCGAGATAAGAAGACATAATGAACCCTGTCAAGGTTTCAAATCTTGACAAGGTTTTAGGATGCAAGTCTAATTGAGAAGTGGGGAACTTAGGCCGTTCTCCATTCCTCAAACTTGTCTAATTCTTCGATCTTGGCTTCGTCGGAGGTCGCTTTTGCCAGGACTTGCAGGAACTCAGGACTAGAGTGGCCGTCCGTTATCGCTTTCGAAACGTTCGCGTAGAGATTCCAGCCGGGTGATCTAATTCCTTCCGTTAGTAATTTCTTCAATTGCTTCAGACTCTGCGACCTTTCTTCACCATCATCGCTATGTGCATAAATATAAAAGTGGCATTCAAGAGCTAATGGTAGGAGGTTTTTCCCTTTTTCAATTGCCTCACGAACAAATTTGGTAGCTTCATCCTTTCTGCTCAACACAAAAAGAAATCCTCCATAGTTTCCAAGGTTGGTGGCGTTATTTGGATCTGCTTCAATTGCTTTCTTGTAGAATTCTTCAGCTTTGTCATAGTCTTTGCGAGTGTATTCCAAAAAGTTGGCATAGTTTCCGAGGTTGATGGCGTTATTTGGATCTGCTTGAATTGCTTTCTTGTAGAATTCTTCAGCTTTGTCATGGTCTTTGCGAGTGTATTCCAAAAAGTTGGTATAGTTTCCGAGGTTGATGGCGTTATTTGGATCTGCTTCAATTGCTTTCTTGTAGAATTCTTCAGCTTTGTCATAGTCTTTGCGAGTGTATTCCAAAAAGTTGGCATAGTTTCCGAGGTTGATGGCGTTATTTGGATCTGCTTCAATTGCTTTCTTGTAGAATTCTTCGGCTTTGTCATGGTCTTTGCGAGTGTCTTCCAAAAAGTTGGCATAGTTTCCGAGGTTGATGGCGTTATTTGGATCTGCTTCAATTGCTTTCTTGTAGAATTCTTCAGCTTTGTCATGGTCTTTGCGAGTGTCTTCCAAAAAGTTGGCATAGTTTTCAAGGTTGACGGAATTCGTTGGATTTGCTTCAATTGCTTTCTTGTAGAATTCTTCAGCCCTGTCATAATCCTTTCGAATCACATATAGAAAGAGGGCATAGTTGCCAAGAAGCTGACTCTCATTCGGAAAAGATTTGATACCCTCTTGATAGATTTGGTCTGCCCGAGAGGAATCACTTTTTGCAACCATCTCAGCCTGAAGGTACGCAGAGGACCAGTCCTTGAACTGCGACGTTGCTTTCTGAACTGCATCCTCGAGGATTTTGCTTTCAGGAGTCTTAGGGCCCGCAAGAATTTTCTGACTGAGGTTCTTGAAGTTATCCCTGTAATTAGTCAGCAGCTTTTCGAAACGTTCATTGGTGGGATGTTGGAAGCCGAACTCGTTCAGCACGAGAAGCATGATCTCGTCGAAATCAAGGTGATTCACCCAGATGGCATTTCTTTCTTCTAGCCATTCTTTCATCTCACCCTCTGGCTCGTGATCATTGATCCAATACAATCCCCAGGGTAACCCGCCTGGACCAATTTGTTTGAGTATCTGAACCATGGACTTATCGTTTCCACCGTATCCCACGAAGATCAACCCTGTTTCTTCAAGCAAATTTTTGAGAACTCGTTGAACCGCTTTGTCCAGCTCACCCGTCTCAATCTCTGTGTTTTTCGGCGCAAGCCGAGCATCGCCGTGCAGTTTAAGCACGACGGGTCTGGTTCCAGTTATCTTCATAAAACCAATCAGAGACTCGTGAACGATAACAAGCGGTTTCTGATTGGAATAGAGGTAGAGCGCGTCTGGAACCATGTCGTCAAAGTTCGTTGTCAGAACCACATTGCAGTGCCTGCCGGATTCCTGATTGCTTAGCAACTGCGCGAGCACCGCATATCCAAAACCAGGATCTTTGCCTCCAACGAGCCTCTCAATCTCTTTCTGGCGTTCTTGAGGATTAAGAAAGAGTCTTTCTATCGTCGGTCCATAGAAGAGGGCGGCATTATCGTCAGTGTACCCTGGAAACACTGTTGTGACCCACTCCTTTATTTCGCGGTCGTCCCCGGTCTCAAGCCCTTTTAAACGCGGCAGCCAATAATCCTTTACTAGAGAAGCTGCACCGGGTATGCCGGAAGAAATCGAGCATCCTGCTCCTAGAAAGAATGTGTATCTGCTATCCGTTCCTGAGCTTGTGGTGGCAGCCTTAAGTCGCCTCACGAATTCCTTGGCACTAATCGATCTCATGGAACACGCCCTTTGAAATCTTCGATGGAAATCTAAGCGCAGTTAATTTCAGAATCAAATTTTTCGAGAATTGGGTAGTATCCTAATTTTAAAGAGACCGCTCCTAAAAGTCCCTCACGGTCATTCCCGCTTGCTCCTGGCGGGAATCTGATCCCACGCCTTTTCCGATTTCCGACAAAATCATTCGGGAATGACTGGGGTGTAACGTTTATGCTCTTCAGGTCGGCATTCTAACAAAAAAACTTGGACTATTTCAAATTAGGGCACTACAGAGAGTTGTTATCAAGTCTTGTTGACTTTGAGTTTTCTATCGATTTATCCGTTTCATTGTTCCATGATGTTATGCGGGGGTCAGAGAGGTTTAAGAGTTGCTTGGATGTTGAAATGAAGAGACATGCGAGTTATCATGCGAGCAGGAGGTGTAACAGATGTTGGTTGTTTGCGAATTAGGCAACTGATATCCGAAGATATTGGAGCATGCATACACTTCTACCCGATGACTTAACTCATGGGTTCAGACTATGATCGAACGTGACTACATACTTCGGATGTTTAACCTCCTCGGACAAGCGGTCGCCCGAATACTATTTTTTAAAGAAACAAAGAACTACGGTGACGCACTCGTTGAAGTCGACAACTCGACGCGTTCTCTCCTCGGCCTGAACGTCGACATGCTGGAACGGATGCCTCTCGATGGACTGAAAGGCATCTTCGGATCAGATCCTGCACTTCTTTATTCGAAACTCTATACTGCGGGTGCGGTGCTGAAGGAGAAGGGTGAAATCTTGGAGCTCCAGAATAAAGAGGACGAAAGTGTCGGCATATACATGAAATCGCTCTCCCTTTTTACTGAGGGACTGCCTGAGTTTGAAAATCTTGAACACGAGAAAGCAGTTCGGACAATCGACTTCGTCATCGATAAGTCAAGAGATTATGAGCTACCTTCAGAATTAAAGCAGCGCATCGCCTCCTACTTCGAGAGATTGAGAAGGTATGACAAGCTCGAGGATATCATTTTCGAAATGGCTGAAGATGACATAAGCTGCCTTCAATTCGGAATTTCATCGTATGAAAGACTTCTTTTGAAATCGGACGATGAACTGAGTGAGGGGCACTTGCCAAGAGATGAGGTGCTTGAGGGTCTCGCGGATCTTCGAAGGAAACTCAAAAATGAAAAGTGAATGGAAAGTCCCGGGGTTATAATTAGGGTGATCTTGAGCTCCTATTCGCGGAAATGTCTGCATTGATGATACAAGGTGATTCACAATAATAAGTGCTTTTCATCGTATCATTCATTAGATTCTGGTGAATTCCATGAGGCGAGCTGAGCGAGACAGGGCTCAATAAAATCATGTTCAAATCACAAAAATTCTGGAGGAGGTCATAACTATGGAAGTGCATGTAAACTACTTGGCCGTGATCGTCGCGGCCGTCGTGACATACATCATCGCAACTATCTGGTACGGAGTGATATTCAGAAAGGCTTGGTCGCAACTCACCGGCATCGCCGACATGAAGCCGGCAGCTATGAACATAATCCTGGTTTTTGTCGGATCGTTGATCATGAGCTATGTTCTTTACCACTCGATCACTTTCGGCAACCATTATGTCGGAACTTCAGGGTCAGGTGGCGGCTTGATGGGGGGATTCTTCAGCTGGTTGGGTTTTGTTGCTCCGGTCACATTGAGCACGAAGCTCTATGAGAAAAAACCGTGGGGACTCTGGCTCCTTGACAACGGGTTCTGGCTCGTCTCACTTCTCGTCATGGGCTTGATCCTCTCAGCCTGGATGTAACCGCGCCAATTCTTGGTAAGGCCAGTGCGGGGAGACCGCTCTCAAGAACACGACCTCCTCGCACTTGACCTAAGTTTCAAACCTGTTTTGAATTTCTCACTTCAAATAATAGGCTGCCGATAGCCAGCCGCACCAATGTTTATATGAAGCAGGCGCGGTCGTTCCCATGCCAGTTCCCCTGAGCGGCAGAACTCCTTCTGTGTATGAGTCGGAATAGCGAAGCACTCTCCCGTCTAACTGTTTGCCGGTCGAAAATGCGATTATCTTTTCCGTCGTAAGCAGCCCGAATGGTACCGAGAACCTACCGCACCACACGACGTTCTTGAGTTGAGACGTTAGGTCGTTGACTTTCTGCGGAGTGAGTATTCCGTCTAGACACTCGTGCGCTATGCGCCTGTCCTGATCGGTTGCCTCGGTGTGCGCCTTCGCATCCTCTCCGAACGGTATGTTGTTGAAATCACGGCCGTAGTGATTCGCGTCGGACGACATCAGGAATGCAATGTCCTTTCCGGGAACCAGATGATTCTCTTTCATATAATTGGAGATTACAGTTGACATCTGATCCGAGATCGTGTCCATTCTACCGAACGGCATCTGCGTTACCATGATCGGAGTTATTTTCACGTCTGGGTTGTAGTACTGGATGAACGGCAGCAGCGCTTCGATAGAATGTTCGAGCGTGTGTGCCTTGTTGCTTACGATGAAATAAGATGTGTCGAGCCGGCTCTTTATGTACTCTCTGAGAGGCGAAACGGAAATCTTATGCTGGGGACCCTGCCAGTATTTGAAGTCATCGAGTATGACAATGCTATGTGGATCGCCGATCTCCGGACGGACGGCGCCATGAGTGACTCCGAATATCACGACTTCCTTAGCGTGAAGGGCGCGGTAAAGCGGGTAATAAACCCGTGCCGCGTAAAGATAGTCGTCGTGCGGTGAGACGGCGGCGACAATATGCGGAGGTGCGGGCGAAGTAATGTCGGCCAATCTCAGATAATCGATGAGCCTCTTCATCTGTTTTGCGTCCCAGCAGAATCCGACGTTGTCTCTTATCGGTCTGACTTCCTGTGCCGTCGCGCAAATGGAAATCAACATGACCGCAAGGCCAAATGAAAACACAGCGTGCTTCATTGTTCCTCCTAATGATTTACCAAATCTAAACCATTCCCGCGACAATTGCATCTCTCCGGCAGCGACTCGATCTGAATCATGCGAATGTCGGAAACTCGGCGGCGAAAATCGGTGTTCATATGTTATGATGAGTGTGAAGAAGCGCATATCGTTTCGAAGAGACACGAATTACTTGCATTGCGGATGTTGTTGCAAGTGTACCAGCTGGATCGCTCTGTCTTTGCGAAGGCGCAGATCCGAGAGTTGAACAGATACTCAGATTTTGTTCAGAAGCCCTTCGTTGAAGACCGACGGAGGGCTTTTTTGTTTTGAAATTCTTAGATGGAGAATCGTGTTGATGGTTCATGACGATTGCATGAAAGACGGCATCGGATTTCCCTGGAAGGATTTGGGATAACCAATAGAACTCTATTGTGGTAGGAAAATGAATTTTCATCGATTCAAAGAAGGCAGGAGTGCGATATCCCCCGCGGTCGTCGATGTCGACCGCCTCGAGGAATTTCTGCACGATCGCGGCTCAATTCTCGGCAACATCGGGAATACTCCGCTCATTCGAATCCGGAGGTTATCTCCGACAAATGATTCCGTAGAAATCTATGCTAAGGCGGAGTGGTTCAATCCCGGAGGATCGGTCAAAGATCGCGCGGCGCTCAACATGATTCTGGGAGCCGAAAACTCCGGCGAACTGACCAAAGAGAAAACCATCATCGACGCGACAAGTGGCAATACCGGCATAGCTTACGCGATGATCGGCGCCGTGCTCGGTTACAAAGTCGCACTCGCTCTTCCGTCAAACGCGAGCAGGGAAAGAAAGAATGCGCTGCTCGCCTACGGTGCGGAGATCATTTACACAAATCCGCTCGAAGGCACTGACGGTGCTCAACAGCGAGTCAGAGAAATTGTCGCAGCTGAACCGGAAAAATATTTCTATCCCGATCAGTACAACAACGCAGCCAACTGGAGAGCTCACTATGAATCCACTGCGCCCGAAATTTGGGAACAAACACAACATCGCATAACTCATTTTGTCGCCGGACTCGGAACGGGCGGCACCTTCGTCGGTGCTTCACGACGTCTTAAGAAGTTCAGCCCTTCAATTCGCTGCGTTTCATTTCAGCCTGATTCTCCGCTTCACGGACTCGAGGGCTTGAAGCACCTTGAGACTTCAATCGTGCCGGGAATTTACGATCCAACCGTCGCCGACGACCAGTTGACGGTTTCGACTGAGGAAGCGTATGAGATGGTGAGACGATTAGCGCGTGAGGAAGGTCTGTTTGTCGGCATATCGAGCGGAGCTGCGATGGCTGTGAGCCTGAAAGTGGCGTCGCAACTAGAGTCCGGAGTTGTCGTCACGATATTCCCGGACAGTGGTTCCAGATACGGAACTGAACATATTGAAAATGGAAAGTAGAAAGCAGAAGATAGTTGGATGATTGGATTGATGGAGTAATGATCTGGAAAAGAAAGTGATGAAAGCTTGTACCTATGATTAGAATAACTAACGATTCTGTTCGTCGAATAGAAGAACACGGTGAACGAAATTACCCGGAAGAATGCTGCGGAATTATGCTTGGGATAAACAATGAAGTCACGCCAATCGTTGAGGCGGTTGTCGAACTTGAAAATGAGCAGGGAGAGAATCGCAGAAGAAGATTCTTCGTGACGCCAGCGCAATACATTCGAGCTGAACGCCTTGCAAAGGAAAGAAAGATGGAGCTTCTCGGCTTCTACCATTCTCATCCGGACCATCCGGCGATTCCGTCGGCATATGACACCGAGCATGCCCTTCCATGGTTCACTTACATCATCGTATCTGTAATGCACGGTGAACCGAAGAATATGACAGCGTGGGTTCTGTCCGAGACGAGAGAACGTTTCGAAGAGAGATCGCTGTCGGTTGAAGAACAGCTTGTTGGGGAAATCAGGAAATAGTAAGACCTGAGTATATGTACCACTTTATGAAAATGAGAGCAACCTGAACAAAAATAGGTGAGGAAAATCAATGACAACAAAAGTCTTTATTCCAACTCCGCTTCGTCCTTACACCGACAGGCAGGATACTGTTGAAGTCGGTGGCAAGACTGTCGGTGAGGTGCTGAAGAATCTTGCTGCGAGGCACGATCAACTTCGGCAGCACCTGTACACCGAGGACGGTAGCTTGCGGAGTTATGTCAATATCTACTTGAACGATGAGGATATCAGATACCTCGCGAAGGAGGGGACTCCGGTCAAGGAATCGGACACCGTAAGCATTATTCCTTCGATCGCAGGCGGTGCGGATATTGATGTGAGTACTTTAGAGAGCGAAGTCGAATTGTCAAACGATGAAGTATTGAGGTACAGCAGACATTTGATCATCCCCGAAGTTGGGTTGGCAGGTCAGAAGAAGCTGAAAGCTGCTAAGGTGCTGATGATCGGGGCAGGCGGTCTTGGTTCTCCGCTCGGGATGTACCTGGCCGCCGCCGGTGTCGGGAAGATCGGCATCGTGGACTTCGATGTCGTTGATCTGACAAATCTCCAGCGACAGGTTCTCCACTCCACGGACGATGTCGGGAGATCGAAGCTTGATTCTGCATACGAGACATTGAAAGGCATTAACCCGAACGTCGAGATCGAAACGTACAATGTCCGGCTTACATCCGAAAATGCTCTTGAGCTTTTTGCCGGTTATGATGTGATCGTGGATGGTACCGACAATTTTCCGACGAGGTATCTCGTCAACGATGCATGCGTCCTTCTCGGTAAACCGAACGTTTACGGTTCCATCTTACGTTTCGACGGACAGGTCAGCGTGTTTTGGGCCGGAGGCTCATCCGCCTCAGGCGGAGACGCCCGCCGCGGTCCCTGCTATCGCTGCTTATATCCCGCACCACCGCCTCCGGGTCTCGTTCCGAGCTGCGCAGAAGGAGGAGTGCTGGGAGTTTTGCCGGGAATAATTGGATCGCTTCAAGCGCTTGAGACAATTAAATTGATTCTTGGCGAAGGCGAGCCTCTCATTGGAAGACTCGTGCTTTTCGACGCGCTGAAGTTCAAATTCCGTGAGCTGAAGCTAAGAAGAAATCCTGAATGTCCGATTTGTGGAGAATCACCGACCATTCACTCACTTATCGACTATGAACAATTCTGCGGAGTGAAGCTTCCCGTGAAAGAAGATAATGAAATCATCGATGAGCAAACTGAAATAACCGTTGAACAGTTGAAGTCCAGGTTGGATCGTGGCGATGATCTCTACATCCTTGACGTTCGCGAGCCAAGCGAATATGAAATAGTCAACATCGGGGGCTATCTGATCCCACTATCCGAGCTGCCGAAAAGAACTGATGAGATAGATGCTTCCAAGGAAATAATTGTTTACTGCAGATCTGGCAGCCGGAGTGCGCGGGGAGCCGACTTTCTAAGACGCAACGGATTCAAGAGAGTAAAAAATCTAGTCGGCGGAATTAATGCCTGGGCAGAGAGAATAGATCCGAGTTTGCCGAAATACTGAACAACGACCGCCCGTCCAGGAAAACTCACCGAGCTCGGAGCGCGCTATTTTCAACTGCTCATGATCTGACAGTGAGCGGAGCTTAATTCGTCCTCTCATACTTGCTTGCGATTCGTTCGATTGCGTTGACGAACCTGGTAGCTAACGCGACAAGATAAATCGCAACCGCAAAGCAAGCTAGATAAAATAGTATGACGAGAACGACGAACACTGGCAAGATGTGATACTCCGGGAACATTGCTGTCTCCTTTCTCTAAATGTGTGCCCTGTGACATCGGCCTGTCTCCGGGCCGGGTTATGAAGACAAACAGACTCGATCCGAACCCACCTTCAATTCAAGTCCGCAAATTCCTGGACGGACCTATTCGACTCGCCATCGCCGAGACGTAACGATATTACGTCTAAGCTAAATCCTCCACGGGTGGGACATCCCGATATTCTCATTGGAACGGCTTAACGTCGCTTTTCGGGTCGATGTAAAATCTCAAAATCCTGACCTTGCAGAAAAATTCGGTCTCATCAACTGCGAAATCCTTCGGATCGAAATTTTTCAATTTCATTGTCTGCCACTGCGTCGTTGGGTAAATGAATTTGTAAACTCCTTTTGCTGTCGTCACTTTAATCGGCATCTTGAAATCTTTCACGTCAGCGTTCCATTTGAACCTTACATCAGTTTCACTCCCCTTCTTGGCGACTATCGCAAAGAATTCCGGCAAGTTGGGGTAACGTAAGAACTGATCGAAGAAGTAGTCGTAATTGGTTCCCGTCCTCTGGTTTATGTAGTTCGTCAGATCGACGGCATCGGCCGTTTTGTATGCGTACTTCTCTTGAAATCCCTTCAGGATGGAAAACCACAACTTGTCGTTGTTTATGACATCTCGAAGAGTGTTCAGAACAAGCTGGCCCTTGTCGTACATATCTCCCGAGCCTTCGTGGTTGACATTGTACGGACCGATTATAGGTTTGTCGTTCCTGACATTCTGCTTCTTCGCGTTGATATATTCGAGCGCCGCTTTGTGTCCCCAGTTGTATTCGACATACAGTGCTTCTGCATATGCGCCGAAGCTCTCGTGTATCCACATGTCTGCCAGATCGTTCGACGTTACGCTGTTGCCCCACCACTCGTGGGCACTCTCATGTATTATGATGAAGTCGAATTTAAGACCGACCGCGGAGCTTGCCCTTCCTTCGTAGCCCATCATGTAATGGTTTCCGTAAGCCACGGCTGTCTGATGTTCCATGCCGTTGTGCGACGACTCGATGAGTTTGTATCCGTCGCGATAGAAGGGATACTTGCCGAAATATTTCTCATAGCATGCAAGCATCGTCTTCACTTCCTTAAATTGTTTCTTTGCTTTTTGCAAATACTCCGGCAGTATGTAATAATCCAGCGTGAGCTTGCTCCCGTCGCGACTCGTGTAAACGTCACTGAAGTGAGCATATTTGCAGATGTTGACTGTGACATCGTAGTTATTGATCGGGTAGCTGATGAACCAGTTATATTGCGTGCGGCCGTCAGGCAATTCGATCCTGCTTCGAAGTCTGCCGTTTGAAACGTCCTCGAGTCCTTTCGGAACGGTAACACTCAGTAGCATGCTGTCAGGTTCGTCGGACTGGTGATCCTTGTTCGGCCACCAGAGACTCGCGCCCGTCGATTGACATGTTACCATCACCCATGGATTTCCTTGTCCCGCCTCGCGGGATCCCGCATATTCCTTTTGGGATAATGATGAGCGGGACTTATCGGTTTTCCAGATGAAGCCTCCGTCCCATGGCGGATTCTTGGCGACCTGAGGTTTACCGGAATAGTAAAAGACAATTTGATGGTCGGTGCCTTGTTCCAGCTCACTCGGCAGATCGATGAACACCGCGCCAAATTCTCTCGAATATTTAAGAAGTGCTCCGTCGTCAGACTTGATCGAATCGACATTCATGTTTGCGAAAAGATCGACCTGCATCTTGTTGAACGCAGTCACCACTCTAAATCGGATTGTGTTGGAACCGGAAATCGATTGTGTCACCGGATCGACAGCAACATCAAGATGATAGTAGGTCACATCATAGCAAGTTCGAAGCGGTGAAAGGTACCCGCGCAGCGAATCGGCTCTTGTGAACGGTCCCCAGTTGTAATGGGAGGGCTCCTGTGCAAGAAGTGTTGTTGTGGAATAGAGAAACGTAAGAAAGAAGAATAGTTTGCAACTTTTCATGGCAGTCACCAGGTTTAGTAGACTTAATTAAAATCGACAGATGGAAATTTAATCTCTCTGTCTATGGCTTACAACAGTAGCGTCCTGCGGGACGAAGCTGTGGCGCGCTCCTTCCCAATATGAAGTGTGTGGCATGATGTCGAAGGCGGGCGAGATATGTACACAAATGACGGGGGTTTTTGTCCTGCGGGCTAGGGACAGGAACCTAGTGTTCTTCTTCTAGTTCCTCTGCAACGCGAATATAGTATCCGTTATTATCAACGAATGCGAACTCCCGAAGGCCATAAAGGTGGGTCCTCAAAGAGTCAGCAATTTCAATACTTCTATTTTGAAATTCAGAATAAATTTCGTCTATATTGTCAACAAACCACATCAAGGGTAATCGATGGTGATGGTTATTGATATCGTTTGTGAATTCAGGATCTTCCGCAAAAAGAAGTCGCATAGTGTCTCGCCTTATGCCACCGTCTTTATCTCCAAAAGTCCATTCATCGTAAAAACCTAGAATGTCACGGTAGTAATCAAGTGTTTGTCTTAGATTCTTGACGGGAAGATGAGTCCCGCTTCTGACAAACTTCTTTACCTTAATATCGTTCCCAGTCATTCTTTCCCAATCTCAAGAATCCTCATTACACTTTTCGAGATGAAACCGTTGACCGATGCTTGCTGCTAACGGATTGAAGACTGCTCAGTGACGTGAGATCGTCGCACTCTAAGCTGCTTACCCGCCGCGCAAGGCGCTCACGATATTCAATCGCGCCGCCCGGGCTGAAGGTAAGAATCCTCCGATGAATCCCATCATGACTGCGAATATCAATGACGCCATGATCAATTGAGGTGAAAGTGCAAAACCGAAAGTCAGCTCTGCGAAAGAGTCGAAGTTCATGGTCGAGACAGAAAGGAACTGGAGAAGCGACGCGAGAACAATTCCGAGAATGCCGCCGGTTGCTGCGATCAGTATCGCTTCGAAGAGAAATACGACAAGCACGCTTCTCCTGCTGAATCCAAGAGCCCGCAACGTTCCAATCTCGACTGTCCGGTTTGAAACTTCCGCATACATAGTAATCATGGCTCCGATTGCAGCGCCGAAGCTGAAGATCACAGTTGTGATTGTCCCAATGACTCTTATGAAAGTAGAGAGAGTCTCTGACTGCTCAGCAAAGTAAGTCTGTTCCGGTTTCGGCTCAAATTCCTGGAGCCGCCTGTCAGAAGAAAAGGCAGCCTTGAAGTTGTCGTAGTCTCTTGGTTTATCTAATCTCAACGTGATTGACGAGACCGTACTACCTCTGTGAAATGCATCTTGGATTTGACGATAATCGCACCAGATCTCAGAATCAAAACCGTTCCCGTCGTTCGAGAAAATTCCGACGACCTTCCAGTAATCTCCCGCGAGTTTTATTGATCCCCCAAGCCGGGCGTTCCGAAATCTCTTTCCAATGGCTGCGCCCACTATGACCTCATGAAGAGAAGGGTTGAACATCCTTCCTTCGACTATCTTTACACCTGGATGGAGATAGAATGTCGCTTGCGAAACACCTCGAACGGTTACGTTGGTCAAACCTCCGTCGGGAGTGTTCAGACTTATCACTACCACAGGCTGGAACGATATTGCCCCCGAACCATCCGGAGTCTTTGCGATGAACGGCAGCGCACTGACCACATTTTGAGTTTCACCATCGATGATACTCGAGATCTCTCCGTTGGATCCCTTTCTCGTGATGACGACGTTATCCGGTGATCCCGTCGCAACGAGAGTCTTCCTGACTCCGTTCGCCATCATCAGTACGGCTGTGAAGACAAATATCACGAGTGCTATTCCGGCTAGCGTGATGAGGGTCGAGAGCCTTCTCGTCCTGAAATTCTTTATCATGTATTTAAATGGCACGCTCATTTCTTATTCTCCTGTTGAGGCGAAAAGGAAATAGGTTGATCGGTTCGAGTCGGTGTCGTTTTGTGGCTTTGCATCTGTGTGTCTGCTCGTTATCATCCTGCGAATCTGAATCCGTCAGAGATCTTTGTTGTCAAAGCACGCTGAATCGGGAAAACCGCAGCAGCTATACCGACTACGAGGACAGCTATTAACGCCAATATGAGGTTACTCGGTTCCACTTCAAACACGGGGAAGAAGCTTCGCGGGATAGAATCTCCCATTCCATTTACCGACAGGAAGGTTAGAATAATCCCGAGTCCTCCTCCGACTGCTGAGATGAAAAGAGATTCTCCTAACAACAGACCGGTGAGGTGTTTCGCCGAGAAGCCAAGTGCCTTCAGAACCGCGTATTCTCTCGTCCGCTCGCGCGCCGACATAATCATCGTGTTGGCTAAGACGAGCATAATTATTCCGATGATGACAAATGACACGTACCGCATCCCGTCGATGATTGCGCTTGAAGATGATACGAAGCTCTGCTGAAATGCTCTTTCAGATTCAGTTATTGTTTCGGCAGGGGAGTTTTTGAACAACGCATCTATTCCATTTCCTGTTGTCCCCGCGTTCACGCCATTATGTATCCTTTCAATATACCATCCAACCTGATCACCTCTTGCCGGCCATTCCTGTTTGACTCTCTCATTCAAGTATGTCCAGTGGAAAAACATCTGAGTTGCATCGGTCGACTTGAATTTTGGCTTGTAGATTCCTCGAACTACAAATTCCCATCTGCCCGGATAAATGTCCCCGTCAAGCGTGATCATGTCGCCTAATTTGAAATTGTATTGTTTCGCAAGCTCACTCCCAATCACGCAAGCGTCTCCCTCCTTTTGGAAGGCGTTCAGCTCGCTCTTGTCGAGCACATATTCGGGGTAGACATCGAATATGGTGTTATCGTCGACTGCCATCCTTGCGAAGAAGTGACTCTGGTCGATATACGTACCGCCGAACCAGTTCATGAAGGTCACCTCTTTCACGCCGGGCACCTGTTTTATCTTCTCGAGATACGAGTAGGGAAGTGTATTGATGATTGTGACCGCATCACGCGTGACGAGCCTGTCCACTTGCGATGCAGCGACGCCAGAGTTCCAGCTTGTTACAGCCGTCTGGATAAGGCCGAATGCCATTACTGCAACCGCCAGTCCGATTACGGTCAACGCGGTTCGCAGTTTATGTCTAAAAACATTCTTGACGATTAGCTTGAGCACCTTCATAGTTATGCCTCCAGGAGATCGCCTTTTTCGAGATGACGCAGGACCTTCGCCCGTGCTGCGACGTGAGGATCATGCGTGACCATCACGATTGTCTTTTTGAATTCCGAATTCAGTCGTTCCATGAGCGTCATGATCTCCTCGGCAGAATTCTTGTCGAGATCTCCTGTCGGCTCATCAGCTATGAGGACGAGAGGATCCGTAACGACGGCGCGTGCTATGGCGACTCTCTGTTCCTGTCCGCCGGAAAGCTGTTTCGGGTAGTGATCCATTCTGTCGGTTAGCCCGACAATGGCGAGCGCATCTTCGACATGCTGCTTTCTCTCTGACCTGGAAAGTTTTGTCAGGAGAAGAGGAAGCTCAACGTTTTCGTACGCGGTCAGGACAGGAATGAGATTATAAAATTGGAATATGAAGCCGATACTGGAAGCTCTCCATTTTGCCAGCGCGGATTCACCTAACTTTGAAATATCAGTCCCGCTGATCACGATCTCGCCCGATGAAGGCTTGTCGATGCCCGCGATCATATTCAACAAAGTTGTCTTCCCCGACCCGGATGGCCCCATCAGCGCGAGGAATTCTCCGTCTGCGACGCCGAGATTGATATTGTTCAGCACTGGAATCTCGATGCTGTCGCGGCGAAAAGATTTGGACACATTTTTTATGTCGATAAGATTTGGCATTTCACCTCCAGACTATGTGATTGAAAACTACTGTAAGTTAACTTTGGTTCCGTCTTTGAGCCTGTCACCTGGAGAGTCGACTACCTGATCTCCCTCAGATAGTCCCGAGGTAATTTCCGCATAGCCTCCCGCGATCTGCCTCGTGGCGACTGGTGTCTTAATCACCCTGTTGTCCTTGATCTTGAACACTACGATATTTCCGTCACGGTTTACGATCGCAGATAAGGGTAGCACTAGTTTTTGAGAGTCGCCTCTCGAACCGGGCTTATTGTTTCCCAGGAACAGAACTTTCACGCCCATCTCCGGCAGAACCCGATCGTCATACTTTCTGAAAGCTATCTTGACTGTGACTGTGGCCTTCGCGCGGTCGGCGGTCGGAACTATCTTGGCAACATAGCCTTCATAGTGGTAGTCAGGATAAGCGTCCAACGTGATCTGGCAATTCTGTCCCATCTTTACTTTTTCAATATTCGATTCGGACACGTCGGCTTCGACTTCTAATGAGCTCATATCTGCAATGGTGACGACCGTTCCCCTCGAGTTCGTACCCCCCGCCATTGGAGCAACGATCTCTCCGACGTCAGCGTTCTTCGTGAGCACCGTACCATCGAACGGAGCGCGGACGAGAGTATTTTCTACAGCGACCTCTGCGGCTTCGACGTTGGCTTCGGCAACATCAACGGACGCTTTCGCTTTGAGATACTGGGTCTCGGCAGTCCGAAATGTTGACTGGGTGATGGAACCTGACTTGAGCAGCTGCGTGTCTCTATCGTAATTCCATTTCGCATCGGCGAGCGTCGCTTCATTCAACTCGAGATTCGCCTTAGCCTCGTCCAGTGCGGCTTTGACATCGTTGTCCTCGAGTCTCGCGATGATCTGATCCTTTCGCACCTTGTCGCCTTCCGCGACACCTAAATAAACCAGTCGTCCGGTCGCCTTGGAGGCCACGGAAGCTTTCCTCTGTGCCACAACATACCCGCTCGCGGTTAACAGCGCGTTCTCTTGCTCCTCCGACTGAGTCGTTACCGTTACAGCCTTCACGCTTACGGGTGAGTCAAGTATGCTGCTGGAAATGGCAATCGCGGCCCCGATCAGGAAAATCAAGGGAATACCTATGGTGAACAGCTTCTTCGACCCGTTCGAACCTGATGGGGATGCCATTGCTGGTTTTGATCTGTCGATCCTGAGTCTCGATAAGTCTGCGTTCTTTGCTTCCACATTTGCCTCATTCAAAGATTGGAAAACTATACTCTCAGTCTTCTAACTCCTCACAGGAGAAACCGAGCCTGACTGCTTCTGTAACAATTGCGTCAAGGCTTAAGTTCTCGCATTCGACGCGCAAGACTTTATCACAATCTTCGAGATCTATTGTGCACCAGTGAACGCCCGGTACGTTCAATAAGTGTTGCTCCAAACGTGCAAATTCTGATCTGGTTTGCAGGTTTGTGCGGAGGATGAACAGGTTTGTGACCCTTGTCTCAACAAGCTGGTTGACTCTCGTCATGATCATTCCTCAAATATGAAGTCTCGTATTGTTATGAATTCGAATTCCAAAGATCGGCTGCGGTTGAGTTTCCTCACCCTTTTATGACGAACGAAATCCCTCCAATATTGTTTCACGAATCGGAGATCCCTTTCGCAAATAGACTGATAGAGTTACTCCGTGATTTTCAATCTCATATTTCTTAAAGGGAGTTTTGGAAATCAGGTTGATAAATTCATTGTGGGTGTACGCACCCTTTTTAAGAAAGTGCTTGAAATTCATTTTCATGAATAGCGATTCTATCGCTTCAATGCCGAGGTCTCCAGAACGCCTCATGGTGCTCATCATCGTTACTTCTTCTCCTTGTTGATCTGTCTCATAAGTTGATCGTTGGTCAGTCGGCAGTTTCTCAATATTCTATTGGCGATATCGTCCCTACGAGACTTGGTTGATTATCCATCGACTCAACAATCCAACAGGCCAACTATCCATTATTCCATCACTCCGCTTTTCTTATTTTCTTTTTTTCCTTTACGGTCGATTTTCCGTAGATACGGCATTCTTCAGAGTATTCTAACAAGTCGATCTCACATCTCTCTCCGATCACGACAGTTTTCCCGCGGACTGTTTTTGCCTTCGTGTCCTCTAGTCGGATCTCGTCTCCCTCGATGCTATCTGCAACGAGTTTTCCTTTGAAGAAGTCGGCGGGAATAAGAAATGATTTTATCAGCCTTCCAAGCTTCGAATAGTGACCTCTCGTTGCACGTATTTTTCCTCCGCCGATTTCGGAAATTCTGCAGCGGCTGTGAATTCTTATGTCTATCTTGTCCGCATTCAACAAACCGCCTATCGTGAGCGGACCCTCTGACCTGAATGTCTCAGCCTCGCAGTTTTTCTTTATCGTCACGAATCCTGTCAGTCTGATATTGTCTGACTTTATTCCTCCTTTTATGTCCATGCCGCCCTTAAGAGATATGTTCTTCGCCTTCAGGTCGGCGTTCGTATCAATGTTTCCGGATATTCGAATGTCCTCGGATTCCAGAGATCCGGACACCGAAATAGATCCGACTATTTTTGCATTGTCGGTTTTCGCATTGCCGTTGATCTGCACGCTGCCGATAGTTTTGAGGTTCAAACAATCCAGATTCCCGTTGACAATGCTGTCGCCAATAATGTGGACATAGTTATAGGATCCGCCTGAGACGTTGTTATCTCCGATGATCTTGAGATCGGCCCGCGCGTCTGCTTTCATCTGAGCTTTCTTCACGACTTTAAACCTTCTTGTTTTCTTTCACTGTTGCGCCGCTGTCTTTGTAAAATGTGTTCTTGTATTCAACGACGTTGATCATGCACCCCGGACCGATCCTCACGTCATGCCCGCGCACGGTCTTGACGGTTGCGTTTTCAAGATAAATACTGTCTCCCTCGATGGTCTCGGCGGTAAGATCTCGGGTCAATTGCAGGCCGGGGAAGATCGAGCTGAGGAACTTTTTGAAGCCGAAGGCATCGCCCGACCTGATTTCAATTTGCTCACCTCCGATTTCTCTGGCCCTCGAGGTGGCATAGATTTCGATTTCTATTTTGCCGGCGTTGAGAAGTCCGCCTACTGTGAATCCGCCTTGCGATTTGAAGGTCTCCACTCCGCAGTCTTTACCCACCTTCAGCATGCCGCGGTTCTCGATAAGATCTCCCGACACGGCTCCGCGGACCTCCGTCATCCCGTCAACTATTATTTGATGTCCTTTGAGATTCCCGTCGATCTCTGCCTTACCGGCCACTCTGACAGTTCCGGTCTTCGCATTCCCATGAATGCATCCGAGACCGTTTATCTGAAGGTCGGTGCACTCAAGATCACCGTTTATGTCGCCTTTGCCGTTAATCTGCACGAGATTGTAGTTTCCGCCGGACGAACTTCCCAGACCGTTTATGCGCAGATCGTTCCCCGTACTCTTAACCATTTCCCACTTCTCCATTGGATAGTTTTTGTTTCAGTTCTTCAATACAGTTTGCGATGTTCTGTCTGCTGACAACCCTGGCACCCGATTCAAACTGAATTTGGTTCGGGGCAGAGGCAATAAGACAGGTCGAGACACCCAACTTTCGAATGAATATCAGGTCGCAATTCTTTCCCGCGAAGGAGGAATAATCTTCGTCGAGCGCTTTGAGCAAAAGTTTTCCTTCATCAGAATTGATCTCGCCCGATTGCAGCATCTTGTCCAGGACGAAGACAAAAAGGATCTTCTCGAATTCAAATGACACCGGGTCTCCGAAGGTCTCAATGAAAATCTTCAACGCCACCTCCGAAACGATTTTTTCCTGTATTAGTTTGTCTTTGTCGGAGTGCACGTCTGCCGGATTGGGTGAGAGGATTTCCGCTACCTCATCGAGAGAAGCGTCCTCCTTCATGTTCTTGATCTTGTCGATGCGTGACAGGATTTTGTCGCGGGGGAAGAAGGTCTCCTGACCCGTGAAGGTTGACTTCCGGATGAACCAGTCTTCCGGTATGAGCGCCTTTCTCTTCCATCTGTAGAGTTGCCCGTAGGATATTCCAGTCAACTCAAGCAAGTCCTTTTTTGAAATTAGATCGTTTGCCATTTATCATAACCTCTTCAATAATATAACATAACACTGTTACGTTGTCAAGAGGCTATTTTGTACCGTTTTCGCGGTTTATAATATTATGACTGGAGGTATGTAATGAAGTCCCAGTGGCGAAGCGTGTTTGCCTCGGCTTTGCAATTATTTCAGTTGGCTGAGTAGCTCCGCGTTCACAGTTATCGGGGAACATCACTTTCATGAACCCTCCGTTGCCGTTCGATCCTGATGAATATATGTCGAAAGCGAAACTGTACCATGATGCATGCGGCGAGCGAACAACCTTCCCAAGTCAGGATGTTATTGGCGTCAACTCTGAGGGAGATCATCTGATACTGTTGTTTGACTCTCGGCATCCCGCCGTAATGCTCTCATGAGAAACAGGATCTACATGCATTCAAGGAGTCTCGCGATTATGTTGATTGCGTAGAGGAACTTTCCGTCGGTACGTGGCATGCTCCTGACATTCGCGGCTGCAATGCGTTCTATGTTGAACGTGCATTGAGATTTGCTTACCTTGCTACATGTTAATCCGGGCTGTTAAATGAAAATACTTCTCGTATATCCAAGATACCCCGACACGTTTTGGAGTTTTAGGCACGCACTCAAGTTCGTTTCGAAGAAGGCCGCGTTCCCGCCGCTTAGTCTCCTGACCGTTGCCGCAATGCTTCCGTCCGAATGGGAGAAAAAACTTGTTGATCTGAACGTCAAACCGTTATCCGACCACGATATCCTTTGGGCAGATTACGTGTTCATGAGCGGGATGTCCGTTCAAAGGCATTCCGCTGAAGAGATCATAGTCAGGTGCAACACGCTTGGTAGAAAAGTTGTGGCGGGTGGTCCTCTATTCACAGCTCTGCATGATGAGTTCAAAGGAGTCGACCACTTCGTCTTGAACGAGGCCGAGATAACCCTCAAGCCGTTCTTAGCTGACTTGGCGGCTGGAAAACCGCAGCACGTTTATGCGACAGGCGACTGGGCCAACATAAAGGAGACTCCGGTTCCACAATGGGACTTGATCGATTTCAAGAACTACGCCTCCATGAATATCCAGTACTCGAGGGGCTGCCCATACGATTGTGAGTTCTGCGACATCACGGTTCTTTACGGCCGCGTTCCAAGAACGAAGACGAAGGAGCAGGTGATTGCCGAGCTTGACAGCTTGTACGAGCGAGGCTGGAAGGGCAGCGTCTTCTTTGTGGACGATAACTTCGTGGGCAACAGGAACAAGTTGAAAAAGGAAATTCTCCCCGCCATAATCGAATGGATGACGCAAAGGAGACACCCGTTTTACTTCAACACGGAAGTTTCTTTGAACTCTGCGGATGACGATGAATTGATGACGCTGATGGTGCATGCGGGATTCAATGCTGTTTTTGTCGGCATTGAGTCGCCGAACGAAGCGAGCCTCGAGGAGTGCAAGAAGATTCCGAACAAAAAGCGAGATCTTGCCGAAAGCGTGAAGAAGATACAAAGGTTTGGCATGCAAGTGCAGGGAGGGTTCATCCTCGGGTTCGACATGGACCCGGCATCGATTTTCGAGAGGCTTACCAACTTCATTCAGGAGACAGGGATTGTCACGGCCATGGTGGGACTATTGAACGCACCACGCGGGACGAAGCTTTACAAGAGATTGATAGAAGAGGGAAGAATCCTGCACTTCTTCTCCGGCGATAATACTGACTTCTCTATGAACTTCGTTCCTAAAATGAACAAGGAATCGTTGATCAAGGGTTACAAGGGCGTGGTGAAGGTGTTGTATTCTCCTCAACAGTATTACCAGCGGGTCAAAAGGTTCATGAGAGACTTCAAGCCGCCTCACGTTCACCACAGGAAGGTCTTCCGTGTGAACTTCGATGACATCAAGGCACTCTTTAGATCAATAGTACGTTTGGGAATGATCGAAAAAGAGAGAGTCTACTACTGGAGACTGTTCTTCTGGTCACTCTTCACCCGGCCGAAACTCTTTCCACTCGCGATAACTTTGTCCATCTATGGATTTCACTTCAGAAAAATCTTTGAGGAACACGTCATTAACATGAAATAGAACCGCTGAGGTAAGTGTGAATTCTCCCAACCCAGCTCTCGCATCCTCTCCCAAATTTACTTCCTAGTGCAGATAACCATTCGCGTATATTGATTGTGATCGAGCAAAAGAAATGTGTGGTTCTCCTTAGCGGCGGCATCGATTCGTCAACGACGGCTGCTGTAGCGAAAAGCAAAGGGTTTGCCTGTCACGCCCTTACATTCGATTATGGCCAGAGAAACAGATGGGAGGTAGATTCTGCGAAGAGGATTGCTGCAACCTCGGGCATCGTGGAACACAAAATCCTGCAGATAGATCTGAGAGCGTTCGGAGGTTCTGCCCTCACAAGCGACAGCCCAGTGCCTAAGGGTCGCGATCTTTCCCAAATCTCGAGAGACATCCCGGTCACGTACGTCCCGGCGCGCAATACAATCTTTCTATCGTTTGCCTTGAGTTGGGCGGAGGCGATTGAAGCGAGAGACATTTTCATCGGTGTAAATTCGATAGACTACTCAGGCTATCCCGATTGTCGTCCGGAGTTCATCGAGGCATTCCAACGTCTCGCAAATTTGGCAACTAGAGCCGGAGTTCAGAAAGATGCCCCGTTCACCATTCACACGCCATTGATCAAGTTGACAAAGAAAGAAATAATAATGACGGGTGTCGGGCTGGGTGTCGACTATTCTCTTACGCGAAGCTGTTACGATCCGGACTCTAATGGCGAAGCTTGTGGAATCTGCGATGCCTGCGTCTTAAGATTGCGCGGCTTCTCGGAAGCGGGATTAGTCGACCCTATCAAGTATTGCAGCCGAGGCTGACCGACAATGCATTTCGTAACACTATTTCGTCGAATTATTTATCATTATGCGCATGCTTCTAACTTCCTCCTGGCGTTTGAAGCTCGGTTCCTTGCTGCAAATCAAAAGGACGGCTCAAAGAATTGACGTGTTTATCTTTTGAACCGGATGGTTCCCCGCATTGCATTTGAAGAAACGAGAATCTAATTTTATAAGATCGTAAGGAGGTCTAATGGTTTCTCTTGTCATAGTGATGCTGGTGAGCTACTTGGTCGGATCGATCCCGACGAGTATTATCGTTACCAAAGCTCTCAAAGGGATAGACATAAGGAAATACGGTAGTGGAAACGCTGGAGGCACAAACGTCATCCGTGTGCTTGGTTGGGGGCCGGGTGTTTTCGTGATTATCATCGACGCATTGAAAGGATTCCTTGCCGCGGTGGTGCTGTCACGGATGTTTTACGGACATTTTCCTCTCGATAACGCGACGCCGTTCTCTGACTTCACGGTGGTACAACTTATAGCCGGATGCAGCGCAATTCTCGGACACACATGGACAGTGTTTGCGGAGTTCAAGGGAGGGAAAGGGATAGCGACTGCCGGTGGAATGCTCATAGGAATCGCACCGATAGAAGTCGCGATAGCATTTGGCGTTTTCACTGTGGTGGTCGTGAGTTCACGATACGTTTCTCTCGGTTCAGTGAGCGCCGCGATCGCATTCCCGCTCGCGATGTTCGTCCGCGCAAACGTGTTCGACGTAGCGACCCGTTATTATCATTCGATGATATTTTTCAGCGTAGCTATTTCGGTTTTTCTCATATACAATCATCGTTCGAACATAGGCCGCCTGCTTCGCGGCCAGGAGCACCGTCTAGACAAACTGAGATTCTTCTATAAGTCAAAGGTGCATTCCGAATCTGGCAAATGAAAGTTGCCGTGCTCGGCGCCGGCGGATGGGGAACGGCGCTGTCAATACTTCTTCATGACAACGGCGCGGAAGTAACGCTCTGGGCTTACAAGGAGGATATAGCCAGCGAAATCTCCACAACGCGGGAAAATCGCACGTACCTGCACGGCATAACCATCCCTGGTGAAATTCATATAACGTCGGACGTTGGAGCGGCCGTCATGAATTCTGAAGTGGTGGTTGCTTCTATCCCTTCACAGTTTTTGCGCGAACAGTTGAAGTGCATTGCTGATTTTGATTTTCGAAGCAAGCTCTTCGTTAACACTGCGAAGGGGATTGAGGCTTCCACTCTCTCTACGATGTCTGAGGTTGTGCAATCGACTTTGAAGAAATGTCCCGTGGAGAACTATGCCGTTCTATCCGGTCCGAGTCATGCCGAAGAGGTGAGCCGTAGAATGCCGACGGCCATCGTAGCTGCCTCCCATCACAGAACAACAGCGGAGCGGGTTCAATCAATCTTCATGAACAGCTATTTCCGTGTTTACCTGAATCGTGATGTGAAGGGCGTTGAACTGTGCGGCGCATTGAAGAATGTAATCGCCCTTGCGGCTGGAATGAGTGATGGCGCAGGCTTTGGCGACAATACGAAAGCGGCGCTCATGACACGCGGCATGGTTGAGATCACAAGATTGGGAGAAACCCTTGGCGCCCATCACAAGACTTTTTCCGGACTTGCGGGGATGGGCGATCTGATAGTCACGTGCATGAGCCGATACAGCAGGAATAGATTTGTCGGTGAGCAGGTGGCTACTGGCAGAAAGCTCGAGGATATTCTGGCCGAGATCAAGATGGTTGCTGAAGGCGTTCCCACAGTGAGGGCAGCCGACCAGCTTGCGAGAAATTTCAACGTCGAGATGCCTATCATGGAACAGGTGTATGCCGTGCTCTTCAAGGGCAAGGATCCGCAGAAGGCCGTACGTGAGCTCATGACAAGACCGGCAAAGTATGAGTACTGAGCCGAGTGTCCTATTTGAAAGCGGGCCGCTTGGTTTGTTGAAAGAATAAAGAAGCACCCGGGAAAGGAGAGAGAGGTGTTTGGGTTCGACAGACTTCATATCGGTACGACAGAAGATATGGAAGCCGTTACAGGTTGCACAGTTTTGATGTTCCAACACGGTGCAAGGGCAAGCGTCGAGGTGAGGGGAGCATCACCTGGTACTCGTGAAGTGGCCTTGCTTGCACCGGATAAGACGATGGACCGTATCGATGCTATTCTTCTCACAGGCGGAAGTGCATATGGGTTAGCAGCGGCAACTGGAGTGGTTCGGTTTCTCTCTGAACGCGATGCCGGTTATGCAACTCCCTGGAGGGTTGTTCCTATCGTGCCAGCGGCAGTGATATTTGATCTAAATATAGGAATGCCGGACAGGTTTCCTGATGAAAAGATGGGCTATGCAGCATGCGAGGCGGCCATGAAAGATGAGTTCAATAAGGGCTCGCGTGGTGCAGGTACGGGAGCTACCATCGGGAAGTGGGCCGGACTTGAGACGGCTATGAAGTCAGGGCAGGGGGTAGGAATTGTGGAAAGAGATAATCTCAGGGTTCTTGCAATCGCAGTCGTGAATGCAGTCGGCGATGTCTTCGACATCTCAGGAGAGCTGATCGCAGGTGCGATATCCAAAGGCAAGTTTGTCGTCGACGGCCATCGTGAATCAGATAGGATTCATCATCGGGCTCTTCTTGGAGCAAACACCACATTGATCGCAGTCGTCACAAACGCGAACTTGACGAAAATAGAATTGAACCGACTTGCCCAGCGGGGACACGATTCGCTGGCGAGGCGAATAGCTCCGGTTCACACGAGCTATGATGGCGATGCAGTGTTTACCGTTTCGATGGGCGAGGCCGAAGCGCCATTTGACGTTGTCGCGGCACTCGCTGTCGATGCCATTTCTGATGCCATCATTGACGCGGTGAAGTCGGCGGAGTCGGTCGGCGGATATCCCTCGTACTCGAGTCTTCACAGATAACAGTTACGATCCCGGCAGCACGGGCATATTAACAGAATTCCGAATCCGAATTCTCCGGAAACTCAATTAGTCGCCTCAAATCTGTTGCTCCAAATTATTTGATAAACCTTCATCCATAGTGTCTTCAGAAGTCGCAATGAATTCTGAGACTTGAAAGTTCGTGACAGTATTCCAGTTTCATTCACGGTTGAATGAGATTCCGCACAAAATTAAATTGGTTGAAGTCGAGGGAGAGAATGAGAATAGCATACTTTGATACTTTTGCAGGAATTGCCGGTGACATGTTGCTCGGCGCGTTTATTTCTTCCGGCGTCGACGTGACACAACTGATGGATGAGATTAAGAAGTTGAATCTCGGCGATGTCGTGCTCCGTGTCAACAAAATTGTCAGAAGTGGAATCACGGCAACTAAAGTCGACGTCGTGGTCTCCGGCCAGGTAGAAGAGGTCGCCGATCTTGGACCCGATGTTCACGGACATCAGCATCGACATAATGATTCCCACGGTCACGAACACACCCACGGCAGAAGCTATCTCGAGATAAAGGATTTAATAGAACGCTCTGACCTTTCGAGTTCCGTGAAGGCGAAGTCGCTGGCCGTCTTCCGCATACTCGCAGATGGGGAGGCGAAGACCCACGATACGACACCGGACAAAATTCACTTTCACGAGGTCGGCGCGATCGATTCGATTGTCGATATCGTGGGCACTGCGATTTGCCTTGACTTGAGCGGAGTCGATGCGGTATTCACGTCGCCGATTCGGCTCGGCTCGAACGGATATGTCGAGGCTCAGCACGGCGTTCTCCCGGTCCCGAGTCCTGCGGCGCTTGAGATTTTGAAAGACTATCCCGTCGTTTTTAATGATCTTCCATATGAACTCACCACACCAACGGGTGCGGCAATAGTGAAGGCGCTTTCTAAGGGCGTGCTGAAAGACAAACCAGTTGAGATCGAGAAAATTGGATACGGCGCCGGAACAAGAGATCTGGGGCGCCTGCCCAATCTACTCAGGGTGGTTATCGGGGAATTGAAGTCAGATCTCGAAGAAGACCACGTCGTCATGATCGAAACAAACATGGATGACATCAATCCGCAATTAATTCCGTACGTCATCGAGACGCTGATTACCCTAGGAGCCACCGAAGCGTTCGTAGTGCCGGTCATCATGAAGAAGGGAAGACCCGGATTCTTGCTGTCGGTTTTGACTTCCGAGTCATTGCTCGAGAAGATTGCATCCGAAATTTTTTCCCAGACAACTACATTGGGTCTGCGAATACAGTACATCAGGAGGATCAAGGTGAGCAGGGACACGAAGAAAGTGAAAACGAGTTTTGGAGAGGTCAGGGTGAAGGAAAGCGATATCAACGGGAAGAAGAGGGTCATGGCCGAGTTTGAAGAATGCAAGCGAATAGCAGAGTCAGAGTCAATTCCATTAGCTGAAGTGATGCAAAGGTTGAATTCGGAGCTGAATAGGGAGTGAAGAAAAGATTTTGTGATGTCGCATTCCCCATTCCGGTTCATAAGCAGTTTACGTATGAAGTTCCGAATGACCTTGCCGACGCAGTACGAGTGGGCGTACGGGCAATCGCCCCTTTTCGAAAGCGGTTTCTGACCGGGGTCATCGCCGGTCTGTCTGAAACTTCGAACGTCCAGGATATCAGACAAATCCAGGATGTCATTGACGAAAAGCCGATTTACTCCAACGAAATGTTGAAACTTACTAGGTGGATTTCCGATTACTATCTGAGCTCCTGGGGCGAAGCATTGAAGGCTGCTGGCCCGACCGGGACGTCCGTGGAAAGTGCGCAGATCGTGAGGCTTCTCAAGGCAGAGACGAAGGATAGAAACGAAACCAGGTTGAAGATAATCGAAACGCTCCGGGCAAAAGAAGTACTTACTCTGAAGCAGCTCGGAAAGAAAGTGGGATCAGGCGGCTTAAGATATCACGTCGGGAAGCTACAAGCCGAAGGGCTGGTTGAAGTAACTGAGAGAATCACAGAGCCTCGGGTCTCGATCAGGTATGAGAGTTACGTTCAGCTCAAGGAGGAATACAAACCTGCTCAGAGGCTGTCAGAAGTTTTGAACGAACTTGACAAGCGTGCCACGAAGCAATCTGACATTTTGTTGAAGCTAGGCCAGATGTCGAAAGTTTCGGAAGGCGGAGTCAGTGTCCGGCAGCTTCTTGCTCAAGCCAGAGCAAGCATGAGCTCGCTCCTTGCACTGGCCGAGAAGGGTATAGTGGAATTTTATGATAAAGAAAGTTACAGGGAAACCGAGTTCGGTTACCACGAGACCGAAAAGAAATTCAGCCTGACTCCGCAACAGGATGAAGCGGTCTGCAAAATCAAAGCCGCCATTTCCAATGAAAGCTATGCGGCTTTTCTATTGCACGGGGTTACCGGCAGCGGTAAAACACAGGTCTATATTGAATCGATCGATCTCGTATTGCGACAAGGCAAGGGCGCTATTGTTCTCGTTCCGGAGATTTCGCTCACGCCTCAGATTGTCGATAGGTTCAGACGGCGTTTCGGAGAGACGGTCACTGTCATGCACAGCCGCATGTCGCTTGGAGAGCGCTACGATGCCTGGCGACGTATTCATAGGGAAGAGGCGAAGGTGGTGATCGGTGCCCGAAGCGCCGTGTTCGCTCCGGTGAAGAATCTCGGACTGATAGTTGTCGATGAAGAACACGAGTCGAGCTACAAACAAAGTGACGCTGTACCACGGTATAACGCGAGGGATGTAGCTGTGATGCGTTGTTCCATCGAGAATGCCGTCGCAATTCTCGGGAGCGCGACTCCGTCGGTCGAGTCATATTACAACGCTGCAAAAGGGAAATATGCAATTCTTAATCTTCCGGACCGGATTGACAATGCGAAAATGCCGAAGATTGAAATTATCGATATGAAGAAAAAGCGGAGAGAGAAGCTTGTGTTTGGCAGTCTGAGCGACGAGCTGAAATCCAGGATAGACGACAGACTGGCTAAGAAAGAAGGCATTATCATTCTCAGAAACAGGAGGGGCTTTTCAACATACCTTCAATGCAGCGAGTGTGGCTTCACTGAGATGTGTCCGAACTGCGACGTGACGTTGACATTCCACAAGAGAAAAAAACACCTTCGATGTCACTACTGTGGATTCGTCAAGGAGCCTCCGGTGCGATGCTCGAAATGCGAAAGCGGAAAATTGTCCTATGGTGGAACAGGTACGCAGAAGGTCGAGGAAGAGCTTGGTGCATTCTTTCCTGAGGCTAAGATACTGAGGATGGACCTTGACACGACTACTTCCCGTGGTGCACACGGTAAGATACTGACCGAGTTCGGTAACGGCGAAGCGGATATGCTTGTAGGAACGCAGTTGGTCGCGAAGGGACTTGACTTTCCACGGGTAACCCTGGTTGGGGTCGTGTCTGCAGATTCAACGATGCTCCTCCCGGACTTCCGATCGAACGAAAGAACCTTTCAGCTACTGACTCAGGTTGCCGGGCGAGCCGGCAGGCGCGAGAAGGAAGGCGAAGTTATAATACAAGTCTACAACAGCGATGAACACATTCTCACGTTTATCGCAAACCATGACTACCAGGGATTCTACCTAGAGGAGATTGAAGTCCGACGGCAACTAAACTATCCACCTTTCTCGCGGATGGTTTTGATTGAGTTCCGCGGAAAAAATCTGCCCGAAACAAGTAATGCCGCGGAGAGAGCGGCGAGAAGAATCAGAAAGAGTCTCCCTGTGATTGGCGTCCTCGGGCCAGCTCCCGCAGTGATTGGCAGACTTCTCGGAAAGTTCAGATACCAGATCATTATCAAGATGAGCAAGCAGCTCGACAATGCCGGCGAAAGGCTTGAGACCATCCTCGATGAAATTGATTTGGATCTGAAGCGCGTCTACGGAAACGCGGTTACGTTTTTTCCGGACGTTGATCCCGCCTCGACTCTTTGACGAAGGAACTTAGCTCATAGCTGACATGCGCAGCAGAAACTCTGACCTTTTCGACTAAGAGCTAATAGTTAACGCCTAACAGCTGAGAGCTATCTTATCCCAAATGCTTTAGCATGAGGTAAACAAACGGAGCAGAGAATAAAAGACTGTCAAATCTGTCGAACACTCCTCCGTGACCGGGTATCATGGCCGAGGAGTCTTTTACGCCAGCATCACGCTTGAACATAGATTCAACGAAATCACCGGCCTGGCCGATAGTGCCGACGATGATGCCCATTCCAGCTGCAAGTTGCACGCTCAGCTGGGGCAGGACCAGATATTTCGCAATGACCGCAGTTGCTACGGCGAAAACGAAGCCGGCAATGGCGCCTTCCCACGACTTGTTCGGGCTGACGAACCTGCTCATCTTGTGATGTCCGAGAGGCTTGCCGACGAAGTAAGCTGCGGAATCACATATCCAGATGGTCGCAAGTATTGCGATGACGAATAGTCCGGCATCTTTTTCATCCGGGAAAATGTTTTCGATTCCTGATGTCAGTCTTATCGCAGTCAGCATCGACCCGAACAATCCTACATAGACAATCCCCGCGAGAGTGCTGCCGACATTTTCGAATGTTCCTCTGACGGCGTCTGTTCTCTTTTTGAAAAGCTCCGACAACAACGCGAGGGCAATTATCACGATGAGAGCATCAAACGCAACTGCCATTCCTGAGGAGTAAACTATGGCATTAAGGATACCTGCCGCGGTTATTCCAAATGCAGCAGAGGGCTCAAAGTGTTTTGTCCTTGCGAGAATGTAAAATTCATTTGTCGATAGAACTATGAGAGCCGTCGTGAAAAGGAAAAAATACAGTCCGCCTAAATAGCAGGCTGCGACAATCAGCGGGATCGCAACGACCGCAACGAGAACCCGAACGGCAAGATTTGACATCAGACCTCATCCTCCTCATCTAGTTCATCAAGTCCGAGCAACCCCAGAACCTCCTGTGCGTCATCATACTTTTGATGAGGGACAAGGACTTCGACGATGGTGGGACGAAATGAAGCATCCGCGGTGCTGGGGTTCAACTTTGTAAAGACTTGAGTTTCGATACCATGTTGTTCGAGGTTGGCATAAAGCATCGCCGCTTCATAATCGAAATCGAACGTGCGGATAACTCTCCATTTGTCCAAGTACTCTCGATGTTTCGGATCGTCGCAAAGGATCTTTCTGCCGACGCTTTCAGCACACTCTTCGCAGACTGCCTTTCCACATACGACACAAAAACCTAATCCCCTATTTTCGAGATGAGTGTCGCAAACGATCCCCTCTTCGGAAGCCCGGGTAATATCCAAAGCCCCGCAGGATTTGCAGTACAGGTAGGGTTCCGGCCCAAGGCTCTCTCCGCAGTTCCAGCATTGATACGAAAGTGCTGAAGGTCTTCCACATCGCGGGCAGCGCGAAAAGTCTTCCGCGCTGGTAAATCCACATTCCGAACAGATCATGATTCTTCTCCCTCCTTTTCCGACAAGCGGGATCTGCTATAGTTCATGGTGAACCTGACGGTCGCAAGGAAGAGAATGCAGAATATTATAGACCAAACAATTAAGTAACCCGCTCCGAGTTTATGATTCTCTGAAGGAGCTAACAAGCTGTCTTTTCCTGACTCATAGAAGACAAGCGCCGAGATGAAGTTGTTTGTGAAATGGGCTGTGATCGGAACGAGAATACTCTCCGACACAGTCACAAGATAGCTCAGGTAGATTCCGAGAACACAAAGTGCCACAAAAGTGAACGGATCAAGATGGTACGCTCCGAAGATCACACCTGTCCAGAGAAGTGCTTTCTTCTTCGATGTCGAACACTGAAAATTGCTTTGAACCAATCCACGAAACAGAGTCTCTTCGCATATCGCCGGAGTCACGGCGACCGCCAGGACGACAAAGAGAAATTCCAATGGAGAGTGAGCTGTTATCAGGACTTTGTAGGTTTGCTCGATCGCCTGCTGAAATTGGTAGACGATCTGTTTGACAGGCGGAGGCAGGGGAATCATGCCCTGAAGGTATAAATAAACTTCAAGGAGTTGCTGCAGCGAGATCACTCCGATGATCGCGGCAATCAAAAAGTGCCGATCGCTTTTCTTGATTCGAAGGAATGATTTCCAATCCCGAGTTTGAATTCTCGTGAGGAAGAATGTTGGAGCGAGGATGAACATGATCTCGGCAAATATCATCGCGAGTCTGAAAGCGAAAGTCTGGTCGCTCGTCGGCACACTCCCGAATAGATACAGCGTCAGGCTCCCGCCGATCACCTGGTACAGAAAGAATATTACGATAAGAGAGACCAGGGCATATGGAATCGGTTTGTACTTTGTCACTGCATTCGTCTCTTGTCCCTCAGAGTCTGATCCGGGCATGGGGTCGAGCTGGACTTGTTGATCCTCCGGCAATTCTCCTCCTAGAATTTTGCTGTCGGTGTTCCAGCCAGACCGCTGTAGCTGAGAAGCTCGGCAACGACCGACCCGATTGCCACTTCGGTCTGGACCTTGACCGGTATCTTCAGGGGGTCATCGGTTATCCAGATGACAATTCTACCCGTGTTTCTGAACAGTCCGCCCTTGACAATTATCGGCTCGATGATCTGACAATGAAACTTTCCGGCTTTTGTTGTTACGTCTTCCACTCCGAGAAATTTAACGTCGAGAGGATAGACTTTGTTCTCGTAGAAATTTGAGAAACGAACCTTTTCACCGATCCCCAAGGTGTCATAGTCGAGCGTCCGCGCGAAAAAGAATGCGCTGACGACGTCCTGTGTGTACGGTTTGATTCCGTACGGCCCGCCGGTACTTGTGGTAGCTGTGTGATTGACCTGATCGAACCATGCGAGAAAATCTTTCTTGTAGCCGCCTTCTCTAATGTGCTGCTCAAATTTCCACGGGAACAATCCCTCAGCATCGATCAGTGAGGAGTAATAGTCTCTCACCTTGAAAAACAAATCGAAGAACTTTGCCGAGCGCATCGTGAAATCGACCTTGATGCATTTCCGATCGTTATAGTATTCAAATGTTGGTACTGCGATTGTTGCGCTTCCAGCAATGATCGGTCCATAATAAACATCGTACTCAAGTTTCTCGCCGACCGTGAAAGCAGTGTTCTTGAGTACACGCCATTTCATATCGTCCGAGTCCCGAAGCGAATTATCTGAACTCGAAGGTCGTCCAGGTTTCTCCGACACGCCATTGGAGACCAATGCGATGTCACATGGAGAATGCCGGGCTGAGTCATCGCGGATCCGCACCGGGACGAGCGTAACAACAAAGACTGCGGCTATAACTAAATTTGAGATCGCATTATTCGTCATGCTTCCTCACGGCAGCAAATTCTAAGATAGACCGGATAACTTTATCCACCGGGACCGCAGACAAATTGTCTGAGCCGTCTTCTGGCGTCAGGATAATCCTTCTGTCGATCAGCGGCGCCCACCTTACCGGGGTCATCGGTTTATTGTTCGGATAGATTCCAATGACTGCAGTGCCCATTGCTGCCGCGAGATGGAGCGGCCCGGTAGAATTGGAAATGAACATCTCTGCTTCAGAAAGAAGTGCCATGAATTCGAGGAGAGGAAACTTGCCCGGGGCATTTACTGCGATTCCGTTTGAGACATAGCTGCAAATCGCGAACTCAGATGCAGTTCCTGTCACGATCACCTTCATGTTCAGATCGGCGATTGCGCGTTGCACGAGAACGCGAAAATTGTTTTGTCCCCATTCGAATGCAGAGCCACCGCTTCCTGGGTGAACAATTATGAATTTCTCCGAATTGTTTTCCAGAAGGAATGATCTGACCCGGTTCAATGCCTCGAAGTTCACCTTGAGTCCGATGTCATGAATCTTTTCTGTGCAGCCCGCCGCTTCGGCCAATGTCAGGTTATATTCGGATTCATGTTTTGTGGAGTACTTCCTATGCTCATGCACCTTCGCGTTGAATAAGAACGAATACCACCGGTATGCGGTTCCGATCCGCAGCTTGATTCCGGCGAGAAATGATGCCGCCGAAAGTTTGAATCGAGGAAACAGGTGAAGTATCGCATCGGCATTCACTTGCTCTAATTTCTTTCTGATCGAATTGATCGACTCGTCCTCCTCGCAGGTCAGGACGACGTCCACATACGGCGATGAAGCAACGACGTCTGAAGTATAATTCCGAACGAGCGCGATCGTGGTGGCGTCCGGATGACATTTCTTTATCGAAGCAAAGACCGGAAGGGATAGGACCACATCACCGATGCGGTCGGTGCGAGCCACGATGATCCTCTTGATTCCAATCGACATCCGAAGCAATATAACTTCAGCAGGCTTTCAATTTCAATTTGCCTCAGTTGTTGAGCCGTTATCGGGCTCGTTGACTTTTACTTAACGCTCAGAATGTTTATTATTTGATAAAGTGGAGGAGGTTACATCGCTCTCGTAACATTATCTTTCCTTCCTCATCGTCTTGCGGAAAGGAATCAGTCATGATGAAACTAATCTGGAAGATCTGGCTTGCCTAACCAAGACACCGACACGTTGCGTAATTCAGTCTTGTTCTCAAATGAGGATCGCATCCTTCAAGTTAAGGATCTGACGAGACTCGTCAAGGAAGTGTTGGAGCGAAATTTCGCGTCGCTGACTGTGGAAGGTGAGGTATCCAACTTCAAAAGGCATATGCCGTCCGGACATTTGTATTTCACTCTGAAGGACGATGAAGCGCAGGTTAGGGTGGTGATGTGGCGCTCGGATGCTGCGCGAGTAAGATTTGATATTGTCGATGGAATGAAGGTCATAGTGAAAGGGAAGGTTTCGCTATACGAGCCGCGAGGCGATTTCCAATTGTACGCGGTGAACATCTTCCCGGCCGGTCAGGGAGCGCTTCAGTTTGCGTTCGAGCAGCTGAAAAAGAAGTTGGAAGCGGAAGGGCTCTTTGCAGAGGAACACAAGAAACCGATCCCGGAATTTCCTGGAAGGATTGGCGTCATAACATCGCTCGAGGGGGCGGCGATCAGGGACGTGATCAGCGTTATCGGCAGGAGATTTCCCGCTGTCGAACTCGTAATTTACCCCGTCAAAGTTCAGGGTGAGGGCGCTGCGGATGAGATCGCGCGAGCGATAGAAGATCTTAACGGGTTCTCAAACATCGATGTTCTAATTGTCGGAAGAGGTGGCGGAAGTCTCGAAGATCTCTGGGCGTTCAACGAAGAAATAGTGGCGCGAGCGATATATGAAAGCAAAATACCGATTATCAGCGCGGTCGGTCATCAGGTCGATTTCACAATATCGGATTTCGTTGCGGACGTGCGCGCTGCGACGCCGAGTGCCGCTGCCGAGCTGGTTGTACCCGACAAGTTTGAAGTTCAGGCCACCCTGCGATCGTTTTCGCGCAGCATGATGAAATCTATTGAGCAACTTGTGAGTCAGCTTGTTCTGGAGCTCGACAGCCTGGCGCACCATTACGCGCTACAGCAACCGGCGTCGGTTGTCGATCAGAAGTCGCAGTTCGTGGATGATCTGACGCGTCGGCTTCAATCTGAAACCCAACATTACTTCGATGTGAATTCGCAGAAGCTGAGTTCCGTTCAATCTCATCTGAATGCTTTGAGTCCGCGTGAAGTGTTGCGACGCGGTTATGCTTTCGTCGAGGGACCGCGCGGCGTCGTGGGATCGATTAAAAGAATAGAAATAGGTGAACTGGCTGACATTCACCTGCACGATGGAATTCTGAACTCACAAATCACCGCGAAGCATGAGCAAGAACGTTAAAGAAAAAGGCGTGCGCAGTTTCGAAGAGTCTCTGAAGAGACTTGAAGAGATCGTCGATACACTCGAGGCCGGCAATACCCCTCTTGAAGAATCGATCAAGCTTTACGAAGAAGGAATGATGCTTGCGAAATCTTGTATGGCGCAGCTGAACGAGGCTAAATTAAAGCTGAAGAAGATTCAGAAAAATTTCGGCGGAACCCTCGAGGAAACAGATATTGAAATCTGAGTGGAGATCAAATGGAGTATAAGTACCTTTATGCCATAAATACGCCTGCAGACTTGCGCAAGCTCAACGTGAACGAGTTAAAGACTCTCGCACAGGAAGTCCGGGAGTTCCTTATAGACACCATCTCGAAGATTGGCGGCCATCTGGGTGCGAGTCTGGGCGCGGTTGAGTTGACGCTGGCGCTCCACTATGTTTTTAACACACCTGAGGACAAGCTTGTCTGGGACGTTGGACATCAGGGATACATTCACAAGATAATTACCGGCCGGCGCGACGTCTTTCAAACGATACGGCAGTTTCATGGCATAAGTGGTTTTCTCAAGCGCTCGGAAAGTCCATATGATGTCTTCGGTGCCGGACATGCAAGCACTTCGCTCTCCGCTGCACTTGGAATTGCGACCGCCCGCGATTTCATGAATGAGAAATTCAAGGTGATTGCAGTCATCGGTGACGGGGCAATGACCGGCGGGATTGCATATGAAGCGATGAACAACACGGGCCTGTTGAAGAAAAATCTCATAGTGGTGTTGAATGACAATCGCATGTCGATCGCTCCGAACGTCTGGTCGATTTCAAATTACTTCAGCAGCCTCACGGTGAGCGGGACGTACAACAAGTTCAAGAGCAATGTCTGGGATCTCACGGGTAAACTGGACTCCGTCGGCGACCGCATAAGGAGAGTCGCGGGTAGACTCGAGAGCGGCATGAAGGCAGTAGTAACTCCCGGAATGCTCTTTGAAGCTCTTGGTTTCAGATATTTCGGACCTTTCAACGGACACAATATCTCTCAACTCGTGAAGACATTTCAAGAAGTGAAGGATCTCAAAGGGCCGCTCATCGTCCACGTCACGACCGAAAAAGGAAAAGGTTATTTGCCTGCCGAGGCTGACGGGCAAAAACTCCACGGCGTCGTTGCATTTGACAAAGTCACTGGAACACAACACAAGAAGGACGGTCCGCCGGCTCTGACAAAAGTCTTTGGCGAAGCTCTCCTCGAGATTGCGAAGACAAACGAGAAGGTCGTTGGCGTCACAGCCGCTATGCCGGATGGAACCGGACTGAATATTTTGCAAAAGGAGCTTCCGGAAAGATTCTTCGATGTCGGAATTGCCGAGCAGCACGCGGTGACATTTTGCGCAGGCATGGCAGCGGAGGGTTACATTCCTGTCGCAGCTATATACTCAACTTTTTTGCAGCGAGCATTTGACCAGATAATTCATGATGTGGCGCTTCAAAATCTGCATGTGGTTTTTGTTCTCGATCGCGGCGGCCTCGTAGGCGCAGACGGTCCGACTCATCATGGTGCGTTTGATCTGACATATCTCCGCCTCGTTCCGGGAATGGTGATCATGGCTCCGAAAGATGAAAATGAGATCCGTGACATGCTCCTTACCGCCATCAATTATAAAGGTGGACCGGTGGCAATGCGCTATCCGAGAGGGAATGCGGTGGACTCGGCGCGAAAGGTGGCACGCGAAATTCCAATTGGCAGGGGCGAAATCTTGAAGAGCGGTACCAACGTCGCTTTTCTGGCAGTTGGTATCATGGTACAGCATGCCATGAAGGCCGCGGATCTGCTGGAGAAAAATGGAATCAACGCCGAAGTAGTTGATATGCGCTTTGTTAAACCGATAGACTCGAGACTGGTAGACGAAATCGCTGAAAGGTTCGATCATATCGTCACGGTTGAGGACAACACCATTAAGGGTGGATTTGGAAGCGCGATATTAGAGACTCTGCAAGAAGTCGGGAAACCACGTCGCGTACTAAATCTCGGGCTCCCTGACGCATTCGTCGAGCATGGAACACCTCAGCAGCTATATGAGCTCATCGGGCTGCATCCGGAGGGAATTGCAAACAGGGTCGCCGCTTTTCTCAAGGTTGAAACATCCTCGTCCAAAGAAACGTTGTTGATAAACAAGTAGTCTATGTCAGAGATCAGACTCGGGATCATTGGTGGGGGAGCAGTTGCGCAGGTGATTCACCTTCCATTGCTGAAGAAGATCAGTGGAGTGAACGTTGTTGCCCTGTCCGAGTTGGATAATCAGCGGCTCCAAATTCTCGGTCGACAGCATAGCATACCCAAGCTTTATCCAACGACCGATGAGCTTCTTGAGGACCCGGAAGTGGATGCCGTAGACATCTGTACTTCAACCGACAGCCATTTTGAGATCGCGCTGAAAGCCATCAACGCAGGTAAGAATGTTCTGGTCGAAAAACCGCCAACGACTAATCACTCTGAATGTGAAATTCTGGCGAAGACTGCAGAAGAAAAGGGGAAGGTCGTATTGGCTGCGATGAACAACAGGTTCCGTGCTGATTTCATGATGCTCAAGAGTTACATCGTTGACAAGCAGCTTGGAGATATTTTCTATATTAATGCGGCGTGGCACAAACGCGAGCCCAGCACGAAGATGCATCTCGAATCGAGGTCCCAGACGAGACGAGGTGTTATGCTCGATCTTGGGATTGTACTGATCGATCTCGCGTTGTGGCTCCTCAACTTTCCGAAAATAAGTAATGTGAATGCGGCTTTCTTCAGTCAGAAGTCCAAAACGAATCCAAGGCGTGAACGCGGTTTCTTCGGAAAGGTCGAAGACACTGCCCTGGTCACAATGAGAACAAAAGGCGGGGCGATGATACGACTTGACGCGAGTTGGGGACTCCAACAACCTGAAGAGACTTTCCGATTTGAAATCTATGGAACGGATGGAACAGCGACGTTGAGTCCGCTGATCCTTCATCATCGGGTCAAGGACGAGCTCGTCAGCCTGACACCGATACAGAATTCAAAATTCGAAAACGTCTTCAAGCGAAGTTACGAGACGGAGCTTGCTAACTTCGTCAGGTATCTTATGGGCGTTAAGCTCGACATGCCAACGATTGCCCAGATGTGCCAGGTTATGAAGGTCGTGGACACATCCTATTCTTCAGCCAAGCGAAAAATTGCCGTGAAGATGTAATGCCGCTGATCGTCCTGCTGACCGACTTCGGGAATAAAGATAATTTTGTCGGGGTGATGAAAGGCGTCATTTCCGGTATAAACCCGGTTGCCCATTTGATTGATCTTACGCACGAAATCGAACCTCAGAGCGTTCAGCAGGCAGCATTTGTTTTGTGGGCTTCCAGAAAATTTTTTCCGGAAGATTCTATATTTGTCAATGTCGTAGACCCCGGAGTAGGAAGTGATCGGAAGATAATTTGTGGAAGAGTGGATAACCAGATCTTCATTGCGCCCGATAACGGGTTGCTCGATTATGTTGTGGCTGAAGCAAATGAGTTGGAATTCTATGAAGTGAGCAACAAGAGATTTTTCCTGTCTGACGTCAGCTCGACCTTTCATGGCCGGGACATATTTGCTCCGGTCTCTGCAAACATCTCTCGCGGAATCAGGCTGAACGAGCCTCGGTCCGCGATTCAACTATCCGAAAGTGCAACATTTTTATAAGAAGATCGTGAGCGGCAAAAACGAAGGTCGGGTCGTCTACCGGGATCGGTTCGGCAATTTATTTACTAACTTTCTCTGGGATGATTCCCTGCTCGCGGGAAAATCAGTAATGAGAATAGGCAATAAAGTCATCAAGAAATTCTATCTGTCATATTCACAGTCTCAGACCAGAAGCGTGGTTTGCATCAGGGGAAGCAGCGGATTGATCGAGGTGGCGGTAGATCGTGGAAATGCGTCAGAGGTTCTGAACGCAAAGATCGGAACAAAGGCAATCTTGATTTCGGAATGACTGCAGAGTGTATACGAACGAAGAGCTGATGCTCAGATGCATCCGGCTCGCGAAGTACGGAACCGGAAGCGTCAGTCCGAATCCGCTGGTCGGCTGCGTCATAGTGAAGGACGGCGTGATAATCGGTGAGGGGTACCACAAGAAATTTGGCGAAGCTCATGCAGAAGTGGAGGCGATCCGATCAGCATCTTCGAGTGTTGAGGGGTCTGAAGCCTATGTCAACCTCGAGCCATGCAGTTTTTACGGCAAGACTCCTCCGTGTACCGATTTATTAATTGAGAAACGGATTAGAAAAGTCTATGCCGCGATGCTCGATCCCAATCCACTTGTCAACGGAAAAGGGATTGAGAAACTGAAAGCCGCGGGGATTGAAGTTGAAGTCGGCTTGCTTGAAGGCGAGGCACGCAAACTCAACGAGGTATTCATAAAGTTCATCACGAAGAAGCTCCCCTTCGTGATCCTGAAAATTGCCCAGTCTCTCGACGGGAAGATCGCTCTCAGGAATGGCAAGTCGAAGTATATCACTTCAAGTGAATCTCTCAAAATGGTGCACGAGTTGCGGTCGCAATATGACGCGGTTCTTGTAGGGGCCGGCACCGTAAGAGAAGACAACCCCGGGCTGACTGTCCGCCTTGCTGAAGGGCGCTCTCCGGTTCGAATCATCCTCGACGGAAACTTGTCATCGCCTGTTGAATCGAATGTCTTCAGAAATCGAGACGCAAGAACTATTCTGTTTTGTTCCATGCGTGCAATGAAGTCGAGGAAGGTCTCGAAAAAAATCGAGGCCCTCGAGTTGAAGCGTATTGAAATGTATCCGTTGAAAAGTGATGTCCATGGAACCATTCCACTTCGCACTGTCATGAAGAAACTTGCCGGAATTGGGATAGCCTCTGTCCTGGTGGAAGGTGGGGCATCTGTTTTTTCTCAATTCATAAAATCGCGGCTGGCTGACAGGCTTCACCTCTTCATTGCGCCAAGGATTATCGGATCAGGCAAGAGTTTTGCGGATCAAATTGAATTGAACAGCCTGTCAAAAGCATTCAAGATAAATGGCATCGAGTCAATTCAGGTTGGCATCGATCAATTGATCACAGGATATTTTCAGCATTCTATTGTCGGTGATGAGACCCGCGTCAGAAAATGAAGGCGATTTATGTTTACCGGAATTGTTGAAGAGATAGGTACCGTCACAGGAATAAAAGGTGCGGCGGGCGGTGCAAAAAAGATTAGCATCGGCTGCAAAGCAGTGTTGCCGGATTTGAAGGTTGGCGACAGCCTATCAGTGAACGGAGTATGCCTTACTATTGTTGAGAGGGGTAAGATGCAGGTTGCCGTTGAAGCAGTTGAGGAGACAATCAAGAAAACGACGCTGGGAAATATCAGACCGGGCGACTTTGTGAATCTTGAAAGAGCTGTTTCATTGAATAGCCGTCTCGGAGGTCACCTGGTTCAAGGTCACATCGATGCGACCGGGAAGGTAATATCGGTTGAGAAGCTGCCGGTGAGTTGGATGTTCGGGTTCCGGATTCCAAAGCAGCTGATGAGATACATAATCCATGTCGGGAGCGTTGCAATAAATGGAGTCAGCCTGACCGTCGCACAGAAGCTCGCCGATTCATTCAAAGTTGCAATCATTCCTCACACGTTGGAGAACACGACATTCAAATATCTTCGTGTCGGTAACGTTGTCAATATTGAAATCGACATGATTGCAAAGTACGTCGAGAGTCTTCTTCCCGAACAAGGAGGTTCGGGAAGCCGATCATCACAGTCCCGAACAGGAAGTTCGGGATCCCGCGCATACACGACGTATGAGGAGCGGGAGAAGTGATTTTTGATCGGCTCAAGAGATAAAATGGCACGCAGGATATTTTACCGGGTGTTTGATGATGGAAATAATTTCATCTCAGGCGAAGAATGGGATGCAATCATTTCTCTGCAGAATTGGTACAATTCCGAGTTCTTTTGGACCGGCGGCAAGCTCAGCTTCAGAAGGTACGTCATCTTCCCGAATTATGACTTTCTTGGGAGCGACACTGACAGAGTGCGCCGCGAGTTTTCTGAGCTCGAGAAAGCAGGCTACTCCGAGGATGAGATTGTGAATCGTCTCGAAGCAGACAAGCTGATCATTGTAAAGCGGGGAGGTTATGAGGACGGCATGATCGCGAGCGGCTTCACGAGGGTGGCCGATAATGAATTCAATGCATTTCTCGTTCTCGACTTCCTGCTAAAAGTTTCTCGAATCGCATCCACATGCATTCTGGAAGTTTTCGACGAAGGGAGTTTCGTGAAAACCCATTCTATTCGGTTGGCGAACGGTGATGCGACTGTAATCGAGAGTGATTTAAGTGTGGAGGTCCTTGAAAGAGTGAAAACGTCGCGAAAGGTTTTCGCCGTCGTCAATCCGTACAAATATGATGGGCACCCCGAGTTCACAAATCGTGTTAATGAATTCAATGAGCTTGAGCCTGACGAGCGTGCAAAGGTCGTCGAGAATTGGAACTGGCTTGGATACGAAAGCAAAGCCAGCTTCGACTTCAACGGCGATGACTTCTTCGGGTTTGATCTCAACCAAAAATTGTGTCACTTATTTTTCATATAAAATAACGAGGAGGAAGATATGTTTGAAAAACTTTTGGCAATCCTATCCCGACCTGCAGCGATAACTCTGGGGTTGATGATTTCCCTTGGAGCTGCGGTCTCCACCAATGCCCAGACTCCCATCAAGGAAGGAGATAAGGCACCAAGCTTTTCTTTGAAGGGAAATGATGGTCGAATGCACAAACTCAGTGACTATAGAGGCAAATACGTCGTCCTTTATTTCTATCCTAAAGATGACACGCCCGGCTGCACCACGGAAGCTTGCAGTTTCAGAGACGACATATCGGCAATAACAAAGACCGGAACGAAGGTTATCGGAGTGAGCGTCCAGGATGTTCAATCCCACAAGGAATTTACCAAGAAATACGGATTGAACTTTTTGCTGCTTGCCGACCCACAGATGAAAGTCGTGAAGGAGTACGACGTTCTCAACACGAAGTGGGAGATGGCAAACAGGGTTACGTTCATTATTGATCCTCAAGGCAAGATTGCGAAGATCTATCCAAAGGTTAACCCCGACGGACACGCAAAAGAAGTCCTTGCCGAATTGGAATCGCTTCAAGGCAAGAGTTCAAATTGATTGAGAAGGCGTTGAGCTGTCTGCTCAAGAAGCGGACAGCTCAGTCTGCGTCTTATTATCGGAGTAATGATGCATCCTGTGCAGTTCAAGAAAGTAAATGAAGGGGAAATCCGTGTCAGGTGGGATGATGGGAAAGAATTTACGGTTTCGGCGAAATACCTGAGGGACAGGTGTCCGTGTGCGTCATGTGCAGGTGAGTCGATTCTCTGGAGGGAATACAAGCCGTCGCCGCTTCAAATCCTGACGCCGGGAAAATACAGCTTGAAGTCGGCTGAAGTCGTGGGGAATTACGCGATCGCATTAACGTGGGCCGACGGACACAACACGGGGTTGTACGCATTCGACCACCTAAGAAAGATCTGCGAGGAATTCATATCGGCGACATCCGGAGGCTCTGTTGACTCCGCCACCGGAGGATAGTGACCCGGTAGAATAACGCACTCGTCAGAGTGAAATCGCAGCCGGGAATTCCTTATCAAAGTCTTTTCATTGGATTAAAAATGAAACGCGGCAATGGTGGTCCATTGCCGCGTTCACATTAAGAATGAGATTTAACGAAATTATTTTTCGGGGATCTCGAGTGCGAGATATTCTTTTGCTTTGTTCGAAGTTGTTACCCGGAAAAGAAGTGCGTCGCCCGGTTTGTGCGTGCTTACGATCTTCTGAAGCTCACTCGACGATTTCACCGGTTTGTTGTCCACGCTTGTGATGAGGTCGCCGCGCTGGATACCACGGTCTTGAGTTTCGCTGCCTGAGTTGACGCTCGTTACAAGCACGCCGTGCTTTTCATCGTATTTGTCGAGAGTCGCTTTGTCCGCGTCCTGGACGGTTAGCCCGAGTGATTGAAGCAGTGTCGATTCGCTGCCTGCTGATCCGGCGGCAGAGGCGAACTCTTCACCGTTCCGTTCCTTCAAGGTAACCGTCTTGTCCTCAGTCTTCCCGTCGCGCATGATCTCCACATTTATTTTGTCTCCAGGTCTCTTCGATGCGACCATCGCCTGAAGTTGATTTGCTCGCTCGACTTTTTGTCCGTCAAATTTCAAAATGACGTTGCCGGATTTGATGTCGGCTTCCTCTGCAGGCGAGTTGCTTTCCACAGACTGGACGAGCACACCTGTGGCTTCATCCATTCCGAGGGCTTTCGCCATCGTCTGATCGACATCTTGTATTTGAACGCCGATATACGGTCGAATCACTTTGCCATGGTCGATCAAATCTTTCGCAACTTTTTCTGCGATGTTTATCGGGATTGCAAAACCGTATCCTTCATAAGTTCCGGTGTTCGTCGCAATGGCAGTATTAATTCCAATCACCTGTCCGGTTAGATCTGCCAGCGGACCTCCACTGTTCCCGGGATTAATGACCGCATCAGTCTGGATGAAATCTTCGATGCCGTACTGATTCCTGATTATGTTGATGTTGCGACCGAGTGCACTAACGATTCCTTGTGTAACGGTGTAATACAGCTCCATCGGATTACCTATCGCGACGACCCATTCGCCGACATGAAGGCTATCGGAGTTTCCCAGTGCAGCGCACGGGAGGTGGTCGCCACTGATTTTAACGACTGCCACGTCCGTTGTCGGGTCACGTCCGATCAGTTTCGCGTCGAATGTTCTTTTGTCCAACAACGTAACCTTTATCCCGTTGTGATCGGCTCCCTGGACCACATGATTATTCGTCAGGATATATCCGTCCGGGCTCACGATAACTCCGGAGCCGAGAGATTGTTCGGGTGAGGGTTTCGGAGTCGGCATGTTGAAATTGTGGAATGGGAAATCCGGTCCGAAAAAGAATTTGAACATATCGTCCGGAGGATTTTGATTATCCGGAACGTTCACTGCCTTAGGCGTTGAAGTTACACGTATTTCGACTACGGCCGGTGACACAGCATTTGCAACGTTCATGAAGGCATTACTTAATTGCTCCGCTGCCGGAGGGACTTGAGTGATCGGGGGATTCGGTGCCCCTAACTTGACGTCCTTGCTCGAATCGCCAAATTTTCCAAATGATAATCCCATCGTCAAAGCGAACACAATAGCGACAATACCGAGCGCCCCCGCTCCATATGCCAGCTTTCGTCTAATTATCTCTGCCATATTTAATCTCCTTTTTTCTTCGAATAATATTGCCGGCCTTTGCTGAAACGACAATTAAAACCGCATGAAAAGTTTTTCACATTCATTAACTCGCATTTTTGCATCCCGGCCGATTTCAGTAGTGAGACAGGGCTCGTTGATTGAAATAATTGCCGCCAGAATCTATATTTGTCGGACAAAAGAGAATGGGATTATGAACGAAGGAAAAATCGTACAAATCATCGGGCCGGTTGTCGATATTGAATTTGACGGCAAGAGTCTCCCGAAAATTTTAAACGCTCTGAATATTCCGCGAAAGAATATCGACGGAGAAGAAGATACGTTGGTCGTCGAAGTCCAGCAACATCTCGGAGAAGATACTGTGAGAGCCGTGGCAATGGATTCTACCGACGGCCTGGTCCGTGGGATGAAAGCATATGACACCGGCGATCCGATAAAGATCCCGGTCGGCCCGAAAGTTCTCGGGAGAATGATGAACGTGATCGGCAGGCCGATTGACGGACAGGGTCCCATTGAATTCAAGGATGAATATCCCATTCATCGGCCCGCCCCTGCTTTTCAAGATTTGAGTACGAAGAGGGAGATGTTCGAGACAGGCATCAAGGTTATCGATCTACTTGAGCCATATTCGCGAGGCGGAAAGACAGGATTGTTCGGCGGGGCTGGCGTTGGAAAGACCGTGATCATCCAGGAGCTTATCCATAATATTGCGATGCAGCACGGGGGATACTCCGTATTCGGCGGAGTCGGAGAGAGAACTCGTGAAGGAAACGATCTCTGGATTGAGATGACTGAGTCCGGTGTCATTAACAAGACCGCGCTCGTGTTCGGCCAAATGAACGAGCCGCCGGGCGCTCGCCAGCGTGTCGGGTTGGCCGCAGTAACGCTTGCGGAATATTTCCGCGACTCGGAGGGGAAAGACGTTCTTCTTTTCATAGATAATATTTTCAGGTTCACCCAAGCCGGTTCGGAGGTGTCCGCACTTCTCGGCCGCATGCCCTCGGCGGTCGGGTATCAACCCACTCTCGCAACGGAGATGGGTGCATTGCAGGAGAGAATCGCATCGACAAGAAAAGGTTCGATAACTGCTGTCGAAGCAATTTATGTTCCTGCGGATGACTTGACTGATCCGGCTCCCGCCACGACGTTCAGTCACCTGGACGCGACAACAGTGTTGAGCCGCCAAATTGTCGAGCTGGGAATTTATCCCGCAGTCGATCCGCTGGATTCAACGTCAAGGATCTTCGATCCGAGCATCATCGCAGAAGAGCATTACTATGTTGCGAAAAAAGTAAAAGAGATTCTGCAAACCTACAAAGATCTACTTGACATAATAAACATCCTCGGCATCGACGAGCTTTCTGATGAGGATAAGTTGACCGTGGCGCGAGCGAGAAGGATTCAGCAATATCTGTCACAGCCGTTCTCCGTCGCAGAGGCATTTACCGGAAGACAGGGACGATATGTGAAGCTTAACGACACGATAGCGGGCTTCAAGGCGATCATAGAAGGTCAATGCGACGAATGGCCTGAAAGTGCTTTCAACATGGTCGGTGTCATCGATGAGGCTGCGGATCAGGCAAAGAAGCTTCAGGCGGCGTAATGTCGGAGAAAGTCTTCACGCTTGAAATAGTAACACCACAAAAGAGCGTATTCTCCGGTTCCGTCGAATCATTTTCAGCTCCCGGAGCCAACGGCGGATTTCAAGTGCTTGTCGACCATGCACCGTTCTTGACGACAATAACAGTGGGCGAGGTCAAATTGCGCGACCAATCGGGAAAAGAATTATTCTATGCAACGAGCGGCGGATTTGTGGAAGTCAGCAGCAACCACATGTTCTTCCTGGCGGATACAGTCGAGGCAAAGGAAGAGATCGATGTTCAAAGAGCGAGGTCAGCAAAGTCGCGCGCGGAGGGAAGATTGAGTGAGAAAGGATCCGGTACGGACGTAGAAAGAGCTCGTGCTTCACTGGCTCGTGCGGCCAATCGATTGAAAGTGGCGGGGGCTTCGTAGATAGACTACGGCACGCGTCAGCAGAGTGCTCACAATCCTTTCTTGTTTGGGACAACCTTCAAACTTAAATTTATGTTCAAGAGGACAACCGTTGCGTAAGCTCGCATTCATAGTGATTCTTGCCGCACTAACCGCCTTATCGGGATGTTCTGTGGTAAGTCAATCGACGAAATCTTCCGGTGAGAGTCGGGAGGAGCCGGATCTCATTGCCGAAAATCCGAACTATCGGATTGCCATGGAACATTTCATCGACGGCAATCTGAATGATGTGGAAGGCGAGTTCGCGCAGGCGATACTTGATTACCAGGATGCACTGCGGTACCATCGAGACGCCGCTATACTTGATGCGATGGCACAGGACTATATGAGGCTCGGCAAATCCGAAATGGCAATTCAGCAATCGCGTGAAGCTGTGGCGCTTGCTCCGCAAGAGATAGATTATCGGAGAACTCTTGCACAGGCGTACATGTCGGCATTCAATGTCGATAGTGCAAGGATAGAGTACTCGAAGCTTCTTTTGATCGATAGCTCGCACGTCGAAGATATGATCGTCCTTGCCCAGCTGTATCAGCGGAGCGATCCGGGAAAAGCCGCCGAGCTGTACGAGAAGATCCTGAGATTGAACGGACCGGATCTTCCGACGATGATGCAGCTGGTTCAGATTTACAATTCGATGAACGAATTCGACAAATCCATCGGCGTTCTCAAGGGGATGTTGAAATTGGATCCATCGAACGTTGCGCTGAGCGAAATGCTGTCCGATCTTTACATGCAAACCGACAAGAACAAAGAAGCGCTTGCAGTTCTACAGGACCTGATGCGCACGCGAAAAGATGATCTCAGCCTCAAGGCCCGTGCGGCAACGGTCTATCTGCGGATGAAAGATTTCGCGAAGGCAGACAGCCTCATCGACAAAGTGTTTTCTTCCGATTCTACCAGGGCTGATGCGAAATTTGAAATAGCGCAGTTCTATCTCGACGAAATGCAACATGATTCCACGATCGTTCCATTTGCTCAACAGATCTTCAATAAACTGCTTGGGAAATATCCAAAGGACGCGCGGGCTTACCTGTTTGCCGGCCTGGGTGCGTCATATTCCAATCAGGACTCGCTTGCACTGGTTTATTTGAATAAATCGATAACGATTGACTCCACCAATCCGGGTTCATGGCAAGCTATCGCGATTTGTTATTACCAGAAGAACAATTTCGGTCAGATGGCCGATGTGATGTCGAGAGCCGTTAATATTTTCCCGGATAATTTCAGACTAAACTTGTTTTATGGCCTGGCTCTGAACCGGGTCGGCAGGAATGCAGACGCTGTCAAGCCGCTGGAAAAGGCGGTGGCATTGAAGCCGACAGACATGGATGCGCTCAGCACGCTTGCTCTTGTTTATGAAGCGCTGAACAGGTTCGACGATGCCTACAGAGTCTATGAAACCGCGCTCAAGGTTGACGGCAAAAATTCTCTGATACTGAACAATTACGCTTACAGTCTGTCCGAACGAGGAATGAATCTGGAGAAGGCACTGAAGATGGCACAGCTCGCGATTCAGCTTGATCCTAACAACAGTGCCTTTCTTGACACGATCGGATGGGTCTACTTCAAACTGGGTGATTACAAGAAGGCCGCATCTTTTATTTCAAAAGCGCTGTCATTGCGAAATCAGTCGGATGGTTCTCCGGCAACTCTCGAAGAGCATCTTGGTGACATCTATGAAAAGTTGGGAGATATGAAGAGGGCAGTTGAATATTGGGAGAAAGCACTCCGGCACAATCCCGGCAGCGGATCACTCAGGTCAAAAATAGCGAAAGCCAAAACTTGACCCGGCCCCTTTGTATTTGTCTTGTCGCGCTTTTGTTCGCCGGGTGTGCCACGACCCATCTGGATCTCACCGGCATTACGGCACAACAAATTGTCAGCACCATTGAGAATCAGTCGCAGTTGTTTCAGCGATTTTCTTCGAGCGGCTACGGAGATTTTGAAACACCGCGCGGAGACTACAGTGCGAGATTTGAAATTTCAATTCAGAAGCCTTCCATAACGCACGTGCGCGTCTATGGTCCTCTGGGCATAAAAGTAGCGCAGGTGGAGTTGAGCGCCGACACTCTTATCCTCTACAACAGCATGCGAAACGAGGTATATATCGGCAAACCTACCGAAGCAAATCTCAGACAATACCTGATGGTAGCTGCAGACGGTACGTCCCTGAACACTATTTTGTTAGGCCTGATGATGCCGGTTGCTCATCTCCAGAATTCGCAGGACGTATCCCACGTCGACGGGAACACCGTCACCTTCACCTATATCACCGGGGACACGGTCGAGAAGTACACCGTCGACGGCGAGTACATGCGGACGACAGGGTATGAGCAGTCGATTCGTGGTGAGGTCGTAATAGAAATTAAATACTCGGATTTTAAAAGTGTCGGCAATGTCTATTTTCCCAGAACGGTATCTCTTCGTGATCTCAAACACGGCATCTCTGCGAAGCTTTTTTATCAGGACATTGCGCTGGACGAAAAGGATGAGACCGAATTCATTGTTCCGACAGATGCGAAAAAGGTATATCTTAACTAGCATAGTTCTGATTTCGGTTCTATGCGCCGCGGCATTTCCTCAGGGCAAGCAAAAACTCAATAAGAAAAAACAGGAACTGCAGAAACTTCAGGGGAACATAGAACTCTATCAAAAGAGAATCGCGGAAAGTAATCGTGCAGAATCCGTTTCTCTGACTTCGCTTGATATGCTGGAGAAGCAAAATCTCCAGACGCGGCAGACCATCAACAAGATTTCAAACCAGATCGCCTCAAATTCCAATGACATCGCTCGTGTGGAGTATCAAATCGACTCAACGGGTTCGAGACTTTCGCAGCTGACCAACGAGTACTCACATTTTGCTCGAAGTTTTTATGAACAGGGACGAATGCACGATCTTGAACTTATACTGACTGCAAATTCTGTGAACGAGATGCTGGTTAGGTATGAGTATCTCAAAAAGTTTTCTGACCGGACAAAACTTGACATCGACATGATTGAGTCTGAACGAGACAGATTGACCGTGTTGAAACAGCGTCTTGACCGCCAACTGGCCCAGCAGCAAAATTATCTCAATCAGAAGAGCGTCGAGGAAAAAAAGCTGGCATCGAGAATAACCGAGCAGAGAACTGTCATCGGTCAGCTCCGTAAAGACAAGAATACGTATGCCCAGCAATTGAAGAGGTCACAAAGTGCGGCAGCTGAGCTTGAGAAATTGATTCAGAATTTGGTAGCCGAAGAGATCGCAAGGGAGAAGCGGGCGAGAGCCAATGCGCTGCCCAGAGCTTCGACGAGAGCGCGCAATCTGGAAAAGGAATCGGCGGACGAGGCCGCTTCTGTTGTCCCGAAGAGCTTCTCAGGAATGAAGGGTCATTTACCATGGCCCGTGAACGGCGGGAAAATAATTGCGAAGTTTGGTGAGCAGGAAAATCCGGTTTTGAAAACAGTCACTCTCAACTATGGAATCGACATTTCGGTGCCCGAGAATTCGCAGGTGAAGAGCGTGGCTGACGGTGAAGTCTCGAGAATATTCTGGCTCCCGTCTTACGGGAATCTCATCATAATTGACGACTACAACGGGTTGCGGACAGTTTACTCGCACCTGTCGGACATATTTGTAAAGGAAGGCGACAAGGTGAAAGCTCAACAGACAGTTGGAACCGTAGGTGAATCCCTCGGAGGTTCTATTCTACATTTCGAGGTCTGGCTGAACAAAGACAAGCAGGATCCGGAAGCTTGGTTAAGCAGGAAGTAAAATTCGTCTCGCGAAGGATTCGGTTCATCTATTCGCACATTTTCATAAACTTCATGCATATGGCATTCCTCGCGGATTCGTGCTTTAACGAGAAGGCCCGTCGAAGCTGCAGAGGCCGAAGGGATCTGTTTTCAATACTTGAAGAGAAATTGTCCCACATTCCAGACGGGATGAGGGTTTGGTTCCATTCCTCTTCACTCGGTGAGTTTGAGCAAGCGAAGCCGATCATCGAGATTCTCAGAAAGTCCGGATACAGGATCATAGTTTCTTTCTTCTCACCGTCCGGCTACGAGCATTCTCTGAAGTACCCCGATGCCGATGCGATCACTTATATTCCATTCGACAGACCGGGTAATGCGCGCAGGTTTATCGATCTCGTCAAGCCACGGGTCGTTGTGGTAATGAGATATGATCTCTGGCTGAATCACCTTGTAGCTGCAAAAGAGGCCGGCGCAAAAGTAATACTTGCCGACGCAACATTTCCGACAAAACTTATTCATCGCTCCAAGTTGCTCAAGAACTTCTTCCGCGTGCTTTACAAACTTCCGGATTCGATCCTCACCACAACGCCGGAACACAAGAAGATGTTCGATTCCTTTCTTGGCTCCGAGGTGTCGAGGGCCGTGGGCGACACCCGCTTTGATCGCGTATATGGCCGGAGTGTCTTGAATAATGTTGCTCAGAAGATCCGGTTCAAGATTGACAGGTCCCGAAAGATCGTCATGGTTCTCGGAAGTACCTGGCGTCAGGATCTGGATGTGGTAGCCGATGCCTTGACCAGGCTCATGAAAAGGTTCCGAGCCTTTATTGTATTTGTCGTACCGCACGAGCCGACCTCGGAAGAGGTCAACAGACTCCGGGTACAATTTCCGAATGCAAAAGTATTATCTGAGCTTGGCGATGGGGAGGATTTAGATTCGTCCTCTCTAATTGTCGATCGCGTGGGAATCTTGACACAGCTCTACAAGTTCGGCGACATCGCGTATGTAGGTGGCGGCTTCGGTGCGGGTGTCCACAGCGTTCTCGAGCCGGCTGTGTATGGAATGCCGATCATCACTGGCCCCCGAATCGAGCGCTCCGATGAAGCAGTTCAGCTTATGCGGGACGGCGCGCTGTTCTTTGTGAAAGACACCCGGAGCGCATACAGAACTATGCTCAAGATGGTGGATGATGAAGTTGCGCGAAAAGAGGCGGGGAAAATAGCCAAAACATTCGTCGACCAACATCTCGGAGCTTCTTCTGCTGTAGCCGAAGAGGTCATGAGGCTTTGCGGGAAATAGTGGTTGCGCCGGCGATCCCTCCCGTCGTTGTTAAATTCGGCTGCGCTTCTTAAACTGTTGTAGATCTCCATCATCTCTTAGTTTCGGCTCGTACCATAAAATCTGACACGACTCATGGACAAACCATTTCACATTGCGACCGCGAAGGAAATCCTGACAGGCAAGGTCACGGACATTTACTTCACGCGGGCACTCAATGTTCTTAATTCGAAAAATATCCGCAAGACTGTAAAGGCGGAATTTATCGTGAAGCGTTTTCCTCGCAATTACTCATGGGCGATACTGGCGGGACTTGATGAAGCAGTGGCACTGCTCAGCAACCTTCAGGTCAAAGTAAAAGCTTTGCCGGAGGGGTCTGTCTTCTACCCGAATGAACCGGTGATGGTTATCGAAGGCATTTACCAGGATTTCATCATTCACGAAACTGCATTATTGGGTTTCCTCTGCCAGGCATCGGGGATCGCGACCAAAGCTGCGCGTATGAGAGTGGCAGCAGGTGACAAGCCGGTGATCCACTTCGGCGCGCGGAGGATGCACCCTGCCATCACACCGATGATCGACCGGAGCGCATACGTCGGAGGCTGCGATGGAGTCGCAACTCTTTTGGGAGCCGAGAATCTCGGAATAAAAGCGAGTGGTACGATGCCTCACTCCATGATTTTACTATTCGGCGACACCGTTAAAGCGGCGAGAGCTTTTGATGATGTCATCGAGCCTCTTGTTCAAAGGACAATTCTCATCGACACATTTCATGACGAGAAATTCGAATCAATCCAGGTTGCTGAAGCGCTCGGGAAGCGATTGTTCGCGGTCCGTCTGGATACACCCGGATCGAGGCGAGGTGACTTCCATGCTATCTGCAAGGAAGTTAGATGGGAACTTGACATTCGCGGATACCGAGACGTTAGGATTTTAGTGAGCGGGGGTTTGGATGAATATTCAGTCCAGGAACTAAACGACGTGGTTGATTCTTACGGAGTCGGGACTTCGATAAGCAGTGCACCGGTTCTTGACTTTTCGATGGACATAGTTGAGATCGATGGGAAGCCTGTGTCGAAAAGAGGGAAGCTCTCAGGGGAAAAGCAAATCTACTTCAGTAAACGCTCAGGTGAACGAAAGGTTGTCCCTGCTTCCGAGCGTCGTAAGCGAGGGTTTGAGCCGCTGTTGAAACAAGTCCTTGTGAATGGCAGGTTCACATCAAGGCAAGTCGAGCCGGCGGAAGTTCGAAAGTACGTATTGAAACAGATAAGGGATTTCAAACCGGAGGTTGATCGAGATCCACGGCGGGAATGAATTCGTCGAATCGGTTTCCTCGACGCTCGCCCGGAAACTGAAGTTCGAGAAGTGGGTGAGCATCCTATATGATGCATCCATACGCGCGGGAACATCGGACACAGAAGATCATATGGAAGCTCGGCCAGGAAACAAAGAGGGAAGCGATCACACATTCAAGCAGCTGGCGTTTGAATCAAAGACTTTTCAGAAACTCTCGCGCATTTCGACGAGTAGAGTCACCGACGACAACACAAAAGAGAAAGTCAATGCAGAAATCGAAGACTCTCTCAAAAGATTTACGGACATACTCGGGGATGTCGTTGATAATCTGGATAAACATGATAAGGAGAATTTCAAGAAAGAGTTTCTCAACCCGACGAAGGATCAGCTCGCAAATCTGCTTGGACTCCTTGACGATTTTTCAACAATAAAAGACTACTATCTCGCCCGGCGTGATGAAGGTGGGAGTCGATGAAGAAAGGCTTGAGACCTGGGGTGAAATATTCAGTGACTTTTGAAGTCGATAAGACCATGATCGCTGCGTTTGGCGGAAGGACCATACACAATGTTCTTTCCACATTTCGCCTTGTCTATTATGCCGAGTTCGCCGCGCGGAAACTGGTCGAGCCGTACCTTAAAGATGATGAGGAAGCAGCTGGCTTTGAAATATCTCTGAAGCACATCGCCCCGACGCAGATCGGACAAAAGGTCGTTGTGACCGCGTCATTCATTGAAAGACGGAAGAAAAAATTGATCTGCCGGATTGAAGCCGTGAATTCTACGAAGAAGATCTGCGTTGGCAGACAGACTCAAGTCTTAATTCGAAAGAGGGGACTCGATTGAAATCGAGTGATGAGCAAGAATCTCTTCCGCAATCTCATCGGCAACGGTGAATCCTCTTCTCGTCAGGGAGATCTTGTCTCCTGCTCTTTGCACATAGCTCGCGTCGATCATCTCCGCAATGAACTCTTGTTCTGGGGCAATGCCAAACCTCCGACGGAGTGTCTCAACATCGATTTTCCCTTGTCGCAGCTGGAGCAGCACGTATTCATCGACAAGCTGAGAATCGGTCAGCTCTTCCTTTGCCGATACTGGAAGTCGATCTCCTGACAGAGACGATATGTAGCCGTTCAGACTTGATATGTTCCACCATCTTATGCCGTCGAGATAGGAATGGGCGCTTGGACCAAACCCGACGTATTCTTCGCAATTCCAGTACTTGAGGTTGTGCTTGCATTCGAAACCCTGACGGGCATAGTTGGACACTTCATAATGAACATATCCACATCCTTCAAGAAATGTCATCACTTGCTCGTACATCTTCGCTTCTGTATGCTCATCAAGCGGCTTCGTCTTTCCAGCTGAGACCGCTGTGAAAAGTGGTGTACCCGGCTCGACAATCAGGTTATAAGCCGATATGTGAGTTGGATTCAAGGCAACGGCCTTTTCGAGATTTGCGTAGACTCTATCCTCGGTTTGGTTGGGGAGTCCGTAAATCAGATCAGTGTTAACGTTGGTGAATCCAGCGCCACGAGCCAGCTCAACTGCTTCGACCGCCTGTCGCGAGTCGTGAATCCGCGTCAGAAATCTCAGCTCGTCATCGAAGAAAGACTGAACACCAAAACTAAGTCTATTGATTCCGAGGCTCCGATAATCAGCAAGGGATTCTCGACTTACCGTGCCGGGGTTGCATTCCATCGTGAGTTCCGCTTCAGATGAAATACAAAATTGCCGACGAAGTGAATTCAAGATTGTCTCAACTTCAATCGCAGACAGAATCGAAGGCGTGCCCCCGCCGAAGAAGATCGTATCGACCTCGAGTCCCGAATGATTCCCAGAAAAGCGTTCTATTTCCCGGGTGAGACACTTCATGAACTCACCGCGCTGGGAATGATTCTCGATGGAATAGAAGTCGCAATAAAAGCACTTCTTCTCGCAGAATGGAATGTGGACGTAGATCCCGGCCTTTGCGGAAGACAAGTTCACTTTATCAGCACCCCGATCCTGCTCCAACTAACACTCCGTATTTTTGAGAAGATGTCGTAGATGGGAATGTCCTGATCCCATGACCAATAGACGATCATCGCCTCGCCGATAATACTCTCGTATGGGACAAATCCCCAGAACCTGCTGTCGAGACTGTTCTCGCGGTTGTCTCCCATCATGAAATAATAATTTCTTTCAACAACGTATTTTGATGTTGGTTTGCTATCGACATAAACTGTGGAACCATTCAGGTCACATGGATGTCCTTCGCGCTCAATGAATATCCTCCACTTCAGAAAGTCCGCCGCATCTATGTGGAGCACATCGCCTTTCTTCGGAATGACGATGGGTCCGTAATTATCCGTGTTGAAGTTTGAGCCTTCCGGAAAAATCTGAGGATCGGGATAGCCTTTTGGAAGGAGAGGAAAAGGCTCGAACTTCACCCCCTGCGGATATGGAACAAGCTCCCCGTTCACGAAGACAACCCGGTTAATCACCTGTACAGTGTCTCCGGGAAGTCCGATACAACGCTTGACATAATTCGTGTGCTCCGCCGGTCTGACCTCGTCCCTGTTTCCCGGCCAATCGAAAACGATTACGTCTCCTCGCTTTGGATGAGCTAATGCCGGCAGTTGAAGGTACGGAATCCGAATCTGAGTGAACGGCAGGTACTGAGGGGTCTTAGCACCGTAGATGAACTTGTTGGCGAAGAGATAGTCTCCGGTCATTATCGTGTTTTCCATTGAGCCAGTCGGAACCCCGTATCCCTGGACGACAAAAGTAATTAATAGTAGAGCGAGTGTAATGGGCGCAATGTAACCCGATATGCTGGCCTGCCAGTTCCGATTCTTCTGACCCTTTGAAGAGCGTTGCATGTTAAGTTCTCCAGAGAATTTCTACTTGATCAACATTCCAATTCTTCCCCAGCGCACGCTTCCTAACTTAGAGAAGATGTCGTAAAAAGGTATCTCGGGGTCCCACGACCAGTACACAATCATTGCTTCTCCAACTACGTTCTGAAAGGGAACAAATCCCCAGAACCTGCTGTCGAGACTATTCTCTCGATTATCTCCCATCATGAAGAAATAATTGTGTTCAACTTTGTAGTCCGTTGTGGGTTTATTGTCGACGTAGACTGTCGAGCCGCGCAGCTCGCATGAATGTCCCTCTCGTTCAATGAATATCTTCCACCTCGGGAAATCTTTCGAGCTGAGACGGGCTACATCTCCTTTCTTCGGGACGACAGTCGGTCCGTAGTTATCCTCGTTAAAGTCAGATCCCGGGGGAAATATTTGCTGATTCGGATAACCCTTCGGAAGCATCGTGAACGAATCGAACTTGACCTGCGGTGGAAACGGAACGACCTGGCCGTTGACATAGACCACCCTGTTAATCACCTGGACAGTGTCGCCGGGCAGCCCGACGCATCGCTTTATGTAGTTCACCGGCTCAGGAGGTTGGACCTGGTCTCTGTCGCCGGGCCATTCGAAGACAATGACATCTCCTCTGTGAGGATACTTGAGCGGCGGCAGCTGGAAAAATGGGATAGAGACATCTGTGAAAGGAAGATACTGCGGACTTTTCGATCCATATATGAATTTATTTACCAGCAAAAAATCGCCGACAAGAAGTGTATTCTCCATTGAGCCTGTCGGGATTCTGTAGGCTTCAACAACGAATGTCTTAAGCAGCAGCGCCGCAATGATAGCAAATACTAATCCTTCGATCGAGTCCTTGAGTTTTTTCTTTCGAGGCTTCGGCGCGTTCTTGGCTGCAGTTCGTTCCGTTGGACGGGACACTGTGGACTGGTTCAATTTTTCTTCTCACTCTTCATCATTTAAGGAAAGAACTGCAAGAAAGGCTTCCTGTGGAACTTCGACTCTCCCGATTTGCCTCATGCGCTTCTTGCCTTCTTTTTGTTTCTCAAGCAACTTGCGTTTTCTCGTGATGTCGCCTCCGTAGCATTTTGCCAGCACGTTTTTTCTGATTGGCGAAATGCTCTCGCGTGCGATGATCTTGCTCCCGATTGCGGCTTGTATTATCACCTCAAAAAGTTGTTTCGGAATCAGCTTGCGAAGTCGTGCGCTCAGTTTTCTTCCCCAATCATATGCCTTGTCGCGATGCACGACGGATGAAAGAGCATCGACGACATCACCGTTCAAAAGTATGTCGAGCTTCACGAGCTCAGATTCTCGATTGTCGAGGTATTCGTAATCGAAGGATGCATAACCGCGCGTCAATGACTTTAATTTATCGAAGAAATCGAAAACGATCTCCGCAAGCGGCAGTTCGAACCTGATGTCGGCTCGTTTCGTGTCGATGTATGTAGTGTTTTTGTAAGTACCGCGTCGATCCATACACAACTTCATTACGTTGCCTATATATTCAGACGGACAAATTATCTGTGCGGTTACAAACGGTTCTTCGATGTGATCGATCACGGCAGGTGAGGGCATATTGGCTGGGTTGTCGACAAAGAGGATTTCGCCCCCAGTCTTAATCACCTTGTACTCAACGTTTGGGACCGTAGTGATGATTGTCTGGCCGAACTCACGCTCGAGTCTTTCCTGGACAACTTCCATGTGAAGCAGTCCCAGGAAACCGCATCTGAATCCGAAGCCCAGCGCGGTGGAAGTTTCGGGCTCATAGAGGAGTGCGGCATCGTTCAACTTGAGCTTCGCGAGCGCCTCTCGCAGTTCTTCGAAGTGTTCGCTCTGCGCGGGATAAAGTCCGCTGAAAACCATTGGCTTGACTTCACGATAACCTGGAAGAGGCTCGGCGGCTGGTTCACTCGCATTCATGACTGTGTCGCCCACTCGCGCTTCGGTCAGGTCTTTGACTCCGGCAATAAGGTAGCCTACATTTCCTGCTTCGAGCTCGACTGCGGGGACGCGATCCATTTCAAGTATTCCGATCTCCTCCGCCTGGAATGCTTTTCCGGTTTTGTGGAACAACACTCTGTCATTCGTCCGTATCGCGCCGTCGACAATTCGAACGTAAGTTACCACTCCGCGATACGAATCATATTTTGCGTCGAAAATCAACGCGCGAAGCGGAGATCCTACGTTGCCCGCGGGGGGTGGAACTCTATTGACGACGGCCTCCAGAATATCATCGATTCCTCGCTTGGCTTTTGCACTCGCGAGCAATATCTCTTCGTCCTTACATCCGATCAGATCCACGAGCTGCTTCTTGACTTCGTCTATCATCGCACTCGGCAGGTCTATTTTATTTATGACTGGAATGATCTCAAGTCCTGCATCGATAGCCATGTACGCGTTACTGATTGTCTGTGCTTCCACGCCCTGTGAGGCGTCGACGACAAGGATTGCACCCTCGCAGGCAGCAAGTGAACGCGATACCTCATAAGAAAAGTCGACATGACCGGGAGTATCAATAAGATTGAGCGTATATGAATTTCCGTCTAGTGCAGAATACTTCATTTGAATCGCATGGCTCTTGATCGTGATGCCACGCTCGCGCTCGAGAGGCATGTCGTCGAGTATCTGGTCGACCATCTCGCGTTCGGTGATCGTGCCTGTTCGTTCGAGAAGCCTGTCGGCGAGCGTCGACTTGCCGTGATCAATGTGGGCAATAATACAGAAATTCCGGATAAGTTGGGGAGGGAGGCTCATCTGTTAGGACAATTCATCTCATCTGTTTCATTAGTTAATATAGTCATTGACATGAGCTTTATCAATTTACGGTCATCGACTGGATTCGGATGCAATATGTCCAGCTCCTCTGTGTGAAAACTTTGAGCGAAGCTGGGACAAGAAGAAGTTTTGCATTATTTTTCATTCATGAAAAGAATAGTCCGGCTGGTTGGCCTGCTTTTTGTTTTCACGAACGTTTCACATGCACAAGATTCATTGCAGGCGGAGCTGTCGAAGTTTTTCCAGGGACATGATGGTGCATTTGTCGTTTACGACAAGAACAAGGATGAGTACATTCGATACAATCCGGATCGATGTGCGCAGAAATTTCTACCGGCTTCCACCTTCAAAATTCCCAACGCATTAATCGGGCTGGAAACGGGTGTGATCCCCGACTCTAATTTTGTCATAAAGTGGGATGGCAAGCCGGAGCAGGTCAAAGAGTGGGAACGCGACCATGATCTGAAATCGGGGATCTATTACTCAGTTGTCTGGTATTTTCAGGAGCTGGCTCGACGAGTCGGAAGAGAGCGAATGCAGCATTGGCTCGACACCCTGAATTATGGAAACAAGACGATCGGAGATAAGATAGATTTTTTCTGGCTAAACAACAGCTTGCGGATTTCCGCCGATGAACAGGTGGAGTTTTTGAAAAAACTTTACAGCGAGGAACTTCCGTTTTCGAAACGCGCCATGGATATTGTCAAAGATATCTTGCCGGCCGAACGTCTCGGGGTGGCGACGTTGAAGTCCAAGACCGGTACAGGCCATTCCAACCCCGATCACTTCATAGCCTGGCTTGTCGGCTACGTTGAGAAGCAAGGGGATGTATATCTTTTCGCGTTTAATATCGACGGGAAAGATTTTGAAGAGGCGAGCGGTCTTAGAAATTCAATCCCAAGGCAAATATTGAAACGTCTGCGCATGCTGGATTGAAGTCTCAAGGCAGTCTCTTGCTCTGAGCCTCTTCATTTCTTATTGGATTATACACGAAAGCCCGTGAAAATGTCAAAAGTAGGATCAGTATGTTCAACCAAGCGAACCAATCGCCGAATGCCGCATAGAAGGTTTTTCCAGGTCCGGGATGCACCACATCTAGAAGCATCACCTCAGGGGCACCCGAGCTTGACTTCTCGGCAATAATTCTTCCTCTGTAATCACTGATTGTGAGGAGTCCCTGTTGTGCACAGCGAACAATCGAGAAACCATTTTCAACGCCTCTCATTATTGCCATGCGCGAATGAAGTCGACCATCAATGGTAAAATCCCAAGCTGGTACAAATAGAACATTTACATTATGCTCCCCGTATTGACGTGACCATGTGGGGAAGTCCATGTCCTTGCAGATTTCTACGCCTGCGATCGATCGATCAAGATGAAACATAAGAGGGACTTCGCCGCGATAATATCCTGTTTCAATGCCCGGGACGAAATATCTTTTGTCGTAACGTAGTTCGGTTCCATCCGGCGAGAAGATAAATGCTTCGTTGTGAGATGCGGGAGTTCCGATGACATTAAGCCCCGCAACGATCGTCACGTGGTGTGCTTGCGCCGTACCCGAAAAAACCGTGGCGACTTCCGATATGTATGCCGGCGTGACCCCTACAAATTTCTCCGGAAGTACAACAATCTTTGCGCCCTTTTCGGCGAGCCGCGCCGCGCGAAGGGCGAATGCCTGAGCCACTGGGAGAGATTCGTTAGGTTCATGTGAGTTGAAGTAGAGGACTGACGAGTCTGCCGCCGCAAGACCGACGGCAATTCCTTCGGTAGCTTCCGGTTGAGAGAGGCGCATCCAACCGAATGCCATGACGACAATTATCATTGCGATCGGTAATGCCAGAATCCTCACCATCTGTCTTCTCGAATCTTTCAGATGCCAGGCCAAGGCTACTGTAGATTGAACAAGCGTGACTACAAATGTAATTCCCCAGATGCCGGTAAGTGACGCGAATTGGATTAGAGGCAGGAAGTCTGTCTGCGAATATGCGATACTCCCCGCGGTGCCGTGCGGCGACACGAGAGAGAGAAGGTATTCGTAGGTTGTCCATGCAGAGGGGAAAACAACTACAGCGATCCATGGCTTCAGGCGGAGAGCAGCGAAGCGTGAAATCAAGACCGTCAGTGAAAACATCACTCCCGGCAACACGATCGTAATGATGACAATCGGTAATGGCGCCAGCCGACTCATGTACCCGGCGATGTTGAGTCCGCCAAGTGCATATGCCGCGAACGATATGATGAAACTGGTTCTCGCAGTGGAACGATAGGCGACTATCAGTACCGGAACAGGCGCGATGAAAAGGAGCGCGGCGGCAAGATTGAGACCAGTTGAATAGAAATAGAGAATGGCGGAGATCAGAGTCGCTGCTGAAACCCGCCATATCAACTTCTGTTTCTCCCGCGTCATCATGTTCCACATTATCGCTGTGAGCTTGACATAACGCTACAGTTTGATCACCACTTCTTTGCCGGTGTACTTTACGGTCTTTTCCGGCTCAGCTGATGTCGAGTATCCGACTGCATGTCCCGGCGAGACTGCTACGATCTTGAATGTTCGCTCCTGGACCATTCCCTGAAATTGTCCGTGACGTTTTTCGATGGTCAGGGTACGCGTCGCGTCGTTCCAGCTAAATGCAATCGTGGAGTAGACTCCGCGTTGATATTCGATGTTCTCGTTTTCATCCTCATAAAGAGTGAAGTTCGCATTCTGGCCTGCGTAGACATACAGAGTAATGGCGCCATCGGTTTTCTCTTCGGCGTATTGTATTTCAGGGCCGAACGGAATTATCGAACCATCACGAACGAAAAGCGGAATCTCATCGAGTGGAGCTTGTGCTGTGACTGTTTTCCCGCCATCATAGTGTTCGCCCGTGTAAAAATTGTACCAACCGCATGTCGAAGGAAAATAGACTTCCTTCGTTCGCGCTTTGTAATCTGTAACCGGGGCGACCAACAATGACGGCCCGAACATGTATTCGCTTGAAATATTCTCGACGTTCTTGTCGGCCGCAAAGTCCATCACCAGCGCGCGCATCATCGTGTAGTTGTCGAGATAAACCATCCCTGCCAGTGAATAGATGTACGGCATGAGACTATAACGCAGCTTAGTCACTGCCACCATGGCATTGTATTCCGCACTTCCTTCGGGAGCCACGTTGAATATTTCCCTGTACGGGTACTGCCCGTGAGAGCGGTAAAGCGGGCAGAAAGCTCCGAGCTCGTACCAGCGCGTCAGCAACTCTCGCCACTCTTCGAGGTCGGCGCCTTTGGCGTTGATAAATCTGCTTTCGACAGCGAAACCGCCGATATCGAAAGTCCAGTACGGCAGACCCGACATCGAGTAGTTCAACCCGGCGGGAAGCTGACCCTTCAGATCATTCCACGTCGTGCCGATGTCACCGCTCCACACGGCCACATCGTATCGCTGAGAACCCGCATAAGCAGACCTGCTCAGGATGAAAACCCGCTTGTTCGGATTCGCAGACATCAAGCCATCGAATACACCTCTGCAGTGCTCAAGGGCGTATGCATTGAAATATTCGGCTCCCGGACCAAGAGCTGTCGGATCCATCAAGTACTTCCGTGTCTCCATCGAAAGGTTTGACTGCATGTCCGGTTCATCGGAATCGATCCACCATGCATCGAAGCCAAGTAGATAGAGCTTCTCGTCGATCATCTTCCAGAACAATTTTCGTGCGCCGGAATTGAACGCGTCGTAGAAAGTGGAGAGGTAACCTCTGCCGACCCAATCTCTATTTTTCAAATTGAGATTGCCCATGTAAAGGTATCCCTTGTCCATCATTCTATCGAAGTTCTTGATCCCTTCGTAAAATTTTGCCCAGACTGAAATCATGATATGTTCGTGAAGTCTGTGGACCTCATCGACCATCGCCTTCGGATTCGGATAACGCGGGGTGTCAAATTCCATGCTGCCCCATTGATTTTCGCGCCAGTAGAACCAATCTTGCACGATGTTGTCAAAAGGTATCTTGAGCTTGCGATATTCGTTCGCTACCTGGAGAAGCTCGTCCTGAGTTCGGTATCGTTCGCGACTCTGCCAAAAACCAAACGCCCACTTTGGAGGAATGAATGCTTTGCCTGTCAATTGGCGATAGCCGCTGATTACATCATCCATGTCATTTCCGTCTATGAAATAGTAATCCAATTGTTCGCCATATTCGGAATAGAGAGACAGGCTGTTCTGTTGTTCGGGAGCAATCGGAGTTTTGACTTTCAGGGAGATATAAGCCTCGCCACCATCAGGGATCCATTCGATACGGATTGGATACCTATGACCTTGTTGAAGTTGAAGGTTGAACAGGTAAACGAATGCGTTCCAGGATTGCCTCCATCGGTCAACGATCAATTTATTATCGATCCACAATTTGCAGTAGCCGGAGGAATAAAGACGGAACTTCCAAAGTCCGGTTGTATCGGGTTCGAAGGAACCATCCCATACTACCTTGCCGTCGGCCAGTGAATATCCGGCAGGGAACTTCTTCATGTCCGGAATGAACTCGTTGTTGATTTCCGATTCGTTCCGGGTGATGAACACATTCGACGAATCAGCTCTCTTCATATACGTCGCGGTCAAGCCGCCGCTATCGCCGTTAGCATCGTAGAGTTTCAGAGATGATAGCGGACCGTATTCTCGTATGTCACCGAACTTGGTTCTGGAATAGTTGTCCCACAGGATGCCATAGTTCTTGTTCGAAAGAACAAATGGTATCGAGATCTTCGTGTTATACTGGTACAGGTCGACATCCTGGCCTTTGTAGTTGAAGAGTCCTTCCTGCTGCTGGCCGAGTCCGTAGAATGCTTCGTCGTCAGGTGATTGGAATTGTTGTCGGATTCTGAATAAATGTTTGCCTTCGAGTGTTACCGGTTCAAGTGTCTTTCCACCCACGTTCGATTCGGTGAGGATAGGGGTTCCCGTCGAATCGCAGAATGTCAATGCTCCGGTCTTGATTGAAATCTTGGCCTGCAAAGCTGCCGTCTTGAGAATGAGAGTATCGCCCGACCTCACAGTGTTCCACTTTATACGTGGAAATTGTTTCTGCTGTATCGTGAGGCTCTGCACGTCTGGAAACGCATCGGCATTCACTGCACTCACCCTGATGATCCTGTCGGTGATTGGCTGGAGTCGGACAAGCTTGGCGCCGTTCTGCACGGTGTCTGCCACCGACACAATCACGCTGTTGCTTGTCTGCCGATATGGTTTCTGGGCGTACGATGTTAGAGAAGCCGCGCATAATATCACCAGTATAGATGTCTTCATTTGAACTCGCCTCGACTTTTGATAGATCCTCAATTTGATTCCGGTCCACAAATCTGACTCAAAATTAAGCAAATTATGTTTCGTTAAAAAAGGTTAGCCCAGAAGTCGGTGCAACGAAGCGGAATCTCTTTTTGCAAGCGTCACAGTTGTTTCGTGAATCGGGGAACGACCTTCGATCCAACTTTCATCAAAACATAGTGTTGTCATTCGCGGCTTTGGCCGGAATTGCCTGCACTACGTCCCAGTGCTCGTCGATTTTTCCATTATCGAATTTGAAAATATCGACAACCGCATAGCCGTTTCCTTTATTTGAGAATTGGTAATGTGATTGGACAATTACATAATCTCCGTCTGCCCAGATTCTCTTCAGCTCCCATTTCGTGTCGGGGAAGTTTTTGATGAGTGCGGAAATAGCTTGAACGAATCCGGCTTTGCCTGTAGGTACATTCGGATTATGTTGAATGTACCGATCAGTGATCATTTCGGCCGCAGCTTGAACATTTTTCTCGTTGAACGCTGTGTTCAGGAGATCCTTCACCATTTCCTCATTTCTCTTCGTTACCGTCTGCACACTGGGTGGAGGGACAACTGTCGTATCTTGATCCAACGGTGTCAACTTTCCTTTCCAATGCTCGAAGTGATTGCCCGGCTCAGTTATGTTGGCGTACACGATCCCGTTCTCAAAGTCTTGGACATCGGTGACGGTTGTCCCGCTTTTTTCCTGCCATGTTACCATGTAAACATCCGGCCGAATTTCCGTCTTGGTAATGGAAACCGACTGCTGATTTGTCAGCCTCGCTCCGTTCAAGAGCGCGATGGTCAGTCCAGTATCGCTTTCAAAATAAAGTTGGAAAGCGTATCGCCCGAAGTCGACATTGAATTTATGTCCGACGATTGGAACCGATCTCTGTTCTTGTGCGAACGAGACGACGCTAAAGAGTGCCGTGAAAATAAGTGTGGTGGTCTTCATGAAATGTCCTTCCTCTGTTTTGTCCGGTGATGCCCATGAAAGTTTGAACGGACATGCCGTCAGAACGGTTCCATGGTACGGTGTCGACCCGCCATTTTATTAACATTCCGATGGATCCTTGGTCTCCTCAGGAACAAACGTCAACGACATGTCACGCAATCGGAAAAGGACGACTGCAAGACGATTTCTATGGAAGAGTGTTGAGATGCGAAACTTGGTTTCTGACTGTCACAGTCTCCGATGTTTCAGCTTCATGTCCGGTGGCATCAAATGCCAACACCTTAATGTTGTACGCGCCATCTGAAAACGTCGACGTTCCATCTGAATTTGTCGCGGCGGTTCTCCATGAAAAACTCTGGTCAGAACGTCTTCACTTCTCCGGACTCACCGTTTCCGTCTGTGTTTGTGATGACATAGTACGAGAAGATTTTGTCCCAGCTATCCGGGCCACCTGGGTGGACGATGTAATAATGTTTGTACACGGTGTACACTCGCTGGACTCCGTCCGAAAACTGCCCGAGCACCATGCGAGAAAAGTCGAACGACTCGAAATGCATTGGCGTGATGTTTTGTCCGCTGATTTCGTATCCGATTCTTGAAACGCAAAGACGGTCCCCGAAACCGATGTACACAACCCCGCCCTTCGAGTGTGCATACTCACCGACCTCTCTTATGCCGACCACGATATCAACGTCTCCTGAGACCACAGCGGCACTTCCCCTGCCGAGAAGAGAGTCGGTTCCGTTCCTGTAATAGAGGAAGCCGCTCTCAATGACAGGCGGCTGTGTATCCTGGTACGTGAAAAAACTATCTGGCTGGACTGAGCGCGTGTCCGAATAATTACTCCATGATCCCGAAGTTAGATATACCTTTGACAGATGAACATGTGGAACTCCCTGAAAGTGAATATCGGCGATATAGTCTCCCTGTTCGACATGATCTCCCACCTTCACCTGGAAGTTGTCCACATGAGTGTAAGACCATCCGGATCCCGGTCCGATCCCGGCGTATTGCCGATGATGATAGTCTTGTAGTATTCTATTCTGTTGTCTATCGACTTCACGTACCCGGAGTCGACCGCATAGATCTTTGTGCCGTTCGGTAGAACATCGTCAAGTCCGTCGTGGAAATAGACCGACTCCTTTGTGTCAGCTCCTTGATACTGGCCGAAATTGTTAATGATGAAGAGATTGGCCATCATAGAATCGTAGGAAGACCGAGATAGTTGAGGATCGTGTTGAGGCCACGGGAGTTTGCCTGCAGGCGGAGGGGTAACGTATCTGCTTTGAGTTACATTTGAACTCGGTGATGTCGGGTTCGAGCTTTTGCACCCAGACAGGAAAAGTGATATCATCGCGTATGCTGCGAAAGCCAAACATGTTGAGTTCTTCATAACCCCGTCCTTTACTTTAGCAGTAGAATCTTATGGTGAAGAATGCCCTGGCCATATTTCATCCTGACTATGTAGACACCGCTCGCCACTCGTTTACCCCCGTCGTTGATGCCACCCCATGGCACGAAGTGCGATCCTTGTTTCATGAGAGATGGTTGAAGAAGGGTGCAGACTTTTCGCCCGAGAATGTCAAATATTTCGACCGCGACGGATATGTCTGCGGGGAGGTTCATGAAAATTGTCGTACCAGAATTGAACGGATTGGGATAATTCGATAGCACGGCGTAGCCTAACGGCGGTTGTGTGGAAGGTAATCCCGGGTCATCAATGTCTTGCATGAGTTGGTAAAGTTCCAGAAAAAATATTCCGACACCGGCGGTGCCACTATACAAACCTGTGTAATAGGTCTTCACATCGTAGTCGAGATCCTCCGGACTTGTGTAGTCGATCCAACGGATTTGATTATTCATGGGATGATCGGCCACCGACAGGAGATATGACGCCGCAGCTTTCGCCTCAGATAAGAAATTGGTATCACGGTCATATCGATAGAAGTTTATGAAGGCGTGACCCACAGAGGCTGTGCCTGTGAAGAGTCCGGTATCATATTGATTCCAGTCAAGGATGTGTGCCCAATAGTCTCCGGAGGAATCTGATGTTTGCTTTACTGTGATGAGCCATGCTGCGCCACGACGGGCAATTGTCCTGAACGACTCGTTGCCCAGCGTCGCAGCTGCAACGTACATCGCATGTGCTGTGCTGGCTGTACCATGACAGTAGATAATCGGAAATGAAGCGTCATCTGTTGTGTAGTGCCAGGCGAGTTCGCCGTTGTTTTGAGCTGCCTGGTCCTTTAGACCGTTCGATGTCGCGGCGAGGAACTCTCTGTAAATTTCGCGATGAGTAACTCGATAGAGGCTGTCCAGAAAGAACACCATTCCCGTTGAGCCACCGCACCAAAGATGATACGGCACGGCGTCAGTAGTAAGACGCTTCCATCCTATTGAAGAGTCGCTGAATTGAACCGTGAACTCTGTTGTCCACCGGAATGCTCCTTCTGCGTAGTGCAAATAAAGAGAGTCGCTTGAGTCTGCGAACAGGCCAAGAAGAAACATACCGATTCCTGCTGCGCCGTGAGCAAGACCGGTGTACACCTTTGGGAAAGTTGGCGATTGTCGCCAGAAGAACCCGACACTGTCCACAGAGACGTTGTCGATCAGCCAGTCGCCGACGAACCTGGCCCGCTGAAGAAAGAGCTGATTTCCCGTCGCACGGAAAAGATCCAGGAAGAACGAGCCTCCTCCCGCTGCCCCGGTCAGCCAATCGGGGCCGTTGAAGTTTCCTTTTTGATACTCGGCGAAAACAAAATTTGACGCGCGTTCTGCTTTTCGAAGATACTGTGTGTCGAGCGTTGCCTGGTAGAGCTTGAGAAAGAACTCACCAATGCCCGCACTTCCTTCATCGAGTCCGGTCATGGTGTACGATGAAATTACAGAGCGAGGCCAGGTTAAGCCGTCAATTGACGGTTCGCTCACTTCAATCGAGGTCAGCCAGGCGGCCGCCTTTACTGCCGCCTCAAGATAATCTTCTCTTGTTTGACCTTGGACAGTTGGGTACCAGACCGAGAGCATGAGTGTCACTGCCAGAATAAGATGTTCTTTGAGAATTAGATGTACCATGTTCCTCAAGTTGTGCATTAAGAAACCGCCGACAATTGATTCACCCGACAAACACTGTTTCGGTTGCGAGGTGTTTTGACAAAAAGCATTGAGGTACACGACTGTCATGACCAATTCCCGGGGCAAGGTATCATGGATTCGATGAAATGTCAAGAGAACGATACTTCAAACGTGGTTGGCCAGGTTAGGACTTGATTTTCTTTTATGCTGCATCGTGCGATTAGAAGAAGTGATGGACTAGCTACAGTCGTAATTGGTTTGTTCGGCAAGCTTGACTTCACTTGGTGGACGGGATAAATTTCAAATGTGATTTCACATGACATTATATATACAGGAGTACATGAATCGATTCAGGAATTCCGGCGAGTATCGTGATAGTCCACACGATTGATCTGCATTTCCACACTCCTGAAACAATAGCCGCCTATATCGTCGAAGACGATTCTGAACTCGCACTTATTGAGACAGGACCGGATTCCGTATTTGCTAACCTCCTCGACGGACTGAAGACACTCGGATTTAATTTCCTTGATATTAAAAAGGTGTTCGTCACTCATGTACATCTTGATCATGCCGGTGCAGCATGGCACTTCGCTGAGAGTGGTGCAACGATATATGTACATCACAACGGCGAGAGGCATCTCTCAGATCCAAGCAAACTCCTCTCATCTGCAGGCAAGATATACAAGGAGCGAATGGAGGAGTTGTGGGGATTGGTCAAACCGATTCGGAAGGAAAAGATCCACGCTACTTTTGACGGCGAAGAGGTTGCTGTCGGACACACCAGGATAAAGGCGATCGATACACAAGGTCATGCATCTCATCACAACACTTACTTTGTGGATGGCAATGCGTTCACCGGGGATGTCGGCGGAGTGAAACTGGCAAACGGACCGGTCTTGCCTCCAACTCCGGCGCCGGATATCAATGCCGAGCTGTGGCTGAATTCAATTGAGAAGATCAGAAGCTTGAACCCGACTGCACTGTTTCCGACTCACTTCGGCAAGTCGACTAATGTGTCAGCCCATCTCGGCGAGCTCAAAGCCAGGCTTCTTGAATGGACCGAATGGGTTGGTGATAGGATCAAAGAAGGATTGGACGAAGCGACGATCGTTCCCCAATTTGAGATTCATGTGATGCAGGAGCTTGAAAGTTCTGGCGTGAGCGCAGACGTAATCGAGGCTTACAAGAACGCAGACCCATTCTGGATGAATGTTCCGGGACTGATGCGTTATTGGAATAAATATAGATTGCAGGCTAACACATCGCTGTGACCGATCATTGATTCGAAAGCGACCCGTCCGAACACAATTACTTAAGGAGATCTTATCATGGCAGGTGAACTTGACAAGTTTCTTAAAGCACGTGAATTCCTTCAAACGAGACGTGAAGATTATGAATCCGCATACTACGGGTTCAAATGGCCCGACATGGAGGACTTCAACTGGGCCATTGACTACTTCGACAATTTTGCGGAAGGCAACAATCAGACTGCACTCTGGATTGTCGACGAAAAGGGATCGGAGTGGAAATACTCGTTTGCCGAGCTCTCGGAAAGATCGAGCAGGGTTGCAAATTTTCTGAAGCGTCTCGGCATCAGTCGGGGAAGTAGAATCCTGCTCATGCTTGACAATCAGCCGGAGATATGGGAAGTCATGCTTGCAGCGATAAAGTTGGGGGCCGTTCTAATACCGTCATCATTTCTTTTGACGAAGAACGATATTCAGGACAGAGTGCGAAGGGGAAGAGTGAAGCTGGTCGTTTCGATGCCGGAGAATGTTGGAAAGTTCGATGGCATCGAAGGAAATTTTGTGAAGGTTGTCGTAGGTCCGAAGCTTGACGGCTGGATTCCATATGAGGATGGTTACAGCTCGCTCGTGACTTTCAAGCCGGAAGTCCAGACGAAAGTTACCGACACACTTTTCCTGTATTTCACTTCCGGGACAACCGCTCAACCAAAGATGGTACTCCATACCAACGGCTCGTATCCCGTTGGACATCTCTCAACTATGTATTGGCTTGGAGCTCGTGAAGGGGATTTGCATCTAAACATCAGCTCACCGGGTTGGGCGAAACATGCATGGAGCTCATTCTTTGCTCCGTGGAATGCCGGCGCAGGAATTTTCGTTTACAGATATTCCAGGTTTGTTCCGAACGCTCTGCTGGAGATCCTTAGGAAATACAAGGTGAACACACTGTGTGCTCCGCCGACAGTATGGAGGATGCTTGTACTCGAGGACCTCAAACAGAAACCCGATTCGCTTCGTGAGCTTGTCAGCGCCGGTGAGCCGCTGAACCCTGAAGTGATAATGAAAGTCAAGGCAGATTGGGGAATCACTATCAGGGATGGTTACGGCCAGACAGAGTCGACTCTTCAAGTGGGTAACATGCCCGGTTCTATTGTAAAAGTTGGAGCGATGGGCAGACCTGCACCTGGGTATCGCATCGAGTTGTTGAACGCTGATGGCGTTGAATCGGACGAAGGAGAGATTGTAATGAAGCTCGATCCGCGACCGCTGGGATTAATGATAAACTATGCAGACGACGTAGCGCGAACGAGAACTGTCATGTCCGGAGGATATTACAGAACGGGAGACGTTGCGACCCGCGATCAGGAAGGATACTTCTGGTTTGTCGGGAGAGCAGACGATCTATTCAAGAGTTCCGACTATCGGATCAGTCCGTTCGAGATCGAGAGCATACTTATCGAATCGCCGGCCGTTGCTGAGGCAGCCGTCATTCCGGCTCCCGATCCGATCCGGGGATTTATACCGAAGGCGTACATTACTCTCGCGCCTGGGTTCGAGCCTTCGCGCGAGACAGCGAGAGAAATCTTCGAGTTTGTTAAAGCGAGGGTGGCACCGTTCAAACGGTTGCGCAGGCTGGAGATCGTAACGGACCTGCCGAAGACGATTTCCGGAAAAATCAGACGAGTACAACTCCGCTCTCAGGAGGCAAATAAGGAAATGAAGGGAGAGTTCGAGTTCTTAGCTGATGAGATGAAATAGAAATCTCATCAGGGTTCCCTAGGTACAAGGGGAAGGACGACGAACGTCTGTGGCACATGTCTATGCACCATGACTCGCTTGCTGATGTGCGACTATTGAATGAACCGACAGCAAATACTTGGTGAGAGGAAGAAAGACAGATGGGCACACAAGCTACGATTATCGCTGAGTTTCTTAATTGGGTGGCGGAAGTGAGAAAAGATTTCAACTTCCCTGACGACGACCCGATGCAACCATGGTTTAGAGGGCAGAGAGACGGATTGAAACTGCTTCCGAGACTCTACAGAGAGAATCTGTACGGGGACGCCAGGCGGCGCAAGGATAAAAAGCTCGAAGACGAAATAATTGAAGAATTTATCGTGCGCACGCCCACGTTATCCGAAGGTATTTCGTTGCCAACAGACGATTGGGGTTGGCTCTTCCTGATGCAGCACTTTGGTGCCCCGACACGACTCTTAGACTGGACGGAGGGTGCACTTCTGGCTCTCTACTTTGCGGTCAACGGCGACCCAGGGTATTATGACGCCGTAGTATGGGCGTTGGACCCATACGAATTGAACAGAAAGGTAATTGGGAAAGAGTGGATCATCCCTCCATGCGCTCCCGGCGTCACTGAGGACGACAAGAAACTAGTCCAGCCATGGTTGCCTAGCAGATTCAGAAGTCTTAAGCCTCTGCCAAAAAATCCGGTTGCCGTGTTGCCATCTCATACCGCTCGCAGGATCAGTGCCCAACGGTCATGTTTTACAGTGCATGGCGAGGGCATCCAAGGTCTTGAAGAACTTGGACGTAATGGATTACACTTTCTCACCAAATTCGTTGTGCGATCATCTCGAGTCCACTCAGCAAGGAAAGAGCTTTTGGCATCTGGAATTGACGAATCTACGATCTTTCCGGGTTTGGACGGCTTGGGTAAATCTCTTCATCTTAAGTGGCTTGTTGACCCGACTACGCTTCCACACGACGGCGTCTATACGCGTCTAAAGCCATCCAACATCCATGGCGTCGGTGTCTTCGCGATACGGAACATCAAGAAAGACACGCCAATATTCGAAGGTGATAACGAGGAGATGCTTTGGGTCGACAAAGATAGGCTTAGACATCCCAAACTGCCGAAAGAGATTCATCGTTTGTATAAAGATTTTCCTGTAATCAAGGAGCATCAATTTGGATGTCCTCAGAGCTTCAACCGCCTAACGATGTCGTGGTATATCAACGAGCCGAGAGAGGGCGAACGACCAAACGTCTATTGTGATCCAGCAACCTACGATTTCTTTGCAGCAGAAGATATTCATAAGGGAGATGAGCTAACCGTAGACTATAACACCTATAGCGAACGACCGAATGTGGATGGTGTTAAGGATGGGAAACCAATGCGAAGGGCATGACGAGGAATCTCTCCTCTCAAGTGCAGCCGCCTCGACTCTTTGCTTGGTTCCTTGGTCGGAGTGACTAAACGGAATTGCCAAAGGTGAGGCAGTCCTTACCCCTTAAAGCGTGGTCGCTATTTCCGCACCATCATACTTCACCACCTTCTCGACCTTCTCTGTACTTTCCACTCCTGTTCCATGATCCGGTGAGACGACCACGATATTGAATGTTCTGTGCTTCAACATTCCTGGAAATTTCCCGTGACGCTTGCCGATAATGAGAGTGTGCGTCGCATCGTTCCATGTGAATTCGACTGTTGAATAAATTCCTTTCTCGTAATCGTAATTGTCGTTCTCGTCTTCGTAGAGAGTGAAGGTTGCATCGGCCCCCGGATAAATGCGGAGCTCGATCGGGTCGGCAGGTTTTTCAGTTGAATACTGGATGAACGGTCCCATTGGAATTATCGATCCGGCCTTCACGAAGAGAGGAATCTTGTCTATCGGTGCGTCTGTCGTCACTTCTCTGCTGCCATCATAAAATCTTCCAGTCCAGAAGTCGTACCAGCCTCTGCTTCGGGGCAAATAAACATTCTCCGTCTTCGGCCTCTCCTCGTGGATTTGTTCCTTCGCAAATATCAAGGGCGTTTTCCAGTAAAGCTCCATGTGTCCTGCGCCGGGAGTGGCATTCTCGGTTTCGAGTACGAAGCTGTATTCTTTCCCGGCCACTAAGTTCACGGTATCAGTGTACTGTTCGACGCTTGTATAGACTATCGGCAGTTGCACTTCATCAAGTAGGATTCTCTTGGCGTCGTAGCTCTTCATGTGGAACTGGTACTTGCCGGTCTCTTGTGGAATCAGTTTGCCTTCCCACCGAATTGAAAATGATGAGTCGGTAACATACGCCGGTCTTCCGGTTGCGTACCAGTTGATGTTTATGTTTGGCTCGACTTTCTGCATCGTTACGTTTGTGTGTCTGCTGTGGCTGCAATACGTGGCGAGTATGCCCGGCTTGCCGTCGTTCGTTTTGAAGAACTGCGGACCGATAATTACACTCTGTTCCGGCGGACGATAGTACATCCAATCTGTCACGGGGGTAACCATGATCGACGGCCCGAACATAAACTGGTTATCCACGCGGTAAGTTTTCTTATCCGACTCGAAGTCCATCGGCAGTCCGCGCATTATCGTGTAGCCCTGGCTCGTGACCTTCCACGCCAGAGAGTAAATGTAGGGAAGGAGCCGGTAACGCAGGCTGTCGAACCTGAGCATCGGCTTTGTGAATTCTCCGAACTCCCAGATTTCGCGCGGAGTCTCTGAGCCGTGAGCACGAAATATCGGACTGAACGCACCGAACTGGAACATGCGCGCATAGAATTCCTGGTACGCCGGGTCCTTGCCGCCTCTGTTGAATACACCCCCGTACGCTCCCAGCACGAAGCCACCGATGTCGAATGTGTAGTATGGTATTCCTGCCATGCAATGGTTGATGCCCGCAGAATATCTGGTCGCGATAAATTTTCCAGCTCGCACCGATGTCGCCTGTCCATGTTGTTGCGGCATCGCGCTGTTGACCGGCAAAAGTTGATCTTGTAAGGATGTAGAACCGACCGTGATTCGTGCGATTAACTTTGTCGCCAATCGTAAAATCTTTTCTGTAGTTGGAATACAAATCGTCCGTCATGGCAAGCGAGAACGCATTTAGAAATCTTGCCCATGTACCAAGATGGTTGCTGCCAACTCGTTTCATCTCGTATTCTGTCGACTCGACTGTGTTGGCATTAATGAGATCAGGCTCTGTGGAATCGATCCACCATGCATCGACTCCTTTGGAGAGCAGGCCCTGTTTCAGGTATTTCCAGTAGAGTTTATTCGCTGCTGGGTTGTACGCATCGTAGTACTTGAACTTCCCCCATCCGACAGGACGATAGAGAAAGCCTCGCTTCTCCATGTCCCTGTAAATAGCCGTGTTCGGTCCGAGCGCAGGCCAAATGGAAATCATGAAATGGAAATGCATATCATGCAAGCTGTCGATCATTTTCTTAGGATGAGGATAGGTTGTCGAATCAAAGATCATTCCACTCCAATTCTTTGCGCCGCCCCAATAGTCCCAGTCCTGGATGATGTTGTCGATCGGCATCTTCAGTTCGCGGTATTTCCTGGCGATTGCAAGCACCTCATCCTGCGTTCTATAATGTTCCTTACTCTGCCAATAGCCGTAAGCCCATTTTCCGTACATCGGTGCTTGACCTGTGAGCTTTCGATAGCCTGCAATAACACTGTCTATGTTCTCGCCATAAATGAAGTAATAGTCAACGTTGTCTCCGACGTCCGACCAGAGTGACATCACCTTTTTTCCGTCGTCTCGATAAACCGTTTTCGAATAGTTGTCCCAGAGTATTCCATAATTCATTGTCGAGACGAGAAACGGAGTAATAGCATTTGTGTTCGTTTGAACAAGCGTGACTGTGTCTCCACGATAATTCATGTAGCCATGTTGATCTGCCCCGAGGCCGTATGTCCCTTCGTCGGGAGTAAGCTCAAATTCTTGCATTACATTAAATGAAGAATCGGTTCCATAGACAACCCGTTTGAAGTCGCACTGATTCTCCTGCAATATCTCTTTATCGTCAACATTCGTGAATTTGATCTGACCGTTTGTGGGTGATATGACCGCTTTCATCCCGTCAGATGCAACCACGACCTTGTCATCTCGCTTCTGAACTTTGATGTGCAATGCCGGTGGATTCTTCAAGATGACCGAAAGACTCTTCTTCCTATCTGAGCTTCCCGGGATCCACTTCTGAATCCTGACAATATTCTGGCTGTAAAATTGGACTTTCACACTGAGCCCCGGAGTGATCACGACTACGCCGTCACGAATCTTCTTCACATTTCCAGCCTGTGCAATGAAGCAGAAGTTTAGAATGATTAGCGCACAGATCATCTCGCGGATTTTTTTCATTTGCGTCTCGCTTGCTCTTGTGTAAAGAGAATATAGAAGTCAACGCGCCACTGAGCAAACAGAAATGCATTATTAAGAGTGTCTGCTCCACATTGCAGAAAAATACTTTTTTCGCTATATTTTTTCAGAATGGCAGAGGATGGTAAACATAGCCCGCCTTCGTCAGTTCCAAACGGAACCGCAAAGACACGCGAGCTTCACGAGCTATTCAAACAAAGACTGAAGAAGTCGCTAGGGGTAGACCCGCGTTATTCCGTCTTAGATTTCAATTCGGCCAAGTATTATTTGCACGTCTTCACCGATTCGATCCCAAATGCTATTCGCATTTCGCAAGAATATCAGAAGGCGTCGGAGGGAATAAGGATCAAAGTTGTACTGCTGCCTGATCGAACTGTCGGTGATCTCAAGAAGGGAATCTGCCACGTCGGCGTAGCGCCGGTCAGGAGTCGTAATGAATCTGCAAGTGAGCAGGTGACGCAGGTTCTCTATGGAGAGACCTTCGATGCCCTTCAGATCATTGATGATTGGGTGAGAGTGAGATTGCATGCCGATGGTTACATTGGTTGGGTCTCTTTGAATCAGGTCACTCTTTTTGATGAAGACGGCTTTCTCAAATTTCAAAGTCTGCCTAAGGCTTATGTAACAGAAAAAACGCTGAGTCTTTTCGGGAAACCTGATAGGAAATCGCCAGCTCTCAGGGAGTCGACTTATGGCGCCGAGCTGAGAGTTGTCGGACGACGCGGAAGTTTTCTTGAGGTCAAGCTTCCCGATGGGCCGGTAGCTTTCGCCGAAAGGTCGGGCGCGAAGGATTCTTCTTTTGTGAAGGAGTTTTCACTGAAGGGATTGTTTGACACAGCAAGCGGATTTCAAGGAACTTCATACGTTTGGGGTGGTAGGAGTGCAAAAGGTTTCGACTGCTCCGGCTTCGTCCAGGCAGTATTCAGACTCAATGGTGTCGAGTTGCCGCGCGATTCTTCGATTCAATTCTCGGCAGGAGAATTCATTGGAAAGAATCTGAAGAAGCTTCGAGCCGGAGACCTATTGTTTTTCTCACACGATGGCAGGTCAGTTTCTCACGTGGCGCTGTACATCGGGAAGAATAGAACATTCATCCACTCCTCGGGATATGTCAGAGTCAACAGTCTCGACCCGAGGAGGAAGGATTTCAACAAGAAGCTCCTCGCGGCTTTCGTAGGCGCGTGTAGAGTGATACGATGAAAAGGAGGTGTTGGAGTCTTCAGCAGCTATGAGTATAAAATCAATCGGAGAGACCGCGACAGGGCCTTCGGCAAAGTCTTGCTGTTGAATCAAAACTATGAACCCCTCACGATCTGCAGCTGGAAAAAAGCGGTCATACTCTTATATCTTGGAAAAGCGGAATTGATAGAGCGTTACGACGGACGGGTTCTCCGATCCGTGTCGACTTCGATGCCGATGCCGAGCATCCTGAGACTTTCTGTTTATTATCGGATTCCACACAAGCGGGTGATATTGTCCAGGAAGAATATTCTGAGACGCGATGGAAACCATTGCCAGTATTGCGGGCGCAGTGATCTTCCGCTGACCGTGGATCATGTTATCCCCAGGACGCGCGGCGGAGAGGAGACATGGGAGAATCTCATATGCGCGTGTATGCGATGCAACAATAAGAAGGGGGATCGGACTCCTGAAGAGGCAGGGATGAAGCTCCTCTCGATACCACGCAGGCCGAACCATGTGGCTTTCATCAGACACTTTGTCGGGAGGATCGACGAAAAGTGGAAGCCATACCTTTTTATGAAGTAGTATTATTTCGTAAATTCTACGCGCGATGCCAAAAAAGAAAATCATCCTTAGCGGGATGCGACCCACCGGTAAACTGCACCTCGGTCACTGGACAGGTGCACTTGAGAACTGGGTTGCACTCCAGAACAACGGCGGCTATTCGAATTTTCATCTCATAGCTGATTACCATGCCCTGACCACGAACTTAGATACCTCGCACATCCATGAGTACTCGATGGATATGTTAATCGACTGGCTTTCTGCTGGCATCGATCCCGAGCACAGCCCCCTGTTCAGGCAGTCTAAGGTAAAAGAGCACACGGAGATTCACCTTATCTTCTCCATGCTGATTACAAAGTCGAGGTTAGAGAGGAACCCAACTCTGAAGGAGCAGGTCAGAGATCTGGACCTTGGGCCGATCAGTTACGGGTATCTTGGTTATCCGGTTTTGCAAGCAGGGGACATTCTTCTATACAAAGGTGAGATTGTTCCGGTCGGTGAAGATCAGCTGCCTCACATCGAAATAACGCGTGAGATCGCTCGCGACTTCAATCGCCAGTACGGGACTGTTTTCCCGGAACCCGAGCCCAAGCTCACGGAGTATTCTCGCCTGCCGGGTCTCGACGGCAAGCGAATGAGCAAGTCTCTGGGCAACACGATTCTTCTTTCAGATTCATCGGAAGAAGTGAAAAGGAAAATGAGAAAGGCTGTCACCGATCCGCAGAAGATTCGCAAGGGCGATCCAGGACGACCGGATATCTGCCTCGTATTTACTTATCACAAAAAGTTCAATCCGGACGAAGAGCTTGCGATAAGGCACGGCTGCGAGACTGGCGAACTCGGCTGTGTCGATTGCAAGTTGAGAGCGGCTGAGAAGATAAATCAATTCCTCGATCCATTCAGGGAGCGCCGCAAGCATTACGAATCCCGCCCGGAAGAAGTGAAGAGAGTTCTTGAAGACGGTGAAGAACGCGCGCGAGCCGTCGCCCGTAACACGATGGTCGAGGTTCACCAAGCAATGAAGATGGGATGAGTTACAGAGTCAGGCTGAATGATTTTGAAGGTCCGCTTGATCTCCTGCTTTTCTTTATTAAACGGGACCAATTAGATATTTATGATATTCCGATTGCTCGCATCACGCAGGAGTTTCTCGAATACATTCACTACATGCGGATCCTGGATCTGGAAGTCGCAGGCGACTTTATCGTGATGGCGGCAACACTCATGCAAATAAAAGTCAGGATGCTGCTGCCGCATGAGGAAGGAATTCAGGATCTGATCGAAGACGACCCGCGCAGGGAACTTGCCGACAGACTGGCGGAGTATGCGCGCTTCAAGGAGGCAGCCAGAGGCCTGGGTCATCTCGAAGAAGAAGGAGGCAAGCTGTTTTATCGAAGCTATTTCAAGCAGGACGAGAGATCCGCGGCGCTTGAACCCGAAGATGAACAGCTCAAGAATGCAACTCTTATAGATCTCATCACTGCCTTCAAGCGAGTGATAGATAGACACGAGGCGGCTCACTATCACGATATCCAGCGACTGAACGTGACGATGGAAGAGCAGATTGAATTCCTGCTGAATTCTTTTGAGGAAAGGAGCGCATTGCATTTCCTCGAGCTTGCGACGAAGATACATGACCGGATGCGGCTTATCGTGACTTTCATCGCCTTGCTTGAATTGATAAAGAGAAATGTTCTGCGCGTCCAGACCACCGGCGGGTTCAACGATTTCATAATTTCAAAGCATGAACTAGCAAGCTTCGATAATGTCGGATCAGAAACCGATTTCTCATGATGGAGCTCGGGACCACACGAATGCGGAAAGCGGTGCGGACAATATGTCCGAAGTAGAACATAACAACGATTTTGATAGCGCCTCTCAGATGAGCGCTTCAAGTGAAAGTGGCGAACCGCAGGGTGAGATGGTACAGAAGCAGCCGACCCACAGCACTCTCGAGGGCATAGAGGAAATCGTTAAGGCGGAAGAGGAGACCGATAGCGGCGAGCTTTCTACAAAAGAAGACGTTGCCGATGGTCTGGCACACATCATCGAAGCGGTGATCTTTGCCTCCGATGAGCCACTCAATGTGAGTACGATAAAATCTGTTCTTGAAGCGGCACACACTTTCGGACGAATTAACGTGGATATGATAACTGCTCGGATCGCAGCTTTGAACAACAAGTATGACTTAGATGGAAGCGGCTTTCGTATTATCGAAATAGCAAACGGTTATCAGTTTGCCACGCGAAAAGAGTTTGCCCAATGGGTCTCGTTCCTGTTCAAGGAAAGAGCGAAGAGAAGGCTTTCGAACCCTGCGCTTGAAACTCTTGCGATCATCGCATACAAACAACCTGTTACCAAGCCCGAGATCGAATCGATCCGCGGCGTAAACGTGGATTATGTACTTCACAGTTTGCTCGAGAAGGAAATTGTCACGGTTGTTGGGCGTTCGGAGTCGGTGGGTCGCCCGCTACTTTATGGTACAACACAGAGATTTCTAAAAGTCTTCGGACTCAAAAATCTCGAAGACCTCCCCAAGCTGCGAGAGATAGAGGAGATTATCAAAGAGATCAGAAGCAAGGGGACTGAAGAATCGATTCAACTCGAGATAACAGCTCTGAACTCGCAGACGGAGGGAGAGCCCAGGACAGAGTCGCAAGCAATTGGCGGCTCAGACGGTGGAACCGAACGGATCGAAGGAACGGCGTCAAGTAATGGCAGTTGATAAGCCAGTCTCAACAGGCGCTCCCCTCAGGTTGAATAAGTACCTTTCATCTTCGGGAGTCTCATCCCGGCGAAAAGCTGACGAGCTGATTTCTGCCGGAAGAGTAAGGGTTAATGGGAAGGTTGTTAGAGAGCTGGGAACGAAGATCAATCCGCAAAAAGACAAGGTGGAATTTGATGGCCGGAGCGTCAAAGCAAAGACTCCACTGAACTACATCTTGCTGAACAAGCCGAAGGACATGGTTACAACGTTGCGCGATGAGAAAGGAAGGCGAAGCGTTCTTGATGTAGTCAGGGTGGGAGGGCGCGTCTATCCGGTAGGGAGGCTCGATCGAAATACGACAGGAGTTTTGCTGTTGACGAACGATGGGGAGCTTGCTAATCGATTGATGCATCCCGGATATCTCGTTCTGAAAGTTTATAAAGCGACCCTCGAGAGGGGCATAAGGGAGCGTGAGCTAGCAAAACTCAAGAAGGGTGTGATGCTTGATGGTACAGTCACTGTTCCGGATGAACTCTATGTCCTGCCGGAAAGCGGTGAAACGGAAGTGGGAATTGCTGTCCATGAAGGTAAGCATCATCTCGTGAAACGAATTTTTGAATCGTTAGACATCAGGGTTGTCCAGCTTGATAGGTACTCTTATGCGGGCCTGAACCATCATGGCTTACAGCGCGGTGGTTGGCGCAACCTCACGAGGAAAGAAGTGTCGGATTTGAAGAAGCTCGTTGGTTTGGATAATTCTCAATGATGACTCTTCCTCGGAATCCCCTCCGGCATTCCGGCGAACCGTTGACTCGAAGAAAATAATTCTTGCCAGGCACTTCTGCCGAATGAGAGACCTATCATGGTTCGTTTCGATTTGTGCAACTAACGGATTGCAGCTGACCTATGAGCAAGCTGAGGAGTTCGAAAAGTATCGTCACCATCTCATCTCGTGGAACCGCCGGGTAAATCTCATTTCGCGAAAAGACGAAGACAATTTTTATTCGAACCACGCTCTTAATTGCATTTCATTTCTCTTCTCGAGAAAGTTGAAAAGAGATGCGACGATTCTCGACCTCGGTACAGGCGGTGGGTTGCCCGGCATACCATTGAAGATCGTATTGCCCGAATTGAATCTCACATTGCTCGATTCGATTGCCAAGAAAACTAAAGCGGTTTCTGAAATTGTCTCCGAAATGGCGATGAAGGGTGTTACAGTTGTCACCGGCAGGGCGGAAGAATTGGCAAAAACACGTGAATTTCAAGGGAAATTTGATTATGTTATTGCACGTGCCGCAGGAAAGTTAGACGAAGTCGCAAGATGGTCGCGTGGATTTCTCAGAGATTTCCAGTTGTACGGTGACGAAGTAATTTCAGCAGGTATGTTGTTGGTATTGAAAGGCGGCAGCTTCGAAGACGAGCTGACATCCGCGAGGAGGATTAAGTTCGTTAAGTCCGTGGAGGCAAACGAGATTCTCTTCACAGGAATGGATGAATTAGAAAACAAGGAAAAGAAATTGGTGCTGGTAATTTATGAGCCTCTTCCTCCTCTTCATGGAGGGAAGATTTGAACGAACACGAGGAATATTTCCAAGAGCAAAACGAGCTTACAAAAAGACGACTTGAAGAACGAGATGAGCTGAAGAAGAAAAACATAAATCCTTATGCATACAGCTTCGAGGTCGATAACTATTCGTCCGACATATTGAAATCGTTCAGTGACGTTGAGCCTCCGAAGGAGGTCTCAGTCGCCGGAAGGATAATGTCACTACGGAGGATGGGGAAAGCGTCATTCTGTCATCTGCAGGATTCCAGGGGGAGAATTCAGATTTATCTCAAGCGTGACGATCTCGGCGAAGTCTATGATCAATTCAAGTTGATGGATATCGGCGACATTATCGGCGTCATGGGATTCGTCTTTCGCACAAAGACTGGCGAGATCTCAATCCATGCGAAGCAGCTTGAGGTATTGACCAAGTCTGTCCGTCCACTCCCGATTGTCAAGGAAAAAGTTGACGAGCATGGGAACAAGACCGTCTACGATCCATTTTCCGATAAAGAGCTGCGATACCGCCAGCGATATGTTGACCTTGCCGTCAATCCCGAAGTTCGCGACGTGTTCGTGAAGAGGGCCAGGACAGTGAGCTCTATCCGAAGGTTTCTGGATGACAAAGGTTATCTGGAAGTTGAGACTCCAATTCTCCAGCCGCTCTATGGTGGTGCAGCGGCGCGGCCGTTCGTAACCCATCATAATGCACTCGATATTGATTTGTTCCTTCGAATCTCGGATGAGCTTTATCTCAAACGATTGATAGTCGGAGGATATGAAGGTGTCTACGAGATAGGCAAGGACTTTCGCAATGAAGGAATGGACAAGTCGCACAATCCTGAATTTACAATGCTCGAATTATATGTCGCCTACAAAGACTACGATTGGATGATGAATCTCGTTGAGATGTTGATCCACTTCGTATGCAAAGAGGTGACGGGGCAGACGAAGATGAAGGTCGGCGGAAATGAGATTGATTTTGCTCCACCTTGGCGGAGAATCACAATGCTCGATTCGATCCGTGAAGCTGCAGGAGTAGATTTGGGCGGAAAGTCCGAAATGGAGCTGGTCAACATCGCGAAACGTCTGCATGTGGACGTTGAAGGTCCCGCGGCGTCAGGAAAGATCATTGACACAATCTTTTCGGAACTTGTCGAACCCGAATTGATTCAACCTACATTCATCATCGATTACCCGGTTGAGATGTCACCGCTTGCGAAGCGTCATCGTGCCAAAGAGGGTCTGGTCGAGAGGTTCGAGCTTATATGTAACGGACAAGAACTCGCCAACGCGTTTAGCGAGTTGAATGATCCCCTTGACCAGCGCTCGCGTTTTGAAGAGCAGGCGAGGCTGCGTGCACGCGGAGACGAAGAAGCCATGGTCGTTGACGAAGACTTTCTGCGTGCTCTCGAGTACGGCATGCCGCCGACCGCCGGCTTAGGAATCGGCATAGACAGGCTGACTATGATTTTGACAAACCAAGAATCCATCAGGGATGTGATATTCTTTCCTCAGATGAAACCGGAGAAATAAAGTGGAGACGCAGAGGTCTGCGTCCCGGCAAGAGCCAATGATGAAAACAATCAATCTCGTTATCGGAATACACAATCACCAGCCTATAGGGAATTTCGACCACGTCATCGAAGAAGCGTACCAGAAATCGTACAAGCCGTTTCTCGATGTTCTGAAGAGATTTTCCAAGATCAAGATTTCCCAGCACTACACCGGTTTCCTTTTGGAATGGCTGAAGAAGAATCATCCGGAATTCTTCGACGAACTGAAGTCATTCATAAGATCCGGCCAGGTTCAATTGATGACCGGCGGATTTTACGAGCCGATCCTCGCTATCATCCCTGACAAAGATAAGACCGGTCAGATTCTAAAGCTCAACGATTACATCGAGAAGAATTTCAAATTCAGTCCGACGGGGATGTGGCTCGCGGAGCGTGTCTGGGAGCAGCACATCGTGAAGCCGATAGCCGAATGCGGTGTCCGGTTTGTGGTTATAGATGATACTCACTTCAAATATGTTGGCCTGAAAGACGAAGACCTGCTCGGCTACTATGTCACGGAAGAGCAGGGAAAGACTGCCGACGTTTTCCCGATCAGCAAGATGCTGAGATACTCGATCCCCTTTCAGCCTGTAAACAAGACGATAGAATATCTCCGTTCGATTTCGAGCGAGGATGGATCGAGAGTTGCAGTTTATGCCGATGACGGGGAGAAGTTTGGAGTCTGGCCAAATACTTATAAGCATGTCTACCAGGACAGGTGGCTTGAAGAATTTTTCTCGGCACTTGAGGAAAATTCTGACTGGATAAAGATCGTCCACTTTTCTGAAGTCCTTGAGAAAATAAAACCTATCGGGCGCGTTTACCTCCAGAATGCTTCGTACTCGGAGATGCTTCACTGGGCTCTGCCAGCGGAACTTTTCCTGAAGTATGAAGAGTTCGAGAGCAAGCTGCGGGCGGCAAAGCTCTTTGATAGTTATGAAGAGTTCGTTCGCGGCGGCTACTGGAGGAATTTCCTTGCAAAGTATCCTGAGTCGAACAACATTCACAAGAAAATGATCAGGCTTTCGGATCGTGCTCATGCTCTCGAGCGCAGAGGAGCAAATGTCGGACGGGTTCTTGACAGGATATGGGCGGCTCAGTGCAATGATCCATACTGGCACGGAATATTCGGCGGACTATACCTTCCGAATCTTAGGTATCCCGTTTACAAGAGTCTGATCCAGGCAGAAGTTGAACTCGACAGGCTTGAGCACAAGCCCAAGCTTACAATTAAAAGCGATGACTTTGATAGGGATGGTTCGGAAGAAATCCTGGTGGAGTCAAACGTCATCGATGCTTATTTCAAGCCCGAAGAGGGAGCGACGATGTTCGAGCTGGATTACAAGCCGATTCCTTTTAACCTGCTCGACATACTCAGCAGGCGTCAGGAAGGTTACCACAACAAGCTCAAACATTCTGCCAGCCCGGAGTCGAACGATGAAGGAATACATAGCATACATGATCTTGTGCTTTCTAAAGAAAAGGGCCTTGAGAAACTGCTGAACTACGATTGGTATCGTCGGGGATCATTTATCGATCACTTCATCTCCGTCGGTGATGGGACGACCTTGGAGGACTTCGCTGCGGCGAAGTACACTGAGCTTGGTGATTTTGTGCAGAAGTCTTATTCAAAAAAGATCTCCCGCGCAAAAAACCGGGCGACGATTGAATTCTCCCGGGAAGGTCTTGTGAACGGCAGCACTCCCGTGCGAGTTACGAAGGTCTTCGAATTCCGTGCGGGCTCCGAGACAATAGTGTGCCGGTACAAGGTTGAGCACCTGAACTCCGCTCCACTCGATATTGATTTCGGCGTCGAGTTTAATTTTGGTTTGATGGCGGGCGACGCGCATGATAGATATTATCAAATAAACGGCGCAAAACCTTCCGATCCTCGGTTGAAAAGCATGGCGTCCACGGAAGGAGTCACATCTGTTTCACTCTCTGATGAATGGCAGGGTTTGCAGGTGAAGGTCGAATCAGACAGGCCACTTACACTCTGGAGATTTCCGATCGAGACAGTCTCTCTTTCTGAGGCGGGGTTTGAGAGAGTCTACCAGAGTTCGGTAGTGTTCCTGCATTCCAGGATACACTTAGACAAAGAGTATGTGCTCGGTTTCAAACTGATCATCAGAAAATTGAAGTAGGAGCCGGTGATCGGGCCATTAAGAACTCGTTGAAGGGGGATTCATCAGCACTTCGTTGATTATTCCTTGCTGGGTGCGGCTTCATATTTTATATTCAATTTGAGTAGTGAAGGATCACACAACGAGGTTTTCCAGGTCAAGAACGAGTCGGAAGATAAATGTGTTGATACGGTGAGAGAAATCCTTAGAAAGGGACATAGATGAAGCTGTTCAAGAATAAGCTGTCCACCGCCGGCGCGATCTTATTGATGATCGTCGGCATCCTTATTGGGACACAGATACCGAACGTTTTTAGCGGCGACAATATTTATGAGCAGTTGGAGAAATTCAGGGATGTGCTCAGTCTCGCGGACAAATACTACGTCGATAACATAGATACTCAGAAGCTGGTCGATGCCGCTATCAACGGCATGCTTGGTCAGCTTGACCCACATTCGGTTTACATACTGCCCAAGGAGACACAGCAAATATCGGAGGAGTTTCAGGGTTCATTCGATGGTATTGGAATCGAGTTCGATGTCTTGAACGATACTCTGCTTGTCGTGTCTCCGATTGCAGGCGGTCCCAGCGAGATGGTTGGCCTGGAGGCCGGGGACAAGATTGTTGAGATAGATGGCAAGTCCGCTGTGGGTATTACCCGTGATGAAGTCATGAAGAAGCTTCGCGGGCCCAAAGGAACGAAAGTCGACGTGTCAGTCGTACGCGTTGGAGTTGACAAGCCGCTATCGTTTGAAATCACTCGAGACAAAATTCCTCTGTATTCGGTAACCGCATCTTTCATGGTAAACGATGAAGTCGGATACGTCTACGTGAGCAGGTTTGCGGAGACGACAAGTCAGGAGCTGGAGAATGCCCTATCGAAGTTGAAATCGCAGGGAATGCGGGAATTGATATTAGACTTGAGGGACAACCCGGGCGGACTCCTCAATCAGGCAGTCGACGTCGCGAGCAAATTCATACCACGTGGCAAGACGATAGTTTATACGAAGGGACGGATCCAGGAGGCAAATGAGACGTTCCCTTCATATGGTGGCGGCTTCGCTCAAATCCCATTGATCGTTTTGATCAATGGCGGTTCAGCTTCCGCGAGCGAGATTGTCTCGGGTGCAATTCAGGATCTCGATAGAGGTTTGATTGTAGGCGAAACAAGTTTTGGAAAAGGGCTCGTTCAGAGACAGTTCCCTCTTAACGACGGTTCGGCCGTTCGCATAACGATCGCTCGCTACTATACCCCGAGCGGGCGGCTAATCCAAAGGGCATACGGCAAGGATACCGACAGGACAAGATATTTTATGGGCGCCATGCAAATCGACAGCAGCGAAAAGGCGGGCGCCAATTTGAGTCACACGGCCGAGCGTGGCTCCAACCTTCCCGTCTTCAATACTGTCTCCGGAAGGACCGTCTATGGCGGCGGCGGAATAACTCCCGATTATATCGTGAAGTTGGCCGACATACCGTCAATCCTTTATCAATTTCAGGTCAAGAGGATATTTCTTGAATACACCGACAGTCATTCCGGCAAGTCTCAGGACAGACTTTTCAAAGGGTATAGCGACGCGAAAGACTTCTCCGACAGGTTTCAGGCGAGCGATGACATGATGAACGATATCTTTGAGCTCGCGCAGAAAGCGGGCATAAAAATCACCAGGGAAGAGTTCGACAAGAATAGGAAGTACGTTGCACTTTTCTTGAAGGCGCAAATTGCACGCAACATCTGGGGAGATGATGGATGGTACAGGGTTTTTCTCACAAGTGATAACGAATTCCAGAAGGCCTTGACGCTCTTCCCCGAAGCCAAGCAGATAGCTGGACTCAATTAAGACGAATCGTGCACCTGGATGTTGATCTCAGGATTGGAAATGCTTCTCGTCAAATCCAAAACACGAAACGGAGCCGAGTCACAAGCGCTGGCATGATCGTTGTGTAAGACTGGACGAACTTCAATGGATTATCACGCTTCTCGATTCAGTGATCGTAAGAAGTTGTCCGTGATATTCGTTTGCTGCTGAGAGTGCACTCCGTTTGAGTTTTTTTCTCCGTGTGAGTTATATTACATCCTCTTAGCAACCGATTTGCGAAATTTTGACTAGGAAAATATCCGCCTGCAATGTGCCATGACGTCAAAATGTCGGGCGGGCTCGAACGGCTTAGCATGCCATCGGTTCTACAGAACTTGCAGGATTCACCTAACTCGAGATTAGAATTAAAAGTGGACCACGAGCAAAAGCATCTTCTTAGAAAAACTGTCAGAGCATTCGCAATAACTCTGTCGATGGCTGCAATCCTCCTTTTTGTACTGCGAACAGTCTACGCGATCTCTCTCTTCAGAGGCGTGACAGACAAAATGAAGAACTCAGGGTGGGCGGACGCCGGGACAAATTCTGTCGTGGATGTCAATGAGGAAATGACATTTGAAGCCAGCTATCTTATTTTCAAGATCGGAGCTGTCAGATTTCAAGTTCTCGAGAAAACAACCTACGACAGCGTGCCTGCTTATCGGCTTCGCGCTTACATTGACTCCTATAGCGGGATTCCCTTCGTAGATCTCCATGCAGTCTATGATACTTACGCAGATGCAGGATCACTCACTTGCTTGTTCACCTCGAACAGCCAGAGAGAAGATAATGGTTGGGTTTATACGAGCACCCTCTTCGATACCAACAGGAAAATTCTCACATGGATGCAGTCAAAAAACGGTGAAGTGATAAAGAAGGTAGATTGCCCATTGGACAAAAATTATACTGATGGACTGAGCTTCGTCTATTACTTGCGCGAAGCGTGTCGGAACGCCGACGGCCGGAAAACTCATCTGGTGATACCGGTTGCCGTTGACACCCTGCTCTCATCCATCGACATAACAGTAGATGAAGCTCGCGAAGCATGCGATGTGAAGGCTTTCGATTTTCCGCTCGATGCCTATCGTCTCTCTGGTCATATGAATTTCAAAGGCTTCTTCGGAGTCAGCGGGGATTTTGTCGGATGGATGAGCGCGGACCCCGATGTGGTTCCGCTGCGGGCCAATGTCAAGGTAATCTTGGGAAGTGTTGTCGTAAAACTCAAAGACATACGGAAGAATAACTGGACACCACCCAGGAGCAGCAGCAATTGATTCTGAGCTATCGCGGGAGAACCCCGGAATTGCATGAAAGTGTTTTCACCGCCGAAGGCGCACAAGTAATCGGGGATGTAACAATCGGCAAGGACTCGAGTGTCTGGTTCAATGCAGTGATTAGAGGAGATGTGAATTTCATCAGGATCGGCGAGCGAACGAACGTTCAGGACAATACTGTGATACACGTTACGTTCGAAAAATTCCCGACTTTTGTAGATTCAGATGTGACGATAGGACATTCGGCAGTGGTACATGGATGCACAATCGAAAGTTGCTGTCTAATCGGAATGGGAGCGATACTTCTGGACGATTGTAGAATAGGAGACCACAGTCTTGTCGCAGCAGGAGCACTCGTTCGCGAAGGATTTGTTGTTCCACCTAAGAGTCTTGTGGCAGGAATGCCCGCAAAGGTAGTGAGAGAGTTAGACCAGGATGAAATCGCGAGACTCGAAGAATCGGCTCGACACTATGTGGAGTATGCAAGAAATTACAAGAATGGAACAAGCAATTGACGAGGGCGGCAAAAGAGAATTGAGGATTAAATTCTGGGGCGTTAGAGGGTCAATTGCAACGCCGGGACCAGCTACACTTCGTTACGGCGGTAACACATCATGCACTGAACTGCATCTCGATGATGAGAGTCTGATAATCCTGGATGCCGGAACCGGGATCAAGAACCTCGGCGACATGTTGATGGGGACCGGGAAAAAACTTCGAGCTCACATTCTGATTACACATCCGCATTGGGATCACATCCAGGGATTCCCCTTCTTCAAGCCGGCATTTCAGGAAGCGAACGAATTGACCATTGTCGGACCCGAAGCAAAAGGGATCAAACTCTCGGAGCTTATAGCAGAGCAGATGAACAAGGTCTACTTCCCGGTGAAGTTGTCTGAGTTACAGTCGAAAATAAACTTCGTCCCCGTTAAAGAGGAGACGATCAGAGTCCACGGTGCTGAGGTCCAAACGTTTTTTGTCAACCATCCGGGATATACAGTCGGATATAGAATAACGTTCAATGGCAAAGTGCTCGTATACATCAGCGATAATGAGCCGTTCTCCAGAGAAACCTCATACCTTTTCGCCAATCACGAACCTGAAGTCCTGAGACTCTTTGAGAATTATGAAGGAGACCCTAATCATCGAACTGTGAATTTCATCAGAGATGCTGACGTTCTTATTCACGACTCCACTTACACTCCCGAGCAGTATGACGAACACCTCGGTTGGGGTCACTCGCATTACCTCTTCACCCTTCGTCTCGCGGCCGAATCCCGCGTGAGGAATCTGTTCCTATTTCATTATGACCCATCGCTGAGCGACACGATGCTTGATGAAATTATCGGGAAATGCAGCGTAGAGATGAAAAATAGGGGGTATTCCTTCCATCTTGGCGCGGCCAAAGAAGGTTTGGAATTCAGTTTCTGACTCTAAACCATTTCCGGCCTTCCTACGTCTAAAATTCCGAGCATTATAGTCCAGTGTATGGTTCGTCGTTTGAGCAAACATCAATTCGTAGTTTTCATGGAACTCTGAAATCTTGAATTTAGTTGGAAACATTGGTATGTTTTTGACGAGGAGTTTTTCTTGAGCACAGTTCGAAAGTCAGCGTTGATTACCAGGATACGGCAAAGCTCCTTCCGGCCCACCAAACGAAGTCTCACCCTGCTTTGGTTGTTCTCACTTTTCATCACCGGGACAGGCCTCGCACAAGTTGATGAGTTCGGAATGAACAAGGTGCAGTACCGTTCGTTTGACTGGTATTTCATCCAGTCGAAGCATTTCGACATATATTTTTATCCACAGGAATACTATCTGGCTGAGTTTGCTGCGCATGCGGCGGAAGCTTCCTACAATTCCATCAGCTCAGACTTTCATTATGATATTACCAACCGCATCCCGATCGTCGTTTACGATTCTCACGACAACTGGCAGCAGACAAATGTCGTTTCCGAATACTTGGAAGAAGGCGTGGGCGGTGTGACCGAGGAGTTCAAGAACAGAGTCGTGGTACCGTTCGAAGGATCATTTCAGCTGTTCCGCCACGTGATAAATCATGAGCTGGTACACGCCGTGTTCAACGACATGTTTTACGGCGGGTCTGTGCAATCAATGATCGCTAACAATATTACACTTCAACTCCCGATGTGGTTTAACGAAGGGATGGCGGAATACGAGTCACTTCGCTGGGACACAAACTCCGATATGTTCATGCTCGACGCCACGGTTAACGAATACATCGTTCCGATAGATCAATTGAACGGATACTTTGCGTACCGCGGCGGACAATCCATATGGTGGTACATTGCAAACAAATATGGCAAGGAGAAGATCGCTGAAATCTTGAGCAGGATTAGGAGCACACGGAGTGTCGAACAAGGGTTTAAGAGCGCTCTCGGAATCAGCATCAAGGAGCTCTCTAAACGATGGCAATACGAACAGAAGGTCATGTACTGGCCCGACGTGGCGATTCGGAAGAGACCGGAGGATTTTGCAAAGCGCCTGACCGATCACAAAGAGATCGGCAACTTCTACAACACCAGCCCCGCGCTTTCCCCGCAGGGAGACAGGATTGCTCTGATTTCAGACCGCGACGATTACATGAGCATCTATCTTATAAATGCCTCCGACGGCAAAATAATAAAAGAGCTGGTCAGCGGACAGACGACTAAGAGTTTTGAAGAGCTGCACTTGCTTACTCCCGGACTTTCGTGGTCTCCGGATGGAAAGAGAGTAGCCATCGCGGTCAAGAGCGGTTCACACGATGCGATAAACATAATCGACGTGCAGTCAGGGAAAATAGAGGAATTGCCGTTTCCTAATCTCGAGGGTGTTTTCTCCGTTTCGTGGTCTCCGGATGGAGACAGGCTCGCGTTCGTTGGAGACAACTCTACACAGGCCGACATATATGTTTACGACTTGAAGAACAAGGTACTGGCAAATCTCACTGAAGACATTTTCAGCGATTCGGATCCGAGTTGGTCTCCCGACGGAAAGAAGATTTATTTTGTGAGTGACAGAGGTGACTATCTGAAAAGGAGCGATGTTCCGAAGAGATTCGAAATGTGGAACTACAACTTCAATCGCGCGCATGTTTATTCATTGGACGTCGCATCCGGGATGGTTGAACAGATAACGAATTCTGAAGTCGGCGAAGATACGTATCCCGTTGCTGCGCCCGACGGGAAACACCTTTACTATGTTTCGGACAAATCAGGCATCTCGAATCTTTATTATCTTGATTTGACAACAGGCAAGAGTCAGCCGATTACAAATTCAATCAGTGGAATTTATCAGTTCTCCATTTCGAAAGACGGCTCGAAGCTCGCATTCTCAAGTTTGGAGAACGGCGGATTTGATGTTTTTCTCATGAAGGGGCCGGGCGATCATTTGTTGACCGACGAACAGGTCCCACTCACTAATTTTATGAAGCAGCAAGCGGCTGAACTCGCTTCGTCCCAAGTGAACCGGCAGCAATCGGACTCGACGGCGTCTTCAAAGTCGAAAGAGTTGGCCGGGAAGACAGCTTTGCCATCACAGACGCCGGACTCAACTCAAGTGGAGAATCTCTACGGCAAAGACATACAGGTGGACTTAAGCAATTACGTGTTCGGAAAGGCCGCGAGTACTGACAGCTTATTTACACCGCCGAACTTCAACGATAATTTCAATGTCAAAGGGAACGTCGACAGCTCGGGCAATTTCGTGGCACAGAGATACAAAGTAAACTTCAGTCCCGACATCATTTACGGCAATGCAGGATACAACACTTTCTTCGGTGTCCAGGGCAGTACGGTGATGGCCTTCAGCGATATGCTGGGCAACCACCAGCTCTTCTTGTTGACGGATTTACTCATTGACTTGAAGAACAGCGATTACGCATTTGAGTACGATTACTTGCCAACGAGGATGAACTATTCGATTCTCGGATCGCACGTGGCTCGGTTCCTTTATCTGAATTCACCATATACCGGAAATTACGATCTCTATCGGTTCCAGAGTTACGGCATTTCGCTCGGCGCTTCCTATCCATTCTCACGATTCGACAGACTGGAAACCGGACTGAGCTGGATGAGCCTGACGCGCGAGAATCTTGACGAGCCGGATGAGCCATCCCAAGACAGAACTCTTCTTGTTCCAACTCTCCGTTACGTCCATGACAACTCATACTTCGGCTACATAGCGCCGATCAACGGGTCGCGATATTATCTTTATCTCTATGGAACTCCAAAGATCGGCGATCAGGGAATAAGCTTCCTGACAGCGATGGTTGATTACCGTGACTATATCAAGTTGTTTGGCACCTTCTACACATTTGCCTGGAGATTGTTCGCAGGCACTTCAACGGGGGCTAACCCTCAGGAGTTCTTCATCGGCGGAACTGAAAACTGGATCAACGTTCGTTTTGACGGTGATTTCCTTCCGATCAAGAATGCCGAGGATCTGGAATTCCTGACGCCTGTCGTCCCGATGCGCGGATACGATTACAACGCCGAGTTCGGAAACAACTTTGCTCTATTGAACATGGAGTTCAGGTTCCCGATGCTCGGGTTCCTGTCAGCCGGCCCTATCCCGCTTTTTGAATCGTTCTTCGGAACAACGTTCCTGGATGTCGGATCGGCGTGGGGAGTAAATGAGTTTCCCGGTTATAATCCGAACGCATCTCCTGTGTATCAGAAGTTTCAGCCTTTCGGTCATGACGCGGATGGTAACTTAGTAACAAAAGACCTGTTGGTTGGCACCGGTGTTGGAGCAAGGATGGTCGTGCTTTATTTCCTTGTCAGGCTCGATATCGCGTGGGCATTTAATCTGCATGACTTCTCACCCCCGCACTACTATTTCTCGCTCGGATATGATTGGTAATAAGTCGTTTGAGTATACCTTCACCCGGACAAAGGAGTCTCGTTAGTTTTTCTCCGCGCTGATATCGATTAAAACGGAGATGGACTGTTTGTCCCGAGGTGTATCATAATTCGCCGGTAAGCATTTCTGCATAATCCTTTGAAAACAGCTTGACCCCCAAGCCGTGCAAACTTAAATTATTGAAGGATGACCTTACCGAATCAACTTACGATCCTCAGGATTCTTCTAACTCCACTCTTTGTGTTGCTCTTCATAAGTGAGCGGCTGATTTTGAGGCAGGTTTCGGTTCTCGTGTTTGCGGTTGCTGCTCTTACAGATTGGTATGACGGCTGGATTGCGCGCAAGCTCGGAAAGGTCACAAGATGGGGGATTTTTCTGGATCCACTTGCCGACAAGATCCTGACTTCAGCTGCTTTTGTTGCCTTCGCATGGATGGGGATGGTGGAATGGTGGATGGTTTGGGTTATCGTGGTACGCGACATCTCCATTACGCTCCTTCGTTCGTTGGCGGAGTTGCGCGGTCAGACATTGCATACAAACTTCAGTGCCAAGGTGAAGACGTTCGCCCAGATGGTCTTCATTTACGGAGTCCTTCTGGCACTGGTATTCAAGAACTCTCCGTTCGAATCCCCTGCTATTGCAAAACTGATTCTTGAAAAAGATGTGCTGTACTATTCCATGTTAGTCGTTACCGTTCTGACTTTCGGGACAGGACTGCAGTATGTAGTCGAGAATTTCAAGATCATATATTCCTCATTTCGGACTGTTAGTGGAAGAACAGAGTCTGAATGAAATCTCCGGGGTGCCCCGACCGAAGGCTGCAGCTAACAAAGTTGGGATTATCAGCAAGTTAATTGCGACCGGATTGGGAACTGGTCTATCCCCGGTCGCGCCTGGCACTGTCGGATCCTTCCTCGGGCTTCTCGTCTATCTCATTACCGATTTCGAAAAGCCATATCTCATTGGACCGGCGATTGTCGTCTTCTTCGCCTGGGGTGCATATGCCGCCGGAAAGATGGAGAAGGTGTACGGACATGATCCATCCCGGGTTGTGATCGATGAAATTGTCGGGATGTGGATTTCATTGGTATTTTTGCCGAAGAGATTTTTTCTTGTGATAGTTGCATTTTTTGTTTTCAGGATGCTTGACATCTTCAAGCCATTTCCTGCGAGCTACTTCGACAGGAAGAATGGTGGATTAATGATAATGCTCGATGATGCAGTCTGCGGCGTGTACACAAACATAATCATTCACGCTTATCTTTATTTGGGGCAGAGATGAAGCAGTGCCCATTCGAATTGACGGAGCGATACGGTCAGACAGACTAAAACAACGGAATGATCAAGATGAAAACGGCGGCGATAATCACAATTGGGGACGAGATCTTGATCGGTCAGGTGATGAATGCGAATGCAGCTTTCATGGGGGAGAAGTTATCCGAAATCGGGATTGAAGTGCGGCGCGTATTGGTCGTCGGGGACGAACGCGATGAGATCATGAAAGCATTTAACGAGTGCTACGGGAGCTTTGACGTTGTTCTCGTCACAGGTGGTCTCGGCCCGACACATGATGACATAACGAAGAAGGTAGTTGCGGATTTCTTCAATGTCAAGCTGGTAATGGACCATGCCGTGCTGGAGAACGTACGGGCTAGACTTTCGAAGCGTAATATTCAGGTGAGCAAAATCAATGAAGAGCAAGCGCTCATTCCCGAAGGCTCCGAAGTACTGATGAATCATTGGGGCACTGCGCCAGGGATACTTTTCGAGAGGAAGAATAACTTCTTTGTAGTGATGGCGGGTGTCCCGCATGAAATGCAGAATATCATGAGCGAGTATGTTATTCCACGGCTCAAAGCGAGGGCGGTCGGGCAGGTCATAAAACATAGAGTGTTGAAGACAACGGGTATTGCTGAATCAACTCTCTCCAGTTCTCTCGGGAATATTGACGAGATACTCGGAGGACGTGCGAAGCTCGCGTTCCTTCCAAGTCCATTTGGTGTGCGGTTGCGCATTACCGTCAAAGCCGCGACCGAACAAGAGGCGGATTCAATCATCGCTGAAGTCGAGGGAAAAATTCGGGCCAAGGCTGGCGGATTTATTTACGCGGCGGGAGAAGTAGATCTCGAAGCTATCGTCGGTCAACTATTAAGTGAAAGAAAGCTCTCGATCTCGGTTGCAGAAAGTTGCACGGGCGGTTACGTCTCACATCGTATCACGAACATTTCGGGGAGTTCTACCTACTTTGACCGAGGTGTGGTCAGCTACAGCAATGCCGCCAAGACAGAAATATTGCGCGTTCCGGAAGAACTTATCAAGAAGTTTGGCGCGGTCAGCGAGGAAGTTGCGCGTGCGATGGCCGAAGGGATTCGGACGGTTTCCGGAACCGATTTGGGATTGTCTATCACAGGCATTGCAGGTCCCACTGGCGGAACTCCAGACAAACCACTCGGCCTGGTCTATGTTGGACTTGCCGATCGGAACGGCACCGTCCTCAAGAAATATTTATTTCCTGAAGAGCGGCTCAGGTTCAAGGACCGCGCGTCCCAGGCAGCCCTTGAGCTTGTCAGGAAACGAATCCTGGGCATTGAATGATCAAACATACTATGGTGATCACAATTGAGAATCTTTTTCGGCGCAACTCTGCCTGAAAACACAAAACTGGAAATCACGAAAATTCAGGAAGAGCTACGTTCACTCATTCCTTTTGCTAGACTGGAAGGAAGGCAGAAGCTTCACATCACGCTGCAATTCATTGGTGAATTCAAACGAGAGGAGATCAACCAGCTGTTTTCATCGGTAGCTGAGAAGTTGAAGAAGTCGCAATTAAGATTTTCCGAAACTGACGTCTACGGCTTGAATTATTTTCCAAACGAAAAAGTCAGGAGAGGAATTTGGCTTGACTGCAGAGATGGTGGTACACTTTCCGGCGTTGCTGAATTAATAAAATCCGTGATGGGACAGTTTGGTGTTCAAGCCGAATCACGAGCTTTCAAACCACACATCACGATAGCCCGGTTGAAGGACCAGGGTGGCGGCAAGGTGATGAGTCATTACATAGACTTGCAGAAATTCTGGGCTGGAGGTAAATTGTCGGTAGAGCGATTCTTCCCAGTTAGTGTTGCGTTATTCGAAAGCACTTTGAATCCCGACAGGTCGGGATGCGAGTATACGATTTTGGATGAATATCAATTAACGTAGTCCCGAGAAAGTCGGGAGCAAATCGGAAAAGGAGTCTGAAAATGGCAGAGGAGAAAGAAGCTAAACTGAAAGCGCTGGACATCGCACTCAATCAGATTGAGCGCGATTACGGCAAAGGCGCGGTGATGAAGATGGGGGAGGGACCGATTGCCAAAATCGATTCGATCTCAACCGGATCAATTTCTCTCGATTGGGCATTGGGCATCGGCGGTGTACCGCGCGGAAGAATTACTGAAATCTTCGGACCGGAATCGTCAGGCAAGACCACCTTGTGTTTGAGCGTAATTGCCGAAGCGCAGAGGAAGGGTGGCATTGCTGCATTCATCGATGCGGAGCACGCACTGGATTTGAATTACGCTAAGAGGATCGGTGTGGACACGAACAATCTTCTTGTGTCGCAACCTGAATTCGGCGAACAGGCGCTTGATATTGTTGAGACGCTGGTCAGAAGCGGCGCGATCGATGTTGTTGTGATTGATTCGGTTGCCGCGCTGACCCCCCGCGCCGAGATCGAAGGCGAGATGGGCGACGCGCAGATGGGCGCTCAAGCACGATTGATGTCTCAAGCATTGAGAAAACTTACCGCCGCGATCAACAAGAGCAATACAAGTGTGATCTTCACAAATCAGCTTAGAAGCAAGATTGGAGTTGTTTACGGGAATCCGGAAACGACAACCGGCGGGAATGCGCTCAAGTTCTATGCGGCTCTTCGCCTTGACATAAGGAAACGCGATCACATAAAGGAAGGACAGGACATAGTCGGGAACAGAGTCCGCGTAAAAGTTGTCAAGAACAAAGTGGCGCCTCCATTCAAGGAAGTCGAATTTGATATAGTATATAGTGAGGGGATTTCAAAGGTTGGCGATCTTCTGGATGTTGCTGTCGATCAGAGTATTGTTCAGAAGAGCGGCACATGGTTCTCCTACAAAAACGATCGGCTTGGTCAGGGGAGGGATGCTGCGAAGAAATATTTCCAGGACAATCCCAATGCTCTGAAGGAACTTGAAGCCGAAGTTCGCGCGAAACTCGGAATAAGTTCCGCAAAAGCCGGCAACAACGGAGCCAGTGTGGCATCAGAAAAGCTTGAGAAGCAGAAGGAAACAAGAAGGCAGTCCGAAGTGTCCCGTGCTGCCGGGAAGGAATAGATTTTCTTTGCAAACCTGTCATGCGCATCCTTTCCATTGAGAAAGCTCGTCGGGGCGGGAAATTCATAGTTAATTTGGATGACGGCAAGGAACTATTGCTCAGCAAAGAAGTTATCATCGATCACGGGCTGCGCAGGAACGACGATATTTCCGGTAACATGTTGCAAAAAATTCTCGAGGCTCAGTCTTATCAGGATGGTTACCGCGCCGCGGTTCGTTTGCTTAATTACAGAATGCGAACAGAGCATGAGCTGAATCAGCGCCTGCAGAAGAAAGACTTTGATGCGAGAACAATCAAGCGGGTGATTGACAAGTTAAGAGCAGTTGGAATGATAGATGATTCCCGTTTTGCCGAGGCCTTCGTTGAAGGAAGAATTGCTTCGAAGCCGATAGGCAAACGGGAGCTTCAGCGCAGACTCCGCGAAAAGGGCGTGTCGAGAGAAACATCTCAGAGGGTTCTCTCCTCTATTGTCGATGACGACGTGCAGGCTGCACTTGCGGCCCGGGCGGCCGCACAAAAGATGCCGTCCTTAAAACGATTCGATGTAAGAAAGAGACAGGAGAAGCTGATCGCCTTTCTTGCAAGACGTGGGTTTGACTGGGATGTGATCAAGAAGGTCGTTAGAAAAGTCTTCGACGGTGCGGTGGATGTTGTCGATCTTTAAGAAGAACAGTTTCAAAGTATTCTTGCTTGTCGCCTCGCTTTTGCTCGCCCTCTGGCTTATTTCATTGCTCGGAGGCGTCTTCATCCTTCTGCTTCTCGCGATCCTGGCGACGTTTCTCCTCTCACCTATTGTGGAAGCAATGGAGACAAGAGGGATTAGAAGGATATATGGCATCCTGATAATATATCTCGCGATCATTGTGGTCATCCTCGGACTTCTCAAGACACTTCTGCCGCCTTTGCTTGCGCAGATTTGGAATCTCAAGAATGCGATCGACTCACCTGACTTCAGCCACCGGCTTCAGGCAATCCAGTCCGAGCTTCAGAGAAAATTTTCTTTTATCAATTTTGGAAACGTATCGACAAAGGTTAATGAGATTCTCGTTCAATTGGCGAGCAGGTGGTTTTCGATCCTCACAAGTGCTGGTTCGGTGTTGATGATGTTGGTAATTGTTCCGTTCGTGACTTTCTTCTTTTTGAAAGACGGAGACCGTATTGTTAGGGGTCTGATCGAGTATGTTCCAAACAGATACTTCGAGATGACTCTCAACGTTGTTCATAAAATTGGCATCCAGCTCGGTCGTTATATCCGCGCCTGGTTTACCGAGGCGGCTATTGTCGGTGCGTTGTCGATCTTGGGATTGCTGATACTTGGCGTGAAGTATGCTGTGATCATCGGAGTCGTTGCCGGAATTGCAAATCTGATTCCCTATCTCGGTCCGGTAGTCGGGGCCGTGCCTGCAATCATCGTGAGCCTTGTCCAGACTGGGAATTTCAGTATGATCTTACCAATTCTGGTCCTCTTTATTGCGATCAGAATCGTAGATGACATAATTGTTGTTCCTACGGTCTATTCGCGGGGAGCGGAGATGCATCCGCTGACTGTAGTGCTCCTGATTCTTGTCGCCGCTGAAGTCGGAGGGATTCTCGGAATGGTTCTGGCAATGCCGCTCTATACCGTGGTCAGAGTGATAGCAAAGGAAACTTACTGGGGATTGGAATCGTATGCTATCGCAAGTGCGGACCCGAGAGGCGGGCGATTGCAGCGAGAGTGAAATAGATCCGGAATCTGAGCGGCAACAAATCCTCGTGACAGTTTTGATCCTTGACTTTTGACATTCTTCTCTCATGTATATCAAAGTAAAGGTTCATCCGAATTCGAAAAAGGACGAAGTGATTCAAAGGGGTAAGGACAGCCTCGAAATCTTTGTTCGAGCGAAGCCTCTCGAAGGGAAGGCAAACGAAGCCGTTCTTAATTTGGTAGCTGAATTTCTCCAGGTGCCGCGATCTCAAGTCCGACTGATTAGAGGTGCCATGGCACACAACAAACTTGTGGAGTTATTGAGATAGGCATCCGATCCGAGGGTGCGTTTCGCAGATAGTGGTGGACTGTGCGTGATTGCGATTTAAGGCACATCAGGCTAAATTCATGTGTGAAGAAGAAGTCTGCCGAAGCCATATCGTACATTTTTATGCCCACGAGCTTTGCTCTGGTTTCTTTTTTCCTTCTCACGTATTTCACGATAGAAGAGTCCGGCAAACTAATCATTGCCGTTGTTTCCATTTTCTTCGGCGCGATCCTGCCTTTTTTCTACATATTCACTCTCTTCCGAAGGCGGAAAGTGTCGGACATCGATGTTCCGATCCGTGAACAAAGAACTGCTCCTTATCTGGTCGCAGTATCATTTTATCTCATCGGATTTCTGGTTCTGATTCTTATTAAAGCATCTGTCCCGGTCTTTGCTCTGATGTTTTGTTACGCGACGAACACCCTCGTGGCGGCTTTGATAAATACAAAATGGAAAATAAGCGCACATGCCATGGGCGCGGCCGGTCCGCTGACCGCACTTACCTTCGTATTTGGCTGGAAGATTCTTCCGGCATTCTTGCTCACGATAATCGTGTCTTGGGCAAGGGTTGAATTGAAAGCACATACGAGGGCTCAGGTGACTGCAGGTGTCGTCCTCGGAATTCTGCTCACCGCAATCCAGGTCGAAGCGTTTTATAAAATATCGGGGGCTGGCTGATGGACAAGAAGGAGATCATTCATGTTCTCGAAGAGATTTCTTCTCTCCTCGAGCTTAAGGGTGAAGACAAGTTCAAGATATCCGCCTATTCCCGCGCGGCTCGGTCAATTGCTCAGACAACCTCGGATGTCGTGGAGCTTGTAAGAAAGGGAGAGGCGAGAAATATCGCGGGTGTTGGCGATGCTCTCTCAAAGAAACTGACGGAGCTTGTCGAGACAGGCAGGCTATCTTTTTTGGAAGAGCTTCGTGGTTCATTTCCTCCTGGCCTTCTCGAGCTTTTTGAAATAGATGGACTCGGTCCAAATAAGATCCGCGCACTCCACGATCAGCTTGACATTAAGTCGATTTCCGAGCTTGAATACGCATGCAACGAGAATCGTCTGGTCACATTGAAAGGGTTCGGAAAGAAGACACAGGATAAAGTTCTCGCGGCCATCCGGCAGCTGAAGGCCAACAGCGAATATCATCTGCTCGATATTAGTCATGAGACCGCACTACACATTGCCGGCGAGTTGGAGAAACTCTCAGGGGTGGAAGATATCAGTTTACGGGCAGTTACAGGCGTCGAAGAGAAATTGTACGCGACATAGATTGCGTGATAAAATTCCGTTCCGGTGAGAGAGACAAACTTTTTGCTTCGCTCCAAAAATTAAAGAGCGTCAAGAAAATTGTGGACGTTCAGAACGATCTCGTTTCAGTGGTCTGGGAAAACGGCATTCCAATAGAATTCATAATTGTGAACAAAGCCGAGTTTCCGTTCGCAGTGCTGCACTCCAGCGGGAGCAAAGAATTCTTCTCGAGTCTGAAAGAGTATGCTTCATCGCACGGCTACATGCTTGGATCGCGAGAGTTGAAAAAAGGAAAAGACAAAATTCATTTTGAGTCTGAAGAAGATGTCTTCAGCGAACTCGGGCTTCAGTTCATTCCCGCTGAGCTCCGTGAGGCCGATTCTGCGGTGAAGGCAGCGTCGAAAGGTGAGATCCCGAAGCTCGTAGAACCGGAGGACATTCTGGGGCTGTTCCATGTTCACACGAATTGGAGTGATGGAGCGGACTCGATTGAAGACATGGTGAAAGCCGCTCGTAAGCTCGGCTTCCGCTACATTGGCCTCAGCGATCACAGCAAGGCCGCGTTCTATGCAAATGGGTTGGACGAAAAGAGATTGAAAGGCCAGTCGGATGTAATAGACAAGCTGAATGCTGAACAGAGAGACTTCTTCATCTTCAAGGGAAGCGAGGTAGACATACTCTCTGACGGCAAGCTCGATTACGGAGATGCGGTCCTGAAAAAACTCGATTTCTCCGTGGGGTCGATTCACAGCAAGCTGAGCATGAAGCAAGACGAGGCAACCAAGCGGCTCGTTAGTGCGCTCAGGAATCCGTACATGACCTTCCTCGGTCACATGACAGGCAGGTTGCTGCTTGGCAGAAAGGGCTACGAGCTCGACTTGGATGAAATCATAAAGACCGCGGTTCGCAACGGGAAGACGATCGAGATTAATGCTAATCCGCATCGTCTCGATATCGATTGGCGCAACATCAAGAAGGCCAAAGAAGCAGGGATGAAGTTCTCGATCAACCCGGATGCTCATTCGAAAAGTGGACTGTCCGATTTTCTTTATGGAGTTTTCATTGCAAGGAAAGGCTGGCTGACAAGGGAAGATCTGATAAACAGCATGGATGTTGAGCAAGTGAAGAAGTTTCTGAAGAATGCCAAAGGTTAGATTCATTCCTCTCAACAGAGAGGTGGAGATAAAAAAAGGAGAGACACTATTCAAGGCAGCTCGCGTTCATGGGATCCCGATAGGGAGCACGTGCAGAGGAGACTGCGTGTGCGGGTGGTGTAAAGTCGAGGTCGTCGAAGGCATGTGCAACCTGTCGAGGCCTGATGATTGTGAGAGAAAACTCATGAAGAATGGCAACTATCTGGAAAACGAGAGAGTCGCTTGCAGTACGCGAGTGTTCGGAGATGTCAGCATCACGACGGGATACTGGTGATGCAGATTTTCGTGTGCAAAGGTTTTTCCGGAGAGATCTTGAAGATGGAGATCGATCCGGAAAACGCTGTCGAGAATCAAATGTCGGATCTCATCTCTAAGCTCTTCGGCACAAATACTTCAGTCGCCCCGTTTGTTCTTTTCAATGTGACGCGGGGATTTGAGTATTCTCCGACCGTGACTTTTGTTGACAATACATTGGAGAATGACCTGCTCCTGCTTATTAATTCACAGATTATTCCTTCATGTTAGAGTCATGAGATACGATAGACACATATTCATTTGTACAAACAGAAGGAAGGATGACGATCCGAAGGGGTCATGTGCTCAAAAAGGGAGTGAAGAAATCCGCGAACTTTTTAAGAGAGAATTGCATGAGAGAGGTCTGAAAGCAAAAGTGCGGGCAAACAAATCGGGCTGCCTCGACGTCTGCGAACACGGCCCGAACGTTGTGATTTATCCCGAGGGGGTATGGTATTGCAACGTCAGCAAGGATGACGTCATTGAAATAATCGAGAGGCACATCATCAAAGGGGAAGTGGTTGAGCGTCTCTTGATGAAGGATACTCGTTATTCTCCTGAGAGATTGAAATATTCCCCAGTTGACGTTGAGCTCAAGAAGCCAATTCGGGTCTGATATAGCAACCACAAACTCGCAACGCCATTGTATCAAAAGTTCGGACTCATTTCCTTGCTTCCGATGATTGAGGCACTCGATGTTTGCCAAAGCTGGAGCAATTGACTAAATTGACGTGAACAGGAGACGAGAATACTATCTTGAAGACCCAGAAGATGCTGCCACAGAACAAGCCGTTCGGAGACATGCCCGAGAAAGAACGTGCGCGGAAAGTACTCTCTCTTCTCAGGAAAGACCATCGTGACGTAAAGATTGCACTTAATTTCAATTCTCCGTTTGAACTCCTGATTGCAACCATTCTTTCCGCGCAATGCACCGATGCACGAGTTAACATGGTAACTCCGGGCCTCTTCAGAAAATACCCTTCGCCGAAAAGTTTTGCCGAGGTAGACAGGGACGAGCTCGAAAAGGAAATAAAGTCGACGGGATTCTTTCGACAAAAAGCAAAGTCTCTCATAAACTGCTCCAAATCTATTGTCGAGAAGTTTGACGGTGAAGTTCCGCGCACCATGGAGGAACTCCTTACTTTAGACGGAGTCGGTCGCAAGACTGCGAACGTTCTCCTCGGCAACGCATTCGGTACTCCAGGGATCGCGGTCGACACTCATGTTCGAAGGCTTGCACAACGACTCGGCTTCAGCCGGGAAGATGATCCGACGAAAATCGAATTTGATTTGATGGGGCTATTTCCGAAAAGGGACTGGACAATGCTCTGTCACCTTTTGATGGCACACGGCAGGAAGGTCTGCATCGCACGTCTTCCGAAGTGCGAGGTGTGTGTCGCAAATAAACTGTGTCCGTTCCCGAACAGGAAAGGAAAGCGGATTGAAAATTAGAGTGGCGCATAGTCCGGATTCCGATGACGCGTTTATGTTTTATTCCCTTGCGAGCAGAAAGCTCGACACGGACGAAATCGAATTTGAAAATATCCTGGCCGATATCGAGACACTCAACCAGAAGGCGGTTAAAGGTGAGTACGAGGTGAGTGCGATATCGATCCACGCTTATCCGTACGTTGCGGATAAATATCAAATGCTCAGCAGCGGCGCGAGCATGGGAGATGGTTATGGACCCATTGTTGTCAGCAGAAAACCTTACTCGCCCTCCGATCTGAACGATCTTAGAATCGCAATTCCCGGAAAGAGAACGTCCGCTTTCCTCGCACTAAGCATTTTTGCCGGAACCTTTGAGTACGAGGTTGTGCCTTTCGACCAGATAATTGACAAAGTGGTAGGGGGAGAATTCGATGCAGGGCTGATTATACACGAAGGTCAGCTGACATACGGGAGTAACGGGCTTCACAACGTAATTGACTTAGGCGCATGGTTTAAGAGAGAATTCGGATTGCCTTTGCCGCTGGGTGGAAATGTAATCCGTCGCGACCTGCCGCCGGATGTCAAAATGAAGGTCGCTTATTATTTGAAGAAAAGCATTTCTTATTCACTCGAACACCGGGACGTTAGTCTGAAGTACGCGCTAGAATTTGCTCGCGGAATGAACGAGAACCTCGCCGACAGGTTTGTAGGAATGTATGTGAACGAGTGGACTCTGGATTATGGAAAGAAGGGAAGGGAAGCCATCCAGCTTTTCCTCGACCTGGCTTTCGAACGATCTCTTTTGCCGGCGAGATGCGTCGCAGAGTTTATTGAAACGCCCGACGAATTGTAAGAAGGAGTATGCAACCTCTTCCTGTTGAGACGGCCGAGACACCGACGCACGAGGACACCTTCGACCACGACCGCCTACCTAAGAGCGCGCGCCTTGCCCTGTTCATCATGGTAATCGGAGGAATATTATACCTGGGTGGTTCAGCCGCACGAGGGATAATCGGGAACGACCTCGTGGAAATCGGTACCCTGAAATTCCGACAGGATATTCCGTTCGATGCGGAGAAAGAGATTTACAATCTTCTTGCTAGAACCTCTCTACTGATAGTGTTCGGATATGCGATCGCGCTCGTAGGCTTCTGGATTTTTATTTTCAAATCGAAACTGAAGATGAAGGATCATCCGAACGCTTTCATGGCCGCGATTTTATTTGTCATATTTATCCCGATTGAGTTATATACTTCTTATCTTGATCTCAAATTCTTTTTGTCTTACGTCGATTTCCAACTTCAGCTTTTTCTTGGCGCAGACCCGGGTCCGTTGCGCGACGAAATGCGGAAGTTGTTTGTCGAGCGAGTGAGCGGTCTCGGTGGACTTTCGGTCATTGCTCTACTTTCATATTACAGCGCGATCGGTGCGCTGATCTTTCGTCCGATCAAAATGACGAGACAGAGGAGGACCGCGGAGAATGCCTAAGCTTAAAACCGAGGCGTTGATAGCAGAACTTGAAGATGCTGCATCGCAGCTCGGGCTAAAGGTAATCTATGAAAAGGGAGACTTCAGCGGCGGATATTGTATTCTCAAGGAAGAGAAACTGATCGTAATCAACAAGAAGTTCGATCTGAGACACCGTGCATCGACTCTCGCGAAGAGCCTGTCTGAAGTGGGAATAGAGAATCTCTTCTTGAAACCTGCGGTACGTGATTTCATTGAAGAGCAAATGGAGACACAAAATGAGAATCCTCGTAGCCAACGGTCCTAATCTTAATCTAACCGGGACGCGCGAGCCTGAAATATATGGAAGGGACACGCTCGCCATGATCAACTCCGGACTCAAAGAGAAATTCCCTGAAATCGAATTTGAATTTTTTCAGACGAACGGCGAAGGCGATTTGATCGACAAGATTCAGTCTGCCGAGAAGGAAGGATTCGACAGTGTCGTGCTGAATGCCGGAGCATTGACCCATTACAGTATCGCTTTGAGAGATGCGATCGCCTCCATCAAGAAGCCCGTCATCGAAGTACATCTTTCCCAGGTCTTTGCTCGTGAGGAATTTCGGAGGAGAAGCGCGATATCAGAAGTCTGCAAGGGCACTGTCACAGGTTTCGGGAAGTTCTCGTATTTCGCGGCAGTGTTCGCCCTTGTGGAAATGACGAAAAAATGAAAAGGCAGACAAACTCAAGTTTGCAACGGATTTAAATGATCAAAGCAGTAATTTTCGATCTCGATAATACTCTCGTTGACTTCATGAAGATGAAGGCGGAAGCGATTGATGCAGCCGCAAGAGCGATGATAGATGCAGGGCTGGACCTCTCATACGACGAAGTCAAGAGAAGGATCGACGCGATATACAAAGAAAAAGGGATCGAGTTCCAATATGTGTTCGATTCTCTTCTATCGGATATTTTTGATAAGGTGAACTACAAGATTCTCTCGGCAGGAGTGGTTGCTTACCGCCGTGCCCGTGAAGCGGCACTCGTTCCGTACCCGCATGTGTACATGACTCTTTATGAATTGCTGAAAATGGGGATGAAGCTTGCCGTAATTTCGGACGCACCTGCGCGGGAAGCATGGCTCCGCCTGACGTACCTTAATATGCACCACATCTTTGACGTTGTAGTTACTTTCGAGGATACATATCAACGGAAGCCGCATCCCGCACCTTTTACATTAGCGCTGAGCAAACTCGGGATCAGTGCGGGAGAAGCTCTGATGGTGGGAGACTGGGCCGAGCGCGATATCATCGGTGCGAAAGAAGTCGGGATGAGGACTGTTTTCGCAAGGTATGGGGACACATTTGACACGATCGTGTCAGGCGGTGACTACGAAGCGAACGACATTAGCGAGCTGATCGGATTTATCAAGCAAGAGAACTCCAATGATTGAGGGAGTTGGCGTCGATATTATTGAGGTAAGCAGGATACAAAAGAGCATCGAGGATTACGGCATTCGATTCACGACCAAGGTTTTTACCGACAGAGAGATCGAATACTGTTCCGATAAACCGAATCCCTTTCAACATTACGCGGCGCGGTTTGCCGCGAAGGAAGCTTTCAGTAAGGCCACGGGAACTGGATGGAACAACGACTTTTCGTGGCGGGAGGTTGAAGTCCTGAATGAAGAAACCGGGAAGCCCCGGCTGTGTCTGGACGGGACTTCACTCGAGAATTTTGGAGACAAAAGGATATTCCTATCGCTCTCACACTCAGGAGATTATGTCGCGGCGGTCGTCATCGTCGAGAGCTGACTTAAACCGCGGTCGTCGGTTTTGCGTCTCAATGTCGGACATACCCGAAGTGAAAATCCCGTTTCAGGGATGTCGGTTGGTCTCAGCTGAAAAGTGCTCTAAACAATCCAAGGTAAGTGTTATCGGTTCGAGAGGACATAAAAAAGAGCGGGACAACTAGAGTTCTTTGAATGCAGTCACCGAGCGATCTGGAGCTTGTCGAGCAAGTAAAGTCAGGAAATGACAGGGCATTCAGTGAGATCGTAAGCCGTTATGAGAAGAGAGTATTCTTTGTGGTGAAAAGAATGCTTAATGACGATGACGAGTCTGCCGATGCAACTCAGGAGGTTTTCATAAAGCTTCATGATTCGCTGAGAAAATTCCGAGGCGACGCAAACCTGTACACCTACCTTTACAGGATCGCTACGAATGTTGCGATCAGCTACCTGAGGAAAAGGAAAGTTAGAGCGATTGTAAGACTGGATGAAATGGTTTCGAACATGTTGACGGGAGGCAACGAGCCGCAGCGTGAAGCTGATCAGGAAGAGCTCAGGAATTTGGTCGCTGAAGCTGTCTCCTCATTGCCGGTGCAGCAGCGACAGGTGTTTGTCCTCCGATTTTATGAAGAGCTTTCGTACGAGGAAATAGCCCGCATAATGCACAGATCTCTTGGCGCATTGAAAGCGAATTATTTCCATGCAATGAAGAAAATAGGAGCACGTTTGAAAAATGCGATGCGATGATGTTGTTTTGAACCTTCCGGATTTTGTCCTCGGCAAGGTGGAACCAAATCTTATGAAGAGCATTGAGGATCATGTCGAGACTTGTGCGAAGTGTAAAGCCGAGCTTCGGGATATGCACGATGCTATAGAGATGCTCGGAGGTGCGGGGCAGGATGAGTATCCGGACGAATTCTGGCATGAGCTTCGAGCTTCGATCATGGAGAAGGTTGGCAAACCGACGCCCGCCAGGTGGAGGGTTCCGGCTCTCGCGAGCGGTCTTGTAATAGTCTTGGTAGCTATCGGCATTGGAGTCTATGAATACACCTTCAAGTCACCTCAAGCGGTCCAGAGCGTCAGCGCGCTTGCGAGTTCACTTCCTCCGGATCAGGTAGTCGAGCTTCCGAGCATGAACCTGAATTACGTGAATGTCTCCGTCCCTCAGATAAGTGAGGCGGGTGAAATGGATGATGTCGGAGATTCGCTGCAGCAGGCAGTGATCAAGTCTATGTGGGTGTCGATTGCAGATTCGACATCATCCTTCGGTGACTTTGACTATCTAGGAAATACCGTCTCCAACTAAGGGAGAAACCATGAAGAGAATAATGACCTTGCTTTCAATCTGTCTGATCCCCCTCGCATCTGTATTTGCTCAGGAAATGGGAACAAGAAAATATCCTCAGGGACCTCCTCCCGAGATGGGGTCTGCAAATCAGGAGGTGAGGCGACAGCTTGAGCAAATCAAAATATGGCAGATGACAAAAGATCTAGATCTTCCGACTGCAAAGGCGGAGAAGTTCTTCCCGTTGTACAATGATTATAATGATGAATTGAGCGGGATCACTGCACAGCGGCGGCAGGTCATCCGCGGACTGGATTCTTCTATTAAGAGTGGAGCTGATGAGTCTGAGGTGAAAAGAGAAATTCAGCAGGTCCTTGATCTGGACACCCAGCTCGGTGGCGCCCACGCTAAATTCATGCAGTCTCTCGAAGGCATCCTCACTTCGACTGAGATGGGAAAGTACATAGTCTTTGAACAAAGGTTCGACCGTGAGATCCGCGAAAGAGTGAGAATGATTATGCAGCAAAGAATGAGGGGTCGTAACTTCTAGGGAAATTTTACCAAGTCTTTCAAATCGCGTTCGAGTGTCTTAAATTTGCTGGCATAAAACCAGAGTCCAACAATTTTTTCGAGACACTTGAGATCGAGAGTTCTTTTGCAAGCGGCCGTTCTACTAGATATCATCGCCGCGTTACGGATAGCTGCTAGCCGGGCGGCTACTGAAAGATTAAAGAGCGGGATTACGAGCGCGCAGAATCTTCCCCTGGCTTTGGTGATCTTGGTAGTGATTCTCCTGGGGGAGTTCTCATCAAGGAAAATTGGCAGTACGGGAAAGTTCTTGCTTGCAGCCTCTGCAACCCTTTTCTTGGTTTGTTCATTCTATCTCCCCCCGACAGGTCAGTATTCAAGCGAGGTGCCTTCCGTTCTTGCATACATGATCTTGATTCTGCAGCTTTCCATAACCGTCGTAGCATTTGGATGGAGACGGCTTCGCCCGGACAGAGTACTTGCGACGTTTCTTTTCTTCTTTGCCGTATTAACGATTGCAGGGTTCTTATACACTTTCTCCCTCGAAAGAATTTCGCCTGTTGTCTCGCGTCAGGATGCAGCAGTTGTGCTCGGTGCCTCAGTGTGGGGAAAGCACAGACCGAGTCCTTTGCTGCAAGGAAGGCTTGACGAGGCAATGAAGATTTTCAAATCGGGTCTCACAAAGAAGATGGTTACAACGGGAGGAACTGTTCGCTTCGGCACCGTGGAGTCGGAGGTCCAGGCATGGTATCTGCAGGAGAATGGTATACCCGATTCCTCTCTGATCATGGAACGTGAGACTTTTTGCACGTCCGAACAAGCGGTCTTCATCAAGAGCGTTTTGATGGACTCACTAGGGATGAAGAAAATAGTAGTTGTAAGTGATAGATGGCATTTGCCGCGAGCCCTGTTGATGTGCCGATTCGAGGACGCTGATGTAACCGGGGCAGCAAGCAATTACCGGTTGCCCGTTCTAAGCGAATTGTATTTTCGCGTGCGGGAGTCAGCCGCCCTGCAGGCATACTTGCTTTTTGGAGCGTAATGCAAAGTCAATTTTCATAACCGATTGTTTGAAGTGAGCTGCTCATGACATCTCAACGCAGACTGGCACGCGAACGTGTTCTTCAAGCGCTTTATGCGTACGACATTTCGCACACTTCTCCTGATTTTCTCAGCGCGGACATTTTCAAAGATATTGAGAATGAAGCGGCGTTGGAGTTCGCAAAGAAACTCTATCGCGACACCATAAATAATATGGTGGACATAGATTCCGTTCTCCAGGGACATCTTGAACACTGGGATATTTCCAGGGTCAATCCAATCGACCGAAGTCTGCTCAGGATGGGTGTGGCCGAGATCATGCTCTCTGAGGAGGTACCGACAAAAGTGACCATCAACGAAATCATTGAGCTGGCAAAGAAGTATAGCACGGAGGAAAGTCCGAAATTCGTGAATGGGATCCTTGATGCTTCACTCAAGCAACTAATGAGCGAGGGCCGGGTCCAGAAAAGCGGAAGAGGATTGATTAATACGTCTACAAAGAAGAAGTCATGATCGAAGAGAGATATTCGCGTCTCACAATCTTTTCGTGGACACTCTTTGATTATGCACGCACTTCTTTTTCTGTTATGATCAAGACTGTAGGATATGCCCTCTATTTCAGAGAAGTCGTCGCGGCCGCAACGATGCGTAGCGACTTCTATTGGGGACTTGCCGACAGCTTATCTATGATCATTGCTGCCGGCCTCTCGCCTATATTGGGTGCAGCTAGCGACTATTCACACAGGAGGAAGAGATTCCTCATGGTGTTCTCGTGCCTCTGTATCTTCGGTACTGCAGCGCTATTCTGGATCGAGAGAGGAATGGTCCTGCCAGGTATGCTTGTGTTCATTGCAGCGAATGTCGGCTTCCAGGGAGGCTACACTTTCTACGATGCCTTTCTTCCCGAGATCGCACCAAAGCACGTCTACGGCCGAGTATCGGGGTACGGATTTGGGATGGGATACCTTGGCGCGCTGTCAATTCTTGCAATTGCATTCCCATTCATAAAAGGAGGCTTTGTTCCGACAAACATTCTGAGCTTTCGGGAGAGTTTCCTCATTGTCTCGATCTTTTTCGCCGTGTTTTCCATCCCTGCGTTCCTGAGATTGCGCGATCACACCGGCATGTACCACCATAGACTGCCTTACTTTCGGTTAGGACTCCGACGTGCTGTCAGAACGTTCAGACATCTTGGGAAGCATAGGGCACTATCGAGATTTCTTCTGTCTTTCTTCCTGTATATTGACGGCGTCAACACTGTGATTTTTTTTTCAGCTCTCTATGCGCGCGGAACGCTCGGCTTCAGCGAAGTTGAAGTGATAGTATTTTTTATTGTTGCTCAGACAACGGCGGTTCTCGGCTCCGTAGTGTTCGGTATTTTGACAGACCATTGGGGACCAAAGCGGAGCATAACGATCACACTCCTGATTTGGATCGCCGTCGTGCTCTCAGCTTTCATTATCCAGACTAAAGCTGAGTTCTACGCTGTCGGACTCGTTGCGGGTGTTGCCATTGGTTCTTCACAGTCTTCTAGCAGGAGCCTCATGGCTCTGCTGACGCCCGGAGAGCATGCTGCCGAGTTCTTCGGGTTCTACGACGGGATTGCTGGAAACGCGTCCGCGATATTGGGGCCGTTGACTTTTGGGGCAATATCAAGCTTCACTGGAAGTCAACGTATTGCTGTTCTGTCCGTGCTGATATTTTTTGTTGGCGGTCTTATATTGCTCCGGCAGGTGAAGGTCCAGTGGCAGAAACGAACAGAGTAGACTTGAGAAGAATACTTTCGAGATTTCTTTTGTTGATCTTAATGATGATGAGTATTGCATTCGATTCCCAGAAATACGTGAGCGTGGAAACGAAACCGGCCACGATCAACGCGGAGAACGGGAGACCATTCTCTTTCTCGATATGGTTGAGGCCCGCGAACGGCATCCATATCAATGCTGAGCCACCGATCTCCGTGAAGCCCACTTCAGAGGGAATAAAGGCATCTGTGACAGATGTCCGCAGGAAAGGCGACTATGTTGACACATCCAAGCCGATCAAAGTTGACTGCACTCTCATCGGAGTTGATGCGGGATTGCACAGAATGAATTTTGTTGTCAGTTACACTTACTGTTCGGAGAATGAAGGTTGGTGTCGGATGGGGAGGGATACTCTGTCAGTGATCGTGAGAGTGATGAAATAGTTGAAGCCGGTCTATTTCATTTCAGACATACATCTGGGTGCTCCTTCGCTTCGTCCGGATTTTGAAATGAATAGAAGGAACGAACTGTTGAGATTTCTGACCACAGTTGCGGAAAACGGAAGCAGGTTGGTAATAGTTGGTGATCTTTTTGATTTCTGGTATGAATACAAGTATGTTGTGCCGAAGAATTACTTCTGGCTGTATGCGAAGTTCATGGAAATGGTGAGGAGTGGAATCTGCATGAATTATGTTGCGGGGAATCACGATTTCTTCCCGGGAAAATTCTTCTCTGAAGCGCTCGGACTCAGTGTGTTTCCAAACGGTTTTTCAGAGGAGATCGGGGGAAAGAAGTTCCTGGTGATTCACGGCGACGGGCTGGCATTGAAGGATTCCGGATATCGGATGTTGAAAAAAATCTTGGGAAATCGTCTCGTCAGATCGGCCATACGATGGATTCATCCTGATATTGGCTTTTCGCTCGCGAAAGCTTTCTCGAAACGCAGTCGGGAATATACATCAAACAAAGACTTCGGCGAGACGGATGGCATGATGCTTTTTGCCGAGAGGAAGATCAGCGAGGGTTACGATTTTGTCGTGATGGGACACAATCATCTTCCGAAGGTTGAACACTTCGGCAGAGGAGTCTATGTCAATCTTGGAGATTGGTTAGAGAATTTTACTTATGCTATTTTTGACGGCGACGCGATGCAATTGATCAAATGGAAGTTCGAAGGATGAAGTGGCGATATTCTAAAGAGGAGATGGACCGTTATTTCAACGACCCTGAGTACAGAAAATCGGCCAGGAGAAGAGGAAAGGTTGTTACAAAAGAGAAGCGCGCACTTAAGTACGGGATAATTTCTGCCATCATTCTGCTGTTCATAGGGTACGTCGTATATATCATCGGAGGATTGCCATCTCTTGAAGAACTCGAAAATCCGAAACCGGAGCTTGCCACTAGAGTCTTGTCGGCAGATGGACAGATAATAGACCAGTTTTATTTGAAGAATCGGGCCCTCTCTAACGTCAACGAAATTCCGCGTTATGTCGTTGACGCACTCGTTGCCACTGAAGACAAGAAATTCTATTCTCACTGGGGGATTGATCCTATAAGAATTCTCAGTGCGTTAGTGGTTGATGTAATCCATCTGCGTGCGAAGGAAGGTGCAAGCACGATCACCCAGCAATTGGCAAGGAACCTGTATTTGAGTCAAGAGGTTTCGATAACGAGAAAGATCAGAGAGGCCGTGACTGCGGTCCAGATTGAGAGGACATATACCAAGCAAGAAATTCTTGCGATGTACCTGAACGATGTGTACTTCGGCCGCGGCGCATACGGCATTGAGTCCGCTGCCCAGTTGTACTTCGATGAATCATCCTCCGAGTTGACCTTGTCGCAAGCTGCACTCTTGATAGGAATGCTAAGATCTCCGGGAAGATATGATCCCCTAGATCACCCGAATCGCGCTGAGATAGTTCGCGATGTCGTATTGAAGAACCTCCTTGACGACGGGAAGATATCGGAATCCGTCTACCAAGCTGCACGGATTGCTCCGCTCGATATTAAATACCGCGGGCCGTCGACAGGACTGGCTCCCCATTTTGTTGAGATGGTCAGGCAAGAGCTCGAGAAAAAAGCAGAGAAGTATGGTTTCGATATATATCGAGACGGCCTTACTGTTTACACGACTCTCGATTCGAGAATGCAGCAATACGCAAATGATGCTGTCGACCAGCATCTGGCCGATTACCAAAAGCTGTTCGATTCGAGATGGAACTGGAAAGCGAACGAGACAACCTTGTGGACGGCTGTCGACAAAGCTATCAAAGAATCCCCGGCATATCACAACGCTTCCAACGAATCGGACCGGAGGGCTGTTTACAAGAGACTTCGTTCCAGCCAGGCATTTGTCGACTCAGTGAAAAAAGCTGAACAGACAATCCAGGTCGGCTTTGTCTGTATCGATCCGAAGACTGGATACATAAAGGCGCTTGTCGGCGGGTCGAATTACAAGCAGTTTCGTTACGGTCTCAACCACGTGACCCAGATCGAACGCCAACCCGGTTCGGCGTTCAAGCCGTTCGTCTACACGGTCGCGATCGACAATGGCTATGCACCTGCATTTAAGTTGATGAACCAGCCTGTCACGATAATGATGGCCGATGGGACCGAGTGGCGGCCGAAAAATGCTGACGGTGAATTTGGAGGAGAAGTGACTCTGCGCGACGCAATAAAATATTCGATCAACGTTGTCGCGGTCAGAGCGATCCAGGAAATCGCGCCGATAAATCAGGTTATTGCATATGCGCACAGGATGGGAATAACGACTTATATTCCTCCATACGAGTCGATTGCAATGGGAACAAACTTGGTGATTCCGATTCAACTCACATCTGCATTCGGAGTTTTTGCCGACGAAGGTGTGCTCACAAAGCCAATTTCAATTCTCCGCATCGAGGATAAGAACGGCAACGTGATCGAAGAGAACCACACTCAGTCCACTGAAGTGTTGAGCAAACAGACAACTTATCTGATGACCGACATGCTCCGCGGTGTTGTAAGCGCGGGTGGAACCGGTGCCAGAGTAAGAAACTACTTTTACTTGGACTGCGCGGGGAAGACCGGTACAACTCAAGAGTTCGGGGACGCCTGGTATGTCGGATACACTCCACAACTCGTCGCGGCAGTGTGGGTCGGCTTTGATGATGACAGGGTACATTTCACCGATTGGGATGGTCAGGGCGGAAGAGCCGCGGCACCTATCTGGGGAATTTTCATGAGAGATGTCTATGATGACAGGGAGATTGGTCTTCCGATCACGTCCTTCGTGCAACCCGATGGAGTCGTCACCGCTACGATCTGCGCCCAGACCGGCATGCTCGCTACCGAATTCTGTCCAGTGAAAGTGACCGAGATCTTCAACGCGAACTCTCTACCGCCGGTCTGCAACGTCCATACGTCCCCTAATCAATCTTCCGTCAATCAGCCGAACGGGAAAATCGGATATTGATTAGAAGTTAGAAGCCAAAAGAAAGAAGCAAGAAATCTGAACTCCTGTTTCTGACATCCGACTTCTTGCCTCCGGCTTCTGTTAAAGCATTCCCCGGTAAGCGCCGCCGTCAAACTGTATTGTCGCGCCGGTGACGTAGCTGTTCCTCTCGGAGCATAGGAAGGCGACGAAGTCTCCAAACTCCTCAGGCGTTCCGAGTCTGCCCATCGGAATATCTTTCACTATGTTTTGGAGAGCCGCTTCTTTCGTGATCCCTTTTTTTGCGGAAATTTCCTCCATCAGGTAATCTATCCGTTTCGTCGCAACGTAATAGGGAGCAATGTTGTTAATCAAAATATTATCACGAGATAAATCGCGCGAGATCGTTTTCGCAAGTCCGACGATTGCCGCCCTGACGGAATTCGACAACAATAGATTGTCGGCAGGTTGCTTTACCGTAAGTGAAGTGACATTCACGATGCGGCCCCATCTTTGTTTTTGCATTAGCGGAACGGCCTTCCTGATCAATCGCACAGTGCTCATGAGATTCAAGTCGACAGCGCTCAGCCATTGTTCATCGTTGAAATCGTTGAAGCCACCCGCCGGCGGTCCACCCGCATTTGATACTAATATGTGGACGGTGCCGAACTGTTTGATTACCTCTTCGAAAAGTCGGTCGATGTCCTCCGTTTGCGTTACATCTCCTTGAATTGCAAGAGGCATTTTCCCGGTTTTTCCTTTTACGTCTTCTGCTGCATCGTGGAGATTCTGCTTGTGCCTTCCGTTAATGACGACATTCGCACCTTCCGCGGCCAACGAAATGGCAGCCGCTTTTCCCAAGCCCTTTGTTGATGCGGCGACAACTGCAACTTTGTCTTTGAGTCCAAGATCCATTTGAACCTCCTAATGTAATAGAATTACGTTGAACATATTTTGATGGATCACTATCACTGTGCTTGCTTCAGGAAGCAGTCGTAAGAAATATCAGAAGAAAAACTGGAACAAACTCACGAACGAAATTATTTGAGGAGGGGTAAAGTTGCAAGATCAATTGTGCAGAAAGCACCTCTTGACGACAAATACGGGAATCTTCTTACTTTTGTTGCCGTGATTCCCACGGAACATTTCATGAAATCAGAAATCTTATTGTTTCTTCTCACAATTCATCGTTACGAACGGCACCTGCATTGAGAAGCTCCCTGAAGAATCCGACCTCGCGTTGATTTCTTCTTCAATCTCTTGAAGTACCTCCCTCCAGCGTTCGACCGGAACTATCTCCTTCCAGCTTGGCATGAACGCAAACCTCATGAAAAAATGGTTCAACATTGAAGTCCCATCGGAGAAACGGTAGTGAAACATGTCTTCGTGAACCGAGACTATCCGAAAGCCGTGGGTACTCACAAGATTTTCGAACTCAGCCTGTGGTCTCCTCTTCGAGTAGATATGCGCCGCCAATTTGTGACGACATCCTTCCAGGCCACATTTGCTCAGAATTCCAAGATAAACGTCGTAAAACTCTGTGAACGTTTGATCAGTATTATATGTGAATACAAACTGTGCTCCGGGCTTCGAGACGCGTTCGATTTCTTCGAAAGTCTTTTTCAAATCCCGGACGTTATTAATTCCGTTGTTTGATACAATCAAATCAAAGTACTCTTTCGTAAACGGGATTCGTTCCGCACAGCCTTCAATAAGTTCCACGTTCGTCAGTTCATAAATCCTAAGTTTCTGTCTTGCCCGGTCGATGCCGGCTCTCCATGGATCAATTCCATAAACTCGAGAGGTTTTACCCAGTCTCATCGCAAGTTCCGTCAACGGGAACCCCAAGCCGCATCCTATGTCAAGGGCTCTCAGGTTCTTCTTATACCGGATTACATCCAGCAGTCGCAGGCCGAACGGCGCAGACCACAATGATAAATCGTCCACAACAGAGATGACTTCCGGATTATTCAGGTCATCGTAGAAGTGAGTGGTCAATGCATTTACCTACTTTTCCCGTTTGAAATGTGAAGCACGATTTGTCACACAGTTCGAGAAGTGCCGACCATGAAAAGGTATGCTTCCTTTTTGAATGAAGCAAGCTAAGGGCGCTTCGAGGATTTGCCATCAGGTAAAGTGCTCATCGGTTACATAAGAAGACGATTAAGCTAAATGAAGGCGGCTCGAAGGCTCCGATGAAACTCAAGTTCGCAGAGAAGGGGAAGCTCGTTATCACCGCTTATTTGACGGCCGCGCGGAATTGGAAAAAGGGAGCGCTTGTCGCCTTCGAAAATTTTTCGCCAAGCAACAAGAGAGATTATGTGGATTTGGTCACCGAGGCAAAGACTTATGCTGCGCGATGCAGTCAACTCAAGACGGAGTCGAAGGTGAGTGCCTTACGCTATGTCCCGTCTAAAATTTCTTGTGTTTCGGGATCCAGCAAGGCGGTGACCGAATTCAATATAAAAATAGTTGAGCGGCAGGTTTCAGAAGGTAAAGCAAGGAAATAGAAGTATAGAAAGAATTGAACGACTGTGGTCGGAGAAACCATCCTGCGGGTTTCGTCCGGCCGCATGTCGCCACGTATCTGCTTCTTTTGTTCTTCTTCTATTTGTTTTCGCTGCTGGCAGGGGTTGCGGTTTGGTCCACCGCCAGAACGAATCCCTGTCCCATGTCGTTGAATATCCGGAGACGAACGTTGTTTCCTTCCTTGTACCACTTTAACTGCTGGGTGAAAGGCCCGTTGGGCGTCTCGACGTTCGTGGTCAGCGTGAGGGTGTCGCCGGTGAAGCTCCCTTTGTATTGAGGGCGGTCAGCGAAGTTGTTGTACATTGATAGAACGTACTGGTTCTGCTGGAGGTCATAACCCAATACGCCAAACCCTTTGTAGCTTCCCATCGCGGGGCTGTTCTCTTCCTCGTTTATGAAGACGAACATAGAATCCAGTCCCCAGTGAATCGTTGCCGAGCCCGTTCCAATCGAACCCTCTGTGGAGTTTGGATCCATCATGAGCTTAGTCTGAGTGGTGAAATGTCCAGTTAGGAATCCGAGCTTGGCAAGCTCCGGCCCAAACTCGGGCTTCGTCATCTGTGCAAATGCCTGACTCCCGATCAAAGCAAGCGTGACCGCAACAAGCGTAAGGTTTTTTTTCATACCGCCTCCTGTGATTTTATGTACCTTATGGGTTAATGGTTATTAAGTCTTCGAGAAAATAGAATTAATATTTCGAAAAGTCAAGCTGACTTGATTTATTTCTCGGAGTCAATTCGGAATTTTGCACTTTGTCTTGAAACAATTCCGCGCGGTCTATTGTTCCAAAGGAGATGAATAAGGATCTCATCGAAAGCGACGTGCTCAACCACAACATTTGATGAAGTGAGAGCATAGTGGTTCACGTTGATTGTTTATCGTTCTTATTTTATATTTTTCAGTTCTAAAACATGCAGAAGGTTTACGGTTGAATCTTGAGCTGATCATTTTTCTTGTTCTTGCCATGGCTGCCATCGTCTCTGCCATCCTGATGATAACCCGCCGGAACCCAGTAACAAGCGTTCTCTATCTTGTTGTCAACTTCTTCATCATAGCCGTCCTTTATCTTCTACTTCGTGCTCAGTTCATCGCCATAATCCAAATCACCGTCTACGCAGGCGCTATCATGGTTCTTTTCCTATTCGTGATAATGCTTCTAAATCTCGGCGACGATAGACTACTTAGGTGGAAGCTTAATTCCAGCAAGTCAATTGCAGTTCTGCTGGCTATCGCGCTTGTCGTGGAGCTGCTTCACATCATAACCAACTTCACATCCGGATCAACACTATCGCCGAAGGCGGATTCTATGGGAACGGTCGAATCGATCGGCAAGATTCTATACGGCAGCTATCTATTCCAATTTGAAATAACATCAATTCTCCTTTTGGCGACGATCGTCGGCGCAATCCTTCTCGCAAAGAAAAAATTTTCTCAGGGATCAGGTGGGCAATGAAATGATACCGTTGGCCTACTACATCGGACTGAGCGCGATACTGTTCACGATAGGAGTGGTCGGGGTACTCACTCTTAGAAATGCAATCGTGATCTTCATGTCAATTGAGCTGATGTTGAATTCGGTAAACCTTTCCTTGATCGCCTTCTCTGCATATTCGGGTGATCCCGCTGGTCAGATACTTGTGTTCTTTGTGATAGCAGTTGCCGCCGCAGAATCTGCAGTCGGGCTTGCGATCATTATCGCCATATTTCGCAACAAGCTGACCGTGAACATAGATGAAGTCAACATTTTGAAATGGTGATCGCCCAAGCGAGAGACGGAGTTCCTCCCTTCCGAGGATAAACTATGGATACTCTGGTTGTCTACATTGTCGTTTTCCCGATTGCCGGCGTTCTGATCAACGGACTTCTGGGAAGCGTGATCCAGAAGAGACTTGGTGAAAGAGCTGTTGGCATAATCGGAAGTGCGGCGGTCGGGTTCTCATTTTTGTTTGCCATCCTAATCTTCGTTGACTTGCTTGGGCTGCCTTCGGACAGCCGCAAGCACGTGGTTGACCTATACGCGTGGATTTCGGCCGGTGGTCTCTCCGCAAATGTTTCATATTTGATCGACCCGCTCTCGGTTGTAATGCTGTTAATAGTGACAGGGGTTAGTTTCTTCATACATGTTTATTCTATCGGATACATGCATGGCGACAGAGGAGTTTTCAGGTTCTTCACCTATTTGAATTTATTCGTCTTCGCGATGCTGAATCTGATTCTGGCCAATAACTATCTGCTGATGTTTCTCGGATGGGAAGGGGTTGGCCTCTGTTCATATCTCTTGATAGGATTCTGGTACGACAGGAAGTTTGAAGGTGTAGGCATTACTTGGACCGGCGATGCAGGCATGAAGGCATTCATCGTCAATCGGATCGGTGACTTCGCTTTCCTCATTGGATTGTTCTTGATCTTCTCGAACTTCGGGACGTTCAACTACGACTCCATTTTTGAAGGAGACTCCGTCGCACTTCCTGACCGGTGACACGACGGTGACGTGGATTGCCATCCTGTTCTTCATCGGTGCAACGGGAAAGAGCGCGCAGATTCCTCTTTATATCTGGCTTCCGGATGCCATGGCAGGCCCGACACCTGTTTCGGCACTGATCCATGCAGCGACGATGGTAACGGCCGGCGTGTATATGATCGCTCGGAGCGCTGTGCTTTACGCTCTTGCACCGACCGCAATGCTCATTGTGGCAATCGTCGGTGCCGTGACGGCAATTTACGCGGCGAGCATGGGGCTCGTCCAAAACGACATCAAAAAAGTCCTGGCTTATTCCACGATCAGCCAGCTCGGTTACATGTTTCTTGCGATGGGAGTCGGTGCTTTCGGGGCGGGTATTTTTCATCTGATGACCCATGCGTTCTTCAAGGCCCTTTTGTTTCTCGGCGCGGGCGCAATCATCCACGCACTTCATGAAAGTCAGGATCTGCGCGACATGGGTGGGCTCAAAACCGTGATGCCAGGAACTCACAAGACTTTTCTAATTGCGAGTCTTGCCATCTCGGGGATTCCGCCATTTGCGGGTTTCTTCAGCAAAGATGAAATCCTTGCTCACGCTTTCGAAAGCTCCTGGATATTATGGCTGATCGGCGTGGTGACTGCATTCCTGACGGCATTTTACATTTTCAGGCTCTTCGTTATGGCATTTGAAGGGAAGCCTCGCTTTGATGTGCACCACCTTCACGTTCACGATGCACCGCCGACTATGCTGTTATCCCTTTGGGCTCTGGGAGTGCTTTCGGTTGTCGGCGGCTGGATAAATATTCCTTCAGCATTCGGCGGCGGCGAGACGTTCGATAAGTTTCTGGATCCCGTCTTCGAAAACGCGCAAGCAAGGATGCCCTCCCTGTTCTTGCTGGAGCCTTCTACCGAATTTGCTTTGATGATAATCGCGGTGCTTCTCGCTATTGCCGGAATCTACCTTGCTTACAATGCGTATCTGAAGAAGCCCGAGTTGTCGGCGAGACTTCGCCGGGCTGCAGGAGACTTCTACGATATTCTGTTGAACAAATATTATATCGATGAAATATACCAGGCAGTCGTTGTGAAACCGTTCATGTACGTGAGCGACAAGTACTTGTGGCGAGGATTAGATGAAATTGTGATCGACGGGTCGGTGAATGGCGTCGGGAAGATCGTGAGATTCTCAGGCAGGATACTTAGAAGAATTCAGACCGGCTTCGTACAGAACTACGCTCTCGCTTTTGTAATCGGCATAATCGTGATCATCGGGTACCTGATTCTGAAATAGTCTGAGAAGTCATAGATGTTTGAAACTCATATTCTGACTTACATCATATTCACGCCACTTGTCGGAGCGATACTTCTCCTTCTTGTCAGCAACGAGAAATTGATCAAGGGCACATCAATTCTGTTCGCTGCAGTCACGTTTGTTTTCTCTGTGCTCCTGTATTTAGGTTTTGATGTCTCCAAGCCGGGCTTTCAATTTGTCGAGTATGTACCGTGGATTTACAGTATTAGCGCTGCCTATCATCTCGGCATAGATGGCATCTCTCTTCTTTTGATGGTGTTGACGACCTTCTTGACGCTGATCGCTCTAATTGCATCTTGGACTTCAATATCGAAGAGAGTGAAAGCATTCAACTTCTTTGTCTTGTTACTTGAAGTTGGCATGCTGGGAGTCTTTGCTTCGCTTGACCTCTTTCTTTTCTATATCTTCTGGGAAGCTATGCTTGTGCCGATGTATTTTATCATTGGTATCTGGGGGCACGAGAGAAGAGTCTATGCGGCAGTCAAGTTTATTATCTACACGATGTTCGGAAGCTTGCTCATGCTTGTTGCAATTATCTGGCTGGGATATTACGCAGGCACGCTGCCCGGAGGAAAGTTCACGACGAACCTCGTAGAATTGTACAGGATTGGTCCGACGATCCCGATCGCAATACAGGTGTGGATGTTCCTTGCTTTCACTCTCAGTTTTGCGATAAAGGTTCCGGTTTTTCCGCTTCACACATGGTTGCCGGATGCACACACTGAGGCGCCGATGGCGGGGAGCGTTCTTCTCGCTGGCGTGCTGCTTAAAATGGGAACGTATGGGTTTCTGAGATTTTCGCTTCCACTTTTTCCGGAGGCGACGTTCAAGTTCCTCCCAATGATGGCAATACTTGCAATCATCGGGATCATTTACGGCGCGTTGGTATCCATGGTACAGAAGGATTTGAAGAGGTTGGTGGCTTATTCGTCTGTCGCGCACCTCGGATTTGTCGTGCTGGGAATTTTTGCGATCACTTATGAGTCTATTCAGGGCTCCGTGATTCAAATGGTCAACCACGGACTTACGACGGGAGCGCTGTTCCTGTTGGTTGGAATGCTCTACGATAAGAGGCACACCAGACTGATCTCCGACTTTGGAGGAATAGCGAGAGTTGTTCCGATTCTATCAACTTTCTTCATGATAGCGATGTTGGGATCGGTCGGCCTGCCTGGTTTGAATGGATTTGTTGGCGAGTTCTTAATTCTGGTCGGATCATTCAAAAGCGATTTTCTCGGTAGCGGAGCCTACGCGATCGTCGCGACTAGCGGGGTCATACTGGCGGCTGTCTACCTGTTATGGACTTACCAACGTGTATTCTTTGGGACGGTGAACAAGCCGGAGAACGAAGGCATGAAGGATCTGCGTGTGCACGAGGTCCTTGTGCTCGCCGCGATCGTCGTCTTCGTAGTCTGGATCGGAGTTCATCCGATAACCTTTCTGTCAAAAAGCGAACCTGCCGTAAGAGCTTTGGTTGATACTTTGACCAGGGCGAAAGTCGGCGCGCTTGCTGTGTCGCAATGATGATCGATCAACATGAAGATTAAGCGAAGTTATTTTGCCTGATCGTAAAGAAAATGGAACCAGCGAATTCCCGGACCTTCGGGATAAGATGTTGCATTCATGGAGACAACGAATTTTATTTCTCGCTTTCCTGGGAGCTTCCTTTTTAGTTGACGGACTGCCTGCAGGAGCGGTGATGAAGGTGGTTGAGAAAGAAACGTTCAAGTTCGTTACACCGGATTATTTCAACATAGCGGCCGATTTTTATTTCGATGCCGCGAGCATGCAAATAAATCAACCTTGCGTTGTCCTCGTTCATCAATTTTATCAGACAAAAGAACAGTGGAGAATTTTTCCGCAAGAGCTAGTGGAAGTCGGTTACAAAGTGCTGGCATATGACATTCGAGGTCATGGTGGCTCCGATAAGATCAAAGATATGACAATACTTCTTAGCGATCCTCAGCAGACTCCTTTCGACTTTGATGAGGCGATGAGTTGGCTGAAAGAGAAAAAAGGAGTCGATACCAACAAGCTGGCGGTCGTGGGGACATCAGTTGGCGGATGCATCGCATGTTTTGCGAATGCATGCTACGGCGAAAATGTTAAGACTGCTGTCGCGATCTCAAGCTCTCGTGAGTGTGTGCTTGGTTTTTTGAAGCACAAGCCGGGAAAACGTCGTATGCGTTCGATCCTTTACATAGCTGCGAAGGGAGACGGCACGTCTGCCCAAGATGCAGAGGATCTCGCCACTAAGTACACGGATCCGCCGACGTCGGTGAAGGTGTTTGATGATGCTGCAGAGAATGGTGTCGACCTATTCAACAAGAGGGCGGAAGTGAAGAGGCTTGTGATTGATTGGCTGACCGAGAACATAACATGAGTATCATGGTTTTTTTCCGACAGATGGTGGAATACGACTATTTCGAAATCCCTCTTCCCGCGACCTGTGGAGCGAGGGACAATGCCTTTTAATTATAATGACATAATTGCCGTAAGTCCGATAATTTTTCTCAGTGTCTTTTCTTTATTGCTACTCGTCGTCGATGCGTCGTTCAAGCGGCCCGCAAATGTCGTCTACGGGCTGACCATCGTAGGATTGGTAATAGCCGGGGTCTTGACCATCAAAACTTATTCAGCATCCGGCGAGGCGTTCAATGGGATGGTGTTCACAGGAAAGTTCCCGGCGTTTTTTGAGATTGTCTTCGTGCTGAGCGCGGCCTTGAGCGTGCTGCTTTCTAAGTCATATCTCGAGCGGGAAGAAGTGCACTACGGGGAATATTACTCGCTGATTGTGTTTGCGACTGTCGGCATGATGTTGATGGCCAGTGCCCGCGATTTGATGGTTCTCTTCCTAGGCCTCGAGTTGATGTCCATCAGTCTTTACGTGCTGGCAGGATATGTGAGGCGGGATCCAAAATCCAACGAAGCTTCTCTGAAGTATTTTCTGCTTGGAGCCTTCGCAACGGGATTCTTCCTCTATGGAATATCTCTTGTCTATGGCGCGAGCGGCTCGACAAATCTTGCGGTAATCCTAAATGAATTCTCATCGATCCAGTCTAACCCACTTCTCTGGGTAGGGGCAGCCCTGATCCTTATAGGCCTGAGCTTCAAAATATCTGCCGTGCCTTTTCACATGTGGGTTCCCGACGTGTACGAAGGTTCTCCTACAACCGTGTCGGGCTTCATGTCGACCGGCAGCAAGGCCGCTGCCTTCTCAGCGCTTGTGCTTGTGTTTGGCTACTCAGTCCATCCGTCCTGGCAGCTGCAGTTGGTCATCGCATACCTTGCTGCAATCACCATGATCCTGGGTAATCTCGTTGCGCTGGTTCAGCAGAACATCAAAAGGATGCTGGCTTATTCGAGCATTGCCCATGCTGGCTATGCTCTGGTCGGTATCGCGTCTGCAAATGCTCTCGGCAGAACAGGCGTTCTCTACTATATGCTGGCTTACACTTTCATGCAGATCGGCGCTTTCGGCGTTGTGTCGGTTCTCGAAAATAAAGAAGGCAGATATTTGTCAATCTCTGACTACGAAGGCCTTGCTTTCCGTCATCCTTTCATTGCAGCGTTGATGGCGATTTTTATGTTCTCACTCGCAGGCCTGCCGCCGTTCGCAGGCTTCTTCGGAAAGTACTACCTTTTCGTTTCTGCCGTGAGTGCAAATATGACGTGGCTCGCTATCATTGGAGTGCTGGCCAGTGTGGTCTCGGTTTATTTCTATGTGGGTGTGGTGGTCAACATGTATTTCAAAGAATTGCGCGAAGGAGCCCCGGTGAGCCCAGTGGCGATATTGAAAATGGCAACGACGGCTCTGATCATTGCCGCAATCGCGGTGATCGAGTTAGGCTTGACTCCGGGTTATGTTGTAGCGCTTACTGAGAAATTATTTTAGTCCTGTACTAATTTCTGCCTATGTTCGCGAGCCGTTTCAATTTGGAGCGGCTTTTTTTATCTTGTGAAGGAACGGGAAATGGAATATCTACTTACCGCAGATCAAATGAAAGAATGTGACCGCGAAGCCATCGAAAGTGGAAGAGTAAGCGGCGAATCACTCATGGACAAGGCGAGTCTCGGCGTAGCGAAAGTGGCTTCTCGACTCCTTGCCGAGGTGAGAGGGAAGCATATCTCTGTATTTTGCGGCAAGGGAAATAACGGTGGTGATGGTTTCGGTGCTTCTTTGTATCTGGCTCGAATGGGAGCGAAAGTCAAAGTCTATATTGTCGGTTCGCCTGAAGAAATCGTCGGCGATGCCAAAATCTTCTATGAAAAATTGAAACAACTCTCCGGCGAGGAAGCTGTCGAGATTGTTGAGTTTGAAAAGGGTACGGCAGATATTTCGTTGAATGATTCTGATCTCGTGGTAGATGCAGTCCTTGGGACAGGCTTGTCAGGTTCTCCTAAAGAATCGGTCCAAAAGGCAATCGACCTGATGCTTCAAGCCGCGACCCCGGTATTATCGGTCGATGTCCCGAGCGGACTCGATTCGACTAATGGAACAGTGTACACGTCTTGCGTCAGGGCGACTGCAACCGCGACGATGGGCAATCTTAAATGCGGTCTTCTCATGAATGAGGGTAAAGAAAACGCCGGGAGCATTTTCGTAATAAATATTGGCATGCCTCTAGACCTCGATGGCTTGAAAACCGCGGAGACGTTTGTTGTTAATTGCAGCGACGTCAAACGCCTTTTCCCTCGACGCAAAGCTGAAACTCACAAACATGCAGTGGGAAAAATATTTGGATTGGTCGGCTCCGTAGGCTTGACCGGGGCCGGAGTTATGGTTGGACAAGCGGCTATGAGGACCGGTGCAGGAGCTGTCGTACTCGGAGTCCCTTCTGAGTTGAATCCGATCTATGAAAATAAATTGACCGAGGTTATGACGATACCGCTTCCCCAGACTCGTGACGGGAGCCTGTCGCTTGCGGTTGTCCTGCAGATTCAGAAGTATCTTGAATGGGCGGACGTGCTTGTCATCGGACCGGGAATGTCGAGGAATCAGGAAACTGCGCAGCTCGTTCTTAAGATACTGAGAAGCTACGAAGGCGTTGCTGTCGTTGATGCCGATGCTTTGAACGCGATAGCTGAACAGCCTGACGTTCTACACGAAACACATGCACAAATTTTAATGACGCCGCATCATGGAGAGTTCAGCCGTCTGACTAAATTCTCTCCGGAGGAAATTGCGGAGAACAGAATCGAGATGGCGCGCAGGTACGCGAAGGAGAACGGGGTCACGCTTGTCTTGAAAGGATCTCCGACAATAATTGCTTCGAAAGATGGAAAGGCATTCGCAAACGTTCATGGCAATCCGGGAATGGCAACTGCGGGAATGGGTGATGTACTTACTGGAATTATCGCGGCGCTTCTCGGGCAGAAACTCGGTCTCGTGGACGCTGCAATTGCAGGAGTTTATCTACACAGCGTTGCCGGTGACGTTTCTCTTGAGATGAAAGGCATGTACTCTCTCATTGCCACGGACGTCATAGAGAACTTACCAATCGCATTTAGGAAAATAGAGAATGGCGAAATCTCAGAGTTTGAAAAAATATCCTGACTTTGTGAAATTTCAGCTGCCCGCTTTTCTATGGATGGCAGTCATATTTATCCTGTCTTCCATACCCGGCTCCACCCTTGCGCAAATCGAATTCCCATACGCGCACCTGATCGCACACACGCTGTTGTACGCGGCATTGTACTACCTGTGTTACAGGGCCACAGAATACCAGCGGTACAGTAAGTTCGTGAGCGACTTCGGTCTCTGGATCTCGCTCCTGTTCGTCGTGGTTTATGGAGCCGGCGACGAATACCATCAATCCTTTGTCCCGGGTCGGACCGAGCAATTGAAGGACCTAATGATTGACATTATAGCCGCATTGGTCACCATGATCGTTCTCGCGCTGATAGAGAGATTGCGAAGTGGAAGGGATCAATCGCGGAGTGACAGTCGTGCTTCAATTGATGATGGCCGATGAGCACTGGTCTATGAAGATTACAGGTCACAGATAATTCATCCTTTGAGTTGATATGTCGGAAGTAGCTGCTGCAGCCGTATCTCTTTTCCTGGTAGCCTGTTTCGCTGCTGCCGAGACCTCATTCGTCGCGGCGGACAAGGTCGCACTTGTCATACATCGTGGATCACGATTTCAACTCAAGTCGGCATTCTTCTTTCTGGGAAACAATGAGATCTTCTTTGCAACGGTGGTCGTCGCGAGCAATTTGTTCATAACTGTATTCTCATCCTTCGCAGAGATAGCTTTCCATGAAAGAATGCGAATCGCGATGCCCGTCGTCCTTCCCATCACGACTTTCGTCGGATTTCTTTTCGGGGAGCTCGTTCCCAAGAGCATCGCGCTGGAGAGCTCGGAGTCTGTGGCGGGGGTGCTGCTTCCGTTTGTGAGATTGTTCTATGCTGCTGTTCAGCCTGCAGTGAAGTTTACCGCGATAGTCTCCGCTGCCATTGCAAGAGTATTCTTCCACACGGCGCCCCAGACTGCGGTCTTCCAGAGACGCGACGTCTATAGGTTTCTCGGCGAAACCATCGGCAGCGGCTACTTAGACAAGATCGAGTCGGATATAATGAGGAGGCTTCTCGCGAATGCCAGCTTGCCTGTCCGCAACGTTGCTGTTCCGAGGACTCAAATCGTGGGAGCGAAGCTCGGAACCGGAATCGACAAGATTCGCGAAATATTCGAAAGAACGGGTAAGACCAAGGTTGTCATGTATGATCTCTCTATTGATAACATTGTCGGCGTCATCCACGCAAAGGACATATTCAAGGAAGTGGAGACGGCTGATCAGATAATCAGCGACGTGTTGTTCGTTCCGGAAAATATTTCTGTGATCGATCTTCTAGAAGAATTTAGGATGGAAAAGGTCTACGTCGCCATCTTGATAGATGAATTTGGTGGAACAGCCGGGCTCGTGACTTCGTCTGACCTTATGGAATTATTTCTTGGCGATGTGGCAATATGGACGAGCGAAGAGAAGATAAGGAGAGGTGGAAACAAGCAGTTCATCGTCCACGGCGACACTGAGATTGCGGAACTCGAGAGCAATCTTAAGATGAAGATTACAAAGGGAGATTTCACTACCGTCGCAGGTTTGGTTATCTCTCAAGCCGGACGAATTCCTCTCCAGGATGAGAGAGTTTATGTGGATGGGAACGAGTTTCAAGTGCTCGACTCTGACGGAAGAAAAATAAAGACGTTGAAGCTGACTTTGAAGTGATGCTCCCGGCTTGCCGCTTGCTTGTACTTCCGAGAGAATTATTTCATCCTTCGGTCTCATTGGCTCCGCGGATCTTTTTTGAATCAAACGGGCGGTAATTTCTCCCATTGGTATTCTTTTCATTGCGATGAAATTGGAAAGGAAGATTAGCCCTGATAAATTGTCATATATGAAAAAGACAGACATGTTCCCAGTTCTCACGTTTGGCAGCAAAGATGCAGAGGATCGCCTGCATAGGATAAGAAATAGAAACGTAACTCTTGACAGCGATCTGATTTCCAGAGTGTCGGCGATTATCAATGCAGTCAGGTCCGACGGCGATGCGGCTTTGATCAGATTTACCAAAGAGTTTGATGGAGTGTCCTTGAGACAGATCAGAGTCGCGAAGGAAGAAATAACGAAGGCAAAGTCGAATGTGAACGACAGGCTTCTGGGAATAATCTCTGAAGCTGCTGACAACGTCAGGAGATTCCATGAAAGACAGAAACAGAACTCGTGGATAATTCAAGATGACGACGGTACCATTCTCGGACAGCGAATCATTCCCGTGGAAAAAGTTGCCCTTTACGTCCCGGGCGGGACTGCCGCTTACCCGTCTACCGTGATAATGAATGCTGTCCCCGCACAGGTTGCAGGCGTCAGCGAGATCCATGTTGTCACTCCTCCGAACAGGGACGGAGTAGTGAGTCAGGTAGTTCTGGCAACCTGTGCCGTCCTCGGAATCGAGAATGTCTATTCCGTAGGGGGCGCGCACGGAATTGCGGCAGCCGCATATGGAACTGAATCCGTCAAGAGAGTGGACAAGATTGTCGGACCGGGGAATATGTATGTTGCCGCAGCAAAGAAGATCGTGTACGGTGATGTGGACATCGATATGATTGCCGGCCCGAGCGAAGTAGTCGTCGTGGCGGATTCGAGTGCGAATCCAACTGAGGTTGCCGCCGATCTTCTTGCTCAAGCGGAACATGACCGGAACGCCGCCGCTGTTCTCGTCACAACCGACAGAAGCCTCGCACGAAAAGTACAAAGAAAACTGCGGGCGTTGATGTTCGATTTACCCCGGAGGGAAATCGCGACGGAATCTATTGAACGAAACGGGGCTGCTTTCGTGGTTAATGACATTTCACAAGCAGTTTCTCTGGTAAACGAAATTGCACCGGAGCATCTCGAGATTATTGCGGAGCGCGACTGGGAAATCCTCGGTGGCATAAGAAACGCAGGTGCGGTGTTTGTTGGGAGATGCTCGCCCGAACCAGTCGGCGATTACTTTGCCGGTCCAAGTCATGTCCTTCCGACGGGCGGCACTGCCAGATTCTCATCCGTATTGAGTGTAGACACATTTGTGAAGCGCTCAAGCATCATTCATTATTCGCAAAAGGCATTCGAAAATGTTTCGAGAAAGGTGCAGATATTTGCGGAGAACGAAGGGCTAACGGCGCATGCGCTTTCGATGAAAGTAAGAGAAAAACGTGGACGCAAACGATAACTTCAGAAAAAGCGTGCTTGAATTGTCCCCATACGCAGTCTCGGGTCATCCCGCTAAGATTAAGTTGAATCAAAACGAAAGTCCTTTCGATATACCAACGGAGTTGAAAAGCGAAATCATGCAGGAGTTCCTTCGCATAAGATGGAACAGATATCCGGAGGTTTTCTCTACGGAGTTGCCGAAGCGCCTTTCGATCATATATAATTTGCCTCAAGATTCGTTCATCGTTGCTAACGGCTCGAACGAGCTCATCTATACCGCCTCCATAGCGATAGTGGATGATGGGAAAGATGTGCTGATTCCTCAACCCACATTCTATCTGTTTGAGAAAGTCGCTACCATACTTGGGGGGAACATTGCGAGAATCTATGCCAAGCCAGATCTAAGTTTTGACGAGAAGAAAATTTTGGACAAAGCCCGCACCATGAGCCACGGACTCATAATTATCAGTTCGCCAAACAATCCGACCGGTAGATCGGCCACTCCTGAATTCATCTATGAACTTCTGAAATCAACCGGGGCGATTGTTCTACTTGACGAGGCTTATATAGAATTTTCGCCGCATCCGAGCGCAATTGATTTGACGAAGACATACAAGAATCTCGTCGTACTCAGGACGTTCTCGAAAGCATTCAGTCTCGCCGGGCTCAGAATCGGATATCTCGTTGCACATCCGGGGACAGCATTTCAGATCCTCAAAGTGAAGATTCCATTTACCGTAAACCCGCTATCGGAGTTCACCGCACTCAAGCTCCTCGAACGTCGTGATATGTTTGAGGAACGCGTGAGACTAATCAAGCAGCAGCGAATCATGATGATGGACGAATTGAAAAAGATGGATGGTGTCAGTGTGGTGGATTCGGACGCCAACTTTTTCCTCTTTTCCACGCCATCTTCGCCGGCGAAAATATTTGAAGCGCTTTTGGAGAGACAGAGCGTGCTCGTGCGAAACGTCTCTTCTTATCCGCTGCTCGAGAAATATTTGAGAGTTAACGCCGGGTCAAAAGAAGAAAGTGATCACTTCGTCCAATCCTTGAGGGCCTGCTTGGAAGACAAGTGAGTCCGCCCAGATACCTCGATTAATTATGTTTCACTCGCAAGCTAATGCTAAGACTAATCGATTCGAAGATAGCGAAGCTCAGATCAAACTCTTGATAACGCCAAGGAATTTTTCTTTCTCGACCTGCCAATTCAATATTCTTGCAGCGTTGTCGCAGTTCTCGACGAGTCTTCGGTAAAGCTCTCTGTCGCTCGTCAGATCAACGATCTTCTTTGCAACTTCCTTAATATCTGAAGGGTTGACTACCAGACCTACCTCGAATCGTTTTACGATCTTTTCAATTTCCGGAAATGATGGCACGACCACCGGAAGCCTTGCGGAGATGAACTGGAACAGTTTATTCGGCAACGCAAGGTAGTGACAAAGTCCGGAGTTTTCCATAAGGTAAACACCGAGGTGTGCTTTTGAGAGTTCGTTTAGAACTTCCGTGTTCTTCACCCTCCCAGTGAAGTGAACTCTCTTCGATATCCCGAGCGAGGCGGCCTGTCGTTCCAAACCCGCGCGTAGATTCCCGTCGCCGATAAACCGCAATTCATAATTGTCCGGCAGGAGGAGCAAAAGATCCATCAACTTGTTGAGACCCCGGCCGCGTTGCAAGCCGCCCGGGAATGCAAGATAAATCTTGTTGAATGATTTGTCGGGAACATATGAATAGTCTGCCGTGTCCGGAACATTCATTATTACGGCGGGCGCTCCGCCAATGGCAGGCCACTTTTTCCTGAGTATATCTGCGATGGATTGATTGACAGTCAAAAGAGCATCGACATACTTGATCGAAGACTTCTCGATCAGATTCCAGAACAAGAAGCTACTCCGTTTCACTTTCAAACTCGGTAGTTCTTCGTAGAGTTCTTTTGAATCGTAGATCAGCTTGACCGGCGATGATCTTGAGAATCGTCTCTTGTTCAGGATAGCCGGAGGAAGTGAAAAGAGGTCACCCGCAATCACGACTTTTGCAGGTAGGTTTCGCACCTCAGGAATTGTGTGCTGGTAAAATTGGAGGAAGAAGGATTTGCCACCTTTTGAGGTTATCGGGATGCGACACACCTCGTTTGTTTTTTCGGCGGAACCATCGGCAGAAATCCCAACCACCTTCGCTTTGTAACCCGCCTCAAGAAGACTGGTCAGATACTTCGTGCTGCGGGAATCATATCGTGGATCAGAGCTAATAACGATAAGGACATCAAGCATTTCTTATGAACTCCAGGCATCAAACGCCAAATTCCAAAAGCGTTCCAATGAAACAAATCTCAGAATGAAGAAGAAATGGTGCCGGATCATATTTTTCTTTTTAGAAATTTAGAAACGGAAATTGTCCCGCTCACCTGTTCTTTCCAATATGCGGGATGGCGCAAGGCGTCCAATCGGAGCTTGGAATTTAGTGGTTGGCGCTTTCACTGCTAGAGGATAAACGACAGTGTAAACGTCTGGCTGTTCCCGAAGTCCAATTTCATCGGAACGTAAGAATAATCGAACCTGAGGAAGTCGTAGCTTATGCCGGCACCGAATGAGAAACCGGTCAAGTCGTTGCCTGAGGCATAACCTGCCCTGAGGTCAAGCAAGTTTCGAAAGTTAAGCTCTGCGGCAATGCTTGGAGAAATTCCGCCTGACTTGAATGTCACGACTCCGGCGTAGCCCGCGGCGGTGAAGTTGTCGTCGAGAGACTTGGTGAATCTTGCACCGGCTCGTGCATAGATAGGAAGCACGATTCTCTCTGAGATCATTGCGGATGACGAACCTAAGTTCCCGGTTGAAAGGCCGAGTTCAACATCTCTGCCCGGCGAGTATGTTAGGCCCGCATTGAACGCGAGACCGTTCGACTGATACACGAAGAGTTTTTCATAAAGGTACATTGCGGAGACGCCGAGGTTGAATTTGTCAAATCCGTGCGCAATCCCTGCTGCGAACACGAAGTCCTTTGCAGAAAAGGTCGATTGAGGATCACCCGGGACAGTCCTGACTTCAATATCCGGAACGCTGGAGAGCAGCAAGCTTGTGCCGAATGAAAATCCGCCTCCCTCGAATCGAGTACCAAATAAGTCTACCGAGGATCCGGCAACATATGTTCTGTGGGTCAAGATGAAATTGAGGCCAATGCCGCTTTCATCGGGAGCCGCTGCGAGACCTGCCGGATTCGTGAAGACCGCAATGGGTTCCGCCGTAATAGCATCAGATGAACTTGCAAGAGAAAGATCGCGCGCGGAATAGCCGAGTCGTAGAATCTGAAAACCCGCGCTGCCAGCCTGTGAGAATGCCGATGAACATGAAAGAAGAAACGACAAAAATACCAACGATGTAGATTTCATACTCTTAGAACCCGACAATTAATGAGATAGTCTGGATGCCATAAGGCGTGAACGGTTCGATAACGTAAGCGTAGTTTATCTCCGGTGCATAGTCGAGAAACGAAACTTTTGCCCCGAACCCGAACGACGGTGTTACTTTGGTTCCAACATTATCCTGACTGCTAACTGAAATGCCTGCCCTGACCGAGACGATATTGAGCGGGAGCAGCTCCAGCCCGGCCTTAAACCCGCTCAGCGGATAAGACGCCATGTCATATTCCGCCGAGAGTGTGGATTTGAGGATTGGGAGATGCCATGAAGCGCCGACCTTGAAAACATGGGGAAACGGACTGAAGAAGTTAACTCCACCAGTCACTGGATCATTTCCGTAGAGACTGGTCGAGTCCCAGTGATACTTTTCGCCGAGATCGGTTACGACAATCGCGACTGAGAGGTCATCGGTGATTCTATACAGTGCACCAAGATCGAATCCAGGCGAAGTCGAAGAAATACCTGAGTAAAGGCGGTAATAATAGATTTTCAAACTGAGACCCAGCGAAAGTCTACTAACGAACTCGTTCGAGAAGCTGAAGAATATGAGGTTCTCGCTTGTCGAATAGTTTGAAGTGTGCACGCCGTCGATGTCTCTCCCGTCGATGTTCGAAACGGTCGCGTTAATCAAGCCGATGGAGAGTCCGGCTGTGGGCTTGAGGCCTTGAGTGTATGTCACAACATTCAACTGCCTGTCCAAAGAGAGAAGTGCGACTGAAGCTGCGACGCTGCCGCCATTCTGGAACGACGCGAGTGCTGGATTGTAATAAGTGTAAACGTTCCCGGACGTCATTGCCGAGATTGAGTTACCCAGTGCCATTCCTTTGGCATTCAATCCGATTCGAGCGAAACTTCCGGGGTCGCTCTGGGCAAATGAGATGGATGATAGCACACTGATGACACAGACAAGACAGAGTTTCACGGATAATGTCAAATCAAATAAATGCGTTCTCGTTTCACTATCCCACTGTTCCACCATACCAAAATTCCGCTTCAAGTTCATCTTATCACCAGGATCTTTCCCCAGATAGGATTATCACTGCCGACCACCACGCTGTAAAAGTAGACGCCATTGTCGACAAGTTCGCCGCGGTCACCCATTCCGTTCCATTGTTCGTCAGTCTCGCCTGGATTCCGCGGTGCGTTCTGAAGCAAGGTCCTGATAACGTGCATGGAAAAATCGAAGATGCGAATTGTCACGGTGCTGCCATTTCCCTTGACATTGTAATGAATCCTACCGACATCGAGACGCGGAGAAAACGGATTCGGGTAGAAGTAAGTCGAGTTTGTCGCCGCAACGCTAACGTATGCCCTGAAGATGTGCCACCTGTCAGGGTTGAAGCCGGACCCATCGTCGACACCCACAGCGGTTCCGTCGCCGGAAACCCAGATTGAGTCCCCATTTGCAGCCACAGCATACATCGTCTGAGACAGAATTGATCCTCCTGAATTTTGATCGAGGATCTGGGTTATCACCTCGCTTGAATTTCCGAGGTCAGGGGTCCTGAACAAACCATCATCGGAAACTCCATAAACAATCTTGCCCTGGAATGCGATCGCGTGAAAAAAGTGTCCGCGAAATATCGATGTCCACGTTGCGCCATTGTCCGTAGTGTAACTGAGGGCAGACACCTCGGTCGGGTCCGCGGCTAGGACGGTAGCTCCCCATATGGCGTGTACCCCTCCGTAATCTTGGCCGGCAAGAGATACGACAAAATTGCCGGAAATGGGACTCGCCTCATTTTGATGATTGAACTTGGTCCATGAATAGCCGTTGTCAGTTGTTTTATTGATTCCGTCTGCGGTGCCGACGTATAGAACACTGTCTCCGTCGGAATAGAGCGAGAACGCCTCGTGATTGAGGTTTGCCTCTGTCGTAATCTTGCCCGATTGGGGAGAGAGCTGGAATGTGTACGTGCTGTCTTGAGTGATATAATTCAGGTTGTCGGGAGGAAGGACAACACGCTCCCAAGTCTTTCCGAGATCACTACTCCTCCTCAACCCTCCCCCAAAGTTGGCGGTGTAAAGATAGCCCTTGTGAAAAACAAGCGAGAAGGTGATGTTCTGGACATGAGTGGTGATGGGAAGAGCCCTCAATGTATTCCTGCCGAACGTAACAGTGGTATCAATCAATGAGTCTTTGCTTTGAGTTTCGTAAGTCCACGTGGCCCCATTGTCCGTCGAGACATATAGCCCTCCTCCGACTGGAAGAAAACTACCACCTACATCAAGGTCTGCGGAGTCGGCAGCGACCGCAATTGTGTCCCCTTTGATCGCGACAGCTCCGACACTCACGCCCGTTGGCCCGTTGATCCCCCAGACTTTCTGGAAAGTCAATCCGCCATTGCTCGTGATATTCAATCCCTTGTTCGTTGCGAGATAAACGTTTCCCTTATTTACGAGGATCTGACTAACCACGTTGCTTGACGGCTGTCCCTCAGAAAGACCAGCGCTTAGCCTGTAAATTCTCGGAATTGTTTGAGAATGTGCACTCGCAAAAATGAGTATTGTGAAGATAGCGATCGCTGATTTCATTAATATACCTTGAGATTGTGAGAGACCGGCGCGCTTGAAATACCACTTCGGTTGACAGCATAGAAAGTAAATTTGTAAACTCCCAATGCGGTGCCGGGGGGAAGCTGAATTTCCAGCGTGTAGATTCCGTCATTTGCTATCGCATCATCGTCTCCGGCGATACCGCTTGCGCCGCCGTCGTCATACATGATCCAGGGATTTCCACTCGACGGGGTTCCGTCGGGTTTAGTTGTGTTGAAATACACTCTCGAAATGTCGCTGAGACCATAAAGATCATGAACCGTAGCGTGCAGGTCGAACACGATCGTCTTTGTGGTGTCTATCTTAGCAGAATCCGGAACTGACACACTGACAACCACCGGGGGATTGTTGGCTGAGTTATACAAACTGACCAGCTTGATGGCGTAATCTCCAGCAGCACCGGCTTTGTTGTAAGCTGTAAACGTGTAAGTGAGATCGCCCACATAAACGTTGGAGGGAGCCACGGTCAGTACGCTTCTGATAGTATTTTCCGTTGCCGAGGAGAAGATGGCGTCGGTTATCACGGATCCAGAGTCATTCTGTACCTTCACCTCGAGGTCGGAGAAATTCTGTACGGAGCTTAGAGTAACAAGAAACGTGTCGACAATGCTCAGACGTGACGAAGAATTACCGACGTATTGCGTAATATCCACACTGTCTTTGTCGAAATAAGTTAATTGCACATTAATCGGCTGGGAATCATCTACCAAGGCGTTATTGACCTTTTGACATGATGTGAACAGGATGCTCATTAGCATAATCAGAGCGAAATTTTTCAAAACTACCTCAATGAAATTGTGAAGGGAGACGGCGAGAATGAAACTATGAAAATCAAAATTGTCATCCAACCGATTATCTTTCTCTTGAGATCGAGCGGGCTCGTATCCAGTACAGGAGGGTGATCCAGCTTTATTAGGAAGAACAGTATCGCGCACCAGAACAGCCATCCAGTCCATCCTATTCCCAGATTGATGCCGATGACAGGAAGGAGGCCGAGCAAACCAACAAAAAGGATAATGAAGAAGAACACTCTGGCTATTATCCTGTGTCCCTTACCGAACATCGCATAGATCATGTGGCCGCCGTCAAGCTGGCCGACAGGGAGCAGATTCATTGCCGTGACGAAGAGACCGAACCATCCCACACATAGAAAGGGATAGTGATAGATCTCAGTCATCGGCGGAACGAATTCCTTGTGAGGATTTGTAAAAATCATCTCCATTAACCTGAAGAGAATCGTGTTGCCAAAAGCAAGGGGCACGCCATCCGAGTCGGGGACTGTGTTAGTTGCGAAATTGTAGTTCGGATGAATGTGAAGGAGAAATTCTTTGGAAGGCAGGTGAGTGAATCCAAAAATGAGCACCGCAATGCTGACGATGAATCCGACTATCGGACCTGAAACGCCGATATCGAAGATCGCCTTTCGTGATGGCACAGGAGTCTTAGTCCGGATGACGGCGCCGAGAGTGCCGAAGTTCAACATCCCCGGCAGAACAGGAAAGGGTATGAAATAGGGAAGAGTTGCCTTGACCCGGTGCTTCAGCGAATAAAAAAAATGACCGAACTCGTGTGACCCGAGAATGAGAAGCAAGGAAAGACTGTAAGCCAACCCGGATTTGAAGTTCAACAAGTCGAACGGATCCTTGCCGAGCCATTCGACTCCAGCGAGCGTAGTTGTGAAGACGGTGAGGATGAACAGTGCAAAGTGTAACGGTATTCTCAGTTCACGCCACGAAACTGAAAAGGTATCTATGTACTCGAATCGTTGGGATGATTCAGACATTTAATATTTTCGTCCTTTCCAGGTTACGGCTTTCCCGAAATAAACGGAAAATGGAAGAATGGCCACATATATCAAGTAATAAATCTCGAAATAAAGTATAAATTTCAAGTGAGCAATCTTTCCATAATATCGTAGGGTGGGGAACAAGAACATGGAATCGAGCAGCAGCTTGATTATGAAGAACACTCCGAACTCCTGGACAGAGACGCAAAGCGATAACATGACAAGCCAGTGAAGGAGGAACCCGGGCGCAAGCGTAAGGAAGCCAAAGAGTCCCGTCTCCTTTCCGCCGGTGGCCCATCGCTTTCTTTGCGAGAAAACTTCTCTGATTTTTTCCACGGGAAGAGTGTGAACAAGAGTATCTCTGTCCATCGGGAATCTGTAATTCCATTTTCCGGATTTTGCTACGGCGTTAAAAAGTGCGTAGTCCTCCGTCACGCTGAATTTTATTTTTTTATAGCCACCGAGCTCCTCGTAAACCTGCTTCCTGAAAACGACATTGTTTCCCAAACATGCGATCGGCTTTCCTATAGTGGCCGCGCCCGCTGCAACACTCAGCAGTAAATCCCAGTCGAGCGCTTGAATCCCGTAGACGATCTTGTTTGTCTTTGAAATCAAAGTGATGCCTCCGAGAAATCCGGTATTCTCATCGAAATATTTCAGAGACGCCGTTATCCAGGTTGGAGCAACAATGCAATCGGCGTCAGTCAAGAAGATGAATTCGCCGCTGGCTTTGTCAATTCCCTGTGAGAGAGCATTTGTTTTCCCCCGCAGAGAACTATCTTGAACCGCGTCGACACGCTTCACGAAGTTGTGTTGTTTGGAAGCTCGGTCGACGATAAGAGGAGTTGAGTCGGTTGATTGGTCATTCACAATAATTATCTCGAGCATCTCCTCGGGATATTGAAGCCTGGTCAAAGATTCAATGCACGACGGCAGTTTTTCCTCCTCATCTCTTGCTGCGACAACGACCGACACTTTTGGGAATGACAATAATCCGTCAGGTCGCGATTTCACCATTCGGGATCGGCGGGCGGCGTACGAATATAGCGCGAGCTCAGCAACGTAGAGCAAGATTACGATTTCGAGAAAACTCAAGTACACTATTCAGCCCTCAACTGCTGCAGCACTTGAAGCTTAGCAGTCTGCGCAGCTTGCGAAGATGGATCGACCTCGAGCGCTTTGTCCAGCCACTTCGAGGTCAACTTGAGGTTCCTGTGAGCATATTCATATCCAGCTCTTGCGAGAAACATGCGGCTGTAAAAGCTTCTGATCTGCGCGGAGTAATCATTATGAACTTGCTTTGCCGCGTAAAAGCCGTTCAAGCCCGAAGTGTCGCACGGGACGTAATTCGTATCTGACCTCAGCTCAAACAACAAACCGTAAGGGACCTTGTTAAATCCGTAGAGATACTCGTCTTCTATTTCCGGCCCGACGAAGACATCTCTTCCGTCTCGAATTGCCCCGTAGATTATTTCCCGAATGAAATTGGAATAGCTGTGTTCTATTGTGTTCGCATCGAAATGAAGGTCATTCTCAAATAGCCGCAGGTTGTCTTGATAAACTGTGTAAACCGGATCGAATGCCGGAAAGAGGTAGGCGTAACGGCGGTGCACTTGCTCGGCATACCAGGAGCGCCTCAATAATTCCTTATCGATGACGACCACATCTTCTCTCAAATGGTCAACGTGTTGATAATATAGAGAAGCAGAGACAAAGTCATCCCATTGATATGAGAGGACGACTGACTTTGGCGGGAGAGGCGTCAGTATGTCTCTTGCATACATCTCGACCGCATAGTCTTTGCTCTCGTTTACACCGCTGAAATTTGTAACAGCTGAGAAGGCGGGAAAAACGAGGAGCGGCACGGTGATCGCCACATTTCTATTGAAGTGGATTTTCCTTGACTGCAGAATGCCATCTAGTTTTTCAATTACATACCGGAACCCGATCGTACCGAAGAGGATGAGAGACACGTAACCAAGGAGGAAATAGCTTGCGATATCATGGATACTGTAATTTGCGGCATAAAGCAAATCGCTCACGAGCAATATCAACGACCACCAAAAGTAGTTCCGGTGCGACGCGATCGAAATGCCGATTCCAAGTATTATAATTATCAGGGTTACTCTAAACTCGAGATACAGACTCGAAAAAAAGACTCCCAGCTGATGTTCGAATACGTCCAGCGAGCTGAACATCCACGTTCTAAATTGTTTCCCGGTGACGTGCCATACAAAACGCTTGAGGGTTTCCGGATCGCCCCAGTTTTGAATCGGTTGTTGAGATGCCCTGATAGGAAGATAAAGATAAAGTAGACCGGCTAATGCGCCACCAAGTACCATGAAATAGATCAAACTGGGTTTGTATTTCCGTCGCCTGTAACTCAGAATTGCCAGGAAGACAAGAGCCGGTACTGTGAGGAGAGTTGTCATGTGGTTTGTGAATCCTAACCCGAGGACCAGTCCGGAGAAGAAAGCGCGCCATCTTGTCGGACTCAAGTAAAAGCCCAACCAGACGACCAGAATACTTGCGAACAACACGAGCTGAAGCGGGTAAACTTCAATTGAGGTACTTTGATCCCAGAAGGTGCTTGAGAAGATAAGGGAGATGCCGGCAATGATTGAAGCTAATCGCATGTCGCGCTCCGGATCCTTTCGGGTTGTCGAAGCAACCTTGATGGTCTGCCTTTGTTTCTCATCTCTTCCAGGTGCAATCTTACCGCCCAGACAAAGCTGTGCACGCAAGAACACGAAGTAGAAAATCCCGCCTGACGCGGCAGTGCAGACCGCTGCGAAGAGATTTGCACGTTCTGCCACATCAGTCAAGATCGGGATGTGAACGAATGCGTATCCGATCAAAGTGAAAAGCGGGTAGCCGGTCGGATGGGGGATCCCGAGTGTCCAGAGAACAGTTGTGAGCTCGCCACCGTCGATGTACGAAATGCTTCGCGACATCGTGAAGAGATAGGCGAGGAGAGAGATCGCAGCCAGCGAGCTCGCTATGAAGTAGTCGCCGATGCGGAATGTTAAAGGATTGCCTGCCGCGGTCTCAACATTTTTCCTGCTTCGTCCCAGGCTGGCCTTTCCACTTAACGCGGGCAGCCTTTGCCTGCTACTCAAGCATCCTTTCCTTGATCTTGCCGGTATCAGCTGAGTCAGAGATGACTTTCCTGAACAGAGAGCTTATCCGTCTCATTCGTGATTTTAGACTGTCCAGAAACTCTCCCGCATTTTTGAAATCAAGATGCGCAGAAAGCGAAGCCAGATCCCGCTCATCATGCGGAATCTTATGATTCATTTTCGAAAGCGAAACGTAATTCGAAAATTCAATCATCCGGTAGAACTCGTACGATCCTTTTATTTCGTCTGCGACTTCGTCGGAAAGCGTGCCAGCCTCTTTTAACCTGTCTATTAGGTCAACGATCTTGCACGGAAGAAAGCCCGCAATCGTATTCGGATTCTTGAGTACAAGTGTTTGCACAAGAAACTCGATTGCAAAAATGCCGCCATCTCCGGATTTGACATCCATTTCGTCAAAATATTTCTTACTCTGAATGATCTTATTGTAGAGGCCCGCGATCTCTTCGAGCGAAGATGGTGTCATCTTGAAATTCCTAATCGTCTCTCCGATCGCCCTATTGATCTCGACGGCGTCAGACGTATTCCTGAATCGAGTCATCGCCATGACTTCCCAAATCGAAAGCCTCTTCTTCAGATAAGTCTCGTATTCCGATTCAGTCATGAGTAGAGGCGCACTTCTTCCTTCCGGCCGGAGCTTCAAATCTACCGTCAGTATCTGACTCCCGTTCTCGTCGAGGAGCTTCTTCTGGATATCAGGGATTTTTTTCTCGATGGCAGGCTTGCTCTGCTTCAGTTTGTCGGGCAGGATAAAAATCACGTCGACGTCAGACATGAATGACATTTCTCCCGATCCGAATTTTCCGCCAGCAATCACGATTGGGCGGCGGCTTGGAAACGTCTTTTCGAATGCATTGACAAAGAAGGCTTCGGCGACCATCGTCCATCTCGCTTGCATTTCGTGGAGCGATATCTCGCCCAGCAAGTATAAGAGCCCGAGCTTGATCTCGTTGAATTTCTTCTGAGCCGATAGAGGTAAAGAATCTGAAAAATAAATCTCCGGGTCAACGAGTCTATCGTATGACATGGTCATGTCGAGCAGCAGCGGATCCACGATCAGATAGTTCACGAACCTGGTTGCTTTTGCACACAGCGTCAGAATCAATCTCCTGAAATTCTCGTTGGACAGCGATTTATAAAACACCTCGACACTTTTAATCGCTGAGACCAACAATGACAGGTTCTTGAGAGTCAAATCCTGATCGACCGTCAGCTTGATGTCCTCGAACAGGTCCGGAGCGATCTCGCGAAATGCTTTCGTTATCCCTGCGGGAAATTCCATGTCTCCGGCCCTGGTTATGCCGCGCGAGAGGAATTGTACATTCCTGTAACCTTCTTCGATTCTTGACATGCCGTAATTCTCGAGCACGCGGCGAGTACGGTCCTCTTTTATCGATCCCTCCATGAGCTGTTCGATCTCCGTGCGCTCGATCGGCTGTTCTATTCGAAACACATTATTGAACAGGCCGGACACAGCATCGAAGTATCCGAACAACTCGTTGCGAAACTTCCTTTCGTTCTTGTATCCGCATCTCTTGGAGAGGTTTCGGAATTCGACCGCATCCGAGGGGATCGTGTGAGTTTGCAAATTCATGAGGAGTTGAAGCCTGTGCTCAACAAGTCTGAAGAACTCGTAGGCCGCGGAAAGAAGCGAAGCCTCCTGCCTGGTTAGGATTTTGTTCTTCTCAAGCGCGGAGATAGCATGGAGAGTGTTGCCGGCTTGAATTTCGGGACACGAACCGCCATTAAGCAGCTGGAGAGCCTGCACGATAAATTCTATGTCGCGTATCCCTCCTCTTCGGAGTTTGACGTTGAATTCATTTGAATTGACCGCTTCGATGCGGATCTTCATCCGCGGAATCTCATCTATCGGGTTTTCAAGCCAGGTGCGAGGATAAACGAACGAGCGCATTTGTGTGAAGAATGCGTCACTGACAGTGGCATCGCCGGCAACATGTCGCGCTTTGATCAGCATCTGTCTTTCCCACAGCTCTCCGCGGGATTCGTAATATGCGATCGCACCATTAAGACTCTGCGCCGCCGCCCCCGCAGAACCGTCCGGGCGGAGTCGCAGATCGACTCTGTAAAGATGGCCTTCTGCGGAATCGATGGTTAGGTATTTGATTAATTGTCCCACAAAATAATTTGCATGCTGCGCAGCGTCGAATTCGTTGTTCCGTTCCGGTTCGGCGTGGAGAAACAGCAGATCGATGTCGGAACTGTAATTGAGCTCGTTGCCGCCGAGCTTGCCGAGCCCGATGCAGCAGATCGGCGGAGGAGACACTCCGCGTTTCACCGCGAACCCCTCGGCGGCGATGTCAAAGTAGATCTTAAGAATCGACTCGGCTAGCTGAGAAATCTGGCGGGTGGTGTTTTCGATGTCGTCCATGCCGCAGATATCCCGTGCACCTATCCTGAGAATCTCGCGCTTATATATCCTTCTTATGAAATCACCCTTGTGTGAGATTTCTTTATAAATCGAGACCTGTCTCGCCAGCTCTTCCTGGAGACTCTGTGGATTAAGTTGTGTCTCTATCCCAATTGGTGAAAACAAATATCGAAAGTAGGATGGATGCCTGACGAGGATGTCTGCGAGATATTCACTCGTTGATACGATCATCAGGAAGTCGACAAGGAGCTTTTCATTCTTCGAGAAGTCGGACAGAATCGATGCTGAACTTGGCGTGGTTGTCAGGAACCGCTCGAGGTTGTTCAGCGCCATGAACTGATCCGGCAGCTGCTGAGTGATCCGCTCGAGCTTCTCGACGAACTGTGTTGGATTTACTTCCGCGCCGGATGCGGCAATCAGCTCGAACAATTTTTGGAGAAGGCTCTCTACGGCTTCTTTAGATTTTGCGGTCATGAACCTTGAAATATTCCAATGTCACGAACGCAAGGAATGCCGCCCCGTACATCAAAACACTCTCGTCGATTTTGAACCTGGAGCTGTGGATGGATGCGGTCGCCCCGGTTTTCTTATTACCGGCGCCGATCCACCAGAATGTCCCGGGCACTTCCTTCAAATAATATGCGAAGTCTTCAGCACTCATCACGGGTGCAACAGTCAAGGCCGCCCTCTTTCCGAAGAGCTTTGCGGCAGAGTTTTTCGCGAATTCCGTTTCTCTCTCCCAATTTGAAAGGACCGGATAACCAGGGCTGATTTCGACGTTGCATCTTCCGCCGAAACTCTTTGCGGTCTTCTCCGCCGTGCGTTTGATAAGACCGAGTGCTTTTCTTCTCCAAGCTTCATTCATTGCTCGGAGAGTTCCCATCAACTTCACTTCATCCGGTATTACATTCGGAGCCGTCCCGCCGTGGATCGAACCAAGCGTGAGGACTGAAGGCTCCAGCGGGTTTCGCATCCGGCTTATTACGTTCTGCAACGACGTTACAATTTGCGCCGCAATAGGAATGGGATCGATCGCTTCGTGAGGCGCCGCACCATGTCCACCTTTCCCGATTACCGTCAAATAAACCTCATCTGCCGACGCCATCAGCGGACCGGCTCTGAATCCGAACTTGCCCACAGGAATGTCTGTGATCACGTGCTGACCGAAGATGACATCAACTTTCGGATCGGAGAGAACGCCATCTTTCATCATGGACGGAGCGCCGCCTGGATTTCGCTCTTCACTCGGCTGGAAAATAAACTTCACGATACCGCCGACTTCGTCCTTCATCTCAGACAGAATCTTCGCGGCGCCAACGAGCATCGCCATGTGTGCATCGTGTCCACAGGCATGCATCGTACCCGGTCTCTTGCTCGCGAAGGAGACACCGCTCTCCTCTCTGACTGGCAGGGCATCCATGTCGGCACGAAGCGCAACGACAGTGTCAGTTGGCGGTGAACCTTTTCCTTTCAATATCCCCACCACTCCCGTCCTGGCAATCCCTTTCTTCACCGATAGATCGAGCTTGCCGAGTTCCGCCGCGATCACTTTTCCGGTGTAGACTTCTTGGAATGCAAGTTCAGGATACTGGTGAAGCAGGCGCCTTAATCTTACAATCTCGGGGAGGATTTTTCTTGAAAGGGAAAGGCATCTGTCAACCATCTCTTAAAAATATTTTGTTATTCCCTTAAATTCAATTGAATTAGTAAATTACAGTGACGCAGGTTAAGAGTCTCTGATAAAGAGGCAGAGCCAGTGCTTCTGCCTCCGCGAAGTGAGCGGTCTTGACCATTATCTCTCAAAAGAAATTCATGGTGGACGGTGAGCGGCACAAGTCAAAAAGATGGAACGGAGATCTTCGGCGGCACTTCCGGATGGAGCTACAAGGATTGGGTGGGACCCTTCTACCCGGAGAAGACCGGAAGGGGTTTCTCGCAGCTTGGCTTCTACGCCAGTTTCTTCGACTGCGTCGAGGTGAACAGCACATTCTATAGGCATTTTCCGCCGAGCGTCGCGGATAAGTGGCTGAGCGAAGTCGAGAATAACCCTGTCTTTGTTTTCATAATCAAACTCTTCAACGAGTTCACTCACGGTAATCGTGAACGCGGCGCGATATTTAAGGACAATAAGAAGATAGTTGGCTCTTTTCTAAAACCGTTTATTGAAGAAGACAAACTGGGCGGCGTGCTCGTTCAGTTCTCCGAGTATTTCAGGGATAGTCCTGTTTCCCGAGAACACATTTCGTATCTCAGTGATGAGTTCAACGAGCTCCCGCTTTTCTTTGAGCTGCGCCACACATCATGGTACACGGAGAAGGGCACCGAGTTCATCAGGGAAAAAGATATTAATGTCATCGCCATTGATCAGCCTGCGCTCAAAGGAATGAAGGAGTTCGATCCGGGAGTCATCGGTTCTATAGGATACGTACGTTTGCATGGAAGGAATGCAGAGGATTGGAGTTTGAGCAGGAAATCTCTCGCGGCAAACAAGAGTGCAGCGGAATCAATAAATACAAACAGAATGGATGCAAGCAGTCGGTACAATTATCTTTATGACAGATCGGAGCTTGACGATATAGAGAAAAAGATCCTGAGGGTGAAAGAGAAATGTAAAAGGATTTATGTCGTGGCGAACAATCATCCGATGGGAAAAGCCGTGGCAAATGCGCTCGAGCTTGTGAGGAGACTGCGTAACCAAGACCGTATCAAAGTGCCCTCTACCATATTGAGATACTTCCCAGAGTTGGAGAAGGTCGCCGAAAGTGTGGACGTTGATCCGAATGGGAGCCTGTTTTAATTGAGTGAATTGATTCAATGCGGTGGAGGCACTGTTAACTATGCCGTGTCGCTTTGAACTTGTCTTGCGGAGATGAAGTCTCGGGGCTCGAATGGCGGTTGCTAAAGCGATTTTGGACAACCTCCCGAACCATCGTCCTTTAGGAAGACTCCATTCTTCCGCTTGTTCGATCAGGCTTTGAAAGGTAAATTGCGCATTGATGATATGAAGAGGTTGACTCTCTCCCTTTTAACTCTTCTCATAGAGGTAGTGGCACTGGATGACCCTTCCATGGCACAGATGCGGTCTCAGACAGGCTCGATCTCGGGTTTTGTTTTGAGCGCCGAGGACAGCTCCGGTCTGATTGGTGCCAACATCATTCTTCAGAACACTTTTCTCGGCACCGTGAGCGGCTCTCGAGGCGAATTCTTTCTGCGAAGGGTTCCCGCTGGCGACTACTCACTGACGGTTTCCATAATCGGGTATCGCCGTAAGCTTATTCCAAATGTAAGAGTTAAAGAGGGTAGTACCCTTCATCTTCTTGTCGAGCTGTCGCCGCTCCCAATCCAGACTGAAGCGATGGTTGTGACGGCCACAAAACATGAAGAGGGATTGCAGGAAGTTCCCGCGAGCGTCAGTGTCATCGATGCGCGGACGATTATGAGCAGAAACGCCGCGACTGTCGATGATGCACTGCAGTATGTACCCGGAGTGAGAATGCTTCAGAACCAGGTTGACATTCGCGGTTACACCGGCTACAGTCGGGGTGCAGGAAGCCGCGTGCTCCTTCTAATGGACGGACTCCCATTGCTGACTGGTGACACCGGTGAGATCGTCTGGGAAGCCATTCCGGTGGGCGAGATCGAGAGGATCGAGGTCGTGAAAGGTGCGACATCAGCATTGTACGGCTCGAGCGCGCTCGGCGGCGTCATCAATATTATCACTCGCGATATTCCGTCTACACCGCAAACCGGTTTCAGGATCTATTCGGGATTTTATGATCGGCCGTTTTACAGTCAGTGGGTCTGGAGCGACAAGGTCAGAGGCAGGGAAGGGGTCTACCTCACCCACTCTCAACGTGTGGGGGATTTGAGTTTCCTTGCATACGGTGGATATGGTGGCGACGATGGCTACAGAGAAAATGATTCCTATCGTAAATGGAATGGCTTTGCCAAGCTGGAATATGACTTCAGCCCGTTCGAGCGGCTTACACTCCTGTCCAACTTTGTCCACCAGAGGGAAGCAACCTTCTATTACTGGAAAAGTCTCGACAGCGCTCTCGTGCCTGACATCTCTCAGGAGGGTTCACATGTCACGACAACAAGATGGAACACAGATTTTTCATTCAGGAAATTTGTGAGCGACGAGTTCTCTTATGTTGTGAGAGGAGAGTACTTCAGCAGCTTCCTTCAATACGACAGCGCGGGAGTACCAGGCAGCTCTTCACTGGCAAACGTCGCGAACTTTGAATTTCAAGGGAACTACGAATTGGCTCATCTCCAAAGGCTGACATTTGGTGTTGTTGGAAATCTCGACCAGGTTAATGCACGTCAATATGGCAGCCACTTTGGCTACGGGTCGGCTGCATATGTCCAGGACGAACTTCAGGTCGCGCAGCCCCTCGGCGTCACTGCGGGTCTCCGATACGACCTTCAGACGATCCTCGGACTGCCGAGCTGGAACAGGGTCAGTCCAAAACTCGGTCTGGTCTTCTCTGCGAGTCCGGCCACGACCCTCCGTGCATCGATAGGCGGAGGATTCCGCGCACCCGCGATCGCAGAAATGTATGTTAACACAGCTACTTCACCTCCGATCGTTCCAAACCCAGATCTGAAGCCGGAGCAAAGCTGGTCATATGAATTGGGTGTGACACACTTCTTCTCCGAGAGTTTGATGCTTGATGGTGCACTATTCCGGAGCGACTTCTCCAATCTAATTGAGGCAGGCTTCGATTCAACAGGAGGGAAATTAAGAATAATGTTTGACAATGTGTCGCGCGCAAGAGTCGAAGGTGGAGAGCTGGACATGAAGCTCGATTTGTTCAAGAAGCTTTTGCACTTCGATCTTGGATATACATATACTTGGCCTGAAGATTTAGCGAGCGGGACAATACTCAAATTCCGTTCGCGCCATCTCTTGTATTCGAGTGTAGTTTTGAATTACAAAATAGTCTCATTAGGTTTTGATTTCAGATACATTAGCAAGATCGAGAAACTTGATGAAATCCTCAGCCTGTACATTGTGGACTGGGACAAGCGAGTTCCGATAGAGGTAGCTGATGCCCGGGCGTCAATCGATTTGACACGTTGGGGATTCCCCATTACTCTCGGGTTACATGTGAACAATTTGTTTCAGTATGACTATGTCGAAATTCCAGGAAATCTCGGACCGATACGGAATTATGTTCTCAGCCTTGAAGGGAAATTGGAATGAGGCAGACCCGGTCGAGGCGCTGACGGTCGGCTGTTCGGCTGCGATTCAAATCGGGAAGTTCCACGGCATCTGTTGGACCGTTCTATCATCATGCTACTAATTCAGCAGTGAGGATTGGCCACATTCACCATGGACCAAAGTTGAACCTGCCGAAGACCCTTTCAGGGACGGTGCATGTCTAGCTTCAGCTATTATGGATTCAGATGTGCTCGGTCTCACAATCTCCCCCGAAATGGTGATGCCACACCTTATTTGTCTGGCCTTTTTTGCTAAATTTCATTCGAATTGCGTGCTCGCGGTGAAGATTGTGTATAAAGTTCCGATAGATGATTGTGAGATTCCAATAAGCCAATAAGATGGTACACAGCAGACTAATGCGATTGCTGTTACTTCGGCGTCACGCGTTGCCTTTTGTTTTGTCTCGACTCAGGGCTGACAGGGCATCGCGGACCAAACCAGATGAATCAGATCAATTTGTCCTCGTGGTTCGAAACAAGAAGGGACAGATAATCGTGAATAACATTCCACCCGTTTGTTGGGAATGGCCCCCCATATGAGAATGGTACCATGAAGAAATTCTTGCCATTGAAACCACCGGTTTATCCTGATCAGGAACGGACTGACCTCGCCCGCTCCGCATATTACATTCTCTGGACTTTGGGTGTGACATTTAGCGCATACTGTGTCATAATGTCGATCCTATTTCCGGAATACATTCTCCGAGCGCGCATATTCGGAGTGACTACAGCCACCGCATCGCTCGTCGGATTGTGGCTCAACAATAAGGGGCATATGCGTGCCATGGTGATTCTATCCCTGGTTTACTCCTATCTCTTCATCACAGTGCTCGCATACACCGCGGACGGCATAAGAGCACCTGCGACGCTTGGATACATTGTGGTCATCTTTGGGGCGGGCCTGTTCTTGGGAAACAGGATGGGGGTTCTCACTGCAGTGGTCTGCAGTCTGACTGAGCTAACGCTGGTGTATCTTAAAATGCATCATATGTTGCCTCCTCCGATGACGAACTTCAACGACGAGGGAATTTGGTTCGTCCATACTTTTTTGCTTGCCCTGTCCATAGGCTTCCCATCAATCGCATCGCGTACCGTTTCGAACGCCCTTGAAAGGGCGAGAAATGAAATAGAGGAACGAAAATCAGCGGAGTCTGCATTATTCAGTTCTCAACAAATGCTGCGACTAGTTCTGGATACGATTCCGCAACGTGTTTTTTGGAAGGATCGGAATTCCGTATACATAGGCTGCAACGAATCATTCGCGCAGGATTGCGGTTACAAAGATCCGGATGAATTTGCCGGCAAGACTGATTTCGACACATCCTCTCGCTCGGAAGCTGAATCGTACCAAGCTTCTGATCGCGAGATCATGGAGAATAACCGACCAAAGCTGAATTATGAGGAACTGCAAGTTAGAAATGACGGAACGCAAGCCTGGTTGAGGACCAGCAAGGTTCCGTTACATGACAAGGACGGTAATGTAATCGGTGTTCTTGGAACGTATGAAGACATAACCGAGCGCAAACAAGCAGAGAAAGCCTTGATCGAGAGTGAAACCAAGTATCGCGATCTCATCGAGTCCATGCCTGACGGATATTACCGCTGCGCGCCCAAGGGCAAATACATTGAAGCGAATCCTGCATTTGCCAAGATGTTGGGATACACGTTGGAGGAGTTACTCCAGTTAGATATTTCTCGACAGCTTTGTTTCGAGCCATCAGAATGGAAGGCACTACAAAAGGGGAGCCAGTTCTCTTCACAGACTGACACATATCGTCTGAGGAGGAAGGACGGGAGTGAAATCTGGCTTGAGGATCATGCCAGGTGCGTGCAGGACGACAACGGGAACATTCTCTATCATGAAGGAATATGTCGAGACATCACTGAGAGAAAGAGAGCGGAGGAAAGCCTGGAACGTCAGCGGCTGCTATTTGAGAATTCGGCCGACATCATTATGTACATCAGATATTCCGACGGCAAAATCATCGAGGCCAATAGAGCTGCAGAGATATTGTATGGCTATTCTCAGAAGGAGCTTCTCACGAAGACAATTTTCGACATCCGTTCTCCTCAAGCGCGGGGCCTTGTGCGCGAGCAGATGGATGAAGCATATTCGGAAGGCCTGTTGATGGAAACGATGCACCAGCGCAAGGATGGTACGCTGCTTCCTGTCGAGGTCAGATCCAGAGGGTTAATGATAGAGGGTGAGCGCATTCTTGTCAGCATTATTAGAGACTTAACCGAACGCAAGCTGCTGCAGGAACAGCTTCTGCGGGCGCAGAAACTGGAGGGACTCGGCCAGCTTGCTGGAGGAGTTGCGCATGACTACAATAACATCTTGAGTGTGATCATCGGGTATGCTGATTTTCTCAGCACGAAATATAAGGACGATGACCCTGATCGGCGTCCTGTTGATCTGATCATCAACGCTGCGAACAGAGGCGCTGATTTGACGAGACAGCTCCTCGCGTTCGCACGAAAGGAAATTATTTCGCCCATAATCGTCAACGCTAATTCATCGATTGAATCCATCCAGAAAATGCTCCAGAGATTAATCGGTGAAAACCTTGAACTCATTTTCATGCCGCAGATCGACCTTTGGAACATCATGATCGATCCGTCCCAGTTGGACCAGATACTTGTAAACCTTGTCACGAATGCTAGAGACGCGATAGAGGGAACTGGCACCATAATGATCAAGACTTCAAACGCTGAGGTCGAAGAGAATTCCGGAGACGGTCGGTTAGGCTTGGTGCCGGGTGAGTATGTGAAATTGACGTTTGCCGACACGGGTAAGGGGATGGACAAGGATACGCTGAAGCACATGTTTGAACCATTTTTTACGACTAAGCCGAAAGGACAGGGGACCGGTCTCGGACTCTCCACTGTATACGGAATCGTGAAACAAAACAACGGTAGCGTGCATGTTACAAGTCAACTGGGAGCCGGAACGGAGTTCAATATCTACCTTCCTCGTTACTACGGAGATGTGAAGAGCATAGCGGACGACTTGCCGGAAGAGTCACTCAGAGGAACGCAGACAGTCCTCGTCGTCGAGGATCAAGCTGACCTTCTTGAGCTGGTGAATGCGTCCTTGAGAGATTACGGATACGAAGTGATGTCTGCACCGGGTCCGGACGAGGCATTGTTGATCTGTAAGGAGTACTCGAATGAAATTCACCTTTTACTCACAGACGTGATAATGCCAACGATGAGCGGAAGGGAATTGAGTAATAGAATTGCCGCGGTCAAGCCAGGGATCAAAGTGCTCTTTATGTCAGGGTACACCGCAAATGAACTTGCCCCGCACGGTGTACTTGACGAAGGAATCGAGTTTCTACAGAAGCCGTTCACACCCATAATGCTTGCCAGAAAAGTACATGGCGTGCTCTCACAAGGCTGATTAAGTATTTCACGAGTGTCACCCTGGCGACAGGGTGTGTCAGACGGGCGAAGGGAATAACCCTCCTTTCCATCATCCTTGATTTTCAACCCGTGCTCGCTTAATATTCAGGCCAATCTGATCACCTAATAGCGGATTCTTGACCATTGAACAAATGCCCCAACCTGCCTGCACGAGGCAATACATTTAATCGACCAAGCTTCAGTTCATGTGTTCCATTGCTCGTGCGGGCGCAGCTTGGATTTAGAGGTTATGATGGCACAGTTTAGCGGCGTTGACTACTTCAATACGGAAAGTCTCCTCTCGTCAGAAGAGAAACTCGTGAGAGACACTGTCCGCGACTTCGTCTCAGAAGAGGTTATTCCGATAATCGAACATCATTACAGGGAAGGCACTTTTCCGATTCATCTTGTCAAGAAAATGGGAGAGATGGGATTGCTCGGTCCTACTTTTCCCGCGAAATATGGGTGTGCCGAACTTAACAACGTCGCTTACGGGTTGATCATGCAGGAGTTGGAGCGTGGTGATTCGAGCGTCAGAAGTTTTGCGTCCGTGCAGAGCGGTCTCGTTATGTATCCGATCTTTACTTTCGGATCGGAAGATCAGAAGGAAATTTGGCTGCCACGTCTCGCGAAAGCTGATGCCATCGGTTGCTTTGGATTGACGGAGCCCGATTTTGGCTCGAACCCCGGCGGAATGAAGACTCATGCCGCGAAGAAGGGGAACAAGTTCATTTTGAACGGTGCAAAGATGTGGATCACAAATGGAACGATTGCTGATGTCGCGGTCGTCTGGGCAAAGCTCGATGGCGAGATAAAGGGTTTTCTTGTGGAAAGAGGTACACCAGGATTTTCCGCTCCCGAAATGAAGGGAAAACATTCACTCCGGGCTTCGGTCACGAGCGAGCTCGTATTTCAGGATTGTGAGATCCCGGAAGAAAATATCCTGCCGAAATCAGGAGGACTGAGATCTCCGCTAATGTGCCTTGATCAGGCCCGATATGGTATTGCTTGGGGCGCAATTGGTGCGGCGATGGCTTGCTATGATACCGCCTTGAACTATGCTAAATCGAGAATCCAGTTCGACAGGCCTATTGCTGCCTTTCAGATGACTCAGGAGAAACTTGTTTTCATGCTGACTGAGATAACAAAAGGACAGCTCCTCAATCTCCAGCTAGGGCGATTGAAAGACCAAGGCAAGCACAAATTTACTCAGGTATCTATGGCCAAGAGAAACAATGTGGAGATCGCCCTCGAGGTCGCAAGAACTGCGCGAACGATTCTCGGAGCTAACGGTATCCTCGATGAGTATCCTGTTATGAGACACATGGCAAACTTGGAGAGCGTATATACCTATGAGGGCACCCACGAGATGCACACGTTGATAATTGGGAACGACATAACAGGCTTTCAAGCTTACAATTGATGGAGGCAAAACAGTGAAGATGGGAAATCTGTCTCGCCAACGCCCTGGGAAGTTTGATATTAAGGACAAGGTGGTCGGTGATGCATTGACTTTCGATGATGTTCTGCTGATTCCTAACTATTCGACAGTGTTGCCTCGCGAAACTAATGTGGTGACCAAACTGACGAGGGAGATCACCCTCAACATTCCTCTCGTTAGTGCTGCAATGGACACGGTAACAGAAAGTGAGCTCGCAATTGCCCTTGCGCGCGAGGGTGGAATCGGGATCATTCACAAGAATTTTTCTATCGAGAAGCAGAGTGAACAAGTCGATCGTGTCAAGCGCTCAGAAAGCGGGATGATTTCTGATCCTGTTACGCTCGGCCCGAATCATACTGTTCGCGAAGCAATTGCGCTGATGAACAAGTATCACATCTCGGGCATTCCGATAGTCAGCGGGGAAACACTTGTGGGGATACTCACGAACAGAGACTTGCGGTTTGTAGACGACCACGATCGCAAAGTCACAGACTTCATGACAAAAGACGATTTGGTCACCGCGAAAGTCGGAACCACTCTTGAGGATGCAGAAAAGATCTTGCAGAAGCATAAGGTCGAAAAGCTTCCTGTCGTGGATTCCTCGGGTAAACTGCGGGGACTCATAACATATAAAGACATTCAAAAGAAAAAACGGTACCCGAACGCTTGCAAGGACGAGCGGGGAAGACTGAGGGTAGGTGCAGCAGTTGGCGTGAAGTCGGAAACGTTAGACCGAGTGGATGCACTTGCAAAAGCTGGCGTTGATGTGATCGTCGTCGACACTGCACATGGACATTCCCGCGGCGTCATCGGGATGGTGAAGACCCTCCGAAAGAGATATCCTCAACTTCAGCTCATGGCGGGCAACGTCGGAACGAAAGAGGGAACTGTTGAATTAATAGAAGCTGGTGTCGACGCAGTGAAGGTTGGAATTGGACCGGGAAGCATCTGTACAACACGAGTCATTGCGGGGATCGGGATACCACAGGTGACAGCGGTGATGGAATGCGCCGCTGCAGCTGCGAAGTACAGAATTCCGATCATTGCCGACGGTGGAATCAAACAGACTGGAGACATCGCGAAGGCAATTGCCGCAGGGGCAGACAGCGTCATGATTGGTAATCTTTTTGCCGGAGTCGAAGAGAGTCCCGGCGAGAAGATCCTGTACGAAGGGAGAGCGTACAAAACTTATCGAGGTATGGGGTCGCTCGAGTCGATGAAAGCAGGAAGCAGCGACAGATACTTTCAGGATGCAGAAGACGACATCAAGAAGCTTGTGCCCGAAGGGATTGAAGGGCGAGTTCCATACCGCGGTCCGTTGACCGACACCGTGTATCAGATGGTTGGTGGACTCAGAGCTGCGATGGGATATCTCGGTTGCAAGAGTATTGACGAGCTGAAAAGGAACGGGAGATTTGTCAGGATAACATCCGCCGGATTAAGTGAGAGTCATCCTCACGATGTCGATATCGTTCAAGAGGCGCCGAACTATCACTTATGATATATACCGACTTGCAGAAGCTTTCACTCAACTCTGTGAAGGAGCTCCAGGCATATCTGCGGAAAAGCCACCTGGACTCCTTTTTCGTTGCGGACATTTCGAACGTCAGATACCTTACCACTTTCACCGGGACATCAGGTTTCTGTTTGGTATTTCAGGACGCTGCCTATTTCCTCACCGACTTTCGTTATAAAACGCAATCGCGAAAGGAAGTCGTAAGCTGCGAAGTGGTGGTTTACGCCGGCGCCTTCTTCGAGTTCTTGTCGAAAAAGTTCTTCAGAAGAAGCACCGGGAGGCAATTGTCTGTTGGCGTGGAAGACAACTTGTCCGTTGGATCGTTTGAAGAGGCGAAAGCGAAAATACCGGACTGCAACTTTGTCACAACTTCGCAGGTAATTGAGAAACTCGCCTCGGTGAAATCAGACGAGGAAGTGGGACGGATAAGGAAGGCATGCTCGTTCAGCGGTAGCGCACTTGATTTGCTTACTCGCGAGACATGGGTCGGAAAAAGGGAGATTGATCTGTCCGCGACTCTAGAATTTAACCAGAAGGTTTTAGGCGCTTCGAGAGAATCGTTCGACACGATCGTTGTCAGCGGCGAGCGCGGCGCGATGCCTCACGGCGCTGCATCTGATAAAGTGATTGAAGATAACGAGTTCGTGACACTAGACTTCGGATGTTTCCACGGCGGATATTCTTCCGACCTGACGCGCACATTTCAAACGGGATCTCGGATCAAACGGAAACTCGCTGAGATTTATCAGATAGTTTATGATGCGCAAAAAAGGGGAATCACTGCTGCCCGCGCCGGTGTCGATGCAAGAAAAGTTGACAGGGCGGCGAGAGACTACATCGAAAGAAAAGGTTACGGAAAATATTTCGGCCACAGCCTAGGGCACGGTATCGGGCTCCGAGTACATGAGCTCCCACGAATCTCAAAAACGAGCGACGATGTGCTCGTGGAAGGAAATGTGATAACGATTGAACCGGGCATTTATGTTCCCGGTCTTGGCGGAGTCAGGATTGAAGATGATTTTCTTGTCAAGAAGGATGGCGTGGTTCAGCTATCTCACTTTCCAAAAGAATTAGATTATTATATTTCGCTTCATGGATAATAAAGTTCTTGTCATAGCATACTATTTCCCGCCAATGGGCATGAGCGGAGTCCAGCGGACTTTGAAATTTATGAAGTATCTGCCCAGCTATAATTGGACGCCAACGGTTCTGACTGTGACTCCAACTGCTTATTACGCGCTCGACTATGGAATGCTCCGTGAAGTAACCGAGAACAACATCCGGACAATCAGAACAAATTCACTTGACCCAACACGCCTTTTTGAAAGCGGCAAGCCCGTGAAGATGCCACGCGAGGGACTGCGCAATTTCCTGAGCAGAGTGAGTCAGGCCATTTTTGTTCCCGACAACAAGGTAGGGTGGAAGCATGAAGCAGTGAAGGCGGGAAGGAAACTTCTGCAGGAAGAAAAGTTCGATGTCATTTTGTCGACGGCGCCGCCGTACACATGTCACCTTATCGGCGCCGCACTCTCACAGGAGTTTGACATTCCTCTCGTGTTGGATTACCGCGACGCCTGGGTGGACAATCCGCTGCATTTTTATATAACCCCGTTGCACAAGATGGTTCATCAAAATCTCGAGAAGAAGGTTCTCAGGAGATCGAATCGTATTATTACAATAAACCGGAGAATCAAGGAGCTGATGATCCGCCGCTATCGCTTTCTCAGCTATAACGATATAGCCATAATCCCACAAGGCTATGATCCTGAAGACTTTCATGTTGAGAATACTCTCAAGCTTCCCTTCTCAGACAGAATGAGGTTCACTTATGCTGGCACTTTCTACCGCAACAGAACTCCCAGGTATTTTCTCAAAGCCTTGTCCGAATTGATAAAGGAACAGCCTAAGCTCAAGAACAGGATTGAGGCGGTGTTTATTGGGGCGTTCCGGAAGGAAAACCTGGCACTCATAGACTCTTTGGGGTTGAAGGATATCGTGAAAGTTTTTGGATATCTGGATCACAAATCGACGGTTCGTTACTTGATAACAAGCGATGTGCTCTGGCTGACGATAGGAAACGGGAAGGGTGAGGACATGGTGTCGACCGGAAAGCTGTACGAGTACATCGGAAGCAGAAAGCCAATTCTCGGTCTTGTTCCTGATGGAGTGGCCAGGAGTACCATCGCTGAATGCGGTGCGGGGAAAGTCTTGAACCCTGATGACGTTCCCGGAATAAAGAGAGCCATCTACGAATACTGCCAGTTGTGGGAAAGGAATCTGCTACCCGAGGTACCCTTCGAGTTTGCGCGTAGCTTTGACCGATTCAAGCTGGCTGGAGAACTCGCGCGAGAACTTACCACGCAGCTCGACACCCGCGGTTCATATGTTAAGGTGGAGGAGGAAAAGTGAGAGTGCTCGTCATCGGGAGCGGAGGGCGCGAACATGCTCTGGTCGATGCAATTTCCAGAGACAGCAGCACGAAGATTTACTGTGCTCCCGGAAATGCCGGAATTGCAATTCGGAATCAAACTGTTGACTGCAAGACAGATGATTTCCCTGGCCTGCTGAAATATGTCGACGACAACAAGATTGACTTGACGGTCGTCGGTCCCGAGCAACCGCTCGCCGCGGGCGTCGTCGACGCGTTCGAGGCTCGAGGAAAATTGGTTTTCGGTCCTGAGAGACTTGCGGCGCGCCTCGAAACGAGCAAGGTTTTTGCGAAGGACTTTATGAAGAGATGGAAGATTCCAACTGCTGCGCATAAAGCTTTCTCTTTTCAACAAAGAAGAGACCTCTCGGACTATTTGAAGAGTGCAAGTTATCCACTCGTGCTCAAGGCAGATGGACTCGCCGCTGGCAAAGGAGTCTCGATTGTTGGTGAATATTCGGAAGCAGAATTTGAACTGGATAAATATTTCGTCAAGAAGATTTTCGGGAGATCAGGTGAACAAGTCGTCGTCGAAGAATTCATGACGGGCGTCGAGGCGTCAGTCTTCGCGATCACTGACGGAAAGGATTACGTTATCCTGCCGGCGGCTCAGGATCATAAGAGAATCGGCGAGAACGACACAGGAAAAAATACAGGCGGGATGGGATCTTACGCACCGACACCTTTCCTTGGCGATAACGAGTTGAAGACGACAAAGGCGGAAATAATTGAGAAGGTAATAGAGGGAACAAACGCAGAGGGATTTCCTTTCAAAGGCTGCCTGTATTGCGGACTGATGTTGACAGACGAAGGCGTCAAGGTTGTCGAGTTTAATGTGAGGTTCGGAGACCCGGAGACACAGGTTGTGCTCCAGCTCATCGATTCGTCGGTGCTCGATCTCTTGCAAGCCTCTGCGACGGCGAAGATCGGCTCATACAATTTGCAGTTAAATAATGCTGCTGCAGTTTGCGTGATCGCGGCCTCCAGAGGTTATCCGGATGAGTATGAAATGGGAAAGGTAATAAGTGGTCTGGAAGTGGATTGCGAAAACACGAGAGTGTTCCATTCGGGCTCAAAGAGAATTGGGAGCGAAATTGTCACGTCAGGTGGAAGAGTCTTGGGTGTGACCGGGATTGACTACTCCGGCTCAATTACCGGAGCTGCCGAGCTGGCGTACAAACGTATGGACCAATTAACATTTGACGGAATTTATTTCCGCCGCGACATCGCAAAGAATGCGGTAGAATTCGAAAAAAGAAATAGGAATCGCAAATGAAGATTCTTGTAACCGGAGGAGCCGGGTTCATAGGTTCCAATATTGTAGACGCATATGTCGATGGCGGGCACGAAGTGTTTGTCGTCGATGATCTGAGTTCCGGTTCGCTTGACAACCTGAATCCCAAGGTGAAATTCTTCCAGATGGATATTCGCGACCCGGAGATCGGTATGGTGTTTGACGAGAATAGATTCGATGTGATGAACCATCTGGCAGCGCAGATGGATGTAAGGCGTTCAGTGGCAGATCCGATTTTCGACGCCGGTGTTAACATCGTTGGAACTCTTAATCTTCTGGAGAACTGTATTAAGACTGAAGTCAAGAAGGTTATCTTCTCTTCCACCGGTGGAGCGATATATGGGGAGCAGGACTATTTTCCTGCGGATGAAAGTCACCCCACGCGGCCGCTTTCACCTTACGGAATTGCAAAATTGTCGGTGGAGAAATATCTGTTTTACTACAATGCGATCTACGGTTTGAGATATGTCGTCCTTCGCTATGCGAATGTCTATGGTCCCCGGCAGAACCCTCATGGTGAAGCGGGAGTGGTCGCAATCTTTGCGGACAAATTATTGCGCGGCGAACAGCCTGTGATCAATGGAGATGGTAAACAAACGCGTGACTATACTTTTGTGGGGGATGTTGTACGCGCCAACGTTTTTGCGCTCGCATATGAGAAGCCGGATACGTTCAACATAGGCACGGGGAAGGAAACGGATGTAAACACTCTGTTCAATTATTTGAAAGAGGCGACTGGTTCTTCGGCTCATGAAAAACATGGCCCGCATAAGCCTGGCGAGCAATTGCGAAGCGTCATCGACTCTTCAAAAGCCAGGCGACTATTGGGTTGGGAACCGAAGGTCGATCTTAACGAAGGGATAAGACTGACGGTGGGGTTTTTCAAGAAGAAGATTGCCGGTTGATGGCAGAAGAAAGTCTGATTGAAAGACTTTTTGCAGGCGAGAAACTCGCTGTGGCGAAGGCCATTTCAATCGTCGAAGATCAGGACAACTCCAGTTCTGAACTTCTAGAGAATATTCATCACAGACTTGGTCGTGCCTATAGAGTGGGAATCACCGGCCCTCCGGGTGCAGGGAAGAGCACGATAGTGAGCAAGCTTACGAAGTCACTCAACGAAAGCGGAAAGAGAGTGGGAATAATTGCGGTCGACCCGACAAGTCCTTTCACCGGAGGTGCTCTGTTAGGAGACAGAATCCGGATGATGGAATTGGGTTTGCGGGACGGGGTCTTCATTAGAAGCATGGCGACGCGCGGCAGTCTGGGAGGCCTTAGCAAAACTTCTCATCAGGCGGCAGATATACTTGATGCGGCAGGTTTCGATTACGTGTTGCTGGAAACGGTTGGTGTCGGTCAATCTGAACTTGATATAGTGGAGACTGCGGACACCACTGTAGTCGTCCTCACGCCCGAGTCCGGCGATTCGGTCCAGGCGATGAAAGCGGGCCTTATGGAAATAGCAGACTTCTTTGTGTTGAATAAAGCCGATAGGCCAGGCGTCGAACAGTCGTACAATGCAATCTCTACCATCCTCCAGATATCGGGGCATCGAACGGAACCAGGCGAGGGTCGTGCAAACACTCAGGACGAGAACGGATGGACTCCGTTTATTGTTAAGACGGTGGCGAGTGAAAACAGGGGCATCAATGAAGTCGTCAAAGGAATCAAAAGGCACCAGGACTATTTGTTAAAGACCAATAAGTTGTTTACGAAACGCAAAGACCGAATACGAAGAGTAATTTTTGAAATTGTCGGAGAGAGCCTGCGTAAGGATTTCTGGACCAAAGAGCGGCTCTCGAGATTGGAAGACAATCTAGAGCTTGTATTAACAAATAAGCTGTCTGCGAATCAGCTTGTGGAGGAGCTGACGAGAGGTTGACCTGACTCCACATCGCGGGATCGTTAACCGAACGGTAAAAGACAGCGTAATCTCTCTGAAAGATAGGAAAGCTATGTTGGATTTCAGACTCACTCCCGAGAACGAGCAGGTACGCGAACTCGCGCGAGAGTTTGCTCAAACGGAAATGAAGCCTTCCGTGATGAAATACGATGAGGCTCAGGAGTTCCCATTCGATATCATGCACAAACTTGCCGAGCTTGGTTTCATGGGGGTCACTTTTCCCGAAAAGTATGGTGGTGCGGGCTTGAGTTGCGTGGACTATTGTACGATCATCGAGGAGATCTCGAAGGTCGATCCATCTGTCGGTTTGTCTGTGGCCGCACACAACGGTCTCTGCACAAGCCACATATACAACTTTGCCAGTGAAGAACTCAAAGAAAAATATCTGCCCGATCTGACAACGGGGAGAAAAATCGGGGCATGGGGTCTCACAGAACCGGCGAGCGGCAGCGACTCAGGATCGCTGCGCACAATTGCACGTCGTGAAGGAAACTTCTTTGTTCTAAATGGGGCAAAGCAATTTACGACACATGGATCCGTAGCCGGAACGATAGTTGTGATGGCATCGACCGACCCATCGAAAAACAAGAATGGAATAAGCGCATTTATCGTTGAGAATGGGACACCCGGTTTTTCTGTCGGAAGAAAAGAAAACAAGCTAGGCATGCGTGCAAGCGACACGTCGACGATGATTTTTCAAGATGCGCCTGTTCCGGAGAAGAATCTGATCGGGAAAGAGGGCGAGGGATTCAGGCAGGCCCTCAAGGTGCTCGATGCGGGACGTATCGGGATCGCTGCGCTTGCGGTCGGTGTTGCACAGGGCGCGCTCGATGCGAGCTTAAAATATGCGAACGAGAGGGTCCAGTTCGGAAAACACCTCTCGGAATTCCAGGCGATTCAGTGGAAGATTTCTGATATGGCGACGAAAGTCGAAGCCGCTAGGCTCCTGATGTACAAAGCTGCTTGTCTTAAAGACCAGGGCAAGGACATCAATCTTGCAGCGGCAACTGCAAAATACTTCGCCAGCGAAATTGCGGTGAGGTGCACGGAAGAAGCAATCCAGATACATGGTGGCTACGGATTCATAAAGGACTTCCCGGTCGAAAAACTTTACCGCGATGCGAAGCTGCTTACGATCGGTGAAGGCACGAGTGAAGTTCAGAAAATGGTCATCGCGAGGAATATCCTTCAGAATTGAAAAACGAAAAACGGAGTTTTACGATAAGAGATCAGGGAAGAGGGAAAGTTGACAGCTATGAATTGGAAGGTCGAAGGCCCGAACCAGCCATGATTTCCGGCCGACGTTCCGTCGTTCGGCCGACATTTTTGTATTGCTTCATTTCTGGCTTACATTCTCCTGTAACGACATGAGAAAAATCGTATTCGTAATTTTGATTCTGCACGTCGTTGGACTTTCTCAGGAAAAACACAAGTCGCCGTGTTCGATTTCACTCGGCAACGTAAGCACGTTTGCTGTCGTATACTTCGATTACGATTCACTCGGCGAGCTTGGGAAGTTCGACATGCTTGTCCTTGACCCGGCAAATAACGATTCGACAGACGTGGCAAAATTAAAATCACTTGGCGCAATACCAATCGCATACTTAAACATTGCCGAAGCGGAGACGTACCGCGACTACTTTGATCTTGTCGACACGTCAATGCTTCTCTCCCCCGATTCACATTGGCGCAACCGGTACTATGCAGACATTTGCAATCCTGCGTGGCAAGAAATAATACTCAAGGATCGAATCCCCGAAATAAGAAACAAAGGTTTCTGCGGATTGTTTGTCGACCTTTCTGATTTGTTCAACGAATATCCTGCCACGACGAATTGCGCAGCCTCTCTGATAAGGAAGATCAGGAAGGAAATCGGGAACGATGACCTTGTTGTCGACGGAGGCTCGAGCATCATCGATCAAATCGGCAATTACGTCGATGGACTGGCAGTCGAAGGTTTGATGAGCTACTACGATTTCGATTCCGAGGAATATCGGATCCGGGCAGACAGCATAGAAGATCGTGAATCGACGCTGCTGATCGAGAAGGCGAAGAGATTCAAGATTAAGATTTTTCAAATCGATTATGTTTCTCCACCGGATGAGCGGGCGCGCGAAAACATCATCATAGATTCACGCAAACTCGGGTTTGTTCCTTACGTCGGCACTGTCGAATTAGATACGCTTTTCACAGATACGATCCACAGAATAAAACTCTCAGATGAAAAGAAAGGGAAATCTTCGCCTGATTCAGCAAGGTAAGATTATCCGAATATTGAAATGCGCGAGGCCTCACTCTCATTTGTATCATACCAGTTTGATTGCTAAGTTTACCTTTAAGGATTGAAAAGAAATTTCCAACTGGGAAAGGAATTCAATGACGCGTGACGAAATATTGGTTGCACTTTCAAACATAAACGACCCTGACCTTCACAGGGACATTGTCTCTTTGGGGTTCGTCAAGAAGGTGGAGCTCTCAGATCGCAAAGTCGACATAGAGATTCAGCTCACCACCCCCGCCTGTCCCGTAAGAGACGAGATGAAATCGCAAGCGACAAACGAAATCAGGAAACTTGGTTTCAAGGGAGAAGTAAACGTTGTGATGACAAGCCAGGTCGTTGGCCACGCAAATCAAGCCAAGGAGCAGTTGCTTCCAGGTGTGAAGAACACCATAGCCATTGCAAGCGGAAAGGGAGGGGTTGGCAAGTCCACCGTTGCAGTTAATCTGGCTGCTGCTCTCGCTAAGGACGGAGCGAAAGTAGGAATTATAGATGCCGATGTTTACGGCCCGTCTCTTCCATTGATGCTCGGTGTCACGGAGAGACCGGAGACAGAGCGGATCGATGAGAAGCGATTCAAAATTCATCCGATAGAGAAATACGGAATCAAGATGATGTCCATCGGCTTTTTGGTGGACACGGAGACGCCGATGATTTGGCGCGGCCCTATGGCGAGCGGCGCCGTGAAACAATTTCTCACGGATGTTATCTGGAACGATCTTGACTATATGATCTTTGATCTGCCGCCGGGGACAGGTGACGTCCAGCTTACTCTCGTGCAAGCAATCCCGCTGACAGGTGCGGTCATCGTCACTACCCCGCAGGATGTCTCTCTTGCAGATGTCAGGCGTGGCGTGAGAATGTTTCAGAAGGTGAATGTCCCGATATTCGGAATCATTGAGAACATGAGTTATTTCGTTTGCTCCCATTGCGGACATCGTGAAGATATATTCAGTCACGGAGGCGGTAAGAAAACCGCCGCGAATTTCGGTGTCCCGTTTCTCGGAGAGATTCCGATTTACACGCCAATTCGGATCGGTGGCGACAATGGCACGCCAATCATTCTCATGGAACCGGAATCGGAACAATCCCAGATGATACAATCCATCGCACGTCGGCTCGCGGCACAGATAAGCATAACGAACCTGTCGGTTGAGAGTAAGCCCAAGATAGAAATATCGCTGTGATAACAATTCGATTATGAGTAAATGATGCCTGCATTCGAAGAAATAATCGACCGAACAAAGGAAATCCTGATCGAGGCGAACAAGTTCCTCGCGATCGACAACGGAAGTGTGGAGTTTGTCGAATTGGAGCAGGATGGGATTCTGCGTGTCCGGTTCCTGGGCTCTTGTGCAAAGTGTCCTCTCCGGCCGATGACGCTCAGGGCTGGGATTGAAAGAGCGGTGATGCTAAAGATCGAAGATATTAAGAGAGTCGAGCTCGCGATTGAGTGACTCACAGGTTGGGTGCCACAAACGTTTAGGTATCATTCAGGAAGAAGCGACGCCTGGCAGAAGTGTCTATAGCGTCAACGGATTGAGCTCCTCGCAATTGTAATTCCTGATAGCCACAGTCCTTGCGGGAAACTTCTTAATCAGCTCGTAGTTGTGCGTAGCAAGTAGGATTGTGGTCCCACCAAGGTTAATTTTCTTCAGCAGAGTAAGGATATCCGCTGAGATCACCGGATCAAGATTACCTGTGGGTTCGTCGGCCAGAATTGCGACAGGGTCCTTGGAGATTGCCCTCGCAATCGATAGCTTCTGCTGCTCCCCGCCGGAGAGTTCACTTATCGGCGAGTTCTTCCGATGGATCAGGCCGACTTGAGTGAGTGCTTGCGCCGCTTGCATCTTCATCTCGCGTGGTGAGCAGCCGACAGCCTGCAATGCAAACGTCACGTTGGCATAGACAGACCTGTCGTCGAGGAGTTTATAATCCTGGAAGATTATTCCGAGTTTTCTTCTGAGCAGATGCAGCTTTCTTTTCTTAAGTGTCTTGGAAGAAAATGAATCGACGGTCACGACACCGGCGGTCGGTACCAGATCCATGTAAACCAAGCGCATCAGCGTAGTTTTTCCGCACCCCGTCTCGCCGACTATGTATACAAACTCGCCTTTCTCGATTGATAGATTCACTTCCGAAAAGATCAGGTGCTCGCCGTAGGCGAACGATACATTCAAACACTTAATCATGATCGGATTCTCCGACCGCTTCTAAATTCGGCTTTGCCAAAACGAAGTGAACTCTCTCCGTTTCATCATTCGCTTCATGCATCGTGAAATCTGCGGCTGCAAATCTTTCCTTGAAACCAGCTTCTCCAGCCAGTTGCCTGAGCGTATCGATTTTGTAAACGTATTCGCGATGGACCTCCTCAAACACCTGCCCGTCTCTTTTGACTCTGACAAGGGTTGTGTGAATCCTTGTTGCCCGATCATAGACGGAAAGTCGCTGATAATAAATGCCTCTGAATTTTCCCCGCTGTGTGAACAGGGAAGGATCGCTCAGAGAATTCGATTCCAGGCTTGCATCAAAAACGAAGATACCTCCTGGCTTCAGACTTACGAAGACATTCCTGAAGAACTGTTTAAGCAGAGCCGCCTCTGCGATGTAGTTTATGCTGTCGTAAAGACATATTGCAACGTCGTATGAATCCTTTGAAGAATAAGTCACCATGTCATGGTTCAAAAATCTCGATTCGGGCGTGCTTCGTTTCGTAAATTTCTTCTTGGCCAGCGCCAGCATGGGCGCGGATATATCAACGCCGGTGATATCGTACCCAAGTTTGGACATGTTAAGCGATATGTTGCCGGTACCACAGCCGAGCTCACACAATCTTTTCTTCTCCATTCTTGATGTGCGGATCTGATTATCGGCGAGCTTCATGAGTCTGGTAACGTACCTGGACCATCTTCTGTAGTTCACACTTCGCATCATGTGATCGTAAATAGCTGCGGATTCCGTGTAGGGCGGAACAGGATCGGCATTGAGCGCGAACAAATCTTTGCGGTTCATCGAATGCTTGAGATTCAAACCGGCGAATTTTTCCCTTGACGCACTTACTGGAATGGATCAGTTCCTCGCTATCTTTCTGTTCTTCACGATTTCGAGAGCCAGCTTTATTGCCTCAATCGTGCTGGATGGGTTGGCGATTCCCTTTCCTGCGATGTCGAAGGCCGTACCATGATCCGGCGAGGTCCTGATTATGTTTATGCCGGCGGTGAAGTTTATTCCCGTACTGAATGATTTCATCTTGAGCGGAATAAGTCCCTGATCGTGGTACATCGCCAGTATGCCATCATAAGATCCCTCACGGTAGGTGCCGAAGAACGCGTCGGCGGGAAAGGGTCCGACGGCATTTATCTTCATCGAGTGCGCTTCTGAAATTGCCGGTCGAATTATCTCATTCTCTTCCTGGCCGATCAAGCCGTTCTCTCCGGCATGAGGATTAAGACCGAGCACGGCGATCCTCGGCGACCTGATCCCGAAGTCTCTCCTGATCGATTCATCGAAGATCGATAGAGTTTCAGAAATCCCCTCCCTGGTCAATGAGCGAGAGACTTCGGACACAGGCAAATGAATCGTGGCAAGAGCGATACGAGCATATCCTGATGCTATAATCATTATCGACCGCTTGGACCTGGAAAGAGTGGTCAGCATTTCAGTTTGACCGGGATAGCAGTATCCCGCAAGCCGCAGTGCTTCTTTTGAAAGCGGGGCGGTCACTATTGCCGCAGCTTCGTTGTCAACGCACAACTGGACCGCCTTTTCTATCGACTTCCCGGCCCAAAGGCCGCTCTCCTTGGTCAGTCTTCCCGGCTTGATCCTTTCATGGAAGTCCGGGCATATGTCAATGATCGCAATCTCGCTTCTTCCCACCGCTTCGGTGACCGAACTCACCTTGAGCACTTTTCTTCGAAGGGAATATTTGTCTGCGTAGAATTGAAAGGCCTCGAACGGGCCAACGAGCAGCGGCGTGCAGCTCGCTCGTATTGTACGGCTCGCAGCCGACTTCAAGGCGACTTCGGGTCCGATCCCGTTGTAATCACCTATAGTAATTGCGATGACGCTCATAAATTCTCCGTCCGGTATAGCTTGAATTCCCCGTAGCCTTGCTCTTTGAACACCAAGCTCTTTTTCTGATTGGGATAATACCATATCTCGTATGTTCCGTCGGGGCGAAATTCGCGTTTGACGTTGGCGGGTTTGCCGAACAGGATGTAGGCCTTTCCTCGATCTGTAGTTGCACCATTGTTGGTGCCGACAGTTCTGAAATGGTCAAACGCATAATCCGCTCTTTCGTAGAACTCGGCCTCGAGTTCATTGAACGCCGTCTTCGGGGTAGGATCTCGCGACTCCCAGCACTCATCAAACTTCTCCCATTTCTCTTTTTCATTCCCCGAGTTTATGAGAGAAAAAACGGAATCAGGAACGATGTACTTCAGAAGTGAGAGGGCCATGTCGAGATCCCTCAGCGTGAACGGTTTGTCCACCCACTCATAAGAGAAGGGGAACTTCTCAACTTCACCTTTGAGGGAGGTTTCGAGTTCGTAACTCCCTTCCTGAAGTGTGTCAACCTTAAAATCTGCTATGTAAAGTGAGTGAGCTGAGTCTTGAATCTCGCGGAAGGAAACTGTGGAATCGTTTGTCTCGAGGACTGCTTTCAGCGGAGATATTGAATCCAGCTTCGAGATGATGACTCCAGTTTTCGTTTCAAGTGTCAGTGTGAGAGGTGTCGATCCACTGTCCTCGGTAAGTACTGCCACATTGATACCTTTTGGGAACTGTGCCACGTTATCGTAAAGCTCCGGGAAAACCCTCGGCGAGGACACTGAGTCGAGAAAGATCGTCGATAGAATGGCTGGCTTGCCTCCTGTCTTTTCCGCAACCTCTGAGAATATCGCAGATCGGCCACTGTAGCCAAAGGTTTTCCGATCGGAATGACTGAGATATGTAATCTGTTGGCCGTCGTCACGGACTTCCGTGGCAATTTTGTAAACTGATTTCGGGATAGTGATCGTGCTTAGATCTTCCGCAAATAGTCGCGAGCTCTGAGTCTCCGAAAAGCTATCGGCGGAAATTTTCTTTTCGTGAAATTTATGATAGTTTGTTCCTGAAAGGGAATCAGTTGCATCGACTGAAAATGTGAGTGTCGCGTTGAACCCGCGCGCAGGAGCGTTGTTTTTTGTGAAAATGATTCTGGAAAATGGAACGGCATAAGCAAAAGAAACCGTTACGCTGTCTTTGCTTGACGCCACGACCCATAACGTCGCCGGTGCATTCTCCCTGCGAGGGATGGATTGAGAGAGGCTTGAACTCGCGCACATCGAAATGGTGATCAATACTAAAGCAAGTCTATCCAGCATTACTTCTAAGTTAATGAGCAAACGAATTTTTGTCAAAACATTGAGGTAATTCCCCCTGAGAAAAATCGCGTTCAATAGACCGTACCAGCTTGCAGGATCACGAATCGTCTGCCCAGTCAAGTGACATTGAATGCTCCTGAGCACCTTTCTGGAACAGCCTTAGTGACAACTACGTGTTCAATTGCATCAGAATGCTGTGAAGAATATCTTTCAATATTTCTAATGCACAGTATTGAGAAATGAATTGCAGCGTTCGCATTGCCGGATGACAAGGTCTATCCCACTTGAGCGTGCGGTCAATGTCTGAGACCACAGCGGCCAAGAAACTTCTTCGCGCCTTGGGTCCGTTCTACATGATGATGGTGGTTGTCGGTTCCATCGTCGGCGCAGGCATATTCATGACTCCCTCATCAATCGCACAAGCCATTCCGTCGCCTTTGTTAATCATCTCTGTCTGGATACTCGGCGGAATAATGGCAATGTGCGGTGCACTTACATATGCGGAGCTGGGCGCGATGATGCCTGAAGCAGGCGGAGTCTATGTTTATCTTTCAAGAGCATACGGCAGCCTCTGGGGATTCCTTTATGGATGGGCATATTTCCTTGTTGTCAACACCGGCGGTCTGGCGGCGATCTCTCTCGTCTATGCTTCGTACTTCGGATACTTCGTGCATCTTTCGGCTATCGGCGTCAAGCTGACAGCTATACTCGGCATAGTGTTTCTGACTTTGGTGAACTATTTCGGTGTGAGAGCCGGAGGGACTTTCGCGAGTCTGTTTACGGTGTTGAAGGTGTTAGCGATTGCGGGGCTGGTGATCTTTGGCTTCTTGGTCGGGAAATCAAGCAGCACTCCATTCTACCCGTTGTTCTCAAAGAGTTTCAATGGAAACGTTTTCAGCTCACTTGCTATTGCAATGGTCGGAGTTCTCTGGGCATATGGAGGATGGCAGCACGCGACTTTCCTCGCCGGCGAAGCCAGGAAACCGGAGAGAAGCCTGCCCGTGGCGATAATCAGTGGCACGTCGTTGGTGGTCCTTATCTACACACTCATTAATCTTGTCTACCTTCGTCTGCTGCCGGTGCAGGAGATCGCAGCCTCGCCGCACGTCGCGGCGGATGCAGCGGAAAGATTCTTTGGTCCCATCGGTGGGACATTGATTTCTCTTTCAATCATCATATCAACATTTGGCACGGCCGGCATCTACACATTGAGTGCGCCACGAATTTATTATGCAATGGCGGAAGACGGCATATTCTTCAAACTGGCTGCGTATGTGCACCCGAAGTACCACACTCCAACTTTCTCGATAATTTTTCAATCAACGTGGGCAATTCTTTTGTTGTTATCCGGCAATTTTCTCCAGCTGATTACCTATGCCGTCTTTGCCGATTGGATATTCTTCGGACTGACCGCCGCTTCAGTTTTCGTCTTCAGAAAGAAACTCCCGGGCATGTATCGACCGTACCGAACACTCGGGTATCCATACACAACCCTATTCTTTGTTGTGATCGCATGTTGGTTTGTCGTTAACACACTCGTGACTGCACCTTTGCAATCATTTGCCGGTTTAGGATTCATCCTGATTGGCATCCCGATGTACATTTACTGGAAGAGAAAGTCATCCGATTCGAAAGAGTCACGCGCCCAAGCCTGATATCACTAATTTTTCCAAATAGCCTTTGAGAGAGGTAGACAAATGCTAAGGTATGACATCAATTCTTATCGCGAGTTATTTCCTGTCACAAAATCCGGAACGATTTATCTAAATCATGCTGCGACCAGTCCCCTCTCAACAAAGGTTGTTGCGGCGATCAACAAATATCTTGATGAACGCAGCACGACTGAGATCGACAACTACTCGTCATTTCAAAATACTCTGACAGAAACCCGGGAATTTACCGCAAGACTGTTGAATACAACTCCTGACCGCGTTGCTTTTTTTGATAACACGACAAATGCGATTAATCTTCTTGCCACCGGCATCGAATGGAAAACGGGAGACCGAATTGTTCTTAATGACATAGAATTCCCAGCAAATGTCTATCCGTTCTTGAATCTAAAGAGATTGGGTGTCGAAATAGATTTCGTGAAGAACCGGGATGGAAGGATTTTGCTCGAGGATATTGAATCCGTGATCACTCCTCGGACTAAACTCCTTTCCATAAGTCACGTCCAGTTTCTTACCGGGTATCGGTCGGATCTCCGGGCAATCAGCGAGATATGCACAAAGCGTGGGATCATTTTTTCTGTCGACGCGATACAGTCAGCCGGCGTGGTTCAAGTGGATGTCAAGCAAATGGGGATCGACTTTCTTGCTGCCGGAGGACAGAAGTGGCTAATGGCTCCTCAAGGAATAGCCCTTGCGTATGTCTCTGAGGAAACTCAACAAAGAATAAAGCAGGCTTACCTCGGCTGGACAAGCATCAAGAATTTCTTTGGAGACTTTACGAGATACAGATTGGACCTCGACGAGTCTGCGAGGAGATATGAATCCGGCACACAAAACTACATCGGCATAACCAGTCTGCACGAGTCACTTTCCATTTTGTTGGAAGCGGGAATCGACGCGATCGAAGAGCATGTCCTTGATCTCAGTGACATCTTGATTTCTGAGCTCAGAACTTTGGGACTGCGCGCTTATGTAAATAGTCCTCGTCACGAGCGATCAGGAATTGTTTCGATTCCGGTATCAAACGCTGAAGTCTACCGAGCGGAATTGGAGAAGAAACAAATCAAGGTGGCTGTTCGCCAGGGAATGATAAGAGTTTCGCCCCATTTCTATAACACGGAAGATGAGGTACGTACACTCATCGAGAGCCTTGGACGGATTCGAAGTGTCGGCTAAACAAGCTTAAATCCCTGGCTACTTCTGCCGGATTGGAATTCGACATCGCATTGAGTCCAACATCACTCGTTGGCTGATTTCCTCTTCGGAATTTATCCTTGACAAGTGATATGCGCGGTTAGCTGGAAACTTAGACTATCGCGTCGAAGTCATGGATCGTCACCGCTTCTGTGGTCCAGAAAGGCTCAGCATATCTGACGCCAGCCATTCTGCCATGGTACTTCATTCGGCCGATAAGATACTCCAGGAATTCCGGAGTAGAGAGGCTTGTCTCCGGATCTTTGCTTGACGGATTGAAGAACTGTGATTTGTGAGCTTTGATGGCAGCGAGTTTAGTGTCGAAGTCGTTCGAGATATCGACATAGAGCGTCGGAATAAACTGCCTATGCTGCATGTAATAATAAGCACGCCTTGGCCGGTGTCGGGGAAACTTCCCCGTCTTCAACTTCATCAAGCCGGAATAGAAGACTGAATCACTAACGAGCTTGTGAGCATTCATATGATCAGGATGTCGCTCTTCTTTGAAAGGCGCAAATACTATTTCAGGCTGATATCTTCTTATGACCTCGACAACTTTCAGGAGATTCTTGCGGCTAAGCTCTACGTTAGAGTCGGGCATGTCGAGATTGACACGCACGTCAGCACCCAGTATCTTGGCGGCCTCCTTGGCTTCCTTTGACCTTATCACGGCGTCACCCCGTGTTCCCATCTCACCTTTCGTGAGGTCGACGATTCCAAAGGGCTTTCCGGTTCTGCAAAGCAGAGAGAGAGTTCCTCCGCAACTCATCTCCACATCATCGGGATGAGCTCCGAAAGCAAGAGCGTAAAGTTTCATATTTTCTTTATCCTTACAAATTTAGGCACAAGCCTTAATAATGCTCGGGTTCTGTTGAAGATTGATTTTGAAAAGAGGGAAGTCGGTCGCTGTTTCGAAGAAGGAAAGCAAGTTGTCGTCATAACTGTACCACCATAGCTTCTTCATCCGCCGGGCGCGCTCGATCTCGTAATATTTTGGATAGACCATCTCGAAGAGCCCTTCCGTTCCGTGCACGCGGCCCGTGCCGCTTTCCTTCACCCCACCGACCACTCCGTCGCTGATTCCATAATAACCGATCACATCATTCACCACTGCCGCGCCCGCTTGAAGTTTCTCAGCGACAGCAAGTCCGCGACGTTTGTCCCCTGTCCAGACGGAGTCGGATAGCCCGAACCTCGAAGCATTAGCGAGCCGTATCGCCTCCTCGTCCGAGTCGAACTTTAGGACAGGCAGAATTGGTCCGAAAGTCTCTTCGTTCATCAAAAGAGAATCCGCTGAAACGTTGACCAGAATAGTGGGAGGTATGAAATAAACTCCACCGCTTTCCGAGAAAATGCCCCCGGCGACAATTCTTCCTCCCCTGTCGACTGCGTCACCGACCTGTAGCTTCACAATATCGAACTGGGCCTTGTGGATCATCGGTCCTACGTCGACGTCATTGCCGGTGGCTCCGGCGACGCGGAGGGCATTGACCTTACGCTGAAGGGTTGTGAGAAATGAATCGTATATCTTTTCATGGACGAAGCAACGCTCAACTGAAACGCAGGTCTGTCCTGCGTTCATGAAAGCTCCCCATACCGCGCCGCTCGTCGCTGCTTCGATATCCGCGTCGTCAAGAATGATCATCGCATCCTTGCCGCCAAGTTCCAGAGACACCGGAGTCAGATTTTTTCCCGCGAGTTCTGAAACTTTCTTACCTGTCGAGGTGCTACCTGTGAAAAATAATTTGTCCACGCCAGATGAGACCAAAGCTGCGCCGACGTCCCCTGCACCCTGGACGATGTTGAATGCCTCCAGCGGGACTCCTGCTTCCCATAAAAGTTGCGCAATCATTTCTCCCACGAATGGTGTATATTCGGACGGCTTGAAAATGACCGCGTTCCCACTCAGAAGGGCGGGAACAATTTGAGCTACCGGAAGCAACAGAGGATAATTCCATGGCGAGATTATTCCGACCACTCCGTAGGGTTCATACCGAACGAATGCTTTCTTCGTCTTCATGAGTGGGATGCCGATTTTCACCCGTCTCTGCCGAAGCTTTCGTTCTCCTTTTCTTGAAAAGTATTTGATTATGTCGAGCGTGGGAATGACTTCGGACGTATAAGCCTCAACGACAGGCTTTCCATTTTCGCGAGAAACTAGTTCTGCTACATTTCTCTTTCTGCGGAGCAGGATGTCTCCAAACTCTCTGACAAGTACTTCGCGTTCGCGGAAAGGCTTTTGCATCCATACCAATTGTGCCTCGCGCGCACGAGAGACAATCCCTGGAAAGTCGCACAGAGACGTGGTTTCAATTTTCCCAATTAACTCTCCGGTTGTCGGATTGAATGAATTGATAGACATACGAAAATTTACATCATAACTCTTTGTGTTTCAAATAATTGAAAGATTTACTTTTGATTGTTCGTAGGGATTTTTGACGTCAGCAGCGTTGGAAATGTACCCGCAGTTCTATTATATTATATGCAAAATGGACAGAAGTGCGATTAACCTCTTCTGAATTTCACCAATGAGCAATCAACCGAAGAAACCTGTAAAGAGATTTGTCTTTGATGATATCAGCTCGGAGTATTATGCGGAATACGAAGAGCCGCAGGTTGATCATGCGCAAAAAGAAATTGCGAGCCAGCCACAACCTTCGACCGTTGCTGAATCACAACGGACGTTCACCCCTAGGAAGGAAGGACCTCGGTTCAACATCATAGACACGTTGTACTTCAAGCCGGAAGAGCAAATTCCTGCCGAGCCAAGGGCGGAGTTTCATTCGATTCTTCACAAGCTTCTCCAATTGGTACAAGATGTTCTCTTTGCAAATACGACCGTGTTGTTTTGGGTTAACAGAGAAAGGAATCTTCTGGCTGTCGCGGACAAATTGACTAACTCGAGTTCATTCACGAAAGAACAACGTCTTCCGATCGGAAACGACGTGATCAGCAGGATAGCGATTAGCGGTAAACCGGAGATTATTTCCGAAATAAACCCAGCGGCAGAGATTGACGTTGTGCCATATTACGGAACCTCATGCGGCGTGAAGAGTCTGATAGGCGTGCCGATATTTTATAGGGACGATGTAATTGCAGTCCTTGTTGCTGACAGCTTGGCAGAGGAAGGCTTCGGGCGTGAAACCGTTCCTTTACTCGGAAACTTCACCCGTCTGTTGTCGGCGATCCTGCGCGCACTTACCGACAAATACGACCTTAGCGTTATCAAGACAACTTTCAACTCACTGAAGTGGCTGACGAGTGAATTAATGTCTAAGAGCGACCTGAGCTCTATTCTCACGACTGTGGCCACAGCGATATCTGACACTGTCGATGCTGAATTCGTCGCATTGGTCGCGCAGAACGATCTGCACTCCTGGTCGGTGTCGCGGATATTGAAACGTTCCGGCAATGAATACGTAGATGAAGGATGCAGGGTAAGTCTGAACGACACGCTTGCCGGGAAAGTGATCAGGGAGAACAGAGCGCTTTACATGGAAGATCTTTCAAAAGTTGAAGAACACAGATTCAGCCAGGGAGAGCCGTCCGGAAAGGGATCGTTCATGGCAATTCCATTCTCTGGCTTTAACACTTGCTTCGGTGCAATCACCGTTGAAAGTCTGGTTCCCTCGAAGTTTTCCTCCCTCGAGATCGAAGGCATAAAGCAACTGGTCAGCCTGGGGGCGTTTGTCGCGGAGGTCAACTCTGTGTATCAGCTTCTGGACAAGTTCGTCGTGTTCGATAGGGTCACTGGAACATTGAACAAAAAATTCTTCCTTGAAAGGCTTGAGGAAGAGATGGGAAGGGTGGCCGACCTCGGAATCAAGAGCGCCCTGGTGTTAATAGGGCTGGACAGAATCGACGACATAAGAAATCGGTTCTCGACTGATGGAGTTGATTATATACTTACGGATGTTGCGGAGACAGTCCGGGGCTGGCTGAAACCCTACGACGCGATCGGGAAGGTTTCGGCTCATTCTTTCGGAATCATACTGGAAGGATTCTCTCAGAGCGAAGCCCTCGCGTGGGGCGAGAAGTTCAGAAAAAACCTGGCTGCAAAAGTTTATCCGATTGGAACTAGAAACTACATGGCAACAATAAGTGTTGCTGTACTGAATATTGATGGGAAGAACGAGCCGTCCGAGTTTCTAATTACTGCGCAAAAGGTTCTTCAACGTGCGCACACGAGCGGCGGCAATGTCCTGAAAATTTTGTAATAGAGGAGAAGAGTCAATGGCAAAGACGTCAAGTTTTGCTGAAAAAGCTGCAAAGGCACTTGCGGGAAAAAAAGGTACTGAATGCCCAAAATGCGGGGAGATCAAACAGAGCATTCTCGTCATCTCGGCAGAGAAGAGTCAGAAGGGAACTTATAAATACAACAGGAGTTTGGTCAAGCTCTGTAAGTGTAATGAAAAGGAAGTATACGCCTAGTATCTGAAAGCGTTTGCTTCCGTGGTTGCAGACATTTTAAGACACGAGCCAAGATCTCGGCGTTGTTCAGGAAACATCCTACAGAGGGAGACGAAAGTCCTCACTCTTTGCAGCGTGCTTCGCATGGTCTTGGCGCACCACGCAATTTCAAGAAGTTCCAGCGAAGTCCGGGATTGTGTTCGACCGCCGAGCTTTTATTGCAACTTCGGGAGCCCAAGCCGGGAGATTTTTGTTAATATTGAATTGGAGGTCGACCGGCGCGATGAAACATCAGGGAAATAAACCTGAGAGACGGCGGCCATGAAAGTTAATGAGGAACAATAATAAATGATCAAAGTCGGTAAGCAATATCCTTCTCGCGAGAACCAGACGATCGACAAATATCTCCAAGAGATTGGAAAAGTCGACCTCTTGACTCCAGAAGAGGAAATTGAGCTGGCGATTAAAGTAAGAGAGAATGATCAGAAATCTCTCGAGAAGTTAATCAAGGCGAATCTGAGGTTTGTTGTAAGCGTTGCGAAACAATATCAAAACCAGGGCCTCTCGCTCGGCGATCTGATAAACGAAGGTAATCTTGGATTAATCAAGGCAGCAAAGCGCTTTGATCCGACTCGCGGATTCAAGTTCATCTCCTATGCAGTGTGGTGGATCAGACAATCCATTCTCCAGGCGCTCGCTGAGCAATCAAGAATTGTCAGGTTGCCGCTGAACCGGGTCGGCGCTTTGAACAAGATCGGGAAGAAATTCAGTGAACTCGAGCAGGAATTCGAACGCGAGCCGAGCCCATCGGAAATAGCGGAACAACTCGACATGAGTCTCTACGAGGTTGACAAGACTCTTCAAATCTCCGGCAGGCATTTGTCAGTCGACCAGCCGTTTGTGCAGGGAGAGGATAACAAACTCCTCGATGTCATGGCTGACGACAACCAGCTTCCTCCGGACTATACTCTGATGAAGGAATCGTTAAGGGCCGAAGTCGAGCGAGCCCTGAAATCGTTGACCGACAGAGAAGCTGAAGTCATAAGATTGTACTTTGGGATTGAACGGGAGCATCCGTTGACGCTCGAAGAAATCGGGGAAAAATTCAATCTAACTCGAGAGCGCGTTCGGCAAATCAAGGAGAAGGCGATTCGCCGACTGCGCCATGCCACTCGCAGTAAGGCTCTGAGAGCCTATCTGGGCTAGTTTCTCGGCTCAGCAGGGAGTTGTTCTTCCGCTGAGCTGAGTCTTTTTGTAAGGGAATGTCAGATGCCGGTGAACTGATCTGGCGGAAGACAGGGTGCGTCCGTCGGGAAATACTTTCATCAGCTACGGCATACTAAACGTCCCACGCATTCAAAGTGTCATCATCGGTTTTTCTCCTGCCTGGTCATCATTGTTCTCAATCCGTCCTTTGTACCTAAACGTTTTGAGGTGTATCCTGATTTTTCGTATAATAGAAGTCAGCTATGCCGACGACCGAGACTTCATTTCAAGAAACGAATATACTCCTGCCTAGAAGACTCGATGGACCTTCGCGAGCAATTGAGCCGGATTCTGGAGTCATCAAAGATGGGGTTTTCGGTTGAGGTTCTATCAAGCTCCGTGGGACTCAGCAAGAAGCTGATCTCAGGAAAATATCATGCTCTGATTGTTGACTACGACCTTTCCATAGGAGATGTGCCGGCGCTTCTGAAAACCGCGAAGGAAGTAGACCCGTTTCTTCCAACCGTTTTGATTTCAAGGGACTTCGCTGACAGAATAAATACGGAAGCGACACGCATGGGAGCGGACGCTTATTTTCCACTGACGGGTGTCGTCTTGAAGATGTTCCCAAGAATTCTGATGAAGAACATCGTTAATTCGAGCTTCGTGCGGGAGGCGATAGATGCCAGACATCAATCAACTTTGAAGTCATACCAGCTCGAGATTCTTGCGTCTCTCGTCCGTAAGATGGTTGAAACAAACGATCTGCATTCTGTCATGCAGGAGATGGCGGAGCAAGTCGTAAAGAAGCTTGACATGAAAGTTGTAAGTCTCCAGCGATTCTTGCAGCGTGAAAACGGTTTCACGGTTCACGGCATCTATCCGCAAGGTAAACTCGTCAAGTTGGCCCAGAAATTTTTCGGGATCTCGCTGGATTCATTTGTCTTTCCCTTCGAACCGCAGAACTGCGTCGTCGATCAATACACCGCTGAGAGAAAACCATGGGTAGGGACCGATTTCGCCGATGTCTTTGGAACAACGATGCCATCGCAAGCTGCCAGACTGATTCAGAAATTCGCCGGGGTCAAGTCGATATACAACGCACCTTTCTACAACAAAGATGAATTGCTCGGGGGAATGCTTGTCGGAAATGTCAGGGAAAGTTTCACCGATGAGGAGCTCGAAGCGTTCGATGCCATTGTCCACATAAGTTCACTCCTCTTTGAATACAACGAGAGTGTCAAGCAACAGATAATTCAGAACCAGAAACTGGCGGCCATCCATGAAACCAGCTTCCAGCTGCATGAAAATCTTGAGCTTGGAAAACTGTTCGATATTATTCACAAGAAATTGGACGAGCTGATTCCATCCGATGTAGTTCGCCTATTTCTCTATGATGAAAGGCTACAGCTTCTCCGCGAGGAAAAAGCAGTCCTGAGAAAGAGAAAGAGGCCCGACTTTATTGCTGTCGAGGTTCCAATAGGCAAAGGATTAATCGGAAGAGCGGCTGCAGAAGTCAAGCCTGTTTTGGAGAACAACGCTCATCTGAATCCGCTGTCGATATATCCTTCTGAGAAACCTGCGCTCGAACACTTGTTGGCCGCTCCAATCACTTATCGCGGACAGCTTCTCGGAATGATTGCACTGACGCGCCTGAAGAACGTGCCGTTCAAAGAACCCGATCTTTACGCACTTGAGATTTTTACGTCGCAACTGGCAACGGCCCTCTACAATTCGCGTCTGTACGATGACCTGTCACGAAGCGAGAGTCTCTATCGCCTTGTCCTTCAGAATGTCAATGATCCTGTTGTGCTCATAGGAACAGATCGGCTGATATTGTACGTGAATCCGAAATTCGAAGACATCACGGGTTACAAGTCGGAGGAAGTCCTGGGACATGAATTTGACATACTGGTTTACCCCGAGGATTTGCCGAAGGTCAATGGCTACTATGCGAAGCGAATGAGCGGCGGCGATGTCCCGAGCAGATATGAGTTCAGGTTTCTGAGAAAATCAGGAGAGATCGGCATCACGGAATATAACGTTGCCACGATCCTCGAAGATGGTAAGGTCACAGGACTTCTCGGCGTGGCACGCGACGTGACGGATGATCGAATCGCTGATGAAAACTTGAAATTGAAAACCCAGCAGCTGCAGAAGCTTCTCGACATTAGCGCTTCGTTAATGCACAGCGGAAGCCTTGACGAACTTCTGGAGATGCTGATAACCTCGGCGAGGGATGCTGTTCCCGAAGCCGATGCCGGGGTCGTTCTTATCTACAGCAAGACGGAGAATAGATTAAGGGTGACAGCCTCAATCGGATATTCAAAAGAAATGAAGGAGAAATTTGCAATAGCCCCTGGTGAGGGTTGGGGTGGAAGAGTCTTTACGACATGCACTCCGGCAATTATCGAAGACGCTACTTCTTACCCTTCGCTCAGTGTCATGTCTGAGTTGCCAGAAGCTGGGAAGGCGAAATCAGCGATTGCAGCTCCTCTCCTTGTTGATAATGAAGCCTTGGGAGTTGTTTCGCTGGACAGTTTCCAGAAGAAAGGTGCATTTACTCGTGAGCAGCTGCACTTTCTGGAAGGCATTGCCCATCAAGCGGCACTTGCAATCAGGAAAGAACGAATACTTGCCGAGCTGAAAGAATCTGAGTCGCGATATCGCACAATAACCGACTCAAGCAGCGATGTTATCGTAATCACCGACGGCAGCGGAAAAATTGAGTTCTCCAATTTGAGATTCTCCTTGACCTTCGGTTTGAAGAACAGGCTGTCGATTGGCAGGAAGATTTTCGATTTCTTCGACGAAAGTTCGTTCGGACCGCTCGTCAAAGTGCTTCTGGTCGGAGACGGAGGGAAAACTTCAAGAGTAACTGCAACGATAGATGGGCTATGTCATTATTTTGATGTCGTTTCGAGTGCAATTGGCATTGACCACGGAACTGACAAACGGATTCTATTTCTGAATGATGTCTCAGACATCGTGCGCACAAACGATTGGTTAGAGAAAGCGTACGAAGTCGGTGTCAAGCGATCGGGTGGAGAGCTGTTTGAAGATTATGCCTCGCTCCTTTCAGAACGTCTTTAACGCCGAGTTTGTGTACATAGGAGACTACGATGAGCGGGAGGATTCAAGTGCTGCTTACGTTGTCAAGGCCGGCGAAGTCGTTATACATACCGCAAAAGTTGAACGGATCACTGAGCTACTCGCTAACGACAGCAGTGGCATCGTTTTCCTCAGCAGATTTCTGCCTGCTTCTGCCGGGATCTATGGAGAAAGCGGGAGGAGTGTTGATTCCTGGAAGTTTTTTTATCCCTCTGAAATTGAAGTCGCGAAGAAGCGCGTGGGGGTGATTTTGCTCGGCAGCAAGAGAGCGCAGAGTATCAGCCGTTCACAGACTAGCATATTGCGGATCATTCGTCAGAGACTTGCTTCGGAATACGATCGCGAAATGAAGATGATCGAGACGCGTCAACTTGAAGAACAGTTGAGACAATCTCAGAAGATGGAAAGCCTAGGCACTCTTGCTGGTGGAGTTGCACATGACTTCAACAACATGTTGGGAGTCATGCTTGGATATGCGAGCCTCCTTAGGCTTGAATTGAAACAGAATGAAAAGCTGTCGAGTTATGCGTCGACGGTGGAGAAGTCCGCAAGGCGGGCTGCCGAACTAACGAAGCAGCTCCTAGGATTCGCGCGGGCCGGGAAGACGTTGGTGAAAAACGTCGACCTCAACAGCATTTGTGTTGAAACGGCAGAGATGACGAAAAAAATGATTGAGAAGAATGTTGAGGTATCGCTGAATCTCGATAGCGATCTCCCACCAGTGGAAGGAGACGAATCGCAGCTCTCACAAGTGATAATGAACCTTGTGGTCAATGCACGAGATGCGATGCGCAATGGAGGCAAGTTGAAAATCTCAACTCGATTCCAGCTGGCCAAGAACGTCGCACAGCTCAACCTCAGTCTTGACCGGAAAGACTATGTCGTTGTGGAAGTCTCCGATACCGGCCATGGAATTCCGAAAGAGAACCTGTCTCGCATCTTTGAGCCGTTCTTCACTACCAAGCCGAAAGGGGAAGGTACCGGCCTCGGACTTTCCGTGGTGTACGGAATCGTGAAGAACCATGGCGGCGATGTTGCCGTCTACAGCGACGTTGGAAATGGAACAACTTTCGAAGTCTATCTGCCTTCGTCATTAGAAAAAGCACCGGAAGATTATCAGCGGGAAACCGGAGAGTTCAGAAAAATTGTCGAAGGCAAAGTGTGTCTCGTAGTTGACGATGAACTTCAAGTGAGAGAATTGCTCACGGAGTTTTTGAGAATTCTCGGTTTTGATGTCGTCGCAGTTGAAAACGGGGAACGGGCACTAAGAGCCATCGAACAGAATCAAAGAATCGATGTAGTCATCTTGGACATGATAATGCCCGGCATGGACGGGAATCAGACTTTCTTTGAGATCCATAAACTGAAACCTGATCTCCCGATTCTGGTTGCGACCGGATATAGCGCCGAGGGAAAAGTGCAGGAGATTCTCAGTCAGGGAGGCATGGGAATTCTTCATAAACCATTCACGCTTGAGGAATTGGAGGGTCACCTCGCGGGCAAATTCAGAGATTTCGGACAAGAATCAATAAGCAGGTAACTGAACGCTTAACGCTTCCAAACTCACCTCCTCGATTACTTTCGTCATTCCGGTTGCGTAAGATGATTCCCGGCTCGTATCCGAGAGGTCAAATGGAACACTTTATGATTTCATCACTTAGCATTTGCATTTGAATTCTCGAAAGGCTATCATATACGCGCAAATAACAGTACACCGTTTCCCGAACAGGAAGTTCGGGAAGCCGAACATCACAGGAAGTGAGTTCTGTTCGGCTGTTTGCGCCAAGTGGCGCCCCTGGCGTCAAGCCGCATTTAGTTGACAACTCGGCGGCAGAGGTGATTCAGTTTCGATCCCGCTTGTAGCGAGTCGAAACAGGAGTCATGCTTTTATAGGTTGTAGCTGCAGATGTAATTCCCCGTGTGTCTGCTCATCGATGTGTTTCGACACGCAGATGTGTGGGCTCCGTTGCTGCGGATTTTACACGAGGCGTAGCATCATATGCAGAGGTCATCTCCGGACGTTTGTCCGGATTTGCCAGTCCCGGCCACCGGCCGGGATCCCGATAGAGATCGGGACAATTCTGTATAAGCCAAGAACATCTGGCGCGACGGCTCGGGTACATATTCAGTAACATTATTGAAAGGATCCAGCAATGGAGCAAGGAACCGTTAAGTGGTTCAACGCAACCAAGGGATACGGCTTCATCTCTCGCGAAGGCGGAGACGACGTATTCGTTCATTTCAAAGCTATCGTCGGTGAAGGCTATAAGACTTTGAAAGAGGGCGACAAAGTCCAGTTCGAAGTTGAACAGGGCCCCAAAGGGTTGCAAGCGGCCAAAGTAAAGAAGATCTAAAGCCGCCAAAGCTTTGGGCCGACATCGTACATGCTCATGTGCGATGTCGGTTTTTTTATTTCAGGGAGCTGTACCATGATCCAGTCAGTGGCCCAGAGTTTCGTAATAGAGTAACTTTTTAGAGCTTCCGTCGTAGCCTATTTCGAAAGGAGTACGAAAATGGAACGCAGACTTTATCGATCTAGAAAGAACCGGATCATTGCTGGGGTGGCTGGCGGACTGGGCGAGTACTTCGATATCGATCCCGTTTTTGTCAGGGTTGTCTTCGTGGTGGCTACCCTCGCAGGAGCTGCAGGTTTGCTGGCCTACATTATTCTATGGGTTGTCATACCGAAAGAGCATTTTCTGACTGAGCCGATTACGTCTACAAAGGAAGGAGCTGCTGATATGCAAGAGAAAAATCAAAACTTCGAACACAGGTATCAAAAAAGACGCGGGAGCGTCCTGGGAGGCGTGATCTTGATAGTTCTCGGAGGCCTCTTCCTCGCTGATAATTATCTGCCTCACTTCAGTTTCTCCGACACCTGGCCTTTGATCCTCGTGGCCATTGGCGCCGGACTCATCCTGAACTCGATCAGGAGAGAAGAAGAAAAGGAGAGAAGTCATGAAGGTCAGTAGACTGTTTGCAGGACTGCTGATAGTCATCCTTGGCATCGCCTTGTTCTTATCGAACTTCGATGTACTGGAACTTAACTGGCATTTTATGTTCAGGCTCTGGCCCATACTTCTGGTCTTTGCCGGGATATCAGTGCTTGTTTCTGATTCAAAGCTAAAGACTGTTCTATTCGCAATTACTTCACTGTTGGTCCTGTTGTGGATTTTCTCGGTCGCTTCTGTTGGTTGGGGAAATTTCCATAACATTTTTCATCGTGATGGTCGGCCGGCACACCTTCAGGAACTCTCTCAAGACATGGACAAAGACATCCGTCACGCGAGGTTGTCACTGAATGCCGGGGCTGGATCGTTTTCTTTATCCGATTCAACTTCAGATCTTTTCTATGCCCACACAGAATCAAACGTCGGAACGTATTCTTTGAACGCTGACAAAGATGGTTCGAGCGAGAATCTGGATCTTTCATTTGAAGGCAGCGAAAATCATTGGCACTTCGGCAATACAAAGAATGATGTTGAAATGAAATTGAATACGAAGCCGGACTGGGAATTAAGCATGGACGTTGGCGCGTGTTCGGTCGATTTCGATTTGACCCCTTACATAGTTCGCACTGCCCGACTGAAAGCCGGAGCTTCCTCCATAAAAGTGAAACTTGGCGACAAGGCCGATACTTCGCACCTGAATATCAATGCCGGTGCATCCACTATCACAATCTATGTTCCATCATCATCTGGCTGTGAGATAGAGGATAATGCGCAACTTTCGAGCAAGTCGTTTCCCAACTTTTCGAAGTTAGATGATAGCACTTACCGCACGTCGAACTTCGAAAGTTCAAAGAAGAAGATTCTCATAACGGTTGAAGCCGGCGTATCTTCCATCAAGGTCAGGACTTACTGAACCCGGTTTTATTTGTGCCGCTGCAGACGGCCGGCACTTGATTATCGCTTTTCATCTACAGGAGGACGGTCTCGTCCTCCTATTTGTTTCTGTATTCTCGCATCTTACATTTAAGGACATTTATTGTGTCATGGAAGAATGTCCGTCGATCTCTTAGTATTCCTTTTGGCATCCGCCGCAATTGCTATCCTGTCAAGAAACTCGTTACGCGACCGCTACAGTTATGGCTACTATAGATTTTTCGGATTGGAATTCGTCCTGCTTCTTCTCATCTCCAGCGCCCCCTCTTGGTTCAAGAATCCATCTTCGCCGACTCAGATCCTTTCTTGGATTCTTCTCGCTGCGTCAGTCTATTTGGTCTCATGCGGCCTCTACTCATTAAGGTTCGCGGGCAAGCTAAACGCTGACACTAAAGAGACTGCACGACTTGTGAAGACCGGAGTGTATAGGTACATCCGTCATCCGCTTTATTCCTCATTGCTTTTTCTGGCCTTTGGAGCTTTCTTCAAATTGCCATCCCTCTTTGGTGCGATGTTGATAGTCGGCGCGGTCGTATCATTTGTGGCAACGGCAAGAGCTGAGGAGGTTGTTAACATAAGTAAGTTTGAAGCTCGTTATGTTGACTATATGAAGAAGACGAAAATGTTTGTTCCATTTCTATTTTAGCCGGCATCATGAACGAGAGCTTGGATTTTTTTTCGTAGACAAATGCGCCGATCTCAGGAATATCTACTCGCAGATCTGAAGAAACTCTTTGTCGAGTGGGGAAGGTATTATTCACTTCCGCTCCACTGGAAAAGGCGGCAATGGTTGCTGTTCTCAGGTTTCATTCTGCTTTTGGTCGTGGCAGCATATTTTGATGAGACAGTTCGTTATCTTTTTTTTGCGATCCATGCTCCCGCTGACGATGAAGTGTGCCGTGTCGTGCACATATTCGGCACCGGATTTATCACGTTGTATCTGTTCCTGGGATTTTATGTTGTCGGACTTATTTCGAATTCACAAAAGGCGAGAGTGGAAGGCTTGATGATCGTCCAATCGTATCTTTATTCAGGCTTGATCACGATTTCGTTGAAATCGGTTGTTGGGAGGTGGAGACCAAACGCCTGGCACGGACATCTAATGTTCTCACCTTTTATAACTACTCCCAACGCGCATCTTTCTTTTCCATCGGGAGACGTGGCCGTCGTCTTCTCTCTCTCGATCATCATGGCGGGCTATTCAAAAAACGTTTTGTGGAAATCGGTCTGGATTGTCATCGCCGTGCTCACATCGCTATCCAGAATATATTACGATGCACACTGGCTTTCGGATGTTGTGTTCTCTGCCGTCAATGCAGTCGCAGCCGGCACATGGCTTTTGAAGAGCTCGAAGATGACAGAGTCAGGTTAACTCAATGTCGTAAATGGTCCGATTGATCATGCCCGAATATCCTAAGAAATTCTTCTCGCAAAAGTGTTGGAAGGAAAAGGGGAAGGTGGTTAACTTCTAAATCGGCATGTAGAACACCAGTGAATTTGAACGGAACAAAGGAAACAAACCTGGGACTTTTGAAACCTCTGGCAATCGCCTCGCTATTGCTTTCATTCCTTGCGCAGCCTGCATTTGCAGAATCACGCGCCGGTATTTCATCCCACCTCCTTTCACTGACGCCGGTCGACCTAACCATCATCCTTCTTTATTTCGTTGTGGTATTGGGGATCGGTTTTTATCTCAAGAAATACACAGCCACCGGCGAAGAGTTCTTTATGGCTGGTCGGAAAATGACCGCCTGGATTGCCGGTCTAAGCTTCATCTCGGCAAACCTCAGTTCGCTAGAAACTATGGGCTGGTCGGCGATGGCGTACCAGTATGGAATGCTTGGTGCACATGCATATCTAATTGGTGCTATTCCGGCAATCCTATTCCTCGCGGTTGTGATGATGCCATTCTATTATATCTCTAAGACACATTCGGTGCCGGGCTATCTGAAACTGCGTTACGGAGAAGCGAGCCGATCTCTCGCAGGTATCTCGTTCACTTTGATGACTGTCCTCGTCTGCGGTGTGAACATGTTTGCGATGGCAAAGGTCATGCAGATGCTTCTTGGATGGAATTTCGACCTGTGCATATGGATTTCTTCAATCACTGTTGCAGTCTATGTGGCGCTGGGTGGATTGCTTTCAGCGGTGTTTAACGAAGTAATGCAGTTCTTCCTGATTTGGTTAGGCACACTGCTCATTCCAATCCTAGGTATCATCGAGGCGGGTGGTTGGAGCAAAATGATCGCGTCGATCAATGCCCAGCATCCGGGCGAGAACTTTACGAGTCTCTGGGCTAATCTCGGCTCGCCAGCAAATAACCCAATGGGAATGCACTGGACAGGGATGGTATTCGGTTTGGGACTTGCAGTCGCGTTCGGCTACTGGTGCACGGATTTTCTACAGGTGCAGCGTGTCATGGCCGCGAAGAGTCTGAGGACAGCGCAAAATGGAACACTCATCGGGGCTGCCTTGAAGATGATGGTTCCCCTTATCGTAACGGTTCCCGGATTGTTAGGATTAGCTGTGTTGACGCAGAAATCTGGAATCACTTTGGTGCCGGAGAGCGTTGCCCAAGCAACAGGGGGTCATAGTTACAACGAAGTGCTTCCTCTGATGATGGCACGCTACCTGAGTCCCGGACTTCTCGGGTTGGGAATCACCGGAATGATTGCAGGATTCATGTCCGGCATGGCGGGAAATGTTAGCGCATTTGCAACTGTGTGGACGTATGACGTGTACCGTCCTCTCATCAACAAGAATGCAAGCGATGCACATTATGTCAAAATGGGGCGCTGGTGTTCAATCATCGGTGTCTTCATCGCAATCATGACAGCTTATGGCGCAAAATTGTTTAGCAACATTCTGATTTATCTTCAGGTCCTCGTCATGTTCTTTATCATTCCGCTGTTCGGGGTCGTGATACTCGGGATGTTGTGGAAGCGTGCGACGCCTGCGGCAGGTTTCTGGGGATTCCTTGCCGGGATCTTAACCTCGGTCGGCGAATTTATTTATGTGCATGTCTTTCCCGGCTATTTCGATCCGACTCAGCTCAACCCTGCGCACGTACAGTACATCGCTACCTCACCGCTGGCAAAAGACATGGCGGTGAACATGTATAGCGCACTTTGGTCACTCCTAGTTTGCATGGGTGTTACAGTTCTAGTCAGCGTATTTACAAAGCCGAAATCTGACGAGGAACTGAAGGACTTAGTTTATGGGCTCACCCGCATTCCGAATGAAGGACCCTGTCCGTGGTACAAACATCCGAAATTTTGGGCGGCAGTCGTGCTGGTCGTGCTTATTGCCGTTAACATTGTATTCTGGTGAGAGGTGATCATGGAAAGGACTGAACGCATTGAAATATGGTTCTTCATCGGGGCATTGTTGTTTGCATACGGAGTGCTAATCATCGGAGCGGGAATATATTATTTGTTCAATTCTACTGTAAGACAAATCGCGTTGAGTGAGTTGCATCCCGATTTGTGGTGGGGGGCGATACTCCTGATCTTAGGGCTGGTATATTGCATTAGATATTGGCCATTCAAGAAAGCGTCTGCTGGGTAAGGTCAGGGAACAGGGTTCTCACATTTCGGGGAATTGGTCTCTGTTGCATTTCTTTACCGGCAAATAATCGTAATACCGGGTCACGTCGCACGGCAGAACATTGTATCTGAGGCGAAAGACATTGGTGAAAGATTTCAATTAGGCCCACTCCCGGTTCACGCAAGCATCCCTCTTATCCACAACCCTTCTAAATGGCTCAATTTCGCGTGCTCACAAAAATAAAAGAAATATTTTCGAAAAAAGTCGAAAGAATATTGCAAGTAAACGAAAGGGGTTTTATATTGGCTTCGAGTTAAGAGCTATTGTCTTATGGTGCAGATGCGACATCAAAAAATACTTGAGTTGTTGGCCGCTAAAGGGACCATGACAGTCAAGGATCTGAGCAACCTGCTGAAAGTTACGGAGGTAACGGTAAGAGCCGACCTGAATAGTCTGGACAAGCTCGGCAAGATAGCGAGGATGCATGGCGGCGCACAGCTGGTCGAAGAGCGCACGAGACAGGAGTACAATTTCCAGACAAGAAAGAGTCTCAACTCACAGAAGAAACAGAGGATCGGAAGACTCGGGGCAACATTTGTGGATTCCCTCGACTCTATCCTGCTCGACTCAAGTACTACTGCGCTGGCATTAGCCCATGCTCTGCGTAAGCGTGAGGAGTTGAGAGACGTGACGGTAATTCCATGCGGTATCTGGACCGCGATCGAGCTCATGGGCTGTCAGAACATCAACGTCCTTCTGCCCGGAGGATACCTGAGACATGCGTCGGGTTCGATCACCGGACTTCCGGCAAGCGATTTCCTGAACAATCTCACAATTGGTAAAGCGTTTCTCGGGGCTTTGGGAATTTCATTGAAGAAGGGTCTGACCGACGCGCACTTGATCGAAGTTGAATTGAAAAAAGCAATCATAAGCAGGGTCGGAGAAGTTACCATATTGGTCGACGGCACCAAATTCGGGCAGACCGGCTTGTCTGCTTTTGCAGACATAAGCCAGATTTCTAGAATCATCACTGACTCGTCGGCTCCGAAGAAAGAAATTGAAAATTTCCGTAAAGCCGGAGTGGAGGTGCTGGTCGCGAAATGAAACAAGAAACTGACGGAGAGACGCTCTTGGATAAGGCGCAAGAGTGTGAATGCAGAACACACCGAGGCTATTCTGACGAGGAATTGGTCGAGTTCATCGTCAAAGAAGTTCAGAGCATTATTCGGTCCGATCCAAGATCAACAGCGTCTCTCCAGGGAGCCAATTCCCAATATCCTTTGATACCTGTCGGTGTTTCCAATCGGCACATACATCTCACTGCGGAGACGTTCCATGCTCTGTTCGGTAAAGGAGCTAGGTTTGAGCCGATGCGACCGTTGTACCAGCCAGGAGAGTTTGCAACACAATATATGGTGACGATAGTCGGTCCGAAACTTCGGAGCATCGCTAATGTCCGAATACTGGGGCCACTGAGAAAATACGATCAGGTCGAGTTGTCACTTACCGATTCAATTTTCTTAGGCATCGACCCGCCGGTTGCGAACTCCGGCTCGATCGACGAGGCGGCGCCATTGACGCTGGTTGGTCCGAACGGCTCAATCTACTGTGAGAAGTGTGCCATCATCGCCAGTAGGCATATTCACATGTCGAATGCAGAGGCGTCGATGTTCGGATTGAAAAATGGCGACCGTTGTAAAGTTCGACTGGGAGGAGAGAAGAGTGCCGTTTTCGAAAATGTGCTGATAAGGACCAACGATAATTGGAAATTGCAGATCCATTTGGATACCGACGATGCAAATGCCGCAAACATCCGGGAAGAAGCTTACGCCGAGTTCATAGGAAAGATGTGAGACGATGAAACTAGGAAGGGTAATCGGAAAAGTAGTGTCGACTCGGAAGGAAGGGAATGTGGATGGCCTAAGAATTCTGGTGGTACAGTATCTCGATGAGAGGCTGACGGATACCGGGAAAACTGCGGCCTGCATTGACACCGTGAATTCGGGCGATGGAGATGTCGTTCTCCTTTGTTCTTCTTCCTCCGCAAGGTTGACGAGCACGACGAGGAATGTCTGCACTGACAATACTATAGTTGGAATTGTGGATGCGGTCTCTTCGGGCAAAAAAAATGTCTACAAGAAATCGACTCGAGGCTGATTCATCGTGGAAGTGCCAATCGAAAAGCTGATTGAAATTATAGTCAAAGAAGTGGTTGCTGAGCTTTCGAAACATGGAATAAAAGTGAGCTCATCTCCGGCAGTGGAGAAGTCGACGAATCTTGCATCTGCCCCGAAGCAGCTCTGTGAAATAATTGATTTGAAAAATTACAGGAGCCCCGTTCTTACGGAGAATCATCTTCTCTCGCTCGATTCGAATGTTCGTGAAATTGTCCTTCCGAAAGGAACGGTCATTACCCCTGGGGCGAGAGATGTTATTTCGAAAAGAAGATTAATTCTTAGAAGCGGTCATAAATCAAACTAGAAGGAGAAAAAATGTCGCGAGTGGCTTTAGGTTTTGTAGAAACGCGCGGTAACGCCGGAGCGATCCATGCCATCGATGCTATGCTCAAGACGGCGAATGTGGAATTCGTGAAGCGAGTCGAGATTGGTGGAGGGTATGTTACGGCATTGGTCCGCGGAGAGGTCGGTGCAGTACGCTCGTCAGTTGAAGCGGGTGCCGATGCAGCCGCCAAGGTCGGTGAGCTGGTAAGCACCAATATCATACCGTCGGCGCACGAAGAAGTATTCGCATTAATCGGCATCGAAAAAGAGGAGAAGTGAAAATGGTGGACGCATTGGGAGTCATTGAGACTGTCGGATTTACTGCTGCAATTCAAGGAGCTGATGCGGCGGTGAAATCTGCCAACGTGAAACTGGGAAAATGGATCAAGATTGGTGGGGGAAGAGTCGGCATCGTCATTCGCGGAGACGTTGCAGCGGTTAACGCGGCTGTCGAAGCCGGCGTACAGGCAGCATCAAGTGTCGGAAATGTCGCCGCCGAAGTTGTCATTCCACGGCCGTCCGAAAAACTTCTTCCGAAGTTCCCGATTGAGCCGTTGAACTTGGAAAAGAAACTGACAAAGTAGATGGCATAGGAGTAACGTGGACATAGACGACGCACAGTTGACCGAAGTTGTACGAACCGTAGTCGCTAGAGTAGTGGCGCAAGTCGGTAATGGCCACGACCTTTCAAGGCAGAGCGAAAAAGGTGACTGGGGCGTGTTTGAAGACATGAATGACGCAGTCGAGGCGGCATATGAGGCATTCCAGTCGTTCAGGGAACGGAGCATGGAGTGCAGGAAGAAGATTACAGATGCCGTTAGGCAAATGGCGATGGATCACAAAGAAGAGCTCGCGGCAATGACAGTCGAAGAAACCGGGATGGGCCGCGTCGAGCATAAGATTGCCAAATACGTCAACGCCGCCAAGCATAGCCCGGGCGTCGAGTATCTCCAGCCGAAAGCGTGGTCTGGAAAGAACGGCCTTGCCCTTGATGTGTATGTTCCGTTTGGAGTCATCGGCAATATAGCCCCGAGCACACATCCTGGTCCGACTATCATCAACAACATTATCATACAACTCTGTGCCGGCAACACGATAGCTTTCAGTCCGCACCCGTCTGCTAAGAAAGTGAGCTCGCGTGTCATTCAGCTTGCGAATCAATACATGGTTGATGCGAGTGCACCTAAGAATGTCGTCACATGCGTTGCGGAACCAACCCTCGATGCCGTCAAAACTTTATTCGGCCATGAGAAAGTTGATCTTCTGTCGGTCACCGGCGGGCCTGCGGTAGTTGACTTGGCGATGACCTATCCGAAGAAAGTCATCGCAGCTGGACCTGGTAATCCTCCAGTGCTGGTCGATGAAACTGCGGATTTGAAATTAGCCGCCACTGAGATCACGCAGAGTGCCAGCTTTGATAACAATATTTTGTGCATTGCTGAAAAAGAAATCTTCGTAGTTGAGTCGGTTTTTGATTCTTTCATGAATGAAATGTCGAAAGCCGGCAACGTCAGGTTGAGTAGAGAGCAGATGGACAGGCTTGGCAAAATTGCTCTCGAGCTCTCCGGCAAGCACTGGCTCATCAAACGCGATTACACTGGTCGCAATGCCGATGTGCTGGCGAAGGCAATAGGTCTTGAAATATCCGATGACGTTCCGTTGTTGTTCGGAGAAACGGAGAGGAATCACCCCTGGGTCGTCGCCGAGCAGATGACGTCGTGCATTCCAGTCGTCAGGGTGAAGGACTTTGAAGATGGACTGCAGGCGTGCTTGAAGGCGGAACATAGGTTCAAACATACCGCCAGCATTTTTACTAACGATATCGTCCGCGCGACAAGATACACCAGAGTTCTGGACTGTGATGTTCATACGATCAACGGAGGCACTCTGCGCGGCAACGGAGGCGACCTTGGCGAAGGATATTTCTCACACACGATCGCCACTCCGACCGGCGAAGGAATCTGTACGCCTCTGAATTTTGTCCGCAAGCGCCGCGTCATGACACACGGTGCACTGAGGTTCGCATAACAGAGATTTTCTAAATGAATTGAGGAGAAATAAAATGACAGTGAAAAACGCAATCGGAATTCTCGAGACGAAAGGCTTTGCCCCTCTAATACAGGGTGCGGATGCGGCCGTTAAATCGGCCAATGTCGAGTTGGTCGAGTGGCGACAGGTCGGCAGCGGTTACGTGTCGTTTGTAGTTGAAGGCGATGTCGCCGCAGTTCGCTCGGCGATCGATGCGGCGGCGAATGCTGCATCGAAAGTAGGCGAGGTCGTATCTCAGCTCGTCATTCCTCGTCCGGTCGATGAATTGGAAAAATCATTTAACAAATAGGCCGGTAAAATGATTTTCGCAAAAGTTGTTGGGACAGTCGTATCGACCCAGAAGGATGAAAACCTGAACGGGAAGAAACTTCTCCTGTGTAAGGAGGTTGACCATGAAGGCAATCCGCTGAGCTCGTATCACGTCGCCGTGGATGCGGTACAGGCAGGCGAAGGGAGTTTTGTCCTCCTTTCTTATGGCTCGTCGGCTCGGATGACCGCCGCAACTAAAAATGCTCCCATTGATGCGGTGATCATGGCGATCGTAGATGATGTCCAGATGACGTACGGAGTCAAAAGCTGATCATGAAATTGGGCGTTGTCATAGGTGTCGTCTGGTCTTCGAGAAAAGTAAACGAGCTAGACGGTTGCAGGTTATGCATCGTGCAACCTGTTTCTTCTGTCGGTAAGAAAGTCGGAAATCCGATCGTTGTCGCCGATCCGCAGAATATTGCCGCCTCAGGAGAGAGAATTGTGTTTGTAACAAGCACCGATGCATCGCAAGCGTTTGACACAGGCTTCGCTCCGGTAAACGCAAGTGTAGTTGCTCTGGCGGATGAGGTCGTGTGATGTTCCTGGCGCGAGTGGAAAAGAAAGTGGTCTCGTCTACCAAGCATGAGGCATATGCGGGAAAGATCCTCTTTGTCGTGCAGCCGATTCTTCCTGATGGAACACCCAAAGGGGACGAATGGGTTGCCGTAGATTCTGTAGGAGCAGGGATTGGTGATACTGTTGTCTGCGGAGGGGCGCCGGGCGTCGCAAAGACATTGTTCAACCTCGAACTTGCTCCGATAAGAACCATCATCATTGCAATTGTCGATTCGATCGATTATCGGGATAATTAATTAGCGACGATATGTCATGGAATTGATTGAGATAGAGAGTTTAGGCGTTGTCGGTGCCGGAGGAGCCGGGTTCCCGACTCACGTCAAGTTGGATTCCCATCCTGATACCGTGATAATGAATGCCGCCGAATGTGAGCCTCTTCTTCATAAAGACATGCAAATGCTTTTGCATTATCCGGATGAAGTTCTGAAAGGACTCAAAGCCGTCATGCAGATTACCGGCGCACGCTCTGGCATCATCGGCATAAAAGAAAAACATCAGGAGGAAATTGAACTTCTCAATTCGAAAGTGAACGACGACATCGCTATTGTACCGGTTGAAGATGTTTATCCGGCAGGAGATGAGATCACGCTGATTTACATGACGACGGGTAGACTTGTCCAGCCGGGTGATTTGCCGATTTCGGTTGGATGCATCGTTCAAAATGTGGAGACGCTTCATAATATCGGAATCAATAAACCGGTCGTCGACAAGTTTATTTCGGTCGCGGGTGCAGTTGAAGAACCTGCCACCATAAAGGTTCCTGTCGGGATTACATTTTCTGAAGTGCTGTCTCATTTCAACATCACCACGCAGGATTATGTCGTCCGATCGGGCGGTTTGATGATGGGGGCACTCGAGTATAATCTCGACAATGTTGTTTCGAAACGCACGGGAGCACTCATCGTTTTACCTGCCGATCATTACTGCGTTACCATGTACGAAAGATTCAAGACAGACCATGATGTGGATCGAATAGCCAAGGCCGGATGCGATCAATGTAATTTCTGCACGGAGTTCTGCCCTAGATATTTGTTAGGTCACCCGGTAAGACCGGAGACCGCTATGCGTAACCGCATGTTCACCCGAGAGGACTTTCCCATGCTCGACCCGGGAAGTTTCTCCTGCTGCGAATGTAATCTGTGCACACTTTATGCATGCCCGGAAGGTTTGGATCCGAAGGGCGCGACGGTCATCGAGAAGCGGTTACTGCGTGAGCAAAACATAAAATGGAATGGAGGGCCGGTATCGGTTCATCCAATGTACGATTATCGCCGAGTTCCAACTCAGAAGCTCATGCAGAGACTCGATGTGTTGAGGTTCAAGGATGAAGGTCCGCTGAAGAGGTTGGACATAAATCCCGTTACGGTTCGGGTGCCGTTGAATCAGCATTTAGGCTCTCCTGCGGTAGCCATCGTCAAGCAGGGCGATCAGGTGAAAAGATATGATCTGATCGGGAGAGCGACTGGAAGAATATCGAGCAATATTCACGCTTCCATTGATGGGATCGTGAGAGAAATTTCAAAAGACGAAATAGTCATCCAGAGGAACTAATGGACACTAGAAATGCGGTTGGCATAATCGAGCTTGCCAGTATTTATAAAGGGTTTCAGGTGCAGGACGAGGTTTTGAAATCGGCGAACGTGGAGAAGATGGTGGCTCGGACAATTTGTTCGGGAAAATATCTCATGATTGTGCGCGGTGATGCCGCGAATGTTGAAACGGCAATCAATGTCGCGAAAGAAATCGGCGGGTTTTCAGTTGTGAATGCGACCGCCATCCCCAACATAGATCCGCGCGTTTTTCCCGCGATCGCCGGCGCGACCACGCTGCAGATTAACACCGACAAAGAAGTCCACGCGATATTGGTGATTGAAACTTTCTCCGTCGTCTCCGCAATCAAAGCAGCCGACTATGCTATCAAAGAGGCGGAGCTGGAGATCTTGCGAGTCCACGTCGCGATGGCCGTTGGCGGCAAAGGATTTGTCGTAATGACCGGAGACATCGACGCACTTGAAGCTGCAGCAAGGCCCGCCGTCGAATATATTAAACAAGATGGAATGCTTGCAGGTTATGCGATAATCAAGAATCCGCATAAGGAAGTATTAAGAGAACTAATATAGACCAGGAGTTATGCGATGAACCAGGAATGGGAACTGAAGAAAGAAATTATCGAGATCGGAAAAAGAATTTGGATGCGAGGTTATGTTGCCGCAAATGATGGCAACATTTCGGTCTTGCTAAACGACAAAGAGGTGCTCACCACGCCTACCGGAGTGAGCAAGGGTTTCATGACCATTGACATGATAATAAAGGTTGACAGAAATGGAAACGTCATTACCGGGAACCCGAAATACAAACCATCGAGTGAGCTCAAGATGCATCTTGAGGTCTACAGGCAGCGCCCCGACATAAAATCTGTCGTTCATGCACATCCGCCATATGCGACGAGCTTTGCCGTCGCAGGAATACCTCTGAATAAGTGTGTGCTGCCTGAAGCCGTGCTCACGATCGGCGCAGTCCCGACTGCAAGATACGGCTTGCCGTCTACCATGGAGATCCCTGATGCGATAAGAGAACACATCAAAAACTCAGATGTGATTCTGCTGGAGAACCACGGAGCTCTCACGCTTGGCCCTGATCTATTAACGGCATATCATCGGATGGAAACTCTCGATCATACCGCTCATATTGTGTGGAATGCGATTCAACTAGGGAATTTGAATGTCTTGCCCGAATTCGAGAGAGACAGACTAATGGCGCTCCGTGATAACTACGGTCTCAAGGGACGTGTAGCGGTCTGCGACGCCACACCCATGCCGAGTAATGAGCATCCTGTTTCGACGACAATGAGTTCATCCGGCTCCGGCAAGAAAGAGATCTCAGAGCAGTATGTCCGGGAAATCACCGAAAAGGTATTGGCGAAACTCAAGAGCAACTAGGTTGAGGATGATTTTATCCAGCCACGGGCTTAAGCTCGCGACACGAATATGAAGATCATCGTCTGCAATATCGGTTCGACCAGCTTTAAGTTTCAGCTGCTCGATATGACCGACGAGACGATGATAGCGCGCGGTTATACCGAACGCGTCGGCAGTGAAAAGGCAGCTGTCGCATACCGGATCGGCGAAGAGACAGTATTTTCGGATGAGATGAATATCCCTTCGCATCGTGAAGCCGTTGAACATGCTCTCCGGGTTCTTGTCGACAAGAAATTCGATCTTCTCGAGAGCCTTGATGAAATTGACGGCATCGGCTTCAAGACAATTCAGGCGGGAGACAGGAATGGGTCTGTTCTGCTGACCGACGATGTCTTGCAGGCAATGGAAGATTACAGCGACCTAGCTCCCGCGCACAACCCACCATATCTGACGGCCATCTACATGTTCAAAAAACTCCTTCCCGATACGAAGTTAGTGGGGGTCTTTGAACCTGGGTTCCATATCAACGCACCGGATTATGCAAAAGTTTACGGAACCCCTTACGAGTGGTTCGAAAGATGCGGCGTCGTCAAGTACGGTTATCATGGCTCATCGCATCGTTACGTCACCGGCAAGACCGTCGAGATTCTTGGTCTCCCACGGGACAATCATAAAGTAATCACATGTCATCTCGGAGGCTCTTCGTCGCTGTGTGCATTCAAAAATGGCGTGGCGGTCGACACGTCGATGGGATTTACTCCGCAATCCGGACTGATCCAGGGAACGCGTGTCGGCGACATCGACCCATTTGTGTTTCCTTACATCATGAAGAAGAAGAACATATCCCTTGACGATGCATTGAAGGAATGTACGAAGAACGGCGGTCTCGCCGGCCTCTCCGGAATATCTGCGGATATGCGGGACATCAAAGAAGCAATCAGAGGTGGAAACAAGCGAGCGCTTCTTGCCCGCAACAAGTTTATCTACGATGTAAAGCGCTACATCGGTGAATTCATCGTGATCATGGAAGGCCTGGATGCAATCACATTTACCGGCGGGATAGGACAACGGGATTCCGAGCTGCGCGAAGATGTGCTGAAGTCGCTTGCATTCCTCGGAATGAAATTAGATAATATAAAGAACCGCGGCAACGAACAGATTATTTCGGCAACCGATTCGAAGATTTCGGCACTTGTTCTTGAGACGAACGAAGAGCTTGTCGTTGCGAGAGAAACCAAAAAAGTAATTGAAGAATTACAATTGTCAGAAACGTCAGGAGACTGAGATGAGCAAAGATGTCTTTGAGATGAATCCACCTACGAACCGGCTCCGCGGCAGCATGCCGAAGATAGGTATTCGACCTGTCATTGACGGAAGAATGAAAGGTGTGCGGGAATCTCTCGAGAATCAGACGATGTCGATGGCGAGAGCGGCTGCGAAATTATTGACCGAGAACTTGCGCCATTCGAATGGATTGCCTGTCGAAAGTGTCATTTCCCGGACAACAATAGGCCGGGCGGCCGAGGCTGCCGAATGCGCGGAGCTTTTTGCTCGCGAAGGTGTGGGTGTTTCGCTGACAGTGACGCCTTGCTGGTGTTATGGAACTGAAGTGATGGACTCCGACCCGCTCGTCCCGAAAGCAGTGTGGGGATTCAACGGAACGGAGCGCCCAGGCGCCGTGTATCTTGCTGCGGCGCTTGCGGGATACACGCAAAAGGGTTTGCCCACGTTCGGTATTTATGGAAGAGACGTCCAGGAGGCGGACGACACTACAGTTCCTGTTGATGTAAGGGAGAAACTTCTCCGGTTTGCGAAAGCCGGATTAGCTGTCGCAGAAATGAAGGGGAAGTCCTATCTCTCCATCGGTTCCGTCTCGATGGGAATCGCGGGCTCGGTTGTTGACTCCAATTTTTTCTACGATTACCTGGGAATGCGAAATGAATATGTCGATATGTCCGAGCTTGCCAGGCGCATCGATGAAAAGATCTACGATGAAGAAGAATATCATAAAGCGCTGGCATGGACCAAGAAGCATTGCAAAGAAGGGGATGACCTCAACACGGAAAAATCTTCTCGTGAACGAAAGGAACATGAGTGGGAAACTGTTGTCAAGATGGCGATCATCGCGCGTGATCTGATGGTCGGCAATCCAAAACTTGTGGAACTCGGTTTCGGTGAGGAAGCTCTCGGTCATAACGCGATCGTCGCAGGATTCCAGGGACAGCGGCAATGGACCGACCATTTCCCCAACGGAGATTTCCTCGAAGCCATTCTTAATTCTTCGTTTGACTGGAACGGCATACGGGAGCCGTTCGTCATGGCGACCGAGAATGACAGTCTCAACGGAACTGCTATGCTCTTCGGTCATCTTCTCACAAACACCGCACAGATTTTTTCAGACGTTCCGGACATATTGGAGCCCCGCCGCGGTGAAAAGAGTGAGTGGGAAAACGTTGAAGGGAAGAGCTGCCGGAGGAATTCTTCATCTGATCAATTCCGGCTCCACGACTCTCGATGGAACCGGCAAACAGCGGTCGAAGAGTAAACCGGTAATGAAGCCGTTCTGGGAAATCACCTCGCAAGATGTGTCGGCATGTTTGGAGGCGACTCGATGGTGCCCGGCGATAAGAGAATATTTCCGCGGCGGCGGTTTCTCTTCACAGTTCCTCACCGAAGGTGAAATGCCGGTTACGATGAGCCGAGTGAATCTTGTCAAGGGATTCGGTCCTGTCCTGCAGATCGCCGAAGGATATACCGTCGACCTTCCCGGCGATGTCAATCGAATACTGGACCGCAGGACGAACCCGACGTGGCCCACAACCTGGTTCGCTCCGATTCTCACAGGAAGCGGCGCATTCAAGGATGTTTATTCCGTCATGGCTAATTGGGGCGCGAACCACGGTGCCATCAGCTACGGACATATCGGAGACAAGTTGATCACGCTCGCTTCGATGTTGAGGATACCTGTCAACATGCACAACGTTTCGCAGGAAAGGATTTACAGGCCGAGCGCATGGAACGCGTTCGGAACTGAAGAACTCGAGGGCGCGGACTTCAGAGCTTGCAAGAATTTCGGGCCACTTTACAATAAGCAGTGACTCTCCGAAATAGGATGAAAGTAGCTCTCTTCATTCCATGTCTGACCGAACATCTCTTTCCGCAGAGCGGAATATCGATGGTGAAAGTGCTCAGGCATCTCGGCGTCGAAGTGGAATACGTAGAGAACCAGACCTGCTGCGGCCAGCCGGCATTCAATTCAGGCTACAGAAATGAAGTCGTTCCTGTAGCGGAGCAATTCATCCGATTGTTTGAAGACAAGGAGTATGTAGTTGCACCGTCCGGCTCATGCGTTTCGTTTGTGAAAGAATACTACCGCGATCTCGATATACGCGACGAATTAAAGCCGGCATTGACTCGGCTCGAGGGGAGAGTGTTCGAGTTTTCCGAATTCTTAGTCGATGTGTTGCACATTGAAAACGTCGGCGGTGAATTCAGGCACAGAGTTACGTACCATGATTCATGTCATCCTCTTCGCGTACTCGGTGTTGACGATCAGCCGCGTCGGCTCATCAACGGAATCAAGGATATCGAGTTCGTCGAGATGGAGAAGCCAGACACCTGCTGTGGGTTTGGTGGAACGTTCTCGTATAAGTTCGAAGACCTGTCGGTCGCGATGGTCGAACGCAAATGCCGCTACGTTGAAGAGAGCGGCGCGGAGTTTTGCGTCGGTGTCGACTCGAGCTGCCTGATGAACATTGAAGGTTATCTGCGCAAACACAGGATGCATGCCAAGACGATGCACATCGCCGATCTGCTTGCGGAAAGTTTACGATTGTAATGCGTGGCGATAGATGAAAACTTCTCCGCTCCAGACGAAAGAACTGATCCATGATGCATTGCAGAACACGGACTTGCGCCGGGCAGTAGACAAGGCGACCGATTCCTCCACAGAATCACGGCAGAAAATAGTTGATCAGATTCCATACTGGGAAGAGCTCCGCTCCAAAGCACATTTGATAAAAAAAGACGTTGTCGAGCACCTTGACATCTATCTCGAACACTTCGAAGAGAGTTGCACGAAAAATGGAATAAAAGTCCACTGGGCTGAAGATGCGGATGATGCCAGATCGATAATTCTTAGAATCGCTAAAGCGAACGATGTAAAAAAAGTAGTGAAATCAAAATCGCTGACCACGGAAGAAATTCATTTAAATGATTTTCTCACCCAGAACGGAATCGAGGCACTTGAGACCGACCTCGGCGAATACATCGTCCAGCTGAACAAACAGATTCCATCTCATCTGATAATTCCCGCGATGCATCTCAGCCGAAAGGACATCGGTAAGCTTTTTTCTCGCTCACTTGGAGTCGAGTATACCGAAGAGCCGGTGGAGCTCCTGAAGATCGCACGAAAGATTTTGCGCGAGAAATTTCTTTCAGCCGATATGGGAATAACCGGTGTTAACTTTGCGTTTGCTTTATCGGGAAGCTTCTGTATCGTGGAGAACGAGGCTAACGCACACAATACGCTGAGTCTGCCGAAGATACATGTCGCCGTCATGGGGCTGGAGAAGATTATCCCTGACGTAAAGTTGCTGCCGTATTTTCTGAAACTGCTTCCTGCGAGCGCGACAGGACAGAAGTCATCAACTTACGTTAACTTTGTCGGCGGACCGACCAGGGAAAAAATTGGCGAGGGCCCCGAGCAGGTTCACATAATCCTTCTTGATAACGGAAGAACAAAAGTCCTCAGGGATCCTAAGCTGCGAGAGACGTTGTTTTGTATCCGCTGCGGCGCCTGTCTGAATGTCTGCCCGGTATATCAACAGATAGGCGGACATGCTTATGGCTGGGTTTACATGGGTCCGATCGGCGCGACGCTCATCCCACAATACCTCGGCGAATCGGAAGGAAGATACTCTCCATTCCTTTCGAGTTTGTGTGGTGCCTGTTACGATGTCTGCCCGGTGAAGATAAATTTGCCGAACCATCTTCTCACACTTCGAAACCGTGTGGTCGAGTCTGGCAACGCAAAACCGGTGGACAAGTTCGGTTTCAAGCTGTGGTCCTTTTTCGCTTCACGACCGGGGTTGTATCGGTTCGCTAGCGTGTTACCGGCAATGCTTCAGAGACTCGTGCCTAAGAAAGTCCACCTTCCGGTTCCAGGATATTACAAACAAAGAGAGTTTCCTCGATTCGATCCGAAAGGGTTTAGAAAGCGGTTCAAAGAAATGAACGACACAGTACGATGAGTAGCCGCGAAGCTATATTGAACAGAATAAAAGATGCCCTCAAAACTCCTTCGGAGATCTGTACTGCCGAAGACGGCATCGAGAGGAAGATCAAGATTGGAATTGATTCGATAACGCCGAAGGACAAAGCAGGGCTCTGGTCTCAATTCGAAAAGGAACTGATAGCGATCTCCGGAGAATTTTATTCTGTAAAAAACGTCGACGGAGTTGCGGAGATTGTGTCGAAGTTTTTGAATGAGGCGAAGTACCGGCGTTTAGGGATCAGCAAAGAAGAAATATGTTCTGATGTTGCCAAGATCATTCAAAAGAAATCCGGCGCCGTGGAAATCGTATTGCCGGATGTGCTGACATACGAAAGACGCAAGAGAGAGTATTCTATCACGGAAGCTTCGGTCGTGCATCCTGCGTTTGCGGTAGCAGACATCGGCTCGCTCGTCTTTCCGTACGCGCAAACCGGGACAACCTATCCTCACTTTCTATGCGACAATGCCTTTGCAGTTGTCTTTCAAAACCAGATCGTCGCCAACCAATTTGAGCTGTTCGAGAAAATGGATCCGGCGGAAACGAAGAATATGGTTTTCATCACCGGGCCGAGTCGAACGGCTGACATTGAGAAAGTTCTGGTGCTTGGTGCACATGGCCCGCGAAAACTCGTAGTCCTGAAGATAGAAGAGTAAAAAAGGAATACGTCGCACACTTTCACTTGATCTGTTGGAGAATCTCTAATACGGCCTGACTTTTGACACTTACTCCATGAAGAGTTCAGATGAGCATCTCGAAATATCTCGCATTTGATTTCGGTGCCGAGAGCGGAAGAGCAGTCGTCGGCATTCTCGACGGCGGGAAAATCTCTATCGAAGAGATTCACCGCTTCCCGAACAGGCAAACTAAAATCCTCGGACATCTGCATTGGGATGTCCTCGCGTTGTTTGAAGAAATAAAGACCGGCCTGAGGATTGCCGTTCAAAAGGGTCACCGCGATATTGAATCGATCGGGATAGACACCTGGGGTGTCGATTTCGGATTGGTGGACAAGAACAACGCGATACTCAGCTTTCCTTATTGCTACCGCGATTCTCGAACGGACGGCATCATGGAACAGGTATTCGGGATAATACCTAAAGATGAAATCTATTCAATTACCGGTATCCAGTTCATGCAGCTCAATTCCATTTACCAGCTTTACAGCGCCAGGTTGTCTAACGAAGATCTTCTCGGCTGTTGCGACAAGATTTTGTTCATGCCCGATCTATTCAACTTCATGCTTACGGGAATAAAGAAGAGCGAATATACAATTGCGTCGACTTCCCAGCTTCTGAACGTGAAGACAAAATCCTTCGACGACAGAATCTTTTCAGCGCTCGGCATTCGGCAGGATATCATGGCTCCGATAGTAATGCCGGGAACGGTGATCGGAAGACTACTTCCTGAGATTGGGAGCGCGGTCGGCTTGGGAGATGTCGACGTTGTTGCCGTCGGCTGCCACGACACGGCGAGCGCGATAGCGGCGGTCCCTGCACAGCAGGCCAACTGGGCTTACCTTAGCTCCGGGACATGGTCGCTGATTGGAATCGAGACGCCTGAACCGGTTATCACCGGACAATCTCTTAAGAATAATTTCACGAACGAGGGCGGAGTCTTCGGCACGATCAGGCTCCTGTCGAACGTGATGGGACTCTGGCTCCTTCAGCAGACGCGTAAAAGCTGGGAAGAGCATCGCGAGAATTTTTCCTACGATCAGCTTGCGAGGTTGGCACTCGATGCGGAAGAATTCAGATCGATTGTCGATCCTGACGATGTTTCCTTTCTAAATCCGCCCGACATGCCCGAAGCGATCGCACATTTCTGCCGGCGAACCGGTCAGCCGGTGCCGGCAAGCAAAGGCGAATTTGTGAGATGTATCCTGGAAAGTCTTGCCCTCAAATACAAATCAGTTATCGGAAGCATCAATGAAATGACCGGCAGGACGATTAAGCGGTTGCATATTGTGGGTGGGGGCTCGCAAAACGAGATCCTAAATCAGTTTACTGCAGATGCCTGCGGGATTCCGGTAATCGCCGGACCGGTCGAGGCAACTGCTATCGGGAATATTCTTGTCCAGGCCATCGCAAGAGGAAAAATAAAGTCGCTTCGCGAAGGAAGAAAAATTGTGTCGGACTCCTTTCAGGTGAAGTTTTATGAGCCGAAAAATCCGGACAGGTGGAACGCAGTATTCCGGAAGACGAGATTCAACGACAACTGACGAGAGGAAAGACGTCGGCATGACTGAAATCGAGCGATTATACGGAGTGGCAAAGCAGAGATACGCGGAAATCGGAGTAAATACCGATGACGCATTGAAGAGATTGCAATCTGTTTCATTATCTCTTCATTGCTGGCAGGCAGACGACGTCTGCGGATTCGAAAAACCCGGTGCCGTACTCGAAGGCGGCGGCATTCAGGCTACTGGGAGTTATCCCGGCAGGGCACGAAACATCGAAGAGCTTCGCAGCGATCTCGAGTTCGTTTACTCGCTCCTTCCCGGCAAGCACCGGTTAAACATGCACGCAATTTACGGCGACTTCGGCGGAAAAATGGTTGACCGCAATGAAATTTGTCCCGAACATTTCAAGAGCTGGGTCGATTGGGCGATGCAGCAAAAAATCGGGATCGATTTCAACTCGACCTTCTTTTCTCACGAGAAAGCGTCAGATGGATTTACACTTGCGCACAGAGACAAATCGATAAGAGAATTCTGGATTGAACATGCAATCCGCTGCCGAGAAATAAGTGAGTACATTGGCAGAGAATTGGGATCGAGGACAGTCCACAACCTCTGGATACCTGACGGTTCGAAGGACATTACTGTGAATCGATATTATCACAGGGAGCTTCTTCGCGATTCGCTTGACAAAATCTTCGCGAAGCGGTACGATCCGACATTCATGCGCGACTCGGTCGAAAGCAAACTCTTTGGCATCGGAAGCGAAGCTTATGTGGTCGGTTCACACGAGTTCTATTTAGGATATGCGATCGTAAACAAACTCATGCTCTGCGTAGACATAGGTCACTTTCATCCTACCGAGTCGTGCGCGGACAAGGTGTCGTCATTGTTTCAATACATCGACGAGCTGATGTTTCACATAACGCGCAGTGTTCGATGGGACAGCGACCATGTGGTCGTCATGAACGATCCTGTTGTCGAGCTCATGCAGGAAATTGTCTGGGCTGGCAAATTAAACAAAGTCTCTCTCGGCCTGGATTTCTTCGATGCATCAATTAACAGGATAGGTGCATATGTGATCGGCGCTCGCGCTGCGCTCAAGGCAGTATTGATGGCGCTCCTTTCGCCTGTGGATCTGTTACGCCAATATGAAAACAACGGTCAGAACTTTGAGCGGTTAGCCCTCGTCGAAGAATATAAGACGTTTCCATTCTCAAGCGTATGGGACTATTATTGCGAGGTCAACAACGTTCCCATCGGTCATTTGTATATTCCGGCGATCCAGGAATATGAGAGCAGAGTGCTGAGTAAAAGGGAATAACTTGCTTTTGCATAAGTGAGCGACCTTATCTAAAATGACGTATCAAGGCGACCGGAATTAATTCCTATCTCAGAATGATGTCGCTGTGAAACCCTGTCGCGCTATCGGGTTACTCGTTGCATTTTTTTTATTGTTAACTCCAACAATCAAGCACATCAGACCACTAGCCGGATCACGTCCGCTGAATTGTTTCCCAATTGCATCGATTTATTTTTCTCATCAAATTACCAGACAAGTAGTTGTTACGGAGTTTTATTCCATTTTCTTGATCATATAATAACCTTAAGAGCGAAAGATACTATGAAGCTCAGTGCGATCTTAACTGTTTTTCTACAAGTCACATTTACAGCCATTGCCCAGCAGGTGAAAGTACCGGCATATTTCACGACCGACAACGAATTCTCGGATTCACTCCTGACAATTATCAAATCGGTCGGACTCGACAGCACAATTGACGTCGGCGCCGACGGCAAGGAGCAAGTTTCTTTTGCCGTGGTTGATTTGAGCGGTGACAAACCGGTTCTTGGCGGAGTGCATTACGATGGTTTCCTTTATCCCGCCAGCGTCTACAAGATGTACGTGGCGATGGAGGTGTTGAAGGAAATAAGCAACGGAGATTATTATCTCACCACGCCATACATAGTAAAATTCCCTAACCCAGTTGATCTCTCGAGACAGATCGACTGGGATCCGCGGCCTATTCTTCATGCCGGAGATACCGTTACGATTAACTATCTTCTCGATTTGATGATCACTAGAAGCGACAACTCGGCTGCAAATTGTCTGATAGATGTAGCGACAAGAGACAGCATCAATGAAACGATGCACCAGTTCGGATGGTATGGGAGCGAGGTGACGAGGAAATTTCTCAGCAGGGAATATGAAGATTCCGCGCACAAAACTATTAGAGGAACTGAAACCTGTGCGTTGCACGCGGCCGACTTCATGTATCGGATATACAGTAACCAGCTGGTAAATCCTTGGGTGAGCATGCAATTGAAAGTTCTCCTGGGAAGGCAGCTGGACACCACGAAAATATCAGCAGGGCTTCCGCGTAATGCAATGTTCTATCACAAGACCGGATGGTGGAGTTACTGGACAAACGATGTCGGGATAGTCGATAACGGAAAAACAAGATACATCATCTCGTGCTTCACTCCGGTCACGGAGAGTGAGGCCGGACCGAAGATGAAAGTAATATCCGAGAAAGTATTTCAGCTCATCGAGCGGAGACACGGGATGTAGTGATAACCGTAAGGTGAGCATTGATTCTCCCAACGTGGTTCTTCGGACGATAAATATGGACCCGGATGCCTCGTTTACAGAAAGACTGTCATGCGAAATTGTTTTGGATTTTCGCTCATAAGGTCTGTATCTTCTTGTAAGGTCTGAGCACGAACCATGGAATATTGTTTTGAGTGGGATCCGCGGAAGGCGGAGGACAACCTTAGGAAGCACAGAGTCTCTTTTGAGCGATCGGCTGAGATTTTTCTTGATCCATTTATGTTATCTATCTATGACGGCAAACATAGTTCAAAGGAAGAGCGATGGGTTACTATTGGGAAGGATCGAAACGGAGTTCCATTGGTCGTGATTCACACGTTCCGCGAGATTGACAGTGAGAGTTCAAGTATCCGAATCATCTCTGCACGCAGAGCGACTAAGAATGAGGTCAAACAATATTCTAGAAGGCAAAAATAATGAAACGCGAATATGATTTTTCTAAAGGTACGCGAGGAAAGTTTTATCAGCCAGATCTTCGTTTAAGATTTCCAGTTTACCTTGATGACGATGTTCTCCAGTTCATTCAAGACCTCGCCAGGCGCAAAAAGGCAAATCCGCAAACGGTGGTGAACAAACTTTTGCGAAGCAGCAAGGAAATTATCCAGTCTCTATGACTCCATGTTGTGCAGCAGTTGAACTGCTGCATCGGAATCAAATGCGACAGTCCAACTGTCGCAGAACAAGTTTGGGAGGAAGAAGATGAAAGCAATATCCGAGAAAGTATTCAGACTGATCGCAGACAGATATAGGAGATAGCTCCATGTGGTGCTTGAGTTTACGTCTGGCTCTTTCATCAAGTCTTACCGATTATACGGTAAGTCACTTAGGGGAACTATCGCTGAACAATCGGCCTTCAGGTGTGAATCCCTGATGCGGTTTCAGGGCTCAGGTGGAGATCTCCTTCCCTGCAAATAGAAGCTACCAATTTCATCACCTAATTTGCGTATTCCCTCAGTGATTGCCTCAAGCTGAGTCGAGATTCGCTTCAGCAGATCATAAATGTATCCTCCGCCAATCACGATCACGACTCCTAAGACGCCTACGAGGTAGAACAGAGCATTCATGCCGAAATCCTCCTTTTGTTTCGCTATTGCTTCTGATCCTTGACAGGAGATTCAACAGGGTGATGCCGGATGTTTTCAAGCTAATTTTCCGGGACCGAATTTGCCTGAATCCACCAATTCAAATTCTCAGCTTAAAGTGAACCGGGGCTATTTTAACGTGGCGACGTGAAATTGAGTGGGGAATCCAACTCCTGCGCACGAACAAGTCGCGACGCTTCGGCAGTCGTGGAAAAGGGTCGATCGCGCAGGTCATCAGATCGTCGCATCAGTATTGACACAACTGAGTATCATAAATTAGCTCGGATGGTAACAGAGTAGTGGCTTCAAACGCACCTATGGTGGCAATATGCCGAAGAGATTTCCGGGAGTCACGATTTCAATTTGGCCCGCTCTGGGAATAATTATGTTAACGCGCTTAATTTTTATTCTATTTCGGTCGCTACCCAGTTTATGGAAATGCAAGGTATATTGTCCCTTTTTCTTGGAGTATTCTAAGATCGATCTTTTAGCAAGCAACTTGCGGAGATCTCCTTCATAAACGTCGACTTTTCCTGTTCCCTTCTGTAGCCTACCGATGACCAACCAAGCCTTCCCGTCATGGGACTCCACTTTGTGAAAGACGCTCTCATCGAATGCCTGCCAGTCCTCCTTGGCCACGATAATAAGGAAAAGTTGTCCGTTACCTTGCGCGAATTTTCTTGAATTGCCGATTGTTTGAATTGAACTTACGTTGTGGTTGCGCTTAACCCAGTCTTCTTCAATTCTCAAGCGTATGTCTTCGTCTGAGAACAATTGGATGCCTCCTTTCGATCAATGCACCCCAACGTAAGCATGTTCTCTGGTCTTGAAGCCTTCCCCCATTTTGCGTTGGCCTGCCAGACGGGGTATCGCCCTCGACAAGTGGTCTGGCGGAGAGGGAGGCAGACTACGCTTCTTCGAAGCTTTGTCTGCCAGGGGATTCGTTTGCTCATTCAATCATCCAAAATTCGTTTCCTTAGAATTGCTTTGCCAGAACCTGCCTTGAAGTATCTTTCCAGTTCTCTCGCTTTCCTTTCATTCTTCACCGCCAAGTAGGCAACTAACTCAAGTGGTCTGTATGCCTTTGTAGACTGAACCAACCCGTTGATGTGTTCAGAGATTCTCCTCTCAATGTCATTCGTTGACCCGACATAGAGAAATTCTCTGTGAACGCTTTTCAGGAAATATACATACCAAAATCCCATGCCCGCCCCTTTCTCTGATGGCCTGCCAGACGAAGCATCGTCCGCGATGCGCAGTCTGGCGGAGAGGGAGGGATTCGAACCCTCGATACCCCTTTACAGAGTATGACGGTTTAGCAAACCGTTGCCTTCAGCCACTCGGCCACCTCTCCAAATCGTCAGTAACTCGTTGGAAATATAATTGATTGTTTCTTTCATTTCCAAAACCGTTCTCTCTGAAGTTCCATTCTAGCAAATTCAATTTCGTAATTGAAGTTTAGCAGCCACTGCATTAAATTATAACCCAATTTGGAGGAATAATGTTAGCTGTTGTAGAGATAGCAGGAAAACAATTTAAGGTCACCGAAAATATCAACTTGGTTGTTCCAAAGCTTCGGGCAAAAGTTGGCGACAAGGTCAAATTAGACAAAGTCCTGCTGTTTGAGGATGAGAAGACCAAGAAGGTCGGCGGTTCATTTGTCGACGGCGCTGTTGTCGAAGCGACTGTCGTCAACCACGACAGGAAAGACAAGATTCTTGTTTTCCGAAAGAAGAGAAAAAAGAATTTCAAAGTGAAAAAAGGCCACAGGGAACAATTCACGACGATCCACATCGACAGCATAAAACAATCCGGCCCCGAAAAGTCTGCGACTGATCAGGCGGCGATACAATAGGAGTATTTCATGGCACATAAGAAAGGCGGCGGCAGTTCGCGAAACGGTCGCGACAGCAATTCCCAACGGCTTGGCGTCAAGAGGTTCGGAGGAGAAAAAGTAACGGCCGGGAGCATCATAGTCCGACAAAGAGGGACGGTAATCATTCCCGGAGACAATGTGGGCGTCGCAAAGGATGATACGCTCTTCGCATTGAAAGACGGCGTAGTGAAATTCGAAACTTATAGAAGAATAAGGAAGAGGGTTAGTATAGTTCCCGTCGCGCACGTGAGCGATCACGCGTAGCGATTAGAAGATCGGGCAACAATTAATTCAGAAAGGGACTCCAAATGAAAATTACAGTGGTTGGGGCCGGCAATGTCGGCGCAACCGTTGCCCAACGGTTGGTGGACCAGGGAGCTCGCGAACGAAGTCGTTCTAACTGATATTATCGAAGGATTGCCTCAGGGTAAGGGCCTCGACATGCTCGAATCGTCCCCCGTGCTTGGCAGCGACGTGCGACTCGTTGGCGCGAATGCCTACGATGAGACCGCCGAGAGCGATATCATTGTGATCACGGCCGGAATTGCAAGAAAACCGGGGATGAGCCGCGACGATCTCCTTGCAACGAATGCAAATATTCTGAAAGCTGTCACGCGAGAAGTTGCGCCTCGTTCACCGAAGAGCATAATTATCGTCGTATCGAATCCTCTCGACGTTATGGTTTATGTTGCCTTGAAGATTAGCAATTTCGATAGAAACCGAGTAATTGGGATGGCAGGTGTCCTCGACGCCGCAAGATTTAGAACATTCATTGCTTCCGAATTGAATGTTTCAGTCGAAGATGTTCAGGCCTTTGTTCTCGGCGGACACGGCGACTCGATGGTTCCTCTCGTTCGCTACACATCAGTTGCTGGAATCCCTCTGAGTGAGATGATGCCCGCCGACAAAATTGAAAAGCTTGTCAAGCGAACTCGCGATGGCGGAGCGGAGATTGTCTCTTTGTTAAAAACGGGGAGCGCTTATTATGCTCCGTCAGCAGCTGTCGCGCAGATGGTAGAAGCGATAGTCAAGGATAAGAAGAGAATTCTTCCTTGCTCGGTCTATTTGAAAGGGGAGTACGGAATGAACGATGTCGTTATAGGTGTGCCTGTGAAGCTGGGGAAGAAAGGCCTTGAGCAGATTGTTGAAATTAAGCTGACAGATTCGGAGAAGGCGCAACTCATGAAATCTGCTGACGATGTCAAGGCAAATATGGCGAAAGTTAAGTTCGACTGAAGTTCGCGCGACCTTGCCAAGATTTAAAACTGTTGACCTTGACAAGGCTGATTTTTCCTAGTTAAGCTTTGTTCTTCCCCACTTTTAGTTTCATTATTGCCTTCGTTCCTTGCCGGGTAAATTCAAAAGAGACGCTATCCATAAGTGACTTCATAATATGAATTCCTCTGCCGCTTGGCTTGAGGAGGTTTTCAGGCAATAACGGATCGGGTAACTCTTCCGGATTGAATCCGCGGCCTTCGTCTTCAACGGCCACCGTAATCTCGTCGTCGCTGCAATCGACATCGAGCATGACTCTCTTTGAAGGATCATTCTTGTTGCCGTGCAAGACTGCGTTGTTGACAGCCTCGCTCGCGGCAACTAGTAAGTTGTGCTCCTCCGATTCAGACAGGTCAAGTCTTCCGAAAATATTCTTGAGTTTTTTTTCGGCCTCTTTGACTACGGTATTCTTGCCGTCGATAATCGTGTGTTCGTGCAACTCGAGCATCAAATATTATACTGTGCTGTCAATTCGAAGTTAGGATATACGATCGGGTTTTGCAATGTTTGCCTGGAGACCTGGTACCAGCCGTCAACCCTTATTTGCAGGTGCGACAAGCTCAAAGAAATAATTGCGGTCGGCCCGGCGTTGGTTTGCTGAGTCGCAAATTGTCTGGCCTTCGCAGTGAGATAGTTGTATTGTGCCAGAGACAGGTACTTATAGCCGACGCCATACCGAATATTACTTGTGGTAAAGAAGAGGGAGACCCAGAAAGTCTCGTCTACAAAATAGTTCAGCGGATATTCTGAGAAACTCGACCAATAAAGTTCGCCTCTCGTGTAAAGTTTAATATTTGCAAGGAGGAATGTGGAGATTCTGGAGGTCATTCTTATTGTTGTCGAGTCGAGAAAGGATGCCTGCCGGAAAGAGAAGCTGTGAATCTGCGAGAACGCCTCGAAGTCGTAGACTGTGTAGTTGGCGAGGACTTCGAACCTGTTGAATGAAGAAATCCTCTGGTTTGAATAAGCAATTATCGGGAAGAATTTGTAAATAAAATTCCTGTTATTGTTTGCGCTTCGTTCGGATTCGATGTAAACGATGTGGATCATGTCTGCTTCGATTCCAAAGCCGGCCTGGAAAAATGGACTGAACGGATGGCTGAGCACGAACGCGATTGTGTTGGTGAGCTCGTCCCGGTCATCGTAATTCAGTTCGCTCGGAGTATCGTATCGAAAAAGAGACGCCAGGCCGGTGAGATTCGCCGTCGTGTTTCCAAAATGCAGGAAAAGTTGTCCGGAGAGGACATTTCTCGTCCCTAAATTATCGAGCTGCGACTGAGTCGACATTTGTTGCTGCGTGAATGGACCGAGAGATGAAAGGTTGACGACGGAATGCGTCTCGGATCTTTCAGTGTGTGCCATGTTCAGGATGAGTGTGTCAGCGAATATCTCTGCGATCATCTGACCTGAGAGGTTGAAGTCGGACACTTTGATTCTGGTATCATATAAGTTGTTCGCCGGATCATTTGTCGGTTTGTAACGGTAGGTGTATTGTATCTCTCGTTGTCCATAGCTTGAGCGAGCGTTTAACTGGAAGAACAAAATTGGGACGGATAATTCTCCAAGGAAAGAACCCTGGTTGTCAGTTCTATCCTGTATATTATTCTTCACACCGTAAGTAGTCTGGACTGAAGAATCAGCAGGGAAGTAGAAATCTCTGAGCTGCGAACCGTAGGAGCCGGCAAACCTCAATGATGACTGAGGGGAAAAACTCTGGTAATAAGTAATGCTTGCCAACTTATCGAAATTCCGTCTCGGAGAAATTTGTTCCTCCTGCCATGTCACCGTATCGATGAGTTTGCTTTCCTCGGCGGGAAGCCAGATATCGTTAGCGTAGAGAGAATAAATGAAGCCGCTGTTGTTGACTCCGGCCTGCTGGTCCCACTTGTTTCCAATTGCGCCGAATAGGGAATCCTTTGGCGTATCGAGGAGCAGGCCTCCCAGGATTTTCGAAGTGCCGACGGAGTTCAATCCAATTTCTCTGTTGTCACTGACGTAATTCGACTGGACTCCACCGAAAGCGAAGAGGTTTCCGAAAATTGACCGTGCGATATCACCATCGAAATTCTGTTCATCGCGAATCAGGTTCTGTTGCTGTTTTATCATCACCGAATGGAAATTCTCGTTGACGGAAATCAAGTAATTACTCGTTGACCAGTCCCCGGCAGCGACTCCATTCCAGTCTAACGTATTAAGGTTCTGTGCAAATCCTGATTGCAACGAAGCGATCGGAATTGGATTGGGATTTGGTGTTCTGCTCGAATCCTGGATTTGAGAGAAGACTCTTGATGTGCCGATTAGAGTCACTAAAAGAAAAAGACTAAGTCGCATCTGCGAAGAATGAGTCGATCAATTGCTGATCGTTAGCATTGCCCATGTTTTCGATGAAAGCATTTTCTAAGTAGCCTCTCTTGTCGACAAAATCCTTCTGCGCGTATTCGCCTGCGATCTTTCCTTTGTTAATGAAATAGACTTTATCGCAAATACTTTCAACAATGTCGAGCAAATGCGAGCTGTAGAACACAGTGCCGCCACGCGATGTGAAGGTTTTTATCAATCGCTTGAGCGAAACAACCGATTGCACGTCCAATCCATCCGTGGGTTCGTCGAGGATTAGTATCCTCGGACTGAAAACCAATGCTAGCGCGATGACAACTTTTTGTTTTGTACCTTTTGACAAACCTTGGAGCGGCCTTTTGAGCATATCTTTGAACAGAAATATTTCTGACAGCACGTTCAGCCTATCGATTGCCTTCCTTCTGTCGAATTTTCTCAAGAGAGCTGCCATTGTGATAATCTCGGATGGAGTCAGTGTCTCATAGAGTTTTGGAGATTCCGGCACATATCCTATTGCACTTCTAATATTGTCGCGTGCATCGCTGTCTCTACCGAAGATGTCCGCAGAAACATTGACTTTGCCGGCGTCAGCTTTCTCGAGCTCGACTATGATTTTTGCGGTGGTAGTTTTGCCGGCGCCATTCGGTCCGACGTATCCACAGGCAATTCCATCTTCGACACGGAAAGAGATCATGTTGAGAGCTTGCTGCCCGGAGAAGCTTTTGCTCACGTCTATGAATTCAATCATTGGGTCAACGCGAAGCTAAATACTTCACTGGTGGAATTCGGAGTATTCGGATCCAGGGTTGTTGCGGCAACATGCCAGTAATAAAGCTGGTTAGGGTTCAAAAAGGAACCCGCATACATAATTGAATCCTGATCTGCGGCGACAGTCGTGGTGTAAATATCGCCTCCATTGCTGGAGCTGGAAATATAGAGAATGTATCCGGACGCTCCTTGAACTTGATTGAACGCGAACACGAGATTATTTGTCGCGCTTATCGTCGAGCCGTTTGGTGGCGAGACGAGTGCCGGTTCCGCCAGAATCTCATCGGAAGCTGGTTGAGACGGTGAACTCCTCCAATGCGCGAAATCGAATGCGATAACTTTGTAATAATATTGTCTGTTAATGACAAGGTTTGTTGTGTCCTTAAACGAGTTTGTCGTCAGGACAACGACGCGATTTACGAACGAGGTCGTGTCAGGTTGGAAAGCTTCTGATGTGTCCCGATAAACTTCATAGCCGGCCAGATCCCCGTCAAAATTCGCCGACCAGATTGCCGACATGAATTTTCCTGAGTTGTCATTGTGTCCTTGAACAACCAATCCAGTCGGGGTATAAGGTGCGTAAGCATTCACAGGTTTGGCTGAATCAATATTGCTTCCGCCGCTTTCGACTCCGTTCGCATACACAGCAGAGATCTGAAAGTAATACAGAGAATCGTAACTAAGACTGTCAATGGAGAAGAAATAGTCCAACGTCTCGCCTGCAAAGCCGAGTTTCGACCGGCTTGTGCCGAAGTAAACTCTATAATAAGAGAACCCGACTGCAGTCACCTGGTCCCAGGCAATCAGCACTGATGCGTCATGGGCGTAAACGTTTCCCAGGTTAGAGGGTGGTATGATGATGAAATTATCTTCCTCCGTCGGAATAGAGGAGAGCTTCTGACAACCGGAGTTTGTCAAGGTCAAGATCGAGATGAAAATAATAGCTGAACTGGCAAATCCTAGTTTCTCACCTGATGGCATTACTGAAACTTGGGTAGAATCTATCTCTTAAGCAATGCTTTCGGATGAAACTTGCCGAGATGTTTGTCCCGAAGACTCTGTCTGCAAAATCTCTTAGAAATTTCTCGGAGCTGAACGAGACAGCGATCTGCGAGTTCACCTTTCTCGAGTTACGATATTTTCCGCTGATACCTTTCCTGGATCCGGTTCCCGACAAATTGTGGCGGAAGTCTGCCAATGTCATGCCGGTCGCAAGTCTTCCATCTGTTTCGATTGAGATGAATGAATCAACGAACTTGAACCATTTCGGATTGATCGCCGCGGCGACGGCAATAGGATCATGCAGGAAGCAGCCGTCTAACTTTTCAATCTTTTTGTGATAATCGATGTAGTGGCGTGTCGACTGTTCGAGGAGCCCTTTCAGTTCTTTCCCAAGGCTTCTTGACGATTTAAAAAGGGAGGCGATTAACTTTCGAGGGAGGAAAAGTCGTTCCGTTAAGTCCAGTGGAACGAATCTTACCTTCACATGATTTTTTAAAACAAAGTTTGCCGCGTCGGGATCGACGAAAATGTTGAATTCCGTAAAGGTCGTTGTGTTACCATATCCGAAGAACACACCGCCCATCTGAATTACACTTGCGACAGCCCGCATGGCGTTCGTGTCAAGCTCGACTGCATTCGCAATGTTTGTCATCGGACCAATAGAGATGATATTTAATTCCCGGCCAAATTTCCTCGCTGCCTCGACGATTTTCTGAGCCGCATTCTTTGTTTCCCAATTCTTTCTCGTTATCTGCCGGGATCTTCGGTAGCCTCCGAGGCCATCTTCGCCGTGCACCTCAGCTGCGGTGACCAATTCTTTCTTCAGTGGTTTGTCAGCACCGGAATAAACAGGAACGCCGAGCTGCAAAAGCTCTTTCAATAGCATTACGTTTTGAGTTACCTCATTGACCGGAGCGTTTCCTGCGACGGTAGTTATCATTTCGATTTGTAGCTTACCGGAGGTGGCGGCGTAGACGATTGCGAGCGAGTCGTCGACACCCGCATCTGTGTCGATGATGACCCGCTTCACCCGAGGACGTCAGAGACTCTTTGCGTGGGCGAGTACTTCAGGACCACCTTCGCAAGATTGCTCGTGATCAGACTTTCCGCACCCTCGATTGGATGGACTATTTGCGTGCTCTTGTAGAACTCCTTGATCAAGTTCCTCGACGAGAGTCCTGTCCAGTTTTCATCAGCTGTAATGAAGAATCTATCGAATACTTCGTTCTCATATTCGATTGCCTTACTGAAAGCTTGGGCGACATCATGTACGCTTACCCAGGCCCATAGATTCTTGTACCAGTTCTTGTATTCTGACACGAGCTTTCGGTACATTTCCACTTCTTTGGTCTCATCGACCCAAATCCACGGGAAGCGCAGCGCAACCGTCTGAATTCCATTCCCACGAGAAAAACTTTTCATGATTTCTTCCGCGCACAATTTGCTCAGCCCGTAGCTTTCCTGAGGTGCGAGCGGATGTTGCTCGTCGATCGGGAAGTAAAAAGGTGCACTCGGGCGTTTTGCAAACGCGAAACCAAGTGTTGATTCGCTCGACGCCAGAAGTACTTTCTTTACACCATTCTCAGCCGCAAACTGCATCACGTTGTAAGTGCCGAAAGTGTTTACGTAGAAAACTCTCTCTGGAGGATCGTTCAGCGGATGAGGTATGCCAGCGAGATGAAGTATTACATCGAAGTTTTTGCTGATAGTCTTCAGCGATTCGATGTTCGTAACGTCGACCTGATGAAAACTTATGTCAAAGTCGGGCTTGATTTTGTCCGCCACGACCACTTCGTATTGCGATGCGAGGTCCTTTACTATGTATTTCCCTACTAGCCCGGCTCCGCCGGTGATTAACACCCTTTTCAAATTACAAACGCATCTCCTTTCTTTGGAGCAAAGATATTCTTGTATCCGGATTGGTTCATAGACTGCAATAGCGCCTGTTGTTCCTCCGGCTCGCCGTGTACCAAGAAGATATCCTGCAGTCTTTTCTTGTCAAATCCATTTACGAAGCTCATGAGATCATTATGGTCCGCGTGTGCAGAAAAAGAATGCATTTCGACGACTTCGGCTTTCAACTGGTATTCATCGCCAAATATCCTGAGATCCGGTTGATGCTCGGAAATTCGCCTTCCCAGAGTATCGGGCGCCTGGTAACCCACGATCAGAATTGTGTTGTTTGGATTGCTAACATTGTTGGCGAGATGGTGAAGTATCCGGCCGCTCTCGCACATTCCCGAGGCTGAGATGATTACGATCGGATCGTGGATCTCATTGAGTCTTTTTGAATCTTCGACGGATTGAATGTAGTTGATGTATTCAAATCCGAACGGGTCGTCGTGATCCAGAACCATTTTGAAGACGTTTAGATTAAAACACTCCGGATGGAGTCGGAAAATCTCAGTGGCACTGACTGAGAGCGGACTGTCCACAAAAACAGGGATCCGGGGAAGTTTCTTGCTGTCGAACAGGCGATGGAGCGTGTAGGCGATCTCCTGAGTTCGTTCGATGCTGAAGGCAGGAATGATTACCTTGCCGCCACGTTTGATCGTCCTCAGGATCACATCAGCAAGCATGCTTTCCATACCCTCGATCGGATCGTGGAGTTTTCCGCCATAAGTACTTTCCATCATCAGAAAATCTGCATCATGGACGACTTCCGGATCTCTCAGAATGGGCAGTCCTTTTCGTCCGAGGTCCCCGGTAAAGAGCATCATTTTTTCTTTACCATCATCATCTATCCGCAATTGAACGAGTGCGCTGCCGAGTATATGTCCGGCGTCGAGAAAAGTAAGTCTGACTCCATCCGTCACTTCAGTTTCCCCGTGGTATGATATCGAGACGAACAGCGGCATTACGGACAACGCGTCCTCGGTATTGTAGATGGGTTGAACCGGGGGCTCGCCTCTCTTAGCGAGCTTCCTGTTTAGGAACTCCGCATCCTGCTCCTGAATTTTCGCGCTGTCGGCCAGCATGATTCCAGCGAGGTCGCGAGTTGCTGGAGTCGCGTAGATCGGCCCGGTGTATCCTTGTTTCACAATGTTCGGGAGATTGCCGCTATGATCGATATGCGCGTGGGAAAGGATGAGCGCGTCGATCTGGGCGGGATGAAAGAAATCGAAATTCTTGTTTATCCTTATGCTCTCTGACCTTTTGCCCTGATAGAATCCGCACTCGAGAAGAATTTTCTTCTCGTTTATTTCCAGAAGATGCATTGAGCCGGTGACTGTCCGCGCGGCACCTATGAAACGAAGTTGCATTTCACTGAATATATTTCACGTGAGTTAGTGAAACAAGCTAAGGTGGTACATCCAGTGGAAGTTTCACGATTGATTATGACCCCATTTTTTGGTAATTTAGATAAACAAATCATGGTATGAAATGACTCAGCCCTTCAATGTTTTATTCCTCTCCTCCGAAGTATTTCCTTTTGCAAAAACCGGCGGACTCGCGGATGTTGCGAGTGCACTTCCGCAGGCGCTAAAAGAAGTTGGGAACGATGTCAGGCTTGCGATACCTCGATATGGCTTCGTGAACGAGAGGAAATTTCGGATTCATGAAATTATCAGGCTCAAAGATATCGAGATACCGATCGGGAAAAAGATTGCAAAGCTGAATGTGAAGTCGTCGTTCCTTATTGGCGAGCGCACAAAAGTCCAGATTTATTTCATAGACAGTTCCGAGTTCTTCGGAAGGCCGGGAATTTATCAGGATCCGAGATCAAAGAAGGATTATGCGGATAACGATGAGCGATTTATTTTCTATTCACGGGGGATCTTTGAAATATTGAAGAGGCTCGGATGGGCGCCGCACATTATTCACTGCAATGACTGGCAGAGCGGACTTGTACCTGTATATCTCAAGAAGATTTACAGCCGCGATCCGTTTTTCAAGAAGATTAAGACTGTGTTCACGATCCACAACGTTTCATATCAGGGAAATTTTCCGAAGGAGACATTCCAGAAATTAGGTTTGCCTGCCGACGTGTTTACAACCGAGGGTGCCGAGTTCTACGGAAAGTTCAGTTTTCTGAAGACCGGGATTGTTTACTCGGATTTCATAACTACGGTCAGCGAGACGTACGCTGAGGAGATCACCAGCAGCCCTGAGTACGGTTGCGGGATGGAAGGTATTCTCAAGAAAAGGAAAAAATTTTTCACGGGAATAGTGAACGGAATAGATTATTCAATTTGGAATCCGGACACCGACCAGTACATTCCGTTCAAGTACAGTGTGAAAACCCTCGATGCGAAGGTTGAGAATAAAAAGTACCTCCTGAAGAGATTCAATATGAAGTTCGAGCCTCGAGTCCCGCTTATCGGGATGATAACGCGATTGGTCGAACAAAAAGGGGTGGATCTGTTAATCGATGCGTTGCCCGAACTTATGAAGATGAACGTGCAGTTTATTCTATTGGGTACGGGTGAGAAAGACTACCACACAAAGCTGTCGGCATTAGCGAAAAAACATTCCGGGAAGTTTGCCCTCGAGCTCAGTTACGACGACGAGCTTTCTCACCTGATCGAAGGCGCATCCGACATGTTCCTGATGCCAAGCAAGTATGAGCCTTGCGGATTGAACCAGTTATATAGTTTGAAGTACGGCACCATTCCTATTGTCAGGAAAACGGGTGGTCTTGCGGATACCGTCAAAGAAGCCAACACACTGAAGGGGACCGGCACGGGTTTCTTCTTCGAGGAGTACAAATCCAGCGAATTGCTGAAGGCGATTGCCAGAGCCGTGACGGTGTTTGAAGACCAGAAAAACTGGCAGAAGCTTATGCGCAACGCGATGGGGGAAGATTTCTCCTGGGCGAATTCAGCCCGTCAGTATACCGAGCTTTACGCGAAAATCCTCGAGAAGTGACGCGGGCGATTTTCGTCGATCGTGACGGGACAATCAACATCGACAAAGATTACCTCACCGATCCTGACAGGCTTGAGTTTATACTCGATTCACCGGAGGCGATCGCCCTGGCAAACGAGCTCGGGCTAAAAGTGATTGTGATCTCTAATCAATCCGGGGTCGCCCAGGGAATTATGACGACGAAACAGGTGGATGAAGTAAATGCCCGGCTAGTTGAGATGCTCAGGGAGCGCGGAGCGACGGTGGATGCAATTTACTATTGTCCGCATCATCCTGCGTATAGTGGACCGGTACACTGTACGTGCAGGAAACCCGACATAGGAATGCTGCTCCGCGCGAAAGACGAGTTTGATATCGATCTCGAGTCTTCTTTTGTGATCGGGGATAAATGGAGCGATGTGAAATGCGGCGAAAACGCCGGAGCGTTCACGTCGCTCGTTCTCACGGGCTATGGCGTACTCGACTATCAGCGGTGCATTGACGACAGGATCAAAATAGATTATCTTGCTAAGAACCTTTACGATTCCATCGCTAATTTTGTCAAGAAGAAAGTTGAAGAAAACACTTAAGATTGCTTTTCTCATAGGCTCTTTCGCCTATGCACTGGTGGGGTGTACGAACAAGATAAGTCAAACTGGCTCCTGGCTTGTCACATACGACAGTACACTTGTTCCACGGTATTTCAATTCCATTAAGGATCCGGTTAAGATAACGAGCTCTCAGATCAATTTCGGACTTGCTAACGGATCAGGCCCAGTTCTTCCCTTCGGAAATGCACCATGGACTGAGGCCGACCTGCTTCTTGAGTTTTACGGGATCCCGGACACTGTCTACCAGGATACAAACTATATTCAGTCAGCCACAATATTCCTTGAGCGTGCTCCTTTTGTTGTCCAGCCGAACGGACACAACGTTGAGAATTTGCAGTTTGCCGGATATGCTATGGACACATCTTGGGATTATTCCACGGCCACATGGGATAGTATTGCCCTAAGAGGTCACGAAACAGAGAATGTAATCCTGTCACAGGCAATTCAGGATACCTTCATTACTATTGGAATATCTACCAATCTCGTGCAGCAGTGGGCTGACGCCGTTGTTGACACGAACAAGAGAAACTATGGTCTAATCCTCAAGGCTCAAAATGTCAGCGGTGTCCTGTCGGTGTATTCCAGTCTGGCGGGAACAGGCTACGAACCGGTTTTGCAGATCGTTTATAATATCAACGGTGTCCAGGACACTGTGATCACCTCATCAAGCTATTCAACCTCCGTGGCGCACACGACAGTCACAACTGTCGCTCCGCAGGGAAAGTACAGGTTTGTGCAAAGTGGAACAGGGCTTAGAGAAAGTCTGCTCTTTGATTTGACTGGGATTCCGAATTATTCCGTTGTGAATTTTGCCCAGCTTAGACTCTTCGTCGACACGTCGAACGCACAATACCTGGGTAATACTCCCGATTCTTTGCTCGCTTACTACATGTCCGATCCATCCACACATGGTGTGTATACGGGAAATCCGATGACAAGTGTTCAGGTCGGTAATGCGTACACCTTCAATGTTACTATCGCTATTCAGCAAATGCTCAACAGAGGTAACTACGGTTTCCTGATTACGCGATATGATGAATCGAGCAATGTTGGCACGTCGTTCATCTACAATGAAAGTGCGGCGGACTCGTTGAGGCCGAGGCTGACAATCACCTATGCGCCTGTGGTGAGAAAATGAAGAACACCGTTTTATTTTGTATAATTCTATTCGGCTTGACGAGTGTGAGTCTTGCACAGGATGGAACACCGCTTTCTGCAAAAGGAGCTGGAGCGTTCACGGGTCTCACAAACAGCTCGTCAGGCGGAATGGGAAATGCAGGTTTGGCGCTGATCGGTAACGGCTACCTCAGCACGATAAATCCTGCAACATGGACCGGTTTACAGAACGCACAATTCACCGCAACCTATAATTTTTCGGGAACAAGTTCGCGCGACACGAGCATCCAGTCTTCCTACTACGCAAACGGAATTTTTGGAGGAGCGATGTTCGCACTTCCGCTGGATAGAAGCCTAGGCCTTTCAATCGCCGGGGGATTCGCTCCCCTGACTTCTCACGAATATGAAATCAGCACACTGATCGACTCCAGCACCTTGCACGCCGGATACCAGACAATCGATACCAATGTTATAGGCGCAAGGTATCTGAATAAAGGTTCAGGTGGTCTTGGTGAAGGATTTGTCGGAGTGAGTTTCTCCCCAGTTTCCTGTTTGAGTCTCGGAGCAATGTTCCAGTATGCGTTCGGCAGGTTGGAATCAGTAGGGACGATAAACTTCAATAACACGGCTTACACAAGCACGTACTCAGACAACAGCACCTACATGCATGGTTCGAGCGGAACGTTTGGGTTTGTGCTCGACAGTCTCGACAAGTTCATAAAGGCAGATTTCTTGAAGGGTTTCGCTTTCGCTGGTTATTACAGAACGCCGTACCATCTAAAGGGTAACTCCGAGCTTGATAATCTTTATGAGGATTCTCTTTACTCTCCATTTTCACAATCTGCGACGGGTCTTATTCCACAAGAGTATGGCATTGGAATAGCGAAAAGCTTCAACGATAATTTGATCGCGATGCTGGACGTGAGATACGAGGCTTTCTCAAAATACCAGGACACTTTTACCGCGCCAGGTTCTCTGAGAGATGCACTCTTCATTGGCGCAGGTGTCGAATCTCTTGAAGGCAGAAGTTTCACATCGCTGTTTGAAAAAAGGATCTTGCGTGCGGGGTTTTATTATCAGAAGACAGAGTTTCCCGTGCAAACGAAATCCGGTCAAGAAAAACAGCTTGATGAGGCGTTTGTAACCGCTGGTATCGAATTCCCAGTAAGTTATTCAGCTACCGTTGACATCTCGGCGCAATATGGGATTCGCGGTTTGTCAAGTGATTTCCTGCTGCATGAACGAATCTTCAGGTTGTACGTTTCAATCACGATGGGAGAAGGTTGGTTCGTTCGAGCCGTGGGAGATTGAAGTGACGGAGCCCATCGCTAGCGAAGCGGAATACACGTTTGAGAAGTAGAGCTAGTTCCTATTTGTCTTTCGACACAATATCATTAATTAGGATACAGAGATAATAATAGAACATGGGCAGACACAGCGAACGTCGATTCAATGTCAACTTGAGAGGTATGTAGTATGGATTTTTTAGAGATTCTCAAAGAGACTGACAACGAGGTTTTCCAAGCCGTCTCTGATGAAGTCCGTCGGCAAAACAACACGATAGAACTCATAGCGTCCGAGAATTTTGTGAGCAAGGCGGTGATCGCTGCCTTGGGTACAGTACTCACTAACAAATACGCGGAAGGATATCCGGGAAAAAGATATTACGGCGGCTGCGAATACGTTGACGTTGCAGAAAATGTCGCACGGGACAGAGTGAAGAAATTATTTGGCGCCGAGTATGCCAATGTTCAACCGCACGCTGGCAGTCAGGCAAACATGGCTGCATATTTCTCGTTCATCAAGCCCGGAGATACGATTCTCGGAATGAACCTATCTCATGGCGGACACCTGACTCATGGATCGCCTGTGAACTTCAGTGGCAGACTTTTCAATGTGATCCCCTACGGAGTAACGAGAGATTCCGGCAGAATCGACATGAATGAAGTTGAACAGCTTGCGGTGCAGCACAGACCAAAAATGATTGTCGTTGGCGCGAGCGCATATCCTCGCGATATTGATTTTAGGTCCTTCAGACAGATTGCCGATAAAGTCGGATCGTTCCTGATGGCCGACATTGCACATCCTGCCGGCTTGATCGCGACAAAACTTTTGAATGATCCTCTGCCTTACTCCCACATCGTCACTTCGACCACACACAAGACACTTCGTGGACCTCGTGGAGGTTTAATCTTAATCGGCAAGGATTATGAAAATCCCTTCGGACAGACTGCCGCGAAGTCAGGAAGAACAAAAATGATGTCGGAAATAGTCGATTCGAACGTCATGCCCGGCATTCAAGGCGGTCCGCTGATGCATGTCATCGCTGCCAAGGCAGTTGCGTTCGGCGAAGCTCTGGATCCTTCGTTTACGATTTACACAAGACAAATTGTCGAGAATGCAAAGAAGCTGGCTGCCGAGTTGACGAAGAGAGGATACCAGCTTGTTTCAGGTGGGACCGATAACCATCTGATGCTCGTCGATTTGAGGAACAAGAATGTGACGGGAAAAGATGCCGAGAAAGCTCTCGAACGCAGCGGTATCACGGTGAACAAGAACATGGTTCCTTTTGATGACAAGTCGCCGCTCATTACAAGCGGAATCAGGATTGGGACCCCGGCGGTTACGACGCGTGGCTTCAAAGAAAGTGAGATGGTAGTTATTGCAGAATTCATCGATCGCGCCGTGACGAACGTTGGAAACGAAAAAGTCTATGAAGAGGTGCGAGAAGGTGTGCTCGATTTGTGTAGCAAGTTTCCTTTGTATGATTTTGCGAAGGGATATTCAGCTGTTGGCTGATGAGTGAACGTGTTAGTGATGCAGCGCTTCCGGAAGGTGACCAGAGGGAGATGTCGTTTTGGGATCACCTCGAAGAGTTGCGGATGCGTCTCATCTGGTCCCTTATCGGGATCGCGATCGCAACCGCAGCTTGTGCCTTTTTTGCCGATTTCATTGTGAATAAATTTCTTCTCGCCCCGGCAATCCATAGCAACCCTCCGTTGAAGATCCAGAACCTCAAGCCCTACGGCCAGCTGATGTTCTATATGGAAATCGTTTTCATTGCAGGCCTGATATTGAGTCTTCCGAACACTCTATACCAGTTCTGGAAGTTTGTGGAACCGGCATTGTATCCTAAAGAGCGTAAGTACATCAGCTCAATCGTTTTTTTCACGACCCTCTTTTTTCTTTTCGGCGGAGCATTCGGTTATTACATCTTAATCCCCAGGTCGCTCGGTTTCTTTGCAGCCTTTGGTTCCGCGTACATTGAAAATATTATCGACCTTCAATCCTATTTTGCCTTCGTTACCGGGATGATCTTAGCTTGTGCTATAGTTTTCGAGCTTCCGATGCTGTCATATTTCCTTGCCAAGATTGGCATACTCAAACCTCAGTTCCTGCGGAAGTATCGGCGGCATGCGGTGATATTAATATTGTTAGTTGCCGCTTTGATAACTCCCGGACCAGATGTTGCCAGCCAGGTGATGGTGGCAATTCCACTTTACCTTTTGTACGAGGTCTCAATATTCGTCGTTCAGTTTACGCGCGCCAGCAAACGCAAGACGGAGGAAGCAGCTGCATAAATGTTTACAGGTGTTTCTTGGATTTAAGTGACATAACTCTTCCGATCAAGGACGAGATAAAAACCTTCAATACCGAATTCAAGACCGCGATTCGCTCCAGTGTTGGCCTGGTGGATACGATCGCACGTTATCTCCTTCGTCAAAAGGGAAAGAAGATTCGGCCTATTCTCGTTTTGCTTTCGGCTAAAGCGACCGGTGGAATTAACCGGAGCACTTACAGAGCAGCGACTCTGGTGGAGTTGCTGCATACTGCAACATTGATCCATGATGACGTGGTTGACAACGCCGATATTCGCCGCGGGATAGCGTCGATCAATGCTGCGTGGAAAAACAAAGTCGCCGTGCTCATGGGGGATTATCTCCTTTCACGCGGGCTCCTTGTCTCGCTGTTGAACGACGAATTTCAATTTCTGAAGATCAGTTCGGTTGCGGTGAAGAGGATGAGCGAGGGTGAGCTTCTTCAAATTCAGAAATCCAGATCGCTCGACATGGACGAGAATACTTATTTCAAAATAATTTCTGACAAGACAGCTTCGTTGATATCCACTTGTTGCCAGCTGGGTGCGGCGAGTGCGACCGAGGACGAGAATATCGTGTGTCATCTCAGGAATTTCGGAGAACACCTCGGGATGGCATTCCAGATTCGTGACGACGTGCTTGATTATGAAGGCAAGAAAGCAATCCTGGGAAAGCCAATTGGCGGCGACATTCGCGAAAGAAAAGTTACTCTGCCGCTGATCTACGCTTTCGAGAGTGCGCCGAAGCGTACGACGAAATCGGTACTCCGACTTTTGAAAGATGGAAAGAGCGGCTCGAAGATTGCAGAGGTGATCGAGTTTGCCGAGAGCTACGGAGGAATTGCAAGAGCGAGAGAAAAGGCTGAGGAATTTGTTTCGAATGCGAGAACGGAGCTTGAGGAGATTGCTGACTCTGATGCAAAGGATGCCCTGCTGAGTCTGACAGAATTTGTCGTCGAGCGGGTAAACTGAAACGTCAAATAGGGAAGACGGGGACCAAAACGTACCTGTCAATCTCAAAGCAACTTTTTTGTTTCAACCGAGTAGAAGAATAAAAGAAATGATCAGCGGCGAACGATGATCTTGAGAAAGAAACAGTCAGAGTTTGTGTTGGCACTTGGCGGCGGCGGCGCGCGCGGCCTCGCTCACGTGGGTGTCTTGAAGGTTCTCCAGAGAGAGAGGATCGGAATCAAAGGGATCGTCGGAACAAGCATGGGTGCGATAGTAGGTGCGATGTTTGCACACTGCGGGAATGCGCTGGAGGTTGAGGAACTGTTCAGGAAATTCCTCGCGAGCCAGTTCCATGAGAAATTTGGAAAGACTTTCTTCATCCTGTCCGAAAATCCGAGCACTTACCAGGAACCCAAGAAAATATTGGACAGGCTGGGACAGAAATTCATCTACATCAAGGCAGCATCAAAGAGGGGTATCTTCACACACGATATCCTGAAGGACGCACTCAGCTTTTTGATCCCGGATATTCAATTCAAAGATCTGAAGATACCGTTTGTCTGCGTTTCAACAGATCTTGTTAGCGGAAGGGAAATTGTTTTCAGGAATGGGCGGGTGCTTACTGCCGTGATTGCAAGTTCTTTGATTCCTGGAATCGTGGAGCCTCTCAAGAGCGGAACATCAATTCTAATCGACGGCAGTACAACCAGCACGGTGCCGGTCACCGCTGCGCGTAAGACATTCAGCGGAAAAATAATTGCGGTCGATGTGTCGATGGAATTGAGGCGCGATGGAGAGCCCTCAACTGCATTCGATGTCGCCCTGCGCGCGAATGAGATAACTAATTACCACTTCAATCGAGCCCTCCTTTCAGAATCGGATGTTGTTATTCGGCCGAAGGTCGGGAGGACCAACTGGGCTAATTTCGATAAACTGGATGAGATGATCAGGGCTGGCGAAACTGCAACGAGGAAATCCCTGACCCTGTTAAAAAACAAAAGTTAGCAGCGATGTGCTAGACTCGTTAATTGCATTGCCCCCGCGGTTTTGTTAAATTTATCAACAATGGGAATCAAGTCTCGATAAATGCCCCTTTTTAACATTCCAAGAGCAGTCGTTCTGTCCTGCTTAATCCTTATTTCTGTCGTCCCTTCTCGTCTATCAGCCCAGTCTGACGAGAATGGATCGCAGACCGAGTCTCGCACAATCCGGAATTAAGATTGATCAGCTCACGGCGACGCGAAGCAGGATTGACCTGGACGGTAAGTGGCGGTGCTCGTCAGATAACGGAAAGACATGGCGGTCAATTAACGTCCCGTCGGTATTTGACTATGACGGAACGGTTATGTTTGAGAAACGGGTGTTCATTCCAACGGATTTTGTAGACAAGAACATTTTCAGCCTCGTATTAGGCAACGGCGGAATATCCACCGAGATAAGGATCAACAACGAGTATGTCGCAATTCATAATGGAGCATACTCTCAAATTGATGTGAGGATACCTGACAGACTTCTGCAACCGGGAAACGAGAACTTGATACGTATAATCAGTAATAATGAATCAAGCCCGATCTCTACCATTCCCTTGAAACAGCTTGCCTTCCAGCAGAAATGCTATGATGGTCTGTTCAGAAATGTCTACCTTGAAATGAAGCCACCTATTTACGTCGATGATCCTTCCGTTCAGATTACGACAAATTCAAATTACAGCGCGGCTGATGTTGAAAGCGACATCATCGTGTACGCTTCGGATTACTCGCGATACGGGATCGATTCGGCGGCAACGTCAGTTTCTTTGACTGCTCACGCTGAGCTGGTTGATAAAATGTCCGGAAAAGTTGTAGCGAAGTCCGCGGATAATGTTTTTAGCCTTGCGCAGAACCATAACACGAAGGTCCATCTCTCGCTCCAGGTTCAGAACCCGAATCTGTGGTCACCTGCCAAGCCGGATGTGTACGAGCTGGATTTCTATTTGTATAAAGGATCATCTATCGTAGATGAGTATTCCGAGAATATAGGCTTCAGGAATTTCCAATTGTCCGGTGGAAAGTTCTATTTGAACGGCCAACAAATTTTTGTGAAAAGCGTCAACTATGTTGCCGATTATCCTAAAGTGGATGCGGCAGTTGACGAGGTTGAGCTTGAAAAAGACATAGCAGTGATAAAGACACTCGGCGCAAATGCGATACGAGTTGTAAATTATCCGCCGTCCCAGCGTTTTCTTGATCTATGTGACAGATTTGGTCTGATGGCTTTTGAGGAGATTCCGTTAGTCGACGCCCCCTCTTCGGTGTTAGGGTCAAGCCAATACAGGGGATCCTTGTTGAGTTATTTGAGCGAAGTTATTCAACAGACCTGCTACCATCCGTCCGTAGTCGCCATTTCCGCCGGCAGCGACATCGACCCGGCGTCCAGTACGACAAGAGAATATATCTCATCGATAGTTAAGCTTGTTCACAGCGAAACGGACAAGCTTGTCTACTACACGCCATTGACGGGATTAGCTGACGGCTCTCCGACGGACGCAGACTTTGTAGGATTGGACCTGACGCCTTTTAATTCTGAGAGGAAGATGAAGGGATTCCTTAGCAGGATTTCGGAACTTTATCCGAACCTCTCGTTCTGGGTTTCGTCTGTCGGTACACAGACTCAGATTGCCAACCATAACGGTTATGCGGACCCTCTCTCCCTTGAGCATCAGGCGCGGTTTCTCGTCGATGCATACGAGGCTATCGAGAGCGGGAATGCGGCAGGGATTTCTGTAAATAGTTATGCCGATTGGCAGGGTGCAGTCCCTCATCTAATGCCCAATGGCCATCCTTACCTGTACACCTTCGGGCTGGTAAGTTACTGGCGAGAGAAGCGTCCTGCGTTTGCAGCTGTGCGAGCCCTGTTCAACGACGAGACCTTGCCTTCCCTCCCGATCGGAGATTTTGTCGAGACTCCTCCGATCATTTACGTTATACTGTCCACTCTCCTTCTTGTTCTAATTACTTACCTTCACTATAGCCGAAGGTGGTTCAGGGAGAGCGCGACGCGCGCCATCTTCAGACCGTATAACTTCTTTGCTGATGTGAGAGATCAGCGAATGATCTCGGTTTTCCAAACGTCGACAGTATTGCTTCTCGTGTCTGCCGGGATCGCGATTTACCTGTCTAGTTTATTTTATGCTTACCGCAACGACTACGTATTCGATAGGCTATTGGGATTGCTTGTGCCGAGCGATTTCTTGAAGATCAAGATAGATTACCTCATCTGGCATCCCGCGGAGTTTATACTTGCATTCACCATCTTTTTTATGGTTCTGATTGTCATCATTACATTTGTTATCAAACTCCTTTCCTACACGGCGAAGATAAGGTTGCAGCTGATAAGTGCGTTCACCGTCGCTACATGGTCCATGCTGCCGATGGCCGTTTTGATTCTGGCTGACATGATACTTTTTAGATTGCTTGGTGACCCCAAGTTTGTCTGGGCGGCGTCAATAATCCTCGCGGCGCTTCTACTATTAAGTTTGTTTAGACTGTTCCACGGCGTAGGCGTAATTTACGATCTGCCGACTGTGAGGGTCGGACTCATCGGTACATTGATTCTGGTCGGACTCATCCTGCTCGTCACATTTTATTACAACGGAACCGGCGGAGTCATACCCTACACAAAGTTCTTCTACAAATTCATCGTCGAGAATAAGTTCACATAAATGTTTCTTTCAAAATTAGAGCTTCTTGGCTTCAAATCTTTTGCCACGAAAACCGAAATGACCTTCAATGGCGGAATAACTTCTGTTGTCGGACCAAACGGTTGCGGGAAAACCAATGTGCTCGATTCAATCAGATGGGTTCTCGGTGAACAGCGCTCCAGTATGCTCAGGAGCGATTCGATGGAGAACGTTATCTTCAACGGTTCGAAGGACCGCAAGCCGCTCGGAATGGCCGAGGTCACAATCACCATAAAGAATGATAAGCACCTCCTCCCCGTGGATTATGCAGAAGTAAGCATAACTCGTCGGGTGTTTCGGTCAGGCGAGAGCGAATTCTTCATCAACAGGAATCAGTGTCGTCTGAAAGACATCCAGGATATGCTGATGGATTCCGGCATGGCTGCTACGGCATATTCCGTCATTGAACTCAGAATGGTGGAAGACATACTGCGAGAAAATACTGATGAGCGCAGAAAAATGTTCGAGGAGGCATCCGGCGTTACAAAATATAAAGCCAGGAGGAGAGCGGCACTCGGCAAGCTTGACGATGTGCAGCGTGATCTGCTCCGCGTCAACGATCTCATCTCGGAAATTGAGAAGAAGGTAAGCTCGCTCGAGCGCCAGGCGAAGCGCGCTGAACTTTACAAGAAGTATGTTGATGAGCTTGGCTCCCTCGAACGGCAGTATCTGTTCTCGGAGTATGGATCAGTACTTGCTAAGGTTGCACCGCTGAAGGAAAGTCTTTCGTTGAACGAAGGTGCGAAAGCAGATTCTTTGAATGTTCTCTCCCACCAGGAGGAGCTTCTGCGATTAATGCGCTCCGAGATAGGAGACCTGGAAAGAAGTCTGTCGAAATTCAGACTTCAACGTTCAGACAAGCAGAATGATCTTCATTCCATTGAGGAAGAAATCGCTGTGCTGGTTGAGCGGAAGAGAGGTCTCAGTGACAACATTTTGTCCCTGCAAAGGCGGGCAGTAGATCTCACGAGCAAGAACGAATTGCTCGCTTCCCAGATCGATGAATTGAAACTGAGTCTACTCGAGACCGGAAGTCAGGAGGAGAGTCTGTCAGGTACGCTCGCGGAGGAGCAGGAGAGCTTCAGCAAATTCGAGGAAAGGTTCTTTGCAGCTCGCGAGAAATCAAATCTGAACCACGAGCATCTGATCCATGTTTTGAACGATCTTGCCCTCAAACAGAACGAAAGGGAAAGATCGCACGCCAGACTCGCAAGAGTGCAGTCCCACAACGAAGAGCTTTCGGTCAGAACGAATCAACTGGAAGCCGATAAGGCGCGGCTTTTGTCTCGAATAGAAACTTCGAAGTTAGAGAAGGAAAAGATTGCAAGAGAAATCGAATCAGAAAAAGCAAAGCTCACCGACCTGGAAACGCATCGCGAGGGACTTTTCGCTGAGATCGAGCAGAGAAAGTTAGAAGCCCAAAAAACTCGGAATCTTCTTCAGGCGAATGAAGCAAGGATAGATTTTCTTAACGGGCTCGTCGAACACCTCGAAGGCTTGCCGGACGGTGCAAAAGTACTCGTGCGCGGTGAAGTCAGCGGTCTGCCTAAACTGGAAGTTCTCAGCGATGTATTTTATGTCGAGCAGAATTACAGGATTGCGGCGGAGTCGATACTCGGAGAGGCATCCAATTTTCTTGTCGCGCCAGACGAACACACCGCGTTGAGTGCAATCGATGCCCTGAAGAGCCGTGATTTGGGAAAAGTAACATTCGTCTGTGTTGACAGGATCGCCGCCCCGACGTTCCCGAGCCGTGCCAGCCTGAATTACAGGAGACTAATTGAGCACGTGCAGATGTCGAGGGAACACGAAGGGATCGGAAGATATTTCTTCGAGAATGTCGCGGTTGTCGACAATTTTTCTGAGGCGGAAAGCATATTGCATGAAGATCCTTCGCTGGTCTGTGTAAGCTTTGCAGGCGATGTCTTTTCAAGTAGAGGAGTAATCCGCGGCGGAAGCACGCGCCGAACTGAAGGCGGCAAGGTAGGAAAGCTGAGGCAGCTGGAGGAACTGAAAAACGAGAACTCGGACCTAACAAGAGAATTATCCCGGCTGGAAGAATTTGTCGGGGCGCTTCAGTCGGAGATGGATCTACTCCCAATCAAATCCGGGAACGAGACTCTCAGAAATCTGGAACTCCAGCTGGCACGCATTGAACAGTCAAGCGTGGAGAACGAGCGCAACCTGCAGAGTATTCAGTCGCAGATCGCCGACACAAAGACTCGAGTTTCGAGATTAGAATCAGAGATGTCCGAAGCTCAAAGCGAGCTCGATTCAATAGAAACATTACTGACAGAGCTGAGTTCGGTGAAGAATACGTCCGAAAATGAATATCAGGTTTCCCTGGATGAGTTGAAATCGATTGAGGAAGAATACAGGAAAAAGAACGAACGTTTGCGTGAGATGCAGGCTCAGCACATAGAATGTGTGAACAAGCTCAACTTCCTTAAAAGGGAAATTGAATCGTCACAGGAACAGATGCGCACGAATCTCGACGGGATATCCAGGTCGGAAGAGGAAGAGCGGGCGACCAAGGTGTCGATTGAAGGATGCGAACAAAGGCTGGGTGAGCTTGAGGATCGTAAGGTCAACGTGAAAGCGGAGATCGAATCGCTGGATAGTCAGACTAGCGAGCTTAGCTCGAAGTTGTCTGCTAAGAAGGACTCCGAGGAAGCAGAAGAAAAGAAACTTCAGGATGCGCGCGCGAGCCATGAATCTGCTGTAGAATCTGTTCATCAGGTGAGCCTGAAGATCAGTGAACTCGATGCACACGCGAAAGCTCTTGTCGAGCGGGCACAGGAAGAATTTAATCTTGATATTTCGCAACAGACTGCCGAGTCCATGAAAATACCGGCCGACTTCGATCCCGGCACCGCGCGTGAACGAGTAAACTATCTCAGAGGACGAGTTGAGTCTTTCGGTCCGGTAAACCTTGTCGCGTTCTCGGAATATCGTGAAGAAAAGCAGCGATTGGATTTTCTCGTGGCGCAACGAGGAGATTTGTTCGAGGCCGAGAAGACTCTGACAACGACAATTGACGAGATCAATCACACCGCGCATCAGAAGTTTCTGGAAACGTTTGATCAGATTTCCGAGAATTTTAAGGCAACCTTCCAAAGCTTGTTTGACGGCGGAGAAGCCGAACTTAGACTCGAGCAGAATATCGACCCGCTGGAAGCAAGGATTGAGATAATGGCGAAGCCTGCGGGAAAGCGCCCTCAGTCAATCGACTTGCTCTCAGCTGGAGAAAAAACTCTGACTGCAATCGCACTTCTTTTTGCCATTTACCTGGTCAAGCCGAGTCCTTTCTGTATACTCGACGAGGTGGATGGGCCTCTCGACGATAACAATACCGATAACTATGTGAGGATGCTCAGGAAGTTTTCGACGGACACTCAGTTCATCGTGATCACTCACAACAAACGAACCATGGAAGCCGCCGACACGCTTTACGGTGTAACGATGGAGGAACAGGGAGTGTCAAAAGTTGTGGCGGTCCGGTTTGTCGACGATTGGGTTTCGAAGCAATGACGAACCTGTTTCCGAAAATCTTTGTCGATTTCGATGGCACCATAACAAAACAAGATGTCGGTAATGCTTTCTTCAGAACATTTGGAGACGAGGAAGAAGCCATCAGGGCCGTTGCTAAGTGGAAGAACGGCGAAATATCTGGAAGCGAATTGACGTTGATAGAAGCTGAACGTGTCAAGGTGAGTGAGGAGCAGGCCTTGTCATATGTCGGGAGTTTTGAGATCGATTCGTCATTCAAAACTTTCCTCTCTTTCTGCAAAGAGAATGGAGTTGGCGTAATCGTTTTGAGCGATGGCCTTGATTTCTACATTAAGAAAATCTTTGCCGTGAATGGATTGCCAGATGTCTCTTACTTTTCCAATCGCGCACAATTCGATCAGAATGGTATCAAGATTGAGTTTCCGTATGAGTCAGATTGTTCCAAATGTGCCAACTGCAAAGGTCATCAGATCTTGACGATGACTGGCAGCGAGGATTTGATAGTTTACATCGGCAATGGTTTTTCCGATCGGTGCGCGGTCCAGTATGCAGACATTGTCTTCGCGAAAGACGAACTGTTGAAGTACTGCGAGGAGAGCAATATTACGTATTTTCCATTCGACAACTTTGGAGAGGTGCTTGTCAAATTCAAAAAGATATTTGACGCAAGAAATTTCCGCAAGCGTCATCGCGCCGAGTTGAAGCGGAGGGAGGCTTATCTGGCGGAATGACGGAAACATTTTCGAATAGTGGCTGGAAGCACCGCCTGTTTACCTACAGGAGTTACACTCCGATACCGTTCCTGCTCATGATGCTGCTCTTTGCCTCTCCGACGATATCATCCCTGGTAATCGGCTTTCTAGTTGCACTGATCGGTGAGCTCATCAGGTTCTGGGGAGTGTCTTATGCTGGAAGCGAGACCCGGACGACCGGGACAGTAGGCGGAACTCAACTTGTGACGAGCGGGCCTTATGCCTATGTGAGAAACCCGTTATACCTGGGAAACATATTGTTATATCTCGGTGTCGGCATAATGTCGGATGCGCTCATGCCTTATCTGCAATTGGTGGCGCTTGCATATTTCATTTTCCAGTACGAAGCTATCGTGAGCATTGAAGAAGAATATTTATCCGGAACATTTCCGGATTGGAAGGAGTACTCGTCAAATGTTCGCCGGTTTGCTCCTCGATTATCTAGGTATGATGGTCACGGTAAACTCGCCAGAAATTTTCCAAGAGCAATTCGCTCCGAGCGTTCATCACTGATCGCCTTGACTTCATTGACCGTCCTTTTGTTTGTCATGTTCATATTCAAGGGCATTGTGTGAGTAGGAACTATCTTATAATTGCCGGCGAGACTTCCGGTGACAAACATGCTGCTCGTTTGGTTGAGAGCATGCGAAAAGCTTCCAGACTAAATTCTGGCACGGGGGAAGACGACCTTTGTGTAGTCGGCATCGGCGGAGATAGGATGAAAGCGGCGGGAGTTGAACTGGTCCATCATGTTAACGAAATGTCTGTGATGGGTTTTTCAGAAATTGTGTCTAAGCTTCCTTTTTTGATGAAGGTGAGAAGCGACCTGTTGCGGACTATCAGGACGAAGAAGATGTCGGCGGTCATTCTGGTAGATTATCCCGGTTTCAATCTTCGTTTTGCTGAGCTTGCAAGAAAGAACGGCGTTAAGGTGGCTTACTTCATTAGCCCTCAAATATGGGCGTGGGGAAGAAGGCGAGTCAAGAAGATTCGGCTTTGCGTCGACCTTATGATGACCATCTTCAAGTTTGAAGAAGAGATGTATAGGATGGAGGGAGTTGAAGCACACTTTGTCGGTCATCCTTTGCTTGACGAGATGGCGACGCCGAGCGAAACTGAGATACGAGGACTGCGCGCGAAGTATTCTGCTAACGGGCAATCGAAACTCCTTGCCTTGTTGCCGGGAAGTCGGTTGCAGGAGATAATTCGAATTCTCCCGACCATGATGAAATCCATTGCAGCGTTGAAAGAAAAATTAAAAGGAGAACAGGTTGATTTGAAGGCTGTCATCGGATGTGCGCCGGGGATTGACGATGCGGTGTATCTGGATATTGTTCGTGAATCGGGTGTGCCTGCAGGTCTCACGAGAAATGTCGAATTGCTGATGAGTTCTGCGGATGCCGGTATCGTGACCAGCGGAACAGCTACGCTCGAAGCTGCCTTGCACAATCTTCCGATGCTGGTAGTTTACAAGGCGAGCGCACTGACCTATTTTCTGGGAAGACTCCTTGTGAGGCTTAATTCGATCTCACTTGTAAACATCGTCGCGCAGAAGAAGATAGTCGAAGAGCTCGTGCAGCACGATTTTAAGCCGCAGCGGGCCGCTGCCATCGTCAAGAATATTTTAACAGAGAGCCGCGTTACGGACGAGATCAGACAGAGGTATGCCGAACTCCGCGAGATTCTCGGACCTCCGGGTGCTTCAGATCGCGCCGCCGAATTGATACTTAAGATGGAATGATCGTGAACGAAGTCAGGGACATATTGTATCCGTTCAGTGTTTTGTATGGTGGTGTGGTTTCGATGCGGAACTTCGGCTATGATCACGGCCTACTTGAAGTAAAGAAACTACCATTGCCGGTCATCTCGGTAGGAAACATTGCAGTTGGCGGTTCGGGTAAGACTCCGTTTGTAATTTTTCTTATAGAAAAAGTGTTGTCATTCGGCAAAAGGCCCGCCGTACTTTCAAGAGGTTACAAGCGTTTGAGTGACGACATGATCATCTCATGTCCGGAGAAAGGGAGTGAAGTCGATGTCCAATTGTTGGGAGATGAGCCGGCGTTGATTTCACAAATGTATCCCGGAGTTCCGGTCGCTGTTCACAAGAACAGATACCGTGCTGGACTCGCGGTGCTTGAAAAATACTCGGCTGAAGTCATCCTGCTCGATGATGGACTGCAGAACAGGGAACTGTATCGCGACGCAGATTTTGTGCTTCTCAAAGATTCGCTGGAGGATTTGAAAGATAGTTATCTGCCCGCGGGGAATCTCCGTGATTCGAGAAGAAGAATTCGCCAGGCAAACATAATCATTGTAACGTCACACGGTGACCTGCGACCAAGTCACTCCGATCTCGAATTGATCGGCAAATATTCTGAGGCACCCGTGGCGGGAGTGCGGTTCGTTCAGTCTCATTTCTTGGATCACGCCGGTGTTGTTCATCCCCTCAGCGAACTATCTGGCAAAGAAATCACCGTATTCTGTGGCATTGCAAATCCAAGACAATTCTTCTCCGCAGTTGAACAGCTGGATGCGAAGATTGTGTCCAGAAAATCCTTCTGTGATCATCATTGGTTTGATGAATACGACATAGACGAGATTTTTGGCGGCGACGAGGATCTGATCGCAGTTACGACTGCAAAGGATGCCGTTCGGATTTTCCTTGACGATGAACTTTCTCGGAAAGAAGAGGTCAGCCGCATTTATGCCCTGCAAGAGAAAGCAGTCGTAAGTTTCGGCGAGGAATACATTGACAGTGTCTTGACTAAAGCAATCGGAGAAGTTCGTGCTTAGGATTGGAATGTCAGATTGCGGCGAGAAGAACGATAACTATGAACGATACCTGCAACGTCTCCCTGGTGTCGAGATCATCATTCTGTCGAAAAACAATAACGCCGAGTTGGACGAGTGCGATGGACTTGTCCTGACCGGCGGTGAGGATGTTTGTCCGGAACTCTATGGTGATTGGGCGGATGAGACTGTCCATGTTGATTCTGAGAGAGATGGAGTCGAATACAAGTTGATCGATGCCGCATTGAAAAAGCAGATCCCGATTCTAGGTATTTGCCGGGGACTGCAAGTGTTGAATGTCTATTTTGGCGGCACATTAATTATTGATTTAGAAAAGTACTGCAACAGATTTCACAAGGCAATTTCTGATACAGAAGATAGAAATCACAATGTGAAATTAATCGGAGACTCAAGGCTCAAGAATTTTGTTAAGGAGGAAGTTGGAATAGTGAACAGTTCGCATCATCAGGCGGCAGACAGGATTGGCGGCGGCCTGAGAGTCGTGGCACGCGCAGATGATGGGACGGTCGAGGCAATTGAAAGCGAGAGTACATCGAGCAGAGTTGCGGCTGTGCAATGGCATCCTGAGAGGATTCGATTTGAAAGCCCATTTGCGGGCGGTGTGCTTAAACTATTCGGCTTCGACATTTCAAGTGCCGCGGCGCGGCAGCCCGTTCACTCGGATAAAAGTGGTGGTCGGGTAAATCACAACTTAGAAAACTACGCTCAACGGAGGTTACAAAATGAGTAAAGCGAAATATGTATACTATTTCGGTAACGGCAAGGCAGACGGAAAAGCGGAAATGAAGAATCTACTCGGCGGCAAAGGGGCTAATCTCGCGGAGATGACCAACATCGGTCTGCCCGTACCGCCTGGATTTACAATCACCACCGAAGTCTGCACTTATTACTATGCTAACAAGCGTGCGTATCCCAAAGCATTGAAAGTCGAAGTTGAAAAAGCAATGAAGCGACTTGAAGCTTCGGTCGGCGCAAAGTTCGGTGATCGCACTAATCCACTTCTCGTTTCCGTCAGATCAGGTGCAAGAGCATCAATGCCCGGAATGATGGACACAATTCTTAACCTTGGATTGAATGATGCGGTTGTCGAAGGGCTGAGTAAGAAGACCAACAACCCGCGATTTGCTTACGATGCTTACAGACGATTCGTTCAGATGTATGGCGATGTTGTTCTTGGATTGAAACCCACACACAAGGACGAGATAGATCCTTTCGAGGCAATCATTGAAGAAAAGAAGAAGGCGAGAGCGGTTCATCACGATACAGAATTGAATGCGGATGATTTGAAAGACCTTGTCGGTCAGTTCAAGAGGACGATCAAAGAGAAAACCGGCCATGATTTCCCGGAGGATCCTATGCAGCAACTCTGGGGAGCAATCGGCGCGGTATTCGGATCGTGGAACAACGATCGGGCAATTGCCTACAGAAAGATGTACGATATTCCCGAATCATGGGGAACAGCAGTCAGTGTTGTAGCAATGGTGTTCGGAAACATGGGTGAGTCTTCCGGAACGGGAGTCGCATTCACTCGCGATCCTTCCACCGGAGAAAATATATTTTACGGCGAGTATTTGATGAACGCCCAGGGTGAAGACGTTGTGGCAGGTATACGGACTCCGATCCCGATCTCTCGACTTGCAGAAGAAAACCCGAAGCTATACGGCCAGCTGGAGAAAATACGAAAAACGCTGGAGAAGCACTACAGGGATATGAACGATATCGAGTTCACGATTCAGGAGGGCAAGCTTTACATGCTTCAGTGCCGTGTCGGAAAAAGGACGGCGTTTGCGGCAATCAAGATAGCCGTCGACATGGTGGACGAAAGATTGATAACTGAAAAGGAAGCTCTTGGCAGAATTGAGCCGGACCAGTTGAATCAACTTCTGCGACCGGTGTTCGATCTGAAGGAAAAGGATACTGCGATAAAGAATGGGCGTCTCCTTGCGAAGGGTTTGAATGCAGGCCCGGGCGCCGCGACAGGCCGGGTTGTTTTCAATGCGCCGGATGCGGAGGCATGGCACAAACGAGGCGAGCTCGTCATACTCACCCGTATCGAAACTTCTCCCGAGGACATCAGGGGAATGAATGCTTCTGCCGGCATTCTTACCGCAAGAGGTGGAATGACATCGCATGCTGCTCTCGTCGGCAGACAGATGGGGAAAGTTTGCGTCGTCGGTTGCTCCGCCCTCGAGATAGATTATTCCACTCACACAATGCATGTAAACGGGAAAGCAGTCAAAGAAGGCGACTGGATTTCCATCGATGGAACGACCGGTGAAGTGATCGAAGGAAAGCTTCCCACGAAGCCGTCTGAAGTCCTGCAGGTTCTTATTGACAAGACGACAGATCCGAAGGATGCACCGATATATCAAGAGTTCGCCAAAGTGATGAAGTGGGCGGACAAGTACAGGACTATGAAGATACGCACGAACGCAGATCAGCCCGATCAGGCATCGAATGCTGTGGCTTTTGGCGCGGAGGGAATCGGGCTTTGCCGCACTGAGCATATGTTCTTTGGCGAAGGCAAGATCGGACCGATGCGTGAAATGATCCTCGCGGATACGCTGGATGCTCGCAGGAAGGCTCTGGCAAAATTGCTTCCGCTGCAGAGGACAGACTTCGAAGGAATTTTCGAGGCGATGAACGGTAAACCGGTGACCATAAGGACTCTTGATCCGCCGCTTCACGAATTTCTTCCCCATGAAGAGAAATCGCAACGTGAACTTGCGCAGCAGATGGGAATCAGTTACGAAAAAGTTCACCAACGTGTTGAAGACCTGCACGAGTTCAATCCCATGCTCGGCTTGCGCGGTTGCAGGCTCGGAATAATTTATCCGGAGATAACCGAGATGCAGTGCCGCGCTATTTTTGAGGCGGCCGCAAATGTGCAGAAGAGAGGAATGAAGGTCGAACCGGAAGTAATGATTCCTCTCGTCGGCAACGTGAAGGAGCTCGAGAATCAGGCGAAGATAGTCAGGCAGGTTGCTGACGAAGTGATGAAGGAAAAAGGCGTGAGCTACATATATTTTGTCGGAACGATGATCGAAGTTCCTCGTGGTGCGATCACCGCGGATGAGATAGCGAAGGTTGCGGAGTTCTTCAGCTTCGGGACGAACGACCTGACGCAGATGACACTCGGTGTTAGCCGAGACGATGCCGGAAGCTTTTTGATTCCTTACACCCAAATGGAGATTTACGCGAAAGATCCATTTGAGGTCCTTGATCGCGTCGGAGTCGGTTCACTAATGAAGATTGCGAATGAAAAAGGACGGTCAGTTCGACCGAATTTGAAACTCGGCATTTGTGGCGAACATGGAGGGGAACCTTCTTCAGTCGAGTTCTGCCACATGATTGGATTGAACTATGTCAGTTGTTCGCCTTTCAGAGTACCTATCGCCCGTTTAGCTGCGGCGCGCGCGGCACTGGCGTATCCACCAAACGTCCAAAAAGGATCAACAAGCGGTCGATCCAGCAAGAAGCCGACTGTCAAGGCAGCAAAGAAATCTAGACGATAAATCCGTAGTCCCCGGCGTCCCGTTCCGTAACGCAACGGGACGCCTGACTAATAAACTGCAAAAGGGATTTTGAAACAATGAAACTCGCCGATTTTAGATACGCAGTTCCTCGAAATCTAATCGCAAAGACTCCGGCACAGCCTCGGGATCATGCAAGAATGATGGTGCTGAAGAGGGCAACTCAACAAATTGAAGACAAGATGTTCTATGAGGTGACAGGGTATTTCCAGAAGGGCGACACCATGGTCGTTAACGAAACGAAAGTGTTTCCGGCTAGATTGCTCGGTCGAAAGGAAAAGACCAATGCAAAGATCGAGGTCTTGCTTTTGAGGGAATTGAACCATGAAGAAGGGATCTGGGATGTTGTTGTTGAACCTGCGCGGAAAGTCAGGATAGGAAACAAGATTTACTTCGACGACGAAAGAATCTATGCGGAGGTTATCGACAATACGACAAGCAGAGGCAGAACGATCAAATTCAATTACAAGGGAGATATCTATAAGATACTCGACAAGATTGGTCAAATGCCTCTGCCGCATTACATCAAGCGTGATCCGACCGAGAAGGATAAGGAAGATTATCAAACGATCTATGCGCGAGTGGTCGGTGCAGTTGCCGCTCCCACAGCGGGGTTGCATTTCTCAAACCGCCTTGTCGCAAAACTGGAGAAGAAAGGCGTCAAGGTGTATCCTGTCGTACTTCATATTGGCATCGGTACATTTAGAACTGTTGACGTCGAAGACTTGACCAAGCATAGAATGGATTCCGAGTTCTACGAGATTCCGCTTGAGTCTGCCAGGGGAATCAACCAGGCAATTGACGCAAAGAAAAAAATATTTGCGGTCGGCACTTCGGTAGTCAGAGTCCTTGAATCTAATGTCACCACTGACAACCATGTGAAAGCCGGTCGAGGATGGACGGACAAGTTTATCTATCCCCCTTACGAATTCAAAATAGTTGATCATCTTATCACGAACTTCCATCTTCCGGAGACAACTCTCATGATGCTTGTCAGCGCCTTTACAGGCCACGAGTTCATGATGCGCGCCTACAAGAAAGCCATCAAAGATGCGTACCGCTTTTACAGTTATGGTGATGCGATGTTGGTGCTGTAGATGGGAAGCGGAGTCGGTGTAATTATCCCGGCGGCCGGCACAGGGAAAAGGCTGGGAGGAATCTCCAAACCGTTGCTTGACTTGAACGGGGAGCCGATGATCCAACGAGTTCTGCGATTGTTTGCTGAGCTCAAGGAGATCAAGTCGATTTGCCTTGCAGTCCCAAAGACGGGTATTTCCGACTTCAAGGGGATTGTGGAATCACTCCAATTACAGGCACTTGTGCAAATTGTGGAAGGTGGAACGGAGCGACCGGTGTCAGTGAGAAATGCTTATGCTCAGCTTAGAAGTTCCGTTGACGACGAAGACCTGATCTGCATTCACGATGCAGCTCGACCTATCCTCAGGGAGTCGGATTTGCTTCGAGTCATCGAAGCCGGGTGGGTGCATGGGGCAGCGTTTCTGGCTGTCAAGGTGAATGATACGTTGAAGGTCGTTGACGAACAGAACTTCTGTGAGTCCACGATAGATCGTTCGAAGATTTTCGCTGCCCAGACACCTCAGGTGATGAAAGCGATTTTTCTGGCACGAGCGTATGATGCCGTTTCGGATCTTTCAAATGTCACGGATGAAATAATGCTCATGGAGAGAATTGGAGTCAGGGCGTTTGTCGTCGAGCCACACTACCTGAACCTCAAGCTTACCACCGCCGAGGATCTGGAACTCATCAAAAAAATTATTTCCTGATATACATCGCATTCAGGAAATCTGACGGAAGTACGTCACGTCCGTCACTCAACGCAGCCCCGAAATCCTGACCGAGCCTGTTTGCAAAGAGATCTCTCGGATCGGCCGCAGTGTCTAACTTGAAGGTTACTTCACCGTCCTCGATTAAATTTCCAATCGCATCCGGAAGTCTTTTTGTCCCCGTCTCATACGCCATGTAGGCCGAGCCGAAAAAGTGAACGAGCTTGTCGCTATCTCCCCACTTATTCTGCGGGGAATCCGCGAAGATATATCTCGGCAATTTTTGTAAGCGAAATACTGCATCAGCAGAGTCTTCCGCAGGAAGAGGAAGTTTGACTACGCCTAGGAGTGGGAGGGTGGGTTTAATGTCCGTCCTGTTTAGAACGGCAAATGAGGCAGCCAATAAAGCCGTGCTCACTTTCTTGTTAGATATTTCCATACTTTTCGCAAATATCAAATCGACGTGCTTTAGTTCCTCTGCTCTCTCATGGGTCACATGCGGGAGTTCGTTCCGGATGTACTCACGGAGTTGTTCTGTGGCCTTAAAAATGTCTGGCTCAAATATCTTTTTCAGGAGATCCAACTGAGCGGATGCATTTCTGGCGAAGAGTAATATCAAACATACAGGTAAAGCGAATGCGAAACTAAATAGTCTCAAGTCTGCACGACGCCCAGGTTGAAATGAGGCAGCACCGGATTGTTATTGGCGAGCTCGACTCCAAGAGAGATCAACCGGCGTGTGTCCAACGGGTCAATAATGTCATCTACCCAGAGTCTCGCCGCAGCGTAAGTCGGATCCATTTCGATCTCGTATCGATTCTTTATCTCATTGAGAAGTCTGGATTTTTCTTCTTCGGAGATTTTCCCTCCCGTTTCTTGTCCGCGGGAGGCAGATTGAAGTCGAATGCTCAGGAGGGTCTGACTCGCCTGATCACCTCCCATTACCGCGATTCGAGCCGAAGGCCATGCAAATATCAATCGGGGCTCATAACCTTTTCCGCACATCGCATAATTTCCGGCGCCAAAGCTGTTGCCGATAATAAAAGTGAATTTAGGTACGGTAGAATTTGAAACTGCATTCACCATCTTCGCGCCATCTTTTATGATCCCACCTCTTTCTGCTCGTGTTCCGACCATGAAACCGGTAACGTCCTGGAAAAATACGAGGGGAATCCTCTTTTGGTTACAGTTCATTATGAATCTCGCCGCCTTGTCAGCACTGTCGGAATAGATCACTCCACCGATCTGCATTTCGCTTGATCCATCGGATTTTTTCGATCTGACAGCGAGACGCTGATTGGCAATTATTCCGACGGACCAGCCGTCGACTCTTGCGTAAGCGCATATAAGAGATCTGCCGTAGGTGGCTTTGTATTCATCTATTTCACTGTCGTCAACTATGCGTGCCAATATCTCGTACATGTCGTAGGGTTTTGAGCGGTCCACCGGTAAGATGCCGTAGATTTCTGAAGGTTCAAATCTCGGCTGATGAGATGTCGTCCTTTCGAAGACTGCTTTGTCTTGAGCACCAAAGTGCGAAATCAAGTTTCGTATGAGATCGAGTGCGTCTGCGTCAGATTTCACTTTGTAATCCGTTACTCCTGAGATCGAAGAATGTGTTTCGGCACCGCCAAGTCTTTCCGCATCTGTCTCTTCACCGATCGCTGCTTTAACAAGATGAGGGCCGGCAAGAAACACGCTCCCAGTTCCTTCGACGATGATCGACTCATCGCTCATGATCGGGAGATAAGCACCGCCGGCAACGCATGGCCCCATGACTGCTGCTATCTGTGGTACTCCCATGGAACTGAGGAGCGCATTGTTGTAAAATATTCTCCCGAAGTGATCCTTGTCCGGAAAAATCTCCGACTGCAACGGGAGAAAGACCCCTGAAGAATCGACGAGATAAACGATGGGAATTCTGTTTTGCATGGCGATTTCTTGGGCGCGAAGGTTTTTCTTGATAGTGACAGGGAAGTATGCGCCGGCTTTCACCGTAGAATCGTTCGCGACAATGACAACGTTCCGTCCGTGCACTTTGCCGACGCCGGTGATGATTCCGGCCGACGGCGATCCACCGTATTCTTCGTAAAGACCCAACGCTGCCATCGTGCCTGTTTCATAAAATGTTGTGCCAGAATCAATCAAATATTTCACGCGTTCACGCGCCAGCATCTTGCCGCGACTCAGTTGGCGTGACGCTGCTTCTTCACCTCCGCCCAGTTTGATTTCTTCCATTTGAGCCCGCAGCTTTCTCAAGAGGTTCTTGTTGGAATCTTCATTTTGGAGAAAGGTGGAATTGTGTTCAATCTTTGACCCGTAGTTCTTCATCACTTCTCCTTCATCCCCAAGTTGTTCTGATCGTCAAGCGCCTTGTTATCATTAATTGTCATTCCGGTAAAAAGGAATTAACGTAGAAGATCGTTCCTGAGTTGTGCGTCGAGAATTGGAAGTGCTGCAATGCGTTTCTTCGAAAATTTCATTCGCGGCCGGTTCTGATTCTGGAAGGTTTCGAATTCATTTCCAAAGATAACCCAGTTCCGCTTCCTTTTTCAAGAACAGCGGTCGAAGCTCCGCATGCTGTCTCACTGACCTACGTGATAACGCGACAACGCTCCCCAGTTCAAATTGCAGTGGATCAATTTCATTGACATTATGCTGTCTCATTTCTATATTGGTACTCGTTGAAATGCAGCATAAGTCATGGCACGAGAAAACAGCGTCAGCAAAACTGACGTTTGTCGTTTTATCGGATGCGGAGAAACCATCACGAACTTACAAACTATCCAGACTGCAGATTGGGCTGATCATCCTGTCTGGATGTGTGGCTGTCGGCGCATTAAGCATATTGGCGATGATAAATACCCCGCTAGGAAAATTGATCCTGCCGGAGTACTTTAGCACACAGACCGAACAGCTCGAGAGAGTGAAGGTACTCGAATCGAAAGTCGAAGGTGTGCAGCAAGAGCTTGGTTATCTGACAGCCTATAACATGAAGCTAAGGAGAGCGCTGGGTGATAGCGTTGAATCCGACACGACCGGAGGCGCCGGAGCGGCGAGTCAAGCCGTACCCGCACGATCACAGAACCAATCTCAATCCCTGTCGGAGCAGCAAGCGCCCGAAGAGGAGGCCGCTGCCGAGTCCCGACCTGGCTATCAGGCTCCCCGGAATTATGGCGAGCCCGCTTGGCCGCAACAATCGAACGGGTATTCGGCTAATGGAGAAGCCAACTCGATTTTTCCCTTAATGATGCCGACAGCGGGATTCGTCACACGGGGTGTCGATTACGCAATACAGCATTATGGACTCGATATTTCTGCACCGGAAGGCGAACCAGTAGTTGCTCCTGCAGCAGGAGAGGTGATATTTGCGGATTGGACATTGACGGGAGGGAACACTCTGTTAATAGCACACGCAGGAGATTATATCACCGCATATAAACATTGCGCACGGATTTTGGTAAGCGTGGGCTCAAAAGTCTCGAGAGGTGAAGCGATCGCCTTGGTTGGTTCAACGGGGGTGACAAGTACGGGACCGCATCTGCATTTTGAACTCTGGCAGAACGGCAAGAACATCAATCCTCAAAACTATTTATTGACGAAGAATTAAGATGGCAAAAGAAGACGCGCAAATAAACATTGTCTCCAACGGCACTCGATTCGAAGGTAAGATAACGAGCTCGGGAAATCTTCGAGTCGACGGACAGGTAAGCGGCGACATTATTCTGACCGGGGATCTCGTCATCGGAGCCAATGGAGAAATAACTGGCAACGTTGAAGCGCAGACAGTGACGGTCGGCGGGAAAATTACCGGCAACATCAACGTGAAGAACAAGTTGGTCTTCGAAAACAAAGCCCGAATCAAAGGTGACATACGTGCATCGAAGCTCGTTATCGATGAGGGTGCAACTTTCGACGGGAAGTGCGAGATGAGTAACGACAAAAGGCCGGATCAGAGGAACGAGTTATTCAGATGATTAGTATCGAATGTGAAGAAGCAGACGAGCTTTGGAGAGAGTCTGGGTGAAGCTTACCGCCAGCTTGCACCCTACATGGGCCTGGGTACGGAACTGGCTGCTTCCGTTGCCGGTATGCTACTGCTCGGGTATTTCCTCGATAGACAATTCAATACTTCACCTTGGCTTCTTCTCATTGGCGCCGGGGCAGGATTCGCCGGCGGTTTCTACAACTTCATAAAGCAAATACAAAGATTAGGCAAGAGTGATACCAAAACAAGAGATTGATATCAATCTCCGGTCCATGCGTAACGGGATGCTGAGGGTTCTGGCAATTTGTCTGGTGGCCATGGGGGCAATATCTTTTTTTCTAATACGGAGGTTTGGAACTGACGGTTTCGGTGAATCATACTTTCTCGGGGCCTTGCTCGGTATCTTGAACGGTGTCGTCGGGTTCCTGACAATCGAGAGATTCATTGACAGGAGCACGTTGGTCTTCATGAAAGGCGTGTTTCTGGGAATGGGAATAAGGATGCTTCTTCTCCTCGGAATATTTGTGTTATTGGTGAAAGCCTGTGGTGCAAACGTTGTCGCGCTCCTGACCGGACTCCTAATCTTTTACTTCACAATGACGATATTCGAAGTGATGTTCCTCAATAAGAGATTGGAATTGAAAAAGACGGTAAGAGGTTTGGCCTCGTGATTTTCATCTTAATGATCGCCTCCACGTTGTCGACCGTTGGAGTTGAGGCTCACCCTGCGAATTTCGTGACGGCAAGTAAGGGGGGGATGGTCGTTGACACTGCGAAGGCTGTGGCGAGAACCGGATCGGACGTCTCCAGCGGAAGTTGGATAATTGAACATGTGACCGATTCGCACGTGCTGGAATTCCAGCCCTTCGGCGAGATTCATCTTCTTCATTTGCCACCATTTCACATCGGCGGTTTCGTGGTCGACTTATCTTTGACGAAGCACATTATCATGATATGGTTCGCTTCGCTGTTGTTGCTCCTTTTCGTTAGTGCGGCCATGAGAGGATACCGAACGTCGATGATACCACGAGGGCTGGCAAACGCTCTGGAGATGGTAATCGTATTTGTGAGAGATGATATTGTTGTCGGTGCGGTCGGCGAAAAAGGAAGGAAGCTCCTCCCTTATTTCCTGACTCTGTTTTTCTTCGTTCTCTTCCTGAACCTGGTGGGCTTGATCCCGTATACTTCTACTCCCACAGGGAATATAAACGTGACCGCATCATTAGCGATTGTAGCTTTTTTTGTAATTCAGATTGCCGGAATCGTCAATCATGGATTTGTCGGTTACTTCAGGGGGCTTGTGCCCTCACACATACCGGCATTCGTGATTCCGATAATGGTAATCGTGGAACTCCTCGGTTTATTTACGAAGCCATTTGCTCTCTGCGTTCGTCTTTTCGCGAATATGTCGGCGGGCCACATCGTGATATTCTCTTTGCTCGGCTTGATATTCATATTTCATTCAGTCTTCATCGCACCCGTGTCTATTGCATTCGCGGTGTTCATTAATCTACTCGAGATACTTATCGGATTCATACAGGCTTACATTTTCACAATGCTGACCGCCCTATTCGTAGGGTTGGCGATTCATCAACACTGAACTGGAGACGCGATAATTTGCGTCTCAACAAAATCATAGGAGACTTAAATGCCCGATCTTGGATTGACTCACCTCGCAGCGGGAATCGGCGCCGGTCTGGCCGTGATCGGTGGCGCATACGGAATTGGTAAACTGGCTGCATCGGCGATGGACGCAAGCGGTCGTCAGCCGGAGGCGCTCGGCGACATAAGGACGTTGATGATTATTGCAGCGGCTCTCATCGAAGGTGTCACGCTCTTTGCGGAAGTTATAACGATCATACTTGCCTTGAAGTAGAAGGCTGTCCGCAGATAGCTGATAGCTAACAGGAGTTAACATGTTACAGTTAAACACCGGACTGATAATCTGGACGATGCTCACTTTCGGCGCCTTACTCGTCATCCTTCGAGCTTATGCGTGGAAGCCTATCCTAAAAGCTCTGGATAGTCGTGAGGAGAATATCCGTCAGTCAATCGAAAAAGCCGAGGAGGCAAGACGAGAGGCGGAACGAGTGATGGAGGAAAATAAGAGGAACCTCACGAAAGCGCAGGAAACCGCCCAGCAGGTGATCCTCGAGGCCCGTGAGCTTGCTGAGAAAATGAGAGCTGAGTCCGTCTCCAGGGCACAGGCTGAAGGTAGCAAGCTCCTTGAGAAAGCTCGCGAAGAAATTGAGCGTGACAAGCAGCTGGCTTTGCGAGAGTTACATGGGCTGGTTGCGGACCTTGCGGTTCTAGCTGCTGAGAAGATTCTGAACGAAGCGATCGATGAAGCACGACAAAGAAAACTCGTCGAGAGTTTCATCAACTCCATGACAAAGAACTAGCGGAGCATGAGAGGAACAAGAGCAGCCAGGAGATATGCCGGAGCGCTCCTTCAACTTGCATCTGAGATGAAGAAAAGCGAAGAGGTGGCCTCCGACATGCAATTCATCCATGACTCGATCGCTGCCTCGCACGATCTCAAGCTTTTTTTCGAGAGTCCGATCATCGATCGGTTCAAGAAGAGGGATGTCGCAAGAGTTCTTTTTGAAGGAAAGGTAAACGAACTAACTTTGCACTTCGTCTTTCTTTTGGTTGACAAAGGAAGAGAGGGGCTCATCTATGCTATCTCAATCGATTTCGCGGCACTTCTCGAGGAACTTCTTGGGATTGTCAATGCTGAGCTCAGGGCTCCATTCGAGTTCGAGGAAAAAAGCAAGTCAGATGTGCAGCACAAGCTTGAGTACTTAACGAACAAAAAGGTGCGCGTATCTTTCTCGCTAGATAAGAGCCTTGTCGGCGGCTTTCTCGCTCAGATTGGTGACACCGTTTATGATGGGAGCGTTCGCCGACAGTTAGAACTGTTGAGGCGGCAATTTTCGGGAGAGACTCTGTTCCAGGGTTAAGTGAGCAATTGATCGCCGAACATAAAGAATTGAAGAATAGAGACTATAAGAGGTTGTAATGCCTGACATAAGACCTGATGAAATCACAGCAATCTTGCGAAAACAAATCTCCGGATTTGAACGCGAAGTAGACGTTTATGATGTTGGGACTGTTCTCCAAGTCGGAGATGGAATAGCCCGAGTATACGGCTTACAGAAGGTGATGGCAAGCGAGCTGATCGAATTTCCGAATGGCGTTTTTGGAATGGCGCTTAACCTTGAAGAGGACAACGTCGGCTGCATGCTCTTCGGTAATGACACATTGGTCAAAGAGGGCGACCAGGTGCGAAGGACAAGCAAAGTAATGTCCATGCCTGTCGGAGAGGCTATGCTTGGACGCGTCGTGAATCCGCTCGGTCAGCCGATTGACGGCAAGGGCGTCATAGAGACTGAGAAATTCCTTCCGGTCGAGAGAAAAGCTCTAGGTGTCATCTCCAGAACTCCGGTAAAGCAGCCGTTGAACACCGGAATAAAGGCTATCGATTCGATGATACCGATCGGGCGAGGGCAGCGCGAACTCATCATTGGCGACCGCCAAACCGGAAAGACCGCCATCGCTGTCGACACGATTCTCAACCAGAGGTATACCCACACGGACACGGCCAAGAAGAGAGAAATCAAGCCTGTCTTTTGTGTGTACGTCGCCATCGGGCAGAAGGCGTCAACTGTCGCACAGGTGGTTGCGAAGTTGGAAGAAGAAGGAGCAATGGAATATACGACTGTCATTTCGGCCCCTGCCAGTGTTCCATCACCTATGCAGTTCATTGCACCCTATTCGGGATGTACATTAGGCGAGTTCTATCGTGACAGCGGCCGGGACGCATTGGTTGTCTATGATGACCTTTCAAAGCATGCGTGGGCATATCGCCAGGTTTCATTACTCCTGCGCAGACCGCCAGGCCGCGAAGCATACCCCGGTGATGTTTTTTATTTGCACAGCAGACTGCTGGAGCGTGCGTCGAAATTGAGCGACAAGTTGGGAGGTGGGAGTCTTACAGCTTTGCCGATAATCGAAACCCAGGCCAGCGATGTCACCGCGTATATTCCTACTAATGTCATTTCAATAACCGACGGTCAGATTTATCTCGAGCCAGGCCTTTTTAACTCGGGCGTTCGTCCCGCCATTAATGTCGGAATTTCTGTCTCGCGTGTTGGTGGGCACGCACAGATCAAGGCTATGCGAAGAGTGGCGGGGAGACTTCGACTGGATCTTGCGCAGTTTAGAGCCCTGGAAGCGTTCATAAAATTCGGATCGGATCTTGACAAGGTCACACAGGCACAGATTCGCAGAGGACAGAGGCTGGTCGAGTTGCTGAAGCAGAATCAATACTTACCAATGCCGGTAGAAAAGCAGGTTGTCCTGATCTTTACCGGAACGAACGGCTACCTCGACGACTTACCTGTCGAGAGCATAGAGAGGTTTGAAAAAGAATTTCTTGAGATGATGGAGCTCAAGCGTCAGGATATTCTGGACAAGGTAGCTGATACCAAAGATATCGATGCCGAAACTGACAAGAGGCTCCACGAGATAACCCGGACTTTTGTCTCGCACTTCAAAGCAAGTGTGAAGGAGAAATAATTGGCAACTCTCCGCGAGATTAGGCGGCGGATCTCCGGTGTGCAGAGAACCGAGAAGATCACGAAAGCCATGAAGATGGTTGCTGCGGCCAAATTGCGGCGTGCCCAAACTGCGTTGCTGGCGTCCAGACCTTACTCGAGGAAGATTAGCGACCTGATTAAGCATCTTGCTTCGAATGTGGACCTTAGCGAAAATGTGTTCGTCAAGGAAAGGGAAGTAAGAAAAGTCGCAATTATCGTTGTCACCGTTGATCGGGGCTTCTGCGGCGCATTCAATTCAAATATCATAAAGGCAACTCAGGAGCACATTCATTCCAACTACGCCGAATCGTTTGCAGAGGGAAATGTGAAGCTCTTCGTGATCGGCAAGAAAGGATTTGATTTCTTCTCGAAGCGGAAGTTCGACGTTGTCAAAGGTTACCCGGGAGTCTTCCACGATCTGAAATTTTCAGCCGCAAGGGACCTTGCTTCCGAAGTGACGAAGGGTTATCTGGATGGATTGTACGATAAGGTCGACGTTATTTACAACGAGTTCAAGAACATATTGCAACAGCGCCTGGCAATAGAACAGTTCTTGCCTATCCCGAAAGAAGTCGTGAAGCAGGAAGAGAACCAGTTCGAACTGGAATATATTTACGAGCCTGATCTTCCGACTATTCTCGAAGCGCTGATGCCCCGGCATCTTCAGTATCAAATCTGGAGGGTCTTGTTGGAAAGCAATGCTGCGAGCGAGGGAGCGCGGATGGCGGCGATGGACAACGCCAGCGAAAACGCCTCGGAGCTGATACAAACACTTTCACTTCATTACAACAAAGCTCGTCAGGCAGCTATAACTAAGGAGCTTCTCGAAGTTGTGTCGGGTGCCGAAGCACTCACCGCCTCCGGGTAAGAAGATTGATTTGATTTGGAAATGAAAAAGCCCCGCTCGTGACGGGGCTTCTTGCTTGATATGCTTTAGTGAATCACAGTCAAGGAAGGAGTATTCCAACTGCAACGACAGTCGTCCAGATTCCGCGCTTGTCGCCTTCAGCCGACTGAGTTACGTTGAAAGTTCTGACTATCTTCCCACTCATCTTATACACTTTCTCTCGTTCGTCCCAATCCGCGTTTGAATCGAATTCGATCCCGAGTGTCGTCGCCAGCATAGTTGCCGCGAGATCCTCGGCGTATTCTCCCGCCTTCTCGTCAGTCTCTCCATAAGGATGGTGTTCGGATAAATATCCGTATTGAGTCGGATCATTCGGCGTCGCGACGCCGATGGATGCCGCCACAAGCCTGTTCGGCTCGTTGGTGGAATTTCTGGCCATGACACAGAAGGTAATCTGCCCGGGCTGCAATAGCTTGATTCCCTCATCAACGGGTATCCGCTTGCATCCTGCGGGGTAGATACTTGAGACGCTGACTAAATTACATTTTTCGATTTTTGCATCGCGCAGAGCAAGTTCGAATGATTGAAGATAGTCGCGATGGCGACCTACCCCTTTGGTGAAGAAAATTTTGGTTGGGACATACAATTTAACATCTCCTTCTTTACTGTCTGATCCTGTAGAATTTTCGTTTTCCGACTTTCAGAATAAATGGTGTGCTCAGATTGACTTGAACATTTGGGTCCAGGACTTTTGAGCCGTCGATCAAAACGCCTCCTTGAGTTATTAACCGCCGTGCTTCGCCGTTAGATTTTGCCGCGCCAATCTTGACAAGTAGCTGGAACGCCGTTAGCTGTGAGCCGCTGTTTGGCACGACTATCTCCTCGATCTCTTCAGGCGTTTCTTTCCGAACAAAGACGCGGTCAAAATTCTCTTCTGCTTGGAGGGCAGCATCATGATCGTGATAAAGTGTAACGATATGTTTGGCGAGCTTCCTTTTTAAATCTCGGGGATTTACGGACTTTGACTCCAGCTGTTCCTTTATGTTCTTAAGTTCATGGTCCGTGACATCGGTGGCAAGAACGAAATAATTGTAAATCAATGTGTCGGGTATCGAAAGCGTCTTGCCGTACATTTCATCTGCGGTGTCGGTAATGGCGATGTAATTTCCTAGAGATTTTGACATTTTCTCTACGCCATCGGTGCCGACCAGCAAAGGCATCGTCAAGATGACCTGTGGTTCAAGATTGTATTCGCGTTGAATGTCTCTTCCGACAAGCAGGTTAAATTTTTGGTCGGTGCCGCCAAGCTCGATGTCCGCTTTTATCGCTACTGAGTCCATGGCCTGCGCAAGAGGGTAGAGAAGCTCGTGCACGCTGATCGGCTCACCGGCTTTGTACCGTTTTTCAAAGTCATCGCGCTCCAGCATCCTCGCGACAGTATACTTGCTTGCGAGACGTATTACCTCTTCGAAGTTCATTTTTCCAAGCCACTCTGAATTGTAAACGATTTTCAGATTTGAACTGGAGAGGATTCTGGACGCCTGGTGAAAATAAGTCTCGCCGTTATCTCTCGTCTCTCGCAAAGTCATTGGTGGGCGGGACTTGTTTCTCCCGGATGGATCTCCAATCATGCCTGTAAAGTCCCCAACAATCAGGATGGCTATGTGTCCTAGATCCTGAAATTGTCTAAGTTTTCTCAGGACGACGGAATGGCCGAGATGGAGATCGGGGCGGCTGGGATCGCAGCCCAATTTTACGTTGAGAGGAGCATTGTTCCTTATGGACCTCTCAATTTTTTCGGCGAGCTCTTCTTCCGGGATTATTTCCTCGGCGCCGCGCTTAATGATATCTAACTGCTCGTTAAGAGGAGGAAACAACCCTAACTATTTTTCTCCTTGTAGCGATGATGCACGGCCTCTGCGGCAAATACCCGCCGAAGCCTTTCACGCATCGCCATCGCGCTGCCTGTATTCACGCTCTTGTTCGCGCTGCCTTATCGTCTCGCGCTTGTCGAAAGACCTTTTCCCTTTCGCGACGGCCAGCTCCACCTTCGCAAGCCCGTGCTTCCAGTATAACCTGATGGGAATTAGCGCAAGTCCCTTCTGCTTAATCTTCCCGATCAATTTCCTGATCTCCCTCTTGTGCAAGAGGAGCTTCCTCGTCCTCTTCGGGTTGTGATTAAACGGACCCGCGCTCTGGTAAGCAGCAACATGCATGTTGTGAAGCCAAACCTCTCCATCTTTTACGGAAGCAAAGCAGTCACTGATATCAACCTTGCCTTGTCTGACTGATTTTACCTCGCTTCCTTTCAAAACTATGCCCGCCTCTGTGGTCTCAAGGACCTGGTACTCAAACCGCGCACGCCTATTCTGAGCTACCGTTTTTTCCTCTGATTCCATGGCACCTTTCCAAGTTTTTTGGTTGCAATCGAGGTTATCACCCTATTATCCTAGCAGACCTCTCAGCCGTATCCCGACTGCGACTTAAAATGCGAAATATTACCTTTCAAAGTCAAGATGGCACCGCAAAATATTTTTTGCAGCGGTTCTGGAAATGCTCGCTCGCTTCTTGTGGTAGTTGTTTTGCACCCTCAAGGTCAAATGTCTGCACGGATATCACTTGCAGCCTACTCATGAAACACTTCCGCGATGGAACACAGACGCCTCGTTCTTTGTCAATTGAGCCTCTTTCTTTATATTGGTTTAAAAAGTGAATCTAAGATGGCGCAAACTTCCAAAGTAAAGCCACAAAATGGTTTGTCTTTAGAGAAAATTGTATCTCTTGCTAAAAGGAGGGGGTTCGTATTTCAATCAAGTGAGATTTACGGTGGACTGAATGGATGCTGGGATTATGGACCGTTAGGCGTGGAAATGCTGAACAACGTGAAGCAGCAGTGGTGGAAAAGCATGACGTACCGCGAGGATGTCGAAGGGATCGATGCGTCGATTCTTATGCACCCTCGTGTGTGGCAAGCTTCCGGGCACGTCGAGAATTTCACCGATCCGATGGTAGACTGCAAACAATGCAAAGCCAGGTACCGTGTGGATGTTCTCTATGATGAATTGTCACTTAAGAAAAAGAAGGAAGTGCTGCGGGAACTGGATCCGGGTAAATTTGCCGGGCAACAAAAGGATGAGGTCATAGAAGCGGAGTTTTCAAAGTTAGTCGCCACTGACCAGGAGGCCGCGAAAGTCGCAGCTTTGCTCCCCTGTCCAAACTGTGGAAACAAAGGCACATTTACAGAGGCTCGTAAATTCAATCTCATGTTCAAGACTTTCGTCGGACCGGTTGAAGATTCTTCTTCGGTTGTTTATCTGCGTCCCGAGACTGCGCAGGGTATTTACGTAAATTTCCAAAACGTGCTTTCGGCCTCGCGCCAGAAGCTCCCTTTCGGGATCGCGCAAATTGGGAAAGCGTTCCGCAACGAGATCAATACAAAAAATTTCCTTTTTCGCACTCGTGAGTTCGAGCAGATGGAAATGCAGTTTTTCGTGAAGCCGGGGACCGATGACAAGTGGTTTGAATACTGGCGCGGCGAACGAATGCAATGGTTCATCGATCTGGGAATGAAAGAGGAACAACTTCAGTGGCATCAGCATCCGAAAGACAAACTGGCACATTATGCCAAGGATGCATACGACATTGAGTTCATGTTCCCGTTTGGGTGGGGTGAAATTGAAGGCGTGCACAACAGAACAAATTACGACCTGTCTCGCCACGAAGAATATTCCGGCAAGTCGATGAAATATTTTGACGAGGAGACGAAAGACAAATACACGCCATTCGTCATCGAAACGTCTGCAGGTGCGAGCAGGTCTTTCATGGCGTTTCTCGTCGCTTCATACCACGAAGAAGATGCGCCGACGGCGGAAGGTACGATGGAGACTCGCATCGTTCTGAAACTCAATCCGAGACTTGCACCGATTAAGGTCGCTATATTTCCACTTGTCAATCGCGACGGCATGCCTGAAATTGCGCGCAAGATCGAGACCGACTTGCGTCCGCAGTTCCGTGTTTTTTACGACGATAGCGGAGCCGTGGGACGTTGGTATCGGAGGCAGGATGAAGCTGGTACACCGTTTTGCATAACGGTCGATTCGCAGACGCTTCAAGATCAGACGGTCACCGTTCGCGATCGGGATTCGATGCGCCAGGAGCGGGTCGCTTCGGAACAACTTTCTTCTTACCTGCAAGACAAATTGAAGTAATGAAACAAGCAGCACCTCTAAGGTCGAAGGCACAAACCGAAGCTCTTGAGTTCAACGGTTTTTTCAAGGAGACTTTCGAGTTCCTCGGTGAGTTGAACAAGCACAATTCCGTCACATGGTTCTGCAAACACAGGGAAGATTACGAAAAATATCTAATGAACCCCTCGCGAGCTTTCGTCATTTCAATTGGGCCGTTCATAAAATTTATCAATCCGGTCTTTGACACCGAGCCCAAGTTTAACAGAACGCTCGTTCGTCTCAATAGAGATATGCGTTTTGCTAAGAAGCCCTACAAAGATTTTTTCCTCATCCGCTTTGGAAAATCGAAATGGGGTTCAGAATTGTTTTTGTATTTAGACAGGAATGGGATTGAGCTTGGCACGTTCATAAACAATGAGAAAGCGGACGGGCACAGACTCTTCGAAGAGAATATATCGGCTTACACGTCTGCTTTCGTTCAAGCCTGCAAGAAATACAGGATAGGAAGCGAGTTCTCAGCTTACGAACTGAGAAATGGAACAGAGCCAATCTCCGAACACTTCAATCCGAACCGGGATCACATGAAGTTGAAAGGCATCGATTACCTGATCTTCGGGAAAGAGCTGGGTAAGTCTGATCCAGTTATTTTCTCAAAGAGATTGCTTGCTCTCGCAATGAAGACTTACAATAGGCTCTATCCGCTCTACATTTTTTCCACATCCGATAATCCTGTTGCCGAATTTGAATCTTACACCAATCGGATAGGGCTGCTGAAGATCTCTGCAGCGCAGCGACATACCGCAAGCAATGTCTGAAGCTGTTAAAGGGGACACGACATGAACTCATGGAACGGAACCTGCGTCGACGAGTTACTGCGGAGGATTGTCGACGGTTCCATCAAAGCCGTCTCGCCTTCTGTTTTGTTTCGGCCGCACTTTCGACTGCAAAACGAGAGACGCGTAGCATTTGGACAAGAGATTGATCTGGAGAAATATCGTGAGGTTAGATGCGTTGCGATCGGGAAAGCAGCGGAGGCGATGGCTTATGAAACCGAGAAAACGCTGGGCGAGAGGGTATCCGGAATAATAGCTTCTCCCGTTCAAAAACATTTTGTTACTAAAAGGTTTAGCTTTTTCAAAACCGGTCATCCTTTTCCGGACGACAAAAGCGTGGAAGCAGGAAAGGAGATATCCAACTTTGTGTCATCTTCAGCCGAAGATGATCTGCTAATCTTTTTGATTTCTGGCGGAGGGAGTGCATCGATCTTCGTACCGGTTGACGGAGTGACTCTCGAAGAAGTAAGCGTGATGACAAATGTTCTTCTCGACAATGGTGTTCCGATCGGCAAGATTAATCTTCTGAGACGTCATCTTTCGATCTTGGCAGGAGGACGATTGGCTGCGCTTGCTCCGGATCAATTGAAACTGTCACTAATAATTTCCGATGTTGTCGGAGATAATCCATCATGCATTGCGAGCGGGCCAACGGTTCACGACTCTACGAGCCCGAATGATGCACTCCGGTTTCTCGAAGAGAGTGGATTGATGAGCAAGGTCCCGCAAGCGATACCGGATACTTTGTTGAATCTCGGCAGCAACTATTCACCTCGGAGACTTCAGAATAATGCCGTCAAGGTCATAGCTTCCAACGCCGATGCGTTAAGCGCTGCGGAGACGGTTGGCGTCCAGCACGGATTTAACACTCTTGTTCTCACGCGATTTCTCGAATTAGATGTGGAGGCTGTCGCGGATCTTTTAATTTCACTTGCTCGTTCAGTGGAACTTGAAGGTGTGCCGGTGCCCGAGCCGGCGCTGATACTTCTCGGGGGTGAGACCACAGTGAAAGTGAGGGGGAATGGAACAGGCGGAAGGAACCAGCATCTCGTTTTGAGTGCACTCCGCAGGTTGGCTGACCTTGCACGAAACGGTGTTCCTCTAAAAGAGACAAGAGTCTTCTCGTTCGGAACTGATGGCAAAGACGGAAACAGTGATGCAGCGGGTGCATTCGCTTCTTTGGATACAGTGGAAAAAGTCGGAGGAGGTTGCGAGGAAATCGTAAGATACCTTACAGACAATGATTCATATTCTTTTTTCACAAAATACGGTGGACTTATAACAACTGGCCCGACCGATACAAACGTTATGGATATCATGGGAATAATTTCGGAATGACAGATTTACGAGATGATGAAATAGTGGAGTTGAAGATAGACTCTGTCGCGTTTGAAGGGAAAGCCGTAGCCAGGATGGACGGATTTGTTGTTTTTGTTTCGGACGGTGTACCGGGAGATATTGTGAAAGCCAGGATATTCAAACGGAGGAGAGACTACGCCGAAGCCAAAGTGATCGAGATCGTGCATCCGTCGCGGTACAGGGTCGAGCCGCCATGTCGATACTTCGGAATATGCGGTGGCTGCAAGTGGCAGAATATAAGCTATGATGAGCAAACCCGTTTCAAGCGGCAGCACGTTGTAGATGCGTTCGAGCGATTAGCCGGTTTGAAAATCGATGTAGCCGAGACTGTGGGTGCGGATGAAATCTATCGCTATAGGAACAAGCTTGAATTAACTTTTTCAGACAAGCCGTTTAAGATATACGAGAACGATCCGGTCGAAGTGGCACTCGGCTTTCATTCACCCGGCAGATATGACAAGACAATCGATATCGATCAATGTCATCTCGCGGACGAAGAGGTCAATTCTACAATAAACTGGTTTCGAAAGGCAATAGCTCCCGGGTCTGACTTGAAAAAAGAAACCGGATTGACAATTTACGATTCCAAGAAACATGCGGGTTTGCTCCGGTTCCTGACGATTAGAAAATCATTTGCGTCCGGCGAACTGATGGTAAGTGTGACAGTTCTCCATGAAGATGAACTCCTGGAAAAACTCGCCTCGAGGCTTCGTGACGAGCTCCATTTTGTCTCGACTTTCGTTTCAATTGTGAATTCTTCTCGAGCACAGATCGCGTCAGGGAATATTGGCAAGACATATTTCGGAAACGGCTATATCACCGACAGGATCGGGAAGCACTCTTTTAGAATTTCTCCGCTTTCTTTTTTTCAGACGAACACCCGCCAGGCTGAGAGACTCTACGAAACTGCCGCGCGACATTTGAGTGGGAAGGATGGAGTAATCTTCGATCTATACAGTGGCACAGGGAGCACGTCATTATACCTTTCCGAATTTGGGCAGGAGGTCTACGGATTTGAACTGGTTGAGTCCGCTGTGAATGACGCCAATGAAAACGCGAAGTTCAATGGCATCGAGAATGTGACGTTCATTCGAACAGACTTGCTCGAACTTTTCAAAGGAACAAATATTCCGGAGAATTTCTCGAGCCGAAATATTCCTAAGCCCGACGCGATTGTCCTGGATCCGCCCCGCAGCGGACTTCACCCAAAGATCGCCGCCAATATTCATGCACTTGGTGCACAGACGATCGTTTATGTGAGCTGCAATCCCGCAACCCAGGCAAGAGATGTAAAGGAGATTGTGTCGCACGGGTACTCGCCGGTTCGATGTCAGCCCGTCGACATGTTCCCGCAGACATATCACATCGAGAATGTTTTGACCTTACAGAGGACGTAGGCAAAGCTGCCCGCCGTGGTTCCCAACCGGATTATGCGAGGTGATTAACCAGGTCGGTGTTCCATTTTGCTACCGTGCAGCACCAAGCAGGACAGCGGTGCTTTTCTCGCGGATCTTTCCGAAGTACTCCACCGTCGCTGAATATATTCCTTCCAGGTCAATCATCTTGATGCACTCGAGATTGTGAGGACAAGCCTTCTTCCAGCACGGGGAGCAGAATAGTATTTTCCCTTCGGTCGAATCTTCGAAGGGAATGAACTTCTTGCCGCGGTCGTAGAGATCTATCTCGGTCCAGCAGCTCACTCCAAACCACACCAGAACATATTTCTTCAGTGCGATCGCCAAGTGCATTCCAAAACTGTCTCCCGTGATTACAATGTCAGCGGCGTTTTCGTATACGATTCCCTTGCGAATCCCTTCATTAGTTGGAGTGTTGAATAGTCGGGTCATCAAATCAGGGTTCCGTTTCACGGAGATGCGATATATTTCTTCATTGCGATCCTTATCCTCCAGCCCTCCAAGGAGCAGCATCTTGATTTTATCCTCCGATGAAAACATGTTTATTAGCTTCACGTGCTGTTCGATTGACATTTTCTTATTTGGATACAAATCTGAACAACCCGTGTTGAAGCCGATGACCATGTCGTTATCGCCGATGCCCTTTGACTTCTTGTAGCATGATGTCAATTGAACTTCCTCTGCACTCAAATGCAGGACATACTCATCTCGATGATATGGAAGTTTGAAAGTTCCGGCAAGAACTTCCTGTCCTGTTCGCTGATTTAATCTGAATTTGGCATAGTCGTCGAGACCAAGCTTGTATTGGTAAGTCGCTTCCTCGTTCAGTGGAAATATCTGAGCATTTTCGTTCAATCCGAAACCGAGCTTTTCCTTCGCTGTCAGCTTCATCGCGAGCGCCGCAGACCGCCTGGACTTGTCGACGTTCAGGATTAGGTCGAATTTCATTTGTTCCAGGATCAGCCAGCTCTCGGCATCCCAAACAAAGACGTCGTCGATGAATGGATTCTCGCAAAGAATCGGAGCGGCTGATTTCAAAGTGAGCCATGCGACATAGCTTTCGGGGTACTTCCGTTTCACTCCTGCGAGTTGTGCCGTGGTCATCAACACATTTCCCAAAGCGTCGAGATTGATTATGAGTATCTTGGTCCCGAATGGTTTGTCCGGATATGCACAACCCTCATAACAGATCTTGTAAGGGAAACAAGGCTTATATCCTGTAAACCTCTCACAGTCAGGTGGCTTGAAATCAAATTTTCTCATCGATTCTCATGACTCCTTTCGTGGATGGAGACATTTATTCACTTTCTTCGATCTTCGCAATCAGTTTCAGAAGCCTGGCGAAAACAATTTCCGGCTCGAGGTTCTTCATGCAAGGATTTCCGTTCCCTGTAACGGGATCTACAATGGGACATTTCACCAAATTACATTCGAGACAATTCAGATTTTCATTTCGCACGATTTCGGAAATGTTTCCGTAAGGCCCTTGCAGACGAGGGTTGGTGGGACCAAAAATCGCAAGTGTCGGAACGTCTAAGGCAGCGGCAATGTGCATTGGTCCCGAGTCATTGGTAACCAGCAACTTCGACGACTTCATTATCGCGCCCATCTCGTGAAGCGAAGTCGCTGGAGCAAGGATCGCTCCTCTTTTCGACGACTCTACAATCATTTGGGCGTCCCCAGTTTCTTGCGGACCGTACAGCACAACTGACCGGAACCCGAGCCTTGAGTTGATCATCTCACAAAGCTCGGCAAATTTGTCAGCATCCCATCGCTTGGATTCCCACCCCCCGCCGATATTTATCGAGACAAAATTCTTTGGCCTGATATTCACAGATTTCATGAACTGGTCTGCGAAGTTCATTGCCGCATCGTCAACATAGAAAGCGGGGTGATTGTAGTTCGTCCGGAGTCCAAGTCGGCGAAGTGCATCCAGATTAAATTCGACATTGTGAACCTCTCCGCTTCTCGGCGTGACTAGAATATTGTACGCATATCTTCTCCACTTAAAAGGAAAACCGACTTTGTACTTTGCACCGCTGAACATAGTTATGATTGCCGTCCGAGGATTTGCAAAAAGGTCAACGATTAGATCGTATCTGTTTCTTTTGACCCGTATGATGATCGACAAAGAAGACTCAGCGCCTGGATCGTACGAGACCACATTATCGACAAAAGGATTGCCGTTCAACACTGGCGATGCGAACTTCTCCACAAGGAAATCTATCCTCGCATCCGGGAATTCCTCACGCAAGTTTGGGAGAATCGGCGTAGAAAGAAGAACGTCGCCTATCGCACGCGGCTTGATTACTAAGATTCTGCGAATCCCTGCTCTCTCGAATTTCTTCATGGTATGTGAGAAAATATAATCAATGAAGATGGTCTTGAAAAATAACATTGTCACGGGTAGATTCTGTCGATGAAAAGATTAACCGCAGCATTAGTACTACTGGCAGCGGTTCCGAGTTTTGGACAGACTGCCTATCAGTTTCTCAATCTTGATGTCAGTGCTCGAGAGGCTTCACTCGCAGGTAGCATGCTGGCACGCACAGATGACCCTACGGGATTCTATTACAATCCGGCTTTATCGGTGGCCGCCAAAGACAGGGCCGTGACTTTCGGCTTTCTCAAACATGTGCTCGATATAAACGCCGGCTACCTTTTCTCGACTTTCCAAATCCAGAACAAGGGTTATTTCGGAGTTGGGGTCGGCTACATTAACTACGGCTCCTTCACGGCGACTGATGAGATGGGAAATGAGTACGGCACCTTTAGTGCGGGCGACGCCGTTTTGACTTTGAATTATTCCAATTATCTGGATAACAATTTCAGCTATGGATTCAATCTGAAGGGAATACATTCATCTATCGCTTCATCTTCTTCGTCGGCGGTCGCGATGGATGCCGGACTCTATTACAATTTTCCGGACAATCTGTTCGGAGTGGGTTTCTCGGTTCTTAACATCGGCAGGCAAATCAGCGCGTACGGTACCGCGAAGGAGCTCTTGCCGCTCGATGTGCGCATCGGCGTCACGAAGCAGCTTGAGCATCTTCCATTGGTTTTGAACTTGGCATTTCGGCGTTTGGGTGATTCAAACCTCAGTGTGTCGGACAAGCTCCGATCGTTTGTGATCGGCGGAGAATTCTTGCTTTCAAATAATTTCCATGTCCGTGTCGGCTACGATAATCTTGAGCATCAACAAATGAAGGTTGGGTTGACCTCGGGCATTGAAGGGCTTTCGTTCGGAGTCGGTCTCAACTTTTACGGGTATGGACTCGACTATTCGTATTCTTCGTGGGGGAAGATCGGCGCTCTCCACCGTGTTAATTTGACAACTGCGATTTGATCGGACACGCGCAACAGAGCGATCGCGTGATTTACTGATGCGCTGATAGATTCCATATACCGGTCAGGGCGTGCGCAATGCAATCTTGAAAATTATCACCTCATTGGATAGATTCTAGACATCGAATGAGCAGCAATTCCGGATTCTTATTTCGCATCCTGTGGTCTAATCTCGCAAGAAAATTCTACGTGTGGATCCTTGCAATCATCATATTCTTTTCATTGATGAACTGGGTCGTAATGCCATGGTACGTTAACGATGGTGGAACGGTCACGGTACCCGATCTGAACGGACTTAATTCTTCAGAGGCAAAGCATGTTCTCGATACCCTTGGTTTACTGTTTGAGTTGGGCGGAACAAAGGTAAGCAAGTTGGCTCCGAACACGGTGCTTTCGCAGAACCCTGATGCGGGGTCGGCCGTAAAACATGGCAGACGGATATACGTCGTTCTGAGCGGCGGTGTTGAAAAGGCGACCGTCCCTGATTTGCGAGGGCACTCGCGACGTGAAGCCCAATTCATGCTCGAGCGTGCAGGCTTCAACCTCGGCAACGTGACTTCTGATACCTCGAGCGAATTTCCCCAGGATGTAGTCATGGCACAGTCCGTTTCACCGAACTCATCTGTCGCGACCGGCACTGCGATTTCAATCTCCGTTTCCGCAGGGTCAATTAGCTCAGAGGAAGTCACCGTTCCAGACCTGGTTGGCAAATCTTTGCCGGATGCTCAGAAGGCGATCATGACAGCAAGCCTCGTCCTTGGGAAAATAACTTTTCAACCGAGCGCAAAACTGGTTCCTAACACAGTTCTTCAGCAATATCCCCGCGCGCAGGAGGTTGTGCCAAAAGGAACCCATGTTGAGTTGTTCGTATCGACAATTACAAATGCAAAAGAAGGGCCTGAGAACTGATGGCGATAGTTGCACCTTCGATCCTGGCGGCTGACTTCACAAGACTCGAGGAGCAAATCAGGCTTGCGGAGAAAGGCGGAGCAGACTGGATTCATCTCGACATCATGGATGGACATTTCGTGCCAAACCTGTCGTTCGGTCCGATGATGGTCGCTACGGTCAATAGGATCACAGATCTTTTCCTCGATGTTCACCTGATGATCGAGAATCCCGATTTCTACCTGGAAGACTTCATCGCTGGGGGAGCGAATCGCATTACGGTGCACTATGAAGCTGTGATCCATCTTAACAGCATAGTGAACCGAATAAAGACGCTGGGAGCAAAAGCTGGTGTGGCCATCAATCCGTCGACTCCGACAGATTTTCTCAAGGAGATTATTGCCGATGTCGATTTGATTCTCATAATGTCTGTCAACCCGGGTTTTGGCGGGCAGAAATTTCTCGAAAGCGCATACCGTAGACTCACTGAGGCCAAGTCTCTCGTTCCGAATGGCAAAAAGGTCTTGATGGAAGTTGACGGCGGCGTAAGCCCGGAGAATGCCTCGAACCTTGTGAAAGCCGGCGCAAACGTCTTGGTGGCCGGGACCTCGATATTCAAGTCATCCGATATCTCGAGCGCCGTCAGTAAATTGAAGGCGGCCTGAAGTTACTGAGCAGGTCTCCAAATCTTTTTTCCCCTTTTTGTCTGGTATTCATCGGGGATAATCATGAAAGATGAAGGATATGTTTTGACGGGTGGGAGGATCGTGACGCCGCGGAAGATTGTCGCCGACGGTGAGATCCTCGTTGAAGGCCAGAAAATCACGGGTATACTGGAACATCGTTCCGCGATGCCGGCAACAGATCGTGTCGTGATCGACTGCGCTGGTAGAATCGTCCTGCCGGGATTTATCGATGTCCATACACACGGCGGAGTCGGTTTTGATTTCACAGACGATTTGCCTGAAGCTTTCTCAAAGTTGTCTGAATATTACTACTCTCAAGGTGTAACTACACTTCTTGCTACTCTCTCTCCCTTATCTCTTTCGCTCTTAATTCCGGCTGTCAATCGCCTGGCGAACTACTGCTTTGAAAACGGTGCGAACAGCAACATTTGCGGAATTCATCTCGAGGGACCGTACATAAATAAGGCGATGGCAGGTGGCAACAGGGAAGAGTACATCGAGCCGCCCGACTTCGCACGCTGGCGGGAAGTATTTGAAGCGGGGAAGGGATTCATACGCCTGATGACCGTGGCACCGGAGCTACCTGGAATCATGCGCATAATTGAAGATGCGGTGAAGAGCAAAATCGTTATTTCTGTCGGGCATACCTCGGCAGATGGAGAGATAACAACGCACGCGATCGAGAAGGGAGCAACTCAGGTCACACACCTGTTCAACAGCATGCCGGCACTTCATCATCGAGAAATCGGGGTCCTCGCTGAGGCTCTCTCATCTGACAAAGTGGATGCACAGATAATCGCTGATGGTGTTCACGTGCATCCGAAAATTTTGAGACTTGCCGTGAAGTTGAAAGGCGCTGAGCACATTCTCCTGATCACTGATTCGATTCGAGCGACCAAAGTTGGAGATGGAGAATATGTATCGGCGGGGAAAAAGGTGAAGGTTAAGAATGGTACGGTCTATCTACAAGATGGTACACTTGCCGGAAGCACTCTTGTGATCGGCAAAGCGCTGCAGCTGATGACAGAAGTTGTTGGCGTTGACTTGCGCACCGCTTCATTCATGACCTCGCTTAATGCCGCTCGGTCGCTAGGCATCGACAAGGAAACCGGCAGCCTTGAACCCGGCAAACGAGCAGACATCGTGGTACTCGGCGATGACTTCGGTGTCAAAATGACGATGCGGGCAGGAGTGATTAAGTATCAGGCCTGAATGGGATGAGTTGCGAATGACCCACTCACGAAAGATGACCTAGAGGTTCTCCGTACTTCTACGCAATGCAAGGCAAGTGTCGTAAAACTCCTGAAGATTCATGACTCTGGCGAAGACCAGTCCTCGCGTTGCTCGAATCAGCGGACTCACATGTTCGTTGAAGAACTGCCTGCCGAGACAGACCTTCAACATCTGGTATTGTTGAACCTGGATTCTCTGTGCCAATTCCGAAAAGGGTCCGTCATACTCGTAACTCGGGAAGGATGCGCCTCTTTGTGAGCCGAAAGCGTTGTTGAACGAATTTTGCAGAACTGCGAACATGTTTAATGAGACTGGAACATAAAGGTTTGCTTCCGCAGGATGGAACCTGTACCATATGTTTCGATAGCCAATCACCTTGATGTCAGTGCGGCCGGTTTCTTTTTCATACATCTTCATTGCTTCCGACATGACCTGTAGCGCTTTGTAGTGCGTGTCTGGTCCGCTTGCTTCCGGATCCAGGGCGACGCTGACGTACGTTGGCTTCACCTTTCTCAGAATATTGAGCACCGGCAAAACATCACGCTCTATTCGCGGCTCCTCGGTAAATATATCGCCCTTGTAAAAGCCGAGTCTTGCTTGAAGAATTGATTCACAGCTGAATCCGAAATATCCCCATAGACAATCGGCTTCCCACTCACGCGTCATTCCTTTCAACCTCTGGATATGCGGGAGATCTTTTTTCCCGGGATACTGGGTGCTGAAATAATTAATGAGCTCATCAATCCTGTGCCTCAGATTCTGGAAGTTGTCATCTTCAAACAAGAAGACGAGATTCCTGAGGAGCCTTCGCGCCTCACCTTCTTCCTTAGTGCGAGGATTGTTCTCCGCGACACCATCCAAATATTGCCAAACGTCTCTATTTCGCTTTGTATCGTCATTGGGGTTGAAATAGCCTTCATTCATCAGTTGATCAAACGATCCATTATCGAGAAACCTTTTGAGAAAGGTGAGCAGGTTGAGCATGTATGAATTGGTGACAGCGTTGAAACCGCTGGTCAGCGTAAGAAAAGTATGTTTGTTTGAAATATCTCGGGCATGCCTCACGATGAATGGGAGACATCCAAGCATGAGGTCATCATGGTGCGGCTCCGTGTGGAGGAAGGACTGACTTAGATGAATCGTCCGCCCACTTTCGATATTTTCAACCAACTTCTTTTCGACTTTGCTGACAAGCTCCTCGCAACTCTCTTTCCGCTTTTTCAAAAGTTGTGCAGAGAACCGGTTGCTTTCAAAATCTTTGACATTCAAACTGGAGACTCGTTTTCGTTTTTCCAGTGCGAGGTCTATTACGATTTTCTCGACCTCTTCGTCAGAAACGGAAGCTTGATTTGTCAGAAGTTCGATATTTCTTTCAGAAAGAAGCTTGGCTGCTCCTCTCGTCAGATAGAACCGCGCGTTCGGGAGAGACTGCAGCACCGTAGCCGGGTAACGAACGTGCATGTCCCGTTGGATCGCATCGCTCACAACTTGTGCCTTAGCCTCCCCGGCCGCCATGATTACGGCAGTGCATGATTTGTTGTATGTGATCGTTCCCAACCCGATGGTTATCACCAGGCGGCTCCGTGAGACTTCTATTCCGCCGAGGTCAGTCGCAGCCGCCGCTTGCGTTTCATAATTGGTCGCGGTCAGCCGGGTAGTTGAATTCAGGTCTGAGCCCCGGACATTAAAGCCGATATGACCGTCGGGTCCTATGCCGCCAAGGAAGAATCCGATGCCTCCGAGCGACCTGATCTTGTCCTCGTACTCCGCGCACCACTGGTCCACGTTTTCAAGAACTTCTTTCTGCAGTCTCTCTTCGCGGGTCTTCGCTTGCCTGTAGCGGAGAGACAGATCGACCGTGTGATCTGGCCAGACATCTGTCAGCTTTATCCCGGGCGGTAGCCCAATCTTACTGTCATCAATTAAAAGCGCCTTAGAACGATCCAAACCAAATCCGTGGAGGTAGAACTTGTTAACATAATAGAAGAAGCTGTTCTGCTGTTTAGGATGGATCGGATAGAACTCATCGATCTGAACAAAGTGCAAATTGCTGAAGTCGGGTTTAACTGAAGATGAAATACCGCTCTCTTCAAGATCCTTTCCGACCGATGCGCTGTTCCATTGCTCAACGAAGTGTGTCACCCACTTTATGAAATGTTCGGGAGTCTTGCCGGTTGGGAGCGAGACCACACCGTCCGCGTTCTCCTGTGCCCATTCAATGAATCTCAATGCCGTTAGTTTGCCCAGCGAGGGAAAATTGTCAACGACTATGGCGCCTATCTTCTCCGAAGGTGGGTACTGAACTTTTTGTCCGGACCTTCCTACCGCCAATAGTTCGACGTTTGAACCAGCCTTTTCATGTTTCATCGGTTCTTCTATCAATATGCCTGGAAAAATTGAGAGTTGTTTTTGTAAGGAAGTTATTGAGTGGGCGTCTATTTTTCAAGCTTCTTTGAATAAGCGTTAGGTTGTCAATCTCAGGCAGACTTCGTAAAGCCTTGACAGAGATGGTACGAACTTAGTAAGTTGTGCAAATCAACTAGCAAGCAACTCTCTAACAATTCCATGTCACTCGGATTTCAAAGAGACTCGAATCAATCCAGTGACAAACGAAGTCAATAACAAAATCGAAGGAGGCTAAGAACATGCTTGTGGTAGTGCACGAAGACTACGATGCCATGAGTAGAAAAGGCGCACAAATTATCGCGTCGAGAATTAGACAGAAACCAAACTTGGTCCTTGGTTTGGCAACTGGCAGTACTCCGCTTGGGTTGTACAAAGAACTTGCCAGGATGCATAAGAACGATGGTCTTGATTTCTCGAAGGTGATTACCTTTAACCTGGACGAGTACGTCGGGATTCCTCCCGAACACGATCAGAGTTATCATTACTTCATGCGTGAGAATCTTTTTAAACATATCAATATCAACCCATCTCACATCCATGTTCCACAGGGTATGTATGGTGACTTGAAGATTTCCTCATTTGAAACTGATCCCAAGATAGAACAATTCTGTAACTGGTATGAAGACGAAATAAAAGGGTACGGTGGCATTGACATCCAGGTGCTTGGGATAGGTGGAAATGGTCACATCGCGTTCAATGAACCGGGCTCTTCATTGGGGTCGAGGACCCGGATCAAGACTCTGACTGAAAATACTGTGGAGGACAATGCGAGATTCTTCAAGAACGCAAATGAAGTTCCACGATATGCGATCACGATGGGCGTCGGAACGATAATGGAAGCAAAGGAACTGCTTCTCATTGCTAATGGCGAAGGGAAAGCCGACGCCGTAAAGGCGGCTGTCGAAGGGCCGATTACTGCGATGTGTCCGGCCTCCGCCCTGCAGCTCCACAGGAAGACCATCATACTCGCCGACAAGAAGGCAGCGACAAGATTATCTGCGGAATTCGTAACTTACGGCTGAGAAACTGAAGTTTTCAGAGATCGGTCTTCTGTAGTCAGTTTCATGGGTTGGACCGGTGCGCTATCGTTATTTTTGATGCAGTCGAATGTAGGATTTGAGATTCTTGCAGGTGACTGATAACTGAAAACTGAGAACTTAAAGAAGGGACATTCCAGTGCACGTCTGTGTCTTTGAAGATGAATTTTACCGGATGCTGCTGCCGCTAGTCTATTTTCGTCCGGTTTATGATCTGAAATGCGGCATCCTGTCATTAAGAGAGAAGATTATTCGTTCGTTTCCAGGTCAAACCTTTTCTCTGCATGCGAGAGAGTATCTCGGAGACGCGATCAAGGAGAAGTATCCACAGGCTATCGTCAATGAAATCCCTCGAGAGGCGGACCGAGTTTTCCTGATCAACGGAAGACTGCTATTCGACATAGCTCAGTCGAATAGGTTCGAATATGATGGCAACGACGTAGCTTATGTAAATGATGGCACACTGGTCGCCGCATGGATTTCGCGCGCGAACCTCAACGCGTTCAAAGACTCGCTCACGAAGAAGGTTATTGCGCTCGGCGATTTCGGCGGTATGAAGAGAATAGAAGTTTCGGACGTTAAACTGATTAAGTATCCTTGGGATCTCGTTCACCAAAACGGATCGCAGATAACTGCGGACTTCGAGACCCTGACAAATGGAAAGCCGGCAATTCTGGGCAAGGTCTATGAAGGTACTCATCTTCTCAACTCTTCCCGGATTCATATCGCAAAAGGTGCTTCCATAAAGCCGGGCGTGGTCCTCGACGCAGAAGGAGGACCAATATACATTTCGAAGAACGCCAGGATAATGCCGAACGCAGTCATCGAAGGTCCCGCTTTCATTGGTGAGAACAGCGTGATAAAAATAGCCGCAAAAATTTATGAGAACACGACGATCGGTGAGACTTGTAAGGTCGGTGGCGAAGTGGAAGAATCGATAATCCATGCGTACTCTAACAAGCAGCATGAAGGCTTTCTCGGCCATGCTTACCTGGGGGAATGGGTGAACATCGGTGCCGACTCGAATAACAGCGATCTGAAGAACGACTACGGAAACGTCAAGGTCTATGTTGACGGTAAACTTGTAGATACGGGTTCTCAGTTCGTCGGTTTGACAATGTCGGATCATTCCAAATGCGGAATCAATTCCATGTTCAATACTGGAACCGTCGTCGGCGTGTGCTGCAATGTCTTCGGCGCCGGTTTACCTCCCAAATATGTTCCTGCGTTTTCATGGGGTGGAGCCTCGGATGAAATGGTAACATACAAAATCGGGAAAGCAATCGAAGTGGCTCGAAGGGTCATGGCACGCAGAAAAATGAATTTGAGTGAAAATGTTGAGAAGCTTTTCAGGAAGGTATTCGATCTGACTCGAGAGGAGAGAGCAATTGCAGGAGTCCGTGACGAGTCGTGATGACATACGTATGAAATATTACCTAATCTGTTTACATTCTCGGCAAGCAATGATTTGAGATTTCAGGAAGTTCCAGACTCAATGAATCATACCCGATTCAACTGAAAAGGTATTTGGAGAAGAAAGAATACATCCGGATTGCCTCCGGACAGGGTTACTGGGGTGATCTTCCGCAGGCACCATACTGGCAAGTGACCAAGGGTCCGGTTGATTATGTGGTCATGGACTATCTTGCCGAAGTCACCATGTCCATTTTGCAGAAGCAGAAATCACGCAACCCGAAGCTCGGTTACGCAAAAGATTTATTGTCTGCGATTGATCAGATTCTTCCGATCATTGTCGAAAAAAATATCAAGATCATTACGAATGGCGGCGGAGTCAACCCTCAAGCTTGTCGCGACGCAGTTTTTGAAATCGCTAGGAAGTCAGGTGTCAGAAAACTGAAAATCGGAGTTGTATATGGGGACGACATTCACGGACGCATCGATGAGCTGTTGAGTGCCGGGATCGATTTGAAGAATATGGACACGGGCGAGAGCATGAAATCAATCGCGAACAGCCTCCAGAGCGCAAACGTGTATTTTGGCGCGTTACCTATCGCGAAGGCATTGAAGGAGGATGCTCAAATTGTCCTGACTGGCCGAACCACCGACACCGGGCTGACTCTCGCACCGATGATCTACGAGTTCGACTGGAAGGAAACCGACTACGACAAACTCGCTGCAGGTATAGTAGCAGGACACATCCTCGAATGCGGCGGGCAATCCTCTGGCGGAAATTTTTTGAAAGATTGGAAGCACGTCCCTGACCTGGCTAATATTGGGTTCCCGATAGCGGAAGCTTATCCTGACGGGACCGTGTTTATTACAAAACACGAAGCCACCGGAGGGCTGGTCTCAGTCGACACCGTAAAGGAGCAGCTAGTTTATGAGATCGGTGATCCGACAGAATACATCACGCCGGAAGTAATTGCGGATTTTACGAGCATCAGGCTTGAGCAGGCGGAATCGAACAGGGTCAAGGTCTTTGACGTGAAGGGAAGACCACCAACAGATTATTACAAAGTATCCATGGCTTATTCAGACGGCTTCTACGCCGTTGGTACTCTCACTTACGGTTGGCCAGATGCACTGGAGAAAGCACAGGCTGCGGATGCGATTCTTCGGCAGCGCCTGAAAGAAATTGGCTGCGAATACGATGAGTTCAACACGGAGTTCCTCGGCTACAATTCGTGTCATGGTCCGCTGAGTCCGATGCCTTCTCAACTGAATGAGGTTGTGCTGAGAGTGGCGGTAAGGAGCAAGAACGAGGCCGCTGTTGACGCGTTCGGAAGACAGCTGGTTCCGCTAGTGCTGACGGGGCCGCCAACCGTGACAGGTTTCGGCAGCGGCCGTCCGAAACCTCAAGAGGTGGTCGCGTATTGGCCTTCATTGATACGGAAATCTTTGGTCGAACCTATCGTTGAAGTTGTTGAGTTGTGAATTCTCAATCATGAGCTTTGAATCACGAACTCTCGACGTGAAATTTAGAATTCAGAATTTATGAAGAAAGTTCAGTTACTTAGACTCGCACATGCGAGAAGTGGAGACAAGGGGGATGCCTCGAACATCGGCCTCATAGCACGCCGGCCTGAATACTACTCGATCCTCAAGGAGAAGGTAACCTCGGATGTGGTGAAGAAACACTTTGCCGGGATATGCAAAGGGAAGGTCGAGAGGTTCGAGTTGCCGAACCTTCATGCGCTCAATTTCTTGTTGCACGAGTCGCTTGGCGGAGGCGGGACTGTCTCTTTGAGAAATGACGCTCAGGGGAAAACTTTGAGCACTGCCCTCCTCAGGCTCGAGATCGATGTGCCGGATGATCTAGTGACGGACTGATAATCGCCAGGGGACCTTTTGATGAACGGGGTAGTTGTCGAAATCCAAGACCTGCATTTGAAAGGTGTCTAAGATTTCAGTCACCCTTGCTTTGCTTTCCGTTTTTGAATAAATGCGCTTGTTAATAACGCTCCGAATATTGTGAAGATAGAGTACACAATCACGATCATGACAAAGCTGGTAAGTGTCTCGAGCAAACCTGGTCGCTTGGCGGCGGCGATCGCTTGACTCAATTGGCTCATTAAGTCAGCAGGAATTTGCATGCCGCCGAGCATTCTCTTCATCATGTTTTCCAGCATTCTGAACTTGATGTCGGCTATGTACGGGCCGATCGTAATATCGAGAACCGTCTCGAATCCCGCCGCAAAAATCCCGGTCCAAAGGCCAAGGTAGAACCCGTCGATGTTCATGATTGTCTTGTCTTCTTGCAGATCCATTCTGTAGAAAAGGACAGCTAGCACGCCGCCAAACAGCAGCCCGGCACAACAGAAGCAGTTAACCAGATTGAGTCCGGGTGCAAAGTTTATTACTGAGAGGATGAATCCCGCGAACAACGCCGGTCGGAAATATGCGGAGCTGTTTTTCATTCTTCAAAAACCTTCTTGTTTTTTCCGAAGACACCCCTTCGGGAGAATTCCAACGAAAGAGAAATCCAGATAGGCACAATAAAAAACGCGGTTGAGATGCCGAGTGCTCCGCCGGTGATTGAACGTGACAGGAATGTGTTCTGAATCGGGCTGAGATAATCCAGCGCGAAATCTGAAATGAGAGCCGCGAGCGGAATTGCAAGGATAATTTGATTCGGCATTTCAGTTTTGTAAAGCGGTCTGAGGAAGGGATAAAATACTATCCCGAGTGTTGCGCCGTAATAGATCGATGCGCATCTTGAGCATACTGCTAACTTATATCCCAACAAATGGAAACTTCTTGCGTCCATTTGATGGCACACCGGCTTGAAGAATTGGTACACGAGACTTGCGTCGATTCCGAAGCGGCTTAGGAATGGAGGAAGCGTGAGAAGAATGTCGTAAGCCAGGGCCAGAGCAAGTAGGGTTAAGTAGCTTCTGGTTTCGGTTTTCAAATCATCACCTGTGTCCCCGCGGTCTGTCCCGAGACAACTTGCAATGCGCCGTACACGTCGGTGATGAAAGCGGATTTCGCGCCTTGTTTCAAAGCTTGAAGAGCGGCTTCGATCTTTGGGGCCATTCCCCCAAGTATCACGCTGCCTCGAGTGAGCTCTTTGTATTCAGCCTCGCGCAATGTGGTTATCAGTTTTCCCTTGTTAATTACTCCGGGAACGTTGGACAAGAAAATGGTCAATTTTGATTTGATGGAAGATGCGACTGCCGCGGCCGCATAGTCCGCATTCACGTTGAGAGAAGTTGTCGAGTCTCTGTCAACGCTTACGGGAGATAGCACAACAATGAAAGTTCGCATGAGATCTTTGAGAAGACGAGTGTTTACATCAGTCACCTCTCCCACAAGTCCGACATCTTCGTCATCTCGCAGTACGGTCTTTGCGACCAGGATCCTTGCATCGACACCGCTAAGTCCGATCGCTTTCGCACCGGCCTGTTGGAGTGAGCGTACCAGCCGTTTGTTGATCAGTCCGGAAAGCATCATCTCGACCGCGTCCAGGCTTTCCGGATCGGTGTACCGGAAACCTCTGACGAACTTGGTAGTGATGTGAAGCTTCTCTAACAACCCGGTCACTTCCTTGCCGCCGCCGTGGACGAGAATTATGTCGTGCCGCTCATTTTGGATTTTTGCGGCTAATCGTGACACTTTGCTTAAGAAGCCCGGGTCATCAATTTCATTCCCGCCGATCTTTAGCACGATTCTCATATTAGGCCCTCCGACTCATTGATTCCGAACATGACGTTGAAATTCTGAACCGCCTGTCCCGCTGCACCTTTGCCGAGGTTGTCAATTGAAGAGATGATTATCGCATAGGAAGAGTTTTCCACTCGCTTCACGGAAATAGCGCAAAGATTTGTGTTGATCGTGTGTTGAAATGTCGCAAGCGAGTTTTTACCCAAGACCTTCACGAAGGTCTCGCCCTCATACGATCTTTTCAAAACTTCTACTAATCCTTCTGTTGTAACATCCTCATTCAGCTTCGTGTATATGGTGTTCAGCATGCCTCTCGTGACGGGAACAAGATGTGGAGAAAAGATTAACTTGAGGTCAGCATTCGAGACTTTCTTCAACTCCTGTTCTATCTCGCCGGTGTGTCTGTGCACGTAACCGACATTGTAAGGAGAGACGTTCTCATTTACTTCCGCGAAGAGTAATCGCACTTCTGGTTTCCTGCCCGCGCCGGTTACACCTGATTTGGCGTCCACTATTATTGGCTCGCTCAGATCAACCAATCGTTCCTTCAGAAGAGGATAGACTCCCAGTATAGTCGCGGTCGGGTAACATCCGGGGTTGGCAACAAATTGAGCCTTGCAGATCGATTCGCGATTTATCTCTGTGAGGCCGTAAATGAAGTCATCGAGGAAATCGGGACTGCTATGTTTTGTCCCGTACCATTTCTCGTACTCATCAGGATCGTCGAAACGATAGTCTGCACTCAGATCGATAATCTTCGCGTGCTTCGAAGAGCCTGCTATCCTCTCGACAACATCCTTTGCGACGCCATGCGGAAGTGAAAGGAATGCGGCATCGACTTCCTCAATTCTGACATCGCTGCTCCTGACGACCGTCGTTTCATCCGTTGTCGCAAATAACTCGTTCAGCTTCTTGCCTGCCGAGGTCTCTGCCGCGACGTAAGCGAGCTCGACATCTTTATGTTTCTTAAGAATCTTATACAACTCAAAACCGGCGTATCCTGACGCGCCATATATTGCGACTCGAATCTTGCTACTCATTTCCCAATCGGAATTCCTTATGGAGAACTTCGACAGCCTTCTTCATATCCTTCTCACTCACAACTACCGAGATTTTTATTTCACTTGTGGAGATCATCTGAATGTTTATTCCCGATTTCGCCAGTACCTTGAACATTGTCGCAGCCACACCGGAGTGAGTTCTCATTCCCACACCTACGACAGACACCTTTGCAATTTTGTCGTCACCGACTACGAACGTTGCCTTTTTCTGCTTCACCAAATTCTGAAGAATCTGCATTGCACGCTTGTAATCAGCTCGCGGAACGGTGAAGCTCATGTCTGTATATCCCTCCGTGCTCGCGCTCTGGATTATCATGTCAACAACGATTTCCGCTTCAGCGAGTGGCGCAAAAATGCTGTGGGCGATACCGGGTGTGTCGGAAACGTGAATCACGGTTATCTTTGCCTCGTTCTTGTCATGAGAGATTGCCGTCACGACCACGCTTTCCATGTCGTGTGTCTCATTTAGGACCATTGTGCCCTCGCTGTTGTTAAAGCTGCTTCTTACATGAATTGGAATATCGAACTTCATCCCGAAAAGAACCGACCGGGTTTGCAGTACCTTGGCTCCGGAGCTTGCAAGCTCAAACATCTCTTCAAAACTAATTCGCTTGAGTTTCCTTGCATTAGGAACAATCGCTGGGTCTGCAGTGTAAACGCCGTCCACGTCAGTATATATCTCGCACATGAGCCCGGACTTTGCACGTGGCTTCATTGCCGCAGCGATCGCAACTGCTGTCGTATCAGAACCTCCGCGCCCGAGCGTCGTTATGTCTCCCTTTTCATCGATTCCCTGGAATCCGGCCACGATTGCGATCGCACCTTCCCTTAGAACGCTTGCAAGTTTCCGTGCATCGACATGCTTTATGTGAGCTTTTGTGTAAGCGGAATCAGTTACCAACTGGACCTGATGATTTTGGAGCGACCTTGCTTTGTGACCCATCGAGACCAATGCCATCGATAGCAATGCACTGGAAACCTGTTCTCCAGTTGAAAGCAATACGTCAAGCTCTCGGGGATCCGGTTCCGGTACAGCAGACTTAGCGAGGCTGATAAGGCGATTGGTTTCTCCGGCCATTGCACTGACTATCACGATCACATCGTTGCCGCGCGCTCTCGTCTCAGCAACCCTCTTCGCCACACTGCGAATTCTTTCCAGAGTTCCTACGGAAGTACCACCAAATTTCTGAACTATCAGCATTTGACTAGAATTCTGAATTCAAGATATGTTTGCCTTAGACTACAAGTTCATCAAGTTTAAAACTTCAGACAGAACTGGCTTCGCTGTCAAAGGCGGAGCGATATCCCGCGAAGCAGCATCAGGGTCTTTGAGCCCGTTGCCTGTAAGTGTGCACACGACCGTGTCTCTGCCTGTAAAATAACCGTTCTCAACAAGTTTTCTTACTCCCGCGACTGAAGACGCGGAAGCGGGTTCGCAGAATACGCCTTCTGTCGAAGCGATGAGCCTTTGGGCTGACAGGATCTCCTTGTCGGATACGACATTGATTTGTCCTCCGGATTCATCGAGGGCCTGCACTGCTTGCTTCCAGCTTGCAGGATTGCCGATTCGAATTGCTGTTGCAACAGTTTCCGGATGCTCAACAATCATCCCGTGCACTATCGGCGCTGCTCCTTCAGCCTGGAAGCCGAGCATCTTTGGGAGCGCTGTATGATTTTTGGCATGCCATTCTTTATAGCCTTTCCAATATGCGGTTATGTTACCGGCGTTGCCAACCGGCAGGGAGTGATGTGTTGGAGAAAAACCAAGAGTCTCGATAATCTCGAATGATGCGGTCTTCTGACCCTCGATGCGGTAGGGATTGATGGAGTTGACTATAATCACTTTTGTCTTCTCACCGATCTCGCGCACAATCCTCAACGCGTCGTCAAAGTTGCCGTCTATCTCGATTACCTTCGCTCCATAGATCAGTGCTTGTGCCAGTTTCCCAACTGCAATTTTTCCTTTTGGCAAAATGACAAACGCCCGCAGTCCTGCCTTTGCCGAGTATGCCGCCGCGGAAGCCGAAGTGTTTCCCGTCGAAGCACAGATCACCGCCTCGGCCTTGTCTTGAATCGCTTTGGTGATTGCCACGGTCATTCCGCGATCCTTGAAAGAGCCGGTCGGGTTTGCGCCCTCAAACTTGAGAAGGATCTTGCACGGGGCCTTGAATACTTTCTTGAGATTGTCCGCTTCGACAAGTGGAGTGTCGCCTTCAAACAGCGTTATTACATTCGTGACATCTGAAAACGGAAGATAGTCAAGATACTTATCGATTACTCCTGAGTATGGCATTGGATTGATTTACAATGAAATTAAAAGTTTAGCACGACTTTTCCGAAGTGTTGCCTGTTTTCAATTGTCTCGTGAGCCTTGCGCACTTCGGTGAAATGATACTCTCTGTCAATGACGGCCCTGTACTTCTTTTGGCTGAGGAGATCAAGAAGAGTGAAAAGTTTACTTTTACTTCCCATCGTACTGCCGTAGATGGTTAGCTGTCTTGAGAAAACGTAGCGAAGATCTGTGGTCACGTCCGGACCGGTTGTGGCACCACAGGTAACGATCTTGCCGCCTCTCTTTGCGGAGAGTATACTTTCGTTCCAGGTGACTTTGCCAATGTGCTCAAAGACAACATCGACCCCTCGCTTGTCTGTCAGCCTCCTCACTCCTTGATTAATACTCTCGCTGTTATAGTTTATTACTTCGTCAGCGCCGAGTGCGAGGGCCTTTCCAAGTTTCTCATCGGATCCGGCGACTGCGATAACTCGCGCATTGAAAAGCTTCGCAATTTGAATTGCCGCTGAACCGACACCGCTGCTTGCTCCGAGAATCAGCACATCTTCAAGCGGTTGAATCTTCGCTTTGTCGACGAGCATCTGGTACGCCGTGATAAACACTAGCGCTGAAGCAGCCGCGTCATTGAGGGAGACATCGTCGGGTAATCTAAAAATATTCTCCCTACTCGCAACTACAAATTCTGCATCCGTGCCGTCGCAGTGCTCGCCAAGAATCTTGTATTCGCGGCAGAGATTGTCTTCTCCGCGCAAACAGCGGTCGCATCGCCCGCACGAATCTCCGGGAGAAATCAAAACCCGTTCGCCGATTTTTAGGTCAGCAATCTCATTTCCAGTCTCGGCAATCGTCCCGGCACCGTCTGATCCCAGGGTCATAGGAAGTGGCAGGGTTATATTCCTCAGACCACGGCGGACCCAGATGTCGAGGTAGTTAACCGAAGTCGCCTTGATCTGAACGACTACTTCGTTCGACTTAGGAGCGGGGATGGGAAGTTCATCTAATACCAGCTTGTCAACCCCGCCATGTTCATGAACGCGGATAGCTTTCACTTTAACCAACTAGGACCGATCCGCCATTGACGTTGAGAATTTCTCCTGTGATGTGGCGGGCAAGGTCGGAAGCAAGGAAGAGTATCGGACCGGCGATGTCGTCTCCAGTCGGAATCCTACCGAGTGGAATTGAGCGTTGCACCTCTTCCTTGAATTTCTCGTCGGCTAATACCTCGGCGCTCATCTCCGTATCCACCCAGCCAGGTGCAACGCTATTCACTAGTATGTTGTATGGCGCAAGTTCGGTGGACATGCTTTTCGTGAGTGATATTACTCCTCCTTTGCTCGCTGCGTAATGTGAATGCAGAGCCTCTCCGCGCTGGCCTGCGGTAGACGAAATATTTACGATCCGTCCGCCGCCTTGCTTTTTCATTATCGGGACGACGTAATGACAGAAAAGGAACGTCCCCTTCAGGTTTAGGTTTATCGTTTCGTCCCAAATATTCTCCTTCATCGTATCGATTTCGCCATAAGTCCATATCCCCGCGTTATTGACTAAGACATCGATCCTTGCAAATTCCTTCAGCACGTCTTCAACTATTTTCTTCACGATCTCGCTTTTGCTGTTGTCTCCTCTGAAACCTCTGGCTTTCCGCCCTATTGTTCTTATTTCATCGATAAGTTCCTTCGCGCGTTGATCGTTGCCGCGATAAGTGAAGGCAACATCTGCGCCCGCTTTCGCGAACAACTTCGCGGTGGCCGCTCCTATTCCTCTGGATCCTCCGGTTATCAAAACAACTTGATTACTTAGATCAATCATTTCTCTTACCAGTTCCTTCTAATTTCTCAATTCAAAATAAGTAAGGATGGTTATTGTTTCAATAATTTTGGGACTTTTGTTCAAACAGACTCCATGATGCAAAGTTTTGCGACCGTGCAAAGCGTCAAAGTGAATTACATTGTAACTCTCTCCAATCGACGTTAAATTCTTAAAATAATGATAGAAGAAACATTTCCCGCTACGGAGATCCAGCAGAGCCGGCTTCAAATTCTCGTTCAGCAGTTTGATGATTCGATGACGTTTGCGAAAGGCACGACAAGGCATGTGTACAGGAAAGCTCTTGAGCAGCTCTTGAAGTTCACGAAATCAAACGCGTTTTGGTTTACACCGAACGACTTCATACAATTTCGGTTATGGCTCCTGAACAGAAAGAAGCTGTCGAACAATACTGTGAATACTTATCTCACAGCCTCGCGGAGGTTTTGTGAGTTTCTTATGGAACTCGGCGTTTTGCAGAGGAACCCTGCCTGGAGTGTTCATGGCTCGGCGCAGGATTTTAAGATATACAGGATCGCGCTTCGGGAGGTAGCGAATGCAATTTCCCAAATCGGCAGGAGAAACATCCTCGAAAAGCGTGACCATGCTTTTCTCTCTCTCATATTTGAATGCGGCACGACGATATTCGAGTTAATCAATGCAAATATCGGCGACTTGAAAAAGACCGCGGATAGAGTGGAGTTGTGGGTTCGAGATAGGAATTCGCACGGCAAGTTTGAGGTCGTTCCACTCACTCAGTCGGCGGGCGCCGCACTGCGAGAGTACGTCGATTTGCGCGGCCAGGTCAAAACAGATGAGCCTCTGTTTACCACCGTTCGTGGAGGTAGAGCGTCAAATGTGAGATTGTCGTTTCGAGGAGTTCGCGCTGCCATGAGGAGGTATCTGAAGTTTGAAGGAGAAAGAACCTTGAGGTTGGATTCTCTGCGAACATATTGTGCCGTCCGACTCATGACTCAAGGGAAAAGCTCAGCTGAGATTCGCTCATTCATGCGTTTCAAAAGTGATATGCCTTTCAGAAAAATAATGGTCAACACTAAAGCTGTGACACAGATGAAATGAAATACGAATTCACTTCGATCGAGAAAAAATGGCAAAAATATTGGGAAGAGCATAAGACTTATCAAGTGGATTTTGACGACGTAGAGCAGAAGCTCTACTGCCTGGTCATGTTCCTTTACCCGAGCGCTGACAAACTTCATATCGGGCATTGGTATAACTTTGCCCCGACCGACACATGGGCAAGATTCAAGCGCATGAGAGGCTTTAACGTCTTTGAGCCCATGGGATATGACGCCTTCGGTTTGCCAGCTGAAAACTATGCAATCAAAACGGCAGTGCACCCACAGGACAGCACGCAGAAGAATATTTCCGTGATCCGTGAGCAGCTCAAAACAATGGGAGCCATGTACGACTTCGATTATGAGGTCGATACTTCGAAACCTGAATACTACAGATGGACTCAGTGGGTGTTCCTGGAGCTTTACAAAATGGGGTTGGCATATCGAACCAACGCTCCCGTAAACTGGTGCCCGAATGACCAGACCGTCCTTGCCAATGAGCAGGTGGTCGATGGCTTGTGTGAGAGATGCGGCACAGCGGTGATCCGCAAGGCGATGACGCAATGGTTTTTCAAGATTACGGCTTATGCGGACAGGCTGCTTCAAGGGTTGGATCGCATCGATTGGCCTGAGCGCACGAAGTTGATGCAGAGGAACTGGATCGGAAGAAGCGAAGGCGTCGAGATCGCATTCAAGATGTCGGATTCAGCCGAAGTGATCGGCGTATTCACGACTCGTCCCGATACTTTGTTCGGCGCAACTTACATGGTACTCGCGCCCGAACATCCTCTCGTGCAGAAAATTACTCAACCTGAATTCAAGTCAGAAGTGGACGAATATGTCAAGTGGGTTGCTCACGAAAGTGAAATAGAGCGCACGTCGACAACGAAAGAGAAAACCGGAGTCCCGACCGGTGCGTTTGCGGTCAATCCTATTAACCAGGAAAAGATTCCGATCTGGATTGCCGACTACGTGTTGTCGACTTATGGAACTGGAGCCGTGATGGCCGTCCCCGCACACGATGAGCGCGATTTTCAATTCGCGACGAAATATAATCTGCCGATCCGTATCGTGGTACAGCCGAAGGACAGGACATTGACCGAACCTCTTCAGGAAGCTTATGTCGAAGAGGGTATCGGCGTGAATAGTGATCGATTTACCGGTTTGGAAAGCAGCAAAGTGTGGGATGGGATAGCAGACGAGCTTCAGAATAGGGGAACGGGAACAAGAAAAGTAAACTACAGGCTCCGTGATTGGTTGTTGTCACGTCAGCGATACTGGGGTGCTCCGATTCCAATAATACATTGTGATTCATGCGGCGAGGTTCCTGTCCCCGACAAGGATTTGCCGGTGGTGCTTCCTTACAACGTCGAGTTCAAACCGCATGGCGAGTCTCCTCTCGCGAGAAGTGAAGAGTTTGTCAATACAACGTGTCCGAAGTGTCACAAACCTGCGAAGCGCGATGTCGACACGATGGATACTTTTGTCGATTCATCGTGGTACTTCCTGCGTTATCTCTCGCCTCACCTTGACTCCGCACCTTTCGATAAGGATCTGGTGGTGAAGTGGCTGCCGGTCGATAAGTACGTCGGCGGGGCCGAGCATGCGACCATGCACCTGCTCTATGCCCGTTTCATTACAATGGCTTTGAAAGATGCCGGATGGCTGACGTTCGACGAGCCATTCCAGAGTCTCGTGCATCAGGGGACGATTACCAATCAAGGCGCGAAAATGTCTAAGTCGCGCGGAAATGTCGTTAACCCGGACCGCTTTGTAGTCGAATTTGGTGCCGACACGTTCAGGATGTTTCTCATGTTCATGGGACCGTACGAGGAAGGCGGAGACTGGAGCGATCGAGGAATTACCGGAGTCTTCAGGTTTCTCAACAAGGTTTACGATCTGTTCGCGAACACGGAACACGTTCTCCGGTCTCCTTTTTCCAGTCTACAGTCTTCGTCATCCGAAAGCGAACGGAAAGTATATCGAAGGATGAATCAACTAATCAAGAAAGTGACAGAGGATATTGAACAATTCAGATTCAATACTGCCATCGCAGCTTTGATGGAGTTTTTGAACGATTATACTCAGGCTCTTTCGGAGAATGGAGGCGAGATTAGCGAAGGGCTTCGAAACTTCGTGCTGCGAAACTTCAATATTCTCCTTGCTCCATTTGCTCCTCACTTAGCAGAGGAGTTGCACGGGATGTGCGGTGGTAAGAATTCGATTTTCTCAATTGGCAATTGGATTGAATATGATCCGGACGCGATCGCCGATGAAAATGTGACCCTGGTCGTGCAGGTCAATGGAAAAGTACGCGGGCGACTGACGGTGCCGCTAGACTCGAATGATGAGAGCGTCAAATCGCTTTCTCTCTCGGAGCCGAACGTGAAGAAACATCTGGATGGAAAGGAAGTTCTGAAAACAATCGTTGTCAAGAATCGGCTGGTCAATTTCGTAGTCAGGTGATGCAAAAGATATCTGCCGTCGTCATCGCGGGGAGCGAAGAGGAGAACATCGCCGACTGTCTGGAGAGTGTGCGCTGGGTTGATGAGATTATCGTTGTGAATTCCGAAAGCAAGGATCGAACTGTCGAGATTGCGAAGCGGTTCACTGACAAGGTCTTTGTCAGAAAGTGGGAAGGATATGTGCCTCAAAGGAAATTCTCCATTCAGCAGTCTAGCAACGAGTGGATATTGAGTCTCGACGCCGACGAACGGGTCTCTCAAGAGTTGCGCGAGGAAATTTCTAATCTTGACTTCTCGATCGCCGACGGCTTTTACATCCCGCGGCGTAATTATTTTCTCGACAGGGTTATCCGAAGTTGTGGTTGGTCTCCTGACTACCAGCTTCGCCTTTTCAGGAAATCAAAAACGAGGGTGAGTGACAGGGAGGTTCATGAAGGCTTTGTCGTCGAAGGTAAAAGGGGACGATTGAAAAATGAACTGATCCATTATACACACACATCTGTCACGAATACCCTTGCAAAAGTCAATGAGTATTCCACGCTCGAAGCGATTGAAAAATCGGAGAGGATCCGTGTCAACGGCCTGAGAATTCTCTTTAAACCGATCTGGGAATTCTTCCATCACTTCATAATCAGGCGCGGATTTACGGATGGAGTCTACGGTTTGATGGTCTCTCTTATTCACGCTATCACCAAGACTCAGGTTTACATGAAGATCTGGGAAATGCAGAATGTCAGAGAAAAAAGATAAGCCGTTCAAAATTTATCTCCGGCTCCTGCGGTACGTTCTCCCTTATAAGAAATTCCTCGCCAGCTCAATTAGCGCTACGGTTTTTTATTCAGTCTTTTCAGGAGCATCCATTTATCTCATCCTTCCGCTCTTGAACACTCTTTTCAGTCAGACATCACCGCAGATGATCATAGCACCGGCCAACGCCCCTATTTTCGATCGAGTTAAAATCAGCGCGGAGAATCTTGTTACACAATTCGTATTTGGCGGGACGAAGTCGAATGCGCTGCTGAAGATATGCGTTGTTATCGTTGCTGCCTTTTTTCTGAGGAACATATTTGGGTATGCACAATCATATTTCATGGCATTTGTCGAGCAGGGATTGATGAGAGATATCAGGAACGGCCTTTACAGGAAGATTCAGGATCTTTCGATTGGCTATTTCACGAGCGAGAGGACGGGGTCACTCATATCGCGGATAACCAATGATGTGTTCGTGATAAATGGCGGCGTCACCGCCAGCTTTGTCACGATGATAAGAGAACCTCTTCTTGTGATCGTCTATTTATGCATTGCACTTGCCATGAGCTGGAGGCTGACACTTTTGTCTTTTCTTGTCACACCTTTCACACTAATTATCATCAGTTGGTTGGGAATGAAGCTCCATAGGGAAGGTGATCTTTCGCAGAAGCTGATAGCGGAGCTCACCTCGCTGTTGCAGGAGACAATCAGCGGGATTAAGGTGGTACACTCATTCGGCATGGAGAAATATGAAATCGACAAGTTTGAAGGTCACACTAGGAATTATTTCAAGTCGATTCTAAAAATCACACACATCAGGAACCTCTCTTCTCCGATCACCGAATTTCTTTCCGTTCTCTCGGCAGGTGTGATAATCTTTTACGGCGGCATGCAGGTAATTCAATCTCACACGCTTGCCGCAAGCGAGTTCATCGTGTTCCTTTTCGTAATCTTTCAGATAATGCCCTCGGTGAAGGAGCTGACAACGGTCAGCACTCGAGTGTACGAATCTTCTGCAGCCGGGAAAAGAATTTTCGAGCTTCTTGATGAGGAAGGAAAGGTTCCCGAGGCAGACGATGCTGCGACTCTCACTGAATTTAAGAGTGCAATAAGATTTGAAAACGTCTGGTTCAGGTATCCGCTGTCTCTGATAGGTCGTTCAAAGCAAACGGAGGGTACCGACGTTCTCAAGGATGTCAGCTTCACAGTACACAAGGGAGAGGTCCTCGCGATAGTCGGGCCTTCAGGCGGAGGGAAGACGACGATCATAGATCTTGTCCCGAGATTTTACGATCCGACTCAAGGTACCATATCTGTCGATGGAATCGATTTGCGGAACGTCACCATACGAAGCCTTAGGAATCTTATCGGGATTGTCTCTCAAGAAACCATACTTTTCAATGACACGGTTCGAAACAACATTGCCTACGGGTTGATCGAATTTCCTATCGAGCGAATCATTCAGGCTGCACGCGCAGCCAATGCTCACGAGTTCATCACACAACTTCCGCAAGGATATGACACGGTGATTGGAGAACGCGGAACTAAGCTTTCTGGTGGACAGCGCCAGCGTATTTCCATTGCTCGTGCTCTTTTAAAAAATCCCCCGATCATGATTTTTGATGAAGCTACTTCCGCTTTGGACTCGGAATCGGAAATGCTGGTGCAGGAAGCGATAGAGAGACTCATGAAGAACAGAACATCGATCGTCATCGCACACAGACTTTCTACGATAAAGAATGCGGATAGGATAATTGTTGTGGATGGAGGGGAAATCGTTCAAGAGGGAAAGCATCAGGAGCTCATTCACCAGAGAGGCGGAATTTATAAAAAGCTCTATGAGATGCAGTTCACCGATTGAGATCTGTCTGGATCCGCGGTCGTGTTGAAAGAAGATAGGTTCCTGAAGTTTGTCGAGAATCCGGAAAACATCAGGCGCATCCTGGTGATTCGAAACGGCTTGATAGGCGATACTGTTTTTATGACGCCGGTTCTCGAGAGACTGAGGGAGAATTTTCGAGACGCAAGCGTTGACGTAGCCATCAGCGTCAAGAGCACTAGAGTCCTTGAGAATTGTTCCCACATAAATAAGATTTTTCCGATACCGACAGATTATTCCTTTCTCGGACACGCTGCGTTTTTTTTCAGTCTTCGGAAGTTTCATTACGATATTGCGATAATCCAAGAAGTCAATTCTCATTATGTGTTGATGTCAAAACTTCTCGGTGCGAAGTACATCGCCGGCTTTAAGAATAGTCTGTCGTTTTTGTTGGACCATGCCGTTCCCAGACCGGCGCACGTTCACACTGTTTTAGCAGAACTGGAGACCGTCAAGGGTTGGACGAATTCGATTTCTCCCGTTGCGACTCATTTGGAGATCACAGAGAATGAGGAAGTTGAGGCAAGAGAAATTCTAAGATCGAACGGAGTGTCGATGTTCGATTCGATCGTGTCAATTCATCCCGGCTGCAGCGGGACCCGATCGCTGAGGGAGTGGTTGCCGGAACACTATGGAACGCTGGCTGATCTACTTATTGAAAATGCGGGTGTGGAAATTGTTTTCTGCGGAGTTGAACAGGATCGTCGGCTTATCGAGAAGATTGTTGCCGGCATGAAGAACCGTCACGTTTCAATTGCCGGAAAGACAAATCTCAGACAGTTATTTGGTGTGCTCAAGCTTTCGAGGGTTGTTGTAAGCCCGGACACCGGAACAGCGCATATTGCGAATGCAGTTGGGACTCCTGCGGTGATGTTGTTCGGACCTTCTGATCCCGTCGACACAGGACCTGTCGATCCCTCCGGAAGATCTGCCGTTGTTCGGGCCGATCTACCCTGCATCGGTTGCTTTCATAGAGATCCTAAACCGGCTCAGTGGGAAGTCTGCAAGACGATGTACCCTCCCATCTGCATGAGGGAGTTGGACCCGCAAGTTGTTTACGAAGTGATCGCGAAAGTGTTGGAGAAGTCGTGCAACAAATAATAATTCAATCGATGACAAAAAATCAAATGGTGGTCACCACATAATGGCAGAGTTGATCCGCGGACTCAAGGTGAGAGACATCATTCTGTTCAACATCGTTGCCATCGTTGGCACTCGTTGGATATTGCTCGCTGCCCAGACGGGACCAAGCTCGATTTCATTATGGATCCTCGCATTGATTTTATTTTTCATCCCGCAAGGTGTGGCGGTTGTTCATCTTAGCAGGAAATATCCGGTGGAAGGTGGAGTCTACGAATGGGCGAAGGTCGAGTTTGGCGACTTCCATGGTTTCGTCGCCGGTTGGTGTTATTGGGCAAACAACCTGGTCTATTATCCTTCCCTATTGATTTCAGTCGCAGCCATCGCGCCGTTCATCCTGCCAGGGACGTTGGCGGTGCCAATCGGCAGATTCTCGATTGCTCTGATCAGCCTTATCATTCTCTGGATTGCGATAGGATTCAACGTAGTTGGTGTCAGCATCGGCAAATGGGTTCAGAATGTTGGAGCTATCGGCACATTCGGACCCATTCTAATCATCGCAGGATTGGGAGGCGTCATACTCTACGCCGGAAAATCGCAAACTCAATTCACCATGATAAATATTCTTCCGACGAAGCTAAACTACGGGACGCTGTCTTTTTGGTCTTCGATGTGCTTTGCACTAGCGGGTCTTGAGCTCGCCGCGGTGATGTCTGGTGAAATTGTGGATGCGGAGAAGACAATACCCAAAGCGACTTATCTCTCCGGTATTGGAATAGTCTTTGTCTATCTCGTGGGAACTATATCGCTCCTCATCGGATTGTCATCGAAAGATGTGAATCTCGTGACAGGTCTCGTTCAGTCTATTCAAGAGCTCGAATTGAAGACAGGTTTGAAATATCTGACCAATATCAGTGCGCTTCTCATTACGATTGCCGGGATCGGCGGTGCAGGTGCCTGGCTTGCAGGCAGCGCAAGAATTCTATTTGTAACGGGCATAGACAACTACCTCCCAAGCAGTCTTGGAAAGGTGCACCCCAGGTGGAAGACGCCGCATGTGGCAATAATCTTTCAGGGAATTGTCGCGACAGTTTTCCTGCTAATGAGTTTCATCGGAGCCACGACGGAACAAGCCTACCTTGTCCTCGTCGACTCGACAATCATCGTCTACTTCATTCCTTACGTTTACATTTTCTTGGCCGCATTCATGACTCTACGGAGAGAGTTTGCGGTCACGGGCGGGGCGGGCAACTTCCTCAGGATCATCGCCAGCGGAGTAGGAGGCTTCACGACTGTCGTCGCAATTTTTCTCACGTTGTTTCCTCCTGAAGCAGGTGGCAACCCGGTTCTATTTCTCACGAAGACTCTTGCGGGGTCATTCGCATTTGTTGCAGTCGGGATAATAATATTTTTTACCGCGAAAACACGGAGGCTGCAAAGAGCACAATGAGACACTTGTCCTGAATCTTTTTGTATCGCACCTCCTTAGGGCAAAGGAATATTTGGGATTTTCTGACGTTTGAATTTGTTGTGTATTGAAAATGGAACTAAGAAACAGGCTAGCCGATACTGAGAGTCCTTACCTGAAAGAGGCCGCCCAACAGCCAGTTCACTGGCAAACATACTCGGATGAAGTCTTTAGATTGGCGATGGAGCTTGATCGTCCGGTACTTCTTGATATAGGCGCAGTGTGGTGTCATTGGTGTCATGTAATGGATGATGAGTCGTACTCCGATCCTGAAGTGGCGGAGCTGATCAACGAGCATTTCATTCCTGTGAAAGTGGATCGCGACCAAATGCCCGATGTCGATGCCAGGTACCAGTCAATAATCGGAGCTTTGACCGGAACTGGCGGATGGCCGTTGACGGGTTTTCTCACACCGGAAGGGAAAGTATTTTTTGGGGGAACTTACTTTCCGAAATTTGATACGCAGGGGAGGCAAGGTATGCTCACGGTCTTGCCGCAAGTCGCAGAAGTCTATGCCAGGAGAAGAGGAGACATCTTCACGAGTGCGGAAGAAATCTCTCAGCGCCTGAGGGATTATGAAACGACTATGCTGCAATCAGGAGAGTTGGATGAACAAATAGTCGAGAAGATCATCGATGACGCTCGCTCAAGATTTGATAAGAAATTCGGTGGCTTTGGAAGTGCGCCGAAATTTTTCAACGCGACCTTTTTGAGGCTTCTTGACGATGAGGTTGGCCGTCGAGACGATTCAGTTCTCAGGAGCATCTTGGAAAACACTCTGGACGGTATCGCAAGCGGGGGAGTGTATGATCAAATTGGAGGAGGTTTTCACAGGTATTCGGTAGATCGTTACTGGCATGTCCCGCACTTTGAGAAAATGCTTTACGATAATGCTCTCATGCTCGAAGTGTATTTGCATGCATACCAGATCACGCACAAGACCCTTTACGCCAGGATTTCCCGTGAGACCGCGGATTGGATCATCACGACCATGAAATCTTCCATGGGCCCGTTCTACGCACATCAGGATGCGGATATTGGTGCACACGATGATGGGACCTTCTGGACCTGGACAAAAAAGGAAATAGAAAGTCTGTTGGAAACGGATGAGCGAGAAGTCGTTGAAAGTCATTTTGATATCCGTGAGATGCCTAACGACACTCCTGAATTTCCGGAAAGAAACGTGCTGAGGGTTGCGGTTGCGGAAAAGGATATTGCCAAAGGGACAGTGAAAAGTGTAGATGCTGTTGAAAGACTAATCAGCGCCGCAAAACGAAAGCTCCTCGAATCCCGTGCGCAGAGAAGGTCGCCATTCATAGATCAAACTTTTCTCGCCGACAGAAATGGATTGGCAGTAAGCGCACTCGTCGAAGCATCGCTAAGTCTGAGATCCGTAAAGTATCTTCAAGCTGCGGAAGATGCCGTGACCTTTATGTTAAATAACATGATTGATCAGCATGGGAAAGTCGCACACGCTTTTTCCGGCAAGTCGATAGTTTACGAAGGCCTGCTGGATGATCAGGTCTTTTTCGGAATAGCGCTCCTCGACTTGTTTGGTGTTACCAGAAACGATAGCCACATCGCCGCTGCGGAGAAGATAGGCGAGGTTCTTCTGGATGAATTTGAAGACAAAGATGCGGGAGGATTTTTCGACAGACCACGCAATAGTCCGGGACAGGGATTGCTGTCCATGAAAAGAAAACCGATTGAAGATGCGCCAACACCATCGGGAAATTCCGGTGGTGCGATCTTTTTCGATCGCATGTTTGGCGTTACGGAAAACAGAGAATATTTCGAAATTGCGGATAGAACTCTACGGACGTTTGCCGGCGCAGCTCGAACTCTTGGAATATTCGGAGGAAACTATGCTCGCGCAGTGCGACTTCATTTCAATTTAATGAAGAATGTCAGATAGCCCTGCGGCGGGACTCTTCTCAGTGTCGACCTTCAATTAGATCTTTCAACGCTCTTCTTGCCCTTTCCTCATCCACTTTGTTCACGAGGAAATCTACGGTTGCCATGCCGTCGGCCCCCGGGTAAAGGGCAGCGAAATCTTCGTTGCGCGTGTAGAACTCGATACCTTCATGCTCGAGGATCATCTTCGCGTTGATTATGTCTGTTGGCGCAAAAGTGTAGTAAACACGAACATAATCCGTTGGAATATTCCGAGTCTTCATTTTATGTCCTGCTGTTCGTCAGATTGTGATTTGTTTGATTGAATGATGAACTATGATCATAAATCTCGATCTGCTTCTGTCCGCTCGTAGTCTTCAGTAAATCATTCCGATCATAGTCCAATACGTTCTCATATTTTCGCCAGAGCATTCTTGAAATCGAGAATTAAGTCGTCCGCATCTTCGACACCGGCAGATATTCTCACCATACCTTCGGTCACTCTGGCAGCTTTCAACTCCTCAGGGCTCATCTTGATGTGACTTGTGAGAACAGGAATGCTGACCAATGTTTCTACGCCACCCAAACTGGTTGCATTGATTGCGATTTCGAGATTATCGCAGAATTTCTTTGCCGACTTTAGATCCGCAAGCTCGATGCACAGCATTCCGCCGAATCCATTCATCTGGCGTTTGGCAATTCTGTAGTTGTGAGAAGACGGAAGCCCCGGGTAAAACACCTTGTTTACTTTCTTCTGGCGGAGGAAAAATTCCGCGATTCTCTGCGCACTCTTGTTCTGTTGCTCGACGCGGACCTTCAACGTCTTTAAGCTCCTGTCTAGCAGGTAAGCGTCTATCGGGTTGATGCAGCCGCCGAATGCCTTCATAGTCTCCCGGATATTTTTCACAATACTTTTGGACGAGGCGGCCGCCCCCGCCATGATGTCGCTGTGTCCGCCAATGTACTTCGTTGCGCTGTGAACGATGACATCAACGCCGAAATCCATCGGGTTCTGGTTGATCGGCGATGCGAACGTGTTATCCATGATCGTCAAGGCATGGATCTTTCTTGCCGCATTCACGGTCTTCGAAATAGAAACGCAATCAGTCGTCGGATTGATTGGCGTTTCGAAATAGACGACCTTCGTCCCGGGGTAGAGGTTGTTGACTTCATAGAGCTGCTTCTCATCAACAAAGTGCACATCAATTCCGAATTTCGGCGCGATGTCCCGGAGGAATCGATAAGTCATTCCATAAAGACGCTGAGGCGCAATGATCGTATCGCCTTTTTTAACGAACGAAAGAATTGCAGTCGTTACCGCGGCCATGCCGCTTGAGAAGAGGATCGCATCCTCCGCATTTTCGAGCGCCGCCAACTTTTCTTCGACATTTCGCACTGTCGGATTTGAATAGCGCGAGTACATGTAAAACTCTTCCTCGTCGCCGCTGAGAAACCTGTCGTAGTCGTCACTCTTTGCAACGGCAAATGTTGTACTCTGGTAAATCGGATAATTGGCGGGGAGGTAAGTCTTATCCTTCCTTCCGTGAATCGATAGAGTTGACTTGCTCTTCTTCAACGTTCGCACTCCCGGAGTATTTCAATCATTTCCTTGACAGCCCTTTCCATCCCGACGAAGATTGCATGTGAGATAAGCGCATGGCCAATGCTGAACTCTTCAATTTCTTCTATCATGGCGACGGGGCGGAGATTGCTGTAGTTCAAACCGTGCCCCGCATTTATTTTCAGTCCTAACTTATGTGCAAGCGTCGCGGCCTTTTCAAGTCGAGCCAACTGTTCATCTGCATTTTGTCCTTTTGCATTTGCATATTCGCCCGTATGCAACTCTACGAAATCGGCTCCTGTCCTCTTCGCTGCCTTAATCTGGTCGTCCGTCGGCGCGACAAACAAACTTACAGAAATACTCTTCTTGTGGAACCTCTGCGTAGTCTTCTTCAAGGCTTCAAACTGGGAAACGACATCGAGGCCGCCTTCAGTCGTCAGCTCCTCTCTTCGCTCGGGAACGAGAGTCACCAAATCGGGTACTACATCTAAAGCTATGTTTACGATCTCATCGGTTGCCGCCATTTCAAGATCAAGCTTTGTCTTCAATGTCTTTCGAAGAAGGTAAACGTCGTCGTCTTTGATGTGACGCCGGTCTTCGCGGAGATGGCTGACGATGCCTGCAGCCCCTGCGAGCTCGGCAATGAGTGCAGCAGTTACCGGGTCAGGCTGGTTCTCGCCGCGCGCTTGCCGGAGCGTCGCAACGTGATCGATGTTCACTGATAACCTTTTCATTTCGAAATTCCTCTCTGACGTGTGACTTCGTAACAGATGACTCCCGTTGCCACGGAAACATTAAGCGAACTCATCTTTCCTAACTGTGGAATAGAGAAAATAATATCTGATTTGTCACGGAGAATCCTTTTTACACCGCTCCCTTCGTTGCCGATTACGACGGCGACCGGTACTCGGAAATCGATCTCCGAGATTGAAAGTGGGGCCTTGACAACACTCGCGGCGATCCAGTATCCTTTCTGTTTCAACGACATGATCGTTTGGTGCAGATTGTTCTCGCGAGCGATCCTGATATGGAATGCCCCCCCGGCAGATGCCTTGATGACGGTTTCATTAATCGGGGCCTGTTGATCCTTGGAGATTATGACTCCATCGACACCGAAGAACGCCGCAGAGCGAAGTATCGCACCGAAGTTTTGGGGATCCTGGATGCGATCGAGAACCAGGAGGAACGGATACCGATTCCGTGACGCAGCGTCCACAATGGATTCTATTGATTCGAATTTCACCTTGCTTACAATTGCTACAATACCTTGTGCGGATTCTCCTCGCCGAAGATTCATGGTGAATTCCGCGAACTGCTTTGAATCGACGCGGGAGATAGAAACTCCCTGCCTCTTCGCAAGCGAATAGATCTCGTTCAGACTCCCGCCATGCGCAGAGTAAAGGATGTAGATTTTTGAGATGGTAAGTCCGCTGAGCAGTGCTTCCGCAACTGCATTACGCCCGATGATTATTTCCTCCTCCAAGGATCTGTCCTCTGAAGCGCTCAATATGATTGTTCGAGCAAGAAGTGGAAAGCCGGAGGACAAGGGAAGCTCATCTTACTCAAGTTCCGTAAGTTTCTTGAGGAATGCGACCTTGTCGAGTTTGAATTCAAAAGCTATCTTGTCATTGATGAATACAACCGGCACCTTGTCTCCGAACCGCTCGAACAATTCTGTGTTGGCTTCAAGTGTGATCCTTTCGAGAAAGAATTTCTTTTCCTTCTTCAGTTCCACCAGGATCTGCTCCGCCTCATCGCAGAGATGGCAATCATCTTTCTTGTACAAGAGAACCTTTGTCATGTTTTTGTCTGTTCGGGTTTGTAAGCCTGACCGCCGGCGTGTTTCCGTGAACGATAGTGCACGAGTCCGCCAGCTCCGATTATCATGAGCACAATGGAAACAAGCTGTGCTTCACTCAAGCCGAAGAGTAATCGCGGATTTATTCTTATGAACTCGACAAGGAATCTTTCCAATCCTGCAAGGACAAGGTAGATCATGAAAAGCCTGCCGTTCGGCATGCTCGTTTTCCTCATTCGCCAGAGGATATAAAAAATTATCACGCCGGCGATAAACTCATATACCGGCGTCGGATGAAGCGGGGTGTTGTTGGGAACAATACCGTTTGGATACTTACCCGTAATCTGAGGGAAGTCTCTGAACGCGACCGATGGTGGCACAATCCCTTTTGAATAATCGACTCCCCACGGAAGGCTTGTCGGTATTCCGTAATCTCCGTCTCCCGAAAAATGGCAGCCCAGCCGCGCAACTCCGTATCCCAAAATGAGCGAAGGCGCCAGCGCGTCTGCGACAACCAGGAACTTGTAATGCTTTTTGTGAATGTCCCACCATATTATTAATGCCGCGAGAATAAAGCCGCCGTACCATGTTAGCCCGCCGGGCGAAAAAGCGATCCCGATCGGGTCATTCAAAACATCTCCCCAGTTCTCTATCAGCGAAAGGATTTTTGATCCGGCAATACCGAAAACGATGGCGATGATGGTCACTTCATTTGCGAAGTTTGCGGTGAGTCCCTTTCTCGTAAACTCTTTCACGGCCACATAATTGGCGACGAGGAAACCGATTCCCATCATCAGGCCGTAACTGTAGACATTTACAGTTCCGATGAGTGGTAGTGGGCCGATCTTGAATAGAATCGGACACATTCAGATTAATCTCCTGTGCGCGACCATTGCGAGCGGTCCGTAGTTACTTCTATGAACTTCCCCTGGCGAGTAGACCGGAGAACCTTAATTCTTTTGTTGATTGATATCAAGAATTGATTGAGTTGTTTGCCGCGTCGGTCGACGATAACGGTATACTTGCCCGGCTTGAGGTCTTCCATCTCGCAACGACACAGTGCAGGTCCGGGACGGGGAAAGTCAGTCATCGGGGTTTTGAGTCCGACAATATTGAAAAGGATTCTGCTGTCCTCCTTTTTGTTTTCAATTACAAGTTCATAGACAAAATTGCGGAACTCTTCGGAAGTTCTGAATAAAAAAACTATCCCGGAGCGCTTTGTTAGAGGATCGTTGAAGTGTTCAATAAGCAGCTTGAATTCAACCGACGAGTTAGCATCCCGTACCTTTGGAAGTTTCCCTTTTGCCATTTGCTTTAGATGTCGAAGTAGCTGGTCTCTTCTTCTTTGAAAAACTGAACGATCTCGGCCGGTGTCTTTGCGGTGAGGAGTTTCTTTCTAAACTCATCTTTGTTCATGAGTCTGGAAATTCTGCTCAAGAGTTTTATGTGAGGGCCAACCATGTTATCGCGACCAACGAGCAGGAAGAGGAGTCTGACCGGCTCGCCATCAAGCGATTGAAAATCCACCGGCTCACCGGTGACTGCGAAGGCGGCGACGATATTGCTTACCGCATCAGTCTTCCCGTGGGGAATCGCGAATCCTTTTCCAACGCCCGTCGACATGATCTTCTCACGCTCAAAAATTGATTCCCGGACTTTCTCCAAGTCTTTTATTTTCTTCGAACTTCTTAACAGCTCGATCAACGAGTTCAAGACTTCTTCCTTCGTTTTGCCCGGCAATTTCGTTGAAACGAATTCGTCTTGAAGAATGTCGCTAATTTTCATCTTAAGAGTTTCTTCCTTTCGTCACGGAACCTTTGTTGGAATTCCTGAAATGTCAACTGTAGAGTGGCAGCAAGCAGGGAAAGACAATGTAAAAATCTGAGGTCACTTCATCTCCCGCTTTTGCCGTCCGCCCAATCGGATAGCCAGTCTGTAATTTTTGATTCGAAGCGCTCCGAAATAGATTGGGCTGAATCTTCACTGAGCGATTCGGCGTTGATGTGGAACAAAGGACGTTCCTTGTCGGGAAGCAAATGTACCCACGTTCCGTCTTCGTAATAAACCTTTATTCCATCTATAGTCTCGCGCTTATCGTTCTTGGTAAGCTCGATGAGTTTGCGCATGATGCTGCCTTTTTCGCTCCAGGGGCAGTCGAGATTTTTCTTGACCATGTGAAATCTGGGGACTGTGCGATCGAGCTCGGACATCGTCAATCCGGTCTTTCCAGTCATCTCGAGAATCTTTGCAACTGAGAACATCGCGTCGCTGGCAAACAGGAATTTCGGAAATATGAAACCACCCTTTGTTCCACCAACAAAGTCGAAGGCTCCGCTGTATGCCGCATTCATGAGCGCCTGGTGCGTTGCCTTGGTCCTTGTCACCTGGAGCTGGTGTTCTGCGGCTATCACATCCAATTCGCGAGACGCGGAGAAAGGAACAGCAATGCGCTTCGCTCCTGGTTCCGCAACTGCAAACAGCTTTGTGACCAACGAGAGGAGACGGTCTTCACCGATAAATTCTCCAAGCTCGTTTACCACAAAGATCTTTTCACTTCCAACGTCAAACATGAAGCCGAAGTCATAGTTAAGAGACTTAACTATTTCCTGAAGCTGCCTTAAGTCAGTATCAAGTTGCTTTTGTGTTCTGGTCAGCTTCTTCGGGTCGAGATATGCATTCAGCGCAACAACGTGCGTATTCAATAATCCGACAATCGTGGGAAATAAAGTGGAAGCCACACCGTGAGAATAATCGATTACTATTTTGAACTTCTTGGTTTGAATTCTCTCTGTATCGAGAGACGTCGTGAAATCCTCCCGATAGCTCTCGATTGTCCTCTCCGGAAAATAGATGTCGCCAACCTGATCGTGCGGTGCTCTCGCATAGTCTTCGCCGAAGAAAATCCTTTCGACCGAGCGAACCTTATTTGCCGAGAGGTCTCTTCCGTCGGAGTCGAAGAAGATTATATCGGTAAGGTCCGGGTCATACGGGCTTTTGCGTACATGGATGCCGCCGGCAGCCCTTCCGTTCCTGAGCTCATGCCTTACAATCGGAATTGGCTGGCTCCGAAGGTCGTACACATTTGTCCCGGCCGACATCAGGCCCACGATCAGGGCCCGGTTGATCATCCTGCTGACCGTGTCGGAGTCTCTGCTGCACACGGCGTATTTGCCAACGCCGAGAAGCGAACCGAAAGCCGCTCCGAGTTTCGCAGCAAACTCGGGATTCATTTCAATATTCGAAGTACCAGTTACTCTCGCATCCGTGAAAATGGCGGAAAGCCACTTATCCTCCCACACGAGACTGCGCGAAAGAGTCGCGCCGGCATCGACCACCTTCTTCGGCCAGAGCTTTACATTGGGCTTTATGTGAGCTCGTTTTCCGATTATGCAATCGTCACTGATGAAGGCGTTCTCCTCAATTTCAACCTGCTCGCCAACGATGCTGCCCGTTCCAATGACGTCTCCTGTGACTTTCGAACGGGCTCCTACTAGAACGTTGTCCCATAAAATGCTCCTGCTGACACTGCAGTAGGAATCAATTGAACAATTATTCCCGATGATCGTGTCGGCAAGATCTATGTTGTCCCCCAGAGTCACATTCTTCCCGATCAGTATCGTGCCTCGTGCAGACAAATTTTGAGGAAGTTGAAAATCAGCAGGTGCGACAATCTTAGCCCCGTTGATTTCCCGCGTCGTCCCTTCTACGACAACCTTCACTTTGTTATCGAGACAATCGAGCTGTGCTTCAAGGTACTCGTTCAAGTTGCCGACATCTCTCCAGTATCCTTCGGCAGGATAACCATATATCGGCATCTTCTGCTTCAGCATTTTTGGGAAAAGGTCCTTGCTGAAATCGTAATCTTCGCGGTATGGCACCATCTCGATTACGTCCGGCTCAAGTACATAAATCCCGGTATTTATCGTGTCGCTGAAGACCTCTCCCCATGTTGGTTTCTCGAGAAACCTCACAATCGAGCCTGACTCGTCCGTTATCACCAGACCGTACTGGAGCGGATCGTTGACGCGCGTAAGGACAAGAGTAGCCTTCGAGCCTTTTGATTCATGGAATTGAACAGCCTTGGTCAAATCGAAATCTGTCAGCACATCGCCGCTTATCACGAGGACGCGTGATCCCTCCAGAAGCTCATACGCATTGCGGACGCTTCCTGCAGTTCCGTAGTCGGAGTCAGACTTGACATAATGGATCGAGACGTTGAACTGGCTTCCGTCCTTCAAAAAATTTCTAATCACATTTGGATGATAGAAGATGAGGACGACAATTTCCGTGATGCCATGTTTCGCCAGAAGCCGGACGATATGCTCGATCATCGGCTTGTTCATGATAGGCACCATCGGCTTGGGGATTCTACTCGTGAGCGGACGAAGTCGCGTACCGAACCCGCCAGCCATAATAACGGCCTTCAACATCTATTGCGTATCACTCCTTGATGAAAAATCGGTGAAATATAAACGCCATACGCGCCAAAATCAAGGAAACTGCGAACCATGGGCTCTCTAAGTCAACGCTATTCGGAGAGTTGCAGGTGAACTTGGAAGTCTTCGTGTGAGGAGTTATCTTTGTTCAGCCTTTAAGTCCATCCAGTGAGGTGGATAAGGACTCGCCTATGATCTCCACCCCACAACTGCAAAGGCTCTTTGAAATCTTTTCAGGAGTGCGCATGAGAATTAGATCTAAGATCGCGGATGATCAACAGATCGCCCGTTCAATCACCCGCCTCGCTCATGAAATAATTGAGCGCAACAAGGGCGCATCAAACTTGTGCATCATCGGGATAAAAACTCGCGGCGATTTCTTGGCCAAAAGAATTGCGGACAAAATATCGCAAATCGAAAAAGTAAATGTTCCGATCGGGACACTCGACATCACACTCTACCGTGATGACGTCAGGCAGAAACTCAGGCTGCCTGAACTAAAGAGGACAGAAGTGCCTTTCGACATCACGGATAAGAACGTGATTCTTGTCGATGATGTCCTGTTCACAGGCAGAACCATCCGATCCGCACTCGATGCGCTGATCGATATCGGCAGGCCGAACACAATTCAACTGGCCGTCCTGGTCGATCGTGGTCACAGAGAACTGCCGATAAGCGCCGATTATGTGGGCAAGAATCAACCTACTGCAATTAAAGAATCCATCGTGGTACACCTCGCTGAGGTGGATGGAACTGATGAAATACTATTGATGGAGGAAGATGGTACAGGGAATTAAGAATTTGCTGGGTCTGCGAGATGTCTCGCCGGATGAGATCGTCGAGATACTCGACACTGCACAGAGCTTTCGCGAAGTGCTTGAACGTCCTATAAAGAAAGTTCCGACTCTGCAGGGAACTACCGTCGTAAATTTATTCTTCGAAAGCTCAACTCGAACCCGGATATCGTTTGAACTTGCAGAGCGGAGGCTGAGTGCTGACGTGGTTAACTTTGCTGCCAGCGGAAGCAGTGTGTCGAAGGGAGAGACACTCAAAGACACTGCGCGAAACATCGAGGCGATGAAGACAGATGTTGTGGTGATCCGGCATTCATCGACAGGAGCCGCGCATTTCCTTTCGAGACTTTTGAAATCGCCCGTCATAAACGCCGGCGATGGAATAAATGAACACCCCACTCAAGGGCTTCTCGATATTTATACGATGCGGGAGAAGTTCGGACATCTTGAAGGTCTTCAAGTATGCATCGTCGGGGACATCACTCATAGCAGAGTGGCTCGTTCGAACATTTTCGGTCTTATCAAACTGGGTGCGAAAGTTGCGGTGTGCGGACCGAGGACACTAGTGCCGGATTATCTGGAACAGCTTGGCGTAAAGGTCTTCTATGATATCGATGAAGCCATATCATGGAGCGATGTGTTGAACGTTTTGAGAATCCAGATGGAAAGAGAAGCGGGCGGAGATTTTCCTTCACTCAGAGAATACAGGCTGTACTGGGGAATAAGCAGGACACGTCTCGACAAGGCGAATAAGTCGGTCGTGATCATGCATCCCGGGCCGATAAACCGCGGCGTCGAGCTCGATGCAGATATTGCCGATGGGAACAATTCGCTCATACTTGACCAGGTAACAAACGGAGTCGCGATCAGAATGGCCGTGTTATTCTTAACGGGAGTGAAGCCATCATGAAAATTCTTCTCAGGAGAGCGAGGATAGTCGATCCAGGAGCGAACTACGACGGCATGTTTGACATGTTCATCGTCGATGGAGTCATCGAAGAAATCGGCAGCAGGCTCGGAGGAAATCCCGTCAATCACGAAATCGATCTGAACGGGAAATTTGTGGTGCCGGGACTTTTTGATATGCACACCCATCTGAGAGAGCCAGGCCAGGAATATAAAGAGGACATCGCTTCCGGGATTGCCGCAGCAGCTAATGGCGGATTTACCGGGATCGCGGCAATGGCGAATACTGATCCGGTTGTCGACTCAGCTGACGTTGTTAAGTACGTGATTGATCGGGCGAGGCAGTCGGGTCTGGTTAACGTTTACCAGGTCGCAACGATAACAGACGGAAGAAAGGGTGATTGTCTTTCGGAAATGAAAGATCTTGTCGAGGCAGGAGCGGTGGCTTTCAGCGATGATGGCTCGGCCGTGATGAGCTCCCACGTCATGCGATTAGCTCTCGAGTATTCCTCGATGCTTGACAGACCCTTGATCCAGCATTGCGAAGATCATGACTTGTCAAGATCCGGCTCGGTCAATGAAAGTCTCGACACGGTCAGATATGGTCTTAAGACTCAACACCGGCTCGCCGAAGAATTGGTTCTCAGCCGGGACATAAGTCTTCTTGAAGCGTTTGGAGGAAAATATCATGCAACACATATCTCAACTTCGAGATCGGTTGATATAATTGCAGACGCAAAACGGCGCGGTCTTCCTGTCACGTGCGATGTTACTCCGCATCATCTTTTTCTCGACGACAGTTTGCTCTCAACGTATGATGCTGATTACAAGGTTAATCCGCCGCTTCGAACGAAAAGCGACTGCGAGGCCTTGGTCGCTGCATTGAAAAGCGGAATCATCGATGCAATTGCAAGCGACCACGCTCCTCATGCGTTGCACGAAAAAGAGGTCGAGTTTGATGCTGCACCATTCGGCATGATCGGCCTTGAGACAACTGTGGGCGCTGTCATGACAAACCTTTATCACGAGAAGGTCTTGAGTATTCATGAAATAGTGAGCCTGCTCTCTCTGAATCCACGGAAGATACTCGGAGTTCCGGTGCCGACAATCAAGCTTGGTGCGAAAGCCGTTCTTTCCATAATTGATCCGGATTTTGAATGGACCGTTGATCCGGACAGATTCATGTCAAAGAGCAGGAACACCGGTTTCAAGAATTTCAAATTCAAAGGTAGCGCCGTCGGCATTATCAACGGAGACAAGTTCTATCTATCTGAAAGGTTAAAATAGGTCCGAGATGAAATAGCAATCGTCAGATTCATTTCCGACAGATGATGTTCGATCTTGATAACTCTTGAATCTTGAGTTTCAGATTTGAATTCTGACAATTTGGAAATGACTTCATTTCAGATAACATGGCTCATGAATGGTGAGCATGATCTTCGCTGGTGCTTCCGTTTTTCTGCCTCGTTAGACGAAACTCGCCTTCTTCATCATCGCGTCTCTGAGCTTGTCAAGATACTTCCGCCGTGGAATCTCCACCGCTCCGAACAACCGTAAATGTGGGGTCATGTACTGTACATCCAGCAATGTAAAACCTCTTTCGGAAAGATGATTTATCAGGAAGGCGAGGGCGATCTTGGAAGCTCCGCTTCTTAAGCTGAACATAGACTCACCGAAGAATGCCGACCCGAGCGCAACTCCGTAGAGACCTCCGCTTAAACCTTCCGAGTCAACGCTCTCTACGCTGTGTGCGTAACCGAGCCGTCGGAGTTCGATGTAGCTTTCAATTATTCCTTCGCTGATCCATGTTTCCTCTCTATTCGCGCATCCGCGGATGATCGTCTCGAAGTCATTGTTGATCCTTGTCTGGAAAAATCCTTTCTTGATCAGCTGCTTAGTTGAACGTGGTATGTTATACCCGTCGAGGGGAATAATGGCCCGCGGATCTGGCGAATACCACGTAATGCTTCCATCGTCATCGGCCATCGGGAAATAACCAATTGAGTACGCACCAAGCAGAATATTAGGCGCTATCATCTCACATGCGAAAGTGCGATCTTGACCGGGTCTTCAAAACTCCGCCGCCGAGCTATCTTTAAACGGAAACATTTTGCTTGCAATCCAAGCTCGGACCAAAATGGGCGCGAGACCGCTTGAGAAATATAGCAGCTTATTAATTAATCCTGGGATAATGAATGATCTGTTCGAGTCGATTGCGCCGAGAATCTTGTCGACCACAAATGTAGGTGTATGAACTTTGAGATATTTCGGTGGCCTCTTCATTCCTGCATTATCGAAAAAATTCGTGTCTATCGGACCCGGACACACGGTAATAACCTTTACACCTGTGCCACGAAGTTCATTGTGAAGTGCAAGGCTGAAGTTCACGACGAACGCTTTCGTTGCGGCATAAGTTGCCATGTATGGAATGGGTTGAAAGCCAGCAGTACTCGAGATGTTTATTATCGTGCCTTTTTTGTTCCTGAGAAAAACTCTCGCGAAGGAATGGCACAGTTCCTGAAGTGCAATGCAGTTAAGTTCAGTCATCCGGATTTCATGCTCCAATTCGAGCTTGGGAAAAAATCCAAGCGAGCCGTATCCGGCCGAGTTTACAAGGTAGGTAATTGTAAAAGAGTCAGCGGCACAAAGTTCCGACAGCCTCGTTCTGTTTGCACTGACGGTAAGATCGAGCGGCATGATCGTACTCTCGGTTTCATATTGACGCCGGAGTTCGGCGGAAAGTCTGCTTAACTTTTCTTCCGATCGTGCAACCAATATGCTTGGGATCCCGCGCCTGGCAAACCCTCTGGCAAATTCGCTGCCTAACCCGCTTGAGGCACCAGTAATGAGAGCGTACTCCTTCATTAATACATTTTATGTTCAAAGTCCGCAAAATGCAAAGACGCCGGAGCGCGATGAAAAGCGACGAGATGCCCGGAATGGATGCATCTATCTTGCATTTGTTGCCAGCCTTAAATATATTTTCAACGAAGTTTTCACAAGATGCAAATAACGAAAGAGAATCTGCTAACTAGAAAGTTCTTAAATAATAGCTCGGAAAACGGTCAGAATGTACAAAGTGTTCCGGAGATCGCCGGAACACTTTTTTTTTGCTTTTAATAGATGAACGTTCGAGAAGTTGTAGAGAAGATCGGCGAGAGACTCCCGATTGAGTTGGTATCGAATCAGGATAATGTTGGATTAGTTCTGGGCAACTATGACGACGAATGCGACAAAATGTTGATTGCTTATGAATTGAATGAGGAGGTGGTCGATGAAGCGGTCCGGTCTGGCTTTGGTCTGGTGACAACCTATCACACCCCGCTTTTTCGGCCAACAAAGTCCTTTACGAGTTCCCAATCTTTTCCCGACCCACTCTTGGGGGCTGCCCGCTCGCGTCTTAATGTACTTGCTGTTCACACCGCGCTTGATATTGTGAAAGACGGACTGAATCTTGATCTCGCCTTGCGTCTAGGATTAAAGAACGTCAAGTTCTTGTCGCCGATCAAAGACACCCTTTACAAAATCGTCGTGTTTGTCCCGAAGTCTCACTCAGACTTGGTACGTGCGGCAATGGCTCAAGCGGGTGCGGGAAGAATCGGCGACTACTCTGAGTGCGCGTTCTCGGTTGAAGGGACGGGCAATTTCATTCCGGGAGCTGATGCGTCGCCCTACGTTGGGGAAGCGGGCAAGCTTGAAGATGTTGAGGAAGTGAGAATTGAAATGCTGACCGACAGATCTGTACTGGGTCGAGTCGTGAGAGGCATGCTGAAAGTCCATCCGTACGAAGAAGTTGCCTACGATGTCTATCCTCTGGCAAACGAATCCGCTAACTACGGGTTCGGCGCAATTGGAGAATTGGATAGCCCTGTGTCTCTCACCGAATATCTTGACAGCGTAAAGAGCGTCATCGGGCTGAAGTCCATGAATGTCTCTCATCTGCCGGAAACAAAGGTCAAGAAAGTTGCGCTGTGTGCAGGGGCCGGCATGCCGTTCTATAATGATGCCGTCCGTAAGGGCGCAGATGTCTTTATTACCGGAGATGTGCGACATCACGATTTCCGGGTCGCACGGTCTCATGCGACGGTTCTAGCCGATGCCACTCATCATGGCACAGAAAGATTCGCCCCGGAACTTCTGCTTCAGATATTGAAAGAAACTTTCCAAGATATAATTAGTATTGACGTGAGCAAATATAGTTGCGCAAGTGCAGTCACTGTTTAACTTATCCAGGAGACGAAGGTGGTAGTCAAGGATAAACTCAAAACACTTTATCAACTTCAGCAAGTCGACCTTAAACTGGATGGGTTGCTGGAAGAGCGTGGAGACTTGCCGGCAGAGGTTGAAGAACTTGAAAAGAAGATTTCAACGTTAAAAGCAAAGATCAAAGAAAATGAAGATTATCTGAAAAAGGCAGTTGTCCGAAAGAAGGAGATCGACAAAGAGCTCGACGAGGTAAGGAAGAGAATTGACAAGTATACCGACATGCGCATCAAGGTGAAAACCAATCGCGAGTATGATGCGCTTAGCAAGCAGATCGACAACTCGAAGGAAAAGCTTCAGGACTTGCATAAGGAGCTCGAAGGTATCCAGACTAAGGAAACGACGTTTGCGCGAGACGTCGAGAAGCTGAAGCAGGAATTTGATGAGGAGGAAAAAGTTTATTCCTCCAAGAAAGTTGAGCTCGAAGAATTGGTGTCTCTTACTCATGACGAAGAGAAACGCTACGTAAAAGAGCGTGAGAAATATGCCCAGAAAATCGACCGACAGACCCTCTCTCGTTACGAGATCATCCGAAAGGCGACGAAAGGGAAGGCGATCGTCGCCGTGGTTCGCCGCAATGCGTGCGGCGGATGTTACAATGTCCTGCCTCCGCAGAGGCTACTCGACTTGAGACAAATGGAGAAGATTTTTACCTGCGATCACTGTGGAAGGATTCTTGTGCCGAACGAAATTGTTGAGGAAACGGCTCGCGATGTATGAGACTGATAGCGAACATCGATGGAGCGTCACTAGGTAATCCGGGTGCGAGCGGTTTAGGTGTAGTACTTCAGGATAGTCAAGGAAAAATTTTAGCGGAGCATTCGGAGTCTCTCGGCCGCGGCACTAATAATCGCGCGGAGTACTTAGCCTTGATGAGGAGTGTGGAACTTGCAGAAGAGCTCGGCGCTGACGAACTTGAAGTAAGGTCTGACAGTCAACTCGTGGTCTCGCAGATAAATGGATTATTCAAGATAAAGAATCGCGAATTGCAGGCATTAGTGCGGGAAATTCGCGGAAAGATCAAGGCCTCGCAGTTGAAATTCAGTATCGTTCATATTCCGAGAGAGTCTAATAAACTTGCAGATAAATTGGCAAAAAAAGGAGCGAGACTTGTTCAGGAGTGAGCCAGGCAGCCGCCCCGGCGCAGTTGCACTGTGTCGGGGAGGAAAGTCCGGACTCCACATGGCAGCGGGCTCCGATGCTCCCCGATTTCTGATCGGTGGGCTTCGGAGGCGGGGCGACCCGACGGAAAGTGCCACAGAAAACATACCGCCCCGATTCAGTCAGCTGAACCGGAGTAAGGGTGAAAAGGCGGGGCAAGAGCCCACCGTTCCCGGTGGCGACATCGGGATGCATGGTAAACCCCCTGCGGAGCAAGACCAAATAGGGAAGGAATCCCGAACTGCGAAAGCAATTCGGGATGCGAGGCGGCCAGTCTCGCCTGACTTCCGGGTAGGTCGCTTAGACAAATGGCTGCCTCTTCCGCTTCGTGCGGAAAAGACAGAATCCGGCTTATCGGCTCACTCCCGACCTGGTCCACTTTACCAAGAAAGGCTTTGCTCAGGATCACGTTGATATGAAGTACCGATGGAAGTTGTTGGACCAGATAGACACCAAAATGGTTCTCGAATTGTCGAACCAGTTCAAGGTGAAGCCCATCGTAGCTCGACTGCTCGTCGAGCGCGGCGTAGATTCACTTGAGAAGGCGAAATCATTTTTCTATTCCAGCCTCGATGATCAGCACGATCCTTTCCTGATGGATGGTATGGAGAATGCCGTGCATCGTGTGTTGAGAGCGCTTGAGCGGAACGAGAAGATACTGATCTACGGAGATTATGACGTTGACGGGACGACCGGCGCTGCACTGCTGTACATGTTCTTCCGAGAGTTAGGCGCAGATGTCGAGTACTACATTCCCGATCGTCTTAGAGAGGGCTATGGCATCAGTGTTACCGGGATTGAGCTGGCCTCTGCGAACGGGTTTACTCTTCTTGTCAGTGTTGACTGTGGAGTCGCAGCCAGCAAAGAAATCGAGCTCGCCCTTACTAAAGGGATCGACACGATTGTTTGCGACCATCATGAAGTCGAGACCTCGCCTCAGGCTATTGCCGTCCTTGATCCGATAAAGCCCGGATGCAGTTACCCGTTCAAGTTCTTATCGGGCTGCGGTGTCGCATACAAGTTCGCCAAGGCAATTTCTCAGAAGTTGGACAAAGTGCAATTGCCGGATGAGTATCTTGATCTTGTTGCAATCGCTGCCGCGGCAGACGTTGTGCCGTTAATCGGAGAGAACCGCATTTTCGTGCGGACGGGGTTCACCGCGATAGCCCGTCACCCTCGAGCCGGCATCAAGGCTCTTCTTGAGAGTTCGCGCGTCGACCACACCAGGTTGACCACGGGGCAGGTTTCATTTAACATTGCTCCTCGCATAAATGCTGTCGGAAGATTGGGTGACGCGAAGCGAGCCGTGGAACTTCTGATCACGGATAATGAAGATGTTGCAGCGGAATTTGCGCAAGTTCTGGAAAACGAGAACACGCACAGGAAACTGTTGGATGAGAAAACCTTCAATGAGGCGAAGGAGCGTGCATCACAACTTCTGACCGACAAGGATCGGAATTCTCTCGTCCTTCATAGTAATTCATGGCATCCGGGAGTTGTCGGGATAGTGGCCTCGAGAATCGTCGAGACTTTCTACAGGCCAACGATTATGCTTGCCACGGTGGATGGTGTGGTGCGGGGTAGCGCGCGCAGCGTAGTCGGCTACGATATCTTTGCTGCGATTCGGGAATGTTCGGAGTTACTTCTACAATTTGGCGGACACAAGGTTGCCGCAGGGCTGGCACTAGCGCCGGAAAACCTCGATCGGTTCACAGTCATGTTCGAGGATGTCGTGACAAAGACGATTACCGAAGAGATGAAAACGCCGGTTATCTCCATTGACGCCGATCTTGACCTGAACGAAGTCAACGGCGAATTCATGAAAACATTGAAAATGTTTGAGCCGTTCGGACCGCAAAATTCTAAGCCGGTGTTTCGAACCTTGAATGTCTATCTATCTGATGCTCGCATCGTCGGCAATTCTCACTTGAGAATGAAATTAAAGGTCGGAGGTGTGACTTTTGATGCCATCAAATTCAGAAACGGAGACAATTCGATAAAGCCCGGAGCGAGGCTCGATGTTGTTTATTCAGTGGATGAAAATCACTATGCGGGTAACGTATATTATCAATTGCAGTTAAAAGATTTTAGAAACTCAGAGTGAAGTTTGGGAGGTTGAACTATGTCCGGACATAACAAATGGGCAAAGATTAAACACAAGAAAGCCGGAACGGACGCGCAGCGTGGAAAATTGTTCAGTCGAATCATCAAAGAAGTTACCATCGCCGCGAGAAACGGGGGCGGCGATCCTAACGGCAACCCGCGGCTGCGGCTGGCGATCCAGAACGCTAAGAATGCCAACATGCCTGCCGACAACGTCAAACGGGCAGTCCAGCGCGGGACCGGCGAGTTGCCGGGCGTAAACTATGAGGAGATCACCTACGAGTGTTACGGGCCTGGCGGCGTCGCGCTGATGATCGATCTGGTCACTGACAACAAGAATCGTACTGTCGCGGAGCTGAGGCACATACTCGACAGAAATAATGGGAAGCTTGCAGAGGCCGGATCGGTTTCCTGGATGTTTCAGAAAAAAGGAAATATCGAAGTGCCGAGATCCGCTGTGAAAGAAGACGACCTCCTCGGGATAATCATTGACGCGGGCGCAGACGACATGAAAACCGAAGATGATTACTACGAAATCACGACCTCCGCAGAAAGCTTCGAAGCCGTGAAGAAGGCAATCGAAGACAAAGCCATCGCGATCAGTAACGCGGCTCTGCAAATGCATCCTCAGAATACTGTGCGTGTCGAAGGCAAAGAGGCAGAGCAGGTCATCAAATTGATGGAGGCTTTGGAGGAGCACGAGGATGTGCAGAATGTCTATGCGAACTTCGACATAGACGACAAGGTCCTCGCGCAACTCAATCAATGATTGTCCTGGGCATAGATCCGGGTTCACGCAAGACCGGGTATGCCGTGCTGAAGATTGATAGAAACGAAAAGCGGCCGCTCGAGTACGGGACGATTGTCCTTACTGATCTGAAGTCTATGCCCGAGAAGCTGGTCAGAATTTTCGACAAGGTTGCGGAACTATTCGGTGAGTTTTCCATTGAAGTTGTGGCAGTGGAGGCCGGTTTCTACGGGAAGAATGCGCAGAGCGCGTACAAGCTGGGATACGCTCGGAGCGCTGCCGTTCTCGCAGCCGCTCTCAAAAGGATAGAAGTAGTAGAATATTCACCGCGCAAAGTCAAGCAGTCGGTGACCGGCAATGGCAATGCCTCGAAGTCGCAGGTCAAGTACATGGTGAAAAGACTGCTTCAACTCGCTGAAGGCGATTCGATTCGGGAAGATGAGGCGGATGCGTGCGCCGTGGCGATTTGTCACGCCCATAATCATGAATTCGCTAAGTCGCGCTATAAGAATTGGAAGGATTTTGTAGACGGGCACAAGCATATGGTCGTGCGTTCAACTCGGGCAGACGGAGTGCGATGATCTCCAGAATAACCGGCCGCCTTGCCGAAAAGAATCCCACTTCGGTTGTGGTTGAAGTCAACGGTGTTGGATATGAAGTGAGTGTTCCGCTCTCCACTTCCGATGCAATCGGAAAAGTGAATGACGATGTTTCTCTTTACACGGTTCTTATCATGCGGGAGGATGATCTTCAGCTGTACGGATTCGCTACGGAGGACGAGCGAAACCTTTTCAAGCTTTTGATAAGCGTCAGCGGAATCGGTCCGCGCACAGCGCAAAGCCTTCTTTCTTCGGCAACGGCGGCTGACATATATGATTTCATTTCCACCTCGAATTCGCAGGCGCTCATGGCTATTCCCGGAATAGGAAGAAAGACTGCCGAAAGAGTTGTCCTGGAGCTTAGAGATAAGATCCTGCGACTCAGGATGGATGTGGAGGGAGAGAAGATCGAAGGCGGAGATGAGATTCGTTCGGAGGCAGTGGGTGCGCTCCTGGCGCTTGGATACTCCAGAGTTCAGTGTGAACGAGCGATTAGGGAAGTTCTGAGGAGAGATTCTTCATCGGGTAGATCGGTTGAAGAACTGGTCCGCGCTGCCTTGCGTGAAGTGAAGTAGACCCCGGTGTTTATTTGCTGCCGCATAGGAAAGAAAGACCTTCTTGCTGGAAGAATTGTCGTCGTGTTGCCTTTGGGTAGCCATTCTGGTATATTTTGAGTGACACCACATGCGAGACATCCTCGTGGTTGACGATAATTCTATCAACCGACAGCTTGCTGTTTATCTCCTGAAGAAAAAAGGTTACAGTGTCTACGAAGCTGTATCAGGAAAAGAGGTCTTTGACTTTCTTGCAGAGCAGACGCCTGATGTGATCCTTCTCGATATTCAACTGCCGGAGATGGATGGCATCGAAGTTCTGAAGGGCATACGCGGGATCCCCTCGGCGAAGGAAGTCACCGTAATTGCGCTCACTGCATATACGATGCGAGGAGACAAGGAAAAATTTGAGGCGGCAGGATTCGACGGCTATCTTCCAAAACCCATTGAGCCGAAAACTTTTGCGAACCAAATCTTGGAAATATATAACTCGTGAGTTTTGGTTGCCGGCTCTTCACGAATTGGAACGATGACCTGATCAAAAGGGTTATGAGTCTTCAGGAGTGCGGGCAAGGAAGCGATTGAATTTGTTCTTTAATAATTTGGAGCAGGTTTCCGTCGGATTTTTCCATGCATTCTTTTTGGGGATGATACGGAATCGACGGGGATTTGGGAAGCTTTGAGCTGCGTGTCGCGGTTGCCGGAGCCGCGTTAAAAAATCGGTAAAACTGTAAATGCGAACTATAACTACGCATTGGCTGCTTAATTAAAAAAAAGCAACCCGTCCACTCAGTTGCTCTGTCTGTCGGCACTGTGCCGATCCTTTCGCGATGAGTGAAAGGCCGGCATCTCGACTGGCGTAAGTCCGTCGGGAAGATGGGCGTCGCTTAGGCGGGCTTTCCGTTCATCAGCGCTCGGTGGGTGAACGGAAATATTCAGCCGAGATTGCCGATCACAACTCAGCTTCGCGAGCAGTGTTCGGTGAAATTTCGGGTCGAAGCTATGCACGTAGAGGCTCATTGAGTCCTATCTTCGGACCGGGGTTCGACTCCCCGCATCTCCACTATATACGTCTCAGCTGTTAGCTCTCTCCTTTCGTCCTTCGGTTTCTTGCTTCCGGTTTCCTGTTTCAATGATCCGAAATTCCAAGACACCGTCATTCTTTTCTCTGCCTTGGTTTTTCAAAGTTCGTTTTTAAATTGGGTAGTATGTGGACGAGAGAAAGACTTACCGAATTAGTTAGATCAAAACTTGGCGACAGGCTGCTCGTAGTGGTATCAAACCGTCAGCCTTATGTTCATGTGTTCGACGGCGACGAGATAAAGTACTACGTTCCGCCCGGTGGACTTGTCACTGCTCTTGAGCCGATCTTAGAAGCCAGCGGAGGCTATTGGGTAGCCGATGCGTCAGGGGAAGCCGACAGCATGGTCGTCAATCAGGCGAACGAAATAGGATGCCCTCCGGACGACCCGAAGTTTACTCTCAAGAGGGTATTCCTCACCAAGGAAGAGGAAACGAGATTCTATTACAACTTTGCCAACGGAGGCCTGTGGCCTTTGTGCCACGTCGCCTATGTCCGTCCGACATTCCAGGCATCTGATTATCAGGTGTATAAATCAGTCCAGGAAAAATTCGCGACCGCGATCGCTGAAATAGTTTCAGACAAACCCGCCTTTATTTTCATACAAGATTATCACTTCGCAAATCTCGCGCGCATTATCAAAGAGAAGCTGCGAAATGTTGTCGTCGCACAGTTCTGGCACATCCCGTGGCCCAACGGCGAAGTCTTCCGCATCCTTCCATTCAAAGAGGAAATGCTGAGTGATCTGTTGTACAATGATCTCCTGGCATTTCAGGTGCAGTACCATGTCATGAACTTCCTCGACACGGTAAATCGATTTCTCGAGGCAAGAGTGGAGTATGATAACTCGCGAGTCAACAAAGGCGGCAGAGCCACACTCGTCCGAGCTTTTCCCATCGGGATAGACTTTGAACATGTCTCGATGCTTTCCGCATCCGAGAAGATTCAAGTGCTCAGAAAGGAACTGATTAGGAAGTATAGACTCAGTGACAAGATCGTTGGGGTTGGTGTCGACAGAATCGACTACACGAAAGGAATAGTGGAGAGATTTCATGCTGTGGATAAATTTTTGCAGAACAATCCGCAATACATAGGCAAGTTTGTGTTTGTGCAGCTCGGTGCATTGAGTAGAATGCAGATTTCGGAATACAGAGAACTGAACGACTCGCTCAACGATTTGATGGTGAGCATAAACGAGAAATATTCGACTTTAGGATGGAGACCAATAGTGTTTGTTCGCGCGAATCATTCAAAGGAGTCGCTGGCAGCATGGAACGGAATCGCGAACATATGCATGGTAACGTCGCTTCATGACGGGATGAATCTGGTGGCAAAAGAGTTTGTCGCTTCACGATATGATCTTGGAGGAGTTCTGGTGTTGAGTGAGTTTACAGGTGCCGCCCGTGAACTTACTGATGCCGTTATCGTCAACCCTTATTACGTAGACGGACTTGCCGATGCCATCAAGCGGGCGGTTGAAATGTCTCCCGAAGAGAGACAAAGAAGAATGGCAAAGATGCGCGAAGCTGTGAGACATCAAAATGTCTATAGATGGGCGGCGAAATTACTAAGTGAAATCTTTAATTTCGAGTTTGTGGAGTATGATACTGAAACTTTCGTTAGTTGAGCAATTATTTTTTCCGTCGGCGATAATCATCGGGTCTCTGGCCTTCGGGATCTTCCTGCGGAACGGCGTCCTTGTGCTCTTGGAGAGAGTCACAGGAAAGACACAATGGCGGTTCGACGGCATTGTTCTCGCCGCTTTGAGAAGCTCCGTCGTGCTCTGGTCGTTAGCAGCTGGGCTGTACATTGTGATTGAATCTCAGGGATTAGCTCCAAAGGTAGAGAACGTCTGTTCCAGGACGCTTGGTGTTCTGGTTATCTTCTCAGTCGCGGTCGTCGTTTCGCATATTGGGACAGAGATGATTGGGTACTACAACTCAACCATCAAAGGTCTGTCGTCAGCAACGAGCCTTCTCAAGAATATCGTAAGAGTGACAGTCTGTTCCGTCGGCATACTCGTCATTTTGGACGATCTGCATATTTCGATTGCGCCGCTTCTCACTGCACTCGGAATCGGCGGACTTGCTGTAGGATTGGGTTTGCAGGAGACCTTGTCCAACTTCTTCGCGGGCCTGCAAATGCTTGCGGCAAATCAAATGCAGGTTGGAAACTACGTGAGACTCAGTTCAGGGGATGAGGGATTCATCGACGACTTGAACTGGCGGGCAACGGTAATTCGTACATTGTCCGGAAACCATGTCATAGTTCCAAACAAGAATCTAGCGAACCTGATTGTTACAAATTATGAAAAGCCTCAGCCGGACATGTCCATCGTCTTTAATCTCGGCGTAGATTATTCGAGCGACTTGAGAAAAGTCGAGGCCGTGACGGTCGATGTCGCACGCGATGTCCAAAAGACCGTCGAGGGCGCGCAAAGGGACTTTCAACCTTTCATTCGATACAATCAGTTTGGAGATTCGTCGATCAATTTTTCCGTCATCCTCCGGGGAAATACCTACGTCGATCAGTATTTGATCAAGCACGAGTTCATAAAAAGACTGAAAGAAAGATACGATGATGAGCACATCACAATTCCATTTCCGGTTCGAAATGTATATCTGAATAAAGAGACGGATTGAATTGAGCTTCACTCCATTTGAATTCAAATCGAGATTGATACTTACCGAACTGCTCGGACGAAGAGCTGCGACTCTACCGGAACTGACTGATGGCATTAGGACTGTGCCACTATCCTCGATTTACCATCATACGCATCGGTTCCTGCAACAGCACCACTTCTTGTCTCCTGAGCCGCCTAACGATTTTGCGTATTGGGTTACGAATATGTTAAATGACGAGATAGCCGGCGAAAAGCTAGCAAGCATCGACATAATGCAATTTGTTCGCCTGTCCGATCTCAGGCGGCGATTCCTTGAATTGCTGGATGATTATTTGAAGACTGCCGACCATGGCGTGAGTCAGAAGTGTCCGGAAGGTGAAGAGTTTCATTTCATGAGCTCACGAATGTTTATCATACCGACCGGGAAGATTGCTGGCGATGTGAATGAATTCAGGAATGCCCTTAAGACAGTTAGCATTCACTCGATTTACTTTCATATGTTCGAGGCAAAGCTCCGCCTGGAAAAGGGTGACAACGATTTTTCGATCTGGCTGTGCTCGGCAGGCTTGAAGCAGGAGGCGGAACAAATTTCCGCGCTGGATCCTTACACGTTTACCCTCGAGGGGTTAAGGGAGAGACTATTAAGAATTTTGGATCGTGGCACAGGTTAAAGATTACGCAGAAATAGTCGGCAATTCGATCGTTGATGAACTTTTCATAATTGGTGAAAGGGCACGCTCGATCAGGATTCAGCATGTGAACTCGACGGCTGTCGGCGGCGGCGTGGCCGAGATTCTGACTAGATTGGTCCCGATGATGAATGAGATTGGCGTGCAGGCTAAGTGGGATGTCATAAAAGGGGGGGAGAGGTTTTTCTCGATAACGAAGAAGATTCACAACGCGCTCCATGGTGTTCCGGAAGTTATTGCCGACGATGAATGGTCTCATTTCATGGAGGTGGACAGGGCGAATGCCCGGTCGATGAGTTTCGACAACGACGTCGTCTTCATTCATGATCCGCAGCCAATCGGATTGATCGAAGAGAAGACTAATCATGACAATAAGTGGGTCTGGAGGTGCCACATAGATTTCTCCGAGCCAAGAGAAAATGTCTGGCTTTTTCTGAAAGACTTCATTGAAAAATATGACGGGGCTATATTCTCCGCTCCCGCGTTCAGTCGTCCCCTGGGTACAAAACAGTTTCTCATTTCCCCGTCGATAGATCCGCTCAGCGACAAGAACCGAGACCTGAGCGATGAATATGTCAGCAGCATCTTCGAGAAGTTCAACGTCGACAGAAAGCGGCCGGTAATTACACAGATTTCTCGTTTCGATTATCTGAAAGATCCTGTTGGAGTGATTAAGGCTTATAAACTTGTGAAGCGTTACGTTGATTGTCAGCTTGTGCTCGCGGGCGGTGGTGCGACCGACGACCCGGAAGGTGAGAAAGTTCTGAATGAGGTTCAACATGCTGCGGAAGGCGACAGAGACATCTTCGTCTTGCTTCTTCCACCATCGAGCGATCTCGAAATAAATGCGTTGCAGAGGGGATCGACAGTCGTTCTGCAGAAATCGCTGAGGGAAGGCTTCGGATTGACCGTGGCTGAAGCCTTATGGAAATCACGACCGGTGATTGCATCTGCAGTTGGAGGAATACCGCTTCAGATCAAGCACAAGTATAACGGTATATTGACTCATAGTATCGAGGGGACGGCATACTGGATAAAGCAGCTGATTAACGAGCCTCAGTATGCAAGAGAGCTTGGCAAGAATGGGAAAGAACACATAAGGCAGAGTTTCCTAATAACACGTCATCTACGCGATTATCTCCTTTTGTCTCTGTCATTGTTCCACAACAAGGACATAGTGTACCTCTGATTTGGCTCGACATCTCCTAAAATTTGATAGCGAAGTTCTTCTGAGAAAAGCTGGCAGGCATCCTGTCTTCCTGTTCGACTTTGATGGGACGCTGACGGACCTTGCCGAAACTCCTGACAAAGTTGACTTCAAACATAAGACGAGGTCGGTGGTCGAAGATTTGTCGAAGAGCTTTCCCGTCGGGATCATTAGCGGGAGAAAACTTGGGGTTGTAAAGAGGCTCGTGAAGATAAGAGATATTTACTATTCTGGAAACCATGGAGTGGAAATAGAAGGACCGAATCTGAAATTCATCGAGCCAATCTCCAGGAAGTCGGCCGCACGCTTCATGGAATTGTCAGGACTATTAAGAAGACAGCTGAATAAGTACGCGCCTTTAGTAGAGTCAAAGAAATACTCAGTGGCGGTTCACTACAGAGCTGTAGATCCACTTCTCGTGAAGCCGTTGCTTTCCGACTTCAATGCGATAGTTCGCGAGGATTTAGAGGAAGGCAGGTTCAGGCTTTTGAAGGGAAAGAAAGTGGTTGAGATAAGGGCCCCCATCGAATGGAATAAAGGAAGCGCCATCGGAGTAATCTTAAATGCACTTGGAAAAGGGAAGATCGCTTTCTTTTTTGGAGATGATTTGACAGACGAGTTTGGATTCAAGGAGGTGAATGGACGCGGCGGGGTTAGCGTGATCGTCGGAAGACCGCACAGGAAGACCAATGCCAAATATCGGATTGATTCCCCATCGGAGCTGGTGGATGAAATCGAGAGGTTCGTTTGTCTTGCGAAGTAATTTGCCGGTAGCTCTCTCTAAATAGAAAGTCCCGCGAGAGCGGGACTTTTCCTGACCTTTGACCTTCCACTTTCGAGTTGCTTAGTACATATCGCCCATCGGAGGGGATGGCATAGCAGGTTTATCCTTCTCCGGTTTCTCGGAAACCACTGCCTCAGTGGTAAGGAGGAGGCTTGCGACACTGGAGGCGTTCTGCAGCGCCGTGCGGGCCACTTTCGTCGGATCGATCACGCCGGACTTCAACAGATTCTCGTACTCTTCTGTCTGAGCATTGAAGCCGAAGTCATCTTTTCCGTCTCTGACTTTTTGGAGCACAACAGAGCCCTCGAGACCAGCATTATTGACGATCCATCTCAGCGGCTCTTCGAGAGCTTTTCTTATGATCTCAACGCCAATCTTCTGATCTTCATTATCTGTCTTGACTGTCTCGAGCTTCGAAATGGCCCTGAGGAAGGCCACACCACCGCCTGGAACGATCCCTTCTTCGACTGCTGCACGGGTTGCATGAAGTGCGTCCTCTACTCGAGCTTTCTTTTCTTTCATTTCGACTTCGGTGGTCGCGCCGATTTTCAGGACGGCGACTCCGCCGGACAACTTCGCGAGTCTCTCCTGAAGCTTCTCCCTGTCATAATCAGATGTTGTCTTGTCGATCTGGCCTTTGATCTCATTGATGCGACGCTTGATGTCGTCCTTAGATCCTGCTCCTTCGACGATTGTTGTATTGTCTTTGTCGACGGTTACTTTCTTTGCCGTGCCGAGGAAAGATAGTTGGGCGTTTTCTAGCTTGAACCCTTTCTCTTCGGAGATTACCTGTCCGCCCGTGAGGACCGCAATGTCTTCCAGCATTGCTTTTCTCCTGTCGCCGAATCCCGGTGCTTTTACAGCCACGGCTTTCAACGTGCCTCGAATCTTGTTGACCACAAGAGTTGCGAGTGCCTCGCCCTCGAGATCTTCGGCGATTATGACGATGGATCGTCCTGCCTGTGCGATCTTTTCAAGGATTGGAAGCAGGTCCTTCATCGCCGATATCTTCTTATCATGAATCAGAATGTAGGGGTCCTCCATGTCGGCTTCCATCGACTCCGTGTCGGTTACGAAGTAAGGTGAGAGGTATCCCCGGTCGAACTGCATGCCTTCGACAACCTCCATGGTTGTGTCCGTGCCTTTTGCTTCCTCGACCGTGATGACTCCGTCTTTCCCAACTTTGTCCATGGCATTCGCGATGAGCTCTCCAATTTCGCGGTCGTTATTTGCCGAGATGGTTCCAACTTGTGCGATCTCTTTCTTGTCAGTCACTTCGCGGCTTTGACTCTTGAGACCTTCGATAATCTTTTCAACCGCGAGATCGATACCTCGCTTTAAGTCCATGGGATTGGCGCCAGCAGTGACATTCTTCAAGCCTTCGCGGAAGATCGCTTGTGCCAAAACGGTTGCCGTCGTGGTTCCATCCCCGGCGACATCCGAAGTCTTTGATGCGACTTCGCGCACCATCTGAGCGCCCATGTTCTCTACGGCATCTTCCAGTTCGATCTCCTTCGCAACAGTTACTCCATCCTTTGTGACTGTCGGTGCACCGAATTTTTTGTCGATGATTACATTCCGCCCGCGCGGTCCAAGGGTAACCTTGACAGCGTCGGCCAGTGTATCGACGCCTCGCTTGAGAGCCGAACGCGCCTCAGGACCGAAATTAATTAACTTTGCAGCCATTAGTTCACACTCCTTTCAATTATATGATTGCAAAAATATCGCTTTCACGCATGATCAGGTACTCGACTCCGTCATAGGTGACTTCGGTTCCGGAGTACTTCCCGTACAAAATCCTGTCCCCAATCTTCACCTCGATGGGGATCTTCGTACCTTCGTCGGTAACCCTTCCGGGCCCGATCGCCATCACTTCACCTTGCTGTGGGCGCTCTTTTGCTGTGTCGGGTACATAGAGACCACCCTTTGTCTTCTCTGCGGCCTCTAGTGGCTTCACCACAACCCTGTCTGCCAACGGCTTAATTTTCATTTATCAAACCTCCTTTTGTTCCTTTGAATTAGAGTTAGGTTGGCACTTGCCATTTACGAGTGCCAATTTAAGCATGGGAGGTTTGAAAGTCAAGCACTCGCGCACTGAGAGTGCCAATGGACCGGAATTCTCGACTCGCAGACAAGATTTGGCCAGGATATCTAGTAACGGATGAGATCTTCCGAATGAGTGAATTGACTTTCGGCTTCGTAAGGAGGGACGTTATTTCGGACGAGAGCTATAGGCATGGGCTCCAGTTTTTTCCTGCTAAGGTTTTATCCTGATAAATCCGAAAAATAGAGTGCAAGTGTTGAAGAATGGATTATCAATGCGTGGGCTCCAAACTCAAACAATAGATGAGAAAACGACACGAGAGATGGCAATTAAGGTAAGTGCCTCATGATGGGCTTGACAAGTTGTTTCCGTCCGGTCTGCGATAGAAAGAGAAGCGATCTTTGTGGAAGTCCAGAGTCATGGCACAGTTGAGCGCGTTAGACATAGAACGCATTGCTCGATCTCCTGAACTGCGACCACGACGCACTCACGACAAGCGATTGGCATCACAGGAGAAAAGAAAGACAAATAGTATGTTAACTAGGGTGCGAGAGCTTTGCAGCCCTACCGTTTGCAGCGAGACTTATGAGAGAGAATTAAGAAGATTCGAGAGATGACCACTGACCTCGCCTTGTCAATAATTGCCTCAGCTTGTTTTACCTTCGCAGTCATCTACGTCATGGTAGCGAGAAGGCACAAACCAACCTGGAAAGCCGGGGCAACATTACTAAGTTCTATTGCCGGGGCGACCATGGCACATGCCTTCCAGGTTATGAGTTCCGATTTTCTTGCCAAGGTGTTCTGGTACAAGATGACTCATCTAGGTTTTGCAGTTACTCCCACGGCATTCTTTGTGCTGGCCATTCATTATGCCGCGTTGGAACGGGTGCTTACTCGACGTGTGAAGATTCTCCTTACTGTCTTCCCATTATTGACAGCAGTGCTTGTGCTCACGAACGAGTTCCATGGCTTGATATGGAATCCCGCCAGCACAGTTGCGCTCGTTAGTTCATCGAGTTTCAAGTACGTTACGGACGCTGGTATATGGTATTGGATTTTTGTGGCACACTGCGATCTGATGGTGATGCTCGGCTGCTTCTTCCTGCTTCGATCTCTGGTATATTCGAAAGGCATCCACACCTGGCAATACACTGCAGTTGTGATCGCGGCTCTTCTTGGGTTGATCGGCACAAACCTCGATGGTTTCCACATAAGTCCATTTCCCCCTTTTGTGTCGACCTTACTGGGCATGGCGGTCGGAACTGTTACCGTCACTTTCATACTGTCCCCCCTGCGTCGCCGTGACACCCTTGGGGTAAGTCGTGGGGCAGTATTCAAGAACATCAGTGACGGCATTATTGTGCTGGACGAAAGCAACCGGGTTATGGACATGAACCCTGCGGCAGAAAAATTGACAGGCGAGCCTGCATCAAAAGCCCTGGGGACACAGATAGGAGATGTGGTTCCAGAACTGAAATCGCTTCTGACCGGTGAAACGAGCGAAAGCATCATTGAGATCATGACGCGTGAAAAATCGGTGCGCACTATTGAGGCGCGTTTGTCGGCTGTTCGAGATTGGCAAAGCCGAGCCGTGGGGAATGTGATTCTTTTGCGCGATATCACCGAACGAATTCAGGCGGAAGAAGATTTGCGTCGCGCTACGGAGAAGGCACATGCGATTCTGTGGCGCGCAAATGTCGCTAGACTCGAAAATGAAACGCAAGGGTGTGAGGGATTTTTCTGGGACACGCGCTACTTGAATCTTGATGCGGTAAATACATTCCTTCCTCTTCGGGATTATGACCGCGATGATTTCGCGCGCAGGTTTTATGAAAGCCGATTGGAAGATAATGGCGCAGCCATGGATCGTCTGGGCGCCGATGCGCTGCGGCAAGGAGTCGAAGGCTACGCCCAGGAATTTCGTTTGCATGATGCAAATGGGAACGTTCATTGGATGTACGAGGATGTTAGGATCCGGCGGCTTAACGATACTCACTTCGAGGTTGTCGGCGTTATTACGGACATTACCGATCGCAAGCGCACCGAGGAGGTACTTCGCGAGAACGAGGAGAAATTCAGAAGACTGTTCGAAACCGAATCTGATGCTCTCTTTCTTGTCGACAATAGAACGGGTGAAATAATCGAGACGAATGACGCCGCAGCAAATCTCTACGGCTACAGCAAGAAGGAATTGTTGCACAAATTTGATTTCGATCTCCTGGCACAGCCGGACAAACGAACCGACGCCTCGATCGGCGATACTCCATCGCTCGTCACGACTTATCACCGGAAGAAAGATGGAACCGAATTTCCCGTAGAAATATCGGAGTCCCATTTTGAGTGGCAAGGGCGGACGGTACGCCTTGCGGCCGTACGAGACATTTCGGAAAGAGTGAAAGCGCACAAAGTCCTTGTAGAAAGCGAGCGACGTTTTCACACGTTGAGCGACATTTCTCCCGTTGGCATTTTCCTTACCGACTCCGAGGGAATGACACTTTTTACCAATTCTCGATGGTGTGAAATCGCTGGGATGGAACTGTCGGAAGCATTAGGGACCGGATGGCTATCAGCGGTTCACCCCGACGATGTCAAAGCTGTTGCAAGCGGATGGAATGATGCGGTGTGCGAGGGAAGCAAATCGGAGAGACAATACCGGTTTCGTCGCCGCAACGGCGAGGTAGCCTGGGTCCTGGGGCAGGCAGTGCAAGAATTTAATTCGGATGGCGTCCTCACTGGATACGTTGGAACCATCACCGATATTACAAGACTGAAGCAGGCCGAGGAGGCACTGAAGTCGAGCGAAGAACGTTATCGCAATCTCTATGAAAATGCCGCGATCGGAATTTATCGGACGACCCCTGATGGAAGAATATTGTCAGCAAATCCTCACCTCGTCAAAATGTTAGGGTATGAATCATTCGAGGAACTAGCCACGCGGAACTTGGAAGGTGACGGAGCTGAGCCGGGCTACGATCGCCAATCCTTCAAAGAGCGGCTCGCTCGCGAAAAAGAAGTACGTGGTCTCGAATCGGTGTGGCTAAAGAAGGATGGAACTCAAATCTACGTTAGAGAAAATGTCAGAGCGATATTCAATACAGATGGAGCCATTGAATACTATGATGGTACGGCTGAAGATATCACCCAACAAAAGAAACTGCAGATGGAATTGTTCCAATCGCAAAAAATGGATGCCATCGGGAAATTGGCGGGTGGTGTAGCCCACGACCACAATAACATGATCGGAGTCATCCTTGGATATGCCTCGCTGTTGAAAGAGGAAATGGATGAGTCTCAACCATCATATCAGAAAGTGAAAGCTATTATCACCGCAGCTGAAAGGTCCGCGAACCTCACGAAACAATTGCTGGCATTTGCCCGCAGACAAGCCGCAGCTCCGGTTCTCCTCAACATCAATGATGAGCTCTCTTCGTTGCAGAAGATCTTAGGACGACTTGTCGGTGAGAATATCCACCTGAAAGTGCTGCCGGCGAACGGATTGTGGAGTGTTAAAATAGATCCGATTCAGATCGACCAAATTGCTACTAACCTTTGCGCCAATGCACGAGATGCCATAGAAAATGTCGGCACGGTTATGATCGAAACGTCTAATGTTTCAATCGATGAGAGTCTTCGAAGAACACATTCCGACATCGTGCCGGGAGATTATGTTCTCCTGACGTTCAGTGATACCGGGAAAGGCATGGATGCAAAGACGTTGGAGCATATTTATGAACCTTTCTTCACGACGAAGTCAGTGGGAAGCGGCACCGGTCTCGGTCTCGCCACGGTGTTTGGAATCGTCAAACAGAACAACGGGTTCATCCACGTCTATAGCGAAATAGGTGTTGGGACAACTTTCAAAATCTATCTGCCGCGCCAGTTTGGCGAAGCGGAGGTCATCAAGGAAGAGCCGGAAAGAAAGCGTCTGACAGGTAATGAGACCATCCTCGTCGTAGAAGATGAGGAAGACTTACTTTATCTCGCAGCTGCTGCCTTGGGATCATATGGATACAATGTGTTGAGTGCCAACTCTCCGAAGGAGGCGATCGCAACCTGCAGTAAATTTGAAGGAAAAATCGACCTCCTCATCACCGATGTCATCATGCCCGAGATGAACGGAAAGGAACTGCAGGGGCGAATTAACATTGTGAGACCTCAGGTGAGAACGTTGTTCATATCGGGGTACACAGCAGACATAGTCGCTCAGCGGGGTGTGATTGATGAAGGAACCTCATTCCTCGAAAAGCCATTTACCCCTCTCGCCTTAGCCAAGAAGGTTCGTTCAGTCCTCGACTCCTGACGGGTTAGGTTGGTCTTGGCCGGTCAGGCAGAACCCTTCCTTTTGTCGCAATCGCACCATCCTATTTTGTAACCTGGTACAACGATGAAGTCGATGGCGGCAGCATGCCACTATCTTCTGCGGAAAATTGACCTATTGCTGCGGAATGTAGCTTCGATTGGCAGTTTTAGCGCAAAAGAGCCGGCACGTTCATTGCTGAACTTCTCTGGAAGGTGCCGGAAGCGTGAGTAAGGTCTCTGATGCCGCGAGATCTATTTTGAGGCTGACGAGATCGAACCCCGGTGCCTCATGAGTCCTGCAAAAAAGGAGAAGGATGTGTTTCACGATCTGACTTCTGAAGAATCAAAGAAGGTGCAGTTCTTTGTGTCGGAAGACTGCAACGGATGCGGTCTGTGCAAAAGCATTGCGCCTGACTTTTTCGATTGCGTCGAATACGCTTACTATTACTTCGTCACCCGCCAACCGGAATCCCAATCGGATGTCGACCTGTTACGAGATGCGTCATCTCTGTGTGTCGTCGATGCCCTTCGTGAATCCTCAAGACCACATGCCTGAATCGGCCGAACCAATTGCCCTCGCGAGCAAATTTCCAACCGATATTCTGTCGTGCCTCAAAGATGGCTTCGCAAGATTCACTCTTTCGGAAAAAGGAGAGTCAGATGTTTGAAATTGTGAGCAAGGAAGTCCTTGCAACGTCAATCACAAAATTCGTAATCAAGGCGCCGTATGTGGCCCGCAAACACAAGGCCGGGAATTTCGTAATCATTCGGGTGAACGACCACGGGGAGCGAATTCCGCTTACAATAGTTGACTCAGATCCGAAGGCCGGAACTATCACGATCATTGTTCAGACAATTGGCAAGACGACGAAGTTGTTGAGCTTGCAAAACAAAGGGGATTTTCTTCTGGATATTGCTGGCCCGCTCGGAAACCCAACTCCAATTCATAACTACGGAACAGTTGCATGTATCGGTGGCGGCGTGGGCACGGCTGAAGTCTATCCGATTGCAATGTCATTGAAGAATGCCGGAAACAAACTCGTGACTGTAGTGGGAGCGAGATCGAAGGACCTGGTGATTTTGGAAAAGGAATTGCGCGAGATCTCAGACGAACTACTTATTACAACTGATGATGGATCGTACGGGATGAAGGGTTTGGTCACTAACGCACTCGACGCGTTATTGAAGAAGGGAACTGATGTCCAGGCCGTCTACGCGATTGGCCCGATCATAATGATGAAGGCAGTCTCCGAATTTACGAAGCCTCTTGGGATTCAAACATACGTGAGCTTGAACCCGATTATGATGGACGGCACAGGAATGTGTGGTGCGTGCAGAGTCACAGTCGGGACAGAAACCAGGTTCGCTTGCGTCGACGGCCCTGAGTTCGAAGCGCATCTTGTCGATTTCGACGAGCTCATAACCAGAAACAGATCCTACATGGATCTTGAAAAGCTGTCTCTGGAGAATTTCGAGAGAGAGCTCGCAGATCGTCAGTGCAATACCGAGTCGAGGGAGGCTGCAAATGCCTAACACTTTGAAACCCTCCGAACGAATGAAAATACCGAGGCAGATTCCGATCGAGCAAGATCCGAATGTTAGGAGACACAATTTTGAAGAAGTTTCGTTCGGGTTCGACGAAACCCTCGTAATGCAGGAAGCTCTTCGATGTATCGACTGCAAAGAACCGTTGTGCGTCGAAGGTTGCCCGGTGAGTATTGACATTCCGGCTTTCATAAAGTTGATTATTGAAAAAGACTATCTTGGGGCTGCAAAGAAGATTAAGGAGAAGGATTACCTCCCGGCAGTCACGGGAAGGGTCTGTCCTCAGGAAAGTCAATGCGAGGCTGTTTGTCCGATAGGCAAGAAGCATCTTCCGATTGCGATAGGGAAGCTCGAGCGTTTCGCTGCGGATTACGAGCGTCTGCATGATTCTTCCAATGGCTTCACGGTAAAAGAGAAGCGCAAGGAGAAGGTCGCGATAGTCGGGTCAGGCCCTTCGGGTTTGACGTGTGCAGCCGAGTTAGCGAAGCTCGGATATGGTGTTGCGATTTTCGAAGCGTTGCACGCCGCAGGAGGCGTATTGAGATACGGCATTCCGGAGTTCCGCCTGCCGAAGGCCATCCTTGATGCTGAGATTGAGAATGTGAAGAAGCTCGGTGTAGAACTCGTCACCAATTTTGTGATTGGCAGGACGGCGACTGTGGATGAGCTGATGGACGAGCTTGGTTATGATGCGGTTTTCCTCGGGACTGGCGCGGGCACGCCAAGCTTTCTTGGTATACCTGGCGAAAATTCTCCGGGCGTCTATTCCGCCAGCGAATTTCTGACAAGAGTAAATTTCATGAAAGGTTATAGATTTCCCGAGTACGATACACCCGTGAAGATCGGCGCGCGCGTCGCCGTCGTTGGGGGAGGAGATACCGCAATGGATGCAGTCCGCACAGCGAATCGGCTAGGGCCCGAGAAAGCGTATTTGATTTACAGACGCAGCAAGGAAGAAATGCCTGCTCGTGAAGAAGAAGTGCATCATGCAGAGCAGGAGGGAGTCGAGTTCAATATACTGACAAATCCAGTCAGGATCATCGCCGGTGAAAATAAATGGGTCAAAGCAATTGAATGCGTGAAGATGCAGCTCGGCGAACCGGATGCCGATGGCCGGCGAAAACCGATTGTGATTCCAGGTTCCAATTTCATCATGGACGTCGATATAGTTATTATGGCCATCGGCCAGAAGCCCAACCCGATCCTGCAAGCAACCACTCCAGGTTTGAACATGTCGAAACGAGGAACGGTGATTGTTGACGAGTACGGCCAGACAAGCCGTGCAGGGATATTTGCCGGCGGCGATCTCTCTCGCGGCGGAGCTACGGTCATACTTGCGATGCAAGATGGTCAACACTCTGCTGCGGCTATCCACAACTATTTGCAGTCTAAGACAGGTGAATCTCCGCAGAATGATAAAAAGTCAGCGATGTCTTCCGCAGGCTGATGAAATCACGGTCGTGCAAATGATCAGGGCATTCATCGACGCCGATTTGCGAAGGCTCGGGTCTTCCCCTTCGCCCTTTTTCGATGCAGGCGCGTTTCAAATGTGCGGTTCCCAAATTGATCTGGAGGCTCGCCCATGAATATCGGTATCCCGAACGAGTCGTCGAAGAAAGAGAATCGTGTCTCATTGACACCTGCGGCGGTTGCCGCATTGACTCAACTTGGACATTCTGTTTTTGTGGAATCACATGCGGGGACATTGAGTCGGTTCAGCGACATTAGTTATGGTAATGCCGGGGCAATCATGGTCTACTCGAACGAGGAAGTTTCGCGAAGGTGCGAACTCTTGTGTGCAGTCGAACCTCCCACCGTCGAGGAAATTACGACGATGGAACGAGGGCAGACCATTTTCAGTTTCCTCAACCTCCCTGTCGCGGGTTCGCAGTTCATCGATGCGGTCCTTCAAAGAGGCGTAAACATGATCGGCTATGAATACATTGCGACAGACGATGGAGACAGGCCGGTTATTCACTCCATGAGCGAGATTGCGGGACAGCTTTCGCTTTTCATAGCTGCGCGGCTATTAGAGACCGGTAACCACGGTCGTGGAATAATTCTTGGCGGGATAGCGGGCGTGGCTCCTGCCGCAGTTGTAATCCTGGGAGCTGGTGTTGTTGGAACCGAGGCGGCTCGCACTGCTGTTGGCCTCGGCGCCCAGGTCATTGTGCTGGACAGGGACATCAAGCGTCTGAGGAGTGTCGACGACCTCCTCATGAAGCGCGTCACCACGGCACTTGCTACCCCCGTTAACGTGAAAAAGAGTGTTGCCTACGCCGACGTCTTGATCGGAGCGATCTTCATGAGAGGCGAGCGTACACCTCATGTTGTCAGCGAAGACATGGTCAAGTCGATGAAACCTGGAGCGGTCATCGTGGATGTTTCGATTGACCAGGGGGGATGTGTTGAAACAAGCCGCCCGACCACTCTTCAGGATCCGGTTTACGTTTTCCATGATGTGATCCATTATTGCGTTCCAAACATAACCGGGACGGTCGCGAGAACTGCGACATACGCGTTAACCAATACGGTCCTTCCTTACGTCGTGGAAATTTCTCAGAAAGGAATAATGCAAGCTATGAGAGATGACCGGAGCCTGTCAAGAGGTTTGTGCATTTTCGATGGGAGCTTTACACAAGAAATGGGCGCGAAGATTTTTGGCGGGAAATATTTGCCTATTGAGAGGTTGTTAAGCTGATGCCGTGGGTCGACACGTATCGGAGCAGAATCACATCCCCATTCGAAGCCGTCAAGTCAATAAAATCCGGCGATAAAGTCTACATTCACCCCGGCTGTGCGGTTCCTGAAGTGCTCGTCGACGCGATGGTGAGTCGGGCCGATGACCTGTATGGCTGTGAGGTACTCCACTTGCTGTCCCTCGGCGAAGCGAAGTATGCACGTCCCGGAATGGAATCTCACTTCCGTCACACGGCGCTTTTCATAGGGAAGAATACACGTGACGCGGTCAATCAAGGTAGAGCGGACTTCGTCCCTGTTTTTCTTTCTGAAATACCCAGTCTGTTTTATTCACGCGAAATGAAAATCGATGTCGCGCTGATCCATGTGTCTCCGCCTGACGCTCACGGATTCTGCAGCTTTGGTGTCGGCGTTGAAACAACGAAGGCGGCAACCGAGGTGGCGCGTGTCGTGATTGCTCAGGTCAATCCGAACATGCCGCGCGCTTTGGGAGATAGTTTTATCCACGTAAGCAAGATTCACGGCATTGTCGAGACAGACGTACCGATCATGGAGTTCCCGCAGGTCGAACCAGACACGTCCGAAGAGGAACTGCAGGTCTACATGAAGATCGGTGAGAATATTGCCGACTTGATCGAGGATGGTTCGACTCTTCAACTCGGAATTGGAAAGATACCCGATGCCGTTCTGATGTCGCTTGGAGGTAAGAGCGATCTTGGCATTCATTCGGAAATGTTTTCGGATGGCGTGATAAAGCTTGTCGAGAGCGGAGTCATAACAAACGAAAAGAAGTCGTTGCATCCGGGCAAGATGGTGGCCAGTTTCGTTCTCGGTAGCAAACGACTTTTCGAGTTTATCCATAATAATCCGATAGCGGAGTTTCATCCGTCGCAGTATGTGAACGACCCGTTCGTAATCAGCCAGAACAAGAAGATGATCGCAATAAATTCTGCGCTTCAGATTGATTTGACCGGGCAGGTCTGTGCAGATTCCATTGGCTACAACTTCTACAGCGGCTTCGGCGGCCAGGCGGATTTCATTCGAGGCGCAGCCAGATCCGAAGGTGGAAAACCGATCATGGCACTTCCTTCAACAGCTAAAGGTGGAACAATCTCGAGAATTGCAGTCCATCTGACAGAAGGCGCGGGCGTGACAACTTCGCGCGGCGACGTCCATTATGTTGCGACCGAGTTCGGCGTTGCTAATCTCCATGGTAAGAAAATCAGCGAAAGAGTGAGAGCACTGGTCAGTATCGCTCACCCGAAGTTTAGAGACGAACTCACATTCGCGGCGAGGCAGAGATGCTGGATTTCATGATGCATGCATCGGTCGACCGAATCGCCGGGGCAATTGATTGAATGTTCTTATGACAGCAGGCAAGCTCATGAAAATAGGTGAGGTCGCGAGAAGATTAGGGATTGCGGTGTCCACGGTTCGAAAGTACGAAGCATCCGGAATTGTCTTGCCGGTTCGCACGATGGGAAGACACAGGCTCTTCACAGAAGACGACCTTTACTGGTTAGGTTGTGTCAGGGACATGATAACGAGCAAAGGGATGACGTTGGAAGCAATCAAGAGATTAATCGCGATGATACCTTGTTGGGAAATGCTCAGATGTGCGAATGAACAGCGAGTGAAATGCCCGGCGTTCACGAACGATTCCACTCCGTGCTGGCTTCTCGATGGGAAGAAGACTTACTGCTCGTCTTCAAATTGCCGGACCTGCATTTTTTACAAGACTGTCACTCACAGCAACAACCTGAAGGTGTTGTTGACCGAGCTTATGTACTCCAAGGAATAGAGACCGCTGACAGCTCGGCGGGTCGGATACTTATCTTGCGACAAAGCGGCCAAGAGGGGAAATAAAACTGAGCTGTGGACGAACCGATCGGAACGTATCAGCCCGGTTCAAGTGCACTCCTGATAACTTTCACGTCTGGATCGGGCTCAACATTTCATGAGCAAAAGCGTCGTTCGTTTTTTCCCAGCTCGCCCTGCGGCTTTCTTCATAACAAGTTTCCAGGCTCTTTGCGCAAAGACGAGAGGACAAGATCTTCGAGATCTCTTAGTCCATGCCTACTGCAACTTTGAAGAGGAAACTCCTTGGGGTTCCCCAGGCAGCGCCACTGAAGAAGGAGCCCTTCAACAGGTATTGATGGTTCAATATGTTGTTTACAAACAACTCCGGTCTAATGCTGAAACCGTCGATGTGAAGTGACTTTCCAAGTGACGCATCGAAGATGAGATGCGGATTTACATGGCCGTTCGTCTGACCGTTTGTCAACCCACTGCCGTAACTTCCCACGATGTTGACGAAGTAGCCGCTCTGATCGTAATTAAGTCCGATCGAGTAGGTAATTCTCTGATCATGATCAAGGTCAAATGCCGTGGTGGGAGGCAATGCAGGCAGGAATCCACCGCTCGTTGCCCCATCTCCTTGCGCATGGCTAACTGCAAGGTTGAGATATCCTGTGAAGGGTCCCTCGCTGTGATAATCGATTCCAAGTTCAACACCGCGCACAAATATTCTTTGAATATTTACCGCGGTCTGGATATTCGTGCCGGGGATCGTGTTATCATCCATGCCAGGACTTTCTTCGGTATAGTACCCTAAGACTCTTCCGGAAAGAAAGCTCGTGAACGACTCCGTGACGCCTGCTTCGAAATAATTTCCCCTGACTGCTTTTGTCGGCTCCGGAACAGTGCCTGTTCCTGCAGTTATTTCTCTCAGCTGTTCGATAAAGACTGGGACGAAAAGCCGCCCGTAGTAAACGTAGGCGGTCGTGGACAGGTCAGGAATATAAGCCAGCTTCACCTTGGGGGAAATCTGTGATTCGTTCCCAATCCCTTTCGCGAAATGTAAATCGTATCTGACGCCGGCATCAATCTGAAAAATCGGGAGTGGCTGGTAAACGGTTTGGGCGTATGCACCGAAGTCATATCCTTCGAGGTCTTCCATCGATTGCGGTCCCAGCGTATTTCCGTCAAAGGCGGAGAAGTTTTCATTTCCCTTTGTATAGTTGTAACTTGCTCCGCTCTTCATTGATAGATTGTCTCCCTCTGGGAATGCAACGTAAGAGTCTGCGCCGTAGACATCGAACTTTCTGGCTTCCTTGATATTGTAGGCAGTTGTCGAATCGCCCGCAAAGTAGAATGAAGGGGTGTCGTTCGCTCCCGGATTGTAGTTCAACGTGCCTTCTCTGTGAGTAAATGCGAAGAAAAATTCTCCCGTGTTGCCGTCAGTACCGAATCCATGTCGGTAGATCAGGTTTTGGAAACCACCGGTCTCCTTCTGATTATCATCCATCAATACTCCGCCAGTCGAATCATAAGGAATCTGAAAATTAGAATTGCTCAGGTCTAAGTCAAGTGCAACTATGTCGTCTGGAGAAATAATGTACTGGACTTTTCCGAGCCCATACATATCCTGGCCGTGGTCATGAAAAACATCAGGAAGCTCCGTGTCAATTCTCCTGTCGGTGATCTTTCTGGAGCCGGCGAAGAAGTACGCGAAGTCACCGGAGTGCGCATCGAGTGAGACCGCCTGACCGGATGAGTTGAAACTACCGGCATACCCTGATGCGTTTGCGCTGAAATGCGTAGCCGGTATTTTTGTCTTTACATCTATTGCCGCGAGCGCATCGGAATATTCGGCGGGCAGGTCGCCCACTCGAAAGGTGATTCGGTCGATCACTTGAGGATCGAACAGTTCCGTCATCCCCTCACTCTGTGTCTCAGGAATCTCGATCCCATCGACGTAGTATGTGTATTCAGCATGCTGACCGCGGATATGCACTTCACCCGTGGGAGCCTGGACGGCACCCGGTATACTTTGCTGAAGTATTGTCGACGGAAGACTAGTCGGCGCATTGTGGAACGTACTTTCCTGGAACATAGGCGCGTCGGTGACAATGCTCAGCTTTCGATTGACGGATTCGTGCTGTGCAGTGGCAGTAACGGTGACGCCACTTAGGGTGATGTCCGATGCTTCAAGCGCGAAATCTAGTTGGTGAAATCCGTTTGAGAGATTAGTATCAATCTGGGCTGTCTTGAATCCAACTATGTACGCCTCAATTGTATACCTGCCCGGCACAAGATTCTTTATTTGATATTCGCCTAACTCGTTCGCTATTGATCCCGTTACTACGGTGCTTCCTTTCATTATCGCTACTTCAGCATATGCGATCGGGTGCCCGTCTGCCTTCTCAGTTATCTTACCACTGATCGAGACCCTGTTTGGATCATTCGGTACCGGCGATCCGGCAAGCACCACCGCGCGAAACACCAGAAATATTATCGTCGTATAAGTCATGCTCCTCAGCATGTGCAATCCTCCTCAGAAATTGTCTTTAATGAATTTTTGAGATAAGAGATGAAGGCGGAGTTACGCTTGAGGAGGAGCGCGGGTTGAGAAACTTTCGGAAGGTTCGAAGAATGGCTGAGATGGTTCCTCAGTTCGGGGCAGGTCAAGCTCTTCAAGGAGCGGAAAATTTTGAGCGACGACGCCGATTGCGGTTGTCGATTGGGCGAAGTTATGCGCGGGGCACATGAAGTTTTCATCGCTGATATCAGAAACCCGCGAAAGCGCCCTATCCGAAGTGAGAGAGAGTCTACCGCTTAGCGGGACGAAATCCTTGTGTGAAAGAGGGAATGTGGCAGTTATGAAGACATAGAGAACCAGTATGCTTCTGGCCGCCGCTTTTCGCTTCTTGGATATCATCTCGCCTTGAATTTTTTCAATAACATATCAATAGGTTTAGACGTAAAATTACCTGAATTAGTTCCACACGGTTCAAATGTCAAAAAGTTAAAACTCAAAGCCACAACTCAATCACAACATAAATAGATTCCAGTTTTACCTTTTGCCGATTACTTCTGATGTATGACATTTGAATTTTGAGCTCGCATTCAGGTTTTATCGAGCGCCATTTTCAAATCATCGATGAGGTCGTCGCAGTCTTCGACGCCGACGGAAATTCTTATCAGAGTGTCTTCTAAACCGGACTTTATCCTCACCTCTCGCGGCAACGATGAGTGCGTCATGGAGGCAGGATGTTCGATCAGCGATTCTACTCCTCCAAGGCTTTCCGCGAGCGAGAATACCCTTGTCAATGTCGTGAGCTTCTTCGCGGCGTTAATGTCATCGTTCTTCAACGTGAAGGACAACATTCCGCCGAAGTCACTCATCTGCCGTTTTGCGACGTCATGGTTGGGATGGGTTGGGAGGCCCGGATAATTTACCGAATTTACCTTCGGGTGCTTGCTAAGAAAGTCTGCAATCTTTCTTGTGTTCTCACAGTGCCGCTCCATTCTCAGGTGAAGTGTCTTGGTCCCGCGGAGCGCTAGGAAGCAATCGAAAGGGCCGGGCACGGCGCCGCTCGACTTCTGTATGAAGAATAATCTCTCTGCGATCTCGTCACTGTTGGTGATGGCAGCACCAAGTATTATATCAGAATGTCCGCCGATATATTTGGTAGCGCTGTGTACCACGATGTCGGCCGACATATCAAGAGGCTTCTGGAGAAAAGGAGTGGCGAACGTGCTGTCAACGACGGACAAAGCACCGGCCCGTCTTGCGATCTTCGCAACTTCTTCAATGTCCACGATTCTGAGAAGCGGGTTCGTAGGAGTTTCGATCCACACCATTCTTGTGTTTGGCTTCAATACCTTCCTGACATGCTCGATATTGCTCATGTCGACGAAGTCGAAGCTCAACCCGAACTGCTCGAACACCTTTACGAATATCCGGTATGTTCCCCCGTACAGATCGTTTCCGGCGACAACATGATCTCCGGCCTTTAGGAGTTTTATTATCGCATCGATCGCGCCCATTCCGGATGAGAACGCTGCACAATGCTTTCCCCCTTCGAGCGCTGCCAAATTCTTTTCGAGCGCAGTACGAGTAGGATTGCCTGCGCGTGAATAGTCGTAGCCTTTGTGCACCGCCGGCTCTGATTGGACGAACGTCGACGTTCTGGTATATCGGCGTCATTATCGAGCCGGTGGCACTGTCCGGCTCCTGTCCTGCATGAACGGCAAGTGTTCCAAACTTCATCTTTGTCTCTCCGTTGATTCAGTGGAGTTCTCCGCAATCGTATAAATCAGATCTGATTTTGTAATAATATCAAATGTTCTGTCTTCTTGCTGGACTACAACTGCAGGCGTGTCCTTGTCAAGGATTTTGTAAAGATTCTCGAGCGACATCTTCTCGTTGACTATGGGGAAGGGCTTGTCCAGGAATTCTCTTACGCTATGTTCCCTCAAATCCGGGTTCGACACGAGCGCCGAGAGGACCTTGTTCTCCGTCAGGCTTCCCACAATTTTCCCGTCCTCCATCACCGGTAGCTGGGAAATATCATTTTCATGCATGAGGTTGATCGCCTGCAGGAGCGTAGCCTCCATGCCGACGCTGACCAGGACGCGCTTCCCGCTTTTACTGCGAGTCACATCGCTCGCTGAGAGTTTCAGCTTCGTCTCGAGGTACTGGTTGTCTTTCATCCAGTTGTCATTGTACAGCTTGGACAGGTACCTTGACCCATGGTCGGGGATCACCATAACGATCATGTCGCTTTCGGTGAGGTCCTCGGCAATCTTCAATGCAACTTGGAGCGCAGATCCTGATGACCCGCCTGCGAATATCCCTTCCTTCCTTGCTAGCTGACGTGTGGCAAGGAACGAATCCTTGTCGGAAACGGTGATCACTTCATCGATGTCTTTGAAGTCCATTATTTTCGGCATTGAGTCCTGGCCGATTCCTTCCACCTTGTATGGATGACTCTCTGGAATCTTCCTGGTTCTAAAATATTCAGCATAGATGCTTCCCTCGGGATCTACAGCGATGACTTTGATCTTTGGATTCTTTTCCTTCAGATATCTTGCTGCCCCCACTATAGTCCCGCCGGTCCCGACGCCGCAGACAAAGTGCGTCACTTTCCCATCTGTCTGCTTCCAGATCTCCGGCCCGGTCGTTTCATAGTGTGCTTGTGGATTGCTCGGGTTGTTGTACTGGTTCGGGAAATATGAATTGGGGATTTCACGACTTAGTCTGACTGCTACGGAGTGATAACTGCGGGGATCATCGGGCTCAACTGCCGTCGGGGTGACGATGACCTCCGCACCGAACGCTCGAAGCAAATCAATTTTCTCCTGGCTCATCTTATCAGGCATGGTAAAAATACATTTGTATCCCTTCATCGCCGCAACGAGCGCCAGCCCCATGCCGGTGTTTCCCGATGTCCCTTCAATGATCGTCCCGCCCGGCTTCAAGAGTTCCTTCTTCTCGGCGTCCTCGATCATCGTAATGCCAATTCTGTCCTTCACCGATCCTCCGGGGTTCAGGTACTCCAACTTCGCCAGCAGGATCGGTTTAATGTTGGGCGCGACACGAGATAGCCTCAGCATTGGTGTGTCGCCTATTATCTCGAGGATTGAGTTGTACCACATTTCTTGCTCTGTGAGATGATGGATTATTGATAGATGGTCAAAAGTCAGAGATCAAAAGTCAAGGTTCGAAAGTCAATGAGCTGGCCAAAAAATAAAGAGCCTACCGAATGGTTCTCCAGTTTTAATTTGTGGTTTCGACATTTGAGCTTTGGATTTTTTATACAAACCTCTGCTCCGGCTGAAAGCCTGCGGTTTTTATTGCGCGTGTAATGTGATTGAGGCTGAAGCCCGAGAAATGCTTCGTCCCCGCGGCGCTCACCACATTTTCTTCAATCATCAAACTCCCGAAATCGTCCGCGCCGAACCGGAGCCCGATTTGGGAAATCTTCAATCCCTGCGTCACCCAGCTCACCTGTATCGAATCGATATTATCGAGCATCAGCCGTGATATAGCGAGGGTCTTCAAGTAATCGAAGGCAGATGACTTCTCCCGAAGGTTGTCGTGATTTTCCGCAAGTTCGGTGTTCCTTGGCTGGAAGGTCCAGGGAATAAACGCGGTAAATCCTTTTGTAATGTCCTGGAGCTCTCGTACTACGATCATGTGCTGGAGCCGGTCTTCATAAGCTTCCACATGTCCGAACATCATGGTTGCAGTCGTCTTTAGACCGAGCTTGTGGGCTTCATACATTACACCCAACCATTCATCGGAAGTGCATTTCTTCGGAGCAATTCTGTCGCGAACTTCATCGACGAGGATCTCAGCTCCGCCTCCCGGAATGGAATCAAGTCCGGCTGACATGAGGCGTTTGATGACATCGCGGGTCTTCAGACCGCTCTGTCGCGCGATAAAAACAATTTCCTCGGGCGAAAGTGCGTGAAGCCAGATTTTATAGTTCGACTTAATGAATCTGAACGTGTCCTCGTAGTAGTCAAGTCCGAGGTCGGGATTCAGTCCGCCCTGGAGAAGTATCCTCGATCCACCGAGATCGATTGTCTCCTGGATCTTTCTTCCAAGCTCGTCGTTAGAAAGAGTGTAACTTTTCTTTGCATCTCCGACTTTCGCATAGAAGGCGCAGAAAGTGCATTCCGTGACGCAGACATTGGTGTAGTTTATGTTCCTGTCGATGATATAGGTGACCACCGGCTTCGAATGCTTCTTCCATCTGACATGGTCGGCCATCATCCCTATTGTTAGCAAATCGTTTGACTCGAAGAGTTCCATACCATCTTCGAGAGTGAGCCTTTCACCTTCGCGAACTTTATCAAAGATTTCCTTTAGCATTCCTGAATTCTCATTTCAAATTGTCAAACGGGGGCCAAATAAACAACGATGACTGATCTTCCGACACCGGATACCGCGCTCCGCGCTGCTTCTCATTCCGCTCATTGATATCCGGTACCTTAGCATTAACAGCGAAGCAGGGGTACAGAGTTCAAATTTCGTCGCGCGCAAACAATCGTGAGATCTTCTCTGCCGGGCGAAAGATATTCATAATGTAATAATGGGATCAACGAAACAGAAGCAGGCAACCGAACAATCAACGCCTATCATGACATATTCAGACTTCAACAGGAATCCTAACGTGGTTAAGCCTCCGTCCTTTGCAACTTCGACGGCCGGTTGTTAAATTCACAAGCAAAATGCCACTGAAGAAATGAGAGCTTTGATCCCCGTCGCAGGGGTGGGAACACGTCTGCGCCCTCACACATTTACACTGCCGAAAGTCCTGCTAAACGTCGGAGGAAAGCCGATAGTTGGTCACATCGTAGATAAGCTCATGGGCATCGGCGTGAGAGATATTTCCGTTGTTGTCGGATACATGGGGGATATGGTCGAGGAATACCTGAAGGCAAATTACAAGAATGCAATTTTTCATTTTGCCTACCAGGAAGAAAGACTTGGCCTTGGACATGCAGCTTATATCGCTCTCTCGGAAGATCTCAATGACGAACCGCTTCTTATCATCTTAGGAGATACCGTTTTCGATGTCGACCTTACGCCTCTCCTGAAGAGTGAATATTCGAGCATTGGAGTAAGAAAGGTGGATGACCCGAGAAGGTTTGGCGTTGCAGAGACGAGTGGCAACAGGGTATCAAAGCTTGTTGAGAAGCCGGACGATCCGACTTCCAATCTCGCGATCGTCGGCCTTTATTACGTGAAGTCACCTGCGAGACTCTATGCCGCACTCCAGGAAGTGATGGAAAAAAATATTAAGACGAAGGGCGAGTACCAGCTCACCGATGCACTTCAGCTGATGGTCGATCGAGGTGAAACGATAACTTATTTCGAGATAGATGGCTGGTACGATTGTGGCAGGCCGGAGACGCTGCTCGAGACCAATCGTCATCTCCTTAAGAAAACGAATTATTACAAGAGTAGGAAAGATGTTGTCATAATTCCCCCGGTTTACATTGCAGACACTGCTAAGATTACAAACTCAGTCATCGGGCCGAACGCTACAATCGATTCGGACGTGTTTCTTGCCGACTCATTGGTTCGTGATTCAATAATCGGATCGGGTGCGTCGATTCAGAACGCGCTCCTAGAGGGCTCGATCGTTGGACAGAATGCGCAACTGAAAGGCAGCTTCAAGCGTGTTAACGCGGGCGACTCCACTGAAATAGATTTTCTATAACAAATTTTCGGAGAGAAAATGCATAGGTTATTTACATCGGAATCAGTGACCGAAGGACATCCAGACAAAATTTGCGATCAGATTTCCGATGCCGTGCTTGACGCACACTTGGCGATAGAACCAAACTCCCGGGTAGCCTGCGAGACTTACGTTACAACGGGGCTGGTCATAATAGGTGGAGAAGTCACGACTTCAGAATCGGCTAAGTCAAAAATAGATCTCGCGGACATCGCTCGCGGAGTTATCGAGCGAATTGGATACGTGAACAGTGATTATAAATTTGACGCGTACTCTTGCGGTGTCATAAACGTCATGCACTCTCAATCCGGCGACATTAGTCGAGGCGTGGAACGAGGCGGTGCAGGTGATCAGGGCATGATGTTCGGCTATGCCTGTTCCCAGACGGAGGAATACATGCCCCTTCCAATCGCTCTCGCGCACAGGATAACTAGGAGACTCGCCGAGTTGCGCAAGATGAAGAATTCACCAATGCCTTATCTGCGCCCGGATGGCAAGAGCCAGGTTACCGTTGCGTACCATGACGGTGGAAGAATTACCATCGAGGCTGTCGTGGTTTCGACCCAGCACGATCCGGAGCCGGCCGGATTCGATGAAAATAAGTGGCAGGAGAAAATTGCGGCTGATGTCACCGGATGCGTAATCAAAGAAGTCATCCCGAAAGAGTTTCTGACCCAAGAAACGAAATACTATATTAACCCGACCGGTAGGTTTGAGATCGGCGGCCCACATGGCGACACGGGGTTGACGGGACGCAAGATCATTGTCGACACGTACGGCGGCTACGCTCCTCACGGCGGCGGTGCATTTTCCGGAAAGGACCCGTCAAAGGTCGATCGCAGTGCAGCATACGTTGCCCGCTATCTCGCGAAAAACATTGTGGCAGCAGGCCTGGCGGGAGAATGTCTGATCCAGCTTGCTTATGCCATTGGAGTCCCGGAGCCAGTTTCTGTTCTTGTCGACACTAAGGGAACGGCGAAGGGTGTTTCGGATTTTCAGCTTGCCAAGATGGTGACCGAGCTCGTGGACCTCACTCCAGGCGGAATCACAAAGCATCTAGATCTTCGTCGTCCGATTTTTGAGAAGACCGCGGCATACGGACATTTTGGAAGGAACGAAAGAGACTTCACCTGGGAGAGATTGGATCTGGTGAACGCCCTGCAAAAAGGTGTGAAGTAGTTCCCGACCATATCATCGATCTCATATTTTCAATCTCAATCAACTAATGGAGAATTTTCGAAATGGATGAAGTGAAGGGACTTTACAAGGTAAGAGATATCAAACTTGCAGAGGAAGGGAAAAAGCGGATCGCCTGGGCTGAATCGAGGATGCCGGTGCTGATGGCGCTGCAGGAGAGGTACAGCGCGACAAAGCCCTTCAAAGGATACAAGATCGCCGGCTGTCTCCACGTTACGAAGGAAACCGCCGTTCTCGTGAAGACGTTCGTGGCGTGCGGCGGACAGGTAAGCTGGAGCGGCTGCAATCCGCTCTCGACACAGGACTCAGTTGCGGCTGCACTCGCATCTGACGATATCTCAATCTTCGCCTGGCATGGAATGTCCGTGAAAGAATTTTACTGCGCGATCGACGAGACAATAAAAATGAAACCGAACCTCACACTCGATGATGGCGCAGATTTGATTTTTACTTTGCATAACAAGTACCCTGAGTTCGCCAGGACGTTGATAATCGGCGGAACCGAAGAGACGACGACAGGTGTGCACAGACTCCGTGCGATGGCTGCGGACGGGGCTTTGAAATATCCGGTCATCGCGGTAAACGATGCTGAGACCAAATGGGATTTCGACAACGTTTACGGGACGGGCCAATCGACACTCGATGGAATCTTGCGTGCCACCAGTGTCCTTCTCGCCGGAAAAACCCTTGTCGTTGCAGGTTATGGTCACTGCGGAAAGGGAGTAGCGATGCGTGCGAAAGGCCTTGGCGCAAACGTCATCGTGACTGAGGTGAAGCCGACCGCGGCTTTGAAAGCCACCCTCGATGGCATGAGGGTCATGACTATGGATGAGGCTGCAAAAGTCGGTGACATTTTTGTTACTGCGACTGGCGTGAAGGATGTCGTCGTCGACAGACATTTCGAGAAAATGAAAGATGGAGCGATCGTTTGCAACACCGGCCACTACGATTGTGAATTGAATCTGAACCATTTGAAAAACATTACGAAGCGAATTCAAGAGATCAGGCCGAACAATGAAGAATATCTCTTGAAGGATGGCAGGAGAATATACGTTCTTGCTCAAGGACGACTTGTAAACCTGGCGGCTGCCGAAGGCCATCCTTCGGAGGTGATGGATATGTCATTTGCCAACCAGTTCATGTCACAGCTCCGGCTCGTCGAGCTTCACAAAAAGGGGAAGAGGCTTGAGAACAAGGTTATTGACATCTCACCTGAGCAGGATCAAGAGATTGCGATGGTGAAGCTGAAAACGATGGGAAAAAAGATCGATAAGCTGACGCCGGAGCAAGTGAAATATCAAACTGACTACAGCTCGGGAACGTAAGGTCAGGATCTTGCCCAGGCCGTAGTTTGAGGATCTGAGAGACCAAGCGTCGGATCTCAAAAGTTCGGAGCGGATGCTTGTTATGATGAATGTCGTAAGGATCAATTCACTGGGGCTTCCATTCCTTGAACCATACCGCACTCTGCGGCGCACCATGGAGCATCGGAAGCAGGGGATCTTTGTTGCGGAAGGTGAAAAGGTTGTCAGGCGTCTCGTCGGAAGTAGATTGAAGATTTTGTCGATGCTGATGACGGAGGAATGGTTCGAGATTTATTCGGGCATTCTCGAGGGTCGCCAGATTGAACAGGGTATCTTCGTCTCGGAAAAAAGTCTGCTTGAGCAAATTGTCGGCTACGGTTTGCACCAAGGAATCATGGCAATTGGAAGAGTCCCTGATGCGATCGATGTCTTCGCGGATCTTGAAAATCTTCCGGAACCCCGATTACTCCTTGCGACGGATGGAATAGCAAACTCAGAAAACATGGGGGTCATCGCAAGGAACTGCGCCGCATTCGGTGTTCAGGTACTTCTCACGAGCGAAACTTCCTGCGATCCGTATCTCCGGCGTTCCGTTAGGAACTCAATGGGTACAATCTTCAGACTTTTGACCGCAAGCACCGAGAACCTGGCTGAGACGATTAGAAGATTGCATGACGAATTCTTGTTCAAAATTGTTGCCGCCGACCCCAAGGAAGATTCGATTGACATTGAGAGAATCGATCTTACAAAATCAATATGCCTGGTCTTCGGGAGTGAAGGGACAGGAATTTCTCATGATGTTCTCGAGCAGTGCGAAGTTAGGGTGAAGATTCCAATGAGCAACAAGGTGGATTCGATCAATGTCGCAACCTCCGTGGGCATTGTCTTGTTCGAGATATCCAGACAGCGTGCGGCGAGTCACCTTCCGTCTTGATAGAGTTTTTGAAATTGTCTATTTCACAAACCACACCGTCTGAAAAATCGAACTACGAATGGTGCGAACAAAAAGCATGAAACTACGGATGCCGCGAATAGAAGATATTCGTGAAATTCGCTATAAGAGATTAGAAACTATTCATGTGATTCTCAGCCTGAGGCTGATGAGCCTATGACTCAGTGATTGAAAATCCTCTTCTCGCCGCGAGTTATTTTTCCACACGGTCTGTTGAGGCGGTTCTCCTCTATCATCTCATCTAATGACGTAATTTCCGAGTTACAAGCGGTCATTCACGGCATAGCCCTTGCCCAAAGTGTGTGGAGGTTGTCGAATCGCGTCTGAACTATTACAAATACCCGTGAGAGGCGACGCGGATACCTTCTTAATCAACATATAGGAAACATTCAGGACTCTCTTGGGTAAGTGCACGGCCCGAATGAGAAGCTTAAAACGTTCGAGATCAGGTAGAAAGAAGATTCGGGAAGTCAGAGAGTGTGTTGCTTGAATGGGAGTTCTTGAAGTAGCTTATGATATCGAGGAAATGAAATGTGCTTAGGTGTTCCAGGAAAAGTAGTCAAGATTGATGATAATCCGCTCGGTATGATAATGGGCAAGGTCGAGTTCGGCGGGATCTCGAAAGAGGTTTGCCTTGCCTACGTGCCTGAGGCAAAAGTCGGTGACTATGTCATTGTCCATGTCGGTTTTGCAATTAGCATTGTCGATGAAGAAGAAGCGAAGACCGTCTTTGAATATCTCAAACAAATCAACGACCTGGAGCAACTTGAATAATACTGGTAAACTTGCTTTCTTGCCGGGCCTCCGTTGTTCGTCGAACACTATCTATGGTTGTTGCTGAAAGAATCTTGTGCACGAACTCTCGATAGCGGAAAATATACTTGAGATAGTTAGAGAAAATTTCTCCGGGAACTGTACACATAAGCTCAAAAACGTCAGGCTGAGGATCGGTGAATTGGCAGGGGTTGTTCCTGACTCTCTCGAGTTCTGTTTTACTGCGATAACAAAGGGAACGGAGTTGGAAGAAGCCAAGCTGGAGATTGAGAAAACCGGGATTGTAGTTCATTGTCTCGACTGTGGTGGTGATTCGACCGTCGAAGGACTGATCTTTAGATGTTCGGATTGCGGGAGCGTAAACGTTAGAGTGATTTCGGGGAACGAATTAGAAGTTATTGAAATTGAGATTGAAGATGAAAGTACGGTGTGAAGATGAGTGTCATAACGGTCGAACGAAAAGTCCTTGAAAAGAATGAAGAGCTAGCACGACAAAACAGGGCAGTCTTCCAGGAGAACAATGTCTTCGTTCTGAATCTTGTCAGTTCGCCCGGATCGGGAAAGACCAGCCTTCTTGAAAGAACGCTGGATTATCTGAAAGGAAAGATCAGGATCGCTGTCGTTGAGGGAGATGTACAGACTGATATTGATGCACAGCGAGTAGCGAAATTCGGCGTGCAGGTCGTCCAGATTGTAACCAACGGTGCGTGCCACCTTGAAGCAAAGCTTGTGCAGGATGCGATTTCGAAAATTGATTTTAAGAGTGTCGATCTCCTCGTCATCGAGAACGTTGGCAATCTAGTTTGTCCTGCGGCATACGATCTCGGTGAAGCAATGAAAGTTGTCGTTGCGAGCACAACGGAGGGTGACGACAAGCCGCTTAAATACCCGGCCATGTTCAGGAACGCGTCGGTTCTGGTCGTAAACAAAATTGATCTTCTTCCGTACGTCAACTGCAACATCGAACAGTTGAAAGGAAATGCACTTCAGATAAATCCAAGCTTGAGAGTGTTTGAGATTTCTTGCACAACCGACGTCGGAATACCGCAGTGGTCGGATTGGCTTCTGAACAGTTGCAGGGCGCGTTGATCGATCGGCTTCACATATCGCTCCACGGAGCGGTGCAGGGTGTAGGATTCAGACCTTTCGTTTACAGGCTCGCTGCGGAAAAGAAACTCAGTGGATGGGTTCTCAACTCTTCTCAAGGAGTCTTCATCGAAATTGAAGGCGAGCCGGAGCAGCTTCGCGAGTTTATTCTTCTTCTCGAAGTAGAAAAACCGCCGCGTGCGTACATCCAGGGTATGGAAATCTCACATCTGGATCCTGTCGGCTACACCCGGTTTGAAATAAGAGAGAGCAGGTCGAGCGGCGAGAAAAGCACGCTCGTGGTTCCCGACATCGCGACTTGCTCTGATTGCGCTCGCGAGATTTTCGATCCCCAAAACCGCCGGTATCTATATCCGTTCACAAACTGCACAAACTGTGGCACTCGCTTCAGTATAATCTCGGCTCTCCCGTACGACAGGCCCAACACAACGATGCGGAAGTTTGAGATGTGCGAAGATTGTAAGCAAGAATACAACAACCCGCTCGACAGAAGATTTCATGCGCAGCCGAATGCTTGTCCGGAGTGCGGGCCGCATGTCGAGCTCTGGGACGGGAGCGGCGGGACTCTATCCATGAACCATGATGCGCTTCTTCAAGCCGCTGAAGCAATCCGAACTGGAAAGATAGTCGCGCTGAAAGGGATCGGTGGGTTCCAACTTCTTGTCGATGCAAGAAATGATGACGCGGTCCGGCGACTCCGTGCGCGCAAGCATCGGGAGGAAAAACCGTTTGCATTAATGTTTCCCTCCTTGCAGGATTTAAAAAATGAATGCGACGTTTCGGAAATGGAAGAAAGGCTTCTTCTTTCGCCCGAAGCGCCGATTGTTCTTCTGACACGGAGGCGAACCTCGACAAAGTCCGAATTATCCGGGATCGCTGACTCTGTCGCGCCGCGCAATCCTTATCTGGGAGCAATGCTCCCGTATTCGCCACTCCACCATATTTTGATGAGCGTGCTGAGCTTTCCGATTGTCGCAACAAGCGGAAATATCTCTGATGAACCTATTTGCACCGATGAGCACCAGGCACTTGTGAAGTTGAGGGACATAGCCGACCTCTTCGTGGTTCATGACCGACCGATTGAGCGTCACGTCGATGATTCTGTCATACGGGTCATGGCAGGGCGGGCGCAGATGATCCGACGCGCTCGGGGATATGCGCCTTTTCCGGTAGACATTGCGACACAGGTGAGTCGATCCGTATTGGCTGTTGGTGGACACTTGAAGAATTCCGTCGCGATGAACATCGGCAGCAATGTTTTCGTAAGCCAGCACATTGGTGACCTCTCTACGGAGGAAGCGTTCAGCGGTTTTAGAAAGGTCACGGCTGATTTTCAAAAATTGTACGATGCTTCGCCTGACATCATTGTACACGACCTTCATCCCGATTACCTCTCAACCCGCTTTGCCAAAAGCTTCGATAAAGAAAACCTCGGAGTCCAGCATCATTTTGCCCATATTGCTTCCTGCATGGCAGAGAACCAGCTGAGTGGTCGTCTACTTGGGATTTCATGGGATGGAACGGGATATGGCGAAGATGGTACAGTCTGGGGTGGTGAATTTCTTTTGACAGACGGGATTGACTATAAGCGCGCGGCGACGTTCAGATCATTTAAACTGCCGGGTGGCTCTGCCTCTGTCAAGGAGCCGAGACGCACTACGCTCGGACTGCTGTACGAAATATATGGTGAGGGATTGTTCGGGTTGACCGACTTGGAACCCGTGTGCGCATTCAGTCAGCATCAGATTTCTGTTCTGAAGGTGATGTTGAAGTCCGGGTTGAACTCACCCGTGACCACGAGTGTCGGTCGTCTGTTCGATGCTGTGTCATCAATCTTGGGAATAAGACAGGTCGTAAACTTCGAAGGTCAAGGAGCAATGGAACTTGAATTCGCCATCGGAGATATTTTGACTGACGAGACCTACAGCTATGACATAAGAGAGATGAAATCACAAGAATACTTTCAGGCTGATTACGTAATAGATTGGAATACCACGATGAGGAATATCATCAGTGAAAAGTGTAGTGGCAAGCCGGCAGGTCTGATATCCACTAAGTTCCATAACACATTAGCACAAATAATTCTCGATGTCGCGAAGAGAGTCGGCGAAGCGAAAGTGGCGTTAAGCGGCGGCTGTTTTCAGAACAAGTATCTTACCGAGCGCGCCATTGGCCTCCTTTCAGAAAATGGATTCAAACCATATTGGCATCAGAGGATTCCACCGAATGACGGAGGCATTTCACTCGGACAAGTATTTGTAGCGTTGAATCAAGGCAAGAACTCATTGATTAGAAGTGAGAAGGTGGAATCCAGAAACCGGCAAGTAGAGACAACTGGCCAAAAGCAAGAAGCACCTGGCTGACTGCTGAAAGCTGAAACCTGACTGTTATATGAAATACATTGACGAATACCGCGAAGCGGACTCCGCACGGAAGCTGGCCGAATTGATTCGAAGGTCCACGACCCGCGAGTGGAACATAATGGAAATATGCGGTGGCCAAACTCATGCAATCGTAAAGTTCGGGATTGATTTTCTACTTCCGAAAGAAATCAACCTGGTTCACGGGCCAGGTTGCCCGGTATGTGTAACACCTTTGGAGTTGATCGACAAAGCGATAGCAATTGCGAGCCGACCTGGTGTAATCTTCACTTCTTTCGGAGATATGCTACGAGTTCCCGGTTCTGCCAAAGACTTACTGACCGTCAAATCAGAGGGCGCCGACGTCCGAATTGTTTACTCTCCTCTCGATGCGCTGAAACTCGCTCAACAATACCCCAATATGAAGGTTGTGTTCTTCGCCGTTGGATTTGAGACCACAGCCCCCGCAAACGCCATGGCAGCGTGGCAAGCTAGAGCACTCGGCGTAAAAAACTTCTCCTTGTTGGTTTCTCACGTACTTGTTCCGCCTGCCATAGAGGCGATCCTTTCATCGCCGTCAAATCGAGTCCAGGCATTCCTTGCTGCGGGTCATGTGTGCACGGTAATGGGGTATGAAGATTATTTTCCGATTGCACGAAAGTATGGAACGCCGATCGTGGTCACGGGATTTGAGCCCGTCGATATCCTGCAAGGAGTGTATGTGGCGCTCAAACAGCTTGAGGAAGGAAAGGTCGACGTTGAGAACCAATATGCACGAGCCGTCAAAAGAGAGGGCAACTTGCCCGCTAAGAAATTGCTTGCCGATGTGTTTGAAGTGATTGACAGAAAGTGGCGCGGGATCGGACTGATTCCGCAGAGCGGGTGGGGATTGAAGCCGGAATTTGCTGAGTATGATGCAGAGAAAATCTTCGACGTGGCGGGCATTGAAACGGAAGAATCCTCGGTTTGCATTGCCGGCCAGATCCTCCGCGGGCTGAAGAAGCCGCACGAATGTAGTGAGTTCGGGACTCGTTGCAAGCCGGAGCATCCTCTCGGTGCGCCTATGGTTTCCTCTGAAGGCGCATGCGCGGCGTATTTTCATTACGGAAGACTCCGAGAAAGTGAAGCAAGAAGTCAGAGGCAAGAAGTAAGAAGCCAGAATCAAGGAGCAGGCGAACTGAAATGAAGCAGGATACGATAAGGTCTTATAAAGACTTAAAAGTCTTCCAGCTTTCATATTCTTCGGCAATGGATGTCTTTAATTTGACAAAACGATTTCCGAGGGAAGAGCTATATTCACTAACAGATCAGATCCGGCGGGCTTCAAGGAGTGTCGCGGCGAACATAGTGGAAGGGTGGGCTAAGAGGGAATATGAAAACATCTTCAAGAGACAATTGGTGGACGCATCCGGATCATGTGAGGAGACCAAACTCTGGCTGAGTTTCGCTTCGGATTGTGGGTACATCTCAAGAGCCGAATTCACATTATTGTCAGAGAAATTGGACGAAGTTGGCAAGATGCTCCATGGGCTGCACGAAAACTGGAGAACATTCCGTTGATCAAAGATAGAATTCTTTTTCGTATTTCTTGCCTCTTGCTTCTGGCTTCTAACGTCATGCCTCTTCCCATTAACGAAGGAATATGACCGTGACAGACAAACCAACAATCGATCCGAGCACCGCCTTCTCCTGCCCCATCCCTATTTCGGATTACAAGAACGTCCTGCTCGCTCATGGGAGCGGCGGGACAATGACTCATCAGCTCATAGAGAAAATGTTTTTGCCGCAATTTAAGAATGAATTTCTGGAACAGCTTCATGACGGTGCAGTCTTTAATATCGGCGACAAGAAGCTTGCATTCTCAACTGACTCGTACGTCGTGGATCCGATTTTTTTCCCCGGCGGAGATATTGGAGAGCTCGCAGTAAATGGTACGGTTAACGACCTCGCGATGTGCGGCGCACATCCGCTTTATCTCTCATGTGCCTTCATAATCGAAGAAGGGTTGGCCGTTGATGATTTGTGGAAGATCGTTCTCTCGATGCAGGAGGCCGCAAAGCGTGCCGGAGTCATGCTTGTGACTGGCGATACCAAGGTCGTTGATCGAGGCAAAGGAGACAAGCTCTTTATCAATACTTCCGGCGTGGGAATCATAGATCAGGGAATTGGCATAAACCCTAAGAGGATAAAAGCGGGCGATCAAATTATCTTGAATGGCAATATCGCCCTTCATGGAATCGCGGTTATGTCCGTCCGGGAGGGATTGGAATTCGAAACACAAATCAGGAGCGACACTGCACCGCTCAACGGTCTTGTGGAAGAGATGTTGAAGACAAGTACGAACATCCACGTTCTTCGTGACCCAACTCGCGGCGGGGTGGCGACGATCCTGAACGAGTTAGCCGGCCAATCAAATCTTGGGATCGTCGTAAACGAAGATAGCATACCTGTGCCGGATGACGTCCGCGGAGCATGTGAAATACTCGGGCTCGATCCGCTTTATATTGCCAACGAAGGGAAGCTGCTTGCGTTCGTTTCACCCGGGGACGCAAACATTGTCTTGGAGGTGATGCGGTCTCATCCTCTCGGGAAAGATTCCGTCGTGATCGGGAAGGTGGTTGATGATCATCATGGTACAGTCGTCATGAAAAGCAAGATCGGAGGGACGAGGATCGTCGACATGCTTGCAGGGGAGCAGCTGCCCAGAATCTGCTGAGGGAGGGAAAAGGATATCGTGGATCCTGGAAATCTCTGGCGGCGGCTCGCACCTTCCTGCCTTGTGATGTTGAACCAGACAGATTACATTCGAACACACAAGTTCGAGTCGTCAGAAACACCCATCCTGATGAGGAGGTAAGTTAGGTTCACCATTTCGTAAAGGAGAAAAAGAATGTTCAAGAAATCTCTTTTCTTTGTTGCGGCTTTTCTTATTTACGGGAACAGTCTCGCTCAGGTTCCAGACGCTACTGTCATCCTGCACGAGGACATGCTCAACGGGTTCTTGAATGCGGTCGGACCGGTAAGCGGGAAGAAGCAGTTCAACATCCTCGGCACAAAGGGAGACTACACCTGGACACTCGCAAATGCACGGATCGAGATCGACCGTGATCGCGCAAGTTTCATCGCCGATGCGAGAGTCAAGGCAGGATTGTTCTCATATAGTGCCCCGGCGGCCGGCGATGTGGAGGTAAAGTATGACTCCAAGACGAACAGAATTAAGATCAAAGTGTTGAAGGCGGTGTTCGAGGTTTACACAAAGATATTTGGGAAGAAGATTCACATTACAGATGTCGATGCGGCAACGTTTTATCGACCGGAATTCGAATTTGCAGGTCCGCAACCGGTCCAACCAAGCGTGAGCATAACTCTTCCCGACGGCAGCATCAAGACGATTTATATTATCCCGGTGTCTCAGGATTTGAAACTCGTTAAGTCAGAAATCGTCGTCACATCGCACCTGATCTTTTCAGACCAACCTGCGCAGACCATTCGCTGAATTTCTACTAAGCTTCGACATTTGCCTTGTGGCACCTGTTCCAGCGTTCCCCGATCCCGCGCGAACGAAGTGCGGGATTTGTCGAAACTTTTCATTATTTTCATTCTCAGTTTCTCGCGTGGAGCGGCAAATGAAAAATCAACCACCAACTTATGGAGCTCGCAAACATGAAGATGTTTAGAATCTTGCTCGGCATAATGCTCACGACCCTTCTCATGACAATAGCCGGTTTCCCACAGGAAATCAAAAAGAGTGATTTCCTTACCGAAGCGATTGATTCCGGTGTCAACCCCGGAGTCGACTTCTTCAAGTTCGCAACCGGAAGCTGGATGAAAAACAATCCAATCCCGGCATCCGAAAGGTCATGGGGAATCGGGAACCTCGTCCAGGAGGAGACATACCAAAGACTGAAGGGGATTTTGCAGGATGCTGAAGTTGCGAACAGCCCTCAAGGGAGCAACGAGCAGAAAATTGGTGATTTTTATTTCAGTGGAATGGATTCTGAAAACATCGAGAGAGATGGCATTACTCCTCTTGGATCAGAGCTGGACAAGATTAATTCGATCAAGAGTAAGAAAGATCTCTTCGACGTCGTGGCGCTGTTGCAGAGCGAAGGCGTGAACGTAATGTTCGGCTTGTTTGTCGATCAGGACCAGATGAAGAGCGATGTCTATGCGTTATACCTTTGGCAGGGTGGACTCGGCTTGCCAAACAGAGAGTATTATTTCAGGAAGGATGCAAGGACCGAGAACATCCGGAACGAGTACAAGAAGCACGTCGCGAAGATATTTGAGCTCCTGGGCGAGAACAGTGACGAATCGGTCACGAACGCGAACACAGTCTACCAAGTGGAGCTGTTCCTTGCCGACTCCTCGAGAAAGCTGGAGGACCTGAGGGATCCGTATGCCAATTATAACAAGATGGCAATCTCACATTTGAACATCGAGGCGCCATCGATCGATTGGGAAGATCTTTGCACAGGAAAATGTGAACCGTCAGGATTCTGTCATCGTTGGCCAGCCCGAATTCTACAGAGAATTGAATGCGGCCGTAGATAAGTTTAGCATCGCACAGTGGAAAGAATATCTCAAATGGCATCTTGTTAATGCTTTCGCCGATAGATTGAGCAGCCCGTTTGAAGAAGAGAATTTTCATTTCAAAGGGACAATCATGGCGGGCGTGAAAGAGCAACGGCCGAGATGGAAGAGAGTGCAGGACGCGACGGAGAGAGCGATGGGTGAATTGCTCGGTCAGGTTTATGTCAAGAAATATTATTCTCCGGAGACGAAAGAGAGATACGTTCAGCTCGTGAACAACATGATAGCAGCATTCTCTGAGCGCATTAAGAAGCTCGACTGGATGAGCAACTCGACGAAACAGAAGGCATTGTATAAACTTAGTAGGTTGACGAAGAAAGTTGGCTACCCGGATAAATGGAAAGACTTCTCGAAGTTGTCGGTTGACAGAAGCTCTTACGTCAGGAACACAATAAACGACAATCTGTTCTGGTTCAACAGAGACGTGAACAAGCTCGGCAAACCTGTCGATCGATTGGAATGGGATATGACCCCGCAGACTTACAACGCTTATTACAATCCTTCCAACAATGAGATCGTGCTTCCCGCCGCGATATTCATTATACCCGGAGTACCCGATTCGTTAATTGACGACGCGGTGGTTTATTCATACGCAGGTGCATCGACAATAGGGCACGAGATGACACACGGTTTCGATGATGATGGCAGACAGTATGACGCGGAAGGAAATCTGTCAGATTGGTGGACTAAGGAAGACGCCGAAAAATTCAAGGCGAGAACCGAGTTGATGGTGCAGCAGTTTAATAATTACGTCGTGCTCGACAGCATGCACATCAACGGCAAAGCGACCCTCGGTGAGAACATTGCTGATCTTGGCGGTCTCGTCATAGGGTATGATGCATTCAAACAAACTGAAGAATACAAGGAAGGAAAACCTATCAGTGGCTTGACTCCTTCGCAGAGATTTTGGCTGGGCTATGCCTATTCCTGGCTCGGTCATACGAGGCCTGAAGCATTGGCACAACAGGTCCTGACAGATGTCCATTCTCCAAACTTCCTGCGAGTCAATGGTCCGTTGAGCGACATCTCTCCTTTCTATGACGCATTCGGAATCAAAGACGGTGATCCGATGTGGAGACCTTCCGACAGTAGGGTCAAGATCTGGTAGGGACGAACGAGAGTGGCGAAAGATCCGAAACTCATTGCGCTGCAGTTCAACGACAGCATAGGGAATCAGGACCTCGATGGACTTGGTCGGCTCATGACCGAAGACCATGTCTTCATTGATCGAGATGGAAATGTCTCGAGGCCTAAGGACGTAATGTTAAAAGGGTGGGCACAATTCTTCGATATGTTTCCGAAGTATAAAAATACCTTCGAACGCGTCGAGTCACGGGACAATCTCGTCATAATTCTAGGGTTTGCTTATTGGTCTGAAGAGAATCGACATGATCCTGCTATTTGGACGGCTACAATTTTAAACGACCTGGTTGCGGAGTGGCACATCTATTATGACACGCAGGAAAATCGGAAGAAATTCGGACTTGAGTGAATGAATTCAAAAAAGAAATTGAGAGCTGGTTTCACAAAAAGTGAGTTAGATTTTTTCCGGAAGTTCAAGAAGCCTTATGATATTCAATTATTTCTAAATGAAATTCCATATGATGCCGCGCCCGGTACGAGCTCACCCAGAGTCAGTATCAATGAACGGAAGGCAAATTGTTTTGAAGGAGCATTGTTCGGGGCGGCAGCATTGAGAATGCTGGGGCACGAGCCGTTGATTGTCGATATGATCGGGTATAACGACGATGACCATGTCGTTGCAGTTTTCAAAGAGAACAATTGTTACGGCGCGGTTGCGAAGTCGAATACAACCGTTCTTCGTTTCCGTGAACCAGTTAATCGAACGCTGAGAGAGCTCGTGATGTCATACTTCGATTTCTATTTCAACATTTATGGCGAGAAAACTTTACGGAGCTATTCGGATCCGGTTAACCTATCGAAGTTCGATAAACAGAACTGGATGACGACGGAAGAAAATCTCGACTTCATCGGAGATTATTTGAACATGATAAGGCATACGAAAATTCTGACATCAAAACAAATTCGCAACCTGAGTCCTGTCGACGATAATCTTGTCGGGCTTTGTTTTGATGGCGCGGTCGAGGATGGGGTTTACAAACCGGAGAGTAAAAAGAAAGCACCTCGATCTTGACATCTTAGTCGGTTCATTCTACACGGACATCTTCTTCAAGTCAATGTTTCAGCGGTCAGGCGGGCATCCCAAAATAGATTTGCATTTCATGCTGAACTATAAGTACGAATTGTTTATATTATATCAATAAGAGTAACATCCTCTCCCCCTTCTGACAAGAATAACGGGCGACGGTGTTCAGAAGCTGGGATTTGGTCTTCTAATCGAATATCCCCATCCGGTTGATCTTTGACGGAGCTCATCTGCCCTGCAATTATATCATTCATAAGAAAGGTTTAAATGAAATCAGCATCTTTCATGCTGAGCAAGGCGATGATCACTTTGCTCGAAGCACAGGGAATAACTGTGGCAACACCGGTTCAGGAAGAAATCATTCCGGCGATTGCCAAGGGACAGGACGTCCTTGCGCAATCCGAAACGGGATCCGGCAAGACACTAAGTTTCGCAATCCCCATTATTGAAAAACTACAAAGGAACGATGGCCTGCGGGCGCTCATCCTTGTTCCGACACGTGAACTCTGCATTCAGGTGACCGGGGAATTCTTCAAATATTCATCCGGCAAACATCTCGGCATCGTTCCGGTGTACGGAGGAGTCTCGATCAACACACAGTCGGAGAAGCTCCGAAACGCCAACATAATTGTGGCGACTCCCGGGAGACTCATCGACCTCATGAACAGGAATGCCGTGAAGCTATCTTCCGTAAAATATTTTGTCTGCGATGAAGCGGACAGAATGTTGGACATGGGATTCATAAAAGACGTTGAAAGGATTGCACGTCAGCTTCCGTCTGAACATCAGACGATGTTGTTCAGCGCAACGGTTACAAAAGAGATAGAGAAACTGGCGGGAAAATATCTGCGCAATCCGAAGAATGTACGGCTGCCGTCTACGGTAAAACCGATTTTCCTGCGACAGACATATTGCACTGTCGCGCCCGAACAGAAAATGGATTTGCTTGCGAGTCTTCTCAAAGAAGGTCGTCATCTTGCGATCGTCTTCTGCAACAGGAAGCACATCACCGTTAAGCTCGCAAGGAAGCTCGTCGGACTCGGCGTCCAGGCCCGCTGCCTTAACGGCAACATGGCACAGCCGCAACGTGAACGCGTGACTAACGAGTTTCGCCAGGGCAAGTTCAACGTCCTCGTGGCAACCGATGTGGCTGCACGCGGACTTGATATTGATGACGTTTCACATGTCTATAACTTTGAGATTCCTAAAGATGTGGAATCGTATACACATCGTGTTGGACGGACCGCACGAGCGGGGAAGAAAGGTGAAGCGATCTCGCTAGTGGCGACGGAAGATGAGAAGAAATTCTTCCAGCAAATACTTTTCAGATACCGCGGTGAAATCTCTCTAAGAGATACCGGCGACTTGATGGGCTTAGGTGTAAAAGTAATCGCCGCGAAGCCCGAGCACAAGGAGAGAAAGCCGGGAACCACATGGATGAAAAGATGGCAGCGAGTAACAGGCCAACAAGATAGGAGGCATTAGCCGGACCTCTTCTTTCATGGTTTCCGGTGTCGCGGGGATCGTGCCCTCATAGGGATCGGGTTTTGATTAATTTTTCTTCCGACTAAAATCATGAGCGCACGAATGTTATATTGTTCCACAAGGAGATGCATGAAAGAGAAGATGGATGGTAAGTTCACGGTTCGAGTTGCGACGGCGATTCCCAAGACGCTGCATTCGAGGGATTCTGCCGAGAGGCTGGTGAGAGCTGTAGTAAGTCTTTGGAGAAAGAGGCCTCGCGAGCTGAAAAGGGACGGAGCCACTTTGATCCTCGATTTCAATGAGATCGAACACCTTTCGGAATCCGCTGCGGACGTTCTCATTGAGTTTCGTGAAGAATTCTCGGAAGCCAAAGATCCTGAGATTCAGTTTTCGAATCTGTCGGATTCGGTCGACAAAGCACTTGTGGCTGCGGAGAAAAATCTTCGGCGCCTTTCCAGGGGAAGCAAGACGCGAAAAAGAAACCAGAACAATTATTCGATAGAAGTCTGACTCCGCAATGATATACTGGGACGCGGAAGTGATAAGGCAGGTTCCTTCGGCGTCCCGTCAGGTTTGGCGACAGTTTTACTGTCGCCGTAAATTGTGTGCAGAAGTTCAACTCCTGCACAATGGGTTGTTTCAAGCCGACAATCTTAGAAACCTTCAAGTCATACTTTTGAAATTCATCAATAGCAACAAGAAACGAGAGAGAAAATCATGACGACTTTATTCTTTATTCTGTTATTCATTGTTATCGGGGCCGCGCTGCTGAGTGTTAAAATAAGCAATGTCTCTTACCCGATCAGGTTTAAGAAAATCGGATATGCAAGTTTTGGATTGGCGGTGTTAGCTTTCGTTGCCGGGTCTTTTACCGTTGTCGAGCCGGGATACGTAGGAGTTCCCGTAACGTTTGGCAATGTAGGGTCACAGTCTCTTCCGGCTGGTTTTCATCCGATATTTTTCTTAACCGATGTATATAAAATGTCTATTCAGACAAAGGACTATACTATGTCCTCGGTCCGCAGCGAAGGGAATAGAAGCGGTGATGACGCTGTTTCAACGCTATCACGCGATCAGCTTATTCTGAAATTCGATGTCACCGTTTGGTATCATTTGGATCCGTCGCAGGCAAACAAGGTTTACAGTAATATCGGCCTTAATTACGAAGAAGTAATTGTGAGGCCGGCGATTAGAACTGCCTTGGTAGATGCCGCCACAAAGTTTGACGCCAGCGATGTAATGTCTCTCCAAAGAGACGCCTATACTAAGATGGTGACTGATATATTGTTGCAGGAACTGGCTGGCAAGGGTGTGATTCTGGACAACGTGCTTATCAGGAACGTAGAACCGCCGGCAACTGTCAGCGATGCTATTGCGGCAAAACTTAAAGCTTCTCAGGAAGCACAGCAAATGGAATACACCATCCAGTATGCCCAGAAGGAAGCGGAGCGAAAAGCGATAGAGGCTCAGGGCATTGCGAATGCTCAAAAAATAATCAACAACGGATTGACACAAAATTATCTGCAATGGTATTACATCTCTCAGCTTAAAGAGTTAGTGAATAGTCCCAATAACACGACGCTCATTTTGCCGTACGACCAGAAGTTGACGCCGCTTTTCAATGTTCAAGGAAAGAAGTAATATCAGAAACAGATGAAGGAAAAGGAAGGCCGGGCACGTCTCAGAGATCTCCGGCGCCGGCTAATACTATTTGTCAAACTTAATCTGAAGAAATAGTGATGAGAACCATTCCAAAGCCGCAACCCGGCGAATACGATCCGTATGCCATAATGTACATTAAGCTACTTCCCGATGACGGGCTTGTCCTCAAGCACCTTGAAGAAAACGGCCAAGCCGCGAGAGAATTCTTTCTTTCCGTCCCGAAAGAAAGATTGGAATACCGCTACGCTCCGGGCAAATGGACCATAAAGGACATCCTCCTCCACATGATTGACGACGAGAGAATCTACTCCTACCGAGCTTTACGATTCGCACGTGCGGACACCACTCCTCTTCCCGGTTTCGATCAGGAGCAGTACGCGGCAAATGCCGGTGCTAATGAGCGGACTATTGAAGATCTCATAGAGGAATTTCTCGCCGTGCGGAAGGCAACACTCTCTCTATTTACACGTCTTCCGGAAGAAGCGTTTACCCGAGGCGGGACTGCGAACGAACATTTCGTCACCGTGCGGGCGCTTCTGTACCAACTTGCTGGACACGAGCTCCACCACATAAACATTATCAAAGAGAAGTACCTATAGAATTATCGGGAAATGTAGACGCTGCGTACCGCGGAGAGGTTGAGGAAGAGTGAGCAGAAAGAATTGACGAAGGCATTGTGACCATACATTCAATTACAATCTTCGGCATATGTGCGATTTGGATCGGAATGGAAATATTGCTTGTAGTTCGGGACAGGTTGGCGGGCAAAGGGAAAACCCGGCATGACCAGGGAACACGGAACTACAACTTCATAGCAATAATCGCTGGTATGACAGCTGCCGGTATGTTAAATGGCATATCTAGTTTTTGGTTTGCTGCCAGCAGGATGAAATTCCTCTTTTGGTTTGGATGCGGGCTAATGGTTGTCGGCCTGGCATTCCGGGTCTGGGCGATCCGGGTACTGGGCGGATATTTTCGGACTACCGTGGAACTTGATGAACGACGGACGGTTGTTCGCGCAGGTCCTTACCGTTGGATTCGTCATCCTTCATACAGTGGTCTACTTGTGATTTGTCTTGGCTATGGAATTGCCTTACAAAGTTGGCTCTCTCTGTTTGTGGTGATCGTGTTGCCGGCGATAGCGTTAGTCTATCGTATCCGCGTGGAAGAGAAAGTCCTCGTCGCAGGAATCGGAAAAGAGTACATCGAGTATCAGCAACACACAAAGAAGCTCATCCCCGGTATCTGGTAAACTCTGAAGTTCGGCGCCAGTTTAACTGTCGCCGTAGGTCCCAATGCAGGAGTTCAATTCCTGCACAACTTTGTTTCTTCGAGAACGTCCGGATATATTCTGTCGAGGTACGAGAGAAGATGGGACATGCGAATTAGTAACAGTTCGATGGGGAATCGCCGCAGCATTTCTCCTCCAGAATTCTCTTATACAGGTACTGAAAAAGTTTGGGTGGAAACCTTTCCACTCAAAATGTCATTCCGAGTGATCCCGACTCGGAAATCTCCGAGTCGGGGGAATCGAGGAATCTACTATGAGACTTCTGAAAGGTGGATTTAATTGAAAGTAGATTCCTCCGCTCATTCATCCCGACCTTGTCGGGAGTCATTCGGTCGGAATGACAAATTGCAAACGGCATTCTTACTGCCGCCCTGCCCGCCGGTTATCGGCGGGGATGTTGGGCCGATGCTTGGCAGCTCCCAATAATTATTAAGGAGATATCATGGATTTAATGAACAAAGATGCGTTGAAAGTGACCATCGACCTTTTTAAAAAATTACCAGGTATTGATCAGGAAGCAGTAAAGAGCATTGAGGAGCTTACTGATGATGAAGTTGTTTTTCATCTCTATAGCAATATGCTTGTGATGAATAAGTTTAAAAATGGGATATATGATCGTACGAGAGAAGTGATAACTCCGGTTGTAAAATCTTCACCATATGAGAAAATTATAATATCCTACTTAGAATATTTAACCAAGAAATCAAAAGAAAGTGAGAGCTTTGATAAAATTCCTTACCTGAAATCAATCGAAGTTTTCGTTAGTTGGCTAAATAATGAAGTCTTTGTTAAAGCTAAGTAGAAGTTTTGCTGCCTATGTTTGAACAGATTTTGTTAGAACCAGAGCAAATCACTCTCCTTTCATCCTTCATTGAAATGCTGCGAAATATTCCTCGTGAGAAAAGGATCAAGTTCATAGGTTCGAGGATGTCTGATGGAAGGTCAAGTGTCATCCATCCATATGCGCCGGGCCAGAATCTAACCATATTGCTCGAAGATATTGAAATTCTTAATCGAGAAGGATTGGTTAATCTTTCTTACAAAGAGTCGGGGTCATTTAATTTTAGCATTACACCTTTAGGATTAAAGTATTATGAATATCAGCAAACCCAAACGGTACCAATCTCAATGAGAATCGAAAAGCCATTACGTAATTATTTAGAGGGTGACCGACTTCGCCAAGTCTATCCTTTAGCATTTGATAAATGGTCCAAGGCGGAATCAAAGCTATGGTCAACTGATACTCAAGACGAATTGTCAATCGTTGGCCATCTCTGCCGTGAAGCAATGCAAGAATTTGTCACGTGCCTGGTCGATAAATACAAACCATTGAATGTAGATGAGGACAAGTCCCGCGATATTTCGCGCTTACGATGCGTCATCAATCATTGCGCAAATCATCTTCCGAAAACGATTGTGCCTTTCCTCGACTCGATAATCTCATATTGGGGTACATTGAATGATTTAGTTCAGAGGCAAGAGCATGCCGCCCAGAAGGAGGGCCTTGCAGTGAATTGGGAAGATGCAAGACGTGTTGTATTCCATACAGCTGTTGTATTTCTTGAGATCGACAAAGTATTGTCAAACCAGTTTCAGGCGTAACCCTCTCCCCCTCAGCTGGCTTTTCCCTCTTCACTTCTGTGGCGATTTCGGAACAGGTGGCAGTGGCTCTTTCCACCCGACTTGTAATAGCATTCCTTTTATTGTACTAAGCGCATCGGGCCTCATCCACAGTTGTGCAGGAGTTAAACTCCTGCACGAAATTATTGCGACATTTGAACTGTCGCAAAACTGACAGGAGGATAAGAAGCAGAAGAAATCTAGGTGTAATCCACTCAGCCTCGCTCGCTTCTGACTCTTCACTTCCGCGGCGCAGTTTTCTCAAGGAATCTCCCTTGTGAAACTCTTGAACTGAGACCCACTGCAACAAATTAGCTGTTGCGCAATCCCTAAATACTCTCCGATCAGACCGAAAAACTCTCAAAAGCATCAAAAATATGATTGCTTGCGAAAGAAATACTCTTGCAAGTTTCCTCCGACCGTTTCGAAACTCCCGCGGATTAAATAAAATCTTCCGCGGAGTGTTTCCAAATGGCCGCGGAGTAAATAATATTTTCCGCGGGGTATTTCCAAACAGCCGCGGAGTCTTTCAGAACTCCCGCGGGCTAAATAAATTCTTCCTCCGGGTTCTTCAAAACTTCAGCGGAGTGTTTAAAAAATTCCGCTGACCGTTTCGAGAATTTCCGCCAGTGTTTCGAATCTTCCTCTAAACGTTTCGAAATCTTCCGCCAGTACTTCAAAGCTTCCCTTTCGTGTTTGCAAATCCTCCTCAACTATTTAGAAAGTTCAAGCAGTTGAATCGTTTCTTCTCGTATGACTCCGGATGACCGGAGCTGCCATTTCGCCGCTAAGTAGAACTAATCCCTTTGACCTATTTCATGATGAGACCGGGTTCTGTATCTTAACTGCCGATGGAAGGCGAGTCGAAGGCATTCACAAAAATGGGCATTTCATTAAGGATTTGTTATATATGCGAGAATGAATCAGATTGTCCTATTAAGTAGCGAGCCTAAATCGAAAGGAAGAAATCATGAGCAAAGGTCAAAACAGCAAGAAGAACTCAAAGAAAGAGCCGGCGAAAACCAAGAAGGAAAAGAGAGCGGCCAAAAGAGAAAAGAAAAACGAAAAGCAGAGCCAGGGGATACTCAACCAATAACACAGTCGATCTTCCGGAGGAAGGCAGTCTGATAGAAGAGAATTCGCGTCTCGCGTTACTCACAATTCTTCAAGAAGACCCCGCACTCGGCTTTAAACCTACCACTCCAAGGAATTAATTCCTTTGACCGATTTTATCATTATATCGGTCTCTCTATTTTAAACGTCGACGAAAGGCGACGGTAAGAGAGGACGAGCAGCACCAATCCATTCTTTCCTTCGGCTCCACCGAAATCAATTGAACAGTAAAAGCAGGAGTCGTTATCAAACGCAAACTTCGAATAGGAATAATCGACCTTGTAACGAAGGGGCCGACGCGTGCTTTATGGGCGCGCGTAATGTACGCAAACTTCGCGAGCATCATGCCGCAGATACTTGGAGTGTGGTGCGAGGAGCTGGGACACGATGTTACTCTCGTGTGCTATACCGGTTTTGAAAATCTCGTGGACGAGCTTCCGAAAAATGTAGATATAGTATTCATCGGCGCGTTCAGCGAAGCGGGACAGACGGCCTACGCCCTGAGCAATCTTTTCAGATCGCGCGGTGCGATCACCGTGCTCGGCGGCCCGCATGCCCGCTGCTATCCGCAGGATGCACAAAAGTATTTCGATTACGTCGTCGGCCTGACAGATAAAAGAGTCATCGAAGAAGTACTCAACGATTGCTCGCAGCATCGTCCGGTCGGTTTGCATATCACTGCGAAGCAGCAGCCCGCTTCGATTCCCGGAGTGCGCGAGCGATGGAAGTTTATCGAGGCGACGCTCAAGAAAGCGCCGATAATAAAATTGGTCCCCATGATTGGGAGTCTCGGATGTCCTTACACCTGCAGCTTCTGTATCGATTCGGTAATCCCTTACCAGCCGCTCGACTTCGGCGTGCTGAAGGAAGACCTGTCGTTTCTTCTAGAGAAGTTCAGACGCCCGCTTGTCGGCTGGCACGATCCGAACTTCGGAATAAGATTCGACGACTATATGAACACGATCGAGGAAGCAGTGCCGCCGGACAGCATAGACTTCATTGCGGAGAGCAGCCTGTCGTTATTATCCGAGGAGCACGTGAAGAGACTGAGACGCAATGGCTTCAAGGCAATTCTTCCGGGCATCGAGTCATGGTACGAGCTTGGAGGGAAGTCGAAGACAAATGGAATCGCAGGCATGACGAAAGTCAAGCGCGTCTCCGAACATGTCAACATGATTCTGAGCTATATCCCTTATATACAAACCAACTTCGTCCTGGGGCTCGACACCGATGAAGCTCAGGAGCCGTTCGAGCTTACGAAAAGGTTTTTGGATTTGACGCCCGGAGCTTTCCCGGGCTACTCGCTCCTCTCCGCTTTCGGGCAAGCGGCGCCGCTGAATCTCGAATACCAGCGAGCGGGCAAAGTTCTGCCTTTCCCGTTTCACTTCCTCGATAATAATCATGCGATGAACGTGAAGCCGAAGAATTATTCGTGGCCGGAATTCTATGACAATGTAATCGACCTGACTAAGTACACATTCACTTTGAAAGCAATCGCCCGGCGGTTCAGAGCAAACGGTGCAATCAAACCGAGGTTGATGAACGTAGTGAGGGCGGTCTCGTCGGAAGGGTTCGGGAGAATTAGATACTTCACCGAGGTAAGGCGATTGCTGGAGACTGATTCGCAATTCCGGAGATTCTTCGAACAGGAGACGACAGAGGTTCCGAAGTTTTATTCGGATATGATAAGAAAGGATTTAGGACCTCTGTGGGATTGGCTTCCGCCGGGGGCAATGTACCATGATCCGAACGCCTACCTCTCCGCCGTAGACGGATGCGCCCAGGGCGCAAAAGCCGAAAACAATCGGGCTAAGAAAGAGCGTGTCAGGCAGCCTGCACCGGTGCTGGAGCTCGTCGAGAAGGGGAAGGCTTAGAGCAACATAGAGGTATTGCTTCCCCGCAAAGATGAGAAGGGGCGCGAAGAATGCAGAGCGTACCCATCCGAATCAGCCTACTATCTTTGATTGAACAACTTCGCCGAATTCCGTAACTTCTTTTGAGTCAAGACTGTCGGAATCCGTCCATGCGGACGGAACGAAGGAGATGCGACTGGAAGGCGAAAACGTTTGGCTGAAAGAATTCGAGTACTGATCATTGAAGATAACCCGCTCCTGCGAGCCGGCATTTCTGCGATTGTCAAAAGACAACCCGATATTAGGGTCGTTTCTGAAAAGGGGCAGAGCAAGAAACCATTACAGCAGATTCGTGATCTGAACCCGACTGTACTTCTCCTTGACCTGGGGTTAAGAAACTTAAGCAGCCTTGAAATCGTCAAAACAGTGAAGAAGGATTTTCCTCAGACAAAAGTAATTGTAATGGATCTTGTCCCGACGGAAGCTGAAATACTGATGTATGTTCGCGAGGGAGTATCGGGGTTTGTATTAAAAGATGCGACGACGGCTGACTTCTTGAGAACCATTCGAGCAGTTGCCCGTGGAAAGAAAGTCCTCCCTCCGTTAATGACCGGATCGCTTTTCTCCCAGATCGTTGAGCAAGCGGTCAATGGGACGATTCCTCCGCGAATGATCGAAGCCGTCCGTATGACGAAGCGCGAACGTCAGGTGATTCTGCTGATCGCGGACGGGTTGGCCAATAAGGAAATTGCCAACAAGCTTCATCTTTCCACCTACACGATAAAGAGTCACGTCCACAACATACTTGAAAAGCTCCTGCTTCAATCCCGCGTTCAGATTGCCAAATATGCTCTGACAAACTCCGAGCTGATGAAAGTGGAAGAAAGCATCTCGCTCATCGAAGAGTAAGCCTGCATCAAAAAGAGTTAATTCCCTTTTCATCCTATCGAACTATAGGTTCGCACGATGCCTCCCGGTAGCTTACATACGTATCCGGAATGTAGAATCGGTTCCGCCTCACAAATCGGAGAGAGGAATCGCTCTTCATTTCCCGGAAAGATTAAAGGGACAAACACGCAGGAGCATTCGATGAAAAAGACAAGACTGCTGATTATGGAAGATAATCACTTGCTTCGAGAGGGGCTCGTGGCAATTCTCAGGCGACAGAAGGACATCGTACCATTTGCCGCTTCGAGTGAGGGCGACGGTACTATCCTGAGAATTCACAAGCTGAGACCGGATATCATATTGTTAGACCTGGATATCCGCAGTCAAAACAGCCTGCAGACGGTTGGAATTTTGAAAAAGGAATTTCCGGAGGCAAGAGTCGTCGTAATGGACCTTGCTCCGTTGCAGGGCGACATGCACCGCTACGTGAAGGCGGGGGCTTCTGGTTTTATTCTTAAAGACACATCGCTTGATGATTTCCTGATGACGATACGCTCGGTCTCGGAAGGGGAAAAGGTTCTCCCTCCAAAGTCTCCCGATACACTTTTTTCTAAAATTGTCGAGCTCGCGATCAAAAGTAAGAGGAGTTCACTGACAGAGCCGGTGCGCATGACCAAGTCAGAGAAAGAAGTGTTCGGACTCATCGGCGATGGCATGAGTAACAAAGAAATAGGGAGAAAACTTCACACCCCGACGCGCATCATCAAGTCTCACGTGGAAAACATCATGAAGAAATTAACGTGGCATAATCATTTGGAAGCAGGGAACCATAGTTACACCGACGGAGCCTTGAAAGCAATTGTCGGAAGCATTTCTGTAGTCCGCGGTTAGCTGTCACTTGGATTTCGAAACAAAATGCAAACGACGGAAAGGAAAACTCGGAATGAAGTGGGAAGGAATTAACAATGGCTTGAGGCGACTGTTGGGGAAAACATTGGACGAATTAATTTCAGGGAACGCTGCAAAGTATAAACAGCTCATCGGAATATCTTGGCTGAATGTTCACCGTCTCTATGATCTCAAGAGATGGCGGTTTTTCCGTTACAGACTTTTCATATGGCGAAAGAATACGAACACGTTCATACATAAGAATTTATCACTTTCTAAATAATACATCGGGAGAACACCCGGCTTCTTACGGCCAATGGACTCAACAGGACCGGGCAAGTTTATTCTCTAGGTAGGAGAAATCCTCGCGCGCCAGGCGGGATGAATTCAATTCTCCGTTTGGCGACGCGAGGCATGATGCCAGTCTTACAAACACAAAGAAAACAGTGGAACTGAAAATAGAAGTCGTTGACAGAAAATCACAACAAGTGGCAGAATTTTTCAATTTATTATTAGCCGATGAGAATGTGCTCTCGATGAGAACGCGGGAAGCCCACCGGAACATTCATGGAAACAACTACAGCGAGCTGCGTAGGTTGTTTAAGGATCAGCATGAGCTGCTGAAAGTCATTGTCGTTGACATTACTCAAAGAGTTCAAGCGCTCGGACAGCCATCTTCGTCAACGTTCTGGGACTCGCTTGCGGTCACCCGTTTAACCGGTCACAACGAGAGGTTCACAAAACAAAACCAGATCATCGAGGCTTTGCTTGATGACCACGAATTCATAATCCGCACGTTGGGCAGCGGAGATTCCGGAGCCGCGGACGAGGAAGTTGATATTGACACGGCTGAATTTACAGCGGGGCTGCTGAGGCAACACATTGAAATGGCAGAGTCCCTGAGAGGATGGTTAAAGTAAACCTATCTTCAAAAGTATAGAGGATATCACGGAGCGCGCATCATTTAATTCTACAATAAATCGCATTGCCTTCATTGGCAACTACCTACCACGGCAATGCGGCATCGCTACGTTCACAACTGACTTGTGTGAGGCAATGGCCGCCAAATACAGCGACAAGACTTTCATTGCCTTGCCCGTGAACGACACCGAGTCAGGCTATGACTATCCCGAGCGAGTCCGATTTGAGCTAACGGAGAAAGATATCGATTCCTACCGCCGCGCTGCCGACTTCCTGAACATCAACAATGTAGACCTCGCCTGCCTGCAATTCGAGTACGGCATATTCGGCGGCCGAGCCGGCAGCCACATCCTAGCACTCTTGCGCGAATTGCGTATGCCGATCGTGACAACTCTACATACTGTCCTACTCGAGCCCGACCATAATCAGCGGCGGGTGTTGGAAGAAGTCGCAGCGTTATCCGATCGGTTGATTGTGATGAGTGATCGCGGCGCCCGATTTCTTCAAGAGGTATATCACGTAGTTCCCGAGAAAATAGATCGGATCCCGCACGGCATTCCCGACGTGCCATTTGCGGACCCGAGCTTCAATAAAGATTTGTTCGGTGTCGAGGGTAAGATTGTATTACTAAGCTTCGGATTACTCTCGCCGAACAAGGGGATAGAGACTGTCATCAGTGCTCTTCCCGATATAGTGGCGCGGTATTCGAACATCGTTTATATGATCGTCGGTGTGACACACCCCCATGTTATCCAGCAGGAGGGAGAGACGTACCGGATGTCTTTGCAATGGCTGGCACAGGAGAAAGGTGTGGAAGGCAACGTGATCTTCTACAATCGATTTGTCAGTCTAGAGGAACTCGTTGAATTCATCAGCGCGGCAGATATTTATATCACTCCTTATCTCAACGCAGCACAGATCACTTCCGGTACGCTGGCGTATACGCTCGGTGCCGGCAAAGCGGTTATCTCGACACCTTACTGGTATGCAGAAGAAATGCTTGCCGAAGGACGAGGTGTGCTTGTACCTTTTCGTGATCCGGCGGCAATGGCAAAGCAGGTAATTGACCTGCTGGTCAACGAGTCGGAACGACAAGCTATTCGCAAACGGGCATACATGTTTGGGCGGGCGATGATCTGGCCGCAAGTGGCGCAGGGTTACATGGAGAGTTTCGAACGTGCCCGGACTGAGCGGCGACATTTCACTCCACCGGGCTTCACAGTGAAAGCGCTGGACAAACATCCGGGCGAGCTGCCTCCACTCAAGTTGGATCACCTGCGTCGCATGACGGACGAGACGGGTATGCTGCAGCATGCTCTTTTTACCGTGCCGAATTATCAGGAGGGCTACACCACCGACGACAATGCGCGCGCATTAATGGTGAGCGCCCTACTGGAAGAGCTTGGAAACGGCGAAGCGCTGGAACTAGCTTCACGGTATCTTGCCTTTATTTGGTACGCTTTCAATTCTGATTCGGGCAGGTTCCGCAACTTTTTGGATTATCGACGACATTGGCTTGAAGAAAAAGGTTCGGATGATAGTCATGGCCGGGCTTTGTGGGCACTGGGTACGGTGTTGGGCCGATCTAACACGTCCGCACTCCAAAGCATGGCCGGCAGACTATTTGAGCAAACCCTGCCGGCTATTTCGGACACGACCAGCCCACGGGCATGGGCATTCGCACTAATCGGCATTCATGAATACCTGCATCGGTTTGCCGGCGATCGCCGGGCAAGTCAGGTGCGAGGAGAATTGTCCGGGCGGCTTCTTGCGCTCTATCAAAACCATCGTGTGGATGAATGGTGGTGGTACGAAGACGCTCTGACTTACTGCAATGCCGCGCTGCCACATGCTCTCCTGCTAAGCGGTGAATCAATGTCGAACAAAGAAATGGCCGATGCTGGATTGGAATCACTTAGCTGGCTGATGGACTTGCAGCACACCGATGGCGATGGCGGGCACTTCGTTCCAATAGGATCTAATGGTTTTTATGTCCAAGGCGGCGAACGTGCTCGATTCGATCAACAGCCGGTAGAAGCTCAAGCGACGGTATCGGCTTCACTGGTCGCATGCCGGATCACCGGGGACAAGCGCTGGAGGAAGGAAGCCCGGCGTGCGTTCGAATGGTTCCTCGGGCGTAACGATCTAAACCTTCCCATTTATGACCCTACAACGGGTGGCTGCCGCGATGGCCTGCATCCAGATCGCCCGAACGAGAACCAAGGAGCCGAGTCTACACTCGCGTTTCTTCAAGCCCTGCTAGAGCTCCGACTGGCCGACAATACTCTTTTATCAATGGAGATACAACATCAATGAGTAATCATTTTCCGGAATTATTTCTTCGCAATAAATCGAATCCAATCCTTGCCGCTGCTGACTGGCCTTATCCGGTCAACACTGTCTTTAATCCTGGCGCCATATTGCTGCCAGACGGAACCACGCTCCTCCTTTGCCGGGTCGAGGATCGACGAGGACTTTCGCATCTGTGTGCTGCCCGCTCTGCAAATGGAGTGGACGGCTGGCAGATTGACCCGCAGCCTACTCTGATGCCCGATCCCGAACATTTCCCCGAAGAACTGTGGGGGATTGAAGATCCACGCATCACCTTCGTCCCCGAATTAAGTAAGTATGCTGTCGTCTATACTGCCTACACGCGCGACGGCCCCGGTGTGGCACTTGCATTCACCGAAGACTTTTCCCGCTTCGAACGCTATGGCCTAATCATGCAGCCGGAAGACAAAGATGCTGCTCTCCTGCCTCATCGTATTGACGGCCATTGGGCATTGATCCATCGTCCGGTCGGTGTACCCGGCGCGCACATGTGGATCTCTTACTCAACGAACCTGCGGCATTGGGGCGGTCACAAGCTTATGCTGGAAGCACGGCTGGGTGGATGGTGGGACGCGAATAGAATCGGACTCTCATCCCCGCCCATCGAGACTCCGCAAGGATGGCTGGTAATCTACCACGGAGTACGGGAGAATGCTGCCCGTTCTATTTACCGGCTTGGTCTTGCATTGTTTGACTTGCAAGTTCCGGATCGGTGTCTCAAGCGAAGTTCAGAGTGGATGTTTGGCCCCGAAGAATCGTACGAGCGGCATGGGGACGTTGACGATGCCGTCTTTCCGTGCGGACACACCATTGCCTCTGATGGTGACACGATTCGAATGTATTATGGAGCTGCTGATACGTCTATTGCGTTGGCCACCAGCAGCGTACGCGCCATGCTCGAATGGCTCGATCAGCATAAAGGAAAACTACAGGAAAGAAATCATTGACACAACAAAGGACAGTTTACACACAAAAAGTGTTAACCACTCTTTCATCCTTTCGGTCGATTCCATTTCACACAAATTATTGATATACTTATTTAAGCGTGGTGAGAAAGGAAGTCGCCCGGTGAACTTGTCGAATTTGAAGGTTAGAGAAGAACGTCGAAGATGTCACGAAGTCGCTACACTTCGGTTAGCACACGGTTGATGGTCATGCATTCAGTTGATTTTTGGAAAAGGTTTTGAAGAAAATAATCATATCGAGTGCCCGAGACTGTTTCATTGAGTTGAATCATCGTGACTCCGATCCTGCCTCATGGATTGTAAGGCGTTGGACAAAGTTCTTGTGGTTCAAAAAACGGATCTCGTCTCATTGGTTTAATGATGAGCAACAGGCATTGGCATTTGCAAATGAAATTAAGCGCGAGCATGAAGGACATTAAGGTCCTTTGAATATAAAGGAGACATTTCGATATGCAGGAAATAAATAATGAGTCGCAAAGCAGGAGAGGAAGTTCTCCTCCGTTCCAGGAACTTGAGAGATGGATCGAAGATGGGGCCAGTGGATCACATTGGGTGAAGCTGCCGACATTCAACCCGGAGCAGGCAGCTGATCGAACAAAAGAATCACCTGGCACTGAACCTGGAGTGTAGTCGGTAAGACGCTTGGAAGAGGATTCTTAGGATAGCATATCTCCGGCGAAACGGATCAGAGATAAATAATTACTGAGAAGGAAAGAGCTCTCAAAACCTCAGCGTGAACACCGTCTCCTTTTCGGGGATTGAATGAACCGTAACGCCGCCCTTGTGAGCCCGCATTATTTGGCGTGCGAGGCTCAGTCCGATTCCTGAGCCTTCCTTGCGAGTTGTAAAGAATGGGATGAAGATCTTTTCCTGCAGCTCTTCAGGAATCCCGTGACCGTTATCTATCACCTGGATTATCGTCCCGCCATTACTATCAATCTTACCGAAAAGTTTTATCATGGGTGAGGGAGTCGAAGAGAGGGCACTGATTGAATTGAGCACCATGTTAATCAAAACCTGTTCAATCAAATCGGGATCTGCGGTTAACTCCAGATCAGGCGGTTCGGCCGAACATGTGCACCAAATCTTCCGGAGGTGAAATCGATCTGCAAACAATCTGTCGATTCTGCCGAAGAGGTCCATCAACTTAATCGCCTGGAAGTTTGGAGTCGGAATGCGGGTGAGGTTCCTGTAATCATCCACGAAGTGGAGCAAGCCTTCGCTTCTTTTGGAAATAGTATCGAGAGCACCTTTCACGTCTTCCAAACGCTCACCATCCAGCTCGATCCCGTTTCTTCCTTCGCTGATCGAAGTTCCAAGCAGGGAACCGGCGGTTGAGGATAAGGAAACTATTGGTGTAACGGAATTCATGATCTCATGCGTGAGTACGCGAATTAGATTCTGCCACGCCTCCATCTCCCGCTCTTCCAATTCGCTCTGAATATTGGTGAGCGAGACAAGTTTATAATTATGATCCCGCATCTTGAACTCCGTGGCATAAATTGCAAGCTGCAGGAGTTCATTCTCGGTCATGGTCTTGACAAGTATTTTCTCGCCCGCGTTTATTTTCTGGAGAGCATCCACCATCGGCCGGCTCACCGCGGAAAGTTCAGAGATATTCTGAACGTTGTTCGCCTTTAGAAGTCTCTTTGCTGCAGTGTTTATCAGCTCAACTTTCCCATCGGATGTGAACGCCATTAACCCGATGCCTACATGCTGGACAACTATTTGAAGATAGCGATAGTGCTCCTCCTTCTCGGCTCGAGTCTTCCTGAATTCTTCTATCACATCGGAAAAAGCTTTGCCAAGGTCCTCGAAGGCTGAGCCTTTCACATTGCTCCTGAAACTCTGGGAAAAGTCCGAGTATCTTATCGAGTCAAAAAATCTCGCGATGTCTCTGTTCGTCTTCTGAACGTAATGGATGAGAGAATAAACCTGTGCGATGATGAGTAGCGCGACTATGAAGGGTGTTGCGAGGAAATTAGTCTGTGTGACAAGCAATATGAATACGAAGATGGAGGCGCAAAGTACAACCGTCCTTAGAAAAACGATTACGCTGAATCTTTTGAAGACCATGCCTGAAGTCAATTTACAATTTTCAATGAACATTGATCATTGTTCATTGATGATTGATTATAGTCCATGCTTCTCCAGTCGGCGATAAAGTGCCGCTCGGGTTATTCCTAATTCCTTAGCCGCTTTGGTAAGGTTGCCGTCGTGCTTGCTGACGGCTTTGATTATCAACATCTTCTCCGCTTCCTCAAGTCGGTAGTCGGTTAGTCCCATTCCTTCGCTGGGAGACTCGGATGATGAAAGGCTGAAATCTGTTGGGGACAAAATACTCGACTCGCTCATTATCACGACCCTTTCGAGCGTATGCTGGAGCTCGCGAACATTTCCAGGCCAGTCGTAATTCTTCAACTTGGTCAAGGCATCCTGACTTAAAGTCTTGAACTCTCTATTGTACTTCCTGCAGTACATTTTCAAAAAATGATCTGCCAATAAGGGAATATCCTCCATGCGCTTTCTCAATGGCGGCAGCTGAATCTCGACCGTATTGATGCGGTAAAGCAAATCTTGCCTGAACCCGCCTTCGGATTTCAATTCGCTGATGGGAAGGTTGGTTGCGCAGATAAGACGAATGTCCACAGGTCTCGCAATGTTCGCTCCAAGACGCGTGACCAGTCTGTTCTGCAGGACTGCGAGGAGTTTCACCTGGAGGTTCGGAGTCAGGTTTCCGATCTCATCGAGGAACAGCGTACCGCCGGATGCGATCTCGAACCGTCCGGCCCGGTCTTCTTTTGCGTCGGTGAACGCCCCTTTGGCGTAGCCGAACAACTCGCTTTCGAAAAGCGATTCGCTCAACGAACCGACGTTGACGCTAAGAAATATTTCTTTGCTTCTTCCTGATTGCCTGTGGATAGCGCGAGCTACCAGTTCCTTGCCTGTGCCGTTCTCTCCGAGGATCAATACATTCGCATCTGTCTTCGCGACCTTTTGGATGATGTTGAAAACCTTCCTCATCTCCTCCGAAGTGCCTATGATGTCCTGAAACTGGCTGTCTAAGTCGTAGGTGAGCTGCTTCTGCTTGGAAAGAAGGTCCTGGATTTCTTTTTTTGACTCGCTGAGTTTCGTTGCGGAAGAGATGGTCGCGAGAAGCTTTTCGTTTTGCCATGGCTTCAAAACAAAATCAGTTGCACCATCTTTTATTGCTTTGACGGCCATCTCGATGCTTCCATATGCTGTTATCAGGACTACTACCGCGGAAGGGTCTAGCTCGAGGATCTTCTTGAGCCAGTTGAAACCCTCGCTTCCGCCGGTCTCGCCGCCCGAAAAATTCATGTCGAGAAGAATCACGTCATAGCTGTCGCCGGCGAGGATGGCCGGGATTTGAATCGGATCCTTTTCTATCCGAACGATGGAGTAATGTTGTTTTAAAAGAAGACGCGCCGAATACAAAATATCTTCATCGTCATCTACAATCAGGATTTTGCCGGTGCGAGTCGTCATAGGGTCTTAATGCCAGTTAGATTCTCCGATCTTGGGTGAGAGAGAATCACAAAGCAGGGAACACGGAACACGGAAAACGGAAATCGGGCGGAGAACGGAGAAAGTCCAAAAGGAGCACAATTGGTGCATGATGCTGATTCCTCGTTTCCAATTTTCCAGCAAGCGTTTGCCTTCAAAAGTTCAGTCTTCTGGTTCTTATTAGGTTGTACAACATTGATGACACTTTTCGGCATCTATCAACTAATTCTACGCTGACTTCTTTTTCGATTATCCTTAGTTCAACCGCGAGATAAAGCTGAGTTCTAAGTTCACCACATGATCCTTTGGCTATGAAAAGGGATTGGATGAATTCTTTGTTAGTCTGCCGTTCAAAGCCCTCGGCGATATTTGATGGCACAGAAACAGACGCTCTTTGAATTTGATCCCTCAGAGAATAGTCTTTACAATTCCTGAGAAGGCCGTAGACCTCGGTTGTTAGTCTCATTGATTCCTTCCACACTTCTAAGTCCTCGAACTTCTCGATCTTCTTACTCATGCCTCACCCCCCTTTCTCTTGAACTTGGGACAGCATCACTATCTCTCGCCGCACCATTCGGGATTCGCAGCCCTGGTCTCCATAAGACGTGTTCCATTCTCCGGTCTGCGTTCTCCAATCATAAAGCAACTAGTGTTCCTTGGCGAACCGGTCCCCTTGAATGCTTTCAACGTGATTGCGGCGAACATCTCGTTCGTTTTCGGACACTCTCGTTCATTTTCGGACAGTCTAACTTTGCGAAAAAAACAGAAATAGTCAAATCAGCCTTGAAATCTCTTGTTGGTGACTGTATCATGATTGAGACCTCGGGGCATAATCATTGCACTTTCTTCTTCGAATCGACTTAATGGAATGAGTCCCAAAATCAAAGAGTGAGATAAGGAAAAGATACTTGGACAGACGAATCGAAAAGAAACCTCTACTGAGGAGACGAAGTTTTTGGATTTACGCTTCGGGCATCGCACTGTTTCTGATCCTGGTAGTGCTCATTCTCACCGACACCGGTGCGAAGTTAAATGTCGACGCGGACAAGATAACGATCTCGACTGTTGCGGAGGGCGACTTTCAAGAATTCATACCCGTAACCGGAACTATTCTTCCTCGTACGACTTTTTATCTTGATGCCATTTTAGGTGGAACGGTCGAGAAGAAGTTCGTTGAGGAAGGAGCAATGCTGAAGAAAGGCGACAAGATAATACAGTTGTCCAACACTAACTTCCAACTCAACAATCTTCAGCAGGAGACCTTCACGTACCAGCAAATCAACGACGCAAGGAACACTCGATTGCAAATCGAACAGAACAGCAATGCTCTCGAGAATGCTCTAGTCGCCGCGAACTTCGGCCTGATTAATTACACGGAGATTTATGATCGGCAGAAGGCTTTGTGGGAAAAGAAACTTATCTCCCTGCAAGACTATGAACAGGCAGAAAACAATTATCATCAGGCAATTCAACAACGCCAGCTGGCATATCAGAACTTTGCTCAGGATTCAGTCTTGAAGCAAATTCAGCTCGAACAAATTGCTTCATCGATCGACCGGCTCCAAAAAAATCTGGAATTGATCAGGGAGAACATAGAAAACCTGACTGTGAGAGCGCCGATAAGCGGTCAGCTCACGTCACTGATTGCAGAGACAGGTCAGTCGAAATCTCCCGGCGATCAACTGGGGCAGATAGATGCTGTAGATGGGTTCAAGGTGAGGGCGGACATAGACGAGTTCTACATTGCGCGCGTTGCCAAGGGGCTGCACGCGACAGTTGAAATTGATTCAAAGAATTACAGCCTGATTGTAACCAAAGTATATCCGGAAGTCACGAGCGGAAAATTCCAGGTCGATATGGACTTTGACGGAAAGGTCCCTGATGGCATAAGAAGAGGCCAGACTCTTCAGATAAGATTGCAGTTGAGTGAAAGGACGCAGGCACTTCTTCTGCCACGCGGAGGCTTTTACCAGAAGACAGGGGGTCAATGGGTATTTGTTCTTAACCCGTCAGGCGATATGGCTGCAAAAAGACAAATCAGTCTGGGTCGACAGAACCCGGACTACTTTGAAGTCCTGAGCGGATTAAAGCCAGGCGATAGAGTAGTGACTTCGTCGTACGACAATTTCGGCGATGTCGACAAGCTGATAATAAAACACTAAGTTGCGCACCGGAGTCAAGCGAGGAATGAAGAAAGTGTATTGGAGACCAAAGTCTGGTAACAAAGGAGATCATTACTTCCGTTTGATCTCCGCGATAAAGAATTAGAATCTCAACTTATAAAAAAGGACAAAACCATGCTGAGAACTGTCAATCTAAGAAAGATCTACACGACCGAAGAGGTCGAGACCACCGCGCTCGACAATGTGAACATCGAGATAAAGGAGAAGGAGTTCGTCGCGATCATGGGGCCCTCCGGCTGCGGCAAATCGACGCTCCTGAATTTGTTTGGGCTCCTTGACAACCCAACTGATGGCCAATACTATTTTCTCAGCGAAGAGGTATCGAAATACACGGAGAGACAGCGGGCTAACATGCGAAAGGCAAACATCGGCTTCGTCTTTCAGAGCTTTAATCTGATCGATGAGCTGACCGTCTTCGAGAACGTGGAGCTCCCGCTTCTTTACCTCGGAGTAGCGGCATCGCAAAGAGAAAAGATGGTCAGTGAAGTCCTCGAGAGAATGCAAATCATGCATCGCAAGGATCACTTTCCGCAGCAGCTGTCCGGCGGTCAACAGCAGCGGGTAGCCGTCAGCAGGGCCGTAGTTGCAAAGCCGGCTCTTATTCTTGCTGATGAACCGACAGGAAACCTGGACTCCGCGAACGGTGAAGAAGTGATGAACATACTCACCAAGCTGAACGAGGGAGGCACGACGATCGTCATGGTTACTCACTCGCCGCATGATTCCGAATACGCACACAGGATAATCCATCTGTTCGATGGTCATGTGGTGACGGAGAACTATAAAGAAAAATTCCACGTCTAAGCGCTGAAAGCAAAAGGCAGGGCCTCCAGTGATTAAGAACTACGCGAGAATATTCTTTAGAAACCTGATGAAACAGAAGGTCTATTCATTCATAAATATTTTCGGCCTCTCCGTCGGGCTCGCAATCTTCATTCTCGTTCTCACCGTTTTTGATTTTAACTTAAGTTTTGATTCATTCCATAAAAATCCTGATAGAATTTATCTGGTCATTTCTGAAACTGTTTCGTCGAGTGGTTCCAGTCAAAAGGATGCATACTCGTATCTCCCCCTGGCACATCTGCTTACACAGAAATTCCCTGAGATTGAAAGTGCTACAACAGAAAGGAAATATTTCAGGAATATCTTCAGGTATCAGGACAAGAAATTCTACGAAAAAGGGATTCTTTGCGCGGACACTAACTTCCTGAAGATTTTCAACTATCCCGTGATCTCTGGAGATAAAGAATCGCCTTTATCCCAACCGAACTCGGTTGTGCTCACTGAATCAACTGCGAGAAAATATTTCGGGGACGAGAATCCCATCGGGAAAATGTTGATGACGGATTTTAGCGATGACGGGTTAACTGTTACTGCCGTGATCAAGGACTGTCCACCCAATTCAACCAATCAGTTTGATGTCCTAATCTCACTACCCTCTGGGTACAATGATGATTGGGGAATTGCCGGGAGTACTTACACTTTCTTAAAGCTGAAGGACGGTGAAAGTGTGGCCTCGCTGGAATCTAAATTTCCTGCCTTCATTGACGAAAACGCTCCGGTTTTGCATGACGCGAGAACAAGGTTGTCTCTTCTGCCGTTGAAAGATATTCACTTAAGATCCATGGACATAAACAGCGGATTTAGTAACATCACGCCTATCATCCAATACTATTTAATTCTGGCGATCGCGATCGGATTGCTCATCGTCGTCTCAATCAATTTCATGATACTTTCCACATCCAGGTACAGCAATCGGGCGAAGGAGGTCGGTATCAGAAAAGTTGTCGGTGCGGCGAGAAAGCAGCTCGTCGTCCAATACATCGGGGAATCCATGGTCATGGCGCTTATTGCGCTTCCGCTGGCTTTCGGGATTTTTGAAGTTATTCGTCCCGGTTTCATCGCAATCGTGGGTGGAGGAGTCGAGCTGAGTTTAACCCAAAACCCTGCTATACTCGTGATCGTTCTTTGCGTCACGTTGTTTGTCGGGTTTTTGTCGGGCATCTATCCGGCGTTCTTTCTGTCTTCATTTCAAGCGGTGAGTGTTTTTAAAAGCCAAAAAGTCTTCGGAAAAAGGAGAATCAATTTTCGGAGAGCACTTGTAGTGTTCCAGTTTGTGTTGACTTTCATAATGATCACGGCGACTCTGCTCTTGATGAAGCAATTGGATATGTTGTCGAAAATCTATCTTGGCTACGATCGCGAAAATATTATTACCATTCCGTGTGCTTTTGAGATGAAAGACAAGTTCGATGTTCTTGAAAAGGAGTTGAAACAGAACCCGGATATTGCGATGGTTGCCGACGGTCACGTTTTACCTTTCGGGGGAGGATATAGGAAGGCGGAGATGCGGGTTGAGGGAATGGACGAGAAGAGTTCGGAAGGCATAGATTATTATCCGTGCGGTTATAATTTCGTAGAGATGCTCAATATCAAGATTGCGCAAGGAAGAAGTTTTTCCAAGGAGTTCAACGATTCGAACAGTGTAATTGTCAGCGAAGGATTTGTGCGTCATTTCCATGTTGATGATCCGATCGGGAAGAAAATCATTCTCGATGCGGGTGGCAAAAAGAAATTGATAATCGGAGTTGCAAAGGATTTCCATTTCCCGCATGTGTTTTTAAAGAAGGCGCCCGCTGTGCTTTACTTCCAGCCCTCTGAGCCATTCTATGTTTTTGTAAAAACTGTCGGGACACCGGATGATGGTACAATAAATTTTGTCCGCGCGAAATGGACCAAGTTCGCCCCGGCCCTTCCTTTCGATTACTTCATACTTGAAAATGAATTTCAGGACCAATTGAGAACATCCACTAAGTCGCTCGAAATCTTCGAGTCTATCTCGGTCTTTTCGGTGCTGATCGCTTCGCTGGGTTTATTCGCCCTCGCTTCTTTTACCGCCGAGAAAAGGACAAAAGAGATCGGCGTTCGAAAGGTGTTAGGCGCGTCATTTGGCAGTATCACTTACTTATTGATTTCGGAATTCTTGCTGATTGTAGCGATCGGGGACCTGATCGCCCTGCCATTTGCCTATTATCTTTCAAACTACCTCGTAAACATCGCTTGGGTTTACAAGACGGATGTCAGTGTACCACTTTTTATTGCCACAACAGGAGTCTCCGTCATTGCAGCTCTCTCAGCTGTTGGGATCCAATCGATAAAGTCTGCGCGAGCAAATCCTGTGGAGTCCTTGAGATATGAATAAAAGTGATGACATCCCACTTTTAGCGGGATGGAGGCGTTACGATATGAGTAACGATACTATTCAACAACTATCAACGATATAATGGAATAATACTATGATGAGGCTATGTAATATTGAAAAGTACTACGAAAACAAAGTCATTAAGACTTACGTCCTGCGCAACATTAACCTCGAGGTGAAAGAAGGCGAATTCATTTCCGTCATGGGACCTTCGGGGTCAGGTAAGACGACATTGCTCAACATTATCGGAATGCTCGATGTACCTTCGAACGGTGAATATTATTTCTATGATGAACCGGTTCACAAGATGAGCGAGAAGAAACTTTCAGAGCTTCACAAGACACACATCGGATTCGTATTTCAGAGTTACCATCTCATCGATGAGCTGACGGTTTACGAGAATCTCGAGACCCCACTCCTGTACCAGAAAGTGAGAGCAAACGACAGGAAGGGAAGGGTCGCCGAAACCCTTGACAAGTTCAACATCGTGGCTAAGAAAGACCTGTTCCCGAACCAACTCTCGGGCGGACAGCAGCAGCTCGTTGCAATCGCCAGAGCAGTCATCGCCCAACCGAAACTGATACTTGCCGACGAGCCGACAGGAAACCTTCATTCGGATCAGGGGAAAGAGATCATGGACCTTTTGAAAGAGTTGAACAAGCAGGGAACGACGATAATCCAAGTAACGCATTCCGAGACGAACGCGGCGTATGGAAATAGGATCATAAGATTAAAAGATGGATGGATCGAGCGAGCGTAGCGCTGAGCGCATAGGACATGGCGAGATCCTTCTTGCCGCTCTTTGCAATCTGCTCCATGCATCATGCGATTGAATAAGAAAAACCATGATAAAGAACTACTTGCGAGTCGCCTTGAGAAATCTCAGAAACTACAAGGCATATTCGTTCATAAATATTATTGGCCTGTCGGTTGGTATCGCTTGCTGTATCACGATCACGCTATTCGTTCGTGACGAGTTGAGCTATGATAGGTTCAACAAATTTGCAGACCGGATATATCGACCGAGGCTCCTTGGCCTGATAAACGGACATGACTTGAATTCGGCAATGTCTCCTGTTCCATTGGGCCCGACAGTGTACCATGACATCCCAGATGTCGTCGCGTATACCCGCCTCTTTAAAGGCCGTTCTCCCGTTGTGCGATATGGAGACAACACTTTCAGCGATGAGAATTTCTTCTGGGCTGACTCCACGCTATTCGAAGTATTTACGCTCCCGTTTATTGCGGGAAATCCGAAGACTGCTCTCACTCAGCCAAATACGGTGGTGATAACTGAATCTACGGCGAGTAAGTATTTCGGTACTGAAGGTCCGATGGGCAAAATGCTAAATATGGACAAGCAGAACAATTTCATCGTGACTGGAGTGATTAAAGATGTTCCACGGAATTCGCATTTCCATCCCGATTTCATCGGTTCGCTCACAACTATACAAGACAGTCGAAATCCAACATGGTTGAGCAACAATTACTACACATATTTTCTCCTGCGAAAAGGAGTGATCCCCACTGATTTCGAGCGCAAACTGAACGAAGAGGTAAAGAATCACGCAGGGCCGCAATTGAAAGCAGCTCTAGGAATTTCTATGGATCAATTTTTAACAGCTGGAAACAAGTATGGGTTCGTGCTGCAGCCTCTTACCTCCATACATCTGAACTCACATCTGGATTATGAGATGGAACCGAATAGTGACATTACGTACGTTTACATTTTCTCCGCGATCGCTGTCGCGATACTGCTGATCGCCTGCATCAACTTCATAAATCTGGCAACGGCCAGATCGGAGAGACGAGCAAAAGAAGTCGGTGTTAGGAAAACGTTGGGATCGACTCGGTCGTATCTCATCGGACAGTTCATGTCTGAGTCCATCTTGATGAGCATTATTGCCGTTTTTTTGGCAGTCGGGATAGTCGAGCTCCTACTTCCTTTTTTCAACCAGATTGCCAACAAGAATATGAGCCTCCACCTGTTCGGCAATCCGCTGACAATTCCAGTTCTTGTTTGCCTTGCTGTCGCGGTCGGAATCATTGCGGGAACCTATCCCGCCTTCTACCTGTCATCTTTCCGGCCAATCGATGTTTTAAGATCCGACCTGAAGAAAGGCGGAAGAAAATCACTGCTCAGGAATGGGTTGGTAATTTTCCAGTTTGCAGTTTCGATCGCTTTGTTCATTGGAACCTTCATTATGTACGAGCAACTGAAGTATGTTCAGACAAAGAATCTTGGATTTGATAAAGAAGAGACTATTGTGATCAATAGGACAAACGATCTTTCCAATCAGATCCAGTCCTTCGAAGATGAGTTGAGAACAAATAAAGGTATCGTAAACCTTACCAATTCAACTGCGATTCCCGGGAAACAGGGTGGAGACAATGCGTGCCGCCTTGAAGGCACTCCTTATGAAGACGTCCAGCAAATGTACTGTGATTATGATTTTGCAAAGACATATATGTTAGGGATAGCGGACGGAAGATTTTTTTCCAAAGAACATCCTTCGGATAGTGCTGCTGTGGTCGTCAACGAAGAAGTAGAAAAGAGCTTCAACACGGAAAAACTTGTAGGCAGATATTCTTGTTTTCCCACCTGTAGGAGCCGAACTGAAACTTGAGATAGTAGGAGTGGTAAAAGATTTCAACTACAGATCCCTTCATGAACCGATTCGTCCTTTGGCCATTCACCTCTTTCCGAGACAAGGACTCATCGGACAGTTCATTACAGTTCGGTTGGCGCCGGGTGATCACTTGAGCACTATCTCTTTCATAGAAAACGTCTGGAAGAAGCATGTGGGAGATGAAGAATTCAGCTGGAACTTCCTTGATGATAGCCTTCAGAAACTCTATGCAGAAGATCGGAGAACCAGCGAAATAGCCGGGGCATTTTCAGTCCTCGCGATCTTCATCGCATGTCTGGGCCTCTTAGGACTGGCGGCATTCGTCACCGAGCAGCGAACAAAGGAGATTGGGATCCGGAAAGTTCTGGGTGCTTCGGTTGCAGAGATAGTGGCGCTTCTCTCAAAGGAGTTTGTCAAATGGGTACTGGTTGCAAATGTTGTCGCATGGCCTCTGGCGTACTACGTTATGAGCAACTGGCTGAAAAACTTTGCTTACAGGATGAACATGAGCATCGAGATATTTGCGGCATCGGGAATTCTTGCTTTAGTGATCGCGCTCCTAACAGTGAGTTCTCATGCGATCAAAGCGGCGGCGGCAAATCCGATAGAAAGTCTGAGATACGAATGAAGTCAATTTACGATGAACAATTATCAATGATCATTGATCACTGGTCATTGATTACCGAAATGAGGAGGAGAAGTACATGATTAGGAACTATCTGAGAATCGCTCTCAGAAACATTGCCAAATACAAATCGTTCTCGATCATTAACATTGTCGGCCTTGCCGTCGGTATCGCCTGCTGTATCGCGATCCTTCTGTTCGTTCGCGATGAATTGAGCTACGACAGGTTCAACAAACTCGCCGACCAAACGTACCGCATTCACTTCCATGCTTTTTTCAACAACAAGGACATAAACCTCGCTCCAAGTTGTGATCCTTTGGAACCAACTCTCGTCCGAGATTTTCCGGAGGTTGTCGCCGCCACCAGAGTGCGCAATTTCGGTTTTCCGGTTCTCAGATACAAAGACAAAGCGTTCAGCGAGGAGCGATTCTACTGGGCCGATTCAACATTCTTCAATGTATTTACAGTACACTTCATCGAAGGGGATCCAAGGACTGCGCTGACTCAACCGAACACGGTCGTGATCACAGAAGCCATGGCGAAGAAGTACTTTGGCAACGAGGATCCGATGGGCAAGATTCTCAATGCCGATCGGAGAAGAGATTACATTGTCACTGGCGTCGTGGATGGATTTCCGCGAAACTCGCATTTTCAATTTGACTTTCTTGGAGCGATGGCGAGCTATCCGTCCATGAACAATCAGGTTTGGCTCAGCAATAATTGCTATACATACGCTGTCTTGAGTGAAGGAACCGATCCCGCGGAGTTCGAGAAGAAAATGAATGAAGATCTGAGGAAGTACATCGGTCCCCAATTGAAAACCGCAACCGGCGCAACATACGAGCAGCTTGAGGCAGCAGGGAACAGGGTCGGCTTTTACCTGCAACCGCTTACCTCGATACATCTTCATTCACATCTCGATTACGAGATCGAGCCGAACAGTGACGTTGCGTACGTCTGGATCTTTTCGGCAATCGCTTTCTCTATCCTTCTGATCGCTTGCATAAATTTCATGAATCTTTCTACTGCACGATCAGAGCGGCGCGCGAAAGAAGTGGGCATCAGGAAGACGCTCGGCTCTACTCGTGGCAGGTTGATGTCCCAATTCATGTCGGAATCCACGCTGATGAGTATTATTGCAATGTTCCTCGCCGTGGGACTTGTGGAGCTTCTGCTTCCTTTGTTCAATGACATCTCAGGTAAGCAACTGACCACGGGATTTTTTGACAACTTCTATTCGGTACCGCTGTTGGTTCTTTTTGCGATCGTAGTGGGAGTGCTTGCCGGAAGCTATCCTGCCTTATTTCTCTCTTCGTTTCTGCCGGTCGACGTGCTCAAGGCCGATGGAAGGAAAGGGAGTAGAAAATCCTTGCTTAGGAGCACGCTCGTTATCTCACAGTTTGTCGTATCGATTGTTCTGTTCATCAGCACACTCGTGGTCTACAATCAACTGAGGTTCATTCAGGACAAGAATCTCGGGTTCGATAAAGAGCAACTAGTCATTATCAATAAGACAGACGACATCGGTTCACAATTGGGATCGTTCAAGCAGGAATTGTTGGGCGACCCGTCCGTGATCAACGTCTCCAACTCTGATGGAATCCCGGGTGACCAAAACGGGGATAACGTGTTCCTGCCGGTGGGCGGAACAACTCAGGACGCCCGCAGTCTGCGAACGTTGCGGTGCGATTATGATTTCGCGAAGACATATCACATCAAATTGCTGGCAGGGAGATTTATGTCCGTCGATCATCCATCTGATTCGATGGCGGTCGTTCTGAACGAAGCTGCCGTTAATGCATTCGGACTAAAAGATCCAGTTGGGAAGTACATCACTGAACTTCCAAATGGCCCCCAGCCGCCTCCGAAATATGAAATCGTCGGCGTGATGGCGGATTTCAACTATGAGTCGCTACGTCAGACGGTCCGTCCTCTTGTAATCGGTATGTTTAATCACGGCGATTTCGGCAAGTTTGTGGCCGTCCGCATTGCTCCTGAAAACTACCAAAACACTATGGCGTTTCTGGATAAGACCTGGAAGAAGTACGCTGGCAACGAAACCTTTGAGGGCAATTTCCTTGATCAAAATCTCGAGCGCCTCTACAGGGCGGACATCACGACCAGCAAGATAGCCGCCATATTCTCCGTGCTTGCGATATTCATCGCCTGTCTCGGCTTGCTCGGACTTGCTGCGTTTATCACCGAGCAGAGAACGAAAGAGATCGGGATCCGCAAAGTTCTCGGAGCGACTGTTCCCGAAGTGATTGCACTCCTGTCCGCCGAATTCGGCAAATGGATTCTGATTGCAAATCTTATCGCCTGGCCTCTTGCCTATTACATCATGAACAAGTGGCTGCAGGATTTCGCTTACCGAGTAGACATCACGCTCTGGGTTTTCCTGATATCGGGTGTTCTCGCATTTATCGTCGCGCTGTTGACTGTCAGTTCACATGCAATCAGGGCAGCGACTGCAAATCCGATTGAGTCGCTGCGGTATGAGTAGCGACGAAATCCCGCTCTTAGCGGGATTGAGAGTTTACGCTATGAATAGATCTCAAGCGCAAAAATTGACTTCACAATCACAGGTTTCCGGTCCTCAACTGCAAATATCGAAGTCACGATTACAGAAGTCTATCGCATTATGACAAAAATAGAATTCATGTTGACAAAACCTGAGTCGACAATCATGAGATTCGGGTTAAGGAATGCAAAAGTCGACTCAACAGATGCGAGACTCAAGTTTAGGGCGGCAAAGGTTAGCCTGGAAGGTAAACAACTTGGGTCCAAAACCTTTTCCACGGACCATTTTAGATGTCATCCCGTTTCAATATTAGAATTTGGAGTGAGTGGATGCTGAAGAATTATCTCAAGATAGCAATACGAAACATCTCCAAGAATAAACTATACTCGTTCATTAACATAGCAGGCCTTGCGATCGGGATGGCATCCGCAATCCTGATCTTGTTTTGGGTTCAGGATGAGATGAGTTATGATCGCTTCAATCCGAAAGCCGATGTGCTCTACAGGGTAAAATGGGATTTCAAGTTCAATGGCACCGAGGGTGTAGGACCGGGAACGCCGCCGCCGCTCGCTGGAAAACTCATGACCGATATTCCGGAGGTTGAAGCTGCGACGCGCCTGCGGCCAATGTTAAGAACAGTCGTTCGTCGCGACGAAAAGTCTTTTGACGAGGACGGAATCGTTGCCGCCGACTCGAACTTCCTTGAGCTCTTTCCGTTTCCGATGGAGTCCGGGGATCCGCGGACGGCACTCAAGGAACCGAATAGTGTTGTTCTAACCGAGTCGGCTGCGCGCAAATATTTTGGAGATACACCTCCTGTCGGCAGAAACCTGATCATCGGGGAATATGAGAAGAACCATTATGGTGTTTATCAGAATCTTTTCAAGGTAACCGGCGTTGTCCGGGACGTGCCTCACAATTCCCATATTCAGTTCAGAATGTTGACATCGATGTCTACGTATCCCGAAGTTGCGTGGCGCGACTGGAGCTGGGTCTGGATGCAGGTCGCCACTTACGTGCAGTTGAAGAATGGAGTACAGGCGTCCGTCGTGCAGCCCAAGATTTCCGAGCTCGAGAGGAGATATCTGCCTGCCGGCCTCAAGCGCCTGGGTTATTCATACGACGATATGATCAAAAGCGGCGGACACTGGCACTTCGTGTTGCAGCCTCTTACGGATGTCTATCTTGGTTCCTCTTCAATTGGAAATCGCCTCGGTCCGCTTGGCGACTGGACACAGGTCTATCTTCTGTCTATTATTGCAGTTTTGATTCTGACTATTGCCTGCATCAATTTTATGAACCTTACGACGGCACGTATCGGCAACCGGGCGAGAGAAATAAGTGTTCGCAAAGTTCTTGGCTCTGCAAAGAAAGCGTTGATTGTCCAGTTTCTGATCGAGTCTATGCTCATTAGTCTCCTTGGGCTGACGATTGCAGTTTTTCTGGTCGAGATCTTTCTTCCCCTTTTCAACGACCTCACCGGGAAATCGCTCGTGTTAGATATTCTTGCATCCGTGGTGGGTTCCCCTGGCTATGCTCTTGCTCGGGTTTTTTATTGGAGCAGTTTCAGGCAGTTATCCGGGTTTCTACCTGTCTTCGTTACAGCCGGTGGCGGTAATGAAGGGAGGATTGAATTCCTCTTCCAGGAAGATGGCGTTGAGAAACTTCCTGGTCGTGGCACAGTTTGCAATTGCGATAGGCCTCATTACATGCACCCTTCTCGTAAAGAAGCAGATGGATTTTGTTCGGGAAGCCGACCTCGGCTTCAACGCCAAGGGAGTAATAGTGATCTCCAATGCGAATAATAGATTGGGCAACCAAGCAGAGTCCTACAGGGACAGACTCAAGACTCACTCGCAGGTAGTAGATGCATCGATTTCGTCGGGAGTTCCCCCTTCGGATGCGTTCGAAGACGAATACGAAATAGAAGGTAGGCAAGACAAGCAGTTCGACTTGATATCATACATGACCGATAACAATTTCATCAACAGCATGGGCCTGAGGGTTATCAGGGGAAGAGGATTTGAGGAAGGCCACGCCGATTCTGCAAGCGTAGTTCTGAATGAAGCAGCTGTCAAGTACCTGGGGTTTTCGGATCCGATCGGGAAATTCGTTACTTACATAAGCAACGGTGTCAGCTACAGGGTCATCGGTGTTGTAAGAGATTTTAATTTCCTGACGCTGTATTCGCCAATTATGCCTTTCGCACTTTTCCACGAATCCTCGAAATCCTATTCAATACCGAATTCCTTTGTCATCGTAAAAGTGCGACCTCAAGATCTCCAGGGTACGATCTCCATGTTAAAGTCTGAATGGCAAACGGTTGCCCCGACCATGCCGTTTGAATACACGTTTCTCGATGACAGCTTCAGAGCCGGGTATGAGTCTGCAACGAGATTGGGGAATGTCTTCATGGTATTTTCATTCCTGACAATTTTCATAGCATGCCTCGGTTTGTTTGCACTGGCAGCCTTTGCCACGGAACAACGAACGAAAGAAGTCGGGATACGGAAGGTTCTTGGCGCGTCGGTAACTGAAATTGTCTATATGCTTTCAAAAGAATTCACGAAATGGGTCGTCATTGCAAATGTCATTGCATGGCCGCTCGCCTACTATGCAATGAACAAATGGCTTCAGGAGTTTGCATATAAAACAAGCATCGGCATATGGGTTTTCCTGATTTCCGGAATTATGGCGTTGCTGATTGCGCTGTTTACGGTAACCTTCCATGCGATCAAAGCGGCAACGACAAATCCAGTCGAGTCCTTGCGATATGAATAAAAGTGACGAGATGCCGCAAAGCGGCATGGAATCTTTACGCTATGAGTAAACTTGAGATCCGCCCTTAACGAAATGAATTCTTTGAGATATAAGAAACGTCGGCATCCCGCATCTGATGGATCGAGTCCTTTGGTTATGATTAAGAATGATGAGGTGCCTCAAGGCGGCATGACAAACTTGCGTTGTGAATGAGCTTCTAAATCTGTGACAGGGAATCGATCCGCCGTGACATGAATGTACCGTGTTAAGGGGAGAGAGGCGGGAAAATGGCGGGCGTGCAAAAATTATCGTGCCTGGAATCTGCGGTATGCAAATCAGGCCAGAGTGAGGAGGATCAGTAAATGATCAGAAATTATCTGCGTGTAGCTTTGAGAAATTTAAGAAACTACAAAGCGTACTCGGTCATCAACATAGTCGGCCTTGCAGTGGGCATAGCGTGCTGTATTGCAATCATGGTGTACGTGAGAGACGAGTTGAGCTATGATAGGTTTAACAAGTTTGCGGACCGGATATATCGACCGAGGCTGCTCGGCCGGGTAAACGGACATGATATGAATATGGCACTCTCTCCTGCCGCAATGGGCCCGTCAGTCTATCACGATCTCCCGGAGGTTGTCGCGTATACTCGCTTGGTCAAGAGCGGTTCTACCGCGGTTCGATATAAAGACAAGACCTTCACCGAAGAAAAATTTTTCGGGGCAGACTCAACCGTGTTCAACGTATTCACGTTTCCCTTTGTCGCGGGAAATTCGAGAACGGCTCTCACTCAACCGAACACTGTAGTGATCACCGAATCGATTGCGCATAAGTATTTCGGTAATGAGGACCCGGTCGGCAAGATTCTGAAAACAGGGAAACAGGATGACTTTATCGTAACCGGTGTAATCAAAGACATCCCTCAGGATTCACATTTACATCCGGATTTCATAGCTTCACTCACGACAATGCAGGACAGCAGAAATCCAACATGGCTGAGCAACAACTATTACACGTACTTTCTACTCCGAAGAGGAGTAAACCTTGTTGAATTTCAAAAGAAGTTGGATGATGAAGTTGTTAAATATGGCAGTCCGCAGTTGAAGGCCATAACCGGTATTTCTCTCGAACAGTTCAGGGCTACTGGAAACAAGTATGGATTCGTCCTGCAGCCTCTTACGTCGATACATCTCAACTCGCATCTCGATTATGAGATAGAGGCGAATGGCGACATCATGTACGTTTACATATTTTCCGCAATAGCCATCGCGATATTGCTGATCGCATGCATAAACTTCATTAACCTCGCCACGGCACGGTCGGAGAAGCGAGCGAAAGAGGTCGGAGTCAGGAAAACGTTGGGATCGATCCGATCATATCTCGTCGGACAGTTCATGTCTGAGTCGATCTTAATGAGCATTATTGCGGTTGTACTGGCAGTCGGGATTGTCGAGCTCCTGCTTCCTTTTTTCAACCGGATCGCAAACAAGAGCATGAGCTTCCACTTGTTCGGCAATCTGTTGACAATCCCTGTCCTTGTTTGCTTTGCGATCGTCGTTGGAATCATTGCAGGAAGCTATCCCGCCTTCTACTTATCTTCCTTCCATCCTATCGACGTTCTGAGATCGGACACCAGAAAAGGAGGAAGGAAATCATTACTTAGAAGCGGACTGGTGGTTTTCCAATTTGCGATCTCGATTGCATTGTTAGTGGGAACTTTCGTTATCTTCGCACAACTCAGATATGTCCAGACAAGGAATCTTGGATTCGACAAAGAAGAGACTATCGTGGTAAGTGGAACAAATGATCTTTCCAATCAACTCCAGTCCTTCGAAGATGAGTTAAGAACAAATAAAGCCGTCGTAGATCTTACCAATTCAAATGGGATTCCTGGGAATCAGGGAGGGGACAATGCGTGCCGCCTTGAGGGAACATCCGAGAACCAATACGAAGATATCCAGCTAATGTTCTCCGATTATGATTTCGCAAAAACGTATAAGTTAGGGATAGCCGATGGAAGGTTCTTCTCCAAAGAACATCCTTCGGATAGTGCTGCTGTTGTCGTCAACGAAGAAGTTGAAAAGAGCTTCAACGCAAAAGGGATCGTCGGCAGACATCTCGTTTTCCCGGGCGCGGGCCCTGCAGGAGCTGAACTGAGATTTGAAATAGTGGGAGTGGTGAAAGATTTCAACTACAGATCGCTTCACGAACCGATTCGTCCTCTGGCCATTCGCTTATTCCCGAAACGAGGATTCATCGGGCGGTTTGTCACAGTTCGTCTGGCGCCGGGAGATCACTTGAGTACGATTGCTTTCATTGAAAAAGCGTGGAAGAAGTATGCGGGCGATGAACAATTCAGCTGCAACTTCCTTGATGAAAACCTTCAGAAACTTTATGCAGTAGATCAGAGAACAAGCGAGCTAGCCGGGGCATTTTCGGTCCTTGCAATCTTCATTGCTTGTCTTGGCCTCTTGGGACTGGCGGCATACGTCACGGAACAGCGAACGAAGGAAATCGGGATAAGGAAGGTGCTGGGTGCTTCGGTTGCAGAGATAGTGGTACTCCTTTCGAAGCAATTCGTCAAATGGGTATTGATCGCAAATGTTGTTGCCTGGCCGTTGGCGTATTATGTCATGAACAATTGGCTGAAGAACTTCGCTTACAGAATCGACATGGGCTTCTGGATCTTCGTGGATTCCGGTATCCTCGCCTTGGTGATAGCGCTTCTGACTGTTAGTTCGCACGCGATCAAAGCCGCGATAGCAAATCCGGTTGAAAGCTTACGATACGAGTAAAATCAATTAACATTGAACAATTATCAATGATCATTACATCGCTGACTATTGAGAAATGGAGAAAGGGCATGCTGAAGAACTATTTCAAAATCGCGATTAGAAATATTCTGAGATTCAAACTCTATTCTTTCATCAATGTCGTCGGTCTTTCGCTGGGGATCGCAAGCTTCGCGTTGATCTTCTCATATGTTTATAATGAAATGAACTACGATACCTTCCACAAAGATGCGAAAAACATCTACAGAATCTATTCTGTCTCAAAAGCCCCCGGCAACGCATCTGAAACTTACCTTGCAGTTACACCTGATCCGCTGCCAAAAGTACTCCAGAACGATTATCCTGGAATGTTCAAAGTCGCGCGACTTTTCTTCATGGAATTCGGGGTTTCCCACGACGACAAGGCGTTCAAGGAGATGGTATTCGCCAGCGATCCATCCTTCTTCGACGTCTTTAGTTTCCGACTATTAGAAGGTGATCGCGGGTCGGCGCTAGATGGCCCAAACTCAGTTGTCATTACTAAAGAATTCGCAGAGAAGCTTTTTGGAAATGTCGATCCGATGGGAAGGTCGTTGAAGATAAACAATTTTGATTTCATGGTGACGGGCATTCTGGATGATTTCCCTGTCAACTCAAGCATCAAGTTTGGCATACTTATACCTGCTAAGATCAGGGAGCATTTCGATCCTGGATTTGAGAACAAGTGGAATTCGTGGGGAACTCACACTTTCGTTTCATTCATTGGCAGGATGACACCCGACGAATTGCGCGAGCAATTTCCCAAGATTATCGACAAATACGTCCCGGAGAAAATAAGGAGCGGGGGGCTAAAACTTGGTCTTGAGCCATTAAAGGCTGTGCACTTTGACACTGGTTTTGAGTATGACATTGTGGCACCCGTATCTCCAACTTTTCTCGTCATCCTTGTAGTAATTGCAATCTCAATACTCTTTATTTCCTGTGTGAACTTCATGAACATTTCTGTCTCGCGCTATGCGGAGCGGGCAAAGGAAATCGGAGTTCGGAAAGTGTTGGGCGCGCAAAAGATCCAAGTGATAAAGCAATTCCTTTGTGAATCCGTTCTGATGTCTCTCCTTTCTCTGTTAATCGGAGTCGGACTTTCTGAATTGTTCCTGAACCAGTTCAGAAATCTGGCAGGAAAGCAGATCGCCCTTTATCCCCTTTTGACAATGCCGAATATTTTCATAGTCTTGGGTTTTGGGATTCTAATAGGATTGGTCGCGGGGAGCTATCCGGCATTTTTCCTCTCAACTTATAAGCCGGCCGAAGTCTTTGCCGAACACGTAACTGTAAAGACGAAAAGCACCGTCCGAAATGCTTTGGTTGCAGGTCAGTTTGTTATAGCGGCGGTCCTGATAACCAGTGTCTTTCTTATCAGCAAGCAGATTAGTTTCATGAAAGATCACGATATAGGATTCCAGCCGGATAACGTCGTGGCGATTTCTATGGAGACTCAGGTCGAGAACAGACAATTCGACAATGTGAGTGCTTATGTGAATTCGATAAACGAAAGCAGGCAGGCGAACGGAATTCTATCTGTTGCCGTTTCGGAGAATATTCCCGGTTACTATTTCAACAATACTTTCGGCGTTGTCCCTGTCGGGAGCAGCAGCAATCAACCGATTCAAATGGTTGTCTCTTCAATGGACGAGAACTTCCTGAATACTTATAAAATCAATTTAGCCGACGGCAGAAATTTTTCTTCACAACGGGGCAGCGATAGGGAAGGTGGGGTAATTATAAATCAAAGTGCTGCGAGAAAGCTCGGATGGACAAACGCTGTCGGCAAGCAAATCAGATTCACCCACGATGATTTTCCATTAACCGTGATCGGGGTCATGAAAGACATAAACATCGCTTCACTCCAAAACGTCATGGAGCCAATGGTTTACAGATATGCGGCCGGGTACTACGAAAATGAATTTGTATCGGCCAGGCTGAGTCCGTCCCATATCGCCGAGGGCTTGGATTTTCTCAAGCAGAATTGGAACAAAGTTTTTCCGAATGCACCTTTCACTTACTTCTTCGTGAAAGATAAGTACATCGCGAGCTATCAACCCGAAGAAGAAACCGAGACGATCATCGAAGTATTCTCTGCGCTTGCAATCTTCCTCGCGGGTCTGGGATTGTTCGGACTCGCTTCACTCAAGGTAACTCAGAGAACAAAAGAGATCGGTGTCCGCAAAGTTCTCGGTGCCACGATACCAGACATATTGAGATTGTTCGCCAGAGAATTCCTGCTGCTGGTTTTCGTCGGGAATCTCATCGCGCTTCCTATTTCCTACTTCGTCCTGAACAAATGGCTCGAGGAATTTGCATACCGGACAAACATAGGATTCTGGATATTCGTCACGACTTGCGCGCTCACACTGTCGATTGCACTCATGACCGTGAGTCTTCAAGCCATTCGTGCAGCGACAGCAAATCCGATCGAGAGCCTGAGGTATGAATAAGCTCGATTTTCTTTGAACAATGATCATTGACCACCGGTCATCGGGAGTCAGAGGGACTGTATGCTTAAGAATCAATTGAAAATCACAATTAGGAATCTACTCAAGCACAAGGTCTTTTCATTAGTAAATATTTTGGGCCTTGTCGCGGGACTGACTTGCAGCTTCCTGATTATAATCTATGTCCTTTATGAAATAAGTTATGATCGCTTCAATAAGAATGCGGATAATATCTACCGGCTCGGGAGAGAGTTAACTACCGCCGAAGGAACGATACGGGAGCCTTTGTCAAGCGCTCCCGCTGCTCTCGCCCTGGAAAAAGATCTGCCAGGAATTTCTAATGTGGTGCGATTCCATAACGCCGGAAAAGTAATTGTCAGATATGAAGACAGGCAATTCTACGAGGACGATGTCTATTACGTCGACCAGTCTGTTCTGGATGTATTTACTTTCCCAATGATTAGAGGCGATCCTAAGGAGGCGTTGCTGAAACCATACACAGCGGTCATTACGGAAGAAATGGCGGAAAAGTATTTCGGCAGTGCAAATCCGGTTGGGAATATACTGAGGATCAACAATAAACACGATTATCTTGTCACGGGAGTAATCAAGAACATACCGGACAATTCACATCTTCAAATCAACATTCTTTTTTCTTTTGAAACATTGTACGCTGAAAGATATCCTAATTTGGAAAACTGGTTGTCCTTCGAAGATCAAACCTATGTTCTTTTGAATAGCAACGTCGATTACAGGTCCGTCGAGAAGAAGTTCCCGGCACTCATCGATAAGTATATTGGGGACACTCTGAAGGTTCAGGGTAAATCAATAAAGTTCTTTTTGTTCCCACTGACCAAGATCCACCTCTATTCCCATCTTGAAGGATATCCGCCCGGTCGAATTACTCAGGTATATTTTTTCCTGATGTTCGCAGTGTGCATCATGCTCATAGCATGTCTTAATTTTATTAATCTATCTACCGCTCGTTCAGCCAGCCGTGCGAAAGAGGTAGGCATAAGAAAAGTTGTCGGGGCAAGCAGGAACAAACTGATTCTCCAGTTTATCGGCGAGGCCGTCATCCTGAGTATTGTCTCGTTTACTATTTCCCTTGTTCTTGTAGAGCTCCTTCTTCCTGCATTCAGCTCAATTATCGGACAGAAATTGGAATTCAATGTCACCGGAAGACCGTTGCTGTTCCTCGGATTTTTCGCTCTTGCGATTCTTGTGGGCGCGACGGCAGGAAGCTATCCCGCGTTTTGTCTTTCGCGGTTTCATCCGGTCCATGTAATAAAAGGGGAACTGACAGTCGGTGCGACTAAGGTTAACCTCCGCAGCATATTTGTAGTGATGCAGTTTTTTACATCGACTGTCTTTATTATCCAGACGATTATTCTCGGATATCAAATACATTATATGAGAAATAAAGATTTGGGGTTTAATAAACATGATATTGTCGTGCTGCCAATTGCCGATGAGGAAGTCAGAATATCGATCCAGTCCCTGAAGAAGGAACTTCGGAATTATTCAGGCATCGTTAACGTTGCGGCCACATCGACATTGCCCGGATGGAATGTACCGAGAGACTTCAAGATCCCACAAGGATATACCAGAGAACAAATGCAGGTCATGGACGAAATGAATGTGGATTGCGATTTTGTCCCCACGATGGAGATAAATCTCGCTCAGGGAAGGAATTTTTCCAGAGAATTCCCGGCAGATACGGACAACGCGTTGATCATCAATGAAACCGCAGCAAAGAAATTCGGCTGGGCAGATCCGATCGGGAAATCAATTCAATACAACACTGGCCGGGGTGACCTCTCTAGGGGGATGGTCTGCGGAGTCGTGAAGGACTTTCACCTCGCATCGTTATACCGCGTCATCGAGCCGCTGTGCATAAGTGACAGGCCGGATGATCTCAACTACGTCCTTATCAGAATCTCGCCGCGGAATGTCGACCGGACAATCGATTACATCGGGATGAAATGGAAAGAGATATATCCGAATCATCCTTTTGAATATTCTTTTCTTGAGCAATCGTTTGACCGCTACTTCCGGATTGTGGAAAAGGTGTTGCAGGTCTGCAGCTATTTCACTTTCATGGCTATTGCCATTGCATGTCTCGGCATATACGCCCTGGCTGCTTACACTGCCGAACGCAGGACCAAGGAAATCGGGATTCGAAAAGTGTTGGGAGCTACGACATTCGGAATTTTCCTGAAGCTCAACAAAGAAACCATAAAGTTAGTCGCGATATCAATAATTCTCGCGCTGCTGTTTGTCCGTGTACCGCTGGTAGATCCTCATAAGTTCCTTCCCTATTTCGTCAAGACGGGATCCATGGTCTACGTGGAATCAGCTTTGCTCGTAATCCTGGTTGCGCTTGCCACCATCTCGTACCAAACGATCAAGACCGCGTTGGCAAATCCGGTCGAATCACTGAGGTACGAATGAGAGAAATGAGATGCCGCAAAGCGGCATGGAGACCCTGAGATATGAATGAATACAATGAACAATTATCAATGACCATTGATCGCTGATCAATGAAGATTGGAGATCGTGTATGCTGAAAAATTATTTCAAGATCGCTTTTAGACATCTTTCCCGTCACAAAGTGTTTTCATTTATCAACATTGTGGGGCTGGCGGCAGGGATGGCATGCACCGTATTAATTCTTCTATGGGCACAGGATGAGTTCAGCTATGATAAATTCTTTAAAGACTCCGATCATATCTATCTTGTGCTTCGCGGGGATCGCAGCGGGATGACGGCGGTTACTTCCACCATGCTTGCGCCCGCATTGAAGGAGGAATTACCTGAGATTAGGAAATCAACAAGCATCATGCAGCTTCCGTCGGAATTTGAATTTCTGATTCAGAACGGAGACAGGGCATTTGAAGAAAACGTGTCCTTTGCGCGCTCTGATTTCTTCGATCTTTTTTCTTTGAAGCTCAAGGAGGGAAATCCATCCACAGCGCTTTCCGACCCGAACTCGATTGTCATTGACCAGGAAACGGCGCAAAAATATTTTGGTACTGAAGATGCGGTTGGTAAATCGCTGGATGTTTCAGGTTTTGGGCACAAGAGCGCGGTGAAGGTAAGTGGAGTTCTTGAAAAGATTCCGTCGCAATCACAGATTCGGACTCAAATTATTTTGCCCGCAAGCTGGTTTAAATCCATTGGAATAGATTTCAACACCTGGTACGACCAATCTTTTTACACTTACATTGAGACAAAAGATAATGCCGATCTTCAGAACCTATCGTCAAAGATTAGACAATGTGAGATAAGGAACTTTCCGAATCAAAACACCGATAATCTGAGCTATTCGCTCCTTCCACTTACAAGGATCCATTTGTTCGGTGGCAACATCAAGTTCCTACAAACAACAGGTAGCATTGAATATGTCCGAATATTCATTGCAATAGCTATAGTTATCCTTTTGATAGCAAGCATCAACTACATGAATTTATCCACCGCTCTTTCCCTAAAGAGGAGAAAGGAAATAGCCGTTAAGAAAACCATTGGAGCGAGTAGAAAGAAATTGGTGATCCAATTCTTAGGTGAGAGTTTGATTCTTTCTTCGATCGCATTCGTGTTGGCAATTCTCCTCGTTGAGATCTTCTTGCCGGAATTTAATGCCTTGTCGGGAAAGAGATTGGTGATCAAATACTTGGAGCCTTCGTTCATCATCCTTTCACTCGCTGTCACAGTGGTTACAGGCCTTGCATCAGGCATTTATCCTGCGTTGCTGCTCTCTTCGTCCAATCCTGTAGAAATATTCCGGAAGCATTTAAAGTTGAACCCTGGAAGATTATTTACGCGGTCGGGGCTTGTTGTTTTTCAATTTGCTGTCTCCGTGGCCATGATTCTGTGCACCATTGTGGTTTCCAATCAGCTGTCCTTTGTCATGAATAGTAACCTGGGGTTCGATAAAGAAAATTTGTTTTGTATTCGAATGACAGCCGACGCGAACAAAAAATTTGAGTCGTTGAAAAATGAAATAGCGGCAAACCAGGACGTAATAAGCATATCACGTTCGGAACCTGTGAGTAGTTCAATAACCAGAACCGTAGGCGTCTGGTGGCAGGGGAAACCGGAGAATGAAGAAAAACACTTCTGGGTCCTTCATTCCGACTACAATCTTGCAACTACTTATAGATTCCAAATGATTCAGGGAAGATTCTTTTCGAGGGAATATCCAACCGACAGAACTGCTGCTTTCGTGATTAACGAAGAGGCAGCAAAGACTATGGGATTCAGTTCTCCCCTTAACAAGGAAATACGGTTGTGGGGGAAGAACGGCAGAATCATAGGCGTGACGGAAGATTTCCATTTTGCGTCCTTCCACACGGCAATTGAACCTCTGATTTTTACAATTCCCGATAGTAATCAGCAAGATAGTCGCTATAGGGTCTTGTCTGTCCGAATCAGGCCTGGAAAACCCCAGGGTATTATTTCCTTCATCGAAAGGGTATGGCATGAACAAATGCCGGGTGTACCGCTCGATTACTACTTCTACAACGATTCAATGAATAAACAATACTTCTCAGAGTTCCGCATGCGTACCATCTTCCAGTACTTCTCCTTAATTTCGATAATGATCTCGTGTCTTGGATTGTTGGGTCTCGCATCCATCTCCGTGGAGCAGAGGACAAAAGAAGTGGGCATTCGCAAGGTGCTGGGTGCGTCTATGTCTAACATCGTGCTTACTCTTTCAAAGGACTTTTTGACATGGGTTGTTCTGTCAAATATCGTCGCCATTCCGATAGCGTGGTACTTCATGAGCAAATGGCTTCAGGATTTTGCCTATAGAATTCCATTGAGTTGGTGGATGTTCGCGGTGGCGGGCGGAATGGCTTTCGTAATTGCGTCTATGACCGTAGGTGTTCGGGCGATCAAAGCGGCGACGGCAAATCCGGTCGAGTCCTTGCGTTATGAATAAAGATGACGAGATGCCGCAAGGCGGCATGGAGAGCCTACGATATGAGTGAGTCAATTAGCAATGAACAATCAGCAATGATCATTGGTCACTGGTCGTTGAAGCTTGGAGGAAGGGTATGCTGAAGAATTACTTCAAGATTGCAGTAAGAAACATCTCAAAAAACAAACTACAATCGTTTATCAACATTGCTGGGCTCGCTATCGGGATGGCCTGTTTCATACTCATCATGTTGTGGGTGCAGGATGAGTTGAGTTATGAGCGCTATAACAAAAATGCCGATCGTGTCTGCCGTGTGATTTGGGATATTGATGGTACGCAGATATTTGCAACGCCCGGTCCATTTGCCAATTGGCTAAAAGAACATGTCCCTGGTATCCAGGAAGTAACCAGAGTGAACCAGGACGTAAAGAAACTTAAATACGAAGATAAGAAACTCGATGCAACTTGCCGCTTCGTCGAGCCGCACTTCTTCAATATTTTTCCATTCAGATTCGTAAAGGGCGATCCTAAAACCGCTTTGAATGATGTTAACTCCATAATCATCACCGAAAATGTTGCACGAGAATTTTTCGGTGGAGATGATGCCATGGGAAAGACCATCACACAACCCGACGTCCAGCATCCACTGAAAGTCACCGGAGTCGTGAAAAACATTCCCCAGCAGACGCATGAATATCTCCGGAAAACCGATTGTTTTCTTTCCTTCGATCTCCTCAGGACTTCGCGAGCCCCGGATAGCTGGCTCGAACAAAATTCGGATTATAAAACTTATATTCTTCTGAACGAGGGCGTTTCTTACTCGGCGGTGAGCGATAGGATGAACGCGGAATTTGAAAAGCTCCTGGAGAAGTACAGCCCGAATGCCATTAATCATCTGAAGTTTTTTCTGCAGCCGATAACCAAGACACATCTATATTCAGACTTCAAGTTCGAAACTAAGGAAGGGAATATTCAATACGTAATCTTCTTTACGATCATCGCTTTCTTCATATTGCTGATGGCATGCATTAACTTCATGAACCTGGCAACTGCACGATCCATGAGGCGCATTAAAGAAGTCGGATTGCGGAAGGTCATCGGCGCAAATCGTCCTCAGCTTATAAGGCAATTTCTTGGTGAGGCGCTTCTTATTTCTGCCATTGCTTTTGTACTTGCCTTAGCTATCGTTGAATTATTTCTCCCGGCATTTGATAATTTTGTTGGCAAACCACTGTCCATCTATCTTTCAAATATCCAGATCCTTATCGGCCTAAGCTGTCTCCTCGTTTTTGCAGGAATTATTTCGGGAAGTTATCCTGCAATATTTCTTTCATCATTCACCCCGATGAAGATTCTGAAAGAGGAGATGCTGGTACATTCGCGCTCGTCGCTGCTTAGGCGGATATTGGTAATTGGCCAGCTCACCATTTCGATCGCACTCATTAGCGGGACTATTATCATATATCAACAGCTCCAGTACATGAAGAACAAAGACCTGGGATTCGATAAAGAAAATCTTATCTACCTGGAGACGGAAGATTTTGGTGGCAAATATGAAACTATAAAGAATGAACTCCTTCAGCATCCAGAAATTATTAGCGTGGCTGCCTCAGGAGACATGGTTCTGAATATCGGCACAAATAACGTTCTTGATTATGAAGGAATGGATAAGAGCGCGAAGTTAATTAGCTTCCCGACTCTATATGTCAACGAAGACTTTGCTCAGGCATTTAAACTGAAGATGGTGGAGGGGAGATTCTTTTCAAGAGATTACCCATCCGATGAAGCTAATGGCTTTGTGGTTAATGAGGCGGCGATAAAAGCCATGCATATGAAGAATCCAATCGGTAAACGGGTGGGCGCTGGAAAAGAAGGCAAGATTATTGGGGTTGTAAAGGATTTTAATTTCAGATCGTTACGGAGTGAAATCGAGCCACTGGTATTATCAATGTATGGATTTCAGCATCTGTATGTCCGTGTAAATTCAAAAGATATTCGGAAGACGATTGCTATGGTGGAACAAATTTACCATCGGCAATATCCAGACAACATATTCAGCACACATTTTTTTGATGAGGAGGTCGATAAACTCTATCAGTCGGAAGGTAGAATGGGGGACATATTTGTATGTTTTTCAATCCTGGCGGTACTCATCGCGTGTCTCGGTTTGTTCGGGCTCGTATCGTTTGTTGCCGAGAACATGACCAAAGAAATAGGAATCCGCAAAGTGCTGGGTGCATCTGTTGCTAATGTGGTGTCAGCACTCACAAAAGATTTCGTTGTGTGGGCGCTGCTAGCCAACATCATAGCTTGGCCAGTCGCGTACTTTGCCATGCACAAATGGCTACAGAGCTTTGCTTATAGCATCAATGAAAGTTTGTGGGTATTTGTTTCTGCAGGAGGATTAACACTTTTGATCGTGCTCATTACGGTTGGTTATCAAGCAATTAAAGCTGCGACAGCCAATCCAGTGGAGGCATTACGGTACGAGTAATGCCGACATCCCGCTTTGGCGGGGTCGAGTCCTTGAGATATGAATCGAAATGACGAAATCCTGTGAACCGGGATGGAGAGTTTAAGATATGAATGACCCCGCTGTATTATTTGCGCTCGGCACCTTGCTCATGAAGAGGTATGTGCCATGATATGGAATTATCTTAAGATCGTTTTCAGAAATCTCCTGAAGAACAAAACCTATTCTCTCATAAATATTCTAGGATTGTCAATTGGGCTGGCCTCATGTTTTGTTATTCTATTATACTCCGTTCATGAGCTGAGTTACGACAGATACAACGAGAAGTTGGACAGGATTTATCTTCTGACAATGGATTGGGCTTTCAAGAGCCAAGGATGGACACAACCTTTGGTACCATTTCCCATAGGCCCGACCCTGAAAGCTGATTATCCGGAAATTGAAGAATTTGCCAGATGCAGTTCCTTGCAGTGCAGCATAAAATACGGAGGAAAATCATTTGCCTTTGTTCAATGTGTCGCGGCCGACTCAAGTATATTCAAGATCCTAACGTTGCCGATTGTTTCAGGAGATCTTGAAGAAGCGTTTGCCGAACGAGACTATGCAATTATTAGCCAGGGAATGGCGAAGAGAATATTCGGCGATGGTGAAGCGGTTGGACAGGTGATCAATGTGAGCTGGTCAGGTGCCGAACATTATTTCACAATCAGGGCAGTTATGGCAAACATTCCTTCGACTTCGACCTTTCAGGCGGATTGCATTCTCCCCATCTTTCCAGCCGAAGAATCGGTAATGCGAATGTATGCCGGCAATCCAGATATTCTCAACGCGTGGATGCCGGGACTAATCGATACCTATCTTCTCCTGTCTAGTAAGAATTCGGCCGAACAATTGAGCAAGAAGTTGGTTGTCTTTTCGCAAAAACATTCAACCATCCCAACTTGGCCGCTGGGGCTCCATCTCGTTCCGCTCAAGAACTTATACTTTCGACCGGAAACAATTGTAAACACTTTTCTGATCCCTGCGGGAAGTCTGTCAGACGTCGAGATATACTCGGCAATAGCACTGTTAACTCTTCTCATTGCCTGCGTGAACTTCATGATACTAAGTGCCGCAAGAGCGAGTGCCAGGATGAATGAAGTCGGCGTTCGAAAGGCTGTTGGAGCTTCTAGGTCTGATATCGCAAAGCAAGCGTTGGTCGAATCACTGATTGTCTCAGTCTTATCACTTCCAATTGCGTTGGTGCTCGTTGAACTTTTTATGCCTTCTTTGACGACCTTGCTAGGGAAGAGGCTACCAACTGACTATAGCCATAGCCTTGAGTCCATTGCCCTGTATATATGTACCACCCTTGTTGCAGGAATTCTGTCAGGCGGGTATGTGTCATTCTATCTTTCTCGTCTTCATCCGGCTGAGATCTTGAGGAACAAATTTAATCGGGGACGTGGGCGAGTAAACGTCCGGAGAGTCCTGATCGGGGGTCAGATGATTATTTTTATGGGACTAATCTTAGCATCAGTCACGATATACAGGCAGATGCGATATTTCCACACTAAAGAAATGGGCTTCGACACCAAGAACTTAGTGGTGTTTTCTAATTGGAAGACCAGTTTCGTTGATAAGGTCAACGCAAACAGTTTCGGGGCGCTTAAGTCAGATTTGGAAGCCGTCCCGAACGTGCTTTCGGTTGCCACTGGCACGTGGATGCCTCCAACTCCAGGAGGTGCTGGAGCTGTTATTGGGCAGGCGCCAAATGTTGTTGATCCTCAAAGGCTTGTTTCGTTTGCCGAAGATTGGGTAAGCCGGGATTATTTTGAAACGTTGGGGATGAAAATGGTTTACGGAAAAACTTTCGGACAGGTACCACCAGGAGAAGCGCAAGATGCCCTCATCATGAATCAAGAAGCTATTGAAGAATTTGGAATTACAAATCCGTCACAGCAGTTGTTCGAAGGGCGTCGCATCATTGGGGTTGTAAGAGATTTTAATTTTCTTTCTCTGCGCCACAAGGTCGACCCTGCGGTGTTTTACGAAGATCAGTCTCATTGGCAATATGACATCGTTGTCAGATTGAAAGATTCACAGAATGCGAAAAATACTATTCGAGCCATCGAGAATAAAATTGAAGCATTCGAAGGAGGGGAAGTCCATTATCAATTCCTTGACGATAGAATCAGTGCGATGTACTCGCGCGATTATAGGTTCGCTGATATGATTGGATACTTTACCGGTCTCGCAGTCTTCATCGCATGTCTCGGTTTACTCGGGATGTCTCTTTTTGTGATCCAGCACCGTGTGAAAGAAATCGGTGTCAGGAAAGTGCTGGGTGCATCCATCTCAAGTATCTTGTTGTTGCTGACGAAAGAGTTTGTAATGATTTTATTTTTTTCAACTGCGATCTCGTTACCTATTAGTATTTACTTTACAAATAATTGGTTGCAGGGATACGCGTATCACATAAACGCCGGCGTTGTTTCAGTTTTGATCACCTTTTTTTCTGGGCTCGTGATCGTTTTTCTCACCATCAGTTATCAAGCGATCAAGGTAGCAATGGCAAACCCAGTTGAAAGCCTGCGCTATGAGTAAGCTTGAAATCTCGCCTTTGCGGGTAGGTTTGTAATCGAATTAGCAATTATGCAATTCAAAGTGAACGACGTTAGCTTGCGGGGTCCGATTCTAGAATATCGTCCTACTTTTGGCGAACGGTTTCCTTCAGTTGCATCTCAAGTTCTGCTGCTACGGGGAAATTCGGCTGCAACAGGAGCGCTCTTTCGATTGCCTGAAGAGCCGTCTGGTAATCCCTTTCGCCGACGTAGGCTTCCGCCAGGTAATACCAGACCTGGGCATCTCCATCATTGTACTTCAAAGATGCGTCGAGATGGTTCTTCGCTGAGTCAACCCGACGCTCCACAAGATCGATGATGCCGATCCACTTTTCGGTATATGCATTCGCTTGTAATTTATTTCTCCCAGTCAGGAAGTAATACGCTCTGGCGTAGTCCTTCGCCTTTAGAAGTTCAGTGATAGCAAAATCATAATTGACCAGTGTGTACGGAAATTGGTTTATCAAAACGTTCATGATCCGAACGAAGGAATCCGTGTCTCCTCTGGATAAGTACCATAGTGATGCATACTTATGGGCAGTCTCCCAACCTGTTCTGTTCATCACCGCGCTGTATGCAAGTGAATCGATATAGTCCTTTGGAGCAAATAATTTATAAGACGGAATTTTGTTTGACTCGCTTACATAAGGCCAGTCGTTTTTCAAATCTTTTATTCTGTAGTCGCTTATTACGGAATCGAGCTTCGAGAAGGGAAAGTTAGCAATTGTAATGCTGTCTTGCTGCCAATCTGTGAGACCGAGAGGGTTCGTTTTCGGGAGAAGGTTTGCTTCTTCCATTTCGCGATAGTAAAGACGACCGATAATCTGGTAACCGCGAAGAGTCGGATGAAGGTGGTCGGTCATGAGATTGTCGCCGACAATGTGGTCGGGACTGATCGCGTCGAATGCCCAATCTATATTCACCACAGGATAATTAAATTCGCTCCCCAACTTGCAAATTACTCTGTTGATTGCAGTCGGTGCCCTAAACCTCAATGCATCAAGGTCCCTTGCATATCTAAAAAGAGAATCGGCAGCTTGGTACTCCTCCTTTGCCAACTCTCTTCTTGCCTCCGTGAAAACCGTGTCGGCACGGGGAAGCCCTTTCTCTCTTATTGAAACGAACGGATATTGATCCTTCAGATTGCAGGCAAGAGTTCCCAATATGACCGGAACACTTTGCCTCTTTGCCATATCAAGAATGTCGGTCATGTTTTCTTCGAACTGAGCGATCCCATCTTCAGAAACTTTAGAATCGAGTGCAATATATTGGTTTCGAGCCATGTAGGACATCAAAGTGCCCGAAGGCAGCCGCTTCTTTTCGAAGATGCCGGATAATTCTTTAATTACATTTCTCAACAACTGAAACGTCCTGAACTGTTCAAGATATATTACAATGTTAATAAGGTTTCGCGATGTGCCGAAAGATTCCATGGAGCCCACTCCCAGAGCGCCATAGTATTCGTTGTTTCCGGCATAGATGATTATCAAATCAGGTTTTTCCTTCAGAACCCCGGACATGAAGTCGCGCATTGTGTAGCTGTTTATGGCTGACATGGCACAGTTCACGACCTCTATTTTGGAATCCGGATACTCGAGACTCAATCGCTGCTCAAGGTATCTTGAAAAAGATCCATTTGGAATGAAAGGATAACCGGCGGCAGCGCTTTCCCCGAGAACAAATACCCTGAATGTGTTGGAGCTCTTCGACTCCTCGAATGCATCACCGTCGGAGCTGGGAATATTCTGAATATTGTGAAAATATTTGTAACCAATATCCGGATTCAGAGTGAGCACTTTTCTGACTGGACTTACCTCCAATGAATAGTCATAGCCATTCAGCTTCAAAGCTCCCTTGACAGGACTTACCCACATAGAATAGTCGTGGCCATAGCTGAAAATCCGAAGCGCAACTTCAAGAATCACGAAGAAAAGGATCGGAATCATAAATATGACAAGGTAGAAAAGTTTTCTCGTGGGCTGCTGGCCGCTGTTCTTTGCAGAGGAATTTGTTTTTTTCTGAGACGGCCCGTTCTTTTTCATTGTTTCATTCGAACTGCGCATCGGCCTTTTTTATTGTTTTGAATATCCACGGTGACAAATTCTCAGGGAGTTGTGTAACCATGATGCCATCTCATCAACTTCGCCTTCCACTAAACTGCTCGATCAAACATAGACGCCGAGTTCAGAATAATCAAGCGCGTCTCGGCCCACTGGTGCGTTCTTCATCCGGTTGGAAGAAAAATGAATGCCGAGAAAGGATTTAATGCAAATTTGTTTACCGCCCGTCCTCCGACAAGCAAACGGATAGTGTTTCTTGAGGCAATGTCTTACCGGCCGATACGAGCTATGTAAGAAGTGAAATCATAAAAGAAACGGACTACGAATTTACGGGAACGGGTAGGGAGGGTATCGGAGATTGTCTTCGGAGCTGTGCTATGCATGAGATTCTTCACGAGTGAGATCCTGGTCGGAAGAATCAATGAAGAGTTAATATCCCTAATTACGGATTCGAGACATCTGTCAGTCTGGTCGTACGGAAACGGACGCCAGCGTCCGAAACCGGACAATTCGAGGGCAAATTGGTCTCTAGAATACCTGAAATGCAATCCTGTTTAGTGATTCATGTGGTATGTTTGTTGCACTTTAACTCGAGGTGGGTGCAGAAAACTCAATTGACTGGCAATGATCGTTGATCACTGGCCGTCGAGATTTGGAGAAAGGATGTGTCGAATCGTTATCTGATAAGGGAATCATAGACATCGTGATAACACGTACCTAAACTAAGGGAGGAACTGCAATGGAGAGACATCTTAACGTACTTGGGCTGTTGTACATCGGGCTGGGAGCATTTCACGTTGTTGGCCTCTCGATAGCCGTACTCGCGCTGAGCTATTTTACGTGGATGAGTGGCGAAATGGAGTTATGGTTTGTGAGAGATTTCGTAATTGTCATTCTCGGGATCGAGGCGTTCGTATCTCTCTTGGGTATTATTGGCGGGATCGGGATCCTCACGGAACAAAGGTGGGCCAAGGGACTCGTCATAGCCGTAGGGTTCGTCTCACTATTGAACTTTCCCTTCGGGACTCTCCTCGGTATCTACACGATTTGGGTTTTGATGATTGCGCCTGGGCCCGGCGAAATCGTCAAGTTAGCTTAAGCTCTCAGTCGGAGGAATGCCATGCTTGTAAGCTATATCAAAGTCATGCTTCGAACATTGAGAAGCCAGAAGATCTTCTCGATGATTAATATTCTCGGCCTGTCAATAGGCCTGACAGCAGTTCTCCTCATCGCTCTCAACATCAAGTTCGAGCACAGTTTCAACTCATTCGATAAGAACAGAGAGCGAATCTTTCGCGTTGGCCTTGCATTTACAGCTGAAGGAAAGCTCGCGAGCGACTCCCCCGAATTTGTAGCCGCTCTTGGACCGGCGATGTTGAAGGACATGCCGGAGGTCGACAATTTCGTCCGCATTGCCATGCTACGAACGAAGTACCTCACGTACGGCGACAGGTCATTCAGGGTAGAAGACCTTACTTATGCAGACTCAAGCCTGTTCACCATCTTCTCATTTCATTTGATTGCAGGGAACGAAAGCAAAGCGTTGACAGATCCCTATTCGATCGTGCTAACTCGAAGCACATCCACGAAGATCTTCGGAAAGGAGGACGCTGTTGGAAAGGTTGTCTCGATAGATGGCGCTTCATATGCAGTCACTGGAATTGCAGAAGATCCGCCATCGAATTCTGACGTCCAGTTCAGCTCGATAATTTCTTTCTCGACACTCTACAACATGCCCAACGTGTTCCTCGGATGGGATGGCGGCAACCAGTACATAACCTACGTGCTGTTAAAGAAGAACGCTTCAGAAGCCGGGGTGAATGGAAAATTTCCTGCGTTCCTATGGCCCTACATCAACAGAGAGTGGTCTGCAGGTGGATGGAAGATAGATGCGCATTTGGAGCCGTTGAAAGATATTCACCTTCATTACAATGACGATTCCGAGGCCATTCGCCAAAACATTAGTACGTTCTCAGCGATTGCGATTTTCATTCTCCTCATTGCGTGTGCGAATTTCATTAACCTTTCCACGGCACGCGCAGCCGGCAGGATGCAGGAAGTTGGGATGAGAAAGGTCCTGGGCGCACAAAGGAAGTCACTCGTTTTACAGTTTCTTGCCGAGTCTGTTCTGCTGAGTCTGTTCGCGTTGCTACTCGCATTGATGTTAGTTGAGCTGTTGATGCCGTGGTACAACAACTTCATCGGCAAACATCTCACGCTTTCACAGCTTATCGACGGACAGTTCGTCGTGTTTCTCCTGTCTATCATGGTCATCACCGGATTGATGGCAGGCCTATATCCTGCTGTCTTCATATCTTCGTTCCGCCCCGCTGATACTCTGAAGGGAAGCATCGCTGGAGGAAGACAAAAACTCCTGCTGAGAAAATCGCTTGTCGTACTTCAATTTTCCATTTCAATCGTGCTTATCATTTCGACATTCGTGATTGGTGAGCAGCTGCAGTTCATGAGGACAAGAAATCTTGGTTTTGACAGGGAAAACATAGTCGTCATGCCGCTTGTTAACGATAATTTGATGACTAAATATGAGGCTTTCAAAGCCGAGTTAGGCCGGGTGCCGGGTGTTGTGAGCGCGGCCGCATCTTCCGATATCCCATCAAATGGATTTACGCGCAACGGTTATCAGCCGCAGGGATACAACTGGCCCATCATGATTCACGTCCTGGATGCCGACGAAGATTTTCTCAAAACTTTCGGAGTCGAACTGACCAGGGGAAGAAATTTCAGCAAACACAACGCTTCAGATCAGCATGCCTATCTCATAAATCAATCTCTGACAAAACTCCTGGGATGGAAAGATCCTGTTGGCATGAAGATAAGGAGGAGCTGGATAAACACTGTGATCGGCGAAGTGAAGGACTTTAATTATTCTTCGCTGTACTATCCGATCGAGCCATTGATTATTACAGATTATCCGGAGATCGGCCACTTCAGTTATGTTTCGGCCAAACTTCATTCAGGCGATTTACTGCAGACGATGAATTCGATTGAGAAGGTCTGGCATGAATTTGCTCCGACGGTGCCGTTTGAGTACCATTTCCTTGATCAGGAATTCGACGACGTATATCGAGCGGAGATCTCGTTTCGTGAAGCGTTCTTGTTATTCAGCTGGCTCGCGATCTTCGTTGCATTGCTCGGACTTCTCGGATTGGCTTCATACTCGATTGAGCTGAGGCGGAAAGAAATCGGGATAAGGAAAGTGCTCGGATCTTCGGTGCCAGGGATACTGTCGCTCCTTTCGAGAGAATACCTGAAGTGGGTGATCGCGGCGAACTTCATCGGTTGGCCGGTTGCCTACTTTGTAATGCACAAATGGCTCAGCAACTTTGCTTACAAGACGAGCATGGATCCGTGGGCGTTTGTTGCATCGGCAGCTATTGTGGCACTTGTTGCCCTTGTGACGATCAGTTTACAGGCAATCAAAGCTGCGACGGCAAACCCGGTTGAGTCGCTACGCTATGAGTAGCGACGAAATCCCGCGCCTAGCGCGATCGAAAGTTTACGATATGAGCAAACTTGAGATTTCGCTTTCGCGGGGTTGAAACTCTTAGGGACGAATGAGAGCTGTGAGACGCCGTGAAACGTCACGGAGACATTAAGATACGAGTAACCTCGAAATTTACCAGATCAGATTAGAACCCTGCGATCTGAATAAGATCGAAATGTTAGTGGAGCAAATTTCAAGTTTTCGGTAGGACAGTTATCTTGACCATGATCCAGGAGGCAAACTCCGAATACGAAACATTACCTTTAACTCATGCATATGGAGGGCACATGGTAGAAGTCAAGGGAACTGTCGTGATTGACTCGGTCAACTCTGTCAAGTCAAGGAACGGTGAGCAAGTGTATAATACTATCGTCGGTCAACTGACTGGGGACACACGGTCCCTTTTTGAAAAGACAAACCTGCTCCCGTTTAGCTGGTATCCTTTGGATGCTTTTGTTGAGTTTCTCGAAGCGGATTTAAAAGCAACGGCGCAGGGAAATGAAAAGGAGTTGATAAAGCGATCGGAAGTAATAATCGAGAAGCAGTTGGGCGGAATTTACAAGATGTTCATCAAATTTGGGTCGCCACGATTTGTGCTGAACCGTCTTTCCGCAGTCCATCAAACATATTTCCGGGGTGTAGCTGCAGAGGTGAGTTTCCCGAGCGAGGGCAAAGCCATCATAAAGTACACGGGGTTTGCGAAAACGCATCGCCTCATAGGATTGAGCATCATTGGATTTTACCGGAGAGCGATGGAGATTTCCGGAGCTAAGGACCTCAAATGTGAGTTTACGGTGCCGATTGAAGCTGAAAAGGGCTATTGCGAACTGACTCTCAGTTGGACCGGTAAGTAGTTAACTGATGAATAATCTGGAAGTGATTTGACGATCCAAGAATATCATTGATCATTGGTTATTGAAAATTGTAGTGGAGACATGTTAGAGAACCATCTGAAGATTGCCTTGCGTAGCATCCGGAAGAGAATGCTCCATTCACTCATAAACATGGTAGGGATGTCAGTATCTCTTACAGCATTCATCCTCATAATGCTCTGGGTTCAGGACGAGTCGAGTTACGACAATTACGACACGAATGCTGGCAGAATCTACAGGGTAACGACGTCCATCAAAGATGCCAACGGGACTCTCGACATGGCTATGACAGCTCCACCACTGGCGGCAGCTTTGAAACAACTTCCGGAGGTGGAAAATGTTGTGAGGTTATTCGGGCCTGGCGGGAATGTCGTAGTGAAATTCAATGACAAAGTCTTCAATGAAACAAACTGCTTCTACGCGGACTCGACTCTCTTTGATGTATTCACCGTCCATCTTTTCGAGGGGAGTGCAAACACAGCACTGCGCAACCCGTATTCCGTAGTACTAAGCGAAACCATGGCGCATAAGTACTTCGGAACGAGCGGTGCGCTCGGGAAGGTCGTAAGAATCGATTGGCGTGATGTCGACCATGATTACATTGTTACCGGAGTAATGAGCGATACTCCGGAAAATTCTCACTTTCATATGAATCTCGTCGCGTCGCTGAACTCCCTTGGTCCACCCACTTTGTTGCCTGATTGGCATTCCGCTCAGTTGTACACTTACGTTCTTCTCAAAGAGAATACATCGATACTAAGCCTGACTGCAAATTTTCCTGCCATCATCAGGGAGAACATGGGCTCAGACCTGGTAGATTACTGGTCTTTGGCGGCGCAGCCACTGAGAGACATACATTTGCGTTCACACTTGCTTCTTGAAATAGAACCGAATGGAAGCTTATCGAGCTTGTTCATATTTAGCACGGCCGGTTTTTTAATACTTCTGATCGCAATAATCAATTTCATTTCTCTATCGACTGCGAGATACACCGACCGATCGAAAGAGGTCGGGGTCAGGCGAGTGCTCGGTGCAGATAGAAGTAACCTGGTTGTTCAATTCACATTTGAGAACATGCTATTGATCTTGATATCATTTGTTGTTGCTTTCTCTGCAACCGAGGTGCTTCTTCCGGCTTTTGGAACGCTCGTCGGTAAGTCGCTCCACCTGACACTCGACAACACCGCACTTGTTTTGACTGTCACTTTTTTCATCTGCTCACTTGCCATTGTCTACCCCGCGTTAGTTTTATCGTCCATCAACCCGATCGCAGGCTTGAAGAAAAATGTGGCGATAAATCCCGGAGCCATTGGAATGCGCAGGGGCCTAACGATCGTGCAGTTTACGATCGCGACAACCCTTATTGTCTGCACATTCATCATGAACGATCAGATGCATTTCGTTCTCTCCAGAGACCTCGGAATAAATGTCAACAACACCATCTTCATCCCTCTCCGGCACCCCGAGCTTCAGAAAAAGTACGAGGTAATTAAGAGTGAGTTCCTTAAACTCGAGGGTGTAAAGAGCGTCTCTGCAAGTTCCAGTGATCCGTCAAACACCAACGCGATCAATTCTCTCTTCTACGAGGATAAGTCAGTTCTCGGCATAAGAAGTCTGGCTGTCGATTACGACTTTCTCAAAACAATGGAAGTCAGGCTAATCTCCGGCAGAGACTTTTCAAGGAAATTGCCGAGCGACTCTACCGAAGCAATCATTGTAAATGAAACTGCAGCTAGGAAGCTCGGGTCACTCCATTTACTAGAGCGCCCGCTTCAGTTTAATTCATTTCAATTGGAGCGAAAGAGGAATCTTGTCGTTGGCGTCGTACACGACTTCAACTACCGGCCGCTCTACTATCCCGTCGAACCGTTGGTTCTATATGTTAATCCGGCCGACTTCAGGTTCATGGAGGTAAAGATCTCTGCGAAGAATTTAGTCGGAGCGTTCAGCACATTGAAGCGGACATGGGACCGCATTGAGCCGAACTATCCTTTCGACTTCACATTCATGGACCAAAATTTGAGAAAGGCGTACGACTCCTACAGAACCACCGGGAAAGTGTTCGATATCTCTTCCTTGCTTGCCGTGTTTGTCGGTTGTCTTGGTCTGTTCGGACTAGCTTATCACGCGGCGGAGAAACGTTCAAAGGAGATCGGCATCAGAAAGGTGCTCGGTTCTTCGGTGACGGGAGTAGTTGTATTGCTTTCAAAAGAGTTCATGACCATGGTCATCGCGGCGGCATTGATCGCATTCCCGGCATCATATTGGTTCATCTCTAAATGGCTCGGTGATTTTTCATTCAGAGTCCCTATTAGTCCCTGGGTGTTCATCGAATCCCTGATAGTAGTGGCGACCATAGCGTTCATGACAGTAGGATTCCTGGCAATCAAAGCCGCAACTGCAAACCCTGTCGAGTCGCTGAGGTATGAATGAGGGTGGTGAGATGCCGCCCCGCGATGCGAGATCTTCCACTCAAGGCACTGAGACTCCGCGTTGTGAATGAACGCCTTTGACAATGGATTATTTTCAATGATCGACAATTGTTAGTCACCTGTGATTGGATCAACGCTGCTCTAAAGAGATGCTTGAAGATGACATCTGGGAATCTGTGGATCAGATAAGACATCTTCACACTTCCAATCTTCAATTCAGAAACACAATTATAGCCTTTTTGGGGCCAGCTAATTAATTTAAGTGAACCAAAATTGAGCGAAGCATGAAAAGATCTGTTCCGGTTCTTGTCGTGTTTGTTTCATTGTTAATACACCATGGTACAGCCCGCGCCGATGATGGGTACAGACTCTGGTTGAAGTATGACTTGATTTCAAATCAGCAGAGGTTAACTGAATACAAGAAGTTAGTTAGAGCATGGGCGGTTCAAGGGACTTCTCCGACAATCAAAGCTGCGAGGCATGAACTCTCGATCGGGCTCGATGGATTGCTGGGATCGAATGTGCCCGAAGTAAATAGCCTCCACGATAATGGGACCTTATTGGTCGGAACGTACGACAAGTCTCCGTCGTTCGCGGGGATTGATCTCACCAGACGATTGAGACAAGTCGGGCCGGAAGGATTTGTTATTCTCTCATGCAAAATCAGTGGGAAGAACGTCATCGTCATTTCTGCAAACAGGGACATCGGGGTCTTGTACGGCGTTTTCCATTTCTTAAGGCTGCTGCAGACCAATCGGGACATCACTAATCTTGATATAGTATCGTTTCCCCGAATGAAACTTCGAGTGCTCGACCACTGGGACAACTTGAATGGAACCGTCGAGAGGGGATATGCGGGCTTCTCGATCTGGGACTGGCACACGCTCCCGATCTACATAAAGAAGCGTTACGTAGTTTACGCGCGGGCGAACGCCTCGATCGGCATCAACGGTGCGGTGATGAATAACGTGAATGCAGATCCACTCATGCTAACTCATCAGTACATAGTTAAGCTTGCCGCTCTCGCGGGGGTCTTTCGACCTTACGGAATAAAGATTTACGTCTCCGCCAATTTTGATGCGCCGATAACATTAGAGAAGCTGAAGACCGCCGACCCGCTCGATCCTCAGGTTCAGCAATGGTGGAAAGACAAAGTCAAAGAGATTTATTCTCTGGTCCCAGATTTCGGCGGCTTCCTTGTCAAGGCTAATTCCGAAGGTGAGCCCGGCCCGCAGGACTATGGCCGGACGCAGGCAGATGGTGCAAACATGCTCGCTGAAGCGCTGAGGCCTTTCAACGGAGTGGTAATGTGGAGAGCTTTCGTTTACACTTATGATCCCCAGGATCGCGCGAAGCAAGCTTACGAGGAATTCAAGCCGCTTGATGGAAGATTCGCTGAGAATGTTTTGCTGCAAGTCAAGAATGGGCCGCTTGATTTTCAGCCGCGCGAACCCTTCAGTCCGCTGTTCGGATCAATGCCCAAAACTTCCCTGATGTTGGAAGTCCAAATCACGATGGAGTATCTGGGTCAGGGAACAAGTCTGTGCTACCTGGCACCGCTATTCAAGGAGTGTCTCGAATCCGATACTTATGCAAAAGGTGAAGGCTCGACTGTTGCGAAGATCGTTGACGGTTCTCTTGATAGCCACTTATTGACAGGCATGGCAGGAGTTTCAAATATTGGTTCAGACCGCAACTGGACAGGGCACCCGTTCGATCAAGCAAACTGGTACGCATTCGGACGCCTTACATGGAATCATGAACTTACTTCCGAACAGATTGCCGGCGAATGGATTCGCATGACTTTTTCGAATAATGATGAAGTCGTCAGGAAGATCGAATCCATAATGATTCCTTCGAGAGAGAATGTGGTAAACTACATGGACCCGCTCGGTCTGAACATGATTTTCGGATACGACAATCATTACGGTCCAGGTCCGTGGATCGACTATTCGCCTCACAAAGATTGGAATTCTACATATTATCACCGAGCCGACAGCCTCGGCGTCGGCTTCGATCGGACAGAAACCGGAAGCGATGCAGTGGATCAGTACAATGCACCTCTTTCAGAAAAGTTTGCCTCGCTTGCGACGTGCCCCGACGATGAGCTTCTTTGGTTTCATCATCTGCCATGGAACTACAAGATTCAGCCAAAGGCTGATCAGCCTCCGGCTGAGAACTCAGGTCACACACTTTGGGACGATCTCTGCTACCACTATTATGCTGGTGTTGACAGCATTCGTGAGATGCAGCGAGTTTGGAATTCCCTTGAAGGGAAAACAGACGACGAAGAATTCCGTGACGTGAAAATGCTCCTCGAGATCCAGGCGAGTGAAGCTGTCTGGTGGAGAAATGCTTGTGTGTTGTATTTTCAAACTTTTTCTAGAATGCCCATTCCTGCCGGACTCGAGAGGCCAGACGAGACACTGCAATATTACGAGAGCCTGTCTTTTCCATATGCACCGGGGAGATGGTGAATGATCCATTTTTCCGGAGCCATAGTAAGGTTCTGAAATGAAATTGGATTGGTGATTATTCTTTCCTGCCACCTTGAATTTTTCGAGGCAATTCCTCAGGGAAAAGCATTTGCAGGGTAACGCAGATTTTTCTTTTTTAGCTTCTGGCTACTTGTTCTAAGGTCTCTCCTTTATTCCAAGATTGTATGCCATGAACGCCAGCACGTCTGCAGCTTGCGCGATGCGCTTATCTGTCGGCATGTAGTTGTGGCTCGTCTTTGTCTCGACGCGGATCAAGACCGGGTTGCCGCATGCCTGATCGTGCTGCATCTCCGCGATGAATTTGTAGGAATGGCTTGGTACGACGCGATCATCGTGGTCCGCAGTTGTGACTATGGTAGGAGGGTAGCAGGTCCCGGCCTTAATGTTTTGTACGGGCGAAAATTTCATCAACGACTGAAATGCCGCGGAATCGTCCGACGAACCATACTCAGGTACCCAGCCGACGCCTGCCGAGAACTTATCGTAACGAAGCATGTCCATCACTCCGGCTCCACCATAAACTGCGCCGTACAGGTCAGGACGTTGCGTCTCGCATGCGCCGACAAGCAGGCCACCATTTGAGTAGCCTTCAATGCCTAAGCGAGGTGTAGATGTGTATTTCTCCTTTATAAGATACTCTGCGGCTGAAATGAAGTCGTCGAACACGTTTTGTTTTTTCGATAGCATGCCGGCGTGATGCCATGGTTCACCGTATTCTCCGCCGCCGCGCAGATTCGCAACGGCGTAGATTCCTCCCATCTCGAGCCACACTATGGTAGTAGGACTGAAGGCAGGAGTGATGCTAATGTTGAAGCCGCCGTAGCCGTAAAGGATAGTCGGGTTGTTACTGTTTAATCTTGTTCCTTTCTTCATAGTTAAGAACATTGGAATTCGAGTTCCGTCTTTCGAATGATAAAAGACCTGCTTTGTTATGTACCCGTTCGGCTTGAAGTCGACCCGCGGTGCCTGGAAAACCGTGTTCTTCCCAACTCTGATGTTGTAACGAAACACAGTTGTCGGATACAGGTACGATGTGAACGAGTAGTAGAGCTGTGGCGAATCGTAACGGCCGCTCAGACCGCCAAGACTGCCGATGCCGGGAAGTCGGAGTGCTCCATCGTACTTACCACCCAGTGAGTAGAATTTCACTTCGCTCTTTGCATCGGCTAAATAGTTGACCACAACTTTTCCGCCCGCCAGCAGCGAACTCTCTATTACGTTTTTAGATTCGGGAACAACTGTCTTCCAATTCTTCGGGTCCGGGGTCGATATGTCGTATGAAACAATCCGTCGATTTGGGGCATCGAGGGTTGTCTGCATGTAAATTGTCGTTCCGACATTACCTAACGGATAGTACTCAGCGTCGTCTTTTGAAAAGAGAGAAGTGACGGGAGAAGAAAGATCCGGATGTTTGGGATTCTTCAGATCAACGTAAAAGACTTTGTTCCGAGACTCAGTCCCTTTGTTGAGGTAGATAAAGAGGTAATGGCCGTCATCTGTTACTCCACCTCCGACGTACCAGCCGGGATAATCTTTCAAATCGTAGAATAGTCTGTCTTCGCTCTGTGGTGTCCCGATAGTGTGATAGAAAAGTTCCTGACCGACGGCTTCGGACATCAGTGCTTCTCCCTCTTTGGGTTCGGGGAATCTCGAGTAAAAGAAGCCGCGGTTATCGTTTGTCCACGAAATGCCGGAGAACTTCACCCAACGAATTGTGTCGGGAAGTTCCTTTTCTGTCGAAAGATCACGAACATGGAGCTCCTCCCAATCGGCTCCACCCTGAGAGAGTCCGTAACATAAGTATTCTCCGTTCGGTGATGCTTCATAATCAAGGAGTGCAATCGAGCCGTCGGGCGAAAGGTTATTCGGATCGAGGACCATACCGGGTCGGTCCTTCAGCGATTTTTGCATGTACACCGGGCTCTGGTTCTGTAATCCGGAATTCTTGCTGAAGAAGAGCTTGTGTTCGTGTTCACTCGGTACTCCGACCTTCTCATAATTCCATAACTTCGTGATTCTATCATTGATCCACTTACGGATTGGTATCTTGTCGAGATAGTTGAAGGTGACTTTGTTCTCCGCTTCTACCCATGTTGCGACCTCCGGACTATTCTGATCCTCCATCCACTGATATGGAGCGGGCACTTTTGTGCCGAAATATTCATTCACAATCGTGTCCCTGCGGGTAGCAGGATATTGGATCGACTGGCTTCTCGAAACGCTCGGTGAAAGTGTCATGACCGAAACACTGAACAACACTAATTCAAAAAAGCTCGGTCTTCCAAAATGCAAAATCAATCGTTCGCTCCCCGCATCGTTCCTTCGCAAGTTGGAGACTAACGAAGCAATGAGCGTGAAGAAGAAAGTAATTTCTTGAAACATTTGTACTCCTCCTTATGGCATGAAATGGTTCTTCGACTTTCGCGCCGAGACAATTTCCGAATGGAGATATCACCTCAGTCAACGCGAATGCCTTGCTGCTCCATGATGTTCTTCCAACACCAGAACGCGAACTACAAATCATTGCACTAAATATCGCAGGCGGTGATCGAGCTTGCAAGAGGGATTTCCAAATTGGCGTTTCTAGGGACGTTGTTCTGTTTATCGTGTCAATTAATATCATCCATGATGAGCTCGGCCATCTTTGAATGTTTTTTACCATCGAGCTATATTTCATAAATGAGAATTACGAGAGCCGAGGTTGATCTTTCAGCAATCCAATACAACATAAAGCAGGTTGCCGGAAGGGTCGGCAGCAATGTTCGAATCCTGGGTGTCGTGAAGGCGAATGCGTACGGGCACGGACTGGTTCCCGTCTCATTAGCGATCCTTGAGGCAGGCGTCAGTTATCTCGGTGTCGCGATTGTGGAAGAGGGAATTGAGCTTCGGCAACATACGCGTGCGCCGATTCTTGTTTTCTCGTCCCCCCTCGATGATTCCATCGGATCTTTCGTTCGGTACGATCTGGATGCAACGATCACGTCGATGGAGATGGCTGATGCGTTGAATTCCGTTGCGAGAAGTTCGGGAAAAAAAGCGAGAGTGCAGATAAAGGTCGATACAGGAATGGGAAGATTGGGGTTTTTTCCTGGCGATGCATTGGACGCAATCCAGAGAATCGCGGGACTGGACTCGTTATCGATAGTCGGTGTGTATTCCCATTTTGCCACTTCCGATGAGACGAACAAGGAATTTGCTCGCCGTCAGTTGTTGGCGTTCAAGCACATCGTGGCTGGAGTAAGAGATCTCGGATTGGACTACACTATCTTCCACATTGCTAACAGCGGCGCGATCCTGGATATGCCGGATAGTTATTTTGATATGGTACGTCCAGGCATCTCATCATATGGTTATTATCCATCTTTTGAAACAAGCGAGTCGATTGACATAAGACCTGCGCTTACTCTGAGGTCGCGCGTGATTCAGTTAAAGAGCTTCCGGCCGGAGACTAGCGTAAGCTATGGACGGAGATTTTTCACGAAGACCACCACGAAGATTGCGGTTGTACCGATAGGCTATGGCGACGGGTTCACGAGGCTGTTGTCCGGCAAAGCTGCTGTTCTAATCAATGGAAGAAAATATCCCGTTGTCGGCACAATAACGATGGATCACATCATGGTTGACGTTGGAAACCATGATGAAGTTCGTCCTGGCGACGAAGTTGTTCTGTTAGGAAGAATTGGCGGCGAATCAATTTCAGCCTGGGACATCGCGTCAAGTTTAGGTACGATACCCTATGAGATTTTGTGCATGATAAATAACAGGGTGCCAAGGATTTATAACAACTCACCTTCAATGGATTGATAGACGAATGAAAATCTTTGCTGTGATAATGGCTGGTGGAGTTGGTTCGCGTTTCTGGCCGAGGAGTCGCGAGACTATGCCGAAACAATTTCAAAACATATTCGGCAGCAGATCTCTTTATCAGAGAACATTCGACCGCATTACACGGATCACGACACCAGAGAACATATTTGTGGTGACAAATCGCGTTCAGGCGGCAACTGCAAGGGAGCAGCTTCCGGGACTTCCAACAAGAAACATCATCGCAGAGCCGTTTGGTCGCAACACCGCGCCCTGCATTGCGACTGCAGCATCGGTCCTTTCATCGATAACTGAAGATTCGGTAATGATCGTTCTTCCGTCGGATCACTTGATATCGCAGGAAGATAATTTTGTAGTTCAGTTGAATGCAGCGGCCGAGCTCGCTGAAAGACGGCGCGCATTGGTGACCATCGGCATAACGCCGACTCACCCCGAAACTGGTTTCGGATACATCCATTTCGACAGGACGGGCGGAGATCAAGAGTTGTCAGCACTCGGCGGTCACGGCGTTGTTGCCTTCAGAGAAAAGCCCGATCACGACACAGCTGTGAAATTCTTACAAAGCGGTGACTATCTCTGGAACAGCGGGATGTTCATATGGAGAGTCGACGTAATACTCGACGAACTCAGAAAAAACTTGACTCATTTCTCCGATTTTGATAAACCGATTAAGGAGTCTTTTGGAAAACCGGATTTCGACAATCTACTAGAAGAGTTCTATTTGAGAGCGCAATCAATTTCCATTGATTACGCAGTGATGGAGAAGGCGAAAAACGTGCTGACAATACCGAGCAACTTCATGTGGAGCGACGTCGGTTCGTGGGATGAAGTCTATAGGTTGAGTGATAGAGACGCTGATGGAAATACTTTCAAGGGTGAGGTGATTAATCTTGATGGGAAAAACAATTTCGTCTGGGCCGAGGAGAAGTTGTTTGCTGTCGTTGGGGTTGATGATCTGATAGTTGTTGAAACGAAGGACTCCGTGTTGATTTGCAGGCGAGGAAAGTCGCAAAAGGTCAAGGAGATTGTCGAGATCTTGAGGAGAGATGACAGGCAGGATCTGGTGTAGGGAGACTATTATCCTGGCCGCTTTTGCTTCCTGCCTTGCTGGATGCTCTGCTGCGGCCCGGTTCAGCGACACTGGCGCGCCGCCGGTCCGTACATTCTCAAGCCGTTCCGAAAGCACGCGGCCGTTGTTGACTGTAATTGGAGTCGCTTCGTACTACGCATACGAGTTTGAGGGAAGAAAGACAGCGAGCGGCGATACATTCAACAGGCGAGCCCTCACCGCCGCTCATCGTGAATTTCCATTTGGCACATTGTTGCGTGTAACCAACTTGAGCAATGGAAAGGTCGTCGAGGTCACAGTAAACGATCGCGGCCCCGTGGACAAGTCAAGAATCATAGACCTGTCCGAAGCTGCTGCAAACGAGATAGGAATGGTACAAGGTGGGACTGCCAAGGTCAGGATCGAAGTTCTGAAGTGGGGCACAAATCAAGGCCAGCAGAGTCAAAACTGAAGAGTGTCATCGCGTGCGCAATTCTCCTCTTGCGCCAGGAAATGCAATCTGACGCCGTAAATCCTGTGTCGTTAACTCCTAACCATGCGACTTCGCGGATACTTTAACATAGCTGGAGCAGCCTTGTTCTGGGGATCGTCGGCAACCGCTGCCAAGTTCCTGTTCGAACACAGCATCTCGCCCCTCTTGATCGTAGAATCAAGAGTCATAATAGCCGCGTTTCTCTTGACAGTTGGCTTTCTCTTAGGGAACAGGGCATTGCTGAAGATCAGATTGTCGGACCTCAGAGACTTTTTTCTCCTCGGTGTGATTGGCGTCGTAGGAGCAAACTACACCTACTACGCCGCGATCCAGGAGACGAGCGTTGCAATAGCAATATTGATGCAATACACGGCCCCAGCTATCGTCGCCATATATATGGTGCTGAGCAAACAAGAGAGAATTAGTCATGTGAAAATATCTGCTATCTCCATGTCTCTCGTGGGATGTGCCGTCCTGCTTGGAGTCTTCACTCACGACGTGCACATTACTGTGCTCGGAGTCTTCTTTGGAACTTTGTCGGCGTTCTGCTTCGCCTTCTTCAACGTATTTAGCAAAATCGCAAGTAAAAGTTATTCTGTATGGACCGCATTGATCTACACGTTAATCTGTGCAAGCGCGTTCTGGCTCCTTCTCGACTTGTTTGTCAATACGCAGATTAAGATTGTATCCAGCCAAGAGTTGATAACGCTGACAATTTTCTCGATTTCTTCTGTCTTAATACCGTACTATTTCTATTTTTCCGGCTTGAAGATCCTTGTCCCTTCAACCGCTATCGTAGTGTCGACTCTTGAACCTGTCATTGCAATCACCACTGCTTTCATTGTCCTCGGGGAAAGGTTGCATTGGATGCAGGTCGTCGGTGGAATCTTTGTCGTTGCGGCTGTTATCTTGCTCGAGGCATACAGAGAATGAAGTCGGAACGTAGGATCAGCAGGCTTTCACGCGCGTTGAGATATACTCAACCTGATCTCACCGTGGTGCTGGAAAACATCGATGACCCACACAACGTCAGCGCGGTTCTGAGAACATGCGACGCTGTGGGCGTACGAAGTGTCAACCTCATCTACACCATGGAACAGTTTCCGAAGATAGGGAAGAAAAGCTCGGCGAGCGCGAAGAAATGGGTGTCCACCGTGCGGTTTAAATCTGCCGATGCGTGCTTCGAGTCACTGAGGCAACAAGGTTTCATAGTTGCGGCAAGCGCCCTCGACAGCAACGCAGTCTCTCTCTACGAATTGAAATTGAACAGAAAAATCGCACTTGTCTTTGGAAATGAACATAGAGGGGTATCAGAAAGAACAGCTTCATTGGCGGACTCACTTTTTCAGATCCCCATGTTTGGAATGGTGCAAAGCCTGAACGTCTCGGTGGCGTGTGCCATCACACTTTACGAAGCCTTGAGGCAGAGACTGCAGTCGGGGCAGCTCGACGAACAGAAAATTAGCGATGTTGAATTCCATGAGGCGCTTGCAGAGTGGTCGAAGAGGTGATCATCAGGGGATGGCCGAGTTCCAAATCTATCTCGCGACAGATTGACTTTCTCCGAAGTAAAGAGTAAAATTCTATCGTCGGAGGAAGTTATGGCTGAAACTTTGACTCTCAAAAATATACTGCAGGAACACGCTGTCGAGGGCGAACTCTACAAGAAGCTGGATAACGACTGGGTTCTGTGCTATGCATGCGGCCATAGCTGCAAAATAAAGCCTGGCCGTGACGGAATTTGTAAGGTAAGATTCAACCGCGATGGGAAGTTGTTGGTACCTCGTGGTTACGCGGCGGGAATACAGCTTGATCCAATCGAGAAGAAGCCGTTCTTTCATGCTTTTCCCGGGGCAAACGCACTCAGTTTCGGTATGCTTGGTTGCGACTACCATTGCTCATACTGCCAGAACTGGATTACGAGCCAGGCCATCCGAGACCCTGAGGCAGTTGGACAACCTGAGATTATTGAGCCGGAAAAGATCGTCGAACTCGCACTTGTTTACAAATCTCCGGTCCTTGTCTCGACTTACAATGAGCCGCTTATCACCAGCGAATGGGCAGTTGAGATAATGAGACTTGGAAGGCCGTATGGACTCCGAGGTGCATATGTGTCCAATGGCAATGCGACGCCTGAGGTAATTGAGTACATAATGCCTTATGTCAGTTTGTATAAAGTGGATCTGAAAGGATTCGACGATAGGAAATACAGGCAACTCGGCGGACGGCTCGATGTCGTGCTGAACGCGATCCGGCTATTGAAAGAGAAGGGGTTCTGGGTCGAGATCGTGACGCTGCTGATTCCTGGATTCAACGACAGCGACTGGGAATTGGAAAGCATTGCAAACTTCATCGCGTCTGTCTCGCCGGAGATACCATGGCACTTGACGGCTTATCATCAGGATTATAAGATGGTAAACCATGATAACACAGACTCAAGAACTCTGATGAGGGCTGCGGGCATTGGCAAAGCTGCGGGGCTGTACTTCGTGTATGCAGGAAACTTACCGGGCATGGTCGAAAACCTTGAGAATACTTATTGCTATAATTGTCATGCTCTTCTAATACAGCGCAACGGCTACCGGGTCATGCGGAACAGTCTTTCAGATGGAATGTGTCCGAAATGCGGTACAAGGATTCCTGGAGTATGGAAATAGAATTCAAGTTCTCCGATGAAGAGAAGCTTGAGCTTCTGAAGATCGCGCGAAATACATTGGAAGCAGTGGTCGCCGGCAGGAAGTATTCTCCGGACAAACCAGCGAATCTGAAACTTTTGAGAAACGCAGGCGCGTTCGTAACGCTTAAGAAGAATGGAGAGTTGAGAGGGTGCATTGGTTACGTTGAGCCTCGTTTTCCCGTTTATGCGACTGTTTCCGAAACTGCTGCAAAGTCTGCCATGTGTGATCCGCGGTTTGAATCTGTCGTCGTCGATGAATTGAAAGACATCACCGTAGAAATATCCGTGCTCTCGCCGCTGGAAAGGATCAAAGATGTCAGCGAAGTTATGGCAGGGAAACACGGGGTTGTCATCGAGAAAGGATTTTATAAAGGGCTTCTTCTTCCTCAGGTTGCAACCGAAAATAATTGGGATAGAGATGAATTCCTGAGCTACACCTGTTTGAAGGCGGGTCTGGGGAAAGATTGCTACAAGCAACAGGGAGTACATATCTACATCTTTACGGCAGAAGTCTTCAGCGAAAAAGACATCGGGAGGCTCCTGGAGGAACGGGTCGATGAAGGAACGTGACTATGTTCGACTCCCTGCTGTCGCAGGGCTCTTCTATCCCGCTAAGAAAGATGAACTAGAAAGGACGGTCGGTGAGCTCCTGGAGAGAGCCAGCCAAGACATAAATGTTAGAGTGCCGGGGAAAATGTTTGGCATAATCTCACCTCATGCAGGATATCCGTATAGCGGATATACTGCTGCCCACGGCTATTCGCTTTTAAGTAGAGAGAGTTTCAAAACCGTTGTCATAATTTCGCCGAGTCATCGCGAGTACTTTGATGGTGTCTCAGTCTTTCCAGGCAGGGCGTATTCGACCCCGTTGGGTAATGTAGAGATAGATGGCGAACTTAGAAACGCTTTTATGGAGAAAGCAGGTGACATGGTCATTGACTCGTCTGCGGGCCATCGAGGCGAGCACGCAATCGAAGTCCAACTCCCTTTTCTTCAGATGACGATTCGAAACTTCAGACTACTGCCTATAGTCATGGGAGACCAGAAGGCAGATTATTGCGGAAGGCTAGGGAATGTGATTGCAGATATAGCAGGGGATGGAGAAGTTCTGGTGATTGCAAGCTCAGACTTGTCTCATTACTATGACTATGAGACGGCGAACGATATTGACAGGATATGCATCGATGACGTCACAAGCGGAAACGCAGATCGTCTTCTCAGCGATTTGGAGAACAGGAGATGCGAAGCTTGCGGAGGCGGACCGATAGCATCGTCCTTGTATGCCGGTGCCAAAGCTGGGTTTATGCAGATTGCCGTTCTCCATCACTGTAATTCAGGCGACTCAAGTGGTGATAAATCTGCTGTTGTGGGCTACTTGTCCGCGGTAATCTCATGACAGGAAGCGAACCGAGATTCGCACTTCTCGGGCCTGGGAGAGTCGGTTCAAGCATTTCACTCGCACTTCATCAGAAGGGCTGGATCTGTGCCAGTATCATGTACAGCCGTGCGTCAAGAACCGAATTAGCGAAACTTCGGATGATTTTCCCGAAAAGCCAGCTCGTGCGCAGCCGGGCTTTGCAGTTGTCGGCAAATGGGAACAACATCAACCGGTCCCACCCTATGACGGATGTCGTGAGTCGAAAACGCTCGACATTTGAATTTGATGGACGTCAACCGCAGGTTGCCTTGCGAGATTTTGACCTACTCCTCATTGCAGTGGAAGATGACAAATTGCAGAGTGTCGCAGCGTGGTTGTCTGCGCTTCGTTCCTTGAATTGGAAGGGCAAAGTAGTATTGCACACGAGCGGGGTTGTCAGGGTCAATGTTCTCTCAGCTCTGAAGAGCCGAGGAGCCGCGGTCGGAGGTTTGCATCCGATTGCGGCATTTGCAAGCAGATATGACGCTGAGGCAGCCCGCGGCAAGTACTTCGATTTTTTCGGAGATAGAGCAGCAGAGGTTGCTGCTAGACGAATCACGAGATCTCTACGTTCAAAACTCCTCATCATGAACTCCGAGAAGGAAAGAGGGCTCCTTCATGCGGCTTGTGCGAATGCATCAAATTCAACGGTCGTCGCTGTCAGAAGTGCTGAACGACTAATCTCAACATTTATCGATTCAAAAAATGCGACCGGTTTGATTGAAAGTCTTTTGTCATCTACCGTCGAGAATCTGAGAGAGAAGAGGAGAATGGATTCGTTGACAGGTCCGTTGAAGCGAGGTGATGTGGGAGTGGTCGCGGAGCATATGAAGATACTTCAGAGCGATGTTGACGTCCTGCGTTTTTACAGATCATGGTCACTCCTCGGTACTAAGATGTTGCTCGAAGTTGAGCGAGATAAGTTTCAGCGTGCTCGACTGAAAGAAATATGGAAACTTCTGGAGGGAAAGTGAAATTTAAAGCTCTCATTGCCAGCGGCGGGAGAGGGACTCGTCTCAGGCCTATAACGCACACTCACAACAAACATCTAATCCCAATAGCGAACAAACCTATTTTGCATTACGCGATCGAGGCTGCAGTCACCGCCGGGGTCACCGAGATAGGAATCGTTACAAATGCTGACAGTGATGAAGTGCCTCGTGCGATTGGAGACGGATCGAAATGGGGAGCGAGAATAACCTTTATTCCGCAAAATGCACCTCTTGGCCTTGCTCATGTCGTCAAAATTGCAGAGCCATTTATTGGAAGTGACAATTTCATTTTTTATCTCGGCGACAATATGGTTGTCGGCGGGATCAGGCGCTATCTGGAAGCGTTTGAAAAAAGTAGTGCCAATTGTTTCTTGACACTCGCAAAAGTGAAAGAGCCGGGACGCTTCGGCGTTCCCGAGATTAAGGACGGCGTGATCGTTGGGGTTGAAGAAAAGCCTCAAGATCCTAAGAGCAATTATGCAGTCGCCGGCATTTATATCTACGACAAAAACATTTTTCAGGCTGTGAATAATATCCAGCCAAGTGCCCGCGGTGAACTGGAGATATCGGACGCGCATCAGTATCTCATTGATCACAACTTCAAGATCGGTTTTGCGGAGATAACCGGATGGTGGAAAGACACCGGAAAGCCGATCGATCTTCTTGAAGCCAACAGATTGATATTGGAAAACACTGAACCTCTCGTCGAGCCCAATGTTGAAATCGACTCTCAAAGCGATATTGCAGGAAGGGTTGTGTTGCAGAAAGGCTGCAAGATAATCAAGAGCAAGGTCAGAGGTCCTGCCATTATCGGAGAAGGTGCAGTGATAGAGAATAGTTACGTGGGACCTTTCACCTCTATTGGCCGGGATACATATATGGCAAACAGCGAGGTCGAGTACAGTATAATTCTGAAAGAGTGCAAGATCGTGGATGCCGGACTCAGGATAGAGGGAAGTTTGCTCGGCGTCGGCGTCGAGATTGTTAGGACTGACGGCAAGCCTCGCGTCCAACGATTCATGATCGGTGATCAGAGTCGCGTCGAGGTACCTTAACCAGTGCCCATCTAATACTAACTCAAAACCTGATTAGTCACTCAACCGGAGGAAAAAACAGTTATGAATTTTGAATGCATTATTTATGAGAAAAGAGCACATGCCGCAATTATCACTATCAACCGTCCGGAGAAACTTAATTCGCTGAACAAAACTGTCATTGAGGAACTTGGAATGGCACTGAGTGTTGCTGAGGATGACAACACCGTTTCAGCTGTAATCATAACCGGCGCGGGCGACAAAGCCTTCGTAGCGGGAGCCGACATTACAGAATTGCAGCAACTGGATATCATTTCAGCAAAGGACTTCTCTGTTCGTGGGCAGGCCCTCTTCAATTACATCGAGAGGTTTAAGAAGCCGGTGATCGCCGCAGTAAATGGTTATGCTCTTGGCGGAGGGAGTGAGCTTGCATGTGCATGCCACCTGAGGATCGCGTCTCCAAACGCAAGATTCGGTCAGCCAGAAGTGAACCTCGGGATAATCCCGGGCTATGGTGGCACACAGAGATTAGTCAGGCTCGTGGGCCGCGGTGTTGCGAGTGAAATGATTGTGACGGGGAAGCAGATCGATTCGGAAACTGCCCTGCAACTTCGTTTGGTAAACAAAATAGTGGAGCAGCCCCGGCTCATCGACGAAGCAATGCAGATTACTGAGTCCGTTGCTGAGCGAGCACCCTTTGCCGTCACACTGGCGTTGCAGGCGATTGACGCCGCAGTTCAATTGCCGCAAAACGAGGGAATGAAGATCGAATCGCAACTCTTCGCGTTATCTTGCAGTACCGCTGATCAGAAGGAAGGTGTATTGGCATTTCTTGAAAAGCGTAAACCCGTTTGGAAAGGCGCCTGAGAAGTATCTATACAATCTGACCTCCCTTTCATAACCGCGTGATTTTTCCTAAATTAAAATGTAATGGAGAATAGCGTCAAAAAGTCGAGGGTCGTTGTAGCCATGAGTGGTGGTGTGGATTCATCCGTCGCCGCCGCGCTTATGGTCGAACGGGGCTACGAAGTTATAGGTATCACGATCAAAACCTACAACTATGAAGATGTCGGGGGGAATGTTAGCCGAGACTCGAGCTGCTGTTCAATTGACTCGATAAACATGGCAAGGGCCGTCGCAAGGAAACTCGATTTTCCTCACTACGTTTTCGACTTCACTGAGCGATTCAAAAAGGAAGTCATCGACGAGTTCGTTTCAGGATATATTGCCGGACGTACTCCCAACCCTTGTGTCGTCTGTAACCAGAAGATCAAGTGGGAATATCTGATTGAGAAGGCGGACGGCCTCGGTGCCGAATATATCTGCACGGGTCATTATGCGAAGGTAAGGTTTGATGATCACGCGCAAAGATTTGTGCTGTCAAGGGGAATAGACGCAACGAAGGACCAGTCGTACGCGCTTTACAGACTGTCACAGGAGAGCCTTAGCAGGACACTCCTTCCACTCGCTGAATTGACAAAGCCGGAGGTTCGCCGACTGGCGGAGAAATACGAATTAGCGAACGCTAAGAAACCCGAGAGCTACGAAATTTGCTTCGTAGCCGACAATGATTACACGAGATTTTTGAAGGAATCGGTGACAGGGCTGGAGTCGCGAACTGAACGCGGTGAGATTATCTTCAACGGCAAGCACATCGGTGAGCATCACGGTTATCCGTTCTATACGATAGGCCAGAGAAAAGGACTCGGCGTCAGTTATGAGAAGCCGTTGTACGTGAAAAGCATTGATCCTGTCAGAAATGTTGTTGAGTTGGACCTTGAGGAGGGTCTGTATGCAAAAGGCCTCATAGCTGAGAGCGTTAATATGGTCAAGTACTCAGTTTTCTCCGAAGGAAAAGTTTACAAAGGAAAAATCAGATACAAAGATGGCGGAGTAGATTGCATTGCCCGGCGAGTTGGCGATGGACAGATTGAAGTGGAATTTGTCAGTCCTCGAAGGGCGATAACTCCGGGACAGAGCGTTGTGTTATATGAGGATGACGACGTTGTAGCGGGCGGCATTATCTCGAGAGTGCTGAACTGAAATGGCAAAATATTCAGTTCTGATCGCCGACGATGATGATTCACAGCGACTTGTGCAGAAGCTGGTACTGAAGGAAGTCGCAAAAGAAATGAATGCAGATATTGAAGTCGACGAAGCCGTCGATAGTATTGAAGCGAGAAAGTTTGCGAATGGAAAGGAATACGACCTGATTATTCTTGACAACGAATTCAAGGACGATTTAAAGCAGGGACACCTGCCCGGGATTGCAGTTCTGCAATTGATGCGAAAGGGCGGACCTAACATATCTTCACCAATCATCTTCTGCAGCGGTGATCCATACAACACGTTGGGCCCTATGGCGCAGAAGTTTGGTGCAGTGTATTATCCCAAGGCGAAAGCAGACGCGGACGAGATGGGACGGTTGTTTTCTAAATTACTTCAGCAGTAAGCAGATCGGTTCGCGCATGATCCTACTTTTCAAGAACGACTATTATGTGCTGAGCCTTGTCAATAAGTTTCGTTAACGGATAGTCAAAAAGTCTCCACATCCAAAGAGGAAGCTTCTCGAATACCGAAGCTGCTCGAAACAGCGAAAGAAGCTTGCTCCCAAACAGATAGTATTTCTTTTTTGCATTGGCAAACATTGATAGGAGGTCCTGCCGGTCAAAGCTATGCAAATGAGCATTCATGGGTGTGACCTGGTTGCAGTGAATGCAAAGCGAGTAGCGAATTCTTTCTTTGTATGGAGTGGATACGATTGCTTTACCTCCTTTTTTCAGAACTCTCCAGATCTCCTTCGATGCGTCTTCGGGGTAATTGAGATGTTCCAGAATTTCCGATGCGATTACAAATTCCAGGCTCTCGGTCTTGAAGGGGAGATGTTGTGCGTCTGCTAACACGGGAGAAGAGGCGCTTTCAAAAGGCGGTTTTAAAGCAGATAGGTTTTTTGCAGAAAGATCAACGAAGTAAATTCTTTCGTGAGGAATCCGGGAAGTCCATCCGCTTCCGCTTCCGATATCGAGAACTGCTTTTTGCTTGCCGGCCAGCCTGCAGACAAATCTTCTGAACAGTTCGTCGTAGGCGCGCTCCGACAAGTTCGGATTGGTGAAGTAATCGAAATGCTCGGCGTCCAACCTATAATGATTTATGTAATCCGAGCAGCGGTTCACTTCTTGTCCCGAACAGATCGTTCGTGCACGCGATCGACCTCTTTCGCGAAACTGGTGTACGCCTCTTCGTCAAACAAAACGAATGTGACACGAGACAGCGATTGTGAGGACTGAAGGAATGATGCAGCTTCTCCGACCATGATCTCTGCTGCTTCCCGCAGCGGAAATCCGCCAACGCCGGTTCCGAGAGCGGGGAATGCGATGGAACGTAACTTTCTCGAGTCTGCAAGCTGAAGTGCCGATCGTGTTGCTGCGCGAATCTTGGTTCCATCGGTCTGAAGTTCCTGTCCCATGACAGCAGCGTGAATTATGAATTTTGCCTTGAGAGCGCCGCCGCCCGTAATAACTGATTCTCCGACAGGCCTCGGCCCTTGCTGAATTGCCTCCTGTTCGATTGCCGCTCCGCCTTTCCGTTTTATTGCTCCTGCAACTCCGCCTCCCATCCAGAAATGGTTGTTCGCAGCGTTGACTATCGCATCTCCGTCATAATCTGTGATGTCCCCTCTTATTGCCTCTATCATCTCACTAAACTACAGGTCGCCAAGAGCCAACCGCTGGCCAGCTGCTTCCTTCCGCAACTTCATTTTGTCTGCCTGATCGGTAGCCTCAAAACCATCTTAGTCCCCCTTCCTACTTCACTCGATACGTCGATGCTGCCTCTATGATCGTCCATTATCTTCTTCACGATTGCCATGCCCAGCCCTGTACCATGTTTCTTACCGTAAGTGACAAATGGCTCGAAGATCTTCCTTCGGACTTCTTCCGGCATGCCACTTCCGGTATCTTCCAACTCGATCTCGATTGCAACATCGTCATCTTTAACATTTGAACGGACGTAAAACTTTCCTCCACCAGGCATTGCATCAGCCGCGTTACCGGCGATGTTGAGAATAACTCTTGTCATCTTGTCGGCGTCAATTTCGATTTCGCCGTCGAAAGTGCTTTCGTTATGGAGCTCTATGTTCCGTTTCTCGAAATCTTTCTGCAAGAACCAGAGGACACCTGACAGGAATTCATTGAACTTCAGCTTTTGAACGTTCATTTGCGAGACACCGCGCGAAAAGTCAAGGACCTCTTGTGCCATATTGACGAGCCTGTCGATCTGCTTGGTTATCTCGTCCACGAGGTTTGCTGCTTCCTCGTTTCCTGCTTTCTTCTTCAATACCTGTGCGTAAACCCGAATGGTCGACATTGGATTCTTTATGTCGTGGATAATCGTGCCGGCCATCCGCCCAACCGCAGAAAGTCGCTCGCTCTTCACCATCTCAAGTGCAAGACGTGAGTTCTCGATTGCAATCGAGGCGTGGATGGAGAATGCATTCAAGAATGTTTCGTCATCCGAGTCGAAGTTGCCCTGCCTCTTATTAATAAGCTGGAAGACGCCGATGATCTTGTTCGTCTTGTTCCGCATCGGAACGCAAAGTATGTTCTTTGTCCTGAAACCGCTTCTCTTGTCGAACTCCGGATTGAACCTCGCGTCATTGTATGCATCCCGGATATTGATTGTCTCGCCCGTCTCGGCCACATGTCCGGAAATACCTTTTCCGATAGGCTGTCTGATTTCGCTCATCTCTTTTCCAACGAGAACCCGCGACCAAATCTCATTCGTGTTCTCGTCAACGAGATAGATCGTCCCGCGCTCCGCGTCTGTGATCCGCATGGCCTCGTCGAGAATGAGCTGCAAAACCTTTTCCAACTCCAGGGAGGAATTTACCGATTGCGTGGCTTCGATGAGCGCATTCAACCTCGAGATTTCTCTTCTCGAGAATTGATGTTGAACCTGAGCTTGCATCTTGAGGGTTTCATCGGACGCGCGAAGCCTGTTCGACAACGTCTTGGCGATGTTCCAGTATATCTGCGGAAACTCTCGTAGAAGGGGAAGAATTTGCTCTCTGCCAAATCGGATTATTATCGAATTTGAAACAGCGATGGCGGAGATCGTGGCAACGGGCAAGTGTCCGCCGTCAAGCACCACAGATTCCCCCACGAAATCCCCTGCGTTAAGCACAGCTATCGTCTCGTCTTTGCTGTCAATTTGTTTGCGGATTTCAATCCTGCCCGACTTCAAGATATACAGCGCGGTGACAACACTGCCTTCTTCGAAAATGACCTTACCGGCGGGAACAGTCTCTTCGCTGGATCCCTTCAATACTTCTTGGATTTCGTCCTCGGTCAAGCCATCAAATAAGGAATACATCGTTTTGCCCAGATAACATTTCAAGTTAACTATCGCTGCCACAAATCCGCAACTTCTTTTGAATGAAAGAATAGTAATGAAGTTCTCAGAAACATCGCGCATGCACAGGAGTTCAATAGCCGGCTTGATTTTAATTTCTCCGGAAACCTATTTTGTCTTATTAGTTCAGTGCGCAAAAAATCTCACATTATCATCCCGGTTCTCGCTCTCATCTCCGCAGTCTTCGCGGGCTGCTTTGTTTGGAGCTCTGTGAAAGACGGATACGAGAATTTTTCAGCTTACTTCAATACATTCTACATCGGGAAACATGCTTATGAACTGGCTCTGAAGGATGTCGAGAATGCGATCAGAGATCGGGAGATCGCAATAATTTCCGGGCAGCCGGTCACTGCATTTCAAATAAGCGCAACTGCCCGACAGAATTTTGACCAGGCGATAGAGAAAGCGTCCAAGGTCCTACAGCTTTATCCGACTTCCGAGTTTACTGAAGACTGTCTCTTCATAATCGGGATAAGCTATTATTACGAGGAAGATAATCTTCGCGCGGGAAGAAAATTTGTCGAGGCCGAGTCAAAATTCCCGAACAGCAATCGATTCGCCGAAGCTCAGATGTACTATGGAAGTCTTGAGGTAAAAGATAGAAACTACCAGAGCGGTTATGCTGATCTGCTCAAAGCCATTGCGCTGGCAGAAAAGCAGAAGAATCGGGAAGTGGCCGCACAAACCGCAAATGACCTTTCGGACTATTTCCTCGGACAAGGCGATACCGTAACTGCCGCTGCTTACCTCGATTCAGCCATGACTTTTTCTGAGGATGATGCCGCTGCCATCTATGCTTGTGATGAAGGGAATCTACTCGAGATCATCGGAAGCTACGATCGAGCGCAGCGTGCCTATGAGAGAGCATGGGATCAAGCGAGGGACGTACGGCTTAAGTTTTATTCTAGGTATTATCTTGCCCGTACACAGAGAGTGCAGGGGAAATTTTACGTCGCTCTGGGATATCTGAACTATCTCAGAGATGATGACAAGTATTACCAATTCTTCCCGATCGTCGAATATCAAAAGGCAGAAGTCCTCTACGATTCGGGCGCGGTCTCCTCAGCAGTCGCGGAATTCCAGCGCATAGACACCGCCTACGCGACGAGCGAAGCTTCAACACGGAGCGCCTACCGGCTCGCCAATGTCTATCTTCATAAAGTTGGCGATTACCAATTGGCCCTGAAATTCTTCCAGAAGTGTGGGTCCCATCCACAAGCCGGCAATCTGAACACCAGAGCTCAGCTGATGGCTTCAACGCTACAAGAGTATTTCATTACGGAATATAGGATGCTGCTCGCCGACAGTTCATATGACAAGGCCGTTCTTTTGTCGCAGCAGAAAGATTCGGCAGCGGCATCGTATGCCGCCAAAGTTGACACACTCTATGAACAGGATGCGGATGCGAATCAGTCGCTTGCCGGCTTCTTCATGTTCAAGCTTCAGAACTCTGACTCTGCGATAAATCACTACAAGATTATACTCAAGGATTTCCCGAAGTCGAGAGATTATCCGTCCGCGCTGTATACGCTCGGTGAATATTATTATTCATCAGGGGACACTGCCACGGGAAAGAACTACCTGGATCAGCTCCTTAGAGAACGTCCGGAGTCATCATTTGCAGTCTCGGCAAGTTCGCTTTTGGGAACAGCCATCAAGACAACGGTGGATTCTTCACAGGACAAATACTCCGAAGCGATGAGTCTTGAAAACCGGAATAAATATGATTCCGCGGTGGTCATGTTGAAGAGCTTGCTGCAGAACCCGAAGTCATCGATAGTTCCTCAGGTCCTTTACTCGATAGGTTGGATTTACGAGAACAAGATGGTACAGCTGGATTCAGCGTTTGTATATTACAAAAAGCTGTCGACGCTGTATCCATCAAGTAACTTCAGCTCGAACGTGACTTTGGCGCTAGCCGGTTACCAGCAGGCGGAGCAAGACAGCATAGCTGCAAGAAAACGTATTGCAGACTCGATAGCGGCCGCCCAAAAATTGACAATCCCCAATACTATCGAACGAGACAAGCCTGTTACCTCCCCAGGTACGGTGACACCACAGAGATCAGACTCCGCAGCGACTCCGATTCGAGCAGCACTGGATTCACTTGCTGTGCGCCGCGGACTGTCCGGTGACAGGACGAAGACGATCTCCGACTCGAGCAGGCAGCTGGTGGTTCCATTAAATCTTCTGAAATTGGATTCGTTGCGAGCCGCGGATTCTCTGACCGCACATCGCGAAAAACAAAAAGAAGTGAACAGACCAGAGAAATAAATTTGTCGGACACTTTGTTCCTCGAGACTGCTTCTGTGATAAGAACTCGCAAGGTGGCCGACAGAACTTTTTTGACGGAGTTCCATTCCAGGAAAATCGCTTCCCGTGTGAAGGCCGGGCAGTTTGTCATGGTTTCTTTCCCGCTATGCGAAGATCCTTTGCTGCCAAGGGCTTTCTCGGTCTGCGATGTTGGAAGGGTTAGTCTCTCGCTCTTGTATGTTGCAATTGGAAAGGGAACTACCAGACTCTCGCGACTCAGGCCCGGCGACACTGCAATATTGAACGGTCCGCTCGGGAAAGGATTTCCAAAGTTGTCAAAGGGGGAGGCTGTTTGGAGTATCGTCGGAGGATCGGGGGCCGCTTTGATTCCGATTCTGATCAAGACCGCGGTGAAATCCGGAGCGAAGCTCGAGATATTCTATGGAGCAAGAACGAAAGCTCAACTGATCCATGTCAAGAAGAATTCAATCCATTATGCAACGGATGATGGCTCACGAGGTTATCATGGTACGGTCGTGGACCTGGCGCTGAAATATCTAAAGACGAAAACCCCGGACAAGATTTTCGCATGCGGACCGACGCCTATGCTGGTAGCACTTCAACGAGAGGTTGGACTGGTCGTAAAGACGTACCTGTCGGTCGAAACTCCGATGGCATGCGGGATGGGGTTATGCCAGGGATGTCCTGTCAAAAAAAATGAGGAGGAAGGTTATTACCTTGCATGTAAGGATGGCCCCGTCTTCGAGGCAGGAAAGATTGAACTTCTAACTCAGAAATAGAGAACATGAAACCAAGCTTGAAGGTCAATCTCTCCGGCCTTGAACTGAAAAACCCGTTGATGACCGCCTCCGGAACATGCGGGTACGGCGATGAACTGGAATCCTACTTTGACATTTCAATACTCGGGGCGGTCGTGTCGAAATCGCTCACGCTCAAACCGAAGATTGGCAATGAGCCGCCGCGCGTTACCGAGGTCGCCTGCGGTATGCTTAATTCCATTGGGCTATCAAATATTGGAATTCAGAAATTCCTCGAAGATAAGCTTCCTCGATTGAAGGATCTCGGTGCCCTTGTCATAGCAAACATCGCTGCGAAAAGAATTGAAGATTATGTCGAGCTTGCATCGAGATTGTCTACCCATGACGATGTAAAAGCACTTGAGCTGAACTTATCCTGCCCGAATGTGAAGGAAGGGGGAATCGAATTTGGGACTGATCTGAAGACATTGAGTGAAATCGTGAAAAGGGTCAGGGATGTTTTCCGCAGAATTCTCATTGTTAAGCTTACGCCGAATGTAACCAGGATAAGTGAGTTTGCCATGGCCGCGGAGGCATCGGGTGCCAATGCTCTGACAGTTGCAAACACCTATGTCGGCATGGCAGTGGACATTTACAAACGCAGGCCGAAGATTCATACGGTCACTGGCGGTCTGTCTGGTCCGGCGATCAGACCCCTAACGATGGCGAAAGTCTTCGAAGTTCACAACTCAGTGAAGATTCCCATCATCGCCAGCGGAGGCGTGTTTAATTGGCAAGACGTTGTCGAGTATCTTCTCACAGGAGCGACGGCTGTGCAAATAGGAACAGTATTATTTAGCAAACCGCGCGCTCCATCTGAGTTCCTGGAGGGAATCGAAGAATATCTTTCTCGGATGAATATTACAGAGATCAGTCAACTCATCGGAAACGTTGACGTCCAGAGAGGCGTAGTTCCACATCTTAGCCGGAACTTGCACTGAAGCTCCCCTGAAGAGCGGACGGTTTCGTCATTGATAATTTTTGACATCAAGTTATCGACGCCATCTCTGTGCCATTGAACTCACCAGTTCGGATTCTTGTTTAGCTAGTCAGGAGTAAGATTGAATTATCAGGCAGCAACGGATTTTCTCTTCGGTCTGGAAAAGTTTGGAATGAAGTTGAACTTGCAGAACATCACTTCTCTGATGAAGTATGCTGGCGAGCCCCATACAAACTTGAGAGTGGTGCATGTCGCCGGGACAAACGGCAAGGGAAGCACATGTTCGGCAATAGCCAGCGTGTTGACATCGGCAGGATTCAACGTTGGCCTGTATACTTCTCCGCATATGGTGAGTTTCACAGAGCGAATCAAAATTGGCGGCAAGCAAATACCGGAAAAGGACGTTGTCGCCTTGACCGGTTTTTTTCAGCCAGCTATCATGGATCTGAAGGCGACGTTCTTCGAGGCCACGACTGCCATGATGTTCAAGTACTTCGCAGACGAAGGAGTCGACTTTGCCGTAATTGAAACAGGTCTGGGTGGAAGGTTGGACTCAACCAATATTGTCGATCCTTTGATTTCAGTCATAACCGGGATTGGACTTGACCACACTGAAATTCTCGGACGTTCGATCAATGAAATTGCAGGAGAGAAGGCGGGGATCATAAAGTCCGGTCGTCCCGCGGTCGCAAATGTCGAATCAGGATCTTTGAGAGAAGTCTTCAACAAAGTCAGTGCTGACCGCGGGTCTGACATGTACTTTGTGCAGGACGTTGCAAAATTTGACAACTTGAGGGCTGATGCCGATAACTCTGTTTTCGACGCAACCGTGTTTGGGACCACATACCCTGACTTGAAGGTTGGGCTTGGAGGAAGACATCAGATTGGCAATGCGCTTACTGCGCTAACCACACTTCATCTCATGGCCGAATCGGGTATCGAGGTTCCTACCGATGCAGTTTACGAAGGAATGGAGAAGATAGGGAAAAACACGGGACACAGGGGAAGGTTCGACATCCTGTCTCGTGACCCACTCATAATTCTTGACGTTGCTCACAACCCGGACGCCATGCGGGCACTAATCGATGGTTGTCCGTTGTTAAGCGATACCGAGAGGGAAGGCGTGTTGCTTTTCGCTGCGATGAGGGATAAGGATGCGGCAACGATGCTGACCATCTTGCACGAAAGGATCGCAAAAGTTATCTTGACTCAGCTTCAGACCGGGCGATCGCTGAACGTTGCGGAGTTGAAAAAGTTATCCGAGCATGTTAAATTAAATTCGCAAGTCTTCGACAATTCCTCTGAGGCGTTAAGATTCGCATTAACCCAAATTAACAATGATAGATTTCTCTTGATTACGGGCTCCCATTATCTGGCGGGTGAGATCCTGCCGATATTGGAAAAGAGGGTATTGACTTTTGAAAGTCTATAACTATATTAATCCGTTCTTATTTAATTCCATCCGAACCTGATGAAGGGTAAATAGATCACACACAACAAGCTTCTCATTGTAGTGTGCACAACACTGCCGTCAGGATTCTTTCAATGTTTTGGTCGTAACAAAAACCTTTAGGAGGTAGGTTTCAATGACTGTAGATCTTGCAGAGCTGCAGGGAATGAAAGTTGCAGAATTGCATAAGTTGGCGAGAGAGCTCGAGATTCCCGGATTCAGCGGACTCAGGAAAGAGGAAGTGATTTTTAAGATTATGGAAAAGCAGAGCACAGCAGCCGTGAGAGAGGTGCCTCAAAGCGAGACACCATTTCAACCGGAATCGCCGGGCATCTCTGTCAGTGCAGGGGTTCTCGATGTCCATGGAGACGGCTACGGATTCCTGCGCTCGCCGAAATATAATTATCTCTCATCGCCTGATGACATCTACGTTTCGCCGTCGCAAATCAAGAAGTTCAGCCTTATGACCGGAGACACGGTCAGCGGACAAATTCGTCCCCCGAAGGAAGGTGAGAAGTTCTTCGCTCTCCTGCGCGTCGAGCGAGTAAACTTCCGCGATCCTGAGTTCACTCGTGAGAGAGTGATGTTCGATAATCTCACACCGCTGTATCCGAATGAGAAGATGCATCTTGAAAGTGTCCCCGGTGAGTACTCGATGAGGATTATCGATCTCCTCGCGCCGATCGGCAAAGGGCAGCGCGGAATGATAGTTTCTCCGCCGAAGGCCGGCAAAACGATCTTGCTTCAGAAGATTGCGAATAGCATAACCCGCAACCATCCGGATGTCCGGCTGATCGTTCTTTTGATCGATGAGCGGCCTGAAGAAGTCACAGATATGGAAAGGTCGGTGAATGCCGAAGTCGTCAGCTCGACATTTGACGAAGAACCGCAAAGGCATACTCAGGTTGCGGAGATGGTTTTGGAAAAAGCCAGACGGCTCGTAGAGTCGAAGAACCACGTGGTCATTCTTCTCGACAGCATCACTCGACTTGCCAGAGCCTACAATGCCACGGTGCCACATAGCGGCAAAATCCTGTCGGGCGGTATCGACTCAAACGCACTCATCAAACCAAAGAGGTTCTTTGGTGCGGCCAGAAATATCGAAGAAGGCGGGAGCCTGACGATCATGGGGACAGCTCTGATTGAGACCGGAAGCAGGATGGACGAAGTAATCTTCGAGGAGTTCAAGGGAACAGGTAATATGGAAGTAGTATTAACCCGCGAGCTCGCCGACAAGAGAGTATTTCCGGCCATCGACGTTAACAAAAGCTCGACCAGACATGAAGAACTTCTTCTTTCACCTGATGAACTCAACAGGATCTGGGTCTTGCGGAAAATACTTAGCGATTACGCGCCGGTCGATGCCATGGAATTCTTGCTTGACAAAATGAGGGGCACGAAAAACAATAAGGAATTCCTCAAAGCGATGAACAGCTAAGAAAGGAGGTTGACATGAGGCAGGTGGTCATAGCCAGCGCCTGTCGCACTCCAATCGGCTCTTTCCAAGGGGCATTGAGTAGTCTTACCGCACCGGGGTTAGGTTCAATCGTAATTCAAGAGGCAGTCAGGCGTGCAGGAATCAGTCCGCAGCAAGTCGAGGAAGTTTTCATGGGATGCGTCTTGACGGCTGGGGTCGGACAAGCACCTGCAAGGCAGGCAGCGATTTTCGCCGGACTACCCGACACTACTCCGTGTACCACCATAAATAAGGTCTGCGGGTCAGGTCTGAAATCGGTGATGATGGGAGCTCTCACGATTATGACAGGCGAGGCCGACATCATGGTCGCTGGCGGCATGGAAAGTATGTCAAATGCTCCGTACTTGCTTGAGAAGGCGAGAACCGGTTACAGGATGGGCGACGGAAAGCTTGTGGACTCAATGGTGAAGGACGGTCTGTGGGATGTCTACAACAATTACCACATGGGCAATGCAGCAGAGTTGTGCGCGCGGGAGTGTCATGTCCCTCGCGAAGCTCAAGACGAGTTCGCGGCAACGAGCTATCGCCGTACCCTGGATGCGATTGAGAAGGGCTACTTCAAAGCAGAAATCGTCTCAGTCCCGGTGAAGGGGAAAGATGGCTTGCCGGTGCTCATTGAAGAGGATGAGGAACCGCGCAAAGTGAAATTTGAAAAAATTCCACAGCTGAAACCGGCATTTCAGAAAGATGGTACAGTGACTGCAGCAAACGCCAGCAAGCTGAACGACGGCGCCGCTGCGGTTGTGCTGATGTCGGAGGAAAAGGCAATCGAGCTCGGTGTCAAACCTCTCGCGAGAATTGTTGCGCAAGCGTCGGCCGCGCAGGCACCTGAGTGGTTCACGACGGCTCCTGCAACGGTGATTCAGAAGCTCTTGAACAAGACTGGTCTTACAAAGGAAAACATAGACCTTTTCGAAATCAACGAAGCATTCTCTGTCGTTTCTCTTGCTGTCACGAAGATACTTGAGCTGGATCTGAATAAGGTCGATATACAAGGCGGCGCCGTTGCATTAGGACATCCAATCGGTGCGAGCGGCACGAGGATATTGACCACACTCATCTATGCGATGCAGAGAATAAATGCTCGCAAAGGCATAGCGGCCATCTGCATAGGTGGAGGAGAGGCAGCAGGTTTATTAATCGAAAGGTGAAGAATGGAAATTAGTCACGTTGGAGTTATCGGAGCGGGGACGATGGGGAATGGAATCGCTCATGTCTTATCGCTCGCAAAGTTCAATGTTAACCTGATCGATGTGAGGCGAGATGCGGTGGAAAGGGGAATGGGATATATCCGACATAATATGGACAGGCAGTTAGGCAAAGGCATCATTTCAGAAGAACAGAAGAATGAGGCTTTGAGTAGGATAACGCAATCGACTTCACTCGAAAGTGGTGTCCGAGACGCGGATTTCGTCATTGAAGCAGCGACCGAAAACCTCAAAGTCAAAAAGGATCTCTTTCACACTTTGAGCGATATTTGCAGGCAGGAAGCTGTCCTGGCGAGCAACACTTCTTCCATCTCAATAACTGATCTCGCCGCATCGACATCAAAACCGGACAAGGTGATCGGCATGCATTTTTTCAATCCCGTTCCGGTAATGAAGCTGATCGAAATTGTCCGCGGGATTGCAACGTCCAACGAAACATATGAGACTGTAAGAAATCTTGCTTACAAGGTCGACAAGGTTCCCGTCGAGGTCCAGGATTATCCCGGCTTTGTGTCAAATCGTATTTTGATGCCGATGATAAATGAAGCGGTCTTCTGCGTGATGGAAAACGTCGCTTCGGCAGAATCCATCGATACTGTCATGAAGCTCGGAATGAATCATCCGATGGGACCTCTTGCACTTGCAGACTTGATCGGACTTGACGTTTGTCTCGACATACTGAACGTGCTATTTCATGGAACGGGTGATCAGAAATACAGGCCCTGCCCACTTCTCAAAAAGATGGTGGCAGCCGGCTATCTCGGCCGAAAATCCGGCAGGGGCTTCTACACCTACGAATTACGACAGGCATAGATTTTAGTTCGAAGCACGATTACTCAAAACAGGAGAGATGCAATGGCCGATTTCGATTTCACGGAAGAACAAACTATGATCAAGGAAGTCGCTCGCGATTTTGCGGATAACGAACTTGCAAAAGGGGCGGCCGAACGGGATGAAAAAGAACAGTTTCCATCTGACGAAATAAGGAAGATGTCGCGACTTGGCTTCATGGGGATGATGGTTCCTCACGAATATGGCGGCGCCGGACTCGATACCGTAAGTTACGTCCTCGCTCTCGAAGAGATCAGCAGAGCTGACGCATCTGCTGGAGTAATCATGAGCGTGAATAATTCCCTTGTTTGCTGGGGGATCGAGAAATTCTGTACCCCTTCACAAAAGGAGAAGTACTTGATACCTCTTGCGTCAGGAAATAAGCTTGGCGCTTTCTGTCTGTCCGAGCCGGAGGCAGGCAGCGACGCCGTGAACCAGCGGACCGTTGCAGTGCATGACGGCAACTGCTACGTTCTGAATGGCACCAAGAATTTCATTACAAACGGTGCAAATGCCGACATTCTTCTCGTGATGGCAACCACCGACAAAACGAAGGGGGCACGCGGCGTAAGCGCTTTCATCGTCGAGAAGAAATTCCCGGGAGTTGCAGTTTCAAAGAAGGAGCACAAGCTGGGAATTCGAAGTTCAGACACCGCCCAGATAGTATTTCAGGATTGTCGCGTGCCGACCGAGAATCGTATCGGTGATGAAGGCTTCGGTTTCAAGTTTGCCATGATGACACTAGACGGAGGACGAATTGGAATTGCAGCGCAAGCAGTTGGAATTGCTCGTGCGGCGCTTGACGCATCATTGAAGTATGTGAAGCAGAGAAAAGCATTCGACCAGCTTCTTTATGAATTTCAGGCGATACAGTTCAAGCTCGCCGAAATGCACACAAACATCGAGGCAGCACATCTCCTTACATTAAACGCAGCGTTGAAGAAAGACCGCGGTGAACGCTTTACGAAGGAAGCTGCCATGGCAAAGCTGTTCGCATCCAGAGTAGCTGTGAATTCCGCCCTTGAGGCAATTCAAATCCATGGTGGCTATGGATACCTCAAAGACTTCCCGGTCGAACGATACCTGAGGGATGCAAAGATAACTGAAATATACGAGGGCACTTCCGAGATCCAGCATATAGTCATCGCACGGGAAGTTCTGGATCTAAAATGATACCTACCGTCAAGCGGCGACTCACCTTGTCGTCGCGAGGCAATCTTGGATGACAGGAAAGGTATCATCTGACTCTTTTCTTCCTTCCACCGGAAGCGAATGAATAAATTAATAGATGCAGAAGTATGTGGTAGCTTAATTTGTTGAATCCAACTCCCGTGAATGCGTATAACAAATTTCAGAGGGTCCCCGATGATTAGAAATAACTTACTGATACAACTTATGGCTCTGACAATCATAGCATCACCTATCACGGCGGAAGTCCGCGTTCTGCCGACACCAAAATTTGTCCGCCAGAGCAATACAAAAATCGAATTCGTAAAGCTTGTCGGAAATTTCACAAACGAAGCAAGAGACAGCGGGACGTCGATTGAACTTTCCAGATACTTCGGAAAGAACTTCGTCGAAGGCGAGATACCGGGCTCAAACACGATAACGCTGGACGCTCGACTTGTCGACAGCGATAAGTTGCTCGAACACGACGTTCCCCCGGAAATCAGAGACAGCATCATGTCATCTGACGGCGGATATTTCCTTAGTACGAAAGGCAGACAGATAACCCTTCTCGCAAAGAGCAGGACCGGTATCTTCTATGGCGCGACAACCCTGCTTCAGCTCATCGAAAAGGGAAAACGCGGCTACAGTATTCCGACCACGACGATAGCTGATTATCCATCTATGCAAGTGCGTGGAATTAGTGACGACATAAGTCGGGGACAGATCTCTACGACAGCGAACTTCAAAAAGATCATCAGGTTCATAGCAATGTATAAGATGGATGTCTATATGCCATACATTGAAAATGAATTCGACTTCAAATCTTATCCTGCCTTCAGCGAAGGCCGGGCACCGCTAACGGCAGCAGAGATAAAGGAGCTTGACGACTATGCACGACTGTACCATGTTGATATCATACCAATTTTTGAGACGCTCGGTCACATGGAAGACGTATTGCAGAAACCTGAATTCGAGAAGTATGCCGAATTTCCGGGAGCCACATGCGTCAGTGTTTCCGATGAATCGACGTACGTGTTCATGAAGAACCTCCTTTCCGATATCGCACCCGCATTTTCAAGCAAGTACTTCAACATGGCAGCGGACGAAAGTTTCGATGTCGGATTGGGTCGGAGCAAGCACCTCGTGGATTCTATCGGGATCGACCAGGCGCATGCACAATACTACAAGAGGGTCTACGACATTTTGAAGTCACTTGGAAAAGAAGTGATAATGTACGGCGACATAATTTTGAAAAATCAGGCGATACTCTCCGAGATCCCGAAGGATATCACGATCGTTGACTGGCATTACGGTGCGACTTTCGATTATCCAAGTGTCCGGATATTTAGACAGTCCGGTTTTAGGTTCGTGGTTTCGCCGGCGGTTTGGAATTTCACCGGACCATTCCCGAGTTTTTATAACAGTTACGCTAACATCCAGTATTTCGTCCAGCAAGGCTACAAAGCGGGAGCAGCCGGAGTAATCGTATCAACATGGAATGATAACGGTGGCGCCGAGCTCCGCGAACTGAACTATCCAGGTTATGCGTGGGGTGCCCAATGTGCTTGGAATCCCTCCGATCCATCAGCCGAAAGATTTGAGAACACCTTCTTCAACCAATACTTCAATACCAATTCTGATTTGCCCCGCATCATCTATCAAATGTTGAGTTCGACATCCAATCAAATAAACTGGTACGAGTTCTGGCTGGCGCCATACATCGACAAAATCAATTACAGTGTTCCTCTGCGGACATCCAGCATACTGTCGTCGATGCCCGAAATCCGCTCTCTTATCGGAGAGGCGCGCAAGGTTGTCAAAGCAAACAAGGATATACTCGACATCTATGACTTGGTGGCGCGGCTCAATCAATATTGGGCTGACAGAGTTGTTGATGTCAATGAAATGCGAAATGTCTGCTCTGACAGTCTTATGAACAATCAAATGAAAAAGGATCGAATCAACTTTTTGAAGAACTCCTTGCTGAACGAACTTGCGGAATCAAGAAGAGAGTATACGAAGCTGTATCTGCGTACAAACCGGTATCCGATGCTTCAGCTGCTGGAGTCTCGGTTCGACGATCAGGAGAAGGCTCTCGAAGCGGGAACCGAAAAGCTTCTTGCTGGCGATTGCACATTCGACCAGCTTCTCGATTCACAATTCATCTATTATCCCGGCAGCCGTCCGTACAACCGTGAGGGTTCGAAGGTAGATTCAGCGACTTTCGTCAAAACGATTCATCTCTCAGGGGTGCCCAAACAGTCAACGCTACAATTAATCGGTGATACTTACTGCAAGTTATTCATAAATGGGGAATATGTCGGTGAAGTGGAGGCGAGACGTACACTGACGTTGGATGTTGAGGTGAAAAGAGTGAAGCTATTTGACATCACGAAATTCCTCCACAGTGGAGACAACACGTTCGTGATTGAGGCTGCTAACTACGACGAGCATGGTTCAGCCGGCTGCAATGTCTTCGCGCAAATAGGAGATGATACTCTGAAAACGGACAGCAGCTGGAAAGTTGCTAAGGACGTTATCTCGCCTAACAACATAGAAATGACAAACCTTGTCGATGCTGTCGCATTTGATAATGGTTGGATCATATCAGCACCGTCATTCTCGTTAGGACTGAAATCGTGGGTCGAGAGATAGCATACGATCTGAGCAGAGCAAGAGTAAATAGTCGGTTTGACGGAATCAAAAAAATCTAAGGCAGTTTAGGAATAACTATGTCCCTCTTCAAAGATGTGAGTGTAGACTTCTTAAATGGGTTGGGTAAAAAGACGATGGCCGAGCGCATCGGTATTGAAATCACAGAGGTCGGTAGCGACTACCTCAAAGGGAAAATGCCTGTCGATAACAGAACGGTTCAATCGTACGGTATACTCCACGGTGGTGCATCCGCAGCGCTGGCGGAAACGCTTGGCAGCATTGCAGGGATATTGACGCTCGATCCCGAGAGAGAGTATTGCGTCGGACTCGAGATAAACGCAAATCACATCAGGCGGGTGAGCAGCGGATTTGTCTACGGGACGGCCCGTCCCATTCATGTCGGAAGTAAAACGCAAGTGTGGGAGATCAGGATAGAGGATGAGAGGCAACGACTCGTTTGCATAAGTCGGCTGACGCTGGCAGTGCTTTCAAGAAAGGAACCTGTTATCAAATCGGAGAACGCGACTGAAAGCCCGTAACACAGTTTGAAGGTTCGGATGAAGACATTGCCGGGAGAGATGTTTCCATATTCCCGGCCGCTAAGTAGTTCGAGGAACCCCGTTGTTGAGTATCTCTGAAACGAGCAACATGATTGCATCGGCGTCCTTATAGCCGCCGTTTTTCAATTTGGAATCGACATCTAGCAACACGCTCATCGCATTCTTAATCTCGTAAATTGAATAAGCTCGAGCCGCTGAAGTGTATTCGTTTATGAATGGATTCCATCTTCCGAATATGTTTGAAGAGATATCATTTGTACTTGCGCCTTTTCGGAGAAGATGTTTCACTCTAAGAAGATTCAAAAAGTAACGGGTAAGCATGAAAGTCAGGTACACAGGTTTCTCGCCCGTCTCCAACATCTTGTCTGCAATTTCCTGGGCACGCCTCGCATCCTTTTGCCCGATCGCTCGCTGCAGCTCAAATATATTGTAGGCCCTGGACTTTCCAACCACGGTCCCAACATCGTCGACTTCAATCTTTTTTCTTTCGCCGACATACATCGCAAGCTTCTCAAGTTCCGAAGCCAGATCTCCTGCGGAGTCGCCGGCTAAATCAAGAAGAAGATCGAGCGCCCCATCTCCGAGTTCTTTGCCCAGCGAGCTTGCAGTTTCTTTCATGAAGTCAGTGAGATCCGTGCCCTTCAGCCTGTTGAACGAGATTGTGTCTGCAAACGAGGAAATCTTCTTATACGTTTCTTCAGATGTCTTTATCTCTCCAGCGACGAGACAGAGAATGCTGGACTCGGGCAAGCTGGAAACGTGCTCGGCAACATCCACGCGATATTTTCTCTCCATCTTGTCGAAACGCCTTATAACTGTCAACCTGTATTTGCCGACAAAGGGGAAGCTCAGTACGGACGAGAGTACATCTTCGGAGGTCGCTTCGCTTCCGTCGAATATATCAAGGTTAAAAGACCGCTGTTCAGGTTCCACGACGCTCTCTATGAGCAAGTCGACAGCCTTTGAAACGAAATAATCCTCGCTGCCATAAATCAGATAAACCTTTCCGAAATCTTTCTTCTTTATTGCAGCGGAGAATTTCTTGAAGTCACTCATTTCTCTACGTAAGCCTTCAGAATATAGGCAGGCTTTAGTGGTACATCTCTTTCGTCCCGTGGGAGTTGCGAAATCTTGTCGACAACATCCATGCCTTTCACGACCTCTCCAAAGACCGTGTACTTCCCATCGAGGCGTGGTAGGTTCTGAATGCAAATGTAGAACTGGCTCCCGCTGGATCTGCGTTGAGGATTCACTTGATCGCCTTCGCGCGCCATACCAACGGAGCCCCTAAGATGCAGCTTTCCTATTTCTGCGGGTAGTGTGTAACCCGGTCCTCCTTCTCCGTAACTCAGTTTGTCAGCAGTCCTGGTGTTTGGGTCTCCGCCCTGAATTACAAAACCGGGAACGATGCGATGGAATTGCAGGCTGTCATAGAAGCCTTGGATGACAAGCTTGCGAAAGTTTTCGCTGTGAACCGGTGCCTCGTCGTCATATAATTTGATCTCAATTGTTCCGTAGCTTGTTTCGAGGATCACGTTTTTCCCTTTCGAGCTGCATCCCCAAATGAGCAGGGAAGTTGTTAGAATCAAGAAGAGTGATTTCATCTTGTCCTCAAATGATGTAAATGAAAATTACGATCACAGCCGCCAATAAGAATCTGTACCAAACAAACACGTTCAGAGTATGACGCTGCAGATATTTCATGAAATACTTTATTGATAGGAAGCCGAAGATGGCGGAGAACAGAGTTCCGAGTAAGATGGGTGCAATTTCATTACTCGGAATTCCATGCACAAAGCTTCTCAATTTCACGAATGCTGCACCCGCAATAACCGGTATGGAAAGTAGAAACGAGAAACGTGCCGCGTCTTCACGTTGAAAACCGAGGAGAAGGCCTGAGGAGATTGTTATTCCCGAGCGAGAAGTGCCGGGGACTAATGCAAGGGCCTGAGAGAGCCCGACGATCAAAGCATCTCTTATGGACATGCTCTCAGTGCGTCTTATTCGAGTAGCAACCCGTTCTGCATACCACATCAGGACACCAATTACTACCATGCTCGTAGCAAGCACCGCCGGCGTTCTGAATTGGTCTTCTACCCACTTGTCCAATAAAACACCTAACACCCCTGCCGGAATCGTCCCCAAGAAAACCAGGATCGATAATCTTGTCCGTGGATCAGCATTAAAATTCCTTTTTGCCAGGCCGCGGAAGAAGCCCGATATTAACTCGACCACATCCCGGAAGAAATACGCCACGACAGCAAGGAGTGTTCCAGTATGCAGTGCGACATCGAAGGTGAGGCTGTTAAGCAGAGGTGAATTCCATTTGAAAAGTTCGGGGATTATAACAAGATGCGCCGTGCTGCTCACGGGCAAGAATTCGGTCAATCCCTGTATGATACCAAGTATTATGCTTTCAATGGATAGGCTCATATTGCTCCATCAATTTGTGTTTTTTCAAAAGTAATAGACTAAACCAAAAGTGACCCCGACCCCCGAAAGATTGCTGCTGTAATGTGTTCCATTATCTACTGATTTGAAGCTGCCAGTGAACTCCGCGTGCGCATCGCCTTCAACTCGTGCATAGAAGTTCTCTCCTAATTTTGAGTCAAGAGCGGCATCGAATTTCAAGCCGATGCCACTCGAAGAATAAGCTATATTGCCTCCATAGGGATCGGTCTGATTTAGGGAGAAAAAGTGATAGCCAATCCCCCCACCAATTCTCAGATAATAATTATCTCCTGCAAGAACTTTCCTAATTGTCAAGCAAGGGAGCGAATAGGAATAACTAATCTGGTAGCCGTTGCCTGTGCTTTGACTTGGTAGATAGCCGTATTCGATTCCCACGAGCCAGTCGTTTAAAATGAAATATTCGGCGCCGGCTTCCAGTTGGACCGATGTAGTATATACTCCAGGAGTCACGCCTCCGGTTCTCGCGGAAAGATACCTGGACAGGGAAGGAGTATTGTAATATTCCAATCCAATTCCCGCGTTCACTGAAAAGTCCTGCGCACTTGCATTCTGGAATGAAAGAGAAAGTGCAAATGAAAACAGGACGAAGCACTTAATGTAGATCACCTTTGACGGTCCCCTTACGCCTAATCGACCGGAGGCGAGCCGGCAATTGGCATCACTTATGTTCATGTCCTCCTCGATCAATAATAAATCGATGCTGAAAACTATCAGGTCACAAGATAACAGGCTCACCGACAGAAAGCGAGCTTAAAATTCTGAAAGTGGTTAGCGTAGTGTTAATGAGCTCATCGAAAGTGATCAACGAATGTCGATCGGAACTTGCAGACCGCATGAAAGCTCTGACTTCATTTGCGATGCCCTTGTCAATCTTCCCTGTTCCGATCTTCTTCTCCTTTCCATTCTCGTAGAAATGTGCGCGCTGAAAATTGTCTATGATACCTGCTCGCCCTCCTGACGTAACTTCGATTCTCTCCTTAGGAAGTGCAGTGTCTCCATTTGCAATATATGTAATAACGCCAAGGGAGCCATCTTTCATTCCTAGTGTAATATTCACATTGTCATTATTAATCAATTCGGAACTATTGCCGGAAATGGATTCAGCGTAAACTTTCTTCACTTTCGAACCGGAAAGGAACTGGATCAGGTCAACAAAATGGCACACCTCGCCGATAATTCTTCCGCCCCCTTCAACCGGGTCCTGTGTCCAGTGATTCTTCGGTATGTAGCCGGCATTAATCCGATAATTGATTACGAGAGGATCACCGCTATCGATGAAAAACTCCTTGAGCGCGACAGTCAGCGGAGCAAACCTGCGGTTGAATCCTACCATTAGTGCTGGTGTGTCCTTTTCATCGCTTGCCCGGTAGAATTGTCCGAGTGAAACAAGCTCCTCTTCATTCAATGCCAGCGGTTTCTCAACGAAGACATTCTTTCCCGCGCGAAGCGCAGCAACAACGAGAGAGGCATGTAGATTATGACGGGTGGCTATGAAAACCGTACCAATCTCATCTCTCGAGAAGATTTCTCCAGGATCTGTTGAAGCCGATGTGAATCCAAATTGTCTCTGCGCCGACCTTGCGCTGACTCCGGAAGCAGTACACACTGTGTCAAGAACTACGTTCGGCGTGGCTTTCAGAATTGGAAGAAGATTTGCTTGTGCAAAACTCCCCGCACCGATGAAGCCAACGGTCAAAGGATTATTCTTGTAACTCTCCGTTCGTAGCGTCGGCTCACTTTTGCTGCCGCTTCTGATTTCTCCAGCTTTGCCTCTTACCTCCGCGCTTTCCTTTTCATATTCGAGAAGAATTCCGACGTACTTCTCGGTTCGCTCTCCGCTGATGAGTTGGTAGGCTTGCGTTGCAGCATCGATGGAGAAGCGGTGAGTCGTAAGAGATCTTACATCCAACTTCCTATCTGCGAGCAGATGCACAAATTCCTTCATGTTCCTGTTCTCGGTCCAGCGAACATGCCCGATGGGATAGTCGTTGCCTTTCTCTTCGTAGCCGGGATCATATCTGCCGGGCCCATATGAGCGCGAAAGTTTAAACTCAAGTTCCTTCATGTAATAGGGTGGGCGCGGAATATTCATCCCCGTGGCCCCAATCATGACGATACGCGACCGGTCCCTTGCAATCTCGCCGGCGAGGGAAACGGGGTCGCTCGACTTTGTGGCTGCAGCGATCACGACGGCATCAGCACCGTAACCCTCACTGAAGGAGTACACAAGCGACCGAACGTCTGCAGATCTCACACACGCTCTATCGACGCCCAACTTCTTCGCGAGCTCGACATTGCTCGGATCAACGTCCACACCGAAGACTCTGCACCCGTTTGCCTTGAGAATCTGAGCTGCTAACAATCCAACGAGACCAAGTCCGATGACGGCAACGATTTCTCCGAGAGTGGGTTGAGCCTGCCTTACTCCCTGCATTGCTATCGCACCTACAGTCGTATAAGCTGCCTCATCGAGGCCAACTTCATGCGGGACTTTCACCGCAAGATTCTTGGGAATAAAAATAATATCGGCGTGATTCGCATATCCTACTCCGCCGCAGGCAACTCGATCTCCAACTTTGAACTCGGTAATGGAAGGATCGACTGCCAGCACAATACCGGCGCTGCTGTATCCCAGAGGTTTTCCGGAATCTAACTTCGACATCACCTTTCTGTAGGTTGCGAGGAAGCCGGTCTGTTTTATTTCCTGCAAGACTTTTTTCACGTCCTCGGGTCGCGAACGCGCCTTTTGAAGCATGTTCATCTTTCCGAGGTCAACGGAACTCTTTTCAGTACCGGCACTGATCAGGGAAAAATGATTCTTGACAAGGATTCCACCTGACTTGATCGCTGGAGCTGGAACTTTGTCAACTGTCAGCTCGCCCGACTTCATGTTCTGAACAACTTGTTTCATCAGCCTCTCGCTAATGTTGAAGAAATATTATGTAAACTTCCTTCGGCCCGTGCACGCCTGTCACGAGCTCTTTCTCTATATCTGCTGTTCGACTCGGCCCGGTGATCAGGAACAAATTACTACCGACAAAATCGCGATATTCAGCAGCGAAAAAATCATCTAAAGATGGAATTAGTTTTCCCGGGTCGGCGAACACGAAAAGCTTCGGAGCCAGGGCGGCCGGAAGGCGCGGGCTGTTTTCAATCACGACAGTTCCAGTCTCGGCAATGCAAGCAGCGCAAGAGGAGATCGCCGCATCGAATAGGGAAGCGCTGTGTCTGCTCCCATCAAACTCTGTGGAGATCTTTATTGCTCTTTGCTCTCCGATTTTTCGAACGGTTGTTCCATAGTCCCGTGATATTCCATCATAAACAAAAACGTTGTCAGTGGATCCGGTTTTTTCGAGCACGAATTCCAAAATGTCTGCCTCCCTTTCGAGCGCGACCGCATCTCCGCCGAGTGACCTCAATTCCGAAGAGAAGGCATCGAAAAGAGATTGGAAGTCGTGACTGATCGTACTTTTCATCGGCGATCGGTTGCTTCTTGCCGCAGTGAATTTCTCGATGCCGCGGATCCCGCGTCTTATCGATGCAAATATTCTTTCGCGATCGTCTTCCATCAATTGAGTCTTTTCGATTTGTAAAGCTCCCGGAACGAAGCCGCTGGGATATTCGGGAACTCTCGATGCGCCGTCCAGTTCTTCGCAAGCCGGTTGAACAGAATCGTCTTTGAAAACAGGCGCGCCAGCCGTCCCAGCAATTCATACCGGCCCGGTCTCAACATGGTCTTCCTGAAGCTCCTGAACAAGAACCTTTCAGGGAATGACTTCTTCACCTGGATAATGTCGTAGCGGAGAGAAAGTAGATGATGGTGTATATCAATTCCTACCGGGCAGACTTCGGTGCAATTTCCGCAAAGAGAAGATGCAAACGGCAAATCAGGAGCATTTCCCAACCCATAATATAAGGGCGTTACCAGAGAGCCAATCGGGCCCGGATAAACTGAACCGTAAGCATGACCTCCGATGTTGCGGTACACAGGACAGACATTCAAACATGCGCCGCACCTGATGCAGTGAAGGACGTCCTGGTACTCGGTGCCAAGAAGTCCGCTACGACCGTTGTCAAGAAGTACGATGTGAACCTCTTCCGGGCCATCAGGTTCTTCACTTCTCTTTGCACTTCGAATGATCGAAACATAACTGGTCAGCTTCTGTCCCGTGCTGCTTCTGCCAAGAAGCCGCATGAAGATCCGCAGATCTGAAAACTTCGGTATTACCTTTTCGATCCCTGTTACAACGATGTGTACCTTCGCCGACGAGGTTGACAGCCGTGCGTTCCCCTCATTCTCTACGATGACTATGTCGCCGGTCTCAGCAATAAGAAAATTAGCTCCCGAAATTCCCATATCCGCAGAAAGAAATTTCTCCCTCAGGACTTTTCGCGCGACAGAAGTCAAATACTTAGGATCAGAGTTGACCTCAGCGCCGATCTTCTCGTGAAATAACTCCGCAATTTCTTTACGAGATTTGTGCACGGCGGGGGCCGTGATGTGTGAGGGCTTCTCACCTGCAAGCTGAACTATATATTCCCCGAGATCAGTCTCCACTGCATCTACGCCATGTTTGCTGAGAAAGGGAACCAACTCAATTTCTTCCGTGACCATCGACTTCGACTTGACGACCGTCTTCGCTTTGTGTCTCAACGCAACGTCAAGCACATAAGCTCTCGCTTTCTCAGGTGTCTGTGCATAGAAGATCTTGCAACCATTCTTCTGTGCCGCATCTTCAAATTCAGATAGGAACTCGTTAAGATGAGTGATCGACTCCCGTCTGATCATCCTCGCCTGATCTCTCAGAAATTCAAAATCTACTTCCTCAAGTGATTTGTCACGTTTGTCGACGGACTGGATCATTGCCTTCCTGAGGTTCAGGCGAAGTCGCTCGTTCGCGATTTCCTTCTTGTACAGTTCCTTGAAATGCTTTGTTTCTAATTCCATCAGGAGATGCTTTCCGCCATGATCTCAGCAATGTGTGCAAATCTCTTTGCCATCCCGATGCGCTTCGCCCGGCCTTGCAAATGCATCAGGCAGCTCGTGTCTGTCGAAACTAAAATATCTGCCTCTGTGTCGCGGAAGCAGCTTAACTTGTCATCTGCCATTGCGACAGAGATCTCCGGGAACTTGATGGAGAATGTGCCGCCGAACCCACAGCAGACTTCCTTGAATGGAAGCTCAGTTAATTTCAATCCTTCGATTCTTTTCAGGATATCTCGCGGCTCCTGCTTCAATCCAAGTTCGCGCAAACCATGGCATGAGTCATGATATGATACACAAACCTCCAATTTCCCTTTGAAGTTTTCGACCTTGATTATGTTTGCAATGAACTCCGTGAATTCCAAAACTCGAGACGTGAATTTTGCCATCACGTTGGAGTAGCGTTGATCATCCGCAAGTAACTTGGGATAAAAATTGCGGATCATCGCTATGCATGAGCCCGATGGACCAACGATGTAGTCATGCTCGAAATCAAATTCTATTTCTTTACCACTCAACGAAGATCGGAATTTCAGGAATGAATTAATCTCATGGATTGCCATGAGACGTGTCTCATCAAAGTAGCCGGAGTTGTATGCCGGCTGACCGCAACATGTCTGATTCTCGGGGAAGACAACCTCACAACCCAAATGCCTCAGTACCTTGAGCGTGCTCACGGCGACATTAGGGAAAAGTTGGTCGACAAAACATGGAACGAATAGGAAAACGCGCATTCAGATTTGAAAATATAAAGTCCCGCAGACGAAAATTCAATTTCGGCTTCTTGACAGGGTTGCCAGAGTTTGCCATAATGGCAGTCTCCGGTAAGCAATTGGCAAACTCACTGAGAAAGGTTCCGCTAAAGTATGTTAGAATCGAGAAAAAACGTAGATCCCGAGCGGCACGCCTGTTGCGAGGTTATCGGGAAAGAAAGATCGAAAGAAAATAATTAAAGGAGAGATACGAGATGGCAAAGATAATTGGCATTGACCTCGGCACGACGAACTCGTGCGTTGCGGTCATGGAGGGAAATACGCCCACCGTGATAGCGAACTCAGAGGGAGCGCGGACCACGCCGTCGGTGGTTGCACAATCTAAGACTGGCGAGTGGTTAGTAGGATCGCCTGCAAAACGTCAGGGTATTACCAATCCGCAGAACACGGTCTTTTCAATCAAACGTTTCATGGGACGCTTCTACAACGAAGTGACAGAAGAGATGTCGCGCGTTCCGTACAAAGTGGTGCGCGGACCAAACGATTCTGCCCGAGTTGAAATTGTGGGAAGACAATATTCACCGCCTGAAATCAGCGCGATGATACTGCAGAAGATGAAGCAGACCGCGGAAGATTATTTAGGTGAAAAGATCACGGAAGCTGTCGTAACCGTGCCTGCATATTTCAACGATGCACAGCGGCAGGCAACCAAGGAAGCAGGAGAAATTGCCGGTCTTAATGTCCGCAGGATCATTAATGAGCCGACCGCCGCTTCACTCGCATACGGCCTTGACAAAAAGAATAAGAACCTGAAAGTCGCAGTCTACGATCTGGGCGGGGGAACGTTTGACATATCTATTCTCGAACTCGGCGATGGTGTGTTTGAAGTCAAATCGACAAATGGAGATACCCATCTTGGCGGTGACGACTTCGACATGAAGGTTCTGGATTACATCGCTGATGAATTTTACAAGCTCGAGCAGATCGACTTGCGGAAAGACCCTATGGCATTGCAGAGATTGAGAGACGCCGCAGAGAAAGCAAAGATGGAACTTTCCTCGCAGCTTCAGACGGAGATCAATCTGCCATTCATCACTGCGACCGCCGACGGACCGAAGCACCTCAACATGACTTTGACCCGTGCGAAACTGGAGCAGCTCGTGGATGCCTTGGTGCAAAGGACAGTCGAGCCTGTCAAGAAGGCACTTGCAGATGCGAAGTTGACTCCATCTGAAATTGACGAAGTGATTCTTGTCGGCGGAATGACTCGAATGCCGAAGGTCCAGGAAGTAGTAAAAAACTTTTTCAACAAAGAGCCTCACAAGGGAGTTAACCCGGATGAAGTCGTCGCAGTTGGTGCGAGCATTCAGGGCGCAGTACTGACTGGAGAAATAAAAGATGTATTGCTCCTCGATGTTACTCCGCTTTCGCTCGGCATCGAAACGCTCGGCGGTGTGATGACTCCATTGATACCGGCGAATACTACCATACCCACGCGCAAGAGCGAGATCTTTTCGACGGCTGCGGACAGCCAGACTTCTGTCGAGATTAATGTCTTGCAGGGCGAACGTCCGATGGCTTTAGACAATAGGACGCTTGGCAGGTTCATTCTCGATGGTCTGCCGCCGGCACCGCGTGGAGTTCCGCAAATCGAAGTCGCGTTTGACATCGATGCGAACGGCATCTTGCACGTCTCTGCAAAAGACAAAGCGACTGGCAAGGAGCAGAGCATCAGGATAACGTCTTCGAGTGGACTGAGCCGAGAGGAAATCGAGAAGATGAAAAAGGCAGCCGAAGAGCACGCCGCCGAAGACAAGACACGTCGCGAGGAAGTCGAGACGCGTAACCAGGCGGACAATCTCATCTTCCAGAGCAAGAAACAGCTGACCGAATTCGGCGACAAGATCCCGGCGGACAAAAAGAAGCCGCTTGAAGATGCGATCGCGAAGTTAGAAGCCTCAGCTAAGACCGCTCCGCTTTCTCAACTGAAATCCGATATCGAAACGCTAAACAAAGTGTGGAGCGAAGCTGCGACCTATATGTATCAACAGCAAGCTTCCTCGACCCAACAGGGCGGCCAGCCAAAGGAAGGCCCTCAGCAGGCTCCGGGTGAAAAGAAGGAAGCTTCAGCAGAAAACGCAGACTATGAAATAATTGATGACAAGGATAAGAAATAACTCCGGCACCGCCTTGCGAAGGTTCCAAACCTTCGCAAGGTATCCGGGTCCTTAAGGTATTAGGAAAATACTATGAACCCAAATAAACTTACAATCAAATCGCAAGAAGCTCTGGAGCGAGCGCAGTCTATCGCTACAGAAAATCAGAACCAGGCAATCGAGCCCGAGCATCTGCTTCTCGCGCTTCTGCAGGATGAAGAGGGCATTCCTGCTTCAATCCTGAAAAAAGCGGGAGCCAATCTCGATTATATTCGTTCCAAGACAAACGAATCCGTAAAGAAGTTTCCGACAATCTCCACTGGAGGAACGGCGAGTCAATATCTCTCGCAGCCTCTGTCAAAGCTTTTGGATTCTGCAGAGAAGGAAGCCAATCAGATGCGCGACGAATTCGTCAGCACCGAGCATCTGCTCCTCGGTTTCCTGACCGATCGGAACACTGACTCGTATAAGATCCTCACAGCGCAGGGAATCAACCGGGATTTGGTTTTGAAAGCTCTCCGCGAAATTCGCGGCACAAACAGAGTAGTGGATCAGAATCCGGAAGAGAAGTATCAATCGTTGCAGAAGTTCGGGAGAGACTTAACCGACCTTGCAAGGAAGGGAAAGCTCGATCCTGTTATAGGTCGCGATGACGAGATACGGAGAGTGCTGCAAGTTCTGGCGAGGAGAACAAAAAACAATCCTGTGCTGATCGGAGATCCGGGCGTAGGAAAGACGGCGGTTGTGGAAGGAATTGCCAGGAGAATTGCGAGCGGCGATGTACCTGACGGTCTCAAGTCGAAGCGAATTATCCAGCTCGACATGGGCACACTTGTCGCAGGCACCTCGTTCCGGGGACAATTCGAAGACAGACTGAAGTCGATTATCAAAGAGGTAGTCGAGTCCGAAGGCGAGATCATACTTTTCATGGATGAGCTTCATACGCTTGTGGGAGCTGGAGCCGCTCAGGGTTCGGTCGATGCCTCGAACATGTTGAAGCCCGCACTTGCGCGAGGTGAACTGAGAGCGATCGGAGCCACGACTATCAACGAATATCGCAAGTACATTGAGAAGGATCCGGCGCTTGAAAGAAGATTCCAGCCAATCATGATCGATGAACCTTCGGTCGAAGATACGGTATCGATTCTTAGAGGCTTGAAAGAACGTTATGAAGTTCATCATGGCGTGAGGATTACCGATGGCGCGATCGTAGCAGCAGCACAATTGAGCAATCGATATATCACAGACAGGTTCCTGCCGGACAAGGCTATCGACTTGATCGACGAGGCTGCCTCGAAGCTGAGAATCGAAATGGACTCACTGCCGGAAGAGCTCGACGAGGTCGAACGGAAAATCAAGCAACTCGAGATCGAGAAAGAGGCGGTGCGAAGAGAAAAGGACGAGGAGTCCAAGAAGCGACTCTCCGTTATCGAACAGGAGCTCGCCGATTTGAGAGAGCAAAGCGGACAGCTCAAGGCGCACTGGCAAATTGAAAAAGATCTGATTCTGTCGATTCGGAAATCAAAAGAGGATATCGATCGCCTGAAGACGGAATCGGACAAGGCCGAGCGTGAAGGGAACCTCGGCAAGGTCGCCGAAATCAGGTATGGGAAGATTACCGAGCTTGAGAAAAGGATAAAGGAATCAACACAACGCCTCAGGGAAGTTCAGAAAAATACCAAGATGTTGAAAGAAGAGGTCGATTCCGAAGACATAGCGGAGATCGTATCGCGCTGGACAGGAATCCCCGTCTCACGGATGCTTGAAAGCGAGAGGAGCAAGCTTCTTCATATTGAAGAGAAGATACATCAACGGTTGGTGGATCAGGAGGAGGCGGTGGCAGCCGTCGGGAATGCAGTTAGACGCGCAAGGGCCGGACTGCAGGATGAGAAACGTCCGATCGGGTCGTTCATATTTATCGGCTCGACCGGCGTCGGTAAGACTGAGCTGGCGCGTGCCCTGGCTGAAGCCCTATTCGATGACGAAGACGCCATGGTACGCATCGACATGTCTGAATACATGGAGAAGTTCTCAGTCTCTCGATTGATCGGTGCACCTCCGGGATATGTCGGTTATGAAGAAGGCGGTCAATTGACTGAGGCAGTCAGAAGAAAGCCGTATTCGGTCGTTCTTCTCGACGAGATTGAAAAGGCTCATCCGGAGGTTTTCAACGTCTTATTGCAGGTCCTGGATGAAGGAAGATTGACAGACAGCAAAGGGAGGACTGTCAATTTCAAGAACACGATAATAATCATGACGTCCAATCTCGGCTCGCAGCTGGTTCAACAGAAAATTGAGACGACACGGGAACGGGATCGCGCCGAGATGATGGAGAGTCTGCGAAACGACTTATTCAATCTCTTGAAACAAACGATCAGGCCGGAATTTCTAAATCGGATCGACGAGATAATTGTGTTCAAGCCGCTGACGAGAAACGAAATCCGCGCCATCGTCGACATGCAGCTCAGGAGCATCATAGCCAGAGTAAGCGAGAACAACAGCATGAAATTGGATCTGAGTGAAAGGGCAAAGTTGTTTCTCGCGGATGCTGGTTACGATCCGACATACGGAGCTCGACCGTTGAAGAGAACCATCCAGAAATATATTTCGAATCCACTTGCTGAAAAGGTTCTCGCAGGCGAGTTCGAGCCCGGCGAGACGGTTGAGGTCGACATTCCTGAATCGGGGAAGATTGAATTCAAGAAGGTACCTCAGACTGCCGAAGTGGTGAAATGAAACATCACTTTAGGTGGATGCGTAAAAGCGCTTATGGAAGCATAGAAAGATTCTGTCAAGATAACGTTTAGGATTTCGTGTTTAGAGTTTAGGTTTTGCTCTTACTCTATCTCTCCTTAAGCCCGTCCCAGCAACAATGGACGGGCTTTTGTTTTTAAGGTTGCTACTACCCAGCATCCGCAAACAGCTGCTCAGGTTGCATCTGGAGGGAGCAGGTATTAAGTCGGAGTGAGCTAGGGCAGAATCTACAAGAAATGACAAGGTAACATTTTTTTGCTTCTGAGGCTGAAGGAAGTTCGGACAGCAAGATCGACTGAGTTCTGAGGAAGAACGATGGTGCACCGGGCTCGAATGACCGGGCTCAGGACACGGACCGCAGAACTCATCGGGAGCTTGACTGTGCAGGAATGACAGGTTACATTTTCAGCGATGAGCGTGCCAGGATACAGGGGTGTTATGGAAAGTGAAGGAAACCAAAGTTCATCCGTGCTCTTGAGGGTTGCGTGTAAGCATGTCTCTTTTCTTTCAAGCCCGGATGAAATTATAATCGTTAAAGGACTATTTGTCGGGCACTATTACGCAGAAAAAATGTTATCTGATAGGTCAGCTAATCCGAATCTAACTGTTTTTCGAACAACGAACCTAAAACCAGGATCATTATGAGAACATCAATTAAAATCTTGCTTGTAACAGCAACAAGTTTCTTATTTGCTGCGAATGTGTCCATGGCGCAATGGAACTTAGCAGGCAATACATTGACCGGACCTCCATCGTCACCAAATGGGTGGATAGGCACGATCAATTCTTCCGACTGGATAGTAAGAACTGGTGGTACAGAGAGAATGAGGATTCTATCCACCGGCAGCTTTCTATTAAATGGCAATACAGGAACTACTCCAGTGAGTGGCTTAGGAACAAGAATGATGTGGATTCCTTCCAAAAGTGCTTTTAGGGCGGGTGCAATTACATCAAGTATGCTGGGTACAAATGCCTGGGATGATCAATATATTGGAATCGGGTCTACTGCATTTGGGTATAATACCGGAGCTCGTGGCAACTATTCATTTGCGGTTGGAGCAATAAATATTGCCAGTGGTGTTGCTTCATTTGGAGCCGGGCAGGGTAATTTTGCGCCGGGAGATAATGCTTCAGCTTTTGGAACAGGAACAACGGCTCAAGCCTATTGTTCATTCGTGATAGGAAGGTCCAATACGAATCCTGGAAATTACAGTCCAACAACATGGGTAGCAACAGATCCATTATTTGTAATTGGCAATGGGGTAAATTATCAATCCCCATCAAATGCATTAACTGTTTTAAAAAATGGGAATACAGGAATTGGTCTTGTTTCTCCTCCTTCAAAATTATCCATACTTGGTGGCACAGATAAAACCAGTGGCTTTTCAATAAATCGGGGTGACGTATATACCTGCATATATAACCAGCCAGCAACCAATGCAGGAGTTATACAGGTGTATTCACAGGGCAATGCAAATACCATAGGAAACTCACCTTACGCATTGGACCTTCAACCGGAAGGCGGCAATGTGGAAATCGGTCCGCATTCAAATAATTCGTCATACAGACTATCTGTAAATGGAGATATCAGAACAAAAAGAATTGTGGTTGAAACAGGTTGGAGCGATTTCGTTTTTGAAAGAAGTTATGAACTAAAGTCATTAGAAGAAGTTGAACAATACATAGAACAAAACGGACACTTACCGGGAATGCCAAGCACGAATGAAGTTGAGAGCAATGGCGGGGATCTCGGTCAACTAGTAAAACTGCAGATGCAAAAAATAGAAGAGTTGACCCTTTATATCATCCAGCAAAACAAACGTATTGAAGCAATACAAAATGAATTAACTGCATTGAAAAAAGGAAATAACTAATCGATCTACTAAAAGAAAACTTTTATGAGAAAATTGATTCTGTTAAGTATCGTTTTGATCACAACTTCGCGAATTGTCGCACAGGAGTTCAGCGTAACTTATACTGATGCTGCCACGGCGGCTAATACGTTGAAAGGCTCGAATGGAATTACGATAAGCGGTGCAACATTCAACGGTAATCCAACACAGCTGGCATTAATTACTGATGTAAATGGAACTATCGGCTTTACTAGTGGTATAATTATTACGACCGGCTCCAGCGCCTTTGCACATACCGGGAATACTACTAACGTGGGAGATAATTTAGCTGTGTCCGGCAACGCCACGCCGGATATTGACTTGCAACAATTATTGGGAGGCGGTACTCAATTTAGTCCGGCAATTTTCGAGTTTGACTTTACTACTACAGGTGCTCATCCTTCATTTGATTATGTTTTCTTGAGTGATGAATACAATGCCTATGCGCAATCAGCATTCCATGATGGCTTTGGTTTTTTTATTAGCGGACCAGGAATTATTAGCGGTCCTTTTTCAAATGGAGCTATCAACATTGCAACCGTACCTAATACTAATACTCCTACTCCCGTTTCCGTAAATACTATAAATGCCTGCACAAATAGTGCTTATTATAGAAATAATTGCTGGCTAAATAATAATGGCAATTGTATAAGCCAACAAAGCGGAAGTTGTTCATCAACAGCTCCCAGTCTTAACAATCATAATATTCCTTATAATGGATTTACTACAGTAATTCAGGCAAAAGCATTATTAATTTCATGCAATCCCAATGCGACTTATCATTGCAAAATTGTGATTTCAAATATTAACGACGATAAATATGATTCCGGAATCATACTGAAGGCTGGCAGTTTGAATTCAGATTTTAGTATTGGTCAAATTACAGCAAGCCCTCAGCCTGTGTGCGCAGGTCAATCATTTACATTGTCAATTCAAGGTAGCGCAACTTACAACTACAATTGGAGTACCGGACAAAATGGAGTAGGATTAAATACGATTACGACTACCGCATCAGCTTCAGGGAATCCTTATTCGGTAACGGTTACAAATGCTGATGGCTGCCAGATTACAAGAAGCATCAATGCGATTATACATACACCTCAAAATGTCGCTCCTTATGTAAATGGAATTAATAACACGGGAGATTATTTGTTCTACGCACAGGCCGGCGTAAGCACTTGCTTTTATATTCCTACTTTTGACACACCAAACGAAAACGTTACGTTTCTTGCTTGCACTAATTTGCCTGCAGGCTCTACATTCTTACCTCAAGGCAATGGCCAACAGGTTGGTCAATTTTGTTGGACGCCGCCTGCAAGTGCGATTGGTGATCATACGTTTACCGTAAGATTCAAAGATAATAACGCTTGTGGATCGTTATCAGATAGTGCTAATTTCACTATCAGGGTCGGTTGTGCAAGTTGCCCGCCAAATGTTTATTACGAAAACAGATCACCAAACAATAATCCGTTACCTTCATTTACAAAAGCAGGAAACGATATTTTTGCAGGGCAGAGCGTCGATCCCAATCAAACGGATGGGCCTGTAAACACAGGTTCGGCAAATGTAACTTTTAAGGCAGGCCATCAAATAATACTCAACCCGGGATTTACTGCGGGCCCTGGATTCACAGGATTGGTTGACCCGAATACTTGCATTACCGATTGTGAGGACTGTTGCTCTCATTTTCCGGGAATTACATACGATCCCATACCAAATGTGTTTACACCAAACGGCGATGGGATAAACGATACATGGTTTATAAACGATCACAATTATCCTTTTTGCGCATATAATGCTCAATATTTTAACTTGCAGATTTTTAACAGATGGGGTGACAGAGTCTACCATCTGTCGGCCAATTCTTCAACTTGCTGTCCGTTCAGAGCTAAAGTAAATAACAATGATCCTACAATACCAAGCATTAACTGGAACGGCGTAGCCACCGAAACGGTAAATTACAATTGGTGGGATAGAACTTTTCTCGGCAGACGCAATGCAGTTTCCGGGCAACAAGTAGTTGATGGTGTTTATTATTTTACTCTTACAATTGCAGGATGTGGGAGTCAAAAGAATTTAGATGGCTACATACAGGTTATTCATTAGCATCATTGGACTATATAACTGAGCATGGTATTCGTTTGGATTAAGAATTTAGCTCAATGATATGCTTCGGCTTCAAAAAACAAATTCAGCTTAATACAATGGCAAAAATATATTTGTAGTAGTTATCGATTGAAAAAGACTTAGCACCAAGAAACACTTTGTCAATATAGATATTGATGCTTCAGTACGACAAATACTAGGGAGGATTTCTCAACGGAGACAAAAAGGCCATGATCTCTCCCACTCCTCAACCAATCCACTTCGACGCCGTGGCGGACATATATGACGACTATGTCCGGACGGACTTCGACATCCCGTTCTGGCTCGCTGAAGCAAAGGCAATTCATGGAAAAGTTCTCGAACTCACCTGCGGCACCGGACGAGTATCCATACCTTTGTTGAAAGCCGGCGTAAATCTTGCCTGTGTCGACTATGCCCCTGAGATGCTCGCCCGTTTCCGGAAGAAGTTGGAAAAGAACAATCTATCTTGTCCGATCATGTGCCAGGATATTGCGGATCTCAAACTTCAAGAACGTTTCGAGCTTATCTTTATTCCATTCCATTCTTTTTCAGAACTCGTCGACGCGCACAATCGAAAACCAGCCCTTGAAAGAATCCGGGATCACCTGACGGATAATGGTATTTTCATTTGCACGCTCCAGAACCCGACCGTTCGAATTGCCTCAATGGATGGTGCGATGCATTTGGTCGGCGAGTTTCCGATGTCAGATGGCGGGAAGCTCGTCGTCAATTCGAGACTTTCATTTGATCCGACGTTCTCAGTTATCTCAAGGTGAACAGACATATGATCGCTACGCTACCGGCGGCAAAGTGATTGATCATCGTACTCTCGACATCTGCTTTTATCTGTTCCACAGAGATGAGTTTGAGTCCCTTGTTCGCGAAGTCGGATTCGAGGTAATCACTCTGTACGGCGACTACAATTGTGATCCATTCCAAGAGCAATCGAGTCCCTTCATGATATGGAAGTTGAAAAAGGGGGCAACACGGACGGATTCTCACCTTGAAAGCACGGCCCGCTGACCGTCGGTGGCGAACGCGGCTCCCTTCGAAGCGGCCATCGACCAACGTAGCAGCCATACTTGATAGTTCATGAACCGCCTCTTACATTTTCAACGATGACCGTGCGACAGTGCGGGGGTATTGAGGAGGGGGAGATTAACAACCGTGTTGATATAGCCTAAGACACGAGCTGATTTCCACGATGGCTTCCAGGCAAACGTTTTTCAGTCAAAGGGCTGGGATAATGCAAAGAAGAAAGGTCCGCAGTAAACCTGATAGTGCCTCATTAACGAGGAAGATGTTAGAAGCAGCGTTTTGCTTCTCTGCCTTGTTGATCCTTATCGCTGGATGTGCACGAAATCCCGAGCCTCAACTGCGCATTACGAATATCTTTCGATTCGATTCGCTGAACGCTCTTGTCCTAAATAACTTCACCGACAAGAGGATCGTTATGATGGGAGACAGAAGGCACGGTACGGGGTATTACATGAGACTGGTAACAGGTGTGCTTGACAGCTGGGTTAGTGAATTGGAAAATGAACGGAGAGATCAATCAGCAAAGATCAAGGACAAAGAAATTGATTGGGCAACTTTGCACTCGCAACTTAGCTTACCTAAGAAGCTCTTTCTCTTCGTGGAGCAGGATAGCGGGGGAGTGGCCGCGATGGATGAGTATTTTCAAACCGGAGATCCGGTAAACATGTTAACACGGTATGATCAAAGAGTCTACTTCGCAGGATTGTATTCGGTCGACTGGCTTGAGTATCTAAATGACCTCAGGCATGTTGAAGAGAGAGTTGAAAAGTTGAACGCGCAAGACTCCTCACGACCTTATGATTTTCGCCTGGTAGGTCCGGAGATCATTCCACAATATTGGCGTGATTATAAGTTGACAAGAGATACGGCATTGTCCAGGCAGCGGCTCAGAGAATTTAGAAAAGGAAGAGTAAAATATGACGCTCAGCAAAGAGATGGACTCACTTCAGAAAGTATTAGACATCTTCTTGATGCCAATCCCCAGTATAAGGCTTTGATCTTTTACGGCGATGCTCATCTTGGTCGCGGGAAGCATGACATAGGAGACGTGTTCATAGATGCGGATGTCTCAGTGGAGGAGAATTCCTCCAATTCAAAAGAAGACGTACGAGCAGAGGAGGATCTTCCCAAAGAGCAGAAGGAAGGATATTATCTTGTTCATTATCTGGATCAATACTTTTCTCGCGACAGTGTATCAACCTTCGTTACCGGGATTACTCCACTGAGAGAAGAAATCAAGATAATAAGATATGAGGAAAAGTCGGACTCTCCTGATTATATCGTGTTGTGTAAACCGGAGACTACGCTCCCATTCCCATTGGAATTCATCAGAAGCCAAAACACGCTACTGCCTCTTTCTGAGCTGAGGAAGAAATACATTGAAAAAAGCAACGAACAGGAGCAGATATATTACAGCATTTATACCTCCAGGCTGTATTATCAGCTGAAGCGGTCCTATCTGAATACCGATTCGCACATTCGGCCATTATTGGATTCTCTATTAACTGATGGGCACGATTCAACTGCGACTGCGAAAAAGAGATTCACCGAGTTGTCTGATAAATTCATAGAGCGCTTCGACGCCGTTCAGAACATAGACTCGTTAGAAGATTGGATGGCAATGCCACTTAGAGATTCGACAACTCATCTTAGTATGTTGAAAGCCGTCATCGAAAATCTTCCCTCAATATCGGAAGAGGATCGCGATGAGATTCGGAACATTTCTCTCGGTGAAAGGTTGAAAACGGTCGCGAGGCGATATGACGGGGAATTGAAAGAGTATCTCTTAGTCGGACTTATGTGGGTGGGGAATACACAAGAACAGGATAGGGCACGCTCTGAGTTGGAGAGAATGAGCGGGTTTGTATTAAGGACACCGAAAGAGTGGAGCAATTGGTGGAGAAGCAAATACATTAATTAGATATTGAATTGTTCGGGACGCAAAACGAAACTCCGCAAATTGATACTCAACAGGGAGGCGAGCCACGTCTACGACCGATAACAAGTTGCTTGTCCGGAAATACATCGAAGAGGTCATCAACACTGGTAATGTTAGTGAAATAGAGAAATACATATCGGCGGATTACACTGAAGTCTTCGAAGGTAAGCGATACGCAATAGGCATTGCGGGAGCCAGGGAGCACGTCCTCGGAGTTCGCAACACCTATCCGGATCTCAAACTAACTGTTGAACATCAGATAGCCGAGGGTGACTATGTCGCGACTTCGATCACGGCGCGTGGCACTCACAATGGCATTTGGCTCGGCATGAAACCGACGGGCAAGCTCGTAGCGTACACGGGCGTCAACATTGACAAAGTCGTTGAAGGTCGAATCGCCGAGCATGGTGGTGCCGCCAATCTGCTCGGTCCGTTGCTCGAGATCGGTGCAGTCAAGGTGGCTAACATCTGAGCTTTCTTCGCGTTACGTGCAATGTATGCGAGCAATTCGAAGCAGAAAAATGTTCTAGACGTTATACATTAACCAACCAAATATCGAGGAGGAGAATAGGATGGATTCAAAACCATTCTGGAGCAGAGTTGCATTGATGGTTTTTTCTATTGCGCTGGCTATCGTAATGTATGCAGAGAATGTGAGGACGGTTCAAGTCCTCGGCTTGTTCGTTTGCGGTGCACTCTTTGGAATTTCATTGTATCCGATCATCTCGGCCCTTAGGGCAAAAAAGGGAGAACAATAGAATAGCAGACATCCCCTGCGCTGCGCCATGAGCAGGTGACATGTTCAAGAACGACTCTTCCCGTTTGAGTCTATGTCCAGATCTTGCAAAGCACTGCTCATGAGATTCATTCTGCGTGATCGTTAATACCACGACAATTGGGTAACAAACGGGTATTCTTCAGAGCGGAGAAGCTTGACAATGCACGAGCCGCGGGCTACATTTTACTCGATGGGCATATGGTCATATAGGGTGGCTGAACAGCGCGACAACTACCGAAGGCTATTCACTTTCAAGGGAGTTTGAACATCTGACCCAAGGATTAGAAGGAAAGGAAGGAGGCTCGTTGCATGGCGAAAATGATTGGCAGCATGATAAAAGAAATCGGAGGAAATGTAGAACGATTCGCCGGGAAGAGGGTGCGGGAGAAGGTGATGGAGGGAAGCGAGCAGATAACTTCTCGAGGCGCGAGCAAAGGCAAAACGGCCGAGTGGGTGAAAGGCGCGATGGAAAAGCTAGACGAGCTAGTCGATGAGAAAACAAGATTTCAGATAATGGAAAACTGCGGCTATAAATGTTCCATGATAAACAACGGAGTGATTGAAAGAGCGAAAGCGAGACGCAAGAAATACAGAAGCATGGATGACTTTCTGATGGCTGAACAGAAACATCCTATTACCGGAACAAGGTTAGAAAGAATAGGGAATACCCTCTATCAGTATTACACGCCGCAATCGTTTACGAGACCAATGCGGTGTTATTGCGCCTTGCTAAGAGGCTTGCCAGCCGATGAAAAGGTCTCAATTACTTATTGTCATTGCTCGCAGGGATTTGTCGGGAAACTCTGGGAAAAAGTTCTTGAAAGACCTGTGAAGGTTGACCTCATTCAGTCGGTCGTAACGGGCGCACATGAATGCAAATTTGAAGTTCACATTTAGTTCTGCAAAAGGAAGAATGAGTCAATGGAAGAGCGATGTCTGAATAACAAAGACGAGTATCCCCGTGATGATGTCTTGCTTCACCATCTTGGAAGAACAAAGATAGCGTGGGACACATTTCTCAAATTTATGAAGAAAGACTATCCTGCAATAACAACTGAGTGGCGATATTATAACGATGGCAAGAGTTGGCTTTTTAAAGTCACGGAGAAGAAGAAAACAATGTGCTGGGTTTCTGTCTATGACAAAATGTTTAGGACCACTTTCTACTTCAGTGACAAGGCCGAAGAACTATTGAAGGGCAGTAAGTTGAAAAAAGAATTCAAGGACCAATTCATGAATGGTAAGAACTACGGTAAGATAAGAGGGATAACCGTGAAGATTAAGAAAGCATCTGATTTGGAAACGACCAAGTTGTTGATGGATATTAAACGAAAGATGAAATAGGTCGTGATTAGATGGGAGACGAGACGGAACGAAGGCGTCGGGCGTCGCCCATCGAATTTGACGACGAAAAATTCTATCCAAGGGTTGAAACCCGAAATTGTTTGCGGGAATCAATTCATCAGTAATGAACAATCACAAACGAAGAGTTGCATCTACCAAAGAGATAACTAACGGAAGAATTTCATGAAGCACATTAATTTTCTGCTGTTCATTGTATTGTTCACTGTCTCCTCCGGTTATTGTAAGACGGTTGTTTTCTACGAGAAGAGTTTCCCGACTGTAGATAACGGCGCAATTGGCCGTGCCGCCCTTGAACGAGCTTTTGCTTCAGCGGACGTGCGCTTCACAGGGGTCGCTGATCTTGGGAAGAATCTCTCCGATGGCGATCTCCTTGTGCTCCCTTACGGCTCGGCATTCCCGGCTGATGCCTGGGAAGCCATACAACATCATCTTCGAAACGGCAATCTCCTCATACTGGGCGGGCGACCTTTCTACGTTCCGGTTTACCGTGACAGCAGCGGTTGGCGGGTTGAGCCACCTCAGAATACCTACTCCAGATATCTCGGCATAATGTACTCGTATCCCGCAATGCAGCATGGTCCGTGGACTTTGAAGTGGGATGAAGATGCGCCCTTCTTTTCTCAGATGGACTCGATTCACGCGGCACAAACCGGTCACCACGAATCGCTAAATCCAACTCGCGTCTTCGTGAACGCAGGATATGGAGGAAGGTACCGCGGAATCGGTTTCCTTGTCGACGCAAACGGAGATCGCCTTGCTGCTCCCGTCGTTGCTGAAGATTTTGTCAATCTCACTTCCTCACCGGTGCGAGGAGTCTTTCTCAGCTTCGATGCCGACTCAAGTTACTGGAATTCTGAAGCCGGCACGGACCTGATGCGTGAAGCAGCCACTTACGCTTCATACGGCGGAGACAGACTCTGGCTTGACATGCAGGAGCTCACAATTGACCCAGGCGAACATGTTACGGGTGCGGTTGATGTTCTCCGAAGAGGCGAACCGGCAAAGTTGACGCTCGAATTGTTATCGGGTTCAGACGTGCTCGAGACGAGGACAGTTGACTGTGAGAGTTCACTTCGCGAAGAAATTGGACTCAAGGCACCACTAAGCAAACCTGGATTCTACCAGGTGCGGGCGACCCTTTCTGTCGGCGATACCACGATCGACAGATACACATCTGGAGTGGATGTGCGCGATAGCTCGCTGTTGATGTCGGGAAAAAAGCTTGATATGGGCCGCGATTACTTCCGGCTGGATGGAATGCCGTACTTGCCGGTGGGTGTGAATTATTTTTCAACCGATCCATACACCTCCGATTTCTTTGTCGGTGGAAGTCTTGGTGGAAATGCGCATGTCTGGGAACGCGACTTTGCTGAGATGGAACGGCAGGGAATCACGATTGTTCGCACAGGAACCTGGGACAATCAGGCAAGGTATCTCGATCAGGTGACCGGTGCCGCGGACGAACGCCTGCTGAGAGCTATTGAAGCTTACCTTGATGCGGCGTCGCGTCATCACATGCAAGTCATCTTCACTTTCTTTGCCTTTAATCCACAATTGGACATTCGGCATGGATCGGGACCCGACGATGAACGAGCAGTGTCAGGTCCCAACGCATACCTTGATCCGATGATGGTCAATGCGGAGATCGAGTACGTGCGTTCAATCGTCTCGCGTTTCCGGGATGTGCCATTTCTTAGTTACGATCTGATCAATGAACCCAGCTTCTCCAATCCCGGCCGAATCTGGAAGGGAAACTCACCAAATGGAGATCCAAGAGAGCTTGCAGCTTGGCAGCAGTGGCTCGAGAAACGATACCATGTGATTGACAAACTTGCTGAGTCATGGCGCGTCCCTCCAGACCAGCTGGGCACATTCAGCAGGGTGCCTTTGCCCGACACTTCCGATCTCGCTCCAACCCGCTCCGGCAATCTGAAGACTATTCGCGCTGTAGACTACAACCTGTTTGCTCAGGATGCATTCACCGGTTGGGTGGACACGGTCATTCAGGCGATCCGTGCCGCGGGTTCGAAGCAAGAAGTCACCGTCGGCCAGGATGAAGGCGGCATCGTGGACCGCGTGTTGAATCAGTTCTGGGCAAACTCACAGGTGAATTATACCGTGAATCATACCTGGTGGCGCGACGATGCACTGCTCTGGGGTTCGGTTGCGGCCAAGAACATTCAGAAGCCGAACCTCATCGAAGAGACCGGGGCACAGCCGGTTTGGGCAATGGACGGTTCCTGGCGTTGGGCCGACCAGAGAGGGATGGGGCTTGAGGAACGGAAGCTCGCTCTCGCATTTGCCAACGGGAACGCAGGAGTTCTTCACTGGGATTGGACACGAAGTGATGATTACGGGATCATGCGCCGCGATGGCTCTCAAAAGGAATGGATGCAGGCACTGAAAGGGATAGCTGCATTCGCTCATGATGCGCAACCATACGCCGTGGGAGCGAGTCTGCCCGACATCGCACTGGTGTTGCCGCAGTCACTGCAACTTTCAATCTACAGTGAAGGAGCAATCGAAGCGCAACAGAAGGCGGTCCGTGCACTGTACCACTATGCAAGGGGAGTGGCATTCGCGATCGGCGAGGATCAACTCTCTCAAATGCCGGATGCTAAACTTGTCATCGTCCCGGCTCCATGGGTGATCACTCAGGATGCCTGGGACTTACTTATGAAAAGGGTAAGCGAAGGTGCAACGCTGCTTATTTCGGGAAGAATTGATGCCGACGAACATTGGCATTCCATCCCAGAGCGGACGCGCAACTGGAATGTGAAATATACATACGAGTCGCTGATTACGAGGGAAGCGGAAATCAGCTGGCCTGGCGGCATAGCACACTTAAGTTATTCCGGGAACAAGACAAGCTACTGCGAACGCGGTGTGCTCGGAAATGGGAAGACCTTTGCCGACATCCCGCTTGGCAAAGGTAACATTCTCTACTTCTCACTGCCACTTGAGCTTGCCGATCAAATAGATGAAGTAGGGCGTATCTATGAATATGCCATGAAGCGTGCGGGAGTGAGCTCGGTCTATGAGACCTCCTGCAAGGATCCTGGCATCCTCATCTCTCCGACGAAGTTGCATGACGCCACGCTTTACGTTCTGACTTCTGAGAGCGCGGATACCGCCAAAGTGAAAATTCTGGACAAGGCGAGCGACAAGGCTTTCATGGTCGACCTTCCACCGAGCAGGGCGGCATTGTTGCTCGTAGAAAAGGACGGCCGCGTCCTCGCTTCTTACAGAGCTCGTTAGATCTCTGCACAGCCGGTCGGTCTCCGCGACCCAACCTTCCGGGAGGGAGGATTTCACAACATTCTGCTCCTTTCGACGATAGTTGTCGTCGAGTGACCTGTGAGCGATTCTATGAAGAGAAATGGGATCGGAGGATCCATGATTGGAATTGTACTCTGCCGTGGATTGATGTCACGTGTTGGCAGCTATGTCGATAAGCTGATTCATCACGCCGCTACAAACGCTTGACTTTCAGGGTGCAACAGGTTAAAATCTCGTGTAGACAGCAACGGTAAGATGGATGTGCTGTATGAAGGGTCGGAGGTTTGTCCGTGAATGAACCTATTGTTGCTTTTTTCCGCCACGCCAAGAGACTTACTCAAGAATTCGGATAACCGTGTGTTCGCGGATGGACTAAGATTCGTAAAAATGAGAACGATGACAGTTATGCGCCGGTGATGAGAACATGAAAAGAGAACAGAAGGCGGGGACGCATCCATGCCATACACGATAGGACCTTCCGCAGACAGAAATTACATAGTGTTGAAAGTGATTGGAGAGATGAATTCCGACCTGGCTCTAAAGCAAAACCTTGAGGCACACGCTTTGGGCAGAGAGCTCGGCATAGACCGGTACCTAGTTGATGTGACTGAATCGAGAAATGTTGACACTATCTCGAGGATATACGAATTCGCATATGAGGATATGAAGACACCAGAGGGGATCGACAAAAATGCACGAGTGGCCCTCTTGGTCAGTCCGGAAGACCATTCGCATGATTTCGTTGAGACGGTGGCGAGAAATACTGGAATGGATGTGACGTTATTCAGGGATCGCGAGGCGGCAATAAATCACCTCATCATATGAATGTGAGTGGCAAGTCTGGCGGACCTGAGCGAAATCCAGGCTGAGGGGACGAGACGATCAAACACTCTTGATCAAATGTTGCGATCCCGCACTAATCTTGTATTTCACAAGAGGGTTGATTAGAACTACATCAACCATGGTCAGGGAACTTTCATGTCCGAATCAAAACAGAACAGAACTATACCATTTTTGTTTGAGAGAAGCGTCTCTTGATTCTCTTCCAACATTATGATGTGGGAAAACAATGAAGATGAGTATGCTGGCACAACCTATAGTGATATCAGGAAGTCTGTTCTCAAATGCGGCGCTGGTATATTGAAGAGGCAATCACCGACAACTCGCGATACATCGATCAAATCATGCTGTATAATAACCAGTCCCCGTATGCAGTTGCACTGGTAGTTCCCAACCGAGACGCCCTGCTTGCATATCTTAAGGAGGCCGACTTGTCGCCACATTCAGACGAAGGACAGGCGGCGGCGCTCAAGCTCATAAAATCGGAAATTGTGGAATACAGACAATGCGGCAAATTTGCGGGACTATTTCCCGAGAGCTGGTTGCCGGCTGCGATCGCCGTATTAGGTGAAGGGTTCACTGAACAAAACAAGTTTCTAAACAGCACCATGAAGATGGTGCGCGGCAAGATTTCTGAGTTTTATAGAGACCGACTCGAGTATATGTTCACTCCGGAAGGGAAGGATATCTGTAACCATCAAAACAGGATGATAGTTAAGTGGATGGAGTAAATCGTTATCGATCTACTCCGGCGCCAGCTAATCGCGAGTAATTGTTCCACCCCAACTAATACGTCAAATGTGATAAGGCTTTATAGCTTTCCCATGTTGCCGCACTCCGGGCAAGTGTATTCACCAAGTTCTATTTCAGTTTCTTCCAGCTCGAGCTCCTGCCTGCATGATGCACACCTGACGATAGGCCCTCCAGTGGTCACCGCTTCATCCTGGCGATGCCGCCGGTCGAAATAGTATTCCACAATCTCGATTCCAACTCCAGCACCAAAACCAATCGCGCAACCGATTATCAGGTTAGCGCGAATTCTCAGAGGAAGCTCTGAGAAAAATATGGAGACTTGCCTGGCATGGTGGTAGAATATGAATTGGATAGTTGACAGAAGGACGATGATTAAGACGTTAGCAAGACCAAGAAACACGATGGATGTCGCAAGCCTCTGGACAATTCCGTGAATCAGCCCCTTGTCGACAACATACTTGCAAAGATAAATTGCGGCGGCAATGCCCCCGAGGTATGCCAGGTCAAGAATCGGAAGCCATGTGTTGAATTTCACAAGAAGAGTCAACAGGAGAACATACCACACGAAGAGTGCGGCGATGCTGTTTTTGATGGAAGTTAGGTTCTTGAGCGATGCATAGAACAATCCTGCGGTCACTCCACTTTGTACGAATTGGAACGGAGCAGCCGTTATGACAAATACTCGACGACCGAAGATCGCGATGCCGAGTGCAATGCTCACTCCGGCAACGCCGACAAACCGGATGACAAATTCCTGTGCCTTATCCTGAACCGTTTCCATTTGCGCAGCCTCCCGAATGTTCAAGTTTTCGTACTGGCGGACGGACTCGAACCGTCGACCCCTTGATCCACAGTCAAGTGCTCTAACCAAGCTGAGCTACGCCAGCATATTCAACGACCTTGTCCATTAATTTACCGAAACGGCGCCAAAAGCTCAACGCTCAGGAGGCTGTTTTTTCAACGATCAATCGGTCGAAGACTTCTTCTTCGCTCTGCGAAAGTTAGCTTCCATAATGTGACGACCTCTCCTATGTCTCGCCTCTCCGTAAGTTCCAACGTCATGCTTTTTCAAGTGCCGGGTGAAGACTTTTGCATTGTCATCATACAGCGCAAGGACACTGCAAACGCTGTCCTGCAAAGAGCGCATCGAATCTGTATCCCCGATGAAATTCTGCATCATCATAGAAAAGATGAGAGTATCTCTCGGCACGATTACATAACCTGATAGCGTGCTCACTCCGCTGATTGACCCGGTCTTAGCTATGACTCTTCCAACCAGGAAATTCTCTTCCATTCTTCTCTTAAGTGTGCCATCAACTCCCGCAATCGGCAGAGTCTTCATGAAGAGATTCTTCGTCCGCTGATCGAGATCATAATTCAGGATTTTGACGATCGCCTCGGGAGTTATCAGATCGTAGTGAGACAAGCCGGAGCCGTCAACGATGTAATATTCCGTCGAATCTACTCCACACTCCTTCAGAAATCCCTTTTCAAGGTCGATGCTGTTCCCGGCGCCACCAGCCTTACCTTCTTCTGCCATTGGCACTTGTCTCAAGAGACACTCAGCACCCAAGTTGTCCGAGACCTTATTGGTATAGGTCATCACAGTGTCGATAGAGTGCTCGAGCGCGAATAGATCAGAGCTGGAGTTTGAAGTCGAGCGATGGTATCTCACGACGACATCGCCGCGCAAATCGACACCATGTTTCTCAAGAATTTCCTTAAATACTATCCCGAAATATTCTGCGGGATGTCTCACGGAAAACTCGTATGTCGAAGGCTCCAGTTGCGGAGGATAACGACCCTCGACCAAGATCGTATTCACATCATTGATCATTACTCTCGTTACGAAAAGACTATCAACAGTATCCTGTACGGCGGTACAGACAACTTTTACGAAATCTGTATTAGGTTGAGTTGTAACGACAAGCTTGTGTGTCGTCGAATCAATCGAAACGCAAACCTCGATAGAATTGTGATCGAGGCAGGCAGGACTGATAAACATCGCGTATGATTCCGGCTCATCATCCCACATCCAACCTGATCCCCACTGCAGCGAATCGAATCTTGAAATGTCGACAATCAGGTTGCCATCTATCGTCTTGACACCCTTTTGCGAAATGATCCCTGCGGCTGAATCGATGTCCGCTAGGTCCACTATCGGATCTCCGGCCGCAGTGATTACGAGATCTCCGTCAACCGTTCCACCTTGCCGGGTTCCTGTCGTGCTGAACAGAGTCCTGAAAATGTAATTACTTCCCAGGCTGTGAAGAATAAAAGAAGAAGTCACGATCTTCAGGTTGCTTGCCGGGCGAAGAAGGAGATCGGAATAGGAATGAAAAATGACTTTGTTATGTTTGCGCGAATAAATCTCAATCGCTTTGATTGTCCTTGGCGTGTTTGACCTTTTGATCATGAAATTGATTTCTCGACTCAAGAGCAGATGCGACCTTGTATCTCTTGCTCGAGCCAAATTCGGAAACAGAAGCGTGAGAATGATCAACATTGAAAGCGAATAAGTTCTCATCTGTCTCATCATTGCGGTTTGCCAAGCTTTCTGTATAGAGTGCTCTTGTTTATCTTCAGGACTTTTGCAGCATCGACGTAATTGTTGTTGCATGATTTGAGGACATGTTTTATATATTCAGTTTCAATTTCTTCGAGACTTAGGGTAGCGGGAAGTTTGTCGACCCATGACACCTCCAAGGGATGAATCGTCGTGAGGTTGGCGTCTTCCAACGTTAGTATAGGACCGGTGGATAGAGCGACTCCTCTGTCTATGAAATTCTCCAGCTCTCTGACATTCCCCGGCCAGGTGAAACCGGACAAGTATCTGAGTAGATCGCCGGATAGTCCTTTAACTTGTTTATTGTGCAACCGATTATATTTGGCTATGAAGTGATCGGTCAGAAGTGGTATGTCGTCTTTCCTCTCTCTAAGCGGGGGAAGCTCGATGCGAATCACGCTCAATCTATAGAAAAGATCCTCGCGAAAAGCCTTATCTCGGACAAGCTCTTCAAGGTTGCGGTTTGTCGCCGCAATTATTCGAACATCGACAATTCTCGATACGCTGCTCCCAATCCTCCTGACCTCATGTTCCTGCAAAACTCTCAAGAGCTTCGGCTGAAGCTGGAGCGGAATCTCGCCGACTTCATCGAGAAAAAGAGTGCCGCCTTCTGCTTCGGTGAACAATCCGTCTCTGGCAAACAGTGCGCCGGTGAAAGCTCCCTTCTCATGTCCGAAGAGTTCCGCCTCAAGAAGCTGTTCCGGAATAGCAGCAACACTAATGGGCACAAATGGCTTATCGGCACGCAAGCTGTTCAAGTGAATGGAACGTGCCACGATCTCCTTGCCCGTACCACTTTCACCTTGAATGAGCACACTTGAGTTCGTCGGTGCGACGCGACCTATGACCCTAAAGACCCGTAACATGACTTCGCTCTTCCCGACAACGTTTGAAACATCTGCCTCATCCGACTTTCTCAAATTGACGCGCTGTGATTCCTTCGCGACATGAAAGTGTGACACTGCGTTCGACACTACCAGTCTTATCTCGTTCAGGTTCAGCGGTTTGCTTATGTAATCGAAAGCACCGCTCTTGATAGTGCTTGCTGCCGCGTCAAGTGTTCCGAACGCCGTAACGAGAATCACCGGGAGAGTTGGCACGGACTCAAGTATCATGTGCATGAGCTCGACGCCATTCAAACCAGGCATTTTCACATCCGTGACTACAGCGGAGAAGGACTCCTGCTTGATTCTCCGAAGAGCCATTACGGGATCGGAGAAGGTCTCAATGTCATAGTTTGGCGAAAGCGCTTCGCGTAGAAGATCGAGCGAATCTGCATGGTCGTCGATGACAGCGATCTTGTCTTTCATTTCAAACAGGCAGTATCATTGAAAATGTTGAGCCCTTGACCGAACTCTCTGCGAGAAAGATTTTCCCTCCGTGTCTGTCAACAATCTCCTTGCAAATGACCAGGCCAATTCCGTTGCCGGCCGGCTTTTTGCTGTCTATGAAATCGCTGAACAACTGATTGGCAATTTCCTGCGGAATGCCTTCTCCATTGTCTGAGACATCGATACGTACGCTCGGGGATTCGGACTCTTTGTCTTTGTACGCTCTTAAATCAATCCTGCCGGGAGATTCTTTCTTCTTCCTTGATTCGATCGCCTCGATTGAATTATTCAAAAGATTCATCAGTACCTGTTGAATCTGAACCGGATCCGCGCTAATCACGGCAGAAGACTCTTCGAGCTGCACCTTGAAGACCACGGATTTTCCCTTCAGCCTCGGTTCCATCACTAATCGGGTTTCTTCAACAAGGTTTTTCAAAGGCACCTTTTGCTTTGACGGCATGGCGATCTTCCGGGCTTGAAGAGAACTGTTGATGATGGCAGTCATCGTCTCGGCCTGTCGCTCGATGAGTCTAAGCTTCTTCTTAGCATCAACCGGAATGTCATTCTCCAGCAGAAGTTGCACGGAGGTGTAAATTGCATTTAGTGGGCTTCCGAGTTCGTGAGCAATCCTCGATGCGACCTTGCCGAGTGCGGCTTGCGACTCAAAGAGACGGAGCTTCTCCTGGAGAGCAATAATCTCATCTGTTTTCTCACGCAGTGAGTCAGTGGCGGCGGCGATTTCCTTTTGCAGCGTGATGTTATATTCAGCTTGGCGTTTTACTTCAGATCTAATAATCCCATGAGCTTTCTCGAGTTCGCTCATCATCTCGTTGAATATCGATGAAAGCGTTCTAAACTCAGTCCCTGAACTCAGCGACAGGCGAGCTCCCAAATTTCCCCCCGCTGCGTCTCGCATCTTTTCAGCGAGATCGTCAAACGGCCTGAGAAAAGTCAAGCGCATCGCAAGGAGAAGTAGTACGGAGGCAAAAATGCTCACCGCCAATGTTATGGCCGCACCGGTCGCAAGGTTCCGACGAACTGTCTGACGCACCTTGCTCAGGGTCACATCGGTCAGCGCGTATCCCCAGACTTGCCCTGCGCCGTAAAGCAAAACCGAGTATGAGTAGAGGGAGTTGCCGTGCTTGACCGACAACGCTGGGAGACCGTTTGGCCGCGCGTTCTTCAAAGTGGCCACTACAAAAACAAGTTCGTCTGCGTCAAGCGGCTTGCCTGCGAACGCCATCAATGATAGCGAATCGGGTGTTACCCTTTGGAAAAATCCGATAAACTCAGCCTCATGGAGAAGTCTCAGGGCTAACCGTGCACTTGCTGCTAAAACCAATGTATCAACACCTTGCGCGGATCTCGTTGTCAGATTGAATTCAGCTGCGATCAACTGGGCATTGTTTTCTGCATCGCGGAAGAGCATGCGTTCAGTAGCGATCGAATTGAAATATGTAATTAGCAGCCCCGCTGCAAACAGAATGAGCATGACTACCGCGGTGATCCTCGTTCCCAGTGAGAAGGCAGGCAATTTCCATTTCACTTTGAAAATATACTTTTCAAACCCCTCGGTTTCAAGATTACAAACTGGTTCATTCGTGTTGCAAGCCTACCGAAGGAAGTTGTCATGAAAGGATGCCGAGGTTCGTCAAATGAGCGACTTGGCTCGTCGAGAGCGCCAGGACTCAATTGAGGAAGACAAATCAAGAGGGAAGTGTGTTAAGAAAACCCTGACGCCTTTCAATGCCATAAAAAAGTGGGAGCGCTTTGTTAAATTGATGTCGAGGTACCTCCTCAGGTATCTGGCGATTATCAGAGAGGTCAATTTATATACACGGGAATCATGAGCGAAACGAAAAAAGTATCGGTAGATGGATCCATCGTCCTTGAAGGAGTACGGACGCACAACTTAAAAAATATTACTGTCAAGATTCCGAAGGGTCAGATCACCGTGATCACCGGGCCGTCCGGAAGTGGCAAGTCGAGCCTCGCCTTTGACACGATTTACGCCGAAGGGCAAAGGAGGTACATAGAAAGCCTCTCGGCTTATGTGAGACAGTTTCTCGAGCGGATGGAAAAACCGGATCTTGACACGGTTCACGGTATTACGCCAACTGTGGCAATTGAACAGAGGCGCTTGAGGCGGAATCCGCGCTCTACGGTGGCGACAATGACAGAGATTTATGACTACCTCAGGCTGCTTTACGGCAGGGCTGGCACCGTCGTTTGTCTCGATTGCCACATCCCGGTAGTCAAGTACTCACCGCAATTGATCTTAAGCGCAGTCCGTAATATGCCGCCCGGAAAAAAGTTATACATATTTTTCAACATCAGGAGTAAGAGCTCGGATGCAATCATATCGGATCTGAAGAAGCGGGGCTTTTACCGATTTGCTGATCTCACCGCCCCCGGATTAATTATCGACTCGAACGTGAATCAATTCGACCCGTCTGGCGAGTTCTTGGTTCTAGCAGACAGAGTAGTGGTTGGCAACGAAGGCTACGCCGAGAGAGTGATCGAAGCATGTGAGCAGGGATTCCTGAATGGCACCGGTAACATTTTCGTCTATGACATCGATAGTAAGATGATGAAGCGTTACTCCAACAAATTCGAGTGCTCAGAGTGTGGAAGAGCGTATCTGGAGCCGGAACCGAGATTGTTTTCTTTCAACAATCCCTACGGAGCCTGTCCGGATTGCCAAGGATTCGGAACAGTTATGGGCTATGATTGGGAAAAGACAATCACTAATCCATTTCTCAGTATTCTTCACGGAGGGGTCAGCTTAATATCTGCACCGGCCTTTGATTTGCATCGTCGGTCGCTAATCAAGGCAGCAAGTTCCGGCAAGATTCGCCTCGATGTGGCAGTGAGCAACCTGACATCGGACGAATGGAGATTTCTGGTTGAAGGTGATAAGACTTTCCTGGGTATGCGGGGATTTGTTAAACAGCTCGAGAAGAAATCTCATTCTTTTTCTGTGAGATACTTCCTCGACAAATACCGGGGTTACGTTGTATGTCCGACTTGCAACGGAGCACGATTGCGCCAGGAAGCGCTTGCTGTACAAGTCGACGGACAGAATATCGCAAGCACGGTCGGCATGACGGTCGGACGCGCTCACAAGTTCTTTGAATTGGTAAACCTCGAAGGAGAAAACGCTCTGATCGCGACTCAGGTGCTTGACGAAATTCGCAAGAGAGTCGGTTATCTTTTTCAAATTGGATTGGGATATCTGACCTTAGATCGACTTTCTTCAACGCTGTCAGGTGGCGAAGCACAGAGGGTCAATCTATCGACAAGTCTGGCGTCAACATTGGTTGCCACCACGTACGTCCTCGATGAACCGAGCATCGGCCTCCATCCACGGGATATTGACAGACTTGTTTCAATCCTGAAGCACCTGAAGTCCTTCCAGAACACGGTGATAGTGGTCGAGCACGACCCAGAGACGATGAAAAGCGCTGATCACATAATCGATCTCGGTCCGGGATCAGGGACGCTGGGCGGACAGATAATTTATGAGGGACCCTTTGACGGATTGCTTAACTCAAAAGTCTCCTTGACAGGCAAGTACTTGCGAGGTGAAAGGACAATTCCCATTCCCACAAAAAGAAAGCCCGTCGACAAGTTTATCCACATCAAAGAAGCTACGATGCATAACCTTTTCAATTTGAATGTGGACATTCCACTATATTCCTTTGTCTGCATAACCGGAGTGAGCGGTTCGGGGAAGAGCACTCTGGTCTATGATGTTTTGTATGATGCCGTCAAAGACCATCTCGCTGAACTCTCCGTGGCGAGCTCGCGAGAAAACGCCGAGATCTCAACAAGTCATGCAAAAGGGATAACATTTGACTACCTGCCGCAATCCGTCGAGCTTGTCGACCAGAGCGCTGTCGGAAGAATATCGAGATCTAATGTCGCGACGTACAGCGGCGCATTCGATCCTATCAGAAGCATTTTCGCCAGCACCCCACTTTCCAGAGAAAGAGGACTGTCTCCGAGCTACTTCTCTTTTAACGTTGAGTGGGGCGGCAGATGTGAAGCATGCAACGGTGAGGGAATACAGGTCGTCGAGATGCAGTTTCTTGCCAACGTCACCCTTGATTGCGAAGTTTGCAATGGGAAAAGATACAGTTCTGAAGCGCTCGAGATTAAGTACCGCGGAAAAAACATAGCCGAAGTCCTGGACCTAACCGTTGCCGAAGCGCTGGAGCTCTTCAGCGACAACAAAGAGGTTGTGAGATCGCTAAATCTTCTCGACCGTGTGGGGCTTGCTTACCTGAAACTCGGACAAAGACTGTCAACGCTGTCAGGCGGCGAGGCACAGCGTCTCAAGATTTCGAATTATCTGTCAACCAGCAGTGAAACGGAAGTCTTATTCATTCTCGATGAACCCACGACAGGTCTACACTTTGAAGAAATAGCCAAGCTCATGCAGGTATTGTTCGATCTTCGAGACAGAGGAAACAGCATCATCGTTGTTGAGCACAACCTCGATGTTATTAAGTGCGCAGACTACGTGATTGATCTTGGTCCGGATGCAGGCGAGGAAGGTGGAAAGGTAGTTGCTGCCGGGACTCCGGAAGAGATTGTTAAGGCGAGAGGATCAAGTACCGGGTCTGTGCTTAAGAACGTGCTGGAGAAAGGTCAGTACTGAGTCGCGACGTTGAACGAAATAAAGAACGTGTTGAAGTTAGCCATTGGCTCATTCTGCAGACTCTCGATTCCGTGCGACATCGGCAGAATATAATAACGGACGCTCACTCCGATTAGACTATTCGGATCCGGACCGAAATAGGCGCCGCACCCAATGTATGCTCCGGGTCCAAAGTATCCACGACCGTGGGAAAGACTCGTTGATAGTGGCTCATTGTATGGAGCAGCGAAGATAGCATTTGGCCCTATGCCACCAAATATGTAGGGACGGAGGGTGCCCGTAATCTCATCTTTGAATAGCCGATACTGAAGTCCTATCATGGCGGGGAAGACAAACAGCTGATTGACTTTTCCGATAACTGTCTTCTCGTAGGTGCCGGTATAGTAGTCGTAGTAATATGTATCCATTTCGTTCGGCGCTTTTGCTTCCGAGCCGCTGATAGAAAAAGTCCACGACAAAGTGCTTGTCAACGATTGTCTGTAGAAAAACCCCAGACCGAAACCGCTGTTGCCAAGCATTATGTCCAAGCCAAGGGCATTTGACTTTTCAGCAGTGTCAGGAGCAAGACTCTTGATCGGCATAAACGCGTATTGGGAGTCGGGCTCGACGGATCGATTTGGCTGCTGAGCAGATGCAACGCTCACCAGCACGAAGGCAAACAGGATTGCTTTCATAACCATTTTCTTCACTCCTGCAATAATCTAATACAAGTGCATGAGTATTTCATCTTCGTCTTAGACGCTTCTCATCCTCAATAGATTAAATGCCAACGCATCCAAGATAGTTCCGACCTTTTGTCCACAGCCGCAGGAATACTGAGAAATTCCCAATGAGAACGGCTACAGAACTCTGTAGGCGCTGAATTTCAAATATTCTGTCTCTGGCATTGCCGGCAACACGGGATGATCGGGCGAAGCTCCCGCCCGGTGTAAAAGCTGCAGCGATCTTCCCGACCTCAATGCCGCTTCCCAGACTACCTTTTCAAAGGTCTCTCGATAAATGTGGTGTGAGCAACAAGCCGTAAGCAAGATCCCATTTGCGTCAATGATCTTAAACAGGCTTTCGTGCAAGCGCCTATATCCAGCTTTTGCGCTTCCCACACTTCTTCTGTTTCGCGCGAAACTCGGAGGATCACATATTATCACATCATACTTTTCGCCTGAATCTTCTGCTCTTTCCAGGTAGCTTTGGACATCGGCTGTCTCTGCAACTATGTTTGTCAATCCATTTAGATTTGCGTTCAGCGACACAGACCTCGTCGCTGCTTCTGATGAATCAACGGCAATCACTTTTGTCGCTCCGCTGCGAGATAAGTTTAATCCGAATCCGCCTTCGTTTGAAAAAAGATCGAGGACCCTTGAACGATCACCAAATCGGCGTGAGAAAATTCTATTCATCCTCTGGTCAAAATAGAAGCCGGTCTTTTGTCCGCGGAACGGATTTATTCGAAAGATAACGCCTTCCTCATCATAGTCGATCGTCTGTTCTTGCCCGCAGACTATCGACTTCGTCTGAGCAAGACCCTCGAGTTCTCTTGCGCTGGTGTCATTGCGTTCGTAGATTGCTGTGGGTGAAAATAGATCGTTAAGCGAATCATAGATGATCTCTTTTCTCTTCTCAATCGCGGCAGAAAGCATCTGGACAGTGAACAAATTATCGAAGCGGTCGATGATAAGCCCTGGCAGGAAATCACTTTCACCGTAGGTCAGCCGGTAGAAAGGAGTACCGAAGATTTTTTGCCGCAAAGAAAGAGCGGATTGAATTCTATCAATGAAAAAGTTTCTATCCGGTTCAACATAATTTCGGGAGAAAATTCTGATCGCAATCAAGGTCTTCTGATTATAGAAGCCGAATCCTAATTGCTCATCCCTTTTGCTTCTAACTTCCACGACGTCGCCCGTTTCGGGTTTCCCCTCGATTTGAGCGATCTCGTTGCTGAACACCCATTGATGTCCTGATGTGATTCGTTTGTCTTCTTTGGGTTTGAGTCGAATTACCGGAATGGTCATTGGAGTTTCGAGACAACGTCAGCTATCCTCCGCATCGCCTCCCTCAACTCTTCTTCAGAATACGCATAGGAGATTCTGATATGCTCATCGGAACCGAATGCTGCTCCCGGAACAAGCGCCACCTGCGCTTCCGAGAGAAAGTAATGAGCGACGTCGACTGAGTTTGTCAGTTCTGTTCCGTCATGTTTCCTCCCGAACAGGTCCTTGACAGAAGGGAAGAAATAGAATGCCCCGCTCGGTTTAACGGTCTTGAAACCATCCATTTTTTCTAACATTGCCAATGTAAGATCGCGTCTGTGTTCAAATGCAAGTCTCATCGTTTCGATGTCGCGCTGCGGGCCGCGGATGGCTTCGAGTGCAGCGGCCTGTGAAATTGAAGAAGCGTTCGAAGTCATCTGGCTTTGGATTTTGGCAGCACTTTTTATGATCTCCTCGTTTGCTGCCATAAAACCTATTCGCCAACCTGTCATCGAGTAAGCCTTCGAAACTCCGCCGATCGTTATGACTTTGTCCTGAACCTCTGCTATGGATCCGATCGAAAAATGTTTGTTGCCGTCGTAGACAATCTTCTCGTAAATCTCATCGGAGATAATGAAAAAATCTTTTTCCCTTGCAAGACTCGCAATTCCGTAAAAAGCGTCCTCGTCCAACATCGTTCCCGTAGGATTTGAAGGGGAGTTAATGATCAAGGCTTTAGTCTTTTGTGATACCAGCGGCCTCAGGTCTTCTGCCGTGAATGTGAATCCATGTTCTTCATTCGTCCGAAGGATCACCGGAGTCGCTCCCGCGAGCTTCACCATCTCGGGGAAGCTAACCCAGTACGGTGAAGGAATTATCACCTCATCTCCCGGGTTGCATATTGTCTGGAGCGCATTGAAGATCGAATGTTTCCCGCCGCTCGATATAAGGATGTCGTTTGCGGACACCTTCAGGCCGTTCTCCTTCCGAAATTTCTCAGCGACTGCTTCACGAAGTTCAGGAATTCCTTCGTTCTGAGTGTACTTCGTGAAATTGCCTTGTATCGCGCCGATGGCAGCTTGTTTGATGTTCTCCGGAGTAGGGAAATCAGGTTCTCCTGCACTCAGACTTATTACGTTCTTTCCCTGCGCGCGAAGCTTTCGGGCTAAGGTAGTTATTGCTATGGTCTGTGATTCTTCAATCAAGCCAACCTTTTCCGAGAGAGACGTCATTAATGTTTCTTCCTCCTCCGTTTTGTTTTCGCATCTCTGATTTTATCTTCAAACATTTTTTGCACGTGCAATGGTACAAACTCACCAACATCACCGCCGAAGCGCGCTATCTCCCGAACTATCGTGCTATTCAGATAAGTGTACTTCTCATGCGGCATCAGGAAGACTGTGTCAACACTTGAACACAGTTTCCTATTCGTCAACGCCATCTGGAATTCATATTCAAAGTCCGATACTGCCCTCAGGCCGCGCACGATCGCATCAGCGTTTCTCTTCTTCGCGTAATCTACCAGCAGTCCATCGAATTCCTCGACCTCTATGTTCTTCACGCTTTTGACCGCCTCTTTGACCATTTCGATTCTCTCCGTCTTGCTGAAGAACGGGGACTTGCCTGAGTTTACTGCAACGCAGATTATGACCTTGTCGAACAGCTTGGCTGCGCGGGCAGCGACATCAACGTGACCGTTCGTGACGGGATCGAATGTACCAGGATAGATTGCGATTTTCATTTCATCTCCGGCTTTATGAAGGATAGTATTGTCGAGCCAAAATGTCTCTGACGGAACACAATCGAAGATGGTGGTACGTAGCCGTTGGAGTGTTCAACACAAATAATTCCTGCCCGGTTCAATATGTTGCGTGACAAAATCTCATCGATGATCTGCCCTGTTGTCTCGTTGATCGCGTAAGGGGGGTCCACGAAAATCATGTCGAACTTTTCCTCGCATTCGGTCAAATACAGCTCCACCTTCGTTATGAGAATGTCGCAACGGTCGTCAACTCCAAGGTTGATTGCATTGTTGCGCAGGACAGCTGCGGTCTTTCTATCTGCTTCAACGAATACTGCTCTCCTTGCACCTCTACTCAAGGCTTCGAAACCGACGCCGCCTGTACCGGCGTACAAATCAAGCGCACTTCGACCATCGATCTCTGTCATGTTACTCAGGATATTAAACATCGTTACCCGAAGGGTGTCAGTCGCCGGCCTTAATCCAGGCGTCCGAATTGACAACAGTCTTCTGCTTCTCAGTTGTCCGCCGGTGATTCTCATTTCTTATTTGAGGGCGGCGCCGATAGCGGAAGCGAAATGATGGGGAAGAGTCTTTAGTTTCGCATTTGCCGAGACGACGGGGGAAAGGAGAAGGCTTTGAGTCGGGACAAACAACTCGTATCTCTTGTCCACATTCTTCTTGAGCAGGTCAATCAAGAAATTATCGACTTTTGTTCCGGTCACGTAAATTGTGTCGGCATCCTTTCTTACGAGTGATTCAAGCTCTTGAGCGATTCTGGTAACGTGATAAAACGGTTCTCCCGAAAAATCGATGTACTTATAAATCTTCCTTTCACCACCTAAGCAAAAGCTTCCTTCGATCTGGCTTTCTTTAACAGTGATCAGTGCGTAGCTCTTCGGTGATTGCATGAGTTTGTACACGGCCAGTTCCGTACATGAGTGATCCAGGTCGATGAATTGCAGATTGATGCCACAGCGGGTAAAGGCATCTTTCACCGATTTCAGAAGGTTCCGATCGAGTGCTGCATAGAAGACTTCCTTGTAACCGTCTTCAGAAGTTCCGGTTATTTCGTATGCCGGTCTGAATTCCTGACCGGTGAAGTCCTTGTGAAAATCTATTTCCGCCTTCAGGAAATCGACGATCTCTTCCGGCTGTAAATCTGAATCAACTTCGACGGTGTCTCGCTCCGACAGCGTTGTATCAATGGCGACTGATGCGACGCGAGACAGGATGACTTCCTCGCTGATCAACATTGAAATCTTTTGGACCAGCTCGTCCACTTGCAAAGTCTCGAGCTGGCGCTCAGCGACCCTTGAAAGGAAAAAGCTTCCTTCCCGGTGCTCGATCTCGGCAGCCCGGAGAACATTCTTTCCGATCTCTATCCCAAGAACGATCCTGTATTGTTTCATTTACTCAACTTTTATCAATGGTCTGATCTTTTCAAACTTTTTCGCCCCGATCCCTTTGATCTTCTTCAAGTCCTCCGGAAATTTGAAATTACCGTTCGCTACTCTGTAATCGATAATCTTCTGCGCGGTTGCTCTCCCAATTCCTGGCAGCGCGATAAGTTCATCCAAGGTTGCTTTGTTAAGGTCGATCGGAAAAGGTACGGACGGCTTGGATCTTGAATTCAATTTTGTTGATGTTTTCAGAGTGTCCTCTTCTACAGCTATGACAGAATCGATTTTCGAAGAGGCAGCGGCAAACAGAGAGTCCGACTGACGGAAATCGTAGCGCTCGGTGGATCTGTCGAGATGCAGAATCTTGGCGGTTCCGCCGACGATCAGGCCAAAGCTGAGAAACATGATTATCCCCGCCTCACTTTTCGTCAAGCCAAGCTTTTCCTGGATTCTCCGTGTGATCTTCGCCATCATTATCGAATTGATCTACTCCTTCCGCGTGATTGAATATTGGCAAAGAACAGCCAAGATTCAAATTGAACGCGATATCTGAATAATGATCATGGTGTCAGGCTGAACTGCTTCCATTTCGAGACGGTGGCTTGGTATTGGTGCTGTGCAGAAGTTCCTTCAACAGTTCTTTTTCTTTTTGATTGAGCTTGGTCGGAGTGTAGACATTTATCGTCACCAATTCGTCACCCCGTCCGTAACTGTTAAGGTGCGGCAAACCCTTCTCTCGCATTCGAAGAGTCTTTCCCGACTGGATGCCCGGTTCGATTTTCAGCTTTGCTCTTCCTGTGAGCGTTGGCACCTCGACCTCGCTTCCCAGAGCTGCCTCGGGAAAACTAAGGTCGAGCTCATAGATTACGTCGTCTCCGTCGCGCTTGAAAAACTCGTGAGGAGCTTCTTCAATTATCACGATCAGATCACCGCCCGGCCCGCCGCGTTTGCCCGCGTTACCTTCGCCGCGCAGTGTCAGATAGTTGCCTTCACTCACACCCGCAGGTATCTTCACTTTGATGGTCGACTCGCCTCCAACTCGCCCCGCTCCGCTGCAGGTCGGGCAGGGCTCTTTTATTATTCTCCCAGTACCACCACAGGTCGTACACTGGACGATGTTCACAAACTGACCGAACATTGTTCGAGATGCTCTCCGGATTTCACCGCTGCCGCCACAGGTAGTGCAGGTGGTCATACCGGAGCCGCCTTTGGCACCGGTCCCACCGCACGTTTGACACTTCTCCTGACGCTTGATCTTGATTTTCTTCTCCACTCCGGCTGCGATTTCCTCAAGCGTAAGCTTAACTGAGATCTTCAGATCTGTACCGCGTTCGCCGACGGCTGAACCGCTCGGCGACCGGGTGCGCGTACCGCCGCCGAAAAAGTCATCGAAGATCGACCCGCCGAAGCCGCCGCTGAAAATGTCGTTGAACACACTGAATATGTCGCTTGAATTCGAGTTGGTCCAGTCGTGGAAGTCCGTGCCCTGACGCACGCCCTCATGTCCGAATCTGTCGTAACGAGATCTCTTGTCTTGATCACTCAGAACCTCGTAAGCTTCGGTGGCCTCTTTGAATTTCTCCTCAGCTTCCTTATTTCCGGGATTGCGGTCGGGATGGTATTGCATCGCAAGTTTGCGATAGGCTTTCTTGACATCGTCTATGGGTGCATTTCTTTGAACGCCAAGAATTTCGTAGTAATCTCTCTTCGCCATTTTCCTGTACTAAGTGGTTTGGTTCAATTTGATTTCTGGGTATCCGATCCGTCTTTGCCCTCAGCGGCCACTATCACCTTCGCATGTTTAATGACCTTGCCGTGCAGCGTGTACCCGCGCTCCACTTCCTCAACAATCGTGTGAGGCCTGACATCGGGACGCGGGATCTGCATCAAGACATCATGGTACATGACGTCGAATTCCTTGCCGACAGAATCGATCGGTCGCAATCCCTTCTCCTCGAGCGTCTTGAATAACTTTTGATAGATCAGTTCCACACCTTTCAGAAATGACGCCGTGTCAGGATTCTTTTTGCCGTTTTCGAGAGCTCTTTCGAAGTCATCGAGAATAGGGAGGAGGTCTCTTATGATCTTCTCATTTGAAAATTTCACAAAGTCCGCCTTGTCGATCTCTACTCTTTTTCTGAAGTTCTCGAACTCGGCCGCAAGCCTCAGCAGCTGGTCCTTGTATGAACCGATGAGAGCTTCTGATTCGCTCAGCTGCCTCTGAAGCTTTTCAAGATCGTTATCCAATTCAGTCCCAGATGCGGCAGTTTCAATGGTTCGTTCCTCTGCATTTTTTTCTTCTTCAGGCATTTCTTGCTTTGTCTTCATCTCAAGTGGTTGTTCCTTGTTCGTGTTTTCCTCATCCGGAGGATCTTGCTGGTGATCTATCATAAACAAATCACGAGCTTAATTTGTTCGAAATAATCTTTGAAACAAAATCGACGAGAGGTATGAGCCTCGAATATTGCATCCGCCGCGGACCGATTACACCAACAGTCCCTTTGATGCCGCCAACTTCATAACGGGCAGATATAAGACTGTAATCTTTCAACTTCTCCTCGTCGTTCTCTGATCCGACTTTCACCGATATCGGCTCGCTGTCACTCTTCTCCAGCACGTGAAGGATGACGTTCTCATCGCCAAGTATCTCCAGGATTCCCTTGAGGTTCTCTGGCAACACGAACTCCGGGTGCGAAAGGATCCCTTCCGGCATGCCGATGTGCACTCTGTCGATGTCTGGCAAGGGTGAGAAGATTCTTTCGCTCATGATAGCAAATCGGTTTATCACATCCTCACCCGAGTAATCGCCCACGCGCTCAAGAATGCTTTCGCGAATCTGAGACAGCTTTAATCCGGCCAGACGTTCGTTGAGCAGAGAATTGATCTTCGCCAATCTCTGTGGGTTCACTTCAGATTGCACCTCCAACACGATCGTCTTTATCAAACCTGTTTCCACAGAAATCACGACCAATACTTTAGATGAGTTTAACGATACCAATTCGACCTTCGTCAAAATTGCACCACCGAGATACGGTGCGGTGACAAGACTCAACTGTTTTGAGACCCTGCCTAACAATTTCGACGCTTCGCTTAACAGCTCGCCCGAGTCGAGCGCGGCATTCAGGCCCGATGCGATCTGGACGCGTTCGTCTTCCTTGAGTGTGTCGAGAGACATAAGAAAATCGAGATAGAACCTGTATCCCTTGTCAGTCGGCACTCTTCCGGCGGAAGTATGCGGATGGTTGAGGAATCCGGATTCCTCAAGCTGTGCCATGACGTGCCTTATTGTCGCGGGGCTCAGATTCATGTCGGGTTTTTGAGAAATAAACTTCGATCCCACCGGATTTGCAGTGAGAATGAAGTCATGAATGACTTCTCTGAGGACTTCCTTTTCTCTGCGAGTAAGTTCGTGTATCATCGGCACTTATAAATTACGAGTTTAAATAAAATTAATACCCAGGCGTCAGGTAATCAAGGAATGGTATGCAGACACATGAGCAGAGTGTCTCAAAGGCATGAACGGCATTTGTCGATTTTCTTTCGTCGATCTTTTTCATACCGCGACTTTGTGCCTCCGTCCCTTTGTTCCTTTCTCTTGAATCTGCAGTCAGATGCCATTAATATCTTGAACATGCGATCTGGTAATCCCTCATCGGTTAACTTGAAGGCGGGGCTGCTTTTCTTTGCAGTCTTGATCGCCGCCGGTACTCTTGTTTATACACAATCGATAGTTCGCCAGCTTATAGAACGCGAGAGGAGAGCAGCGCACCTTTATGCAAGGTCGCTCCAGTACCTCGCGAGCGACCAGACTGTATCCCAGGATTACAGTTTTATTTTTGATGAAGTTCTGAGCGCCGTGGATTTCCCGATGATTCTCACGGACAGCAGCAACGTGCCCTTCGCTCCGTACCAGCGCAGTATCCGAAACGTTCGTCTTGATACAACGATGTCTCCCGCAGCTCAGCGCGATTATCTCAGGAATCTGGTGAAGAAAATGGACTCGGAGTATTTGCCGATAAAGGTGTCGCTCGGCAGTCGTGTCCTGAGTTACGTTCACTACGGTGAATCAGGGCTGGTGACACAGCTCCGTTATGTGCCTTACGTGGAGTTCGCCATCGCAGGACTCTTCATCTTCATCGGATACATTGCGTTTAGCTACATCAAGCGAAATGAACAGTCAAACATATGGGTCGGGATGGCAAGAGAAACAGCTCATCAGCTAGGCACACCGCTTTCGAGTCTGATGGGATGGATCGAGTTGATCAAGTCCGATGTCAGCAAAACTCACAGGACGGAGATTATCTCGGATATTGAGCAGGATCTCAACAGGCTCAACAAAGTGACGATGCGATTCTCCAAGATTGGATCGCTCCCTGAATTAGGAAGCCTTCATGTCTCGGACACTGTGGAGAACGTTTTCACATACTTCAGCAAGCGAATTCCCCAGACCGGCAAGAAGGTGACCTTAACGCTGACGGGTGAAAAATCCCTATGCGCCAAATACAACCCGGAACTTTTCGAGTGGGTACTGGAGAACCTTATCAAGAATTCGCTCGATGCCATGGAAGATAAGGAAGGGAAGATCACGATCAATCTTAGCAGAGAAGAAGAGTTTGTAGTGATAGACATCAGTGACACGGGCAAAGGAATCGATATGAAATTTAGACGCGACATTTTCAGACCCGGGTACTCGACAAAGAAGAGAGGTTGGGGATTGGGACTGAGTCTCGCGAAAAGGATTATTGAATCGTACCATGATGGTCAGATATTTTTGAAGGACAGCAAAATCGGGAAGGGATCAACTTTCAGAATCAAGCTCAGGCTAGCTGATTGTGGTTCGAAAGCTTGAGGTGAGTTCTGTCTGCTTATTTATTTTTGTGGTTCAGATAAGCAAATAAGACATTCGCTGCATTCAATTCCTTTTCTCGCGAAGCATACAGCGGAGTGACATTTTCCTCTGACATCTTGTCGTTGATGACTCCGAGGAGCTCTTTGTTCGTCTTGATTTCCTCGGCATAGCGCTTTCTAAACTCGTTCCATCTAGCCGGCTCGTGATTGAACCACTTTCTTAGTTCCGTGCTTGGTGCGATTTCTTTCAGCCAGAGGTCGATTGCGGCCTTTTGTCTGAAAACGCCGCGCGGCCACAACCGTTCAACGAAAATCCGGAACCCGTCATCATCTGAGAACGGTTCATAAACTCTTTTGAACTTCAGTACCCAGTTCTTCTTAGTCAAGTCTCGAATCCCATTGTTAGCTGATGGACTCTGGCTTGTTCTTCCAATTCAGGAAATTGAATCCGTTCTCCAATACCGATTCCTCTTCTATCTGTTTTAATCGAGACGACAGGACATTCGCCTGTCCAAGGTAGCCGAGGAGTTTCTTCGGATTCTGTCGATCAACGACCGGAAGTCTCGCCACGTTGTGCCTAAGCATCTTCGATACTGCATCGAAGACGATCTCATCCGGATAGGTCACGATGAGATTAGTGGCGGCAATTTCCAGAACCGTTCTTCCCGATCGGCCATCGTCGACGGCCTTCAACAAATCCCCCTGTGTGACTATTCCAACAAGGTTTTGTTCGTCATCGACAACCGGATAAGCCTTGTGGTAATTATATTTGAAATCTGCGCTGGCAATCTTGTCGGCAAGGTCAGATATTTTCTCGTTAACATTTACGACAGCCGGGTTTTTGTCCATGACTTCCTGAACCGTGGTCTGCCTGAGGATATCGACATCATATTCCTGATGAACGCGTACGCCTCTGCGGGCCAACTTTTCCGTCATTATGGAATTCTTCAGAAATGAAACAGCGATGGCCGAAGCGATGACACCCACGAGCATAAGAGGGAGGATGGCGTCATAATCACGAGTTATCTCAAATGAAAAGATGATGAATGCAAACGTCGAACGTGCCGCAGCACCGAATACCGCACCCATCGAGACAAGTGCGAAGGCTCCCGGCGATAGGTTCGCGCCAGGAAAGATGTGGTTGACCAAAATCGCGAATGCGCCTCCCATCGCTGCGCTTGCCATGAACATCGGAGCGAGCAAGCCTCCCGATGTGCCGGACCCGAGCGATACAATGAGAGCGATGGATTTGAAAATTATGAGAAGCAGAAGGATGTTGATAGCCAGATGATTGTTGAGAATGTCCGAGATAGTGTCATACCCGACTCCAAAGACTCTTGGGATGAAATACCCGATGACGCCAAGTCCGAGCGCGCCAATGGCCGGCCACCAAAGCGAATCGACTGGCAGCTTTTCAAACTGGTCTTCAGTCCAGTATAAAGCTTTTGTGAAAACAATGGCACCGATGCCGCAGAGAATCCCTAACATAATGAAATAGACTGCATTGCGTGCGATGTCAAAAGTGAGCGAGCCTGTGTGGAACATCGGCCCTGGCCCGAGGAGCTGGAATCTTGTAGCAGTCGCTACCGCTGTCGATATCACAAGAGGTATGAAAGACCGCGTCTTCAATTCAAAAAGCAAAAGTTCAATGGCGAGGATGACTCCGGCGATCGGAGTACTGAATGTTGCAGCCATCCCTGCTCCTGCTCCGCAGGCAAGAAGAATTTTTCTTTCCGACGCAGTCGCCGGAATAAACTGACCTATAAGTGAACCGATAGCCCCGCCTGTTTGGATGATTGGTCCCTCAGCACCGAATGGCCCGCCAGTTCCAATGGCAATCGCCGCTGAGAGAGGCTTGAGAATGGCCACCTTTCCTGAGATCCTACTTTTGTTTATCACGACTGCTTCAATCGCCTCGGGGATTCCATGACCTTTGATCTTCGAGGTTCCGTATTTTGCCATCACGCCAACTATTAGTCCTCCGATAACCGGCACCAGTATTACAATTGCTCCAAGAGAATTGTACTGGGGACTCGAGAATTGAAAAGAGAGTCTGTGATAAAATGAAATGTTTGTGAAGAACCCGATCAGATTGTACAGCACAAACGAGACGAGTCCCGCGGCAAGCCCGATCAGTGCCGCAAGCAGGGAAAGGAAAAAGAGGCGCGCCGGCGAATTAGGTGAACTGAGTTTATGTGATTTCATTAATTCCTCATCATGGATCATTTCTGAATTCATGAACAATAGATTTTCGTTTTTGGTTCTAGTATGATTTTTATTACAGTTTAATCTTGCGTTTGAAGCGGAGTCGTTCCTAAGTGGGTTTGATTTAAATAGCCGTCGCCTGTTATATTTTGAACGCAGTCACAGTGAGTTTATATCTGTCAGTTCCAATTACAGAAGAACTCTGTAGGAAAACGGAGAACAGGAGAGATGGCTTTCTGTCTCTCTGCAATCTGACAAACCGATCCCGAAACCACTTCATAGATTCGGGAATCTCATTAATCTCTGAGGAGAACACATGGCACAATCGAAGAAGTACGATCTTGTTGTTCTTGGTGGCGGTCCGGGAGGATATGTTGCCGCTATTAGGGCAGCTCAACTTGGGATGAAAGTCGGTTGCGTAGAGCGCGACAAGCTGGGCGGGATATGTCTTAACTGGGGCTGTATTCCTTCGAAAGCACTTCTCAAGAGTGCGGAGGTGATGTGGGAATTCAAAGGATCAAAAGACTACGGCATCACTTATGACAATTTGAAGGTTGATTTCAAGAAAGTAATCAAGCGAAGTCGTGATGCCGCAAACAGGTTGTCGCAAGGAGTTGAATATTTATTCAAGAAAAACAAGATAGAGAAAATAAGTGGGACCGGAAAGTTCCTGAACCCAACCACGCTTTCGGTTCTCGACAACGCCGGCAAGGAGATATCACAGGTCGAAGGAAAGAATGTTATAATATCGACCGGAGCCAGACCGCGCGAGCTGCCCGGGATGAAGATCGACAGGAAGAAGGTAATAACCAGCACGGAGGCGATGCTACTAGAATCGATTCCGAAAAACATGATAATCATAGGCGCTGGTGCGATCGGAGCAGAGTTCGCCTACTTTTACAATGCTTTCGGTACAAAGGTCACTCTGATAGAGATGATGCCGAATGTTCTTCCCATTGAGGATGGGGAGGTTGCTGCATATCTCGAGAGAGAATTCAAGAAGCAGGGGATTGAAGTGCTGACGGAGACGAAAGTTGAGTCTGCAACTCCCGCCGGCGACGGGGTCTCGGTGAAGATTTCCAACAAGAAGGGTTCGGAGGAACTCAAGGCCGAAATTGCACTTGTCGCAATCGGCATACAGGGAAATTCGGACAACCTCGGGCTCGAAGATATTGGTGTCCAAGCGGAAAAGTCCTGGATAAAAGTCGACAAAGCAACCTACAAAACCGCCGTGAACGGAGTCTATGCTATCGGAGACGTGATCGGACCACCCTGGCTTGCGCATGTTGCATCGGCAGAAGGAATCAGGTGCGTCGAGGGGATTGCACAGGTTGAAACGGAACCGCTTGACTACAACAGCATTCCCGGCTGCACATATTGCCAGCCGCAGGTGGCGAGTATAGGAATTACGGAAGCGAAAGCAAAAGAGCTTGGTTATGAAACTAAGATCGGTCGATTTCCGTTCACAGCTAATGGAAAGGCAATTGCCACAAATGAAGCGGTCGGCTTTGTGAAATTGATTTTTGATGCGAAATATGGTGAGCTATTAGGCGCACATATAATCGGGCATGGCGCCACTGAAATGATCGCCGAGCTGGGCGTTGCCAAAAAACTTGAGACTACTCCATATGAAATTATCAGAACCGTCCACGCGCATCCGACATTGAGCGAGGCAGTAATGGAAGCAGCTGAAGACGCGCTCGGACATGCGATAGACATCTAGCTGAAGTTGAAGAGATTCCTGCTGGTTGACATTGGCACTACCGAATATTCCTTTGCGTGGGAACTCCAAAAGAATCTCCACGAAAGGCGAGTTGCCCAAACTATTCCCGACACCGTTCTCTTCACGGAGCATCACAACACTTACACGATAGGAAAATCGGGTGGGGATGATCATCTTCTCGCTTCGGACGATGAGCTCCGCGAAGGAAAGATCAGTGTTTTCAATACCGACCGCGGAGGAGACATAACATACCACGGTCCCGGTCAAATCGTCTGCTACCCGATAATTGATCTTAAGAATTATTACCAGGACGTCCACCGATATCTCCGCGACCTGGAGGAAGTTACCATAAGGACGCTGGCGCACTATGACGTCCTCGGTCATCGAGAACCGGAGTATACCGGCGTCTGGGTGGGAGATGAAAAGATATGCGCGATAGGAGTCAAAGTCAGTCGCTGGGTCACGATGCATGGTTTTGCATTTAATGTGAATACGGATCTTTCTTATTTCGGCAGGATCGTTCCGTGCGGAATTTTCCACAAGGGTGTTACATCGCTGTCAGCCGTGATTGGCGAAGCTGAAAAGGGTATCGACATTTGGGAAGTGAAGAGAGTGATTGCGCAGGGGCTTGCAGAAGTCTTTCAAACAGAAACTGAATCGGCAAGCTTCGAGAAGTTTACAGAACAATTTCACATAGTGCCTGACTTCGCTGGAGCGAAGCTTCAGCTCCGTACAGGCGGGATGGAGAAAGAACATGTCTCCTATTAAGAAAGGGAGCGTCGAACGGGGAGAAAAGCCGGATGGCAGGGATACTCTCACCGCCGAACCTTACGAAGGTTTGTTGGCGCGCGAACAACTCCTCAGTTCATACAAGCTAATGCTCCTGGCTCGCCGACTCGATGAGAAAGAGCTGGCGCTTCTGAAACAGGGCAAGGCATTCTTCCACATCGGTGGCCGGGTCACGAAGCCATCCAGGTCGCATGTGCGATGAACCTGAAGCCCGGTTATGACTGGGCGTATCCTTATTACCGTGGACTGGCTTTTGCCATTGCGCTCGGGTTCACGCCGGAAGAGATCATGCTTGCCGAATTGCACAGGGCAGAGGATGTAATGACGGGCGGCCGGCAAATGCCAGGCCATTATGGGAAGCGATCCTTGAATGTTCCCACACAATCGAGTCCGACCGGGACTCAGTACTTGCAGGCAGTAGGTACAGCTCTTGGTTGCGTCAAAGATGGTACAGATCAGGTTGTCTACGTTTCTTCCGGCGAAGGAGCGACGAGCGAAGGAGAATTTTCCGAGGCGCTGAACTGGTCCTCAAGGGAAAAGCTGCCGGTCATCTTTTGCGTGGAGAACAATCACTACGCTATTAGTGTTCCGGAGTGGCAGCAGACTGCCGGAGGGTCGGTGTACGAAATCGTAAAAGGATATTCGAATCTTGCACGTTACAAAATCAATGGAACAGATTTTCTGGAGAGCTACAAGGCCGCGAAAGAAGCTGTCGCCCGGGCGAGACGCGGCGATGGACCAAGCGTCATCGTCGCGGACGTAGTTAGACTCCTTTCGCATTCATCTTCCGACGACGAAAGGAAGTACAGACCTAAAGATGAAATTGAGAAGGATCGTGCTCGCGACCCTTTGCTGGCAATGGAAAGTCTTCTTGTTGAAGAAAAGATCATCACACGGTCCGAGATTGAGGCCATTCAAAAAGAAACTAAGAAACGAGTCGACGACGCTGCGGATTGGGCTGAGTCACGTCCCTTGCCGGAGTCTTCGACTGCGACATCTAACATTTATGCCCCTATCGAGGGCTATTCTAACTTTGAATATGAGAAATCATCTCCGGCAGGAAAGCCGATCGTCATGGTGGATGCGATCAATCATGCTCTGCACGAGGAGATGGCGAAAAACCCCAAGATGTTAGTCTGGGGAGAGGATGTTGAGGACGGGAAGGGCGGAGTATTCACCGCCACGAAAGGTCTTTCGACTAAGTTTGGCAGAGATCGAGTCTTCAACTCTCAACTGGCTGAGGCGAGCATAATAGGTGCGGCGTTCGGAGCAGCGGTTCGTGGATTTAAGCCGGTCGTGGAGGTTCAATTCGCCGACTACATTTTCACCGGCATGATGCAGCTTCGAAATGAAGTGGCCATGATGAGATATCGCTCGAACAACTCGTGGGCATGTCCGATGGTAATCAGGGTTCCGGTTGGTGGTTATATACACGGCGGCCATTATCACAGCCAGAGCATCGAAAGCCTCTTTGCACATTGTCCTGGCATTTACATCGCGTATCCGTCGACTTCCGCCGATGCAAAGGGCTTGTTGAAAACAGCAACCAGGATGGATGATCCTATATTGTTCCTTGAACATAAAGGGCTCTACCGTCAAAGTTATGCAATGACTCCTGAGCCTGATGATGAATACCTCGTCCCGTTCGGAAGAGCTTCAATTCGTCGTGAAGGCAAAGACATTACCGTTGTCACTTACGGCGCGACGGTTTACTTCGCCCTGAACGCTTCGAAGAAGCTTGCGGAGAAAGGCATCGAAGTGGAAGTTGTCGACCTTCGTACTATTGTTCCTCTTGATAAGGAGACAATTTTGCAGAGCGTGAGGAAAACAAACAGAGTCCTGGTGCTGAGCGAGGACACTCGGACTTCCGGGTTTGCTTCTGAGATATGCAGCATCATTGCCGAAGAAGCATTCGAATATCTCGATGCTCCGGTGAGAAGAATTACGGCACAAGATTCTCCGGTCCCATACAGTCCATCGCTTGAAGTTGCGATTTTGCCGAGCGAGGCCCAGGTGGTCAAGACACTTGAGGAACTTGCTGCTTACTAGATTCGAGGAGGAGCAATGCAAATCGAAGTCTTGATGCCGAAAATGGGCGAGAGCATAACCGAGGGAAGAATTGTCAAGTGGCATAAAAAGCCTGGTGAAAAAATCGAACGTGACGAAGTTCTGCTTGAAATAAGTACGGATAAAGTAGACACTGAAATACCATCTTCAGCGACAGGCATTCTCGCTAAGATTCTTACTCAGGAACAGGAAGTGGCCAGGGTAGGTGCCGTCATCGCATACATAGACACAGAAGCAGGTGAAGGTGCAAGGCAAGAAGCAATAGCCTCTGAGGTTGAGGCCGTACAAGAGACAATGCAACTTTCGGGAAAACTCCGGACGGCACCGGTGCAATCTGATGTTACGATCACGTCTCACCATCGTAACGGTGACAGGTTCTATTCACCATTGGTCAGGAGCATTGCTAAGGCTGAAGGGATCTCCGATGATGAACTTACCGGATTGAACGGAAGCGGAGCAGGCGGCCGGATCACTAAACATGACCTGGTTCGATACATCGAGAATCGTAACGCTTTGCCGAACACCGAGACCAACCGAGATGTGCACCTTCCGCCGCAGGGCAAGTATGATCCAAGGCGGGAGCAATTGATCCCGATGGACAATATGCGCCTCCGCATTATGGAGCACATGATCAATAGCCGCGACACTTCAGTCCACGTTGCGGCGATCACGGAAGTCGATATGACCGAAATCGACCGTTACGTTTCCAACCATGCCGGAGAATTTGAGAAACGTGAAGGTCTCAAACTAACGTACATGCCTTTCATCGCGCACTCTTGCGTGAGAGCGTTGATAGACTTTCCTTTGGTGAACAGCAGCATCGACGGCACAAACATCGTCAAGCATAATTATGTGAATCTCGGGATCGCTGTAGCGATAGAATCCGCAGGCCTTCTCGTCCCGGTTATAAAAGGCGCCGACGAGAAAAACGTATTGGGTTTGGCAAGGGCGATCCGCGATCTCGCGCTTCGCGCAAGAACAAAGAGGTTGACTGGAGATGACATCATTGGTTCAACCTTTTCTATCACGAACTATGGCGTGTTCGGAAATCTGATGGGGACTCCAATCATCAATCAACCGAATGCGGCCATACTCGGAGTCGGAGCAGTTAAGAAGAGGCCTGTAGTTCTCAATGATGCGATCGCGATCAGACAAATGGGATTCCTCACCCTTTCCTTCGACCACAGGCTGATCGATGGTGCGGTCGGTGGACAATTCCTCGAAAGAATAGTCTTCTACCTCGAACACTTTGACACGAAACAAGTAATTTGATTCGTGCAATGATAAATATCGGATTTTGAATTTTGACTTAGAATTTCGATTTTGAAGTATGATAGACACTAGAAAAAAAGTTACGCTGGAAGAAAGACCACAACCCAGGAGACCTGAATGGATCCGGGCCAAGCTCCCCTACGGAGAGAATTATACCAACATCCTGGGCTTGATGAGAGGCAAAAAGCTTCACACAGTTTGTGAAGAGGCGCGCTGTCCCAACCTCGGCGAATGCTGGGGACGCGGCACTGCGACGTTCATGATCCTCGGAGACATTTGTACTCGCAGCTGCGGCTTCTGCGCCGTGAAAACCGGGAGACCTGTTGGACTTGACACCGATGAACCGCGCCGCGTCGCTGAGGCAGTCACATCGATGAATCTCCGACATGTCGTGATTACTTCTGTCAATCGGGACGAGCTCAACGATGGTGGCGCTTCCATATTTGCGGAAACGATCAGGCAAATCCGAATCAGGGAGCCGAAATGCCGAATAGAAATATTGATCCCCGATTTCAAAGGTGAGAAGGTCGCACTTGATATTGTTGTCGATTCTGCACCCGACATCCTGAACCACAACGTTGAAACTGTCCCACGACTCTACAGCATCGTGAGGCCGCAAGCGAAATATCAAAGGTCGTTGGAAGTGTTATCATACTTCAAAGAACGAGGACTCGTTACAAAGAGCGGCATGATGGTTGGGATTGGCGAAAGGCCCGATGAGGTGCTCGAAGTCATGAAAGACTTGAGAAAATCCAATGTGGACATACTCACGATAGGGCAGTACCTCCGACCTACTAAGGAACATCTTCCGATAGATCGCTATGTCACGCCGGACGAGTTCAGCATGTACAAGCAAGCAGGACTCGAGATGGGATTCAAATTTGTCGAATCGGGGCCGCTCGTTCGCAGTTCGTACCACGCAGAAGAACAAGTTGTTCTATAATTAATTTCCGGAGAAAGTAATAGATGAGCGATTTCGCAGTCGAAACAAACATGGAGGAATACCTGAGCCTGGGCAGAAATAAGCTGGTTGGGATGTACCGCACGATGCTCTTGATACGACGATTTGAGGAAGCCGCGGCGAAGATGTACAGCATGCAAAAGATAGGAGGGTTCCTCCATCTCTACATCGGGCAGGAAGCTGTTGCGGTGGGCTCTCTCACTGCGATCAAAGAGGATGATTACATAATAACGGCTTACCGTGATCATGGTCATGCGCTTGCCCGAGGCACTGATCCGAAATTGCTGATGGCAGAGTTGTTCGGCAGATACACCGGCACGAGCAAAGGTAAGGGCGGGTCAATGCACTTCTTCGATGTATCGAGGAACATGCTCGGTGGACATGCGATCGTAGGGGGACAAGTCCCGTTGGGTACAGGTATCGCGTTCAAGATCAAGTACAGGAACGAAGACAGGATTTGCCTGACGTACCTTGGAGATGCCGCGATGAACCAAGGTTCGTTCCATGAAGCGCTTAATCTTGCTGCGCTTTGGAAGCTGCCTGTCGTTTACATCGTTGAAAACAATATGTACGGTATGGGCACAGCAGTGGAGCGCGCTTCGGCAGTCACTGAACTCTACAAACGCGGATGCTCATACGGCATCGAGGGTATGGTTGCAGATGGCATGAATGTGTTTGCAGTTTACGATGCCGTCAAAGAAGCGGCAAAAAAAGCGCGCGAGCTTTCTTTACCGACACTGCTTGAAATTAGAACTTACCGCTATCGCGGTCATTCGATGTCTGATCCTGATTCCGTTTACAGGACCAAGCAGGAAGTCGAAGAGGAGAAGAGGCGTGATCCGATCGAGCAAATGAGAAAGTTTCTCTTCGACGAGAAGATTGCCACTCACCAGGAAATAGACACCGTCGATTCGGATGTGAAGAGAGTGGTCGCGGAGAGCGTAGAGTTTGCGGAGAATAGTCCGCTGCCACCGTCCGAGTCGATGTTCGATGATATATATGTTTAGAACGCTTGCCCTGAGCGAAGTCGAAGGGTCAATGGTCAAAATTCAAAAGTCAAAAAGTCAAATCGGATTGGCTTTTAGCTGAACGCTGAAAGCTAATAGCTGATTGCTGTAACAGGAGTTTCGTTTAATGCCGGAAATAACATTTAGGGAAGCACTGAATCAGGCGCTCACGGAAGAAATGGAGCGTGACGATTCCGTTTTTGTTGTCGGCGAAGAAGTCGGCCAGTATCAAGGAGCTTACAAGGTCACTCAGGGATTGCTCCAGAGATTCGGACCGCAGAGAGTTCTCGACGCTCCAATTTCCGAATCCGGATTCACTGGACTTGGCGTCGGCGCCGCGATGGTGGGGCTGAGACCTGTTGTCGAAGTCATGACGTTTAATTTTTCCCTGGTTGCTTTCGACCAAATAATTAACAATGCAGCAAAGATGCGGTACATGTCTGGAGGACAGCTGAAAGTTCCGATGGTCATTCGCGGTCCAAGTGGCCCGGCGCATCAACTTGCCGCGACTCATTCTCAGGCACTGGAGAGCATGTATGCACATGTCCCTGGTCTTAAAGTTGTGCTTCCAGGAACTCCGAAAGATGCCAAAGGACTCCTGAAGAGTGCGATCAGAGATGACAACCCGGTGATATTTATGGAGAGCGAAGTCATGTACGGCATGAAAGGAGAAGTTCCCGAAGGCGAGTACACTATCCCATTGGGGAGAACCGACATAAAACGTCAGGGCAAGGATATTACGGTAGTTGCTTACTCGAAGATGGTCGGCGTCGCTACGGCAGCCGCGGAGATACTCGCGAAGGACGGCATCGAAGCTGAAGTTGTAGATCCGATGACGGTTCGTCCGCTCGATGACGGGCCGATCGTCGATAGTGTAAAGAAGACGAATCGATGCGTCGTTGTTACCGAGGCGTGGCCATTTGCAAGCGTCGGAAGCGAGATAGCTTTTAGAGTTTCTTCAAAAGCCTTCGACTATCTAGACGCTCCCGTTGAGCTCGTTTCATCGGAAGATGTCCCGATGCCATATTCCAAGACTCTCGAGCATGAAGTTCTCCCGACACCTGAAAAGATTGTTGACGCGGCATTGCGTACGCTGTACAAGAAGTGAGGTTTAAAAGATGGCAATCAAAATTCAAATGCCTAAGCTTAGCGACACCATGGACACGGGCAGAATAATTAAGTGGTTGAAGAAGGAAGGTGAGAAAGTTGCGCCCGGCGATGTAATTGCTGAAGTCGAGACCGATAAGGCCAACATGGATATGGAAGCGTATGATGAAGGAATTCTATTGAAGGTCGTCGCAAAGGAGGGAGACAAAGTTCCAATCGGAGGTCTGATCGGAATACTTGGAGACGCGGGCGAGGATTTGTCAGCAATCTTGAAAGAATCAAGCTTGTCATCTTCAAATGAAGCTTCGAAATCTGTCGCTGCTTCCGGTGAAGCAAGACATGAAACGACGGGAGAGAATGTGTCTGAGAAATCGCCTCCTTCCATATCGAGCGCGCCTCTTCGTATGCAGACTGAATCAACCGACAGGTCCGGAAATGGTAGACTAAAAGCATCACCGCTTGCGAAGAGGCTTGCCCGGGAGCGGGGAATCGACATAGAAGATGTGAAAGGAAGTGGAACGGCAGGGCGCATAATCAAACGCGACGTGGAAGCTTTCGTTCGATCTGTATCGAAGCGTGCTCCACACATCGTATCGTCAGGAGAATTCAAAGACGAGCCGTTGACGATGATGCGTGAAGCGATCGCGAAGCGTTTGAGCCAGAGCAATGTCGAGGCGCCGCAATTTTACCTGACTGTAGAAGTGAAGATGGAAAATGCGATCGCCTTTCGAGATTCACTGAATAGATTCGATGAACAAAATAAAATCAGTTTTAATGACATTATCGTGAAAGCTTGCTCGTCAGCTCTGCAGGAGCATCCTGAGGTGAATGCGACTTTCATGCAAGACAGGATCAGGATATTTGGTGATGTTCATATCGGGGTTGCGGTTGCAATTGACGATGGACTCATCACGCCTGTTATCCACGATGTAGATAAGAAAGGTCTTCGTGATATTTCCGAGGAGTCAAAGGACCTCGCCGCGAGAGCGCGTGAGAGAAAATTGAAACCGGAAGAATACTCAGGAAGCACTTTCACTGTGAGCAATCTTGGAATGTTTGGCGTGGACGAATTCACCGCGATAATAAATCCGCCCGAGGCCGCAATACTCGCCGTTGGATCGATAGTGGAAAAGCCCGTTGTCGAAGACGATCAGGTCAAGATCGGCAAGCGAATGAGAATGACACTATCCTCAGATCATCGTGTCGTAGACGGGGCACTTGCTGCGAGATTTATGCAAACACTTAAGATGGTCCTCGAAAATCCCGCTGCATTAGCATTGTAAGATCCCGCTGCCGGACGTTCTCGAGATTAGTCAGCGGAGACTCGCAACCATCATTAAGGCGTCTCAAGACCACTCGTAATGTCTCCAATCCAATACGCCAACACCGCGAAGAGAATTAGTACGACGAGCGCCACTATCTTTCGCTGCCGACGAGTAGCGGAATCGACTCCAAGAAGTCAGGTCATTGCTCGCTCGGAGAACCCTGGCTTCGCTGACTGGGTGATCGACTCAACGCTGCAAGCATGTCAGCGATCCTGATTCGATCTGACCGAACCATCGCACTGTTGGCACTTCGTATCGATAACTACTTCCTCCAGTTTAATTCCAACCTAGTGGCATCATGAACGCGAGACTCATGACGTGAATCTTCTTTGCCTAGCCGCAAAAACTGATTAGAGCAGAGATGCGGAACGACCGCACTGTACGGAAACGGACGCACGCGTCCGAAACCGGACGAAGAAGACTCATCCGAGCAAGATAACATCTTGGAAATCATGAATTTGGCAATCGCTGGCGGCATGCTTCTTGTCGTTAAACTTTCAGAACAAAGCGAAAAGCGAGGAATCGGAAACCGCAACCTTTTAGCACGGACACGAGGAGATAATTCATGCTGATAAACTACCTTAAGATAGCCTTCAGGAACATTCTGCGGAACAAAGTCTTTTCATTCATAAATATCTTCGGTCTCGCAATCGGGATTGCAGTAACCATATTGATACTTCTCTTTGTGATCAATGAAATGTCTTTCGACAAGTTCAACGTGAATAAGGACAGGATATATCGCGTAATTGCGGAGAGGAAAAGAAACGGAGAGACAATCACTCAGAGCCAGCAACCTTTGCCACTCGGTCCGGCATTAGTTTCTGAGTTTCCGGAGATCAAGTCCACAGTAAGATTTTTTAGCGGTGAGGCAGTTATCTCTAACGGTGAAAACAAATTTGAGGAGGACATCAGATTTACCGATCCTGGAATTTTTTCTGTCTTTTCATTTCCACTAGTGGAAGGAAACCCGTCCACTGCGCTCACCCAGCCGAATTCTATTGTCATGACTCAAAAAGTAGCTAAAGAAATATTCGGGAAGGAAGATCCATTTTCAAAGATGATACGCGTTGACATCGAAGGAAAGACTGAGAATTATTTGGTGACAGGAATCGCGAAGGATATCCCCGATAATTCCAGCATAGATTTTGGTGTTCTGCTGCCCATCTCCAAGTGGCCCGACTTCGAGAGAGAGATTAGCGATTGGGGATGGTCACGGGGATCGACTTTCATTCTCTTAGCTAACTCATCCGGAATTAAGAACGTCGAAAATGGTATTTCGAATTTCGTCAAAAAATATCTTGGACCATTTATCTCGGTTTGGAAAGCACATGGATGGATTGATAAATCAGGCAATGCGAATGAATTGAAATTTCAACCTCTCTTGGATATGCATTTTTCAAATGTAAAATATGGCATGGAACGGAGCGGAAACCCGATCTATTCCTACTTGCTCTCCGTAATTGTCCTCATAGTATTGTTCGTTGCATCCGTAAACTTTGTCACTCTGTCTCTTGGAGAATCAGCATCACGTACAAGAGAGATCGGTGTGAGAAAAGTTCTGGGCGCGGGGCGGAATAATATTATGAAGCAGTTCTGGAGCGAATCCATCTTAATGACGACCGCCGCTTTCATCATAAGTTTGTTCATGGTTGAGTTAATGCTTCCACTTTTCGATCAATTATCCGGCAAGCATTTCAGTCTGGCAAACATCATCTCTCCCGACTTTATTGTTGTTCTTGCCGGCTTAATACTCTTCGTGGGACTATTGGCAGGAAGTTATCCTTCCGTCGTCTTGTCGAAGTTCCAACCGGCTGAGGTATTAAAGGGTAAGTCAAGCATCGGAAAGAGGAGTACTTTTTCCAAGATTCTCGTGGTGATCCAGTTCGGCCTCGCCGTTTTCCTTGTTATCTGTTCGATCACGGTCTGGTCGCAGCTCGAATACATTCAGACGAGAGATTTGGGATATAATGGCGACCAGGTGATTGTCATCCCGATTGAAACTGAACAAGGGAATGGAATGAGCGTCGTCAGCCTTTTCAAGAATAAATTGTCCGGTTATTCAGGTATAGTTGACATTTCCGGAACGAGTGCGACGTTTGGCAACGGATGGGGGATGAAGTTATTCAAATATAATGGGGTGATTCATGAGACATACATTTATAAAGTGGATGAAGATTATGTTCCGACTTTGGGGCTGAAACTTTTAGAAGGAAGGAATTTCATAAAGGGTTCGGGAACCGACTCGGTGCGATCTGCAATTGTCAATGAGGAGTTCGCTAAGGCCTTGGGATGGAAGTCGCCGGCCGTTGGACAGAGGCTCCCCGATTGGGACAAGAAGAATGTTCCCGGAGGGCTGGAGATAGTCGGCGTCGTGAAGGATTACAACTTCATGTCACTCCATGATAAGATAGGGCCGGTAATGTTATCCATGGATCCGTCCTGGTCGGTATCTGAGATGATGGTCAAAATCACTAATGCCAATATCCCTGCGACGATTTCCCATTTGAAAGAAGTCTATGGTGAAATTCTACCGGACACGCCATTCGATTTTACATTTCTGAATCAGGACGTTCAGAAGCAGTACGACAATGAATTGAATTGGGGGAAGATCGTGACCGCGGCTTCAACCCTGGCGATACTTATTTCTTGCCTTGGACTATTCGGACTGGTCACTCTCGCAGTGTCGTCGCGGACGAAAGAGGTCGGCATCAGAAAGGTCCTGGGAGCTTCAGTAAGCAAGATCGTAGCGATCATATCAAGAGATTTCATCAAACTTGTCGCGATATCGAATCTGATTGCGTTGCCGGTTGCATACTATGCCGGACACAGGTGGCTTCAGGATTTTGCATACAGAATTGACATGAGTCCGTGGATTTTTCTCCTCGCGGCTGTCGCAACGTTTGCCATATCGTTATTTACGATCGCCTTTCATACAATTAAGGCGGCGATGTCAAATCCAGTCGAATCGTTACGTTATGAATAGAGATGATGAGATGCCGCTCCGCAAAGCGGGAACTTCGGCTTGCGGCATTGAGTCGCTACGATATGAGTAGCGTCGAGAAGCCGCTCTTAGCGGGATCGAAGCCCTGCGCTATGAATAAGCATATAAGTAAACAGAGGAATGCGGGCCGACGGATGTCGACCGGGCTGTGGATTCCGGCCCCATTCTGCAAGCAATTGGAAAGGTGCAAATATGAGAGACGTGAGTATTCCTTTGCCAGATTTCCTGGACAAGCAAATCGCGGAGATAGAAGTCAAGATCAACGGCAAAAAAAGGTTCTACAATTTTGGAGTCGAATCATTCAGATGGGAACCCGATGATGAACAGTGGACCGTCGACAAGAGGATAGAGACGCTCCGGGATAGACTGGAGAAATACGACAAGTCGTGGGAGCTGATTCAGATTTTCAGGCCGAACGAAGATTCCAAATTCATTCAAGTATTGTACAGACAGAAGGGAATTGCCCAGCCTTCTTGAGTTGAGCTGCGGCGAGGTTAAGAAGCCATGCTCAACAGAGGCTCCTGAGGATTCTGTTTGGAGATCTGTGGAGGCAATTCCGGATTGGACGCTCTCATTGACTTTCGGCCCTGATTTGCTAAATTTAATCAGTTGATCCGCGTCGGGCCCTTAGCTCAGGTGGTTAGAGCAGCTGACTCATAATCAGCGGGTCGGGGGTTCAAGTCCCTCAGGGCCCACAAGATTTCGCACTCCCCCACGCTCCCTGACATGCTTATGATGATCCCCCGTTGAACTCGAACCTGACGTAACACACTGTCATGGTACGACCTTTGGCGAAAATGACGAGGGCACCGGAGCCGAGGACGGAGGAAAAGGATCGCGGAGACACAAGATAATTCTTGATCGCTGAACGTTTCCGGAGCCGCTATCATTTGGGCCGCGTTGGGAAACAGGGAATCCGGGGTAGAATCAATTTCACTAACAACCTCTAGTCCGGCAGGAAAGACTTTTCGGGTTTATCTATTTCACAAAGCAAAGCGTCTTAAACTAAAACCACGAATAACACGCCTGCGTGCCTGCGCGTTGAAGCTCCCGCTTGCCCTGCTCCGGCGCGTAAATGTGCGCCGGACCGCACTTCGGTCGCTTACGCTCCATAGCTTCAGCGACGGAGCGCGCGCAGGCACGAATAAGACCATGGAACTATGGATGCCACCAATAGAACATATTTGTGAAGTTCGCATGGAAAGACCAGAAGTTAATCGTGCGATTCTCAGCCTGAGGCTGATGAGCCTATGGCTCAGTGTTTTGAAAATCTCTTTCGCACGGGTTTGTCAAATATGTATTCATCAGTCTTTTCCCTTGACTTTCGAGGACTTTTTTCATAGACTTGAAACGGTTCAATTCGGTTAAAATCGGTTCATAAACAAAGAACCTTTTCGCAGGTTCAACGGAAAAAACTCGAGGCATGCAGCTGAGTGCGCTGGCGTCTTCTCGTTATTATCACGTGCCTGATGATCTATCCCCAGGTCTGTGCCATGGCGTTCTGTCTTGGGTGATGACCTAAATCCACACACATCCCGGTTATGCAAAGTTTCCGAACTCGACAGATCGAAATAGTATACGAATCTGACAACAACTTGTTCGAAAGAATAAGAGAGGGCGACCAGTTCGCAGCGAGGGAGTTGTTTCGGAGGCATTACAGTGGTCTGTGCAGATTTGCATACAGACTTGTTCGCTCAAAGGAAGATGTGGAGGACATCGTCGAAGGTGTCTTCGAAAGAATTTGGCTCAACAGGGAAAAGCTGAAACTATACCAATCGATAAAGTCATATCTCTTCAAGGCAGTTCAAAATCAGGCTTTAGATTTTCTGAGAAAAAAAGAGAACAAGAATTTCACCCTTTCCGAATTGTCCGGTTCGCGGAATTGTGAAGATCTTGAGTCAGTGTCCAGCTCGGATCCAGTTCAAGACATGATCGAGAGAGACCTGGCGGAGGCTGTAAACGAAGCGATCGAGAGATTGCCGCAAAGATGCAGACTGGTCCTGACTTTAAACAGGCAGGAAGGGCTCACTTATTCGGAGATCGCCGACGTGCTGGAAATCTCCGAACGCACCGTGGAAAATCAAATCGTCCGGGCGCTCAAGCACCTGAGAAGAGATTTAAAGGATTTCATCGGGTAAAATAGAATTAGGCGCGAGAGAAAAACTGAAGGGGATCTCTCCCGCAGAGTAGGGGTATTCTCCCATTCATACGTCATAATAGAAAAGAGGAAAATCATTGGCCGCGGTTAGGGTGGCTCGAAGACGAAACGCGTCCGTTTGAATTCGCCTGGGGAAACACATCTACCCGCGGATTGATCAACAAAAATCTTTAGACGATGAAGAAACCGAATTTAAAATTGTTATCGCGCTACCTCTCTTCCAGATGCAGTGATGAAGAGAAATCGAAAGTGGAAGCCTGGATTGAAGCAAATCCGCAGAACAAGGAATCATTCGACAGGCTGAAGAACATTTGGAAACTTTCCGGTACTCCGGGCAGGGACTGGGATTTTGCGCGTCCGATCCAGAAGCTGAGTGCTTTGATGAAGAAAACTGAAAATCATTCTCCGGGAAGAGACAATTTAAGATTGTATCGAATTACTCCTAGGCCAGCGTCCAGCATCGTGAGACCTTTCATGCAAATCGCGGCGACCATGGTTGTACTTCTCGGAACACTCTACGCTGTTCATTACCTAAGAGGGAAAGCTCTGGAGAAGACGGCCGCTACAGCCAATAGGAGCTTTGCAATTGAAGAAGCTTCTACGAAACCAGGTGAACAAGCAACAATTAGATTTGCTGATGGTACGAAAGTCGCACTGAATTCGGCAAGCTTTCTGAGGTACAGCAATGACCCCGAAGGTTCTCGCGAAATTTTCCTGGATGGCGAAGCCTTCTTTGAGGTAATTCATTCCGACAATCATCCTTTCATCGTCCACGCGGGCAACGAAACAATCAGAGATATAGGCACACGGTTCGATGTGAGGGCCTGGTCCGACGACAACACTACAAGAGTGGCGGTACTGGAGGGAACGGTTTCCATACGGCCAAACAACAAAGCGTCTGAGGACGTACTCCTGCTTCATAATCAATACTGTGTTGTCGGCAGAGATGGAATGGTTCTTCCTCCGACTGACGCAGATGTCTCAGGGATGTTGGAATGGATGGATGGTAAGCTTGTGTTCCATGATGCTCCGATGAGCGAAGTCATCAAGCAGATCCGGAGAAAATTCGGGCTCTATTGCTCAGTTTCAGATACCTCTATCTTGTCCAGGAGGATCACGAGTACTTTTGACAAACGGGAGCCACCCAAGCGAGTTCTTGATATAATTGCCCTTTCCCTCAATTTGACTTACAAGACCTCGAGAGACTCCGTTATCTTTATGTTTTCAAAACGGTCTGTTCCAAGTGGGATGACTCCGAGAGTGAAGGAACAGAAAACAATTCAACATGAATGATGCCTCGTACCAGAAGGGAGGATTATACCATTAGAAAGTCCTTTTACTCATTGCAGGTTACAGCACTTCTTTTGCTGTGTGCGAATCCGCAGGGTGCAAGTGCACAGGACGTAAGCAACCTTTCCAGATTGCCGGCAACTGAAAATTGGAAGGAGATGCAAATTGATTCGCCAAACCTTCAGCAGACCCAGTATTTGAGTCTCTGGTTGTCGCTCGACCTTACAAATGTCTCGGTCAGAAAAGTCTTGGATGAAATCTCTTCTATGACCGGCGTGGATTTTTCATACAGCGAAAGTGCAGTTCCGCCAGAAAAAATGGTCAGCATTAACGTACAGCACGTCACACTTGCGGAAGCGCTTAATCAGATTTTTGACGGTACGGATTTGGGCTGGGTACCACTGGGAGGCTATCATGTTGTTATCGTTGAAAGGACAGATGACAAGAATGGCAAGGCTGATATCAAAGGCAAAGTGTACGATGCGGACAGCAAAGAGCCACTCCCCGGAGCTACGGTCCTTGTAAAAGGTACCAGCATTGGAGCTTCCACAGACGTGAATGGGAACTTCGTGATTCACGGTGTTCCATCTGGAGAGCAAACGATTGCAGTCTCGTACATAGGATATGTTGGCACGACTCAAGTTGTTAATGTTCCCGCCGACCAGACCCTTGAAAAAGATTTTTACTTGACTGCCGAGGCTATACAGGGAAAAGTTGTTACTGTTACCGCACAGGCTCAAGGGCAAATGCAGGCAATAAACCAGCAGCTTTCATCAAATACCATAATAAACGTTGTCTCCGCGGACAAGATTAAGCAATTGCCGGATGCAAGCGCTTCAGCAGCGTTAAGCCGTTTACCGGGTGTTTCCATTATGAACGGTGATCAAATTGTTATTCGGGGGTTGCAGGCTAAAGACAATGTTATCCTTGTAAATGGCGTGCAGCTTCCTTCTACAGATCAAAATACTCGTTCAGTAGATCTCGGATTTTTCTCGTCGAACATGCTTTCGAGTATTGAGGTGATAAAAGCCGTTACACCGGACATGGATGCGAATGCACTCGGTGGGGTGGTTGATCTAAAGCTGATGGAAGCACCGCAAAACTTCCATATGGATGTGCTCACTCAGGGCAACTACAATAGCCAGGCCAGGACGACAGATAATTATAGGACATGGGCGAGCATCAGTGATAGGTTTCTTAACAATAAGCTTGGTGTTTTTATTCAAGGAAATGCAGATCGTAGCAATGCAGGAAATGATCAGGCCACCGCAACGTATGGCGTTCACGATGTTCTTGCAGCTGATTCTTCAACCTATGAGATGAACAATTTTACGTTTGATCAACAGGCTAACTTAACCACGAACTACGGGGGCAGTCTTATCCTGGATTATGCGCTTCCTCACGGTAAGATAGTCCTCCAAAATACATTGACCCGTAATCTCAATAATAATATCGATTACGAGTATGCGATGAATTTTACACAGCTAAATGGGTTGGTCTACACGGTGGCTCGCAATAAGTATGACAGAGACTTAGACATCAACGGACTTCAGGCCGAAAATGATTTTGGTCCGGTAAAAGTCGATCTTACCCTGTCCCAATCGTTTAGTAATCAAACGACCGACATCCGATATGGGGATCTGGGAGATAATTTCGGATTTCAGAATTCGAGTAATAATCAGCCCTTCTTGGATGCAAACGGAAAACCTGTCAACATGAATAATATAACAGGGACTTGGAGGTACTCGGCCACACCGAACGATGTTTACAAATTGCTGGTTAATCCCGCTTTTGCCGACAGTTCAGACTTAGAGGGTTGGTCAACACTGCGGTGGAATGCTTTTACTCAGCATTTCTATAACTCAGCTCTTAATTTTTCGGTACCTGTGGCCTTTTCAACGGATGTGTCGGCGACTTTTAAAATTGGAGGAAAGTTTTCCCGGACAACTCGAGTGAATGATCTTACCGAGTATTACAAGAGAACTGGAGATGGGGATATGTACGACTCTGCAGCAACCTTTGTCCCCGGCTATATTTTGAAGGCTCCGTCCCATCCTCTCTATTTCTACATGATCGATAACAGTAACTACAAAAGAGGCAGTTATTTTCTCAATAACACCTATGATATGAAATATGTGATGGATATAGATCAAATGGACCAGCTCCTTCCAGAAATAGCGAGAGGCTGGGTGACTGAGCCACATATTGAAAACTCTACCCGATATGATTTCAATGGCGCGGAAATATTCACTGCAGGCTATTTGATGGGCACATTTAACATCGGACCGCGGTTGACAATCGTTGGCGGGGCAAGATTCGAACATTATAACATGGACTACCACGCACATTTCGATTACGTGACTCATTCTGTTGACGGTCTCGCACTAGTGCTGGATACGCTGAGCGCAACAAAGCATTATGTTGACTCGGTGGGCTTAGCCAAGACAAATCGGAATGATGACAACCTGCTGCCGAATGTTCAGCTCCGCTACAAGTTTACTGACTGGATGGATATAAGATTGGCGTACACCAATACGTTGGTGCGTCCGGATTATAACGCCATCATGCCGAACGTTTTAGTTGATCCGACCAACAATGGGGAAGCCGGGAATCCGAGACTGAAGCCGACAAATTCAAAGAACTACGATGCGGGCATATCTTTCTACAACAATGAGATCGGGCTCCTGACCCTTGATGGCTTTTACAAGCATCTGGACAATGTGTTTTTCTTTGCAGGTTCGCCCGGCATCTACTATAAGGATCTAAAATATTACGATGTGGCGTTCCCTGATTCTACAGAGTGGGCAGCCCTAGCGAAGCTGAGTGCAACCATACCCGCCACCGGGCCGTCTCCAACATTGGCGATACAGACATATTTGAATAATCCTTACCCGGGTCATGTCTATGGCTTGGAGCTTGAGTGGCAAACGCGTTTTTGGTACCTGCCGGGACCGCTTAGCTATCTGGTGTTCGACGTGAATTATACACACGTGTGGTCTAACATGGACTATCAACAGGTGGTAACTAAAGATTCGTCGTACCTGAATCCGACGACACACCACACTGTTTATGTCTATTGGACGGAAAATAAGGTTCGTAATGGCAGACTCCTTAACCAAAGCAACGATGTCCTTAATGCTTCAATCGGAGCCGACTACAAGGGTTTCTCTGGCCGTGTTTCATTCAATCTACAGAGCAACGTGATCACGAGTGTGTCACCGTCGTCGCCGGAAGAGGATCAATATACCGGTAACATTTATAGGTGGGACATTGCCATAAGACAGCAATTACCGCTCGAGGGCCTAAGTCTTGGTCTCAACATCGAGAACTTGACCCATCAGCCGACATACACATATCAGAATTTTCCCAGGGTTGACGGCGGACCAGTCCTGCAAAATCTCGTTGGCACCATCTATTCGCCAAGGTATTTTGAGGTCAATTTGAGATATAGTCTCTGAGTTTGAATGTCATGGATTCTATTAAAACAATAATCTCGGTTAGTAAGGAAAGGAGGACTTGAGAGTCAGAAAGTATAACAGTAAGTCTATAAGTTGCATTCAACTTATTTTCAAAATTCTAAAAGGAGAAAAGAAAATGAAAAGGACATTGTTACTTGTGGGCGTAGCGTTCCTTTCAGTGTGCGGTGTTGCAAGCGCACAGTTTAGTAACTACGTCAAGCAGATGAAAGGGGATACTGCAGTTATCAAAGACTACAATGATATGGGCGGGGTACCCAATAGTCTTACGAACGCGCTGAATTCAGATACCTCCAACGTGCCGGCGGGCCGCGTTTACGCGCTGAATACGGCTGGCTATTATCCTCTTACTTCAAACCCTACGACAGCAGCACGCGGTGTTGTGATTGTCGGATTGGATCCTACCATTCTGGTTAACAACAAGGACGCAGGATCTTTTCCCCCAATAATATGCGGCTCACCCACGGCAACTGGCACGAATGCCGGCGGAATAAATTGGGGCGGCAATCTAACCATCAAAAACTGTGCGATGACTCCTGGCGCGACAAATGGCACCAATGGTTGGGCTTTCTTAAATTCATCGGCCTCGAATGCCAGGGTAGTTTTAGATAATGATCTATTTGAGCACAACTGGTGGGTCTTTATTGAGTCAAATGCCAACGCAGGAACGCGTTTATTTATCAATAATTGCTATTTCGTGAATATGAATGGACAACCCTGCAGGCGTAACGGCGGCGTTTATGACAACGTAAATAACAACACCGATACGATGTGGGTTGAGAACTCGACACATGTCACGGCACAAGGAAGCATGTACAAATTTAGAAATTTCCAGATCAAGAAGCTCTTCTTCAACCATAATACGTTTGTCGACTGCGCCGGAAGCAGTTTCGAGAGTCTCGGATATGAGAGCAATCTAACCGTTACGAATAATATTTTTGTGAACAGCAATTTGCAGCCAACATCTGATAGCATCTGCGTTTGGGACGTTGGTGAAACCGATCCGGACAATCTGCCGACGGGTATTGTTAATTGCGCAGCATTGCCTGACAGCTTCCAGCAAGTAGATAGAAAGATTTTGGTCGACAGGAACGTCGTCTATTGGGATCCGAAGTTCAGTGATATGGTCTCCACTTTGAACACGAACAAGGCTGATGGTACAAGCAAATGGGTCTCACAGATGATCACCATGAACACGAGAACACAAGCGATGTTCGACAATAATACAACGTACCCATATTTGACTGAAGGCACGTGGTATAAAAAACTTCCCGCTTTTGTCAGTACCCAGAATCTCTTGACAGCTTGGGTTGATACATTGAAATCGTTTGCCGTGGCGACGGTTAGCCAGGGTTCGTCCGGCGGCAAAGTTATGACGGATTGGCGACTGGTATATACATATTTAGGTCAAACCGACATGACCAATTATGTTTATGCAGATTGGCCTATTCCTGTTAATCTCGCATATACGGATGCGGATTTGATGGCAGGTGGAACAATGGGTGAGCCGGTTGGAGATCTGAACTGGTTCCCCTCCAGAAAAGCAAGTTGGAATGAGGCCGCAGAAAATGCTGAGCTTGAAACCATGTTGCAAACAGGGAAATTGACAGCTGTCAAGAGTCTTGGCACGGTACCGGGTGCATTTGCCCTAAACCAGAATTTCCCGAATCCATTTAACCCAAGCACAGAAATAAACTTCACGATTCCTAAGGCTGGAAATGTCACGTTGAAGGTTTACAATGTGCTGGGTCAGGAAGTAGCCACTCTTATGGACGGCTTCAAGTCAGCTCAGACTTATAATGTGAAGTTTGATGCGTCCAGGTTGTCCAGCGGAATATATTTCTACACTCTTAAGTACGATAATCAGTCTGTAACCAAGAAGATGCTTCTCCTTAAGTAACAACTCCTCGCTGTGATGCTATCCCTCGTTTCGGCGGGGGATAGCATCGGCTAGAGATGCAAAGGTGGAAGGCAACAGAAGTAGTAACTAATTCTCTACTTCTCCTTATCGACAAAAGGCAAGAACCTGGTAAGAGATTATCAGGTTTTTGCTTTCAAGTTCGCGGATGTCATCCGATTTTTTTCTGAATTAACTTCGTAGAGATCCACCATGACCAAATTTCTTTTCCTCCTTTTAGCAACATTTATCCTTTCCCTCAATTATGAACCGTTGTTCTCTCAGCAGCAGGACATCGTTGCAAGGATAGCGGACAGGTACACGATAAGTTTTCCTGAGCTGACGCAATACGTGAAAGACTACCTGTATTATTATAAGTATAATAAAAACGTTGTTGAGGCTACGGATTCAGCATTGGCGGACATGATCCTCAACAGGATGAAGATAATTGATTTTTTTGACAGGGGATTGAATGAAAAAAGAGAACTCCTTGAAGGCATGATGCGGACATTGAACGAAGAACTGGTAATCGAATATTACAACACACAGTTTTATCAGAAGTATGTCGACGAAGATGCTGTGCGAAAGGCATATAAGCAATTGGGGAAAGAAGTCATATACAGGGAAATTGTTTTGGAAATACCTAAGGATGCATCTCTCAAGACCATTGATTCGTTGAGATCGTTCGCGAAGAAAGTAAAAATGAGAATAGACGACGGTGAGGACTTTTCCTATTTGGCGAAAAAGTATTCTCAGGATGTGGAATCAGCCAATAAAGGGGGGCTCATGCCTCCCGTAACCTGGAGGATGGCGATCTCATGGGCTGGCTATGACACGGTTTTTCATCTTGCCGTCAATCATTCCAAAATGGTGGAGAGTCAAGAAGCCTTCCATATTGTGAGAGTCGATAAGATTGACACCATTGGTGTTCCACCATATTCGAAGGCGAAAGAAGACATTAAGAAAGCTCTTGACGAGAAGTACATGTTTGTTGCAAGCAATGGATTCGATCGGATGAAGAAAAATCTTGTAGATGAACGAACATTGCAGTGGAATGAAGAAGGGATAAAACAGCTCCTTCGTTGGTCGAACATTCCGAAATTTTATGAAAGTGCTTATTCGGATACTCTCAGTTATGCGATTTCTCACGGGGATAATTTTCTTCTCTTAAAATATTCCAAGGGTGAGGTCGATCTCAAAGAGTTTCTTCGGTTGGTAAAAGAAGTCTTGACCTTGAGAAACGCTGTTGGGATAAAGGAAGATGATTTCAAGCAATTCATTCTAGAAGTTGTGCGGACGGACAAAATTACCAAGAAAGCTCGCGAGTTGGGGCTCGTGAAAGACATCTTAAATCCGGGGACGAAGGATCCCGCTCTGATGAACTGGATCATCAGGATCTACCATGAGCAGGTAATTGAGAAACAAATTCCGCCGGCAGCAAAAGAGGCTCTCAAGGCTTTTTATCAGGCAAACATGTACTCGTTGTATTATCAGCTGGCAAGGGTAAACATATATGCAGTCATCGATTCAAGCAGGAGCGCCATCGAGGAAGCGAAGAAGAAACTCGATCAAGGAGTTTCTTTCAACAAGTTGGCCAGTACAATTTTCGTGAAAACGTTCATCAGGAAGCGTGACGGCAAGATAGTTTCGTATTTTTCAGTTGAGCCGCCATACTTAGGCGAAGCTGCCTTCAAGTTGGAGTTGAATGAAGTTGCCGGACCGATCGAGTACGACGATTCTGCTAACGGAAAACAGTACGCTCTCATGAAATGCATGGAGAAACGAGGGGAAAGACAATTAACCTACGACGATGTGAAAAACTCTATCGCCAGTGATTTTGCGGAATATTATAGAAATAAGATTGCCCAATCTGTGGCAGAGCAGCTCAGAAAGAAATATCCGGTTACCATCTACAAGGATGTCTTGCAACGGAATCTCTTATCCGGTGGAATCAATCCTCAATGAAACCGAAAGGGAATTGTTCCTCCAACCAGGTAAGGCGCTCTTGCCGGCATCAAGCACAACGACGGAAGGGTCTTCCGTCAATCACTTTGATGCCATCAGATATTAGATCCGTCTCACTGCAGGTCACTCCGGGCTGCAGCTTAGGACCAAGAGCTTCAGAAACGCCTGGAACTATTTGTAAGGAAAGTCAAAATGAAATCTAGGATATTATTTTTTGTACTATTGCTTAGCACCTACTCGTTTGTTGATTCATTAGCTCAGACATTGCCACTCGTGTATGAAGTTGAGAATACAGGCGCGGACTGCCCAATACCCTATTTGCCTTCATTCAGCGAACTCCCTGTAATCCAGCCATTACCCGACCCGTTTGAGTGGGCTGATGGCAGAGGCCGCATGAAGAACTACTCGGACTGGCGGCTTCGCCGTGCGGAGATCGGCGCTCAGATACAAAATTATGAGATCGGTGAAAAGCCGGCTCGTCCAGACAGCATTACTGCTAGTTACTCTGGGGGCGTACTTACGGTGAAAGTAAATGTGAACGGCAAAACCCTTACGCTGACTTCGCAAGTCATCGTCCCATCGGGGACCGGACCCTTCCCTGTAGTGATCGGTATGGATTATCCATATGGTAGTATCCCCGCTAGCATCTTTAGCAGTCGCAATATTGCAGAAGTCACATTCAGCTCTAGTCAAGTATCGACTTATGGCAACCCGCAAATTTCGAACCCCTACTACCAGCTTTACCCTAATCTTAACCCCACTAATACGGGACAATACAGTGCATGGGCTTGGGGAGTCAGTCGTATAATCGATGGGTTGGAGCTGGTTCAGAATGTTCTCCCCATAGATCTAAAGCACATAGCTGTTACCGGTTGCTCCTATGCTGGCAAGATGGCACTCTTTGCAGGAGCGTTTGACGAGCGTATTGCGCTCACAATTGCCCAAGAGTCGGGCGGCGGTGGCGCCACATCGTGGCGATACTCACATTCCGAGCCTGCTGGTAGCGTCGAAGACATAGACAACACGGACTATAATTGGTTCATGAATTCGATGATCCAATTCTCCGGCAACAATGTTTCGCTCCTCCCGGAGGATCATCATGAGTTAATGGCAATGTGTGCGCCCCGCGCGTTGTACGTCACGGCAAACCCGGATTATACATGGCTGTCAAATCCATCGTGCTACGTCTGTAGTAAGGCTTGTCAGACGGTTTATAATGCTTTAGGCATATCCGATAGGTTCGGCTTTTCCGTTGTCGGTGGACATGTGCACTGCCAAGTTCCAAGCAACCAGATACCAGAGATTGAAGCCTTCGTGGACAAGTTCCTGCTTGGGAATGACACGGTAAATACGAGCAGCATATCTGACAGTCCGTACAATATCGACCTTTCCCCATGGATTACATGGACCAACCCTACACTCTCGAACGGCGCGACTTCTTTTGCAGTTTTGGCGTATCCTTCCAATGGTCAAGTAGGTCTCGACACAAGTGTTACGTTTAAATGGAACAAGATAAATGACGCTCAGAAGTATGTTATCCAATTATCAACAGACGCCTCGTTCAAGACGATTGACAAAAGTGATTCAACTACTACAGATACGTTGAAGGCATTCAGCGGCTTGTTGAAAACGCAAAAATACTATTGGCGCGTTCTGGTAACAACTGCTAATGGCCCAGATCCATGGAGCAACATATGGACCTTCGTTACCACATTGACTCTGCCACCCGCGCCGCAATTAGTGTCTGCCGCTCCACCACAGAATGGCTATTACACATTTAATTGGAAAAAGGTAGAAGACGCCAGCCAATATTCAATTCAGATTTCCACGGTACAAACGTTCGCTAGTATTTTCAAATCGGCGACAGCGTCAGATGCGGTTAAAACTCTCTCTTGGTTTTCAGAAGGGCAAGAGTACTATTGGCGAGTGCAAGCGAGCAATATGGCGGGCAGTGGCTCCTGGAGTAGTGCATCGAGTTTTGCCGTGATGTATGCACCAACGAGTCTTGTTCTGCAGAAAACTGCATCGAACGAAATCACTCTTACCTGGAATAATAACTCGGCCATTGAAGATGGAAATGTGATTGAACGTAAGCAGAGTCCGGATACAACTTTTACTGTACTCGATACTTCAAAAGGTGGCGGGACTGAATACGTGGACAAAACATTAGAACAAGGTCAGACCTATTCTTATAGAGTAAGAGCATATAACGACTCTATGGAATCAGCCTACAGCGATGAGGCTTCTTCTGCAACGGGTATCAGGCAAGAGGCTGGAATACCAACCGAGTATTCGCTAAGTCAGAACTATCCCAACCCGTTCAACCCGACTACGAGAATAAGATTCGCTTTGCCAAATTCGGCATTTACAACGCTGACAATCTACGATCTTCTTGGCAGAGAAATACAAACGCTAATTAATGGAAGGCTAGAATCCGGCTATTACGAAGTTAATTTCGATGCAAGCAAATTGGGAAATGGAGCCTATTTTTACAGAGTCCAAGCTGGAAAGTTTGTCCAGACAAAGAAACTACTCTTGTTGAAATAGCATCAAATGATCCTGAGTCTATTGGCAGACAAAAGATCTCACAATCATCCGTTGGAGCCGCGGGGTGACAAGTCGAGACACCGCGTGTCCGAAGGATCTTTATTGGACACAACCAAGGGAGATAATGCAAAAGATATTACATGCATCACCGAGCGTGTTACTTCAGCTCACCAAGTTCTTGTGAGCACCTTGCACCAACCCGTGCTCGAGATTTTGGAAGGAAGCATCCGACAGCTCTGCTTCAATCTCATTCACCCGTGGGATGTTGGGAAAGCGGAGCCTCACAGGTTCTTTACGAGACTGAAGCTCGGCAAAGAGGGAAATGAATAGAAAGCTGATCTATCTAAATTTGTTTTTACTTTCCGCGGCCGTTCTATGTTTTGAAATTGTCTCGACCCGCATTTCATCCCTGATATTCGCCTACGACTATGCCTTCATAATACTGTCGCTCGCGATCCTCGGCTTAGGCACGGGTGGCATTTTTTCATACTACAGGATTAAGAACACGGAAGCGTCCGGAGCACCGAGTGTAATTGCCCTGGTACTCCTCGTAAGCGGAGTTTCTTTACTGTTGTTCGTTATCATAGTAGCTGAATTAAAACTCACAAACCCCTTCGTCTATTTCTTTCTGCTCTGCATCCCGTTCTTTCTTGCGGGAATAGTGTACGCACAACTGTTCAAATATTACGCTGAATACAGTTTCAAATTATATGCTTCAGACCTTGCCGGCGCAGCGGTCGGTTCGATCGGAGCCATCGGCGTTCTTAACTATCTCGGTGCACCCAATGCCGTTTTGTTTCTGGCAGTGATCCTCCTGGCGTGTGCTGCAATCTTCTCACTCGGGTGGATCAAGAGGTGGAAGCTGATTGCGTCTTTCTCTATCCTCACATTGAGCTTCGTTTTGCTCTTGTTGAACGGCAATACGGAAATTCTAAGAAGCATACATATTGGAGATTTTCCTGAAAAGGATTTCTATCACATATATCCCTACGTCAACACCAGGGCCACGATCATAGACAGCCGCTGGAGCATTTATGGCAGATCTGACCTCGTGAGTTATAGCCACCAAAATATGGTAAGGCAGCTTTTCATCGACGGCGCTGCAGGCACGCAGATGTACCGCTTCAATGGTAGAATAAAGAACGCCGATCCGCTGCTGTTCAACCTTCTCATCCATACTTCCACCTCCATCCCATTCTTCTTTCTTTCCGACAGTGAGAAGAACAACATGGCGATCATCGGACCCGGAGGTGGGAAGGAAGTTCTGATTGGCTTGTTCGGTGAGATCAAAGAGATTACGGGGGTCGAGATCAATCCAGATTTTGTGAAGATAGTCAAGGACCACAAAAGCTTCGACGGCGGAATCTATTCGGACTTTCCCAACGTGCATATCGTGGTCGGGGAGGGACGACATTTCACCAAAGCGTCACACGAGAAGTATGATCTGATTGTCATGTCCCTTCCCTCGACGAAACAGCTTCAGGATATAGATAACCTGGCAATGAACGAAAACTATCTTCTCACAGTTGAGGCGATCAAAGACTATCTCAATATATTGACTCCACAGGGGCGTTTGATCTTCACGCTCCACAATAGATGGGAATTGATCCGCCTGATCGTAACAGCAGTTGCTGCTTTCGAGGAGAAGGGAGAGGACATCCATGATATCCTTGATCGTATCATGATACTGGATGACGAACTCGCTCCGACACTGGAGATAAGAAAAACTCCTTTCACATTCGAGGAAGTCCGGCATACGGAAGACATCATGAAAGTCTTGCCGAAAGATCTTCCTCAGGTCACCTATCTTCCGTATCACTGGAGCGACTTGCAAAATACGCCAGTAAATCAATTACTGGCAAATTTGACGACGGGGAAGAATTCGCTGTCTGATTTTGTGAAAGAGCAAAGGCTTAATGTATCACCGTGCAAGGACGACAGTCCCTATTTCTATGAAATAAGAAAAGGCGTCCAGGAGAATTATCTGTGGCTGTTAATAGGGGCCGCTCTTTTCAACATGCTGGTAATCGGCGTTCCTCTCTGGCGAATCGTGAAGAGATGGGGGGTGGAGAAGAAAGCCTCAAGCAATAACAAATTGAATGTTCTCGCACTTCCTTTGGTCGTCTTTGTTTGTATAGGATTTGGATTTATGGTCCTCGAAGTCTCACTGTTTCAGAAATTTGTCCTGTATCTCGGTTCACCGACGGTTTCTCTGTCGATTCTCCTCAGCTCATTACTGGTTGGAATGGGCCTCGGAAGTTTCTTGGGCGAGAGGATGTTTGTGAACAATTTGAAGAAGAGATTGTACGTGGTGACCGCACTCATTGCAATTGTCGGGAGCCTCATCTTCGTGGTTTATCCATCTGTACTGGACAGCGTCCTCGCTCTTGGCCTGGTATTTCGTTCTTTGGTTTGTTTCTTCGTACTGCTTCCCTTTGGATTCCTTCTTGGAATTCCATTCCCGACTGCGATCCAGATTCTGAAACGAAACGAGATGGAGCGATACGTACCATGGATGTATGGCGTTAATGGAACGATGTCGGTTCTCGGGTCAGTCTCGGCAATCATCCTGTCGATGCAGGTTGGATTTACAATTGCATTTTTTGTGGGGCTGCTTTTCTACTTCATTGTTTTCATTGTCGTTCGTTTCTATCCGGCTGGATTCAAAACACAATAACGGGGTAAACAGGATAAAAAGGCTCCGTCAATTAAGGAATGACCACGAAATCTGAAAATACGAGTTCGGCCTCTTCAAAGCTCCGCAGAATAACATTCAATGTTATGCTGGTGCTCATTCCGATCTTGTTCTTCATAGGGTTGGAACTATGCTTACGTTACTTCAATTACGGATGCGATTACAGACAGTGGGTCGAGTCCCCGAATGGGCAATGGGTTTCCGAACACGGCAAGTATCTGATGCTAAATCCGGAAATTGCTCGTAAGTATTTCCATTCTTTGAAGCACATTCCTGTTTCCAACGAAGAGGCTTTCGACAAGGTAAAAAAAGGAAACACGTTCAGAGTTTACGTGTTAGGTGAGAGCAGTGGTGCGGGCTTTCCTTATGAACCGAACGGTTCTTTCTCAAGATATATCAGAGACAGGTTGTCGCTCGTCTATCCCGATTCCAGAATCGAAGTGGTCAACTGCAGTATGACAGCGATAAACAGCTACACTCTCAGGGATTTGGTTCCGGGAATACTTGAGGAAAAACCGGACCTGATCCTGATCTATGCCGGACACAATGAATATTATGGAGCACTCGGTGCCGGCTCGGTCGAGTCGCTCGGCAATTTCAGACCTCTTGTCATTTTTACAATTGCGCTTGAGAGGTACAGGACATACCAGTTAATAAGGAATGCTCTCGGTTGCATAGGAAGGATTTTTTCTGGCAGAGAAGAGACTTCTTCCGGCACGATGATGGAGGAGATGGTCAGGGACAAATACATACCCTACAAATCTGCGGTTTATGAAAAGGGATTGTCTCAGTTCGGTGGCAACATGGCTGATATACTTGAGATGATCAAAAAAGCCGGCGTCCCAGTAATCATTGGTACGTTGGCATGTAATTTAAGAGACCAGCCCCCGTTTGTCTCCGATTCGTCCTCCGGTTATCCCGCCGCGGAAAAAATCTACGAGGAAGGAAAACGCGCTTTGTCACAGAAACATTTTGCGGACGCAGATTCACTTTTTCGTTACGCAAGGGATCTCGATGAGCTTAGATTCCGGGCTCCTGGCGAGATGAATCACATGATTCACGATCTCGGACGAGAATATGAGATTACTGTTTTAGACATAGATTCCGCTTTTGATGCCTTGAGCCCAGATCATATAGCGGGAAATTATCTTATGACGGATCACTTGCATCCGACTCTGCGAGGTTACCAACTCATGGGCAAGCTGTTCTTTGACAAGATGGAACAGTTGAATTACTTGCCCGTTACTAAGCCAAGAAATTTGCCCGACGGGATCCAAGACAGTTTAGTCCTATCGAATTTTCCCTTTTCAAGATTGGACTCGGTGATAGCGGCATACAAAATCATCGTGTTGAAAAATAACTGGCCCTTTGCAGACAATGCTTTAGAGTTTTCATATCCTGATTTCATTCACTCGGCAAATGCAATCGATTCGCTTGCAGCCCAATTCGTGGAGCGAAAAGTTAGCTGGAAAAATGTCCATCTATTCGCTGCAGGTACGGACGATGATGAGGGAAATATGCAGGGCTTCCTCAGTGAAATGAATGTTCTTATAGATCAATACCCATATATGACCGACTATTACAAGCTGGCCGCGCAGACCCTGATTCGAATGCAGAAGTTTCAACTGGCTTGGGACTATCTGCAAAAGGCATGTGAGATCGAGCCGGATGCTTACGTGACAAAGTGGCTTGGCATAATTGCTCTCCATAACGGCGACGCGGACTCTGCACGGCTTTTCTTGAACCAGAGTCTTGCTTTTGACTACAGAGATCCGGAGATATGGTTCGATTTGGCAGTTGCATATTTGAATGCAGACAAGAACAAGTCGCTCACATTGGTGCGCGAAGCCCTGGCTCTAAATCCTAACTATAAAGAAGCACTGGCTTTGAATAAAAAACTATCGGGAAGTTCGAAGTGAGTTCAACTCGGAACTTAAGCTCGTGGATGAAGTGATGCGAAAACCATATTCTATGATAGTTTTCATCTGCATCGGTCTTGGCTTCATGTTAATAGAAGTGACTTTATTTCAGAGAATGGTTCTTTATCTCGGTGCACTTACAATTTCTTTATTAATGCTTCTGAGTTTTGTTTTAGTCGGCATGGGATCAGTCACCTTCTATGCAAGAGAGATCTTCTCCAGCAACATTAGCAGGCGATTGAGAGTTATTTGCTTTAGTATACTTTTCGGGGGAGTTCTCCTGTTTATAGCTCACCCATTAGTTCTAGACGACTTGTTGGAAAGCGGCAATACCACGCGTGAGCTTCTAAGTTTCCTTATGATTTTCCCGTTTGGATTTCTGCTGGGAATACCTTTCCCGACCGCCATTCAACTTTTGCAAAAGAATAATGTGGAACAATATATCCCATGGATGCACGGTGTAAATGGGAGTGTGTCGGTGTTCGGCTCAGTCTCGACAATTATCCTCTCTATGCAGTCCGGATTCGCATTTACTTTTGTGATTGGTTTGTTTTTCTATTTAGTTGTTGTTCTTTCTACAATGGCGACGCCATCGCAAGAAAATCGGCTCTCATGAAACAAGAGAGCAATTTTTCATAAAGACGAAACGGAGGTTAAGATGTGTAAAATGATAAATCAATCACTGGGCAGTCTGTTCCCTCTTATGACCATGGTATTGCTCTTTACAGCGGGAACCTTGCGTTCTCAGGTCGTTACCAACGGAGGCTTTGAGAGCTCCAACACTGGTATTGTTGACTCTACAGCAGGGATTAATGACAATACATCTGTCAAAGGCTGGTTTATTCAAGTTGCGACGGGTATAAATCCGCCACCGGTTTTCGAAATCGTTAGCGACACCGTTGAACAGGGAAACCGAGCACTAAAAGTTACAGTACATGGTTTAGGTACCAACCAGTGGGATATTCAAATAGTCGCAGATAGTCTCCATGTCACGCCCGGCGCAACTTACAATTATTCTGTGTGGGCAAAGTGTACAAAGCCCGGTGCGACAGTTAATTTTACCATGGGGAATTATGCATTCACGGAGTACAAAGCAATACGTCCCGCTACCCTCACTACGCAATGGCAGAATTATACGATGCAGTTCACGGTCAATGATAATCAGACATTTATCAGGGGACCTATCCATTTCTACGGAGCGGTGGATGCCGGAAATAGTATTTACATAGATAATCTGCAAATAGTGGACGTGAATGCAAGCAAAGAGGCTGTAATTGTGGAAGCAGAGTCTGGTATGCTTGGCAGTAATTATTCTATTCTGCAGGATGGGAGTGTAACTTACATTACCCCGGAATCTAACTACACGGGTCTCACAGGGCCAGGTGACACAAGCCGTGTGGCGACATATCAGGTGACTTTTCCCGACTCCGGTTATTACAATCTTTTTGCGAGATTGCGTGTCGGTCCAAACGGCTATAATGACGACAGCTTCTTTTATGGTAAAGGGTTCGGAGTAAAAAATGATACCGCAAGTACGGATTGGGTTTTCATAAATGGGTTAGCGAGTGCAGGTTTTTCTGATTCTGCATCTGTCGTGGACGGACCCGGAACACTCGGCAACGGAGTATGGAAATGGGTGAACGTAACTAAAAATAGTTATCAGGGTACACCCGGCGATTCATTTTATGTAAGTATGGACAGCCTTACGCGGACATTCCAAATCGGAAGCCGCGAAGATGGATTGGATATTGATAAGTTCGCCTTCGGTAAATCCAATCTGTATTTTACAGTACATGATCTTGACAGCGTGCTGGCCGGTTCACCTACTACTGGTACTGGTGGCGTTTACAAAGGACCTGCAATTGCACAAGGGCAGAGCAAATTTATTGGTAGTTCAATGAGTTCAACTGATCAGAATTTTGTTAATTATTGGAATCAGGTTACTCCTGAGAATGCGGGCAAGTTTGGTTCAGTTGGAGTTTCAACCGATACATCTACCTGGAATTGGGCTCCTTTGGATGCAATTTACAACTTTACAATAAATAACCATTTGCTTTTCAAAGATCATAATTTGATCTGGGGGCAGCAGCAGCCTTCCTGGATTTCCAGTCTTGATTCTGCAACGCAGGCTAAATACATCGAAACATGGATTAGAGATGTGGGACAGAGATATCCCAAAACAGATATGATTGATGTTGTAAATGAACCTCTCCTAGGGCATAATCCACCGGATGGCAGCAACGGGAAAGCTAATTATGAAAATGCTCTGGGCGGTTCGGGTTCAACAGGCATGGATTGGATAATAAATTCTTTCAAGCTGGCGAGGAAATACTTGCCCAACGCTAAATTGTTGATTAATGATTACGGAATTATTAATGACAATATAGCCACAACGACCTATCTCGGAATTATTGATTCATTGCAGTCTAGAGGGTTAATCGACGGAATTGGTGTGCAAGGGCATCGCTTTGAGCTTGAAAGCGCCGACACAAATACTATAAAAAGTAATCTAAGTAGACTTGGTGCGACGGGTTTGCCAGTTTATATCTCTGAATTCGATTTGGGTAATCTGGGCGATACCGGAACCCCGGATGACAATCAGCAATTACAGTTGTACATGAAAATATTTCCTGTTTTGTGGAAAAGTCCAGCTGTAAAGGGCATTACTCTTTGGGGGTATGTGCAAGGTCTAACCTGGCAGACTACTGTCTATTTAGTACGGTCGGATGGTACAGCAAGGCCGGCCTTGCTGTGGTTGGCAAACTATATCAAGAATAATCCGGCTGGTGTCGAACAGACCGCTTCAAAATTGCCGTCGAATTTTGAATTGGAACAAAACTATCCGAATCCGTTCAACCCGACTACGGTCATCAGGTATCAGCTTCCGGCCGCAAGCCATGTTGCACTGAAAGTTTACGATGTGCTCGGAAGGGTAGTGGAGACACTCGTGGATGGGAAGCAGAATGCTGGATATTACAATGTCACATTCAACGCAAACAAGTTGTCGAGCGGAGTATATATATATCGGTTACAATCGGAAAATGTCTCGATATCAAAGAAATTGGTTCTGGTGAAGTAAGAATTATTTAGATACAAACACATTTATAACTAATCCATTAAGGAGGATTTATGAAAAAGCTATTCCGTACGATGATGTATTTCATGATCGTTTTCTTCTTTTTTGCCTTTGGTACGCTTAGGGCACAAAGAAGTCTTTTATCGTTGACTTTTGCGAGCGATACCCTTGGATATCCTTTTCCTGACATTGGCTGGAGCCCTTCGGACATTCAATCCGTGGTTGCTAATGATCCGATTACAAGTGGGCACAAGGTTCTGAAAAATACAATTCACAATTATAATGCTGCTCCTGTTCTTACATATACCCTGCCGGTTGGGAAAACTCTTGCTGATTTTAGTTCCTTCACGTTTAAGGGTTACTTTGCGCAGGGAGATGTAGGTTATAAGGACATTGTGGTTGAAGCCTACCAATCTATGCCAACAGCACAGTTTGCTAACAATGCGAGTGCTAAGATCGGTGATTGGAATCGCGCGCAAAATGGTTCAACGAATTGGGAAAAAATCACTGTTGATATTACAAACACTTCCAGCTTTGGCGGTAGGATCTATATTGCCTTTGGAATAAACTGTGCAGGCACAGGGAGTGTCGGCGCTGCAGGAGATACAACTATTTGGTATGCCGACAGTGTTACACTTGTACCCAAGCCAGTAAGCGCCTCAGGTGCTGTTTTTGCGAGCTCAAGAAATTCTATAGATTTCGGAAGTGTTACTGCAGGCGTTGCTAAGAAAGACAGTGTGGAGATTTATGACCAGGGAACAGATACACTTAAGGTAACTAAAATTTCATCAACGAATGCTTTATTTACATTTTCTCCCTCTGTCTTCACTGTTCCACCTTCGGACAGTTCAATGCTTACTATTACATTTTGGCCGGTTGATACTTCCAGCAAATCAGGATTTATTATACTGACGCACAATGCAGCAGGATCACCTGATTCAATTTCCGTAAAGGGAAAAGGTATTGGCGGGCCTGTTCCTGTTGTTACAAACGGAAGCTTCGAGAGCTCGGACACCGGGATCGTTGACACAACGGGCTGGCAACCCAATGGCTCAAAGCCAATCCCGGGCTGGTTTATCCAGGTTGCATCAGGAGTGAAAACTCTTCCTGTGTTCCAGATCGTTAGCGACACCGTGGAAGAGGGAAGCCGCGCTTTGAAAGTCACACTCCAAAGTTTAGGCACTAATCAATGGGATATTCAAATCGTCGCGGATAGTCTCCACGTGGATCCTGGAGTAACTTATAACTACTCTGTCTGGGCAAAAGCTGACAAAGCCGGCGCGACAACCAATTTTACCGTGGGGAACTACGCGTTTACGGAATATGGCGCAATACGTCCCGCTACCCTTACTACGCAATGGAAAGAATACGCTATGCAGTTCACAGTCAATGACAATCAGACATTTATCAGGGCACCAATCCACTTCTACGGAGCGGTAGATACCGGGAACGCCATTTACATAGACAATCTGCAGATAGTTGCTAAGCCGCCAACTGGTGTTGACGAAAAGATTTCGAACCTGCCGTCCAATTTTCAGTTGGAGCAAAACTATCCGAATCCGTTCAACCCGACTACGGTCATCAGGTATCAGCTTCCTGCCGCAGGCCATGTTGCACTGAAAGTTTACGATGTGCTCGGAAGGGTAGTGGAGACACTCGTGGATGGGAAGCAGAATGCTGGATATTACAATGTCACATTCGACGCAAGCAAGTTGTCGAGCGGAGTATATATATATCGGTTACAATCGGAAAATGTCTCGATATCAAAGAAATTGGTTCTGGTGAAATAAGAATTATTTGGTTACATGTACATTTGTAGCTAATCCATTAAGGAGGATTTATGAAAAAGCTATGCTATACGATGATGTATTTCATGATCGTATTCTTCTTCCTTGCCTTCGGTACGCTTAAGGCACAAAGTAGTTTTTTATCGTGGACTTTTGCGAGCGATACCCTTGGATATTCTTTTCCTCACATTGGCTGGAGTCCTTCGGACATTCAAGCGGTGGTTGCTAACGATCCAATTACAAGTGGGCACAAGGTTCTGAGAAATACAATTCACAATTATAATGCTGCCCCTGTTCTTACATATACCCTGCCGGTTGGGAAAACTCTTGCTGATTTTAGTTCCTTCACTTTCAAGGGCTACTTTGCGCAGGGAGATGTAGGTTATAAGGACATTGTGGTAGAAGCTTACCAAACAATGCCAACATCTCATTTCCTTAATGATGCGAGTGCCAAGATCGGCGACTGGAATCGCGCGCAAATGGGTTCGACGAATTGGGAAAACATCACAGTTAATATTACAAGCACTTCCAGCCTACATGATACCATCTATGTTGCCTTTGGAATAAACTGTGCAGGCACAGGAAGCGTAGGTGCTGCAGGTGATACAACGATTTGGTATGCCGATAGTGTCACACTCGTACCCAAATCGGTGGTCAGCTCAAATGCTATATTTGCGAGCTCAAGAAACTCTATAGACTTCGGAAGTGATACCACAGGCGTTTCTAAAAAAGGCAGCGTAAATATTTATAACCGGGGAACAGATACACTTCAGGTAACTAAAATTACATCAACAAATGCTTTGTTTACATTTTCTCCCTCTGTCTTCACTATTGCACCTTCAGACAGTTCAATGCTTACCATAACATTTACGCCGGTCGATACTTCCAGCCAATCGGGATTTATTATACTGACACACAATGCAACAGGATCACCCGACTCAATTTCTGTAAAGGGAAAAGGTCTTGGGTTTGTTCCTATAACCAAATATCTAACTCACTCTTGGGCATTTGATAATGGAACGGCCAATGATTACGTCGGTCACGCCAATGGTAAATTGGTAGGCGGTGCTTCCATCGGCGAAGGCGCCCTCGTTACTTCTGCCCAAGGTCAATGGATGGAAATGCCAGGCGATTCCATCGCGTTGAATACCTATACGGAGATTACACTCGAAGCATGGTATACACCGAATAGAGGTGCTAACCCCAATTTTACCATGCTAGCCTTTTTTGGTAATACACAAAACACCGTCGGAGTGAATTACTATTTCATGACGGCAGCCAGGCTGGACACTGTGAGCCGAGCTGCGATCTCATGCAATAACACTTCAACGCCTTGGTCAGCTGAAACTGGTGTGAACGGCCTCGAATATGACGACGGCAAATTGCATTACATGGTGAGTACACTTACCAAGGATACAATCAAATTATACATTGACGGTACTTTGACGGGAGCCAAAAAGCTGGACACTAATAACAGTATTAGTAGAATCAGCCCGGCCTTTGCCTATCTGGCCAAGAGCGGCTATACTGGCGATGCACAGTGGATTGGCCAGATTCACATGTTTAATATTTACAATAAGGCGCTCGATTCGGCAGAAGTTCTTTCCCTTTTTAAGAAAGGCGTGCCTACTCGTGTCAATAAAGAAATTAGTGGGATGCCCAAGGAATATAGTTTGTCACAGAACTATCCCAATCCTTTCAACCCGACAACAGTGATCAGGTATCAACTTCCGACGGTAAGTCATGCTACTCTGAAAATCTACGATGTGCTCGGAAGAGAAGTGGCGACACTCGTGGATGCGAAACAGAATGCCGGGTATTACAATGCCACATTCGACGCCAGCAAATTGTCAAGCGGCGTGTATTTTTATGAACTGAGGACTGATCACGAAAGCCTTGTCAGAAAAATGCTCCTGCTGAAGTAAGGACATTTGTCCCTCAGGATCTCGTTGTGATTATGTATGCCGTGCCCTCATGAGCAATCGAAAAAGTCATGAGGGAATGGCATCCTTGTATAATTTTACAGAGGTCTCTAATGAAAAAAATACTTCTTGCACTCGTTATCTTTTTTCCCTTCCTGAGCCATGGTCAGCCAGCTAGGATTACAATCGACACTGCCCGAGTTGTCGGCGAAATCGATCCGATGATCTACGGGGTCTTCATGGAGCCGATAGGGTTCGGTGGTGGACGGTTGGGCACGAATCAGCGGCCGTTTAACACCATGTACGGAACGCTATACGATCCCGGCTCCTCTTTCGCGAACAAAGACGGCTTCGACACTCGTTACATTGAAGCGGCGAAGGAACTTAAAATAACCAACATGCGGTGGCCGGGAGGGAACTACACAGCCGATTACCACTGGATGGACGGCATCGGTCGAGAAGACAAACGTCTCACGCTCAAAGACCTTGCTTGGGGATACATTGACAGCAATAAAGTTGGGACCGACGAATGGATAGAACTGAACAAAGCCATTGGGTCGGAGAACGTCGTGTGCATCAACGGTGGAACCGGCACGCTCGACGAGGCGGCACATTGGGTGGAATACTGCAATTCGGAACCGGGAAGCTACTACCCGGACCTTCGTGCCAGGTACGGACATCCAAAACCATACAATGTAAAGTACTGGGACCTCGGAAACGAGGTTGACGGCGAGCCGTGGATTATCGGACACAAGGACGCAGACGATTACGTCAAGTTCGCAACCGAGGCGGCGAAGATCATGAAGGATGTCGATCATAGCCTTTCGTTTATTATCAGCGGCTCTGCGTACTACACTCCCGACGGGAAATGGGTGGATTGGAATCGGAAGGTGATCACGGGGCTGAGAGATATTGCCGACTATGTCTCGATTCATGGTTACTGGGAGAATTCGCCGGACTACTACTCCTACATGGGACAAAGCGCAATGGATGTAGAGCGGAAGATAACTGCGACCGCAGATGTCATTTCGATGGTCAGGTCAGAATACATGATGACAAGACCTATCTATATTTCCTTTGACGAGTGGGGTGCGTTCGGCAGAGGCTTGCTACCCACGCTTGCAGTGGCGCAGTACTTCAATTCGTTCATCCGACATGCCGACGTGGTGAAGATGGCGAACTTCACACTGCTCACCGCCATTCTGGATCGGGACAAGGACGGAGAACTTTTCAAAGCTCCGCTCTTCTATACCTTCAAACTGTTTTCGAACAACTGCCGAGGCATCTCGCTGAATGCGTTGGTGCAATGCGACACGTTCAGTACCAGCAGCTATTATAAGAACATTCCCTATCTCGATGTCACATGCGTCTATGCAAAAGATACGAAGTCACTTGTCATAAACGTAGTCAACCGAAATAAAGAAAAAGCTATAGCCACCGAGATCGTGAGCAACTCGAGCACATATGCAGGAAAAGCTACCGTGGAAGAAATCAACAGCGACGATATTCAAGCTCCCTTTACGTTCGACAAACGGAAGCAATATGTTCCTGTGCCGAAAGAGATTGAAGCAAACGGACACAAGTTTATCTATTCTTTCCCGGCGCATTCGTTCACGCAGATAACGGTGAAAATTGATTAGTGGAGAAGTTGACTGACTAACATTCGCCTTCCTTGACAAATATTTAAAAAAGGGAAGGAAGAAAATGAGTTATTCAAAAGCTAACGAAAAACAAATTGACGCAGGTTTAATTCAGAATTTGACTCTGTATACCGGAAGTAAGATTCCCCGCATAGGATTTGGAACATTTGGCTCTGATTCCGTACCTGCTCAAACGGTGGCAGAGACAGTCAGGAAAGCAATTTATGCGGGTTACCGGCACATTGACTGTGCTTCAGTCTACGGGAATGAAAAAAATATTGGGCGTGTGCTAAATGAAATATTCAGAAGTGGTTTTCTTAAGCGCGAAGATTTGTGGATTACTTCGAAAGTCTGGAATGATATGCACGACCATGTTGGAGAATCATGCCCACAGTCTTTGAAAGACCTTCAAATTGATTATCTCGACCTCTATCTTGTTCACTGGCCCTTTCCGAATTATCATCCGCCTGGATGCGATGTCACTTCTCGGAGCCCCAATGCGAAGCCTTACATCCATGAAAATTATAGGAAGACCTGGCACCAGATGGAAAAGTTATTTGATGAAGGCCTGGTAAGGAACATCGGCACTTCGAATATGACGATTCCGAAGTTAAAGCTTCTGTTAAGGGATGCGAAGATAAAACCGGCATGCAATGAGATGGAACTGCATCCTCATTTCCAGCAGCCTGAATTGTTTGAGTTCTGTTTGGAGAATAATATTCAACCGATAGCGTATTGTCCTCTTGGCTCGCCGGGCCGGCCAGAACGTGATAGAACCCCGGAAGATACTGTTGACCTTGAAGACAAAGTAATTCTATCAATCGCAGAACGATTGAAAGTTTCACGTGCGCAGGTTGCGATCAAATGGGCTATTCAGCGCGGGCAAGTCCCAATTCCATTTTCTGTAAATCATTACATTGAAAATCTTGAAGCCGTTCTCAAAGTCGAGCTGACGGAAAATGATATGAAAGAAATTTCCAAAATTGATAAGAACTGCAGATTGATAAAAGGACACGTCTTTCTTTGGAAAGATAACCAAAGCTGGAAAGATCTGTGGGATCCAAACGGAGAAATCACTCCGGCATAAAATTTATTCGTTAGAGAAATAAAGGTTAAAGTATGGGAAAAATGATTGGAGCAGTCTTGCCGGGGAACAGTACAGTTGAGTTGAAAGAATTTGAAGTTCCTGTTCCAAAGCATGGTGAAGTCTTAATAAAAATGAAATCATCCACAATATGTGGTTCGGACATCAGATGTATATATCATGAACATCTCGGCAAAGGTCCGGAAGGATACCAGCCTGGAATGATTGCCGGGCATGAACCAAGTGGTCAGATCGTGGAAACCGGTCCTGGATGTCGCCGATTCAAAAAGAATGATCGCGTAATTGTCTACCACATTTCCGGCTGCGGGGTTTGTAATGATTGCAGAAGAGGTTACATGATTTCATGTACGAGCGAGTACAGACGAGCTTACGGCTGGCAACGTGATGGCGGCATGGCTGAATATTTGCTTGCTGAAGAAAAAGATCTCGTCTATTTACCGGATGGGTTGAGCTATTCCGACGGAGCCCAGGTTGCGTGCGGCTTTGGAACTGTTTATGAAGGCCTGGAAAAAATCGGAGTCAGCGGAAATGACGCCGTCCTGATAACAGGCTTAGGCCCGGTTGGACTTGCTTCTGCAATGCTTTGTAAGGCATTGGGGGCGCAAAAGATATTTGGAATTGAAGTAATTGATGAAAGGCTGTCCATTGCAAAAGGTTTGGGATTATTCACTGAGGTCATAAGAGCCGGTGAAAACAACGTTGAACAAATCCGGGATTTGACTTCGGGATATGGCGTAGAAAAGTCGATTGATTGTTCTGCTAATAACAAAGCGCGTCTTACTTGCATTCAAGCGGCACGCAAATGGGGGAAGATCGTATTTCTCGGCGAAGGTGGCACGTGCGAGTTCCAGCCATCGAGAGATATTATTCACGACCAGAAAACTATTTACGGTTCCTGGGTGACAAATATCTGGCGTATGGAGGAACTTGTCGAGCGTTTGGTCAGATGGAATATTAAGCCCGAATCGTTAATTACACACAGATTCAAACTGAATGATGTTAGTAAAGCCTATTCATTGATGGCAAGCGGCAAATGCGGAAAAGTTGCCGTTGTATTTGATGAAGAAATTGAATGAGAAATGGAGTGCGCTGATTGTTAAAGAACATACCAAGTATTTTAACCCCTGATCTTCTCAAGATTCTTATGGAAATGGGACACGGTGATGAAATAGTCATTGCCGACGGAAATTTTCCAGCTTCCTCTATAGCTCAAAGACTCGTCCGCCTGGACGGACATCCGATACCAGGAATTTTGGAAGCGATACTGAAACTATTTCCTCTCGATACTTATGTCGAGAGACCAATTAGTCTGATGGCAGTTACACCGGGTGATAAGATCCAACCTGTAATCTGGGAGGAGTATAGAAGAATAATCCGGGAGAGCAAAGAACCTTTTAGAGATTTTGAATATGTAGAACGGTTTGCATTTTATGATAGAGCCAGAAAGGCCTATGCTGTTGTCGCTACAGGCGAATCGGCCTTGTATGCGAATATCATTTTGAAAAAGGGAGTAGTCGCTCAGAGTTGAACCTAAGTTATTTGAAGATGAAGTATTCAAAGAAATGTAGCGATTGCGGTGTAATCAAAGCCCATAAAGAATGAGGTGAATATAATTGCCATGTCCCAAATGTCGTCTGGCTTACATTTGTCGCTGATGGTTTTCTTCGTCTCATTCGCCAACGCAGTTGATGCCCAACGGGTGAGGCGATCGGGAAGATGGTACTGATAAGATAAAATCCAAAAAGAAACATGGTTATTTCAGAACAAGAGGAACGGCTACGCCTACGTTTTGTCAACTAATTTGAAATTCAGGGAGGCTTTTATGAAGAAGCTAGTGTTACTCTTTGCAGTTGTATCTGTTCTGATACCGTTACGTTCAGCTTTTTCCCAAACCTTGGACGATTATGTCAAACAAGTGAAAGGGGACACCCTTGTCATCAAAGATTATTCTGATATGAATAATCAACCAAACTCTTTGTACTGGGGCCTGGTCCTGGATACTGTTAATGTTCCTGCGGGACGTGTCTATGAGTTACAGGCGGGAGGTGTTTACCCTCTCAATAATGTCCAGTTTCAAAACACTGCATTGCTTCCACCCCTCACAAGCTCTGCACTCCACCCAACAGTGATTGTCGGATCTGATCCAACAACGGTGGTGAACAATAAGAATGCAGGATCGTCTCCCCCATTGATATGTACTGATAATGCGGCATGGGGATTCAGTCTTGGCATTAATGCGGGTGGTGATTTGACCATAAAGAATTGTGAACTGGTGAATACCGCGAATGATGGCAGAATAGGAATATGCTTTACGGCTACAACTACTTCTAACCTACATTTAGTTTTTGATAACTGCATATTTGAACATACAGCTCACTGGTTTGTATATATGAATATATATAATGGATCGAATAATGATTCGAATGAAAATGTGACTTTCAGAAATTGTTACTTTGTCAATATGAACGGTCAGCCATGCAGGCGTGATGGGGGTGTATTGATTTCTTTTAACAATCAGGACACGTTGCTTGTTGAAAACTGTACTCACATTATGGCTCAGGGCAGCCTATATAAATTCCTAGATAGTCCATTCAAGAAAATTATTATCAATCATAATACCTTTATCAACTGCGCTGGGAGCTTTTTCGCGAGCCTTGGATACGAGAGTAATCTAACCGTCACCAACAATATCTTTGTGGACAGCAATCTGCAGCCAGCTTCCGACAGCGTATTGACTTGGGATGCCGGTGACGTTGATCCAGATAAGCTGCCCACAGGTCTTGTAAATTGCGCTCCATTGCCTGCGAGCTATACGCAAATGGATAGAAAAATATTGGTTGACAGAAACGTAGTGTATTGGGATCCAAGATTCAACAACATGGACTCGATTTTGATCGCGAACAAAGCCGATGGCACAACCAACTGGGTCTCACAAATGATACCTATGAATTCCAGGACTCAAGCATTGTTTAATGACAATACGCACTATCCATATTTAACTGAAGGTACATGGTATAATGAGCTTCCTCACTTTGTCGATCCCAAAAACCTCTTGACCTCTGAAGTTGATTCAGTAAGAGCATATGCAATGTCAACGGTTAGTCAGGGTGTGGGCGGCCGTACCGCTTTGTCGGATTGGCGTTTAATAAACACTGGTCCAGACAAACATATCTATCCCGACTGGCCAATTCCTGTCAATCTTGCATACACCGATGCGGACTTGTTAACAGGTGGAACAATGGGTGAACCTGTTGGTGATCTCAACTGGTTCCCCGCTCAAAAGGTGCAATGGAACAAAGCCGCGGAAGAAGCTAGGCTTGAAGATGATCTAAATTCAGGTGTGCTCGCAGTCAAGAATCGTGGCACGGAACCCGCGACATATGCTCTAAGCCAGAACTATCCCAATCCATTCAATCCGACAACGGTGATAAGCTTCACAATTCCGAATGCCGGTCATGCGACCCTAAAGGTCTACAACATACTGGGTCAGGAAGTAGCAACTCTGCTGGATGGCTTCAAGGCTCCTCAGACTTACGATCTCAAGTTTGATGGGACTCGCTTAGCAAGCGGCGTCTATACCTACTCCCTCAAGTATGAAGACATGTCTATTTCCAAAAAGATGCTTCTCCTCAAATAACGACAAAGCAACAAACAAGATCAGGAATAAGCCGTGGAACAGAGAATAACCAAGTCAGTAAGAGAAATGGTAGTTATCTTGCTTCTGAGTTCTACTTCACTTTTCTCTCAGACTATTACAATCGACGCTAGAAGTAATCAAATCATAAATTGGGAAAAGACACACTCTGCACAGCTCAAGGGAATCGTGTCTCCAAACGAAATAAAAGTAGAATGGACTTGTCCTCAGAATTCTCAAGTTGTTTTTGAAAATGTGTCCAAGCCTATTACGAAAGTTACTTTTCCCCGTCCCGGTTACTACTTATTAGTTCTTTCCAGTAGAGGAACTGGTAAAGACTCGGCAAGCAGTTCCATGGTTGTAAATGTTTTCAAACCAAATTCCTATATAGAAAGACTTTCTGATCTAATAGCTTTGATGACAACTGACGAGAAGATTAAACAGTTAACCAGCCAATCGGATTCCATTCCTCGACTAGGAATTCCCGAGTACAACTATTGGAGTGAAGCTTTACATGGAGTACTTGCAAGCGGAGCAACTTCTTTCCCGCAGGCTGTTGCCATGGGAGCTACGTGGGAGCCTGATCTTGTGTATCGTGTAGGTACAGCCATATCTGATGAAGCGCGGGCTTTGAATGTTCTTGAAGGTAAAGGCTTGACGTATTGGAGCCCCACCATCAATATCGCACGTGATCCACGATGGGGACGTAATGAGGAATCATACAGTGAAGATCCCTATCTCCTTTCTCGGATGGGTGTTGCATTTGTTGAAGGAATGCAAGGCAATGATCCTTATTATTTAAAAACCGTTTCCACACCTAAACATTTTCTGGCAAATAATGAAGAATCTCGCCGGCATACGGGTTCTTCCGATGTCGATATGCGAAGCATGTTCGAATATTACTTGCCGGCTTTCAAGGCGGCAGTGGTTGAAGGTAAAGCCTACTCGATCATGGGTGCATACAATGAAGTTAACCATGTTCCAGTCAATGCAAATACCTTCTTATTGACTGATCTCCTGAGGCGTGATTGGGGATTCAAAGGGTATGTAGTATCTGATTGCGGCGCGATTGGAGACGAGGTAATCCCGCATCGTTTCTTCGAAACGGGCGCTGAGGCTGCTGCAAGAAGTGTCCTGGCTGGATGTGATCTAGATTGTGGGATCGAGTATCGTCAATATTTGAAGGAGGCTCTTGACCAGGGATTGTTGGAGGTAAGAGACATTGATCGCGCGTTGGAGAGAGTTCTCTCCGCACGTTTCAGACTTGGCGAATTCGATTCGCCTGAAACGGTACCTTATAGTTCAATTGGAAGAGATAAGCTCGACAGCAAGGGAAATCGGGACCTTGCACTTGAAGTAGCACAGAAGTCAATCGTGCTCCTTAAAAATAATGGTTTGTTGCCTCTACAAAATGATAAAATAAAATCGATCGCCGTCATCGGTCCAAATGCCGCCGAACCTCAGCTCGGGACATACAGTGGTTGGCCTAATGTCCAGATCAGTCCTCTTGAGGGAATTAGCGCTAAAGCCGCTCCTCTCGGAATCAAAGTGGAATATTCGATGGGAAGTACGATTAGCGTCGGATCATTAAGACCCATTGAACCCCAATATTTTGCTAAGGTCAAAGGAACTGATAAGACCGGCATGAAGGGTGAGTATTTTGATAATATGAACCTAGCCGGGAAACCTGTCTTCGCGCGCATCGACTCCATGGTGAATTTCAATTTTGGTACTGGTTCGCCTGCTCCCGGCGTACCTGAGGATCATTTTTCTATCAGATGGAAGGGCAAGATAATTCCTCCCGATACAGTCCATCATATTGGAATAAGCACTGATGACGGCGGGCGTCTCTATGTGGATGGCAAGCTGTTAATTAATGATTGGAGGGACCATGCTGAAGAGCCGCATAGAGCACAAGTCAACCTAATACCCGGCAGAGAATATGAAGTTGAATTCGAGCAGTACGATGACGAATTAGGCGCCGTTGCAAGATTGACATGGGATCTTAATCAAAAAGACTTCAACGCTGCGAAAGAGGTCGCGAAGAAAAGTGACGTTGTCATTCTAATTGTTGGAACCTCTCCGGCTATTTCTCGTGAAGAGTTGGATCGTTCCGAAATTGAACTGCCACAAGTTCAAAGGGACTTAATTGATGCAGTCGCGTCTGTTAATCCTGAAATTGTTCTTGTGCTTATGAACGGAGGTCCTGTCGCTCTTGCGGGGACTGAAAGCAAAGCTGATGCAATAGTTGAAGCGTGGTATGATGGAGAATTTGGCGGTCAAGCACTTGCCGATGTTTTGTTCGGCGACGTCAATCCTGGCGGTAAACTTCCCGAAACGTTTTATGAATCGACGAAAGAGCTTCCTCCTATGTCTGATTATGATCTCATCGATCATCCACGCACATATATGTATTTTGATCAGCCCGTCTTGTTTCCGTTCGGACATGGGCTCTCATACACTCAATTTGAGTACGGCAATCTGAAACTTAGTTCTGACACGATTAACAAAGATGGTGAGATTGAAATCCAATTTACAATACAAAACACTGGCAAAATCAAAGGCGATGAAGTTGCTCAAGTATATGTCCATGATGTTAACGCCTCAATAAAAGTACCCATCAATCAGTTAAAACGGTTTCAAAGGATTACACTCGATCCGGGAGAAAGCCAAACTCTCACATTCAAAATACCGGCATCTGAATTTTCGTTTTATGATACCGGAACAAACGTTTTTAAGATAGAGCCGGGACAGTGGGAAGTTCAGATCGGCAGTTCATGTAAAGATATACGTTTGAGGAAAACTTTTACGATTGAATAGAGATTGAACAAACTAAGCGAGGATAACTATGAAGCAGCTAATCCTTTCAGTTTCTGTCTTACTCGTGTTTAGCCTGTGTGCTAATTCTCAAGACATTGTTAAACATGCCCCGCAGGGCTTTGATTCCTTGCGTACTGACATACCACATGGAAAAATAGACACGGTTTATTACACGTCAAAGACAGTCGGAACCACGCGCAGGGCTGTTGTTTATACTCCGCCGGGATTTTCAAAAGATAAGAAATATCCTGTGTTGTATCTTTTACATGGTATTGGCGGCGATGAACATGAATGGCTTAACGGAGGTCATCCACAAGTTATTCTGGATAATCTTTATGCTGAAAGTAAGATTGAGCCCATGATTGTAGTAATGCCCAATGGCCGTGCCATGAAGGACGACCGCGCGGTCGGAAATATTTTTGACAGCATCAAGGTACAAGCATTCGCAACTTTCGAGAAAGATCTGCTTGACGATCTGATCCCTTTCATAGAAAAAACTTACCCGGTTTATACCGATCGAGAACACCGTGCCATAGCAGGTTTGTCGATGGGCGGCGGACAATCATTGAATTTCGGGTTAGGTAATCTCGATGAGTTTGCATGGATCGGCAGTTTCTCAGCAGCTCCCAATACTAAAGAACCTCAGTCGTTGCTTCCTAATCCCGAGGAAGCAAGAAAGAAATTGAAATTGCTTTGGATTTCATGCGGTGATGATGATGGCTTAATCATATTCAGTAAACGAACTCACGATTATCTGCTAGCGAATGACGTTGCCCATGTATTCTATATAATGCCAGGTGTTCACGACTTTAATGTTTGGAAAAATTCCTTATATATGTTTGCTCGACTAATTTTCAAACCCGTTGATGTTTCAACATTTACTAAGTATAGCATTTTGGGAATACCCGCTTCATCCAATGTAAGGAGAGCAAAATACCCGCAGATTTTGCCGGACGGTCGCGCAATCTTTCGCGTCAAGGCGCCCAATGCACAAAAAGTCCAGCTCGATTTGGTAAGAAAATGCGACATGGTAAAAGATACCGCAGGAGTTTGGGAAGTAACTACCGATTCTTTGAGCGAAGGCTTTCATTATTATTCCCTATTGATTGATGGTGTGGCTGTTGCGGATCCGGCGAGCGAAACGTTTTACGGAATGGGACGAATGGCAAGCGGTATTGAGGTACCGTTCAAAGGAGATGACTGCTACGCGATCAAAGATGTCCCTCATGGAGATATCAGAATAAAACGTTATTACTCCAAGGTCTTCAATAAGTGGCGTGAGTTTTATATTTACACACCTCCAGGCTATGATATTAGTGCGAACGAAAAATACCCCGTGCTATACATATTACATGGCGGTGGTGAAGATGAAAGAGGGTGGGCAACTCAGGGTAAAACAGATTTAATCCTCGATAATCTCATTGCCGAGAAAAGAGCAAGACCAATGCTTGTTGTAATGCCGGACGGAAATGTCGATCTGCCCGGTTTTGGTGAAAACAGTTTAAGAGCGTTTGAAGCAGAACTGAAACAATCCATCATTCCATTTGTCGAGAAAAATTATCGTGCAGAGACCGATTCGAGGAATCGAGCCCTTGCCGGCTTGTCGATGGGTGGAATACAAACCCTTTATGTGGGAATAAAGAATACTGAACTATTTTCATATCTGGGAGTATTTAGTTCCGGCTGGATACTGCCTATGCAGAGCAGTATTGCGGATGCGCAATATGATTTTATGAAAACAAATGCTGATATGATAAATAAGAACTTGAAACTCCTTTGGATTGCAATCGGCGGAAAAGAAGATATAGCTTACAATAACTGTCAGATTATGCTCTCTAAATTGAATGAGTTAAACATTAAGTATACCTTTTACAATTATCCTGGAGGGCACACCTGGCCAGTGTGGAGAAATGATCTATATAAAATAGCCCCGTTGTTATTCAGATAGAAAGCACGAGGGCAAGAAATAGATACCATCTGAACAATTGATAACCGAAAGGACCTAGCATGCATAGACGTGATTTTTGCAAAGTGGCTGGAATTGGTGCGGTCGGAGTTCTTCCTATTGCTTCGGGTCTGCACAAATTGCCGACATCGTCCGGCAATGACAGGGTTCCCAATTTTCCTGTTTCCGATTGGAAGGGAGTTGTCGACGAAGCGTGGGGAACAGCGGCGGACCAGGCGGGTCCAGGGACATGGGATGGTGTGCCTCTTATAGCGCCGGCGATCCCCGGATTGGCGGGAGACGGGCCTTTCAGACCAGACTGGCATTCACTTCTCGACTACGAAGCACCGGAATGGTACCGCGACGTCAAGTTTGGGATCTGGGCACACTGGAGTCCGCAATGTGTTCCTGAGAATGGCGATTGGTACGCCCGTCAGATGTACATTCAGGATCAGGATGACTACAAATACCAGCTTCGGAAATACGGCCATCCGTCAAGATCCGGTTACAAAGATCTCTGCGCGCAATGGACACTGCTGAACTGGGAACCTGAAGCCGTGATCGAGCGATACAAGAATGCTGGAGCACGGCTTTTCCTGGCTCTGGCCAACCACCACGATGGATTTGACACATGGAACTCACGACACCATGACTGGAATGCTCAGAACATGGGCCCGCGAAGGGATATCATCGGTGAGTGGGCAGCAGCGGCCCGCGGCCAAGGTCTGCGGTTTGGGGTGACAGTCCATGCCGCGCGCAACTGGTGGTGGTTTCAAGTAGCTCATCTCTGCGACAGGACCGGCAACTTGGCGGGTGTTCCTTACGATGGTCAGCTTTCGCTGGACGACGGAGAGTACCAATGGTGGCAGGGTTATGATCCGCAACAGCTCTACGGGCGTAAGCACGGCCTCCACGAAAATCCGGACGAGAAGTACGTCAAGAACTTCTACGACCGCATCCGCGACCTGATCGATCAGCATGATCCCGATTTGCTCTATTTCGACAACGGCGGACTTCCACTCGGCTGGGCCGGCATGAACATCGGAGCATATTTCTACAACCACAATCTCAAGACACACGCTGGCAAGATGGGGGCCGTACTTAACATCAAGCAGGTTCCGGACGAACTGGCAAAAGGAGTGGTCGCCGACTACGAAAGAGGCGTTACCGACCGGATCATGCCATACGCGTGGCAATCGGAAACATGCATCGGTGACTGGCATTACAACCGTGCCCGCTTCATTAACCACAGCTACATGAAACCAGTCGAGGTCATACGGTGGATGGTCGACGCCGTCAGCAAGAACGGCACTTTCATACTCAATATTCCGGGCAAGCCGGACGGCACCAACGATTCTGATGAAGTTGCAATTCTTGATGCTGTTGGTAACTGGATGCAAACCAACGGTGAAGCCATCTACGCCACGCGGCCATGGAAGGTTTTTGGAGAAGGTCCACATAAGATAAAGGGAGGTGCCTTCGCAGGTGACAGCACGGGAGTGTTGGACGCCCGCGATATCCGATTCACTGAAAACAAAAAAGGCGACGTGATTTACGCAGTTGTCCTCGGATGGCCTGAGGGTGAGAAATTTACAATCAAAAGCCTCGGAACGGCCTCTCCTCAGCGTCCAGGCAAGGTGGAAAACGTCGAACTGCTCGGATGCGTCGAGAAGCTTGTCTGGGCACAATCGGCTGAATCGCTCACAATAGGAAAGCCTTCGGTTAAACCCTCCGATTTCGCCTTCGCGTTCAAGGTAAAGATGGTCTGATGACGATACAAAAGCTTTGGAATTTTCTGAGAGGGAAAATAGAGAAGGAGGAATTTTCTACCGAACGAATGCTCCTGGAAACGCAATATCGGGATGAGGTTACATCGAGTGACGGCTGTGCGCTTCATTTCCGGACTTTTTCAACATGTCTATTCCTGCCGGATTACCGGCACCCGCATACGATCTTGAATATTATGAAGCCCATGATCCCACGTGGCAGTTACGTAATATAAGAGATGTTTTGAATATGAAGATTTTATGAGGTCATAGATGAAAACATTAATTAGAATTATCTCCTTCACTCTTCTTGTATGCGCTACTTCCACTTTCGGTCAGTCGGTTCAGAAAGAACGTGATGGGATTGCGGTTACTCTTACTCACAAAGTGAACGGAATAAAAAAACTCAGGCTGAAAGTCTGGAGTGATGACATCATTCAGGTGATTGCAGCTCCGATAGATGATTTTTCGATTCGTGGCAGTCTCATTATAACGGAAACGGCGCCGTCAATGACTAAATGGAGGTTGGATGAGACTGAAAACCAGATCACTGTGTCAACGTCATCTATCTCAGCACGTGTCGATAAGAATTCGTTGAAAGTTGATTTCGTGGACAGCGCTGGAAGGACAATTCTTGCCGAAGGTCAGAGAAGCGCCCAAGCAGCAACTGTCTATGGCGAAGATTGTTACAACATCAAACAATCATTTAGGTATTCAGCTGGCGAAGTGTTGTACGGTCTTGGAAGTTTTCAGAGCGCCGATATGGCGTTGAACGGTAAAAAAATAACGCTGCTTCAGAAAAATCGCGATGATGTTGTACCTGTAATCGTTTCCACTAATCGTTATGGAGTAATCTGGGACAACTATTCGTACGGCGAGTTCAACGACACACGCGGAAGCTATTACCTTTGGTCCGAAGTTGCTGACGAAATTAATTACTTCTTCATTTACGGAGACAATATTGATTCAATCGTTTCCGCATACCGTCAGCTAACAGGCACGGCACCGATGTATCCCAAATGGGCCTTCGGCTACATGCAATCGAAGCAAAAATACAACACACAGGATGAGATTGTCTCCGTCGTCAAAGGTTTTCGCGAAAGAAAATTCCCTCTCGACTTAATAGTCCAGGACTGGCTGTACTGGCCCGAGGGGCAATGGGGGCAGAAGTCGTTCGACAGGAAGAATTATCCCAACCCCGCTAAGATGGTGAAAGAAATTCACGACATGGATGCAAAAATCATGATTTCTATCTGGCCTAATATGACTAAAGGAACTCCCGACCAGATCCAGTTGGCAAAGATCCACGGCCTGTTTGCAGACGACGAGCACCTGAACGTTCTTATGCCGGCAGCGCGGCAACTGTACTGGAAGCAGGTAAATGACTCATTGATTTCAACCGGAATAGATGCACTATGGGCTGATTGCTCGGAGGGCTACGACTCTGATTGGACTTCGCCTTACTTCAAACTCCCTGATGTAAAATTGGATGAAGTCAATTCGAATGCGCTCAAGACTCTGATGATCAGCGGCCGCTATATCAACGTTTATGCGTTGATGCACACCGAAGGATTGTATGAAGGGTGGCGAGCGACAAATCCCGAAAAGCGAGTCTTCATCCTGACACGTTCTTCGTTCGCAGGTATGCAAAGGTATGGCGCGAGCTATTGGACGGGCGATGTCTCTGCCAACTGGGAAGACTTTCGGAAGCAGATCCCCGCCGGCCTCAATTATTGTATGACGGGACTCCCTTATTGGACAACCGATATAGCCGGCTATTTTATCAAGCATCAACCGGGCTGGTGGTTTTCGAACGGCGCATATGAAAAAGGTCAGGAAGACGAAGGCTTCAAAGAGCTTTATACTCGTTGGTTTCAGTTCGCTGCATTTTGTCCGTTGTTCCGCGCACATGGTGCGGATTTTCCGCGCGAGCCTTGGGCTTTCGGTGCTCCGGAATCGCGTACGTATCAGACACTGCTCAAGTTTGCCAACCTGCGTTACCGGCTGTTACCATACACATATTCGCTGGCGTGGAAAGTCACTAGCGAGAATTATACGATGATGCGCGCACTGCCGTTTGATTTTATGAGCGACTCTGCTGTTTTCAATATAAATGACCAGTACATGTTCGGCCCTTCAATCATGGTGAGCCCGGTCGTGCGGCCGTTGTACTATCATCGCAACAATGTCAAAATCGATTCATCGAGCTACACACGTGAGATCTATTTGCCCAAAGGCACGGAATGGTTCGATTTCTGGACAGGCAAACAATTTGAAGGCGGTCAAAAAGTCGAAGCGGATGCATCGTACGAAACCATGCCGCTCTTTGTTCGAGCCGGTTCTGTCATTCCAATGGGACCGTTCATTCAATATGCTACAGAACGAAGCGATCCCATCGAGATTAGAATTTATCCTGGCGCAGATGGCGAGTTCGCGATCTATGAGGACGAAAATGACAACTACGATTATCTGAAGGGCTCTTATTCCTTGATCACTTTTCAATGGAACGACGCGCAAAAGAAATTAACCGTTAACGAGCGAAAAGGATCTTACCCCGGTATGCTCGGGGAGCGTATGTTTAACATTGTGTTAGTGAGAGAAAATAAAGGGACGGGGGTAGAAATTCCTGCAACATTTGATAAAAAGATTAAATACGTGGGGAAGAAAGTAGTCATGAATTTTTGATTACTAAATAACGGATCCACTGTCGGTTTAATTCGGAAACAATTGATAATTATCAGTTGACATCAAGCAGTGATCTTACCATAAAGGTTTACGATATCTTATGAGTGAATCTCAAAATTATTTGGCTGTCATAAAAATCTAAAGTCATTCCATGGAGGATATTATGAGAAGTTTGACTTCTTTCATAAAGAAAAGTCTTGCCCTGATTCTTATGTTTTCCGCGTTCAGCGTGGCCTTTTCACAGAGGCTTCAGTTGAACGATCTCGGATATTTCGAGACTCGCGGCCTCAACGTTTTTGTTTTCAGCAACGAGTATAACGGTTACTTCTTTGACGAAAAAACCGCCGGCATAGAATTGATACATCATGGTGTGCGCACTGCTACAAACGGCGCGGTCAGGTTAAGATCCACGCCTGAGCAATGGGATCAAATTCCACTTGCCGTAAAAAGAAACGTCGATCGGAAAAAAAATAGCATCGAGGTTCTTCTGCGATATAATGACTATGACTTCGATTCAAGAGTCGTGATCACTGCGCAAGAGGAAGGAGTCCTGATCGATGTCTATCTTGACAAACCTTTGCCCGAAAAACTGGTGGGGAATGTGGGCTTTAACCTTGAGTTCCTGCCGTCCGCTTATTTCCAGAAAACGTTCTTGATGGATGACAGGCCGGGTATTTTTCCTCTATATCCGGCTGGTCCGACGATGCTCAAACCCGACTCTCTGAAGATCCCGCAACATGCCGGTCACTCAACATTTGATGATCGAGGAAGACATGTTTATGTTGACCCGGAGCCGATCGCGGATGGATCGACGCTCGTTCTTGCACCCGAGGATCCCGAACGACGGGTTGAGATCCAATCCGTGGACAGTAAGCTCATGCTTTTTGACGGACGGAACGTCGCACAAAACGGATGGTTTGTTGTGCGGAGCCTTATCCCGGCAAACAAAACTGGGAAGGTGGTGGAATGGCATTTGACAGCCAGCACAATAATGGACTGGAAACGTAAACCGGTGATCGAATTCTCTCAAGCAGGTTATCATCCAAGTCAACAAAAAGTCGCAGTCATAGAGCTTGACAAAAATGATACGCCTCTCAAGACAGCCTCATTGTACCAGGTTACGCCTCAGGGTGAATATGTTGAAAAGCTTGCGACCGATGTCAAACTGTGGGGACAGCTCCTTCGATATAAGTACGTCACGTTTGATTTCACTTCCGTTAAAGACCCGGGCTTGTATTTCATAAGGTATGGAGATCAGAAGACAGCCGCCTTTCCAATTGATTCTCATGTGTACGATGACGTCTGGCATCAGACGCTCGATGTCTGGTTCCCGGTACAGATGGATCATATGTACGTCAAGGATGCGTACAGAGTCTGGCACGGGGTATCTTTTCTCGACGATGCGCGACAGGCTCCGGTAAACGAAGAGCACTTCGATGGATACAGAATGGGTCCATCGACAGGCACACGCTACAAACCGGGGGAACATATCCCGGGACTAAACGTAGGCGGATGGTTTGATGCCGGCGATTTTGATATTGACGAGCCATCCCAGTGTGCCACGATATTAAATATGTCTGCTGCTTGGGAGTCCTTTCATCCGAAAATAGATGAGACATTTATCGACGAGCAACATCGTTATGTTGATATCCATGATCCTGACGGCAAGCCGGACATCCTTCAGCAGATCGAACACGGAGTTCTTCAGCAGCTTGCACAGCAGAAAGCGTTCGGTCGTGCAATATTCGGGATTACGCAGGCCCACCTGTATGAGTATGTTCATCTCGGTGACGCTTCGACAATAACAGACAACCTAATCTACAGTCCGAGACTCAAGCCTTACGAGGTCGAAGGAGATTCGAGCGGTACACCGGACGATAGGTGGGCGTTCACTAATGACATGCCATGGGTAAATTATCTTTCCATTGCTTCTCTCGCCTCGGCAAGCCGTGCACTGAAAGGGTTCAACGATTCACTTGCAGACGAGTGTCTCGCGGTTGCTGAGAAATCATGGACAAGACAGCAAGAAGATACCACATCGGTGAGTGACACCAGTCTTGCCATTTTCCGAAAGTTCATGGAAATCCCTGCTAATCTTCAATTGCTGATTTCCACGAAGGACAAGAAATATGCGGAAAGGTTTAACAGGTTAATCTGGCCCGCGCTTGATATGGCGTTGGATTACAGTATCGAATCAGCGGCTCTTGCCATACCTTATTTCGGAGATGAATACAAACAGAAGCTGATCTCTTACGTAGAAAGATATAAGAAGGAGAACGATGTGCTGTTCACCAAGAATCCATACGGCGTCCCGATAGGCATGAGGCCATGGGCAGGTGACGAAGAAGTGATCAGATGGGCGGTGACGAACTACTATCTTCACGAAGCATTTCCAAAAATGATCGGACCAGAATACGCGATACGCGGGATCGATTACATTTTCGGCTGCCACCCATACTCCAACCTTTCTTTTGTTGCGAGCGTCGGCACTCAGTCGAAGAGAATTACTTATGGAGGCAATAGAGCAGACTTCAGTTTCATTGCCGGAGGTGTCGTACCCGGCGTGCTCATCTTGAAACCTGATTTCCCGGAGAACAAGGACGATTGGCCGTTTTTCTGGGGCGAGAATGAATGCGTCATAAACATATGCTCGGACTATATACTCCTTGCTAATGCTGTGAACAATTTATTGAATGAGAATATTGGACGATGAATTATCGGTCGCATGCGGGTTCTAGCTCGAATGATTCATTAGTCCATTAGAGGTAATATTCTTCCAATAAAATCATCATTTCTTGGTCTCTGAAATTCGTGATAAAATTTCTTTTTGGTTGCGGCTGAACCTCATTATTGTTTTTGTTCAATCAGCTTTTTATCCTTCCTTCTTTAGATGATAAGATTGTGGGACATGTCTCTCTCTGTGACTCCGATCCTCGACAGAGTAGGGGTATTCATCTATTCATTCGTCATAATAGAAAAGAGGAAAATGATTGGCCTCCTCTCATCAATGTTGCGGATTTTGTCAACGTCACATAACTCCGTGATGGTCGTGGTGCCTTCGAATCTCACTGGTTTGAAGTGCTTGTCTTTGAAAAAAAATAGTTCTCCTCCAAGGCACCCCGCTTGTCCTGCCATGGGATGAGCGGGGTAAGTTTATAATATCGCGCCGAATAGTCTAGGCACTACACATCTGCTATCGAAGGCTACAATAACGGACAACCAACGTGAGTGTATCGTTCACTCCCCGAGTATTGCGTCGAATGCGGCTTGAGGTAATTTCAGTCGCGCGAAACCACCGGCTGAAAATCGAGGGAAAACAAAGCTGCAACTGTGCCATGATATGTTGGCTCTTTCAGTGAATAGCCTTTAAGGAAGTGGCACAAGAATGACACAATCCCTCGAAGCACGAGTAAGAAAAACACTTATCAGCTGACTCATAATCAGCGGGTCGGGCGTTCAAGTCCCTCAGGGCCTACCATCTCACTCAGAATCATCTCGGATTCGCAAACTCCGAAGTATTATTTCCCACACTTTCCGATTTGCTTTAAGAATTTAGTGTACAATTTCGTTGTACCACTATAGGGAAGGAGTCTCCTCAATGTTATGCCTAATTAAGCGACATGGTTACTACTACATCTAGTATTTCGACGAGTCTGAGATCAAAAGCAAAAGGATTTCGACTAATCTCCTGTCATTTGTGGGTTATTAGCGGTCTCTGTGGTTAGGTTTAACCGGAACGAACGAAGTGATATTGTCAAGAGCGCTGAAAGAATCCATAAAATGAAAGTGACCGCTAAGAAATATCTGTAAAAACTTGACAATTGACCGGCGAACGTTTACATTCAGGCAATGATATAAGCGGTATGCTGGAGCACGAACGCTGTCGTGCGAATGGAAGACAGCGCAGATGTGCCACCATATAGAACCAGGGCTGCCGAAGATCCTCCAGGAGCTCCTCTCTCGAAGCAATAACAAGACGACTAAGTACCACGCGTGTGCAAGTCAGAAGGCACTGCGATGAACTGTGAATCTGTTAGATCATGCATTGCGGGCAAAAAGCAGATAAACGACAAATGTCGTCTCCCATGACCGGCAAGCGGGATAAACGACAAATGTTGGGATTAAGCAGTTAGTTGCAATTGCCATTTGTACAGCCTGTTGAGAATGTTCACACCGCGAAATACAGACTACATGTAAAGGCAAGTACGGCTCGGCCAGCCTCGTGGGATGCGCAGCGCCGACCTAACACTCTATTATCATTTCCCACCAACACAATGGAGAACGCAAAGAAAGCCCGTGTTTTGCTTCAGATCGAATTGGAGTTTCCTCAAATTAAATTAAGAGGAAAAGGGACCGATGATGGAGAAGGGCGACCTTGGCTTTAGCGTCCGCGAAGTATATTGCTCTCGTTCTCTTCTGTCTTGTGTGCGTGAATGCGGGTACAGCGCAAACGGTGGGAGGTGACACAACTCAAGGAAATTTTATCCAGAGAAATTTTAGCATCACCGGTGATGCCGGCCTCTTCGGAGAACTGTACGGGATCTCCGGTGGAGTCGGGCGCAGGCCGCCAAGTTCCGCCCGTCTCTACTTCCGTCCGACCTTGACTTTATTCAACGCATTTTCGATGTCATTCGATTTTCTTCTTTCTACGGAAGGAAGTTCCGCGCGACAGAATATCAATCAACTCGGAATTAATCCTTCGTGGGGCTGGGGGAATGGACATATCGGCGACTTTACGGACGAGTTTACTCCACTGACTTTCAACGGGGTCCTTGTGAGAGGGGCTGGAGTGAATCTGAATCCCGGACTCTTTCGCTTCTCGGCTATCGGCGGCTTTACCGAGAGAGCCGTGGAGGGCGGTGCAGGGACCGGAAGCTACTCGCGCTACATCTACGGCGCGAAGATAGGAATTGGAAAACAGGATGAGTCGTACTTCGATGTTTCGTTTCTCCGTGCGAGGGATAATCCTTCCTCACTCGGTCCGCCTCAGCCCACGATCGCCGTCATAGCTCCGAACGGAAATGATTCCTGGCCGATCGGAAAGATTGAGACGATAACATGGGCATCATCGGGCATTGCAGGATATGTAAGAATTGAGTTGTCGAGAGACGGTGGAGCTACCTATGTGGTTCTCTTTGACAATATTTCAAACACCGGTTCCCAGCCGTGGGTCGTGACCGCCCCGCAGACATCTCAGGCGATCATTAAAGTGACAAGTCTGGAAGATTCAGTGAGCGATGTCAGTGATCTCCCTTTTACTATCGGAGTCGGGGTCAGTGAAGTTCAGGGAAGCAACCCAGGTGTTCCGGTCAATACCTTTTCAGTGACTCCTCAAGAAAATCTTGTGGTCGGTGCAGATGGTAAGATAGAATTCTTCGATAATGTGTTGACACTGAGTGGAGAGATAGACGGCAGTGCTTACAGCCGGGACATGCGCGCGTCGGCATTGGACAGTCTGAAGCTCCCTTCCATACTTACAGGTTTGTTCACACCACGTGTCGGCTCGCAAGCAGACTATGCCTATGACGCCGAGTTAGGATTGAATCTTTCCGGATTCACCGTAAGGGCCGGCTACAGGTATATCGGCCCCGGATATGTGTCTTTAGGAGTTTCCTCACTGCTCCCCGATCAGCGGGAAATCACGCTTGCTACCATGATCAGAGTCTCCGGCTTTTCGATAGGAATAAATGCCGGACACCAAAACGACAACCTGCTGAGTCAGAAGAGCTACACAACTTCCCGGAATCAAATCGGAGCCAGCCTCAATCTTCCGTTGAGCACCGTATGGTCTGCATCGGTGATGGGCAATTTCACGAATATGTTCAACAACGCTGCAAGCGGTACCTTCAAGATCGATTACTCATCGTTTATGGCAGGGATGACTCACACAATGTTCTTCGGAGTGGATAACTTTGTTCAGACAGCCTCGTTGAGCTACATCTACCAGGCGTCAGGCGATAATGATTCTTTGAGACAGAGCAGCGGGTTGATTTCCCACTCGTTGAACTTCAGTGTGGTGATGAGTCCTGCCGGTAACTTGAACATTATCCCGGCTTTCAGTCTCATCGACTCGAAAATCGGTGGAGTTGGATGGACTTCGACGCAGACCTATTCCATTGCTGCTCAACACAGGGCGTTCGATAGCAGACTTACCACATCCCTGTCTCTCGGATATTCCATAGTACAGGGTTCAAGCTCGATGCAGATCTCGCTGTCGTCGGGGTACACGTTCAACAAAGCGGACGCCGTAACGCTTGCGGTCATGGAATCCATTTATCAGGGCACGGAAAAATTCAATGAGCACACTGTCAGTCTTACCCTCTCGCATAGGTTCTGATCATTCCGCACAATGAAGATTATCTTTGAAAAAGAATTCGACAACAGTTTAGAAACAGAAGGAGAATAATGATGAATACACGCTCTGCAGCAGCTGCGCTGGGATTAATCGCAGGTCTTCTTTTCATTCCCCCGCAGTTAATGAGTCAGGCACGGAGTTCGGTCAGCGCGATACTGACAGTGCAGCCGTTCCCGTCGCCATACGCAAGCGATTGGCAGAAAAATCCTTCGATCGCAACGCTCGCGATAACTAATGAAGCCAGGACATCGCAGCAGGTCATAGCCTCTCTGATCATAAGCACAAGCGCCGGGACGAAGATCGTGACAGGAAACAGCGATGTCATTACACTGTTGCCTGGTTCAAATATTTTGAACAACACATCAGTCCTGCACGGAAATCTGAATTACTACAACAACGGACTTGAGAGACAAATGGCCCAGACCGGAAGGATACCGGAAGGTTCATACGAGGCTTGCCTCACGATAACCGATGTCACCGGAAGCGTTCTTCTGCAGAATGTATGCGCGAGTTTTGCGATTGTATATCCTGATCCGCCGCATCTTGTTTTTCCCGCCAACGGCGATTCGGTGAATACAAATTACCCCGTTTTGCAGTTGACTCCCATCCAGGTGCCAATCCAATACCAGCTTCATTATGTTCTAAAAGTCGTCGAGGTTCTGCCGGGCCAGAATATCAACCGGGCAATCGCGGCAAACGTACCTCAGTACACGAATGAGAATCTGCTTACGCCGACGCTTCAATATCCGATAAACGCACTTCCGCTGAAGGCAGGGAGCACTTATGCGTGGCAAGTACAGGCTCTGGATCAGAATGGATTTCCGCCGGCCTCGAATCAGGGAATGAGTGAAATCTGGACGTTCACCTACAAGCCTGTGTCAGGACCCGTCACGCCCCCGCCGCCGCCCTTTTGTGTCGCCGTAGGTAAAGTAAATTTTCAAACCCCGAGATTATGCACATCACAACTGTCCAATCCTATCCCCCTCGGCTTTACTTTTATGGCCATGGGTTGCGGGGCACTTCATTATTCTGTAACTGCTTCACCATCTATCCCAGGCAACATAACGTATTCCGGCGGTGCTGTCACCCTACCCGGCACCACGCTCCCGGGAATCTATACGATAACGGTCAATGCTACGAGTGGATCATGTTCTTGCTCTGGTTCTCAACAAATAATCATATATCCAACAGTTTCAATTGCAACACCAGTAGTGTGTAAAACCGGGGCGTTTAATACGGTCAGCCTTGACGGGATTGACGCAGCCTATGTTCAATCCATTACATGGCAGTATTGGATTCTCGGAACACCCTCAGGTTGGCTTCCTTTACCCGGTGCCGGTCCCAACTTGGCACAAAACAATAATGGTATTCCTGAAAACTCAGCGGATTGCAGCCATCCTTACACATATTATTGTACAATAGAGTATAGGCCGCTGGTACAGTTCAATCCGCCCTATGATACGAATATACCAACATGTTTTACGACATCTGTTGTTATGGAACGAGTTGTTTGTCCTACAATAGCACCAGTGATTACTCCAATACCAAATCAATGTGTTTCCACAGGGTGCCCTCCAATTCCTTCGCAATATCCCGTCATCATCCAATTAACTTTGGTTCCAGGTACAGGTAAGTATAATTCGGGACCTCACTGGAATGTAACCTGGGACCGGGATCGGTTGGAGCACATATTATTGGTATTAACAATGACCAACTCAAGGTAGATGGACCTGGAACCTACCATGTTTTGGCTACTGTCACAAACTGTTATCCAGGATCGACTCCATGTTGTCCGCCAGCTACAGCAACAACGACCGTTACATTCGAATCACCTGCCTGCTGCACAATCGCAGGTGCGTCCACGGCGCCGATCTGTCCGACAGAGAATGAAACTCTTTCTCTGAATTGCATTTCAGATCTATCGTCAACACAAACTGTCCAATGGCAATATCTAGTAGATGCGCCCTGTGGCTCCGGCGGATATCAAAATGCTACTAATGGGACAGCTCAGAACACAAACTCACCAAATTTTGTGGGCGCAAGTACATCCGTGTGCTGGAAAGCGATAGTTCATTCCGCAATCTGTCAAAATGATACGATCGGACCGATACAGATAAACGTTTCACAGCTGCCGGGACCTTTCACAATATCCGCCGCACCTATGGTACTGTGCCCTTCAGGTACTACAACGATCACCGCGACCGCACCAAGTGGAACGTCGCCGATCACCTACACTCTTTGGAAAAATGGTTCGGCAATTCAGGGACCGCAAGCGAGTCAGGTGTTTAACAATATCGGACCGGGAGTGTACTGGGTGGTTGCCAAGAACAACTGCGGGTCCAAGTGGTCGAACGTGCTTGTGATAAAGGCGTGTAAAGCTATGATTGTTTGGAAGGGTGATTGCTGTTTGAGTCCTGGACCTAATCAATTGATCCAAGCAACACTTATCAGCGATTTATCCTGCGGAACGCCGACAAACGTTTCGTGGACATTGGTTAACGGATGTTCTGGCACAACTCCGACGGGAGGTAGCGGTTCTATTGCCTCTGTAACATTCCCGGTTAGTTCTGTACCTGCCGGGTCAACGTGTATAATTACAATTAACTTCACATATACGTTGCCAGGGAACACAACCCCCTGTCAAGTAAGCGGATCATTCGTGGTTAAACATTGTCTGTATTAATCTGAACAAATAATAAATTATGTAGGGAGAAAATTATGAAACACAAATCATATATTTCAGTAATCACGAACTGCTTCCTTGCATTAATTGTGATGCTCGCCGCCACGGGAACCGGTTTTTCACAGAAGAAACCGCAAACACAAAAGAGCATCGAGACCGTCTCTTGCGACAGCCTTCTACATAAAGCCACTCTCGGGCACGATAACAATGGCTGCTTTATCGATATTACGGTTTGCTACCCTTGGTCATCCGTCGGCAACCCACAAGTAAAGCAATTCCCTTTTGGGATCGAGGCATTGTTACCACCGGTGGGCCCTGGAGGCACTTATGGAGGTGTCACCTATCCAGCCGTTTCCTCTCAAGGGGGCGTATCAATCACAAGTGCGGTGCCAACTCCCGGCACCTGGGTCGCGACAACTCCAACTGTGATGCAAAATCTTGGGTCGACAATACCCGGATATCTCTATCCTTCCACAAGGGAAGTCCGCTTCTCGAGAACCCCAGGTACTGCCGCAGATGCCATACCCTATTGTGCCAATTATAGCAATCCTCAAAAATTTAGAATACGCATCACCACAACGGGCACGTTGAACCCGATAGTCCTACGAGTGAATCTCTTGAATGGTTATGGCTGTGATGATAACCCATCGAACTGTAGCGTGATGTGCACTTGGGACACAGTTCTCACTCATGGGACGCTTACACCATATGTGTTAACCCCGGCATCATCAAGTATTTGTGCAGGCAGCTCGACAACAATCAACTTAACGCCAGCGCCACCAAAATGGAGCGTTACCACGTGGTATTGGTGTAACACTCTAAGTAACGGTCAATGTCCCCCTGCTGTTCCTCCTTATAGTGCTTGGAATTGTCCGAATCCGGATGGCACTAATGGCAGCCCCGTATCAACTGTGAGTCCCGGAGGAGCCGGTCCCATACCATTTCTAACCAATCCGCTTCAGCAGGGACGATGCTATCTGGTCGTAATTAACGACGGGTGTTTTAGTGACACGGTAACAACGCAAGTTCATGTATGCCCACCATGCGATGCGATCTCCATTACAACCAACCCATTACTACCAAATGGGCACACTTGCGACCATTTTACCGGGACCATAAATTTGGGTTACCCAGACTTCGTAGATTGCCGTCCGAGCATAACGTGGACGGAATTAACGGGCAGTATTACAATACACAAACCCGCATGGAAAGATTCTACAACCACGCCGCAGTTTACGCTCTACGGTCCATATAACGGTCCTGTGAATTCTCCTAATAATTCACTGCGTTGTGACACTACCTACACTTTCAATGCTCATATAGTAAATGCGTGCGCTCCATGCGATAAGGCGATCACTATCATCGTTGACCGTCAACTTCAACCGGCTGAAATTCAGATTACGTCATCCAAAGCATTACCCTTGTGTAATGGTACCGGAACAATCCTGACTGCGAATGCATCATGTAAGGCAACAATTACGAATTGGGATTCAAGTTTGACAGGATTACCTGGTAGTTTTACAGAAATCCCAGGAGCTTACGGCAGCACCCATTGGACTAATAACCTGGCAAGCACCACATGGTACCAATGCGATGCAGTAAATGGCACCTGCACAACAAGAAGCAATGCACTTAAAGTTACTGTCAAGTGTCCATTAAGCGTTTCAATAGCTGCGAATCACCTGTGTGTCCCTGACACACTCACTGCAACCATCCCGTCCTGCGCGGGACCCGCAACGATCAAATGGTATAAGGACGGCGTTTATATTTCCAATGCGATGAAAGTAACTTCTAACAGTACCGGTTCGTTCTGGGCAGAGGTGTACGATGCACAGTGTCACGAATCGATAATATCCAATGTCGTCACGCTCTGCAAAGATACAGTAATCATAACTGGTGAAGTCTGTGTGTGTAAGGATGCATCAGGCAACTATCCTGATACATTTACTGCCACAAATGTGGGATGCCCTGGTTCGACGAATTGTACTTATAGGTGGTTCAAGAATAATGTCCTGATCCCTAATGCACATTCCAGTACATATTCCGTTCTAAATATCCCAAATGGATATACAACGTATAGTGTACAAATGAAATGTTTGCCTTGTCCGATGACAAGTAATTCGATTACGGTTCACCGATGTCCCTAAACAGATGGTTTATGCCAGATAGTATATGTTTGATCAGAAAGACTTCGACCTGATCGAACGCACAAGTAGCATTGGAAAATGTATCGGAAAGCGTTCAGTTTAATGAACTGAAGGAAGAAATGATGAAAACGTTAAAGTAGATAGGTTTCCGAAAGGGAGCAACCGAGAATCTGGCTGTTGCCAAGGGGCTGTTGGTAGATCTGGTCGAACAGGCTCTTGCTGTTGATCGTCTGTTGTTGGTGATGATCGATGAGGCGAAAGCTCTGCGACGGGCAGTCAAGCATGTTTTTGGTAAACCGATTCATAACAAGATATACCGCGGATTCCCATTGAGACTTGTTCATTGAACATGTCGATGATTTGTTGTTTCTCCTTCTTATTCCTTTATCATATCAGTTCCAATTTTTTAAAGGCCCTGTTCAGCGGATAGGAGCGGTCAATACGAGGAGTGTGTGAGGAAAATCGGCCGAGGTTTCTAACAATAGTTGTTATGGTTATTGGTGTATAATCCTCTGTTTATCTGTTACTTACCCGACAATCTCTCGGATATATATTACCTCTTGACTTCTTATTCTAAGAACAGTACATTTGATATAGTGTACAGATGTCTACTATAACAATACCGGACCTTCGAGAGAGCTTTCATGAGACCAAATGCACCGAGTGAGTTGAGCGAAAGTGAGGAAAGCAGAAACACGCTTTTATCCGGAAGCTGCGTCGAGCTTTCTAGAGACATTGGAGTCATAACTCCAGGCAAGACGCTCTTGCTCTACGGTCATCCAATTGTTTATCGTGCATCACTCTTCATGATCGAGGAACTCTTGAAGCACACAGACTCCGTTGCTCTCGTCGATGGCGCTAACCGGTTCGACGTATATACCATTGCTCGGCTCGCACAGATCGACGGCTTCGATCCGCGAGAGATTCTCAACAGGATTTACTTATCGAGGATTTTTACCGGATATCAGATGGACGCCGTGCTGACAAATGGTGTTGCTTCTTTCCTTCATCTGATCCGCTCGCGGGCCGTGTTTGTGTTTGGTTTGCTCCACACGCTGTTCGATGACCAGGTGCCGGTGTCGGAAGCACAGAAAAGCCTTCTTAGAATTCGTACACAATTTGAAAACATGAAGCGCAATGGAATCTCGATAGTGCTTGCCTCTGATGATATTTACCCGCATCAATCTGCGCGGGTGAACCTGACGAACTACATGTTAAACATGGCAGATAAGCTTTACCTATTCAACGAAAACTCGATGAATGCGGTCGAGCGGAAAAGTCTCTTTGCACTTTATAGAAAACGAGCGGTGACAGGAAGATGATTCAGCGATCTGAAAGCAAGTGAGAGAATTCTATGGGACGAACTGTGCCGACATTTACGATGGTGATTCACGAACAGGAGTCACAGTGGAGAAAATTCAGAGAGGCGTTGAGGAAAGAAGATCAGGAAATCTTTGACGAGCTTTTCAGAGCTCCCAAGATACATCTTGCAGCGTGCGCTTATTCAGTCAATCCCATTCCGTTCGAGAACATTGTTATGTCTATGCTTCTCGAAGAGAGAAAGAGAACTGTTGCACTCGAACAAAAACTCAAAGAGCTCGTTAAACGCATAAACGGCGTCAGCAACAACGACGATAAAATAGAAAGTGACCATGCATCAGAAGATCAAGGGATGGTTATTTGATCTCTATCCTGCGCCGGGCGGAATCGTCGTGTGGGTCATCGACGAGTCGGGAAGACACGTGCGAGGATACGCTCCTTTCTCCCCGTCATTTTTCATGCACGTCGAAGAGAACAGCCGCCCGCAGGTTAATGCCATCGCAAAGAAACTGCGGTGCATCGTTGCCGGCGGATGGATCGAGAGAAAAGAGCTCTATTCAAATAAAGACATCAAGGTCATTGAAATCAACGTCCTCGATATACTCCACTTTCGGGAAATAGTCCGGCAATTCGAATCACAATTTCCTTATTATGTGTTTTTCAATTCCGATCTTCTGCCTGTCCAGACTTTTCTTTTTGAACGCAATCTCTTTCCACTCGCATATGGGACTTACACCTTTGATGAAAGCGGCAATTTACTCGGCGTCGAATTGGAAGATGATATAAATGCCGTCGACTATGCGCTCCCGCCGCTCACCGTCATGACACTTCGTCCGTCCTTTTCCGAAGTCGCGCCGAAGTACAGACGTAATGTGTCTCTGGAAGCAGGATATGACGGGCGTGTTTATGCAATTGAAGCAGACTCGCTGGATGAGCTCGTTGCCAGGATCAACGACCACATCGATCGTTGCGATCCTGACGTGATCATTTCACAGTACGGCGATCACACCATTCTCCCGATGCTTCAGTCGATGTCGCAGCGCGTTCGTATTCCCATCCATCTCAATCGCGACAAGTCCGTATCGTACCAGCATACCCGGGAAATCAGTTATTGGAGCTACGGACAGATCGTCCACCGCGCGGGCTCCTTCGAGCTTGCAGGCCGGTGGCACCTCGACACTTACAACTCCTTCATAATGGATGAGTCGGACCTCTCAGGGCTCCTTGAGCTTTCACGCATCACACGCATTCCCGTTCAAAGGCAGGCGCGGGAGAGTATCGGCACTGGACTTTCGTCGATACAATTAGCATGGGCTTATCAACATGGCATCTTAATTCCGGGCAAGAAACAGGAATGGGAAAAATTTAAGTCTGCATCACAGCTTCTTCTTGCCGACAGGGGAGGACTAATCTATCTTCCGAAACTCGGCTATCACGAGGAGGTTGCTGAGCTGGACTTCGCTTCAATGTATCCGAGCCTGATGGTTTCGCACAACATATCGCCGGAGACAGTTAATTGCCAGTGCTGCGAGAACGACAAAGTGCCGGAACTGCACTACACACTTTGCGAAAAAAGGCGGGGAATAATTGCTGAGACTCTGGAATCGGTTTTAAAAAAAAGAGCTGCATACAAGGCACGCGAACGAAAGGCAGTCACGGAGGGAGAAAGGAAAGAATACCACAAACGCCAGACTGCGTTGAAATGGCTTCTAGTGACGTTGTTCGGCTACCTTGGCTATAAGAACGCACGCTTCGGGAAAATAGAAGCTCACGAATCCGTAAATGCATTTTCAAGGGAAGCGCTTCTCAAGGCAAAGAAGATCGCGGAAGATCGCGGCTTCTCCGTAATACACGGGATCGTTGATTGTTTGTGGCTGAAGAAAGACGGGGCTACCGAGGACGATTACAACAAATTAGGAAATGAGATCTCTAAGGCTGTCGGCGTTGACATTTCATTGGAAGGAATCTACAGGTGGATTTTATTTCCGGCTTCGCGAATTGATCCGGAAATTCCCACGGCGAACCGATATGTTGGTACATACACGAACGGCAAGACAAAAGTTCGCGGCCTCGAAGTGAGGCGGGGAGACATTCCACTTTTCGTGAGGAAGGTACAGGACGAGATATTAGAGCTTCTGTCAACCGCACAATCGATTGATGAATTGAAGAAACTAATTCCTTCCGCACTTGACATTTTTCAAATTCACCTGGAGAGACTGGAAAGCGGGCGAGTCGATCCTATGGAACTTGTAATAAGGCAGACCATTTCCAAAGAAGCAGAAGAGTACGATAACAACAGTGCTCAGGCTGTTGTGGCGAAGTCGATGTCTGATGCCGGGGTTGCCCTTCAGCCCGGCGAGACCGCGGAGTATATCATCATAGACCACACAGGCAAGAAAGATAATCGCAAAGCAGTCCCGTTTGTCTTTTACCGGATAGAAGATGGCTACGATGTCGAGAAGTACACCGAGCTCGCAGTGAAAGCTGTCGAGGTGCTGCTGGAGCCGCTCGGATGGACTTCGCCACGCAAAGCCGAAAAGAGGAAGCATCACAAAATTACCTTGCATTGAAAAAAAAGAATCAGAAGATTGGAAAAAGGCGGACAGATTTATTCGCCTTTCTTTCCATTCCAGACATTTACCAAATCATCTGACGATAGCAGCACTATCATCTTCTTCAAATTCAGGAGGGAACGATCATGAGCGTCCCTGTCAGACGATGAGACGGCATCAGTGACAATAACAGGGAAGAACCCTCTATTGAGCGCGTCTCTTGCACTCGACTCAATACCGTACTCAGTTGCAATTCCGCAGAAGATAATGGTCGATAAACCGGCATTCCTTGCCAACAGCTCGAAATTGGTTCCGACGAAAACGCTGGCGGTGTTCTTAATCACGATAGTATCGTTCTGCTGCGGCTCGATCGCCAACTCCAATCCATCGGGAGTGAAGCCTGGACGGGTCGCACGGTTCTTCATCAGGAATCTTCTCGCAGGCGATTCAAACGCCGGTGGCAAAGGCGTGATCTTCGTGAAAAAAGTCAGTACACCCTTCTCTTTCGCGCACGCGATGACCTTCTTCGTGCTCGCCAGAAATTCCTCTTTGTTGAAAATGTTATTCACCAGCATCTTCTGCACGTCCCATATCAGCAGCGCGCTCTTCGCAGGATTCACAATGTCGGAAATTTCTTGAAAGTCGTTCATTGCCCTCGCTCCATTTTTGTATTATAGACGAAACGAAGCCGAAGAAGAAACCACAAGAATAGCAAGTCCACGGACACGAAGTGGCTTAACCTATTGGAGTTGGAGAATGTCTCCCACCACGAAGAAATCGGCAGGAGACTCCTCACTCGTCAAAATGTCAGGCTAATTGATATTGTGGGATCACCACTTCTGCATTATCTCGCCGAAACATTCAAGCCCACTCGACAGAACGGCGCCGTAGCCATGACCAGGTCTCGTCCACGCACCCGCAAGATATAAGTTGCTAATCGGAGTGTGGTGCGGCAGCCTGCTCTGGCCGGAATTGTCGACGGTCTGGTCAAGACCGTAAATCGCGCCACGGTAGTTCCGCGTGAACCGGACATTTGTCAGTGGAGTGCCGATCTCTTTTACTTCGATTGCACTCGAGAGTCCGGGCAGAAGCGTTTTCTCTGCGCGATCGATGAGAATGCCTGCGATGCGCTCCTTCTCCTTTTTGTATTCAGCCTTGTTACCGCTGAAGTAATCTGACTCGTACGGCTTCCAGTGATCGTAGCTCTGGATTGTCATAAGATTAAGTGTGTTCTTTCCGGCGGGCGAATACTGTTTGTATATGTTATCGTACAAAATCACTGCGTAACCAGGGTTGCTAAGGTCTGTCTCCAGCGCCGCCTTGTAACTTGCTTCCGGATCGTAACCGGTTTCGTAGAAGATCTCGGAATCCTTGATTCCTAATTTGCCGATGAGATCCTTCTTCAAGCCGAGGAAAATCTGGAACGAGGAGAGACTCACGCTGTAGTGATCAAGCTGATCGAGATATGTCGAGAGAAAATCCTGCTCGTCCGTCATTTTTCGGAAAGTGTCGAATGGGTTCACGTTTGAGACGACTACTTTCGATTTGTATTCGGCACCGGTTGCAGTCTTGACGCCATAGGCTGCGTGGTCTTTAACGAGGAGCTTCTCGACGCGCGACTCCAGCATTACCTTTCCACCTTGGTCCTCGATGAACTTCACGAGCGCGTTGCTGATCTTCTGCGACCTTCCGATCGGATAATATCCGCCACCGGTGAGATAACCGATCGCGGGTAGGGCGTAATAGAAACTGACAAGCTTCGAGGGCGGGAGACCATAATATCCCCATTGCGCGGATATGATCGCTCGAAGCTTATCGTTTTTCACTCTCCCGTCAAGCATGTCTTTCCACGTCTTGTTGTAGAACTTGAAGAGAAAAGGAAAGTCGACAGGAAATCGACTCATATCTACTTGACCTCTCGCGTTCGAGAGTTTCGCGATATTGTTTGTCAGTCCCTGCATGTCGGAGAAGATCCCGGTAATGCCATCTTTCTCTTCAGGGAAGTAGTCTTTGAGCATCTTAATGTACTGGTCGATGTTTCTCTGAGGCACCCGGATGTCGTAGTCAGGATAGATCACACGATAGAGATTCGGGTGCTCAACGAACTCCACATCCGTTATTTCAGGAAAGCCGGGGATGAGGTTATGGATGCCGTTTCGTTCTCCCACAGTGGTGGAGTGGAGTGAAACGTCGAACACAAAACCGCCGGGACGCTCAAATGTTGTCGCATACCCGCCGGGCCTATCATGCTGTTCGAGAACAAGAACCTTGAATCCTTGCCTCGCAAATCCGGCTGCGCAACTCAACCCGCCAAGGCCGGAGCCGATTACGATCGCATCGTACTGATCGTCTTTCGTGAATGCCATCACGCGTCTCGGAAGGGAATTCCAGTCAAGTGCAAGCGCACCAATCCCACCGAGGACATACTTCAGGAAATCTCGTCTTTCAATCCCGCTGTTGCCCATTTTGATTCCTCCAACTCTGCTTGTTTTGGATTCTTGTTGCTAGGTCAAAGGAGCTTATGCCACAAATCGAAAACTCGATTTAGTTTACTAAACGGGAGATTAGCTAACAAGTTTCACAGAAACTCTGTCGGGCAGTCAACGACGAATTCAAATTCTGCGAGCAGCGATCTTACCTGACTCAAGGAAAGTAGACTTGAGTCGTCGCCGCTTCTTCCTTTCAGCTTCGTACTCCGCCTTACCAACGGTTTGGCAGAAAGATTGAAGAATGAGAAAAATACTCCGAAATATATACAGGCAGAAAAATGAATATAGACCATTGTCAACACGGCGCATCGGCACTCGACTTAAATGATAGCGGGCCAATCAAATGGCTGTACATAAAGGACAAAGCGTACCTCAAGCCGATCATCGCACTGTGGTATGGAGAAAAGATCACAACTGGAGGGCTACGAGGAGTATTCAGATGCCAATGGTGATCATCCTTTTCGGTCTTGGAATCTTAGCCGTATTCAGTGTGCTCTGTTTCTATGCCGTGTGGAAATATCCCCCTGCATACTGATAGGCCATCAAACTTTGGTAAAACTTCGGCGAAAATATTTTTCGACCCGCGAAATTCGTGGGCAGTAGAGGATTCGAACCTCTGACCCCGTGCTTGTAAGGCACGTGCTCTGAACCAACTGAGCTAACTGCCCGCGTATCCTTGAGCGCGAGACGGGACTCGAACCCGCGACGTCCAGCTTGGGAAGCTGGCATTCTACCACTGAATTACTCGCGCATACCAAATTGTCCATCTCAATGCATGAGCGCTCCGCCCCAACACACATGCACCTGAAACTTTATAAATATGGACAACATTCACAAAAATGGCAAGTCTGGATGAAGTCTTCGAGGACATTTTAAGAAATTCCTCAAAATGCCGATAAGAAATGTGACGACTTTTGCATTCAGCTTATGTGATTGTTTGGACAAAAAGTTACGACCAGATGGCGCCGCGAAATGCAAGAAGATGAACATCCGGAGCAATGCAGCGAACTGCTTTCAATTTGATAACATGACGAACGGAGCATTTTTCAGATGGTGTGGCCGTTATGACTGATAGCTTTTCCCCGGAGTCTCTAATAACCATAGACTCCCACTCCCACATTCACCAACGATCGACGACCGAGTGAGGCGATGGCATCATTAAGGCACATACTGCATGATTTTCCTCTGAACGAAGAATGGTACCAATCCCTTTTCGACAATAATCCACTCCCCATGTGGGTGTACGATCTTGAAACTCTGAAATTTCTTGCCGTTAACGACGCAGCCGTTCAAAAGTACGGATACTCTGCAAGCAAGTTTTTAACAATGACTATTCGCGACATCCGTCCGAAAGAAGAATTTCAACGCCTGGAAGATCACGTTCGCGGGGAAAGATCAGACTTCCAGGAGTCCGGGGTTTGGATTCACAATTCCAAAAAAGGAAATAGATACTTCGTTGAGATCACTTCGCACACAATTGAGTATAAAGGACGCCCAGCTGCATTCGTGGTGGTCCATGACGTTACGGCCAATCAAAATCTTCAGGAAGAGCTGCGCAGAAGCGAGGAGCGCATGCAGAGTCTCTTCGACAACGCAGCGATTGGAATATACCGCACGACCCCTTCAGGCAAAATCCTTGCATGCAATCCCGCGGGAGTCCGAATGCTCGGCTTCGACTCCTTCGACGAGATGGCTAACATCGGCGCGGAGAACAAGGTCTTCGGACCAACTTATGACAGGAAGGCATTCTGCAGTCGACTGGAGCAGGATGGCGCAATAATCGGACTTGAAAGCGTCTGGATTAGGAAGGACGGCTCAAGAATGGAGGTGCGCGAGAGCGCAAGCGTCGTGCGAGATGAGAAGGGAAATGTCCTGTACTATGATGGCACATTAGAAGACATTACTCAACAGAAAGTCGCAGAGGAAGAGCTCCGGCTCGTGCAGGCAATTGTTGATCGCGCCTCAGTCGGAATCTTCGTTATTAATTCCGACGGATACATTCAGAATGTTAACCAACAAGCCTGCAGCAGTCTCAATTACACGAGAGATGAGCTGTGCAGTATGAACATCCTTCAAATTGATCCTCTGCTTTCCAAAGAAAAATGGAATGTGCACAGGGGCATGGTGGAACAGGAGAAAGTCAAGCGATTTGAGACTCTTCACAGGCGGAAGGACGGGTCGACATTTCCGGTGGAATTGTTAGTCAACCTTCTCGAGTTCAACGGGACTGATTATTCTGTTTCCTTTGCTCGAGATATCACCGATCGAAAAGAGGCCGAGGAGGCAAGCAAGAAGGCGGAAGCCGCATTACTCGATAGCGAGCGCAGGTTTCGTGAACTGTTTGACGATGCGCCCGTTGGATATCATGAATTGGATAGTGACGGACGAATTGTACGAGTGAATCGTACGGAACTCAACCTGCTGGGCTATAGGGCGGAAGAGATGCTCGGTCATTACCTATGGGAGTTTGTCAAGGATCGTGAAGCTTCGCGCGATGCCATGCTCAAGAAGTTGTTGGGACAACAGCCGTCAGCCATGAGTTTCGAGCGAGAATATTGTCGGAAGGACGGCTCGACTCTGTATTTTCTCGTCGAGGACCGAGTTCTTTTTGACGAATCGAACTGCATTACGGGGATCAGAACGACATTGGAAGACATAACGGATAAGAAAAAAGCGGAAGAAGCGTTGAAGGAAGCTGAGGAACATTTCCGCAAACTGTTCGAACATATTGGTATTGGATTATATCGAACAACTCCAGAGGGGAAAATATTGTTCGGAAATCCAGGTCTGGTGAGCATGCTCGGCTACACTTCCATTGAAAGTCTGTCCGAGCTGAATGTGGAACGAGACGGATTCAAGGAGTCACATGCGCGCGGGGAGTTCAAGGCTAAGATAGAACGAGAAGGTCAGGTAGTCGGCTCAGAGAGCGAATGGAAAAGGGCGGACGGTTCCACAGTTTGGGTGCGTGAAAGCGCGAGAGCGGTGCGTGACAGCACTGGAAAGACTCTCTATTACGAAGGGACCGCAGAGGATATCACCTATCGCAGGGAGATGGAAGAAGCCTTGATGAGAAGTGAAGAGCAGTACAGGTCGTTCTTCGAAGAGGATGCCACTGCAGCCTCTCTGACTCTTCCCAACGGTCAAATCCTTGCATGCAACCCGGCATTCGTCAAGTTGTTCGGCTTCAAATCCCGCGGAGAAACACTCTCCACAAACGCGTCAGAACTCTACCCCGACAATGAGTCGAGTGAAATGCTGCTCGACCTGATCAGAGAAAAGAAGAAGCTCATCGGATATGAACTCGGCCTCAAGAAGCGCGATGGCAGCTCCTTGTTCGTCAGAGCCAATTATGTAGGTCTGTTTGATGAACAAGGCAAGCTTGTTCAAATCAAGCAATACATCATCGACGAGACCGATCGAAAATCGCTTGAGCAGCAGCTCATCCAGGCGCAGAAGCTCGAGGGTATCGGAAGATTGGCTGGCGGAGTTGCACACGATTATAACAATATTCTGGGAGTCATTCTGGGATATGGCGAGCTGATCCGCAACAAGTTTGGAAAGGAAGGTCCTCTGGCTCACCACATTGAGGCCATCTTGAATGCAGCGAATCGCGCCAGCGCTTTGACGAAGCAGCTCCTCGCATTCGCGCGACGTGAGATTGTGTCTCCGAAGGTCATGAGCCTGAGTTCAGGCGTCGAATCGATGAAGACTATGCTTCAGCGACTCGTTGGAGAAAATATAAAACTCATCCTGAAGACTCAGGACAATCTCTGGAATACGAAAATTGATCCGACCCAGCTGGACCAGATATTGATCAATCTCGCAACGAATGCCAGAGATGCCATAGAAGACATCGGAACGATAACGATAGAAACGATTAACGAGAAGATAGATGAGCAATATGTCAACGGACACCGGGAATTTGCACCCGGAGAGTATGTCGTTCTCTCTTTCACGGACGACGGCAAAGGAATGAACAAAGAAACGCAGGAAAAGATGTTCGAGCCATTCTTCACTACGAAACCGAAAGGGAGTGGGACAGGACTCGGGCTATCAACTGTGTACGGAATAGTAAAGCAGAACGGCGCCAACATAAACGTCTATAGCGAGGTCGGCAACGGAACCACCATCAAGGTTTATTTCCCGCGATTCTACGGCAAGAAAGAAATCTCCGAAGAGAAATCGCAGGACGCATCTCTCTTCGGACATGAGACGATCCTTGTGGTTGAGGATCAGGTGGACCTCCTGGAGCTTGCGAAGAACAGTTTGGAAGAATACGGTTACAAGGTTCTCGGAGCGCTCACGCCGAATGACGCTGTTACCGCGTGCGAGGATTTCGGCGGCGAGATTGATTTGCTCCTGACCGACGTTATCATGCCGGAGATGAACGGGAAGGAATTAAGGGATAAGCTCACACCGACAAAGCCAAAGATGAAGACTCTTTTCATGTCCGGATACACTGCCAACGTGATAGCTGATCGGGGTATACTAGACGAAGGAATTCAGTTCCTCCAAAAGCCATTCACCCCACGAACGCTTGCAAAGAAAGTGCGTGACGTTCCTGAGAGGGAAAGGAAAGACCGGGCAGCCGAAGACCCTTTGAGTTAGAAAAAGATTTCCTCGAGTGTGAGTCTTCTTCCACAGCTCTCGAAGTACATTAAGGCATGCAAATTTTCCCGAGAATGGTTCTCCTTGAAGCTCCAGTAACCCGAGGCAAATTGGTGGAGTTGCCCGAGATCGTCTCGTTCGCCAGCACTGCAAAGCAGATCGCTTCTTTGGCATCGGAAGACACTCCGACTTCCTCCGCCCTCGCGACTCTCGTCCCGGCAAACAACCGTTTCAGAGAACTGAACATATAGTGATTGTGGGCTCCGCCTCCGCTGACGAAGAGTTCGTCAAGCTTTTCCGGCGTCACGAGGAAGCGCTTGAAATTCTCGTAAACCGCTCTGGCGGTGAATTCCGTCGTGGTCGTAATTATGTCCTCCTTGACATCATTTCCAAATCTCTCAAGGACATTTGCTATGTAAGCTTTCCCGTATCGTTCGCGGCCGGTCGACTTCGGCGGGCGGCTCAAAACGAACTCGTCTGTCATGAGAAAACTGAGGAGATCTTCTTTGATTCGTCCTGAAGCTGCCACGGCCCCGTCTTCATCAAAGTTCTTTCCGTAGAAGAGTGCCATGAGCTGGTCGATGAGCATGTTCCCCGGACCAGTGTCGAATGCCGCCACGTCGTCTTCACGGCATCCCTTCGGAAGAAAAGTAATGTTGGCGATTCCCCCGATGTTCAACAACGCCCTCGAAACTTCATCCGATCGAAATAGTAGGTAATCGAAATAGGGAACAAGGGGAGCTCCCTCGCCGCCCAGCGCAACATCTCCGACTCGGAAGTCACCGATAGTAATCACTCCGGTGAGTTTTGCGATAACGGATGGATCCCCGACTTGCAGTGTTGCCGCGACATCCTTTTCAAACATGCGAACCTTTTCTGGCAAATGTTGAATTGTCTGTCCGTGCGAACCGATCAGATCAACTTTGTCCTGTTCGATCCCTGCGTGTCTGCACAACGCTGAGACTGCATCGGCGTAGAGCCGGGCAATAAGAAAATTCAATCTCGATATTTCTGCGACATCGCTCGTCCCGGACTGTGAGTTCTTCAAGACAAATTCCTTGAAGCCAGCGGGGAAGGGAAAAGTTAGAAAATCAATTGTGCGAATCTTTGTCTTCGTGCCATTTCCTTCGACCTCGACTAAAGCTACGTCAACTCCGTCCACGCTTGTGCCGCTCATGAGTCCGACCACAAGTCTTCTTTCTTTTTTAATCAATTCAAGAAGTCGTTTCATTTTGAGATCCTGCTGAATTAAATTCAATCATGCATAAGACCAAAGAAAAAGGCCAGCCTCTCCTCGGCGCACACATGTCGATAGCAGGCGGGTTGCACACGGCATTCGAGAGAGCAGATCGTGTTGCCTGCACGGCAATGCAGATCTTCACGAAGAATTCGAATCAGTGGAGAGAGCCGACAATCTCAGCTGAAGACGTAGCAAAATACAGAGAGGCAGAGAATAATTCAAAAGTCCGGATCGTTGTTTCACATGACTCTTATCTCATCAACCTTTGCGGAGCGGAGGATCTGCTGCTCGAAAAATCCCGGGGATCATTTGCTGAAGAAATCAAACGATGTGATGCTCTCGGTATAAAGTACCTCATCTTTCACCCGGGTGCGCATACGACCATGGAACGCCGAAGCGGGCTCAAACTCGTTGCCGATTCACTGAACCACACGCACGAAGTCACAGCCGGATCGCAAGTCATGACGCTGATCGAGACAACTGCTGGGCAGGGCACGACAGTCGGAAGCAGTTTTGAAGAAATCGCTGAAATCATCCACGGCGTTAAAAACAAAACGAGGGTCGGAGTTTGCATCGACACGTGCCATATCTTCGCGGCTGGTTATGATATCCGAACAAAGAGCGGCTACGACAGAACTATGAATGAATTTGAAAGCATAATCGGACTCGATATGCTTCATGCCATTCACCTCAACGACGCGAAGAAGCCTCTTAACTCTCGCGTCGACAGACATGAGCATATCGGAAAAGGGGAAATCGGGAAAGCCGCCTTCGGATTCATAATGAACGATGACAGATTGTCGCAGATCCCGAAATTGCTGGAAACACCGAAGGGAGATGACGGATACGAAATGGACGTGGTAAATCTAAAGTTGCTCCGTTCCATGTTAGGAAAGAAAACTCCAAGCTCTAAACTCTAAATCCTAAATAACCTCCGCAATACAAAATCAGATACAGCGACTTGCGACGCTGACTTTCGGACACTTGGCACTGTCCGGGGTTTTGGCCTTAGAATCTCCTATCTCCTGTCAGTTTACGTTGGTGTCAATTCTTCAAAACTCCAAGCTTCTTTCCAATTTTCTCGAACGCGTTGATTGCTCTGTCAAGATGTTCCTTCTCGTGTGCCGCCGAGACCTGCACACGAATTCTCGCCTGACCTTTCGGGACCACGGGGAATGAAAAACCTATGACGTATATTCCCTCACCAAGCAACGCGTCGGAAAACTCTGTTGCAAGCTTAGCATCAAAGAGCATTATCGGAACTATCGGGTGCTCTCCGGGTCTGATTTCAAATCCCCGCTCAGTCATCTCCGATCTGAAGTATATTGTATTCTTCTCCAGTTTATCGCGCAATTCCGTTGTGGATTCGAGTAGGTCGAAAACAGCGATTGCGGCGTTGACAATCGGCGGGGGCAGAGTATTTGAAAACAGATAAGGTCTCGATCTCTGTCTCAGGAACTCGACAATCTCCTTTCGTCCACTAGTAAATCCGCCGGAGGCTCCTCCGGCCGCCTTTCCCAAAGTGCTGGTTATGATATCGACACGGTTCATAACGTTTTTGAGTTCGACACTTCCTCTTCCTGTCTTGCCGACAAATCCTGTCGCGTGCGAATCGTCGACCATAACGAGGGCATTGTACTTTTCTGCGAGACTGCAGATTATGTCGAGCTGTGCTACATCGCCATCCATCGAGAACACGCCGTCGGTAGCGATAATTTTGAACCGCGCCACGGCAGACTCTTTCAATTTCTCTTCAAGGTCTTGCATGTCGGCATGCTTATACCTGTACCTCGTCGCCTTGCATGAACGTATCCCGTCGATTATGCTTGCATGGTTGAGCTCATCCGAGATGATTGCATCCTCTTCACTGAAAAGAGGTTCGAACACACCACCATTGGCATCGAAACATGCGGCGTATAAGATTGTATCCTCTGTTTTTAGAAACTTCGAGATTTTTCCTTCGAGTTCCTTATGTATGTCCTGCGTCCCGGAAATGAATCTCACGGAGGACATTCCGTATCCGCGATCGTTGAGTCCGCGTTTCGCCGCCTCTATCACCTTTGGATGGCTTGACAATCCGAGGTAGTTATTTGCGCAGAAGTTCAGAACCTCCTTGCCGTCTTTTAGTCTTATGACAGCGCCCTGTTGAGAGGAGATGATTCGTTCTCCTTTGTACAAACCGCTCTCACGTATCGCTGCGAGTTGCTGATTCAGATACTCCTGGAATTTCCCGTACATGATTCCTCCTGTTTTGTTGGTGCCGACGAATAATGATCGGCAGTTGTCATGAGCATGAGAATGTTAGTCAGCGAAGGGTGAAAAATCAATTTCGTGGTTTGTGAGAAAGATCACTGCAAAGATGAACCGAATATCATATAAGTTGAAATCCGAGAATCAATGCTTGATTTGAACGCATTCGACCTTTTCACGCGCATCAACAGATTGTCCGTTGTCACTGATGTGCGCGGCGACATCCGCCGGAGGGAACTTCGCCTGACTGCCGGACAGTTATGGTTTGAAATGAATTTCTCAAATGACGTCCGCGCGACGCTTCTGTACTTCGACCTGTTCGATCATCCGCTTTCGCGAGATGAATTGTACAGGTTTCATCCAGCCAATTTGACTTCCGCCGAATTTGACAAGGAGCTTTCTAAAGTGAAGTTGCGCTCTTCGAATGATTTGTTCCATCTTCGAAGTGATGATGAGCTTGTCGAACTCAGGAGAACCAGAGAACTCCGGGCAAAATGGATGCTGTTTGCGTCGCGGATTGTCGGGAGTTTCATCCGCTATTTTCCCTTTGTCAGAGCTGCGTTCCTGTCCGGATCATTAAGCAAAGGTGTCGACGCTGGCAACGCCGATGTTGACCTGTTCATAATCTCGGCAGAGAAAAGATTGTGGATATGCAGATCAATCATGACAGCGTTCAAGAAAGTTTTCTTGCTCAATAGTAAAAGGTTTCTGTGCCCGAATTATTTTCTGACTGAGGATCATCTTGAAATTCCCGAAAAGAACATTTTCACGGCAACAGAATTGGTAACGCTGAAGCCGTTGTTCAACCGAGCAAAATTGTACGACCTTCTTGCCGCAAATGAATGGATTTCCCAATTCTATCCCAATTTCAAAATCATCGGCATGGCAAAACCGAAATCTCGATCGCCGGTTCAGAGACTGCTGGAATTACCTCTCAGCGACGGCTATACAGAAAGATGGGACACTAACCTGATGCTTTATTTTAACGAAGTCTGGGAAAGGAGATATCCTGAATTCGACTCCTCCAAACGTGATTTCTTATTTCGTACCACGCCATATTCTTCGAAGATACATCCCAATGACTTCCAGACGAAAGTCTTGAGTGCGTACGAGGAGAGACTGCGACGAGAAAAATTGGAAAGGCTGATTCGTATCGATGATTGACGTTCTCATGACGCATTCATATTTCATGCGATTCGATAAGAAGCAGTGGCGCACGATGCAGCCGTACCCACCGCTTGGTACGCTGTACGCGGCGAGCGTGTTGAGAGAATCCGACATCAGAGTTGGGCTCTTTGATGCGATGCTCGCAGTTTCCGAGCGAGAACTTGAGAAGTACATTGAGACCCTTTCCCCGAAGATCGTAGCGATATATGACGACTGTTTCGACTACTTGACCAAAATGTGTCTTGAGCGAATGAGAATTGCTGCTTTCAAGATGATTGGAATCGCCAAGCGCCGTGGATGCACTGTTATAATTTCAAGCTCCGATTCCGCCGACCACGTACCGGAGTACCTGTCAAAAGGTGCCGATTTCGTGATCAAAGGCGAGGGCGAACACACACTTCTGGAACTGTGCGAGAGAATCCTCGGAAGGTCAAGGACTGATTTGGCCGAGGTTTCCGGGCTCGCTTTCAAGAGCCGGGAAGGAAAGCATCGCGGAGACCGGATTATCCAGACGCGTCCTCGATTTCCCGTCAAGGACCTGGACAGCTTGCCTTTCCCAGCTTGGGACTTGGTCGACGTCGATGAATACAGAAGACGCTGGACCTCTCACGGGTATTTTTCTATGAACATGGTCACGACCCGCGGCTGCCCGTACGGATGTAACTGGTGCGCAAAACCGATTTACGGCCGAGGGTATAATTCAAGATCTGCCAGGAACGTAGTCGAGGAGATTGAGTTCTTGAAAGACAAGTACAGCCCTGACCACATTTGGTTTTGCGACGATATTTTCGGGCTGAGGCCCGGATGGCTGTCCGAATTCTCGAGTGAGATCGAGCGTCAGAAACTCGACATCAGGTATAAGTGCCTTTTGCGTCCGGACCTGCTGCTGAAAGACGATAGCATTAATTCACTTGCTCGATCCGGATGTGAGACTGTGTGGATGGGAGCAGAGAGCGGAGCACAAAAAATACTCGACGCAATGGAAAAGGGAACTACTGTCGAACAAATTGCAGTCGCCACGAGGAAGCTTAAAGGGAAGGGAATAGGTGTCGGTTACTTTGTCCAGTTCGGCTATCCGGGCGAAACTTATGCTGACGTCTTGAAGACTTTTGACCTCGTTAAGAAGGAATTGCCGGATGAATTGGGTGTCTCAGTCTCCTACCCATTACCGAACACCAAGTTTTACAATATGGTCCAAGATACTCTAGGGGCAAAGAAGAACTGGATGGAAAGCAATGACTTGGCTCTTCTTTTCCCAAGTGAATTCAAGCCTCGTTTCTACCGAGTCCTTCATAAGGTAATCCACAAGCTTCACCGAATTCTGCGGATCGCGAGGGGACGTGAGAGCCTTAACCTGCGAACCATCCTGGTATTCTTTTATAACATCGCTACGCTCGTCGTGTACCATGTTTTCCTACAAGCATTGAGGAGAAGAAATCCCGATCGCATTTTGTTCAATCACGGTGTCGGGAACGCTTCATGACCAACACCCTGGAGAATGTCGCGGAGGCAACTTACGTAGCATCAGCGCTGGAGCAATATGCCCACGAATATCGTCTCGGCATCAACGCTCCGCATTTTCTTCGCGCGAGAAAAATTGTCATGGACTGTCTGTTGAGTCATCTCAGTGAACACTCAAAGGTTCTCGATCTTAATTGCGGGACTGGAATAGACACTGTTGACTTGGCCAATCACGGACACCGGGTGCAGGGGATAGATATTTCGTCGACGATGATCTCATTTGCCCGGGAAGGGATACAGAAGAATGGCCTCCAAGGGCTGGCCGAAGCTGAGGTTGGTGACTACAGGCGATTGCGCGTATTCGCCGATCCGTTCGACGCGGCGCTGTCTAATTTTGGCGGAATAAATTTCGCCAGAGATTTGCGAGAGATCTTTGACTCGGTGAACAAGAACTTGTGCGATGGCGGAATATTTCTGGTTAACTCCGTCAGCCACTTGTGTGTGTCGGAGTCGCTCATATTCCTCGCCAAGGGAAAACTCTCCAAGGCATTTCGGAGAATAGCTGGGGGAAAAGCAAGGATCGGTGGGAAATGGGTGCAGCTATTTTACCACAAAAAGAATTCGCTTATCAGGACTGGGGCAGCATTCGGCTTTCACCCTATACGGATCTTCGGCTTGAATATTTTTGCGCCTCCCCTATGGGCTGACAAATTTTTCGGATCACACAAGCAGTTGAGCAGCAAACTCGAGAGGTTGGACGACACAATACGTTATGCCCCGGGGTTGAGGACGATGGGGGATTTTTTGATTGTCGTATTCAAGAAAGGGAAGGCGTAGCGCTTCTGGGGAGGCGGACATCGTACCGAATTCCATGAAGAGGTCGGTCATTGGTTTGGCAGTGGTGTTGATCGTGCTGGTGGCGGCTTACGTTTTTCTAATACCGGATGTTATTCATCCCGGACGCGTTACAGCCAGTCCACAAATTCAGAGACTACTTATTCAGCTCGGTGACTCGGCACTCGCGAGTCGCGACGTACCCGTCTCGGCGGTTCTGGTTTACCGCGATGATATTATCGGAGAAGGCTACAACACGGTTCTCAGGGACGGCAATGCGGCGGGACACGCGGAAATAAATGCAATCACAAATGCAATTCGCAGGCACGGGCTTGCGTCGTTCATGAAATTGAACCGCGATTCGCTTTTGTTGATTTCCACTCTCGAACCATGCCCGATGTGCCGCGCAGCATTGGCGCTTTATCGAGTCAAGCGTGTGGAGTTTCTGAAGGAGAAGAGTCTATTCTACAGAGCGGAAGAGGATCTCGAATCGCTGCTTTACAGATTCCGAGAAAAGAAAATTGACCCTGATTCATTGCAGGAATTTCTTTTCAGGAAGCATCCCGACTTTTTGTATCAGAGACGTTAGCATGAACTCGATCAGAGTCGGGAAGTAACGAGGTCCACTGAAGCTCTTCGGGTCGCGTACAGATAAGCGGCCACCGCAGGTCCAGCCAACACTATTCAATTCCTTTTAGCTCTCTCTTGAATCTCTCTTCAAATATCGTGTAGAGCGTCGGGACAAAAATTAATGTCAGAAATGTCGACGCCGTGAGACCGCCGATGACTGCTATCGCAAGCGGAGCTTGCGACCTGTCACCACCCATCCCGAATGCCATCGGCAATAGTCCTGTGATCGTCGCTAACGATGTCATCAATATGGGACGCAGCCTCGTCCTTCCTCCAAGCATGACGGCCTCATGCAGCTCTATCCCTCGCTTCCGCAGCCTGTTGATGTAGTCGATGAGCAATATTCCGTTTGATACAACTATGCCGACCATTACAATGACACCTTCGAATGACGTGACGGAGAGAGTGGTATTTGTTAGGAACAGTGCCCAGACCACGCCGGCAATTCCGAGAGGAATTGTAAACATTATGATAAATGGATCGACCAGCGATTGAAACTGCGAGGCCATGACCATGTACACCATGATGATGGCAAGCACGAGGGCAAGTAGCAGCGATCTGAACGTGCTCGACTGCTGTTCGATGTTTCCGCTTTGAATCACTTGAAATCCTGAGGGGACAACAATCTGATTCAGCTTCTTCTGGATATCTCCCGAAACACTTCCCAGATCTCTGCCCGAAACGTTTGCAGTTATGTCGACTATTCTCTGTTGATACTTTCTGTCGATTTCAACAGGTGAATTCTCCATCACGACACTCGCAATGTTTCCGAGCTTCACCAGTTGGCCCTGACTGCTGTTTACCGTCAACTGCCTTATGTCGTCGATCCTGTTACGGTCAGTTTGATTGAGACGGACAAGTATGTTGTAGCTGTTTCCATTCTGTGGATCGGTGTAGAGTGAAGCTACCGAGCCGTCGATTGCAGTGGCCACGGTGTTTGCAACATCTCCAACGTTTACACCAAGGGTTCCGGCCTTGTCTCGATCCACAACCACTGTCAACTGCGGCAGGTTAGGATCACGACTTATTTGCGCATCGGTAGCGCCCGGAGTTGACCGTACGATATCATATATTTCATTCGCAAGACGGTTTGCAGTCGCAATATCGAACCCCATTATCTCCACATCTATCGGTGCAGCGGATCCGAAGTTCAAAAGGAAATGCAAGAAACCGCCGGGCGTTACGAAGATTCGTGCTCCGGGCAATGCCATTAGTCTAGGTCTCAAGGCGTTTATGATCTCGGCCTCTGATCGCTGCCTCTGTGTAGGCTCCACAAGCTGAACTTGAATATTGCCAGCATAAGTCCCGGGATTTTGACTGAATAAGTTGCCGCTTTTCTGAGACGGGACGCCGAGATCAGAGATTATCGCCTTTGTCTCCGGAGCATACGTCCTTACCAGGTTCTCGACCCTCTGAACGTATTTTTCGGTCTCTTCAATCCTTGTACCGACCGGAAGCTTGACTGAAAGGCTGAACTGGCTCTCGTCGCTGTCCGGGAAAAATTCCGTTCCCACAAACTTGAACAGCATGAAAGAGATGGCCGCAAACCCTAAGACGCCAAGGATGACGTATCGCTTGTGCCTCAAAGCATACCCGATCGTTTTTTGATAACTGTTGTCAACATTCTCAAAGAAGTTCTTTGAACTTAACCTCACTCTGTCAAGAAACCTCTTTGAATCGGGATCAATCTCTTCTTCTGGCTTTATTATCCTGTTGCAGAGAAGAGGCGTGACGGTTCTCGAAACAAAGAACGATGCGAACAGTGCGACAGTAATTGTCAAGACAAGCGGCAGGAAGAGCAACTTCGCGACTCCGCTCAAGAAAATGACAGGCAAAAACACGATCACCGTCGTCAGAGTGGAGATGAAAATCGGCCCGGCGACCTCAAGAGCTGCATCGAGTGTAGCCTGGATCCGGCTCACGTTTGCCTTTTCCATCAAATTATAATGGCGGGTTATGTTTTCGAGCTCAACGATTGAGTCGTCGACAAGTCTTCCTACTCCTAACGCGAGTCCACCAAGGGTCATGATATTCAACGTGGTCGCACTGAACCGGAAGTAGATGAATGTTACCAGAATCGACAATGGGATCGCAACGAAGATCACGAGAGCGCTTCTGAAATTTCGGAGGAAAAGGAGTATGACAATGACCGCCAGCAAAGCTCCCATGGCAGCTTCCTGCTGCAGACCGTTGATCGAGTCTCTGATGTAAGTGCTTTGGTCGAACGCGAGCGACGCTTTGACCGACTCAGGGACGCCCTGGAGTCTGGGGAGTGCCTTCACGATTTCGTCGACGACATCGACCGTATTTGCATCTGGAGATTTCAGCACGCGGAGCACAACGCCATGTTGTCCGTTAACTCTGACTATTTCGGTTTGTTCCTGGTACGAGTCCTCGACGTGGCCTATGTCCTTTACACGTATCGGCACTCCGTTTACGACCTTCACGATGATATTATCCATCGGCTGGACAACGTTGAACTGGCTTTCTGTCGTCAGCGAATAGTCGAATACACCTGTCTTCAGGTCACCTGATGGAATAATCAAGTTCGACTGCGCCACCGCACTGGTCACGTCCTGCAGCGGAAGATTGAGCGCTTCAATTCGATCCCTATCGAGAACTACGTGGATTTCCCGGATCCTGCCTCCGGTCACAGCTGCAGATGCGACGCCGTCCAGGTGTTCAAGCTGAGGCTCTATGACATTGTATGCAAGGTCATACAGGCTGCGTTCATCCATGTCGCTGCTAAGGACAACCGTGCAAACAGGCAGGTTCGAAATATCAAATCGGACGGCGATTGGCTGCGACACACCAGTTGGGAGTAAGCTGAAAGTCCTGTTTACTTTCTGGATAACATCCACGAGCCCGACATCCGTGTTCGCATCCCAGTTGAAATACACGAAGGCCTGAGAGATTCCTTCGCGCGTTCTTGATTGAACATAATTGACATCGTTAGTGCTGCTAACAGTTCGTTCGATGGGAACAGTGACCGACTGTTCCATATCACTTGGAGCCGCACCGTTGTAAAAGGTAATCACGGATACGACGGGTATCTGGATGTTCGGCAACATATCTATCGGAAGTTGCAGAAATGAAACCAATCCGAGAACAAACACAGCAATCGAACCCATCAATGTTGAGATGGGGTACTTAAGCGCGAGTCGCGTTAGCCACATATGTCTACCTTGTTACTCTTACTTTCATTCCGTCTTTTACTAAATCCTGACCCATAAAAACTATCGCGTCGTTGTCCGAAATTCCTGAGTCAACTTCGTTGGCATTGTCCTGCGAGATTCCAATCTTCACGTACCGTTTGTGGACAGTGTTATCCTTGGACAGCGTGTAGACATACCCGCCGGAATCATCATTCAAAATAACCTGAGTTGGAAGAATCAGAGCACTCTCCTGCTTCTCAAGTATCAGATTGACAGTCGCGAACATCCCCGGCTTCATGAGCCGCTGATTATTGTCCAGGTCTACTTCAATCGGCATGGTTCTGGTCGAGAGATCGAGCTGCTGACTGATCCGAGTGATTCTCCCTTTGAAGACCATGTTCGGATAAGCATCGACGGTGACGTCGGCGTCTTTTATCTTCCCGAGCAGCGGCACATCCTTCTCAAGGATATTAACAGTTATCTTCACTCGTTGGATCTCAGCGAGCATAAAGAGAGTAGTGCCCTGGACACTTGTCGATGCAGTCACATACGCGCCCGGGTCGAGGTATCGTCTAGTAATGAAGCCACTGAACGGGGCAGTCACCTTGCAATAGCTGAGCTGGGTAACGGCATTTCTGTAAGTTGCCCCCGCGGCCTCATCTTGTGCTGAAGCGACTTTGTAAGCTGTTTCGGAGTTATCAAGGTCCTGCTTCGCAATCAGGTTCTGCTCAAGTAAGCTCTTGTTGCGCTCGTAAGTGACCTTCGCATTGGTGAGCGTCGCCTCGGCTTGCATGTATGCACCCCTGGCCTGACGCGCGTTCTGCGAATATATCGTCGTATCGATCAATGCCAGCAGTTGATTTTCCTGGACGTAGTCGCCGATGTCGACGAATTCACGCTCTATGTTCCCGCTCACTTTTGAAAAAATGCTCGCCTGCTGAATCGGAGCGATATCTCCATTGAATGAAATCGTCTTCTCTATCGAACCGCGCTTGGCGGCCGATACCTGAACTGTCGGAATCACCCTGGCATTCTTTGCTGCTTCACTTGCGTTGGCTCTTACCCGCAAGTAAGCAAAGAGGGCAAGGAGAACTATGATGGCCGAAACAAAAACATACGCCCGTTTTCTATTCTTGCTCATTCACGATCCTATTTGTTGGCAGAATTGGTTTGAGTTTGTTTATCGAGCAGCACGTGAAATTTCTGCTGCTGATTTGGGGTGAGGATGTTGGTTATCATTTTGTGGGCAGAATCCATCTGACTTTGCATATCGAAGTTGAACCTTTTTCGTATCCCCTGAAATTTCGGATGTGCATAGTTTATTATCGAGTCGAGTTGTCTCTGTTGGACCATCGTAAGGTTCAATTCCTTCGTTAGATAGTTCTTGAAATAGGCCTTGCCGTGATGCGAATCCTGCTTTTGAAGGTCGTACCTGTCAATTGCGAAGCCCGCAATTGCGCCTATGATCATAGAAACAATGATCGACACCCATAAAGTTCTCTTTGTAATCACTTATTTGCTCCTCACGACTAACTCAAGCAATTGATCATTGGATAGGGTTGTCTGCTCCAAGGAGCTCTTCTCTATCGACGTGAGTGTTCCCGCCATTTCAGCAGAGGAAAGGGAAGGTCTGTTGAACAGCTGGATCCCCATGAGAACGACTATAAGCAAAGTCGCCAGGCTGATTGCTATGTCTTCCACGGCAAGTCGTATTCCTTTTCTCTCCTCAACTTTCTTTTCCGCGCGCAATAAGTTGACCACACCGTATGTAAATGTTTCGTCGAGTTTGAATTCGAACGCGTTGTCAAGTAAACCTCTCATTCGCCCGACAAACTCTATCTCGCTTCTGCACTCATCACAGGAAGCAGCGTGCATCTCAAACTCTCTTTTCTCTTCTGCACCAAGTTCGTCGTGAACGAAGCCATCCACCTTTGCCAACTGATGGCAACTATTTCCCATAACTAAGCCTCCCGGTCAGTTTGCTGCGCAGGATCTGGCGAGCGCGAAACACACGCGTCTTGGCAGTCCCGACGCTGATCTTCAAGAGTTTTGCGATCTCGCTATAACTGAGCTCGTCGATCTCACGAAGAGTAATTGCATGGCGAAGTATAGCGGGGAGGTTCTCCATCTCTTCTCTCACGATGCGAATAGTTTCACTTGTGTCATAAACATTTACCGGGCTTCCTGAAACTTCAGATCTTATTTCTTCCTGAACACCATCTTCGATCCCCCTGCTGAAGATCTCCGTGAAATTGAAGATGCGCTTGATCTGTTTGCGCCTTATCTCGTCCCGGCACAAGTTTACCGTAATTCGTATCAAGTAAGTATAGAATGATGAATCTCTCCTGTATTGTTTGATGGAACTGAAAGCTCTGATGAACGCTTCGTGTGAGAACTCTTCGACATATTCTCTTCCGAGGATCGAGTAAATTGTCGCGGCAACTTTGCCCTTGTACAGTCCGATGATTTCCGAATAAGCCGACTCCTCACCGCGCAGTGCGCGGTCGATGAGCTCTTTTTCCTTGACTCGTTTGTCATTTGCTTTCGGATCAATAGACGAATCAATGGGGGGTTGGTTCAACTCCACTCTCATAATTTTTCTATTGATAATTTTGCTCAACGGGGATAAATTTGCAACCGTTATGGATCTCAAGCTGAACGAGGTGAGCAGGTTTTTTGGATCTGCTCTTGCTGTTAACGGAGTTTCTTTCGAGATAGACACACCGAGCGTTGTAGGCTTTCTAGGTCCAAACGGAGCAGGGAAGACCACGACAATGCGGATCATTACGGGCTTTCTCGCCGCATCGAAAGGCTCAGTGACAATAGACGGGGAGGCGGTGAGTCCCGAGAATGTAGAGCTCCGATCCAGGATCGGTTACCTTCCGGAAAGCAATCCTCTTTATACCGAGCTTGAAGTTCATGAGTATTTGAAGTTTGCAGCGGAGTTGTCGGGCCTGAATCCTTCAAAAGCTGAAGAAAGACTTGAGTATGTCGCAGACCGGTGCGGCATCAAGGAAGTTCTTTACGAACCAATCTATCAGCTCTCGAGAGGATACAAGCAGCGAGTCGGCCTCGCACAGGCCATAATTCATGATCCCGAGATTTTGATTCTTGATGAGCCAACCTCCGGACTCGATCCCAACCAGGTCGTGGGAATTCGCGGGCTGATATCTGAGCTTGCAATGGAAAAATTTGTCGTTCTTTCGACGCACATTCTTTCCGAGGTCCAGGCGCTGTGTGGCCGAGTCTTGATCATTAACAGAGGTAAGCTCGTCCTCGATGCAACCAAGGAAGAGTTACAGAATGCCAGCGCCGGAAACATTTCCTTAGTCATAAGAAGCGGGAGCTCAGTTGAGGTTGTGAAGAACGTTTTGGAGAATACGCTCCACATAACTGGCATCTCCTCGTCCGGAGAACTTGAATCATGGTCCGGAGAGAGAACTGATGTGATTGCGCTGCGTCTGGCAATGCCTGACAGCAGCAAAACAAGAGAGCAAATATTTGACGCGTGTGTTTCAAATGGATATAAGATCCTGGAGCTTAATCGCTCCGGTTCTGATTTAGAAAAACTCTTTAGAGAACTAACGACGGCGAACGATGAAACGGGACAACAATAGTCTGACGGTCCTGCTCAAGAAGGAATTGCTGGTTGCTTTGAAAACTCCCGCGGCCTATGTCGTGATTGTTGTGTTCCTGTTGATCTCCGGATACCTGTACGCAGACAATCTTTTCCCGTCGAATGTCGCGACCCTCAGGCCGTTTTTCTCGTTGACCACCATTCTTTTTCTCTTCTTCATTCCTGCACTTACGATGCGGACTTTTTCAGAAGAATTTCGGAACGGAACCATCGAGGTGATCGTAACCCATCCTATCAGCAGAGGAAAACTCATCGGAGCAAAATTTTTGGCCACATTCATCATCGTCCTGACCTCTCTAATCCCTACCGTCGTTTACTTCATCGCTGTTGCAAGCCTCGGGAATATTGACAGCGGGACCGTCTTAACAGGTTACCTGGGACTCCTGTTCCTCTCCGCTGGGTATATCTCGGTCGGCATCTTCGCATCGAGTCTCACTCAGAATCAGGTGGCGGCTTTCATCATCGCTTTGTTTATACTCTTCATCTTCTTCATCCTGGATAAGGTCACTGCTTTGACGACGGGATCCCTGGCATACATCCTCCAGTATGCAAGCTCGGATTTTCACCTGGAGAATTTCTACAAAGGCATGGTGGATCTGCGGGACGTGATTTACTTCTGCGGGGTTGCCGCATTCTTTTCAAGCCTGGCTTCGAAATGGCTGGAGTTGAAATCCAAATGAAGAAGCCGACCCGTGACACAGTCCTCCAGGCCGTCCTTTATTTTATCGTGATCGTTCTCGTCAACGTCGTCGTAAGCAGTTGGTTCATCAGACTTGACCTGACAAAAGACAATGTCAATACATTGTCGCATGCAACAGAGAGTCTCCTGAAAAGTCTCAAAGATCGCATGATCGTCAGGGTATATTTCAATTCGGATCTGCCATCTCCCTATAACAATAATCGCCGGGCATTGATAGATATGCTCCAGGAACTCAGGAGCATGTCGAATGGGAAACTCGAGTACGAAATAAATGACCCGACTACTGACTCCGATGTCAGCCAGGCAACATCAGAAGGAATACCACAGGTTCAAGTTCAGGTTGTAAACAATGACAAGTTAGAAGTGAAGCGTGCCTTCATGGGAATGGTGATCGAGTACCAGGCACGTAAGCAGACAATTCCTGTGATACAGGACCTATCGAACTTTGAATATGAGATCGCTTCACGTATTGACCGCCTCGTCAATCCTGACAAGAAGACTTTGGCGATAGCACAGGGAAACGGGGAACCTTCCTTCGAAGAAATGCGGAAAGCACAACAAGCTTTGTCGGACCGATACACACTGCTTCCGGTCGATCTGAAGACGCCCGTACCCGATTCGGCGGCCGCGCTCGTGATGATTCAACCTGTCACGGCATTCTCCGACTCCCAGTTGTATAATCTCGACCAGTTCATGATGAAACGGGGAAGGGCCGCATTTCTCATGAGTATGGTGAATGCTTCGATGCAAAGCCAGTTTGCAACTGACCTGTCGCTCGATCTCTCTCCGCTTTTCAGAAATTACGGTTTTGAAATCAAGAAAGATCTGGTCCGAGACGCTGTGTGTGCCTCCGTATCATTGATGCAGAATGAAGGAGGGCTCTCGATTCAAACGGAGATTCCGCATCCGTACATACCCATTGTCAACAACCTCGACAGGTCATTCGTGGTCACACAGAATCTACATCAGGTTATATTCCCCTTTCCGAGCGAGCTCGATACCAGTTCCGCTCACGCCCTGCATTTGCGAGTGGTTCCATTCGCTACTTCCAGCGCACGGAGCGGATTGCAAAGTGGATTTTATAACCTCGACCCAACCGCGCAATTCACCCGCGACATGTTCCAGCAGCACTACTTGCTCCTCGGTGCTGCGATAAGTGGGACGGTCAAGACTGCAATCGCTGACACAGACCGTTATTCAAAAGCTGATCCAACCAGAAGGACCGAGGGTAACGAGCGGATAGTGGTCATGGGCAACGGGAATTTTGTTCGAGACATTTTCTTGAGCAATCCGGAAAATCTGTCGATCTTTCTAAATACCGTCGACTATTTGACTGACGATTTGGGTCTGGTTTCAATTCGTTCCAAGTCCTTCCTGCCTGATCCGCTCAAGCCTGTGTCCGATTCGACGCGAACGGCCACGAAGGACATAATCATAGGTTTTCCACCATTAATAGTGCTTGCCTTCGGCTTGACTTACTGGCGCAGAACTGTGAATCGCCGCAAAGCGTACCGTTCAAGCATAGGGAAGGAAGTCGAAAATGCCGATGAGCAAGTCGACTAAGATACTTCTCGGGATCTTAATTATCTTGGCGGTCATTTATGCTGTCCAGAGGTTGACTTCAACGATGACGACGACTGAGAAGTCCACGCCTTTCTCAGGGTTGGATACTTCAAAAGTCAATCGAGTTTCCATCGTGACCACTAAAGGAATCGTAATTGTCAAGCAAGAAGGTCGGTGGCTGATAATTTCTCCCATTCACTACCCGGCTGATCAGGGACAAGTGAGCATCATCCTCTCACGGATTGCAGCCAATCCATCTGCGTCAGTCGTGGCAGACAACATGTCAGACAGCTCAGCCTACGGTCTTGGTCCAGACTCACCGACGATATCGATTCAGCAAATCGACGGCCGTACCGTTTCGTTCCGCCTTGGTGCTGTTACGCCAGATTTCAATGGATGCTATGTTCAGTTCCATGGAGAGATGAAGATATTGAACTTGGCGACGAACATCAGGACGATCGCCGGCGAGAGTTTGACTGATTGGCGGGACAAAGAGATTTTTTCTTTCAGCGTGAACAACATTCAATCTATCGACTTTATAGTGGGGGACACGCTTTACAATTTCGTTCACAGAGACTCGGTCTGGCAGGTCAACGGCACCGGCATTCCATTGACTGAAGTGCACGACTTGATCGGAAGCTTGATCAACACAACCGCAATCGATTTCATCGACACCGCAGTCTCAGTCAAGAATGCGCTACTTGGCTACAAGATGGTGCTTTTGAATGGAGAGCGACTCGAAGGGAGTATAGTAAAATTGGCTGAGCAGACTTGCATTTCTAACTCAGCCAATAATCAAACTTACGTCGTTAGCCCGATGCTTCCAGACAACTTGAAGCAGAAGCTAAAGGAAATCAGGCAGAACTATTTAGCCAGAAAAAGATCGTAGGTTGTCTTCTGACTCATTGGAATCGTCATGGCATTCTCACCTGATGACGCCATCACAAAGTCTTGATTTGACGTGCCGCTGATCTTGACAACCCTGCCATTGTTAAGGTCAAACAAGGCTGAGCCCGAGATGTTGCCACTGCCATCAATAGCCAGATCCATGCCCTGAATCGAAGCTGATCCCTTGAGAGAGACTTTACCAGTATACTCGATCCTGGCACAGGGAACGCCGCCAGTTTCTTCCTTACCCACTAGTTTGTAGTCCGTGTTTGTGCCGACCACTATTTTTCCTTGACCGCCCGGCACACCGACCGTGTCAATCCTATTTTGATTCCATGTGGCTCCGGTATCGACTGCCCCTTGAGGAAGTCTAACGAAGTAACTTCCGAAATCCCGCATCTGAGCAGCAGGGGTGCTTGCGAAAGCGGTGTCAAGCCATTTCGAAGAGATTTCATTTCCGTCAGGACGAATTCTCGTTTCCTTTGCCTTGCCAATCGTGGGCGAGGGAGTCCTGTTGGTGTCGCCGCTCGGAAGAATTACAAGGTTCTCGCTCGAATCGATAGTTATCGAATAAACCAACTCGCTGTCTGCTTTTGTGCTCGTCATGCTAATCGCCTGATTAGAAATGACTGAGTATTTTGACTCTTGGCCCATCATTGACTGAGTGCTCAAAACAGTTGCGTACGATTTGTAATGAAGAGGAGCGGGACCGGACGCACGGTATTCAAGTTTGTACTGAGCCTCCCCGCTGACAGTCATGATAAAGGCGCATACTAGTATGATTGCTACGGATTTCAATTGACCTCCTTTGTTTAGTCTTTTCTCTTATGCCTTAGTTGGCAGAAGCCTCAACCGCGGTGTTGCCCACAGCCTCAATAACAATCTCGGCAACATCCTTCACGAGAACTTTCTCGGCTTCCTTAGCCTTGATGCCATCGGTCAACATAGTCATGCAAAACGGACAAGCAGACGCGATGACGTTGGGATTGGTCGAAAGTGCTTCTTCCGTTCTTTCTATGTTCACTCGCTTGCCAATTTTTTCTTCCATCCACATCCTTCCGCCGCCGGCTCCGCAACAGAACCCTCTGTCTTTTGAGCGATTCATTTCCACAAGCTCAATGCCATCTATGTTGCCGATCGCCTTGCGCGGAGCCTCATAGATTCCATTATACCTTCCAATATAACATGAATCATGGTAAGTAATACGTGTTTTTTGTGAAGCATTCAATTTGAGCTTGCCTGACTCGATTAACTCCTGGATAAGTTGAGTGTGGTGAATGACTTCATAGTTCCCGCCGAAATCAGGGTATTCATTTTTCAAAGTGTTGAAACAATGAGGACATGTCGTAACGATCTTTTTTACCTTGTGCCGAGCCAGGGTCTCAACATTCTCCTTGACCAGCATCTGCGAGAGATACTCGTTTCCACTTCGCCTTGCAGGGTCTCCGGTACATTTTTCTTCGTTGCCAAGAATAGCGAATCTCATTCCGGCGATATTCATTAGCTGCGCAAATGCTCGGACCACTTTTTGATAGCGCATGTCGAAGCTTCCCGCACATCCGACCCAGAAAAGAATATCGAATTTGTCCCCGATCTCCGATGCGATCGGCACATTATATCCCTCTGCCCATTTTGCACGGTCGCGCCAGTTGAATGCCCAAACCGTGTAATTGTTCTCGAGGTTCCGATATGCAGCTGCCAGCTCAGCAGGGAAACGCGACTCGTCAAGCACAAGATAGCGGCGCATGTCAATGATGGAATCGACATGTTCGATCATCACCGGGCATTCTTCCATGCAGGCGCGGCAAGTGGTGCAGGACCAGAGTTCATCCTCTGTGATGTAACCGTCAACTAAATTTTTCTGCTCCACCTTTTGTTCCTCTGCGAGCGCAGACGGCTTCTCCATGGTGCGATGTCGTATATCTGTGATTATCTTCCGTGGGGAAAGAGGCTTACCAGTCAGGTTGGCAGGACATACTGAATCACACCTCCCACATTCGGTGCAGGTAAAGCCGTCGAGGAGCTGCTTCCACGAAAGGTCTTCAATATCACCTGCACCAAATCGCGTGATGTTCTCCGCCTCCAGGTCCAGCGGCTTCAATTCTCCGCGCGGCTTCAGGCTTGAGAAGTAGACGTTAAAGAACGAGGACCCGATGTGGAGATGTTTCGAGTAAGGCAGATAATTCAGGAACCCCAGGACAAAGAGGATATGGATCCACCAGAACACCTGGAACAGAGTTTCTTTTGTGTGAATCGAATAAGGTGAGAACAGAGCTGCAAGCGCGGAAGAGAAAAAGCGAGCGCCGGAATCAAGCGTATCGGACGCAGCAGCTTGAGATGCTTCGAGCGCGACATGCATGCTATTCTGTAGTAGCATGGATACCATTATTGAGAGGATCAAAAGAAGAATCAGATTTGCATCGAATGCTGAATGGGTGGAAACGCGGAGACGCTCGACGCGAGCGATATTTCTTCTGTACAAAGCGACGAGCACAGAAAGAATAACGAGGACGGCGAACGCATCCTGCAAAAATACTAAAGGGCCGTAGACCACGCCGAGGAAACTGAGAGATAAGTTCTCTCCGAACCCTTCCAAGAGACTCTCAGATATGGCGGTCAACAATATTACGAATCCCCAGAAAATTAGGAAATGCATCCAGCCAGCAATCGGCTCACGAAGAAGTTTCCTTTGGCCGAACGCTATCGAAAGAACCCTGCCAATACGTTTTCCTGCGTGGTCGAAGCGTTGCTCAGCTTTGCCAATCTTCAGACGATCGACAAGTTTCCTTACGTTCAGGCAGAAGAAAATAATAGATGCGAGAAAAATGAGGAGGAAGACGATCATTCTCATAGCCGCCACATAATTTTTCGAAATATATCCTCGCTCGGTCTAACAATCAATTGAAGTCTTACCGAGGCAATCTTATCTTATCCACATGAAACTTAGAGATAAGGTGGCAATCGTGACTGGTGCCTCACGAGGTATCGGCAGGGCAGTGGCCTACAAATATTCGGAGGAAGGCGCAAGGGTGATTGCGGTGGCCAGAAACGAAAGGTTATTGGATTCGTTGGTGGAACAACTTGAAAAGCGCGGCCGATCATGCACTGGATTAGTTGCTGACCTAGCCATACCTGCAAATTGCCAGCGAATAGTTGCTGACACAGTAAAGCTTCAAGGGAGAATTGACATACTGGTCAATGCCGCCGGAATTCTAGGCAAGCGAACCAAGGTAACCTCGATCGACCTGACGGATTGGCAGAGCGTCTTTAATGTGAACGTTAATGCGGTCTACATGCTGTCCAAGCTTGCTGCGGAGGAAATGACAAAACAAAAATCCGGATCCATCATAAATATTACTTCGGGCGTTGTGCCACGACCACGACCGGAATGGGGCGCCTACCTTCCGTCTAAGTTTGCCGTAGAGGGTCTTACTCTCATGCTTTCTGAAGAACTCAAGGACGCTGGAGTGAGAGTCAACATGGTGAACCCGGCCGTACGAACACTGACATGGTACGAATGGCTTTCCCCGACATTGACCCTTTCACTTTTAAACTTCCTGAAGACGTCACCGAGCCATTTGTCTTCCTTGCTTCCGATGAGTCCAGATTGGTAACGGGAACACGCATCCGAATCAAGTGAATCGATGGGCCCGACTATATCCATGGAGGGTCGCGTCGCATAATTGAAAATTTGCACACCTGAACTTATATTCTGTTCAGATGAGCGAAGTATCGAATTATCGATCAGAAGCGGCGGCATGGGGAGAATAATAACCGTAGCAAACCAGAAAGGTGGCGTTGGCAAAACAACGACAACTGTCAATGTCTCCGCTTGCCTCGCAGCTTTGGAGCACAAGGTGCTTTTGGTCGACATTGACCCGCAGTCAAATGCGACTAGTGCACTCGGCTTTGACAAAAGCCAGCCTCACGTCAGCACGTACGATGTTTTGATCGGCTCCTCGACAGCCGAAGCTTCGATCCGTGACACTTCATTATCGTTTCTGAAGCTCATGCCATCAGATATTAATCTCGTCGGGGCCGAGATCGAGTTGGTCGAGATTGAAAACAGAGAGAGTCTTCTGAAGAATGCGTTGGAACAGATCAAAGAAAACTTTGAATATATTTTTGTCGATTGCCCACCGTCCCTGGGGTTGCTTACGGTGAACGCGCTCGTCGCAGCTGACACGGTGCTGGTTCCTGTTCAGACCGAATATTTTGCCCTGGAAGGACTTGGACAACTTCTTAACACGATCTCCGTGGTCAAGAAGAATCTCAACCCTCACCTGGAATTGGAAGGCGTACTCCTCACGATGTTCGACTCTCGATTGAAACTCTCCAACCAGATTGTGGACGAAGTCAGACGATACTTCGATCAAGGGGTTTTCCACACGGTTATCGGCAGGAATGTCAGACTGAGCGAGGCGCAGAGTTTTGGAAAACCGATAATCTTGTATGACGCAGGCTCACTCGGAGCGAGACATTACATGGAGCTGGCAAAAGAGTTTCTACGCCCCAAGTCGGAAGCCGCACAACCTCCAGTTGCAGGCGAGACTGCAGCATCAGGTTCAATCCCACCTTCCCACATAAATAGTAGAGAAGATACCAAGACATGAAGTCCAATATCCGATTAGGGAGGGGGTTAGACGCTCTAATAAGAAAGGAATCTACCACTTCCGACAGAATTACAGCAGACGCTTCAGTAGGTTTTTCGGTAGACTCAATTGCGAAAATACCGGTGAGCAGGATTAAAGCCAACAGGTTTCAGCCGAGGAAGGAATTTCACCAGGAAAGCTTGGAGGAGCTGAAGAACTCGATAAGGGAAAATGGTCTTGTTCAGCCCATCACTGTTCGACGAATCGAAAACGGGCTTTATGAGCTGGTGTCAGGCGAAAGGCGATTGCGTGCCGTTACTGAGTTGGGATCGAAAGAAATTCCTGCATACGTTATCCAGGTCGATTCAGATTCGAAGATGCTGGAATTAGCGCTCACAGAAAATCTTCAGAGAGAAGATCTTAACCCGATTGAGATCGCAACCGGCTACCAAAGATTAATCGAAGAATGCAGTCTCACTCAGGAGCAAGTCGCTTCGAGGGTAGGGAAAGACAGAGCCACCGTCACAAACTTTTTGAGACTATTGAAGTTACCGCCCCAGATTCAAAAGAGCCTCATCCTCGGCGAAATTTCTGCCGGACATGCGCGTTCACTCTTGGCGCTTGAAGGTCGACGTGAACAGTTTTACCTCTTCAACAAGACCATTCGAAATAGCCTTAGTGTTCGTCAGGTTGAGAACGAAGTTCGTCATCTTCTGTCCAAGGAGAGCGGCAGAGGTACTAGCACCGGGATCTCAAAGCTTTCTAAGAAAAATGGGAGCGAGAACAATCCATTGCTGCTCGATATTATCGATAAGCTGAGAAATCATTTAGGCACCAAAGTTAAAGTGATTTATAATGACTCGAACGCCGGTGAGCTAAGAATCGAATTCTACGGTGACGACGACTTGGGAAGAGTAGTTGAATTGATTCTCGGAGAAAAGAAGGAATGAGCGATGAAGATTATCGAAACACAAGCCGCACCTCAGCCGATTGGACCATACTCACAAGGAATAGAGATTGATAACTTCATTTTCTTCTCCGGACAGATCGGACTCAGGCCCGACACTGGTGAAATGTCAAACGAGGTCGTTCAACAGACTCACCAGATTTTGAGAAACATTTCTGATATGCTGCAGTCAATCGGTCTCACTCTTTCGAACGTTGTGAAGTCGACGGTTTATCTACGGGACATGAATGACTTCGCCAAATTCAACCAGGCATACTCTGAGTACTTCAAAGACCATCCCCCTGCACGAACGACAGTTGAAGTCTCATCACTGCCGCGCAATGCGTTGATCGAGATAGATATTATTGCCCACAAGTAATCAGGGGAAGATGCAGATTCGATTTGCCTGGCTCCTGGCGCTTTTACTCTCGATCGAAAACTCTACAATGGCACAGACACCCACGAGCGTCGACGGCCCAGCCAGGTTAGGCCTCGGGAGAAATGTTGGTATGTGTTATTCGGGATTGGCTCTGTCGAATGCCGACTCGGAAAAAGTACCCGACACTGTTTCAGTCAAGCTACATCAGAGGTCCGCACTTGAAGCCGTATTGCTTTCGGCCGCGATACCCGGTGGGGGACAAATTTACAACCGCAGTTACTGGAAGGTTCCGATCATCGTGGGTATCCAGGCTTTTTTCATCTCGCAATGGATTTCGAACAACCGAAGTTATCAGTACTATCGATCACAATATGCTGCCTCTCTGAAAACACTTCCGCCAGATGGCAACTCTATACTGATGCAGGAGCGCGACGCATATCGTGATCAGCGGGATTCATTTGCCTGGTACATCGCCGGAGTTTACATGCTATCAATGTTAGATGCCTACATCGATGCGGAGCTCTCCGGGTTTGATGTGTCACCGGGTCTGGGAGTGGTTCCGGGGACGAGCAGCGTGGCTGTTTGCTTGCGAATAAAGTTTTAGTGACTGTGTTAACTTGGTGGCTTGCGGGTCTCTTTTTTTCTAATTAAATATCCGACCAGATAACAGACAGCGGAAAGAAGCAGCCCGGGATACATGGGTTGAATGTTGAAAATGTATCTCGGATCCAGGGCGCTTCCGCGCAGCAATCCAGAAGCGAGCCAGAGAAGGGAAGTAACCCATCCGAAAGTCATTGACAAGAAAATATATTTCCCTCGGACATGCAATTTTGGAAAATAGCTCGTCACCAAAGGAATCAAAAGCCCGGGTACAAAGACAGTGCCCAGGTCATACCAAATTTGAATAACCGACCGAAACAGCAAAGAAATCGTAATTGATATGATTGCAGTGATAAAGATCCCGATTTGGGAATAGGACAGAATTTTCGATTTGCGGTCGGCGTCGTCGCTATGACGGGGAATAAATCGAAAGAGAATATCTTTACCGATCGTCACAGCAGAAATGAAGGTAAGACTTTCCAAGCTCGACATGATAGTCGCGAGAATTCCAACGTAGAAGAGACCCTTCACAAAGCTCGGCAGAACCACTTCTGCTAATGCGGGGTATGACATGGCCGGCTGAGTAAGGTTTGGGACAACTGCTCGTGCGTAAAGGCCGGCTGTGGATGTCATGAAATCGAAGAAGAGCCAGAATATCACCGAGACCAGGATGCCGTATCGTGCGACCGATCCAGATCTTGCAGCGTAACATCTTTGATGGAACGCTGGGTCGATTAGCGTCCAGCTCGCAATGAAAAACCAGGCGATGATGTATTGCCAGGAATTTCCACCGGTGAGCGTCAAGTGTCCGGGAGGCACGTGAGATTCTATAAATGACAGACCGCCGTAGTGGAAATAGCAGTAAGGAAGAATCACGCCGAAGCCAACGTACATCAGGATAAACTCCACGGTATTCGTTCGCACATCGGAATGCAACCCGCCGGAATAAAGATAAATGATTGACGCGATCGTCGTGAATACCACTGACGCAACGAGAGACCAACCGGAAAGCATTTCGACTACTATTCCGACCATTAGGACATAAGGTGCAGGCGTCACGATGAAGAGAGTCAGAAAGGAGCCCATGACTGCCGTGGCATCACCATAGGTCTCTCTCAGTTTGTCCGGGATTGTATGCAGCCTTGTTTTGTGAACGCGCGGGGCCAGGAATATTGCGAAGAGAATTGCGAAGAAGTAGTACGGCACGCCAAAGATGAACCAGTTCGAGATTCCATACCGATACGAAAATTCTCCGACTCCAAGAATTCCGCCGTACCACGTCGATACGAGAGTTGCAACGAAAACCGGGAGGGTAAGACTTCGGCCTGCGACTAAGTACTCATCGATATGGTTACCCGCTCTCCTTGCGGCTCGAAAGCCGACGAAGACCACCGCAGCAAAGTACAAAACTATGACAGACCAGTCATAGACCGACAATCTCGCAGTCATACGTCCTTTAGAAACACAAGCACGCCGCCAGTTCGAACACTTACTCTTATCTTGCCGGCAAGCGCTTTATTACTTATTCCTTGTCCACCGGTTCTTAAATGAGCATCATGAAGTTCGAATGCCAAACCTTCTGTGTCCACGTACGTTTGATTTTCCATGGGAATTATGGAGAGACTGGTGTCCGGTGTGACGTTCAGATCAATACTACCTGTCACCGGCAAAATCAGATATTGGTCATCGGCAAGAGTTATCGTGCAGTTCTTCGAAAACTCGTACGCAATTTGAAGATTGGCCAACGTTTGATCAATTCTTCCGCCCGAAAACGACACCACCAGGAAATTTCGTCTTCCTCTGTTGAACAAAACACTAAGCGTCTTTTCAAAGTCAGTATTCTCCTGAGAAGGCATTTCGACTATCTCCGCTTTCCGCACATCTTCGTCTGGTGGGACAAAGGAATCCAGGTCGCCAATGACAATGTCAGGCTCGTAACCGGACATTCTTGCCTTTAGCGCTCCACCATCGGCGCAAGCGACGAGAGACGGATGGGGAATAAGGCTTTTCAAACGATGTCTTGAAGGCGGTACGCCGTTGCAGAAAAGGAGGACAACATCTTTGCCGAGTACTGGCCGGAATCCTGAGTTAATCTCCATTTATGGCTAAAGGTCGATTGAGCAATTCATGAACAGGTTTCTCGTAGCCGCGGGATAAAAATAGTCTCCGTCGCCATGGGCAATGTAAATGCGATTCAGAATATTATTCACATAAAGCTTGAACTCTATTGATGAAAGTGAAAGGAACTTGTCAATTCTGTATGAAACCCAACCGCTTACAACAAAGTAAGGATCGATCTCTCTTGAAGGGAGCTGGAAATTGTCGGTGTACTGGGAACCCACATATTGACCGAGCAGAACAACCGATAAACCATTTGCGCTGAAGGAGGCTCTCACATTTCCTAATAATTCCGGAAATTGTGCAATGCGGTTTCCGTTTAGAGAAATGCCATTCGTTATTGGCTCGCCGGAGGTGTCGTTGTATGTGGTGTAATCAATAAACTTGTTTCTGCTGAGTGATAAGTTACCATATAAAGAGAAAGATTCCGTCAGATTCGCGCCGGCCTCCAACTCAATCCCGATGTGCCTGGTCCTCTTTGCGTTTCTTGTAATCGGCTGGCCGTATTGGTCAAGGAGACCATTCGACACGAGCTCATTGTAGAATTCCATCCAATACGTCGTCACTCCGAAGCTCGCACTTCTCGAATCGAAATGATATCCGAGTTCAAAGTCATTGAGTGTCTCCGGCTTAATGAGCGGGTCGCCAAAATTGAAAGAAGTGCTGTCGGGGTTCGGCGCGAAGAAAGGAGTCTCTCCGAGGCTTGATTCATCGGCGTTGTAGATACTGGTGAGCTGCGGCTCGCGCGATGTCTGACTGACGCTAAAATAAATGCTGGAAACCTGAGAAATGTTGCAGTTCAATCCAACTCTAGGATTCAAGAAGTGGTACGGCACAGTAAATTCGTTCCCGACAAATTTCTCATCATAGAATTTGTATTGCTTGAATTCATACTCCAGGTCTAACATCAAAGTAAGCCGTTCATCGACGTCGTACAGTTCGTGGCCATAGACAGTCGCCACATCAGTGCGAGCTCGCCACTCATTATAATGGTAGTCAGACGACAGACCGGGTGGCAGATCGTTCGCCCATCTAATGCTCGCCCAATGATTCGAGTAGTTTCGATCCAGTTCGGCCCCAAGAACAAGTGTTCCACTTCGGTGCTGAATCGTAAAGCGGGGAAGCCATCCGTATTGTCTGAGGTCTTCGTATGCGTGTATTAAGGCGTCGCTTGGATTCGCAGTCGGATTAAAACCGTATTGTGAAGTTATCCGAAAGTAGTTTGTCTCGGCCCAAGAGCCATCATAGTCGAAGAAACCCGATCCAAGAATCGCAAAGATTGAATTATTCAGAGTTAGCGTCGGAGAGATCTTCCACTCGTTTAGAATCTCAAAGTGCGGCTGTGAGAAATTTTCTATTTCTGAACTTCTTCTCGGGACAGCATAGACCGTGTCCAGACCATTACCTGAGATGAAACGAGTCATGTGCGGAGAATAGTTAACCATGCTGCTGTCCGTGTTCCAATCATCCCAGTTCGCCGTGCGGAGATTCTTATTAAGTGCAGCGAACTTCGGGAGGCCCAGGTATGAAAGTCCGTCGGATATGGGTCCACCATAGATGCTGATCTCGGTTGTTACATCTTCGTCATAACGTGCCGCGTTAAGGAAATAGCTGTTTAGGTCTACCCATGAATTTTGTCGGTACCCGTCGGTCATATTCTTTGCAAGATGAGCATAGATGGAGTACCGACCACCGACAATACCAGAGCTGAGGGTCGCCGCATATCTTTGGACAACCCCGTTGGATCCGGTTGATCCAGCCCCCAAAGAAAAATTTAACATCTGGCGGTTTGCGAGATTCGTGGTCTCGAGGTTTATCGATCCACCTATTGCCGGAGGACCATAGAATTCACTTCCCGCCCCGCGTTGTACCTGGATCGTTCTTGTGCTCGCCTGCAGGTCAGGAACATCAATCCAGTACACGTTGTGGTCTTCCGGATCGTTCTGCGGAATTCCATCGACCATTATGGAAATCCTTCGTTGATCGAACCCTCGCATCGTGATGTATGAATAGCCGATCCCCTCACCGTTCTCGGAGTATTCAGTGGTAGAGGGAAGCTGCGAAAGCATGACCGGAATGTCCTGGAAGGTATACTGCTCGCTCACACTCTTTCCGGGCAGATCGCTAAATGTCACTGGTGTCTCCCGCTCCTTCGCAATCTGAGCGGTGACGAGAATCGGCAGGAGCTTGTAAGTTTTTCTTACGAGATAGACCATGATCTCAGGGCACGGAACAACGGCCGACACTGTCGATATATTGTACCCGTGTGCCGTGACCTCCAAGAGATAATCTCCGGGCATGAGATTCGAGAATTCGAACTTGCCAGCAGAATTTGTTGAAGTCGTCGAGGACAATGGAAGGAGCTTCACCTCTGCATGAATCAGGACCGAATTATCGATCGAGTCTCTGACCGTTCCTCGGAGGGCGTATCTATCCTGCGCAAGTGCGGTGCCGGCAAAAAAGAATATCAGAACTAAGAGGGCAACATTTGATTTCATGATAGCTTCTCTCTAAACAGTTAAACCGTTTCACGCTACCGGGCAACCCAGCAGCCCAAAACGGTTAATGGAGAAGCTTCGTCCATTTTCCTCCGCTGGCATTACCCAGATCAGGTTCGTAGGGTTTCTTCTCAGCCTCTCGAGTTGACACCGTCGACTCGGGAAGCACCCCTAACGGACAATGTAATTTATGATCTTAAGTGAGCTAAAGCAACACACGATCATCTCGTGACAGTCTTCAGCTCGACAGTCCCACGATTCTCCGGTCCGTTGAACTACTGTGTCTATGCGGGAAAGGTCTCGGATGCAACAGGGGATACCTGAGGAAGTCTAACGTCCAGAAAGGACCGCAGAAAGCATACAAAGTAACATAACACTGATTCTGTAACACCTACAGACGATTGAATGAACCGAAATCCACTCGGCGCTTCAAACGTACTCCGCTACTTCTTCACCTCGATACGCGGTCCACCAAAGATTATCGGTACTGAATTCTCCAGTGCGATCTTGTTGAATGATGAAATATCTTTGTCCAACATGTTATTGAATTGTTCGAGATATTTGTCGAGCTGCTCCGAAAACTGATTTGACTGATCCAGAACCACATCTCGAGGGATGCCGTCATATGGAGATACAAAGTTGGACATGAATCCGGCAAGCTGTGAATGAAAATCTGAAAAAGCATGTATGTCGTCCTCGCCGACCTCGTGCTGGACAGACTTATTGTAGACAGTGTCCTTCAGGACGATCAACTTTTTGTCCAGAGCACTAGCCTCATCGAGAACCCGTTTGTATCTTCCGTCTTTCATTCCATCTTCGTCCGTTGCAACAGACTTTCTGATGGTTGCAATCTGATCCTGGACGTTTTGAATCCTGTCCAGCATTTGATTTAGAGCGGTTGCTTCATCTCTCGACTTCAGACCGGCCGCGGTGTTTGAAGTGAAATAATCGGCAGGAACGTTCAGTCTTGGATCAGGCTTCACTTCAACTAGGGTCGAGTCTTTTTTCCCGCCAACAGTTACGGAGATTTTGTAAATTCCTGGAACAACCATCGGCCCATTTGTAGTGTACGGATTGGTTCTTTGAGGTTCCTTGTTATCGAGCATAAGAACACCAGCACTCTGGTATCTCATGTTCCAGACGAATCTATTCACACCCTTTTGCGCAAGCCCGTAGAGAGTCGCTACATGAACTCCACCTTCGTCGCTGATCTCTATCTTGACCGGCGTCTCATGCTCCTTCTTCTCGTCCGGAGTTGTGCTAAGCGTATCCTCAAGGTAATAATCAATCATCACTCCATTCGGCGGGTTCGGCGCCGAGTAAGTGCTGAGATCGCTGAATCCATCTCTATGCCACAAATGGTACATATACGTGGGCAATGTTGAAAATAAATGAAACTGTTCCCTCTCGGTTTTCGAATCATACTCCTCAAGAGGCGTAATGTTGTCCAGAATAAATATTCCCCGTCCATGTGTAGCCACGACAAGATCGTGAGTCTGCTTGACAAATTTTAAATCATACACACTGACTGCCGGGAAACCAGTCTTCACAGGTTTCCATTCTGTGCCATCATCAGTGGAGTAAAAGAGTCCGCCGTCAGTTCCCGTAACCAAAAAGCCTCGCTTGTTAGGATCTTCACGGACAACGTGGACCGGATAATTCTCCGGCAAACCATTTGAGATTGACATCCACGTTTTCCCAAAATCACCCGTACGAAAAACGCAAGGCTTGTTGTTGTCAAGCTCATGGAAATCTGCCGCGACATAACAACCACCTGGGTTAAACGGTGATGGATCGACCTGGTAGAAGCGTCCCCATTCAGGAAGATGTGGAATATTCTTGGAAACGTTCTCCCATGTTTTTCCGCCGTCGCGGGTCACCTGAACCAGACCATCATCCGTTCCAACCCAAATCACATTTGAGTCAAGCGGAGACACTGCAATCGAGAGTATCGTGTCGTAATTCTCTGCCCCGCTAACGTCGAGCTGCACCTTTCCGCCGCTCGGTATTTGTTTGGACTTATCGTCTCGGGTTAAATCCGGGCTGATAACCTCCCACCGGTCTCCACCGTCGGCGGTTTTGAACAGAACGTTTGCTCCAAGATAGACTTCATTCTCGTTAGTGCTTGACACCGCGATAGGCGTGGTCCAGTTGAAGCGATATTTTAACTGCGCCGGCGACATGTCGGGAGCGTCATACAGGTATGGCCTGATGTCTTTTGACAACCCCGTCTTAAGGTCGATCTTCGACAGCCATCCGTTTTGCGATTCCGCGTAGACAATATTAGGATCGCTCGGCGCCGGGACAACATATTCACCATCTCCGCCAGCAACGATGAACCAATTCTGTCCTGTGATTCCGCGGCCATACAGGTTGTTGGATGTACCATACCACGCGTTATTGTCCTGCAGGCCGCCGCCGAGGTTGTAGGGCTTGCTGCTGTCAACGGCAACCTGATAGAATTGTTCGATCGGCAAATTGTTCATGAACCGCCATGATTCGCCGCCATCAACCGAGAGGTACACTCCTCCATCGTTTCCCAGAATCATCCGGTTGGGATTTTGGGGATCAATCCAAATGTCATGGTGGTCGACGTGGACTCCGCCGTTTATGCTCTTTGCAGTTTTGCCGCCGTCGGTCGACTTTGATATCAGGAACGAAAGGAAGTAGAGCTTGTCTTCATTCTCCGGCGAGACAACGAAGCGTGAGAAATAAAATGGTCTGACATCGAGCATGTGATTGTTGCTAACCATACTCCAATGGTCGCCAAGATCTTTTGAATCCCAAAGCAGTCCATTCCTGGTTTCGATCAAGGCATAGACGTGGCCTGGATCACTCGGTGCGGCAGCCAGGGCGATTCTGCCCAGTAAGCCCTTCGGCAGACCATCTGATAATTTCTTCCACGTCGATCCACCATCTGTCGAGCGATAAATTCCGCTCCCCTGTCCGCCGTCATTCAGCGCCCACGGATACCTTACCACTTGCCACATGCCGGCAAATAACACCTTTGGGTTGCCGGGATCCATGATGAGATCTGAAGCTCCGGTCGTGTCGTTTACGAACAGGACTTTTTCCCAGCTCCTTCCGCCGTCAGTTGTCCGAAAAACTCCTCTGTCAGAGTTCGGTGCCCAGGCATGACCAATTGCCGCTACAAATACTGTGTTCGGGTCAGATGGATCGATGACGATGCGTGAAATCTGTCCAACATCTTTCAATCCCATGAATTGCCAGGACTTCCCTGCATCCGGCGAGAAAAATATTCCCTGGCCGATTATTATATCGTTCCTGAGGTTAGCTTCGCCGGTTCCGACCCAAACAAAATTTTGGTTTGAAGGTGCAACCGCAATCGCGCCGATGGACAGAGAAGCCTCCCTTTCGAACACCGGCTTCCACGAAATACCTCCATCAATTGTTTTGAATACGCCGCCACCTGCAGCTCCGATGTAATAGATATTTGGCTGACCCGGTATACCGACAACAGCGCTGACTCTTCCACCCGCAGCTGCAGGACCGATATTTCTAAAGTTGATATTCTGCATCAAGTCAGTTGTGTCTTTCTGTTCTGAAGCGGTTACCCAGGTCGCGGCGTCAACCGAGTGCAATTTCAGAAAGAAAAAAGTTGCAGACGCAAAAGCGGCGAACCCACGCTTCACGTTTCGACGAAGTAATTGGTGCAATGTCATCTCTCCACTCCTTCTAGGTGTGTCTTATTACAGAAGCATAGAATATCACTCTGCCCTCTAGATAGCTATCTCTTGAAAGGTGCTTGAGAGCAGTCCATGATAATCAGCGTGTGTCAAAATTGGTTGAATGACGGTTCGATAATAGACCAGGTTAAGCTGCGCAGTTGAGTAACTTCAGGTGACTTGAGCATTTTGACTTGCAGTCAGAAGCACCGAAGCCGGGAACGATGATTTCACCGATAGTCGCTTCATTTAGTTTGCATTCTTCTTTGTCAGACAGTCTGATCCCGGAAATTATTGTTCCACTCTGGACAAGGAGAAAGTCAATGTGCCATCTCAATTTCTTTGTGGGAGAAAGATGTCTCAAGATGCGCTGCCGAATTCTCTTCTTCGCGCTGCCGGTGTACACATAACTTCCTGCTGGAAATGAGAACCTGCCCAGTTTCCCTACGACGATTTTTCGACTGAAAGGCAATTCAAAATAAATTTGATAGCTTATATACCCGCCGTTGTGAAAAGAAATGGAATCAAATTCTCGTGCATCTGATAACTCTAATGATTTCATCTAAGATTCCGTCAAGGCTGTTGTGTGGCTCTACTCCGGGACCGAACTTGATCCACAAATCTGATTACTGGTTGGGCTCGGGACTCTCGATCATTATTTTCAGTTTTTCTCCAGCTCTCAAATGGTTCCGGTCCTTCAAGTCATTCCATCGCGCCAGATCTCTCACGGAGACACCGTAAATGGCCGCGACTCTCTCGAGGGTATCCCCGGGCTTGACTATGTATGTCGTGCTCGCTTTGCCTTGCCGCTCGCTGCCGGAGTTTTCGAGAGTAGAATCAATGACAGGTGCAGGCGAAGTGAACAAAACTCGCTGCGCATACTTCGGAAGCTCGATAGCCCAGGTTCCCGGCGGAAGACTCCTGTTTATGAGCCAGGGGTTCAAATACTTGACCTCTTTGTAGCTCGATCCCTGTTGCCTTGCCCAGGTGGCAAGATCGGGGATCTGCGTAACGACTACCAGCTTTGTCTCCGGAGGCTGATAGAAATCAGACTGTGTTAGTTCAAAGCCATACATTTGGTAGTGGGACATAATTTGTTTCAGCGCGACTATTCTGAATACAAAGCGGGAAGTTTCATCGTTCAAATAAAGACTGTAGTAGTTTCTCACCATCTGGTAATCCAAACTTGCCTTAACACCGCCGCCTCCCATGTTGTAGCCGGCTGCAGCAAGCGACCAGCTCCCGAAGGTGGAGTATAGATCGCTCAAACATTTCAGAGCGGCTTGAGTCTCCTTATGAAAATTGAAACGCTCGTCAAAATACACGTCGACAATTAATCCGTATCTCCTCGCGTTATCGTCTGTGAATTGCCAGATACCGGCTGCGCTCCTGCTCGACACCAAATTTCGAAGTGCGCTCTCCGCAACAGCAAGGTATTTCAGGTCCGAGGGGAGATTCATATCACGCAATCTTTGTTCAATGAATGGAAAATACTCGGTGCTCCGTTTCAAGTCTAGAATAATCTGCGGGTCGGAGAATTCCGTATAAAATGCCTGCTCCATTCTCTCCCGTACATCTGGGATCTCCAACGGAACCCTCTCTCCGCAAAAGTCTAGCGAGTCCGGAATTCTATATTGAGAAAGCCTCCTTACGCTCTGAGCAACTCCGCTAGTCTGCGATTGTGTCTGGCTGAAACTGACGAGCGGCAGTCTCAGCACAACACCGAGAATAGCGAGAGCTGAGATCGCCGCGGGCGTGACAATGAGAAGGAATGTCTTAGAAGTTCGTGACATAGCCATGGCGAATGCCAAAATCCTTGATAATCTGGACGGCCTCATCCGGTTCGTCACAAACATGGAAGATTTTCAAGTCCTCCTCCGAGATGCATCCTTCTTCAAGTGCAGTTTCCTTCATCCAGTCGAGTAACTTGCTCCAATAGGTGCTACCCATGAGAATGACAGGAAAAGCTATCGTCTTGCTAGTCTGCATCAGAGTGAGCGCCTCTGAAAACTCGTCGATCGTTCCATAGCCACCCGGCATTACAACGAATCCCTGCGCATACTTCACAAACATAACCTTGCGGACAAAGAAGTGTTGGAAAGTCAAGAGCTTGTCAGGATCGATGTACTCGTTGGGTCTTTGTTCAAAAGCAAGTTCGATATTTAGGCCGACCGATCCGCCGCCCGCTTCTTTTGCTCCGCGGTTTGCTGCTTCCATCAAACCTCCACCACCGCCGCTGACAATTGCGTATCCAGTTCGTGCCAACCCGAAAGCCACCTGTCGCGTAAGCTCGTAGTACCTACTTCCGGGCTTCATGCGTGCCGAGCCAAAAATAGAAACGGTAGGTCCCGTTCTGGTAAATAGGTCAAAGCCATCGACAAACTCCGACATTATCTTGAATATTCTCCAGATATCTCTCTGGCGTGCTTCGAGAACGGACAACCGATCGCTGCCCTGGTTGTGATTTACTGTCATGCTCATTATCAAATTCTTCCATCTAAAAAGTTTTGTAAGAGTGTCTTCCCTTCTTCTGTCATGATCGATTCAGGATGAAACTGAACCCCCACAGTCGGATAATCTTTATGCTTCAGGGCCATCACGAGATTGTCCGCGGTCCATGCAATGATCTCGAGCTGTTCAGGGAAATTCTCACGGGAGACGATCAAGGAATGATAGCGGGTCGCAGAAAAAGGAACTGGCATCGAACTGAAAATGGATTTGCCGTTGTGGATTATATGCGAAGTTTTTCCGTGCACCGGTGAAGGCGCTTTTACGATCTGGCATCCGAATACTTCTCCGATCGCTTGATGTCCAAGACATACGCCTAAGATCGGGAGCGACTTATGGAATTCCTTTATTGCTGGCTCGGAAATGCCTGCCTCGTGAGGTCTTTTCGGACCGGGAGAGATTACGATTGCCTCCGGCTTCTTCGCGTGTATCTCCTCCAAAGTAATCTTGTCATTTCGCACAACGAGCACTTTCGCTCCCAGCTCGCCGAGATACTGACAGAGATTGTATGCGAAGGAGTCGTAATTGTCAATTAAGAGTATCATCGAAAACTACCGACAAGTTTCAACGCCTCAAGATTCGCCTTCATTTTGTTGATTGACTCGTTGTACTCGCGCTCCGGGTCTGAGTCGTAGACGATGCCGGCTCCTGCCTGCAAATATGCTTTCTCACCGTCTACGACAAATGTGCGGATCGCTATACACGTGTCCATGTTGTTGTTGAAGTCGATATATCCGATCGCGCCGCCGTAAATCTGTCTCGCTGTATCCTCGAGCTCCGTGATGATCTCCATTGCCCGGACCTTTGGTGCCCCGCTGAGAGTTCCAGCCGGGAAGCAGGCCGCAAAGGTTTCGATCGCGTCCTTACCGCTATCAATCTTGCCAACGACATCAGACACTATGTGCATGACATGTGAGAACTTTTCCACATGCATGAAATTGTCCACGTGAACGGTTCCTGTCGAAGCAACACGGCCAATATCGTTTCGACCAAGGTCTACCAGCATAACGTGCTCGGCTTTCTCTTTGTCATCCGCAAGAAGCTTTCGGGTGAGCTGTTCATCTTCCTCGGCGTTAGCGCCGCGCGGATTTGTTCCGGCTATGGGTCGAGTTTCTATCCTGTCACCCTCCTTCCGCACAAACATTTCTGGAGAAGAGCCTATGACCGCGAGTCTCCTGTTCTTGACAGATGACTCGAGGTAAAACATGTATGGCGATGGATTCAAAGCACGAACGGCGCGATACAACAGGAACGGATCGCCTTTGAAATCGAATTCGGCCTGTTGTGAGAGAACGACCTGGAAAATATCCCCGTCGATGATGTACTCCTTGGCGCGCTTGACTATTTTTTTGTAATTGTCCTTCGACATGTTGAACTTCGCCTCGCCAACTTTGCAGGCAGCCGGCTCAGTCACTTCATGCTTTTCTCCAAAATAACCGATGATCTTCTTCAGGTAGTTCAAGCGATCCTTAACCGCTTCTCCGATCTTCGCCGATGGTCCATTCAACGGAATCAAGCTTACAAGCACGATTCGCCTTTTCAAGTTGTCAACAGCAAGTACCGAATCGTAGAAATTCAAAAGAACTTCAGGGAGCGGGTTCGCCGGCTCTCTCATCGGGATCGATTCCAAATATTTCACAAAATCATATCCGAAATATCCGACCGCTCCGCTGGATAAACGAGGCAGATTCTCGAGAGGAAATACTTTGAATCCGGAAAAGATCTTCTTCAACTCGGAGACGGGAGACGCGCTTGTCGTCTTGCTTTCATTGCCGATTTTCAGTGTGACGTCACCGTCCTGAACGAGGAACGTGGCGAACGCGTTCACTCCGATGAACGAATACCTGCCGATGTTCTCTCCCCCCTCGGCACTTTCAAGAAGGAAACTGTCTGCGCCAAGCTCTCGGAGTCTGACATAGAGACCGACGGGTGTGTAGATGTCTTCAAGAATCTCGATGACGATCGGGTAGTGAGTGTATCCCGCCGACTTTGCTTTTTCAAGTTCTGATTGGTCCGGAATACGTTCAATCACCGGCGGCATTAAACACCACTCCTTCGAATTGTTCGATCTTTTTTCTCATCCGATCAGGCACGCGCACCGGGCGTCCAGATCCTTTTCGAACTGCGACTACAGTCGTTAGGCCCGAGCATATCTTGACTCCGTCTTGTCGAACGGCTTCAAGTTCAAACGCGTAACTCGTGCGTCCGATCCTTGAAATGCGTGCGCAGATTGTCAGGCAATCACCGAGTCGTGCAGGCTCATGATAGTCCGCCTCATTGTGAGCGATCACGAACTCAACGCCGTCAATTACTATCTCGTTCTTGATCGGGAATCCCAGTGCTTTCAAATATTCGATCCGGGCTTCCTCAAAATAATAGAAGTAAACAACGTTATGGACAACTTGCTGGATATCAATCTCGTGTGTCTTGACCTCCCTCTGATATTTGAAATTGAAAGGGCCGGCAGACTCCGGCATCCCCGAACTCTGATCCTTCTCAACTCGCACGGTATTTTACCAGAGTCTCTGCCGCTTTCTTCACATCTTTCATGGAAACGTCGAGGTGAGTCACCGCCCTGACTTTTCCTGCACTTCCCGCCGACAATAATACACCGGATGTTTTCATATCGGCCAAGAGTTTGTTCATCGTCAACGGCGGCCGAACTCCGAAAATTATGATATTGGTTTCCACATGATCGAGGTTGACTTCATAAAATTGCGACTCGCAGAGTATTCTTGCAAAGGCCTTTGCCTTCTCATGATCCTCAGCGAGACGGTCAACATTGTTCTCGAGCGCGTAGAGGCCGGCGGCTGCAAGGACTCCTACCTGTCGCATCCCTCCGCCGAAAATCTTGCGGAAGCGGTGTGCTCTATCGATGAACTCTTTTGTCCCGGTAAGTACGGATCCGACCGGCGCTCCCAAGCCCTTTGAAAGGCAAACCGAAACGGAGTCAAAGAATTTCGCATAGTCCGACACCTTGATTCCTGTCGCGACGGATGCGTTCCAGAGACGCGCACCATCAAGATGATATTTCAGATTGTGCCGGACAGTCACCTGCTTGATATCACTGATCAAGTTCATTGGATAAATACTTCCACCACCGCGGTTGTGGGTGTTCTCGACGCAAACAAGCCTGGTCGGCATCATGTAATAATCTTCAGGTCGAATTGCCTCTTCCACGGCTTGGGAGGTCATGAGTCCACGAACACCAGGCACCGGATTCAGTTGAACTCCCGAAAGCAAAGAGGGCGCCGCGGTCTCGTAATTGAAAATGTGCGAATCTTTTTCCACGATGACCTCGTCTCCGGGATTCGTGTGAGTCTTCAGCGCAAGCTGATTGGACATTGTGCCGCTTGGAACGAACAATCCGCTCTCCTTGCCGAGAAGATCGGCAACCTTCTCCTGCAGACGATTTACAGTGGGGTCTTCACCGAAAACATCATCGCCAACTTCGGCGCTTGCCATCGCTCTCCGCATCGCTTCACTTGGCTTCGTGACTGTGTCGCTTCTCAAATCAATGTAGTACGTATCAGTGTCTCCTTATTTCTTGTTCATCAATTTAAGAAAAAGTCCGATAAGAATTGACCCGATGGAAGTAATTTCCGCAGCATGCGCGATCCAGTCGCCATGGCGTACATAAAAAGTGGATGTGTCCTCGATTGGAACGTCAGCGACGAGAGTCGTCTCTTCATTCAGACTGGTCTGCTTACCGATGTGTCGGCCGTACGGATCGATGAACTCGGAGATACCGGTATTCGCCGCGCGCACGATCGCCCTCCGATTTTCAACGGCACGTATGATTGCGTATGCCGCATGCTGGTACGGCCCTGAAGAATTTCCGAACCATCCATCGTTCGTAATGATCACCAGGATTTCCGCGCCTCTATTGACAAATTCGCGGACGTAATCGGGAAAAATACTCTCGTAACAAATGACCGTCGAAAAAGTAACTCCGTTCCTGAGTTCGAAAACAGTCGTGTCCTTTCCACGTGCCCAGTTGCTTATTCCCACTCCCCATTTCAGCGGCTTGATCAGAAAAGGCACGGCATCGGCATAAGGGATCCGCTCAGCAAAAGGCACGAGAATCATCTTTCCGTAGGTCTGGTTTATATTCTTATGCGGTTCAAACAGCGCGGCACCGTTGTATGCGTCGTAATATCTATGCGCAAGTTCATCGAAGTGACTGCTTGGTTCCGCGCTGTCATCTCTTGCGTAATAACGTGCAAGAGGCAGCCCGCTTAGGAGCGAAACCTGACAGCTGTCAATGAATTTCTGGAGCTCATATCTGAAATAACCATTCTGTGGAAGCAGGACATAAAACGGAATCGCCGTCTCTGGCCAGACGACGAGCTCTGGTTTATTTTTGACGATACCGTAAGTTTCATTTTCATACTCCTCCATAATCTGGCTCGCACTGCCGGACCATTTCGCGTATGGGTCGATATTTGGCTGAACGATCGCAACCTTCAGAGTTCTTGAATGATGTTCATTCCCGGCAGAATTAAGAACGATCAGCCCGTAAACTTTCGGAACTAAGATGAAGAGCAACATCACCAAGAGTGCTGAAATGATCTGCGCCTTTCTTGCTTTGCGATTCTCGATCCATTGCATCATTGCATAAGTAATGAGTGCGTTGACGAGCAATATCTGAAGCGACAGTCCGAAAAGTCCAGTGAAGGATGCGAATTGTATATCGGCGAGATCGAATGATTGAGAATAGCCGAGCGTAAGCCATGGGAACGCTATCTCAGTGATCGAGTGAAGGTGCTCGAAGGAGAGATAGAGGAACGGAAAAAGGAAAATGGAGAGCCCACCGAATCTCCTTCGAACAAAATGATAAAACAAAATCGGAATTGAGAAGAAGAGCGGATGACCTAATATCAGCGCTGCTCCGCCTATCATCATGAAGGGATCGGTTTCTTTTGTCCAGCCTCCAACCCAGTAAATGACCACGATGTTGAACAGAAGAAAGGCAAAATAGGATAGCTTGAAGACTTCCTTGTAATTTTCGGCCTTGTCAACAACAAAGAGGAACGGAACAAATCCGACAAATGCAAGCCAACCCAAATGAAAAGGCGGAAACGAGAGCCCCAAAAGTAGACCCGAAAAAACGGATAGAATCAAACTTGACTCAAAAAATCTCTTCGCGTCTGCCATGGGCATCACCGGTAAATGTAAATCGGATTACACAGAATCCATGGAAACGAGCGCTTCGTGAACAGTGGCAGCATGGTTCGTTTTTGAAATGCCTGCACTCTATACTCACCCGGGTTTGTGACCATCAGATTGAGCGAGGCGATATTCCGATATGTTCCGATCACCTTTCCATTCCAGACAATTTGCGTTTCGACATCTTCTGTGTCAGGCATGTCAACGTGCAAAGTCGCCGAGCCAATTATCCTGAGGCTGTCTCCCATAATCGCCTCGGTCGTATCAGACCTGGCCGTGAACAAGAATCCTCTTGCTTCCTCGAGCCCTGAAAATGAGACAAACATGTTCCCATTCCGAATCGCGCCAAGGACAAGTTCCCTATCATGATGGTAGAGCCCGTTAAACTGCTGCCTTGTCACGATGACCGTATGGACGAGATTGAATAGACTCTGGTACGAAGGGAAATGCCAGCTGACATTTTTTCCCAATTTTATATTCGAATGAGCGTCCAGCGACCCGATTCCAACAACCTTCCGTGTCATGTTCAATTCGTCGAACTTTTTCATTTCCATTGCGGGATACTCGAGCAAGTAATTAAGTGCTTCAGATCGGAAGCCGTAAACGCAGTATGCACCGATTAACTTATTGATTTGGAAAACACTCAGCGTGCTTCGCCAACCTTCATCAAAGTTGTATAGCTCAATGCCGGTGAAGTCCCCGATGTTCCAGTTGTCCCAGTCGAGAGTTCTCCGCGGATGAAAAACATGCGCGAGTATTACGATGCTTTCCTTTTTGAGTGCTTCATGAAACACAGAATCAGAGGTGACACCATTGCGCGGAACAAGAGGTATGCTGTCGCCCACAACCAAAAAATGACCGTGCTCCCCGTCAGTAGATATTTCTACCGCGGGAATGATAAGCGATATCCCGAATCTCCTGTCGAGACTGTCCTTCATCGGTTGAATAGTATTGTGGTCGCTTATGATTGCGAAGTGTATCCCAAGTGAGTCGCACATCTCACCAATTTGTGGATAAGTGCCGCTCCCGTCCGAATATTGAGTGTGAATATGAATGACGCCGGAGTATTCGTGGTATTTTCCGAAGTCAACCCCCGCTTCTCTGCTTATGTGATAAGTGAGAAGATCGTTCGCGATCGAAAGGACAACGATCCCTGCGAGTACAACACCTACCGCTTGCAGGATCCTCTTAAGCATGTTTACGCCTATAAAAATACCGCGCGATAAAAAAGGCAGCGACCAGAACTACAATTGACGCGATGACGATTCCGTAAACATCAAGATAATAGGCGAGCAGTTTCCAATTATGGCCGAGCACTGAGCCAGCAAGTATCAATAGCGTGTTCCATAATAGTGCACTGCCTGCACATAGCGGGAGAGTGATCACAATCGAAAGCTCAGACAGCCCCACGAAAAAGGATATGACCGCCCTGGTTCCTGAAAGAAATCGATTGGCAATGACCATTCCGTACCCGTACTTCGCGAACCAACCTTCAACAGTTTTTACCTTGTCGAGTGGCAGAAACTTCAGCCTGCCCGAATCGACGAGCTCCTTTCCCAAGAAAAATCCGATGTAATACATGGCCACGAAGCCCGCCGTGCTACCGAGTGTCGCGAAAAAAATTGCCGCCACGAGGTGGAGCTTCCCGAGCCCGACCAGCGACCCGCCAAAAGCAATAACCAGATCGCTCGGCGAAGGCGGAAAAAGATTTTCCAGGAAGGCGAAGAAGAACAGGCTGAAATAAAGATAAATCGGAGCGGTATGATTTAGCGCGGATACAAGACTGTCTAACTCTGTCAATGTTCTTCCATTAGAACCACGGCAAAACAGGCAATGGCATTTTTGTTTATGAGTGTCCCCTCTGTTGTCTTGGATTTGATCGACATGTCGTTTGGCGACATGCGGCACTCTTCAGATATGGAATGCCGGATTCGATCGTAGATCGGGCTGAGCTTTGGTTGGTCGGCGACGATCACCAAGTCGACATTGGAAATTCTCAGCTTACATTCAGACGCGACGCCTAGAACAAACCCAAGGATTTTCTTGCTGTCAATTCCTATCGTCTCTTTGTCGTCATCACGGAAGTACATCCCGATGTCTCCCCTGGCACATGCTCCGAGTATCGCGTCACTGATGGCATGAAGCACAACATCTCCATCTGAGTGTCCGCGGAGTCCCATCGGAAAATCTATCAAAGCACCGCCAAGCTTCAAGGGCTTACCTTCAACGAGTTCATGGGAATCAAATCCAAATCCGATTCTCATAAACACTCAAACCTTTCGAATTCGAAAGTCGGGATATCCCAATCAATAATGATATCGCTGACGTGTGCGGAAAGCGGGCCGCGTCTCAAGTCTTTCACGAAATCTTCGATCAAACCCCTTTCTCCTTCCACGACAACTTCGACCCTTCCGTCTATGAGATTTTTCGCAAATCCTTTCAACCCATAGACATTCGCTTTCCGCATCGCAAAAAAGCGGTAGCCAACACCCTGCACCATTCCATCTACGAGCAGATGCGCTCTGACATCAGCCATTCTGGAGCCTTTGTTTCAATTTTTCAATCACCTGCTCGAGCTTGGCCGATTCAAGAGTTAACGAGAAGAATCCGTTTCGTCCGCCACCTTTGGCCCCGAACCCGGCGCGCAATTCATCGAATGCCTCAGCAGCTTTCTTGTCGTCCAGAAGAAAGTTAAGGTTCATCTGACAAATGTCATTCTGGATTCGATAAGCGATGAAGGACTTCTTGATTTCTCTCGACAGGCTGCTCGCGACAAATCGCAATTCTTCCAAGGACGTGACTTCACCTGTCAAATCAAAAACAGGCAAGAGCTGTGGTGATTGCTGCAGCTGCGGATTGAGCTTTCCGCATATCGCGGTCAGAACCTTTTCCGAAAGCTCCTTTATTCTCCTGTCTTTTTCTTGCGCCAGATTCTTTAATCTCTCTGCAGCACCAGGCAGCTCGTCAATGAAAGTAGATAGAAGACGAGCGGTGTCTCTTGCGGATTTATGCACGGAATAGTAGCGTGCGATTCCTCTGTTGCCGCAGAAGAATTCGATTCTTGTCAATGAAGATTTGACCTTCTCAATATTTCCTGTCAGAATGACTCCGACCTCGGAAGTGTGTGTGCAATGAGTTCCGCCGCACGCCGAAAAATCAAAATCTTTCACTTCGATGATCCGAACCGTGCCTTCCACCTTCGGCGGCTTCCGCAACTTGAACGAATCAAGAGTCTGGTGATCGGCAAAGTGCACAGCGACCGCTCGATTTTCGTGCACGATCTTGTTTGATTGAGCGATCGCGATTTCCAGTTCCTCAGGAGTGGGCTGTCTTGAAAGATCAATCGTTCCGGTAGTCTCACCCAGCCTTGAGGAGATCGTCTCGATTTCGAAAAGATTTTCGAACGCTGCCGAGAGGATGTGCTGGCCTGTGTGCTGCTGCATGTTATCGAATCGTCGCGTCCAGTTGATCTCGCAATGGACTTTCCCTCTGGGAATTTCTCTCTCTAAAACATGAAGGATGTCGGAACCTTCTTCGACAACGTCTACTACCTCAACCCCACTTATGAGTCCGGTGTCATGTTCCTGCCCTCCTGAAGTGGGATAGAAATAACTTCTGTCCAGAACGGCGGCGTATCTTCCTTCTCTGGGAAGAACGTCGACAGCGGTAGCATCAAAGCTAACGGTGTACGGATCGGTGTAGTAAGGTCTCATCGTATATCGTGTTGGACGGGTTCTTGATGTATCACTACTTTGGAAGTCTGAGGAAATTCCTTAATTATGCTTTCTTCAAGCTCATTCACCATCTTAACTGTCTCTTCAAGGGAAAAAGTTTCGTCGAGCTGGCAGATCATGGCTACGCGAGTGCCCGACTGGCTCTCAATGAGGCTCACGTCCCGGCAACTTATCACCCCTCGTTTTGATTTGACAAAGCGAAGCAATCTCGATGGAAGCTCACTGCTGAGATAGCTCAGCGATGAAGCTTCAATCGGCCCGGCGAACGGTTTGTCTATATGCACGTAAATCTGATCAACGTTTTCGATTTGACTTCGAATCTCATTCTCCAGAGCATCAGCCTTCGCGTGAGCAGCTTCAATTGTTTCGGCGTTCCGAACTTCGAGATGCAGATCGACGAGAAATCCTCTTTCAGTCGAGAATACTTCGACTTCGTGGACCTTGCCTTCAACCTTTTCGGCGGCGAACATCACCTTGTCAATGATGCTTTCTTTGTTGGTTGCCACGGGCTCAGCGTGTACCACGACATCGATATCTCCTCGGACCGATCGGACTCGCCGCTCAATTTCGTCTACGAGTGAATGTGCCTGCTCAAAAGGCAGCAGGCGAGGAAGTCCAACGACCATGTCGACAAAGATCTTTCCACCGGACATCCTGACTCGAACACTTTTGAGCTGTTCAACATTACGGGATTTCAGTGCGGCTTCTCGTATTTCAGATACTCAGCCTGGGATCTGGACTCCGATCGACCAACACGTCGATGGTTCGCTTTCCGAGCCTCAGGCTGACAATCACAACTATCACCGAAACGCCGAGCGCCGCCACCGGATCTGCGAATGCAATCCCCATCCTTGCACCGATCAAACCAATTATGACGACACTCGAGCTCAGTATGTCGGCAGAAAAGTGGAGTGCGTCTGCCTCCAGTGCCTGGCTGTGATACTTTTTGGCGGCCCTTGAAAGTATTCTCGATCTCGTGAAGTCAACTATCATGGATGTAAGCATGACAACAAAGCTCCAGACAGTCACTTCGATCAGCACACTTCTGAAGGCGAGTCGGGCTATGGCTTCCCTCGCTATCAGAAAACAAGTGACGAGCAAAAGCAAAGTTTCGAAAAGGGCAGAAACGTTTTCGAACTTTCCGTGTCCGTAATGGTGTTCGAGATCCGCGGGCTTGTCCGCTGCCTTCACTGCAAACAGTGTCATCACTGCCGCCATGAGGTCGAGGCCGGAATGAGCAGCCTCGCTCAAGATTCCGAGGCTGCCCGTGCTAATTCCGATTACAAGTTTGAAAGTAGTGAGAAAGATAGCGGCGATTACAGAACTAACCGCCGCCCCAATTTTTTCCCTTGATGAATCTTTCGTCAATCAGCGAAGCGATCCCTTCAGGATTATTCTTTTGCACTAAAACTGAATCAACTTCTGACCGAAACGTATTTCTCGACGGTTTCCTTCGTGTTCTTCGTATTGAGCTTCAGGAAAAGGAATTCAAATCTCTTTTCAAGCTCAGCATTTGCCTTCGCGAACCAATCTTTTCCCAGGTTCCACATTTGATGTTTGAATGGTCCGAATGCTTTCTTGCGAGTCTTGTAGATAAATTGTTCGTCCGTCATGCCCGGCTTGTTCTCATCGGCACAGTTCTTCCTTAGATAGTCATAGATTGATTCCCTGAAATCCTTCGGGAAAACGTCGAACAAGAGATTTTGAAAACCTGTTGCGAGATGGATCTCAGCGGTGCCGACACCGGGGAATTTATCGAACAGCTCTTCCGGCAAAGTCGATGCGCCATGTTGAACCGCTCCCGCCATCCCGTACTCTTTTCTCGCTATTTCCGAAATCGATTTCAAAACACCGAAGTCGATTTTAACCTGTGCAACGGTTCCGTCCGGCAGCGGCACGCCGCCATGGCTCGATCCTGTCTGAACACTGATCTTGCTGATCGGTCTCGCTCCATGTTTCCTTGAGCTCAGAGTTTTGACATAACCTTCCATGTAAGCACGGAATTCTTCAGGCGTGGAATTCTTGCCTCCTACCTCGCCGATTTCGCCGCCGACCGATATCGTTACACCCTGCGGCTCGAGCTCACGGATCAAAGCTGTCATCTCCGCTGCAAGCTCGTAGTTGTCTCGCTGCTGCTCGTCAGTGGTTCCCTTGCTGAGATCGACAAGAGTGGATGAATCGATGTCGATGTTGTAGAACTCGGCCGCGACGGCCTCCTTGATGAGTGATCTTATGCCGTCCGCTTCCTTCCTGGCATCCTGCGCGAACTTCTTTGCGTTGAATTGGAAATGATCGCCCTGAATAAAAACCGGGCCTCTGTAGTTTTCTTTGATCGCGGCGGCCAGAACGCAGGCGGAATATTCATCCGGGCGCTGGTCCGTATAGCCCATCTCTGATTTCGCAATTTCGAATATGAACGGGCCGATATCGTTCTTGATGGCGACCCGGAACATTGCGCGAGCAACATCGTACGTGATCCCTCGGATATTGACCGCGGGAACCGTGAATCCGGATACTTCGCCCCGGCCGAACGCCGAATAAAGTCCTTGAATGGATGCCGAGCCCGCGCCAAGACCTTTTGCGAGCTGACGGATGAGCCACCGTGTTTTCGACTTCACCTCTTCACTGGGGTTGAAAACGGATTCGTAGACAAGTGTATCTATTGCCGAGCTACGGAGTCTCTGTGCATCGGCCACTTTAACTTTCTGCCAACTATCAACTTCAACAACACCTTGCAAACTACTTTTGAGTTCCTCAACGTCCTTAATCATCTAAACCTCCGAAATGTTTTCTGTATAAAGTTATTAAACGAGCATATGCATTACAACAATCTTACAAAGCCACGATTCACACCTGCGAAACAAAGGCCGGGCGATCATCGCATTGTCAGGCTTTCTATTCCTGTTTCGAGTAGGATGCACTCCGAGAAGTCGAGACCCCGCTGCTCAACTATGATTCGTTCCGTCTATCGGACCTCGACGGATTCGGCCTGCGAAACCTCCATCCATGTCGTGCCGATGAGGGAAAACCTCGATGAATCCGTCACGGTTCACAAGAGCCTTATCTACGAACAAGTCGGCTCGTTCCAGTGAAAACTCAGGGTGATGACTCAGGAAATTTTGCACGACCAATTGGTTCTCTTCAGGTTCGATGGTGCATGTGCTGTAGACAATTACGCCTTCCGGTTTCAGCAGCTTCGAAACGTTTTCCAGAATTTCGTTTTGCACCTCGTTGAGCTTGGCTATGTCTTCAGGCTCGCGTTTCCATTTCGAATCCGGCTTCTTCCTGATTACGCCGAATCCAGTGCAAGGTGCGTCGACCAGGATTTTATCGAAGAGGACCGGGTCAGTATAAGTTGTTGCGTCGGCAACAATAACCCTCACCTTATTGTATCCCATTCTGTCCAGTGAATTCTGTATGAGATGTGCCCTGTTCTCATATTTCTCGACCGAGGTCAGGTCCACATCGCCGTTGGTCATCTCTAGAATATGAGTGGTCTTTCCGCCTGGTGCTGCACACACATCAAGAATTCGCTCGCCAGGTTTTGGGTCAAGGAGCTTGGACACCACCCCTGCACTTTCATCTTGAACTGTGAACTGCCCTGCCTTAAAGGAATCGAGCTCACCGATTCGCGATAAGCCTTCAACATAGAGAAAGTTCCGGATAAACTTGCCTCGCGAAACTCTCAGGCCGCGATTTTCGAATTCAGCTGCGAGATCCTCTGTCGCTACTTTGCTTGTGTTCACTCGTATTGAAAGTCGCGGCCGATCGTTCAGCGATGCGAGAAGTTGCTCGGTCTCATAGACACCGAACCTGTCCATGAATCTTCTCACCAGCCACGAAGGAAACGAATGCACTACCGAAAGTGCTCTCACAGCGTCGTCTTCAATGGGCGGATATTCGACGAGATCGAGCTTCCTAATTGCGCTCCTCAGAATTGCGTTGACAAGATTGGCAAGGTATTGTCCCCTCAGCTTTTTCACAAACTCAACCGCCTCATTGACGGCAGCTGACTGCGGCACGCGTTCCAGGAATATTATCTGGTACATCGCGACCCGGATCGCATTCTTGATATTAATGTCGAGCTTGGAATAATCGCCCCGGTAGAACTGTGAGATGACAAAGTCGATTCTAATCTTCCAACGAACGGTTCCGTTTACCAACTCTGTCAGAAATGACTTATCTAGCTTGCTTAATTCGGAAGATCTTAATTCAAAATCGAGAAGTTTGTCCAGGTAAGAATCTGTTCGTTCAACTCTGTTAAGAACCTTTACCGCGACCTCGCGGGCAGTCCCGTAAATAGCGATATCAGGGTCCTCCTCCGAGTAGCTCCTGTACCTCTTGAAGTGTTCCATCTTTGCATCCCATATTCTTGCTGCGGTGTTTGTGTTGTCGAATATCGTGCATGCCCGAAATTGACAATCGTTTTTGCAACAGATGCTTTCGGAAAACTAAGTCTCTTCAAAGCGCGTGCGTTCGAAGAACATATATTTGTAAATGGGGCTAACACCGAGACGCGCAAGTCTGCGCAGTCACCCCGTAGCGACCGCAGACTTCTCGTCGGAAGAAAGTTTGTTGAGCCTATGCTTCGGCTTTTGCTTTCTTTCCGTATTTCTGCATGAACTTCTCGACGCGTCCCGCTGAGTCTATGAGTTTTTGTTTTCCAGTAAAGAAGGGATGGCAGCTCGAACAAATTTCAACTTTTAGGAACTGTGCAGGTTCGGTAGATCGAGTCTTGAAAGTATTGCCGCAAACGCAAGTTACTGTAATTGTATGATATTTTGGGTGAATTCCGCTTCTCATCATTTCTCCTATTTACGCTGTTAACCTTTTAAATCTATGAAAGGAGGACAAAAATTGCAAATTAGGGAGATTATATACTTGACAAAACAAGGTTGGAAACTACGCCGTATTACAACTTGTTGTAATGGTATAATCTTGACATTGTCAAGATCGTCCATTGCTTTTTATCCTGCTATTCACAACTTTAATATTGATGTCAGTATCATAGCAATCAAACAGAACGAGAAACCAAGAATGCGCTATATATTTAGTTTCCCCGAGAGACTTGCCGAAGGTTTGGTTTGCGTCAACTCATTGGATGCCAAAGATTTCACTAAACTATGCGATTCTCTCAGGGAATCTAAATATGCTTTTGGCACGAGTGCATTGGCCACTATGGTTTATGAATCTTTCAAACAAATTTCACTTTCTGATCTTGAAAAAGTTATCACTGGTGTTGCATGGCTAATCTTTCCTAAAGAAAACGAAGGCATTTCTTATGAACTTGTTATCAATGACTTGATAGAGCTTTCGAAAGAGGAAGGAAAGATCAAAGAGCTCAGATTCGACAGTGAGATGCAAGTTGAAGAATTCAAAAGGAGATTGTTAGCGTTGCTTTCGATTCCTCAAGTCTATTATGCAAGAAAGGCATCTGATGTTTTTTTTGAACATGAAAATCTATTCAGTAGTGCAACAATAACAACAGATATGCGCCCGATTTTTAATCCTGAATTGAAAGAAACCACACAAATGGGAGTATTGAGCGCGAGTCTGAACATAAATTATCGTGACGCCTTAGGAGAATATAGGGATATTTGCTTGGCAATTGATCGAGGAGATATTAAAAAGCTCAAGAGAATTCTCGAAAATGCCGAAAATCAAATAAGAGGATTAGAAGCGATTTTTGAAAAGAGCAATATTACGGAAATAAAGAACCGAGAATAATCAATGAAGATGACAGATATAGAGCGGGACTTATCCGACACAATGTATTTCGATGATACCGAAAGGAAACTCAAGGAAAAAGAAGAATTTTTCTCTCGCTATGATTATGGCATAAAATCAATTATTGAAAATCAGTCAGTCATAGAATCCCAGACGTTAGCTTTTTCTTCTGCGATTATGCTTGGTCAAGTTATAAGTTTTTCGGTGCCTTTTTTGAGTGTCGTAAAGGATGAAGTAAAAACAAAATTCAAGGAATTTACGAAGGCGTGGAAGAAAGAAACGGGTGGTATGTCTTCTCCTTCTTCTATTTGGATGAACAGAAATTACCAAAAAATAATTGGATTAGGGCCAGAGGTGATTCCTTTGATACTTAAGGAATTAGCCAGAGAACACGATGATTGGTTTTACGCGCTCGAAATGTTAGTAGATGACAAGGATAATCCAGTTACTGAAGAAATGGGATTCAATGATTCAGTAGCGGCATGGCTGAAATGGGGAAAAGATAGCTCTCTTATTTGAAGACGCGTCTTGATATACCAGGGGATGAAGTAGAAGAGTGTTGGCCGAACTTAGCCATTGATAACCATCACGAGACAAGCGAGGCCAGCAAAAAATATAATTGTATTGCTTGGGCAATAGGTATCACCAATGAAAGATGGGCCCCCTATACTGGACACAAGTGGTTTCCTGGATTAAAGAAGATACGTGAGTTTCCCGGAGACGATATAGAGGCTCACAAGCAAGGATTTGCAACGATTGGTTACATGGAATGTTTCAATGGAGATAAGGAAGAGGATTTCGAGAAGATTGCTTTATATGTAAAAGGAAGAAGCGTTGAACATGTTGCCAAACAGATAACAAATGGCCACTGGACAAGTAAACTTGGCAAGAAGTATCATGACATTGAACATTATTCACTCCACGCGCTTGAGGGTACATTATACGGAGACGCAATAATCTTTATGAAGCGAAAACTGAAGTCCTAACTAATCCCGTTTCTTGGTTTTCTTCCTAGGGGGTGGTTTAACAGAAAGTAATCGCTTTAATGCTTCTTCCGGTGTAAGCCGTTAAAGTGATACCGGATTTTCATTCGTAATTCTTCTCGTTCCTTTTTTCTTTTCCATGCATTTAGTTTAATTAGTCGTTCTATTTTAATCTCTTTCGCCAAATTAACAAAGCGGTGCAGGTAAACCACGTTCGCCAATCGCCGTCATTCCCTGGATTCTCGATCCTCCGTCAGCATTTGTCTCAGAACTGTGTTCAAGATCCCGCCGTTCGAGTAATATTCAACATCGACTTGACTATCAAGCCTTGCGATAACTTCGAAGCTCATGGTTCTTCCATCGTCATTCCTTGCGGTCACAGTCAGTGTTTTGTGTGGAATCAAATCATCCTTTATTCCGCGAATGCTGTAGAGTTCCCTGCCAGTCAAACCGAGAGAAGCAGCACTCTCCCCTTCCTTGAACTGAAGCGGCAGGACACCGAGTCCAACCAGATTGCTTCGATGTATTCTTTCGAAGCTTTCCGCGATCGCCGCTTTCACACCGAGCAAGAGCGTGCCCTTCGCCGCCCAATCACGCGAACTTCCACTGCCGTACTCCTTTCCCGCGATGACGAGTTGAGGAACATTCTCGGATTGATATTTCATCGCGACATCATATAACCACATCTTTTCTCCATCCGGAAGGTGAATACTCCAGCCGCCTTCAGTCCCAGGGACCAGCAGATTTTTCAATCTGATATTGGCAAAGGTGCCGCGCATCATGACTTCGTGATTCCCGCGTCGAGCGCCATATGAATTGAAATCCTTTTTCTGGACGCCATGTTCGATTAGATATTTCCCCGCCGGGCTATCAACAGGAATGGAGCCAGCTGGAGAGATGTGATCGGTCGTCACTGAATCGCCGAGCATGACCAGAACTCTCCCACCTTCAATGTCGGTTAAGGCGGGTGGAACAGGCGACAAGTTCCTGAAGAACGGCGGCTCCTGAATATATGTCGAGTCCTGATTCCACCTGTAACTGTTTCCGTCAGGAATCTTGAGACCTTTCCATCTCTCGTCGCCGTCGAAAACCTGCGAGTAACGCTCCCGATACATTTCCGGTTTCAAGGACTTTTGTATCGTCTCGCGGATTTCAGACTGCGATGGCCAGAGATCCTTGAGATAAACGGGTTCTCCATTCTTAGTGTAATCGATCGGCTCGGTAAGAGGATCAAAATCAATTCTGCCAGCCAGCGCATACGCGATTACTAAAGGTGGTGAAGCAAGGTAGCTTGCCTTCGTGAGAGGATTTATCCTTCCTTCGAAATTCCTGTTTCCGCTCAACACGGAAGCGACCACAAGATTTCCCTTTTCAATTGCAGATGACACGTCTTCATCAAGTGGACCGCTGTTTCCGATGCACGTCGTGCAACCAAAGCCAACGAGGTTGAAATTCAATTCCTCGAGCGCGTCAGTCAACCCGGCCTGTTTCAGATAATCCATGACCACTTGTGACCCGGGCGCAAGGCTTGTCTTCACCCATGATTTCGACCTCAGTCCGTATTTCTCGACAGCTTTCTTCGCCAGGAGTCCGGCGGCGATCAACACACTCGGGTTGGAGGTGTTGGTGCAACTTGTGATTGCCGCTATCGCCACCGAGCCATTGTGCATCTCGAACGATGCACCATTTCTTTGCACGCGCACGCTTCTGGACAAGTCTTCTTGCTTCAGGCCGAATCCGCGATCTGCGGGAGGAGAAGCAAGGGATTTTTTGAATGATTCCTTTACATCCTTCAGCACTACTCTGTCTTGAGGTCTCTTTGGACCCGCAACGCACGTCTCAACATTTCTCATGTCGAATTCAAGCACATCGCTGTAAATTGGTTCCGGCTCTCTCTTGGTCCAGAAAAGTCCTTGTTCTTTGCAGTAGCTTTCCACAAGTGAGACTTGCTCCTCCGAGCGTCCGGTCAACTTGAGATATCTAATCGTCTCGGCATCTACCGGGAAAAATCCCATGGTTGCTCCGTACTCGGGCGCCATGTTTCCTATCGTTGCGCGGTCGGGCAGACTCAGTTTGTCTATACCTTCTCCAAAATACTCGACGATCTTCCCGACTACTCCCTTCTTCCTCAGCAGCTGAGTGAGGGTCAAAACCAGATCCGTCGATGTGGCTCCTTCAGACAACTCTCCTGTCAGTTTCACTCCCACAACCTCCGGAGTGAGCATGAAATATGGTTGCCCGAGCATCACTGCCTCTGCCTCAATCCCGCCCACTCCCCAACCGAACACTCCCAGCCCGTTGACCATTGTCGTATGCGAATCTGTTCCGACGAGCGAATCGGGGAAAGCGGTCGTTTCTCCATTTTGACTCCTTGTCTCAATGACCCGGGCTAAGTACTCCAGATTAACCTGATGTACGATTCCAGTGTCAGGAGGAACGACCTTGAAGTTTCTGAAAGCTTTCTGTGCCCATCTTAGCAGCGCATATCTCTCCACGTTTCTTTTGAATTCCAACTCTGCATTGAAATGAAAAGAATCATTCGTGCCGTACTTATCCACCTGCACCGAGTGGTCGATAACGAGCTCGGAAGGTATGAGCGGGTTGATCCTTTCTGTATTTCCTTTCATATGCTCGACTGCGCTTCGCATCGCTGCGAGATCGACGACGGCCGGAACGCCGGTAAAATCCTGCAAGAGAACGCGGGCAGGCATGAAAGCAATTTCTCTCTGAGAGCCCGGCTTGCCGTCCCACTTTAGAAACGCCTCGATGTCTGACGCGGTCACCGTTTTCCCATTTTCATGCCTCAGGAGATTTTCCAGGAAAATTCTGATCGAATAAGGAAGTTTGGAAAGAGTGTAACCGCTCTTCTCGATAGTAGGAAGATGGAACATCTTGAAGTTCTGGTTCTTGACCTTGATCTCTCTCTTCGTCGAAAATGAATTGGGAAAGGTTGCCATTTGAATCACTCCGTTGTCTGCTATAACAATTACATTAAAAATTTAATTCAAAATGTCCAGCGTTTCAATGAAACAAAAAAGGCTGCCTGGAGAGGCAGCCTCGACAAGACTCAGGTGTTTTACAGCAATTCAAATGTCATAGTAAAGCATGAATTCGTATGGATGCGGTCTCAAAGCAACCTGCTTGACTTCGTTGGCCATCTTGTACTTGATCCACAGGTTGATGAGTTCCTCAGTAAACACATCTCCGCGCATCAGGAACTCATGATCTCGTTCAAGTGCCATCAATGCCTCCTCGAGCGAGCCTGGAGTCGAAGGTACATTACGGAGCTCTTCAGGAGAAAGATCATAAATGTCTTTGTCGAGTGGTTCACCCGGGTCAATTTTGTTCAGGACTCCATCGAGTCCTGCCATGAGCATTGCAGGGAATGCAAGATAAGGATTCGTGGAGGGATCAGGCACGCGAAACTCCACTCGTTTGGCTTTGGGATTTTTTGAATACATAGGAATTCTTGCGGCTGCTGATCGGTTTCGCTGACTGTAAGCCAGGTTAACCGGAGCTTCAAATCCCGGAACAAGCCGGTGATACGAATTCGTAGTTGGAGCAATAATCGCGCATAGAGCTGCGGCATGCTTCAGTAATCCGCCGATGTAATACAACGCCATCTCGCTCAAGTTAGCGTAGCCATTTCCATAGAAGAGAGGCTTGCCAGCTTTCCAGAGGCTCTGATGAACATGCATGCCGGATCCATTATCACCAAAAAGAGGCTTGGGCATGAACGTAACCGTCTTCTTGTATTTTGCAGCCACATTTTTTGTGATGTACTTGTAAATCATCAGATTGTCTGCCATGGTCGTCAGCGTCGAGAATTTCATGTCTATTTCTGACTGCCCCGCAGTCGCAACTTCGTGGTGATGGACCTCGACATCGACTCCGGCCTTCTTCATCGTAAGAACCATCTCGGATCTGATATCCTGCAAACTATCGGTAGGCGCCACCGGGAAATAGCCTTCCTTAGTTCTGGGTCGGTAACCAAGATTCTGCTTGTCATTGCTTCCACTATTCCAGATTCCTTCGTCGGAATCGATCTCGTAGAATCCTGCATTCACCGATTGGTCAAACCTGACATTATCAAAGATGAAGAATTCCGCCTCCGGACCGAAATAGGCACTATCAGCAAGACCAGTTGACTTCACATAGGCTTCAGCCTTGTGAGCGATGAACCGTGGATCACGCTTGTACGGCTCGCCCGTCACTGGGTCCTGGACATCACAGATTATGTTGACGGTCTTGTGCGAGGTGAATGGGTCCATGAAATACTTGTTCGCATCCGGGATCAACACCATGTCGCTCTCTTCGATGCTCTGAAATCCGCGTATGCTTGATCCGTCAAATCCTATTCCTTCCTCAAATGAGTTTTCCGACAGCTCAGATGGGAGAAGTGAGAAGTGTTGCCATTGCCCAGGTATGTCGGTAAACCGCAGATCAACAATCTCAACTCCAGTATCTTTTACGAACTTCAAAAGTTTCTCTACGTCGGTAGCACCCTTGGCAGCTTTTGCCATATTTTCCTCCTGAATTAGTTGTTTTGTGTTTTTAGTACAGTTGACTCTTTGATAGTCGAGAGTACGACACTTGTCTTTGTGCTGAGAACACCCGGCCACGATTGTATTCGCGACAAGAGTTTCTCCAGCGAGTTTGTATTTTCGGCACGAACTTTCAAGAGATGTGAACCTTCGCCTGTTACCGAGTGACACTCAAGTATTTCTTCAGTCTCTCTTGCGCGCTCCATGAACATTTGATAGTGCTTGCTTGAATCAATCGAGACAGTGATGAACGCGGTGATGTCCTTCCCTAATCTTTTTGCGTCCAGGATTGTAGTGTAGCCTTTTATGAAACCTCTTTCTTCCAGTTTCTGAATTCGTTCCGATATAGTTGGGATTGTCAGCCCGAGTTGCTGAGCCATATCATTGAGCTTTGTCCTGGCATTCCTTTGCAAGATTTCCAGCAGTCTGTGATCAATTGGATCCAGCTTCTTGTCGCCTGAAGTAGACATTGCAAATATCACGTTTAATTAAGTAAGCTAATTGATGCAAATAAGTTAATAAAATTAGATACTATTGTCAAGAGTGAATAGAAAAAATGTCGGATCGGATGCAATAGGTAAACGCTCCAAAATGACCTTTGCCGGGAGGGATGTCCCTTGCCGATAGCGCGCATTTACTCTTTGAACCTGGCAGATTCCGAATACGATCTGGCGCGCTACATAACGCCGAGCGGCCTTCTCTGGTGGAGAGGTCGAACTGGGTGCTACATGTTCTGGATTATCGCTTTCGCAAACTCAGAAGTTTTCACTTCCTTTGCCCCATCCATCAGCCGTGCGAAATCATAAGTCACCACTCTGGATTTTATCGTGCGCTCCATTCCATTGACAATCATGTTTGCCGCTTCACTCCACCCAAGATACTCGAGCATCAACACGCCGCTAAGTATGACAGAGCCAGGATTGACTTTGTCTTGATTTGCGTACTTGGGCGCCGTGCCGTGAGTTGCTTCGAAGACCGCGTAACCATTTGTGTAGTTGATGTTCGCGCCCGGCGCTATCCCGATACCACCCACCTGTGCTGCGAGAGCGTCGGAGATGTAGTCGCCATTCAAGTTGAGCGTTGCTATCACATCATATTCATCCGGCCTTGTCAGAATTTGTTGCAAGAAATTGTCGGCGATCGCATCTTTGATCAGCAATCTGCCTTCAGCATTCGTGCCAAGTTGAATCTCGTCCCACGTAACCACCTTGTCTCTGAATTCCGCCCTTGCAACCTCATAGCCCCAATCTCTGAATCCGCCTTCGGTGTACTTCATGATGTTACCCTTGTGAACAAGAGTGACACTTTTTCTCTTTTTATCCAGAGCGTAATTGATCGCGGCGCGGACCAATCGTTTCGAACCTTCTTCTGAGACGGGTTTAATACCGATACTCGACGACTCTGGGAATCTTATTTTCTTGACTCCCATCTCGCCCATCAACCAGTGGACAACTTTCTTAGCTTCAGGAGTTCCCGCCCGCCATTCAATACCGGAGTAAATGTCTTCCGTGTTTTCTCGAAAAATAACCATGTCAATCAGCTGAGGTCTTTTGACGGGTGATGGTACACCTTCGAGATATTTCACAGGTCGCAGGCACACATACAAATCCAGCATCTGCCTGAGAGCTACATTGAGTGAGCGGATCCCACCGCCGACAGGCGTCGTGAGCGGACCCTTTATTGCAACAATGTATTCGTTGATGGCTTTGAGAGTGTCATCAGGCAGCCACACTTCTCTGCCATATATTTTGTTCGCCTTTTCCCCTGCGAATATCTCGAACCACTCAATATTCTTTTTTCCCCCGTACGCTTTTTGAACTGCATTATCAAAAACCATTTTGCTCGCTCTCCAGATATCGGGACCCGTTCCGTCCCCTTCAATGAAAGGGACGATCGGGTTGTCCGGTACCTGTAGCCTGCCATTCAAAGCCTTGATCTTCTCACCCTTTGAAGGCGGCGACAATCTCTCATAGGAATTCATAATCGTTCTCCTGAATTTTCATTAGCTTGTATTTTGTCGCGAATCCTCATCGCGTATTCTGCCATCTGTTCGGGGGACTCATACGCCTTTAATTGCGGCCGAATCTTCAAACCGTCGCCATCATAGCGCGGCGCTACGTGAAAATGGAAATGAAAGACAGATTGCCCCGCGGCCAGCCCGTTGTTATTGAAGATATTGAATCCGGCCGGATGAACCGACTCGACAATGGCTCTTGAGACCTTTCTTAGCGCGGTTACAATATCAACCAAATCATCATCGGGAACTTCGGAAAAATCCCTGAAGTGTTCTCGGGAGACAACGAGTGCGTGTCCGAAGTTGATGGGATTGATATCGAGGAAGGAAACGCTGTGCAGAGTCTCAAACAGAATCTGAGCTTGAGACTCGCCTCTTATTATTCGGCAGAACGGGCATGACTCCTGCTGCATGTACTTGTTTGTTTACTTCAAGAGATGACTCTGGAAATCGCCTCGCGGACTATCTCCAAAACTCACAGCCCCTGGTCGTTATGTTGTCTGCCGTTGTGATCTTATCTTTTCTCAATCGGGACAAAGTGGATTTCATGCGGACCCGTGTATTCAGAAAGAGGCCTGATCAGTCGATTGTTGGAATACTGTTCCATGACGTGCGCGGTCCAGCCTGCAACTCTGCTCAGTGCAAAAATGGGAGTGTACAGCTCGACAGGTATTCCGAGATAGTAATACGTCGAAGCAGAATAGAAGTCTACGTTAGGAACAAGTCTTTTCTCGTTCTTCACATATTCTTCGATCTTTTCGGACATCTCGTACCACCTTAGATTTCCGATCGTCTCGCCGAGCTGCCTAGAAAATTTCTTTAAATGTTTTGCCCGAGGATCCTCGACCTTATACACGCGATGACCAAAACCGGGAACCTTCTTTTTTTCCGAAAAGAGCTTGTGTAAATACGGCTCGACTCTGTCTAGGGTTTTAATCTCGAGCAGCATTTTCATGACCGCTTCGTTTGCGCCGCCGTGGAGCGGACCTTTCAATGTGCCGACTGCTGATGTAATTGCCGAGTACATGTCCGAAAGCGTAGCGGCAGTGACTCTCGCCGCAAATGTCGAGGCGTTGAACTCGTGATCGGCATGCAACACAAGAGCACAATCAAACGTTTTGAAGGCGGTCTGACCAGGCTCCACTCCGTTCATCATATAAAGAAAATTGGAAGAATGGCTCAATGCCGGGTTGGGTCTTAGGTAATCACCCATTGTTCGAAATGTGTGTAGGTTAGCAACAACCGTGGCAAATCTTGAAACCAATCTCAGCGACTTCCTCCGATTTGCCCCTGCTGAATTATCTTTAGATTCCTCGTCATATATTCCGAGCATCGATACTGCCGTGCGAAGCTCATCCATAGGCTCTGCATCCTTTGGCACGGATTTCAGAAACGAGATCACCGGCTCAGGAAGGGCACGATTTGCCGCAAGTTCTCTCTGAAACCCAGCGAGTTCGTCCATCCTCGGAAGTGAACCGTTCCACAACAAATAAACGACCTCTTCAAATGAAGCATTCGTCGCCAGCTCATCAATGCTTATTCCTCGATATACGAGTTCGCCTTTTTGACCATCTATAAAACATATGGAAGATTGGCCGGCGACTATACCGTCAAGGCCTTTCGAGAACGAGTCTTCTGGTTTGGCTACCGCTACGGAATCAGACATCAAGATGCGTTTCCTCCCTCAATCTATTCAGAAAATTAACTGAAATGCCGAGGATAATCAATGAGACAGTCCCAGAATCCTGTCGTACACTGATGCGTGGTCCAAAATTCCTTCCGCCACCCTGGTCTGATTGTCGTAACTAAGCGATGCCTTTGTCCGAGCCGTATCTCCCCCAAACCTGCCATCGATTTCAAGCGTCAGGCACTCGGAAATTTCCTTCGAGTATTTTTCAAATGACCCCTGCTCATCAGCCCTTATCTCATCGGCAGCTGCGATGAGTTTTTTATCGATGGACGGATTGTAATCGCCTGTCGACGCCAAACTTTGTGCGTCTCCGATCAATTGCACGAGTCGGGAAGAATATGTGAAATTGCTCTTGCTCACAAAATCCTTGAACTCTTTTAGCATTTCTCGGCCCGCCCTGAAGTCAGAGGGGACGGAGTCGTTTTTCGAACGAAAGTCAGTTGCAAAGTTGAAGAAATATCCGCCGCGCAAAAGCTGCTCGACGTATTCCGGATATCTCTCTGCCTGTACCATCGTGTCGGGGGCAATCCCTCCGGCCTCATATACGCCGCGTCCGTCGAGAGTCCTGAACTCCCTTCTCAGACTGTCGGGAATGATTGCATTCTCCCCGTCTCTCCGCCGCTCGTAGTCTATCTTTTGAATACATCTTCCACTCGGGGTATAATACTTTGCCGTCGTTATCTTGAGCTGAGCGTCGTATCCGAGAGGAAGTATCGTTTGGACAAGACCTTTACCAAATGTATTTGTTCCGACCACAACTGCCCGGTCAAGGTCCTGAAGCGCGCCAGCTACGATCTCGCTTGCACTTGCACTGTTACTGTTAACGAGCACCGCCATGGGCAGGTTTGGAGCGATCGGATCCTGGTCGGAAACATACTTCTTGTCAGAAGAAGGATCTCTCCCCTTCGTCATAACTATCAGGCTTCCTTTCGGAACAAAGAGCTCAACAATGTTGACGGCGGATTCCAGAAGCCCTCCCGGGTTGTTTCGCAGATCCAGGATCAAACCTTTGAGGTTGGTTCGCGTCATAAGATCAGTCAGAGCATCTTTCACTTCTTCATCGGAACCGCGGGAGAACTGTTCCAGTTTTATGAAGCCGAAGCTCGAATCAACGATTCCATAATATGAAACCGACTTCAGCTTGATCTCCGAGCGCACGAGCACCACGTCGAAAGGTCTGTCTTCACCCTCCCGCTTTATCGTCAGTCTAATCTGGGTTCCGGGTTCTCCGCGAACCATGTCGCTGATCGTATCGACCTTCACTTTGGTCACGTCGGTTGAATCTATTCCCAAAATCTGATCGCCAATTCTGAGCCCCTGCCTTTGTGCACTGTAACCGTCAAACACGCCTGTGATGATCACTTTATTATTTGCAGTCCCGATCGAAACTCCTATGCCGCCGTACTTACCGGTGGTGAGCAAATCTATTTCGCCGCTGTTCTCTTTGTCCATATAGACAGTATAAGGATCAAGCGACGCAAGCATCGCATCGATACCTTTCCTCATGAACTGACCGGGCGAGACAGGATCAACATAATTTTCAACGACGTCTTTATACACACTGCCAAACAAATCTACGCTTCTCTTGACCTGGAAGAAGGTATCGCTATTCTGTACCGTGACGAACCCGATACTCGTTCCAATCAATAGAACCGTTAACGTTACAAGAACCTTACGGCGCATCTTTTTCCTCCGCCATCCTTTTTACTTTAATCCTATTCATAACTTCTGCAAAGATTTCCTTGGACAGATCTTCGATTGACTCTCTTCCATCAACGACGACAAAACGATCTGACTCCCTTCTTGCACAATAATTGAAGCCGTCGATCACTCGATCAAAAAATCTTACTTCGGAATCTTCCATTCGATCGGCCGAGCGACCTGCATTCAGCCTTCTTGCCAATGCGGTCTCGATATCAAGCTCGATCAAGAATATAACATCCGGAACGACCCTTTGAGTTGCAAACTGGCTGACCGCTTCTACGTCCTCTATTGGAACTCCTCTGCCAAATCCCTGATAAGCAATAGAGGAGTAAAAGTAGCGATCCAGAATCACCGTTTTGCCAGAGTCAAGGAGTGGTATGATTTTCTCGCGCACGAGTTGAGCCCTGCTCGCGCTGAACAAAAGGAATTCTGTTACAGGATTTATTTTCAAGTCTGTCCGGTGAAGCAAGAGTTCTCGAACTCCTTCTCCAAGAGATGTTCCGCCAGGCTCGCGTACCACTTCGTTCGGAATCCCCTCGTTATTGAGTCCTTTGGAAAGTAGCTCGGCCTGGGTGGTTTTCCCACTCCCGTCGATGCCTTCGAAAGAAATTAGCATATACAAAAATAACGTCAGCGGAAAACTATTACAACGACTGAATCGTGGCAGGCATCTCGTGGAAAATTGATAATGGACATCGCAAAACCTATATTTTCACAGATGAAAAAGAGTGCAGTGCCGATCAGATTCGGAATTGCGGTCATCGGAATTGTAATTCTTGTGGCCATTGTCTTCTCGAAGGTCATCTTCAACAGCGACAGATTGAGCGCCCTTGTCCTCCCCAAGATAAGCCAGCTACTTAACCGCACCGTCTCAGCTGAACAAGTTGAGCTCTCGTTCTTCCCGACCATCGGTATTAGAATAACGGGTCTTCGGGTCGCCAACCCGGGTTATGGACGATTCGACAGCCCGTTCTTGCTCGATACAAAGGCAGTAGTGATCGATGCAAAGATTCTTCCTCTGCTGAAGAACCGCCTCGAAATCAACAACGTCATTTTCTACTCACCGACATTGTATCTCGAGCAGAATGCAAAAGGCAAGTTCAATACGGAGCAGCTTTTGAGCGATTCATTCTACAAGGGATCGAGAAATGTAAGAGGTTCCCTGTCAAGCTTGCTCCTCTCAAACTTCGAGATCGCAAATGGAAATATCATCTTCTACGATAGCAGGACGGGCATATCGGCGAAGTTCCTGAATTTGGATTTTGGTTCGAGGATACAGACTGTCGTTGAAGAAAATAAGCTGACTCTCAATTCGAGATTGAAGGTAGATAGATTTGAGTTCTGGAAAGGAACATCGGATCTCTTCGACGGAAACCAGATTGAGGTAGGCGCGAAATTGGACTACGACAAACGTCACGATCAGGTGAACATCCAGGCTGAGCGAGCTACGGTTTTTGGTCTTGAGCTTATATCGTCAGTCTCTTTATCGTTCTACCCGAGGACGGAGATAAATGTCTCGGTGATTAATTCGGATTCCTCTGCTCATGGCATCTTCAATCTTTTGCCAAACTTCCTTCAAGAAGTGATCGTCCAGAATTCCGTGAGAGGCAATCTTGCGTTAGAGTTCAGGTATGCCGGACGTGATATCGGGACCGACGCCGTGTTCTATTTACATTTGCGAAATTTTTATGCTGAACTGAAATCGGGAGACTCTCTCTCGGTGCGGGAACTGAAGAGCACGTATTTCCTGAGAAATGATTCTTCCGCTATCTCGTTTTCAATGCCGAGTGCAGCCCTTGGCGAGAACTTCGCATCGATCTCGTTTAATCTTTCTCCGCCCCAAAGTGCCGTTGCAAGGATACTGGTTAATGTCGAGCTCAAAAAGCTCGCACACAGTTTCGGAATGCCCGATGTAGACAGGTTCTCTGGCGCGGTCAAAGCGAGGTGCAACCTGGATTACAATTCGAGAACGCATGGAGTCATTGCAGATGGACTCGTATCATTTGCAGATGCGCTCATCCAGATCCCAATCGGGATAGACACTCTATACAGCGGAGAATTTGACGGCAGCGTTTCACTTAAGAATAAGTACGCCACGTTTAACAAGTTACTTGTTCGGCTCGGTGCGAGTGATCTTGTGCTGACAGGCACTCTGACCGACTATCAGAATGTCATTCTCGGCGGGAAGATGCCGATGCCCTCATTAAGATTAAATGTTGTTTCGAAAACATTCAGCACGATTGGACTCCTTCCCCACATGAATTTAATCATCGGGCGACAGTCGCTCGCCTGGCTCCCGAGAGGAAACGTCAGACTGGATTTCAAGATCGGAAAGTTCTTTATGCCCTCCGACACGATATCCAAAGTCGCCGGCAGTTTTCAGTTGTTCGGTTATTACGTCAAGCTCACCAAACTGAATTATATGTCTTCAATGGGAGACTTTTGGGTTTCCGGCTGGACCGATTACGGCCAGGAAGGAAAGACAACTTTTGGGATGAAGGCGAAGATCACTACGACAAATCTTGGCAGGCTCGTGTTGCGATATCTTGGAAGGCCGGAGATCATTGGTGGAAGCGGGAAAGGTTTCCTTACTCTGAACGGAGCCTACGACGATTCGGGAAGAGTTGATCTGGCGACATTAGGAGGCAGAGGTCAATGGACGATTTCCAACGTCACCTTGAAGAGCTATTCAGTTCTCGACAAACTATATGATTTCCTCGGGGCGAAGGGAAGAGACTCCGTTCGACTTCAAGATGCATCGCTCGCGATCGATGTCACTGATGGAAGAGTGTACTTCGATAAGCTGACCGCGTACGGGGTGCCACTTGACTTCAAGCTGGGTGGATGGCACGGTTTCGATGGTACGCTCGATTACAAACTCGCCTTGCGAATCTACCCGCCGGTTAGCCTTCAAATGATACAGCACCTTGCCGGACTGTACCCTGACTTGAGTCCGTCACGAGATGCTATACTGAGCCTTGAAGTGGTCGCAGGCGGTACGACGAGCGACTCGCGCTTCACAATAGTCGGACTTAATACGAGATTTGCTGAAAATAGAAATGCCCCTCCAAATTATGTGTCGTCTTTAAGGTGATAGTCGACGAAGAATCTCGCGGCGCGTTGACCGGACGTTCCCCAGCGAGATTAGTGGTAACTCGTAGGGCAAAGAAATCCCTCGGACAGAATTTCCTGATAGACAGAAACGTAGCGCGCAAAATTGTCGAGGCGCTGTCAATTTCGAAAAATGATACCGTCATAGAGATCGGTCCGGGAAGAGGAGCGCTGACGCGACTGATCGCCGACAAATCAGCAAGGGCAATAGCGATCGAGAAGGATACGGAGCTCTTTGCAGCGCTGAAACAAGAGCTCAATTCATTGTCGAACCTGGTTTTGCTTAACGACGATTTTCTGGAGTATGAGCTGCCCCTTCTTGATACGAGCACAAAAGTTGTGGGAAACATCCCCTACAATTTGACAAGTGAGATCGTCTCGAAGCTGGTCGATGACAGATCAAGGATTGTTTGCGCGGTGCTAATGGTACAGGACGAGGTCGCGAGGAGATTGTCGGCAGCTCCCGGAACGAAGGAATATGGTTCGATATTGGTTCGTCTACAGCTTGTCGCGGAAGTGGAGAAGCTATTCTTCGTCAGGTCGACCTGTTTTCGACCGCAGCCGAATGTAAATTCAAGAGTGATAAGAATCTTGTTCAAGGAGAGAGAGTCACTTGCCGATGAGAAGGGATTTATCACATTTGTCAAGAAAGCATTCGGGATGCGAAGGAAGATGATCCGACATTTTGCAGCAAGTCATTATGGAAAGTCGGCGATTGACTCTCTGCCCGACAAATACAAGACCGCCCGCATAGAAACTTTTACGCCGCAGGAGATCTACCAACTATTCTCCATTCTGAAGAATAATGACAAGACTGCGTAACCTCAGACCCGTCGATAGACTAAACGTATTGGGTCTTGTCGCAATTGCTTTCACGTGCCTTCTTTTCCACGACAGGGTGCAAAACTATTTCAGCATTCTCATTTTGAATTGCGCCGTGATTTGCGGGATCATTCTTGTTGTAAACTTTAGCCAGCGCAGCGGGAGCGTGTTAATCAGGTTCACGGCGAGATGGTACACATTTCCACTGATTTTTCTGACATTCAAGGAATTGTACCTGATGGTGCACCCGATCAATCCGAAAGATCTGGATTACCTGCTCATACGGCTCGATCGATTGATATTCGGGGTCGACCCGACTTCGCTCCTGGACAGGATTTCAACTCCCGGGCTAACGGAGTTCCTGCAAATCTCTTACAGCAGTTTCTATTTGCTCTGGATCATTCTTGGAATCGATCTTCTGAAAAGTCGTAATGAAAAGGGCTTTCTATTTTTCCTTTTCATCTTGATGTACGGCTTCTACACATCTTTTGTCGGATATGTTCTTGTCCCGGCAATCGGGCCGAGATTCACTCTGTATAACTTTGCAAATCTTGAGAGGGAACTTCCGGGATTCTACATTACATCTTTACTGAGAAACGTCATCAACTCCGGCGAGTCAATAACGAACGCTGCCCAGGCAGCTATGCTTGCGCAGCGCGACTGCTTCCCGAGCGGGCACACAGAGATGACTATCTTGACTGTTGCGATGGCAATAAAGTATAGAGCCAAGTCCGCAGTGGTAATCATTCCGTTAGGTATGGGCCTGATCTTCGGGACCGTGTACCTAAGGTACCATTACGGGGTTGATGTGATCGCTGGCGTTGCGTTTGCCGTATTTGTACTCACAACCGCGAATTGGCTTGAGTCCAAACTCAGTGGCGGAAATTCACAGGCAGCCACGACACCGCCGGTGATGCAGGATGCCGCTAATAACGGCGACATGAATTCTCCGATGGATAAGTGATGCTACGTCGCCGAGGTAGACTGTAGCGCCGCTCAAACCCTCCTTATCTAAACTATCAGCTAAGCGTTCTTAAATGACCTAAGTCCAGCAAATCGCGCAGCCTTGCCTAATTGTTTTTCTATTCTCATCAGTTGATTGAACTTCTCGATCCTTTCTCCCCGACAACCACTTCCAGTTTTCAAATGCCCTGCGCTGACAGCAACAGTCAGGTCGGAGATAATCGTATCTACGGTCTCGCCACTTCGATGAGAGACAAAACAGTTATAGTTGTTCCGATAGGCAAGCTCGATTGTCTCGAGGGTTTCCGTGACAGTGCCTATCTGGTTCAGTTTTATAAGAATAGAATTTGCTACATTCTTATCAATTGCTTTCGAAAGGATTTTTTTGTTGGTGCAGAATATGTCGTCTCCGACAAGCTCGATTTTCGATCCGAGTTGACTCGTGAGGTTCCTCCATCCTTCCCAGTCGTTTTCAGCAAGGCCGTCCTCAATAAGGACGATCGGATATTGCTTGACCCAACTTTCCCATTGCTTGACCATCTCATCGCTGGATTTCGTCTTCTTCGTACTCTTGAAGAATAGGTATTTCCCGTTATCCCACATCTCGCTGGCCGCCGGGTCGAGACATATGCTGACATCCTGACCAGGCTTGTAACCGGCCTTCGTGATTCCCTCCAGTATGGCTTCAACTGCCTCTTCGTTCGATTTTAAATCCGGAGCAAATCCGCCCTCATCACCGACGCCCGTGCTCAATTTTTTTCCGTGAAGGACCGACTTCAGCGCATGAAATACTTCCTCGCCGATTCGGATGGACTCTGCAAATGACGGGGCGTTATGAGGCGCAATCATGAATTCCTGGAAATCGACATTGTTGTCGGCATGCTTGCCTCCGTTGATCACGTTCATGCAAGGCACCGGAAGCAAATTTGCATTCACGCCGCCTATATACTGGTACAGTGGAACTCCTGCACTCGCAGCGCAGGCCCGGATGTAAGCCATCGAAACCCCAAGAATTGCGTTAGCGCCCAGCGCTGACTTGTTCGGAGTTCCATCCAGCTCGATCATGAAATAGTCAAGTTCACTTTGTGATGCGAATTCTCTCTTCGTTAATTCCGGCGCGATCTTCTTTACTACATTGTCAACCGCTTTCTTAACACCTTTTCCGCCATAACGTTTCTTGTCGCCGTCACGAAGCTCGGTAGCTTCTTTCTCACCGGTCGACGCTCCGCTGGGAACCATTGCCGTTGCCTGTGTGCCATCTTCGAGGACAATATCGACCTCGACAGTTGGGTTTCCTCTTGAATCCAAAATTTCAATTGATTCCAATAACTTAATCTTCATTTTATTTGTCTCCATGTTTAGAATTTTTCTGTAATGAAGTTACGAACGATAGGTCGGGTAAACAATTTTCTCGCGGAAGAAACAGCAGGTAATGCGTCGCGTCAATTGAAAAGCGAGATGGCAGGGATTTCAACTCCGATTCTGAAATAGAACGCCCATGGGGTAGAAAGCGTCTGCAGTTTCGTTCCCCTTCCGGGGTAGAAGGCTTTGCCGGCACTGAACTCCACCGGACCGATGGGAGTATCGAACCCAAGCGAACCGCCAATCCCCTGCTTCAATGATTTGAGAACTACGTTTTGTTGCTGAGCCCAGAACGTCCCCGATGTCGAATCGCCCCGACAGATACGTGTCGAAGAAAATTCTGACCGGCAGCCGGAGTCGCATTTCGAAACTCGCAAGAAGTACTTGTCTTCCGCGCAGAGCGTCATCACGCAGCCCGTAGAACAAATCCTGTCCGCCCAAACTGAACTGTCGTGTGGTTGGCAAGGTGGCGTCACCAAAACCGAACTCATAATGTTGCCCGAATGTCACGCGCGAAAATAACGTATGGTACGTTTCATAATCGAAAAATATTTTCGAAAACGACATTTCGCTATTAAGACCTCTTAGAGAGGTCTCGAAATATACGTTGCTGAATATGCCCGAGTTCGGAAATCCAGCGTTGTCACGTGTGTCAACGTTAGAGCCAAGTTTGAGCGCGACGACTCTGTTGGAATAAGTGTCCTGATAATTCTGCAGCGGTTTCAATCTGTCCCATCCGTACTCCAGCGACGCACTCACCAATCCAAATCTTCTTATCAATGTTCCCATCGAGAATTCGTAGCTATACCTGATCATCCGGTATTGTCCGTTCGAGACTCTATTCCACTGATTGGAACCTCCAGCAGCTGGTTCGTCGACATAGTTATAAACATCTCTGAACCCCGTAAAGGCGTGCATGTTGTATGTCAATTCAGTATTGAGTATCCGCGTCGTTCCCAGGAACGCCTCAGCAACTCTATCCCTTATCCCACCGGACAACGAGAAACCCGCTCGAGTCCCTGTCCCGAACAGGTCCTCGTCGGACAGGGATGCATAAAGCTGGCCATTACGTTCGTTATCCACGCGCAGTCCAAGTCTGATCAAACGTGAACTTTTCTCAGAGACATCGATGGTCAGACTTGGAGAAGGATCAAACCGATTCCATAACAATACCTGGCTAAACAAATTTGTGCTGTAGATATCATTGATGCCCTGGATCGCTTTGCTTGTCAAGAAAGTGTTGTTTACGTTAAGAGGAAATTCCCTGCTGATCAAAAACGGTTTTGCAACGATATTCCCTCTCAGGGAAATACTCGAGATGTCACCATCTTCTACGCCGATATTGAGAATTGAGCTGAGGGAGTCGTAAGTTACGTTCTTCAGTCGCGCCATTCCCAGATCGGCCTTCCGGAATATCCAGACTAATTCCTCACATGCACGATTGATCTGCTCCGGCGTAACATCGTGGCCCACCAAATCACTGAACGGCTGAATAAGAACAGAGTCAGGGATTCGCAGCTGGCCAGTGAAATTCACGCGGGAGATGTGCAATAGAGAATGCGAGTCGTACGAACATTCCGAGGAGTCCGGATTATCGGTCTGCAATTGGGCGCCGCGACCGAATAGCCGAGACACGGCAGATTCCGTAGAAGTGTCGTCGGTCTTCCTCGAGCTGGACTTTAACGACAGATCAGAAAGAGGCACCGTCTTCTCCCGACTTCTGTATATAGAATCGATTCTTGCTATCTGTGTCTCTGCTGCGAGTTTGCCCTGATAGATCAGGGAATCCAAGTTGCTGAAGTCGGAAGCGAGGTGGTCTTCGAGTTTTGGAGTGATGACGACGTCTGCCTTTTCAAGCTGCAGCTTATTCGAAAGTTGCATCATAATACTCGTCACTTGGTCAAGAGCATCCCAGGGAGTCTCAATGTCTGTTTCCGACCGGAGCGGACTTGTTGTGTTGACTGCAATCACGATATCTGCTCCCAACTCTCTCGCGACATCGACCGGAATGTTTGATATCAGACCTCCATCTACAAGCTGGAGAGTGTCAGCCTGAATCGGAGAGAATACCACCGGGACAGTCGAGCTTGCCCTCATAGCTTGAGCAAGGTCTCCTCTGGAAATCACGACTCTCTTTCCGGAGACCATGTCCGTCGCGACGGCTCTGAACGGTATTCTGAGATCATCGAAGGATCGGACAACACGATAGGGCGCGTTAAGGACAAGCTGAGTCAGAAGTGTGGTGAGACGCTGTCCGCTGACGAGTGCGGAAGGGAGTACCGGTGTAAATCCGTTCAATCTTATTACGAGGAAGCTCTGTTCCTGTGCCTGCTTCTGCTGTAGGAACAAATTGCTGCGGCTCACGGCGTCCGAAAGTGCAAGGAGTTGATCCCAATTTTGGTTGCGCGCGATTGAATCAAGCTGGGTCGCAGAATAGCCTGAAGCGTAAAGCCCTCCGATGATGCTCCCCATGCTCGCACCGATGATCATATCAATCGGTATGTGTCGTTCTTCAAATTCTTCGAGAACGCCGACCTGTGAAATCCCTCTCGATCCGCCGCCGGATAAAACCAATGCAACTTTGGGCCTCGCCTTCTCGAGATACGGAAAGAATTTACCGGCAACCCAATACGACTGCGCCATCTCTCGCGACTGAGCGACCGCGATGGTGCCAAGAAAGAAAAGCAAAAGGATGGAGATGATTATTGATCTGTACACTGTTCTATGCCGGGCGTTTTCCTGATGATGCAAATCTGCATGGCAATATACTAAGAACCACCTATTCATGAAAAGTAATGCACACGAATCCGGTCCAGATTACTGCAACTTTTCTCCTCAGACATCGCAAGAAGAATTCCGACATGTTCTATTCCAATTCACTTGAATGACCGGCGGCCAGCCAAAATGGGATGATGCCGACTTGTTGGCGCGTACGAATCAGGTAAGATATATGGTTGCTAATCCGCCAGAGAAGCTAACTTGCTGCGGCCTTAAAGACTACATAAACAACAACTAAGAACAATAGGATGAACGCAATCCAGAAGGCTCGCTCACGAATTGCTCTCAATCGCTTCCGAGTAGTTACAAACATTCCGAGTACGAAAAACACAGCAGCATTACAATTGGTGCAGCGTTTTACTTTGATAATCCTTAGCGACTGTAGAAACGATTCCCAAAAAGAGGATGGATAATCTTTATGAAAATCCGATATTGTATAACAATCAGGACATTTCCTTGTCATAACGACGGTTCTCGCGCGAACAAAAGTTGATAGTCTAGCACCATATTGCGAACAAAATTTGTTCAAATATGCAAACCTTTTGCGTGACATACCTCACAAACGTCTTTCGAGATTTTTCGTTTAGCTCCCTTTAAGCATACAGCCCTCAAGCCCACAAAAGATACCGACATCCAGTCACTTTTCCAATAATCCGACATTCGCACGAGGAATGCGCGGGCACGGTGGGACTCTCTCGAAGGGATCTCTCATGAACCCGCGAGGGTTCATGAGGGAGAACCCACAATGATCAAATGTTGCCCTTGTCCTTGAGCCACCGATAGCCCGCAATCGACTTGAAGAACTTTTCCCTTCGTGTAACTTCGATTCTCGCGGTAAATTCCTCAGCATAGTGCAATCTGAATGGCCGATGACCGCTAGTGTATGAAACCTTTCCGCGGTTGTGCTGATCTAGACGATTGGCAATATTCTGAGTGGATCCGTAGTACTACGAGCCATCCTTCAGACTTCTAAGCATGTAAGCATAGAACTTCTTGCGGGCACGGTGGGACTCGAACCCACAACCTCTGGCTCCGGAGGCCAACGCTCTGTCCAATTGAGCTACGTGCCCCAGCGAAATTTAAGAACGGTCAGGGCAAGTTTCAATCGCTACTTAGTTCAGACTAGAATACCGTCCTGGATTTTCAACACGCGATGAGCCATCGCCGTCAAATGATCGTTATGCGTGGCTATTACGAAGGTCGTTCCTCGTCTCTTCGTAAGTTCAAGAAGTAATTCGTGAAGCGACTCGGCATTCGCGGAATCAAGATTGCCTGACGGTTCGTCAGCTAGAATTACCTTCGGGCTGTTTATCAAGGCTCTTGCGACAGCGACCCGTTGCTGCTCACCGCCGCTCAACTCACTTGGACGATGTTCGAGTCGGTCGGACAATCCGACTTCCATCAGGAGGTTCGCCGCCAATTCCTTCACAGCTGAAATCTTCTTCCCTGCAATCATAGCCGGCATCGCGACATTCTCAATCGCCGTGAATTCAGGGAGCAAATGGTGAAACTGAAACACGAAGCCAATCTGCAGACTTCTGAACTTAGCGATGTTCTCATCACTTAGCTTGAACACATCTGTTCCATCATAAAGCACCTGGCCGGATGTCGGTCGATCCAGAGTTCCCAGTATGTGGAGCAACGTACTCTTGCCGGCACCGGATGCTCCGATGATCGCAATTATTTCTCCTGCATCGATAGCGAGATCAATCCCCTTCAGGACCTTTATCTCCCTTTTGTCGACATAGTAGTTCTTGTAAATCCGACGCGCCTCTATGATTCTTTTCGACAAGGATGTTACTCCCATCTCACCGCTTCAGCGGGATCTAAGCTTGCGGCTCTCCTCGCCGGATAGAGCGCTGCAACCGAACAAAGACCGATCGCAATGATCCCCACTGTCAGGAAATCGGCTAGATGCATCGACACCGGCAGCGCGGGGATAATGTAAACTGAAGTATCCAACTTGAATAGCTGATATCTTATCTGTGCAGCGTCCACCGCGAACCCCAGAAGAAGACCTAAGACACTTCCGAAGATGCCGACAAGAGCTCCTTCGAGAAGGAATATTTTCATGATGCCCAATCGACTCGCACCCATTGCTTTCAAAGCCCCAATCTCCCTTTGCTTTTCAATGACGGTCATGGTCAACGAGCCAAGAATATTGAATGCGGCGACCAGAATGATTAATGACAACACCGTGTAGGCAACTATTCTTTCAATCGTCATCATCTGGTAAAGATCCTTGTGAAGATCGTACCACGTCTCGACACTCACATTGGGCAATACTCTTTGGAGTTCAGCCTTGACTTCGTTTGATTTCCCGATGTCATAAAGCCTGACGTCAATTCCGTTCACCATTTCCGGTGAAGCCGGGGACCCCGGAGGTGAAAAAAGATATTCGGCAGCTGGCAAATTTATGAATGCATAATACCCGTCATAGTCCTTGTTCTGAGATTGATAGATTCCGGCGACAACGAATTTGACAACCTTCGGTTCATAAAACTGAGTTAGACTACGTTCGATGCCGGCCGGACTAATGACAGCGATCGTATCGCCCACTATCGACCCGAGAGCGTCGGCGAGCGAGATCCCGATCAGAATCTGATTGTCATTACCCGGATGAAGGAAATGTCCCAGAACCATCGATCTCGATAGGCTCGAAACTCTTTCGCTCCCCGAAGGAACGATGCCGACGATGTCCACTGCCCTGTTGATATCGCCCGCTGCAATCATCGCCTTGCCGCTCAGAAACATCGTTGCAGATCTGACTTCTCTGATTTCCTCGACTTGAGCCAGCACCTTTTCCGGATCTTCAAGATACCCGCCTGACTGGGAGGTTATTCGGATGTGCGGATCAAAATTCACCAAAATGTTCGTGACTATTCCCTGGAAGCCGTTGAAAACGGAAATGACAATTATGAGAGCCGCAGTTCCGACTATCACACCGAGTAGCGATATGAAGGAGATGATCGAGACGGAGGCAACTTTGCGTTTGGATTTCAAATAGCGGAATGCGATGAAGGTCGAATATGACATCAGTGAAACCGGACCGTTTCAAGAGGATCATAACCGGATGCGGCTCTTGCCGGCAGATATGATGCCAGCAAAGACAGAGTAAATCCGATTCCGCAAATCAAGATGAAATCCTGGTAGTGAATCAGAACAGGAATAGTGTTCATGAAATACACGTCGCCCGGGATGTGTATGATGCCGTACTTCGCCTGGAGTTCCAACAACAGATAAGCAAGCGCCGCACCCGCCAGAGTCCCGATTGCCCCGATGAACGCGCCTTGAGTCAGGAAAATTCTTGCGATAGATCTACGAGTTGCTCCGAGTGTTTTTAATACTCCGACCGCATTTATTTTTTCAAGAACTATCATCAACAGCGTCCCGATAACGTTGAATGCCGCAACAATAATTATGAGCGCAATCACGATTGGGATCGGTTTCTTCTGAAGTTCAATCCATGCGAACAGATTGCGATACATTTGATACATCGTTCGGGGATAATATGGATATCCAAGCACTTTGCGAAGAAGATCCGATGTGAAGTTCACCCGACTCAGGTCTTTCACCATGACATCAAATCCTGAGACGCTATTTGTCGGGAAGTCGAAAAGAGTCGATGCCGCTCCGAGATTTGTGTATCCGTAAATGTCATCGTAATCCGACATTCCCGTCTCGTATAGTCCCGTCATAATGAACGGCAGAACTCTTGGAGGATTAAGCGGTGAAGGAAGTCCTTCCACGCCAAACACAAAAACCGTATCTCCAACTCTGACATTGAGCCGCCGCGCAAGCTTCGACCCGAGAATCAGCGGGCTCATCGAGCCGCTGTTCGACAGTTCATAGCGACCGGATATAATCTCATTTCTTAAACTGCTGTTGTCATACGCCGGCGAAATTCCTTTCAACAGAATCCCGTCCGTTGAAACAGCCGGCGTTCCATGAACCGTCGCGACTCTGATCATGGCCTCGTGCGAGACAAATGGTGATGCCGACTTAACGTTCGGCTGAAAGAGAATCTTTCTTAGCACCGACCCATAGTCAGGGAGAGGTACACGCTCGAAGCCCTGTATCTCGATGTTTGAAGTGAAATTCGAGACGTTATCTGTAATCTTTTTTTCGAAGCCATTTAGGATAGACACGGTAATGAGGAGTGCCATCGTGCCGATTGCGAGCCCGGCGGTCGCGAAAAAAGTCAGGAAGGAAACAAATCGATCATGAGTATGCGATTTGAACAGCCGCTTCGCAACAAAATAGGAATATGACATCGCCTACTCTCCGCTGCTGATGTGAACCCCTATCACGAATGACTCTCTCGCAATCTCGGTCACCGCAGCCGCTGCTGTCCGTGGGCAGGTTCGGCGAACGAACCCCACCTTGCATCCACTGCTATGCATCGCGGGTCGCTGGGGTGTAGTTCATTTCGCACCTTCACCACCCGCAAGACCGAACTCCATCAGGAAACCTCTGATGAACTCGTCAAGATCTCCGTCCATGACTCCTTGCACGTCGCTTGTCTCGACTCCAGTCCGATGATCCTTCACCATATTATACGGATGAAAGACATACGATCTGATCTGGCTGCCCCACTCGATCTTTTTCTTTGTTCCCTCAATGACATCCCTTTTAGCTTCATCCTCTTCTTTACGCATTTGGTAAAGTCGCGAACGGAGCATTTTCATTGCGCGCTCTCTATTTTGGAACTGAGATCTCTCCTGTTGGCATGCGACAATTATTCCACTCGGGACGTGGATCAATCTGACCGCAGTTTCCACCTTGTTGACGTTCTGACCGCCGTGTCCTCCGGAGCGGAAAGTTTCAAACTTGATATCCTTCGGATCAATTTCGATCTCGACATCTGCCTCAACTTCCGGATAGACAAAAACGGACGCGAAGCTTGTGTGGCGCCTCGCATTCGAATCAAATGGGGAAATCCGGACGAGTCTGTGAACACCGTTTTCCGCTTTGAGATAGCCGTACGCATATTTCCCGATCACCTCGATCGTCGCACTCTTTATGCCTGCGCCTTCTCCTTCGAGGATGTCTGCAACGTCCATCTTGAAGCCGCTCCTCTCTCCCCAGCGGATGTACATCCTCATCAACATCTCCGACCAATCCTGCGCCTCAGTGCCTCCTGCACCGGCGTGGATTGTCAATATCGCATTCTTGTCATCATCCTCGCCGCCAAGCATTTTCTTGAACTCGAGATCGGAAACGAGTTTCTCGGCACGGGTTAGCTCATTTTCAACATCCACGGTGTGTGATTCGTCGCCGGATTCCTCGGCCAGCTCTAGAAATGCAGCAGCGTCCTCCACGTATTTGAAAGCCTCTTCCCATTCGTCCACCCACATTTTCGTATCGTTAATTTGCCCCATGACCTGTTGTGCCGCCCGATTGTCATCCCAAAAATTAGCCTCTAAGGTCTTGCGATGAAGATCATCTATCTCTTCTTTCTTCCCGTCGACGTCAAAGATACCTCCGAAGGTTAGCTGTTCTATTTTTCAAATCAGATAACTTCTGCTTTTGCGGTTCGAACATCTGTCTCCCTTTTTAAACACAATTTAATTGATCCGGGGAACAGAGACAACGGAAGGATTGCGGGATCATCTATTTCACAAACCGAAGCATCTTAAAATAGAACCACGAATGACACGCCTGCGTGCCGAACGCACTTCGGCGTGCAGGCACGAATAAGACATGTTTGTGAAATTCGCATCCAAAGATCAGAAATTATTCGTGCGATTCTCAGCCTGAGGCTGATGAGCCTATGGCTCAGTGTTTTGAAAATCCTTTTTGCGCGGGTTTGTCAAATATATAATCACCAAGGATTGAGTAGAAGAAGGACTCAGTTCGGAAGTCAGAATAACTTTTCGAAAGGAAATTGTGTGCCGGTCATATTCCGAAAAGTCAACTTAGGAAACTGTCGTAGGCTCCATGCGGGTTTCGATTTCATTCAAGCAATTCTTCGCGAAAGCGTTCTCCGGGTTCCTCTGTAACACAATTGCAAAGAACTCTTTCGCCTGTTCCATCTTACCGGCCTTCACACATATGTGTCCAAGAGAATTCAGTGCATCAACATCGAACGGAGAGTCTGTGAGGATCTCGCTGTATAACTTAATAGACTCATCGATTCTATTTTCGTTCGAGCAGATAATGGCGAGGTTCTTTTTCGCGATCATGTTTTCGGGGTGGTTCTCAATAAGATTCTTCAGCATGCTTTCTGCATCATGGTTCCTCCCCAGCATGGCGTAAGCAACTGCAAGATCATTCGCAACGTTCGCATTATCCTTGTCGGATGCCAACAGCTTCTCAAACAGCCGCGCTGCCTCTTCGATGTTCCCCGTCTCCAGAAGTTGATGGGCGCGGTGATAATCAGTTGATTCTGTCACGACATTTCTACGGTTAAATCTCACGATCGGTTTCCTGCTGAGTTCAGCCAACCTTTTGTCGACAATCTCCCCTACCTTTTTCCAATTGAAATCCAAAACAATCTGTTCTCTTCCTTTCTTAGCTTTTTGCTTTGCCTCGATCAGTGACTCGAACACGTGTCTCATGAGATCAGCGAGGGCCGTCGGATCTGGCTCCGCCAGCCACGGGTAGTCGACAGTTTCCCTCTTCCCGATTTTCTTCTCTTCATAATAGACTACCTTCGCAGGAATCAGGTAAGCGTTTTCATCGTTGCAGAAATCGAGCGCAGCACCATAATTAGTCACGATCACGGGGAGCTCGGTTGCCATTGCTTCGGCAATCGGGAGTCCGAATCCCTCTCCCCTGTATGGGTGGACGAGACAATCCGTCGCCGTGTACAAGCCGGCAATTTCGTCCTCCGACAGTTTTTCATTGATGTACTCAACTTCCGGTAACGACGCGTCATTTGAAATTCGCCTTAGGTCGGCTTCGATGGTCTGCCCTTCGTAGAAAGAGTCTCCGAGTAAATCTTTGATTACGAGACAAACATCGTCATTTGCTGAGAAGGCTTTCACGTAGGCATTGAGCAGAATATCTATTCCCTTTCGTGATATTGTGCCACCGACATAGAGAAACTTAAATTTCTTTGTGGTCTTTAATTGATATTTCTTTGCATCAGGATTAAAACGTTTAGTGTCCACTCCGTTGGGAATCACAAAAATTCTCGAAGGATCGAGACCGCTCCTCATGTAACATTCGCGCACGAATGCCGAAGGTACCCAGACCTCGTCAACTTCCCTGTTCATCGTCTCTATCCATTCTCTCGGGACGCTGCCAAATTCCCATGGCTGAATTATGACCCAGCGACCTTCCGGCGGAGCAACGAGGTTTGGCGGCCATTGGTGTCTTACATGAATGTCGACATGCCTGTTCCATTTCTTGTACACCCGTCTCGCAATTTCTGTGAATCGAGAATCGACTCTTGGGTCAAAATCATCTTTCTCATAAGGTATGATTGACAAGTCATGACCCTTCCCGATCAACTGCAAACATACTTCGCGGTTAATCAGGGCCATCGAATGATAAACGAACTGCGAGCCCTCCCAATTGACCGCGAGCCTTTTATCGCTGTCGTTGACTGTCCCAGCGATCTTAGAACCGTGGTTATCCACGGCACGCGCTGCGATGCCAGTAGTTTCTGCGTTTGACACTGCTCTTCTTCCGTGAATCCCACCTACAGACTGCAAAGAGGAGCCGTTCTCTTCGTTAAGTTCGCCTACTATTTCCGCGATGCGCTTGTTGACAATTTGGCCAACGACGTTGCAGGAGAAATATTTCACCATATCGTTTCTTGCTTGGGTTCCTATGTGTCGCGCATGTTCAGGGTTTGAGTAAACTTTTCTCATCAATTCTCTGAGGTGCACGATCGAAGGCTTGGCCCATCGAAGTCCGTGATAATGAGGAAGTTCAGAATCGACAATCTCGTCCAATCCTTCCACACGGACCAGGAAAGAATTCGACTTGTTCATGAACTGCTTATTGCCGCTCCAGTCAGTTGCAATCACCGGCAACCCACATGACATGGCCTCACAGAGTGGTCTTCCCCACCCTTCTCCCCTCGAGGGCAGAACAAAGCAGTCGGCACTCCTGTATAGTGTTGGCAGTTCTCGATAAGGAAACTGCTTGGTAATTATCTTGATCTCAGGCAAATCCTTTCCACTTAAGCCCTCGCTTTGCAGGAGCTTCTGAATTTCAGCTTCGACGAAAGCTCTGGCGTCTACATCAGGCTTGTCAAGGAGGTAAGTCTTGATATGAAGACATACTTTGTCCGATGAAGAGAATTCGGAAAGGTATGCTTTGAGCAGGATGTCCCAGCCCTTTCGCTGCGACCACTCAAAGATTGATAGGAAGTCAAACTTGGTTTTATTTCTGCCTAGTTTACGTGACTCTCCTCGAGGCAGGAAGAAATCAGTGTCAACTGGCTCGGGTATCACCTTAATTTTGTGCGGCTTGACTCCTGCTGTCTCAAATGTTTCTCTATTGAATTCTGACGGCACCCAGATCTCGTCCATCATGTTGCACTTCTGAACCCAATCAGCCGGCAGAGAATTGCACTCGAACATTGTCCGACCAATCGCGTACAAAGCTCCCTTCATTTCCGCAAAAGCATAAGCAGGAAAGTGAGTAACGACAATTTTGCCATGTACCGAGGCTGACTTTGTCAGCTTATTCTTTAGAATGTTGCTCAAATCGGGAGTTAGCCCAGCAAGGAATTCCTTCGATACAATTTTGGAAATATTTACGAGTTCGATCCCATCCTGTCTTCGCAGGCCTTTAGCAAATGCCAGCGCTTCGCTCGTATAGCCGCTTGGATTTAGAAAGGGTGCTAGCCAAACGATGGAAGGAGACACGAATCTTTTAGATGGGTGCTTTTCGTGTCGAATTTTGAAATTCCCAGAAACCGGAGAATCATTTTGCGAGCAAACGTGGATGGTGCGACTGGGAGTGAGGTGTAGGTCAAGCGCCTGAAACGCATCTTGGAAATCCTGCATGTCATTTACGAGTCTGATCGTGGTCCATGGTCTTATGAAGACATTATCCGCCGGGTCCTTCCATTGCGCAAGATCTTTTCCCTTCACCGGGGCAAAGACTATCGTAGGAATGGAACACAGGGCGGCGAGGGTTTTTCCCCAGGAGTCCGCGCCGATTACAAGATCGCTCGACGCGACAAGTTCCATCTGTCGTTTCAGGTCGTAGCTTCGTTCATCGATGCACTCTTTTAATATCGGATACTCATTTCGCTCGTCCGGTGTGCCTATTATGACCGGCCTTATAGATCTGCTTATCAAGAACTCCATTAAAGCTTCCCAGTACTCCAGGTCAATCACATTCCTCTTGGAAGAAACCATGCTCGTCAGACTTCCTTTTGGCTGGACGGTGACCTGGAAATCCCGGACCTTCCTCGACTTGAACTGGTTAACCCACTTGGGATTTCGCTTGACTCCATACTTTCCAAAGATGTCGACATTCACATTCCACTCACTTACATAGTCATACAGTGGAGTGGTTCCCATACTTTTGCATTTCCCAGTTCGACGGATCATCAGTCTCAGCAGTTGATGGACTCCATTATGGGTCGGATTGCTGATCAAATAGACTTTCTTCAGCCTGTCAAAAGCTTTGAAGAAGCTTCGCATCGTGTCACGGGAGTTGCCGAAGCTGACGACTACCTGCTCCGGGTCATCGTCATAGAATGAAGACAGAAGCAAGCACGCGTCTCCTATTCCTCCAAAGTGGGCATAGTAGTCAGGCAGGCTCTTGAGAAACTTGTTCATCGTGTCAAGCGGTGAAATGATGGTGGGATCAAGTATTGATCCATTTACGTAGACGAAAATACCTTCTTCCCTTTCAACATAAGGACCTATGATCTCATCAGCCGTCAGGTTCCTCTCGTCGTGCTCTGCTCGTATAATGCGCAGTGGGACCTCATGTTGAATCGAAAGTCCTTGCGATCTCAGTTCCTTAACCGATTGGATCGCAGGTCTCAGGGCGTCGACAATCTTCTTGTGTGAAAAGCCTTCCTCTATGCTGAGTCTTGCATTTGAACCTAATGTCCTGCAAAGTTCGCGGTCCTTGTATAAGCGGATAACATATTCAGCAAACTCCTTCGCGTTCTCTGCCGTGTAGCCATTTATGCCATGACGGATACTCGACGTCTGGTATGAGTTCTTGAGTGCAATCGCCGGGAGACCGTTTGCCATTGCTTCAAGAATCTTTACAGATTGCCCTGTTCCGCCTATCATCGGGGCCACTACAAAACAGCTTTCTTGATACATCTTTCCAATATCGTCGACAAACCCAAGCAGTTTGATTCCCTCAGTCGGCACCACAACCTTGCACCCATCTCCGACAACGTTCAATTGGAACGACGGAATCTCGTTTCTGATGAGAGGTAGGACTTTCTGCGCAAAGTAAAGATAAGCTTGCACGTTGAATACATTATCTGCAATTGCAAATAAAGGATATCCGCTGTATGAGTTCCTGCGAGTCAAATTGTTATTGCCAAGCGGAGCCGGTATCAATATGGTCTTCGTGTGCGGCGCCTCTTTATTTATCTTCTCTGCTTCACGTTCGGAGACTGCAAGTACATAATCGTACCTGTCATAAATTTCATATTCATCCCGGTCTCCGGTGAGCTCGAGTCGTGCGAACACATCTTCTATCAGAGCGTCAGGTCTGACCATTTTGGGATTGTACGGAGGGCGGCCAACCAGAGCCCGAGCAACAGATTGCATTTTCGCATTCAAACTCAAAAGATCATGCATTTGCAATATGTTCACGGAGTTAGAAAACCTTGCATCATCGATCAACTTCCCCCACCATGCATAGTTAATTAATAGTATGTCCGGAGAGACTTCATCATATGTCTCAGCAAATGCCGCTCGCAAGCTCTCAGGTACCTTCATGTCCCATCTCTTCGACTCGCCAATCAATCTAAGAGCACTTACATGTATGTGGTCTTCCTCATCCGCTTGATGAATATGCAGAGTTATGTCCCTATCCCTGCTGAACTGCTCTATGTCGGCGAGTCTCCACGGCTTGTCCGTAAAGTAGGTTGAGCTGAACAAATGAAATTCGCAACCGAGCTGCTGCAGCGCACTCAATATTCCCATGAAACCATGATCCGCACCTGTTCGTGGAGGATAAGGATTGTGCGGGTAAAAGCACAGGACCTTGAGTCTTTGCTCTTCGTCTTTCTTTCCACTTTCATATGAGAAATTCTCAATAAGTTTCGTTCTCTTCTGCACGTAAGTAGGAAGTTCCATCTTCGAGGCATAGTTAAGTTCGAGAATATTCTCGAGCGCAGCCACGCCCGCGTTTTCAGGAACCCCAGCTAATGCATCATGTACACCTTTTAGAATTGCATACTTCACTGCGACCCTGTAGAGTTCCTTCAGCGCGTTGACTCCCACCAGAGTCTCGCCACCCGATTTGATGAAAAAGAGAGAAAGCGTTGGCTCTGGTTTTAATTCCAGATTGAGAATGTCTCCGAGTAGCGAATGCTGTTGGATTTCGAGAGCGTTGACGATCTGTCCGATTCCCGAGAGATCCCTCTTTACTTCCTCATTTATGTTTGCTGCCATTTCCTTTTGATGCGTGTACAGATTTCTCCCCTCCAGATAAGCTCGTCCATACAACCACGGAAATCCGTAGGACTTTGCCAGATCAAACAAAGCTACAGCATCGTAAAGCAGATTAACAGGTACACCGTTCGGGAACTCCGTTTCAAACACCGGGTAATAACGAAGAACTTTCTCCACTTCATTAGTCAGAACGGGAAGGACATACTTTTTTCTGTAAGAAAACTTGTTCTGATAAGAGCCGTCCAATAATCGACTGCGATCGGCCTTTATCGGAAGATATTTGCCTTCGAGGGATGGTTCATCTTGTGACAATAATTCTTCCTTCCACTTCTCGATGAACTTCCTCCTGCTGATGTAGAGATATTTCTTGAATCCGGAATCGTTGTCTTTTCCCGAGGTCATCGACTCGTAATGAATTACGGTTGACATCGGGTTATATAGTACCTTGTATCCATCTCTGCGCAGCGTGAAACATAAGTCGGCATCCTCCGAATAGGCGGGAGAATATCTTTGGTCGAAACCTCCGTACTTGTGAAAAAGATCTGCTCTCACCATCAAGCTTGCGCCGGAACAATAATCCACGTCACTCACAACATTGTATCGAGGATCATTGCTGCTGTCGCCCCTTCCGTAGTTCCACCCGGTTCCATCTGAGAAGATTATCCCTCCTGCCTCTTGAAGGCTCCCGTCCGGATAAACCAACTTCGATCCCACTGCACCGCAATCATCATGCGACTCCGCATACTCCACCAGCGAACTAAGCCAGTTCGACTGCACTTCAGTGTCGTTGTTCAGAAACAGGATGTATTTCCCCTTTGCATGTTCCGCTGCAAGGTTGCAGGCTTTCACAAACCCCAGGTTTTCGACTGAGTGTATTGGAATGAATCGGGGATGATCAATCGACAGTTGTTCCAGGTACTCCTTTGTCCCGTCAGTCGAACCGTTGTTTATTATGATTACCTCGTAGTTCGGATATTCGGTATTTCTCAAGATTGCGTCTATGCATTTGCTCGTGTATTCTATTTGATTCAACACGGGAATGATTAGCGAGACGAGAGGATAATCGGATAATCGGGGCTCATCGTTTCTCACCGCCCGACAATACTTGAGCGCCTCATCATTTGAGGGATCGATCTCTAGAACTGATCTGTAAAAGTGAAGAGCATCCTCCTTTAACGACAGTGCGAGACATAGTCTCGCGACGATCGTGAGTGTTCCGATGTCAGTAGGATCGATTCTCAAAACCTTGAGATACGACTTCAGACCGTCTTCCAACTTGTTCGTATTAACATAAATACTCGCAAGGTTTCTCCAGCCTATGACATTTTTCTGGTCTTCGTCGAGAAGTTTCTTCAAGAGTTCGATCGACGACTGAGAATCTCCCTTCATTGAATACATGACGGCCAGGTCGTTCATTGCATTTAAGTTGTGTTCATCAAGATCGAGGACCTGCTTAAGGACGATCATTGCTTGATCGTTATTGCCGGCTTCAATATATGCCAAGGCTTTTTGGTACAAATCTGCCGCACGTTTGTGCTTCTCAATGTCCATAAATGAATTCGCCTTATTTTTTGTTGGGTCAACTACGCAACTCACATTTGTCGACTGGCTAACTGAAGTTGGCAATTTATTTCGATCGTGGATCACGCGTCTTGTCGCTTCAAGAAAAGCCCTGCCAAATTTGAGATCTGGCTCCAGATGATTTCCCTCAGCCCATTCATTCCAGGCGTTGATAAATACGATTTGTCTATCGAGCTGCCGGTTCTCCACACGGTTGAGCTCGAGCGAGAGCCATGAAGAATAATCTTCCGGATTGGAGTCGTGAATCACAAGAGGATCCTTTGCACGACGCGCGGTGTTGTCCCATCCGGGAACGACAGAAGCGAACAGATTGTCTCGGGTCTGTACCTCAGCACCGCCTGCAGCAAGGAGAGGCCAGATATCGCGGTAACTGACAATAGTTGCTCCGTTCGTGGCGGCATCTTGATTTGTTATTTTCCTTTGAGTGTTTACAAAATTGGTGATCGTTGTAAAGTTCGGCTGGAAAAGCAATTCGCCATCAAATCCACTCTGACTCCAATTCTCCTGCTGGCTGGAGAAGCATGTGTTGATCGCGATAACGAAAATTCCAGGCAAGCCTGCGGCCTTTGCAGCTTCATGCCATATCTCGAGTGTGCGACCGGCATTCGGCAGATCGCCCGGTCTATATACTAGAAACACGGGTTTGTTGTCGATCTTAAATGCACGGTCATCTTTCAAGAATGGAAGCAGCCATTCAAAGTGTGAACGATCGTCACCGTCACCGCCGTACACTTGCTCTTGAAGTATTTCTTTCTCTTGGCCGTCCCACTTCCGTGTCCAGTTCTCATTTGCCCAAGCGAGGCAGAATTGAAAATCCGGTTTGTGGGAGCTCAACATGTCGAGCAGCGGCCTTTCCAGGAGCAATTTCCCGTTGAACCAGTAATGCCATAAACAGAACGCCTGGATGCCGTACGACCTGGCAAGTTCCGCCTGCGACTGCATTATCTCGGGCAAGCGCAAATCATAGAAACCGAGATCGGCAGGCAACTGCGGCTGGTGATGTCCTTCGAAAAGCGGTTTTGCCTTCGCGACATTTCTCCATTCTGTAAAACCTTTTCCCCACCACTCGTCATTTTCCGGAATGGGATGGTACTGAGGAAGATAGAATGCCACGAGTCTGCCGGCCTTACTGAGGTCGTCTCCGGTTTTCATTTTCATTTTCTTTACCTTTTCCAAAAACCCGGTGTGGTATCTCGCATCCGGCTCTAGGTGATTCCCCTCTGCCCATTCATTCCATGCATTTATAAAAATCAATTTTTCTGAATTGGGATCTTTTCTTACTGAATCATCCATCTCGTTCAATACTTCTTCAAACTTCTCCGGGTTAGCATTTTGAATGATTATCGATCTATCTCCTCGACGCGGCGTGTTATCCCAACCCACGAAAATTGAGGGGATCGTCGGATGCTTATAAGAGTTTCTCAATGAAACCATCGCATCCACGGCTTTGTCATAATCGTAAATCTTTAGCTTCGCAGTATCGGCAGCATGGCCTGCCTTTCCGACTCGCGCGCTTTCCCTGTCGTCATCTCGAAACGCTCCGGGAAGAACACCGAGTTGCGGCATGAAGAATAGCGTACCATCAAATCCGAGTCCTCTGCAATCTGTTCCGACACAGTGCGCGTCGATTCCGACAAGATACGGATCCGGCAAACCCGCCTTCACACACTCTGCTCTAATTATCTCCGTAGTATTTTCGGGGTTTGGCAAGTGACTCGGTCGGTATATCAAGAAGAGAGGTCTTCCCTTCACTGTTATGTATCGCTCATCTCGGAATGCCGAAATCAAAAATTGCGTATGGCGAAGATCATCCTCTTTGGAATAAGTTTGTGCGATAAGAATATCTTTTTCTTCTCCCAACCATCTTCTAGACCATGTCTCATTAGCCCAAGCAAGACAGAACGGGAAATCCGGTTTCCCAGATTCAAGTACTTCATTGAAAGGTCTTTCAAGAAGCCTCTTGCCTTCAAACCAGTAGTGCCAATAACAGAATCCATCTATTCCGTATTTCTTCGCCAGCCGTGCCTGGCGCTCTCTATCACTTCCATTTCTAAGATCATAATACCTTAGTTCACCTGGTACGTGCGGTTGGTAGTGTCCATCGAAAAGAGGTCTCGCCTTCCGGACATTCGTCCACTCAGTAAACCCTTTCCCCCACCATGCATCGTTTTCCGGGATCGGATGAAACTGAGGCAGGTAGAAAGCAATATACCTGCAATCATTCGTGATTGGCTCCGACACTGGTTCATTTTGTTTCTGCGAAACCGATGCGCCGCTCACTCGCATTTTGTCGAGCAACTCCCCGTAGAAGCCAATCAACATGTCTATCTCATCAACAAGACTTGGAATCTTTGTATTGATTGCCCCTTCGGAAAGCTTCGAAATAATTCGTGGGTCCTTAAGAATGCTGATCATCAAGCCTGCAAGTGCTTCCGAATCGCCGACATTTATCCTGAAGCCGTTCTCGCCGTCTTTGATTATCGAAGAACCGAAAAAGTCAGTCACGATAGATGGGACGCCATATTGGATGAGCTCCCGGAGAACGCGATTGTAGCTATCGAAGTACGTTGGTACGATAGAAACGTCGATGCCTTCGGTTAACGATTTCAAGTCTTGAGTGCGATAGACGCCCTCATATGTAATCTTACCGGGAAACTGCTTCCTGAGTTTTTCTATCCACTTTAGATAATCGTGGTTGACTACCTCGCCATAGATCATCAATTTGAAATCATCAAGTGAAGAAATTCTCTCGAACGCTCGTAGAACTACGTTAATCCCCTTGTTGTACACCAAGTGGCCAAAATAGCCGAAGGTGATTTTTCCAATAGATTTCTTTTGGGAGGACGTTTTGCTCACTAACTCAAGATCAAATCCGCGCGGAATGATTCTGATTTTGTCTTCATGAATCTTCACAAAACTGCAAAAGTGCTCTTTGAAAGCTCTCTCTGTAAAAATCACTCCGTCAACGACGGAATCATATAATTGTTGTACTGATTGGCGCCGTCTTTCTATTCCTCGCAGAAAAGAAATTGATCCTTGGATTTCACGCGTCGCAGGATTTGACCCCAGTTTACCTGAGCGAAGACATTCGTAACACTTTTCACTTGACTCAGGCCCTTTGCATAATTTCCCGTCAAGACCATCCTCAATAACTGGATAATTGCGATGGCATATCTCTTCGTCATTGCAGACATTCCTGATAACTGTCGTCTTCTCGTTCTTGAACATTGAAATAATTTCAACCGGCAAATAGACATAGTCATTTATCTGGACGATGGATGGATCAATATCTCCGAGTATGCTTTGGATGGAGGCTCTGTAGTCTTCGATGATGTTTTGATCATACCTACCCAGGAAGGCATCATATCTATCGAGCTTCGGAATTTTGTATAGAACATATTTCTCATAGACCTCTTTCGTGAAACCGACTTTCACTTCGTCGGAGGGAATCAACACGGCAGATTCGATCCCCCTGCTATTCATTCCCAAGGCATGATTTAATGTCGAAATGGGTGTACCTGAGCTTTCGTATGGATAAAGACTGTGGTTAACAAACAGAATTCGCTTTCGTTCGTTCAGTGATCTAATGTTTGTGGTTTTCAGCGGCTTAAGATCAACCCTTTCAGATTCCGTCTCGGCTCCTATTTTGATAAACTCTCTGAGGTTCTTTATCATTGCTTCAGTGGTGAACCCTCCGGCCAAGATTTTCTCCCTTCCTGCAATGCCGATTCTCTTCCGCAGCTCGCAATCCCCGGCAAGCATGACCATATATTTTGCAATTGCATCAACGTCGCCTTCCGCAGCGAGAAAGCCTGTGACATTATGCTCTATAGCTTCTGGAATACCTTCGTGGAATGTCGATATTACAGGCAATCCATGCGATGACGCTTCGAGGATCGTCACAGGAAGTCCTTCTCTATTTCCCGTTTCCGGATCCGTCATCGACGGAAGAACGAACACGGAGGAATTGTCAAACATTTCGAGAACGCGTTCGTGCGGCTGCTGACCATGCATTATTACTTCACCCGTAAGGCCATTTGTGGAGACATATTCTTCAAGCTCTCGTCGCAGTGGGCCGTTACCAATGATATCCAATGTTATGTCGGGATTGTCTGACTTCGCTTTCTTGAACGCCTGCAACAATTGAAGTATGCCCTTCTTGGGCACTAATCGGGAAGCGGTAATGAATCGGCATGGAGATTTATCCGGCGTTGCCGTAATCTCCTTCGTGACGTTCACGCCCGAATGGATCACACGAATTTTTTCTGGAGGTAAACCGGCATCGATCAATCTCTCAGTCATGGGTTTCGAGACTGTAATTATCCCATCGACTGTCTTTCCCATCCATTGGTAGTAAGAAACAATTTCTGGTCTTCGCAAAAACTCGGAGGCATCCTGTCCGTGAAAATGAACGTACACCGGCAACCTTAGAGTTCTCTGATTCAATTCGATGACCGGTGCACCTATACATCCAAACTCACACAAAATCCGCGTGACGGAATGTTCTTGAAGAAATTGAAGGACTTCATCTTCAACTTCCTTCTCAAACGAATATCTTCCTATTTGAATCGGAATAATTTTCACAGGGCCGTTGAACCACGCTTTATCTAAGACGGCTCCTGTCAGAACTACGGTTTGTCCGGGAGATATAAGATCAATATGTTTTCGAATAAATGTCTCCGAGGGGGCACCGATTTGCGGACAGACTATCGCAAGCACGTTTGCATTGGCTTCATGGTTCGACTGACGAATCATTTCCGGCGTTTCCTTCATGCTTGTAGTCGATGCGTTAGATGCGGCAGACTTCGTGCAAAGATAAATATCTTCCTCCCTATCAAGACCGAAGTGCCGAATTTCTTCGTCACCAAGAGTTTTCACATACTCATCGACCCGCACCTCAAAGCCTTCGTGGCGCAGTTTATCCTTGTAATCCAATCCATAGTACCTCACATGATCTTCCTGACCGAACAATCGTTTTCGCTCTGCCGGATCGGAAATGTGTGCGCCTTCATGAGTAATTGCCAGTTTCTTGTTTATCGGAACCTGTATGATAGCCCACCCATTTGGCTTCAAGACACGGTGGATTTCCCGCATTGCTTTTCCGTCGTCGGGTATGTGTTCAAGAACATGGTAACAGAGAATGCAATCAAAAGAATTATCAGGAAAATCCAGTGCCGTGATATCCATTTGTCTCATTGCGATCGACGAGTTCAAATCGATACTCACATACTTGAGATTCGGGAGTCGCTGCAGTCTTTCCGAGATGCCCTTCGTCGGCGCGATTTCAAGGACACTCAATGGGCTCTTGAGAATATCTGTCTTCGCTTTCAGGTAAAGCCACAGCAATCGATGTCGTTCAACGGAAGAACATGTAGGACAATAAGCGTTAGGACGTTGAGACGATCCATAAGGCAGAAAGGATTGATACACACTTCCGCAAATCGGACATTCGACTGATCCGTCCTCGGCCATTAATTTCTGAATTTCTAGTTGATTACCCTTTCTTAGTCTCTGAGTTATTCCCATCATGAATTCCTGGTGATACTTACGATCTGTCAGTTCGTCGATGGCCATCATCACTTTGGCCCCTTCCCAGAGCGCCACATCATTTGGCATCCGGCTCCAGGCACCTTGGGAGTGCTTCCGATAGACGGACATGCAATCTTTGAAATAGTAAATATTCCCTTGCATCGCGATAATAAAAAACAAAACCCAATCACCCGCTTTTATCTCCGGATTCCAAATTCGATCATAATCAATCAGTCTATTCCTAAACATGTACGAAGAGGAGGCGATGAAATTGGCCTGCGTTAGGTCTCGAACAGTAAATACTCTATCAATATTAATATTATTATGAAGTCCTTTCCGTCCATCCTCTGATAAGTCGATTGTCTCATGGAAACAACTGGAATACTCCGGATGCGCCTCCATCAGATCGAACTGTTTTTGGAGCTTGAATGGATCAATCCAAAAGTCATCCCCTTCACACATCGCTACGTACTTCCCACGACAGGACATAAGGTTCAGCAATGCATTAAGACTCTTTCTAAAATTTCCTTTCTCGTCATATGATGCAGTCACTTTTCTATCGCGCAAGAACAGCCTAATTCTACCTGGATTTTTTTTCGCATATTCTACACATATCTCACGCGTGCCATCTGCGGATTGATCCTCGCCAACGATAACTTCAAACGGGAAATTGGTTTGCTGCTTCAATATGCCGTCCAAACATTCGCGAATAAATTTGGCATGCTGGTACGTTGCGACGCTGACAGAAACAAGAGGCTCCAATTTGTTGACCTCTTTGTTAATCCCCAAGTATTCATTCTGCAGAGAATGTATGTGGTTTATTTCGGGCACAGAAATCATTGGCCATCCTCATAACTTGAATCATGACTTAATCCCAGCTTCTCTTTCGTCTTCCGAACCACACGCTCGGAATTGTGAGCGTCAATGTATTTGAAGAAGAAAGTCCGGGCTATTCTGTACTTTTCAGTCCTGACCTGTGCTGGGTTAGAAAGCTCCTCTCCAACTCTTTCTAGCAAAGAGCTGAAGTCTTGAACTACCGGACCCGGAAAAACAATTTCGGCGTCATAAAGAAGGCCATCTTGTTTTTCCCTGTAATGCTTCAGGTCATAGGCAAATGAAAAAACCGGCTTGTTAAGACAAAGTGCATCGATGTAAACGCTGGAATAATCGGTTATTATCATATCACAGGCACGTATCACCGGAGCAATTTCCGCAAACTGATTGTGTCCAAAATCAAAGAACACCCGGTTGTCAATATATTTTTCAAAATTAAAAGTGGAGCCATTGTTTCTGAAATAGTGCATTCTAAATCCCAAGATGGCGTTGTGCTTAAACAGCATATTTCTTAGTTCTCGAATCTCGTCATCAGAGAAGTGGTAGTAGTGAGAATCGCGTACAGCCGCCGTTTGACGATAAGTCGGTGCGTAGACGATTAGTGTTTTACCTTTTTTTATTGCATTGATTTTTGTCAGAGACTCTCTCAGGTGCCCCGGCAGATACTCTTCCCTTTGAACTAGGAAATCCGTTCGTGGAAGGCCGGTCACCCAGACATTCTCATATTTCATCGGATAAAACATTGTTGCCATCGCATAGCTATCAATATCTGAAGATGAAATAAGCCCGGCATAATGTGATCTCTCCCTCACGCGAAACCGGACTCGGTCCAAGCGCCGTCTCACAGCACTATTCGCCAATGTCCCGAGACTCTTTAGTGGTATGCCATGCCACAGGTTCACTACCGTACGACCCCGCATCTTCGGTTTGACTAGGCTAAAGCTGTTGTTTGTCCATCGCAGTGAATAATCCATGGAGAGAGAATGACCGACAAAAATCACCTTACACCTCGAGAGCAACCACAGTCCCTTTATTGAATACAGATCCACCACATCGGTGTTAGATGAGTTTTCTATTGAGTAATGTTTCTCTTTGCTCCTGGCAAATATGATTTTCCTGATCCCCGGATCTGATTTTACGTTTTCAAAAACGGCCCTGGGATTTTCGATGAACTGATCCAGCTTTATATGATGAACCGGGAATGCCCAGTAGCTCCGATTCTTGGGAATGACAAAGTCCAATATGCGCCATAGAGGCAAAAGCAGGATGTCGCAAATGAGTTTCTTCATTCATCATTCCTTGACCAGGAGGTCGAAATCGTGTTTCAAGATCGTTGTCGAGATTCCCTCTGTTCTGCTCAGGTATACGACTTGGCAAAACTTTTTCAGGAAATCGAACTTCCCACGCCAGTCATCGCCCATAACAAAAACATCTATGTGCAGTCTTCTCACGTCGTCGATTTTTTGTTCCCAGTTTTCTTCAGGTATAATATCATCGACATACTTTATCGATTCGAGAATATATTTTCTCTCTTCGAAGGTGTAATATGCTCGCTTGCCTTTTATGTCGTTGAACTGATCCGTAGATAGAGCGACAGTGAGATGGTCGCCCAACTCTTTTGCCCTTTTCAGGATATTAATGTGTCCCCGGTGTATCAGATCAAATGTTCCGTATGTTATAACTCTTTTCATGGGTTTCCCTTTCTATGAACCATCACACGGCATACAGCACGAGTTCGTGCGTGATAGGCAGGTGGTGCCGTAAGAAAAACTTGTACCCTTGTCGAACTTGGTTCAAGTATTGTGGTATGGTGATTAAGTCCTCCGGTCGGTGATACATACAGACTGCCAATTTCGGCTTCGATTTGACAATTGTTTTCTCCGCACCACGCAATGCTGCAAGATCCGCTGTTGATGAAAATGGCGCAGCTTATGTAGAAGTAGTGGCGATTGATGATGTTGTTGATCACCATGATGCGACATTTATCAAGATGGATATTGAAGGGTCGGAACTTGCAGCAATATCTCCATCCACTCTAAAGTTCGTTCTGCAACCTACTTCCCATACGCCCTTGTTGAAAAGCTCTATTCTCTCGTACGATTTTTTGTTAACCTCACCCAGTAATTTCTCATAAGAGCGAAGGTCGGGTTCGAATGCATATATCCTTCGGTAGCTACCACGTACACGATCAACAAACTTAGTAAGTGTGTCTCCGTCAAAGGCACCTGCATCCACAAATATTTCCCGTCCAGTTAATTCTATTATTCCCGACGGAAAATATTGATCCGGTGCGACCAATTCATACAGTTCCTCCGGAACTCCGCTTATCTTGGCATTTATGAACGCTATCATGGTTTTCTTCGAGACATCATCCTCCAACAAATTGTATGTCTCTAGAAATGATGCCCAGTTTTGCCTGACATATCGGTAGTCAAAAAAGTCAAGATGCAATGCGCTGTCAAGAAAGAATATCTCGTTACAGTTGTTCAAGCTGGAAACCTTCTTCCGTGCCGTCCTAAAATCGGCAAAACCTATTAACACGTTAAATATTCCGAAATGGTTTGCCACTTCATCAGGTCTGAAAACCGGGATGTCCTGCAGCCTAGTGGGGCTAGTGAAAAATTCCTCATCGACGATAGCTGCTTCGATACGTATGCCATATCTACTCAGGAATAGTAAAAGGCCCTTCGCATAACCTCCGGCACCGTAGATCAACAAAGGTGTAGTTGAATTTTGCATGCGCTCGATTGCTTTGATCTTGTGGTTCGCTGAATTTACTATTAGCGAGAAAACATCGTCGGAGTTTTCAATGGCAGATTGATTCATAGGAAAAGCTCAATCATGTCAAGTCCAAAAACGGGAATTCCACTGGCAGTTTTGACTTCCTTTCTTTCCTGAAATGAATCGTCAATTAAAATTGAATCCGGTGACTGCACGTAATTGATCTTATTATCATTCTTGTCGATGTGTATGACCTGATCGAATAGACCGGTAAGCCTGTACTTTCTGAGACTATCCTGGATGTTATCGGAATGCTTGGTCAATAGAATCAAGCGCTTGCCTTGATTGAAACATTCAAAGAGAAAACTTATGAGCTGAGTATTCACCTTCCCGTCTAAAATCAGGCAATCGTCGAAATCGACGTACACATTCGAGAATTTCAAGTCTGTCTTATACTTATTGTCCAGTGCTCTGTCAAGCTCGACGCCATAGTTATTCACCATTATGTCGACATCGATTTCGAAAGCATCGTAAACACTCAATAGTGCGAAATTGACTCCGAGAGCTCTGTATAACGCAGACGAGCCTCCTAATCTCGAAGCGACCTCAAGCAAGGTCAGGTCGCCATTTGCATCCTTCTTCACTTGAAAAAACCATGCACCGCGTAATCTGATTGTGCTATTGATTATCCCTGCTATTTTCTTGAATTGAATAATTCCTGTTTCAACCGGTTTCGTATTGACGCTGATTCCATTACTTACCCTGATGCGTTGGCGCGGCCCACAAAATCGTAGCGCTCCATGCCGATCGGTAAAACAGTCCACCGTATATTCCTCACCCGGCAAGTACTCGATCATTACATAATCGGAATGGTCTCTGTCTCTGAATAAAAATCTAAGCTCGGATAGATCATTTGCTTTGGAAACACCGCGCGTACCATACCCGATGTCAGGTTTCACGAACACGGGATAAGACGAAACCTTGTCAAGGGAAGAGTACACATCCGGAACTTTTATCCGATCCTGGAACATTTTGTATGTTTTGGTTTTCGACATACAGATTTCCGTAGTCTCAGCTGGCGAAGATATCACCTTGCATCCCAGCTCCGCTTCATGAGATTTGATTTTCCAGATTGTTTTATCCATCGTGGGATAGATGGCATCGACACGGTAGTCCCGGACAATCTTTTGCAGGCGGCCTATGAAATCCTCGGAATCTACGAAGGGAACATCGCCGACATATTGTTCATAAATGAAACGACCATGATCATCCACACTATTGGCTCCGAGCAATTCGATGTGAGCCGAGTATCTGAGTGACCGATAAACTTCAAGCCCGATCTCGCTCCCGCAGGGGAAAACCAATACTCGCCACTTCTTCATCGATTAATCATCCAGGGATTCACAGCACTTTAACTTTTGTTTTTCTTTTCGCTCCCGAATTTCGCTCAACATAAAATTCATATTGAAATGACTTTGCCTGCGTTTACTCTGCTCCCATATACTTAATTCTTTGTCGGGATACTCGTTGGACTGGAGGAGTTGTCGGCTGATTTCTCTCGTTCAGTTTTGTCCGTATCTCTCTCCCGTGTTCTATGGCGAATCGCAATATCTGACAAACCATTCTTACGTCGACGGAGCGGACTGTTGAACCGGTCGGCAGTGCCAGGACACGTGTTGACAGTCGTTCTGTCTGTTGCAGAAGCAATCCCGCATGAGGGAAGAACGATTTATACGGCTCCATCTGATGGCAGCCCGGATAAAAGTAACGCCTTGCCAATACTCTCTCGGCATGCAGGATCTCCACTAAATGGTCTCTGCTTATTCCCGTGGTATGTTCGTCGATCTCCACGATGATATACTGATAATTGTTTTTCTCTCGCTCGTTGTAAGAGAGCATCAGTATTCCCGGAACACCGTGTAGCTCTCTCTCGTACATCTTGTAATCTTCATAATTGGCTGCTACAAAATCACCGATATTCTCCAAGTTCGTTATCCCCATTGCAGCACTCATCTCATTCATCTTTCCGTTGATGCCGATATAGATGACTTTGTCATATCCGGCAAAACCGAAATTCTTCATGAGGCGCAATTTTGCGGCGAGCTCGTCGTCGTTGGTCACGACGGCTCCTCCTTCGAGCGTGTTAAGAAATTTGGTCGCATGAAAACTCAGGACCTCTGCGTTTCCGAAGTTGCCAATCATCTGACCTTTATATGATACTCCGAACGCGTGGGCCGCATCGAAGACCAGTTTCAAATCATGACGCTTGGCAATCTTTTCAAGTGCAGCAATGTTGCACGGTCTCCCCCACAGGTGAACACCAATAATGCCGGTTGTTCGGGGAGTCAGCATGTCCTCAATCAAATCAGGATCAATGGTGTGAGTCTGAGGATCTATGTCACAAAACACCGGTGTTATTTCCTGCCACTGAAGGGAATGTGCTGTCGCGACGAATGTGAACGATGGAACAATGACTTCTCCTGTAAACCCGAGCGCACGTGTGGTGATCTCGAGTGCGGTCGTGGCATTGCTCATCGCGATGCAGTGTTTCACACCGAGGTATTCGGCAATTCTCCGCTCGAACTCTCTGACGTAAGGACCATTGTTCGTGAACCAGCGTTTGTCAAGGATTTCATTGAAACGCTCCATCAAGCGCTCCCGATCCCCAATGTTCGGAACGTCCTACGTGAAGTGGTTGATCGAATGCCGGGGTTCCCCCGAAGATGGCGAGATCAGTTATTTTCTCCTTTGTGCTCATCGCTCAACGCCTTTTCACTGGTCGGTGGTAATCATGGTTTTGCAGCAAACAAAACTGTTTCTTCGTGAAAGATTGTAAAATGGCCCAAGTAGAATCTGTAGCCCAGATTCATGTTATTAATCGCATGAATGATGTTCGCAAAATCGTTCATACTATGGTAAACCGTTATGGCTAACTTGGGAATGAACCGACGCAAGGTCTCTTCCGCACCTTTCAGTGCGTGTTGTTCTGCTCCTTCTATGTCCATCTTTACCAGATCAACTCTTGTTAAGTTCTCATGAGATACCACATCATCGATCGTGGTTGTCTTTACCACACCATCATATCCATCGAACTCTTGCATAGACACTTTGCTGCCTGGTCCCGCGTTTCGGTAGTATACGCTGACATTTGATTCGCTCCACAGGGGTTGGTCGATCACTTTCACATTATCTGCCAGGTGAGGATTCAATTCCATATTCTTTCTAAATACATCCAAGTTGTCGGGGATAAACTCTAACGAATAGACTTTCCCACTCTCTTTGACTTTGTCCGCGAAGAAAAGGGAGACATCTCCCCAGCACGCTCCCCCATCGATGACGACGTCACCCGGCGCGGCTCCGATAACTGAGAGGTCGTCCGTTGTATACTCATATTGCTTGAGCAGGAATTGCGTGAGAATAGTTTTGGGTGTAGTAAATAGTCTAATCGGCAGATTTACACATCGTAGATCGGCATAGTAAAGAGGTATCGAGGAAGAGAGAAATCTGGCATCCAGCCTGTATTCTGTGTCCACCTGCTGTGATATCCTATTGATAGTATCAAAATAAAGCGGCTGGGACAAAGGTAGTCTCACTTTTCTGTGTCCGAGAATCCTGAATGCCAGCAACTGGAGGAGCAGCTGTTTGGATCTCTCATCCTCAAGCAGGAAGTACATCGATTCTATTTCATCCAGATATTGCGCTATCTCATCCAGGTTTTTCTGTGCATCGACAATATCCCGTTCGGGATTTCCGAACCTCACGAAATCGAAATTATCGGTGAGATCGTTTTCCCAATTCTCTGATAATGTTATCAGTAGCCTTTGATGAAAAAGATTAGACTGTTCTCGTGTCAGGTCGACTTGCTCGTTCACAACATCCTTCGCTTCTTTTTCATACTCTGACCATGAGTTCTTACTCTTTGGACAAGTCAACGCCCAACAATTCTGCCGCGAGTATCATGGTAGGCGTTCCTATCGAGAGCAGCAGATTTGCAATTGCCACTCTAAACACATGGACAATTTTTCTCATTGGCTTTTCTCTCTTCGATTCTTCGCCGTCATGCTTTTCACTACATCAGTGCGGTTGTCGGCGTAAGCACTTGCTTATGACATAAAGAAGGCAGCGTGAGATTGTCGTCGGCTGCAGTTGTGATCACGGGCAAGATCTCCAGAACATACTTGTCGGGATTACTCTCAACCGGATTCATGCGATTCATTTCTGTATTACCACAATGCAGCATGACAGCTCAATCAGTAAAGTCTTCATTGCATTTACGCTTTCGCCAGGCCCGCCTTTCCATCGGACTCGAATTCGTGTAAGCGTATCCATCACGCCATCGATGTCTAGCTGGCCTAGATTGCACTTCGTTTCACTATATGTATCTGGAAAAGTCCAACGCTCAACAGCACCGTTACTTCTTGGACAGATCGAATCTTTCTCAAGCGATTCATTTCGTCATCCTGAAGGTACAACGAACATGCCGGTTAAAAATCCGTCCAGAAGAGCGATTTTCAACTTATAAAGAAGTCGACGGGCCACTATTAAACATGTGGCTAATCCTGTGCATTTGTCTAAACCTCTCACGGGGACGAGTTTGAAATTGAAAGCGACGTACCAATCCGTGGCCCTCCGAAAAAAATGGTGACCTAAAGTTTTCTCCAGAGTCTCCGATAAGTCAATATTGGAGCTTCACATAGGAGTTCCCATAGGGGCATGGATGGCCCCTGTTGCTAATTTTAAAACACATGGAGGTAGTTATGTACAGATTTAGTGTCTTGTTCCTTTTATTGTTTTCAAGTGCGCTGACCTTCGCACAACCGGCACTCCAGGTGCCAACGAAAACAACTTCAACTTTCTTAACCACAAGGAAACCAACATTCAAGTGGAGCCAAGTAGCGGGCGCTACTCAGTATGAGTTCTACATTACGTCGTCCACCACAGATACGGCGCTCGCCAACAGATCCTCGGTTCCCGCTTCAGCGAATGTGAACAAGTGGAAGAAATATGTATCCGTTGGATCTGCATCAACAGATACAACCCTTACTCTTTCTGACACTGTCTTGGTGAAGAACACGCAATATTACTGGAAGGTAAGAGCCAAAGTCAACGGTTCTTGGGGGGCATGGGCCTATCCATACTCCTATTTCAAAACTGGCAATCCAGTTTACCAGATGTCCAACGGGAATGCGTGGATCAGGTTCAACCATGATACGTTGGGCGCTATCACAGGTATTAAGTATGTTCAAGGATCAGCCCAGGAGATCTTGGATACCGTTTACAACACGACGAATTTATTTGGGATAGGAGGAAATGGCGCTCAGAAAGACACCATAGTATCGTGGTACACTTCCGCGAATACTGATACGAATATTTTCACCTATCAAAACGCGGCGAAATATGGGAAGACCGGTTCAAAGGTCATGACTGTCTCTCGAGGTGCCAATGGCATTACAGCCGACATAACCATGATACTTGAGGATTCGAAGAACGTTAGCATAGCAACGGCCTGGAAACCCGGTGGCGATATAGGCGGCACTTCTGACAATATGATACTGGTAAAGAACTCGCCCGCAAAAATTGCGCTAACTTATCCGTCAAGTGCAACGAAGTTTGGTCCCGATAGTGTTACCCTGTCGGCGATGTATGACTCAAGAGCGAGTGAATATTTTGGGTTCAAGTCCTCATCGCTTGTGGCAGTTGTGGACTCGGAAAAGACGGGGCTGTTGAAACAAGTGCTTTCATTTAGCAACTCAACCGGATCTAATCATACTTATACCTTCAGCTTCGCCGTGCGCAAAAATAGAGCTCAATATTTTGATACGTGGGCCAATAACAGGCCGATATTCGTGTCAGTTCCGGCAGCGGGAGATTCACTGATATCGACAACCGTGAAGGTCCATTGGGAGTCATTCGGTGCGAGTCCTGCCTCCATTAGCTTCTCCAGTGACGGAGGAACAACGTTTGGCAACACCGCAACCGTATCCTTTGACACCACCTCAATCGACAGTGTGCAGTACACCATGCCTGACGGCCCATACCGTCCAACTAGCATGGTCGAATTAGTTTCATCTCACGGTGACATTGGCTTGTCCGGCGTCTTTAAACTCAATGCTCCGTATGCTGGCATCCTCCATCCGAGCACCGGTGACAGTCTCACAATAGGTCCGCACAATGTCATTTGGATCAATCAGATTGGTGCCACTTTCGATAGCCTCGCTTTTTCTCTGGACTCAGCACAAACATGGTCCACTGCAGTTGCAGTCAGTCCAGCAGACACGCTTGTAAATGATACCATGTCGTTCAACTTCTATGGCGCAAAGAACGTGGCTAACTACGCCGCTGTAAAGCTCTTTGGCGCCAGCGATACGATAGTATCGTCATTCTTCAAGGTGGAAAAACGTTATGCTACTGTTACCTCGCCGAAGAACGGTGATAATCTATCAGTGGGCAAGAGCTACGTTGTCTGGACTAACTTAACGGGCTCTGCCGTCAAGATCGTTGACTGCTCCTTGGACTCCGGGAAAACATGGATTGGGACGGATACTCTCAGTCCAGCATCATCGGCAGTTAAAGACAGCGTGCTGTACGACTTCCTTGGTGCAAAGAGTTCTTCGATATACAACACCGTGAGAATTCGCACGACTGCAGGAGCCGATACAGCAAAATCGGGATTCTTTACTTTGGGAAAAGGCGGGGCGGTATTTTCGATACCCACAGCCTTTGGTAATCCTGCCGCACAAGTAATTGTCTCGTTAAGAGCCAAAGATTATGTGGCAGGTGACTCGATCAAATCGTTCGATGTAAACATGACGTTTGATTCCACATACGCTCAGTTCGATTCCTTGCATTATGCTCCTCTGTTGCTGGGTAACAACTGGATAACGGTGATGGATTCAAGTAATCATAAGACCACGACCTCAAACTATGTGAGGTTAGCGGGATTCATGTATCAAGGCGTGGGAATCAAAGACTCTGCAATCGCCAGCCTGTACTTCACGATTAAGGACAAGCAGAGCAGCATCGGAATGGTAGATTCGCTGAAGTTAAAGAATTCCACCCTCGCCGCTTCCGGCAATGGCGCAGCTTCATTGGATCTCTCCGGTTCGACAAATGGCGTTATTAAGATCTATTCAAGTATCTCAGGAAGCCTTCACTACTTGCATGAGGACACTATACCAGCCAGCTATAATATATCCGGAGATAGCCTGATGGTCTATCACGATTATACTGATGCGACGAACGACGCATCCTTCGGAGTTGTCGGGGGGCAGTTTGACATGACAAACAGACCGCCGAACGACAGCGTCAAGTTCAATCCTTCGGCAAGCATGTATACCGCAGCTGGCTGGGCTTCCATTGATGTCAATGATGCGCAGCTTGCTTTCAAAGATTTCATCAAACCTCTCAGCACTCGAGCGAAAATTGCTGCGGATGTAAACGGAGATAGCGTTGTCAACACAACCGATGCGATGGCGATCATGGAGATCGTGGTTGATTCGACATATCTAAAAGGAGTCGGTCTATCCAACTGGATCTTCATCGATTCGACATCACTCGACACTGTTGAACACGCGGCTGATTCATTGTCAGCATGGTATCATGCGGAACAATACTCCATCTCTTACACGCTGACAAGCCAGCGAAGCAAACAAGACTTCTTCGGTGTGCTACGTGGAGATGTTAATTTCAACTATGGCGCTTCACAGGACGTTAATGCGATGAATACGATGAAGAATCCTCTGAAGAATCCGGTAAAGGGAATAAGTTCTTCCAGCCCGGTACTGTTCAGCACAAGCGCTACTATTAATGCGCGTCCCGGAGACACAGTCTGGATTCCATTGAACATTAATCCTAATGATACGGTCATAGGCGGTTTCAACGCAAGCATGCAGCTTGACCCAAAGATTTTCAGCTATGGCGGTAAGTTTAAAATGGGTCAATCCATGCCGCAAAATTCAAATTGGTATGTCGCTGCCAAGTCCGATGCCAATGGCAAACTGAAGGTTGCCGCAACAGACTTCTCCCTTGCTATTGCGCCAATCGTGAGCAATGGAACGGCACTACAATTTGAGTTCGTCGTGAATAAGAACACCAAGGTCGGAACCTCTTCCTCTGTTAGCGTCCAGACGCAGGCGGTTTTCGATCCGAATATGAATAAGATGGCAAGTCTGACAAACGGCGGACAGGTGCAGATCTCAAGGATGGGATCGGCAATTGCTAAAGACTACGAGTTGTCGCAGAACTATCCGAACCCGTTCAATCCGTCGACAACCATTGAATTCGCCGTACCAACGGAGAGCAGGGTGGACATCGTCATATACAACGTCCTCGGCCAGAAAGTGGCTACAGTGATGAATGGTACGGTGCCCGCAGGTTATCATGATGTGATATGGAATGCATCCAACTTTAGCTCTGGAGTTTACTTCTCTGTGATGAAAAGTTCTTCCACTACCAGTGGACAGAAATTCGAATCAGTCAAGAAACTCATGCTTGTGAAGTAAGTAACCACACGCAGACATCCAAGAGGTGCACAATTCTCAAAGGGTTGTGCACCTTTTTTATTACTGAGAATTATTGGCGGGAGGACTTGTACCTACGCTGATCCGGAATTAGGTGGCGACCGCCGATCGCTGTCTGAATATCTCGGACAAAATTATGGATGATGCCACGCCGACGTTTAGCGATTCCATTTTTCCAATTCGGGGAATGATAACCGATTCATCGCACATGTCAAGCAACTTCTTATCGATGCCGCTTGACTCAGATCCAAAAATCAGGCAGGCCTTCTGAGGAAATACAAAATCAGTGTAACTCTTCTTACCATTCTGACTTGAAGCAATAATTGAGAATCCGAACGACTTCAATGTCGATATCGCGCCGCTCGGCTTTGCCTCCCGCACAACGTTCAAACTTGAGACAGCTGCCATCGCCGACCTTACCACTTTCGCATTGTAGACATCGACACTTCCCTCACCTGCGAGGACGCCGTCAACTCCGAACCATGCAGCTGACCTCAGGATCGTCCCCAGATTGCCCGGGTCAGATATTCGGTCCAGAAGCAGGACTGTCGCTACTCTCTTCGAGCGGAGTTGAGAAACCAAATCTTCAAATGTAAAAGAAGGAATTCCCGCAAGTGCAATTATTCCCTGGCTGGTCTCGGTGGACGAGAGCTTGTTAAACTTAACGGCAGGTATTTCGTCGATGGGAATTTCCTTCTGACTTGCTAACGAATAAACGTCGGGGAACTTACCGGAATTAATTCCCACATTCAAGATGATTCGTCTGATGCTAGCACTACCGCTGAGGGCTTCAACCACAGAGCGCTTTCCCTCAATCAGGAACATTCCCTGTTCTCGTCTTCCCTTCCTATCTTTCAGATCGGAAAGGTGTTTTATTTCAGAGTTCGTCAGCACCGTTTTCTACCTCGTTCAGAAGGAGTCTTTTTTCGTAAGCTTGAGTTGCATCGTTCAAGAACAGCATCCCTGTAAGTTGATTCCCGTTTCGAATGACGGGAATGGACGGTAGACCGGCATCGAGCATCAATTTAATCGCTGAAGATAGATCATCGCCTTCGAGCACACTGAGTTTCGTAGGATTTAAAATGTCTTTTACCACAAGGATATCCACCAGATCCTTCACATCTTTGTCGACGACTGCTTGCCTTACGTCACCGTAAGAAATAGTCCCGGCGAGCGTACCATCATGCTTCATTACCGGAAAATCTTGTGAATTCGGAGACTGGTGTGACCTGCGGCATTGAACGAGCTTCATTATTTCTTATCAGCCGGGGGAGTGTCATTGTTTGTACCGTTAGATGAACTAGAACCACTCTGAATTCTATTGACGGTCTCTTCGATCCTTTTGAGAAACCGGAATATTCTACTTATGAACCCCCTTTTTCTAAGATCCAGTGTTGCTTGTATTTCCTCAATCTCTCTCCCAAGCTCTACTCGCAACAATGGCGATTTGGAAATTGACAGAACTTGAGATGGATAAACGCTCCTATGTCCCGTCATAAGAAAGCTGACCACACACGCCAGAGTTGCATAGGGCGCAATGGCGGGCCCGAATAATTCAATAGACATAATGCTCGCAGCAATCGGGGTATTAGCTGAACCCGCCAAGACAGCCACGAGACCGATAGCTGCAAATGTTGACACATCCAAATGCAGGACATGAGCGAAAGTCACTCCGGCTGTTGAGCCCACGAAAAAAATAGGTGTTACGATCCCACCACTTCCACCAAAGCTTAGCGTGAGACTCGTGAACACAGGTTTCACTAGAAACGCATACCAGTCAGTTCCGTTTCCACGGAGGTTTGATTCCACGGTCTCAAGGCCGAGACCAAGGTAGCGGGTTGAAAAGAGATACGTCAAGCCAACGAGAAATACACCTCCGATAATGCCTTTCAACGGCGCCCAAACGTGAATTAGGTTCGACAGTTTTTCACCCCACTTGACGGTTTCTATAAGGATTATAGAACAGACCCCGAAGAAAAGCCCGGCGAGGAGGACTTTGACCACGAATAATTCTGTGAAAACCGGGACGACACTGACAGCTTGGTGGAAATACATGACCCCGAGTGCGGATGACACTTGATATGAAGTGATCCCAGCGATAAATGAGGGCAGCAAAACGTCATACATGATTGCCCCCACAAACAATACTTCAACCCCAAAGATGGATCCGGCAATCGGTGCTCCAAAGACCGAAGCAAAACCCGCACTGATTCCACAGATGACCATCTTCTTGCGGTCATGATCGTCAAACTTGAAGATGTCACTGTACAGCGATGTCAGCCCAGCGCCAATTTGCGCGCAGGGCCCCTCCTTACCCACAGATCCTCCCAGAGCAAGAGTAAAAAGGGTTGCAACGGCCTTCACAGGAATCACGAGAATGGGGATCTTCCCCGCTCGTTTGTGAACGGCCTCGATGACTTTTTCAGTGCCGTGCCCTTCTGCGTCGGGGGCAAGATACTTGATCATTAGCGAACTTATGAAGAGGGAAACAGGAAGGAACCAGAAAAAGTGGGCGTGTTGTGAAGTAATGCCAATACTCCAGGTCAGGCTCTTGAGAAACAATGATACGGCTCCTCCAACAATCACACCAGCTATGGTTGCAAGAAATATCCACTTGATGATGCTTAGAAAGAGTACCGTCGATTCTGTAACTGATTTTCTCATGACAAATCTTTGGCCTGGCACTATTTCATCTCACTATTGCAATTATGACTTGCTCCGTTCTTAGTCCCGTTCGACTGGACAGACAACATCCGTTGTTTACATGACTTTTCGACGCTGCCACTTAACCTCTAAATTTATTTCTTTGATCCACGATGTGCAAATCAGTTTTCTCGTCCCGCTTCAATGAGGTTGGCAATAGCTTGATGGTTATCCATCCGACAATGAGTCCGCCGAGCGCCGGAAGAATAGGTATGATGAGGTATCTTTTCCATCCGCTCAGGTCGACGAGGTTTGAGAGTCCAAAATAACCGGCGGGAAAATGAAACAGGATCGTCTCGACTAACTGAATCATCTTGTAAAAGATAATCCCTCCAAAGCCAGCCAGGACGCCCGTGACGATCGCAAGGAGCAAATGGATCGGTTCCTGTGAAAACTCAACCTTCGAGAAGTATCCGAGAAGCTTCTCCTTCAGCCTGTAAAAGAAATCCATTTTTGTCTACGTTCTTGCGGTCGATTTCTTTGCCAGGCTGAAGACCTTGTCCACGGAGATAGAGTTGATGTCACCACCTTTTCCGAGAACAAATCTGTGGTTCCTTCCGACCGGCGCCCACTGCAGAGGATCGGTCGGACCGAACAGCGACAACGTTGGTGTGCCCACAGCTGCCGCGAGGTGCATTATGCCCGTGTCGTTCGTAATCACCAGGTCCATTTGCTTCAGAAGAGCAGCCACAAACGAAACAGTCTTCTCCCTGACACGGACGAACGGAACCTTGATCAGGTTTGCGAGGTGTTCCACCACCTCACGGTCCGATGAGCCTTCCGTGAAATATAATTCCGCCTTCAAGCCATCATGGAGCAGTTCTGAAAGCTTCACAAAGTTTACCACGTTCCAACGGTTAGGAGTCTTTCCCGCACCCGCGTGAATGCCAATCTTCAGAGACGAACTCGTCCCTGTCGCCTGCACAAATGTTCTCAGCTCGGATAGCAACGTCTCGTCGACGTTATACTCCAGCTCTTTATCTTCTTCATCGGGACGGATGCCCAATGGAATGGATACTTCCATATTGCGATGATACTGGTGGGATATCTTCCTCTCCCATTGCAGATCGACTGCGACGTCATACACGCTGCTTGTCTTGTTTGAGCGATTTCCAAGTGACCGCGGACCGATCTTCGTTTTAGCTTTTATGAAGAAAGCCATGACATCGTTTGTCAGCGAGATCGAAACGTTGGAAGGCACGAGGAGAACGTCGTAGCCTCTCCTCAGTTCCTTGCAGAATTTCAGAAAGAGAGAAGGATTCCTGTAGAATGAAAGTTTGTCGTAATTCAGGAGGGCAGTAACGTACTTCGATCCTTTCAAGGCATCGATATTGCCGGGAGAAACCACTACGGCAAGTTCTTCCGGATCGAATCTCTTGTGGAGTGCGCGCAACAGGGGGACCGTACACAAAACATCCCCGAACTGATTGTGCTGCCTTATTACGATGATACGTTTGATTGACTGCGCTTCCCCGATTCCCCGCCAGTTCCTTCGATGTCGGGATGACAGGAGATCAAGAAGAAACCCGACGACACGCTTCGCAATTCGTTCTAGTCTTTTCCCTCCCCTACCATCTTTCTCGCCGCTCACCAGCAGCTACTCCTACTCGAGGTCTTTGAATTTCGCGTCTTCAACGTTCTTACGCTCAACCCTCACCTCTTTCTCCTTGCGACGTTGCGTCTCTTTCTGCGCCTCGTAATCTTTGATCCCTTTTTTTACTGCGCTTTGAATAGTCACTCTGATGAAACGGTAGACGAGATAGAAGAGAACTATCCAGACAAAAATCCTTAGCATCATTTCAAAATCGGATTATAATATTCAGCCAATTTCCTTGGCTTCAAAATTTCTGCTGCCAACCTATTGAAATCATTTTCACTGTTGACAAAGTCGATCTGATCTGAATTCACGATTAGGAGCGGTGACGATTTGTAACGGAAGAAGAAGTAGTTGTAGGCTTCGTTAAGGTTCTGGATGTATTCTCGGGAAATCCCTCTTTCGAATTTCCTTCCTCGCTTCCTGATGTTCATCATAAGGCGTTCGACGTTGCATTGCAAATAGACAACGATGTCTGGTTTGGGGACCGTTTTCTCTATCAACCCAACAAGTGCCTCGTACAATTTAAGTTCATCATCCTGCAGATTCAGGTAAGCGAATATTTTGTCTTTCTCAAACATGTAGTCGCTCACGATCGTCTGCTGAAAGAGGTCTATCTGGGCGAGCTCCTGCTGCTGTCTGTATCTGCTCAGAAGGAAAAAAATCTGTGTTTGAAAGGCGTAATGCTTGATGTCATCGTAGAACTTCTCGAGAAACGGGTTTTCTTCAAAGCGCTCCAGCACGGCCTTCGCATTGAGGTATTTCGCCAGCTTCAACGCGAGACTCGTCTTCCCTGCTCCGATCACTCCTTCGATCGCAACGTGTTTCAATTCTGCAATCTGTCCGGATGCTTCCATGGTTATCCGATTGCCGGGGAGAGTTGTTCAAGGCGAGTCACCCACGAGCTATCCGTGCATTTTCTCAGAAGCTCACTCACCGTTTCGTGTAAAGACGGGTGTATGAAATCCGGAGCCAGCTCACTCAACGGCTGAAGCACGAATCTCCTGAGATGAGCACTCGGGTGAGGAATGACCAACTCATCGGAGTCTATTTTCGCGTCTCCGTAAAAAATAATATCAATATCAATCTCCCTTTCCCTCCACCTTTCCCGCCGAATACGACCAAGCTTCGATTCAATTTCTTTGAGCTCACGAATAAGTTCGTTCGGTCCGGCAGCGGTGAAGATGCGCACGGCAAGGTTAAGGAACGGAGCTTGCCGCTTGAAGCCCACCGGCTCTGTCTCATAGACTCCGGACACACCTGACAGTTTGACATCGCGAAGGTCGGAGATCATTTCAAGAGCCTTTCTCAGGAACCCGCGTCTGTCACCTACGTTCGAGCCAAGCGAAAGGTAAGACTCAACCCCCACGAACCTTCTCGGTTTCAAATTCCACAAAATCAACCACGCCTCCCACTTGAGGAGTGTGCTTTCTCACCCGAACGACAACCCGGTTCAGCAACAGAAAATTCTCGATGATGCTGTCAGCTATTTTTGTTCCGAGTGATTCGAGTAAGTAGAAACGTTTTTCAATGACGAGCTCTTTGATGAAACTGTAAACCTTTTCGTAGTCGACAGCATCCTTGAGATGATCGGTCCCAGATGCCTTTGAAAAGTCACCGAACAGATCGACATCCACTTCGAACTTGCCACCTGATGCCTGTTCGTTCGTCAGTACACCGTGGTACGCGTAAAAGGTGGCATTTCGAAGACGGATGCATTGCTCTTTCATTGACCTCGTCTAATATAGAACCACATGGAAAATTTTTCAAGGAAGGGCGCTCCGAATATCGTTCCTGAACATTGAACAAGCAGCCCCGAAACAATGAAGCAACCTGATCGCCGATGTCAATCAGTCCGGCGACCGATCACATATCAACGCTTTTTTCCCGCCCCGGACGGTTCACCTGAAGAAGCCTTGCCCTCTGAGGAATACGATTTGAGCAGGAGAAGAAACATGACAATGAGAAGAAGGGCAATCAAAGGCAGCGTGAAGTTAAACCTGTCGGAGAAGGAGGGAATGCTCGCTGCTAATGAATCCACTGACTGAAGCAAGAATCCTATCATCGCGCGGCCGCCGTCGTCACGTATGCGATTGCTGTCATGCTGATCATGTAAACGAGGACAGCGATTCCAAACAGAGTGAAGAAACTGCTTTTCTTTCCGCTGGACGACCTCCTGTCAAGAAACGGGACGATCAGCCACACGACGGCGCCAAGCGTCAATGCGGCGACTGCAACTACCTCGGGGACCGTCTTCAATGTCTGGAACACGAACAGGAAGTACCATTCCGGTTTGATTCCTGCCGGCGCAGGTTGAACGGGATCGACCTTGCTGCCCAGGTTCGCCGGAAATACTGTAACGAATGCGAGAATCACTGCAAACCCGCCTGACCAGACAGCAGCATCCCTCATCAGAAAATGTGGAAAGAACTTTGTCTGTCCCTTCGGATTACCTATCGAAAGTGGAACACTCGTTCCGAGCACCTGACTCATGAAAACGTGAAATGACACGAGGGCGACTGCAACCAGTGGAAGGATCACAGTGTGAAGCGTGAACATTCTTGTCAGAGTCGAAGCACCCACGTCTTCTCCTCCCTGCATTATGCGCGAGAGAAAGCTCCCAAATACTGGCATAACGAGAGGTGTGTTCACGCCGACCTTGGTTGCGAAATAAGAAAGCGTTGTCCACGGAAGCAGGTAACCGGTGAACGAAAAAGTCAGCACCAAGCCAAGTATCAGGACACCGACCACCCACATCGTTTCGCGAGGCTTGCGATACGCTTTCATGAAATAGGCAGAGAACATGTGAACAAAGACAACTGCCACCAGAAAGTTTGCTCCCCAGAAGTGAATCGATCTGATCAGCCATCCAAACTGTACATGTTCCATGATATACCGGACGGATTCATTCGCGGTCGCGGGGTTGGGTGAATAATAGAACGCAAGAAGAATCCCCGTGATGATCTGGACGGTCAATAGGAACAACGCGAGTCCGCCGAAGTAATACCAGAAGGAATGTTTATGCTGCGGAACGCTCTTGTGGCGCGCCCAGTTGCGAAGAAAGGTAAGGTCTACCCGGTCTTCAACGAACTTTATGATTCTGCGACTCATCTACGATCAAGCCACCTGACCTTGCACGCTCACGTAAATTTTGTTGTCCGATATTGACACGGAATACTGCGCGAGTGGAAGTGCCGCCGGACCTTTCATGACATTTCCATTAATATCAAACTCGCTTCCGTGACAGTTGCAATAGAAGAAATCCGTAGTCTGACGCGGCAAGTTAGCATTGGTTGCGGAAGAAACAGCGTCTGACTCGAATGCTACCGTACATCCAAGATGGGTGCACTTTGCAGACAGCGCCTTGTAATCTCCGTTCGGCAATCTCACGAGGACGGCGGGCTTGTCCAAGAATCTGAAGAACTTCGCAGTGTTCGGCTTCATCTCATCCGTCGTTGCCACCATTACCCTGCTCTGTTGGCCCATTGCAACTGGGGGAGGTGTCAGGAACTTGACGACCGGATAAACAATGTAAGCGGCAATGAGTGCAGTGCCACCCGTGAGTACGCGATTCAAGAATTTTCTTCTATTGGTCGATTTCATTCCGACCTCTTAACATAAAACCACATGCCTCTTGTTCCAAAATCAGTTCGACTCGGCATCGTGACAGTGCTGGAGATCACTTACTCACACATCCACGGTGATCCTAGATTCATGATTGGCTTTTGAATTCAACGGTGTTTATTCCTGCTGACGTTTCACATCAGTCAAGACAGGCGTGAAATTTACGAAAGTATCTTCAGGCTCTTCGGCTTGATACGGACCTTGATATCATTCACCTTGTTGCGCGGAAGCTCACCATCCCTGTGGATCGAAACAGGGATCTCACTCGTGATCCCTATTCTCTCTGTCCTCAGCATGGACACCTCCGGATGTTTTGCATGAGTACCATTCAACACGCTCGGGAGGACTTGCAGGATGCGAGGTATCGAGACATCATTCACGATGCAAGCGTCAAGCAGGCCGTCGTCGAGCACAGCATTCGGCGTCAAGAGAAATCCGCCACCCGCTGAAACGCCATTGCCGATTGCTATGAGAAAAGTCTTTTGGTCAATCACGCGGTCGTTTACTTCGATCCTCATACTGGCTGACTTGTACTTCGAAAGAGTTCTCACCAATGCGTATAGATACCTGTAGATTCCTTTGAGACCATGCACATTCAGACTTTCTCTCGCAACTTCAGCGTCGAACCCAATGCCAATCCCGTTTACGAACAGAAGCTCCTCTTTGTCGATCTGAACCGTCCCGACATCTATCTGTCTGATCTTTCCCTCAATAACTCTGCGGATGTAATCATGCAGATTCTTGAGTTTGCCGACCGCCCTTGCGAAGTCGTTTCCGGTGCCGGTCGGAATCACTCCCATAACCTTTTCACATTTCAATGCTCCGGCTGCGACTTCGTTCACTGTTCCATCACCTCCAACCGCGACCACAACATCAAACTCCGATGAGTGATCGGCAGCTAGCTCGGTCGCATGCTGCGGAGCCTGCGTCAACTGCAGATCGAACTTTACTCCGAGTTTCCTTGCAACTCCGACGAGACGCGGAAGGATTCTCCTCGTCTTTCCGTTGCCCGAAACGGGATTTACAATGAATTTTACCACTCTCTCTCCAACCGGCCTCATGTCTTCACCTGCGCAAGTTCATTTTAACCTTGGCCAAACGAAGGGTTTCCTGTATTCCCGAAGATAATCTGAATTCCCTCCAGTGCGACGCTATTTCATAAATAGCGAGAAGTCCGAACAACACGGACGTTATCAGTCTTGAATTATTTCCCACAATGGGAAGAACTGGGAGGAATGTAAACTTAAAGGGATAGAAGAACTGGGCAAGCCATAGCACAAAAAGTACTGTTGCGTTTCCGCGAGTGAATCTTGACTTCGCAAGAACGGAACAGCCATAGAATGTCATCATCATCGACAGGAGTATCTCTTCGCGATGATGAACATCCAGTGGAATTGTTGAGACTCTTCCCATCGAGAACGAATACACGATCGGGATCATCGAAACCAAAAGCGTCCATTGATTCACTTTGCTGCTGATCATATTCAGCAAAGCCATCGGCGCGAGCCGGATTGTCCTCGCCCAGTAAAATGCAGTTACCTTCTCAGGAAACTCCGACAGAAAAGGGGCTATCCATTGTATGAACACAAATGCACTTATTCCTGCGACGGCGGCAACTTGCTTCATGCTGTCTAAGAACGGATCTGCGACCGCCCACATCGTAGCCCCGCCGATCAGGAAGAGGATGACAAGGAGTCCACCACGTCTTCTTCCTTCTTTCACCGAAACGAGGTAGCGCGGCATGGAAAGCAAATCCTCTTTCCTCTCCTCTTCCTCCTCAGGCAATATGTGCAGGATGTACATGTAGGCAACGAATAACAAGCCCAAAAATATCGCGTCGTAGATTTGAAGACTCTTCTTCGCCAATACGATTATGAAATAGAGCGACGCGATAAGCAAAGACGCCACTTCGACTATGTTTTCCGTCCGCAGCTCAATCGCGTCGATCTTTCCCTTCTTTCCCAGCCTCGAGTAAATGTCTGCGGTTAAGAAAATCAATGGCCAGCCTACTCCCATAAGAAGTCTATTCGACCCCGTGAAGTTAGCCATCATGAGATTGACATCCTTCCTCCACGCAATTACAGCTTCGACCATGAACTCCGGCACAACTTGCAGGAGCGCAACAATTGCCACCGCAAGTCCCTGACTGATGCTGAACTCCGCAGCCTCTGCGGTCCAGCTTATCATCAGTGCAGATACGATAATGCCGCTGAAACATAAGAACGCAACGAGACCCACAGTTCCAAGATGAAGAACATGGAGGCACACGGAGGTAACAAGACAATACAAAGACATAATCACGAAGTAGAACGGGTATCGCGATTTCACGACCGCGCCGATCCCCGATATGCCATTTCACCTGCCCGGTCTCCAACGACGTGCAGCAGCTTCATCCGGTGATATGATTTAGGGTGAAATGAGGAAGCTTCATCTCGCCCATGTCGTGGTATCCCGGCTCGGAATTGAGGAGGTTCTCAATCTGGTTCAGAACAAGTCCGACAGAACCGACATCTCCCATGATGCCGTTATTGATCACAACCTTAACTGGAGGATCGCCATCGATAAAGATAGAATCGAACTCGATTGATGCATCGATCCTCATAGTGAGCCTCAGAGAGACGACCGCCTGTCCGCCCAACTCGACAAAGACCTCCTGTCGTGTACCGAGGACGTGATTCTTCGCCACGAAGACGCTCTCGCCCTGGAAGTCGTGATCGGCGAGGATTGGCTGAATGGTAGAACGAATGTTGTCATATTTCATGCGGAGGTAATCGGCGACCATCTCGGCGGAATCGGTTAGACCGACCGGACCGAATCTTCCGCTCTGAGACTCCTCAAGGAACTCCTGCGAAGTCAGACCGATTCCCAACTTCCTCTGGAGAGAGAGTCTCCGACGACTCAGGTTTATCATTCTCTCCGCGCGAATGTTCGTGATCGATATGCATGGAGCCGTGAACATCAGGATCAGGCTGTCCATGACAAAACCGGGATCGACTCCGGTAGGGAGCAACCTGACCTGTTTCTTCTTCGCCAGACCGTCGAGTTTGCGGAACAGCTTCGAGTCGCGATGTCTCAGAAAAAAAAGCTCCTCGGAAGTAGTGATCACGTTGTATCCCTTTTCAAGAAGATGCATGACCTGCTCACCCGCTTCGGGAAGAAATGAGACGGTGGAGTGAATAACAACGTCGGCCTTTTTGCGCTTCAGCGCGCCGATCGATCCGACTACAGGCAAGTTGTAGATACGCGCCACCTCGCGGCCTGCGCTCGAACGTCACAGATGCACTCCTCGGCTCGAGGATCTCGCCGATGTCCTTGCCGATTTTTTCGGGGACCTCATCAATGCAGCCCACGATCTCGAAGCGGTCATCGTGCTTCAGAAGAGTCCGCGCGATGTTTACCCCGATTTGTCCGAGGCCGAATTGAATGACTCTAATCCTTCTCTTCATCGCGCTCGTGTCTCATCTGAATTTCGTGCACGAACATCTGGGTTATCACGGTCGGTCTCGTAATCGCGGCACCGACAACCACAGCGTAAGCTCCAAGCTCAAGAGCATGTCCTGCCTCGGAGGGTGATAGAATTCTTCCCTCCGCTATTACCGGTATGACCAGAGAGTCGACGAGGCGCTCGATCAACTCGAAGTCAACACCTTCCTTTCCCTTCTCCAGCGTTCCGGGCGTGTAACCTGAAAGAGTCGTCGAGACCATGTCGGCTCCGAGCTCCGCTGCCTGGACTCCTTCTTCAAACGTGGAAACATCTGCCAGCAAAAGTGTACCAGGATGGTTGACTCTCACCCGACGCAGGAATTCGAATCCGGTAAGTCCATTTGGACGGATGCGCTCAGTCACGTCGAGTGCGACAATGTCAGCGCCCGCTTCAATTATTTCACCAATCTCTTTGAAGTCACTCGTTATCAAAACGGAGCCATCGGGATAAGTCGATTGAATGAGTCCGATCAACGGCAGCGCGACTCGTGACTTCACTTCTTTGATATTGTCCTTGCCCTCCGTACGAATACCCGCCGCCCCGCCCTTTTGAGCAGATAACGCGAAGAGCGATACATACTCAGGCTTGTTGAACGGGTCATCCGGATCGAACTGGCAGGAGACGACCAGACCGTTCCTGACATTCGCAATGGAGTTTAGATATTCCATATTACCTTCCCTGCCAAGATTTGTTTTCGCTGTGAGATTTTGAAATCTTCATTTAATCAAGATACTCTTCGCGATCTCAGTGGACACGAAAGAGAACGCTAAGAAGACCGCCAGGAATGCCACAATCCAGATCCTCTCTCGAAGCAAGAGCCTCGACAGTCGATTCACAAGAATAAGTGCGGCCAATGCTGCTACAAAATCAAGGAAGCCGAGGAAATAAAATGGAAGAGGATTTATGATCTGCGGAGAGGGATTATTTGAAAAGAGGTAACTGCCGAACACGGCGACTTCTGCGGGGAGAAGAACAATGGCACTTAGAGCAACGGGATGCAGTGCATATATGATTGCGGAGACGAAACCTTTGAGCGGAGCGCCCGACCGCCAGACTCTCGCAACCAGAAAGCTTGCAATCGCATAGAGGTAGATGCAGGGGAAAAAGATCAACACCCCGATTCCGATTCCCGAGAGGAGAAGCCTCCAGAGTTCGATAGTGTAGATGTCGCCGGCTTTGAATAGAAACAAAGCGAAGAAACTGAGGCCGATGGCTTCAATCAGTGCGAGGAGGATAGTGTAGTTCCTGTGTTCGGCCAGGATGATCTTTCGCAAAATAAAGTCGGGATAACGCCAGAGGTTGTAGATAGTGGAAAAGAAATCCAACGTCCTCGTGCTCTGCTGAAGGATGCTTCCGCAGGAGACGCACCTCAGCGCAAAATCAAGATTGTCTGAGTTGCATACGTTACATCTGTTCAATGAGCTGGCTACCTCCACACGATACGCAATATCGAACTTTTTGCACAGCCTCACTGACAAACGGTTTTTCTTTAGTCATGATGAATAACCTCCGGACCCAACGGCTCGAAATGCGCCGTGAAATGCCGCAGGTACGGTGGCTCGTAAGTAATTCTGTAGCCGGGAATTTCTTTCCTGCGCTTGTACAATTCAATTACTATCTCTGCGGCAAAATCAATGTGACTCTGAGTGTACACTCTTCGCGGAAGAGCCAGTCGAACCAGCTCCAGAGACGCCGGGTTGAACCTGCCGTCCACTACTCCTCCAAACATGACTGAGCCAATTTCCACGCTGCGAATTCCCCCTTCGAGATAGAGCTCAACTGCAATCGCCTGTCCGGGATATGCCTGCGGCGGAACATGCGGCAGGAATCGTTTGGCATCAAGGAAAACAGCGTGCCCGCCGGTTGGAACGAGGATGGGGACTCCTTCTTTCTCCAGCTTGTCCCCGAAATATTCTATCGACCTGATTCTATACTTCAGGTAGTCCTCGTCGAGTACCTCGACAAGGCCCTGTGCGATGGCATCCAGATCGCGTCCTGCGAGCCCGCCATAAGTCGGAAAGCCTTCAGTCATAATGAGGAGGCTTCGAGCCTTCTCCGCAACAGCAGTATCGTTCAGTGCCAGAAATCCTCCGATGTTCGCAAAGGCATCTTTCTTCGCACTCATGGTGCAGCCGTCGGCATAGCTGAACATCTCCTGCGCGATTGCCTTCGCACTCATGCCAGCGTATCCCTTCTCACGCTGTTTTATGAAGAATGAATTTTCAGCGAACCGGCAAGCGTCGAGAAAGAGCGGTATGCCATATTTGCTAAGAAGAGTTTTAGTGTCGATGATGTTCTTCATGCTTACTGGCTGACCGCCCACGGAATTGCTCGTGACTGTCAGCATGCAGACGGGAACGTTCTCCGCGCCAACCTTTACGATTAGTTCTTCCAGCTTGTCGAGGTCGATATCTCCTTTGAATTCCGCTCGCTTGTCTGTCTCAAGCGCGATTGGTACTGGCAGGTCAACTGCCGTGGAGCCTGTGAACTCTGCATTAGCCCGTGTTGTGTCGAAGTGAGTGTTGTTGGGGATATATTTCCCCGGCCCGCCTATTACGGTGAACAGTATCTTCTTGGCCGCCCTGCCCTGGTGAGTCGGAATTATATATTTGAAACCCGTCAGCTCCTTTACTATCGATTCAAACTTGAAGAAGCTCCTCGACCCGGCGTAAGATTCATCGCCGTCCATTATCGCAGCCCACTGTTTCGAGCTCATTGCCGAGGTTCCGGAATCCGTGAGGAAGTCTATCAGGACATCGTCCGCCTTGAGCAGGAATAGGTTGTAATACGCTTCTTTGAGAACTCTCTCCCTGTATTCGCGCGTAGTGAAGTTGATCGGCTCAACTGATTTGATTTTGAACGGCTCGATGATAGTCTTGGTCATACCATGAAGTTATGATTTCTGATGCGAACGGGCAACAGCACACGGCTGTTCATTCGTCCGGCAATGCCATCGATCACACTTGTATCAGTCGAGTCACTCCCGGAATGAACTTGTGTTCTTGATTCAACGAGAAGCTGACGAGACAATCTTTCCGAAATGAAAAACGGCGATAACGTCACTGCATTCACTTTTGTGCGCGTCTCATCTCGCCATGCCAGTGCTGCTGACGATCGATTTCGACATGAACTCATCCAGCGACTTTTCCATCGCAGCCATGAGGATGTCAACATGCTCGTCTTCAATTACAAGCGGCGGAAGAAGTCTGATGACATTACCGTTCGTACAATTAGCCAAAACACCATTCGACATAAGCTGGTTCACGAATTCGCCGCATTCCGTCTTACACTCGACCCCGATCATCAGTCCGAGTCCGCGGACCTCGGAGACGAAATCCGAATGCCTCGACTGGAACTCATGGAGTCTTTGCTTGAGATGGCCTCCAACTTTTGACACGTGGATATCCATCTTTCTATCGTAAAGCTCCTTCAGAGTTGCCATACCTGCTGCACATGAAACCGGATTGCCCCCGAAAGTCGTTCCGTGCGTTCCATAGCCGAGCTCACCAGCGAGGTGCGAATCGACGAGCATTCCGCCGAGCGGCAAGCCGCCTCCAATCGGTTTCGCAAGTGTCACGAGGTCCGGCCGGACTCCATAGTGTTCGAATGCGAAGAACTTCCCGGTGCGGTAGATACCGGACTGAATTTCATCGGCGACAATTAAGAACCCATGTTTGTGTTTTAGTGAAAAGAGTTCGTCCACAAATTCGTCCGAGATAACATTAACTCCGCCCTCGCCCTGAATAAACTCGACAAAGACGGCGGCCGTCCTCGAGTCGACCTTCCTGCGAAGCTCATCCACGCTGTTGAAAGCTATGTGGTCGACCTCCGGGAGAAACGGTTCGAATCCCTTCCTGTATTTCTCTCTATCGGTAAGGGAGAGCGCACCAAGCGTTCTTCCGTGAAAGGAATTGCTGAGGGCAAAAAGGCTGACCTTACTCTCTTTGGCTCCCCATTTCCGGGTCAGCTTGATTGCTGCCTCGATAGCCTCCGTCCCAGAATTGGAAAAGAAAACTCTCGGATATCCCGACAGTTTGCAGAGCAGCTCGGCGAACTCTATTTGCGTGTCCATGTAGAACAGATTTGACATGTGCATGTATCTGTTGATCTGATCGACGATCGCGGCTTTTACACGAGTATTGTTGTAGCCGAGCGCATTCACCGCAATCCCGCCGAAGAAATCGAGGTACTTCTTCCCGTCTTTTCCATAAATGTACACGCCATCGGCATGATCGACTTCAATTGGAAGCCGTTTGTATGTCTGGAGAAGGTACTGGTTCTCTTTGTCTTTGATGTTCATTCTCATTCCATTACTTATACATTGATTCGATCAAATCAGAATACTTTTGTTCAACAACCTTTCGTTTCACTTTCAACGTTGGCGTGAGATCTCCACTCTCGATAGCGAAGGGAGCCGCGAGGAGTTTGAACCGCCTTACCTGCTCATACTTCGCAAGATCTCGCTGAAGATTGTTTATGTCTTCGCGGATCGCCTCGTTTATCTTCTCGTCATCTAACATTTCCTGCCTGCCGCTAAACTTGAGGTGATGCTCCCTCGAATACTCCTCGAGGTAATCGAAGTCCGGGACAATCAGCGCCGAGTTGAACCGTCGTTTGTCTCCGATCAGTACGATCTGGTCCACGAACTTGCTCTGCTGCAGGAGATTCTCGATTGGTTGAGGAGCAATGTTTTTGCCGCCCGAATTCACGAAGAGATGTTTCTTCCTGTCGGTGATCGTTATGAACCCGTCGGTGTCGAAGTGTCCGACATCGCCAGTATGAAGCCAGCCGTCCTTGTCAATCGATTCCTCGGTCGATTCATTATTCTTATAATATCCCATCATAACATTCGGGCCGCGTGTCAGAATCTCTCCGTCGTCGGATATTTTCACCTGAACATTTTTGAGCGGCTTCCCCACTGTTCCGAATTTGTAATCGTCGAGTCTGTTTGCGGAGATTACCGGCGCGCTCTCCGTCATTCCATATCCTTCGACTATCATGATACCTATAGCTTCGAAGAACTCGCCAAGCTCACGGGCAAGTGCTGCTCCTCCGCTGACGAAGAACTTAATTCGTCCGCCAGTTCTTTCCTTGAGCTTCGAGAAGACCAGTGAGTCCGCCAGAGACTGCTGGACTCTGAGAACCGGGCCGACAACGCCTCTCTTTCTTGCCGCAATATACTTTCTTCCCACTTCGAGCGCCCAATAGAAAATTCTCTTCTTAACCGGTGATCCGGACTCCACGTTCTTGATAACCTGTGCGTGGATGCGCTCGAACAGTCTCGGGACGGTGGTAACGATCGTGGGCTTCTCTTCCATTAGGTTTTGTGCGACCGTCTCTATGCTCTCCGCGTAAGACACAGTGGCTCCGGCAGTAAGTGCCGTGTAATATCCGGCCATTCTCTCGAAACTATGCGAGATGGGAAGGAAGGACAGGAGCCTGTCCTCCTGAGTTATCGGAATGTGGTCGAGAGCGCCCTTAATGTTGGCGACGAAGTTGCCGTGTGTCAGCATGACGCCTTTCGGTTCACCCGTGGTACCGCTCGTATATATTATGGTTGCAAGGTCGGAAGGTTTAACCGCCAGCAACCATTTCTGGAACTCTTCTCGATTTTTGTCACGCTGCCTCCGTCCGAGCTCGTACACCTCACGGAAATCCAGGATATTTTTGTCTTTGTGGTCCTCTTTTGAATTCATCGTGATGATGTACTGCAGTTCTTTGACGTTATCCCTGATTCGCAGGACTTTGTTCAACTGGAAAGAATTTGACACGGCAATGATAGAGACATCGCCATTGACAAGAATATACTCGATCTGTTTCGGTGTCAGGGTTGGAAAGATAGGGACGTCAACCGCGCCGATCGCGAGGCATGCGAGGTCTGCTACCGGCCATTCCGGTCTATTCTCCGCGAGGATCGCGAGCCTGTCTCCTCGCTTGAGACCGATCGAGAGAAGTCCATGCGCGAAGAGCTCAACCTTCTCATATAACTCGTCATAAGTTATTCCGACATATTTCCCCTCGATTTTATGCCTGTACACTTCCTTGCCGCTGCCCGCGTATTTCTTGGCAAGCCGCGCAAACATCTCCGTAAGAGTGTTGAACTCTACTGCTGCACCCATTTAAGCCTCACGGGAAAATGAAGAATTAAAAATGAATAGTGAAAAACGAAAGATGATGGGTTTCATCGGACTCCGCTGTTTTCATGTTGCTTGTCTTCGTACGTACGGCCTATCATCTTTCCTTTTCCATTTTTCATTCTCATCTTCGCTTTGCGAAGTATGCAGTCAAAAGAAACGCGCCTCCAACCACAATCATCAAAACTCCCCACATCAGATTCACATTCAAGTGGAGTGATTTATCATAGATGTCACTTGGACCTAGAATCCCGTATAAGAGGAGGAGAATCCCGTAAAAGGTCAGCAGAGTCCCGAGTGGAATCTTGAGATCGAAGAAATGACTGCGCTGCTGTGAAGGTTCCATCTTTTGTTCTCCGCATTTTTACCAGAAAATAATGTTGAGAATGACCATGACGAGGAGTGACGCCACTCCCCAGAATTCCGGCTTTCGGAAGAGACTTTCACTCGAACGAGGCCTCGGGGTGAGCGCGTAGACCAGACCAACGAGAGTACTTTCCTCCCTCTTCTTTGTGAACATGCTGACTATGATCGTCACCAGGAAGTCGGTGCACCATGCCCACCATGCCTGGAAAAAGTTCGCGGCCATCTCGCTGGAGTAATGTATTACACCCAGCCGATAGAGTGTGTAATGGAACGCAGCGGCAAGGATTCCGCAGAGCAGGCCAAAGAACCCGCCCCACGGCGTTGCCTTCTTCCAAAACATTCCCAACAAGAAAGTCGCAAAGAGCGGCGCATTAAAGAATGAGAAGATCAGCTGCATGTAATCCATGAGATTCGGAAATGAGCTGACGATGTATGCCGTCCCGATGCTGAAGATAACTCCGAAGACTGTCGTGTACTTTCCCATCTTCAGGTAATGCTGGTCCGGCATGCCTTTCTTTATGTAACTGCCATAGATGTCATATGTCCACACGGTGTTAAACGCCGTAACATTCCCTGCCATCCCGGACATGAAACTCGCGACTAGCCCGGTGATCGCAAGGCCGAGTATGCCATTCGGCAAATAGTGGGCAAAGAGCAAGATGAGTGCGGAATTATAATCCGGAGTCGGACCACCGGGTACAACTTTGAACTGTGGCAGGAGAGCAACCGCCATCAGTCCTGGCAGCACCACTATGATAGGAACGAGCATTTTAGGGAAAGACGCAACAAGGGGCGTTCTCCTTGCGGCCGAAAGACTCTCCGAAGCCATAGCCCTCTGCACAACCAGAAAGTCCGTTGTCCAATAGCCGAACGACAGAACGAACCCGAGCCCGAGAACAAGTCCAAGCCAATCAACTCCCATGGGATTATCGGATGCAGATCCCATATGCTGCCATGCATGGAAGAAGGATGGCGGGACTTTCTGAACCAGTCCCTGAAAACCGCCGACCGCATGGAGGCAGACATAAACTATCGGGAGAAGTCCCAACCAGATCAAGAAGAATTGGATAACTTCATTGTAGATCGATGAAGACAATCCGCCGAAGAAGACATAGATCAAAACGACAAACGCCGACAGGAGAATGCTGGAAGTCAGAGACCAACCGAGGGTCAGCTCAAAGAGGAGAGCCATGGCGTACATGCTGACACCACTCATGAGGAGGGTCATGACTGCAAACGAGATCGCGTTGAGTCCGCGAGTCGCTTCATTGTACCTCAACTTAAGATATTCAGGCACACTCCTGACCTTGCTTCCATAGTAGAACGGCATCATGAAGACACCGAGGAAAATCATCGCAGGTATTGCGCCGATCCAATAGAAATGGACCGTAAGTATTCCATACTTTGCTGAGTTGGCGACCATGCCGATCACTTCGAGGGCACCCAAGTTTGCCGAAAGAAATGCGAGGCTAGTTATCCAGCTCGGAAGAGAACGGCCGGAAAGAAAAAAGTCCTCGCTGGTCTTCATATATTTCTTCAGCGCATACCCTACAAGGATGGTTATCAGCACGTATGCAGCCAGAATCAGATAGTCAATCGAGTTCAGATATATTACCGGCGTCACATTATCTCCCAAAACTTATTGAAGAGGCTGTGTCTGGAATGCGGTGGATGGAGACAAGAAGCAGAACATCCGGACCTGATGGGAGAACAGTCAGCATTCATCAGACCCTGTGGAAAGAGGCATTCTCATTTCACGTAAATATAATATCTCCCTGAAAAGCTTCAAATTATGAATTCGTTCCCAATTCACATTGAGTGCGCTGCGAGCGAGTGCTATATTGACCAAGTGAGGCTTGCCCTGTACATAGTCCGGCGGCACGTTGCGCCGTTTCTATTTTCGATGATTGTTATCACGTTCGTCTTCCTGCTGCAGTTCCTGATGCAATCAATGGATCAGATTGTCGGCAAGGGGCTGACACTATTCGTTATCATCCAGCTTATCGTTTTCAATCTCGCATGGATCGTAGTTCTTGCAGTGCCGATGTCGGTGCTTGTCGCCGTGCTGATGGCGTTTGGGGGCCTATCCTCCAACAACGAGGTGACGGCCATTAAGAGCTCTGGCGTCGGACTTGTCCGGATGATGCTCCCTGTTCTCGTCGTCTCGGTCGGCGTCTTCTATCTTCTTGTTTTGTTCGACAACGATGTTCTCCCGGATGCGAACCACAGAGCAAAGACACTGATGATCGACATAAGAAGAAAGAAGCCGACGTTCACGATAGAGCCGGGACAGTTCTCTCAGGAGATCGACCAGCATGCGATCCTCGTCAGGAAGACGGTGCCGAACTCCACCGATCTGTACGGAGTGACAATCTTCGATTTCTCAGATCCACAGAAGTTCACCACGATTACTGCGGAGCGTGGCAAGGTGGGGTTCTCGCCGGACCTGAAGCAGATCGTGATGCTCCTTTACAATGGTGAAGTGGACGAATATGATAATTTCCAGGTAGGAGTCTATCAGCGAGTCCGCTATCAGCGTCAGGAGATCGTCCTGCGGGCAGAGGGATTCGCCTTCGAAGAGTCGTCTGAAAACACTTTTCAGCGAGGTGATCGTGAGCTGAGCGCGGACTCGATGAGAACCATTGTGGCAGGGATGAGAAAAGACCTGGACATGCAGACTTCGCAACTGAATAATTACATGCGAAGAGAGATCATGGGACTTCTCTCGCCAACAGCGAACCGTTACATTCTCTCTGCGCCCATGGATTCGGGACAGGTCTTCCTGCGAGCGGAATCGAGGATTACTTCAACTTCGGCAATGGCGCGGAGTCTTTTCTCGAGTATCGATTTCCTCGAACGCCAGGTTGATTCCTACCGCGTCGAGATTCAGAAGAAGTACTCGATTCCATTTGCGACGATAGTCTTTATTTTCCTGGGGGCGCCGCTTGGAATGATGGCACGCCGCGGCAACTTCGGCGTGTCTGCAGGTTTGAGTCTCCTTTTCTTCCTGGTTTATTGGGCGTTTCTCATTGCCGGTGAAAAGCTGGCGGACCGGGAGATGTTTAGCCCATTCATGGCGATGTGGCTTGCCAACATAGTGCTCGGTGCGTTTGGTCTCCTGCTGACTTACATGATTTCCAAAGAGACCATAGTCATCAACTGGAACTTCACTGTCCGGCTGCTGCCCAAACGATGGGTCTCAGAGGAGACCCTCAGTGAGATTGCAAGGCAAGAGCGTTGAAGAAAATAGATGTCTATATAATAAGGCAGTTCGTCAGCGTAATCCTTTTTGCGTTGCTCGTCTTCGCACTCATCTTCATTCTCGTCGACCTGATGGAACACCTCGATGATTTTATCGATCACGGAGTTGGTATGGGTTTGATAGCGAAGTATTATCTCGTTTTCACTCCCGAAATCTTGAAGCTAATAACCCCTGTAGCGGTTCTCCTTGGCTGCCTCTTTACAACAGGTAGGATGTCGAATCAAAATGAAATCATCATCATAAAGGGCTCAGGAGTTGACATTTATAGAATTCTCATGCCCTTTCTCATAGTATCTTCCATCATATGTGCGTTCATGATCTATTTCAACGAGTGGATTGTCCCAAGAGCGGATCACGAGAAATTCAGGATTGAGAAAGTTTACCTGCAGCAACATATGGAAGGATGGTGGAAAAACAACATCTTCATGCTGGACAGTCGGGATCGGATTGTTTCGATTGGGTATTTCGATGACGGGTCGAACATCGCTTCGAAGGTGTCGGTACAGGAATTCGCGGACTCAAACCTGACCTACCTCGTTCACCGCTATGACGCTCAATCAATGGCGTATGACCCGAGTTCTCACGAGTGGATCTTGAGGAGCGTAATCGAGCGTAGTTTCGAACACCAGAGCGAGACCTTCAAGACATACGCTACACTGCTGCTCAAGAGGTTGTCGTTTAGGCCAAGCGACCTGCAGCAAAAAGAACTCAACCCAAATGATATGAACTACGAGCAGCTCAGGCGATTCATTGAGCTACAGAAGAAGAGCGGAAATGACGTGGCGCAGTACGAAGTCGATTATTATTCAAAGGTATCGTTTCCGTTTGCGGCGGTGATCGTTGTCTTTTTCGGTGTTCCTCTTTCCGCACGGAAGAAGCGGAGCGGTCTTGCCCTCGAATTCGGCATAAGTATTCTTATATCGTTTGTTTATCTCCTCTTCATAAAGATCAGCCAGGTGTTAGGTTATAATGGTCTTTTGAGTCCCCTGCTAACGGCATGGTTGGCAAACATAATCTTCTTTGCAGCCGGACTCTACAATACGGCAAAGGTTGCTAGGTAGGCAGACTTAAGCTGTCCAAGAGAGTTCGGACGATCCGTGGCCATTAGACGGGCCGCAGAAATAAGTGGCCTCTTGGGATTATGATTATGCCCTTTGCTCGAAAGCCTTGCATCACCGATACCTCTGTCACATCTCGGCTTCGGGACAAACATTTAGTGCGACCCTGACGTAAGCTCATTCTAATTGCTTCTGATGCTATTTCATCAGCATCAACTTCCTTATCGCAACATATCTCTTCCCATTTTCTCCGACGGCATCGATACTGTAGAAATACATCCCGCTCGGATATCTCGATCCGTCAAAATTCACTTTGTATGCTCCGGCATTCTGTTGACCATCCACAAGGGTCCCCACATCTCTCCCGAGGACGTCGTAAATCTTCAGTACTACATTGCTGACCGCCGGAAGCTGATAGCTGATAACTGTTGATGGGTTGAATGGGTTCGGATAATTCTGGTCAAGACCATACTCTGTCGGAATAGATGCGACCTCGATTGGGGTCAAGGTTTGAGCATCGTTTTCATTGATAACGGCACTGCCGGCCACCTCTGCTTTGCCGGACTTGTCAGCGAGCTTGAGCTTCATAGTCGCAACAACACCCGGAGGAAGAGGCTTCGTCCCTGCCATCGCTATCTTCAGAACACCTTCTCCAGCATGATATGTAAGGAGCCAATCTTGCGGCAAGTTGCCCGACACATCCTGTATTGAGGCCGACCGTCCTAAGGTCATCGTCATTTCCACCGAATAGACGTTGAGTGCATGGGTCAGTTCGATTGGCAAGCTGACGCCACCTGATACATCGAACGAAGGCTCCCCGACGGAAATAGTGCCAGACGAATTCGTGGAGGACACCGCAAGTCTCCGGCCTTTGGTCGTGCCTGACTTAAAGTACTGATAAACACTTGAGTCGCCAGCGACATATCTCAATATCAGCGACGCATCGTATGCGCTGACGGTGCCGTCACCCGAGACGTCAGCAACCGCCAGAGAAGCCGCCGACAGAGTTGTATCGCCCACAACATAACTTAGAACTAACGACGCATCAAATGCAGTTACATGGCCGTTACCGCTAACATCGCCTATCATTGGTGGCACACTTTTCACAACGGAAATTGAATCGCTTGTAAATAAGATGCCCATATCCGACTTGCCGGACTCCGTGATCCTGAACTCGCAGGACGAAGCAGACATGTCAGGCACTGACCAGACTACGGAGTCCGCGTCTGCCACATAGTTCTCAACTATGTTTATCCACGTCGAACCGCCATCGGTCGAGTAATCAACGTTAACCGAATCCACTCCGGACGAATTCCATCTGATGGTAACGGGGGATTTCGTTTTGATGGCATCCGTAGCAGCAGGCGACTCAAAGATCAAGAACGGGTAGCGATAAACTCTATAACTATAGCAGTATTCAGGAAAAGACATTTCCAATGCAGTGCTCCCGTCGGGTTTCACTTCGGTGAGAGTTGTGTTGGCATCCCCCCACCCGATCAGTGTATTCCCGTTGGCAAGTCTCTGAACATATCCCAGGGCGGAGCCAAACACATCGGGACTATGTCGGTACTGCCAAACGAGTGTCGCTGTTTTATTTACTTCATCAAGCTTATACTCAACACCTCTCGAAAACTGAGGCGAATGAAGATCGCCATTGTCAAAGAGCGTTATGTCACCGTTGGAGAGTCTTCTTACTGCATGTTGAAAAGAAAATCCAATCGAATCATTGACGAACGTGAACTGATTATTCTTTCCGCCCAACCGCCAGATTATGTCGCCTGTTTGCACATTTATTTTAGTTATCTCGCTCAGATGCCGTGACGAAAGAAGAATGTTACCATCCGGATCTATCTCAATCGCGTTTGCATGTACATAATCAATATTCGCAGCCTGCAAATTCTGAGCTATCGCATCGGTGATGTTGAAATGATCCCAGCTGCGCCATTGAAACACAACGTTTCCGTTCTTGTCCAATTCCTGAATGATGTTTCCGATCACTGTCGCTGCCGGGTTGCCGCCCGGAACGATACTGCTCATGTCAACCGTTTCATAGTCATCGCAAAGAAGAAAATAATGACCATCGGGGAGCACCCTGAGTTCATGAGGATCTTCGACATAACCATTTCCGCAAGTGAGGGTGCCCGTGATCTTCAAAGATGAATTCATTACATAATACATGTTTGCATATTCATCAAAATAAGTGACAACTCCAGTGGGCTGTAGATTAAGATCCATAGGCCACCCAACCTTGTTGTAGTAAACGGGATTTCCTTTGTTATCTAAAATCATCAAATAATTTCCAGGGCTATTCATTCCGGACATATTGAAGTCCGATAAGAAAAGAAATCCCGAACTAGGACTATCAGATCGCGCAACAGTAACACGAGGAAGGTCCGGGGGAGGAGTCGGAGAAGCTTCTACAAGATAGCTGTTCTTTACAGTAGTGTTGGATGGAGCTCCAATTGACTCTCTCTGCATTGCAGCAGCTGGAGCGGGCCTACCATCGTAGTTGATTCTTGAGATTAAGTTCTCATCGGAATTGAGATCGCTCTTCGAGACAACAAAGGTGAACGGATTCAGGTCAATGCTATCGCCGTCCACGGCCAAAAATCCGTGTGTCAAAGAAACATTCACTGATTCTCCCAATGTGAAAGGCATGTCCGGTTTGAATAGTATTGTCCGCCGGTCATCGGACAATATTACTCTCCCATTGTGCCGGCCGCTTGAAATGCCGGTGACGTCAAAGTGTCCATTTTGACCGATCACATTTGCATTCAGCTTATCGTCGCTGCGAATGATAATGTCAGAGGCAGGAGTGACGTACAAAGCGCCCGGTTCGGGAGAAACATAGATAACATGTGAACCGAGAATCGAACGCTTTTCATATGAGGCCGCCTGCGGTCTCGATGCACCGGCGAGTACAATCGGTCCACCAACTGCTCCGCGAACGCTCAAAAAGACTACAAAGAAAAGACTAGCGTAGAGGACTTTCCGATGATGAAATCTCATGATACCGCGACTTCCTCAGCACGTTCGTGATGTCCGTGTTGTTGGACAGAATCCGATCACATAAGGTTTAACAACGCAATTTCGATGGCCTGCGTGGCAGTATCAAAGCCAGTCCGTTGGATTCAATACCCTTCAGCTGTGCCGCTGCCTCTTGGATCGGCGACCCCCTCGTAGCCCTTTGGGGTGACTAGAATCGCCTGCACTTCACCGATATGTTCACGTGGGATGAGCTTGTATCCGCGCGCAATTAGGCTTTGCCGGACATCATACACGAGAGCCTCCTTCTCGTAAGAGACCTCATCGGGCACCCACTGATGATGAATCCTTCCGGCTATCTCTGCCTGCGCGAGCGGCATGTCGAAGTCAATCACGTTCAGAAGAACTTCCAGCACAGAATTAATAATCGTCGTACCACCTGGCGAACCGAGCACGAGATACGGCTTGCCATTTTTCAATACTATCGTAGGTGCCATCGAGCTAAGCATTCTTTTGCCGGGCTCGATTGAATTTGCCGCTGCTCCCACCGCACCGAATTGATTTGGGACTCCGGGCTTCGAGCTAAAGTCGTCCATCTCGTTATTGAGGAAGAAGCCTGCGCCATCGACCGCGACCATGGAACCGAAATAGCTGTTCAGTGTCGTAGTTACGCTGACGGCGTTCCCATCTTTGTCGATCACCGAATAGTGGGTTGTATGAACTCCCTCGTGAGACGGGCCGAATAAGTCGGGATAGATGTCTCTGCTCGGCGTCGCGTAGAAAGTGTCGATATGTGCCGCGACACCTGTCGCGTACTCACCTGATAGAAGTCTTTCGAATAGAACTGGAATGAACGCCGTATCTCCCAGGTATTCATCCCTGTCTGCGAACACATGACGCATCGCTTCGATCTCGTAATGAAGGGTCTGCGAAGCTCCGTAACCGTATTTCCTGATGTCAAAGCGATCGAGAACATTCAGCATCTCTGCGATGCACACGCCACCGGAACTCGACGGCGGCATGCCCAGGACCTGGTAACCATGGTACAGCGTGATTATAGGCGTGGTTGTTATGGCGTGATAGTTTTCTACATCTTCTGCAGTGATGATTCCTCCGGTAGCTCGATCTTGCACGGCAATTAACCCAGGAATATTACCCCCATAGAAGCCATCTCTTCCTTTGTTAGCGATTTCAATCAAAACCTCAGCAAGGTCTCGCTGAACTAGGAGGTCTCCTTCTTTATAAATGCCCCCATTATAGGAAAAATATTTTATCGTCGATTGAAATTCCTTTAAGCGCTTCCAATCATCGCTGAAAGCTGCCTCGAGTGCGTGATTCACCCTGAACCCATTTTGCGCAATCCGGATTGCGGGAGCCATCACCTGTTGGAGCGAAAGCTTGCCGAAGCTTCTTTCGGCGGTAATGAGCCCGTCCACATTTCCAGGAACGCCAACCGACAATCCTCCAATGAGGCTTTTTCCTGGAATCACATTTCCAGCACTGTCGAGATACATGTTACGCCTTGCGGCTGCGGGTGCAGTTTCACGCGCGTCTATTGCGTAGTTCCCGCCGTCGCTCAGATGGATCAGATAATACCCGCCTCCTCCGAGATTGCCCGCTTGCGGATAAGTGACTGCGAGGACGAATCCGACTGCTACGGCTGCGTCGATAGCGTTCCCACCTTGCTTCATGATCTCAACTCCGACTGCCGTAGCCGTGGAATCCGAAGTAGAAACCATCCCGTTGACGCCGAATGCGGGTTTCAAAACTGAGATCTGAGGGAAGCCCGTGCTGAAAGAGATGACGAGCAGGAGGATAATGTTGTAAAATGTCCGCATTATTTTTCTTTCACCCGGTTCTGATATCCTAATGTTGAACTATAAAAGAGACCCCGTATCTGGAGTCTGACGCTCAACTTACTGCGGTCAATCTACTCTTTTCTCTTTCCCTGAACAAATTCCTCGGCATCTTTGACGTCCTCCTCGGAACCGAGAAAAATCGGCGACTTCTGGTGCAGAGCCGTTGGGACAATGTCTAAAATTCTCCGGCAGCCGTCACTAGCTCTACCGCCAGCATGCTCGACAATGAAAGCGAGGGGGGAAGATTCATAGAGGAGCCGTAGCTTTCCTTCGGGGTGGGCACTATCGCAAGGATACATAAAGATACCACCGTACAACATATTCCTGTGAAAGTCGGCCACCAATGAACCGACGTAACGTGAACTGTACGGACGGCAGGTAGACTTGTCTTCCTTCTTGAGGTAGTCAACGTATCTTCTTACGTTATCCTCCCATCTCACATAATTCCCCTCGTTAATGCTGTAAGTTTTTCCTCGCTTCGGTATTTTCATGTTTTCGTGTGAGAGAAGGAACTCTCCGACCGAAGGATCGAGGGTGAAGCCATGGACTCCCTTGCCCGTGCAGTAGACAAACAATGTGCTCGAGCCGTAGATGACGTATGCGGCAGCAACCTGTTTGTATCCTGGCTGGAGACAATCCATAATGGTGCCCGGTCCTGATTTGGTGACGCGCCTGTAAATTCCGAAGATGCTTCCAATGGAGACACTGGCATCAATATTTTGCGAGCCATCAAGTGGATCATAGACCAAGACATACTTGCCAGTTGGATACTTGTCCGGAATTTCCAGTATGCCCTCGCTTTCTTCAGAAGCCATGACGCACAGATGGCCGGTGTGGTCCATTGCCTTGAATATTGTTATGCTGGCAAACTCGTCAAGCTTCTTGACTTCGTCGCCGCTGATATTGTGCTTTTCGGTCGAGCCCAATATGTCGACCAATCCTGCTTTGCTGACCTCGCGCCAGATTAATTTCACTGCAATCGCAAGGTCGCTCAGCAGTCCGCTGAAGTCTCCCGTTGCTTCCGGGTGTGCGCGCTCTCCCTCGTCGATGTGGCGGCCGAGGGTCATGAGCTTGCTCCTGTCGGCCATGTTACCTCCGTTGGTCTTCACAAATCCCGGCAAGCCGGGAATTCACTTAGCGATGGAGCGTACGTTTCCCGCTCAATTATTCTGTATGGGTATGTCCCGTCAAGAATTATTTATCTGTCGGGATGGTGCAAGGCGGTCACGGGATCCCGCTTTGCGGGATTGGGCCAAACGCTCCTGGTCCTTGTACTGTAGTTGGTAAAGCCTATAGTAAATCCCGCCGCGTGCGATGAGCTCTTGATGTGTCCCCTGCTCTCGGATCTCACCTTTGTGCAGCACGATGATTCTTGATGAGTGCTGAATCGTCGAAAGCCTGTGGGCAATTACGATGCTCGTTCGGCCTTTCAACAAGTTTACTGTCGCGCTCTGTATAAGCTGTTCAGTTTCAGTGTCGATGTTTGCGGTCGCCTCGTCGAGTATAAGTATCCTCGGATCGTACGCGAGGGCGCGGGCAAATGAGATCAACTGTTTCTGGCCGACAGATAGTGCTGCGCCGCGCTCTTTCACGTCGTCTTCGTAAGACTTCGGCAACCTGCTGATGAAGCCATCTGCCCCGACCAGCTTAGCTGCACCTCTCACCTTTTCGATTGAAATTTCTTCGTCGCCAAGTGAAATGTTGTAATGCACGCTTCCCGAGAATAGAAATACATCCTGCATGACGATCGCTATGTTCTTTCTCAAATCTGCGCTCGACATGTCTTTGACATTGATGCCGTCGATGAACACTCCACCCATACTCACGTCGTAAAACCTCATGAGCAGATTTACTATCGAAGTCTTCCCCGCTCCGGTCGCTCCGACGATCGCGATAGTCTCTCCCGGGTTCGCGACGAAAGAGACATTCCTCAAGACATAGTTCTGATCGTCATATGCAAACGTCACGTCTCTGAACTCGATTTTGCCTTTGACCTCGTCCAGGTGTGCAGGGTTGGCAGGCTCAGGTACAATCGTCTTATCATCGAGGACCTTGAAGATTCTCTCAGACGAAGCCATGGCAGTCTGCAAAATGTTGTATTTCTCCGAAAGGTCTCTGATCGGCATGAAGAATTGTTCGGCGTACTGAAGGAAAGCTATCAGGATGCCGATCGTTATGCCGGGATGCAATCTAGCGAACGCTTCCGGAACGAGGTGGCTTCCTCCGTACCAGATTATCAAGGCAACTGCGACCGCACTCGTCAACTCAACACCCGGATAGAAAAGCGCGTAGTAGAACACCGACTTGACGTTGGCGTCTCTGAGCTTCCCACTGACTTCCTCAAAACTATGAAGCGCCCTCCGTTCGCGGTTGTAAATCTGATCCACAATGACGCCGGAAATATGCTCCTGCAAGAAAGCGTTCATCCTCGCGATGAGAAGGCGGACCTGACGATATGCCACGCGAACTTTTTTTCGGAAGAGCATCGTGATATATGCGAGGATCGGGATCACGGTCAGGGTGACGAGAGCCAATGCGACGCTGAGGTTGAACATGAAGTAAAGTATCCACAAGATTGTGAAGACGTCGCCGAATGCCATGACTATCCCCGAAGAGAAGAGGTCGTTCAAAGCTTCGACGTCGTTCGTGACGCGAGTGACGAGCCTGCCGACGGGATTCCTGTCAAAATATTTTATGCCAAGTCTCTGCAAGTGTCCGTATATCTGCATCCTTATGTCAAAGATCGTCTTCTGACCGATCCACTGTGTGAGATATGCGGAGCCATACCTGAGGAATGCCTGAAGGCTTATGACTCCGAATAACGCGAGAACGATCTTAATGAGATCTGTCGTATCTCCCGTCTCGATGCAGTTGTCGATAGCTATCTTCGTAAGATACGGACGAAGCGGTCCCATGCCAGAATATGCTATGGTTATTACGGTGGCGAGCACCACGTGCGGCCAATAAGGCCTGAGATAGTGCAGGAGTCTTCGCATCAACCTTGCGTCGTATGCTTTTCCTAATATTTCTTCTTCGTGTGTTTCTACTGCCATGTCAGTCTTTGTTCACAACGTTCGCCGGCGATTTATCGCCAAATGCCTTTATGTTTTCTATTGTAGTCTCGAGAATTCTCTCCACCGCCTCGACACTGTCGAAAGCGATGTGCGGAGTAATGATTACGTTTTCTCGATTGAGCAAAATGTTTTTTTCAAGTACGGCCCTGAGATGCTCGACGGACACATTCCTCGTCAGCATCTGGTTTTCTTCTTTAACAAGATCCTCGCCTTCAAACACGTCCAACCCTGCTCCTCCGAAGATACCGGTTTCGAGTGCGTGGTGGAGAGCCGCGGGTTCAATAATGCTCGCACGGGCGGTGTTGATGAAAAGAGCGCCGCGCTTTACGAGGCCGATATTGCTCATGTTTATCATATGGTGCGTCGCCTTGTTGTATGGGCAATGGAGGGAGATGATGTCTGAATTCTTCAACAAGAAATCTAGCGGCACGTACTTGAATCCGAGCACTTCCTCGAGAAAATGGTTTCTCTGGAGGTCATACGCCAGGACGTTCATGCCGAAGCCCTTTGCGATTTTTATGACATGCGAGCCGATGCTCCCCGCGCCGATGACTCCGAGAGTCTTTCCCTTTATGTCCCATCCTTCGAGCCCGTCAATTGAAAAGTTGTTCCGGCTCGTCCGCACGTAAGCTTTGTGTATGTTTCGCGACAATGCCAGTATGAGCCCGAACGTATGTTCGGCGACTGTATTCTCACCGTAGTACGGGACATTGCATACGACAATGTTCCTGCTCGATGCATACTTCAGGTCAATTTGGTTGAAGCCGGTACTCCGAGTCGCGATGCATTTGAGCTTTGGCAGCTGCCTTATGTTTTCCCTGTTGAGGACTGAATATATGAAGACCGAGACGATGTCCGCACTTGCCGCCGTTTTCAGATTTGTCCCGGTTAGCGGGTCGGGAAAGAATTTCAGCTGGAATTCATTCTTCAGCGCTTTGGTGAGAAACTTCTTCTCTCCCCTGTCGACTTCGTAGAAATTTATCTTGAGCATTAAGTCGTTACATCCTCTGCAGTTCGTCTTCCAAGAGCTGACGGCTGTAAAGATCGGCATAGATGCCGTTCCCGAGAACAAGCTCGTCGTGAGTTCCCGACTCGACGATCTCCCCGTCATCAAGGACGATTATCATGTCGGCGTCTTTCACGGTCGATATCCTGTGGCTTATGATGATACTCGTCCTCTCCCTCATTACCTCTTTCAGGCCATGCAATATTTCTTCTTCCGTGTAAGTATCCACTGCCGAAAGGGCATCATCGAGAATCAAGATCTTAGGCTTTCTAATGATTGCCCTCGCAATGCCCACCCTTTGTTTCTGGCCGCCGGAAAGCGTTATTCCTCTTTCACCTACGACTGTATCGAATCCGTGAGGAAATGATTCCACATCCTTGTAAATCTGCGACACCTTCGCCGCCCATTCGATTTCATCTCGCGCCGCGCGCTCGACTCCGTAAGCGATGTTATTTGCAATCGTGTCGGAGAAAAGGAAAGTCTCCTGTTGAACGTACCCGATGCTTCTCCGCAGCACTTCCACGGGGATTCGCTTTATCGGATGTTCGTCGATTAGAATTTCTCCCGACGAGCAATCGAAGAGACGGGGGATGAGGTTTACAATCGTGGATTTCCCTGTCCCCGTTTTCCCGACGATCGCTAACGTTATGCCTCTGTCAATCTCAAGGTTAATGTTTCGTAAAGCGTAGTCTTCCTTCGACGGAAAGCGGAAGGTGACATTCCGGAAAGAAATTTTTCCTTCGATTTCACGGATCGATTGGTTTGTTTCCTCATTGTCCTTTATTTCGGGGAGGGTATCCATGATTTTGTTGAGTCGTCCCATCGAGGCCGCTCCGCGCTGAAAGATGCTCACGACCCAGCCGAAAGCTATGAGAGGCCAGGTGAGCAACCCAAGGTATATGAGGAACGAAGTCATCATGCCAAGCGAAAGACTTTTTTCAACCACATCCAATCCGCCGCGCCACAGGACGATTACAGCGGCGGCGCCTGTCAACACCCCCATCAGCGGCCACATGATTGACTGAATCTGAGCGAGTATCAGATTCTTCTTCAGATAGTCGTGGCTCATATCCTTGAAGCGCAGGGTCTCGTGTTGTTCGCGCACGTACGAACGAACGACTCTTATTCCTGCAATGCTTTCCTGTGCTCTCGCAGTTAGATCGCTATACTGTGCCTGCACTCTTTCAAAATGGCGATTCACCAGTTTTCCCAGATAATAGACTGCGGCAGAGACGAAAGGGAGCGGGATCAATGAGTACAGAGTGAGTCTCACGTTTATACAGAACATTATCACGATCACCATGACGAAACTGGTGATTGTATCCGACGTGTACATGATCCCCGGTCCGAGAACGTTGCGCACTGCGGAAATATCATTAGTTGCGTGAGCCATCAAGTCGCCGGTCGGTATGTTCAGGAAGAATGAATGAGAAAGTTTCTGAACGTGAGAATAGAAATTGCTCACGAGGTCATACTCGATGCGTCTCGAAGTGACGATGATAGTCTGGCGTGTCATGAATGTGAAGAAGCCGCCGAGCAGGATCAAGCTTACGATCGATGCGGCGTATTCGACAAGCTTCGTCGCCGACACCTGTCCCTTCAACAGATCAACTGCGCTGCCGACAATCAGCGGAACAATATTCCCGAAGATATTTGCAAGCGTGATGCAGGCAAGCCCGAGGAAAAGTGTTCTTTTATTTTTCTTCAGGTACGGCAGCAGCCGCAACAGAGATTTCATAATTCAACCAATTATTGTGAACCCGGTATACTTATGAAGAACTTTTGGAACGACAACCTTTCCTTCCGGTGTCTGATAATTCTCAAGCAGTGACACCATCAGTCTCGAAGTTGCCAGGCCGGAGCCGTTCAAAGTATGTACGAACTCGAGCTTCGACTTCGGGTCTCTTCTGAACCGGATGTTCGCCCGTCGTGCCTGAAAGCTCTCGAAGTTGGAGCAGCTCGATGCTTCGAGCCAGCCGTCCCTCACCTCGGTAGCAGGAGCGAAGACTTCGACGTCATAACATTTTGCAGCAGCGAAACTCAAATCTCCCATGCAAAGAAGCATGACCCTGTAAGGAATGTTCAGCAGTTGAAGCACTTCCTCGACGTCCGCAACGAGTTTTTCAAGTTCGTCATACGATTCTTCAGGCTTAGTAAACTTCACAAGCTCGACTTTATTGAACTGGTGTACTCTCAAGAACCCGCGAGATTCCTTGCCCCAGCTTCCCGCCTCTCTCCTGAAGCATGCGGAATACGCTGTGTATTTTAAGGGCAACTGATCTATGGGCAATATTTCATCGCGACGAAGATTCGTCACCGGAACCTCTGCCGTCGGCACCAGGTAAAGATCGTCCGCCTCGCACCGGTACATGTCCTCGGCCATTTTGGGAAGCTGGCCCGTCCCGCGCATCGACGCCTGGTTGACCAGAAACGGCGGAAAGATTTCCGTGTAGCTATGTTTACTAACATGCAAATCGAGCATAAAGTTTATCAACGCACGCTCCAGAGCGGCTCCTTTCCCGATGTAAACAGGAAATCCGGCACCGGTGATCTTACTCCCTCTACCAAAATCGAGGATCCCCAATTTCTCTCCGAGGCTTAGGTGGTCAAGGAGCTTGAAATCGAAATCGTTTGACCTCCTGATCTCTCCCCATTTCCTAATTTCAACATTGTGCGAGGAATCATTCCCGGCCGGAACGGAGGAGTGAGGAACGTTCGGGACATACAGGAGAAGGTCGTTCAATCTTTCTTCGACCGCCCTCAATTCATCTTCGAGCTTTTTCAGGAGGTCGCCTTTCTCCTTTCCCGCGGCCACGAGCTGCGAAGCATCCTGTCCCGTGCGCTTCAGCTTGCCGACCTCATCGGCAATCTTATTGCGTTCGCTCTTGATTGTCTCAGACTGCTGGAGAAGATCACGCCTGTCGGCGTCGAGCTTCAATATTTCATCGAGGTGGTCGACCTCATTCTTCTTTTGAATTGCGTCTCTGACAGATTGAGGATTTTCACGAATGAATCTCAGATCAAGCATTTGATCTCACTATGAATTCTTGTTTGGTTCAAGAGCCCCGGCCAATTTCATCTGCTGCTTCATAAGCGAGAGAGAATGAGCGACGGAGGGCATGTTTATGCCGAGCTCTGTTTGCGCCTTGAGGCAGACGAAGCTCGAATTCTTCGGACGTTGCGCAAGCTGTTCCAGCTCACTGGACTTCGCCACCTTAACCAGTGAAAAATCGAGATCGAAGACTTTCGCGATCTTCCCGGCGAACTCATACCGCGAGAGCGTTTCAAATCCGGAAACATGAAACAAACCGGTGGCATTTCTCTGACATACTTTTAGAACCGCAAATGCCATCTCATCGGCGAGAGTCGGGTTGCCGACCTGATCGTCGACAACTCGAATACCTTCCCCCTTTGATAGCTTGTCGATCACCCACAGAACGAAATTGGTTCTGATGTTCCTGGCGAAGCCGTAAAGCACCTGTGTTCTCAGGATCGCATGATCATTGAGCTTGCTCCTGACGAGATTCTCTCCGGCGAGTTTGGTCTTGCCGTAGTAGTTTGCCGGTTCGGGTTTCGATTCCTCCGAGTAGCTTCCCTTCACGCCATCGAAGACGTAATCAGTGGAAATGTGAATCAACTTTGCGTTAAATATATTCGCGGCGTTTGCGAGAAGCCCGACGGCTGTCGCGTTGACTTTGTATGCCAGCTCCTTCTCGACCTCGGCGCCATCGACATTAGTGTAGGCGGCGGCATTGATAATAACTGATGGCTTGTAGGAGCCGACTGCATCCATGACCATCCGGTGGTCGGCGATGTCGAGCTTAAATATTGAGTCCTTGCTTTCTCCTGCGGGTGTTCCGATGGGCTGCCCGGACAAATCGCACGCCAGGAGATCATACTCAGACTCTCTCTTGAATACCTCGACAATTTTCTGTCCCAGCAGTCCTCTGACGCCCGTTATGAGAATTTTCCTATCAGGCATTGGACTCTATCGTTTTCCAAGACAACATTCCACCTGGTCCTGCGACCGACAGCTTTCTCGCGGCAACTTCGAGCGCTTTTTCAACCGCATGCTCGTAGCTTCGGCCAAGCAAGGTGGAGTGAATGAAGGCTGCACCGAAGACGTCGCCGCATCCAGTGGGGTCAACCACACTCCCTTTGCCGGGCTCAAAGAAATGCTCGACTACACGTCCGCCATCTTTTGTAAACAGGACAAGACCCTTCTCCGCAAGTGTAATCACGAGAGCCTTGACGCCTGTCTCCAGAATTTTCTCCGCGAGGACATCATTCGTCGGCATCGCAGGATCGATGACTCGGGCCTCGTCCTCATTCAGCTGAACAGTGTTCACATGACGGCACCATTCCAAATAATCCTGCCGCGGAGCTCTCACGCGTTTCCCGTCAGGAAAGTGTTTCATCACTATGTTATGCAAGTCCAAATGGATTTGAGAATCGGGCGATGTTTTCCTGATCATTCGCAGCGTATCCAGGTCGACGTCGGAGCCGCTGATGAAATTGATGTAGACACCGTCGGCAGGAAGGAAAGGCTCGATCCTGTTGAAGGGCGTCGGCTCAATCGGCTGGGTGCTGCATTCCCAGCGATTGTTCTCGTCTTCGTAAAACAGATCAACCCGGCGAGTACGCAAGGTCGTGTGATAAATCCCGGAGAGGTCGAGCGAGTCGAGTTTTTTAAAGAGCTGCAAGAAATAGTCCGCGTCTTCCTTGTGCAAGCCGATGACCGGTGCAATCGTGGCTCCATCGCTGAGAACGGCGCTCGCGACCACGGAGTAAGATATTCCCCCTGGCTCGTTGTAGACTTTACCATCCGCCTTGTGAATGACGTTGATGCACGGCTCACCTATCAGGACAATTCTCAAAGCTTCGAACCCTTGGCGCGAAACTCCATCAGCTTCTGTTTGACGTTCTTATCCGACAGCCCGATTATTTCCGCGGCGAGCACGCCGGCGTTCTTTGCGCCCGCTTTGCCGATTGCGACGGTGGCGACAGGGATTCCGGGAGGCATCTGAACAATTGAGTACAATGCATCGACTCCGGACAGCTCCGAGCCGCTTAACGGAACTCCGATGACGGGCAAGGTGGTCAGACTCGCAACAACTCCCGGCAAATGAGCCGCCATACCGGCGCCGGCTATGATAAGATTGTACCCGTTCTTCTCCGCGTTCGACGCAAACTCGGCCGTCTCTTTCGGATTGCGATGAGCACTCAGGACATGGAGCTCATATTTGATTCCAAAATAATCGAGATAAGGGAATGCTTCAGAAATCGACGCTTCATCCGATTTGCTTCCGATTAGCACAGCGACTTTAGGCCTTGCCATCATCCTCCTTCATGTTCCTCCTGACGGGCGTCAGATTTTTTTTGATAGACATCTTCCGGATTAAATATTTTTATTCCGATCTCAGTCAGTTTCCCATCCTGAACTTTTGTCGAGAAGCATGACCGATTTCCTGTGTGGCAAGCAGCGCCGCCGACCTGTTCTACTTTCAGCACAACAGCGTCTCCGTCGCAATCGATCAGGACCTCCTTCACATTCTGGACGTTTCCGGATTCCTCACCTTTTCTCCATAACTTGTTCCTGGCCCTGCTCCAGTAAACCGCCTGGCCCGTCTCGACCGTTTCGCGAAAGCTCTCGGCATTCATATGAGCGAGCATCAGAATCTCGCCTGTCACGTAATCCTGTGCTACCGCCGTAACCAGTCCTTTTTCGTCAAACTTCAGCCTGCTTAGAATATCGTTCGTTGATGTCATAATCTTACAGGAACACTTTTTTCCGCCAAATAGTTTTTCACTTCGTTGATTTTGAATTTGCCAAAATGGAACACCGAGGCAGCGAGAACTGCGTCCGCGCCACCTTCATTTATCGCTTCGATGAAGTGATCAAGCGTTCCGGCTCCGCCACTGGCAATCACCGGGACGTTGACAGCGCTCGTAATTTTCCGGAGAAGCTCGATATCGTAACCGCTATTCGTTCCATCTTTGTCGATGCTCGTCAGGAGAATCTCTCCTGCGCCATTCGCGACGACATACTTTGCCCATTCCACAGCATCGATACCAGTCGGCTTCCTTCCGCCGTTTATGTAGACTTCGTAACCGGACCTGTCGGAGGGAGAAAGGTTTTCGATTTTCAAATTCAACAATTCTTTTGAAAATAGAGCAGCCGATTCTTTGTTATCTGCCTCCTTCCGTTCACGGCAGGTCGCGTCAATTGCAACCACGATGCACTGCACACCAAACTCTTCCGCACCTGCAGAGATCAGTTCCGGCGTGGTCACCGCGGCAGTGTTCAGACTGATTTTGTCCGCACCGTTTGAAAGGATTTTCCTGATATCATCAACCGTTCTGATGCCGCCTCCAACTGTAAATGGCAGGAAAATATTTTCCGCAGTTCTCCGAACCACATTCAGCATTGTGGCTCTGTTGTCGACGCTCGCGGTTATGTCGAGGAAGACGATTTCGTCAGCGCCTTCTTTTTCGTAGAACATCGCAGACTCGACTGGGTCGCCGGCGTCGGTGAGGTTGACGAAATTTACTCCCTTAACGACACGGCCCGCGTTGACATCAAGGCAGGGTATGATTCGTTTTGCGAGCATTTAAGATCGCCTCGTGGGACCGAGATCTTCCCCGAACGGCCCTTCGGAGATGACCTTCTCGTTGACTCGCCACAGTCCTTCGCATGGAAAACGATTCTCGTACAATGCTTTGCCGACTATGACCGAGTCGACTCCGAAAGGTTCCAGCTCTTGCAGTTTCAAGAGATCCATGTAAGATGCGACTCCACCAGATGCAGTTACCCGAAGTCCGGTTTGAATTCCAAACTCCTTCATCGCCTCCGCATTCACACCCCTCAATGTTCCATCGCGGGAAATATCTGTATAGACAACTCGCACGACCCCCTTCGTTTTCAGCTTCTTGCCGAGCTCAATCGCGGTTATCCCGCTCGAATCCTTCCAACCTCTTATCTGAACTATTCCATCGAGCATATCGATTCCGACGGCCACTCTCCTCGGACCGAAGTCCTTGAGCAGACTGATAAGAAGTTGCTCGTCATTTACTGCTGCGGTTCCGATAATCACGCGATAGACGCCGGCTTCAATTGCCCGTTTGACATCTTCGTATGAGCGCAGACCTCCGCCGAATTCTACGGGGATGTCCACCGCATCGACTATCGCTTTCAAAGCGTTCAGATTTACCGGCCTGCCTTCGAATGCGCCGTCGAGATCGACGACGTGCAGCGCCTTGAAATTCTCGCCGCGCCAGATAATCGCCATTTTCACCGGATCGTCCGAATACACTTTCTCCGTTCCGGCTTCTCCCTGAATCAGACGGACACATTTTCCGCGTCGCAAATCTATTGCTGGTATCACCAGTATCATCTACACTCTCAAGAAATTTTCTAGAATCTTCAGCCCAAAGCTCTGACTTTTTTCGGGATGAAACTGAATGCCGAATATATTTTCACGCTCGACCACAGAAGCGAAGGCCAATCCGTAATCCGTTTCACCGGCGATACATTCGCCATCCGGTCTGACATAATATGAATGAACAAAATAGGCGTACTGGCCGTCGGACAAATCACGGAAGAGTCTGGACGACTTCCTGAACTCGACCTGGTTCCATCCCATATGCGGAACTTTCACGGAGGAATTAAATGCCACGACCTCGCCCGGTATCAATGCAAGACCCCCGTATATTCCCAGCTCAAAACTGACAGTAAATAGAAGCTGCATGCCGAGGCAGATGCCGATCATCGGCCTTCCACTCCTTCCAAATTCCACGAGTGCGTCTTTCATTCCAAGCGTTTCGATGTTGCGCATCGCGGCTCCGAAAGATCCGACTCCCGGCAGAACCAGCCTATCTGCTCTCGAAATTTCTTCCGGGTCCTGAGTGAGCTCGACTTCGGCGCCCACATGCTTGAATGCCTTCGAGATCGAAAGCAAATTACTCGTTCGATAGTCAACGAGAACGACTTTCGGTGAACTCTGAATGTTGAGTTCTGATTTTTGACTTTTAACTTTTTCCCGAACAGGACGTTCGGGAAGCCGAACATCACAGTCCCGCACAGGAAGTGCGGGATCCCGATCATACAAGGATGTGATAGGATCGGGAGATGTGATTTTTTGATCGGCTAATTTTTGACTTGAGTCAGTTGTCATTCTCTTCGATGATCTTGCTCAACTCTTTGCTTCTCGCCGTGGCAGTTGAGACTGCATTTATCAGCATCGTCCTCAGCCCGTGGGTCTCGAGCTCATGGACAGCGGCTATAGCGGTTCCTCCCGGCGTAGTCACTTCATCTTTCAGGATCGCCGGATGTTTACCTGTTTCAATGACCAACTTCGCAGAACCGAACACGGTCTGAGCTGCGAGCCTGAACGCGGTCTGCCGCGGTATTCCCATCTTGACTCCGCCGTCAGTCATAGCTTCTATCACCATGTAGATATACGCCGGCCCGCTCCCGCTGAGTCCGGTTACTGCATCGAGCAAATTCTCCGGAACGATTTCCACTGTGCCTACGGATTTGAAAATCATGTGAGCTATCTTGAGATGTTCGTCGTTCGCGAACTGGCCTTTGCTTATCGCCGTGGCTCCGGCATCCACGAGAACGGGAGTATTCGGCATCGACCGAATTACCGGGCACGACACTCCGAGAAAGGAATTGATGAACGAGGTCCTTATACCTGCCATGACGCTGATTATCACGTGCGACGGATCCACAATGTCTTTGATTTCAGCCAGAACTTCCCTTGCGTTCATCGGCTTCACTGCAAGAATGAGAATCTCGGAAGACTTCGCGACTTTTCTGTTGTCCGTTGTCGTGTGAATTCCAAAAGTCTTCGACAGCTCATCGAGTCCTTCGGCAGTTCTCCTCGAAGCGTAAATGTTTTTTGGTGAAGTCAACTTTGCTTTCAATAATCCGCCGATCACGGCATTACCGATATGCCCTGCTCCTATAACACCGATCTTTTTCGTATCTAACATTCTACAGTTTCCCTTTCGTCGACTGCACTCCGATTATGCGCTGATTCAATGACACCGCCTCCCGGAGTGCGAGTGCAAAAGACTTGAATATCGCCTCGGTCCGATGATGATTGTTTTTTCCATAAAGAAGCACAACGTGAACATTTGCCTTGAGATTTTCCGCCAACGACTTGAAGAAATGCTCGACCATTTCTGTGGACATGTCGCTGACCTTGGCTCGTGAAAACTCCGCGTTGAAAACGCAGTAGCCTCTTCCCGACAAATCGACCACGCATCTTGCCAGCGAGTCATCCATGGGAGCGTAAGCGGTGCCGTAACGGTTTATCCCCGATTTATCTGCCAGAGCTTTGTCGACACATTTACCGAGCGTAATCGCAACGTCCTCGACGGTGTGGTGGTCATCGACGTTGACGTCGCCCTTTGCCTTAAGCTCGAGGTCGATGAGACTGTGCTTGGCAAAGAGTTCGAGCATGTGATCGAGGAATCTGATTCCCGTCGACACCTGGTATTTTCCCTTTCCGTCCAGGTTAAGGGAACAGGAAATGCGAGTTTCCTTCGTTTCGCGGTTGAGGGATGCTTTGCGTGCCACTTTTTTAATTCAAAATGCCGATTTTTTTGCTGAAATGCAATATTCGGTGAGAAGAGGCGAATGCCGTGATAACTAGTCGCCGGGATGAATGAAGTGAGAGGGATTCAGGCGAACATGCCGGCGATTCGCAGATTTCTAAACGGAGAGTCTCACATTTTGTTCTGCCTCAAGTGGTAGGTTTCTTCGGATTGGGACGCTTGTGACGAGCTTCATAAACGCCTAGCTTCCCGCCGCCCGGCAACCTCAAAGTAGTAAGCAAACCCCAGCTTCTATCCTGTATCATGGTGCACTTGATATTTTGCTTCTCCATCTTCGAGACGAAAGCTTTGATGTTGTCGCAAATCAAATAGAGTTCGTGGACGCTAATTCGGTCGGACGGATGAACAGCGAGTTCCGCGGGAGGGAGGCCGAAGATTAGCCATCCGTCACCCGTATCGACACTCGGCATCTTGAGAATCTTCTTGAAGAATGCGCGATCCACCTCGGGTTTCTTGCTGAAGATAACTGCATGCATGCCTATGATCATGACTTGAGCTCCTTTATCTCCGGTAAATTGTAGACACTTTGAGTCACTTGCAAATGTGAAAGAACACACGTTCAACTCGACGTGTAGTTCCTTAGCATTTGTTTCATTGAAAAGAAATTAGGATGTGATCGATGGCTCGTGTCTCAGTGTCACGAGCCGATCACAATACGTTTTGAAGAATGGATCAAGTGGAGAATTTACAAGTCATCGTAGAAGTGCGCTTGCTTCACTGGTTCTCGATAACCGTGGCTCTCTGCTGTAAAGCATCGAAACTCATTTCATTCTTTGAGTACTGATCGACATCACTTTTCTTCAGCCTTATCAGAATGTTTTCCCCTCCCGGCGAATATGGATCGAGGGCTAACAGTACAAAGATCGATTCGTCATTTTTCAAAAATCTGAGCGATGAGCCGTAGTCACCGAGGATGCGGATGACCTCCTTATTGATTTTCTCGACATCCACCTTCCTCGATTCTTCACCCATTTCAAACATATCGGTGCTAGGCATGTTCGTTACCCGGCAGACAAACAGCGCTCCCAGATCTTTCAGATAGAGTCCATTCGTGTTTTGGCCAGGCAACACAAAGTTCTTCATCGGAAACTCGAACGTAAATGATTTGTCCAGAATTGTTGACATTATGTCAATCGAATCATGCTCGCCTTTCTCCTTCAGCTCCGCGATCTGTACGCTCTTCTTAAGTTGTGCTTCGCCTGTCAAACTACTCCTGTAATCACTTACCTCCTTCTTGGAAACCTCGAAAATTCGTGCTGGAGTTTCACCTTCCGAGAGAATAACTACGGTAATTTCCTGTGCGGGGGAGAGTTTGTTTTCTGCATCTGCATAATTCTCCAGGAAATTCATGACCGCATTATACTGTCCCTCAGAATAATCCTTTTCAGGTTCACTCTTTTTCTTGTAATATGGTCTGGGTTTGGGCCGCGTTCCCATCCACATCTGGATGGAATTCAGTTTTGACATGGAAGAATCGAAACGTGCGAAAGTCGAATCTAACGTGCGTGCAAGGGTTGAATCGAGAATTGATTTACTAATTGTAACTGGTCCGCTGAAATCTTCAAAGAGATGACCTTTGTATGGAGGGTTTACCACAAATAAGAGCCCTCGGTCCGGGAGATAATTGGCGTATACGTCAATTCGATCATACGTTCCGTAGACACGTTCCATTAACTCTGTAATTATACTTTTGGAAATGTTCAGGTCGGGATATGAAGCCGTGTCTTTATCCTGTGCGATCGAGAGTACCGGTGACAAACACACAAGCATGATGATTGCATCGAATACGGATCTGAATGTTCTCCGAGTCATTGCTTTCTCCTTTCTAGAACTACCTGATTTGTGACATGCATTTTTCTACTTCACTGCGTTTGCAAGCTTTATCACGCCGCTCAGTGCGACTTGTGACTGATAGTACGCGAGCTCGTTCTGCTGCTGAAGTTGATAAAGGTGAGTCGCGAGGTATGTCATGTAGCCTCGCTGCTGATCGCCGAGCTGTCGTGCAAACGACGTCAGGCTGGATCGATAGAGTTCGTTCTGACGCGCCTCGCTCTCGGCAATCATTTCAGAAAAAAGCTGGAGATCCTTCCTATGCGCGTCATCCAGAAGAGCTGCAACCCGCACCGAGTCCGGTGATGCGCATTGAGCTACCGTGTGTCCGATGTTGATTGAGAGACCACCATTTGCGTATTGAATGTGTATGCCCATCAAGAGCGCAGCCACGATGACTGCAGCGAATGCCACGTCTATACCATAGCGGACAAACTGACGGGCAGATTCCAACAGGCGCGTCTTTCTGGTTTTACTCTTCTCCGGTAAAAGTGCAAAGAGCGGAGGTCCGGCGTGCGACGGTACTTTCCACTGGCCCAGCGCCCGAAGAGTATGCTGGTATTCGCCCACCTCCAATCGGCACTTCTCACACGAAGCAAGGTGGTTCTCAACCACCTCTCTCTCATCGCTCTCCAACTCGTTCAGAACAAAAGACACAAGCTCGTTTTGAATATCTTCACATCGCATCTTTCAAAATCTCCTTTATCATTTTGTCCTTGTTCAAAGTCTCTTTCATCACCCGAAGCCCTGTGTACATTCGGGTCTTCACCGTGTTGATGGGAACCTCGAGTATCTGAGCTATCTCTGAAAACTTCAGGTCCTGGTAGAGTTTCATCACTATGACCACTCTCTGTTCATTCGGAATCGTTCGCATCGTTTTCTCGAAGAGGTGACGCAGCGCTGCACTGTCGATTCCGGATGCCATGTCGACCTGCTCCAGATCGGGCGGGTCTGCGGCAAGATCATACTCAGGATCCTCCGAGCTACCGTTGCGGCGAAAGAGTTTCTTACGGTGTCGTAACTGGTCAATAGCATAGTTGTTCGCAATTTGATAGAGCCAGGTTGAAAACTTGTTGCAGTCGTTCAATTGGTGAGACATGGAGTAGACGGCGATAAATGTCTTCTGACATGCATCCTCCGCATCGTCCATGTTCCCCAGTATTCTGTACAAGAAGCTCAAAATCTTCTCGTACCACTTGCGCGTCAGCAAGTTGAAGGCGGATACGTCTCCACCCTTGAGTCTCACGATCAATTCAGTTTCGACAGTATCGGTCATTCTCTATTATGACGAGAGTTTTAGTCGGAAAGTTTTGAATTGTCCCGGCAAATCGCTTCTTCGGTTTGCCAGAAGGTGTTATTGCCATTTCTTTGCTTGGTTGTCTCAACGAAATTCTGGCAAGCTTGCTATCCGTAAACAGGAGAATACACTGACGATCCTCGTTTCTGATGTCATCATAAAGTTGCCTAATCTCAAGGAGAGGACCGGTGTTGGTGTAGTTAGACGTGTATCAACGAGGTCAAGCGATCTCCCAAATGATGTTGCTGAAAGCCGGCGATCAAAACTGCGACATCAATAGGTGCACAATGTGTTTGGTCAATCAGCATAATAAGGCGAGCACTCGCAGCACCGATGGTTGCCAAAAGAAGACCGGATACCCGCATATCCTGATGGCCAAAGCCAATGCTCTGACGCTTCGCCAAACTAGTCTGCACGGCCAACGTGTTTGGATTTTTCAATGCCTTTCAGAATCCTCTGAGCTTTCTTACTCGTGGCGGGGCGAGCGTTGTTCATGTGACGCGTAACGAATTCAAGAGCCTGATCATTGTGATCTGTGTATTTGAAATATGAGCTGATCCCCTGAATAACTTTGCCGATGGCGATATTGCGACATTCTTCCGTGTCATAGTTGCAGTGTTCAACCTCGAGAAGTTCCCGGGTTATTTTGCTTTGGTATTCCGGCTTCACAAGGGCGATGTGCGACAATGCAGCGATGGCATGATTTGCTGTGATCAATTTACCCGCGTGCAAAAATCTGACAAGGATGTCCAGCAATTCATCAAGATGGTTCCCTGCGGCGACACCAGACAGATAACCAACGATGTCAACCGCCGTCCACTTCAAAATGTTGTTCTCGCTATTAAGAAGATTCACGAAGAAGTTCAGGTGAGGATAGAGTTGCTTCGGATTCGCCCTTGCAATGGCGACGAGACTTTTTGCCCGTCGATACTTAATCTTTGCGTTATCGGATGACAGATCGGATAGATCTTTTTTTGTCACGGTCGTTCTCATATTTTTCTCCCTACTGATAATTCAATAGCGAACCAGAATTTCGAATACGCGCAGATCAGGGATTCATTCTCCTTCATGAAGTATTCTGTGTATCACCTGGAGCACCTCGGCCGCGTCGTACGGTTTCTGGATGAAGTCTTTCACACCCTCCCGAAGAATCTTTGTTTTTTTCGCGGGCTCGATGTAACCGCTTGAAAGGATCAAGCGCACATTGCGGTTCACCTTCTTCAGCATGTAGTAAAGTTCATCGCCTCCAAACTTCGGCAATCCAAGATCGGAGATCACCAATGCGATCTCGCGCCGGTGTTTCCGATAAATGGCGAATCCTTCCTCCCCATCCCCTGCCATTAGCACCGTGTACCCCTTCGGTTCGAGGACCTCCTTTAGAAGTTCTCTCAGCAATTCCTCATCTTCCACCACGAGGATTGTTTCTGTGCCCCCGGGAATATCATCCGGCGTCTCTTCCCTGACCTGTCGAGGCTCACGCACCTCGCTCGTAACAGGAAAGCAACAACGAAATGTCGTGCCTTTGCCAACTTCGCTCTGGCAAGAGATAAACCCGTTGTGACTCTCCATGATGCCGAACACCAGCGACAGGCCCAGGCCGCTCCCCTTGCCGTGCTCCTTGGTTGAGAAGAACGGTTCGAAGATTCGACGCTGCGTTTCCTCATCCATTCCAAACCCGGTATCGGAAACACTGAGAACCACATAGTCGTCGGCGGTGGTTTTCTGGTGTTTGCTGCGCAGCGACTCGCCCGATTCACGGTATGTCGCGATTCTGAGCGTTCCACCATTTGGCATCGCATCCCGCGCATTCACACAGAGGTTAAGGAGAACCTGGTGAACTTGCGTTGCATCCGCTTCAATGGACGGAACATCCTCCGTCAGATGAGCTTCCACGGCAATTGTTCTGGGAAATGTCTCACGCAAAAGCTTGACAATCTCCGACACAAGGTCATTGAGTCTGACTGATTCAATCACGACCTCCGTCTTTCTTGCAAATGTGAGGAGTTGCTTCACGAGATCGGCCCCCCTTGTTGCAGCCGTCAGGATTGCATCCAGATTCTTCTTCTTCAAGGCCGGGGCATCGGCGTTCATCCTCAGAAGCAAAGAAACATGTCCTATGATGATACCGAGCAGGTTGTTGAAATCGTGGGCGATGCCACTGGCCAGAGTGCCGAGACCTTCCAGCTTCTGCGCCTGAATGAGTTCACTTTCCAGCTCAAGACGTCTTGTTTCATTCTGCCTGAGTTCCTCCTCTGCAAGTTTTCGCGCGGTTATGTCTTCTTTGACCGCGACCAAGTGAGTGATGACTCCATTCTCATCTCGCCCCGGTGAGATTGATGCAGATTCCCAGAACAACTCACCGTTCTTCTTCCGGTTATGAAGCTCTCCTTGCCAGACGTTTCCGGCAAGGATGGTCGCCCATATTTTGTCGTACTCCTCTGCCGGGATTGTGGCGGAATTTAGAATGCGGGGAGTACTCCCGAGAACCTCCTCCGGGGTGTAGCCGGTGACCTCAGTAAATTTCGGATTTACATACTGTATATGGGCGGCTGCATCAGTCATTATGACGGATGCAGGGCTTTGCTCGATTGCCTGAGTAAAACGTCTCAACAGTTCTTCCCCATGTTTGCGCTCGGTGATGTCGCGAACGATCATACTCGTGTGAACCTCGCCCTGATTATCTCTGAACAATGCGCTTGATACATCGACGGGAAACGGAGAGCCATCTTTTCTAAACATAGTGAGCTCACCCGATGCTTTACCCGTCCGAATGCGCTCAGTGAGCAAAGTCTCCAATCTCGGGTCTTTCGTGTCAACCAGGCCGTCACGGCCGAGTGCGCAGATCTCCGCCTCTGTTCGCCCCAGCATTTTGCACGCTGCCGGATTCGCAGCCTGAATACTTCCATCGGGTGATGTCAACAATATTGCATCCATGCTGCTATCGAAGAAGGCGTGGTACCTTTCTTCGCTCTCGCGGAGATCCGCCTCCGCCCGCTTGCGGTCGGTAATATCGCGCACAATGACCTGCGATCCCTTGGAGCCTTGCCAATCAATGCCGACTGCGGTCGCCTCCACATCGACCAATGTGCCGTCGAGGCGAATGTATTTTTCCTCCATGAGGGGCACAACCTCACCTGCCAGCGACGTGTTCACTCGCTCACGCACCTTCTCACGGTAAACAGGATGTATGATCTCAAGTACCGACTTCCCTATCAGCTGCGAAGGGTTGCCAGCTCCGAGCAGCCGGCAGAAGGCCGGGTTAACGAGTGTAACTCGGTTGTCGACATTGACAAAGATTGCATCAGGTAAGAGTGTGACCAGCGTCCGGTAACGCTCCTCGCTTTCGCGCAGAGCTTTTTCTGCACGCTTTCGTTCGGTGATGTCGCGGCAAATAGTGAGGATACGCCGTTTCCCGCGTTCCTCCACCGCCCTCGCATTGATCTCAATAGGCATTCGCCGTCCATCGGGCCATTCATATGAAATCTCCAGATCACGCACAAAGCCCTTCTCAAAACATTTCGCGACCTCCTGAGCGTTTCGCTCCCGTTCCTCCTCTGCCGTCCATTCCAGTACGCTTCTCCCGACAATCTCCTGAAGACTCTGATGCCCACTCAAGCGCACATATTCGGCATTCGCATCCAGTACTTTCCCTTCTTCGTCCAGAATAACAAAACCTGTGTTCGTCGTCTCGATAATAGCCCGATAGGTTCTTTCGCTCCCCCGCAGAGCTTCTTCTGCACGCCGTCGGGATTCTTTTTCTTTCACATCATCAAGTGCACGATTAATAACCAGAGGTAGTCGCACTAATCGATTCTTTAAAACATAATCGACGGCTCCATGCCTGATGAGTTCGATGGCTGTCTCTTCGCCAATGGATCCGGAGACGCAAATAAACGGAACCTGCGCACAGAATTCGCTCGATAATCGCAACGCACCGAATGCATCGAAGCCCGGTAATCTGAACTCGCTCAATATGACATCGTACCTGACTGATCGCAGCATTGAGACATAGTCTTTCTCACCCGTTGCACAATCCATGTTGAGATCAAATCCTGCTTCGGCCAATAACTCTCTTATTATCTCCACGTCTTCAGGAGAGTCCTCAAGATACAGGACTCTCAGTGGAGTCGTATCGGTAGTTTTGTGTTTCATCGCACTACGTCCTCTCCGTCGGGGGTTCGTTGATGACCGCCCAGAACACGCCCACCTGCTTCACAGCCTCTATAAAATCTCTGAAGTCTACCGGCTCCACCACATAAGCGTTGGCTCCTAATTCGTATGCTCTCTTGAGATCAGGTGCCTCACGAGATGAAGTGAGCATCACTTCTGGGAGGGTTTTCAGTGCCGTATCTCTTCGAATGGCTTGAAGCACTTCGACGCCATCTCCCACGACAGTAACCTGATAAGCCAAGTTGTGATCCGACAGCGCTTCCCAACAGATACTTGCGGTTTCATGATCCACCTCCACTGATATTGTTCAGACCCAACTCTGCGCAGGAGTCCCACTACCGACACAGGCCCGATTTCTCAGGAGAGTGCCTCTTATTCGCTTACTCTCTCAACTCCCGCGACTGCTCATTGCAGACTTACCTGGCAGAATTGCAGACTAGATGAACACGTACAAAACACCAGGAACCGTGGTGCCACGGCCGGCAGACGGGACGAGGTGATTTGAAGGACTAGCATTTGTTTGCGCCCTATCTTATAGTCAAAGTCCATGATGTCGCATGAATTGAGGAAGCTGTGAATCTGTTGCATCACGCTTGTTCTTACCTGTACCATGGTAGTATGACGGGCGTCGTCTGGATCGAAAAAGTCTCAATTGCCACCACCTTCATCCGCCCCCTGTCCCGCAGCACGCTCATCAATAAAAATGTAACCTGCAATTTTTGAATTGTCAAGCATTTAGAATGCGAAGAGTGATCTGAGCATCACCCGTCGTAGAATCACTGTGTGGTCTCGCGGGTAGTGGCCTATTTCCAAATTATTGCACACTGAACACACCGAAAAGGACACAGATTCTCACCGACAGAGCTAATAATAATTTGATCTGCGATCATCCCGTGTTTCTCGTGCTATCTGCGTGCTATTGTCCCGATCCAAAGTAGCCCACTACCGTTTCGCGCATACTTCACGAAACGCAGTTTCACCGTTCAGCCCGCTATTTGGTCCGTGAGATAGGTCTGGAAGAATGTTCTTTCATGGTTTATCTCACGGGGTGAATAATCATAACCTTTCATTCGAATTGATCGGCGACCCGTCCGTCATGGTTCACGTGTTGGCGGATGAAGTTTATGAGGATCGTATACAAAGATGACCTCCGGGATCAGTCGGAACGATTTCTTCGGGCGCAATAATGTTTTATACTTCCTCACCGGTGCTGGTTGGACTTGTCGCAGCCAGCTTGCTTTCCGTACTACTTGGAGCTCTTCCGCGCTCGTGAAACATACTTTAGCCGCTTCTCTCCAACAGCAACTTGCGCCTGATTATCTCGGGCAGGGTAAATGAATTCTAAATTGGCGGACGAGAACATATCGTTGCTCTCTTTACGCAAGCGATCTTCGGCCATCTTGCAGTATTCGGGATCGATGTCGATGCCTATACTATTCCGTCCCGTTTTCAATGCAGCGACCATAGTCGTTCCCGTGCCGCAGAATGGGTCAACGACCGTGTCACCAACGAAGGAAAACATTCTGACAAGCCTGTACGCGAGCTCTAACGGAAAAGGAGCGGGATGCTCTCGCGTCGATGCGCCAGTTACATTCCAAAACTGCTGGAACCATTTGTTGTACTCTTCTTTAGAAATCATACTGAGCTTGCGCTGGCGCTCCGTCGGTTGGCGATAGCCTCCGGGCTTCCTCTGCATTAGAATGAACTCCATATCATTCTTGATGATAGCGTTTGGCTCGTACGGCTTTCCGAGGAACTTCGAGCCGTTATTCACTTCGTAGCTGGCGTTCGCAATCTTGTGCCATATTATTGGGTTGAGGTTATCGAACCCAATCTTGCGGCAGATGACCGCAATATCTGAATGCAAAGGAAAGACAACGTGACGGCCATAATTTCGACGAGACAAACAAACGTCCCCGACAACACAAACCAAACGTCCGCCCCGAACTAAAATGCGGTACATTTCCTTCCAGACCTTAGATAACTCACCCAGGAATTCTTCATAGTCCGCAACGTGTCCCAGTTGATTAGGATTCTCATTGTATCGCTTGAGAGTCCAGTAAGGAGGTGAGGTAACGACAAGATGAATGGACTCGTCTTTAATAAACGGTACGTGTCGAGCATCGCCTTGAATCAGTCGATGGGTTGTGATATCGTGTTGATCGTTTTCTTTTGATGTCATTATGTCTTCGATACTCCGAACGCTGTCACCTGGGCAACGAGGGACCTAGCAAAGATGTCGAAAGTGAGATCTTCTGCGGGCTCCGAATAGACACCCTTTAGTCCATCCTTCTTGTCCGAGGTCAGAAATGCTGCCACGTTGTAATGTCGTTCACGCGCGAGCTTTCGGCAGAATAACTCATAGCGTTTCGCATAAGAGGCGTTGACAAATTCGGGGAAAACTTTGAAGTGCGGTTCCTGGACTCGAACGGGTTTCTTAGACTCTGCGCAATCTTCCAACAGGAATATATAGCCTAACCATGGCTTGACTGTTTTATTATAAGCTCCCTCTCGATATGCCGTCCACAAGTCAAGAGCGCTTCCCATCGCTTCCTCTGTTCGATTGTTGAAGTTGTTGCCAAATGACGGACCGACTTGAGATTTGGCTTCGAGAGCCAGAACAAGCTGGTTATCCTTGACGAGCAGCAGGTCCCATTCTTTGGTGGGCCGGAAGAAACCAGGCAGCTCAAGATGTTTATTGTGAAAAATATTCGACTTATCGGCGCCGGCTTCAATGATCAGATCAGTGACGAGGTTTATGAACCCATCCATTTGGGCGCCGCCGGTTACAGCGCTTCGCGCTCCCTGATCAGCACGACCCGATGTCGACTGCTTCTTCGATTGTTTCTGACGAGTCAACCAATAATGAGAAATCGCTTTAGAAAGATATTTGCTAAGGTCGTCAATCTTTTTCATTGAACTCCATTGTTAATCTAAAATAACTAAACGTCAGGGGAGATTCCATTTAGAACGTACCGCTATTCACTCCTATGAAGCAGATTCAAGTTCCATCACCTCGTCGGAGGTTTTGCTGCGGGGTTCGATCATTTGAAGCTTCGAGATAAACACGGCCTCATCCGCAAGGATGCTTTCAATTGTCGGAACGATTTTTTCTGGTGCAATCATGGATTATCCTTCCTCACAGGCGGTGAATGAACATGTTGCTGCGCCGTGCCATGACATTCTGTTGTTTATATCAATGCAGAACCTAGGGGTTTGCCTTACCAAACACTATCTCAGGAAAGGAGTAAAATCAGGGGATTGCATTTTCAAACAAGCTCTCTGGTTGTGGCGGATAAAACCCATCTCCGACGACATCTATCGCATTGATTTTTTTCTGATCCTGGCTCCACCCCAAGATAGAGAGAATTCCGTCAGTTGCGCGTGCGGCCTCAATTGCCCTGTTTTCTTGGTTGAGCATGATAATTAGTTTTAGGGGTTTGTCGTAGACTCGATGTAACCGCACCATTGTCTCCCATAGTCGGCACAGGTCACGGAAACTCGTCTGGTCCAACTCTTGTGCAGCATCATCCATCACAATACAAGCATTGAAGAACCTATTGTGGGCAAGATAACGCGTGAAGAACCAAGCTATGCCCAATGTATGCATTTCAGATTGGTTTAATATATATCGTACAAGACGATCGTTGACCTGCACTGTCACCTTCTGTTCACCTCTCTTGGTTGATGCCTCAAGATGAGGCCTTTCCGGTAGTAACCATGCTGCAGAGGTCAAGTTCAAAGCGAGTTCGCACCATAACCTCGCGAGGGTATTGGGAAGATGTTTGTTAACGATCTCAGAAAGAGTCTCCGTTAGCTTTTCTTTCACCGGTTTCCAATTTGCGGGCGCTTCAAATGTCCTATCTGCTTCACGAAACTGTGAATGGATCTGCTGTGCAGTGCGCTCCGCCTCACTTTCGACATTTGTCAAGGCTGGCACAGAAGGCATCTGTCTCAAAGTAGTAATTGAGGATAACAAGCTTTCCCGCTGTGATTTCACCTCGATCCACTGAGAAAAATCCGCACTCTTCGGAATAAGCCACTGTAATGCCTGAGAAAGACTTGATCGTTCTTCGACGGTTAGCGGACACTCTGTTTGGCCTAATTCAGCTAGCTTTCTTTGCTTATCTTCGATCAGAGTTTTCAACTTATTATACTGAAGCCGTAATTCATCTCTTTCTGCAGCTGTTCTACTGCGCAATGACTCAACGACTTTTAGAATACCGCCATGCTCGGAGTGGTTCGTTCCACAAGTCGGGCATACGTCGGCGTTCTGTTTTGACCAATTCTCTCGGACATATGCTTCGACAGTTGTTAGATGGTCATAGTGATCCCCTACATGTTTCCCGCGTTCAACAACATCCCTCTGTTGAGCCTGTAGATCAGCCAGCTGCTTAGCTAGCACCTCCGTTTCCGGATAAGCCGATTCTTTTCCTTCTTGCTCGTGCTTTTCAAGCCATTCACCCCAAATCCGGATTCTATCTTCAGCATTAGTAAGATCACGTCTGATTGGCTCTACCCTCGCCCCCGCGTTTTTCGCAAGCTCAGAAGAGCTTAAGATTAGATCGTTAAATTGTTGTAGCCACAGGCTAACAGTCTGAATAAGCTTTGGCCTATTGTTATTAAGGCTCGCGACTTCGCGAGCAAGTTCTTCCCGACTCTTATCTTCTCCCCAATTCCGCCAACGTTGAGGAAGATTGTTATCGCCGCTCTCCAATACCTTTCCTGCCATCTCCAGCCAATTGATGAAGGCTTGCGGAAGTGGTGGTAACAATTTGTCAATTTCTCTTCTCGCGATTCGTTCGTATGCGGTGTCAATCTTCTTAATAGCGGTGGTGAGTCCAAGGCCGCGCAAGAAATTCTGACGCTCCGAGTCTGCTTGGTTTGCACGACGATCCGTGAAATCTTGAATTCTATCCGCCAGATCCGAATAACCTCGCAGCACATTGGCGCCAAGTTCGTATGAGGACATACGTGCAAATTGGAGGCTTGTGTCTTGCGTCAGAATAGTCCCTGTCATGGAAAAACCACTTTTATCAATTTTGTCTTCTGACGCTAGCACCGGCCGAGCAAGTGAACTTTCGTCGAGAGCAATCTGTGGTTCACCATGATTATCGTTGACGGGAGTCAGATATTTGTCAAAGTATTCGCGCGCCCTGTCTCTCCCTGCGATGTCTTTCTCAGTCTGGGTATTAGAAAAGGAATTATAACGAAATGAAGAACCAAAAAGGGCTATTGAAACTGCTTCGCACAGACTGCTTTTGCCTGTCCCGTTCGGACCGTGTATGATACTTGTACTTACCTTCTGAGCGCCGAAATCAAATTCAATATCACTCAAATTCCTGAAGTTCCTGACGCGAATCTTGCGGATGGTTCGTGGATCTGCCGGCACTTGTATTCCTTCTGTGGCATTATCCGGAGACTGAGCCATTTCTTTCATGGCTTGAACAATTTCATTCGCTACCTCATTCTGCTTCGGGTTATGAAATTGCGCTGAAAATTCCGTCAATGCATTCCTGACAAGTTCGTTCGCGCTTAGCCACCGTATCATATCTTCGAATCGATTCTTCCTGAAAACTTCGCGAGTTGTAAGTAACAACCTTGGAAATGCATACTCCTCAATTTCCATCTTTATATTGCTACCACTGAGAAAGATTGCGTCAAAGGAAAGTTCCTCGGAGAATGCCGTCTCACGCCGGATTTCAGTGACCTGTTCAATCCACCTCGCTTTTTCCTTGCGTTCGACCAGCCAATGCATAACAATTCTCCATGATCCCCTAGGATCGCTTTTCTCATTGATGGAGCCCGTGTAATTGCGTTCGGTCGATAGCTGGGAGCGCAGTGTTAGGCATCGCACAATTTGCTTTCTCAGGATAATTTCAGGACGAAAAGGTAGTATATAACACAGGACCCCTATTTCCGGATCAAGCAATAATCCAGCCGAACCGACAGGGTTCTCGTGCAAAACACTCGTCAAATCCTCTTCAGATACAACCCGCCAAACCGGCTGTCTACCCTTACCAACCTCCGCTATCGAACTACCAAATGTGATCCCGAGTTTCTCATCATACATTTTCTCGAGAACCGCGCGACAAACTTCAAGAATGTCATTTGTCATGATTAAAGATCCTCCAATCCAATCTCTTCGATGTCCCTTCCACGCGCAAAGCGCGCCAACGCCAATTCTTTAGCCAAAAACTCTTTTGACTCAAGTCTTATCTTTTCAGGTACTGACACACTCGGATCCGGCACAAGAAATAACACCTTCAATTTGCTAATATCACCTCCGACTTTTATGGAATCGACAAGAGCCCTCAAACCGCGTAGGTCATTCGTAGGGGCGGTCGCCCAAGCAGGGAGGGGAACAATCAATTGGTTATCGTGAAATAATCCGCCTGGAAACCTCTCGAAATCCCAATCTGTACCGGTGGGCGAACTGTACAGCGTCACCAATAGTCGCGTTGCGCTCTCCAATTCTGGTCGCGGGGTATTCTCTAATCTCCACGGTATGTGTTCGTCCCGACTTTCTAAGTATATTCTATCGGTTTCCACTGGATGTCCATTGCGATCAAAACCTCCAACAAGCCTACAGTGCCAGCATAACCTTACCCAGACCGGCAAAAAATTATCCACCCAATCAACGACAAACGCCGGTGTACTCGGCGGCTGTTGAACTTTAGAGGAAAGTTCTCCAAAAGAGACCTTGTCATCGTTCCGAACCCAAGACTGCAAGCAACTTACAGCATAGAGGGATTGAAGCCACAAAAAGAAATGATCCAAGTCAAAGGCAGCTTGATCAATAGGAATGTGTGCCGACGTTTTATCTCTTCCATAACAAGCGGCAAGGCGGGTATGTCCGCAGGGGTTGAATTCAATGTCAACAACACTAAGCTCGTCTCGCGCCAAGTCATTCCGTTCTTGTAGGACGGGCTTAACATGGGCCTCGATGTGGTCGATCAAATAAGGTTCTGACACGCTCCAACCTGCAGTTATTAGTGGATATTTTTGAAGCTCTGCGGAGAGATTATCGAAAACAAAATGCTGGATCCCGTCTGCGCCGGGCCGGGCGACCAGCCCTCCTAGTTCAGAAGCAGTGATAAGAAACCGCTCAGCTAGTGATATCGAACGAGGTCTATCTCCATTATTCCATGCCTCTCGGGAATTGACCAAGGCCATAACACAACCATGTGGTTTCACGATTTTCACAATGTACGGAGCACCCATATCCGCAAGCTGGTCGACCGTAACGAAAGAACTGAATACATTAGGCCACGGCATCTCTTCATCTTTTCCGTCGCGCCTAATACCAACATTTTCAAAAGCACTCTCCTGAACACAGTCCCAATTCAACGACCAAATTTGATCCCATAAACGCTCACGTGCGAACCGGGCAATGACGCGGTGTCGTGGCGTGTTTCTCTGAGTAGCTGTATTGCCGCGCCAACGCACGTCGGAATGTATGCCTAAAGCTTCTGCAAGAATAAGTTTTGGGTTTCCCTCTCCACGTCGAGTTAATTGGCCCAAAATTTCATCTGCCCACTTGTACAGGTCTTGTGCAATCGGAGCCGCCGAAACTGCGACAGTTGAGTTGCACCCTGAGCTACTCTCTGCATTAGCCCTCTGCTCAGCCAGCAATTGTCCTGGCCCCGGAACCAATCCGTTAGACATGCCTGATCCCAGAACTATGACCGATGGTCTGTGACCGGCACGCCCGTTATTGCGTAAAGTTGGGAAATTATGCGGCAAAACCGGCATGCGAAACTCTATATTTCATAGATTGGATGACATCCAATTTCCTTTATTCCCTCCCACGCCATTCACTTCGCCAAAAATCTAATTTGTCTCCACTATATGTTCAACCTTTGCTTGCCTTGCGCCTTAATTTCGGAGAATCCTGCACAACGCCGGGAGTGCATTGGATGATGCCGCGATCTGTTTAACCGAGCGAGTAATATCATTACTCAGTATCGAATAACGTTCCGGCGCCGCAGAAGTGCACTCGATTTGGCAGACCCTTGAGCGCACATAGTAAGACTGCGAGTCGTCATGGAAATTGCGGTGGCTGATGGCGTAGAGAGAGCAGGGATGCATAGATGGCCTCGGCTAGTATCTCGGCTCTGTATAGAAATCAAGGATTGGAATATCGACCACAAGTGATAGTCCATATCGAAAATAGACGGCCTTGCTATAGTCATTTGCCTCAGAAGAAACGCGGTGCAAGTTTGGTCCCATTTGTGCGCCTATATTAACCGACAGCGGGAAATTCGGTATTCCGAATGAGAAGGACAGTCCCGGAGAAAAGATATCGGCAAGGTGTATAACCGGGACCTGGCTCGTTGAGTCGCCGGTAAATCTGAAAGCGGTGACCGCGCCAATATCCACAAGCGAAACAAACAACGAATACGAACAACCGCTCTTGTTACTTGTGCTGAATGCGACACCTATCGGAGCAGTCAGACCGCCCGAATTCACCCGCCATGACTTAACAGACCAAAAGAATTGCTTGTCCAGGCCTTTTATCGCGTCGTAAGCTATGAAGGGACCCACATAAGAATTCAATGAGATGTTGCAAGTGCTCTGTCGTTTGATCCGGTATGACCCTGCAGGTAAGGCGAACGTCTCTATCGCGTTCTCAACCTCATCTGAGTTTTTAGCCTGAACTAAGGTCGCCATGAAAGTGCCGTACTCCAATATTCTCTTCATTGTGCCTCCAGAAGATTCCAGATCTTTTTCATATGCACTTGCACTATCGTATGCCATCTTTTGTTGCTGGTACTCTTTCTTCAGCTTGTCATTATTAGGCGCGCCTTTCAACGCGCACTCAAGACTCTTCTTGACCGTTCCAGTAGAATCCAGGAAAGCTTTTGCTGATTTCATCTCTTTCACATAATTATTCGAAACCAGCAGGTTGTAAATGCTTGCCGCATTAACAATGGCAGAGGCGTAGCTTCTTCTCTTCACGGCCCACACGACACTGACGGCAGACCTCGCAACATTGAAATAAAGTGCAAAAGATTCTCTGGCGTGATTGAAGAAATTCGCCACCGATGCATCACTTCTAAACGTTGAGTCGAGCGGTGCGAGCTTCCCCACGTCACTAGCTGCCTCAAGAAAATCCAGAGTCGCCATTGAATAGCTATAGAACTGCTCCACTGCAACTGAATCATTCGACGTCTTCTTGTATGCAGCCAACATGGATGTGAGTTTGTCAGTCCGTGTTATTAGATTCGTGAAATAGGCTTTGTAACTGCTGTAACATGTTGCAAAGTTCGGTGGTGCTATGAGATTCAAGATCTTGCACAGGGTCCAACCTCCACCAAATGTAATAGCGCTCGTATCTTTCCAGTGAGCGGCTTGTTCATAGACAAGACCGAGATAGATTTTGAACGCGGTAGAATCGTCAAGCAAGGTGGCAATCTGTTTTTGGTTCACCCAGTATGATGTGGTATCTGTTATGGCGCTTGTGTCTCTGAGTGATTCGGAGATGAGCTGGAGAGTCTGAATTGCGCCTTCCCAATTCGGGTTCAGTCCGCTCAGGTCATCGGCCGGATAGTCTCTTAATATCTGACCCGGATGCTGTTTCTCGTTGAGTCCCTCAGCGATGTAACAGCCGCTGGTCAGAATTGCCGCATAGTCCTTGTGGCGACTGAAATAACTTGAGTTGTCGGTAATCTTAGGCAGGTTGACGAAGAGCTGTCTCAAGTCATTCTCAAAACTTTCGCGAAGCGTCTGGATATAGGCGTCATAGTTGTATATCTCGTTACCGATGGCGTTAAGTGTCATGTATGTTGCCGGAAAGAGGACCTGCAGATCTTTGTAGTTGCTATCGGAAATTGCTTTCCTGAAGTTATCGAAAAAAGCAGCCGCTAATTCTTGCTTCGTCCGCGCAACCAAGAATTTCGCCATGCCATCAGCAAGGTTGGTGACATCGAGACCACCAAGTGATGAAAAGAATGCAGGCAAAGACGGAATGTTTCCTCCGTGTTGAATCGCGCCGATCCTCTCAGTCAGAGGCGAGAGGAATTTGTTATCTTTCAATGCCTGTTTAACACTGTCCCAGTCAGACTTGTGAGCGTAGAATGCGAGGATCCTTGCTTTCACACCATTATTCTTTTGAGGATCAGCCAAGTACAAAGCATCATAATACGCCACCCCTGTCTTACGATACGCATCCGATTTGCCACCAGCTGTGTCGGGTTTCGCTTGACTCGAGAAGACGACGTTTCTGAAATCCCACACGAGCTTGCCATCCTGATCAAGGACCTGGAAATGCACCCCATCTTTGAAAAGGAATTTTCTTGTCCCCGTACTGAGAACACCATTTGAGATTGGGTAGTTGCCATCATTCGCTGGAAGCCCAACAGTGTCGCTGAAGCCCGCCGGCACTTGAGAATTGCTCGAGATCTTTATCCTGCATTTCGGAAAGCTTCCCGAGATGTCTAATTTCCAGTTGACGGCTTTAACGGTGTCACCTTTCCCGCTCAACGGTGCCCCGTTGAGATTCATCTTGACTCCATCTGTAGTCAGCTTGGCGATCGTGATGGTAAGCACCGTGTCCGTCTGGCCGAACGCTCTGCTCGCATAGATCACAATGCAAAGGATCAGGAATAATTTGCCTTTCATCTTTGTCCTCTCCGGAGTTTTTTAGATTGCCGACATCTCACCGTGTATCGCAAAGAAATTTGAAAGTTTAGTTGCATACGTGTATTTATCGTCTGCTCCTATGATCATTGCTATTCCATTACCTCCTTCATCGAATATTACGGAACCCGAATCTCCTTCAGCACTTATCGGTTTTTCTTCGGCCGAATTGCTGTCGGTGATCAGCAAAACGTCCAGTACATCCCGGTCCCTGTCAGCATAACCAATTGGCACAGATTCGGAAGCAGAATAGACTCTTCCATTTTTGGGAGCAGTGTTGAGTGAATCATAATACTTGACGCTGAGATGTTTATTGATATCGTCGGCGACAATTGGTCTGGTCCCGATTTTCCCTAATTTGAGTGCTTTCGTTATGAAATCATTATCAACCATCCCCGGGCTCATAATTTGCGCGAGTCCGTAATCCAGATTCCCCTGGATCCCTCCGGCCCACCGAGTTGCTACCTCCGCTCCTGAATAGTCAAGGATGGTCTTGAAATCGTCGTCAAAATCGTAATTCAAATCTCCTTTCAGAACGTGCCAGCATGAGAGGATATGTTGTGTTCCATCGAACCTGTCCTGGAGAACTAAGCCCAGCGAGCCAAATCCATTCCGGCCTGATCCGTTAGATATCTGGCCGATATGAGACTGATGGCTGCGAGGATGTCCGGAAACAACCACGCGCAACGGAACTGAAATTCCGTCTATCGTTATCTTTCGAAACTTCGTCTCTATTGCACGTTTTGATTCGATATTCGACACATTCACCTGCAGACACTTCCTCTCATTCTTGCCGGTGCCAATGAATCCTTTGAATACCAACTTCACACCCGGAATGTCCTTCATGCTGCTGGCATATAGTTGGATTGCTTTATCGACAAAATCAAAAGGCGTCGGGCTCGGTTGCGTCGCAACAGCGACCGGAGAACCACTATCAGGCACCTTTGGTGAGGTTGGCTGCACAATATTTTTATTCTGGCTGGCTGCCTCTTTCTCTTCCGGCTTTACACCTGCGCTTCGCAGGGCGAGTAGTTTCTGCAGCAGGTTGAACCAGAACGGCGCACCGAGCGAGATCATCAGCGCCGTTATCAGGAATCCCCATACGTGCGACACACACCCGCTCAGGACGAATGAAATCTCACTCAACAAACCCGAAGGGACTTTTCCCGAAATCGCGACGTTCATCACACCGGCTGCCTGACTAACAGAACATGAATCCACCTCGACGAATTGCGAAGCTAGCGAGTCATTCAATTCTTCTATGTACCACGACCGGCGGGCCCTTAGCACTGATAACGAAGCTCTCTTTGATTTCGCGATGCTATCCTGGTACCAGCGAAATGCAATGTCCCTTTCCATTTTCAAAATCAAGACATTGTAATAGGTAATCGAGTCGACGAAGACTCGAACCCAGGCGACATGTGAAGAATCGGTTTTCGGAATTTGCATCGTACAATATTTCGTCAACGAGCTGAAATCCCACCCTTCGCCGAGGATCATATTTGATTTTCTCAAATCTTCACTCACGTTCACGAGCCCGCTATCGAGGATCGCCGTAGAAGTAATCGTATCCCCGCCTGAGTTTATGTACGGCTTTAATTTTGAAGAATCACTGACGACGGCGACTCCAAGCGAGACCAACTCGCTTCTTGCATCTTTGTCTCGCGACAATAGTCGTGCGATCCTCATGCTGTCAACGTTGAACGAGACGGCGATCAGAACTCCGATGAGAAAAAGGATCACGCGATTTTTCCTCTTGTACCAGCCGGTTGCGCGATCCATCGTTTCTTCAAACCAGTTTTGAAGACTCAGAGTGAAGGCGTCAAGGCTCCCCTTTGCGTCCGCCAGAACATTTCGAAGGTAGGAGAGAGTCTCTGGCTCAATGCGAAGCGTGTTGAATTTGAGACAGAAGTCTATTCTCTCCACGTCGGTGCTGCCGGCACCCTTTCCCCTGAAGAGATGAACCAGTGTCTGAGCAAAAGTCTCTTTAGTCAAATACGACGGCATCGGAGGCGAGAACCATTTCCTGTTTCGCTCGGCCATGTACTTTATTGCAGGATAGTTGCAGAATTTTCCAGCGAATGTCTGCTCGAATCCAGCAACTCTTCCGGAAAGAAGGCGGGTCGAAGCGTTCGACAGTCGACTCAATAGCGATCCACCATGTCGGGTAACTTCCTGATCGTTCAGCATCCTCCCGATCGCTTTTCTTAATCCTCGAGATCTCAAGCCGAGCCACGACGATATTAATTCACCGAGTACTGTCGCCAGCAAACTATAAAGAAGGTATATTAGAACCATCCCCGTCGCAACGTCGAGAACAATAGACCCGAACATTTTGAATCCCCCTCCTATGCTAATTGAACAGTTGAAGAACTATGTTACAACTGACATGACACATTCACCGGCTTGCGAGATTTCCTGCCATGAATCAGAACGGCAGACAACGGCTCCATGATGGCAAGCCGTAAGTGTTGCGGAGCAATCTGATTTATGCATTGAGCAAGTGTATCAAACAAATCTCGAGGAAACGGATACTCCATCACCGATTCACTCTATGACTAAATTCTTCAGCTTCGCAAGGAAACATCACAGAACCACACTTCGCCCTCCCTGACGACATTCTGCTCGGAGTTCAGCCGTCGATAGCTTCCACCGGCTCCCTCCTCAACTGAAAGATGTTTTGCGGGATCCCGACAGCATAACCATAATTAATGGGGAGAGACACTTGTGCTGACCAGTCGGCACCAAACCAATATTGTTGATTCGAATAATTTGCTTGTTTCTATTTGAGTGTTCAGACTTGAATGCTTGCCAGCTAGTAGACATCCTGTTTTCTGTATTACCGTCTTGCTTCCTTCGCTCGCCTCTCTAAGTTATCCCGACACTTCCGAGCGATGCGGAATTATAACCTATCTGGTTCTCATTGTCAAGAAAAATCCCGGAAGGAGTCCCGCCATTTTGCTGAGAGCGTTTCAGCGGATGAATGTCTCCGTTAAGAGAATTGATTCGCTGCCGACCGCCAGCCATCTCGCATGCGAAAGCTCTTCTCCTTTGTCAAGCAGCACCTATTACAAGCCTCCAATCACTCACGAGACACGTGATGATAAGAAAAAGGCCCAGGTATAAGCCCGGGCCGCAAAGATCAACTATCTGTTGAAGTACAGCAGAGTATCCGGGATCGATTGCCTTGTGTTCCCGGCAATCTTGTAATGAACATCCAGCCCAACCTCGCCGCCTCGTTGAAAGTATTCGACCCGGATCGGATGGTAACCGGCCGAGAGCGCAACAACTCCCCCAACTTCTTTCATACCATGGAGACCATCATTGTCGACGACTAACTTGTCACCGATGTACAGCCTGCTTCCGTCGTCCGAAGTTGTATAAAAATTATAGATGCCTTCCACCGGAACGTTTAAGTACCCTTTGTACACGACGCCGAAGTTGATTGACGCTCTTTCGGTTGGCAGAGCAAAATCGGGCAACGCGCCATTTCGAATCGGCGTCAGATTAGCAAAATCAGGAAGAGAGTCCCAGGCACCTTCATAGTATCCGTATGACACACCACTTTGAATATTATCCGGCGTAACGGCTGCTTCGGGCGTGACCTTCGTGAACGTTTCACTTGAGGCTTCGCTGACCGGTTTGCCATTGAGAAAACACCTCGCCATAAGTGCCGTGGTTTCCGTCAATTTGATCTTACCGATTACCTTCGGCGACATGTTTGTTGGGGTGGTTCCATCTGTGGTATAACGAAGTTCAACTCCTCCGGTCTCTGATCCGACATTGACGTTGAGCGAGTCAATAAATATGGTCGTCAGAGAATTGATCGTGGGAGGATTGTAAATGACCGGTTGTCCCGCAAAGTCGAGCTCGATAACGCTGCTGATGTCGTCTGGCGCTTGCGAAGGTACGGAGATTGTCAGAGCATCTCCATCCCTCTCGACCTTCAAAGACGCTTTTCTCTTGTCGGCAAGGAGAAATGCTCGTTGCGGTTTGGAGTAAAGGCCATGGACAACCAGTTTTCCGTCGACCGGCCAGTTGAAAACGTTGAGGAAAAGCTTGCCCGGTTTCTGAGTGCAGCGACCCCATGGAAGTTGTGTTGTAAATGGACTCGCTGTCGTGCCATAGATCGACTCACCGTTGACTTTCAACCATTGGCCCATCGCCTCAAGACGGACAACTTCGGGTTGTGGGATGATCCCCTGAGCTGTGGGTCCGACGTTGAGTAAATAATTTCCTCCCTTGCTCGCGATGTCTATGAGATTGTGAAGCAAGACTTTTTCAGATTTGAAGTTGGTGTCCTTCGCACTGTAGCCCCAATTGTCGTTGATCGTCATGCATGTTTCCCAATCGTGTCCGGGCATCCCGTTCGGCGGTATCTCCTGTTCAGGGGTCTCGTAGTCACCGTCACCTATGACTCGATTGTTGATGATGAGCTTGGGGTCGAGATTGCGAAGGTAGCTATAGATGGCCCGCCCGTCCTCCTGAGTCCAGCCGTTCATCCATCCTCCATCAAACCACAGTATCGCAGGATGGTATTGCGTGACGAGTTCTTTGAGTTGAGTCTTCATGTATTGTATGTATGCACCCTTTTCACCTGGCTTGAAGTGAGTCGGATTGTAAGTCGGGTGTTGCGGATCAGGTCCGGCGGCCTCCTGTAGAGGGCTGTGCCAGTCCATGATGGAATAGTAGACTGCGAACTTGATGCCGTGCCGTCGACAGGCCGCACTCAAAGCTCTGAGCGGATCCTTGTGCCATGGAGTCGCTTCGACAACGTTATAATGCGTTGCTCTGGTTTCGAACATGCTGAAGCCGTCATGGTGTTTCGAAGTGATCACGAGATATTTCATCCCCGCTTCGTGTGCGATCCGGACCCAGCGGTCTGCATCGAAATCAACGGGATCAAATTGCTTCGCATAATTCTCATAGTCGGGAATCGGAACGTGGGCAGTGTTCATATACCATTCGCCCTGTGCCGGCACGGCGTAAATTCCCCAGTGAATGAACATACCAAACCGCGCGCCTTCCCACCACTTCATCCGCGTATCGACCTTCCGATCTGAAATCGTTTGTGCGACGGTCCTGTTTGAGCTGCCGACATAAAGAGTCAGACTAATGATCGACAGGCATAGCACTGCAAAGTTGCCAAATGATTTGCTCATAGAAGTTGAATCCTCTTCTTCGATTAATCTCAATGATGGTTGTGGAATAGGAACATGTCGAGGTCAAAATGAATGAGAGAAAAGCGTAAAGTCTCACGGCAGCATACTCTTGCGAAGCTTTTCAACAACAAGCGTCATCATGCCCGGGTAGCTGCTTTTTCTCGCCTCGTAATATATGCATTGTACATCAACATCAAGAGAGTCGCCACGACGCCGATCCCTGCCAATGCGAGCCAGATCCCGGTCGGCTGTCCGATCACCTGAATTGTGTCCGCTGACCGGAGGAGAATGCCTTTCGTCAAAGTCGAATAGAGCCAACCGCCGAATGTTCCTCCGACGAACCATGCAATCGCAATCGGAAGAAATGCATATCCCTGGAACAATGCTTCCTGCCCCTTCGGGGCGTGATCGGCAATGTATTCATAATAACGCGGTGCCATCGTCATCTCGCCGAGAGACCAGACAAACATTGCTGCGATAATCGTCCAGATTGTAGGGTGCACCGCGATGACCAGCCATGATAGTGTGGACACACCGAACCCGGCAACGATCGCAGTCACCGGCGGCATTTTCCTAGTCAGTCTATTCACGAGCACTTGAAGCAGGAATATCGACCAGGCATCGACCGACTCGATAATCTCGAATGGTGCGTTCTTCGAAACGAAGTCGGTGAGATAGAAAGGGATCACGACGAAGACCTGCCAGAACATTATCCAATACAGCGAGATGATCAGGAGGAACACCATGAAGCGCCCGTTCACCAACACTTTGAACATGTCTAAGATTTTCTGTTTGAGAGATGGCTGCTCGGTAGCGAGCGCGGCTTCGGGTGCATGATAGAAGATGAGTGTGCCGGCGAACATCAGTGCGCAGGTTATTGCAGACACCATGTACACTGATTGGATGCCGATCCTTTCACGAAAGAAATACGCTATGACCGGACCGGTGGCGCCGCCGATATTGACAAGAGTGTAATAGATCGCGTAGCCTAAAGATTTCGTTGCAGGTGTCGTCGCGAGAGCGGTTGTTCCGAGAACGGATGGCTTAATGCAGGATTCACCTATCGCGGTAAAAATTAGAACAACGACGAGAACCCAGAAAAGCGGAAAGGAATGGGAGACGAATGAAAGCGTTGGCGTGCCAACCGAGCCGATGAGAAAGTATCCGATTGACATGATGAAGAACGCAAACGAAAACGCCTTTCGAAATCCGTACTTGTCGACAAACGTTCCGGCGAACATCGGAAGAAGGAACACGAATCCGCCGAAGATCGACGAGAGCGTCCCGGCGTCAACCTCGCTGAACTTCAGATGATCACGGAGAAATATGCTCATGACGGCTGCTTGAGCGTAATATGCGAGTCGCTCAAAAAGCTCGAGGAAGTTCGCAACCCAGAATGATCTATGAAAGCCGCTCAAGAATTTCTTTATACGCGATTCGTCGCTCATAAACTTCCCTCCGTTACGGCTTGTTCTTATGATTGTAAGAATGAATCAAGTGCGAATGAAATCAAGATGGCAAAACGCTGAACGGTATCGATGGTCACTGCTGCGCGTTCGAGACTCAATATAACGAAAAAGATTTCATGCCTCCAATCAAAGATAAAACGTTCAAACGAATGTGAAACAAATGCCGCGCTTTGCCGGGGTGCACGAGTTCCGCCTGTCAAAAATCACCGGAATCTGCTAAATTATACCAAAATACCGAAAGGAGATTCTTTCTAAATACATGCCTTACATTCCCTTCCATATCTTCGGCATAATGCTGGTCGGCTTTGCGATCGGCTCTCAGGTGCTCGTATACGGAATCGCTTCAAGTTACCTGGCCGAAGTCGGCGCGTTTCGGAAGTTCAGAAGAGTATATCTTCCCATCATCCTCATCTTGTTCAACCTTCCGTTTGCTTTCCTGTACTTTTCGCCGCAAATGTTCTACCAGGGGTTCGCCCGCGAGTTCATCATGATCCCGTTTTACGCCTACCAGACTTTAAGCGTCGCGGTGCTGCTCACCGCTGCCGTGGTCTATCCTCTGAAGTCAATACTCAAGAGAGTTCGCAGACGAGACAATCGCAAATTCTCTGAATGGATGAGGCCTGTGCCCGCACAATCGAGACGATCGTTCCTGAAAAAGACTGCTATAGGACTCGGCGGTTACGCATTCGTCGGCTCGATGTATGGCATCTATAATCGAGATGACTACAAGATCGAGAATGTAATACTGCGAACGAAGGACTTGCCCGCGCAACTGGCCGGTTTGAAGATTGTGATGATCAGCGACATCCACGCCGGACTGTACATGACCGAAGACGACATGAGCAAATATTCGGAAGAGTTAAACAAGTTGAACGCGGACATTATTTTCATGCCTGGTGATTTCGTGACCAGCAAGACGAGCGAAGTTATCCCCTTCGTGAAAGCCTTCTCCGGGTTGAAATCAAAATTCGGGACGTATGCCTGCCTCGGCAACCATGATTTCTTTGCCAACCCGAACACCATCACCGAAAAGCTGGAGGAGAACCGGATAAAGGTTCTGCGCAACTCGAGCGTGGAATTGGACATAAACGGATCGAAGCTGATGCTTTCCGGAGTCGACGATGGCAGGCATGCTGATTTTGTCAAGGTGGCTCACGAAGCGAATTCCCTGAACACGACGCGCATTCTTCTGTGCCACAAGCCATATTATTTCGACGACGCCGTGGCGGGCGGATACGACATTATGTTGAGCGGCCACACTCACGGCGGACAAATAGTATTCGTGGATGTTCTGGGATTCAAACTGACGCCCGCCACATTCGCCTCGCCCTACGTTGCCGGCAAATATCGCCGCGGAGATTCCGTTCTCTACGTCAGCAGAGGGATCGGAACAATCGGACTTCCTCTTCGTTTGAATTGTCCTCCTGAGATTACCGTCTTTACATTGATGCAAAAAGCTTGACGATGCGGCTAACCGCCAGAGTCTTCGTCTTTGTCTCGACGCTTTTCATAATTCTATACGGCGTTCTGCCGGGACTCTTCAGGATGGAAGGAGGATTCATTCCCTGCTACGTCGCGGGAGAAAACCTCCTCCGCGGAATCGATCCGACAGTCTTCTATCGGTTCCCGGATTTTCAGAAGCTTATCGACATCAGCGGGCTATCGAGCAGGGTTTTCCTTTCCACGATTACGACACCGTCATCATTTCTACTGGATTCTCTTATTGCGATCCCTCCGGCCGCAGTCTCGAAATTTTTGGTAACCGCAATCAACGCTGCCGCGCTGATGCTCCTGGTCCACGTCTCAGCAAGACTTGCAAGGTCATCAGTCAAAACTGCTTACCAGGTTTACCTCAGCTCTTCGTTCGCGCTCGCCTCTAATTTCAATTCGAATGAACCATTCATAATCCTCACGCTATTGTTCGTCACGGCGTTTTACGCTTTCGCGATGGAGGCGGATGGAGCGACTGGATTCCTGCTCGGATTGGTATTCCCATTTGACGCGTTCGCCGCAATTCCCGCAGCACTTCTCCTGCTGTCGAAAAGATGGCGAGTCTTCGTCTACTTCGTTGTCTCCTGCCTGCTTGTTTTCGCCATATCGTGTCTGGTCCTGGGAGAATCCACGATCGTCTTTTACGTTCAACGGATATTTCCGTTCTACATCAACGGCAAGGTTCAAAATCCTTTTTCATTTTCTTACCAGACGGCCTGGTCGTTTTGCAGGCGATTGTTCTTGTACGATGCTACGTTGAACAGTCATCCGTTAATTGCTTCGAGGGATGCGTATGTGCTTGCAATATCGCTCTTCAAAGCGGTTGTGGTTGTGCCATCCGCATATTTTTTCTATCGCGGAGTGGAAAAGAAAAATCCGAGAGAATGCCTCATTGCTGCTGCGATGTCAATAATTTTCCTGTCGCCGACAGGCACGACGTTTCATCTCGTGCTCCTTGCACCCGCGATCGTTTGTCTTGCTCAAACTGCACTCGACGAAGGTCGGACAAGAGCCGCCAGACTCTTCATCGTTCTGTACGCGCTGTCCTGCCTGCCGTTGTACGCAGTGTTCTCGACTTACTTCAAAATTGAAAGTCCGTTTCTCCTTTACGAGAGGTTCTTCTTATTGATAATACTGTTCGTCGGGTATCTCGTTTTCGAATCCAGGTTCCTATCGAGACGATTGCTTGCAGTCAGAACGGGAATAATCGGCGCGACCATTGTCGCGGTCGCTGCGACACTCTACTTCGGTGACAGTACTCCGATTTTGACAAGATCATCCTACATCGTGCCGGTTTTGAGTGGAGGTGAGCTGAAGGTTGCAGCATTCAGTCCGACGATGAGCGGAAACAGAATAGAATACATCAAAGTTAATTCTGGCATTCTCAGTCCAACGGCGGGCCGCGCAGAAAGTGCGACAGGGGACATGAACAATTGCTACCGCCTCTCCTCTGACGATGCGGCAGGGAGTTATGCCATCGAGACGAGCGACAATAAAGAATTAACCTCCTCATTCAGGACTAAGAGAGGGACCGCTTCCTTTATCGGCGAATCAGCCACCATAAGTCGCAACGGCGACTTCGGGGCATTTTTGCGATCAGGGAGGATTTACATAGCAGATCTTCGATCGAAGCGCATTTCCCTGATCGACAGCGTAGACCTCCTTCCTTTCAGAATTACTCAATGTAATTTCAACGCAGGAAGAAATTTCGAGATAGCAGTCGCAATTGACTCAATGAATGGATCATACTCGGTGGGAGACTATGACTTGCTGACGCGGAAAATGAACATGCTACCGATTCCTTTCCCCGTCTCACTTGTTTGTGCTGACGGCGATAATTTTTACATGACATTTGAGAATGGAGACACGACGAGTGTTTGGGTGATGAAGAATGGCGACGCACTGACCGAGCTCTTCTCCCTTCACGGAAACATAATCGACATCAACGTTCTGAACCACGAATTATATTTCTCATCAGACTTCGAGAGAGGTTTGAACCTGCCGACGATATACAGATACACGGCTCCAGTTCCATTTGCAGAACCGAGGTGAATTCACCCGCCGAAGCTCCGCGCAAACAGAAATCGAGTGCGGCTTACCATCACCGGAAGCTCGGTTGAAGACCTTCCAATCCTTGATTTTATACGTACCCACTGGTATATTTTTTGAAGATGCCAGCCAGTGAAGCTGTTTCCGAACTAATCGACACTGCGAGAAAAGCAAAAGAAAAATCGGGGGCGAATTATTCCCACTTCAGAGTAGGTGCGGCCGTTGAGACAGATGCCGGCAAGATCTACGCTGCATTCAACATCGAGTCGAGCAGTTATAGCCTGTCAATCTGTGCTGAGAGACTCGCACTCTGGAAAGCAATCTCGGAGGGTGAATCGAAATTCAAGAGGCTGGCGATCGTATCCGATGCCGATGAATTTTGCCCTCCATGCGGTGCATGCAGACAGGTGATGATCGAACTCGCGGGCGACATTGAGATTTACATGACCAACAAGAGAGGCGATGTGAAGAGAGAAATGCTCTCTTCGCTAATCCCACAAGCTTTCACATCACAGATGCTGGACGGCATTCACTAGAAACACCTCGTTTGCCGTCCGGCACAAGCAAAACATTTAGGGCGGATGGAAGAAATTAGCCTACATTATGCACCTCGCGACACGGGATGGATCGAGGTTATCTGCGGCTGTATGTTCAGCGGCAAGACCGAAGAGCTGATTCGCAGGCTTAAGCGGGCGGAGATCGCGCGACAGAACGTCGCGATCTTCAAGCCGCGCATCGACAGGCGTTACAGTGACGACCACATCGTTTCCCACAGCGACGACAGGTTAAGATCGATCGTTGTAGATTCTGCCGACGAGATACCTTCCCTATCCAAAGATGCTCAGGTGGTGGGGATCGACGAGGGACAGTTTTTCCGGATGGAGCTTGTTGAAGTTTGCGAATCGCTTGCCTCCGCCGGAAAGAGGGTCATAGTCGCCGGGCTCGATCAGGATTATCGTGGAAAGCCATTCGAGCCGATCCCGCAGCTCCTCGCGATAGCGGAGTACATCACGAAGACGCTTGCGATCTGTGTCGTGTGCGGCAATCCTGCCGACCGGACGCAGAGAAAGGTTCAACAGGGTGAACGCGTTTTGATAGGGGCGACTGACATTTACGAAGCGCGATGCAGAAAATGTTTCGTTCCGCCACCGGGTTAAGATGCTAAACAAAAGCACAGAGGGAAAGAGGACAGAGTTGAAAGGAATCGAGTTGTTGATTAGCAGAAAACATGAAGGGTCGTTCCGCGTGTTTATTAATTCGCTTTTTGCCTTTGCATCTTTGTGCCTTTGTGCCTTCCTCCTCGTATCCTGCGGAAGAAGTCAGCCGGGCTCCTCACCGAACAGCGAGGTCGGGCTGGTATTTGATGTCGGCGGCAGAGGTGACAAGTCTTTCAATGACGCAGCCTACCTCGGCCTGCAAATGGCGAAGGACAGCCTGGGGGTCAGCTTCCAGTACATCGAACCGAGTGGTGGATCGGATCGTGAGTCTGCGCTTCGACAGCTTGCAAGTGAAAAGAGCATCAGGCTGATCTTCGGAGTCGGTTTCATCTTCACAGATGACATAACGAACGTCGCAAAGGATTTCCCTGATAAGAAATTTGCTTGCGTCGATTATTCGTATGATCCTCAAAAGAAGCTTCCGCCAAATCTGATCGCGGTCGAATTCCGGGAAGAAGAAGGTTCCTTTCTGGTCGGTGCTTTGGCCGCTCTGATGACAAAGACAAATGTTGTCGGCTTTGTCGGCGGGATGGAGTCTCCACTCATCAAGAAATTCCAAGCCGGCTATGAAGCGGGCGCGAAGTACGTTAACCCTAATGTGAAGGTGCTTGTCGCTTATGCGGGAGTCACGGGAGACGCATTCAAAAATCCGGCGAAGGGCAAGGAGCTTGCACTCAGTCAGTATTCACATGGTGCGGACATTATTTACCACGCTTCAGGCGTGACCGGACTCGGCGTATTCGAGGCTGCGCGCGAGATGAAGAAATACGCGATCGGGGTCGACATGGATCAGTGGAACGAGGCTCCGGGCTTTGTTCTCACGAGCATGGTGAAAAAAGGAAACGTCGCAGTGTACGACATCATCAAGGAATGGAAGCAAGGGAAATTCATAGGCGGTGTGGCTCAGGTATTCGGTCTTGCCGACAATGGAGTTGATTTCGTATACGACAAGAACAATGCGCCGCTGATCCCTGAGAATGTGTACGAGAAGGTCGAGGCATTAAGAAAGCAGATCATTGACGGACAGATCAAAGTTCCGACCGAATAACAATTCAAATGTCAAAACTCAAAAGTCAAAACTGCAGGTCAAAATTCAAGACTGGGATCAAATCACTTTTGAGATTTACGTTGAACGTCTGACATTTGACCTTTGACTTTTGAAATCTTATGTACTCGATAGAACTACTCAACATTACAAAGCGATTTGCCCGCACCCTGGCTAATGACGACGTCACGCTGAGGGTATCGAGCGGCACGATCCACGCTCTCGTCGGAGAAAATGGCGCCGGCAAGACAACGTTGATGGAAACGCTGTACGGTCTGTACCAACCGGACTCCGGCAGAATTCGGATCAATGAGAAGGACGTGACAATAAGATCACCGCACGATTCTATCAAGCTCGGAATCGGAATGGTGCACCAACATTTCATGCTCGTTCCACCGCTGACTATCCTGGAAAACATTGTTCTCGGTACCGAGACGACGAAGCTTTCCTTTCTTAATTTCAAGAACTCGACCGCGGAGATTTCTCAACTAGCTGAGAAATTCTCACTGACTGTCCCACTTGAAGAGAAAGTGGAAAACGTCGGCGTGGGAACTCAACAAAGAGTGGAAATACTGAAAGCATTGTATCGCGAGGCAAATATCCTGATCCTTGATGAGCCTACCGCTGTCCTGACTCCGCAAGAAGCACAGCAACTTTTCAAGATACTCATCGAGCTGAGAAATCAGGGAAAGACAATAGTCCTCATAACTCACAGGCTGAATGAAGTCATGGCGATCAGCGATCACATCTCGGTGATGCGCAAAGGAAAGATTGTCGGCGAGCTTGAAACTGCAAAGACCAATCCCGAGGAAATAGCACAGCTGATGGTCGGGCGGCCGGTCCTGCTGCGGGTCGAGAAATCGGCGAGCACACCTGGAATTCCGAGACTCGCCGTCAGGGATCTCAATTATATCGACAGGCGTGGAGTAGCGCTACTGAAGAACGTTTCATTAGAAGTCTCATCGAAAGAAATACTTGGCATCGCTGGAGTCGAAGGCAACGGACAATCCCAGCTCATCGAATGTATAACGGGTCTCCTGAGGCCGACGTCAGGGTCCATCGCGATCAACGGGCTAAACATTATCGGGTTGAGCTCGCGCGACGTGTTTAGACGCGGCCTCGCTCACATCCCGGAAGACAGAATCAAGCGAGGCCTTGTCATCGACTTAACCATCAAAGAGAATCTGATACTCGGTTTGCACGCGTCACGTAAATACAACAATCGACTCTTCATGAAAAAAGGAGAGATCAGAAAGAACGCGGAGATTCTCATCGAGAGGTACGATGTCCGTCCACCCGACCCGGAAGCGATCGCACGAGGTTTGTCAGGAGGCAATCAACAGAAAGTGATAATAGCGCGCGAACTATCGAGAGACGCTGACGTCGTAATTGCAAGCCAGCCGACCCGCGGTGTGGACATCGGAGGAATTGAATTCATCCATCGCACATTAATTGCTGCACGGGACGAAGGAAATGCAGTGCTGCTTGTTTCTGCGGATCTGAACGAGATCCTGAGCCTATCGGACAGGATCGCCGTGATGTATAATGGGAAAATCGTAAAAGTGTTTCCGAACAATAAGGTCGAGGAAGGAGAACTCGGACTTTACATGACAGGTTCAAAAGGCAATGGCGAACAAGAAGCGCTGGCTTGAACATTCGGCAACGCAGAACTTCATTATTCCACTGCTCGCTGTTGTTTTGTCATTTGCTGTCGGCGCGGTCTTTATAGTAATCGTCGGTCAGAACCCTCTTGCAGTTTACTCAATACTCTTCTCGCAGACCCTTGGAAGCTCCTACGGAATTGGACAGCTCTTGTTCAAGACAACCCCTCTCATTTTCACCGGACTGTCCGTGGCAATTTGTTTTCGCGCAGGCCTTTTCAACATCGGCGCAGAAGGACAACTTCAGGTCGGAGCATTCCTTACGGCGCTGGTCGGGATATACACATTGCGCGTGCCGTCTTTCATCGAAGTTCCCCTCCTCATCCTTGCAGGGATGGTCGGCGGCGGCATCTGGGGATTCATTCCAGGTTACCTCAAGGCGAAAGTCGGTGCGCATGAGGTCATAAACACAATCATGCTGAACTTCATCGCTCTCGCACTTGTGAGTTATTTTGTTACGAACGTCTTCAATGTGCCCGCGACCGTACACACTCCGCCGATCTCCCCGAACGGAAAGCTTCCCCGGTTCGACAGTTTTCTTCCCGCCTTCGGAGGCTCTCCCGTAAATGTGTCAATATTTGTTGCGCTCGCGGCTGCGATCTTCGTTTGGTATTACGTCGACAGGACAAGATATGGTTATGAATTGCGGGTCGTGGGTCTCAATCCGAAAGCTGCCGAATACGGCGGGATCAGCGTTTCGAAAAATATTATTCTCAGCATGACTTTGGGTGGAGCCATCGCCGGATTGGTCGGGACAAATTTCGTAATGGGATACAAATATTATTTCGAAGAGGGATTCTCAAGTGGTATCGGTTTCATGGGAATTGCCGTCGCGCTTCTCGGATTGAATAATCCATTCGGAGTCATACTCGCCGCGCTCCTCTTCGGCATGCTGGACTACGGCGGGCTCGTGATAAATACGATGGTGCCTAAAGAGATTGTCAGCATACTTCAGGCAATCGTGATAATATTCGTCATCTGTTCCAACAAAATATTCAGACGAATCGTAGTGAACTTCCTAAAGAAGCGAACGATAAATTTGTCAGAATTGTGAATTATGAGATTTGAATTATGAATTGTTACCTCGTATTGGCTAATTCAAAATTGAGAATTAATCATTGTGAAAGATGATTAGCCAAATACTTTCACTCGCCTTCCTGGCGCAGACAATCCGAATCACTGTTCCATATGCTCTTGCCTCGCTCGGCGGTGTCTACAGCGAAAGAGGCGGTGTCACCAACATCGCACTCGAGGGAATAATACTGAACGGCGCATTCTGTACCACGGTAGGAACATATTATACCGGTGACCCTCTGGTCGGAATACTGTGCGGAGTTGCGGGAGGACTCCTCACGGCTCTGCTGCACGCGATCATATCGATAAACATCAAAGCAGATCAGATCATTTCCGGAATCGCAATAAATCTTTTTGCAGTCGGAATTACAAAGTTCGTTCTGGAGATTTTGTTCCACAGCTCGAGCAACTCGGACAGAATTGCCGGGCTTCCGCACATAAGATTGCCATTCACCGAAGGGTCACCAGACATCGCGCTGCTCCTTGGAAATCCGCTCGTGCTGTTCACGATTCTCATAGTGATTGCGAGTCACTTCATAATTTACCGCACCCGTTTTGGCTTGAGGCTTCGTGCCGTCGGCGAGAATCCGGAAGCAGCCGACACGGTCGGGATAAGCGTGACACTCTACAGGTATTACGGAGTCCTGATTAGCGGAGTACTGGCAGGGATTGCCGGTGCATGGCTCGCGTTCGAACAACACTCATTCACTGACGGCATGTCGGCCGGAAGGGGGTTCATCGCGCTGGCCGCGATGATTGTTGGAAAATGGAACCCGCTTGGCGCCGCGGCCGCTTGCTTGCTTTTCGGATTTGCTGAGAGTCTCCAGATTCAATTGCAGGGCGCCGGCATACCGACTCAATTCATTCAGATGATTCCATACATCGCCACGATCGTCGTCCTTGCCGGATTCATCGGAAAGTCCGTCGCTCCTGCGGCGGATGGTGTCCCCTACGAAAAAGAGAAATAGAATGATGGCACACTGATGGCACCGATCAGACAGATTTCCACAGATAAATTAGGGAGAATTGGATCAATCTGTGAAAATCCGTTCCATCAGTGTAATCCGCGTGCCATCTTTTCCAAAGTATGAAATGACCTCTCTCCCTTTCAAAGAATCGTCAGAGTTTATCTCCGGACATTTCGGAAACGTGTACCATGACGTGGCAATCGTCCTCGGGAGCGGACTCGGCGGATTTGCGAAACATTTGTCCGACAGAATTGTCTTGAAGACAAATGAGATCCCGGATTACCCCCGTTCGACGGTCGCAGGACATACCGGTGAAATTGTGAGTGCAAAGCTCGCTGACAAAAGAGCCCTTGTCTTCAGCGGACGTGTCCATTACTACGAGACCGGGTCCGCCGTTGACGCCGCAGTGACTGCCATTGTCGCCCATCAACTCGGTATAAAAGAAATTGTCCTGACGAACGCCGCTGGAATTCTAAACTGGAAGTTCTTCCCCGGCGACTTAATGCTGATAAATGATCAGATCAATCTGACATCCAGGAATGTCTTGCTCGATCTGAAGATCCCACCGACGGATCTCAATCCACTCTACAGCAAGAATCTTGCAGCAAAAGCTTACCAAGCCTCGGAAGAAACCAATATAGAGCTCAAGTCCGGAACATACCTTGGCTTGATTGGACCGTCTTATGAAACTCCATCAGAAGTAAGATTCTACAGGAATTTCGGAGGAGATGCGGTTGGAATGTCAACTATCCACGAGGCGACTTTCGCACGCGCTGTTGGAATGGAAGTAATCGGAATTTGCTGCCTCACAAATTACAGCACCGGGATCACGACAGAAAAGCTCTCACACAACGAAGTGACCAAGATAGCGTCGAGAGCAAACAGAAAGTTCTCACGACTCCTGACTGCATTTGTGAATCTGCTTTGAACTGCTGCTTACCGCTGTGTTTCCATTGTGCTCTGCTAGCTCGAATTGATACTCGATACGATCCGGACAGCACATGACGCGGGAACTTTCCAGAGAAAATCAAGAGCGACGTTAGCTGACGTCCCTGCTCGCTTTCGTAGAGAGGTGAAGTCCAATTGAATAAGCGAGCAGGCTTACAACCAATCCGACGATCGACCCGACCAAGCCTGCCAATACGAACCCCCCGAATGTCGCCACGATGCAAAGAGCGCCCAATAAATTCTGCAATATCCTTTGTGACAGAGCCGTTTGTCTTGAACTCATTAATCCCAATTCCCTGACTGCTTCCCTGATATTTTGTCTATAATCAACACCAACATAACAACCTTATCGAACGACTCCTTGTCGTATTCACCAGCGATGTTACCGTATTTAGCACTGAGCAAATCCAGTCCCAATTTTTTTGTCGCTGTATCAGTGGCGATCTCTATTCTGCCATATCCGATCAGCGAACGGAATTTTGCGGTCCCCTTGCACGGCGGATTACCCATCAATACTTCACTTCCATATTCGATTTCGAAACACACCCGGCCGTCTCTCTTCAGAACTTCGATTTTCCTGCCCTCAGGCGCCGAATGAATGAAGAGCATGTTGTTTGAGTGAGCATAATTCAATGGCACGATGTATGGCTCTGTGCCATCGACCATTGCTATTCTACAGACTTCAGACTTCGATAGAATATCTTGAATAATGTGATCGTCTTTGATTTCCTTGTCGCTTCTGCGCATAGCTCCACCTTTTCTATTGACTGTCAGCCTTTATTTAATGGCGTCGCATTTCCCACCGGGCTCGCCTGTTTCGGCAAAACCTTCACGGGACATGTGTGCAACCAAAATTAGTTTTCTCATTTCTTCTCCTGCTTCGCTTCAGAATTTCAGCATGTGTCATTTTCCTTTTTGCGGTCAACTCGAGTAAGCCTTACAAACTCCTAACGACCACTATATTTATTATTGACTGATGTTACGCAAAGTTGCTAATGCCACCGCTACGGGGCTCTAGCGACTCCTCAAGAATTCCTCTAATTTGTGAACACTATGCATGAGTACAATGTTTATAGCAACGAAAACAAAAGTCAATCGAACCCCGTAGGGGTGACATGTTCTTCATTCTCGGTTCTGCGCAACTTCAACCATTTAATTACTTCTGTATCGGAAAATAGATGGTGTATCGTTGATCCACTACTTCATAAAGAGGCATAAATTCAATATTCGAATCCTGATTGACAGTTCGATAGTGGCTTTGCTTCCAGCTTACTAGTTCGTACTCGTGTTCATATTCGGGCATCAGGATAGTCTCAGGTTCTTTGATATCCCCTCTTAGGTTGATTTCTCTGTCGCAAATGCCGGCAAGCACAATCGGGCCTTCCATAAAAGCCACCATGTTCTTTGTGTCGGGCAACGGTTCCGCATACACTTCAGTCGGGAATTCCACTGTTATCTCATCATTGTGCCACCCGCGGTTTATCGTATATGTTCCCGTTAATACATTAACAGGTTCATGTACTCCGTTGACTTTGATAATCGCTTTTTGCTTTAGCCACCATGGTAGACGGAATTGTAATGCGAATTGTACGGGAGCTTCCGTCTTGATTTTGAATTTGATGTTCCAGCGATTTCCAGCATAATCGGTATTGTATTCATGAGCGGTAAAATCCTGCTGCAAGTCAACTCTTACACTGTCCTTTTGCCACTTCAGTTCAGAAGAAATGTATTGGCTGACCACAAGGCCCTCATCGTTTTCATAATAGATATATTCTGCGTAACGGGTTTGGGCCTGAACAAGCGTACCAAGGCAGCACCAGAAATCCATAGTGGGATCACTCCAGCTCTTTTTGCCACCTGCTGCCATGGGAAGAAAATAAGTTACCATGTCAGTATTCGGATTTTGTTGCGCTAAAATGCCGTTGTAAATGTTGCGTTCAATATAATCGGCATACTTTGGGTCGTCAGTCCAGCGGTACAGATAGTCGGCAGTACGGATCGTGTTATACACCGTGCAATGCTCTTGATTGCGCTCGCACAAAAAATGTTTAAGCTGGTGAGGCGGTATCCAGAATTCTCCCGCATTTTGCCCGCCGGTACAAAAATAGTCGCGGTCGGTTACAGCATCTTTCCAAAACGCCTCGGTGATGTCCCGCCAATGCTTGTCGCCCGTGACTTCATAAGCCCTTGCCGAACCTTGAGACCATGGGGTGCTGGCATTGGCATGATTATTAGAGAGCGCATCTTCGCCTTTTAGCAAAGCTTGAAACAAACCGGGATTGCCATAGCGCCCCATCAAATCTAAATATTTTTGTTTATGAGTGAGTCCGTAAAGATCTGCCCATATCTCTAGCATTCCACCCGCTTCTCCGTCATAGATAGCTTTTGCATTGTTATTTGCTATCTGTTTGTCAGTCCATTGATGAAACCAGTCAGCAAACTTGTCAAGGATTTCCAATGCCTGTTTCGAGCCGGCCATAACATACATGTCGTATAGACCCATTAAAGTTTTATGGATAGTATATTGAGGCGACCAAATCCACTCGCCTTTGGCCATGAGATCAAAATATTTTTCAGGTATGGAACCGGCCCATTCCCCGCCGTTATTTTTCTGACACTCAGCGAGCTCCTTTATGATAAGATCGGCCTTGGCTTTAATTTCCATATCGGCGGATTCCGCATAAATATATGCAGCAGCAGAAAGCCAGTGTCCTAAGAAGTGGCCGCGCAATTGGTTCGAAGGAGATTCCCAGCCCCAATAGAAATCTTCATAGTTCTTTTCTTTGTTCAACATTACATGGCCGGTTTTGGAAATACCTGCTTCGTAATAAAAGTTTTGCAGCAGCTTGTCATTCTCCAGGCTCATTAGATATTTCCTGTTCACATCGTACCTCTGGCGAAATATGCTATTTAAGAGTGTGACATCTTGGATAGGGACAGCTTTAAGTTTGATGTCTGGTTTATGCGAAGATTGATTTGTAATCACGGCAGACTGATCCTGTTTCCCAGTATCGTGGACATCAACTATCTGAGCGGGTAAATTAATTTGTGCAGCACAAATACAACCAAACAAGAAGAATATTTTTCTAATCATGATGATTACCTTTTTGCTAAGTTAACCTTTTCTAAAATATTTGCTGTACAAAATGTGTGCTCACTTCCGGGGCAACAATGCATTCCGTCCGGATTACGATAGGACGGATGAGTGAACTCATTTATCCATTATGTTATGAGTGAACATCATTGTATCTGCTGATATGCGTCGCCGCGATCAGAAACATTTATCTCATGAGTGAGCAAATCCGATTCCTTTGAAAAAATTCATAATGTCTTCAATAAAGAGCGCAGGTGCTTTCACAAAGGAATGGCCATTATTCTTATATGGAGGTTTAACAACAAGAGTGCCTTTTCCTCCAGCTTTGATGAATGTATCAAACCATTTATGTACCGAAGCAGGTAAATGATTATCGTTCTCAGCATAGATCCACAATGTCGGGACCTTAGCTGATTTTCCGTATATACCAGCTGCTGCACAGAGCTGATCTTCGACTTCTGAGGATCGAATACTTCTACCATCAGCTTTCTGAAAGTTAGTTGCTCCAGAAATGTTTATCGTCCCTAGTAATCCTGGAACACTTAGGGTAGAACAAGCGAATGAAACCCAACCTCCCTGGGATTGACCAATAATAACAATTTTGCTTTTATCAACGCCTGGCTTTTCAACCATCACACTGATAACAGCCTGAATATCTTTTGCTCCTGCAAGCCCAGATGCTTCTGCCGTTTCAAAATATTCACTATCGGGTCCATCTGAATTTCCATACCCCCGACGCACCACCATTAAGACCAGGAAACCTTTGCTTGCCAGTACTGTATTTAGTTCCTCATAATCGTACACTTCGTTGTGGTTGATATTTGGATGAGGCCCATTTCTACCATGAGTCATAATAATCAACGGGTGAATGCGCTTTCCATCAATCGGAGAGTAGAGCAAGCTCTCTAGATTGTAGCTTTTCCCATCAATTACAACAGGAATGATCATTTTGTCCGTTTTAACAGGAAAGTTGTCGGTATGCGCACATGCACTTAGAAGAGAGATTGCTAGGATGAAGGTGGATAGTTTCAATATCATTCCGCTTTTATTCATTGAATATTATTGCGATGTTGCCAAACGTCTTGCGAGACGTGATCGAAGACCCGCCGAAGCTTTAGCGAAGGTGGGCGAACTCGATATATTCACAATGACAGCCTGTCCCGATGCCGCCTTGCGGCATCCCGACATATAAATAATTTGGACGGGATACGTTCTTGATCGGGAAGCGACTTTGTCCCGCTTGTTTGGGGACCAGTCCCTAAGCATTACAGGAGTCCCGACTACGATGTATCACCGGCGGCCCGTGCAGACCCGACTCAGTGCTACAGTGCAAAGAACAAAATGAAATCGATGCTTTGCATCGACGCGTGATCTATTCGTCTCTTGTTGAGCGCTCTTTGCGAAATCCCGCTTCGAGCGGGGACTTTCACCTTTCATAAAGTGTTATCTGCCGTTGGCGCCGCGGGGTTTCCTTGTACCATATTTGACTCTATGTCAGGAATGACATATTTTATGTCGATTGAAAACTGTAAATAATCCTCTTGTGTGGCTTCACGGCGAGATAAAGACACCGCCTTTCTCAGGCCAGGCAAGGATTGAAGCTGGCTACCTGTTGCGTCGCTTGCAGATGGGAGAGAATCTTTCACTGCCTCATTCGCGAGCGATGCCGCTCGTTGGTGCGAGGTGCCACGAACTTCGGATTGATGACGAGAATAAAACATGGCGTATCGTCTATCGAATTGACTCGGATGCCATTGTGATTCTAGAGGTCTTTGAGAAAAGGACCCAGAAGACGCCGAAGGAAGTGATAGAGAACTGCAAGAGAAGAATTCGACTCTATGAATCGTAACATTGGAGAACAAATATGAGACCTGCGAAGAGAAATCGTCTAAAAGCGAAGGGCTGGAAGGTTGGTACTCCCAGTGAATTCCTAAACCTTTCACCAGAGGAAACTGCATATATTGAACTGAAGCTTGCCTTGAGCAAAAATCTTCAGAAGTACCGTCAAGAAAAAAAATTAACTCAACAGGGACTTGCACGATTACTGAAGTCAAGCCAGTCAAGGATTGCAAAGATGGAAGCAGGGGATCCATCAGTGTCACTCGATTTACTTGTCCGCTCACTTTTGGTTTTGGGAGCATCAAAAAAAAATCTCGCCCGTATGTTGGGTTAATATCAAGCTGCATTAGGTGTTCTGAGTTAAGTGCCGAATAACGTTCCGCGCCAATGGCAGTTAACGTATGCGTAGACCATGTTCGTACCGCGCTCCTTCTTAATATAATGTCCGCGGCATGAGCCGATCCAAAATTACTTCTCCCGCTCCTTTTTACATCGTGCAAATGCGGGATCCCGAACTTCTTGTTCGGGAGTGTGATGATCGGCTTCCCGAACGTCCTGTTCGGGAAAGCGAGCACCATGATATATAATAATCGAGCATCTTTCTTCCGCGTGTTAGGCGCCTTTGCGGCGCGTTTTAGACATCCAGTTTTCTGCTTCCCATCCATTTTATTATTTCAGGGTTACGGTGGTCAAAAAAGAGACTTGTCTTTGTATCTAAACTCTTGATTGCTTCCATGTCATCCACACTTAGGTCAAAGTCAAAAACATTGAAATTCTCAACCATTCTTTCTTTGCGAACTGATTTTGGAATAACAATTACTCCTCTTTGAGTGAGCCAGCGAAGAATTACTTGGGCAACACTTTTCTTGTATTTAGTTGCAAATGAAAGAAGCAATTCATTTTGGAAAATATTGTTCTTGCCTTCGGCAAAAGGACCCCATGATTGAATTTGAACATTGTTGTCCTCTAAAAATGTTTGTGCTTCCGTTTGCTGATTGAAAGGATGTGTTTCAATCTGATCTACCGCAGGTGAAATCTTTCCGAAAACGATTAAATCCATTACACGGTCGGGTTGAAAATTAGCAACACCTATTGATCTGATTTTTCCTGCAAGATATAGTTCCTCCATTGCCCGCCATGAACCGAAAACATCATTGTAAGGTTGATGAATCAGATATAAATCCAAGTAGTCTAATTGCAACCTGTCTAAAGATTTTTGAAAAGCTTTTTGGGTGTTTTCATATCCTGCATCCTGAACCCAGAGTTTTGTAGTGATAAACAATTCCTTTCTTGCGACACCACTTATTCTGATTGCATTACCAACAGCTTGCTCATTCATATAAGAAGCGGCTGTATCAAGAAGGCGATAACCTGTTTGAATTGCATCCAAAACACTTCTTTCACATACTGCAGCATCGGGAATTTGAAAAACACCAAAGCCAAGGATGGGCATTTCAATGCCGTTGTTCAATTTTACTTTTCGCATAATTGACCTCATTTATTTCTTGTTTGGATGTTCTGCGCAAGTTCACATCGCCGCGCAAAAAAGTACAGCGCCGCAATGGCGCATAACGTCCTGCCGCACCACGCAGTCCGTCTCGCCTTTAGGACTATCTTAGCGAGACGGATTGAGCGAACTCTTTTGTTCGCTCAACTTGGATTTCAATTAGCTTCAACAAATGCGTGAGCGTCGTGCTTTTGCCTTTTATGCGTTCGTGCTACTGTCGTCACGAAGATCTGTCGTTTTAACTATGCACTCATTTTTTTGTCGGCTCATAGTAAAGAGTTACTGCACCACTACCAAATGTTTTTGTTTTTAAGAGTTTAAGATTAATTCTATCCTTGACGTTTTTAAATAGGGGTAAGCCGCTTCCTAAAACAATTGGATGAACACTAAGCTGGAATTCATCAATTAAGTCCAGTTGCGATAAGGCCACGATTAAACTGGGGCTGCCCGCTAAAATGTTTTTACCCGCTTGTTGTTTGAGTTCTAAAATTTCTTCTTTAATGACTTCCTTTTTCAATTTTGAATTTTTCCAGTCAACCTTTTTCAGCGTGCGGGAATAAACAATCTTTGAAATATTGTCTATTAATACCGCGAATTCATCCTCTGGTTTGACACCGGTAGGATTTTTGACGATGGATGGCCAATAACTTTCCATCAGTTGATAGGTTATCCTTCCGTACAGAAGGGTGTCCGCGTTACGCAATAGCTCATTGAAATGTTGATGTAATTCTGCATCCGCGATCACTGCCGTGTGGTCGCAAAACCCGTCGAGTGTCATATTGATTGCTGCTATTAGTTTTCTCATTTTATTCTCCTTAAGCTCCAACAGTACCTACTTTGACTTCCCCGGCTCGCTTGTAATTGGTAAAAATCACACCATTTGACGTAACCAAACTGTCTGTTAATGGAAAGGCTGCCGGAATCGTACCGTCGCCAAACAGCTTCTTCCCTCCGCCAAGCGTCAGCGGGAATGTCTTGAGCCAGAGTTCGTCCACCAGATCGTTCTTGAGCAGCAGCTGAATGAGCTGACTGCTGCCGTGCACCTGAATGTCAGATCCTTCCGAGCTTTTAAGCTTCTTAATACCTTCCACGTCTTTCAGGAATACTGAGTTTCCCCAATCCGATGTATCCATAGTATTGGACAGCACGTATTTTGTAACATCATTGATACCTGGCCAAAAGTCTGCATGTCCAGGCCAGTAGGAAGCAAAAAACTCAAATGTTTTCCTGCCTAAAAGAAGATCTGCAGGCTTCATGTGTTTTTGTATGAACTCACCAGCCGCTTCGTCAGCTTCGGCAAAATACGGCGCAGTCCAACCGCCGTATTTGAAACCGTCCGATGTATCTTCGTCAGGCCTGCCAGGTGCCTGCATCACTCCGTCTAATGTAATAAATGATAAGACGATTATTTTTCTCATATTATTTCTCTCCTTTTATTATGATTGTTTTATGATAATTGCTTACACCAAATAGTCGTTTAATGAAACGCAGAATCGACAACGCAAGCACAGGAAGTTCGATTGAATTAATGGCGCGCAACGCGATGACGCATAACGTTTCCGAAAACTACGTCACGGTGAGGGACCTGTCGCCGTACATCCTGAGTCCTGAGCCTGTTTACCCCCTAACGTTCTTTGTGGGGCCGAGGGATCGAAGGATAGGCGGAAGTCGAACCATTGGCGAGCGCCGGTTTACCGTTTGTTGTGCGTTCGATGCGTTGCGCACAGTTACTTTGTGACGTTCTTCCTGGTTCGTCGTCGGCTCCGGCAAGCTATGAAGAGGCGTTACACCATGAAACAAACAATTTCTTGTCATTTTATTTCTTCTTAAGATCCAATAGTACCTGTCTTAACTTTTCCAGCTCGCTCGTAATTGGCAATAATAACTCCGCTTGGTGTAACTAAACTCTCTATTGCTGTAAATGCTGCTGGAATCGTGCCATTGTCAAATAACTTTTTTCCTTTACCAAGAGTCAACGGGTGAATTTGGAGCCAGAGTTCGTCTACTAAATCATTCTTTAGTAGCAGCTGAATGAGCTTACTACTGCCCCAAACTTTAATATCAGAACCTTCTGAATCTTTGAGCTTTTTGATATCTGCCAGGCTTTTGAGGAAAACTGAGTTTTTCCAATCTGACTTCTTCATGGTCTTGGACATGACGTATTTTGTGACATCATTGATGCCTGGCCAAATGTCTGCATGTTCAGGCCAGAAGGAGGCAAAAATCTCAAATGTTTTTCTGCCCAAAAGAAGGTCTGCAGGTTTCATCTGTTTTTCCATGACCCTACCGAGAACTTCGTCAGAATAAGGTGCAGTCCAACCGCCATATCTGAAACCGCCTGATGTATCTTCCTTAGGCCCACCAGGGGCTTGCATTACTCCATCTAACGTAATCATTGATATAACGACTATTTTTCTCATAATATTTCTCTCCTTTTATTATGATTGTTTTATGATAATTGCTTACACCAAGTAGTCGTTTAATGAAACACAGAATCGACAACGGAAGCACAGGAAGTTCGATTGAATTAATGGCACGCAACGCGATGGCGCATAACGTGTGCACAAACCACGCCGTTGTTTTTGCCCCTACAAAAAGAGCAAAGCAACCAACACGCGGCAAAAACAATGGAACGAGTACCACTATTCATTTTCATGAAACGAGTGTCGTGGTTTGTGCTGTTAGCCGTTCGTGCGGCACAAGATCAATTCAATATCATTTTGAATTCTCAATGATCTCGATTCCTTTCTCGAAGATTCTGTCGATCCCGTTGATAGAATCGGCTACTGTAGTCTGTACTGAGATATCAGGTGGAATACCTTTGCCTTCAATAATATAACCGTCGTCAGTGGCTCCAATTCCTGTGGATAGTCTGTATGTCCATCCATTTGGCAACTCTCTGAATATTGGATATCCTATACCGCCACTGGTTGTGTCGCCCACAGTAGTCACCTGCGGTAATACTTTCATCGCCATAACAAAGTACTCTGCAGCACTGCAGGTCGCTCTGCTTGTTAATACAACAAGTGGCTTTTTGTATTGATATGCTCCTTTCGGTTCGATGTAGCGACTGATCCATTCGGAAAAATCATTCTTTCCGGGTCCATTCTTCATACAAAATTTCGCAAATAATCTTTTTTGGTCAACAAACCGATCGGCGACAGTTTCCGCATTAAATTCATTACCTCCGCCATTCCCGCGGACATCGATGAGCAGCCCTTTTGTATCCTTGAATTGTTGTAATATATCATCGATAACCAAATATCGATCATCAAGAAGAGTTATGTTATCTCCTCCTCCCGAAAATGTATAGATGTTGATGTATCCGATGTTATCGTCTTTGTATTTCCCGAGGTACAAGACACTACTTTGATAGTTTTCATTGGTTGTATATCTCCCAGGATTAATAAACTTGCTGCTCGGATATGTTCTGAGCAAGGTATTAAGGTAGACATTAATATCGCCAAACGGTGTGTATAAGCTGGTGTGCATATCATTTAATCTAAGGACTATGTTCGATAGTATATTGAATAATTGCCTATCGGTTGTCTGCGGAGATATCTGAGGCATGGTGACGGTATACACGGAATCCCAGTCAATGTGGCGTATTTGGAACTGGGCATAGTATAAGTTAAAATCCTTCCAGAAAATCTCGAAATTGTTTTCAGGCGTGTTGGCTGGATCGGGGCCAAGAATTTTTTCGCACCCGACAAAAAATACAAGTAGAAAGATAAATAGATATCGATATTTCATGGCTGCTAAAGAATGATAATAAAACCGACAAGTAATTGGTTATTAATGCACCGTGCATAAAAAAGATTCTTGTACTCTGCAAACGAATAGTATTGGAACCTATATTGAAATTCTAACCCGAAAGATCCGCCGACAAACATCGTATAGGAAAGCTCCGTCTGCAACTTGAACAGTTTATTCAGAGTGACAAAATCGCTTTTCGAAAGTATTTGCCCCAGCAAGTTTTTGTCTAAATCTGACTCAGTGTATTCGATTGTTGCATTGTACCTATCGTCCAGTAGTACATAGGATATCAAAGGCACACAGACGTGAAACGATAGAAAGTCATCGGACGATTTATCGAGCTTTGCTTCTAGCAGCGCGTCTAAAGCAAGATTCATCATAACTTCGGCGGATGGTTCGCTATTTTGATTTGAATAGTATAATATTCTCGAATTCAGAAAACTACTTATCCTGCCACCAAGGAAGCATTCTGTATTTATCTGTTCAAATGTGAAAGCTTTTCTATCATAAGAATAGTCTAAGAAAACGTTAAGGTTCTTCACGTAATGAGAATGAGATGAGGTGCCTTTATCAGTTATAGAAGATGTAAGCTCGAGATTGTCAAAAAAAGCCGTGATCGTGTGACGATTCTTAATACCTTGGTAATTGTAAGTCAAAAGAATTGGAAGTTGGCTGCCTTCATATATGAGGGGGGACATAATGTCATCCCGCACTATATGGTTGCTTAAACCAGTGGACATACTGAGGAGATGCTGTGGTTTCATAGTCAGTGAATCTTGAGCTTTTGATTCAACCAGAAAACAGAAGTTGATGATTAGTACGACAGTTACTTTCTTAATCATGAGGGGTCGTCATGTTTTTCTTCAAAGTTGTTGTGCCGCATGATGGCTAACGTCCCGCGCAAAAGAGTTCGTCCCGCTTGCCGCTATAAATATTGCTTGGCATCCACGATGCGGCAAAGCGGGATGAAGCGAACTCCATCATATGCAATAACCGAACGTCTTTTTTGCGGTTGTTAGGCGCTTGTGGACGCGCGCCCCTCACTTAAGGTAAAAGGGTTTCGCATTTGGCCAATCCAAAGTACGAGGCTTTGATTCCTTCGGAGAATCAAAAACAAGCACGAGTGTCATACTTTTCTTGAAAGGAAGTTTAAGGATAAGAAACGTTTTCACCATCTTATCATCCTTCGCCTCAATCATACTACCCACAGAGCCCAGAGCAGTATCGGCGTGAAAGATTTGGGTTGAAAATTCTAGACCTGTGTTGGAAAAAAACCATTCGCTCCTCAACGGCTGGCCATTGAACTCCTTAAGGTCAACTATTGGTAAGAAATTGCGCAGTGGGACGTATCGTTTATTTAAGTCATTAGTTAGTTCGAGCAGACTGTCAGATCTGATGTATTCGGTCACTTCTCGGTCAGTAGTATTTACTATGCGAACTGTTATGCCCCACCCCCATTGAGAACCAGAACTGGCACCGGGATAGATGGAAGAAGGCCATTCCCAAAGTGTGTACTTTGCTGTATCAACTATGCTGATTTTGAGAGGACCCACTTGTTGTGGGCCATTAACTGGCTTGCCACCGCTACTGCAGTCAGTCGTATAGAGTAACAGCGTGGCGAGGAGAAGGGGCTTGAATAGCAAAATGAAGCATTTTTTCATGGTGTGTCCTCCTTAGGTATCTGCAATATTTACACGGTCGCGCGCGTCCATGACGCTTAACGTCATGCCGGACAAAGTCGTGGCGCCCTCCTTCTTCATATAATGTAGGCGCCATGAAGCGATCCATGATAGCCTGTCCCGATATGCTTCTTATCGGGAAGCGTCTTTGTCAGGCTTGTTAGGCGCGGTGCGCCGTTCCATGATAGTAACCGCATCAACGAGGTTGATAAATTTGTACTCACTTATTCTCAGAAGCGAATGGTAGTGGATCGTAAAGCGCCCGGCATAATCCTTCAGTGTAGTTGCCTTTCACAGCGAGATAGGATGAAACATTCGTGAGGACAACCACGCCGACACGAGTGTTCCTCTCAAAAATTATCCCGCACGTGTAGCCTGGTGTAGCTCCGAACGCCCCTTGGTGAACCTTTCCTCGCTCGCTGTATGGTGCCCAGCCTAGCGCTCCAGAAAAGTGTTCGTCGAATTGCTTTGTCGGTTGCTGGGCAAGGTAGAAGTACGTTGTATCGGTGATGTTTGCTTTGAGATATTTAACAAGGTCTCGGGCTGAAGATTTTATTCCCCCGCAACCAGTAAGTGTGCTACAATCACCGTCCCCAAAGGGAAGCAGATAACCACTGGGATATCTTCCTTGGACCATCTTTCGTTCACGGTCTGGAGTAAGTTCAACGAAAGTTTCATTCATTCCCAACGGCTTGCAAACCGTTTCAAACAAAAGCTCTTCGTAAGATTTCTTTGAAATCAAAGTAAGTATGTGACCAAGCAGACCGCCTCCAAGATTTGAGTATATCCTCTTTTCACCAGGCGTTGATTGCAGAACCAGTTGGTGCGACAGGTAATCATATAATCGTTCCGTGCTGTAGTTTTTATATGGAGCCCACTGATCAAACGGATGCTTATCATCGTTCCTCACGTTGGTCGGCTCGAAAGGTAGACCAGAGGTATGATTTGCGAGTTGAACCAGCGTCATTTCTCTTCCGTTGAGCGAAGATTGATTCAAGGAGATGGGAAGATAATTCTTTATAGGGTCATCTTGTTTAACCTTCCCTTCATAAATAAGTTTTGCAAGCATGGTGCCTGTGAACGTTTTCGTAATGGATCCTATTTCAAAAACGCTATCACTGTTATCAATATATACCAATGAATCGTTACGTCGCTCGATACCCACATATTTTTCCGAGTCTCCTGTGATAATGCAAATAGAGATTTGCGTACCGTTTGGGAAATACTGTGCCCGATCGTACACGGCCTGTGCCTGCATTGAATCAAGCGAATTTGGATTGCTCGTCACTGGCAACTTGGCCAGCTCTTTTGAGCTAATTAATGAACAAGATGTCATCACGAATAATATCGACACCAAGAAAATCTTCATGAGGTTCCTTTCAGTTCTTTGCATTCTTGACGGATTCCATGGCCGTAAAAGCGCATCGCGCCTAACGTCCGCGGCAACAATGCAGCGCCGCACATCCATTCTATTATAAAATGTGCGCGGCGTTGAGTGAACTCTTTTGTTCATCATGTTGTGTGTGAACGTCATTGTTGCCGCTGTTAGTTGCAGTCGCCGCGTCATTTCAAGTGAACGAGATTTATTGTCTTGACTTCTTGACCTGCAGCAAGTCGGCAAAAATAGACGCCGGTAGAAAGACCGGTCGCGTTCCAATCAAGGGAGTGATGGCCCGCAATAACAGGGCCCGAAACAAGCGTTGCCACATTTCGCCCTAGAACATCGTACACTTTCAAAGAGATGATTTCGTTTTTCAGGAGATCGAACGAAATCCTCGTTGATGGATTGAACGGGTTCGGGTAGTTTTGCTTCAGCGAGAGTGTCGCAGGAGTTGAGGAGGCAAGTTCATGAACAGCGGTTACTACACCATACACCGTTCCGTCGATCCTTGCACCAGTCAGAACTCCGCCGCCGTCCAAAGACTCGTCGTCCAAAAGACCGATCCCAGCAACGAGGAGGTGCCAGTGAGCCGAGGCTCCTTGGAGAGTATCGGGGGCTGAATAAAATCCGACGGTGATGCAACTCCGAAACTTGTCGAAGACAGTGGTCACGAAGGAGGAGTCGAAATGGCCAAACCCATAGCGGCATGGCCAGTAGTCTCCACTTTTATTGGCGAAGGCGTAGAGGGTACTCGGCCGACCCTGGAGAACATCGTACTGCAAAATGTTGCCAGCGGAATCGGCGCGATAAAATTCGGTGCTGCTCCCGAACCTAAAATCCTTCACTTGCATGACCTTATAGGTAACGCCTGAGAAAGTCGTGTCACCTGTTATACAGTACTGTAAACTATCATCAACAGGGCCAAAGGATTCGGTGATGTACTGCCAACAGTCACCGTCTCTTAAGGGAAAGTAGTTGGACAACCCTTGCTGTGCATTCGCGGACTCCTCCGAGGTAAGTAAACACGCACTGATTGTCAGCAGCATCAAATGGTTTCGTTTCATAATTCGCATGCTTAGCACCTCCCTATTATGCATCTAAGTCAGCGGCGATTGCAACTAACGTCCTGCGAGAAAAAGTTCGTGCCGCCCAACGAGAGCTTTCCAATGAGGGCGGCATGAAGCGACAACGACATATAAAAATGCGGAGCGTCTTTGTCTCGCATGTTAGGCGTTCGTGGACGCCCGCAGATTTCTTGACTGCGGTTCACAGATATGTTAACTTCATTCATGCGGACAATCGAGTTCTTTCGGACAGCATCTGGTGATTGCCCTGTCGAAGACTTCCTTGACTCCCTTTCAGATCGGCATGCCCAGAAAGTAGCCTGGGTTCTTCGGTTAGTTGAGAGACTCGAAATTGTCCCGCAGCAATATTTCAAAAAGCTCATCGGCACAGATGACCTATGGGAAATTCGCGCCCAAATGGGTGGAAATAGCTTCCGACTAATTGGTTTCTTTGAAAACGCACGACTTCTAATATTAACGAATGGATTCGCAAAAAAGCAGCAGAAGATCCCAACAAGGGAAATCGAGGTGGCAAGACAGCGTCGAACCAATCACCTACAAAGGAGAATGAAAACATGAGCGATGTCGAACGATACATTGAACGCCGCAAGAAGCGCAGCCTGAAGTTTAAGGAGAATTTCGAGTCGGGGTATGAAGCATTTGAGTTTAGTGTGATGCTTCGCCAAGCACGAGAGCATGCCGGTATGACACAGGAGACTATCGCCAAGAGACTCCGCACCAAGAAATCGGCCATATCCCGAATTGAGAACCATGCTGAAGACATTCGCCTCTCGACTTTGGACAGATACGCAAAGGCATTAGGCAAAAAGCTCAAAGTCAAACTCTCGGATTAATTCATTCGTTGAACGCGGGCGTCCATGACGCATAACGTCCACCGCAAAAAAGTCGTCCCGCTTGCCGCTATAAATGTTGCTTGGCATCCACGATGCGGCAAAGCGGGATGAAGCGAGTTCCATCATACACAATAATCGAGCGTCTTTTTTGCGGTTGTTATACGACGCTGGCGAATGGGTGTCTACTCCACCTTGGTGGCGATCCACCATGTCGTGCCACCAGCATCTTTCACAGCTCCTCTTTTGTTTTCATCACCCTTTTTCATCGGCTCCTGAACCGAAGTCGCACCTGCATTCAGTGCGCGCTTGTATGCCTCGTCAACATTTGAAACATAAATGTGCACATGGGATGGAATAGGTGGCCAACCTTCTGCACCGTCTGTCAGCATTATGACTGTGTCATCAATGCGCACCTCTGCGTGCATGAGTTTTCCGTTAGGATAAGGAATTTGACGCAGACTTACCGCATCAAAGGACTTCATAAGAAACTCAATGGTGTACACTGCTCCATCCACAATTAAATAGGGCGAGACGGTGGAGTATCCTTTTGGTTTATAGTCTATATTCATTGTTCCTCCTCTGTTCTTAACTTTGTTAATTTGTACTTCTTAAGTTTTACATTTATTTCTTGACTCAACAATTCTGTTTGCAGCGGGCTGTTAGTTGGTTTCGATGCTATCATATTAGTAAACAAGGCCGCTGTGCTACCAAATATGTGGAATGAGACTCTTAGTCACGCTCTTGTAACGTGCGTATTCCTCACCAAATTTCTCTAACATCATTCGCTCCTCGGCACCAACTCTTAAAGTAAACAGTAAAAGAAAAGCAACAAAACAAGAAGGGCCAGCGATCCAGTTATCGAGAAGGAACGCTTGCGCAACGGCCTGTAAAAAGTTGGCTGTATACATTGGATGGCGAATGCGTTCATATACACCGTGAGTAACCAACCTATGTCCATCATGAATTTCTAAACTGACGGCCCAGTTCTCGCCTAGATCTGCATGTGAACGATAAAATAACCAGAGCCCTGCCGTGAAGCAAACAATGCCGATCGCAAAAGGAATGGGATAGAGCCCGTAATCAGCGAAGGAGAGGACAGGAGTGAAGATTGCAAGGATAGGAAGTATCATCATCGTAATCCACATAAGTGTGAGCAACCCGATCTCGAGAGAACCCATTCGGTTTTCCACAATTTTGATCTTCCCATGCCGCTTGCCATGAGGAGCACGAATTGCAACGGTGGAAACAATGCCGAACAAGACCAGTATTTTTCCAAACCATGGATTCATGATTCACCTCCTACTTTTTGAAATTGTCAGCCACCTAACGTCCGCGGCAATCCCGTTCGTGCCGCGCTCCTTTCGGCCGCCCATGAGCGCCGCTCCATCCACGATTAAATAGGCCGAGACGGTGGAGTATCCCTCTGGTTTATAATCTATATTCATTGTTCCTCCTCTATTTTTAAATTACTTAAGTTGCCATACCATTGAACAGAGTAGCAACGCCAGTGTCGTATAACGTCCACGGCAAAAAAGTCGTCCCGATTGCCGCGTACAAATGTGCGTAGCTCCAATGCCTGCGGCAATCGGGATGAAGCGAGCTCCATCATATATGATGACCGAGCGTCTTTTTTGCGGTTGTTATACGCCGCCGCCCGCATCTCTTTGGATTGCATCAAGGCGCTCATTTTCGTAGTCTATCCAAGAGCATAGGTCCAGTCTATTAAAGAGATGGGCGTTAGCTAGTTTTGTTAAGTGGCTCAAACACTCGTTTTGTACCACGGTGTTATTCCCGTTCGGTTCTAGATTGATTTCACCGTTCTCCCGAAGTAGCTCTCTGCGGCACTTGCCAAACAAGTAGCCAAGATGGTCTGGCAAAGCCAAGTGAGGAGCTTGCTTACGGCTCGCGAAGATAACCTTCTCAACTGCTTTCAAGGTTTGTGAATCATCAAAGCAAAATCCCTCCCGCGCTTTCCTAACACCTTGGTCGCAAACCAAGCGAGAACATGGCTCTAACTGCTTTTGACCCTGCAGAAAAGTGTTAAGGCAGTGAAGGAAAAGGTAGAAGGACACGAACTCGTAGTTCCCTATGTTTGGCTGCCATCCGTTGAATTCCATCTTTTGAAGTACGTTCAACCTCGGACTCTTAAGCCAAGCTTTAGAAAAGGGAAAACAGAAGCATGGAAGATGGAACGACAAAATGGTGTTGGTAATTGTGTTCATTAATTGAATATCTGGAGATTTTTCCTTATAGCAATCTTTGGCATGGAATCCATTTGGTGATAGGGATTGAAGCAAAGGACTCAGTTTCTCATCGACACTTGCTAAGTCATCGGCAGGAATTCCGACACCAAGGAGAAATATCCATTGGCCGGCCTGTTCAACCGTGGTAGGTACGTCCTTCACTTCATCTACAAATATATAAGAACCAACAATTTTCATCTGACACCTCTATTTCGATTTGTATAGTTTGTCGAAGTAAATGTCCCCAGTTTCCTCATTAGCAATAAGAACCCTGACTCTGTCAGCATACAGAAGCTTCTGCGTTATGACATACCACTCAATGGACCCGTCAGACATTACCGATTCAAACTTGAAATGAACCGTCTGCTTGTCGTTGACTCGAAAGATAAAATAGACTGCAACCTTGTCTGGGTCGTTTTCAATTTGCAGTCCCGCCTCCTCGTTTACTGGTAAGAAAAGTCGCTCCTCGTATATGCCTTGTCCAAACTCTTTTTGAGGATAATTCTTTGTTGGCAAGGGTGGAAATAGGAATCCGCTGATTGATTTTGGAGCACGAGCAGACATAGTTCCTTCTCCCCAGTTTTCTCCCAAAGCGATGTCGAATCCCCTTCGTTTTACATCATAGTTGTTCGACTCAAAGGGTCGGTCTGCCTTTACGTAATAGTCCGTATTGGCAAGCTGGGCCTTTTTCTTCTGAAGTTCAGATAATCTCTCCTTATACTCAGGCGTTTTTCTGTAAACCTCTTTCTTGAGGTCGGTCTCGGGGTAATCGTCACCGAAATCGAAATAGGAGAAGACATCCAAATCATAAATGGCGTCCACTTTCTCGTCGGCCTGTTCCATTCCGCCGATTACCTCCTGGAGTGTACCACTTCGTGAGGTTGTCTTTTGGCAAATAGCGGTTAAAGGGGAAATCGCAAATGTTCCAAAGAAAATTGAGACGGCTGCAATAATATGCTTCATTTCTCACTCCTGTGATTTTGGCGGTGGCGTATAACGTCCATCGCAAAAAAGTCGTCGGGCTTTGACGCTATAAATGTGCGAAGCTCGACGGAGTCGGCAAAGCGCGATGAAGCGAACTCCATGATATTTAATAAGTGAGCGTCTTTTTTGCGGTTGTTAGGCGCAGGCAACCGCTTCACAAATCGAAGAACGTCAGAATGGAGAATAGCGTTGGCCCACGAGAACAGCCCGTTCGAGTCATATCGTGAATCCTTGATATACTCGGTCAAAAATCTCCAAACAATATCTATCTGTCAAGCCTGCAACGAAATCAATCACTGAAATCAGTCGTACCATCTGCTGTGGATTCTTTTTAACAATCTTATGCTTTACAACCTTGTAAGCATAGTCATCCCATGTTTTTATCGACGGCTCACGCTTCTTTAAGATATCTTCGAGAGCCTTTCCGTTATAATCGTCATCAAAGAACCGCTGATAGTGTTCAATAGACAGTCGTTCCTCCTCGACTCCGCGCTTTTTGGCGTCATCTTCCAGAAGGAAAGTCGTTTGTTTCTCTTGGCCCGACTTGAAGCGCGGCCAAATATGGTTGAACACCGTCGATACCAGTGCCTGCGCCATGGCATCTCGGCCTACAAACCAAGACTCTCGCTGAACCACCGCTTCGCGAATAAACTGCTCGTATAAATAAAGAAAATTTGACCAGTCATCAGGCAAAGAGAGCGGATGCTCCCTTGCCTGCTTGGCATCCTCTATGTTGTTGGCGGCAATCATCCTATTCGCTGCTTCTACGACCTGTTTGACCATAATTTCGACACGCTTCCGCCGACCATACGCAGGCTCTCCGAAGCTCAGAAATACCTCCATTTTCTCATCGAGCTTGTCTGGTGTCTTGCTACGCTGTGCCTTCATATACTTGTACATTTCTTGACTGAACTTTGTCTGATCGTAATTCGTGTACGCGTGACCCTCTATAATGTCTTCTGTATCATGGTTGATGCTGGCAAGTTGGTCGGCTAGAGCTACGACTTGTCCCTCATATGATTCTGGGACGATAGCTTTCTGAGGGTCAGACTGTTTCCACGGGGCCCAACTGTGAGTCAACACGGCTGAAATTGTTGGCAGTTTCACGCTATCATACTTATTGAGTAGAATTCGCGCGGAATTAGAGGAATGGTGAAAGATCAGCCTATCATCGAGCTTTTGTTCTGATGCCTCAAATGTTGTCTTGAGTTCACGACGCAAAATCTCACGAATGGTGCGCTCGCCTGCATGCGCAAATGGTGTGTGGCCAATGTCGTGAGCCATAGCTATTGCGGATATGAGAGTCGTGTTTAACCCAAGGGGCGTACCGATTGCCAAAGCAATATAGTTTACCTCAATTGTGTGAATCAACCTCGATCTGAAGTGATCCCGTGTAGGCTTGACCATGACTTGAGACTTGTTCGAAAGCCTACGGTAGGGTTTGGAAGAGACGATTTCATCTAGGTCTTCCTGAAAATCGCCTTGCGTTGCGTATGGTGCAGGATTCATGATGATTCTTCCTCCGGCCCTGTTAGGCAGAGAGTTGGATGCCAACTCAAATGCCGGTTCAAAAACAGCTCTTGCTCGAGTGAGTTCAGCGGTTGCTTGCGCATAACGTCCACGAGAAAAGTGTCGCCGCGCACTCCTTGGGGGCTGTAATGTGTGCGCGGTGAAACGAGCACCATGATATATAATAATCGAGTGTCTCTTTTCTCGTTGTTAGCCGTTCGAGCGCGGCGACGATCATCAGCTTGAAAACTCGTTGGCACGTCACCCGACTCCGTTTATTGCAAGGTCAAAGAATGATGAAGTGGACGGATCGAATAGCACGCCCCAATAATCATCCCCACCGTCGCAGGGAATAATTGGCTCTTTGCGCCAATCTGGCTTAGGAACCTGACTTGGCCAATCGTCGAAAAAAGTCCTTGCGAATGCGTTTACATAGATTAAACGCTTGCCGTCAACCTCGACACCGACGTACTGACGTAGATAACTTCGCGGCTCCTTGATTCTGCCACGTAAAAGGCAGCAACTGTCCGCCACGATTTCTGATATCTTGCCAAGATTAGACTCAACATTTGCGATGTCCGAAGAGGAAGGATTCCAAGTGCCAGTAATGATTGGCGCCCACCTTGAACACTGGTGACCCATTTTGAGCGCACTCACAGAATCGAGAACTGCGTAATCGGGCTCTTGTGCCGAAACGGAGAGAGCGCTCATCAGAAATCCAAATAGAGAGAGATAAGTGAGTCTCATGATCATCATATTTGTTCTCAAGAATAGGTTGCGTCTAGCTGCGCATGACGGCTAACGTGTGCGAGAAAAGAGTCGTGGCACGCATCCATGATATTTCAATGAGCGTGCCATGAAGCGAACTCGATATATATCCCATGATGAGCGTCTCTTTTCTCGTTGTTAGGCGTTCGTTGGCTTGCTCGCTCAGGTTTCTTACTCGGTTTCATATTTCCATGGTGGAGCAGGGTTAACTCTGATATTTCTGGTTCCATGCAGAATACCGTCCTTGCCTTTGGTCAATTTAACAATAGGGGAGAAATCGCCAAGCTTCGCATATTTGGTGCTATCACTTGCCATGATGTTCCTATCCCCCTGAAACCAGAATTCTGGCAAAAAATGCTCAGGCATTCCATTCCCAAAGATTTGTGCGTGGATGTGCGCGGGTTCGTCAGCAGCTAGGATTTCAGGTGTGGGTTTTATGGTATGGATTTCATACCGCCCGTCTTTCCCTGTCATAAGCCAGCCATGTATCGTCGGGTTGAAAACGTCCTCTTTTGGCCTGTGATAGTATCCTCCAGCATCCGCTTGATAAAGAAAAAGTGTGACGCCGGAATCGGGAGTGGCGCCATCGCTTTTGTATATCGTTCCATCGATGATTATAGGAGTGCCTGTCTCACCCTTTGGTGGTAACCACGCTACCGAAGATAGATTCTTCGGAACGGTACATGAACCGCATATCGCATATCCCTCTTCGGTCCGCGCTCTTTGGAATCTTTGGTCATCTCTGGTTTGACCCCCAGAATAGGAAAGTGCCATGAAGTTCAAGAGAACCGAGATGGTGGTAACTGAGGTTTTATTTATTTGCATCTCTATCGCGCTCCTTTCGAGTGCTTTTGTTCCATAGTAGCTTGTCGAGTGTGAACTTGTCAAGCTCAGATAGAAATATCACGAGGGAAATCAAAAGCAAAAGAAAAGTATGAATAGCGTCGCCGAATAAGTCGCTTCCTTGGGTAACGAATGTCGCAACGGACATGTTTATTATCATGAAGACGCAAGCGACTCTCGTGAAAATTCCCAACAGTAAGCACACGCCTCCAAAGAACTCGACTGTCTTTGAGAGGTAGGCACTGAAGGATGGGAAAGGTATGTGGTAGCTGTTAAGAAAATCTATGAAATGACTCATGTGAGACGGATCGTAGAAGTGACGCCCATAATAAATGAAGATAACGCCAATCCAAATGCGCAAAATAGAAACGGCGTTTGGCCAAATAGAATCGTAGCCGAGTAACCTTTTCGCTTTCAATTTATTTCTGACCTCCTATGTGCGCATCCATGGTGAGCAAGCCAATGACGCCTAACGTCCCGCGCAAAAAAGTTCGTCCCGCTTGCCGCAATAAATATTGCTTGGCATCCACGATGCGGCAAAGCGGGATGAAGCGAACTCGAATTATATCTCATGATGAGCGTCTTTTTTGCGCGTGTTAGGCGAAGTGCCGCCGATGAGTTTCCTGTAACTAACATTGCTGAAGTAAGTGTTGCTCAGTCATAGCCGCAATATCTAACGAGAAGGCACAAGCACTGATTCTTCGAGAGAACTCCTTTTCATACGCACTGAGTTTGCCATGGTCAAACTCGCCACCAATAATTAAACCTCCAGGATTAGACATCATAGCCGTGGTTGCAAGGGACAGAACCGATGCGTGACTGTACTCCTGATAAAGGTCATTTGCTCGACTGAACTCCATCCATGCTTCCTTGCTGATGCCGAGAATACGAGCGTTTTTGTCACGCATGACAAGGTTCATTGCCTTCTGGACTGGAAATTGACTCGGATTTTCTTCAAGGACCTTCAAGGTGTCGATGCGGGAGTCGGAGCAAAGCAAGGCCATGGCGAGGGCTTCCGACCAGTGTCTCATGAGATTTCCCGCGGGGATCTGGAAGCCATTTATAAACAAATGAAAAGAAGTGAGAAGACTATTGGCGGCGTTGAACATGAAAGATAGCGACCAAGCAGTCCTTCTACTTTGGGGTAACGAACTGTCAAGGTCTGCAAGTTTGTCATAGACACTCTTCAAAGCACTTGTGAAATTCTCTGTCTCTGACGGGAAGGCCGCTAAAAAACGCTGCGGGTGCCCTTCGTGTCATTGAGCACGGCATCAGTGATTTCTTTGTGAGAAAGTCTGTTCATTGTTTTGAATCCTTGACACAGGCGGCATTTCGCCTAACGTCCGCCAGAAAGAAGTCGCGCCGCGCATCCATGTTATTCCAATGTGTGCGGCGTGAAGCGAACTCGATATTATATACCATGATGAGCGTCTTCTTTCTGGTTGTTATGTGCCGCCGCGACTTTGATAAAGTTCTTTATAAACAACTTCTTTTCTGAAAACAGTTTGAATCTTGCGTTTCATCTCTGCTTTGTCGGGTAGGACATAATTCTTATCAAAATACGCCCAGCCAACGCTGTCCTGTCCAGCGTAAACATAATGGATGAGGACGTCAAGGACTTTGCTAAGAAGCGGCTTTGACGGGTCTTCGTCCACTGCTCTCGCCGTATCAAGGAATATTTTGACTTCAGATTCCTTTTGTTCAATACCTTCGAGGACAACTGAAGGAAAACTCTTGTTCGCTATCTCGTAGTGGCCCGTTCTTTTGGAGTACTTGAAGACGGCGATCGCACAGGGGGTACATAAGTTGCAGAGTCCATCGAAGCTATCGAATGGAGAGATAATTTGGGTGAATTCTAAATAACCATCGTGGTCAAAATCATCGACGTGCTCTAGCATTCCAAATTCCGTTTGGATTCCATCGCTGTGGTACAACGTTGTAAGGGAATCTGACATATCAAAAATCCAATACAGGTAACAACAGCCCATTCCGCCTGTATATTCTTCCACAATGACCTGATCTCTACCATTTGGAATAAGGCGATACAACCTGTAATTCACGCCATTTGAATCCGCAGCTTCCACCGTTGTCCTGAATTTTACAGAATCATTCCTTGTAATGATCAAGTTGTAGCCTTGATCCCAAGCATTAACTGTATCATGCGCTTCGACAAAATCATAGCCATCGATATGCCTACCAGCCATTTGTGCCCGAAGATTATCAAGATGTTTCATCATTTCTATTTTGCCCAAGGAATCTCTGATTGCTTCTTGTCTCAGCGCTTCTCTGGTCTCTGGCGAAGTTTGGTCGATGACATGATAATGGTATTCTCGATTGCAGAGGTTTGAAATAAATTGTGTCCCGTCAATGATAAAAAAGACTAATACACACGAAGAGATAGCTACGAGCAAGTAGTAAAGACGCTTCTTATTCACCATTCTGGATTCTCATATCAATTTATGGAATTAGAGTATTGAAGCGGTGGCACATAACGTGATGCCGCACCACGCATTGGCGCCGCTCAACATATTTTAATGACGGCGCCATTGAGCGAGTACCTTGCATATAGAATGGCGAGCGTCGTGATGCGGCGTGTTAGGCGCCGGCACCAAAATCCTAAAAGTCTTCACGTATTTGATCCAGCGTCAGGATGCGTGTCGTTAGTAGCTTGACAATGTCAAGATTGAACTTACTTTTGATCCTTTCGACCGCGCGCACCATAGGTAGGATTTCATCCTCTGACTTGAGTATAAGATACTTTATGTCGTCTGGCCCAAAATGAAGAGTTTGATCTGCAATCTTGCCATTCTCTTGCTCCCGAAGGGACTCGTTTTGAAATTGTGTCCTCGTCAGCGCTGTACGAAAACGAGCGGGTGAACCTGTAGGCACGAATCTCCACTCGCGCTCATCATAGAATCTTACACCCTGGAGGTAACGCCCCCTTCTCCACATAGAACCTTCGTAAGGTTTGATGTAGCTCGTGAGCATATCAGATTTTTGAATTACACTTTCGGGAACAATTCCTGACCCCTCGTCCCTGTCTGCGACCAGCAAGATGCTGCCCATAGCTTTGCTTAATGGCGAATTCGGAGTAAGGTAGAACACCGGACTTATTCCACAAGTCTGCCCCCATAACTTGCTCATACCAATTCCATAGCGACCATAAAAGGACAGGTGTTTCTTAATGCTGAAGAGCGGAAGGTCACAGAAGCAGACCATGGGAATTGCCATCTCGAGCGACTCACCTTCGACAGGTCGAAATATACGGAAATCCTCAAGACAATAGCGCGGTTGAAAATCGTTAGTCAAGATGCTTAAAATATTGTCAACGCTATCCGTGAAATGGAACAGTGTATTAGCACTGACAGGATCAAATTCATCATGACGTTGCGTAGGCATCGGTTAACCGCTTCCTTCCTATTCTTTGTATTGGTGCTGGCGCCTAACGTATGCGGCAACAATGCAGCGCCGCGCAACCACGGTAATATAAAATGAGCGCGGCGTTGAGTGAACTCCTTTATTTGATATCTTATGCGTGAACGTCATCGTTGCCGCTGTTAGGCGCCGGCACATTTCAATATGTCCCCATTTGCTTTTTTGATTTTTTATTGAGAGAGCGATGCGAATCATACCTTTCCTTAGTTTCAATTTTGGCCAACAGGTGAAGCAGTTCGGAGAGTCTTGATCCCAACACTCCTGAAACTCCAAATGCGATGCCGACGATTCCGTAAACGGTCGCGTAAAGTTCATGCAACTGGAGAAATGTCTTACCCGAGATCATGTTACCAACTATGAGCGCACCAGCAGCGGTGACAAGCACCCTATTACTTGTCTTTAGCAAGCTTTTGGAAATATCAATGAGTCTTTCGACGGAGGGTTTCGTCACAAAGTTGTTAGTGGGATAGATGTCAAACCCAGCGAGAGCGCCCACGGAAATAGTCGCACCGCCCGCGAAAATTATAAAATGCTTCAGGGCTTCTACCTCCAAGATATTTTGGGTCGTGCCGATCTGGATGAACCCGAAAGCAATAGGAAATATGAGAACCAATGTACCGTAACAAAAGCATATGGTACAGAAGAATCCGAATTCAAACAGCAGTATTTTTCTCTTGAGCAGTTTCGAGTAGAATTTGTATAGTGTCTGACGCTTGTTGAGAAGCACAAAGAGAGAGAGAAAAGCAAATCCCCAAAGGACATCGATCTTTATCCATAACAACGTGTCGCGACTATTGAACCACGGGCACAGTAAGCTAAAGAAAAACGCTCCATAGGCGGAGATAATTATGCAGTTCAGGAGTTTCGCCTTTCTGGGGAAAACTAGGATGTCGGCATCATCCAGAGGGTAAACACTTTGTATTATATGTTCACTTAGTTTCATCATATCTGGTTGTGCTGGCGCCTAACGTCCCGCAAGAAAAAGTCGTCCCGTTTGGTAGTCCATAAATAAACATGCGTACCATCAAGTAACGATACCAAACGGGATGAAGCGAGCTTCCTATTGAGCCTGTCCCGACATGTTCTTGGTCGGGAAGCGTCTTTTTTGCGGTTGTTAGTTGCCGTGCTTCTGCCATAGGTCATTTATCGATTTAATTTGACCAGATGTCGGGGTAAGCCGAACAAAGTCACTCTGATGTCTTATTATGATCTCGTTGAATTTTGTTTGTGTGTTGTGGTTTGCGGCAAAATATTTTTCAAGCTTTGGCAGTAGATAATCCAAGCAATTGTCGAAGTCCAAAATTGACTGCGGTATAAAATCATCGTCAATGAGAAGCCAATTGTCAACAAAACGCGCGAATCCATCAGCGTTTAATTTGTCGGTCTTTACCTCGATGCAAGCCTCCATTGTGTTTGCCCATTCTTTGTCGGCAGCTTTGCCATACCATGGTTCACCAGTGAACCTATTTTTCTTAAGGAGTTCAATTATTTCGGCACTCGTTCTGTCTGGGCATCCCTGGCGGAAATATGAAAGGTCAATCCAAACATCAGGACAATGTTGCTCTCTCAGGGAACGTGCCCTAGCAAATTGTTCGGAAAGTGCCTGCGTGCACTCGATACCAATCGTTCTGGAGTTCATAATAACGCGGAAGTCTGGTCTATCAACATGAGTAAGCTTCAACGGAAAGGCAAATTGAGATTCTTTCGCAAACGTGGAAAGGAATCGAAAGCAAACACATCGTTCCAGTTGCTCCTTTGCAGCACCAACCTCTGGATGACTTATGTCTATCTTTTCTAGTTGCGAGAGTAATTCTTCTGGTGATCCGACAGAAAACAAAGTGTCATTCATCTCTCATCATGTCGTCAATGTACTGAACTATGTTTTCGTACTTATAAGTTGGCATATAATTTTGATAGGTTACGTCTGGGCGCATTTTAAATATGCATCCGTATTGCTTGCCCTTGTCGTGGACAGCGAATGCAAGCATTTCTTTGGTCTGACCATCATACAGATATTCAGCTAAGTAATTGCTGCTAAGGTCGGCGCTCTGCACAGTAAGCTCGGCATAGCAACGATTTGTCTTGGGGTTATAATGGGAAAGTACTGACTGCGTCAATGCCATACCGATTGTGTTTTCGTTCATAATCTTTTCTGCGAGTTCCGCGCATTCCGAGCGCAAGTGAAAGACTTCTGTGGCACTCGGAGGCCGTTCAGTGATAGTTGAGTCCGATTTGCTTGAATTGGAATTCTTAGATTTGCCACTTCCGCAAGATGAAAGAAATGCGAGCAGAGTGATAAGGAGGCAGAGTTTCAATGGCCCTATGCCACTCAAAGACGAGAATGACTTCATATTAGAATCCCTTTCATCCTGGTTGTCGGATAGCACGCAGAAGCATGGCAACTAACGTCCGCGCGAATCACGCCATGCCGCGCTCCTTCTTAATATAATGTGCGCGGCATGGAGCGAGTACCATGATATATAATAGTCGAGCATCGTGATTCGCGTTGTTAGTTGCCGTGCGCGCTCATGGTCTTGTCGAAAATAAGAAAATTGATAATCGATATCATCGGTTCTCCCCGCGAAGGTCGCGGAGAATCTTGATTTTCTCCTTTGTAGGCTTTTGAGACAAATCATATTTCTCATCGCCTCCAGAGACTGCTCCTACGATTCCTCCAATTGTAAAGCCCGTCACGGCGCCCAGAATCCCTCCACCCACAGCAGCTCCACCCGCACCTATGTCGATGGCCCAAGTTCCAGTGGGTTTGTGATAAGTAGCTAACGCGACAATTGCGCCTACGGTGATACCAGCGAGTGTTCCATATCCTGCTCCGCTCCAGAAGTGTGACTCCCTGTGTCTGATCAACATACTCAAAGAGTCCACTGGAATCTGAACCACAGAACTGCCACAGACCAAATTGACCACATCCCCTTCCAATGTGCCTATGATACATGACCGCAGAGTATCCTTTGCAGATGTTATGACAGTCCATTCATTGGTTTGCGTGGGAGAGATTGTGGGGTAGGTGAATGAAAAGATACACAAGATTGATGAGATGGTGGTAATCTTCATTTGTTCTCCTGTTGCTTAGTATTGAGCACCGCACACTTCATATCGACGTGCATGGCAGCTAACGTCCGCGGGAATCACGCCGCGCCGCACTCCTTCTTGATATGATGTGTGCGGCGTGGAGCGAGAACCGTTATATATAATAATCGAGCGTCGTTGATTCCCGTTGTTAGGCGAAGTGCCGCGTGATTTTATTTGCATAACTTAATCAGACTAATAACAACGTTTGCAACCAGCGCCAGGGAGGCGATGATGAGACCAGCGATTGTTAGATTCCAACCAAAGCTCATTCTCCTATGAGAATCTTCTCTTCCTTGAAGAGTCTGCGCCGCCTTCATCATCATCCCGGGGGCATACTTCATGAAAAAACATTTCCCCTTTCGGTTCTGGAATACTGTGAGATCATACAAATCATATTTCACGGGGCTGGCGCCTTCGCTCCAGACGCCCATTGCGCACTCGAATTTTTCACCTTGCGATTTCCAGAGGAAGTCATTCTTGCAAGCGCGGTCTCGCTCCTTTTGGTCGAGACTGAACGTCCAAGGGCCACCTTGGCCATTTATAACTTTAGAAAAGAAGTGGCAGCCGATGCAGTTTTGCATGATAAACATCTTAAGCTCCAAATCGATTGAAAGCTAACGCGGCATTTCGCATAACGTCTAGCGGGATAAAGTCGTGGTGCGCATCCTTTAATGGGGTACATAATGCGCGCGCCATGAAGCTCGCGGTTGCCATTCCTCGGTGAGCGTCTTTATCCCGCTTGTTATGCGTTCGTGGACGCGCGACGCCTTCACCGAACCTCATCCCCATCAAGCTCCTCTCTAACTCGACACTCCTCAACTCCATGGCACACTTTCATTTATTATTTACGGAGCGCGGACATGACGCATAACGTCCACCGCAAAAAAGTCGTGCTCTTGCCCACCATAAAAAATTGCGGAGCATCGAGATCGCGGGCAAGAGGATGAAGCGAGTTCCATCATATACAATAGTCGAGCGTCTTTTTTGCGGTTGTTAGGCGCCGTGTGTACCATGGATAAGTTGTCGACATCAAAAACAACGCATAGCGATTGCAACCACTGGCTATTTACTTGCATTCATAGGAACTGGTGCAGGAGCGTCGCTTGAGAAAGCAATGGCTGAGATGTACCAATCACCTTTTATTTTCTTCCAGACAATCAGGTATTTCCCTATGTCGAGCAGGTCACCCTTGGGGCTTCGATAAACCATACGATTAATACCGATTTCGTAGGCGAGGTCACCAGACTGTGACACAGTAATATTTGAGATGGTGCTGGAAATACCTTTAAAAGTGGTGTCCGCAAAAAATTGACTATACAGGGCCGTAATTGCGTCACGACCTTGCAACTGAGGAGCGCCAGGAGCTTGCACGATGGCGTCGTCAGCGTAGAATGTAACGACACCCTGAATATCCTTGGCTGATTCGGCTGCGCTCACTGCCTTGCTTCGCGCGCGAACCGCATCTGCCACCTTAGCAGTATCTACTTGGTTAGTGAAGGCCGAAGCCTGCATCGCCGCTATTGCAACAATGAGGCAGGTCAATTGGAATTGGATTTTGTTCATAGAATTCCTCCCGTTGATTAAGTTATTAATGTTTTTTGATTATTGTGGCACACATGGCGCCTAACGTCTAGCGGGATAAAGTCGTGGTGCGCATCCTTTAATGGGGTACATAATGCGCGCGCCATGAAGCTCGCGGTTGCCATTCCTCGGTGAGCGTCTTTATCCCGCTTGTTATGCGTTCGTGGACGCGCGACGCCTTCACCGAACCTCATCCCCATCAAGCTCCTCTCTAACTCGACACTCCTCAACTCCATGGCACACTTTCATTTATTATTTACGGAGCGCGGACATGACGCATAACATTCCAGAACTACGACACTATGTCGTCTTTCCTGTTCTGGTTCCGTGTTATACGACATATGTCGTTTATTTCTTTTTTATCTGCTTCATCGCCCGGTCAAGTGGATTAACGATTTTCCCAAGCGATCTCTTACTGACATGCGTATATATTTCTGTTGTCTCTGACCTGCTATGACCAAGTAGCTCTTGAATATACCTTAGATCGACCCCGCTTTCCAACAAATGAGTCGCAAAACTGTGACGAAGGCTGTGCACCGATACAGGCTTGCGTATCCTAGCGGCGGCTGCGGCACGCTTAAAAACATGCTGCACACTGCGCTCAGAAATGTGGATTCTTCCACTCACACCTTCGAATAAATACTCTTTAGGCTTGTACACTTTGTAATAGGCTCTGAGCTGCTCAAGTGCAGCTTCAGAGAGCAACGTGTATCGATCTTTTCTTTCTTTCGCGCCTCTCAGATGAATAAGCATACGCTGGCTATCTATATCCGATATCTTCAGTCGCACTGATTCACCTACTCGCAACCCGGCGGAATATATCAACATCAGGATTGTCTTGTGCTTCAAGTTATGAACCACATTAAGAATCCGCATTACTTCTTCCTCACTCAAGATCGTCGGAAGTTTCTCTTCCTTCAGCGGGCGCGGGATGCCATAAAGCAGAAGTGGCATTTTGTACAACTCCACATATAGGAATCTGATCGCATTGAAGACCTGGTTTATTGATCCTACTGTAAGACCTTCTTCTTCGATCAGGTAAAGCAAATATTTCCTTACGTCTTCTCCCGTCAACTCTCTCGGATGGCGCGGCGAGAAATATCTGATAAATGAACGCAAACAACTCCGGTAAGCTTTCAATGTCTTGTACGAATAGTTTCGGAGTTTCAGTTCCTGCCGCAGAACCTCAAACAACATCTTTGGATGCTCGGTCATCTTTCTCTCCTATCCTAAGAATTCTAAAGATGATCTTGACTTGTCATTAATCATCCCAACCGGACTTGATTGAATCACGAACCAAAATCAAACTCCGGATACCCTATTAAGCACAATTTCAAAAACACTTGCGGAAGCCACGGCGTAGGCGTACCTCGCGACCTCCGCAAGCTTCTGACTTCTTGTTTCTAACTTCTTGCTTCTTCTTCCTACTTCTGTGCAGTCGTCTGAGTTGGCGTTGGCGACGGTGGAGCAGGAGCCGCCTTTCCTCGTCCTCGCTTGATCGGCTTGAACTCCTCGAGGAGCGCCTTGTTGCCATCGAACGCCGCCTGCGCAAACTTCCTCAGCTTGAACAGTTCTTGCTTCAGATCTTCTGCAGCGGCATCCCTTGTCTCTGTCGAAGCGTTGCGCAGCTTCTTCGCATTCTCCTGCGCAGCGTCCGCCGCAACTACGTTGGCATAGATCGTGGAAAGATTGCTGATGTCGTCCTGCAAAAGCCCGTTCGAGATGAGGTCTGTCGAATATTTCCCTATTATTCCCGTGAAATATTCTAATGTCGTGAGCATCTTCCCGACGGTCTTCGGTTTCTCATCTCCAACTTTGAACAGCTTCAGCTTGACCTGATCCCTTCCGTAAGCTGCCTTGGCGGCATTCTGAATCTTGGTGATCATCTTAAATGCTGCATTCATCGCCGTATCCTGGCCGCTTGTTCTCTGCAGCAAATCCGTTTGAGCAGTCTTTTGGGCCGCGTCTTTTTTCAACAAGTTGTCGATTGAATTGTCCAAGTTCTTCACCTTAGACTCGCCGTACCCTTTGGCTGCTAGTTCTTCTTTGTGGGTCTCGACAGTCGCCCGCAGCGCTTTACTGTCCTGAACCACATCATCCACTACGATTGGCATATTCCCTCCGTTGTTTTGTTCTCTATCTATTTTATTCCCGCACGGGAATACTTTGTTAAAGGGACTTCGCCAACTCTAATCCGCAGATAGCAGAGACGTACTTCGTATTAATTCAGCTAGGTACTCCCGAAACACGCCTCCCTGAAACCGTACTTCGATAACTCTATCCCGAAAACATCCGCGCACAAAAAGCGCGTCTGGATGATCCGATCATCCTCATGAGAATATGCAAACCGGCTGGATAAAATCAAATAGTCTCACTAGGAATTCCATCCCCTGCTGGTTAAATACCTTAAACTTATGCAGAACTTCCTATCCTGACAGTGAAAATACTCTTCAAACTTTGCGGAATACCCCTTCGCGCAGCAAAAATACGTTCGAAGGCTCCCGCGGGGTCTTTCGCAAGTTCCGCGGACTAAATAAAATCTTCCTCCGGATAAATAAATTGTTTGGCGCAATGAATAAATTCCTCCTCCAGGTCTTTCGAAACTCCCGGAAAGTCTTTCCAAACTCCCGCGGAGTCTTTCAAAATAACTGCGGGCTAAATAATTTCTTTCGGAGGATAGTCAGAATCTATCGCAGACCGAATAATTTCTTCCGCGCGATGGAAAATTTTCTCTCTGATGTCGGCCACAATTTCCGCAAATAGGACGATTCAATCGTATGATACTTTGCTTGCGAAATCCTCTCGAATGAATTCATCGGCAATTGTTGTCATATAGGAATTCCGACCGGATCATCTCAGATCCGACGTTTGTTTGCCATCGTAAAATCTGTCATCATGAGAAAGCGAGTAGACATAATTGGCAAGATCCCATCTCTCTTGGTCGCTGAGTATCTGCGAGAACGATGGCATCGGAGTGCCATTGATGCCCGTACTGAATATTAGATAAATTTTCTCCGGCGTCCTTCCAACCTTGAGGTCCCACGAGTTCGTCAGGTTTGTCGGTTGAATATGATTTCCTTCATCGTCAGTGACGGAAGGAGCAGATGGCCCGTCGCCTTCACCACTGATTCCGTGACAGCTCCCGCAGTGCATTTCAAGATAAACCTGGCGGCCGGCCTCGATGCTGTTATATGTGTATGGAACCGGCGTCGTCACTTTTACCGTGTCAAGCGGATACTGACTTGAATCGCTGAAGAGAGGAGAAAGAGTCTTGATATATTCAACGACCGAATATTGATCGGCGACACTCATCTGCTCAAACGATGGCATAGCCGTGTGATAAATTCCTGAATTAACGATCCGCAAAATATCGTAATCGGTCGGGAGCTCGCCTGAAGCAGTGCTTCTAAACTTGTAAACTCCTTTCTTGAAGTCCCGCGGCTTCGTGGCAAGCGAGACAGAAACCGGACCATTTCCATCTCCGTTGTCGCCATGACATGGCGCGCAGGCTTCATGGTACACTTCCTGTCCGCGCTGGACGCTTATTTGATCCGAGCCGGTGTAGCTGCTCGAACATGCGTAGAACCCGATCGCCAAAGAAGCGATCATAGCAACCAGGATTGGACCAGAGCCTCGGACAGTGAGCCAACCCCCAAAAGAAAACTGCGAAGACGCTGAGGCGCTGAGTTGAGAAATGTTACGATGATTACCTTCGCGTCTCTGCGACTTTGCGGTGAGATGTTCTCTTCTGGAGTTTTTGGCCGCGTTATTGTCATATCTGTAATTCACTTTCATACCCTCCTCAGAATCCCACCATCGTGCCGAGCGTCAACAAAGTAGACTTGGTGTCCGTGCTCGCTGAAGGCGTTTTGTCGTCGAGTAAGCTCACCTCAAGATAAGCGCCGACATTGGCAGCAAAATGGTACCTGAGGCCGCCCGTATATTGGTTCTGTTTCTCGGTCGTTTCCTTGACGTTTGTAAAATCGTACCTGCCGTAGATGAAGAACTTTTCGGGAACGATAAGGACGTTCAGTCCGACGAAGCCACCAGTCATCGTCTGTTTCGCGCCGCCGACATCGTTATCCAACGCCGACACATATTCGAATGACAAATCAAATCGTTTGGTCCAGGGGTCATTTATTTCCACCGCAAACCCCGCGCGGCTCAAGTTATTCATACTGCTATCGGCCAGCATCTGTCTGCCGCCATAATAGAACGCTCCAAGTCGGAACGGAGCGTTGTCGACATACGCCGTCTGTTCCAACATTAGAAAAGTCGCTTCGCTGTTCTTGAACGAGACATCTCCGGCAGTCCCGTTACTGATAGCTGCTTCATAGCGCAGACCATCAATCAATTGGGGGAAGAAACCGTAAACAGATGCTGCCCACTGCGGCTCGGACAAAAGAAGCGAACCCTGCAGTGGCGTGACAGGCTCATAATCGTAAATAAGGTAACTGGCAGATTCGACAAGAGATGTGTTGTCAGGAAAAGTATTGAAAAGTCGATAACGGCCGAATCTGAAATTTAGATTGCTTTGACCGTCGGGACCGAGAAGGTTATTGAACATGATGCTCATGGTCTCGATCGAAGGCGAGAATTGACCCGGACCTGTGATGCCGATGGGCGCCGCGAGGAAGTAGCTCAAATGTTTTGCAATAGTTCCCGCTGTGAACAAATCGAGACCACTCGGTTCGAAGGAGAGTTTGTCGCTTGAGGTCTGTGTACTGCCGACAGTGGTTACTTGATGGGCATAAGCAAAGGAGGGATAGAATACGAAAGAAAGCGATAACGGTTCTTGTGCCCAGATCGGCTCCGACTCGTCAGTGCCGGGGAGTTGATATCCATTGATCTGGAACCGCCTGCCGAAATCATTCAACACCGGCGGCGCAGTATGGCACCTGAAGCAGCTCACGTGATATTTTCTCGCAAAAAGGGGAATCGCCTCGGAAGGTTCGGCGAACATAATAACGAACGCAACCAGGATCCCCGCAACCAACAACGAACGTAGAAATAACTGTCTCATCCCACCTCCAAACGGATTGTGCTACTGCAACTCGAGAGTGCCTTCATGCAATATTGCAGGCAAGTCTGCCGATTATTTTAAAGTGAAGTCTGCCGTCGTCGTTTTCCCGGCCTCGACAGTAACTTCTTGCGTGTCTTCGATGGGCTTCGAAAATTCCGGTTTACCGGTGACGATTTTTGTATCCCACCCTTCGTGCCACATCACGAGTTTATATTTTCCCGGCGGGACATTTGAAATCGTGTACTTCCCGGAAGCTTCCGTCGTGGTGGCGTATCCATCGCCTGCCACATATACATAGCAATTCATCCACGGGTGCACGTCGCATTCGAGCTGGTACATTCCCGGCTTCTTTACCTTCTGGACGACCTTCATCCCTTTTACCGGCTCAGCAATGTTGAATGCCGTTGAATGGTTGTCTGCAAAGTAAACGTGTACATTGTGGAAAAGAGGATCGCTGTTCTCCACCGTAAACCTGTCGCCATGATCAACGATTAAAACATGAGGCTCGTATTGACAGCTCTTCTGGTCGATGACATACTTTGAGGGAGAGGGACTTTCTTTTTTTCCTTTAATCCCTTCAAGATATACCACTGCATACCGGACCCCGCTGTCCGGGCCAACGATAAGTCTGTCGAGAGACTTGTCGCCGCCGCACACGTTCTCATTATATGTCACCTTGTAAGGTTTCATAGTCGGTGGGGTTCCGGAGAATTTGACAGTTCCCGCTATTGTTCCATCTTGTCCGTAAGCCAGCCCGCCTCCGGCAGCGAAAAGTAATATAATTGAGAGAGCAAGAGAATTTTTCATTGATCTTATCCTTTCATGTTGTTTGTCGTTAGAGCATTCTCCTTTGTTCTCGTGGAGGAGAAAACACGCTACATCTTCTTTTCCGTCGTATCCTTCTTCATGGCTTCCGGATGCGATTTCAAATAAACTCCCATGATATACTCCGCAACCGCCTTCACTTCGGCAGGCTTCAACCCCTGGTTTGGCATAGGCGGATAGCCTGGTACGACCTGCCGCGGATTCATGATGAAGTCCTCCAGCGAATCCATCTTGCCGACGAAGTTCGGGAGAGTCTGGTTGTATGGAGGACCAACAAGCTTAACGTCAAACCTGTGGCACGCGCTGCACCTCCCGTTGTAAATGTCTTCTCCGCTAACCACCGGCTGAGCGGTGCCGGGACTGAGAGAGGCAAGCATCGCCTCATATCTCTGTCCGAGCACCTGGTTCTGATCACGCGTCGCATAATGGAAGGCTATCTCGTTCTTTGCCGCCCAAATAAAAACTAAGACAACAACGCTCACGAAGGCATAGCTGCCGAGATTCACTTGAGAATCTCTTAACATGGAATAAAACAACAGCAGAACAAGGAGAGCAATGAACATTCCTATGCAGGCGACGGCAAATGTCAGATTCGAGACACCGGACTCCGGCAAATTCTGGATCTCGAGAAAAATCAATACCGGTTCTAGAGCAACCGCGACAAGGCCGACAGGAAGCGTAAGTTTCCTGACAAAGACCCTGTATGAATTATCCGCGGAGAGAGCAATTCCCTTTTCCCATTTGAAAAAGAAAAACAGGACGGCGGCACTCGTTATGACAAATGCGGTTATAACATAGCTCACAAAACTCCAGATTGTCTCACCTGAAAAGAGAACGGTCACGAGAGAAGAGTCGGCCCACCTATCAGGAGTGAAAGCAAGTTCTGTTGCCCCGACAAAAATCCATGTCCCTATCCAGAAAAGAATTGCACTTCTGCGACCACCACGCTTTCTCGCGGCAACCGCTGAACGCTCGTAGGATTCAACGTCTTTTACCACGTCGGCTTGTACACCGGCGGTCTGAGATGATGTCAGGATTTGGAAAGTAGTAAAGATCGAATCGAGGTGAAAAGATCGTTTGTATCCGTAGAGAAAATAAAAACCGACGAAATAAAAGATTGCCGAGTAAAATAGGTAGGACGTGATTCCGACGTTTGTACCATAAAGAAGCTGCGCGTATATCAGGATCATCGTCGCGAGCGGAATCACCGCCATCGCGTAGATTGCACCTTTGTTTGGAGCGGCGAGATCTGCCAGATCCTGTGCAAATTTCGAATGATGCTTGATTCCGTTCTTTCTTCCGCTTCGGTCAAAGATCGCAGAAAAAGTGGAAGCGATAAGTGCAATGCTCGAATACGTCACGAAAAATATGATCACGACGACAAGAAGGTACCGTAGAAGTGTCAGATGTTCATTCGATTCAGGGATCACGAGCTTGTCGAGAAAATTCATTTACATCGGTCCTTCAGACTGAAAATGGTTCTTGGATAAAGTTCGGCGATTGCCAGATGGGATTCGCAAATACTAAATCCTAATCCCGAGACTCTAAACAAATTCAAATTTCGAAAAATCAAATTCAGAAACCGGCTCATTCTGGTTTTATGTTTTTGACATTTGATATTGTTTGGGATTTCGGACTTAGACATTAGAATTTCACCTATAAATGTCGCCGATCACTTTGTCGATCATAACCACCAGCGTAATTGCAAGCACATAGATGTTTATTTTCATAAAAGCCGATCTGTTCGCTCGTTTGTTGTCGCTGCTTACAAGTATCTCCCGCGACCCGATCACGAGCCACAAACCGAGTGCAGCGATAGCAGCCTGTGTCGGAATATTGTTGACGACTCCGGTCGTCAAGAAGAAAACGGATGTGAGGAACGTGATCACGATCCACAAATAGGTGAGAACTGATAACGTTCTCTCGCTAAAGTACATTCGAAGCGTCGGAAAGTTCGCACGCTCGTAATCGGCACTATAGATATCCATCAATAGCCAGAAGTGCGGGATCTGCCAGATGAAAAAGAAAGCGGTTATCGCGAGAAGTCTCGGATCGAATACATAACCTCCCGCAGCCGTCCACCCCGCCATAACCGGAAAAGACCCGACGAACGAACCCGGTATCACGGCAAACGGTGTCACCTTCTTCAATGGAGTATAAATTGCATTGTATGAAACGAATGCAAGCAAGGACAGAATCAATGATGTCGCATTTCCAGCAAAAAGAACGAGCGCGCTCCCTGTTATTGACAGCGCAAGTATGAGTGAAAGCACTGCTCCCGGAGCAACCAGGCCGGATGGAAGAGGTCGTCTATTTGTGCGGTGCATCAGCGAGTCTGTGGCGCGTTCCTGATAATGATTGAGCGCCGCGGAACCGCATGAAAGTAGAAATATCCCGAGCACGGGAAGTATCATGGCTGCCGAGATTTCATTCGCGACAAGAACGTACCCGAATACTGCCGACATACCCACGAAGAAAGTGATCCTGATTTTGACAAGTTCCAGGATCGCCTTAAGCAGTACGGTGCTGCTCAGCAGACTCTTTTCTTCGCTGACACCGACCGGTGCCGGTTGAATCTTTGACTCTTGCATTTCGATTGAATAATTCGATCTCATTCTCTAAACCGAAACCGCTACTTCACATCCGCTGACGCTGCTGCAATCTCCTGTTTCGGAGGTGCGTTGCCCAGCCATTTGTCAAACTGTTCTTTCGGAAGCACAATCATTCGCGTCTCCATCAATGCATGGTTGAGTCCGCAATACTGACTGCATGTTATCTCGTAAGTGCCAAGTTGTTCCGGATATAACATCATGTATCTCACTCTTCCCGGAATCGCGTCTAACTTCTCACGCAAATCAGGAATGTAAAATCCGTGGATGACGTCGACCGAAGTCAACAAACATTTAATTGGGCGCCCCTGCGGAACATAAAGTGTGTCCGATTGTTTACCGTTGGCATACTGGAAACTCCAATTCCATTGCCTTCCTATCACTTTTACAGGCATCGAATCGGTCGGGACGAACCGAGTTTTGATGTATGTGGACCACCCGAGGTAGAACATATACAGAACCAGAAGCACCGGAACAACCGTCCAGATTACTTCGAGTGTGACATTCCCGTGGACGCTCACCGCGCGCGGATGGCGTTTCTTGTTATACTTGTAAACAAACCAGAACATCGCTCCGACGACGATGACAAAAAGAATAATGTCCGCCCAGACAATGAATCTCATTATGTCATCGACAGCTCGTGCGTGATTTTGTGCACCAGGGTACATCTCTATTTCATCTCCTGAAAAAAACATCCATGAAAGTAAGCGTGAAGATTACGAAGATCGTGAACCCCGCTATACCTAAGAAGACTTTGAATATGTTGTCCTCAAATTTTATATGCATAAAAATATTCACGACCATCGACGCTTTAGTCACAGCGATCAAGAGCGCGACGACTAATGTGAATGCAGCCAGGTTAATCCCCGCGACTACAGCCGTCGTGCAAGTCAACGCGATCAGACCAAGCCACACGAGAACGTACCTGCCGTAACTGATGGGCGCGTCGTGACGCTCACTCTCTTCACCCGAAGGCCGGTCTATTATTTCCGATACTTCTGCCATTCAGACCTCAATTGATCAAATAAAAGAGTGGAAACAGGAAAATCCAGATTATGTCCACAAGGTGCCAGTACAAACCTGCATTCTCCAGCTTTATGTAATCGTTCGCGGTAATCTTGTTCCGCAGAATGAATACCAGCATGAAGCTCAGGACAATCATCCCCGCGAGAACGTGGAGTCCATGCAGCCCGGTCATCGTGTAATAAAGTCCGAAGAAAAGAATTTCTCCATTGGGTTTGTTGAGAAGAATTTGGGAGCCGGGAAACAGACCTTCATTTATTTCCAGAGACCATTCGAACAGTTTTATTACAATGAATGCCAGACCGAGAAGAATTGTCGAGCTCAGGAATCCTACCGAGAGCCATTTCCTTCCGCGTTGAATTGCAGCGATCGACAGCACCATTGTCAAGCTGCTCGTCAGAAGCACCATGGTGTTCACTGTGCCGAAGAGAGTGTGGGTCTCAAGCCCTGCCCTGTGAAAATCGGCAGTGTTGAGATAACGGTACACCGAGTACATCAGAAAGAGTCCGGTGAATAGCAATAACTCGGTCAGGAGGAAAAGCCACATCCCCATCTTGGCACCTTTTTCGTCGCGGTGGAGATGCTCGGCGTGGCCTTGGGATTTCTCTATTGTTCCTGCAGTCTCAGTCAATTGACTGCCTCCGGATGATAATATGGTTCATGGGTAATGATTGGAATTTCTTCGAAGTTCTCTGGCGGAGGCGGAGATGAAACTCTCCACTCGAGAGTCGTCCCTCCCCACGGATTGTCACCGCACTTCTCCCCCTTGAATATACCGTGTATCAAGTTCCAGAGCATGATAATCAAGCCGATGATCAGGATCCACGAACCGACCATCGAAATATGCTGGAGAGTTTCATACTGAGGTAAATACGCGAAATATCTTCTCGGCATTCCTTCGTATCCGAGCAGGAGCATAGGGAAATAAAGCAAGTTGAATCCGACAAACAGGAAACCCAGCGCCCAGTTTGCAATTTTCTTGTTGTACATTCTTCCGAACATTTTCGGTAACCAGTAGTGGAGCGCGCCGAAGAAAATGAACACGCCGCCGCCAAAAATTATGTAGTGAAAATGCCCGACGACGAAGTACGTTCCGGTTAAGTGGACGTTGGTTGCGAGCGAGCCGAGAACCAATCCGGTCAATCCACCGATAGAGAAGAGTATGATGAATGCCATCAAATAAAGAAACGGAGGCTGCGGATCGATTGAACCTTTGTACATTGTCGCGACCCAGTTGAAGACTTTGATGCCGCTCGGGATCGCGACCAAAAATGTGAGAAGTGAAAATGCGAACTGCGCTGGCTGGGTCTCACCCGCAACGAACATGTGGTGACCCCAGACGAGGTAGCCGATGAAAGCGATTGCAAGACTCGACATTGCCACCATTTTATAGCCGAATACGGTTCTGTGAGAGAAAGTCGCTACGATTTCGGACACAACTCCCATCGGCGGCAGGATCATTATATATACCGCAGGATGTGAATATACCCAGAACATATGCTGGTACAGGACCGGATCTCCACCTTTCGACGGATCGAAGATGCCGACGCTGAAGAGTCTCTCGATGATGATAAGAAGAAGAGTAATCGCAAGCACCGGGGTCGCTATGACCTGAACCCATGCGGTTGCATACAAAGCCCAAACGAACAACGGCATCTTGAAGAAACCCATGCCCGGTGCTCTAAGCCGGTGAATTGTAGTAATGAAATTGAGTCCGGTCAGTATGGATGAAAATCCGAGAATGAAGACGCCGAATACCGCCATCGTTACATCCGTACCGCTACGAACGCTGTATGGCACATAAAATGTCCAGCCTGTGTCAGGAAGACCATTTCGGAAAAGAGACAACAGAACAATGACTCCACCGGTGACGTAGAGATACCATGACAATAGATTCAACCGGGGAAACGCCACATCCTTTGCGCCGATCTGCAGAGGTAAAAAGAAATTTCCAAGGGTCGCCGGGATTCCGGGGATCACGAACAGGAATACCATTATCACGCCATGGAGTGTGAACAATGCATTATATTCCTGCGCGTTGAAAATCTTCCCGGCCGGACCGGGCACCAGCATTTCAAGTCGCATCAAGAATCCGAGAACGACACCGATGCTGAAGAATGCAAAAATCGAAATCAGGTATAGTATTCCGATTCGCTTATGATCGGTCGACAGAATCCATGCAAGGATTCCCGTCCTCTTTCCTTTATTTTCCAAATAACTGTGTTGTACCGCTATATCGTGCGGAGAAATTGCTACGTCCGCCATTAACTTATCTCCTTTCGCGAGGCGGGATCCTGTCTCGCGAATGACTTACTTCTTTTAGTTGATCTTAGAAAAACTATGAAGCCCGCAATGAACAGCAGCGTTCCAATACCTACCACCTGCATGATGTTGAAAACGAGGTGCTGTCCGGAAGGGTCCCGACTGAAGCACACAGCAATGACGGAACTGATGATCTGCTCAGGAGTTCCGGCTTTCGCTTCCATTATTGCCATCTTCAGATCAACCGGCGTGAAGGTACTCCCCTTTATGTATCTGATTATCTTCCCGTTCTTATCAACCACGATCAAGGCCGTGGGATGAGTGAACTTCAGATATTTATCCCTCATGTAATAAAAGCCGATGGAATTAGTCAGCTGCGATATGTTTGTGGTGTCGCCTGTGAGAAATCTCCAATCGTTCGCCGGGAACGGGCGTCTGAGAAGACCCCAGTATTGCTCCTTCTTTTTCAGCGCAATAGTCGGATTATCCGCCGGATCGAAGCTCACCGATGCAACGTTGAAATCCTGGCCCGGTGTCTCGCTGACTTCATCCAGTGTGCTTGTCAAACTCGCGAGCACTTCGTCGCAGATTCCCGGGCAAGTGTAGTATGCCATATCAATGATAAGCGGTTTGCCGCTTGAAATCTGGCGAAGTGTAATATCCTGACCATTCTCATCCTTGAATTTCAAATCCATCGGTACATACTGACTGAGCTTCTCTTCGATTCCGACATTAACATGATTTGAACTCGTCTCTTCTCCCCTGGCATATCGTGGAGAGGTCATGAGACCGCATATCAACAATGTAAGAGAAACAAGCAAAGGTAAACTCGATATGAAGATCCGCCGCAAGTTCATGAAATATGTTCCTTCGTGTTCAACCATTACCGGACGTCAAACCTTTGGATGCAAATAATCCTTTCAGATAATTATACAACGTCTGCCAATCCTGAGCGCTTAATTGTGCAACCTTGGGATCAAAGCCATTCTGGACTGCATCCGCTGTCACTATCATAACAAAATCATCTTCATTTTTGCTCCAGAAATCTGAATTCGCGAGCGTCGTCAGCGCACGCCGCCTGTCGATAACAACATTGTCGAAAATCCGACTTCCCTCATCAGTCATATGCTGGGAAATATATGTCGAGACTGCACCAGTCGCTCTCACGACAGGTATCGCTCCTTCCTCGATCTGGCTCATCGCTTCACTCACAGGAATCCGCGTCGCGGGGGCCTGCATCTTTTCAAGCTGGTAAGCCTTGTTCATCGCTTCTAACTGTTCGGGAGTATCTTTCGGGAAATCACCAAACGATGATCTTATGTAATCGATAATTGCCAGCCTATCACTTGCCGGGAGTGCCGCCGAAAATGAGACCATAGCGCTCCCAGGTACTCCTTCAGCTACAGTCTTAAATATATCCGAAAGTAACCTGCCGTTTTTCCAGCCGGTGGTCGAATGGAAGTCGCGCGGTTTCGGATTCAACGACGCGGAAGCGGGGCCATTCCCTTTTCCGTCCAGACCATGGCACGGCGCACAATCGACTTTGAACAACTCTTCCCCTTTGTCCAGTTGTGCTTTGGTCGGTTGAAGCAAGGTTGAGATGTCTATCTTCGTTCCGGTGTTTGCTGGACCGGGTGGAACATCGCCAACAGGCATATTATACACGGAGTCAACTGCAAGGTCAGGTGAGATGGAATTTCTGTTCACCATATTCTCTCTATGGATATACAACATACCGAGTGCAATTAAGACGCTCAGGAAATAAACATAGAACAACGGCGACAGCCAAATTTTTCTTACGAATACCGATTCATTTCCTTGATTCGATGTCTGATCTTTATGTTCCATGATTTTCTTATGTTCGCTCTATGCGCTTAGCTTTATTCATTGCTCAAATGTGAAACTCCAGACCGCGCTGCAATTTGGGATCTCCGATCGGCACCATATTGTTTCCTCTGGCCTTGTTAGAAAAAACCGAGAGGAGGATTCCCACCGACAGGATCACGAATGCGATCTCACTTAATGCAAACACGGCATGATCCGGATTATACACCGGCATGACCATCCAGTATATGTCTATCGCATGAGCTGCCAGCAGCCATATCGAAATAAACACCAGCCGACGTGGATCCATCTTTGCCGGTTTCGTAATCAGCGCGAAGAAAGGAATAACGAATTGTGCAAGGACAAGAATGATAGAAACCACCGCCCAGCTTCCGTGTATCCTCGGGATGTACCATGTTGTTTCATCTCTCAGGTTTCCATACCATTGCAGCATAAATTGACTGAAACCTATGTAAGCCCAGAAATTCAAGAACGCGAATTGAAGAGTCCCCAGATTGTAGTAATGATCCGGAGTGAGTTTCACGGGAAAGAGATTCTTTTCATTGAGCTTCACTATCAATAAAGTGGCAAATGCCATCGAGGCAAGCGCCGAACCGGTAAATAGGTAGACTCCAAATATCGTCGAGTACCAGTCAGGCGTCAAACTCATCAGCCAGTCTATCGAGAAAATTGTGAGCGTGATTCCGAAGACCGGTATGAAGCCCGCAGAGAGTTTTATGTTCTTCGTGGTCAATCTTTGGTCACGGGTAGTGTCCTGCGCTCTTGAATTGCGGATGATCAAATAGTAGAAAAGCCACCAGACCAAAAAGACGACAATCGTGCGAACGATAAAAAACGGTATATTAAGATAAGGCGCCTTTAGAAGCAGCACGGGATCGTCCTTGTATAAAGCTTTGTGCGTCCATTCGAAGACGGTGCTCATGTTGAAAAGCAAAGGGACTGCCAGTATGATCAAGAACGGAATCACGCCGGAGATGAATTCGAATGGTCTTCTCATCGGCGTGCTCCAGACAGCAGAGCTCACATATTCTATCCCGACCCAGAAGAGTGCGCCGATCCCGACCGTCGTGACGAACGTCAATGTCATTATGAGTCCGAACGATGCGTGCTTCGAATTGACTGCAAATGAAATTATGGTGAGCAAGATTCCGAGAATAAGTAAAGTCCAACCGAGTTTGGAGTATGAAGACGGAAGGCTCTTCAATTTTTGACTATCGATTTGGATCGGAGCGTTCATTTTGCAGCTGATGCCTCCTGATGTTGAGTGCCACCGACACCCTGCGCCGCGGGTGACTCGGACTTCTGAAGCGCGCGGATATACCAAACGATTGCCCACCTTTCATCGCGCGGAATCTGCCTCGCGTAGGATGGCATTATACCCTGAAATCCATTTGTGATGACTTCATAATAAAGTCCGTCGGGCGCAAGTCTTAAACTGTCGGTGTGTAGACTCGGCGGGCTCGGGAATTGTCCCTGCAGTCTGCTGTCGCCATCGGCGAAATATCCGTGACAAGGACTGCAGTAAGTGTCGAAGTCTCTCCTCCCGACCTGCATGACATGTGATGTCGGCAGCAATGGATTTTTCATATACTTTTCTGCAGAGACTAGATCGTTTGTGAATTCATAAGGCATCTGGCTTCTTGCGACAGTTCCTGCGACAGGCGGCCGCATTGCAAATCCGTCCGGATAAAATTCACTGCGCGATTCAGGCAGAACTTTTTCCTGATCGTTGAGCGAACTCCACGGCCGAATCAATAGCATCTTGTTTAAGCCAAAATAAACCGATCCGGAAGATACTACTGCCACGACAACGATCGCTGTGATGAATTTTGGGTCGAGCACAAGCTGCTTCAGAGTGAAATGTTCGACTTCGAAGTAGACGAGTTCTACCTTTTCTGCGCCGAGACTTCCCAGGAATGATTGAGTTTGCTTCTCGTCGAACTTCGGATCCTTCGCTTCGATGCAGATTCCGAATCTGTCGTCGGAGACTTTCTTTAGAAACTCGGTATCATGGAGCGGATGACTATTTCTCGGTAATCCGAGCCAGATCGCAAGAAGTGCAATTACCGTCGATACCGCTCCGAACAAGACACCCATTTCGAACATGAGCGGTACATAGGACGGCCACGCGAAGAATGGTTTGCCGCCCGTTACTAACGGGAAATCGACGGAGTTAGTCCACCATGTAAAGGTGACAAGAGAGATCACGCCGGTCATTCCTAAGATCAAAGTGACGATGCCGATCATTGACCGTTTCAGTTTCATTATATTGTCGAGGCCGTGGATCGGGTAAGGCGTGTACGAATCGAAATTCTTGTAACCTTCCTTCGTCGCCGCCCTTGCCGCCGCAACAACCTTCTCGGGCATGTCGAACACCGCGGTTATTCCGTACAGCCGTCGCTCACTCATGTCCAACTCCGATCTGATGAGCCGGATGCGCGCTTTCGGTGACGCCTTTCACTTCAGACATCGAGATCACCGGCAGCGTTCTCGAGAAGAGAAGTACGAGCGTGAAGAAGAGGCCGAAACTCCCGATAAGTATTCCGAAGTCGACCCAGGTCGGCGAGTATAGGTGCCATGCAGAAGGCGTGAAATCTCTGTAGAGCGAGGTGACAATGATGATGTATCGTTCCAGCCACATGCCGACATTTATGAGGAGAGAAATCACGAAAAGAGCGGGAACAGACCTTCTGATCTTTCTGAACCAAAATAGCTGTGGTACAAAAACATTGCAGGTCGTCATCACCCAGAACCCAAACGCGTAATGTCCCGTCGCGCGGGCGATGACGAGGTACCAATCTACAGGATCGCCGCTGTACCATGCTATGAACGGCTCCATCAAGTATGCATACGCGACCATCATGCTGACGAGCAAAGTCACTTTCGCCATCTTATCGAGATGATCCTTCGTGATTATGTACTCGAGGTTGAAGACCTTTCTTACGATGATAAGAACGGTTAAGACCATTCCAAACCCGGAGAAGATAGCTCCTGCTACAAAGTATGGAGGGAAAATTGTCGTGTGCCAGCCGGGAAGGATCGAGACCGCGAAGTCAAAGCTGACGATGCTGTGAACGGAAAAGACTAGCGGAGTCGCAAGACCCGCCAGTATCACATAAACTTTTTCATAATGCTGCCAGTGCCGGTTTGAAAATCTCCATCCAAGACTGAGAATTGAATAGATCGTCTTCCTTATCTTGCTTGTCGTTCTGTCACGCATCGTTGCGAGATCGGGAATCAGGCCGATGTACCAAAAGAGCAGCGACACGGTGAAGTATGTAGAGACCGCAAAGACGTCCCACACAAGCGGCGAATTGAAATTGATCCAGAGTCCATGCTGGTTCGGAATAGGAAGAATGAAGGCGAAATACCACGGTCGACCGAGATGGAGCAGCGGGAAAAGTCCGGCGCACATAACGGCAAAGATTGTCATCGCTTCTGCAGAGCGTGCAATCGCAGTGCGCCATCTCTGGCGAAAGAGAAAGAGAATTGCCGAAATAAGTGTACCAGCATGCCCGATTCCGATCCAGAAAACGAAATTCGTGATCGCAAACGCCCATGCCACGGGAATATTGTTGCCCCACATCCCGATGCCGTAGTAGAAAGTGTAACCGACGGCGATAATTCCGAACGTGAGCATTGCCAGGGTAACAGCCAGCGCGATGAAATACTTCGTGGACGGACGATGCTCCATCGGTTTGGCAATGTCGTCGTCCAGGTGTGAAAGGGTCGGATTCCCTTCCACGAGCGGAGGAGCCTTAGTATAGTCGATCACTTCTTCATAAGGTTCGGCTGACAATCGTTCACTCCTATCAAATATTCCTGAGTTTTGCCAGATAAGTTACGTTGGGTTTCGTATCGAGCTGCTCCAGAGAATAGTAGCCGAGCGGATGCTCGCGCAATATTGCCACTTCAGATTCGCGATCGTTTAGATTTCCAAAAACGATAGCGTTCGCAGGACATGCTTCCTGACAAGCTGTGACGATACCTCTGCCGCTGAATTGCGCTCCGTTTTGCACTGCCTCCTGTTGACCCTCGATGATCCGCTGGATACAGAAAGTGCACTTCTCCATGACGCCTCTAGAACGAACGGTGACTTCGGGATTGCTCACCATCGGGGCGGGCTGGAGTTCGTAATATCCGTCTTCGTAGCGCTTCCTGAAATTGAAAAAGTTGAACCGCCTTACTTTGTACGGACAGTTGTTGGAGCAATATCTCGTGCCGATACAACGATTGTAAACCATCATGTTGAGTCCGTCGGGACTGTGAGTCGTCGCAGCGACAGGACATACGTTTTCACATGGAGCGTCATCGCATTGCTGGCACAGCATCGGCTGCAAACTTATCTTCGGTTCAACTGGAAGACCTGAATAGTAGCGATCAATCCTGAGCCATTGCATCTCGCGGCCCACCGCAACCTGGTCCTTCCCGACAATCGGAATATTATTCTCGACATTGCATGAGATAACACATGCGCTGCAACCGGTGCATTTGTTGAGATCGATAGCCATTCCCCATTTGACACCGCTATATTCAAAGTTCTTATAGATGGTCGTGGGCTTCGCTTCCTCGCGCTCCTTTTTGATGAAGCCCGGGTCACTCTGATATTCTTCTACCGTCCCGTCGCGAATAATACCTCGGTTGAATTCCATGTTTCGCGTGACGGGCTCGTCGATGAAATTGTGTTCCATCGTCGAGACCACGTTGTATTTGCCCTCGACCCTGGCCACCGCCGCACCGATGAAAATCCACTGGCTCGGAGACCCAGCCTTGCTCATGAGGACATTAGCATTCACGCCAACATCGGATCCGACCGTTCCGGCATTTGTCCTGCCATAACCAAGCTCAACAGTTACCACATCGTTCGCCATTCCGGGCTGGATATACACTGGAAGTTTTTGCTTCCGATTGCCTATCTGCACTTCAATCAAATCGTTATAATTAACACCAAGCTCCTTTGCCGATTCGGGAGACACGGCAGCATAATTATCCCAAACCGCTTTCGTCACAGGATGCGGAAGCTCCTGAAGCCATCCGTTATTTGCAAACCTTCCATCACCGAGCACATAGCTTTCCGACAAGATTACCGAATAACCACTTGAGTTGGTCGGCTGGTTGAGAGAGGTGAAGGCCTCGATCTTGAATGCTCCTGTGTTTTCCGTCTTCTCCTCGAACGTGATGACGCCGTCATGAAGCGAACTGAACCAAAAAGTTTTGAAGTCTACCGCAGGCTTCATCGAAGGATACACTTCTTTCTGCCACCGATTCATTAAATAATCGTGGTACAAAGTGTCGTGGTACGCATTATCGTTTCCGGCAATCCATGTCAGAACAACTGCCTCCTTCTGTCTCGATTGGTACAGAGGATAGATAACAGGCTGTTGCAGACTGATGAGACCCGTCCTCGTCTTGAAGTCATTCCATGATTCCAGATCATGTGTCGCAGGAAGCACCCAATTGCTCGCTGCTGAGCTCTCACTTTCTGACTGCGTCAGCGTGACAACAGTTTCGACTTTCTTCAATGCGTCAGCATATCCGTAATCATCGGGAAGATGGTACACCGGATTAACATCGTAATGAATTACCACACCCACTCTTCCAGAATTCATCGACGCGACCAGATTCTCCCAATCCTGAGTTGAAGAGTAACTAAGGAAACTCGCGCGCGATTGATCATTCCTATATAGTGTCGAACTGCCGAGAACTTCGTTGAGGAGGTTCACGGCGATGTGCACGGGCTCAGGAAGCCTGTCGCCTGCATAAACTATCGCTGCATCCCTGTGCTTGGTCATGTATGAAACTAAACTCTCGATCGACTTCGAGTCTATGCTGTTCTGCATCGCGAACTTCTGCAGAGAATAAGGCTGCAACGCATCGACCACATTTTTGTCGAGAGCGTACCGAGAAATTTGCCGCATTACGACGAGCTCATTCAAAAGAGACATGACAAATCCAAACTGCTGCTCAGGCATGATCCTCAATCGAAGATCGGCATTCATGCCGGTGATAGACATGCCAGACTCAGCGACAACAAGACGACTGAATTTGTCGAGGTCCTTATTATTCCGGGTTGAAGCGAAGAGCCTCATTTGCTCGATGGTATCACCTTCGTTCCCAAGAATGTCTGCTTCGAGCGCGAGAATGAGTTTAGCTTTGTCCCACTGGATGAGTGGAAACTGACCGTCGCCATAACACTTTTGCCAGGCAGAGTTCCTATTCACGTCGGTGAAAAGTTCATACGAATAGAGCTTCGTGGTAGGATATTTGGCTGCAAAATCATCAAACATGGCTTTCGTTGTCGGCGAAAGAAGTGTTCCCATGACCACTGCGATTTCTTTTCCATTTGAGACAGCGGCATTCAATGCGCTTATGATTTCGCCGTTTGCTGATGCCCATGAGTCATCCGAGAAGCTGCTGCCACTCCGTCTTTGGGGCTGACGCAGTCTCTCCGGGTCATAGAGATTTAGTATCGATGCCTGCCCTTTCGCACAAATTTTTCCGCGATTCACCGGATGCTCGTCGTTACCGTTTATTTTTATCGGCCGGCCTTCTCTCGTTTTGACTAGAGTGCCGCACGCATGCTTGCAGCCTGTGCAGGTCGACGCGTAATAGTTCGCAACGCCCGGGATAACACCGACAGGTTCTTTGTTGTACGGTATTACATTTCCTTTATCCTCGTAGGAGCTGCAACTCGCTGCGGCAAAGGACGCGGATGCGGTCAAGAGCGCGAGAAACTTCCGGCGAGATATTTCCGGCAGACTTGACAATCTGAAATCGTCAGTGACACCTGACATGAATTCGTTGGCCTTTGCTTCGGCTGTCGCCGGATCGTTATGAAATTCCTTCAGACTCTTCCAGTAAAATTGGCCTTTGGGGACTGTGGAATCATCTGACCCGGAAACCTCATGCTTCAGATGGTTGGATGCTGACAAGTCTTCTTGAGAATTATCTTTTGATAAATCCGCCATCTCAAATCGCCTTCACTGACTTTGGGAATTTCGGTTTATTCCGCTTCACAGCCATCCCATTTATTGAAACGTTCACGTTCTTACTTCGTCTGCTCTGCCGGCGAAACCTCCTCGATATGAACTTGAAGGGCAATGCGTTAATCGCGAACGCACCGATCAATCCCAGCCCCATCCATCCAAGTATCTGCCTTCTACCGAGACCTTTCTTCAAATCAGATTTTTCTCTCTCCATCTTCTGTTCCTTTTCGACGTTGTCATATTGAGTCATCGATGACACGCAAAACAATAAGTCGGTCCCTGCTTGATATTCGGAATGTATGACAGACGCGTCGGAGCATTCCTGTGACAATCCAAGCAGGCAGACATTGTGAACGACGAGACCTGTTTTATCACATTCATGTCTTGGACGTTGCCGTGACAATCCTGGCATCGTATCCCTGCGTTTACATGGAAGCTGTGGCTGAAGTAAACGTAATCAGGAAGCTTATGAACGCGCTTCCAGGGAATGGGTTTATCTTCATCATAATATTTCGTGAGCTTTACAATCTCGGGCTGTGTCTTGCGCGCGATCGTGTGGCAATTCATGCAGGTGCTTGCAGGAGGTACTACTGCCAGCCTTGACCTGTACACGCCGATGTGACAGTATGCGCAGTCGATTCGCATCGTACCGGCATGAAGCTTATGAGAAAAAGGAATCGGCTGAGTCGGAGCGTACCCGATGCCTTCCCTTGTCGGTCTCGATACAAAATATGTAATGGTAATCGAGGCTAACGCCACGAAAATGAGAATCGGAACGCGAACTCGCAAAGTGTATTCTAGAATGGTTCTGTTCATCGAGCCTTACTCACCAAGTGTGGAATCGAACTTGCGGATTGGAAAAGTACTTCGCCGAATGGGATAGATGTACGGCAGGAAACAAAATGGTACAGAACTTTCAGCTCTTCTCCAGGGTGTTGAGAAATTCATCCACGATGCCACGACTCGGTTTCTGTGAAGAACAACTTCTCACACCACCTGAATCGCAATTACTAAAAAATATTTATGTTATGATTAAAGGAAATAATTCTGCTACTGTGGTACTCAACTATCGTCCTCTCTTAGGAACTTCAGCGCCTAATATATATTCAACACACGTTCTTATCAATGCCAGATTCGCAAAAAAGTTCCTGAAATAGAAGATGTCCGAAATTTATTATTCGAGCGTGAGAATGGTCTGATCTTTCTCGACCACATCTCCAGCCTTGACCAACACATTTGTAACTCTCGCATCCTGGGGTGCCCGTATCTCGTTTTCCATCTTCATGGCTTCGAGAACGACCATGGTCGCTCCATGTTTGATATCGTCTCCCTTCCTCACCAGGACGTCCACAACCAATCCCGGCATCGGTGCTCTTATCTCAGAATGCCGGTGATGTGCCCCTTTCTCGCTTTCGAATGACTGCAGCAACAAATCACGGTCGGTGAGCACACTGAAACTTATCGTGATGCCGCTAGAATGAATCACAACATCGCCACCACTCACCCAGCAGAAAATTTCCCTTATCGAATCTCCAACCTTAACGAGCACCCTCCCATCCTGTTCACCCAGGATATCGTATCCGATTTTGTTCTCGGGAGATCCGAATGAAAGTGTACCATCTTCAATCGCAAACCTGACAACCTTGCCGTTGACCGAGATCGCCGGCATCAGATATCAAATCTCCCGTCTTTCCAGCGCGACCGATCCGAATGCGTTGCGCGGTCTTCCGCCACACGCTGAGATTTTTTCGTCAGTCGAAGGGCGGCAATGACGAATGCATCTTCCAGGTCACTGTCGCGGATGTTGCCAGCACTTGCTTCAGCCTCGTTCCAGTTCTTTTCCACGAAGTGAGTCGAATATTGGCCTCTCAGGAAATCTTCGCTCTCCAAGACGAACTTGCAGAATGGAATTGTGGTCTTGACCCCGACTATCACGAAGTCCTCCAATGCTCGAAGCATTTTTTCTGATTGCAGCCTCCCTTGAATTATCCCAGACTGCGAGTTTCGCAATCATCGGATCATAGTAAACGGAGATCTCATTGCCGGTCTCTACGCCTGAGTCGACGCGCACACCATTCCCTCCGGGCTGACGAACCGCTTTCAAAATGCCGGTATCCGGCATAAATCCATTGTAGACATCCTCGGCGTAAATGCGACATTCGATCGAATGTCCGGTACGGGTCATTTGCTCTTGCGAAATATCCAAAGAACTTCCTTCCGCAATTCTAATTTGTTCGCGAACAATATCGATCCCGGTGGTCAGCTCAGTAATGGGGTGCTCGACCTGCAACCGCGTGTTCATTTCGAGGAAATAGTATTTCCCATTTTGATCCAGGATGAATTCCACGGTCCCTGCGTTCATATAGCCGCATGACTTTGCAGCGTTGACAGCAGCGTCGCCCATCTCTGCACGAAGCTCCGGAGTCAACGCCATCGAAGGCGTTTCCTCAATTACTTTCTGATGACGCCTTTGAATTGAGCATTCACGTTCGAACATATGAATTGCGTGGCCGCAGTTATCGGCAAGGATTTGAAATTCGACGTGTCGGGGATTGACTATATATTTCTCTATGAATATGCGCCCGTCCCCGAACGCGGACAGTGCCTCCGCTTGCGCGCCGCGCATACTAGATTCAAGTTCGCTCTCCTCTCCGACAAGGCGCATCCCTTTCCCGCCGCCTCCGGCGGCAGCCTTTATCAGAACAGGATAACCAATCTCAAGCGCGGTCTTCTTTGCGTCGTTAAGATTATCGATCGACTCAGACGTTCCGGGCACTATCGGCACGCCGAAACTGCTCACGAGTTTCCGGGCTTCCGTTTTATCACCCATCGATTTCATAGCGCGCGCGTCAGGACCGATGAAAATAATTCCCGCCTTCTCCACTTCGCGGGCAAACTCGGAGTTTTCAGATAGGAATCCATAACCAGGATGAATGGCATCGGCGTTTGCTTTGCGAGCAACAGAGATAATCTTCTCAATATCAAGATACGTGTCGCGAGCTTCCTTCCCGTTGAGCGCAAAAGCCTGGTCGGCGTAGCGTACGAACGGCATCGCGACATCTACATCGGAGTATATCGCGACCGATCTCTTCCCCATCTCTCTTATCGTCCGCATGATCCTCAGTGCGATCTCGCCACGGTTAGCGACAAGGATTCTCGTGAGCTCCTTCTTGAGATTAGCCGTCGACAAATTTCTCTCCCTTATTTCAATTCATAAAAAACATTGAGACGAGGTACTTCAGCTCAGAATCGTGGTACTGCCCCGGACATTAATCCAAAAAATCCATTATTTCAATATTCCTGCATCCCAGTATTTCGCTCACTACTCCGGTTTCAATTCCACGACCGTGACTCCCTGGCCGCCCTGCCCCAGTTCACCGGACCGGAATGAGATGACAAACGGATGGGTCTTCAACAATTGCTCAACTGCACGCTTCAATGAACCTGTCCCGGTGCCATGAATTATCTCCACTTGCTTCAGGCCGCTCAGGTATGCATCATCCAAAAACTTTTCAACAGAAGTTTGAATTTCATAAGGACGCATCCCGCGAATATCGACTTTACTTAAGACTCCGGAGTGCACTTCTACGGTCGATTCGTTTCTCTTCAATGTGTCTTTTGCCGCATGCAAAAGTTCGCTCTCGTGAACGCGCATTTTCAAGCCGTTCACTTCAACAAGAAGCTCTCCCTTTTCGTTCGACTTCTCAAGAACCTGTCCGACAAGAAGTGTCCCGCTTATCGAGACAGGATCGCCCACTTTGAAACTCCTTTTATGATCCGCGGTCTCGGCATCCCGCATATTCGCAGTCTGTTTCTTCAAATCATCAGATCCAACACGAGACCTTTTGATTACCTCTTTATCTGCCTTTGATTCGCGAATCTCCCGAATGGTGTTTTCAATTCTCTTGTTCAGGTCAGCGACTATCTTTTCAGAATCATCCACGGCCTTCCTTCTTATTTCCGCAGCTTCCTTCTTGACGGAAAAGACCTTCCTCTCATATTCCTGCCGCATCGATTCGGCTAGTTCCTGTTCTTTCTTTATCTCAATAACCCGGTCACGCAATTCGTTCTCAAGCTGTTCAACTCGGAGGAGCAGATTCTCGAGCTTGTCTCTCCCTTCGCCAACATATTTCCGCGCCCGCTCCACAACGTCCTGTTCTATGCCGGTTCTTTGGGCGATTTCAAATGCATAACTGGACCCGGGTCTCCCGACTATGAGCCTGTAGGTAGGGGCCAGCGTGCGCTGATCGAATTCCATGGCAGCGTTTATCATACCCGGCGCATCACTTGCAAAGACTTTGAGTCCCGAATTGTGCGTCGTGACAAACGACATCGATTTCCTATCGCGCAATTCTTCAAGTATAGCCGATGCGAGAGCCGCTCCTTCAGCCGGCTCAGTCTCCTCACCGAACTCGTCAACGAGAACCAGCGACTTCTCGTCAGCTTTGTCGATAATGTGAACAAAATGTTTTATCCTCGAAGTAAACGTGCTGAGATCATTTTCAATTGACTGCTCGTCACCGATCTCCGTGAATACGTTTTCGTAAATAGGAAACTCTGTACCAGGATCACCGGTTAACGGTATTGCTGCAAGATTACAGAGATGAAACAGACCTATTGTCTTCAACGTCACTGTTTTGCCGCCGGAGTTCGGGCCGCTGATTACGACAACTCGCGTTGCATCGTCCAGGAACATATCGATCGGGACTACTTTATCCCGGCCGAGTTTCATCACAAGAAGCGGGTGTCGCGCCTTCACGAGGCGAGGGGCCCGCACTGCCCCGACCGAGGGCACGACTGCCGAAAGTCTTATTATGTACGCGGCCCGTGAATAGAGACTGTCGAGATAAGCTGCGACATCGACATCCTGCAGAAGCTGAGGGACAACTTCTCTTACTTTCCCGCTGAGTTCGCGGAGTATCTTCTCGATTTCTCTCTGTTCATCGAACTGCAGTGATATGACGTCATTATTCAAGTCCACAGCTGCGGAGGGTTCAATGAAAACAGTCTGTCCTGTTGCGCTTGAACCATGTATCAAGCCGGGTATCTGTTTCTTAAAATCCGCTTTGACAGGCAATACCAGCCTGCCGTCTCTCTGAGTGAAGATATCCTCTTCCGAATAATCCATCTCCGAAAAAGAGCGTGCTATGGACATGATTTTCTTTCGAAGAGTGCTGCGGGTGCGATTCAAGTTTAACCTGATCCGGTGAAGCTCCTTGCTCGCCTCATCACGAATATTTCCCTCCTCGTCAATCGCCCTATTGATGTTGAATTCGAGAATTGAATCGGGATAAAGTCTGAAACCTATCTCTGATATTTCAGGAAGCTCGCTTCTTTGTCTCAGCAGGCTTTTCCTTGCGGACTCGACAACGTGCAGGAGCGCGGCAATGTCGCGAAGCTCTTTGCCTTGGAGAAGGCTCCCTTCCTTCGACGCGCGAACGAGGGACGCACGCACATCCTTCGCACCAGTCAGATCGGGGAAGATATTTCGAACGGACAATGAATGGGCCTGATCGACAATCCTGTACTCTTTTTCGAGCGAGGATTTGTCGAAGGTCAGAGGAATGTCGTCGAGGTATTCTCCGCCGAGCTCGGTTTGACAGAGACCCTTCAGGTATGAAATGAGTTTTGGAAATTCAAGCTTCTCGAACGACCGAAGCAGCTCCGGATCGCGCTCAATCATTTATGAGACGAGCTGAAAAAGTCATCGATATACTTTTCCGTCGACGTTTTCGTTATGAACGTGTTGTAGACGACCCCGGCAAATCCTTTCACCGGCTCATACATGAACGATTTCTTCAACGATGGGCCGGACGCAGGAATATCGAACATCGACAGAACGAGAAGCACGAGACTCAACAACACCGCACCTTCCAAAACACCGAAAACCGCTCCACCGATCTTGTCCCAGAACTGAAAGATGGATATTTTCTTGAATATTTTTGTGATAAGTCCGGCGATTATGAACAGCAATATGAACAGGAGAATGATCCCTATTATTCCGCTAACCGTCTCACTCACGCCGAGCACCTTCTGCACCAGCAAAGCGATCTCCTTAGAATGCTTCGCCGCGATGATAATGCCAATCAAAAGTGCCGCCAGTGAAAGAAGCTTGCTCACTAATCCTTTTGAAAAACCGTGGACGGCAGAGGCAATGAGGGCGATCAGCAGAATTATGTCTATGCTGCTTATCAACCTAATCTCTCTTTGACCAATTCCTGCACGATTTTCCCGTCAGCCTTCCCTTTCAATTCCTTCATCACGGCGCTCATGAGCTTGCCGAAATCTTTTTGAGTCTGTGCATCAAGCTGCGTTGCCAGTTCAGCGACAACCTTTGCAATTTCTTCACGAGTCATCTGCTTGGGAAGATACTCCTGGATGATCTCAAGTTCAGCGCGTTCCTTGTCGGCAAGATCCTTTCGTCCAGCTTTTTCAAACTCTTCTATCGCCTCCTTCCTCATCTTAGCAGAACTCGTGAGGACCTGCATTTCATCTGCGGCACTAATCCCGCCGGGAGTCGTTCTCCTTTCTACTTCCTTCTCCAACAGTTTTGCTTTTATCATTCGCAATGTGGAGAGGCGTGTCGCTTCTCTTTTGAGCATCGCCTGTTTCATGTGTGCATCGATGGTTTCTTTCAGTGTCATTATAGTTTTCCCGCAAATTTTATGATTGTTCCACTTGACGAATCGCCGGCACTGCAAAGGTACAATACCGCGTCTACTATTTCTTCTACCCTCACCCACCTGCCAGCGTCGGCTTTCGGCATAGATCTTCTGTTGCTTTCAGTGTCGATTATAGAAGGTGCCACCGCATAGACTGAGATGCCGAAATCTTTGTACTCTTCAGCGGCAGCCTTCGTTAAAGCGAAGATCGCAGATTTCGACGCGGAATAAATTGAATTGTTCGCCCCTGTTCCGAACACCTGCAAAGACACGAAGTTTACGATTCTCCCGAAGCGATGGCTCATCATGATCGGAAGAACGGCGGACATAATGTTAAACGTCGGGATGAAGTCGATGGAAAACATTTTCTGGATTTCGGAAGACGTATGCTCGTGCAAACGCTTCCCTCCTATCCATCCGCCGAGGGAATTGAGCAGGAAGTCGACTCCTCCGAACCTTGTGCTGACCGAAGCAGCAGCTTGCTTTGCGGCATCGAAATCTGACAAATCGGCCTTGACCGGCAAGAATACATCGGAGAATTCAACAAACTCCTTCTTAACTTCGGCCTCTCTCGCAGGATTCCTGTAAACCAAGGCGACATTGCATCCGGATTCCAGGAAACTGCGCGCGAGCTTTGTCCCCACTGATCCCCCCGTTACCAATGCAACTTTACCGGACAGGTTGTTCATATAGAAAATTTATTTTCACGTTGGGTAAAAAGCAATTTCAAATCAAAGAACTTTTACCGAAACAGCAAATGGATTACATTATGCTTCGCAAAAGATTCCATTCTATGGAGCAGAAGACTAAACAAGTGCTTACAACGTTCCGTTTGCTAATATACAAGAAAATGTCAACAGGTGATTAGTATCCGGTGCATTATTTGATTAGTAGAATCTCCCCGCTATCCCACCATTCTGTTTGGCAAAAAGAGAACGGGGTTACTAAACGGCGCGCTTACAACTCATGGAGCCTATCCTCCTTCGTTTCTTCAACTAAAAAGGAAAGGATCGAATATGTATTTTCCTTCACTATTTCCTCGCGCGGTGATATTCGGACTTCTACTGACAGCAACTTTGATGTCATCTAGTATCATGGCACAGAAGAGTCAACCGCAACCGACATTGCCGCCTCTCGACCCGAGCAACATAGATACTTCGGTCAAGCCCAGCCAGAATTTCTATCTTTACGCAAACGGCGATTGGCTGAAGAAGAATCCTATACCTCCCGAGTTCAGCCGGTGGGGTAGTTTCACAGAGCTCTACGACCGCAACTTGACTATCATGCGCCAAATAGCAGAGGATGCGGCTGCTAACAAGTCTGCCAGGAAAGGGAGTGACCCTCAACTGGTGGGAGACCTGTTTTTCAGTGGAATGGACTCAGCAACAGCAGAGAGCGAAGGAGTGAAACCGCTCGAACGGTACCTGAAAGAGATTGATGGGATCACTGATGTAAAGAGTCTCGAAGACGTTATAGCGAAGCTTCAACGCCTTGGAGTAAATGCTCTATTTTATTTCACTTCCCAGCAGGATCTAAAGAACAGCGAAATGATGATAGCGGGAATCCACCAATCGGGACTGAGCCTTCCTGACCGCGACTACTACACCAAGACAGACAAACAATCCAAGGACATTCTTCAGGAATATGACAGCTACATGAAGAGAATGTTCACCATGTTGGGCGACGACGAGAGCGCGGCGGCGTCTGAAGCTAAAACAGTAATGAATATGGAAGACAGGCTTGCCGAAGCTTCGATGACGAGAGTCGAGAGACGAGACCCGAAGGCGACTTACAACATGATGACTCTTGCGCAAGTCAATGCCTTAACGCCTGACTTTTCTTGGAACACGTACATTAAGTACTTCAGGTTATCCGACGTGAGAAAGGTCAATGTCGGACAGCCGAAGTTCATCAAAGAAGTTGGCGTGATGCTCAAAGAAATACCGCTGAGCGACTGGAAGGCATATTTGCGTTGGCACCTCGTAAATGCGATGGCACCATACCTGAGTCAGAAGTTTGTCGATGAGAATTTCCATTTCTACGGCACCGTCCTGACAGGAACCAAGGAGCTACAGCCGAGATGGAAGCGTGTGCTTCAGAGAATCGACCGCTCGATCGGGTTCTCGCTCGGCAAACTGTACGTCGCGAAATATTTCTCGCCGCAGGCGAAGGCACGCGCCGAAGAAATGGTGCACAACCTTGAATCAGCATTCGCCGAGAGAATCAAAAATCTCGATTGGATGAGCGCGGCTACGAAGACACAAGCGCTTGCGAAACTCCGCGCGATCGTCAATAAGATCGGTTACCCCGCCAAGTGGAGGACATATTCAGGTTTGAAAGTGGATCGCGGCCCGTATGTTCTGAACGTTATGAGGACAAATGAGTTTGATTTCAACTTTGAAATCAACAAGGTTGGCAAGCCCGTCGATCGCACGGAATGGGGAATGACTCCTCCAACAGTAAATGCTTACTACGATCCGTCAATGAATGAGATAGTGTTCCCTGCCGGAATTCTGCAGCCGCCTTTCTTCAATCCGACGGCCGATGACGCGGTCAATTACGGTGGCATGGGCGCCGTGATCGGACATGAGATGACGCATGGATTCGACGACCAGGGGAGCCAGTTCGATGCAAAAGGAAACCTGAAGAATTGGTGGACCTCTTCTGATGAAGAGAACTTCAAGAAGAAGGCCGAAGTGCTTGTGAACCAATTCAATGATTACACCGTCTTAGATTCTCTCCATGTCAATGGCAGGCTGACAGAAGGCGAGAACATCGCCGACCTCGGAGGAGTCTCAATAGCGTTCGATGCATTCGAGAAGACGCTTCAGGGCAAATCGCGCCCGGAAAAGATCGACGGATTCACCCCTGAGCAACGCTTCTTCCTCGCGTGGGCACAAATGTGGAGGGAGAATGACAGGCCGGAGGCATTGCGTCAGAGAATCATCGTAGACCCTCATTCTCCGAACGAGTACAGATGCAACGGACCGCTCTCCGACTTCCCTGCTTTCTACGAAGCATTTGGTTGCAAGCCGGGCGATCCGATGTATAGAGCTGAAGATGTAAGAGCTAAGATCTGGTAAGATGATTATCGTGTGGCCGCCATTCTCGAGATGACGGTCACACTCTTTCAAGAACAGGAGGCAAGCGTCATGTCAGGGTTATCGGAAGAGGATATGAGAGAGTATGAGAAGCTTCACGACGCAGTAATTGAAGATGAGAAGCGGATGAAAGAGTTAGAAGCCGACATAACTGCCGCAGTGAAGAAACTCATCGTCGAGCATTACCAGGAAACTTTTCATTTAGAATCGGACGGATACAAAGCACTCGACAATGCTATCTGGAAACATGTAGACAGACTTGTTAGAGATGTGAATCGGATTGCATCGACCATGCTGGCAAACAAATAGATTTTCTAACTAAACCTCCTGCGGCGAATAAGTCATGTGTGCGAGGAGGAATCTTCCGCAGAAAGCCAGCACACGAGCGTCGAGATGACATGCAATGAATCTCGATCTTCCTCAACTTGTGCAGTGCAAGTGCTTTCACGTGTAGACCCTTGCCAGTCAGAGTTGATAGTGAATGCCATTTGGGGTATAATTCAAACAGGAAGCGACGATCACGAGCCAGTTCGTTTCCGCAGCAGCAATATGTCAACGGGAAAACTGTCAAACTGTATGAACTAACAAAATGGAAATTCCATGTGTGGTAATTTCAAAAGAAGCAGAACGCTCGGCATCGCGCTAGCCTCCGTACTGTTGTTAGCAGGCTGCTCAAAGAAACAGAGTTCGGTCACCGGGCCGACCGAAACAATACCGAATGCGGTGAACATTTACATGGACAGCACTCGGCAAATCATCAGAGGCTTCGGCGGCGTAAATATGCCTGGCTGGATTCCCGACATGACCTCCGAGCAAGTACAGGAGGCTTTCGGAACCGGACCTGGACAAATCGGTCTCAGCATACTCCGCATCCGAGTCTCTTACGATTCATCGCAATTTGATCTTGAAGTCCCGACTGCAAAGCTGGCGTACTCGCTTGGAGCTGTTGTATTTGCTTCCCCCTGGACACCACCAGCCTGGATGAAAAGCAGCGACAATATCGTTGGCGGCATACTCAACACTTCCGCTTATGCTCCCTATGCGGCACATTTGAAAGCTTTTGCAGATTACATGTCGAGTAATGGTGTTCCACTATATGCCGTGTCGGTTCAAAACGAACCTGACGCTTCGGTGAGTTATGAATCGTGCAGCTGGAACGCGACACAGCTGCTCAATTTTGTCAAAAACAATGCACCAACAATCGGTACAAAAATCATCGCGCCTGAGTCGGAGAACTTCAATCATGCCTTGTCCGATCCTATGCTCAACGATCCCGCTGCGGCGGTGAACGTATCGATCATCGGTGGACACCTTTATGGAGGAGGACTCACAAGTTATCCGTTGGCTGTAAACAAAGGTAAAGAGGTGTGGATGACCGAGCATCTGTCAACCGACACCACATGGAGAGCGGTGTATATAACGGCCGAAGAGATTGACGATTGCATGAAAGCTGGAATGAACGCTTACGTATGGTGGTACATCCGAAGGTTTTATGGCCTGATAGATGAAAACAGCAACGTCACGAAGCGAGGATACGTCATGTCCCAGTATGCCAGATTCGTTCGCCCTGGATTCTACAGGGTAAGTGCTAATGCCATCCCCCAAGCGAGAGTCTTTGTATCAGCATTCAAGAACGGGTCCAGGACAGTTATCGTTGCCATAAATGACGCCGCCTCGGTCAACCAAACATTTGTAATATGGAACGGGAGCGCAACCAACTTTACACCGTATGTCACATCTATTTCGAAGAATTGTTTACAAGAAAGTGACATCACCGTCTCAAACGGCAGTTTCACTGCCACTTTAGATTCGTCGAGTGTGACAACTTTCGTATCGAATTAGAAACCGAAGCCGCAATTTGATTTTCGCGCCTACCCGTAAACGCTGTCCGGGATGACTATGTTGTCAACGATTAGTAATTCAAAACGAAGAATTCTCTAACGACCGGGAACCTGTCATCTCAGGACCTCCCCGACAACAAAGCACCTCTCCCCTTTCTTCTTCAAGCTCGAGATGAGTTGATCCGAATATCTCGCGGAGACAACAAAAACCAATCCTATTCCCAGGTTTAGTGTTCTGCGTGCATCATCCTCTGGGACATTTCCAGTAGTTTGAATCATTCTGAAGATCGGCGGTACTTCCCAATTTTCCCAGAATATTTTGAACTCATGCGGCTTCCGTATCACTCTCGACGTATTGCCCACGATTCCTCCGCCGGTGATATGAGAGATGCCGTGAATCGGAAATTTCTTAGTCGCCAACTCTATGAGCCTTAAATATGACCTGTGAGATTTGAGCAACGCCTCACCGAGAGTCTCGCCGAGTTCGGCGACATAACTATCGAGCGAATACTGTGATAACAATGTTTTTCTTGCGAGCGAATAGCCGTTTGTATGCAACCCGGTTGACGGAATGCCGATGAGCACATCGCCTTTTTTCACTTTGCTTCCGTCGATCACCTTGGACTTATCAACCACCCCGACGATCGTGCCCGCAAGGTCATAATCATTTTTCAAATACAGCCCCGGCATCTCTGCCGTTTCTCCACCAACCAGCGCGACTCCATTTTCCTTACAGGCTATTGAGAGTCCCAGAACAACCTGTTCGGCGACATCGGCGTTCAGCTTTCCACATGCGAAGTAATCGAGGAAGAAAAGCGGTTTTGCTCCACCCACAGCGATGTCGTTGACGCAATGATTAACAAGATCCTGCCCGATCGTATCATGTTTTCCCATCTCTATGGCAATCTTGACTTTCGTCCCGACGCCGTCAACGCTCGAAACCAAAACCGGATTTCGATAACCAGGGAATTTCCCGTTGAAAAATCCCCCGAAAAATCCGATCTCCGACAAAACATTCTTGTTGAAAGTCTTCTTCGCGAGCGGCTTGATTCTCGCGACGAGCTCCTCAGCTTCGTCTATGTTAACACCGCTTTGCTTGTAGGTAGTCATCAGACAGGTATCAATTATCAGTGATCAGTTCTCAGTAATAAACTCAACTTTCAAAATTCATAATTCAAAATTAATTCAACGCCAGGAATCCATCCGATGAAACAAACTTCATCGCATCGGTGATGTTCCGATTAGAGACGTCGTCGCGAATCACGACTCTGCCGATACCGGCAGGCAGAACGAAGCGTACCTTACCTCCCTTCATTTTCTTATCGTACGTAATTCGATCCAACACAACGTCGAGAGGAACTTTCCTGTTCTTCTGGCAGGCAATACTGCGGACGATCACCAATATGCGCTCGAAATGTGCCGGACGAAGGAGTTTCATATGCATCGCTATGTGTGCCTCTGCAACAAGCCCTATGAGAACCGCCTCACCGTGTTTGAACTCATCGTAGTTCGTTGCCGCTTCAATCGCATGGCCGAGAGTGTGGCCTAGATTAAGGTGTGCCCTGATCCCCGACTCTCTCTCATCCCGTTCGATGTAGCGCTTCTTGGTCTCGACAGACATTCTTATCACTTTCTGAAGAGATCTTTTCTCTTTGTTAAGCAGTCGAACATGTTCCCTTTCCAGAAATTCAAAGAACCGATCTCCACCCAGGACGGCGTATTTTACAATCTCTCCGAGCCCGCAAACAAGTTCTTCCTTCGAAAGCGACTCCAGGAACTTTGTATTCATGATCACGCAAAGAGGCTGATAAAAGGCACCGATCATGTTCTTTCCGAGATTGTGATTGACTCCAACCTTTCCACCCAGAGAACTATCCACCATTGCGAGCAAAGTCGTCGGTACGTGGACGTAATTTATTCCGCGCTGAAAGACCGCCGCAACAAACCCGGCCAGATCCCCCGTGATCCCGCCGCCGATTGCAAAGAGCACTGAGTCTCGCCTTATGTTTTTCTGCAGGAAGAAAGTCAGCAACTCTTCGACTTTATCCAAATTCTTGTTTCGCTCGGTAGCCTGTAAAGGAGCGACAACGACCCCCTCCACCTTGCCAACTTCTGTAAGGAGATCTTTGTACAGATCTGCCACCTTTGAGTCGACCACAACTGCCGGTTTGGAAACGGTGCAAAGTTGGTCCATGAGAGTTGAATCGGACTCGCCGACATAGATCGGTACGCGCGATTTATTCACGCGGTAGCTCAATACAATCATATGATTTTCCCGCGCAGTCTTAATCTGATTTCTTCCACACTTTCACCGACACTCATCTCTGAAGTGTTGACGATTATGTTTGCTTCGAGATAATGCTTTTCGCGCTCTCTCAGGAGCGATTCGATTCTTGCCGAGAGCTGTTCACCTGACAGCGGTCGGCCCTCCTGGTCCAACAGCATGGGCCTGTCCTGTTTTTCTCCAACGCGTTCAAGAATCTTCTCGGGCTCCGTATTCAGATAGATCAACACACCTTTGCTGCGGACAATTTTTCTATTCTCCTCCTGGGTGAGAGTTCCCCCGCCTAAAGCTACCACGATATTCTTTTCGCTCCCGGATATATCGCTGAGTATTTGCTCCTCGAGAGTGCGGAAATATGGTTCACCAAATTTCTGAAAGATGTCAGCTATCGAAGCACCTTCGCGCGCTTCTATTTGATCGTCAATGTCCACAAAGTCGTAAGTGAGCTCACGTGCCAACTGCGGACCGATCGTGCTCTTTCCGCTACCCATGAAACCGGCGAGATAGATTATGTGTCTCCGTTCATTCATTGTTTTGCGGCCGAACCTGAATATAACTGACGCAGCTTTACCTGCAAAATTGCTTTGGGGGTTGCCTCCGCTATTTCAAATTCGAAATTCCCAACTTGAATCTTGCTGCCGACTCTTGGAACCGATCCATGGACGCCGACGAGAAATGAAGAGAGAGTTTCTCCTGAATCAATTCCGAAACTAATACCTCCGACATCGTGCGAGATTTCTTCGAGCCTTGCATTTCCATTTATTAAGAATCCTCCGTCTGGAAGATTGGTAATCAGCAAACTCTCTCTCGGTTTCTCTGCGCTCGAGCCGAAGATTCCTCTGACAACATCAGAGAGAGTTATGAGGCCTGCAAGCCCGCCGAATTCATTGACCACGACCGCTATATGGACCTTGTTCGTCCTGAATGTCTCGATGAGCTTCTCGAGCGATTGAGTTTCCGGCACAAACACCGGCTTTCGCATCAAAGAGCTCGCGGTGAACTTCCTGTGGGAACCCTTTCTCCGAAAGACGCGGAGAAAATCCCGGGCGTAGAGAATACCAACTACGTTATCGGGTGTTTCGGAGTAGACAGGAATTCGTGAATGCTCGCTCCTCCTCAAAATTTCCAGCACCTCATCAAACTTACTATCATCACCAAGACTTATTATCTCTCCTCTCATCGTCATCGAGTCGCGAACTGTCCTGTCACCGAGAAAAGAAATCTTTCGAAGAAGTTGGGCTTCGTTCTCGCCGATGACGCCAGCTTTCGTCGCGACTTGTGAAAGCGTCTTCAATCCTTCGCTATCAATCGTCAGAGGATATTTCCTCCTCCGTGCATTTATCTTTGACAAAAAAAAGTTGAGCGGGAAAACCAGAGGACTCTCGACAATCAGTAACAGCAAAAGAAGAGGCAGAGAAAGTCGAGCGACCAGCTTCGGATTTCGTGCAGCTACAATCTTGGGGACAGCGTCAGCAAATATGATGAGCATTCCGGAGAAAACAAATACGCCGACGATAAACATCAGAGTCCGGTTCAGCGCAAATTTCGAAGAGACATCGACAGCAAGGCTGGCCCCGATCAAAGTGAACAGGAAGACCGAGGCGGCATTGGATATCAATATCGTTGACAACAGCAGTTGCGGATGCTTGAAGAAAGCAGAAGAGATCCTTCCGCTCAGCGGTTCTCTTGAGCTTGTAAGCGAATAGAATGCCACCTCTGCCGCCGACATGACAAAGGCAAACAACAGCAGGACTACTATGGCAATTAGTTTATTGGCCACTCTTTCACTTAAATTGTGGAAAAAAAAGGAAATATCCACCAATTTTGGTAAGAAAAATGTCGCCGACAGTTTATTTGATGGTTACATGTGAAAAGCGATGTAACACTCATCGCACGAACTATTTTCAATCCGCCGCGAGGCAAGAAGGATGCTAGTCGTAGTTGCCGGCGCAACTGGATTTATCGGGAGTGGATTATGCGAAGCCCTCGCTGCAAAGGGACATTCTGTTATAGTTCTCACTCGAAATCCGTCGAATGCCAGGTCAAGACTCGGACCGAAGGTCAGGATCGCATCATGGAACACCGATTCGGTCGATAGACTTTCCGATTTGTTGAGAGATGCCGATGCAGTGGTGAATCTCGTTGGCGAGAATATAAGTTCGAGTCGCTGGACAAAGAGAGAAATGAAACTTATCCTGGAGAGCAGAGTCAAGGCCGGGCAAGCAATTTCAGAAGGGATCAGAAACTCGAAACACGATTTGAATTTGTCATCATTCGTTCAAGCATCCGCCGTGGGATACTACGGTGACAGAGGCAGCGAGTTGTTGGACGAGCAATCTCTATCAGGAGAGGGATTTCTTCCGCAGGTTGCCCGTCAATGGGAAGAATCAACTCGTGAGATAGAGACAATGGGCATCAGGAGAGTGGTCGTGAGAAGCGGAGTCGTATTCAGCAGTCATGGTGGAGCACTGCCAAGACTTCTTTTGCCGTTCAAGTTTCATGTGGGTGGCACAATCGGAAACGGGAGACAGTGGGTACCATGGATTCATTATGACGACGAAATTGCATCGATAATGTTTTTGCTGGAAAATAAGAACTTACACGGTGTGTTCAATCTTACAGCACCCGAGCCAGCAACTAATGAGGAGCTATGTTCTCTCATTGCCAGGATGATGAGAAGGAAGTCGTGGCTTCCAATCCCTCCGATCGCCTTGAGAATTGCACTCGGCAAAATGGCAGACGAATTACTTTTGACGAGCCAGCGTGTCTTGCCGAAAAAGCTCATGGAGTCCGGCTTCAAATTCAATTTCCCAACATTAGCAGATGCGTTAAAAAGTATTCTGGAAGAAAGTTGATCTCTATGAAGTCTGGTACCGTTTGGACATCTTCACGGCGCCAGTCGCCGTATTTCCCACCGGCGAGCCTCATTAAGAGTATAGAGAATTCTGTCATGCAGTCTGCGCGGTCTGCCCTGCCAGAATTCATAAGTCACTGGTTTTATCTTAAACCCTCCCCAGTTGTCAGGTCTCGTAACCGGGCGGCCCGCAAATTGGTTTTCGTACTCTTCATAAAGACGATCCAGCTCCCCACGGCTCGAGATTACTTCACTTTGGTTAGAAGCCCACGCCGCGATCTGACTCTCTCTTGGCCTCGAATGGAAATATTTATCGGAATCATCCGGGCTCACCTTCTCCACCATGCCTTCGATGCGAATTTGTCTGTCTAATCCCTGCCAGTAAAAAAGAGCGGCAACATTCGGGTTCTGCGCGATCTCCGTTCCCTTGCGGCTCTTGAAGTTAGTGTAAAAGACAAGACCATCGCGGTCCAGCTTCCTGAGCAAAACGACCCGTGCGGATGGCTTTTTACTCACCGATACGGTCGCGACGATCATGGCATGTGGATCGGGCAGCTCTGCCTTCACGGCCTCGTCGAGCCATTTCTCAAATTGAACAAAGGGATCACGATCGACCGTAGCCTCATCGAGCAGTTCGCCCGAGTATTCCCTTCGAAGTTTCTGAATGTAATCTTGAGTCATGATTAGTTGGTAGCTGTTAGCAATTAGCGATTGGCTGTTAGCTGATACCTAAGAGCTATTTGCTAACTGCTGCACATCCTATTTGCCTAACGTTGCCCATCCGCGTTTGTTCAAGTCAATATAGATTACCGAGCCGAAGATAAGCCCGACCATTATCATGATCAGACCTACAGTCGTTCTCCCAAAAATGATATTTCCGGTACCGAACAAAAGCGAATAGATCATCGCCACGCCACTGAGCCAGTCAACCAGGTTGAAGATCCCGTCTTTATCCGGCTGGACGTTTGTTGCCTCTTTAGAAATTGGTCCCCAAAGCTTCGCGCTCGGGTGGACCCTTCTGTAGAATGCAAGCAGCACCTCTTTTTTTTCGGGTGCGGTGAGATATGTTACGACGAGCCAGACGGCCGTGGTAATGAGGACAGTCAAAAGAACAAGGTAAGCAAATTCCTTCGGCTCAGTGTCACTTAAGTGGAAATAATACTGAAGCGCCAAGGAAGTAACGAGCGCGGCCAGCATCGAGGATACTTCGCTCCAGGCGTTGATTCTCCACCAGAACCACCGAAGGATGTAGACTAACCCCGTCCCTGCACCGAGGGCAATCAAAAATTTCCACGCGTTTGAAATGGAATTCATATAAAAAGTCACCACGGCGGACAAGACCATCAAGAATATCGTGGCTACTTGTGAAACGCTCACGTAATGCTTTTCACTCTTGTGCTTGACCATGAAGCGTCTGTAAAAGTCATTGACTATATAGCTCGCGCCCCAATTTAACTGCGTGCCAATCGTCGACATGTAAGCTGCGGCAAATGCGGCAAGCATGAGACCGCGAAGCGATGCAGGTAGATCGGTCACCAGAATTCGTATGTAGCCTGACTCCGGATCTTGAATGAAGCCGGGATCATGCTGAAGCCGGACGACTGCAACGAGCGCGACAATTATCCAGGGCCAGGGACGAAGTGCATAGTGTGCAATGTTAAACCACAAAGTCGCAAGTAACGAGTTCTTCTCGTCCTTGGCAGAGAAAATTCTCTGTGCGATGTATCCCCCACCGCCAGGCTCCGCGCCAGGATACCATGATGCCCACCAATTGACCGCGATGTAGACAAAGAAGGTTATCATCGGCATCCACGTCGAACTGAAATCGGGAACAAATGACAGAACAGATCCGGTCGACTGCCTGGTTTGATCCACCTGATGAAGTCCTGAGATCAGACTTCCCATTCCACCTGTGGCTTGTACGGCGAAGACAGCAAGAACAATCACCATTCCCATCTTCAAAACAAACTGGAACAGGTCGGTAACGAGTACGCCCCACAAACCTGACAAAGTTGAAATCGAGGCAGTAATAAACATGATCAAAATTGCGAGTGCCAGCGCCTCAACTTTTGAGACCCCAAGAGTAAGCATCATTATTTTCACAATCGCGAGATTGACCCAGCCCATAATGATCAGGTTGACCGGCAGACCAAGATAAAGTGCTCTGAAGCCGCGGAGAAAACTCGCCGCTTTTCCGCTGTACCTGATCTCCGCGAACTCGACATCCGTCAAGACTCCTGCTCTTCTCCAGAGACGTGCGTAAAAGAAAACGGTCAACATTCCGCTGAACAACATGCTCCACCAGATCCAATTCCCCGCGATCCCATTCCTCGCAACGAGACCGGTCACGGCAAGAGGAGTATCGGCCGCAAAAGTGGTCGCAACCATCGATGTTCCTGCGAGCCACCACGTCACGTTTCTACCTGAGATGAAAAAGTCGCTTACGCTTTGAGTCGCTCTCTTCCGATAATAAAGACCTACCGCAAGGTTGAATGCAAAATAGAGTACTATTACGATCCAATCCACATAAGTAAGTTGCATACAATCCGCTCCTTATTGTGAGTGTGAAGGGATGTGCAGCGCAATCATCGATAAATATTCCTGCACGCAGGGTTGAGCATTAGACCTTCATCCGGAAAGAGGCGTGACATTGATCGCTCAGCCGTTCTCAAGAAAAGTTAACAACTCGCCTAATCTGTACTCTGACGTCTTCGCCGCTTTGACGATACTCAAGGCTGACGTAACAAGGTTTTTCATGTTCTTATCAATTTCACGACGGCTGATTTCAATATCAATGGAGTTGAGATTCATGCAGCAAGTCAAAGTCAAATATCCGAGAAGATCTTCGAACCTCTCTTTGTTGAACCATTGGCTCCCCTGAAAGAAATTGACACCTATCAGTTCTTGTGCTGATTTCTTCTTGAGTAGATGCAATAGCATCCACTCTATACTCTTGTTTCGAATCTCATCATCAACTTCAAGAAGTTCTCTAATTAATCTGGTCTCGTAACTTGCCGTACCAGCATCCACATTCAATTCGCTGAAGCAATCCCGTATCTTTGCTGAAAGTCGAAGATCGTCAATCAAATCGCAAGATTTATCTCCGTTCTTGCTCAGCGCTTCCTTCAGGCAATCCAAGAAAAGCCATGTGATGAGAATGCGCCGGCCGGACAAACTAAGATCGTCTGAGGGCGACAGATATCTTGCAATGTATTTATGAATGTTTGATGCACCAGTCAGATTGATCAAAGAGAGCAAGGCTTTGTATTCTCGCCGTTTCACGCCTACAAATTTCTTAGAGTCAAACTGGAAATGTCGGATCTCCGCGACGGTAGAAATCAATCGTTCAAGTTTCTCTTTGAATGCATTTGATCGATCTGTTTTCACCCTGCCGTTTTCCAAGCCTTCAACCAGATAACGTAAACTACCGGCATTTATCGCTTCATAAAAAGCGGCATGTACATTCCGAAGCTTGTAGTTCAGCAACTCCTCTTCAATTGACGGAACGCCTCTTCCTTCCAGCAGTTTACACAACTCACCGTAAGGCATCTCGCCCGTTGAATAAACTTCGTGGAAATTCATGAACACATTATACTTGTAAGCGCCCAGCTCGATATAGAGGCCCTCTCTTCCAAGCGACGCGGTGGATCGAATGAACTGAATGCCTGTCATCACGTCTTCGAAGACACAATAGCTTCCTTTTCCGCCGTTGAGAAGAAGTCCATCGCCGAGAGTTCGCTGTACCATCTTATTAGCACTATCAAGAAATCCGACTGAGGTTCTGATCCATCCCGATGCCTGAGAATAGCGATTATTGTAAACAACCAAAGCCCGTTCACTCCCGACTCCGTTGCTGTAGGCGAACACATCCTCATTGACTGCTCCATTGCCGGTGAAGAGATCATACAACAGGAAATTATCGACTTCGCTAAAAAGGTGTCTCTTTATCAGGAGTGGAAAAATCTCCCGTTCATGACGCGCGACAAGGTTGCGATCGGGAAACTCATCTCGATAAGCCCGTCTATATTCCATTCCGTACTTTTCCGTGAAACCCTCGATCTGGCCATGCCCGAACATCGGCAGGCCTGGCATAGTTGCCATCATGACGCACACGCCAAAGTATTTGTCGTCCTTGCCAAACTGTGCAATCGCAGTCTCCTCGTCGGGGTTGTTCACAAAATTCACATAGCGCTTCAGTATCTGCGGATTATATTCGAGGACGTTCTTGATAACCTGGCGGTAGTTGGCGTTGTCTTCTCGCCTCAACATGTTCATGAAAGCGCTGTTATATACCCTGTGCATTCCAAGGGTCCGCACGAAGTATCCTTCCATCAGCCAAAATGCTTCCGCGAGCAAAAGCGTGTCGGGAGCTTGTTCTTGCACGCGGTCGACCACTTCCCTCCAGAACTCATTCGGCACGACCTTGTCGAATTGTTCCTTCGTCATCGAGAAATTCGATCGAGAAGGAATCGCGCCACCTGTTCCCGGTTCCGGAAACCAAAGGCGCTGATAGTGCTTCTTGCTCAACACCATGGCAGCATCGAATCGGATGATCGGAAACATCCGTGCGACATGAACAATTGTCTGAATTACTGCTTCCCTTACTTCCGGTTTGGTAAAATCCAGCTGGGCGGTATCGTTCCACGGCATATGCGTGCCATCGTTGCCGTGATAAATGTATCTCACATCCCCCGTCCATCGATCGAGACGCTTGAAGACAACAGCCGCATCACGCTTCGTCCAATATCCGTCTTCAATGAACACGCCGACTCTCTCATCGTTGCTCAAATCAGGTCCATTAAAAGAATAATTGGGGAACGGTAAGTAATCAGACTTCAGGAACCAATCAGGATGATTGATGACCCATGACGAGTCAATACCCATGTGGTTCGGAACCATGTCGCTCGCGAGACGAATTCCGTATCTTGATGCCCGCCACCCGAGATTCCGCAGAGCATCTTCACCGCCAAGGTCTGGTGAGACATCATATGAACTAAGTGAATATGCGGATGCTATTGCGTCGACATTGCCATTCAAATGTTTTATTTTCTGAGAGGCCGGACTCCGCGACCAGATTCCGATCAGCCAGAGACCGCTGAAGCCTCGCTTCGCCAGAATCTCCAGTTCTTCATCAGGAATCTGATCGAGTCTCGTAACCGCTCGCTGATATTCTTTGCTCAGCTGGTCGAGCCAGACATACACGTTCTTTGCAATGAGAACAAGTCTTGGCATCCATCCTAAGTCGGTGCTGAACTGTTCAGGTTCAAAATACCGTCCCTTGAATTGAGGAACGAGAGGCGGCTCCTTATCGCCGAATCCAAAGTACTCAGCTTGAAGAACGTCGGGAATCTTCGACTTGTCTGCCTGCGCTTGCGCAAGCATCTGGAAATATCTTCCCTCTTCTTTTATGAAGTCGATGCTGTTCAAGAGTCTGAGCAAATATGGAGACTTTGCAAGAATCTTTTCCCAGTGTTTGACCATGAACTGAAGCTGGTCGGATATTGAGTTCGGATGTGCCTCGATAGGTGCGAGCAGCATCTTTAGGAGAGATGAATTTGTCGGCCCGTATTTTGGTTGTGTCTCGAAGAAAGTGTCGCTTAGCGAAATCAACTCATCATAATGAGATTCTGTCTTGAGCCGCGAATCTCCAATAAGGTCATTGATCGAATCAAATGCCGGATTCCGATTTTCTATCCAGAGCAGAATTAGTTCATTCAATGTGACATGTCTGCGAGGAATGCCGGCCGCATCACTTGCGAGAAAGTCCTTTGCTGATTCTTTTCCCTGGTAGACGGAAGTCGGCGGAAATAATTCCACGAACTTCTCAGAGCATTTGGACAAATCGCTTTCGCCAAGTTCTTTCTTCAGCGATTCCTCGAGCTGCTTGAATGCTGTCGGCTTAACCGCATTGACGTAGGAATCGATAACGTAATGCAACACTTCATGAAAAAGTCCCATCGCATTGATTTCGCCTGGAGATACCTGGCTACGATTTTCGTGCGACGTAGTTTGCGGACTACGTTCTGACGCTTTCATCTCATTAATCTTCGAAGCAAACATTTGCGCCGCACGGAAATTTGAAAAGATGATGTCGCCGGTTATTGTGAAGAAGGTCTCGTCAAAATGGAACCTGTCGCGAGCGTTGCGAGAAATGTGGAATTCGTAAGTTGGGGTAGCGGATGCTCTCAGCAATTTGCCTGTTCTGTCTTTTTTAATGCCGTAAGAATCTATCGAAAAGGATGGAAAAAAGCTAACCTCGAGTATCTCAATGATCCGTGGGTGATAAAATTGGAAGTGAGCGATTTGAATCGAGGGGCAGACTGAATGATGACCGCTCGAGTCTGCCCCGTCTTTAGACAGACTTTATTGCCTTGGAGGAATCGGAGCAGGAACAACGTTCTTGATCGGCTTGAGCGACATCAAATAAGCATAAATGTCACGCAGGTCGTTGTCGGTCATGTTCCTCAGCGATTGCCAGGGCATGGGAGGCAATAGAGAGCGTCCGCTTCCCCAGTACTTCCCATTTCTCAACGCGGCAACAAACATTTTTTCAGTCCAGCTGCCTATCCCAGTAGTGGAATCGGGGGTTAGGTTTGACGAAAAACTCACTCCCCATGGGCCAGCCCAAGTTGTCATGTCTCCGCTCATCATGGCGCTCCAGTTATCCGGCCCGATTGCACCGGCGGGGATATTGGGCACCTGTTCATCCTGGGGCGCTCCTGAAAGAAATCTATTAAAATCAGGAGCCGGGCCCTGCGATGTCATTATGTGCGGCGTGTGGCAATCATTGCAACCTCCCACGGCATTAACGAGATATTTCCCTCGTTCGATCTGGACTTTCGTGTACCCTGGCATCTTGCCGGTCGGCTTCGCAGCAACCAGCACCAGTACGGAAACGGCCGCAAAAATGGTCACGATTGCGGTAACTATTTTTCTAGGCATTACTCCTCCTTTTGTTTTTGGGAATTGTCTCCTGTTCAAGAAAAGGCATCGAAGTCTTGAACTTTCGGACGCTCACAAAAGTTCCGCAATTGTGTCTAAGGAAAGCGTTGATATCCCAACTTGCGGAAGTGGGATACCTTGAATCGAAACAATGGCACGCGGATAACACAGGAAAGAAGGGACGGTCACAGATCAAAAAAATCGTTATCTCATCAGTGAGAGTCTGTCTCCTCTTCAGTGTGTTCAGTGTGCGATAACTTGAAATTAGCCCACTACTTAACTTGCAATCTTCTTGACTTTTAAGGTATGCTTGTCTAATTTCATTCGAATTCTCAAACAAAACCTCGAGGAGGGAACTTACATGATACGTGTACTGCGTGGGGCACCATACCTGCTTGTCAGCATCCTTTTTGCGGCCAATCTCTTCCTTGCAGGATGTGGAACAAGTATAGAGACAGCTCAAGGTACCAGAACCCTGGCGGACTCGCTGGCAATAGATTCGCTTCAGGCCAACGCTGACAGGCTAAGGGCTGAGAATGCTCAACTGAGAAAATCCAATGCCCAGCTAGATCAGGATAAGAAGGCTTTGAATGCAAAAGTCGCTGATATTACTTCCAAGCTCGGGCAGAGCAGCCAGCAATGGCAGGATCTTCAGGACTTACAGAATCGCGTCAACCAGCTCGATTCGGAGCTCACAGTCCAGCAGCAGATCAACCGCGATCTCAGTGCGAAGAATGCAGGGATGGAGAAGCAATTGATGTCAGGCGCGGCAACTCAGGGCGCAACTATGACAAACGCGGAGTTCAAGAAGACGTATGATGAAGCACTAAAGCATTTCAGGGCCAGGAAATACAAAGAAGCATCTGCCAGCCTTGAGAACTTAGCCGCGAGCAGGGTTGAAGACCCGCTGGTCAGCAACGCGCACTATTGGCTCGGTGAATGTTATTACGCCATGCAGAAGTACAGCGATGCGATCCAGGAATTCAAGAAGACTCTGACCTATCCCAAGAGTTACAAAGAAGGGGCGGCTTACGTGATGCTTGGGATGTCATATATCAGACTTGGCGACAAGGCAAACGCCAGAGCAAGCTGGGAAAAACTTGTCAAGGACTACCCAAAGTCCCAGTATGCGGTCCGAGCAAAGAGATATTTGAAGCAACTTTAGCACCAGGTATCAGTAACCCTCATGAACCGCTGCCTTGACGGGATGCGGCGGCGGTTCTTACTCGCTCCACCAATGTGCTTTCCCCATCCCCGCTGTTTGTACCGACTTTGAAAAACCCTTGTGGATTCTTCAACGCGTAGTTGAGCAGTATTCTCAAGGGAACGAAGTCGCCAGAAATGATAGAGGGATCGTTCAGTAAAAATGTAAGCGCGGTCGCAAGCTCAACTTCATTAGCAACAGCCGGTCCTGCCAGAAGACCCCGGTGAACTCTATAGAGTTCGAATTTTCCCTCTCTCGCCCATCCGCATATAAAGTTCGCCTTACCGACAGGTCCGTCGAGCAGTTTGAGGCGAGAAGAGGTCTTCTCCAGTACTTCGATCATATCTCTGGCCTCCGCCGCATCTTCAAATTCCAATTTCTTGGAAAGCTCGTCGAGCCTCATCCTCAACTCCTGGGTCAGTTTCTCAAATGATCCGGACAAAAACTCTTCAGCCGCTTCCACCTCTCGCTGGTATTCATCAATGTTTACACCTCCTTTACACGGCGCCATGCACCTTTCGATATGAAAGTATAAACAGGGATCAAACGGACGTGCAAAATCATTGTCGCACTTCACGAGCTTGAAATACTTGTCGGCCGCAAAAAGAATCTGCTCTGCGATGAACGAACTTTCGAAGGGACCGTAATACCTTCCCACTTCGTCTAGTTCATAAACCATGTCAAGCCGGTCATACCTCTTTTCAGTCGAGAGTCTTATGAAAGGAAAACGTCTCGTGTAAACGAGCTGCGAGTTGAACTTCGGCTGGTATTTTCTGATCAACTGCAATTCCTTGAGGAACGCGTGCAGCTCTGATGATGCCAATTCGCAATTGACCCTCCCTGCCTCAAGAAGCATTTTCCGGACTTTGTCCGAGTCCTTCGCATTCTGCGTGAGGTAAGATGCGATCCTGAGCTTCAGGTTCTTCGCTTTGCCGACATAAATGATTTCATCATCGGAGTTGTAAACTTCATAGACACCGGGCAGGTTTGGCGCTGCCATCATCGCCTTTCTAAAGACATTTTGATTCTTGTGGGGATCAATCCTCGATTGGACATTTTGGAAATGCAGAAGTTCATCCAGTTGACAGATGTTGTGACGCTCGCTGACGAGCTCGAGGAGCTCTATCAGCAGATGAGCCGTTGCCCGCGCATCCCCGAAAGCACGGTGTCTCCCGTTGATTTTTATCCCAAGATGGTGGCACACCTGGTCCAACGATTTCCTGGGAAGATGGTTAAAAATTCGCGAGCACAGTTTTCTCGTGCAGAGCTGTGGAATCTCGAAGTCGAGTCCAGCGGCCGAAAGCTCACTACGAACAAATGAGTAGTCAAACTGAGAGTTATGAGCCGCGAATATGGTACCCTTCAAAAATTCACATATCGTCACGGCGACTTCCCGGAAAGACGGTGCGCCATACACCATCTCGTTGCTGATTCCCGTCATGTCTCTGATAAAATTCGGTATGTGCCTGCCAGGGTTAATGAGGGTAGTAAATTCATCGATGATTTTGCCCTGGTGAACTTTGTAAGCGGCGAACTCTATGATTCTGTCGTTCGAAGGCATTGACCCTGTAGTCTCAACGTCTACGACTGAGAAAACCTCGTCACGAAAATTACGATCAAAATCTGAACCCACCTGATACATCAGCCGCGTCTTCCAAGCGTCCTGCTTATGCCGGAAACTATTTGGCGTGCGATCAACTCGACGACACTATCCGGCACTCCGTCATAATGTTTTGATTTGAGACGCATGTCGCACATTTCGTTCACATAATCTATGACTATCAATTTTCCTTCGGAGGTCATTGCTATCTCGGTCGAAAAGAAATCAAGTTTACAAACACTATGAATCTTCTTTACGGCGTGTTCGATTTCAGAAAGGCAAAGACTATCGATGTCTTCACGCGACATCTCTAAGTAGACATGTGTCTGATCATCCCACCAGCAGGCATATACTTTACCGAAAACATAAAACGGCCTGAACCAGGCCCTCCGGCCGTTCAGAATCCCGGGCTCAATCCTTTGCTGAAGCAAATACTTATCGTCCTTGTGATGCTGGCGGGTGTCTATCACTTCACGAAGACCTTCTGCTCCGGTTACAACTCCAATTCCTCCGCCTGTCGTATTCGCCGGCTTAATTATGAATGGCCTTCCGAGGTGGGCGAGCTCGTCGATGCTAAGTTTCACCTCGTGTTGATCATTGTAAGGTGAAATAATAATAGTGTAAGGAACATATAAACCCGCGGTCATGAACTCGAGATGCATGGAAGCTTTGTCAGACGCATGCCTGACTTTGGAGGGCTCGTTCAGGATGAAAGCCCCTCTCCGGCCGAGCAGGCTCACAATTGTCTCGCAATCTTCATCTACATCAGAAGCGCGGTCGATGAGAGTTCCGAGTGAGAGAGTTCTGCGACGGACTTTTTCCAGAATAATCTTGAAGTCGTCCACACCGAACACTTCGTGTGAAATATTTCTTGACTGGAAAGTGTCTGAAAGAAGTGAGACGAAATCGTCGTCATATTCCCATTCGTAAAATATTCCACAATCGAGCGTTTTCATTGCGATTAATTTAATACTGTTTTGTAGGATTTGAACCACAGAAATTGTAATCCCGGTTCGAAGGATGCTGTGCTCTCCCGCAAGATCTCAAGCATTTAAATTCGGAGAGCGCCGGATTAGCGAATACTTACTGCATTGAATCTGGCGAGCCTGATGAATACATTCGGGATTCAGATGGGAAACACACCGATTAAAAACCTCGGCATAGACCGGGATCCAGTAAACAAGATAATTATTCGCGGTGCGCGCCAGCATAACCTGAAATCCATCGACATAGATCTGCCCCGCAATCAGTTCATCGTCATCACCGGACTAAGCGGGAGCGGAAAATCATCGCTAGCGTTCGACACGATCTACGCTGAAGGACAACGACGCTATCTCGAAACGATGATGGCATATGCGCGCCAGTTCTTACAAATTTTGGAACGACCTGACGTTGACTTGATTGAAGGACTCAGCCCTTCGGTAGCAATTGAGCAGAAAACAATAAGCAGCAACCCCCACTCGACCGTCGGGACTGTCACGGAGATTTACGATTATGTCCGACTTCTGTTCGCCAAGGTCGGAACACAATTTTGCGTGAAATGTAATATCCCTGTTCGGCAGCAGGCGCCAGATCAAATACTCAACTCCATCTTGACTGATTTCAATAATAAGAACGTATTCCTCCTTGCACCGGTGGTAGTCGGGAGAAAAGGACACTACAAAGAACTCTTCCGCGAGTTAATGGCAGAGGGATTCGTGCAAGCGAGAGTGGATGGAACCATACGCGACCTCCAGGAGGGCATGCAAATCTCACGCTACGCAACGCACAACATTGAACTCGTCGTGGACAAAATGAAAGTACAGAAAAAATCCACTGCGAGAATCAGAGACTCATTGAAGCTTGCGCTCGAAAGAGGTTCCGGCACGACAATCATATATGACAGCGATTTGAAAAAGGACATTTTCTTCAGCAGACTCCGCTCCTGCCCCAGGTGCGGCACGAGCTATCCCGATCTCGCTCCGAACTCATTTTCATTCAACTCAAAATTCGGAATGTGCAGAACCTGCAACGGAATCGGGTTCAGCCGAAATATCACTCCGGAATCCCTGGTGATAGACCCCAAGCTCTCAATCACCGACGGCGCATTGTTATTCCCGAAACGCGACGACTTTTTTCTGATGAGTCTGTTGAACAGCATCCTCGAGCCGCACGATGTCAAGGTCAACACACCGTTTGAGCAATTCGATTCTACAGTTCGCGATCTTCTGTTCTTCGGGAAAAACCAGAAGAATTCTAAGAAAGGGATAAAGTTTGCCGGGGTGTCGATCTCGAACTTAAATACGAAGTTCGAGGGGCTAATCCCGATGTTGCAAAATCTCGATTTCGAGGTATACTTCGGTGACGAGTACAAAGATGTCGAAGCACACTTGCCCTTTGTAGAATGCTCCGATTGCGGTGGAACGCGATTGCGCCCGGAAAGCAGGTTTGTCAGAGTCGTCGACTCAGAAGGTAACGAGCTTGTCATTGATGACGTCGTAAGAGACTCGGTTGATAAGGTTCACGAACGTTTCGATGGGATAGCTCTTCCCAAGAGAAGCCAAAGAGTGGCACAGCCGATCCTAAATGAAATAAGAACTCGACTCAGGTTCCTGCTCAATGTAGGATTGAACTATCTGAATTTGAACCGGCCATCCGGGACTTTATCTGGTGGAGAGTCGCAGAGAATCAGGCTTGCTACACAGATCGGATCGCAGTTGACCGGCGTGCTGTATGTGATAGACGAACCATCGATCGGGCTTCATCAGCGTGATAACATAAGGCTCATAAACTCTTTGAAGTCGTTGCGAGATCTCGGCAACACCGTCATTGTCGTGGAGCATGATCGGGAGACAATGGAAAATGCCGACTATATCGTGGATCTCGGACCCGGAGCCGGTGAGCATGGAGGCCGGGTGGTGAAGGCCGGGACTTTGAAGGAACTGCTCTCGGAAAGAAAAGACTCGCTCACGGCCGCGTATCTCAGAGACGAGAAGAAAATCCCGGTGCGACCAAAGGACGAATTGAGAAAACCGAACGGGATATTCCTGACGGTAAATGGAGCGTCGGGGAACAATTTGAAAAAGATCAACGTGAGATTTCCGCTTGGACTTCTCATTTGCATTACCGGCGTCAGCGGGTCAGGAAAATCGACCCTCGTGAATGATACTCTTTACAGGATTCTCGGCAAGCATTTTTACAGGCTTGCCGAACAGCCTTTACCTTATGAATCAATTTCGGGAATAGAGTCAATTGACAAGGTGGTTGATGTCGATCAGTCTCCGATAGGCAGAACACCACGATCGAATCCGGCGACATACGTCGGCGTATTCACTCCGATCCGCGACCTATTTTCACAGCTTCCCGAATCAAAAATTCGAGGATACAAACCGGGTCGCTTTTCATTCAACGTGCAGGAAGGAAGATGCCCCGCTTGCGAGGGCGACGGAATGCGAAAGATCGAGATGAGCTTCCTGCCTGACGTCTATGTAAAATGCGAAGTCTGCAACGGAAAGAGATACAGTGCTGCGACTCTTGATGTCAAATACAAAGGCAGGACAATAGCGGATGTGCTGGAGTTGACCGTAGAAGATGCTCTCGAACTTTTCAAAGACATTCCGGCAATCCGGAGAAAACTTTCGACGATGAACGAGGTCGGACTTGGCTACATCCGGCTCGGCCAATCCTCCACAACGCTTTCTGGCGGCGAGGCTCAGAGAGTTAAGCTCTCGACCGAACTTTCCAAAGTTGCGACGGGCAGGACTCTCTACATACTTGACGAGCCGACGACCGGCCTCCACTTCGAGGACATAAGGATATTGCTGGAACTGCTTCACAAACTGGTAGACAAAGGAAACACCATCATAGTCGTAGAGCACAATCTCGACGTAGTGAAGTGCGCCGACTGGATAGTTGACCTCGGGCCGGAAGGAGGAGAAGCAGGTGGCTATGTCGTCGCGGAGGGACCACCGGACGAAATCATGCGAAACAAAACTTCTTACACATCCCGGTTCCTTTCCGAGTATCTCAAGAATGGAAACTCAACCAAACGCTGAAGCGACTGTGCCACAAACCGCTTTCCCGGAAGAGGTAGAAAACGAGCTCAGGCAGGCTCAAGACTCGATGAACGAAGGTAATGATGGAAAAGCCCGCGTCTGTGCGAGAAGAGCAGTCGCAAAAGCTTTCCTTATGTCGAGATTCTCAAGAGGAGTTGAACGATCTGTAAGTGCGATGGATAGCTTGAGACTAATTGCCGGTTCAGAAGAGATGCCGGAGCAAATTAGAGATGCCGCCCGAAGGCTTTCAGTCAGCGTCACTGAAAACATTCCGATGTCTCAACGACCCGTCGATGACGCGATCTTGATCGTGAAACTGCTGTTGGATATTTAGGTCAACCCCGCTGTAAGAGTCCGTCTGGGCGGTCAGTTTGGAAACATGTAACGCCTGTTTGCTGTGCAGCCAATCCGATGTGCCCCGACTAATTAACGGACATTGATTCGTTGTCCCTTAGGAAGGCTTGCGCCGAGGAATCTTTCGTCGAGTTTCTCACGCACCTTGTCAAGAGGCATGGGGACTCCGGTCCACAACTCGAACGATTTAGCTGCCTGGTTGTAAAGCATTTCAAGTCCACTAACCGTCACCGCGTTCTTCTTCCTGGCGGCCTTTAAGAATTTAGTCTGAACCGGATTGTACACAAGATCGAAAAAGATTTTTCCGTCAAAGTCCCTTGTGTCAGCGACCATGATGCTCTCATCGATTGCCGGGAACATTCCAACTTGGGTAGCGTTGATAACGAGCTTACTCGCATCAACTGCACTGCCCTCATCGGGGCCGTGAAGCTCGACGACCGCGATTTTGTTATAATTCTGTGAGTCTGCAAAAAACTTCTTTAGCAGTTCGGCGCGCGAAGTGTCCCGGTTTATAACGAAGATGCGACCCGGCCGGAAATATGAAATGAGAGAGTAGACAACCGCATGAGCACCGCCGCCTGCTCCGAAAACTGTAACGCTCTCGTTTGCGATCTCGTCGCGATATGGTTTGAGTGCTTCAGTGACGCCATCAACATCCGTATTGTGTCCGACAAGCGTGTCGTTTTCAGTATAAACCGTGTTCACCGCACCGACAAGTCGACCGTCGGCGGAGACTTCATCTAGCAGCTCCAGAATGGCTTCCTTGTGCGGAACTGTCACATTGATGCCAACAATTCCAAGCGCAAGAATTCCCTTCAATGCATCATGAAGGTTCTTCGGAAGAACGTCAAATGCAAAGTACGAGTAATTCTGCTTTGTAATTTTGAATGCGGTCTCGTGGATTATCGGCGACCAGCTGTGCGAGATAGGGTGACCGACTATCCCGACAAGTTTAGTGTGACTCTTTATATTTCTTTTCATTTACCAGCCATTCATAAACCGGGAAAACAAACTTGATGAGTATTTCAGGGTTCGAGTGTTGAATCTGCCCGAAGTCCTGAAAAAAAGTGTTTATCTTGTGTGGCTCTAATTCAAGTGCTTTCTTCGCATTCTCAATCGCCTCTTCAAACGAACCTATCTGGAGACAACATTTACATCTTTGATAGTAAGCTTCTCCCCAGTCAGAAGACAGCTCGATAGCCTTATCGTATGCCTTCAGTGCATTCTCGTATTGACGACACTCAACCTGCGCATCGCCAAGATCCAGCCAGCCGTCTACATTGTCAGGCTGGAGCTCGGTGACGCGCTGATAACTAACGGCCGAATCCCGGAATTGCTCGAGAGTAAACTCCACATCGCCTTTCGCATGCCAGATTTCCGGATCGGAGCCATTTATCTCGGTGGCCTTGGTGAAATCAGTGAGTGCTTTCCTGTACATGTTCATCGCATCGTAGCACACCGCCCGGCCGAAGAGCGACTCCACATGATTGGGATCGCCTTTGAGAGCCTCACCGTAACACCTCACGGCTTCCTTGTACTCACCGAGCTCTTCATACGCCGTCGCCATGTTGTGCCACGTTGGAACATCTTTCGGCTCATACTTTAGAGTTGTCTTATAACTCTCGATCGCTTCACGAAGCTTTCCCATGCTGAGTAGAGCGTTGCTCCTGTTATACCAAGCTGCGCTGAACTTCTCATCGATCGCAATCGCCATGTCATAACTTTCGATGGCCGTCTGGTATTTGCCGAGTGAATTAAGTGAAATGCCGCGATTGTACCATGCTCTGTAGTTATACGGATCCAATTCAATGACTTTGTCGTAACACTTCAAAGACTTATCAGGTTGGTCGAGGTAGTCGTAACAATATGCAAGTTCGAACCATGCATCTTTATCTGAGCCGTCAAGCTCGGTGAGATACTTGAAGACTCTCGAGGCTTCTTCGTAACGAGTAAGCTTTTCCAGAACGACTCCCTTGTTCATCAAGGCCTCATAGCTGCCGGGGTCGACATCCAGTGCCCGCTCTATGCACTCAAGCGCTTCTTCGTACATGTCAAGCATCTGCAGGCAGCTCGCGCGCCCGATGAGAGCGTCGACCTCGATCGGGTTGAACTCAAGTGCCTTCGCATAATCCTCGAGTGCGTCCTCGAATTTTCCCAGCGTCTCGTTAATCTCCCCCCTCCGCGCCCAGTTCTCAGCACTGGCGGGCATGACCCCGATCAATTTATTTGCAAAGAAAAGAGCGTCTTCATATTTGTCCTGACTCATGAAGTAGTCAACTATCTCCTCCAGCGCTGCAATACTGGAAAAAGTCGGCTCTTCTCTCCGAAGACGCTTTATTTCCTCGTTAATATTGCGCCTTTCGAATTCGTCGTATTCATCGTCGTTCAGCGTAAAATCAAAATCGTCATTCTTCATGCAGATTCCTCAACCACTTGCAAGATATTCTTGCTAAAAGTAAAAATCAAGAATTCTGCTGAGACATCCTCCATCCAGGAACATTCCTCACCCCCTCAGATCGATCGAGAAAAACTTCAATTCCGCATCGTAGGTTGAGGAAAACACCCGGCAAGGAGAGGCAATGTCAGCCAACCGTCTTCTATTCCGCGTACAATTACCTAGTACCTTATTCCCCCGTCAAGGCGCAGATTTTAATTCGAAACATAACCCGTAGCCGAGAAGGTTGGATTAGAACACAAGGTACAGTTCGCCAGAGCATATACTTAACTCCTGCGGCTAACTGTCCAATGTTTTATCTGCGATTCACCAGATATCATTAGGCCTTATCTAACCAAGACCATTTTTTTCTTTAAAAGAAATCTCTCACCGTCTGACGTCATAGCGTCGATCCGATAGAAATACACCCCGCTCGGAAGCCCGCTCCCATCAAAACTCACCGCATGGCTTCCCGCATCCTGTTTTCCATCCACCAAAGTTGCAACCTCCCTGCCGAGGACATCGTAGACCTTCATGGCAACATGACTGACCGCTGATAGCTGATAGCTGATTACCGTTGAAGGATTGAACGGGTTTGGATAGTTCTGGAAAAGACTGAACCTCCCGGCGATTCGGTGTTGAGGCTTTTCTTTAATGGCCGTCACCTTCGCCATAATTGTGCTTAGCGGCATGCTCCAGATCTCGCCGTTGGCAGATCCTGCAAACAACCTTGAATTGTTTTCGGCGAAACAGTAAATGTAACCGTCGGTCAGTCCCGTGTCGATCACCGCCCACGATGTGCCCCTATTCAATGATATGAAGACTCCCTGTCCGGATGTGCCCACGAACAAATCGGGTTGAAGAACGATGAACGTATTGACATAGGTAGTGGTCAGTCCGGAATCGTTCAAGCTCCAGCTGAATCCACCGTCTCTACTTAGATAAATGCCCTCGGTATTGCCTGCATATACGTTGAAACTGTCAGCTGCAATATCGTAGACAAAGAGATTATTTATGCCGAGGTTGCTGGGAGTCCAGCTCTGGCCGTAATCGTCCGAGAAGAAAACCCCGTCTCCCCAAGTTCCTACAAATATTCGGGTGCCTTTTGTCGCTATCGTCCGGACAAACGGATTTGTCATGCCATTATTCACAGGAGTCCATGAATTTCCACTATCGGAAGATGTGTAGATGCCGCCGCCCCACGTCCCGACAAATATGTTCGAATCAACTGCAGCAAGAGTATAGATGTTTGTGTCCGCTAACGACGGGCCTGCCTTTGTCCAACTGCCACCGCTGTTCGTTGAGATGTAAACTCCACTTCCCTTCCCGTGCATGCCGTATGTACTATTGGCAATATTTCCGTAAGCGCCCACATATAACACATTCTTTGTTGTGAGGATCGAAGTGATATTGGAAGTCGTCAGACCGGAGTCAATGTAAGACCACGTATTCCCGTTATCGGGGGACAGGTAGATGTTCCCACCGAGAGTGCCGGCATAAATATTCGGGCCGCTGGTCGCCATAGAAATTACTCTGCCAGGCAAAGCACCATGCCCGTAAGGCGGATCGGGAAGTATTGTCTTTGTCCACTGAGCTGATCCTCTCAGTGGAAAAAGTACAATTGCAGTTAGCAAGGCCGTGAGTAAGAAATTCTTTTTCATTTTCTTGTCCAAACTTCTTTGTTGTGCGATAGAAACGTCATGGATATCAGTCGCGTGCCTCTATTCAGAAATTGATTCCCAGGCTAAACTGCTGGACGTAATTCAATCGACCGAAATTCTGATATGCATAGTCAAGCGCAACGGCAACATTTCCAATGAGTTCATATTTCAGACCGAAGCCAAGTGTAAAAGATTCTTCCGAATCGGTGAGGAAAAGTGACTTGTATCCTCCCCTTATCGAAATCAGGTTATCGAAAACGTACTCAGCTCCGACATTCACGCTCTCATAGTTATCGCTCGGATGAATCGCATCTACGTCTACAGTCAGTTTATGCATTTCCGTCGAAATCGGACTGTACGCTAGGCCGACTCTGAAATTCAGAGGAAGCGACCACGAATCCGTTCCGAGGTACGCAGGAATCTTGCTATTATTTCCGGTCGAAGTAAGGTCAGGGTCGTAAGTTATCAGGAGGGATTCGCCCTGCATCCTCATCTTCGTACCGAAATTCGAGATCGACATTCCAAGAATAATTCCATTGAACGGAGTTTTGTAGAGTACACCGAGATCCATTGCAATCCCAGTTGCGCTTGCGTCCCAAATGGATTGATAAATCACTTTCGGGCTGAAGCCAATTGAGAAATTGTCGGTCAGGTTTATTGCATAACCCAAACTGAAGGCGATATCCGAAGCCGTAAATATTTGGCCCGTGCCGTTCGGGTTATCGACAGTGGTGACTTTCATATCGCCATAGTCGGAAGAAGTAAAACTGAATCCGACAGTTCCAATTCCGCCAAGGTTATAGGAAGCGGCGAGATAGTTGTAGGAAACGCTGGCTATCCAGTTTGTATGGTCGAACATGACACCGACACCATCCATCTTAGCCAAGCCAGCCGGATTCCAATAATAGTCGCTCAAATCATTTGCGACGGCGACAAAGGCGCTTCCCATGGATACAGCTCTTGCGCCTTGACCGATCTCGAGAAATGTAGCTGCCGTAGTTCCTCTCTTTGAGACATTCGAAAGAAAGCTGCTCTGGCAAAATGCTGTCGAAGAGATTAAGATTACTATCGTTAATATTTTCAATGCTTTCATTTTCATCTTGCATCTCCGCTATTTAATGACAGCAAATTTGCCGATGTAATTTCCGATGCCGGGAGCATCCACTTGAAATAAATACATGCCGTATGCGATATCCATTCCGTCGTCGGATACGAGGTCCCATGTTGCCGAGCCACCATTGTTAAGACTGGAATCATCCTTATGTATGGTTTTCACAAGAGCACCGGACATCGTGTAGATTCTGATCGTACATTTTGCCGGAAGGTTGATGAAGTCAATCACGCGCGTGCCGCGGCCTGTAGGATAGAGTGATCTCGGTTCCCATGATGCGGTCGCGATGTACGGATTGGGAACGACCGAGATATTGGCCAGCGCCTTATTGGCATTCGCATTATTGACCGACATAGCCTTGGTCGAAAAACTGAAGTAGTCACCTGTTGCAAACGGTCGATTTGTATAAATCCGGAACTTGCCACCGGACTTTGGATAGATTGGTGCTATGGCCGGATTCTGTGGCGGCTGGTAATGAATCTCCCAGGTCCTGACCGTCTGACTGCCGTTCTTCTGAATCAAAATTATGTCATCACCAAGCGTCAGTGTTCCTGAATTATCGTTATCAATAATTATGCTCTCCACTCTGATTCCTGTGTTCATATCAGTAACGAGATAGTTGATCGGCATCGAACCAGTCGAGCTGGTCACCGTGTCGACCGGTTGGTCATAGAATTGCATCTCATAATCCGTCGGCCAGCCTACGCCTCCACTTGGAAACCGAATCACTCCAAAGTTCAAGTTGCTGTTGCTACCGTACCAGCCGGTCAGCGAATCATTAGTCGATACCGTAGTGTCGTTCCTGAACGAAAAGACCATTCCATCAAACGAGGAGCTGTATACCGTGCTACCAAATACCGTCGCATCGACGTTACTCAGAAGAGTATCCACGACACCATTATATGTCCTGGTGGTAGTATATGACACTGTCCTGTAGCTCGGGACGGTCCCCTGCGCATTGAAAATGATTTTGTACTGAGCTCCGTTGTTTATCGCATTGGGATCCAACACCTGTGCGCTCATTGAACCTGTCCCTAAACCGCTAGTTACTCTGGTCAGGTTGCCGACGATTTGCGGGGGGGCATATCCTGCAACCGGTGCATTTGGGATCACCACGGCACAGTTCTGATCAACAAAGGTTATTTTGCCAGAGTAATCCTGAGTAATGATCTTTGAACACTCAGTCGGCTGCAGACCTGTTGTACCAAACGCGGTGTCACCCGCCGTATAAGAACAAACAGCGTAGAAGTATGTCTTACCGTTCTCAGCTGTCGTATCGACATACGAATGTTGAAGACCAGTATTGCTGCCTCTCCAGAAACGCGCACCGTTTATTCCTACTGGATCGGGTCCGTATATCGAATCGACCAGATCGAACTGCGCAATAGGCTTATAATAAGTGGGCTCGCCCTGGGAATCGGTGATTATTTTGTCATCTTCGAATTGAGGCTCCTCACTTCTGCAAATTGTGTAGCCTTCAAAAGTTTTTTTATAACCCTGTCTTGGATCACCATTTTGGAAGCCGAGAAACGGATCTCTGAATTGTTCAGCGACATTGTCCCAGTACAAATAAACTCTCTTGTCACCCGCAACCGCATGAAGTGTCGGCTTATATGGTGGCTTGGAAAAATTGTAGTTAGCATTATAAATCTGTTGCACGGTTTGCTTATGCTGTAATAATTGATTCAGATCATTTCCCATAATCAATGCAATTGAGAATCGTTCTCTCAGTCCCTTTCCGAGAATGAAGGGTCCAGATGCAAAGACCATCTGAACATTGACATTCGCCACCGAAGTGTCTACAAAGCCGTTATTCATCCCCTGCCACATGACATTATCATTTTTCGGCCAGAGACCTGTCGGGCCTTTATCCGCCAAGGTACCGAGCGTCACCGCAGTCAATCCGATCTGATCCGATTCATCTTTATCGGTCGCGTCAAAGTGGGGTTCACCATGTGTCGGGAGGCCGTCGCCTTCTCCCTGATCGGGTCCTGTGTAACCGGGATCCCACGGTCCAACTCCGTCCGCGCCCACATCATCATTCAACGGCTCATTAGGATCCCATTTGCCATTCCCGTTTAAGTCGGTATAAGGAACCCAGTTGTGGTTGTTGTCGATATTGTCATCCCTTCGTTCATCGATCATACCATCTCGATCATTATCGACACCATCGAACGGATTCCCCGGACTCTCTAAATAAGCAAATCCTAAATAACCTGTCTTGTAATTGCCCGGGTTTCCGATTCCGGAAGGGGCCCAGGTATACGCTATGTTCAGAGAGGTGTTGTAGTAAGCACTGTTGGCGGGTTCCGTTGAATTTGCCCCGCCCACTCCCGGGTCGGCGTAAAATCCAAATGCAGTGCTGTCGTATGTATGGTCCGAGATATTGACGATATCGTAATGCCAGAAGATAACGTCCTCGGCAAGAACATGAGACCATTGAAAGCCGCGCACCTCAACACGTAAACCGAGTCCGCCACGCTCTGAATCGCTTGCTATCGGATAATAATTGAACGGAGGAAGAGTAAATTTCTTGTTCTGGGAATCATCCATAACGAAAAATGTTTCGAAGTCTGCATTCGAAACCCCTTTCCCAAAGTAGCCGTACCATTTCCCGTTCCATGAAGGATCAAGTCCGAGAGCGGATGGCCAGACCGGCGGGAGCGAATTATTGTAATTTCCAGTGGCGTCCACTGCAGGGCTTGTGCCGCTCGGGTTTGCATAACCTGGCACAGGTTCGAGTCCCCACGGCACACCAGTTACAGGATCCTGACTGTACTGTTCCCTGTAAGCGGAGATCAAAGGAGTAATTCTCTGACCGCTAGGCGCAGTAACTCTGGCTGCAATCAAAACCGCTGTCCCGTCGAGGTAGTTGTGGCCGGACCCAGCAGGCCATTCGACGGAAGGAGCAAATTCCCAGTAACCTATTTCTCCGTAGTTGTAGTACAATGTGTTTATCCTGTTTCCCACCATAATTCCCTGCCTTCGATACCGGTAATTTCCGAGCGAGTCCGTTCTGTATAACGGTATCCTCGGGTCCTCCTGCCCGATATCGATTTGTGCAGCGGCAAAATCATGGAGCATCCCCACCAAGAGAAATATGGTCAACAGTCTGCACTTCATTCTAAATTCTCCTAATCGATTTGTCTAAAAATCCAGGCTGCAGCCGATCCGCAATGAACGCGGCGCCGAGTAGCTCGTCGGGTCATTTACATATTGTTGAAGAGTATTCAATCCGATAATCGTCCCTGCTGAAGTGATGTCTTGAATCGGTAGATCGTTGGACCGTCCGGTATATGCGTTGACATTCACTTCATTTTTTATGTCGAGCAAATTGTAAACCAGGAGGAAGAGATTCAGATTAATACCTTCAATCTTAAATGACTTCTGCGCCCTGAGATCAACATTGTAGGTGGGCGGTTTTTCGCCGTTGTTGTCAAAGAGAAGGCCTTGAGAAACACGGACATCTTCTGTGTAAGGGAATCCAGATCCATAACTTAAGATCAGACCTGCACTCCAGTCATTCGACCGTCCGATGTCGGCTTCGATGTTCAGAGTATTGCGCTGATCCCAGTCGAGCGGTACAAATATCTTGTTGGTCTCGATCGGAGGATTGCTCTGGTTATTATAAAACACCGACATGGGATCGGAAGCATCTCCTTCTGCTATCTGGAAAGTGTAATCTAATTTTGCGCTGAAGAAATCGGAAAAGTGTTTATCGAGTGTAACGATGAATCCTTTCACATTGGCGTAGTCTCTATTTATGAAACGCGCATAGTTCACACCCTGGTAAGTATTTATGATTTCCATGCCCAGCCAGTTTCGTATGTCTCTATTGTACACCGTGAAGTCGAGCGAGAGATTTGCAGCGAGCGCCTGCTGCAAACCTATTTCATACATTACAGTCTTCTGTGCATTTAAGTTAGGATTGCCCATTACGCTTGACAGTCCACCCGTCTCTAGAACTAACTCACCGGGATTATCATACAAATTTGAAAAACTCGGGATCTGGAAGAAGTGGCCGTACGAGAAATGAATAATTCCTCTATCGGTAATAGGAAACGAAATTCCGAGGCGAGGACTGAGCTGGGTCTTCGTCGTAGCTTCAACCATCTTTCCGGCATTGGAAAAATTCGGATCTCTTAAAGGGTTCTTGAGGTCATACAAATACTGGGCGTTCGGCCTGAAGTAGTCAAACCGCAGTCCGACATTTATGATCATAATATCATATTCAGCTTTATCCTGGACATACGCAGAGAATTGGGTGGGGTATTTTGTATAAAGCTGATTGCCGCCGGGATCCTGACTGCTGATACTTCCGAGTTGGAGATAAAGCGGGGTGTACACGGAGTCTACTCCGGTTCCGCTTGCAGGGCTGACGAGATTGTATTCATGGTCATAAAGCTTGTACCAATCCAGCTCCGCACCGATTCCGAGTTTATGATTTTTCGAAACCTGATCGTTAAGCTGCCACTGAAGGATGCTCTCTATCGTCTCTCTCTCGTAACGTCCGGATTGTTGTCCTCCAGATTGGAATGTATATCCCGAGAGTGGAGAACCCTGGGTCGGATCGACATACCGAGGATCATACGGGTCGGCATAAGCGTAGCCTCGATAGTCATAGCGGTTCACGGCGAACTTGAGAGTTTGTAAAATGCTTTGTGACGGGACATGACTGATCTGCAAACTATGTGTCCAGTTGTTCATATAATTATTAGTAAGTCCGTCAGGTGTCCATTCCCAGGCATGGCTATAGTACTTATTCCAATTGTTATTGTAGAATAAGCCGTATGAAAGTTTTATCGTAGGAAGCGAGTAAGTCAACTTACCGTTCACGGAATATCTTCGGGTTGGATTCATCGGCACATAGGCCGAGTCGCCGGTATGCGGCATTATGTAAATCTGATTTCCAAATTGATCAAGAATAGGGTTGCCTGTTGGATCGGTCAGCAAAAACGGGGATCGGTCCGAAACCTTGTATATTCTTTCCCCGTAAAGGTAGCCCGGATCATTGTAATATCTCCCGGTAGCGAAGAAGGTAAGGTCCTCCACGATCATCGAGGGACCGCTCAAAGTAAATTCATAATTTCTTGTCCTGAATGTGGCCAGCTTACCGACGTTGGGAAAAAGATCGGTATGAGTCGTCACGTAGTCACCTGCGTAAGCAGAGATCGAACCGTGAAATTGCTGTGTACCATCTTGAGTCACAATATTGACGATGCCCGACATAGCCTGACCATACTCTGCATTGAAGGTTCCGCTGATAACTTCCATTTCTCTGATCGATGAGTTCTCTACCTGGAGAGGAAGAGATCCGTTGAAGGGATCAGTCACCGGCAACCCGTCGACCAGATAGCCAACTTCATCTGATCGTCCGCCTCTGAAGTGTCCTCCCACTACTCCGGCCTGCAGATTTATTATTTGCCCCACACTCTCAACTGGCATCTTGCTGATCTGGTCGGAAGATACCGTCACCGAGGTGGAGGTCAAATCCTTCTGAACGATAGGCCGCTCGGCAGTCACAACGACCTCTTTGGCATTTATGGCCTGCGGATTCAGCTTCATGTCAAGTGTAAATGTCAAATCGATTTTTATCGGGACATTTTCCACAACTACCTTTTGATATCCGACCGCAGTTATGGATACCGTGTAATCACCGGGGGGAATATAGTCAACGTAATAATAGCCGTTGATATCAGTTGCTGCACCCATTCTCGTCCCTTGAAGGAGAATTGTTGCACCAACAACAGGCTCACCAGTCTGAGCATCTGCAACCTTGCCTGCTAATTTGCCTGTTGTTCCCGCAACGGAAACACCGGAGAATACAATCAGAAGAATACATGCAAGTAATGTTGGCCATGTCTTCCGGCTGAAGTATTCAAGGCCGACCAAACTCCGATTCTCAAAATTCCGCATAGTCACTTTTCCAAAATGGTAAAATGAAAAATCGTTTTAGGAGCGCTGAACATCTAAAGAGTGCGGCCCGCCACCCCGAGGGCCGACGGACCGCACAGCAGGAGAAGTTACTACTTAAGGAGAAGCATTTTCTTGACGCTCTGGAACGAGCCGGCTTTTATTTGATAGAAGTAAATGCCGCTTGCGTACTTTGAAGCATCAAAGCTGACGATGTGGCTCCCGGCAGATCGAACCTCATCGACCAAAGTCGCAACCTTCTGGCCAAGGACATTATACACAGCGAGCGTGACCAGACCCGTCTTTGGAATCGAGAATTGAATATTCGTAGTCGGGTTAAACGGGTTCGGATAATTTTGAGACAGGTCGTAATTGGTTGGAACCTGCGAAGTCTGCTTGACTCCAAGCACCATTTGATCTCCGATCCAAGTGTAAGACCACACAGCAACGTTTTGATACGAGTTGCCGGCAGCAACAGTAGAATAATCAAGCTGTCCATTTCTCGATGTATTGCCGGGACTTACACTGTTGATCTCGACATCAAACGGGATTCTCGCGCCAACCCGAGGGACGAACACGCTGTCGGTCCCGCTGTTGCCACCGTTTCGCTTGTGTGCTATGACTGTCCACGCGATCCTCGCTTCGAAGTTGTACCCGTCGAGAGGATCAGGGACCAATCTTGCACCCCAGTAATAGTCTGAACCGGGGACCACCAATGAATCCGTTCCTTTGTTGTCAATTATCACACGATCTTCGGCAAACCTGAAATGATAGTCAGGCTGCGCTCCGCCCTGGAGAGCGCTGTGCGGGGCTCCATGCCAGTTGTATAAACCAAGGAACACATCTGTTGAAGTATTCAGCCATGAAGATTGGCTCGCGGTGAAGACAATATTGTTTGTATTAATATGTCCGGCAATGTAAAGATACGTCTGATCCGCGGCCGCGTATACGTCTCCCGAGCTGACGGTGTCGCTCGGTATCATGCTTCCGGTGACTTGTGTGCCGCTGCCGTCGCTAACGTAAAGTTTGAATGGCTTAATGCCGGCATTCTTCCACTCACTCAAATTGCCGTCAGCTTTAAAGTTAAGTCCGCCGCTCAGCTTCCAGGCAGGAGATATGGTCGGAATGCCCTTCGCAGTGTTTGTAATTCCGGTTTTATAAATTGACGGTGTCCCGAGTAAACCGTCGCTGCTTCTGCACGCTACGGCATAGTAATAGGTGACCGACTGATTATTCAGAGGAGCAAGGAGCAGATGGGTGAAAGAGTCGGTTCCATGAGTAATGCCAGTGCCGGCGACATCCACATTTGGCGAGTCGATGCTGGTAATCGCAGATGTTGAGTAATAGACATTATATGTCTCTCCAGCTTGACCGGGTACGTCGCTCCAGCTGATTATGTTCGAATAATTCGATTTTGTTACCACAGCTACTCCTGTCGGGGCGATAGGAGGAACTGGATGTGCTGGATTTCCAGTCCAGATATTAGACAAATAGATATTCTTGCCATTAACTCCGGCACCGTTCTCACAAATAAACTGTAGAACAACAACGCTATCCGGATTGAAACCAGTGGTCCCATCTTGTGGAACAAATTTTCGCAATGGGAAAGAAAATTGGTGCCATTGACCATCACCATTGGGCTGAAACTTTGTGCTGACCTTTGAAATGGTTGCATTCGTGCTGGTCAAACCGGATTCGAGTTGGACTCTCACTGTGTCGGCTCCTGGGTCTGACTTGTACATGAACTTCAGGCTGTCAACAGGCCACCCTCCAGACATGTGATATGGGTTTCCGCCATTCGCACCTACCAGTGGACCTATATTGAACCCAGCACCGTTCCAACCGGAAGCGGTAACCCAATGTAAAGAGTTGGTATTTTGCACGGGGCCATTCCCAGTTTCCAGATTCAAACTCGAACCACTCCAAGTAAAGATCGACTCGCTATTCGGAACACCAAGTCCGTTAAAGAACGTGATCGCTACGGGCTTGTTACCACTGCGATCGAATCCCGCGAATTTCACTTCGAGTGAATCGAGAGGCACATTAGCCAAGCCCGCGGGCGGGTTCGGGTTCAGTGCGGTTGTCGTCGTCACCATCACGATATTCCATCCGACAATTTTTGAAATATCCAGCTTATGATTGTTCCAGGTGAACCCTCCCCAGCTATAGGGTGCTTCAACAAAACCGCTGTCGGCTGGAGTGACTGTACCACTTTTGGAATTGATTTCGTCCAGAGGGATCTTTAACTGGTACCAACCTTTGACCACATCGAGGATCGAATCGTTTTGATAGATGTAAGTCTCCAGCGGATCGGACGCGATATCCTGATCTACAAGTTGTATTCTGAACGACATGTATAGTGGGAATAGCGGAGCCTTTACGATTTTCATCCAGAGCCTGAGCGTATCGCTCGAGCTGAAATCCATATACATCCCCGCAGGCAACCTGTAGATTAGCTGAGCAAAGCTTCCCCACACATGGAGGGAATCGATCTTCGTCTTGACGTCGAGCGATGCTGAAAAACCAGTCGGCTTGTCCGCAGCGTCCTGTTTCCAAACAAAAGTGCTTTTGCCTCCCTCGACGTTCGCAGCCCAAACGTAATTCGAATCAGCCGCGATATTAGTTAGACTGTCGATCATAGCTTCCTGCGCGTAGACAGCGGAAGACCATGCAAGGACAGCAAAGAGAATGGGTAACACGACCCTTTTCACACCATCATCTCCTTTTTGTTTAGTTGACGGTTTACGGCTTGCAAGAAATCTCAGAACGCCAGCCGTCTTATTTAGAACCAAATGCTCCATAATCCAGCGATCATCAAAAAGATCAAGACAGAAAGCAAAGTACTGACCCTGTAAGATTTTACTGTGCCCTCGTTGCCTGTCGCGAGCTCAGCATCTGCAGGCATCCGGGGAAATCCGAATCCTGCTCCGCTTCTCAACCTCTCATCACGGCCTTGCACCAACAAAGTGACCGCGACAAAGACAGTCGAGCTGAGCAGGAAAAGGAAAATTGAAAAATGTAGGAAGTTTAAACTCACCACTGAGGTCAAGACACGGCTGTTGACAGATCCGGATTTGACGAGCAATTCGCTCACCAACCTGAACAATCCGATCCCTTCTCCAATTACCAATGTCCAAATTGCTGCAGCGGTATTTCCTTTTCTCTTCATCAGGAATGCAAAAAGGAACACGGCCGCAATAGGCGGGCTCACGAAACCTTGAATACTCTGCAGAAACAGATATACCTGGGAACTGATCAGCTTGACAAGCGGTATACAGAGAATTGCAATCACGACTGTCAAAGTGGTAACTAAGCGACCCACCAATACAAGTTCTCTATCTGCGGCACCCGGGTGTTTGGGTTTATAGAAATCGTTCGTGATGAGCACGGCTGTCGAGTTGAAGATGCTTGCGAGCGAAGACATGATGGCGGCAAGGAGGCCAGCCACCACAATCCCTTTGACCCCACCCGGCAATAAGCTGCTCGCCAACAAGGTGGGATAAGCTTGGTCTCCACTAAACCCCGGAAAGATCGCCGCGGCAAGGAGGCCGGGCAGCACGAGTATGAAAAGGGGTAGCACTTTCAGCGACGCGGCGAATAGCGACCCCATCCTCGCGTCATTCAGACTCCTTGCGGATAAAACTTTCTGGATGAAGTATTGATCAGTTAACCAGTACCAGAACGCGATGATTGGTGCGCCAAACAAGACTCCTGTCCAGGGATAGTCAGGATCGTTCGCCGGCTTGAACATGTGAAAGAAATCAGATGGAAGTTTCTGCTGAAGCCCGGAGAAGCCGCCCACCTCTTTCAATCCGAAGATTGTCAGCAGCGCAGCACCCGTGATCAACACGACTCCCTGGAACACATTGGTCCTTATGACTGCGTTCGCACCGCCGATGATGGAGTATAGCCCTGTGAAGAGAACGATGACCACGGCTGAAGTGTAGACGTTAAGTCCGAATAGTCTATAGAATAGTATCCCGCCCGCGAAAAAAGTAACTGTCGTCTTTGTGAGCACATATATCGCAATTGAGATCGCCGCAAAAGGTTTTCTAAGCGACTTATCGAACTTCTTCTCCAGGAATTCGGGAGTAGTCGAAACCCCTGACTTGATATAAATCGGTGCGACGACCCAACCTAAAAATATAAGGATGAATATCGCCATCAACTCGAACTGCCCGACGGCCAATCCTCTTGCCGCTCCTGCACCGGCAAGCCCAATGAAATGCTCGCTCGATATGTTCGTTGCAAAGATCGACATTCCTATTGCAAACCAGCCGACACTCTTCCCGGCAAAGAAGTAGTCGTCAAAGCTCTGCTCTCTCTTCCCGGAATAGTAAAAGCCCATCGCCATTACTATTAAGAGATAAGAGATTATGACAACGCTATCGGCGACTGTGATCTCAATTGGCAAACATTGCTCGCATCTTATCTATCACTATGCGTTCATATACAATGCCGCAAAAGCATTGCGGGATCAGACAAATAAGAAACGATTTAAGCATAGTTCGATCCGAAGAAGGGCATTCCCTTTATTGGTTTAATAAAAGGGAGATTATTACAATAATAAAAGACTACCCGGGAATTAGCCGTCTCGACTCCGGGAATTTCCTTCTCATAGCATCCAGGACTTGGAGCCTTCTCGTACCATCACATATCTCAATGGAGCTCGACCTCTCCACTAATTATCTGCAAGTAGTTGCCACAGTACCGAAGACTCTCATAATACTATTGACATGACGCCGTGAGCCGGAATTGTGCCCTTCATCGCAGTGCCTTGTACCCACAACTGAAATATCTTTTCGCAATCTTTTTCATTGAAAATAACTACGGCTACTTTTCCATCAGGATTAACGAATGCTGTGGCAATGAGACCATCATCGTTTGAAGTACAGACGATTCGCTTCGCCCCCTGCTTGACAAACCTCGTGAAATGTCCAAATATGTAATATGCCGGACTTAGAATGACTTCGCCGGAGCGCAAGTCAGCAGTAATAATATTCGGACCTTCGAGTTCTCCCGCATGTCTGGGGCCGCCATCCTGGTCAAGTAACAAGTTCCAGGTGACCCACCCTGTTGCCCAATTATTCAGATCTTTAATCATGTTACGTGCGAGGGCATAGGCTGCAGACCATGTCCCGCCGATGCTCGCTTCAGTAAAAAGAATTTTCTTGTCGGGGAAAGCATCGTGTACCATGCGCACATTTTCAAAATGCTCGCCGACATACCAGTGGAAAGCGGTTCCCCAAATGTAATGGGATGCTTTCGGGTCTTCGTACGCCGCCTGAGCTCTCTGATACATAATTCCACGATTGTGATCCCAGACCATAATCCTCGTGACGCCTAATCCATTCTTGTCGAATGTCGGTCCGAGATAATTGCTCACAAAGTCCTTTTCTTCTTCCGCAGTATAAATGCACGATTCCCAGACCTGAACTGCCATGGGTTCATTTTGAACCGTCACACCCCAGATCGGGATTCCTTCATCAGCATATCCCTTGATGTATTTGACAAAATAATCTGCCCATGTCTGGTAATATTCAGGTTTAAGTTTTCCACCGTAAAGCATGTTGTGGTTCGTTTTCATCCATGCAGGAGGACTCCATGGGGAAGCAAACAACTTCAAATTCCCTTTCGTCAACTCCATCGCTCTTTTGATGAGCGGGATTCTGTATTTCAGTTCATGCGCAATCGTGAAATGCTTGAGATTCTTATCTCCTACAGTTTCGTCATAGCTGTACATCTCGTCTGAATAATCACAACTGTTTATGGTGGTACGGCATAAGTTGTACGCATTGCCTGAGTCGGGATCGAAGCATGCTCTAAGAAATCTCTCCTGCGACTCTTTCGGCAGCTTCGCGAATGTTGTCGCAGCCGCATCGGTGAACGCTCCGCCAAAACCCTCTATCGTCTGAAATGTTTTCGTCTCATCAATCATGATGGTCGGATAATTTTCATCAGGTTGGTCAAGAGGCTCAAAGGCGCGGTAACCTTCCCTGGCAAGAAACTGATTTGTGGACTTTGCGGTTACATATACCTCTCCCATTTTAAACGCTTTCTCCTGAGCGTAGGACCGGGTACCAAGTGAGATCGGGAAGATTACTAACAATAGAAAAGGATAGAAATGTAATTTGGAAGTTGCTCTTGAAGTCTTCATCGCATTCCTCATTGATTTAGTACCAAATGATACTATTTTAGCAATAGCATCTTTTTCATTGCCGAGAATGCTCCTGCCTGGATGCGGCATAAGTAAACCCCACTTGACAGATTGCTTGCGTCGAATCTAACACTGTGATATCCTGCGTTTTGTCTTCCACTCACGAGAGTTGTCACTTCCCTCCCAAGCATATCGTAAACTCTCAATACGACAAAACTGCTCACCGCCAACTGATAGCTGATCACCGTGCTCAGGTTAAACGGGTTGGGAAAATTATCGCTCAGGAAATATTTGTCCGGGATCTGTTGCTTACCTATGATGCCGGTTGTCGTGTCCGACGTATAAACCTCGAACTCGTACAAAGAGTATCCCCACTGCGTTGCTCTCTGGATTCCGTACATCTCGACATACCTCGCCGGCAGAGAGACTGGAAGAGTGCTTAAACCTCCGCCACCGTTTGTAACATGTTGCGCTACCTGCCAGTTTGAACCGTCAGTCGAAACCAATATTTCAAATTCCTTAGCATAGGCCGCTTCCCAATAAATCGATACATGGTCTACTTCATATGTGGCTCCGAGATCTACCTTGAGCCATTGTGGGTCACTGAACTGAGAAGACCATCGCGTGGAATAATTTCCGTCGACCGCGTAGGACGGTGGATAATCCGAAGATTCAACAGAGGATGCAGTTGCCGTTTTACGAAGTGCGACGTTGACAGGCGGTTTCGATATTACTGTAATCGTATCTTCGCAAGAATTATTGTCAGCGATGAGCTCGTCAACGGAATTGTCGGAGTTGACGACACCCCTTACCGGGAAGCTCCCGGCTTGCCCGGCACTCCACGAATTTGTTCCTGCATCAATTCCGGTGTCTGCACAGACTAATGCCATCCCACCGGCAGGGACAGACTCCCTTACGTTTAGCTCACGGCTTACTTCATTTCCGTTGACAAAGAAATCTACTTTGAGCGGACTGTTGGCCGGGCTCGGACCTGTTCCCTGATTTTTAACCATCGCAAGAAACACGACCTTATCTCCTCTGGCCGGAAAGCGCGGAAACCACTTTATGTTCGTGATTACAAGATCCGGTTTCGGAGGTGCCGCTGTAACATTGAAATTCCCTGACAGAGGCAGATTGTCCGACGATCCGCCGACTCTGACAGTGTAGATACCCGGGTCAACTTTGTAAGATGACGAGGTCGTGTCATAATAATAGAGCTCGTCATTGGTGAGAGTAAATGTAACGTTCTTCGTTTCCCCGGCACTCAGCGAGATCCTTTTGAATCCTCTCAATTGCTTCACCGGCATCCACAATCCTGAAGACGAGATGTGCGACAAATAAAGCTCAACCACTTCATCCCCAGGTCTGGAACCGGTGTTTGTAATATTCACACTTGCCGAAATGTTTTGTCCTTCGGCAGTAGATGTCGGCGTGATCACCATGTTGCTGTATCCAAATGTCGTGTAACTCAGGCCGAATCCGAAAGGAAATTCCGGCGAGTAACCCATCTGATCGAACCATCGATATCCCGCACCGTACTCGTCATCGTAATCGAGAGTGTATGGTGGAAGCTGCGAATCGGATTTCGGCATCGTAACCGGAAGCTTGCCGCCGGGATTATAGTCGCCAAATATCACGTCCGCGATTGCATTGCCTCCCTCCTGTCCCGGATAGAAACCGTAGATCAAGCCTTTCACACTTTGGATACAGCCGTCAATGCCACATATGCCGCCGCTTTCGATTACGCAAATCAGGTTCTTGTTCACAGCTCCGATCCGATTTATCAGATTTTCCTGTTCTCCGGGAAGATCAATGGAACCTGTAGCACGATCGAAACCTTCACCTTCCTGCGTTCCGTCGAGTCCACCAACATAGATTACATAATCCGCACCCCGGGCTGCATTCAGCGCTGCAGCAAAACCTGTCGTGTCACTGCTGTTGATGTCGCAGCCTTTTGCGTACACGCCTTTCGCCGTACCAATTTTATTCTGTATCCCCTGTAAAGGAGAAACGGAGTAGAATGGAGTAACCCAGCTGCTCCCCGTTGCATCGGTCTGACAAACCGATGCGCTCGGTCCGATCACGGCAATTGTCGTGACTGAGCCTTTATTTATCGGGAGAATGTTATCCTGATTCTTCAAAAGGACCAGACTTTCTCTGCCTGATTGTAAACAAAGCTGCTGATGTGCGGTGCTGTTTACATCGTTCGGGTCGCCGGGCAAATAATAGTCCAACATGCCCGCGAGAATTTTTGTCTTCAGCTCGTCACGAACGGCATTGTCTATGGTCGCAACATTGACCGAACCGTTATTTACAGCGTTGAGGAGATTATCCTGGTACTGTGTATCACCCATGTCGATGGTGCAGCCGGCATTCACAGCATTAGCGGTGTTCCATATCGAGCCCCAATCCGAGATCACATAGAACGGAAATCCCCATTGGTTTCTCAGGATATTCGTAAGAAGATTGGAGTTCTCAGCACATTTCTGTCCGTCGATAAGATTATATGCATTCATAACGCACATGACGCCACCCTGCTGAACAGCAGTCCTGAAGTTCAGGCCGTATTCCTCCATGAGCATTCGCTGGCTGATGGACACGTTGTTGTTCGTCCGGTTATTTTCTTTCCCGTTGGCGTTGTAATGCTTCGCCGTGGCAATACATCCCGTGCTCTGTGCGCCCTTGATCAGGGAACTAGTTATTTGAGCACAGAGATACGAGTCTTCACCTCCGCTTTCAGGACTTCTACCATATCTCGGGTCGCGGCAAATATCCATCGATGGTCCTAACATCTGGTGAAATCCCTTTCCGCGAAACTCCTGTCCGAGCGCGACGCCGACCTGCCTTATGATGTCAACGTCCCAGGTCGCGGCCATTCCGATGCTGACAGGAAAACTTGTTGCCATACCATACCTGACTCCGTGCGGGCCATCGTACATTTGAAAGCCAGGTATACCTAGTCTTAGGTTGTCGGCTGTGTTGAACCCACCCTGCGCATGAAGCTGAATAATTTTTTCATCGAGAGTCATTTTAGCAAGCAGCGAGTCGACCCTCTGATCCAAAGTCTGAGCCTGGATGTTACGAGCTTCGAGAATAATGAGTGCAAAGAAAAATAAATGAAAAAGGTTGAAATTAGTGCGGCCCATCTGTGTCTGTCTTTCTCTCGTTATGAAATCAGGATAAAACTGTGCATGTATCTATGGACTATCACTTGACCGTGATGACATCAGATACAATGCCGTGTTCTTCTAATTATCTTGATTTGAAATTTGCGGAATTCGTCAGCCCGGAAATGAATTACAAACCTCCCGACATCGAACTGATAAAAGGAGCCTTATTATTATAATAAACGATCGAGACTATTTTAGCAGAAGCATACTCCTTGTCCGAACGGAGCCACCTGCTTCCAGGCGGTAGAAGTAGATTCCGCTTGGAAAGGCGTCACCATTCCATGTGACTTTGTGGTCACCCGCTGCCATTTTTCCTCTGACCGGTATGTCAACTTCTCTTCCAAGTATGTCAAATATTTTCAATGTAACAAAGCCGTTCGCGGGAACCTGGAAGTCGATCACTGTCGAAGGATTGAATGGATTCGGAAAGTTTTGATTCAATTGAAATGTCAAATCATTTCCCGATTTAGAATTCACACCCGTGGAGACGGTGATGAAAGTGAAGCTGTTCAGATTGAAACCCGGTGACAACGCCTGGACTCTGAACTGATGTACGCCTGAAGATATTGGTACGTTCTGGATTCTAAGTGTCCGCCAGGTCTGCCACCCCCCTGTGACTGGAAGAATGACTCCCGATGGTGTCAGAACATCCCCGTCCAATTTAAGTATGAACTCCCCGCCTGCCTGGCTCGAGGCATAGCGGACGTTGATATCATAGATACCGGACTTAGCAACGCTCACGGTATATTGCATCCAGTCGCCGGTGTCAATCCAACCAACATCGTAGCCGTTCGATAACGGGTCGCTGCATGGTTCTATGTCGACGCCGTCGTTGCGGTAGCTCCCACCTTTGTTCCATGTTGTGGATGATTGACCATCGTTCTGGTAATCTGCATCATAGTAGGCGGAGGTGACTCTTCCCAGGTCATAATTGTCCGCATAGACGATGCCGGGAACAGTATCGTTGGCAAAAGGCAAAGTCGAATAATCGTTCGGCTGGCGCATCATCGCATCAATTACGTCTTTCAGAAATACGCAATTCTGAAACTTGAGCGCATCAGCCATCTTGAGAAGCGCTTCCGTCGCAAATGCCACTGACGGTTTTGATCCTCCCGCTTCCCAATAGTTCAAAAGCTGCTGGTAATCACTCGTTATCGGGACGTTCAACGGGCTTGTAATTGCATTGAATTTCTTGAGAGTCCACCATGACCACCCGATATCATATTGACCCATCAACGAAATACAATCTGAGTACCACGCGTTTGAGTTTTCTCCCGATTCTCCTAACCACAAAGGAACGCTGTTCGTCGTCCTCAGATTCAAATATCCCTGGATAGCCCCGGTATTGTTCTGGTTCCAATACTTATGAAAGCTATATGCCATCTTGTTATCCCAGGCTGGAGTGAGCCCGGTAAAATCCGTGGCATATTGATTCCCTTCTATGAATAGTATGTGAGTTGTATCCAGTGAACGAATTGCTTTAGTAATCCTGACGTAGAGATCGCGCAGCGGTTGATTGTTTCCACTAGGAAAATCCCACCGAGGCTCGTTTAGCAAATCGTAGCCTGCGACAGTCGGTTCATCTTTGTATCTAGCTGCTATTGTCCGCCAGATATCCACAGTCCTCGTCTGCTTGCTCGTGTCCTGCCAAAGAGATGGAACAGACGAATTGTAATCCGATATTGATTTATCACTTTCACCGCCCGGTGCGCAATGCATATCGAGTATCACGTAGATATCATACTTCTTGCACCACGAGATCAAACTGTCGAAGATCGCAAAACCGCTGGGGATATAAACTCCCGGAGAATCGGGCGACGTAAGAATGTTGTAGTGAAATGGCAATCTCACCAGATTGAACCCCCACTGATGGAGAGCCTTTATGTCGGCTTCAGTCACAAAGTTTTTGCGAAATGTGTCGTAGAACTTATTCGTGCTATCAACACCTATTAGGTTTTGAATCGCAGTGTGGATCTCAGATGGGGAATTGGCAAAGCTCGACATCAGGAACATATAACCCTCCGGCTCGAGCCATCCACCAAGTCCCATTCCCCGGAATTGAATTTCCTGTCCACTTTGATCGACAATCATTCGTCCGTTGACTGTCAGGAAACTCTGGGCATAGCCCTTACCTATTGAGATAGATAAGAAAAGTACGATCAAAGGAAAAAACCTAGCAGCGATTTTCATCGATTCTCCACAAATTATTTTCCCTTCATCAACTCAGGTATGTCGACATAACAAACGCAAAAATAGAATGGAAGTCATTCGGAGCGTCGTGAAGTTCATGAATCACGTTTTGATCTCGCCGAATCACTTGTTGTCCAAATATATATGATCATCCCAGAACTCTTCGCCACTTTTTCCGATGTAACCAAACTCCTCTCCACATTTCACAAGCGCAATGCCATCTTGAAAGAAAGCTACGCTGTCATACTTGAACGGAATTACCAACTTCCCGCCTCTGTTGATGAATCCCCACTTCCCATCCATCATAACAGCGGCAAGCCCTTCATGAAATTCATCTTCACCGTCATAGATCAACGGGGTGACGAGTTTTCCGGTCGCGTCAATAAAACCGAACTTCCCGCCGATCCCGACACGTGCCCGGCCTTCCCTAAATGAATTAGCATCAGTATATCTTGCTTCAGTTATCATGTTTCCCCGGCGATTAATGAATCCTGCAAGATTGCCGATCCAAACGCAGGCCAGGCCATCGTGGAACGCGACCACTTTTTCATAAATCGGTTTTATAACGACATGCCCTGTCTTGTCGACGAAGCCGCACTTGTAACCTTCTCTAAATCCCGCCAGACCTTCGCTGAATGCGTCCGCAAAACCGAATATGTTCGGTATTACAAGCTGTCCATTCATATTAACGAAACCCCAGAAGCCACCGATACTCACAGCAGACAAGCTGTCGGAAAAAATATCTTCATATCTCAGCGGAATCTGATCATACATAATCTTAACTACTTGCCTTCCACTTTTGTCGATAAAGCCTGCTTTTTTTTCCTCAAAGACTCCGGCCAATCCATGTTTGAAACTGAATGCCTTTTGGTAGATCAGCGGGATTACAAGTTGGCCTGTCTCGTCGACATAACCCCAGTCGTTGCCTTTCCTGACGGCCGCAAACCCCTCGCTGAATGAATGTACCTCATCATAAATCGGTTTGACGACTTCTTTGCCCGACACATTGACAAATCCCCACAAGTTGTTTTCTTCAACTCCGGCGAGATTGTCAAAATCATCGTAAACATTTTCGTACCGTGGCTTCACGACAAGATCTCCATGTTCATTGATGAGTCCGAACTTGCCGTCAACTTCTACCCGGGCATAGCCGTTCAAGAATCTGTCGACATACTGAAACACTGGCTGGATCACGATTCTTTTGTTCATATTGCAATATCCCCACCGGTTTCCGGCTCGGTAAGGGACAAGTTTTGATTGTGCGTGTGCGAGCACTGGCGAGACGGCAAGCAGTACGGATAAAAGGTTTCTTAGAAGTCTTTCGGGGGATCTCATTTTGATAGCTAGAGAATTCCCAAAGGACGACGACGAAGTTTGCTATCTGTCATTTCATGAGAGTCATTTTCTTCACTTGCGTGAAGCTTTGCGTGGCCAGCTTGCAGAAATAAATTCCGCTCGGAAGATTCCTGGCGTCGAATGCCACCGAGTGAATGCCGGCTGGTTGCCTGGCCTTAACGAGAGTCGCAACTTCACGGCCGAGAAGATCATACACTCTCACCGTCACGAAACTGTCCGTCGATAACCGATAGCTGATATTTGTCGAAGGATTGAAAGGGTTAGGATAATTCTGGCCCAGTTCAAAACCCATTGCCGATCTGATTCTCCCTCTTGCTGAGGTGACTACTCCAATCGAAAATGTGGAGTCGGACGCATCCATAATTGAAGAGTAGCTCTCATCCATTACGACCAATTTGCAGGTCGAAGAAGATATCGAAGGTACCTTCCATCTATAGACTCCGAACCCCGCCTCCACACCCGATTGAACAAGCGAATAGAAATTCCCGCTGTCCGATGAGAATCCTATTCTGACCTGATCCATCATCTGACTCTTCCACCTGATCTCTACGATGCTGTCTGGTGCAAACTCTTCTCCGCCATCGGGATAAATGAGGTTCAAAGACGGGCTCGCGTTAGGCGGAAAAATGTAGAACTTGTTAACATTGAACCCGGCTGAGTTTACAAGAAACTTCAGTTGATGAGTACCGGCGGACAAAGTGAATGTCTTTGACTCGACGGTCGTCCATGATTGCCATCCGCCTGTATTCGGAACATTTATGATACCGGTGACACCCGCACCATCCACTTCGAAATACAAAGAACTCCCTGTCGATGTGGCCGTCACGCGAGCACCTATCTGATAGGTTCCGCTGTCGCTGACTTCAATCGTGTAAAGCATCCACTCACCGGCTTGAGTCCATCCTACATCGTAGCCGCCGCCGGTATCGGCACAAGCCTCGATGTCCACTGCGTCGTTTGGACGATACTGGCCACCATTATTCTGTGGGTCGGTATCGTAATAAGCATTTCCCTGTCCGCCCAGATCGTAATTCTCGGCTTCAATTGTCCCCGGCACCCGAGAGGGTGTTCCACCATAAGGAGAGGTCGTGGCACCGGTGCCGACATTCACACTTATCGTGTCTGATATTGTTGAAGAACCGTCATTCGAATACGCGACGCTGCTTATTCTGTAACTCCCCGGAAATACGTTTCTCCAAGTCATATGGTATGGACTGACAAATGTCTCGCCTATCTTCACAGCATCCTGAAAAAAGTCGACTCTACTTATTGTACCGCCCTGGATCGAGGCATCAGCCGAAATCGTAATATCTGAATTCGAATTGAACGTTGAATTGTTCTGGGGCGACACGATTGAAACTGTCGGCGACTGAGTAGTATCCTGGTAAACTCTCACGTAATCAACCTGCATCGTCTGGGGAAATACCGTCGAGTTGTCCGGATTCCCCGGCCATCCACCTCCAACTGCAAGGTTTAGAATTATGAAGAATTTATTTCTAAACGCGCTGAATGCCGTAGAAGATATATTGACCGGAAAGTAAACAGTGTTGTCAACATAGAATTGAATCGTCTGCGCAGTCCAGATTACTCCGAATAAGTGAAAATCATCCGCGAACTTCCCTGAGCTGAGTGAGTAATGATTTCCTGACGAAGCATTATTTCCATTCTGGCTCCAGTGTAGCGTACCATAAACGGTGGCGTCGCTGAGCGGACTGCCGATGCCTCCGATCATTTCCATTATATCGTTCTCGCCGCAAGCCGGCCAGCCAACTGAAGGGATTGAAATATCTTCTCCGAGCATCCAGAACGCCGGCCACATTCCCTTTCCATAAGGCAATTTCATTCTTGCTTCTATCTTTCCATACTGGAAAGAGAATTTATCCTGGGTCTTAATACGCGCTGAGGTGTAATTGAAACCGTCGTAGCTTTCCTTCTGTGCAGTTATCGTCAAGACGCCGTTCGCGACGCTGCAGTTCTGTATCCTGCTTGTGTAGTATTCCAATTCGCTATTGCCCCATCCATTACCGCCGTTGCCGATCTCGTATGACCATATCGATTGATCCAACGTCGTCCCGTTAAACTCATCCGACCAGACCAATTTGTAACCTTGTCCAAAAGCCTGCGTGAACGTTAGAAAAATCGCCAGGGAAAAATATCTTGTCATCTTCATCTTGTGCTCCGCAAATATCGCTCCACCAATATCTCTCTCGTGTCGAAGAGCAATGATGTTAGTTTCGCCAACTGGATGATCCGATAATTCGTCGTCAATCGGTCGATCACGGAATGATACCCTGGTTATTATTGAGATATTTTACCCACTCGTACCATGGACCTAAGTAAGGCAATGCTGTGATCCTTCCGCCAAAGCCTAAGTATCTGTACGTGAACATCGGGATATTTATTACCTTCACAGCTTCGAGATTCTTCTCGTCGACAGAGTATTTGTATTCCCCGGCAAGTCCGGCAATGTACTTGAAGAACTTTTCATTGAATCTCTTGCCGAGAAGTTCCTCCTTCAATTCTTTCTTATGCGATTCGAAGTCCTGTTCGGTACTTGTTGTATCGTATCTTCTTCCGATGAGCTTTATGATCGAGTAGCCGCTGTCCGTCACTATCGGACCGTACACCTGGTCTTGTGACAACCTCGAAGCAATTCTCCCGATGTCTCCGAAAGAATAGACCGAGAAATAACCGAATTCTCCGTCAGCCTTCTTCGTCCACGATCTTTCCGTATATCTCTTTGCCAGATCACGAAAATCTTTTCCGTTGTTCAATTCTCTGAAAACTGTCTCTACGGTATCGAGGCTGTGGGTCAATATCTCGATGATGTCTACTTGTTCCCTCTCCTTATCTTCCAATCTTCTGCCGATGAGTTTGATTATTGAATAGCCGCTGTCTGTCTTGATCGGCCCACAAACTTCGCTCATCTTCAATCCCTCCGCGGCTTTACCGATCACGTCGAAAGAGTCGGGAACAAAATATCCGAACTCTCCGCTGTCGGATTTGGTCCACGACCTTTGAGTGTATTGTCTCGCGAGTCTGCGGAAGTCTTCACCGGCCTCTATCTGCCTGAGCAAAGATGTCACCGTGTCAATATTGGTGTTAAGTATTTCCAGAATGTCTATCTTCTCACGCCCTTTCTTCTCGAGATAATAGCTCTTCACATCCTGCTCGGTTACACGGACTGAATCTCTAAATGTATTCTTCAATATCTTTGCGAGGTAATCATCGCTCCAGATATTGACGTCCTCTCTGACCTCCGGCGAATTTTGAAAGCCTCTATTTGTTCCTTCAGTCGACAGGAATTTGTACTGGATATACTTATTAAGATTGTCCATCAGGTTATAGGCGGTTGACGTTAATGAGGGATCTTTGGCCAGGTAAGGATAAACGATGAGGCTGTACAAATATTCTTTTAGACTGACCGGGTTGCTGCGAATGTGAACGATGTCTTTTTCAAGCATCGAGTTGCCAAACTCTCCGGCCATCCGCAATATGTCTCCCTCGTTTAAGTAGAGATGGCCCTCTTCACCATAATCGCTGTTCCGCTGTTTCTCAGTTAAAACCGAGGAGATTTTCCTTGCCAGATCCCAGAACAGGACGCTATCAACCACCGCAATTTTGTCTCTGTAAAAATTGTCCAGGTACTTCATCCCCACTACCCTGGATTTTCGCATGCGTATCACTTCGAGGATCGACTTGTTGTTGTCCGGATCGGAAGCATTCGGCGGCACTCTGTACTGCACTCCGACTAGTTTGAAAATGAACCATGCGCCTCCGGTCTTCAGCGGAAATGAGAAACTGCCGGGCCTCAGGTTATATAAAGTATCTTCAACGAGATCATCTGCCATCTGCCCGTAAGTGATTTTCATCGGCACTTTGTTCGAGTCATACTCGACGGCATCGGAGTATTTCTCAACCGAATCGAATGGCACGTCATGCCGCAACCGGTTGTAGTAACCGAACGCTGTCGCGGAATCTCCGGCAGAAATTATTTTAACTTCAAGCGTCTGCGAATATCGATTTAATGCATTCTGAACATCCGCCTCGCCGATTTGTACCTTGCCGGCAATCTCATTTTTGTAAAGTGCGTCTCTGACATAAAGGTCTTCGAATTGACGGACCGACTCCTTGAAATAATCGGTCTCCGCATATCCGAGCTTGCGCGCTTCCTGCGCCAGGAGCTTTTCTGCGATCATCGAATACAGCAAATCCTTCTTCGACGAATCTACATTCTTCGTGTCGTCAGACAAATGGGGAACAAGCTCGTATCTTAATTTGAATTCCCGCTGACTTATCTTCTCATTTCCCACCGTCGCGACGGAGTTCTTGCTTTCCTGGCCTGCAGTCCTCAGGCTGATCACCAGAAGTGGAGCAAGGAAGCATAACAATGCCTTTCTCATTCTATTTCTCCAGGCTATCGCTTCGGAAACACATCATGGCACAGATTACGCCGCTACTGTTCCATTTCATTTGAGCCCCAGCTGCTTTGCCATCCTGTAATAATTCGATGGTGCCAGGCCAAGTTTTCTCGCAGCCTCGGTATCGGACGAGGAATTCTTGCGGACATACTGGAAATATTTCTCTCGCATCATTCTCTCCATCTGTGACAAAGGGAGCGGATTATTCTTAAAGATCGACTCGATGCCATCATCTGCCGGGATCTGGTCATCTTCAAGCGCAGCGCCCAAAGCATGATGAGCCTGGGAGGCGGTAATGTTAGGCTGATCAGTAAAGAGAAGCCGCTGGACGACGTTCTTCAGTTCTCTGACGTTACCGGGCCAGGGGTAATCTGTGAAGACCTCAAGTGCCTGCTCATCAATACCGGGTTTATCTTTTCCCATTCTCGCGCTGTAATGCGCAAGGAAATGATCGATGAGAACGGGAATATCGCTCTTTCGTTGTGTGAGGTCAGGCACGTGTATGTAGATGACATTTAACCTGTAATACAAATCATCGCGGAACCTCTTCGACTTTACCTCCTCTTCGATGTTTCTGTTTGTTGCGGCGATAATTCTTACATCAACTTTTATTTTCTCTGTCCTGCCGATCTTCTCCAGCTCGCCGTCCTGAATAACTCTCAACAGCTTCACCTGTGCCGAGACAGGAAGCTCGGTTATTTCATCGAGGAACACCGTGCCATTATTGGCAACTTCGAAAAGTCCCGGTTTCTTTTTGTCGGCCCCAGTGAACGCGCCCTTCTCGTAACCGAACAATTCACTTTCTATTAATTCAGAAGGAAGCCCGCCGCAATTTATCGCAACGAAGTTCTCGAACTTGCGGTCGCTGTTGTAGTGAATATTATATGCGACCAGTTCCTTGCCGGTTCCCGAAGAACCACTTATCAAAATATTCACATCGCTCTTTGCGTACCTCGTTATATCTTCCTTCAGTCTCGAGACCTGGTCGGAAGCACCGATTATTTTTCTATCCTCCAAAATGTCCTGCACGTTCTTTACCAGTCTCTGATTCGATTTGTGCCATGCCTTCTCTATCCTCGACTTTTCGCTGGCATTTATTATGCTCAATATGAAGTCGGTAGGCTGGTAAATGAACTCTATCTCTCCCGGATACTTTGTCCCGTACCAGTATGCGCCTGCCCTGATGAGCCTGTTTGCAAAGTTATAGTCGGTAATATTAATCGTCATCTTCGTAATCACTATGATCTGAAGCGAGGGAGCGACTGTTTTTATCTCCTGAATGAGCTTTTCTCCCATCAGGCCGCCGGAAAGGTTCAAATCCATTATCACGACATCATAGAATTCTCCTCTACTCTTGATGCGCTCCAATGCGTCGCAGCCATCGGAGACGACGTCGGTAATCCTGATCCTATCGACGAACGGTTTGATCGTGTTTTTCACTCTGACAACATCATATTCCTCGTCTTCTACGAGGAGGACGTTGATCATATCTCCATCTGTCATATGTCTTCCAATTTTAATTTTTGACAATGATCGCGAATTCGCATCCGCCTTCCGGCAGATTCGCAACGTCGATACTCCAGCCGCACCTTTTTGCCATTTCATAAGCTATGTAACAGCCGTATCCGACGTTTTGTAGAGGTGCTTCTTTTGTCGAAGCACTCTCACGAAATATTTTTTTAATACCGCTCCCGTCCAGCTCGAGCAAATCGGGCAAAATCCCTTTCCCGTTGTCGCGAATAGAAATTGTCGATATCCCGGTTTCGGAGTTGTGGCGTGTGCCGACACTTATTTTCAAGTCCGGTCGGTTTCCATGTTCAATGCTGTTTTGCACCAGAGGTTCTATTATCTCCCAGATCACAAACTCATTTATTGAAACGGGCGGGACGTTCTTTCCTTCTTCCACAATTATCTCGAATGTGCCGCTCTTCTTCGAGCTTCTGAGAAAGATATGATTGACGATAAACCGGATCACCTCATTTATGTCTGTACAAAATATCGGGCTGCGTATTGTCTGAACCGGAGGGTCATACCATTTCATGTCGTAGATAACTCTCGAAATGAAATTGGCGTACTTACCGACTCGATATTTAACCTGGTCTATATTTGACGGAGACAGCATTGCAAGGTCGCCTCTTATAAAGCCGACAATCTTCTCAGCTTTGTGATGAGTATGATAGATCCTCTTGGTAAACGCCACTTCTTTCTCATGATTAATCTGCTTCTTGATGTTGTTCGCATGTTCCACAAGTAGAAGTTTTTGAGTCTCGTCTCTCTCCCTTAGAGTGTAGGAAGAAATAAAGAACATCGAAAGAAGACCGAGCGAAATCAGCGAGAGGTAGATGAGAGATGTCTGATCGTAGTTAGAAACGATTTCACTTGTCACGAATGAGAAGTCCGGGGTATCTTTTATGTAAACGGCCCCAACGTACTCCCCGCGCAGAATCAATGGAACAAAGGTATTGAATGTGCGCCTGCCGGTTACTGTACTTATGATTTGCTGATCTGAAGTCAACTCGCCGCTGAGATCATTGAAAAGCTGAATCGCGTTCGCATGTGTCGAGCCACCACTGGCAATGTTTGCCGAATCAAGAAAGAGGAGTTTGAACAGCGCCTTCCCGTCGTCGATAGCATACATCTTGTCTTTTCTTTTCAAAAGGATACACATCTCTTCTGTATTTCGCTGCAATGTCTGCTGAGTAAAGAGGATGTCGAATGCCTTGATGAGTTTAGCCGCTTTGTCGGGGCTGAGCTGTGACCTGCTCTCGACACTCTCAAGGAGCAGCTCAAATGAAGTCGTTGTCAGGTTTGCCGTCTTCTCGGCGGAATCCTTCTGATACCACTCCTGTGCATTTCTGAAAACAGATCTCATCGACGATTTGTTGACAAGCGACACTATTAACTGAAATGCAAAAAGGGTAACGAATATCACAGTCAGGTGCTTAACCTGAAAATGATATTCTTTCAACTTCTCCACTAACTTCATCTTGCTCATGGCACACCTACTCTCGACTACTTGATCAGGATACCCCTCGATTTGATTTCCCGTGTCGCACTTCGAAGAGCATCCCCGGAAGACAACTCCCCTTTAATGGCAAGGTTCATGTAATAAGAAAGTATATCTGAAATTCTCGTGTACTCCTCGGTAAAGGGGCGATACACGCCGTACCGGAAGAGATTCTCGTAGAATTTCAGCTCGGGATGCTTCAGCACGAAGGCGGTGTCACTATAAACGAGCGTGTTCGTGGGCAGATATCCCCCATCCTCATACATGATTTCCTGGGACTCTTTTCCCATGAGGAACCGTACGAACTCCACCGCCTCCGGAATCTTCGTTGAAAATTTTGATATCATCAGATTCCACCCCCCAAAGACATACGCCGGTGCTGACCCGCTCAGATGAGGCAGAGGAGCAACAGTGCAGTTGGCGAAGACCCTCGGATATTTTTCCCTTAGATATTCATTCCTGATAAATCCTGGCCATGCACGAAGAAAGAATCCGTTGTTCTCCGCATAATATTGATAGCTATCATCTTCTCTGAAACGAGTGACTTCACCCGGAGATATATTAAATTTTCTTGTCATATCGACAAGAAATTGCAATGCCTTCTCCGCTTCAGGTGTGTCAAGCTGCACTGAATCTTTCTCAAAAATCTGTTTGTGCAGGTTTGCCATCAGCTCGGTGTAAAAACAGACAAGCCCCTCAAAATCGTTAGCCTGATAAATGAAGAATGGTCCGGCTTCATTGCGCATCTGCACATGCAGCTTGAAGAAATCTTCCCATGTTATGGAATTCGCCAGCTTGCCCGACCAGTAATTCGCATCGGGCAAGGCATGCAATAGATCATTGCGATAAAACATTACTGCGATATCAAGGTAAAGCGGAGCTGCCACCAAATTTTTGTTGTAATAACAGGAACGTGTAGCGGATGATATGAGGTATGATATGTCTTCATTCGGGAAATAATTCGCGAGCGGAACACACCATATGGCAAACCGGGGCACCCAAATTTGATCGACCGAGAAGACATCTATCCTGTCGCTCTTGCTCCGAAAATATCTTGCAAGGAGTTCTTTTCTTTCGTTGGTGCTGAACTTCGAAAACGGAAGATCGATCGGTACGACCTCAATCTTTCCTTTGTGCTCTTTGTTGAAAAGGTCGATGACTTTTCCATGCGCCTCCATCATGTTGTCTGCAAATGTGATTCTTACCGCTTCGTTTGTTTTTTCATCAAGGCCGTAAGGCGGGAAAGCGAGGAACAAGAGAACAAATGCAATGACGAGGAAAGATATTATGGTGATGTAAAGTCGCTGGTTGGAGGTAAACTTAAATCTATCACCCTTGAGATTAAGGACAACCTTATTCGGCATTTCCCACCTCGGTCATTTGGATCGCCACTTGAACTCTCTCAAAATCATTCACCGAAATATTCCTGCGGCTCCGCCATCCGGGAACCCGCTGCAGCGTAGCAATATAACATTCTTGCGAGCTAGTTATCCCTCCATCCTCCCGGCCGATACGGGGAGAAGCTTTGTCAACGAAGCAATTCATTCTTCTCTTTAAGTCGTTAATTATCGAACAGGCTAAAGATGAATAATTGAAAGGTGAAAGCAAATTAAGCTACTTAACGTCCAGACCTAAGGCCTTTATATAACCGAAGTTGATGCTACAATTTTCCAGCTCACAATTTTTCAGAAAGTCTTCCAGAGCCTCTCGTGACAATTTCCGTCGGGGGCCGACTCCTTCTAATTTTTTCAAAAGTTGACCTATCGCTCTCGGCAAATCCTATTATTAATCTGTACTCTTCTGTCATACTGACAGAGGCGATGCAGCTTCTCGCATCTAATTTCTTGTAAGGCCAGAAACACCAGCCGACATTATTCCTTTCCAATAGCTGTCGAAAGGAATTTATCCATTTGTCGTTGTTCTCACCCGATTCACCGAGCCATATCGATACATCGTTCCGATCGCGAAAATCCAAATACTCCTGGATCACAGATTGGGCAGTGTCGCTCCAATATTTATGAAAGGTGTAAATGAGCTTCGTGTCGAAAGGCTTCCCGAAAATTTTGAAGTTCGAATCCCACTGGGCCCCGCCAAGTATGATGATATGGTTCGTGTCAACTTTTCTGATCTCTGCGGCGACCCTCTCGTAGAACGGCTCGAGCAGCGGATTGAGCTTCTCAACGTCAAAGTATGGAGCGATCGGCTCGTTCAACAGATCATAACCGATAACCGTTTTTTCATGTTTGTACCTTTCGGCGATTCTTGCCCAGAGTCGCACAGCCAAATCCTGGCTCATCCCGCTATCGAACAAATAGGGGTAACCATAGCTATCGTCTATGTTGTCCCCGGTCTGTCCGCCGGGTGCACAGTGCATATCAAGAATCACCCAGATCCCCATCTCCCGACACCATGTTACCAGGCTGTCAAGCAATTCGAAACCCTGGGAGTTCCACCGGACGTTGTCGTCTTCGTCAACCAGCAACCTGTAATTGAATGGCACACGCACCGAATTCAAGCCGAGGCTCTTTATGAACTCGATGTCCTTTCTAGTTATGTAATTTCGTCGGAAGGTATTCCAAAACTCCTTTGATTTTTCCGGCCCAACAAGCTCATCGAAAACTTCATAGATAAGACGGGGAGAGCTGGCCTGTTTGAACTTAAACATATATCCTTCCGGTTCGAGCCAATTGCCTAAATTTATCCCTTTCAATAGTAAGGGCCTTCCATCCGGAGCTATTATGTCTCTTCCCCGAGTTGTGACGAAACCGGTCTGTCCAGGAGATCCGTTCACAAGAAGCGCAACGAAAAGGATGACCTCTAGTATAATGTTAATCCTCAGCACTGATTCTTCCCGGTCGCTTTTCATAATCATTAATCGACCTTTCGATACACCCTTACGTAGTCAACCAACATTTTCTGCGGGAACGATGTGGTATAATCTGGCGGACCCGGCCAGTTTCCTCCGACAGCGACATTCAATATTAGAAAAAAACTTTTGTCAAACGGCTGACCGATGTACGTCTTGTAATACATCGTCGAGTCAACGTACCAGCTTATCGAGACGGAGTCCCACTCGACAGCGAACAGATGGAATGCATTGGAAAAGAACTGGCCGGTCGGCAAAGTGAAGATTCCCTGTCTTGTCTGGTTCAATTGGCCGTAATGAATCGTTCCGTAAATTTTGTTGGGCTTCTGTCCAAGCATTTCCATGATATCGATCTCTCCACTCGACGGCCAGCCACCATAATAGGAATCAGTGGGCATCATCCAGATTGCCGGCCATAGTCCTTGTCCAAACGGAAGCATCGCCCGCACTTCAATCCTCCCGTAAGTCCAGTCTCCTTTACCCTGAGTAGTTAACCGTGCAGATGTATAATTCTTGCCGAGATAATTTTGCTGCAGAGCCTGAATTACTAAACACCCACTGTCTATGTTAGCGTTCTGTGGATTTGCCGTGTAGTATTCCAGTTCGTTATTTCCGCCGCCGTTCCCGTTGACCTCGTAATTCCACTTCGAGAGATCAATCCCGCTCGAATCGAACTCGTCATGCCAGACCATTGTCCATCCCGGCAGCTGCGGGATTGGGTTCTTGTCATCCTTCGAGTTTGTAACGCCGCTCTTTCCGCAGCTCATAGTGGACAAAGAGAGGATCGTCGGAAGGAGAAATACTGATACCTCTCTCAACCAGGCTCGATTCATAATGATCAGTAAGTCAATCCGAACCCGTAAGGGAAAAGTGGATCGTAGTTTTGGTCGCCGAAGTTCATCGGAACCTGGCTCATGTCTTTGGGCCAGGTGTGTGACAACTTTCCGGTCGGTTTATAATCGCCAAAGAGCACGTCGGCGACACCTTCACCTTCGGTACCGGGCAGCCACGCAGCAATGAACGCATCGCAGTTTGCAAGTACCCAATTAATAATCATCGGCCTGCCGGAAACAAGGACTATGACAACAGGGATTCCGGCCCTCCTTACATTTTCCACGGTTGCCATATCCTCCTTTGATAAAGACAGATCGGTTTTATCCCCGGCTCCCTCCGTGTACGGAGTTTCACCAACCACTACAATCCCGACATCGGCTCCTGCCGCACCGCTCCCATCACCCGAGTAGACAACATCTGTATTCGGAGAGACAGTCGCCTTAATTCCCTGGAGAATCGTCGTGCCGGTCGTGGTGTTGCCGCTTGACCCCTGCCACGAAATGGTCCAGCCGCCACATTGATTCCCGATATCGTCAGCATTCTTTCCGGCAACGATAATCCGGTGCAAATTCTTGCCGAGAGGCAGAACCTTGTTATCGTTCTTGAGCAGCACGAGCGACTCCCTGACGCACTTGCGTGCTATCTCACGATGAGCCGCCGAGCCCACCGCGGCGGTTAGTGCCCTGTCCGTATACGGATGTTCAAAGAGACCTTTCATGAACTTTGCCCGCAGTATTCTCCTTACGGCGTCGTCAATCCTGTTCAACGGGACTTTGTCTTCATTTACAAGAGAGGTTAGCGTCGAGACAAACCCTTTATAATCCTCCGGCACCATGATCATGTCCATACCGGCATTGATTGCAGCTTCCACTTTCGCGCTGTAGTCACCCGGCAATTGATCGACGGCTCCCCAATCGGAGATGAGAAACCCTTTGAAACCAAGCTGATCTTTAAGAACATCTGTGAGCAGGTATTTATTCGCTGTCATCTTCACGCCGTTCCAACTGCTGTACGAAACCATTATTGAACCGACATTGTCTTTGATAGCCTCTATGTAACCGGGAAGATGGATGCTCCTGAGCGTCTGTTCATCGCATGTGTCATTCCCCTGGTCTTTCCCGTCCACCGTACCACCATCGCCGACATAGTGCTTTGCACATGCCAGTACAGATGCCGGGTCGGAAAAATCCGCGCCCTGGTACCCCTCGACCTCGGCCTTCCCCATCGTCACTTGAAGCTCCGGTGTTTCCCCAAAGCTCTCATAAGTTCTCCCCCATCTGATGTCTCTCGCCACTGCGATGCAAGGAGCGAAAGTCCAGGATATCCCGGTGCCCGCAACTTCTTCAGCCGTCGTTCTCGCAGCCTCTTCGATAAGTGCAGGGTTTCTTGTGCACCCCATCCCAATGTTGTGAGGAAATATCACGGCAGCGCAGACATTGTTATTCCCATGCACCGCGTCAGCGCCATAAATCAAAGGTATTTTCAGTCTCGTTTGCAAAGCATACGATTGATACCTGTCGCACATATCTGCCCAGCTCGGCGCATCGTTTTTCGCCGGACTTGATCCACCACCGCTTAGAACCGAGCCTAAGTAATAAGTCTTTATGTCGCTGTCATTTTGAAGATACCTTCTGTCAATCTGAGTCATCTGCCCGATTTTTTCTGCGAGCGTCATCTCTGAGAGAAGTCGTTCAACTTTCTGTTCGACACTAGCAGAATCCTGCTTCACCGTTCGTTCAACACTGTCTTTGCAGTTCAACAGCATGATTGAGATAAACACCACAGCTAATATTTCAGCAAGATGAGATTTGCCGTGCTTTATATCGAAAGAACTCAACTTATATTTCTCACTTCGATTAATTGACGTTATGATCCTCGCAGAGGAAAATAACGCGATAAAGTATGCCGTGAAGATGCAGAATTGAATTGGCATCGCTTCGTAATAATTCAAGAGAAACACCGCTTTCGGATTTAGAGTAAGTATGTCATTTAGACAGGTCAGGAATCTCCACATGATAAAGAGAGACGTCAATACCGTCAGCTCCATTGCGTAATTCATTTTTCGATTCTGATTTAACCCGTTCATCACCACACTTGGTGTGGACACAGCCATTAGAAACTCCTTTTCTTTAGAAGCCTAATCAACTTTTCAAAAGATATTATTAAGCACCGACCATACCAGAGTAAATGAAATGTATGACGCCAAATCGGGCTCAAATACCATGCCCTTCTGTGGTTTGATTTCCTCCAACGATTTAGCAATAGAATAGGATTTTTGCTTTGAGCTGAAAACTGAGTCTCATAATTATTTTATCAACTTGATAAAGTCCATTATTGAAATGTAAATGAGAACGTGTAGGCCTCGAAACAAGTTGTCATCGGTGACCTAATCAGAAAAGGAAGACTCGATTTGAGGTCAATGCAGAAAGAGGTCGCGGACAATATCGAGGTGAATGAAATGACTGTTGTGGGCTGGGAACTGAACTATTGCCAACAGCTCACTAGGCACATTCCCAAAATCATCGATCTCTTGTCGTGTGTGCCCGAAGACCTCGCAGAATCAACCTGATCGGTGATGTGAACTGCGTCTTTGAGACACTCCAAAAGTTCTCGCTCTGCAATTCAGTTCGCGTCATGAAGCTGCAAGAAATTCGAGCGGTGATTTGGCACTTTTGTGGAATGGAGATGAGATGTCGGTCGTCATTCCCGCAAAGTCCGACGACCAGGGACACTTTAAACTTGGAAGTCTCTTAGTTGCTGCGGAGAGGGTGGGATTCGAACCCACGGTACAGTTGCCTGCACTCACGCTTTCCAGGCGTGCCAGTTAAGCCACTCCTGCACCTCTCCAGCAAAGTTCGGCTTCAATAATCGCGGAGAGGGGGGGATTCGAACCCTCGATACCCCGAAGGGTATTCCGGTTTTCGAGACCGGCCGATTCAGCCACTCTCGCACCTCTCCGAAGTGAATGAATTTAACATTTGGTGACGAGGTCTACAAGTAGACTCACCCGCATCATCTCGTGCGGCTGTCCCGGTCCTTCCTTGAAGTTAAAACCGGTGGCAACTATCTTTGTTTTCATGAGAGGAGCCGCCGCCATTTTCACTAAAGATCTATACAGTGAACTGCGCACACGGTATGCTCTCAACTCACTCATAATGTTTGTGATCGTGACTCTGTTCATGATCCTTTTTTCAACAGTAGGTGAGACCGTTTCACCGAGTCTATCAGCGGGAATTCTGTGGATCATAATCTTTTTTGCCGCAATGAGCGGACTCTCTCGCTCCTTTGTCAGCGAAGAGGAACGCGGGACGACGATGACATTGCAGTTGTGGGTGAAGCCTTCGTCGGTCCTTATAGGCAAGCTCGCATTCAATGCGCTTCTGATTTACGTTCTTAACATTCTTATTATTCTTGCCTACCTCCTCACGATGCCTTCGTTTGTGATCCAGACTCCGTCGATTTTCTTGCTGACAATTTTGGTAGGAAGTCTTGGACTCGCTTCCGCTTCCACTTTCATTGCAGCGATCATATCTAAAGCTAATTCCAAAGGGACATTGTACCCGGTTCTTTCTTTCCCAATTTTGCTTCCACTTTTGATGAGCGTAATCGATGCCACCAGACTTTCTGTTGATGGCTCTCCCATTAGTGAAGCGGCTGGCGATCTGAAGATCATGATATCGTACGCCGTTGTGGTTACGGCGACCGCTGTGGTTTTGTTTGACTTCGTTTGGAGAGACTAAATGAGAACATGGATAAAATTCGTCGTCGGCATCTGGATCGCCGCGGTCATCGTCGCCGGATTCGCTGTGCCGATAGGCAACATACCTGGCCTAGGTCCAAAGGCCCGAATAATATTCTTCCACGTTCCGATGTCGTGGCTGGCGGTTCTTGCTTTTTTCATGTCGATGTGGTATGGCATCACCTATCTTCGAAAAAAAGAAATCAAGTATGACATAAAGTCTGCGACATCCGCCGAATTAGGATTTATCTTCAGCATTCTCGCCACGGTCACCGGTTCGATCTGGGCAAAATTCAACTGGGGAAGTTTCTGGAATTGGGATCCGCGTGAGACCTCCATCTTTGTTTTGCTCCTGATCTACGGCGCTTACTTCTCACTGCGAAGCGCTCTGGAGATTGAGGAGAGACGCGCTTCTCTCTCGGCAGTTTATTCAGTGGTGGCATTTGTGACCGTACCGTTCTTCGTCTTCATCATGCCCAGAATTATGTTCAGCCTCCATCCGGGAGGAGGGGGATCAGCTGCTCCGATCGTGAACGCAAACGGAAAGATGTATATGGATATGAATATGCGTTACGTTTTTTATGCGTCACTTGTTGGCTTCAGTGCTCTGTATATTTGGTTGTTCCAACTCAGAACTAGAATCGGCCTGCTGGCATATTACAATCAACCGGAGAATGATTAGATGAATTCCATATATAGCTTCCTTGACGCACATTCGCTTTATGTTGTCCTGATTATCGTGCTTGTGATCTGGCTGGGAATCTTTCTCTATTTATTTCGTTTAGACAAGAAGGTGAGCAGACTTTATGAGAAAAGCCAAGCGGAAAAGGAGAAAATGAAGTGAAAGCCAAGTACGTCATAGCAGGTCTTGTCATAGTTGCATTTGTTATTTTCGGCGCGATATCGTTCATGCAAAACAATATCGAATATGTCACCGCGAAAGCTGCAGAGAAATCGCACCGCCTGGTCCAAGTGAAAGGTGCATGGGCAAAGGACATGCAGAGTTTCTACGACGCCCAGTCAAACACGTTTCATTTTTACATGGTCGACGACGAGAGAACAGTTCTCCCGGTAGTTCTCAATGGTGCCAAGCCGAACAATTTTGAAATTGCGAACGACATCGTCGCAAAGGGGAAATATGAGAACGGGGTGTTTCATGCCAGCGAAGTTCTAACCAAGTGTCCTTCCAAATATCAATCTAAGACGGGTCCGCAGGCTTCCGCTCAATCGGCCACCAGCGACGCGTATTAAAGCGAGGCTACCATGATTGGTCGAATCCTGATCCTCACAGCATTCGCCGGAATGCTGACGGCCACATTTGCATACTCATTCGCATTCTTCAACAACGATCAGAAGCTGCTGAGATTGGCCCGGCTTGCGTACCATGTTGGCACCACATCCGTGATTCTTACGGCCGGATTCTTCATGAACATGCTCCTGACTCATCAGTTCCAGTACACCTACGCCTGGAGCTTCAGTTCAACTGAACTTTCGAGTCCGCTTCTTGTGTCGACCTTCTATGCCGGCCAGGAAGGGAGCTTCATGCTCTGGACGATGTACACCTGTATAATCGGTTTGATTCTGATGGTGTATTCAAGAAAGCATAACTACGAATCCTCAGTCATGGGCGTCTACTCAGCTATCGCTTCTTTCCTTGTCTTGCTTGCCGTAGTTAAGAATCCGTTTGAATACGTGTGGCAAACCTGGCCGCAGAATGCCCAGGCCGGTTTCATACCTGATGACGGAAGAGGATTGAATCCGCTACTGCAGAATTTCTGGATGGTGATTCATCCGCCGATATTGTTCCTTGGTTTCGCATCGACAGCTGTTCCGTTTGCACATGCATTTTCGGGATTGCTCAGAAAGGATTACAAGAACTGGATCAAAGTTGCAGTGCCGTGGACACTATTTACTTCGGCGATTTTAGGATTCGGAATTACGATCGGTGGTTTCTGGGCATATGAGACCCTGGGCTGGGGCGGATTCTGGGGATGGGACCCGGTTGAGAACTCGTCCTTCATTCCATGGCTTGTTGCGGTCGCCTCCGTTCACACCCTTCTCGTTCAGCGACGCACCGGCGGGTTCTTGCGAGCGAATTTCGTCATGGGGATGCTCCCCTTCCTGCTGGTGCTTTACAGTACCTTCCTCACAAGAAGCGGAGTTCTCGGCGACACGTCGGTTCACAGTTTCGTCACACCCGGGATGTGGGTGTACGTTCTGCTCGTTGCGTTGATGGCATTCTTCGCTATCCTAGGAGGAGGCCTCTTTCTCGTCCGAATGAAATCCATCCCGAAGCAAAGAATCAATTACACGCTTACGTCTCGAGAGTTCGCACTCTTCCTCGGAGCCGCGTCCCTGGCGATCATCGCCGGATTCACGTTGATCGGCACAAGCGCTCCTTTGATCACGAATATCTTGAAGGGCAAATCGAGCGCGATTGACACGAGCTACTATGTCAAGACGAATCTCCCGCTTGCAATTTTCATGGCAGTAATGATTGGGTTGGGCCAGCTTTTCTGGTGGAAGAAATCCAATTCCCAAACTCTGTTGAGAACGATACAGCTTCCCTTCTCCGGAGCTGTCATACTTACATCGGCCGTGATATTTGCGGGAATGCACGACATCGGGATGATTCTGTTCTTTCTCGCCAGCTCGTTTGCGTTCTTCGTGAATCTTCAAATCGCATATAAGATCTCCAAGGGAAATCCAAGGTTCATGGGAGCTTCTCTCTCGCACATCGGTGTGTCGCTGTTGTTCATCGGCATAATTGCGTCGGCACATTATGACAAACATGTCACGCTTCCACTCCCGCTCGGTGAACCTGCAAATGCATATGGATACAAACTGACTTACGTCGGCTCCATCCAGATCGACAATGAAAAGACCGCGTACAACGTCGTCGTTGATAACGGTGGAAGCAAGTTCAACGCACCACTCGTAATGTATGCAAGCTCGTACAATGACGGGGCGATCATGCGTCACCCCTACATATTCAGTCTCGTCAATTACGACATATTCAGTCAACCATCCCTGCTCGCCTTTGTCGGCAGGAATATGTTAACGCGAGATCTTTATTTGTCACCGCAAGCACTGGAAGAGGAAGGCGGCAACGGCTTGCAGACAAACCAGTATGGGATTTCTGTTCCACTTGACTTAAACAGTCCGGTAAAACTCGGAAGATACACTTTTACATTCAAAGGATTTCAAGTGGCCGAAAACCAAAGGCAGGCAATGATAAGTGGGCAGGCTTTCCAACTCGGGTCGATAATTGGCTTAACGGGTTCCGGGAAATCCGAGACAATAATGCCGACAAACGAGATAAACCCCGGCGGAGAGAACAAGCTTAACACTTACACGACAAAATCAGGCGACCAATTTACTGTCACAGACGTTCACATCGACGACAAGACGAAGCAAGCATCGATAGTGCTGGGCTACATGCCGTCGAAGAATTCCGCCGACGTTTCTCTTTTCAAGGAAGCTCAGCAGCCACAGAATAAAAAGGAAGTGCTGGTCATCGAAGCTACAATAAAGCCTTTCATCAATCTTGTCTGGTCAGGGGTAATCATAATGGTAATCGGCTTCATAGTCACCTGGAGAAGAAGACGGGCAGAGTTGATGAAAAGCGTTGCCTAATTTGATGGGACGAGTAGCCTGAGGAAAATCACCCGAATGTCGGGTAGGTTTGATTGCTGCAAACTATGATGTTGTTGACTTCAGTTTTCTGATACGAACTTGTATCCGGCTTTCTCGATATGCTCTCTCACTTCATTCAAATCAAGGTCGTCCTTGTACTGAAGTTCCACTCTCTTATTTTGGTGGTCAGCTTTAGCAGACTTAACTCCCTCGAGCTGGAGTAACGCTTTTTCGACAGTCATCTCGCAGTGATGACATGTCACACCATCTACCGTGAGAGTCTTCTTCTTCATTCCAAAGTTGAACATACTGTTCTCCACTTTTACTAATATTCTAGGTGTGTTCTCTTCAGTCGAAGAGAATTACTTACAACACTCACCGAGCTGAGTGCCATGGCCGCCGATGCGATCATGGGATTCAACTGCCATCCCGTTATCGGATAAAAAGCTCCAGCCGCCAGCGGTATCAGGACTATGTTATAGAAAAATGCCCAGAAGAGATTTTGTCTGATTACCTTTAACGTACGTTTCGACAAGCTTATTGCCGCTGGAATCAGTTTGAGCTCGTTTCTTACTAACGAGAACGTTGGCGGCCTCCAGGGCAATATCGGTCCCGCTTGACATAGCGATTCCCAGATTTGCCTGGGCCAGCGCAGGCGCATCGTTGATGCCATCACCGACAAACGCCACTGATTCACCGGATTCCTGCAACTGCCTTAGCGCATTGAGCTTTCCGTCCGGCGAAACGTTCGCAAAATACTTGTTGATTCCAACTCTGTCAGCAACTCGTTTTGCCGAGGTTTCACTGTCTCCCGTCAATAGATAGACTTCCAACCCAAGTCTTTTTAATTCCTCAACCGCCTTCTCCGCATCATCCCTGACATAGTCGCTCATCAAGATCGCACCGAGGACTTGAGAGTTGCTGGAGACATAGAGTACCGTTGCTGTCAATTCTCTCATCCGCCGGGAAACGTGCACTTCAAACTCATCCGTTGAGGTTTTGTCCCGACTTTCACTTACAAATTCTAACTTCCCCGTTCGGACCACTTTCTCTCCACTCTCACCAAGCAAGGTCATTTCAACACCCTGCCCGGCGAAATTCCTGAAACTCGATTCTGCATCGACCTGATCCAACAAAGAACGGGATCTTGCTTCCACAACTACAGCTTGAGCGATCGGATGTTCTGAATGAATCTCCGACATTGCAGCAAGTCTCAACAACTCGTCTTCGCTGACACCATGGCGAGGAATTATCTCGATGACTTTCATTTCACCAACGGTGACAGTCCCCGTCTTGTCAAAGACAACACTCGTGACCCTATGCGCTTGCTCCAGCGCTTCCGTATTTCGAATTAATATTCCCATTTCCGCTCCCCGACCTGTACCCACCATTATCGCCGTTGGGGTTGCGAGACCTAGAGCGCATGGGCACGCAACTATCAGCACGGCGACAAATGCCATTAATGAATGAACAAGATGTGGCGATGGTCCGAGCAGCATCCAGCACGCCGCTGAAAGAATGGCAATCACTATGACAGTCGGAACGAAGACAGACGCCACCTTGTCCGCGAGCTTCTGGACTGGGGGTTTAGAAGTTTGTGCTTCTTCAACAAGACTCGCCATGCGCGCAACAAAGCTTTCTTTTCCCAGCTTCTCCGCCTGGATTATCAATGCGCCGTCGAGACAAACAGTCCCGCCAAGCACGCGTGCTCCCTTTGCACGTTCGACCGGGATGCTTTCTCCTGTAAGCATGGATTCATCGACCATCGAAAAACCTTCGAGGACCGTTCCATCCACGGGAATCCTCTCACCAGGCTTAACTCTCAACATACTGCCAACCTGAATCGCCACCACCGGGACGTCGACTTCATTTCCGTCCACAAGGAGGTGTGCTGTCGCGGGTTGGAGTGCAATTAATTTCCTGACGGCTTCGGATGACCTCCACTTTGCTTTTGCCTCCAGGATTTTTCCGAGGAGGACAAGAGTTATGATGACCGCGCCAGTATCGTAATAGACATCGACATGACTGCCAGCAGAGGCGAAAATTCCCGGCCAAATGGTCGCTGCGGCACTGTAGATAAATGCAGAAAAAGTTCCAACGGAAATGAGCGTATTCATATCAGCAGTGCCATGCTTTGTTGCCGTCCAACAGCCTGCGAAAAACTTGCTCCCGACGTAAAACATGACAGTGCCTGTGAGCAACATTAAAACATAGTTCGTTATTTCCACGGGAATCACCGAGACAAACGGGAAGAGACCAGGCATGCTCCCTATCAATACGAATACCGTTAGGATCGCCCCGACCGCAAATTTCCACCTGAGTTTCCTATATTCCTTTTCGCGCGCTTCGGTCTCAGCCTTCAGTGAATCAACCTCGTCGGCGGTGTCAACGATACCGTAACCTGCATCCTCCACAGCTTTCCTGAGATCATCGACAGTCACCATCGGCGCCATTTCAACCGTTGCAGATTCCGTTGCCAAATTCACGACGGCCTGTTCAACGCCGGCAACCTTTTTCAGCGCGTTTTCAACTCGGAGCACACAACTTGCACATGTCATTCCGGCCACCGGTAGGGTGAGCCTTATCTTGCTTTGCTTTGTCTCGCTGGGGATATTCAAATCATTTTCCATCTTCGGAGCCCAGACCTCTTCGGAGTACTATTTTGACATCACCAAGTGCGGCCTCGTCATCATCGTTAGTAGCGATGACGACGATCTTATCCTTTCTCAACCGGTCGACGATGGAAAATACCATTTCGTTTCCTGCGGCGTCAAGATTAGCGGTCGGCTCATCCAGTACCAGTACTTCAGGATCATGGATGAGAGCTGCTGCATATTTCAACCTTTGTTTCATTCCGGAAGAAAACCCTCCAAGCTTATCGTTCCTCCTATTAAACAATCCTACAAGCTCGAGAATTTCCTTGGCCTTCTCATCACAATTCTTAGGCAGCTTGCGGGCCCGCATTTCGATCTGGAGATTTTCGAGCGCGGTGAACTCACCGTAGAGTTCCAGGTAAGGAGCAACAAAGCCAATGTAGTTATGAATTTCGTCCCGCTCTATTCTTGCGTCTCCATTCAAAAGTGAAACCTGACCGGATGTTGGAGTCATGATTCCGCAAATAATTTTCGACGCGGTGGATTTTCCGCTGCCGTTTGGACCAGCTATCGACAGCACTTTACCCGATCGCATCTCGAATGAAATATCCTGGAACACAACACGCCGGTTGAATACCTTCTTCAGCTGCTTTGCGACTAAGATCATCAGTTCCTGACCACCGCTATTTTACCGACGACACTTTTCGACCCGTCGGTCAAAACGTAGATGTAGACACCACTTGAAACCGTGTTGCCGTTCTTGTCTCTTCCATTCCAGACAAAGTATCTTCCGCGCAGATAATAAGCGACGTTATTGTCACCAATGAGCTTGTTAACGAGATTACCGGAAGGACTTAAAATTGAAAGACTTGCACTGTTAATGTCAGAAAATGGATATGGTATTCTTAGTTGTTCTGACCTGGGATCATAGGGCTGCGGAAACACTACATCGTTCTTTGCAACAAGAGCCTCGCCAAGGACAAAAGAAGTCAACCGCCAGTTGTCATGCCCTCCGGTGAAGAAGAGGCAGTAGCCTCCTGATAATTCCCTGAAACAATTTGAGCCTCCGTTCGATATCCCGACTGAGAAGGAATAACTTGTCGTGTCGCGATCCTCGGCCGCAGCAAAGTTGTTGTTGATGACTCCGATTCCAATTGTGTCGGGCCCGTCCGCAATTTCGTAGAAGTGTTCAGTCAGACGGAGAGCGTTCCCGGAAAAGTCGACGCCGCTACCTGACAGATTCCCTTCCTCACTGATCTTGACCAGAGGGTAATTGACCGCATCGGGATAAGTCGAGACATTATATTGCCGGGTCAACTGGGTCCGATAACCGGTGAAGTAATTCCATTGCGCGAACGATTGAAAGACATCGGAAGCATCAACGCCCAACACTTTGAAAGCGTCCTCAATGGCGGGAATGGATGGCTCGTGTGCCATGTTGTTCCAGATGGACTTCATTACCTGACTTCCATATCCTATTTCACTTTGAACAAAAATCCCGAAGACGCAGCGTTCATAGCCTGCATAACTATAAGCGTCATAGAAGTTGAATGGCTGATTAACGTTGTCAAAGAAGTTGGGCAAGTACTGGTAGTAGTCTTTCACTTCCGGGTAAACAACCTGCTCCATCCAGGTCGAGGTAAGTTCATAAAAATAAAGATCTCCCTGCCACAATCCGTAGTTCCCGATTTGGATACCATGATGGAACTCATGCGCGATAGTGACCTCTATGGCTGGTATTCCCCGAGTGTAGGTCGATTCATATTCATTTCTTATTACCGTCCATGCAGGATACGTTGCATTCGTTCGGTTGACGATCGGACGGGAATAATCCGGAAACGTTACGCCATACTCGCCGGTTGGAAGGTTTTGTACATAGATGTCATACTCGTTTCCTCCACCAGCGCCGCTATCCTGCGGAGGCGGCGGATAACCGAGTGAATCAACTTCTATCGCGTAAACATAATCGCAAATCTTTGCCACGGAATCTACAATTGCATGCGTGCTCTCCGGCACCTTTTGTCCTAATGAATCATAGAGAAAAGGCTGGTTAACCCCTGATGTGTCATAGTGAATCCTGAATTTTCCGGTCGGGCTCACAACGCTCGTATCGTTGGCTGGCCTCTCCTGAAGAATCTTCTTTACGTTCATGTCAGCATCTGGAAGTCCGAAATAGTGAGCGACGATATGGAAGCCGCACTTGTTATATCTACCGACATTGTAAGATTCAAAAAACTTATTGATCTCTTTCATGGTGCCATTCGCGCAAACAGTCGGAAGGAAGATGACGCTCAGGAAAAAGAGTGCCAGGATTTCAGAAGGTGTGGATCGACACATAAGATTCGGATCCGTTTAGAAAGAAAACTCTATTCATAGCTGGCAACACCGCAATATCTTTCGGCTCAGTTTCAACGTGCCATGACTTCACGAGCTGGAGCAGACCGCTGTCCACGCGATAAAGGTAAACAACATTTCCAATGTGATCGAAGAAAACTAGATAATAAACAGAATCTTCAATTGTAAATCGTATGCTGCTGAAATCAGATTGTCGAAAATATAGACTACAGATTGGATGCATCACGACCGAATCCGGATTCACCGTCGAGGTCTTAATCAAGTGGAGAGTATCGCCGAGTGTCAGGAGAAGGACTGGATATCCAGCGAAAGGATCGTCGAACAAAATTGCCTGCGATCCGGGGATCAAAGTGATGTTGCTGCTTTTGTTCGATAAGCTCGTATAAGCGAGGGCGATGGTATCCGGTCTGTGCTCCCAGAGCCTGAAGAAAGCAGGATTTCTGCCGACAGTAAGCGCAGATGATAAGTAATCTTTCTTTTCATCCACCACATAGTCCTGCTCAGTAAATTCTACCTTACCTTTAGTCAGATTGAAATACGAAATTCCCGCGGAACTATCCGAGTAAGATCTATATGCGGCTGCAATGTCTGTAGAGTCGTTCTCAACCACACCATTTACTACAAAAGGCAAAAACGCTGTTTGCACTGTACGCTCCGAGATCCCTCTAGTTGAGATTTCGTACATGCTCACCATATCGGCATTGCTGTAAGAAAGCAGCAGATGGAGATGTGATTTCCAGATCAACTTGGATGTAGCGGGCTTTCCCTGGGAATGCCAGTCGATTGCAAAGCCGGGATCGAGGGGAGCATTTCCATCATAATGTATCGCAGAGATTTTCCCGGTGGAATCCACCACAATCAAATTACTGGATGAGTCATTTCCACAGACCGATATGGAGACTGGATTTCCGCGAACCGGCAGGATGACCTCCGGCGACCTGTTGAATGAAACCGAACTCTTAAACACCTTCACAAATTTACTCGTCGGGCTGGACGCCACGAGGTCCGCACGGACACGATTCCCAAAATAGAAAGGAACAATGTCTGCATATTCAGATCCAATGCCGACGACTCCAGCGTAACGAAATGCTTTTGTTGAAGCGTCGTAGGAATAAAGCGTGATTTCTTTGCTGTCGTTGCTCAGGGCGGCAATGTCAGTAGTACCGTCTCCGGTGAAATCGGCCATTACAAACTTCGAAACAGGTCCCTCTGTTCTCAAGGTCTGCCGCAGGTAAAACCTCCCGAATCCATCTCCAGAATAGAAATCAATCTGACTAAGACGCGTATAGCCAACCAGAATGTCCGGGTAACCGTTCCCGTTCAGATCTGCGAGTGAAAGCGTGGAGGGCTCAGCTCTCAGTTGGAAGGACACGGGCTGCGCAAACGTTCCATCTCCCCTTCCGTAAAAAATCAACAGCCTGTGATTCACCCAGTCCAAAGCAGCCATGTCCGGAACCAGATCTTCGTTGAAGTCTGCGAATGCGATGTCGCTAAAAGGAACGCTGCCCAGAGCACCCTGCATAAGGCGAGCTTCCTTGAATTTTCCCTCTCCAATATTTCTCGCGACAGAAACGCCGAGAGTAAACTTACCGAAATTCACTATGTCTAATCTTCCGGAAGCCTCGAGATCCGCGATCTTGATTTCTGTCGAATACGGATCGACAGAGATCTCATGAGAGACAACGGGTTGGTTATCCTTTCCAAAAGAAACCAGCACAACCAGATGAGACTTCATTAGAACAGCTAATTTTTCAAAGCGTTCACCGCGGATGCTGCTGTCAATGACGACTTCCTTTCCTTCTCCAATCGCAACGGGGGTGTCGGGCACACTGACAACGTTCGTCAGTATCAGATTTTCAAGCGAGTCCGGTTCGAAAAAGTATATCGCTTTTTCCGACTTCGAAATGGCGGCTATGCTCAAGTGTCCCGAAAAATTCCCGACGACCATCTCGCCCAGGGGCGCAATAGTTGCCTGAAGGTCGATCGCCTTGAATATCGGGGAATAGATTTGCGCCTCACAGATGCGGACGACATTTGCGACGAATATCAACTGGATCACTACCCGGCTCAAGAGCCGATCGTACCTAACTCCGGCAATGTCGGTCATGATGTTTACAGTCACCCCTGTTCGTCAAATTTTTCCGACCAGAATCGCCTGGTTTCCTCCCGGTGCTTAAGGCGTTGTTCGCGCCTGAACAAAGCTTGTTCGTACCTCCGCTTCTCGTCCAGGGATTGAGGCAAGACGGGAAGCGTTCTTACCGGCCTGCCATCTTTATCCAAGCTCACGAAGGTCAAATAGGCCGAATTCGAATGCTTCTTCTCGCCCGTCAGAGAATTCTCCGAAAAAATTTTCACCCCAACCTCCATGGAAGTATTGAATACTCTATTCACACTTGCCTTCAAAATCACCAGCTCCCCAAGCTTGATTGCATGGAGAAAGCTGAGCTCGTCCACTGCCGCGGTCACGCAGACATGACTGGAATGCCTCGCAGCCGCCACTGCAGCTGCAATATCCATCCAATGCATGAGCCTTCCGCCAAGCAGGTTCCCGAGTTGATTAGCGTCGTTCGGCAGGACAAGCTCCACCATCTCAACTCTTGATTCACTTACCGGTTTTCCGTCCTGCTCCATATTGCTTGTGCCTGGCAAAATGATCTAATCGGACTGACGCTTGTCAGTTCTCATTTGTCTACTTGCTTGCCTCAAGATTCAACTGCTTGGCAAGTCTATCTGCCTCCGGCCGCATTGGCGAGTTAGGAAACACCTCGTAGAATTTTTCAAGTGCGGCGCGTGCCTCGTTGTTTTTGTGGCCCTTCAAGAGGGCTTTTACCTTCCCGATTGCCGCCTTGTCTGCAACGTCCGAGTCATGGTATTGATCAAGAATGATGTCATAGTAGACTATGGCCGCCTTGTAATAGCCCATCGTCGTGTATAGCTCAGCGATGTCGTAGTCCTTACGCGCCAGCTTGTCCCTGAGTTCCATAATTCCTTTCGTGGCATCAGCCACGAGCGGACTGTTCGGATAGTAGTCTATGAAGCTCTGATAAGCATCGATCGCTTTCGTAGTACTTTCCTGATCAAGCTGGGCTCTTGGAGCCTGGGCAGCATAACATTCGGCGATCTTGAATCGGGCTTCGGGGGCAAGTTTTGAAGATGGGTAGTTCCGGAAAACATTTCCGAACTCGAAAGCCGCCGTGACGTATTGATCCTGGTCAAAATAAGTCTCAGCCAAATAGAACTGTGCACTATCAGCGAACGCACTGGCGGGATACTGCTTCACCACGATGTCGAACTCATCCTTCGCCTTCAGATAGTCTTTGTCTGTCAGCAACTTCATTCCGCGATGAAAAGTTTCTTCCGCACCCTGCGCGACTAACTCCTGAGTGGAAGAACATGACGCGAGCGTAGACACGGATGCTGCTACACATAGCAGTATCGCACACTCTTTCAGTTTCATTCAAGAACCTCTCAATGTAAAGAAAAGATAAATCACGACCGCTGCAGAGGCTATGAACAGTATCGGTTGCAGCATCGTATCGAAGAAACCTCCCGGATCACTTTTCCCGCGAAGGAAATCATAAGACCCCGATTCCAATTCCGCTATCTGACTTTCTTTCACGGTGTCCGAAAACACAAATGAGTACGATTTCGCGTACACGATCCGATCGCTATCAGCAATTTCAAAATCATAATCGGAGCGAATCGATCTGACCACATCCGCTGATCCGAAGATATGAGTAGCAACAGGGGCAGAGTAGGTCACATTAACCGAGGGCACCATCACATGGAGCGACGGTCCACGTGATGAGCTCACACTCAACTCAATGTTACTTTTCAACAAGTGCTCGACGATCCTCTGACGCACAAACCTGTCTGTCGGACGAGTCCCGGCCTCGTAACGCAGAGATCTTATCTGCTTTCCCGGCAGGACATCGGCAATCGATCCGGCCAACGTATCAACTTGCGCGCAGAGGACATTGTAGTTAGTTGGAGTCTCCCTATCCAGGTGTCGGTCCTGGCCATTTACCATCCCAGGCGAACCCGCAGTCGAGACAGTGCTCCAGAGGAAGACGCAGGCGAACATGGAAGCAACCATGAAGAGCGAGCATTTCATTATGCATATATTCCGCGAATCTTGAGGGTCTTCGCCACTTTATCGATGGCCATGATGTACGCGCCAAGCCGCATGGAGACTTTATATTTTTCCGCCGTCTGGAAAACGTTGTTGAATGCATCATGCATCAACCTTTCAAGACGACGATTCACTCTATCGAGAGTCCAGAAGTATCCCTGTCGATCCTGAACCCACTCGAAATAGCTGACCGTGACACCACCGGAATTAGCAAGTATGTCCGGCACTACGAGGGTTCCCTTTTCATCAAGAATTGGATCGGCCGCTGCAGTTGTCGGACCATTTGCACCTTCAACAATTATCTTAGCTCTTATCTTTGAAGCGTTCTGCCCGGTGATCTGATCCTCTTTCGCCGCAGGCACGAGAACGTCGACGTCCAGCTCGAGAAGCTCCTCGTTAGTAATCGGATCGCCAAGTTTGCTGCCTTCCAGCGTCCTATGCTTCTGCATCCACTCTATTGCCTGATCAATGTCAATTCCCTTCTTGTTGTAGTAGCCTCCGCCGACATCGCTCACTGCAACTACTCTCAGCCCTTGCTCACTCAACAACTTTCCTGAAACGGAGCCGACATTGCCAAAACCCTGAACTGCACAGGTTGTCTGTTTAGCGATCAATCCAACCCTGGACATCGCCGCAAAAGTGGAGACCATGACACCCCGTCCTGTCGCTTCCCGTCTGCCGAGAGAACCACCGATTATCAGGGGTTTGCCGGTTACGACAGCATTTTCTGTGCGCCGGACATGCATGCTGTATGTGTCCATCACCCACGCCATGACCTGTTCATTCGTATTCATATCAGGCGCAGGAATATCTCTGTCCGGTCCAAACACATCAAGCATGTTTGCAGTGAAACGGCGTGTAATCTTCTCGAGTTCAACGAGCGTAAGCTTGTTCGGATCGCACTTCACCCCGCCTTTCGCGCCTCCGAACGGTATGTTGGCGACCGAGCACTTCCATGTCATCCAGGCGGCGAGCGCTTTGATCTCGTCAAGAGTTATGTCCGGCGCGTAACGAAGCCCGCCCTTCGAGGGACCGAGGGCATCATTGTGAATCACGCGATACCCTTCGAAGACCTCGATCTCGCCATTGTCCATCTGTATTGGAATCGAAACTATTATCTGTTTCACGGGAGTCTTCAGGTACTCATAGACTCCGCGCTCCAACTCAAGCAATTCCGCAGCAACGTCGAAACGCCGCATCATCGACTCGAATGGATTCTCCTTGCTGACGATCGGAGCTGGTTCTTTGTATGTGACCGTGTCCATTTATCTCCTGGTATTCAGTAGAGGTTCTTTCCTGCCGCTAACGCCTCGAGCCTTGATATTCGCTCCTTTGTTGGAGGGTGCGTGCTGAAAAGCCCTGCAAACGATTGACCACTCAGAGGATTCACTATGAAAAGATGCGCAGTCGAGGGCTGGGCTCGCATCGGAATCTGCTTTGCAGCGGTTTGAAGTTTCTGCAATGCGCTTGCCAGAGAAAGCGGTCTCATGGAGAGCTCTGCTCCCCCTTCATCGGCTTTGTACTCGCGTGAACGCGAGATGGCCAATTGTATTAACGTCGCCGCAACCGGCGCAACTAAAATCACAAACAATTCACCTACTACCGATGAGTTGTCGTCACGCCCGCGCCCGCCACCGAAGAAAAACATTGACCAGCTCATCATCTGCGCAATGTAAGTGATTGCTCCGGCAAATGTCGCTACAACGGTCGATGTCAAGATATCTCGATGAAGAACGTGAGAGAGCTCATGCCCGATGACGGCCTCCAACTCCTCTTCATTGAGCGTGTTCATTATGCCTTCTGTGACTGCCACCGCCGCGTGCTGAGGACTCCTCCCGGTCGCGAACGCGTTCGGAGTTTCGGTGGGAACGATGTAAAGCTTCGGCATTGGTATATTGGCATGAGTGGCGAGCCGGTGTACTGTCGCGTAAAGACGGGGCGCTTCCGCTTCCGTCACCTGCCTTGCCTTGTAACTCATGAGAACCATCTTATCGGAAAACCAATAGGCAAAGAAATTCATGGCCAAGCTAAAAATGAACGCATACGTTAAACCCGTCTTCCCCCCAATCAAATTTCCAATGAACAAGAATAATACCATCATCAGAGTCATGAAGAACACCGTTTTCAGTGTGTTTTTCATAGAGTCGTCATCCTCCTTTTGAAAAATAATTTATCAAGCCTGAAATGGACTTGCAAGGCAATGTGACCACCTTGGCGCGTGGATGAAACAATGATTGAATAAATTCCCCGGACTGACAAATCAAAGATGAATATGCTGCCTTAGAAGCCCAGAGCCCTGAGATGGCTGACAAGGAGTTCCGGATCCTCATCAAGAAAATGACGAGCGAAGAGTCGTGCACGGTCGACTTCCGCTAGATCGATTTCCGTACAAGCTATGTCCTCGTCAAACAACTTAGCAGAAAGTAGAACTTCTCCATGCGGAGAAACCACTTCCGAGCCGCCCCAAAAGTTCACGCCATCTTCAAATCCGACACGGTTCGTGAAAGCGATGTAGATGCTGAGGAGTCGAGCCAGGCTCTTGTGTTGCTCGCTGTTAATTCTTTGACCGGGATGTACTTCTTCTTCGCCGCCGAGTCGCGTCGGGCTCGCAGCGGACGCCAGGATAAGCTTTGCTCCTTGCACGGCAAGAATGTACGGAAGAGAAATATGCCATAGATCTTCGCAGATCAAGAGCCCGAGTTTTCCGAACTTCGTACTGAAAGTCTCCACCTTCTTCCCTGGCAGAAAATACCGCTGCTCTTCGAAAATTCCGTAAGTCGGCAGATAAACTTTGTAGTGAACGCTTTTAATCGAATCGTCCTCGAAATAGATGACACCATTTCGAATGCCGCCGGTCTCATCATGAATGATTGTCCCCGCAACAATTGAAATTCTCTTGCTTAGAGATCTCAGAGGTTCAAAGAACTTATCGTTAACGCTGAGACACAGCTCCGCATTCAAATCGCGAACGGAATATCCCGTCAAACTCAATTCCGGAAAGAGAACAAGATGTGCGCCTTTGTCCGCAGCACTTTCGGCGGTCTCAAGGTGGTGTTCCATGTTCCATTTCAGATCACCGAGCCTCGGCCTGATTTGTGCGACGGCCAAAGTGAATCGCTCCAACTTCCTACTCCTCTATGATGTCGTTTGGCAACTCATCCGGTTTATCACCATCGGATGGCAGCTTTGCCTCAAGTATTTCACCTATTTCCGCAAGCGATGATCTCAGGCCGTGATAAAAATTGTTCTTTGAAAAATGGTCTGACAGTTTCGTCGCCAGACCGGCCCAAAAATCCGAAGGGATGACTTCGATTATGCCATGATCGGCAAGGATTTCAAATTTCCTTTCACTCACCAGGATGAAAATCAAAATGCCGGTTCCTCGTTCCGTCTTGGTCATGCCCAGCACGCCGAATTCACGGTGCGCGACCTGGCGCGGTGTCAGCTTCCTTTCGCTCCAGTGCTTCCTGTGCCGGACGACAATCCGTATCTCTGCAGAAGTCTTCTTCTCGATATCGGCAATTTGCCGGCTGAGCTCGCCGAGTTCCTGCTTGCTTAGAATCCTGTGTTCAATCATCAACTGAAACTTTTGTCAAAAGCCGAGGCTACCTTCCTGAGTTTCTCAGCCAGCTCGGCAAATTTCTCCGGTCGAAGCGACTGTCTTCCGTCGGAGAGTGCCTTGTCTGGATGCGGGTGGACTTCGACCAACAGGCCGTCAGCACCGGCAGCCACAGCTGCCAGAGCCATGGGCTCCACGAGCTCCCAGCTCCCTGTACCATGACTTGGGTCTACGATGATCGGAAGGTGGGAGAGATGCTTGACCAGCGGTACGGCATTCAGGTCAAGGGTGTTCCTGGTGTAAGTTTCAAAAGTCCGAATTCCCCGTTCACAGAGCACGATGTTGTAGTTACCTTGAGATGCAATGTACTCGGCTGCCATCAGCCACTCTTCGATTGTGGCTGCAAGGCCGCGCTTCAGGAGCACGGGTTTCCTGGTTCGACCCACGGCTTCCAGCAAAGAGAAGTTGTGCATATTCCGCGCCCCAATTTGAAGCATGTCCGAATGTTCGCTGACCAGCGGGACTGTCTCCGTATCCTTCACTTCAGTCACGGTGCCCAGGCCAAATTTGTCCGCAGCCTCACGGAGATATTTCAAACCTTCTTCTTTTAAACCCTGAAAAGAATACGGAGAAGTTCGAGGTTTATACGCTCCGCCGCGAAGCAACTGAGCACCTTGAGATTTCACGAACTCGGCTATCTCCATAATCTGTGAGCGGCTCTCTATGGAACACGGACCCGCCATCAAGATCAACTCTCTTCCGCCGATTTCGATCGGCCCATGCGTTGTTGATGGGCCCAGCTGCACCACAGTATCTTCAGACTTTACGTCACGGCTAACAAGCTTGTACGGTTTGCTCACCGGGATGCATTCCACAACTCCGGAAAGATTTGAGAAAAGACTTTGGTCCACGGCTCCCTTATTTCCGGTGATACCAATTGCGATGCGAAGTGAACCAGGGATTTCATGCGGCGTCCATCCCATCGAGCGGATCTTATCCTCGACCTGCTCGATCTGTTCGTCCGTCGCATTCTTATCCATTATGATAAGCATATAATCAGATCGCCAATCTTAAATCGTCAACTGCAGATTTGCACACACCCACCGTACCAGCTCGCGAATGATTTATCATTTACCAGCTCCCGCTCGCGCCGCCGCCACCAAATGATCCACCACCACCGCTGAATCCGCCGAAGCCTCCTCCACCACTACCGAAGCCTCCGAATCCTCCGCCTCTAAAACCACCGAACCCTCCGAATGGCGGGAAGAACCACCAGCCGCTCCTGATGCCACGTGATGAAGCAGAATATCTTCTGTTTCCAAAGAGCATAGGGAAAATGAAGATGAATAAGAACATCAATATGAGAGGAAGGTAATTGCGGTCATGATGTTGCTTTTTTAAGTCAGCATGGAACGTCCCGCCGATTAAGGCCACGAGCGCCGTTACACCTTTGTCGATGCCGTCGTAATAGTCTCCGCTCTTAAACTCAGGGATAACTATCTCGTTCAGGATATAGCTCGAATACGCATCGGTAACAACTCCCTCGAGTCCGTATCCGACTTCAATTCTGGCTTTATGATCACCGACATCCACAGTAAACAACAGTCCGTTGTCTTTTCCCTTTTGTCCCATCTTATTTTTTTCAGCAACAGAGATGGAGTAGGATTCGATGTCGCCCTGAGGAACCGAGTTCACGATCAGCACGACGATTTGATTCGAAGTTGTGTCTTGGTAAGTCTTGAGTCTGGAACCGAGGGCAGCTGCCTGCCCGGATGTCAGGACACCTGCCTGATCGTTCACGAATTGTGTGAGAGTCGGTGCTTCCTGCCCGAAGACGTATCCCGCCGACACAACCATGGCAATTAGCAAGAAGAGAAATCGCCTTAAGAGAACTGATTTGTGCATCTAGAACTGTACCTTCGGGGCAGCGTTTGCGCCCTGCACGGCTTCAAAATATGGCCGCTCATGAAAGCCGGTAAACGACGCAATTATCGCCGCCGGCATCCTGCGAACGAGTGTGTTGTAAGTTTGCACAGCCTGGTTGAATCGCTGACGCTCAACCGCTATGCGATTCTCAGTCCCCTCAAGTTGAGCTTGCAATGAAAGGAAATTCTGATTCGCCTTGAGGTCCGGGTAATTTTCCGAGACCGCGAGGAGCCTGGTCAATGCTGAGCTCAACGCATCCTGTGCTTGCTGGAATCTCCGAAATGCTTCCGGATTGTTCAGAACTTCGGGAGTGACCGTCAATTTCCCGACACTCGATCGAGCTTCAGCAACTTTCTCAAAAACTTCGGACTCGTGCTTCGCATAACCTTTGACTGTTTCAACTAGATTTGGTATCAAGTCATACCTTCGCTGGTACTGATTCTCGACCTGTCCCCATGACTGCTTAACATTCTCGTCATTGGAGACAAGCTTGTTGTAAACTCCGAATCCCCAGCCCACCGTGATGATGCCCAACAAGATTATCGCACCTAAGATTGATAGTGCAATTATCGCTCCACGCGACATGATCGGCTCCTTTGTTTAGACTAATTTAGGTAAGGGTTCCTTGAAACTCAAGATTGTTGACCATTAGCTTTTAGCTATTAGCTATCAGCTGCTTGCTCGGCTTTCTCTACTCTAACTTTGTCGCGAGTCGAAAAAACGTCCGGCAAAGTTCACGTCAAGGCCCTGGCTGATTTCTGCTTCACCTTGTTTAATTTGGATTATGGCTCTAATTTTATCAAAAATAAGAGAACGTCTAATGTCTGAGAAGCTCATATTCGAACTATCGCATGCCGGACGAAAAGGTTACACACTTCCGAAGTTGGATACCGGAGAGGATTCAAGGAGACTGCAGATCCCACAGAAATATTTGCGTTCTGCTCTTGCAGATCTGCCTGAAGTAAGTGAAAACGAGGTGGTTCGCCATTTCGTAAGACTGTCGATAATGAATTATCACATCGACAAAGGGCTTTATCCGCTCGGCTCCTGTACCATGAAGTATAATCCGAAGGTGAATGAGAAGACGTTGTCCATGACAGGAAATTCTGATATTCATCCGCTCGAGCCGCAGGAAGCGGTGCAGGGCGCCCTTGAACTCATGTACAATCTATCCGAATTACTCCGCGAAATCGCTGGAATGTCTGCTGTCTCCCTTCAACCCGCAGCCGGAGCTCAAGGCGAGCTCACAGGGATCATGCTGATCAGGAAGTATCATGAATTACAGGGCAGGGTGCGCACCAAGATCCTTGTGCCGGACTCGGCACATGGAACGAATCCGGCAAGCGTGGCAATAAGCGGTTACAAAGCTGTCAGTATAAAGTCGAATCAGAACGGCACCGTAGATCTTGAAGACTTGAAGCAGCACCTCGATGACGAAGTTGCTGGAATGATGCTGACAAATCCGAACACGCTCGGGATTTTCGAGAAGGATATCACTCGGATCAGCAAAATGGTTCACGAGGTCGGCGGACTGATGTACATGGACGGAGCCAACCTCAATGCGATCGTCGGCCTCGTACGGCCTGGCGATATGGGATTCGATGTCGTCCATATAAACCTGCACAAGACATTCTCGACTCCGCACGGCGGAGGAGGACCAGGCTCGGGACCGGTTGCGGTCAATGACAAATTGAAAGATTTTCTCCCGGTACCGGTGATTGTTAAGGAGCAGGATAAATTCCATCTGAGTTTCCAGAGGCCGAACAGCATCGGCAAGATTCACTCTTTCTTTGGAAATTTCGGAATGCATGTTCGTGCTTATACTTACATTTTGTCGCATGGTCCGGACGGATTGAGAAACAACAGCATCAACGCCGTCATAAATGCTAATTACCTCCTTGCGAGACTCCGAAAAAGTTTCGTTGTCCCTTTTGAATCGACACCGATGCACGAGTTTGTGATCTCCTCCGACATCCAGAAAGATCGCGGCGTGAAGACGCTCGACATCGCGAAGAGACTGCTCGACTATGGTTACCACGCACCGACGATATACTTCCCCCTGATCGTGCATGAAGCATTGATGATCGAGCCGACCGAGACCGAAACTAAGGAGACGCTTGACGCCTTTGCAGAGGCGCTGCTGAGAATCGATGAGGAGACAAAGTCTTCGCCGGACACGGTTCGTTCGGCACCAACGACTACTCCCGTCCGGCGCCTGGATGATGCTTATGCGGCGAGAAATGTAAATGTCTGTTTCAAGGAATGAGTATCCACACAATTGATGATGATGGAGAGATCAGGGAGATCCTGAAGACCGCAAACACGATTGCGGTCGTCGGCGCTTCACCGGATTCGAATCGAGATAGTCATAGAATAATGCAGTACTTGATCAAAGTCGGATTCGATGTGACCCCGGTTAACCCGAACTACCACGAAGTGCTAGGAAAGGAATGTTATCCCACCGTAGCAAGCATCGGAAAGCCCATCGATATTGTTGATGTTTTTCGTCGAAGTGAATTTGTCGTCGAAGTTGCCGAAGATGCGGCGGATGCAGCGGCGAAAGTTCTATGGATGCAGTTGGGAGTCATTAACGAAACAGCGGCTCAGCACGCGACGGAGCACGGCATGAAGGTGATAATGAACAGGTGCATTATGGTGGAATATAGAAGGCTGGTCAGATGATGCCACATGAAAATCAAAGGTCAAAATTCAAAAGTCGAAACTAAGAAGATCCAGTTCTCATTTTTGAACTGTGGCTTTGACTTTTGACTTATAACTTTTGAGTTTTTATGTCTTCTGTGGTTTCCTCTCCGCCGCGGGGAATAGGATATTATTGAGGATCAGCCTATAGCCGGGTGAGTTTTTGTGCAAAGAGAGATCGGTCGGCGGGTCTCCAACAAGATGTTCGTAAGCTTCAGGATCGTGTCCACCCAAATAGGTGAACGTTCCCTTCCCATAATCCCCGTGAATGTATTTCACTTCATCCGTTCCCTCTTTCTCTCCAAGTATGATGACGTTAGGCTTTATCAGACTCTTCTTGAATGAAGTCGTCTGTCCCATGAAGTTCTTTATCACATTCACATGATCCTGGGTCAACATGGTTGGGACCGGATCGTACTTTGCCGAGAACTGAAATAGAGTAAAGTAGTCGGTTGTGGGATCGCGAAACTGTACCATGTCGTTCTGTGGATCGTTGATGTCTGAAAATGCATATTGATAAGGGTTCATCACCAACTTGAAATTCTGGAAAGCGAGACATTGGGAGTAATCGAGCTTTTGCTGGGCGTTGGGATCGGGAGGTTCTCCGTCGAACATCACGTCGCATATGTCAGTGTTCTGAGCCGCCAAAGCTATGTCGAGTGTTTCGGTAGCCGAGCACATTGCAAAAAGAAATCCGCCCCGGCCCACGTAATTCTTTATCGCTACCGCCACCGCTCTTTTTTCAACCGAAACCTTTTTGAATCCGAGGCGATGTGCCTCCTTCTCATATGTTGCCTGCTCCTCAATGTACCATGGTGCACTGCTGTAAGTCGCATAAAATTTGCCGTACTGGCCTGTGAAATCTTCATGATGGAGGTGGAGCCAATCGTACTGTGAGAGCTTGCCCGCCAGAACCTCCTCATCCCAGATCTGCGTGTAAGGTATCTGAGCATACTTCAATGCTAACGTGACCGCATCGTCCCACGGCTTATAGTTTGGCGGAATGTAAACGGCGATCTTCGGCGCCTTTTCCAAACGGACGACATCCATATTGTTGTTCGCGTCTTGGACAGTTGCATAAATCTGCGAAGCCTGTACCGGAGTCAGCTCGTCGAAAGCCACTCCGCGGATTCTGCATTCGTTTGCGATGGCATCGTTGCCGTCCATCATGAATGAACCGCCGCGGTAATTCAATAGCCAATCAACTTCGATCCCATGCTGCAAAGCGTAATACGCTATGCCGTACGCCTTCAGCGCATCAGTCTGCTTAAGATCCATGTAAATGAATATTTTCGATTGTCCCAATGCCGATCCCGCAAACAAAAAGACAATCAACAACATTAGCCTCTTCATCGCATCTCCTTAAGATTTCTCACCGAGCAGGTCCCGCAAGATTGCGCGCACCCTGTCTTGATAAATTGAATTGGGAAACCGCGCCAGAAAATTCTCGTACTCAGCGATCGCTTTGTCTTTCTCATGCAGAGTCTCTTGATGGATCCTGCATATCCTGAACTGCGCTCTGTCGGCATAGATTCCTGTGCTATCCGCCGCCAGCTCAGCATAGTTCTCCAACGCACCGGGCACATTGCCCAGCCTGCAGTACGCGGCAGCCAGATCAAATCTTGCGTTCTCCGCAAGTGGAGCCTGAGGATAATCCTTCAAGACTTCTTCGAGCGCAGCCGCAGCTTCCGGGAGACGATTCGACACCTCCATCGCCGCAGCCGACGCGAAGGCTCTGAGCGCCTGGGGATTTCCACGATTGTTCGTGATGGTGTTCATCAGTTGTATCGCATCGTTCGCGGCGTCGGACATCGGATTGGATGTTATCTTTCTCAAGTAGTAAGTCGAACTGTCATACATTCCCTGATAATAAAGAGCAAGCGCCGCCTGGTACTCAATTCTATCATACAGACTTTCGCTTTCGCCATTCACGGAAGATTCCCTCTGACCCGATTGCAGAAACTCAAGTGAAGTTTTCAATGCCTCTGCAAAATTGCCTTCCGACATGTAAAGTTGAATGCGCATCTGAGTCACACCAGGACCATACACCCTCATAGCACTGCCGTAATTTGACAAGAGTCTCTCTGCGCCGGAATAGTCATGAAAGTAGTTCATTTGGATCTGAACAGAATTCGAAACGGCTTCAATAACATATTGCGGTTCCGGAAACTCTGTCAGTATTCTTTCATACGTTGCAAGCGAAGCGCTGAGATCTTTGAGTGTATCTTGAGTACCGCAAGGACGATCGTCCTGCGGGTGCTCCTTTTCCCAGAGCTTCCGTAGAGAGTTTGCATACCCCAGCAGAGCCTGGGCGATGACCGGCTTCTGGCTCGAAAGATCTGAAACCTCCCGAAATGCATCTGCTGCAACATCAAAAGCTTCGTCGTTATAAGCCCGTGACGCAAACTGAAACAGCTCGGAGCCGTCCGACTTTAAGTGTGCATCGAGCCACTTATAAGTCTCATACGCAGCAGGATAATTCTTCTTTTCCATGTAAAGAAAACCTAGCACTCGCCGGTAATTGGCGCTGTCGGAATTATCCCTTAGCTGTTTCTCCATCTCGTCAGTGAACTGATCAGCTGCTTCCGCACTGGAGCTGTACATCCCAAGCTGCACCTCGATAGTTGCCACATTGGATGAAGCTTGTTGTCCTGCAAGCATTCTAAGAAGCTCACGAAGACATTGCCTGTAATTCATGTTTAGGAAATAGAGCCGCGCTATCTCCGGAACAAAAACAAATTTGGAGTCGGTCGAAGCCTCTGCCTTCCTGTATACCTGGATGGCATCATCAAACATCCTGTTATCCACCATTACGTTTGCCACGGCTCTGTAAGTGTTCGGATTCGCAGAATCTATCGTGAGAGCATCGTTCCATATGATCATCGACGAGTCTCGCTGGCCATTTTTGTAGTAAGCATCTCCCAGCTCGCAAAACAAGACTACATTTTTCGGATCGGATCGGATCCTATTCCAAATCAGAGTTTCGGCATCTTCGTACATTTTCAAATTCATGTAGCTCCGCCGGAGACCATCAAAATAGACAAAGTTATCCGGCGCCATCTGGTAAAGCTGTTTGTAGAAGTCAACTGCTTTCTCGTATTCCCCCGCCTGTACAAGCGCCTCGGCTATTCTGAGTTTGTTGACCTCGTCCACTGACTGGGCATGTACAGCCGACAACGCCGCGCCAATCAGGAATATTAAAAACAAGAACCACCTCATGGGATCAATATAAATTTGGTCGACAGTATGAGCAATGTATGATTGTTGATCTCTCAGTCATTTGAAATTTGAAAATCACTTCTAAGTTTCTTAGTTTTCAGCGCCAAGATTTGATTTTTTTCTGCACTCTTGCTTTTCCTAAAGAATTTAATTTGGATCATATCAAAAAAAGTCGGAATCTTTAATGGAAAATTTTGAAGGAAAGACCGTCATCGTAACCGGCGCGTCAAGCGGAATCGGCAGGGCGACGACAAAAGCATTTGTGGAATCAGGAGCGAACGTTGTCGCATTTGCTCGGAGCCTTTCCAGGCTGGAGGCCCTGCGCATCGAATGCAAAGATGGAAGAGGAAACATTCACGCGGTTGGCGGGGACGTGACGAAGGAAGCTGACCGCAGAAAGTGCGTCGATGAAGCATCGAGAACATTTGACAAGATAGATGTGTTGGTACAAGCAGCAGGCATAATAGCCAACGGCACAATTGAAAACACAACCGAATCTCAATGGGACGAAATGTTGGACATAAATCTCACCTCGGTCTATCGCATGATGCAGCTTGTCCTGCCATCTATCATCGAAAGAAAAGGAAACATAGTTAACGTTTCGAGTGTTACAGGGACGAGAGCCTTTCCCAACGTTCTGGCTTATTGCGTGAGCAAAGCGGGAGTCGATCAACTCACGAGGTGTGCCGCGCTCGAACTTGCTTCAAAAGGCGTTCGGGTGAATGCAATCAATCCGGGAGTAGTGATTACTAATCTTCATAAGAATAGCGGAATGACTGAAGAAGCGTATTCTAACTTTCTTGAGCATTCGAAGACAACGCATCCGCTCGGGAGAGTCGGAACGCCGGAAGAAATTGCTGATCTGATTTTATTCCTCGCTTCAGAAAAAGCGTCGTGGATAACCGGCGCGACTTACAACATTGATGGAGGAAGAGCACAGACCTGTTTCAGATAATTCAAAGGTCAAAGGCAGCTGATAGCCATTGGGTATCAACAATTAGCCGTCTGTGCTGCGATATTACAGTCTTGATTTTTGAATTATGATTTCTACTTTTGGTATTTGGCTTTTGATTGTTTGAAAATTGAAATCATAAAAGAAGGGAGACCTACCATGCCGGAAGAGTTAGATGATGAGATGCAGGAGATGTACGAAGATCCAAAACGGCGTGAGAAAGCACTTTCAAACGAAGTGCTTCGCCTTCCCATCGGGGCGCTGAAGCTGCAAGATGCCGTTTCGGTTCCTCCATCTTCGACAGTTCAGGAGGCAGTGGAACTGATGCAGAAACACAGGATAGGATGTCTGCTTGTAGTTGAATCTCAAAAACTCGAGGGAATCTTTACGGAAAGGGACCTTCTCTACAAGATTGCCGGGGCAGTCGGTGACCTGTCTGCAGTCAAGGTCTCAGATTGCTCGACTCCTGATCCGGAGACACTGCAAATAAATGACACGATCGGCCATGCACTCCACCTGATGCACATCGGCGGCTATAGGCATATCCCCATCGTGAACAGCCAGGACAAGCCAATCGCAGTCCTCTCGATAAAGGATGTGGTCTCATTTCTCTCCGACTACTTCCCGGACGATGTGCTCAATCAGCCGCTGAGACCTCTGAGAAGCACGAGCCAACGCGAAGGCGCTTGATCCGCACGCGAGTCTTAGCGACCTAGCGAAGCGTCCGTCTGAAGCTGTAGACGCTGAGCGAGAGCACGACGGTGCCGATCAGAAACAGTGCGATAGTCTGAGGGTAAAGCTGCGCGAAGCCGTCCCCTTTCAGGAAAATGCCGCGAACGATTTCGATGAAATATCTGACCGGAATCAAGTAAGTCACGTATTGTATTATCCTCGGCATATTTTCGATCGGGAAAATAAAACCGGAGAGCACTATGAATGGCATCGCGATGAAGAACTGCGCCGTCATGCTCGCCTGCTGCTGTGTCTTCGAAATTGCCGACACAAATAGTCCAAGTCCGAGCGATACCGTTACGAACAACAGGCTGAGAAATAACAGTGTCAACACATTGCCTCTTAACGGAACTTTGAAAACGAACGTGCTCACAAACAGCACCAGAAAAATCTCCGCGATTCCGATGAGAGTGAATGGGATCATTTTCCCGAGTATGAATTCCGAATCGCGCAGCGGCGTGACAACAATCTGTTCAATTGTGCCAGCTTCTTTTTCCTTCACGATTGCCAGCGAAGTCGTTATTGTCGTAATGACCATTAACACGAGCACGAGGACGGCGGGGACCATGAAATTTACACTTTTCAAATCCGGATTGAACCATGCCCTCGTTTGCGCGTTTACTTGCGGCAGCTCGTCCTGACTCTGAATCAGGTTGTATTTCTCCGCCCGTTGAACAATAATATTGCGGGCGTAGCTAACAGCGATGACACTAGCGTAACTCAATCCGATGCCGCCGGTATTCGAGTCTGAACCGTCCGCTATCACAGCCAGCTGCGGACTTCTTCCGGCAAGCAGGTCGCGGCCAAATTGATACGGGACGATCATTGCCATACCTGCCCTGTTGCTTCTAAGATACGAATCGATCTCATTGATGTTATTCGTAAAGCCGACGACGGAGAAATAGCCCGAACTGACATAATGCTCGACCAACTCCCGGCTCTGTTTTGTGTTGTCAAGATCGCAAACCACCATCGGGATATTTTTTATGTCGACAGTCGCTGCGTATCCCAGGAGTATCAGCTGGAGTACCGGGGCGACGAATAGCATTCCAAACATCCGCTTGTCCCGGCGCAGCTGTAAAAATTCCTTTCTCACCATCCGCAGGATTCTCTTCATCTCAGAAACCTTTCTTGTTCAACCGCCATGATGCAAAGGCCGGGATGATAACCGCGAATCCCACCAGAGGTAAAATCTGGGTGTAGAGATCTATGAACCCGGAGCCCTTCAGCATGATTCCCCTTAAAATTTCCAGAAAGTATCTCGCGGGCACAAGATAAGTCACTGCCTGAAGTAAGATCGCCATGCTCCTTATCGGAAAAACAAAGCCGGATAGAATGAATGTTGGAAGTATCGACAGCAAACTTGACACGAGGTAAGCCATCTGCTGCGAACGGGTGAACGTCGATATCAGAAGTCCTATGCTCAGCGTGCCGACAAGGAAGATGACAGTGGTGATCGCCAGCAGCAGGATGCTTCCTCGGATTGTAATATCGAAAAGAAGAAAACTTGTTGCCAGAACGAGGATACCTGCCACGACGGAAAGAATGAAGTATAAAATTGTTTTCCCAAGAATGATTTCCGTCGCGGTGACCGGCGCAAGCAAAATGAGTTCTAGAGTTCCGCGCTCCTTCTCCCGGACGACCGATATAGCCGTCGATACGATTGTCAGCACCATCAGGATGAACCCGATAAGGCCCGGCACCAGGAACTTGGCACTCTTCAGCTGCGGGTTGTAATAGACACGAGGTCTGTAGTCTATTGCTCCCATCGAGATCGGAAACCCTTTCCTATCCAAGTAATTTGAAGTGAGATTAGCCGAATAATTCTGAAGAATGTTATTTGCATAACCCATGATGATCGTAGCCGTATTAGAATTCGAACCATCGAGCAATAACTGAACATCGACACTTTTTCCAAGAAGGATCTGTTTTGCGTAGTCCCGTGGAATGACTAAGATGGCCGTGGCCTTTCCATCCTGGATATATCGGTCTATTGAAGATTCCGATGCAGCTTCGCCGGCGAAGTCGAAATATTCCGTACTGAAGAATTTCTGAATTAGATCACGACTTTCCTTCGAGTTCGATTGATCAAAGACTCCCATCTTCACATGTTTCACGTCGAAATTCAGAGCATAACCATACAACAAAATCATAAGCGTCGGAATGAAGATGATCACAGATAGCGTCCGCCTGTCCCGTTTGAGCTGCCGGTATTCTTTCAAATATATAGTGAAGATGTTCTCAAGCATGCCGGGTGACTTTCACGAAAATGTCTTCCAAGGTCGGCAGCGCCTTGTGAATCGAGGATGACTCGATACGGTTTTCCTGAAGAAGCTGCCGAAGCGACGCAATCGGTTCGCCAGTCTCGGCATATACATGGACACTTCCGCCAATGATAGCCGCCTCGCTAACCCAGGATTGCGATTCAATCAGATTGAAGACAGCTGTTGGATCCGATGATTCAATTTCGAACAGCGGAAGGTCAGCATGTCTTTTACGAATCTCCTCCGGCGAACCGCTTACAACGATTTTCCCAAGATGCATCATGATGATGTTTTCACAGAACTCTGCTTCCTCCAGATGGTGCGTCGTGACAATAATCGTTGCACCTTCTTCCGACAACTGACCGATAAGTCGCCAGAACCTATCGCGGACTACCGGATCAACCCCGCTAGTCGGTTCGTCAAGGAACAAGATTCTGGGGCGGTGCAGCACCGCACAGCCGAGCGCAAGCCGTTGCCGCCAACCGAGCGGCAGATCACGCGTCAACAAATTGTCTCTTCCTTTCAAGTCGGCAACCTCAAGAACCCATTCCAACCTTTCCCTCATCTCACTGTTGCGAAGTCCGTAGATGCCGCCATAAAATTCAATATTTTCCCTGACCGTCAGATCACCATAAAGCGAGAATTTCTGAGACATGTAACCTATGTTTTGCCTAACTTCCTCCGGATGGATAGCAACCTCGAATCCCGCGACCGTGGCCGCGCCGGAGGTAGGCCTTATCAAACCGCAGAGCATTTTGATGGTAGTGGATTTACCTGCTCCATTTGCACCGATGAATCCGACTACTTCTCCTTCTTCAATCTCAAATGAAATTGAATCCACCGCAGTGAAGGATCCGAATTTTCTTGTAAGGTTCTCAGCTTTGATTGCTAATGGCATGTCAAATTCGGAATTTTAGATTTTAAATTATGAATTTTGAATTGCTGACTTTGCTGTTGTGCTCTTCTTCCCAAGTATGTGGTTCTAATCGCGAGCTTCATTACTAATTCAAAATTCATGATTCACAATTTCTGTTTTAGAGTTGTCCCGTTGCTTTTTCAAGACTCGCGCGCGCAATTTCCAGGCCGGTCAAAGCCTGCGAATAGTTCAGCTTCGCCTGAAGCAACGCGACCTCGGCGTCCATGAGGTCTGTGTTCGTGACCAGACCGACTTTGAATTTCTGATCTGAGATTCTGTAGCTTTCCTCTGCATCCTTGACTGCGGTCTCGGCAACTGTAATTTTATCCTTCGCCTGCTTGAAGTTCAGATAACTTTGGGTCACATCTAGATAGACGGCATCGGCTGTCTGTTTTTGCGCGAGCTCGGCCTGCTCTCGCTGCGCACGAGCCTCGTCAACCTTGGACTCGGTTTGTCCCCAGTTCCAAATGCTGAGGCTTACAACGACACTTGCATCCCATGTCCCTTTGAACGCATCGACCGTAGGCATTATCCTGGGGTTGGGACGCTGATAATAGTAATCTCCCACCAAGGCGATCTGCGGAAGATAAGCTCCCCATGCTGCGGCGACAGCCACGTCAGCAGCCTGAGCCTTCAGCTTCAGAGAATGCAGCTCGCTCCGTTTGTTGAGTGCATCCTGCAGCAACTGTCCAATGTCCGGCAAGGTTGTATCTCCGGCTTGCGGTATCGACGAAATTACATATTGAGTATTCAGCGGGACACCGAGGACATTATTTAGTGCGACGGCGGCAAGTCTCAAATTGTTTTCTGCATCGAGAAGCATAAGCTCGCTGTTCGAGACTTGGACTTTCGCACTCAAGACATCACTCTGTGTCAACATTCCCTGGTTCAACATGTCCTGCGCTTGCTTGTAATGTGAGTTTGTCCTGTCAAGATTTTCCTGCATGAATTGTCTGGCCTGAAGTGCTTGATAAACACTCCAATATGCAGTTGCAATCTGGACTTTCAAGTTGGATCTATCCGCTTTGGCATCATAAGCGACAGCATCTGCCGTCTTCTCGGCCGCCTTCGAAGCGTCCTCCAACTGGAAGCCGGTGAAGATTGGCTGTTGAACGGTTGCCTGCAAATTGTAATCGTTATAAACGTTTTGGGAAATTGTGAACGAATTTCCCAGGCCGGGGATCGACACAGGCAGAGTAAGTAGAAACGGTGGAACGCTCGATAACCGGGTATACCTTCCTTGAAAAGTCAGATTCGCCCACCTGCTGGAATTGACCTCATGGTACTTTTCGCGTGCGGTAACTGCGTTCAACTCGGAAATCTTAAGCGTCTTCGAATTATCCAAACCGATCTGCATCGCATTCTGCAGAGTCAACGGAGTTTGAGCGTATATGGCCGATGGCGCATAGCTCATAGCCGGCAGCAAACAGAAGACAATTATCAAAAATATTTTTCTCACTTTGATCTCCTCTATCATAGTTCTGAGCTTTTCACGTTCAACGATCAGATTCAAGGCGATGGCTGATAGCTGATTGTCGACAGCTCATTGTTTTATCAGGCTTGTGAAAATATTGTCGAGTGAAGCACCTATTTCTCGCATCTCGGCTTGGGGGTCGGTTTCGTTTCGAACAGCATCCAAAACCGAGCTTGCACCATCTTCATCAATTTGATTCGTTACGAAGTTTATTCTGTCACCGAGCACGACGACGTTATTGATGAAACGGAAACGCGAGACCACGGCATATGCTCCTCGCAGATTCTTTGAATGTATTTCATAAACACGCAAAGATAGTTCTGAAGTCAATGCAGGAACAGTGCTGAACCGCAGCAACTTTCCTTGATTCAACAAAGCTACTCTATTGCATCTTTCGGCCTCGTTAAGGTACGGGGTCGAAACAAGAATCGTCATGAAGTTTCTCAGGAAGGAAGCGAGGATCAGCCACAACTCTCTTCTCGAGACAGGATCAACACCGGTCGTCGGCTCATCCAGGATAAGGATCTTCGGTTCATGGATGACAGCACAGCAAATGCCCAGCTTCTGTCTCATGCCGCCGGACAACTGATCAGCAAGCCGGCTTTTGAAGTCGTTTAATCGCGCGAATCGGAGGAGCTCTTCTCCTCGTTCGCGCCAGCCTTTCACTCCACGGATCCTTCCAAAGAATTCAATATTCTCCCAGACTGTAAGATCACCGTATGCTTGGCTCACTTGTGACAGGTAGCCTATTTCGCTTTTGAGCTCCTGCCGATTCTCTTCGAAAGTCTTTCCATTTACGACGACTGTCCCTGTCGTTGGCTGCAATGCCCCTGCAAGGATGCGAAGAAGAGTGGTCTTGCCCGCACCGTCGGGGCCAATTATCCCGATGAGCTCACCACGCTCGACAGACATCGAAATGTTGTCTACCGCGACGAGGTCACCGTATTTCTTCGTAAGATTCTCTACTTGAATAATCATCTTCAGTTTTCAGCAATCAGCCATCAGCAATCAGCAATCAGCAGCCACGTCATGGTTGACTGCTGAATGCTGACAGCTAACCGCTATTTCGCATAAATCGTTGCGTCGGCCGGCAATCCGCCTTTCAGATAGTTTTTCGGATTGGCAATGGCGAGTTTCACCGCAAACACCAGCTTCATGCGGTCTTCTTTCGTCTCGACATTCTTCGGTGTGAACTCAGCAGTGGGCGAAATGTAGATCACTTTGCCATCGAAAGGATGGTTTGGCATGCCGTCGAGGATCACCTTTGCACTGTCTCCGAGTCTAATCCTCGCGAGGTCTACCTCGCCGACATAGACAGTCATTTTCATAGTCCGAAGATCGGAGACGGTGTAGATCGGAGTGCCGACGTTTGCATAATCACCGGCCTCGACGAGCTTCTCCAGCACCGTACCGTCCATAGGCGATGTCACGTAAGAATGTTCAAAAGCTATCTTAGTATAGTCCAAAGCAGCCTGCGCCTGTTTCATTTGTGCGGCCCTCACCTGAATTTCTTCCGGTCTGGCATACTGCCGGAGCTTCGCGAGCGTTTCCTGGGCAGATTTCAGCTGGGCCGAAGCGACGTCATACTGCATCTGCGCCGCGTCCATTTGTGATTGCGAAACGCTGCGATCGGTGATCAGTTTCTGCATCCTGTCAAAAGCGAGTTTCGCAAGGTTAAGGTTCGCTTCGGCTTGATTGACACCTTCTTCCGCCACTCTTAGGTCTTCGGTTCTTGCTCCGGCAACAAGAAGGTCGTAATTCTGCTTCGCCGCTTCATATGCGGCTTGCGCCTGGTTCACCTGTTGGGCAAGAGATTGATGGTCGATCTCAGCAAGCGTGTCGCCTTTTTTGACGAGCGAACCCTCCTCATAATCTATTTTCAGAATGCGTCCGGGGACCTGAGCAGCAATCGAACTTTCGGTCGCTTCGATTGTGCCAGTTGCCATGACAGTGCCTTCCTTAGCGCCGTTTCCACAACCGGCGATGCCGAAGGACCCGGCAATAAGGAACAGTGCGACAATCGCTTTCATATTATCTCTTTCTTCCTTTCTGGGTGAGAATCCCTTCAGTGAAGATCTTGAAAACCTGTTTCGGGACTTCTGATTCCGAAAGTGTATGTCTTGCCAAGAAGTCAACCTTCATTAGCTCTCTGATAACACCCACGTAAGCCGTGGTAAAGACAACGGGATCGATGTCCTTTCGTATCCAGCCGCTTCTCTGCCCGTCCGCGAAGAGTTCCTGCCAACCGAGCGCGAGCCTTCCCTGGATTATGTGGTCAATTTCTTTAAAGAGCGCGGGGGCATGATTACGAAGTTCGATGAGTATTTTCTGCCAGCGCTCATCGATGTTTGTTCCCACCACTTCAGAGATGGCCTGTATCTTTTCGACCACGGGGACTTTCATTTGCTGGATCCTGGTGAACATTTCCAATAAGGAGTTCATTTTCGCCATCACAACTTCCCTGAGAATTGCTTCTTTGCTCGAAAACAATTTATAGACGGTTTTCTTGCTTATCTGGAGTTCCGAAGCGATCTCGTCGATGGTCACCTTCTTGAAGCCGTGTTCCGCAAATTTCGCATAGGCGAGATCGAGAACCGCCTGGCGTGTGTTGTCTCCTTTCGATACCATGGAAACTAATTTAGTGTCCAAAGTTTCCAATGTCAAGAGGTGGTATTCAGGAATTTTTCAGTATTATCCGAACAGCTGGAAGAAGCTCTTTGCGACTATTTCAAGATCCAACCAAAAGGATTGGTTCCTCGCATAGTAGATGTAGAGTTTCTCCACTTCCTCTTCCGAAAGGAACTGTCCCCGATTCAACTGGACCACTCCGGTTATCCCCATCTTTCCGAATACCTCGTCGCTCCCCTGAGGATGGTACTCGGACCGACCGACGACTGACCACTTACCTTTCAACACCGTCGGCAATCTGTTGAAGACTCTTGCAATCGCACTGTCTTTCTTGATCAACGCAACAGGCGAAAGCAGGATCATAGCGATGACGGAAAATGCGATGTCGAACATCCGCTTCATCACTCTGCTCCGCGTCTTGTTAATGTTGTAATCGATGTCGACAAACGGAACGTCAGTTAGCCCGTCTACATATGTTTTGCCAATGATAACATCCATCGTGTCCGGTACAAGTTTGAAACTTACGCCGTGGCTCTTCACTTCGGCAATTGCCTGCAATACTTGTGCGTAGGATATCTTCCCCGAAGCAAAGACAACGTCGTTAATTCTTCTCTCCCGAACCAGCCGCGCCAGGTCAGTCAGCGTCCCGACGACCTTGATCCCAAGAAGGCGGGTCTCGCCCGGCTCATCTTCCGACACAACTCCCACAATGTCATAGCCCATTGAGATCCTGCCACGTATCTTCTTGATCAGCTCAATTGCCTTGCTGTCCGTTCCAACCACAAATGTTCTTCTCCCGAACACAGGATGCCGGCTCGCGCCGACAGAACTCCTCAGCTGGTAAACCAAACGCCACCCGGGAATGACGAGTACCATGATGAGACTCGCAATCAGGACGATGAACCTTGAGAAAGCAAACTCCTTGAAGAAATAAGTCAGCGAAGATATTAACAGGAAAGTGAGAAGGGTGCTCAGCAGAGACAATCGGAAGGAGAACTTGTTTTCTCCGTAAATGCCAAAGCCGATCCCAATCAGCAGGAGGGCAGCCGCAGGCGCGATATAAAAATACGGACGACCGTAGCTCGGTATCGCATAAAGCCTGTGTGACCTGAAAAACTCGCCAATGAACATTGCTACCACAGCAATTGCAAAGTCGATCATCGCCGGCAGTGTTAGCTTGAGCAATGTAAAGAACGATCGCATCTGCCGGTTGAGAAATATCGCAAGCCTCAGAGCGCGAGACAGGAACGTCGCCGAGCCGTACCTCTTCCCAACAAATATGCTCATCGCGCGATAGAACTCATATGTTCTATTAATACCACTTCTCCTCGTGCTCTCGCCCTTGAAATGGATCACGCTAGTATGCGGATCATAACAGACTTTGAAATTGATCTGCTTTATCTTGAAGCAAAGGTCTATGTCTTCGCCGTACATAAAATAGTCTTCGTCGAAGCCACCAACTTCCTCGAACACTTTCCTTCGTATGAACATGAAGCTCCCGCTTATCGCGTCGACTTCGTGCACCTCATCGGGATTCAAATATGTCAAGTTGTAACGGCCGAACAACCTGCTCTTTGGAAAGAGAGTGCTCAACCCGAAGAGTTTCGAGAGTGCCACCCACGGCGTTGGAAAACTCCGACGGCAGGCCTTCTGCAGTGTTCCGTTAGCATTCAGGATCTTGCACCCGACGGCTCCTGTATCCGGATGATTCTCCATGAATCGGACCATCTCTCTTATCGTATCCTCCTGAACTACTGAATCCGGATTGATAAGAAGAAGATACTCACCCCGCGCAATCTTCGCGCCCTGGTTGTTCGCCCTGCCAAATCCGACGTTAATTGAATTCTCAATTAACTTGACTTCCGGTTGATTCCTCTTCAGAAATTCAACTGTGTCATCATCGGATGAGTTATCAACGACGATAATCTCCGTCTCAACATTGCTGAGAGCGTGACGAAGGGAGACAAGCAGGTTCTCGAGGAACCCGCGGACGTTATAGCTCACAATTATTATTGAAACCTGGCAGGACAATTTCACCTTACCCCGAAATATCTCAGAAGTCTCCCAACTCCTAGGATCAGCACTATCTTCACGCCCTCGAGGACAATCCTCTTTGACATTTTGCTCGTGCCCACTCGTCTCTCAGTGAAAACGATCGGGACCTCGACAAGCTTGAATCCTCTTCTGTAAGCACGGACATTCATTTCCACCTGAAAGGCATAGCCATTCGAGCGAATCGTATCAAGGTTAATCGATTTTAATACTTCTATTTTGAATGCCTTGAAGCCGCTCGTCATGTCGTTGACCGGAACCCCGGTTACAACGCGGGCGAATAAGTTTCCGCCGTAACTCAACAGAAGACGTTTCATCGGCCAATTGAGCACGGAAACTCCCGCAGCATAGCGCGAGCCGACAGCGACGTCAGCGTGGTTAAAAAGCGCCTGTCTAAACTTCGGTATCTCCGCAGGCTCATGAGAAAGGTCTGCATCCATCTCCACAACATAGTCGTAGCCTTTCTCGATGGCGTACCGAAAGCCTGCGACGTAAGCAGTTCCCAACCCGGCCTTGCCACCACGAATCAGGAGATGAACGCGGTTGTCGTTCCTTGAAATGTCCTCGACAACCTTTGAGGTTCCGTCAGGAGAATTGTCATCCACCACCAAAACCTCTGTACCGGGAGATGAATTCAGAACCTTCGGCAGCACAGCTCCGACGTTCTCCGCTTCATTGTAAGTTGGAATTACTACAAGTAGTCTTCCGGCCGATTCCGATGGCATGGTATTTCCCAAAATAGTTTCTAATATTTGCAGCGATGAATTCCACTTGTTATTTCCGGTTTCTTCACGTCCGGACACGACGTGAACTGGCCCGATTCCAGAAAGCGGTCAATGCAGATTTCTACCTTACCCTTCAATACTTGATACCGACGATTCAACTTGATCATTTGAGTTTTACTATGCATGCCCCTTTCCGGATAACATATGAACAATTGTACTGAGAGCGATCTTGAGATCCAAGCGAATCGACATGTTCTCGATATAAAACAAATCGTATTGCAGTTTTATCTTGACATCCTCCAAACTCTGGTCGTAAGTGTGCTTGATCTGTGCCCAGCCCGTGATGCCGGGCTTCACCTTGAGCCTACGTTTGTATAGAGGTATTTCTTCTGAGAGATGTTCCACGAAGAAAGGGCGCTCCGGTCGTGGGCCGATTAAACTCATATCGCCCCAGAGGACGTTGGAGAACTGGGGTATCTCATCGAGGTGGAGTTTCCTCAATATTCTTCCAACGCGAGTTATCCTGGGATCATTCTTGTCTGCCCACATTGGGCCGGTGATTCTCTCAGCATTCTGGTACATCGATCTGAATTTATACAGGACAAAAGTTTTCCCGTCTTTTCCGACCCTGTCCTGCTTGTAGATCACAGGGCCTCTAGAGTCGAGTTTCACGGCCACGGCAATCAAAAGCCACAGGGGCAGACCCAAAGCAAGTACGACCAATGAAAACAAGAATATCGACCGTACGCTTCGTCGCTTCCTCCCACGGCTGCATGAGCTGAGGTGTAATCTCTATAAGTGGGAATCCATAAAGCTGGCCAACCCTTACTTGGCCTGAGATGGCATCGTGAAGATCGGGAACCATTTTTACCGATACATTCTCGCCGTTTACTTGTGTCAATATGTTGAGCAGGCCTTCGCGTTCATTCTCTTCCAATGCAAGAATGACCTCCCGAGCATCGCATCTCTTGATCGCACTCTCAAGCGCGCTGACGGTAGCGACGATCGGCGCCGGGAGACCGTCAGAAGAAGTCTGCTTCGGTGTTACAAATCCGACAGGTTTGAATCCAAGCGCCCTGTACTTCAGTGCCATGTCGTAGACTGCCACCGCTCTTTTGCCCACTCCGACTATCAATGCGTTGTGGAGACCAATTCCACTAAGCAGCAGGTTGCGTTGGAAAGTTCTCAGTATGATTCTCGCACCTCCGGCTAGAAAAACGATGAGCGACCAATAAATGACGATCAACAACCTGAAATGCGGTATTCGCCCGTTTGTCGCATCATCAAAAAAAATGGCGAAGAAGAGAACAGTCACAGCGACAGTCGAAGCTTTGACAACAGACGCAAACTCATCGAGGCGCGAATGCAATCTCGAATATCTGTAGAGTCCCCAGAACCAGAATACGAGCATGACGAATGCCGAAAGGGTAATCAGAGGCCCCAAGAAATCCGGGACAGCAATCACCCTGAACAGGCCGCTATGAACTCTCAGATAGTAATATAGAGCATTGGCAAGGCCAAGAGAAAATGAGTCCATGAGGAGAATGGCGACAAGCTCTCCCTGTCTTGACGTCAGTTTCTGGAGACTTCCCACTTTGTATCCGGATGTGTGATTAGCGATTTCACAAACCCCACGACAAGCGCCACGTTTGCGACCGCGAAGTAACCAAGATGAGATATGATCGGAACCTGTATGCTCCAGAACAGGCAAATGATTCCAGCCGCTGCCAGGAAGTAGAACGCACCCTGTGCAATTGCCGTAAACACAAATGCCTCGCTATGCGATAGGAGTATCAGATTGGAGAAAATCATGACAAGGATAAAGTAGGGTACCAACCATCTAATTATTTTGTGAGACCATAATGCATAGGCTATGAATCCACGAAGCGGGTTCATTAATGTCACGGAGGCCTTCATCGTAGCTATTATTGCGGCGCCGATCCTCACTTTTCTGCTGAACTCATCTTTGAAATTGCCGGCATTCTCAAACGCAAGGGCCTGCTCTTCATACACAAAATAATACCCTTTCTCTATTATTCTGAGGGGCAAAATGAAATCATCGGCAATTCTGGAATTGGTGTCGAAGGGGACAAAGAGCTCACGCCTAATCGCGTAGATCGCACCGTTAGCTCCTAATGTCATCCCCTGATCGCCTTCGAGTTTCTTTATCCAACTTTCAATCCCCCAGTACTTAGATTCCATCTCAGACCCATTCACGCTGTCATTCGAATAGAGTTTGAGTCGTCCACAGACTCCGCCAACCCTTCCGTCGTGAAAATGTTTCTCGAGTTTCTCGAAAGAATCTCCATCAAGTCGGGTATTGGCATCACAAAACATCAACACATCACCCTCGGCGTATTCGTACAGATCATTCAATACCCACACCTTCCCTCTGTTGAGTTCAAATGGAACCACCTTCAAACGCTCGTCTTCGAATTGTCTCAACGTTTGATACGTTTGATCAGTTGCCCCATCTACTCCGACAATGATCTGGAGAAACGGATATTTAGTCGCGAGCAATTCTGAAATTCTCTTGCCGATGGTGGCTTCCTCATTATAAGCGGACAGCAGGATTGATATTTTCTTTTTTGGCTGGGACGGCAAAGACTTCAGTGTGTAACGTTTCCTGACAAGGGAAAGAAACAGTAAAGATACCGGATACACTAGATAAGAGTGCACTACCAGAATCAATGTCACCCAGAAAACCGTCTCAAGGACGATCGTCATGTTCACTCAAGATATTTCGGTAGGCATTGAAGAGTTTCTCCCCCGAAGACTCCCATGTATACTTTTCTGACACGAGTCTTCTGGCGTTATTTCCAATTTCCTTGCAGAGAGACGGCGAAGACGTAAGAGTTGCAATTCTGTCGGCAAATTCTCCGGGAGTGTCTGCCAAGAGCAAGTCCTTGCCGTTTTCCGCGTCAATTCCCTCGGCTCCTATCGCAGTGGACACGATCGCCATGCCAAGCGCCATCAATTCGAGAACCTTTATCCTCATGCCGGATCCTATCCGGAGTGGGACGACGGCCACTGAAGCCATAGAAGAGAAACGATTGAAGTCACTTACAAAACCAGCCACCTCAAAACTTCTATTCATCCAGGACACAGGAATCTTTTGTGCTGATTTCCCTGCGACTATAGTTTTCACTTGCGGAGCTTTTGAACCTAATATAGGCATTATCTCTTTCGCATAAAACTTGAAGCTATCGAGATTAGGCAACCAGTCGTAACTTGACAAAAAGAGGACGCGATCAGGGACAAACGCAGCGTTCGGCGCGAACTTCTCTACGTCGACACCGGCGGGAACCACGAGAGATTTCATTCCCGGAGACAAGTTAGCGAGCTTTCTGTCATCAACATCTGAGATAGGCAGCACGACGTCTACCCTCCGGACAACATCCGATTCAAACTCCATGATCCGGGAGTGCTGGACATGAAAATAAAATTTTGCAATCGGATTCCTCGTAAGTCTTGCAACGCGAGCCATTATTTCAGATTCAAAATTATGTTCACGGAGCACCACCCTGGCACCATGCTTCTTCTTCAAGGTGAGACCGTATTCAGCCATGTGAAGATGATCCACATGGACAATATCGAATCTGTTCTGCTGATAGACGTCGGATAACTTTTGAAAAGCGTCTTCCGAAAGATATTTCTCGATGTTAAAAGGAAGAGAGGAGAAAAGGTTCTTGATACCTCCTGCAATCGAGTATTCTCTTCCAATGTTGAGCGGAATGAAATGGACAATCGACTCGAAATACGGATCGACAACGCTTCCACCTGATGGCGCAGCAAAAAAAACCTCGGCTCCATGCTTTATCATTTGGTCGGTTAGATTAAATATGCCAACCTTGCTCCCGTCATTAGGTGGGTAAGGAATCTTCGGGGCGATCTGCAGAATTCTCATTGAAGGAATCGGCCTAAATGCGTGGCAGGGTGATCGTTCCTATACGGTACCTCATTCAACAAAGAGTTTTCTAGGAACGTCGGCATGAGCAATCCCTCTCAATGCCGTTTCAAGGTAGAAAACTGACTTCCTTGCCAGATCAACCCGCAAGGAGACGACTGATCCTATGAAGTACAAAGGCACCCTGATCAGGAGACCCAATATTTTCAATAATACAGTCCCTGTCTTTTCAGGCCCCGAAAAATGACGTCTAATAAACTTCAACTGTCCAAGATGCATCGACAGAATATATCGCCGAGACACTTTACCGGCTGCACCTTGTCCCGAGTGAACGGCAGTTGCACCCGGAAAGTATACGACGGGGATGAGATTCTTCTTGGCCCGATAGCATAAATCCGTATCTTCGCTGTACAGGAAATAATCTTCATCAAATCCCCCCAGTTTCTCAAATATCATCCGGGGTATCAGAATAAATGAGCCCTCAACAGCATCCACATTGGCAGCTTCTGTGTGATTAACGTTCGTGTAGTAGTAGCTTCCAAATTTCTTTGACAGAGGGAACAGCTTGTATAGGAAAAATGACTCGGAGAGAACATTAAGAAGACTTGGAAAGCCTCGTATGTTTCGGGTCACCTTGCCATCAGGTGAAATCACTCTCCCACCGATTATCGCGTTCCCTCCAATTTCCAATTCACAATCTGCGATGCTGTCAATAGCGTCGTTCAACAAATAGGCGTCCGGGTTTAGAAAAAGGAGGTATTCTCCAGTTGCTTTTCTGGCGCCCATGTTACACGCTGTTGCGAATCCAAGGTTCGAATCATTCTGCACAATAGCAGCGAACTCGTACCGCCTGGCCACCTCCAGAGTTCTGTCACGGGAGTGATTGTCAACCACAATGACTTCATAACTTGAATCCCTTGCTGATTGCGGAATACTCTCGATGCATCTCGCGATTGACTCTTCCGAATTATGAGTAACCACGATGACAGAAAGTCGTTTTGACATTGGCTCCTTCTTCATCTATCGGATCACGGAGCATTACAAAATCTTACCGCTGACATCAAGAGATGACAAACCGTCCTGCACATGCCCGAATAGTTTACTTCCTCTTTCAAAGCTGGCATGGTTGTGGGTCCAACGAAGATAGGACTGCTGGCCATTTCCAACATCCCCGCTTCATCGGTGGAGTCAGCAAATATCTTTATTTTTGGATCTCGCATGTTCTTCCTTCAAGGGGTACGACAGTTTTTAAAGATAGCAAAAATGCCCGCTTAATTCAGTAGTGCAAACGCCTAAAACTCTATTCATGCGAAGAGCTAGCACTGGGTCTCAGGCCACTTTCGCCATCCGGCTCTGCTCGCTCAAGAATTGGTTGGCGTGCCGGCGGACACATATGTTGGGTGTGCGTTTCTAGCGGCACACTAGGGATCTTGAAGACGTTTGGCCCGATTAGCGACTAGTAAGATCATAGCGCACCCCGTTGCTCGTTAATGCTTAGCCTCACCTATAGTGTATTCTCTTCCACCATAATGGTCGTCTCAAGGGAACAAAGGCATCAGGTATTGACAAACACTGGTTCTTGAAGATGCTCTCGCTTAAGAAAGTCGCGGTGTGCGATGCGGCCCCAGCACCACACCGAAAGTCTGACAAAGGCATCTCATTGTTCAGCGAATCGTTATTGGAAACAAATTGAAAGGCCCCTTCAGAGACTACTTCTCCTGAGAATCAAATTCGTCAGGTACTTCCTCTCATTCTCTTCAAGTGAAAACTTAAATATGCTTGCTATGTACAAGAAGAGCAAAATGAATGCGAAGACACTCTTTGCAGCGACGTTCTGTTGAAGAAAGAACGCGCCTGACATGGTTACTACGATGAGCAAGACTGGTAACAGGAACTTCCTTCCAAAGTCCTTCAAGAATTCAACTTCTAACCCAAGTCTCTTCGAAGCTATAGAGTAAAGGAGAAAAGCATCGAGGATTATCCTGAAAAGGGTCGTCATTGCGGCGCCAATCAGCCCAAAGCGTCTTATTAGGACAAACGCGACCAGTAGGTGAATTGGTAACTCGGCAAGGTGGATCTTCCCGGTCAAGTCAGCCCGGCCGACGGCCTGTATCACCGTAAAAGGTAACTGCGCAATCGAGTTAACGAAAAACGCGGCGGAGAGAATCTCGAAAACTAGACCGGCACTCTCTGCAAATGGGCTTCCCATCCACACCTTCAATATCTCCGGAGCAAACGCAACGAGAACAGCGCATATAGGAAGGAATGCAAAGACCATCATCCTTTCGGCCTGCTCATACAATCTCCTGAATTCATGGCCCAGGCCTCCATGACCATAGATCTCACTCATTGCAGGAAAGAGAGATGACACCATCCCAACAGACAATACAAGCAGTTTGGAGGTAGCTTCGTACGGAACCACATAAAGTGTCACCGCGCTTGTCGCAATTGCACCGCTCAGGATGAATCTTTCTGCATACTGTAGCACTGGACTTACTATCTGACTGGTCATGGCCCACCCGCCAAACTTCAATATATCTGAAAACAGAGACAGGTCTATTATTCTACCATGATGGCTTATATCTACCAGCCGCAAGATATAAGCCAATGCCAGCATTGTTGTGAGTGCCCTGCTGACCATGACGAAGATTATTACTTGGATTACTCCGAAATGCAAAAGCACCAAAACTAACGATCCACCCCACTGCAAAAGCCCGTTTGCGAGTTGGACGATGTTTGTCAGGTCGAACCTGTTGAACCCCATCAGTACCCCGCGAAAAGCTCCTTGTAGAACCAGAATTGGCATGGCGATCGCGATGATTCTTAGAGCTAAGTGCACTGTATTGAGATAGGCTGGCGTAACCCTAAACAAAAGACTTGCGGTAGGTGAGTCAAAAACCATGATCAAAATTCCAAATATGGATCCTAACACCAAGCTGACGACTACTGAGAAATAAATGATTGCGACCACATCATGGGTTTTCCCTACGGCCCGCTTCTCTGCAATAAACTTCACTACAGATCTGCTGATTCCTAGATCCCACAATGTGAAATAAGTGATGACAGTCCAGATAAGCGACAGAATGCCGAATGAGACACTCCCCAATCCCTTCACTATAAAAGGCATGGCCACGATCATCATAAGCATGATCACAGCCTGGGCCCCGATGTTTATCGCCGTGTTCTTATAGACTGGGTTCATTCAAGGAATGTATGAATACTACTAAATACGATCGGCGAATCTGTCAATCGAAGACTGTGGAGTTCAGACTGTCTCTGCGTCTTCCGCATTGACCGTGCCACTTTTCATCGTTCCTGCTGAAATACCCCAGACTGTCGTTAGTACAAGAATAGCGACCCTGTCGTAAAACTGCGGAGAGGTTATACTAACGATCAGCATAACACACATAACTGAAACAAAAGACAGCAGCATTAGCCTCGTGGATTCCTCAGAACATCTGAATGCATAAGCTGCCGTCTTGGTCAATATGTAAAGGTAGTAAATCAGATACAAAGCCATACCTACAATGCCCAATTTGTACAACAGGAAAAGAAAAGCATTATGGATATACCATGTAGTTGTCGAGAGATTGATGATTAGATTGAAAAAAGTAAACTCTGCCCCCATTCCATGGCCGATTATCGGACTCGTCTTGACATTCTTCAGAACAGCTAGAGACTCCGCAAGGCGATTCTTCAGAGACAAGTCCTGGAGCCCTGCGGTGGCAAGACGCGTACCAAGTCCTCCTGCAATATCAACGAATACTTTTGGAAACATTAGACTTGCAACGACCACTACAACCACCGCACTTAGGAAACTCAGAGTCATTATTCGTCTCCGTGAACCACCTTTTGTCATCAACGCAAGAAGCAGTATCCCAAGGGCTGCACCCATCCAATATCCTCTTGAAAACGTCAGGACGAGTGCTACAGCATCGAGAGAAATCAGGGCTATGATCAGAACTTGGTTATATCTTCGAGCGGCCACGAAACCAAGAAGAATTATCAATCCACTCATGAAAAGAGGCTCGTTCAACGCTTCTCGACCCCCAATTATCTGCCAGAAATATTGAGCAACTGACACTGACAACCTGTACTGGATGACACCGTAGATAGCGGCTACCGCGCACACAATTAGCAGAGTCCAGATGACCTTCCTCCCGCCTTTTTCCGCGACGTACTCTCTAAGTGGGAAGAACATTAGGTATGGAACGAATAGCGCAAACTCCCTAACACCTTTGATCACTGAGAAATCATACCACGACGCCCATCCGATACTTAGAAATGCAAAAATCAAAAAAGAGACCAACGCTAACTCTGCCCAGTTGTCAACTATTCTTTCTGACCGGATGATTTTCTTACCAAACCACAAAAACAAACCCGGGAAGAAAAGAACAGAATAAGTGATCGCCGCCGGGACACTGGTCACATCACCATGCGGGTTTAGGAAAAGTATCAGATGCGCCAGGATTGCAACAATAAGCCATCTCTCGGTCGATTTCAATACAAACCAAAGTGTAAAGAGTCCCGAAAGGGAAACGAAGACAACCGGCATAACGAACAAGGCAAAGCCCTAGATTCTCAGATCCCTCGGCTATTCCTGATCAAGAAGCCCCGGTTCAATCTGCCAATTATCCTTGAGGCAAGCTCATGATATCGTTCTCCCAAGGGACCCGTGTCCCCCTGCATCCTTGCACCGTTTGTCACAAATATGATAAACAGAACTGACAACATGAAGCCAACAACGAGAGACGACAAGATTATTAATGCCCGTAACGGTCGAGTTTTCTTCTCAGGTGGCATGGCACGATCTAGAACGAGCACGGTAGGAGTTTCCTTAGCTTCCTGCAATTTAGCCTGCTCATACATGGGATAAATAAGCTCTAATAACTTAGATTGTATCTCGACATTCCTATACAAGTCGAGGTACTGCGTTGTTTTCCCTGGTACGTCCTTAAAAGGAACGAGAACGCCAAAATCGCCACTCGACTTCAGATTCTTCCCTGTGTTCAGGTCACTCATCTTTTGCCTTAGCGCTTGGATTTGATTATTCAACGACTGAATCTCAGGCGAACTTATACTCAATTGCTTCTCGAGTGCCGCGACCTTGACCTGATTCATTATGATCTGGGATTCAAGTTCTGCTCCTGTAAGTACTGTTGCCTTCGCTTGGTCCGGTAATGAGAAAGCCCCGTAATTCTGCTGGAAAACTTTCAAGCTATCTTCCGCACCTTCCAGGTCGCTGATATTTTGCGCGTAACGCTTCTCAAGGAAAACCCTGACATTTCTTGCGTCCTCTGATGAAAGGTTCCCGTTTATTTCATTGAGGATATCCACAAAATAGTTTGCCATTCCCGCCGCGCGAATCGGGCTTCTGTCCAGAACTTTCACTACAACTTCTCCATACTCATCTAGCTCGAAATCAACATTTTCACGGAGTTGCTTTATTGTTTTCTCCATTGAAGAGTCGCTGATTGAGTATGCTGTCATTAGATCGAACTTTCTTACTACCCTCTCCATCGCGTCTCTGCTGTTGAGTATTGCTAGATAATTGAACCCAGCCCCCATCTGAACTGAGCCGCTTACAAGCGGTGCAAATTGCTTAGCTAAACTTGACACAGTTCCACTTCCGGCACCAACTCCCAGGAGCCCAAGCAATCCACTCTGTTGAGATGGCAGGACAGTGGCAACCCCTTCGTATTCTTTTGGCAAGACAAACGCTAGTAGGATCCCAAGTATTGTAATGACTGTCGTGGTCATGATGATAAACTTTCTCCACTGATAACAAAGCTCAAGAAAATCCCAAGTGACTGATTTTTTTCTCTGAGAATTGTTCACGAATTGGACTCCTTCATAATTATATTTCGTCCTTTGGTGCGGCGGTTGTTCTCAACTCGGAGATTTAGCAAGCACGGTCGCGATCCTTTCGGCCGCTTTCCCATCCCACAGCTCCGGCACAGAACTCTTCTTCCATTTCCCTGCGTAACAATCGGCGGTGAGAGCAACGACCCTTTCTGCTGCCAGGCCCGCCAGAACGTTCGTTCCCAATTTCAGAGTCACCGGCCGCTCGGTGTTCTCCCTCAGAGTAATGCACGGAACATTTAAGTAGGTCGTTTCCTCCTGGATCCCTCCTGAATCCGTCAAGACGATCTTGGCATCTATCATGAGATTCAAAAAGTCCAGGTATCCGAGCGGCTCGACAAGCGCAAGATTCTTCACACGGAGAAATTCGGAGGAAAGTCCGTATTCTTCAATACGCTTCTTCGTACGAGGATGTATGGGGAATATGATCGATCCCAGGTTCTCGATTCCTTTGAAAATTCTCAGGATCGTCCCAAGGCTTTCAATGCCGTCGACGTTGCTCGGTCGATGCAATGTTACAAGTGTGTATTCACCCGGCAGTACTCCGAGCGCACTCTTGATTTGAGAAGACTTCGCCTTTTCACGATAGATGACAAGTGAATCTATCATTACATCGCCGACGAGAAATATTTTCTTATCGTCAACCCCTTCACGCTTCAAATTGATGACGCCGCTTTCTTCAGTGACAAACAAGTAGTCGCTAAGGATGTCTGTAACCATTCGGTTGATTTCTTCCGGCATCGTTCGATCGAAGCTCCTGAGGCCGGCTTCAACATGCGCAACGGGAATGAGTAGCTTGGATGCGGTGAGACTGCAGGCAACCGTCGAGTTCACATCACCCACAACTATGACAAGATCGGGTTTCTCTTTCAGCAGTACCTTCTCGAATTCAACCATGATCCTGGCTGTCTGTTCTGCATGCGTTCCGGAGCCGACGCCCAAGTAAACATCAGGCTTCGGCAATTCCAGATCATCAAAGAAGACTTTCGACATATTTTCATCATAGTGTTGGCCGGTATGTACTATCAGGTGCTCAACAGAGCTCATCCGCGAGAAGACGCGATGAATTGGAGCAACCTTCATGAAGTTTGGGCGCGCACCGACAACACTCATGAATTTCAATCGTCGGCTCACTTACCGTCCCCCAATAGCACGACCTTTTCTTTTCCCTTCTTGATGTTTCTCGTTGCATTTCGCGCATCTATGATTCGCTTTGAATTGTTAACGACAAATTCATAATCATAGGACGAGTGATCGGTAGTTATGAGCACACAATCACTTGACTTCAACCTTCTCGCTGTCAATTCCACTGATTTGAATATCTGTCCGTTGACTTGAACTTCAGGAACGAAAGGATCATTGTAAGAAACGTTTGCCGAGCCATCGCGCAAGAGTAATTCCATCACCTTCAATGCCGGAGAATGTCTCGTGTCATCGACATCTTTTTTGAAAGCGACGCCCAGTACAAGGATCTTGGCGTCTTTGAAGCTGATCGGCATGAAACTCAATTCTCGCAGGACCATATCGCGCACATAGAACGGCATGTTCTCGTTCACCTCCGCCGCGAGAGAAATAAAATTCGTCTGAAAGTCATATGCCTTTGCAAGCCATGCCAGGTAATACGGGTCGATTAGGATACAGTGGCCGCCGATGCCTGGTCCGGGATAGAAAGGCATGAATCCGAAAGGTTTCGTTGCCGCTGCATCGACAACCTCCCAGATATTTATGCCGCCCATCCTGTCGCAAAGCTGGGCAAGTTCATTCACCAGTGCGATGTTCACGCTTCTGAAAATATTTTCGAGCAGTTTCTCCATCTCGGCAACTTTGGGATTTGAGACCTTCACCACCGCGTCCACGCTATAGCGAATGAGAAGTGCGGCAAGTTCTGTGCTGGCGTCGTTCACACCGCCTACGACTGTCGGGATATTGCTTGTCTTGTATTTCTTGTTGCCGGGGTCAATGCGTTCCGGCGAAAACGCGAGGTAGAAGTCCTTGCCTGCTTTCAATCCCGTTCTTTCGAGAATCGGCTGAACAATCCCTTCCGTCGTATTTGGAAAGGTAGTGCTCCTTAGAACAATAATCTGGTCTTTTCGAAGACCTGTGGCAATGTTCTTGGAGGCATCAATGATGTAAGAGATATCCGGCTCCTTGTTCGGGGTGAATGGTGTAGGAACGCAAATGAAAATTGCGTCGCATGTTCCTATCGAATCGTAATTGCTCTCCGCCTTCAACTTTCCGGAGCCGACCACTTTCTTAAAGAGATCATTATCGACATCATCGATATAGTTGTTTCCCTTATTTACACTGTTGACTTTTTTCTCGTCCAGGTCAATCCCTAAAGTCTCGAATCCTTTACCGGCAAATTCGACGGCAAGCGGAAGACCCACATAGCCAAGTCCTATGATTCCGATTTTGGTCCGCTTGTCATCGATTTTCTTCTTGAGCTGTTCCATGATGGTGTTCATCTCTCCTCATACTGAAGTTTATAATAGTTCTGATAATCCCCTGAAATAATCCTCTTCCACCATTTTTCGTTTTCAGTGTACCAGCTTATGGTCTCATCGATCCCCTGTTCGAACGATCTGCGCGGTTTCCATCCGAGCTCAATCCGAATTTTTGCTGAGTCCATGGCATACCGCCTATCATGTCCAGGACGATCTTTTACGTATTTCAAAAGCGATTCAGGTTTGCCGAGCTTGCTCAGAATCAACTTTGCCATCTCGATATTTCGCACCTCGTTATCACCACCCATGTTATAGACTTCACCAACTTTTCCCCGGTATAGAACCGTCTCGATCGCCTCACAATGATCCTGCACGAAAATCCAGTCGCGAATATTTTGGCCGTCGCCATAGATCGGGAGCTCCTTGTTCTGAAGAGCGTTGATAATCATGAGTGGAATGAATTTTTCCGGAAACTGGTATGGTCCATAGTTGTTCGAGCATCGAGTTATCAATGTCTGAACGTTGAAAGTGTTGAGCCAGGCTCTGACGAGCATGTCTGCACTTGCCTTGCTCGCAGAGTACGGGCTGTTTGGTGAAAGATGGGATGTCTCTGTAAATTTTCCTTTCGGCCCGAGCGAGCCATACACTTCGTCGGTAGAAACCTGCAAGAATCTTTCCAGACCGAATTCCCTGGCCGCTTCCAAGAGAGTCATCGTGCCGCGCACATTCGTCTCGATGAATGCCTGCGGCCCGAGGATACTCCGGTCAACATGGGACTCTGCAGCAAAGTTAACAACCGCATCAAAGTGCCATTCATGGAAAAGTCTGCGGACGAACGCTGGATCAGAAATGTCCCCTCGATAAAAGTGGTATCGGGGATTTGATTCCACATCATTGAGGCTTTCCAAATTACCGGCATAAGTCAACTTGTCGAGATTGATCAAGTCGACATCTTTGTGACGGGCCAAGAAAAATCTTATGAAGTTGCTGCCGATGAAACCTGCTCCGCCGGTAATGAGTATGCTCTTGAAGCTCATGGACATTGGATTAGCTGACAGCAGGGTATTCTAATTGTTTTCTGATTGTGCTAACGTAATGATTTTGTGATCGTGAGTCGTTAGCTGAAAATATACCATCGATCCGTTCGAGTTTCAATATATAAAGTTGGTGATTATGTATTTGACGAACCAGCACGAAGAAAATTTTCAAAACACTGAGCCATAGGCTCATCAGCCTCAGGCTGAGATTCGCACGAATAATTTCTAGTCTTTCAATGCAAATTTCACAAATATGTTTTATTCGTGGCTTTCGTGGCTCTATTTTAAGATGCTTTGGTTTGTGAATTAGAAAATCCCGATAACGTTTTTTCACGCCAAAGTCCCGCGAATATCCCGTTATCGATCTTAACTGTTGTCTTCGGAGATAGCGACACACCCGGTGATCCATGAAAGCACTTCCGATCTTGGAAAAATGATTGAGACCTGTTAAATTAAATGAAATCTTGGAGAGTTAAATGGCAAAGGTCTGCGACATCTGCGGAAAAAAACCGATATATGGACACAACGTTAGCCATGCGCATAACATTACCAACCGCAGATGGGATCCGAACCTGCAGAGCGTCCGAGCCGTCATTGACGGAAAGATAAAACGGATTAGGGTCTGTGCATCTTGTATCAAACAGGGGCGCGTCCGAAAAGCTGCTTAACTACGCCTTGTCAAATCAAAGTGCTGAAGTTCGTATAAATCTCCTGCCGTAACGTTTGCATCCCTAGGCAAACGATTGAATCACAAAACCGCATTTCTTTAAACACGGAAATTCCGTCAGTGATTTGCGGCACTCAGAAAGTCGCAAGAATTTCATTTCGGGATTCTCCTGATTCGTTTGTCGGGGCGGTGGGATTCGAACCCACGACCTTGGCGCCAAAGGCGCCACGCTCTAACCGGAGCCGATCCGGTGAATACTCTCCAAATACCTCGATGCACCCCTTGCCTTTATTTGTTTCTCCCTTCTTATCGCTTCTGCACGTGTCTCGCATTCCTCAACGTGAACAATCCGCCAAGGAATGCCAAATCGCAACGACTTCGTCTCACCGGAATTGTGTTCGACTAACCGATTCTCGAGGTCTGATGTACTCCCCGAATAGTATCTCCCCGTTCTGTCACTCTGCAAAATGTAAACGTAATACATCTTGAGTCGGGGCGGTGGGATTCGAACCCACGACCTCTTGGTCCCGAACCAAGCGCTCTAACCGGACTGAGCCACGCCCCGATAACGCAATAATATAAGTGATGGAACCTTCAAGGGAAAGCATTTTTACCCAATCCATGCGCTATGTTACGAGGGAGTGGTTGAAGTCTACATGCTTGGAACCTCACCGTCTCTTCCCACTTTGCTCTACCAGATTTTCATTGAAGCGTTTGGCAGACAAATGTTAAGTTAAAACCTATCGAGTCCAAGTGAAAATTGTGGTGTCTCGTCAAACCGACACTGAGATTCGGGCGTCTACTATTTCGTTGAATGCAATGTTGTATATTTTCCATATGAGACTTCGCATCCTACTTTTGCTAGCACTTGCTTTCTCATCTTTCCCCTTTTCTCTGATTGCGCAGATTCAGGACACGACAAAAGAGCAACCGAACAGCTCGGTCTACAGAGATTACAGGCCGCCAAGCGCATCTCAGATGATCAGGCCCTCGGATGTTGAATACCAGCTCTGGGAAGGACTCATGCTCGTGCGAAAAGCCAACGATGGCGATCCCGCGGCGCAACATGAGCTCGGTCTCCAATATCTTCTCGGCAAGGGTTTTCCCACTGACACCGTTCGCGCGGCCTACTGGATACGAAGGGCGGCTGATCAGAACATGCCTATGGCGCAATACAATTTGGGTGTCTTCGTCAACAATGGCTGGGGCGTGAAGTGGAATCCGTTCGAGGCATACCTTCTCTGCAAGGCAGCCGCCCAGCGAAATCTTCCGGAGGCTGAGCTCGCCCTGGGTCTCTTCTACACGGATGACCTTGTTGTCCGCAGGGACTGGACGAAGGCCTATCATTGGGTCAAGGCAGCTGCGGACGCAAAGTACGAACCCGCCCGCCAGGTACTTCTCGAATTCATCCGTAGAGGCCTCACTCCTTCCTCAGACAGTATGTCGACTCCAATTCAATCGGCTGGAAATGATACCACTTCGGCCGGTTCGGTGCAGTCACTTGAGCCGGTCTACATTAATTTCGGACAAGACACGACATCGCGTGTCGATGATTTGACTTTGCTAGATGAAGCCTTTCATGAGGGAAGCGAGCAGTTTCGGAAGGAACTTGGTGTGTCACGAATTTTTGAAAACGGAATGGAGAAAGACTCGATCGGGATAAGCATGATCAAGCGATCCGCGTCTACGGGAAGTCCCGAGGCATTGGCCGTCCTTGGCCGATGCTATGAACGAGGTATCGGTGTCACACAAAACAGGGTTCTTGCCGCGGAGCAATATCTTCGCGCCGCACGAATGGACTCGCGGCGCGCCCCGGCACTTCTCCTGCGCCTCGTCCAGGAGAAGGGATTCCTTGAAGAGGTGGAGCTGCGGACCCGGAAAGGCGACGACGATGCGGCGTTTGTGTGGGCCGGTCTGGTTGAGCTTGGTCTCGACCAGCGAATCACGAACGACCAGGCATTCCATCTCCTCCTCGTCGCCGCCGATCATGGCAACATCCCGTCGCTGATCGAACTCGGACGCTGCTACTACACCGGTCAATGGACAACACGCAATCCATCGTCGGGCGAATTATGCTGGCGCCGAGCTGCGAGTAACGGAAGTCGCGATGCAATTATTCGGCTCGCCGCCGCGGCCGTTTTAGCCGACAGCTCCACTCATTCAGAAGGTACAAGTCCGGATAGCATCGAGCAGATACCCCTCACTAAAGACATACACACGTTGATGACAGCATCGACTGACGGCTCAATGATTGGGCAGCTCGCGTTGGGGTACTGCTTCGAAAAAGGGATCGGCGTGATCCAAAACATCCCGGAGGCTGTCAAGCTCTATCGGAACAGTGCACAACGCGGAAGCCGCAGCGCATATGAGGCTTTGAAGCGGATTTACGATAGCCTGCGGCCGAAGGATAAAGAGTTCGTGGTGGAGGATCAAAACAACGAAGGAGATCCGTGACGAATGCGCTTTGGAGACAACAGTTATCACTCGCTGGTCACTCGAGGAACCCCGAGTATTCTACGGTAGTGAGCTGTTGAACTTCTTCCGCCGGTTCCGGATATAGTCTACGAATATATATTCGCCAAGCTTGTTCAGCGAAGAATAATAAGCCCGCCCTTTGTTTGCCTGAGTAAGTTCCTCAACAAAATTTATCAGGTATGGATCCTTCGCGACCATGAATGTGCTGATGACGATCTTCTCTCTTCGACACGCTACCACCTCGTCGAGCGTCTTGTTGACGATACGAGGATCCAGACCAAACGAGTTTCTGTACAATCTGCCCTGGTCATCGAATATGGCGGAGGGTTTCCCATCGGTAACAAGAAATATTTGTTTGTTGACATTTCCCTTCCTGCGCAAAATGCTTCTCGCCAGTCGGAGAGCGGCAAGCGTGTTGGTGTGGTAAGGACCTACTGTCACAAATGGAAGCTCGGCAAGGGTTATTTCTTTTGCATCGTCGCCGAAAGCCACGATGTTCAGGTGATCTTTTGGAAATTTCGTCCTAATCAACTCAGCCAATGCGAGGGAGACCTGCTTCGCTGGTGTGATTCTGTCTTCGCCGTACAAAATCATTGAATGACTGATATCGAGAAGAACCACCGTAGCACAGTTTGTCATGTGCTCGGTCTCATAAACCTCAATGTCGTCTTCCAGTAATTGGAAATCTTCGATGCTGCCATGCTTGAGCACATTCGTGAGCGTCGAAGTCAGATCGATATTTGTCGGCTGGTCACCGAAGGTATATTTCTTCGTTTCGCTCAGCCGATCAACTCCCTGGCCCGTATGCGGAGATTCGTGAGACCCTTCAGGACTTTTCTTCAAATTGGAGAAGACTTCCTTTAGAGCGTCTTCGCGGATTCGCTGTACGCCTTTCGACGTTAGAATGACGACATCTTTTGCATCCTCGATGTAACCCAGTTCTTTTAGCTTGTTTATGAAGTCTTCAATGGTCATGTCACGATCGAAGAGATCATACTCTCGACCCAGCTGGCGGATCCAATCAAGCGCTTCTTCGGCGTCGCCGCTTGTCTGCAAAAGAATATAGCTGAACAATGAAAGCAAGTTCTGCAGACGCTGCTCGTCCGTCATCGAATTTTCAGTCCACTTCGAATACCTGAATTTCACGTCTCACCTCACCAATGTACTTCGGCAATGAAAGTCACTCTATGCTCTTCTCTCTGCAAAGGACAACTGCCGTACGAAGGGATTCGTTGACTTCTCGTTCTTCAACGTGCTCTCCTGTCCGTGACCGGGAAAGATAACCACATCGTCCGGTAGCGTTAGAACCTTCGTGACTATGCTCCTCGAAATGTCTTCATAAGAACCGGAAGGCAAATCGGTTCTACCAATCGATCCGGCAAACAGCGTGTCACCTGTGAATAGAACTTTTTCACGATCATCGTAGAGGCAAACCGAACCGGCCGAATGCCCTGGGGTGTGGATTACTCCGAGGGCAGCGTTGCCAAACCTCAGCTTCATTCCGTCCTCTATGGGCAGGTCAATATTAACAGGCTCAACAGGAAATGGTGGCGAAATTACCATCCCGTTTGGATCACGCATCATCCAATCATCAGAGTGATGCCCACACGCGCGCGCACCGGTCAACAATTTCAGCTTCCTCATTTCACCGATATGATCCCAGTGACCATGAGTGGCGATAATGAATAGAATCCCGAGATTCAGCTCTCCGATCCGTTTATAAATTTTCTCCGAAGACCAAAGTGGAACATCAATTACAATTCCCTCGCTGGAGCGTGGATCATAAACCAGGTATCCAATTGTCCAGATCGGACCGTCTTCAAATTTCTCGACCACCAAGGCTAATCCTCGTCGTACCTTTCCTTCGGAGGGAAGATGCTTCCTACAAGGTCTTTGTAGGCAACGATATTGTCTGCATCATCCTTGGCTATTCTCGAAAACTGGTGCAGTCCGTCCAAGACAAACTCCATCGTCGTGGCGAGCTCATGTTTCTTGGATTCATCAATCTTCATGTGTTTCTTCACGATCTCTTTGAGGTTGGCCACCCTGTTCAGCTGAGAATAGTACTCATCAAATGGCATATCGTCCGCGACTTCAATCTTGTTTCCTGATTCGAACCACGAGATGATCGGAGTATACTCATCATCTTTCCCATATGTGGAGACCTCACCCTGTCGAGATGCTGCGGATCTCTTCACGTCATCGGCCTGCCCTCCTCCGCGAACTCTCTTTTGCAACGGATCGGGAAAATACTTCTTGAAAGTTTCCCTCACCGCTTTGCCGATCAGTGCGCGGCTCACCTTGACGGAGCCTTCCTGCTCTCCTTCGAAAACGAGCTCCAGCTTACCTGTCATGCCTGGCAGGACTTGCTGAAGGTCACAGATCCTTGGCACGATGAATTTTTCTTTATTGACGATCGCTCGACGTTCTGCACTGCTGATCAGGTTTTCTATGACCGAGATTGTCATCCTGACGCTGACTCCGCTCTTCTGGTCGACATATTCACTTCCGCGCGCCTGGAATGCAATCTCTTCAATTACCTCCTTCAAATAATACGGCATGACGACTTCTCGACCGCTGTCGCGGGTAAGCCAGGCTTCCTGGTCCGTGATCTTCATCGCTTCTTCGATCGTGCGAGGGTAGTGAGTAAGGATTTGAGAGTCGATCCTGTCCTTCAGAGGAGTTATGATGTTGCCACGATTGGTGTAATCCTCCGGGTTTGCAGTGAAGACCATCATCACATCGAGCGGAATCCTCACGTTGAACCCTCTAATCTGAATGTCTTTTTCCTCCATGATGTTGAAGAGACCGACTTGTATTCTCGGCTGGAGATCGGGAAGTTCGTTTATTGTAAACACACCTCGATTTGTTCGCGGGATGATCCCGAAATGTATCGCGCCTTCGTGCGAGTAATGAAGTTTCTGAACAGCTGCCTTGATGGGATCGATATCTCCGATCAAATCTGCAATCGTGACATCCGGCGTCGCAAGTTTTTCGCCGTATCTTTGATCGGGAGTCAGCCAGTCAATTTCCACCTCATCATCATGCTCTCGCACAAGATCGACACAGTGCTTACAAACAGGTTTGAAAGGATTGTCATTTATTTCACAGCCTTTAATTGCGGGGACGTTCTCATCAAGCAAACTCACCAGGCTGCGTGCGATCCTAGTCTTGGCCTGACCACGTAGTCCAAGCAAAATAACATCGTGTTTCGCGAGGAGCGCATTGACAATGGATGGTATCACAGTCTTATCGTAACCGATGATGCCCGGGAAGAGTGTCTCGCCCTTGCTCAGTCTTGTCATCAGGTTCTTTCTTATCTCTTCTTTGACCGATAAGACTTTGTAACCTGACTGCCTAAGCTCTGCGATTGTACTCGGCAATTGCTTCATAACTTCCCTCTCATCTCTGCTCTGAATTTATTTTTGTGCTGAGCAAAATGCAAACCAACTCTTCCCGAAGATTCGCAATATCGTACGAAGGAGTCAACATCCGCGCGCGCGGATAATGGAGCGAATCGAGACCTGCCTTTGCCTGATCCGCTCCAGGTGCTTTCATTTCTGTTCCCCTTTCGTTCACGATCATGATTGAAACTACGAAATCAAATTCATATTTTTTAACAATGCCAACATCAAGCAAGCTCGTCATAAGGTTGAGCTCAGCGGGCGATGTACTTCTGACTTCTCCACTGCTAAAGATCATCAAAGAGAGAGAACCGAAATCGGAAATCCATTTTGTCGTGAAGGATCAGTATGCTGACCTCATTCAACATAATCCTAACGTAAACGCCATACATTTAGTTCAGAATGATGCAAGCGTATATGAACTGGAACAACTTAGACAGAATCTCATTCGCGTGGGATTCAGTACGACCTTTGACCTCCACAACAATTTTAGAAGCGTCTACTTGAGAAAAGGAACGGCGAAGGAAATCCGAGTAATCAAGAAAGAAGTGTTCAAGCGAGAGATGCTGGTAAAAGCAAAGCTCAATCTTTATTTAACCATAAAATCAGTGGCGCTGAAATATGCGCAAGTTTATGACAGAACCATCTCCAGCGTGCCGACGCCCGAAGTTTTCCTTGCGAAAGATGTGAATGAGAAGGCCGACAGACTCTGGAAAGCCGTGAGCCCGGAAAACAAGAGATCCGTTTTTCTGTGCCCGGGCGCAAAGCATTTCACAAAGCGCTGGCCTGTTGAACAGTGGATAAAATTCGCCCTGAAAATTTCAGAGCGGGCCCGCGTCTTCTTGGTCGCCGGAAAGGAAGATTCGGTGATCTGTCAAGAGATAGAAAAAAATGCCAACGCGACCAATTTTTGTGGAAAACTAAGTCTGATAGAGAGTACTGCGATGTTATCTCATGCCGATGTGGTTATCACTAACGATTCCTACCTGATGCATGCCGCAAATGCTCTCGGCAAAAAGGTCGTCGCGATATTCGGATCGTCTGTAAGAGAGTTCGGATTCTTCCCATACGGCATCGAACATAAAATAATGGAAGTCGAAGGATTGAATTGTCGGCCCTGTTCTCATGTCGGCCGCGAGTCCTGCCCGAAGAAACACTTCAAGTGCATGATGGAAACAAGACCGGAAGCGGTCTACGAGGCAGCGATGGAACTTATCGGGTGATAACTCAAAGCTCAAAAGTCAAAAGCTGCCGTCAGGGTTGCTACATGGAAACCGGGTCGTATTGAGTTTTGATCTATTTCTGATTTTCGAATTGTGAGTCTCGACTTCAACCGAGCGTCACGCCTGCGAGCACCTTGAGTGCCTGCAAATATTTCTCGCTTGTCCCGCGGATTATTTCTTCCGGAAGATTCGGAGCCGGAGGCATCTTGTTCCAATTGATGGAGAGCAAATAATCCCGCACAAATTGCTTGTCGAAGCTCGGCTGCGATTTGCCAACCTCATATTTACTTTTGTCCCAGAATCTCGAGGAATCCGGAGTCAACAGCTCGTCTATCAAAATGAGCTCGCCATTCTCATCCGTGCCGAACTCCATCTTCGTGTCGGCTATGATTATGCCTCTGCTCTCCGCATAGGCAGCGGATCGTCTGTAGATTTCAATGGTGTGATGTCGGACTTCCTCTGCGAGATCTTTTCCAACCAGCTTTACAACTTCATCGAAACTGATATTCTCATCGTGAACACCCATCTCGGCCTTCGTAGATGGAGTGAAGATCGGTTCCGGCAATTTCTCAGACTCCCGCAAACCTTTCGGAAGAGTTATTCCGCAGATCGCGCCGGTCTTTTGATAATCAATCCAACCTGATCCGCTGATATATCCTCGAACAATGCATTCGACAGGAAGTGGCCGCGTCTTCTTGACGATCATGCTCCTCCCCTCGAGTTCGTCGTAGTACGGTCTGCATGATGCGGGATAGGTCTTCACATCTGTTGAGATCACATGGTTCTTCACAATCTCTCTGCTGAAATCAAACCAGAAATTTGAGATGAGGTTCAGGACTTTACCCTTGAAAGGTATTCCGTTAGGAAGGACGACATCAAAAGCGCTGATGCGGTCCGACGCGACGATCAGAAGCGAATCACCGAGATCGTAAATATCTCTCACCTTCCCGCTTTTCAAAAATTTAATTCCTTCAATTTTTGTATAAGTAATTACCTTTTCCATTTTCTCCTCTCTCTGTTCATGGAATTGAATTTAATTCGATTCGCAGCAAGACTCTGATGATTTTCAAATTGGGTCGACTGGAAAGCACTCAAGTTTATCGCGCACGATTATGTCGAAATGCGGTGTCTCGATTCCGCAAAACGTATAGATTCAATCGACATCATATTCGATCAATGAGAAAACATCCTTGTTCGGAATTACGTTTCTTCCGTTCAATGGAGTTAGCTCGATCAGGAAACAAATTCCTTCGACTTTACCCTGAAGCCTTTCGATCAACTTGCACGCTGCCGCGACCGTGCCGCCGGTCGCAAGAAGGTCATCGTGCACCAAAACTCTCTCGCCAGGAAGGATGGAATCTTTGTGTATCTCCATCGAGTCAGTGCCATATTCCAGCTGGTATTCCTGTCGAATGACTTCAGCCGGAAGTTTGCCAGGTTTACGGATCGGCACGAAACCTGCGCCCAACCTGTATGCGAGCACGCTTCCGAAAATGAAACCCCGCGACTCAACCGACACTACCTTATCAATGTGCTTGTCCTTGTAATGTTGATAAAACTGCTCGACGACATAATCGAAGGCGTCTTTGTCTTTGAGAAGTGTAGTAATGTCGCGAAACATTATGCCTTTCTTCGGAAAATCCGGAACAGTTCTGATCGTACTTTTGATATCCACTATTTCCACTCCACTTGTTTCTTGTTCACGAAACCATCGACCCCCTTTTTGAAGTCTTCCGTCGAACGCGCGGCGGCGTTCATCATCGCGCTGTATCTCAATGCCTCTTCTAAAGTCATATCTCTCACATCCGACAATATATCTTTCGTGAGAGCGACTGCGTTACCACTCGTAGAAGAGATGAACTCATTTAAAAAGTCTTCCGTGAAGGCATCAATCTCATTGTCATCGATAATCTCGGAGATCAATCCGATTCGCACTGCCTCTGCCGCATCGATAATCTTGCCGGTAAGCAACAACCTCCTTACGTCTGACTCGCGCAACTTCCTGAGCGCGAAGTTGAGAACAATCGCCGGTACGAAGCCGATCTTCACTTCAGTGAAGCCAAACCTGGCTTTGTCGGATGCGAGTATCAAATCGCAGGCAAGCGCCAAACCGAATCCTCCCGCCAGGGCCGGACCCGGACGACCGCACATACTAGTTTCTTGCTCTCATAAATTCTGAGAAGGAGATCTTTCAATGCATTTGAATCTCCGAGGTTGGTTGCCGATGTGTTCTGTTCAAGTCGCTTCAAGTAGTCTAAATCTGCGCCGGCCGAAAAAGCACTTCCCTCGCCGCGGAACACGATCGCCCTGACATTTTTATCCCTGTTCGCCTGATTGAAGCAGCTCGTTATTTCCTCCACCGCTACATCGTCAATCGCATTTCGCTTTTCCGGACGATTCATCGTTAGGTACACAATCTTGTCATTTATGTCAAAGTTAGTTCTTTCGCCCATTCTCTATTCCTCACCGTGAATTCAATTACATACCATGAATTTACTCACTTGAACGCGCGAAGTCAGCTCTAGCTTATCTCTGCAAATATTTTCTGCGATTCGCGCGTGATGGAGCATCCATTAGAATATGGTTAACCGACGCAAAATCGTCAACTTCGCAATAGAGTCAACGCTTGAGTATGCAAATTGATTTTCATCGCTGAGAAAGATAATTTTCAATCTGATGAGAGATGCGTTATTTCTGGGTTTCGATGGTGGAGCCTCAAAGACCGCGGGGGCGGCAATCGACGATGAAAAGAAAGTGGTGGCCGAGGCAGTCGGGAATGCCGGGAATTTTCAAATAGTAGGTGTCGAGAAGGCCTCGGAGAACATCCTCGATGTGACGGAAGCGATTCTCGAGAAGGCAAACGCCGAATTTTCACGGATCAGATCAATGTATTTAGGATTGGCGGGAGCAGGCCGACCTGACGATGCAGACAGGATACATAAAAGCTTTGTCGGCTTGCTGAGCAGGAAAAACTACCCGATTCCGCGAGTACAAATCGGGAGTGATGCGGTCGCCGCTCTTGAAGGTGCATTCGCCGGGAAGACTGGAATGATCTTGATAAGCGGAACCGGTTCGATCCTCCTTGCAAAGGACGAAGCCGGAGGGATTCACCGCACAGGCGGTTGGGGACGATTCATAGGAGACGAAGGAAGTGGCTACGCTCTCGGCAGAGCATGTCTTTCTGCTGTCGCCAAAGACTTTGATGGTCGCGGCAAGAAGACATTGATGACACAACTTCTCGAAACACAGAAGAAGATCGAGGATCCACAGTCACTTATCAGGAAAGTCTATCAGGAGAATTTCGACATAGCCTCGGTAGCTCCCATCGTGATGGAGGCCGCTGAGAAAGGAGATGAAGTCGCACTCGGTATCGTGGACTGTTGTGCGAATCAACTTGTCGTTCATGTCTGTGCCATGATAGATAAACTTGGGATAACGATGCCGCTCGTTTTAAGCGGAAGCATTCTCTCGCATGAAAACATCCTATCGAGAAAACTGCAAGAGACGATGAAGAGAGATTACCCGGGAATTGAAATACAGATGCCCCAGTACTCTCCGTCTGTCGGCGCAGCACTACTCGCTCTTAAAGCCGGAGGTATAGATTGACCAAGTATATTCTTCTTATTGTAATGACATTTATTTTTCTATCTTGTTCAGCCTCTAATTATCAAACCGTAGTGCCGCCGGATGTGTCGGCCAAACCGCCAATCGTGCAGACTGCCCGTCCGCAGCCACAGATGATCACAGAAGAAAGCCAACCCGACACAACAGTCTTTCAATGGAAAGCCGATACGTCATGGGCCGAACAGACCTTGAGATCGCTTTCCCTTCCGGACAAAGTTGCACAGATGGTCGTTTCTTTTACCACGACACCCTACATGAGCGATGACGACGACGCATACCTCGACCTGATCCACCTGGTTCGGGACCTGCACATCGGAGGTTTCGTCACGTCGACAGGCAACGTTTATGAGCAGGCAATTCTCATCAACAAACTTCAGAAGATGTCAACCGTCCCTCTCCTCTTTTCTTCCGATTATGAATATGGAGTGGGGATGCGGTTGGAAAATGGAGTTGCTTTCCCAAGCAACATGGCGCTTGGGGCAACGCGAGATTCGACACTCGTTTACCAAATAGGAAAGACGGTCGGCAAAGAGGCCAGGGCCATCGGCATTATGCAGAATTATGCTCCCGTCTCGGACGTCAACGATAATCCGGAAAATCCTATTATCAATGTCCGCTCATTTGGCGAGGAGCCCCAGCTTGTGGGCAAACTTGCTTCGGCATTTGTGAAAGGCACTCAGGATGCCGGTGTGGTGGCAACGGCCAAACACTTTCCCGGACATGGAGACACGGATGTGGATTCACATTCGGCTCTTCCAGTAATCAACTACAGCTATCCAAGATTGGAGCGAGTTGAACTGGTCCCGTTCCGAGATGACATCCGTGCCGCGGTCAAATCGATCATGGTCGCTCACATCGCGTTCGAACAGTTTGAAGGCAGGGCCGGTGTCCCGGCAACTCTCTCGCGCCGGATATTTCGGACCTTCTCCAGGATTCGCTCGGTTTCCACGGCCTTGTCGTCACCGATGCACTGACAATGAAAGGCGTCACGCGAAAGTACTCCGCGGCGGAAGCATCCGTCATGGCAGTGAAGGCCGGAGCCGATATACTTCTCATGCCGCCTGACGAAGAAGTCACGATAAATGCCGTAACAAGAGCGGCGAAAAGAGGCGAGATCAGCGTCGACAGAATTGATCGGTCGGTAAGAAAAATCCTTCTCATTAAATCCGAACTGGGACTCGCACGCAACCGGTTTGTCAACATCGACTCGATCGGTAAAGTGGTAGGGATCGAAAGCCACAGGCTTCTTGCTGAAGAAGCAGCCCGACGATCTATCACAATAGTGAAGAATGTAGGCGGACTCCTTCCTCTGCAATTTCATCAGCCGCAGAGAATACTCTGCCTGACCGTCGCGGACAATTCCGATCCAAAGATCGGAACTCAGTTCAGAGAAGAATTGTCAAGGAGAATGGATAGCGTCGCTTATGCTCAAATAGATCCTAGATCGAATGACATTGATTTCAGTTACGTGAAAGGACTTGTAAGTTCGGCGGACATGGTTTTGATACCTTCGTATATTCGTTGGAGAAGCGGTCTTGGCTCCGTCGACTTCGCCGGACCGATCCGGCAATTCCTCGACAGCTTGACAAACTCGAAAAAGCCATGCGTGATGATTTCATTTGGCAATCCTTATTTGCTGAGAAGTGTCCCCAAAGTCTCTGCTTACGTGTGCGCTTACGGCGACATGAAATATTCAGTCAGTGCGGCGGCAGAAGCACTGTTCGGTGAAACGAAAGTGTCGGGCAGGCTTCCTGTCACTATCCCGAACGCTGCACAATATGGAGAAGGAATTGCTTCGAACCAGACAAGTCTGAGGTTTGCAGCTCCCGAAGAAGCCGGATTTTCATCCGGGAAACTCGCGAGGCTGGATTCGATTGTCAATTTTTGGATCGCAGACAGCGCATTCCCTGGCGCGGAATTACTTGTCGCCAGGGACGGAAAAATCGTCTATGACAAATCATTCGGCACTTATGATTATTCGCCGTATTCAAAACAGGTTGACCCGAACACGATGTACGATCTCGCATCTGTGACGAAGGTTACGGCTACTACTCTCGCCGCCATGAAGCTGTATGAGGAAAAGAAACTCGGTCTTGATGCACCTGTCGTCAAGTATCTTCCGCAATTCAGCTGGGCAGGAAAGGACAAGATCACAATCCGTGATTTGATGGTACACGACTCCGGACTTCCACCCGACCCGCCTCACTACCTGTGGCGCACTTCGGCAATTCCGCAGGATACCCTTCAGACGTTATTGAAGAATCCTCGCCTGTTCCTCCGGGATCTTGTTGCAGCACATCAAGCAATGACCGACACCATCTTTGCAATCCCTCTGGAATACCAAACCGGCACAAAAGAGGTTTACAGCGACATCAATATGATTGTGCTGGCGAAAATCGTCGAGAAGATTACGGGCATGACGCTCGATAAATATGTTGAAGAGAAATTCTACAGGCCGCTGGGCATGACTCATACCATGTTTAATCCCCCCGACGATCTCGTCGATGATTGCGCGCCCACCGAATTCGATTCGGAAAGTGGAAATCTGCTGCAGGGAGTTGTCCATGATGAGAATGCAAGATCCCTCGGCGGGGTCGCAGGACATGCCGGCCTATTCTCTACCGCTTCAGACCTGGCTGTTTATCTACAGATGCTGCTGAACGGAGGAGTGTACGACGGCAGGCCATACTTGCAGGATTCAACGATAGCTCTCTTCACTCAGAAGCAATCATCATTGAGCACACGCGCCCTTGGCTGGGACACGAAATCGCCGACGCATTCGAGCGCCGGTCATCTCTTTTCCCCAACATCGTTCGGACACCTTGGGTTTACCGGAACATCTTTGTGGATCGATCCGGTGAGACAGCTGCTCGTTGTTCTGCTGACGAACCGAGTCTGTCCGACGAGAGACAACCATAAGATAGACTACGTTCGACCGATTGTCCACGACGCAGTGATCGAGGCGCTTGCACCGAGCCAGTGAAGGCTTGCGTAACTTCAATGATCGAGTATGTTGAGAATTCCGCAAACCAAAAATGAGACATAGTGGGTGCTCTCCGCGAATTGCCGAAGCGGACGGGCAAGATTGACATGCGAATACTCATTGTCGAAGACGAGAAGAAAGTAGCATCTTTCATCAAGAAAGGATTAGAAGAACAATCATACGCCGTGGATGTTGCATATGACGGCCTCGCGGGAGAGAATCTTGTCTCGCAAAATGAATACGACGTAATAATTCTCGATGTCCTCCTGCCGAAGCAGGACGGCATTGTAACCTGTCAGCGGATACGGACGAAGAAGATAGACACACCGATTCTGATGTTGACTGCTTTGGGCGACACGGAGGCCAAAGTGCGCGGTCTGGACTCCGGTGCTGACGATTACCTGACAAAGCCCTTCCACTTCGAGGAGCTTCTTGCTCGTGTTCGGGCCCTGTTAAGAAGAAAGAGCCAGGACAAATCGGCAGTCCTCCAGGTTGGCAATCTGGTTCTTGATCCGGTGTCGCGAAAGATCGAAAGGGACGGCAAACAGATCAGGCTAACGACGAGAGAGTTTGCCCTGCTTGAGTATTTGATGCGCAACAATGGCAAGATACTCTCGAGAGCTCACATCGCGCAACATGTGTGGAACGTCAGCTTCGACATGGAGTCGAACGTGATCGACGTTTACGTGAAATTGCTGCGGCAAAAGGTGGACAAGGACTTTGACAAGCCTCTGATTCACACGATCGTCGGAGTCGGATATGTGTTAAAGGATGAAGATGAGGTCGATTAGATCAAAGATCGTTCTGCTCTTCGTGGTTATTTTCGGATTCACGCTTTCGATTTTTTCCGCAGCGCTCTACTTCCTCTACGCGCGCCAGAGTGCACAGAACTTCGACCTGAATCTCAGCAATGATGCACTCGGGATCGTCGGTATGGTGAAAGGAGAGGGACTTCTCGAACAGGAGATAATCTCCGGTTTGATACAGCATCCTTTGACGGCGAATTTCGGAGCGAACAGGTATGTACAAATTTTGTCGATCGCGGGAAATGTGATATTGACGTCTACTGATCTGAAAGGTGTGACATTGCCTGTCGAGCCGGAAGTACTTGCCCTCGCCTTGAGTCACCATCAAGTTTTTGAGAATCTGAGCAAAGACATCACCCGGAGATTGTCTTCGAAAGGTCGATTGAGGATGGTTACCTATCCGGTATTTGAAAATGAAATCCCGAGGTACCTTGTTCAAGTCGCATCGGACACTGCCGCTCTCGATGAAAGTCTGCTCCAGCTCCGAATTCTCCTTTTCATCGCCGTGCCGCTTACAATATTAGCGGCGGCTCTCGGCGGATTCTACATCGCGAAGAAAGCATTTGACCCGATTGATAGAATTATTCGAACTGCTCAATCCATTTCGGCCCAGCACCTTGACAAACGGCTGGAGACTGGAAAAGTTGAAGATGAGATCACCCGTCTGTCCAGCACTCTCAACGAGATGTTCGACAGAATTGAAGAGGCATTCAAGCTCCAGAAGCAATTCACGGCCGATGCATCTCATGAGCTGAAAACACCTCTGACAATTCTCTTGGGAGAAATTGAGGTAGCTCTCAATAATCCACGCACGTCGGAAGACTACCAAAGCATACTGAGAAGTGCGGTGGAGGAAATCAGAAGAATCACAAACATCGTGGACGATCTCCTCACAATTGCAAGGCTCGAAAGCGGCCAGCTCCCTCTCCAAAGGCGACCGCTAAGAGTGGACGAACTGCTCCTCGATGCGATATCAAGAACTTCCGGTTATGCATCCCAGCATTCGGTGACCATCAACTACGAAGTCCAAAATATCTCAGGACATGAGAGCGAGGAGATTTATGCTGAAGGGGATCGCGATAAACTTCTCAGCGTCTTCATCAATTTGCTTGACAATGCGATAAAGTATTCGACGCCAGGAAGCACTGTTCGCGTTGTTCAAATAATAGAACGGAACTATGCGAGACTAGAGATTGTCGATAGGGGTATCGGTATCTCGCGTGAGGACCTGCCACATGTTTTCGACAGATTCTATCGTGCGGAAAAGTCGCGAACCTCTGAAGGCGCTGAGCGGGGTTCCGGATTGGGATTATCCATTTCAAGATTCCTAGTTGAAGCGCACGGCGGTACCATTTCTATCGGCAGCCAACCGGGTTCAGGAACCACGGTAACTGTTAGAATTCCCATTTTGCATACTGAGGAGCTGACCGAATCACAGCGAGCGGATTCACTCGCATAAGGTTGCGCATCGACCGAGACAAATGCTCCCCTCCGACTACCCTCACTCATCAGAAAAGTGTTTCCCCCACCTTAAGCTGAGAAAAATTAAAGAGGCGAGCTCAAACTTCCATTATCTCTTTTTCCTTGGTAGCAAGGATATTGTCGAGCTGCTTGATATACTTATCAGTTAACTTCTGAACCTCGGTCTCACCACGTTTCCGTTCATCTTCGGAGACATGCTCATCCTTCTCGGCCTTCTTCAAATGCTCGTTCGCATCGCGGCGAATATTTCTAATGGTGACCCGCCCATCTTCAGTGAACTTCTTTGCGACTTTGACGAGTTCTTTCCTCCGCTCCTCCGTCAGCGCGGGGACTGGAAGTCTGATGAGTGTTCCATCGTTTGCTGGAGTCAATCCGATATTCGCTGCGAGGATGGCTCGCTCTATTTCGTGGATCATCGACTTGTCCCAAGGCTGAACAGTAATAAGATGAGCGTCAGGCGTGCCTACGGAAGATGTTTGTGCAATCGGCAACTTCTGCCCGTAGTAGTCGATTTTTATGTCGTCCAGCAATGCCACAGTTGCCTTTCCGGATCGAAGCTTTGAGAGTTCCTGTCGCGTGAATTCTACGGCCTTCTTCATCTTGTCTTCTGTCTCGTGGATTATTTTCTCCAGCATAGAATCCTCCGACTTATTGAACTGCTTGTTGAAAATAATGAACGGTCGACCCGATCGCTTCTCCCGTCACAACCCTCTTCAAGTTCCCGGGAACGGTAAGATTGAACACGACGATCGGGAGTTTATTCTCCTTGCAAAGTGTAATCGCGGTCAGATCCATCACCTTCAGGTCTTTATTAAGAACGTCCATATAAGAAATCTCAGGGAACTTCACTGCGGCGGGATTTTTTTCCGGGTCTGAATCGTAGATACCATCCACGCGAGTGCCTTTTATTATGACATCCGCTCTGATTTCAACTGCACGTAGCGCAGCTGCAGTGTCTGTTGTGAAATACGGATTACCTGTTCCTGCACCGAAAATTACGATCCGTCCTTTCTCGAGGTGCCTGATTGCGCGGCGTCTGATGAATGGCTCGGCAATTTGCTCCATCGAAATCGCACTCATCAACCTCGTATAGATTCCTTTCTTCTCAAGAATATTCTGAAGGGCGAGAGAGTTTATCACTGTAGCAAGCATCCCCATCTGATCACCGACAACCTTGTCGATCCCATCGGCAGCGGCGGCGATTCCTCTGTAGATATTCCCGCCGCCGATGACTATTCCCACTTCGACACCCAGCGTGTGAACAGCGCTAACTTCATCAGAAAACTGGTCGAGGATATCCGGATCGATTCCGTAGCCCCTCTCCCCCATCAACGACTCACCGCTCAACTTCAGTAACACCCGCTTATACTTCAGTTCCACTTCGATCCTTTCCCATCCCGGCAAGACTCCCGGACGGACTCATAAGTATGAAAGATATTACAACCGGACCACAATTCGGAGCGGCCTGGCAACAGTATCCAATATCTTACGTGCCGATCTGAAAGTTCGCAGAAACAGTTGCGATGCTGAGGCTCGGGGAGACTCTTCACTTCGTCCCATCAGACCCAAGTTCAAACCTCTGGAATCGTCTGACACTGACGTTCTCACCGGTCTTGCCCGCCATGTCAGTAATAAGGTCTTTCACCATTCGCTGGGGCTCCTTAATGAATGCTTGCTCCAGCAGAACCACTTCCTGATAATACTTTTCGAGTCTATCTTCCACAATCTTTCCAATTGCTTCTTCCGACTTCCCTTCAGCCTGAGCCTGCTCACGGTAGTCGTTCATTTCTTTCTTGACGAGCTCGGCCGGAACTTCTTCTCTACTGACAACGAGCGGACTCATGGCAGCAATTTGCATCGCGATGTCGCGAGCGAGCTGCTTGAATTCATCGGTACGCGCCACGAAATCGGTCTCGCAGTTTACTTCTACCATCGCACCGATCCGTCCGCCGGCATGAATGTACGACTCAACGAGTCCCTGCTTCGCCTCGCGACCGGCTCGTTTCTCGGCGACCTGCGCACCTCTGGCACGAAGAATCTTCTTCGCCTGTTCGACATCTCCGTCCGCTTCCTGGAGAGCCTTCTTGCACTCCATCATCCCCGCTCCGGTGACCTCCCGAAGCGATTTTACCATTTCGACAGTTATTTGCATCCTTATTTTCTGCTTTCTTCTCCGACGGACGCGCCGGTGCTTGCGACCGATTGCTCCATCATAGATTCGACTTTCAATTCTTTTGCGCGCTGGCTCCCTTCTACGTAGGCATCAGTCAACGCGGTGATTATGACTTCTATTGCTTTGACCGCATCATCGTTCGAGGGAATCACGTAAGTGATCGGATCGGGATCGCAGTTAGTATCGACCATTGCGAAGATCGGAATCCCCAGCCTTTCTGCTTCTTTGACCGCAATGTGCTCTTTCTTAATGTCGACAACAAACATTGCACCGGGGAGTTTGTTCATGTCGCGAACGCCGGATAAGGTCTTCTCAAGCTTTTCTTCCTCTCTCTTGAGACGCAATCCCTCCTTCTTTGTCAAGCTCTCGATGGTATTGTCCGTTTCCATCTTCTCAATGTGTTGAAGTCTTCGGACACTCTTACGAATAGTAGTGAAGTTGGTTAGCATCCCGCCGAGCCATCGCTCCGTAACATAATAGACACCGGCGCGTTCAGCCTGCTGGCGAATTATGTCGCGTGCCTGCTTCTTGGTTCCGACGAAGAGAGCCTTCTTCCCCTGCGAAGCTAGGTTGGCAATTGCTTCACAAGCCTCGTCGAGGAGCTGTTGAGTTTGTCTGAGGTCGATGATGTGAATGCCGTTGCGCTCCATGAAAATGTACGGCTTCATCTTCGGATCCCAGCGTCGCGTCAGATGTCCGAAGTGCGCACCGGATGAGAGAAGTGCTTCTAAAGTCACTCTTGGCATTATTACTCCTTTGGTTTCTTCCGCCATCCCGCTTCAACGGAAAGGCTTCACTTCTACTTCCGTCACCTTCATGCGGAATCCCTTCACAAATGAACTGAGTCGGGACACCACCGCACGAATTCATGTCCGCTGAAAACCGGGACATGAGGCCGACCTCACAGTGGTGTGGAGAATCGGCTCGGGAAGTATGATTATTTGTTTATCAAGTTAACGCTTTGTCCACTGGAAGCGTTTACGCGCTTTCTTGTGGCCATACTTTTTTCGTTCAACCATTCTTGGGTCGCGAGTCAGCACGCCCGCCGCACGCAGGCGGGCACGCAACTCTTCGCCTTCCTTGACCAAGGCTCTAGCGATTGCAAGCTTTAGTGCGCCCGCCTGACCGGACAGACCACCACCATTAACAGTAGCGTATATGTCGTACTTGCCTTGCGTCTCGGTCGCCTCGAATGGCTTGAAGAGCTCGTTCTGGACCGACACAACGGGAAAATACTCGAAGTGCGGTTGGTCATTGACAAATATCTTCCCTGTCCCGGGGACAAGCTTTGCCCTTGCGGTAGATGTCTTTCGTCTGCCCACGGCGACTTGTACGTTTTGAACTGAAGCCATTAGAACTCCGAATTATATTTGAATTGCTGTCGGCTTTTGAGCCTTGTGCGGATGATCGGACCCGGCGTAAACTTTCAGCTTAGTGAACAACCGTGCACCCAATCTGTTCTTCGGGAGCATTCCCTTCACGGCATGCTCCACCACCGATTCAGGTTTTTTTCCCAGGAGATCTTTGTACTTTACGTATGTCGCACCGCCCGGATATCCCGTGTAGTGGAAATAAACCTTTGTCTCAGATTTCTTGCCGGTCACCCTGACTTTCCCGGCATTCACAACAACTACAAAATCTCCCGTATCATTGTGCGGTGTGAAGCGAGCATTATTCTTCCCTCTCAGGAGCGTTGCAACTTTTGTCGCAAGTCGACCCAGAGTCTTTCCCTCGGCGTCGACAACGTACCACTTTGCCGGTATGTCACTTCTTTTAAAGCTCTTCGTTAAATATTCGGCAGACAATTCTTTCTCCAAATTTTGACAATAAATATAGCAGCCTGACGTGAAGTAGTCAAGGTAATCCTCCCCGGCACCCACCGAGACACGAAAAAGAGACTAGACCACGCCACGCTCTTTAGGTTTTTCACCTCTGGCAATTTCAAATCATGGAGATATCCGCCTCTGAGGTAATGTCCGGCATTTGTTTTTGAGTAAGAGTCCGCTCACCTGTCCGTCTCAGCCGAGAGACTTGCTAATCCATCTTGAGAACCTTTGCTCCTCTAGCTCCTCTGGTCTTGATCTCGAGCAACGCCGCGTTTGCATCTTCTAATCTAAATTCCTCCACCTCGGGTTTAATCTCCATCTCAGCAGCAAGTTCAAGAAACTCGCTAACATCTTTTCGACTGACATTAGCCACGCTCTTGATCTCTTTTTCCATCCATAATTGTGTGGGATAGTCCAGCTTCAAAAGATACTCCTTATCCGTCTCTTCCTTGCCAATCGCATTGATGACCAACCTTCCAGCGGGCTCGAGGTTTCTCAAAGCTTCCACAACTGGCTTCCAAGCCGGCGTAGTGTCTATTATGCAATCCAACTTCTCTGGCGACTCTTCGGAAGTGTCTCCTGCCCAGACCGCACCGAGCTCCCTCGAAAACTCTCTCTCCTTCCCGCTTCTTGCAAAGACAAACACCTTGGAGTTCGGATAGCGATGCTTGACCATCTTGACGACAAGATGGCTCGAAGCCCCGAACCCAGTCAAACCGAGATTTTGACCGTCATGGAGACCTGTCAGTCTCAGAGATCGGTAGCCAATCGCGCCCGCGCACAAAAGAGGAGCCGCCTCAGAATCGCTGAAGGAACTTGGAATGGGGTAAGCGAAACTCTCGGTAGCTATCATGTACTGGGCGTACCCGCCATTGACATCTCTTCCCGTGGCCCTGAAGTCGCGACACAGATTCTCATTGCCCGCCAGGCAGAACTTGCACGATCCACAAGCAGCATAGATCCAAGCGATGCCAACGCGATCTCCGGTTCTGAAGGCCTTAGCATTACTTCCAGTTGCTTCAACCCTACCAATAACTTGATGGCCGGGAACAACGGGCAGATGAGGCGGAGGCGTTCTCCCCTCGATCTCATCTAACTCGGTATGGCAGACTCCGCAAGCCAAAACCTTCACCAGAATTTCTCCGGCCGCGGGCACTGGGTCCGGAAGCTCTGTAAGTTCTAACGGAGTTTTGTTCTCCTCGAAACTGCAGAGCCTGTTAAGCACCATCGCTTTCATTTGAGTTCAGACTTCCGATTTTATTCCTTCTCAGTATTATTACTCAGTCAGACGACTCATGCAACCTCCGGGCAAAAGCAGAACCAACCGTTGCTTTTGCCCGATTGGCGTTAAGCGACCTGTCAGATGAGAAGTTGCCACCTTCGCGCTTCCGCAACAAGCCATCCATACGTCGATGGCTCATCGCGCTGCCATGCATCCTTGAAGTTGTTGAAAGTGATAGAGCGTGACCGTGCGTAGCGTTGGAAAACGAATGCAAAGCCGAATTGCTTCTCGATCTGGTGTAGAAGCGCCGCAATACAAACTTCCCAATATCCTCCATCTCCAACAGGAATCCTTGGAAGTGCAGAGTTGAATGCGTTTATTACGTTTGACTCCTGGAACTCCGGATTGTTCGGAAGGACTTTGTTGGTAAAGAAAGCATCCCAGCCTTCCAAGTAGGCCACCATCTCGTCAGTGCGTTTGTCGAAGCTATGCCGTCCGTTGTTACCTGAGAGAATCTCCCGTATCAGCCAGGCGATGTAACGCCCCGTGACATCGACTCGCTGATCCTCGGTCAATTCCAGAAAATGAACCGCATGAGCGTATTCCTCAACCATGTGTGTCACTATCAAATCCCAGTCCCCGTGATCCTTCAGGTGGATGAGAGGCTTGCCTCCGAATTCTTGGTTCACACCCATAAGAACGATGCTGCTGGGTTCGCAGAAGCACTCAGGGTAGAGAAGATCGGGGTAAACCAATCGTGCCATGATCTTTTGCCACCCCCAGCCTGGGACGTTTCTCTGAATGAAGAAATACGGCTGCAGTGCCGCTATAGCAGCACAGAAACCCCATTGCTGTTGATTGATTATACAGTTCCAACTTCCGGGCCCCGGCATATCGTAGCGCAAAATAAATGGAGAGAGTATGGTACTTCTTCCATCCACGACACGCACAGCAGGGTTCTCCGACTGAACCTCCAACTGGAACGGGCCTGAAAGAGGTATCTGAACCTGTCCTTTTTCACCGGTGATGTAAGGTTGGCCATCAGCCCAAACATAACCAAATGCGAATGGCCAATTCGGATCTCCATCAACGAGTAGGGTAATGTTGGAGCACGCATCGCGCGTCGCAGCTTTGCCCGTGGAGATAGCTTGGAGCACAGGAGCCGCAGGTTCCGGTGGATAAGAGAAATGAGGGGGTGGTTTCTTAAACAGCTTATCCAAATCCGTTCCGGCCGCAGGCACTGACCTCGGAACGGGTAGTTCGGACTTTCTTTCCTCAGATTTTTTTTCTGGCATTTATATCTCCTTTCTTTGAGGCCATGGTGGATGCCTAACTTACAGGAGCGGAGTCGCAACGGTGTTTGGCTTGAACTCTCTTCACCGTCACGCCGAGATAATTCCATTCAATTTCGTCGTAATCTTGTTTTACGTGGTAGTTAGAATCATGATAGTCGCCACCGGGTGTATTTGATCTTCGCGTTAGTTCATCCTCCCTTGCATTTCATCGGGGACATCAACTTCGTTCAAAGATATTGTGTGTAACGGACATCTTATGTCGTCGACAAATATCCACTTCCAAAATACTTTGACGTATGTGTAGGTAGCTGGTTTGAACGCGGCGTGTCGCTCTTTTTTTGACGTAAAACGCCATTAAGGCCGGCAGCAATAAGATATGTTAAGTCCCAAGGGATCAAGTGGATACATTCCCCTCACGACTCCATTTAGAGTGTCATGTCGTGTCTCCAATGCCCTCCCGTTGCCTAGCATCTGTTGGATATTAGGCATAGGTCCGACGTACGGCGGTATGCAAACGATTCCATCACCATATCGCTCTGATTCGGGTTCCCCATGGTTGGGGAGGTTCTATCAATGAGCTCCTGATCTGGCCGGACGGCCAACCTTGATGAAATGGCTGCGGAAGTTCTCACTGATTCATTAGCCAGCAAATCTTCTGCCCTTTTGCTGTAGCCAATTCGATTGAGTGGGCTACTCAAAATGTTAACCGGCGGCTGTATCAAAGTCAAGCTTGCGAAGTAAACAGGTTAGCGAAGGATCTCAACTCACCGCGAGACTTGTCGAACATCGCATCGATAAGTCCCCAGAATAACTTCTTGAATGTTCACATCGCGAAACGAATATTATGAATACCATACAGGAAGGACCTTTGAATTCCAAAGAGCGTGTTAAAACCGCAATGGATCTGCAAATGCCGGATCGAACTCCCCTGATGTGCCAGATGAGCATCGGACATATGCTTCAACAGCTACCGGTTTCTCCAGCTCAGTTCTGGTTCGATGCGGAAGCATTCGCGAACGGCTTAATCAGACTCAGAGAAATTTACGACTTCGATGGAATACTAGTGAGCCTTCACGGACATGATCCGGACTGGCGAAGTCAAATCGCATCGCACGAAGAATCACACGGACGGGAGACTGTGGTCCTTGATGATGGCAGGAGCATGATCTTTATGAATAATGATTTGCCTCAATTCCTGGGCGGAACGAAATCGAGGCCTTCAATCGAAGAGTTAGATTTGACAGATCTTCCTGACTCCATTGACTACATTCCTGTCTCCCAAGGACTACATTTCAAAATTCACGCTGGTCACAGGTTCGACGCAATTGAGAAAATTATCTCCAGAGCTGGACAAGAATACTCCATACACGGAGAGATCACTTCTCCGTTCGATTATTTTCTCGACTTGCTTGGGAATGAAGAAGGTCTTATGGCCCTGATTGAGCAACCAGAAAAATCAGAACTGGTGTTAGACCATTTCACAAGACTTCTGGAAGGACTAGCAGGGAAAATGTGTGAAACGGGCGTCGACGCGATAAAGATTTCCTCTCCGTTCGCGGGGGCCGGATTCATTTCACCCGACTTCTATACAAGATTCGTTTCTCCGTTTGAAAGCAGGATCTCGCACGTCATTCGCCGGAACGGGGTGCATGCTTACCTCCACACCTGCGGCTCGATTGGAGATCGTCTGGAATTGATGCTCGATTCAGGTGCATCAGGAATAGAATGCCTGGATCCGCCTCCACTCGGAAACGTGGAACTCGATTTGGCGGTCGATCTAGCAAAAGGCAAAGGCTTCATCAAAGGAAATATTGACTCCGTGAACACTCTTTTGCACGGGACTGACGACGAGATTCTATCCGACGCAAGAAACAGACTCGAGATAGGCAAGAAAGGAAGTGGCTTCATCCTGAGCACCGCATGTTCGATTGCCCCAATGGTGAAACGTGAAAAAGTACAGCTACTCAGAAAGGCAGTAGAACAATGGGGATAAGGGAATTGCAGCTAGTCCGGCTTCCTTGAATCAATAGAGAAAATATTTGCTTCGCGATTCATCAAAGTCTCTTAGTCCTGTCGCCCACGTCTCTGCAATCTCACGGTAGCTAGCTCCTTTCTCTATGAGCGGCCTTATCATCTTATCTCCAACCAATCTATCAAACGCGCCGTCTCGACGGAAGGTTAGGTCTTCCGGGTACAATTTTCTTATCGCACAGACAGTCGCAATGCCGACTTCGACAGGTTTGATGACCTTTCTATCTGTGATTTGAATGTCAACGCCATGGCACAGCAATCCCTTGAACCTCGGATTGGAAACAGCACTAACCTCTTTCGGAGTGAAACCAATCGAGCTGAATCTCACGCCCGGCATCTCATGAGCATTGAGGTAATCAGCCAGCTCCATCTCTCGGATGAAGGGCGCCCCGATGTATTGAAATGGAAAGGGCGTTCCTCTTCCCTCACTGACATTTGTCCCTTCGACCAATGCTGTACCGGGATATATAGTTGCCGTTGCGATGGTCGGTATGTTTGGTGACGGAATTATCCAGTCAAGACCAGTCTCGTCGTGCCACATCGAGCGAGAATAATTTTCAAGTTTGACGACATGAAGATCTATTTCCAAATTCTTTCTGCGCAGATACACCTCGCGAACCAGGCCGGCCAGTTCACCCGGAGTTAAGTTGTACAGCACAGGGATAGGGAGCATTCCGATAAAAGAGTGTAGATCATTTTTGAGAACCGGACCGTCGATCATGTTTCCGCAAGTAACCAGGGGGCGGTCAAAAATGATGAAGGGTAAATTATTCTCCGCCGCCGCTTCCATGGCAAGCGTCATCGTGCTGATGTATGTGTAGAACCGGGTGCCAACATCCTGAATGTCGTAGGCGAGAAGATCCAATTTTTCAAGCATCCACTTTTCCGGCTTCGTGTGTTCGCCATATAGCGAATAGATCTGAATGCCTGTACTGGGATCAACTTCATGTTCCACATGCTTACCTGCCGGGGCGTCGCCTCTGATGCCGTGCTCCGGGGAAAAAAGCGCACCTATCTCTACGTCTGAATTGGCTCTCAGAGCATCAACTATGTGCTTTCCGGTCGGCAAGAAACCGCTGTGGTTTGTGATCATGCCGATTGTCTTACTCTTCAGAATCCCAATCTCAGCTTCGAGAACGCGCTCGGAGCCGAGCTTCACTCTGCCTCGAGTGCCTGTGGTAATGCTTCCTGTTGAAATCAAATTAGAAGAGTTGCCGGATCCCTTATCTGTCATCCCAATTAACTTCTTTAACTATTGACGTTCGGAAGACTTGTAGACTTCAATTTCATAAATCGAATAAGACGAAATCGCGCGCGTGCCCTCTGTAAGATCGATCCTCAGGAAACGAGCTTTAACCGGATCAAACTTCAGATTCTCTATGCCGCCGCGACCGTCCTTCTCGTTAAGAATCGTCGACCATTTCTTTCCGTCGGTCGAGCCTGATATTTTGTATCTCTTCCCGTATCCGTTGGCCCACCGGATCACGATGCTGTCAAGGGTGCGGGGTCTCCCGAGATCAACTTTGACCCACTGCCTATCATGGCCGCCCTCTTTTCCCCAGAGTGCGTCGGATGCCCAGCGAGTGTAGAGCTTGCTGTCCACAGCACTCGACGGACTAAAATGGGGACCATTTCTCGCCGACGATGACGCTGAGGCCAACGCATGCAAAGCCAAATTCTGTGGAGGCAGGACGACTCCTTTTCTCAAAAGTTTCAAAACAATTATCGAATACGGCGGCACCTCTGCATGAAATGAGCGATTCACATTTTCCAGATCGGTGAGTTTGTCAAGTTTATGTTTTGCGCTTAGAATCCATACGCCAGCCGAATTCAAAGGATCGAATCCATTCAAATGAATGTCCGCGACTTTAGCGTCATGCTTGTTCTTGTTAATAAGAATGATTGAGAGCGTATCTTCTCCGAACGTGCTTGAGTAGACTGACAATGACGAGTCGGATGAGGAGCTCTCAACCAATTGTCTTCCGAAAAGATGTGTGTAGATTGGAAAGACAAAATAGTTGTAACTCGGCCGGTTCTTGCCGCCCTCCGACAGAATACCATAATCTCCGCCTCTTGGAGGGTACGAATTATGAAGCGCCCAATAACATGACATCTGCTGACCCAATTCTGCCATCGTCCCGATCATGTCGGCAACCCACAAGGCGTTCGCAATCGATAAGGTTATCGGTCCGGGATATCCGGAGATGGAATTGTAACCAACGTTAACGATCCACATTGCGTCCGCCTGTTCCTTCGGCAATGTCTCTTCGAGTGCATGGCGGATCATTTCATAACTTCGGCGGTAATTGTGAATACTGGCAAAGAGCGAATCTTCGTATTCATTCTTATTAGTGAGCGGATAATATGAAAAAGTCACCATGTCTATGTACTCACCCGCCGTCTTAAGGACCCGGCATGTCCAGTCATTGAGATCATCGGAGGGCATAACATTGGCGGCGATCTTGATCGTGGAGTCGGCGCTCTTCATGGCTTTCGCAAATTCGATAAAACGTTCGGCATACTTCTCAGGAGTCGTATGCCCTCTCGCCCAGGCACCCCACTGCTCGTCGCCCACCTCCCAATATTTTATGTCATAGCCTTTGACTTTATTGCAGTATCTGACCCATTCTGCGGCAAGCTCAGGCGATTCGTTGAAGTTGACGGTTATGAAACCCTCTGCACCAACAGCACTTAGGAAGGCTGCGTACTCATCCGTGTTCATTTCAGATGCGCTGTTATCAGGATTGTTCCACACATAGTGGTCCGCATCATTACCGCCGGGGTACTTCAAGATTGCGGGCCCCGCCTCTTTGACTTTCCGAACTGCATCCCTGTCGCAATCCAACAGCATGTCTTGCACCGGCCCTGGAAATAAATCTTCATCCCACCTTGCGACATTCAGCCCATAAAGAAATGGATTGATCTTTGAAATTTGCTTTTCGATGTCGATGCCCACATTTACCGTTTGACAGTACGAATTGATCGAAAGGAACAGGACTGCGACGACCAAGCCAGATGCCCGTAAATATTTTTTCATCATGATCCCTTTCCCCGAACTGAACCAGCATCACCGGAACTACCGTTGTCCTTCTTTTCAATATCTTTTCTGTTAGTCTTGGTGAGGAGGGTGCGCAAGTCTTTTATTCCGAAAAACGTGATCGCCGAAGCAACTGCAAAAAAAGTTAAGGTCGCAACGGTATACAGGACCAGCCAAAACACGACAGTACCTGACAACTCAGTGTCCTTCCAATTCTTTTACTCGGGCTTCTTGGTGTACCATGATGGGTGGATGCCGTCTCTGAGTAGCAAGCGATCCGATCACCATACCTGCCGCTGCCAATACAAAACTCAAGAACCCCGAAACGTTCACATCGACAATGAAAAGCATGCTCTTCGGCAAATTACTTTTGAACAGTGAAAGGAATAGGAAAGCTATTGGGGCAACCGCTCCAAATGCGAGACCGGAGTACGCGCCGACTACGTTTGCCTTTTTCCAATAAAGTCCTCCTGCCACACACGCAAAAGCTCCGGCAGCGTACATCGCGCCGGTTATTGCCAGATATTGAAAGGCTGTCGAAGGAATCTGATAGAATAACCCGAACACAAGCATGAACACTCCGATCAGAGTAGCAATGAACCTTGTTACAGTTACGTTCTGTTTATCTGAGAGCTGTTGTCTTAACATCGGAGCAATTATATCTCTTGTTGCCACGGTGCTCCACGCCAGAAGGTACGCGCTGTAAGTCGACATTGAAGCGGCCAGCATTCCTGCGACCATCAATCCAAGCATCCCCGATGGAACGACGGAACCAAGCAACCGCGGCATGGCTACAAGAGAGTCAACATGGGAACCGTACACCGCCAGCGCGGCGACGCCCCACAACATCGGTATCATATACCTGCCACCCAAAGTGAGTCCCGTGTACAAGAAGACCTTTCTCCCCACCTCCGGAGTTTCGGAAGCAAACGATTTGGAAACGGCAGGCTGATTCAATGCCGAGATGGCAATGCTCCCGATCAGCATCCATATTATGAACATCCATCCGAACCGTGGATTGGTGATCGGATCTAACCCCGATGCCCCATAGTTCCGCACGACCGCTGTTGCGACAGAATGTATGTTTACTCTTGCCAGCACAAAGACCGTCGAGATGAGCATGCCGAGCGTCAGCACAACAAACTGAATGAAGTCCGTGATCACAACTGAGAACATCCCTCCCAGGACCGTGTAGCTTATGACAATGATGAGCATTATTACCATCACGACTGCCTTTGCCTGTACGCCCAAACCCATTGTCTCCGTCAGGAAGATTCCGTCGAAGCGAAGGAATATTCCCATATTGAGAACGCCTCCCAGGAAAAGTAAGACGCCCCCAACCCATCTTACTGATCGGTTGTAACGCAGTTCGTAGAATTCGGGAATGGTGATTACTCTCAGACGCCTCAACCCGGACACGATGAATCCCGTTTTTCCGATGACCATGTAACCGAAGAACCCGATCACACCCAGTATGAAGCATGAGAAGCCTGTCAGGAATCCAAGTTGACCGAAGTACATGAAAGTCACGACTCCAATCTCCGTTGCGATGAGCGTGGCGGAGCCAAGACTAACTCTTACTCTTCTTCCCGCAACGTAATAACCCTCCATGTCTTCCACATACCTTCGAGCTCTCAAACCGACATACACAGTTCCCGAAAGGTACGCAATCAGAATAAGCCAGTCAGTCAAATGAAAATTCATATCGAGTTCCAAAGGCGTCTTTGATCGGCGGTATCCTGTCCAGAAATGTTCTTGTTCATCCGATTGTCTTCCGCATGACCTCAAATCTCCTCGTCACTCTCAAACCACGACTATAATAAAAATCTTTCGCATGCCCAGTGGTCCAGGCCAGCCACAGATTTCGCTTTCCTTTCTCTTTCATTTGAAGAGCGGTCTCATAGTAAAGGCAGGTCCCGATTCCCTTGCCTGTGAAAGCGGGATCAATCGCAAACGGGCCGAAGTGTTCGTCCTCGTAATGGCTGAAACCGATCACATGACTGTTCTTGACGGCGACCATTATCTGATCGGTGCTCGGATTGTCTCTCAAGCGTTCGAGCGCCACCCTGAGCAGATCGCCCGGGTAATTCGTCCTGAGAAAGTCCAGGAGGCCGGTGATATACTTCGGCTCAAACACGTGGATGGCAATCCCCTGCGATTTGAGCGACGCATAGAGACTGTCGGCGCTGGGAGAGTATTCAAAATCGAGAAGGGAGCGTCCCATGCTGTAGACTCTCTCATGTTTCTTGTAGCCGAGGGTCTTAAGAAGATTATGGGCTTCAACGTAAGCATCGATGTCGATGCCGGGACAGAAATAATTCGGTGTGTACGTTGATACGTACACCTCCCTGACTCCGAGAGCGCCGAGGAAATCTTCGGATACTTTTATGAGCCTTGCGGCGGTACCTGCGTTACGAAAGTCAGGACGGACAAAGAATGTCGTGATCCAACCTTTCCCCGACTCCAGACCGATTCCGTAGTACGGATATTGACGTCTCATTGCCAAAGAGAACCCGACGACCTCACCTCCGAATGTGGCGACGTTGCAGCCCTCGTGATCAAAATTTTCATCTAACAGAACTTTGCGTCTGAAGATGTCCGTTGTTATAGGATCCCTTGTTAAGCAGTTGTTCCAAAGATTGACAACACCACCCTCATCATCACCTGAGTAAGGACGGATCGTTATAGCTTCGCCCAATTTCCCCTTTCTCGTCGCGGCTGATGTTACCATCAGGGTTCCAGTTCCTTCCATCTGAGTCTCTTCTCGAACTGGTCAATGTCGAATGCAACGGCGCAACGATAACCCGCCTCTGCTCCACGAACTACCGCCAGAGCCTTGTAGTAATCAAGGTATGGGAAACTCGATATCTTCCCGCCGATGAATTCATACTTTGCAACGGCCTTCTGCCAAGTTTCGAATTCGTCAGTGACGTCAACGTAAGCGTAGGGCTGGAATCCTTCCATGTCTTCCCAATTCTCAGCATAGACGATTCTCTTCACGCCTCGCCACGCCGGATATTCAACCGGAGAAAAGTTGGTCACGGTCTCGACTGAAGGCAGACTCGCAAGCAAGAGCGCATCCACTGTTATGGAGTAAGTATTTGAGTGGTCCTTGTGGATGCTGTTCTTCCAATGTGTAATTATGTGCGTCGGCTTCACCATCCTGATCACGCTTGCCACATAGCGTCTTGCCGTTTCGTCGTTTGGAAGCTCACCATCATTATAAGGTCCAAAAATCGTTTCGCCGCCTAACAGGCTATCGACCTCCAGCGCCTCTCTTCTTTTCTGGCGGCCGTATTCCTCCGCGGATAATTTAGGATTTCCCCCTTCCCCAAGTGTAAGGTGAAGGAGAACCACGCGATCACCTAGCTTAGCATGTTTAGCTAGGACCGCACCACAAGAGATCTCCATGTCCCCTGCATGAGCTCCTATCGCGAGTATAGTTCGTTTCGAAATACTCATCTCGTCAATCTTCCTTTCCGGGTTAGTCCTCTGCGCAATCCAGATGCTTGGAACTATCAAGAGCAAACACAGAAACGTATACGAACGAGCCTCTTTCCACATTGACTTATATCTTGATGAAGATCCCCCGCTTGTAGAAGATATACATTATGCCCAGCCAGAATAGGACATAGACTGCAGCGAAGAGCAGCGAAGCGTTATAGCTGCTCACCAGGGGAGAAAATACTGCTGAGTATATGTAATCTTTCAAACTCATTTCAGCCGCTCCGCCAGCAACGGAGGTTCGGCCGATTGTTACCAGATCAAGGACAATGGCCAGCAATGTAGAGAGAAAAAAGACCGCAATCGCATTTGATCCGAGAACAACAAACGGCCGCGACCAGCTTCTGACACCTTTGACATCTATGAGCCAATAGCACACGCCGAGAACTTCCAATGCAAATCCCGCGGTGAAGACAGTATACGAACTGCTCCAGAGAAGCTTGTTAAGTGGAAACCAGATCGACATGATTATCCCGACCACCATGCCGAGATTCCCAAACACCATCATGCCAGCGGCCTTCTCAATTCCGCTTCGTGCGGATCTCAGGTAATGTCCGGCAAGTGATCCAAGTAGCACGGTAGAAATGGACGGGATGATGCTAAGAATTCCCTCCGCGTGGCTCAACTTAAAGCCAGCTATATAAAGAGTGTGAGAATGCCATCCTCGCAAAAGGAGCTCGTCAACGTACCACCAGAGGTTGCCAACCGGGGCAAGAACGCCGGCTCCGTATCCTGGTACAGGGACAAGAAACATAAGGATCCAATAAAGGAATATGAGAAACACGGCGACGACGGCCTGTGCCACGACGCCTGTGAACAAATAAATTGCTCCCGACATAAAATAGATGACCCCTATTCTCTGCAGGACGTTCAAAATAAGTCTGTGAGAGTAATTGAAGTTCGGTATTCCCGAGAGAATCATGCCGAGTGCGAAGAGTATGAGCGAGCGTACCACAACATGCCCCAGAAGTTTTCCTCTGCTCTCGCCGCTTGCCAGGCGTTTCGCGAACGAGAACGGCATAGCCGTCCCCACTATGAAAAGGAAAAATGGAAAGATCAAATCAGTGAAGGTGCAGCCATCCCATTCGGCATGTTCGAGCGCCGGGTAGACGTGCGACCAATCTCCGGCATTGTTCACCAAAATCATCCCTGCGATCGTGAGTCCCCTGAAGACATCTAACGAGATCAGCCGACCGGATGTCTTAGTGCCTTGTGCCGTGGCAAACGCGGCCCCGGCAACTTGATTATCTCCAATTGACATGGAATCTCCTTTGGGAAAAAAGTGGTACCCCGTAAAGCGCCCGGCACAAAGAGACATAGGCACAAAGGCACCGAGTATGCTTGTACTTCATTGTGCCTTCGCTCTGTGTCTTAATGTGTTCCATATTAATCAGCATCATCCGTAAGTTCTTCCTTGATCATGCAATTGACTTTCTCATTACAGCAAATCGCCTCGTCTCCTTGAACTGAAACTTCGAGTAGACCTTTGCCGCGACATCATCCGTCCAGAGCACATAGGCATTATGAAGTCCCTTTGCTCTCATGCGCTCCAATGTGCGAGCAAGTAGCACCGTCCCGATTCCTCGGCCCTGATGCTTTTCAGCCACGCCGAACGGCCCGAAGTGTGTGCCTTCAAACTGACAGTAGCCAATGACTTCACTCATGTTTCCACCTAACCCTCCGGACTCGGCAATGAAAACCTGGTCCGCTTGAAAGAAACCCCGAGTCAAGTCCTTCAAGTTCAACCGGGCTACGTGCTGCCAATCGGCAGGCATCTCAGCTTCCATAAACTTCAGGAACGATAGCAGGTCGCCCCGTGTATACGGCCTCACAACAATTCCGTCCCTCTTCAGTCGCTCCTCTTTTTCCTGGACTTCTCGATTTATCTTGAACAAGACTATCGATACATCCATGCTGAGCGGGCGCTGTGTTTCCTCGAACCCGAGTTTCTTCAGAAATGAAATTGCGTCAGCATATTCATTAATGTCGATCCCCGGTACAAAGTAGCCGGGAGCATAGGTGGCAACGTAGCATTCTCGCTTTCCAAGCGCCTTGAATTTCTCTAAGAGGAAAGCAAACATTTTTGCCGTTACACCGCGTTTCTTATAATCGGGATCCACACCAAATGCCGTGATCCAGCATCGATCACCCTGCGGGTCGTGGTCGACAAGTGCGACCCGACGAGCATACGTTCCCACTACGAAACCGACTATATGACCTTCCTCCTTCGCGACGATAAAAGTATTCTCATCAAAGTTTTCGTCGAGAAGAACACGCATTTCAATAGTGTCGAGCGTTACCGCATCCAGCGGCATAACCTTGTTCCATAATTCAATGACTTCTCGAACGTCAGAGCTGGAAATCGGGGCAATCGAAATTTCCATAACGTGTCCTTTTATTTAGCAATCAGCTCTCAGCGATCAGCGGTCGGCAGCTAATAGCTGATAGCTAACTGCTGATAGCTTTCAGTACGTTGCACCAAACGAGATAAAGTGTGCGGCGCCAAAGATGCCAAACGGCTCGTAGGCATAATCCACGTGCAAATTGAAGCCGGAGAAATTCTGTGATACACCGAGCCCTGCCGTGAAACCTCTTTCATCCAGGCCTGCCATGTAACCTGCCCGCAGCGAAATCATCTTCGCAAAATTATACTCGCCTCCGAATCGAACGCTCTCATTAAAATCTCTTGGGTGAGTTGACTGAACGCTTAATATGAACGAATGCTGAGATGACAGATAGTCAGCCGACAAAAACGAGAGCGGATCGATCGTCAAACCGAAGTTTACGGAAAAAGGGAGGAAGAAAGCTTGCTGCTCGTAAGTGATCTGTCGTGAAACGTTTTGAACGGCGGCGGCGAAGCGAATACCATGAAACAAGAAGTCGTACATTGCACCGACATCAAACGCAGGCTCTCCATGCGAATACTTCATTGTCGATATTTGAAGGCTGGGATCGGAAAGGCTTGTACCGGAAGTCGCCACCCAGGCATCTCCCAAATTCTGGTAGGCGTATTTGATGTGCACACCGTAAGAGAACTTGTCGCTAACCTTCTGAGAAAATCCCACGCCTAATGCAAACGCCTGCGGACTGAAAGTGCCTGTCTCAATGTATCCTTCCGAGTTATTAGCGTATCGTGTGCCATAGAAGACTCCGTAGTCCATGATAAGTCCGTCAAACGCGAGGACGCCGAAGTTTCCCAATCTAACTGCGACTGAAGGAGCGAAATAATTGATGCTCGCAATTCCTTCCGTGTAGTTAACGTTCAAGTCAACTTGCTTTTCAATCCAGCCAAGCCCGGCAGGGTTCCAGTAGACCGCATCTGAATTAGTCATCGTTGCAACACCGCTTCCGGCTTTGCCCATCGCTTCAGCGGACACGGGGTTCTCCAAAAAACGAAAACCGGCCTGGGCTTCCTCTTTCTGAGCCTGTGAACTCCCGGTCAAAATAAAAACTGTCAGCACGGCAATTGTCGAATACGAAAAAACCTTTGTCATTTCGATTTCTCCAATCTATTCCTCAATCAATCTGCTTTACCTGATAATTACGAATTTCACAAACTGATCGGAAAGATTTTCTCCATTCAAACCTTGTGAATTAGTAACCGCAAGAATGTAGATCCCGCTCGCGACATACTGGTTGCTTGAAGTCCTCTGATTCCAGGTGTCATCAGCCGGACCGTAATGGTTCCAGCGTTTGATCAGATTGCCGGTCTCAGTATAAATCGACAGGGTACATCTGACTGGCAGATTGTAGAAGGAAATCTGGTCGGTCGGCCCTCCTCCGCCGGTCCTTACCGGAAGGCCCAAGGCCCCGGAAGCAACTGTTGCAGGATTCGGAACGACTCTCACTTTCCCGGATACACTTAATCCAGGTTTGAAAGGAGACGCTGCAAGAGAAGAGCGATTCGCATACCGTGAGCTTTCCAGCTTCGTGCCAGGATAGATTCCGTTGTTCTGTGTACCATTATCTACGGAGGTAACAGCATAGTAATAGTTCACCCCTCGAACGACATTCGTATCCCTGAAAGTCGTTTGGTTCCTATCGTGAGTCTCATAAATCATTTGCCACGTCGCACCACTTCCCTGGTCGTTGGGATCATCAACGTAATACGCAACTTGTTTACGATACACTCGCCACGCATACCAATCGTCGACGCCTGTCACTGCGTTCCTGAAATATGATGGATCGGGATACGTCCAACTTATCGTAATGCTATCAGGAGCGCTCCTAACTTCTATGTCCGGAGGCGGTGGCGGAGACGGAATGCTCCTGTTATGATTGAGTTGATCCCACGCCCAGTATGCTCGATCGATAGAATTCACCAGAGAATCTCTGCCGCCGTTCAAGATTATGCTGTCCTTTGCGGCATCACTTATCCTTCCGTTGAACCATGCTCGTCCGACGCTGTCGCCAACCTGATATGGAATTGAGCCTGAGGCAATTGCATAAACGAAAGTCACCGAATCGAATTCTCCTGCGGCAGCGTTCTTTGTCAAGTTATAAGATCCAACAGTAATGAATCGTATCGGTCCTTTTTGCGGGCTCGTCGCAAGTCCGGCAGTTATCGGATCCAGCGGAAATTTGCCGCGGCTGTCCGTTCCTATGTAAGTATCTCTCAAACCAAGGTCGCGACGTCCCCACACATCCGCAGTGATGCTCGCATGCGGCATCGAGAACGGCTCGGCCGGATCGTCGGATGTGTTCTGAACTGATACTGGCGCATAGAGCAGAGCGTATCCCGGAACTTGAGTCGAATAAAGATGGCCGGTTGTCCGGTCAGGGTCACCGCTATTGTCCTGTGAACCATTTGGATAGGTCGGCGAGCCAGCCAGCCCATTGTTCCAATAATCATAGTAGTAAGCAACCAACAAGTCTTTTCTCGGTGCGTCGGTCACAAGCTGTGATGTCTTCTTGGTCCAGCTGTCCAAGACATCTTCACTCTCGTAACCATATGTGCTGTAGACTTCATATTTCCCAAGTATGCTCGGACCGAAACTCATTGAGAAAGGCCACCACATCGATATTGTCTGGTCGGGGAGTCGCTTCGGCGGCTTTAGCTTTGGCAAAGCCACTTCTCCCGTGAAAGTCAATGTAACCTGCCAGATGGCAACATTAGATAATTCCGGATTGCTGAACATGAAAATCTTCACGTGTGCACGCATTCCATACGCGGGTATCAAATCATTGAACTCACAAATCTCATCTGCCTTCAAAGTCGGATCCACTTGCCAGGTGTATTCTGGATTAAGCTTTATTCCGTCGACATAAATGTTCGGCGGCCGGTACCTCCGTCGCTCCCAAGTCCAATCTGTCGTGCCAGCACTTATGTATGGAAAATCTGCAAAGTAAGGATGCTTCGTGCCGGCAGTGTCGATCAAGCCAGTATCGGATAGACATATCGGACTGAAGATCTGAAAGAGCATGTTGGAAAGGTAATGATCCGCCGGCCAGAAGAAGTCGAACCCTTCCTGTGGATTTGTCAATGCCGCATCGGTCGCGAAGTCCCAGCTGTATTCATTTATCAAACCGCCGTCGCCGCGAGTCTTGCTTGGTATCCATTGAATCGAATTCACATTGATGGTCATCGGAGGCGCGGTCATGTCAGGCTGGCTCATCGCAATTGACTGGAAGAGCACGACAGCAGTAATAGCTGCGATGATTCGTAATCCTATTCTACCTTTCAACATCTTCTTACTCCTCTTCACGACTAAGTCGTTCGGGAATGACATTTTCGCGAGTGAATCGTTCAGGAATGACATTATTTTAGATAAAGCATCGATCTTAAAAATAACTGTCCATTTATCCGGAGAACGCAAAAATAAACTCCGCTTGCAAACCTGCTGGCATCGAATCTAACCTCATGTCTTCCTGGCCTCTCGCTTTCGTTTGCCAATGCTTGCACTTCCCTCCCGAGCACATCGTACACTTTCAAACTGACATAGCTGATTGCTGAAAGCTGATAGCTGATTATCGTGCTCGGATTAAAGGGATTGGGATAATTTTGCAGAACAAAGTCACGGTTGACCGATGTGCCATGATAGACGATCGCAGTCGGCGTGTTAAGCTTTCGCCACGTCGTTTCGAGCAACGGCTGCGAATTTCCGACTTTATCATAGCCGAGTTTCCAGATGATTACGCCGCCAAGATTCTTACTCTTGAGATAATCACATTTCGAACCGATCGATGTCGTGTCATCAAAAGTTATGATGTGCGTATTCGAAGGATCCGTCAGGTAAGGGCACTTCGAGACATCGTCCCAATGATATGTCCAGCCTGAAATTTCATATGCCGTAGCACTTGCGTAAGACACGGATGGTGCATTCTTGCTTCTCAGCGAATCGTAGAGCCCAGCCGCCTGGAAATTATACCCGTAAAATGCGAAACCCATAAAAAGCTTTGACGTCGGAATCGTTGTGCTTTTCAGAAACTGATTAATTGAAGAATTACAGGAACCTTCATCTTTGCTGGCAGGACACTGGGCAGGAGTCGGATCATAGAGCGGAGAGACAAAACCGGAGATGCTCGTCCATGACCCGTAATAGTCGTAAGTCATGACACCAACCCAATCTAGAAGGCCAACAAGATCTGCAAAATCGTATCCGCTTCCAATGTATCCTGGGGAGGTCATGCTTAAGGACAGGTGATGCCCGGATGAATTCAGTGAATCATGCAGTGCCTTCATCATCAGGACAAAATTCGCTCTGTCCCCTGCTCCCGGGTATTCCCAGTCGATATCCACTCCATCGTAATCATATTGGAGACAGAAGTTTTTCAAGTTACTTGCAAAGTTTGCTCGCGCAGTTGCACTCGCCGCCAGTGCAGGAAATCCGGCTCCATTTCCCCACCCGCCTACCGAGACGACAACCTTTACATTATTGTTGTGTGCGGCATAGATCATCTCAGGATAAAGATAGTCTTGCATTGTCGCGCCGGATTCTGCCGACAGACTCCCATCTTTATTGGGTACGATGAACGCCTCGGCTATGCAGCTGACTTTGTCGTACTCGATCATTGACTGAGGAAATGCCGACTTGTCCCAGAAGTAGTAATATCCGACCACTGCCCGGGTTTGCGCGGGCGAAATCTTTGTGAGCGTGAAGAGAAAAATGGAGACAAACGTTAGGATGAATCTCTGGATTGTAACCCTCTCAATATTTCTTTTTGTCGTTAGCAAGGTCCCTACGATTCGCTTTCCCGGGCAACTGTGTACCATGATATCACTTCTCACAGGTCGAAGCGAATGCCGAGGAGAATTCTACGCGGATTCAGGAAAATTGGAGCTTGCCACCATCCAACGTTTATGTACGGCTTGCTTGCGGATGGGATGTCTCCCCATTTGTCATTGCCTTTCATATTTCCGGAATTGAACGGTAGATGGAGAGAGTTTTTGTAAGCATCCAGTTGATCAAGAGTCATATTGTCTGTGTCTAATCTTTTCTCATTCAAAACATTTTGGACAGTGAGTATGACCTGGAAATTTATCTTGCTTACAGACAACGCCTTCGTCAACCTCAAATCAAGATTCGTGTAATCCACTATGTCAACCCACTCTTGTTTTTTAACATTTGCCTCTTGCGGATTCCATAACATTCGACCTCCTGACTGCCAGTCGAAAAGAAGATCAAGATACCAGGTGCCGAATGCGACACCCCAGTCGGGAGGCGTGTGAAGGTTGAGATCGACATGAGCTCGCGGTCGAGGAATTGTCGTGGTTAAATTTGCTGAGCGCTGCGCATTTGCCGCTTCAAGCTGGTTCTCGTAGATGTAAGCCAGGCCGCTCTGTCCTGAACTCACCAGCATATAATCGTAGTTTGCCCAGAAGGTCATGAATCTCCCCATTGTCTTTTCCAACCTCATCTCGAGACCTTCGACAACGTTGTATCCATCCGGAACGTACTGGGTCACCTGATTTTCATGGTAGTAGTCGACATATGTTTGGGGCAGAGGCTGATTTCTTACATCCTTGTAATAAAAAGAAATTGTGGCAAGAAAATCTTGTATGAATGACTGCTCATATCCGAATTCGTAAGATATAGTCTTGCCCATGGCAAGATTCGGTGACGGCACAGTTGCAGCAGCCGGATATAGTGCGAGATCGTAGAGGAAGGAAATCGGGGGCCGCTGATAAAAGTGACCATAGTTAAAATACAACTTACTGCTTTCAGTCACAGGGAAGGAAACAGACAGTCGCGGTGAGATCGCTACCTGAATCTTGTTCGGAGTTGTCGGCCACCCGGGCGGCGATGCTATCATGCCCGAGTACTCTAACCATTTTTGATACGAACTGAAGGCGCCCGGAAGATTCGAATAAATGTCGTTGTAAAGCGCCGTGTATGCGGTCGAGGGAGGATTTGTAATAGCGAAGCCACTTCGATTGGGATTCCAGTAATCCAATCTCACACCTAAATTCGCTATCATCCCTTCAAACTCTAACTTGTCTTGAAGATAGGCACCTCCGGAGATCGGAGTGACATGATAATACTGCCAGAGATCTGGCGTCCATGATGTTTGCGATTGCAGCCATGTACCGGAATAGACATGAAGATTGGTTAGCTCAGCTGAGAAACCCGCTTCGAACTCGTTGTGTCTGTCAAATTGCCAGACCAGATCGCCGTTGAGTTGACCAACCCAAGTGTACGAAGAATCGACTCGCTGTTCTCCACCCGCAAGCTGGAACATGCCGAGCTCATCTGCCACGAAGTTGGTTGAACCATTCGGAGTACCACCGACGGGAACTTTCAGGATTTTTATCGCTCCGGGCTGAGGTGCCGTATAGACGTTGTCGCCGACCATGTAATACCATGCGCTCGCCTGGGTTGTATCCATCGAATAAGATGAGAGCCGCGGGGCATTATATTGGAAATGTGCATCAAGAGTGAAGAAGGCTGTCGGTGAGATTGTGTGAGCGTACTTTGCACCGCCTATGACGTAACGCTGGTCATACAGCTGCATCCTGCTGATATTGAATATTTGCGAAAAGTTCTCTCCACCCAAAAGCGCCGCTTGCTGTTCGATTGAGCTTTGTGTGTTCGTCAGGAATCCGAAGCTGGAAGCATCTTCCTGAAGTGTGCCACCGTAAGTGCTCCCTCTCCCCGTGTTCAATGTGTTGACATTGGCAAGCAATCCTTCGAGAGTGAGTTTGTCACCGGAAGCAAGATCGGTTGTGAGTTTGAGTTGGGCGTTCCAGTCTAAATAGTTATTGCGATCTCCGAGCGGATAAGCGAACTGAGTGTTCTCATATTTTACTCCGAAGAGGAAAGTGGTACGGCCGAAGTATTCTCCCAACATAGGAAGACTCTCGCCTGGGACAGGACCGGTCAAGCTTCCTTCAAAATAATAATCAGGGTGAGCGGCTATCGGGTACTGCGGATGCCGGAGTTTCCATATTTCCATCCGCTGAGTCGAATCGAGTTGGGTTTGCTGAATAAAGCCGGTAGGAAATATGACATATGGAGAGGTATAAGAGCCCTGAGTGTATCGTCCGTTCTTTTTGTTCGCCCAACCTTTGAACCCCCAGAATTGCGAGGGAACCGCCATGCTGTCTGCATGCGTCTGAATACCATGCATCGCATACTTTCCGGTAAACACTTGATAGATCATCGATTGACCGCTCCAGGGATTGGAGCCGAAAAATTTTTGTTGATCTCCGGCAGTCATGTTATAGTTTACCGACATGCTGTAGTTTTGCCGGCTTCCTTCCTTGGTCACCGCGTTCACGAGTCCCGATTGTATGCCGCCATACTTCGCCTGGAATCCGCCTGTCATCACCTGCAGTTCTTGAATTGTTGTGGAGTTGAATGAAAGGTATGAATTCTCGGAGCGCGGATCCTGAAGCGAGATATTGTCCAGACGCACATCGGTTTCCCTGATCGCTCCACCTCGAACACTCAACCCGTGACCCTGGTTGTTGTCAACGAGCTCGACACCCTGAATCTTCCCGATGAACTCATCTACTCGTGTCGTCGGCGCCTGTTCGATTGTCTGGGCATGAACTACCTCTTGAGTACCTGCAACGTCGGGCTTGATGACATTAGGTCGATAAATGACTTCCACGCCAGGCATCTGGATCGCACTCTGCTCCAATTGGAAGTTGACCGTGATCGTCCGCTCAGCTTCGACAGTTACTCTTCTTTCGACGACTGGAACATAGCCAAGCATTCTAGCGGTGACGCTATACAAGCCGGGGCGTACGTTCAGAATTACAAAGTAGCCGCCGGCATCTGTCGTGGCACCGATCAACGCATCAAGTTTTACGAGTCCGCTTGAAACCCACTGCGAGTCGATTACAACGGTCGCTCCGGGCAAACCTTCCCCGGTTTTCGAATCGACGACTCTACCTGCGATCTTGCCGTCCGCAGCGTAGAGCAGGTCAACAGTAAAGAGTAGGCAAATGACTGAAGTGCACCAAAATAAGCGGCGATCCCCGTACCAAACATCTCGCATGCGACTTCCTCCTTCGCGAACATGCTTCAACGATCATCGCGAAACGATAAAGGTTGTGGTTAATCGGAGGAATGATTGCGGTCGGAACAGAACTTGAAGAACAGCCCCTGCATCAGAGTGAATTGACTTACCGGATATAAGTCGGAAAAACCTTTTCAGGCTGCGAATACCGCAAACCTCCCTTTGTAAACTTTCTTGAATTTAACGAACGAGCTTCCCGAAACGATCTGCTTGTTCTCGTTTACGACAGATGATAACACTTCTTATTTTCATTGTCAATACTCACCCATACTTTGCCTCTCGAAAAAAGAACCGGCTGGACTTATTCAGACTCTTTTTCCTTGCAGCACTCCATCGCCGTATGATAAATTAAGGTAATGCGCAGCATGTGTCTCGCTTCTCTTACCATAGATTATCCAAATCGCGGGTGAAATATGAAATACTTCTTGCTCATTTGTGCTCTCACATCGACAATATCTGCTGCTTCCTTTTCGTCAGAAAAACCAGTCGGCAGGGTTGTCACATTGACTGACAGTTGGTACATCCAGTCGTTGGAGAAGATCGATGCGGTCGGAAATGTAATCTCGAGTCAGTCATTCGGTATGCACGACTGGTACAGGTCGACTGTACCATCAACCGTCGTGGGAAGCCTGGTTGCCGACGGCGTCTTTAAGAATCCTTTTCAAGGAAGGAATCTTGACAATATTCCCGACTCACTTTTTGATAAGCCATGGTGGTACAGGACAACATTCGTCCTTCCCGGCAAGACAAGGAGCATCAGTCACGCGACCCTGAAGTTTCTTGGTATCAATTACAGGGCTGATATTCTGGCTCAACGGAAAGTTGATTGCAAGCAGTGATTCTGTCGTCGGAGGGTTCAGACAATTCGAGTTTGATGTCACCGATCAAGTCAACTTCGGTGGAACAAATGTTCTTGCAGTGGAAATATTCAGGCAGGGACCGGGCGCACTCACTCTCGGTTTTGTAGATTGGAATCCATATCCGCCGGACAGGGATATGGGTTTATGGCGCCCGGTGGAGCTCGATCTCACGGGAGATGTCGCAATTGAAAACCCGTTCGTTGCGACAAAGGTCGACACCGCGACGCTCAGACAGGCGGAGCTGACAGTGTCGGCAGAGCTGACTAACGCAACGAGCCATGACATCACGGGCACTCTGGAAGGAAGGATCGGTGCGATCTCATTTTCACAAAAAGTTTCCTTCTCACCCTTTGAAAAGAAGACCGTGAGTTTTTCTCCTGGCGTCTTCCATCAGCTTGTGATAAGAAACCCGCGTCTCTGGTGGACCCATGATTTCGGAAAGCCAAATCTCTATCCAATCCATCTCGAATTCAGAACCGGAAGTATTGTCACAGACTTCAGCGATCTGAAATTCGGAATAAGACAGGTCAGTGACTACATCAACTCATACGGTTTCCGAGGATACAAACTAAACGGGAAGAAGATTTTGATCCGCGGCGGCGGGTGGACCGATCAAATTTTCCTGAACCAGGACAGAAGAAATCTCGAGGCTCAAATCGATTACGCGGTCAACATGAATCTTAACGCCATAAGGATGGAAGGATTCTGGGGAGAGAGCAGCGATATTTACAATCTTTGCGACGAGAAAGGTATTCTCATGATGGTAGGATTCAGCTGCCAATGGGAATGGAAAAACATTTTCGGAACGGATAACGATGAATTCGGCTGCATCAAATCCCCGGAAGACATGTCGAATGCCGCCCGATCATTCGAGGATCAAATAAAATGGCTTCGGAACCATCCAAGCATTTTCGTCTGGGCGTACGGCAGCGACTTGATTCCCCGCCCCGAGCTCGAGAAGATGTATTTGAAAGTATTGAAAGAGTGCGACACGACTCGGCCGTCTGTCGCTTCGGCTGCTGAACACACGAGCGAAGTCACCGGGCCGACGCGAGTGAAAATGCGCGGGCCGTATGATTATGAACCACCGATTTACTGGTTCGCAGACACCGCATATGGCGGCGCGTTCGGCTTCAACACCGAAACCGGACCGGGACCACAGGTTCCAAGAATTGAATCGTTGAAGAAGATGCTCTCGCCAGATTCGCTGTGGCCGATCAACGGCGAATGGTTTTATCACTGTTCGCGCGGGAGATTTCGTGATCTGCATAGATACAACGAAGCAATCGACCACAGACTTGGAAATCCGACAAGCTTGGTCGATTACGAAAGGAAGGCGCAGTTCACGAATTACGAGGCGATGCGTGCGATGTTTGAAGCCTTCGGAGCGAAGAAGTTCAAGTCGACGGGTGTTATTCAGTGGATGTACAACTCTGCCTGGCCAAAAATGTGGTGGCAGCTTTACGACTATTATCTCGATCCAACCGGCGCTTTCTACGGTGCACAGAAAGCGTGTGAGCCGATCCATGTGCTGTATAATTCCGCAGACGACGAAATCGTTGTCGTCAACTCGACACTTGAACCACAAAACGACCTTCACTTGAAAGCAAGTGTGCTCGGTTTCGATCTGAAGGATAGATTTGATTTCGAAAGGACAATAGGAATCGCCGGTAACACGTCCGAAAAAATTGCAGCGATTCCCAAGTTGGATTCGCTCACGAAGACCTATTTCCTCGACCTTCGGTTGTACCGTCATGATCGACTTATCAGCTCTAACTTCTACGCGTTGTCGGCTCAAGAGGATTCTCTTCAATGGAAGAAATCAACGTGGTTTGTTACGGAGAGTTCTTATGCCGACTTGACAGAGCTTAACAATCTTCCGGAAGTCAAACTGGCGACAACCAAACAAATTGTCAGGCGAGGCGACAACTATTATGTGACTGCAGTCGTTCATAATCCCACCGACAGACTTGCCTTCATGGCGTATCTCTCGGTCAGGAAGGGTAACACCGATGATTCGGTTCTGCCGATTTTCTGGGACGACAATTACATAACACTTCTTCCTGGCGAGACCAGAACAGTTCAAGGTTATTTCCACGCCGAAGACTTTCAAGGCCAGCCGCCGCGAGTTGAAGTTTCAGGGTGGAACATCGAATGATTGACTCACTCAAATGCAAATAGGCAACGGGATAATCATGAAAAGAAACTATTACATCGTCATACTCATCTTTCTCACATTTTTCGTGATCTCTTTTATCACAAACATATTGGGCGCTCTCAATCCTGATGTGATCCAGAGTTTCAGCCTGAGCTTGACTTTAGCAGGACTCCTCCCGTTTGCCTTCTTCATAGCGTACGGAGTGATGTCGATTCCCGCGGGAATGCTTGTGGAGAGATACAAGGAAAAATCTACGATGGTCCTGGCGTTCGTCGTCGCATTTTTCGGAGCTTTGCTTTTCTCACTCCACCCCCATTACATCGTTTTTCTGATCTCGTTGTTTTTGATGGGAACCGGCATGGCGATGCTGCAAGTTGCAATCAACCCGTTACTGAGAGTGTCCGGTGGTGAAGAGCATTTCGCTTTCAACTCGGTTCTGGCACAGCTGATTTTCGGAGGAGCATCTTTCATTGCGCCTATGTTCCTGACATACTTGATAACCAATCTTGGACAAAAGTCCGGGACAAATGTCGTGAAGCTTGTCTTCTCGAACCTGGTGCCTCAGAGTCTTCCATGGACTTCTCTCTATTGGGTCTTTGCATTGATCACCCTTTTAATGGTCGTAGTAATTTTGCTTTCAGGTTTCCCGACGGTTGAGAGAAAAGAGGATGAAAAGGCAGGAACTTGGGAGACTCACAAGAATTTGTTCAAGAGAAAGACTGTCGTTCTCTACTTCATCGGAATATTTGCTTACGTCGGAACGGAACAAGGCGTATCGTACTGGCTATCGAAATTCCTATATACCTATCACAATTATGATCCTCTAACTGTCGGGGCTTCAATAGTTGGCTGGTTCTGGGGAATGATGTCGATCGGCTGCTTGATCGGTCTGGTCTTTTTGAAACTCTTTGACAGCAGGCGAATCCTGTTGGTGGCTGTCGTCTTAGCTGCAACGTTCCTGTCCATTGCTCTGTTCGGTTCAGGTCGAATCGCGCTGTATGCTTTCCCGATGGTAGGTTTCTCATTATCGGTGATGTGGTCCATCGTCTTTTCACTTGCGCTCAACTCAATCGAAAGCCATCATGGCTCATTTGCCGGAATTCTGTGCACTGCAATAATCGGCGGCGCGGTCATTCAGATTATCATTGGCTGGCTCGGAGATATGTTTGGTTTGAGAATCGGAATGTTCGTCATTTACCTGACCCTCGGATATATATTCAGCATCGGCATCTGGGCCAAGCCAATCATCACGAACGAAACGATACGTACGAAGAAATTGAAGGAGAGTGCTCTCCCGACAGCCAATTGAGACTTAGGTTGACTTCTTGATCACGAGGACGAACAAATCATGGGAATCTTAGGCATCGATCTGGGTGGAACCAATGTACGGGTAGGATTGATAGAGAATGATTCTTTGACGAAAGTCGAATCATTACCAATCTCAAGGACCGATAATGCAATGGATGTTGTAGACAACATCTCGAGTTTGATAGATCGATTTTCGAGTGAAAAGATACTGGGAATCGGTGTCGGTGTTCCGAGCGTCGTCGATGTGGAAAGAGGAATTGTCTACGACGTTCAGAATATTCCGTCCTGGAAAGAAGTTCATCTGAAAGATCTGCTGGAGAAAAAATTCAAGGTGCCCGTGTATGTCAACAACGATGCGAATTGTTTCGCGATCGGAGAAAAGTATTTTGGAAAGGGGAAGAAGTACGATAACATCGTCGGGTTGATAGTCGGCACCGGTTTGGGAGCAGGACTTGTGATACATGGCAGACTCTACTCGGGCAGAAACTGCGGTGCCGGCGAGTTTGGTTGTGTACCATACAGGGACCGGAACTACGAGTACTACTGCAGCGGCCAGTTTTTTGCCAACGAGTACAATACGACCGGAGAAGAATTGTTCAGGAGAGCTGAAGAGGGCGACAAGGAAGCCATCAGTATTTTTTCGGAGTTCGGAGCTAATCTCGGCGAAGCGATCAAACTCATTATGTATTCTGTCGATCCCGAGATTATTATCCTTGGCGGCTCGGTGAGCAATTCATTTGACTTTTTCAAAACAGAGATGCGCAAATCGCTCGACAGCTTTGCCTATGCAAGGTCGATCGCGAATGTGAAAATAGAAGTGTCCGAAGTCGCAAACGTAGCAATACTCGGGGCCGCGGCCCTTTATTATGATGAAAAGAAATAGTCGCGGGCCGGATTGATTGTGCGATCAAGTCCGTGATCCCTGATCCAATGGCCTACCTCCGCTAAATCATTGCCAAATCAATCTTAGTTTCTTAACTTTCAGCAACAGATGAGATACCAGATATGAAACACCTTCCCTACGTTGCACTACTCTCACTTCTGGTGGGTTGCAACTCTAATGATCTTCGCGTTGTGCAAATCGATCATGCGCTCGATTCTCTCAAAGTGGTATTTGCTCCCGACCCGCGAACTGCAGTTTTCAATGTCAGAGCTCGGAGCAGCCGTGCCGGCATACTACTTTCCGGGGAAGTTGACAACCCAAAGGCGAAGGAAGCAGTCTTTGAAGAGTTGCAGAGACTTGCCGTGACAGACGCGGTCGATTCAATTGCACTTCTTCCGGATTCCTCTCTCCGACCGATGTTGTATGGCATCGTCGACGTCAGCGTCGGCAACGTTTACTCGGCGCCTCGAGACGCTTCGGAGCTTGTGAACCAGGTCCTGCTCGGCCATACCGTGTCGGTCCTGAAGAAAGTTCATGGCGGCTGGCTCTACATAAAATCCAGCGACGGATATCTCGGATGGATAGATGCCGGCAATATCGTTCGTGCTGATTCATCCGCTCTCTCAACATACATTGCAGCCAGGAAACTCATCGTCACCACAGTTTTCACGACTCTCCGGGTTTCTCCGTCAGGCAGCGCTACTCTCTCCGATGCAGTAATGGCAGACTTGCTGGAACCTGAGGGAACAACTTCAGCAGGTTTCAGGATCGAGCTCCCTGATGGTCGGATCGGATATGCGTCGAGATCGGATGTTCAATACTACGATGAGTATCTAGCATCTCACGCTCCGACACCCGAAGCAATTGAAGTGGTCGCAAAGGAGTTGCTCGGCTTTCCTTATTTATGGGGCGGGACGAGTGCGAAGGCAATGGACTGCTCAGGCTTCACGAAAACTGTTTTCAGAATGAGTGGCATCGCACTCCCGCGCGATGCGAACCAGCAGGCAGAGGTCGGTCAAGACATTGACCCCGGCCCAGATTTCTCCAATTTGAAAAAGGGTGACCTGTTGTTTTTCGGACAAAAGGGTGAGCCGGGAAAAAAAGAAAAGATTGTGCACGTCGGAATATATCTCGGCAATGGACATTTCATCCATTCGAGCAGCCTTGTCAGGATCAGCAGCCTTTTGAAGGGTGATTCCCTTTTCGATCAATACGACTTCGACCGGTTCGTCAGGGCGAAGAGAATTCTTTCCGAGAATACTGCGATGAAAACAAATAACAATAATCCGGGGAAAAGACAATGAACCGAAGAAAATTCTTGACAGCTGGCGGGGCAGGATTAGTCCTGTCGGGAAGCGGACTCCTTGCCAACAAAGCGTTAGCCAAATTCCCAACCCATATCATAACAGGCAAAGGAAAAATGAAACTTGATTATTGGCGTTACGACCTGAAGCTAAAGCATACTTTCACGATCTCTAGAAGTTCGCGCGATTTCGTGCCGGTAGTTCTCATTAAGTTTGAAAAAGACGGGATAACTGCCTACGGCGAAGCATCTCCAAACGCGCGTTACAACGAAACCCCGGAGACTGTGGAAGCTTTCTTCAAGAAGATAGATGTCGGAAAGCTGTCGGATCCGTTTGAGCTCGAAGACATTGACGAATATCTTGATTCGATCGCACCTGATAATCCAAGCGCCAAGGCCGCGATAGACATAGCGATGCATGACTGGATCGGGAAGAAACTCGACATCCCGCTCTACCGGTTCTTCGGAGCCAACAAGACGAAGACACCGATCTCCACTTTTACAATTGGCATCGACACACCGGAGGTGATTATACAGAAAGTAAAAGAGGCATCTAACTATCCCGTCCTGAAAATCAAGGTTGGATTGCCCAACGACGAAGAGATAATCAAAGCTGTCCGCAGCGTAACGAACAAGCCGCTTCGCGTCGATGCTAACGAAGGATGGAAGTCGAAGGAGGAGGCGCTCGATCGCATCAACTGGCTGGCGACACAAAATGTCGAGTTCATCGAACAGCCGATGCCAGCGTCTCAACTAGACGATGTCCGATGGTTACACGAAAGGGTCAAGATGCCGATCATCGCAGACGAAGCGCTCGAGTCGTTGTATGACATCGCAAAAGTATCAACGGCCTACGATGGGATAAACATAAAGCTTCAGAAGAACGGCGGACTGCTCAATGCGCGAAAACTTATCTATGCGGCCCGTGCTCACCGGATGAAGATCATGCTTGGCTGTATGATCGAGACTTCTGTCGGCATAACTGCTGCGACACAGATCTCTCCCCTCGTCGATTGGAACGATCTCGACGGCAACGTGTTGACCTCGAATGATCCGTTCAAGGGTGAGATAAATGAAAACGGCAAGTTAGTTTTGAATGACAAGCCTGGATTAGGAGTCACGCCGATCGGTTAACCGCCTCATCGTGCAGCAGTGACGAGGCGAAGTATTATCCCAAACAGAATGCTGACTGCTCGGGTATAGGACCTTTTATCTCGGTCAGTCTCATTGATATTATTTCACGAGCATCATCTTTTTCGTAGACACAAAACTCCCCACTTCGATGCGGTAGAAATAAACTCCGCTCGCGAACTTTCTGCCGTCGAACTTCACCTCGTATGTCCCGGGCATCTTTTTCTCATTAACTAACGTTGCTGCTTGTCTCCCAAGCACATCATAAACTTTCAACGTAACATCGCTGACTGCTGAGACTTGATAGCTGATTACTGTAGTCGGGTTGAAAGGATTCGGGTAATTTTGTTCGAGGACGAACTTCGCAGGTGCATTGGATTCCTTTATTCCGGCAAGGACCGTCGGGTTGAAGGACCACTTATCTGCCGATGATAGTAAGTGATTCGCGTGTATTTCAAATTCGTCGGTTGAATCGGGAATCCCCGGCGGATTTGATCGATTGGCGGTGCCGAACCACATCATGGGAACCGTATTGTTCAGTATGTCGACCGACAGTAAAGAATTCGATGTTGTATTATCGTACTTGGTTCCAAAGACAAACAACCATTCGCGTGGACCGGCGGTGCTGGCATTATCGATCCCTTCGGTATTTGTGGGAGGCCAGTATTTCCCATCCACAAGACCCGCCGAGACATTGTTCTCCAGGAATCCGAGGTTGAGCCGTTGACCGTTGTTCTCCTCGTCGTAAGCAGCAACTGGAATCGGCCTTCTGTCTTGATAAGCGTAACCCGCACCTTTCTTGATGATAGACGAAGCGAAGGACGGCTCTGCCGCAGGATTGCTCGCCTGCCGCACATACCGGTATGCCATCGTCACATTTGTATCATTAGGGTTCAGAATATTTCCACTCGAATCTGTAGAGGCAAAGCGGAAGAGGACATTGTGTAGACTTGCAGGTTTGAGAGTCGAACTACTAAACCATTGGTTGTATGCCATTCCCATTGCGCCGTTGAAACTTTCGAGACCAAAACTGTTTGCATTTGCCCATGTCCACCAGCCGACCCCGGACGGTACACTCCAAGTCCTCATACCCTGGGCCGAGTCTACCGCTGTACCCGATACTATGAACCCATCTGTTACCGGCATGTTGTCGCCCAATGCATCGGGGATCGGATGATTGACAAAGAGAAATGCGCCGGTGGTTGAGTCTTTGAGTGAGATCCCTCCTGTACCCTGTGCATCTATCGAGTCAACGCCAAGTATGACGTAGGTGTGGTTCTTGACCGAATCTGGCCTCACAATTCTTATTGTGAAGCTCCCATCCGCTTTACCTGAGACGTGCTTGACCGCGGCGTTCTTCAACGGTGCGGCAAGCGGGTAAATCTGAATTCTTATCGTGTCCTGCCACACATTGCCGGTAGTATCCACAATCGTAAGAACACTCTCAAAAACGGAATCCTGCGGAGCGGACGGCATCTGGAACGAAAAGTAAGTGTTCTCGTCGGTGGCGGAATACACCTGTTGGTATGTCGACTTTGCAGGAAGCGAACTTAAAGTTATCCCTTTCCCATTAATTTCATCCGACGGGCGAAGCCTGATGAGATTGACGGGAAGCAAACCGTTGTTCTTTAGACCTAACGAGACCCTTACGACTTCGCCCGGGTTTGCTCTTCCGTCCTGGTTCAGGTTATCCTGCTCGATCTCGGCATCGGTAAGGGCGACAGGTCCGTTTGTAGTTATGTTGTCCGCCACATCAGTCCAGTTAGCCGTCCCGAAATTTCCAGATGAGGACACATCCAGATGAAGGCCGTCTGGCTGAATCGGGATTGTGACAGTATCTGCAAAGACCTCGTCTCCTGCCGCTCCGTCACCATGAAGTCCATCATCATATAGTTGGACTGTTTCCAGGGCCGAGCCACCGTAATGCTTGAGATAAGCCGTCACGCTTGTAAATCCCTTCCCGTGTCCGTCAGCGACAATGGAGAGTTTTGCGCTTGATGCTCCGTTATTAACAGTCACATTCACGTTCGGCGGAGAGGATTTGAAAAGAGAATTGTACAAGTTATGAGCAAGCACCGCGCTTTGCTTAAGCTCCGTCACGCTCGATAGATTATCGCTACCCATCGCTCCGATCATAGCTACGACCACCTCTGCAGTATCATGGAGCTTCAAAGTGAAAGGCCCACTTATGGAGAGGTCTCGCCTTTCTGCCGGGATAAGGTCTATGCCATCCACCCACCCTGTTTGAGTAACTGGATCGCCCGGGAGCTCATAAGTGGTTGCAATGTGGTGACTGGTCGCGTACTGTGATCCTGAGTAAAATGGTACGCCCGCGGGATAGGCAGGACGAGGGAGATCATTTCTCATCAAGTTAAAAAACTGCTGGCTTCCGGAATACGTCCCAAAGTCAGGGTCACTCACTGTGTATCCGGTGCCAAAATAGATATAACCCGTCATCGGATTTTCGTGCCAGTATTTGTATCCATGCTTATATTGAAAGTTAATCTGGGCGCTGTCCGAGGTGTTGCCGGTGTGGTAGGCTGGCCCTTCAAGCACGCAAACACCGCTCGCCGGCGGCGGATCACCGATGGCTGCATACTTCGAGTCCACCGGTTTGCCATTATAACAAAATCCGAGATTCAACGTCGAGTCGCACCCTGACTCGTCATCCGAGTAGTCTCCATTATCCGTGTCTCTCCACTGAACGACATACATGCTGTCAATCTCGGAATTCATCGCGCTCGTCGTCGTACCTTTGTAGATCAACTTGACCTGCTTGAAGATCATGTTGTTCGATTCATCCGACGAAGAGTACGCCCAAAGTGCAACCTGCTCCTCGATCCCAATCGGATTGGCGCCATATAGCGAAGCGGTTAGAACCGGATTCAGGTCATTGCACACAGACCAGACTGTTTGACTCGCTCCCGGAATTCCGGGGATGTCATGTGGGTTAGCAGGATCATAGCCCGCATCGTTTCTGACACTCCCGACCGAGTCGATGTACCATGGTGCACCCTTTGCAGCGGGCCATTGCTGCCAGTCGGTGTAGTACTGCTGCTTGATCTGAGCCAGCTCAGATGACGTTACCTGTCCGGGCTGAACCTGGAAATACGAAGCAGCGTCGGCAGTGAGATCGGGGACGGATGATTGCCCCGGCTGGAACGTCGGGCCTTACTCTCCATACCCGCACACTCTGAGAAGACGTGTCTTCTGCGCCAGTGACGTTGCCGGCGGAATTAGTCATGATAGCTCCCGGCTGCATGCCGGTAGAATAAGTTGTTCCGCCGACACGAACCAGCTCGCTTCCTCCATCTTTAACAATTCCTCCGAAAACAAAGCCATCCTGGTAAATCAATCCCACACCTGAAGCTTTCGGGAATTCGCCATTCCATGTTCCCGCAACCTTCGGAGGAAATAACCCGTTGTCCTGAATCCATAGAGTCAAATTATTCATGTTCACTATCGTGCCTGCAGGAACGCCGTTCGCCATCAACGGCGCAACTTTCCTTGATTTTCCGTCATTACTCCTGGCTAGCGATCCCTCGCAGCTCAGAGCAACGGCAACCAAAACGAAACCAATCATCATGTGTCTCATATCGCTCTCCTTCTCTCTCGCGGACAAGATGCCGCACTTCGCATCGACGCACGTCACCCGTTCCGGATGTGCGTCTGACCAGCCGTCTGCGACGGGCGCACCGGCTTACACTGTCTCGGTTCGACTTGCCTGGGCCATTCCCCGTTCATTGTTTTGGGAAAACCTGCCCGATGACGCACCCGCCACTTGGCTTTCTCTGTTTGCTGAATTATAGATACACCCAAAACACATGTCGACTTTTTCTCAGCTCCATCCTAACTTACTTACCAATGCGACGCCCGGATCCCATCCTGGCGCCCACGAGAAAATTAGAAGCTCACGGCAAAACATGCAAATCTCGGAACTGTTCCAGATTGGAAGGCGTTTTAGTCTCGTACATCTCCAAGTGAATGAAGGAAGCACACCATGAAAATCTTTTCACTAATCGGTAAGACCAGATTCATCTCAATAATTATCACCGCAATGGCTTCTTGCTATGTCGCAGTAGCATCAGTTTCAGGCGGAGGTATTCAGCAGACCTATTCCAATTTGCATTGGCGTCTCGTCGGCCCGTATCGCGCCGGCTGGGCAACGATGGCTGTAGGCGTCGCAGACGAGCCGGAAGTTTTCTACTTCGGCGCTGCAGGAGGCGGAGTGTGGAAGACAACAGACGCCGGTCGTACATGGACAGGTCTGATGCAGCATGAAGCATCATCTTCAATTGGTGCAATTGACCTCGCACTTTCTAATCCAAACATAATTTATGCTGGTACAGGACAAGTGGATTTCCGCTGGGACATTTCGTCAGGCGATGGAGTCTACCGTTCCACCGACGCCGGAGAAACCTGGTCAAACGTCGGACTGAGAGGAACACTGCACATCGGGAGAATACTTGTCGACCCAAACGACGCGCAGAGAGTCTTGGTAGCCGCACTCGGAAACGTCTTCGCGCCGAATCCTGACCGCGGAGTTTATCTGACGACTGACGGCGGGAATAATTGGCAAAAAGTTCTCTATGTGAATGACAGTACAGGTGCCGTGGATCTCGCTTCCGATCCCACCCATCCTTCAGTTGTCTATGCGGCACTCTGGAGAATGCAAATGCATCCCTGGCTCGATTACTTCATGCCGCAGACAGGTTACACTTCCGGCATCTACAAGAGCACCGACGGTGGAGAACATTGGACTAAGCTCTCAGGGGGCGGACTTCCGACAGGTCCCCTCGGTCGAATCGGACTCGGAGTAGCGCGAGGAACCAATGGCCAGGTGGTGTATGCGACGATCATTGCATCGAGAGGTGAAAGCGGATTATATCGCTCCAATGATGGCGGACAAACCTGGAGCTTTGTCAACAAAGACCAAGGTCTTGCAAATTCTTACTTCAGCAGGATCACCGTTGATCCAAATAATCCTGACATAGTCTATGTCATGGATCGTTCCATCCATCGTTCCGTGGACGGCGGAAAAAGTTTCATCATGTTCAAAGGCGCGCCGGGCGGCGACGATTACCACTTCCTCTGGATAAATCCTTCAAAGCCGCAATACATGATCACCGGTGTAGACCAAGGCTGCGTAGTCAGCGTCGATAGCGGGAAGAGCTGGTCAAGCTGGTACAATCAACCCACCGGACAATTTTATCACGTCGCTGTCGATGACCAATTCCCATACAAGATTTACAGCGGACAGCAGGATAATGGTACAGTCGGAATACTGAGCCGCGGCCCGTACGGAGTGATCGAAGACCGCGACTGGCATCCCGTAGGCGGAGATGAACGTGACTACATGGTTCCGAAGCCCGGCAACCCGAACTTAGTTTTCGGTAGCGGACTCGGCGGTCATGTCTCCCGCTTCGATGAAGTAACCCGACAGGTCGCAGAAATCTCGCCGTGGCCTGTGTCGAGCTACGGACAGAGAGAGACTCATGTAAAATATCGCTACACTTGGCTTACTCCACTCGTCTTTTCCCCGATCGGGAAACACGCACTCTATTTAGGAAACCAATACCTTTTCAAGTCGACTGATGATGGAGACAATTGGGAGAAGATCAGTCCAGATCTTAGCGGCAATGCAGTTGGCGCGAAGGATGGTGATGATCCTGACCTCGCGCAGGCAAGAGATGCCGGCTATGGAGTGATCTACAGCATCGCACCTTCCCCGATCAATGAAAATGTCATTTGGGTCGGCACCGATGACGGCCTCATTCAACTCACGACAGACGGCGGTAAGCATTGGAAGAATGTCACTCCACCCACCGTCCCATCATGGGGACAAGTAGCTTCGATTGATGCATCGCCATTCTCCGTTCACGAAGCCTATGTCGCAGTGAACACGGAAAGACTTGGCTATTCGAAGCCGATCGTTCTAAGGACGACGGACGATGGGAAAACATGGAAGACTATTGCGAACGGTTTGCCAGTAGATGAACACGTTTACGTCGCTAGAACTGACAATGTAAAACACGGACTTTTGTTCGCCGGGACAAACCGAAGCGTCTATGTTTCCTTCGATGACGGCGAGAACTGGAATTCTCTCGGACTGAATTTCCCGACAACTACAGTTCGCGACATGGTGGTACACAACAATGATTTGGTCGTTTGCACACAGGGGCGCGGTATCTGGACTCTCGACGACATTGAACCACTCCGAGAGATTACAGCGACTCTTGCTTCCGACAAGGTTCACCTATTTCATCCCGAAGATGCGTGGCGGCTTCGCGCAGATGAGAACCGCGACACGCCCTGGCCGCCGGAGACGGCACTCGGACAGAACCCGCCGACCGGCGCAATAATCGATTACTGGCTCAACGAGGACTCACGATCTCCCGTCTTGCTCACTATCCGGGATTCAAGAGGTGATGTCGTGGAAAAATTTTCGAGCGACGAGAAGCCTGAAGAATTGCCAGCAGACCGCTACTTCGAAGCTGGATGGGTAAAGCCCGAACAACGGCTTGCGGCCACTGCGGGTGCACATCGCTTCGTTTGGGACTTGCGTTATCCCAGGCCACTCGCGCTCGGGTATGAATATTCGATTGCCGCCGTTTGGGATGATGATGGCGGAACACCTCTCGATCCGGATGGCCCGCTCGTGCTGCCGGGAAAATATACAGCAACTCTCACCGTGGATGGCAAAGACTACACAGAACCTTTCATGGTGCGGCTCGATCCGCGTATTCATGTCCCGTCAAAAAATATTTATATGTCGGGATGGCGCAAGGCGCTCATGACTGCAAGTGCGCTTGAAGAGCAACTGTCGCTCGCAAAGCTAATTGACAACGCACTAAAGCAAGGCGTGACGGCCTACAGAGCTGCAGAGGAAGTTGTTAAGAAGCAATCAGCTGGCAGCAGTCAGCAGTCAGTCAGGGATTCAATCTTAGAAATCATAAACAAAGGCAAACCGAACCTCTCTGGAGTATTAGGAGTGATGGCCGGATTGGCGACTGCCGTCCAGAGTGCCGACGCCGCCCCGACGCAGGGAGAAAAGGACGTTTACAGGGATTACAGAGAGAAGCTCGATGAGTTACTGACAAGATGGGAAAAACTTGATAAGACAATTGGGAAGTGAAGGTATTTCCGATTGCCAATTTATGATTGCCTATTTTCCCTCTCCTGCCCGGGAAGAAGCTTGGCAACCAATAAAGACTTTCGCTGACGAAGTTCAGGCATGATCAGCGAATTAAGACCATCTTCCTCTGAAGAATGTATTCGCCAATTTCGAGTCCGTAGAAACACATGCCCGAAGTTATTGCTCCATGTTTATCGTTCGTTGCTTCCCAAACGAAGAAGTGGAGTGAACCCTTTAAATGAGACACCGTCATCGGCTCCACCAACTCTGTCCATCCTTTGGACTCTTGGCTACTAATGCGTTCTCTGCATGCTTCAACGCTTTACTTAAAAAATCTACCTCCATCGTCAGTCTACCAATGATCCGCTCAAGCTCCGATATGCGTCTCTCTTGTGCCATGTTGACTTCGGATGCATCTCCGCTTCCTCTGAACGATCCCGCTGGATTGTTCCTGTACTCTTGCGTCCACTTGTACACTAAGTTCGCATGTATGTCGTACTCTCGTGTCAGTTCAGCTACCGACTTCCCTGACTCCTACGCCTGCACGACACTCACTTTGAATTCTCGTGTGTATTTCCTGCGTTCCACTGCCATGTCGAAGTTCTCCCGACGAAGTCGTGATTAACTTCAACCTTATTAACCATTTTTACTGTCTCACGCGAGGGGTGCAGTCCGATATGCTCACCTAATGTCTCATTTCAAGAGCAAAAGCTTCTTCGTGACAATGTTGGTGCCGGCTTGCAGACGATAGAAGTAGACGCCGCTTGGGAAACTCGATCCGTCGAATGTGACTGTGTAATTTCCCGCATTCTGATTTTCATTCACCAGCGTTTCAACTTCTCGCCCAAGGACATCGTACACTTTCAATGTAACATGGCTCACCGCTGAAATCTGATAGCTGATGACCGTCGTCGGATTAAATGGATTCGGGTAATTCTGTAAAAGTTCGAATCTTTGTGCAGAAAGCGAGCCCTGCTCCACTATTCTCTTCACGTCCGTTATTCGACCCGCAATGGATGGCGAAACAGTACCTAGAGACTTCACATAATTCGATAGTGCCAGAAATTCAGTTGTGTCCCTCATTAGATACAGATCGCTGTACTTAATACCGAGCTGGTCTAAGACCGGCGGCACAGTTTCGTTGACGGTGACGGTGTACTCCGCTTGAGGATCGATATCTGCACCACCGACTTTCACTTCGGTCAACCTGTGACCGGGCAATGAGTCAGGAGCGTAACTATAGGTCATCCCTGATGCCTGAGCAAAATATGGTCCGTCCGAACCTCCGCTCGACAAACCGTATTCCAATCCAGCCATGATTGACGCGCCACTCATCTCAAGCGTTTCGAGCCGAAACCCAAGACTATTGTCGGTATTGAAGCCAAAACCAACTACCCGAAAAAGATCATCTCCAACAACAGGACCATGATAAAGCGGCTCTTGTATCAAACCTGAAGGGTCAAAGGCTATCTGTGTCTTCGTCAAAGCACAGAAAGCATCTGTCACCAGGTCTCCGATTGGGGCATCCTTCTTGCCGGACGATATCGACGAGGGTGGAGCCCAACCCATGTCAGCTGAAGCCGTAGCTATCTGCTTCGAAAAAAGCGGGCCATATGTGCGTTCTATTCCCGAGACGAGGCCGTCAACGGTCGCTGCTGTTGCCGCATCCTCAGAGATCGTGCTGTCAATTTTCACAACTTCGTAATCCAGGAGCCGCACCGATCCATTTCCTACAGCCATCTTCATCTTGCCAACATACTGGTAGTACGATCCCGCTTGTACAATCCATACCGTATCGGAAAAAGGATTAATAACCTGGTGAGGCGTCTCGAAAAGATAATGATCGTGACCACCCACGATCACGTTGATGCCACTAACGGACGAGGCCAGAATCGAATCGGCATCATAGCCGAGATGAGAAAGGCAAATGATTACATCGCAGTTATGTGTCTTAAGTATAGCCACTGAGGCCCGAGCTATGTCGGTAACATCATCGCTGATTACCGCCGGCGACGGGTTGGAAATCTCATTAGTCGAAGGTGTCGTCAGCCCGAATACCCCAACGTGATGAGAGCCAAATTGTTTGATAACATATGGCACGATACGCGCTTTGAGTCCTGCAGGCGTCGAAGCGTTGTCGGCAAGGTTTGCACATAGTATTGGAAAACCACCGGTCATAAAGGCAAAATCAAATGACATCGACAAAACATCCGGCCCAAGATCGAATTCGTGGTTTCCGAGCGTCATTGCATCAAGTCCGAGGCCTTTCAAAATCTGGAACTCCGGGATGCCGAAATACGCATTGAAGAAAATATCCCCCGTAAAAGCATCGCCGGCATGCAGGAAAAGTACATTCGGTTCGGTCATCCTGTTTTCCTTGACGACTGTGGCAACCCTGGCGATCCCACCAAGCGTTCCTTTGAGTGAAGCATCGCGCGGACCAATTGGAGCAAGATGTGAATGAGTATCGTTTATGTGCAGGATCGTGAGTGTATCAATCTGTGCATGAACGGTCTCTGCCCCAACGATCATCGAAAGTAAAATGACGGGTATAATTTTCATAGTCTCTCAATCCTTCTATCGTCATTAATCATCATATGAGTGAAGAAGCAATTTCTCCTGCATGTAAAGATTTTTATCAACGCTGCAACTCCCGCAACACTCTAACGGATAACAAAGAATAAAGATTTTGCGATGATCCGGAAGTGAAATGACCGAGTAGACAATCGTTAGATAGGATCAATCCGGCCTAAAGCCAAACAATCATCGTATTCTTCGCTCATAAATACTTCGGAATAATTTTGAATCCGCTAAAGTCGTAACTAAGAATCTTTACGCTGTAGGAAGGATTCAGCCTTTGACCGTGAGAGACATGCGAACAGTTATCTCAAGGGAGAGTATGGGAGTATATGGTGGGAATATCAACGCGAAGCGTTGCGGCGGGCCTCAATCAATGAAGTGTTTTCATAATCGTCAGGGAAACGTGGACGGCAACATAGTTAGCCAGCTTTTCTTCCTCCTGCTTGGGAAGGTGGACGTCGAAGCTCTGCTTCGTTCATCGTGCATTTCCTCACTCCTTGCACAAGCGGAGCTTCAGCAGCATGTTTCCCAGATTGAGCTTAGGAAACAGAGGGATGGATTTGAAGTGTCTCCATCGGTTTCAGAATCGAACGCTTAGACATACGTCATGATCTCCAAGTTTGCTTTTCACGCTGCAAACTTCTCGACGCACAGCTTGCTAATCCGTTTTGCCATCGCCATGATAGTGAGTATCGGCGGATTGCCGAGCGAAGATGGAAAGAGTGTAGCGTCCGCGACATAAAGATTCTCGGGCAAGCGATTATTATGAAATGTGTCAGCCTCAATGCCTCTTAACGGCAGCATTCCACCGGGGTGGCCCGCATTCATCGTTCCAAGAAATAGCTTGCTCTTCGTGATTCCGAACCTGGTCAGTATCTCCGTGCATATCTCAACTCCATCACGCAGCCTTTCCCTGTCGAGAGCTGTCAGATTTTTTTTGAACACATTCTTAGTAATGCCACCGATATTCTCGTCTGCGAGTTTTATCATTAACGACACTATGTTTTCGGCAGGAAGCCTCCAATTCCGGTTGAAGAAAAAACTCAGCTGATCGAAATACGGAGAGACGATGAAGTGATCGCGCTGGACAACAAACGGCATGAGAACTTCCTTGTTCTGAAATGCATTCCTGCTTTCCGCAGCGACACAAAGAACTGGATCGACAAACAAGCGCGGCTCCACCTCCATGCCGGTATGCGAAAGGATAACCGGTGTACCGAATCCACCTGCCGCAAGGACTATTAGATCGGCAGGGAAAAACTTGTTCCGTAATCCCTGTCTTGCCTCGACTCCGACGGCGTTGCCATCCGAAACTGCGACCTTCAAGACCTTACAGCCTTCTTCAAGTCGCGCGCCTCGTCCGATGGCAATTTCGACAAACCGGCGAGTGTCCCACTTGGCCCCCTCGGGACAACCTAACACACATCTTCCGCATCGTTTGCACTTCTTGTAATCAACCATCTTTGGAGTGACTTGCGGATGAAGTCCCATCTCCACGCATATCTCAAACAGCCTGCGAGTTGAATGTCTCCAAATCTTCTTATGCTCGACAGTGATCGGTATTTCCCGGTAGAGTTCATCAAACTCCGCATCAAGATTTATTCCGATTGCCTTTAGGTCTTGATCCACTCTCACACCGTTCCCCGTAGCAATTGTCGTCGTTCCACCCAAACCGATACCGTTCACAAGGAGCATTCTATCCTGCACTTTTCGAATCTTCATTGCAGGAAAAAGAAGATGAATCTCTCGCTCGTCGAAAAATAGTCCGCTCCTTCTTAGTCCGGAAAGAGTTTCAAGATTCATCCCGAAAGGATGGAATTCCTTGCCAGCTTCCAAAATCGTTACTTGGAATTTTCCCTGCAGTTCTTTGGCGACTGTTGCACCACCGGCTCCGGTACCGACGACTATTGCATGTTTCATCATTCAGTCGAATTCTCAGAACTTGCTGGTGAGACGGAGGAAGCCATAAACTCGAACTCCAAAATACTAGACGATTTCAAAACCCTAATGTTCAAATCAGAAAACTGTCTCCCTGAATTTCGCTTTTGGGATTTTGACATTGTTTAGAATTTAGAGTTTAGGATTTAGAGTTTTGTATTCGATTGCACCGACACACGAACTATTTCCTTCGGTTATTCGGGCAGCAAACCACAGTCGGCCGCCTGCAGTCAGTCCGGCGATAAGACCTTCATCAATGGCAGAGATCACCCGGCATACATCGCACGAATAGAAATCGCTGAAGTAACAGTGGCGAACTGTAACCTCGTTGGACTTATTTGCCCGGAAGTCTATGCCTATCGCCAGGTATAATAATCTAGCCGCCCTCATCGCGTCTCCGCGCGTTTTGATTTTCAATTCCCTCCGCAACCTGTTACCGAAACTGAATGCCCCATCATACAATCTTCGCTTCACCGAGCTTACATCTGGCATACACTCCATTTGCATCTTTGCAGCTTCACTCGTAAAAACTGCGTAGGTACGGAGAGTCGCATCAAATGTGAGTCCGTCGAGAACCGGCAGAGGCATTTCGAATGCCCGAGCGGACAGCTCAAACAATTCCATGAGACCCCGGCTCTTGACTTCCTTCGGAATGTAAATTTTCGAAAGAAAAATTCGAACATTCACGACGAGAGCCATTTCATGTTGCGATACATGACGATCACAAAAATTCCGATGGCTGCGTCAACGACACCGTTAGTAAGATAGATCAGAAGAGGCTTGTCAATGAAACAGACGAGGAAGGAAACGGCCGCACTGGCGATCTTTGCGTTGATGAGAAGAAAAGGAAAAACAAGATTGTCCGGATTCCTATACATCTGGAGCGCAAGCAAAGCCACAATGTACATGTAGGCGACGGCAAGAGCGACGTAGAAATGTTCCCCGCCAAGCGAGGCTCTTTGAATTCCGAAGGCTTCCGAAAACCTATTGAAGAAAATCAGAACGTCGGTGCTCATGAAGAGAAATAGCAAGCCGACTACACTAAACGTTATCGACATCACGAGGCTGACATACCTGTATACGTTAAAAGTCATGAACCCTCCTCATGCATAGTGGAGTTGAAAGAAGCGCGACATCGGCGCAAAGCGGATCTCTTCCATCACGGCGAGTGTTTCTTCTTCGCTGAGCGGAGATTTGCCGTCATAATGTTTCTGGAGCAATTTGTAATTCGCGTTGATCAAGCAGCGATTCTCTGTCGGGAATCTTCGCCTCATCTCCGAGTAGATGTCCGCGATCGATTTTCGATTGACATTTCCGAAAGACACTGGAAGGAATACGCACGGACTAACATTCCCGCACGCGTCGATATACACCATTTTGTTTCCGCCGGCGCAGCCAAAATATTCTTTCCCTTCAAAGTGTCCAAGATAGTTTACGGTCATCTTCCCTTCTTTGTTGTACCGGTCCTGCATTCGACAAAGCTCGATTCGCTCGTCCTCGCTTATGACAAAACCATTGTTCCACATCGATGGAACCGACGGTTTTGCTTCGCTCAGCCAGGCTTCGTGGACTTCGAGCGTCTCGAGGAATTTCAAAAACTCTTCAACTTGTTTTTGTCTGATCATCTCTCGTGAAAGCACTGCCGAGACACCGACATGGATACCGCCAACCTCTTTGAATATCTCTATGGCTTTGATCGCAGTCTTGAACGCGCCGGGATAATTTCGAACGCGGTCATGCTCCTCTTCTTTCCAATGATCGAGACTCACAGAGACCGAAAGGAGACCTGCTTTTTTTAAATCCGAAGCGAGCTGCTTCGTCAGTGTGCTGCCCGTTGTAAAAAGTTTTACAGCGCATCCGTCGCTCGCCCTTTCTGTGATCTTGACGATGTTCTTGTTCAGGAGCGGCTCTCCTCCGGTGAAGCCTATCCAGAATACGCCCATCCGCTTGAGTTCCTGTATCAACCCGATGATCGTGCCTGTCTCCATCGTCTTCCCAGTCTTGTTCTTGCTGTAACAGTACTCGCAATTCTGCGGGCAGGCATTGGTCAACCCGATTTGGGCATGTGATGGACCCGAGTTCCTGTTTAGCAAATGCTCTTTGATGAATCTCGTGTAAGCTTTGCTATTTATCGGTGGAAGATGGGAATGGAGGATGAGATTACCGTCTATATCGAGCACGGTAAACTTGCTGAGGTATTGGATGAAGAACCAATTGATGGTCGGCTTTACACGTATCTGGCTTACGTTGGAAACGAGCGCACGGATAACCGCGAGTGTACTGGCTTTCTTGATCATCTGACGCATGCCCTTAGTTGAAAAATAAGTAAATCGTCTATCGAATACTACTTACGGGTGAGATAGATCAAATCTTCACTTATGATTACGATAAAAGTGTGAACACGTTTCAGCCTGGAAAGATAACTTGAAAAGCCCGCACCCCTTCTTCGATACCCCCAGGCATTTCAGTGCCATGCAACTGGAGCAGAAGAGGTCATTTCAAATACGCTTCGTGATCCTGCTATCGCTTCTATAATTTCTATCTATACGTAACTTCGCAATCTTAATCCGCAGTCGATTATCATTTTATACGATTGTTCTCAATTGGCAATTCAGCTATCCCATCTTCAACAGCAACATACAATTTCCCCTCATCAAATCCTTTGCAGCCTATCACTAATCCGATGGAAGTCTTCAAATCCTCTCGAGAAAGATTCTCTACCCTGCCGCGACTATCGATCCTGATAACGTTCTTCAACGTGCTTGCATAAAGGTTATCGCTGCTGTCGATGCAAATGTAAAACATGTCGACGTTTTCGAGAATGACTTGCGGTCCTTCGGAAACTCCGTCTGATGTTAAATGGAACTTCAGCAGCTTCTTCCCGTCTCTCACGAAGAGATTTTTGCAACCACTGTCGAAACATATCCCGGTCAGCTTGAACGAGCCCGCACTGTCGCTCCTGTAAAACATTTCCTTCCTATTCGAAGCATCTATTTTGTACACGATCCCTTCCCCATCATCGGCGACATAAATGTTTCCACTTCTGTCGAGCTTTACATCGAAGCATCTTGAAAAACCGTCGAGTGTAGCTTTGGTTTTCCCGTCGGAAGACATCTCCAGTAACTTGTTCCCGACTGTCACGAATATGTTGCCGCTATCGTCAACGGCTATGCCAGGTCCGATAAATGTTCCCTCAAGCGCTGCAAGGTTAATTACCTTTCCATCCGGTGTTACTCTCGACAGCGTTCCGTTTCCAGTCGGAGGCGCTGTCATCAAGTACATGAAACCTTTTCTGTCAAATGTAAGTCCGTACGGTCTGTTGCCCGTGACTTTCAGAAAGTAGCCATCAGGGTTTCCGACAAACGAGAGACACAAGACCAACAACAGAAATGGCGACAGTCTGGTTTTCAACAACATCATGAGCTCTGCTATTCTTTCTTTAATGAGACGAGTTTATTTTCTGCCATGTGTTTCGCGAAATCCTCTCTCCCAATCTCTTTCAATAGCTGAATTGCATCTCTGCGGCTGGTCCGCGACACAAATTCACCGATGCGAATAATTAATGGATTGTACTTCTTGCAGCTGGAAGGATCATCGAACTGTTCACAGTCGGCACAGCTCGAATAATTGTTTTCAAGATTGCACGGCTTCACTTTGCACCAGGCCGCCCGATTCTCCGCACACCCTTTACACTTTCCCTTCTCGAATCTCGGACAGGCTCCACAATAGAGTCCGCAGAATGCGATCAAGTTTTCATCGAGGGTCACTGGCTCACTTTTCTTCATGATTTGGGACCTTTCATAGTTAGAAAAATCATGTGTGCCGATTCAATCAACGGACCTGTCTTTGCGCTTTCACTGCAAATCAACGATTCACCCTGCGGTCATAATTATTCGAGCTACGAAATTTCAAATGGACCATGTATTGAATCTTCAAGACATCAGATATAAAAGGGCCGAGTCTGTTTCGGAATCTTAATTTTTTCCTCAGGTCTTTGAACATGGGACATATGTCCAGGATCTCTATTCTATCGTCCCACGATTCAATTTTCTTCGCGTCCTTAAGTCCCCACTTGAGAGACGAGCTCTCGTCCATGCCGCTGTTCTTTATCACGACCTTATTGGCAACTCTCACACCAAAAGGCGAACTCGCATCAAAGACAATCTCGCTAACCGGGAACAAGTCTGCGATTGTCTTGAATAGCTTCTTGACTCGATACTCTTCAAAGTAATAGAGCACTCCGGCCGCAATGAACATGAATCCATCTTCTGTCTTAATCTGGGAATGCCAGGTATCTTCGAGAAGAGAACACGCTATGAACTTCCTTCTCTCGCTTTCCTGGATGAAGATTCTCCTGAGCGCGATGACGTCAGGCAAATCTAAATCGTACCAGCGAACGCTTCCATTATCGATCCGATCGAATGTGGTATCCAGTCCGCAGCCAACGTTTACGACAGTTGCATTCGGATATTTTTCCATGAATTTTCTGACGGTGGCATCTACATACAGGCTGCGCATGATCCATGCAACCTGTGTCATCTTGCTGATGTTCTTCGACATTTTGGAGAAATCGAAGTCTATCCGGTCTATGATTGTTGCGGCAGCCGTGTCGATCAACAAGGGTCTAGCCTTGTGTGTCTCAGCGGCGCGTCCCCACAGCGGGAGAAGCAATGTCTTCTGCACATCTCCAAGTTCAATCGGTATCTTTTCAGGCATATGATTGGCCCTCCTTGACGATTCTGCTGAGGATCATGTCGAGGTTCTGAGCGCCTCAAGACGCGCCCGGGCATCCGGCTCACTACTGAAGAACGTCTCGAGTCTATCACAGGCGTACTCGTCACAGAAAGCGCAGCTATCCAGTCTCCTTTCAATAGCACATTTTCTTATTTCACATTTTGCACAACCGGAGAATAAACGTCCCGCAGTTAGGTGGCATCCGTCGCAATCGGTGATGTCGCTTAGCCGCAAATTCATTCCGTATTTCTCTGAACACAGCTTAGCAATCTCCACTCTCATTGAACGCTGCCTCGATTTATCTTCCTCCAATGTCGCAAGATGGATAGGACAGCTATCGCAGTTAAGTCCGCAGTATGCTAACATGGCATTCCTCTTTTCTGGGCAAGTTATCCACGAAACGTGTCGGTCATCTCTATTGTAATTTAAACCGCACCTGACTGTTCGCGTAGCACGATTTCAAAACTCTTTTGAGTTTAACAAGGGTGGTTCAGAAATACAAGTTTGCGGTGAGGTGCGCGGCAACCTTGCAAAGGTTCTTGAGGAAGACACGGTGATACATTCGCAAAGTATGGTCGCAGGCTTGACAATTACTCGCACAGTCTCTAATATTGCCATCGAGAGATGCGATTGACGCAAATGATACCGAGGGAAATATCTGAATGACTTACTGCAACGAAATCGATTCTGCAGAAAGGCGGCTGAAACTGAGAGAGTCATACCCATCCATAGGCTAGAGCCGGCAATAAATGCAGTACCGGTCATCCCGGTTTGAGGGATGATCTTTATCATAGATAAGAGCTACAATTCATCGTCTTTACCGGACCACTTCCGGAAGACGGTGAACTTTTTGCGGCGTACCATTAATGAGCTGAAGGACCACCTATGCCAGCCAATCGCGAGAACCAGCCTGACTACGAACTGCTGAACCGGATTTTATCAAACTTAGAGTCCCGGATATCGCGGATCGAGCAGCAGCTAAACCTTTCACCGATGAATACAACCGAAAGGCCTCGCATACCTTCCGCACAATCCATAGCGCCAAAGGAAAATGAGACACTCGAACTCAAGATCGGACTTTATTGGTTTGCTAAAGTTGGAATAGTCGCACTCCTTATCGGAATTGTCTTTCTCCTCACACAGCCTTTCCCGAATTTGCCATCCATATTTGCCCCGCTACTCGGTTACCTATTCGCTGCGACCGTCACTATTTTCTCCCATTCTCTGCGGAAGTCGTCTTCGTTTCTTTCGGGATACTTGCTCGGGAGCGGACTCGTTCTGGCATTCATCTCCACCTTGAGATTCCGTTACTTCAGCGCCCTGCCGATTTTGGGCGAGAGCACATCCGAAACAATTCTCCTTTGGATAATTACAATAATGAGTCTGGTCGTTTCCATCCGTAGAAGGTCCGTTTACCTTACAGCAATCAGCCTGGCGATGGGATACTGCACGGCACTTTTGGGCGACGGGATGTACACGTTCTTCGTCGCGGTCCTCTTATTAAGCGTCCTGACAGTCTACCTGACCTTGAAGCAAGAACGGAATAACCTTCTCATCTTTGGTATCGTCGCAACTTACCTTTCTCAATTTCTATGGTTCATGAATAATCCACTCGTCGGCAATGCACTCGCACTCAGAGATGTAACTCATTTTACTCCACTACTCGTGTTACTCCCGGCTGTGATTTTTTCCTTTGCCAACTATTACAGGGACAAATCGCAAAAGGAAGATATCAATGTAATTCTGAGCACGTTGTTGAACGTCGGCTTTGCCTACGCACTATACCTGCTGATGACAGTCTCGAAATTCCCGGGAAGTATAACTGCTGATCACCTGATTGCCTCATTGCTCTTTTTGATTCTCGCGATGGCGTTCTGGATAAGGGAGAAAAGCAAGCTGCAGACATTTTTCTACGCGATGACCGGTTATGCAGCTCTAAGCGTTGCGATAGTTGCCGGGTTCAGAACGCCGGACTCCTTCATCTGGCTCAGCTGGCAGAGTCTGATTGTAGTTTCCACTTCCATCTGGTTCCGCTCGAAGTTTATCGTCGTCGCAAACTTCTTCATTTACGCAATCATCTTCGTCGCCTACCTCGCTCTCGCCGGTACACTTGGAATTCCCAGTTTGAGTTTCGGGGTCGTGGCTTTATTAAGCGCGAGGATCCTGAATTGGCAGAAGCATCGCCTCGAGCTCAAGACGGAGTATATGCGAAACGCATACTTAGGGTCTGCGTTCTTCATGTTCCCCTATGCATTGTATAACATCGTTCCGAGCGGATATGTCAGCATATCGTGGATCGGAGTCGCGATCGTGTATTACGTAATAAGCCTGATCCTCAAAAACACAAAATACAGATGGATGGCATTGCTCACTTTTCTCGGCACTGCACTCTATCTCTTGATAGTCGGAATAACAAAGTTGGAGCCTGTGTTTCGGATCGTTTCTTTCCTGATATTAGGAGTTGTGCTGCTGATCATTTCATTCATCTATGCAAGAGGAAAAACAAAATCGGGTCAGAAGGAAGACTGAAGCTACATGATCGACGCTCGAGCGGGAGTACGTGAAACCGGTGTTGTCGCAAGTCAGACCTGAGGCCTCAAGAAATACCATTCTCTTCGTTTCCTACCCGCCATTCCGCGGTGGAGATTCGCCTCCGATTACTTCCTTTGCTTGGCAATTTGCCCGACTGGCTCAGTTTCAACTCGATTCTGAACGAATTCCGCATCCTTTCTGCGGCACTCGAATTGCTTTTTCAAATAGTGGCACAAATAGAGATGCATGAGCTTGAAGCACATACTTTTCCGGTTCGCCGCCGCTCTCCGAAGGGACAACCTTGCGCAGTCTCACTTACCCGAATTTTCTCAACAACACAAGGTCCGTGCACGAATCAAGGACTTCATGAGCAAACGTGTCGATCGCTGCGACCAATAAACCAAGAACCGCAACTGAAATGAGATGGCAAGATCACCAATTACCCTGAACAACTCGACCTTGGAGAGAGAGGGATGAACCTTCCCGGAGAGAAAAGAATATCTCGAAGAAGATTTATCGATTATCTGATGGGGGTTGGACTGCTTGCTTGGATAGCGGCAATATTTTATCCGATAGTTGAGTACTTCAAAGTTCCAAAGCAGACGGAGGCAACTCCAACAAGTGTAGTTGCAGGTTCGGCGAAAGATTTCAAGCCCAACTTGGGGAAGGTTTTCCGATTTGGGAATGAGCCCGCGATCTTAGTGGACACCCCCGACGGGAAACTGGAGGCATTCAGCGCGGTATGCACGCATCTCCAGTGCACGGTTCAATACCGTCAGGACATGCAGAAGATCTGGTGCGCATGTCACGGCGGCGTCTACGACCTTAACGGAAGAAACATATCAGGGCCGCCTCCACGACCGCTGCAAGAATACAAGGTCGCGGTCAAAGGCGACGACATAATCGTGTCGAAGAGCTGAGGAATCGCAATTGAATAACGAATCGAAGATGATGAGCTGGCTCGGTCAACGGTTTGATCTTAGCCTGCTGCAACACTTCGCGAAAGAAAAGAAGGTTCCGCACTTCAAAGGCTCTTTCTGGTACTACTTCGGCGGCGTGAGTCTGTTCCTATTCATCGTCCAGGTAGTGACGGGCATCTTGCTCCTTATGTATTACCAGCCCGGTGCGCAGGCTGCATACGAGAGCGTTCACTTAATCGTCACGAAGGTAGAGTTCGGCTGGCTGATCCGGTCGATACATAGCTGGTCCGCGAACCTGATGATCCTGTCAGTATTGATCCACATGTTTTCGGTATTCTTCACAAAAGCGTTCCGGACTCCGAGGGAATTGACCTGGTATTCCGGATTTCTTCTTCTCGCACTCACATTGACATTCGGTTTCAGCGGTTACCTGCTACCATGGAACACCCTTTCATATTTTGCGACGAAGGTAGGAACTGAGATCGTCGGTGTCCTTCCGCTGGTCGGCAAGCCGATAATGCAAATTCTCCGCAATGGTGATGACGTAACCACAGCAACTCTCACCCGCTTCTTTGGATTACACGTTGCTGTGCTGCCCGCAATATTCACCTTAATCCTCGGAGCACATCTCATATTCATACAGGCCCAGGGAATCAGCGAACCGGAGTCATGGAAGGATTTGCCCGAGTCGCAGAAAAAGCATATTGCGTTCTTCCCCAACTTCGTTTTGCGGGATGTGCTCCTCTGGCTTATTGTGCTGAATGTGTTAGCGATCCTCGCGGTTTATTTTCCGTGGGAGCTTGGGAAAAAGGCAGACCCCTTCGCGCCTGCGCCGATGGGAATCAAGCCCGAATGGTATTTTCTGTTCATGTTCCAGTCATTGAAGTTCTTCCCGGCGAAAGTTCTTGTGCTTGATGGTGAAGTCCTAGGGGTCTGTTTGTTCGGTGCGGCCGGGCTCCTTTGGTTTCTTATTCCCTTTTGGGACTCGAAGACACCAAAGGGAGCCCGTAACCGCATAATCAATTATGTCGGGATTGTCGTCGTGCTTTACATAATAATCTTAACTGCGATAGGAGCCGGATAAGATGAACCACTTAAAGCTCCTCATCGTCACTCCGATCGTCCTCGCTCTGTCGGCGATGTCGGCGTCGAGAGCGCAGCAGGTAAAAACCGTCGACAAGTGCTACAGTTGTCATAACGACATTGGAACCAACGAGGCTCAGTTGTACTCGGGCGACGTGCACTTCAAGGCAGGTGTAACGTGCGCCGACTGTCACGGTGGAGACGCGACAGTCGAAGACCAGGATGCGGCGATGAACCCCGCGAAGGGCTACATCGGTGTTCCGAAAGCAGCGGCTATTCCACAGGTATGTGGAAAGTGCCATGGACCTTCCGCGACTGACTTTAAAGAAAAGTATCATCTGGACAATGTGATGGACGAGTTCAAAGCGAGCGTGCACGGAAGAGCTTTGACCGAAAGCAATGACGGGCCCAGCTGCATCTCCTGCCATGGAATACACAACATTACGGACATCCACGATAAGCGCTCCCCGGTCTATGCAACCAATGTGACGAAGACATGCTCCAAATGTCACTCCAATCCGGAATACATGAAGAAATTCAATCCCGGGCTTCCCGTTGATCAGTATGAGAAATATCTGACGAGCGTCCACGGCCAGCGAAATCAGAGCGGCGACCCGAAGCCTGCGACCTGCGTAAGCTGCCATTCAAATCATCTGATCCGACCGGTGAAAGATCCGAGGTCGCCGGTCTACCCGACAAATATTCCTCTCACATGTGCGAAGTGCCATAGTAACAAATCGTACATGGCGGAGTACCACATTCCGACGGATCAGTATGACAATTACAAACAAAGCGTTCATGGCATCGCGCTGTTGCAGAATTCGAATTTGAGTGCGCCTGCCTGCAATTCTTGCCACGGCAATCATGGTGCAGTTCCACCGGGGGTCACTTCAGTGGCTTCAGTATGCGGCACATGTCACCAGGCTAATGCGGACCTCTTCGACAAGAGTGCGCACAAGGCAGCATTCGCAAAGGCAAATTTGCCGGGCTGCGTCGTCTGCCACAGCAACCATCTGGTAAAACCTCCGTCCGATATGATGATAGGATTCGATCATGGTACGGTCTGCGGTGAATGCCACAAGAACTATGCTTCGGATCCGGCAGCGGCTTCCATTATCGCGATGAGGACGACATTCGACAGTCTGACAAACGGTCAGAGAGACGATTCTTTACTCATCGCGCGGGCTGAACAACTCGGAATGGATGTGTCAGATGCAAATTATTCCCTGAAAGATGTGAATCAATCTCTGGTCGAAGCGCGTGTGCAGATACACGCCTTCGCTTCAGGGCCGGTGGTAACCGCCGCCCAGCCGGGGTTGAACATCGTTGCAGATGCTCAGAAGAGCGCGCTCGCTGCCATCGATGAGTATTATTTCCGAAGGAAGGGACTTGGAGTATCAACTTTAATCATAACCTTTTTGCTTGTAGTTCTTTTTTTGAAGCTCAGACAGATAGAAAGGAAATCCAACTAATGAAGAAGATCATATTCATCTTAGCTATCGCGTTCGCATTTATGGTCGCGGTGAGCATGACATTTGCTCAGACTCCCGGAGCGGACAGCACTCACAAATATATAGGCGCAGGCAAATGCAAGATGTGTCACAGCGCCGATAAGATCGGTGCACAATTCAAAATCTGGCAATCATCGAAGCATGCACAGGCATTTGCAGACCTCGCATCAGATACTGCCAAGGCAGTTGCAAAAGCTCGCGGGATCGACGATCCCCAGAAGGCTCCTCAATGTTTGAAATGTCATGAGACGGCGTACGGTCAGCCGGCATCCGATCTCGAGGCAACATTCAATCCTCAGGATGGAGTTCAGTGCGAAGCGTGTCACGGTCCCGGAAGCGATTATTGGAAAATGCAAACAATGAAGGACATACATGACAAGAAAGTCGATCCGGCTCAAGCAGGATTAGTTGCTCCAAACCAGGAAGTCTGTGTCAGGTGCCATAACCAGGAGAGTCCGTTCTACCATGGATTCGATTTTTCCAGCTACAGCGCGAAGATCGCACACCCAATTCCCGTGAATTGAAGATGAGTGAGTTGGATGTGCGAAGTTTTCCCTGTCCAATCCATTGGCATGTTCAACCTTTGACAGTTCGACAGCAGTGTTTAAGGTTAACCCTTGTTCGCGAGTAACTCAAAACACCAGAGCAGGCATAATGAAACCTTTGTGTGGGATTTACTCGTATGGTAGTTTTTCTTAGAATCTTCAAGTTTTGTAATGATCTTCCGAAAAAGTAATGAATGAGAGTACAAAATCGTGCCATGGGGAGATTTGCGTTCCCGTCTCAAAAATCGCAAAGACTTGCGGTGATGAAGTCGCGGCAAACACGACAAGCATGATTTTGAAAACGTTTGAAAGGAGATAACCAATGCTAATAAATAGCCTTTCCAACTGCGCATTCTTTCTTTTCGTTGGTATGGTACTTCTGGGGGGAGGCGCCCTCGGATTTGATTTTGCAAAAGGGCGCGTGCGACCGTTGCATAAGGATCACTACGGAGATCCTTGCACAGACTTAAAGGAAAGATCAAGATGGCGTTATCTCGGCCATGCGATCGTGGCCAAAAGGGGGCAAGAAACTAATCTTGTATTCTTATCGCCTCTGATGACTGTGTCTCGCCGTATCATCGTTATCGAATATCCGCCGTTTGGAGGAGACCTGGAACCCGATACTGTGTTGACTGTGAAGGAGGGAAAATTGACCTGCACGAGTGAGGCAGTGATAATGGAAAAGCTCGTAATCGGATTGAACTGAAATTCCGGACACTCACATTATCGGTCAGGCGCCGAACGGGTGGTGTAAGGGTAGCGAGATACGGACGACGTAACGTCCATGTTTTGGAGCTACTTCATCCAGCAACTAAAATGAACTCTTATCTCCTCGAAACCCGCCTCTTGGTCTTTGCTGTCTTCTTCTTTGCAACGGGTCTCGGCTTCGACATAGATGTCGCCATGTACCAGGTGTTCCCGAAAGAATCCTTGACTCCAGCTCTTCTTTCACCGTAAGCTTGGTCGTTTGGCTTCTCGATGGAAGTCGCGCCCATTGCCAGCGCGCGGTTATACGCGGCGTCCGTATCCGGCACATAAAGGTACAGCATCGCTGTCACCGGTGTAAACTCGCCCGGTCTCTCGCCAATCATAATTTTCGAGTCACCTATCTTGACCTCGTTATGAGAACCCCCGTCTGCTCCCGGCATCTGAAGAACGACATGGGCGCCAAAAGCCTGTTTTAAGAAGTCGATCAATTTGTCGGCTCCCTTGACGACCAGATACGGTGTAACGGCGTGATAACCTCTAGAAATATAAGTTGCTGCCATTTTTGCCTCCGCTTAGTAGATCTCTTAAGTGAACTTCATGCCTAGAAACATCAACTTTTCGTAACAGACATCGGACGCAGTTCGTTCCAGATTATTATCAGAGGAATCGAATTCAGGATCTTGTCGAGTTTATCGCGCGAATAATCTTCCTAGCGCGTTTGTCTGCGTAATGGTCGTGAACAATAAGCAGGGCATGTATCACGGCAGGAATCCAGAGAAGAAAACAAAGGAAGAAATTCAGCAATGCTTGAATTGGCTTGCCGCTAAATAGAACTGCTATTGGAGGAAGAAGGAAAGCTAATATATAGAGCACTGAGGTCTCTCCTTTGTCGTGTCTTACAGCGGCATTTGGTGACCGCCGCCTACATAAAGCAATTGTCCCGTGAGCCAGCGGGCCTGCTCCGAAGCAAGGAACACAATCACGTCAGCCACATCTCCGGGTTTGCCTATTCGTCCAAGCGGGGTCTCAGCCGAGATTTTTCTCTCTAGTTCCGGCATAACCCAACCGGTTTGAATGGCACCAAGTGATACTACGTTCACCGTGATTCCGAAGTTACCTAATTCCTTTGCGGCGGCACGGCTATACGATTCCATTGCATGCTTGCTGGCACCGTAGGAGACTTCAGTGCCGAAGCCCGATGCTCCGTCTGTGCTGACATTGATTATCCGACCATACTTCGCACCGCGAGAAACGAATCGACTCGCATACTCGGCCATCATGAGCGCCACTGCTCGGCTGTTCACAGCAAAATGTTTATCGTGAGAGTCGGCAGTGATGGCGGAGATCGGAAAGTCCCATACAGTTTTGCTGGCTGCACCCAGGTTGTTCTGAGGCACGAGAGTGTCAGGATTATCATGCGCTGCGTTGTTGACCAGGATGTCGACGGGTCCGAGTAATTTTTCCGCACTATCGAACAATCCGGGAATTATGGCGGGGTCGGCAAGATCTGCTGGAACAACTTCTATTTCGCCTCCCCGTTCCCGAATCGCGCCGATGACTTCGTCCGGTGTCCTGGCTACCAGCGCATCGTAGTATTCCCCTCCGAAAATATTCGTAGTGCTGGTTCTTGGCGGGAGAAGGAGATATGTGCCAAACACCTTCGCGCCTTCCGCGACGAACGCTCTCGCAGTAGCTGCACCGATGCCATACGGATTGTTCACGCCGGTTATGAAAACAACTTTCCCCTTTAGGTTTGTGTCCATAGCACTCGGTATTGATTTCCTGGTTATAGCTTTTTCAACTGCAAGAGCTCTATAGGAAAACCGTTCTCTTCGATGAATGCAACCACGACTCCATCCGAGGGGCTGTTCGGCTCGATGATGACCTTCTTCCCTCTTATCGCATTGATGATGTCATCGACTTCGAATCCGATGTGAGGCATCGTCTTCACAATTTCAGGCAACGTGCAGTCATCTTCATAAAGCATCCACTCTATCCCGAACTCGCTCGATTCAAAGCCTGAATGATAAATCTTGTAACTAGAAAGATACTCTTCTCCGGCTTTGTGCTCTTTTGTCGGCATACCGACGTGATGATATTTGAGTCGACCACTAATCACTCTGTCACCTTATCGAAATTTTAACATAAGCTACTACATAGCCGATCTTGAGTTCTGACAGTTCACATCAAATGAACGCTCATGATTTACGTATCAGTATATACCTTCGTGGATGTCTCTTCACGCCTCAGACTTGGCTCTCATCATTGCTGCTTGCGAGCAAGTTTGTAATCGGCAAAGGTCTTCCATGTTCCCTGCGGATTTCCATCCTCGAGCAAGAATCGCCAGGTATCCTTCGCAGAATCATAAGCAAAAGTATCTCTGAATGGCTCGCCGGGAAAACTGAAGAGTATCGCAAGGGCATCCCCTTGCCTCCGGCCGTAACCCAAGACTGAGATAACGGAATCGACGCCAAAGTTGTCTAACCAAAATGTGACGTAGCATGCGCGAGCACTGTCAAAACCGATGTAGACATCGGCCTCATACGGAGATGGCACCGCAAGATCCTTCATATACATGTGTACCAGCTTGTCATGCAGAACTCTGCGGGCCTCGAAGGAATAGCTGACGGGCTTTCCTTCAACTTCACCCTGCATATCCCATACGCCGACAAGGTTTTGGAGAAAAGTCTCCTGCTGTGGCGCTTTGACCTGGGCAGGAGAAGTTGCTGGGACAGCAAGCAGAAACATGAAAGACATAACTGCAAGCAAAACATACCACTTCATCGGAGACCTCCAATTTATGATTTGATTCAACCTCCCGACATTTTGCAGCCATGAAGCTCGTGTAATCTAATCCGCCCGGAATTTCATATCAACCCCAACCCTCGAATTCCTGAGTCTGTCCGGAATCAGGATATTAATTCCAAGATCTTATCCTTTATCACCCTCAAGTACAGAAGCAAACCTGGTATATAGAAGTAGAGGCCGGACAGCCTGATGTTATCCGGCCAGAACCTCTTCAGACAAATTCGCAATTACTTCTGCCCGCTGTTATTGAAGGTCGATGGCGCAAAATTAATAGAGGAGATCCCGGTGATCGGTATGCTGCGTATTTCTCCGTTTACCTGAAATTGCACACTGTCCGCTGTGGCACCCATGAAGACGCCGGATAGTGTAGTACCATCAGTGAGCATAGCCTTGTCTTCAGTATCGTTTGAATCGGTCGATGGCGCACCATTCGGCTTTTGAACTACAACATAAACATTCTCACCGGGAAAATATTGGTAATACGCTCCGTCACAATAATAATAGGCAAGCGGTCCAATTCGAAAACCGACAGACCCGAACGGGAGTACTCTCACCCTCGCACCGAGCGGTGCTGGAACCATTACATAGCCTCGTCTTCCGCCCCTATAGAAGAACCCATCACTGTAAAAATAATTGCGTCCGCCTACAATCACAGGATAATGGCCTCGTGGAAGTTGTACAACATGGGCATTCCAACCCCTTTCGACGATGACGCGTCTTCTCTGCGCACTCGCCTGCGAGGAGATGAAAAGAGTTGAAAGGAACACAAGTGCCATCATGACGATGACACGGTAAGTATAAGTCTGCATAGTATTCATGACATTCACCATAATTGTAACATTTGAACCGATTTCTCTTCTGAAAAAGTAGTCTGTCGAATTACAATTATTTGACTGAAGAAAGCTCGATGCAGTTTAACGCTAGTGGGAAGTAGCCTGACACCAATTCACTTTGGAGATAGTCCCTTGCTCACATAATACCTTACCATTGGCCTCGACTTGGAAGCCCTATCGACAATTTCAAATCCTGCTCGCTCAAATGATTTGTAGAGTCCCACCCACAGAAAAGAATCTGGCCACTTCTTTTGTGTCGGGATTGTCGGATAAGCTTCAAGTACTTCGATGCCGACTGAGTCCGCATACTTGATAGCACCTTTGAGCAATCCAACTGAGAGCCCGCGCCGCCTAAAACTTTTTCCGATGAAGAAACATGGAATAGACCAAACCGGTCTATCGTCAATTCGTTTGTGCACGCGTGACTTCTCAAGCTTGAGGAAATCCTCTCTCGGTGCAAGCGCAAGCCAGCCAATCGCTTCCCCCTTTAACATAGCGAGCAAACCGACCGGCTTACCGGACCAAACAATCTTCCGCATCGCGTTCCGGTTTCCGTCATTTTTCTTTCCCCTGACAAAGTCTGCTTTGCTCAGGCGGTAGTACATGCACCAACAATTCCCGCACGCCCCTCTCTCTCCGAACAACACAGTGAACTTACTCCAGTTCTCTCTAGTTACGGGCTCGAAAGTTAATTCGTTCATGAGATCCGGTGATGCTCCCGGAGAGCTTTCCTTTTTGGGAGTCCTTCTTACAGATGTGGTCAACCGTGTCTCTTTGCTTTGCTCAATTCTAGTTGATTTCCCGATCATTTTCTTTAGAGTCGCATCCCTCATTCCCTCAGTATTCACCTCGTCCGCATTTTCACCAGCATTCTCGACGATGATTGTCTCTGCAGCTCTGAGTCTGTCTTTCGTAAGAAACTGATCGGTCGCACCAATGACGACTGTCGTCATGCTGCCACCGCCCTTCCGGAGTTTGATCGATGTTCTGACGAAGATTCCTATGACCGCGAAGAGAGTGATCGCTGCAAGAACAATCGGGAGAGTCTCGCTTAGATTTCCCATCAATCACACTTTCCGGTTTCCAATTCTTCTCACACGGTGATTTCGCCAACGAGGTAGGTCACGGCATTCCCTGATATCTTGACTTTCTCGCCGAGATCCTCGCAGTAAAGCTTCCCGCCTCTCTGGGAAAGCTGCAAGGCTATCATGCTTTTCTTCCGCAGCCTCTGCGACCAGTACGGGATTAGAGTTGTATGCGACGAGCCGGTGACGGGGTCTTCATTGATACCCGCTTGCGGCGCGAAGAATCGGGAGACGAAATCAACTTCTTTGCCGGTCGCAGTCACGATTACTCCGAGGCTGTCGACACCTTTGAGTTTGACGAAGTCGGGGTTTAATCCTCTGACTTCATCCTCGCTGTTCAGGACCACGAGATAGTCTCTCGACTTAAGCACTTCAACAGGCCGTACGTTCAGTCCCTTCAGCAATAGCTCGGGTGTGCTGCATGGTTCGGCCGGTCTCTTCGGAAATACCAAAGACAAAAGATTTCCGCCAAACTCAACTTTAAGGATTCCACTTTTTGTCTTGAAAGAGATCTCGTCGGGTTGGTAATCGAGATGCTCCTTATAAACGTAAGCTGTCGCGAGCGTCGCGTGCCCGCAGAGGTCAACTTCCACAGCGGGAGTAAACCACCTCAACTCGAGGTTTTTGTTTTTTTCGACAACGAATGCTGTCTCGGCAAGATTATTCTCGGCGGCAATATCCTGCAGCATAGTGTCCGGCAACCATTCTTGTAGTATACACACCGCAGCCGGATTCCCTCGAAATCTCTCACCGGTAAACGCATCGATTTGGTAAATCGGGATTTTCATTGATCATTCATTCCTAAGTTTTGATATTGACGTTTCGTTCGTCCAGGGCACTCGCAAAAACATTTCAACCACTCGGCAAGTCCTGCGCTGGACAAACTCACCCCAAAAGATAAACAACTTCTCTTAAACTGGGTAGCCCATGACTTGATTCCGTCCACGCGCAGCAAGAATCGGGAAGAATCATGCTTCTCCGGATGCTTCAACCGTCGATCTTGATTTTGAATTTCACTTCCCTGTGTTCGATGCTTCCAGCGGTGAGTCCGATTAAAGTTCAATCCCGGTAGTTATGATTCGGTCAACTCCATCACTTTCGGCTGGACGAGTTTCTCAAAGTCATTGTACGACATCTTCACGAGCTCACGATGGGAACATGCGTTGAATGAGATTTCTTCCTCAGCAGCGAGGAGATCCGAAACGTAAACATCCATTCCGTACATGTTTCCAAATGGGGCCATCGCTCCGGCTTCGCATCCGCGAAAAAGCGTGGCGAACTCATCCTCGGTAGCGAGACTCGATTGTTCGCGCACCAATAATGTCTCTGAGCATATGCAGGTCCACTTTGTGAGAAGCGGGAAGAACTGCCATGCACATTTTATCGTCGACCTTCACAATGACGGTCTTCGCCAGATGATCGGCGGAAACGTGTGCAGATTGAGCGACCTCCTGTGATGCGTAAGCAAGCGAATGGCTGATGACGACATACTTGACCCCGTGACTATCCAGATAATCTTTCAATTTCTCTGACGTCATGATAACCTCCTTTATTAACTTGTGCTTAGATCTATGTCTGACTCAAACAACTATTTCCAAGAAGGTGATCCGTCAGTATGGATCGAAGAAATCGACAGTAATTACGTCGGGATGCATTGCGACGGAGCGTGCGGCTCAGGAGGTCATAAGATTGGAACTTGAGTATCTCTCTGGTCAAGGAAAAGGTGCTTCGGCAATAGGATTCAACTCAAACGTCGAATGGAGCAAATATGCACGACCGACAATCAACGCGGAGCATCGACATCAGCAAGTTAGTTCTAATTCAGAATAGTGTCAATCCTATCGCACGAAGGGCTTGCCTATTTTATTCTTCCCAGCCCGCGAACGTTCCTATTAGGGAAAGGAATGAAGTTCCGTCCTCTGAGAATTCAGGATTCTCTTATCTCACCCAAGACTTTGATCAACTTGTGAACAGCCTAGACGCTCACAGCCTGACGCTCTAGGAGAAAATATCCCCTCTTCGGAACTGCCAAACGCTCACCAGATTTATGACAGCACCGATGCCAAGTAGAATTCCTATATGAGGGAGGATTTCGGAAATCCCCACCCCTCTCCAGAGCACCTGCAGAAATCCGTCCATCGCCCAATAAACAAAGGTGAGCTTGCTGAAAAACTGTATTGTTGACGGCATTAAGAAAGTCGGGAACCACGCTCCCCCGATCGCGCTCATGGATAGAATCAAGAGTGTCCCGAGCCCCTGAGCCTGCTGGCGCGTTTTTGAAAATGCGGCAAGAAGCATCCCAAAAGATGTGCATGCAATTGAAGCCGAGATAATTATCAGCATCAAGTTAAGAAAATTGGAAAATATATCGACTTGAAACATCACCCAACCCAAAGTGAACATGGACAATAATTGAATGACGGCGAGCGACATGTTAAATAAATATTTGCTCCACAGAATGTGATCCCGCGACACCGGTGAGGTAAGGATCCTGAGCATGACACCTGATTTTCTCTCGTCAAAGAGCGAGGCCGACGAAGCGGTCAGCGCGAATAGAAGGAACGTCAACGCCCATCCTCCTACGCTCCGGGTTGCCCACTGGTTCTTCACTTGTTCGCCGACGACCTGTTCCTTGTCGATTCGAACAACGCTGTTCATGAAGTTTGATCCGCTTAATGCGGAGTCGCTGTGAGCATGAGACGCCGTCCACCGCTGCGGATTGAGGAAGACGCTTGTGTCAACATTGAAATATTTCCGGAATAGTGAGGCAAGCCCGTTATTAAATGCGCTGCCGGAATCTGTTCCGAGAATTCTCTTTGTCTGCCGGAAACCGGTCTGAGCCATGATGGAAGGAAATTGGCTGAACACAGCCTGTTGTATCAGACCCTGAACCGTTTGAATCTCGATTTCATTCTTAGGATCGTAGTAGAATTTCAAATTCAATCCAGTGGATGTATCTGAATAGGCATCGACGGGAAAAACGACCGCGGCAGTTGCCTTTCCGCTCCTGACATACTCTTTGATCGAGGTCGTGTCGAATGCCCTCTCTTTTCCCTGATCATCCTTGTAGGATTTGATAACCTGAAACGATTCCATCGTGTCCAACGTCGAAATTATCCGCTTGGCGACATCGGAAGTGCTTTGGTTCAGAACGGCAATAGGGATTCCCTGCGGACCTGAGTTTCCTCCGCCGAAGATCAAACCGAATATGAACATCAGCAAGAGAGGGACGAGGAACGTCAACATGATGGCGCCTTTGTCGCTCAGAAACAGGCGGTACGAATTCTTAAAGAGCTGGAAAACTTGTTTCAATCCCGGAGTCTCCTTCCCGTCAGCTCAAGGAACACGGCTTCAAGTGTCGGGCGATGCAACTCCACCCATTGGTATTTCATTTTCTGTTCCTCTATCTGCTTGAAGAACACAGAGAGTTTAAAACCGCTCGACGGCTTCAACTCAAAATGATCATCTTCTTCCAGCAACATGCCGAAATCCTTAAACGCCTGTTGCCGCTGAACTGTCTCAGGATTCTTTGCAATAATTATCGTCTCATCGTAGGGAAGCTTTTCGAGGAGCTCATTAGTTGTGCCGAGCGCTATAATATTTCCATGATCGATAATGGCGATCCGGTTGCAGAGCCGTTCTGCTTCCTCCATATAATGCGTCGTATAAACGATCGTTTTTCCACGCTTGTTCAGCGATTCGAGGAAATCAAAAATAGCATTGCGAGATTGCGGGTCAACCCCAACTGTCGGTTCGTCGGCCAACAAGATCTTGGGGTCATGAAGCAAGCTGGCAATCATGTTCAGTCTGCGCTTCATTCCTCCTGAAAATGTCTTGACCTTATCCTTCCGCCTTTCGTACAAGCCAACCGCGTTAAGCTGCTCCGCCATACGCATGCTCAGAATTTTCGGTGCAATGTCGTACAACTTCGCGAACATCTCGAGGTTTTCTTGAGCATTCATTTCATCGTATAATGCCAACGACTGCGGTACGAAGCCGATTTCCTTCCTGATTTCGAGACTGTCACGCGAGACATTCTGGCCGTCGATCGTGATCGTCCCTTCGTCGACATTGAGATATCCGGTAAGTAGAGTCATCAATGTCGTCTTGCCGGCCCCATTTGGTCCAAGCAGCCCGAAGAACTCTTTCTCGTGTATATCAAGAGTCACATGGTCGAGTGCGACAACCGTCGGGAATTTCTTGGTGACCTGCTGAATCGCAATCAAGCAAACGGCCTAGTATAATGCATTGACTCTCTTGCCCCCGATCTCGCCGACTTCCGATTTCCTCCATCTCTTGTTCCGTATTCGTTCTTCATGTTATGCTCTGCGGAGGACATCAATTGACAAATCATACAACAAATCCTACGGAACACGCGCTTCGCAGGTTACAGACAGTGCGCATTCAGTTCCATTTACCGCTGGCCCCGGCCACGCTGTATCTGCCGGCTCCGAGCAAGAAAAGTGACAGGGCCGCGAGGAAGAAGAAAGCGTCAAGCTCGATTCCCCATCCTCCGCCGGGACTAACCATGAGCATCCGGGAGTGGGAGACGAGCAGGACGGCCATGAACAAATCAAAAACAACTACGAGTGCGGCAGGACGTGTCCAGATGCCGAGGATGATTAGAATCGGCGCGACGATCTCGCCGACATAAACGCCGTACGCGATGAAAGTTGGAAAGTGAAATGCAGCAAGCGGTCCCTGCATCCACGCTACTCCATGAATCAGTTTCGAGACGCCATGGAACAGAAGCAATCCGCCGATCGTAACCCGAAGAATTAACCTTCCGAAGTTCTGTCCGAACTCACTCATACCATCTCCTCCTTTTTGTCAACTCGATTCATCCAACCACCATCGCCAGCTTTTTGTCCGGCGAATTTGTGCGGCTGGAATTCATCTACGTTCAAGGCTGAGCACTCTCACAATTGTCGAGACTTGATGGCTTCCGTCGCCAAACATACATAAACGATGGTTCCTGGAAAAGGGAGAGGAAAACTGACGCGTTCCATCGTGTGTCGCAGCGAATGGAAACCGAGAACTAAAACTGCGAGCCTTGAATTTTCTCTTTTACCATCGACACACATATGACAGTGCCTTTGTATTGCTCGTTTCCAACCTGAGGCTTGCTGAGGCTCACCACCAAATTGCCATTACCTGATTTCTTTTTGAAAATCCCCATAAAGTGTGGCGAATCAATTTCCAGTCGAAGTGGAGTTGAAAGCGTTGTTACAGTCAGCGGTGTCGTCGCTGAAGCGTCTCCGACAATGTATGCAGCATCAAACGAAACCACGACTGAATCACCGGCAGAGGAAACGATCGTCAGCAGTGCCGTCTTTTGATCATTTGGAGAATTACTGGATGCGCTTATTAAAACGGTGGCTAACAATCCACCTACGAATAGAAGAGTGGCTCTCTTCATCAATGCCTCCTTCTTTTGCATTTATACCACAAGAATACGGCCAACGTTGTATTCTCAGTTAGTATGCCAGCGCAGATTACAACAGTGCTCGGTATGAAAAGCTATGGCGATGCTGGAAAAAAATCAAGTATAAATTGGCATCCGCGCCAATCGAATTATGTCCGTTAGGACGAACTCACTCGTTCAGATTTAAGCGATCGCAGTTCCCCTTCAGGTAAAGGTTCAAATACTCATCGTATGTTCTCAACAACAGCAAATAGCTGGCGAAGTTGTAAACGGCACCGTGTGCTCCCGGAGGAAAGATCCTGAGGTCGACGTTTTTGCCCGCGTTCGTCAGGGCGGTGAGAAGCTGCATCGTGTTGATGGGATGAACATTGTCATCCATCATCGAATGGACAACGAGCAACTTGCCCTTCAGACTGTCGGCGTACGGCATCGCAGAGCTTTTCACGTAATCCGAATCATTTTCAGGAAGTAATCCCATGTAACGTTCGGTGTAAATATCATCGTAAAGTCGGTAATCGGTAACGGGCGAATTCGCTATTCCAACTTTGAATACGCCAGGATGAGTTAGCATGGTATAAACGGTGCTATAGCCTCCGTAGCTCGTTCCCATTATCGCCATTTCGTCTGCATTCACATACGGCAATGTTGCCATGTAATGCGCGGCCTCCACGAAGTCGTGGCTTTCCCAATAACCGAGCCGGTCATAGACGACTTTCATGAACGCGCTTCCGTAATTAGCGTTCCCACGATTGTTGACATCGACGATGATGTATCCCTCCTGTGCCAGGTATTGATCCCATCCGGAAAAGTCGAATGAGTTGTAGACGCTGTGAGATTCCGGCCCGCCATAAATTGCGAAGATGACCGGGTACTTCTTTGTCGAATCAAAGTTGAACGGCTTGATCATCGAACAATCGAGCTTCACGGAATCAGAAGTCGTGAAGCTAAAAAGCTCTCGCGGAGAATATTCGTGTGTCTGAAGAAACCTTCCGACCGACGCATTATCCTCGAGCTTTTTTAACACTTCGCCGCGGGAGTTGCAGAGATCAACCTGCCTCGGCCGATCGATTGTTGAATATGTGTCGATGTAATACCTGCAGTTCGGCGACATGTCAAACTGATGATACCCCGAGACTTTAGACAGGTGCTCCTCGTGCGTTCCATCGAATCTTATCGAGTAGAGATCTTCATCGAGCGGAGAAGCCTCGGCAGAAGTGTAATAAATTGTTCTCTCATCCGGGTTGATGCGCAGAACCTTTATGACATCCCAATTGCCGTTCGTGACGCGGTTCATAAGTTTGCCATCATAATTATATCGATAGATCTGGTAATAGCCGCTTCTGTCGGAAACCCAGAAGAACTCGTGGATTTTTTCCGGGAAGAACATCATGTCGTTGACGGCAGTGTAGAAATTGAAAATTGCGACCCATGTATTATTCTTTTCTTCCATGACGAGGCGTCGGTTTCCGTTTCTCACATCGAAGAAATAAAGCTTGAGATCGTTCTGCGGACGATTGAGAACAATCATTGCAAGAGTGTTCGGATCGCTCGTCCAGTAAATTCGCGGTATATAGAAATCACCTTCTTCGCCGGGATCGAGCCAGACCTTCTTGCTGCTCTTGACGTTGATAATTCCAATCTTCACCTTCGGGTTCGGATCACCGACTTGCGGAATCGGTATCTTCTCCCACTTGTTGTGCAGGCCCTCGAAGTTCGAGATTTGAATCAAAGGCACCGCGCTTTCATCGAACTGCCAGAACGCAACGTATCTGCTGTCGGGCGACCAGTTCCACGCCTGTGCCTGTCCGAACTCTTCTTCGTAAACCCAGTCGTAATGGCCATTGAAAATATTTTCCGTAGCATCGTTCGTCAATTGGGTCTCGGCCTTCGCGCCGAAATCGTACACGTACATGTTTCCGCCTCTTTCGTAACCGACCATCGCGCCATCAGGCGAGAGCTCGGCCGTCCTTGCATTCTTCGCCCCGACTTTCAAGCTCTTGTCTGCAATCGAATAAACATAGTAATCAGAAATTCCAGATCTGCGATACATTCTTCTGAAGTTCGTTTCAAACAGAATATGCCTCGAATCGTTTGCCCACTGGAATGATCTGTATTCGAACTGCTTGTTCGTGTCGGGGAATGTCAGGCCCTGCGCGTCGAAGATAAGTTCGTCCTTCCCTGTCCTTGGATCGAAGGAGCGTATCTCTTCACGCTTCGTAGAATCATTGGTAGCGATATAGGAATACCGGTTGCTGTTGTCTATCCAGTTCAGGCTCCTCGGAGCTGATTTGCCGGCTAACATTGCGGAAGCGCGCATCGCTTCTTGAATATTCTTGTACACCTGTTTCTGCTGGGCGTCGAGCAAGCCCGGAATGAAAAGCACCGCGATCAAAATTAGGAGACTGATAAGCGGCATTCCTGTTCTGGAAGTTGCGGTATGGTTCTTCATGTCTGCTACCTCTTTTCTTAATTGTTTTTGGTTGGGCATCTGAGTTTGAACGAAGATGGACGGTTGAGATGAGCTTCAACGGCAATTAACATATTAAGACTGGAAAAATTTATAAGATGACCATCGAATACACAAGCGAGGTCGGTGGAACTGATTTCCACTAGAAACATAGCCGATAACTCCGTCCGCAGAAGAAAACCGCTTTTGTGTCGAGATTCTGATTTGAGAGATGCAGGCGCTATTGCCTTCGCGTCTTTGCAACTTTGCGGGGAGATTGTTCAACTTCATTTTTCGGCCACTTCTCGAGAATGTCAATTGAATTTTCGGAGCGGGTATGATAAATAATGTAAAATGGAGGAAATGATGCGCCGACTCTCTTTGGTTCTGCTCTCACTTTTCATGACAGCAGCCGCATTGGCACAATCGGAGGTGACCGTGTCCGCGAACGCAGAAGTCTCTGCTAATCCCGACATAGCTAAATTCCATTTAAGCATAATTGCTCGGAAGCCGCAAGCGACGGATGCATTTAAGAACTACCTGACAACATATAATGCTCTTCAGAATTCTTTGAAGAGTGTGACGGACTTAAAGAAAATTACAACGGACAACTTTTCCGTCTCACCATACTTCGACTACAAGAAACCGGAACATCTCATTCCCGACTACTACCAGGTTTCAGCATCGATGTCGCTATCGGTTCCGATCTCTAATCTGAATGTCGTCCTCGGCAAGGTCACCGCAGTTGAAGGAGTAACAATGAATCGAATTGAATACGAGACCAACGACCGGGACGCTCTAGAGTTACGCGCTCTTGAAGAGGCAACCAAGAATGCCCGCGCGAAGGCCGAGGCGATTGCGAGATCAGAAGGATTGAAAGATCTGAAGGTGAAGACGATGACAACTTCAGTTTCGCGCCCGCCGGTGTTCCCTATGTATCAAGTTGCTGCAGAAGCATCCGCAGTTTCCGTCAATCCATCGAGCATATCAGTCTCGGCATCCATAACGGTTACATATACCGCGACGGCTCCGTGAAGCTTCTTCTCGAGAATCCGGAGTGCGTCGTAACCTGTTCTGCCGGAGGCAAGCAATTCAAGCGCGGCGCGGAAATGAGCGATGTCGGGATTCTCAACGGCGTCGATGTGTATATCGAGGACGGCATTGTAAGACATATCGGCAAGGTCAATCCGAGTCCCGATTGTGATGTTATCGATGTCAGCGGGATGATCCTCGTTCCAGGATTCGTCGATCCACATACACATGCAATCTTCGGAGGCACCAGAGAGCGCGAGTTCGCAATGCGCGCGAAAGGACTCACCTATGCCGGGATTGCAGCCGCAGGCGGTGGGATCCTCGACACGGTAAAGCAGACACGAGAAATGCAGAAGTCCAAACTCCGATCGATTGCTGACAAACGTATCGACAAAATGTTGAGCTGGGGAACCACTACTCTCGAACTCAAGACCGGATACGGACTTGATTTCAAGAATGAGCTGAAGTTGCTTGAAGCTGCTCATGAGCTCAAAGAGAATTCGATCCCCGACATTGTTGTGACATTCCTCGGCGCCCATGCTTTCCCGCCGGAATTCAGAAACAACAGAGAAGGTTACATGAAGATCCTCACCGGAGAGCTCTTGCCTTACATTGCGAAGAGGAAGCTTGCCGAGTTCTGCGATGTCTTCTGCGATGAAGGATTTTTCACAATTGAAGAAGCGAGGAGAATTCTGACCGTTGCGCGAGAGAATGGTCTTAACCTGAAGATGCATGCTGATGAGCTGTCCTCAAATGGTGGTGTCAGGTTAGCCGTTGAACTCAAGGCAACTTCTGTCGACCATCTGGAAAACATCTCCGCGGATGAGATGAAACTCCTTGGAAGCAGCGACACGGTGGGTGTAATTTTGCCGGCAGTCTCGGCATATCTTCGGAGTAAATCTGCACCTGCGAGAGAGATGATCGACAACAATTGCGCAGTTGCCATCGCGACCGATTTCAATCCCGGCACCTCGATGGTAGACAACATGCAAACTGTAATGTGGCTCGCGATCACGTTGAATAAAATGACTGTCGAGGAAGCGCTGAACGCCGCGACAATAAACGCTGCTGCGGCAGTCGGACTATCCGATAAGCTCGGAAGCATTGAAGTCGGCAAGCAGGCAGACATGCTCATCGTAAACACACACGATTACAGCTACCTTCCATATCATTTTACGGAAAACAAGATTTCAAAGGTTGTGAAGAATGGAACAGTTCTGGAATTTCATTGATGAACCGGATCAGACGCTTTTGTACAAGAGCGCGGAGACGGACGATGTCAGGCTCGGAGAGTTGGTCGAGATAGGCCGTAAGAATTTTGGAGAGGACTTCAATGTAGTTCTAATCGGGTTTCCTTATGACGAGGGAACAATTCGCAACCGGGGGCGGGCTGGAAGTTCGTCCGGTCCGGATGAAATCCGCAGGGCTCTTTACAAACTGACACTTACAAAGTCATCTGCACTGACCGATATCCGCACGCGGATGTTCGATGCCGGCGATATCAAAAAGAAGATGAAGCTCGAGGAATCACTTGCGATCCTCGAAAGAATAGTCTCATCTCTCCTGAAAGCCGGACATACGCCAATCGTGATTGGTGGAAGCAACGATCTAAGCTATGCTGACTTCCGTGGATGTCATGCGGCCTTCGGAAGGTGTGGCGCAATTAACATAGATTCACATCTTGACGTCCGGGACTATTCCAAAGGCATCAACAGCGGAACTCCGTATAGAATGCTTATCGAATCGGGCATCCTGTCAGGGAAGGATTTCGTGGAATACGGGATTCAGGAATTTGTAAATTCTCGAGTTCATTTCTCATTCGCGAACACCAATGGTGTTTCAGTCTACACGCTGACGCAGATACGATCTCACAAGAATCCCGAATCATTCATGGAAGCGTACAGATCCGCCAGCAAGGAAACAGAAAATGTTTACATCAGCATGGACATTGACAGCGTGAGGAGTTCGGATGCGCCCGGTGTCAGTGCATCGACACCGACAGGACTGACCGCCGAAGAAATCCTCGAGTGCGCTTACCTTGCCGGGACCGAACCCAAGACAGCGATGATCGACGTTTGCGAGTTCAATCCAAAATTCGATGTGGACGGCCGCACAGCGAAGTTAGCTGCGATGATCATCGCGAATTTCCTTGCGGGGATGGCTAATAGGCACTAGGACTAACCGCTGAGACGCTGAGGCGCAAAAAGAATATTTAACTGTCTTGACTGGATCTGTTTAGATGGCTAGAAATTATTTACATATCTTCTGAAACCATCTTTGATCAAAGGCACATTAAAATTGACAAGGAAGCCTATCCTTTTGTCCGCAAGTTTCAAGTACGAAATTATCTGTGCTTCGTGCACAGGCAAGACTGCCTCGACAGATTTGACCTCGATGATTATTTCCTCTTCCACAAGAATGTCAATTCTGAATTCCTTTGATATCTCGATGCCTTTGTAAACAAGTGGCAATGTCACTTGATTTCTTGCTCTGGTCCCGCGCAGTCCAAACTCGTGCATTAGGCATAGTTCATAAACAGACTCAAGCAGTCCCGGTCCCATGTGCTTGTGAACAGAGAAACAAGCATCAAGAATTACCTTTGAAAGCGTATTGTACTGCTCCCTATCCACTCCAGCCTCCTTCATTTCTTGAGACACCTAGCGACTACCGTTCTGGACAGAACATAATAGCTTTGCGTCTTGGCGTCTTTGCGGTGAACCCTCAGCTTACCGCAGGCTCATCTAAGGAAAATTTTCTTCCGATCGGGTCAATCGATGCGAGGACTCCGGTTGGCAATGTCATCTTGACTGTAACATGTCCGTAGGCAATGTTCGAAACGGAAGGCTTGCCGTATGAAAATAGATCAGCACGAAAAATCTCCTGGAGCGTTCGATAAGGTTTGTCGGGCTCCTCTGGAACACAGTTGGTGAACTGACCGAGCGCAAATGCAGATGCGCTCTTTAGAATTCCTGCAAGCCTAAGCTGGGTAAGCATCCTGTCGATCGAATATGGTTCTTCTGAAACTTCCTCGACCAATAGAATGCTATTCGAAAAGTCGGGGATATATTTACTCCCCAGGATGCAGGTGATCAAAGATAAATTTCCTCCGAGCAATCTTCCGCGCGCCACCTTCTTTCCTTTGTAGACGGGTCGATAATCCTTGTGGTTCCTGAGCATTCCGACTTTCTTATCTCGTGTCACGAGATCGAAGAACATCTCCTCTGTGTACGGGTCAATGTTCTCACCGAACTCCACGCCCGACTCAACCGCTATCATCGGACCGCTGAAACTCACAAGCCCGGTCTTCCTGAAGATCGCCAGCTGCAGTGCCGTAATGTCCGAGTAGCCGACCAGAATCTTCGGATGCTTCTTGATCGTGCGATAGTCGAGCTTGTCGAGAATCCTCGGTGTCCCATATCCGCCTCGCGAACAGATTATCGCTTTCACATTCTTATCGGCGAATGCCTGATTCAGATCTTCCGCTCGTTCATCGTCCGTTCCTGCAAGGTAGCCGTTAACATTGAATACGTTCTTACTTACCGTGACTCTGTAGCCCAATGATTCGAAATATTTCACGGCCTTTGAGATTCTGGCAGAATCTCTCGGAGCGCTCGCTGGTGAGACGATTGAAATGAGATCCCCTTTCCTCAGGCGCGGCGGCTTTATGATCATGTCAACTCAATTGATTTCGTCTAAAATAATTCAGACAGTCTCGAACATGCAAGCAAATTGGTGATGCGCCTATTTGATCTCGAAGAGACACGAAGGTCTATGTAATTTGAATTCATTTCGTCGGGCAATCCGCTGCGCAATTGATCCAATGACACGTCAGAGGATCGCGCGATCATATCCCGACCAGATTTATTTGCGATTTACTATTTGTATGATCTGTGAGACTGCTTCATCGGCGGCACCGAATGAATCCGTCCCTTCATTCGTGCAAACCAAGATTGCGAAGTCACGGCTCGGTGCGATCCAGACCAGGGCGAGAAAGAATGTGTTGCTTCCGGTGTGAGTGAGAGCAGTTCCGCCTGCCCAATCCCTTTGGACAACGATCCATCCCAGCGCGTAGTCCCCTCCGAAATGCGGAGTCTGCAGCATTTGGTACGACTCGGGCTTCAGCAATGCAGGTTCACCTCGCGCACCGCGCAATTGATCTTGAATGAATTTCGCCCAATCCTGAATAGTACAATGGACTCTTCCCGCGGGCCCCAATACCGGCGGGTTGTCGACATCCGGTCCATTCCCCAAGACGGGCTGTTTACTCTTCACATGCCCCCAAGGTTGATCGATTTGTCCAGGAGTGCCGAGTCCGCCAAATCCCGCTGAAGTCATGCCCAGTGGAGTGAAAACATATTTTTTGATTGCGCTCTCCCAATCCATTCCACTTGCCCTTTCTATCATTGCTCCGGCGATGATGTATCCGAGATTCGAATAAAGGAATTCGCTGCCAGGTGCACTTAACGGTTTCCTTGAGAGACCTTCCTTCACAGCATCGATTCTCTGAGCTTGAATGAAGTGGGTCTTATTGATAGCATCGTAGTCTATATTCGCCGGCAGTCCGGCCCGATGCGAGAGCAATTGAATCAATGAGACATTTCGAAGATCCGGATGGAAGGAAGCCGCGAGCTCGGGAAACACATCGGAGACTGTCGAGGTCCACTTCAGCTTGCCCTGTTCAACCATTATCGCCGCCAGGGTGGATGTCATAATCTTCGTGTCAGATCCGAGATGCCACATATCATCAAGCGTCACCGGCACATTCGTTCCCCACTTGCGTACTCCTACTGCTCCGACTTTCTGTAGTCCCTGGCTTGTTACGATCGCCGCTGCCATGGCAGGCAAGGCATGTCGTTGACATATCTTTGACAGGATTCCCGTGATTTCATCATCTCCAACTGTTGGAACACTTCCATTCATTGCTGCTGGTCCTTCTGTTCCTGGTGTTACAGGCTTCGCTGCACAACCGACGAAGAAAGACATCATCGCTACGATGGCAAAAGCAAACTTGTTGAGTGTCTGACTCTTCAAAACTTCATTCATTCTTAAAATCTCCTTCTTCCGATTGCCGCATTGGCTTACTCTGTTGCATGTCGATAGTGACCTCCTGTTATTTCAACGCAGGCAGAGATGGCTCTCCGCCGCGCGTGTTCTCATCAGGTCTCTGCATATCTCAAACAATTGGGTTCGCATTCACACTCAATGGCGAGCTGAAAATGCGCAATCCTTTCCTTTTCTCTCAGCTCAGTGAGCCTGTTTACCATTATGTCTCTTACGTCTCTGGGACCCATAAGTGCGATGTAGATGCGAGCAATGTATTCGAGTCCCGCTGATATTGTGAGACGCCAGTCGAGTTGAACATGGAACGGGATCTTGTTCCCATGCCAGCAGTCCCTCGGCGTATAGAACCACTCTTCGTTGTTAGGCATATCGGAGCGCATTGCTGCATGGCATCCATGCAGAATATCACTGAATCCTCTAAGCTCAGCATTCGATAGCTCCATCGGAGTTCCAGCTTTACTTTTCGAGAAAATAACAATGGCCGGATTTGTCTTTCCTATCGCAGCATAAGCCACGGCATATGCATTTTCAGCAAAGATGAAATTGTGATATCCGTGCAAATTCACACCGAGGGCATTGAACATGTTCCGGTCTTGAGCAACGAGATCGACATAATGTTGTATAGTTTCGCCCCATTCATCATTGCCGACTAGCTGCTTGTGCAGGTGTTCTACCGAGGCACCTGCGGGGCGCAGCCAATTCTGAAAGACGTTTACGAATTTGACATAGCGATTTTCATTGTAGATGTCCTTTATGGCTTCGACAGTGCAACGCATGTATTCGAAGTGCTCCTCGGGGGTGAACTCTCCGGAGGAATGGAGTTCGTGTTTAAACTGCGCTCCCCGGCGAAAATGCTCGTTAGCGATTATCAAATGATGGGAGCCAGCAAAGAAACTGTCGGCTAAGGCGAGCTTTTCTTCCTCGCTAACTTTCTGCGGGTCGCGGTTCAAACGTCTTAATTTATCATCAATGATGTTAATTATGTGTGCCCTGCCTTCTGGTGAGGACAGATAACGTTGCTTCCAGTTTATGGCCCTACCGCTAGGGACATAGTCATAGTTGTCCGTCCAGTATTTGAACGGGACGATCTCGAAGAGGTTGGGTACTACCCTGAATTTCCAGTTAGGGTCGTTGAGCGAAACCTCCGGCTGCATTGTATGATGATCCACGTATTGGCCGGAAGCCAGTACCTCTCTCTTTTTTTCAGGCGTTGTCATACGCTCATTGCCGGGACAGAATGGACAGATAAAATTCTGCGGAATAGGAATCTTTTCGTTTGGCTCTGCCGGAAGCCTGGCAGATCTTTCCTTGTTAACTCTGACCACAGTGCCCGTAAACGGATCGACCATCTTTATAGTCCCGTCACGGAGCTCAATATAGTATTCTCTCCCTCGCTCATACATGATGAACCTCCCTCCTATATACTGCGGCAGATAATGATTGGCCCCTGATAGATGAGAATGGCATCTCGGATTAATTCTTATGTCTTCGTTGATTCTACTGCCAACAAATCATCTGCCCCTTTGAAATAGTCAACTCACCGATGTTGACAATACAAGATGATAAGAGGTCGCTTGTAGAAAGTCAAGCAAGCCCGCAAGTAGGGGCACAAGGAATCACGCCTGAAGGTATCTGATTGGTTATCCAATCAACAAAAATGATCTTTGACACACATTTACCAGGAATCCAGATCTTTTTCGCAGAACATTAAATGTGCTTCGCACCAATGCAGAATCATTTTTCACAACTCGCGAACCATTTCGCAAGGGTCTCGATCGATTTTTCATGATTCTCGAATTGCTTCGCATTACACTACAACCGTTTTTCATAGCCCTACGAATGTTTCGTAGCACAACAGAATCGCTTCGAATCATCTAGCGAGCGCTTATCGTTCCTCATCCACTTTTCCGGAGAGATCTGCCGATGGCAGTCATCGAAATTCATCAAAAAAAACAAGTCAAATAATTCTTGAAAAAATTTCAGTTCAAAACTATATTGGTTCATTCCACATGGACAGGTAGCTCAGTCGGTAGAGCAACGGACTGAAAATCCGTGTGTCGGCGGTTCGATTCCGCCCCTGTCCACTGAACTAAAGAACGCTTCAAAATTCTCCATAAGTATCCATCCCATCAAAAGCTCTCGCATCGGCAGTTCCTCTCCATCACTTTTCTCACCTTCTTGAACATAGTATTTTACAAGTAATGGCTTTGAGAGGTTCCGTTGCGTTGACGCTAATTCGTGTACACCTACTCTTTCCTAAAACCGATTGGAGCATTTGAGATGAAGTGGATGATCAAGATATTTTCTCTGCTGGTGATATTGCCTGCTATTGCAATGAGCCAGGCTAAAAACTTCAACTGGCCGGACAAGTTTTTCAGCGGATATGTGGAGACAATTCATGGCGGAGGCTTTTCATATCATTCCCCTGAGCCTGAAGTAACTTCTTCAATGTTGATAAGGTCTCTTCTCTCGACCGACTACATCGAGTGGTCGACAGAAAAATTACCTTCGTCGTACAGTGGCGAGAACGTGTACTTCATCTGGATGTTCGGCATCGATGTCAATACCGACAGTCACGAATTCTATCTCCACGTCAACGGAAACAAGCTGCTGACGTTCAGCAATCCTATGATCACTTCGAAGAATGCATGGGTCGTTGACGGCACAGACAGTTCACAACTCTTCTTCATGCCGACAATGATCGACCAGTACGACGACTTGATGGGTTACGCGATGCTGAAAGTCCCCGCAAGGCTCGTGGAGCTTGGTCAGGCACAGAACATAAAAATTACATGTCAGGGAGCGGGGAGTCGAGCATGGTATATGACATTCGAATCGCCGGTCAAAGAGAAAATGGAGGTGAAGCAACTCGAGGCCGTCGCGAAGAAAGACGGCAAGTCATATGGTCTGGCACAATTCGAGGTTGTGCATCTTGGCCGACCCACAAATGCGACTATCTCGATTGCCAACGGGAACAGCGAGACCATCCAGGTTGAGCCCGGATATAATTCAGTCACGCTGAATATCCCCGAGATCGTGAACGCCGGCAATATGACCGCAACCGTGACGATGAACGGAAGACCCTCGCAAGTGAGTTTTGCAGTGAACCCAGTCCGCAAATGGATAATATATCTCGTTGAACATACGCACACCGACATCGGCTACACACGCCCACAGGACGAGATACTTCCAGCGCATCTCGACTATATCGATAAGGCGCTCGATTACTGCGATCAGACCGACAGCTATCCTCCAAGCGCACGGTTTCATTGGACATGTGAAACAGCATGGGCGGTCAGAGAATATGTCCGCACGCGCCCGCCTTCGCAAGTCGCTCGACTCCTCAAACGAATCAAGGAAGGACGCATTGAGGTTACTGGTCTTTTCCTGAACATGTCTGATCTTTACGACGAGCCAACACTCGCGAATCTGATGGAAACTATCAAGGGATTCAAAGACAAAGGGATCCCGATTAAGACAGGGATGCAGGACGACGTAAACGGCGCCGCCTGGTGCCAGGTTGACTACCTCGTTAGCGCTGGCGTTAAATATTTCACGATGGGCCAGAACACTGACCGCGCGATGGAGCCTTTCAAAATACCGACCGCGTTCTGGTGGGAGTCTCCTTCCGGCAAAAAGATTCTCGCCTATCGAGGTGAACATTATATGTACGGCGACAATCTCGGAATCCTCAGCGGCGACATGCAAACCTTCGGCGGGAATCTCATCCGATATCTGAAGGCTCTTGAAGCAAATGGTTTTCCCTACGAACGGGCGATGCTCCAATTCCTCGGATATTATACGGACAATGCTCCACCATCAACGAGAGCATGCGACCTGGTCAGGGAATGGAACGAAAAATATGAATGGCCGAAGCTGGAGCTTGCGACAGTCAGTCAGTTTTTCGATTACATAGATGAGAATTACGCGGACAAGCTCACGACTTACCGGATGGCATGGCCCGATTGGTGGATTGACGGCTTCGGCTCCGCGCAGGAAGAAACTGCTCATGCGAGAGATACTCAGGCGAACCTGGTTGCTAATCAGGGTCTCCTCGCAATGGCTGAACTCATAGGAGTACATCCTAACCGGGCGACAATCGATCACCTGAATACCGTGAACGAGTCCGATGCGTTCTATGATGAACACAGTTTCGGGGCTGCAGAGAGCATTTCGGATCCGCTTTCGGTAAACTCGACGGTGCAATGGAATGAAAAGCGAGCATTCGCATGGAACGCTTTCAGAGTGAATAGTATCCTTCAGGACGAAGCTCTGGCGTTGCTTCAGCCTCTCATTCCGAAAATGAATGCACCTACGATAACGGTTTTCAATACGATGGACTCGCCACGCTCCGGTGTCACAAATGTGTTTATATACAACCAGATACTTCCAGCGGACAAGCGATTCAGCATTGTCGACGCAGATGGAGACTCAATGCCGGCTCAACTTCTGAGCAGCCGCGCGGAAGGCAACTACTGGGCGATCTACGCCAAAGACGTTCCGGCCTTCGGATACAAGACATTCAAAATTGAAGTAGGTGACCAGCCATCTCAATCATATGCCGAGAAGAAATTCTACGGCAAAATTGAAAGCAGGTTCTACAAAATTGTTGTCGATACGTCTAAAGGTGCAATAAGAGAAATTCTCGATGAGTCTCTAAATCTTCAACTTGTGGATCCAAGCGCGCCATGGGAGCTCGGCCAATTCATTTACGAAAGACTTGCCGACAGAGAAGAGATCCCGAGACATGACGTGAATCGATACACGCGGACCACGATGAATAATATTAAGTTCGGGGACATCATCGATGGACCAATCTGGACAAGTATCGACATTACCGGACAAGTGCCGGGATGTGCCGACAGCAGCGGGATTACTTGCGAGATCAGACTCTACAAGACCGAGAAGAGAATTGAACTCGTCTATTCGATGAAGAAGCTCGAGGTCTTCGACCCCGAAGCAGTGTACGTATCATTCCCTTTCGCCATGAGCAATGGACAGATTTCTTTTGAGGTGCAGGGTGGAACAGTTGTTCCCGGCAGAGATCAACTCCCAGGCTCAGCCTCTGACTGGGACGGTGTGCAGAATTTCGCGACGGTCCACAGTAACGAAGGGCAGATCGTCCTCGTCAGTCCAGAGATACCGATAATGGAGTTTGGAGATATCAACCTCGGAAAGTTTCAGGAAGTCTCGACCGTCGCGAAACCTTACATATACTCCTGGGTTCTTAACAACTACTGGACTACTAACTTCCCCGCCGCCGAGGGAGGGGGAATGGAATGGCGCTATGAAATAACTTCGACAGCAAACAGCTCCATCGGATACGCGACGAAGTTCGGATGGGAATCTCGCATTCCGCTCATTTCGAAAATAACCGAAGGAAGAGCAAAGGAAACGAAACTTTCATCAAGACCACTCCTCAATTTTGGACACGAAGATCCTCTTCTGATCTTTGCGAGGCCGGCGTGGGATGGACACGGGATCATACTCTGCATGAGGGAGACATTTGGAAAATCCGCGAAGCTCGATCTATCGGAGTTGAGCAAATCGGGCCTCGTTAAAGATGTGTACGAGGTCAATAGTCTGGGAGAGCCGCTCAAGAAGGTGTCATCCGCGATAAACTTTGATCCGCTCGAAGTGAAGTTCATCAAAATCAACTGAGAATGGGAGGCGCCATCTTACATCAATCCCGAGAGGATCTGAGAGAATCAGTGAGGTGGGCGTTTGTATAATACCACTCGGTGCTTGCCCGTTGCACCAATAATAAGCACCTAATAGCGCGGAGTGTGATTCTAGCTGACTGATATTGGATCGCTATAAGCGTGCGATGCCGACTTGTAAGATTTCTGACCGGAATGATTCTGTCGTTGCTTCGAGCCAGGGTTTGCGTCCATCACTTCGATATTGAGTATTAACGCACCCGGGTATTCTCTCAAGATCAATTCAACTAATTCGTACCACTTCATGCAAGTTGACGATATGATCCGTTCCTGTTTGTAGAATAAAAAACGGATTTTCATTTCCGGACTTTTCCCTCCTGCTCGCTCAAGCTCATTTCAAGATAAGCAAATGCGTTTACGAGTTCAACTCAACTTTACGATCTCAACGTGAATACTGAACGCGGAAGCATGCCTGATTAGTTCCAGCACTGATTCCACTTCTGGAGGCATCCCTGTCCACACAAATCTCCTCGGCGTACTAAAAGTCTCCGAAACAGAAAGAATTTTGCGAAAATCGGATTATTGAGACACCGATGTTCGAAGCGACCTGTTCAATGGTGTACTTGATTCTTGTAATGCCGCGATTTAAGATTGGATGTCATGGGATTGGCACGACGGGTCAGGTGCGAAAATCAAAGTGAAGAGACGGAAGCTCCCCCACAGGAGATTCTTTTCCTGAAAGGCACACAGGAATTCCCGCAAACGCTTTTGGGCGCTCTCCATCCGTGACGTTAGTAAAATAAATCGTAGTCATGCCAGTACCATTTGCATTCTTATGAAGATGAATACAATAACATTCCCAAGGTCCGATAATCATCACCATGACCGGCTTCCAGAAAGGTCAAAAACTCCATCGGCCTTGCAGCGTGCTTTCGCAATTATCCGTAAAGAAGCAGCGCGATCTCTTCCTCAATGATTAACGAGGGTTAGAAGATGAACTCAAAATCTGTTTACGGAAGACTAAAAAGATCTTCCTTCATGAGATTGACTAGTTCTTTCTTCAGTGCATCTGACCGAAAGCTTGCCGAGCTAAAATTACCTTTGCCAGGACTGCTGAGAAACTCCAGAGTTATTGCGAGCTTCCTCCTTCTCGTTCTTTTCATTTCATTTTTCTCTTTTTACACCTTCGGTTCATCGTCATCAAACGTGCCTACATTCAAAGTGAAGAAGGATAATTTCCTCGTTTCGATAACCGAAAGCGGAGAGATCAGAGCGAAGAATGCAACTTCAATTGTAACGCCGAGTGTGTCAGGAAGCATAAAGATTGTCTACCTGGTTCCTGAAGGAACCTATGTCCATGCGGGTGACGTTGTTGTGAAGTTCGATCCGACAGAGGCTATAACGAACTTCAAAGATGCGCAGTCGAAGCTTGACATTGCGTTATCGGATAGGGCAAAGCTCGTTGCAGATCAGAAATCTCAACTGACAAATCTCGAATCGGCATTGAAAGAGGCGCAACTTTCGTATGAACTATCAAAGCTCAACCTCGAGCAGATGAAGTTCGAAGCTGAGATCAAGCAACAGCAGTCCAAACTCGAGCTTGAGAAGGACCAGTTGAGTCTGACGAAAGCGCAGCAGGAGCTCGAGTCCCAGAAGATCATTCAGAAATCGGAGCTGGGAAAAACTGATACCCAAATGCAGCAGGCAAAAGCTACACTCGATAAAGCGAAGAGAGATCTCGATGCACTGACTCTCAAGGCTCCCAAAGAAGGCCTGGTTGTATACGAAATCAACTGGAGCACCGGTAGGAAGATTATGATAGGCGATACACCATGGCCCGGTATGCCCGTGGTAAGTCTCCCCGATCTTTCGGCAATGCAAAGCATGACATATGTAAACGAGGTAGACGTCAGCAGAGTTCGCGTGGGCCAAAAGGTTCTGGTGAAGTTGGATGCATTCCAGGACAGCACGTTTACGGGCGTGATTTCTTCGGTTGCTTCGCTGGGAAGGACAAGGGACAGAAACTCAACCATAAAAGTCTTCGAAGTCGAAGTCGACGTGCTGTCTCAATCGCCGATCTTGAAGCCGGGAATGACCACTAGCAACAAGATAATTATCGATCAGATATTGAATGTAGTTTACGTCCCTCAAGAATCGGTGTTCGATAAAGGCGGGAAGAAGATCGTTTATGTCAAGAGCGGCTCGAGCTTTGACGAGCGAGAAGTCGAGACGGGTGTAAAGAGCGAAGATTACATAGTGATCACGAAAGGAATTGGATCTAACGATGTGGTCGCTCTCGTCGATCCCAACTTGAGGACATATGATCTGGAAAATCAAGGGGAAGGTACGAAATCTGTTTCTTATCCATCATCGGTGAAATGATGAAAGCCTCCGAGTCGTTCAAGATAGGTCTGTCGGGACTCCGCTCGAATAAGATGCGAGCTTCTTTGACAATGCTTGGGATTGTCTTCGGAGTAGCGTCGGTGATTGCGATGATGTCGATAGGTGAAGGTGCAAAACAGGAGACTCTTCAACAGATCGAACTGATGGGAACAAACAACATCATCATCCAGCGTACGGCTATCAAGCAAGGAGTAAATAAAACAAAAGCCATATTTTCACCCGGCCTCTCCTTAAATGATGAAAGGTCGATCGAGGAGCTTGTCCCGTCGATTGAATATGTCACTCCGCAGCGCGAGATAAATTGCAACGTGATCTATAAGTCGAGCATTCTCGATGCCAAGGTTATCGGCACGACGCCCTCCTATCCGCAGACTTATAACTCAAAACTTCAGGCAGGCAGATTCTTCAAGAGCTTTCACATTTTATCTTATGCAAATGTGTGTGTCATCGGCTCGGACATAAAGGAAAAACTTTTCAAGTTCGAAGATCCCGTCGACAAGGAGATAAAGCTAGGCGATTTGTGGTTTCACATAATCGGAGTTATGTCTCCAAAGAATGTCACTTCAACCGGCACCAGCCTCGGCCTCCGAAATTTCAACGCAGAGATTTACGTTCCTCTTTCCACAATGCTGTACAGAATGGAACCGCCGCAGGCAAACGAATCGAACGTCGTGTTTTTTTATCCGGGAATGCAGCAACCGGCCAACGTCATAGACAGAAATTCTGTGGATGAACTGACCGCCAAAGTGAGAAACTCCGACCAGCTTAAGATGGCGGCTTACCTTGTCGAAAAGGTTCTCGAAAGAAAGCACTTCGGCATAAAGGATTATGAATTAATTCTTCCGGAAGCGCTGCTTGCACAGAAGCAAAAGACTCAGAGGATATTCAACATAGTCATGGGAGCCATCGCAGGTATTTCTCTTCTTGTAGGAGGGATCGGGATAATGAATATTATGCTCGCGAATATTTTGGAGCGGACAAGAGAAATAGGCGTGCGGAGGGCCGTCGGCGCAACAAAGGTCGACGTGCTGAACCAGTTTGTTTATGAAGCCTTGACGATAAGTGTCGCGGGCGGCTTGATCGGAATCGTGGTCGGCTTCTTCCTGACTTCTTTGATTTCAACATACGCGGAATGGAAGACGATTATATCGCTGTTCGCCGTCGTGATGGCTTTTGTCATCTCAGTCGCGACAGGCCTGGTTTTCGGAATTTATCCTGCTAAGAAGGCGGCCGAGCAGAACCCGATCGACTCTTTGAGATATGAATAGAAAAATGTCAGTCCGGCTTTAGAAAGAACATTCGTCGGGAGTTGGGTCCACTGATTTGGCGGATCAGCATTGATCTCATTGTCAGCGGCAAACTCTTCAATCGTTCTTCTTCTCGTTCTGTTGCTTTCATCGCATTGGAAGAAATGGAGGTAAATGAAAAATGAAACTCTTCTCCAGGGCTTTTCCGTTGTATCTTGCTTTGATCAACTTCGCCTATGCGCAAAATGTACTTACTCTCAAAGACGCAATCTCGATCGCACTTGACAAAAGCTTCAACGTAAAGTCCGCAGACCTCGCGCTATTGAGTTCTGAAAAGAGTCTTGAAGCTGCCAAGCTGGGTCTGATGACTTCGGTTAATATGGTATTCAACGTCCCCAGCTATTCGCGGACTCTTTCGAACGAATTCAATCCGCTCACTGGGACGGAGCAGTTTTTCAATTACGGTTTCACCACTTTTGAAGGGCAGTTGAATTTCACCCAGCCGATTATTCTTACAAACGGCACATTCACTCTAATGGGCGATCTCTGGAAAAGATCTCAGTTCAGCAGCGGGGCGCAGATTCCAGTCGATTATTATTCCAACCTAAGCTTGAGCTTTCAGCAGCCGCTGTTCACATTCAATACGCTGAAAGCCAACCTGACTCGTGCAGAAATAAACATGGAGAAAGCGAAAAGGAACTATGCGATCGCGTCGAACGATATTGTTTACAATGTCACCGCGGGTTTCTACCAGCTTTATCAGGCAAAAGAAAACGTGGAGATTGCGCGAGAGAAAGTTAAACAGACCGAAGATTCATACAACACCGCTCAAAACAAATACAAGGCGGGAGTCAACGCTGAGGTAGATGCACTCCAGCTCGAAGTTGATCTTGCTTCAAGCCGCAACGATCTCCTGAGTGCCGAGAATGCTCTGAGCGAGTCGTTAAACAATTTCAAAATCCTTATCGGCCTTAACTTGAACGACAGCATTGATGTATCTGCGGAGCTCCAGTACAAACCGGTGACCGTCGATTTGAACGAAGCCATCAACTATGCGCTGGCAAGCAGGAAGGAATTAGAGAACGCCAAAGCTGACATTGCGCTCGGCAGACTTTCTGTCGATGAAATCAATTCACAGGGGAACGTGAGTGCAGTGCTCTCTGCGAATTACGGGATAAATAAGGACGACAATTTGTTTCAGGAAATCTATCACGACTTTGCCGGAAGCAGAAGTGTCACCTTCACCGTCAAAGTGCCCGTGCTCGATTGGGGAGCGAACCGCCGTCAAGTGGAATCGACGGAGGCTTCTCTGCACCAGTACGAACTTGTTTATGAAAACGACAGGGAGCAGATAAAGAAGGAAATAATTGAGGTCGTGAACCGGATTAGTTTTGCGAAGGCGAGAGTAGAGGCTCTGAGCAAAAGTGTCGCGGTTGCCCAGAAAAGTTATGACATGAGCATTCAGCGTTTCCAGGCAGGCAACATTACAAGTTCCGAGCTTCAGCAGATGCAGCTTCGCCTGACCGACGCGAAGACAAACAGTCTCAATGCTCTTATCGATTATGAGCTCGCGTTAGCCGACCTGAACAGAAAAACTCTACATGATTTTGAGGAGCATTAGAGCATAAGAGCGCGCGGGGTTACCGGAAGAACCGGCGCGACAAAGCTAGAACCATCTCACTACGTTGAACGATTCGCTGCCAATTAATAGATTAGATTCCGTCATAAAACAGGTGATGCATGAGGGGCTTAGTTTTCGACATAAAGAGGTATGCGCTCCATGACGGGCCTGGCATTCGCCAGACAGTTTTCTTTAAAGGATGTTCGCTCCGATGCTGGTGGTGCCATAATCCCGAAAGCCAGTCGACGAGCACCGAGACTATCAGGAAAGAAATTAGACTTGATGGACAGACCTTCTGTGAAGACTCGAGTGTCGGCCGCATGATGACGGTGGACGAAGTGATGGCGGAAGTGAAACGGGAGACTATCTTTTACGACGAGTCAGACGGGGGCGTCACGTTCTCCGGTGGCGAACCGCTGCTCCAGAATGAATTCCTGAGAGCGCTCGCAATCGAATGCCGCAAAAACCGTATTCACACCACTCTCGACACATGCGGGTATGCCACTGCTGAAGTGGTAGACGCGGTCGCGGATCTCATCGATCTATTTCTCTTTGACCTGAAGCTGATGGACGATGAGAAGCATCGGGAATATACAGGCGTTTCAAACAGAATAATCCTCGAGAACTTGCAGCGACTCGCAAGAGATGGACGCAAGGTCATCATTCGCTTCCCGGTCATTCCAAACATAACAGACACGGATGAAAACATTTCCCGGCTGATTGAGTACTTACATTCCATCCCATCGATAAAAGAAGTGGACCTCCTTCCCTATCATTCGATTGCCGGCGGCAAATATGAGAGACTTGAAATGGAAAACAAGATGAGAGATGCGCAACCTCCAACGGATCAAGCGATGTCTCAGTTGAAAGCTCGGTTCGCGCAGAGCGGCTTCATCGTAAAGATCGGAGGATAAGCAGTGACTCCAAGAATTCAGAGACTTCGAGAACAAAGTATAAACGCTGTCAACAGGATTTCTCCAGAGCGTGCGCTTCTCCTCACGGAGTTTTTCAATAGCGGCCTGGCGGAGTCGGTCTCCATTCCTGTGATGCGAGCGCTCGCGTTCAAACATATTCTGTCGAACAAAAAATTATGCATAAATGAAGGCGAGCTCATTGTCGGAGAACGCGGACCGGCACCGAAAGCCGCACCAACATATCCTGAAATCTGTCTTCATTCGTTAGACGATCTGACGATTCTCGATGCGCGGCCGAAAGTGTCGTTCAAAGTTGATGAAGAAACGAGGAAAATTTACCGGGACGTTGTTATTCCGTACTGGAAGGGAAAAGCAATTCGGGAGAAGATATTCAAATCTGTCGACCCAGAATGGATCACCGCATACGAGGCGGGAATTTTCACGGAGTTCCTCGAGCAGCGAGCACCGGGTCATACTGCAAATGGAAACAAGATCTATCATAAAGGAATGCTCGACATCAAGGAGGATATCAAACGTTCGATCGCTGCGCTCGACTTCTTCACCGACATGCGCGCGTACGAAAAACGTGAAGAGCTGAAAGCGATGGACATATCTGCTGAAGCGGTAATTCTGTATGCCGATCGATATGCCGACGCTCTCGATCAACTCGCAAGCGATGAAAAAAATGAAGCGAGGAGAAGAGAACTTTTGGAAATGGCTTCGATCTGCCGTCGAGTTCCCGCGCATGCTCCTCGCACGTTCCACGAGGCGCTGCAATACTACTGGTTCGTGCACTTAGGTGTGATCACCGAGCTCAATCCATGGGATTCGTTCAATCCCGGCAGACTGGACCAGCATCTGTATCCATTCTACAAAAGAGAAGTTGAAGCCGGGACTCTAACCGAAGAAAAGGCGAAAGAACTCTTAGAGTCATTCTGGATAAAGTTCAACAACCATCCTGCCCCGCCGAAAGTCGGAGTGACCGCGGCAGAAAGCAGCACGTACACCGATTTTGCTCTGATAAATCTCGGAGGCGTGAAGGAAGATGGCTCCGACGGCGTAAACGATCTCAGTTATCTGATTCTCGATGTCATCGATGAGATGAGGCTCGTTCAACCGAGCTCCATGATACAGGTAAGCAAGAAGAATCCCGATCGATTCATAAAGCGCGCCATCGAAATCATCCGTACCGGTTTCGGACAGCCGTCGGTGTTCAATACGGATGAGATCATACAAGAGCTTGTTCGACAGGGAAAGACAATCGAAGACGCCCGCAACGGCGGCGCAAGCGGTTGCGTGGAGACCGGAGCATTCGGGACAGAGAGCTATATCCTCACAGGTTATTTCAATTTGGTCAAGATCTTTGAGCTGACTCTTCATAACGGAGTTGACCCGCGGACCGGAAAAGAGATCGGCATCCGTACCGGCGATCCGACATCTTTCGATACGTTCGATCAACTTCTTGAAAGCTTCAAAAGACAGGAGAGCTATTTTGCGGATGTGAAGATAAAGGGAAATAATATCATCGAACGACTGTATGCCGATTATCTGCCGGTGCCATTCCTTTCAATCTTGATAGACGATTGCATTGCGAAAGGGATCGATTACAATGCCGGCGGCGCTCGATATAATACGAACTATGTGCAAGGAGTCGGGCTCGGAAGTCTGACAGACATTCTGACTTCTATCAAGTACAACGTCTTCGATGAGAAGAGATTTACTCTGAATGAACTTCTTCAAGCTCTCGATGCGAACTTTGAACGCCGTGAAAAACTGCGATTGGATTTGATCTATCACACGCCGAAGTACGGTAACGACGACGATTATGCGGACGAGCAAGCTGTCGAGATCTTCAATATTTATTACGATTCGATCAACGGCAGACCCACGACGAAGGGAGGAGTCTACCGGATCAACATGCTCCCGACGACATGTCATGTTTATTTCGGAAGCGTGACGATGGCAACTTCAGACGGCCGAAAAGCATATGAACCGCTTTCGGAAGGAATATCTCCGGTGCAAGGCGCCGACACCAGGGGACCAACTGCCGTAGTGAAATCGGCAGCAAAAATAGATCACGTCAAGACCGGTGGAACGTTACTGAACCAAAAATTCTCTCCGCATCTACTGGATTCCGAAGACGGAGTGAACAACCTGACTTCTCTGATCCGCAGCTACTTCAGGTTAGACGGCCATCATATACAGTTCAATGTTGTGACAGCCGAGACGCTGCGCGATGCCCAGGCGCATCCAGAGAAGTACCGTGACCTCATCGTGAGAGTCGCCGGATATAGCGACTACTTCAACGACCTGGGAAAGGATCTCCAGGACGAAATCATCCGCCGAACCGAGCACCAGAGTTTTTGAACGGAATGAGAATCGACAAAGAAGAAATAAGCAAACTGTCACGGAAATCCTATCTGCATCCCATAGGCGGAAGGAAGTGGGGTTGAGAAATGATATCACGAGAGAGAGTAACCGCGACACTTAATCATCAGGAACCCGACAAGATTCCATTGGACATTGGCGGCAGTGCTGTGACAGGTATGCATGCGAGTACTGTATACAAACTTCGACAGGCGTTAGGATTGGACTCTCCCGGCACTCCTGTAAAAGTAACTGAACCGTATCAAGTGCTTGGTGAAATCGACGCGGACTTGATGGGCGCGGTCGGGATCGATGTTGCCGGGCTGATCGCACGAAAGACAATGTTCGGGTTTGAAAACAAAAATTGGAAAGAGTGGGAGTTATTTGATGGAACGCCGGTTCTTGTACCCGAGGGATTCAATACCGACCCCGAACCGAACGGCGATATTCTCTTGTATCCAGAAGGCGATAAGTCAGTTCCTCCAAGCGGCAGAATGCCCAGGGAAGGTTTTTATTTTGATGCGATCGTACGACAGGAGCCGCTCGACGACGAGAAATTGAAAGTCGAAGATAACCTGGAAGAATTTGAACGGATCTCAAACGAGGATCTGAATCATTTCAAGAATGAGGCTGATCGATTGTACAGCAGGACAGACAAAGCGATCCTGGCATCGTTTGGTGGAACAGCGTTCGGTGATATTGCTCTTATCCCCGCCGTGTGGCTGAAGAATCCGAAAGGCATCCGCGATATAGAAGAATGGTACATGAGCACAGTCACCCGCAGAGATTTCGTCTATTCCGTTTTCGAAAGACAATGTGAAATTGGCATCAAGAACCTGGCAACGATCTTCTCGGCTGTCGGAAACAAAGTCGCGGCAGTTTTCTTGACAGGAACAGATTTCGGAGCGCAATCCGGACCTTTCATTTCCCCCGAAGCTTATCGCGACCTGTACCAGCCATTTCACAAAGAGGTGAACGGCTGGATCCACAGGAACACGAAGTGGAGATCATTCATTCACTCATGCGGTTCGGTGTACAGACTGCTCCCGGACTTTGTTGAGGCCGGATTCGATATTCTGAATCCGGTCCAGTGCTCCGCCGCCGAGATGGATCCGGGATCGCTGAAGTCGGAGTTCGGAGACAAATTCACATTCTGGGGAGGTGGAATCGATACTCAGAAGACGCTGCCGTTCGGAACCCCGGGCGAGGTCGCGGCCCAGGTAAGATCGAGGATCGATACTTTTGGGCCCGGAGGAGGATTTGTCTTCAATGCCGTGCACAATATCCAGGCAAGAGTTCCTATCGAGAACCTGATTTCAATGATAGATACTTTTAATAAATACAGAAAGTACTAAATTGTTTATTCGAACTTCACGTCAAAGGACAACAGATGGATGACGTACTCGAGAAATTGACTACCTGCATAGAGCTCGGAAAGATCAACAAAGCTTCGCCGTATCCCCCTGCCCTCAAAGGTCAGGACGGCGCCGATGAACTCTGCAAGCTTGCGATTGAAAGCGGGATCAAACCGGAGGAAGTACTGAACAAAGGATTGATACCTGGGATGTCGAGGATCGGAGAAAAATTCTCACAAGGCAAAGCGTTCGTACCGGAGATGTTGATCTCAGCAAAGGCGATGACCGCGGCCATGAAGCACCTGAAGCCGTTCTTCAGCTCGGGAGAGATAAAACGAAAAGGCGTATTTGTCGTGGGAACTGTCATGGGCGACCTGCACGACATAGGAAAGAACATCGTAGCGATGACCATCGAAGGAGCAGGCTGGGAGGTTGTCGATCTCGGCGTCGATGTAAGATCCGAGAAGTACCTCGAGGCAATTGCTAAATATCCCGATTGCGTCGTCGGAATGTCCGCGCTTCTCACGACTACGATGGCAAACATGGAATCGATCGTCACGGAAATAAAAAATAAATATCCAAACAAAGTCATACTCGTCGGCGGGGCGCCACTCACGGCGGATTTCTGTGCGAAGATAGGTGCGACGTTTTATTCTCCCGATCCTCACGGTGCGGTTCGGTTCCTCAACACGCTCAACTCTTGATCGACATTTCATTGCCAGGAAATTAATCAGAGACCTTCCTGGATGATTTCGACTGTTCAGGTCACTGGTAATAACTATTCGATTTCAAAGGATTCAATACCGTGAGCGTTAGCATGTCCAACTGGAAGGCGGCAGTCTTTGAATCTGACAAACGGCTCGCCATTCCCATCATGACGCATCCAGGCATTGAAATGATCGGGAAGGGGATAATCGATGCTGTCACGGACGGCGAAATACAATTTCGTGCAATCAAAGCAATCCAGGAGAAATATTCTCCGGAGGCGGCGACGATGATCATGGATCTGACAGTTGAAGCGGAAGCGTTTGGAAGCAAGATATATTTATATGCTGATGAGATCCCGAATGTCGCCGACCGCCTCGTCAGCGATGAGAAGTCTATAGAGAAATTAGAGATCCCGCCTCTCAATTGCTCGCGTCTCCCGCAATATCTCAGGGCTGCGAGACTTGCAGTCGAGGGCATTACGGACAAACCTGTCTTCTCCGAGTGCATCGGACCGTTTTCGCTTGCGGGAAGATTGTTCGGCATCTCCGAAATCATGATTTCACTTTTTACCGAGCCGGAAACAATCAAGCTGCTTCTGGGAAAGTGTTCCTCGTTTCTGGATCGGTATGTACGGGAAATGAAAAGAGTTGGTACGAGCGGAGTAATAATGGCCGAGCCTGCGGCCGGTTTATTATCGGGCGAAATGTGCGATGAATTTTCCTCGGCATACATAAAGAAGATTGTCGATGATGTTCAGGACCCGGAATTTCTTTTCATACTGCACAATTGCGGAAACACGGGGCAAGTTACACAATCGATGATCTCAACTGGAGCGGGTGGATTGCATTTTGGAAACAAAGTAAATTTATCGAAGGTGTTGAATGAAGTTCCCGAAAGCACGCTTGTGTTCGGCAACGTGGACCCGGTCACCGTTTTCAAATCCGGAACGCCGAAACATGTATTTGACACTACGACCGAACTTCTGAATGAGACGGCGGATCACAGGAACTTCATCATATCATCAGGCTGCGATGTTCCGCCGGATTCGCCTGTTCAGAATATTGTATCGTTCTTTAATGCCGTCGACTCCTTCAATTCCAGGAACTAATAAGATTATTTTGAGAGAAAGTGGAAACTGAGATATTCTCATTCAACGCTGAAGACCTGAATCTTTCAAGAGAAGCGTTTGCCTGCGTCATGGGTTACGATCTAAGCCCCATACCTTCACACTTGGACGAATCACTGGACGACGTGTTAACAAACGGCGGCAAGCTGATCCATGCGAAGGGGGGATATGAAATAATAAATCCTGTCTCGTTCGATCAGAAGGACTTCACATTGCTCCTTTCAGGTGAGAGCTTCGATATCAAGAGGACGGTCTTTCAACAGTTGAAGAAGGTGGAGAAGGTAGCTGTTTTCGTCTGCACCGCGGGCAATGAGATAATCGAAAGATCGAGAGAGCTGATGAAAGAAGGAGACTATCTCAAAGGGTATGTTTACGACGTTTATGGCTCGCTGGTGGTAGAGGAAGCCATGGATCTGATTCAAGATGCTCTCAAGAACAATATGGAAGTAGCAGACCTGCGGATCACCAATCGCTACAGTCCCGGGTATTGCGGGTGGGATGTATCCGAGCAGAAAAAACTCTTCAGTTTGCTGCCGAACAAATTTTGCGGCGTTGAATTGACCGACTCATGTCTGATGCGGCCGATCAAATCTGTCAGCGGAATCATCGGCATTGGAAAATCAGTGAAGTTCAATCCATACACCTGCAACCTGTGCGACGAGGAAGACTGCCTTTACAGAAATCTCAGACACAAGACCACGATGTCAAAATAAGAAGCTGGGGCTGTGAACGGCTTCGAAAGATATGTCGCCATGTTGAAAGGCGAGGAAATCGATTACCTTCCCCGCGTACCGATCGTCATGCAGTTCGCCGCGGAATATATCGGGTCGAACTATGGAGAGTTTGCGTCAGACTATAGAGTTCTTGTCGACGCAAACCACAGGTGTGCTGAAGACTTCGGCTTCGACCAATTGAGTGCGATCTCAGATCCCTACCGGGAGACTCAAGGATTCGGAGGACAGGTGACCTATGTCAGGGATGGAGTTCCCCACTGCACGAATCCGCTTGAAAGCACGAAGGATCTGTCTGTCCTCCTCCATCCGGATCCTTACGTTTCGAAGCGCATGGTGGATCGTCTCAAAGCTGTTGGAGAATACAAAAGACTTCACGGGAGAAAATATTCTATCATGGGCTGGGTCGAAGGGCCCGGTGCGGAAGCTGCCGACCTCCGCGGGGTGACGAATTTTCTGATGGATACGATTGAAGATCCGGAATTTCTTTCAAGTCTCATGGACATCTGCGTCGAGGTCGGGATCGACTTTGCAAGGGCGCAGGTCGACGCGGGGGCGGACACTATCGGAATCGGCGATGCCATTGTAAGCCAGTTGTCAGCCGAGTTTTACGGATCTCATATCCTGCCGAGAGAAAGGCAACTCGTGAAAGGAATCCATGAGGCGGGTGCCTTTGCCCGACTTCACATTTGCGGCAACATCACGCACTTGCTCCGACAGATTGCCGACTTGGAGGTCGATATCCTGGATGTCGATCACATGGTGGACGTGGCGGACGTGCGCGAAATCGTCCGTGATAAAGTGGTGATCGGCGGCAATATTGATCCGGTAACAGGAATTTTGCGAGGCACGCCCGCTTCAATTCGTAAATTTGTTGAAAACACGTACAAGGCTGCGGGCGATCCTTTCATGGTAAGTGCAGGATGCGAGATACCCTCGAAGACACCAATTGAGAATCTGAAAGCATTCTGCAAACCGATTCCTCGCACAAAAGTAGAGGATTGATTTGTATGAAGAAAATTAGAGAGAGAGTTCTTTCGGGTGAGATACTTGTTTCAGACGGTGCCTGGGGAACGATGCTTCATTCGAAAGGACTGAAGATGGGGGAATGTCCGGAGTTATGGAATGTAAGTCATCGCACCGAGGTCCTCGATATTGCAAAGAGCTATGCAGCGGCCGGGGCGGACATGATAGAGACAAACAGTTTTGGCGGTAACAAATTCAAATTGGAATACTTCGGATTAGGACAGAATGTCACCGAACTAAATAAAGCTGCCGCAGAGATTTCACGCGAAGCTGCAGGCGACAAAATCATCGTGCTGGGATCCGTCGGGCCGACCGGAAAAATCATTATGATGGTCGACGTGACCCCAGAAGATTTGTATGAGTGCTTCAGGGAACAGGTAATGGCTCTTGAAGCCGGCGGTGCTGATGCGATTGCCATCGAGACGATGTTCGATCTTGAGGAAGCTAAGTGTGCAATAAGAGCGGCCAAGCAAAACACCCGGTGCGAAATTATCTGTACCATGACGTTTGATGGAAACGACAATATCGGTTTTCACACCATGATGGGAACAGATCCGCAAACCGCCGCCGAATCCCTGATAGAAGCGGGCGCAGAAATCATTGGAGCAAACTGCGGCAACGGAATCGAAAACATGGTTGGAATTGCCAGGCAATTTCGTCTCGTGGACAAGACAATCCCGATATTAATCCAGGCAAACGCCGGTCTGCCGACGCTCATCGACGGCAAGTCCGTGTTTCCGGAATCGCCGGAAATTATGGCAAGCTTTATCAGGCCGCTGATTGACGCCGGAGCCAACATCATCGGCGGATGCTGCGGCACTACGCCGGAACATATTCGAAAATTTGTCGAAACGATTAGAACAACCGATGCAGAGGGAGTAAAGACTCACAATTAGGTCTGACATTCTCTCCGATTGAAATCATCTCATAAATCGTCAGGGCGCTGGAATGGAACACTCTATCGAAGGAAAGGGCAATTCATACGCATTTCGAATCACATTGGTCGCAACGCTTGGAGGATTGCTTTTTGGTTACGACACCGCAGTCATATCCGGCACTGTAAGCGCTTTGAATTACTACTTCATTTCGCCCAGAGGTTTGTCAGAGATTTCTGCGAACTCCCTTCTCGGATTCACGGTGTCGAGTGCTCTTATCGGTTGCGTCATTGGTGGCGCCGTCGCAGGCTTCGTGAGCAACAAGCTTGGCAGGAAGAGGTCGCTGATATTGTCCGCGATTCTCTTCATGATAACCTCCGTCGGTTCGGCGATGCCGGAAATTGGGTTTCACCCAATAGGCCATGGAGGATATTCAGTCCTCAGCCAATTCATAATTTACCGCATCATCGGCGGCGTCGGAGTTGGAATGGCATCCCTTCTCTCCCCTCTTTACATAGCGGAGATTTCTCCCGCCGACAGGAGAGGAAAGCTGGTCTCATACAATCAGCTTGCCATCATAACGGGGATGATGGCGGTCTATTTTGTGAATTATTTTATTTCACTTCAGGGCAATGATAATTGGATAAATGTAATCGGATGGAGATGGATGTTCGCGTCAGAGATTATCCCCGCTGTCCTCTTCTTCGCGCTGCTTTATCTTATTCCGGAGACCCCAAGATGGCTTGTGATGAAGGGGCGAGACGAAAAGGCGGCATCCATACTTGACAGACTCAGCGGCAGCGAAGCCGCAAAACAAATTATTGCCGAGGTAAGAGAATCGCTGGCATTCAAGGAGGGAAATCTATTTTCATACGGATGGAAATTGATTCTTATAGGTACAGTGCTCGCTGCGCTCCAGCAGTTTATCGGAATCAATGTTGTTCTCTATTACGGTCCTGAGATTTTCAAAAGCATGGGAAGTAAAACAAACGCAGCTCTTCTGCAAACGGTCATCGTCGGTTCGGTGAATCTGACATTCGCCATAGTCGCAATAAACACCGTCGACAGATTTGGGCGGAAGCCGCTGCAAATGCTCGGTGCTTCGATAATGGCCGTGGCGATGGTGGCTCTCGGGTTCGTTTTCCTGTCAACTAACCTCGGACTTGCAGCGCTACTCTGCATGCTTCTGTACATGGCTGGATTCTCTTTTTCCTGGGGACCGGTCGTTTGGGTCCTACTGTCCGAAATCTTTCCGACAGCAATCAGAGGCAAAGCCATGTCGATCGCCGTCGCGACGATGTGGATATCAAATTACATCGTATCGTGGACGTTCCCGATGCTGGATAGGAGTACATCTCTCACAAATATTTTTCATCATGGATTTGTGTACTGGATCTACGGATTGATGGCTATACTCGCCGGCCTGTTTATGTGGAAGATGATACCGGAAACAAAAGGGAGAACACTCGAACAAATGGAAAAACTCTGGGGCCGACAAACTCCAGTGGTACCTTCGGAGTCAACGAATTCGTGATCCTGAGTGGAGTGGAATTTCTATCCCACTGAACTTCCGCCTTCCGTGCTCAAGCCGATGCGAACGAGCAGGATGATATCTCGTCAATTGGATATCGTCCCCGGTCGTATATTGCCTTTGATCAACTCGAAGCCAAACAATACCAGAACCGGAACGTATTCCAGCAGAAGAACCGATGTGTACTCCTTCCAGACTCCTGTCAGCTGATAGTTCATTACAGTAAATACGGTCAGGCTTATCATGCCTGCGTAAGCGATTCCGCTCCACTTCCTAACGAGCGGTAGAAAGATTGCAAGCCATCCTAAGTACCAGGGATGAACAACGGGAGAGAAGATAAGGAGGAGGAATACTGACAGATAGATCTTCGACAACAAGTCCTTGCGGCTAAGTATCAATGGAATGTAACAAACCAGAAGCATTATCGCGCAGAGCAATCTGGTTCTCTGATTGTCGCGGATGAAAAAGTCCAGAGCATCAAACACAATTCCGTTAAATGTCCAGTTCTGAGTAAAATTAACCAGAGCCTGAAACGGAGAGCCCGAGAATAGAAAAGGTAGATACATTGCGAAGCAAACAGCGACTGGAATCAATGCAACTTTCATACGTTCGGAAAGGCTTTTCTCTTCAAAGAAGAATATTGGAATCAATATCAAGCCAAGCGGCTTAATACAGATCGACAGTCCGATGAAGAGGTAGCTCAGAAGCTTCTTTCCGTCGACGTAAAAAAACACAGACAGCAATAGTAAAGGAATCCCAAAGCCATCGACGTGTCCGTCTATGAAGAACTGAAAGAGAGGTACGGGACACAATGCGTAGATCAAAACGTATTTGTAACTCAACCCGATTTTTTTCAGACTCAAAATGACCGCAAAGATGGTCAACAGGTCGAAGACAAATAAAACTGACTTGAGGCCGATGAAGCTCTCGTGTCCAATTAGATATGACAGGTAGAATAAGATTTCAGCGAGTGGCGGGTAAATTGTCCTCATGCCGGGAAAATTCACGCGAGCGGGGAGAATTTCCGAATGAAGCCTTGTCAGTGCCGAGTCGTCTGGTGCATATCGATAAGGATTGATTCCACTCGCGATGACTTTTCCATCCCAGAGATATCTGTAATAATCGTCGGAGCCGATAGGATGGATGAATACCAACGCCATTCTCAGAACCACGGCAGCAGCCAACAAACCTACGACGTACTTGATGGGAATATCGTATCTCATGATCAATCTGCATATCAGAATGAAAAGGAATGATGTGAGGATGCAGGCAATCGAATATGTGATTATCGGTCTTTCATGGAGCGCAGGAAAAAGGAAGAATGTTAAGAGGAAAACAATCGCGAGTGACGCGAAATATATTTTCTGAATCTTTTTCACTACCTCCCTCTCGGTTAACCACCAAAGATAATTAAAGCACGCTGACCAACAAATCTCTCAGGACTTTCCAGATTATTATCGCGCTCAGCTCCCTTTTTCGATTTATCCATGAACAAAGTGGCGCCTAATAACGACAACACTTCACGGCGTTAACATCAAAGGGCAAATGATTATGAAATTCTATCTTCCCTGTGTCCTCGCGATCAATCTATCCCGTCTCCGTGCGATGATCGTGGTGCTTCGGTGCTCTCACTTCACCAGCATCAGCCTCTTGGCGTCGACAAGATTGTCTGCATTGATTTGGTAGACGTAGACCCCGGTCGCTACCTCCGCTCCAAGTGCATCACTCCGGTTTGTGTTAACGATAACAGTTTCGGGAACTATTATGGTTGGCATGTGGGTGCAACGGAGTATTTGGGCAGTCTATGGTGCAGCTCTGCAATACACAGATACCGTACTGGCCAAAGAGTTGGTTGGCCTCAGAAAGAAATCGCGACACAATCAGTAACGCACGACGTCTTTATTCAACGGTTTCCTTCGATCTTGTCTGAGCAAAGCTGAATCATGAACTCATCTGCCGCCCGCGGTCTCACCCATATCAACGCGATACACAGTATAAGGGTACGTATTCGAACCATCTCCGGTTATCATGTACAAATAATTCGAAGCGGTGCTCCACGCAATGCCGGTGCAGTAAGGGGGCACAATTCCCTGGTATAAATTATCCACCTTTGTTCCGTCTGAGCCTGCACCCGGATCGACGAGAAGTGGATCTGATGAATTTGTTGAGATATACATGTCTCCAGCTGAGGAAAACGCTATGCCCGTCACACGGTCGGAAGCAAAAGCGGTAGTGCTCATATCAAGCACGAGCTCTTCGAGGACCCAATGTGCTATCAGAAGTCAATTGGTGCCTCGAGATCTGTATGAACGCCGGGGAAGTAACAGGCCTCCACGCCACGTAAGCATAACCATCGTAGACCTTCACGGCTAGAATCGTATCCGAGGCGTAGAAACCAGCAGCGTTGAGCTGCCCGGAAGAATATTGACCGGAAGCGTAAGGCGGAATGATGAGTAGATCGGTCCTAGTCCCACCAGTAAAGAAGTAACCTCCTGCACTGAAGTCGCCGCACTTTGCGACCTTGCCGCTTGGAAGCTGTACCCATTTCTGATTAACCGAATCTGTTGACAGGAGCACTTTTGTAATCCATCTCGTCGACACACCCGACGTTATGTAGAGATTTCCATCGGGGCCAACGGAAGCTCCCCATAGCGATCCTCCGACTCCACTAACGCTGCCAATAGTAGTATTGTCAGTAGTAGAAGTTGCCTTGAGAATGCTAGGGGTTGTACTGTTTTGCGTCACAAACACATACCCTTGATTGTCAACCGCGATGCCCGCTAAGGCTATGTTTTGCAAGAATCCTCCGTATTGCCACGTGACTTGGTCTATCTTGTATCCGCCGACCGTTGGTTCAACAATTGCGTTATGGACTGACACCTTTATGGTACATGAGTCAGCAACAAGGTTCGGGCGGCGTACCACGATCTTATTAGAATCAAGCAGCATGACGTTGGCTTGCAGGGTGTTGAAATAGACGATCGTAGTGTCCGGAGTAAGTGTATCCGGGGAGGCAATAATGAAATTATGTCCGTAGATAGTGATGACATTACCCTGAAGTCCGGGCCTTGCCTCACCGGTCGGAACCACAGAAGTTATCTGCGGCGCTCCGGACGCTTTGTATGGTTGATCCCATAAAGGTGTTGTAACATTGTATTTACACCCTGATGCGAACATCAGCGATGCTGACATGAACAAAGCTGCAACCAATAAGAAACGATGGGCTTTCATGTTTTACTTCTCCTTAAAGACGAACGATCATTCAGAAAGCAAATAATATCTGTCATTTCGCGGAACGAAGTGAAGAAGCAAAGACAGTGTCTTTCTTTTGAACATCCATGGTAATCACAATTTTGGTTTGATACATCGTGTTCTTCTGTACGTTTTTCACCTCTGGCCAGAATCCGTTTTACATCGAGAACCGAACAGTGAATCGCTGTACGTTTCCGAAATCACCGAATGGCATGTAGGCATAGTCTACGGAGAATCCGAATTTCGACAAACCAATCCCATACGAAAGTCCGCTTCCCTCATCATTAAGATGGTTTGTAGAAGAATAACCGATACGTAACGCCAGCATATCGAGCATCCGGTAATCCAAGCCGACTTTAACTTCTTCAGGACGATCTGAATAGTGGCTTGCATCAATGCTCATAAGAAGCGATTGTTTGAATGGAAGTTCGCTAGCCAGATCAAGTAGGTTCATAGATATTCCAAGAGAAAACGTCAGCGGCGCCTGGAATCCTTCGGCGGCGTATTTGACCTGCTGGGAGAAATTCCGCACCGACATACCGAACACAAGGCTCTTGATTCCGGTCTTGAACTGTGTTCCGAAATCGAACGACAGAGGTGACAGCTTGTTTGAAACACTTGTCGGAGTCGTATCATTTCCGACAACAACAGGTATTGTGCTTGTTCCAAGGTCTTGATGCACCCATTTTACCTGGCCACCGATGCTGAACTGTTCCGTAAGTTGCTTTGCGTAACCGACGCCCGCAGCCATGGCGGTTAATTTGGAGATGCCAAGATCTCTGTATCCCTGTGGACTTGATTCATCAAAAACCGTTTCGTAAAAATCTCCATAATTAACGTACTGAATGCTGAAACCTATCACACCAAAACGGCCGTTAGCCGGATTGATCTCAATACTAAAAGTATTGTGAGTGATATCAGCGATCCATTTATTTGTGCTCCCGCTTAAGTCCACGACGCCGTTCAATCCCGTCATCCCTGCAGGATTAAAGAACAATGAGCTGGAACCGAGCTGGATGCTTGTCATAGCATCAGCCATCGCAGCTGCGCGCGCATCGGAGACCACACTCAGGAATTGAAAACCGGTTTGAGCTAATTTCTGCTGCGCAAATCCTGCCACCGAAGAGAGACACAACAGCACGACCGCCAAGATATTTATGTTCTTTTTCATCTATGATCTCCTTACCTGATAATGACAAATTTGCGAAAGACCTTTTGACCGTTGAGCTCTTCAACTGCCAGGATGTAAATCCCGCTGGCAACGATCTGACCCGATGAGGTCTGGCAATACCAGGTTTCATCACCTGTACCTTTATGGTCGATCGAGTATATCAGATCTCCGCGCTCGGTAAAAATTTTCAATTTGCAGGCAGCTGGAAGTCCATAGAATTTTATCTTGTCTTGTTCCTCAGGGGTGGTGCCAAACTGGTAAGCGCGCGCACGGCTGTCAAAGGGATTTGGAACAACTCGGACCAGATCCAGCCCCTGACCGCCCGAAATCTGAAACGGCGTAAAGTAATTCGAGCTACTCTCGATCACAGCATCATAAGCATTATATGCCGCGCCACTCACCCACGTTTTTCCTGTCACGTTCACCTTCTTCCAAATGGTATCAGCAGCAGCCGGACTTGTCGGGTCAGAACTGGTTAGCGAATCTCCAGCACCCGACTGATTTACGTGAGCATAAACGTAGTTTGCTCCGTTGTAGGTCACCCAGTCGGCAGCATTAAGAGAATCGTTCCTGCCATACTTCTTGTTCAGAGACCAGGTCGTTGGGCCGTTCATCGCAATCCATTTCATTGTAGTAAATGTGAATGGCAATGGCCCCGCCGGAATTGCCGGACGCTGCAAAGATGCTGGCAAGACGGTGATAGTCCATTCAAGGCTGCTGTAGAGTATATAGTGGGCTCCGGTAATTGGATCCTTTGCTTGTGTACCAGCATCCTTCGTCTGCAAATAATAGTAGTAATCGAGTCCTCTTGTCGCGTCAACATCGTCCCAGCTACGCATCCCAGACACTTCGGTCGGAAGATTGCTCTTGTCACATTCAAAGACTTTATCGTACTTTGCGAGAGGATTCATTGAGGTGCCTTCGGAACGGTAGATCACATAACCACTGAAGTGCACGTCCTTCTCAGCCTCCTCAGACCACTGCAGATTAATTCTATCACCCAGTCCACTCACCGTGAAATTCGCCGGGGGTGGCGGTGGCTGCGGCGCTTTGTATCCGGAAGCATAATTGCTCATCGCTTCCCGATAAATCTTCATGATGGAATCCTTCCCGGTAAGCACCCATGCCTTCTTAAATGCATTCGCACCATCAAGAGTTTTCGGTGCAGACGATCCGTCGGGCATGATCAAATCGGGCGTTCCTGTACCTTTATAATACTCTACCCAGTTGGCGCCGACCTCGAGGTTTTTCTCACGAGAAATTCCGCCGGCTCCTTGAGCATATACTATGTGAATACTGTCCCCCGGCGCTAGATTGACGTAAGGACCGTAACCTTGTTCCTGGCTCGTACCTCCACCGCTGTTTCTTCGCCCGACGGGGTAGTTCCCTTGATAAGGTGTAGTACCACCAACGGTAACTATCACGCTGGAGTCGTGCGGTATTGGTGAATGTCCTTCCGTCATATCAGCCCAACGGTCCGCCATACCAACCACATCGTACTGGTTGACAAGCGACTTGATATCTGGATCAAGGTCCGAAGAAATAAACCACGTTGTTGCCGGCTGATTAATATCATCCGAAGGATCGTGAGCACTCTTGTCCGCATGAAGCGTAACATTACCTGCAAACTTCCATGAACTCATCCGCCCATCCCAGGTTTGAGCGGGACATCCCCAGTCATCATCATATGTGACTGACCTGTTCTTGTCAGGACCGTAATAAGAATAGAAACCTCTCATGTGATAAAGAGGGGATGATGAGTTGCTGAAAGCCTGAGCACCTACGCCATAGTTTCCAAAATCATGATTTAGAGTACTCTCCCCCCATGTGGATTGAAAGGTTGCCCAGGTACCTGTGCCCTGGACTCCTCCGACAGGCTCTGAAGCGCATCCGTTGCCCTCACCGGCAAAGGCATATCTATAAATGAAATAGACCCACACGGTATCGAGAGTCTGTGGATTAACATCTCCTGCAGCATCGTATATGCCGGTGTTCTTGAACACCCAGTCGTTAATGAAGTAAGTACCGTCTTGGGAATTTGCGAAGACCATTACTTTTCTGGTCACAGTGATCCCGACAGAAGTATTGAACTTGACCAGCATTATTCGATCTGCAGCCATGGTAGGATCATACTCATCCACCTGGTCATAAGAAGTTTGAAACGATCCGTCAGCCGGACTTCCACCGTTGACTACGGTCACGTTTGGGTGAGGCTGTTTCCCAATGAGCTTAAACTCCACAGGAAAGATTTGATTGACTCGGTCAACACCATCTCGAGGCCCCGATCCAACCACTTTGGGAGTTAACGTCTTCCCAGCATTACGATCGACATAATCTTTAACTCCAACCCACATGCCTTCCATTCTTAGTACGTCCTGATCGTTCAAGCCGTATCCGTACTGAGCGGGCCAGGTAAAGGAATTTCCAAAGTTCCCTTGGGTCTGAGCGCCATATTCACCTTCGTAATTTGCACCAATTGAATTTATCGGCGACAATAAATCAGTCACGCTAAGCCATTTTACATTCTGCGCTAATGAAACTTCGACGCCGCTCAGACATAACAATCCCGCGCTCAAAAGGAGAATCACTCTTTCCTTTGATATGAGACCGTCGACAAAGCTATGTGTCATGTGCACATTAGCCTGCGGCTGAATCACCTGCTTTTTCATTATAGACATTCCTTTTTCCTTTGTTAGTCTGACAAGTTGAATGAAAATGTCAGCCCGAAATAGAAAGTCCTCGGATCAAGAAACCAAAACGTTGACTCTTTCGGCATCTGTATGTATGCCTTGTCTGCGACTACTTGATTGATTTTCGATTGAGGAACCTGCCACCATGTTGCCGCTGCATTAGGATCGTAATTCCGGTCACTCGGGTTGGTCGAGTAACCATGAAGGCCGAACCACCAGTATTTCCCATTCGTACTGTTGTAATACATCGCAACGGAACTGCCGTTACTCATCTGACTGGAAGATGGAGCCGATGAATTCATGTCGATGATTTGCTGTTCTATCGGCTGCCAAGCCACTCCCGATTTTCGGTAGTCACCAACCTTGTCATTTCCAGGTATGTTGTTGTATGCTGGGCTGGTCGGCAAATGCAGTGAGTTCATATAATCCACATTGTTCGTTCCCCACAACCTCAGAGTATTGAAAACGTTGTTTACATCCATGAAGAGTTGGAAATTCAACCTTCCGAAAGTAAGGGTTTTCTGCAACCTGAGATAAGCGTTGAAGTAATCGACCGCCTGAACATTGTAAGCAATATTCGGAACGTCAGCCGTTTTCCAAGTCGTCCAGTAACCATCCTGCCAGTCCAGCACGATATTCAGCATCCAGGCACCGAGAATGTGATTCCCGATTATTTCCGGGCCGAATTCAGTCGGGGTAAGAAAATTCAGATTCGCTCTTGCAAACGGCGCAGGAATCGGCCGATTCTGGTAAAGGTTCTCAGTGCTCGTATTGAAAATTGTCTGCAATTGACCGCTGTTGTAAATATTGGATTCATTGAAGTGGCCCGTCGTATTCACTTGATAGGTATAGTTGACAAACCCGGTCACCCAGCCTCCTGTCGTCTTTCGAAGTGTCACCTCGAAGCCTTTGTTATCCGCGTAGTTATTCGAGCTCGTTGCGTAGTAGTTAACTCCGGACGTAGCTATGTAGTGAACGGCGTCTTGTTGATCTGCGACATCGTTGTAATAAGCTGCGCCTTGAAGCAAGAACTCATCACCAAGCGAGAAGTCAACCCCCAGCTCATAAGAAATGGTTTTAGCAAGAATAAGGTTGGGATTTCCGTAGCTTGTCATCTTATTACTTTGATCCCTGCTCACGCGGAATATCGTCTCATACTGTGGCAGTTCTCTGAACCAACCATAATTGAAGAACAGTTTTGCATTCTCCGAAATCGGATGCGAGATTCCGAGTCGAGGGCTCAGATCCAGCTGCATCTTCGATGGAGTTGAAGGGAGCTGAGCGCTGGCAAGAGTGGCGCTGTCAGGTGGCAGGAAGTAAACAGAGCCAAGTGTCGTGAAAGGATCGAACGTCCCACCAGTGAAAGTTTGCATCGCTCAAATCGAGTCTCAACCCGGCATTCATCGTAAACTCTTTTGTCTCTAACTTATCCTGGACATAGGCTGCTCCACGATATGGAAAAATATCCATCAGAGTATGAGCTGAATACACATTTTGCCCTTGTTGGGAATTTATTATACCGTAGTCGAAATGCAGACTGTTGTAGTCAAATTCCAATCCTGCCTTAACCAGATTCTCAAAATTCACCTGACTCGTCAGGTCAGCCTTTATACTCGACGTGGTGACAAAACTGTAGTCACGGGGCATGGACCAAAACGACCCCCCATTCACGACAACATAAGCGAAGTTGTTGTTCGTGACGTACCCGAACGGATTAGAGTCCTCGTAAAAACCTGGAACGACTTCTACTTTCGCCAATGTATCTCTCAGAGCATTCGGGCTTGTGTTGTAATGCACCGAATAGTTCTGTAACAAGACTTCGTAATACGTGCTGGCGTTTAGAGTGTGAGTAAACTTTGCAGATAGATTGCGGTGCCAAATGTCGGTAAGACAGAAGCAGTAATTTGAATAGAGTGCGAATGTATTAAAGCTTCCATCATTGGAGCCTACTATCCCCGCGACATCCGAAGCAGATTGAGGATAGAAGTAAGCTCCCAGCCCGGTATCCCAATTTTGTCTCTCGGTGAATGTCTCACCATAAAGTCCGTTGAACTGCAATTTCATGGTCGGCGAAATGTCGGAGTTAAGCTGAAACGTGCCATCATAATCTCTGTAATCCGGTCTGGACAATGGCCACACAAGCATAGATCTATTGCTGCGATACGAAGCAAAGAACCTTAGATTTCCCAAAGCGTCGCTAACCACCGGTACCGGCCCGCCAAATCCGGCATCGATGTTAAAATCTGGTTGGTTTGTAATTTGTTTCTTTCTAATCTCATATTCGAAAGCTCTCTGGCATCCCGCAGGTGTCAGATTGTAACCCTCAGCATTCAATGTTTGGGCAACAGCATCCCATCCCTGGAACGTTGGGTACTGATCCTGAGTATACTGGTCCCAGTTGCCATTTGTTGTACCGGTCCAGCAGACAGCCGGATCAAAATACGGACGCAAGGCAGCAGACATGGGGTTGTTAATATCATACACCCCCGGTGCAAGCCAGTACTTCGGCTGAGGAGGCGCAAGTCTCACCTGCAATCTTCCCGAATAACTGGCCTTGCCGCCTTCTCGAGTAACGACATTAACGATGCCGGCTCTGACTTGCCCGTACTCGGCGTTGAATCCACCGCGCTCGACCGAGACCTCTTGTATGTCGCTCATTGCAATTCTAGTTTCGGGCTCATTGTTCCTCGGATCCCTTAACGTGGCGCCATCCACGTTGAATAGAATTTGATCGCCGCCACTGCCCCGGATGCTTATGCCTCCTCCCACCTGAACGCTGCCCGTTGTATAGTTTTGAGTATAAAATGCCGGTGCAGAAGCTCCGCCAGGGGGTCCACCCCATCCGCCTTGAACTCCAGCTTGTAATCCGAGAACACTCACGACATTGACTGTTGGCAATTGCTGAGCCTGATTGGCATCATAAGAAGTGACGCTCGTCGCCACATCAGGCCTTATGAGGTGTCTCTCGGCAGTAACCACAACCTCACCCGCCTGAACAGCTTCCGGCTGCAACGCGACATCAACGTGCGCTGTCTGGTCGATATGAACAGTGACATCTTCTACAACAACTTTCTTATATCCAACCAAAGAGACCTGGAGTCTGTAGGTTCCGGGCAGAACCTCCAAAACGGTGTATTGACCATTCAGGTCAGTTGAAGTGCCCAGCGATGTACCCATCACAACAACATTGACTCCGGGCAAAGGCTCGCCAGTAGTCTTATCAGTAATAGTTCCGGCGATTTTTCCGGTAGTCCCTGCAATAAGCGGATACCCTGATGCGAATATCAACACAACAAAAGATGCTACCACCCTCTTCAAGTGATTCATAGCCACTTACTCCTGTAGAGTTTTCTATTTGGTACACTGAAGTACAGCCCTGTTGATGAGAAAGCGCACGTGCACGACTGGGGAAACAAATCTGGGAATCAAAGACTATAGCATCGCCTCTCCCTTCCACGACTCGATGTGAGCGCTACCATGCTTCGCTAATTTAAGAGTACTCCGAACTAATGTCAAGTTTCCGGGGACCTACCGTCCGTCATGAGTCGCACCCCGGGATCAGTCTCTCAATTCAATGGCCGATCGCCGTGCTCAGCATTTCACCCTGCCCTTTCTGACTTCATATCCGCGCATTCGTTAGCGAGCATGCCACCCGTCTACACAACTTCATCCTTCACCCCGCCTGTTCGCCGCAGATTACCCTGAGCTATTTCATTAACATCATTTTCCGCACCATGGATATGTTGCCGACTTGCAGATGGTAGAAATATACTCCGCTCGGGAGTATGCTACCGTCAAATGAGATTACATGGTTCCCCGCAATTTCATTCTCATTCACGAGAGACCTAACCTCTCTGCCCAGCACGTCGTACACTTTCAGAGTCACGTGGCCCGCTGTCGCAAGCCGATAGCTGATCACGGTTGATGGGTTAAACGGATTTGGAAAATTCTGGTCGAGTGCGATATCGCGAGGAACGTTAGAGGATGTTTCCTTGATCGACGAAGCTGTCAAAGATTCATTGAAATAGCCGGCAACAAATACGAGTGGTGCATTCCAGTTGATTGCTATTTCATTAGAAGCATAGCTTTGCCAGTTGTCGATATAGCAACGAGCGGGCGGAGTCGACGTCGTGTAGGTTGCCTGCAAGACAGCATCGTCAAGATATTTGTCAGGTCCACCGACCATCAGACCGGGGATTGGTGCGACTATCCCATCGGAGTAGGATGGTCTGTGGTGAGGATTCATAGGAGAGATAGTCCCTACGCCGGTAACGTAGGTCATGTTCTTCACATTGCACCCGAGAATGTAGTTCAACTGTTCAAGCGCCGTATTGTAGAAGGAGCTGTTACCGGAAAGTGTGTACCCGATTATTAAGAGAACTGCATTGTTGAGAACTCCGCTGTTGCTGCCCCACCCATAACTCGAGGGAGTTAAAGTAACATTCAACCCGTCTTCGGAAGCGATGCTGACTAAGCTGGAACAATAGTTGACGAGTGCGCTTTGCAGTTTAACCTTGATCGTGGAATCTGCCTGTGATTCCTTTCCGGTGAGATACGCCACCTGTGCCATGTCCCGAACATCGGGCCAACCCATAGTCGAAGTGAAAAGACCCAAATCGTTGTAATGATTCTTATAATAAGTTTGGAACGAATCTGCACCGGTTGTCACGAATAATTCCGACGCCGCCCATAATCGTTCGTCGGAATCATTTCCATCTCCATATTCCCCCGTTCCTGTTCCCGGCGGATTGCGGAAACCTCCGGTTGGAGCAATCGCAGGATTATTCCGCAGATATTGCCATGCCTTCTGAGCCGCGGACAGGCACTTCGATGCAAATTCTGAATCGAAGGGAAGGTAGATACGCGCAGCCTCGGCCATGAGAGCAGCAAAGTCACCGGTAGCCGTAGACGATTTCTGATAAATATATCGTGTCGAATTATCCTGGCTTGGCATGATGAACCCTTCGAAGTTTTCCGGTGTCACTTTGAAATAAACCCCTCCGTCAGCGGTGTCCTGCATTTCCAACAGCCAGTTCAATTCGTATCTCGCTTCGTCCAATATATCTGGAACCGAATTCCCGCTTTCCGGAATGTTCAGGTCATCACTCCCGAATTTTTCAGGGAAGAGTTCGTAAGCAAGGAGCAAAGTGCCGACACTTATGCCCGCATTGACCACATATTTTCCGTAATCACCCGCATCGTGCCATCCTCCGGTTGTGACTTTGGAACCGGTCTCGCCCGTTGTAGAGTGAAACATCCCGTCATCCAAATGGCACGCGGCCCTCGCGTAGACGCCGGCATATTGGGAAAGGAGAGCCTCTCCACATCTTTGGAAGTAGAATCCCTTCTGGGATTTTCTATAAACGTCCGTGAGTGCGCTCTTAGAAATCCTAAACTCGACCGATGTGTCTGAAAGATCTGTGGCTATTTCATAAACCCCTTCCTTGCTGAGAGATGAGAAATCGCAAATGTAGGTTGTCCATCCTGTCGAAGGGTCTTTCGTCGCCTGCAGCTGCAACGGACCCCTGTAGGCCGTGTCTCCGCTGACCGCATCAGTCACATAAAAACTATCGGCCCCATCTATGGCATAAGCACGTTTCTGCTGATCCGGCAGATAGCCTGCCTGATTAACCCAAACTCCTTGTGCTCTAACGGTGCTGGATACAAATTGAAGTAGTCCGATCACGACTGCTGTGACTTTTAACACTTTCATGATGTGATCTCCTTTAGAGAGCTAAGTAAGAACATTCGTCCGTTTCGGTCTTACTGGAACGGCAACCTGGCACTGTAACGATATCGCCGTGTTGCCATTCTCTTGATTGCATAATTATAGCAAGGGGTCGAATGATAAACAACCGATCCAACTACAGCTGAAACATCGGCCGAGTTAATAGAGCGAGCCAATTTCGAGTTTATGTCTACTCTGAACATTCGAGCTAGAATTAGAAATGAAGTGGTGGCACGATCCTTCCGAAGTTCCGGCTAAAGAAACCAGACCAAGTCCGGGGCAGCCTCACATTTGAATCCCCGTCGGAAAGTCTGCTGCAAATACGTTCGCCTCTATCCGGAATATCTTTTCGATCTCAGCTCAATTTATAAATCGCGTAAGATTGTGCAGGCACTATCACAGACACTCTCTTCTCGCTCCTGGTCAGTTTCATTTCTTTACCCGCCAACAGATTCATCTTTGAATACGAAAGATTGAGATCAAACACAGCATCATAATCTTTTCCAGCCGGATTCAAGATAACCAGCACGACGTCTTTACCTTTCGCTCTTGCAAAGATGAATGGATAAGTGTTCTTCTTTGCATAAAGTGGAACAAATTCGGCGTACGCCGCCAGAGCCGGCTCGGCATGCCTCAATCGAATTAGCTTCCGCGTTCTATTCAGCAGTGAGTTGGGATCCTTCTCCTGAGCTTGAACATTTGGTGCATCGTCTGCCGGATCCACAGGCAAATAGAGCTCATCCGCTCGTGCGGTTGAAAAACCAAGATTCATTTCTCTCGCCCACTGCATTGGAGTCCGGGCGCCGTTGCGCGGTCGGTAAGCGCCTTCAACCTGGGGCCAACTTTCCGGCATTTGACGCATTCCAATTTCATTCCCATAATAAATGAACGGTACACCCGGCATGGTCAGCCCGAATGCATAAATGATCTCGAGATCATCGTCGCTGCGACGATTTCCCAGTCTGGCGTTGTCGTGATTTCCCAGGGGAAGCGAGATATATCCCATTCCTTTAGTGCGTTCATATTGATCCATGAACCTGCTGAGGAAAAAGGTGATGTCGCCTTCCCCTTCCCTGTCAAAATAGCTGTGGCCTTCGGAGTACCCATTGAGAATTCTCCAGCTTTCCTTCTGGAAGAGATCGTTGTATCCTTCAAACCAATGGAAGAAGTCCGCGTGAAAGCATCCGTCAAGCGCGGAGACAGGATACGACCACTCAGAAACCATGAAGGCATCGGGAAATTCTTTGTTCATTATCTCTCTTATCTCACGCCAAAATTTCTTTGTTGCACCTTCTTGAGTGGTGAAAAACTGTCCGGAGGTTTGTGTGGAAGTGTTTCCCTCCAGACCGGATGACTTCACAAGTGCCCCGGCCATGTCCGCTCGAAATCCGTCAGCTCCCATCTTCATCCAAAAGCGGAAAACGTTCTTCATCTCCTCCATCATCGCCAACACGTCGGGATGATCGACAGGAAGTTCCCACTTTTGGTTCGGGTCTGGAGCAGCGAATCCGTAATTGAGCGCCGGTTCACAATAGTAGAAGTTCAGCATATACTGGCCGTTCCTTCTTCCGTATCCTTTCACGAACGAGCCTTCAAATTGTTTTGGAGGATTCAGCCACACGTTGTCGGTCCAGACGTACCAATTTGAATATTTGTTCTTTTCCTGTTGAGATGAAGCTTCGAACCATGGATGTTTCATGGAAGTATAGCTTGCGACGAAATCGAACAGAATTCTCAGTCCGCGCTTGTGAGCCTCTTCGAAAAGTTTCCTGGCGTCATCGTTTGTGCCATAACGAGGGGCGATGTCGTAATAGTCTGAAATATCATAACCGCCGTCGCAAAATGGCGAATCGAAGAATGGATTAATCCAGACCGCATCGACACCCAGACTCTTAATATAATCCAACTTCTGAATGATGCCCTGCAAATCTCCTATCCCATCCCCGTCGGAGTCGTAGAAGCTTTGCGGATACACCTGATAAAAGACGGCGTGATTCACCCACTCCGGGCAGTGAACCGGTACAAGGTACTTTCCGGTAATCTCATATTCCGAAAAGTCAGACTTGATTTCATCGATGTTTACGGTCAAACGGTCAGATGAGTTTCCTGTGATAATCTTTGCCGCAGCGTCAGCGCGCGTGAACGCATTAGTGAGCCCAATCCCTGCCGCCGCTGAAGCGACTCTTGTGATAAAGGACCGCCTGTCGATATTGTGTCTCATTGGTGAGCCTCCTTACTCCAAAAGAACGTTAGAGAAACTTATCTGAGGAAATATAACATCAGATGTCCACGGAACCGTACACCTGCTCGCTCGATAGCGCGGGTTCTGTGCCGCGGTTCGACTGACAATTCGCAAGTGCCTGACTCCGCGAACTTCATCCCGCTAACCGAGGATCGGTGCAATGGCATCGTAACACCTTGTTCGAATAACGAGAACAAAATAACTGCAACCGGACCGCGACTATTTCACAAGCCTTTCAAGTGTGCTATTAAGGTTCTCTCCAATTAGATCGTTCCCCGATGCTACAATGATACCTTGAGGGTTAACGAGAAAGAGTTTGGGTATCGCATTTACCCGGAATTCTCGTACCACTTTGTTGTTCACATCTTTTCCTAGAAAGGCATTTAGCCACGGCATTTTCCACCGCCCTTTGCGGAAATCAACCACAGATGTATATGAACTGTCCACAGAGAGACTCAATATTTCAAATTTACTCGACTTGTATTTCTCATAAGCTTTCTGCAGATACCGCACTTCCTCAACGGACGCCGAATCTCTTGCTGCCCAGAAGAACAACAAATAGTTCTTGCCTAACAGAGATTTGTTGGTTATGAGTCGCGCCATGTTGTCTGAGGAAGCCACAGAGAACGATGGAACCGGTCTTCCCGTATCCAGGGCACTTGGATTTGAAAAGAATCTCTCGACATGCCTTCCTTCAGGTGTGTCGCCAAATTTCCTCGCAAGAATTTCATAGTAGTATGCGGACCTTTTGGCATCCACCATCATCTTTGCCGCCATGAACTCATCGAACAAGAGAGCCGAAGCGATTCTCTTGACTGAATTGCCTTCAATGACCTTGTGGACATATTCATCTTTCTGCGCTTCTGTGAGATCCGAATGTATGACCGCGAAGAATATGCTATGAGGATCCAACGACCACACCACCGAAGAGGGAGGAATCTCTCTCAGCACGGTAGAATAGAAAGTGGGGTCGGCCCGCCGGTCCATGACATATACGGTCAGGTAGTTGAGGAATAGTTCGCGGCGTAAAACCGGATCCTTCTCAATCTCCAGCCGCTTCTTTATGGTGGATATGGCATCGGAGAAGTCGAATCTAAATGCCTGCGGATTTCTTCCTCGCGATGCCATGTACTCTCTGAAGGCATTCCTGAACGCATCCTGAAACTCTGTCCGCTCTTCATAGATCTCATTGAAATCCCTATTTAGTAGTTGGGCGTTCGGGAAACTGACATCTGCTCCACGTTCCGAACGCGGAAGCATTTGAGGATCAAACACAATTGTCGCTATGCCGTTCTTTGCTTTGATTTTACTTTCATACCCCAATGCAATATCATAAGTGTAATCGGCCGGTTGGGTTCCTTCTATGCTTCCTCCATATCTCACATTCATAAGTTTATAAGAGATGAAAGGGGACTTTGTCTTGACGTTGGCCGTGTATGTACCGTCAGGCTGCTTGTGAAGCGGAATTGCTGTCAGATTATACCAATTGTTGAAACTGCCGAATGCTTTGACATCATCGAAAATATTCAAATAAGTATAGGCACCTAACCTGACGTTCACTTCTATAGGCGTCCGTTTTTCAACGTAGAGTGCGACGGTGTGATCTGCATGATGAACTCCTGTTACGACAAGGAGCCAGATACCTTTCGATGGGATTGAAATCTTGAACTCGCCGCTCCTACCAACATCCGCAGCATTGATGGTGGTTGTGTCGAATGGCTGCCTGAGAAACACGTTCGCCTTCACCATTTGTCTGTCGTCTATGCCAGTGACTCTACCCGTCACGATAGTCTGACCGGATCCCGCCGCTACGAAGACACCAAGGTAAAAAAGAGAAAGTAATATGCTCCGCATGTGTAACTCCAATTTATCTTGAAAATGATAACTCATGACATATCGTGGCAGGAAGTTCAAACTTCACCCGTCACGTGCAAAAGAAAGAAACGCAAACCACAAAGGTTAACATCGCAGTCAATTCGCTTCAATTCCAGACAGCGATTCCACGGAAGTAGAACAGCCATCCGTCAGCGATGTCCGGCTTTGGAAATATTGACCAGGGATCCAATCGTGATTGTTGCGTGCTGAAACTCAGTTGTCAGCCTCCGCTGACGGCAATGTTATCCGTCGAGGCCTTTGCGAACGGTTCCTGGCGCAGGGAGCCAAGCAAGCTCGACAATATGCTGGGGGAACTCTTACAAAGTGTACCTTATTCCCACGTCAGCCGTCAGACCGTAGTATTGCTCTGACGTAAATCCACCGATCGTTTGCTGAGCTGATATGTCTGGTCGTTGGTTTATGTTGTTTATGTCAAGATACAACTGGAATCCCTTCCAGGGCAAAAGCTGCCTGAGCGACGCATCCATCCTAAAGTAATCATGTGTATAGCCGTCTTGCTCAACTCTTGTTCCGATGCCGCTCACCATGGCTCCCTGATACAAGAATGAAATTCGTCCCGAGAAACCCTTGAAGTCATAGCCTATCGATGCGTTCATTATATCGTCAGGCTGATCCAGCAGCCGGCCTCCTCGCGAGGCTGCCACGAGCGAGTCAACAGTATAGGGTCTGCCAACCGGGGGAGTGATCTGCACTTTCTTGTCTATCACATACGGATAAAGCGTGCTCGACCATATATGTGTGTAGTTAATCCCCAACACAATTCCGCTCAATGGCTCCGGAAGGTACCAAAGCCGGGTTTGAAAATCTCCTTCGATGCCTTTCAGATAAGCCTTGTAGGGATTGTCATAGAAAGTATTCACTATCGCTCCGTTTTGCGCACCGGGATATTGGGCCACGGTGTCATAACCGGGAAGAGTCTTATTTTTCAGAAGCCAGTATTGAATGAAATAAGAGAAGTCCTTCACAGTTTTGTAAAATACTCCGACCGACGCCAGTCCTATGTCGTTGCTGTGGACTGTAAACATCAGATCATGATTGAATGATTCTGCAGGCTTCAGGTTTGGATTGCCAGTGTTGACACCCTGGCCCGGCTGATCAATGGTCCAGCCGGGAGTAAGCGATGTGAAATCAGGCCTGGCAAGAGTCTGAGTGTAAGCATACCGCAAATCACCCCAAGGAGCAATATCGTACTTAGTCTGGATCATGGGGAGCCAGTAATGGTTCTTTGGGTACACTGTGACAGTTGTGTAAAGTTGAGTGTTCTGATTTCCTGAATCCTTTACACGAACGGCACCGAACTGGCTTGCATCCATTTCATATCGTGCTCCTCCCACGATCATCAACTGGGGTCCGACATCAATTTCAGACATCGCGTACCCAGCGTAATACCTTTCGACGTACCGATAATTGTTCACGAGGTCTGTAAACGGACCCTCGTACCATCCCCGGTTCGCACTTGAGATAAGAGATCTGTTTGCTATGATGTAGTTTGTCATCTCATCAAGCACCGGAGTTCTTGGGACCCAGAGCAAGTCTCCGAACTTGTCACTAAGGAAGTTAGTCATCAACGACTGGTTGTAATCAGAAAAATTGTATGCAAAGAAATGAAGAAGCTGATTACTCCAAACAAGACCATATCGGTTTTCCAAAGAATCCCTGAACGATCCCAGGGCAGGATAATCTATGTGGGAAAAGGGAGCGCTTTCGGCATTCGTCCGATAGTTATACCTGTATTCACCGCCAAACTTCAAAAAGCCAGACAAGTGAGGGCCGACATTGAAGGGAATCTTGAAGTTTGTTTTGTAAACCTGATCGTTTTCCTTGTAGTCGGCACTGCCGGCGGTAATCTGATTAAACGATGCTCCGGTTGAGTCATACCTGGTCAGGTTAAGAAGCTGTTGAGGTGGTGTGTTGATAGGAGAGGTGGAAGCAATTCCATTTCCCTCAGTGAAAAAGTAGGTGGGCATCGACGGATTAAAATTTCTGGTGTAAGAGTTTGCTGCGGTCAGATCAAACGACATGAATCCGAAATCATATTTCCCCCGTAGAGCGTTGACAGCCAGATCAGTATTTCCATCGCCTCTGGTATAATTCCAGTTAAGGTTTCTGCCGATGTAGTCAAATTGTGTTTGGTAGTCCTGGTATTTCGAGTTCAATCGACTGAACATGTTGATCGATTCGATGGAACCGTTAGGTAAACTGTAATCCAGTATGAGATTCCCGCCGTATCTTCCCCTGGTCTCGAGATGTCGGTCAAGGGTCATGTTGGAAACCGCAACCGGAGCATATTGCTGTCCGGGTGCCGCTTCACTCGCAAGACGGTATGACGCGTAAAAGTTGTCGGCACCCCGGTCATAACTTTCTGCGTTGAGGAGGATGTATGCACCAAGTCTATCCCCAAAGAATCGATCGCTAATCGAGCCGACTGTTCTGTAATTGCCGTACTTATTCTCTTTCGCGGTATAGCCCGACTGCCACATCAGATCACCATGAAGGCCAGGCGGCGCCTGCCTCAATTCCATGTCCACCGCTCCGCCAATCGCGTCGCCATTCATATCAGGTGTAAGCGCTTTATACACATCGATAGATTGGAGCATGTAAGGAGTTATCATGGTCAAATCGACGGCCCTGTTGTACTTGCTAGTGGCGCCCAGCGAGATACCATCGATTGAGACCAAGTTATACTGCGGCGCGATTCCCCTGATCACGACTTCGCTGGCTTCATCTGAATTCCGAAGAGTCGACACGCCGGGGAGTCGGCCGATCGCCTCGGCCGCATTGAAATCAGGCAGCTCTTGTATCTTCGCTGCTGAAACGACGTTCACGATTGCGTTGGAGGCAAGCTGCTGGTTGATTGCCTGCATCTGTCCCTGAGCCTGCGCTGTCACCTCTACGACCTTTCCCTGTACAGCTGTGGCCTCTAGACCAAAGTCTCTCTCCAGTGTCTGGTTTTCCGGAACAATCACTTCCGCAGTTAGCGGCACGTATCCGACGTATGAGATCGCTAGCGTCTGCTGTCCCGCGGGGACATTGTGAATAATGAAGCTACCGTTCAAATCGGTTGACGCACCTATGCTCGTCCCTTTCACAAGAACGGTCGCACCCGGCAGCGCATCCCTGGTCTCCCTATCAAATACTTTTCCTTTGAGCGTCCCGGCGCCGAAAGCCGGGGCACAATAAGCCGCCATTAAAAAGATGATAGCGCTAACAAGGAAAGACCTTCTTAAAAAATCGTGGCCATCGAATTCCATCACTTATTCCTCGTCTTAGTTTTGAGAGCCATAGACGCTTGCTGGACTGCAACAACAAGATGGATGATCACGGCCCGGTCATCAGATCTTCACCCGTCCCACTCAAGAGACATGTGCCATGCCCTCCCTCACATCCTGATATCTAATGATCTCTCGGCCGCGAAAAGAGAGAGCCGGGCAATACACCCGGCTCTACTTAAGATCAACGCTACTTCGCTTTACAGAACAACAATCTTCTCAACTACTCTTACTTCAGCAGCACCATCTTCTTCGTGACGGTAGTACTTCCTGCATCCAACCGATAGAAGTAGATGCCACTAGCAAATTTGCTTCCGTCGAACGAGGCCTGATAATTTCCTGCCTTCTGTACACCTGAGAAGAGGGTCTCTACTTCCTGTCCAAGCACGTTGAAGACCTTCAGCGTGACGAAACCATTCGCCGAAATGGAGTAGCTGATCATCGTGGTCGGGTTAAAGGGATTCGGATAGTTCTGCGAGAGCGCAAAGCTCACAGGTAGATTCCCGCCAACCTCCTTCACGGCGCTGATCAGGTGGTATATTGCTTGTGTTTCCTGAGACTGCTGAGCTGCCCACGTCGCGTACTTAGTCGGGAACCAATGGTACAGGTCACCCAATGGATAGCCGCTCATTCCAGCGCTCAGCAGCGTCGTGTTGGTGTAGGCCAAGTTCTCATGTAACGGCCACAGGAATGCCAGTGCGCTGTCGGATGATGGAAATGACCAATCAACGTTACCACCGTTTACGTACCGCGCTTGCAAGAAGGCAATGATGCTGTCTCCATTGGTCGGCGCAACTACGAAGCCGGGATCGGTAGCGTCATAGACGTTTGCCAATTTGAAATGATGATGCCAGTTGAACATGTCCAGTGTACGGTCATTCATCATCGGCTCGTCAAGTATCATACCTTTGGGAGACGCAACGCTATCATTATACTGTGTGTAAAACGTATGGAACATTGGATCGGTAAAGTTGCTGTTATTCACGTAAACAAAAACACGCTGGTCAGCCTCGTTCGACGCATTTATGCCATTATAGGTTACCCCGGCGGGTAAAGTGTCACAATCTATGACGGCGCCATAAAGAAGTTGATCGGGATCCTGTCCCAGTCTGTCGGCATAGCGTTCGCCTGTAAAATGGCAGTTCACGAAGACATTGTTAGCAATGACAAGATTGGTAAACCAATAGTACTTGAACGCGAATTTAGAAATATTCACGAATGTATTATGGTTAAAGAAAGTAGCAGCCGGTGGAGTATAATCGTCTTGATCGCCGAATCCCATGTTTTCAATTGTGCAATTGACGTAAGCCATGGAGTCAACGCTTGAATTCGCATTCACCTCGGCAAACGATCTGCCTGCCCACCACTGTGTCGGGTCAATGCAATTTCTGAATATGCAATTAGTGAACACTCCCGTGAAGTGGGTGCAATTGGCCGTGACCGCAATGCCGGTAGCCCAATCAAAAATATCGTTGTCAAAAGTTCCGACCGGGCCGCCTGTTGTCTTCAAACTGTCCGTCTCAAATTGCAGGTCTGTCCAGTTTTTCGTGCCTAGGTCGGTGGCGTAAAGCATCCACACGTTCTTCATCGTGAAGTCACCGTAGCAGTCGACCGTGAAATAGTAATAGAGACCGGTCACAGTTCCTTCAACAATGGTTGCGGGACCATAATCCGGTCCGCTCACCGGTTTAGTCTGACCGATGATGGTGATATTGGTGCCTGCCTTAACTGTGAAAGCGCCGTTAAGATAGTAAGTGGTACCGCGTTGTAATACGTATACGTGGTGTTGCGGTGCACCAGTTGCAGATGTATCCCCTCCAATAGTAGTATTGATCGATCCAATTGCTCCGGGCGCGTCCGGGGGTACGAACAGCGTGTCAGCACCATACTGCTGAGCAAACACGGAAACTGGGACAATCACAGCAACCAACACTACTGCACTGAGTAGCTTTCTCATTACGCTTCTCCTTCTGAATGTTTTTGTGATTGACTATTAAAGACTGTCAACTTCGGTTCGAAGATTTTCGAAACCACATCCCTCCTTTCGATTCTTCCATCATCAGAGAGGTTTTCTATCTTGACTAACATAGTGTCATCAGGGACGAATGTCTTCAACATTAACGCTCGAGATGCGATCTGGTTTTCCGCTCGCACGCTACAACTCAAGTCTTATCCCCAGGTCAGCTGTCAGTCCAAAGTACTGCTCGGAAGTAAACCCGCCGATTGTCTGCTGGGCTGAAATGTCCGGCCTCTGGTTTATGTTGTTTATGTCAAGATACACCTCCAGGCCGTACCATGGCAGCAGCTGCCTGAATGATGCATCCATCCTGAAGTAATCGTGCGTGTAGCTGTCCTGCTCTATTCTCGATCCTATGCCACTCACCATCGCTCCCTGGTACAAGAACGAGAGCCTGCCTGAAAATCCCTTGTAGTCATAACCTATTGATGCGTTAAGTATGTCGTCCGGCTGATCTATTAACCGACCTCCGCGCGACTGGGCGACCAATGAATCAACCGTGTAGGGCCTGCCGACTGGAGGCGTAACCTGTACCTTCTTATCTATGATATATGGATACAGTGTGCTCGACCATATATGCGTGTAGTTTATACCCAACACAATTCCGCTGAATGCACCCGGCAAGTACCAGAGCCGCGTCTGGAAATCTCCCTCTATGCCCTTCAAGTAGGCTTTGTACGGATTGTTGTAGAAGGTATTTATCTGCGCTCCCTTTTGCGCGCCAGGGTACTGCGCGAGCGTATCATACCCGGGAAGCGTTCTGTTAGTCAAAAGCCAGTACGACGTAAAGTATGAGAAGTCCCTAATAGTCTTGTAAAATGCGCCGACCGAAATCAGACCTATCTCATTGCTGTGAACGGTAAACATGAGATCATGGTTGAAAGCTTCAGCAGGCTTCAGACCGGGGTTTCCAGTGTTGACGACCTGACCCGGTTGATCGATATTATAGCCCGGAGTCAGAGACGTAAAATCTGTCCTGGCAAGAGTTTGAGTGTAAGCATATCTGATGTCGCCCCACGGCGCAACATCGTACTTAGCTTGAACCATGGGTAGCCAGTAGTGATTCTTAGGATAGACTGTCACATAAGTATATTTTTGCGACACTGGATTATTTATGTCCTTGATTTGATATGCACTGTATTGTGAAGCGTCCATCTCATAGCGCGCCCCGCCAACAATCATAAACTGCGTGCCGAGATCAAGTTCAGTCATCCCATAACCTGCATAGTACCTCTCGACATAACGGTAATTGTTTATGAGATCCTGAAAAGGTCCGGCGTACCACAAGTACGGCTGAATCAAATATGAGTGATCCGCAAAGTACGTAGTTATCTCATCAAGAACTGTTGTCCGAGGAACCCAGATCAGTGAACCGAAATTCCCATTCAGCATTGGTTTCACCAAATCGGGATTATAGTCGGAGAAGCCGTATGAATAAAAGTCGAGCATGCCGTTACTGTATGGAAGAGTCGGCCAGTGGGACTTGACCGTGTCCCTTGCCTGCTCTTGGCCCCCATAATTGAACCGTACAGTTGGAGCAGTCTCAGCATTCGTTCGATAATTGTACCTGTAAACACCACCGAACTTCAGGAAGCCCGACAAATTGGATCCCATATTCAGCGGAACCTTGAAGTTGCCGGAATATTTTTGATCATTCTCTTTGTAATCCGAACTGTTGTACCCGAGAGTGATCAGTTCTGCCTTTGTTGAATCGTACGATATGAGATGAACAAGTTGCTGCGGGGTTGTATTGACAGGAGAGGTGGATGAAATCCCGTTGCCCTGAGAAAAGTTGAAGTTCGCAATCTGGGGATTGAAATTCCTGGTGTATGAATTAGCAGCACTCAGGTCCATGGAAAAGATCCCGAAATCATATTTTCCTTGCAAGGCGTTAACTGCGAGATCAGTATTCGCGTCCCCTCGCCCATAATTCCAATTAATGTTCCTTCCTATGTAGTCATAAGCCGTATTATAGTCCTGGTAATTTGAATTCAAGCGGCTGACCATATTGATTGATTGAATGGAACCACTTGCCAGTTTATAGTCCAGGATGAGGTTTCCGCCGTATCGATTCCTCGTCTCCAGATGTCTGTCCAATGTCATGTTCGTGACCTGCACGTTGGCATACTGGCCGGGTTGAGTTGCCGCACTCGCAATTTGGTAAGAAGCGCTGAAATTGTCTGCGCTGCGGTCATAGCTTTCCGCATTGAAAAGCAAATATGCTCCGAGTCTATCGCCGAAGAACCTGTCGCTGACAGCAAGCACTGTTTTGTAGTTACCGTACTTCTTGTCTTTTGCAGTGTAACCGGATTGCCACATCAAGTCGCTGTGTAATCCGCCCGGGGCTTCTCGAAGCTCCATGTCGACTATCCCCCCGACTGCGTCTGCATCCTGGTCCGGCGTGAGAGACTTGTAAACTTCTATGGACTGCAACATGTAAGGGGTTATCATCGTGAGATCGACACCCCGGTTGTACTTACTCGTGGCACCGAGCGAGATACCGTCAATGGCGACGAGGTTATATTGCGGGGCAATGCCTCTGATCACGACTTGATTAGCTTCACCAGAACTTCGAAGAGTCGAAACTCCCGGAAGTCGCCCTATGGCTTCCGCAGCGTTGAAGTCCGGCAATTCCTGAATCTTCGCTGACGAAACTACGCTCACAATCTGGTTGGATGCCAATTGTTGGTTGATTGCCTGCATCTGTCCCTGAGCTTGAGCCGTAACAACCACTAGCTTGCCCTGGACAGCGGTCGGCTCAAGGTAGAAATCCTGTGTCATAGTTTGATCTTCAGGCACGTCCACTGTGACAGTTAAAGACACGTATCCAACATATGAGACGACAATCGTCTGAGTACCAACCGGTACGTTGTGGATTACATATGCTCCGTTCAGGTCAGTCGAGGCACCTATACTGGTGCCTTTTACCAAAACACTTGCTCCCGGCAATGCGTCCTTAGCCTCCCTGTCATAAACTTTTCCCTTGATCGTTCCCGAAGTGGCAGCAGTGACTGATTGCACTGCAATAAGAAAAGATAGACCAAGGACACACAATACCCTGGTCCCAACTTTGTAGATGAATGGCATAAACTTCTCCCTATTTCTTTGAATCAATTGATTCAGACCAAACCACATAATCCAAGATCATTGTCGATTCGCAAATCCGAGATATGACCTCTCTCGCGATGACAGAGATCTTCAAGTTGCGAATTCAACCGTACAACGACCAGCAACAGCTCAATCGTAGGAAGAGAACATTGGAGCCAGGCTACAGCCGGGAAAGACAAGAAGATGCCAGCACAGACAGCTTCCAACCGAGATCAGCGGTTTGTCGGAACACAACTGTGAGTATCAAATCGCACTCGGCCGTCACGCTATTGTTCGGCAATGTCACTATCAGGGTGGATCGATTCTGATCAATCATGAAATCCTTGGGGACTTGAAAATGTTGCCATCACCAGCATCGGGGATTCAAAAATGGGATATTACTCTTTGCAATATCGACGGCGCCAGCATGGCTCTTGCCGATCAAACTCCAGAGAGTCCGAATGCTCTAGACCTCCATTTCTTAACCCGGGTGCTTCTCCAATTTCTGGCCCAACTGCGATCCACGGCGCCAGGAAACACTCTGCCAGTTCACAATAGCTCCCATTCCCACGTGTCAATGGAGGCGGGATCAAGAAAAGATCCCGCCTTCATAAACGCAACAGCTTACTTCAGAAGCACCATCTTTTGAGTCTTGACGTAGCTGCCTGCGGTCAATCTGAAGAAATAAACACCGCTGGCGAACTTCGAGCCGTCAAAGCTCACATTGTAGGATCCGGTTGGCTGTTGTTGATCCACAACTGTTGCAACGACTCTTCCTAGCACATCATAGACCTGAAGAAGAACTTTCGATGTCTTTGCAACATCGTATCGAATCACCGTCGATGGGTTGAACGGGTTCGGATAGTTGTTGTAGAGCTTGAACTCCTTGACAACATCGAGACTCTTTACTCCATCTGGTACTTCCTGCGGGAACCAGATTCCAGTAACTACCAGGTTATCAAACAGGAGGTTCGCTGCCCATGTTGCCGTGTTGCCCGGATAGGTTATCACCACGCCTACCTGAGCAGCCTTTGTCGGATCAAATTTGCCGATCGCAGCAAGAGAATCCAACTTGGCCAGCGTCATCGTGTTCCACTGACTTGCTTTCATAGCTGCAGTGCCAATTGTATCAACCACCGATATACTGTCTTTGGCTCCACCAGACAGATAGAAGGTGACTAGACCGCCTGCGGTTGCCTTACTCGGCAAATAGACCTGGAATGAGACCTGCGTTGCAGTCGAATCTGCATCATGCATCACTACGCTGTCTCTGACCACCGCAAATTCATGCGGGCTCTTCGAAAAATCTGCCGCCGCTTGCAGGACGTATGTTCCGTTGCTTGTCGCAAGGTCAGCGGCTCTTGAGAGTGTACCGTATGCATAGTTTGGCACATAGAATCCTTGTTTCCCGGCATTCGGTCCGCTGCCCTTGCCTTCGAAATCGGCAGCAACCCAGACGGGTGGAGCAACAGCAACGACACTATTGAGCATCTGTATTTTGTAGATATGGACAGTTGCGCTCTTCACTAGGGTATCGCCGCCTGCCTCGGCTGGCGCACCAAGCATGATCCCAAACCAGCCTATCTTATTCTTTGCCGCATTGAAGCTGGTAGAATCAAGAATGTTCATTGCCGACAGATCAAAGTAAAACGGATACCAGGTATTCTTGGGGAGATTTTTTCCGTATATAGTGGCCGGGTAGATTGGTTTCGGATCTGTCCAGTTGCTTCGATCCTGGCAGTAGAAGATCACTTGAGTGCTGTCGGGAAGTGTGGAGTCTGCATAAATCCACGCGACCAAAAAGTTCTGGTTCGAGAAATCGAAATTGCCGCCGTCAGAAACGTTCGCGGCGTATGCCGTTCCCGTGGGAGCGGGAATCGTGTCTCTTATTTGGAACTTCACGGTACCCAAGTTGCCACCTATCAAGCCTACGTCGGGGACTATGGTAGTTGCCCATCCATTTGCCCATCCAAGCTTGAAGTTTCCTAGGCCGGTCGCAAACGTCTCCATATCGGTAGGCATTGCTCCAATTAGCACCGCACTCTTGACGTAAATGGTGCCGTGCCATCCCACAGCAGCTTTATAATGCGGGAAAACCTGGAGACCGGTCATGAATCCCTTGCCGGCTGCAGAGGAATTGTACTGGAAATTAGGATTGGCCGCCAACCGAGCCGCCATTGGAAATGATATCGGGAACCAAATGTTCTTCGGTATGTCCTTGGCAAAGTGTTGATCTGCATTTGTCTCCGTCCATGACCAGTTGGTGTTATCCATTCCATACGTATCAATCTGCAAACTGTCCGGGACGTGTTGGCTGCTATCCAGGTACACCCAGAATGTGAGTATCTGGGCGCCATTGGGTACGATGTAGGTGGCATTTCCTTTTCCATCACCTAGATCCATTCGGGCGTGTTGACCGGTGCTGTCCCAATGAATTGCGATCGCAGCCGCACTCATTTTGCTTGACCAATAAACGGAGTCCAGGCCTGGTCCGACTTGCACTCCGTTACTCTGATCGCTGTCGGTGGCCTTTTCCATTCCAGCGACCGACTTATCAAAGGTCAAGAGCACCTGAGCTCTGGCGAAGCTTGCTAAGAAAAACAAGCCAACGCCAAGTAGTAGTAACTTCTTCATTATTCCCTCCTTGCTGTCTTTTAGGCTTAGTATTTTGAGATCACTTCACTTTTTTGAAAAAGTTGAACCAAACAACTTCTGTGATCAAGTTAAGGAAAGGCATCTGACAATCTATGCACGACGCCAGAGGACACAACAAAACTGTGAGACAATGCAAATCCTTTCATAAAATTTCATGCGGAGGTGCTAATTGTTCCCCAGTAGTATCAGTTGGAAATGCACGGAGTGAGTTCTCCGATTGGTGATAGGGACGTATTGAATTAGGTGACCGAATTATCTTCAGAATTGAAGACATTACATCACATCCGTGTTCAGTCTGCCAATCATTAACATTCACTCAACTCCGCAAAGTCCTTTCTCAACTCGCCGTCTTCAACTAGCTCTATTGATAATCAGACACCGAGTTCCGACGCATACCCGGAAGTCTCACCAAATATGAGTTAACGTTAACAATTATGCAATAGCTCTCTTGAAAAAAATTTCTGCCCATTAATTAGGTGATCTTAATCTCTCTGCGCATAATTGCAGTGGCAATGTTGTTTGTCTATCAATCCGTTGCGACACAACTTTCGTATCTCGCGCACCTAGATTGAAGCTTCAATAACCTTTGTTTGGAAACAAAAGAGGCACACCACAAATGAAAGTCATTCCCATTTGCCTCTCTAATTCTTTCTCACATTGTGCTTCATCAACAATCGAATACCTGGTGATGTCGCGCGGGAATTAACTATGCTGTAGCCTTTCCCGTTCTTCAATGAGATTGCAGCGGCATTATTGCTGTGAGGAGCGTGATCAGCCGTGCAGCCGTCAATAACGACGCTTTCAAAATTCGAAAACTCAATCCCGTTCGTAAAATATGGTTCGCGGACGTCACTCCATTGGACGTCCACTTCATTCAATCGAATATTCTTCACGTGCTGTGCAAAGAAGGCCGGTATACCATGGCTAAACATCGAATACTTCTGATCGATAACCGGGCGCAAATCAAAATTACCCCCGCATATCCGATTAAGCGGACTGTTCTCTAAAGTGAAAGAGACATCGTGGAAGGAAATGTTATCAATCACGCTTTCATCCGTCCCGTATAGAAGAATTCCCGATTCTCCTTTGGCAATGATATGACTGAATTTCACGTTTCGGATTTTCCCGAGTGTAACCATCTCCTTTCCTCTGATTGCCGAAATGTGTATCGGCTCACCATTTCCCCACCAATCCCCGGTGAAGAGTCGAGTATTGATGATGATGTTTGAGAAGGTCATGTCCTCTATGGAACCCTGATCTCTCACACATAGATTTATCCCACGATTCGAATTCGAGATCACGATGTTGCTGAAAGTGTAGTGCCTCATTTCGTTCTGATCCCAGCCTCCGATCCTGATTGCACTGGAACGCGAGACCAGATAACAGTTATCAACCATGATATTCTCCGAAGTGTGCTTCAGATTGTTGAAGCCCGGCAGATCGAAATGGTACGCGTATCCAGTTATCGCAATTGCGTCATCGCCCGTTCGAATATCGCAGTTCGAGACTTCCACATTGCTGCACGAAGTAAAATCAAGTCCGTCATTGTTTGGAATCATCTCATTGTTCCTTATCCGCAAATTCGAAACCATCACGCCATTACAATCAGCAAAATGGACAGTCCAAAATGGGGAGTTCGAGATCAGCACATCTCGCACAGTCACCTCTTTGCAGTCCGAGAAAATTATCAATTGAAAAGGCCTATCGAGCGGGACGAGCGGGCCATCTCCCAGCCCGCTTAGAACCTCTCTGAAATGATTCTTCTGCCGGGTATAGCTGACACTGGCGCTGTCAAACACTTTTGACCTGTTCAATTCCACAAAGGCATCGCCATTACCATCGATGATACCGCTGCCGGTGATAGAAACATTGCTCGAGTTCTCCACATAGATTAACCCCAGTTTTCTCCTACCTAAATAATAGTCGGAGACTCTGTTGCTACCCTTCAGGACCGCTCCACTCTCAAGGTGAAGATTAATATTGCTATACAGTTGTATTGTTCCGGAAAGAAATACTCCCCGCGGAATCAGTACTGTCCCACCGCCACAATCCCTGCAGCTATCCAATGCTCTCTGGATCGCGACAGTGTTGATGGTTTTGCCGTCGCCCACGGCGCCAAACTCTCTGATGTCATGAGTCTGGCATTTGAGCGAACCGAATGCAACGAGAAGAACAAGGGCCGCCCCAACAAACAGGCTTCTCATGAACCATCGACCTCAACACGCCAAGGGTTCGGGATGACTCCTCCAAAGAAGTTCATTCCTTGATCTCCCCGGTGAACACTCATGAGTCGAGTCGTTCGGCGAGCACGAATCAAGATGAGTTATCTCAAAAGTATCATCTTCTTGACATCTGTATACTGGCCTGCCGTCATGCGCAGGAAGTAGACCCCACTTGCCAAATTGCTGCCGTCAAACCTCAAACTATGATAGCCAGCGCCATTCAAGCCGTTCACCAATACCGCCACTTCCCTGCCAAGGATATCATACACTTTCAGTGTTACGCGACCACCGACCGGCAACTGGTAGTTTATCAACGTGCTCGGGTTGAACGGGTTAGGATAGTTCTGCGAGAGCGAATACTTGGTCGGGGGCGATCCCAATTCATCAACCCCACTCGTCGAAGGCACACCATATATGGAGATCTCCGCAATCGAATACGCTCCGTTTCCTTCCGCCTGAAGCAATAGGTAAACATATCTCCCGGTGCCGGTCAATTCACTCAGGGTCTCTACGTAATTATTCCCACCTGTCCCGGTGTATATTGCCGCGATCTGTGTCCAGGTGCTGTCATCGTCGGATACTTGCACCTTGTACTGCTTTGCGTACGCCTTGTTACCCCAGTAAATGACTATCTTACTCATGGAATATGATATCCCTAAATCGAGCTTCACCCATTGTGACGCGGATGACCCGGACTGCCATCTTGAAAAGTTGTTTCCATCAACCAAAAATTGCGGATTGCTGTAGGGATCAGCAATAGTGTCGTTAGATGAAACCGTGATTGCTGCTCCCATCGCCCTGTCGACCTGATCCGGTGGTGACACGGGAATCGTGATGGTCATGGAGTCTTGAACGTCTCCCTTCGCAACCAGAGTATAGGTGTTGCTCGAGGTTGTCGGATGGACCACCATTGTGTCTACGATGGAAGTACTCTGTCCGTTTAAAGTCACCGACGAACCCTTGACAACCTGCCAGATCAACACAGCGCTTTCTCCCGTCCCTATCTGTTCCGGGATCGACTGGAAACTCATTATGGTGCCGCTAGGCAATACTGTCACGACAGTTGTCGCCGTGTTGATCACTTCCCCCGTTGCCACCAGTGTATATTTGGTTGTAACTAGAGGAGAAACTCTAATGCTGTCTTTCGGAATGGAAATGACTTGGCCGTTCAATGTCATCATGGAGCCCGGCTCAACGTCCCACCTGAGAAAAGTGCTGTCAGTCTTCTGGATTGTGGATGGATTTGCACTAAGATCGTAAATAGTCCCGGTCTCGGGGCTGATGATAACGTCGCCATGATGGTTTGCCAGCATATACTTCAGCGCCAGCCATGTGTCTGTCTTGGAATTTGTCGGAGGGTTTCCGAAATCCGTCCACGACCAGACTAATGCTCCCGCGTACCCATCATTATATAGAGTCGGGAAAAGGCTCTGGTCATTGAAACCGTCCGTAGCTTGCATATAGAACTCAGCGACAACTACGGGCTTGGTCAGTCCCCAGTAGGAATATGGATGCACAAATGGTGACACTCCGCTCCCCTGCGAATAGTAGTGCACACTATAGAAATCAAGAACACCAAGATTATCGCCGCCGATAGCAATCAGGCGATCATCCCTGTAAAAGTTTTCGTTCGGTATTGCTGAAATCTTTTTCATGTAGGCAAGCCATTCCGCAGGAGTAAGATTCAATCGATGTCTCGCGTTAAATGCATCTACGATTTCCTTCTGCTGAAGGGCCGGCATGGAAGATAATGTCTCCAGGTCAGAGAGTTTGGTGCTCGCCGGAGGATTCACGTCTGTCATAGTCTGAAAAGTATTTGCTCCGCTCGTGACGAGAGCATTTGGATCGGCCCGGTGAATAGCACCAGCCATGAGATTAATACATCTCTGTATGTCGGATATGTCTACCGATAGAAGGCCGGACCACGGTCCATATTCACTCGTTATACCTTCAGGCTCATTGAATATCTCCCACGCCACAATAGCAGGGTTACCCTTCAACGAATCTACCATCGGTATTAAAGCGTTCCTGATGTATGCCATGGTGTAAGATGTGTCGGTAAGGAGTTTGAGATTGTCGTTCAATATAGGTGCGTACGTGCCGCTGAGTTGTTGTTGACTCAGCATATTGTGCGTCCACAGGCAGAGGATAAGCCCGACATGGTTTTGCCATGCCAGAGTGAGAATTTGTTTCAGATCCTGGATGGCGTACTGACCCGGTCCGCTTACCATCCCATTCGAATTATAGACCGGTGTCTGAGAACCATTTGTGTGGAGCCAGAAGCGCATGACATTCCCGCCGTTTGCACGTACTGTTTGAAACTCGGTCGCGAACTGTGCCAAATTCGGAGTCGCTCCAAGATCAGACGCAAAATCGACCCACGCAATATTGATTCCGCTGGCAAATATGTTCTTGCCGGCGAAATGTATTCTCGAAAGGCTCGACTGAGAGTAAGCAAGCTGCGAAAACTCCGTCAACAATAATGGAACTGCACAAAGTTCAAGAACAAGACCGAGCTGGACCAAGATCCTTGTAGCGAAGCGCATCACATCACCTCTCATTTTAGGAAAATATCATAGAGCGAAACACTGCATTGGCGAATTACGCCTCGACCCGAATAATCGATCGGGCCATCACATTTCGCTGATATGTACAAAGTCCACGAAAGAAAATCAACGACAGTCCTTGCAACAGCCGTACGAATCATCCGCCGTCGGCACTTCTTCACGATTTCATATCGCGCCGAAAGCACCGAGAAAACTCTCGGCTTATCGCGATCACTTGGTTGCTCCTCGAAATATATCCGTGGAGTCAATGGCCTTTATTATTATGCCTGCAATTCTCTTGTGGGTCTCCACATTCGGATGTCCACTCGCGACATAGCCTCCGGGAAAGAAACCGAATTCCGCATAGTCGATATCATCATGACCATTTGCTTTTTCCTCCTCGACGACTTGTCGGACATTTTCCTGTATCCATTTCGCATGAGCTGCGACGGCGAGTATCTTGACATGTGAATAAGCCTGGCGGACATCTGCAATGAATTCATGATAACCGTCTCTGAAAATCGCAGTATTCTCCGGCGATACCGTCCCATCTTTTCCCTTTAGTCCGGAAAGATCGTTCAATCCCAAACAGATCACAACCAGATTGGGAATCCACTGTTTGAATTCCCATTTAGGTTGATTTGATTCCATCAAAGTACGATCAAAGTACTTGAGCATCGATACGCTGAAGTTCCCCTGCCAGTCGCAGACCACTCCTGTTCCTGATCTTGCGGTGATGTGGTATTGCGCTTGATAATGCCGGGCGATCATCGTTGCAAAACCGCTGTCGATATCGGTCACCGGAAATTTGGCTTTCCATTCCATCTCAGCCTCAGTAGCTTCGTTTCCCTCGGCAACAGTAAAGGAGTCTCCAATAAACTCAATCTTTCGGTCCGGCGGAGGAGGAGGTGGAAAGAGGGTGTCACAATCGCCGAGCGTCAGTCCCGAGAAGCTGTATATCCCGAACGAAATATTTCTCTGGCTAAACTTTAACAAGTGTCTGCTGCTGCCAAGATTGGTTGCAACTACGTAATCCGCATCTCCGGATTTGTTCCCGTGAAATACGCCGTAGAGTTTGCCGTCGATGTAAACATCGTAATAGTTGACGGAGTCTTCCATTTGCACGCCAACACTGTCGCCGCTAAACACCGTCTCAATAAAAACTCCAGGCCACGAATGTCTGGGATGAAGGGAGTCCGACATGTCCCAGCGGCCGAAGTACTTGATGCAAGGATTTGTCACGGGAAAAAATTTTCCTGCATATGCTAAATTGCCAAATCCAATTATCAGAAATAAGATGCAGGCAAAGTGACAACGCGTCGGTCTCACAGTGATAAACCTTTCCTAACTCTCAAAATATCGAAAGAGATTTGATCAGATGATGTAACTCGCTAATCTGAATCCGGCGAATCATTTTAATAGAACCATCGCCCTTGTCTGAGTGAGACTTCCAGCGCTCAGACGGTAGAAATAGATTCCGCTTGACAAATTGTCACCGTCAAACCTGGTTTCATATGTCCCGGGCCTTTCGACTCCACTTACCAGTGTTCTGACCTCCCTTCCAAGCAAATCAAAAACTCTAAGAGTAACATAGCTGACAGCTAAGAGCCGATAACTGATTGCTGTTGATGGATTGAAAGGGTTCGGGAAATTAGGAGACAACCTGAAGGATGGATTATGAATGTTGTCTCCCTCACCCTTCACATCAGACGTGTTCGCAAGACGAATCCGATACAGACTTTTCCCTGCTGTAATATAAAGCGTTTTCCTGTCCGCGTCTCCCCAATTGCAGTTCGATGTTGATGTCTCCGGGACGAGAATTGTGTCGAGCAAATCACCCTTCGAATCGAAAACCCAGATTCCGAGCGGCCCGGCACTAAATAAATTCCCGGCTGAATCGACCTTCATCCCGTCTGCATATCCCGAAGGCTTCATCGATGCTAAGATCTGCCTGTTCTCCAGAAGAGAGTCGTCGACGACATCCCAGGAATAAATTATGCGTACCTGCGAATCGTTCACGTAAAGCTTGGACTCGTCCGGCGAAAAACAAATCCCATTCGGATATTTTAATGTCGAATCCAGAAGTTGAACTGACCCGTACGGACTTATTCTGTAAATGCCTGCAAAAGACAACTCACGACTCTGACCCGCCGGGACGTTGAATGGTGGATCAGTGAAAAAAATTGCACCGTCTGATTTAACGACCACGTCATTTGGACTATTAAATCTCTTGCCTTGATAAGTGGAAGTGAGCGGAGTTATGACACCATCTGAATCGATTCGGACAACTCTTCGATATCCCATCTGGCAAAAAACGAGTCTCCCCTGCCGGTCGAATGTCATGCCGTTTGAGCTGTCCGACGGACTCAGAAATGGAGTTGTCTTGTCCGTGGATGGAGAATATTGGTAAATGGTGTTGCCGGCTATGTCCGAAAAAAGAAGCGTGTTTACGTCCGCAGATTTCAGCCCTGATCCATCATACCAAACTGGTCCCTCTGGTTGGAGGAAACCCGTTGCGACTCTTTCTAGCTTGGCACCGACCGGAACCGGCGACTGAGCAAATGCGGTCGACGCAACAATCATCAGTATTAAGCATAATTTCTCCTTCGGAAGTTTCGACATCAGATTGACTCCCGTATCATTGATTCCTTTGAATTGACCAACATCATTTCCTCTTTTCTTGTTTTTTAAAGCCAACAAATTGAAACAACTTGCTTGAGGCATGTACCACGGTTCATGTCCCTTCACATCTTTCCTTCTAATCTCTCAATACAGTTTATGAGTCCTCTTGTAGTATGATAATTGCATTTCCAGATCGTCGCCTTGGGACCATACTGGACTTTCGGGTCACCGTCTATCCCGCCCCAATACCAGCCTCCGTACCTCGGATCGATCAGATACTTGTTGATATAGTTCCACTGCGTGCAGAACTTCTGGTAGTAATCCATTTTGTCATGCGGGAACATCTGCGACATCATCAAAAATGAATTGAGTGCCTCAATCTGACTCCACCACTGTTTTGTGTGCTCAGTTATGGTCACGTTCGTATCATTTCTGAAAATATAACCTCCGTCGTAGATTCCGCCTCGTTCATTATCCCAACCATTCTTCAAGGCGAAGTCGTCCATTCTCTTTCCAACTTCGATGGTAGTCGTATCATTCTTATAGCCGAGTGTCTTTGAAGTCTCCAGAAGCAAGTACGCAGTTTCAACGTCATGACCAAATGAAATGTGATCCAGCTGGTAGTGCATCCTTCTGTTTTCCGCGCTGGAATCCCGGTATGAGACGGGTGTCCAATTAAGGTCGAAGAACAAAGTCATGTATGGTTTATTCCCAATGACGATATCTCTGACTTCATGGAACAGCATATCGAGACGCTGTCTCAATTTTTTGTCAGGCCAAACACGATAGAGTTCAGTAAAGGCTTCCATGAGATGGATCATGGAGTTCTGGTCCTTTGGAGGTATGCCTCGATACCAGGTAGTGAAAGGCACCCCGTCGATCGAAATATTCTGGAAATAACCGCCATACTGAGGATCGTAGCTGTGCCGGTCCAGCCAATCGAAAGTCTTGATTGCGAGATCAAGGGCCGCTCGATCATGAAATGCCTTGTAGAATGCTGCGAGCCCATAGATGGCAAATGCGTTGCCGTAGGCAGTCTTGATAATGTCATCCCCGAAGCCGATCGGTTTCCCTTCTCTTGTCACCAGGTCGTAAAATCCTCCATACTTTTTGTCCCACATGACATCTCTCAAGAACTCATAGCCGTGTCGTGCGATGCCGTAGAAAGGTTCTCTTTTCCTGTAATAGATCGAGCCGTTGGCATTTGACCAGACATGGCGCGCTTGAGTGACAATCATCTTTGTTTGTCCTCCATCCAGCTGCCATTTGTAATTTATGTCGCTGTAATAACCTCCGTCCGCCGTGTCGATACACAGTGGGTACCACAAGTCGAACTCGCTTTTCAGCGCCGATTTCAATCCTGCCAGTATGCTGTCACTGTTTGTTTGAATTCCTTCGGTACGGCCCGCATACTTGCCAACATCTATCTTGAAAGAAGAAACAAGGAACATCGTGGAGAACACGGCCAGCGGAACGATGAATTTTCTCAGACATTTACTCATTACATTCCTCAATTTTTGTAGTACTGATGAAACAGCCGCACGAAAAGTTCATTGTCCAGATCATGTTACTAGTGCAAGCCTAAGAAGAATTATCCGCCAAGGCTGGTACCTGTTTCATTCAAGAGATCAGGGACTTGCCATGTCATCTAATTGTGCGGGAACTGACGGACGAGCCGCTGTATGTCGCGTCTCGATGATTGCCGTCCCTCGCTCCAGATTTCCTGAAGTTGCGGTAAGAATAATTTCGCCGGCTTCTCTGTTCGCCTGCACAATCAATTGCGCGAGACCATTGAACGCTCTCCGCTTCCAAGTCTGCGGTGGAGTAATGATTTGAACAAGACCGGGATCAGTGTTGAGAATTTCCCATCTGTTGCTCCTTACTAAAGGAGGCCCGGCAACGGCATAGACATTTGTGCCCGAATGAATGAAGTTATGGTCAAGCAAGTATGCCTGACGTGGTGCGTCACGCCTCACATCTTTTGCTAAAAGGTGACCGTTCACATATATCGTCTGCACCTGGCACAGGCTCTTCGTCAGAAGTGTGATCCGAGTTGAGTCCATTAACTCAGGCAAAGTGAACGTTCCACGAATAACGATGAACCTGGCAGTATCTTGTGAAGTGCGATTCTCGACATCTCGCTCCGCAAAAGCTGACTTCCATTTCGACACGTCATAATCGGGAAGCACTTCCGATAGATTTTCCGACTTGCTGACTGAGTGTATCTTGAGTCCTTCAATTTTTACTGTGCTAACACTCTCAAGGTATTTATCCGGCTCGTGAGACGACGGATCTCCGTTACCAACTCCGATAATTCTTCCTGGCCCCCGAATATCGAAATTGATTTCGTTGTCGGCAGTGGGAACAACTCTTCCTAACGAATCCACGACCTGAGCAGTCACAACAGACACTCCCTCTCCATCCGCATTTATGATTGAACAATCAGGAATGAGTTTCACAGCAGCGGGCATTCCTGTTGTCGCAACGGTGTCGCATGAGATCTCCCTGCCAGCCTTATATCCTACGGCCACAAGCGTGCCCGGCTCATATTTTACATTCCATGAGAGATGCGAATACTCAGGCGTTCTCTTTCGACCTAAAGTTTTATTGTTCAGAAAGAGTTCAACCTCGTCGCAGTTGCTGTAAGCCCATACATCTATGCTATCTCCTTCCTTCCAGTCCCAGTGCGGAAGTAAATGAAGAACGGGCTTGTCTGTCCACCACGACTCCAGGTAATAGAACATGTCTTTCGGAAAACCGCAGAGATCCATGATCCCGTACTGTGATGTCACTTGCGGCCAGCCGATCGGATTAGGCTCACCGCGATAATCGAATCCGGTCCAGTAAAATAAACCTGAAAGAAATGGCCGGGCTGCATAGAATCTGAAACCTCTTTCTATGCCGATATCGGATTGCCTGCGATCAATTGCCTCGAGGTGAGCTTTTGCTTGGTCGTCAACATAGACACCCCGGGTTCCGAGCGACGTCGATTCCTCCGTACCCATGCCCGGTTGATCCGGAAATTCAGCATGCTGTTTGTCGATGTCGCCATTGAAGATGTAGTTGAAGCCCATGACATCGATTACAGTAGAGATGCCGTGCCCCCATCCACCGCTGGTCGCGGCAGTCGTGAGGCGAGATGGATCGAGCTGCTTGGCAAAATCTTGCATCGTTGAAACAATGCGGGCGCCTTTCACATTCCCTTCGATCATCCATTCTTCATTGCCCAGTGACCAGACGAAAACGCTCGGGTGATTTCTGTCTCGCACGATCATTGCCTTGAGCTCATCGAGCTGCTCCGGGCTCGTTCCCATCAGGCGATTCTCATCGATGACCAGCATGCCCAGACTATCACACACATCAAGGAACGCGGGGGCCGGAGGATTGTGCGCGCATCGGATGGCGTTGCTTCCCATTGCCTTCAGGCGCTCGACGCGAAAGACTTGCAGCGGGTCAGGTACCGCCGTGCCCACGCCGGCAAAGTCCAGATGGTCGTCAGTCCCCTTCAGCTCCACGCGCTTTCCGTTCAGGAAGAATCCTTTGTCAGGATCAAATCGGATTGTGCGAATGCCAAATCGCGTTTCATATCTATCGATCAGCGAATCTCTCGAATAGACAGCTGTTATCAATTTGTAAAGATATGGTTTTTCGATCGACCAGAGATTGGGATGCGGTACACTAATAAGACAAACAAATTCCTTCGAATCGTCGCGAGCGAGGCTCAGTCCTTCCAACTCTCTTGACGCGACAACTTTTCCCGTTCCGTCTACGATCGTTTGAGTAATGCTAAACGTTGCGTTATGCCTTCCATCGTTCGCAACGGTCGCTCTGGCTGTGACATTCGCAGAATTTCCTTTCACCTCCTCTGTCACAAAGGTCCCATCTGATGCGATATGAAGCTGCGAAGTCTTGTTAAGCCACACATCTCGATATATCCCTGCACCTTCGTAGAACCATCCCTCTTCCATCGTCGCATCCACGCGGACGGCCACGACATTGGTCCCGCCATAATTCAAATAGTCGGTAATATCATAATCGAAGCCTGTGTAGCCGCTGTGTTCCTCGCCGAGATAGAAACCGTTTACCCAAACCTGCGAGTCTCTGAACACGCCATCGAATTGAATGCTTATCCTCCTTCCCAGGTCAGACTCGGGAATGAAGAAAGATTTCCTGTACCATCCGATGCTTGTCTCCGGAAATTTCTTGCCGAGAGGCCGATAGCCGTGGCTGTGACCTCCTCTCGGATCAAACGGAAGTTCGACGGCCCAATCATGAGGCAGATCAATAATTCGCCACGCACGGTCGTCAAAGCCAAACGACTCACCTTCGATTTCTCCTTCATGTCCCCCGGCCTTTGCGAAGTAGGAGAAATAGGCAGTGCCTGCTCCAAAATCTTTCGACGGATCGCAAGAGTTGCCGAGTGCAAAGCGCCACCCGGAATTCATCAGCAAATGCTCACGCACAGCTGAACTGTTAGTAACTTGAGATTTGGATTTTCCCCAGACGGGGAAATTATCTGCAAGTAGTAGAAGTAGCACATTCAAAACCATTAAGATTCCAGGTAGATAGGTTTTCCTAATCATTAAATTTTACCTCACGCTAATTATGCCGAGACCGCTCTATTTTACAGGAGTCAATCTAACCAGGATTACGTCGTGCGAAGAAACTTCACCGATGAAATTTAAGTCTGACTTGCCAAGGTCCTGCTTGTGCCATATGTCTCTGATTTCGTAGATACCTTTGGGGAAAGGGAAGTAACTCCAGTTAATCCTGATCTTCATCGGGTCATCACCTGAGTTAAAGACGCAAACAGCCCACTCGCCGTTCGATAGTTCTTTGATCCAAATCTGTTTGCCCGGCTGTTCCATGAACCTGAAGCCCTGCTTCCCAAGTGGATCTTGATCGATAGCTATGACTTCCTTGTTCGTAAGTATTTCCCGGATTTCCTCGGACATATTTCTCACATCGTTGCCCGCCATCAAAGGCGCAGCGAGCATGCACCACAAAGTGAAGTGGGCTCTGGACTCAGCCAGAGTGAGCCCCCTGTTGCCCACTTCCAGCATGTCGGGATCGTTCCAGTGATCAGGCCCGGCATACTGCGCCAGGTCTGCTTCCTTGTCGAGGATATATTTCCAGCCCATCGCGTAAATGTCCTGGCAATCGTAGCAATCCGTAATGTCGCCGGTTGTTCTCCACAGGTGACCGATTTTCGCTCCCCACAACCAGGGTTCGTTGCTCCCCCATTCACAAATGCTGAACACGATTGGCCGTCCGGCCGCGTACAATGCATCTCTCATCGTTTTGTAAGTCTCCTCGGCGTTAGCAGTGCCATGATTGCACCAGTCGTGCTTCAGGTAATCAACGCCCCATGATGCGTACGTTCTGGCATCCTGGTATTCGTGACCGCGCCCGCCGGGATATCCCGCGCAAGTCTTGGTACCTGCACAGTTATGAATTCCAAATTTGAAACCTCTTTTGTGAAGATAGTCGGCAAGTGCTTTCATTCCGTGATGGAACTTCGCCGGATCCGCAACTATGTTGCCGAGGCTGTCCCTTTCCATTGCTTCCCAGCCATCGTCGATAACAATATATTTGTAGCCGGCATCCAGCATTCCATTTTTGATCATCGCATCCGCGACGCCCTTGATCAGGTTTTCATCCACATTCACAGTAAATGTATTCCAGCTGTTCCACCCCATCGGCGGAGTCGGCGCAAGGCCTTCGAACTTCTGTGCAAAGGCTGAAGCTGATGCAAACATGATAATGACAAACACTGCTCTCTTCATGATGGAATCCCTTCCCTTTAAACTTGCCGATAATTTAGTGTGATCTTCTAAAAAAGGAGACATAGCGCCAAGACGACACGGAGTATACTGATTCTCACTGATTTTCTCTTTTTTGATCCTTGTCGATCCGCAACCCCGCTATCATTCGTTTTCTATTATTCCTCTTTCGTAGAGGCTGATTATTCTATCTATCATCTCGTTCGTCTCGGCACGAACGATTTTTCTTTTCGGGTCGGCATCAAACCATGCCAGAGTTTTCTTCACACCTTCGCTCAACGGAATAGTCGCTTTGAAATCCGGCACCAAGGATTTGATCTTGGTGTTGTCGAAAATTGCCGAGTACGATTTGTCGCCCAGGAGCGATCCGGTTAACGAGCCCTCACACTGCACAATAAAATCAGACGCGATGTGTACCATGTTCGCTTGAACGCCGGCAGCATGTGCGACGGTCTCGTAAATTTGGTTCCACGTGAGAACTTCGTCCGAAGTTATCTGGTAGGTCTCTCCTATCGAGCGCTCATTACCGAGGAGACCAACGAACGCTTTCGCAAAGTCTTCGGAGTGCGTGATTGTCCAGAGCGACGTTCCGTCACCATGCACAATAACCTTCCGGCCATTCTTCATGCGATCTACCACAGTGTATTCATTCCACCCTCCGATCGCCAATGGTATGACTGTGTCATAGGTGAATGACGGACGTACAATCGTCACAGGAAAATCCCGCTCACGGAATGCGCGCATCAAAAGATTTTCACATGCGATTTTGTTTCGCGAGTATTCCCAGAACGGGTTCTCGAGAGGAGTCGACTCAGTAATGACATGATTCTGCGGAGGTTTCTGATACGCCGACGCTGAACTGATAAACACGAACTGCCCGGTCGTGTCACGAAACACAGCGATGTCCCGTTCAATATCATTTTCAGTAAATGCGATCCAGTCAACCACGGAGTCCCAGCGATGTTCTTTCAAAGAGCGAGTCAGTTGATCGTGAACAGAAACATCGGCGATAATGCTCTTTGCTCCTCGAATCTCTGTCTTCGTTTTCCCGCGATTGAGGAGATATAGATCTATTCCCTTTTCGACACACAGTCTGCTGACCGCAGTACTGATGTTTCCAGTTCCGCCGATGAAAAGTACCTTCAAGATATTTTTCCTCTAGCGAGTTTGTGTTTTGTAAGATATGAATAGCTTTTCCCGATGCCATCGAAAATATCTCCGGCATACTCGTCGAACTCAACAATCATCCATTTGATGTTGTCGCCGCCCGCTTTGACAATATCAGGAAAATTCATCACGCCCTGACCGGCCGGAACCTGTTCGTACGATTGCGGTCCTTCGATCGCCGGCCCATCTTTGATGTGAAGGAGAGGTGCGCGTTTGCTGAAATCCTTTAGTATCTGCGCCGGATCCCTTCCGGCAGTTTTCGCCCAATAGGTATCGATCTCGAAGAATATCTCCCTGTCGAGATGCTTCAAGAGGTAATAGAACGGTATAATGCCGTCGTCGTTCGTCTCAAAATCCCACCAGTGATTGTGCAGACCGTAGCGAAGTCCCTTCGACGCGAGGAAGTCGGCAATCTCGTTGTGAACATGTACCATGTGCTCTATGTTCTTTTGATTCCTGTATTTGTCGCCCTGCGGCCATCCATGATATACTATCGTGTCACACTTGTACGCATCGGCCATCTTGAGAGCAGTGTCTCTGTCCTTTCCGATAGGGAGCTCCGAATGCATGCTGAATATCTTCAAGCTTACGTCTTTGAACACATTTGCCGCGTGGTCAAGTGTGACACTCTCGGGAAGAGTGTAAGTCTCGATCCCCAAATATCCGATTTCCGCGACCTTCTTCACAGCGTTATCGAAGTCCGTCTCGATTACTTTCCGAATCGAATAGAGCTGCAATCCAATTCTCGCGATGTATTTCTGATCGGCGAAGATATTCAGCCTGGAGGGGATTGTCAGCGCTGCAGTTCCCAGCCCGGCCATCTTCAGGAAGTCTCTTCTCGAACATCGTACGTCGCTCATTGCATCTCTCCTAATTCTGTCCAAGGGAAAGCCTGATAACCCATCATGGAGTAACAAGTCTGTAACTCACGAACGCGACCCTCTTGCTATCCGGAGACCATGATGGTACGTTCATTGTCCCCTGCCCACCGAAAAGCGTCGCCAGGATTCGCGGATCACCTCCGGATGTCGGCATGATCCTAATGACCACATCCTTATTCGGTGGATGACCTTCGATGCTCTTATCATAGGAGACAAACACGATCCACTTCCCATCAGGTGAAGGATGTGCGAACCAATCGCCATACTGGTCGTTCGATGTGAACTGTGTCTGGTTAGATCCGTCGGAGTTCATCCGCCAGATCTTCATCTGACCGGTTCTGATCGAGTTGAAGTAGATAAACCTGCCGTCGGGAGAATAATCCGGACCGTCGTCGAGTCCGGGAGCGGTGGTCAGACGAGTCTCTGTTCCACCTCCAACCGGGATCGTGTAAACATCGTAGTTGCCGTTCCGCTCAGCACAATATGCAAGAGTCTTTCCGTCGGGCGACCATCCGTGCCAGTATGATGGCGCCAGTTCGGTAATCAGGCGCGGCTCTCCGCCTTCGCTCGGCATAACGTAGATGCGCGATTTGTCATCTTTGGTCTGGTCGCTGATAGCGAGGAGCTTCCCGTCGGGGGAGAGTCCGTGATCGTTGTTGCACTTGTTGGCGGAAGCTGTCTCTATCACTTTCGGAGTGCCACCGGCGGCAGGAAGCGAGTAGAGCTTCCCATCCATGTTATAGATCAGAGTTTTTCCATCGCGGCTCCAGTTCGGCGCCTCGAAATGTTCCTTCGCCCGGCGCACTATGCTTCGAACACCGGAGTCGACATCGATGACTTCGAGCGTGCTCTCGAGAACACGTTTATCTGACTGGACAACTGCGATCTGATTGAATTCAACGTTGGAGAATATTGCCGTTTCCGAAACTGTAGAATCGTGCGAACACACGGCGAGCCCCGCATAAACATCGTCCGGCAAGTCGACCGAAAGCGTGCCAACCGGGTGAGCCTGACCATCTTTCACGACTGTGAGCGTGAACTGATTGCCATCCCGCTCGAGCAAGAGCGTCGCTGGCGCGGGAACGGGAGACTGCACTTCGTTCGTGATCCCGCCTTTCACTTTTCTGTACTGCAGGGAAATCAGTCCGACTCCGTGAGTCACTGCGTCCACATACGGATCATCTTTCTCCAAACCCGCTCTGATCATCCAGCCTGCCTTCCTGTGAGGCTGCTTGCCATTGCCGACCCAGTTTACGTCGGTCTTGAGTTTGAGATCGCCAGCGGCACTCCGCCAATCATAGTAGAAGGCGTCTTCATTCGCCCATATGTTTTCTCCGCTCCCGGTGATGACGTACGCGTTATTCGTCGGATCATAACGGACAGAACCTGGGAGTTTCACTTTCCCGATATTTGTTTGTCCGGTGAACTTCACAGGCTGACTGTAGACAATTCCAATCGCGAACAATAAAATTAGACCCGACGCTGCGAAGAAATACTCGAAGAGAGAGATGCACGATCCTAAAGCGAACAGAGTAAGTTTCATAAAAATAGCTCCGATAGCGGTTGGTTCATCACGAAGATGGACTCCGTGGATACGTCAGCCGAAGAGCATAAATCATTTCAGTTGACAAAGTTCGACGCCTCGTTCACCAGGTCATTTTCACAGCAGCTCTTTGGAACAACTATACGATGTATTGGCAAGAGGCCTTCGTGCTGCAACTTGAACCGTCAGAGATTTATTTCATTAAGAGCTTTGCGGTAAATATTAACTTCCCAACTCGTTATAGGCAACTTCCATCATTATGAAAAAGGCCTGCCCTTCGGTAGCAGTGCCCGGGTGATCAAACTCCGGCGAGCCGCAAACTCCCTGAACCAAACCAAGCTGATCAACTCTTGAATGAGCAGCTGTCCGCATCCTGTCAGCCTTTTCCCTGTAGCTCGTGTCGATCCATCCACCTTTGATCCCGCGATAGATGGAATATGACAACATCTGAGCAAGATTGGTCTCGACGAAGGTGTTTGGGTCGTCTACGATATTATGGAACAGCCCGTCATCTCTCATGCGAGCCAAGCATCCGTCAATTATGTCATGCACGTACTGGATTAACTTCTTTCTCTCTACCTGCATTGAATCAGGGAGAGCACGAATGACTCTCGTAACACCGGCAGCAGACCATCCATTGCCGACTCCCCAACAGTCTTTGCGCACGAATCTCTTCTTCTCACAATCCCACATATGAGATAGAAGCTTTTTGTCCGGGTTCCACAGAAACGATCGTGCGCCGTCCAATTGTTTGATCGCCTCATGATACTTGCCCGCGGCAGCCAGGAATGGCGGGAGCATGTAGTTGATGTCGCTCCAAATCTGAGGAATGTTTGTGAAATGATAAATGATCCCTTCGTTCGTTCGCGGAGCTTTATTCATTATGTAATCCAACAACTTATTGAACCCGTTCATCAAGACCGGGTCACCCGTCTTCTTCGCTGCCCAAAGGACGGCTTCACCGGGAGATGCTGCGTCGCTCAGAGCAGACTCTTCTCCAAGCATTGCGAGCCGACCATCTTCAGACTGGCGCAGGACGGCGTCCTTCGCCATCAGAACCACGAGATCCGACTCCCCTAGCTCAAGCATTGATTGCATCGCCACGCCCTGTTCCCATGTTGCACGCTGCATCGAGAGCATCGCACGCTTCACTTTTTCAACCTCGCTGTCGTCGTTGAGTGGAATGTTTCCGCGAGCGTGACCAGACATCTTGCTCATCAGGACACCGGGCATTCCAATTATGAGCCCGGCTAACGAAACGTTCGTTATGAAACTTCTCCTTTCCATGACCCGCTCAGCCCTCCGAATAACTCAACTTTCCAACAAATGATAGTCAGCCATCGCCATTAATATACGACAGGACGACCGAAATTCGACGGAGGGAGCCAAGACTCACTCAGAATTCCTCCAGCTTTCTTGTGTCCATTTCCTCCGCGCGAATTTACCGATAAAACTCGGACAACGCTGGATGAGCCGCGAAGCCAATCACGAAGCCTAGATTGATTAAAGAAGCCGCGCATTTGTTCCGATAAAAGGGGAGAGCCAGTGTATGACTGCGAAAAGACCCATTCGAAGATGAGCTACAGTCATGATTCCATCACCCGACGACACCGTCGATGAACTTGCCGGAGCGGAGCCCCGTGTCATCTTCATCTCAGCGCCCTGTGGCGATAGAGAGAACTCGAGAGTTGATGGCGCGTCTCAATAGCCAAATTCCACGGCCAATTCCCCAAGACAATCCCATGAAAAAGCCACGGACCTAAGGCGCAGATATGCACACACTCTCCGTCCCTTGTTTGATAATGGCCTCAATAAATTTCTATGTGGGGATCTACTATCTCCTCTTTTACATTAAGCGGCCGCAGATCAAAGAACACTTTCCTTTCGCTCTCCTTTGTTTGAGTGTAAGCTTTTACGACATGACCTGTGTCGGGCTCTACAACGCGAATGCTCTTGCTGAAGGCGTCTTCTGGCAGAGACTTCAACTCGATTCCTTCGCGGCGATATGCATATTCGCAATCTGGTTCAGCGAGATATTTACCGGGCGAAAAAACGACAGACATGTTCAAGTTATCATAACATGGTTCATAATCTTTCTCGTCGCCTCACCCTTTATCAGTCCGGAATATTCACTTTCCGCAACATACCCTGCCATAAAGCATGTTCACTTTTTCAATCTGCTGCAAATAACCTACTATGAATCGGTGGTGGGAATTGTCTACCGTATCGAGATCATATCCGCCATAATAACTTTTGTCTATATCTTCTATCTCTATGTCAAGTACTACAGGAAAACGAGAAATGGAATTCTGCTCCTTGTTCTGGTTTGTGAGCTCACTTTTTTCCTCGGAGCGGCAAATGATTCTATGGTAGCAATGCAGATATATCCCTTTATCTATGTGAGCGAATATCCGTTCTTCCTATTGGTGGTTTCAATGGCCTATACGTTGCTCGATAGGTTCGTGAATTTCCACAAGGAGTATGAAGCGTTGAACGTGACACTCGAGCAGAAGGTTGAGGAGAGGACGCGCGAGATCATGGAGGCGCAGGCTGATATCAAGACACTCGCCGGACTGATTCCGATCTGCTCCAACTGCAAAAAGATTCGCGGCGACAAGGGATACTGGGAGCATCTCGAAAGCTATATCCAGAGTCATACGGAGGCAGAGTTCTCACACGGCATCTGCCCCGATTGTGCACGAAAACTGTATCCTGAGTTTTTTCCACAGACGGGCGATGAGAATAAGGGGGAAAAAGAAGCTTCTCCCTTACGATAACGTCATCCCTTCGGATATCTCGAATGAACATCGTTTCTGCTCGCAAGGGACCAAACTCACCCGAATTCCAACTGGATCTCAGCTCTCCGCAAAGTGCATCTGTGACGCACGAACTGAATCGCATGAGCCATCGATCTGGCAGTCACGCTTCATAGCTTGTCATCTCTTCAGCTGCATTCCCGGTGCATCAGCCGGCCTCTTCTCGAAACCGAGCCTCTCATAAAATCCTGACTTGCCTTTGGCCGCGAACAACTGGATGTCTCTGATATGATGTTCCTCGCACTTCTCGACTAATTGCCTCATGACTTCGCTGCCGATACCTCTGCCCTGATAATCCGGGTGGACTATCACATCCACGATCAATGCGTGGTTCACACCGTCCGCAATTATTCTTCCGAAACCTGCGAGGACGTGTCCATGATATGCCGAGACCGAGAACCAGCTGTTGTTGATCGCTTCTTCCAGATCGGTCTTCACAAAATTATACTCGCTATTCCATCCGGTTGTTTCAAAGAGATTCCAGTAATCATCAATCGATGGGAGTTCAGTTGAATATTCAATTTCTTTCATCATGTTCTTCGTCTAATTCAAGAATTTCTTCAGACCGCTCATCATGGAGTATCACACGAACTCGCTAGAACGTCTTTAGCACATCACAAATTTATGGAATGTCCATAGATGCGACAACAACAAATAGTCATCACAATGAAATCATTTTCACGGCAGGAAGCTACGGTCACGTCACATGGTCTTCTTCAAACTCCCTTTTGAAATCGGTGCGTCCATTTGAAATCGAGTGCTGAGCCAATCATCACAGCATCGAACTATGTCATTCACTGAATCAAGCGGCGCGGTCAAACTGCCGCATGCGGGGCTTTACTCCTTTTTAGTCTCTCGAAAATCGCATCGAAAACGCAGTTTCGAGCGGCACAAAGCTTGTATTTATAAATACAGGTATGCAAAGTCTGGACAAAGAAACACCAACTTTCACCATCGGCGAGGTCGCACAGGAACTAAAAGTCTCAGTCGAGACAATCAGGCTCTATGAACGACGCGGCCTTATGCTCATCGAGAAGACAAATGGAAATCAGCGCGTCTTCTCAAAGTCCGATATCGAGAGGATCAAGTGCATTCGAACCGCGATCAATGAGCACAAGATTTCAATCGAAGGAATCAGGCGCATTCAATCGTTCATTCCCTGCTGGGAACACGTTCAATGTCCGGTGGAGCAAAGACAAACTTGCCCCGCCTATCTCCGCATGGACGCGGGATGCTGGACATATAAGCACAGCACTAACAAATGCGCAGATCGCAAATGCCGAAGCTGCAAGGTATATCAGCTCTCCGGCGATTGTGAAAAAATCAAATCGCTCGTCCATCATTCAGCCAAAGGCTGATGAGCCTCCGGCTCAGATGCATGCCTAAACCAGAATCTAAAATGCAACATGGATAACAGACTATGAAACGAATATTCTTACCTCTTTTCATGCTGGTGATTTTCGCCTCCATGGTTTACGTGGCGCTTCACAAAAGTAGCTCCGATGGCACTCCCCTCACAGAGTTGAAAGAACAATACGCTCGAAAGATAAAGCCGTCCGTAGATCATTCATTGTTTCCGGAGCTCAGGAGGAAATTCAAGCGTCCGCAGGATGTAACTGCGGCGTGCATTTCATGTCATAACGGTCGTGCTGTCGAGGTGATGAGTTCGAGTCATTGGAATTGGGAGAGGACAGAGTATGTCACCGGCAAAGGGATTCGCGCGATCGGCAAACGAAATGTGCTCAACAACTTTTGCATCGGCATTTCGGGCAACGAGCAAAGCTGCACCCGATGTCACGCCGGATACGGTTACGCCAATACCGCGTCGTACTTTAGCGACTCGCTCAACGTGGACTGTCTCGCTTGCCACGACAACAGTGGAACGTACATGAAAGCCAATGAAGGTGCAGGCATGCCGGATACATCGGTCAACCTGAGCTACGTCGCACAACACGTCGGGAAACCAACGCGCATAAACTGTGGAACATGCCACTTCTTCGGCGGTGGCGGCAACAATGTGAAACACGGAGACCTTGAAGAAGCCCTCTTCGATCCGCCCCGGGACGTCAACGTCCATATGGCGACCGATGGACTGGACATGCAGTGCGTCGACTGTCACACGGCCGAGAAACATCAAATGCTCGGAAAGATGTACTCAGTCTCTTCGATGAACCGCAGCCGTGTGCAGTGCGAGACTTGCCATACGGCAACGCCACATGATGATAATGTGTTAAACGAACATACGCTCAAAGTTGCATGCCAGACCTGCCACATTCCCGTTTTCGCTAAGGTGAATCCGACAAAGCTTTTCTGGGACTGGTCGACGGCGGGAAAATTGAAAGACGGCAAGCCATATGAAGTAAAAGATTCCGCGGGGACAGACATATACATGTCGATCAAAGGTTCATTCAAATGGGGAAGGATGCTGAAGCCGGATTACGTCTGGTTCAACGGCACGGCATCTCATTATCTCGTGGGCGATACGTTCGATCCATCTAAGCCGGTGAAGATAAACGAACTGTTCGGAAGCTACGATGATCCCGATTCGAAAATTTATCCGGTAAAGATTCATCGTGCCAGGCAAATCTACGACACCCAATATGATTACCTCATACAGCCTAAGACATTTTCAGCGAAACCCGGCGATGGAGGCTTCTGGGGCGATTTCAATTGGCAGACAGCAGCTCAAGCAGGAATGAAACAGATCAACCTGCCATACAGTGGAAAGTATGGATTCGTAGAGACGGAAATGTATTGGCCGGTCAATCATATGGTTTCATCGAAGGAACAGGCTGTCCAGTGCAGCGAATGTCATACTCGCGATGATGGACGGCTCGCAAATTTAGGCGGGTTTTACATTCCCGGCAGAGACTACAACGCGTCGGTCGAACGGTATGGAAGCGGACTGATTCTACTTACACTTGCAGGTGTCATCGTTCACGGCGGTGGACGCGTAATCGCCAGTCGAAAACGAAAGAGAGCGAAGTAACATGAAGAAAGAATATGTCTATCGCAGGTTCGAGCGATTCTGGCATTGGACACAGGCAGCACTCATCATTTTTCTCGGCGTAACGGGATTTGAAATTCATGGCTCGATCAAGTTCTTCGGATATGATCAGGCAGTGAGATACCATGACGTGGCCGCCTGGAGTTTTCTCATCCTGATCGCCTTCGCAATCTTCTGGCATTTCACCACGGGCGAATGGCGACAGTATTTACCGACGTGGAAAAACATGAGGGCACAAGCTCAGTATTACGTCTTCGGAATATTCCGCAATGCTCCACATCCGACAAAGAAAACCGTGCTCAGCAAACTCAATCCGCTGCAAAAACTCGTCTATGCAGGATTGAAGGTTCTCGTTATCCCGGTAATGGTTCTCACAGGACTCCTTTATATGTTTTATCGTTACCCGCAGCGATACGAAGTCCTCAGTCTGAACATAAGCGGGCTGCGAGTGATCGCACTCCTTCATACCATCGGTGCCTTTCTCCTCGTCGCATTCTTCATTGCACATCTCTACCTGATTTCTACGGGACGTACCGTCACTTCCAACCTGAAGGCAATGATTACAGGGTACGAAGAATTTCCTGAACAGTCTGGAGAGAAGATCTTAAAGCCTGATGTTACAGCATCGCACGAAAAAGGTAGAGGATTAAGTGAGGTGACAAAATGAATACAAAATATATGAATCCGTATTTAGCCGGTTTCTTCCTCGGACTTGTACTCCTGGCGACAATTTTCATTACCGGACGCGGCCTTGGAGCAAGCGGCGCGATCAAAGACATCACCGTCGCTACAGCCGACGCTGTCGCGCCGAAGCACACAGAGACATCCCCCTTCTTTGGTATGTATGTCGGGCCAGGAAAAGATAATCCTTTGAAATCGTGGCTGGTCTTTGAAGTCGTCGGTGTTCTCATCGGCGGATTTATTTCCGGATTGGTTTCCGATCGGTTGAAGATGGTCACGGAAAAGGGACCAAAGGTGAAACCGCATGTCAGATGGGTCTTCGCGGCGATCGGTGGAGCGCTGTTCGCGGCAGGCGCACAGTTCGCGCGCGGCTGCACAAGCGGGGCGGCGTTGAGCGGAATGGCAGTCCTTTCGACAGCCGGTTTCATAACGATGATTGCAATTTTCGGGACGGGATATGTCGTGGCATACTTCGGCCGGAAATTGTGGATACAGAAAGGTTAAGGTGAAACATGGGACCATTTGTGCCTGATCTGATTTCGGATCAACTGAATCTTGTCGTCGCGTTAATACTCGGGATCGCTTTTGGGTTCGTTCTCGAGCAAGCCGGATTCTCGTCGTCGCGACGGCTTGCCGGTGTGTTCTATGGCTATGACTTCACCGTTCTTCGCGTGTTCTTCACTGCGGCGGTAACCGCGATGAGCGGCATATTGCTCCTCAATTACTTCGGCTTATTGGATACCGACGCGATCTACGTGAATCCGACGTGGCTCCTTCCTGCAATTGTCGGAGGGGCGATCATGGGCGTCGGCTTCATACTCGGCGGCTATTGCCCCGGCACAAGTGTTTGTGCGGCAGCTATTGGAAAAGTCGACGGAATGTTTTTCGTCGGTGGTGGGATCATCGGAGTCTTCGCGTTCGGCGAGCTATTCCCGTTGTATGACAAATTCTTCAACTCAACATCGCTGGGTCCAATCAAGGTGTTCGATTCGCTCGGCATCTCGCAGGGGCTCTTCGCATTTATACTGATCGCGGTGGCTGTCTTTGCATTTGCCGTGACAACCATTATCGAGAAAAAAGTGAACAAGACCTCCGCCCCTTCCCTGCAGTTTAAGACGATCAAGCACGTTGCAGCCGGAGTGGCCGTGCTTGCGCTCGGTGTTCTGTTTATCGTTATGCCCGATCGAAAGACACGACTCCTCACCGAAGTCTCGGATCCGAAGTATGTCGTCGCGCATCCGGTAAACAAGATGGAAGTTGATGAGCTGGCGTTTCGGATAGTTGACCAAGAACCGAACTTGCGGATAATTGATGTCCGCTCAGCAGCAGAATCTGCAAAGCTCACTTTACCCGGCTCCAGTAACATTCAGATCGGTGATTTTTTCAGTAAAGATTGGGCTGCAACTTTTTCGCCGCGGCATGTAAAGAAAGTCATCGTCGGTGAGAGCGAGGCAGAGGAGCGGACGGCGTATCTGCTGTTACAGGAACTCGGCTACGAGAACCTTGCTGTCTTGCAAGGCGGGTTTGCTGCATTCGACAAGACGATCCTTCATCCATCCGTGTTCATCCCAACAGGAACAAGGTGGGACGCGGACGTGATTCAATTTCGTGAATCAGCCCGGGTGGAAATTTTGAAAATGATTGATGCTAACAAGAACAAGGCTCCAAAGGAAATAAAGAAGAGGAAAATTCAGGGCGGGTGCTGAGGGAAGAGCGAGAGATAATCTCAATAAGGAAGCGCAGCTTCAGAACATGCCCTTACCAAGTTGGAACTTGGTAATGAGGGAAATCATTCTATTTTGACCTCTTCTCGGCCACCATCGCTCTTTTCCGATGACGGTGAATGTAGCTTTCAGATGAAATCTTTCTCGCCCGCTGTTCCACTGTCTTCTCTTTCTGGTTGCCGGCTTGGGGCACCATGTCAATCGAGAGCTGTGCATTTAACACCCGGCTCACATCGAAGAGCTTTTTCAATGTCAAGTTTTCCGAGCCACGTAGAAGTTTAGTAATGTACGCGGGAGAGCACGAGAGAGCCTTTGCCAGGTCTGTCCTCGACATATTCTGATCGTCCATGAGAGTAGCAATTTTTTCTACTGTACTGAGAAGTAATCCTTCGTACATGAACTCGGGATCATCCTTGTACTTTTCAAGAAGTTTGTTGAACCGCTCTTTCGGCTCCATGGTTGACCTCAGATTGAATTGATAATATTATCGAACAAAAGTTGAGCCTTCTTCAGATCGCTCTTTGCAAGTCTATCTTTTTGCTTCTTCAGACCCAGCAGCAAAATTACAGTGCGCTTCCCTGTCACCGGGAGGAATGCGCATAGGATTCTCACCTGAAAAGATTTAAAGGCATAGATGGGACCGTCTTCATTCTTGAATTTTTCTTCGTTCCGTATTTGTCCTGACTCGCAAAACATTTTGAAAAGGTGGACGACCTTCTTCTGGTCGGACTCCTCAAGCTCATCAATAAAGTCCGCAACTTCACATTTACCGCCTTGATCGACGTTGACAACAATATCTGCTTTCTCTCCCGAAACGTACTCTTTGACTGACATTGTCAAGTTAACCTATAGGTTAAGCGATGTCAAGGGGTCGGACAGCCACAAAACAGGCCATTTTCTCTTTCTCTCCCGGGTTCCCACGCGCCCACAGCTTCACCCTCTCCGCATCCCGCATCGTATGGTCGCCGAATCCCTTTGTTAAGTTGACTATTCGGCATCGCCAACCTTGTCCCAAATGATTACTTCACCCCGGTTTTCTGGCTTGAATTTAAATGGGGACTTACCTTCCTCAACCTAGAAATGGTTTTGCTTAAGATACCTTGGATTTCTCTTGCCCTGACAATGGTCGGATAATGCTTTGTGTAGCGGTCGTAGGGACTAAAAGCACGTTCCGCATCTGGGTATCTCGTGTCGTTCGAGTGCGGGAAGAAGATGACTGATAGGTTGGTAAGCGCATACCCTGCGAAAAATAAATCCGCGAAAAAGGGAATCCCGGCAAGCAGAGCAGCCTTTATCTTCTTGGATGAAATTACCACATCAAAAGCTTCCTTATATTCCGCAACTTTTTTCTCGTCGATCACTCCGATGATGTCCAGCACCCTGCGGAAATTGCTCTGAAGCTCTTCATCAAAGAGTCTCTGCCTTAGCTCGGGCTTGCTCAGTTTTGCAGGTTCGAATTCCCTTATGTCCCTGATTAGACTATCCAAAGTGTCCAGCTTCACTTCCTCCAATTTGTAGCTCTTCAGGTTAGCTATCGCTCCCGATGCCTGCTTTAACTTCGTATCGAATTCTTCGACTGACAGCTCCTGGTAGGATTTGCTATCCCTCAGAACTGGGTAAGCTTGTTCGAGTTTCGCATAGGATTCCAGGACACTGGACATTCTATCAACTTGCCACTTGAAAACCATAGCTGGGTTGTGGCCTGCCTTCTTAAGAGCGTGAAAACGGAAGTCACCTGACAGCAGGCCGAACGCCTTTGCGGCCTTCTCCACTGATTGCTGCATGTGGAAGACGGTCTGTGGATAGAGCTTTTTCTCCAGAAGCACTTTTAATGCCTTTAAATCATCACTTGCCAGTCTCAGAAATATCTTCGGATAATTCGCGATCGCCCAGCGGTTCCACCTCCACGGTACGATCAGATTTGCCAATTGTACCTGAATGAATCATTTTTATTTCCCTCCCTGACATTTCTTGAATCTACTACACCTTGGTCATAGCTCTCCTTTAAACGCCTTGTCCAGCACCGACGGCAAAATGGCGTCTAACTCTTTGGATGTCTCTCCGTAGAGGCCCAGCAGTTGTTCCCGCTTCGGCCTAAGATTGGCGAGAGCATCGACAATTTTCATCTGCTGATCGATTGGTGGAAGAGTAATGGGAAGCGCCCTGAGCTTCTGCGAGTTAACGTTGGCTTGTCCCGTCATTTGCTTCCTTTCGTGGAACATATATTCTCGTCCTGCAGGAGAATTTATGTAGCCTGCAACGTAGTGAGGTGTCGCGAGCGTTGTATTCAGCCGAATCCGAATTAGATAAGAAGCGAATGTGAATTCCTGCTCACTGTCAAATACTGCACTCTTGCCGACGAGTTCTGCGCTATTTGTCCTATTAACGAGGATGTCCCCTTTTTGCAGAATCCACTTATCTCTATCCTTCGGGTGGATGATCAGATACTTCAGATGTCTGGAATCTATCAATCCGTCTTGAATGTTTCCCATTCGAAGCACCGGTGTCCCAAAGGAATCGTCATTGGCCTTGTCAGATGTCCCATAAGTGCAATCAACGAGTACATCGCCAAGATGAATCTGCTTCCAACCTTTACTGAAACCTTGCTCGAAAACACGTTTCGCGTAGGAAGCTTCAAGAGCTTTGCTCTCTCCTAGTGCCTCGCTTCTTAGCCTCTTCGCCTCCTCGATCTTCGCGGCGAGCGCTTCGATTCGCGCGACGATGCGGCGCTGCTCTTCGAGCGGAGGAAGAGGAATCTCATATCGGAGAACATCTTGGGGACGGATAGCTGCGTAGTTCGTTGAACCCTGAGCTTTCACCTGATCAAAAAATTCAGGAGTGCGAATAAAGAAACCGAGAAACTTGCGGTCTAACTGTCGTTCGTCGATTTCGAACAAAAAGTAGTGACTGCTTACAATTGCTCCATCAAGTTCATCTGGGAGAATTCCAAACCCTCCCACCTTCGCGTCTATTTCGGCAACGAGAAAATCTCCGGTTTTACAGACCTGCTGCTGTTTTGTTTTGATCTCCGTACCCGAGACGGTGTCACGCAGTACAATCCCTGCCGCATGAAGCTGGACTCTACATCGCTTGTAAGAAGTTGTTTCATCTATCCTGATAAATTCAGTCCGCTGTGTCAGCACCTCGCCGAGAGGTCTACGTATTAGCCGACTTGTCATGACTTAGAGTTAGATATTAAGTCCACGACTTCTCGCATAAGTTTGGAAATCTCCTCCTCTCTTTGCAAGATACTTTCTGCCAGTTTCTCTGGCGGCAAGTGTTCCAATTCGTCTTTGGCGTTTGGATTCTTGATATCGAGATTAACAGAGACGAGATTTCCGCCAGCGTCGTACTTCAAAACATTTTCTGCTTTGACTTTCCATGCCCGTTCGTTCTCTTTGCGCTTCCTCCACCACGCAATACAGTTTGCAAACTCTTCGAACTGAATCGGTGCTGTCTTCGTGTAGTTCTTCTTTCCCTCAGGAAGCGGCTGTTCGTAATACCAGATTTCTTTCGTGGCGTTGGAACGGTCGAAGAAAAGAATGTTTGTCGGTATGCTTGTATAAGGTGCGAAGACTCCGTTCGGCAGCCTGACAATTGTGTGGAGGTTGAACTCCTTCAGCAATTCCTCTTTTATCTTCGCGCAGACTCCGTCGCCGAACAGAGTCCCATTGGGTACGATGACCGCCGCTCTTCCCGGCTTGCCGACTCGCCTCAACTTCCGCATGATGAGCTGAAGGAAAAGGAGCGCCGTTTCCGATGTCTGTTTGTCCGCCGGGAAGTTGTTTCGAATTCCCTTTTCCTCTTCGCCCCCGAAAGGTGGATTGGTCATAATGATATCGACCCTATCCTTCTCTCCGAGATCTGAAAGCTTTATTTCAAGACTGTTTCTTGGAGATATTTGTGGATACTCCAGACCATGGAGCAGAAGGTTCAACTGGCAAAGCATGTAAGGAAGAGTCTTGGCTTCTCCGCCATAGATGCTTTTTTTCTGAAGTGTCGTCCTGTCTTCAACCGTCTTGCATTGCTTTTCAAGATGGAGATAGGACTCTGCGAGGAATCCGCCCGTACCTGCGGCGGGGTCGAGAACGGTTTCCCCTAACTTCGGGTCCATCACTTCCACAATGAATTTTATTACAGGTCGAGGCGTATAGAACTCGCCTGAATCGCCGGCGGAATCCCTCATTTCTTTCAGGAGAGACTCATACAAATAACCGAGGGTGTGAATCTCGTCGGAGGAATTAAAATGTATCCCGTTGATCTTGTTAATGACTTCGCGCAAAAGATAGCCGCTTTCCATTCGGTTGCTGAGTCCCTTGAAGACGTTCGATATTATGTCGCGTCTATCGCCATCCGTACTCTGCAGCGATCTCAAGTAAGCGAAAAGGCCCGGCCCTCTTTTCCCGTCGGGCCGCACAGCTTCGTCGTTATTTATAAAATCTTTCAGCGCATTTCCAGAAATACCATCTTCCTTCGCCGCCCAATCGCGCCAGCGATACGGCGCTTCAATCCCGGGTTTGAATTTCTCTCCTCTCAGCACGGCATCGGTTTCCCTTCTCTGCTCCAAGTCATCGAGGAACTTGAGAAACATTATCCACGTCAGCATCGGGAGCCGATCTAAATCGCCGTTGAGTCCCTTATCCTTTCGCATTATGTCGCGGGCGGACTTGATTATGCTGCTAAGTTGCTGCGCAGTGGTGAGGGGTTGAGGAAATTTTGTCTTTTTCGTTTTACTCACTTGTCTTCCAACATTCTATGCGGCATAAAGCAAGACTTGAAGTTCGTCAACCGCTTTCTTCAGCTTGTCTGCTCCGCCAAACTTCTTAGTAATCTCAATAACGTTTCCATGTTCTGAAATAGGAGAGACATTTAGCACATCAGGTATTGCAAACTGTGTCGTGCCATGTTCTGCATATTTCTCCAGGAGTTCTTCAAGGATCGCCCTAGCTTCCACTCCGTATTTGTCAAAAAACTCTTTTCTTTCTTTCCTGATTCGTTCAGCCCGCTCGCGCCGCGTTCTCAAGGGAGAATTAAAGGCAACGTAACACAACAGATCAAAAGGATCTGCGTCAGGCTGGTTTGTCACTTCGGCGAGCTTCTCGAAGTCTATTCCTCTTTGCTCGAGCCGGTCGATTATCTCCGACCGTGCCGATGGACTCGCCCAGCTTTTTCTCAATTCGATCACCGATGGAAAGAGCGTGCGGACTTTTTCAGCGGTATAGTCCGAATACTTCACCACACTGAGCTGCTTGCCGTCAGGATCAAGCTCATAGACGAGTTCTGAAGCAATTTCAACCTGCCCGCCATCAAAATAGTATTTTCGTTTGACTCCCTCCGAATCATTGGCTAACACGATTGGAGTTTCGTCCGTGTTCTCTTTCACTCCTTTGTACTCATGCACTTCATATTTAATCTCTGACTTGACGGTTTCTCCCGTGTCATTGATCTCTTCTTCAGTTATGAGAGCAGGCTCGCCATCGAAGTCCGGATCTGCAAATAGCTTCGTAGCCGATCCGGTATAATCGATTATATTGAAGTAGAATTTTCCGTAGTCGTCACGTACGCGTGTTCCTCTTCCGATGATCTGTTTGAACTCAGTCACGGAGTTGATGACGCGCGCAATCACGATATTCTTGCACGTGGGCGCATCGATTCCTGTTGTCAGCATTTGCGAGGTAGTTAGAATGACAGGAGTGGTCGATTCAATTTCCTGAAATTTTGAAAGATGTGTGCGACCAGTGGTAAGCTCAAGGGCGGTAACCCGGCAGACATAATCCGAATATTGGGTTGTCAAATCCGTATTCAAATCTGTCAATGCTTTGCGCATGTCCAGAGCATGCTCCTGATCGACACAAAAGACCATGGTCTTGTCAAAGCGACTGGTCTCCTTCAAGAATTTTGTCAAATGCTTGGCGATAGCCTCTGTCCTCATCTTCAACGCGACAAGTCTTTCAAAATCCTCAGTATGATATTCCTTGTCGGGAATCTTTCTCCCGTATCTGTCGAGATCATCTTTGGAAGGCCTCCATCCCGCCGCGTCCATGGTGGTCACAATTCTATGGACTTTGTAGGGCGCGAGGAAGCCGTCCTCAATTCCTTGCTTCAGACTGTATGTATAAATTGGATTCCCGAAGTAAGCATATGTGTCCTTGTTGTCTTGTCTGAGCGGGGTCGCCGTCATCCCGAGCTTGAACGCCGGGCTAAAGTAATCCAATATCTCACGCCAGTTGCTTTCCTCATCGGCACTTCCACGATGACACTCATCGACGATGATCAAATCGAAGAAATCCTTGCCGAACTCTTTAAACAGGCCTGGTCTTCGCTCGTCGCGGGCAATTGCCTGGTAAATCGCAAAGTACATCTCGCGGCCTTTGCTTATCGTACCATTTTCAATCTTATAACGGGCATCTCCAAAGGTAGCAAAGGTTTTGTCTTTGGGATCATCCACTAATACATTGCGATCCGACAGATAGAGAATTTTCGGTTTGCGATGCTCTCCGGTCCGATTCCATCCTCCACTCCAAAGCTTCCAGCAGATTTGAAATGCCACGTCCGTCTTCCCCGTGCCGGTCGCCATCGTCAGGAGGATACGTTGCTTACCTTTCAGTATCGCTTCTATACTTCTATTGATTGCAATGCCCTGATAGTAGCGCGGGATTTTACCTCCAGAATTGTAGGGGGCAAGAAGCTTCTTTATTGCCTCATTGTCGAATTTAGGTTTTCCATTCAGGCGGTTGAACAATTCATCGGGCGTGGGAAATTGAAGCAGGCTCGATTCCTTTCCAGATAGATAATCGAACTCGACAATTCCATGGCCATTGGTGGAGTAAGCAAACTTTAGCCCCAGCATCTCTGCATATTCTTTCGCCTGCTGCAAGCCGTCGCCGGGCTTTTTGTATGCGGCTTTAGCTTCCACAACTCCGATAGTGAAATCCCTTGTGTACCTGAGGAGATAGTCCGCTCTCTTCTGAGGTCTTCGTTTGATTTTATCCCCTAAGACTACAATCCGCCCGTCCGTGAAACTCTTTTGCTCTGTGAAGGAATGTGGCTCGTTATCCCAGCCGGCATCAATCAGTTTTGGCAGGACATATTTCCGGCAAGTATCAGCCTCGGTGATCACCAGGTGACTCGCTCGTGGTGGACGGCTTGCAACCCTTAAGAACCTCCATTGACTACTGAAAGTTATGTAACGAAGCAAACTGGTTCAAGGTCCGGCCTTTGCCACAATCTTCTGAAATGTCACCGCATATCGTTCAGACTGCCTCCGAAGAAATTGAGTCCCTCCGTATTCATGCACAGACAGTTCGTCTCTCCGATGTTTCATGATTGGGATTGCCACTCGTTGGCCAAGGTTGGCTGATGAGGTGAGCTTGGTGAAGCAAAGCGTTACGTTTAGTGAATGTCAATTTAGATCGATGCAAAGTGCTGTGGCGCCTGCACAGAAGGAATTCACCCCTGCACGTCGCCCATCATACCACTCCAAAATCTCCCTCGAGGGGCGAACCAGCAAGTAGGCCCACACGTGTTTGAAAATAATTCTACTCGCATTAAATTAACCTACACTAAAAACGCTCATGGCTGACTTTCCAGTGAAATATATCGTCGATGAACACGACAAGAGAATTGCCGTTCAGTTCGATATAGAAACATTCAGGAAAATCGAGGAGGCCCTAGAGAATTACGGATTATCGGAGCTGATAAAACAATCCCTCGATGAAGAGAGTCTTTCATTAAAAGAGGCGAAGTCCTTCTACGACTCACTGGAAAAGTCTGAGTGAATGTACAGCACAGATAGCGTTTCCTGAAAGAACTCGCAAACGTACCCCCATCACGCAGGAAGGAAGTGGAGAAATTTGTTTTCCAGGAGATTCCCGGCGCCAGATCACTTTCAGAACTTGAAAAGGTCGAGGCCATGAAAGGGTACAATGGCTACTATATGGTCCGCTTTGGCGACTGACGCCTCGGTCTTAGATTCGAAAGCGATATCGTATTTCTTGAGCGGATCCTGCATCGGAAAGAGATATACAGGTATTTCCCATAAGCAGTCCGCAGCTTCACCTTTCATCCGCCGGGACTACCACGGTCATCCGAAGATCATGTACGACCTCACGATGACAGGTGAGTGATAGGGATTGCCGCGCTGTACTTGGCTTGCCTCAGAACCCCACGCTCGCCATGATCGACCACACACCGTTCTTCGCATCACCGAACGGATTCCCCGATCCTCCATTCTTGAACGCCGGGCCTGTACCGAATGTGTACCTGAGTTCGATGCCCACTTTCGTCACGCCGAGATCGACATTCGGTCCTCCACCAACAGCAATATTGAAATCGAACGGATGAGTGTTATCCTTCTCATCTGTGGTTGTCACGACTCCGCCGTAAGTGGTTTCATTCCTGGATAAGACATTGAAGGCAAAATCGGGACCGGCGAACACGTCGACTCTCACAGGCAAGATGGGAACGGCAAAGATATTGAACTTCAACAAGATCGGCACTTCGATGTAGTTTGCCGTCCAGGTGGTCTGCGCTGTTGTGAAAAGGCCCGCGCTAGTAGTGGCCTTTGCTCCTTTCATCGAGAAAAGTATCTCAGGCTGAATTGCGAACCCTGCGACGACATCATTCTCAGCAAACACACCCACTATCACGCCATTCTTCGTGGTGGCGCTGCTGATACCATTGAAGTTCGCGATGTTCACTCCGCCGGTCACGCCAACCCTCTGAGCCAATGCATCGGCAGCACTCAGCAAACCGATCATCACGGGCAGAACTATCCACGCTATTCGTTTCATTTCTTTTCCTCCTCTGTTTCGTCTTGCAACGGTTAATAATTCGTACGCTTAATATCTATAAGTGTTTGCCGGTTAGATTTCAAGGAACAAATATGGTTTGCATACGACAACTGGCATTTCATGAGTTGCAGATCACAAAGGCGCGATTCCTATACCTGAGTATTATTGCGCGTTCCAGTCGATCACGACATCATTCCGATCCTTTCAAGAGAGATTCCGTCGCATCGAGACTCCATTCCGTGATCCCACATTGACATTCCGTCGCATTTTTTGACAATACGGCACATCGCGATTGCATTCCGTTACATCGCAACTCCGTCCCGCCGCGTCGCGAGTCCATTCCGAAGCATCGCATTGACATTCTGTCAGAAAAATTGCCATTTCTTGTGCTCGAGATTGCATTCCGCGACATCGCGACCTCATTCCGCCATATTCAAACTCGATTTCTTTGATTGAAAAGTACTTCGCGGAGCAGTGGGATAATTTCAAATCACCGAACACCGAATACACGAAAAGGAGCACGGATTATCGCAGCAAAATTCATTAATAATAATCTCATCCGTGATCATCTGTAATTTCCGTGTCATCGGTGTGCTAATCTTCTTACTCAAAATAGCCCACTACCCTTCGCGGACATTCGAATTACATTTCTTAGCCTGATAACTCCATTCTTTCGCATTGCAAACGAATCCGCAAGAAAGGATTTGGGCCTCAGGTCTGTTCTTGATCCGGAACTCACACTCCGCCGAGCTTTCCTTCGAAAGAAGGCGTAAGGTCGGCCGGCAGATCGCGCTCGATCAGATCGTCATCGCGGTGAAGCCGCCGTCCACCGGAATGATCGTGCCTGTGACAAATGAGGAAGCACTGTTTGAAGCGAGCCAGATTACTGCACCGCTGAGCTCTTCGGCTTCGCCGTATCTCGCCATCGGCGTGTGATTGAAGATCGACCTGCGGCGTTCCTCCGTTAGTATTTTCCGGTTCTGCTCGGCGGGGAAGAAACCGGGCATGACAGCATTCACGCGCACACCGAACTGCGCCCACTCTCTTGCAAGAAAGCGCGTCATGTTGTTTACACCCGATTTTGAAATCGCATATGTGAAGACCTTCGAGAGCGGAATTTCCGAAGAGACCGAAGAGAAGTTTATGACACTCCCTTTGGTTTTGCTATCGATCATGTGCTTCCCGAAAACCTGGCAGGCGAAGAACATTCCTTTCAAGTTGACGTTCAATATTCTTTCCCACTCGTCTTCTTGGATCTCGAGTACCGGTGTCGTGGAGTTTATGCCTGGAGCATTCACAAGAATGTCGACTTTCGCCCAGCGAGATGCCACTTCGTCTCTTGCCCGCTCGAGATCTTTTTTCACGCATGCATCGGCCTGAACTGCTATTGCCTCGCCCCCAATATCGCTAAGCTTCTTGACTCGTGCCTCCGCTGCCTCTTTGCCGCGGTTGTAGACGATCGCGACTTTAGAGCCAGCTTTCGCCAGTGCTTCTGCCACGCTTCCGCCAAGGACACCGCTCCCGCCAATTACTACGGAGACTTTCTCTTTAAGTCCAAAAGTATTTTCCAAATAATCATTTGCCATCGTTTGGCTCCATGAAAGGTTAACTTGTATAGATGAATTTACTATTAGGTCCGCAGAATCGAAAATCCAGCTCTGAACTCTTAGTCTCGACAATCCGCAATTTCATTGTTCCTCTTCACCAAGAAAGTACTTTCTCTCGTGAGCAACTATCTTCCCATCCAGCCGCCGTCGACCGTGATCACGCTTCCATTCAGATAGTTTGATGCCTCAGAACATAGGAAGACGACCGCGCCCATCAAGTCTTGAGGAGTTCCCCATCTGCCGGCAGGTATCCTCTCGAGTATCGCCTGATTCCTTCCCGGGTCTTCACGCAGGGCTCTTGTGTTTTCAGTTGCGATGTAACCCGGTGCGATCGCATTGACATTCACACCTTTCGCAGCCCACTCGTTGGAGAAAGCCATCGCGAGTTGTCTGATGCCGCCTTTCGACGCCGAATAACCCGGAACCAGAATGCCTCCCTGAAACGCTAACAGTGAAGCGATAAAGACTATTTTCCCATAACCTCGTGCCACCATGTCCTTCCCGATTTCCCTGGTCAACACGAACTGAGCGGAGAGATTAATCTCAATCACTTTGTCCCAGTATTCGTCCGGGTGTTCGGAGATTGGCTTACGAAGAATCGTACCGGCATTGTTCACGAGTATATCGATTCTAGGGTTGTCACGCTTCACATTCTCGATGAAACTATAAAGAGATTTACGGTCAGAAAAATCGCTCGTGTACGATTTGAATATTCGCCCTCTCGCTGTTATTTCCTTTTCCACTTCGGCAAAGTCACTCATATTCGAAACACCGATGATATTGGCTCCTGCTTCTGCGAGAGCTATGGCGTATCCCATGCCGATTCCCTGATTCGAGCCGGTCACGAGAGCTACTTTTTTGTCTAACCTAAATTTGTCAAGTATCATTTTAAATTGCCTCCCTGATTGACACAGTTGCTGACGGGGCTAAAGCATTTGCTAGGAAAGAATTCATTCGCCGTTATTCTTCAGTCTCTCCTCGTCCGACATAAGACCTGGGCCTTCGTGCGACTGAAAAAGAGCATGCATGATCTTTCTCTCTACTTCATCCAGATTGCTCAGCTCTTCGTTTTTGATTCTTAGCACTCTGAATCCCTTTTTTCCCAGAATTGAATCTCGTTCTTGGTCACGCGATTGTTGGAATTCGTGTATTCCGCCGTCGACTTCCACCACAAGTTTCTTTTCAGCACAAAAGAAGTCCGCCACGAAGAAGGAACGCACTCCGTCGCATTCAAACATGATGGGATGCTGTCGAAGGAATTTCTTACCATGAAATCTTCGTAATCGTAGTATCGACCACAACTTCTTCTCGGCAGCTGTTTGTGTATTCCTGAGTTTCCTTGCTAATTCTTTTATCTCGTTATAATTCATACTGCAGTGTCAACCAATGCCATATCATACCTACCCTCTTCCTCCCCCTCCCTAAGTTTTAGGGAGGGGGAATCAAAAGGGGTGGGTACCGATCTCCCATCATTTCAGCGCAGACATTTCAACTGTGTCCATGTCCTCGAACTCTTGATTCTCACCGCCCATTGCCCAGATGAACGAATAGTTCTTCGTACCACCACCCGAATGGATCGACCAGCTCGGCGAAATCACCGCCTGCTTGTCTCTGACGACAATGTGCCTCGTCTCCGATGGCTCTCCCATCATATGAAATACAACTGAGTTCTTGTCGAGTCCAAAATAGAAATATATCTCGGTTCTTCTTTGGTGAGTGTGGGAGGGCATGGTGTTCCAGATACTTCCCTCGTCGAGTTCGGTGAGACCCATGACAAGTTGCGAGCTCTTAACACCGCCTGAGTGGATGTATCTGTTCAGCGTCCTCAGATTAGCTTCTTTCTGAATGCCGAGTCGGGCACTGTACACGGTGCCGAACTTCATGGACTCAGTTTGATAAGGGGCATGTGCCGGATAACTGACAAAGTAGAAGTTCGCCGGCCTCGAGCTGTCGGCACTCGAGAAAACGATCTCTTTCGTATCTCTGGTCACATAGACCGCATCTTTGTAGCCGACGATGAATTCAAGCCCGTCGGCCTTCACCTTTCCAGTTTCTCCGACATTGAATATCCCGATTTCTCTTCTCTGAGCAAAATACTCAGCGGCCATTTCCTTTTTGCTGCTCAAGAGTGGCAGCGGATTCTTGACCGGGACAGCGCCGCCGACGATCGCCCTGTCGAGATCGAAGTATGTCATTCGGATTTCGCCTTTGCGAAACAAGTCTTCCACCAAAAAAGCTTTTCTCAGTTCATCGGTCTTCATCGTCCTGTAACTGTTAATATCGGGAGAATATCTTACTTCCATGATGTCGCCTCCTGCATTTTGCGAAAGAAGTGTCCGCAATTTCTAACAATGAAAGAAATTTTCTTTTGACTCTTAACCTTTGATCTTTGACTTTTCATCTCTGTATTCTTGCTGAGCCTCCTTTGGCAAACGAGCGAACCTGTTCAATTGTAGACATGGTCGTATCACCGGGGAAGGTTGTTAGCAGCGCACCGTGCGCCCAGCCAAGTTTCACTGCCTCTTCGGGCGACTCGCCGGTCAATAGTCCGTAGAAAAATCCGGATGCGAACCCATCACCGCCGCCAACCCGGTCAAGCACATCGAGGCTCGCAAGTCGGCGAAGTGTAAGTTTTGCCGTTGACCCAGGCAACGGCTGCCCAGCCATGATGATTTGTCGCGTGAACTTCGCGCAGGGTCGTCGCGACAACTTTCACCTGTGGATGCTTAGCGACAACCTTGTCAATCATTGCAAAGAATGTGCTTGGGTCAAGCTTAGACTTCGAAGCTACCTCAGGACCTGGTATGCCAAGACCTTTCTGCAAGTCTTCTTCGTTGCCGACAAGGACATCGACATTCCGGACGATGCGTGCAATGACTTCGACCGCCTTCTGCTGGCCGCCCCAGATGTTCCAGAGTTTCTCCCGGAAATTCAAATCAAAACTGACTATCGCTCCGGCTTTCTTCGCCGCCTTCATCCCTTCAATGATGACCTCGCCGGTTGTTTCCGACAGCGCCGCGAAGATTCCACCGCTGTGAAACCATCTGACTCCGCCTGAAAATATCGAGCTCCAATCGAAATCGCCCGGCTTGAGTTGAGCGGCGGCTTCATTTGAACGGTTGTAGAATACGACAGGAGGTCGGATCCCATGCCCGAGGTCGCTGTAAACCGTGGCCATGTTGGGGCCGTTTACGCCGTTATGTTTGAATCTCTTGTAGAACGGTTTTACCCCCATCGCCCTGACGCGTTCGGCGATCAAATCTCCGATCGGATAATCCACCATTGCGCTCACGATGCCGGTGTTCATTCTGAAACAGTCCGACAGGTTCGCGGCTACGTTATACTCACCGCCGCTGACGTGAATCCTGCACTCCGTCGCTTTGCGAAATGGTACAATGCCGGGATCCAATCGATGAACCAGCGCTCCGAGTGAAACGAAATCCAATGCAGCCGTTGATGGCATTTTGAGTTCATTGCTCATTTTTGTTTCCTTGTGAATTATTAGGTCAACTGCGACTCACTTCTGAAGTGAGTCGCAGTTTCCCCGAAGTTAATTACACCAGATATGTCGACGAAGCAGTTTCACCTCCATGCCCGGTCCAGTTGGTGTGGAAGAATTCTCCGCGCGGTTTGTCGACTCGCTCGTACTGATGCGCTCCGAAGTAGTCGCGCTGCGCCTGAAGCAGATTTGCGGGCAAACGCGAATTGCGGTAGCCATCGAAATAATTCAACGCAGTCGAGGATGCCGGCACCCAGATGCCGTTCAACACCGCCGTTGAAATGACTCTCCTCCATGCATCCTGCGATGAATCGATTTTCTCTTTAAAGAACGGATCAAGAAGCAGGTTGCTCAGGCTCGGATTTCTGTCGAACGCTTCCTTGATCTTTCCGAGGAAGGCGCTGCGAATAATACAACCGCCTCTCCACAGGAGGGCGATCCCACCATAATTCAGTTGCCATTTGTATTCCTCTGCGGCAGCACGCAACAAAGTGAAGCCCTGAGCGTAAGAGACAATCTTCGAGGCGTACAAAGCCTTTCCCAAATCATTCAAAAATGTTTCTCTGTCTCCTGTGAAGGTAGGTCTCGGCCCGGTCAAAACTTTTGAAGCTTCTATTCTCATCGCCTTCATCGCCGACAAACAGCGGCCGAACACCGCTTCGCTGATGAGCGTCAATGGAATCCCGAGATCGAGGGAAGTGACACTTGTCCACTTACCGGTGCCCTTCTGACCTGCGGTGTCGAGTATCTTGTCGACGAGCGGTTTGCCATCTTTGTCTTTGAATGCCAATATGTCGCGAGTAATTTCAATCAGGTAGCTATTCAAATCACCGGTGTTCCACTTTTCAAATACTTCATGCACGGCGTCGGCGTCCATTCCCAGCAATTCTCTCATGATCTGGTACGCTTCACTTATAAGCTGCATGTCGCCGTATTCGATACCGTTGTGTACCATCTTCACGAAGTGTCCGGCGCCGTCACTGCCGACCCAGTCACAGCATGGAGTGCCGTCAACGACCTTCGCAGCAATCGATTGGAAGATCGGCTTGACATGCGGCCACGCTCCCGGTGATCCGCCAGGCATGATCGACGGACCATGCAGAGCGCCTTCTTCTCCGCCGGAGACGCCAGTTCCGATGAACATCAATCCCTTGCTCTCCAGATATTTCGTCCTGCGGATTGTGTCGGGGTAATGCGAGTTTCCGCCGTCGATGATGATGTCGCCCTTTTCCAGATGTGGAATCAGGATTTCGATGAAGTCATCGACAGGTTTGCCGGCCTTCACCATCAACATCACTTTACGAGGTTTCTTCAAAGACGCGATCAATTCATCGACGCTCTTCGTGCCGATAATTTTCTTTCCTTTTGCGCGACCGCTCACGAAGTTCGTGACTTTTTCTACGGTGCGATTGAACACGGCGACGGTGAATCCCCTGCTTTCTATGTTGAGCACGAGATTTTCACCCATCACCGCTAAACCTATTAATCCGAAATCCGCTTCCTCTGACATCAGTCTTTTCCTTTTTGATTTAAGTGCTAATAGAAATTCTGAATTGAATCGGCAACCTTGAGTGTGCTGCTTACTTGCAGTTACATTCGTTTCATCGACAAATCAAATGTTGAGCTCTGTCGATTCCATGGGGTCACTATATTCGCACATTAGTCGAACCGGTCTTTGCATGCCCATAATCCCATGGCCGGGTTCGAAACATAAAATATTTCTTCACCGTCAGGCATTCTGTTGAAGCCGTCGGAGAGCTCGTCGATAGGATATTTCTTCATCATCTGATTGAGATCGGCATACTTGAAGTTAACACTTTCGACCTCATGTTTGCTGAGACCACCCGGACAATATGTAATAGAGAATCTTCCCTCCGACGAGCCGTGTATCAAATGAGCTGCGGCGCCGAGGCCGTTCTTCAGATCTTCATTCTTTCTGATATACTCCAGGACTTTCGGCGTGCCGACGTAGCCGTACTTTCTAATCATCGTGTCGTTTCCGGGATCTTCACCGAATTCCTTCAAACCGGGAGCAAGCACGATCAGCTCGCCTCCATCGGCAATCGCCATGCGGGTACGATACACAGCTTTGTTACCAAGCCAGGTGCTCTTGAATTCTATCGGGTCAAGATAGACGACCACTTTCTTCAGCGGTCTGTCAAGCATAACGAAATTCACTTTGAGCGATAGATCCGCAGCGAGGTTGAAGCATTCGATATCGTCGCCGATGAACAGACCTCTCACGACATAATTGTTTTCGTCCGCTTTGTCGATGACAGTCAGGGCGTAGACAATCGGCAGATGCTTCGCGAAATGCTCAGTGCCGTAGTTCAGCACGCGTTTGACCGGCGTGTCGGCGCGTCCCATGATCCTCTCGAGTCCGTAAGCGGCGCCGAGGAAATGAGTCCTGTTTATTCCTTCCCTTCCTCCTGTACCGATGAAGACGTTCTTGTTGTGATTTGCCATACCGATAACTTCATGCGGAACGACCTGACCGATTGAAAGGACGAGATCGTGCCCTCCTTCGGCGACAAGCCTGTCTACCTGGAACGGAATCGCGTAATCGACCGCGCCTTCGGAGACCTTTTTCACATATTCAGACGGTACTTCGCCCAGAGTAACTGAGCCGTTTCTCCAGTCGTGAACACGGAAAAGACCTGCGGGGGTTTTTCCGAACATCATACCGATCTCCCGCTCAGTCATCGGATAGTGTGTGCCGATGGAAGGAAGAATGTCGATAATCTTCTCTCCATAATATTCCCACGCGTATTCAGTCAAGATCCCGGCCTGGGAGCGGAAGCGAGTGATGTCAGGCGGTATGACGATCACCTTTTTGCGTGGCCCGAGTTTGTCGAGGGCTGTGTGTAGTCCCTCCTTCAACTCATCGCGAGTTAGGCTTGTGTCAAAAGAGCCTTTGCTGTATAACAGCATCACGCGCCCCCTCGATTACCCGACGATCGAATCGGTCCAAACGCCATCAGGACTCTGCAGCAATCCATCAGCGGCCCTTTTTGAACGGATCCATATGACGATGGAAGTGTTTTATCAGCAGCTCGTAATGCAGGTCCTCGTTCTCGTCGAGACATTTGTAGATTCTTTCGCGGAAGATGAACTGAGATTTTTCATCCTTGTCAGTCAGTACCCTGCCGTAAGTTACGTGGAGCGCCTGACGAACGTCGTTTGACGAAAACAAGCCTTCCAGTTCCGAGTCCTTGTACTCTTTTCCCCTTTTTATTCTCTTCATGTCTGCCGAAACAAAGTAGCTCTTCTTTTCAGTTTCGTAGAGGCCGACGGAATAATCAAGTATTTCTCTGAACAGATTTGGTTCTCTTATCGCAATGACCTTCAACGCTTCGAGGTAGCTCGTCCCTGCAGTCTTGACATGAACATATCCATGTTTCATCGATGCGACCGCCTCATAGATCCTGAACTTGTCGCTTCCCGAGTGGAAGCTGATCTTGTAGAATCGGAAGTGATCGGCTATTGCGGTGTGCATAGCGTAATCTTTTTTGAAGATCTCAATATCACCTTTGTATTCGATTCCCTTCTCGAAGTCGCCGACAAATCTGGGAGCCAGGCTCACGAACTTTACACCCATTCTCATCAGCTCGCTGACAATATAGAAGTGTTCGAAGGGAGTGGTAACCGTGTCGGTCTCGTCGATCGACACTTCGATTTCGCAGGCATGTTTTGGATGCTCGGTTCTTAGATGCTCATGCATCTTCTTGATGTGAATTATCGCCGCATTGTACTTGAGACAAGCTTCAAGCACTTCTCTTCTGCCCACAGTGAAAGAATGGGAGTCCGAAACTGCAATTTTCTTATTCTCGTACCTGCTGACGAGATTCTCAAACGTGTCTCCAAATTGGGTCCATGGCAGAGCTTTCACACGTTTAAGCAATTCATCCTGGCCGATCTCAGACACGCCATTAACGACATGTTCACTCGGATCGATCGTGAACATTGTGAAGCCGGCCTTCACGAGGCGATCTACATCTTCAGTTGTCTTAAGGTGATCGGCGTCGGCGCCGAACCCAATTTTGTATCCCTCCTGAAAGACCGCCCAGACGGCTGCGTCCATGACTTCTTCAGGCGTCCTCTGAGTCCTCGTCAATTCACGGATCGATTGCTGCGCAAGCACGGGCATGAAGTCAAGTCCTCTCAGCGCCCTGAGATGACCCGGATTTGCGAGGCCGAGCCTGTCACCAAATCCATACGAGTTTGTCAATCCGATTGGTACCGCGCGCGTGAATGGGAAAGTCTCCTGCAGGCACAAGGAGTTGTGGTGGCTCATGGAACATCGTTTCAAGACGGAATGATTTCCATTTGAGCTTTCCTTGATCACCTCGCCCTCGAATCGCATAGATGTATTGTCTTCGCCTTTCGCAAGAAAAATGAAAAGCGACTTGCCATGTTTGTCGCGTCCGATAAAAAACTCTTTCTCCGCAAGTTTATTTACCGAAGCCGGATAAATTTTAATCATGAGCTTCTTTGCAAGAGCCGAGTCGGGATCACTTACTCCTTCTTTCTCGATAATCAATTCTTCATTCGTTTTCATTTAGATACCTTTCTTTTTCAATTTCAACACTTCTCAGTCAGACAGATGTCATGTTATATCGAGACAATTTCCATCTTCGGTGCAAGCAGATGAAAGCACAGCAGTCCAATCAGGTACAGCGACCCGCACATCATGAACAGGATGAGATATCCCGTTTCGACATTCCCTGAGGATCGGAACGATTCAATCACAAAGCCAACCAGCAACTGGAACAGCGCAGAGGCCGTGAATCCGCCCATTGTGCCAATCCCTGTAACCGAGGCCACTGCCTTCTTCGGAAACATGTCCGAAGGTGTGGTGAGTATGTTGGCCGACCATGCCTGGTGAGCCGATGCAGCAAGTCCAAGGAGAAGTACAGCTGGCCACAGGCTAACGAACCTGACGGCGATGACCGGGACGACCAGCAATGCGAAACACAACATTGCGGTTTTTCTCGCCCGGTTGACAGTCCATCCTCTTTTGATAAAGCTTGAAGAAAGCCAGCCGCCACCAACGCTCCCGATAGTCGTCATCGAATAGATAATGATGAGCGGAAGAGCAAAATGGGCGATGTCTCTTATGTCAACATGGTATTTGTCGTTCAGGTAAATAGGAAGCCAGAACAAATAGAAGATCCACGGACCGTCGGTAAGGAACTTGCCGACGAACACTGCCCAGGTCTGACGGTGGCCCAGCAGATTCACCCACGGTACTTTTTCCATCGATGCTTTTTGCTCGTCGGCATCGCTGTGAATGTAATCATACTCTGCCTTCGACAATTTTTTCTTATCGGCCGGTTTCCTGTAAATTGCGAGCCAGAAAATCAACCAGATGAGGTCGGCGGTACCGGTTATGATAAAGCCGATCTGCCAGAAAGGATGTGCGGGGTTTGCCGCGAAGTAATAGATGGCCCATGGGATGATCAGCGGTGCGAGGACCGCACCGATATTTGCACCCGAGTTGAAGATGCCGGTGGCAAATGCTCTTTCCTTCTTTGGGAACCACTCCGCTATTGTCTTGATGGCAGATGGGAAATTCCCTGACTCTCCGATGCCCAGTCCGACGCGCGCCGCTCCCAGGCCAAATGAGGTCCGGGCGAGCGCGTGGCTCAGCGATGAGAGTCCCCAGATTGTGACGGACCATGCGTAGCCTATCCTCGTACCCACTTTGTCGACGAACCAACTAAAGAGAAGTGCACCGAGTGCATATGCTACTGTGAAAGCAGCAGTGATGTATCCGTATTCCACGTCGATGTTGTTCGGGTTAGCCCAATGAAGCTCGTGTTGAAGCACGGGTCGCAGGATGCCAATAACCTGGCGATCCATGTAGTTGATCGTCGTTGCGAAGAAAAGGAGCGCACAGATTACCCATCGGTAATTGCCGATCTTTGTGCTCAATGATGTACCAGTTTGTAGTTCTGCTTCAGTCATTTTTATTTTTCCTCTGGTTAAATGTTCGGTCAATTTGAAATAGAGGACTCAATTTTGCTGCGTTCATCAATACACCAACTGCGTCATCACACGGAATCGAATCTTTAATCGAACTTCTCCTACTTTATTAAAACCAACTTTTTCGTTTGAACGAGATTGCCGGCGGTGAGCCTGTAATAATAGATGCCGCTTGCGAGACCGCTCCCGTCAAATGTCACCCGATGCTGTCCTGCCAGCTCGTTCTCATCGACGAGTATCTTGGTTTCTCTTCCAAGCACGTCATAAATTCGCAGGGTCACATAACTGTTAACTGGCAACTGATAACTGATTACAGTGCTCGGGTTAAACGGGTTAGGATAGTTCTGATGCAGGAGAAGTGAAGTGGACGTAGAGAGAGCCGGTTCATTGGGCACTGCTGTAACTGCAGTTGTCTCGAAACAGCCCAAGTCCGGGGCAGGACCATCATATGGCAAGCCGACATCCGTTCCGGCGTTAATCAAATCACTGCCTGCAGCAAGGTGCATGAAAGTAATATCTGGAAGACTTCCGTCCGGTTTGCGCGGGCCGCGAACACCTGTCGTATCGACGCTGACAAAGTCTGCACTTGTGGGAGAAGAAAATGGCGGATTCATCCAGCTATTGGTCGCCTGTACGGCATTCAGAAGCGTCACCCCTCCATGAGAACCGAGTGAAATACAATTTTCTACGGTCAATACTTTGCCCGCCGAAATCGATAATGTCTCAGGGACTGAAAAATTATACTGGTCTCCAGAACTGGAGGAGCCATTACCATTATTGTATGCAGTGCAATTCAAAAACGTTATAGAGCCTCGATTGTGATTTTGATCGAATCCTTTTGCCTTATTATCAAAGCTGAAGCAATTCTTCAGAACCACATTATGTCTCAGGATTTTGTTATCGCTTCCACCGGTCTTGAATCCATTACCGTTGCCAACACCCATAGTACCGTCTATTAAGTACCCGTTCATGAACGACCAACAATTCTCTAATGTCGTAGTCACGGTATCAGCACCTGCGGCAACTCTCATGTAACCATCAAAACCATCATCGGAATTTTGCCAGGACCGGCATCCATAGAAGTAATTCCCTGTACCAACGTCCAATTTCGGTGCAAACCCGTCGGCATTTCCTTCCCCGGGATCGCGATTGTAATATGAGTCGCAGTTGATAATCTGATTGTAAGATGCACCACTCCCAAGTTGTAAACCGGCATCGCTGTTTGCTATGAACGAACAAAACTCGATGACATTGTGAGAACCGCCGTTGATGATCATTCCATTATCGCCGGCCTTATAAATTTCGAACCCTTTTGCATACCAATAGCTGCCACTTAGTTTGACGCCTCTGTTGCTACTGTTAACAGCCATCGAAGAAAAATCAAGGATCGGTCTCTCGCCAGGATAAGCCCACAGATAGTATCTGCTGCTGTCTGTACCGCTCTTAGAAATGCTGATCGTAGAGCTACAAATGTACCTGCCACCTCGGACGAAGATGGTGTCGCCTGCGGCTGCGAGCGAATACGCTTTTGTAATTGTTGCCAGCGGTTGATCAATGGTTCCAGGATTTGAATCATTCCCTGTCGGCGAGACATAAATGAGAGTCTGCGCGACCGATGATACTGAAATCAGAAATAAGATCAGGACAGATTGAATTAGGTTGCGCATCGCTTACTTAATTGGTTAATAATGCTGACATAGTGGAATTACTCTTTAATGAGCTTTCCATTAATGTAGACGTTGTCGAGTTTCAAATTTGATGTATTCGTGACTTCATTGCCAACAGCAACTCCATCGAATTTGCAGTTGCTGATAAAAACACTGTCTATTTTCGAATCGGGCAGTCCGTCGAAGTACAATCCATACCTGCTCTTGTGGCTGGTGATGTGGTCGACAAAAATATTCTTCATGATGGGGAAAAAGCTATAGCCTTTTGCCTCCGGCGGATCATAGTTCATCGTTATCCTCACTACAGCCTCCCGCACCTGTCCTATTTCGAGATTCCGCGCGAAAATATTTTCAACGATGCCGCCTCTCTTCGAGTTAGATTTTATTCGCAAACCCTGGTCGAGGTTCGGACTGCTCAATCTACAATCCTCGATGAAGATGTTCGAACATCCGCCGGTGATCTCACTCCCGATCGAGACGCCGCCATGCCCATCTTTCATGGTACAGTTACGAATAATTATGTTCTTCACAGGCATGTTGACTCTCCGCCCGTCATTGTTCCTTCCGGACTTGATAGCGATGCAGTCGTCACCGTCATTGAAGACGCAATTCTGAATGAGAACATAATCACACGATTCAGGATCGCAACCGTCAGTGTTGGGGCCGTTGCTGTCGGTTTCCACTCCATCGATAGTAACATTAGCAGTACAAACCGGGTGCAAAAACCAGAACGGTGCGCGAGTGAGTCTCACGCCTTTGATTAACACATTCTGACAATTGTAAAATTCGATAAACGTCGGGCGAAGGTAATATCCCTCGCCAAAAATTCGCTCTTTCACTGGAACATTATCATCGCCTAACTTCATGAGCCTGGGGCGGCTATTTGGCTCCTCGCTGAGCTTCTTCCATGGCCACCAGTGAGTGGTGTCCGCCTGACCATCAAGCAACCCTTTTCCCGTTACTGCTACATTCTTCTGGCCGTATGCGTAGATGAGCGGTGAGTAATTCATAAGCTCGGTGCCCTCCCATCGCGCGAAGACAACCGGCAGATAGTCTTTCGGATCAGTGCTGAAATTGAGAACCGCATCATCCGCAAGGTGAAGATCAACATTGCTTTTCAAGTGGACGGCACCCGTCAGAAACACACCGTTCGGAATAATTACATGACCGCCGCCAGCCTTGCTGCAGGCGTCTATCGCTCTCGCGATTGCACTAGTGCATAGAGTCTTGCCATCCGAAGGGGCACCGTAATCTGTTATGACAAAGTTCCGGTCAGGAAAGCTGGGAGGAATAATCTTTTTGAGAATCTGCGGTACCGAGTCCCAGCCTGAACGCTTTTCAACTAATCGTGTCTTGCCAAAAGTCGCAGAGCCGGGTGCCAAACCAAGTAGCATCGCAAGCAACAATGCCGACTGGAGGACCTTTGGCATTAAATAGATCGTGAGAGCATTTCTTTCTTCTTTAAGAACCATAACGGCTTTTTTCTTTTTACTTTCTGATTACGGCATTCTTGTCAACATCGGCTCCGTAATCTATCGGAGTTTTTGCCGGGCTCAGGTCTGTGTTTACGATTTTCACGCCCTGAGTTCCCTTCCCTTTGACTGTCATGAAGACATCAGTATTCGGCGGACAATAGCCGCTGTCGATGACAAAGTCTTTAGTGTCCTTGATTGAATACACAGCCCCAGTCTTCGGAATGATCGTGACGTTTTGCAATGTGATTCCGGAAGCGAAATATGACTCGAGTCCTTCGTCGGCCGTGACAAATGAGTTCTTAATGGTCACATCCATTACCGGCATCTCCGGTAACCCAGCTACTCGTACCGCCTCTTTCGCACCGTCACAGAAGACGCTGTCGATATGAAAGTCTTCAAAGATGGGAGTCCTTTCGTTGACAGCTTGTGCGACTGGACTAAGATTCGGAGTGCCCTCTCCGGGACCGAACCCTTCATAGTAAGTATCGAACAGTATCGCCTCATTGACGATATTCTTCATGTAGATGTTGTCGACATAGATATTCTTTACAAGGCCGCCTCTTCCTCTGGCGCTCTTGAATCTGAGACCAATGTCTGTACCAACATAATCGCAATTTCTCACCGAGATATTTTCCATTCCCCCGTCAGTATTGCTGCCGATGACGAAGCCGCCATGAGCATGATAGACGACGCAATCTGCGATTACTACATTCTTCAATGCAGGCTCGGTCGATTTTCCGCCGCTCGATTTCATACATATGCCATCGTCTCCTGCTGTGACTGTGCATTTATAAACCAGGACGTTCTTGCTCGACGCGATGTCTATGGCGTCGCTGTTCTGCGCCCAATACTCGTTATTGACTTTCACATTTCTGACGATTACGTCCTCACAATGATCGGGGTACAACGCATACATGGGAGAGTCCTCGAGTGTTACACCATCAATCAACACCCTTTTGCAGCTGCCAAACAGCAACAGAATCGGACGCATGAAGTCTCTTGCCGGTAGGAAGTCATCAGGAGTCAAGTCCTTTTTGTCTTTTCTAGCCCTGAGATCGCTCATGTATTTCCCGCCGTCGGCAGCTTCGCGCGATGGCCACCAGATCGTGCCGCCGTCGGTGACGACTCCGCCGGAATTAACAAACTCTTTCCACATCGACGAAGTCACCTTTGACTTTTTCACCGGGCGCCATGTTACGCCGGAGCCATCTAAGAGACCGGCTCCTGTGACAGCGATGTTTTCGAGATCGAATCCGTAGACAGGTGACGCTACGACAAACCCTCTCACCGGAGATTTGATTATCGGATAATCATCATGGTTGCGGCTGAAGAGTAATATGGCGCCTCTCTCAATATGCAGATTGACGTTGCTTTTGAGCTCGATCGGTCCAGTTAACCATAGTCCCGGTGGAACCAAGACCGTTCCACCGCCTTTCTCTGAACATGCGTCGATGGCTTTCTTGAAAGCGGCCGTGTTCATTGTGTGTCCGTCACCCACCGCTCCAAAGTCTTTCACATTGAATGACCTTTCCGGGAACTCGGGCGGTTGAATTGACGGCATCTCGAAAGGAAGATCCGATGTGTATTTCTTGACTTCGTCTTTATCGGAAGAAATCTTTCCGGGAGTTCCCTGACCTAATGCAACCAAATTCGCATTCAAGATCATGGAGATGGAAATGAATGCAAGGTTTTTCAGACGGTTGTAAGACAAGTGCACTCCATTTTTTATGTCATTTCATTCTTGTGTCTTCGCAGAAGTTCGATTGACATCGCAAGGCTAATCCAAAATCCTCTACTTCAGAAGGACAAGTTTCTTCGTCGAAACATAGCTGCCTGCCGACATTCGATAGAAATAAACGCCGCTCGCGAACCGACTTCCGTCGAACACTGCAGTGTACTGCCCTGCCGGTTTCAATTCGTCGACCAAAGTCGCAACCTTGTTCCCGAGGATATCGAACACATCGATCTTCACTCTGCCTATTTTCGGAACGTCGTACCGTATCGTCGTGGCCGGGTTGAAAGGGTTCGGATAATTTTGCAGGAGAGCAAAACTCTTCGGCGAATCGTTGGTCCGGTTGACACCGGTGACGTTCAGCTGGTTGAAGGTCTTCGTGACGCCTTTTATGGAGACACTCTGCAACTCATACGAGTATGTGGTCTTCTGATGCACCGTTGTATCTGTGAAGCTATATGCTTTCCCGACATTGCTTATGCCCAATCCTGCGAGCGACGAATCGCTGGCGTAGCTCGCGATTAAGACATAGTCCGCGTCTGACGGACTCTTTCTGAGAATGTTGAAACCGGCATTGTTGAATTCGCTTGTTGTCTGCCAATTCAGGACAACGTGACCTCCTTGAACAGTCGCAGTGAAAGATGACAACTGCACCGAGTACGATGTGTCGGTGATAAAAGGCCAGTTGTCTGCTGCGGTTGCAATGCTGGGCATCCAGTTGTACAATATCAAACTCGAACTCGCCGATGACTTCGCGAAAATATTTGGCAGCGAGTAAATCGCGGCCTGGAAGTCTGTGAGTTGGGATGACCATTTGACCCGCCCGGTATCGGACGAACCGGGACCGAAGCAATCGTACTCGGCATAAAGAGCGGGAGTAACGTTCCAGGATTCCCATCCGGCAGGGCTAAGATTGGATGGTTCGTAGCAATGCATGAACACGGTGCGGGGACTTGCCTGCCACGGCCTTCCGAGATAGAAAGCCGCGTCAACAGTTCCGTCGTATCCAACTGAATCCGCAACTATTGTACAGTTCCTGAACACGTAGCCATACGAAGATGCAGGATCAGTGCTTGCCGCTGTGACCGTTCCACCATTTCTTATGACGTGAATCGTACAGCTGTCAAACACGGCGATGTCGCGTCCGAAAATGAAATCGACGCTTCCCTGGATGTAGCAATCTTTGAGGTACAATCTCCCTGCTCCGCTGCCACCCCAGGTGTAGTAAGTGTCCTGGTAGCCGAGCAGCTTGCAATTCAAGAACTGCTGTCTGTCTCCGTTGGATCTCGATGCGACCGCTTGCGTGCCGCTTATCCCCTGTTGTGGTGAATATGTGTTTCGAATAGTAATATTCTCAGCAGTGAAGTCGCTTGCATCGATCGCTACTGAAAATGAACCGCTTGTTCCCGGACTGCCCGAACCGTTGCCGCCGTATTTATCGGCGTAGTCGTCGTAAGTGATTATCGTACTGTCGCGGTTCTGGCCCTGCAATACAACGTTTATCTTTCCGGATGCGAGCGTGTCTTTCTCATAGTATGTTCCATTCTTGATGTAGATAATCCAATGACCTGTGTAGTTGGATGGCACTGCATCAAATGCGGCCTGGACAGTTGTGTAATTGCCGCTGCCATCTTTGGCAACAACGACGGTCGTATCAGGCTGCGCTGTCGCTGACGTAAATGTCACCTGGTTGCCATATCCCGTTCCAGCACTATTCGTGGCATAGGCTCGCACATAATAGACGCTGTTGCCGACTAGCGGCGCTAAGCCGCTTGAATACGAGCCGGTGTCGCTGCCGTCAACGGTGTGGCTGCCATTAATATTAGGTGTGCCGGTCGTGTTCCAGCATACTCCTCTCGCAGTCACAGAGTCGCCGCCCCAATCGGTGACTGACCCTCCACCGATTGCAGTCGTCACTTGGATATTAGAGACTGCTGCTGTCGTGACTGTAGGCGGAACGATTGAGGCGAGGGTCGAGAAGACCACTTCATTCCCGTAGCCGGTCCCTGCGGAGTTCGTAACGTAGGCTCGAAGATGATACGTTTGCCCGGCAGTGAGACCCGTAAGCGGGCTTTTGAATACTCCGGTTCCAGATCCTGCTGAAAGTTTGCTGCCTGAGATCGTAGGCGAGCCGGTCGTGTTCCAACAGACGCCGCGATCGGATACAGCTCCGCCGCCGTCGTTGGTCACGTTACCGCCTGTTGTCGCTATTGTGGTCGAAATTCTCGTGACGGGATTAGTCGTGACTGTCGGTAAGAGCACCGTAGCGCCTGTATTCGCCTTAGCAAGAACAAAATCGTTTGACGTAAGTGAATAGAATGCATTGGACGTAATCATACCAACTTTACTGGCAGTCCCGCTTCCACCCAGATTCAACCAGCTCACTCCGCCGCTGTCTTCAGCGACTCTGACAAGTGAAGAGTCGTTGACGAGATCATCCGACTCGTAATTTAGCTGGATTGTCCCGCCTAAAGATGGGGATAAGTTCGCACCTGTTCCTTTGGTAATGTGGTAATATCTGACTGAAGAAACTGATGCTAACGTGCTCGGGAGCGATCTCGTCGCAGGTGCGGCATTGAACATCTCAGCTGTGTACGTCGTCGCAGTGGCCGCATCTTGATTTAAAGCGAGCACCACAGGACGATATGCAGTCCCTTTGCCGATCGGGAAATTCAGAGTTCCACTTGCAGCGGTGATGCTTATCGCAAGTGGACCGTTGACAAAGCTCGTATCGCTTCCACCGAGGACTGCGGTCGGCGATGGAAGAGTTATCAAATTTGTCGACGATGTTACGAATGTTCCCCCGCCTAGGCTGATGACATCATTCGCCGGCAGCGCAAACGGAAAATTCAATTGAACGGTACTGCCGTTGCTGACTTTGAACATAGTCCCGGCGGTGCCGATTGTTCCGGGAGAACTGACCGCAAATGTCTGGGCCCCACCGCCGGAGAAATTCAGGGTTCGTCTGCCGTACCAGCCACTCGCACCGCTCTGCATTGTTCCGCCTGTTATGCTCACGTTGCCTTTCACTTTCCACTCAGCATAGGCACTACTGCTGTTGTCTAGGCTCCATTGGCCTGCGGTCACATTGACGTTCCCTCCTACAACAATAACGGCCTTCGCAGTTGTGTCGGCGCCGCTTCCTGTCGAAGTGAGAAGCGCCTGTGCGCCATTCACATTCACGTTTCCATTTATGTAAAGTGTCTTAGTCTGTCCACCCGTCAGGTTCACCAATCTGAATTGGAGACCCTTCGAACTCAACACAGTTAAGTCGCCGCCAATAACAGCGCCGTCTCCAAAGTTAGGACCTCCATTCGCGCCCTGGTTCGTCGCGTTCCAAACAAAATTGTAAAAGTTCTGTGTGTTTATGTTGGATGGATTGCTTCCGGAGCTGCTATCGATCTGGCAATTAGACCCGGTCCTCCAGGCGGAGCTTGGCAGAGAACCTGCACCGGCAGGAGTTCTACTAATGTATGTTCCACCGTTTTCGAAACTCACTCTGCCAACCGGATTCAAAGTACCATAATTGATTAATGTTCCGTTGACAACAAGATCGATGCTATCCGGCCCATCGGCGACACTAAGTGTATCGCCAACCGACACTGTTATGACTCCAGTCGTACTGACGACAGTCTGGTCGATTGTTGTGCTCAGATTTACAGTGACCGTATCTCCGCCCAAAACCGTGATGTTCCCGTCCGCTGAGGTTGGCACATTCGGCGCAGGGTTCACCCAAGAACTCCCGTTCCATCTTTCCCATGTGTTAACATCGCTCCACATTCCTGACTGATGAGTTCTGAAATCGCCGACGTTTTGCGCTTCGGCTGATGCCGACACCGAGATAAGAAAAGCGACCGTCATGAAGAGCCTACTAAAAAGTCCTTTCCTCATGCCAACACCTATTACTTTTAGAAGTTGTCGTACTACTTGACCATTTCAAGTATATCGTTTACAATCGAGGAACCCCGGCACTTGCAGGAGCCGGGGCTCCAACGGTTTTAGAGTTCTGCTATTTGATCATTATCATTTTGCTCACAATCACCTGATCCCCTACACTCAGTCTTGAGAAGTACACTCCTGTCGCGAGAAGTGAACCATCAAAGATTCTCCGGTACACGCCTGCACTCAGATTTTGGTCAACCAGAGTAGCGACCGTCTGACCAAGATCATTGTAAATAGTCAAAGTCACATATGCATTCTTCGGAACTGCAAACTGAATTTGAGTCGACGGGTTAAACGGATTCGGGAAATTGGTCAAGGCGATCTTCGTCGGTATACCATTTGCCTTTTCAAGCACTCCGGTAACCGTGCCGTAACCGATGCCGAAGATGCCATAGCTTGAGATGCCTGACTCGGTGACGATGTTTCCCTTGACAGATCCGGCGGTACCGGCTGCTAACCAAGAGCTGGCGATCAGTGCCTTCTCGAGTAGTGTCACACTGCCCGTGTCAATACTCGGAACGCCCTTAGCATAGAGAGAGAGACTGAATGCGCCACCCGGTGTTCCATCTGTTGCAATTGTCCAATAACCACCGTTCCAGTATCCTGTAATTCCCTTTGGAAGACCGAGAGTAGTCGGATCAGATGCAGTGAATGAGGCGGTGAGATTCGACGCAGCAGAAGGAGCCGTCGTGAAATTCACAGTCGCTCCACGGTAATCAGTTGCGGTACCGATCGGGAATAAATATGCGCCCGCCGTTGTACCTTGAGCGCGAACCAAGTTGCCAACAATATAAGATGAGCTGTCGCCAACGACCGCACTCGCTTGGCTGTTACTGACCGAAAGCAAATTCCCGCCGGTTGTTATGAGCCCGCTAATCATTGTAAGCTTTCCTGCGACTGCAGTATTATTCTGCAATGTCACTCCTGCAGAATTATCCACGGTGAGGTTGGCGATCGTGGGTGGCAGGCCATTCCCAGTGACTTGGGCTGCTGTGCCAACATAGAGATAGCTGCCATTCGTCGGATAGGTTCGAGTACCGGTTACCTGGATGTTTCCCGTGTTTGAAGTATCAATCCCGGTTGCGGTGGCAATCCCAAGTGTACCACCCTTGCCCAGGACAAAATCCTGATTTCCCATCAAGGTGTCGGTTGGACTAAATTCCAGGGTGCCATTGACTACAAATGTGCCCCAGCCGTTTGCGGGTTTGTTCGGTGGCGTTGAGCCGCCGACCCTTCCCCACGGCCTTCCGCCTGTAAAGACCACGGTGGCACCTGAAGCAATGGTGTCACAGAAAGTTGGATAAGCACCTGTGGAACCTTGAGAGAATCCAAGGGGTACTCCCAACGACACATTTTGCGGTTTGGTGCCAACAAAATTTATGGCATATGTTCCAAAAGTATTGCCGGCGACGGCGGCGGCGCTCGTCAGAGTGAGATTACCTTTGAGATTAATCTCGCCAGCTTCTGCTGTCGAATTATCGCTTGAACTGCTCCCGCACTGTAACCTTGCTCCATTGACGAAGGTGAGATCGCCGCCGATATTGAACATTCCAAACTTTGGGTTGGCGTTCGCGCTGGTGAATGGTCCCATCCTTGCCTGGCCCGATGCCGTTGACGAGTCGCCGGCAATGACATTACCATCGATATTCCATATGCACCCCATTGGACTTCCCGTGCCAAGATCGCCATCCACCGCAGACCACACTCCGCTTATCAAGTAGGCGTTCCCTTTGACATGGTGAACGAGGCTTGGCCCCGACGGGCCGGCAGCAGTGGTAGCGTTTATTCCGCGGACTGTCGTGCCAGTTCCGCCAGTATTTATGGATAAGTTTCCAAGGATAGTCAAGTTCGCTCCGCCGGACACGCCGGTTGTTCGAGTCAGGATATAGACATTCCCAAAAGTTGAATCAGCGCTGTTGGATCCGAAAGTGCTGCTTCCCGCACCTGTCAAGACATAGTTGCTCGCCGGGTCTATGATGTATGAGGCGGCGTTGTTTGGCCATCCGGTTTCAGAGCTGTAGCCATTATAGAACCATGCATTGGCTTCAATCGTAAATGAGCCTTTGACCGTAATCCCGCCGCCTGAAGTTCCGCCGAGAACGCTCAGCTTCGCGCCCGACTGGATGTCGATGCTGGCGCATTTCACAGCGGCAGTAGGATTCGTATAGATCGAATCACCGCTCACTATGACCACATCGGCAGTAGAGTCGGGCACAACTCCTCCCACCCACGTGGAAGGGCTGATCCATGGCGCTCCGTTCGCGTTCGATCCCGTGCTATAGATCTGCGCATTGGCCAGGCCCGCTTCGAATAAGAACACAAGAACCATGGGCACAACGGACATCCATACTCGGGCAAAGAAACCCCCCAATTCTCCACAACCTATCGAGGTTTTGTAGTCTGCTTTTCCTTCCATCATCTTGACCTCCTGTGTTATGTCTTGTTCAAAATGAAATACGATATACTCTCAGAACAACGACGGGACTCCGTGGAGGTTCCGGTATGGAAATCATCAGCGGAGTCCCCGGGACAAAATTATCCGACAAATTACTTCATCAAAACCATTTTCTTTATTTGTCGCTGGCCGTCGCTTTGAAGAACACTGAAGTATATCCCGGACGCGAAAGTGCCGCCGTTGAAATCCACCGAGTATTGTCTTCCCGGTTGAGCCACGCCAGAGAAGAGTGTTGCCACCTTCTGGCCGAGTATGTCATAGATGGTCAGCATCGTCATTCCCTTTTTCGCAACAGTGAACTCAACCTTCGTCGTCGGATTGAATGGGTTTGGATAATTCTGACTCAACTTGAATTCCATCGGAACGCCGGCCTGCTCATTCACATCAGTGGTCGTAAAATGACCGACGACGAAGACAGTACCGAACCTGGCTACTCCGGGTACACTGCCGCTTATCAGTCCGGTTATTCCGCCACGTGATACTGTATATGGTTGGGTGGTCGACTGAGTAGTGTAACTTCCTGTGCCTTGCTCAATCGCTAAGGTGTCAGTCAGGAGATAGATCTTCGCGTAGTCGGCTCGATGTTGTGCAAACACGGAATCTTCCTCGGATGCCATCCAGCCGAATTGCATCGTCCATCCCGTCGTAAGATAGTGAGACTTGACGATGTTCCATTTTACCTTCACTCGGCCAAGCCCGTTTGTCGTGTTAGCACTGTCTGGTTTAACCGAAACAGAGAAACCATCGGGGGTGATAGGATTGGTAATCCAGACGGGAGCATAACCGGATTTTGTTCCAATCGGGAAAATGACCTGAGTGGAATCAACGAGCGGTACCGTCAAGCTACTTCTTGCAGAGTCCGTTGAAAGATAACTTGTAGCTGATCCACCCGTCACTGACGATGCTGTAACGGTGTTGGTGTCGAGCATTAATATACCTGACGTCATGGCCAGATTACCCGTGACTACCACACTCCTGGTAAGAGTAACGCCTCTCGAGTTGTTCACGGTGAGATTCCGAAAAGTTGTCGGCAACAAGGTCCCTGTCGTTTGAGCAACATTGCCGTTGAAAACAAAAGAAGCGCCGGGATTGAACGTTAGTGTGCCTGAAGTTGTGATGTTGCCGTTTAGGCCGGTAGTATCTCCAGACGCGATAGTAGCTCCGGAATCTACGGCGAAGTTTCCGCTGCCGCCGATGGAGGAAGTTCCCATGAATAGTACGGCACCTGTATCAACCTCGATAGGAATACCGCCACTTCCGAAAGTTGCTCCATCTAATTTCAGATACTGGTTTCCATGCTTCGCGAAAACAAATACGTCACTGGAACCAGATGTTTGAGTCGTGGCGTTAGAGAGCGTCAGCGAGTCTCCGTAGAAATTCCACCGCACGGTCGGACCGGATCCTCTTGAAATGCTAAAGTTGCTACCTCCAGTCGCAGTAATGTTTCCGTAACAATTGATTGTTATGTCTCCCGAACTGCTCGATCCATTTGAACTGAATTGACCGGCGGTAAGTATGAGGTTGCCATCGATTGTGATCGCGTTCGGCGTTCCTGCGCCCGGGCTCGTCAGCTGAACGCGAGAGTTGCCAGTGTTATTAATAAGAAGATTTCCAGAAATAACGTTGTTGTACATGGCTAAGTCTTTATTCGAAGTAAACGCAGCATTGATTGTCAGATTGTAGAAGTTTTGATTGGCGTTATATCCGGTGGTCGAAGAAATTGTACCATTGCTTCCTGTGATCAAGCAGGTCGAACCTGTCTTCCACGTAGCAGTCGGAATGCCCGGGACACTTCCGCCGTTGTATGCCAGTTCGTAACTACTCGCGCTGTCGAAAATGACGTTCGCACCGCTTGTCTTGAGCGCCGCCACATCCTTGATGTATCCATCAACCACGAGATTGCCTCCAACTGAGTCCACTGCATCAACAGTGACAGTGTCACCCTTGTTGATGAAAACATTTACTCCGCCTTCAGGAACAACTGTGGGGACTGTGTCCCAGCCGGTTCCATCCCACTGCTTCCAGGTAGAAAGCGCGCTCCAATTGCCTGATTGGACTGAACCATAGTCGCCTACCGAAAGACTCGCTCCCAGCGCAAACTTTCCGACGACGAACGATCCAAGAGTTACAAAGCCGGCGCGAGTGAGCGTGTAGGGCTGGGTCGTGAATTGACTGCTGTAGGCTCCTGAGCCCGCCAGCTTAAAGGTGGTTCCGGTGAAGTTATATATCTGGGCGTAAGACGACCGACTCGCTGCGAATGTCCCATTCTCGGCTGAGGCCATCCATCCAAACGTTATTGAACAGTTGGAATTGCCTGGCACGCTCTCGGATATGTTCCATCTTACTTTCACTCTCCCACCTCCGACTGCCGAGGCCGTATCCGCAGCAGCCGATACAGAAAAAGTGTCAGCAGTTCCGGAATTAGTTATCCAGACCGGTGAGAATCCCTCTGATGCTGTACCGACAGGGAATGAGACTTGGTTCGAACCGACGCTCGGGATTTCCAGGTAACTCGAGGCACTGTCAGTTGAAACGAAACTTGTGCTACTCCCGCCGAGCACGTATCCAGCGATGACGTAGTTCGTGTCCAGAAACAGATTCCCGCTTGTCAACCCGAGAGTGTCAGTCACGCTGACGTAGCTGCTTAGGCTTACTCCTGAGGAATCACTGATAGTAAGATTGTTTACAACGTGCGGAAGCATCGAGCCGGTGACCTGTGATGCGCTGCCGCTGTAGACATAGTTGGCAGATGAGCTGAAACTGTTTCCTCCGCCGTTCGAGCCATTCGTCGTTATGTTACCGTTCAACCCGGAAGGATGGCGGATGATGAGAGTCGCTCCCGAAGAAACGACAAAGGAACCGGCACCGCCGACCATGACAGTATCGAGATTCAGCGTACTTCCTGTGCTTACCATAAAATTCGGAGCACCAAAATACGTTATCACGCCCGGGGTGGTGTGAGAGAGATTTTGCACACCGGCCTTTACAAATACCATCTTTGAGAGATTCCCTGAATTGCTTTTCCCGATGTACGTGCTGTCGATCACCGAGATATTGCCTTTGACGTAAAATATGCCTACGCCGCCCGAGTTATTGGAGAGCGATAGCATGCTTCCTTTGGAAAGCGTGATGTTTCCGTTGACGGTAACAGTGTCGTTGAATCCACTCCCCATCGGCGTCAACACCGCGCCATATCCGTTCACGACCACGTTATTGATTATGCATGACCCTGCTGCGCCAAACAGCCTCAACTGATAGGACGGACTGCTCGTCGAGGAGTGGTTCCAGTTCGTGCTCGTGCAGGTTAGAGTTCCTGCAATGCTGACGCCCGTCTGCCATCCGACGTTAACATTAGCACTCTGAGCAGGACAGTTCCATGTGAAGTTATAGAAATTCTGGTTTGTGTTTGAAGGTCCGCTTGAAGTTACGCCCGTTACTAAGCACGTCGAACCGGTGTTCCATGTTGCAGTCGGGATCGATCCGCCGTTTTGTGCATGCTGGTACACGCCGCCGTTGCCGACAGTAAGACTGGTGCCACCATTTATTTTTCCCTGATTGTAAAGCGTGTCGGTTATGGTGACAGCCTGATCGACGTAAACGGAATCCGTGGACTGGATGGTTAACTTGGGCTCGGATCCTGAAGGTGAGGTTGTTGCTGCCACCCAAGAAGATCCGTTCCAGGTCTGCCATGTGCCGGCTTTGCTCCAATTGCCCCCCGAAGGCGTGGGGGCATTTGATCTGTACTCGCCTACGACCTGGGCCATTGGAACAGTGTCCCATGATGCGAGCAAAATCATCGAGAGTAAAAGTTCACTAATAAGCATTCTTCCTTTTGTCATAGGTCCTCCGTTAATTCTGTTGTTTGATATTTTTCGATAAAGACTTAGAAGGCTTGTGATAACTGCAATGTCGGAGAGTATGCTTTTTATCAAAGCCGTACCATTTCGGTTTCTGCGTCATTGTTGAGACTTTTCTCGTTTCATGGTCTCATCGAGAAACTGAAGTGCGTAGTTCAAAGTCTGTTCAAACCACGGATGAAAAAGCCAGAATGTGTGGGGTGTACCGTCCAGAGTATGAACCTCATAATGGATCCCGAATTTTCTCAGTTGTGAGATCATCTCATCCCGCCCCGCATGATAATGCTCCATCGAGCTGTTAATGAAAATTATCGGTGGGGTTGCAGCACTCACATAGGTAATCGGCGACGCCTCTTTCCAAAGCTCAGGCTTCTCTTTGTAAGAAGCTCCGATCCAGAGATGGGCCGCCGACGGCTTTTCCGGGTCTCCGTCATACTTCGTAGAGTTGATGTTCGTGAAATCGACAAGCCCATCAACATTCACAATGGCCTGCACGCTGCTCGAGTGATCAGGATGATCTCCGTTTCCATCGAATTTATCGATCCCATTTGTCGTTCCCAGAAACGATGCTAGCTCCCCGCCAGCAGAGCAGCCGTATATGGCGATCTTTGCAGAGTCGATACCATACTTTTCTGCGCTGGCCCGCATCCACCTCACTGCCGCCTTGAGATCGTAGACTGCAGCGGGGAACAATGATTCGACCGAGAGCCGATATTCCACCACAGCTGTTACATAACCATGCGAAGCCAGTTTCTCAGCCATCGGAACGAGCATGGATCTGTCACCCGATCTCCATCCTCCACCATGGACAATTACAACTCCCGGTCGCAGACCGGCGCCGCCAACTGCTGGAGTGAAAAGATCGAGATGAAGTTCCCTTGAGCCATAGGATGTATACACCAAATCTTTGTGCGCGACGACAGCTTCGGACGAGCTGGGAAGAGCAAGCGTCACGGTCGGGAAATTCTTGTGGATCTTGACGTACGCGCTGTATGAAGTGTAAGATGTATCGCGGGGGATTTCTCTCGTCGCGGGACTTTGTTGCGCCGCGAGTGGACTGGCCAGCATGAACATCAACACCACGGCCGACTCAGCAAACGCTGTCATTAAATTCCATGTGTGCATCATTCATGAATCCCGACATCCAGATCAACATTGCGTTCATTAACCGAAGCTATGGTACCCTGAAGTCTCCCGCCATGGCTGACACTTAAACCGGCCAAGTCTCTTGACGACACTATCTCGCTTGAGTCAAAACGGAGAGTGTCGGTCCCTGCACCTGAATCATAGACGAAGGTCGTCCCATTCTCAGATCGCAAAGTGGGTTTTCCGATAACCGTGATCGGCTCAGGAAAAATCAAGAGGATGAAGCCTCTTTGAATTTCATATCTCATGACTCTCGGACCGGCAGTGTCTTCAGGATTCCACTTGTGCTCGAAAGTCCATGCAGGTGTTATTTCCGCCGGAGCCGGTGAACCCGAGGCAGTCTTCAGGTTATCTGCAATCCACGAGAAGTCGCCACCTTTTCGGTGACAATCATAATAGTAATCCCTCTCGCCCCAATTGAAAGGCCGGTTCTGCAAAGAGTCTTTGTAAGTCACCCTGTAGATCGGAGTGTCGGCCATGTTTTCAGAGAAAGCACAATGCAGGAGAAAGAACTGCGCCTCGTAATGATGCCTTCCCAACTGAAAACCTTTCACGCCATCAAAGGACGAGTTCCTGATGACAAATTTCTGATTGATATTGTAACTGCCCGCGTGCCAGATCGATGCCGTCTGTTTAAGCTCGTAAAATCGAGAGTCTTTCATGAAACACCAGCCACGCGGACAGATGAAATCAACTGACCCTTCGAAGTTGCAGTTCGCATGGTAATACATACCAGTTTTGTAATTCCACAAAGAGACAGTGTCTCCGCCCTTGCTGAGAACATTGCAGTTTAACAAGATAGTTCGAGTCCCATCTCCATATACGGAGAATGCGTGCGGCCCCACCTCGGGTTGAGTGTTGCGTATGGTCAGGTCCTCAAGAACGACATCATCTGCGTGAATATTCACGACTGCAGGACCTATCGGATCCATGTCTGCAATCCAGTCAGTCCTGAGTTGGCTATACTCGATTACCGTGCTGTCTCTGCTTTCGCCTTGAAGGGTCACGTAGTCTTGATCAATTCTGATTTTCTCGTTATAGATTCCGTTCTTTATGAAAATGACGACCCGTTCATAATTGAACATGGGAAGCGAGTCGACCGCCTGAGTTATTGTCGTGAAGTCACCGGTGCCGTCTTTGGCAACCACGATAAGGTGAGAAGCAAAGGAAAAGGCGGTCCCGAAAATATTCAAAACAAGGATGAGGACAATCTCGAATTCATATTTGAGGTTCTTAAATCCGAGAAACGAAGTTGCAGGCCTACGAAAAGATCGGGACCGCGTTTCCTTGTGTTGGATAGGGAGAAGCAATTTCACTTTGATAGACAAAATCCCTCTGTTCGAACCGAACGCTATTTTCTCAGGTGGCACTTAGACCCGAGTACTGAAAGCGGCGATTTTTCGGGACGGATGCGCCTTTAAGATTCCCGCCCGTTTCGTCCAATATTGCCAAATTATCGTTCAAGTGAACGATAACTTAACCGATAACTTAATTGCCAATAAGTTTACAGTTGCCAAACTTAAATGTCAAGGTAGCTTCTAAATTAACCCAAGATGCCGGCGAAACCGGAGATCATGAAGGCACTTAGAGAGATTGTCGGAGCGTTCGCAAGGAGCTGAACGACATGCCTCCGGTGCCAAGCGTCGTCCAACCGTCCGAAAAGGAAAAACAGCTTCGGCCGACGCGGCGGAGTAGCCCTGAGGCAGTTCCGGAGGCATAGCTTTCGCTGTGCCTCCTTGCCATGCAATCGCATCGTCGATCAACCGACTCATAGAGAGCAGGTTGTTACAGGATACGAAGAACCGGATCATCAACTAGTATGACCACCGATGGGGTGCATCAGAGATAATTTGCGACTATTGCTTCGTAGAGCTCTTGTTTTCCACTTAGCTGCTTAGGCTCGCCGTCCATCTCAGCGAGCTTCCTCAAGTCATCGAGAGTCAGTTTTTCTTTTTCGAAATCGGCGCCTGCACCGGAGTCGAATGAAGAATACCTTTTTTCTCTTAGCTCGAGATAGCCCGATTCGTTGAGGATCGTGTCTGCAATTATCAAGGCTCGAGCGAAGGTGTCCATGCCCGAAATGTGAGCGATAAACATGTCTTCGAGATCGGTCGAACTCCTCCTCGTCTTCGCATCGAAATTTATACCACCTGTCTTGAAACCTCCGGCTTGAAGGATCACTAGCATTGCTTCAACGGTCTCGAGAACGTTCACCGGGAATTGATCCGTGTCCCAACCGTTTTGATAATCGCCGCGGTTAGCGTCTATGCTTCCCAGCAAACCTGCATCCGCAGCAGCCTGCAACTCATGTTGGAAAGTATGACCGGCAAGAGTTGCGTGATTGACTTCGATGTTCAGCTTAAAGTCCTTATCGAGACCATTTCTTTGAATGAATCCTATGACTGTCTCGGCATCGAAATCATACTGATGCTTCGTCGGTTCCATTGGTTTGGGTTCGATCAGAAATGTTCCCTTGAATCCCTTGCTCCTCGCATAGTCGCGGGCCATTCTTAAGAAAGTCACGAGGTGCTGCTTCTCTCTTTTCATGTCCGTGTTGAGTAGAGAAAAATATCCTTCCCTACCGCCCCAGAACACATAGTTCTCTCCGCTGAGTTCGATTGTTGCGTCGAGTGTACGCTTGACCTGAGTCCCAGCGTACGCGATGACATTGAAATCCGGGTTTGTTGCGGCGCCGTTCATGTAACGAGGATTCGAAAACAAATTCGATGTCCCCCAAAGAAGTCTCACGCCGGAAGATTGCTGCTTCCCTTTCGCGTATTCAACCATCGTTCGGATGCGCTTGTCCGATTCAGCGATCGTCGAGCCTTCATCGATAAGATCGAAATCGTGAAAGCAATAGAATGGAGTGCCGACCTTCGTCATGAATTCAAAGGCAGCATCCATCTTGGCTTTCGCCCTTTTTATCGGGTCATCAAAATCATTCCATGGGAAATTCTTTGTGCCCGGCCCGAACGGATCTCCTCCCGTGTTACAGAACGAATGCCAGTAAGCGGTCGAGAATCTCAGATGATCCTGCAGCCTCTTCCCGGCCACGACCTTATCCGGGTCGTACCATTTGAACGCAAGAGGGTTCTTCGACTCTCTTCCTTCGTATTTGATCTGACCTATCCCTTTGAAGTGCTCCTGCTCTCCGATTGTTACGTTAAGTTTCATGATTTACTCCGGTTTTGTAAATGAATCTCTAATTCCTCGAGCCATCTGGCATACGCCGATTTATATTTCTCTTCGTTTCTCGTATCGGGGTCGACAGTCATCAGACATTCCAGACCTTTGAATGCGTCATCGAACGATGAATAGAACCCGACTCCGTAAGCAGCCGCTCTTGCAGCGCCCAGCGCGCCATCCGTGTTATAGAGTTGGATCTGCGCGTCGCTGAGTGTGGATATTGTATCTCTGAATATCCTGCTGAGGAACATGTTTGTCTTCCCGGCGCGGATGATTTTCGTGTTGACCGCAAGCTCTTTCAGGATATTAATTCCGTAATAAAATGAGAATGCGACTCCCTCAAGCACGGAGCGAACCAGGTGGCTCGGTTTGTGAATGTTAAAATTCAAACCCGAAAAAGTAGACCCGAGATCGATATTCGTAAGCATTCGTTCAGCCCCGTTTCCGAATGGTATGAAAACCAGTCCATCCGATCCGATGTTGATCTCAGCTGCCATTCGATTCATGTCTTCATAAGACTGAGAAGAACCAAACAGAGTCTTTCTTGTCCAGCTGTTCGAAATCCCCGTCCCGTTTATACACAGCAGTATTCCCAACCTTCTCTGGTCTTTCGTGTGATTAACATGAGCGAAGGTGTTGACCCTGCCCTGACTGTCGACTTTCATCTGGTCGGTTACTCCGTACACAACGCCCGAGGTGCCTGCCGTGGCAGCTACTTCGTCCGGCCTGAGGACATTCAAAGAAAACGCATTGTTGGGTTGATCACCGGCTCTGTAGGTGATCGGAGTTCCTTCTTTCAGCCCTATCTCTTCGGCCGCTTTCTTGCTGAGAGAACACTGATGACCAAATCCCGGGACCAGATCCGGTACCAAAGATTCGTTTATGCCGAAATGCTTCATCAGGAAACTCGCAGGCTCCTCAAATTTAAAATCCCATAGTATCCCTTCCGACAACCCTTGCGCCGTGGTCGTGGTTTCGCCGGAAAGTTTCATCGCGATATAGTCACCCGGCAGCATGAACTTGTACACGCTGGCAAACACAGCCGGTTCATTCTCCACCACCCATCTCAGTTTTGATGCGGTAAAATTACCGGGAGAGTTCAGAAGATGACCCAGACATTTTTCTTCGCCTATTTCCTTGAATGCCCTGTTACCGATTTCAACCGCTCTGCTGTCGCACCAAATAATCGACGGCCTCAAAGCGTTCAGGTTCTTATCCACGAGAACCAACCCATGCATCTGATAAGTTATTCCTATCGCTGAAATGTCCCGCGCATTTACAGACGAAGTGCCCAGCAGTTCTTTCGTTACAATCTTAACAGCCTCCCACCACGTTTCCGGTTTCTGTTCTGCCCAGCCCGGCCCACGAGAAATTATTTCCATCTCCGTTTGCGGGTAGCTCGAGTGTGAAATTTCCTTTCCCCCCTCGGCATCGTAGAGAGCAGCTTTGATCGACGAACTCCCGATGTCGTAGCCTATTGTTATCATGACAGATTCCTTTTCCTTTTCTTTAAAGATACAAAGACATCAGTTCATTTCTAATTGAAAAATCATACCGGTTCAATTCTATCGAGAAGAATTCTTCTATTTAATGCCAAGAAGAATAATTAATTTCAACGGAAGATGAAAACGATTGCGTTGTGGGCTATCTTAACTTTGCAGCAGGAAAATATCTCTCGAAGTCCCGTCAAAATATCCGTATGCGGGATAGCGCAAAGCGTTCATCGCAAGGTAAAGTCCAAATTATTTTGTTCTTTGTGTGCTTAGCATCTTCGCGAGAGAAGAATTATTCACAGTAACCCACTACTAACTATTGGACGATTTGCGGTATGACAATCGTGGTTCGATAGAAAAGCATCGATTGATCTCAATGAAAACACGCGGCAAGATTTTTATGAACAAGAAATTTCTCAAGTCAGGTCAGATCTGGAGGCAAGCATGAAGAGAGTTATCTTTTTTTCCGTACTCTTGTTTTTCTCATTTGGAGCAAATGCTCAAGACAATAGAGACACTGTCATGCTCGACGCATCGCATCTCCGCTACAAAATCGACAAGAACATTTACGGGCAGTTCTCCGAACATCTCGGACATGGTATCTACGGCGGCATCTGGGTCGGGCCCGACTCACCGATACCAAACATCGACGGTATCAGGAAGGATGTTATCGAGGCTTTGCGAAAAATAAGTGTGCCTGTGCTCCGCTGGCCCGGCGGCTGCTTTGCCGATGAGTACCACTGGATGGATGGCATCGGGCCGAGGGACACGAGACCGAAAATGATCAACACAAACTGGGGCGGCGTTACCGAAGACAACAGTTTCGGCACTCACGAATTTCTGGAGTTCTGCAATCTGATTGGCTGCCAGCCTTATTTCACCGGCAACATCGGTAGCGGAACGGTCAAGGAACTCTCTCAATGGGTTGAGTACGTCAACTCGGACAATGTCAGCCCGATGATTGATCTGCGAAAGAAGAACGGTCGCGAAAAATCATGGGGAGTCAAATACTGGGGGTTGGGAAATGAGAGTTGGGGATGCGGCGGCAACATGACAGCCGAATATTATGCCGACCAAGTCAGAAGATACGGATCCTTCGTCAAGAACTATGGAAGCAACAAGGTGTTCAAGATCGCTTGCGGACCCGGCGACGATGACTACAACTGGACCGACACTATCATGAAGGATGCCGGAGGCTACATCGACGGTCTTTCTCTTCACCACTATTCATTTGCCAACGACAAGCCGGCAGCGGACTTCAACGAAAAGGGATGGTTCGACATAATGAAGAAAACGCTATACATGGACGAACTAATTACCAGACATTCGGCAATAATGGATAAATACGATCCGGGAAAAAGAGTTGCGCTCGACGTTGACGAGTGGGGAACGTGGTATGGTGTCGAACCCGGAACAAATCCGGCATTCCTCTACCAGCAGAATACGATGAGAGATGCGATCGCGGCCGCCAGCAACCTCAATATATTCAACAGCCACTCCGACCGCGTCAGAATGGCAAACATCGCGCAGATGGTTAATGTGCTCCAAGCCATGATCCTCACAAACGGAAATCGGATTGTGCTTACACCAACTTACTTTGTCTTCGAGCTGTACAAAGTCCATCAGGATGCAATGCTTGTCCCGGCAAAAGTCGAACCAGCAAATTACACTTTTGATGATCATACTCTTCCTGCAATAAACTGCTCTGCCTCAATTGATCGTGATGGAAAGATGCACATATCTCTGTGTAACATTGAGCCGGATTCAAGTCAGGATGTCACCTGTCAATTAAAATCATTTGATCCAACCGAGATTTCGGGAAAGATATTGACAGCAAGTCGGATGAATGCCGATAATACATTCGATAATCCCAACGCAGTGGTTCCCAAGATTTTTTCTGCATTCACACGGAGCGGCAGCAGCATAGAAATCAAAATACCTCCGATGTCCGTCGTGGTCCTCGAAGTGGAGGGAAGACTTGAATCGGAACCTCCTATAGAGCTAAGCAATCCGAAGCCGGGCTTGAGCTACAAGTATTATGAAGGAAGCTGGAGATGGCTACCTAATTTTAGCGAACTCACTCCGAAGCGAGAAGGAACCATCGAAGAGATTAAGATACCGAGCGAAAGCGCCGATGAGAATTTCGCAGTCCAGTATAATGGGTATATCAAGATTCCGAAAGACGGCCTGTACACATTCTATTTGAACTCTGACGACGGTTCGGACTTATATATCGACGGAAATTTAGTCGTGAGCAACGATGGTACGCACGCCCCTGAGGAAAGGTCAGGCTACGTCCTGCTGACGTCCGGTTATCATGAAATCCAGGCTGGCTTCTTCCAGGCTGCCGGCGGCGAAGTTCTCGATGCGAGTATCGAGGGACCGGGCATGACCAAGCAACCGATCCCGCCAGGCATATTATTCAGATGAGGAATTGCCCGAACTGCTGATTAACAACAAAGACAAGGGAGAGGATTTAGACTCGACATTACCGAGTCGTGGGCTGTCAGTCTTTCGAGATAAATGAATAACTCAAAACTGCCGTGACACTTATCTCGGCTTAGCGAGTGCCTTTATCTTGGTCGAGATGCTAAAGCCTAATCATCGCTTTTATCACCCCATCTTTGTAGTTCGAGACGGTATCGAAAGCCTCATACGTTTGTCCCAGAGAGAAGTGATGGGTAATAATGAAATCGAGAGACCACTTGCCCGCGGAAATCAGGTCGATGACCGGCTGTACGGTTCTGTTTTGTCTCCTGACATTTTGAATCGTGATCTCCTTCCTCCTCAGTTTGCTTATGTCAAAAGAGATTCGATCGAATTCAGGAATGCCGACGACAAGAAGAACTCCGCCAGGCCTCAAAAGGTCTATTCCTTGATCGAGTCCTTCCTGCCTACCGCAGCATTCAATGACCGCATCAAACATCTGCGGATGGATTCTTCTGAGAATCGCGACAACTTCTTCCTTATCTGGGTTTCCGGTCCATATCGCACCGGCTTTCTCTGCCGCGAGCAGACGGTAATCCAACTTGTCCGTGGCATATATCTGATTGAAACCTTTCGCCTGCAGCGACATGACTACGCCCAATCCAATCGGACCCGCACCCAGGACGACAATCGAATCTGTTCGATCAACGTTTTCTAGAAATTGGGTGGAATAGTATCCTATGGACAGAGGTTCGACAAGCGCCGCCTGTTCTCCCTTTACATTCTCCGGCACCGGGAAACAATTTCTCTCAGGCATGACTATGTATTCGGAAAGGCATCCGTCCATCTGTCCAGGCGAACCAAGAAATTTCTGATTAAGACAGGTGTGTTCTCTTCCTCTTTTACATTGCTCGCACCCGCCGCATGAAACGCAAGGATCTATCGCGACTAAGTCGCCTCGCTTGACCCTCCGGACATTCTCTCCGACTTCCTCGACTTTAGCTGAACATTCATGGCCGATAGCAAATGGGAAATGAATGATTTGATCACCGATTTTTCCTTCGTTGAAATAATGCAGGTCAGACCCGCACACACCGACGGAGTCGACCTTCAACAGGACATCGTCCGAATTTAATATTCCCGGTTTGGGGCTTTCAGTTAATTCGAATCTCCTGATTCCGGCAAGCACAACTTTCTTCAAATGGAACGGCCTTGTTTCAACATGGACTTTGCAACGTAATACCATCGATGCTCGGCGCACCGGTAATTGTCTTGAGCTTTTTTGAAAACATAATCCGACCAATAAATGGAATCAGCGATTCCCTCTTAGTGAATAAAAGGAGTCATTCCATCGCAGTTCTTTTTTGAATGCAGAAATATTCGTCGAGTCATCGATCAATACGTACTCCAAGCCGTTCATCTCCGCGAAATCTTCCATGAAGTCTGAGGTAATCGCCTGACTGAAACCGGTATGATGGGCTCCTCCTGCGAGTATCCACGCATGCGCTGCAACGATCAGATTCGGCCTGGGAACCCAAACTGCCCGGGCAACGGGAAGCTTGGGCAACGGAGCATCGGGTGGAACAGTCGTTACTTCATTGACAATCATCCGGAACCTATTTCCCATATCCACAATCGTAGCGTTGATTGCGGGCCCAGCGGGGACATTGAAAATAAGACGAGGCGGATCTTCCTTACCGCCAATCGACAGGGGTGCAATCTCCAGGTTGGGTTTCTCTGCGGCGATAGACTCACAAACCTCGAGCATGTGCGCACCGAGAACTTTCATCCCCGTTTTGTCCGGCCTGAAATCGTATGTGTAATCTTCCATGAAAGATGTTCCACCATTGAGACCTGTCGACATGACCTTCATGGCCCGAACCAATGCCGCGGTCTTCCAATCTCCTTCTGCACCAAACCCGTAACCATCTGCCATCAACCGCTGCACGGAGAGACCGGGCAACTGCTTTAAGCCATGGAGATCTTCAAAAGTGGTGGTAAAGGCTTTGAAGTCTCCCTGCTCAAGAAATGTTCTCAATCCTATCTCGATCTTCGCTGCATCTTTCAGCGATTGATGTCTCTCGCCTCCCTTTCTAAGAACCTTTGATACATGATACCTGTCCTCGTACTCCTTGACCAATTTATCGGTATCCGAATCGGAAGCCGCATCGACGCAAGCAACGAGCTCCCCGACACCATAACCATTCACTGAATATCCAAACTTTCTTTGCGCCTCGACTTTGTCGCCCTCCGTGACTGCGACCTCTCTCATGTTATCACCGAAACGAGCGATCTTGCCTCCTTGAGCATCGAGCCTTGCGCAAGCGGCTCTCATCCAGACAGCAACCTGCTCCTGAACTGATTCGTCCTGCCAGTGACCCACTACAACTTTCCTCGGCTTGTTCATCCTGGAACAAATAAATCCGAACTCACGGTCACCGTGAGCGGATTGATTCAGGTTCATGAAATCCATGTCAATCTGATCCCAGGGCAAGTCGCGGTTGAACTGAGTGTGCAGATGAAGAAACGGTTTTTGCAGGACCTCTAATCCGGCGATCCACATCTTAGCGGGAGAAAAAGTGTGCATCCACGTTATTATGCCGACACAGTTGGACGAGCTGTTCGCCTCCAGGCACAGTCTGTGAATCGAATCGGGGTCTGTAAGAACAGGCTTGAATTCAACCCGAACCGCTATATTGCCTGAAGCGGAGAGGACATTGACAATTTCCTTTGAATGTTCTGCCACCTTTCTAAGCGTCTCCTCACCGTACAGATGCTGGCTCCCCGTCGCGAACCACACTTCATATTTATCGAGTGATTTCATAAGTTGTATCTTTCCTTTCGGTTCAAATATCCTTTTGGGGTCCTGCGGATCATAATAAAGAATTAAACCACTGATGCGGCATTACGAACGTTTGTTTGGTTGTCCGTAATAGGCATTCGGCCCGTGCTTGCGCTCGAAATGTTTTCGAAGAATGTAATCAGGGATGGGTGAAGCCTTGGGATTAAGTTGAAGAGTATTAAGAGCCATCTTGGCGACTCTCTCGAGGATGAGATTATTCTTCACCGAATCCTCAGGACTCTTACCCCAGGTAAAGGGACCGTGACCGGACACCAGCACTCCAGGCATCGCAACAGGATCAAGACCTTTGAAGCGTTCGACAATTACCTTCCCCGTGTTCAACTCATAGTCCTCATCCACTTCTTCCTCTGTCAAGAAGCGCGCAATCGGAACAGGGCCGTTGAAGTGGTCTGCGTGCGTCGTACCGAGGCAAGGAATCTCAGTCTCCGCCTGCGCGAATGCAGTCGCATACTCGCTATGGCTATGAGTTATGCCGCCGATGTCCCTGAATGCCTTGTATAGTTGAATGTGAGTCGGAGTGTCGGACGATGGTCTCCGCGTCCCGTCGACAACCTTGCCATCCATATCGACGACCACCATATCATCAAGAGCCATCTCAGCATACTCCGCTCCGCTCGGCTTGATTACGATCAAGCCAAGCTTGCGATCGATTCCGCTGACATTGCCCCAGGTAAGCGTGACCAATTCAAATTTCACAAGAGAAATATTGGCTTCGAGGACCGCTTTCTTCAAATCATCCAGCATCACTTTTCCTTGCGAACATCATCTCGAATATTCAATAGATCCTTCATCACATTATACATACTGCCTTGCCACTTCTTTGTGCCGAATCCATCATGGAGCTGACGGTAGACCGCATAAAGCTTTCTGTATATTTCGTGACTCTGCTTATCCGGCTGATACACCCGGCTGGTCCCGGTCATTGCAGATTGAGCCTGATCGACATCACTGAACCCGCTGACATCTTTCCCGGCCGAGACGGCCGCGAAGATCGCAGCACCGAGCGCGGGTGTCTGTTCGCTTCTCGAGACTTTCATCGGCCTGCCGGTAACATCAGCATAAATCTGCATGAGCAATGGATTCTTCGAAGCGAGTCCACCACAGTTTACGACTTCGTCGATGGACACTCCATTCTCTTCAATCCGGTCGATTATTTCAAGCGCACCGAACGCAGTTGCCTCGACCAGGGCACGATATATTTCATGAGGCTCCGTGTGAAGTGTCTGACCCAGGAGAAGTCCGGTCAAGCGGACATCGACCAGGATCGTGCGGTTGCCATTGTTCCAGTCCAACGCCATCAGACCCGTTTCACCTGGCTTAAGCTGTGCAGCAAGAGTCTCCAGGTTGGCAAACTTTTCATCCGGAGTTTTCCCGTAACTTTCAGGAACGAGGTTGTTGACAAACCAGAGAAAGATATCGCCTACAGCGGATTGACCCGCTTCAATGCCGTAGTAACCGCTTATGACCGACCCATTTACGATTCCGCAAACTCCCGGAATGTCTGGAAGTTGTTTATCGTTCGGCCAGATCATAATGTCACACGTACTCGTTCCCAAAATCTTAACGAGCGTTCCGGTTTTTATTCCGGCACCGACTGCTCCCATGTGGGCGTCGAATGCTCCGACCGCAACCGCCACACCTGGCGCGAGTCGCAATCTCTCTGCCCATTCTTCGCTTAGATAGCCTGCTCTCTCTTCGGCGGAAAAAGCTGCATTGACAGTTCTATCCCGAAGAGCACCTAATCCTGGTGAAAGTGCGTCGAGGAATTCTGCATCCGGCAGGCCGCCCCATTGTTCATTGTACATCGCCTTATGGCCGGCCGCACATATGCTCCGCTTGATATCTTTCGGAGCTGTCCTTCCAACCAACACCGCCGGGATCCAATCACAAATCTCCACAAAGTTGTAAGCCGCGTCAAATACTTCAGGATTCTCTTCCTTGCAGTGCCAGACCTTGCTCCAGAACCATTCAGAAGAATACACACCACCAATCTTCGACAGATATTGCGGGCGGAGTCTTGCCGCTGTTTCCGTGATCGCCTGTGCCTCTCTGTAACTCGTGTGATCTTTCCACAACCACACCATTGCGGCTGGCTCATCCTTGAACTTCGGAAGAAAACACAGTGGAACACCCTCTGAGTCGACAGGCACCGGGCTGCTTCCGGTCGTATCCACTCCGATGCCGACGATCTTATCTGGAGAAAAATCGTGACTCGCCGCTGTCGCCTTTTTGATTGCACCTGTGATTGCAGCTTCAATCCCTTGGAGATAGTCGGCGGGATTTTGTCTCGCGAGATTCGGATTTGCTGGATCGCTGATTACTCCCGCCTCACCCGATGGATATGCGAAGACGTGCGTGGCGAGTTCTGCTCCGTCTGCAATATCCACAATCACGGAACGGCAAGAGTTAGTTCCGAAATCCAGTCCTATAGCAAACTTACCCACCGAAACCTCACCAGAACCTTGAATAATCAATGACGAACAAGGAACTCAGAAATATGGCTATCCCCTCTTTTTATTTCTTTGAGCTGTTTCAATGCTCTTTGCAAAAATTGAGACAAGCTGATTTGTTTCATCAATAATGTTCGCAAGTTTTGTTTCATCCTGCAACAAGCCGAGCCTTTTGATAATACGGAGAGATACGAATGATTCCCTCAACTCCTTAAGAGAAATTTTCATCTTATGAATGAAATCGGCCCGAGATTCCGCTCCCTGCGCCTCCGCATAATTCAATGCCGGTGCAAATCCTGAACGAATCAATTGATCGCCTAAATAATTACCTGCCCTATTACGAGGAAGATTGTCAATGGTCTTTGAAATCAATGCAGCAAATTCCACCAGTCGCTCGTCTAAGTCAAACTGCTTTCCCATTTCGACATTCCTTGTTCCCGATTCATTATTCAGGATTTGATTGAAAACTCATTTTGTCGAAAACTTGTAGATGGTAGTTTGCCTATAGGTCTGACCGGGTTTCAAAACAACAGACGGCCACATCGGTTCATTCGGAGAATTCGGATAATGCTGTGCCTCCAAACAGAATCCGGTTCTGTACTGGTATGCCACTCCGTTCTTGCCGATCTGGGTGCCATCAAGAAAATTGCCCGAGTAAAATTGAATCCCCGGCTCGTTAGTGAGCACCTGCATATGCCTTCCTGTCTTGGGCTCGTAGACATCTGCAACTTCGCGGACCTTTCCGTTGAAGTTGTTCAGAACGTAATTGAAATCGAATCCCTTTGCCAGCTTGAGCTGCTCAAAGTCATCGTTGACATGAGCACCGATAGGAGTCATCTTCCGGAAATCAAGTGGAGTATTCGCAACTTTTTCAATCATGCCGATAGGAATCGATTCTTTATCTATCGGAGTGTACGTGTCTGCATTGATCTTCAGCTCATGATTCAAAATCGTGTTAGTCAAAACGCCTGTCAAGTTAAAGTACGAATGTTGTGAAGGATTGACTATGGTTGGCTTGTCAGTTGTGCCTTCATAATCAATTCTCAACTCGTTGTCGTTCGTTAGAGTATAGGTCACATGAAGCGTGACTGTACCAGGATAGCCCTGATCACCGTCAGGACTCACTAAGGTCAGCTTCACCGCCGGCCCCAGCTTACTTTCGAATGACTCGGATTCCCACAGTACCTTGTTAAAGCCGACCTTCCCGCCGTGCAGCTGGTTCTCTACTTCATTCGCGGAGAGCTGATAAGTCTTTCCATCCAATGTGAACCTGGCTTTTGCGATTCTGTTAGCATATCTCCCGACGATCGCTCCGAAAAACGAGGTGCCGCGCTCATAACCGGATAGGCTGTCGTACCCGAGCACGATGTCGCTGTATTTCCCGGTGCGGTCAGGTGCTGTGAGTGATACGACCGTTGCGCCATAAGTGATAATCTTTGCCTCTGCTCCCAATTTGTTTTTGAGAGTGTACATATAGACTTCACGTCCATCTTCCAGTTTACCGAACACACTTTTTTCAATCATTGGCTGAACCTTTTTGCTTGTTTGAAAAGAAATAAGTAGGAAAGAAAGGATTGATGCGCCGAAATAAAAAATTGTCTTTGCCATCTCAATACTCCATATGATTCATTTAGAATTCACTCGCTCGCGTTTTGTTCGTGACATATATGCATTGACAAAAATAACATGACGCCGGAATCACGATCGTGCGTCACTTCTTCTTGCCCGGTCTGAACTGAAGGACATAGACAATGCCGAGAACGACGAGGAGTGCCCCCCACCAGATTCCGAAATGTAAGTCTCCGAGGACAACATGTTTTCCGAAGGTGTGGAATGCTGCTTCAGAGATATTTGCAGCAGTGATGATGATTCCGTAAATCAACAGCTGACAGCCGATGAAGAACCAAATAGATATGCCCTTATTCTCTATCATGGCGAGCTCCTTACCAGAAAATGATGTTTAGCGCGATAAACACAATCAACACTACACCTGCCCAGAAGATGGGCCGCTTGACGAGAGGCAGATCACCCTCAGATGGTATCTCAGTGCATCCTCTCACCAGGCCGACAAGTTCCGATTCGGGTTTGGGTCGAGTCAGATAACTAACTACGACGGTAACGATGATGCAAATTAAGCATGACCAGAGTGCCCTATACATGTTCTCCGCCATTGCCTTTGCAGAAGGCGAGAGAGCAATATATTTGAGAGCGCCCGGCACAATCTTCACCCAGGCCCACATCCCGATCGACGACACGATGCCTGCGAGGAGTCCCCAGAAGCCCGCGGCTCGTGTGCCGCGCTTCCAGAGCATTCCCAAAAGCACTGTACCGAATGTCGGCGCGACGAAGAAACTGAACAAGGCTTGAACATAATCCATTATGCTTGCGAACTGCTGGACAAGGTAGGCGGTGCCGATGCTTATGATCACTCCAACTATAGTGCACCACCTCCCGATCTTCACGTAATAAGCGTCCGCTTCTTCTTTCTTCCCGACACGGACATGAATAGGACGATATATGTCGTACGTCCAAACGGTCGCGAACGCGCTTACGTTGCCCGCCATGCCGGACATGAATCCTGCTATTAAAGCAGTTATGCCGAGGCCTAGCAATCCAGGTCCAGCATATCTTGCAAGCATCAGTGGAAGAACTTCGTTATAGCTGTGGGCGCCGGTGTGGACTGCGATTTCTTCGGGGACAAGGCCCGGAAGAACTGCCAGACCCAACAAGCCCGGCAAAATCACAATGAACGGCACCATCATTTTAAATCCGGCGCCAATTATTGGAGCCATCTTCGCCGACCGCAGATCTTTGGCGGCCAGCACCCTCTGAACAACAAGGAAGTCAGTCGTCCAGTATGCCATCGAGATGCATGCGCCAAGACCAAAGACTATTCCCGTCCAATGAATCCCCATCGGGTTGTCCTTGAAGGAACCCAGGGTACTCCAAAGATGCACGTAATCACCGGCGGGGAAGTTCTGGTGAATCTTTGCAACCATCCCGGTCCATCCACCCGCTTCGATGAGGCCGAGTATCGGAATAACGAGAGCGCCTAACCAGATCAACATGAATTGAAGAACTTCGTTGAATATGGCGGATAGGAGTCCACCGAGAACGACGTAGATCATAACAGTTATCGACGACACCCAAATGCTGAAATGTATATCCCAACCAAGCACGACCTTCATGACGATAGCCATCGCGTACATGTTAATGCCGCTCATCAAGACGGTCATAAAACCGAACGAGACGGCGGATACCATGCTTGCGCTTTCACCATATCTCAGTTTCAGGTAACCTGGTACAGAATGGGTCTTGCTGATATGATAGAATGGCATCATCACTATCGCCAGAAACAACATTGCAGGAATTGCGCCGATCCAGTACCAATGCGTTGCAAGAATCCCGTATTGATAGGCCGATGCAGCCCATCCCATCAACTCCAATGAACCGAGATTCGCAGCGAGGAAGGAGAGGCCTGCCACCCACATCGTCATCTTCCTTCCGGCCATAAAAAAGTCTTCGCCCGTCTTGGTAAATCTAAGGAGGTAATACCCTATTCCAAGTACGAACAAGAAATAGATCCCTATGATCAATGAATCAACCCAGTCGAGGGAAACGATGCTAGAACCGCCCGCAAAGATCCATGCAAGGAAAGGCAAGATTTCGACAGTCATGAGTATCCTCTGATTTTTATTGGGAAATAATTATCGAACAGGACTACATGAAACGGTGAATCAAAAACAACAATCGGATGAATCTATTCTGTAAGCTGGGCATTCCTCTTTCGTTAAAAACCTCTCGCTAGTCTTTATCATCAGGCTCGGACTTAGTCAATTCCAAACGACATCGGCTATTCCTCTAGCGGATTCTCTATGATTGACTTAATATTAATAGAATAAGCGACTCTAATACAAACCTTTTTTTCTCTTTTTCTCACCTCTTTGCGTGCACACCGAACGCCCCATTCCTTTAGGATTAACTCAACGGTAGAATGTGGTGAAAGCCCAACATGGTGATTCCCGCCCGCAGGAGAACAGAATTGTCGTGTTCACTCTGCGTCGAACGAGGTTCAGCAGGATAGGTTAACTCTTGGGCCGAATGCTATCTCTCGACTCTACCGGATCCGCTTCCCTTCCCAAGCTTCTCAACCTCATCTATCGAGACAAGGTTGAAGTCGCCGGGAATGGTCTGCTTGAGACACGATGCGGCCACCGCAAATTCAAGCGCATCCTTCGTGTTGTTCTTCTTCAACAATCCGTAGATCAATCCGCTTGCGAACGCATCACCTCCCCCGACTCGATCAACAATCTGAACATCGTACCTTTTGGAACGGTACGGTTGGTTACAATCTTTTTCGTCATGAAGTATTCCACTCCAACCGTTACGTGATGCGGAATAACTCTCACGCAGAGTTATTGCGACCGCCTTGAAATGGAATTCTTTCTTCAGCCTGGCGGCGAGTTCAAAGTAGCCCCTCTCGTCTATCTCCGCACCCTCAACGTCGCTGGCTCCTGCCTTGAAACCAAGGCTCTTCTCGGCGTCCTCTTCGTTTGCGATGCAAACATCAACATACTCCATTAGCGGGACCATCACCGATTGCGCCTCCTGAGTCGTCCAGAGTTTTGCACGGTAGTTCAAGTCCGCACTGACAGTCACTCCATTTCTCTTTGCAGCATCGCACGCAGCTTTCAGAGTCTCCTGAGCTTTCTTACACAAAGCAGGCGTAATACCTGTCCAGTGAAACCACTTCGCACTCTTAAAGACCTCATCCCAGTTCAGCTCATCTTTGCCGAGCTCTGCAACGGCAGAGTTCGAGCGGTCATATATGACTTTCGATGCGCGTTGACTCGCGCCGGTTTCAAGGAAATAGATTCCCACTCTTTCACCACCGCGTACCACGAAATCGGTTCTCACACCGAATCTTCGAAGACTGTTTACTGCGGATTGTCCTATCTCATGTTTGGGAAGTTTGGTGATGAAGTAGCTTTCAAACCCATAGTTCGCAAGAGACACTGCCACGTTTGCTTCGCCGCCTCCATAGTTGATGTCAAACTGCTGGGTCTGGACAAATCTTGAGTAACCGGGAGTGGATAATCGAAGCATTATCTCTCCCATTGTGACTACCTTGTCTGCCATGAAGACTCCCTCACGAACAATTTTTAATTCTAAATTTTGAATTTTGAATTAAGAGTTCAACATTCAAGATTTAAGCTCTCTCCTTGCCACCGTGATGCTCTCCATCAGGACCTTAGCATTATCTGTGAGCGCTTGATAATCTTCCGACGCTATGGCTTTCTTATCAAGCAACGCCGTACCCACACCGACGGCACACGCGCCAGCCTTAAGCCATTCACCGGCGTTCGTCAGAGTGACGCCACCAGTCGGCATGAGTTTCAAGTGCGGCATCGGAGCGAGCACGCCCTTGAAGAACGCCATTCCCACAACGTCGGCAGGAAATACTTTCACGATATCGGCACCGGCTTCATAGGCCGACTGAATCTCTGTCGGGGTGAATGCGCCCGGAAAAGCCGCGACATTATTATCGTGCGCCGCCTTAATAATCTCTCTCTTGAAGATTGGGCTCACGACGTATCTTGCACCGGCGTCGATCGCCTTCCGGGCTGTCTCCGCGTTCAACACTGAACCAACGCCTATGTTCACGTAGCTTCCAATCTCTCTGTTAGTATCCTCGATTACCTTTATCGCATCGGGAACAGTCATGGTAATCTCTATTCCGGTAACTCCGCCCTGATAGATCGCGTTCGCTACCTTGATGAGTTTCTTCGAGTCAGAAAGTCTGATGACCGCAACTGCCCCTCCTTCGATTATCTTCCCGACTGTTTCCTCTCAGACATTCTCCCTCCTAATCTTGATCATGGCGATCTGTCCCTGCCTGAATTGCCTGCCTCTCTTAACGTACCAGGAAACTCTCGTTGACCTCTTCGATGAGGGGATTTGGCTGCGGGGTCAAGATCACCGTTGCCCGGTTCACGAGTCAGAGAATCGAACAGCTATGTCGCGGCTGGTACGTCGATCCTCTTTCTTTTGACACACGTTTCTCGCAAGACAAGCTCAGTTGGAATCTGGATGTGCTTCGGCTCATAATCTTCAGCTTCATTAATATGTTCGAGCACGAGTTCGAATGCCGTCTTGCCAAGGACTTCCGTCGGCTGATTTATGTATGAAATTTCCGGCTTAATGAACTGGCCGATGTTGCCGCTGCCGAAGCAGATTATGTCAATGTCATCGGGTATTCTCATCCCCACTTCACCGGCCGCCGCATACACGCCAAGAGCGACAGGGTAGGTCACCGCAAATATGAACTCAGGCATGTTGCCACTCTCGTATAACTTCATGAATCCACTGTAGCCGTGGTCCTGACCGAAACCACCGCAGATGACCCACGCCGGATTGATGGGCACATCGTATCGCTTCATCGCGTCGGCGAAACCAGCGAACCTGTCTTTACCTATGTTTATCTCCTTATAACCTCCCAGGTGTGCGATCTTTGTGTACCCATTCTTGATCGCTGTCTCAACGGCCTTGAACGCTCCGCCTCTATCGTCCACTGTGACCTGGCTCGTTCCCTTGATTTCAAGAACTCTGTCCATGAAAACGATTGGGACACCTCGATTCAGAGCCTTTTCAAAAATTGTTTTGTCCTTCGTGTCCTGAGATATCGAGACAATAATCCCATCTACTCGCATAGCGAGAAGCGTATCGACGTGCTTCTTCTCTCGCTCTGCATTCTCCTGAGAAACAGTCAATGCAATATCGTAATTATAGTGAAATGCTGCGTCGTAGATCGCCTCGATTACCGAGCTGAAAAAAAAGTGGGCGATTTTCGGAACGACGACACCAATCGTGTTAGATTTCCGGGACGACAGGTTCCGGGCAGCAAAATTGGGAGTGTATCCCAATTCCTCTGCAAGGTCTCTTACCTCCTTGGCTGTTTTTTTGGAAATGTCAGGATGACTACGAAGAGCTTTTGAGACTGTCACTTTCGAGACATGCAGCCGCTTGGCGATGTCATTGAGTGTAACATGTGGCTTACGGTTCAACAGTTTTCTCCTCTCTTGCGAGTCTGTAACTTTCCCGGTTACTTTACAAATATATGGTCTGTTGGATCAAGAATCACGGTCCGGGAGAATCGCAGGGCGCAATATTATTCTCTGCTCAGAGCTTGTATGTTTTCTTAGCAAGGTCGTACGCGAGTGCCTTGCCTATGGTCTTCGCATCTTCCTTATCGATGATATGACGGGCGACCAATCCAGCCAGGAAGTTAGAGTCCATCCTTCTTGACAGATCATGACGCGCCGGGATCGACAGAAATGCCCGTGTGTCGTCCGTGAATCCAACCGTGTTATAGAAGCCTGCGGTCTCGGTGGCACTCTGCCGGAATCGAATCATCCCTTGAATGCTGTCGTTGAACCACCACGGTGCACCGAGCTTCATCGCCGGATAATGACCGGCCAGCGGCGCAAGCTCGCGTGAGTATGTCGACTCGTCGAGAGTAAACACGACCACGGTGAAATTGGGATCGTTGCCGAACTTGTTAAGAAGCTCATTCATGTTTCTCGTGTACTCGGTCTGAACCGGTATGTCCCCGCCTTTGTCCGGGCCGAAGCGCCTGAAAATCTTCTCGTTGTGATTCCTCATCGCGCCTGCATGGATTTGCATGACAAGGCCATCTTCCACACTCATTCTCGCCATCTCCATCAGCATGTTCGCGGTGAAGAGTCGTGTATCCTCCTCTGTCGCCTTCTTCTTCAAAGCTCTCTTGAAGATGGCCTCGGCCTCAGCCGCCGAAAGCTTGTGGGCATAGGGACTCTCAACTCCCTGGTCGGTCGACACGGCACCCACCGATTTGAAATACTCTCTGCGTTTTTCGAATGCCCTTATGTAGTTCTTGTAAGTCAGGATGTCGATTCCGGATGCCTTGCTGAGATTCTCAATGCCATTCTTCCAGCTCGCCGATGTTATGTTCACTAGCGCATCGGGGCGAAAACATGGCACGACTCTACTCTTCAAGCCGGATTCTTTGAGCTTCTTGTGGTGTTCGAGATTGTCTCCCGGTGCATCCGTCGTTGTTAGAACTTCAATGCCGAATTTCTCAAGGAGTGTTCTTGGAAGAAAATCTTTCGTTCGGAGCTTCTCGGCAATCTGATCATATACCTTGAGAGCGTTTTGTGAATTCAATCTCTCTTCAATCCCGAAGACTTCCGAAAATTCATGATTCAGCCAAACTCCGGTCGGAGTTCCGGCAAACAGGTAGGAATTTTCGGCAAAGATCTGCCAGATCCTCCTGTGGTCTTTCTCGACGCTGGCTCCGTCAATTGTCGGAATGCCGAGTGATTCAAGAGGAATTCCATGCGAGTAGAGCATCCGATAGACATAGTGATCCGGAATTATGATTAGTTCAGTCGGATCAGGAAAGGGCTCGTTGTTCGCCAACAGTCGCGCTTCGACATGGCCGTGGGGACTTATGATCGGTAGATCTTTTACATTCAGATACAGTTCATATGCGGTCTGTCTTACGGTTTCATCGGAATCGAAAAATCGATAATCGTCTAAGATACTTTTCTTCATCTCTGTCTTTGCCTTCTTTGAGTTTGATAACTTTCGGTATTTAGAATATTGAACTCCTCCATATTTCATTCAATCAGATGCGATCGACTGCGCTTTTGAAAGGAGCCATCTAAAAAGATTCCGGGCAGCTCGAAAGTTGTCGAATCCTTCGGGGAGTTTTCGATTGTCTATATATTCATTATAAAACCACGGATCGCCCACGGCGAAAACAAATCCTTTTCCGAAATGGCACGACGCCATGATAGTATCACCCTTATCCGTGAGCTCCGGTATTGCAGGATCGTGAATTTGCAGAGTCGAAATTTCCTTCAAGAAGATTTTCCTGACGCCCATGAATATTGGTATGTCTGGCAGGTTGGTAAAAGCTCCCTCATCATAATTTTTTCCGAGCACATCGTTCCGGCTGTCTTCATTGAAATGAATACCGAAGTGCCACGCCAACTTGTTGAGGTGAGCAAACTCGCAATTCCCTTTGTCATTTCCAAACAGGATCAACACCCCACCCTTCTTAACCCAGTTGACTATTGTCATGATCGACTTATCATCGATGTAATTCGGATGAGGGTTCTCCGAAGGAGTATCAGGGTCGACGATGATGTAGATACTGAGTTTGTTTAGCCTCGCTGCGAGCGGTGCAACCTTCACTTCGTCCAACTGAGCACCCAACCTCTTAATGATTTCGCCAAGCTCAGAGTAACCGGTGTTCTCGGTGTCTTCCCAGACATAATGAAAGCGCACCTCCTTTCCACTGTCCGTTCGCTTCCATTCATTGTTAAAGAAATAATCGAGACCAACAACTTTACTCCGACCCACGATATCATTCTTCTCCAATTCCAGCGCCGCGAGAATGAATGACCCGACTCCTTTGAAGTCGTCTTGAACTTTCGGAACGGAGACGTAGTAATCGTACGTGCCATCTCGATATGGATTTCCGCCAAGTCCGGCACCAGAACATATGTTTAATAGAGTGGGAATACCATGCTGATCAAATCTGATTTCGTATTGAACCAGCCCTTTGAAGGCTGCCTCCGCTGCATCGAGATACTTCTTGCTCAGGTATCCTCTGTGCGCGCCCTTCGCAAATGAATACGCGAACATCGCCGAGGCAGAAGATTCCAGATAGTTGCCTTCATCTTTCGGCTTATCCACCACCTGGTACCACAGATGAGTTCTCTCATCCTGATGTTTCAACAACGCAGTCGACAAGTTGCGGAAAATAGAAATCAGCGCTGGCCTTTCGGGATGATCTTTTGGAAAATAATCCAGGACATCAACCAAACCCATGATGTACCAGCCCATCGACCTTCCCCAAAATGTTGGAGAGTCTCCGGTCTTCGGATTTGCCCACTTCTGAGTCTTGGTCTCATCCCAGCCATGATAAAACAGGCCGGTCTTCGGATCTCTCGCATGCTTCGCCATCAGGATGAATTGTCTCGCGATATCATCAAAGTCTTTCGGCCTATCAAACATCTTTGCAAACCCGGCGTAAAACGGCTCTGCCATGTAAAGGCCGTCAAGCCACATTTGATTCGGATAAATTTCCTTATGCCAGAATCCATCTTCCTTTGTTCGCGGCTGCTTAGAGAGTTGATCGCGCAGGACCATTGCGGCGTTTCTATATTTCATGTTGCCGGTTTCGTGGTACAATTTCAGAATTACCTGTCCTAGGAGAATATCGTCCAGTCGAAAGGCTTCCTGGTTATAGGTTTTGATCGTGCCATCTTCGATCAGGTAAAAGTCAATGCTCTTTTTGACATAGTCAAAATATTTCTGTTCGCCCGTGTTCTCCCAAACTCTCCACAACGCGAGCAGAACGACACCCTGCTCGTAGTTCCATGCCAGAGAAGGAGTGTCGAAGTTGACATAGTGTGGATGGATCGCCAGCACCTTGTCCGCAACAACCTCGGACAATTGACGAAGGCCACTGTCCACGCTCTTAGCCATTGACGGCGCAGTCTGGCAGCCACCGCTTCTCATTAACAAAAAAGAGAGCAGCAAGGCGGATGCGAGAAGGACCGTATGTTTCCTGACAGTTACAAAATGCACGACTATTTAGTTTAGAATGAGAATCTAACCGAAAATCGGTTTACGTTGTTGAAGAAATCCATCTTCGAAAAAGAGTAATTGACTTCTACGTCACTACCACCAAGCGTCGAATTGAAGCCGACGCCACCCGACCAGGATTGAATGTCCCTGTTGGTTTGGTAACCTCCTCTCAACGCAATTACACCAAGAAGACGATATTCGAGACCGAGGTTAACTCTCTCGGAATAATTGTTTGAATGAAGGTAGTCTGCGGAAAGAGTGAGCGAGGTTCCTCTATCGTGGTTCGCGGCGAAAAAATCCATTACATCGATCGCCGTTCCCAGTGTAAACGTCGCCGGCAACTCCTCCGATTGGTAGGCATAGCTGACCGCTGACGAGAAATTTCTATAGGCCATCGAGAACCTGAAGTCCTTGAATCCCGTGTTGTATTTCACACCTAGATCGAACACAAGTCTCGTGGCCCCGTTCTTGACAGTCGTTCCGTCAAGAAAAACGTTCTCCCCAAGATTCTGCCCGACAAATCTCACATTCCCACCGACTGAGAATTGCGTGTTGACGTATTTAGCATAAGAAAGTCCGATTGAGTATGCCCCGACATTTGGCAGTGACCCGTTGTCCATGTAACCGTTTACAAGATCGAGAGTGGTCCAATTTATCGTGCCATAATCTACGGAGAGAACATTCAATCCCACGACGCCGAAACTGTGCAAGTTCCATGCTGCTGCAGCTGCGAAGTACTTTATACCGGCGATCCATTGTGTGTAGTCGAGCGAAACATCAAACGTGCTATTCATTTCCGCCAACCCCGCGGGGTTATAGAAGACGGCATCGGAACCTGTTCCAACGGCGTAGTATGCCTCACCGAGGGCGCTTGCTTTAGGCGACACGCTGACGAGCTGAAAGTTCATCGTACTTTGAGCGAGCTTGTTCAAACCGACCTGAGCGTCCAAATGCCGAGGAGCACATGCGCAGAAGATGAAGACTGCCGTCAAGATCCTCTTGAGATTCATTTCGCGTTTCCCTTTCTCGTCACCTTACAACCACAAACTTTTGATAAGACAACCCGCCGTCTGGCGTTTGGAAGACGGCGATATAGACGCCACTTCCAATTACCTGCTGGCTCGACGTCAACATGTTCCAGAAATCATAACCCGATGCGGGCGTGCCAGGTTTTGGATGAACCAGAGTTTGCACAAGGTCGCCATTCTCAGTAAAGATTCTTATGGTGCAGGCGAGCGGCAGATTATAGAAATTGATTTGCCTCAGGTTTGGATATCCTTCCAACACAAGACGCTCATCGTTGATATTGTAAGGGTTGGGGACAATCCTGATCTGCGAAAGAGTTGCTCCGGGGGGAGATGCCGGATTGATGCTTCTTATGTTCGGATAAAGCGTCCTCGAGCTGTACATAATTTTCCCGCGAGTCGTCGGATCAGCATTCGGATCGTTGTATCCAATAATGGCCTTCGCTTGAATGTAGTAGTACACGGTAGCAGAGTAAAACGCCGTGCGATCAGCGAAGCTATGACTGGCACTCAGGTCCGTGGAATCTGAATCATAAATTGGCTGGTAAGACACTGTGTCGTAAGCGGAGACACGCCGCATAATTCTGTACCCTCTGAAGTTCGGCATGCTCTCAGCTTGCGGGTCTGACCATGTTATCACAACGCTGTCGCTGTACGCTTTTATCGAGACAGTCTGCGGAGGGGGAGGAGCCTGCGGAATATCGTAGCCATGTTCAAAATTCCATTTCGCCCTCCATGCGCTCAACATCACCGAGTCGATCCCCATGCTTATCCAGCGATCTTTCCTTTTGTCCATCTCTGTGGCTCCGGTCGGAAATTGGAAATTACTCGGGAGCCAACCGGTATTGGGGTCGGGCATGTTTGGAGGATTTTGAATTGTCCCGTCCAACCATTCCTGCCCAACGGTTTGACCCATCTGATAACCAATACCCGTGAAGCCGCTAGCTATGACAATGTGTATTCTTTGTCCGGGAAGAAATGTGTAAGGACCGAAGCTGCAGGTTCTGTACGAGATTGACTGGTATGCTCCCGCGACATAATCGGTGTAGTCGTTCGTGCCAAGCTCATCGCTGTTAAGGCCATGATGAGTTCCTGCGATCTCACCCGACATTGGCCACTGGTCGGAATAGACTCCCCTGATTGCATTGAAGTTCTTGCTGCCGTAAATATCGTCCGCCGAGTTATACGGGATTCGGTTTGTGACTCCGATGTAGGTCACCTTCGGCATGAGAGGATCGTCGACGTCTGCTGACGGATTTGTGCTATCGTATGGAGCGGCAGATGCATGAAGAATGGCATAGTAAGACATATTTGGATAGAGGAGCCTGCCGCGCTGCGATACTACCGGAGCACCCATGTTGTCGCCGCCAATCCTGGGATCGTCCGCACTGTATTCGTAGAAAACTCTCATGCTGTCCCCAGGTCTGCCGCCGTAGTAGTGCTGCCATGCCATTGTCGGATCGAAGGTCCCAACCGGATTGTTCCCATTTGAGAAAAGCGAATTGCCACCGGTCTCTTGAAGGTTAACGTACAGACTGTCGAGAGTGTCGGCGGAAATATTCGTGAAAACCAAATCAGTGATCACATAATCATCATTGTAATTCTGAGACCACGCCAAAACTTTCCTATCGACGGTCACGCCGAATATCGTCGAGTCAACGACCTCTGCGATCTCATCGTATGTGTGATTCTGGAATCCGGCATAGGTTGGATTGTACGTTCCAAAGAGAGATGTAGGTGTCTTCGATCCATTGATCAGCTCCTGTGGATACTGGTACCGCAAGTAATTACTCAGCGGGACCTCCACTCTTCCGTTCTGCAAGTACTGGTTGGTAAGTTGATAGACTGCGGCGGCTTCAACCGAATCGTGATTGGCATGATTGGGCCAATGAACCGCAGTCAAATAAATTCCGGATCCGGTAAATGCCTGTGCATATTTGCCTCCGTCGGCCATTACGCCGTAATCGTTCGGAAAGAAACCGCTGGTCGGGTCGAAGCTGACCGAGCTCCCGTTCGCTATCATCCCGAGCCAGAGATGGCCGAGTCTCAATGTCGTCTTCTGAAGCTCAGGGCTCTGCGCTTGAGCATTTCCAAATAAGACAAGAGACAAGAGAAGAATCATGCGAAGAACCGAGCCGATCCCGGTTTTGCGCGGCAGGATCTTTCCAGGAAATTTCATGAGTGTCTCCATGATTGAATCTTCAGAAGTCTATCCTTATTCCGAACCAGATGTCCCTCGGCTGGTCGAACAGAAACAGATCTGCAAACGACGGATTGTAGATGTAAGGCTTGCTGTCGGATCTCAGATCGCCGATCTTGTCGTTTCCGGCCGTGTACCATCCCTGTGCGGCATAGTTTTGTCGCAGTTGATCATAAAGCGGAGAATTGTACATGGGAAGATGCAGCGAGGCGAGATAATGCGCCTCATCCGATCCGTTGTCTATATAATTCGTCGTTGAACTCAGCACACTCGAGAAGGAATTCAGGTTGCTCATCTCATTGACCTTAAAATTGAAGATGTTGTTTACGTCGAGATAGATTGAAGCGTTCAACCCCGCCAACGAAAAAGTCTTTGTAAGCTTCATATCTATTCTATAGTAGGCTGGCCATTCAAGATTGTTGTAGGGAATGTTGGGATTGCCTAACGGGTTCCATGTGAAATAGTCGCCGGCCTTCCATTTTCCGAAAAGTATCATGGTCCAATTCCCGAACAAGTCAACTCCGCCTGGCTGAGGTCCCCATTTGTCAGGTGATCGGAGAATTATGTCGGCATTCAGCGCCGGAATCGGAACCGTGGGCAGTTGGTTGGCCTGATAGAGATTCGATCCGTCTGTGATCTCAATATCCTCTACGGTTTGCAGGCCGGAGTTCCCCCTTGTCGATAGGGCATAGTTGAAATTCACCCATCCGTTTATCCATGAGTTATCGTTTTTCGATAGCTCGATTTCAACACCCTGAATGTCTTCATACTGATTGTTCAGGTATCCTGTGTACTTTATGTTGCCTGCTATGTTCTTATAATTCACTGTTCCTTCTTCTCCGGTAACATCCTTATAGTAACCCGAAAGTCGCAGCAAGAAGTTATCATAAAAGTTATACTCTACTCCGAGCTCGTACGATATAGTTCGCGGAGGTTCAAGATTCGGATTGGACATCTGGTACAATCCCCAGCTGGTGTACCTGTACTTGTATTCATACATTGAGTAATACGGTGGGTTGGAGCGGAAATGACCGTAGTTGAAATAGAATTTGGAGTTTTCGGTTATGGGAAATGAAACTCCAAGACGTGGGCTGACGGCCCAGAAGTTCTTTATCGGTTGGAGAAATCCCGGATGGGTTTGGTTATAGGCCGTCCAGATATTCCAGATTTGCGAATTGCCTGCCGCCAGATAGGAATATAAACCTGTCGTATCCTGCGGCAAGAATACGTTTGAGAATGCAAACGCGCTGTCGGTACTCGGCCACAAACCTCCGCCACCATAGTAGTAGTCAAACCTGAGTCCGAGATTTGCCACGAGGCCGCTGTATGTGACCTGGTCCTGGAGAAAGGCGGATGACTGACTCGGCGTCTTGTGGTAATCAAACTCATAAGTATTGTAAGCATTCTTGTTCCACAGCTCGTAGAGCACATGATCCAGATCGATCTGGTCGTATTCGAAGCCGGCTTTGAAATAATTGTGTTCCCCGACTCTTGATGAAATATCTCCCCTCGCCTCGTACTGATACGTTTTGGAATTATCATGAAGATCGCCTTCCTTGCTCCGGAACCTCATCTGCGTGATGCCCGGAGGATCATCGTAAGAAGGAAAGGTGTAGCCATTGACCTTGTGACTTCCGGCCCATTGCAATTTTCCGTACGGCGACTCATCTAGATAAAACGGCCCGATTTGACTTATCATCGAAGTATCCCGGTTATCTCCCGTCGGGGTATAATCGGAGATTGCCAATCGATTCAGAGTTATTTCATAATAGGTGCTCGGGCTCACCAGATGATTAAATGTCAACCCGGTCATGACGCTGGTCTGGTTCATAATCGGGTAATAGGCCTGGTCGTACAGATAATTGAAATTGTCTCCGCTGATACCGGAGCCGGATTGAATGTAGTCAAGATTGTCTTGTTGCATGAATCCACCTCTCGCGCTGATGTCGGGTGCATCGCCACTCGCCGGTCGGATCGGACTGACTCCAATTTCTCTTTTCCATAGGCCGTTAAGTGTGAGAGTGATGTTGCTCGCAATGTTTGATTTGACAGTGAGGAGAGAAGTGGAGGAAAAATCGCTATTGAGCGTCACCGGCTCAACGTAGTTTGAATTCCTCGTATTGTTGGAGATGTAGAAAGTCGCGTCCCCAAGAACTTTTCCGATCAAAGGCACCGGTCCGCCAAAGCCTGCATCGAGATTGTAGTCTCCGCCGTTCTCGCTGTTAGCATGCTTGGCGAATGCACTTCGGGTCGCATTCAACATGGAATCGGCCTGGGTTATCGACATGTTTCCGAGAATTGCAGGGTTCGATTTCATTTGCTGTGCCAGCCCGGCATAGTCCGGCAGGCTCATCGTCATCCAGGAAGTCAGGAGGTAGAGCTCCAACGGGGATGCCTGGGCAGCGATGGCTTTGCCCTGGTTATAAGTCGCGGCCTGCGCGATCCAACCTTGAAAAGTGGAATGACGAAGCTGCTCGTACTGATTGTTCTTCCAGGCTGAGTCAGTTCCTATGAATGCCACGCTCGGATCCAGAAACGGTTCCAGCACCGGGCTGTGCGGATCATAGAGCGATTGCCCGAAGCGTCGCATGTGTGACTGATCGCGCGACAGGCTAATTGTGCCATGATACGCGCTGGAAGTGCCACTCTTTGTCGTAATGCTTATCAGCCCCGACCGAAAATTTCCATACTCGGCATTGTATCCGCCGGACAGAACGGAGACTTGTTCTATGGCACTGAGTGGAACACTCGTCTCTGAGTTACCAACTGCAGCGTTGTTGTATGCAAGGCCGTCAACGAGGGTTCCCACTTGGTCAGCCGTTCCTCCCCTGATCGTCAGGAAACCGTTCTGATCCGTTGACACGCCCGGAAGTTTTTGCAGAAAGGCATTGATTTCCCGAATACCGCTGACGCTCGTAATGTCGCTGCCGGTTGCAACCATCTGGGTGCCGGAAACCTCTTTGTGCAATTCGTTTCTCTGTGCCACAATTACAACTTCGCCGGCCTTTATCTCCGCGGACTGGAGAGAGAAATTGACCGTCGCAACCCTTTCAACCGAGACCAGAACGTTCTCCACAACCATCGGTGCATATCCGATCATGGATGCCCTGACCTGGTAAGTACCGATGGGAACATTTACAATGAAAAATCGCCCGTCTAAATCTGAGACGGCGCCAAGAGTTGTGCCGACAACCACCACGTTGACACCCGGCAGGACCTCGCCCGTTTTCGCATCTTTCACAGTTCCTTCTATCCTGCTTCGCAATTGAGCATCGGCGAGTCGCGTACTCGCAAACAAAAGGACAAGAAGAATGAAAAAAACTCTGATCACCTTGGTAAGACAGGAATTTGTCATGTCTTTCTCCTACGAAAATCGAATCTCCGACACGCAAAATATTTTCACAAAGATACCTTTATCTGGTTGTTCAGTCTCTCGATAGTATTATCCAAATATCTTCTGAATTCCTTTTGATCCTTTATGCCATTCGGCTCCGCTTGCCATGCGGCCGCGAAGTAGTAGGTCAACTGCTCATTGGTTGGGCGTAAAACTACGATATAACTCGACGAGTCGTGCGTCAGCGTCGCTTCATCTTTTTTCTTGTAGAAGATCGCAATTCCAAGGTCGTCCCCGGCTAGACTCTGCTCACCATACAACGCGATATATGCCCATCCACGACTCCCACCAGGATATGATTTCAATAGATTGCATTTCTCGTGTCTTGCAAGACCTGTGCATAGTTTGATGGTACTGTCATCGACGAAAACTTTGACCTTTGTTAACCTGCTTCCGGCCGAGATGGAAAGATTCGAATACAAATCATGATTCTTTGATCCGACCTTCCATCCCAAATATTTCGTGAAGACTCCCGACCTGATGGGCCCGTTCAGGATATAACACTTAACCGTCTGCACATCACTGATAGTCACCACGCTTGAATCGCGCCACATCGCTATCGACCCAATCCCCAGCGACTCACCCACTTTGAAAATGTCCATTCCCCAATCGAGCATCTTCGAGTAGGATTCCTTGCTATCGGACACGAGATCATTTACACCGATCTTCTGAAGAACAAGATCGTTCGTCTTCTTACCGAAGATGTCGTTCCTGTTCCGCGAGTCCAAATAGTATCTGTAAACAATCTTATCAGACTCCCACCCCGGACCTTCTATGCGATAAAGCGCGTCGTGGGCGAAATGATCTGCCGGAACGATCGCCGAATCTACGTTGACAAACTTGCCTCCAGTATAATAACCGTTCAATTTCTGATAGCCGGTCTTCACGCCCAACAAAGCCTGAGTCCTTTTTGCATAGAAATGATTCTCAACAGTATCCGGAGTCCACGCCACCGCAAAGACCTTTTTCTCGTGCGGACTAAAAGAAGTTATGAAGAGGAGCTCGTCCGGTACGCCGTCAGCGTTTTCATCGTCCAGCTGACTTGGTACCTCTCGGTTCTGAAAAGTTACATGGAAAGCTTTCCCATTGAAGGAAGGATAGAGTTTCATAATTTTGTTTAAATCGATTCCAACAACTTCATCGACACGGGAAAGTTTTGATGGATTTTGTGCTGTTAGGAAAAAGGAGCGTCGCTCCTCGCGGGCGGAAGGTCTATCTGGCAGTTTTGCTAAGATTGTTCCGGAGAGGAGGGAGAATGCTGCAAGAATTGCCAACGCATTAAGTTTCATGGCACGTTCATGAAACATTCAACTCAGGAAATTACCAAGTGGGACGTTCACCGATTCTCCTTTCAATGCCATCTTCGAAATTCAAACAAAGGATCAGCGAAAGCTCAAGGTTTGCTGCCGCTGTCGCAAACGGACAAACTCAAATGGTCACATGCAAACAACTTGTAAAGCACTTCCGAATTGCGGCACGTGCGCAAGCATACAGACAATGACAAATCCACAATCAAAGCGAACTTCGTTGTGTATCTGAGCAGTCATTCAGAAGAGTTCAAAAAGCAAATTGTAACCGTTGACTTAAACGGTAACTTAAACGTTGTCAATCTACTATTAGACCTCTCTAATGTCAAGTCATTTTTCAGTGATTCTTCTGTTCGCGCGACCCACGCCTTGTTGTGGAATGAAGGGATCGGGCTCCTTATCAAATCGCACCTCAACTTGTCTTTGATGGTACTGCAATTCCGAGCCCGACTATCAACCAACACGCATGAGAGTGTTCCAGGGACTTGAATGCTGAAATCTGAACTTCCCAGTACCGAGGTTGAGTCTCAGGTTCATTCACTCGGTACACTGACCAGCCTTGGTCGGAGACTTCTGATCTCTAATATCCGTCCTCCTACCGCTAAGCCAGCGGCAATAGAATTTTCACTGTGGTTCCTGTCTCCGGCTTGCTGAAGATAGTTATCTCTCCCCCATGCTGCTCGATTATCCGCTTCGCAATCGACAATCCAAGTCCGCTACCCTTTTCGTCGCCACTTCTCGCTCCCTTCGTTCGATAAAACCTGTCAAAGACCCGCGGCAATTCTTCCGGGCTTATTCCCACCCCGTCATCCTCGACAAGGACAAGCACTCTTCTTGCTCGCTCATCTCGCGAAGTGCTGACCGTGACCTCCCCTCCATCCCTGCTGTACTTTATCGCGTTCTCAACTACATTTGACAAAGCCCGCTTGAGAAGTTCTCGATCCGCAATTGCCTCACTACTGTTCCCGACCATGGTCCGGAGCGAAACGCTCTTCCGTTTCGCAATTGGCAGATGATGGGAGACGACTTCTTTGACAATGGACTCTAAACTCGTCGGCAAGAGGTTGACAACGACGGAGGACTCCAACCTCGACAGGTAAATAAGATCAGTCGCAAGTTTAGATGCGTACTCAACCTCTGAGACAAGTTGCTGCAAATTCTCGCGTTCCTCGGCTGTCAGATTCGGCTTCATCAGCAGCATCTCTATTTCCGTCTGGATAACAGTCAGGGGAGTCTTCAATTCATGAGAAGCATCCATCAAGAAGTTTCTCTGAGCCTCGATGAGCCTGCCGATTCTTTGCGTCAGCGCATTGAATGATTCTCCAACCTTCTCGATTTCATCATTTGTCTTGGGAACATTCAGAGCGGCTAATGGCCTGTTCACTTGAATTCCATCAATGTCCTGTGCCATTTTCTCGAGAGGGCGAAGAGACTTCCGTGCAATCAAGACAGATCCTATTCCGACTATCAAAATAGTTATAGGCGCAACCAAAAAGGCTATACCACGGATCCTATCAATCGATTCACGGGTAGAGGAAAGGGAGCCTGACACCACTACGGTCCCCTGTGATTGCTCGCCGATTTCATAATCTTCAAATGTTGCCCGATATGGTTTGTCGTGTACGTGGATTGTGATGAAATTTCCTTGATGCCGCTTCTTGATGAAACTCCATGGCTTCACCAGCGACGCAATCGAATCCTTATCGTTGTACGAGAACACGACTCTCCCGCTTGAATCATAGACCACCAATTGCAGAATCCCAATCTTGTTCTCGAAGGAGGAGATTGTCTCGCCGATGTCCTCAAGGATTCCTGACAAGTTGCTCTTTAAATTTTTCTCGGCAAGCCTGTTAGCCACACTACTTGCTGCTGCCTGAAGAGTGACATCGAATGATCGATATGAATATCTTTCATATAGCTCAGTCGACACAAAACTCAAAGTCACGACGACGACAGCAAAGTAGAACGTGACGTAAAGTGCGACCCTTACCCGGATTGGCATTTTCATTCTTCATCTGAGATTGTATATCCGATTCCCCTGACGGTCCTTATGAGCTCTCGCTTTGATCCGCCCTCGACTTTCCTCCGCAGCAATTTTATGAACGCGTCTATCACATTGCTTCGCGGATCAAAATTCATGTCCCATACATGCTCGGCAATCTCACCGCGCGTAACAATTTTCCTCCGATTAAGCAAAAGGAATTCCAGTAGCGCAAACTCCTTGCCGGAAAGTCGGAGGTCCCTTCCATTTCTGAATGCTTTCCGAGCAGCTGTGTCCAGCTCAAGATCATGGATCTTCAAGACTGACGTTTTCTCGGCGGACAGCCTGCGTGCTAACGCGCGCACACGTGCGAGAAGTTCACCTGCATGGAAAGGCTTCGGGAGATAATCGTCGGCGCCGGTGTCCAGACCCTTTATTTTGTTTTCCACTTCGTCAAGTGCGGTAAGCATGAGAACCGGTGTCACAAGTTTCTCTTTGCGGATGAGTCTGCAAACCTCAAAGCCGTCGATGTCCGGCAGCATCAGGTCGAGAACGATCACGTCATAGTCGTTTGTCTTAGAGAGAAAGACAGCTTGCTTGCCTGATGCTGTCGCATCGATGGCGAAGTTCTGTGTCTTGAGCAACTTAACGAGGGTGCGCTGCAGACTCTTATCGTCTTCGACAAGGAGAATCCTCATTCGCGTGAGACCTCGGGAGCGTTGTTTTTCCTCAAGAAAGCATACATCATGGGCAACAAAAATAGCAACAGAAATGTTGATACCGAGAACCCTCCGATAACCGCCACGGCGAGCGGCTGTTGCATCTGTGCACCCGCGCCGATGCCGAGCGCCAACGGAGCAAGTGCAAATACCGCCGCGAGCATCGTCATCAGGATCGGCCTCGCCCTCACCACAGACGCTTCGATAAGCGAGTCGTACCTCGACTTACCTGACTTCTCAAGCTCCTGAGTCATGTGTATAATGAATATCGCGTTCTCGGCAACAATGCCGACCATCATTATCATTCCCACAAAGCTCGATATGTTGAAGTCGATGCCAGTTATGTACAGTGCGAGAATGACACCGAAGAGAGAGCTTAAGTTGGCGGAGAATACGGCGACGGGCACCGCAAAGCTTTCGAACTCGAACAGGAGAACGGTTATTACGAGGAGCGATGCGGAGATCAGGACTATCAGAAGTCCGAGGAACGATTCCTGCTGGCTCTGATATAGTCCTCCAAAAGAATATGAGACTCCCTGGGGAAGAATCAAACTTTGGTTCAAAACCTGCTTTATGGCAGCCACGGTTGATCCAAGATCACGGCCTGAAATTCGTGCAGTCACCGGCACCATCAATTTCAGGTCTTCCCTGTCGATCTCGCTTTGTCCTTTCTCGACATCGACGTTTGCGATATTTTTCAGCAAGACATAGAATCCGTTGGGCGATTTCAATCTAACGTTTTCGATTTCCTCAAGGGATGAATGGTATCGATCAGGATAGCGAACGCGCACGCCGATCAGTTTCTCACCTTTCAATTCGTAAGTGTCAACCGTACCATTAATCATCGTATGAAGCTGGGTAAGGACATCATCGGGAGTCAATCCGGCACGTGCCGCCAGTGTCCTATCGACTCTTACAATCAGGGACGGCCCGCTGATGACTATCCCATTGAATACATCCACAACACCCGGGACATTCTTGATGATGTCCGCCACTTGTTTTGCCTTTTCCTCGATAACAATCTGGTCAGGACCGAAGACCTTGATTTCGATTGGTGCAGGGCTGTTCGTCAGATCGCCTATCAAATCCTGCATAGCCTGCCCAAAATCTATCTCAAGCGCCGGCTCCGATGCCTCGATCCGCGAGCGAAGCTCATCCATTATCTGAAAAATCGATCTCGAACGCTTGTCCTTCAACTTTATGAGAAAGTCTCCGTTGTTCGGCTCGGTTATGAAGAAACCTAACTGAGTTCCAGTCCGACGGGAATACGATTCAACTTCAGTGACAGACATTATAATTTTCTCGACATGCATCAGCATTCTGTCCGTCTCATCGAGCGAGGTTCCTGGGGGAGCTTTGTAATCGAGCACGAACGCTCCCTCGTCCATATTCGGCATGAACCCGCTGCCAATATGCTGGTACATAAAGTAAGTCCCTGCGAGAATTACCAGAACAACGACCGGAGCAAAGCTCTTCCATTTTAAAAGAAAGGTGAGCGTCTTTCTGTACCACGATGATATTTCACGACCCGACTTCTCTTCACGCTCAATTTCGATTTCCGCGTCGCGGTTCCTGATAAAAGACTCCGCAAGTATAGGAACGAGAGTCAGGGAATAGATTAACGACACAACAAGGGCGGTTGCCATTGTTACTGCGAGCGACTTGAAGAAAGCCCCGGTGACGCCGGTAAGAAATGCAAATGGTATGAAGACGACGATCGTGCTCAGGCTCGATCCGATAATCGCCGGAAAGAGCTCTTTAAGCGACGAAGAAACCGCGCTCCGTACGTTGCCGTGTTCATATCTCAGGTGACGGAAGATATTCTCCACAAAGACGACGGTATCGTCTATTACCAGGCCGACGGCTGCGGCAATTCCACCGAGCGTCATGATGTTCAGCGAACGTCCCATCGAGTAGAGTATGAAGAGCGTCGTGGCAAAAACAGCCGGCACGGTTATGATCGCGACGGCGCTTATCCGGAAGCTCCGCAAGAATACGAACAAGATTACGATCGCGAGAAGAATTCCTATCGCGATAGAATCTCTCGCACTTCCGATGGAGCTGCTAATGAAATCGCCCTGATCGTAGAAATACTTGACTTTTACGTCGGGTGGAATGACGTTTGACAACTGCTGAAGTGCCGCCCTGACCTGCTTATCAATCACGACGGTATTTCCGTCAGGCTGCCGCATTATGTTGACGAGCACAGCCTGTTTCCCGTCCGCCGTCACCCTTATGTATTCAATTTTCTCCGACGGCTCGACAGTGGCTACATCCGAAATTTTTATCGGGACGCCGCCCTGAAAACCGATCACCGTATTCTTGATATCATCGAGATCCTTATATAAGCCATCAACCAGTGAGAGATAAATCTGGTAATTTCTCTCAACGAGTCCGGTGGACGAGACAAAGTTGGTCTTCCTCACCGCCGCCGCGACATCATCGACACTGAGGCCATAGCTCTGAAGCTTCTGCGGATCAACGTTGACGAGAAATTCACGGGTCTTCCCACCTACTATTTTCACCTGTGCGATTCCGTTTATCCTGACAAGCACAGGCCGGATCACATAATAGGCAAGGTCGCGGAGTTGAACCTGATCCAGGGAATCCGAGGTCAGGCTAAAACCGGCGATCGGAAATACCGTCGCGTTCATCCTCTCGATATCTATGGAGACCGTCGGGGGAAGTTCGTTCCTTATGCTCGAGACTTTCCCTTGCAGAAGCTGAAGCGCCTGGATTACATCTGTGCCCCACTTGAAGTTGATGTCTATTTCGGATGAACCTCTGCTCGTTGCCGACCTGACGCGCGTGACTCCTGGTATCGCTCTTGCCGCTTCTTCCAACGGCCGCGTCACTTCGATCATCATGCGGTCGGCGGGCTCCTCGCCATTGTCCGCGAGCATGACTATTCGAGGAAAATCTATGTTGGGATAAAGTGAAATCGGAAGTTGAAAAACCGCAAATATTCCGCCTAAGCTTAGAATGATCGAGGTAAATAGGACGGCCCTTCGGTGCAGGCTGATGAAGTTATAAAAATTCATCGGCTCACTGGACTTTTACATCTGTCGAATCCGGAAGACCATACCCGCCGACAGTTGCGACAACATCACCCTGTCTTATACCAGAAGTAATCTCGAAATGAGACGAATCCGACAAACCGACATGAACCTGAGTCAGGAGCGCAAGAGAATCGCCTTGTATTCGCCAGACAAAATATTCGTTGAGCTCGTCATCATGATAAACTGCCGGCTTCGGCACAAGGACGACAGACCTGTCCTCGCCAATCTTGATCTGAACATCCCCGAACGTGCCAGTAGCAACCTTCGATGGGATCGAGTAAAGATTTATTCTTACTTCAATGCTCTGACTGTTCGGATCGGTTGCGGGATTGATTGCCTGAACAACGCCGTGCAATGGCGGTACATTCATTCCGGGAATTGAAACAAGAGCAGACTGACCGGGTCTGATCGACGAAACATAGTTCACAGGTACATTGGCGACAAAATATTCGGTCGAGGGATCAACAATTTCAACAAGGTCCGTCCCCTGTACGACAAGTTCGCCCTCGGTGACAAATCTATGGATGATGGCACCTGAAAAAGGGGCCGATATTTTGGCTGAAGCTGCGGTGGTCTCCGCCAATTGCAGCGCTTCTTCCGCTTGCTTCTTCTCCGTTTCGGTGGTCGCCTGATTGAGAAGCTGGGTAGCACCGGCAATAGCGGCGTAAGATTCCTGAGAAACTACAGTCGCAATAGCCTGTCCCTTTTGGACAAAATCCCCTTCGAGCACAAATACTTTTTCCACTTTCCCGGCAATCGTGGATTTTACTTTTTCATCACGGAGAACCTCGAATGACCCTGTCGTGCTTATCATATTGTCTATGTTACCGAGATGTGCCGACGAAACTTCAACAACCGCGCGCGGCTTAACATCCGCAGCGCTGTCGTCGTTTTTTGTGCCACAGCCGTAAAATGCAAGCACCGAAAAAAGAATCGTGAATAGTAGGGAAACATTCTTCGTCATTCTTGATTAGCTCCGGTATAATTTAGTCGGTTCAATTTTAAGATGTCCGTTGCCATCCGCGCATTGGCTTCTTCGATCGCAAGCTTGATCTGGTTTACCATCTGGATCGCGTCGAGGACTTCGAGGCTGAGCCCGCTGCCGCCGGCATATCGCGCCTTGGATAAGAGAAAATTCTGCTCCGCGACCGCAAGGTTATTCTTCAGTGCAGCGATTTGAGACTTCGAATTTGCGATATCATTCATCGTTCCTTCAAAATCACGTTCCATCAAAATTCGTGAGTAATTATTTTGCAGAGAAACGCTCTTTGCACTTGCCTCGGCTGCATTGTAATTATCTTCAATCGAGCCAAAAGTAAAGAGCGGCACTGAGACTGAAATTCCAACCGAAGCACCGAAAACATTTCTATACCCCGGCATTATGTTTGGCAGAGATGTTAACGCACCCGCATCCGCTCCGAGAGATAAAGTTGGTTTCAGCCTGGCGTCCACGACCTGTGCTTCGAGCTCTGCCTGCTTCAATGCAAGCTCCAGCGACGCAACGTCAATATTCTTTTCTTCGTTGAATGTTGAATCATAAGGGATCGAAACCATACTCGAATCAACGTCCGTAACCTCGCTCGATGGAAGTCCCGTCGCTTGCGAAAGAGTGAGAAGTGAATTCTTAAACGCGACTCTCCTCGATTCGATCTCGATCATGGCATTATTCAGGTCAACAGTCGTCTTCAGAACGTCCGTCTCACTTCCCTGACCCGATACCTGAAGCTGCTTAACGAGTTGGAGGTAATTTCGAAGGTTGTCGTAACCTTGTTCTGAGATTGCGAGCTCCCTTTTTTCTTTCACTGCCCCGATGAAAGCTGTAGAAACTGCGTAGATAATGTCGGCATTGGTTTTATTCTGGTTCACCGTTCCCTGTTCGACTCCAACTTTACCTTTCTGGATTTCATAAGACCTCATTCCTCCATCAAAGATCGTGTAAGAACCCATGATTTGCGCTCCAAACTCACCGCCATTGGTGACAGCTTGATCATATCCCGGCGCGAAAATAAGATGGGAGCCAATGCCGATTTGCGGGTAATAACTCTTTCGTACAGCTTCACTGTTATAAATAGCCGAAGCTTTCGTCTGTTCTGCTGAACGCAGCAACGGATTGTGCTGCAACGCCGCCTTCAAATAGTCGGAAAGAGATGGAGACTTCACCTGTGCGAGTGCTTGTGTCGTCAGGAAGAACGCACACATAGCGAACAACGCCCTAAGAATCTGTTTGAATTTCATTTTCCTGTTTCGTTCAATAAATGATATATAGAGGGACGCGAAAGGGCGACTCTCAAAGTCGCCATTCGCCTTTCCAAAGTTAAGTTAATTGAGGTGTTTCTTGCCATTCATCTCTTGGTCTTTTCACTCGCTTCCCTCTTGGCGCTTTCAGTGAAAACCTTCACGACTTTACCGCTCTGCGGATCAATCCAGACTTCTTTTATCTCTTTGCCTGACTTCACATCCAGCGACCAGATGAACATTCCCGACTCATGCTCCAACTCGGCTTCCATCACCTTTCCACCCGGAACAGCTTTGAGTGCAATCCTCTGAGCCTCTGCCTTCGTGATCTTGGCGGACTTCATATCCTCCGACTTTTCTTTCTTCTCATTTGCCGGGGTTTCCGTCGAAACCTTCAGGACTTTCCCGGAGGTCGGGTCAACCCAGGCTTCTTTGATTGTGTCGCCCACTTTGATATCAAACGACCAGATGTACTTACCTGACTCCTGTTCATATTCTCCGCTCAGTACCTTACCGCCTTTTACTTCTGCGAGTGCTGCCTTCTGTGCCTGAGATTTGGTGATTTTCGGTTTCGGTTGTGCCTCAGCGAGAAGTGGCAGGCTCAGAGCTAATGCGATGATTGCTAACATCTTGAATTTCATAAATCCTCCATGTCGTCTTTGTTTATTCATAAATTAACAGGAGATGATGAAACAAGGATGAAAAAGAGTCTTACATATCTGACCCGTCTCGGCGCATGGTAATTCTTAGCCTACACGTTGGGACTCCTTTTCTCGATGCCTGTTCGGTATGCGGGGATGATGAGAAAGTTATGAATCCACAGCAATGCGACAAGCTGTGAAGTTTTGAAGTTCAAGACCTCCCCAATTGCGCCGATGTAAGAATAAGAGACCATTGGAAGGTCCAGTGGAACATGTTCATTTCACCAATCGAAAGGAGTCGAGTGTCATGGGAATCAATCCCGTAAGTCATGGGAACGCCGCAGCTCAGGCTGCGACAATCACATCCGCAAAAGCCAATAGCTCAACAGCGGTCTCTCAGTCAACGTCTAACTCGAAAAAGGATGTCGCCGTCATTTCACAGAAAGCAAAAGACCTTGCCGCACTCAAAGCAGGCAAAGCTATGCAAGAAGAGGCGTCAGAATCAATGTCGGCAAAGCTCCAAGAAGCATCCGGTACATAACTCAACGTCAAATCCCTATCTTAATAGAAGGAGGTAACAAATAGTCATCCACTTCCCTGTTTGCTCTTTCAGAAGCATACAAACGTGGTAGACGAATGAATGGCTAGGAGTATAACGACAGCAACTAAGTATCCCTCGGAGGGTAGAAGTAATTTCAGCCGGCAGTATTCCGGTTCGAACACGTGTCGGCTGAGGAGAGAGGTCATGCATCTAATTATGGTTTTTACAAAGATTCGTCCTCCTCAGTCGATACATTCATAGCTCGTGATGGTTCGGTATTCTTAAGAATCATGGAGATATCGCTGGCTATTCTGTCCGTGTCCACGAACTGAAAGCATCGCAGGGTCCTGCATGTCTTTGCCATCTTGTTGATGCAAGTGATGTTTCGACACGGGCTCTGGGAGATGTATGCGTGAGACGGAGCATCTTGGTTTGCAGGGAAGAAATTCGGATACCTAGAGTCGTATCCGTAGATCCGGGCGGGGGTAGCGCCGAATATCGAAAAGACAGCTGTCCGGTTCCTGAAGTCGTAATTTCCGGAACTTGAGCGCTTGTTGGCGGCCGCGATGTGGAGGGGCCCGGCATCACCAGATATGTAAACATCTGCAAAATCTATAAGGGCAGCATAAGCATCTATAGGCGTTGAAGGAGGAACAATGGTGACCCTGGCCTGCTCAGAACCCGAAAGAAATTTCAAGAGGCGATTCTCTATTCCAGGATTCGTGTGACCACCACCTAATAGAATCCGATAGGTCGACCTCGTCAACTTCTTTAGGAGGCTGACCTGCACTTCAAACGGAATTGCGGTGAATCTTGTTGAGGCATCAGGATTAAACATGATCTTTGGGCCTTCACCATACAAATCATTTCCTTTCAAGAACTGCTGTGCAGTGTTGATGGCTTCATCCGACAAGGTTACGCTCACTCCACGAAAGAGATTCGTCCTTTTCGGTTTCATGAAACCCGAGAAAAGATCATGAATGAATCTATGCATCTGGAAAACGACATGATTCTTCTCGTGATTGAATCGCTCTCCCCTAACCAGCATCGCGGCTAGAGGGGTAAAATCTATTGTGTTCCTGCTTTTGCCGAAATCCTTCTTTACCCTGAAAAAAGGTGAACAGGAAAACAGAAGGTCGTACCCTCCAGACAATGAAAGACGTTTCACATTTGCGAAATCGCTCTGCGCGGGAAAAGGGGCGCCACGTAGAATGGGCAAAACATGGTCAATTTCGGTGTTATCTTGGACCAAACTCTGGGCGACAGCGCCAATCACTAAGTCAATCTCAGCTGACGGAAAGTAGTCTCTCAAAGACGATACGATTGCCTGAGCGAAAAGCGCGTCGCCTATGTTCAGGTCGCTCATAACCAACATTCTTTGATATGATTTCATATCTCGAACACGGTTGCTATTCCGTTTAAACATATGAGCAGAGAGAACAGAGCTGCCAAGTAAACCCGTGAGAGCCCAGTTGAGTATCCTGCCTCCGCTTTCCGGGAAAATGTCTGTTAAATCGCTCGACAAGGCGAAAAGGCTGCGATAAATGTCCTTATTCTCCATGCCCGAAGAGGAAGAGCCATCCTTTACTTAAGATTTTCAGTTATTCGTTTCAACATCTGATCGATGCACTTATGAAACAATTGATCGAGCAATACTGATTACTTCCTTGCTTTCATTCTCTATTCTTCTTTCTACAGGTCAACATCTCCTCCCTTCCGCTGAGCTACAAATCCGGGTTTGCACCAAGCAAGCCATAAACAGTTTGACTTGCTTAATTTAGTGTTCGAGTCTCAGTCTAAAATGAAAGCGACAATCTTAGCCCGGCCCCACCGGGGAACGCAACTGGTGACAACGATAACTTTCGAGTTTCTGCGTTATGTTTATCATTCAGTACAATGCCGAATGGATGTGCTGCGATTTCTCCGAACGAATAACCAAGCACAAATGCCAACGGAAAATCACTCCACCAGTGAATCCCATAAGCGACTAAACTCGATGAGATGGCGGCAAGGGCAACATATCCGGCGGGTTTGAGCCACGATATTTCAGGATAATTATCGGCGATTACTATGAGAGTGGCAGTTGCCGTTGCAAGGTGGCCCGACGGAAAAGCGTCAAAATGTGGAACATGTTTCGCATATTGAATTTGATTTGGAATGAAATCCCAATCCCCAGTCCTCTCCGTAGAAACAAACGGGCTTTCTCGACCGGTAACATGTTTCAAGAGTTGAACAACTCCTCCACAAGCAAGTATGGCCTCCGTCAACTCACTTGCAGTTCTAAGAGAACGAACATCACCAAACGCAAAACCATAAGCCGCGAATGCGCCCACGATCCCGAATTGAAACCGCCCATCTCCTGTAAAAACTATCCAATCGCTAAATCTGTGAAAAGCTGGAGACTTGCCATACCAATTTTTTTCAGTCCAGTACCACTGACGATCTGTTACCATTAAGGCGGCGGTGGCGCCTGCCACCACGATGAATGCAGGAATGTTCCTGACTTGAAAGGTCTCTTTCGAATACTCGACCCAGTCTCCGGGAATCCTGGTAATCATGTCGTACCACTTTGGGAGATAATTATCATTCGAGTTTTTAGAAAGGCTGTCTCTAGATGAAAATGATCCCTGAGGATGAATAACGGTTGTGTCGCCTATTGCCCCATTGGGGTTACTTCCAAACGCAGGGACACTACGGGTCAGAATGATGAACGCGCACAGCAGGATGCAGATGTTGAGGCTTCCATAAGATCGAGACGTTGCTTTTATCATCGTTGGCTTAATGATTCCAGAGCACAGTTTATTGCCCAGAAATTCCTAAATCTAGGATGCTTTGGGAGCCGTGCACGTTATCGGTCAGAGCTGATAGCACACATCGGGTAGAGCTAGTGGAGAACCCACTTGAGCAGCTACAGAGAAAACCCCTGAACCATGCCAGAGATCTGAGTTTCCAACGAGCAGAACGCGCTTTTCCCTTCACAACTCAATCCAGCCACATAAGCGTTCAATAAACAAGCGACTATTTCGCAGGTGCAATTTCAAGGATGACGAATGAATTCGGCTTCATGGTCGGGCGCGGATGCGGATGTTCCACTGTCGCCGCAGGAGGCGGATTGAATTCCGCAGTCGGCAAGAAAAGATGGTGCGTCTTTATGTCAAGAGCTATGGTCCTTGCCCCCACTTGAGTGGGAAATTTTTCAAGTACATTGAATTCGCCTCTACTCTCCTCCTGAACAATTGTCAGAGTTCCGTCACCGTTCGAGCTGTAAGCGCGCTTCAAAGCCGGGTCGTATGCCGCCCCATCAACGCGCTCACCAATCGGCAACGTAGTTATTACTTTCCCATTCTTTGCATCCAAGACAACCATCACCTTGTTGTGGCAGACTGAGAACAAGATGTGATTCTTCACATCAATTGCCAGTCCGCTCGGATGCTCTCCCGGTGCGAGCGACCACACATTTTCTATTTTCATTGTCTTTGGATTGATCGCATCGATCTGGCTGCTGTCTTCGATATTAATATATATTCTTCCATGCCCGTCGGTAACTGAGAATTCAGGACTTCCCGAAAGTTTTATTGTCCCGATAACTTTGTTGGTCTTGGCGTCTATCACGGTCGAATTCGATGCGTCACCGTTGCAGGTAAATACCCTGTGAGTGAACGGATCGTAGAGGATTGCGTCAGGATCACGCCCCGTCACGGGAATCTTCGCGATGACTTCCAGCGTCTTCAGATTGAATACGGTTACGGAGGAATCCCTCCCGTCACTAATGAATCCGTTACCTAAATCTTGAGCCAAAGCTATTCCATGTACTCCTTCGGTATTCGGAATGGTGCCGATAAGCTTGTCATCGTTCAAATTAACCACTTGAACCATGGTGCCTCTCGATACAAACAGCCTTCCTGTCGATGCATCGCATGACAGATAGTCCCACCATGTTGATTCCGGTAGCGGAATCTTCTTGACAATAGTGTACCCTGACCTCATGTCCTGCGCATTTGAATCTATACCAAGGAAAAGGACAGAAAGGACAATCAGAGTAATCGCAAGGCTCTTCATTTTGCATCTCCTGAATTTGGTTTTGCCATCAGTTTCGCTTGATAACACAAGCCGAACCTTATGAATAACCGTTATTGAAGCGGTTTATTAAAATACCGAGCGAACATGAAACCAAGATGAAATGCGACAATAAGACAGAGATCAATTTTGCAGCGGGATAATTATGCATCAGCCAACTGGAACGTAGATGAAACTCAGCTTGAATAAGCACGGATACTTACCTCCAGAGGGGCTACTTTCCAATTTTTCATCTCGCTTTCATCTGCATGAGTTAACTTCCTGCAGGTCTCATTGTAACTGAAATTGCTTTGGATTTGTTTCTTAGAAGGCTTCCTGCAAGGAATCCTTTGAGACATTCAGAAAATTGAACTCTTTCTGTGCGATTAACAGCGTACCGTATTTTATGCCCTGCAATTTATAGACAAATGACTTTAAGTGAGGAGTAATGATATTAGTAAAAACGTGTGCGCTTCTTATTCTATTAGCCTTTAACAATTTCGCTTACGGCCAACAGCAGCCCATCTCAGGGCATAGTGGTACAATTGCGGGAACAGTTTGTGATAAGACGACACGAACTCCAATTGAGTTCGCAACTGTCATTCTCTTTGCTAAGAACGACACCACGCAGATAGCCGGCATTGCGACAGACAAAGCCGGTAATTTCAAATTCAGCGGGATCAAGACTGGAAGTTATTTTATGCGCGTCCAATTCATCGGGTATAAAACTAAGACAATCGACAGAATCTTCATTTCAAATTCACATCTCAGTTTCAACTCAGGCAAGATTTATATAGAACCCTCAGCAATAAATTTGCCCGGGGTCACTGCGGAAGGAAAGCGATCACCCATAACGTACCAGCTTGATAAACAGGTTATTGATGTCAGCCAGATTAAGACGGCGTTATCCGGCACTGCGGCAGACGTTCTTGAAAATGTTCCGTCGGTAAGCGTTGATGTTGATGGGAACGTCAGTCTGAGAGGAAGCACAAATTTCCAGGTTCTGATTGACGGCCGCCCTTCGGTGATGAGCGCACAGGACGCTTTACAACAGATCCCCGCGAGTTCAATCCGGAATATCGAAATAATGACTAATCCTTCCGCAAAGTATGACGCAAGCGGTTCCGCAGGAATTATCAACATCATCCTTAAGAAGGATACGAATCTCGGCCTGAGCGGTATCCTAAATTTGACCGGAGGCCTGAATGATAAATACGGTGGAAATTTCATCCTCCAGTACAAGACTCCCTCAATAAGCTACGACTTCGGCCTGGACTTCAACCGCCGCTCTTTTCCGGGGACCAACAGGCAAGAAAAACAATTCATCATCCAGGACACAACTTCGTACCTTAATTCAGATGGTAATATGATGTGGCAGAGAATTTTGTCAGGAATCAGAGGAGGAATAGATATCGGTTTGAGTCAAAATGATAATCTATCGTTCGGCGGAAGTTATGGTGGCAGATCATTCCACAGGTATTCAACTCTGAATTACAATCAATGGACTAACATCGATCCGCTGCAAGTCTATTATCTGAATAACACTAATCACAATCATTATGGTACATACTATGATCTGAATTCGAATTACGTTCACAAATTCAGTCTTGAGGGCCATCAACTTGTTGCTGATTTATCCTATAGACATAATAATTCGGATGAAGCCTCGGTGAGCACAGCCACGCAAAACAACAGTGCGATTAACGGTACTCAGACCACCGAGATCGGTCCGCAAAATGAGCTAAGAGGAAACATCGATTATACACTGCCTATTAATAAATCGGAGAGATTTTCTGCGGGTTCCGAATTCTTCAGCAGGATTTATCAGGACATAAATAAGCTGTATGTCTTCGATACCATCAGCGGCGTCTATCAATTTCAACGGCCATATAGCCACACAAATGCTTTTAACCGTACCAGGTTCGCCGCCTATTCAATGTTTTCCAATAAATGGGATAGCCTGGAAGTTCAAGTCGGATTTCGCACGGAGTACACCTACCAATCTGTTGCACAAGTCGATATTGACCAGAGCTTTTCTTTCAGCAGGTGGGATTATTTTCCTTCTCTTCATTTGTCCTACAATTTTACCGGAGAAACTCAAGCCATGGCGAGTTATACTCGCAGGATAGATAGACCCGATGGCGGAGATCTTGAGCCTTTTTATTCCTGGTTCGATGCAAATAATGTTCACGTAGGAAATCCCCTGGTTAAACCTGAGTTGATCGATTCTTACGAACTTGGTCTTCAAACCGTTCTCGGCGATGTTTCTCTTTCTAATGATTTTTATTATCGGTTTACCCATGACAAGAGGCAAGATATAAATTCCGTGTATGCCGAAAACGTAACGCTAAGGACAGTCGCAAATGTGGGAACCGATCAATCACTCGGCGCCGAATTCAGCATTCTGTTTAATCCGATCAAACTATGGGAGTTTAATCTGATGGGAAATGTATATGATTATAAAATTAGCGGCGCAATCTCCAACCAATCATTTACAAGGGAGAGTTTTGATTGGAGTGTAAAGGACAATAATACATTTACGTTGAGTCGCTCGACCGAACTTCAGCTTAACATAAGATACTTCAGCCCTTCTGTAACTGCACAAGGAAAGTGGGGAGGATTTTTCACTTCTGACCTGGCAGTAAAGCAAGACTTAGTTCCAAAGACATTGTCCTTGAGTTTGCAGGCCAACGATTTATTCGCTACGGGGAGGCGTGAGTTCACATCGCAGGGTGTGGGCTTCTACAACTATAATTATTACGACAGGCGGGCTCCCATGGTCATGCTAAATCTCAAATACATTTTTAATAATTACAATGAAAAAAATCAGCAAAATAATGGCCAAGACGATAACGGGAATAACTAGGTTAATTCATTTAATAAAGGAATGCTCCACCACGCTTGCGGCCCCTTCCAGTAACTGTGCCGCGAGCCTTCATGGAAACGATTGTATACGTTATGGTGTTTTAAACTCAGAACCTGATGTGACATCCGGCAAGGGGCAGAGCGACTCACCGTTTAGATAAAGAAGCAACATGAAGAGCTTTTCAGACAAAATAATATTGATTACCGGATCAACCGACGGACTCGGCAAGCACGTTGCGAGACGTTTAGCAGCAAAAGGAGGGACAATACTTTTGCACGGTCGGAATGAGGAAAAGGGAAATTCCGCAGTCAGCGAGATTCGCAAAGCCACGGGAAACGCCAAGATCCGGTATTACAACGCCGATCTCGCCTCGCTTGACGAGGTACGTTCGCTGGCCGACAAAATTATTTCGGAGAATGATCGATTAGACATTCTCATTAACAACGCAGGCATCGGAGGCGAACCGAAGGGTAATTCAAAACGAGAGATAAGTCGAGATGGATATGAATTGAGATTCGCGGTTAACTACCTTTCTCATTTCCTTCTAACCTATCGACTGCTGCAGTTGCTTCGCCAGTCGGCTCCATCTCGCATCATTAACGTCTCATCCATCGGACAGCATCCTATTGACTTCGGAGATCTAATGTTGGAGAAGGATTACGAAAGCTTTCGTGCGTACAGGCAGAGTAAGCTGGCACAGATCATGTTTACGATCGATCTCGCAGAGGAATTGAATGGCAGCGGTGTCGTGGTTAACTCCCTGCATCCGGCCACACTCATGAACACCAACATGGTTTTCGAATTCTTCGGGAGCACGATGTCGTCCGTCGAAGAAGGGGCAGAGGCTGTGGAATATGTGGCCACCTCCGATGAGACGGCGAACGTAACGGGAAAGTATTTTGACGGAACACGTATTTCCAAAGCCGTTCCTCAAGCTTACGATGCCGATGTCCGTCGGAGATTGAAAGAGGTGAGCTTGAAGCTGTCAGGTATGTCGCAGACCGCCCTAGACTAAAGGCAATACTCGTCGCAAGACTAACCACATTACACATTGAAGAAGCCCGCGCCGCCATGGACTTCTCGGTTTGTAGCGGGGGAAGGGTTCTCGACCGAAGGCCGATGCGCCTCCGGCGCAGAACCTTCGTCCCGACAAAGTCACACTTTGTCGGGATATGAGCCCGACGAGCTACTCCGTCCATGAATCGCGGACGGACTCCACCCCGCAATTACTCTTTGTAAATATCTCCGCCCTGCGCTTGACTTCAGATATTTCTCCCTCTTCATCGCTTCCGAACGAGTGTCAAGCTCCTCAGCGTAAATAAGCCTCCAATTACTTCCATGCTTCGTTGAATGTGTCATCCCACTGTTGTGTTCCGACAGCCGCCTCTCCAAGTCAGATGTCTGCCCCGTGTACCTCAACCCTTCCTGACTCTCTATCAAATAAACGTAATACGGCATACAAGCTCATATATGAAGAAGTCCGTACTCTCGCACGGACTTCTCGGTTTGTAGCGGGGGAAGGATTCGAACCTTCGACCTTCGGGTTATGAGCCCGACGAGCTACCAGCTGCTCCACCCCGCGATCAGCAACTAATATAACTAACGACTACAAGGTAAACAAGGAGATGCGGTCTCGTTTCCTCGAACCCATCTCGTTTATTCATCATCAAATCAGGTGGAACAATCTGGGGGTGCGATCTGTTAGTCCCGATGAGGATTGAATGTTCACGCACGATACCTTAATTTTCGTGCAGCAAAGATTGGAGATGGAGTAATTCGATGCCAACGTACGAATACAAATGCGAAAATTGCAACGAAGTCTTCGAAGAGTTTCAGTCCATTACCGACCAACCGATAGAGAAATGCCCGAAGTGCGGCGGAAAAGTTCAGCGCCTGATCAGTGCCGGGTCCGGCCTTATTTTCAAAGGGTCCGGATTTTACCTCACAGATTACAAGAAGTCAAACGCGTCGCCGACTTCATCGAACGGCGAATCGAAAGCGGGCAAATCCGAAAAGGGTCCCAACACCACCTCGGATAAGACAGCCGCGTCAAAAAAAGAGAAGGAAACTAAATAAATTCTTCCGTCATCTGGCCCGTTCCAATCGATCGCCAGATTTGATTCGCGCTCCCCTGAGAAAATCCGAGGCGACAAGTTTCTTCTTACCTTCCAGCTGTAGCTCCAAAACTTCAACAAGATCGTCCGAACAAGCGACAAAGAATCTTCCGGAATCGATTCGAATCGTCCCTGCCGTAAGATCCGTTTTCTCGAGTGTCATCTTCATCTTGAAAATCTTCAGCAACTTCCCACCGAGAAAAGTGTAGGCGCAGGGCTCAGGTGAAAAACCGCGAACAAGATTATGAATCTTCGCTGCAGGCTTCGACCAGTCGATGAGGCAATCCTCCTTTGAAATCTTCGGAGCCTTGGTGGCGAGCGAATTATCCTGTTCGATAATGTGAACGTTTCCCTGTTGGATCAATTTTATCGTGTCGACTACGGCCGCCGCACCTAACTGCGAAAGTCGATTCGATAGTTCGCCGGCAGTCTCGTCATCTCCTATTTCCAACTTCCTCTGGAGAATGATTCTTCCGGTGTCGACCTTCTCATCGAGGAAAAAAGTCGTCACGCCGGTCTCTCGTTCTCCGTTTATTATCGCCCAATTGATTGGCGCCGCACCGCGGTATTTCGGCAAAAGCGATGCGTGGAGATTGAACGTGCCGAGTTTAGCGATCGTGAAGACTTCGCGCGGCAGAATTCGGAATGCGACAACGACCATTAAGTCAGGTGAAATGGCGGCAAGTCTCGTGACGAACTCAGCATCTTTCAACGAACCAACCTGTATGATCGGCAATCCCAACTCAAGCGCGGCGGTCTTTACAGCGGGTGGGATCACTTTTAAACCTCTTCCCTGCGGCTCATCCTGATTTGTGACGACAGCCGCAACATCATAGCCCGCTTTGACAATAGCTCTCAAGGATGGCACTGCAAATGCCGGCGTTCCCATGAAGATGATTTTCATTTCGTTTTCTATTTTATGAATTGAAAATTAAGCGACAGGATAGAGTAAAGCTAATCGATCTTCTCCAATCCCCTCTTGCATCGTGGATTGTTTGTCCTCTTCACATCTTCGAACCTCTTCAGCGATCTTTGTGATATTTCGGTGCGCGGATGATAAACGTGAAACTGGATCGCGAGGTTGCGAATAGACTTTCCCATCACTCCTATCAGCGACAGTCTGTACTGAACGTCGGAATCTTCGCCATGTCCCGGACCATCATACTCCTCATCAAAACCGTTGATCGAAACGATATCATTTTTGTGTAAAGAAAAATTGCTCCCCAATATTCTGTCGGCGCTGCGAGAAGATAATCTCCGCAACAACCCACTCCTGATTCTTATCGCATCCTCGAGCCGCGCTGCCCTGCCGGCAATTCCATCCACCAACTCCGTCAAGCCGATCATTTCAAACCTTCCCGTATCGATTTTTTCCATCGTAAGAGCTCTCGCCCACCTCTCACTTGTCTCTACACGTCTGCCAAGAAGAACTTTCCCGGTCTCTCTTTGATTCCAGTGATCCATCAGGAAATCTTTTGCGGGAAGACAATCTCCGTCGACGAATACCAGGTATTCGGATCGTGCAGCAAGAATGGCCTTATTTAGCATCACATTCTTTCGCCAACCCAGGTCTTCGTGCCAGAGATGAGTTATCGGAACGCGATCGCGCGCTCTTGATTTCTCAATGACGTCTTTGACCTCCGGTCCGGATCCGTCGTCGGCCACGATAATCTCGAAATCAGTCAGCGACTGCCTGCCGCAAGCTGCCAACACAAACCGAAGTACTTCGGGTCTGTTATAGACCGCTATGATCAGTGATAGCAGGGGCATGCTTAACCGCAACCTTCCATGAAAAAACTAATCACGACAGGACTTGAGGGTGAATTCAAACTCAATTTGAAAATCAAGATGATAGTGGTCAGCGACGTCTCGAGAGTTCAGATCATGCCGGAAGATCAGAGGGATGCTTGCAGTATTTCTTTCAGGTTGGAATTGAACTCGAACCGTGATAAGACCTTGTCACATCCTGCGGCAAGAGCCTGCAGTCTGAGCGGCTTGTCCACGTGCGACAGATACGCGATTAACCGGATCGACGATGTTGCGGGATTTGTCTTGACTCGCTCGATCAAATCCACCGGGTCTACGAGATCGTTTTCAAGGTCGATCAGGACAACCTCGCAATCTTTCAGGTAGTGATCAATCTGCTCCACGGTTCCCACAAAGCCAACATGTAGCCCGACATTCTCTGCTGTGTTTCGGATCCTTGTCATGGAAATCAAGTCATTCACGATTGCCGCGATCTTCGCCATTACGCTAATCCCAGAGCCGACGCATTCTCTTGCAAGACTTTGATAACGAAAGCGATGTGCTCATCTTCCGGAATTCCAAACTCCGTCATACCATTCTTGATGTCTTCACGGCTGACGCTCCTCGCGAACGCCTTGTCCTTGAGTTTCTTCTTTACCGAGCTCGGTTCGAGTCCCCCCAGCTTTGTCGGACGGACCAAGGCGACGGCGATGACGAAGCCGCTCAGCTCATCGCAAGCGAAGAGGCACTTCGCCATGTGGGTGTCCCGTTCCACTTTCGTGTAAGGGGCGTGCCCCATGATAGCCTTGAGGATATTTTCAGGATATCCTCTCTCTGCCAGGATCTTATTGCCGACGTAAGGGTGCTGTTCCGCTGTCGGATACATCTCATAATCAAAATCGTGAAGAAGGCCGGTGGTGCCCCACTCATCCTCGTTCTCACCGAGTTTCCTGGCGTATGCACGCATGACTGCCTCGACTGCAAGCGCGTGCTTCCTCAGACTTTCAGTCTTCGTGTATTCGTGAAGAAGAGCTATCGATTCCTCTCTCGTGGGAATTCCAGGTGAAATTTCAGTCACTTCAGAATATATTTTTTGATGAGCTGAAAATCAAATCCGAAGCATAAGATGGCCCGTCATCCGTCAGAAAAAATCTCCCTACAACTGTTATGTCCAGATAGTAAATTGTGAAAAAAGGAACGTCATGCTTGACAGGATAATCGAGATTGCAAAGCAAGCTGGAAGATTCTTGAAAGACAATGAAGGAAAAATCTCAGAGGTTCAGGAGAAAGGATCGTTCACGAACCTTGTCACGAACATCGACAAAGGATCCGAGTCGATGATAAAGAGTTTTGTCGCAAAGAATTTTCCCGATCACGGAATTCTCGCGGAAGAAAGTGGTGCCGTGTCTCCTATGTCTGAATACAGGTGGATAATTGATCCTCTTGACGGAACGACGAATTACACTCACTCGTATCCGGTTTACAGCGTTTCAATCGCCGTCGAACATAATGGCGAAGTGACCGCCGGTGTTGTTTATGATCCGAACTTCGATGAGCTCTTCACGGCCGAAATAGGAAAAGGAGCGTTCATGAACGGAAAGAGATTGAAGGTCACATCCACCGATGCTCTAGATCATTCAATGCTGGCAACAGGGTTCCCGTACGATGTCAGCCGCAACCCCTTCAACTGTATCCAACATTTTAACGAGTTCCTCACTGCTGCTCAAGCGATAAGAAGACTCGGATCAGCAGCCCTCGATATTTGTTATGTCGCCGCTGGAAGGATGGATGGCTTCTGGGAAGTCAACCTGAACCCCTGGGACACAGCCGCTGCATCGCTAATTGCCACGGAGGCCGGCGGACGAGTCACCGACTTCACCGGCGGAAAATACAGCATCTATCACAAGAACATTCTTCTTTCAAACGGAAAGATACACGACCAGATGATAGAGGTGTTGCAGAGGAATCTCAAGATATAATGGAATTCAAAATTGATAGGTCTCAGCCGAAGGCTTGAGCCGTAGGCTCAAAAAGTCAAAATTGAAAAAGTCGGCTCGTAGCCTTGAGTGGCGGTCTCATCTCAAGATCCTGGTCGGCGAAAATTATCTCCTCCCGACAACTGCCTCGGTGGTCTCCTTGTTTCCATTCCGGACATACTTGATTACGATTCTATCCCCGGGTCTCAGCTCCTGCAGCACGTAAGTCAGGTCATAGATGTTCTTGATCTCCTTCACGCCGATTCTTGTGACGACATCGCCGCCTCTGAGCCCGGCTTTGTCCGCAGGACTTCCCGGTGTCACGCCGCTCAATTTGTAACCTGACTCCTGATTTCCGAAATCCGGGATAGTTCCCAAGTAAGCACGCACTCCTTCAGTGGGTCTGTGCGCCAGTGCCACTTTCGTAAACGACGGCACCCATCGTGCGTCCATCAAACTGTCGACGACATCCTTCACGAATCCAAGAACCTTCACCTCACCCGGGTAGTTAATCTTGTCGTAGGTGTCGCTCGGTTTGTGGTAATCGGAATGAACATCTGTGAAGAAAAATAGAACCGGAATTCCCTTTGAGTAAAATGATGCATGATCGCTTGGACCGAATCCTTCCATATCGAGCGACAAGCTGAGTGAATCCGTGCCAAGTTCCTTGTCGACTGATCTGACAAAGCTCTCCCATTGAGTGGCAGAACCTATTCCGCCCACGATCAGGCGATTATTCCTCAACCGCCCGACCATATCCATATTCAACATCGCTCCGACCTTTTCCCTCGACAAGGGCATGTGGTCCGCGAAATATTGAGATCCGAACAAGCCCTCTTCCTCTCCCGAGAACGAAACAAACACAATCGGCTTTCTCACCGCCTCAGGATGGGATTGATAGAATCGTGCGAGTTCTAAGACTCCTGCAACGCCGCTCGCGTTGTCGTCCGCGCCATGATGAATAGCAATCGTATCAGGTTTCATGGAACCAAATGGTCCCCATCCAAGATGATCATAATGAGCTCCAATTATGTAGCACGTCGAATCGGAGAGATTCTCTGGCCAAATAACCCCTGCAACGTTAATTGCCTTAGTCCTCACGACCGAAATGTCGACAGAAAGATTGGCCTCCGCATCTTTCAACTCGGCAGAACTCGGTTGCATTGTCTGTTCGATCTTTGCGATAACTCCTCCAAGATCGACTCCCGCTTCCCTGAAGAAGCGAACGGCTAAATCATACGACATGTTTGCCGCTACGATCCCGGCACTCGAGCTGTAATCATACTCGAATTTTGCCAGCGACCTATCGCTCTTCCGATTCACGATGACAATTCCCGCCGCGCCGAGATCTCTCGCAGTCATCAACTTCATGCGAACCGCACTGAACTTATACAGTCTGTCGCTTGCCGAGTCTTCACGAGGTGACCCTCTCATGACAACGACAATTTTTCCTTTCACATCGACTCCCGCATAGTCGTCGTAGCTCGAGTCCTTCGCCGAGATGCCGTATCCCGCAAACACAACAGGTCCCTTTGCCAGTCCGCTGTCCGAGAAAACGTAAGGAACGTAGTCAGTATCGAGGCGTGTCGCTAATGACGTCCCACCGATGGCAAATGAAAGAGAATTGTCTTCGCCCAGGACTGCCTTCGCGTTGAAGTCATATTTTTGAAAATAGTCGGGAAAGAGTGGCTTCAGTCCATAGCTATTGAATTTCGAGGCAATCCATTGCGCTGCCTCCGCAGCTTGAGGTGTTCCAGTAAGGCGTCCCTCCAATTGATCGGACGAAAGGAATTTGATATAGGACGCCAGACTGTCCGGCATGATTTGAGAGATTGCCTGCACTGACATCAAGACGATGAGTAGTATTGTCTTTTTCATGATTTACTCCAATACGAATAGTCTTTCGCTTTCCATTCCTGATTTAAGATCGCAGTTCACATAGATTGACTCTTCACTATTGTGTGAGATTTGAATGAGCCAATCGCCTTTCTTGTTCCGCGCGACGCTTCCGAATAGCTTTCCCGATCTTTTATCTGTAAACCTCTCGATGAACACCCAGCCGAAATATGCTTTGTTATTTCTGATCGCGAACGCAGGGACTCTTTCTTCAAATCCTAAGTCGATCTCCGCCACCTTTTGCCTCGCATATCCATGAACATACAACCGGGAAACGAAGAGGTCCTTAAGGTCTCTCCCCTCGAATATCAAATCGTGGACGTTTCTATTCACCAGCCTCCCCTCGATGATCTCATCGAACGCAGCAGCAAGCTCGCTCTCGAGCTTCATTCAACCCAGTCTGTAACGAAGACGTTCAGTTCGTGAAGTGAAGCAGCCCCGCGGTTTGAGCAGAAGACCAGGTGCTTCCCATCTCGCGTGAAGATCGGGAAGAAGTTGTATGTACCTTCCGAAGTAATCTTCTTCAAGCCTGTTCCATCAACATTAATCATATAAAGCTGGAAATTTCTTCCCGCGGGATCTTCGTAGTTGGAGGAAAAGATTATTCGTTGGTTGTCAGGATAAAAAAACGGTCCGAAGGATGCCGCACCGAAACTTGTCAACTGTCTTTTGTCGCTTCCGTCCGCATTTATGACGTACAGTTCCATCTTGGTGGGTTTCACGAGATTCTCAGATAGAAGTTGTTTGTATTCCGAAACCTCCGCACTGTCCTTGGGATGATAAGCGCGGTAAACGATTTTCTTCCCGTCCCATGAATAGAACGGACCTCCGTCGTAACCGATCTCGTTCGTCAGTCTCTTCACGTTTGTCCCGTCCAGATTCATTGAATAAATATCGAGATCGCCATCCCTCATGCTCGTGAACACAATCCTATTGAGGACATCCGAAACAGTCGCCTCCGCATCGTAGCCCGGAGTTGTCGTCAACCGCCTGAGATGCGAGCCGTCGCTCCTGCAAACAAAAATATCGAAAGAAGAATAGACCGGCCAGACGTAGCCATGTGAGTAGTCTGGAGTCGGCGGGCAATCCGCACCGCCGAGAAAAGTCGAGGAGTATAGCACCTCCGAGTCGCCCGGAAGGTAATACGAACACGTGGTCCTCCCCTGTCCGTTAGAGATGAGCTTCAGGTCGGAGCCGTCCATGTTCATTGAAAAGATCTGATCGCACTTGAATGAATCACGTGTCGCCTGAAAAATTATCTTGTCACCCTTCCACGAGAGATATGATTCGGCGTTCTGTCCGCCGAAGGTCAACTGCCGGATGTTCTTGAGATGAGGTTCCGGTGAATCGAAAATTTCGCGGGAGCCGGACGAAAGCATCATAAGGAACGACAGCAGACTCACTAAGTAAATTGTCATCTATATTTTCTCCGTTGATTTGACGCCGTTAATGTGAGCCTTCGCAATGAAGAAGTTCTTGATGATCTTCAGTATCTTCCCGTCGCGATCGAGGATGAACGAAACACGATTGGCAATCTTGAATAGACGATTGTAAACACCGTATACTCGGGACACCTCTCCGCCCGGATCGGAAAGGAGATCAAACGGAAGCCGATGCTCATTCTTGAATCTTTCATGGCTCTCAATCGTATCTGTGCTTATCCCGTAGACTCTGATTTCAGATTTCGCAAGCTCGGAGAATTCGTCTCTGAATCCACATGCTTCTGCAGTGCAACCTGGTGTAAAATCCTTCGGATAGAAATATAAAACCAACTTTCCATCCCGCAAGTTCTCGCTCAGATGGAAAGTCTTCCCTCCAGTCGACGGCAACGTAAAGTCGGGAGCATGCCGACCAATTTTCAGTTCCATGATCCAAATAACATAAGAAACCAGAGCTGAATTCCAAACACACGAGATCTAACTTTTCTCTCCGCGGTTGATCTTGAGTGTTCCGTTCTCAACTTAAAAAGCATATATTGAGGGTTAGAATTTCTAGACAACAATACCGACAAGAAGACCTAAACGAAAATGGTTGAGCATAATTACAATCGATTGACACCAAGCATCGGCTTATTTCTTTTTCTTTCATGTTCGGTAGCGAGTGCGCAAAGTGTCAGCTCGTCAGGCATCCATGATGTTCTGGAACAGCAGCAAGCTATCCACTACAACATTGATGGAACGGCTGGAAATTTCTTGCTAAGAGGTTCTAAGTCCCAGGCAATTCCATACAATCCAGATCAGATAAGCAACGATGGAAGCGACATAGATCTCTTCGGGAATTTAGGGAACAACATCCTCGACAGTTTCAAGGGGAATAATCTTTATCTTCATCTCGCAGGAGTTGCTTCGACTGCATTGATTGTCAAAACCGGCTTCGATTACCAGGTCGAACATTATTTCAACCAGCACCCCGAATACAGTCAATGGACAAGGCCCATCCTGTTCACCGGCGAGCTTTTGCCATTCGTCGCAGGCGGTTCGCTGTTTGCGTACGCCAAAATAAAAAATAACGATGAAACACTAGGCGCTTCTTTTGCTGTGCTGCAGGCGAGCTTGATCGAATTCATTTACAACTCGGCATTGAAAGCAGTTACCGGCAGACCTAATCCGGACTGGAGGCATAACTCGAACATGGACAGCCTGAGCAAGACTTTCAGGTTTGGCTTCTTGCGCGGCGGGATTTTCTGGGGATGGCCTTCCGGACATACCGCTGCAACTATGGCCGTGGTCTCTGCGTTGACGAATTATTATCCTGACAAGACCTGGCTCAAGATCGCAGGGTACGGACTCGTCGCTTACACCATCTTAGGTGTTTCGTCAGTTAACAGGGGAGGGATGCATTGGTTCTCGGATGCAGTGGCCGCTGCATTGATGTCGTACGCGGTCGGCTCCACTGTCGGAAAGTATTTCAGGAAAGTGTACTCAACCCGGAACTCAGGGGCTGCTAACACAACCGGGTACTACCTCTTGCCTCAAATCAATCCGCCTGGAATAAATATTTCTTTCTCTTTCTGAACTGAAAACGGAAAGACATAATACTTGAGACTTATTGTTCCTTCAATCTGTCGAGCGCTTCCTTCGCTTGCCTGCAGGCATAGTCGTCTCCGCCACCCTTGACGACTATCTCATAATCGGCAATTGCCTTGTCCTTCTGATTGAGTCTCTCATACGATGCGCCCCTGTAATAATGAATGTACTCCACGCTCGTCCCTGAGCAGGAGCCCGGTGTGAGATAATCGACAAGCGCCGAGTCGGCACAACGTGTAACGTCAGAGTAGTCTCGCAATTCAAAGTAGGCAGAGCACAGGCATCGGACAAAATAAGGATTTCTCGGATACTCATGATGAAGTCCGAGCATCAGCTTCGCTGCGTTCGCGTAGTCTTTTTTGTTCATGTCGACTACGGTTGCGAGAAACTCGGTCGCTTCAATACTGGAATACTTCCCGTATTGAGAAGCTTTCTCCAACTGCAAGATCCCTTCCGCCTCGTTTCCGGCTATTCCCAGAATAAATGCCACGGGCTTCAAATACCACGGGATATGGGCCGCATAATAATTGAAAGCTCCTAATCCGGAGTAAGCATCGTAGAAATTGGAATCAAGCTCGATTACCTTGTTCAACAGCCTCCTGGTTTTGGTTCCATCCGTCATCACGGAAAACCAATCGTTCTGAGTCGCTTCATATCGCGCTCGGTAAACAAGTGAGCCCGCATAGTGAAAGAGTCCGGTCACATCATTTGGGCTGGTGTGAATCTTCGCTGCCGACAGCTCGCAGGCTTCGTCGGTAAGAAGCTTGATCTCGCGTTTCACACTGTCAACTGACCCGCCGCATCCCTCTTCGAGCGTCTTCCAGTAGACCGCACATTTGTACAGGTACCCTTCAGGATCTTTCGGATAAGATGCGATCATCCGGTCGGTGATATTCAAAGCGATGGCGAACCTGTAATTGTAAGTTTCCTCCATCGTGGAATCTATCATGGTCCCGATATCGGAAGCTGGAGCACGTGATTGGGCCCGGACAGAATGTTGAAGCTGAAAAGAACAAAGCTGCGACAACAACGCTAACCATACCGTCACAAATCCAGTTGACATGATGGGATCAGATCTCGTTATATCCGAAATAAACTTTTTTGCCATCGATCAGGATCGGACGCTTAATGAGATTGGGATCTTCAAGCATCAGTCGGATGAGTTCCGACTTACTCATTTTCTTTTTGGCAAGATTCAATTCTTTATATGGCTTCGAATGTTTGTTAATGAAAGCATCGAGGTTGTTCTCATCCATGTTCCTTTCCAAAAATTCTTTCGGAGGCGGATTCTCGACGATATTAATTTCTTCAAAGAATATCTTTGATTTTGTCAGATAGGCCTTTTCCTTCTTGCATGTGCCGCATGTTGCCTTCTCATACATTACGATTTTTTTCATGCCAACCTTTCCTTGATCAGATCGGGTTTGTCGGGCTTGCTGGCGGAGAACTTGTATGCCGACAGAATCTCTTCTTTGGCAGATTTGGCTCGCTGCTCCTCATTTGCTCGGATGACCGCAATGACATCTCCGCGCGAGACTTTGTCCCCGATTTTCTTGAGCAACGTGATCCCGACAGCGTGATCGACATTATCACCAACCTTCAGTCGTCCAGCTCCTAATTTTACCGCAGTCATTCCGATTTTAAATGCATCAATTGACGAAACATAACCTCGTTCGGTAGATTTCAACTCGCGAGCGATTTTCGGCTTCCGGAGTTTAGCTGGATTCTCCACAATCTTAGTATCTCCGCCCTGTGCGCGCACCATTTCCAGAAACTTCTCGTATCCTGCTCCTGATTCTATGGCATTCTTCACACGATTCTCGGCCGAAGACAGAGTTTCACCTTCATTGATCTTTCCAAGCAAAATCATTTCTGCCGTGAGTCTCACGGTCAACTTTATCAGATCGTCTGCGTCAGATTCACCGCGCAGAACAGCTATCGACTCGACCACTTCATTCCAATTGCCGATCTCTCTCCCGAGCGGCTGACTCATGTCTGTCAAATATGCCGTCACTTTTTTCCCGAAGAGCTTTCCAACATGTGCCATCTTCCGTGCAAGAACTCGCGCGTCATCGATCTCCCTCATGAACGCGCCGGATCCTACTTTGACATCAAGGACAAGCGCATCAATTCCTTCGGCGAGTTTCTTGCTCATGATACTTGAAGTAATTAGCGGGATCGATTCGACGGTCGCCGTGACGTCACGGAGCGCATAGAGCTTGCGATCTGCTGGAACGAGAGCGTTCGACTGCGCACTCATCACAAGGCCGACCTTCTTCAATATCTTTTTGTACTCAGCTATCGAGAACCTGGTGCGAAAGCCGGGAATCGACTCCAGCTTGTCAATAGTTCCCCCGGTGTGTCCCAACCCTCTTCCAGAAACCATGGGCACTTTTATTCCGCATGCAGCGGCGAGAGGTGCAAGCATCAATGAAATTTTGTCCCCGACTCCGCCGGTCGAGTGCTTGTCCACCTTGCATCCCGGAACGTCGGACAGGTCGACCACAATGCCTGTTGCCATCATCGCACGTGTCAGGTGCAGAGTCTCTTCATCGTTCATGCCTTTGAAAAAAATCGCCATGAGAAATGAAGATGCCTGGTAATCAGGGATGTCGCCGGAATTATAGCTGCTAATGAAAAACTCTATCTCTTCCTTTGAGAGTGAATCTCCGTTCCTTTTCTTGCGAATTATCTCATAAGGAGTAATCATCAAAAGACAGCTGTCAATTGTCGTAGCTCTGAGGAGGACACTTTCTTAAGGTTGGGGGCCAACACACTTTGCAGCTTTACATACCGAAACTCAACAGCCGTGACTGGAGCGCCGTCATGAATTTTTTGTGCTTTTGGTTTCAGCCTTCCCATGCATCCTTGAACATATTTTCCAGGAAGAACAGTCCGACAATTGTTTTTGCATCCACAATTTCATTTGTCCTTACCATGTGGAATGCTTCTTTCACGGGAATCTGCCTCAGCGTCAGTCCAATTTCTCCTTCCTCAAGCCTCTGTTCTCCACGGCGAAGATCGCGAGCAAGAAATAGGTGCAGCTTCTCGTTGCAAAAACCGGGCGACGAGTAAATCGCAGTAAGCTTTTCAAGTTTGCCTGCCTCATAGCCGGTTTCTTCCTTGAGCTCTCGCATCGCGCACACTTCGGGAGGCTCGCCGCCGTCAAGTTTACCGGCGGGAAGTTCATAGATCTGTTGGTTCAACGGATAGCGATATTGATATACAAACACGACTTGGCCGTCGTCAAGGAGCGGGATTACAACGGCGCCCCCTGGATGTTCGGCAACTTCACGGACGGATTTGTTGCCCGAGTCGTATTCTATTTCATCGACGATCGTGTTGAAGACTTTCCCGCGATAGATAACCTTGTGATCCAGGACTTTGAAACGCATCAACCCGCCTTAGCTGGCTCTGAAGTCTTCCGGCTTCCCGGTTTGATTATCGAAATGTTCTGCTTGCACAGCGGACACTCCTCAGGCTGATATACTGGCACATCCATCTTCAGAAGAGCAAGCAAAGCTGCGCCGAAGTTGACCGGCTTCCGAGTCCTGTCGACTATACAAGCAACCCCGACAATTGTTCCCCCAGCGGCCTTCACAAGGTCAATCACCTCTTGAACACTGCCGCCCGTTGTAACCACGTCCTCACAGACCAGTACACGGTCTCCCTGCTTCACCTCGAATCCCCGGCGAATAGCCATATCTTTGTTCTCACGCTCGGCGAAAATTCCGCGGACTCGCATCTGCCTTGCGACTTCCTGTCCGACCATGATCCCGCCGATCGCCGGCGCAATTACAAGATCCACTCTCCAATCATGGAAGTAACGTGCGATCTCTCCACACAGAAGCTCATTATACTGAGGATGCTGGAGTACGCGCGCGCATTGGAAATACTCAGGACTGTGAAGCCCGCTCGTGAGTAGAAAATGACCCTGTTGAAGCGCACCTGTCAATCTAAACAGCTCGAGAATCTTTTCTTTGTCCATCAGTCCCTAGTAATTTGAAAGTGATCGATGGCAGGCCATATACAATATATCAAGGACTGCCGTCACGCTTCGACGAACTTGTCGATTTTTTCCGCGAGATCGAAATCCTTCGCAGTCACACCTTCCTCGCTGTGTGTCGTGAGAATTATCTTCACGCGATTATACTCTATCGTCATGTCCGGATGGTGCTCCATTTTCTCGGCTGCGAGTGCGATCTTTACTACGAATCCCATCGCTTCTTGAAAATCTTTCAGCTTGTACTCTTTCTTTATCGAATCATCGACGAATTGCCATCCTGATAATTTCGAAAGTCTTTCGTCGATCTCGTTTTTTCTTAGTTTCATATTTGCGGTCCTTGAATGAAATGTTATGCTAATCGGCCCTGTCGGCGTACAACTCCAGCTCTGCAAGCTCCGCGATGATGTGTCCGATTGTAATATGACCTTCCTGTATTCGCTGAGTATTTTCCGAGGGAACGGTTATTGAAAGATTGCATCGGCTTTTCAACTTTCCACCGTCTTTCCCGAGGAGACCGATCACGTACATTCCGGCCTCGCGAGCTTTCTCCACCGCGCGGATGACATTCTCCGAATTTCCGCTCGTCGAGATCGCCACGAGCACGTCTCCTTTCCTTCCCAGCGCCTGGACAAGTCGTGCGAATGTGTTCTCGAAACCGATGTCGTTCCCGCCGGCTGTCAACGCAGACGAGTCCGTAGTCAGTGCAATTGCCGGCAGACCTTTTCTTTCTATCTCATGATTCAATCGAATCGTAAACTCAGTTGCGAGGTGTTGCGAATCCGCCGCGCTCCCGCCGTTGCCGCAGAATAGAATCTTATTGTCGTTCTTCAAGGCATCTTTCACTACGGTAACAGCGCGCGATATGTCTTCGAAGCAGGAATTAAGTATGGCTCTCTTCGTCGCTGCACTTTCCTCGAGAGATTCTCTAATAAACTTGGCGCGGTCTACCATCAAACCACCACTCCTTCAGGCTTTTTATAATGAACCGCTCGAGCGAATTCTCTCAACATGCCCGAGGCCCCGTTGTCCTCGAAGAAATTGCCGGCCACGACGAACGACGCTCCTGCACTTGCGAGCTCCCGCGCGATCTCCGGATTTCTTATCCCGCCACCGACAGTGACGGGTACCTTCACTGCTTTGGAGACCATCCGCACCATTTCCTTCGGCACGCATGACAGTGCGCCGCTCCCTGCCTCGAGGTATATCATCGTCATACCAAACATTTCTGCCGCCATCGCATAGGCAGAAGCTATCTCGGGCTTGTCACGCGGGATTGGAAAACTGTCCGACAGAAAATGCGCAGAGGTCATCTTCCCTGATTCAACAAGAAGATATGCTGTCGGTATGGTTTCAAGGTCGTGCTGCCTTATTAGCGGTGCAGCGTGAACGTGGTTCCCGACAATCAGATCGATGTTTCGCGATGCCAGCACTGAAAGAAACAAAATCGCATCAGCCCGACCTGAGATTTGGAAAAGGCTGCCGGGAAAAATGATAACAGGAATATTCGCGGTCTTTTTTATCTCGATGAGCGTCTTCTCAAAAATATCGCGAGTCATCAGGCTGCTGCCAACGAGGAACGCATCTACGCCCGCTTCTTGCGCATGTAAAACAACATGTCTCAAATCTTCGTCAGCTAATTTGTCGGGGTCAAGAAGAAGCAAGAATCCAGCACCCTTTTCATCGCGTACGCCCACCAAATAGTCGAAAGTTTTCATTAGCCTCCTATTTTATAAACTGCCGCACGATCTCCGGGACGGCGTTGATTGCTTCTCTAATTTTCGACTGGTCTTTTCCACCGGCCGTAGCGAAGTTCGGTCGTCCGCCTCCGCCGCCTCCCACTCGCCGGGCGACTTCGTTTACAACTTTTCCCGCGTGTAAGTGCTTTTCAGAAATCGCGTCCGCGGATATGCTGGAGACAAACGTCGCCTTGTCCTGAATCTTGCTGCCAAGAACTATCACACCGCTCCCGAGCTTGTCTTTCAAGTAATCGGCAACCTGTTTCAGCTCATCATCCGTGTCAACCTCGACGAGTCCATAAACCACTCTTACGCCTTCAACCGCACCATTGCCATCGGCAACTCGGAGCAACTCTTCCGCTGCAGACATCGCGGTCTTCAACCGGTAGTTGCTGAGTTCTCTCTCCAAATTCTTGATACGCTCGACAAGTTCGTCTCTTTCTCTTTCACGCTCATCTGCACGCGCCATCAAGGTTTCGATCACTTTCTCCACACCGCCGCCCGTGACTGCCTCAACACGCCTCACACCGCTGGCAATGCTCGATTCGCTGATGACCTTGAAGAAGCCGATCTCGCTAGTGTTTCTGACGTGAGTGCCGCCGCAGAATTCCATCGAAAAATCTCCGAACTGGACGACGTTCACTTTGTCGCCATACTTATCGCCGAAGAAAGCAAGTGCTCCCATCTTTCGAGCCTGGTCGTATGGAATATTTCGATGATGAATCAGCTCAATCCTCTCCAAGATTTTTTCATTGACTATCTGTTCAATGTCCCGCAGCTCTTCAGGCGAAACTTTCTTATGATGAGTGAAATCAAATCTCAGATGATTAGGATCGACCAGCGAACCGGCCTGCTGAACGTGCGTGCCGAGAGTCTTTCTCAATGCAGCATGGAAGAGATGAGTCGCACTGTGGTTCCGCATGATTTCCAAACGACGTTTGCTGTCAACTTGTGCAGTGACATTTTCTCCTATTGCCAACAATTCGTCAGGACCTGACTCAAGAACGTGGACTATCTTGTCATCGACTTTCACAAGATCGACAACCGGCAGCGCGGTGTCCTTTGCTTGAATTACGCCGGTGTCGTCCACCTGTCCGCCGGATTCGGCATAAAACGGTGTCCTGTCAAGCAAGACATAGTGCTCACTACCGACATGCTTGAGACCGACAATGCTGGCAGCGTTCTCTGTCGTGTCGTATCCTGTAAACTCACTCTTGGCCTTGGCAACTAGATCGTCAAGTTGTGCAGCCGCAGCAGTGTTTACGTTGAATGACTTCTTTGTCGCTTCCCTCGATCTGTGCTGCTGCTTTGACATCAGTTTGTCAAATTCGGACATATCGATGGTCAATCCACGTTCCTGCGCAATGACGTTTGTAAGGTCTGCCGGAAATCCGTAAGTATCATATAGCTTGAAGACTTCCTCGCCCGGAATGACCTTCTTGCCGCTCTTCCTGATTCGTTCTGAAACTTCGTCAAATATCTCAAGACCACGATCGAGTGTCTGATTGAAACTCTCTTCTTCTGATTTTATTACTTCCTTTATTCTTTCACTTGCAGAAGAAATCTCCGGATACGCGCCACCCATGTTTTGCACGAGGACATCAATAAGTTTATGAATAAACGGAGTGTGCATTTCCAAATTGCGCGCGTAACGAGAGGCTCGTCTCAATATTCGTCTCAGGACATAACCCCTTCCCTCGTTGGAAGGATTCGCATTATCTGCGATCGCAAATGTCAGTGCGCGAAGATGATCGGCAATGACGCGCATCGCAACCTGGTTGCGCTCACCTTCGTATTTCTTTCCCGTCAGCTTCTCAATTTCAGAAATTATCGGCGTGAAAATGTCGGTGTCGTAATTCGACTTCTTTCCCTGCAGCACCGAAACAACCCGTTCGAATCCCATTCCAGTATCGACATGCTTTGCCGGGAGAGTCTCGAGCTTACCGGACGAGTCGCGATTGTATTGAATGAAAACCAGATTCCACAGCTCGATGAAGCGCGAACAGCCGTCGACATTGACATTATGCTTGTGGTTCTTTGTACAGAGTCCATCGCCGAGATCAATATGAATCTCTGAGCAGGGACCACATGGTCCGGCCTCGCCCATTTCCCAGAAGTTATCTTTCTCGCCAAATCTCAAAATACTGGAAGGATTGATATCCGTAACTTTCTTCCAGAGCTCGAATGCCTCGTCGTCATTTTCGAAGACAGTAGCATATAGTTTGTCCTTCGGAAGCTTCCACACCTCTGTCATTAATTCCCACGCCCACTCTATCGCTTCCTTCTTGTAGTAGTCACCGAAAGACCAGTTCCCGAGCATTTCAAAAAATGTATGATGGTACGTGTCGTGTCCGACTTCCTCAAGATCGTTATGCTTGCCGCTGACGCGGATGCACTTCTGGTAGTTCACCGCGCGCGTGTAATCGCGCTTCCCCTTTCCGAGGAACACGTCCTTGAACTGGTTCATCCCGGCATTAGCAAAGAGAAGAGTCGGGTCGTCGTACGGAACCACCGGAGAGCTCGGGACAAACCTGTGGCCGTGGTTCTCGAAGAACTTTACAAAACTATTTCGGACCTCGTTTGAATTCATCAATTAGACTTCTATCTGGGTAATCAAACTTATTTCTTCCAAAACTCCGTTCACTCTCAGGCAATCCGGCATCGGGCCTTCGTAAACCAATGCCCTCCCATTTGAATGAGCTTCGAACGCGATCGTGTCAGCTTTGTCGGAGCCGCAGCCGAGCGCCTTTATAAGCTGTCCAATAACCTCATCGAAAGTGTGCCAGTCATCGTTGAAGAGAATCACTCTCGCTGGTGTTTGGGTCTGCGTCGTGGTGTCTTCAATTTCAATCGGTTTCTCCGCGGTCGATTGTCCCGACAGTTCATCAAGCTGAGTCGAGATCTGGGAATTTGAAACGCTCCTTGGCAAAGCCATGTAAACCTCTGTCCAATATAAACCTGAGAGGGGTTTCTTTCAAGATTGGAGGGAAGGCCGTAGTGGGCTACTTTGGATCGAAACAATCACCGGCAGATAACATGACAAACACAGGATGATCACAGATCAACTTATTATTAGCTTTGTCAGCGAGAATCTGTGTCCTTTTCAGTGTGTTCAGTGTGCGATAATTTGGAAGTAGCCCACTTCCGGGAAGACGCTATCTTCCGAACGTTTTTCATCCACATGAGGTTTGAGAACCATGATGATTTCCCGACGTGAGTAAACCGTCATTCTTATTAGTCCTGTGAAGATACCGCTTGGAAAGAAAGAACTTGGCGATTTGTAGATTTCGACTTTCTTTATTTGCGGTCAGTATCAAATGATACTATTTCAATAGCAGCATCTTTCTCGTCGCTGAGAATGTTCCCGCCTGGATATGGCACAGGTAGACTCCACTCGGCAAATTCCCACCATCGAAGGTGATGCTATGGTAGCCGGCATTCTGCTTCCCATTCACCAAAGTTGACACTTCCCTTCCAAGTACATCGTAGACTTTCAACGTGACAAAACTGTTCACCGTTAACTGATAGCTGATCACTGTACTCGGATTAAAAGGATTAGGATAGTTTTGAGACAGCTGAAATTTCGTCGGCAAGTTCTCATTCTCATAGATGCCTGATACATCTCCGAATCCGAACCAGTACGCATTCACGCTTCCTCCACAGTTGGCTTCGGCTTTTATCGTGCCGTTTGGCCAGCCGTTCGTTGTGATGCTTCCCGTGAAGAGTCCGGTTTGTGCGCTGTGAGTTAGGGCCGCTGAATCAAGCGCGGCGTCTCCGGAATAGAATACCACATTCACTCTGTCGTATGATGCCCAGGGAATATTCAGAGAGATCGACAACGTGTCACCAACTTTGGGACTGGAGGGACTCACCGAGAACTGGAGATCATGAACTTGATGGTAGATCGGCTCCGGAGCCATGAGGTAGCTGCTTGAGGTCGACTGAGTGGTATCTATGAAGCTTCCATACCAAACCGGCGTCGCCGGTGGAGTTGTCGATTTCAGCATGCTCTGCCAGTTTTCGTCGGTCAGACGATTGCTCATGGGTTGCGTGAATTCATAGTAAGAGAAGACTCCGCCCATCACGATCCTCAATCCATGAGTGTCATTCACAATAACATAAATCGGAAAAGGGTATCCGGAACCTTCCTCCAGCACCGTGCCGCTGTTCGGATCGGTATGCACATCGGCCACAACTGCCATTTCGTCGTCAGTGTCATTCGTGATCGATGACGCAACATCGGCTGGGAAAGTGGTGAGATCCTCTATTCGCTCGCCGATAGTCCAGATCAGCTGGTACTCGGTCTTGGTCAGTTCGACATTGGTAAGTTCTTTCTCCGAAATAGACTTCAAACCTAAAAGCAGCGACTCAAGATCAGTAAACCTCGAAGCGAATTCGTTCTCGCTCAGGCCCATGTTATCCAGTCCGTCACGAAGCAACTGAACTAGCGAAGCAAGTCTCCCGAAAAGTTGGGGATTTGGCTCAACGTAGCCGTAGGTGAAGGGCGCGGGCGGTTCGGCTGTGAGTGCGGTGTAGCTTTGCTTGGCGTAGAGGATTGTATCATGTCTGAGCTCCGACCAGGATCCGAGCGCCGTCGAAAGCTCCTTGTCGAGCCATGCAACATTTTTCATGAACGGCGGATAGCCATCCCCTGCCGGTTGGAGCAGCGCCGCGAGACAGTATAGCCAGTTCCAGTAAAGATTTTGCGCCCACGACTCCACGGGCAGTTTGGAGAACTCTGATTTGAGCGAATCGATCTGCGATGCGTATCCCTGAAAATTCGTTTCATGGTACACTTTGTCGAGAATGTTAAACGCACGGCCAGAGCCGAGAACTGCAAACACATCCAGTCCTTTTGGCAACAGCCGAGCGGGGACGAAGTCCGCGACGAGCTTAGTGAACATGTACGAATCAGGAATGAATCTCTGTCCCATGAACCGAAAGCCTTTTGTAATCACGGCAGCATCTTCCGACTCACTTACCCACGATGAATTGATCAGCGGGTCTTGCAGCTGCTTTGCCTTATCCATGAATTCGGTGAGCTTGGAATCGTTGGCGAACTGAGCCGGAGGAAGACTTAGATAGTTGTCACCGTAAACCTCTTTTATGACTCTTGTGTAATCATCGATTGTCAGATCGTCAGATTTACCTACATAGAAAGTCGTCGGGTAATAGATCTTCTGCCACACGGCGGTTGCCTGCTCGCTGCCGATTGTGCTCTCGTTCATTGCTCTGGTAATCAAAATTGCCATCAACGTCGCAGCTTTGGCATGCTGAGGGTCTTCACCTTCCGACACCGATAGCCTGAACATCATCCTGCCGTACCACATCATCGTGCGGAAATAATTCTTAAGCGTATCGTTGCGAGTGTAGTGGCCACGCGGGACGTACTGCGAATAATCTTCGTCGTATCCGAAGATCGTAGATTCATGAAAACCTTGATGAGCGTCGATCAAATCATATTCCGAGATCGCTTCGGGAGGCATATCCATAGCGGTTTTTCTAAGGCTTGGATCACCGAGCATCTTCGCAACAGAAAAGTACGCAACATTCTTCGACACTATCTGTCCAAGGCTGTCGTTTCCCATCTGCAATTCATACTGTTTCATTTTTGCCAGCATCGTATCCGTGAGAACTTTGATGTCACTGGCGAACTTGTTCACTTCAAGGATGCGGAGTGAGTAATCGTAGAGAATGTGAAACGTATGAAGCATGGCGTCGGTCGTGACGAAGATCGGCGTTCCTGAGTTGTACGCCGAGTTGTAAAGACTTGAGATTTGTTTGAAGCCGATGCTCCCATTAAAATCCGGCTTGACAACGAACTGGTTCGAGAGAAGCAGCGCCCGATCCGCGGCAGAGAACTGAGAGGAAAACGAGCTATAGTTCGTCACGTTGCTGAAATCAGAATTGACTGTGTAAGTCGCGACTGAAGGAGTGATCTTCACTAGATAAGGAACATATACACCAAACTCGGTTTGAGTCTGGCTTTTGATCTCCCCAACTGTTTGGGCGGATACTGAATGACAAAAAAGGAGTAAGGACGTAAGTCCCACCGCAAGCATGAACATATGAATCAATCGAGGATTGGGATACTTCATGATCATCTGCCACCTCCTGGCACACTGTTCTTGGATCTATGCGTCCCCTGAAAGACCCTTCATTGGAAAATGATACTTGAAATCATTCTCCATGAGAAATTTATTCGGCAAAAGCGGAGATGTCAAGCAACGAAAATAAATTTGTTGACGGCTTCCCGATTCCGGGAACTCTTCAATCTATTAATCATGACGCATCTGGCAGCATGCTTCCCTCGAAAGCCGCGACTCCATCAGCCATCTCGGCAAGCGAGAAGGCACTATGCTCACCCCCGTGTGCACCCGTGAATGCACATCATGTCTCGACAATCTTTAACTTCTTTCCCTTCGTCTCGGGGAATGTCCATATCCAAATTCCAGTCAGCAAAGCAAAAATCGCCGCGAGAGAAATGCCGCCGCTGAGGCCATATTTAGTTGCGATTACGGCAATGATAACGGGAGTAAAGAATTGCACCCCGCGCGCGAGGTTGAACGCAGAGCCCATGGCAGTGTTCCGAATCGCTGTCGGATAGAGCTCGCTGAACAACGGACCGTAACCGCTGAACATTCCTGTACCGAAACCAACAAGGAACATGAATGAGAGAATTGTCGATGGAGAACTGACCACAGCGTTCCACATCAAAGTAATCATTATTAGAGCGATTGCCATCACGAACGAATAGATCGAATAGGCTGGACGCCTGCCTATCTTGTCCGCAACGAAACCAAATGAGATATATCCAAGGAGTCCACCAACCTGAGTTACGAGCATCCAGACAGCCGATTTCGCGATCGGGAAATGACGCTGTTCGTGAAGATATCCGGGCAGCCAGGAATAGGTGAACCAGTATGCCGACATGTCAAAGATCGCAAGCACCAGAGACTGAATGAAGAGCTTCCTGTATTCGACGGAGAAGAGAAGGAAGAACTTGTTCCTGGTCTCCTCCTCGACAGTTCCGGCTTTGAATCCTTCCGCGGCGATCAGCTTTCTTCTTTCTTCCCACACGTCTGACTCGGGGAGTCTTCGCCTTATGACAATCACGAGAAGAGCGGGTAGAATTGAGATGAAGAAGCAGCCTCGCCAGCCCAATGACGGTTCGAGGAATCCGCCGACCAACGTTGCAAGTACAATTCCAAACGGAGCGCCGGTTTGCATGAATGCCGCATATCTCGCCCTGACTCTCGGAGGAAAGGCTTCGCCGACATAAGTCTGGCCGGTCGCCCATTCCCCGCCGACACCAAGTCCGGTAACTATACTGAAGAGAATTAGAAAAGCGAAATTAGGAGACATGCCGCTTAAGAACGTGCCGATACTGTATGTGAGAATCGTCCATTGCAGAACACGACGTCTGCCGAAACGATCGGAGAATACCCCCATGACCACGCCGCCTATAGCCGTCGCCGCCAGCGACGCGCCTATAACATATGAGCGAGCTACATTCGAGAGATGAAATTCAGCACTGATCGGGATCAACAGGAAAGTGAAGAGGATGAGACTGTAGAAGTCAAATACCCAGCCGGCCCAACTCATGAGGAGGATCTCAAAATGGGTTCTGGTGGGTTTTTCAAACTCACTAAGAAGCACTCGCTGCATATTGGCTCCTTCCCAGACCTTATGCCCGTCGCTTATCGACAACCACCGTCGAAACTGTGTTCGGCGGGTGAACTGCTTTATGTTTTTACGATCGAACTCTGAAGAAGTTTTTCCAGATTACGTAAAGTCCAGCAAGAACGACTGCCACCGGTATGATAAATCGCAGCGAACCAAATATGCTGCTGCCAAAGTTGAAGTCTCTCCTGACCGCTAGCAGTCCAACCCAACCAACGGCGACGAAGAGCGCGGCAACAATTATGAGAAGGTATTCTCTCGGGCTGGCAAAATAGAGCATGAGAAACGCGAGCCCCGGAATTATGAGGGCTGATGGCCAAATCTGGTCCCATGAATCGGGAACGTACGCATACGAGATCAACAACACAAGCATTCCCGTCAGGAAAAGTGCTGAGCCCCAGAACAGGCGCCGCGGGACCGAAAAAGCGAACGCCCTGATTGCTTCAAACCCGCCGACAACAATCGCCACGAACGCGACCACCCTTGTGAAATTGAAACTAAAAACTCCAGCACGGCTCAATAGCAAGAGAATGCCGAACACAAGAAGGAGAACTCCTATCAAGAAAGTCCCGACCTGATTTCTTTTGTTGACAGTGTCGCTCATTCGCGAGTTCCCTTAGCAATTATGAAAGCACATAGAACATAAAGAATCAATGACAATCCGAATGATGCAAACGCAAGAAGCACGCAGATGATCCTTACAACAGTGGGATCGATGTTCAGATACTCGGCAAGACCGCCGCAAACGCCTGCAATTCTGCTGTCGGAAACTGAACGGGTGAGCTTTCTCCTCTCCATCAACTTGCTAGACTCCAGCTCATGACTTATGTCCGGATTAGGGTCCGGACTTCCAACGTTCGCGGGATCGCTTTCCGGAATCTCTACGGTAGACTTGATCTCACTCCGGTCCCTTCCTAGAAGGAGTGCGCCACCCATCAGGATCAATATTATTGGCATCGCGAGTCTGCCCAGGGAATGCCACATGGATGTAACAGCAAAGATATTGTAATAGTCAAAGATGAGAGTCACGCCAACTATTACTACCATGATTCCGATGAGCAAAGTGGCCGTAGCACTTGCGGTGGACACTCTTCGTTCTGCTGGAGGAAGTGGAGTTGTTCTGGGAGTTGCGGAGGTAGGCTCAGTCGGCATGACCGCCATTGCTACTATGTAGAAGATCACTCCCGCCGAAACACTCAGGATTGCAAACGCCAATAGCAGCAGTCGAATGACGCTGGCGTCAACCTCCAAATATCTGGCGATTCCGCCGCAGACACCGTCGACAATTCTCTCTGACGAGGACTTGTACAGCCTGTGCAGCGGTTTTTCGAGTTGCGGTCCCGCTTCATCCATTCCTATCACAACTCCCGAATCCGCCGGGACGTTCAGGACACTGCCGCATCATTAAACTTCAGGTTCGAGCGTTGGTCTTGATTATCATGTCTTCCGTGACAACGTAATCGACCTTCACATCCGAATCGCTGGCCTCGATAGTATCAACAATTTGAAACTTGTATGCGAGAGCCACAATCGGTTTTTGTTGCGGGCGGAGAAATCCGTCATAGTAGCCGAAACCCCAGCCTATCCTATTGCCCATCTTATCTACCGCGATAGCAGGCACGATAAATATATCAACTTCTTCCAGTGGAACGGGCGAAAAGACTTTGGGTTCTTTTATGTCGAAAGGACCTTCGGTAAGGTCGCCTATATTCATGAGCTCCGAAGTGTCGAGCTTCCTTTCCTTCTTATCCGTGATCACGGGAATTGCTATTCGCTTTCCGCGGGCAAACGACCTGGCGATCAACATGATGGTATCGACTTCGTTCGGCTTCGATGAGACATAGGTGTGAACCAGTCCTGCGTTTCTGTATTCAGGAAGATTTTCGAGCTGCGTCAGGACGAGCTTGCTTTTTTGAAGAGCCTCCGCTTCCGGCAATTGTTCACGAAGTCGCAGAACGGTTTTTCTGATTTTCTCTTTCTGAGTCAAGTAATCATTCTCCAATCACTATCACTGGCGCATAACTATCGAGGTAATCTATGGTCGAATAATTCCAGCATTAGCTGTTCCCATCTCGAAACGCCCAAGTTCATTTCCTGCCGAGTATTTCTCGTATGGCGGAGTAATCCTTCTCGCCGTAGCCATACATATTCGCAAGCGAGAACAGGCTACGTACCAACGAGTGAACCGGCATCACTGCGCCGACCTTCTCAGCAGTCTGCGTTATGTAATTCAAATCCTTCACAAGGAGTCTAACTGGAAACTGCGGCGAATAATCTCTCGTGATCATCTTAGGTGCCTTGATATCATACAGCGGCGACTTCACCACAGCGGAATTTATGACGTTCAGAAACACAGATGAATCAATGTCGAGTCTCTCGGAAAGATCAATTCCCTCCGCGAGCGAGACTGTCATAGCTCCGACAAAATGATTTACCACAAGTTTGATTGCACAGCCTGAGCCGTGATCTCCCACATGAAAAATAAACTTGCCCATCGCTTGCAGGACGTCCCGCACCTGGTCAAGCACGCGGGGGTCGCCGCCAACCATTATTGTCAGTTCTCCCTTTTCGGCAGCGTTCGTGCTGCCTGCTACCGGAGCATCAAGCATCTTTGCCCCGGTCGACTCAACCAGACCTGCAAATTTCCTCGAAGCTTCCGGGGTTATCGTACTCATGTCGATAAAGACTTTTCCGTTCCTCAAAGCAGGAAGGATACCGCCTTCGTCCGAAAGGATTGACTCTACCGCCTCGATATTGGAGACCATCGTAATAATGACATCGGCGTTCTCTGCCGCTTGAAGAGGAGTGGCGCAAGCATGTGCACCGACCGAGACGAGCTCCCTTGTCTTTTCACTGGTACGATTATAAACGACAAGCGGGAAACCCTTCTTCAAGATATTCATTGCCATCGGTTTGCCCATCAAACCAGTCCCGATAAAGGCAATGCTCTTCATGATAATAGATTGTTAATTAGTATTGTGATGATTAATAAAACTCACTCGACTGTGTGGGCACAGTCGCTTATTAAACCTCAATTACCGATTGAACATCAAGAATATCAGAAAAGAACGTATCAAATGCAAACCAATGAAATCTCGGCCCGCACGCGACCTGTCATTCACACCCGATCACGCTTTCAAGGAAATCAGATTTCTAATTTCATCTCACCTGTCGCACCGACCGTACGAATCGCAACATGGTGATTCTCATCGGCCTCGACCATTCCCCAGTACAAAGCAAACTGCTGCATCTGATATTCGGCAGGATATCTTTCCGAAGCGCCCAAGAAGACTTCTTCGGCACCGATCTGGACCGTGGTATATGCAATTGCATAGGCAGGATTATTCGTTGGAACAACGATGGGTAAAATAGTTTTACCCTGTTTCTCCGCCATTTTTATGACCGCGCTGAACAGTTCCTCTTCAGGAAGGTCTATTGTTTTTGCAACTGCAGTGCTCTGTCCTGGAATGACCTTTGCCGTCATGACAACGATATCGACCTCCTCCGGGTCATTCTCTTCAAGGCATCTCTGAAGATGCTGGAGTCTGTTCGAAGCCCTGACTGCGACCAGTTTTCTGACCGCATGCTTGCAGCCAACTGCCTCAGCTGTGAGACTGTCTTGCGCGTTGACATTAAACTTCTCCAGGTCCAAACCGCGCGCCGCGACAAGCTTTTTGTTTGCGCGCTCGGAGAAAGTGAAAATGCCGAACAACACGACGGTGAAAGTCACTCCGCCTTCCGTTGCGATCGGCTTTGTGAAGAGATTTGTAAAACCGAGTCCAAACAGAATTAAGAATACGAATGCCAGACCTATCGGAACTTCAAAGTTGCCGACCGTGACATTCGGGGGTACCTTCCATTCTCGGGGGGACTTGTCCTTGTATCGCAGCACAAGTATAGAAAACGTCGTCATTACAAAAGTCCAAACAACGCCGAACGCATAAGCTTCGCCGAGGAGATAGACATCACCTCGACTGGCAATGATCACTATGAGCTGTGTAATCGCGAGCATATTGATGATTCTGGAGGAAGTACCAAATCTCCTATGTGGTTTCCGAAACCACTCATGCAGTACGCCGTCTTCAGCAACACGGTTCAGAACGCTGTTCGCGCCGATTAGAGCGGTGTTAACTGCACCTGCAAGGATGAGAAACCCTACGACAACAACAAACCCTTGAAGCGCCAGCAAAACGGCATGCGGCCCAATCAGGTTCATCGCTAATCCGCTCAGCGCGTTGTCATTGTATTTGCCCATCAGGTCTTGCTGCGGAATTATCATGGCACCAAAGAGCGAGTTCAGACCGGTAAACACAAAACTGAAAACAAACATTATGAGCGCTGTCTTCTTCAGGTTCTCAAGCTTGGGAGATTCTATCTCACGATAGACCTGAGCGAGTGTCTCTTCGCCGCTTACGGCAAGTATCGAATGCCCCATCCCGACAATCACGCCGACCAACCCGATCGTTTTCAGCCAGTCAAGACCTTTCAACCAACCCAAGGCATCACCGGAAAGGTGAACCGTAAACGACGGGAAATGGACGCCTCGCACAATCAATGTCGCGATGGACCACACAAAGAGCATCACCGCTAATATTGAGGTGATCTGAAAAATTCTTAATGCCTTTTCGCTTGACTCCTCAATGCCGATCAGGTTCTTTCGCCAAAAATATAACTCTATCAAAACGGCAGCACCGACGGCAATCCAGTTACCGGGGAGTTGGTAGCTCAAACCGGCCGAATGCAGAACGGAGTTGACCAGACCCTCCAGATATTGCCCTGCTGACACGGCACTGATGGGCGCAGTAATCAAGTAGTCGAAGACAAGAGCAGAGACCGCTACCTTTGCAAAGCTGCTGCCGAGCGTTTTTCTTACGACTCGATAACTTCCTCCCCTCACAAACATGCTGGAAGACTCTATGTAGACTGCTCTGATCCCGTATGCGAAAAGCATCACAAACAGAATAAACCACGGCGCCGACGGTCCAACCGCCTTTTCAGCGATACCGAGAGCATAAAACGCGCTCGAACCTATATCCGATACGACAACAGCCGCGGCCCGCCAGTAGGAAATGAAAGAGAGCATGACGGTGGTTATTACAACCACCTTTACTTTCTTAAAATCTATCCCTCCGAAATCCTTCGAAACGTCAATATATTCTTGTTTCATTCGCAGTCGTTTTGCAAGGGCATAAGGTATGAACCGAGATTAGAAAAATCAAATCTATATGGATAATCGCCAACAGGTCACCTTATTTCATAAGCAAGGCTTTAAGAATCTTAGGATGGCTGTCGTTACCATTCAGCACTACGATCCTCGTCAGATAAACGCCGGACGCGAGATTGCCGAAATCGAGAGTCAAAGTGTTCCTCCCTGGAGCGAGAGGTGCGGTAAGCGATCTGACTTTTCTACCGTCTAATGCAAACACTGAAACTTGCACGGTAGTGAGATGACCAGCGGCAGGGATATCAATGTCAACCTTCGTCGATGGATTGAACGGATTGGGATAAAAACCGGAGACTGAAAAATCTGAAGGCACAGTTTCGACAACTGAAGTTGTGATCGGTGGAAAGCCGGCATCAACCCACGCCGAATAAACAAGCGACGCGAGCGACACCGAAGCCTTCTGAAGCTGCCCTATTGTCATACTGCCAAGCTGTGACCACATCAGCTGGTAGTAGACGCTAGATGTGGTATTCCCTGCTACGCTCTTTGCAGAGTCATCAGCATTGAAGATCATCTGAAACTTCGAATTGGAATTGTAAATGACATCGAACGCAAAATCCAACACATTTGGTATGTACTGCGCTGTGTCGGGAGTTATAGAAATCTGCGACAGATTATCGTGAAGCATGGTAGATTCGTAGCGAGAATGGACACCATTCCTGTCGTAATTCTCCGTGCAATGAAGCGGTTGACATGCGTCGCCGATGTAATGACCGAGATCGGCAATAACTCTGTTTGCATTCGTAGTGTCGCCTTTCCGCAGGAACGTCACCAGGGAATCGTAGTCTGACTTAATCGCCCATGGCAAAACACCGTGGAGATTAACGGTCGCAGATCCGTACTTGGCTATCAGTGAATCAAGGTCATGCGGAAACCATGTTGAGTGAAACTCGGGATAATAATCTATGTCGATAAAATGCCGAGGACTTTCCGACGGATCAGCGCTCTTTCGATTGTCGGCATCAGATGCATGGGCGGCGTAATATTGCGTGAACCGCGAGAACCAAAGAGAGTCTATCGGGTAATGAATCGTGAATGACTGATTTATTATTTTATGGCCATCCTGCCCCCAGCCGAATGCAGAAACGGAAAAGAATGCAAGGATAAGCAAGCTCTGCAATTGCCTGATCAAAACTCTAGCGGTATTCATCATTTCTCCAATAAGATCTTTAACGTTTTGTCGCCGATGTCTGTACTCAGCCTGCAAATATATGCACCACTCGAAAGCACTCGACCGTCAAGCACGACGCTGTACTCATTTGCTTCCTGATATCCCTCGTCTATAGATTTTATCTTTCTCCCGATCATGTCGTAGATGTCCAGCCGGACCCTGCTCGCTATCGGTATCGTGTAAACGAATTGCGTAGTCGAACTGAACGGATTCGGATAATTGCTCAGCAACAAGGAAGCGAACGGGGTTGTCGTGTCGCTCCAAAGGACTGTCTGCTTCAAGATCTTATCGCCGGGATCAAATACAACGGAGTCAGGCTGGACTGGAAAAGGAACTGTCATCGTCTGCAATGCGGTCGAATCGACAAAGCCGTAAGTCGCTCCTTTGCTCTGCGAGAAGACGGTAAACTCGACCGGCATTTTGAAAACAGGCGCGTCGATCTGAAGCTGTTTAAGGTAAAGAACGAGCGAACTTCCCCGCGACTTGTATGTGTAAGTATAGACCGGATACCCCTTTTGAAAAATCCATTCGTTAAAGAACCAGTTCATGTCATTGTGAATCACCTGGTTGACAACATTCACGAAATCGGAAGTCACGGCATTACCAAACTGGAAATCCGCGCGATACGTTCTGAAGATCGAGAAGAAAGTCGAGTCACCCACGATGTTCCGCAACATGTGTAGTACCCACGCGCCTTTGTAGTACTCGGCCAGCCCGAAGATATAGCTCGGAGGGGGCGCAAATATCGAATATCTATATCCCTTGTCCTCCAAGAAGAATGCACCGGCATAGGAATTCATTTCCAATTGAAAACCTGATTGGCTCAAATGCTGCAGCTCCATCGCTTCGGAATATGTAGCAAAACTCTCGTTCAACCAGATGTCCCTCCAGGTCCCAAGAGTAACCATGTCACCCCACCATTGATGCGCAAGTTCGTGAGCGACAACCGACCTGTTATATTCGTAGATGCGCCTCAAAGTGGTGATCGTCTGGTGTTCCATCCCACCATAATGGAAAGGCTCAATACCTGTCATGCCATATTTGTCGAATGGAAATTCGCCGTAAATTGATTTATAGAAACTTATCATTGAAACGACAGTGTCGATATTGCAGTCTGAACTAGTAAGCGCCGCAGCGGAATCTTCAGGATAGACATAGTATTGTACCGGAATTGAGTTCCCATCGTCTTTCACATACATTCTCTGCACCACGGAGAATTGTGCAGCTGTTGCACACATAAGGTATGTTGCAATTGGATAGTCCTCACGCCAGTTGAATGTGGTGCTCCCGTCAAGATTATCGACCCTGGATACGAGTGTGCCGTTCGAAGCTGCAACATAGCCGTCGGGAACGCGTATGGAGATGGCGCAAAGAGCCTTGTCGGACGGATCATCGTAACACGGCATCCAGTCGCGTGCATCGCTTGGCTCACTCATCGTATATGCGAGCGTGTGCGGAACTACATATCCGCTCGTTGGCTGCTCGCCGGCATAATAGTAATAGAACCCTTTCTGCTGGTTCGGGGACTGAGCAATCACGTGATAGTATAAAGTGACAAAGCCTGTATCACCAGTTAGATACTGTTTGTCAAGAAAAACGGTCAAGACTGAGTCAGTGTTATGAAGCCTGAGAAGTTGTTCATTCGCAACCGCAGAATCGACCTGCAAGTAAGTCGGGTCATTGTTAATGTCAATTGAACCGATCGGGCTGACCAGATCGGGTCGAAACTTGATCTGCATGATTCCGTCATATCTGTTCGACAATCCTGAGAGAATATTGTACCAGTCCATGAACAGCTCGTACTCGACGACATCGTATGAGTGTCTTCCAGAATAGCCCACCCGAGACGGACGAATGACTCCATGTGAATGCGCAATAGATCGAGGATGCTCGAGCTGCTTTGAATTGCCGGACGTTGAATGATCAACGGCGTCTTCCCTGTAGACCCGCTCCGTGTAAGAGCTGCGAATACTCCCGGGATGGTTGGTTTTGGAGATGCCCTCTTCAGATTGAACGTTCGTTTGAAAAAAGTTGCCGACGATGATAAGGAAAGAGATGAGGGTTGGCAGGTTCATCCCGTTGGCACCTCTTCATTTTCCGGGGGTTCACTTGTTCGCGTTGCCCTCTCACCGAGCACGCTCATCACCAGTATTCCGGACAGGATCAACGCGGCGCCGAGTAGTGTCCCTGAAGGAAAGCTCTCTCCGAGGAAGAAGCCGCCGGCTGCCAGCGCGAGAACTGGCGTGATGAACGATGTCATGGAGAGGAGCACAACGCTTATATGTTTCAAAATGTAGAAATAAATCGTGAACGCCACAATCGAGCCAAAGACGACCAGGTACAGAATAGCAAGTATCGTCGATAAATTGAGCTCGAGTTTACTCCAATCTTCGAGGAAGACGCTCGTAAGCAAAAGTGTCACCGCACCCAAAGCCATCGGGATTAGGTTGATAAAAAGCGGATCGATGTGTCCGCCGAATTTCTTCACACTGACTGCAACAGCAGCGTTCAGAAAGGCGCTGAGGACAACCGCAAGGATTCCTTCTGCCGAGCCAATTGACCCAAATCTCAAGTCTCCCCAGAAAATGAAAATCAGTCCCAAGAAACCGAGAGCAATTCCTGAGACCTTCCAGAATGAAAGGTCATCCGTCTTCAAGTAGATCTTCGATAAGATGGCCGCAAAGAACGGCATCACTGCAAAAGTAACTGCCGTCAATCCGGAGGTTATTCTCCCTTCAGCCCAGTAGACCAAACCGTAAGGTATGCTGAATGACCCTAAACCAATCAGGAGCAGAAAGACTGCCTGCTTCGATCCGACATTGAATCTATATCTTCTCAATTTCAGGATTAGAAGGATCAACAAGGAAGCTATTGTGAACCTGATCCCCGCACTGAAGAAAGGAGGTAATGTAAATATTGAGATCTTGATTGCAAGCCATGTCGTTCCCCAGATGACACAAATCAAAATGTATCCGAAAGCTATTTTGATTCCACCCTTACCAGGATTTGGCCGAGTCATACCCTTCAGAAATCGATCCTCAAACTGAGCACTGCAGGAACCGGAGAGACGGTGAGTATTATTCCCAATTTGTCTCCAAGCACTTTCTCACGCCACTTCGTCACGTCCTGGCTGATGCAGTGTATCGCGAATGCGGAGGCGCTTCCTAAGATCGCACCCGCAAGAACATCGCTCGGGTAATGCAGGCCCATGTAAACCCTTCCATAGGCAACGAAGGCTGCCCAGGCATAGGCGGGAATGTAAACGTAAGGCTTTGGATAGCGGAGAGTCAGCATAGTCGCAATTGCAAATGCCGCTGTCGCGTGACCCGATGGCATGGAGTACTTATCAGCGGTATCCAAATGCATGGTGTTAACGCCGGTGAGTGCCTCATGCGGCCGCTCGCGTTTTATTATCAGGTTCTTCAGAACATAGTAGATAACGTAAGCGGAGGCCTCAGACATTCCAAGCAAAACACCCGTGTCAAAAGTGTATGCATTCCTGTCATATAAGCCGGCTCCCGCGAATCCGACCGGCGTCAGAATCGCCAGGGGAAGGACAGTATAGTCGTTTGCGCCGACTGTCTCGTTTAGAAAAGCTGAATGTGAGTTGTTGATACTTCTAAAGATGCTGATATCCCATTTTGGGGGCTGAGCAAGCAGAGGGGCTGGCAAGCAGATGAGTAGCAGACAAAAAAAGACGGCACCGCGAAAACCCGTCGGTCTTTCGTGGTGCCGCGTCGACTTGTCGAGGCTACACTCAATGTTCATTAATCATGCAATACATTTCGATAAATATCATAATAGTGCATAACATTTTCAACGTAACCCCATGTCTGATCATAGTCGCCGAAGTATCCAAACGCCGGCTTCCCTGTATCCCAGATGTGCCTGTGCAACGGGGCAAATCTAATCGAGAGGAGCGGAAGCGCTGATTTGACGGACGACCAGCTTTGAGGATTGTCTCCCAGAAATTCGGCCACAGATTGGGCATCCTGAACCCTGCCGAGTCCGCAGTTGTAGGCGGCGACCGCAAGCTCAAGCCTGTTATTGCCTTCCGAGTCCGGGAAATTTCTCAGGAGATCCCTAAGAAGAGTGACGCCGAGTCTCATATTCTCAACCGGATCAAACATGTCTCCGACATCGAGAGACGGCGCGAGTCTCAGTCCTGTCCCCGGCATCAACTGCATTAATCCCGTCGCACCCTTGTACGACACTGCCCCGGGGTCAAATCCCGATTCCGCTCTTAGGACGGCGAGGGCCAATCGCCAATCGACTCCATACGTGGTGCTTAAATCCTGAAGCTGCTTGCCGTATTCAGTCAGGAAAATATATGTTTGTCGGTCGAGCTTGGGTATGGAAGCCTCCGGGATAACCGTGCTGTCATATGAATATCGAGCCGCGTCGGATTTTCCCGTCAGGACAACCGCTGCACCGACAACGCCCCAAATAGCCAAAAAAAAGGCTAAACCTCGGATGTGTGGAAATTTCATTACTCCTCCTCCAATAGTTAACGATGTACAACTCCGTTTGCCGGATACCAACGCCGAAAGCGTCCGTATTGTTCCCGGATGACGTCCCACTTCAGAGACGTCGAACCCCATTTGAATCCTCTCTCTGTTAGCTGGACGCCTCAGCGTTAATGTTAACAGAAATGATCTAATTCCCCAAACACTTTTTGGGCTGTGCTTGCTCTGAATCACACCAGAACGTGAAACTAGCCTAAATTGAAGGGTCCTCTGTGCAGGAAATGCCCTATCCGACAGCCTGACGAGCCAAATGAGTACGCCGAAACCCGGACGGCATTAGTTAGGAAGCCGTCGGTTACCTCTTTCCAGCGTACTTCTCAAACAACTCCCTGAGCCTCTTCATGGAAAGAGAATCAAGGTCTTCATCATCCTTATCTCTTTTTACAAACATTTCATAGTCGTATTTATCCCGCGGAATCATTTTCGACGACTTGTATCTCAGGCCGTCGATGAGCTTTCTTTGTTCGGCGTTTGTCATCTCAGCTCCCGAAAACCTCGCTGTTGCTCCGGATGGCGCTCTCAGCCTCCATGAGCTGGGCCATCGTGTTGACGCCCCTGATTTCATCGAAGTGCTTCGCCAGAACCGCATTTACCCTCATTCCGTGGTGGACAAAGTACTCCAGGACATCTGTAAGGTAATACTCATGTTGAGAGTTATTATTGCTGACATGATGTAAAGCGTCGAATAACTCCTTACGTTTGAAGACGTAAATACCGGAGTTTATCTCAACTATTTTTCTTTCACCAGGTGTCGCATCTTTCTCTTCCACGATCCGATCGACGCACCCGTCCGCAAGCCGGACGATTCTCCCATACCCGGTGGGATCATCCACGTTTGCAGTCAGCACTGTCATAACAGCCTCGCCCTTGCGATGAGTTCTTATGAGCTGACGCATAGTGTGCTCGGTCAGAAGAGGCACATCGCCCGACAGCACAAGGACATCGACATCGAGTTCTTTCAACGCACCCTCTGTCTGCATGACGGCGTGACCTGTGCCGCGCTGCTCCTCCTGTACGGCAAAACTGACCGCATCGCCGAACTCCTCACGCAGGTGATTAATCACAATTTCCCGTTTGAAGCCGACGATAGCAATTATGGACATGCTTCCGAGTTTGCGCGAGAGCTCTACCACATGATCAACCATAGGCTTGCCATTTACTTTGTGCATAACCTTCGGCAGAGTTTGGTCGCTCATTCTTTTTCCCATACCTGCAGCGAGAATCAATGTTAGAAAAGGTTTGTTATGCATCATCCTATCTCATGTTTTCCGGTTCTTTCAAGTGACCTTTGATTATCTTTTTGATCTTGTTTTTCTGGTCAACGAGGACTACTGTCGGTTCGTAGCTCTTCGCTTCAGATTCCTCAAAATCTGCGTAAGAAATAATTATGACCTCGTCCCCGACCGAACCCAACCTTGCGGCAGGACCGTTCAGACAGACCACTCCAGATCTTGCTTTTCCAGGAATTATATAGGTTTCGAACCGCTCGCCGTTGTTGACATTAACGACCTGCACTTTTTCATAAGGGAGAATGCCTGACGCATTCAGGAGCTCAGTATCTACCGTCAGGCTACCTTCGTAATAAAGTTCCGCCTGAGTGACCCTCGCCCTATGAATCTTTGCCTTGCAGAGTTTTACGACCAACATTTTACTCCAATTATTGCAAATCAGGTGACGTGACAATCAAAGAGTTAATTTAAGGTTTCGCGGTACTCCTTACAATACGGGATCTTAATGACTTTACCATCCTCACAAGTCAGTACGTTCTATCAAGAAAAAACCGAGACAAGCAACGCCATTCTAACGAAAATGCCGTTCTTGGTCTGTCTGAAATACGCTGCCCGTGGGTCTGAGTCAATGCTTGGAGATATCTCGTTCAATCGCGGAAGGGGGTGCATGATGATAGCATTCTGAGGCAGACGCCACATCACGGAATCGTCTATGAAGTAAGAAGTCTTCCCGGCAGCCGGCACATGCCCGTCCGATCTCGATGTCGACTCAATCCTCGTCATATAAACAACGTCAACTTCAGGAAGGACTTTGAGAAGATCGCTCTCAAGTGCAAACCAAACATTATGATGGGCGAGGTAGTCAACAATATCCTGGCCAATCTGCAGCTCAGGGGGTGCGACAAAGTGAATCTTCACTCTCTCGAATTTCCCGAGCAGGTATGCGAGCGATCGGACAGTTCTCCCTTCTGCAAGGTTGCCGACAAGCGCAACTTTGACTCCGTCGATCGTTTTTATCTCGCGAAAGATCGTGTACAAGTCGAGCAGAGCTTGAGTTGGATGCTGCCCGCCCTTCCCGTCGCCCGCGTTGATGACGGGGACCTCCGAGACCTTAGCGGCTCGTGCAGCACCGCCAATTTCATTATGTCGTAAAACGATCACGTCAGAATAATTGTCAACAACTCTTATTGTATCTTCGAGTGTTTCTCCCGAAGCGTCAGCGGAGAACAGCTGAGCCTGTTCGGTGGTCAGCACCTTGCCGCCAAGCCGGAACATCGCTGACTCGAAGGAGAACCTGGTGCGGGTGGAGTTTGCGTAGAATAGCGATGCCATTATCCTGTTGCTATAGTCCCTCGTCCCGCCGCGCGTGACAACGTGTTCCATTTCTTCCGCAAGTCTGAACAGCTCGTTCAGGACCGGCACCGTGAATTGTTGCGACTCAATTATGTGATGTAGTTTCATTGGTGGTTTTACGCCCATGCTCAATTCTTATATGGGTTCCGACTTCGCCCTTGATGGCCCTGGCAAGGTTTGACGGATCAGTTATGATCACCTCTCTGCCGCCGCGTTCTATGAAATCGATAGCGGCCTCAATCTTAGGACCCATGCTACCTTCATAGAATTGTCCCTGCTTCAGGTATTCTTTCGCCTCCTTGACGCTCATTTCTCTTACAGCAGCCTGATCGGGCTTTCTGTAATTAAGGTAAACAAATTCGACATCAGTAGAAATAATGAGCAGGTCAAATCGAAGCTCACTTGCAAGAAGCGCCGAGCTCCTGTCTTTGTCGATAACTGCTTCAATTCCCTTGATGTCTCCGTCTTCCGATATTACCGGAACTCCGCCACCGCCGACCGCGATGACAACCATGTTTTGCTCGACGCATCTTCGTATAACATCGATTTCCATTATGGCCACCGGAGTCGGCGACGGAACAACGCGCCTGTAACCGCGTGCGGCGTCCTCTATGATATTCCAGCCGAGTTCATCGCGCTTTTTCTCGGCATCCTCCCGGTGATAGAACGGCCCTATCGGCTTGCTTGGGTTTTCGAAGGCAGGATCGGACTTATCGACTTTCACCCGTGTCACAATCGTGGCGACCGGTATATTCATGCCTCGCCTGTGCAGTTCGGAGTGGAGAGAGTTCTGTAGTATGTATCCGATCTCGCCCTGCGTCGCCGCCACACAAACATCGAGCGGCTGCGAGTAAGTCTGGGATGAGCCTGCCTCAGCCCTAAGCAGCTGGGCCCCAACCTGCGGACCGTTGCCATGGGTTATCACCATCCGGTATCCGAACGAGACTATCTCGGCGAGTCGCTCCGCCGTCAGACGTGCATTCTCAAATTGTTCCCGGATTGTGCCTCGCTGGCCGGGTCTTATCAACGAGTTCCCGCCAACGGCTACCAGAACTCTTCTCGACGGTGCTGCGATTCCGCCGGCCGGACTCACCTTATTTCCCTGTTATCACGGAATAAATAATTGCCTTCTGTGAATGCAGTCTGTTCTCGGCCTCATCCCAGACGACAGATTGATTCGAGTCGATCACCTCGTCGGTGACTTCTTCCCCGCGATGGGCTGGCAAGCAGTGCATGAAGATGGCAGACTTTTTCGCGCGCCTGACCAGCTCCGTGTTGACTTGATAGCCCTGGAATGCCTTGAGTCTCTGATCCTTCTCAGCCTCTTGGCCCATGCTGACCCAGACGTTGGTGTAGATCGCATCCGCATCCGCGAGAGCCGATTTGGGATCACCCACGATTTCAACACTTGCACCTGAACTCTTCGCAGCCTCTTTCGAAAGTTTGACCACTTCCTCCGGCGGCTCGTAACCTTTCGGAGTAGCTGCCACAAAGTTCATCCCCATCTTTGTTGCCATCAGCATGAGTGAATTGCAGACATTGTTGCCGTCGCCGACAAATACGAATTTCTTTTTTCTGAGTTCGCCAAGATGCTCCTTAGCGGTCAGGAAATCGCCGATCGCCTGGCACGGATGCTCATAATCGGTGAGAGCATTCACAACAGGGATTTTCATATACCGGGCCATATCGACACAGCTTTGGTGCGCGTAAGTCCTGACCACTACCGCATCCATCCACCTCTCGAGGTTCTTCGAGACATCGTAAATGCTCTCGCGCTTTCCGAGGTTTATGTCAGACTGCGTGAGATAAACCGAATGTCCTCCGAGCTGGTAAATCCCGACATCAAAAGTGACATGCGTTCTCAAAGACTGTTTTTCGAAAATCAAAGCGACCGATTTTCCCTTCAAGGAATCTCTGTACTTCTCCGGCCGCGACTTCATATCTGATGCGAGGTTAAGAATCTTCTTCAGTTCCTCAGATGACCAGTCGGCGATGCTAAGAAAGTCTCTCTTCATTTCGATTTCTCCCTTTCCTTTTGATACGAATCAGTGTGGAGCAGCTAAACTCCGGTCACTCTATGATCGACTCATCTTCAAATGGAAGCTGTGATTACGGCCTGTAACAAGACACGACGATTGTCTGTTCACACCTGAAAAAGTTTGTGCTTGTTCAGGAATTCTTCCAATACTTCCTTGATACCTGGTTTCGTGATTTCGGCAAGCTCATAGCTTACCCTGACGGAAGGCTTTTTTATTTTCACGACCCGTCTCAGGTCTATCGGCGTGCCGATGACAACCGTATCACAGTCGACCTTGTTTATCGTCGCTTCGAGATCCTTGATTTGTTTGTCGCCATATCCCATTGCGGGAAGCAGTGTACCTGTCTTCGGATACTTCTTGAAAGTCTCCGATATCGTATCGACCGCCCAGGGGCGAGGATCGACCAGCTCACGTGCGCCAAACTTTTTCGCCGCAATCACACCGGCGCCGTAAGACATCTCACCGTGAGTGACAGTGGGTCCGTCTTCGACGACAAGCACTCTCTTTCCGCGAATGAGAGATTGATCCTCAACCGCGACCGGAGATGCGGCTTCAATTATTGTCACGTCCGGGTTCACGCTTAGCACATTATGCCGCACGGCGTCAACATTCTCGCGCGCAGCAGACTCAACCTTGTTGATCACAACGACATCGGCAAGTAAAATGTTCGACATGCCGGCAAAATATGTCAGCTCATGACCCGGGCGGTGCGGATCCGCAACCGTGATCGTGAGATCGGGACGATAGAACGATGTGTCATTGTTCCCGCCGTCCCAAACGATTACATCCGCTTCCTTCTCTGCCTCACGGAGAATCGCCCCGTAGTCGACACCGGCATATATGATTGTTCCGTTTGTAATGTGCGGCTCGTATTCTTCCATCTCCTCGATCGTGCATTCATACTTCTTCAAGTCTCCAATGCTGGCGTACCTCTGAACTTTCTGCTTGACCAGGTCGCCGTATGGCATCGGGTGGCGAATTGCGACAACCCGCAATCCTTTTTCTCTGAGGAGGTTGCAGACCTTTCGAGAAGTCTGGCTCTTCCCTGAACCTGTTCTGACGGCGACCACCGCTATCACCGGAACTTTACTTTCTATCATCGTCTTCTTCACGCCGAGCAGCTTGAAATCAGCACCGAGAGACATCACCTGAGATGCCTTCGTCATGACATAATTGAACGACACATCCGAGTAAGCGAAGACGGCCTGTTCAATTCCGTTCTCCTTTATCAGCTGCGGAAGCTGAGACTCCGGGTAGATCGGTATCCCTTTGGGATACAACTTCCCTGCAAGTTCAGTCGGGTATTTGCGTCCGTCGATATTTGGAATTTGAGTCGCGGTAAATGCAACAACTTCATATTCTTCGTTGTCTTTGAAGACAGTATTAAAATTGTGAAAATCTCTACCTGCAGCCCCGAGTATTACAACTTTTGTCCGTGTCATCAGACGTCCCTTTCAATGTTTTTGAGAAGAGAGTATTGGAAAAGGAATCAGTATTCAGTTATTGAAGATTGGCAAGCAACTAGTAATCATGGACCAGCACAGAAGAAACTGCATGCTGCATATCGATCAAGTTTAGGGCGTGAGTGCGAGAATTTCAAGGAACGGGTGCGCGGTTGGTCAGACTGGCGCCGGCAAAAATTGAAGAGATCGCAAGGGACAATCTGGAAATCGAGCCGGATGGGGAGATGACGGGCGAGAAGAGAACCACCAATGACCTCTTGCATTTTCTGTCACAATTTCATAAAGTTGACTGTGCAGAGATATCATTAAGGTCAATCCTGAGTGATTTCTCATTCCGTTACGGGCTGTAGAATCCGCTTCACATATATCAACGCTCTCAAGAGCGAGCGTGAAATGGCAGACGGTGTCATCGTCGACCGTTCATTTACGGACAAGGTCGTTGCAGAAGCAACTTGCATTAGAACCAGAACCAGAGCCGTTTAAATTTATGGGAAAGGAACTGCGCACTTTGGAAGTGTGTGAAGCGTGTTCCGAAGGAAGTAGCTGGCATGGCCACTCTTAGAGAACAGCATGTGAAGACGACACTAATATTTTATCGGAAGGAAACCAATGGCTTCTAAGATTTTTGCAACGGGAGACGCGGCAATAGATTGGTTTGAAGTGATTGCCAAGCCAAGGGTCGGTTCAGAAAACAATGGGCACGACAATTGGGAACGGTGTCCCAGCGTTCGTCGCATACCAATGCCTGGCGGTTCGCTGATGTTAACGGAGATGTTGCGTAAGGCCGCAAGGCAAGAAGTCACCGGTCCGAAACTGCTGGAGCGGCTGGAGATGATCACACCGGAACAGATGGTTCATTCAGAAGTGACCCTGTCGTGTGAGGACAAGACTGAGAGATATAGCATTGTTCAAGAGAAAGGATATGCCGGACCGCCAGTCGGACAGAAACCACTTTGTCTGAATGCGGCGAACAATTTCATAGAGTTTCCCATTGATGCCGGTGGCGCAGAGATAATAGTCATAGATGATGCGGGCAACGGGTTTAGAAATTGCGTTCACCTATTCCCTCAAGACATCTCAAAAGATGCATTGCTCATATACAAGGTACACAGTCCGCTCATGACAGGTTCACTGTGGCAGTGGATCAAGAGGTCAATCGATCCGGAAAAGATAGTCGTTGTGACGAACATCGACGACATCCGGAAGGTAACTGAAGTTTCTATTCGGAGCGGCCTTTCGTGGGAGAGCACAGCTTGCGATTTCATTTTTCAAATTAGGAGGCAGGCGCGCTTAGCTGAGTTAGCCGATTGCTCCAACCTGGTGGTAACGATTGATACCGATGGCGCTATCTTATATGAGGGTGGAGAACAGGGAGTTTGTACTCTCTTGTATGATGCGAGGCGTTTGGAAGGCGGGTTCCGACGCGAAACACCAATAAAGATAATGGGCACGACCCAGGGCTTTACCGCATTGCTGGTTTCCACTCTTTGTGCAAATGGAATTGGATTCCTGAAGGAAGGTGTAAAACGCGGACTTGCCGGCATGCGCTTATTGCTGCAGGGCGGTTATGCCGTAACCCAAGATGAAGTCTCTTTACGCAACATGTCTTTTGAAAAGGTTGATGGCAGTTTCATGTACCACGAAGTTGAAGTCCCAGTAAGATATAATCTCAATAATCCTGATCCCGGATACTGGCAAATCCTGGATCAGAAGACGGCGAATACCGCAGAGAACATCGCCGAGAATTATTTTCGTACCGGGAAGGACAGAACACTCGACAGTGTTCCGGAAATACAATTCGGCAAGAAACTGAAGACGATAGATCGGATGGAGATTGAGAGTTATAGTGCTATCCAAAGGTTGATCCGAGAATATCTGGATAGCCATAAGCCCGAGCACCCACTGTGTATTGCTGTGTTCGGTGCACCGGGTTCGGGCAAATCTTTCACTGTCGATGAGATCGCGAAAACAATTTCTGAAGGCAAGATCGAGAAAAGGACGTACAACATCTCTCAGATCCCGGATGAGAAAGGAAGAGATCTGGCTCGTGCGTTTCATACAACCAGAGATATCGCTCTATCGGGAAAAGTGCCACTGGTGTTTTTTGACGAGTTCGATACGGAGGGAAAGAAGTGGTTGAAGTATTTTCTTTCGCCGATGCAGGATGGAAAATTCGTAGATGAGGGTTCCGAGTACAACATAGGCAAAGCCATTTTCGTATTCGCCGGAGGAACATCCACGACCTTCGAACAATTTGCTGATGGCCAGGATACGCCGGACGGGAAAGCACTCAAGCTGCCCGATTTCATTAGCCGGCTCCGCGGATTCGTGAACATCATGGGACCTAACAGGCGAGACAATAACGTTCGTCAAGAAGGAGATTTGCACTCCGGAATCGATGATGACCCGACATACATCATACGCAGGGCTAAGATGTTGCGCTTGATGGTTGAGCTCACCGATTCGGCCAGGGGATTATTTGATGCGGAGAGGAAGCTCAGTATTGACCAGAGCGTGTTGAGGGCATTGTTGAAAGTTCCAGAGTACCGCCACGGGTGTCGATCGATAAAAGCGATTCTTCAAATGAGCAGACTCGCCAACCAGAAAGCATTCGTCAATGCGCTCCTTCCTCCCAAAGAGCAACTGGACTTGCATGTCGACGCAGATGCATTCATGTTCTTGCTGGAGAAGGAGCGGTTTACCGACAATCCAAAGAGAGAGCAGGAAATCGTCTCGGCTTTGGCTAAGGACCTTCACGCAAGCTATATAAGACACCGCAAGATTGAGGGGAATAAATATAGTGCCGCGGAGGATTTCAATGATTTGAGCGAGGATATGAAGCGGTCGAATATGGATGCTGCCGAAGATATACCTGCCAAGATGAGGCACATCGGCTTGAACATCCGCAGAGTCAAAGCCGGATGCAGACCGTCGACACCTCTCATTACCGGGCAGGAGATCGAGGAACTCGCGGAGAAAGAGCACGAAAGATATTGCAGAGAACGACGTCTGCAGGGATGGACATACGGTAAGGAGAGGAATGATCTCTTAAAGAAAACAGCTTTGCTGGTTGCTTACAAAGATCTCCCTGATGACAAAAAGGAATATGATAGAGAGGCAGTGATCGACGTACCGCTCGTGCTGGCAAAGAACGGTTTCGAATTATTCAGGGCACAAGAGAAAGTAGAGATTGGGGATCGCAAGATGATCCTCGAACTCGCGAAGGTGATCCATGAAGATTATCTCAGCCAATGCCGGAAAAAGGGTGACACCAAGAAGAACAATCCTGCCATGGTGTCATTTGACGAGCTGTCTGAAGATTTGAAACTATCGAACATAGATAACGCCGCGAACTTACCCGTGAAACTGCTGGCGATTGGTTACGAAATCCGAAAGAGTAAAACTGGGCAAGTCGCTGCGCCAATCGATTTCACCGAAGATGAGATAGAGAAGATGGCACGCCTGGAGCATACCCGCTGGTGCTGGGAACGACGATTACAGGGATGGGTCTATGGCAAGAAGAAGGATCCGGCAAAAAAGACAACTCCAGTTCTGGTGATGTACGACTCTCTTCCTGAAAGGGAGAAAGAGAAAGACAGAGAGACAGTGCGATTGATTCCACAGCTCTTGAAAAGTATTGGTTATGAGGCATACAGGCTGTAATGCATCGTATAGGGAGACTCGATACCGACAAGTCTCGCTTGAAGGATCAATCGAAAATTCAATGGCATTTTAGGAAGAAACGGAGAACTCTATCATGGCTTTTCTAAAAAGTCTGTTCGGGACGAAGGAGCCTAAAACCTGTCCTGTTTGCGGTCAGGAGAATCCTTCGAACGCGAAATTCTGTTCGAACTGCAGCAGCGAGTTTCCGGACGTCCATGATCACTACGACGCGTTCATCAGCTATCGCCGTGAGTCGGGGAGCGACCTGGCAAGTCTGATAAAGTCACAGTTAGAGAGTCGATTCCATAAAAGAGTATTCCTCGACATAAAGGAACTTCAAGTCGGCAAATTCGACGAGAAGTTACTTCTACGGATTGAGGAGACAGCTAACTTCATTCTCATCTTGAGCAAGGCCTCATTGGATCGATGCGTGAACAAGTCCGACTGGCTGAAACGGGAGATCATGCATGCACTCAAGACTGGACGAAATATCATACCTGTATTCACTGAGGGTTTTATCTTCCCGACTGATGAAGTGTGGGCGCTTCTCCCTCCTGAGATGCACCGCGATCTGCCAACACTTAACGGCGTTACTTACAGTCACATCTACCAGGATGATGCAATTCGGAAAATCGCATCGTACATGAAGACTGATGCCGAAGTGTCTCAATGGCACGACAAAGGCGATCGCGAAGAGCCACAGCCGGCATCGCCGGGAGACAAGTCCGATAGTGTGGCGCGGGCAGAAAAACCCGAAGCGAGGCAGATGAAAGCAAGAGTTGAGATGTCACAGAAAGTTGTATCCTCTCCGCCGTCTCCCATACCGGAGAAAACTCCTGTTATTCAGACAATAGAGCCAGCCATCGAAATGCAGAAGGAAAAACAACAATTAACTCTTGATGAATTTTCTTCAGTGCCCTATGCGCCTATTGTTGCTGTAGTGGTAAAGGATGTGACCGGTATGGAAACGAAACTGACTAAGATTGCTCTAGCATATCTCACTGTCATAAAAGGAAATGGCAGTAAGTCGATACCATGGATTCAAATTGAATCAGTGTTTGTAAATAGTCGAGACGATGCCACCATAATGCTTCGCGATGGCAAATCACTCGAACATGCCAATTTGCGTTCAATGAACCTGGATGGAAGTGATGAGGACGGATTCAAGTTTAGTTTTCCCGTGGAGAAATGGAGGGCATTGACAGTTCAAAGGGATACAACCGCTCCTGAACGCGAAGCCATCATACGAGGCATTCCCCTCCTTTCAAACCAACCAGCACATGAATGGAAATGGCCGATAAGGCTTGAACACGAGCAAGGAGGATTTGTGATCGCGATTGATATGATCTTAGAAAACAAAACATATAGTACTGTAACATTTCGATTGCCGGGTTCTTACTACTTCTACGTAAATGAAGGCGATCCCGGCCGCCTCAATGTAAGAGGCGACAAAAACCTTGAACTTGGAAGTTACGGTGCTGGCACCGCGGTCGAGCTGGCTCACGCACTCAATCGTCTGAATACGTTGCTGACTGAAGAACGAGCGGATGCAGAAGCTGAATCACAATCTCAACAGGAGCCGGGGACAAGATTGGATGGAGGACGAGTCCAACCTCAAACAAAAGTCCAAGAACCTTTACCTCAATCAGTACCCCTGCAAGAATTCTCTGCAGGGTCATCAAATTTGTCGGAACCATCCGAATTATCTCTTGATTTTTCTACGTTTGCGAAACAGACCGACGGATCATGGGCTTTTGTGTCTGGCGTCTGGGTACAGACATTCTGTCCCGAGCCAGGTGCAACAAGTGAATTGAGGATTTTTCCCGGAGCCGCATTCCAGGTCTTAAAAACAGTTCAATTCCAAGACAGGAAATGGACGAATATACGCCTTGAAGATGGCCGCGAAGGTTGGATAACGGGAGAACCAGGAGCAGATCGAGTCGTCGGCGGAATTATGCAAGCATTTTCAAGACTCGACTTGAGAACATTTTTCGCGACCGTTCACGAATCGCCTCCACGCATTGGATTTTTACTCGCGGAGATTGTTAGTTTTAGTCTGGATTCCTTCGGGTTTGTCGATACGAATTGGGGTGAAGTTTCTATACCAATATCGCAGATCCAAATAATCCATATCGATAGACGAAGGAAAACTCCCCCGATGGTTAAAATACAAACCGAAAATCGAGAATATCTTGGTGAGTTTACTTCAAAGCCCAGTGACGCGAGACGTTTAAATCTGATCCTAACGAAGCCTTTTACCACTTTGAACAATTTGAAGAGCGAACTTGAGATGAACAGAATCCTTGACTTGAACACGGTGGAATATGCGGAGTTGAAGCGAATCCCAAATCCTCATCAGATATGAATTCGAGTTTGTGAAGTACGATGTCGCGGAGTCCCGGGGGCATGATCGAAGTAGTTAGTTGGGGAATCATGCTGATTTATTTCGAGTGAGGCATTTATTGCAAATTGGAATGACCGTAGGAAACCGTCTCAGATCACCGGCGATGTAGTTGGTAATCAACAAACCAGGGGAGAATTCAAATAGTGGAGGGTTGTGAGTATGTCAACTTGTCCCCATTGCAACGAAGATATTGGCACGAGTCCGACAGGCCATCACTTTTGTGGAGCAATCGATTACGTGAAAGTCGGCGATAACCAATACAAATGTGTCGCGTGCGGAAACATACAGTCGCACACGGGCGAGTGCAGCCAATGCGGACAGTTGCTCGACTGCACACATGACCATTGTCCATGCTGCGGTTGCTGTACTGGCACATGTTACTGCACTTGCTGCTGTTGCTGACAAGACTGTCTTGAGCAATACGATTGAACCCTTAGCCGGGTGAAGAAGAAGTAATCAGCATTCTAACGGATCGATTTATGTCAGACAATTAATGAAGTCTTATAATTGATTTAGAGACAATAGGCCGACAGGTTTGACAATGTCAGGAGGATCTTGATGGCGAAGTTATTCAAAGGAATGTTCAAGAAGGATGAGACACCCATGCCGAGCAAAAAGGAGGAGAGCACTAAGTCGAGTGCAAATTCATCGACCGGACAAAGCGAATCTGCATCTTTGCACACCGAGAACAAAGAAGCTACACTGAAGGACTCCAACGCCCAGCAATCGGAAAACCGTAGGATTCGCGTTTTCGTCTCATCCACTTTCAGAGATATGATGGAAGAGCGCGATTTGCTCATGACGCATGCCTGGCCAGAACTTCGCCGCTTCTGCAGAGAGCGACAGCTTGAACTTGTGGAAGTTGATCTGCGGTGGGGCATCACTGAAGAACAGAGTACTCGCAAGGAAACTCTCAAGTTGTGCTTGAATGAGATAAGAGCATGCCGACCCTTCTTCATCGGTCTATTGGGTGAACGCTATGGTTGGGTTCCGGGCGATGATGCATTCACTGCCGATCTAAATGAGGAGCAGGTATGGTTGAAGGATTTGCGCGGCAAGAGTGTTACCGAGCTAGAGATCCTGCACGGTGTCTTGAACAATCCGGAAATCGCAAGTTGCGCATTCTTTTATTTTCGTGATCCGAAATATGTTAATTCAATTCCTCAGGAAAGGAGGTCTGACTTCGTTTCAGAAGGTCCTGCGTCTGCTGAAAAACAGGACGCTCTGAAAAATCTCATTCGCAAAACTTGCTTGGAACGAAAGATTCCACTCTATGAGGATTATCCAGATCCCAAATCACTGGCGCCGGCCATACTCAAGCAACTTGAAGATGCGATAGACAAGAGATTCCCTAAGGAGAACATACCCGATCCACTGGTGCGCGAAGCTCGCGACCACGAAGCGTTCGCCGAGATACGCAGACGAACCTATATCGGCCGTCCCGCCTACTTTGAAGCTCTAGACCAGCACTGTCATGGAGATGGGCCGCCTCTGATACTGCTGGGTGAGTCCGGCAGCGGCAAATCCGCACTAATTGCAAACTGGATCGAGCATTGGAGAAGAGAACATCCCCGAGACCATGTGTTTCAGCACTACATAGGCGGCACGGTAGATAGTGCTGTCCATTGGAAGATAATGAGCCGTCTAATGGCTGAGATCAAGAAATGGGGCGGTGACAGTGAAGAACTACCACGCAGCCACGATGACTTGCTCAGGAGATTCCCACTCTGGCTTGCTAAGGCACGGATCAAGGCATCGCAAGATGGATCAAAGTTCGTTGTCATTCTTGATGCTCTGAATCAGCTGGAAGACAGAGACCACTCACATCTTTTAGGCTGGCTTCCTTTCGAATCATTTTTCGGAAATCTGCGATTGATCGTCTCCACTTTGCCCGGTGATACGCTTGACGTACTTGAAAAATGGCCATGGACACATTTGAGGGTAGAGCCATTGACAGGCGAAGAGCGCGCACGGATAATCGTTGAGTACCTTAACCGTTTTGGCAAGAAGCTCGATAAATCAAGACTCGATCGTTTGTCAATCACCACTGCTGCCGCTAACCCGTTATACCTGAAAATAGTGTTGGATGAACTGAGAGTAACAGGCACACATGAAGGACTCGATGAGCGTTTAGATGATTATCTCTCGGCGACAGACATTCCTTCACTATTAACAAAAGTGCTAAGACGATATCAAAAGGATTACGAACATGATCGCAAAGGATTAGTGAGCGAAACTCTAGGTCTTATCTGGTCTGCACGACGCGGACTGACAGAAAATGAGCTGCTGCAGATTTTACGTCCGGAAAATCTCGCGCAATTACCTGCGGCCGTGTGGGCAACGCTGCGAGCTGTGCTGGAAGAAAGCCTGGTCGACCGCGGTGGCGTGCTTAACTTTGCTCATGAGTTCTTGCGAACTGCTGTAGAAACCTTATTCGTGCCGGATCCGGATACCAAGACTCACTTTAGACTTCAGCTTGCAGATCACTTCTCAACTCAGCCTAGCAACGAACGAAGCTGCGATGAGCTCCCGTGGTTGTTGTATCAATCCAAATCTTATCGACGCCTACGAGATTGTTTGTTGAACATCGATAATTGTATCGAGATATTCAGGCGAGACGAAGAGGAATTGAGAAAGTATTGGATAGATTTAGGGGAAGAGAAGAAGTTGGGGCAGGCGTACCGAGAATCGTTTGACGATTGGAGGACAAGACCCGAGAATAGTGAAAAGGACATTGCATTTATATCTTTGGTGCTTGCTGACATTCTTTATCATGCATCATTGTACGAACAGGCTGAATATTTTTATCGTCTGGCGCTGGATATTTGTCAGAACGGCCCCCTTCAGAATGAAGTCCTTAGAATTCTCAACATTCTTGATAATTACGCCTCATTGCTTCATAACACCAATAGATTCAACGAGGCAGAATCCCTGACGAGAAGAGCCTTGAAAATGTGCGAAGAGACATTCGGTGTAAGTCACCCAAAAGTTGCACAGGAGTTGAGCCACCTTGCAGTCATATTTTACAAGACCAATAGATTGGCCGAAGCAGAAGTAATCCTGAGAAGGGCATTGAGAATCAAGGAAGAAAATTATGGAGAGGATGATCCCCTGTTAGCGACCGACTTAAACAATCTTGCTATGTTACTCAAAGACACCAACCGGATGACTGAAGCTGAACCGCTTTTGAAGAAAGCGTTGCAAATTGATGAGAAGACATATGGGAAAGACCATCCGTTAGTTGCTCAAACTATTCTCTGCCTTGCCAACCTGCTCGCCTGCACCGATCGAAAAAGTGAAGCCGAGGTTCTGATAAGAAGGGCATTGAAGATACTCGAGGATCATCTGGGTAAAAGTCACCCCTGGGTAGCGAATGCTCTAAACGAACTTGCCATGCTCCTTAAGGACACGGGCCGAATGGAAGAGGCACTGCCACTCGCAGAGAGAGCATTGAGTATTGCTGAGGAGGCCTACGGAAAAGATCACCCGGACATAGCACTTTATCTCAATAACCTCGCTTCCTTACTTCATTCCTGTAATCGACTCAGTGAGGCAGAGCCACTCATGAGACGAAGTGTTGTCATCTTCGCCAACTCATCACGAGTCGCTGGTTTTGAACATCCCAGATTGCGAGACGCAATCAATGGCTACGCCTACCTACTTCAAACCATGGGCTGGACTAGAGAACAAGTGTTGACTCAGTTACAGGAAATCTTGCCTGAGTATTTTCCCAAGAGTCAGTGACAGGATAGTTGTTCCAGCAAACAAGCGGATTCTCAAAATCTCGTGACCCCAAGGCCGCCGGCAACTACAGAAGGAGAACGCATGGAACAAAACTTCTCGGACGGCCTCGCCTGAATGAGAAACGGCCCTCATGGAAAGACCGGCTCTCCCTGAATCCCGGGACGGAGACCCCCTGGCGGTTCTTAGAATTTGTTATTCTCCGTCCACTCCACAGTCCAGCTGCCGATTGGTGCAGACGGATCTTTTTTCTGCCTGCTTGAATCCTTTGGAAGCCAATCCATTCGATAACCGGACTTGGCCCAGTTGACCATGTGAAGACAACAGAACTTAGCGAGCTGACAGACCTCCTCAAACTCTGCGTGACCGCTCCTCTCGAATAACAGAACAGCCGCGTAAGCCAGCCATACTTCGGCAAAGAGCAAATGAGGACCTGCATTTGTTAGTTTGATTTGCGGTTCCATGACAGTAAAATTAATAATCCGTCTCGCTGCCTGATGGAATCTCAAGAACAACTCTTGCCGGCCTCTGTTATTCTCGTTTCCACCACCCAACAAGAAAATGCCAGGGATCATGCGGTTGACGAAAGTCTCGGCATCTTGCAGCAGTGATTTCTGGTTGCTTTCCACAATCGTTCGTGATAGAATCGAGACAAAGCTGACCGATTCAAGCGCGATGGTTTCCAAGTCATTTGCCATACAAGCCCCCTTCAGGCTTTTCTATTGATTTGTCAATTGCCCGTCCTCTCATACCGAGGGGATAAGAAAAGTTAGCGTAATATTATGATATTGTAAACAGTGTTAAGATATTGGATTGATATTCGATGTGAGGGCGATCAGGTATTCATTAGCATTTCTAATTCAGTCGCCATGGTCTTAGATCCTAGAGAAAAAGGAAATACTGATTCCCGAAAAATTAGATTTCGCATTTCAGAATCTCCGACCCAAAATCATTTTTATCACAAGTCTATCGGTTGACCGCGTGAGTCCCCAGCCGGTGCCGAAATTGAATTCCCAATCAGGTGAGACATTCAAATCAAGAGCCGCGAATAATGCGTGAGACTGTTCATCTGATGGATCAGGGTCAAATACCGGACCAGTCGTTCCATAGTATTCAGCTCCAAGGTCTACGACTTTGCTGACGTGGAAGGCAGCCTTGAGGTTTGGCTCGAAGTCGAAACCCTTGTTCTCGTTCTCACCTTTGAAAGACAGGCCGAAGGTGGGATTGAAGGAAAGGTAGACAAGTGCGAAGTCCTTGTCGATAATGGGACGCAGCTCCAGCGTCCATATGTCAGCAGAGTATTCAGGACGCTGGTAACCGAACTCAGTAGAGAGGCTCACGCCGACAGGCCATTGCCAGCTCTCCGGGACCCGCACTCACGGACGGATGTGATCGCCCACCCACTCCCAGCCGTAGCCGGAATGGACATTCGTGAAGAGATAGAATCCCACTTCGAACCACGGCGTGAACCCGTGAGTGATCTCAACAGTTTCGTGAACCGCGTCCTGTGTTGGACGTACTCCGCCGGAAAATGTCTGACCTCTCGGAGTGATGTTGCTGTGAAGCTCGAGCATCGTCGTCGCTGCAGGTACAGTTTCCGATGGATACACCTGTATCTCGTAATTGTCCTGAGCTGAGGCGGCAGTTTGGATCAGCGCAAGGATTACGACGGTCATGAGAATGTGCTTCATGTGAACCTCGAACTAGAGTTTTGAGGCATTTGCAGTAAGGCCATCTGTGGCAAACGAAAATTCACAGCCGAGGAGCCATCACCTCGGACGCTTCAGCAGAGGTGCGCACTGGAATGATTTCGAAATCACAAAGGTCTTTCCACTTTGCGATCCATTCTTCGAAGAGCGACTCACTGTCGGTTCTCATCAGTTGAAAGCATGTCTCAAAGTGGAAGTCGACCCAGCTCGATACGTATTCGAGACCACCGGGCAGCATTCGTCCTTCTGCCTGTGCCCGGCGATAGATTTCAACTGCGGCACCAGAATGAAAATGTTCGATTACCATGTAAAGCATCTTCGCTTTTTCCTTTTCATGAGCCCGAGAAAAATGGGAAGGATCTCAAAGAGAAATTCCATCGGGCGGGTTTCCTCCGGGATTTGTACACGCGTTCCAGCACGTTAAATAGTCAGGACGTGCCAGCCTGCCTTCTGAAGTTCGGCTAACATCTTGCCCGCATATAGTACATTGACGCCCAGGTCTTTGAGCTTATCGGATACTCCATATTGATCCGCACATGCTTTGCAGCCATACAATTCCACGCCTACTTTCTTCAGTTCCTTTAGCCGTCCCTGTAGCTCTTGATCCTCTGCCAACAACCTCGCCGAAGGTCCCCAGATTAGAAGCCTGACCGTGTCCATCCACGAGTTCTGCTTGCAATAGAACGCATACATGAACACCATCTTGAGTGCTGCTTCGCGATCGCCACTTGTCCATAAGATCAGCTGTTTTTGTTTCTCCACAGAAATCGCTGCCCGGGATGAATCCTTTACCGCCTGTAAACCTGCTGTCGTTGAAGTCTGAGCGCGAAGCAATCCGAACATCACAAGGCTTACTGCGATCGTCAACGCTGCCACAGTTCTCATTGGAATTCTCCTTTCACTTAGTAAATGCATAGTCGCTGCACGACAATTTATTTATACGTACGATGATTCAGAACATTTTACCAAATGCGCTCCTGGGATTCAGCAGCCTTGCACTGCTCGCCAGCACAGACTGCCAGACCACTCATTTAAATCGAAGGGCGTGGTAGATCTTGTCAGTCATCAGCGCTTCCTGGATTGCTTTCAGATCATCGAACAAGAAGAAAGCATATGCATCTGCGACACCTTCCTTGTGTATCACAGAAATCAGGCACTTCTTATAGCCTTTGCCGAAATCGGAGTTACAGGAGATGATTGTCGTTGCACCCGCGTCGGCGCCGAACTCCTCCCGGACGCTATTTGCGGGATAATCATGAACGGGACCGGGCCGTCCATTTGAGATGTTTAATGCCATCGTTTCGAGCATTGCTTCAAACAGCAGCCCCGAGTTTGGCTCTTCAGTCTCATCGGTTTGCCTCAGTAGCCAGATGCGATAACGTATCTCGAGCTTCTTGGACTTAGCCTTGATTGCAAAGTCATACAGGACATCGTGGTTGTCAATGACGGGTGCAGAGTCAAACCCGGAAGGCATTGCATATTGGAGAGAGCCGGCCTCCAGCAAATCCGATAACCTCGGCGACGAACTCTGGCACCAGGCAGCCCCGCCGATCATAAACAGCAAGAGGAGCGAACCAATCGACGATAACCACGACTTCATATTGCCTCCGTAGTTTAGCAGGGATGCGGTTGTCTCTCACTCCAAAAGAATTCTTGGCAAAGCTCTCCCGATATTAGTCGGTTCATAAGGCAAGTGGATTTCGAGAGATGACTTGACGGTGATTCGATCATGTGCGACAACTTCTCGCATTGACTACTGGAATTTATTTGTTGCCCCCATGAAGAACAACCTTTCCGCCGCCTGGCGAACCGTCATCGCCGTCGCTGCATTCCAAGCTTGCACTACTTAATGAGCAGCATCTTTTTCATCGCCGAGAATGTTCCATCCTGAAGATGGTACAGGTAGACTCCACTTGGCAAATTGCTCGCATTGAATTTGACGGTATGATATCCTGCACTCTGTCTTTCATCCACGAGAGTTACCACTTCCCTTCCAAGCACATCGTAAACTCTCAACGTCACAAAACTGTTCACTGTTATTTGATAACTAATCACCGTGCTCGGATTAAATGGATTCGGATAATTCTGCGAAAGCAAGAACGCGTCCGATGTGAAGCGTGGCTCTGTAATCACCGCGGCAGGCGATTGGCTCAACGATTGTGCAAACATCCACTGATGAAGCTGGGGCAGGTCATACGATTGATTCCATATCTGATGTCCGGCTCCCGAGTATTCTGTGTAAAGAAGGCCGGAGCCATTCGCAACGGCAGAGTCCATCACGCTATCCGGACTCTCATTGCAGTCTCCCTCGAAGCAATGTGTGTAAACGGCCTTCCTGCCCGCGACCTCGAATGCCGCGATCATATTTCGCGAGCCTGCGACGGGAACTGTGTAATCCTGATCGCCGTGAAAGTCCCAGATTGGAATCTTCATGAGATTACCAACCTGTGAAGGATCTCCCGCGCCACACATAGGAACAGCTGCGGCAAAGCGGCGCGGATACCGCATGATCAAATCCCAGGTAGCGAATCCGCCCATCGATAGACCGGTCACGTAAATCCGCGTCGTATCTATTGCGTATGCCTGAACTAGCGAATCGAGTAAATCCACAACAGCAGCAAGAGGGAGGCTGATCGGAGTCGAAGAAAAATTGTATGAACCGCCGTCGTATCCGAACGTCTCCACCCACGAGTGGTTCGCCGGACACTGCGGCGCAACGATGAAGCAAGGCCGATCTGCCTGGCTCGCGCTGTCCGACCATGAAAACGCCAGTCGATTTGCCGTAAGCTGAATCTGGTTGTCCGTACCGCGTTCTCCGGCACCGTGGAGCGCGAGGACCAACGGGTAACGGTAATCAGAATTCGCCGTCGCCGGTATGAAGAGACGATAAGGAAGAATCAGGTTCTGGAACGGATGCCAGCGCTTTTCGAATTCATCTGCTTGTTTCACAGAATTCGGATCAGTCTTATCCGCCTTTTCCCTGCTGTCAACAGTCAATTGACTCGCGTTCAGATATCGGGATTGCTGAGGGAAAAGTGAAACCGGATTCAACAAGAAACAGCAAACTACGGTTGCCATCATCAAAATCTTCATCTTAGACCCTTCCATCTCCTTCAAATTCAATGTCACCTTAGCGGACCAAATTCAGGAGAATTGATAATTGGCCGCGGTGGTGTATTTCGTGATCGAGATTTCCTCTGACAATGATCCACCAGACCGTGACGTCATGGCACACGCGAGTGTCGTACACATTCCTGCGAAAGTCTTCTTCGGAGTAAGAACGGATCAGCGATGAGCGTTCGAGCCCGGTCTGCGAAAGTTGTGCGAGCAAACCATCATACTCCGACCTCGAGCGGGATATGAAATGACTCTCTAACACCGGATCCAACCGTTCGAAGTTCAGTGTCCTGAACATCCAGTTGTCGCACTCTAGAAGATGACAGGCGAGATCAGAGAAGCTCATCTTCTTATCCTTGTACCGCCAGTTCTCCAGCCCCTGCGGAACCGATCGCAGCCGCTTCAGAGTCGATTCCCGCACAGCCTCGGAGAAATCGGCGAGCTGAAATTTATCGGCCTCGTCCATTTCAAACGGCCCTACTCAGACACCATCATTCAGTCGCTCCAGCAATCACAACACAATTTCTGAATTCCCTTTCAATTTACCGGAGAAGAAAAATCCGGTCCTGTCATAAGCTCAATCGCTTAACCTGTCAATTTGCAATCTTCTTCACAAAGTCTCTGACGATCCTTGCAGTTATTCCCCATATTGTCCCTTCTGATGTTCGATAGACGAACACGCGATGTTTGAATCCTCCCCATGATTTCCGGTATCTCTCCGGCAAGCCAAGTTCTTCAGAAGGGAGAAGCACGATTCTTTCGCCGGTCTTCCGGTCAATGTAGGAAGGATGCACCTCAACCATCACCTTGTATTCCTCAGGACCGTGCTTTTCAAAATAGGAAACGGGGAGAATAAATGCTTTCTCGACTTCATCGGGATTTGCATTTATCTCCGACATTTTTATGTCGGCCGTTCCAACATAAACGTCGACAAGTGCTCCCATTGGCGCAAAGACCGAATCTAATCTTCCGACGATTGCGATTTTCTCTTTCTCTATCCCCAATTCTTCAACCGTCTCTCGTATGGCTGTCTCTTCTCCAGAGTCATCCGCATCATCATACTGTCCGCCCGGAAGTGAGATCTCCCCACCCTGCCTTATGCCGGAAGCTCTCTTCTCGAAGAGTATGTGATACTCGCCGTCGATCGGAACAAGCAGGAGAAGAACAACCGAGCTGAAATATTCATCCTCACCTTCCAGACGAGGGTTCCTCGGAAGATTAGCTTTTAGAATTTCTAAGCCATCTATCTTCATTGTGTCAAGTCCGAGTGCGATAATAGATGATTCATCTTTTCGTAGGCAAATAAACAATAGATGTCTTCAGATTGAAGAACGAATGCCTGCTCACTATCCGTTCCTCCCGCGTCTTATCGCTTCACAAGATCTTTGTGAGAAGCGAGCAAGAGATCATAGTTTCCCGGCCTTCAACAACATATTGTCGATCAATCTCGTTTGCCCAAATCTGACGGCCATGAGCGCAAGCACTTCAGGTAGCGCGCCCACTTCCTCGATCTTCTGAAAAGTATCCGGATTGACAAAACTGATGTAATCCAATTTCCCTGATGATTCGCGACTTATCACCTTCACCATTTCCGTTCGCACTCTGACAAGACTGGTCTCGCCGCTCTCCACCCGTGACTGTGCAAGCTTCAAAGATCGGTAGAGCACGTTCGCCTGTCTCCTGTGCTCCCTGGACAGATTGACATTTCTAGAACTCAATGCCAGGCCGTCGTGCTCGCGGATTATCGGCGCGACTACTATCTCGATGTCGAAGTTCAAGTCCGAAACCATTTTCCTGATGATGAACACCTGCTGGATATCTTTTTGTCCGAACACCGCGACATGAGGTTTGGTTATGTTGAAGAGCTTGGCGACGACGGTCGTGACTCCTTTGAAATGCCCCGGCCTGAACTCGCCTTCGAAGAGGTGTGATATTTTATCGACCTCGACAGAAGTGACATAGCCCTTAGGATACATCTCCTCGTCACTCGGGGCAAATATGAATTCGACAGCGTGCTCTGAGGCTATCTTCCCGTCCCGATCAAGATCCCGCGGATACGTGTCGAGGTCTTCTCTCTTGCCGAACTGCATAGGATTTACATAGATAGACATCACGACAGTGTCGGAACGTTTGTGAGCTTCCTCCACGAGACTGAGATGTCCCTTGTGCAAATACCCCATAGTCGGGACCAAACCGATTTTCTTGCCTTTTGAATGCAGGCTGTTGACAATGCCCTGCATCTCTTCAACAGTGCTGATTACCTTCATAATGACGGACCCGGATAATTTTCACGTGAATGACAAGAATGAAAGAGCGTTATGATCAAATCGATTCGCACAAATTGGATATCAAGTTAATAAATAACTCCGTTATAATTGCTATTCATGTGAATTGATATTGCGAGAAAACATTTCCGAATTCGAGCTGTTCAAATATCGCTCCGCGATTCAGATTATCCTCTTTCCCAGTGCAGACGCAACGACTTCCGCGGCAAATTCAGCAGATTGATTTCTTATGTCGAAGATCGGATTCACTTCAGTCACCTCAAGTGAGCTCATGCACTCGCAGTCAGCAATCGTCTCCATTATCAAATGTGCCTCACGATAGCTCAAGCCGCCCGGAGCGGGAGTCCCAACTCCTGCGGCAATCGAAGGGTCGACCGAATCAATATCGAAACTCACATGAAGGAGATCTACTTTCTCTTTCATTTCTTTGAGTACCCTTCCGATTATCCGGTGAGCGCCATACTTGTCGATGTCTGCCATCGTGTAGTATGTGATCCCCGTTTTCCTGACAATCTCTTTCTCGGCTTTATCTATGTTGCGAACGCCGAGAAGGGCCACGTTATGCGGATCGACCTTTCTAAAATCTCCACCGATCGTTGTGAGCTCGCGAGGGCCTTCGCCGAGAACTACCGCCAGAGGCATGCCGTGAATATTTCCTGAAGGAGTTGTCTCGCTCGTATTCATGTCGGCATGTGCGTCGATCCAGATGAGTCCGAAGCGCAAATTGTGTTTGCGCGCGTAACCGGACAGACCGGATATGGTTCCCATCGCGATGGAATGGTCGCCCCCGAGAACGAGAGGAAACTCGTGCCGCTCCATTGCCTCTTCGACTCTGTGAGCAAGTATCGTAGTGACGCGAACAATTTCGGGCAGGTACTTCAGCTGAGGGTTGTCAATTTCCTGGCTTTCGGGAACCTTCACCTGGATGTCGCCCTCATCGGAGACCGTGTGACCGATGTCGCGCAAGCGCTCTGTGAGTCCTGCGATCCGAAGCGCCGACGGACCCATGTCTACACCGCGTCTTCCGGCGCCGAGATCCATCGGAACGCCGATAATTCTGATTGTCATCGTGCTGTCAAGATTCCAGCAGCTCCAGGAGTTGAGTGATTTTTCCCTTGAGCTCTTTTCGATGCACTATGAAATCGACAAACCCCTTGTCGAGCAAAAACTCGGAGCGCTGGAAACCGTCGGGCAAGTCTTTTCCGACCGCCTGCTTGATCACGCGTGGCCCGGCAAAACCGATCAACGCACCCGGCTCGGCTACGTTGAAATCTCCTAGCATAGCGAAGCTCGCCGTTACGCCGCCTGTCGTCGGGTCGACAAGAACGGAGATATATGGAAGACCTGCCTTGTGTAATCTCGTGAGTCTTGCGCTGGTCTTTGCGAGTTGCATCAGTGAGATTGCTGCTTCCATCATTCTCGCGCCGCCGCTCTGCGAAATGATAATTAGCGGGCGCCTGGTTCTCACCGCCCTGTCGATAGAGCGCGCAACTTTCTCGCCAACCACCGACCCCATGCTTCCCCCGATGAACTTGAAATCCATACAACCAAACATCACCTTGTGCCCGTTTATCTCGCCGGTACCTGTCTTGATAGCATCAACAAGACCTGTATTCTTTTGCGCTTCGGTAAGTCTGACCTTGTAAGATTTTGTGTCGACAAACTTCAAAGGGTCTGTAGACCTCAATGTCCTGTCGGTCTCCTTGTATGTCTTCTTGTCAATGAGAATCTGGATGTACTCTTTGCTTCCTATCCTGAAATGGAAATTACACTTGTTGCAGGTCCACAGGTTGTCTTCGAGCTGCGTCTTGTGCAGCATCTCGCCGCACTTCTCGCACTTCACCCATGATCCTTCAGGCAAGTCTTTCTTCTCTCCCGATACAATGTTCTGTGTCGAACGTTTGAACCAAGACATCAAGTTTTCTCCGGAAGTTTGTTAATGTTACTTCCCTTCACCGGACGCAACGTCACCTGCGTTCTGAAGTTTCGGGGACAAAGCGTTCGGTGGAGTGCGGCTTGAGAGCGACAAAATCTTTTATGTATAATGGAACTAACGATCTGAGGTCGGCAACATCATTCCTTGCCAACTTTTCTCTTCCGAGGAGTGCGACCTGTCGTGCAGAGGCAGGGATATTCTTGAATGAGTTTGCATTGAACTTTTCTCTAACAAATTCATATGTCGAAAAAGTCTGGACGCCTTCTCCGACAAATATTACATCAGGGTCAGATTCTTCAGCGATATTCTCCGCGGGACCAACGTGATAGTCTCTCAATCGCTCTATCTTTGAACCGGAGAATCTAAACGATGCATAGTAAAACTCTTCTCCACGTGCATGAAGAAGCGGTACGATTACGTTTCCATTATCGAGACCAACAAGGCTGTACGCGATCGCGTCGAGCGTGGGAACCGCAATAACTTTCTTCTCTAGTGCGAACGCGATCCCTTTCGCAACGCTCAAGCCAATCCGCAAGCCCGTAAAGCTCCCGGGCCCGTTCGAGACTGCGATCGCATCGAGATCGGAGTGGCTCAGCCGAAGATCACCGAGGAGATTATTAATCATGATGACAATCCGCTCGACATGTACTCGCGGGATCAGGAGAGAGGTCTCGCCGAGAACTCCGCTGTCGTCGATCATGGCGACGGAACAGACTTTCGTGGCAGTTTCTATCGCAAGTATTCTTGACCTGGTCAATTGTTAGCCCCGACAAAATCCACGATGATCTCTCGAGTCGAATCGTCTACAACCGACATTTTCACGTCGTACCTTTCCTTCGGCACAATCCCGTCCAATTTCTCTGCCCACTCAACCAGGCAGATCCCTTCCGACTCGATGAATTCGTCGAACCCGATGCCGATTATCTCGTCCACATCCTTGATCCTGTACAAATCGATGTGAAAGACAGGCAGCGTACCATGATACTCATTTACAATTGTGAAAGTCGGGCTGTTGACAATCTCCTTCACTCCAAAAGCCTGACATACTCCCTTGACAAATTGAGTCTTCCCTGCGCCAAGGTCGCCATAAAGCGCAACGAAGCTTCCCGGGTGAAGTTGACTCGCAAATTCCTTCGCGTGCTTGACCGTTTCGATTTCGCTCTTCGAAACAAACATCTCCATGAATTGTGAGAACTTACCTCGGCTCAAGAAATACGACAGGTAGGATCATTTCTTCAAGCGATATCCCGCCGTGCTGGAAGCTGTCGTGGTATTGTTCGAGGTACTTGTGGTAATCGGTCGGATAAACAAAATAGAAATCTTCCTTGGCGATTATGTAGTTTATTGTTACGCCTCGTCGGGGAAGCATGAAGTCCTCGGGGTTCTTGACGAAGATCGCCTGCCTGTCGTCGCACTTCAGGTTCCGGCCGAACTTGTATCGAAGATTCGTGGACGCCTCGCGATCACCTAGCACCTTGGAGCCTCTCAGGCTGCGGACACTTCCATGATCGGTAGTGACGACAAGCGTCATGTCGGTTTCTGCAAGCGAATTGAAAAGATCGAGCAGATAGGAATGCTGGAACCACGATCTCGTCAGAGAGCGGTAGGCGCTTTCATCGGGTGCGATCTCTTTGAGGATTTCGGAATCGGAGCGCGAGTGCGCCAGTATGTCGACAAAGTTAACAACGATCGTTGTCAGCGGCAGCCGGGCGAAACTCTGGATATTCGAAACGACGTTCTTTCCAAATTCGGGATCGATGATTTTGATGTACTTCGGCTCAACCCTCAACCTTTTCCTCTGCAGCAAATCTGTAAGCAACTCCTTCTCATAACGATTTCTGCTCGAGTCATCATCGGAGTTACCCTTGTCCCATATTTCCGGGAATCGCTTCTCCATCTCCAGCGGAAGAAGTCCGCTGAAAATTGCATTGCGGGAGTATGGGGTGGCCGTCGGGAGAATCGAGTAGTAATACTCTTTTCTTATCGCGAAAAAGTCGCGCAAGAATTCCTCCATGATCAACCACTGGTCGAGTCTCAGGCAATCTATCACGATCAGAACCACCGGCCTTTGAGAAGACATCTTCGGCAAGACGTAAGTCTCAAAAACTTCGTGGGATAATTTAGGCCGGTCAGTCTTTCGACCCACCCAACCTCTATATTCCTCGTCGATATACTTCCCGAACGCAGCGTTCGCTGCACGTCGCTGATCCATCAACGGCTCTTTCAGACCTGTTTCAGGATGTTGATCGATCTCCAATTCCCAATGAGTCAACTTCTGATGAATCTCAATCCAGTCGTTGTAATTCAACTGACTGTCAAGTTGAGAGGAGATCTCGCGAAACTCGGACACATAATCTCTTGAGACACGCTCACCCGCGATGCGGTGGCCATCTATGATCTTCTTTGCCGTCAAAAGTATCTGACTCGGGTTAACAGGTTTTGTGAGATAGTCGCTGATCTTCTGACCAATTGCCTCGTCCATCAGCGATTCGGCTTCATTCTTCGTGATCATGACAACCGGTATTTCCGGAGCGATCCCTTTGATTACTTCGAGCGTGCTGAGACCGCCCATACCCGCCATCATCTCATCGAGAAGGATTAGATCATAATTTTCTTCGTGGAAATTCTGCTTAACAAGTTCTATGGCATCCTGACCGTTCGTGGCAGTATCGACCTCATAACCCTTATCCTGGAGGAAGATAACATGAGGTCTCAATAACTCAATCTCGTCATCAACCCATAATATTTTTCCTCTATCCCCGTTCATTTCTTCTCCTCATCTGTGACTGGTTCTTCAACCATAAAAAGTTATCAAGGCATCGGCTAAGAAACAAACCGCAAGGTAGTGGGCTATTTTGAAGGTGGTGATATTCCACCTGCGACCTTTGCGCCTGCACGCCGAAGTGCTTCGGCAGACAGGTGCGCCTTCTCTGCGTTCGCCGCGGTTGAATCTAGCCGCTGCCGCTCTGCGATCATCGCGGAGGCGGGATCCCGACACATAAAATGTTTTTGACGGGACATGCCGCATCCTTTTACGAAAGCATAATGTCGGAGCGGCAAAAGGGCGCAATGTGGACGGGATGGACGCAAAGAGAAGTCTCGCAATAAGAATAGCCCGCTACCATCCGAAAGCAATGTCTGACCCTGACAGGTTTTAAGAACATGTCAGCTTTTTGACGTTAGGTTTCTCAAAATATTTCCGATAAAACTATTGACATAGTTACAACAGTTTCTTATACTCTAAAAAGGAAAAAATGACTGACTGTAACACGACATACGACACGCACGGCATATCGACGAGAGTTCTCTCGCTGCCTGCGTTGGATCCTGTCAGTTCAGATCTCCTTGGCCTCATCGTTATTATTTCCATTCTTATTCTCCTCCTTAGCGAGGGGAATATCCTCCTCGGCATTATTAGCTAAATAGCCGAAGGTTATTCCCCGAGCAAACAAACCTTAACCAAATAGTCATATCAACTCAACGGGAATAGCCTGAAGCGCAAAGCTGTGCCGTGAGCGGCTTGAGGCGATTCTTTGAGAAAACAGTTGTAAGTGAACAGTGATCTGTGAACTGATCACCTTGTTGTTTATGTGAACGTTGACAGTGAGTATTAGTTTTTATAACCAACCTGGAGATACGAAGAATGAGCACGAATGAAATGACTGGCGCGGAGATTTTCGTCAAATGTCTGATGGAAGAGAAAGTTGAATACATGTTCGGCTATCCTGGCGGTGCGGTGATCGGAGTATACGATGCAATGCACGACATGTCCAACATACAACACATTCTCACAAGACATGAACAAGGCGCCGTGCACGCCGCAGAAGGTTACGCGAAGGCAACCGGAAAAGTCGGCGTGGTCGTAGTGACTTCCGGGCCGGGCGCGACGAACACCGTCACGGGCATCGCCGACGCCTACATGGACTCGGTACCGATCGTCGTGTTCACCGGGCAGGTTGCGACTCATTTAATAGGCAACGATGCTTTCCAGGAGGCTGACATAATCGGGATCACCCGCTCGATCACCAAACACAATTTTCTCGTCAAGGACGTTCGCGAACTTGCGTGGACGATAAAAGCTGCGTTTCATATCGCGGCGACGGGAAGGCCCGGACCGGTTGTGGTCGACATGCCGAAGGACGTGATGGCATCTCGATCTTCATTCGTTTATCCGAAGGAGGTAAAACTTCGCGGCTATCACCCATTCTATTTTGGGCACATGGGACAAATCAATAAGGCAGTTGAGATCATAAACTCTTCCAGAAAACCTGTCCTGTACGTTGGCGGCGGAGTGATCAATTCAAATGCCTCAAAGGAAGTTTACAATCTCGCGAAGAAACTGAACGCACCAGTTGCAATGACATTGATGGGTCTTGGCGCCTTCCCGGCCGACGACGAGCTGTCGATGGGCATGCTTGGAATGCATGGGACATGGTACTCAAACGTTGCGGTCGACCAATGCGATTGTCTGATTGCGATCGGTTCACGATTCGACGACCGCGTGACCGGCAACCCCCAGCTCTTCTCACCAAACTCGAAGAAGATTCACATTGATATCGATCCGTCAGCGATAAGTAAGAACGTGAAAGTTGACGTGCCCATAGTCGGGGACGTCCGACACGTGCTGGAAAGATTAGTACCGCTTGTCCAGCCGTTGGATACAAAAGAGTGGCTCAGTCAAATCAAAGGGTGGGCAGTCGAACATCCGCTCCGTTACGAAAGCGGTGACCAGATCCGCGCACAATACGTCATCGAGAAGATATATGAACTGACAAACGGTGAGGCGGTAATTACGACTGACGTCGGACAGAACCAGATGTGGACGGCGCAGTTTTACCGGTTCAGGAATCCTAGGTCAAACATCACATCCGGCGGACTGGGAACGATGGGCTTTTCATTTCCGGCCTCGATCGGCGCCGCATTCGGTGTGAAGGACAGACCCATCTTCAGCATAAATGGAGACGGCGGAATTCAGATGAATATCCAGGAGCTTGCGACCGCAGCCTGGAATAAGCTCCCGATAAAAATCGTAATACTGAACAACGGGTACCTCGGCATGGTCAGGCAGTGGCAGGACATGTTCTACAAGAAACGGTACAGTCACGTCACGCTCGGTAGCAACCCGAACTTTGTAAAGTTGGCCGAGGCATTCGGAGCCGCTGGATTCAGTTCCGATAGGACCGCCGAGGTCATTCCGATTCTTAAAGAGGCGATTGAAATAAACGATCGGCCTGTCCTGATGGATTTCAAGACTATCGAGGAAGACAACGTCTTCCCGATGATACCCAGCGGCGGGACAGTTTCTCAGATAATGGATTATCCGAAATCCGTCGAAGAGCTAAAGATGGCCAGGTCTCAAACGGAGGCTGTGAAGTGAAAAAGCACACCATCTCGATTTTGGTAGAGAACAAATTCGGTGCGCTGAACAGAATTGTCGGGCTCTTTAGCGCTCGCGGTTATAACATCGACAGCATTTCAGTCGGCACGAGCGAGGACGACTCCATCGCCCGCGTGACGGTCGTTTCCAAAGGCGACGACGATGTCATTGAGCAAATCATAAAACAGCTGAACAAGCTCATCGATGTCACCAAGGTCATGGATTTAACTTACGAGAGCTTCGTCGAGCGAGAGTTGGTATTGATTAAGGTTTCGGCAAATCGTAATTCGCGACCGGAGCTCATGCAGATATCTGAAATCTTCCGCTCCAAGATAATCGACATAAGTCCGCGCTCTATCACTATCGAAGCGACGGGTGGTGAGCAAAAAGTGGAAGCAATGATAAAGATGCTTGAGCCCTTCGGCATCAAAGAAATAGCGCGAACCGGGCGGGTCGCTCTGAAGCGTGAATTTGAAGGAACAGTATGAATATACTGGCACAAAGCGATAGAGGAACAAAGGCACAAAGACTCAAGCTGCAAAGTGATACGCCTTTGTGTCGATTCACAGATTCCTCCTTCATGCCTTTGAATCAATGCGCCTTTATCCCTTTTCATAAACCAAAATGAAGGAACTGAGATGAAAGTCTACTACGATTCGGACGCGGATCTTACGCTTCTAAATGATAAAACAGTCGCGATAATAGGTTACGGAAGTCAGGGACATGCCCATGCTCTCAACCTCCGTGACAGCGGCGTTAAAGTTGTTGTAGGTCTACAGCCGAATAGCAAGTCGCGCGCTGCGGCTGAGGCTGAAGGCCTTAGCGTATTATCACCGTACGATGCTTCTGCCCGCGCTGACCTCGTAATGATACTTGCGCCCGACATGGCACAGAAGAAACTCTACGAAGAAGAGATCGGACCGAATGTGTCCGAAGGAAAAGTGCTTGCATTTGCGCACGGCTTCAATATCCATTACAAGCTGGTCGTTCCGCCGAAGAACATCGATGTCATAATGATCGCCCCGAAGGCTCCGGGTCATCTTGTAAGGCGAGTGTTCACACAAGGTGCCGGCACACCGTGCCTGATAGCCGTCCAGCAAAACCATTCGAAGAAAGGACTGGAGTACGCGCTTGCATACGCGAAGGGAATTGGAGGAACGAGAGCTGGAGTAATCAAGACTACTTTCAAGGATGAGACCGAAACAGATTTGTTCGGCGAGCAGGCCGTCCTCTGCGGCGGATCGGAAGAGTTGATAAAGGCAGGATTCGAAACCCTGGTACAGGGAGGCTATCCGCCGGAACTTGCTTACTTCGAGTGCATGCACGAATTGAAACTTATCGTCGACCTCTATTACGAAGGTGGACTCTCGAGAATGAATTTCTCAGTCAGCGATACCGCCGAGTACGGCGGCTACACGAGAGGTCCGAGAGTCGTCACGAAACAGACGCGAAAAGAAATGAAGAAGATACTGAACGAAATTCAAACAGGAAAATTCGCGAAGGAGTGGATCAATGAAACGTTCAAGAATAAGCAAAAGAATTTCTTGAAAATGCGAAAGCAGATGAACAATCATCTGGTCGAGCGAGTCGGATCGAAGCTGCGTGAAATGATGAGCTGGCTGAAGAAATAAGTCAAGTACCCTGAAAGGAATAATGATGGAACCAAGAATATTCATATACGACACCACGCTTCGCGACGGCACTCAGGGAGAAGAGATTTCTTTCAGTGTCGAAGACAAGATAAAGATCGCTCATCGTCTCGATGTTTTCGGCGTCGATTACATCGAAGGCGGCTGGCCAGGCTCGAACCCGAAGGACATGGACTTCTTTGAAAGGATGAAGAATGTCAGGCTCAGACATGCGAAGCTCGCAGCTTTCGGCAGCACCTGCCGCGCCTCAACGAAACCTGAATCAGACGACAACGTAAACCAGCTCCTCAAAGCAGAAACTCCCGTAGTAACAATCTTCGGAAAATCATGGGACATGCATGTAACCGAAGCACTCGGCACTACGCGGGAGAGGAATCTCGAAATAATTTTCGAGACAGTGAAATACCTGAAGGACAACGGCAAAGAAGTCGTCTATGACGCGGAGCATTTCTTCGATGGTTTCAATGCAAATCGAGATTATGCCCTGAAGACAATTTGTGCCGCTCAATCTGCCGGGGCAGACTTCATCGTTCTGTGCGACACCAACGGCGGCACCATAACATATGAGCTTGAACTGATTACGAACGCCGCAATGGAGGCACTGTCGGGATCTCGACCTTCCCGGGGAGAAGTCCGATTGGGAATTCACGCTCACAACGACTCTGAGCTCGCTGTCGCAAACTCGATCGCCGCAGTCCGCGCGGGATGTGTCCAGGTTCAGGGCACGATAAACGGATTCGGCGAACGGTGTGGCAATGCCAACCTCTGTTCCATAATTCCGAACCTCCAGTTGAAGATGGGATATCAGTTGTTTCCTCCTGAAAAGCTCAGAACGATCACTGAACTGTCGAGATTCGTCAGCGAGGTCGCGAATCTCCAGCCGCGAAAAAATCTGCCGTACGTCGGACAAAGCGCCTTTGCACATAAGGGTGGAGTTCACGTGAGCGCCGTGATGAAGGCCGAGCGTACGTACGAGCACATTAAGCCCGAACTCGTTGGCAACTCGCGTCGCGTCCTGGTCAGCGATCTATCAGGCAAGAGCAATGTGCTCTACAAAGCAAATGAGCTCGGCATCGATCTGGCGGGGAGCAATGGACAGGCAACGGCCATTGTAAATGAGCTCAAGTCGCTTGAGAACGAAGGCTATGTGTTTGAAGATGCAGATGCGTCGTTGGAAATACTGATGAGAAAGGATACGGGCGATGTTGAGATACCGTTCGAACTCCAGGCCCTTCGAATAATCATAGAGAAAAATGCGAACGCCGGAGTCTCTCACACCGAAGCGGTCATAAAGCTCCGGGTCGGCGACAGAATCGAACATACCGCCTCCGAAGGTAACGGTCCCGTCAATGCACTCGACAACGCTCTGAGGAAGGCGCTCCTGCAATTCTATCCGCAGTTGGAAGAAACGAAGCTATCCGATTACAAAGTCAGAGTTGTCGATGCCAGCGAAGGGACGAGCGCCAAGGTAAGAGTCTTAATTGAAACCACCGACCATGATTCCAATTGGACCACGGTCGGAGTTTCTGAAAACATAATTGAAGCAAGCTGGAAAGCGATGGTTGATTCCATAGTTTTCAAAATGATGAAAGATAACGATGACCAGAAAAAAACAGAAAGGCAAATGGAGGGAGTAAAATGAAAGCCCAGACACGAATCGAATTGCTTGAAAAAGCGTTGAGCAGCGAAATGGAAACGATCAAGGAGTATAACGATCACGCTGAACTATCCGAAGATGTTGAGACAAAAAGACTCTTCCGTTCACTTGCGAGCCAGAAATACGAGCACTATCTCCAGATCGAAAAACACCTCAGACAATTGAGAGCTAACAACGACATCACGGATGCAATCAACAGCATGTTCCAGTAAAACGAAAAGGCACTGATAACATGAAGGACAAGATTTTTATCTTCGACACGACACTGCGGGATGGTGAGCAATCGCCCGGATGCAGCATGAACACAAAAGAAAAGCTGAGGATGGCGCGACAGCTCGAGGCATTGAATGTGGACATCATCGAGGCTGGATTTCCGATAGCTTCGGAAGGAGACTTCGAGGCGGTAAGGGAAATAGCCAGGACGATCAAAGGCCCGACTATCGCCGCGCTTTCCCGGGTAACCACTCTCGACATCGATCGAGCTTTCGAGGCGATACAATATTCTACAAAGCCGCGCATCCACACTTTTGTCGCAACAAGCGATATCCATTTGAAGTACAAGTTGAAAAAAACAAGAGAAGAAGTCCTGGAACAATCGGTGAACGCTGTGGCGTATGCAAAGAAGTTGACGAATGATGTTGAGTTTAGTTGTGAGGACGCGAGCCGCAGCGACTTCGACTATCTCTGCCAGGTGATCGAGGCGGTCATCGATGCCGGAGCCGTAGTCGTAAATCTCCCCGACACAGTTGGTTACGCTATCCCCGCCGAGTTCGGAAACATGATCAAGGCCGTCCGCGAAAGGGTCAGGAACATAGACAAGGCAATTATCAGTGTCCATTGCCATAATGACCTGGGTCTCGCAGTCTCGAATTCCATCGCTGCGATCATGAACGGTGCGCGACAGGTTGAGTGCACTGTCAACGGAATCGGAGAGCGTGCTGGAAACGCTTCGCTGGAAGAATTCGTGATGACCCTTCGAACGCGCCCTGATGTACTTCCCTTTCAGACCGATGTCAACACAGAAGAGATTTACAAGTCGAGCCGGCTCCTGTCTACCTTGACCGGCATGATGGTACAGCGAAATAAGGCCATCGTCGGTGCAAATGCCTTCTCGCATGAAGCGGGAATCCACCAAGACGGCATTATCAAAAGCAGGATGACTTATGAAATAATGACGCCTGAATCCGTTGGCATTAAGCATTCGACTCTGGTTCTCGGAAAGCATTCCGGCAGGCATGCTCTTAAAAAGAGATTCGAAGAGCTGGGATATTCCCTGACCGCCGAAGAGCTCGAGAACGTCTACGTCGAGTTCACTCGGCTCGCGGATAAGAAGAAGGAAATATTGGACGACGACCTGGTCGCAATCTTGAATAACGAAGTTGAGCGCGATGAATCGAGCTACTCCCTCGCGAGCCTGCAAGTGATGACTGGAACCGGCGTGAAGTCTACTGCCGTACTCGAGTTGAGCGACGGGAAACAAACCTATTGTGATTCCGCAACCGGCGATGGACCTGTCGATGCCGCATACAAAGCGGTGGAGAGAATAACGAAGACGAACGGACAGCTGGTTGATTACACGATAAAATCGGTGACCTGGGGCGGAGACGCGGTCGGCGAAGTCTTCGTCAAAGTAATTTTCAACAATGTGATCTTCACGGGTCACGCGGCGAGCACGGACATTGTGACCGGCAGCGTTGAAGCATATCTCCAGGCAACGAACCGCGCGATGTCGGCAAGGTCAAAGAAAACTTCCCCGGACAAAGTGGTGAGCAACCAGGTTGGTGCAGTCTAAACTATGATTAGTTAGAATGATTTTATGAATGTTATGCTTGCTGAAGGAACACTCTCACACTGACAAGTCAGCCTGAGTGATAATCAAAGCCCATCATACAATCAGATTGATCATAATCCAAACAGCATGAGAAGGAAGAAGAGACAAATAAAATGGGAATGACAATAACAGAAAAAATACTCGCAAATCATTCAGGTAAGGAAAAGCTTGTCCCAGGTGAAAACGTGTGGGTGAACGTCGACGTTCTAATGACACACGACGTCACCGGACCGGGGACAATATCAATATTCAAGAAAGAGTTCGGAAATAATGCGACGCTATGGGACAGCGACAAGGTCGTGGTAATCCCGGACCATTATATTTTCACGGCAGATGAACACGCGAAGCGAAATGTGAACAGTCTAAGAGAATTCGTAAGAGAGCAAAAGATAGAAAACTTCTACGATGTCGGAACGCCCCGCTACAAAGGGGTCTGCCACATCGCGTTGCCCGAGGAAGGTTTCGCCCGACCGGGTGAAGTACTGTTCGGAACAGACTCCCACACTTGCACGGCCGGAGCCTTCGGCGAATTTGCGACAGGCATCGGAAACACAGACGCTGCATTCATCATGGGCACCGGAAAACTATGGGTGAAGGTTCCGTCGACGCTGCGATTCGTTCTTGACGGTGAGATGCCCGAGTACCTTATGGCAAAAGACCTGATACTCAGAATCATCGGCGACATCGGAGTCGATGGAGCATCATATCAGGCAATGGAGTTTGCGGGAGATGCCGTCTACGATCTGAACATCGAAGAGCGCATGACTCTGTGCAACATGGTCATAGAAGCAGGCGGAAAGAACGGAGTAATCGCACCGGACGAGAAGACGATCGAGTATGTTAAGGCAAGGAGCAAGAAGTCGTTCAGTCCAGTACAGAATGATGACGACGCTGAGTTCGCATCGGAGAGAAAGTACGACGTAAGCAAGCTGACACCTCTCGTGGCAAAGCCGCATTCACCGGAGAATGTCGAAGCTGCCGAAAACCTCTCCGATGTGAGAGTCGACCGAGTTTACATAGGTTCATGCACCGGCGGCAAGTTGACAGATTTCATCGCAGCCTCCAAAATACTGACAGGAAAGAAGACCGCAGTGGATACATTCATCGTCCCGGCAACAACCGACATAGCAAGAGGACTGGCTGAAACCAAGGTTGACGGAAGAACACTCCGGACAATATTTGAAGAGGCAGGCTGCAGAATAGGAAACGCCAGTTGCGGTGCCTGCCTGGGAGGTCCGGATGACACATTCGGCCGCTTGAACGGACAGGAAGTCTGCATCTCGACAACGAACCGCAACTTCCCCGGCAGGATGGGTTCCAAGAAGGCACAAGTATTCCTGGCATCTCCGTTGACTGCTGCCGCTTCGGCGATCACGGGTAAGATAACGGACCCGAGAAAATATCTGTAAAAACTATCAGCGTTCAGTGGTCGGCCATCAGCGGCCAGAATTCACAAGTGCGAGCTGATTGCTGATAGCTGAAGGCTATCGAGGAGAACCAATGCAATCGAATAAAATTGTTGGAAGAGTTTATGTCGTCGGAAACCATGTTGACACTGACCAAATTATTCCGGCGAAGCATCTTGTCTACGATACTCATTCGCCCGACGAACGAAAACTTTTCGGGAAGTACGCGATGAGCGGAGTACCTGACGAAAAGTCGGGACTGCCTCACGGCGGAATCAAATTCATCAAGGGAGACAGCTATCAATCCGATTTCGACATCATCGTAGCTGGAAAGAACTTCGGATGCGGGTCCTCGAGAGAGCATGCGCCGCTCGCGCTCCAGGTCGCAGGCGTGAAAGCGGTTGTCGCGCAAACATACGCCAGGATCTTTTATAGAAACTCGGTCGACGGCGGCTTCCTTATGCCGCTTGAATCAGTCGAAAACATTCACGGTTTTTTTTCCACGGGAGATGAGGCCGTGATCGACTTAGAAAAGAACACAATCACGAACTCCGCGACCGGAGCTTCGTTCACGCTGCGGCCTCTCGGAGATGCTGCCGCAATAATAAACGCAGGCGGATTGTTCTCTTACGCGCGGAAGACCGGCATGATAAAGGCGAAAGTGGACGCGAATGTTTAACATCGCGGTTATACCTGGTGATGGCATCGGCACTGAAGTTACCGCACAGGCGATTCGCATACTCAAAAGAGCCTCGCAGATCCTGAATGAACAATTTGCTTTCACTGAATTGAAGGCCGGCGGAGTTGCGGTCGATGCCTTCGGCAAGCCGCTGCCTGATGAAACTCTGAAGGCCGCCCTTTCGAGCGATGCGGTTCTGCTCGGGGCGGTAGGCGGTCCAAAGTGGGATTCACTTCCATACGAGCTCAAGCCCGAACAAGCGCTTCTCGGTCTGCGCAAGTCACTCGAACTCTATGCGAACATCAGGCCCGCGATCATGTTCGATGCGCTCATTAGTTCATCTTCACTCAAACCTGAGGTTGTAAAAGGTATCGACCTGGTTGTTGTGCGCGAGCTGACCGGAGGAATCTATTTCGGCAAACCTGCATGTATTCAGGAAGAGAACGGCACACGTCGCGGCATCAATACCATGACATACACCGAGCCAGAGATCGAGCGCATCGCCCACACAGCGTTCAAGCTTGCTAAAACGAGGAACAGAAAGGTCACCTCAGTAGACAAGGCAAATATCCTTCACACATCGATGCTCTGGCGCGATGTCGTTAACAGGATTCACAAATCTAATTACAATGACGTTCAGCTCGACCACATGTATGTCGACAATGCGTCAATGCAGCTCATCAGGAACCCGAAGCAGTTCGACGTGATACTCACCGAAAATATGTTCGGCGATATTCTTGAGTGACGAAGCGTCGATGCTGACGGGTTCAATCGGTATGCTTCCATCAGCAAGTATCGGCGAAAAACACGTACTCTATGAACCGGTGCACGGTAGCGCACCGGACATCGCAGGCAAAGGTCTCGCGAACCCGATCGCCAGCATACTCTCTGCAGCGATGCTGTTGGAATATACTCTCAAGCAAAAGGAGCTTTCGAAGAAGATTTTCCGCGCAGTCGAGTTAGTGTTGAACGAAGGATTTAGAACGGCAGACATTTCATCGCCGGGCATGAACGTGCTATCGACAGACCAGATGGGCGCAAAGATCGAGGCTGCTATCTAAGGCCGGTACGGGCGGCCTCGTCAACATTACCATACAAACATAAATCCTTCTGACCGGCAGCCAAGTCACCGAGATGTAAGATTGGATTCCTGCAGCTTAATGCCTGCCGGCCCTTCTAATCCCGTGCTTCTTTTCTATGTTCAAAAGCAACTTAATCACTTGAAAAAAGTTGGAAACCTTCACCATGAGCCTTTATATTTAGTCTGTTGTATCTCTTAACTCGTGCACAAGGTTCCTGATAAACTTGCAAACGGAAGTCTTAGAATTATTAGAAGTGCTAGCTGATGAACCGTCTTTCGCGGGGAGCTGGTTTAGCCTGCTTGATATTGTAGAGAAAGCTCCAGCAAGATGCTGAATTACGTCTGGCTCGGGCTGGTTTTGATCGGAGTACTCACTGCGGCTGGGAACGACATCTATGACGCGTCGACAAACAGGTATCGCAACGGGAGCGAGTTCGAAATACAGTATGACAGCACAGCCGGACACAACGGCAACGCTCTCATAAGCAAGAAGTACTTCGAAAAGTTTTACGGACTCGACAGGCAAACACTCGGAATTTCAATTCCTGCAGGTGGGAATCGCGATACGATCAACCTTTCAGCGTCGCTTGGCAACAATACAATTCAGATCAAGATAGATGACTCAACGCCACAACTTTGGAAAACTGTTGCGAAAACTACCGGCGATGAGAAGCAAATAACAGCGAAGGTCGTAAGCAAAGCAGGTTCAGATTTATTCATACTCCTTCCGACTACTTCGCTCGTCAAAACGAAAGCTGTGCTCGATGCAGTCATAAGTTATAGCTCGACGGCAGTCGAGATCGCTCTGGCTCTGATTGGGGTCATGGCGTTCTGGCTCGGCGTGATGAAACTTGCAGAAGACAGCGGACTCATAAAAATCATCGCGAAGATGGTCCGGCCAATTATGGTGAGACTCTTTCCGGAAATACCGCCGGATCATCCTGCGATCGGCGCAATGATAATGAACATAGCTGCAAACATGCTTGGGCTGAATAATGCGGCGACACCGCTCGGACTAAAAGCAATGGAAGAGCTCGATAGGTTAAACCCAAACAAAGGTACAGCGACAAATGCGATGGTGACTTTTCTTGCCATAAATACCGCGGGCCTTACGATCATTCCCGCAACTGCAATTGCCGTGAGAGCCGCGATCAACTCGAAAGATCCGACAGTGATTCTTATGACCTCTTTCTTCGGTGCCGGGCTGGCGACGATCGCAGGAATCACTGCCGCAAAACTATTGCAGAGATTGAAGGTATACAGACTCGATAACGCAAGACACGAGCAGAGTGACGATCCTCCAGACAAAGACAAATGATCAAAGAGATTCTTGAAGCCCTATCGATAGTCGCGATCCCACTCATCGTTGCAGCCTTCGTGGCTTACGCGGCAGTGAAGAAAGTTCCGATTTATGAATCGTTCGTTGCAGGCGCAAAAGGCGGATTTGAAGTCGCCGTGAAAATCATTCCATACCTCGTGGCAATGCTCGTCGCGATAGGGATCTTCCGGGCAAGCGGTGCGATGGATATCCTTGTTGCAGCGCTCTCCCCTATCGCCCGCCTGATCGGAATGCCGCCTGAGGTGTTGCCGATGGCACTTCTAAGACCGCTCAGCGGCAGCGGCTCGCTCGGCCTGATGACCGACATCATGAAACAATATGGCCCCGACTCTTTCATTGGCGTCCTCGTCTCAACTATGTACGGCAGCAGCGAGACAACATTTTACGTTATCGCAGTTTATTTCGGCGCAGTGAACATTTACCGCACGCGTCACGCAGTCGCAGCCGGCTTGATCGCAGACTTTGTAGGAATGCTCGGGGCGTTGCTCATTTGTAAAATTCTGTTCGGGTAACCCAGAAAGACATATCATGAAATTATTTCTAACACTTATCACAGCATTTCTTTTTTCGGCACCATTCACCATCGCACAATATTATCAACCGACTGGAATCTATGGAGAATCGTTAGTCCCGCCGGATCAAAATCAAATATCCGGAGGTCTCGGCATTTCATGGATAACCGAAAATGGTCAGACAACTCCTTACTACACGATCGGCGTGATGCCGGACCTGTCGTTCGGGAAAATCGGAGTCGGCCTTGATTTGACTCTGCGCATTTCAAGTACGGACGGAACGATTCGAAAGGTCGACTGGTCAAACGGCGCGTACCGCAAGATAATCCGCTACATCAGCTGGGGACACAAACATGATCCGCTTTTTGCCAAGGTAGGACAGCTCACCATGGCGACCCTCGGTTACGGTCTCATCATTTACGATTACAATAACAGCGCAAGCTTCGACGACAGAACTATCGGAGGCGAGCTCGATGTCGACTTCACAAAATTCGGCTTCGAGACAATCTACGGAGACTTCCAACGTCCGGGCGTGATTGGTGGAAGGGGCTACGTCCGCCCGCTGAAGTTCACGACGTTGAGCAGCATTCCAATCATCGGAGGTTTTGAAATTGGAGCTTCTTACGTGACAGACCAAAATCCTCACTCCGGCGTGATAGCCGCGACTTATGACACGGCGTCGCACAGTGACAGCGTGATGACAGATAAGGGTAAAATGTCGGAAATCGGTCTGGATGCCGGATTGCCGCTTCTTCGGTCCTCATACGTCGACATAGACGCATATTATAGTTTTGCCCAGATCATTCACTTCGGTCACGGTTCTGCAGTCGGCCTGTTAGGAACATTCCGCGGACTCGGTCTCCTGAATGCATCGGTCAAAATTGAACGCCAGTTCATCGGAGATCAATTCCTGCCGGAATATTTCGATCAGTTCTACGAGCTCACACGATACACTCCAAGTGACACCGCCATTAGCAAGGCAAGACAGCTGGAGAACATGAAGAGTTCGACAGGATGGTACGGCCAGATCACAGTCGCGGTCCTTCAACAGTTTCAAATTGTCGGCGGCTATCGAGGCATCGACCATGACCCGCATGGCGGGCTCCTTCATCTTGAAACGAGATTTCCTGACGTTATTCCCGTGTTCGCGTTCAGCGCCAGCTACGACAGGTGGGGCGTTCAAAATTTCAAAGATGTTTTCAGGCTCGACCAGAGATCGCTCCTCCATGCGTTCGTTGGCTACAGGCCCTATCCGTTCATGACGGTCGGCCTAAACTATTACTGGACATTCATCCCTGAAAACGGAAAGTATGAAGTGCAGAAACGAGTGGAACCCGGTGTCATGCTGAATTTTGTTTTCTGATGTCGGAACCTTTGTCGTGGCCTCTTCTGTTACACAAATAAAAATGGAGGAGAAATGGCAAGAAAACTCTGGCTGGTTATTCCTGTCGTCATCGCTGTCGCATTAAGTGGCTTATTGATTCGTCAGAGGGTATTTGCCATGCAACAGGCGAAACCTACCTTCGCGAAGAATCTACAGGTTCTAACATTCCTCAAGTCAAAAGAAGAATTGAAGGGCTGGATGAGGATGGTGAAGACCAGTCTCGGCGTGGACTGTGATTTCTGCCACAACACAGACAACTTTGCCAGCGACGAAAAGCCCACCAAGCGCAAAGCACGAATGATGATGAAGATGCTTGTACAAATCAGAGCTGATTACTTTTCCTATCCAAATGCGAAGCAGCCAACATGCTACACATGCCATCAGGGGAACAAAGAACCGGTTAGCGAACCGGCAGGCGGATTTAAGACCGGAGATTAAATCATGAAAAGGGACAAAGCTATGCAGGCACATAGACACAAAGAAAATGAAATGAGGTGTACCATGAAGCCATTTCGATTCATGCCTTTGCTTCTCTGCGCATTTTTGCCTTTGCTTGTTGCAAATTCTGCGTTTGCACTCCCGCGCTTTTCAATCTTGACCGGAATGCAATGCTCAAACTGTCACGTAAATCCCACCGGAGGCGAACTTCGAAATAGTTTCGGAAGCTCCGACTTTGTCGACAGTCATTTGCGCCTGATCCCCGCTCACGACGACAGCACCGATTTCAATTTCAATCCACAGCTCAACGATTACATCCTTCTCGGAGGCGACATCAGATTTCAATATCTGTATGACGGTCAGCAGAAGAAGACAACTTTCCAATCGATGGAAGGTGCCGTCTATTCGCTACTGAGACTTTTCACATCGACGAATCTTTTCGTGAAATACGATTTTGTAAACAATGCATATGAGGCATATGGACTTTACAAGTTCAATGACGACAATTCTTATGTGAAAGTCGGAGCGTTCGAACCATCTTATGGAATCAGACTCGATGACCACACCGCATATACTCGAGGAGGCAACTTAGGATTTCTGCAAGGACTTCCGCAGGTTGGATTGTTCTTCGTACCCGACTATCGCGACCTCGGAGTGGAAGTCGGTTCGCGATTCGACAACTTATTTGTTACCGTAGATGCAACCAACGGAGACGGATTTTCGAACATCAACTTTTCTTCCAACAAAGCCTTCATCGGCAAAGCGGAATACTTAGTCAAAGGTAATTTCATGTTGGGAGCTTCCATCTATGCCGCAGGAAGCACGCAAATGTACGGCGTGCATGCCGGAGCTGGAATTGGTCAACAATTGACAATACTGGGGGAATGGGATTGGGCGAACTCACTTCCCGGGCTTGTACCCACTTTCGCTTCGAGCAAGCCAAGATCAAACGCGGCTTTCGCTGAGATAACGTATTCCATCATGAACGGACTCTCTGCGACCGGAAGGTTCGACTATTTCAAGACCGTTTCGGGCGGGCCAATTTATTATAGGTACGTCATCGGCGCAGATATTTATCCCATTCCTCACGTCGACCTTATGCCGGAGGTACGGTTCAACGCAAATAATGTGGTTGGCGCACCAAATCCAGTCGAAGCACTGGTGCAATCACACATCTATTTCTAAGCGTGCCGTCGCAGACAAGCTCGGTAAGTCCCTCTCTCAGCGCGCCGAGTGTTCCCCGCGAAATGCCACTACAAGCGGGAGTTTGTGCTTTTTCAAAATGTTGCGTGCAGTGGCGATGAAGAGCTTAGCGCGTTGGGAGGCGGCAATCGTGAAAAAGCAAATTAGTTCGCTCTATCAACATCCGGCCCAGTCGCCACCTTTGTACCAAGAGTTCTAGTAAAGGTAGTATTTAGACAATGTTAGCAGCGCAGATTGCCGAGCACCCATCGTTCCCACGGCTCCCTCGAATCTGAGCAGTCCAATGCGAGAGGAGTACATCGTTTCTTCGTACCAATCGAGACCAAGCACTTCGCGATATGAGACAGTGAATGTATCTGTGGCGCTCCTGAAAGAAACTGGGATAAGAATTGACCTGAATGTCAATTGCAACCATTCGGGGAAGGGGACAATGAGAGAATCAGCAGTTACTACGACGGTAAAGTAGACGGAGTCTATTGAGAAAGTCGGAGCGTATTCTCCGTATTTTGTGGTGTCCTGTTGAATATCCATAAGTAACCAACTCCCACCTGTTTGAGGCCCAATGACCTTCCAAGTGTGCGTACCCCACACCAAGCGGTTTGGAAACGGACTCCCTGAGTATGTGTAAATCCAGGTATTACCGACAGCAAGTGGGAAGATGAACCGTCTCATTGGCAGCGAAGGCGGCGGCGTTACGAAAGCCTGACCTTCGGCTGAAGATAGACCTCCAGCATTGACGGCAACAAGCCGATAATGGTACGTGGTAACGGGGACCAACTTTGCGATCGTGGAACTAACCCAAACCGGTAAGGATCCAGATCCAGCGCTCGCTTCTGGAGTTTTCCATCTGTACAGCGTCGTCGTGTCATACTCAAAATGATACGTCGTCGCTGACCCTTCCGGATTGACAGTCCCACTGACAGTGGCACTGTCCGATACCACTAAGACTACACTGTCGGCAGTCACGGTAGGTGGACTCTGCAAAGCAATGGTTGGGGCACCTGTTTTCTTGCACGACATACACTGGAACGCCGTGTACAACAGGATCATTAGAGTAACATATCTTAGCATGATCATCTCCATCGGAAAGACAATTCGGCTACCTTATCGACATTCGCTACAGAGAGTGCGAGGAACATACGCTCAATGACGGATGAATCACTCGAACTCCACTAGGTCACCTGTTCGTTCCGCAAGCTAGCGTTGTGAGCAATGAAGTTTCCAGATGATGCGCAACGTTTTCCAATTTGAACTCCCATGTCCTGCAGATTCTTACCAATCGTAGGGATCGACGGCGGACAATCTCCGGCAGAAAGAAATTGCGCGTCAATTTCGGTGCTGCTGCGCTTCGCCCACTTTGCGGACATTTCCTTGTTTTAAAAGATAAATCAAATATGCCGCAATCCCAACTGCCATCGTTCCATATTCAGTTATGTATGCTGTTGTCATGGAATAACTTTCCAATCCGAGGCCAACAGACGGTGGTCTCCCAAATAGCAGCGGCAAATCTGGATGTGTTGGACGGTCTGCAAACACTGCACTCGCGGGATGAGTGCCAAAGTCTATTTCCCAATGGCTGAAGGCCAATCATCCCATAAGAACGCCGATCCGATAGCCGCGAAATATCGGTGCAGAAATTATCCCGAACGCAAGTGACCAAGCCAGTGACATCGCAAGTCCGTGAGACCACGGAACGTGGCCAGTTCTTTCAATCCCAACAAGGGCAAAAGGAACTGCGAAAATGTCGAGGAGTTCCGTCGCTATTATTGACACCCAAACCGCCACCTTTCGAGCAATAGGTTTTGATGCAAAGCCCAAAGCGACGCGCACTAATGCCGCCATGTAATCCTCCGACTGTATTTCAAAGTCACGTGAAATCCCCGAGGAGATAAGATTAGTCCGACCAAAATTATTTATTCAAGTAGAATCGCCCGGCACGATATGATGCACAACATCCCCGTGAATCCAACCGGTCCGCCCGGCCAACACCCTCTCAAATCAAGGGTGGCATGGAGCGGAAACGATATATAAAGATGTCGAGCGTCGTGATGTGGCGTGTTAGGCGCCGGCAGCTACCTTGTATCAATTGAATCATATCGAAATTTACACGGATTCATTTCACCATTTCAGGGTAGCGGCCAAATTGATTATCTTCCAGGGTTCGCATGTAGCATCATTTGTGAACAGAACAAACCCAAGATGTTCATCCGGATACAATTGAATTTTCGTACTAAATCCTGGACCACCACCATCATGCGTGAGAACCCAGCGTCCAGATTTACCGTAGATTTGCCAACCGATTCCCTGCCTGCGGTAGTTCAGAGAATCCTCATTCTTTGCTTTGACTTGCCACCCATACGTCATTGTTGTAATTGATTCTTGCGAAAGTATTCGACGACCATTGAACACTCCACCGTTCAAATATGCAGTAACCAGTCTGGCTGCATCTGAGACCGAACCAATGAGGCCCGTGGATGGGGTCTGGTCTGTATAAACCCGTTCCATCCAGAGATGGCCCCAATCAATATCGCGAATATATGATGCCGCGATCAATGGAAGTAAAGGAGTCATCAAATTAAATGTTGGATGAGCGCCTGCTGCCTCGTCCGGTTCCATTACTTTTGTATAGAGAAAATCGGTGTGATTCATTCCCAGCGGTTGAAGAATATTTTGACGAATATAATCTTCATACGTCATGCCAGTTATCTTTTCAATAATGGCACCCAACACCATATAACCGATGTTTGAATATTCAGAATGGTCTCCAGGCTCAAACTTCAGTTTGGAATAATCAGGAAGCACTTTCTTAACAAGATCAGTTTGATTAATAGGTGGATCTCCATCATGATGAATCCAGCGAATTAAAGTAAACAAGGATGGGTCTGGTAATCCTGAAGTATGGTTGAGGAGATTCAGAATAGTTACCTGCTTACTGGTATCGGAAGGGTATTTAACTCCGAAGAAAGGAAGATAGCGGACAACCGGATCATTTAAAGAGAGCTTTCCCCTTTCCTGAAGTTGGAGGATGGCAATTGCAGTGGCAATTTTCGTACATGACCACCAATGATACACTGTATTCGGTGTGGCGTGAATCTTCCGCGGTTCGTCAGCCCATCCAAAGCCTTTGCCGTATATAATGCTATCGTTCTTTACCACCGCTAAAGACATGCCGGGAGGAGTACGGGATTCCACTACTTTGTTGAGGTAATTCTCAAATTCCGAAATACTCTCAACTTTATCCGGCGGTTTAGGAACGGAAGCGCAGGAATTGAGGAGTGTAATTACTATTATCAATGAAATGTGGGACAAGTATTGGTTTTTCATTTTAACATGTAGCCCTGTCAGATTTCATAATCGATGAACTGCAAAATACAGAGAGCAAGCATAATAAACTTGTTGATATGGTTCCGGCTGAATAGCTGCTGGCGCCTAATGTAACACGAGAAGAAGTCGTGCCGCGCATCCATGTTCTTCCAACGAGCGCGGGATGAAGCGAACTCGACGTATATCCAATGATAAGCGTCTTCTTCTCGCTTGTTATCCGCTGCCGCCGTCATTCTTAACCTTTCTTGAGCCAATTAAATGAAAATCGAATTCGGCTCGGTTATCTTTTCCAGACAATCCAATATCCCGACGAATGGCAAGCATAAGTTCCCTCAAGAGCCTATCATGGCGCTCTACGGACCAGTTGGTATTTGTAAACTTAATCTCATTGTGAAATGCCATCAGTGCGTGAATTACATATTCGGGAGCCACGAGACAAATTGTATTTACCGCCAGAGCAAATCGCATGTTTGCTTCTTCTTTGTCGGTTCCATCAACAGCAAGGTCAGACAACGCGCTAAGAAGCACTTTATAATGGTTGACCTTTTCCCTTTGCCAATCAGTCTTGATTTGATGGCGCTTAGTCAGATAGAAAGTGATTGCAGCCACAAATATGCTTCCAGCGGTTGTTACCAGTGCTACTATTATTGAAGTGTCCACGATACTCTTATTCGATTTTCATACTGACGGCGGTTGCGCATAACTCCTCCAATATCGCATTGCGTTTCTTGTACCCTATATGCATCAAAAACGTATCTTCGTTTCGTTTTTGTACCATTCGTTTGCGGTGGATGACCTTCAACTGCCTGCGCCATTCTCCCCCTGTACCGCGGCACGATCATCGGTGAAAATGTAGCCTGTGCTTCCTGTATAATCAAGCTTTGGCGGTTCGTGTTCTAGGCTCGGCCACTCGTGCTCAGGACTTAACTGTTCGTGTTCTGATCCCCATCGTCAATGCTCGGAACTCAAGCATTCGTGCTCGGAGCTCGACCGTTCATGCTTAGAACTCCACCTTTCGTGTTCTGAGCTCGGTCGTTGGTGCTCGAGAGCTCCATCGTCGGTGTTCTGAGCTCGAAGGTTCGTGTTCGGAAGTCCATCGTTCGAGCTCGGAGCTCGACCTTTCGGGTTCTGATCTCCATCGTTCGTGCTCAAAGTGACACCCATCACCCGTACCACCCCGAATTCCGTCCATTTTGAGGGATTAGTCGTTAGCCGCGAATTCCCACCGATCTGGGGCTCAATTCCTGCTGTTAATATCACCCGCTATCGCATTCCCCTTGCGATCGGGAAGCGTTAATTAAGACAGGCTTCCTTCATAGAGTTCCGTATACTGCCTGTTGAAACTGTACAATTCATCGTGACTCCCAACTACCACCACCTTGCCATTATCTATGAGGACAATCCGGTCTACATTTGTCAGCGATGTCAGTCTGTGGCTGATTATTATCGATGTCTTGTTCTTCATTATCTCTGCAGTTGCTTTCTTAATCAGACTCTCCGACTGAAGATCAACTGAAGAGGTCGCTTCATCAAGCAAAAGTATTTTCGGATTTAACAGAAAGACTCTTGCGATTGAGATCATTTGTTTCTGACCACCGGAAAGTTGGAAACCTCTCTCTCCTATTATCGTGTCGTATCCGTCCGGCAAATTGCTGATGAAGTTGTGTGCGTACGACGCCTTTGCAGCCGCATACATCTCTTCATCGCTCGCTTCGAGGTTCGCGTATTTGATATTCTCAGCAATGGTGCCGCTGAATATATATGTCTCCTGTGGCACAATCCCGACTAACTTTCGCAAATCGGTCAGAGCGTACTCACGTATTTCCTTGCCATCAAGATAAATATCCCCGCTATCCGGGTCATACAATCTCATCAACAGGTACGCTATCGTTGTCTTGCCGGATCCCGTTCTGCCAACAAGACCGATTCTCTCTCCCGGTTTGATCTGCAGGCTCAAATCTTCAATCTTGAAATTACTTTTTTCTTTCTCATAATGAAAATTCACATCCTGAAAGCGAATCTCTCCCTTGAAATCCGTCGCATCGATTCCGGACACTCCGTTACTCTCGTCAGGTTGTTTCAAGATGTCGAATATCCTGTCGACAGAGACAACCGCAGATTGTAAGTTCGTGAAGTATCCGAACAGCTGCGTTGACGGCCCATACAATAAACTGAGGTATCCGATGAAACCGACCAGCTCGCCGGTAGTCATCTTTCCATTCATTATGAAATAGCCGGCGATCGAGAGTATCACCACCGGCGACAGACTTTGAATGAATCCATTGACCGAACCGGCGTAAGCGGACAAGAGCCAATTCCTCACGGTCAGCTGAATGGCGGTAACAGACTTGTCGTTAAATCTTTCTATCTCGAAATTCTCCCTGTTATAAACCTTGACGCTCAGAACACCGCTAAGAATTTCCTGCAGGAACCCTCCTACTTTCGACCACTCTTCCTTCCGCGCGTTGTTGACTTTCCTGATTTTGAAATTAAACAATCTCTGACTTATCAAGTAGAATGGGACGACGGCAAGCGCAATTGCAGCTAATACTCCGTTGATCAGGAAAATAAGAGATATGCCGAATACAAGGCTCAATAGACTCTGCATCACATTCAATGATGAATTGCCCAATATAGAAACCGCATCTTCCACGTCCTGCGAGACGCGAGTTATCAAATACCCGGTTTGTTTGTCGGAGTAATAGCTCAGTGGGACGCGCAGAAGATGGTGAAATATCCTGGCCCGCAACGAAAGCACGGAGTACAACTGGAAATTGTTCAGGAAGTAACTCTGCATGAAGGTCGTTAGAGTCTTTAATAAAATGATCACTGCCCATGCAGCAACCAGAACAAAAAACAACCTCGCGTCTCTTGCCGCCAGAGCTTCGTCCACTACCTTCATGCTTACCCATGGCATCGGAAGTGTCAACAAAAGAGAGAAAAGCATGAAGGATCCCGCCAGATAGAAGTCCCTCTTCCTATCTTTCAGGAATTTGACAAAGGCTTTGATCTTTCCTAAATGTTCTCTGTCCAGTACATATCCCAGAAACATTGTTTGCTCCTAGAACGAATAACTGACACCAATGGTTGGAATAAGGCCGTAAAGCAGATTAGCCTTCCTCACAGGATTACCGCTCTCATCATAGGTGTAAGTGTATGATAGAACGTTGCGCCTGTTGAGTAGATTCATTATGTCGAGATAGACCTGCAGTGGGTTATCAAACAAGGAAAACCCTTTTGCAATTTTTAAGTCGACTCTTTCATAGGCCGGATAGTGGTTGGAGTTCGTATTCCCCGTAAACCACGCATACATCGTCTGAGTTGAATCATAACGGCTCAAATATGGAGTGTACGCATAACCGCTTCCATAGAAGCACCTGATATCAAATGTCCATTTGTTTCCCAGAGCAGAATTCACCGCAAGAGAAAGCGTGTGTGTTTGATCTGTGTATCGTGGATAGTAGCCTTCATTACTGTCAATTAATTTTTCTTTCGCAATCAGGTAGCCGTAACTAAGCAGAATGTCCGTGCTCCCTATTGCAGCACTGTAGAAGATGTCCATCCCGGTTGCGTATCCTTTGGCGTCATTCTTTCTGTTGCCGTATGCCAGCTCACCGTCTGCAAGCCCGAGGGTCGGAATCAAACTCGAATAGTCTTTATAATAGAACTCGCATCTCAGGTTCATCCCGTCCTGGATTTTCTTTTCGACCCCCAATATATAGTGTGTCGCCTTTTCAAAAGCGGTGTTGGAGTCAGATGCAACCGAGGATCTTAGTTGTCTGTATGTAGGAGGCTCATAAAAGATCCCGCACGCAGCACGCACTGTGATTCCGAAAGGTCCGGAATATGACAGGCTCGCTCGCGGTGCATATCGAGTTTCCTTGTTCATATCGAAGTAATCCAACCTTATCCCCGCATTGAGGATTAGATCATTGCCTAATTGCATCGTCTGTTCAAGATGCCCCGCTAAACTATATGTTGAGGCATTCGTCACCACTGTATCATTGTAGGTCGGGTCAGGAGGATAGACAAACATTGTAGTATCGGGGAACTGTGTCACATTCGTCACGAGCATTTCAACGCTATGCATGCTTGGCACATCATCATACAATATCTTCCTGAGATTGATGCCGGCATCGAAGCCGAGAAATTGCGTCGCCTGGAAAGTCAAGTCCTGGTTAAGTGAGAAGGTCCTTATCGAAAGGTTATCGATTAGATTCTTGGTATCCGAATATTGCGACCACAATTCAGGAAATCCATAATATTTGAAATTCACGCTATCGTTTCGAATCGAACGCTCATGTTCCACCTCATTGTAGTACGAAATAATGGTTTGGCTGGCCAAGTTATCAGACACGACATTGTTGGACATGACTGATACGAGCGAATTTGCATAATTTGCGTAGGCGCTATAATTGTCTCTTGTGGTTTGAGAGACGACTGTCTGCGTTCCATCATAGTTCCAGTAATACCCCACCTGACTGAATCTATTTGAAGGAGCTTGTGTACCGTTATCTTTAGATACGATAACATCCACCCTCAATTTGTTTTGTCCACTGAGATCGTAATTCACCTGCCCTTGAATATCGTAATACCCCATGCTAATGGAGGAAGGAACGTTAACCACTCGCATCAAATAATCGAGGTAGCTCTGTCTGACACCAATGATGAATGAACCATTATGGTTAATGGGACCTTCTACCAGGGCAGATAGATCTATCAAGCTCAGATCCACCTTCCCCTTATAACTATCTCTATTGCCTTCCCTGTAATCAATTTTCATCATCGAGCTGAGGGCATCTCCGTATTTAACGCTAAACCCACCGGCACTGAAGTCAATACTTTTCACCATGTCAATGTTAAAGATTGAAATGTTCGCATTCGCCAGCTCCTTCAGATGATCGGGATTATAGACTTCGACTCCGTTTATCAAAATCAGGTTCTCGTCCGACGTTCCTCCACGTACATTTATCTTGTTGCTTGTTTCGTTGTCAACGCTCACCCCGGGGAGCAATTGCGCTACACGTAACGGATCTTTCGTCATCCCTGCCAGATCCCTCACTTCTTCACTCTTGATTTCAGCCGAACTTATCTCCTGAGAATTCATTCGTTCCCTATACACGCTAACCTCCTGCAATAAATAATCTACAGGAGTGAGCTGCACGACGATGACAGAATCGCTTTCCCCGATCTTTACTTCTTCTGTCTTGTAACCGGCATACGAAACCAGCAAAGTGGCGCCTGCTTTAGGCAATGATATGAGAAATGCCCCATTGTCATTCGTACTGGTTCCTATCTTAGAATCTTTGACTACTACAGTAGCGAATGTCAGCACTTGATTTGTCGCGGCATCAACGACCTTGCCTCTGACAGCATGGTTGGATTGCTGGCAAAATACTGGTTCCATAAGAATTGAGCTTAGAAAAATAAATACTCTGCCAATGGACAGGTAGTTATGTAGAAATTCACGAAGCATGCACTTTCATAATGTCGTGGAAAATTTGATAAAGATCAGCTTATGCAAGAATTTGGTATTCCTTTCTCAAACAGGCAGACCCGCAGGGATTTGCATCTGGTCTTTGCTGGGTTAGCCGTAATTGAAGAGACCGCATACGTTACACGATTCGCATAAGTTGCAGACATTGCATGCTGCGCCGACATTGCCACAGCTACACGTGACGTTGCCGACTCCGCAGACATAAGTCTGGCAGCTGCATCCACCACCGCCGCCTTCGCTATTGCACGCGTTGCAACACGGCAGCATTGTGAATGTCTCGAGATAACTCACGTCTTCATTCAGCAATTCGATGTGTTTCACCATTTCACCCCCTTTCGTGACCTAACTTTTATGTTGGTCATTTTGAAGAAAGTATCCCCACGGATCTGCAATACTCTTAGCCAGCGTCTTTCTAATTGAGACATTTGCATATCTTTACGTCAGCAATCGTTACAAAAAATCAATAGTCGAACAGTCCGCACCAGAATTCGCCGTTGCATGTGCAGACGGTCTCGCATAGTACATTGCACGAGCAGAGATAGGTGTTGCAATTGCATCCACCCCCTCCGCCGCCTTCAGAATTACAGGTGTTACAACACGGTAACATCGTGAGTGTCTCAAGGTAATCTGCGTCATCATTCAACAGTTCAATGTGTTTCATGATTTGATCCTCCTCCATTCGATTTCATTTCTATATCTGCCGCTCGGTAGGTATTTCTTTTTTCTGTCTTTTATAAAAATGGTATGTGTTCTCGACTTCAGCTTTCTTCGTCTTGGGAATGCTCGAATACACCATGATGGCCGTTTCGAGAACATACTTGATCAAGTCGCATCTCATCGGATTAGGAGTAATCAGGTCTTTGTAATAGTCTTCGCTGATTGCGATGCAATCACCACCACATAGGAACCTCGCCCAACATGAATTACAGGGAACTCGGGCAAAAACGTTGGTCTTCAAATGTATTTCCTTCTCCCAGTAACGGTCGAAGGTTCCATCCATGACATTTCCCATTTTGTAGCTGCTATTGACAAAACGGTGGCACGGAAAAATGTCGCCGTTTGTTCCCACCGCTACGTATCCCCTTCCCGAGCCGCAGGAAAAGAAATTCTTCGCATTCGCGTTCAGGATCATCAAGACTTTGACGATGTTGCTGTAGCCAAAATATTTGTTCTGAGAGATCTTCTCTTTCAACTCCTCTGCAATTGAATCGATCTTCGTTTCGAGCACTTTGTAATCATCACTGGTCAAGAAACCCTTCCCCATCGTGCCTTCAGCGGTCTCGGTGTGAACTGAATAGAACCCCATGGAAAGAATATGCAGGACGTTTTCAAAAGCACGCTGAACGGAATTTGAAGTGATGGTCGTTCGCGCGGATGTCTGACCCTGTTTTGTTTTCCCGATAAACTGAACGCTCTTTTCTTCCACGGAATCGTATGAAGGCTTATTTCTTTTGAAAGGTCTGTTAACGTTTTGCGTTTCAGCATCTCCGTCTATACTGATCTGCACGTTTATCTTTTCATTGTTGAAGTATTCAATCAGCTCTTCATTAAGCAGAGTCCCGTTTGTGGAGACTGAGTAACGCATATCTTTCTCTGCGGCTTTTGATTTCTCATTTCCATACGAGACCAATTCTTTTAAGCCCGTTGTGTTCAGCAGAGGCTCGCCTCCGAAGAAGACCACACCAAGTCTTTTGCCCTTTCCCGACTTTTCAATCAAGAAGTCAATTGCCTTCTTCCCCACCTCCTGGCTCATGAATCCACGCTTTCCTCTGAATGCACCTCTGTCGGCAAAACAATAGATACACCTCATGTTACAATCCTGAGACAGGATCAAATCCATGTTACGTATCTCATATTCTGAATATTCAGTTGTCGGTTCCTTGAAGTCAAAAGGCTCCTCGGAAATAAGTCGTGCTGCTTTCAGCTCTCCATAAGCACCGTCAATATCCTCCGCAGGATATGAATCTCTCAGAATTGAGACGACTTCACTTTTGGTTTTAAGATTGCTATTCCTGACAATGTCATAAGCCAACTCATCGACGGCAAAAACGCGACTTGTCTGCACGTCCAATATCAGGTTCTTGCCGCTCTTTTTGAATTGGTGCAGCTCCGATAATTGAATTACCTCCTCCACGATAGCTCCTTGATTTTGTAGGTGAGCAAAAGCAAGCGATCGATCTGCTTAACGGGGAAATTGAGAACATCCAGTATGCGTTGGGACTTAAGCGCGAACTTCTGCGCTGCCGTAAACCTCCTAACCGAATCCCTAAAATTGAATCGCGCCCTGAACAGGTGTCGAACATAGCTGAAGCCATATTTCATCACAAAGATGAAAGCCCAGGACAAAACTGAATAGAGGGCGATAATCTTGCCCGCCAATTTCAGCGGGAGACTTTTAGTCGGAATGAAATTCAACATGCCTTCATTCTTGAAGTGTGTTATCCTCCCTACGATTTCATTTGGATTAACTTCCTGAAAAAAGCCGTTGTCTCCCTTTTCGTAGATGTAGCTGTTCGACATGAGATTGATTCTAAGAACGAATCGGTGCGTTATGATCTTGTTGTTTCGTATGTATGAAAAAATATCACCCGTCTTTATCTGGTCAGGATGTAAGAACTCTATTCTCAATTCAGTTCGCGATTTAAAGAGAGGAAACATGCTTTGGCCAACCGTAGATAAGACGAGCGTATCTTCTGAGGCACGGCCGTCTACGTATGGAAATTGTGGATTATGCCTTTGCAAGAAATCGATATTCTTTTGCAGGAGCAATCTTCCGGCCGCACCTCTATCCGCAGAGAGCAATGCCGCCGTTTTGATATTACCTCTTATGTTGTTGCATCTTGTCTCAGAAACTGTTGAAGGATGACGATGATCTTTTTCCCATTGAGCAATACACCCTCCACCGCAGATGAACTTAGCCCAACAGTCCGCGCATTCTTCTCTATCCTGGACACTGACCGGCGCGAACTTCTTTTGTGATCCATGATCGATCGAAGTAATCTCAACCGAGCCAAGACAGAATCGGGATTCTCCTATCAATCCGTGACATGGAAATATCTCGCCATCCTGCGAAACAGCTCGATACCATCTCCCTGCACCGCAGGCAAAAGTCCTGGGAGTAAACGAATTCAGTGTTGCCTGGTGACCTACTATCTCGGCAATACTTGCTTCGCCGGCACTGAAGTATCCATTCGACTGGATGTGGTGCCATACTTTTGGAGATTCATTAAACACATCACACTTTCCATAGCCAAATTGGATAAGCCCTATTCCCATCAGCTTCAAAGCATGCAAGGTCTCCATTGCAGCATCTCGAGGAATTGGAGGACCATCAATTCTAGCACTGACCACGCGATTCGAAATCAGCCGTTTCACGACAACTGGAATGTGTTTCAGTGCTGCTCTCGGGTCGTCTCCATACCTGAAAAGGAGTTTCACCTCGCAACTACTTGATAGAACAAAGTCGACAAATTGCCGGTCAACAATTTCGATCGGAATTTGGAACAGAAGTGTATACGAATGCTTTTTACTCGCCATCAGTTTTTTGCAGAGATGACTCACTGATGGAAAGATCACCGGGCTTTTCAGACTGAGAGTCAAATGGACCGTGCGACTAAATTGCGGCTCAAAAAAACTGACCGCCCTATTGATGAGATCAGCTGCTTTCAGATCATTCTCAGGCAAGTCCAGATAAAGTGCGCTGACAAGTTGAGGGTCCCACTTCAATTCCTCTCTTCCACGGATTCCGCGGAGAAGATCTTTCAGCTCATTTATGGCATCGTTCAACTCGCTGACATTGAATCTATCACCAAGGGATGAGATCGCTCCATCTACATCCAAGATTCCGTCCTGACTAAACCCCAATAGTTCTCTGATCGCCGGACTAAAACGCATCGTCGCAGGATAATCCGTCAGTATGCCGACATTTTCCCCGCTCGATTCTACTATTTCTATTCTTGGAATCTGAATTTTCATGCTCTCTCAGAAATTGTCACACGGGCGTATGTCAAGGGGCCGCACCACATTCTGGTCTGCGACATCCACATTCTTAAAGCGATCTGCCACCGCCTCTTCGACAAGCGCGCGATAGCGATTACAAAAAGTTTCTTCGAATTGGCGAACGTCATTTCCTAACACTCTCTCCATGAAAATACAACCACCTCCACAGAGATTTATCAGCCAACAGTCAGCACACCATGGATTGCTACTCACATCTTTCTCAATGTATTCAGATTGTGATTTCAGTAACTCCCCGACATTGTTTCCCATTGAGCCGACGCCCGCTTTGGCAAAAAAGTGACAGGGATAATATTTGCCGTCGGGAGCAATGACGATATAGGATTTGCCGGCATTGCAAAAATAATTGTATGTCTTGCGATCCTTTAGCCGCAATTGAATTGCTCTCACCATGTCCGAGTGATCGCCGGTTGATGCAACCGGAGGCATCGCCTCGTCGAGATGATTTCCAGAACAAAATGGCTGAGTACATATCTGGAAATTGGTCGATTTGCCCTCTCCAATTCCTTGCGCTAATTCTTTCGATAACAATTGGCTTTCTCTTTGTGAGGCAAGAATGTTGATAATAAAACGTCCGCTATTTTCGATCTCGAATAAGCTTCGAATCGAGTCAAGCCTTTTCCAAACATCCTTTTCATCTGGAGTAAACCCTGCACAGAATCGTTCAAGATCGATATTTATACTGGTATTGAGATTCTTGAATAACTTAGCTGAGATCTTCTTCGCGTAATCAAAGATGCTTCCGAGCAAGCTCGTCATCGCCTCATCTATGGCATCCCCCAAGAACAAATGCACAAACAAATCAGAAATGTAACCCGACTTCATAAACAAAAGATCGATCGCACGTTTTGCTACGTCGAAAGATATGATGTCTGTTTTGCCGTGCTTTTGATTCGACATGAGTATACCGAGACTCACCAAGACTTCGCTTTTAGTCTGATCATTACCCCTGGTTGGGACGTCATTTACAGAGCGCTCACCCGATTGCTGTACTTCTTTCAAGACACCAACTTTGATCAACTCGTTCAACATTTCAGTGGCATCATCTTCACTCAATCCTAATTCCTTTCGCATGAGATCGGAACTTCTTGATGCTCCTTGGCATTCAATAAACCGCACAACGTTGCTCGTAGCTTCGTCGATCTTAATTGCAAGTTTGCGATCGATTTGATAAAGGAACGAATCGCAGCCGTTTTGAAATATATGTACTCGTGAAACGACCAGGTCTGAGTCGGGATTTATCCTCGCTGGAGATTTTTGTTCCGACACGGAACTAATCGATGGCTCTTTGCCGTCCGCTCTCAGAAAATTCTCATTCTCTCTGATCTTGCCCTGAATGAATTGCATTAACCCGATGCATTTGAGTTCCTCTGCTATTCTTGCCGCCTTAACGTAGTATTCGTTGCTCTCTGAGAGGTGTTGTTTGACGAGATCACTCGACTTCAGGAAATCTTCAATCTGCATTTGGTCATGATGCACACCGAATTGATCCTGAATTTTGGAAATGAAATATGTGTAGTTCTCTTTCGGGAGGTCTTCTTTCCAATCCAAGACATCGTCGTGCAATTGGTACCCTATATGGTAGTTGTCGATTAAATTCGATATGGTTTCGATTTTCTCTACTTCATTTCCTGCAAGACAAACACCTGCTGCGGAGATTTTTAACAAAGAGAACTTGTGACCGTACTTTACCAGATCAGGTGCCGCATAATTACACATCTTCCCGCAGTGTTCTCTCTTCTCCCACAATGAAGCGCTCACAAACTCCCCCAAATATTTTTCGAAGAGTGCCCAAAAAAAATGACCGGAATGAAAAGAACGCTGATACTCTTTCAGCCATTTGTAGTAAATGATGTCTGAGACGAGGAGATACTCTGGAACTTCAGCGGTGTCGACATCATGGTGATCCACGATCTTATCCTGCATCAAGACGTAGAGAGCACCAAACAAATTACCGAGAGAGAGGTCCTGAGAATATTCAAATCGATTTTCGAATGAAGCGACTCGGCAACCCAGTAAGGAATATCGGCTATTATGTCCGGTTTGGGAGATATCAGCATCTTTGCCTTTTCGACGAGGTCCCTATTAAAAGGCATCTTGTCCAACTCGCTTTTGAAGCGGTCATTTACGAACTGATTCTCAACCCGCACGTTCGGACGAAAACCAGGCATGCTTACGATTACCTCATGTACTTACTTAATGCTTCCAGACAAACACCGGTAGTTATCTCTTCAGAGCCTGCACCGCCGAAAGGATAAAGGAATTCCATGGGCCAACATCCATTATCACTGTCGACGCTTTCTATCAGATAGTTCACACCTCTATCGACCGAGGCATCATGGACGCCAGAATCTATTAGTGCGACAACGGCGAAAGCCGTCTCCAGACTATTCCCCCACCCACCGTTCTCGTCCTGAATGAATTTCAGATAGCGGATTATCGAATCGCGCGCACTTAGGATGCCGCACACATTTCCTGTCGTGAGGACTCGTGATACGAAGTAACAGTATATTTGAGGCGAGGAATACCATCTTTGCGAGTTCTGCGTATGGAGATCACGGGACTCCTGGACAACCCAATCAACTACTTCCTTAATCAAATCAGACCTGTTCAGCAAAGCGTACAACCACAGAACATTGGCGTTGACTGCAGAGTCGCAGTCGTTTTCAAATGTCGGCGAGTTGCTGACCCAGGTGTGAAACAACTTTCTTGATTCATCCCTTTGACAAAGAAGCCTCTCGGTGACTGAGGCATCTCTGATAATTCCGAATTCCCATAGTGCAGATAGACAACAGGCTGTCGTGTCCATGTCAGCCGGATACTCCGATCCAATTCCAAAATATTTCCAGTAACCGTTCTCTTTGTTCCTGAGGACAAATTCGATCGCTCTACTCTTCACGGTCTCCAGTTTCTCGCTATCGTTCAGATGGCGGAGCGAATGAAGGACAAGCGCAGTAGGGAAAACCGTGCTGCGAAATGTCCTTTTCGATTGTGGGTTGTCAAGAAAGGAGTAGTTTGCTATTTCCCCCCAGGGTAGCTGATTCTCATAAAGGAAGTTCACACCACCTTTTACTAATTCCACTATCGTCGAGCTTCGCGCGTTCACGTCGGGCATTCCTCACTGCACGAATTCATAGAAAGCGTTGCCCACTTTCTCTCGTCCATCAGCTCATCTCGTCCGCACTAAAACGAAGTAAGTCCATCTCCTTGCCCCTGCCGAAGCAATTGTACAATTATCAAGGAAACGAATCAACTGGTACTTCTACCAGTTCTTCGGATAGAATCAGAAGTGCCTTCGAAAGGAACTGGAATATTCCCGCGCCGGAGTTTCTAGATGCCAGACAAGATGCCCTTATCGCGCTCGCCCCTCCCCTTTCTCATGAACCACACCGACTTCCGTCGGCGGTCATCACCCCGGCAACGATTTCACAAGCGGCGTTGAGATGACCGGGACCCACGACGACTTGTCCAGATCCCTGATTCAGTTAATCCGGCAAGGTAGCTTGCTGCAAGACTGATCATCCGCGGGAGTCCGCTCACGTCCATTTTTCTCAGTATGTTCGCCCTGTGAAAATCAACGGTTCTCTTGCTGATAAAGAGTTCTTCCCCTATCTCTTTACTTGAAAACCCTCTTGCGATCATGCCGAGGATCTCCTTTTCTCTTCGGGACAGATCGTGAAGTCTGCGATTCAGGTCTTCGTCGACATCCGGCTCCGCGGACTCGAAATCGTCGCATTCTTCGCCGCATTGCAATTCGGCAAGTCTCAGTCTTGATCCCGCGCGGTCTAAATTCCACAAACTTCTTTTGCATAGAACTGTGACCCTCTCGTCAAGACCGGCCAGTTGGTATTTGTACAAACATAAGTTCGAGAAGACAACGAGTTGATTGAAATCTTGGTTCTCCATCTTTCTTATCTTTTCAATTAATTGCATATGGCTGATGCAATAGGATAAGTTCAGAAAGACGGTATCGTATTTACTGCCATCCAATTGGCTGATAGAACGCAAAGTTGTGATCGAACGTGACATACCCTTTTGAAGATATGACTTCAAAGCCCCGCATACCGTTGCGTTCTCATCGATGAGAACTATCCTGCCTCGCCCTCTAGACTTCATCCGAGCCTCCGTTCTTCTTCCTTCACGAACTAGCAGGGTTCCCGAATAGAAAGAGAAATCGAACCCAGTTGAGTTCTCAGGACAACTACCTTCTCATACAGACTCACGCACCGAACAGGAGAAACATGCCCTGAAGAGGCATCTCCATCTTCGAAGCGTTTTATCCTACAAAGCCGTAACTATACTCACATCCGGCATTAATCTTCCGACAGCCCAGCAATAGCCTCATCCTTCATTACCTCAATGTTGGCTATCGCTAGTATTTAATTAACCAGTATGTGATTGTCAAGCCCGGAGGATAATATCGCGCTAAAGAATTTTTTCTATCCGTAGCGTGTTCGTCGTACCGCGGGCGAGAAGCGGCGTGCCAGCCGTGAGAACGTATGTGTCTCCCGTGGATGCGAGAGACTTTTCCTTCAGTATGGAACTCACCTGTGACAACATAACGTCCGTATCTGAAAGCGATGCGACTTCAACAGGCGACACGCCCCAGACCAATTGGAGCATCCGCGTAACATCGAGACTCTCCGTCACCGCATAAATCGGCACTGCCGGCCTGTATTTCGACAACGCCCGCGCTGTCGTACCCGTGTTCGTTATCGTAACAATGAACGAGGCATCAACATAAGCGGCAAGCGAACATGCAGACTCCGCGATCGCATCTGTAAAATCGTCGCGACCTTTCTTGTAATCCAATCTGCGTTCGACTGTGCCAAGCTGGGATTCGGCAGCTTTGACAATTGAAACCATCGTCTTTACCGACTCCACCGGAAAATTACCAGCTGCGGTCTCTCCGCTCAGCATCACAGCATCCGTTCCGTCGAACACAGCATTTGCCACATCGGTCGCTTCGGCTCTCGTCGGCCGCGGTTCACGTATCATCGAGTCGAGCATCTGTGTCGCAGTGATGACAGGCTTTCCATATTCGTTGCATTTGCGAATGATACTCTTCTGCGCGATCGGCACCTCTTCAATCGGGACTTCAACGCCCAAGTCACCTCGCGCGACCATTACCGCGTCGCTCGCTTCTATGATCGAATCAATCTCGTCCAATGCTTCCGGCTTTTCGATCTTGGAGATTATTCCCTGATCTCCTTTGAGCTGTTCAAGAAGATTTTTGAGCTCGATGACATCCGAAGCGTGGCGCACAAATGAGAGTGCAATATAATCGACTTTATTTGCTACGCCGAATTTCAAATCCTCTTTGTCCTTCTCTGTCAGAGACGGAATGCTCACGTTGACACCGGGCAAGTTAATCCCCTTGTGTGAGCTCAGCGGCCCGCCGTTCACGACGAGACACTCAGCTCTCAACCCTGTCACCGAAACTACTTTGAGCTCGAGGAGTCCGTCGTCCATGAGTATTTTGTCTCCCGGAACCACGTCCTTGACAAGCCCTGCGTAAGTCACGGGAATCAGTTTTCCGCTGCCGGTGATGTTATCGGTGACGAGGGTCACGGTATCACCGTTTCGAAGCTGAATCCCCTCGCTTAACACCCCGACTCTTATCTTTGGTCCCTGGAGATCTTGCACGATGGCGAGTCTTCTACCAACCTCGGACTCAATTTCTCGGATGCTTTCAATATGCCTGGCGTGTTCTTCGTGTGTCCCGTGAGAGAAGTTGAGTCTTAACACATCCGCTCCTGCGTCCACAAGGTTTCTGATAGCTTCCTGCGAATCTGACGCCGGACCCAATGTGCATATGATCTTCGTCTTCCTATTTTGATTCTTCTGCAATTTTTCGATACTCCTTTATTCTCTTCACGATCTCAGGCAAAACTTTCGCCGCCGGACCATGTATCGATGTATCGGCAAATTCCGAGAGCGGTGTTTCCTCCACGTTGACCTCCACAATTTTCCCGCCGCTTCTCTTTACTGTCATCGGGAGTTGAGCCGCCGGATAAACAACCGCAGATGTGCCGACAACATACATCACGTCGGCAGCGGCTGAAGCGCGCTCCGCAAGATCCCATTGATCAGCCGGCAGCATCTCTCCAAACCAGACGATGTCTGGCCTTATCAAGCCGCCGCACTTCGAACAGGTGAAAGAATTATTGCGATCGAAGTCATCTCCGTCGTACCTCTTTCCGCAGCCGAGGCAATAATTTCTCTCAATGTTCCCGTGGAGCTCGGTGATATTCATTGAGCCGGCGCGTCTGTGGAGGTTATCGATGTTCTGTGTGACGAGAGTGAAATGCGGGAACATAATTTCCATCTCGACCAGCGCAAGATGAGCGGCATTCGGGCGAGCAACTCTTGTCACTTCTCTCCGGTGTGCGTACCATTCAGTGACGACGGCAGGATTTTTCAGGAACGCATCGAAGTTCGCCAGCTCCTCGGGCTTCAGCTTGCCCCATAATCCGTCGCTGCCCCTGAAAGTAGGGACACCACTTTCCGCAGAGATTCCTGCTCCGGTCAGGACGACGACATTCTTTGCTGACGAAAGGTCAGATATGATATCATCCGGGATATATGTCATTGCGGAATTAGCTCCAATGTATGTGAAATGTCGCCCTGTGACAGGTTCATCGGGAAGAATTTCATTTCTCCTTGAAGGTAGTCGTTGAGGAAATCGGAATAATGCTGGCTCAGGAGCTGTCCGCACTCACCGCCCGGCAGGCTGAAATACATTCCCGGCTTGCTCATGTCTACTATCATTCTCATCGAAGGGCCGATGAGCATGTTGTATGGATCATCAAGCGAGAACTCGCCGTTGTTAACGGTTGTGTTGTTGCCCCCTCGCGCATACGGACCTAAGTCGTAGAGTCTCCTGATCAATGAATTTGAACTCATCGAATGTTTCAGCTCCAGCGTGTGAACTTTTCCCCACATCCAGTCGATCGGAGCCTCTCCGAATTTCTCAGTCAACAATTGGAGCGAGGCCTGCAGACTTTCGACCAGGTTTGCGTTCATAAGGCTGTCGCCATTTGTTAAGCCGTAAAGGCGGGCAGCATAACTGGAATTGGTCAGCATGCTGTCCACTATCCTTGTGGGCACATTGCTTATAAGGACATATCTTTCGTAAAGCGAACTCCCGAGCACCGGCTCGAACAATCTTTCAAGAAGCTTCACGAAAGTCACGTTCAGGATTGTTGCTGCTGTACTTTTAGCGCTAATGATGCCGTTGAAATTCTTGAGATAAACAATCTCTCTTGGTGTATATGTTTCGCTGTCACACGCCGCAAGAAGTCTGCTGTCCAGAAGTGTCATTAGGTCAGACTGGTAATCGAGCTGCAGTTGTTTGCAGAGCCCGACGGTCATTGTATCATGGTTTGAGATGAACGATGTGATTCGGTTTATCCGAGATGATGGTTCGTACAAGTTGCTCACATAGTAAGGAAAGTCTTCAGGAGTAGTTATGTTGTTGGCAGTCGCAATGAATCGAGAAGACGGGTCATAACTTTCCGGAAGCGATTCGAACGGGATAAAGCTCTGCCAGACAAATTTGCTGGACGTGCCGCTTTGTGGTAAATATGGCATTTGATAATTTCTCAGAGGAACATTTCCTGCTGCCTTGTATCCGATGTTACCGATCGTGTCCGCGTAAACGAAATTTTGCGCCGGAGTCCCAAAGTATCTAAGTGCATTCACGAAATCGCTGAAGTTCTTGGCCGTGTTGAGTAGAAAAATCGCTTTAGTCTCATCGCTTGGCCAGCAAGCTGCCCAGCGGACGGCGATGACTCCGCTGGCCGGAGCGGATTCTGTGTGCAACGAACTCATTTCGTATGACTTCGAGATGATGTCACTGACAACAGGACCATGAAGCGTCATGCGCTTCTGAAATACGTACGGCTGACCGTCCTTCACTTTTATCGTATCTGCGACCGATTGAAATGGAAAGAGCTTTCCATCATAGCGGTAGTAATCTGCATTTGTTGAGTCCGGTTGAACAATATAGAAATCAGTATCGTCCGTCATAAGGCTTGTCATGCCCCACGAGATCTCAACATTTCGGCCAATAACCACGCCGGGTGTTCCAGGAAGGCTTACTCCCAGAACATGTAATGACGGGGAGTTTATGGAGACATAATACCATTTCGCAGGAATACTGAAAGCGAGATGAGGATCGTTGCACAATATCGCTGAGCCTGTGTTCGTTTTAGCGGGTGCGATCGTCCAGTTGTTACTTCCTGCTCCGCCAGGCGACTTGACTCCATCTAAAAAAGCCAGCGCTTTCGAATTGACATCGATGAAACGGTCCAGCGTGCTTGCGGCGCCCCGTTCGTCCTGTGGATGCCCGACACTGTTGCTCTTTCCGAAAAGAGGAATGAGAAGCGCTGCTTTTTGCGGGCCGAGTTTGTTGTAGATCTCGCCGAAGACAGGTTTCATCCACCACGAGACGTTCAGTTCCCATGCCATCAGGCGGGCGACGACGATGCAGTCTTCGGGTGACCACGGCTCCGGCTCAAAGCGGAGCATGGAAAACTCAGCAGGCAGCGATTTCGCCGTCGAGAGATAAGCATTCACACCCTCGGAATACCAGCGGAGGATATTTCTGCTCAAGAGTGACGCTGACTCATATATTGAATCTGACATTTCCCGGAAGCGCATCGTGCGAAAGAGCTCATCGATCGCCAGAGTCTTCTCGCCGAAAACCTCGCTCAATTTCCCTTGCCCCAAACGCCTGTACATTTCCATTTGAAAGAATCGATCCTGCGCATGCACGAACCCGAGAGCAATGTAGGCATCCGAATCAGATTGTGCCGATATGTATGGGACCCCGAGTTGGTCGCGGTCTATCTGGACATTTGAGGCGAGTCCCCGGACAGCCAGCTTACCATCCTGCTGGGGCAGCGATGCAGTCCCGACTCTTCTGAGAAAAAGGATTATGCCGAGAAGAAGAATTATCAGAGTGAGAGAAACAATGGCGAGTACAAGCTTAAATCGTTTCACTCAGACAATTTACTGAAGTGGGAATTAATGTAACAATGCGATGTACCCCTGGCGGGGAGGTACACCGATGATTACAGAGCGATATTGAAATAGAAGCCGATAGCGACTGACGGCACAAAATAACTTGTTCGCGGCAGGAAAGATGACGAGAACAAATCAAAGTATCCCATGCCACCGTTCAAGTATAATCCGACATACCTATCCAATCGCAAAGTGTTTCCGATGCCCGCGTAAGCTGTGGCACCGGTTGTAAATCGTGAATATGGAACTGAATAGTTCAAGAACGATCCGTTGATTGGAAATGCCCAGCCGAGGAGGAGGCCAGCAGATGTCTCACCATAAAGCGTGTAGCCGAGCGTGCCAAGAGTAGAATTGACAATTGGAACTCTGATTCCGAATTCGATCGGCATCAGGATTCCCCGCGAATACGGCGATGTCACGCCGAATGACGGAGTCAAAGATGGGTAAAGATCGAGAAGAGAAACGCGGAGGAAATAGTTGTCAAACAGGGGAAACGCGCCCACCGCTCCCACGCCTAACGAGGTCGCGCTCACAAGAGCAGGCGAATACTCCGGCGCATAGAAGGAAGGCTTTGCAAGGGGATCGACCTGACTTGCTCCGAGGAAACCCCTTCCCGGACCTGTGAGCGAGTAGTGCGAGAAACCATTTGTCGGACATATTCCGTCCTTAACATCCTGCGCCCGGATCGCCGACGCAACACCAAGAATCATTAATACAAATACTGCGAAGTACCCTCTGCGTACCATGATGCACCTCAGAAATCGTATCTGAATGTAAACATGAAGTTAGTGTTCGTGATCTTCTCATTGCTCGTGCTCTGAGAAGAATAGACAACATTGTTGATTGTGGTAGAATTATACACATGAGCGCTAGTATTCCACCATCCGTATTGGTACGCAAAATCGAGGCTGATGCTATTTTGAATCTTTGCACCAATTCCGCCGCTCACGTACTTTTGAGCCTGATCCGACGCTGCACCTGAGTAAGGAGAAGGCAGGTACTGTCCTCCAATCCTTAAATACGGTACGAATGTAGAATAATCTGGTTCAGCTAATGCAAATTCAATTCCTGCTCTAAAATTCGTAGTTGCCTGGAACTCCTGTTTGATCTGCGCATTCAAATTGCTTATCGTGTTATCAGACGACGGCAAATTCGAGTTACTGAATTCCATTTCCGTCCAGTCCACATATTCAATATCTGCTGCGAGAAGCAACCGCGAAAGACTACCCGACGCCCCGACCTCAAACTTAAACGGTGTGGTTACGTCATACTGAAGTGCAGGCCCACTCCCCTCATCTTGGCCATACCCGTTGGTCGTTGAATAACTAAGAGTAGGGTAATCTGTATAGTATCCGATGCCCGACGAAGAATAATTGTCGGTGATCGTGAGAAAAGTCGGGAATGCTACGGACACTCCGAACCTAGCGGAAGTGTTACTCGACACCCCCTCCAGCCTGTAAAGAAAACCAACCTTCGCATTCCAGCCACTTATGTCTTGATTCTCCTGGTCATTGAGAACAAGGGAGCTAAAATCCGATCCGCCGTAATTTCCTCCTTGAGATGTGGCATTCTCAACAAAAGTCCTGGTGTATTTGTATGTGCCGCCAATGAGATTAAGCGTGACGCCGATAGAAAAGTTATTAGCAATGTCCAGACCTGCAGAAGCCGACCAATTGTTGAGCCCGCCTGATGTATATGTCTTCCCACTTTGTTGAACGTTCTTTGTGACCAAAGGATTTTGATTGCCATCTTCCAGGTAAAGCATATAGGCGATATCTGCCAAAGTGTCTCCTTGATAATAAAGGGAGGGGACAATTGAGCTATTGGTATTAGTGCCACTCACTGATAATGCCGAATTGAAATCCTGTCCTCTGTTGTATCCTAAGGCAATTACGAAACTTCCTTTCACAGTCGGGAATGCATAGACCAGACCAAGACTAGACAGATCTGTTTGCGAGCTCGACAGTGTGTTATTATTACCAAGGTATGTCGCATTATCGTTATATCCGAGAAAGTTCAACCCGGTGGTAAATTCAGATTCACGTGATTGTGCCAGGCCTGCAGGATTGAAGTAAGTGGCGTCGAAACCCTGCGAGAGTCCAGTCATCGCATTTCCCATCGACATCGACCTGGCGCTGACTCCGTATCCATATTGACCAAGTCGAAGGGCATCTTCCGGAAATTGTGCGTAAGCATCAAGTGAGAGTGAAATGACTGCAAAGACAATTGTCGTTATGCTTTTCATTACTATTTCCGTTTCAGTTAAAAAGTTGCCTGTCAGTGTTTTTTAAGAACTCTATATCGCGACCGGCGGAACGTAGAGTTCAGGAGGTAGAGACTAGTGCCTCGATCTACCTCCACCACTGCTATGCGATGACCCAGTTCTGGCTGGTGCCGGGGATGCAGATGCTCGCGCACCCGGTGAATATGTTGGCGCGCTTGCGGACCGGGCCGGTGAATACTCGCGCACGTTGGCAGACCGTGAAGGAGTAAACACCCTTACTTCCTGGACAGGCCTCAGGGTCTGCTGTTCTCTCCTGACTTTCGTGATCCTCTCCGGACGGCCCGCCATCGGATGCCAGTAATAACGGGTCTGGGGAGATACGCTTCTGTAACTTGTGTTGTTACCGCCTCGCGAGCGGCCCTGAGTGCCGGAATTCCCCTGGCTCCCGTCACCGCTGCGTGTAGTGCCGTTGTCTCTCGAACGCGGCTGAGACGGAGCGGACTGAGGTTGAGCGGACCCGCCACCCGTTCGGGTGCGTGGCTGGTCGACAGTTCCGTTTGAAGGAGGAGTGGAGTTGGTATTCCTCGTTCTGTCGGGCGGTGCCGGTTTAGCATTCGCCGATGAGCCGGAAGTGCTCGCATTGGCGCCTCCGACACTGGTCCCAGCACCCGGCTGGGCATTGGGCACTGTTGAACCTCCACCACCATAGCCCTCCCTACCATATCGGGTGTCGCCGATGTTCCTGACTCTACCATTCGGTGAGTTGTTTCCCTGCTGATAAGCATAGAATGGAGAATATGGGTAAAACGGGTTGTAGTAATATGGGGAGTAAAGTCCGTTGTAGTAAGACGATCCCCAACCATAGCCGGCGTAGAATGAGTAAGGATTCGAATACCAGGAATTCCAACCGAATCCGAACCACATGTCTGACTGCCACCACCATGGACTTGGTGTGTACCAGTTGTCATACCAGCCATAGTAAGTTGATGGGTACCCGTAATAGTTGTTGATAATGGTATTCCCTGTCGTGTCGTACGAATAGCCGGAATAGGTGCTATCGTAATAACCCGGTTGAGAATTACCCGAGTAGCCATAGTTTCCATAACTATCGCCCGTCGTAGCAAACTCGGTGTAGCAACCGGACATGCCGGCCGCAATCGCCAAAGTAATTGTCAAAGCAAATAATTTCGTTCTCATAACATCACCTCACTTTTTTGGACGCAGCCCTTTGTCCAAACGCTTAATCGTCCGTCGCCTGAATGGCCTCGAACGGAGCTCAGTGCGATCATGCACTGCATTAGCATCTACATTCATAAGGAACACATTCATGTCATTTCCTATGCGCAATTTCAGCAACAAAACAATTCAAAACAAGGTTCTTAGGAAGTCTTAAAATAAATTAATTACGCTTTAATAGACGAATTGCTCTTGAAGAAGTTGCGCCACATCCCATCGGAAGCACGAGGAAGGACTCTAACGGTGCGTGGTCAACACGCTTTATCCGACTCCGTATCCCGCTTCACATTGACTGCACGTACTCGATTCTTATCGTGCGGAGACTGCCAGTCTTCTTCAGATCGAGTAGATTCTTGTAATTGAATTCGAACGTCAAACCGTTCCCGATGCTCCACTTGACACCGGCATTAAGAAATCCCGATCCTGACCTTGCAAGCATGCCGGAACTTCCGAAGTTATCGTTCAGCCCAAAGTTATATTCCGCGACCACAGAAATATCACGGCCTATTGTCTTGTCGGCCCCCGCATAGAAATTTAAGTTCTTGTTGCCGTCACCGTTCTCCAGCGAATAGTTCATCCCTCCGTGTATTCCGAGGTAGCCGAGCATGTTGAAGTACTTCGAGGCCGCCGCAAAAAATCCGGGAGATTTGTACATATAACGGTCATACTTCGAAATGTACTCATCCTTCCCTTGCGAATCGAAACCGACCGCGATCGCCGGGAAATCAGTCGACTCATCGATCACCCGGAAACGTATGTTGACTCCCGGCAGCTTGTTCCAGTCGACCGCGCCGGAGCCGATTACATTTGTCCCTCCGTAACTCAGCCCGAACGTGAGACGATTGAACGCGCCTGCCTCCAGAGACACCAGCACTCCGCTGTTCTCATAGAAGTGCACGTTCATTCCAATCATACCGTTGTGGAGGATGCCGGCCGTCGGCATATCAATCAAGTAGCGTGACTCCACCTGAGCATCACTTCCGGCACTTCCGTTTACGTTTGCCGCCGAAGCTGCCGACGATATGAAGAGTGCCATGACCAGGATCTTAAATCTCATCACGATCTCCTTTCAGAATTCGTCTTCACCAAAAACCTTGCGGACATCCTTGGGCAGCTCGGCGCTCTTCGACTTCCACTCAAGTTCAGAGGGACCACCGTCTCGAGTCTCTGGAATCTTCGGAGAAAAAGTCTTCACTTCTGAAACTGCACGGGTGCCTTTTTCGCTCTTCATCAAGATCTCCACCAGTTCCGCTTTCTCCTTCATCAGCTCACCACTATCGTAAAGAAGCAGTTTCCTGTCCCGGTAAGCAAACTCTCCGTTAAGCATAACGTCACAAACATCCGAATCTGTATAGTCCTCTATTAATACAGCCGCGGCTTCTGGAGGGGACAATTTCTCAATGCTCCTGGCAGATATTTTTCCCCCATCGAGAAACACGAGGTTTGCCACTTTGCCAACTTCAACGCTTCCCAGTCTCGATCCAAAATTAAACAACTCTGCTCCCGATCTGGTGGCGCTGAAAAGTGCCTCCCGAGGCTCACATCCGAATTCAACCAGCCTCTTCATCTGATCGAATAGACCTGGTGTTTCCCAATCTGAGCCGATGGAAAATCTGTCGAACGCGCTCCTGATAGATCCGAAGCTGTCTGCATCCAGTCTTGTAGGAATTAGGACAATTTTCGCGTCCGCCGATCTGGCTAAGTTGATAGAGTTCACCGAAGTCATGTCAAGTCCAACGAGCACGGTCGCACCATTAAGAAGCCTACTTTTCCTCAGAAGGTGGACCATATTTGAGTTGAAGCTCGACCGAGTGAATGCGACATCTTCATCATCTTCATCGGCATGGGACATTATCCAGCCAGGAGAATCAGCATTGTTCCGGGCTACTGCACTCAATCCGAAAAGTGTAAGATTTTTTTGATATGGAACAGACAGTCCCGATTTCACCTGACTGTCAACGACCCGCCTCAAAAAGGCAATCTGCATATCACTCTCGGCGAAGGCAACTACATCGACGCCGGCGAGTTTTGCGGCGGAGTACATTCCGCGAACTCCTGCCTCATCTCCCATCAATGAAAATGCAAAACCACTAACGCCATAACGTAGTCCGCTGAAGAATGCAAGATGGTACATCTTTTCATAGAAGCTTTCGGTCTGTGAATCGAGCACCGCCTCTATCTTCAGAAGGGATTCAGTTCTCCACCTTGATATCGCTATCTTCGGCTCCAGGGACCGACTGACGATAGCTTCAGGATGAAAGTGAGCATTGAACAGAGTCGGAAGTAAAAGTTTACCGGTGGCATCCACGATCTCGGCGTCAGGATACTTGCGCTGGACCGAATCCAAATCCTTTGACAACTCGACTATCAGATTAGATCTGATTACAACATTGAGGGTGCCGCCCCCACCTGCGTCATCACAGATGAAGCAATAAGCCCCGACGATGATCTTTGTCGAATTCATACAATCTCTCTCAATGCCTATTGGTAGAGATATTTTGCGACATAGAGTTTGTTTGTCTCGCCATTATACAATGCGTACTGAAATCCCGGCCTGATCGCCGCGCCGCCAACCTCACCTTTATTATTCAATGCAATATAAGCAAGTTGAAAGCCTTTATCAGTTTTCACTAACTTTGAATGGAAATCGATCGCGCGTTTCACGGCGGCTTCGCAGGCATCCTGCGGACTCATGCCATCCCTCATCTTCTCGACAACGAGATGGCCCCCGGCAATTCTGATATTGGCTTCGCCAAGCCCAGTGGAGGCCGCGGCACCTACTTTTCCATCCACATACAATCCGGCACCTATAATTGCCGAGTCTCCAACCCTGCCGTGAATCTTCCACGCCAACCCGGACGTGGAGACTCCGCCGCTAACACGTCCTTTCGAATCCATTGCGAGGAGACCGATGGTATCATGGTTGTCATTCAAATCGTCCATGTCGTGTTCAGGCACCCAGTTATCCTTGTTGCTCATATTCTCTTTCCACTCGAGCCACGCTCTTCTGGATTCATCCGTCAACAAATCCATCGACTTGAATCCATGCGCCAGTGCGAACTTATACGCGCCGTCGCCGACGAGCATTACATGCTTTGTTCGTTCCATTACCTTCCGGGCGACGCTGATCGGATTCTTTATATTCTCCAGACACCCGACGGCTCCGCAATTTCCCCGCCAGTCCATGATGCTGGCGTCAAGAGTGACTTTCATATCTTCATCGGGCAAGCCGCCGTAACCGACGCTCGAAATGCTCGGATCATCTTCAATAACTCTTATTCCTTGTTCGACTGCATCGACTGAGTCCGAGCCGCCTGCGAGCGCTTTCCATGCCGCTTCGTTTGCCTTAATTCCGAAATTCCACGTAGAGATTATTACTGGAGAAGCCATTCCACCTCCGCTTTTGCCAACTAAGTTTGTCACCCCTCCCGCGTACGGGATCTTCGATAATTTTGTGGCGGCGTAAGTCCCCACACCGACCACCGCACTTTTCTTTATGAAGTCGCGCCTTCTCATTTTTCCGAATGCCCGGAGGACTCCTCTCCGAGGATCTCTTTGGGAGAAATCTTGTAGGCAGTCGTACCATCTTTCTTGTCTTCGAGCACGACGCCGATCTTCTCCAATTCGGCCCGTATCCTGTCCGCCAACTTGAAATCCTTTTCCTTGCGAGCGTCTCCACGCATTTTGATTAGCAGGCTTACGAGACGGTCTCCGATCTCATCTTTGACACTCGTCTGCTTTTCGGATGGAATAATTCCAAGCACATCGCCCGCAAGTTTCTTGATGAAGCCGAAAACCGATCCGGCAAATTCCCTGCTTAATGCGTTAGCCGAACTCGACAGCGAATTGACATCCTTGAGGAGCTCGAAGAGAACCGCAATCGCTGATGGCGTATTGAAGTCATCTGTCATCGCCGCAAGCCATTCACCATAATACCGACGAAGATTAACCGGCTCTTCCGGAAGATCGCCGAAATTTATGTTCGTCTCTCCATTCGCGCCTGCGTTCACAAGTCCTCGAATCACGTTACTCAGTCGCTCAAGTCCCCTGCCTGCTCCTTCGACTGCGTCGTCTGAATAATCAAGAGGACTTCTATAATGACTCTGGAGAATGAAGAACCTCAGCACGACAGGATCATATTTCTTGAATGCATCCTTGAGCGTAACAAAATTCCCAAGCGACTTACTCATCTTCATGCCGTTTGATGTGACCATGTTATTGTGCAGCCAATAACGGACGAACGGTTTACCTGTCGCTGCCTCACTCTGCGCGATCTCGCATTCGTGGTGCGGGAACTGGTTGTCCAACCCACCACCATGGATATCGAACGACTCTCCAAGATATTTCATGCTCATCGCCGAGCATTCGACATGCCAGCCCGGGAAGCCTTCTCCCCAGGGCGAGGGCCACTTCATGATATGTCCCGCCTCTGCTTTCTTCCATAGTGCAAAGTCGGCCGGGTCTCGTTTATCACTTCGAACATCAACTCTGGCGCCGGCGACCAGGTCCTCGAGTCGTTTGCCCGACAATTTTCCGTACTCAGGAAATTTCCTTACTTCAAAATAAACATTCCCACCGACCTCGTAAGCATAACCTTTTTCTATCAGCCTCCGGGTCAATTCAATTTGTTCGATAATGTGTCCGGTCGCTCTCGGTGAGATATTCGCCCTTTCCACGCCGAGCCTGTCCATGTCCTCGAAGTAGCTTCTCATGTACGCTTCGACAATTTCCATCGGCTCGATGCGATCCTTTTTCGCCTCTTTCTCGATTTTGTCTTCGCCTTCGTCCGCGTTGTCTGTCAGATGACCGACATCGGTGATGTTCTGAACGTACTTGACTTTGTAACCGACAAATCTCAAAAACTTAACTATGACGTCAAACGAGACATAACTCTTAGCGTGACCGATATGAGAATGGTTGTAGACCGTGGGACCGCAGACATAGATCCCGACTCTGTTTTTTTCGAGCGAGACAAATTTCTCTTTCTGTCGAGCGAGAGAATTGTAAAGATAGATATCTGTCATCATTTCAACCCGATGAGTTCTTTTGCGCCGGAAATGCTCGCCTGCGTAACGTCGTCGCCGCTAAGAAGCTTGGCAACTTCGAGGACGCGGTCTTCTTCCATCAGCTTCTTCACACGAGTTACGGCACGCTTGCCCTTGACAACTTTTTCCACTTTGAAATGAACGTCGGCATATCCTGCGATCTGAGGAAGGTGAGTTATGGCGATAATCTGGTGAAATCCGGAAAGGTTCTTCAGGCTTCGTCCGACTTTCGCCGCTATTCGTCCGCTAATGCCGACATCGATCTCGTCGAAAACGAGAAGCGGGAGCCGATCGCTCTTCGCCAGAATCGTCTTCAGGGCGAGCATTATTCTCGAGATCTCGCCGCCCGACGCGACCTTCGCGAGAGGCCACAGATCTTCTCCGACGTTTGTCGAAATGAAGAATTCGACGAAATCAAAACCTTTGTCCGTAGTATCGTAGAAATCATTCCCGAGCTTCACAAAAGGTCTGAGAGCAGCATCGCCACCTTTGTATTGCCGGTTACTGACATCGACTTCGAACTTCGCCTTTTCAATTCCAATCTCGCTCAGGACACCGATTATGCTTCTCGCGACACGCTCCGCAACTTCACGCCGCTTTGCAGAGAGCCGTTCGGCAGTCTCGGACACTCTCGCCCGCACAGATTCAGCCTTCGATGTAAGCTTCTGAATCTCGTCATCGAAATTCTCGGCGAGCGAGAATTCCTTCCCGATCTTCTCCCGATATTCAATCGCCGCTTCGAGCGATCCACCATATTTCTTCTTAAACATCGTCAAGACGCCGAGTCTCTCTCGAATTTCTTCGAGACGCTGCGGATTAAAATCTATCTTGCTGCTGTAGCTTTGAACAAATCTAGTTATCTCATCGACGATCGCTTTCGCGCTCTCGCTTTCCTGCTTCACACCTTCGAACGACTTGTCTATCTCCGACAGGTCTTCAAGCTGGTTCCGCACGACTACAAGCTGATCGTGAATCGAGCTTTCGCTGTCGTACAACAGCTCGTACAGTTTCGCGGACGACTCGTACAACTTCTCCGCGTTCTCCAGAATCTTGAGTTCCGACTCAAGCATATCGATCTCGCCGTGCTGCGGGCTAACGGCATCAATTTCTTTGATCTGGAATGCGTAGAGATCGCGTTTGTCTTTCAATGCATCCCGTTTCGAGACAATCTCCTTGAGCTCCCCGAGCATCCGGTTCAGTTCATGGTACGCAGATCGAAAATTCGCAATGAGCGTGTCGAGCCCACCGAAGTCATCGAGCAGATCTATGTGTGTTTCCGGGCGCAAGAGCTGCTGGTGTTCGTGCTGGCCATGCAGGTCTATGAGAAGATCGCCAAGTTCCTTCAATTGCGAAATAGGAACCGGCGAATCATTTACGAACGCCCTGCTTTGCCCTTTCTGATTTACTTCTCTGCGAACGATTATTTCGTCTTCACATTCTATCTCAGACTCCTCGAGCAGATGCTGGACTCTCGTGTTGCCGGATGTGGTGAACAATGCCTCGACGATTGCCTTCTCAGCGCCGGTCCGTATCTCATCCGCGGCGGCGCGTTCTCCCAACACGAGGCTCAAGGCATCTATGATGATTGACTTGCCGGCGCCGGTTTCCCCCGTGATTATGTTCAATCCGGTCTCGAACTCCAGCTCGAGCTGCTCGATCAGGGCATAGTTCTTTATCGTGAGATGTTTAAGCATTAATGAGTCTACTTGATGTTGAAGTATTTTGCTTCGGGATGATGAACGATTATTGCCGTCGTGCTCTGTTCGGGCACCAGCTGGAATTCCTCGGTTAGTGTGATTCCGGCTCTTTCGGGACGCAGCAGCTCAAATAGTTTTGCTTGATCTTCGATATTCGGGCAGGCCGGATAACCGAAAGAATAACGCGAGCCCTGATACCCTTGCGAAAAAAGTCTCTTTATTTCCTTTGCGTCATTCAAATGAATGCCAAGCTCTGTTCGTACTATTTTGTGCCAGTATTCGGCCAGCGCCTCGGCCGTCTCAACGCTAAGGCCGTGTAAGAAAAGATAATCCTGATAACTTCCCGTGTCAAACAGATATTTCGTGTACTCACTCGCCTTCGCGCCGATCGTCACCGCCTGGACTGTGATCACATCATAAACTCCGGAATCTATTCCTTTGAAGAAATCCGAGATGCACAGGAATCGGTCATCCTTCTGTCGAGGGAAAGTAAATCTTACCCATTCAACTAACTTGCTCTTTTCCAGTTCGGCCGGTTTCAACCCTTTCCATTTTGAGTATAAATCATCTTCATCTTTCGGCCGATAAATGATCAGATCATTATAGTCGGACTGGCAGGGAAAATAGCCATAAACAACTTTCGGCTCGAATAGTCTTTCTCTTTTCACTCGCAGTTCCAGCTCTGCGAGCACCGGATATACTTCCGATTCCAGAAGCTTAGTATATTCTTCCTCACTCTTATTTTTTCTTGAGAACTGCCATTGTCCCCGGACCAAAGCTACCTCGTTCAAATATTCCCACACCCTTTCCAATCGGACACCCGTCACTGTCGTGCTTCCCCAAAACGGCGGCTTCGGAACAGTGTTATCTCTTCTGACCTTGCTCCGCGGCTGAATTTCCTTGTCGGATTGAACAACGACGGTTCCGACGGCCGTGTTTGACTTGCTGGGGTTCTGTGATCTGATCTGTGAAGAAGGGTTCATCGATACATTTTCCGATACCACCACCTTAACTTTGACCGGGCGAATCTCATCTCCCGCAAGTTCCCGGTCATGCAATCGAGACATGAAGTGCAAGCCATCGAAAGCATCATTGGCATAAGAGAGGTAGCCGGAATAGACCTTCCGCAAATCCTGCTCGACATATCGCCGCGTAAGAGCAGCACCGCCAAGGACAACCGGTATCTTGAGCCCGCGCTGCTCCATCTGCTCGAGATTCTCTTTCATCACGACAGTCGATTTCACGAGCAAGCCGCTCATACCGATAGCGTCAGCTTTGTTCGTCGCTGCAGCCTCTATGATCTGCTCAATTGGAACTTTGATCCCGAGGTTGATAACCTTGTAGCCGTTGTTCGTGAGGATGATGTCAACTAGATTCTTTCCGATATCGTGAACGTCTCCCCTGACGGTTGCAAGTACCATTGTGCCTTTTTGCATACCCTCGGTCTTTTCTCCCGCTCCATTTGCATCCAAATGTGCGGGATCCCGTAAGCGGGACATGAAAGGCTCGAGGAACTTAACCGCAGCCTTCATCGTCTCAGCCGACTGCAGAACGAACGGAAGCTGCATCTGGCCGCTGCCGAATAATTCGCCGACGACTTTCATCCCGTCGAGAAGTATCTCATTTATTATCTGAAGCGGTGAGTACTTTTCAAGTGCCTTCTTGAGCTCGTCGTCGATGCCGATCTTGTCGCCGTCGACGATGCGTCTCTTCAGCTTCTCTTCTAAAGACAACTGGCTGTCGGCCGAATGCTGATCGATGACAGCTTTTGCATCGGCATAATAATTCATGAGTTCAATGAGCGGATCGTAAACACACTTCAGTTCAGACATCAGCTCTCCGCACCGACGGCGCCTGACGACATCTCGAATTTCCTCTCGTCGAATATAAGCTGCCGGCAAAGCTCTCTGCCATGCTCGTCTACTTTGTATAGAGGCGTTATCTTCTGCGCGTTCACAATGGCCAGATCGAGTCCTGTTTCAACAGCGTAATGCAGGAACACGGAATTCAAAACATTTCTCGTATGGACGTTCAAACCGAACGAAGCGTTTGACACGCCAAGAAGTGTGTAAGATCTGGGAAATGCCGTCTTGATCATCCTGATCGCTTCAATAGTTTCGATCCCGGCTTTCCGAAATTCTTCGTCTCCGGAACCGAGGGTGAAAGTCAAAGTATCGAAGATCAGGTCTTCCTCGCGCAAGCCATACTTAGCAATCGCCAGGTCATGAATTCGCTTCGCCACTTCGAATTTCTTCTCGCGGGTTTTCGCCATCCCTGTCTCGTCGATTGTCAGCGCGACAACTGCTGCACCATATTTTTTGCAAAGCGGAAGAACCCGCCTCATTCTCTCTTCACCATCTTCCATGTTTATCGAGTTGATTATTGCTCTTCCCGCATATCTTTTGAGCGCTTCCTCGATCACCGGATACTCAGTCGAATCTATCATCAATGGAAGCGCAACCTGAGTATTAAACCGCTTCATGACTTCTTTCATGTCGCGGACTTCGTCTCTTCCGACATACGCCACACAGACGTTGAGTATGTGAGCACCTTCCTTCATCTGTTCCTTTGCAAGCTGGACCATGGCATCGTAGTCTTCGGAAAGAAGGAGGCCCTTGAATTTCTTCGAGCCATTTGCATTGCATCTCTCTCCAACAATAACGGGAGGCGGGTCGAGATGAAGCGCAACGCTGGAATATATTGAAGACACAGAAGGAGTATAAGTGAATTCCCTCTTCTTCGGTTTAGTCTCAGAGGCAATTTTCACCAGTCGGGAAATATGATCCGGCGTAGTTCCGCAGCAGCCGCCGATAATGTTCACACCAAATTCTGTAACATATCTTCTCATCCAGAAATCGAGTTCGTCGGGTGTAAGATGGTAGCACGCCTTTCCGCCGATGTTCTCCGGAATGCCGGCATTAGGCATTACAAAAACAGGCTTCGGTGAGTTCTCACATAAATAACGGACGTTCTCTTCCATCTCCTTCGGACCGGTTGCGCAGTTCATTCCTAACACCGTGACGATATCATACGGTTCAACTGTCGTGAGCGCGGCAGATATTTCTGTTCCCATCAACATCGTGCCCATCGTTTCGATAGTGATTGAAACGATGACTGCGAGCTCCGTCCCGCTCTCTTCGAACAACTCATGTATCGCTGCCAACGCCGCCTTTGTTTGAAGGAGATCCTGGCAAGTCTCAACGACGAGAATATCGACTCCGCCGTCGATCAGACCTTTCACCTGCTCCTTATAAGAATCACGCATGGCATCGAGCTCGATGTGTCCCAGCGACGGGAGCTTTGTTGTCGGGCCGATCGAGCCGGCGACATACTTACCCGAATATTCATCCGCTATTCTTCGCGCAATCTCAGCGGCGCGTTTGTTTATCTCGTATGCCCTGTCCGCGAGACCGTACTCTCCGAGAACAATAGAAGTCCCGCCGAAGGTGTTCGTCTCGATTATGTCTGCCCCGACGTTGAGAAAACTGCGGTGAACCTTTTCAGTCGCTTCAGGTTTAGAGATGTTAAGATATTCATTGCAGCCTGCTAACTGCTCTCCGCCGAAATCAGATGCAGTCAGATTCTGGAGTTGCAGGCTTGTCCCGGTTGCTCCGTCGAGAACGAGTATTCTATCCTGCAATAACTTAAGAAGTTCTTTTCCTGTCACAACGCTCGATTTTTGTTTAATTTAGCTGTGAGGATGTGGAAATTCAATCCTTGGAGCAATTTCGAACTAGAATGAAATCTACGAAGACCGCACAAGGCATAACCTGTCCGGTACCAATTCCATCGGTAACGTCTCTATTCATAATGACCGCGAGTTCTTCAACGAGGAATTTCCCGAAGCTAGAGGTGAATGGCATCATGGCACAGTGCCGAGAAGTCCACATCACCGTGGGTCAAGTTTGCTTTTCTTTCTCCTCTTCCCAATATTTGGTGCAAGGATAACTACCCTAAGAAAGGAGGCTTCTATGCAGATACCATTTGGCTGGGAAATCCAAGTAGTCCCGGGTAGTCTGTATTTACTAGCCGTATTCCTTTGGGTCTGGCCTCGCAATAACGAATCGCTCATAAAGTACGCCCGGAATAATGCAATCCTGGTAGTACCGCTTATTGTCATCTTTGCGTATATAGCGGCCATGACAGCAGATTATTTTGTTGCCTATCCAATTCGATACGTCGTGAACGTGATACATCATCTGCCAGACAAATCTCCCCCGACTGATTATCCGTTGGCTACTCAATACGCTGACCCAAAGTTGCTTGAAGAATTTGGGAATGAGTACAAGTCAATGTTGTTCTTTAGATCATTGTTTTTCTCTTGGGTCTTCTTCTCAATTGCTGTCTCATACAGAATCTGCAGATCGGCATCAGCACGGGACGAATCATGGCGCAGTCTGGTGTCAAAGCATTCAGTACAGCGCAAAGTGTTTTTCAAATGGTGGATTTCTATCTTTGTGATTTGGGTGGTCGCCGTCACACTCTTTGACAAATTCTTGGAGAGCAAAGATTACTTTTTGATTTACAGAAGTCAGACAATTGAGTCGGCTAAACGAAATAGGCAGGGCTCACTTGGATGAATGGGCTCGCTGAGACTGCGCTGCCTCGCCTTCTCCGGCGAGATGCGCAAGTAAGCCCTTCCTATCCAATCGTCAATCACTCGTCCTCTTTTTCCTCTTGACATTCAAATCTCGACATGATAAATTAGGAACAATTACTATTATCATAACTACAAAGGAGGAAAATATGCCAGCACTAAAAGGTTCAAAGACCTACAATAATCTCAAAGAGGGATTTGCAGGAGAGTCCCAGGCGAACCGCCGCTACCTGTATTTCGCGCGTCACGCGGACATCGAAGGCTACCCCGATGTCGCAGGTGTCTTCCGCGACACAGCAGAAGGTGAGACCGGACATGCGTTCGGACACTTCGATTTCCTCAAGGAAGTGGGCGACCCCGTTACGAATGTCCCCGTCGGCGACACAAAGACGAACTTGAACTCTGCGATCACGGGCGAAACATACGAGTACACTGAAATGTATCCGGGTTTTGCAAAGACCGCGAGAGAAGAAGGGTTCGCGGAAATCGCTACATGGTTCGAGACACTGGCACGCGCGGAAAAATCGCATGCCGGTAGATTCACTAAAGCTCTCGATTCGATCGGCAAGTAGTCAAACGGCGGCGGAGTTCCGATACCGCACCGGTGGAATCGGAACTCTCCCCGCAATAACATGAGGCAAGATATGGCATTCGATTTCAACTCACCGGACTTCTACAGTCAAGAAACCTTTGCGAAGGAGACTGCGCGCATCTTCGATATATGCAACGGTTGCAGACTCTGCTTCAATCTCTGCCCTTCATTCGACGTTCTCTTCAAGCGGATCGATGAATTGGATGGCGAGCTCAGCAAGCTTACTGAGGATGACACGAAGAACGTGGTGGACCTGTGCTACGACTGCAAACTCTGTTTTCCAAAATGCCCTTACACGCCGCCTCACAATTACATGCTCGATTTTCCAAGGCTGATGTTGAGAGGAAAAGCGATCCAGGCAAAGAAGAATGGCGTGACATTCCAGGACAAGCTCCTGAGCAGAACCGATCTTCTCGGAAAAGTGTCGACAAAAGCCGCGCCGATTGTCAATTGGACGCTGGAAAGCAAACCGTTCAGGTTCGTGATGGAAAAAACGGTCGGGATACACAGGGACAGAAACCTGCCGAAGTATTCCAGCACGACATTCGCTTCATGGTACAGCAAGCACAAGAAGTCAAATGCCGAAACGCCGGACGCTCCTAAGGTCGTCTTCTTTTACACCTGCTCAGTGAATTACAATGATACCGACACGGGAAAAGCGGCGATTCAGGTTCTCGAGAAGAACGGTATTCATGTGGAGGTTCCTCCGCAAAAGTGCTGCGGGATGCCTTACTTAGATGGCGGCGACATAGACAATGCGAAAAAGCATGCGGAGTATAACTTGGGTCAGCTTGCGGATTTCGTCAGGAATGGCTACGATATCGTTACGCCGGGTCCGAGCTGCAGTTATCTTATGAAGCAGGAATATCCTTTGCTCTCGTCGAGCACCGATGCCAGACTGGTTTCGTCCCACACGTACGATTTGATGGAATACCTCGCGAAGCTGAACAAGGAAGGAAAGTTCTCCAGAGAATTCAAAGAGCCGCAGGGAAAAGTGACTTATCATCTCCCGTGTCACCTGAAGGCACAGAACATTGGATTCAAGTCACGAGACGTTCTCGAGTTCATACCCGAAACAAAAGTCGAAGTCGTCGCGAAATGTTCGGGGCATGATGGAACATGGAGTCTGAAGAAAGAGTACTTTCAAATGTCGCTGAAAGTCGGAGAGCCTCTGTTTGAGAAATTCAGAAATGGAAACGGCTCCACGGCAGCGAGCGACTGCCCGCTGGCACAGTTGCAAATCGAAAAAGGATCGGGAACCAAGCCGAGACATCCTATCCAAATATTGCGCGATGCGTATGGCTTGGACAAGAATCCGAAATCTTAAAGAGAAAGGCCACTGCTAAGTGAGAAAAATAGAACTGAGCGATATCAAGAACATCATAGAATACGAAAAAATCAGAGAGAGTTTTCGAAGGAAGATCATTGCCATGAAAGACGACCGCAGATTGAACGTGGGCGACAAGATCACTTTGACATTTGAAAACAGATACACGGTCGTCTTTCAGATTGAAGAGATGATGCGAATTGAGAGGATTGTCGACGATGAGAAAATCAGGGCTGAAGTCGAAACGTACAATGAGTTGATCCCGAACGAAAATGAACTCAGCGCCACTCTCTTCGTGGAAGTCGACCAACAGAGCCAGATCAAACCCGTGCTCGATTCGCTGGTGGGATTAAACAGAGGTTCCGTTTATCTGCAGATCGATGAACGAAAGATCCCGGCCATCTTTGAGGAAGGACATGCGACAGACGATCGCATAAGCGCTGTGCAGTACGTGAGGTTTAAACTGTCACCGGAAGATACCAGAGCTTTTGAAAAGCCGTCAATTCCGATTCGCGTCACCATCAACCATCAAAACTACCGTGCGGAAGCGATCCTATCAGAGGAAATGCGAAACGCGATTCGAGTGGACTTCGAACAGGGGTCTTCGGCGAACGTCTGGAACTAGAACGATGTTTCCAAATAGAGGTAATAGCCGATGTTAAGTAGTACTCATCTTAGAAAACGAAGCAGGCAGCGCGAAAAGGTGCTGGATGTCGTTTGTTCAACCAAGTCACATCCCACTGCTGACTGGGTGTTCCATGAAGTGCGCAAGAAGATTCCGAACATCAGTCTCGCGACGGTCTATCGCAACCTGAATTTGCTCGTCGAGTCAGGAGAGATCAACGAAGTTCTCTGCGACGGGCAGTTGCGCTTCGACGCAAATAAAGACGAGCATTTCCATTTCATTTGCAGATCATGCAAAGGGATCTTTGACATAGATGAAACCAGAGTTGCTTCCCCGGACTTCAAACTTCCGCGCGGTTACCTTGCAGAGAATGTGAAAATGGAGTTCTATGGCCTGTGCCCTGACTGTCAGACAAGTAAATAGGAATTCAAGTGATCCGGTCAGCGGTTAATTCGGAGAAACATCTTTTTCGAGGCCGGCCCCCTACCCGTTCATCCTCGGAATGTACTTAGAAAATAGTTACCCCTTCTGCTTGCTCGACGCTTCATCCAGTTCGAAGCGAACCGTTTTCGTCCATGTTCTCTTCTCCCGCTTGACATAATCAAGATATATTCCCCGTCCGACAACATAAATCCAGAATTGACAGTACGTGAAATACATGACGAGTACCAGCAGGAAATTCTTCAAAGTATCCTGGCCCTCATAAGAAAGCACAAGAAAGATTTCGAAAATGAAGAGTATGATCGCGAGAACCCAGACCGTTGAATAGGGACCCGGAAGCGGAATGGCAATGATCTGAGAGACGCTCAGTATGAAAATCAGATCGCTGACACCGATTGCAAACAGAAACACATAATAAAGGGAAAGAAGATAAAGCACCTCGAATGCGAGGAACTTGTTCTGGAATTGTGTGATCTCCTTCAGGAATTTCGTCACCACGTAATTGTTCCCTCTGACCCATCTGGTCCGTTGCTTCGCCCAGACTGAAATTGTTTCGGGTTCCTGTTCGAGCGTGATGGCGAAAGGTATGTATTTTATCTTGAAGCCTTTCATATATATCCGGATGCTCAGCTCGGAATCTTCCGTTATGGCACTCTCGTCCCAGCCTCCTAAGTCGTCCATGAGGTGTTTCCACACAACGAAGTTCGTCCCGGGAAGAGTTGAGACTTTGAACATCGCCCATCTTCCCGCTTGCAGGATCGCCTGGAAACTCAACGTCTCAATGCTTATGAAGCGGGTCAGCCACGTTCGATCTCTGTTGATAGTTCTGAAATTTCCGAGCACTGCACCAAGGTCAGGATGTATGAGCAATTCCGCGACAAGATATTTCAAAGCATCCGGCAGCGGCTGGTTGTCAGCATCATAAATAGCGATTATCTCAGCATCGGTCTGTTTGAGTCCGAGATTCAATGCGCGCGACTTCCCTTTTCCTCCTTCTCCCTTCGGAACATTGTAGCAGCGCACTCGCGCATCCAACTTCGAAAACTCCTCCACAATTTCTCCGGTGCTGTCCGAGGATCCATCATTGATCACGAGTATTTCGAGTTTGTCAGCAGGATAATCGAACCTCAACATCGCCTCGACAGTCCTTCGAATAACCCTTTCTTCATTATGTGCCGGGATTAAGACACAGACCTTCGGCCTTTCAAGATGAGTCATGCCATCGATTGCTTTCTTCTCTTTTGCAGAACTCGAGTTATGGAAGAAGCCGGCAATGGTCAGGATCAACTGGTAGGCGATCATGAACCATATAAAGATTACCGAGAGAACGAAGAATGCCCCGAGGAGAGTCGTAACAAAATCATGCACCGAGGATGGCCTTCCTCCTTCTCAGCTTGATGACAAGATATAATATGACAAGGATTCCGCCGGCAACAAATCCGAAAACCGTTATGAGTGCGGAAGACCAAAGGCTTGTCAGGTCGATTCCATAGGAGACCGTGCTTTCGAGTATCACCAGAGCTTTGTGTTGTCCCGGTGGCAAAATTATTCCGTAATGTTGTTCTTCCCGAGCCACAGAGAATGGGATCTCGTGGTCGTCAACAAAGACCGCATAAGGTACTTTCCCGAACGACACTACACATCTCGTGGGAGAAGCATAAGTAAATTCCACGCCTCGCTGAAAACTGCGCTCGCTCAGAATGTTGCATGAGGCCGCCTCGATATGAGACTGCATCAACTCGTCCTGAAACGGATTGACCTGTGCAGCCGCAACTTTCACGAGATGATTCCCGGCCGGGATTTGAAAACTCCCGGGCTGATACGGAAAAACCGACCTCCCATCGACCATGATTTCCTTGATATCATCGCTGAGTTTCACCGAGGTTGAGTACGGCGCGTTGATCTCGTAGCCATCCTCGACCACTTCCAGGTCAGCCTGAGGAGCAATGGCGTAAGGGAAATCTGTCAGGTCCTGCGGATAGACAGTTGCTTCGGAGTAGATCGTCATTCGCTGTGCCGCTTTCGCTGCCGAGTTGACGAGCAGGTAACTTTCCAGTCCGGTCGGATTCGTGGTCGGAAAGATCCCGCTGTAGTTCGCTGGACGGAATGAAAGGATGTTGAGGTCGATCATCAGGTCCGAGGAATCCGGTCCCAGGAGGCGCTTATAGGTGTTGCCTATGTTGATATACCTTCGGGGGTCGGTGTTCCAGCTTGGCTGCGGGTCTTCCACCTGCAAGGCAAAGTCATACTTGGTTCTCAGCTGCAATATTTGGTCGATGTCGACGCCAATCGTGTTCTTCAAATCGGGAAACGTTTTCTGATCGAATACGGTCAGAATAGTCTGAGCGCCGGGTTTGTCCTTGAAGGCATCTTTAGCTATCGAAAGAAAGTGTGACATGATTTCCGTGATCACAGACACCCGGAAGTCCACAAAATCTTTCCAGTCCTGAGGAGAAGTCCTGTAATAATGTGGCGAAGCGGGCTGGAATAATTGCACAGGATCAAAGCCATATTTTTTCTTGAAAGTGCTTCTCGCGCTCGAATCGAAAGGAGTCAGCAACTGTGGATTAGCCGGCGCTCCTTCACCGCCAAAACATATCTCCGCGATGTTCACGCCATCCCAGTCGTGCGAAGTAAGGAGCTTGTAAGTCCAATCGGAAGCAGCATGCAAACATGCCGTGTCGGTTAGTGCAAGTGGATAACGAAAGTCCGGACGGACGTCTTCCCCCTTGTAATTCTTCTCGTGCCACTGCGGATGATCGCCGTAGAACACCTGACTGATCTGGGGCGGCTCTATCCAGACATAGACCATGATCCCATAAGCGTGGCACAACCTTATCAATCTGTCATAATCGTACGTGAACTTCTGGTACTCGTGCCACCCCGCAACGTGTATTATCCGGACTCCTCTCTTTGCCCATTGCTTCACAAGGGTTTCTACGCTCGTCGTTCGACGCAGGCCAGGTTCGAAGTACATCTCCAGATAATCGCGACGCAAAACCGGATATAAACCGAAGTAATTCTTGATCCATTCTATCAGGTAAGGGAATCTTGCAAATCCTTCGCTGGTAACGGGGTCAAACCTGGCGCTGATAGATATGAATTTCCCTTTCCCGAAATTTCTCGCCACGGCTATCGGCGCATCGTTGTTATTATTCGTGCAGACAAATTCATCATTCTCCTGCACATCTATTCGATGAACCGTCTCGAACGTTCCCCAGCTGAGCAACACTTCAGGAAAAAGTTTGTCTCTAACTTTCTCGAGCCGCATCACGTTCTTGCTGAACTTGATCCCGAGATCTTCAGCGATCGGATTCTTCGAATCTGTAATGAGCCTACCGCCGTCCGACACGAACTCATCGATCACTTCATATAACGAATCCGGAATCAACTCAGCAGACGAGTATGGAACGATCAGAAGATTATGCTTACTCAATCCGCCAAGATCATTAGCAGACAAGGTGTCAACCGGTATTCCCACGGAGTTCAGTGCTGTGACGAAACTCTCTTCATCGAGCCGCGCGCCGCCTGTCGCAGTTGAATCCCAGATAATTGCCGCTACCGCAGGCGTAAAGGTCTTCTTCTCGGGAAACAAGTTTCTCCAGAAATTCCGGAGAGCGATCCCGACTCTGTCGAAGAAACTCAACTCCTTCTCTCTATATTCAATAGGCTCGGCGGCGTATATCCAGCCGGGTTTGAGTTCTATGCTTCTCGAAATATTCCCGGTGATGCGGGAGGAAGAAATGTCTCGGTTTACTCGCTCGCCGTGTTCATCCAGGGTGATTTCCTTCAAGTATTGATCTTCAATGGAAAGTGTGAACGACGCGCCGCCGGACACAATCGCCCTGTCGGGGAGCTTCACTGAGTTGGTGCTGTCCCTCAGGTCTATGTACGTGTAACCCAGGTCGCGAATGCCGTCCACGATTTCCTTAAGCAGATCGAGAGGCATGAACGGATGGATGAATGCAGTTGCGTATCCGTCTCTGACATACAGGTTCTCTCTGGCGCCGTCGATGATATCTTTTACGGCTTGTTCTTCTTGCTTCGAGGTGCCGAGCGGCACATAGCCGAGATTTTCCGGAATGATCTCCTGCCCGTACATGTCTTGCTTTATCAGATACGGGAAAAATTGGCTGTAGTCCAAATCATTCATCACGATCCGCTGTTCAATCGCAGTTGAAAACACTTTGGCAATCGCCCCATAGTCGATATCGGACGCGCCATAATGTGGAGTCTCCCAGGCGAGCGGGTAAACGCCGTTTCTCATCAATTCCTCGACGCCCGTCTCCAACTTCTGTTGAACGTAGCTCGCGTTATCGTCCTTTATCGGCCGGTTACCCGCTTCATCCCAGAACTCGAAATCGCTTGCAGTAATGCCGTGATACTGGTGAGTGTCCCCATGCATGACGATTGTTGCGCCGTGTGCCTCGGCGTACCGAAGTGCGTCGACCATATCTGGTTTGTCCGAAAGTGATACGCGCTCATTGTCTGTCGGATCTATGTAGAACGGAACCACCGCGATGAGGAATGGTACTCCTTCACTGTAAAGCAAGTCTGAAATCTTCCTGATGTTATTCGGGTTCTCGAGAGGATGAACATCCTCTATGCGAATAATTGCCGAATGAAACTCTGCATGTTCCTGATGCAGGATGTCATGCAACTTTTCCGCAAAGAAGAGATAGCGATCGGTCGGTCCCATATAAGCGAATGGCGAGTCGCCAAAATAGTAAAGGTTTCCGCTATGGATTGCGTAAGGAGAAACGATGTGGTGCGGGGCAATTGCATTTGCCATGACCTCAACTTCGCTTCGCCGCGTAATTGAGATCAGAGTGAGGTAATGGTCGCCTTTTGTGAATTTGGTATTCTTGTCAAGCGCAACGACCGTTTCGTAGCCGGTTGTTGAATCCAGTACTACGGGAGCAAAACCATACCTGTCTTCCAGGCTGTGACGTTTGTTCAGCGCAATTATCCCGGTATTTAACCAGACCAACGTTCCTTTGTAATTGTATGCGTCATCGAGAAATTTATCCGGCGGCTGGCAGTCGTTTGTGAAGCCCATAAAGAAGAGATAATCGTACTTGCTGCATTCACCTACTTTGTAATCGTCGGCATCGACCATAGTTTTCTGCAAATCGAAGTGGCCGAGAAGCTGATATAATTGGAGCGCGTCGCCCTTCGCAGGGTTTCCTGCGTAGTCTCTCCCCTCATACACAATTAGGACACGATCGTTAGCGAGTAAATTGCTGCTGAGAAGCAGGATAGCGACAAATAGAAAATTCTTCATTAACATATGAACCAATTTTAGAAGATTGATCCTCTCCATCACGATGTGAGAGGCGCACGCGGGATTGCCGCGCAGAACGAATGTGTTAGAACAACTTCCGATTCGCTAGGAATGATGCAACCGGCAATCGTTCAGGATCCGAACAGCCGAGATCGACGGAGCTTCGGAGTCAACCTAACACAACGACTTCGCCTTGCTCAGCAATGGCTCCGAATCAGTCTTTCCCATCCCAGCTGTTGTACTTCTCGTAAGCGTCGATGATGTCCTTTACAAGCTTGTGCCGCACGACATCAGTTTTCTCGAGATACACAAAACTTACTCCCTGTACTCCCTTAAGGACTTTTTGTATTTCGACGAGGCCGCTCAGACTCTTCTGCGGCAAATCGATCTGGGTAATGTCACCGGTGACAATCGCCTTCGAATTCACGCCAAGTCGAGTCAAGAACATTTTCATTTGCATGCTCGAAGCGTTCTGTGCCTCATCAAGAATTACAAAAGAGCTGCCCAGCGTCCTTCCCCTCATGTATGCCAAGGGAGCGATCTCAATTATATTTTTCTCGACATAGACTCTCAACTTGTCCTGTGGCAGCATGTCATCGAGAGCATCGTATAGCGGGCGCAGGTATGGTATAACTTTCTCTTTTAAATCACCGGGAAGAAATCCGAGACTTTCTCCCGCTTCGACAGCGGGGCGAGTTAGCACAATCTTCTGAACCTCCCTGGCCTTCAGCGCGGCAATAGCCATAGCGACCGCCAAATAAGTCTTGCCAGTTCCTGCCGGTCCGATGGCAAACACGACATCATTTTTTTGAACCGCCCTCACCAGCTGACGCTGACCTGGCGTCCTTGGCTTTATCAGCTCGCTCTTTGCAGATAGGACAACGACATCCCTTGAGTCTCCGGTCTCTTGCTTGGAGCCCTCGCTGGAGACAAGCTCGACAACAGTGATGACATCGTCTGTTCTCAGCACTCCGGTTCGGTCCAGAACGTACATCAACTCTTTGAATACTTTTTCGACCCGGTCGGTTTCTTCCTCTCCGCCTTTAATCAGAATACTATCTCCACGAACCACTATGTTTGCGTCGAACCTGTCGGTAATAATTTGGAGATTCGAATCATTAATGCCCAACAAAGACACGGCATCGACACCAGACATTCTTATACGTTTCTCTACAGTATCCATCTAAGCATGACCCAATAAGTTCTTATCGAGATAATTTGTCAATCCCGGTAGTAAGTACACATCTGGCAGGTAAACAAAAAGCGCTCCCGTCAATCTGATAAACACACAGGAGCGCTTGTAAACTAATCAAACTTACCGTCTAAAGATCTACTTCGAAGACTTGGTTGTATCTCCAGCAGCTGATTTCATCATGCGAGCCTTCTTTGCATAATAGGCTCTTGCCGCGGCCTTCTCCTGATCGCTGAGAGGCGCGTTCTCCGGAATCTTCAATACTTCCTTCGGATAAATCAGGTCCGGTTTCTTGATCTGATCCCGATTGGCGACGTAAATCTTCGGCCATTTCCACGGGTCATCGTAAATTGTCTTCTTCTTAGAAATATTCCACAGGCAGTCCCTGTTCCGAGCCCAGGTGCCGACCGTGTAAGTCTTCGCGGCCATCTCTGCGCACTTCGCGAGCCTAGCCTGCAACTGTCCGTAATTATTCACTAAATCCTGAACCCTCGAGTAAAATTCCACCGCGAGCGACAAACGGCTTGCCTTCATGGAATCGATCTGTGCACCCAATGCTTTTACGTCCGCCTGGTGCGAGCACAAATCTTGATCGGACATCTTCATGTAGTTATCGATCTGCGAAGAAAGATTTGTAAGTGCCTGATCGAAAGCGGTCATGTCCGCCTGCGTCGCATGAAGCATCCCGAGATATTTCTGCATCTCAGATTGATACTGCTGGTCGAGGCTCGCCGATTGGTTCTTCAAGTTGGTGATGTCCGCCTCAAGTTGGTTCAAAACGTTCTTAAGAGAATCACGCTGTGAAGTGTACATTGCCATTTGTTGTTGCCAATCGTCGTACTTCATTTCCTCTTGTGCTGAAGCCACAGAGGAAATCGCAAAAAGCATCGCGACTGCTGCCAATATCGATAGTCTTTTCATCTATGGCTCCTTCTCAATTCGTTTTTGTAGTATCTTGATGTGTCTCTTGCAGTTTCTGTTGCAGGAACTTTTGATTGTCTTGCAGTTTCTTGATCTGATCCTGCTTATCAGCAATTTGTTTCTGTAAATCAGCCTTCTGTTGCTGTGCCGTTTGAATTTGCTGTTGCAGTGAAGCAACCTCACTCTTCAAATCGCTTAACTGTTGCATTTGATTCTTATCAGCATATTTCGTACAGCCAGCAAGCATAATTGACGCAACTAAGAGGCTCAAGAATCCACCCGTCAGTTTTCTCATAATTTTCCTCCTTTGCAAATTTTCGTCGGTAGAAGTTTAATGGAATCAAGCCTTTTAGTCAAGCATTTGGCGTTAAAAATGTCTTAATTTTTTTTCATTGGCGATACTAATTCACCTTCTAATTTCGTAAATTTCCATTCCAAAACAGGAGAAATGAATTGTCAAGTGTGAAAAAGGTGGTACTTGCCTACTCAGGTGGGCTTGATACCTCGATAATCATACCATATTTGAAAGAAACCTATGGCTGCCAGGTAATCGCCTTCGCAGCTAATATCGGTCAGGGAGATGAAGATCTTAAAGGGTTGGAGGATAAGGCAAAGAGAACCGGTGCTGATAAGTTTTTTTTGCTGGACCTTCGCAAGGAATTCGTGGAGAGATTTCTTTTCAAAATTATCAAAGCGAACGCAATTTATGAACGGAAGTATCTACTCGGCACATCCATTGCCCGACCTTTAATCGCGAAACACCAGGCTCAAATCGCGGAACAAGAGGGCGCTGATGCACTCGCTCACGGCTGCACCGGCAAAGGAAATGACCAGGTGAGATTTGAGCTGACGTACAGAATTTTTGCGCCTGATTTGAAAGTCATTGCTCCCTGGCGTGAATGGAAGATACGTTCGCGCGAAGATGCGATTCAGTATGCGAAAGAACACAATGTTCCGATCAGGGCGACTCTCAAGAAAATTTACAGTCGGGATGGAAACCTCTGGCATCTAAGCCACGAAGGAGGTGACCTCGAAGACCCCTGGAATGAACCGAAACCGGATGTGTTCATTCGGACGAAATCGCCTGAAAAAGCTCCGGACAAACCGACCTATGTCGAGATCGAATTCAACGAGGGAGTTCCGGTCGGGCTGAACGGCAAGAGATTAGAGGGCCTTCAACTTATCGAAAAGCTGAACGCGATCGGTGCCGCTAACGCGATAGGACGAGCAGATCTGGTTGAAAATAGGCTGGTCGGGATGAAGTCAAGAGGAGTTTACGAGACGCCGTGCGGAGAAATCATTTATACTGCTCACAGTGAACTCGAGCATATCGTCCTCGACAAAGACACTCTTCATTATAAGGATCTAGTAGCGCTACGTTATGCGGAATTGGTTTACAACGGCCTGTGGTACACTCCGTTGCGTGAGGCGTTGGATTCATTTGTGGATTCGACACAGCGGTTCGTTTCCGGAACAGTCAAGCTGAAATTATACAAGGGAAATGTGATAATTGCCGGAAGGAAGAGTGAGAATTCGCTTTACCGGGAAGACCTAGCTACCTTTTCGAAAGACGAGGTTTACGATCAAAGGAAAGCGGGAGGCTTCATCGACCTCTTCGGCCTGTCGATGAGCGTCAACTCTCGCGTTCACGGAAGACCGAAAGAATGAAATTCGAGTTTCGCGAGGTTCGGCTGTCTGATTTGTCCGAAAGGCCGACGGGACTAAAGACGGAAGCCGAGCAGGCCGACTTTTACCTTTTCTATTCTACTTTTCTTGGCGGTTACACTCGAGACAGAATATTGATGACCGTCCCGATTGACGACCACATTGTCCATCGCGGCGACGGCGTATTTGACAATGCTCTTTGTGTCGGGGGAAGCTACTATCTGCTTGACCAACATATCGATCGATTCCTTTTCTCCTCGAACGCGATCGGGATCGTGCCGCCGTTTTCGCGAGCCGAGATCAAGCAGCTGCTCGTAAAATTGGGAATCGCATCGCAGCGGAAGAATTTCATCGCAAGATTTTTTCTGTCGCGCGGGCACGGTAGCATGAGTGTGTATCCGCATGAAGCTAAGTCTCCGAATCTTTACATCTTGATCGGCAAATGGTCTCCTCCACCGGAACGGTATTACAAATCAGGAATGATCGCCATTACAAGTCCAACGGGAATGCGGCCGCCAATTTCTCCTCAGGTGAAGTCAGTCGATTATTTGTCCAATGTATTGATGGAATTGGCGGCCAGGAACAGCGGTGCTGATTCGGCTATCGCTTGCGACGCTTTCGCAAACATTACGGAAGGCTCGAACAAAAATGTTGTAATCGTGGGTAAAGACGAAGTTGTTCGAGTTCCGCCTTACGACAAGATCTTGCGCGGAACCACACTCACTCGTGCGCTCGAATTCGTAGATGAACTTAAGAAGAAAAAAATCATCAGCGGCGTGAGCATCGAAAACATTCCGCTGACAGAAGCTTACAACGCGAGTGAAATACTTTTCCTCAGCACTTCATTATTTGTCGCGCCGGTAGTAAAATATGATGGGAGAAAAATTGGCGATGGAAAACCCGGCAAAGTCTGGAGACACCTTTATCAGCTTTTCCAGAAAGACATCAAGTTGAACAAAAAGCTCCTGACACCGCTTGGTTAGGAAAATGGCACAAAGACACGGAGGAACAGAGGGACAAAGTAGCGATTTGAGATCTTGGTTGAATTTTGATCCTACCGACTCTGTGCCTTTGCACTTTCGTGCCTTTGTGCCTCGATTACGAACAAAGGTTATCCACGTCACTCTCCTGTTCTATTCTTCACTTTCGAAGAGTCTACAGTAGGACGCCAAAATGCCAAAGCTATGGGGGGGAAGGTTTATCAAGAGTGCGTCGAAGATGATGGAAGAGTTCAATGATTCGCTTCCCTTCGACAGAAGACTCTGGAGAGAAGAGATCGAGGCAAGCCTCGCATACTCGGTCGCCCTAACGAATATTGGAATATTCTCAAATAAGGAACAGGCAAGGATAAAGCGAGCGTTCCGGGAGATCGAAAAGGAATTTGCTCTGCAGAAATTTAGGTTCACCCCCGAAGACGAGGACATACACACCGCGATCGAAAGAAGATTGGTGGAGAAAGTCGGTGAGTTAGGAAAGAAGATTCATTCCGGCAGAAGCAGGAACGAGCAGGTCGTTACGGACGAAAGACTGTTTTTGAAAACGGTAAACGCAAAAACAGAAATCCTCATACGTGAGCTGCAGAAATCTGTCGTTAACATCTCAGAAGAAACGATAGGTGACGTTGTCCCATCATACACTCATCTTCAGCACGCGCAGCTTGTTCGGCTCGGTCAATATTTTATGTCGCTCTTTTTCATGCTTGATAATGATTATCAAAGATTCCGTGATATGGAGAAGAGGATCGACGTTCTTCCGCTCGGATCAGGCGCAGTCGCCGGCTCCACAACACGACTCGATCGTGACATCCTGAAGCGTGAGCTGCAATTCGCGGAGTTGTCGCCAAACAGCATCGCCGCTGTCAGTGATAGAGATTTCATAAATGATTTTCTATTTGCAGCTGCCCAGACGCTCGTCCACCTAAGCAGGTTCGCGGAAGATCTGATAATATGGAGTTCAAGCGAGTTCGGATTTGTGGAGCTGGATGATTTGTATAGCACGGGAAGCAGCATGATGCCTCAGAAGAAGAATCCGGACTCACTCGAATTAATAAGAGGCAAAGTATCTCGCGCTATTGCAAACCTTAATGCGCTTCTCGTGTTACAGAAAGGGTTGCCTTTGACTTACTCGAAAGATCTGCAGGAAGACAAGGAACCGCTTTTCGATTCGGTCGACACGCTGACGTCGGTCTTGGTGGTTTTCAGTGCGGTGATTTCAACCATGAAGATTCACAGACAAAACCTCATGCGCAATGTCGATGACTCAATATATGCTACCGACATAGCAGATTATCTGACAGGACGAGGCGTTCCATTCCGCGATGCTCACAAAATCGTCGGAAAACTCGTCCTGATGGGAACGAGCAGGAACAAACAACTCCGTGATTTCTCTCTTTCGGAATTGAAAAAGATTTCCGCTTCATTCGATCAAAGTTATTATGAAATTTTCGATCCGATCCGGTCTGTTGAAAGACACGACGTATACGGCGGAACGAGTCTCAGAGGTATAAGAAAACAGATAGCGCTTGCCAAAAGAATAGTGGCCAAGCATTAAGTTTTATCGGCGATGAACATCGATTTCCTCAAAGACCTTAACCCGGCACAATTAGAAGCCGTGAAGTCAATCGAAGGTCCGGAGCTCGTGCTTGCGGGGGCCGGAAGCGGGAAAACTAAAGTCCTCACGTACCGTGTTGCCTATCTTGTTTCAGTCGGGGTGCCGTTCCATAACATTCTCTGCCTGACTTTCACTAACAAAGCGGCAAACGAAATGAGGACGCGGATCGAGAAGTTGCTCGGCATGTCCGACGGAACACGTACTTCGTCTGACGCAGACGGAAGGCCGAAGCGATTTTATAATTGGATCGGCACATTCCATTCGCTCTTCGGAAAGATCTTGCGGATCGAGGCAGAGAAACTCGGTTACACTTCCGATTTCACCATTTATGATGAAGAGGATTCGCTTAGGACAATCCGGCAAATTCTTCGAGAGCAGAATCTCTCGGAGGAAGTGTTTTCGCCGGCCGGAATACGATGGCAGATCAGCAAGTTGAAGAACGGCCTCGTCCTTCCGCAGCACTTCAAACAGTCCGCCAAAAGCAGGCTTGAGCAGGTCACGGCGGAGATATACTCCACTTACGATGACCGGCTGAAAAGAAACAACGTAATGGATTTCGATGACCTTCTCATCAAGCCAATAATTCTTTTCAACCATGAGCGATCAACGCTGGAGAGATATCAGAACAGGTTCAGGTTCATTCTCGTCGACGAATATCAGGACACGAATCGTGCTCAATACATCCTGCTCAAGCTTCTGGCAGAAGCGCACAGGAATCTCTGCGTAGTTGGAGATGACGCTCAAAGCATCTACTCGTGGCGCGGCGCCGAATTGCAGAACATTCTTGACTTTCAGACAGACTACTCTGACTGCAAAGTTTTCAGGCTCGAACAGAACTACAGGTCGACCGGAAAAATCTTGAAGGCCGCAAATTCCATCATCGTTCACAACAAAAGAAAACTCGACAAGGAATTGTGGACCGAGAATCGAGAGGGCGAACAATTAACGGTGATGGAATGCGAGAGCGACCGCGATGAAGGTTATAAGATCGTCCAGAAGATCAGGGACGAAAGCATAAAGGACAAACTCCAGCTCAAGGATTTCGTCGTGCTCTTCCGCACAAACTATCAGTCGCGTGCTCTTGAAGAAGCATTTAACAGAGGCGGCATACCCTACACGATAGTTGGCGGTGTGGCGTTCTACAAGAGAAAAGAAATCAAAGATCTTCTCGCCTATCTCAAACTCATCGTGAATCCTCTCGACGACGAGTCGTTTCTCCGGGTGGTGAATTTCCCTGCTCGAGGAATAGGAGACGTCACGATCGCTTACATCCGCAGCTTCGCGGCAAAACAGAACATCGCGCTCCTGGAGACACAGGAGAGAATCGATGAAATCGTTGAGATCCAGCCAAGACAACGGAATCAGTTGAAACTGTTCGGCTCGCTTATCAAGAAATACTCACGTCTCAAGGACGAATTGTCGGTCAACGAGCTTACGCATTCTCTGATCGACGAGATACAGGTAATCAGAACGCTCAAGGATGAAGGTACTCCCGAAGCCCAGAACAGGATGGAGAACATTCAGGAATTCCTGGCTGGCATATCTGAATTCCATGTCGAGAATCCGGAAGGTACTTTGCGGGATTTTCTCGCAGAAGTATCTCTCGTTGCCGACGTTGATCGTTGGGACACGAAACGAAATTCCGTCACGCTGATGACTGTGCATGCCGCAAAGGGATTGGAGTTTCCTGTTGTATTTGTCAGCGGTCTCGAGGAAGGACTATTTCCGCTGTCTTCCAAAGAGCAAGACGAACTCGAGGAAGAGCGGCGTCTTTTCTACGTCGCAGTCACGCGCGCCGAAAAGAAAGTGTATCTTTCATACGCCAGACAACGCTATCGCTTCGGCAAGATCTCTTTCCAGGTACCATCTCGATTCATGTCGGAGATCCAATCAGAACTACTCGAACAGGAGCACGGTTTTCAATATTCAAAGGTCAATACTCAGAAGTCAAAAGTCGTGAACGGGGTCGCCTCCGAAGCTTACCGAGAATCGATCTTTCCTTCATTAACGTTCTCCGAATGGTTCTCTCGCGGAGAGGGACAAACAGACCCTGTTGGTGTTTCGTCCGACCTTGACCGCGGCAACGCCGATCAGTCAAGCAAAAATGAAATATCGCAGCGCCTGAAGGTGGGCTTAATTGTAGAGCACCAATTCTTCGGCGAAGGCAAGATAATCGAGATTTCCGGCAAGGGAGACAACGAACGCGTCGTCGTACTTTTCGAGGCCAACCAAAAAAAGCAATTGATGGTTCGCTATGCTAATCTCCGAATCGTGAAACGGAAAAGCTGAGATTGTGAAGTGGATCTGAAATTCGAGACGGTGCCGGCTGAATCAGTCGAGCTTGTTGCTTCAGCAAAAAAACTTTTCCTCGAATACGCGATCTCACTGGATTTCAATCTATGTTTCCAAGGTTTTGAAGAAGAGCTGGCGCGACTGCCCGGAGAATACTCTCCTCCTTCGGGCCGATTGATACTCGCTTATGACGACGGAAAACTGGCAGGTTGTGTTGCACTTCGCAGGATTGACGACAGCGTCTGTGAGATGAAAAGACTTTATCTTCGGCCGGAATTCAGAGGAAAAGGGATCGGGAGAAAGCTGGCGGATGAGATCGTTGAGGCAGCCAGAGAGATCGGATATACAAAAATGCGTCTCGATACCGTGCCATCCATGAAGACAGCCATCTCACTGTATCGTTCATTAGGCTTCGTGAAGATCGGGCCTTATCGAGCCAACCCCGTTCCAGGTGCGACTTTCATGGAAATGGACATATGCATTCGAACAAAGATCTGATCTCGCACAGGTCCCCGTCTCACCTTATATCCCCGTCAGAATAAATCTGTACCTTCCTGACAAACTCGAGCTCTCTTCCTAGAAATCTCTCCGCTATTTCGTTGAACTTCTGAGGAAAGTCGCTCACATAAAACTCGTACCGTGGTTTTGATTTCTGGGGGTTGAGCATATTCGTGTCGCGCAGCAATTCTTGAACCGCTTTCGCCGTGGCTTCACCCGCATCGATTAATTTCACCGCGTCGCCCAGCACTCGAGAAATCGACCCTCGCAGCAAAGGATAGTGCGTGCATCCGAGAATCATGACATCTATCTTGCCGATAAACGGCGAGAGATACTCCCTGGCGATGACATCTGTCGCGTCGTGATCGAATAGCCCTTCTTCTGCGAGCGGAACAAATAAGGGGCACGCCCGCGCTATCACCTCCACGTTCTCCTCAATTTTCTTCAAAGCCGCACTGTACGCGCACGATTTGATTGTAGACAAAGTGCCGATCACGCCAACGGCCTTTGAGCCGGCAAACTTCATTGCCTCTTTTGCGGTAGGCTCGATGACACCGATAGCCGGCTCACTGCAGCGCGCGCGAACGACATCTATCGCCACCGCGGATGCAGTATTACATGCAACGACTACCAGCTTGACCTCCTTTGTAAGAAGGAACTTCGCATCCTGAACCGAGTATTCGCGGACAGCTTCAGCAGATTTATTTCCATAAGGCACTCTCGCCGTGTCTCCGAAGTACACAATGTTTTCATACGGCAGAAGCTTCATGAGTTCGTGAACTACGGTAAGCCCGCCAATGCCTGAATCAAAAACACCGATGGGATTTTCTGGAAGGATCACTTAAAGATGAGTTCTGATTCGATCGACTCGTCTATGATACGCAGAATGTGTTCTCGCAGTCTGTCAAGTTCCTCTTGCGAAGGTTTCGTCCCGTCGTTGTGCAGAACATAAAAAGTGTCCACAATTCCATCCACCCTCGTCGCAATCTTCGCAAAATGGATACTCATGCCCGCCGACGAGATCGACGATGTGACCTTGTAGAGAAATCCGAGAGAGTCGGGGGCAAACACTTCAATCAAGGTGAAGTCGTTTGTCTCAGAGGTTTGAACTGCCACTTTTATGTTCGGGTTCATCTCATTCTTCAATTTCCTTTGCCACCTCATTCTGTGGCGTTCGAACAGAAGGTCCGGGTTCAATTCGCCGGAGAGAATAGCCCGCAGATCCGACTCGATCTTCTGCATCTGCGTCTCGGTCAGGTTCCGTCTCGTAATGTTGTCGAACACTTTGAATCGGTCGATGATCATGCCGTCGTTACGCGTAAATATACTCGCGTCAACAATGTTTGCATCGTTCGCGCTGAGAGACGCACAGAATCTGGAAAGCTGGAATGGTGCATCACCTGATATGATCGTCACGTCAGTATAGTCTTCGTTTTGAGAAAAGTGAACGGAGACCGTATTGATATTAGATTCCAGCGCCTGTATGTGATTCACTATTTCATCGTCATCAAAAACCACCGCGTACAAGTCATTACTAATCAGACTGAAGTGTCTCCGGACGACCTCAGACTTTTCCGAAGGCATCCGACTCATGATGGCTTTCTCTTTTTGCTCACGCTGTTCTTCGTGCAACGAGTCCACTCCCCTCGCGTCGAGGGATTCTGTTATTATCCGATGAGATTTTCGGTAGAGCTCATGGAGCAGTTGTGCCTTCCACTTTGTCCAGACTCCGGGATTGACAGCGCTCAGATCAGCATACGTCAGAAGGTACAGCATTTTCAGCTGTTCTGCGTTTGCAAAAATCCTCGTGAATGCGTAGACCGTCTCGGGATCACCGATATTCCGCCGGAAAGCAGTCTGTTCCATCTTCAAATGATTCCTGACAAGAAAGCAAACGTCTTCAGCAACATCCCGAAAGCCAATTCTGTCAATGGCCTCATTAGCGACATCCACACCGATAATCTCATGCTTTCCTATGGAGATCGGTTTTGCAATATCATGGAACATGACGCCAAGATACAGCGCGTCACGCCGAGAAAGAGTTCGCAAGAGCTCAACCAGGAAAGGATCCTGCTCACCGACGTTTTCTAAATTCTCCATTGCTGCCAGCGTATGTTCATCCGCAGTGTAATAATGATACACGTTATGCTGGAAGAAGCCGATCAGCCTGCCAAATTCCGGAAGGTACCTACCGAGTACGCCGATCTCGTTCATGGATTTGAGGGTGAACGCAACAGAACGTTCCGATAACAGAACTGATTTGAAGATTGATGCCGCCTCAGGCGATTTTCGAAAATCCGGCTCGCTGAAGATGTCAAGCTCCTGCGCAAGAGTCTCATGAACCTCTTCGTCGAAATGCAGGCCAGTCTTCGCCTTGTGAAGGAATGCCCTGAAGAGCCGTACTGCGTCCTTCCCGACTTCTCTGCGAAACGAAATCTTGTCTTCTGCAATGACGTAATCTTCGTCGAGAAATTCGACCTTCACAGTCTCGCGAGGTTTCATCAACGCCTTCATCTTGTCGGAGAGCACCTGATTAACCCTGTAGATCTTCCGGGCATGTCTGTAGTAGTCTCGCATGAAACTCTCGACACCTATCGAGTATTCCGGGCTGGCATATCCCATATCTTCGGCGACTTTCTTCTGTATCTCGAAGTCAAGAAGGTCATTTAATCCTGATGACTGATAGTGGAGACTTTGCCTCGTCCTCAGAACATACTCGAACGCATCTATCGTGTGGTTGAACTGCAGCTCATTTATAAGTCCCTTCTCAAGGAGTCGGCGGAGAAAATCGGGAACGGCAGGCTCAGCGGACTCTCTCCGAGGAAGGAAATCCGGGTACATCGCTCTGAAGATCCAGAGGAGCACATGAAGATCTCTCAGTCCGCCCGCGCTCTTCTTGACGTTCGGCTCGAGCAGCGATGTGGACTTGCCATATTTATTGTGCCTGACTCTTATTCCTTCCAACGTCGAGTTCACAAAGCTCATGTCGGAGTTGTTCGTGACGAATTCATGAATCGCGCCATCGAGATCTTCGAAGATGGCTTTACTCCCCGCCACGTATCGATATTCAAGTGTTGCGGCCCAGCTGTCGTGATCGTTATTGTAAGTTTCCAATACCTGCTCGACGTTCCTAACGGAATGGCCGATACTTAATCCCATGTCCCAAATTAGATGCATGACTCGCTGTGCTCGGAAACTCGACTCGACAGATTCAGCGACGATGAACAAGACGTCAACATCCGAATGAGGACAAAGCTCGGCTCTTCCATATCCGCCGACGGCAACGACGGCAAAATTCGAAGGGCTCTCTGTTTCGTTCACCGCCGTTTCGATTGCCTCGTCGACAGCCTGCGTAAGAATCAGGGAGACTTCAGAACCTCTGCCGCCCGCTTTGTGCAATCTTCGTGCTTCTTCACGCCGAAGATTCAATCTATCCAATATTGAACCGACCTCTCCTCTTTTCATCCTGTCAAATATAACCAAGCTCTTAATCAAAACAGAATTCGACCAAAATGAATGGAAGATGGGTTTGACTATCCGTAGTATCCGGGCAATACTTAATCAGACATCATTGCAATGATCATTTTCACTGGCATCCAGCAGCAAAGTCTTCACTTTCTCCACAAGGTCTTCGAAGTCGAAAGGCTTCTCGATAATCTCGACGATCCCTTTTAAACCTGCTTTCTCTTCAGGAGTAATGTATCCCGTCGAAATCAAAACGCGGACGTCGGGATCAATTATCGTGAAATTTTCCAGCACTTCTCTTCCGGAGAGTTCCGGCATATTGAGGTCGAGGACGACGAGGCTTATCTCTTTCCAATCCTTTCTGTAAATCTCGAGTGCACTCATCCCGTCTTTGGCAGTGATCACCGTACAACCGGCGCTCTCGAGGACAAACTTCCCTGCCTCTCTTATTCCGTCCTCATCATCGACGAAAAGAATTTTTCTGTTCCGGAGTGCCGCGGACTTATCAGTATCGTAGGTCCCAACAGGTTCGTTTACGCGGTCATGTGGTGGCTCGACCTGCACTCCTCCATCCGACGGGCTTAATGGTAAGTATATATCGAACACCGTTCCCTTCTTGACTTCGCTATGAACTTTAAGGAAACCGTTGTGAGAACGAACGATACCGTAGACAACGCTCAACCCGAGTCCAGTACCTTTACCCGGTGCTTTCGTTGTAAAGAATGGCTCGAAGATTTTCGGCATAGACTCAGCACGGATACCTTCTCCGGTGTCCGCAATTGTGACCGACGCATACGTGCCGGGTGATCCCTGATATGCTTCGGCCTCGGCCGGAGCCACCTCCAGAATCTCTGTCTTGACAGCAAGTGTGCCACCATGTGGCATCGCATCCCGCGCATTTACAGCCAGATTGAAGATTACCTGTTGTATTTGGCTTTGATCTCCGCCGACATAGATCGGAGTTGAACTCAACTGGGTTTCAATTTTGATCGTGCGCGGGAAAGTCTCTCGGAATAGGGGAAGCGATTCCATGATGATCTCATTGATGTTGAAGACTCCTTTTTGCTCCATTCCTTTGTGCTGGCTGAATGTCAGAAGTCTCTTTGAAAGATCACTTCCCCGTAGTGCTACTTTCGCGATGTTGTCCGCGTGTCTTTTCAGCTCGGTGGTCTGCAATTGCCGCTGAAGCAGCCGGGATGATCCCAGAACAACTTGAAGAATGTTGTTGAAATCATGAGCAATCCCCGCAGCTAGAGTCGCCATCGATTCCAGTTTCTCGAATTGCTCCAACTTCTCCTTTTCCTGATTCTCACTTGTGCTGTCCACGACAAGTGACTGTACTCCACGCTTGCTGCCGATATTGATTATGCTTGCATAACCGGAGAGCGAGACATGTCTCCCTGATGCCGTTGTGCCATTCACGCGCCACCTGTCACCGAATTTCTCTCCGCGAATAATAGATTCGAAGATATCCTTCAGCACGGTGTAATCCTTGGTGTCAACGAATGCGGAGAGGTCGCTTCCAGAAAGTCTCTCGAGGTCCGTCTCAAATATCTCAGCCAGTCGGGCGTTGGAAAAAATCAGACGATTGTCGACCATTATGAAGCTGCCGATATATGGATTTTCGACAATTCTTCTGTACCTGTCCTCGGAGCTTCGCAGCTCTTGAATTTTGCTCTGCACTTCCTTCTCGAGCTTCATAGCCCACCTGAACGCAACCGACATGACAATTATCCCGCTGCCGAAAAGTCCAACCACAAGAAGGCCAGCAAGCAGCAGGAGCGAGTTCGTGGACTGGAATAACCGGGACACCTTCTCTTCCTGTTCGATTGAGATCAGCCTACCTCTGAGCTCATGGAAATCCAGCGGCACCGAGACAAGTATGTAGTACTCACCCTCGCCTGAACTGTTTTGACCACGCAAGATTCCGTAACCATCATACTGTGTCAGGGACAAGGAGCGAAGTTCTTCTTCCAGATCCTTTGAATCAATACGCTTATCCCAAAGAATGGCATCTTGAAAGTCCTGACCTATTTCATTCCCGCGAGACGAGACGACAACTTTCGAATCAGCGGAGACCAATCGCAAATCAGCTTCGCTCCACTTCAAGTCGCTAACGTTATTCCAAAGAATCTCCCGGATGTTGACTAACGCGAAAGCATATCGACGATTCGTGCCAACATTGTGTGTCTTTGTTACCATCAGGACTTCAGGCGCGAGTCTGGGCCCCGGTAGTCGGATGAAGCTGGGACAATCAGTCATGTCAGCGCTGCTCTTCTCAAGAAGATCCATTGTGGCCTTAAGGAGGTCTAGGGCCTGTGGGTTCATCAAAATCGAGTTCTCCGATGACAGAAATGTCACTTCTTTCTTCTCATCGGCGCTTCCCACCGCATCGATGAAATCATGGTCGTTCCGAAAACTGGTCAGAGATGACCCGGGGTTAACTGACTCCCCCAACCGCTGGAGTCTCGATGCAATGCTTTCCAGAGCCGAGGAAGTCTTGGCAACTGCGAGTCTGTCAGCGGAGAGCGTTTGACTCGCAAGGCTTTCGAGCGTTGAAGTTCTCAGGTTTTCGTAGAGTGACTCCGCCATCAGCAGTATCACGAAGACAAAAACCACCAATCCTGCTCCTGCTATGTAAAGGTCTCGCAGAACCCTGACTCTAAGAGTATCCAAATAAGTCGTCTTTACTTGCCGCATTACAGTTGGAAGGTAGAGCCGCATGAATCGCAAAATCATCGCGGCAAAGAGGAAAGAAACTGCGAAGCCAACGACGTTGATTGACAACCTCACAACCTCCGGAGGATGTCCGCCGCTCGAGATTCTGGAAAGGGTAAACCAAACGACAGGCTCAACGAGGTAGTACGCTGCGAGGATCCTGGCAAACTTTGCAAGGCCTGAAGCGGAGGGCTTGTCCACTGTGTGGAAGAACTCTCCCAAAAGGGTGCCAAGCCCAAACAGGACGGCCTGACTGACAATGTAGCACAAAATCCCGAAGCGCCAATAGACAGGACGATCGAAGGTGATTAAATACGGGAGAAAACCAATCAAGAAGAACGTGGCGACGATGAAACATATTTTCGCAGCCTTAGAAATCGTGCGTGTGTCACCAGAGCGACCCGAGACAAGGAAAGAAAGAATGCTGCTTGCACCTACTAATGCGAGAATCAGGCCGAGACATGCACTGAGCGTGAAAACGAAAAGCCAAAAGTCATAGATTCTTCCAAGAACGGAATCGAAATAAATCTTGAGCATATATGAGAAACCTATGACGGAATCTCCAATGAAGAAGGCTGTCCCAATTCTCGAGCGGCCGAGCGCGGGACCAATTCTGAAAGCGAGTTGGGCCAAGAAAGTAACCGGAATGAAGACAGTGAGGAACTCGAATATATCTGCAGCGACGATCATGCGGAAAAGGAGTACCCGCCCTCCGGAACAACCAACTCAAGACTGGAGGGCGTGTCAAAACTATTACGAATTCAAAAAAATTGCACTGATCACGGTGTCACTTGGTCGGCAACGGCCGATCGTGCTTTAGTGCGCCTCCTGATCTATTATCTACTTTCGCCAATCTCTGATGACTGGCGATAAGTGCACACCCTCACGCGCAGGGCTCTCCTTGCGACTGTGGGCCGCAAGCCCTTAACCGAACCTAGAACCTAAACTTCAGGATACTTAATACAACAGAAACATTCTTTGCGCTTAGCGGCGAAACAAATGTGTTGAACGTCCCGACTCCTAAATCCAGGTCCCAGAAAGGAAGGTCAAGTCCGAGGCCCAATGACCATCTGAAACCGTACAGACCTCCGAACCCGATCGCCGTGCGAATGGGCAGAACATAGACGGGATTCCACTCGGCACCGACCACGAACTCAGCGACCTTCGAATTATCATAAGTGTCACTGAATCCCTGGTGATAATCAACGCCTACGAGAAGCTGGCCGGGAATCGACGAGAACAGCTCTTCAAGCTCGACTGATGCGCCGATGTTCAACCTGGTCGGGAGTGCGGTCGAGAAGCTGGAGGCGGCGGCATCCCTGTTCTTGAAATAGTCCTTGAAAACGTCCCTCAAGCTGTCCAAGTTGCTTTTCGAGCCTGTGACGTTTGCCTGTGCAGGAGAAAATCCCACAAAACTGATGCTTGTATCGCCGGTTGTTCTTACAAGATTCTTCGACCAGGTAAGTGACCCAATATCAGTGAGGCTTATGCCTACCTTGATGAAGTTCAATATTCTGGCCGTCGCACCGAGGTCAATTCCCAGTCCTGTCCCCTGTGGTTTGAACGGATCGAATTTTACTGCCGTGTCACCGACCGTGCTCTTGGCAGACTTTGATATGATATTACTGATGAGGCCCGCCCGCAGAGCGTCAAATCCCATGTTCACGACATAAGAATGATTTGTTGAGTCTGCATAAAGCGAAGTATTCGTGCTCTGGATTGAACTGTAGCTGAAACCTGTTATGTACTTCAATCCTATGCCGACTTCAAAATCTCTGGCTACTTGACTCGGTATAGGAAACATCCCGGGCGGGAGTCTCATACCATAGTCAACGTTGTAAGACCTGTACCAGAAAGACTTCGAGGCGAGGTTGTTCCACGAAGAGAGCATTCCCCAAGTGAATCCATCCAGGACAAGGGAAGCAAACGAACTTGGGATTGTAGCCTGGGCCCCGACTTTGTCGTCCACAGAAAAACCGATTCCGTAGTCAAGACCGCGAATGGCAAGTGCGAGCGCGCGGACATTCACGTTAGCTCGTATCGTGCCGGCGCCATTCGGAAACGCATCAATGATTTTCTGTTTATCTGACTCTGTTAAATAAGTCCCAATGGTGTTGCCTTCTAAGTCGGTCTTGCCCGTGAAGTAATCGTTGTAAAGTCCGAGCGTCAAGAAGTCCGTGCCAGCCGTCACTCCTATTGGCGCCAATTCAATCACAACACTTCCACGCGATGGCGATACGAGGTTTGCCGGGTTTGTCCCAATCGCATCAACATCGGTAGACACTGTGGTTGACAAACCACCAAGTGAGATCAGTCTGCCGCTCACGATTTGTTGCGCGTCTACATTGAGGAGTGGCAGCAAAAAGAGGATCGAAACAATCGCAATTTTCCTCATGGCTGCGTCGCTCACTTTCCACCGGTCAAGTTTTTGTCAACTTTGAAAGCAAGGCTGGCATAAACTTTGAGCCTTATCGTGTTGTTGCTGGCAAATGGAACCGGTTGAGCGCCTCTCGGAGTAATGACACTGAAATTAAACTTCATGAAGGAGCTGCTGAATTTCTTCGCTTGCGATCCTGTAAGCTTGATCCTGTTTGGACTAAAGATTGGTTCCGTGACAATTCCATTTGCGTCAAATTGATTCGGAGACGCGACGATGATACTGTCCAGAGTCGTGATAGAGCCATCGGTGGTGTCAATCAGTTGAGGAACAAACGTAAGTTGCAGAGGCAGGCCGTTGGTGACATCAAAATGAACATCTCCACTGTCCACCTCGCTCATCTTCGCGCTTGTGGACGAGTCGAAGACAGGTTTTTTTGTCGTGTCAATGAACGAAGCATTGATGATACCCACATACAACGGCATTGAAATGGTATTGGTTATGGATATCTTATCCGTGTCCGCGATTGTGCCCACCGCGTTTCCTCCGGAATAAGGAAATGGGACATCCGATGGCAGAGGGTTCACGAGGGCAGAACCACTGATTATGAACTCATCAGGTATTTCCTGCTCTCTCGCAGCAAAATCGTTGAGTGCCTTCACGAAGCTTGCGCCGATTCCGACAATGTTCGTTTGATTCGGACGAATGATTACCGTTGTGTCCACTGAGTCCACGCTTAAAGTCGGGGAAGCGCTGTTCATCGGCTTAAGGTTTATGTGAACCAAATATGGAAAGCCGGCACTCCTAATTTTCAGGTCAAGTTTTGTCGAGTCGCCGATCAACGTTATCCCGCCTTTCAGCTTTGACTTGAAATCGCCAATATCTATCCTCTGCGTATCCGTAGCAAATGTAAAAACATTCTTAGGGTGGATCACTCCCGTAAACGAGCTGAAGGTCAGGCCTTCCAAGCTAAATGTTGCTGAGATGGAATTCTGTGTACTAACGTCGACGAATTGGCCGTTAGAGCCGGGTATGCCAACCTCCACCCGGTAATGAAGCGAGTCACTCAGGTTCCCGTACTGATCAAGGGTTCTCAGCTGGTAACCTGACAGATCAATGCGCGGCTCTGCCACAGAAACAAGTGTTTGTCCGGGCACGTTTGCGGGAAGAGTGTAGTTCAGCTTCAAAGTGTCAGTCGGGTTATTCTGTTTTAAAATGTCCTTGAACACCAGGGTAATCGGAAGCTGCATCTCGAAACCGTTTGTCAACGTCAAGTCCAATCCGCCTGATCTGATGTTCGCCGATGCTACCTGTGTACCACCCGCCATCTGGATAGCTTGGTCCAAGTGAATAGTAGGTTGAGGTGGAATGATCGCGCTGGCAGAAGAAACAGTCAAGGTTGTAAACCCCATGAAGATCGAAAGCAGACTGCTCGACTGAAATGTGGCGGTGTCATTGAGTCCGGGAGAACTGTAAACAAAATGGATGCTCGGATTGTTGGTTAAGGTGTAGCCACTTAGCGAATAAGTAGTATCAAAGGTTTGATTCGCACCAACCGAATTGACATGTAGAGGAAGAGGTCTCCCCGAAGCGTCTAGAATATTTATAGAACCGCTGTCAAACTGAACGGTCGCCGGGTAACCATTGTGAACCGTGACATGAAGTTCTCCCTGGCTTATCGTAGCCGACCTGTACATAAGAAACTGGCCGTTAGGAGATTGTGTCACCGATTGCCCTGGTATCGCTGGAACCTGGGGTACTTTTGCTCCTGGAGATGCGCCGTTGGGATATGGGACAGTATAGTTGATTGAATCGGGAGAATCGATTGTGAATTCCCCCAGACCCTTCGAAGCGGTTACGGGCGGAACAGATCCTATCTGGAGGTTGGCACCGACAGGGATACCGGCAATTGCCTGGGTTCGCGATATTGAAAAGACACTCAAGGGTGGCGTCGTGTACAGAAATGTTGTGTCACCTCCCACTGTCGTGACCGAGTCTTTGTGGAGTATCTCTCCCAATGTATAAGTCCGATCGAAAAGAGGAGCTGAGAATTGTGTATCCCATGTAGGCGCTACAAAAGATGCGGCTTTGAATTTCGAGCATCCCCAGACGGCAAGAAGAGAAAGAGTAACCGAAAATACGATTATTCCCTTCCGCATGTTAGACTCCTTGTCCTTAATGAAAAAGCAGCTCTTCACGAGTTAGTTCTCTCCAAAAGAATCTTCATTTGTATTGCCGACGCTCTTTAAGAAAGATAATGATCAATACGTTTGTACAAGTTGTTTCAAGTCACAACGGCAATCGCAAGGTGACAGACGGTCGGCAGCAATCAATGCCCAATCGTTGCAACTTGTCGTTCCCAGTTGTCACCAACTTCTTCTTATGCTCCGGGAGGTTGGAAACCGAAAGGTGACGATGGGACGGGACCGGCAAAGACCTTTATCTCACCGAAGTTTCGTTCGTACTTCTCAACATTTTCACGCAACGCACTCAATAACATCTTCGCGTGCTGTGGCGTCATAATAATTCTCGCGAACACTTTCGCTTTCGGTACTCCCGGCAGGAGACGCGTAAAATCCATGATGAATTCGGCCGGCGAATGGGAGATGATCGCAAGGTTAGAATAAATACCTTCCGCTTCCTTCTCACCGAGCTCAATGTTGATCTGCTGCGGGACGTTCTTGTCTTCTGCCATTTTCAACTCCTTGGTTTCTTGATCGTGCAACCTAACGCAACGAGGGTAGCAAAACTCTCGAGGAAGATTGTTACAATTACCCTCCGCACTTTTTCAGGTGCGGAGAAATCAAAAAATGCCCTCGCGCAGCTGAGCAAAATGGCACGACGGCATTTGAGATAATTTTACCGGAAATATCAATGTACCTGTCTCAGGGAATCGGCCTTCTGGATGGCGTCTTGAGCCTTCTGCACATTGTTCATATATGCATAAACCTTGGCAAGCAGCTCCCAGAGATTGGGATCGTCAGCTTTATATGATGAGAACTTCTCGAGATAAGGTAGCGCCTCCTCAAACTTGGCGCTAACCACTTTTCGTAAGGAGTCAGCGTCACTGTTCGGCGGGGCAGCGGACTGTACCTGCACGCCCCAGTTAACGTACGTGGCACCAAGATTATAAATGGCGTTCCAATAAGTGGAATCGATCGACAGAGTTTTCTTGAATTGCGCGGCAGCCGCAGGAAAATCATTCGACTTCAAGAGAATCACGCCGTAGTTATACTGAAAATCTTTGTTCCCCGGATTCTTGTCGGCAGCAAGTTTGAAGGTCTCGGCGGCTTCCTGCGTCTTGTCAGCCGCGATGTAGCAGTTTGTCATCACGGTTATTATGTTCTGGTCGTCAGGATACAATTTGTTGGCTGGTGCAAGTACACCGAGTGCTTTGTCAAATTGGGCCGTTGCCTGTCCGTACTTGGTGGAATCTACTTGAGGATTGTACGGAAAATCCACTTTCTTTTCCTTCACTCTGTCCTGCTCAAAAGTAAGAGTAAGGCCGTAGGTCTTGTACACCCAGACATCTTTAGGCATTGCCTGCTCGGCAGTTTTTCTTTTCCCCTTAACTTTCGGCGGCTCTTCAGTGTTCTTCTGATCCGGCTGACCGAGTGTGCCCGCAACTTCCTCTTCACTCATGCCCTGCTGAACTGAGTTGACATTTTTCAGTGCTGTCAGCTTGTCAGAGTTGTCATTCTGGAATGCCTGCATCAACTTCTCGCCATCCTGAAAATAGATTTCTCCGAGAAATTGTCCTGACTCCTTGTCTTTTTCCTTTGTCCATAGAATTGTCAAAGGCGTTATTGCACTGTCGCTCGCACCCATATTAAGGTAAGTGTAAGCCAGCCCTTTATAGTTCATCAAGCTATCGGGCTCGATGATAATCGCCGTGTTGAATGCCGCTATCGCCTTGCCGTAGTAAGCGTTCGTGTCCTTTGCGGATTGCAGATACTTCGTTCCAAGGTTGTAATATTGAACCCAATAATGACCGTCCACCGCATCGATATCTTTCTTGTGTTCATCTGAAATCTTCAATGCATGTTGAAAGGCATCCAGCATCCCTGACCAGTCTTGTTTTTCCGCTCTGGCCCTTCCCAGGTAATACCATGCTTCTTCGTCCTGCGGATTATTACTCAGTTCTTTCTGGAGTTGTTCTTCTGCCTTGTCCCACTCATTTCTCTGCATGTACAGCTTTGCGCTCGTCAGTTCGGCGGACGAACACTGGAACCCTACGAACGCAAACGAAACGACAACAATCGCGATCAGCAAAGTAAATATTTTGCAAGTCTTCATTTAGCACTCCATTTGAAAATTGCGTTGCATGACAGTCACCAATATAAAATTCCGGCAGTGGATTTACAATGCGAGGTGAGTCGAAACGCAGAACTCCCCCGGCTAAAGATCATCTCGGCTGATGGTTTCGATTTCACATCTGCTTTGGACAGCAGCTCGGGAATACTCAAAGTCAGAACCAACTCGGCCCGACTTTGTCCCGGCAGGCCGCCTGGAACTTCAAGTTGTACCATGACTCATCGATAAATCGAGTTGGCGCGAATATAGTCCTCCACACCTTCAGGGACCAGATACTTTATTGACCTGCCCGATTTGACGCGTCTGCGAATGCTTGTCGATGAGATATCCACGCTCGGCACATTGACAAGCTCGACGCGGAGCAGTAAGTCCTTGTCCACCATGGCAAGATCGAATCCCGGACGGTTCATCGCCACAACGTTGCATTCTTCCAGGATCCTCTCGGGATTTTTCCAAGTATCGAAATCGAAAAGGAGATCTATTCCAACGATAAAATAGAAATCATTTCCGGGAAATTCTCGCTTCAGCTCAAGTAACGTATCTATTGTGTAGGATGGACCTTTTCTGCGTAGTTCGATGTCGCACACTTCGAAGGAGGGATTATCACCGATGGCCAGGCTAACCATTTTGAGTCGGTGCTCGGCCGGAATGATCTCTTCTACGAGCTTGTGGGGCGGAATTGCCGCCGGAATGAAGAGTACCTTATCCAGTTTCAGATAATCACGCACGCTCTCCGCCGCCACGAGGTGCGCCATGTGAGGCGGGTTGAACGTGCCGCCGAGTACGCCAACTCTCATTAAATCTCGCCGTATTTTTCCTTCAAACCGAGGAGGAAGTCGGTTGTACGGCGGGCGTGTTCAATCATCTGACCATTTCTTATAAAGGAGTTAAAAAGCTTTCTCAGCCCGGCGAGATCGCGGATGGAATCGAATCTATCGAGCGTAAACAACATCGTAGAAAGAGGAGAGGAAATTTTTATGGCCACTTCGAACGGATCCTTGGAGTTCAGCGCGTCAAAAATCTGGACATGAGGCTTCTTCAGACCCACAAGAAAAAGTTGGTCTGAAACGTCGGGCGCGAGCACGACGACATCGTCATCGAAACTGAGGAGTTCAAATGCGTGTTTGATCGTCTGCAGTGAAGTCAGTGCCGCGTCTATGTCAGCATAGAGAAGTTTCTTGGCACCGTCGGAGAATACATTCTCGACCGCGTTTGCCACTTTGTCGGAAAATTTGTTCCCGATAGCAGGCTTTAACTTGTATTCGAAACTTGAATGTCTGAAAACATGTTCGAAGTCGGCTCTCGAATCTGCGGGATCAAAATACACATAAGGTTGAACTCGCAGGTGCAGCGCGGCGCGTTCCACCATATCGAAAAGTAGCGACGCATGAAACTCGGCAGCTTCCTCGTGAGTCAATGGTGGTACAAGATTAGTCCTCACTTCTTTCGGAAGCGGCGTCCGCGAGACGACGATCAGTGTCCTGTCAATCATTTCATAAAAAGTTATATCCCATGGGAATAATATTCAACAAAATAGCTCATCATTTTGCATCGTCGCATTATCACCGGAACGACTCCGCTCCAAGATTGAATCTCATCTTGCTCTTGATTATGTTTTGAAAAAGCAATTGTCGGTTTTCAGTAAATCAGTCCGCGGTCGATATCCTTCGTTTGTCAGTCAACTGAAGATTGCAGTCTGAAGACTGAGAACTGACCACCGACAACCGTAAACTGCAAACATGACAAAGTTCAATTCCGATAGCGTCGTTGAAACAGTCCGTCAGGCGACGGACATAGTGGATGTGATATCCCAGTATGTGCGACTCCAAAAACGCGGAAAGAACTATCTCGGCCTTTGTCCGTTCCACACAGAGAAGACACCATCATTTACCGTCAATCGCGAAAAAGGATTGTATCATTGCTTCGGATGCGGTGTCGGTGGAAATGTGTTCACATTTCTTACGCAGTATGAAAAGATTTCGTTCGGCGAAGCACTTCGCGAACTCGCTGCCCGAGCAAATATATCTCTTCCGTCTTACAGCGACGGAAGACAGAGTGAAGTCGACGAAGTCCTGGAGATTAATGACAAAGCCGGCAGATATTACAGGGACATGCTGCATTCGGACGAGGGTGCCGAGGCGCTTTCCTACTTGCGACAGAAGAGACAGTTCGCAGACGAGACAATAGATAGATTCATGATCGGCTTTGCTCCCGATAGATGGGATGGACTTCTCAATCATCTGACAAAGAAAGGATTCAGCGAGAAGACGATCGAGAAATCGGGTCTGATACTCAAGCGACAGGATGGATCGGGCTACTACGACCGCTTCAGAGCGCGCATCATGTTTCCGATCCACTCGCTGAGCGGAAGAATAATCGCATTCGGCGGGAGAACGCTCAAAGAAGATGAGAAGGCAAAATACATAAACTCACCCGAAACGATCGCTTACACCAAAGGAAAGACACTTTTTGGGATCTACCAGGCCAAGGACGCGATCATCGAAAAGGATGGAGCGATCCTCGTCGAAGGTTATGCGGATCTTATCGCATTACATCAAGTCGGAATCAAAAACGTAGTGGCGTCGAGCGGCACCGCATTGACGGTCGAGCAGATCCAACACATCGCTCGGTACACTCAGAACGTTTACTTAGTCTACGACGCCGACACAGCCGGGCAAGATGCGTCTCTACGAGGGTCAGACCTCCTCCTCGAACACGGCATGAGTGTGAGTGTCGTCGAGCTGCCGCCTGGCGAAGATCCGGATACGTTTGTTCTATCCCATGGCAGCGATGAATTCATGGGACTCGTCCGCGACGCAATGAACATCGTTGAATTCAAAGCGTCCCTTTTATCGAGGCGGACCGACTCTTCCCGAGGACAGTTTACAATCATCCAATCAATTGTAGACTCTTTGTCGAAAGTCAGCGACGCCATAAAGGTGAATCTCTATGTTAAGGATCTCGCCAACAAATTCGGCTTGCGCGAGGAATCGATCTACCAGGAGCTGAAAAAGAAAAAGTCGACGCAATTGAGAGTTCATGAGAGTGGAGTCGATCCTTCCTCCAGAACTTCTTCACTCCGCTTGTCCACCGCGGATCGTGATCTGGTGACTTTACTCTTAAACGTTGACGATCCCCTCTTCGAAGTGATCTCAAATCAAATCGGAAGACTTGAAATCCTGAATCCTGTTACCAATGAGATGATTCAAAAGATATTGGATGCCCGCCATTCGGGGGATCAGCCTTCAGCGGTAATCGACAGGTTGTCAAATGAAGATGTTCGGAAGTCATTCGCGGAGCTGGCATTCACTGCACCTCAGAGAAGCAAGGTGTGGTGGGAGGAAATTAGACCGGAGAGTGAAACGCCCGATTACTTGAAATGGATCTCTCAGCTTTTGATCTCCTTCGAGCTTGAGCAAATAGAACAGGAATTGAAACTTCTGAATACAAAAGCCGGTGATGCCGAACGAAAAGGACTGTCGAGTAACGAGTTCGACGAGCAGTATCAGACTCTTGTCGAGAGGAAGAAATTTCTCACTCAAACCTATCGGGACAAAAATCTTCTTGAACAATATTTTGAATCATTAAAGAACATCTAGAATATAGCTTCCGGGTGTTGGCCGTAAGCGGCCAGCTGAAACCTGGTAGCTAAGAGCTGAAGGCTAAACAATGATTGAGATACATGAGGACAAATGCGATCTATGCGGCTGTTGCGTAGGCGTCTGTCCTGAGAATTGCATCGACCTGACCGAGAGCCGCATTTCAATTGTTCATGAGATCTGCACGAACTGCAGGAAATGCGAATGGGCCTGTCCCTTCGAAGTGTTCGAATTCAGGCGTGACAATATCAAGCAAACTGCTGCTGCATGAAAGATAATTATGACGTGATCGTCGTTGGCGGCGGCCCCGCAGGTACGACCGCTGCAAGATACGCAGCGGCGGGCGGTGCGAAAGTTCTCGTCCTGGAAAAGGACCGCGAGGTCGGCGTTCCGGTCAGATGCGGCGAGGCTGTGGACCATGAAGGTCTCGTTCAGTTCATACAGCCGGACAAAAAATTTGTCGCAGCGGAGATCCGGAATTTCAAGTTAGTCGCGCCAAACGGAAAGGTAGTTCATCCGAATATTGATGGCGTGGGTTACGTTCTGGAGAGAAAAGTCTTCGATTATGAGCTAGCGAGAATAGCCGCCGACGAAGGCGCGGAGGTAGTCACAAAAGCATACGTGGACGGAGTGACGAGAACAAACGGTGCTGTTACCGGCGTCTCGGTTCAATATCATGGCGAGCGCTTGACCCTGAGGAGCAAGGTTGTCATCGGTGCCGACGGAGTTGAGTCGAGAGTAGGAAGATGGGCGGGAATAGACACAACCGTGTCCATGCACGACATGGAGTCGGCGGCACAAGTCACCGCGGCAAATGTGAACGTTGAAGAAGATACTTGCTACTTCTACTTCGGAGAGAAGTATGCGCCTGGAGGTTACCTCTGGGTGTTTCCGAAAGGAAACAAGACTGCCAACATCGGTCTTGGAGTGGCAGCAGACCAGAGCAGACAGAAACATGCTCTGAAATTCCTTGATGAGTTCATGCAGGAAAATTTCCCCGGGGCATCAATTCTCACGAAGCTTGCAGGAGGCGTTCCGTGCGCTGAGACGCTCACGAAGATTACGATGCCGGGATTGATGCTGGTCGGAGACGCAGCACACCAGGTGAACCCGGTCTCGGGCGGGGGAATAATAAGCGGCATGATAGCAGGACAAATAGCAGGAGAAGTCGCCGCGGAGATTGTCAAGAGAAACGACATGAGCTTGACGGAGAGTTACGAGAAGCAATGGCAAGACTCCCTCGGAACAAGGCACCACAGATACTACAGAATCAAGAAGGTCATATACAAATTTAGAGATACTGATCTCAATTCAATCGCTGACGAGATCTCAAAGCTTCCTCAGAATCAGCAGACTCTCGGCAATCTGTTTAAACAGGCTGTCATGAAACATCCCACGCTGATTCTTGACGTGATGAGACTCTTCTTCTAATGTTAATTAATGTCATCATCGATGCACCTGAGGGCATCAGGCAAAAGGTAATCTACGGATTTACCGTTCTGTTCACACCGTTGCGCGTCGAACTCAACTTCTCGAGAAACATTTCGGATCACGCATTCAATATAGCGTATGGAGAAGGCCTCAGTTCACAGTTGACAGTTGACAGTCAACGAATCCTTTGTCTGAAATCGTCACCTGAGCTTTGTCGATGCGTGACCGAATCAAGACTTCCAGACATTTCGCGAATTGAATGGCTCGAATTCGCCGGCAAGAAGCTGCCAAAGTTGTTCCCGGTTTCACAGAGGGAAGGAGGATCCGCCTTCGATTTCGATATTGTTGCTACCACATTCATGCTTACCTCGGATTTCCAGGATTTGATCAGCACAGAAAGAGACGAGTTCGACAGACTGCGTGCAATGGATTCACTGCAGGACCGACTCGGCATCCTGGATTTTCCGGTAGTCAATTACTATTCACTCCTGATAAAACAGAAACTCGAAGAGTTCTTCAGCATTAATATTGGCTCGAAAGAATTTTGCGGAGCCGATTGCGGACTGGCGCTCACACACGACGTTGATTACACGAGCTCGTTGAATTTCAAGATCATCAAGAGAAATGTCTTTGGACACGCGGTCCTGAACAAAGAAGGACTCAGCTCAGGTGAGCGAGCGAGAAAACTTCTCTATCCGGTCCTAGCGCTCATCGGGTACGACCCGCCCAGGAAAGGAATGTATTTTCTGCGCGACGCGGAGATGGAATTCGGCCTCAACTCCACGTTTTTCGTCAAGACCGGTGAGACATCGAGGGAAGACGTGAACTACAATTATCGCTCCAGCAGAATGAGACAGTTTCTGGCTTCGCTGGGCGATTCCGGTTTCGAGATCGGAATTCATCCGAGCATGAAAACTTACATCGATGCAGAACAGTTCGTCACCGAGAAAAACCGACTCCAGGAGATTCTGCAAAGAGAAATCAAATCCGTCAGGCAACACTATCTGAAATTCACTGCGAGCAGGACCGTTGGCATCTGGGAAGGAGCAGGCATAAGATTCGACAGCACACTTGGTTTCTCGAGAAAACCCGGATTCAGGAACAGCGTCGGGTTTCCGTATCCGTTGTATGATTTTAAGCAGGATAGAATCTCGAAAGTGACCGAGCTCCCGCTAATACTCATGGACGGTACGATCGCCGAAAACCGCCGACTTACCACCGGACAAGCTTTTGAGAAGATGAAAGAACTGATCCATGAAACCAAAAAGGCAAACGGTGCAGCTTCCATTCTGTTTCACAACTCGATCGCTGATCCCATAGATTTCCCGGGTTACAAGAAAATCTACATTGACCTGCTGGCCGATGCAAAGAATAACGGGTTCGCGTTGAGTACGCTGTCGGGGATCGTAGAAAACTTTAATTGAATCCATACATAATCCTCATCATCCAGCTTCTCCTTTCGAGCGGAACTCACATCATTGCAAACTCGGCCACCCAGACTATTCCTCCGACAAACCTGACGTTCCTGAGAACTCTCATCTCCGGAATTCCATATCTTTGTTTCGTTTTTTATGCCAGGCTTCCGTTCAAGTATCGCGGCAGAGACCTGGCCATACTGCTCCTCCTGGCTTTCCTCTCAGTCCCGATCAATCAGTTTGTCTTCCTTTACGGAATCAAATACACGACAGCGACTGACGCTTCACTGATGTATGCAACGACTCCGGTCATGGTGCTGCTCATCTCGCGAGTTTATCTGAACGAAAAGATCACGTTCATAAAAATCATCGGGACGATACTGGCATTCACAGGGGTTCTCGTAATCGTGCTGGAAAACGGATTCCATATCGGAGTCTCGCATGTGAAGGGTGACGCGTTTGTCTTCGCCGGGGTGATCGCCTGGGCATTCTACACTACTCTCGGAAGGAAGGTAGTCTTAAAACACGGAGCAGTGAACACAACAATATACGCTGCTTTAATCGGCTCGCTGATGTTTGCGCCGTTCGGAATATGGTCCTCGATCGGTTACGGATACACTTCTTTGTCCAGCGGACAGTGGCTGGAAATTCTTTACTTGGGTTTGGGGACATCCGTTGCAGGTTACATATTGTGGTACTCAGCTCTCAGCAAGATCGAGGCGAGCAAGGTCGCTGTCTTTACAAACGGTCAACCTGTTATGACGGCAGTTCTCGCCTACATCTTCTTAGGCCAGAGGATCACGCTGATTTTTGCACTGGGAGCAATCATCACAATATCAGGAGTTTTTATCGCGCAGATTGACCGAGTCCGAAAGTTGCAACGAATTTCTCGCCTTGATTTGCCAGCAAGAAAGCCTTGAGAAATCAATCACACTCACCTGAGTATCGAGACAATTGAAGTTATCGCACTGATATTGGATCCATGAATTTAGAGATTCGAGTTTTCTAAGGGCATATTTGCCGGGGCTAGAAGCTCGCGACGAGTACTTACCTTTCATTTCCTTGCCGCGAGCTTTGATGAAATGCTCGAATATCTCATTTGTGGGAGGCTGACCCTGACGAGTGGAAAGCGCTATGGTCGGAACATTGATTCGCTGATTCCAAAACAATTTGAAAAATACTTTCCAGAGATGTAGCTTAACTGCAAGGATTGAGATAGATATGCCAATGGACCATCTTACGGATCAAGGTGCACCGCACGGGCACATCCTCAAGTACACCCTAACGTACTTAGCCCTCTCTTTCATCTGGATCTACGCAACTGACATGATTGTTCACCTTTTGGTTTCAAACCCGGCAGTCGCCTGGTGGATCTCCACAGTGAAGGGATGGACGTTCGTCATTGTCACCTCTGTCCTGCTCTATGCAATGATGTCCCAACTCGCAAAGCACGTCAGCAGACTCGAAAGATCCTACCACGCGCTGTTCGACCTCGCATCCGATTCCATCCTGCTGTTCGACGCCGAAGGTCACGTTATCGATGCGAATGAACAGGTCGAAAAGCTTCTGGGATATTCGAGGCAAGAGCTTCTCCTTATGACGACTCACGATTTTATTTTGCAGAGTGAGGAACTTGATTCCAAGCCATTATTCCAACAGCCAAAGGATAGCAACTCCCTGCTGACAGAAATTAGATGTATCAGGAAAGACGGGACAGTCCTCACCCTGGAAAGCAGTGCCCAAATCCTTCCGGACGCCAGAGTACTTTCTATCGTTCGCGACGTGACAGAACGGAAGCGCGGAGAAGAAACGCTGCGTGAAAGCGAGGCCCGATTCACGGCCGTATTCCGGGCAAGTCCCATATGCACGAGCATCACCGCGTTAAGCGACGGAAAGTTCCTCGACGTTAACAACTCATTCCTGGACATGTTCGGATACACTCGGGCGGAAGTGATGGGGAACTACCCACTAGACCTCAATATGTGGGTGTACCCCGAGGATCGTCAGAGAATTCATCGTGAGCTGATCGAGAAAGGAAGCGCCGGAGAAACTGAAACAGTCATGCGAACAAAATCGGGTGAACTCAGGAATGTAATCGTCGTCGCCGAGTTGATTGACGTGCGGGGTGTACCTTACATACTGGGTCTTACGCATGACATTACCGAACAGAAACGTGCGGAAATGGAATTGAAGGAAGAGGAAGCGAAGCGCCTCAATCTCGAACGCAAGCTCATCGAATCACAAAAGCTTCAAAGCCTGGGGACGCTGGCCAGCGGCATCGCCCATGATTTCAACAATATCCTTAACATCATCATGGGACACTCCCATTTGATTACGAAGCGGCTATCGGACCGAGAAAAACTTCTCCATAGTGCCGACGCGATTGAAAAAGCATCTAAACGCGGCGCATCTCTCGTCAAACAACTGATGACCTTCGCCCGCAACACGGAGATTGTTTTCGATTCGTTACAGATTAACAACATCGTGTCCGAAATATCGAAGATGCTCACTGAGACTTTCCCGAGGACGATTGTTATAGTCACGGATATGGAGGACGATCTCCCGAACGTAACAGCCGATCCATCACAATTACACCAGGTCATTATGAACCTCTGCGTCAATGCGAGAGATGCAATGCCGCGAGGAGGGAGACTGTGCATAAGCACGAAGTTGGCAGCCGGTGAGGAAGTTCCGGAAGGCTCGCCACATGTCTTGGAGCAGGAATATGTCATGGTTCAAGTCTCGGACACGGGCGTTGGGATGGACGAAGACATCAAGCGAAGAATGTTCGATCCGTTCTTCACGACAAAGGATCCCGGCAAAGGTACAGGGCTGGGACTCTCCGTGGTTTATTCCATCATAGAAGCTCACCGCGGCATGATCGGAGTCGACAGCGTCCCCGGTGAGGGCACGACGATCCGGATATATCTCCCCGCTGAGGATCAGGAGGCCAGATCCGTTGAAGCAGCAAATGCGGAGCCCGATGATAATTTGATAGGAACGGAGACTATCCTCCTTATTGAGGATGAGGAGATGCTTTCCGATTTTGTTGAGACTGTTCTCTCTTCCAATGGATACACGGTTTTGTCGGCCCGGGATGGTGAGGAAGGCCTGGAGACTTTCAGACGCCACCAGGGAGAAATCGCTGTGGTGATTACAGATCTGGGACTGCCCAAGATCAGCGGCAAGGAGGTGGTCGAACAGATAGGAGCCATGGCCCCAAACGCCAGGATGATATTAGCAAGCGGGCACATCGATCCGGACATCAAGATCGAAATCTCAACTGCCCACACTGTGTATTTCCTTCAAAAACCCTACTCACCGTCAGAATATCCTGGAGACAGTCCGAAAAGCTATCGATGACCCGCAGTAACAGGACTCGCCCACGAAGGATCTGCCGGGGCTGATCCGCCGCGATCCTACCTCACAGACCTATAGCCGCCGGTTATTCCGTTCCCTGTCAAGACGATCTGCCAGAGTTGATTGATCCTTGCTCTAAATGCACCGGCGCTTGAGAGCAGAAAGTACTTCCACATTCTGAAGAACCTTTCACCGTATTTCTCTCGAAGGCTACTCCAACCGTTCGTGAAGTTTTCGTACCATGCCATCAATGTCTTGTCGTAGTCAGCGCCGAAGTTGTGCCAATCCTCCATGACGAACAGACCTTCTATAGCCTTGCCAAGCTGTGCAACCGACGGCAACATCCCGTTTGGGAATATGTACTTGTGTGTCCACAGATCCGTACTCCTTACTGACCGAAGATTCCCGATAGAGTGCAACAGAAAAAGGCCGTCGCTCTTCAAACATCTCTTGACCACTTTGAAATATTCGCGGTAATTTCTGTGACCCACATGTTCTATCATTCCTACAGAAACGATTCTGTCGAATTCTTCATTGACCTCCCTGTAGTCCAGCAATCTGAATTCGACCGGCAAGCCTTTGCACAATTCCGTTCCGAGCGCAACCTGTTCCTTCGAGACAGTTATCCCGACAACCTCGACTCCATATTTTTCCGCGGCATACCTTCCAAAGCCGCCCCATCCACAGCCGATATCGAGTACTCTCATCCCCGGTTCGAGGTAGAGTTTCTCACAAATGAGTCTGAGCTTGTTCTCCTGAGCTTCGTCCAGAGTATTCGCATGCTTCCAATAGCCGCAGCTGTAGTTCATCCTTTTGTCAAGCATCGTTTGAAACAATTCATTCCCCAAATCATAGTGTCTCTCGCCGATAATAAAAGCCCTTCGCCTCGCCTGCATATTGATCAGGCGAAAACCTGCGAGCTGTAATGCGATTTTGTAATTCCGCCTGACTTTGTCTTGAAGGTCGGCACGTAGTATCCTGCAAATCATCTCGTCGGGTCTTTCAGCATCCCACCAGCCGTCCATGTATGATTCGCCGATCCCTAACTCTGCTTCGGCAGCTGTTCGTTTGTAGAATCTCTCGTCATGCACCTGGATATCCCAGGGATGGCTTCCGTTGATTTCGACTCCAGCGAGATCTAACAATTCTCTAATGACTGGCTGATACTTTTGTAATCCCATCTCTGTACTTTCTAATTTACAAAAAAGTGACCGTCAAATGCATCAAGCGCGTCTTGCATTTCGGATATAAGAGACGAGGGGAAAAGTTCTCGATGGGAACAAATTGCGTTTGCCGCTCACATTCACTTTCCGAAGGGCCGCCGGCTATGTCTTTCCTTGGCAGCAACTTTAACTATATTGAAACCTCCAGACACTTTGCGCAAACAACCATCCTTATGATTGGAGCAATGCCTGACATCATGAATGCATTGCTTCGCGTAACATATTCGTGAAATTCCCGTCTAGTTCGATGTATCGAGCAGCGATTTGTAAAACCAATACCGCAAGTCCGTAGCGAGCAATTGTGTGGCCACTATACTGTCTGATGTTTTTCTCCAGTTCAATTCTGATAATTGGGATATGTAAGAAGTGGCATGGCGTTATTGAGAAGCGTTACCCGATACTGTAGGAATCTTAATTTTTGAGTGAGGAACATATGAAGACTGTTACTTTTATTCTCCTTTCTTTTGTGCTCTCCGCACAATTATCCGCGCAAGAACAGACTCTGATAAGCGGACCGATTGAGAGCGGCGGTTTAGGCGGGCCGGTAGTCAGGTTTTCAAAGCTGAATGATAAGTTTGCATTATTGGTCGGCGGTTCCGGCGGATGGCTGATCAATCACTCCTTCCTAATCGGTGGAGGTGGCTACGGGTTGGTGAACAGTATTACCGCGCCAAGAGCCGCTCAAATTTATTACGGTGAGGGTGAAGACCTTAAGATCCAGTTTGGCTATGGCGGACTTCTTCTCGAATACATCGGCTATCCGAACAACTTAGTTCATTATTCCATCTCATCACTGATCGGAGCTGGCGGCGTCCATTACGGCTACTGGAATAATTTCTCGAACTCTTATGATGATAGCCGTTCACGTGCCTCCGCGTTCTTGGTTATCGAGCCGAGCATAGGTGCAGAGCTAAATATCACGAGTTTTTTCAGGCTCAACGGCGGGGCGAGCTACAGGCTGGTGAAAGGGACTGATCTGCCCGGAATTTACGATTCAGACCTGTCGGATGTCTCGGTGTACCTCACCTTCAAATTCGGCAAGTTCTGATCCGCTGAAGCGAGACTCTTGCTGGGAACATCACTCAGTAGAAATATCGTCACTTGTCAATCATGGGCCGGGTATTTCACTGGAGTCGGGCGCTAATTTACCAGCAAGACTCCAGACCCCGGCTTAATATTCAGATGCAATAGACCGTTCTTAGTTGTCAAAGTGCCTCGGCTGAGAACATCCCTGAACGATGTCGCAACCTTTCCAGGATTTATCTCGAGTGACTGTTCCCGATCCGACAGATTAAATCCAACGACTGCGATGCGATTACCATTCTCTCTCTCGAACACGAACAACTTCCTCTGATCATCCGCAGCAAGAATTTTATAATCTCCGGTTGTCAAAGCTGGATTCGAAATGCGCTCGTGGATAAGCTTCCGGTAGTAATCAAAGAGGTCCGAGTTGAAAATATTTTTGTCGTTTGTCTTCTTCATTCCCGGGATTGGACTGCTTCTCTCATCCTCATATTTCAAATCCGGCCACAACATCGGCTTCCTGTCGTCCGGATCGGTCGGGCCCCACATCCCAGCTTCGTCACCGTAGTAAACCATCGGAGCTCCGACATAGGTCATCTGAAAAAGTACGATCAACATTTGCCGATGAATAGCTGCGGCATCCGGTTTCGAGATATTGTAGAGCGGATTATTTCTCGGACTGTCATCGGCGTTGTAACCGCGGTCAGGGTTCAATATCATTGATTCGAGCCGGTCGGTATCATGGCTGTCGAGAAGGTTCTGCAAAACAAAATTGACACTGTCGGGATATGAATCTCTGATCGATCGGAGAGTAGAATCGAACCGAGTGGGGGTAATAGCCAGCCTCCTATCGATAAAGAATCTCATCGTTGCCTTCGCAAACTGATAATTCATCACCGCATCAAACTCATCGCCCTTCAACCATGCCGAAGCGTTATCCCAAATTTCTCCCACGATGTATGCATCCGGATTAATGCCCTTCACAACTTTTCGCCAGTCCTTCCAAAATGGATGCGGCACTTCATTCGGGACATCTAACCTCCACCCGTCAATGCCATTCTTCGGATTGCCATTGGGAGCCATCCACCGCTTCGTTATTTCAATGATATGTTCAAACGGACCGTGAACAAGTCCCGTGATGGTATCTTTTCGGAAAATCGGCAGCGACTTCACCCCCCACCACCCCGCATAATCGAATTTAGTTCCCTTCGTCGAATCACTCCAGCTTTTTATTACGAACCAATCTTTATACTTCGACCTTTCCTGATTTCTTTCGACATCTTTGAATGCCCAGAAGTCGGTGCCTACATGGTTGAACACTCCGTCGATGATCACATGCATTCCCATTTCGTGAGCTTTTTTCAAAAGCGTCAGAAACTCTTTATCGGCGGAAGTCCATTCCCACGTCGAAGGATTGGCAGGATCTTCAGCGGACATAATTTTCAAATCGCCTTTCGGATCGGGACCGAAGTTGTGATCAACATGAATGTAGCTTGCAGTGTTATACTTGTGAAGAGAAGGGGATTCGAACACCGGGTTGAAATAGATGGCGTTGACTCCAAGTTTCTTCAGATAGGGAAGCTCATCCATGACTCCTTCCAAATCGCCGCCATACCTTCGATCAAAAACGACACCGTAGAATAGTTGAGACACAAGATTTTGCGTCTTTACAAATTCTTTTTCCCAAGGCTGCAGCTTGTACCAATCGCTCGTCCAGGGAGAGATATGCCACTCTCTCCCGCTTACCCGGGCATCGCTCGCAGTCGGATCATTTTGGGAATCCCCGTTGCGGTATCGCTCCGGAAAAATTTGATACCACACAGCCTTTTTTGCCCAATCAGGAACTTGAGCTTCGGCTGTCGTGACACAAATTGTGATCAGCGTCGACAGTACCAAAAGGCGTTTCATTTGACGATCCTTTCCAAAAAAATAAAACCTTGCGAAAGCTTCAGGCCTTCGCAAGGTCGATTGAGTTCCGGACGTACAAAATGGGAAGAAGTCTATTCTTTCATGCCAGCGGGATCTTCGACAGCCGCTTTGTCTAATTCCACCTTCACCTTCGCTCTTCTTTTCGGCTTGGAGATTCTCCGCTTTCTCTCTCTGATGACGACAGGCGATTTTCTCAGGAATCGGGCATCAATTTCCATAGGAACGGGTTCCCGCTCATCTTTCGCCTCCGCATACTCGAAGACTTCATATTTGTAATTACGGAGCACCATTTTCTCATCATCATGGTACAGGATGTATTGCGGAAGGATCGGTATCTTTCCACCGCCACCGGGCGCATCTATCACGAAATACGGAACTGCGAGTCCGGAGGTGTGGCCGCGCAGCTTGTCCATGATTTCCAAACCGACTCGGATTGGAGTCCTGAAATGATTGGTGCTCTTCACCATGTCCGCCTGGTAAATGTAGTATGGTTTCACCCGCATCATCAGGAGCTTGCGATTAAGCTCCTTGACAACTTCCGGATCGTCGTTGACATCTTTCATCAGCACCATCTGGTTGCCAAGCGGGAATCCTGCATCCGCCAGAAGATCGCATGCCTGTTTGGCTTCAGGAGTGCATTCCCACGGATGGTTGAAATGAACGTTCACGTAAACAGGATGGTACTTCCTCATCATTTCGACAAGCTGAGGTGTAATTCTCTGCGGCAGCACACACGGCATCTTGGTGTGAACACGAATTATCTCAACGTGCGGAATCTCTCGGAGTCCTTTGAGCACCTTCTCCAACATGACATCGGTCAGCATGAGCGGGTCGCCGCCAGAAACGATAACGTCCCTGACTTCTGTGTGCGCCCTGATGTAATCCAAACCGCTCTGGATATATTTCATGCTGATCTTTGTCGAGTCGCTTACCTTTCTCTTTCTCGTGCAGAACCTGCAGTACATTGAACACTGGCTCGTCACAAGAAATAGAACTCTATCAGGATATCGGTGCGTAATACTTGGAACCGGGCTATCGTGGTCCTCATTCAGCGGGTCCAACGGCAATCCGTCTTCTTCAAGTTCCTTTCCATCCGGAATGCTCTGAAGCCAGATTGGATCACCCGGATAACGAATGAGATTCAGATAGTACGGGTTGATTCTGATGTGGAAAAGGCTGTTAAGCCTTTCGGCAGTCTCTTTATCAAAGTTGAATTTCTTGACAAGGTCATCAGCGCTATCGATACTTTGCCTCAGCATCTGCTGCCACAGTTCCATGAATTAGTCCTCCGATATTTGTTTAACATATATTACGAGGTCGTCGCCAGGACGATAATAACCGCCTATCCTTGCTGCCTCACGATAACCTCGCTTGACGTAAAAAACTCGCGTGGAAGAGTACTTGTCCTGCGAACTCGTGTAGAGTGTGATCAGCCTTCCCTTGTGCCTCAAGATATCATTCTCGGCAAAGGTCAAGAGCTCTGTCCCGATTCTCCGGCCCTGCAATTCCGGGTCGACGGCGATCCAGTAGATGTCGTACGTACCCACTGTCAGCGGTGTCGGACCATAGCACACATAGCCGGCAACCTTTTCATCGACGGCCGTGAACGTCCAGTACCCGCTTTGAGAAGAGAGGTCAAAGTATGAATTCAGGAGTTCGTCCGCCACCTCTATTTCCTCGGCAGTAAAGTGATCTGTTCTCTTCAAGATATTGACGATCGAGTTGTAGTCTTCGCGTATTGTCGGCCTTATCTTAACCAAGTCTTCTCTTGAATGCTGATTGAACAATGTTGCCTATGAGCTGGCTGTAAGTCCAGCCAAACGCGTTTGCACTTCGCGCGAAGCCCGAACCGCTCGGTGACAGATCCGGATTCGGATTCACTTCGAGCACATATACTTTGCCAGTCTTGTCGACTCTCATGTCAACTCTTGCATAGTCTCTGCACTGCATTGCCTGGTAGGCCCTGATCGCAGTGTTCTTGATCTTTTCTTCGAGACGGTGAGATATCTTTGCGGGACAGATTGGAACGGTCGATTTATATTCTACGCTTTCCGGCATCCATTTCGCCTGGTAAGAAACAATGTGGTGATATCCTTCCGGCATCGTGCTGAAGTCGATCTCTGAAATCGGGAGTGCCACTACCTCTTCGTTGCCCACGATGGCTACGTTGAATTCTCTTCCTTCCACATATTGTTCAACCAATATCGGCTGGTCGAACTTCTTCAACATTTCGGCCAGCAACGTTTGTAGATGTTCACGGTCGTACAGAACAGATGCATTGGAGATTCCAATGCTCGCGTCTTCGTGGATAGGCTTCGCGATCGCCGGGAAACTTAGCTTCTTTCTCGAAACCTCGTCAGGAGAATTGAAGACGCGAAAACTCGGCACATTCAGCTTATGGAAGGTCAAAATTTCTTTCGCTCTCACCTTGTTCAAACAGCTCCCGAGCGTGAGAGGATTGCTGCCGGTGTATTGTATGTTAAGAAGCTCATATAGACCAGCGGCGTTCATTTCCTGGAAAGAATCCCCCTCGACAGACTCACAGAAGTTAAATACCAGATCGGGTTTCTCTTGCTGGAGACTTTCGATGAGCTGATTGATATCCGAACTCGCGATGATTGTGGAGACATTATACCCTACCTCGGTGAGCACCGCAGCAACGGTGTCAACCTGCTCAACCACGCTGGTAGTCGATGTGTCAATCAGAGCAGCCTTCACATCGGAAGCAAGCTTGCCGCTAAAGGCAAGCTCAATCTCGGAGGTAATGTCCAATGAGGATTCGTCGTAGACGATGGAAATTTTCTTTCCCGTGTCCGGGCTTCCGTTACGCGGTGACCTTCTCGGCATAAGTCGCCTCTATAAGTAAAACAAATACAATAAGTTACGGAGACGCGATAACCTGCGTCTCTAAAACTTGCCTATTCTTTTCAGAGATGCGTCAAGAACCGAATTGATCATTCTTTCGTAGCTCAATCCTGCGGCTCTTGAGGCCATCGGAAAACACGAATGCTCCTGCGGGTCAGGGAGAATGCCAGGAAGAGGATTTACCTCCATCACGTTCGGTTCGCCTGCAGCATCAAGCCGCAGGTCAATCCTGCACCAGTCGCGGCACCGCAGAACTTTGAACGTCTCCCCACAAATGTTCTCGATCCGAACCGATAGAGAAGCGTCCATCGGGGCCGGACATTTGAACACTTCGATAGGAGAATCTTTCGTGTCCCACAGCCATTTCGCTTCGTAAGAATAGACTGGCAATGCCTCCGATGGCAATGAACTGAAATTGATTTCTACTGGCGGCAAGACCTTCAGTTCATTCCCATTGCCAAGCAGTGCGACAGTGAACTCCCTTCCGGGCAAGTACTGTTCTACTAACGCGGACTGTTCGTAATCATTCAGTATTCGTTCCACTTCATTTCGCAACTCCCCCACGTTCGTCACGTAGGAGGAATTGTAGATTCCTTTGCTTGATCCTTCGTGGAGGGGCTTAACAAAGAGAGGGTAATCCAAAGACATGTCAATTATGTCTTCTTGCGAACTTACCACGACGAAACTTGAAGTGGGGATTCCATGGTAGCCGAGAATTTCTTTCGTCCTCGCTTTGTCGAGACAAGTCGCAAGTGTAAGAGGGTCCGATCCGGTATACGGGATGTTGAGGAACTCGAGCATCGAAGGTATCTGTGCTTCCCTGCTGACGCCGTTCATTCCTTCGGCAATATTGAAAACGACGTCGAACTCTCCCTCCCTGAGTTTATTGTACGCGTCCTCGTCAGCTTCGACAAGAGTGACATTGTGGAACAGTGAGAGAGAGCGTGCAACAGCGTTGACAGTCTCAGCCGTATCCCATTCTGCATACTTGTCGATAACCTTGGGGAGAGTTCTTACAGCATCCACAGAAGGAGGATCAAGAGGAGGTTCAGCGTTGTCATCTAACGTGCTCTCTCTTTTCATGTTGAAGACAAGAGCAACGTTCATACGGGCTTCCGAACCTTGTTCAACAACATGTATGTCGGATCTGCATCCATTTCTTGCGTGTAATATAATGGTTTATTATTAATTGTCAAGCAAAGTGGCACAGTTGTGGGAAGTCAAAACTCAAAAGTCTGCCGATCAAAAATCATCCCGACAAAGTGTGACTTTGTCGGGAATCGGCATCCCGAACCTCCTGTTCGGGAAAATGTCAAAAGAATTCTAGCTCTCAGCTTTCGAACGCTTCCTGTCTTTCGCGACTGCAGCGTTCCATCATTCAGACTTTCTGCATTTGTTGATTTGTGCCCGCGTGCCTTTGTCACTTTGTGCCTTATGACATTGAAGATGTCAGCCGCTACGACTAATTTTTCACAAAAGATCGGAGTTCAAATGACAACTAAAGCACCAGCGCAGGTAAACAAGTTTCCTGAAAATAGTCTTGAGTCGATTGCATATAAGATCGCCGGAGAATTCAAAATGAGGGAACCAAACGACAACAGCAGACTTGGCTATCACATCTGGCGTTATCTTGACGGAACAATCCCGACACTTGATGAAGCCGTTCGAGTTTCCTGCATCAGGCTCGTCGAAGGAGAGACGATTGAGGATGTCACCGAGGAAGTCGCCCGGCTTCTCAAGGAAAGAGATCTAGAAGTCAGGAGAAAAGAGTGACGGGTAGGAGACCAGTTGATGATCACTCAGGATTAAGAGAGGAAATCGCTCAACCGTGAAGCTTGACAGACTGCACGTCCTGACTCGCTCTGAGTTCGAATAGAACCATACAGATACGGGACGAACGAAGGCAAAGAGAATGCAATCCCCTTCCTGCGTCGACATGCCCGTGAGTATGTCCTTCTTGTGACTTGTCTCTCCCTCACAAGCTGGATACTCGGAAAGAGGAAGCACACCGTTGCGTCACATGTCACTTAGGTCAATATGCACCGACGTGCGCGACGACACCAACGATTTCCAAGCGAGCGTCCTGAGTTTGCCTAACCAGGGCTGTTGCTCTATTCCAAGAAGCCCGAGTCCTCGTGTACCGCATTCACTCTTCAGCGTATCGAATGCATTTTTCTCTTCTCCAAGTGCCGCAGTTTTCTGATTAACAACCCACGTGATGCCGGCGCCGCTAACAATCGTGCCAAGAGTGGTCAATGCCCCCGGCAACCACGTTGAGCGGATAAACAGTAGGATAGCAACGACAAGGAAGAGCACAATGCTCACGCCGAAAACATATACCAGAATGTTCCAGAGGTTAAGCCACCTTAAGGCGTTCAGGTACCGCATCTTTGCGAAGTCGCATGGACTTTCCAGCCCTTTCATAATACACCTCCAATGTATTTGAAACTTGTAATGATAAAGATTGCCTGACTATGATTCGAATGAAACTGATTCTCATGAGATTCCGAAAGCAACAACGTTAAGCCGCGATGAATCTTTAGCATCAGTCTCAAAATGAACGGTGAGTTACGCAAAATCATAACCACTGTGCCAATGCAAATAAGCGCTGACGACACGGATTTCTGGCCCTTCTTTGGTCGCGTGAACCTCAATTGTGATTTTTCCCTTTTCAGTTTCGTCTTTCAGGCAAAATGTGTTGTCCAAATAAAAAACTCGTAAGGCGTCGATCGTGCCTACAGCTGTCTTATCCTCGCGAACGGCAGCTTGATCCTTCAGACTTTGGTAGTCACTTTTTCTGAAGATCACAAACTCCTGATAGACCTCGACATCGTTATAGCCAGTATCTATTTCATAATTATCAAGTTTGATGTAGACACACACGTCTTCGAGTGTAGCACAGCCTAACTCCTCTTCGTATTTCTCGACATTGCGCAATCCGCAATTGTCAAAGTGACTCGGAATGAACTCGCCAACGTCCATTGCATCCCAGATTCTTTCCTTGTATGCAATGATTTCGTCCTTGCTTATCAAGAATTTCATGTGGTCACCTCGCTCCTGGCGATACTTACGAACCCGTGTGCATCAATCATTTCTACTGTGGTCAAGGTCATAACGATCTGGTGGAATAGTCTAAGTCGGCAATGACCCAAGGTCAAATCAAGTGCGTCGAAATTTCCCTGTGCTTGCCGAACCGATCGTTCAATGTATCTCTTCGGTCAAATGTCATACGGTGTGCCCTGGTGAAATCTTAACACCCAGCCATCAGGAGTACGAGACCAAATCGAGCTCCGGCGCGCATGCAGAACGACACCATCATAGGTGACAGCACCATTGTATGTGACCTGAGCAACATCCGGATGCAGGAGGCGTGCACTAAAATCCGGCAGAGGTAGCACCGCATTGATAGGCTGTCGCCGGGCGGACAACGAATCCTCTCTCCTGTAGATTCGACCAGACCTCCCGAACTCAATAAAGTCCGGTGCCATGATTTTGGTCATGTACTCGATATCGAAACGTGTATCCTCACGCCAGAGTTCTTCTTCGAGCCGTTGAAGCGTATCGCGATCTTCTTTAGTCAATTCCATTGTCGTCATCCTTTTCATGACGCCTGACTATTACGAACCTGCCACTTATCAACATATTATTTCACGCTTGAAGATTTTGGAGTGAATAAAAACGTCATAGTATCAAGCCGGAAATTCGCTCTCCCCTAAATCGACGAGGTTGATCACTTAAAGCCGTGCTGCTTAATGAAGCGATAACCGAGATATGCGACTCCTCCAACTTCTATCGACCCGAAAATTGAATACAGGGTTCGATACTTCTCCTGTTCTTTGAGCTCGAGTTTCCATGGAGATAAAATGTCTGCTTTCGTCTCGAGCATCCATGGTTTGAATTGAGGAGGAGGAACCAGCGAAGGTGTGAGAAGGTCAAGGCGAGTTCCGTCCAGGATTGCGAGCGAAAGTGGAGGCAAAGAAGTGTTTATAGAGAATAAGGACCCCGGCTGGGCAATCGACATTCGGTCGGCAAGAGTATCTCGAGGCAGGCCACCTTTTTGCTCTTGACCATTTGCCACCAACGCAAAGGCTAAAACAATGAGGACTATCTTGATCATCATCTTCCCTCCCGGTTTCCTTTGAGTTTCTTGCACCACTTCATTCACGGGCTTGTGAAGAAATATAATGAATCTCTGATTTCCTGTCAGCCCCGACTGCTTTTCATGCGGAAGTTTAGATTCCGGTCAGGGTACTGCTAATCAATATGGATAATCCGTTGATGAATACATCCCAGAATGTTTTGACAGCACTTCGTTCACGGCTTCGTATGCGACCAATGTGAACTCACAAGTTTCCAATCATTGTCGTGGTCAGCTTTTCAAAATGGCTAGGCTGCAGTTCGCAGCCGTGACTAACGAGCCTGCTCACTGGCCTTGAGGCGGCTGCCATAGCTCGACCTTGTTTCCCTCTGGATCAATGACCCAGGCAAACTTCCCGTACTCGGAATCGTCAATCTTCTCGAGCACATTGCAGCCTTCTTCCTTCAAGGCCTTGACCAAGGCGTGGAGGTCTTCCACTCGGTAGTTGACCATGAAGGGAGCAGAGCTCGGAGCAAAGTGATTACTTTCTTGCGGATCGATGAGCCAGGCAGTTGTGCCTGCAACCGGCTTGCCCTCGGCGTCGGTCCAATCGAAGGCAGCTCCGCCCCAGGCTTGGACATCGATTCCCAGGTGCCGCTTGTACCAAGCCTGCAGTGATGGAGCGTCTTTGGCCTTGAAGAAGATGCCGCCGATACCAGTGACTCGTTTCATGTGACCTCCTATTTTGGGTGATGGTGAGATAGAGTGTATTCTCTGCGTTCTAACGGACCGGAGCTAAGCTGACGGCGGCGAACTGTTAGTTCCATGTAGTTCATTGCGCGGACGTATCTGCTGATTATATCATTTCCAGCGAACTGTCGCGCGGCGAAATCGTCGACGGCTACTTCCGTCAGTGAGCGCCAAAGGCGCCATCCCGCTTCGCGGGACTTGAGCGACTGGTTAGGCGGCAGCTAATGATTAATCATAGGGCTTAAGCTTCTTATTTTTTTCGCAACGCTCTCCACAGTTTCTCTGCCCGATGGAACATTTAACGAGTCGTTTCTTATTACATCTCTGCAAACATTATCACCCCAAAAAACACTATCAGGCAACTCGCTTAAAGACTGTTTCCCGTAAAAAGAGACTTTGAAATGCGCCTGAGCATTTTCTTCCGGCGTTGGTGGACGGAGAAGAGAGAAAAGACCACGCTGGATGTAAGGCGACGTTAAGAAATTATCTCTGTTAGGACGGTGAAAGTAGTAAATACCTCGCTCCCCCAGCTTGAAGTGTGCATCAACTGATATTGTTGGGCTGAGGCTTCCCTTATCTGATATGGGTCCGCTCATTCTTAACAATATCAATGTTTTAAAATTGGCCGTGCCTTTTAATACGCTGTCTATTCTCACTAGCGCCTCTGAATGAAATACTTCTAATGAAGGGCTGGGCAGGTTTTCTAGCTCCACGACTTCTCCAATTACCACCAAATCAGACTCTCTAGCATGTTCTATTTCGTCATATTTGGTTACATTTTTCAGAATAGATGCAGCGTTCTTCACTGAGACAGTACCTGTATCTATCTGTTGTGCGTAGCAGGTAGAAATAGCAAATAGAACTTCAATAAATACCAAAGCTGTTCTATAGACTATTAAATTTTCCATAAAGTTTTTTCTGCCGCCTAACGGACCGGAGCTAAGCTGCGGCGGCGAACTGTTAGTTCCATGTAGTTCATTGCGCGGACGTATCCGCTTGATGCTTTTAACTCGCCGCGCATCGCGCGGCGAAATCGTCGACGGCTGGTTCCGTCAGTGAGCGCCAAAGGCGCCATCCCGCTTCGCGGGACTTGAGCGTCTGGTTAGGCGGCTTACCGAACTCGTTTCGTTCTTCTTATGTTTATCCAATTCTGTGGACGAAGAATCGTATGAAACATTATTGTAAAACTCGTTGCAATAGTTATGGATATTCCTAAATAAACCCAACGCATGTCTTTTTGGAAGTAACCATATGCCATAGCAAGCACCCCGAATAGTAAAACAATCGAAAGAACTATTGTCATATTTCCGACGACTTTTCCTCTGATTATTCTCTGTAACATTTGTATCTCCTTATTTATTTTTAAGCCGCCTAACGAACCGGAGCTAAGCTGCGGCAACGATCAGCCAGTTCCATGTAGTTCATTGCGCGGACGTAACGGTTGATCATTTCAATCTCGTCGACCTCTCGCGCGGCGAAATCATCGACGGCTACTTCCGTCAGTGAGCGCCAAAGGCGCCATCCCGCTTCGCGGGACTTGAGCGCCTGGTTAGGCGCAAGCCAGTGCTTACCGTGGGGCATCGTGATTATTTCCTTTCTTATTGGTAATGAGGCGAGCTACGAGATAACCTACACAAACACTGAACACACTTGCAATAATATCAAGCCAATCAAAAGTGTAATGTACTCTCGCCAGAATCCCGGATCGAGGAATAAGCTGAACAAATTCGAGCCCAAGGGCAATTGCGGTTACAAGTAAAGTGATTTGAACCAGTGTCAGACGTGAAAGTTTGCCAGAACTCGATAAAATGAGGAACAACAAACCCGCGGGACCTAAGAGGCTTGGAGCGATGCCGATAATTATGGTTGTTGCTACGCTCAAATGTACCCAACGGATTGCCTTGATGGGGATAATTAGGAGAAAGCAAATTGCCCCCATCCACCAGAACAGCAATTTGACTTTTGGCGTACTAAAAGTAGTCTCCATGCCTAACTGTTGCCATTTATTGCGAAATGCGTACAATCCCAAAACACCAATGATGCCGAAAGGAAGGAAAGCAAGCTCCATGCCCCATGTGCTGAGAGTTGTGAGGTTCTCCAATCCGTATGTGATGTGGATGAATCCAGCTATTGCATCTACAATAGTCTTGTAGACAATTGAGAGGTAGAACCATTTCCATTCTTGTTTCCGTACTGCGTAAATGATAAGTACACATGAAAGTGCATGTACTGGAATAGTAATCATCCTCTCAATAATCGGAGCAGGAATGCACCACAACGAATTGCCTGAGGTTGCGAACTTCAGAAACTCTGGCGGAAGTTTGTCGGGAATGTAAATGACCACCAGCACCATAAGCAAAGAGCCAACCCCTACGAGAAGAGCTTCTACAGCTCCGAATCCTACACCGAATCCAACCGATTGATTCCAATTCGCCTTTCGGATTTTCTGGATGTATGCAAATCCGAGCGTTGCCCCACACTCGAAGATTCCTGTCAACAGACCTATGTATATCCAAAGCACGGGTTCTGAAAAAGTGCGAGGCAAAACAGCACGAACTTGATTAATAATGGCTGGTGTTGGAATAGATGCCCCAGCCTTGAGAGTCACTCCGACTATCCACGCGAGAGCACCCCAGAAAAAAAACGACCAAAGGACGCCTGAGTACTTTTTCCAATACATCACCACCGCTATTGCGACGACAATCATTCCAATTCCACTCAAAAGAAATAGAGGATTCATACTCACCTCAGAGTTAATTTAATTTTCTTACTAGCTTGCGCCTAACGAACTGCGGCTAAGCTGCCGCGTTGAATTGTTTCGTGATGCACCCAAGGAAACAGGTTTACGCTACCAACTGAATTATTAAGCACCGAGCCTTTATTAGCCATGTTGATTGCTCCCACGCTCATCCGGTCAGCTTGAGCCGCTGGTTAGGCAGCACCGACATAACAAATAAAAACATAAAATTAGCAAAGGCATTTACTGATTTAATGGAAGAGAAATTGGAATCATAAATTTAATTCGACTTTGTTGCGAATTAGAATTTGTTGTAGCACCCTGCGCGTTTAGACGAACAACTGGAATGTTTAATCCGCCACCAACTTTTTTCTCAGTATCTTCGGCAGCGATGACTACAACATCAAAATCTATCATGAATACGGGACTTCGACCTCTACTAATTGGTGTGACCATAGGAGTTCTAAATTCACCCATATCTACAGGAGTCAACTCAGGATTAATTGTAGCATTAAGTTGTTTTGATTGTTCTTGCGCATACTTTACGCCTTCGATAATTTGAGTAAGGGTTTGTGAAATAAACTCTTTAAGCTCCATTGATATCCCCCTTATTAAAATTCAACAAAAGTTATTTTCGGTGCTGCCTAACTATAATTAGCCTGCCTTATATCCGCATAACACTCCGGCAGTAAGAATGTTACGACGCAATAAACTCTTCGTTCTTGTTCTATTTCAAGCGTTTCCGGCTTACTATCATTTCCTACATCATGCATGTTATCAAGGGGACCCGATCGCTCCTGTCCACTGAGCCGACCGAGAAAATCATCGCGGATTATTTTGCCAACAAATCTTCTGCCCTTTTAGAATAGTCAATATGCGAGTGTTGACTACACACGATGTTAAGCGGTGGATGGTACAAAGTCAAGCGTGCCAGCATGTGAATATTATGAGACGGTCTGAATTTCAAGATTGTAAATTCGAAATCCTAAATAACTATAGAGACTAGAACTATAAATTTCCAAATTGCGCCATTGAATATTTGATGGCTTCAGACATTGGATTTTGGACATTGAGATTTGTCCCGTCAAAACCTATTTATATGCCGGGATGCCGCACCTGTGCGCCGAAGCGCTCCGGTGCGCAGGCGCAAGGCGGCATTTGGAGTTTAGTGTTTAGAATTTTGAATTTTCCGTTACCCCTTCTCGTCTACATCATCGACTCTCGTCACTAATAAAGCCGCGAGGAACAGCGACACTCCGCCGAGCAGCAGCGCGTAAATTGCTTCGCCCCCAAAAACCCTTCTGACGAAGTATCCGAGTATCGCCGCCGCCGTTATCTGCGGGATGACGATGAAGAAATTAAATATCCCCATGTACGTCCCCATTTTTTCCGCTGGAAGTGATCCGGTCAGTATAGCATACGGCATCGCAAGTATCGACGCCCACGCCAGACCGATACCCAATTCTGAAAACAAGAGAAGCTTCGGATCTTTGATTATATAAAATGATAGAAAGCCAACCGCACCGCATACCAAGCTGACGGCATGGACGGTCTTCCTGCTCGTCTTTCTCACGAGCCAGACGAGCACAAACGCCATGACCGCAGCAAACCCGTTGTAAACCGACATCAGAACACCGACCCAGTTTGCACCTTCATTGTACAAAGCTGAAGCTGTGTCCGTCGCGCCGTAAATGTGGTGCGCTACCGCCGGGGTCGTGTAAATCCACATCGCGAAAAGTGCGAACCATGAAAAGAACTGTACGTAGGCAAGCTGTACCATGGTCTTCGGCATTTTGAAGAGATCGTTCATGACAACCACAAGCCCGCTCGATGTACCGTTTCGTTTAGACATAAGTCCGGAGACGATTTGCAGCAATCCAAAAGCCGCAACCCCGCCGAAGAAAACTCCAAGTCCGTAGTCGATATAAATCAGGAAATAGAAAACAGCAAACAGAGCAACACCCGCAATTGTCCAGATCAAACCGTTTCTTAGAAATTTCGAATGAGGAATCGCATCGGTGGCATAGCGTGAGGAGGCGGGATGGTCTCCATCTCCTTCGCTGAATCTCCTCAACTCCTCCGGCGAGTATTCCTTTGAATTGAGGACTGTCCACAAGACAGCGACGAAGAAAACTATTCCTCCGATGTAAAATGACAGCTTGACAGACAGAGGTATCATTCCCGCTGGTGCAGTGTTCTCTACGCCGAACCAGTTTGTCATGACATATGGAAGCGCCGATGCGACGACAGCTCCGACTCCGATGAAAAAGCTCTGCATCGCGAATCCGGCAGTCCTCTGTTCCGAAGGAAGCATATCTCCCACGAAAGCCCTGAACGGCTCCATCGAGATATTGATGGAAGTATCCATGATCCAAAGCATGCCTGCCGCAACCCAGAGGACCGGAGAGTTTGGCATGATGAACAAGGCGACGGATGCCAGGATCGCACCGGTCAGGAAATACGGCCGGCGTCTGCCGAGTCTTCCCCAAGTTTTGTCGCTCATGTGTCCGATTATCGGCTGCACGATGAGTCCGGTGATCGGCGCCGCTATCCATAGAATCGGGATGGCATCAATCTTTGCACCGAGCGTCTCAAAAATCCTGCTCACGTTCGCATTTTGTAGAGCGAAGCCGAACTGGATTCCGAGGAACCCGAAACTCATGTTCCAGATTTGCCAGAAATGTAGATGGGGTTTCTTCATCGATGTCCTCTTTTTGTGGACAAGTCAAAGCTCAAAAGTCAAACTGCAAAATTACAACTCAAAATTCAAAAGTCATCCCCAGCAAGTTTTGATCATTGAGTTTCATTTTTTGACTTTTGACTTCTTACTTTTGACCTATTCTCACCCTTTCACGCTGCCGAGTGTCAGTCCTGAGATCAACCATCTGCTCAGGAACAAGAACAGTGCGACGGCTGGAATGCTGATGATCAGTGAGCCCGCCGCATAAAGTCCCCACTGGGTCGACATGCTCGATTCGAATTGCTTCAAGCCGAGCGGGAGAGTGAACAGGCTAGTGTCCTGTAGAACTTGAGCCGCGACGACGTACTCCGCCCAAGCCGTCATGAAAGAGAACAACGCAGTTATCACGAGAGCAGGAGCAGCCAATGGGAGGACGACTTTAATGAAAGCCTTCCACCTCGTCGCTCCATCGATTCGTGCCGCTTCCTCTAAGCTGAACGGGATCGTGTCATAGTACCCTTTCATCTGCCAGACGCAGAACGGCAGAGCTGTCGAAGTGTAAATAACAATTATCCCGAGATAGCTGTTAATCAAATGGAGCTTCAGCAGCATGATGTACATCGGCAACAATAACATCGTCGGCGGGAACATTTGTGTGACGAGGAGTCCGACCATTGCGCTCTTCTTTCCGTAGAAATTGAAGCGGCTGAACACGTAGCCGGCAGTCGAAGCGAGAACAACTCCGGTGATCGTTACGACAGCAGATATGAGAATGGAATTCCAGAACCAGAGAAGGAAAGGAGTCTGTGTAAATAGAACTTTGTAAGCATGGAACGACGCATCCCCAGGAATTATTCTCAGTGATGTCGACAACAGTCTGTCTGAAGGACGGAGCGAAATGCTGAACACGTTTATGACCGGATAGAGAACGGCAAGTGTGAAGCCGAGAAGAAAAAAATAGAGCACAAGATTTACGATCTTCGCTCTCAAATTCACAATCTTCAGTTTTGACTTTTTCCCGAACAGGAGGTTCGGGATGCCGATCATCACACGACGTGATTCTTTGATCGGCAGACCTTTGATCTTTGACTTCATGATTTAGTACGCCGCCTCCGATGCTCGCGTTCGTTTCAAGAAGAAGAGACTGAACACTAGCAGGATCGCGAAGATCACCATCGACAATGCCGCGGCATAGCCGTAGCGATAGAGATTGAACGCGGCCTTGTACACGTACGACACCAGAATATGAGTTTGATCCGACGGCTCGCCTCCATTGGACACAAGCCAGATGATATTCACGTTGTTGAATGTCCAGATAATGCCGAGCGTGATCGCGGGAATCATCACCGGTCTGAGAAGAGGCACAGTGACACTCCAGAACTTCTGCCAGCCTGAAGCTCCATCGATATCTGCCGCCTCATACAGCTCCTGCGGAATACTCTGAAGACCTCCGAGCGCGATCGTCATCATGAACGGGAATCCGAGCCAGACGTTCGTGATTATGCATGCACTGAAAGCCTCAAGCGGCTTGCCAAGCCATTCGACCGGAGTCATGTGAAAGTATTGTGCGATGAAGAGATTGATCGCGCCGTACTCGTAATTGAACATGCTTCTCCACGTCAGAGCGACGATCACCTGCGGAATCGCCCATGGCAAAATTAACAAGGTGCGGATGGCCGCCTTCCCGAACATCTTACGGTTCAGGATAACGGCAAGCGCGACTCCGATAGTAACGTGAAAGAAAATATTGACGAAAGTCCAGACCAGCGTCTTGAAGAAAACCGAGTAAAATATCTTCTCGCTGAAGACCTGAGCATACTGCCTGAAGCCGATGATATGCCAGTCTTTGAAATGACGCAAACTCATGTTGGAAAAAGAAAGCACGACGTTGTAGCAGAACGGATAGATGACAACCCCGAACATGACTATTGCGGCAGGGATCATGAGAAGGTAGGCGAAAACATTAGGAGAGAGTCGCTCGGAATCAAAAAAGGAAGGCACAAAGCGAACTCGTTTTCTTTGCGTCTTTGTCCCTTTGTGCCTTTGTCTCTTCTCGATCACTCGTTCATCTCCCGGATTTTCTGAACGGCGGTTCTCTGCATTTCCTTTGCAGCCTGCTCGGGCGACTCCGTTCCACCGAGCACAGCCTGGTAACTGGGTCTCATTGCATCCCAGATCGCCCGCAGCTCCGCAACTATCGGCATCGGCCTCCCGACTTCCATCTCGTCCTCAGAACCTTTCACGATCTGGTTGTTCTGCACCGAAGGGTCATCATATACTTCTTTTCGCGTCGGAATCGTGTCGAACCGCTCCGTAAATTCGCGCTGAACCTCAGGACTAAGAAGAAACTTTATGAACTTAATAACCTCCGGAATTTTCCATGAAGGAATCGATGCATTGATTGAATAACCCATCGGCGACACCATTGGTGCCGGCCACAAGCCCGTCTGATTGACAAGCGGAATTCTCGCGACGCCGAAATCAAGTCCCGCTGTTTCATAGCTGCCGAACGACCACGGACCATTGATGATCATCTCCGCTTTTCCTTCTTTGAAAAGCGCGTCGGCGGTTTCATAATCACATGATTTCGGAATGATCTGATATTTGTCGCGCAGGTTTTTCATGAACTTCAACGCGTTCACCATGGCAGGTGTATCAAGTGTCGGGTTGCCAAGCGAGTCCATAACCCATCCGCCGAAACCAGTCAGGAAAGGGATAAAGAAATATGGCTCGGTGTAGTTCCAGACCAGAGCATGGCCGTTCGTCGCCTCATCGAACTTCAGCCCGTCAGCAATCAACTCGCCGGTAGTCTTTGGTGGATCACGAAGAAGCGACTTATTATATATCAGCATTAGGTGGTTGCCGATTTTGTCTGCAATGGAATACAAATGACCGTGGCTATAAACCAGTGCCTTGGTGTTGAACTTGGAAAGATATTCCTTGTCGAACAGCGTTTCGAGCGGCAATATGATTTGCATCGCCTCGAAAGGTCCGACCTGGTCAGATGGTCCCCAGACAACATCCGGGCCCGCTCCTCCGATCGCCGCAATCTGAAAACCGGATCGGAGCGTTTCGGTCTCCTTGTATAGAGCCGTTATCTTGATCCCGGGATTTTGAGACATGAACTTCTGCAAGACTTGACTGAACATGTCTTGCTCATCAGGATGCAGTGTATGCCAGATAACGATTTGGTGCGGGTCTTCGAGACTACTCTTGGCACAGGAAGAAAGAAAAAGGCACAGAAGCACAAAGGCACAAACGGGCAAAGTGAAAATGGATTTATGAATCCAACATTTCAACATCCCGACATTCCAACAACCCAATAATCCATTATTCCTCATTATTACGGCACGGGAGGCTTCTTGTTCTGAAAATATTTTATCCACCCTTCTCTCGGATACAACTCCGGAACCGCGATTATTTTTCCACCGAAGCCGATGTATCTGAAAGTTAGCATCTCAATCGGTGTCACTTCCACCGAGCGAACGTTCGGGTAAAACATCTTCACATTCGCCTTCTCAGCGAGAGCGGCGACATATTCATCGAGAACCTGCTCTCTCTTCATAGCCGTCAGCATTTGCTTGGCCACCTCTATGCTGTGAGCGATCGTCTCCTTCGTGATAGAAGATTTCTTCTCGATGACCTGGTAAATGACGAATTTTCCGTTTTCGAAAAGCGGCCCATATATCGTTCCGTCGGGTTCATCACCCAGCACAGCTCCGATTTCACCGAGCTGCGATGCGCGCGTCCAGGAACCTGAAGTGTCGACGACGCCGGCTTTCCTCGCGTTCAAGAGCTTCTCATAGATATCCACCGCATCATTTATGCTCGCGACCTCGTAAGTTTTCAATTTTAGTTGGAGCCCGTTCAGCACTTCATCCCGGTGTGTCTCGAAAAATTCGTCGACTTCTTGCGGAGTCACCTTCACTGTGTCCGTGACCTGTTGAGCAATTCGAGATGATCGGTAAGCATCAAGGAACATCCGGACGTTGTACCTGACTTCACCGGAATTCTGCAAACCAAGATCGCGTGCTCTCTTTGCGAGAAAATAATTCTGCGAAATGAATCTAAGAGCGGAATGGAGGCCGACGGTTATCTGTGGAATTGTCGTATCGGCGGAGTGGAAGCCCGCGAGCGTCAGATTATCAATGACGCGGCTCAACGTAAGGTCGCCGCCTTCGAAACTGAGGAGGGGAGAAGAAAGCGAGGCCCTGAACTGATGCCTTAGCTCCGACAGATCCTGCGGACTAAGGTAGTAATAAGGATCGAACGACTCAGGATGTTTCTGCGAAATCAGTTTCTGAATGGAATAGACTAACGGACGGAAGAGTGCATAATTTACATTCACTCGCACATTCTTCATTACACTCAGAAGATATTTCTCACCAACGAGATCCTCTTTCCTTCCCTGAATGATCCTGCGAATCATTCCGAGCTTGTCGTTGAGAGTCGCCCCGGCAAACTTCGGATTGACTTTCCTCCCGAGCACTTTGAATATCACCCAGCCGTCGACTGTGAGAGTCGGCTTAGAGATGTACCCGCGGGTGTGACCGAAGAAAGCCTCTTCAATCCCAGCCGTCGACTCACCGTAAGCGATCTCGAGCGTATCGTGGTCAACTGACAGGCTTTCCGCAAGAACATAAATATTCTTCCTGCTGCTCGTCACCAAATCATAAAATCTCGTCGCATATGAGCTGTCAGGAAGATAGAACGCATCGACAACATAGGAATAGGTTGAAACGTGCGCGCCCTGGGCAAGCTCTGCGTCTGTCGGATTTGTCTCCGGCAAAACTTTCGATCGATACAATGCATCGCGCAGGAACATTTCTTCCAATTCGTTCCTTATCAAATTTTCTTCCGGCATCATCGGCTCAGCAGAAGAAGAGGCTGCAGCGGAAAGGAGCTTCTCGGCAATCATCGAAAAAAGAAATTCCATTTTGGTCGTGTCGCGATAGTCCTCACCGGGATAAATCGAAAGGTCGAACCTGTTCTTGAAGTCTTCGCTGGTAATCGGCTGACCATTCACAACCGCAAGAGTATCGACTTTACGTTTGATGGCATCAGGTACGCCTTGCGCAATAGTCTCCGACGAATGAAAGAAGATCAGAAGTACAAAAGCTGGAATGATAGACTTACACCAACTTCGAAGCCAATGCGGGGAGGCTGAAAGCTGATAGCTGACTGCTGATAGCTTATTTTCTTCTGATCTCCGAATTCTAACGTTTGACCTCATTTTACGAGCATCAACTTCTTCACGTCAGTAAACGCACCAGCCTGCACGCGATAAAAGTAAACTCCGCTTGAAAGACGAGACCCATCAAATGTAACGGAATAATTTCCCGGGTTTTGTTTTTGATTCACCAGCGTTTCAACCTCTCTGCCAAGAACATCGTACACATTCAATGTAACATGGCTGGCTGCTGAAAGCTGATAGCTGATGACTGTTGTCGGATTAAACGGGTTCGGATAATTCTGGTTCAGAACAAAACGGTCGGGTACCTTGCTTTCATTTCCCATCACAAGCGTTGGCACGGAGAGTTTGATCAAAGAATCGCTGAGTATAAATACCGCAGAACCGTATGCGGGAAGCGTGACACCAAAACTCAGTGAACCGCCGGAGAATGTAACAGCGGTCGACGAATCGCTGTAAACGTCATTTAAGTAATAGGTCTTGCCATCGTTTGTCCCGCCGGCAAAATATACGTTTCGTGAAGCGCCATTCCCGACAAGCGTGATGTTGGCAGTCGCAGTCGAGCCACTGAAGTTTTCAAGTGCGATTCCGTTTTGATCAACGTATGGGCGAGTGTAGCCATAGACCCAGTTATTGCCCGTCGCGAGGCTGACGAAAGTCTCTGTAGAGAAAGCCGGGAAAGTGCCGCGAATCCATGCGAGCTTCTGATAATGTGGAGTGAGGAGCGGCTTGCCGGCACTATTCCAATCGATGACGCCGCGGCGACGAGTATCGTAGTCCGAGATGCCGAGTCCCCAGCCGACTTCCTGCCCGGAGTAAAGCATTGGGATTCCGGGCACGGTAAAGATCACTGTTCCCATAGGCATGGTCTTGGCGTAAGAACCATAGGTGAACGCAATGCGATCTTCATCATGGTTTTCCATGCAGCGCATGAAAAGCGCGTTCGGACCCGGCACAAATCCCATCGTATCGTTGCCGTAGTTTGTAACGTATGTGTTCAGCGCAGACACACTAGAATAAGTCCCGAAGTTGAATTGCTGGATTCCGTTGTGCAGCAAGTTCCAGTCGTAGGCGGCATCGAGTCCTCCGCCGATACCTCCGTTTTCTTTTGCATCGTCGGCATAGTTAACTTGAGTTCCCTGCCCGGTACCGGCCGTTTCGCCCAAGAGAAAAATGTCGGGCTTGATATGTTTGAGAAGAGTTCTCGTCGGAATTCCCATATCGGTCTCGCCGCCATTACCGTTGTTTGTACGGTCGTGCGGTCCCCAATAGACATCGAATCTGTATCCATCGATGCCCATTTCTTCAACCCACCACTTGTAAACATCGTCCATATATGCACGAGCATCGATGTCACTCCAGTTGTAATTGAGGAGCTGGTCGCTGAAACCGTTGTAGTACACAAAATTGTCGGCGGTAGCAACCTCGCCAAGATTCGGATTATATTTCGAGTTGCTGATTAACTGATGCTGGTAGAATTTCCAGTAGAATGAATAGTTCGGAAACAGCCGCGCATCGACAACGAATGGATGATTGAAACTTGTGTGGTTTGGAGTGACATCAAGAATGACTTTCATACCGAGCTGGTGAGCTCTATCGACAAAGGCCTTGAAATCCTGATTGCTCCCGTACTGTGGGGCAACCGTGTAGAAGTCTACTATATTGTAACCCGTTCCGGACGCGTTGTCCATCGGCTGATTATTCTTCATAACCGGCATTACCCAGATGATGTTGAATCCCATCTGCTGGATGTACTCTAGCCTTTGCGTCGCTGCATTGATCGTCTTCTCCGGAGTGAATGAGTTAAAAAACAGTTCATATATTCTTCCCATCTTAACCCACTCCGGATTTGAAGCGTAAGTCGGGAATGTGACAGAGTCGCTGTTGTCGATCGTGAAATAGGAGCGAGTTGTGTCTTTATTCCCGTCAGGATCAGTGGCGATCAGCGAGAAATAGTATTCACCGGGCTTAGACGGTCGAGCAATGGTTAACGAAGAAGACTGATTGTCTTGAACTCCATCCATCGTCGAAGGATTAGTCGGATCGACACCCCATGAATATTGCAGCAGAGCAGTCTGTCCGGGATCAGGGTCAGTACTTTTTTGCGCATTGAGTGTAATAGAGCTTCCGCTCGAAGCAAAACTGATTACCGCATTCGGCGAGTGATTGACGAAATAAGTCATCGTGAACGGACTTGAAGTTACAGTGGCACCGGTCTTGTCTTTGGCAATTGCGACAAAAGTATTCAGCCCTTCTTTGTACGCGGCATTGAAAGTGAAATTCCCACCGCTTGCCTGAACACCCGTAGTATCAGTCCTGTTCTGGACAATCTGCACGTGCTGAATAGAAGTGTCCTGAACCACGCCGACAATAGCAATCCCCGCCCGCCTTGTTACGTACCCACCCTGGTTCAGGATTTGAATCGGGCCCGACTGAATTATGAAGGACGTTGAATCGTGTACCACGTTACCCGTATGGTCTTCTGCTGTAAGTTTCAAAATGTGATTACCATTCGAAAGAGAATCGGGCCATTGGAAACTTAGCAGTTTCATTGACGGGTCATAATCTGTGCCCGGGACTTTGTAGGACGCGGCGTCGATTTGAATTACAAAACTCAATGTATCAATGCCGCTCTGTGTAGATGGGAAAACGTACGCCGAGATTGTTGGCGTCTGAGTGCCAACGATACCGGACTTTGAATTAGGCAGGAAGTGAAAAATCGTCGGCCTTTTTACATAAAGTACAGAATTAGAATTTTTATTAGCATCCTGATAAGGGTTAAGCGGATCAGAGAACCATGCGGTACCGTTCTCATTAAACTTGTACTCGTAAGCGCCCGGAGAGTATGCTCCAGATTGCGGTCCGCCGATTCGCAGCCGGACTGTTTTACTCCAAACTCCCGTGGCCGGATCCTTCGTCATCACTGAAGAATTTCCGGCAGATATGACCCCGCCATTATTCAAAGCCCAGGAATTGAATTCGCCGGGCAGATATACGACGGTCGCGGAGTCAGGGGACTTGTAGTAGAATGTCACGTCGACACTGTCTGTGGTTTGAGCGAGCGACGTCATTGCGCCCAGAAGGGAAAGTATCATTACATCCAACAAAAAGCTTCTAGTCATACCTATCCCTTATCTATGTCAAGGACTTGACTGAATGTCATTCTGACGGTCCGGGTTTCATTTAGAAAGGTAGTGTGTGACGGTTAGCATCGAATTATCCCGATCCAAAAAATATTCAACCTGTTGACTTCCGTAATCCAGCGGTTGGAGAAGATAGTAATTCCAGCTATGTCCACCATTGAGTACGTTCATGTCCCATTCCCAATTCTCTGTTCCGGAGATGACGCCTGAACTCCCGGTATGAAAGACATAATGAATGCTATTGACTGTCTTGCTCGTGATTATCCTGACGCTCCATGTACCATTGCTGTCTTTTGACATTGGTGATTCAACCGCCTTACCGTCACCATAGGCAATACTTCCTGAAGGCCACAACGCTCTAGGCGGCGGCTGCCAACTCCCTGATCCTGCGACTGCCTCGTTAATCCCCCAATGCAGGACTAGCGACATCGGATCTTTTATCGCGGCATCGGGGTCGCCGGGATCATAGAAGACTGTCAAAGTATCTCCGGATTTTGCGGACGCCGGCATGATCCATGAAACCTGTGCCGCGAGCGGAGAAGTCATGAAAAACAAAACAGATATCGCCATGTTAAACATAATTGAGTTCTTATTCACCGCTGACTTCCTTTCTCTTTAAGTGAACGCCCTGGCAAAGTAAAAAGAATTGAGCTGTCGATAAATGCCTTCACATTGGCGACAGACATCTTTAAGGGCATTAACTAATTCTCAGACACTTAATTTCTCCACCAAAGAGAGAGGTGCGGTACAACGGTTTCAAGGTACCCACGGCATCGGGGACAGGATCGTGATCCCCACACAGTCATTTTTCGTTTTGCTTCAGACTCACGTGATGCAAGATGACAAAAAGGAATTCGCGATGAGATTCCGGCGACTCGCACCGAGGATTGCACTTATCTTGGAAGTATGTCATCCCCGTGTGCCGGGCAAAAAATATCCCGCCTCCGCCCTTCGGCGGAGACGGGTCTAACAGAAGGAAGAACGATTACTTCATCAAGATCATCTTCTTGGTACTGGAGAACGTGCCAGCCTGGATGCGGTAGAAATAAACACCGCTTGCGTATTTGCTGGCATCGAAAGTGACAATGTAATTGCCGGCTTTCTGTTGACCGGAGAAGATCGTTGCGACTTCCTGACCGAGAACGTTATAGATCTTCAGAGTTACCAGACTGTTCTTCGGTATCGAGTAATTGATCTGAGTTGAGGGATTGAACGGGTTTGGATAGTTCTGGCTCAACGCGAAGCTCGTCGGGACCTTGGCAGCGGGGTTCTCGCGAACGCCGGTGGTTACTTGATCGCCGAAATTGTTAGTGACCATCTGAGTTGCGCCTGTGAGCAACATGCTATGGTTCAGTGCGAACCCTGCTTCGTTGTCCAGATAGCTCGCTCCGCCGTTAAGCGTGTCGACTCCACTGAACACCGCGCCGTATTTGAATTCAACATATTGTGCGACGCCGGCGGCGAAAGTCAATTGAGTAGTCCAGATGTTGTCTCCCTTGACCGCGTCGCCATGAGTACCATCATCCCACAGTCTGATGAGCGTGTGCAACGTGTCCTGGCCGGTAGCTGACGTTGAAGTATCAGAGTAGAGCCAATTGCTCGGCCACTTTAGCGGAAGCACACCGCCGCCAACCCAAACGCTTTTCAAGCCGGTGATGAGGGTGTTGTGCCATTTTTCTCTGGCGCCATTCATGTTTATAGTGAAAGTTACAAGATCGGCCGTCGTCGTCGAGTTTACTATACTGATCGCAGGAACGCGGGAAGCGAACACGGTGTCCTTGTCCGCAAATGTGTAGACGACGTTACCGCCGGTTTCCCAGCCAGTGTTGCTGAAGTTATCTTTGCCTTGTGCAAAGAACTTGAAATTGATCTGGCCGCCCACCGCGACTGTGAAGGTAAGTTGGACGCTGTACGACTTTGGATTCAACAGCTGTTTGGTCATCTTTAGGCCTGGTCCCCAATTTAACGGAGATGTGTCGCCTCTGACAAACAGCGAATCGTTCGCGTCGGTGAAGCCCTGACTGATAAGAGTCGTCATGTCGGCAACGAAAGTGATCTTGTGTGTCACGCCAGCTGTATACCGACGGTTGAAGTAGTCGGGCGCGAGCTGCTGGTTTCCGTCGGTTGTGACGGTGTAGGTTCTATTGGGATCGCCTTCCCAACTATCGTTGCCCGCGCTCCTGAGAACGAATTTGTAGTTGATCGTCTTCCCGGCAACGGAATCGGGAAACGGAACTGTCACGGTGTAGACTGAATCGTTCGTGGCCGATTTCGTGAGCAGAAACGTTTGCCCGCTCCAATCGGTTGCACCAGTGAAATGCTCAAAGTCTCCTCGGACAACGACACTATCTGTAGCCGGATTGAAAAGACTCAGCTGCAGATAGATGCCCATGTCAACTTGGAATGTGACATTCTTAGTGGCAAACGCTTCGGCGCTGAATGCCACCACAAATGCCGCAATCGCTAAGGTTGTCAAACGCTTTGACATTTTGTTACTCCTCTTTTTTGTTTGTGTATCAATAAATTCCTATTGAAAAACTGCTGCGCTTCTTTCGGCATACCACCTCCTCACTTCAGTAAAAGCATTTTCTTCGTTTGAGTGAAATTCCTGGTCCTCATTACGTAAAAGTAAACTCCGCTTGCCACCAAATTGCCCGCGTCATTTCTCCCGTCCCAAATCATCGTGTAAGTTCCCTGCGGCCGGTATTCATCGACCAGCGTCTTAACCTTCTGACCGAGGACATTGTATATTTCCAGCTTCGTGTTCGTGAGACTCCTATCGGCAATTGTGAACTGGATAGTTGTCGTAGGATTGAACGGGTTCGGATAATTTTGAGATAGCCGATAGTTCAACGCGACATTAGAAGATCCGCGTACGGACGTGACGAACGCGGTGTCGGCGAGTATCATCACCGCAGTCTGATACGGCGACAGCGTCATAGCGAAAGTCCTCAAGGCGTTGCGGTCGACAGGGTACACACTTCCGCTCATCACATCATTGAGATAATATTCCTTCCCCGGCAGGAGATTGTACAAAGTGGTGTCGATCGAAAAATGGAAGGTCGTGCGGCCACCGGTCAGGTTTGAGGCGACGAGCGCCGAAAGGGTATCGGCCACGCGAGCAAATGCAAAAACGGTATCGGGTGAGCTCGTCACCACGTTGGAGTATTTACCAAACTCGAGCGATTTGTATTCATGTCGAATCCGGATCAGCTTCTGATAAAACGGACGCAGGTTGTTCGGGTCCGTCCAGTCGACGAGTCCTCTCTGCGTTGTCTCGCCGAACTCCTGACCGGCGTAGATCAGCGGAATGCCGGGGAGAGTGAGTTCGATGGTTGCCGCAGCTTTGGTTTGATCGACAGAATATTGAGAGATGAATCTCGGCTCATCATGGTTTTCTATATACTTCATCGGGGCGACGTAAGACGGATAATTCGGCGAAGCATAGTAAGCCTCTGCCGTGTCGAGCTGCGAGATCAGCGTGTTGTTGGACAAAGCGTTGCGCATAGCATTGATCGTGCTGTAGTCATATCCGCTGTCAAATTTCTTGTTGAAGTATTGGTAAGGTGAATAATATTCCGTCGCATCAAGTTCGCCGAGCAAAAGTGCATCCGGCTTGATTGTCTTAAGAGTCTGTCTCCAATTTTGCCAGAACGCAGGGCCGTTCGAACGCGTATCATTTATTCCCCATGCGACATCGCATCGGAAACCGTCTACTTTGTAATTCTCCATCCAGTACTTCGCCATATCGACGAGGTAATCCATGTTCCGTTGGTAATCGTAGTTGATGGAAGGTAAGTCGGTCCAGGTGAACATATACTGGTAAGAGCCGTCCGGGTTCCAGTAATAGAAATTTCTGTAAGGCGAGGCACTTCCGTACTTGATGGCGTCCAGCATGAAACTATGCGTGTTATGTGTATGGTTGACAACGTAATCCATCATCACTCTCATGCCATTCGCATGCACCGAGTCGACGAATGTTTTGAAATCGTTCAGTGTTCCATATTGCGGATTGATCTGGAAATAGTCATCGATCGCGTATCCCGGATTGCTCGGCGAGAGCTGCGGACTCGGATGAACGGGCATCAGCCAAATGACGTTGACGCCAAGGTTCTTGATCTGCTGGATTCTGTTCGTGAGAGCTGTGAAATCTCCGTCGAGGCTGTATGTCTTCACGTAGATTTCGTATATCACCGCAGAATCGATCCACGCCGCATGCCAGTTGGAAATGTCCGGGAAATGAGCTCCAGCGGAATCTTCAACAATCGCTACTCGCTCATAACTGCTGTCCCTCGATGTTCGACAGTTCAAGGTAAAGAAGTAGTCGCCAGGCGTCGCCGGAACTGCGAACGTGGTCGAAGACGAATTCGTCGAGGAGAGTTTTACCAGCTGCGGATTGGTCGCGTCCTGAGACCATGCATAAGTCGGCGGCAGTCCGTCAGGGTTCGTGGTCGCGTCCGCATCTAAAGTTACGACTCCACCCGAGATGTTTTTGGCGACGACAATATTTGGCTCATGATCCTTGATCCGGTCGAAATAGACTTTGCTGCTGTAGCTATTTTGTCCTGAACCGTACGGCACAGAAGCTTGAAGTTGGTTGAGACCCTCCGCCAGGACGACATTCGCCCGTGCCGTATCATTCGCAAAGTTCAGCGGGTAGCTCGTCGCTCCAACCGAGAGTGTCCCTGAACTTACGCTCGGATCGCTCACGGCAACATAAACAACGACCGTGTCGCTCCACCTTATATTTCCTCCGTCAGTAAGAATCCGAACGTAAGGCTTGCTTGCCAGAGATGCGGCAATGTCGGCCGGCCTTATGAGTTGAGCACCTCTCAGGTTCGAAGCGAGCTTGACATACCTGGAACCGCCGTTGTTGAAGGAGTAGTTGAAGTTGGAGAGTATGCGCTTTTCGATTTGAGTGTTGTAGAAGAATGCAGCGTCGTACACATTTGGCTGTTCATCAAAAAGAGAGCCGCCGGATGACTGGGTCACCTTCCACGCACCGGCTGTGTTACCAAGATACGAATACGCCAGGAAGTACCAGCCTTTCGAAAAACTGCTCATGACTGATTCGAGAAGAGAGATCGGAATACTGAACCTGAAAAATCCGGAACTCTTCGCGTCTGAATTCATTTTGACATTGGCCAGAGAGGCCGCATAGATGTTTGAAGTGCTATAAATCTGATTTTCGGTTCCGGCCAGGACCGAAGAGTTAGGGGCAGCTAGAATAAGATAGACACCGCGATTCGTGAACTCGGGTATTTGAATTCCTGCGTTGTCAGGATCCAAGATCAGCGAGTCGCCAATCGAATTAACTATTTCAAGTGAAAGACGAGTGTAGTCCGTTATGGCAGCCATCGCAACCGTGAATTCCAGAGAGTCGTTGGTCTCATTCGCACTAATATCGATCTCCTTTATGTCCGCGGACCCGCTCGAACTGAATGACGGATACTTGTAATTCCCAGGTCCGTTGTCATCGAAGTCCGCGTCAACATAATGGAATCCGGTATTGGAGGGAAATGCGCCAACAGTCAGATAACTTGTTGCTGAGTTTCCATGCACATCCGCGCCCACGAACTTCAATTGATGTCTTCCACTGGCTACGGAAAACGATGTCGTTTGAAATGCAACGCCTCCCGCTATCGAATCAATGTTCACGAGAGAGACGGAGACACCATCGAGGTAAACTGCGATCGATGAACTGTTGATCACCTTGCTCGAATCGCTCATCATGAGCTGCGCTTTGACAGACAGCGATGTCCCTGCAGTGAAAATCTGCCCCTGTCTTGGTGAAACAAAAACAAAGTATGGATAGGAGACGACACGCTTCAAAGCGATCGTTTCAAAGTCGGATGTCATCACCGGATTATCGGGATCATCGATATACTGTCCGCCGTTTACGATGTACTGATACGGATAAGAGGTTCCGATAGAAAGTTGCTCAGTAATAGAGTAAACTCCGTCGCTGTCCGGTCCGGAGAGCGGATCACTGCCGTAATTGTTGAACAATCCTTTCACCGAAATAGAGTTCAACTTCCCAACAAGTTTGAAGTTCGGAGAGTTCGGGTCAAAGTAAAATGTGTAAGGCGCAGCAATGATTTGATCAACGACTTTGAACGAGAAAACGGCGGTGTCCACTCTCCCCGCGGAATTCAAGACCGTGATCGTGACCGTGTGGTTGGCAAAGGAGAAAGGAGATGGAGGCAAATAGTCAATTGTGCGGGCTGACTTGTTGAAATACTGGCCCGGGTTCGCTACCGGCACGTTGTCCACGGAGATTCCGATGTTAGCGGGATTTACGTCGGAGCTGTCAGCCCACGCCACAAGAGCCGATATGTCTGCAGATAGATTGTTTATTACCGATCCGTTCATCGGAGTCACGTAATACAGCATCGGATCCTTCACGTTAATGATGCTGTTGTTGTATCCCGAGCCGTCGGTCTTGGGATTACCCGGATCGGTTATCCAAACACTGACCGCCGTGTCGGCGCCACTCACTGTGTAAGTGACAAACTTGTAACTGTAAACTCCGGGCGAAAGGGGAAGAGTTGTGGACCACAGATTATTTCCTTTATTAGCCAGAGGAATCACATGATGGTTCGAACCGGTGCCGTCCGGATTGTTTCCCCAATTATTGAAAGTCCCATCCAAACCCACGCCGCTCTCGCTGGAGAGAAGAACCCGGTTCAGCTTGAAGACAACTCTCACCGAGTCGGCATGCGCATTAGATATTGTTACGGCCAGCGATAATAAAAAAAGAAAGCCGAAGTTTCTCATGAGGCGGTATGGTCTCGACAAGTTAGAATCCTACGGTCAAGGCAAACTTCTGAATGTTTTTAAGCAAGCCATAGTTCTCGTATCCATAATCCACCTTGACATTGAATCTCGATGTAATGTCATAGTTAAGTCCAAGACCCAGCGTCAAACCTTCTTCACTGTTTGGCATGAACAAAGACTTGTAGCCGGCCCGTAAGGAAATGAGATTATCCCAGCAATACTCCCCGCCCACGTTCACGCTCTGCAGGTTATCACTTGGATGAAGTGCATCTGCCGCCAGCGTCAGGCGATTATTAGTCGAGTTGATTACATCCATTGCCAGACCGACTCTGAACATGAGCGGAAGAGGATAGGATGAGGTATAATACTGAGCGGGTATCTTGGAATTTGCTCCGACAACTGACTCGTCGGGACTAACGGTTATGAAAAGGTCTTGACCGGTCATTTGCATCTCTGTCCCGAAATTGGCAATTTCCATTCCGATTTTCAAGTTGTTGAATGGCGTGATGTAGAGCAGTCCCGCATCGAGGGCAAACCCTGTCGCAGACTCTCTCCATATTTGCTGGATGATCATCTTCGCGGTCCCTCCGATCGAGAACCGATCTGTCAGATTTCTGGAATATGAAATTCCTATGGCCCAGTCGTTAGCATTCCACGTCTCGCCGGTTCCGTCCGGCTGAGACAGTGTGGTGACCTCCGAACTTCCGTAGGCAAGGTTTGTCACACTCAGGCCGACAGCGTTGTCTTCGTCAAATGCTACAATCGCAGCAAAAAAATTATAGCTCGTGCCAAGGAGATAGTTAGTGTGTTCTAGCAAGGCCTGCGTATGCCCATCTCTCGATATTCCCGCGGGATTCCAATATAGAGCAGTGGGGTCGTTTGCCAGTGCGACGAAAGCGCCACCCATTGATATTGCCCTGGGTCCTGCGCCAATTCCCAGAAAGGGAGCTGCCGTCGTGCCGACTTTGTTCTGAGCATAAAGCTCCTGAAATGCAAGAAGCACCGCAAGTATCCAAATTCCCTTTTTCATCAAATGCCTCATTTACTTTATGATCGCAAGTTTGCCATACTTCTGTCCCACACCCGGAGCGTCTACCAAATAAAAGTACACTCCATAAGCGACTTCCAGGTTGTCATTCGTAGTAAGATCCCAGTCCGCCGTGCCGTCAGTTCCGCTCGAAGGAGACTGAAGCTTTTTCACCAGCTCGCCTCGTGCCGTGTAAACATATATAGTGGACTTTGGCGGAAGATGGATGAAAGAGACCTTCCTTGTCCCTCGACCGCTCGTGATTGTTGGTGGAAGCGGTGGCTCCTGGCTGGTTGCAGCAACATAGGGATTCGGTACAACTCTAATCTGCCCGAGTGAATTTGAAGCGAGTTTGTCATCGACGGTAGCAGCCTTGGTTGTTATCTGAAGCTGGTCACCGTTTATGAAGGGCTTTGTTGTGTGGATACTGAGTGTGTCGCCAGAAGTTGGCAGAAAGTTAGTGGTATCTGTTCCCCCCGGCGATAGTGACCATGTTATGAGAGTGGTGTCCGCGCCGGATTTGGTCTTGAGATGAGCAAGCAAAATTACAATGTCGTCCGCTGAAAATTTTCCGCATCCGTGATTGTCACTGACACAGTCAGGTTCGAGGAAAGCGTATGACACCTGTTTGCCCGTGTACGGATCATATACTCTGAAATTGGTGTTCCCTTTCGATATCAGGAGTGGACTCCCCTGGTAATTGATAGTCAGATCCGAAGAGGTGTCTGCAGCATTGAATGTCGAATCAAAAACAAACAGATAGTCTTGAGCATACGCCGTCCCGGTCTCCGACACTCCTGAGAACTGGAATGGAGTAAATGTGAATTTGAAGTTCGGCTTGCCGTGGGTCCTATTCCATCCTGAAGTCGTATCGACTTTGATGCTCCAATCGTTGTTCACCGCCACGTACATTCCATCGAAGATGTACTTGTCTTCGTCACCGGCCGCCTGAGAAGCATTTATGGGGATCTCTTTTGCACCGAAGAAATTGAGTGTGTCTGGAGAGTTTGGGTTCGTGTAATCAATTACGAAGCAGCCGTTGGTGGTTGGATTTGCGCCGTTCAGCGTGTCGCTGAATCCGATACGATATGTCTTATTGGGCACGGCGTCCGCGTCAGCGACTTTGAGATAGACATTACCTGTTCCGAACACCTTCGTTCCAGCAACTGCTGAAAATAAATTGGGAGCGTTCGGTCCAATATAACCTGCGGCTGGCGCTTGAGGGGTAATGTAAACGGTGTTCACATCTCTACGAATCTGTCCGTTCGAAGAAATGGTTATGTACTTCGGATCTTCAGCAGGATAGGTGTCGGCCTGCGGATCGCCTGTAGTATAAGCTGTCACTGCATAAAAGTATTGCTGTCCGTTCTGAAGTCCGGTATCAACATAGGTGTGAACCAACCCTCCATCGTTGCCGAGGTAGAACATCGGCAGTTGGGCGAGGTCCTGGGATGGCGGGAGGAAGTAGCCCTGCACTCCGTCGTTTTGGTCGAACGAGGCCAAAGCTTGTCCACCTGCCTCGGTGAAACCGGGATCAGTGGAACGATAAATCTTGTATCCTTCAAATGATGGAGCCGCTTCTGCCACGTTGTCCCAGATGAGCGTGACCTTCCTGTTCCCGGCGACAGCCGTGACATGCGGCTTCGACGGAGGCATGACAAAGTCGTAATTCTTGTCATAAATCCTTTGAACAACCTGTTTGTTCCTGAAAATCTGGCTGGAATCAGCACCGAAAACCAAGGCTAACGAGAAACGCTCTGTCTGCAACGGCAGCAATGGGAAGAGTCCTGAAGAATAGATGAAGTCGCCATCTTGAGGAATAGGAGGGATCAGATCAAAAGTCCCGGGGAACATGCGACTCCACAGCGTTTCACTATTATTCATTGGTGGCGATGCAGTTTGATTGAAGAAGTTGAAACTAGTCAGCCCAATCTGGTCAGATTCGTTGACATCGGTCTTGTCAAAGTGTGGCTCTCCTTGTGTGGGGATACCGTCGCCTTCGCCAACATCATTTGTGTTCGGAGCACCATCTGCTCCGACATCATCCTTCTTCGGATCCCAGTTTCCGTTTTCATCACCCGACCAATGAGATTTGAACGTACCGGGATATTTGCCGGTTACGGGATCCCTGGTCTGCGTATAGTCCGGAACCCACCCGGCAACGATTTGCCCGGGACCGCTGTTGCGACTCTCATCTATCATTGTGTTATTGAGGCCGGCACCTGTAAAATAGTTTTTATAATAAAGCCGACGCAGGTCTGTTTTGTAAACTTGACCCTGACTCGTCACAAACACTCTCTCATAGTGAATCTTGTAGTTCTCATCGATCAAGCCATTCAGATTGTCGTCCAATCCGTTGTTTGCCGTGTCGAAAAGGGTCTCGCCATTATAAATCTTGTAAGCAACTCCAAGTGAATACACGGTCGCCGTATCATTGTCACTCTTCAGAAGCGTGTCGAGTCTGACGATTCGTCTTGCATAAGTGGTCGGGTCGATAAGAACTATTTCGTTGTTCGGCCAATTAACGTTGCTTCCCGCACTTGTTCGTGACAGTGTCCGCGACATCACGAAGGAGTTGCTTTGTGAATTGAATGTGAAATCTGCCTGCTGAAACTGAGGGCCGCTTGGGTCGACGGCATCGTTATCATTGTCTATTCCGTCGTATTGATTGCCCGGGCTTTCGAGATATGCGTATCCTGCAAAACCGATGTTGGTGCGCACGCCCGTAAGGACTCTATTCAAGGGTATCCACAGCGGATCAAACGTCCTGTCATCTGAGTCCCAGGTGTATGTCAGGTTGTTATTAACATCGAAGAAGCCGAGATCATCCGAGCAGTCCACGTAATTCTGGCCAACGTCGCCTACGCATCCCCCAACGACTTCTCCGAATACAGTCTTCTTATAAATTGTCGTGCCGATATTTGTAATGTCATACAACCAAAAGAGTACATCCTGAGCTTGTACCTGCGACCACTGCAGGCCTCTGACCGCAACGACGATTCCGATGCCATTGCGAGTTGCATCTGTAGAATCAGGATGGAACGTATTGCCGGTTCGCTGCTGGACACTATTGTCCTGGGCGTCGTCCATGACCCAGTAGCTTTCCTGGTCCGCGCTGAACTGATTCCTTCCAAAGTAACCGTTCCATTGTGCCTTGCCAGCCGTATCAACCCAGTCGGGATGATCCGGCCAAAAAGGAGGCCAGGATGACGGAATGCTGCTGGAAGCAACTGTATCTTGAGAGGCATTGACGTAGCCCGGCTCTGGTTCAAATCCCTCGAAGTGTCCATCAACCGGGTCAATTTTTGCAGCTTGGCCCGTCCGCGGCCCCGGCGAGATTGTAACCGAATGGATGACGCTGTATATGGTGTCACCCTTTGAACTTATTCCGGCGGGAAAAATGCCGGGTAATTCAACTCCAACAAGCGGAGTCACATCGCCGATGTAACTGTCCTGAGTCATCGGGTAAGGCCAGGCTCCACGAATGTCGTTCGGGTTCGTGCCTGAAATCGACCCGTTGTTTCTGAAAGTGATCGCGACGCGGTTGCCATCATGGATTCCGAACCGTACATAGAGAGCATTTCCTCTGTGTGACTTCGCGTAAGGAATTAGATTGTCGTTCCCTTGCTGTGATAAGGCCGTCGATGCACTTGCGGTAACCAAAAGAAAGAGGATTAAAATCTTTTGCATTTGTCTACCTTTATCTTTAGAAGGAGTAAGTGATTCCAAACTGAATCCTGCGAGGCGCTGAGTAGTAATTCGGATTAGTATAATAATCCTGGATTGTCGCAACTCGTTGAGCTGGATTGCTCGCCAGGAGATGTTCTTCTTGCAATGACCAGTCCGGCTCACCGCTGTCGGTGTAAACATTTTTGGCATTCTTTGTGTCCAGGACATTGTCTATCCGAGCAAACACAGTAAATGTCGTCATGCCGAACTTGAAGTCTTTGTAGAGTCGGAGATCCAGCTCATACGTGGCTGGCATTACCTGCGAATTGTACGTCAGCTCACCGACATTGGAAGTGGTAGTCAACGTTGGTGTATATGGAGTCCCGCTACCAAATCTGAATATGAAGCTTCCCCCAAAGCCGCTCGGGTGAGAATAATTCAATGTCGCATTGAGAGCATGGCGCTGATCCCAATCGAGCGGTATAAGTTGAGTCTCAGGTAGTACACCTGTCTTCCGGAGATTGTACGCTGCTTGCGGATCTGACGCATCACCTTTGGCTATTTGGAACGTGTAATCAATCGTAGCAGATATGCCATTCGAAAATCGTTTGTCCATCGATAGCACAATACCTTTGATGAAACCGAAGTCCGTGTTGATATATTCACTATATATATCTGAACCGCCATATACATATTGAATCTCGTTAAGGGTTCCCGCGAGATTCCTTATGTCTCTAAAGAATCCGGTTATGTCGATCGAGATATCATCTGTCAGCTGCTGTTGCAAACCAAGCTCTCCGCTGGTTGTCTCTTCAGGATTTAAGTTCGGGTTGCCGACGACACCGAGGAAGTTGCTGCCGCCTGTTACATCGAGTTTGTACCCGGGGTTCTCGTATAATCGCTCGAACGACGGCATTTGGAAGAACAACCCATACGAGAAATGAACGATCCCTCTGTCAGTTATCGGGAAAGCCACTCCAAGTCGCGGGCTCAACTGCCATTTGTCACTTGCATTCTTGTACCAGTATTTCATTCTCGCGGCCACTGCTTGTTCCGGCGAACCTCCTGGTGCCACGACGCTATCCTGATTTTGCAGCTTCAAAGGAAGATAGATGTTCGGGTCTGAAGGATCGGCAAGCACCTGGCCGTCGGGATTGAACCAATCCAGTCTTAAACCCAGGTTAACTATCAGTGACTTGTATTCCATTTTGTCCTGGACGTATGCGGCGAATTGCTGCGGGCTGTGATTGTACAAAAGGTTATTCGAATTCGATATCGCCGGTATCACGACGGGCGCAACCAGGTAGGGATTGCCGTCGACTAGTGGATCCCTGTTATTGTCGGCAGGAGATAATTGAAGATTAATATTGTGAAGGAACAACCGATACTGATCAAATTCGAAACCAGCTTTCAGCATGTGAACTGGAGTCACCTGGCTAGTGACGTCAAACTTCGCAACGTATGTGTTCGTATTGTGGATGTTATGCGCCGTGTTTGTTCCGCCAGTGTAGAACGTCTGCTCTGGTGCAACAACTTGCGGCCACGATGAACGCACATATTCTTGATTAAAGGGATCTTGCCTCGAGAACAAATCGGAGAGAGAAAAAGCATTTTGGTCCAAATACTCTCGATAATCTCTGAAGTAGTACGACAGATCGACCGTGTAAAACGTCGAGCTATTAAGCGTCTGAGCTAAGGTCAGGGTATTCAAATATCCTTTCTTGAAGTTGCTCAGCTCTCCGTCCGGATCGTATTTGTAATTCCAATCGAAGTTCTTCCCACGACTGTTGTCGAGGATGTAGTTGTAGGAGACTTGAAATTCCGGGTTGATCTTGTATGTCAGTTTTGCCTGACCATAGCCTTCCAGATAGGGGGCAAGTGGCACTATTGCACCGTTGCCGGTGTGCTGAATCGTCCAGTTGTACGGATTCGGATCTGTTGTATTGCTTAAATCATAAGTATTGAATTTGCGGACGCCGTTCAAATACCCGGCGTCGTAGTAGTACCTTGCATCCGCGTAGAAGAACAACTTGTCGTTGATGATCGGGCCGTCGATCGATCCCTCTAGCCAACTTGAATTGAGGGGATTGATCTTCTGCAAACCACCAAACACGCTCGATTGGCTCGTCACATAGCCCCCTGTGTAGGCAGTCACCGTTCCCTTCAAATCATTGCCACCGGTCTTTGTTGCGATATTCACTATGCCGCTCATGGCCTGACCGTACTCAGCATTGAAAGCGCCTGTAACCAGCTGCATTTCCTGAATTGAATTCTTGTTGACATCTACGACCGTCGAACCGTCATAGGAGTCGGAAACCGGGACACCGTCGATCATGTAAGTCACTTCACCTCCGCGGCCGCCCCTCGAATGCAGGGTGCCATTTCTATCGGTGTAAATGCCTGCCTGTAAATTGAGAACATCCTGAAAGCTCGTGACCGGAAGCGACTGAATCTGGGCATTGTCCACTGTTGCAGTAGATGCGGTCATATCTTTCTGGACGAGCGGGCGCTCTGCAATCACAACCACCGCCTCTGTCGTCACAGCCGATTCATTAAGACCGAAATCGACCTCAGTCGTCAGATCAATCGAAACGTGATTGTCCTTGATCTCCATAGCCTGATACCCGACGGCGCTCGCCCGCACATTGTAATTCCCGGGAGGAATGTTGAGGATCGTGTACTTGCCGTCAAGATCCGTGGCAGCGCCCATCGAAGTCCCCTCGATCACCACATTCGCACCGACCAGGGGTTCTTTGGTTGCAGCATCCAACACTGTCCCGGCGATCTTGCCGGTGTCTCCTGCAAAGGCTTCTTTGACAGGTCCGACCGACAGCGACAGAAAAAGGACAAACGAAAGAGTAACAATTTTCCGCATGCTTTACCTCAATTTTGATTTCTCTTGAGAGCACCACAACTTTCTCTCACGATAAGCGTTGGCGAAAATGTCGTGTGAAGAATCTCCATATCGGGATTGGACATTCTCGCAACGAGGCGCTCAATTGCAAGAACTCCCATCTGGTACATGGGCTGACGCATCGTCGTAAGTCTGATATGACGTGCGAGTTCGATATCATCGAACCCGACAACTGCTACATCTTCCGGAACTCTAAGGTTGCTCTCAGTTAGTGCAGCAATCGCGCCCATCGCCTGAATATCTGAAGACACAAAGAAAGCGCTTGGCATTCCCGGTCCCAGCTTGATGAATTCCACCATTGCCTCGTATCCCGCTTCGCGGTTGAATCCGTCTTGTTTGTTGTTGCTCCCGGTCCTGACCAGGGTTTCCGAAAAGGTGATGCCGTGACCTTCGAGCGCTCGTTTGTAACCTTGCAACCGCTCGATCGCGGGCGCGCTGACAAGCTTCGCGTTCACCATACCCACCGAGCGATGACCGAGTTCGATAAGATGAGTCGTTGCAGCATACGCACCCTCAGCATTTGCAACAGAAATAGAATCGAAGTCCGGCGACTTGGTGTCGACCAGAACCATCGGGAGTTTTGTTTCCTTTAAACGGGCGATGACCTTATCGGGGAGTTTCATTGAGAAGAAGAGAATACCGTCAACCTTTCCGCGCTGGAGCGCGCGAGAGACATAAGATTCGACCTGATCCACATGGTTCACGCCGTAGAGAACGAGATCATAACCCAACTGCGAGATCTTGTCCTGCACACCCTGAAGCACTTCAATGAAGAAGTAATTGGTGAAAAAAGGGATGATGGCCGAGATTGTTTCCGACTGTCGGCGGGCGAGTCGCTGTGCGTAGGTATGAGGTTGGTAGTCCAGACGCTTTGCAACGTCTCTGACACGCTTGCGTGTTTCTGGTGTGACACTGGGATGGTTGTTGAGAACGCGAGACACCGTGCCAATGCCAACGCTCGCCTCTCTAGCAATGTCGTAAATAGTAACCTTTGACGCCATAAGCCTCACTATTCATGGAAGGGCTTCCATAAGTTGAAGAAAAAAAATGACCGTGTCAAGTCATTTCTTAGACTTTGTCGTAAAATGATGGAACCGGTTCCGAACATTCTTGCCAACATCGGATTGGCGTGAATATACCGTAACTCACACTTGTCATGTCACTTACAACGTTGAAGCGCTCGCCAGTTCGAATAAAACATGGAAGATCGGACGCTGAGGCTTGGAACCTCTTCCATGACACCACCGACAAGGTGTCTATCCCTGCAGTGGCCCATCCAATCATCATCCCCTTCACGATTCGGAGGTGCCGATGGCGTTCGCATTGTCGTAGATACGTCTTACATCCCGACTTTGATGCAATTGGAAACCCGATGCAAATCATGGAAGCGAGATGGAATCAACCGTCAAGCGTGAGAGTGAATGTGGTCAAAAAAAACAGACGCCCTTTTGACATGACAATTTCATGAGGCGCACCCACTTACGATTCGAGCTGGCACACAAGGAAAGAAATCGACTCGCTGACAAACGAGCGACCCGGATCCATCCGTTATTTGATTGACTGCTCTCCGATTGCCGCTAGTGAAGTGGTAGTCATTCTTGCCACTTTATCTTGCCGTCAGGATCGAAACCAGTTTATGATTCGGCACGCCATGACCGTCGACCACAGGGAAATCCCCTTTGTAACACCAGTGACAGTAGGCAATGTTGTTCTTGTTGAAAATCTCGCAGACGTCTTTATAATAACGAAGCATTATGTCTTCGGGTATTTTCGGATAAACTCCGTATTCGCCACAATACAATTGCAGGTGATGCTCCTTCGCAACCTTTATCGCCGGCAACATTTGTTCTTCAAGCACTTCTTTCGTGAAATATCCGTTCCCGCCGTCCCTCATGTACTCAGCCGCCGATGGCGACATCTCTTTGTAATTTGACGTGTCGACTATCTGTCCGGGGTAGTTTACGGGTCCCTTGTATTCCGCGATCGGAGTCCATGGTGCAGTGTGATGAGTCAGCGCCATTGGAGTATAAAAATGAAAGCTCAGGATCAGGTTTGAATCATTTTCAGGAAATCGCAGCCGCGGAAAAGTCGAAGCGCTCTGCCACCTGTTCGAACCGATTACGATTATTCTTTCCGGTTCCTTAACTCTTATCGCGGCAATTACTTTGTTAAGAACTTTGTTCCAGTCTTCGGGATCATCGGCAACCGGCTCGTTCAAGATTTCATACGCGAGCTTATCATTCGGATACTGATGCAGCTGGTCTGAAAGTTGACGCCACATGTTCACTAGTTTATCCTGTTCGGCCGCATCGGTCCATAATCTATTCGAACTGGTATTGAAATAGTGAGAGCGGATGATATGCAGATCGACGATTACTCGAAGATTCGCCGCGAAGGCCCAGCGGATCGCGTCATGCAAAAGCTCGAACCCCTCCGCTTCTTTGTCCCCCGTGGAATCCCAGAGCTGAACTTCGTCAACAGGTATTCGCACGTGATCAAATCCCATCGAAGCAATCGTATCAAAGTCGGCTTGTGTTATATACTTTCTTCTTTCCTTGCCGCGCTTATCGCTCTGTGACAGCCAGTGACTGACGTTGACACCTGTCCTTATCATGAACCGATTCGTTGCCTCCGGAGCTGTGTAATTCTGTGCATTGCTGGATACTGAAAATCCGAGTATTAACAAGAGCAAACCTGTTTTAAACATAACGGTACCTCAGGATTTGTTTGTCTGTCTTTCCGGGAGACCTCGTGTTTAAGGGACTTATCCGAAATATCGACGTTGGCCCAAGAGTAAGTCGAGCTTAAGTTCCACCCAGACGAATTCTCTTTTCAAGTAGGAGCTTCACCTCGTCTAATATCCGCAACGCCACATCATATTTCGGCATCAAGGATAATTCCTTCTTCACACCATCCTTAAGAAATAGAGTCACTTTGTTCGTGTCGGTCCCGAAGCCAGCGCCTTCTTCCCGTGGATTATTAACCACGATCATGTCAAGCGATTTTGACTCGAGTTTCTCCTTCGCATTCTCGAAGGCATTGTCCGTCTCGAGAGCAAAGCCGACAAAGACCCTATTCCCCTTCTTCTCAGATACCGATCTCAGTATGTCAACAGTCTCCTGAAGATCGATGCGCGACGAGCCAATAACGAATTCTCTCTTCTTGATCTTTCTATCCGGCGGGTTCGCAACTTTGTAATCCGCAACGGCGGCAGCCATCACGAGAACGTCACACCAATCGATATTTCGTTTGACGGCCGCGTACATTTCGTCTGCCGTAGACACATCTTCTCTAGATACGCCTCGCGGAGTCTCAAGCGAGACCGGGCCAGCTACCAACTTGACCTCCGCGCCGCGATTTGCTGCAGCCAGAGCTATCGCAAACCCCATCTTGCCCGAGCTCCTGTTTGAAACAAATCTCACAGCGTCTATAGGTTCCTGAGTCGGACCGGCAGTGACAAGGATCTTCTTGCCTGCCAGATCAGGGCCATGTTTCTCAAAAAAGTGCTCAACCTTCCCGACAATGTTTTCCACTTCAGCCAGGCGTCCAATTCCGCTAAGTCCGCTCGCCAACTCACCCTCTTCGGGGTCAACGACAACCACCCCTCGCTCTTTGAGCTTCGAAATGTTAGCCGATGTCGAAGGATGAATGTACATATCCACGTCCATCGCCGGAGCAATTATGAGCGGCGATCGAAGCGCGAGCACTATCGAGGTCAGGAAGTTGTCGGAGATTCCGTGAGTGATCTTGGCGATCGTTGAAGCCGTAATAGGTGCGATCAACATAGCATCTGCCCACTGACCGAGATCGATGTGCCAGGTCCCGACGGACGTGGCACTCTTATTCTCAGGAAACATGCCGACATAGACCTGATTGTGCGAAAGGGAAGAGAATGTGAGCGGTGCGACAAAATTCGTTGCGGAAGAAGTCATCACGACCCTGACCTCAGCGCCTTTCTTCTGGAGCTCACGGAGCAGGACAGCACTCTTATAGGCTGCTATGCTTCCGCAAACTCCGAGGATTATCTTCCTGCCTTTGAGGGGTGATTGCTGATGGATCATGGATCATAGCTCATGGCTGGTAAGCTATCAGCCTTGAACTGAAAATTTATTGAGAGGATTTGTAGCGATAAACTATCTTGCCCTGCAACAACTCTTCCAACGACTGCTCGGTCGGCTTGTGATATTTGTCGAACTCCTTGCTCAGCTCAACCTGCTCGGGATTAACCTTCTCATCTTCTTCAAGCGACTCTTGAATTTGTTTTATTCCTTCGAGACGCTGGTTGAATTCGACTTTTCTTTCGTCGCTGATCTGCCGGGCCCTGCGAGAAGCGACGACGATTCCCTCATATGCGTTTCCGGTAACCACGTCAAGCTTCGCCACTTCTATTGGTTTAAGTCCCACCTAATTGCTCCTTTCCTTGGGATCGTTCGGACAGTTTTGTCTTGATAATATCGAAAACCTCGCGAACTGCTCGTTTCAACTCATCATTTATAATAATATAATCATAAAGCTGACCTTTCTCAAGCTCCATTGACGCTCTTGCCATTCGCTTCTCAACCTGTTCACTGCTCTCGCTTCCTCGTCCCTCGAGCCTTCTCTTCAACACTTCAACGCTCGGCGGTCTGACAAATATGAGCACCGCTTCGGGAAATTTGCCTTTGATCGACAAACCACCTTTGACATCGACATCAAACACAATGTTCTCACCATTGGCTAGTGCCTTTTCCACCTCGCTCTTCAGTGTCCCGTAATAGTTCGAATATATTTCTTCGTATTCGACCAGATCTCCATCCGCGATCTTACTTTCAAACTCAGATCTGGTCAGGAAGAAATAGTCTTTTCCATCGACTTCACCCGGGCGCTTACTTCGCGTAGTTGCGGATACGGAGAATCTGAAGTCTGGAAACTCGCGGAGGATTTCCTTGACGATTGTCGTTTTCCCCCCGCCGCTCGGAGCGGAAATCACTAGAAGTAATCCCCGGTTCATCTCTCAAATGCAGCCAAGAGAAAGGGAGAAATGGTCGAATTGTGGGATGGCGGAATAATGAATTTATGAATCCAATTACCCATCAGCCGGTCACACAATTATTCCGAATTTCCATTACTCCAGGTTCTGAACCTGTTCCCTGACCTTCTCCAGTTCCTCTTTTATCTCAACCACCCAATGAGACATTTCAGCATCAAAAGCCTTCGAGCCCATCGTGTTAGCTTCCCTGTTCATCTCCTGAAGGAGAAAGTTCAGTCGCCTTCCGTTGGAATCTTCTCCTTCTAGCAATCGCAAGAAAAAATCGTTATGAGTTCTGAACCTGACGATCTCTTCCGTGACGTCAAGTTTATCGGCAAGGAGGACGATCTCAAGATCAATCCTGGCTGGGTCGAGTTCCTTCCCATTCAGGATCTCATCCATCTTTCGTCTGATATTGGTCTTCTCATCCTCGATGTGGAGTCGAGAAAGTTTTTCAAGTTCGTCCAGCATCGAGTTCAGTCTGTGAATTCGCTTAATCAGATCGCTCTTGAGCGAAAGGCCTTCGGCTGTTCGTGTCTCCTGCAGCTGCCTCACCGCAGCCTCAACTGCGGCCTTGATCGCCTCCCACTCGTCGCCATCAAATGTCTCTTCCCTCGCGCCTTTGAATAATTCTTTGAAAGTTAACAGATGCTCTAACCTGATGGGTGTGTTTATTCTGGCGGATTTCTTGAGAGATTTCAAGAGCGTCATGATCCTCTTTACGGACTCGGCGTCAACTGCTATTTCATTTTCGTCGTGGGCGTTTGTCGTGGAGACAAGAACCGATAACTTACCACGTCCTACACGCTGACGGATCAGTTCCCGCACATCAACTTCGCGTGCCGACAGTGTCTGCGGCAGTTTCACACTGACCTCGAGGTATCGGCTGTTCAGGCTCCTTATCTCGACGGAGGCCGTAAAGTCACCGACCGTGGATTCGCCTTTTCCGAAACCGGTCATACTTTGTATCATATCAAGACCCAGTCAAACATCCCCCCGAGTTAATACAGTTCCACTTCTGTCGCAGGAGAGCACAGAGCACTCGACAAAAGACGGAAGACTCTGCGCCTCCGCGGCTCAGTGGTCGGACAGATCATAGGATGAGACTACTCACCTCGATCTGGCCTTTGACTTTATCGGCACTTTAAATCTTTTGTCGACAAGTCCCTTCTTGCCGGACTTCGAGAATCTGTCGACCCATTTCTTGACCGTCTTCACGTTCGCGCCGAGTTTCTCGGCAGTCCCTCGCAGGCTTCCGAGTTTTTTATAAGTCTGAACTATTTTCAATCTCTTCTGGACATCACTAATCATGGTACGTTCTCCTATTGAATCGATACAAGATACAAAAAATGCGATAAAAATCTTCTACCAAAAAATCCCGCTCCCAAACCACTTGGGAAAATTACTGGGCCTCAATGCACAGCTATTCATTCATAACTCCGCAATTCGTGATTCATGGGTCACTCACGCCAGGCTATGACCCTGTACCGGTTCGTTCCTGGAAAGGCTGGAGGAGATTGATAGGCAAAGCGACTGTCGTACCTGTAGTTCTTCAGGTAACCGTTGCCGCCGACCTGGCCAACCGGACCACGAGTTTTTTGTGTGACTGATCCGTATATGTACAAATAGCCCTTCTTTATCCCGGTGTAATCGTCGTATGAAAATCCGCCGTTCAGCGCGAAAATAGCTGCGTCAATATGGGCGTCAGCTTTTGAAGAAGGTTGCGTCGCTAACATCACGCTGTTATTCGCCACAAGGCCTAGCATATCGTCGGAGCTTGTAGTCCTGGGATCATCCTTGTACGTGATATCTGCATCGATCAGGATATTTCCGTTAGGATTTCCAGAGTTCCCTTGCACATCTTCTTTGCTTATCCCCGTGCCCGCTTGTGAAACAACTGTGACATACCCGTCTACGGTTCCCTGGACATGGACGTTGCCATTCTTAACGAGGATCACCGCCTGGCCGTTAGTATTGACGAGCGATGTAAGCGCGACCGTCGTGGCTGACGTGTGCGTTTTCAACGACCATGAACCGCCCCCCCAGCCAGAAGTATACTGCCAGGTCGAATCGAGCTCTGTCACCGTCCCATCGGAATTAAAAGTTAAAAAGACATCATAAGCGTAGCTGCTGCTGGTATAGCTACTACCCGGCTGAAACGTTGCAACACTTGCCGCCGCCGCCACAGTGGAGTTGATATCGGACGGCAGTGCGACTTTCACACCAGATTGAAAGCTATTCGCCTTGAGAGTGTCTCCGCTCTTGTCCGGCAACGGCGTTGGATTCGTACCGTTGAATGCGCTTGCGGGACCTTTGATTACCGGAACGCCACTGATAGACATCGTTCCATTGGTCTGATACGGACCAGTCAGGGTGTCTCCGGTCACCCAGTACACGCCGTTGTCAGAGTTAGTGAAAAATGCGTACCTGGAAAACTGGAACGGAGAAAGGAGTGCCTTCACTGTGTCCATAATAATATGTCCACGCAAGGTCGTATCAATTCCAAGGGCTGTTATCCAGACATTTCCGCCAACCCCCTTTGTCATGATCTTGTAGCCGCCACCGCCGGGAAAGCCGCCTGTCAACGGACTATTACTAGCCATGTTCGTATCCGCATTGTTCTGGAAAATTGAATCGCAGGCGAGATCTGCAGCGCTCACTGCGATGTTATGTGCTGTGGAAGAATCATAATAGCTTACGAAGTTCTCTACTGCGCGGTTGCTCGTTCTGTTCCAATACTGACTTGCAACTCCAAATATTACACTGAAGCCGAGTATGACAATGAGTGATGCCCTACCAACCATTTCAGACCTCCTATCTCGCCGTGAGATTTCTTGATGCTAATCTTGTTTGTGTCCAAAAGGCAAAATTGCTCGAATATGCCGTATCATAAGCCGCGGTCGGCTGCACCATCAAAGTCATCTGCATCAGAACAGGTGGACTCGCCGATCCGAGAAGGTACGGAATAGTAGGTATCTGAGTGTTGAAAGTCTCGAAATATTTTATTGAAAACTGAGTCACTCCAAGATTCGAACTGTCAACTTTCCAGACGCCGTTGGACTTGACTTTTCTAACAAGCATTCTCACATTCCGATTTTGACAACCAGCAATGGGAGTTTTTCCTAGATACCATACTACGGTATCCATCGCACCATTGTCATCTATGTCACTTAGAAAAGCTATGCTATCACTTTTAGCATAAAGGATGCAGCTATCGGCCGGCGGGGCTTGCCCCCCGTTTCGATAACCGATTTTTCTGAAGTCCGATTCGATATTTTGAATCAACGAGGTCAAGTTTTGCTGGACTGTGAGGTTCTCCTGTGACTGAAATGTGTTTCTTGTCGCACTATCATTCATCCTCAAAGTAACAAGAAGCAGCAATCCGCCAATTATCATTGATCCGATTATATCTAGGAGAGCAGTACTGCCCATTCTCTTACTCCGACTAATACCAATAGCTGAAAACGCTAGACATCTTCACCACGTGAGCGGTGTCCACCGTATTCCAAACCCACACAGTGAGCTGTTTGCTCCATGTCGCACCGGTACTCGTCGTGTCAAGGCTGCCAGTAGTTGCATTACGCGTGACGTAGCTGACATGAGTCTTGACCTCATAAATCCCGGTACTTAGTGTATCGAATTCTATTCGGAATTTCTGATTAGGTAACCCATTGAAATCATCAAAATCATCTAAGTCGGTGGCATCTCCATTTTCTTGTCCGAGGGAGGTGGGCGGGGTCAGTCCACTTAACGCATTGATCCATGTAGAGTCCTTTGTATGGTCATCGAATGCTAAGTCCTGAGCTTTTTCAATTACCGAAGTCGCTAGTGACACTTCATCAATCCCGAAGCTGGTCTGCAGCAAGACCTGGCTGCTGTTACTTATTCCTCTGTTCGTCGTGAGAATGATTGATCCTAGCAGAACAATTGCGCCAATTGTTACCAGCATTTGTCCCGTTCCCATTCGCTCACTCCTCTGTGATAACTTCTAAATGTGCCGAACTGTGAGACATAAATCAAATGATCTCTTTCACACCTATGGGCACCTCGTAGTCGAACGCCATAGTTCCTCTCGTCACCGGAGCATGACCGATACTGTAATCACAACTCCTGTGCCTGATAAGTTCGACAGAAGCATTGAAAAACAGGGTTGAGAATGTTCTATTGCGGGAAAAATTACCACTCATCCGAAAAAATTTCCTCTTTGAGTAAAGCAACATGTATTCATACCACCTTTGTTACCCGAGCCGAAGCAACCCCCGAAAGCGAATCTTCCGATTTGACGAACCTCGTGCCGAAGGCGGGACTCTGCGCCGGAGGCGCATGAGCCTCTGGCTCAGAACCCGCACGCCCTTTCGGGCATGTATCATTTCAACTGTAACATTTCATCGAGCAATCCTCTCCCCGCCCCACTCTTCAAAAATAACTCCCTTCTTCTTGCCTCCGAATTCGTCTTGAACTCTTCCGTATAGACAAGCTCCCATGGAATACCGCCCCTTGTGAATCTTGATCGCCCACCATTGTGTTCTTGCAACCTTCGTTCGACATTTGATGTTGAACCCACATACCGCTTATCAAGCTTACTACTGAAGAGAACATAGACAAAGTACATCTCGTGCCGAAGGCGGGACTCGAACCCGCACGCCCTTTCGGGCCCTGCCCCCTCAAGACAGTGTGTCTACCATTTCCACCACTTCGGCTGATGCTAAAAACTTAAAAAAGTGCCCGTGAAAAAACAATGAATAGCCAATTGCAATCAGCCATCAGCCGTCAGCCGATTGCTATAAGCTAATGGCTATTTCACCTTCTCGGTCTTCTTCCCGATCTGTCGGATTGCCGGTGCTCTGAATGCTGGTGTCTCTCTTCAACCGGTTCGGAACCAGGATTGGGATTTTCGATCAAAGCTTTTCGGCTCAGGTTATATCTTCCCATGTCGTCGACCTCCATCAACTTCACTTCGACCTCATCGCCGAGCTTGAACACGTCCTCCACCTTGTTGATCCGTTTGTGATCAATCTGCGAGATGTGAAGCAAGCCCTCCTTTCCAGGCAGGAATTCCACGAAGACTCCGAAATCCATGAGACGTTTGACAACTCCCTTATAGGCCTTCCCGACTTCCGGAGCTTCAACCAGTCGCTCGATCATTTCCTTTGCCTTCGCACTCGACTCCGCCGAGACAGCAGCGATCACTACCGATCCATCATCTTCTATGTTGACCTCGGCGCCAGTCTGCTGTACGATATTCTTTATTACCTTTCCACCGGGCCCAATTACTGCACCTATCATATCTACCGGAATCTTCATCGATGTCATACGAGGCGCATATTGTGAAAGCTCTTTTCTGGGTTCGGAAATCGTCTGTTCCATTATGTCCAGAATGTGCTTTCGTCCTTCCTTCGCCTGTTCGAGAGCGCGGGCCATGATCTCGAATGAAATGCCGCGAATCTTTATGTCCATCTGGAAGGCAGTGATCCCATCCCGTGTCCCCGCAACCTTGAAGTCCATGTCGCCCAAATGGTCCTCGTTTCCGAGAATGTCTGTGATGACGGCGACGTCATCACCCTCTTTGATTAGTCCCATTGCGATTCCGGCAACTGACTTCGCGATCGGGACTCCGGCATCCATCAGTGCCAAAGAGCCTGCGCAAACCGTCGCCATGGAGGATGATCCGTTCGACTCGAGAATATCCGACACAATTCGAACCGTATATGGAAAATCCTTTTCACCGGGGACAAGATTCTTCAGTGCTCTTTCAGCAAGGTTGCCATGTCCGATTTCTCTTCGTCCGGGACCGCTCATCCGTGCGACTTCACCGACACTGTACCCGGGGAAATTATAATGGAGCATGAACCGTTTGGTCGACTCAGGAAGCAGGCCGTCGATTGTCTGCTCATCCAACTTTGTCCCGAGCGTGACCGAAGTCAGGCTCTGGGTCTCGCCGCGAGTAAACAACGACGAGCCATGAGTGCGCGGAAGAGGACCCACTTCACACGTGATTGGGCGGATATCTTTGTATCCCCTTCCGTCCAGCCTGCGGCCTTCCTTCAATATCATCTGACGCATGTCGCCACGTTCAATCTCATGAAGTATCTCAGAGATCGATTCATCCTGCTCCGGATACTTCTCCGAAAGGGCGGCCAAAACATCAGCCTTGATCGACTTCGTGAGTTCACTTCGCTCGGCCTTCTTGATAACCTTTCTATTCAGCTCGCGAATACGGTCATAAGCAAGTCCCTTCACATCGTCTGCAAGATGCTCGACAGTATCAACAGCGACCGCATTTCTTTTCGGACTGTTGACAAGAGCGGCGAATTCTTTTTGCAGCATCACGAGCTCTTTTATGTATTTATGTGCAAACTCCAGTGCACCGATCATATCGGCTTCCAGGATCTCTCTCGCTTCTCCTTCAACCATCACGATTGAATCTTCAGTGCCGGCGACAGTCAAATCCATATCACTTTTTTCCAGTTGGTGTATCTGCGGATTGATGACGTACTGACCTTCAATCCTCCCGACTCTGACCTCGGCAATAGGTCCTTCGAACGGAATGTCCGACACCATCAATGCGGCTGACGCACCAATTGCCCCCAGCACATCTGCATCGTTCTCACCGTCAAAGGAAAATACGGTCGCGACGATCTGCGTTTCGTAGCGCCAATCCTCAGGGAAGAGTGGCCGTATGGGTCTGTCTATCAATCTAGCGGAGAGAACTTCTTTTTCATTTGGCCTTCCCTCACGCTTTATGAACCCGCCAGGGATCTTGCCAGCGGCTGCCGTCCTCTCGCGATACTCGACCTGGAGGGGGAGAAAATCCGTCCCCTCGATAGCATCTTCCGCCGCAACCACGGTGGCGAGCACTATGGTGTCGGCATAACGCACCATAACTGCGCCGCTCGCCTGCTTAGCCAGTCGGCCAGTCTCAAGTGTTAGTTTCCTGCCGCCAATTTCAATTTCCTTACTTACAAAACCTTCCATCATTTTTCCTTCTCATTTTACTTTCTGAGGTGCAATTCCTCAACGATCTTTCGATAGCGATCGATATTCCTCGTTTGAAGATAATCCAGGAGACGACGCCTCTTTCCTACCATCCTCAACAGACCTGTGCGTGAATGATGATCCTTCTTGTGGCCTTCGAAGTGTTCAGAAAGTTCGTTGATCCTTTCCGTCAGTATCGCAATCTGAACTTCAGTGCTCCCGGAATCTTTCGCAGATTTTCCATACTTCTTGATCAAGTCCTGTTTCTTCTCCTTTGTCAAAGGCATCCCGAAACTCCTATCTTTGTTTGTTAAATTGAGACGCGACTTTTTGCGTCTTTACCAGATACTCACTCATAATACTTTTGTCATGATCCATCTGAACTATCAACTGATCAGCGGAATCGAACTTCATTTCCTCTCTGATTCTGTGAATGAATGAAACCCTGATGCGTTTTCCGTAAATGTCTCTGTCGAAATCTGCGATCCAGACTTCGACCGTTACAGAGCCTTCTTCTTCAAATGTCGGTCGAATGCCGACGCTGGCAAGCCCGACGAATTTTTCACCTTGCATGATGACTTCCACGATGTAGACACCGTAAGAAGGTATCAGGAGGCGCTCATCAACCAGCCTCAGGTTGGCGGTAGGATAGCCGAGCAACTTTCCTCGCCCGTCTCCGCGGACAACAAATCCCTCGAGAGAATACGGCCTGCCCAACATCTTATTCGCGGAAGGTAGGGCACCCTCCTTCAGAAGCTTCCTGATGTTGGAGCTTGAAACGTTTATCCCGTCTACCGAGATCGCTTCCACGAAATCCACCTTAAACCCGACTCTTTCACCGACTTTGCGGGCAAATTCCACCGTACCCTGTGCGCGATGGCCGAACGTGTGATTGTATCCGAGGACTAATTCGCGTAAGCCTATTTTCTCGCAAACAAATTTTACCAGGAAATCCTCTGCGGTTACCAGTGAGAAATCACGATCAAACTTCAGCAAGCAAATCTCGTCTATTCCAAGATCGCTCATCAACTGCACGCGCTCTTCTTCAGTGATCAGTAGTTCAACTTTTCCTTTGCCGAGTATTTCCTGAGGATGAGGTTTGAAAGTGATCACAACGCTTCTGCTGTCACTCGCCTTCGCCTTTTCCACAAGCGTGTCCAATATCTTCTGGTGAGCGATGTGCATCCCGTCAAATGTTCCTACGGTCACTATCGAGTTTGGATTGAATCTTATGCCTTCGATCGACTGATGAATCATGCGGCGAATCTCAGAACTATTTCATCCAGCTTAAATGCGTCTGCGGCATTATAGGGACCGATCCGGGTCCTGACGAGCTCTGTCAGAACCGCACCGCAGCCGAGATCAAGTCCGATATCTCTCACGAGAGATCGAACATAAGTGCCGCTCGAACAAGAATATCTTCAGCCTAAGAAATGGCGGGATGAAGCTCTCGATCTTGATTTCATCGATCGTAACCGATTTGGGTTTCAGTTCGAATTTGGCTCCGCGCCTTGCCAGATGATAAGCCCTCTTGCCGTCGACCCAAGCTGCAGAATACTCGGGAGGCACTTGCTCAATTTTCCCGGTGTGCTTGTTCAAAACTTCTCTTATTCGATCTTCAGCAAAATGGACGTCGGAGGTTAGCTCGACAACCTCGGTTTCAAGATCAAAACTCTTCGAAGTGCAGCCGAGCTTCAGCACGGCGATGTACTCCTTGTCGAATTTCAGAAAATCGCTCATCATCTTTGTTTTGCCGCCGACAAGAACGATGAGGAGACCTTCTGCGAGGGGATCCAGGGTTCCAGCATGGCCGACTTTCCGCGCCTTCAACTCGTTTCGCACTCTTCGAACAACTTCGAAGGATGTCATCCCTTTCGGCTTATAGACAGGAATTATGTCTCCGCTTTCAGTGGCCATCTTTTTCATGAGTTTTTTTCAGCAGCTCTTCGATGTTAGCCACGTAATCCATGGTGTCGTCGATGAAGAAGGCAATCTCAGGTGTAAATTTCAGCCGTACGTTTTTCCCGATAAACTGCCGAATATCTTTCTTCGCCTCATTAAGCAGAAAGAGTGTTCGTTCCTTTGTCTTGACGTCTCCAAAGATGCTGACATAAATTCTCGCAAGCCGCAGATCGGGCGACATAGAGACTCTTGTGATCGTCATGAAGCCCATTTCGGACGACCGATAATCACGTTCTATGAGCGAGCTGATCTCTTCTTTTATTAAATGACCGACTTTTTCAGTTCTAACGGACATCTCAGGATCTCTATTATTCTCGCAGGCTTAAGCTCACGCAAGCGTGCGCTGAGTCTCCACAATTGTGAACGCCTCGATCGTGTCGCCGACCTTCATATCGTTGTAGTTTTCCAGGCTCAGGCCACACTCGTAGCCCTCCTCCACTTCTCTCACGTCGTCTTTAAACCTCTTGAGAGATGCGATGTTTCCTTCGTAGACGACAATTCCGTCGCGCACAAGCCTTGTCCTGTTATTCCTTTGAATCTTTCCATCGACCACGTAACATCCGGCGACGGTGCCAATCCTCGGGACTTTGAAAATCTGTCTGACTTCCAGAGATCCGACCACGTCTTCATGAATCTCCGGACTAAGCAATCCTTCGAGTGCCTTGCGAACATTATCAATCGCATCGTAGATGATACTGTAGAGTTTTATCTCGACCGACTCAGCTTCAGCCAGCTTCCTCGCGGCTGCACTCGGTCTTACATGGAAACCGAGTATGATAGCATTTGATGCGGCAGCAAGCAGAACATCGGATTCGGAAATTGCACCGACGGCCTTGTGAATCACCTGGACTCGTACTTCTTCGTTGGACAGCTTTGCAAGGGAGTCGCTCAGGGCTTCCACCGATCCGTCCACATCGCCCTTGACGACGATGCTCAACTGCTTGACCATGCCTTCTTTGATCTCTTTGGAAAGTTCTTCGAGGGTAACATGATGCTGCGTCCCTCGCATCTCCTGCTCGCGCCTTATGACCTTTCTTCTGTTGCTAATGTCTCGTGCAATCTTCTCGTTCGCCACGGCAACCAGAACATCTCCAGGCAGCGGGAGCTCATCGAAGCCAACTACCTGAACCGGCATGGCCGGCAACGCCACTTCAATCTTGTTCCCGCGCTCATCAGTCATTGCGCGCACCCTTCCGCTGCTTGTTCCAGCGACGAAGGGATCGCCAACTGAGAGAGTCCCTTTCTGAACCAAGACTGTAGCCACGGCACCGCGGCCTTTATCCAACGTAGATTCGATCACGACTGCTCTGGCAAGACGGTCAGCATTTGCTTTCAGGTCAAGTATCTCCGATTCAAGCAGAACTTTCTCAAGGAGGAGATCGACGTTGGTCCCTTTCTTTGCTGAAATCTCGACGGACTGCGTCTTGCCGCCCCATTCCTCCAGAAGTACATTTTGATCGGCGAGCTGCTTCCTGATTCTATCGGGATTCGCCTCGGGCCTGTCCATCTTGTTAATAGCGACGATCATATGAACATTTGCTGCACGAGCATGATTAATTGCTTCAATTGTCTGAGGCATGACATTGTCATCCGCTGCAACAACCAGAATGACGATGTCAGTTGCCTGAGCTCCGCGAGCACGCATCGCTGTGAATGCCTCATGTCCGGGCGTGTCGAGAAATGTTATCTGCTTGCCGTTATGCAATCGGACTTGATATGCACCGATATGTTGAGTGATTCCTCCCGCTTCGCCTGCCACCACGTTAGTCTGCCTGATGAAATCGAGAAGCGAAGTTTTGCCGTGATCCACGTGACCCATAATCGTCACGACGGGCGGGCGGGATTTGAGAGTCTCCATGGAATCCGACTTGTCTTCAAGGACTTCGTCTGTGTACTCCTCCTGGAGCTCGACCTCATATCCGAAATCATCCGCAAGCAGAGTTATCGTTTCCAGATCCAGTCTCTGATTAATAGATACCATCAATCCAAGGGAAATACATTTGGAGATGACTTCTGCAACATCAACGTTCATCAGTTTTGCGAGTTCGCCGACCGAAACAAACTCAGGCAATTTGAGTTTACGTTTCTCTATTTCCTGTTTCTCGATTTCGCGCTGCTGGGCTTCGAACTTTTCTTTTCTTTTCTTCTTGCGCATGGCTGCCCGCACGGTCTCGCCGGCATCTTCCAAGCTCGCCATCGTACGTTGGAATGCGAGTTCAACCTCAGCCTCGTCGAGGTCAGGATGTTTCCCTTTTTTCTTTTTGCGCTTCTTCAGCTCTTCTTCCGATACCTCAGGGGCCGGGGCAACTTCGACGGCACTCTCCTCACGAATTTTTTTCTTTTTCTTTTTCTTCTTCTTGTGAGATTGAGTCTCAGTCTCTAATTGAGCTGCCGCCTCCTTCGTTTTCTTTTGGGCTTCCTCAAGCTCCTTCCGCATGCGCATCTCTTCTTCGGTGATCAATCGTCCGGTCCGAAGATCCATTCGCCCGCGAATTTTCAGCCCCGTTTCTTCCACTACCGGAGGTACGGTTTCCTTCGGCTTAGCTCTCGACTCCACCTCGAGCACAGGTTCCTTCGCAGCTTTCCGCTCACCTTCTGCGATCTTGTTTCCCGGTCTATCTGCTCCGATTACCTGAGGAGAAATTGCGCCGGCGGGGGGTTCGCTCTCCAGCTGTTTCTCGGGGATGCCCGACTCGGCCCGTGCCAGTTCCTCTTTCTCGCTGACGTCAGCCGAAGGAATGAATGGTTCCACCGGCGGTTGGGTTTCAACCCTTGTCTCGATCTTATCCTGCAACGGCCCGATTGGTTGCGTCTCTCTGGCTGCTGCCTGGACCGCTTCTGTGCCGGCTAAGCCCGGAACAAACTCCGGCGCATGAGGAACCTCAATCTTTGGCTCTACATGCAGGCGCCTCTCAACAGTGACAGTGTCGACGAGTTTCTTAACTGCGACCTTGTCTTCCGGCTTCTCAGTGAGTTGCTCTTTGATCTTGTGCCGCTTCCCAACCTGGTCGAGCTCCTTCTTGAAGTGCGCGGCGAGCTCACTGTACATCTGCTCATCAACAGATGACGTGCGCTTTAGTTTATCGTGACCCTTGGTCTTGAGAAAGTCCACGATCTGGTCCGCCGAGACCTGAAATTCGGAGGCGACTTTTGTTACGAGTTTTTTCTTCGTTGTGCTTTCAGCCATGCCGGGTCTTTCTTTAGGGTCTACTCGTCCTTCCCAAGGGATCCTTCGGAAGACTCGCTCTCTGGTTCTTCCTCAAATTCCTTGCGCATCATTTCCTTGATCTTGCCGATCTCCTCTTCGGATACGGCCACGTCCAGTTTTATCTCTTCTTCAGTGGCGTCGAGAACATTTCTTGCAGTCAGATAACCTGCGTCGAGGAACCTTGTCAGAAGCTCCTCGCCAAGTTCCTCCTTGAATTCGGATAGGTCGATATCGTACATCTCGGCTGCCTGCTTCTCCCGTCCCTGGCCTTTTGCCTCGGGAGCCACTCCTACTCTCATGAGGTCTATGTCGAAACCGGTGAGCCGGGAAGCCAATTTCACATTAATTCCTTCCTTGCCGATGGCGATTGACTCCTGATTATTATCGACCCAAACCTGGGCCTTGTGGGTTTCGAGATAAACCTCCGCCCTCGTCACCTTTGCAGGAGTCAGAGCTCGCTCGACGAAAAGCTGAGGATCGTCCGAGTAAAGAAGCACATCAATGTTCTCATTATTAAGCTCACGCACGATGGAATGAATTCTTACTCCTTTCATTCCAACGCAAGCACCCACGGCATCAATCCTCGAGTCTGTAGAGAGCACGGCGACTTTCGCTCTCTTTCCGGGGTCACGTGCGATTGCCCTTATCTCGACGACGCCATCGAAGATTTCCGGAATCTCCATCTCAAAGAGCTTCTTGAGAAACATCGGATCGGATCTTGAGATAATCACCTGCGGGCCCGATGTTCCCTTCCTTACTTCCTTGACAACCGCTCGCACCGTCGAGTTTTTTCTATAATGCTCATTCGAAATCTGTTCCGAACGCGGGAGGAAGAGCTCGCGCCTGTTGTGGTTCACCAGAATGAAGTCTCGCTTCACCTGATAAATCTCACCCACAACAATCTCTCCAATCATTTTGTTGTACTCATCATAGATCACATTCTTCTCATATTCGTGCAGACGCTGGAGAAATGTCTGCCTTGCAAAAACAACGAGCCTCCTGCCGAGCTCCTCTGGGGAAACCTCCTCCGGATACTGTTCGCCCAATTCGAACTCGGAGTCCGGCTCGAGCTGCTTCAATGTCTCCAGGCTTATCTCCTTTGCAGGATTCTCGACGTGCTCGACAATGTTCTTAATGACATAAATCTCTATCTCGCCGCGGTCGACATTAGTAACGATATCTGTTTCGACATCTTCTCCGTATTTCTTTTTTACAATTCCGGAGAAAACTTCTTCAAGAATTTCAGAAACAACTTCTTTGTCGATCCCCTTTTCTTTCGCTATCTCTGCCGCAGCAGATATGATCTCATTCTTCTCAGCGCGCATTTAACCTCCTATCACCATCTGATTTTTACCCTCGATTCTACGATCGACTCAAAACCAATTTCCACCGAATCTGTCCCTGTTCTCAAGACAATTTTACCGCCGTCTAGCTCGACGAGATCACCTTCCGTCTGTTTGACTTCTGCTCCGTCTCGATATTTGACGTCCATGAGTCTCCCGATGTTGACTCCGTATTGTCGTCTGTCTCTCAAGGGAGCACCGACACCGGGGGAAGAAACTTCAAGACGGAAAGATTCACTTAGAACTTTCTGTGATTCGATTAATGGAAGTATCTCTCTGCTGATTTCCGCACACTTTTCGATCGTGATCCCTTTCTCGGTTTCGCAAAAGACTTCCAGCAATTCCCTCCTTGCGTCACCCTTCAGAGAAAGATCAACCAGAAAGGCGCCATGATTCTCAATAACCGGACTCACTAATTCCTTCAATCTCTCTATTTTGTCGCTTTTTTCCATGTCCTCTAAAAAAAATAGCCCAGAAATTCCGGGCTAAGCGTCGGAGCTATTTAAAATATAACTCCAAGTTCTGAATTTTTCAACTCTGATTAAGCACTTCACCACCATCCAGTAGTGGGCTAATTTCAACTTATCGCACACTGAACACACTGAAGAGGAGACAGATTCTCACTGATAGAACTAATAATATTTTGATCTGTGACCATACCTTCTTTCCCGTGTTGTCCGCGTGCTATTGTTTCGATTCAAAATATCCCACTTCACCACCATCTTCCCAACTTGCTTTCCTCGCAATCTTTTTGTAAAGTAGACTTGATATCACAAAGTAGAAAGGGTAAGACTATGTCAGGGTTAAGACTTTTTCTATCGTTCGTGTCTGCGGCTCTCATATTCGGCTGCGCCGAATTTGGCCAGCTTGGCGCAAACGTCACGCCGCCGGCATTGCTGGAGAAGACTGCCCTCCCGCCGCCACCTGCAACAATTAAGTCACAAGACTTCAACTTGAAATTGGAACTGGTCATAAGCAAGGAAGGGAAGGTGCTGTACGCTCACCTGCGAAATTCTAGCGGAGACCCCGATTGGGATTCATTAGCGGTGCAAAACGTGTTTGAATGGAAATATGCGCCCGCCATGTCTGATGGCAAGCCTATCCAAATGAAGATAGCTCAGACCGCTCATGTCATTCTCTCTCCGCCGATGATGATGAACCTTTCCGAAATTCTTTGCACAACTCTTGCCGGTGCCGACTCGGTCTATTCCGAACTTCAGGCAGGGATGAGCTTTGACTCGTTAGCAAGAAAGTACTCCATAGCCGGTTCCGCTGTGAATGGTGGAAAATTGGGAGAGATAGATATCCACAGATATGGAGATGAGATTCAATCCGCTCTCCAAAGGCTGAGGCCAGGTGATTTCACTCATCCTCTGGAAATGGGACCCAACTACGTAATATACAAAAGACAACCTGGTATTAAGTCGCCGGAACTCGGTCACAACTAAACAGCCGAGGCTGACTTCTAACACCGTCTTTGGAAGTTGGGGAGCCGGTTCTTAAATTAGGGCGAAGCATTTCCTATACTGCTCCTGATTTTGCGAGGAGGGTTGGCAGAATTGGCTAATGCACCGGTCTTGAAAACCGGCGCCCCTCGGGGCTTGGGGGTTCGAGTCCCTCACCCTCCGCTCCTGGTTCCTATTCCCCCTCGAGTGCGCAATGTCTGTCTGGATACACAACCCGTCTGAGATGATTCCGTCGTAGAGCAAAAGACATGACCCACGATGCTGCGACTTATTGTTTTGAGCTCGGACGCCATCAGAGGATAGTAGGTTTTGGACACTGAGCTTCCCAAATAATGAAACATGTCAAATAATACAATAACTACGAAGTGGGGCTCGATCCAATCGCTTCGTTCCCTGTAAATTGCCGGGCAAGCTGTCATTGGACCGCAGGCGCGAAGAGATTTCTTAAGTCCTGATTAAACTCAACGCTCGATAACATGAACTTGGTGGGGATGATGACAGGGGCGCTTTGGATTCGGCCCTGAAGAGGTTAGGTTCTAGTCCTTTGACTGTGTGAAGTCGTTGATCATCTTGATAAGTTCGGGTCTGCCCTGACCGGAGATAGCTGAGAACGGGAGAAAGGACTGACAATATTTCAGGTTTGGCAATTGGGCCTTTGCGCGTGCCATGTGAGTGTTCATCTTGTTCTGAGAGAGCTTGTCCGCTTTTGTCATGACAATCACGTATGGGATTCTATAGAACTCGAGCCAGCCGATCATTATTTTGTCAAGTTCCATCGGCTCGTGGCGTGCGTCGAGTATCTGGATTACAAGTTTCAATTGCTTTCTATCCTGGAGATATGTCTCAACGAGTCTTGCCCAGCTTGACCTCATGTGTTCCGGTGCGATTGCATAGCCGTATCCCGGGAGATCAACAAAATAACGTCCGTCGTTGATCAGGAAGAAATTCAACGAACGTGTTTTTCCGGGCGCCGAGCTGGCCTGTGCAAGACTCTTCTTGTTGCAAAGTTTATTTATCAGAGAAGATTTCCCGACGTTTGATCTTCCGATGAATGCGACCTCCGGCAAATCCGTATCAGGCACCTGTGAATAGTCCATTGCACTAGTAACGAATTTCGCTGCATCAATCTTCATAAGATCATGTCCCCATTAAGATTTAATCACGTCTAAATTTAACACATGCCCATCACAATCTCAATCCAACGACCGGCGAACACCCAATAGCTCGAGCGCAGGAATTAATTCAGCTCCCGCGAGTCACACAGAACTTCCAAATTATTTGTCAGCTCACTTCTGGGCCGGAGTCGAGTCGGCTTTTTCTTCCTTTTCCACTGCCTTCGGCTGGGATTCTTTCTGCTTCGAGGTCTTGCGCCGCTTCTCTGCTTCGTCAGCAGCGTTGAAATCGACAAGCTCAATGATAGCTACTTCCCCGCCATCGCCATGCCGCTGACCTAATTTGATAACGCGAGTGTAACCGCCCGGTCTATCCTGCACCCTCGGTGCAATTTCATTGAAGAGAATCTTCACGGCTCCTCTGTTTTTTATGAAGCGCGCGATGCGCCTCCGTGCTGGGACGCTGTCCTTTTTCGCTTTTGTAATCAGCGGCTCGATAAACATCCGCGTCTCTTTCGCCTTGGCGAGCGTTGTCCTCACCTGCTTGTAGAGAATCAGATTCGTCGCAAGCGATTCCATCAATGCCTTTCGGTGGCTTGCAGTTCTCTTAAGTTTTCTTCCTGAATTCAGGTGTCTCATTTTTAAAACTCCGTTTACTCGTTGTCTTCTCTCAGATACTTGCTGATGTCCATCCCGAAATTCAGGCCCATGCTCCCGATCTTCTCTGCAAGCTCTGCCAGGGATTTGCGTCCGAAGTTTCTGAAGCGCAGCAGCTCCGCCTCATCCTTATTCACAAGCTCGGAAATCGTATGAATGTTCGCGGCCTTCAGGCAATTGTGCGCACGCACAGAAAGTTCAAGCTCGTCCACTGACATCTTCAGGAGCTTTCTGATCCGTGCGGCTTCTTCTTCCTGTGCGGATCCTTCTTCGGATGTCTCCTGATGAATTCCGAGATTGAGGAAGAGCTGGATGTGATCCTGCAGCATCTTCGCCGCCGTTGTCACGGCGTCTTCAGGAGTAATCGAACCGTCGGTCTCCACTTCAAGAGTCAGTCTCTCGAGCGTCGTCTTCTCTCCGATGCCGGTCGGCTGAACAAAGAACCTCACGTTCTTGATCGGTGAAAACAGAGCATCCACCGAAATCAAATCTTCAGGAGCCTCCGCCAGTTTATGGTCTTCAGCCGGTTCATAACCTTTGCCGCGGCTGATTCTCAATTCAATATCGATCTCTTTCGAATCACTGAGCGTCGCGATATGATGGTCGGGATTCAAAACTTCTATCTGAGGAATTTGCCGCTGAATCTCCTCCGCGGTAAAATCCATCGGCCCTTTGAGCTTAAGGTTTATTTTGTTCAGTTTCTTGTCGATCAATTTGATGCGCACGCCTTTCAGGTTCAGAGTGAAATCGACCAGATCCTCCGACATTCCTTTTATCGTGGAAAATTCGTGCAGCGCACCGGGAATCCTGAAGTGAGTGAATGCCCATCCCGGAATCGATGAAAGGAGTACTCTTCTGAAAGAGTTTCCCAACGTTGTGGCATAACCCCGCTCCAACGGCTCCACAACAAAACGTCCGAACGTATTGCTATAAGTTGATTGATCCAAAACTATTGTTTCGGGCATTTGCAATTTTACAGCGCTCATTAGATTTTCACCTCTCAATATTAAATGAAAAGTCAATGGAACAGTTTGGACTTTTCACTTTTGACTTTCGTTTATAACCTTTCAATGTCAAAGTTACTTGGAATACAGTTCGACGATCAGCTGTTCATTAACGTCAGGCAACGGTATTTCGGACCGTTCCGGCACTTGAAGAAATGTCCCTGTCAACTGTGCCTTATCGAGCTGTAAATACGATGGCAGCATTCCATCCTTCACTCTTTTCAAAGAAGAGTGGATCGTATCCAACTGGTTGCTCCGCTCGGCAACTTTCAAAATATCCCCGGCCTTGACAAGATATGAACCGACGTCAACGTGCCTGCCATTGACAAGAAAATGTCCATGGAGGACAAGTTGTCTCGCAGATTTTCTTGACGGTGCAAATCCGAGTCTGTAGAGGACGTTGTCAAGTCTGCGCTCAAGAAGCTTGAGAAGATTTTCGCCGGTTCTCCCTTTTTGATGGGTTGCCATTTCGAAGTAATGCCTGAACTGTGCTTCGAAGATTCCGTAAATTCTCTTGACTTTCTGCTTCTCGCGAAGTTGCACGCCGTACTCGCTTACCTTAGATCTCCTGCGAAGGCCGTGCTGTCCGGGAGCGTAGTTCCGCCTCTCGACCGGACACTTGTCGGTGTAACACTTAACACCCTTCAGGAACAGCTTCTGCTTCTCTCTCCTGCACAGCCTGCAACTTGCGTCTATGTATCTTGCCATCTAAAACTCCCTACGAATTTTTGTTATACTCTGCGTCTCTTCGGAGGTCTGCAGCCATTGTGGGGAATCGGCGTGACGTCACGGATGCTCGTTATTTCAAGACCGCCGGTTTGCAGCGACCTGATGGCAGCTTCGCGGCCGGATCCGGGACCCTTTACCAGCACCTCCACTTTTTTCATCCCTAAGTTCGCTGCTTCTTTCGCCGCTGCTTCTGCCGCCATCTGTGCAGCATATGGAGTGCTTTTCCTCGATCCCTTGAATCCCATCTTCCCTGCGGAGGACCATGAAACTACGTTGCCATAAATGTCTGTCAGCGCAATGGCCGTGTTGTTGAACGTCGCCTTTATATGCGCAATGCCGTGAGCATCGACCTGTGTCTTTTTCCGTTTCTTGCCTGCAGCCTTTGCCAAATCAAAACCTCCTATGCCTTACTTCTTAGCTATTGCTTTTTTCTTTCCCGCGACAGTGCGTCTCTTACCCTTGCGAGTGCGGGAATTGGTTCTCGTGCGCTGTCCTCGCACAGGAAGTCCCCTCCGATGCCTCAGTCCGCGGTAACTCCCGATGTCCATGAGGCGCTTGATGTTCATCTGTGTCTCGCTTCGCAGAGCACCTTCCACCTTGTAGTCAGAAGTGATGACCTGGCGAATCCGGGCGACCTCTTCATCGGTTAATTCGCCGATGTGCTTCGCCGCTTCCACGCCGGCCTTGTCCAAAATGCCAAGAGCTGACGAGTGGCCTATCCCATAAATGTATGTCAGACCGTATTCCGCCCGCTTGTTCTTGGGCAAATCGACTCCTGAAATTCTTGCCAACTTGTTTCTCCTTTTTAGCTGCTAGCGATTAGCTGTCAGCCATTGGTTAAAACCTAACAGCTAATACTTAATTATCCCTGTCGTTGCTTGTGCTTCGGGTTCTTCTTGCATATTACTCTGACGACTCCTTTGCGCTTGACTATTTTGCAGTTGTCGCAGAGTTTTCTTACAGATGCTCTAACCTTCATTTCGTTTCCTTACATAAAGAATTGGAACACGAATTACACAAATTCAAAAACATCCTTTTTCGAATCACGAATTGCAAACACAAAGAACGCTGCTCACCCAAGAACAGATGTTCATTCGTGTCATTCGCGTAGAGCTTATCACTCTTCATTCGTGCGATTCGTGTCATTATAATTCACTTATACCTATAGACAATTCTGCCTTTGCTGAGGTCATACGGCGACAGCTCAACGGTCACCTTATCCCCGACAAGTATCTTTATGAAATTCATTCTCATTTTTCCCGAGATGTGTGCGAGAATTTCATGACCGCTGTCGAGCTTCACACGGAAAGTCGCGTTCGGCAAAGTCTCGATGATTGTGCCGTCTACTTTGATCTGTCCCTGCTTAGCCATTGGTAGATGTCAGTATTTCCGGTGTTCCATTTGTTATGACAATCGTGTGCTCAAAATGAGCCGACGGCTTCCCGTCCGACGTGCAGACAGTCCAGCCATCTTTTGCAGTATAGACTCTGAATGTTCCCGCGTTGACCATCGGTTCAATCGCCAGCGTCATACCATTTCTGAGCAGAACTCCTCTTCCTTTCTTTCCATAATTTGGAACAGCGGGATCCTCGTGGAGCTTTGTTCCTATGCCATGACCGACGAGATCGCGAACAACAGAAAAACCATTCTCTTCGACATAATCCTGAATAGCTTCGGATATGTCTTCGACATGGTTTCCTGCCACCGCGTTTTGGATTCCTAAATATAACGCTTTCTCGGTTACATCCATCAATCTTCGCTTTTCGTCGGTGACTATTCCGACTTGAAACGTCTTTGCAGCATCGGAATAATATCCATTCTTCACCGCGCCGACGTCTACGGAGAGAAGCTGTCCTTCCTCGAGTTTTCTCGGACCGGGATACCGTGAACAACTTGATCGTCGATAGAAAGACAAATCGTCGCCGGGAATAGATTTTTCTTGTCAAACCCGTAACCTTTAAAAGCAGGCTTCGCATTCTGTGAAAGAACGTAGTCTTCTGCGATCTGATCCAGTTCCTTGGTAGTTATTCCGACTCTCAAATGCTTTTCGACCGTATCCAGGATTCCGGCAACTACTTTTCCAGCCTCGCGCATCAGATCTATTTCGCGAGGCGTCTTCACACTTATCATAAACCATTACGAGTAACGACGGCTCTTCAACCTCCCTGTTTTCATGAAACCGTCATAGTGATGCATCACCAGCTGCGATTCAATCTGGTGAACCGTCTCCAAAGCAACTCCTACGATGATCAGCAGACTTGTCCCTCCGAAAAACGAGGCAAACGAGGAGCTTACCCCGAACCGCACCATGAACGCCGGGAGGATGGCGACGATCGACAGAAATATCGAACCAGGAAGCGTGATCTTAGTTAGAATGTTATCGATGAAATCGGCAGTATGCTGGCCAGGTCTTATCCCCGGGACAAACCCGCCCTGCTTCTTCATGTTATCGGCAACATCCTTCGGGTTGAAAGCAATCGCAGTATAAAAATAGGTGAAGAATATGATCATCAGTGCATAAACGAATGAATATACCCAGGATGTGTAAGAGAAATATCCCGATATGCTTTGCATGAACTCGTTCTCAGGGAAGAAGGTGAGAATTGTCTGAGGAACGAACATGATCGATTGCGCAAAGATGATGGGCATAACGCCGGCGGTGTTTACTCGAATCGGGATATACTGGGTCACGCCGCCATATACTTTTCTGCCCACAACTCTCTTCGCATACTGGACCGGAACTTTGCGGGTGCCTTCAGTCACGTAAACGATAGCAGCAATAATCGCAATCATAAGCGCGACCACGACGAGCTCGGTTATGAACCCTCTTGCACCTGAACTGACAAGCTGGTATTCATCGAGAATGGCGTTAGGAAATCTAGCGATAATACCGATCGTAATGATGAGGGAAATCCCGTTGCCGATTCCCTTTTCGGTCATCTGTTCACCGAGCCACATCATGAAAATGGTTCCCGCGGTCAACACAAGTACGGTCGAAATCGTAAATCCCAATCCCCGGACCACTTCCGGGACCACGGGGAGTCCGCTGCCGGGAGCCGTCATGCTTTGAAGTCTGACACTGATTCCCCAGCCCTGCATCGCCGCGACCAACACTGTTCCATAACGCGTGAGCTGAGTTATTTTCTTGTGTCCTTCTTCCCCTTCCTTCTGCAGTTTCTGGAAGTACGGAACTACTGCACCGAGCAATTGAATAACGATAGAAGCACTGATGTATGGCATGATGCCTTCTGCGAAGACCGCTGCATTCTGAAAAGCACCGCCTGAGAACAGATCATACAATCCGAACAACGTGTTCTGTGCTTGCGCCCGCGTAGATTCGGCCAAAAGGGTCGCATCAACTCCCGGAAGAGTGATGTGCGCTCCAATTCGAACAACTATGAGTAAACCCGCAGTATAGAGGATTCGCTTTCGCAGATCCTCCACCTTGAAAATATTTCTTAAGCTTTCAGTCAGTCTCGACATTTCTTATGACTCGAGTGTTTTTGCAATGCCGCCCGCCGCTTTTATTTTCTCAAGGGCCGACGCGCTAAAAGCGTTTGCGGAAATATCTAACTTTTTGGACAATGTCCCGTCACCTAGAATCTTCACAGGCCGCGACTTCTTCGACACAGTCCCCAATTTGTACAGCACTTCAGGGGTCACGACTCCATCTTTCAATTTTCCAGCATCGGCTAATTTGTCAAGAGTGGATAAGTTGACGATTTGATACTCGACGCGGAAAGGACTCCTGAACCCAAATTTCGGGATCCGACGATTGAGAGGCATCTGACCGCCCTCAAACCATGGACGGATCTGATCTCCTGACCGCGAACGCTGTCCTTTATGGCCTTTGCCCGCCGTTTTGCCATGACCGGAACCAACTCCACGACCTAAACGCTTGACCTTCTTCCGTGCACCCGGAGCGTGTTTCAAGTTTCCAAGAACGTTCATCTAAATTCTCCTAAGCCTCTTCGACGCGAACGAGATGCTGCACCTTTGCAATCATTCCTCTTATCTGAGGCGTGTCTGTCTTGATGACTGATTTTCTGATCTTGCCCAGTCCGAGCGCTTTGATCGTGCGCTTTTGTCGTTCGGGTCTTTCTATTATGCTTCTGACCTGCGTGATCTTTATTTTCTTGTCGTCCTTCATTTCGTCACCTGCGCAGGCTCACTTGCTTGAGCAGGACCGCTCTGCGTACTTGATTCAACACTAAAGAGTTCCCGCGTTTGAATGCCACGCCGTTCCGAAACCATGTTTGGGTCTGAGAGATTCAGAAGAGCACGCATCGTGGCCTTCACGACATTATGAGGATTAGAGGAACCCATGGACTTCGTGAGAACGTCCTGGACTCCCGCCGATTCCAAAACTGCACGCACGCCGCCACCTGCGATAACGCCCGTTCCAGGGGAGGCCGGTTTCAACATGACCTTCGCCGCTCCGAACTTTCCGACGATAGGATGCGGGATCGTCCCTTTGAGAACTGCCACTCGCACGACGTTCTTCTTCGCGTCATCGACTCCCTTACTTATCGCATCGTTCACTTCGTTCGCCTTGCCGAGCCCGATTCCGACGCTTCCCTTTCCATTTCCGACAACTACTATCGCGTTGAAGCTGAACCGTCTTCCGCCTTTCACTACTTTCGCCACGCGATTGATATGAACAAGCTTTTCCTTCAGCTCAGTTTGATCCGGTTTAACTCTCTGCGCATTCTTCAGGTCTTTTAATTTCATCTGCAAACCTTTTTAATCATGATCAAAGTTTCAAGCCGCCTTCGCGGGCGCCATCGGCAAACGCCTTCAGGCGGCCGTGAAACAGGTAATTGCTGCGGTCGAGAACGACCTGTGTTATGTTTTTCTCAAGTGCCTTTTTCGCCAGAGCGATGCCAACAATTTTGCTCACGTTGGTTTTCCCCTTCGCGGCCTTCAGCTGATCGGCGATTTCTTTGTTCAAGCTTGAAACCTGGAGAATCGTTTTGCTCTTCGTATCATCAACGATCGCACCATAAATGTGTCTCAAGCTTCTGAATATCACCAAGCGCGGGCGATCTGAAGAGCCTCTAATCTTTTTCTTGAGTCCCCGCTTCGCTCTCGCGCGTCGTTCTTTCTTTAGTTCAAGACGTCCCATTCAATCAAACCTCTCACTTAGCCGCTGCTGCAGCTTTGCCTGCTTTGCGGCGGACATACTCGTTTTCGTACTTGACACCTTTGCCTTTATACGGCTCGGGCGGTCGGAACGACCTCAGCTTCGCGGCGATCTGTCCGACAAGCTGCTTATCGATTCCCGATATCATGATATTTGTGGGTGTTGGAGTTTCGATCTTGATTCCCTGAGGCGGTCGAAACAAAATCGGATGAGAAAAGCCAAGAACTAATTGCACGTTCGAACCTTTCATCTCCGCACGATAACCGACTCCGACGATTTCAAGCTTCTTTTCATAACCCTTCGTTGTGCCGTAGACCATATTATTTATGAGCGCTCTCCACAAGCCATGAAGAGCATCATAGAAATTCCCGGTGCCTGCAACTTTCACATTAGCTTCTTCAGTGCCTACTTCCACAGAAATCGCGGGATGAAGAGTTGCCGATATCTCGCCCTTCGGTCCCTTCACCTTCACCACGCCATCCGACACCTGCACCGTCACGCCTTTCGGAATCGCAACTGGTTTCTTGCCTATTCGTGACACCTCAAAGACTCCTTGTAATTACCATATATGACAAATTACTTCACCGCCGACATTGAGACGCCGTGCTTCCTTATCAGTCATGACACCTCTGTTTGTCGAGATGATTGCGACTCCAAGACCGTTCAGGACACGAGGCAGCTCGTCAGCACCGGCATAAACGCGACGTCCCGGGACAGAAACCCGTTTCAATCCGGAGAGCACCGGCCTGCCATTGTAATATCTCAGATAAATCCTGATGGTGCCTGGGGCAGCGGTCTCAAGCTCGGTATACTTATCTATGTAATGCTGCTCGTAGAGTATTTTTGCAATTGCCTTCTTCAAATTGCTCGCCGGCACATCTACTCTCCTCTGGTGTGCAATTGCCGCGTTTCTCAATCTCGTGAGGAAATCAGCAATAGGATCAGTCATCGACATCGACTTCCACTCCTGAATTAAATTACCAACTTGCTTTTTTGATACCGGGTATCAACCCGTCCAAGGCCAGTTTCCTGAAGCATATGCGACACATCCCGAACTTGCGATAATACGCCCTGGGTCGACCGCATATCGTGCACCGGTTATGCTTTCTCACCTTATATTTTGGCTCTCTCTGGGCCTTGACGATCATTGCTGTTCGCGCCACTATTCAGTTACTCCTTTTGAAATCAAGCTCACGCCAATTCCGCATCGCGCTTTCTGAAAGGCATCCCGAATCCTTTCAACAGCTCGTAAGCTTCCTCGTCGGTCCTGGCGCTTGTCACAAACGTAATGTCCATGCCGAAGATTCTCTCGACCTTGTCGACATCGATTTCAGGGAAGATAATTTGTTCCTTGAGGCCAAGAGTATAATTTCCCCGGCCGTCGAATGACTTGTCGGGAATTCCCCGGAAATCGCGAACGCGCGGGATAGCGAGGCTAATCAAGCGATCCATGAACTCATACATTTTCTCTCTTCGAAGGGTAACCTTGCAGCCGATCGGTATGTTTTCACGGAGTTTGAAATTCGATATGGCCTTCTTTGAACGCCTGATCGCTGGCTTCTGGCCGGCGATAACGGTCAACTCACGGGCCACGGTCTCGAGAATTTTCGGATCCTGTGTAGCGGCACCGACACCGCAGTTGATAGCTATCTTCTCGAGCTTCGGAACCTGCATCCTATTCCCGTAATTGAACCGAGTCATAAGAGCCGGAATGATGTCTTTCTTGTACATCTCATAAAGTCGAGGGACAACCTTTTCCTCCACTGTCACTTCGGCCGGTGGAGCTTCAGCTTTCGGTTTCTTCTCTTTCACGCCTCGCGGGCGGGGATTTTCGTTTTTTTCTTTCGCCATTTTCAAAACTCAATCAAAACATTTCGTTGCAGTTCTTGCAGACTCTCATCTTCTGCTTTCGTCCACCTGTTGCAGACACGGTAGCGTATCCAATGCGGCTTGCCTTGTTGCACTTCGGGCAAATCACCATGATCGTGGAGGAGTGCACCGGCATTTCTCGTTCGAGGATTCCGCCGGCAGGCATCTTAGAGGTCGGCCTCGTGTGACGTTTTCTCACGTTTACTCCCTCGACAAGAACCCTCTGCTTCTCCGGCAGCACTCGAAGAACTTTGCCGGTTTTGCCGCGCGAGTTTCCGCTTATAACCAGGACCGAGTCATTTTTATGAACGTGCATTCTAAACGCCTTTCTTACCTAATAAGTCTCCGCCTCAAAGAACTTCCGGCGCCAACGACACTATTTTCATGAATTGCTTTTCGCGGAGTTCGCGGGCGACCGGCCCGAAGATGCGAGTGCCTCGCGGCTCTCCCTGCGGGTTCAACAGGACGGCAGCATTCTCGTCAAATCTGATGAAAGTGCCATCGGGTCTCTTGTATTCCTTCTTCGTCCTCACGACCACAGCCTTCGACACATCACCTTTCTTCACCTCGGCACCCGGTATCGCCTGCTTCACGGAGACGACTATCAGATCTCCAAGTCCGGCATATCGTCTGTCATGTCCACCGAGCACACGAATGCACCGGACTTTCTTTGCGCCTGAATTGTCGGCAACCACGAGATTTGTCTCTTCCTGGATCAATTCCTAAACCTCCGTCACTTCGCTTTTTCGACAATTTCAACAAGGCGCCAGCGTTTACTCTTCGACAACGGCCGGGTTTCCATGATCTTCACGATGTCGCCAATTCCGGCTTCATTCTTTTCATCATGCGCCATAAGCTGGGTGGTTCTCTTTGAATACTTTTTGTAAATCGGATGTGGGACAAGTCTCTCGATGCTCACGACGATTGATTTCTGCATCTTGTTGCTGATGACTTTTCCAATTCTGACTTTCCTCAAGCTTCTCTTTTCGGCAGAGCTTTCCATCAGACTTCCTCGCTTTCGGCAGATCCGCTCCCGGATTTCTCGGCAACATTTGAAGAGGAATTCTTCTGAGCCTGAAATTCTCGTTCGCGGAGAATTGTCCGCATTCTGGAAATCTCTTTTCTCAGAAACCGGACCTGAACTGGATTTTTCACTTCTCCGCCAATAGCCTTCTGGAAATTGATTTTGTCAAGCGCTTCGAGATTATCTTTGATGCGCTGTAGAATCTCTTTCTCCGACATCGGACGGATCTCATGGGCCTTAAGCATTCTATTAACCCTCGTAATCCATTCTTGCAACAAACTTCGTTTTGATCGGAAGCTTATGAGCGGCAAGTCTCAATGCTTCTTCTGCAAGATGTGCCGTGATACCACCGATCTCAAACATAATCTTCCCCGGTCGAACGACGGCGACCCAGAACTCTGGCATTCCCTTTCCCTTTCCCATCCTCGTTTCTGCCGGCTTCTTCGTGACAGGCTTGTCGGGAAAAATTCTGATCCAGATTCTTCCATCGCGCTTCATCTGCCTTGTCAAGGCAACCCGGGCCGCTTCAATCTGTCGGGCGGTAATCCAACCCGGCTCAAGCGCCTTGAGTCCAAAATCGCCGAACGCCACGGTGCTTCCTCGCTGGGCCTTGCCGCGCATTCTTCCGCGCTGAGTCTTCCTGTATTTTACTCTTTTCGGCATTAACATTTTTCAGAATCTCCTCTTTGAGACGCGAGACTTTGCATCGTCACCTCGGCAGCGGTCCGTAGACTTCACCGCGGCAAATCCAGACTTTAACTCCGATCAATCCGTAAATCGTCTTGGCGGCAACACTCGCGTAATCGATATTGGCCCGAAGTGTATGCAGCGGAACTCTTCCTTCACGGTATTGCTCTCTTCTGGCAATCTCTGAACCGCCAAGCCTGCCTGAACACATGACGCGGATTCCCTCGGCTCCCATTCTCGCCGCCGAAGTTATCGCGTTCTTCATCGCACGGCGGAAGTTGATTCTTCCCTCGAGCTGGTTGGCGATATTCTCAGCAACTAAATACGCATCGAGCTCGGGACGCTTGATTTCGAAAGTCTTAATCTTCACGGCTTCTCTTCCGGTCAGTCTCTTCAGCTCCGCTTCGAGCTGATTAACATCTTTGCCGCTTTTTCCGATGACTATTCCGGGACGACTTGTGTGAATTGAGACCGTCATCTGACTCCCTTTGCGTTCAATGCCCAATTTCGAAACCCCCGCCTTACTCAGGCGGCTGCGCAGATAACTTCTCACCTTCTCATCTTCCCTCAATAATGTGGAATAGCCCTTGCGCTCAAACCATGTCGAGTCCCAGTCGCGAGTGATTCCGAGTCTAAAGCCGATTGGATTAGTTTTTTGTCCCAAAAATTCCTCCGTTGTAGCTGATAGTGAGCGCCTTGCGCCATCCCGCAATATGCCGCTTTGCAGCATCCCGCATACCACATGTTGATAATTGAGCGGGACAAATTCTTCCGGACGGGACTGAAAGCTGATTGCTCATAGATAGTTTCATTCCTTGGTTGTGATTACCACAGTCACGTGGTTGCTTCTTTTTCTAACTCGATAGGCGCGTCCCTGAGGCGCAGGGAGAATTCTCTTGGCGACCGGACCACAATCAACAAAGATTTCTTTCACATATAGACTCTCTTCGTCAATTTTGCCGACATCTTCCCTGTTAATGATGTTGGCCACAGCGGACCGGACTGCCTTCTCGGCATCCTTTGCTGCATGCTTCGGCGAAAAATGAAGAATCGATAAGGCCTGGCCAACGGTCTTGCCTCTGATGAGATCGACGACCAATCTCATCTTTCTCGGAGAAGAGCCGATATATCTCGCAACTCCACGTGATTCCATTTACTTCAATTCCTTATGCAGGTGTTGCAGCTTTTTCAGACTTGATTCCGGGATGTGTTCTGAACGTGCGAGTGGGAGCGAACTCACCGAGCCTGTGCCCGACCATCGCCTCGATGATGTAAACCGGAATAAATTTGTTCCCATTGTGAACCGCAAAAGTGTGACCGACAAAATCCGGAATAATCATACTGTCGCGGGCCCAGGTTTTGATGACCTTCTTTTGATTTCTCTTGTTCAGGTCCTCAACTTTCTTCACAAGTTTCGGATCCACGAACACACCTTTCTTTACCGATCGTCCCATTTCAAGTCTTACTTTCTGCGCTTGAGGATATATTTGTTTGACTGCTTGTTTCGCTTGCGAGTCTTCATTCCCTTGGTTTTCCAGCCCCACGGCGAAACCGGGTGAGGATTACCCTGCGGAGACTTTCCTTCACCGCCGCCATGCGGATGATCAACGGGGTTCATGACAACACCTCGTGACTGCGGCCTCTGGCCAAGCCAACGGATCCGGCCTGCTTTGCCCCAGCTGATGTTCTCATACTCGGCATTGCTCACGATGCCGATCGTTGCCTTGCAGTCGGTGCGCACCAATCTGATTTCACCGGAGGGAAGCCTGAGTGTTGCAAAGTCTCCCTCTTTTGCGACAACCTGTACAGAATTGCCGGCACTCCGCGCCAGCTGGGCGCCCTTCCCCGGTTTTAGCTCGACATTGTGAACTGTCGTCCCAACCGGGACATTTTTCAAGAGCAACGCGTTACCAACTTTTATCTCAGAACGTTCGCCGGTTTGAAGAATGTCACCGACTTTCAAGCCTTCCGGAGAGATGATGTACCGCTTCTCTCCGTCGACATAGTGGAGCAGCGCAATGCGCGCGTTGCGATTGGGATCGTACTCGATCGATACGACCTTTGCATCGATTCCGACTTTCTCTCTCCTGAAATCTATGATGCGGTAATGCTTCTTGTGCGCACCGCCCCGGTGACGGGAAGTTATCCTCCCCTGATTATTCCTTCCGCCGGTGCTCTTCAACGGAGCTATGAGAGCTTTTTCCGGTTTCACCTTCGTAACTTCTTCAAAAGTCGATACCGTGTAGAAGCGAGTCGCAGGTGTCGTCGGTTTCAGTTTCTTCAAACCCATCTCAAAATCCTTCGCCGTTCATCGTTAAATTTTCTGCGAATGCACCATGATACGAAGTAATCATCTGACTAAGCGGTCCCGAGTAAGTCAATTGTGTAGCCTTCCATCAGGGTTACGATCGCTTTCTTCCTGTCGGGTCTTCTCCCTTCGAATCTCCCGCGCTTGGTGAGCGTCCCGATCAATTTGCCTTTGGAAACCGCAGTACGGATACTCTTCACTTTCACATTGAATCGCTTTTCGATCTCTCTCGTGATCTCAATCTTGTTCGAACCCTTCACCACTTCAAAGACATACTGGTGCCTTTCCTGAAGCTTCGTGTTCTTCTCTGTCAACAGAGGTCTGATTATGATCGTGCTCATGATACTTCACCTACCAACTTGTCCTGCAATGAAGTCAACGCACTTTTCTGGAAGAGAATAACGTCGTTGTTCAACAGCTCATAAGGTGACGCACCAAGGGCATCTTTCACAAATATCTTCGGCAAATTCCTCGCCGATAGGAAAATTGTCTTGTCACTCTTTGGCAAAAGCATCAAGACCTTTTTTCCTTTGAGACCGAGTGAAGTCAAGATTTCAACGACGCGTTTGGTCTTCGTCTCAGGGAGACTAAAGTCTTCCACTACGACCAGACTGCTGTCTTTGGCTTTGTAACTAAGCGCCGATTTCTTCGCGAGCAACTTCACCTTATCATTAACCTTCTTCTCGTAAGTGTGCGGATGAGGTCCAAAGATCGTCCCGCCTCCAGCCCACAACGGATTTCGGGTTGAGCCACTCCTCGCTCTTCCGGTATGTTTCTGCTTCCACGGTTTCTTGCCGCCTCCGCTGACGTGGGCACGGGTCTTGGTCTCGTGTGTACCCTGACGTGCGTTCGCGAGATACGCGGAGACTGCCTGATAGATCGCCGAATCATTCGGCACGATCTCAAAAACTGCCGGGAGAAGATCAACCTTCTCTCCTGTCTTACTCCCATCGATTTTCAAAACTTCTAACTGCATTATAGGAACCTCAACCAGCTTTTCCCATAGGGATCACTTTGAATGATAGATTTCAAGGTAACCATTTGTCGGACCGGGCACAGAGCCCTCGACCAAAATCAGGTTTGAATCGGGAATTAAACGAACAACTTTCAGATTTTTCATCGTAGAGCGTTTGCCCCCCATTCGTCCCGCCATCCTCAGGCCCTTAAATGATCTGGACGGGTAAGAAGAACTGCCGACAGAGCCTGGGGCGCGAGTCCTATCGCTTTGACCGTGAGTCACTGCTCCACCTCCGAAGTGGTGACGCTTCACAACACCCTGGAAACCCTTTCCTTTGGACGTCCCCGACACCGACACCTTGTCGCCGACGGAGAAGACTTTTTCGACACTGATCACGTCACCCAGCTTGTACGAACCGATTTCAAATCCATCGAACTCACCGAGCAACTGGGCGGGTTTCACACCGGCTTTTGCAAAATGTCCTCTCAACGGTTTGTTGACGATGCGTTCCGGTTTCTCGCCGAACGCAACCTGGAGCGCTTCATAGCCATCGCGTTCCTTCGTCTTGATCGCAGTGATCGGACATGGACCTGCCTCGATTACAGTGACAGAAATAGAATTTCCCTTGTCATCGAATACGTTAGTCATGCCTAATTTCTTACCGAGCAGACCCTTCATAGGACAATTCTCAATTTTGAATTCTTAGTTTTCAATTCAACATGCAAACTTCATAATTCATAATTTCCGTGCATCAGACTTTCATCTCGACATCGACTCCCGCCGGCAGATCCAGCTTGGTCAGCGAGTCCACCGACTTCGACGACGCATTGTAGATATAGATCAAGCGCTTGTGCTGTCGGAGTTCGAATTGCTCGCGACTTCGCTTATCAACATGCGGCGAGCGCAACACGGTATAAATCGTTTTCTTGGTCGGCAGTGGAATCGGCCCGGAAACCACAGCTCCGGTAGATTTGATTGTCCTCACTATTTTTTCTGCCGACTTATCAATCAGTGCATGATCATAGGATTTCAACTTTATCCTGATAGTCTGACCAGCCACAGCTTACCTCGCTTCTCCACAGGATTGTGTGGACAATGTTTTGCAAGCGTTCAAACAGATACACAACATTTCGCGTCTCTACTCGATGATCTTCGTGACGACGCCTGCTCCGACAGTATGTCCGCCTTCACGTATAGCGAAGCGAAGTCCATCTTCCATGGCGATCGGGGTGATGAGCTCGATTCTCAGATTGTCGACGTTATCGCCGGGCATAACCATTTCTGTCCCGGACGGAAACTCGGTGACAGAGCCAGTAACATCGGTCGTGCGGAAGTAGAACTGCGGGCGATATCCTTTGAAGAATGGAGTGTGTCGTCCACCTTCCTCTTTGCTGAGAACATAAACCTGCGCATTGAACTTCGTGTGCGGAGTAATCGAGGCGGGCTTCGCGAGGACCATTCCACGCTCAAGTTCGGTCTTTTCAACGCCACGCAGGAGAACACCGATGTTGTCTCCGGCTATGCCCTCGTCAAGTTCTTTTCTGAACATCTCGAGACCGGTGCATACGGCTTTCTTGTGGGCGCCGAGTCCGATTATTTCCAACTCCTCGCTGACTTTCACTTTGCCGCGCTCGACTCTTCCTGTTCCGACTGTACCACGTCCGGTGATCGTAAAAACATCCTCCACAGGCATCAGGAACGGTTTGTCAATATCACGCTTCGGAAGAGGAATGTAGGTGTCAACTGCATCAAGAAGTTCGAAGATGCATTTGAAGCGCGGATCGTCGGGCGTCGAGTTGGGATCAGCGCCAGCTTCCATGGCTTTAAGAGCACTGCCGCGAATGACCGGGACTTCATCACCGGGGAAATTGTATTTCTTCAGAAGATCGCGAACTTCAACCTCGACCAGGTCGAGAAGCTCCGGATCATCAACCATGTCCACCTTGTTCATGAAGACAACTATCTTGGGTACGTTCACCTGATATGCAAGAAGAACATGCTCACGCGTTTGCGGCATCGGGCCATCGTTTGCTGCGACCACGAGAATGGCACCGTCCATTTGAGCGGCACCGGTAATCATATTCTTGATGTAGTCGGCGTGGCCAGGGCAGTCAACATGAGCGTAGTGCCTGACTGCCGTCGAGTACTCGACGTGAGCTGTGGCGATGGTTATACCGCGTGCCTTTTCTTCAGGTGCATTATCGATGCTATCGAAAGTTCTAACCGAAGCCAAGCCCTTTTTTGCGAGGGCCATTGTAATTGCAGCGGTAAGAGTAGTCTTCCCATGGTCGATGTGCCCAATCGTACCAACATTGACATGCGGCTTACTGCGGTCAAATTTTGCCTTTGCCATTTAATTTCTCCTTATGATTTTTCACACCAATAATTGAACCCTGTATTCCCGACAATGTCGATGAATAGTTGCAAACGGGGGCTGAAGTGAAACCAAATGTTCATCATGCTGCGACAGACTCCTTGCCGCGGATCTTCTCGATAATCTGCTCCGCGATGCTTCGCGGCACTTCATCGTAATGAGAGAATTGCATAGTGAAGATCGCACGGCCCTGCGTCATGGATCGGAGCGAGGTTGCATATCCGAACATTTCGGACAGAGGCACCATCGCCTTCACAACTTGAGCATCTCTCCTTGAACCAATTCCTTCGATCCTCCCGCGACGAGAATTCAGATCGCCCATGACGTCACCGAGATATTCCTCGGGAGTCACCACTTCCACCTCCATGACGGGTTCGAGCAGCGCCGGATCGGCCTTCTTGGCCCCTTCCTTCAACGCTATGCTCCCGGCTATCTTGAACGCCATCTCGCTGGAATCAACTTCATGGTACGATCCGTCAAAGAGCTTCACCTTGACATCCACGACAGGGTAACCGGCAAGGACTCCCGTCTGCAGCGCTTCGTGGACGCCTTCCGAAACCGCGGGTATGTACTCTCTCGGAATCGACCCGCCGACTATCGCATTCGTGAACTCGTAACCTTTTCCCTTCCCGTTCGGTTCGATCTCCAACCAGACGTGGCCGTACTGACCGCGTCCGCCGGATTGCCTGATAAATTTCCCTTCCTGGACAACCTTCTTCCTGATTGTCTCTTTGTAAGCAACTTGCGGGCGGCCAACGTTTGCTTCCACTTTGAACTCGCGCTTCAACCTGTCAATTATGATTTCCAGATGAAGCTCGCCCATCCCGCTGATGATCGTCTGACCTGTCTCTTCATTCGTGGACATTCTAAAAGTCGGATCCTCCTCGGTAAGCTTCTGCAGAGAATCGACGAGCTTTTCCTGATCGACCTTCGTTCTCGGTTCAATCGCAACGGAGATAACCGGATCCGGAAATTCCATTTTCTCCAAAACTATCGCGGCATCTTCATCGCAGAGAGTGTCACCGGTCTTTGTGTGCTTCAGTCCGACGCCTGCCACGATATCACCTGTGAACGCGGTTTCAATATCCTCGCGGTGGTTCGCGTGCATCCTGAGAATGCGGCCGATCCTTTCCTTTCTCCCGGTGATAGAGTTATAGACATACGACCCGCCGGAAAGCGTGCCACTATACACTCTAAAAAATGTCAGCTTCCCGACATAAGGATCGCTCATGATTTTGAATGCTAAAGCTGAAAAATGTTCGTCGTCGGAAGGCTGACGCTCGATATGATTGCCGTCTGAGTCGTGTCCATGAGTAGCTCCAACGTCTAATGGCGACGGAAGAAAATCGACAACGCAATCCATCAATCTCTGGACACCTTTGTTCTTGAATGCCGAGCCGCAAGCGATCGGAACGATCTTCGACTCAATTGTCGCTCTCCTGATAGTTGCAGTAATCTCTTCCTCAGAAATCTCCTTGCCGTCCAGATATTTCATGAGGAGAGAATCATCCACATCTGAAACCGATTCGAGCAGCTTCGTTCTATACTCCTGGGCAATTTTCTGAAGGTCGTGCGGTATGTCATATTCTTCCCAAGTCGTCCCCAGATTGGACTCGCTGTACATGACGGCCTTCATCTTGATAAGATCGACGACGCCGGTAAACAGGTCACCTTCTCCAACCGGCAGCTGAATCGGAACCGGATTTGTTTTGAGTCTCTCTCGCATCATCTTGAGAACATTAAGAAAATCAGCACCGACGCGATCCATCTTGTTCACGAAAGCAATTCGAGGTACACCATATTTGTCAGCCTGCCGCCACACGGTTTCAGACTGCGGCTCGACTCCTCCGACTGCGTCGAAAAGCGCAATTGCTCCATCGAGGACGCGCAGCGAACGCTCTACCTCTATGGTGAAGTCTACATGTCCGGGAGTATCGATAATGTTGATTCTGTGGTCTCGCCAGAAGCAGGTCGTCGCGGCGGAGGTGATCGTTATCCCGCGCTCCTTTTCCTGCTCCATATAATCCATTGTAGCGGCACCGTCATGGACTTCGCCCATACGATGTGTCTTGCCTGTATAGAAAAGTATCCTTTCAGTTGTAGTAGTCTTACCGGCATCGATATGCGCCATGATTCCAATATTACGAGTTCGTTCTAACGGGTACTCACGATCCATATATATGTATTCAACCTTCCAACATTAATTACATTTACCATCTATAATGAGCGAACGCCTTGTTCGCCTCAGCCATCTTGTGCGTGTCCTCTCGTTTCTTTATGGCATTTCCCTCGCCATTGGAAGCAGCAATGATTTCCGCCGCCAGTTTGAGAGACATCGATTTGTCCTTTCGATCCTTCGCATATTTTATCAGCCATCGCATACCAAGCGCGAGACTTCTCTCGGGACGAACCTCGCTCGGCACCTGATATGTTGCGCCGCCGACTCTTCGTGCTCGAACTTCGATAATCGGCTGGACATTGTTCATGGCTTTTCTAAAAACATCCAACGGATTCTGCTTGGTTCGATCTTCGATTATGTCGAAAGCGTCATATAGGATCCGTCGTGCCAGATGTTTCCTGCCCGAGCCCATGACATTGTTCACAAATTTCGCGATGAACACATCATTATATTTCGGGTCAGGGAAAACCTGACGCCTGTCAGAGCGTTTTTTTCTCATGCAAAACTCTTCTAGTTATTTCTTAAGCTGAAGCTTTGGGCTTCTTGGCACCGTATTTTGATCTGCCTTGCTTTCTGTCGGTGACGCCGGCAGTATCAAGAGTGCCTCTGATGATGTGGTAGCGAACGCCGGGAAGGTCCTTCACACGACCGCCTCTAATCAGAACGATGGAGTGCTCCTGAAGGTTGTGTCCCTCGCCCGGGATATAGGCAGTCACTTCTATTCCGTGAACCAGCCTGACGCGCGCAACTTTGCGGAGAGCCGAGTTCGGCTTCTTGGGGGTGGTGGTGTACACGCGAGTGCACACGCCTCGTTTTTGCGGGTTTCCCTGAAGCGCGGGGGATTTGCCTTTCAGAAGGAGTCTATTTCTCCCCTGCCTTATCAGTTGATTAATTGTCGGCAATGTGTTCCTCCAAATTACGTACCTTCATCACAGGTTAGAAATATAAAATCCGGCGGCTAAATAAGCAAGGAAGCCGGACATAAAAATGGGGAGAAATCTCATTCTCCCCATTCACAAACTGACAGCGACTCTCAGGAGGCTACCTTCTGCCGGGAAACCTCCTCTTCGACCTCTTCCTCTTTCTCCAGCATTTCTTCTTCGGTCAGAATCAAGTCTCTAAATTTCTTAAGACCCGTCCCTGCCGGAATAAGCTGGCCGATAATGACGTTTTCCTTCAACCCGACGAGTCGATCGAGCTTTCCTTCGATAGACGCATCGGTCAGGACTTTTGTCGTCTCCTGGAAAGAAGCGGCAGATATGAAACTATCAGTCGAGAGAGCAGCTGAGGTTATTCCCAGGAGCACGTCTTCGGCAGTGGCAGGCACTGCATCACGAAATTCAACGACTTTCTTCTTTGCTCTCCTGAGATCACGGTTCTTCGCCATAACCAGAGCGCGTTCCATGATCTGTCCGACTCTGTACTTCGAATCTCCCTTTGAAGTGACAACTATCTTCTTGCTTATCGTTGCATTTTCCTCGCGTATCCTATGAACATCTCCAATGTCACCCTCAAGGAACGGTGTATCTCCGGAGTCGACCACTCTCACGCGCTGGAACATCTGTCGAACGATAACCTCGATGTGTTTATCGTTGATCGTCACGTTCTGCTGACGGTAGACTTCCTGTATTTCATCGAGCAGATATTTCTGAACATCGGCCGGGCCTTTGATGCGCAGTATGTCGTGCGGGTCGATAGGACCATCTGTCAAACGTTCGCCAGCAATGACGAAGTCGTTTTCCTGTACCAGGATGTGCTGACGCAGCGAGACCTTGTAATTTTTCCTGTCCTTTCCGTCGACACTCGTGACGATAACTTCCTTAGTACCTCTAGACTGTCCACCGAAGCTGACGTATCCATCTATTTCGCTGACGGTCGCCGGATCCTGAGGTGCACGTGCCTCGAACAATTCCTGCACCCTCGGCAAACCGGTCGTCACATCTCTAACTCTGGACAGCTCCTTCGGTTTCTTAGCCAGTGTCTCACCAGATTGAACTTCTTCTCCATCGTCGACGATGATGTGCGCACCGACCGGAAGATTGTAGGTCCTCTTGGTCTTGCCGTTATGAACAATCTCCAGCGAAGAGGTCATATTCTTGTCGGTACTCTCGATGACTACCTTCTCGACCTGTCCGGTCTGCTCGTCGGTCTGTTCACGATAGGTCACATCTTTTTTCAGATCGACCCATCGAATCTTGCCTCCGAATTCCGTCAGGATAAGCGTGTTGTACGGATCCCATTGATAAACGAGATCACCTTTGCTGACGGTAGCGCCCTCATCAAGAATGAGATGGGCACCCTGCGGCACATCCATCTTCTTGATTGCTCGATTATCTTTGTCGAGAATTTGGATGACTCCGTGTCTGCCAAGCAAAACTTTCTCCGGATTGCCCGTCGTTCGATTGGCGTAGTCGACCAGGGGATGCATGTTCTCAAACCTGAGCTTGCCTTCACTTGGCGCGATAACGTTGGATTCCTGGGACTCGACGCTGGCGGTGCCACCCGTGTGGAATGTGCGAAGCGTCAGCTGAGTGCCGGGTTCGCCAATGCTCTGTGCCGCTATTATTCCAACCGCATCGCCGATCTCGACCATCTTCCCCGTCGCAAGATTGCGTCCGTAGCATTTCGCACAGACTCCTCTCGGAGCTTCGCAGGTCAGAACTGATCTGATGTCGACGCTGTCGATAGCGGTGTTCGCGATCTTCTCCGCCAGATCCTCGGTGATCTCCTCGCCGCCTTTCAAGATGACTTCATTGCTGAGCGGATCCACAACATCATACAACGCCACCCGGCCGAGAATGCGCTCGACCAGTGTTTCTTGAACGCGCTCACCGTCTTTAATTGCGCTCACCGAAATGCCGCGAATAGTGCCGCAGTCATCCGTAGCTATCACGACGTCCTGCGATACATCCACGAGTCTTCTCGTCAAATAACCTGCGTCAGCAGTCTTCAGAGCTGTGTCAGCCAATCCCTTCCGGGCGCCGTGAGTCGAGATGAAATATTCGAGGATAGATAACCCTTCTCGGAAGTTCGCTATGATCGGGTTTTCAATTAGGTCGCCAACTTGTCCCGTAAGAGACTTCTGCGGCTTAGCCATCAAGCCTCGCATCGCGGCGAGCTGTTTCACCTGATCCTTTGATCCCCTGGCGCCGGAGTCAAGCATCATCCAGATCGAATTGAAACCGTCTTTTGAAGCGGAAAGCGTCTTGTAAGCAGCATCGCTCACAAGGTTCGTGGCTCTCTGCCAGACATCGATGATCTTGTTATATCTCTCACCCGCCGTTATGAAGCCGCCTTCATAGCTTGATTCAATTTCCTTGACCTCGCGATCTGAAATGTCTATGAATCTCCTTTTGACATCGGGAATGATCACATCATTTACGTTGATCGAGAGTCCCGCCGCGGTAGCAGACTCAAATCCGAGATCTTTCAGATCATCCAGGAACTTAGCTGTCTTGAGAGGGCCGGCCTTCTTATAGGATTCCGCGATTATCGAAATCAACTTACTCTTGGTGAGTACTTCGTTGATGAACCCGAGCTCTTCGGGCACGATCTCGTTAAAAAGAACTCGACCAGGCGTCGTATCGACGAACTCACTGTTCACCCTGAACTTAATCGGATCATGGTACGAGATCCTCTTGAACTCCAATGAAAAACGGATTTCATCGGTGGAAGCAAACAGTCTCGCAGTTTCCTCGGTGCCCTTTCTGATTTTTGTCAAATAATACAAACCAAGAACCATGTCCTGTGTCGGATGCACAATCGGCTTTCCGTGTGCGGGAGAAAGGAGATTGTGACTGGACAACATGAGGATCCTCGCTTCAAGCTGCGCCTCATACGACAGCGGTACATGCACAGCCATCTGGTCACCATCGAAGTCCGCGTTGAATGCCGTGCAGACCAGCGGATGGAGTTTTATGGCCTTCGCATCGACCAGAATGGGCTGGAATGCCTGGATGCCGAGTCTGTGAAGAGTCGGCGCTCTGTTCAGCATCACCGGATGTCCTTCGACAATTGACGGCAGGACTTCCCAAACCTCTTTGACTTTTCTATCTACGAGTCTGCGTGCCGTCTTGGCTGTCTTCGCTTCACCGCGTTCGAGAAGCTTTCTAATGATCATAGGTTTGAAGAGCTCGACGGCCATATCTTTCGGCAAGCCGCATTCGTGTAACTTCAATTCAGGGCCAACGACGATGACTGATCTGCCGCTGTAGTCTACTCGCTTGCCGAGTAAATTCTGTCTGAACCGTCCCTGTTTTCCTTTCAAAACATCCGACAGAGACTTCAGGGCACGCTGGCTATCTGAGTTGACGGCGCTTATCCTTCGGCTGTTGTCCAGCAACGCATCAACCGCCTCCTGCAACATGCGCTTCTCATTTCGCAAAATTACCTCAGGGGCCTTGATATCTATCAGCCTCTTCAGCCTGTTATTTCTTATGATTACACGACGGTACAGGTCATTCAAATCACTGGTTGCAAATCTGCCGCCCTCGAGAGGTACCAGAGGTCGAAGCTCCGGTGGAATAACCGGTATTACTTCGAGAACCATCCACTCGGGTCTGCTGATGAATTCCTCGCCATCTCTAGCCCGAAATGCCTCTGCGACTTTCAACCGCTTGAGAACGTCGATCCTTTTCTGTTCGGACTTCTCCGTGCGGGCCGACGTGCGAAGCTCTTCACCGAGAATATCTACATCCACCCTTTTCAACATTTCCTTTATTGCTTCGCCGCCGATCTTGATGATGATTTTTCTCCCGTCTGAATCATCAAGTTCATGGTTATGCGGAAACTTTTCCTGAAGCTCATAATACTCCTCTTCAGTGAGAAGCTGTTTATCCTCAAGCTCGGCAGCAGCTCCCGGCTGTACCACAACATAGGACTCGTAGTATACAATCTTCTCCAGTTCCTTCGATGACATTCCGAGGAGATTGCCGATCTTGCTCGGCAGAGAGCGAAGATACCATATGTGAACGACCGGAGTCGCAAGAGTTATGTGTCCCATTCTTTCTCTGCGAACACTTTTCTGAGTGACCTCGACACCACATCGGTCGCACACAATTCCTTTATATCTAATCTTCTTGTACTTCCCGCAATGGCACTCCCAGTCCCGAACCGGCCCAAATATCTTCTCACAGAAAAGGCCGTCTTTCTCAGGACGGTACGAACGGTAATTTATAGTCTCCGGCTTTGTGACCTCGCCATGCGATCGATCAATGATAGAATCCGGAGATGCAAGGCTAATCCGAATTGCAGTGACGATCTTGCGGGTCTGCTGTAATTCGCGGCGGAATTCAACATTAGGCATTAAGAAGTCCTCCAATTTTCATTGTGTTCTCGGTGACCCACTTCACGATCAGTCGAGATTATCAAAGGCTTATTTTCTGTCATCACTTCGGGCGAATTCACCGTCGTGCATGACCCTCACTTCCAGGCCGAGTCCCTGCAGCTCGCGTACTAATACGCTGAACGCTTCCGGTATGCCCGGTTCGGGTGTGTTATCACCTTTCACAAGCGACTCAAAGAGTTTGGAGCGGCCGGGCACGTCATCGCTTTTCACTGTCAGTATCTCCTGCAGCACATGAGCGGCACCGTAAGCCTCAAGCGCCCAGACTTCCATCTCTCCAAATCTCTGTCCACCGAACTGGGCCTTGCCACCGAGTGGCTGTTGAGTGATCAAAGAATACTGGCCTGTGGAACGAGCGTGAATCTTGTCTTCGACAAGATGATCAAGTTTCATCATGTACATGTAGCCGACAGTCACCTCGTTTGCAAACGGCTCACCTCCCTTTCCGTCATAGAGAACCGTCTTTGAATTCGCACTGAGTCCGGCTTTGCGAAGCTCGCCTTCGACTTCTTCCCAGGTAGCCCCATCGAAGATGGGAGAGGCATACTTGACGCCAAGCTTCTTAGCAGCCCAGCCTAACGCGGTTTCGTACAGCTGGCCGATATTCATGCGTGATGGTACACCGAGAGGATTCAGCACCATCTCGACGGAGGTGCCGTTCGGGAGGAAAGGCATGTCCTCTTTCGGGACCACTATGGAGACCACTCCTTTGTTGCCGTGCCTCCCGGCCATCTTGTCGCCAACCTGCAATTTGCGTTTCGAAGCGACGTAGACTTTCGCAAGCTGAACTATTCCGGGCGGAAGCTCATCGCCAGTGATGGCTTTATTTCTTTCCCTGCGGGCTTCCTCTTCAAGATCCAGAATTCGCGTGTGATAGTTCTTGTGAATTTGCTCAATAAGCTTATTCTTGCGAGGGCTTTCGACCCACGGCTCGCTGAAATCAAGTCTCTCCAGGTCATCGAACTTCTGGAACGTTTCCCTCTTCAGAACCGTGCCGCTCCTTATTGCTACCGACCCATCCTTGGCGCGGATTCCGGCAGATGTGTCGTCTTCAAGCACCTCAGATAGTTTGTCAATGAGCTTCTCCTGCACTTCGCTCTTCGCGGCCTTCAGCCACTTTTCAATTTCTTCCAGTCGCTTCTTCTCTTCCTTCTTTGACTCAGCGTCCTTCTTCTTCTAGAGAAAAGTTTCGTGTCTATCACAACTCCACGCATCCCCGGCGGAGCCTTGAGCGATGCATCTTTCACGTCTCCCGCCTTGTCTCCGAAAATAGCGCGGAGAAGCTTTTCTTCAGGGGTAACATCGGTCTCACCCTTCGGCGTTATCTTCCCGACGAGGATGTCGTTCTCAATAACCTCCGCGCCAACTCTGACGATGCCGTTATCGTCAAGATCTTTCGTCATTTCTTCCGACACGTTGGGAATGTCACGGGTGAGTTCCTCTTCTCCTCGCTTGGTATCTCTGACGCTTGTCTCCAAAGATTGAATGTGTATCGAGGTGAATGCGTCTTCGGCCACAAGATCTTCACTGACGATGACCGCGTCTTCAAAGTTGTAACCGTGCCACGGCATAAAGGCAACAAGAACGTTTCTGCCAAGAGCGAGCTCGCCATTTTCAGTGGAACAGCCATCGGCAAGGACCTCACCTTTCTTGAAACGTTGACCAAGATTGACGAGAGGTTTCTGGTTTACAGTTGTATCCTGATTGGTCCGGAAGAACTTGCGCAATTTGTATTCAGCGGTTCTCAGATCTTCGAAGCTCGCGACCACCTCGTCTGATTTCTCATTGATATCATACTTCACGACAATCCTGCTGCCATCCACATCCTGCACGTTTCCGTCATGTTCAGCGACCACCAGAGTACGCGAATCGACCGCCACTTTGCCTTCCAGACCCGTGCCGACAAGAGGAGCTTCGTTTCTTATCAGCGGCACCGCTTGACGTTGCATATTCGCTCCCATGAGAGCGCGGTTTGCATCGTCATGTTCGAGGAACGGGATGAGGGCAGCTGCCGGACTGACGATTTGATTTGTTGAAATGTCCATGAAATGAATTTCCGACGGTTTCTCTAATATGAAATCGCCATGAAATCTTGCGCGCACGCGTTCAGCAGTAATCCTGCCCTTCTCATCGACGGGTGTATTCGCCTGCGCAATCCTGTATTCATCCTCCTGAGCAGCGCTCAAGAAAACGATCTCTTCAGTCGCAACTCCGTTAACCACCTTGAAATACGGTGTCTCGATAAATCCGAAGTCGTTCACCCGGGCGTGGACCGCGAGCGAAGAGATCAATCCGATATTCGGACCCTCCGGGGTTTCAATCGGACACAGGCGGCCGTAGTGTGTATAGTGCACATCACGAACCTCGAAGCCCGCGCGTTCTCTCGTGAGTCCGCCAGGACCAAGGGCGCTCATCCTTCGTTTGTGAGTCATCTCCGCAAGAGGATTCGTCTGGTCCATGAATTGCGAAAGCTGACTTGTGCCGAAGAACGAATTCAAAACTGTCGTAATCACGCGAGCGTTCACCAGGCCCTGAGGAGTAAAATTCTCCTCATCATGAATGTTCATGCGCTCTTTTACATTGCGCACCATTCTCGTCAGCGCAAGATTGAATTGAGACTCCAGCTGTTCGCCCACGGTCTTAACTCGCCTGTTGCCGAGATGGTCTATGTCATCAATCTGGCCTTCGTCGCGACGAAGTTTCAACATATAGTCAACGATTGCAACGATGTCTTCTTTCGTGAGAACTGTAACCGTCGTAGGAATATCAAGCGAGAGCTTCGCATTCATGCGATAACGTCCGACGTTTCCGAGATCATACCGCTTTTCACTGAAAAACATTTTTTCCAGGAGTCCGCGAGCCGTTTCAGTGTCCTGCGCCTCCACCGACCGCAATTCTTCATATATCTTCTTCAGTGCACCCTCGCTGGAACTGGTCGAGTCCTCCCTGATGGTATTGAACAATATAGGATCATCTCCCTTGCGAGTGGTCCTCAAGAACTGAAGCTTCTTGACATTCGCTTTCTTGATGAGTCCAATATGCTCTTCGGTAAGCCGTAGTTCTTCGAGCGACATATCCGCCGTGTCGATGATGATCTCACCGGTCTTTGTGTCCACCACGTCGCTTACCAATCTTCTCCCAATGAACTCGTTCAAATCAATCTTGGCTAAGCTTACTTCTTCTACCTGGGAGAAAAGTTGGAGTATGTCTTCGTTTTTTTCGTAACCAAGCGCGCGCAAGAGTGTGGTTGCGTAGAACTTCTTCTTCCGGTCGATGTAGACCCACAAAATGTTATTGATATCAGTTGTGAACTCGAGCCAGGCACCTCTCATAGGTATGACGCGCGAGCTCCATATTCTCGCCCCGTTCGGATGCTCCGTCTCAACAAAGAAGACTCCTGGCGAACGATGCAGCTGACTCACGACAACGCGCTCCGCACCGTTGATGATGAACGTCGCACGGTCGGTCATGTAAGGAATGGAGCCTAGGTATACTTCCTGCTCCTTCGCCTCCATGAATCCCTCTTTACCGGGATCGGCATCCTTGCTGGCGAGTCGAAGCTTCGCTTTCAGCGTGACGGAGTATGTCAAACCTTTTTCGATACACTCTTCAACTCCGTAGCGCGGCTTTTCTATGCTGTACTCGACAAAGCCGAGAGCGAAATGCTCCTTGTTGTCGTAAACAGGAAAGTTCACCTGGAACACGCCTTGCAGTCCGGTAGCCTTCCTCCTCTTGGGCGTGACATCCTCCTGGAGAAATTTTTTGAACGACTGAATCTGGACATTGAGCAAATCGGGATAATCAACCTTCTGAGGAATCTTGGCGAAGTTCAAACGTTGTGAATTCTGCCCATTAGAATCGAGACTCTTCAACGTAGTCATACTCCTTTAGATATTCTGGAAGAAAGAAACGAACAGCAGGCTCGGACCCGTAATGAGATAGGTATTCCGTTCCGCGTGGAATCGGAACGGTTTACCACATTGGCTATTGTCACTACCAATAAAACGTTCAAATGCCTGCTAAAGTTCTGTAGAGATGCAAAATCTCACATCTTTACTTCAGCTCGACAGTTGCTCCAGCTTCTTCCAAATCTTTTTTCAGTTTTTCGGCATCTGCCTTTGATAACGCTTCCTTCACGATCTTCGGCGAACCGTCAACGAGATCCTTAGCTTCTTTCAAGCCGAGTCCCGTGACTGCACGGACGACCTTGATAACATTGATCTTCTGAGCGCCCGCGGCAATGAGGTTCACGTCAAACTCAGTCTTCTCTTCCACCGCCGGTGCTGCTCCTGCAGCTCCACTTACCCCACCTCCGGCAACCGCCACCGGTGCGGCCGCAGTGACACCAAATTTTTCCTCGAGCGCCTTCTTAAGTTCCGATGCCTCCAAGAGAGTGAGTTTGCCTATCTTCTCTACCAGTTCCTGAACTACTTCCGACATTTCTTATTTCTCCTTTTGAAATTCTTTTTAAAATTCTATGACGCTTGCGCCGGTTGAGACGCAACATCTTGCGACTTTACTTTCTCAATAGCATCAAGCACTGAAACGAGGTCACGCATTACTGCGGAGATCGAGCCAGCAACTCCTGCAATTGACGCCTGCAAACTTCCGAGAATAGCTCCGATCATTTCAGGCTTAGAAGGCATCGAAGCAAATTCAGCAAGCTGTTTCCCGTCGAATACTTGCTTGTCAATTACAAATGCCTTCGTCGCAGGCTTTTGGTTCTTGTCAAAAAATTTCTTCAGGACTCTGGCGGGCGCAATGGGATCATCCATTCCGAAAGCGATTCCCGTTTGTTTAACAAGGTACTTGTATGCAGACTCATCCGGAGAATAAGTCTGCAGCGCTTTCTTGATAAGGGTGTTCTTGACGACCCGGTATTTCACGCCGGTTTTCTGGAACTCCCGCCGCAGCTCAGTGCTCTGCGCGACTGTCATTCCAACAAAGTCCGTGAAGAAAAGACTGCTCGAATTGGAAATCATCTCCGCCACTTCGGCGACGACCTGTTCCTTTTCGTTTCTTTTCATCTTTTCCTCAGATGTTTGAGATTAGTCATTGAAGCTTAGAAGCATTCGGTGCGTAAACTCAGTGTAAGCTCGAAGCAAGCGACTTGTCGATTCGGACAGATGGTCCCATCGTGGAAGATATTGCCACGCTCTTTATATACTGTCCCTTCGCAGATGCGGGCTTCAGCCGGTTGACCGCGGCAAGAAATGTGTTGACGTTGTCAATGAGTTTCTGCTTGTCAAATGAAGCCTTGCCGACGACAGAATGCAAGTTGCCTGCCTTGTCAACTCTGAACTCTATTTTTCCAGCCTTTATTTCTGTAACTGCCTTTGCAACATCCATAGTGACCGTGCCACTCTTGGGATTCGGCATCAAACCTTTCGGGCCGAGGACCTTGCCGAGTCTTCCAACTTCGCCCATCACGTCGGGAGTTGCCACGATTACATCTATATCGGCCCAGCCTTCCTGGATCTGCTTGATGTACTCATCAAAGCCGACGTGGTCTGCACTAACCTGTTTCGCTTCCTCTTGTTTCTGCGCCTGCTTTGTAAGAACCAGCACTCGCACGGTCTTTCCTATTCCATGTGGAAGCGACACGGTCCCACGGATCGCCTGATCGGCATGACGCGGGTCAACTCCGAGGCGAACTGCGATATCTATCGTCTCGTCGAACTTTGCCTTCGCAGTCCCTTTTATTTTTTCGACCGCCTCATCGACAGAATATTCCTTCGGCCTCTCAATCAGTTTCGAAGCTTCTCTAAATCGCTTGCTATGTTTCATCTTCTGTACTCTCTTTTATCCTTCGACCACGATGCCCATGCTCCGGGCGGTTCCTGCAACCATGTTTATCGCCGACTCGATGTCGGTCGTATTCAGGTCCGGCATCTTCATCTCGGCAATCTTCTTAACCTGCTCGCGGGTTACCTTTGCGACCTTCACACGGTTAGGTTCTCCCGAACCTTTTTCGACCTTTGCTTCCTTCACAAGCAAGACGGAAGCGGGAGGGGTCTTGGTTATGAACGTGAAAGACTTGTCGGAAAAAACAGTTATGACGACTGGAATTATCAATCCCTGCTTATCCTGCGTGCGGGCATTAAACTGTTTGCAGAATTCCATTATGTTTATGCCCTTCTGACCCAGTGCAGGGCCGACCGGCGGCGCCGGTGTCGCTTGTCCGGCAGGTATCTGTAATTTTACAAAGCCTACAACTTTCTTAGCCATTTTTCACCTGAATTATCTCTCTAGTTCGACTTCGGTAAAACTCAATTCGACAGGAGTCGGCCGGCCAAATATTGTGACGGTCACTTTCAATTTCATCCTGTCCTCGTTAACCTCTGCGACTTCTCCTTTGAAAGTCGAGAAAGGTCCGCTTATGACCTTGACCTTGTCATTGATCTTGAAAGGGACCTCGGTAATCTGTCGGTCCTCGTGCTCGTCGATTCTCCCTTTCAATCTGACGACCTCATCCGGTCGAAGCGGGCTCGGGTCTCCTTTCGGTCCGACGAAACTTATTATGGAAGGCACACTAAGAATGAATGCCTTGACGCGATCGTCCATTTCCGTTTCGATCATTACATAGCCCGGCATGAAATTCCGGGTTTTCACTTTCCTCTTGCCGCTTTCGCTGATAGTCGGTACCTTCTCGGTCGGAATCACTATCTCACCGAATTTCTCTTTCAGGTCGGAATCCTTGAGCTGGCTTTCAAGATATGCCACCGCCTTGCTTTCCTGTCCCGAATATGTCCGCACAACGTACCACCTCTTGGTGGTCGCTTCTGTCTCGCTCATAATATTGCTCTCAGTGCAACATTAACTATCGTATCGACTGCATAAATGAAAACGGCCATGATCAAAGTAGCGACAAGCACGACACCTGTAAAATCTTTCAACTCATCTTTTGTCGGCCACGTCACCTTCTTCATCTCTTTCACGACATCGTCAAAGAAACCAATTATTTTTTCTCTCATTCTCAATCCTCTATCAGGCACGTCAGGAGGGATTCTCCGCCAGAGGCGGATGCGCCTTCGGCGCAGAACCCCCATCCCGAACGCTTTCGGGATTTGGAGACCGCTGTCCCATCTAATGTCTTATTGATGTATCTTTCTCGCATTTCACTGGCACGTCAGGAGGGACTCGAACCCCCAACCTGCGGTTTTGGAGACCGCTGCTCTGCCAATTGAGCTACTGACGTATCTTATATTCACAATTCTGGATATTGAAGTCTGAACTGTTAATTGAAAATTCAAAATTAAGAATTCAAAATTCTTATTTTGTTTCTTTGTGAGAAGTATGTTTGTTGCAGAAGCGACAGTATTTTTTATATTCGACCCTGCCGGTTTGCTTTCTCTTGTTCTTCGTGGTCGTATAGTTACGATGTTTGCAGACTGTGCATTCAAGTGTAATTATCTCTCTCATAATCTTACCTCAGTTTGGCTCCACATTCGAAAAACCTCTCATTACGGACATCTCGCTCCGGAGTACTCAAGTATGAAGTGCAGCTTCACTACACCTAACGTTCTTGCTTGCGCGCCAAGGTGCTTCTGTACGCAGGCGTGAAGTCCAGCGAGCTCACGACGGGACTCGAACCCGTGACCTACGCCTTACCAAGGCGTTGCTCTACCAGCTGAGCTACGTGAGCAGTCACAGCAATGAAAAAGAAAGTCAGCGTCCGGAACCAGCTGCACGCGTATATACTCGAACGGCCGCATCGGACCTCAAGAGCGGGAGACGGGACTCGAACCCGCGACCAACAGCTTGGAAGGCTGTGACTCTACCAACTGAGTTACTCCCGCAAGACTCACAACATTTTCCTTATTGCATTCCTACAATTTGTTGGCGGCGAACCCATAACCGATACCGCTAAGCAGGATCACTCTACTCCGCTGCATACGGAAGTCACTCCCGCACATGAAACAAAAGACATTTCCTAGGCGACATCAAAATCAAGAACAAGCAGTGGGCGGCGGGGGAATCGAACCCTCTAAGGCGTAAGCCAACGGATTTACAGTCCGCCCCGGCTCTCCAACTCCGGCGTCCGCCCAGATGCTCACCTGCTCGCCGGATTACAATTCCGCCTGCAGGCTCGTAACCGAGCTGGCGAAGGGATTTGAACCCCCGACCTGCTGATTACAAGTCAGCTGCTCTACCAACTGAGCTACGCCAGCGATACGCATTCGAGCTTATAAATTTAGCAAAATTTGCCAAAAAGTCAAGGTACAAAGCAAATTTCAAAACCTCCGTAATAACAAGCACATACGGCCCTCTTTCAACGCCTTCCAAAAACACACGTCATCACCCGGCTCGCTTTTTGTAGTCATGACCGTTACTCTCCGCAAACCCCTCAGCGCGCTAGTATTGAATGAACTGTGCGTGCATCGCACCAGACATCCATGTCTCAAGCGTCTTCGTTCAACATTTCATCTGCAGATTTCTTCCAGTCTCAGACATTCGAACTCTAGTTCATCTCCATCATCATCCACTTCCCAGTAATCGCTCCCTGCAGCATGTCTTGAACGAGCAAGTTCCAGCCGACGAATCCAGCAAAGATGTGACCTGGAGATTCTTCTGCAGTTGGCGCGAGCGGCGTTCCAGTGTCGGCGTCGTAGCACTCGTGCATCGAGCCGCAAGTTTTGATATCGTCAAGTACCACGCGGGCAAGTTTCTCAGTGAGTATCGCAGGCTCCTTATCGAAGCCGTAGTTCATCAACGCTATCATGTCCATATAGTTTGCGTTGATCCAGATCGGGCCCTGCCAATTAGAGTATGGTGCGATCATTATCCGATTGTTGTAATCCGGATCTTGCCGGGATAATGAGCGAATGCCATAGTCGGCAAGCGTATGATCTTTGTTCAACAGGTATTTCTCTATCATGGCACGGCCCTGCCCCGTCGGGAGAATCTTCTCGATCAGCGGAACAAAATTGGAATATGTTACACGCTTGACAGCCCTGCCGTTGTCACGTCGAATGTTGAAAAAAGACTCGTCACCCTCAAACCAAAGATATTTGATCATGGAATATTTCAATGACTCTGCTTTCTTGTGATAGTAATCGGCATCGGAGCGATAGCTCAACCTCTTCGCGATGAGGTTCATCGCTTCGTACTCACGGAACTGAAAAGTATTTATATCGCATCCGATAATCTGATCGCGGTCTTTCTCGTCGTTGCCGACTGCCGGGTTGTTGTCCGCGCCCGATTGCACGCCGATGTCCCAGTAGAAGAGTCCGTATGTCGAGTCGAGCTCCGTCGATTCTCTGTACGAGATCACAGCTTTCAACTTGCCATAAATAGGTTTGAGCCATGAGAAATCTCCGGTCCGCTTCGATACCAAGTATGCGCCCTGCGAGAGGAAAGGTTTCATCGCGAACTTTCCGAAAATCGGGCGAGGGCCTTTCGTCGTGATGCAACCTGAAACGTAGCCATTTGAGTCTACTGAGTTGACGAAGTTGAGAACCCACCATTTCAGGTACTTCGCATTTTCTTTATTCTGGCTCATGAGGTGATTGCCGATGAAGAAGCCATCCCAATCCCACATTTGTTTGTAGAAACCGGCCGGGATCAGATAATCATATTTGAGATAACCTTCGGCAGGCATGATCACCTGCGGCTGGAGCCGCGCGTAGGCTGTGTCAATTTGCTGCTGCAGTAACTTGAGGTCACCGGCTGAATTTCCAGTTGTGATGACTTGTGCAGCCACAGGAAAAGCCAAAGAAACCAGGGCGGAGAAAAGAATGGCAGATAATGACGTGATTATCAGATTGAAGAAACGATCAGCGGGTTGCGTATTCATACGTCCCTCTCAGTTCATGAAAAAATAATCAGATTTAATTCGCAGAAACAACATTCTAAATGCGCGGTGGGAAAACAACCTAATCGCAATTTCCTTATCTTTAAATTTCAAAATCGTGAAAATGCCCTTTGCTCATCTCCCATTTTAACGGATTATTTATAATATACTTTCTGATTCGCTCGAGGCTCTTATCATCACGGACGATATGCTCATAATAATTCCTTTGCCACACCGGCATTCCAGGGGAACTACGATCAATATTAATTCTCTTCGCAGATTCGGATTTGAATTGCCCAATTATTGCGCCTAGAGAGGCGGATTTCAATCTCGCCTTTGGATTCATCATTTCATTTCCATCCTTACGGGCGATCCGGCGGATCGCCCCTCCGGTTTGGATTTCCTCTCTAGATTCGGATGCATCCTCAATCTCCGATTCATCTTTAATGATTATTATCCCATGCAAATGATTCGGCATAATCACAAATTCATCCAATCCAACATATGGCCGCACAATTGGCGTCTTCAACCATTCATCTTGGACAATCTTTCCAATCTCATTCAAATCCATCTGCTCGTTTTCAACATTGCCAAATAAACACACATTATTTTTCGTCACGATTGTAACATAATAAAAACCCGCTCTCCTATAATCCCAACCTTTCAAACGGATACTACGCCGATGACGGCTCTGTGAATCAAAAGACATGGTGATTGACTTTTTCCTCCAATTCTCCCACTACACTCTACCAGTTGCCCTTATTGTGGCAGCCACAATCTCCCGTCAGTCTAATAGTCAAGCCGAAAGATGAAAATTAGCATCGCTTGCTCCGAAATTTGCCTCCTCTCCCACAACAAATCAACGATCCTCATCAAGATTCGTGTCCTGTTTCCCACCGTCCGCTAATCGCTAAAACCTAATAGCTAACCGCTTCACTCCGAAAACATTTCCATCTGCATCCCACCCGGCCGCCTGAATTTATCCGTCGACAAAACAATTTCATCTTCATTCAGGTGATACTTCTTGCAGCTCGCGCGAAAGAGCTGGTGAATGGCCATTGCCGTCGGCCCCGTTCCTCTCATCCGTTCCCTGAACTCACTGCTGTTCATCTTCCCTTTACGTACATCTTTTATCCTGCTCACTATTCTGTTCTCGCGATCGGGGAATTCCCTCCTCAGCCAGTCGACAAACAAGTCTTTGACAGCAAATGGCAACCGAAGCATCTGCATACTCGCGAACTTCGCGCCCCTCGATGAAGTCTCACGTACGATCGAAGGAATCTCCTCGTCTGTCAAGCCCGGAACCACCGGCGCAACCAGAACACCGACCGGAACCGAATTCTTGGCAAGCAGCTCTATTGCCTCGAGCTTCTTTGCGGGCGAAGATGTCCTCGGCTCCATCTTCTTTGTCAGTTCCTGATTCAAACTCGTGACCGACATGACAACACTCACGAGATCTAACTCTGCCATCTCTTTGAGTATCTCGAGGTCGCGGGTAATGAGAGAGTTCTTCGTAACGATGCCGACAGGATTTCTGAATTCGAGGAACATTTCCAGGCAGCGACGTGTCAATTTCAGCTTTCGCTCGACAGGCTGGTAGCAGTCCGTATTCCCTGCCAAAGCGATGACCTGCGGTTCCCAGCTTTTCTTCATGAACGTTTCTCGAAGAAGCTCAGGAGCATCACGCTTCACCATAATCTTCGTTTCGAAATCGAGTCCGGAGGAGAAGCCCAAATACTCATGCGACGGGCGTGCATAGCAGTAGATGCAGCCGTGCTCGCATCCGCGATAAGGATTTAAGCTGTAGGTAAACGAAATGTCCGGGCTGTCGTTCTTTGCGAGAATTGTCCGGGATGAATCGGCGAAAAATTTCGTCTCGATCTTCCGCTCAGACGGATCCTCATCCGCGAAAAACCTGCTGTCATCATCGGAGGGTATGATGGTGATTTCTTCAAACCTGTTTGGCGGATTAAACCCGGAGCTTCTACCCTTGATCGTTGTGTGTGACAACACTCTCCTTTATGAAAAAAATTCTAACAGATACGCGGGGCAGTTTGTTCCGAACGGCTTATAAGAGAGATGGTTTGCGCGAAAGCAGAGAGTCAATAGGTGGTCTGCAGGTATTGCTGCCAATTGTCGTCATGAATCTCATTACGCTCAGTGGAATTGACAAGCGAATAATCTCCGAATCCCGTTCTATCGACAAAATCGAAACTCACACCGCCTTCGAGAGAATTATAATACCAGATCTCGTACGGTTTCGAATTCGTTTCGTTCGGATGTCTATCTATCTCGTCGGGATTTCCATAGATTATGTACACCCTTCCTCGATCCGTTCGCCAGCCTTCCCTGTTCCCCGATCTGAAATGATCATTCGCATAAGTGACGCGCTGCAGGTATTCGGTTCTATAATCATTATTGGGAGACACTGAATTAGAATTTCGTTTCTTCCAAAACTCATAGAGAAAACGTCGCTTCGCGTCGACACCCTGCAACTTCTCATACTGATCTTTTTCCGCTGGCGTCGAAATGTATTGAGTCGCCGCAAATTCCTTGTCGAGCTGCTGTTCACCCATCGCGGCATAAACACTGGAGAGAAGGGATGCTCCCGCCATATCGGAACCAGGGGACGCCGGCGCTCCCAGGTTGGGATTATAAACGAAGAATCTCCTGACGGAATTTGCATATTCATTTGCAGCTGAATCGGTAACGGTGAAGATCATCGTGTAAGCTCCCGTTTTCAGATTCGATGCGTTCACCGTTCCAACTTCGACACTCGAATTCCCAAACATTCTCTTAGTCCGCGTGCGGCTTTTTTGCACGTCGCCAAAGCTGTCCCGGATTTGATAACCCACAGTGAAGGTGGTGTCGCCAGGCTTCTCGGAGATGTTGTAAACTTCAAAGTAGTAGTAGACTATCGGCATGCCGACACCGAAGACTCCTGACGGATTCGGGATGACCTTATAAGTGTTTTTGTAAAAAATATCGCGCGTGTCTTGTTCGCCGGGAGAAATTGTGGAGCACAGCTCAACGTCGCTCGCCTCCAATTTATCAGGAAGGTATTTCGGCACCTCCAGGTTTTCCGTCATGCGGTATGAATTTGAAGTATCAACCTCGTCTGTAACAACTACGATCAGTTTGTAATTGCCGGGGAAAACAGCCGTACTGATTTGGCCGACGAGATTGTCTTTAACGTTGTCGGCTGTAGTATCGGAAGCATTAACCGGGACCTTCCAGACTCGGTGCTCCATCAACGTGTCGGCGCCCGGCAGCTTGATGCCAACATCAAAGACGAGAAGACCTGAAAACGCAGAATCCTTTCCGACAAAATGTAAAGAACCTCTGCTGAAGCTGTAATAGAGTTCCACATATGTCTTGACGGAGTCATAGCGGAAAGTGGCGTAATCGAAATTAACTCTGACTTTCTGGGCGCTTGCACAGGTCGAAAGCAAAATGAAAAAGAAAAAGCCGACACACACCGCCCTGATTATTCTCGAATCCCTCATTGGCTTAAATATAAACTTTTCCGGACCCAATATACAGCCCTGCTTAACATTGACTTCCGATCTGGCCGCGATCATTTGAACGGTGAAATAAATATAGCTGGCATGACCGGTCGAATTTCAATGATCCCCCGCGAGAAATTGATCTCTCAAGAGATTCCGCCGTTCACGTTCCGCGGCAGACAATCAGCGGGATACGAGAAGTCTTTTCATCGTTGCAGGCGGCGATGAGCAGCATTCATAGAATGGATGTGAACGTTGGTGATCCGTGATTCACTCATGACTTCTCAGAGTACTCCATTCTTCTTAATCAAATCCTTGGCTATCACAAGCCGTTGAATTTCGTTCGTCCCCTCGAAGATGCGGTTAATCCGCGAGTCACGATAGAATCGTTCAATCGGCATCTCACGCGAGTATCCCATGCCACCATGAATTTGCACGGCGCAATCGGCGACGAAGTCGAGCGCTTCCGAACAGAACAATTTCACGATGGCCGCCTGGCGCGAGATTGATTTCCCGGCGTCGTATGCAGCGGCGGTACGGTACACGATAGAGTCCATGCAGTAAATCCGCGTGGCCATATCCGACAGCATCCACTGAATCGCCTCAAAGTTTGCGATGGCGGAATCGAATTGTTTCCGTTCCTTTGCATATTTTGTCGAGAGTTCGAGCAGCTCTTTCGCCGCGCCGGTGCATGCGGCTCCGAGCCCAAGTCTTCCCGCATCGAGCGTCTTCATCGCAACTACAAATCCACGGCCGTCCTGACCGATGATATTTTCCTTCGGCACGTGCACATTTTCAAGCGTTATCGGGGCAGTTACGCTTCCGCGGATCCCCATCTTCTTTTCCGGCGGGCCGGCCTGGAACCCTTTCCATTTCGTCTCCACAACAAAGCCTGTGATCCCTCGATCCGTTCGGGCGAAAAGCGACACGACATCAGCGATCGAACCGTTTGTGATCCACATCTTCTCACCGTTCACCACCCACTCCGTTCCGTCGAAGGCAGCGCGTGTGCGAAGGTTGAATGAATCGGATCCCGCCATAACTTCTGTCAAGGCAAAAGCACCAAGCATTCTCCCCTCCGCAAGCGGGACGAGGTATTTTTTTTTCAGTTCTTCGCTGCCGCCGATGTAAATAGCATTGGAGCCGATGGACTCATGAGCGCCAATAAACGTCGCGGTTGACATGCATCCACGGGCAATCTCCTCCTGCATTATGCAGTATCCGAATTCGCCGAAACCGCTGCCACCGTACTCCGCAGGAAAAGCAACTCCCATGAAGCCTAGCTCGCGAAGCTTCTTTATGATGTCGTCCGGAATTTTTTCCTCGCGATCGATTTCGTGCGCACGCGGCTTCAACTCGGAGTTCACAAAGTCCCGCACAGTCTCTTTTAACATTTTCTGTTCATCTGTGAGATCAAACTCTAACATGTATTGCCCTTTCTGTAAATAAACTGCGGAAGTTAAGGATAGGAATCAGGACTTCAGGTAATCAGGATCCCACTTTTTGACCGACATAGCTTGCAATATCCTCCCCCCCGTCGACTCCGATTACATTTCCGGATAGCCAGTGGGCTTCTTCGCCGGACAACATCACGATGGCCTTCGCAACATCTTCAGGTGTTGTCAAACGACCGCCCGGATTTTTCGCGCGAGCGACGTGCAGCATTTCGATGTGTTCCGGAATTTTTCTAAGCGCCGGTGTATCTGTCACGCCCGCCATGATCGCATTGGCTGTTATGCCTATCGGCCCGAGCTCGATTGCAAGCTGACGGACGTGCGATTCCAGACATGCCTTCGCAGCAGACACGGCTCCGTAAAAAGGAATCGCGGTATGGCCGCCCGAACTGGTCATCGCAAAGATTCTTCCGCCCTTCTTCATTAGGTTCCGCATTATCAGTCCCTGGGTCCAGTACACAAGACTGTGAGCCATCACATCGACGGTCATTTCCATTTGCGCCTTGCTGACAACGTCTTCTGAGTTCTTCCCGATGAATTGTTTTAATGTGCCGAACGCAAGTGAGTGCAGGAGAACTTTGATTGTCGCTCCGGACTCCCTCAAAAAACGTTCCCCGATCTCGTCGAGTATCTCGTTTTGCTTGATGGGATCTGCCGCGTTAATGTTGAAGAAAACAGCCTGGCTGCCGGCATGTTTGATCTCCTTGATGATCTGCTGCACGGCGGGCATGGTTGCGGCACGATCGAGATGAACACCGAATATATTCATCCCGTGCTTCGCCAGCTCGATAGCCGTCGCTCCTCCGAAACCACTCGACGCACCGAGTATTAAAGCCCAATCCTTAATATTTACTGCCAAGTGTTCCTCCAGTTTTGGTAAAAAAGTTAACAATGCATCGAAATGAATGCAAGTTGGACAACATGCCCGCGGATAGACCATTTCAAACAATTAACTACCATATGAAATTCCTTTTTCTTATTGAGGCAACAATTTGTGAGTATTCCATCACCGTGAAATTGGGTCAGCTACCTGGACCTTCGAAGGAAATTGGCTCGAATGACTTCATCAACCAATTCCCATAAAATGCGAATTCAACATTTGAGACACCTTGTTTAAATTGAAACATGATTTCCTCCGAGCGTCTCCAGAAGGGATTGGAAAAGTTTTTCGGCCTGAAAGAGTTCCGTCCCGGTCAACGCGAAATAATAAATTCCGTAATAAACGGGTTCGATACGCTTGCCGTCATGCCAACCGGCGGCGGTAAATCCGTTTGCTATCAGCTTCCCGCACTCCTGTCAGATGGCCTGACGATCGTCATCACCCCTCTTATCAGCTTGATGCGCGATCAAGTAGCGCAGATAAATCGAGATAGGTTGGTCGCAACCCAATTAGACAGTTCACTTGAGCCCGTTGAGATGAGCGATCGAATCCAACTTGTAAGAGCGGGAAAAATAAAGCTGCTATATGTCGCACCCGAGCGTCTTGAAAGCAAACGATTCATCGAATCGCTGTCCGGCATCAGGACCTCACTCGTTGCCGTCGACGAAGCTCACTGTGTAAGTCAATGGGGACATGATTTCCGACCTCACTATACCCGCATCTCGGATTTCGTCGAGACTATTGGCAGGCCGACTCTTCTCGCGCTCACGGCAACTGCCACTCCGGATGTTCAAGACGACATCGTGGCACAGCTGAAAATGCGAGCTCCTCGAGTTTACATCAGCGGATTTGCCAGAGAGAACCTTTCTTTCCGCGTCTTCGTAGAATCGAGCAAGACTCAGGCAATTCTCAAATACGTCGAGAGCCACAAAGGCTCCGGGATCATTTACGCCGCGACTCGCAAAAGTGTCGACGAAGTTTGCGACCTGCTGAATTCGAAAGGTGTAAAGGCCCTTCGGTATCATGCCGGGCTCTCGGATGTTGAGCGGACAAATTCTCAGACAAAATTTCTGAATTCCGATCATGTCATGGTCGCGACGAACGCTTTCGGAATGGGAATCAATAAGCCGGACGTCAGATACGTGATTCATTATGAAGTTCCTGGCACGCTGGAAGCCTACTATCAGGAGGCAGGCAGAGCCGGAAGAGATGGCAACCTGTCCGAGTGCATCTTACTCTTCCACAAGAGAGATCTGCTGGTCCAAGAATATTTTATCAACACTCTATATCCGACTCACGAGGAATTCACAAAGACTTACAATTCGATCTTCGATTCTCTTTCAATCTCTACAGGGAGCGCGGCGGAAGAATACTTGACGGTGTCGACTCAAAACATTGCTGAGCTTACGAAGCTAAATGTCCGCACGATCGATTCGGCTTTCCGCATTCTATCCCAGACCGGAATGATTAAGTTTGTTCCCAGCGTTTCGGCAGCTGCTTACATCCATTCAAAGGTTGATGCCGAGGCTTACAAGCTTGCGATCGAGCGCACCGCTTCCCGCGACACGAAGTCAATACTCGAGACAATTCTGAGGATGCACGGCACCGCGATCTTTTCGGAGACCCGGCCAGTTACGCTCGAGGAGATGGCGCGCAAGTCAGGCCGCAACGCCTCAATCGTAAGCCGGACACTTTCAATTCTGCAGCGCTCAGGATTACTGGAATATAAGCCGCCGTCAGAAGGAATTAGTTTCAAAATGCTCATGAAGCGAGAGCCGACGGATAGACTGCCAATTGATTTTTTGCAGCTAACTTTGCTCCGGGAGAGAGCACATCAGCGTCTCGAAAGAGTCATCGAGTACGCAAAGACGACAGCTTGTCGAACAAATTACGTACTCGACTATTTCGGTGCAGAAGAGATCGAAAACGGGTGCGGAAATTGCGATAACTGCACCATCAGTCGTTCGTTGACCGCCGAAGGACTTCACCAGGAAGACCTTCCGTCCGCGCAGGAAATTTATCGGCAAATCTTGTCTCTCGTCAAAGAGACAGGCGGCAGATTCGGCAGGACTACTTACTGCAAAATTCTACTTGATGGTACCGCCAGCGAAAAGTTGACGGACGAATTGCGCTCAAGGTATTCAGGCTTATTCGGCGAGCTTCATCCTCAGATTGTTTACGCAGCGTTCGATTTCCTTCTGTCACGCGGGTATCTGCTCAAGAACAGACTCCTTTATCCCACCGTCTCTATCACTGAAGAAGGGGAGTCGTATTTGAGAACCGGATTTTCAAAGCCAATGCAGAGGCAATCCGTTTTCAGAAAGGCACTCTATAAAGCATTGCGGGACGAAAGGCGCTCTCTTGCAAGCGAGCTCCGTGTTCCTGTTTTCAATGTCTGTTCCGACGAGAATCTTATTCACATCGCCAACGAACGCCCAACCAATGAAAGTGATATCGCGCGCTACCTCCCACCGCGAGGTGGGAGCTCTGAAATGATCACGAGACGGCTTGCACAGGTCTGCATCGATTTTGCTCCGGCGGAAGGAGTCGTGTTGTCGGAAGACGAACGAAAGGTTTACGAACTTTTTCTTGAAAAACTCACTGCCGTGGAAATTTCATCCGCGCTTTCCACATCAGTTCAAAGCGTAATCGAAATCATGGAGCGCGTCAAAGACCGCGGATGCGAGATAGACCTGCGAAAGCTGATCGAGAGAGAGCGATTCATTTTGATTAAATCGGAGTTGATGAAGAAGAAAGACGAGGTCGCCGCACACAAAGCCGTTCGTGACAGTGAACTGGCTGAGGTGATGTTGGTCGCGAAGATTCTCAGCGCTTCTGCTTGAGATAGAGTCCTCTAACTTCTGCGACCCTTTCCTGGACGTCCGTGAAAAATTTCTGCCATCTTTCCGGATCCTGACCGTACCATGATAAAGCGGAACTGACAAGGCTATCGTTCACCTTGAACGAGCGCAAAAGCGAGTCCACCTTCGCTTTCTGCACGGCAGGTTGACCACCATATTGCGCATCCAACAGCTGAAGCTGAACATACAATTCGACAAATTTCTTTTCAGGAATCGGCGGTTTCTCCGAGCATGCCGGTATCAGGAGAACAAGGAGGATTAAGAAACTAATTCTTCTTCGGTGCATCTACCACCAAGACAAATTCTGCCTTGAAAGGTGCATTCTTGAATTCCCTGTCAATCTCGCCAAGTTTTCCCCGAATAATTTTTTCAGTCGGCATTGTGAGATCGACTGCCACAACGGCCCTCCGATCTCTGCCAAAAGCTATGATGCAATCGGCAATCAACGGCTTGAACCTGTATGGAGTTTCCATTATGACGGAGGTAGTCTTCAGAGCAGCGAGATTGTTCAACATCCGTTTCCGCTCATCTCTCTTCCTCGGCAGGAAGCCCGCATAGTGGAACGAGCCTATGTCGAAATCAGATACGACGAGCGCTGCAAGTATTGACGACGCACCAGGAACTGGAACGACTCTCACACCTTGTTTCAATGCAAGGTGAATCAACTTTGCACCGGGATCAGCAAACACCGGTGTCCCCGCATCGGAAATGAGCGCCGCGTCGGCACCGTCGCGAATCCGTTTGACCGTCGCCTCGGCATCAGTCGTCTCGTTATGCTCGTTCAGTGCCTCAAGCGGTCTGTCAAATCCGTAGTAACGCAGAAGACGATTTCCAATTTTGAACTCTTCGCAGATTATGAAGTCAACTCCTTTCAGGACGTTCAAGGCGCGCAGCGTAATATCATCATAATTCCCGATCGGTGTTGACACAACGTAGAGAGTTGAGCTCAATGTGCCGGCCTGAGATTCTTTTCGTAATATTTTCTGAGCCCGATAAGGATTGCTGTCGTCGGAACAGCTATCAACAAACCGAGAAATCCCATGAAGTAGCCGAATATCAAGAGAGCCAGGATAAGAAGGACAGGGTGCACTCCTATCTTCGAGCCGATAATTCTCGGGTAAAGGATCGCAGTCTCAGTGAGATTCATTCCCAGGAATGAAACAATCACCATGATGACCTGGAATCCGGGATTGTCCCCGAACAGTGCTATTAACACAGCGATGGATGTGCTGATTATGATTCCGAAATACGGAATCATGTCGAGAAGGCCGGAGATGAGTCCGATCACGAGCGGATACTTCACTCCCCAGATCGACATCAACGAAGTAATCACGATCGAATTTATGAATGCGACGGTCAAGGCTCCGCGAAGATAGCTGCCGAGTATTCGATCGATTATCGAATAGATATCCGAGACGAGCTGACGATGTCTGCGGGGGAAAACCATTTTCACCCTGTATTTTATCAGCTCGAAATCCTTCATGATGTAGAAACTCAAGAATGGCACCAGCACAAGATTCAACATTTTGGTTAATGCGGTCGCTGCTTGTGCCACGAAGCTCAGAATACCGTTTGGTATTGCGCGAGTCACATCTTCTATCCGCGAAGAGAGAGCTGACACGACCGCCTGCTGCAAGCCTTGATTCTCCGGGGCAAAACCGAGAAATCCGCGGTTCACAACCCTGTTCAGCGAATTGCTGACTTCCGCAGACAGCGTGGGAATCGTCGTCAAGAAACTCTGAAACTGCTGAAACACCATCGGCAAAACGACAACTGAGATCGCTGCCAGAATGCCGAGGAGCACCAGGAGGACACCGATGATGGAAACGGCCCTCGGCACTTTTCTCATCTTGAGCCACTCCACCAGCGGAGAAAAAACAAAACTTATTATGAATGCGACAACGAATGGAAGAACTGCACCCGAAACTTCGATCACGAACCAAAAGGCGAAGACGAAAGTGGCAAGAAGGATTAGATGACGGACGATCGAATCGTGCCTGAAAGGATAAGTTGCAATCAGGAAGACGACGAAAACAAATATGGGGTCGAATATCTCGCGGACTGTATAACCGAGGACAAGTAGAATTATCAATGCAAGGATAAGAACGAGCCATTCCCTTTTTTCGGACAGCAATGTCGAGAAAGGCTTTGCCTCGGCTCTTTTCTTCTCGACCGCTTTCAGTTCTTCCTGCTCAACCGTCATTCTTGTTCTCTTTCTTCACGCCGCCATTTCCGTGCGTCGAACAGAAATTAGCGCCGAAATATTCGCAAAAGAATGAATGAGATCACTTTTGAGAATCTCAAGTCTATTCATCGATACTTTTTTTCTCACGGTAGCAGGGGTGTCGATTTTGTAAACGGGTATCCTTTTGATTACCCCGCCTGAAACATTCGATCCTAATCCGTATTGATTCAGATAACCCAGTTCGCTTGCAAGTGACACAACATTCGAATTATGCCTTCCATAGGGAAACGATACGCTGTTGACTTCCTTTCCCGTCAGGTCCTCGATTAGCTTTTTAGAATCTGACAACTCGTCGCGAGCGGTCTCCCGGTCGATCCTTGTCAAATCTCTGTGAGAGCATGAATGGCTTCCAACTTCAAATCCGAGTTGAGATACTTCCTTTATCTGCGCTTCGTTCATGTGGACGAACGGCTTGCGTGACAGACGAAGATCCCAACTGTTCTCCTTGCCGATGAAATCAGTTATGACAAACACGATCGCACTTGCTCCGACCGAAATTAAAAATGGCACGACGTTCGTGTAAAAACAATCATATCCATCATCAAACGTAAGTCCGACATTCTCATCACTCGCCGCCGCCTCATACGGAGAGCACGAAAATTTATAACCTGATTCCTTCAGTGCGAAAATTTGTCGGATAAACATTTCCGGTTTCACGTTCGTCATGCCGAATTCGAATCTGTCATTGACCTTGTGATAGGCAAGGACTGCCATTATTTCTCAGCCTCTGGCGATGATCCCGGCTTTTGCCCGGAGGACATGCCTGTCGATCCGAACCCGCCTTCGCCCCGAGCTGTCACGCCGAGGGCATCAGACTCTTCCCATTCCACCCTTGAGTATCGTGAAATAACCATCTGTGCGATCCTGTCGCCCCGGTTAACAACAAAAGGTTCGGTCCCAAGATTGAGCATAAGGATTTTTATCTCTCCGCGGTAATCGGAATCGATTGTACCGGGGGAGTTGGGAAGAATTATCTTGTTCCTCATTGCAAGTCCGCTCCGAGGTCGTATCTGAGCTTCCACCCCAACCGGCAGTTCGACTTTCACGTTAGTCGGAATCAAGACAGTCGACATCGGCCCAACAATCGTTGCCTCTCTGACCGCCGCATAGACATCCATTCCTGCAGATCCCTCGGTCATGTAGGTCGGCAGAGGCAGATCGCTGAACTCATTTGAAATTCTAAAGATCTTTAAAGAAAGTTTCTCCACTTAGCTCCCCGCAGACGAGTCGGATGCCCTTATGACTTGTCTCGTTATTGAAACGACTTAATGACGCACTCAAACTCTTTGTCGACACAAACCGCGATGTGGTCCCGCGTTCCAGAACAGTGAACTAGGCTGCGTTCCTGGCCTGATGCGAAATCTCTTCTTCGAGCTCTTTTCTAAATCTCTGGATGGTGAACTTGACAGGCCATGCCGCTGCATCGCCAAGGGCGCAGATGGTATTTCCCTCAATATTATTTGCGACCCTGACAAGAAGGTCAAGGTCCGCAATCTTCCCACCACCGTCATGCATGCGCTGCAGAATCTTTCGCATCCATCCTGTACCTTCGCGGCACGGGGTGCATTGACCGCACGATTCATGCCAATAGAACTTCGTGATACGCAGGAGGACGTTTATCAAATCTGTATCTTCATCCATGACGATGACGCCGCCAGTTCCGATCGCACTGCCAACCGCCTTCAGCGACTCCGCGTCCATCCTGACTCCATCCAGCTGATCACCTCTGATAGGCGGCATTGAAGTTCCGCCAGGAATTATCATCTTTATTTTCTTGTTGCCCGGTACACCGCCGGCATAATTGTAAATGATGTCAGTCAGCAGAGTACCAGATGGAAGCTCGAAGACCCCTGGCTTGTTCACATGTCCGCTAACACCGAAAAGAAGTGTACCAGGATGTTTCGGTGCACCAATTTTCGAAAACCACTCTGCACCATTATACAGAATAGCTGGAACGTTTGCTATCGTCTCGACATTGTTAATCGTCGTTGGATTGCCCCACAGGCCGTTCTGTGCAGGAAAAGGAGGCTTGACTCTCGGGTAGCCGCGCTTGCCTTCAATAGATTCCATCAGTCCTGACTCTTCGCCGCAGATGTAAGCGCCCGCTCCTCGATGTATATAAATGTCTGTGGAAAAGTTGGAGCCTAACATATTCACACCCGCGTAGTTTCGAGAGTACGCTTCGTCTATCGCCTTCTGAAGGATTTTCATCCACTTGACGTACTCGCCCCGAATATAAATATACGAGATCTTCACACCCATCGCATAAGATGCGATCAAGATACCTTCAATCAACTGATGAGGATTAAATTCCAGGATATGTCTGTCCTTGAACGATCCCGGCTCACTCTCATCGGCATTGACCGCAAGATACTTCGGCTTGTCAGTTTGCTTCGGCATGAACGTCCACTTAAGGCCTGTCGGGAATGCGGCGCCACCGCGGCCTCGTAAATTCGACTTCTTGACTTCATCAGTGACAGCTTCGGGTGCCATGCCGAGCGCCTTCTTCAGTGCAGAGTAGCCGCCGTTACTTTCATAAACTTCAATTCTGTCTAATCCGGGAATATCAGGGAGGACAATTTTGGGAGACTCGAGATCACCGCCTTGCGCGTACAATTTACTGTTCACTTCAGACATTAGCGCTTCGCCCGCTTTCCGAGTTCATCGAGAATACTATCGACTCTTTCCGCAGTCAGGTTCTCATAGTAATCGTCATTGACTTGCATCATGGGCGCTGTTCCGCAAGAGCCAAGGCATTCCACTTCATCAAGTGTAAACATCTTGTCCGGAGTTGTCTCTCCCGGCCTGACACCGAGCTTTCTCTCAAGATGTTCGACCAAATTGTCCGAGCCTCGCAGCATACACGAGACATTTGCACAGACCTGGATATGATACTTGCCAATAGGCTTCTTGTTATACATCGTGTAAAAGGTCACGACGCCAAGAATGTGACTGAACGGGACATCAAGAAGTCCGGCTACATAATGCATGACTTCCTCGGAAATCCATCCGAACTGTTCCTGCGCCAGCCACAGAACAGGCAGCGTGGCCGCCATCGGCTTCTGGTATCGCTTCTTTATTTCTTCAACCTTGCGAAGATTTTCTTCTGTGAACATTTTCAAATCTACAATTTACAATTGACGATTTACAATCTTCACTTATCTGCCTCGCCCATTATCGGGTCGATACTTCCTATGATCGCCACGACGTTGGATATCATCTGTCCTTTCAACATAATGGGAAGTGCCTGCAGATTGCAGAATGAGGGCGACCGAATCTTTAGCCTCCAGGGCTGGCCGCCACCGTCGCTGATGATGTAGAAGCCCAGCTCTCCTTTAGATCCTTCGATTGCAACGTATGCATCCCCGGGTGCAGGATTGACCCCGTCGTTTACTATTACAAAATCGTGGATCATCTCCTCCATCTTCGTGTACACTCGCTCTTTCTCGGGAAGAACCTTTTTCGGCAGGTCGGCTTTAACTGTCCCTGCCGGAATCTTATCGAGTGCCTGCCTCACCAGCTTAGTGCTCTCTTCCATCTCGCGCATTCGTACCATGTAACGGGAGAAGCAGTCGCCGGCGTTTTCCGTGATCACGTCAAATGAGAGCTGATCGTAGACTAGATACGGAGAGAAGGTTCGCAAGTCGTACTCGACCCCACACGCGCGAATGTTCGGCCCGCTCAATCCGATCTCGAGAGCATCCTGTTTACTGATTGCGCCGACATCAACAGTCCGGTCAAGAAAAATCCTGTTCTTATTAAGCATCCGGCTTATCTCGCTGAGGTGTTTCGGAAATTCATCTATGAATTTCGTTATCGCCCGGACAGTGTTGTCATCCATGTCCTGTGCAACGCCTCCGATTCGGGTGTAGCTCGTGGTGAAACGGACTCCTGTCAGCAGGTCGAACACATCATACAATTTTTCCCGCTCGCGAAACGCCCAGAGGAATACCGTCATCGCACCGACATCCATCGCCATAGCACCGATCGCCATGAGATGCGAAGAGATTCTTGCCAGTTCGGCAGCGATCACTCTAATGTATTGCGCTCGCGGCGGCGCCTCCAATCCAGCAATCTTCTCGACTGCCAGAGTGTACCCGACATTGTTTGCAAGCGGCGAGATATAATCGAGACGATCAGTGTGCGGAATAAACTCGTGATACGAACATGCCTCCGCAATTTTCTCATAACCTCGGTGCAGATAACCAAGTTCCGGAATGCATTCGACAACAGTCTCCCCATCCAGCTTTATGAGAAGTCTGAGAACTCCGTGTGTTGCCGGATGTTGCGGACCCATGTTGAGAACCATATAGTTCTCGAGCGGGTCTTCGAGAGTCACATTTGTATCTTTATCTTCGAGAGCTTTGAGTATCTCCGAGACTTTCGTTTTTCCTGATATGTCAACGGTGGATGCCATAGTCATTATCCTCTACTTTCTGGGAAGAGGAATAGATCCGGGCACACCCATCAGAGGAAAGTCCTTTCGAAGAGGATTGTATTCATATTCTTCCGGCATGTATATCCTTCTCATATCTGGATGACCTTCGAACGTAATCCCAAACATATCGTAGGCTTCTCGCTCACACCAATTCGCGGCCCGGTAAACCGAGGTCACGCTCGGGCACACCGGTGCGTCTCCGTCCACCTTCACTTTCAGTCTGAGTCTCGATTTATTCTTGAGCGAAGTCAGCTGGTAGATGACGGCAAATCTTTCTTCGTTCGGCGCACTTTCCGGACGATGCTCATGTTCAATCGCAAGATAAGCTTTTCTGGCGGATCGGTCTTCAAAATTCAGCATGTCCGCTCCGCAGAGGTCGGACAGATAAGTGAATTCGAGTTCAGGATCTTCCTTCAGAAATTTACAGACTTCGACAATCCTATCGCGCCTGACTTCGACCGACACCTGGCCGTTCAATTCAGCTACCGACAAAATAGCGTCTCCGAAAGCGGACCGCAGTTTTGACTCTATCTTTTCTTTCATCTTATTCTATTCGATCGAGACAGCCTCGCGCTCCGTCAAGGGAATTTTGCCACTACCCGATTGTATTTTCTGTTGGATCTCCATCAATGCCTTCAACACCGAGTCGGGTCTCGGCGGACAACCTGCGATGTAAACGTCGACCGGTACGAACTGATCAATCCCCTGCACCACAGAATATGACCTGTACATCCCGCCGCTCGACGCGCACACTCCCATGGAGATGACCCACTTCGGATCGGGCATCTGGTCATAAATCTTCCGAACGACTCTTGCCATCTTGTAAGTGACAGTCCCCGCAACGATCAGCAGGTCGCTCTGTCGAGGAGAAAACCTGAAAACTTCCGCTCCGAACCGGGCTACGTCGAAGCGCGGGCCGGCAAAAGCCATCATCTCTATCGCGCAGCATGAAATCCCAAGCGGCATCGGCCAGAGCGAATTCTTCAACGACCAATTAAATAGTGCATCAACTTTGGTAGTTAGGAATCCTTCGTTACCATCGGATCTACTTATTGCCACTGCAAAGCTCCTTTCTTGATCACGTAATAGTATCCAATCAGAATTATGACAATGAATATCAGCATCTCTATGAATCCAAACCATCCTAAAGATAAAAAGTTCACCGCCCAGGGATAAAGAAAGACGATTTCGACGTCAAACAAAATGAAAAGGATAGCGATAAGATAGAAACGCACGGTGAATCTTTCTCGCGCCGTCCGAATGGGCTCCATCCCGCTTTCATAAGTTGAGAGCTTTTCTTCGCTCGGAAGACGTGGTCCCATAAAGCGATTGATGTTGGTCATCACCGTACCGAGGATTGCTGCTACCGCGAGCAACAGAAAGACCGGAATATAGTTCGTCAGCATTTCAATCTCGTGCGAAAAAATCTAACCAACGTCGACGTAAAAATCAAAGGCAGGAAAATGGAATAGTGGAATGACGGAGCTTTAGATTGATGGCTGTCTAATACCCCGGGAACAGTGTTTTCATTTATGTACCATCTTAGGTGTCTTCAAGTCATGAAGAAATTCCGGTCACTGCATTCATTCCCTGACTCTGCTCACCAGAATCTCCTTGAACCCGGGAATCACTTGCACGCATGAAAAATAGACTTTTTGAGTTTTGACTTTTGACTTCTGACTTTGAAAATCTATATTTTCAAATCAAAATTCCGGAGGAGTCAGATTGCGTACAGAGCAGATGTTCTATGTTTGGGCTCATTCGCGATCTCGATCGCTTCGGGAGAGGAGCCAACCATGGTAAAGTTAGTTGCATTGTTCAAGAAACCCGCGGATACCGCCGCGTTCGACGATCATTACGAGAATGTCCACCTTGCGCTTGTAAGTAAGATGCCTGGCATGAAGAGGCTCGAGGTTTCGAGAGTGACCGGCGCACCGATGTCGGCCCCGCAGTACTACAGGATGGCCGAGATGTACTTCAGCGACCAGCAAGCTCTCAATTCGGCAATAATGTCGCCGGAAGGGATGGCAGCTGCAAAGGACTTACTCGGCTTTGCAAAAGACGTTGTCGAGATGTTTTACGCCGAGGTGAAGGAATAGCGATTAGCATTCGGCTATCAGCTATGAGCTAACATGGGAGAACCAGGAGAAGCAAAACTCGCTGAGCGGCTCGGACTTTCAACAGCAATTGCTGTTGTCATTGGGTCGATTATCGGCTCAGGGATTTTCCTCGTTCCGCAGAAGATTGCATTCACACTTGGCGACGCCGGATGGATCATCGCCGTTTGGATATTCGGCGGACTGCTGTCATTGGCTGGAGCGCTGACAAGCGCCGAGATCGCGGGGATGATCCCCGCCGCCGGTGGACAGTACGTTTACTTTAGGGAGATATACAACGGGTTCATTGCATTCCTCTATGGCTGGACAACATTTATCGTTTATCAGACAGGGTCCATTGCCGCGATTGCAGTCGCATTCGCGAAATACCTCGGCTTCTTCTTCCCATCTCTTGGAAATCTCAGCCTGAACTTAGGCATCTTTGTCATGCCTGAAGTCGGGATAAAACTTGTCGCGATCGGGGCGATCCTTTTCGTCACTACCGTCAATTATTTCGGAGTTCAGTTTGGAGGATTCGTTCAACAGTTATTCACGTACTTAAAAGTCCTGGCGATCGCCGGAATCATAGTGACCTGTTTTGTCTTCGGAAGCCGGGGCGAACATTTATCACCTGTCTTCAGCAGCCTGCACGGCGCTTCCCTTCTCGGCTCATTCGGCATCGCCCTCGTTGCAGTTCTCTGGGCGTACGATGGTTGGAACAGCGTCACTTATCTTGCGGGTGAAGTCAGGGACGCGCAAAGGAACATTCCAATAGCATTGGTAGCTGGCACCATTGCTGTCATCTTGATTTATATTTCCGCAAATCTAGCGTACATGTACGTGCTCCCGGTCTCACAAATAGCGCATTCTCAGCTTGTGGCGGCGGACGCGATCTCGCAGTTCTTCGGGAAGAGCGGCGGAGCATTGATCGCCGTTGCAGTGATGATATCCACTTTCGGAACGGTAAATGCGACGACGATGACCACGGCGAGAGTTTACTTTGCGATGGCAAAAGACAGATTGTTCTTCAGCCGTATCTCTCTGGTTCATCCTAAATACAAGACGCCTCATGTCTCTTTGGTCGTGCAGGGATTCTGGGCATCGGTACTGACGCTTACCGGAACGTATGATCAATTATTCACTTACGTGATATTTGCATCCTGGCTCTTCTATGCACTCGGCACATTCGGAATTTTTGTCTTGCGAAGAAAAAGACCAGATGCTCCCCGACCCTACAGGACAATTGGGTATCCATTTGTGCCGATGGCTTTCGTCATCGTCGCTGTTTGGTTCGTTTATAACACGATTGTCACCGACACACGGGATTCTCTGATTGGATTGGGATTGGTCCTCCTTGGTGTGCCAGCTTATTTCTACTGGCGAAGGAAACAGTCGGCTGTCCCTTCTTAGGCGCATGCTTATTCATCCTGATGACAACTTTTGGGAAGACCGTTCCGCTAACAAACCACACTGTCTAAGAATAGAACCACGAATGACACGCCTGCGAGCCTGCGCGTTGAAGCTCCCTCTTGCCCTGCTCCGGCGCGCAAACATGCCAAAACGCACTTCGGCGTGCAGGCACGAATAAAAACCACGAAACTGTGGATGTTACGAATAGTACGTGTTCGTGAAATTCGCTTCAAATGATCGGGAACCATTCGTGCAATTCTCAGCCCGAGGCTGATGAGCCTATGGCTCAGTGTTTGAAAATCTCTTTCTCCCCGGTTTGTCAAATGTATAATCACTACACCATTTGATTGCTACATTGTGCACCCTGGCATTAACTTATTGTTAATCCGGTTGAAGATGTTCTCCTTATGAAAATAGTGTTTATAGGACTCGCGGCCTTCGCTTCCACTCTGTTGGGTGGAATGTTTGCACTCAGGCATAAAGACAAGCTCCATCTGATCGTGGGGTTTAGCGCAGGAGCAGTCATAGGAGTTGCGTTCTTCGATCTGCTCCCGGAGTCTGCAGGTCTGCGAAATGGTTCGAATGACATTTCATTTGTCTCATTAATGGTGGGGTTGGGATTCATTATATACATGCTACTCGATCGGGTCGTCGTCCTGCACTTCCACGCCGACGGAGAAGATTTGAATCCGCTACATCGCGGGACTTTAGGTGCGGCCAGCTTATCATTTCACAGTTTTCTGGACGGCACGATCATAGGATTTGCCTTCCAGGTCTCTGCGGCGGTGGGTGCCATAGTCACCGTTGCGGTTCTCACGCATGATTTTTCCGACGGAATAAATACCGTCAGTTTGGTATTGAAGAACCAGGGAACTGCGCGTCACGCCTTCTGGTGGCTTTTGATGGACGCGGTCGCTCCTGTCCTCGGAATAACTTTCACACTCTTCTTTTCACTTCCGAAAAATGCGCTGGGCAATGTGCTCGCAATTTTCTGCGGATGTTTCATTTATATTGGCGCCAGCGAACTCCTTCCAGAAAGTCATCACGCTCATCCGAAAATGCTCACGACGGTTATGACGTTGCTTGGCATTTCCCTGTTATACGCCGTGATCCAGATTGCGAAAATGTGACCAGGGCAAATTACGGTTTAAGAAACCCGCTGTCGTCCGGAACACTTGCTCATCTCAGACATGTGAAGAGGATCAACTGCCCGGAAACGAAGTTGTTATTCACTTGAAGTTCTCGGCAGGCAGGACTAAATTTTTCAGGCACTTGCCTCAAACTTTAAGATAGGTGGCTCATGAAGCTCATCGTTTGTGTCAATCAGGTTCCCGATACTGAAACAAAAGTCAAAGTCGGGTCCGATGGTAAGAGCATCGATCGTGCCGAGATCAATCTCATTCTAAATCCATATGATGAATTTGCTGTCGAAGCTGCTCTCCAATTGAAAGATAAGGGTGGAAGCGAAGTGACATATGTTTCCGTAGGCAGCGACTCCAACAAGGAAGTCATTCGAAAAGCTCTCGCAATGGGCGGCGACAAAGGAATCCTTGTGAAGGCTGAAAGCCCCGGCGACTCATACACTGTAGCGTCTTTGATAGCATCTGCAATCAAGGATGCCGGTGCGGACATCATTTTCTTTGGGAAGCAGTCAATTGATTATGATGATTCAGCAACCGGAACAATGGTTGCGGAAATGCTAGGATTGCCATCTGCTTCCGTCGTAGTGAAACTCGAAATAAATGAGAATGAAAAGAAGATTGTTTGCGAAAGAGAAATAGAAGGCGGGAAAGAGACTGTAGAGTTGACCATGCCTTGTGTTATCACGGCGCAAAAAGGATTGAACGAGCCACGCTACCCTTCATTGAAAGGAATAATGGCGGCAAAGTCCAAGCCTATTCAAGAACTGGTGGCACAAGATGTTGTGCCCCTGACAGAAGTTACGGAGATGCGGAAGCCTTCCGCAAAGCAGCCCGGTAAGATCATCGGCACAGACAGGAGCGCAGTTCCTGAACTTGTCAGACTCCTGCACGAAGAAGCAAAGGTTATCTAACTCTGAGGTGGAAATGAGAATTCTCGCATTTGCAGAGTCCGTCCATGTGTCTCGGACGGACGATGGCAAGTTCAAGAAAGTTGCATTTGAAGTTGCACATGCTGCGGCGCAACTGGCGGAACAATTAGGTGCTGAGGCATCTGGAGTTGTAATTGGGCATAGTGTCGGGAATATCGCGCCGGACCTGGGCGCATACGGAATTCGGAAGGTTTTTGTTGCCGAGGACGAAAGGCTCAGCCTATTTTCGACAACGGCTTACGCAAAGATAGTAGCAAACTTGGCAGAGTCACAATCCGTAGATGTGATCCTTTTTCCTGCAACTGCGATGGGTAAGGACTTGAGCTCAAGGGTCGCCGCCAGGCTGAAGGCAGGTCTCGCGGCTGATTGTACCGCGCTCAGGGTCGAGGCCGGTAACATAATTGCGACGCGACCGGTGTATGCCGGCAAGGCGCTCATCGATGTGAGAGTGAACTCGGCAAGGAAGGTTTTCTCGTTGAGACCGAACGTCTTCAGTTATGCAGGTGTAAACGGTTCACCGGCGGCGGTCGAGAAACTGACGTTAGATCTCAGAGATTCAGATTTTTCCTCGAAGGTGACGGGTGTCTCAATAGCAAAGGCAGGGCGGCCGGATTTGACCGAAGCTGACATAATAATTTCAGGCGGGCGAGGTTTAGGCGGGCCTGAGAATTTCAAGATGATCGAGGAAATCGCGGATGCGCTTGGAGCAGCTGTCGGCGCGTCGAGAGCAGTTGTTGATGCAGGCTGGAGGCCGCATGGAGACCAGGTCGGGCAAACCGGAAAGACTGTCTCGCCTTCGCTCTACGTGGCCGTTGCAATCTCTGGTGCCATTCAACACCTGGCCGGGATGTCCTCTTCGAAATATATTGTCGCCATTAACAAGGATAAGGATGCGCCGATTTTTCAAGTCGCTGACTACGGAATCGTCGGAGATGCGTTCGAGATAGTTCCCGAACTGACAGCTCAAATAAAAAAGGTTCTTGGAAAAGAATAATTCGTTCTGCAAATTGACGATGATTAAGGAGAGAGTTATTTGGACAAAGTAATGGTGGACATACTCGGGCTTTCACCGAGTCCGTCGAGTCCGGGAGCATACGCTTTGATATTGAAGGAGACGGAAGGAGAACGTAGACTCCCGATCATCATCGGACAGTTTGAGGCGCAGGCAATTGCACTCGAGCTGGAAGGAATAAAGCCACCCAGACCACTCACGCATGATCTGGTCAAGAATGTCCTCGATTCTCTCGGAACTACCCTCTCAGATGTGATCATCAGCGAATTGCGCGAAGGTACTTTCTATGCTCGCCTGAATGTCGAAAGAAATTCTTCGAACCACGAAATAGATGCGCGACCGAGCGATGCGATTGCAATCGCAATACGGTTCGGCGTTCCGATTTATGTGTCGGAAAACGTAATGGAAGAGGCTGCCGCAATCCCCGAAGCAGAAGAAGATGAGCAACAAACCGAATCCAAGTCTGAGCGATCGAAGAAGAATCGCGAGCGCTCGCCTGCCTACACAAAAGAATCCAAGATGGAGCAGCTACAAAAAGAATTGACCGACGCAATCAGCCGCGAAGATTACGAGAGGGCTGCAAGGCTTCGCGACGAAATCAGACGACTTCAGCTCGGCGACTGACTCTCACCCGTTCAAATGGAGGACAAAATGAAACCCGTTGCGTTTCTTGTCGCAATGTTGTGGCTAGCTGCATTCACGACGCAATCTTTACAGGAAATGCTCAAGTCAAGCGATGAACTCTTTGACAAGTTTGACAACAAGGGAGCTTACAAGGTTCTTGTTGAGGCTAACAGGGATTATCCACATAATGCAGAGGTCTTGTGGCGGCTCTGTAGAGTCGAAACGCACATTGCCGATCACATGCCGAGCTCTACCGATCAACAGAAGGATGCGCAACTTCAATTCTATCAAACTTCATACAAGCACGCAGACAGCGCTGTGGCTGCTGATCCGAATAACTCCATGGCCTATACATATCGTGCAATTGCCAACGGGAAAATTTCCCTCTTCAAAGGGGTGTTTACCGTCGCTCCAATAGTGAAGCAGGTTCGCGACGATTGCGAACACGCCATCAGTCTTGACGCGAATAATTCAATCGCTTACTACGTTTTGGGAAGAACCCATGCGAAGCTTGCCGAAAAGCCCACAATCTTCCGATGGCCGCTCGGCTTATCTTGGGGGAAACTAGACGAGGCAATAAGACTCTATCAAAAGGCCGTCTCTATCTGGCCAGATTTCGTGATGTTCCGTTTCGATCTTGCCAAGGCCTATGTCAGTGACGACGATTACCAAAAAGCCCGCGAACAATTGCAGGCAATTCCTTCCATTCCGAAGAAAGAAGAGGATGACGATTCTCTAAGAGTCGAGGCGTCGAAACTTCTTCAAGAGATCAAGAACAAGTAGCGGAACAGTCATAACCTTGTCAAGGTTCTAAGCCTTGACAAGGTTCGCAAATCAGGCAGCCGGTTTTCTGTAGATCATTTTTCCCACCTTGCATCTGGCACATCTCCGTTCCGAACAGAGGGTACGGTAAAGGTGAAGTGCACCCTGCTGCGCAAGGACGGTGTCAAAAACGTTGTCCCCGCCAAAAAGATCCTCTTTCACCAGCAATGTGATATTGTTATCCGTAGTCGGAGAATGTTTACGGTAAATTCTCAGCGCTTGTTCCTGAAGTGCGGCGGCGTCGAATATTCTGCCGCGAAGATAAGTCAGAGGCAAGATCGAGTTGATGATGATTTCCTCACCGCGGTTTGCACCGATCAGCATCTTGACCCTGGTCGATGCAAGTGTTCCAAACACAAAATGGCGTGACCAGAAATCCTCCGCCGGGACGATTAATGCTTCCCTCCAGAGGGAGATAAATCCGTCATCGCTCCTCGATGCGGCAGAATCAATCAATTCCTTCGCGGAAAACTTTGTCCAGCTGCCGGTCAGCAGGCGACTTGCACCGGCTATCCGCAGCGACGGGAAATTCTGCGGCCGAAGCTTGAAGAACAGCCAATCCGAATTATCTACATACTCGCGCTTGTATTTCTTCCTAACTCCCTGCCAGATGTGGCCGAGCTCTTCGCAATACATCTTCGATTCATCATCGAACCCGTTCCTATCTTGTGGCAACAGATTGGCCACGCCGAAGAGTATCGCTTCGACAATCTTCCTTTCTCCGCCGGACTGTTCTTTGAGAAACGAGAGAGATGAGTTCCGCGCCAACTTCCTGAACGCTGCGGTGTTCTTGCTGTATCCGAGCCCTTCGAAGATTCCCTCATAAAGAAGCTGATCCCAGTAAGCTTCCTCCTGGAGCTCAGACTTGTCGAACGTTCTGTGCTCTATCAAAAGTTCTGAAAAGTCTCTGAAGTATTTCTGCTTGGCCTCGAAGACGACAGGGCGATTCTCATCTATGATATTTTTCAGTCTCTCTTCGAATTTGCCCGCCTTGTGCAAGAAACGCTTCTCACCGAGAGACTTCAGGTATTCTATTTTCTCCTTGAACGGAGCACGCGAGTTTTCACCGGAACATTTCAATGGAAGAATTTTTTCTTCGCTGTTCATGCCGGTCAGGAATTTGTCTGCATCCGCGGAAAGAAACTTCGATAGAGCGACCGTCTCTATTTTTCTTCCCGACTCCGTCAGGCACCCTCGTCCGTCGTCGCACTCAACAACCAGGTGAAGTATAACTCCATTGTAGTTCCGATCTGAATGATGATTGTGTGAATACCAATCCGAATTCTTCCTGTGCACCTCGATGTCTCCGCGAATCGTGACGCCGTCGATTTTCACAAGTGAGTGTTTGAAGTCCGGACCGGTATCTGAATTTGTCTCGCCCACCTGAAGAATTTCCACACGCTTTCCGGAGACAGAGCTCTGCAACACCTCGAACTTCCGGTTCTTGAATAATTCCTTGAGCTGGAATTCCGTCAAGCCTTCCCGCTTGCGATGTGAATCCTCCTGCGATGGCATCTTACATCTTCTTTGATGAGAAAATAATCACCCTTCTGACTGCGAGAGTCTCCGCGGAAAGTCTCTGCAAGACCGCAGTTATTTCATTTCTTCCCGGCATCAGATATACCCTTGGAAAATCAATTTGCATGCTGCCGGAGACGATCGCCATATCTTCTTTTTCACCATTCACGTAAAGGTAAACGTACTTTTCGGAAGTGTCCGATCTGGTAATCATCGTCAGAGCTGTTGAATCGCCAAGGAGTCTTCCCTTCACCGACTCAACTCCAAATTCGAAGTAGACCTCCGGCTGTTTCTGACCCCGATCCTCTCGTCTTACTACTTCCTGCTGCGAGGAACGATCGCTCATCATGGGCCGGTTTTCTTCCTGCAAAATTACCGGGAGAGCAAAAAACAAGATGGTCAAGAACAGGAACAGCGACCACTTCAGAACTTTTTTAAGAAAAAATTTCATTGCCTCTTAAGCAGAGCGCTGTAATAAAAAGCCTTTTCCCTGACTTTATCTGCAAACTTCTCATCATATCCGGCAAAAATGATGTCGCGGCTGACGTTTATTATGACCGGTGCACCATCGCTGTTCGCGACATCGACTGCATCCTCTATGGAGCCGCCCTGTGCTCCAATTCCCGGGATCAGGAGGGGAATCTGCGGATAGCACTTCCGAACTTTTGTCAACTCCTCTACTCTCGTCGCGCCGACTACAGCTCCGATATTTCCATCCTTGTCCCACTCGGAGATCTTATCGAGCACAAGCTCGTAAATCTTCTTGCCACCGAACTCTCTGAGCTGAAAATCCTTTGCACCTTCGTTCGATGTCAATACGAGCGCGAATATGTCCCTGCCCCGATAATTCAGAAAGGGCTCGATTGAATCGTGGCCCATGTAGGGATTCACGGTCGCAGCATCAACTTCAAAATAGTCAAAGAAAGTTTGGGCGTAATGCCTTGCACTATTGCCGACATCGCTCCTTTTGCAGTCAGCTATAATGTATATATCGTCCGGGATTCTCGCAACCGTCTCGCCGAAAGTTGACCAGCCTTTCTCTCCCAGCGATTCGTAAAACGCCGTGTTCAACTTGTAGGCGCAGGCCACATCCTGAGTTGCCTCGATCACCCTCGAGTTGAACTCGAGAACCGCGTCTTCATATTCGAACAGGAATTCTGGAATTTTCTCTATAGAAGGATCGAGACCGACACAAAGATTACTCTTGTGCTTCTCAATCGAAGCTGAAAGTTTCTTGAAGCTCATTTCGAGCTAGATATTTTTGAATCGAAGTTCTGCCACATCATGGATTCGACCGGACGTTTCGTTCTCCGGTTGTACTTCGCTGTTTGTTTCTTGTTGTAGGGGACAAGAACGTCTCCACTGATTTCGAAGTAAATCAACTGGCCGATCGGCATGCCCGGGTAAATCTTGACCGGCTGCTTCACGCTCATTTCAAGAGTCCAGGTATTGCAGTATCCGACGTCGCCCTTCCCGGCTGTGGAGTGTATGTCGATGCCGAGTCTTCCGATGCTTGACTTGCCTTCAAGGAACGGGACGAGTGTATGAGTTTCGGTATATTCCTGAGTGACCCCGAGATAGAGTCTGCCGGGCAGGAGGAGAAAGCCATGGCTGTCATTTATTTTGAAGGTGATAAGTTTGTTGTGCCGCCTCGCATCGAGCACATCATCCCTGTACATCGCCATGGTTTCTGCGAGATGAACGTCATATGAATTGGAGCCTAAGAATTTCCTGTTGAAAGGTTTTATTACAATGTTCCCTTTGTCGATCTCCTCCAGAATTCTCTTGTCGCTGAGAATCATCCTTCAATGTTCCTTCCTGTGCGCATAGAAATTTAGAAGAATACCTATCATCATCCAATCAGAGAGAATAGAGGAGCCTCCGTAGCTGATAAACGGTAATGGTATTCCGATAATCGGCGAGAGATTTATGTTCATCCCGACATTTATGAAGACGTGGAAGAGAAGAACCGATGTAATGCCGATCGAGGCAAGGCTGGCGAATCTTGTTTTCACCAATTCTGCGATCCTCAGTGCTCTGAACAGAAGTGCCCCGAACGCCAGCAGAGTCGCGGCCGCCCCGACGAAACCGAACTCCTCCCCGATCACAGTGAAGATGAAGTCTGTCCATCGCGCGGGAACGAACCTAAGCTGGGTTTGTGCTCCATGCAAGTATCCCTTCCCGAAAAGACCCCCGCTGCCGATTGCTACTCTCGCCTGGAGTGCGTTATAACCGGCGCCTTGCGGATCAATGTTCGGATTCAAAAAGATCTGTATGCGTTTTTGCTGGTGAGTCTGAAGAAGTTTGCGGTAGAAATATTCCATGAAGAGGCCGAATGAAACGGCAACGAAGCTCAGGGTCACGGCAAACAACTTCTTTCGGCTCAACACGAAAAAGAGAATTCCGAACGCAATGACGGTCATTACGAGTACGGTCGTACCTGTGAATTCTGCAAACACAATCGCCACCGGCGCAACGAGCGAGGCGAGCACTATCGGCTGCAGACCCGCCCAGAATAGGATCGGGAAGAAGATGGCCAAATAAACGATTGTCGTTCCAAGATCAGGCTGGAGGACCGTCAGCAGCATCGGAAGTCCGACTATACCTGCACTGATTCCGATTATCTGCCATTGCGTTCGTTCGTTCCCTTTTTCAGATAGGAATTTTGAAAGTGAGAGGATCGATGCGACTTTGGCAAACTCTGAAGGTTGTCCGCCAATGCCTAGAAAACCAAGCCAGCTTGTGTGGCTCGCTACCCGTTTACCTGCGATGAGAACAAACAGCAAGAGAAGAATAGTGATCGCATAGAAAAAGTACGCGCTGCTCTGAAGAAATCTGTTGGAAGAAAAAACTATTACGAACGCCAAAACTAACCCCATTAATTGCCACACTAGATCTCTGATGAAGTAAGTGTGCATGCTATAACTGTAGGTTGCGCTGTTTACCGAAAAGATACCGATTAACCCCAACAAAACAGCAAGGAAGAAAATCCGGTAATCAAAGGAATCTTTGAAAAAGTCAAACATCAGTGTAGCGCGGCAGTTGTCGCCACAACTCCTTTTGGTGCCTCCTGCGGCTGAATTCCGTTCTCATTCAGATAATACTGGATGAGTTGTTTTGCTATCGGCGCGGAAACTGATCCGCCATATCCCGCATTCTCCACCATCACGGCGAGTGCAATCTTAGGTTGATCGAACGGTGCAAACGCAATGAACCACGCATGCGCCTTACCGTGAGGGTTTTCTGCAGTGCCTGTTTTACCTGCGACTTCGATACCCGGTACTTGAGCTGCATGCCCCGTACCACCTGGTCCGTTCACAACCAGGTACATTCCCTCCCGCAACTGATCAAACACTTCCTGGCTGATCGGTATTGTACGTTCGTTGTACTGAGTGTAGTAGATTTTGCCCGTTCTCTTATCGCGGATATATCTGACGAGATGCGGCTGAAAATACTTGCCATAGTTTGCGAGCGCCACTGCGTATGCAGCCAACTGTACGGGCGTAACGCTCACCTCGCCCTGGCCGATCGCGAGGCTTATCAAATACCCGCTCGTCCATCTATTCTTCCCAAATATCTGATCATAATATTCCCGCGACGGCATTATGCCGGCACTCTCCTCCTGCAGATCAATTCCGGTCTTCCGTCCAAATCCAAATAGTTCACCATATTTCGTCCAAGCATCTAGTCCTACCTTCAGCATCAAATTATAAAAGAACACATCGCAAGATTTTTCTATGGCCTGGATGATATTGACCGTACCATGCACAGCATCATCCTTGAATACTCGCCCGCCATAGAAGAACGACCCGGCACAGTGTACTGTCCAGGTGTCGTCTATTACTCCTCCTTCGAGCGCCGCAGTTGCGAGTACCATTTTGAAGGTGGAACCCGGAGGAAGCGCTGCCATTGTCGCCCGATTGAAAAGAGGATGGTCTTCATTGTTATTCAGCTTGTCCCACTCCTCCCTCGAAGTATATCCTGAAAATACCGACGGGTCAAAATCAGGGGCGCTCGCCATTGCGAGGACTTCACCGTTATTCGGGTCGAGAGCGACAACTGCGCCGCGCCTGCCGACCAGCAGGGATTCGGCCAACGCCTGCAACCCCTCATCTATCGAAAGATATAGATCAGAACCATCCTGAGCTGGAACATCGATCCTGCCACCGTCATAGGTTCCTACGACCTGTCCTCTCGCGTTCACTGCAAGATACTTCAGACCCTTCTGCCCGCGAAGGATGGTCTCGTAACTTGCCTCGAGGCCGGTGTAGCCGACAATGTCTCCTGGTTTGTAATAATCTCCCAATGTCGCGAGCTGCTGCTCGGATATCTCCTTAGTGAACCCGAGGAGATGAGCATTGCGAGCTTTACCCACGTAGACTCTCTTCGGTTCGATGTCGAAATAAACTCCCGTAAAATCCTTAAGGTGTTCCTCGATCGAGGAAAGCGTGGCAAACGAGATGTCGCGTTTCAGTCTGACGGGAAAATACGGAGAGATTGTCTCACCTATTTGAATCCGCCTCACGATATCAATGCTATCCATTTGAAGAAGTCCTGCAAGTGCCGGGATCTGGTTGTCCTTGAACTCGGAAGGTATGACTGATACTTCGTATGCCGGATCGTTTTCAACCATGACGCTTCCGTTTCGGTCGAATACTTCGCCGCGCAACGGTTGCTGGACAAAAATCCTCGTGGTTATCGATTCGGATTTTTTTCCATACGCTATCACGTTCATCAGCTGCATGTCGCCAAGTTTAATTATGATGGCCAGCAGAGCGACGACGATGGCGAACCTCATCATGATCGATCTTGCGCGCGAGCCAAAGTCGGTATCAAACATAACGTCTTTTCTTTCCGTTGACAAAGACCACTATCATTGCAAATACTGACGTGTAGATGGTAGTTCCAAGCGTGAATTTCAAGAAAACGTAGAAATAATTCAATTCGCCCGCTGCGATGATCGGCAGAGCGGCAAGTTCCGAAATGAAAAGAGTAATCGCAGAGATCCAGGCAAAATTAAACGTTTTCGCGGCCAATTCGACGTCGCTCTCCTTGTAGAAGAAACCGGCGATGAATCCGGCGATCACTCCGATAAGCGATGTGAAGCCGAGAAAATGAGTGGCGAGCAAGTCGTGAAGCAAACCAACAACAAATCCTCCACCCATGCCAAAGAGCTGACCTTCCCGAAGAGTCATATATACAACGAGCAGGACCACAAGCTGAGGCGAGACCAGATTTATTGAAGCGAAGTTGTCCAAGAAATCCTGTACCAGTATCGTGATGATTGCGAGAATGGCGTAGCCCAACAACCGTTTCGTCATTTGCTATTCACGAGAGTTTTCATTTCGAGATTGACCGCTTGGGCTGGACGAGTGTATTGCATGATAAACGCGGCAGAGAGCGATGCGAAATCCACAGCGGGCTGGACATCGATTTGCTTGAATATGTTTCCCGTTTCGTCTTTCGTTCTTGTGACGACTCCAACTACTATGCCCGCCGGCACAAGGCTGCTCAACGTCAACGTCTCGACAACATCTCCCTTTTCCACAGCGTATCTTCTCGACACATTTTCCATCGCAAGATCTCCGGACCGGCCGGCGATTATGAACCCGTCGGCTGACGCTTTGACTAATCTGGCCGCGATCCTGCTGTCGCTGTCCAACAACGTCCGAACCAAACAGAAATTATTGCTGACCGTAATCACAGTTCCGACCAACCCTGCGCCACTCAACACCGGATAGCCGGGACGCACGCCGCTGCTCTCTCCAGCATCAAGAGTTATGAAATACTTTCCGTCTTCGGACATACGACCGACAACGTTCGCTGGTGTAAGAGGAGCCGGATTCTCATTCCGCAATTTAAGCATCGCACGGAGTTCATCATTCTCGGCAAGTGCGCGCCGGATCTTGGAAGCCATATCTATGAGCTGCGCGTTCTCTTCCTGAAGCTCCTTGTTCCTCGAAACCAGTGTAAAATAGCTAATGATCCCACGGATTCCTTTTTCCAGATAAGACGTGGTGAGAAGACCGATCGATTGCAAACCCCGAGTATGGACGTTATCATTGGTTGAAATCAGAAGGAAGGATAAGGTGAGAAGAAGTGCAAATATTATGTAGTTCTTCGCGAAGCGGAAAAATTCAGAAATCCATTTAAACATTCCGTACTTTCCTTGCGCTGCGTAGCCGAGACCAAATCCTAAACTCTAATTGCGAAACCTTAGACAAACTCAGTATCCAAAATCCCAACTTCACTCAATTCATTCGCCGAACATTCTGTCAATCCAATAATTCATTATTCCAATTTAGTATCTTCTGCTCTTGATCAACACCTTGGAGAACTCGTTTATTTTGTCGAGCACTTTCCCAACCCCGCGAACAACAGCAGTGAGCGGATCTTCCGCCACGTGAACTGGAAGATTTGTCTCCATCCTTATACGTTCATCCAAACCCTTGAGGAGCGCGCCTCCGCCCGACAGCATTATCCCGCGGTCAAGAATATCAGCCGAAAGTTCCGGAGGGGTTCGCTCGAGCGAAATCTTCACTGCGTCGACGATCGCGCTGACCGGCTCGTTTAACGCCTCACGAATTTCAGCCGAGCTGACTTCAGTGGTCTTCGGAATGCCTGCGACAAGATCGCGGCCTTTCACTTGAATAGTTATCTCTTCCTTCAACGGCATGGCGGAACCGACCTCGCACTTTATCGCCTCGGCAGTTCGCTCGCCAATCAAAATGTTGTGATTCTTCTTGAAGAATTGTATGATCGCATTGTTCATCTCGTCACCTGCAATGCGGATCGACTCTTCATTCACAATTCCGGAGAGTGCGATGACGGCGATCTCCGTCGTCCCTCCACCCACATCAATCACCATATTTCCGACGGGTGCATCGACGTCGAGCCCGATGCCGATCGCGGCGGCCATCGGCTCAGCGATCAAATGTACTTCCTTTGCGCCTGCGTGCTCCGAGGCGTCGCGGACAGCTCTCTTCTCTACTTCGGTTATGCCACTGGGAACACTTATGACAATTCTTCTGCTCGGGATCATTCCAGCATGGACTTTTTTTATGAACGCCCTTAGCATTCCCTCGGCGATCTCAAAATCCGCTATGACACCGTCGCGCATAGGACGTATGACCTGAATATCCCTGTGGGTTCTTCCCAGCATCTCCCTCGCCTCGTGACCGATCGCCACGATCCGTTTCGTGTTTTTGTCGAATGCAACGATAGAAGGTTCCCTGAGAACGACGCCCTTGGAGCGCACCCAAATCAGGGTGTTTGCTGTTCCGAGGTCAATTGCAAGATCGTTTGAGAAAAGTCCGAAGAATCCCATCACTCCGCTCTCTTAATGTTTGAAATGTCTTATACCGGTAAAGACCATTGAGATGTTAAGACGGTTCGCCGCTTCGATAGACTCAGCATCGCGAACGGAACCGCCTGGCTGTATGATGGCCGTGGCACCAGCTTTCGCAATCTCCTCCACGTTATCAGCAAACGGAAAGTACGCATCCGACGCGGCAGCACTTCCTTTTAAGTCGAGACCTGCCTCCTCTGCCTTTATGCGAGCAACCTTCACGGAGTCGACCCTTGACATCTGTCCGGCCCCGGAACCGAGCGTCATTCCATCCTTCGCAAAAACGATTGCGTTCGACTTGACGTGTTTGCAAACTCTGTAGGCAAATTTCAGATCGCGTAATTCTTGTTCTGATGGTCTCCGACTGGTGACAACTTTCAAATCGTTTTCGTTTAGAACCATATCATCAGCAGTCTGTGCCAGGATGCCGCCGCATGAAGAACGCACCTGAACGCTATCGGGAAGATCCCCTTTTTTCAAGACCAGCCTTCTATCTTTTTTCTTCTTCAATAGGTCGAGCGCTTCGTCTGAGAATTCGGGAGCTATCACTACCTCGAGAAAAATCTGGTTCAGCTGTTCGGCGAGCGCCGCCTCCACCTTCCTATTCAGAGCCACGATGCCGCCGAAAGCACTCTTCGAGTCGGTCTTCATCGCATTCAAATAAGCCTGGAGAATATCCTGCGCAGTAGCGACTCCGCATGGATTCGTGTGCTTGACAATCACGGCAGTTGGAGGTTCAAACTCCTGTAGAAGTCGCTGAGCTGCATCTATGTCGACAAGATTGTTGTAAGACAACTCCTTGCCATGGAGTTTCTCGAAATACTTTCCCAAATCTCCATAGAATCCCGCTGACTGGTGAGGATTCTCGCCATATCGCATATCCATACTTTTGTGCTCGGCAATAAAAATTGAATCGCCGATGGGCGCGCCATTGCCAAATTCCCTCTTGAAGAAGTCAGCAATCGCGACATCGTATTTAGCCACCTTTTCGAACGCCCTTGCGGCGAGCTTAGCCAACAATTCATCACTCACTTCACCTCTGCTGATCTCCGCAGCTAACTCTTCATATTGAGAAGGGTCGACGACCACCGCACATCCTTGATAGTTCTTCGCTGCCGCCCTGATAAGAGAAGGTCCGCCGATGTCTATGTTCTCGATTATTGTTTCCAACTTCGCCCCGGATGCGACAGCCTCCTCGAAACGATAAAGGTTCACAACCACCATGTCAAACAGCGATAGCTTGAGCCGTTCAAGCTCTTCGAGATGACTTGGCACGTCACGTCTCGCGAGTATCCCGGCGAAAACGCCCGGGTGAAGAGTCTTCACTCTTCCGTCGAGTATCTCCGGAAAATGTGTAACCTCCTCGATGGCCTTCGCCTTTACGCCGGCATCTCGAAGCACCTTCAACGTACCACCCGTACTAAATATCTCAGCGCCGCATTTTGTGAGGGAGGATGCGAACGCTGCAAGCCCGGTCTTGTCCGTTACGCTAATCAGTACACGTTTTACCTTCACGTCCTATTGAGTCCCTTCGGGAAAGGAAGGATCTGCACCTTTCTCCCTTGCACCTCCACTCTGTTATCTTCGAAGAGTTTTATCGCTTCAGGCAAGAGTTCGTATTCGAGTCGATGAATTTTCGAAGCAAGGCTTTCAGGCGTCTCTCCGTCATCAACTTGAACGCATCTCTGCAGCACTACAGGACCATGATCGTACTCAGTATCCACGATGTGAACGGTCGCACCGCTCACACGGCATCCGTAATCAATCACAGCCTGGTGAACCTTCATGCCATACATCCCCTTCCCTCCAAATGAAGGTAGCAGTGCCGGATGAATATTGATAATCCTACCTGGAAAACTCTTGACAACTATATCTGGAACTTTCTTGAGAAAACCTGCAAGCACAACCAAGTCGACTTTTGATTCCTTCAGAGCACCATGCAACGACTCTCCAAACTCGAGTTCGCCGGCGAAATTCCCTGGGTCTATGACTTTCGTTTGAATGCCGGCGCGCGTGGAGACTCTGATTGCCTCGCAGTCATGATTGGAAACAACCAGCACAACTTCCGACGTCGAATATCCTTCTTCGCTCTTCGAGATAATGTTTACAAGGTTTGTGCCGGTGCCAGACACAAAGACCGCGAGTTTCATTCGCCGAAAAGTTACCAAAGGAGGGGACAAATAGCAATCATTTTCTTGATAAACGGCTACATTTGTTCACACAACTAAACCGAATTCTCAAGCGTCACTGACTAACCTCTCATCTTTGGAAATTAATGCTTACGGGTTTAAATTTTCTCGTGAAAGAATCGCTTTGCAAGCTTCTCGATTTCGTCCGAGAACGATCCAACCCCAAATGAACTCTTCATCCCGAAGGAAACAAGTGTGAAGATTGATCGCAAGTGCCGTCAATGCCATCCGGGCTTGCTGCTCTCATGCCGGAGGTGGACAAGAGTCGTAAGAAGGAGGCAAAACTCCTTTAGCTAATGGAAAAGAAGACTCACGTAGTCATTGCCTCGTTGATACTGTCAATTCTGGTCTGGTTAACCGTTTCAATGAACAATGAATACTCTGTCACCATTCGCGTTCCCTTCAAGGTGAACAACTTGCCAGAGGGGATTGCCCTGGCAAGTCCGGTCCCTTACTCGATTCTCGTCAGGGTTCGCGGAACTGGATGGCAGCTTGCCTCGGCGTACCTGTCTACGACTTCTGCAGTTAATATTGACGCTTCTAGTTTGGAAAAGAGAAATACGATATTGACAAGCCGTGAACTGGGCTACTCTTTGAACCTCGGGTCGTCTGCGGAGGTGATGAGTTTGACTCCGGACACTGTGACAATAATGCTAGATACCGTGGCCAGTAAGTCACTTCCAATTATTCCCAGGATCCAGGTGCTCCTTCGAAACGGATTCATGATTGTCGGGAAGCCTGAGGTCACGCCTGATTCGACCACGATCACGGGTGCACAGACACTCCTGGACCGAATTGACACCTGGTACACCGAACCGAAAAGGTTCCGGAATGTGATGAACGAGGTTGATACGAAACTATATCTTTCAGACTCGCTCAAGGAACTCGTGAGGCTCAGCACTCAGGAAGTGGATCTAAAAATCGACGTCGAACAGATAACAGAAAACACTTATAGAAATGTGCCGGTCAAAATCCTGAACAACAATGATTCGGTCCAGATTTTACTTCTTCCTCCGACAGTTGATGTGACGATTCGGGGCGGGATCAACACGATGTCGGAAATAACTTCTGATTCTTTGCACGCGTCGGTAAATTACAACTCTCTCATTTACTCTACTTCATCGCATGTTCACCCTGACATCGAAATACCGCCGACGATGCAGGTCATAGCCATCCAGCCCGACAGCATAGAATTCGTAATAAGAAAGTGAAAAGTGAACAATTAATACTGAAAGACTTTCCATCTTTGATTTTTCATTGTTCACTTTTTGTTCTTTAGTATCGGTTTACACTCACAGTTAGAAGAGGAAACATGAAATGTCCGATAAAATTTTGAAGCTCGGTCTTCCAAAAGGGAGTCTGCAGGAGTCGACTTTGGTTTTGTTTCAAAAGGCCGGCTACAATGTATCGGTGTCGTCGAGAAGCTACTTTCCGAGCATTGAAGATGAAGAAATAAAGCCGATGCTTGTGCGCGCACAGGAGATGGCTCGATATGTCGAACTTGGAACTTTTGACGCCGGCATAACCGGAAAAGACTGGATCATTGAAACGGGCAGCGATGTCGTGGAAGTTGCAGAGCTCGTCTACGCGAAACAGAGCATGCGGCGCGTGAAGTGGGTCCTCGCCGTACATGAAGACTCGCCATATAAATCCGTCATTGATCTGGGCGGCAAACGTATCGCGACCGAAGTCGTAAACATAACAGGCCAATATTTGAAGAAGCATAACGTCACAGCGTCGGTGGAATTTTCATGGGGCGCAACCGAAGTGAAGGTGCCGGAACTCGTCGATGCAATCGTCGAGGTCACCGAGACAGGAAGTTCGCTGAGAGCAAATCATCTCAGAATTATCGATACGGTGATCGAGTCTTCGACACGCCTGATCGCAAACAAGGAAGCTTACAAAGACCAGTGGAAGAAGGAGAAGATAGACACGCTTGCTCTGCTGCTCAAAGCAGCCATTGCTGCCGAAGGAAAGGTCGGTCTGAAGATGAATATGAGAAAGGTTGATCTGCCGAAAATAATCGGAATAATTCCGGCGCTGAGGAAGCCGACGGTATCACCTCTCTCTGACGATGAATGGGTAGCCATTGAAACCATAATTGATGAACGTGTCGTTCGCATTCTTGTGCCGGAGCTGAAGAGGAGCGGAGCGGAAGGTATAATTGAATACCCGCTGAACAAAGTTGTACCATGAGATGCTAAATCCTTGTCAAGGGTCAAGAGAAACCTTGACAAGGTTGGCTCATGGAGCGAAATTGAATTGTGAAAATTAAACTTGGTAAATATGAATTAGAGAAGCCTGTCGCGCTTGCTCCGATGGAGGACGTGACGGATCTCGGCTTCCGCTTAGTGTGCAAGGAATTCGGCGCGGACATAGTCTATACGGAATTCATAAGTTCCGAAGGACTGATCCGGAATGCGAGAAAGACCACGGCCAAGCTCCTGACAAATGAAAAGGAACGGCCTATCGGGATCCAAATCTTCGGAGGTGATCCAGCAGTTATGGCAGAGGCCGCAAGAATCGCAGAATCCGCCGGGCCTGATTTTATCGACATCAACGCCGGTTGCTGGGTGCCTAAGGTTGCGACTCGTGGTGCAGGTGCAGGATTGCTGAAAGATCTCAAGCAGATGGAATCCATAATACGGTCCGTCAAGAACGCCGTATCGCTTCCGGTCACACTGAAAACGCGTCTCGGCTGGGATTCGAATTCCATTACTATTTTCGAAGTTGCAAAAATCTGTGCCTACTCAGGATTGTCTGCCCTCACCATTCACGCACGAACGAGAGACCAGCGTCACGACGGAGAAGCAAACTGGGATTGGATAAGACGCGTTAAGGAAGTCGCCGAATTACCCATCATTGGAAATGGAGATATCAGGACCGCCGAAGATGCAATTGAAATGTTCAATCTCACGAAATGCGATGGAGTCATGGTGGCGCGAGGAGCGGTCAGCAACCCGTGGATCTTCAGAGAAATAAAATCGCTGTTGAGCGGCGGCGAAATTACAATGGGAGTGAGCCTTCAAGAGCGAGTAGAAACATGTCTGCGTCATCTGAAATTGGAAATCGAATTGAAAGGGGAGCGCAGAGGGTTACTGGAATTCAGGAAGTACTATCACGGATACTTTCACGGCGTCCGCAACGGATCATCTTTGAGATCGATACTCGTGAGACTTGAAACTGTTGATGAAATCAAGAAAGCTCTTCAAGACTTCATAGATAAGTTTGCCTCGCGAGAGGATTCGTTAACTTCATCGACGAGCTATTACCCTGCAGGATCATGACTGGTGTTTGTTCGCAGAAAAGCTCATGGAGAGTCGTGCGGTCGGTGTGGTGAAACTTGCGGACAAAAGAACGGCTCGCTTTTCCCGATTTAACGCGAAACCAAGAATCGACCTGCCGACGGTGAATCGTTACTTAAGCAGAATTAATTTTTTGACCTGAGTGAAGTTTCCAGCAGACAATCGGTAGAAATATACCCCGCTTGAAAATCGTGAGCCGTCAAGCCGTGTCCTGTAGGTACCTGCATCTAATTCATCGTCCAACAAACCCTCCACCTTTCGACCAAGCGCATCATATATCGTCAACTTAACTTTGGCTCTTTCCGGCAGATCAAAGAATATCGTCGTGGTAGGATTGAATGGGTTAGGATAATTTTGAAACAGCGCGTACTTCGACGGCACTATCGAGACCGAGAAGAGATATTCACGGCGGAAGCTTTCCGTCAGACCGCCATCATATCCTACCAACTCAACCTCAATTGAGTCTGCAGATTTGGAAGGGTCAAACACCATCCGTGACGTCATGATGTCGTCGCCGTTAAGTGTAAGTCCCCCCGTCTTCGCAAGGTCGACGTAGATGATTCCTTTGCTCGTATCATTATACTCAAGAGAGAGTCCGTCGAGCAACACTCTCACTGAGTCGGTCCTGACGGCTCTCCCATAGTTGACCCTGATTCCCAGCGCGGCGAAGTCTCCCGTCAACCCGGGGGAGAACTTGAATTCCATCGGCTCGCCTTTATGAGCTATCAACTTATTCCGGATCGGTTGAGGAGAGAAAGACACATTGGCGAGTTGACTTGCGACGGAAGTGGGCAACCCGACTCTGTGCGAGTAGTCCCACATCTTGGCAAAAACATAGATATCATCCAGCGTTAGAGCGCCATCACCGTGGACATCAAGAATTGGAAAAGTCCCGACAAACGGAGACAAGTCCGCGTGGGCCAAGTCACCGTTCGTCCATGCAAGCACGAGTGCTGCAAGATCATATGCATTTATCACACCATCGCCATTGTAGTCAGCAACTGCTCCTGTTCGAAATGTCGTAGTGATCGAAGCAGAGTCGACATTTCCGAGCGCATCAATGCCGAGAATCGATGCTTTGTATTGCGTGGAAGAGTATAGATTAGAAATGGAAATCGAGTCGGTCGTGAATATCGTGTCCAAGACCGTTGTACCTGCAGAACCTGATTTCGTCAGAACCAAGTGATAGCTCACTGGCTTGCTCATATCTGTCGCATCATTCCAGGAAATCGATACGTCGCTCCATCCGGGAACGACATTTCTAATTCCGTTAAGGCGTGGAGCAAGGTTGTCGACACCGACACTATCAAGCGTAATTGAAAAGGTGTTTGCAGAATGAAACGTAAGTCGAACGCCGATACTTCTTGACTCGACTGATGGCAAATCGTTCTTGGTGTTCCAGTATATGGTATCTGTTCTTGACCCCGTAATACTCGAGACACTCCCTGTATAGTTGAGAGTTGAATTCCAGTTTGTTCCACCATCGACAGAGTATTCAAATTTCGTAAGGCTCAGGGCCGTATTCGTGTTGACTCCGTAAACAAGCTTGACAACCCCAGATTGAACAGGCTTGAGAGATGTGACAGTGATTGGTCCAACTGCAAAGCTCCATGCAGTTGACCACGCACTTGTTCCTCCTGCATTCGAGGCGTTCACCCTCCAGTAATAATTGACTCCAAGAGAAAGATTGTTCAACGTATATTGCGTACTATCTATCCCAGTTTGATCAAAGATGGAATTGTTAAATGTCAAATCCTTTGAGACCTCCAATTCGTACGTCGCCGCACCTTTGGCAGAGTTCCATGACAGGGTTAAGTTCGTTGACAAGACTGTCGAGCCGCTGTCAGGATTAGCAAGCGTCGGGATTGCCGGAGGCGCTACTATAGTCGTGAAGCTCCATAGTGCTGACCATTCGTTCATTCCTGCATCATTGCTTGCGTTCACCCGCCAATAGTATTTTGTAAAATATGATAGATCGGTTACGGTCATGGATGTATCTGTCAAGTAGCTTAAATCATATACTGTTACGTCGAATGTCGAATCGGTTGACACCTGTAATCTGTAACTCGTCGCTCCAGAGTAAGCATTCCATGTCAACGCAGGATTGATTGCCACTCCAGTCGAGCCGTTTGACGGTGAGACCAGATTCGGCGGAGCGGGCACAAGACTGAGTGGCACGTTGCCGTTCCATGTTGCCTGAAGTCCGGAATTCCTGTTCCAAACAGTAATTGATATTCTGGTCGCCGGGCGATACTTTGCCTCCTATGCCGTACAGTCCGGCAAACCCGCCGGTCACTATCTCGTTAGATGTCCATGATAAGTACTTCACGGTAACAGCGTTCACTGTGCTCTTTAGATCCGTGTAGCCAGCTTGGAAGGATGCTGTGATATCTTTGAATAAGAAGTACGGAAGATCGCCTGTATACGGCATGAGCTTGGATGCATCCGCAAAGCCGCTCCCTTTTACAGTTATATTCAAACCCGATCCGAGGCTGCCGGAGAATGTCACATTGTCTATTACCGGAACATCAGCTGATGAAGTGGTGAAGTTCCAGACTGCTGACCACGCACTTGTTCCACTCGCATTAGTCGCATTCACACGCCAGTAATACTTCCTGGAGTTTGACAAACCTGTGATGTTATCCGATGCCGAGGTCAATCCACTCGTATCAAATGTTGTCGATACAAAATTCGAATCGGTCGAGACCTGTAAGCGGTAACTCGATGCTCCAGGTGGAGCAGTCCACGTCAATGTAGGATTAGTCGAAATTCCAGTCGAACCGTTTGCCGGACTGGCGGGCGTCGGCGCTGGGGAGTTCGCATAAGAAAATTCATAGACACTGCCATCATCCCCAGCTCCATAAATCCGATTTTTTCCATCACCCCGAACTGCTCCAATCGCCAGACCCCAAAGGGCCGTTTCTGCTGTTCCTATGTCGGTTCCCTTCCAAGAATTCTCGGAATAAGTAAATTCATAAATGTGACCGTCTGCATTTGCTCCATATACTCGAGTTATCCCATCATTTTTCAAGGAACCGAGAACGACTCCTTCCATTGCTTGTCCACCATATCCCACGTCAACCTTCGTCCAATTCCCAGCATGACTGGAAAGTTCGTAGATGTGACCGTCCCCACTCGCAACATAGACCCTTGATACGTTATCGTTCCGCCCTGAACCGATTGTAACAAAAAGAAGCTTAGATGGCACAACACTGACTGTGTCGACTAACCAAGAACTGTCAGAATATGAACATTCATATAAATTTCCGTTTAGGCTGGCTGCGTAGATCCTGGCGTAGCCATCATTTCGGCCGACGCCAACAGCCATTCCATGAATTGCAGAGCCATTCGGGAACGATCCTACTATGTCTCCCTGAAATTTGCCTGCATCATATGTAAACTCGACAATATCACCCCAATAAATGCCACCGCCAAAGTATACGCGGGATACACTATCATTTCTGGCAGCACCCAAACCCACCGCGCTCCATCCGATGTCGTGGCTAAAATTGAAGTCACCAAAATCAAAGGAGTAACCATTCCACTGTGCGCCAGCATACGTGTATTCGCCTTCGCCCACATACGAGATACCGCATATCGAATTCTTTGCAACATAAACACGATTCACGTGATCATATCGACCATTGCCGATCGCGACAGATGATATTCCAAATCCGCAGTTAATTTGACTGATGTCACCCTTCGTCCAGGCATCATCACTGCAGCTGAATTCGTAAACGTGATTATCCTCGTTTCCACCATATACCCTCATCACCCCATCGTTTCTCCCATCACCAACCGCAACAGAGTACATTCTTTGATCACTGCTTCCTATTTTCACAATGCTCCAAGCACCAACTTCGCCCAAAGCATGATTGGAAGAACTTAGCGTTTGGGCATCTGCAAGAAGAGCCGAAAGGCAAAGAAAGAGAGATACGATCAACCGTCCTGCACTTGCTTTTCCACAAGACGTTCCTGCTAACATTCACTCTGAGAACTCCTAATGCAGTCACGTGCAATTCTCTCTCTGTTGATCCGGCCATCCCGATTCAATTCAGGATTTCTTGTGCACAATGGTCCGGAACTCAGCCGCCCAAAGCAAATTCGCATGCTCCTTTCCCTCTTCCTTTTCTCCATAGATCGTCCATTGACATTCACAAATTATCGCTACTGGTCTTCACACCGAACTGCTCAATTGCACTCTTCCCTTCGTCGGTGAGAACATAAGCGCCAAACTTGAAACTTCCTTTCAAACATACCCACTTCATCCCGCGAAGAATTCCGAGGTCGCGCGTTATCGTAGAACGGGGTATACCGAGACTCCTGCTCATCTCAAACACATGCATGCTTCCTCTTCCTGCAATCTCCAGAAATACTCGTACAAGCCTCGCCGTAATCTCTTTTCCGTTCACGTGAATCTTCCTAACTCCACTTGCCTTTGCTCTCACAAATTCGGCAAACTGCTCGCTCTTTCGCATTTGCTCATTCCGCAAGTGTACTGCTTCATCGCTTCGCTTTTTTGCCTCTTCGCCTTCCTTTATCGCGGCAACTCTTTCTTCTAATTCTCTTTTTCTTGCAGCTAATGAATCAGCGCGGGTCCGCAATTCCTCAATTGTGGCTTGCAATTGCTCATTTGTGGCTTTCAACTCTTCAATGATTTTCTTTAGCGGCTCAATCTCTTTCAGTAATGCACTGTTCTCTATCTGTTTTGATTCAATACTGATCTTTAATGCTTCATTTTCTATCGCTACTGAATCTTTTCTCTTCTGTAATGCTTCGACGAGATTGGTTATTGCTTCAATTCTTGCCTTCAGCTCTTCATTCTCGGTCTGCAATGACACGTCGGTATTCTCCAAATCTCTTTCCGTCGCTCCGCTCACTGATATTCGCTCCATCTATTCGACCACTTAGCCTCGCTGCTCATCTTGCAAACTGAATCTAATTCAGAACTTGAATGACACTTCAACCCTCTTGAAACCACCACTGTTATCTAACCTCAGCGAAACGTCTCCCTTCCTTACTTCATCAAGAACCTCGTCGTAGCTCACGCCTCTGACTAAATTGTAAATCCAGAGGAGTCCAAATCCGGCTGCGGCGCCGTATGCATAATTCCTGTAAGTCACTTTTTGTTTGTAGTCATTCCAGGAAGAGTTGATCTGATTCAGATCTGTAGCGTGAGTATAGCTGTCGTATGATTGATTGGCCTTTGTGTTAAACAAATAAGCCGCTACACCGGCACCGACAGTGGCAATGCCGCATAACCACTCAGCCTCGTATTTTGACGACACGCGGCTCTCGTAAATGCCTCTTGCCTGTGATTCATAAGTCGACTTCAGCTCAAAGTACTTATCCATCTGTTGTTCGCTGCTAACGTTGACGACAAGACTGATGTCCTGGTAATCCACTCTGTGTAATTGCACGCTGTGGCTCCCGAACTTCAAATCTTTGATGACAACAGGTGTAGTACCTTTCTGCGTGCCATCGACATAGACTTCTGCGCCGGATGGATTTGATGAGAGCGACACGGACCCCAACATCTGCTCGAGGTTGTAGTTAAGATCAGTCCTGTCCTCTGAAATTCTAACTCGTTTCTCCAGAGTCTTGTAACCTTCCTTCGAAATCCTCAGATCGACCTGGCCCTTGTCAACCTCGGCAGAAGCGTCACCGATACCCGCAAGTCTGCCGCCGATATATATTGAGGCATCACCGGGGTCCGAATGAATATGAAGCTCCGAAAACAACGGAGACAGATTGAAGCTGACTTTCTGCGTCCCGGCATTGCTCAGGTTTACGATCTGAGACGCAGACGCATATCTATTCAAATGTAATTCGATGGTGTATTTCCCTATCGGCTTTGAGACCTTCATCTCTTTATTAACTAACATTCCTGCTCTCATACCATTGATAGTAACTTCGGCCGAGTCGACGTTGCAGACAATGTCAAGTGCGGAGGGCGCTTCCTCGAGAATAAACTCGATATTCTGATCCTCATTTGCATTAACCACCAAACTCTTCTCAGATGTCTTGTAACCTTCCTTTGAGACCTGCAACGTGTGTTCCCCCGGAGATAGCGGCACATTGAAGACGTTCCCTCCCATTGCGGTCAGGAGACCGATTCTGCTGCTGTCCTTGTCAACAAGAACAAACGCGCTGTCCACATTCGCCCTGACCGACACAGTAGACGGAGGGATCGCACCTTCGGGGACGAACACGAAGTCTCCGCCCCTATCTCCGGCGAGGATTCCATACTCCGGAGTCTGCGAGCCGCTTGATGCCGCCGTGACTCTCGGCGCAATATATTGATCTAACTCCCCGCTTGTTACTATTCCGTCACCATTAAGGTCGGCGGCACCGCTCTGGAGTCCGTCAATCAGATTGAATGTAAACACGCTGTGACCGCCGGGTCCGGTGTCGAGAACTGTCTGATCCATCCCGCCCGCCGTGAGCGCCTTCCGTGCAACACGAGTGGAGATCACTTCCAGATAATCCATGGCGGACGCACTCAGGGGAGCAGCCCTCGAAAATATCAAGCCGCCATAACAAGCATCCATCACGAAGAACAGGTGCTTCGCCGCTATGACCTGGCTTATCTCGTTGAGCTGGTCTGTGGATATCGCTGTCGTCAACGGATCTCTCGTGTCCGCATCGTAAGGAAGTATGTATCCCTTTTCTCTTCCGTCAGGCATAGATTCGGTGATTCCATGGCCCGCGTAGAAGACGAAGATCCTGTCGTTCTTCTTCGAGACTCTCCGAAGCTGGTCGAACGCAAGCATTATATCTTTGCGCGACGCTTTGTTGTCAAGAAGCATGGTGACGTTTCGAGGAATGAATCCAAATTTGCTTTCAAGCAGGTTGGCAATGCTTCTGGCGTCATTGTCGGCATACTTCAGATGAGAGGCATTCGGATAGTCATCAATTCCGATTACGAGCGCATACGAATTATCGTAGAACCTTCGTATCAATTCCGGAGGTTGCGTGGCCGTCTTCATCCCTCTATTCTCCTGTCCGAAGACTCTTCCCGCAATCATCGTATTCACCGAGATGACCACGACTGCTTGAAAGGTATACCATATGATCTTGTTCATGAGTTTCTCCACGAAGCCTATGGCGACACTATGACACTATCAGACGGGCTCGACGACAATAGCGTCACGGGTGTGTTAGTTGAATCCCTGACCTCTCCCTGACTAACATTCACCGAAGATCTTCCTGCCCTAATGGCACTGAAGACGAGACGCAAGACCTCTCCTGTTCCGCCGATAGTTTCCCCCGATGTGCCGTTTTGTGAAAGCACTGCAGTACTGACATCAATCAAGCCGCTCGAGTTCGCCGCCTGGATTACGGTAGCACTGCTGAAATCCGGAAGAACGGCCTGTGAATAGCCACTCCGACTGACAAGGCTGCCGCCCGAAATGGAGACAAGATTCAACAGACTCTTGTCGAAAGTTAACTTCATCTGAGCCGAGAAAAAGTTACTTATCCCGACGATCCATACCTGCAGAGCAAACTGTCCATGTAGTGCGACTGTGTTCTTCAGCCTATAAAACTTCAGCGACGGACCATGAATAGATTTCACTGCAAAGTGTCTCGTGTAAGTGGCGATCGAACTTTCTCCGGGGTACTTAGTTTGAAGTGTGAAAGTATATGTCGTATCATCCAAGAGATTAAAGTTCGTCGAATCAGAAGCAGACCAATCGCTCGAATCGCTATAATTGGTAAGGACGTACCGGTATAAATTCGCATCGCTGTTGCCAGACCATCTGAACTCGACCGAATTGGAAGTAACCGTCTGGCCTTCGGCGGGTCCCAGCGTTATCTCAGCACTCGGCGGTTGATAAGTCGATCCGCCCGGATCAAGGGGATTATTGCGTGCACGCTCGCATGAAATGAATACGGTCGTAAACAGCAAAACTGCCGCCACAGCAGCAACGGCTGACGACCTAAGTCGTAACATGTACGATTATGTGCCTCCTTCAGTCTGCCAACTGATGGTAGACTCGCGAAGTTATTGTGCTACAGCCTCACACTTTGCGGTGTCGCATAACATTACTCGGCAGACAACTAATTATCAAGTATCGGATGTTCCGCATCACAGTAGTCGACCCATCTCAACGTCACCGTCTCTCTGAAAATGGCAACCTGAAATGGGTGTCTCCATTCAAATCTGTAAATCTCATTTCATCTCGAGCTGGTCAAAATAACGGTTGAGCTGTTTGGCGAAGTCGGTTCTGATTCTTTCCCTCATTGTCCTCAATGCACGAGCGATTGCTTCCTCGTAGGTAATGTGTCCTTCTCTCCCGTTCTGGGATAGCGAGATGATCGCAGTGCCGGATGTATCGCAAACCGAAATCTCATAGCTCCAGCGAACGAATTTTTCCGGCCGATTCAGATCGATTTGCTCTATGGTCTCTTTCCCTCCTACAGTTAGTACTCCTTCCGCTGAAATCGGAAATCCAAGTTGCGAGAGGGTTTCGCTGATCGCGCTTGTGACCTTGTCTGCATCGCTTCCGGTTATGCTGACGGCAAATGGAATCGCCTTCTTAGACTCTGAGCAGATCTCCGCGATCTTGTCTACCGAGCAAGTCGAATCCTGTTGCAACTCCGTTCCGGGCATGACAATGGCAAGCTGCTGTTTAAGAGTTTCATTGGCTTTACCGATGACAAGAGCCGCATCGATAGCCGCATATCGTTGAAGTGGATCTGCGATTTCCTTGAAGCGCTTCTCATAAGCCTTCATTCGATCATAGTTCTCGTCGATTCTATTCTTATAGATTACGGCAGTCGGCTCGCGGTCTAGAACCGCAAGTACGAAGACTCTTCCGAGATTGTCTGTATAACTCTCCGGATAGCGAACGTTCATGAGCGTTTGTTCGGACGATACCGAAATCCTCTTGTCAACGCCTGTCTGGCTCTCGAGCGATGATTGATTCGGTGACTTCATTATTTCCATGTACCGTGCGTTGATAGTCTCTTCCGATTTTATTCTCGACTCAAAGATCTTCGACAGATTTGAGGCCGCAGAGTTTTCGGCTTCCTTCCGCGAATCCCCGGAGCCGAGCGCGGTCAAATATTGCGTGCTCGGATAATTCTTTTCAGGGTGGTCGATCCATGATGGCTTTCCTTGCTGCAGCCCTGAATGAAGAATCAACGCGAGGAGTACGACATTATGAGATAGTAGAAACATCATTGCCTCACTTTTTCCCGGGCTTGGTCTTCCAACCATTTCCCGTGCAACAAAACACGAAACGATCCCGATATGACATGACTAATGCAGTGACCTGACTTCAATTAAGGAAAAAAGATTCGAATAAGTTGAGCGAGTTTGGCTTGATCGTCACCAACCCTTTATCGTCTGAATACAAGAGGCGATTGTCGGATGAATAGTAATTTATCACAAGGTGGTATGCACCAGGGTCAACCCGGATTTCGCCGACTAACGCTCTTGCAGGAAAGTATCTGGAGAGCCGAAGGTCAGCATTCTCGCTAACATCGACCAGCGTGCTCGTCACGGCACGCGTAAAATCTCCCCAGAGGCCGCCGCCGGTCTGCTTGTCAAGCTCCACGTTCGCCTTCTCGTTGAGCACACCTTTCGCCACCGTGCGGAGAATCGTTTTCAAATATGTGATCCCTTCGTGCAGCTTGTAAGTCTCCTGAGCAACGTTCTCAAGGCTCTCAATGGTTTGCAGCGTGTCCACAACATCGCCATTCAACTCGACCACTATCCTGTCGACACCCGTTCCTTTCTTTTCCATATAAGGGAGGGAGAACTTGAAATGGTAACCGTCCTTCATGTCGGACCATGGAATTATCTCAAGCTTTCTCTCTTCCTTGCCGTCGGACTGGTAAACTATGACGGTGTCCTTTAACGTATGGATTGTCAGGACACGCGCAAACAGCTCAGGTGACTTTCCTACGAAGCTTATCACGTTCAGTCTGGCCTGGTCGGTACTGCCGAGATAATCGTCCAAATTTGGCTGAGTGAAATCGTAAACATTAGACTCAAATTTCCAAGCATCGCCAATCTTGCCGGCATCAATGCGTGCGTCGTCATATTTCCCTTCCGAGCGATACATCAACAGGCTGAGGTAGCTCGCGAGTGCCGAGCTGGCAAAGTGGTTCGGACCGACGGTGAACTTCTTCTTGGCAACTTCCGATTGATTGAACTCGTCGGCAATTTTTCGGTATTTGTCTTCGAGCTCCCCCAGTTTATTGTCGGCACGGCGGATCTCGACAAATGCATCGTCATGTTGATTTTCACCGAGATAGTTCACGGCTTTGAAGATGTTGAGATAAACGCTCTCGTAATCCTCTCCGCTGTAGTCGAGGGCATTATCATTAAGGAGAAGAGACTCAGCACCTTTCGAGATACTCTTAGTATATAGCTCGTCTATTCCGTTCTCGGCCGAAGTCAGCGCCTCATTGCTCTTAGCGGCAGCATGATGATAATGGTACAGCATTCCCAAGTCCAGGTAATAAAGGACGCGATCCTTCTCGGCGTAATATTTATATTTTGAGGTCTCAAGGTAATTGACAGCGGAGCCGAAGTCTTGAACATCGACGGCCTTGTCTACCTCCACAAATTGTTTCTTTTGAGTCTGCATCGACGCGCAGCCGGAAAGAAGAAACGTAGACAATAAAATGAATGACAGCACACTGATGACACGCCTGCGTGCTGAAGCCCACTTCGGCGCGCAAGCACTGGCGACACAGATTTTCAAAGATAGGAGCAAATGAAATGATTTAATCTGCTGAGATCCGTGGTTACTGGGTGATCTGGGTGCGATTACTTTGTTTACCATGAATAGCCTGACTTCTCAATCACCTTCTTGATCTTCTTTGTATCCATCCAGACCTTTTCATTTGTCTGGAGATCAATCAGCTCCAAATCGATCTGATAGTACTTGACTTCGGTGCCCTCGACTTTGTCAACGATGTCCTTTATGCTACCCTGGAGCATGTAGTCCGCACCTGTTTCTGCCGCGAGCTTTTTTGCCGTCTCCTCTGATGCGCTGCTCTGCTGGTCGAGGCGCTCTTCACGAACTTCCTGACGCTCTTGCTTGTTCGCGACGAAGGATACTCTGCCGCTGTTTATCAACTCTCGCTCAATGTCACCGACAAAAGTAGCGGTCTGTATGTGCTCTGAGCTGAGATTGCGGACTGTCCCCACTATTACAGTCGGCTTCTTGTTATTTCCGGACACGAAGTCATCCAGCCAGGGTCGAGCGGTGAGGCTTGATACCATCTGTTCAGCGACGAGCCGTGAATCCGTGTCATTCCACCTCCCGCTAAGATCAGTAACGTTATCGGTCGAAACCCGCGAGACCTGTCTCGAGGATCCGCACCCGACAAGCAACAGACATAAAGCAATAACGCAAACTCTAAGCGTACGCATACCTTCTCCTGTATTAAGCTGAAACTACTTGAGCAAAATCATTTTCTTAACCTGATTGAACGAGCCGGCGGAAAGTCTGTAGAAATATACTCCGCTCGACAACGTTGTACCATCAAATGGAATTTCATAGTAACCGGGTGAAACATCTGCATTCATCAGGCTCCTCACCTTCCTGCCCAATGCATCATACACAGTAACATAAACATGCTGAGTCGACGGTATTTCAAAACGTATTGAGGTCACAGGATTGAACGGATTTGGGTAATTCTGGCTAAGTGCAAATATCGCTGGAATAGCTTTGACCTCCACCGTCGCCAAGGTCTGTCGTGCGTTCTCGTTAATTACAGAGCTGCCTGTCACCTGCGATTTAGCAAACCCGTTCGCAACTTTCAATTTGATAGTCGCGAGGCTGCCCGAAGGCAGAGGGGTTACGCCTGCAATGGCTATCTTCAGCACATCATTGTCGACACGATAAAAAAGCATCCAGTCTTTCGGCAGGTTGCCACTCACACCTTCGACGTTGACCGCTTGTCCGATGCTCAGGCTTAGCTCCACTGCATAGACGTTCCGGGCATCGTCAATCACAACCGGCACGCTGACAAGATCTGACCCGTCAGATGAAGCCTGGCCGAGAGAAATCGTGCCGTACGAATTTGCAGATGACACCTCGAAGCGATGACCCCTCGCCGATGTTGCAAAGTGAACGGATGTATCGTGAGCAACATAGCGTAATATCAACGAAGCATCCAGGGCGGTGACGGCACCGTCACCCGAGACGTCAGCAGCGGAAAGTTCCAACTGGGTCAAAGTCGTGTCACCGACAAGATATCCCAAGATCAGTGCGGCATCAAATGCCGTCACTGTTCCATTTCTGCTGACATCCCCGTCGATTTCGGGACCGTGTGTCATGAATGTCCACACCGCCGACCATCCACCAGTTCCTCCTTCAGTACTAGCACTTACTCGCCAGTAGTAGCTTGTCAAGAAGGCCAAACCGGTAATTCCCCTGGTGGTTCCTGCAATTCCACTCGTATCGTAGATCGTCGTCGCGAATGTCGAATCCGTCGATACCTGAACCCTGTAATGTGTGGCTCCATCAGCAGCATTCCACATTAGCGTAGGATTAATTGGAGATCCGTGCGAACCGTTTGCCGGGGAGACAAGTTTCACTGAGCCGAGCGGCACTGCACTCACCTCATTGCTGAATGCGCTCTCCAATCTCGCACTGTCGATTGCCGTGACTTTGAAATAGTACGTCGTACCGTCTTTAAGTCCCGTCATTACTCTGGTCGTATCGGTGGCAGATGCCGATGAAGAGTCTATCAGTGTCTCGCTACCCGGGCTCGTGCCGCGGTAAATAAGATACCTGAGGATATCCGGCTCTGAGTTCTTGCTCCATTTGAGAGTCACCTGTGCGTCGCCGGAATTTGCGGTTAGGTTCTGCGGAGCGGCGGGACGAGTATTTCCAATGCTTATGATATTTCGTAAGACCGAAACAGTACTGCTTAAGTCCGCATTTGTAACAACTAAGTCCGGCCTGCCGTCACCATCCACATCGCCTACAGCGACACCAAAGGGATAGACTCCCGTTTCAAATTCGACCCTGGGGGCAAAGGAAATGTTTCCAGGCGTGCTCTTATTCTTGAAGATCGAAACCGTATTGTCGCCCCCATTGTTTGTAACGACTAAGTCAGGTTTGCCATCTCCATCCATATCACCTATGGCAACACGAAACGGGTCTCTTCCCGCTGTGAAATCGGCCTTGGGGGCAAGAGAAATGCTTCCAGGCGTGCTCGTATTCCTGAAGACAGAGATGGTATTGTCGTTCGAGTTTGTAATAACGAGGTCCGGTTTGCCGTCTCCGTCCATATCACCTGCGATAATGCTGTTGGGATATGTTCCTGTCACGAAATCAATCCTGGGGGCAAAGGAAATGTTTCCGGGCGTGCTTATGTTCCTGAAGACTGAAATGCTATTGTCGTTTGAGTTTATGACTGCTAAGTCCGGTTTGCCGTCTCCATCCACATCACCCACATCAACGCCCACCGGATTTGCTCCCGTCGTGAAGTCGACCCTCGGAGCAAATGAGTCTGCGGTAATGGTATCGGGAACGCTTATGTTCCTGAAGACCGATACGGTGTTGCTGTAGAAATTTGAGACCACTAAATCCGGTTTGCCGTCTCCATCCACATCACATATCGTAAGACATGTCGGCCTCGACCCAGTCTCGAAGACAACTCCGGAAGAGAAGGAGCTTGCAGTAATTGAACCGGACGTACTTACGTTCCTGAAGATTGAAACAGTATTATTCCCCCTGTTCATAACAAGTAAATCCGGTTTGCCGTCACCATTCACATCGGATATGACGACACACCATGGATCCGATCTAGTTGTGAAATCGACGTTGGGAGCAAAGGAGCTTGCAGTAATAGGACCCGGAACGCTTGTGTTCATGAAAATCGACACGGTTTGGCTGTCACGGTTTGTGACAACCAAGTCCGGCTTGCCGTCTCCGTCCAGATCACCTAAAGCAACACCATTGGGGGACGATCCCGTCTTGAAGTCGACATGCGAATCGAAAGACAATGAGTCCATAGCCTCTCGGCTTTGAAAAGTGACAATGAAGGGCTTGCTCGAAAACGCCGTCAATCCTGTCGTCAGGTCTGTCATAGTAATCGGTGCGTAGACTGCGCCGTAAGGTATCGTCACGGAGAGTGAACTTGACGTAGCTGCCGTCACTTCGGCCTTGACCGCACCGAAATAGACAACATCGTTGCTTGCAGTCGGATTGAAGTTTGTGCCTGTGATCGTCACAATTGTACCGACAGGACCGGATTGTGGGCTGAAAGATAGAATGGCGGGAGGTTCGTTAGCTGCAGAATCGATCCCACCAACTACATGAAGATGTCCGTTGTAGGCAGCACTCGTATGTGAGCTCCGAACCCTATTTAACGACATAGTCATTCCCCGAGCACCTGCTTGGATAGAAGGCTGTGCCACTGCGTCGGCGAAGATGAGAAACAAAAGCAGAGCTAACCTCAGAAGTACAGTTAACCCTTCCGCCTGTGCCACTTCACTCTTGCTTAATGCCCTCATATCTAACCCGCTCCCTCCTGTAAGACTTTGGTGTTTGTGGTCTGCTATTCAGCCGCATTTGCCTGACAAGAAACTCCATCCACTTCGTTGACGGAGAACTCTTAAGTCACCTGTGTGGCAATGGTCTCGCAAAGTTAATAGTGAACGCCGCTCTAAGTGCACGCATTTTCTCTCCTGTATTCAGCTCACACTACTTGAGCAGAATCATCTTCTTAACCTGATTGAATGAGCCGGCGGAAAGTCTATAAAAGTATATGCCGCTTGCCAATGTCGTTCCATCGAACGGGATTTCATAATAACCCGGTGAGACATTTGCGTTCATGAGAGTCTTGACTTTCCTTCCCAGCGCGTCATATACAACGACATGGACATCCTCAGCCGACGGAACTTCAAAGCGTATCACAGTAACGGGGTTGAATGGGTTTGGATAGTTCTGGCAGAGCAGAAATCCTTTGGGAAATAGTTCCGCGAGCTTGGCGTCGACGAACGATTTGTCGCCGACAAGAATAGAGAAGCTTTTCAAAACATCGAATGACGGAATCGAGATTTGGTCGGAGTCTTTGAGGTCGTAAGATCTGTGAATATCTTTGTCTATCAGAAAAATCTCATGCTGACTTGATACCTGACCGACATACGACTTCAGTTTGAGATTCCTCCCAGTCTTGTTTTTCACATAGAAATCAAACTTCTGACCCGTTCCGATTGTGTCTCGATAGTCCTTCACAAGCTCCTTCCATCCAGCAGTGACATTCGAATCCACAATACAGATCCTCGCTCTTTGAAAATCGCCAGGCGGAGCGAATACGTTCGCACTTCCGGCACTCGATGTTGATCGTTCACCGACCGTAATAGAAGACTCTTCAGCCGAACCGTCGATCAAGCCGACTGTGACAGTCTCTTCTGCGACGCTCGAAACATGTGCAACGCCTGTCGTGTTTGAACCGTAGACGTAAGGTATCCTCAGAGATGAGAGACCGACGTCATTGTAGAAGTAATAGCCGTTGTACGGAACCAATGATGCCGAGACTGAATAGTTGCCGCTGAATGCCCATATTGGTTGCGATGCTCCATTTAGACTCTGCACCGACGACCATGCAACGCTCTTCTCGAACGGATTGGAAACTAAATTCCAGCCGCTATGGAGACTGATCGAATAGCAGTCACTGTTATCGAGTGAGACCGTTGTAGCAATCTGCGAAACGCTGAATGCGGTCTTACTCAAGATCCAGAATGCATTCCCAGGTTGGAAATAAAATGTCGAGCTTCCATCATATTCGACCTGATAATTGTTACTCGCGCCATTGTCATAATAGGCGTTCCAGTTCGTGCGCTGATCGCCGGAGACGAGTGAGGATATCGATACGCTAACATCCCCGGGCAAACCGATGATCCTGTAGTCGGTTTGTTCTAAGGTGCCGGGAAATGTGAACTCTGCCGACACCTGAATGGATGACGGATAGGAATATGTCGTGAAGCCTGCCGTTGTTGACCACCCGCTTGTGCCTGTTGAACCGGTTGCATTGACACGCCAGTAGTATGCCGTGCTCCTCGACAGCCCGCTTACACTTTGCGAGGTGGTTGCGATATTAGACCTGTCAAATACAGTCGTCGCAAATGTCGAGACCGTTGATACCTGTAGCCTGTAACTTGTCGCTCCCGAAGAAGCGTTCCATGCGAGAGTCGGATTGGTTGAAACGCCTGTCGAACCATTTCCCGGAGCTACAAGCGTCGGAGCCGAAAGTGGACCGGAGATAATATTCTGAAGTACGGAAATGGTGTTGCTAGCAAAATTACCGACGACCAGATCCGGTCTTCCATCACCATCAATGTCACCGATTGCGACACCAAGTGGATTTGCTCCCGTCGTAAAATCCACTTTCGCAGCAAGTGAACCCGATGTGATGGAACCGGGCGAACTCGTATTCCTGAACACGGAGACGGTGTTGCTAAGACCATTAGTGATGATCACATCCGGTTTTCCATCGCCATCAATGTCGCCGATTGCGACAAAGCATGGAGTCGCTCCTGTCACAAAATCAACCTTCGCATCAAATGAGATAGAACCGGGTGAACTCGTATTTCTCAAAACGGAAACAGTGTTGCTTGTATGATTAACGACGACCAGATCCGGTTTTCCATCACCATCAATGTCACCGATTGCAATACCGTTTGGTGTTCCGCCCGTCGTAAAATCTACTTTCGGAGCGAATGAGATAGAACCGGATGAACTCGTATTCCTGAACACGGAGACGGTGTTGGTATAATAATTAGTGATGACCACATCCGGTTTCCCATCACCATCAATGTCACCGATTGCAATACCGTTTGGGAATGCGTCCGTCGTAAAATCCACTTTCGGAGCGAATGAGATAGAACCGGATGTGCTCGTATTTCTCAACACGGTGATGGTGTTGCTATAATAATTAGTGGTGACCACGTCCGGTCGTCCATCGCCATCAATGTCACCGATTGCGACATAGTTAGGCATCGCTCCTGTGGCAAGATCAATTTTCGAAGCAAATGAACCTGATGTGATGGAACCGGAGGTGCTCGTATTCCTGAACACGGAGGCAGTGCTGCTAACATAATTACCAACGACCAGATCCGGTCTTCCATCACCATCTATGTCACCGATTGCGAGACCCCGTGGAGACACTCCTGTCGTAAGATCAAGTTTTGCAGCTAATGAACCCGATGTGATAGAACCGGATGAACTCGTATTTCTGAAAACGGAAACAGTGGTTCCACTCATGTCATTACAATTGCAGACGACCACATCTGGTTTTCCATCACCATCAATGTCACCGATTGCGACACCAAATGGATATGTTCCTGTCGCAAAATCAACTTTCGATGCCAATGATCCTGACGTGATAGATGCAACCGTAGGGAAAGTCACGATAAATGGTCGAGAAGAATATGCGGTCAATCCGCCGACCGTTATGGTTATCGGCTGATAGGTCGCACCTGCAGGGACGGTCACAGTCAACTGCGCTGTTGAAGCTCCGGTGACGGTCGCCTTCGTCGCTCCGAAGAACACTATGTTGTTTGAAGGAGTGGAACTGAAATTCGCTCCGTTGATTTTCACAGTCGTTCCAATTGGACCAGAGGTTGGAGAGAAGGAAGAAATCGTCGGAGGTCCAGCAGATGGAGCGGCTATCGTCGTGAAGCTCCATACGGCTGACCACCCGCTCGTTCCCGTTCCATTGCTCGCATTCACTCTCCAATAATAAGTAGTACTTCCTGATAACCCGCTTAGGCTCTGCGACGTTGAAGTAAGGTTGGACTGATCAAAAACAGTCGTTGCGAAAGTTGAGGTCGTTGACACTTGAAGCTCGTAACTCGTCGCCCCCGTCGACGCGTTCCATGTCAGTGTAGGACTCGTGGAAATTCCTATAGATCCGTTTGCCGGGCTGGCAAGGATTGGAGCGGAAAGCGAACCGGAGATAGTATTCCGAAATACGGAAACAGTGTTGCTACCATAGTTTAATACTACCAGGTCCGGTTTGCCGTCGCCATCTATGTCACAAATGCCAATACCCTCTGGATCCGTCCCGGTTGTGAAGTCAACCTTAGTAGCAAATGAGCCTGATGTAATGGAGCCGGAGGTGCTGGTGTTCCTGAATACCGAAATGGAATTACTTGCACCAACTGCAACGGCTAAATCCGGTTTGCCATCCCCGTCAATATCACCTATAACAACACCACGTGGTTGCGATCCGAAGGTGAAGTCAACCCTGGGAGCGAATGAGCTTGTTGTAATGGATCCGGAGGTGCTGGTATTCCTGAAGACAGAAACACTATTGCTGTAAACGTTTGTGACGGCTAAATCCGGTTTGCCGTCTCCGTCAATGTCACCTATAGCAATACTACCCTGTGGATTCGATCCTGTGGTGAAGTCAACTTTGCCAGCGAATGAGCTTGCTGTAATGGAGCCGGGGGTGCTGGTGTTCCTGAGGACCGAAATAGTATTGCTGGACCAATTTGCTACAACTAAGTCGGGTTTGCCGTCTCCATCCACATCACAGATGGCAAAATTATTGTCCTCCGATCCCGTCGGGAAATCAACCTTGGATGCAAAGGAACTTGCTGTAATGGAACCTGGAGTGCTGATGTTCCTGAAGACCGAAACTGTATTGCTATAATCGTTTGTAACAACTAAATCCGGCTTGCCATCTCCATCAATGTCCCAAATAACAACACCGAATGGATTAGTTCCGGTGGTGAAGTCCACTTTGGCAGCGAATGAGCTTGCTGTAATGGAGCCGGGGGTGCTGGTGTTCCTATAGACCGAAATAGTATTGTCGGTAGAGTTTGTAACGACTAAATCAGGTTTGCCGTCTCCATCAATGTCACCAATTGAAATTCCGAATGGATTAGTTCCGGTGGTGAAATCAACTTTGGCAGCGAATGAGCCTGCTGTAATGGAACCGGAGGCGCTGGTGTTCCTGAAGACCGAAATAGTATTGCTGAATCTGTTTGTAACGACTAAATCCGGTTTGCCATCGCCGTCAATGTCCCCAATAACAACACCGTACGGATTAGTTCCGGTGGTGAAGTCCACCGTTGCGGCAAAGGCTGTTGCATCAATAATCTGTGAGCTTGGAAAGGTAACAATAAAAGGCGCGTTTGAATATGCCGTCAAGCCATTCACTGTTACCGTAATTGGTTGGTACGTCACACCGGTTGGTACGGTAACAGAGAGTGAAGTCGAAGTGGCTGCTGTCACTGTTGCTTTCACTGCGCCGAAGTAGACAATATTATTCGATGCCGTTGGATCGAAGTTCGTGCCTGTGATGGTGACTGTCGTGCCGATGGGACCGGAGGTTGGAGAGAAGGAAGAAATCGTCGGAGGGCCAACAGTCGCACCCGCAGGGGTGAAGGCTTCAACGGTTGTCACAGGTCCACCACTCACGGTACTGCCGCCCACGGCATAGAGAGTTCCGTTATAGACTGCTGAAGCCCCAGCTTCGCGAGCCGCAGTCATAGGCGTGTCTGTCGACCACGTGTTGGTAGCGGGATCATAGACTTCCACTGTAGCGACAACTGAAGAGCCGTCGCTTCCACCTGCCACATAAAGCTTCCCGTTGATAACTCCACTGAATGCAAAAGAGCGCGACACCGGCATTGGCGCCAGCGCAGTCCATATGTTGGTAGAAGGATCATACGCATCTAATTCGCCAAAAGTTGCGCCGCCGCTATTTACCCCTCCTGCCACGTAGAATTTCCCATTGATCACGCCATAAGCTGCTCCGCCGTGCGCGTCCGGCGAGCCAGCCAAACTCGTCCATGAATTTGTGCCAGGATCGTACACCCATAGATAATTTCGATATCCACTATTTCCATCGCAGGATGTCGTTACGTACAGCTTGCCATTGATCACTCCGCTCGTACCGGTGCCGGAGAGCGTGGGGGCGTTCGCAAGGGTGCTCCAACCGTTTGTCGAGGGATCGTAAACCCACAAATTATTGTTCGGAAGCCCGGGAGAAGTTGTCCAACCGCCGGTAACGTACAACTTACCGTTTATTACGCCAGCGCCGTCTCCCTGATAGCGTCCGCCCGGCATGGATGCCAATGTAGCCCATGAGTTCGTGGCAATTGTGTATGCCTGCAGAGAAGGGTCATCCTGCGTGCCATTGTTGCCGCCGGCAACATAGAGGATACCGTCGATCACTTCACTAGCCGACTCATACCTCGCCAATTGCACGCTCGCTTTCGTTGTCCAGGCGCCGCCCGAAATTGGTGTTACAACAGTTGAACCGCTCGTTTCATACACTCCTCCGCCGATGCTGCCGGCGAAGAGATAGTCGCTCGAATTCAAAACCAGCGATTGGATGTCATTACTACTCAAACCTACCTGTGTCCAACTCGCCGCATTGTCCGTCGATTCATAGACTCCTCCGAGCCATGTCCCGGCAAAGATGTAGCCTGAGGAATTGATTGCTATTCCCTGAACATGACTGTTCGCCAGACCGTTGTTCGCGGGGCTCCAACTGCTGCCATTATTGGTCGATACATAAACACCGCTGCCCCATGTTCCAGCGAAAATGTAACCCGTGGAATTGGATGACAACGAATAAACATCGCTGGTCAGCGACCCAACCTGCGACCAGGTAAATCCACCGTCGTTAGAACGGTAAACTGCCCCTCCGGCTCCTCCGGCAAATATGTACCCTGACGGACCGACGAGTAACGACTGGATGTTAACATTTACCAAAGCGACCAGCGTCCAATTTTCTCCGCTGTTCTGCGAAACATAAATTCCTGTGTCGGTTCCGGCAATTATGTAGCCCGATGCATTGATCGCCAATGAGTGAACATAGTCGTTTGTCAGACCTGTATTCACCGCGGTCCAGCTGATCCCGTTGTTTTTCGAAAGATAGACTCCGTCACCGGACGTTGAAGCAAAAATGTAACCTGATGAATTAATCGCGAACGACTCAACATAACTCTCTATCAATCCCGTCTGGGTCCAATTATTCCCGCCGTCTGTCGATCGGTAAACACCTCCTCCTATGGCACCCGCAAAGACGTAATTCGATGAATTCACTGCCAATGTCCAAATCTCGCTTGCGACAAAACCGGTATTTGTCTGCGACCAGCTGCTACCGTTGTTCGTTGAAAGATAAATTCCTTGCCCCCATGTCCCCGCAAAAATGTAACCGGATGAGTTGATTGCTAACGACCATACGTCATCGTTTGTCAAACCATTATTGACCTGTGACCAGCTTGATCCGTTGCTTGTTGAAAAATAAACTGCGCCACCGTTGGTTGCGACAAAAATGTAGCCTAACGGGCTGACCGCTAATGACTGCGCATAGCTGTTCGTCAAACCCGTGTTCACAGCTGTCCAGCTACTCCCGTTGTTTGTGGAGCGGAACACTCCTCCTCCATACGTCGCGGCAAAAATGTAGCCGGACGAATTCACTGTTAGCGAGAGAACTTCGTTACCCAGCGAGCCAACTTGTGTCCAAGTGCTGCCGTTGTCTGTCGATCGGTAAATCGAACCATCGTACGTTCCGGCATAGATGTAGCCCGACGAGTTAATCGTCAACGAGTATACGTAGCCGCCCGACAAACCGACTTGCGTCCAACTGGACCCATTGTTTGTCGAGAGATAAATTCCTTGCCCCCACGTTCCTGCAAAGATGTAGCCACTCGAGGTAACAGCTAATGACCAGATCTCACTGGTTGACAAACCGACCTGTGTCCAACTGTTCCCGTTGTCTGTCGAACGGTAGACCCCATCAGTCTCCGTTCCAGCAAAAACATAACCCGCAGAATTTGTCGCCAGCGAATAAACATATTTACTCGTCAAGCCCGATTGCGTCCAGCTACTCCCATTATCTGTGGAGCGGAATACTCCTCCTCCATACGTCCCGGCAAATACATAGCCGCTGGAATTGACGACAAGCGCGTGAACGATTCCACCAAGTGGTCCGTTGGATTGAGACCAGGAGATGGAATTTGAAAGCGCTGGTCCCCTGTCAACAGCCGCTTTGAGACGACTTGCATTTGTGGCAGGAAGAATACTGGTAGAGTTTTCCATTCCTCTCAACCGAGCATGGCCCGCCGCACCGGACGACACAGCACCTGCAATTCTGCGCCCTTCGTGATTCCTGGTGGCGACGTTCTTAGCGGCAAAAGCCTCCACCGCAAATGCAGTCATCATTATCAAGAACGCACAGAGGATCGATGCCGTAATTCTGCACAGTCTTGCAACTGCGCCTGCAAATCCTACTGCTAATCTGAAGAACAAGTTCTCAAAAATTCCATCGGTCCTGTCCAGAAGATTACTTTGCTCCTTCATAGATCACCCAATCACTTCCATAAAACGTTGGTGTTTGTGTTTTGCTGTTCAATCGCCTGGACCAATGCGGAACTCCATTAACCTCATCGGCAGTGAACTCGTAGAGTTCTTTAGCAGTGATGGTCTTGTTGTGTTGATAATCCGCTCCTCCCTGAAGCCCCTTCAGGAAGAAATAAGTGAACAGGCTCTGCTGTTTATCGCTATACCAGCCGCTGACCTGATCTCCGGTCGCGCTGGTTATGATCGTGGAATTCGAGGAGGCCATCACATCTTTATTGACGGTTATATAAATCGGACTCACATTGTTGAGAAGGGAACCTCTCGCTGAGCTCCCTGAGAAACACGCATCCAGAAGAACGGTTATGTGCTTCAACTCTTTCTCCGCATCGATCTTGTCGAGGTTAGAATAGAGCGACTTAAGTGGATAGCCGTTCAGCGCTACATGAGCCGGGTCGCAATCGACCGGGACAATGTACCCTTCCTTAGAGTCAGTATCCGGAGCTCCGTGGCCGCTATAATAAACGAAGACCTCGCTGCCTCTTGTTATGTAATCGTACAACTGGCCTTTGTAGTTCGATTCGTTTCCAAAGACGCGGGTCATGTCCGACTGCGACGCATCCTCCAGATAAATGATATTGTCAGCTTGAAATCCCATTGTTGTGATCAGGTAACGCTTGATGATCGCTGCGTCGTTTAAAGCATACTCCACTTTCGGCGCATTCGTATAATTCTTATTTCCTATCACTACGGCAAATGCGTTAGACTTCAGACTTGCTGCAGCGGGGAGATTCTCGGCAATGTCAAGCTTAAGGTTTGCGACATCTGGAATATTCACCGTCTCGGCCTTCCTCGCGGCCACCACAATTTCCTCAGGCTTCTTCTGCGGTGTGTCAAACGGAAGATCGAGGGTCTTGTACGTATTGTACTCTCCGCTCCTCTCGCTTACCGCGATGTCGATGCGAACCTCGGTTGCCCGGTCGTTAGTGATCAAGCTGGTTGTCACATCCTTATAGTCCCCCGGCTTCAGGTCACCAAGATTGAAAGCCGAATGATAGATACTGCCCTGTTCCGTAGCTGACGAATCGAGCGAGATCACATTGCTGCCGAGAGTGAGCGATGCAACCGAGCCGTAACTCGTGGTGCCACCTCTGTTCTGCAGCCTAAGAGTCACCGTCACGTTTTCACGTTTCTGAATCTTCCCAGTCCTGCTCGGGTCCTGGACGCCATAGTCGACCAGCTCTACGTCGGGCGGTTGAAATGCCAGGGTAGGGACAACAAGTATTTTTTCTGGGTCGAGGTCAAAGCCGTCCTTCTCTGGCACCCTGAGCACGAATTCGACATTGCCCGTTGAGATTTCGTGTGAACCTCTCAAGAGCACGCGTGTAGAAATCTCCTCATTGGGTGCAAGGCGTGGAATAATCGGTGGGTTGATAACATCGATGCCTGAGATTTCTACCGACGGCACGAGCTCTACTCGGCAGGCCTGTGCTGCCTTCCCACCTATGTTTTTCAATGTGACGAGAACTTGCGCGGTCTCGTCGGCTCCCAGAACATTATCTCCGGACGAGTCTTTGAACGCGATCTCGGCAGTCAGGAAAGGGCTATACGCGTTGATCTGATTTTTCACATTTGCATTGGTTCCCTGGCTGGGTACCGGCGTCGCAGTCGGCATTGAAGGTTTCAATGATCCAGTTTGACTCTTGCCCGTGACCGTCTGTCCATAGGCAACGCCGGTCAGGAATATTAGACAAATGAAGAAAAGCTTATTCATCGCATCATCTCAATTCTCTTAAGGCCTCAGTGGCGGAGTCGGAAATTGACTTCCGCCAGCAGGCTTCTTAAATAAATCAGTGCCGAAATAGACCGCTGCTCCTCCCGCGACCAAAGCACCTCCCACATAGTACAGCCATGATGCTCCACCTTCTTCTACTCCCAACAGCGTGGCGTTGACCTCGAAGTAGAAATCGTCTCCGTCAAGCCCGTCGGGCAGATCCCTGTAGAGATGCCAAACGATCTCCTTGTTCTTCCCCATATGCGCGTCGTTTCCAACATCACCCGTGACATTCTTCGGAAGCATCTTGAAGTATGGCTCGCTTTCCCGCTTTAGGATGACTGCCACCTTATAAGACCTATCGACCGGACCATCGAGATTATAGTGTACCACCACGTCGCTGTCTCTCATCGAGTATGAGACCTCGCTGACGCTCGACACCTGTGAATATCCGGATTCGGTGTTCAGCAGCATGCACCCAATGCTGCAAAGACTCATCACGAGAAATAATCTATTTGTCATCTTAGCCTCTTGATTTCAGTGACGATAATGAGCTTCCCAAATCGCAGGTGTTCATCGACAGTTCACCCGTTCCCGCCAATCGTTCGAAATCACTTTCGCTTCTTTGTTCCTTCGACATCGCCTAGCAAATCCTTCAAGCTGTGTTTCCTGTAACCGTAGATACATACATTTAATCATTAAAGGCTCCGCAAGAATGCGCAATATGAACCTCACCTCGGAGAGGAGGATTACAGGTGGGGTGAGTTTGGGTTGACTTCATTATTGCACCCAACCGTGTTTTGTATTCGCGTCGATCTTTAGCCGGAATGCTGCCATAGTCATCTCACCTCTCCCTAACCCTCTCCTACAAGGAGAGGGAACCCGGGTTTTGACGAAAAACTCCGTTTCATTTCCCTGTTCTGTCAATGACAGTTTGTCTATCAACTTCGAGCTGGCGACATTGTTAGAGTAAATTTTGTTTGGCAGCATTAATATGCTCCATGATCTCTTGTACCACTCCATCTATGTTTGTCAGAATATCTACGTCGGAAAATCGAAGGACGGTGAAGCCTCGCGCACTCAGAAACTCATCTCTCTTCGTATCACGCGCCTCGCCTTTCTCGGTGTAGTGTTGACCGCCATCGGCCTCAACTACCAGCTTTGCACTTATGCAAGCGAAGTCACAGTAGTACCTACCTTGCGGCACCTGCCGGCGGAAATGCACACCCAAACGTTTGGCTCGCAACTTCCACCAGAGCTTTCGTTCTGCGTCAGTCATTCGTGAACGGAATGCTCTCGCTTTGCCGACGCTACCTTTCGGATAGATCAAACGATAGTTGGTCATAATAGCTCTTGAACTCACATCTTCCCGCGTTGGCACGCGGCGGAGCAGTTCACATAAGCCACCTCATCCTCCCCTTGTAGGGGAGGATCACAGGTGGGGTGAGTTTCGGTTACAATCATCATTGCAGTCAAGATGTGCTTTGTAATTGCATCAATACTTAGTTGGGCGGTTGCCATATTCAACTCACCTTTCCCTAACCCTCTCCTATGAGCGCCTTCGGCGCCATCCCGCATTCGACATATAAGATAATGAGCGGGACAAGGAGAGGGAGCCCGGGATTCTGAAGAAAGACTCTTCTTCACTTCTCTACTCTCTCAATAACCGTTTGCCCGTTCCCTTCAAGCTGCGCTTCCTGCGGGCGCTGGTACAAACGATTGGAATAATACGGCAAGCCGTCGTTCGCGTCATTGACATATTTTATCAACTCATCAGCAGTAATCACTCCATCATGGTTGTAGTCAGCAGCGCCTTGAAGTCCTTTCAGGAAAAAGTAAGTGAACATTCCGTGCCGCTTCTCGTCGTACCAGTTGGATACCTGATTGACACTTGAGGATTGAAATATCACAGTGTTGGGATCAGCAACTAAAGGATTATTTAATGTCAAGTAAACCGGGCTTGCACTTTTTAGCAAAGTCTCGCCGCTTCCAAAATAGCCGGAGAAACAAGCATCTACCGCTATTATTTTGTGGCGAGCATTCAACAACTCTATATCGACGTAGAACTTTTTCATGCTGTAAGAGTTGTTGTCGTTTACATAATTGGGGTCGCCGTCCCATGGAACAAGGTAGGCTTCATGATTGGCTGCGCTCGGTGCTCCATGACCGGTGTAGTAAATGAATAAGTCCGAACTCCCATCTGGTTCTAGATACGATGGCAAAATTGATTTGATGTATGTCTGGATTCTTCCGTAGGTCAATTGCTCATCAGGGATCATCGGAAGGATATTTTCCGGCTTGAAGCCCAACGCTCTTATCAAATACTGCCTCAAAACCTCGGCATCGTTTTTTGCGTATTTTACTTCTGGGATACTCGAAGATTGATACTGTGGAATTGCCAAAATCAATGCGACTGCATTGGAGTGCTGCTCAGCTGCCCGAGGGATATCTGAATCCACCTCGGCGGCGCCGGGTTGCTCCGTGTTAGGAGCCTGTTCATCTTTGGACTCAGCATGAACTCTGTTGAAACTTGGATTCGATTTACCCGGCGCAAGTGGCAGTTCTATATTGCTCACCCCGTAAAGACCAGAATGCTCAGCAAGGTCAAGGTACACCGGGACTTCCGTTGCTCGACTATTAGTGTAAATTCCGAAACTTATGTCGTTATGATCTCCGGGGTTGAGATCGCCTAATGAAAAACTAGCATTGCTAGCCTCCACAAGGAACACATGCTCACCCACTCTGACGTTTGCGCGCACGCCCTTCGCCTCTCCTAGACCCAAATTTCGGATTCTAACACTGATTGTATAAACTCTTCCAGGTTCTATTACGGTATCCCCAGTTGAACTTGCAACACCGATGTCCGAAACCACGAGCTTGGGCGGCAGGATTCCGTTAATCGAAACGACAACTGTTGTCGGTAGAGGCTCGAAGCCATTGGCCTCAGCGAACTTTAAAACCAAAGTATCTTTACCAGTGGATGCACTTGTATCTGCGGTGACCGGAATTTCGATTTGAAATTCTTTCCCTGCCCGAAGGTTCCCAGCTTCAGTGACAGCAGGATAAAAGAGGCCCAGATATCTATGAGGTTCTATGTCAATTTTTAATCCGTAGGCATCTCCTTTTCCTGAATTCGTCAAGCGAACTACTATTTTCCCCTTCTCACCCGCAGCGAGTATATCGTTTCCAGAGGGTGTCCGAAGAGAAGTTTCGCTTGTAAGCGATGGAGGCAGTTGGGGCAAAGGATAAAACGATTGCGGCAAAGGGCACCGCCAGAGACTGCCGCGTTCAGTTCCCACAAGCAGAGCCAGGCCGCTTACGGCAAGAGAAGAAATGCGAGAGCTGTCTGGGAACACTGTTCTCGTAGTGCTCCAACTTGCTCCATTGTCCACGGAAATAAATACACCGTCATTCGTAGCCGCAAAGATGTCAGTGTTGCTAACCGCAAGGCCACAGATTTCTGTGTTTGTCAACCCGGAATTTGCAGCCTCCCAACCCATGCCGTCAAGATTAGAAACAAGAACGCCATAACCTTGTTTAAATAGACCCCGACTTTTGATTCCAGCAAAGACCCTGCTGTCGATGAAAGCAAGGGCATTCAATACTGTATTAGCCGGCAACCTGCGGTTCACAATGCTCCAACTAGAACCCTTATTTGTGGAAAGATAAACCTTGCAATCGTTTCCCATCTCTGCTCCGACAATAAGTCTATTGCCATTACTAGCAAGAGTGTATGCACGACCAACAATTTGCCAATTCTCTACAGGGCTCCATTTTGCGCCGTTGTTCGTAGACACATAAATGCCATACGTTTTGTCAAGGAAGCCACCAGTCTCGATCGCCGCAAATACATCTGTACCATTTACCGTTAAAGATCGGATATGAGCGCTGCTTGGCAAGCCAGCGTTGACGGCTTTCCATGTCGTGCCTTCATCTGTGGAGAGAAAAATCCCACTCTCGGAAGTCCCCGCAAAAATATTCTTGCCCCCGACGGCAATACTGGTGACCGAAACGCCATCATGGGGAGCGCTCATCTCAACCCACTGGGCGCTAGATTGATTGACCAGAAGGAGCGATACACTCGTAAGGAACCCAATCCGAGAAAAGAAAATTGATCGTTTCATATTCTCCTCTTTATCGTAAACGCCGCCGATGCCGTCGTTCTCAAATCCTACGGTATTCTGACAAGCCATTTTTGCAAATCCAAAATTGGACTCCGGTATGTCGGCAAACTGTTCTTCTTCAAATCTGCGTCTCTCGTTCTTCCTCTCGCCCGAAACCGATGGGACGATGCTTAGGCTCCGGCAGTTTAGGTGGCTCCATAAGTTTTCTCAATTCTCCAAGGACGTATACAATTACTTTTTCGTGGACGTCGAGACGACCTGTAAGTTTCTTTTCAAGCTCATCAAGTTTATCGGTGAGTATTTTGTCAGCTAAGATGGCCTGCCTCATTTCAATAAAGGCACGAACTACAAAAATGCTCATCTGTATTGCACGTTCACTATTGAGAATGTTTGCAGCCATCACAGCTCCGTGTTCGGTGAAAGCATACGGAAGCGTACGCCGTCCACCCCGGGCGTTTTTTGACATCGCAAATTGCAATATCAAAACATTGTACTCATCCCTTGTGAGTCGGAACAGGAAATCGTCAGGAAAGCGGTCACGATTTCGCTTCACTGACTCATTCAGTCTGAACGTTGGGATTCCGTAAAGCCTTGCAAGATCGGTATCCAGAATGATCCGCTCTTTTCGGACGACGCGTATTACCGAATCAATATGGATCAATTTGGAAATCGCCTTTGTTTCTCGGCTCATATTTTTTATTTCCATCTCTTTATCGTAAACGGCGCTGATGCAGTCGTTCTCAAATCCTGCGGGATTCTGACGAGCCACTTTTGAAGATCGAGAATCGCACTCTGGTATGTGGGAATTATCCCTATAGCTTCCCGAGTCATCGTCTGTGAATAGAAATCTATTTTCTTCTTCAATGCGATCAGATAAAACATCTCGGTTGTCATCTCTTTTCCCGGCGGCAAGCCCACCTTCAGGTTGATGGGTAGCCGGGCAAGTCGCTTTTCAAAATCACTTTCGCCCGCGGAGACGGCGTAGAAGTTGTCCTTGAAATAGACATCCGGTATGATAAGCATTACGGAATCATTTGCCATTATGTCAAGCAGATAGAGATAGCAATCCTCGCTCGCGCGGATTGAAAGCTTCACTTCGTCATTCCGATCAATCGCGCCGCGATCGTAATACGTGTCTTTGTCCAAACGGATTTCCGCCGTGAAGTTCGGATCTGGTTCGCCCCTGTCCTTGGCAACAAGGGCCTTTATCTTAACATTGTAGACAGGCAGGTTTCCCTCCGTACTTAGAAAAGTCGTATCCGTATGTTCCGCTATTACCCTTCCTGAAGTTGTCGTCGTATTGAGTTCGGAAAAAGTGTTAAGGTAGTCGGTGGGTTTGTTTCCGCTCATCGACTCGGAAGTGATCTGGAAGGTTTGTCCGGTTATTGTTATGCCCAGTGCCGTTCTAATTGCATTTGCTTCGGCGTCCTGGACCGCGCGTCTCCAGCCCTCTTCTGGTGTCACCTCTGTGCTGTAGCATTTCCCTGCCGCATTCACCCAGACGCTATCGGTCTGCGCAAATGAAATCCCCATGAACCCCATCGACCATAGCAATAACACGAATGCCAGCCGGAACTCATGTGCACATTTGCATACCTTGAAGCCTTCCACGACTCAGTAGCCTTTCTTCGAACCCCCTCCAGTTCTGGGCTTTGATTTCATCTCAACTTAAAATGCTTCTACCTGAAATGCAATAAACTTCGCCTCCCGGATCTATGATCTGGCATGGAATGTCCCGCGATTCATCTCGCCGGCATCCTGATCAGAACGAAAAAGAGTCGCCGGCCCACGTCACGCCAGCGATAAACGACTTCAACATCCTTGAGCGTGACGGAGACATCTTCATTCCTGATCTCCTGGCCGGAGCGGCCTTCCACTTTCTGAATCGTTTTCAGCGAGACCTTGATGTTTCTCGCGAGATTGAACCTCGCTTTCTTCTCCGCCAATTCCCACGAGCTCGACTCGTAGAAGTACTCCGGCGCAACTCCCTCAGCATAGGTATATCCGCCACCTTGCGGCACCGATTCAACCCAGCGCGGCTGTTTCCTGGCACACCTCATGACGGAGACCATCGAGTCTTGGACACTGCAGTCACCGGCAGAGACGAGGACTATGACCATTTCGCGGGATGAGAACTCATCCACCTTCTTAGCGGATGACATGATATCATGAAGATATGTGCTGTCGGTCTGTTCGGCGACATCGCTTCCCATCCAAAAGACACCAGCCTCAGTTTCCCAGTAGGCCTCGCCGCCGCTAATTTCCGTTTGGTGCTGCCATGCTAAGTTCTCGCAGGCTTTCACGTATGCCGCAGAGTCGGAGGAGCTTTGATGGAAAAAATTCCGGACATATCCCGATGCCGTGGAACCGCATTTCAGATTGACAGGTTCAAGAAACCATCGCGGATATGTCTGGGCAGAGCAGATAGCATTTACCGCGAGAAGCGAGAGCAATATTCGCAAAGCCGATGACATCGCCGAGCTCCAATTGATCCGAACCTTGTCAAGGCCGAAGATATTCCGGCTCCCGCTCAATTATTCAAATTCCCTTCCATGCGAGATGCCGCACCTATACGCCAAAGCCTGCCTACGCGAAACGCTTCGTGCAGGTAGGCGCTCCGGTGTGCAGGCGCATGGTGGCACTTGACAAGGTTTTTGCCAGCCAGATTCAAGAACTAGTGCTGCGGTTGTTGCTGCGGAGGCTGGGGCAGCTGGCCTTGCTCCTGTTGCTGTTTGAACTTGTCGTACTTATCTACTTCGTCCTGGAGCTCTTTGAAAGTCTCGGAAGCTCTAAACCGCGTGTACATCTGGTTGTTGCCCTTGATCTGTTGCATGAGAGCCTGGTTGGCTGCACCGATCGGGTACTCAATCAACACATATGCTCTCCAAAGATCTCCATCTTTCACCTGCTTCTGATACTTCACGCGGCTGCCGGTTAATGTCGTCGACACAACTGTCTTCTCAGCCTCTGTGAACATCTGCAGGAGCTGTGCATCGTTTCCAGTGCCAGTCTCTTCGGCAAATCTCTTCTGCAAACCGGAGAGTCTTACTTCCATCTGTCGCCCGACCTCTGTGCGTCCGCCAGTGGTCGCTTTGTCAATTGCCAGCTGCAAATCCTCAGAGACCTGAGTATTTGCGGCATAAAGGAAATTGGGATCCTGAGGAATGTTAGTGAACCAGTCCGGGATGTCGCCAGTCCCCGCCGACTGCATCGGCTTGGAACTGCTGCACCCGATCAGAACTGCAATTGTAAGAATCGATAATAATGATACCACGCAGCGCATCGTACTACCTCCTGAGTTTTAGTTGTTGTTTTGTCCAACGCATCTATTGATTATATTTGCATTAGTGTCATACCCGGATGCACGCACAATGGAATATATTCTCGGCCCACTGAAGTATCAAGCTTCGCGCGGGTGCGAGTGCTTGCGCTCACACCTGCCTTAACGACGTCGGAAGGTCAGGGACCTGCACGACGCGCAGTAGTCAGGGATTTGTCAATTCAGACGGTCGCACGACTGTCAATATCGCATTGCAACTGCTAGATTAGCCATGGCACAAGTAATGATCATTGTCAGAAATCAACCTCGGAGAGAAGTCGAGATCCATATTTGATGGAGGCATCCCCATGAGATCATTAACCGCAATCCTTTTTGTCCTGTCAACACTTTCCGGAACTCCTGAATGGGTGAAGAACCAGGGAAGAAGCTCTCAATTTCCGGAGACCATTTATCTGACGGGCTACGGAATCGGAACCGTCGCGAATGGCGTCACCAAGGAGCAAGCTGAAGAAATGGCAGTCGAGAACGCCAGAAAAAACCTCATCGAGAAAATTCGCGTGACGATCCAATCTGTCACGAGCAGCAAACTCGAGGAACTCGGAGACAAATACTCCTCACTCTTCTCGAGCGCTGTTCAATCGACCTCTAACTTAGAGATCGCGGGCCTCAATACCGAGAGGTACTTCGATGACGGGACAGCCCACGCATTTGCCTACGTTAGACAGGATCAGTTACAGGACGAATACAAACAAAAGGTGAAAGCTCTCGGCGACAAGATTTCGGAGAACGTGAAAATAGCTAAAGCCTCCGAACAGGAGAACAAGTTGACTAAGGCGCTTGAAGAGTATGTGTCTTGCTACCCTCTTCTGCGACAACTCGAAGAAACACAATCGATACTTGCATCGCTAAAGGTCGGGAGTGTGTTGACCGAGCTTGAATCGGAAGGCGATCAGAACGAGGTTACGATTGAAAACGTCGGTGAGTCGATTGCGAAGCTCGTACAGCGTCCTCTCAATTCCGCTGATGACGTTGCGTGGTATCTTGCATACATTCTCAATGAACAGATCCAACAAAAACATCTGTCGAACTTCAGCGTTTCTGTTCTACCGTTAGTCTACGAGGACACGAGGATAGGCAGCTCATTCTCCCGGTACTTCAACCAACTGCTGGAGCAGAAGTGTTCGGAAGTAGGTAAATGGAATATCCGACCGGAAGGAGCCGCGAATATCCTGACCGGATCATACTGGGTCCAGAATGAAAGGACTAAAGTTATCGTTTCTGTCAGGACAATAAATGAAGGAATGATCGTTGGGAGTGCAGAAGCCACTGTCGACACAAAGGTGCTTGAGTCGACGGGGCGTTCGCTCAAACCGGAAAATTTCTCCGCGGCGCTTGCTGACCAGAAAGTGTTCGCCACCGGTGAACTGACCGACGGTGGATTGTCGCTGGAAGCGTGGACGAATAAGGAGAACGAAGGCAATCTGTTCGTGGACAAAGAACACATGAATGTGTTTGTGAGAGTGAACATGCCATGTTACATACGTTTCATTTATCACATGGCAGATGGAAAGCGGGCGCTGCTCTTGAATGAGTATTACGTCGACCAATCGAAAGTAAACTTAGTTTACCCGATTCCGAATGAGTTTGAGTGCGCATCGCCATTCGGAAGCGAGACTTTACAGATATTTGCCCGGACGGATCATTTCGAGCGCGTTCAAACGGAGAGCATCAACGGTTACGATTATCTTAAAGAGGACCTGCAAAAATTCGTAGGGACGACGCGAGGCATGAAGATAGCTAAACCAAAAACGTTGCAGGCGGAAAAAAGAATTCAAGTAACGACGATGGGGAATTAGTCCTTTCCACCCCGAAGACGCGGGAGCACGGAGAATTGAGTAAGAAAGAATATCTTTGCGTCTTAGCGACTCTGCGGTAAGAATCCTCCAGACGGAACACTGCAGCAAAAAAGTATCGCGCCTGCAGCACAATCTCCCGCTATCCAGCGATTCCGCGTCTCGATTACGTCACTTGCCAAGACGTGGTATTTCTGATTCAAACCTCTCGTGCATCGTTGCTCCGCCACCTGATTCACGATAGTGCTCGTTTACAAATTTGGTGATCTCATCATATCGTTTGGGCGAATCGCTTTGAAGAATAAAATCCGCATCAGCTCCGAAAATGTCCGGATTGTTGTTCTTCAATGACAGAACTTTGCTCGCCATGCGGACTATCCCGAAGGGATTGTAACCTGCATTGGCACACAGCACTGCGGCCACTTTGTCGGCCTCGGTTTCATACTCCAACAGTCGCTTATGAACGACGACGTCATAGCTGTCCTGTGCTATCGATTCCAGTTCCTCGTCCACTTCCGATTTTTCCTGGGTTTCCTCATCGAGCTCATCGAAAGCTTTATCGGCCTTGATGTCAACGAGGCGGTTCGTCATTTCCTTCAAGCCGTGGCGCATGATCACATGTCCCATTTCATGAGCAATCAATGCGGCAAGCATCGATTCGTCATCACATGCTTTTATTGCACCGAGTGTGATAAAAATGTATCCACCCGGACAGGCATAGCCATTTATGTGGTCATCATTCAAAATAAACACAGTGAAATCCCAATCGTAGACTGCGGAGTTCTGTGCCACGACGGCGGCAATCATGTTGACATATCTTGCCAGTCCGGGATCGGTGATAATTCCCTTCGAGATCAGCCGGGCAGCGATTCCAACTCCGACTCCCTGTTCATTGAATGAAGGATCATACTCCGCAGTTTGGAAGTCCAGGTCTTCGAGGCCGAGCTTCCCTCTGTTTCTGGATGGATTGCCGATGAGCGGTTTGTTGAAGGCAGCCAAATCGCGCCCCGTGAAATTCTTGTTTGAATAATCATAAACTGTGGCTACGTTCCCGGGGTCCACCTTCCCGCACTTTTGCGCAAAGCCTTTTATCGCGGCAGCCAGACCCGCCCGTGAAGCTCTGGCCGAGCTCCAGCTTTTACTTATCTGGCTCATCACCCCGGCTTCTGTCTGCTTGTCCGACAAACAATTAGCGGCCACCCAACCCATCGCCTCTTCCGGCGCCTTGACTTTGTACCAATTGCCTGATGAGGCAAGCTCACTGAGCCTGGTCCCGTACTGAAGGACAACGACGAGAGAATAAAACGAAGCCGGCCCTTCGCGGACATATGCATTGTTCCGTCTGACATATAATGTCTGAGACTCAACGTCGAGAGAAATCAGAAATGTCAGGAGAAGAATTCCAAGCTTTTTCATTTGGCTCATGCCCCTTTCTAAATTCACTTTGTTGTCATGACATAAACTCCGTCCCAATTCTCCGGGACTCCGACCTCAAGCAATCGACGGCATCGTGCAACGTAAGCTTTCGAAGGGCCGTCGTTCGGATAGCGGTTCAATATTTCCAGGAATATTTTTACCGCGCGCTCCCACTCTCTCTGTCTGTAAAATGACAGGCCTTCTTGAAACATCTCCGCCAGCTCCATCTCGGCAGGAGTCATTCGGCCCTTCTCACACACCAGCTCAAAAATACGAACCGGTATTTCCTTCCCTTTGACCCTGACAAGGTCAAGCTCTCTTGCGTCGACTGTACCCTTCGCAAGCTCATAAGTTGATTCACTTACGAGGATCTTAGTGCCGAACTCTTTATTTGCGCCTTCGAGTCTCGATGCGAGATTCACACTGTCACCGATAGCGGTATAATCCAATCTTCTTACCGAGCCTATGTTGCCTAAGACAATCTTGCCAGTGTTCAGACCAATCCTCGTTTCGAATGCGGGCGCGCTTCCTCTACGGGTCGAATAGAATCTGGAAAGTCTATACTGAATCTGCAGCGCCGCCAGGCAAGCGCGGGCGGGATGATCCTCCATTGGCAACGGTGCACCGTAGACCGCCATCACAGAATCGCCGATATACTTATCCAGCATTGCACCACTGTTGAGGACAACCTCTGTCACCAGCGTAAAATACTCATTGAGGCTGGATACAAGCTCCTTCGGCTTCAACTTTTCCGATGCCGCAGTGAAATCATGAATGTCTGAAAAGAAAATTGTCGCCTCTAATTCTCTGCCCGCAAAATCGATCTTGTCCGGATCAGCGGAAATCTCGTCCACAACTTCAGGGCTGAGATAGCGATTCATTAGTCTTTTTAGTTCTCTTCGTCGCCTACCTTCCGTCACGTAACTGACGACACCCGAGAATCCCAATGTTGTCAGCACGGACAGTTCCGGACCCACCAGCGGCAGCCAGACACTCCGGGATGACATTGCGGAAAATGCAATGTATAGATAAGCCAACAGAGCCGCGGCAGCAATGAGCGTTGTCACAGAGACTCTTCTTGCATTAACAAAAACTCCGGTCACCAGAAGTGACAGCGCCATTATGATCACCCAGGAAGTGGATGGCGAAAGTTCCCGCAAATAGTCTCTCTTCAGGAGATTGCTTAATATCGTCGCATGTATTTCAGCTCCGGGGAACGGCTCGTAAGCGGTGAAAGGCGTAGAAACAAAGTCCATCAACCCTACCGCGCTTCCTCCAACAATCACATACTTGTCTTTGAAAACCGATGGCGAAATCTCCGGCGCAGCACCCTGCTTCAACTGGACCGCAGAAACAATTAGCGAGCTTATCGAATAGTATTTGAATACGCCATCGGGACCACCTTTGCCGTACCAGTTAAGGAGATAATATCCATTCCGATCAGTCGGCACTGAACAAATGAAGTTATTCAATTCTCTTCCATTTAGATTCTTGCCGACGGAGTACGCTGCGATAGACAATTGCGGAATGAGACCGTTGTTCAACATAAACAGCAACGGTATTCTCCGCGCAACACCGTCATCATCGACTATGAAATTGGCGGCACCCAATCTTCTCGTGGCCTGTTGAAATTCAGTGAGCGGAGCAAGCGAAGAATTATAGTGCGGAATCTTCAGCTCGCCGTTAACGCCGTGCAGCATGAATCTGTCCTGCACGCTTTCGTTTCCGACGCTTACGGAATCTCCCGAGGCAAGCACCGTAATCAACACTACATTGTCAGACTTCCTAATGGATAGTGCGAACGAGCTATCTGATTCAACTGCATCGACGTTGAGTCGATCCAGATCTTTTTGAGAGAAGTCCATATCGAAAGCGACCGCCTTCGCACCGCCCTCATGGAGATAGTCGAGCAGTGCTGAGTAAAACTCGCGGGGCCAAGGCCAGGCCACTTCCTGCGCAAGGAAGAAGCGGAGGCTGCCTTGATCGACTGTAACAATCACGACGGAAGTGTCGGGATGCCTGTAGTGAGATGCCCATCGCATACGCCAATCTAGCGTTTGCGTTTCGACCGCCTTCCCGAACTTTGATTCACTAAAAATTATTGAAGCACAAGACGACGCGATGACGACGAAAAGAATGAAAGCGAGCTTAGACTTCAGCACTGATTTTGACATGATATTTCGCCCTGACTGTCGACTGTAGTTCGGGTCAAACTATAAGTCTTCAGGATGAAAATCAAGCATGGGGTGGCGTGAACTCACAAATAGAAAATTGCATGGATTCCGCTAATCCACTGACTCGGTCTGGGCAGAAGAGGAGGTTAATTGAAACCTATACCGAGTTTCAGACTGAATGCAAAGAACAAGTCGCGGAGACCGTCGTGCTCCGTAACGAAGCCGTATGTGCCCCAGGCATTTGGCGGACCCTGATAATAATCCGCAACCACGGGAAACAATATCTTGATTTCAGGTTCGGCAAAGAAGACCTAGCCATACCTCCTGCTAAAGCCCAAAAAGTATGTGGTGTAGCTCGCGTCACGATTGTGCGGAGCACCCCACTCTGAATACACACCGTGTGTCTCTCCAATTTCAATCCGACACTTTCGTACGATGGCCCCTCCGTACAGCAGGGTGTAGAAAAATGGGCCGGACGGCTTGGGGCGTATCTCGTTGCTGGAAGCCCCGAATGCACAACCCATAAAGACCGGTCTCAATCGCAATTCCACACCAAGCCCTCCGCTGCCTGTCAACGAAAACAAACCCACACGACCAAAGTGAAGTGTGTAGGCTTCACTCGTGAGAAACAGGTCGACGCCGAAATGCTCCGTGATCCACCTCCAACTCTCGTATCCCGACGAATCCGAGTCGGCGAAATGGCTTGCGCCTCCCTGGGCAAATGTACTATTGCTAGCAAACAGTAATCCCGCGAGTAGAGCTAGTACTTCGACTTTTCGTTTAAATAAGCCCGCCTCGAAATTTCTGGTCACGCTAACCATACTTATGCCCGCGGTGAAAGGTAAGTGGCAGGAGACAGTTATGCAAGCAATGGATCACAGCCCGTCCGGGGAGACAGTTGTTGGTCCTTTGCGGAATGAGTTTCTAATAAAAGAAAGAGCTATTCCTCAGATAGAATGATTCAAGAGGAGGAAGGAACCGTCGTAGCGGACAGCGCCAGATCGCTGTAAGAGAGATTGATTTCCTTTTCGACAAACGGTGCGGCGATTTTCTTGAAGTTATCGAGCAGTTCAACATCTTCCCGGTCATTTCCTTCCGTGATAACTTCGAACTCTAAGAACCTGCCAAGATTCCTGACGTCGTCGAGATGAATCCTCGCATTCTTCAACTTCAACAATCTCCGTTCCTTTTCGACAACAACCTTCACTCCGAGCGCCTTCGTAAGGACTTCCTTTAAAGCAAGATCACGAATCGGAACCACCTCGTAAAGACTCTCCATTTCTGCCGTCGATGTCTCATCTCTTTCGTAGAAAATCAGTTCGACTGTCTTGCCGACGGTTTCTCTTACCTTAAAACGTCCGTTTGAAACTCTGAAGTAAGTATCGGTTTGTTTTAGTACCTCAACGAAGTGAGCCCCATTCTTGCCAAACACCTTCTCGAGTGAGTCAAGCTCTCGGACCTTTGCCTTGTACTCGAGGTTCCTTGGCACTATCTGTTTATCTGGAGAATCTTGTACTGCTTCACACCCGCCGGAACTTTCACGCTCACCTCTTCGCCAACCTGTTTGCCAAGGAGACTTTTTCCTATCGGTGAGTCCGTGGAGATTTTCCCTTTCACAACATCCGCCTCTTCAGTCGAGACGAGCTGATACTCGATCGTTTTATTTGAAAGCATATCGAGAAGTTGAACTTTGCTGAATATGTAGACCTTGTCCGTCCTTACTTCCGTCGGGTCGATAACCCGCGTGCGCGTCAGAGTCTGTTCGAGTTGTGCGATGCGCAGCTCGAGCATCTGCATCTCTTCTTTTGCGGCATCATACTCGGAATTCTCCGATAAATCACCGTGACCTCTGGCCTCGGCGATCTTCTGCGCAGCCTCCTTCCTCCCCTTTGTCTTCATCTCCTTGAGCTGCGCCTCGAGCTCAACCAATTTCTCCTTTGTCAAATAGAGAAAGTTATTTGACATCTATACCTCCTGAATCGTTTGCTTAGAACTACAAAAGCCATTCATCCCGAAATGTCGGGACTAAATGGCTTTAATTAAAGATAATGAATTATTGGCAAATATTTCCATCCCCTGAATCGAGGATGAAGTGGCCTAACTTATCGCGTTTCGTCTCAAGATACTTCTGGTTTGTTTCGTTTGGCTCAATTTCGATCGGCACTCTCTCCACAACCTCCAGGCCATATCCTTCGAGTCCGACAATCTTCTTGGGGTTGTTCGTCAGCAGTCGCATTTTCCTGACGCCAAGATCGACAAGAATCTGTGCCCCGATACCATAGTCGCGGAGATCGGCTTTGAACCCGAGTTTCTCGTTCGCCTCGACCGTGTCGTTGCCGTCATCCTGCAACTTGTACGCCTTGATCTTGTTCACCAGTCCAATCCCCCGACCTTCCTGCCGCATGTACAGAACGACGCCGACGCCTTCTCTATCGACCATTGTCATCGCCCGATGCAGCTGTTCGCCGCAGTCGCATCTCTCCGAACCGAAGACATCCCCCGTCAGACACTCTGAATGCACACGTACCAGGACCGGCCTGTCGCCTTCGATTTCCCCCTTTACGAGAGCCAGATGTTCCTTCTTATCGATTAAACTCTGGTAGAGGTGGAGCTCGAAATCGCCGTACCGCGTCGGCAGCTTCGTGGCGACGATCTTTGTCACGAGCTTTTCGCGCTGCATCCTGTAATGTATGAGTTCGCGGATCGTAACAATGTGGAGTCCGAAATCCTCCGCAATCTTCATCAGCTGAGGAACCCTCGCCATCGTGCCGTCATCGTTCATGATCTCGCACAGAACCGCCGCAGGATAAAGAGAAGCCAACCTCGTCAGGTCTATCGCCGCTTCGGTGTGTCCCGCGCGCCGCAGGACTCCCTCCTCCATTGCCCGGAGCGGGAATATGTGCCCCGGTCTGCCGAGCTCGGACGGTTGTGTCTCCGGCTTCACCAGCGAAAGGATCGTTGTGGCGCGATCTGCCGCCGACACACCCGTCGTCGTCCCTTTCAATGCGTCGACACTTACCGTAAAAGCGGTTTGATGCAGTGAAGTGTTGGCATCGACCATCATGTCGAGCTGCAGCTGCTTGACACGCTCAGGCAGAAGAGCAGCACAGATTATTCCACGGCCGTACTTCGTGAGAAAGTTTACATCGTGCGGAGTGACCTTCTCGGCGGCAATGACGAAGTCCCCTTCATTCTCCCGCTCCTCGTCATCGACGACGATCACTATCCTTCCTTCGCGGATATCTTTGATTGCAATATCGATATTATCAAACTCAGACATTTCTATTCGTCTAATCTTGCACCACTGCCGTCACCGCCGATTTATCAACCTTCACCTTGACATTGTCCGCAATTTCCAACAGCACAGTCTTGTCTTCCATCGCGACGATCTTTCCGTGAATGCCGCCATTCGTAACAACCTTGTCCCCCTTCTTCATTGCCTCAAGCATTTTCTGGCGCTCTTTCTGGCGCTTGCTCTGCGGACGAATAATCATGAAGTAGAAAATCAATATGATGAACGCGAACATGATCAGAGTGCTGATCATCCCGCCACCCGCGTCTCCGCCTTGCGGCGCCATCAATGCAAAAAATATCTCGCTCAAATTTCCTCCTTTTTCTTCTTTTCCAGTTTTGCGAGCATTTCTTTTTTAAATTCGACAAAACGACTCTCGATTATCGCGAGCCGCATTTGCTCCATTAAGCTAACAAAAAAACGTAAATTATGTAAGGATGCAAGCTGCAGGCCCACTATTTCATCGACGTTGAAAAGGTGACGGATATATGCTTTCGAGAAATTCTTGCAAACATAACAATCGCAGCTTTCGTCCAGCGGCGTCTCATCCAATCTATAAACCGCATTCTTAATGTTAATCGTTCCGCTCATCGTGAAAGCCTGCGCGTTCCGACCGTTGCGAGTGGGGATGACGCAGTCGAACATGTCGACGCCTCTCTCGACGGCTTCTAAAAGATTCCCGGGCGTTCCGACTCCCATGAGATATCGCGGCTTGTCTTCCGGCAAGATATCGGTAACAAGATCCGTAACACTATACATCTCTTCCGCCGGCTCGCCCACCGCCAATCCTCCTATCGCATAGCCATCGAAGTTCGCATCGACAAGCTGACGTGCACTTTTATCCCTCAGGTCAGGGTAAACACCTCCCTGGACAATACCGAAAAGAAACTGATTGTAACCATATAAAGATTTGGAACTCTCGAATTTTTCCTTGCATCGCATCGCCCATTCATATGTCAGCTCGATGCTCTTCGAAACGTAGTCTTTCTCAACCGGATAGGATGTGCATTCATCGAGGACCATGATGAGGTCCGCGCCGATCTGACGCTCGATTTCAATTATCTTTTCGGGGGTGAAGAAATAATAGGTACCGTCGATGTGTGAGCGGAACTCGACTCCCTCCCTCGACAGCTTGCGCAGATCCGATAGACTAAGGATTTGAAAGCCGCCGCTGTCGGTCAACACCGGACGAGGCCACGACATGAATGAATGTATGCCGCCGAATTTCTGTATGACTTCGACTCCCGGCCTTTGAAATACGTGGTAAGTATTTGCGAGAATTATCTGCGCGTTGATCTCGAGAAGCTCGCGCTGCTCGACAGCCTTTACGCTGGCTCGCGTTCCGACCGGCATGAAGACAGGAGTCTTGACTGTGCCATGATCTGTCCGGATCAGACCGGCCCGTGCCTTCGTCCGCGGGTCCCTATTGACTACTTTGAATTCCAGCATATGAAATGTTAACCGCCAGCCTTCATCGAGAAAGCCAGCGGCGAGAAGATGAGCTCGTGAACGAGAGGTGCACCATGCTCATGACAACCGTTGTCTGCTAATGCAGCACTTTCTATGTTCAAAATAATTTCGACAGGGAAAGGAACAACACGAGTAAAATACATGATGACTAGTCTTCCGGTTCTGCCCGCAGTCTTAAAAATGAGATGGTCATTATTCTTGGAAACTATATTAATCTTCTCCGCGCCCTCCTGAATCGCGAAATTGCCGTCGAGATGCTCAAAGGGAACTCTGAATCCGAGTCTGTTGAGGGCAACGACCCTGACGACGATCGGCGAAGAGCTGTTGGCAAGTATTCTTTCAGGATGACATTCGAATGTCACGCTCCGGGGAGAAAAAATTGCTTTGTGTGCGACGATGCCGGCAAGGATCACTGCCAGGAATACAATCACAAACTTTTCGTTCAACAGCTCAGCGCCTTCGTTCTTCCGCAAGCTTCGGTCACGACAAACTCAAATACATCTTCCGCTTTTCCATTGAAAGGAACATGAACAAGGAAAGCTCGCTTACCGGCTGCGATACTCCCAAATCGGTCACTTATTCCGAGAAAGCCAGCGGCGTTCGACGTTGCCATTCGAAATACCTCCGCCGGACTCACCACATCATGGAACTCTTTGTAAAATGAAGCAGCTTCAGATAACAAATTCAGATCCGGCGAACTTGCTTTGCTGTCGGTGCCTAACAGAATCCTGATCCCATATCGCATTAGAGCCCTGAGATCCGGAACCTCACCGGAAAGCTCGCGATTACTCCTCACACAAATTGCCACGGCGCATCCCCGATTTCTCAACAGATGCAGATCGTCGTCATTCAGAAAAACACAATGCACGCAAAGTGTTTTACTGTCTAGAATTCCGAGAGAATCGACGTAGCCCACAGGGGAGAGGTTCGGCACTTCAAACTTCCACTCGGGTGCGCGGCGGTTCAATAGATCAACCATCCGTCCTCGTCCCGATCGTGTGAACTCGATTTCGTCCTGAGTTTCCGCAAGATGTATCGAGGTCACGAGGCCGTGCTCATTGTTGTAAGCCTTTGTTTTCCTCATCAAAGCCGGCGAAACAGAGTAAGGAGCATGTATCGCCAAAGCAGTTGCAACCTCGTTTTGCTCATCGATGAAAGAGAGAGCTTTTTCATAAATCCTATCGGAATCAGAATCATTTATCCCGATTTGCTCAAACTGAAATAGCTGATTCCTGCCAAGCGAAGAGTTGATGTCGTAACTGCTTCCAACATTCACAAAGTAAGCAGTCCCCTGTTCTTCCGCCGTGTGTTTCGCATTCGTGCACTCGGCGTGCAAATTCTCGGGTGAAGCTGAATGTCTCGCTTCAACAAGCTGCAGAACCCAGTCAACGAAATCCCTGTGAACGAATTGTTCTCTCCGAAACATGGACAATTCAAGATGCGTATGCGCGTTGATCATCCCCGGGCAGATAATTCCGTCAACATCGTGGACAAATGCATCGACGTTCCGAGCGGCAACTTTTTCATACTTACCGACATCGAGGATGGTGCCATCCTCCACGACTATTCCCGTATCATCACTAACGACATCAGGACTTTCAATAACAAGCCTCCCTCGTATGACCTCTCTCATTTCATGAATATAAAAAAGGTCGAAAAGGTCTTCAAGCAAGGGAGTTAAACCTTGGCAGTGGTTTGCATGTCAAAGAAGAGAATTCACAAACAGGAGTTGATAAAAAATGAGAACGAAGTTGATAGCAATGGCGGTTGTATTCATAGTGGCCGCGAGCTCAGCAGTTGCCCAACAGCCGCAGGCGCAGAGGCAAGTCCAGAAGCGTCCCATGCAGATGTGGCGCAGTCAGGCATTGCCTGGAAAACTGAAATTAACTGACCAGCAAAAGGCGGATATCCAGAAGATCAGATTAGACCAGATGGAAAAGCGAATCGACATCCGCGCACAGATGCAGCATGCTCGTGTCGACTACGAGAAGTTAGCAGCAGCCGATAATCCTGATAGGGACGCCCTCACCGCGACACTGGATCAGATCGCTAAATTGCGCGGAGAACTTCAAAAGAATTTCCTTGATGGATGGTTTGCAGTAAACAAGATTCTCACGCCCGACCAGCAGAAGATATGGAAGAAAATTCTCGAGCACCCGAGGATGGCTGCAGCAAGGATTATGATCAGGATGCGCGGAATGAGACAGGGCATGAGAATGGGAACCAGACCTAGAGTTGGAGTTGGGCCAACGATGGATGAAGGACCAACTGTCGGCGAAGCGTTAGACAACGACCCGGGCTTTGAAGATTTAGACGAGATGGGGCCGATGGCCGACGCATTCATGTTTAACGACCCGTTCTCGGACGATCTCGAATTATTTGAGGAACCGATGATGGACAACATGGATATGATGGACCCGAGCGAAATGATGGGACATGAGAATCTCATGCAGAATAGAATCGAACTTTTGCGGCATCTCGATCAATCCGCCCCCGATTCAACCAATTAAACCAGATAGATCATTCGAAGGAAGTCCTATCCGCCTCCGGGACTTCCTTCGTCTTGAACACCGCAATTTTCTTTTTGATGTAAGCGATTCCGACCCCAACTCCAACCAGGCACAACAAACCTTCGACCAGGATCATATGCACTGTTCCGAGCCATTCGGCTAGGAACCCTGTGAACAATGCTCCGATAGGCGTACTTCCGGCAAAGATCACGACGTACAATCCCATTATTCTTCCCCTGAGATGCATCGGGCTGTTCATCTGCAGCGATGTGTTCGTCGAGGCGATGTAAGAAATGCTTGCGACTCCAAGCAAAACAAGGAGAACGATCGTGAGGATGAAACTCCCTGACAATGAGATTGCAATGTCAAGGATTCCAAATGTGGCGGCAAAAGAATATATGAATCTCCTGGTAGGCCTTTGTCTCCCTGCAACGACCAGCGCACCGATCATCGAGCCAATTCCGAGCGCTGAGGTCACGGCTCCGAACATTCTAGGTCCGCCCCTCATGACGAATTTTGTTAGCAGAGGAAGAATCGTATTGAAATTGTACCCGAAGGTCCCAACAAAGACGAGAACTATCAAGATGGATGCGATGTCCGGCTTGTTGACAGCATAAGAAATGCCCTCTTTCAGTCCCTCCTTCATCGTGGAATTGACTTTGGAAATAAACGTCCTCAGTTGAGACTTTCTCATCATCAGCAGAGTTATGATGATGCTGAGGTAACTGGCACCGTTCAGAAGAAAGGTCGGAGCAAGTCCCAATGCAGCAATCGTGACGCCTGCGATTGCCGGGCCGACCGTTCTGGCCGCGTTGAACAGAAGAGAGTTCAACGCGATCGCATTTCCGACATCTTCATCAGGGACCATCTCCGCGACGAATGCCTGGCGCCCCGGTTGATCAAATGCATTTATGAGCCCGAGCATAAGCGACAGAACATAAATCTCCCAGAGGTTAATCATTTTCAGAAGAACCAAGACCCACAGGCTAAACGCCTGAACAGCAGAGAGCGTCTGAGTCGCGATCAAAATCTTCCTCTTCGGGAAACGATCGATGAAAACACCTGCGAACAGCGAGAGCAACAGTATCGGCAAGAATTGAAGCGCGGTGGCCGTGCCGAGCGCAACGGCAGATCCGGTAAGAGTCACAATGAGCCATGCAACCGCGACATTTTGCATCCATGTGCCCGTGACCGAGATCAGCTGTGAAATCCAGTAGAGACGATAATTATAATGCCGAAGGGACTTGAAGTTTTTTCGTACGCGAGTTTTCAGATAGGCAATTGCGGAATGAGGCAAAAAGAAATCCTTTCAATCCAATATACATCCTAGACTCAAGCATGCAAGTCAATTGCGAAAACAATATATCGCGTTCCATCCGCTTCAAAAAATTCCGCTGCTAATTATTTACCGGAATCCGAATTGCAGATTCTTAGTGATTGCGACCGAGATCTTCCAGACTGGACGGCAGGCTTTTTAAATCACTGGAATGTCCCGGGAAGACCTTGGATCCCGGATCGACCAGGTTCTTCGCAAAATTTATTGCGGTCGCCACCTCACCGAAACCTGTGCTGATCAATTTCAGTTTCCCCGGATGAGATGCGATATTGCCAGCGGCGAAAATACCACGAATGCTTGTCTCCATCCTGTAGTTCACTTTGATTCCGCCCTTCTCGATCTCCAGACCCCAAGCTTTGACCGGACCGAGATCCGCATGGAAACCTAAATTCAGAATTATCGAATCGACCTTCAGGCTATCTTCCTGCAATGTCCTGTTGTCATAGATCAGTGCTTCCTCGATCTTCGAATTCCCCCGTACCATCTTCAATTCATGAAATGTTCGCACATCGACCGGTGATTCCATCAACTCTTTCACGCTCTCTTCATGGGCACGGAACTGGTCACGCCTGTGAATGAGTGTAATCTTCTTTGCCGTGTCCAAAAGGTTTAACGACCAGTCTACGGCAGAGTCGCCGCCGCCCACGATCAAAATGTCTTTGTCTCTGAAGACGCTCTTCTCATTAACAAAATAATGGATGCCATTCCCTTCGAATGCGTCTATGCCAGGAACATTGAGTTTCTTCGGCTTGAAGGCGCCGATTCCCGCCGTTAGGACGATGGATTTAGTGAAATGTGAGATGTCTTTGTCAGTGACGAGCTCGAACACTCGCCCCGAATCATCATCATTGATATTAACAACAGTCACCTTCTCTTCCAGGCAGACCGCAGGGTGAAGTGACATAGCCTGGTCAATGAGATTTTTTGCAAGATCCTTCGCGAGAATTTTTTGGAATCCCGCGACATCGAAGATATATTTTTCAGGGTAGAGAGTGACGAGCTGCCCGCCAAGCTGCGGCAGCGCATCCATGATCTTCGCTTTCATGCCCCGCAGCCCCGCATAGAACACGCCGTACAAACCGACGGGTCCACTCCCGATAACTGTTACATCAAAAACATCCTTTGTTGAACCCATGTCATCTGGGATTCGTGGGTCTCAAATCAATCTCGCTCATCATCGCTCGTGCGGGCAGGGATGCGGCGAGGACTGCAGCCTCCGCAACATCTTCCGGTCGCAGGATCTTGTCACGGTTGGGATGACTTCCGGAGCCAAAGCCGGTATCCGTTGATCCGGGACAGATCGTGATCACTCTGATATTGTGCTTGCGCACTTCAAGCATGAGGCTCTTGCCAAAACCCAACACTGCCCATTTGGTCGCGGCGTATATCGCACCGTTCTCAACGCCGTTCTTCCCGGCAAGTGAAGCGATGTTGATGATTACACCGTCGTTCTGTTCGATCATGTAGCGGAGGGCCTCACGCGTTGCGATAAAAGTACCTCTCATGTTCACGTCGAATAGCCGATCAAAATCATCGACGCTCGTCTCGGCAACCGGCTTGAAAATTCCGAAGCCCGCATTATTGACAAGCACATCGATCCTGACGTGAGCGTCGTGGGCAGCCTTGATGAGGTTTACCACATCAGTTTCTTTTGAGAACGTCCGCAACTACCGCGATCGACTCAATCCCTTTGTCCTTCAGTTCGTTGTTCACATTGCACAAAGAGTCCTCGTGTCGCGCGGAAATTACGAGCTTTGCTCCTTCCCTGCCGAAGTGCTGGGCAATCGATTTACCGATTCCCCTGCTGGCGCCCGTGATCACCGCAACTTTATCCTTGAGCCTCAACGCTTCCTCATTTTGAACGGATCAAGTTCAGAAATTCATCTCTCGTCTTGACATCCTCACGGAACTCACCGAGCATCGCACTGGTAGTGGCAGTGGAATTCTGCTTCTCCACCCCGCGCATCATCATACACAGATGCTGAGCCGAGATGACGACGCCGACCCCCCGCGGCGAAAGATACTCGTACAGAGTGTCCGCGATCTGACGAGTCATTCTCTCCTGGACTTGAAATCTCCGCGCAAACACTTCAACGATTCGCGGCATCTTGCTCAAACCGACGATCTTTCCATCCGGTATGTACGCGATATGCACTTTACCGAAGAATGGAAGGAGGTGATGCTCGCACAAGCTGAAGAAGTCGATATCCTTCACGATCACCATCTCGCTATACTTTTCCTCGAAAATGGCATTGTTCATAACAGTTTCGATGTCTTGCTTGTAGCCCTTCGTCAAGAACTCGTAAGCCCGGGCGACCCGGTACGGTGTTTTCTGCAATCCTTCCCGGTCAGGATCTTCATCGAGCCTTACAAGAACTTCGCGAATCAAATCTTCAAGTTCCCATTCGACCTTAACTTCATTCATCAAGTTATCCTTTTGCCTTGAAAGTGATTAGCACACGCCTGCGTGCCTGCGCATTGAAGCATGCTTCGGCGCGCAAGTACGGATGACGCAGAGGAAACGGATTCTCACGGATTTTTATTTTAATGTTCTTCATCTCTGCAAATCAGTTCTTTCGGTGTCATCAGTATTCTGTTCCTTTCTTCGTGATCAGAGCTCCGCCAACACTTCGTCGTAATGCCCGTCCACTTTTACCTTCGGGAATACTTTCTTGATCTTGCCGTTCTCGTCGATGACAAAAGTGGTTCGTTCAATTCCCATATATTTTTTCCCGTACAAAGCCTTTTGCTTCCAGACTCCGTAGGCATTGACGACCTTCTTGTCTGTGTCGCTCAGCAGCGGGAAATTCAAATGATACTTCTCTTTGAACTTCTTGTGCGACTCAACCGAGTCTGTGCTGACACCGAAAATGGCCGCACCCTTCTTCTTGATCTCCTCGAATCCGTCTCTGAACGAACAAGCCTCCGCCGTGCAGCCGGGAGTGTCATCTTTCGGATAAAAGTAGAGAACGACTTTCTTTCCTTTGTAGCTCGACAGCTTCACGGTTTCGTCGTTGTCATTCTTGAGAGAAAAATCAGGAGCCTTGTCTCCCGCTTCTAGAGAACCTGCAAGCTTTGGCGCGGATAATGTTGCAGCCTTCGACATTTATACGTTCCTCTCCCTTCCTCATCGTATTAAAGTTTTTGTATCATATTGCAATAAAAAAGAATTGAGTACTCTCCGGTAAGATTTGAATCCGGTAGTTCGCCAGACGAGCGTTCAAAATCGCAGATCACTTGACTGAATTAATTCAGAGACTCCACTGCCTTGTACACTTCATCATAGTTGGGTTCGACACCCGGATTGTCCGATACCCATTTGTATCTGACGATTCCTTCTCTGTCGATCACGAACACTGCCCGCTTAGCGGCAGTGTAGCCATTCAAGCCGACAAAGTTTTCATGGTACGCATCGTACGCCTTGACAGCCTGGCGATTGAAATCTGAAAGGATGGTGAAATTTAGCTTGTTCTGATCTGCAAATGCCTTGTTTGAAAATGGCGGATCGACACTGATCCCGACCACCTGAGCATTCACGTTGTTGAACTTGCTCAGCGAATCACGAAAGCTACACAGCTCTTTTGTGCACACTCCTGTGAAGGCACCGGGATAAAATGCTAGAACTACTTTCTTACCTGCAAAATCAGATAAGCTCCGTTCCTTTCGGTCCGTATCATAAAGGGTGAAGGATGGAGCTTTCTTTCCAATTTCTACTGCCATTTCTCTCCTCCATTTGTCTTCAGAAATTAAATTAACTTTCGATCAAAAGAGTTTCAACCTTGTCCCGAGGGAACCCTGACACTTCGGAACCGAAACTCACAGACAGTGCACCGTGAATCTCTATTTGCAAACAACCTCAGACCCGATGCACTGAAATTAGTAACGTCAATCGCCAGTCAAAAATTCCAACACGACATCCGCGAATCTCTGAGGTGCCTCAGCATGGACCCAATGCCCGGCATTTTCCACCGTCGCAAACCGGGCGTTTGGAAAGATGGATTTAATCTGCGGTATGTCTTCGTCGAGAATGTAAATTGACTTTGCTCCCCTTATGAAAAGCGCAGGCCTTTCAAACTTCCGAACAGACTCGATCGCCTCGTTAATCTTCTCATAATTCCTGTAAATCGCCTGAACGTCCAGCTTCCATTTGAAATTTCCCTCTTCATCACGCGAAACATTTTTCAGCAGAAGTTGCCTCACAGCAAAGTCGCTAATGTTCTCCGCGAGAGCGGCATCGAGCTCTGAACGCGTTCGATAACGATCGAGTCTCAGAGCGAACAATGCTTCGAAGATCCTGTCATGCTGGCGAGGATAGGCTTTGGGGGCAATGTCGACAACGATCAACTTGTCCACCATTTCAGGATAATCCAAGGCGAATTGCATCGATGTCTTGCCACCCATCGAATGTCCGAGAACGTAGGCCGAGCTGATTCCTTCATGGACCAGAAGGTTAGCAATATCGTTAGCCATAACGCGATAGTCAAAATTGTCGCTGTGCGGCGAGCGACCGTGGTTCCGCTGATCCACCGCATATACTCTGAAGTTTTCGCCGAAGAAACTGGATAGAGTGTACCAGTTGTCGCTTGAGCCGAAGAGGCCGTGCAAAATTATGAGAGGGTGCCCGTGCCCTGTTACATGATAATACAGCTTCAAGATTTCTCAGCCCAGAGGATCCGATTGAGTTTTCAAACGATGCACGTACATAATCAATCTCACTTCAACATCGGCATGTCTATTCCTTTTTCACGTGCAGCGCGTATTGCCTCTTCGTATCCGGCATCCGCGTGACGTACCACGCCGAGTCCAGGATCATATGTCAAAACTCTCTTCAACCTCCTGGCGGCTGCTTCCGTTCCGTCCGCGACCACGACCATTCCAGCATGGATCGCAAGACCGATACCCACGCCACCACCGTGGTGCACCGAGATCCAGGTAGCACCTCCAACCGCATTTAGCAGCGCATTCAGAATTGGCCAATCAGCTATTGCGTCGGATCCATCCTTCATCTTCTCAGTCTCGCGATAAGGCGAAGCGACACTTCCGGCATCGAGATGATCTCTCCCGATCACGATAGGAGCCTTGAGCTTGCCGACCTTGACAAAGCTATTGAAAATGAATCCCAACTTATCACGCTCTTTGTATCCGAGCCAGCAAATCCTCGACGGAAGCCCCTGGAATTTGACATACTTCTGCGCCTTCTCAATCCAGTTGATAAGATGTCTGTTTTCAGGAAATGCTTTCATGACGGCCTCGTCCGTCACGTAGATGTCTTCAGGATCGCCGCTCAAAGCAGCCCAGCGAAACGGTCCTTTCCCCTCGCAGAACATAGGACGGATGAATTCAGGAACGAACCCCGGTATCTCAAAAGCGTCCTCCACGCCATGCGAGTGTGCTTCGCCGCGGATGTTGTTCCCGTAATCGAATGTCACCGCGCCCCGCCGCTTCAACTCGAGCATCGCCCGGACATGTGTCACGATCGACTCCTGCGCCATGGAAATGTATTTTTGAGGATCGCTCTTCCGGAGTTCAAGTGCTGCCTCGTATGGAATGCCGCCGGGGACATAGCCGTTCAAAGTGTCATGCGCACTAGTCTGGTCCGTCAGCAAATCAGGGACAATATTTCTTTTCGCAATCTCAGGAATTATCTCGGCAGCGTTGCCAAGAAGTCCGACGGAGAGCGGCAGTCTCTTAGCCTTTGCATCCCACGTAAGCTTTAATGCCTCTTCCAAACTGTTGCTCATCTTGTCTAGGTATCCCGTTTTCAGCCTGCGCTCGATTCTGCTGCGGTCGACCTCAACACAGAGAATTGCGGCGCCGTTCATCGTTGCGGCAAGCGGCTGCGCACCTCCCATGCCGCCAAGTCCGCTTGTAAGGACAAATCTTCCGGCAAGTGTCCCACCGAAATATTTCCGTGCAGCCTCTGCCAGAGTTTCATAAGTGCCCTGCAGAATTCCCTGCGTGCCTATGTAAATCCAGCTCCCTGCGGTCATCTGTCCGTACATTGTCAATCCGAGATGCTCGAGCCTCCGGAACTCGTCCCAGTTTGCCCAGGCAGGAACTAGCATCGCATTTGAAATGAGAACTCGTGGTGCATCTTCGTACGTCTTGAATACGGCAACGGGCTTTCCGGATTGGACGAGGAGTGTTTCGTCGTTGTTCAAACGTTTGAGCGTGGCAACGATCGCATCGAACGCTTCCCAGTTCCTTGCCGCTTTACCGCTCCCGCCGTAAACGATGAGCTCATCCGGCTTTTCGGCGACATCAGGATCAAGGTTGTTCATCAACATTCTTAAGGCCGCTTCCTGCTGCCAGCCCTTTGTGTTGAGACGGGTGCCGCGAGGAGCGCGGATTGTCCTGGTCGTCCCTTGTTCAGTTTCAGTATTCATACTGATAACTCCTTATTAGCTGATGACTAATTGCTGATAGCTGACGGCTTACATCAAATTTCATATTTCTCTCTCAGCTTTTGGTATCCGGGTTTGATCGAATCGTAAATGTACTTTATCCTCTCCGCGTATGGCTGGAACGCACTCTTCATAGCATTGATGGTGAGCTTCTCCATCTCAGCGAACGTCACATGGAAGACATCCGCAGCAAGCCGGAACTCTTTAGACAATGTCGTAGCGCTCATCAGCCGATTGTCTGTATTCAGCGTTACGCGAAACTTTTCTCTGAAATAAATTCCAAACGGATGTTCCGCAAGATTCCTGGCGGCGCCAGTATCCACATTTGAACTCAGACAAATCTCCAGCGCGATTCTCTTGTCAAGAACATACTGGGCAAGGGTCCCAAGTTTAACGGCTCTTCCATCAATGATGACGATGTCATCAACGAGCCTTGTTGCATGTCCGATTCTATGCGCGCCGCACCATTGAATTGCCTGCCAGATGGATTCCTTTCCGAATCCTTCTCCGGCGTGAATTGTTATGTTGAAATTTTGTCGCTGGATATAATGGAACGCATCGACATGTTTCTTTGGCGGGTAACCTCCTTCCTCGCCGGCAAGATCAAATCCGACCACGCCACGGTCCCGAAAATCAACGGCAAGCTGCGCCGTCTCCTCGCTCAAGCTCATGTTCCTCATCGCCGAGATAATCAAGCCATAACCAACTCCGAAATCCCTCCTGCCCCGCTCGAGTCCGCGGAGCACTGAGCTGACAACCTCTTCCCAATGTAGGCCGCCGCTGGTGTGAAATACCGGAGCGAACCTCGTCTCAACATATACGACATTATCCTTCTTCATGTCCTCCATCATTTCGTAGGCGACGCGCTCCAACGCTTCGCCAGTCTGCATCACTCCGGTCGTGTGAGCAAACCCCTCGAGATACAAAGGCAGACTTCCCCTGTTTGCACCACGGTGGAACCACTCGGCAAGCTCAACCGGATCCTGAGTTGGAAGCCTGTCGTACTTCTGGTCTCTCGCCAGCTCGATAACAGTCTCAGGTCGAAGCCCACCATCAAGATGGTCGTGCAGCATGACCTTCGGCATTTCCTGGATGGCTTTCTCAGGAATGGACATCTGTTTCTCCGTTTCTAATTACAACGTTTTGCGTCTTTATGTAATCCTTGTCTTCTTCCCATTTTAAAGGATTATTCAAAATATAATTTCGGACGTTGAATAATTCTTTCTCGTTCCGAATGATCCTGTCGTAAAAACGTGGCTGCCACTGGAAGGATATGTTGTTTTTATTTGCCCATTTTGTTACCCCAATCTTGAAACCGCGGATGATGGATCCCAAATTTTTCGATTGCGGTCCAAAACGATTTCCATTCCGAAGAAGAGACGCAAGATTTTGCGTCTCTACGACATTTTGCGTCTCTACATCTTGCGTCTCCACGTTACCATCATGTTTTATTATGATGATTCCATGCACGTGATCCGGCATGATTACGTGTTCATCCAATATTACAAATGGGAAATGGCAAGGAATTTCATTCCAACATTTTTCCGCGATCACACCGAGTCCCGACAGAATCATTTTACCGTCGTCGACATACCCGAAAACGTAATCCCGGTTCTTGACGCAAGCTGTAACGAAATAATGACCCTCCGAAGAATAATCCCATTCCTTCAATCGTGTTGAATCGATGCGATATTTGTTTTTGAAAAGGTTTTCCATTTCTCGCGATAAGATGTCATTTCGCATTAAGCGCATGCAGTTCTTCTTTTGTGGGGCCGCCGTTAACCACTGTCAGAACCATTACCACGTCACCATGTTTTGCGGCTGACCCGTAAGCCTCCCTCAGTGCATCGAACACTTTTTCCATCTCCCCGTTTCCGATTGTGGAAGTCGGAGTTACCGTGATGTTCAATTTTTCCTTTTTCAATTCCGAAATGAATTTATTTATAGGCGTTTTAAAATCTTCTTTGGCAATCGGGTAAAGACTAACTTGAAATGTGATTTCCATTTGTTCCTTCCTATCCCGGCCTGTGGCCGGAGGTAATCTAATTCAATTTACCGACAGCATTCTCGGCAGCTCGAACAACATCTCCCGATTTCAGCAACTCCAGGCTGTCTGCGATATCCTTATGTAATACACGATCTCTGCCGAGATGTTTTATTCAACGTCTCACGAGTCTATAAACCGCTTCTGTCCCTCTACCACATTTGAGAGGCCTGCCGCTGCTACTTATGTTTCTGGTGAAGTCGATTGCCTGGCAAGCAACCAACAATTCAATCGCAGCTACCCGCCAGACGTTTTCCAGGACCAGATAACATTTCTGTGCGGCAATCGAACCCATAGAGTTATGATCCTCCTGATTTGCACTCGTCGGGATGGAGTCGACGCTTGCAGGATGCGATAGGACCTTGTTCTCACTCACGAGAGAAGCAGCAGTGTACTGGGCGATCATCATTCCTGAATTCAAGCCGCCGTCTTCGCTCAGGAATTTCGGCAAGCCGCTCAATTGACCGTTCACCATACGTTCGACCCGCCGTTCGGCAATGCTTGCGAATTCGCTCAGAGCAATTGTAAGAAAGTCGCACGCCAGGGCAAGCGGTTCTCCATGAAAGTTGCCACCTTCCAAATGCGTATTGTCACGAGGAAAAATCAGCGGGTTATCCGTGGCAGAGTTTATTTCGATGCTCACTTGCTTCGTGCAAAACTCAATAGTGTCCCTGGCAGCACCATGCACCTGCGGCATGCATCTCAGGGAGTAAGCGTCCTGCACTCGAGGGTCGTTGTGGAGATGGGATTTACGAATCTCACTCCTGTCGAGAAGGCGTCTGACGTTTTGTGCGGATCCCAGCTGGCCCTCATACGGGCGCAACTCGTGGATGCGTCGATCGAACGCGACGTTTGTGCCACGAAGCGCTTCAACACTCATCGCTCCCGTTATGTCAAATACTTTGGCAAGTTGCGCGGCCTCGTAGACGCAGTGGACTGCATAAGCTCCCATCATCTGAGTCCCGTTGACGAGCGCCAAACCCTCTTTTGCCGTGAGCTCGAGCGGGTCGATCCTGTGTGCCTGAAGGATACGTCTCGCATCGACCAACTCCCCATTTATCATAAAACTCCCTTCACCCATTAGCGCAAGTATGAGATGAGCCAACTGAACAAGATCGCCGCTGCTGCCTACTGAACCTTTCGCGGGAATGAACGGAACAAGGTTCAAGTTAAAGATCTCGAGAAGTTGTTGAACCACTCGCGGCCTGACGCCGCTGTATCCTTTGGCGAGAGCGTTAGCGCGCAGCAGGATCATCAACCGCACTATGTTCGAAGGAAGCGGTTCGCCTGTCCCGGCAGAGTGACTTCGAATCAAGTTGGCTTGAAGCTCTTTGATCTTGTCATGGGGAATCTTGACGGAGGCGAACTCGCCGAATCCGGTTGTTACTCCGTAAATGATTTCGTCATTTGCAAGCCACTTCTCCACCAGCTTACGCGACTGCTCCATCTTCCGGATAGAGGAAGGAGACAACATGACCTTCGTGGCGTTCTTCTCTGCGAGGAAGGCGTCATCTATCTTAAGTGAGTTACCATCGAGGAGAAGTGTCCTGGCTTGTCGGGATCTCTTTGGGAGAGACATTCAAGCTTCCTTTTTGGAAATTTAAGCAACTGTGCGAGCATCTCCAAAGGTTCAAACAAGTCATGGTACAGATTTGGATTTTCTTCTACTTGTTCTTAGTTTTTGCGCATGAATGAAACCCTAAATTTCTTTGTCGTGCTTGTCGGATTGACCGCTCTGGTGATAGCAGCTGATTGGGTAAAGAAAGCGTACCACGTTGACCCAAAAAAGACCCGTGAGTTCGTTCATGTTTCCGTCGCGGTCGTGGTCTTTTTCGCACCTCTGCTGTTCCGGTCAAAGGTTTATCCCGCACTCCTTGCTGCAGTATTCATAATAGTGAATTTCGCTTCATTGAAACTCGGGTTGTTCCAGGGAATGAACCTGGACAGGAAAAATCTTGGGACGGTTTACTATCCAGTTTCATTCTTGGCTTTGGTGATGTTTTTGTGGGACAGCTATCCTTTCGCGGTCTCGACTGCAATGCTGATTATGGGACTCGCTGATCCCGCAGCTGCGATTGTCGGCTCGCACGTTGAGAACGGACACATGGTATCTGCTTTTGGAGACAAGAAGACCTTGGAGGGAAGTTTTGCGATGTTCATCGTTGCCGCGGCGGCTTCGCTGTTCGGCTTGATTTTCTTCAAGGCGTCGTCAGCTGCCATCTCAAGAATGTCACTCTTATCGCTCATCAACATTTCAGTTTCCATCGGCCTTATCCTGGCCGCCATAGAGCTTGTCTCTCCAAAAGCAACTGACAACCTGACTGTCCCGCTCTTCGCCGGAGTCTTACTCTGCATCGCCGGACGCGACGCGACACAGTTTGGGGGATTCATCATCGGAGAGTTTTTCGCACTTCTTGTTGCAATAGTTTCGGCAAAACTGAAGTTTCTCTCCAGAGACGGCGCAGTCGCCACTTTCGTGCTCGGAGCATTCATTTTTGGTTTCGGGGGATGGGAATGGTCCGTCCCAATTCTGGTATTCTTCATGATCGGGAGTCTCGCATCAAAACTTTTCTCAAAACGTAAAGCAAATTATAACCTGTTATATGAAAAGAGCCATGTGAGGGATGCGGCTCAGGTATTTGCGAACGGAGGCTTCGCTTTGCTGATGCTGATCGGAAACTGTGTGTCTCCGAATTTCCACTGGTTCCTCGCGTACGTCGGGGCGCTAGCAGCTGTCATGGCAGACACTCTCGCAACCGAGATCGGTATCTTCTCGAGGACGAATCCTTTCTCTTTGTCTCTGTGGAAACAGGTTGAGAAAGGAGTCTCAGGTGCAGTATCCTGGTTAGGGACTTTCGCTGGACTGATTGCCGCGGCACTGCTCGTTATCCTGTCGCTCCCGTTCGCGGAAGGCTATGCATTGTTCCCGATCAGGTTTGTGACTGCGGGCGCTCTCGCCGGAGCAATCGGAAGCATCGCTGACAGCCTGCTGGGGGGAACTCTCCAGTCTCAATACCAATGCCCGGCGTGCGGCAAGATCACTGAGCGAAGGAGACATTGCGACGGTCGGGAGACCACTCTTTTTCGTGGGTACCCCTGGTTCAACAATGACGTCGTGAACTTCGTTGCTAGCGTAGTTGGGGCCGCGGCGCTGCCGTTGATCTTCCTTTAGGGGCTGCACGCGTTTGAATGAGCGTAAGCCACCTCTCACCCGAAACCCATCAACTCCCGATGAAGTTCGCCCTCACGGTCGAAATTGTCTTCACTGGATCTTCCCGATCATCGCGGTTACTTGCTCAAGAAAATCACCCTGTATGACGATCGAGACGATCGGCTTGTTTTTCATTTTTAATGAAATGTAGTCACCTATCGCTTGAGCGCGGAACAGGATTTTAAAGGAATAATCTTCACCGGGAACAGGAAAGTCTGTCTCAGGTTCATGAATAATCTGTAGAAAGAGACCGTTCGCCGTACCACCCTTGTGAAACTGTCCGGTGGAATGAAGAAAGCGTGGCCCAAATCCTACCGTAACGGGAATATGCAATCTATCCCTCAAGGCAGTCTGAAGCTGCGTCACAATATGTTGCGTCTCCCCTCTCCTTGGAAGATATGCCATGATAGCAAGATAATCGCCGGCCGTCCTTCGAGAAAAGAGATTATTCAAGATGCTTGGAATATCTCCTGCTGCGGCGACATTTCCGTAGATTTGTGCTTCGCCATCCAGGAGCGTCGAGCAATCAAATTGCATCCGGCCTTCTGACTTGAATCCGTCAAGTACGCGTTTCGTATTATCCTTGCTTTCTTTCACATTCGGCTCGTCGAACGGATCAATGTGGAGAATTGAGGCAGCAGCCGAAGTCGCAATCTCCCAATCGTAAAACAGCCCGCCCAACTCATAAATGTCCTCGATCTCGATTATCACAACCGGGAATTTTTCCCCTATAAGAACTCTCAGCTTTTCTTCGTTGTCAAGTTCAACATCGCCATGAAGTCTCATGTAGACGAAAGCGCGGTCTTCAGAGTACAGATCAGGAGCAGTCAACTTCTCAGCGTTGACTGGAAGAATTCCCTTCCCTTCTTTTCCCGTGCTCTCGGCCACGAGTTGCTCAATCCACGAACCCACGCTTGCAAGTGAAGGGCTGGCCTGAAGTGTGAGTTTGTTTATGCCTTCCACGGCAAGTCTGCCGAGAAAAGCACCAAACCTGACGGCGTCGCAAGATTCCACGGGACGTCCGGCCTCAGTTGCTTCTGCATGCGTCTCAGCCCTTTCCAAAAATCTCATTACGTCTCTTCCGAGTAGTGCAAAGGGGACGAGGCCGAACAAACTCAGTGCAGAGTATCTTCCGCCGATGTCTGTCGGATTCAGAAAGACTTTGCCGTACTTCTTCTCACCTTCCAATTGTAAAGAACTTCCCGGATCGGTGATGGCAACAAAACGTTCTCGAACTGTCTGCGAGTCCGAGTGAGAAAGTCGATCATAGAAAAATTTCGCGAGCGAGGATGTTTCGATTGTAGACCCGGACTTGGATGCAACGATAAACAGCGTTGAGTCGAGGTCGATAATTCTCAAGACATCGTCGATCTGATCCGGATCGGTTGAATCGAGAATCATCAACTTCGGATAGTCGGCTGCACTGCCGAAAGTCTCAAAGAAGACTTCCGGCGCGAGACTGCTTCCGCCCATGCCAAGATGAACGACATGTTTGAATTTCCGAAAGGCTCTCGTCCTGCCGAAATTTTCCAACTCCTCGGCTTCGCGTTTCATCCGTGATGGAAGGTCAAGCCATCCGAGTCTGTTCAATGCAACCGCATAATGAGCCGGATCATCAGTCCAAAGCGATCCGTCTTTGTCCCACAAACGCTTCAGGAATTTCGACCGAACAATCTGGTCCTGGCTTTCCGAAAATAATTCTCGATGCTTTCCAACTTCGAATTGATACCTGATAGACATTTCAGTTGCCGATCTCGCACGAACTCAATGACGTTCCTCTCAATCTTGACGAGTCTAACTTTCCAACAACTTCTCTACTGCCTTCACAACCGCTCCAGCTACTATGCCGTACTCTTTCATGACTACATCACCCGGTGCTGAAGCGCCGAAGCGGTCGACGCCGATTGCAATGCCTCTATCACCGACGTAACGACTCCAACCTTTTGTGATTCCAGCTTCGATCGAGACGCGACGCCAGATATTTGGAGGGAGTACGGATTCACGATATTCGCGATCCTGCATGTCGAACAATTCCCAGCTCGGCATGCTGACAAGTCTGACTTTTTTCCCTTTTGACACAAGTTCTTCGTAAGCCTTTAGTGCTGTCGAGACTTCGCTTCCCGTAGCAATAATTGCGACGCCGACATTTCCAGAATCAGCAAGGACATAAGCGCCTCGATGCAGGCCGGCCTCGCCCGCGAACTTATTACGATCAATGACCGGCAGCTTCTGTCTTGTCAGTACAATCGCCACGGGACCTCTATCATAGCCGAGGATAAACTTCCACGCCTCGACAGTTTCATTCGCGTCCGCAGGGCGAATAACCAGGAGATTCGGAATTGCTCTCAGCGCCATCAAATGCTCAACCGGCTGGTGAGTCGGTCCATCTTCGCCGAGACCGATGCTATCATGTGTAAAAACATAAATAGTGCGGAAGTGTGAGAGCGCCGCGAGCCGGATCGGAGGACGCATGTAATCCGAGAAGACGAGGAAGGTAGCGCCGAATGGGATGAGACCACCATGAACGGCCATACCGTTCATTACCGCACCCATACCGTGTTCGCGAATCCCAAAGTGGAAATTGCGGCCGACGCGGTCGACGGCCGAAAAAGACGTTGTATCCTTCATTATCGTATCTGTCGATGGAGAAAGATCGGCTGCACCGCCGAGGAAGTTCCGGACCTTTCCCGCGAAGGCGTTTATCACTTTCCCAGAAGCGCTCCGTGTAGCAACTCCGCCCGACGCAGCATCGAATCGCGGAAAATCTTTTAACACATCGGAAGGGACAGCGCCGGAGATCCATGACCGGAACTCCCGCGCCAGCTCCTGATTCTTTTTCGCGTATTCATCAAAAAGGGCGTTCCATTGTTCCTCAAGTTTTCCGCCGGTCGCGATCGAATTTCTAAAGACCGTTAATGCCTCGGCTGGAACCAAGAACTTCGGCTCGAGCGGCCAGCGGAGATTCTGTTTGGTCAACTCCACTTCTTTTTCTCCCAACGCCTGACCGTGTGCCTCGGCAGTATCCTGTCTGTTGGGAGAACCGTAACCTATGTGCGTTCTTACTCCGATGATCGACGGCTTATCCGTTACGCCTTTGGCGACGTCGATCGCTTTCGAAATTGCATCGAGGTCGTTTCCGTCCGCAATGCGCTGCGCATGCCAACCGTAAGCCGAGTATCTTGCCAGGACATCTTCGCTGAAAGCCAGATCGGTTTTCCCCTCGATTGTGATATGATTGTCATCGTAAAAGACAATCAGCTTCCCGAGTTTGAGATGAGCAGCGATCGAGCTCGCCTCGCTCGTTACTCCTTCCATCATGTCGCCGTCGCCGGCGATTACATATGTGTAATGGTCGATAATGTTGAAGCCGTCACGATTGAAATACGCCGCGAGGTGGGCTTCGGCGATAGCCATGCCGACTGCATTCCCCAAACCCTGACCCAGAGGGCCGGTAGTTGTCTCGACACCCGGAGTCAGTCCGTACTCCGGATGACCCGGCGTTATGCTGCCATACTGCCTGAACTGCTTTATGTCGTCAAGCGACACATCGTAGCCGGTCAGATGAAGAAGCGAATAAAGAAGCATCGAGCCGTGTCCGGCAGACAACACGAAACGATCCCTGTTAATCCACTTGGGATTCCGCGGATTGTGCTTCAGGTACTTCGTCCAAACCATGTAACCTATTGGTGCTGCGCCCATCGGCATCCCCGGATGACCGGAGTTTGCCTTCTGGACCGCGTCGACCGACAAAAACCGAATTGTGTTTATACAAAGTTCATCAAGCTTGGTCATGAGTGTTCTTCCTTCATTTCTGCAAGTAATATTTCTGAATGTATTCTTTTACCATCCTTGTCGTGTTATAAATAGGTGCGATTGAACTGATGGACTCTTTGATCATCTTAATCCAGTTCGACGGCAGGCCGGAGGCGTCCCTATCATAGAAAAGCGGGACGACTCTGTTCTCGACGATATCGTAGAGGTTCTTCGAATCGATCCTGTCCTGCTCCACCTCGGAGACTTGAGAGTCCTTGTCCTCGCCTATGGCAAAGCCGTTCTTCCCATTGTATGCTTCTCGCCACCACCCATCCATAATGCTGCAATTAAGTCCACCGTTCAGTATGATCTTTTCCCCGCTTGTGCCGCTCGCTTCATGCGGACGTCTCGGATTATTCAGCCAAAGGTCGCAGCCGGAAATCAGCTGTCTCGCAATGCTCATGTCATAGTCTTCAACGAATGCAACTTTGTCCTTGAAGCGCGGGTCACGAGTCAGATTGAATATTTGTTGTATGAAAGACTTGCCGGCATCATCACGTGGATGCGCCTTGCCGCTATAAATTATTTGAATGGATCGTTTGTTATCTCCAAACAATTGCACTGCTCTGTCAATTTCAGTAAAGAGAAGCGGCGCACGTTTATATGTGGCGAACCTGCGAGAAAAGCCAATCGTCAGTGCATCAGGAGAAAGAACCTTTTCAACCCAGTCAGATGAATTCCCAAATCTTGCCTGATGTTTCTTAACTCTCTCTCTCACAAATTCGACGAGCCTTCTTCTCAGCGCATAACGCAAAGCCCAGATTTCCTCGTCGGGAATCTTGTTGACGGATGCCTTCCACTCGGCAGGATGCTCAAGCCTGTGCATCCAATTCTCTCCGATTGTTCGCTCATAGAATTGCCTTCCTTCCATGGACAGCCATGTGAGACCGTGGATCCCGTTCGTCACGTGTCCTATGGGCACCTCTTCCACTTTCTTGCCGGGGTAAAGCCCTGTCCACATCTGTCTGCTGACCCGCCCGTTCAGTTCACTCACCGCATTTGCTGCCCTGCTCATCTTGAGTGCAAGGACAGTCATACAAAACTGTTCGCTCTTGTCTTCCGGGTTAATTCTGCCGAAATTCATGAAATCGTCGAGGGACATTCCGAGCCCTGAAACAAGACCGCCGAGGCTGAAATCAATCAGGTCCTGCGAAAACTTATCTATCCCGGCTGCGACAGGCGTGTGTGTGGTGAACACGCACTTCTTCCTCGTTTCCTCGACAGCACGATCTATAGACTTGCCAAGAAGGAGTTGTTCGTGCAGGAGTTCCAACGTGAGAAATGCCGAATGGCCCTCGTTCATGTGATATACGGCCGGCTCATATTCCAGCTCCTTCAGAAATCTCGCGCCGCCTATGCCAAGAACTATTTCCTGACCGATCCTGGTCGTGCTATCTCCACCGTAGACTCTTAGAGTCAAATCTTGATAGTGTTTCTCATTCTCTTTGAGGTTCGTCTCGAGGAGGTACAGCACGGATCTTCCGACAACAACCTTGTACGCCGCGACAGTAACAAGGCTGCGTCCGATCTGAACCTGAACTTTTACAAGATTCCCGCCTTCATCCGTCACGGGCACAACTGGCAGAGAGTGGAAATCCCTTTCAACATAATCATCCGACTGGCCACCATCGTTGTTCACCTTCTGAACAAAATACCCCTGACGGTAGAAGAGAGTCACACCGACAAAATTGAGTCCGATGTCGCTTGCACTCTTGGTGTGATCCCCGGATAGTATGCCGAGACCGCCGGAATAAATCGGAAGGCTCTCGTGGAGACCAATCTCAGCACTGAAATATGCGACCGGATGATTATCGAAACGCTTCAAACCTTGAATGGATTTGTTGGCAGTCGTCAGATAATCCCGCAAAGATTCGTAGCAGTCGTCGAGCTCGGCGTGAAGGTTTTCGTCTCGCAGCCTTGACCGAAGTTCTTCTTCGCTTATCTCGCTCAATACGGCGATCGGATTATGATTCGACTGTTCCCACACGCGAGGACTAAGCTTCGCAAAAAACTGTTGTGTCGGACAATCGTATGTCCACCTCATGTTGTATGCAAGTTCGTAAACCTTCTTGCGTTCCTCAGAGAATCGAAATGTCTTTCGAGCCATTATCCCCTCATTTTAAATTAGAATTCCTTGCAACTCTTCTTGCTTATGTGATTGGAAAAAACCTACCATAGCCTGGAAATACTCGGTGAATCTGGGACAGGATATTCCGAACTTCTGCAGAGCCTCTCTTGCGACAGCTGAATCATAATGGACATCATGGACAAAATACTCGACTAACTGCAGCGGCATTTTATAAATGCGACGAACCAGATTTATTTTCATCGCGGCCCGAGCAATAGCCGATGGTAGCGGATAGCTGATGAACTTCTTTCCCAGTGCCCCCGCAAGAAGCCGTTGCAGCTCGGCAACTTTCATGGCCGCGGGATCAGTCAGGTGGAATGTGAGACCGATGCTCGACCTGTCCGTGAAAAGCGCTGACATGGCGCTGACCACAAAGTCGATGGGAACGAGGTTTACTTCTACATCTCCCTTCCCAATATTTGGAAAAGGAAAATGATTCGGCAGTGAACGCATCGCCTGGAGAACGTAGTAAGGGCCGTCATACTTTGCGGTCTCGCCGGTCTTCGAATGACCGACGACCACGCCCGGCCGGTAAATGACCGACGGCACATCTGTAGCTTCCCTGACAATCCTCTCGGCGAGGAACTTAGTCTCCTCATAAAAGTTCTTGAAGCCCTGGCCGCGGTCGAAGTCCGTTTCGCGAAAAGTCCCCTTGACATCTCCGCTGACGTATGCAGTGCTCACGTAATCAAATCGCTCGAGGTGCCTACAGTGTTTTGCAAACTCAACAACATTTCTCGTCCCTTCGACGTTGATTCTCATGCCAGCTTCTCTCGGTAAAGCAAGATCATATGCAGCGGCAAGATGGAGAATTGCACCCGTCTCCTGTGAAATCGATGCATGATCGGCAATTCCAAGATTTTCGGCCGTAATATCGCCAAACACAAACTGAAGATGCCTGGAAGCTCCGGAAATCTCCTGCGACACTCTTGCACGTGCCGCTTCCGCCGCGTGAAGAAACTTTTGTTGAACCAGCGCTATGATCTCGAGACTCTCGTCCTTCTTGAGAAGATCACGAACGAGACCAGTACCGATAAATCCCGGAAATCCCGTTAGAAAAACCTTTCTCATGCTGTCGCCCTCCTGATCGAGTTGACTTTTGAAAGTCCAACCCCAAAGATGAAAACCGATGTCGAGTAGAAAACCCACAGAAGCAATCCTATGATCACTTCGAGCGTCCCGTAGACCTGACCCAGGTTTCCTATCCGGGTAAGGTAAAGTGCGAAAATATTTTTGGCGAGCTCAAAAAGAACCGCTGCCCAGAATGCGCCGAAAGCCGCGGAGCTTGATTTGATTTTCCCGTAAGAGATAAATCTGTAGATCGAAAAATACAGGAGAAAAGTAAGCCCCAACGCAGATAGGATCGGGACGAAGAGTTTCACCATGGTGAAGCGCATGTGGCCTGGCGGCAACTGCATCGCGGCTTCGCGAATACCTGCGAATATTGTTGTTACGACAGCACTGCCGGTAAGAAAAAAACCCGCGATCAACAGGACGCGCAAATCGTAAACGGCTTGCCGCATGAAAGACCGGCTGACCTCGACGTTAAGCACATGGAACACCGTCTTTCGCAATGTGCTTATCAACGCCAGCGAAGTCCAGAAGAATGCTATGAAGCCGACGACTCCGAAGAGCTGCCGATGCTCGCTGAAGAATCTTGCGCGATTCATGAAAAAGTTCCTCACCTCGTCGGCGGATCGCAATTCCCGCGGCAATGCGTAAGCGCCGATTACTTCTAGCTGGTTCAGGAGAGCTTCACGCGAAAGAAATGTGCCGAGCACCCAGATTATCAGAAAGACTGTGGGGATCAAGCAGAGGACTACCTGAAATGACAACGACGAAGCGTAGAAAAAAAGATCGTGCGAGTTAGACTCCCGAACTGCAGACCTCACATAAAACGAGATCGTCCTCAGGTAACTGGCTAAACTCCGAAAGAGGCTCTTCAATTTTTAAATTGTAAAGGATACGGCAAACTTGGATGGCAAAATGCTGTAATAGATCGACGAAAGTTCTTTGACGCTGATATCAATAAAGTCAGTTATCTGAAGCGCATCACGTGTGACAGCTCCTATCACTTCAATGGGCAGGTCATTTCGCGCGGCCAACGTCATTACTTCGTCTGACCTTCGTGAATCGAAAGATAGTACGACTCTTCCACCGCCCTCACAGAAAAGTTCGAAGTCCGCACGATCAGAAAAGTTGACCTTCACTTTCGCGCCGAGCTTTTTCTCCTGATCCATGATACAGCATTCTGCAAGCGCCACAGCCAGCCCTCCTTCAGAAATATCATGGACGGAGTTCAAGATCTGCATGCGGGTAGCCTCGATCAAGAACTCGTGCAGGTTCTTCTCGTACTCATAATCTATCGGCGGAATCCTGCCAGCAACGACATCGTGAATCATCTTCAGGTATTCGCTTCCACCCATCTCGCTTCTCAGCGAACCGATGACGGCAATAACATCGCCTTCGTTTCTGAATGAGGAGCGGGTTGTCTTGGACACGTCTTCGACTATTCCCAGCATGCCGATGACCGGCGTCGGATACACGGTTCGATTAGGACTCTCATTATAGAAACTGACGTTTCCTCCGGTGACAGGAGTTTGCAGCTCGACACAGGCTTTTGCGATCCCTTCGATCGCGGACTCAAACTGGTAATAAACTTCCGGCTTGTACGGGTTTCCGAAGTTCAGGCAGTTAGTGATTGCGATCGGCCTACCGCCGACACAGGCAACATTTCTTGCCGACTCGACAACTGCGTGTTCGGCACCAAGTTTTGGATTAAGATAAACATATCTTGCATTGCAATCGGTCTTGAGAGCGATGCCGCTTTTCTTCCTCTCTTCGCTGGTTGCCCATCTCTCAAGCCGTACCACGGCGGCATCGCCTTCACCGGGGATCACCACCGTATTTGTGCCGACCATGAAGTCGTACTGTTCGTACACGTACTTCTTACTCGCAATGTTCGGAGAGGATAGCAGTTTTCTCAGGACTTCGTTGTAATCTCGCGGCTCCGATAGAGTGCGAGGGTCAAACTTCTCGAGCTCATCGATATACTCAGGCTTTCGGCTTTCACGCTCGTAAACCGGCGCGCCTCCTCCGAGGACAAGTGTCCCGGATGGAATCTCCGCTTCAATTTTCCCGAAACGCCGGATCCGGAGAATCCCATCTGAAGTAACTCTACCGACCACCTCCGCGTTCAAATCCCATTTCGTAAACACCTTCTTGATTGCGGCCTCATCTTCCGGTTTGACGACCACAAGCATTCGTTCTTGAGATTCTGAAAGCATGATCTCATAAGCGGACATATCCGATTCGCGGAGAGGAACGAGATCAAGATCGACATCCATGCCCGTTCCGCCCTTCGCGCTCATCTCGGAAGTGGAACATGCAATGCCGGCGGCGCCCATGTCCTGTATCCCGACGATCAGTCTTTCTTCAATTGCTTCAAGCGTCGCCTCAAGCAAGAGTTTTTCGGTAAAAGGGTCGCCAACTTGGACGGACGGTCTCTTTGCCTCAGATGCTTCGGAGATATCCTCCGAGGCAAAAGTAGCTCCATGAATTCCATCACGACCCGTCGACGAACCGACTATCATGACGAGATTGCCTGCTCCTTTTGCAGCAGCCTTCGCGATTGCGTTGTGACTGACGATTCCGACCGCCATGGCGTTCACCAGAGGATTCTTGTCGTAGCATTCGTCGAAATATATTTCTCCGGCAACGGTCGGCACGCCGAAGGCATTTCCGTAATCCGCGATCCCTCTTACAACGTTCTCAAGGAGATACTTAACGCGCGGGCTTTCAGGATTTCCGAACCGCAATGAATCGAGGGCAGCAACAGGTCGTGCACCCATCGTGAAAATGTCCCGCAGGATTCCGCCGACGCCGGTTGCGGCACCCTGGTACGGTTCCACCGCACTTGGATGGTTGTGGCTCTCAATTTTGAAAGCGACAGCAAGACTGTCTCCAATATCAACGAGCCCAGCGTTTTCTTCTCCCGCGCTCACGAGCAAGTTCTTGCCCGAACGCGGAAGTTTCTTCAATTGCAGGATTGAATTCTTGTAGCTCGCATGTTCCGACCACATTACTGAGTACACGCCAAGCTCAGTGTATGTCGGAGTGCGGCCGAGTATCTCTTTTATCTTTTGGAATTCTTCCGGCATCAGTCCCATTTCCTGAGCCACCTGCAAACTGACTTCCACACTTACGGCGTTACGCTTCACGATTACTGAGTTCATTTCGGCATACCTAAGATATTCCTCGCAATGCTTTCTATTACATCCTCTCGGAAGTTGATCACTATGAGAAGCGCCAAGACTATGATGGCAAGCGTCAATCCGAACGCATAACTCTTCGTTCTCGATGCCTGAATCACGTGGCCACCCCACGATATCATTATTCCACGCCAGCCGCAGTCCCTGCACCTGAAGGCTTTGCGGCCAACAATTTTGAGAACCTGCTCTCTGAATCCTCGCGTTCGGCTGCGTCGCAAATTAGTAGACCGACAATCAGGACATACTAAAGTGGCCATGATACCTTTACTCACAATTTACAAAAAATAAGTCCCGCATACACGCGGGACTTTTCTACCAAATCATTCAACTCGCTTTCGAAGGGAGTTTTGCTCCCGACCGAGCCGGAATCAGTACAAGTCGCTGTGCTGAATCAGGCGGAGAGTCGGCTCAAGATCACCGAAGTGAATTACTGGCCACAAAATCTTATGTGCGATTCCCTTTCCGAGCACTATTGAACTTGGCGCCTCAGAGATTGGATACAACGGAATGTTAGCACCGAACCTGGCATTTATCGACTTAATGAACTCATCAGCGACAACCGCATATCCCTGAGATGTCGGATGTATTCCATCGAGGCCGAACATGCCACCTTGAATGTAAGCCGTCGTCAATGTTATGCCATCACTCGTAATCCCGTTCTTCGCAGCATTCATGAGTACCGTATAAGCATCAACGAATGCGATGCGGGTCGGATTGCTGTTGGCAAAGGCGGCAATCGTCTGATTAAATCCCTGGGTCGCAATGTGAACCCTCGCAACCTCGAGTGAGTCAAGCACAAACTGATCGCCGAGTGGACGGCCGGTTCCGCCAAGTGCTGTCGGAACACCCACTCCTGCTTCCAGCGAATCCAGGCCTGACAACAGAACCAAATCATAGAGCGGGTTTGCCTGCTCGGCATGGAGACTCCCGTCAGCATGGTGTCTCATGACAATCAGCGGCACCATCTGTCCATTCACCACAACCACTTGCTGAGTTGCCGGATTGACGACAACAGGGGGCACCGTCGTGAAAAACGGTATCGAGGTGACATCGGGAATGTTTGCTACGACGAACTTCGCGGTAGGTGCTCCGTTCAGGAGTGTATTCATTGTCAGATCGTAGAGATAGGTGAATGTGGGAAGGTCCGTGGGGAGAGACTGTGTCGCGGGATCCGTGCCTGTAGTTCCGCCTGATGTCGCATAACCGAGGACATCATTTGCACCAATCCAAACTGTCATGAACGTAGGATGAAGGGCAAGCGCTTGCGCGACAATGCTGGATCCAAAAGCCTTGGTCCTCAAAATGGAATAGAAGAACGGATTGCTTCTCTGGTAGGCTTTCGTGGCAAAATCAGAAGTGTCTGTAAGGTCATAGACAATCGCTCCTGGAATGCCGAGATTATTGTAGGGCTGTGGCAGCGTTACGTTCGAAGGCTGCATCGTAGAGTTTGCATTGTCCGCCCCTATAACCGGTCCAGAAAGACTCAGGATTTTTAGACGTCCTCCAACGCCGGGATCGGGAAATAGCGGTTGCTGAAAATTACTAGCGACCCCTGTTTGTTTTGCTATCAGGCTCGGATAACTATATGCCTGTGCGGATTGGTAGAGTGCCGCATTCTGGAATCCTGCTGTAAGAGAATTGCCGAGAGAAACGAATCGTGTGAAATCGAGACTTCCATTGGAAGGCGGGCTCACAACGCTCGACTTCTTGAAATCGCCGCATGAAGCAACGACCATAACTAAAGTGATCAGTGCGATTAACTCGACTGATCTTTGTCTTAATCCGGATAATCTTGGTATCATTTTCTCTCCTCTCACAGTTTATAGCTTATGTCGATGCCGACGAGATTTGCCGTCGTGTTATACGTTCCATTGAATCCAAAAGCTGAAGTCGTGATCGTTCTCTGTTTGAACGGGAGAAACATATATGAGGCATCGATGGAGATATTATTAGTCAGGCTTACGCCCAAACCTATGTTAAATCCGAGTCTGTCCGCATCCGGCAGTTGAGGCGAATCGTACGCGTCGGGCACCGGATTCTTATCGTACAAGACCCCCGCACGGACGGTCCACATATCGTTAAGGATATACTCACCACCTAATCGAAGGACGTAGCTATCGCTGTAATTTCCGACAATAGGCGCTGGGTTGCCGCTGGGTCCTGGATTTTGGAAAGTTATTGACAGCTGCTTATAAGCACTCCATACGACTCGTTGATAGTCAGCTTCGATAGAGTAATTACATCCTTTGTACGCTATGCCTGCATACCATGTCTCGGGCAACGGGAGAGATGTGGAGACTGAACCGCTCGGCAGCTGGCTAGACAAGCCGTCTGCCCCTGAGTAAGTAGCTGTTCCATTATCCACCTTGTACGTGACCTTGCTCCTATAAGAAAAGCCGAGTGATAGGCACTTATACGGCTTAAGCATCACTCCAAAATTGAAGCCGGTTCCCTTTGCATTTCCATCCATGTGAATAAACGGAGTAATCGGATTTCCGGAGGAGTCGCTGAACGTCGTGTTGTTATATTTTTCGAGAACGACACTCCCCAGCACATAGTCAAACCCCGCGCCGACGGAGACCATGTCGTTGAAAAAGGAATATGATACTGTCGGGTTAATATCAAGTGATTGTAGACTGATCTTCGTTATGACAAACCTACCGACCCAGTCCTGTGGCCAGCTCGCGCCAAGTCCCTCCGGGGTGAAGATCCCTACGCCGGCCGCCAGCCCGTTATCGAAATTGTATGTCACATAAGCGTTCGGCGGAAAGAATGTGAGGCTGTTCATCTTCGTCTCGGTGTTGTTGGGATACGGCCCGGTGAAAGTCGTACTGGGCAGAATGAGCGTCCCCCCAACCATGATGTTGAACCCCTTCACGTAACTCAATCCCGCCGGATTAAAATAGATGGCCGAAGGATCCCAGGCGCGTGCGACAAACGCCCCTCCCATCGCAACCGCCTTCGAACCGTGTTCGTTGAGCTGATAGCCGCTTGGAAATGCTGTCGACACCGACAACACGACTACCGCAAGAAATGCTAATGCTCTCTTTGTCGAAGCCACAAACTACCTCCTTTTTATGGTTTGCTGTTAACTCTTGGGTGTTAACTGTGAACTGATTTTAAGCCATAGGGGATACAAAGTCAATCGGAAAATAGAACCGGATCTTTGTAAGTACAGTTACGCGTTATCATCCTACATATGCAGCACTAACTTGTTCAAGCCGTTCACGACAATTATTTTGTACGTACCCAAAGAAAGGCTTCCACAATGGAAATAAAAGGAAAAACAGTCCTTGTTCTCGGCGGGTGGGGCTTAGTGGGCTCCGCGATCTGCCGAAAGCTTGTGCCGGAGAAACCGGACAAGATTATCGTCTCGTCTCTTTTGAAGGCGGAAGCTCTCGACGCAGTCGCACATCTCCGTCAGGAGTACCCCGACCATGACCCGGATTTCTTCGTCCCATACTGTGGCAACATCTTCGTCCGGGAGGAATTCAAAGATTTGCCGCGGGAAGAAATTCTGTCCAGCTCCGAACGGCGTCGAACGCTCATAAATGATACTCTGGAAGAATTGTCCGAAGAGATTCTGAAGGCCAGTACACTCTACAACCTCCTTACAGATTACAGGCCGGAGGTCGTTGTCGATTGTATCAATTCTGCAACTGCAATTGCATACCAGGATCAATTTCAGTCCAGCCGGTCGCTGATGAAGGAGCTCGACCAGGCCAAAGAGGAACCGTCTTCCATGGGAGGTAAGTTATTCGATTCCGTGGAAAGACTCCTTTGTACGCTTTACACTCCCCAGCTGATCAGGCATATCCAATTACTTTACCGCTCGATGCACGACGCGGGCACAAAAATTTATGTGAAGATTGGAACGAGCGGCACCGGAGGAATGGGACTGAATATTCCTTACACACACAGCGAAGAGAAGCCGAGCAGCGTCCTGCTCAGCAAGTCGTCGGTTGCGGGTGCTCACACACTCCTGATGTTCCTGATGGGGCGGACCCCCGACGCACCGATCACGAAGGAAATAAAACCGACTGCCGCAATAGCGTGGAAGCGGATTGGGTTCGGAGAAATAATGAGGAGGGGAAAACCGATCATGCTCCAGGATTGTTTGCCGGAAGACCCTTACATGATTGGAGACAGCCTTGAACTGAAGACGGCAAGCAAGACGATTAAATCTGATGAGTCGCTCCGTTCAGTTTTCATCGACACAGGCGAAAACGGACTCTTTTCGCGCGGAGAGTTTGAGGCGATCACTACACCGGGGCAGATGGAATATGTCACTCCGGAAGAGATTGCCGAGGATGTCGTCTACGAAATCAAAGGAGGCAACACGGGTCACGACATCATAAACGCACTCGACAACGCAACACTCGCTCCTACCTACAGGGCAGGTTACCTGTTTCATTCTGCGTTTTCAAAAATGCGCGAGCTGGAAGAGAAGCACAAAGTCGACAGCGTCGCGTTCGAGCTTCTCGGACCACCAAGACTTTCGAAACTACTCTATGAAAGCTATTTGCTGTTGAAGCGATTTCGCAACTTCGATGAAGTGGAGAAAGCCTCGCCTGAGGAGATGTCCGCGGAACTGCTCGAGATGGTGAAAAAAGAGAAGAAGCTCCGTTCCGAGATTATTTCAATTGGGATTCCGATTCTTATGCCTGATGGGAAGAGTTTGCTCCGCGGCGAGGAAATAAAGATTCCCCCGTTCAGAGGGGAAAATGTTCTGACGGCAAGCCAGAAGTTGGTTGATGCATGGGCGCACGACGGCTGGGTGGATTTGCGGGTGAGGAACATGACGAGATGGAAGAACAGGTTCATCGAAATCAAGAAGATGACAGAGCCGATTCCGACTGGCGACACCAGTTCCCGATTCATATATACAAAAGAATACTGGAACAATTTTGAAAGCATCGAGCCTGGCAAGATAGTCGGTTGGATTTTCTCGTACGAGGAAAAAGGTCTGAGGATGAAAGCGTGACGCTCAATTGTTCTGCGACAGTTTAATTGTCGCAGTGAATCTGGGTGCAGGAGTTGATCTCCTGCACAACACGCGGTTGGTTCTTCGAGAACCTCCGCATATATTCTGTCGAGGCAAGAAATAAAATGGGACATGCGAAAATATGGTTAGCCGGAGAAGAAAAGAATGACAGACGCACAAAGACACGCTCTTGAACAGGAATATGGATTGACCAAGGAAGAAATCCTCGACGCAATAAACCGCCGCTTTAGAGCAAAGGTTACAATGGAGGGAGCAGTCGCCGAAGTTCATCTTGGCAAGCATATCCAGCACCTCTTGGACACAGGCGTGATCGTGCACTTTGAAATTCACGACAAAGACGGATACCCCGACTACTCAATCTGGCTTCCCGGAAATGTGGACAAGGAGTTGCGCGTGGAATGCAAGAATATCCGAAATGAGAACGATGCTTACCGAAAGGGCGGGGAGATAACCGCCTACAAAGTAGAAACGCAGAAGACGAGAGCTTCCAAGGGTGATAAGAGCAGTCGGTTCTACGGCTTTGGCCAATTCGAGATCCTTGCAGTCTGTCTCGGCAAGAAGACGCACGACTGGACGGAGTTCATGTTCATCGAGAGCAAGCACTTGGCAAAACATCCCAAGTACAAGAAGAAGATGGCTGTGATGCATCGCGTCCCACTTCCGAGTTCCCCCGTGGCTCCGCCGTGGTATACAACATTAAAGAGTCTAATCGAAGGAATGGCATAACCATGAGGCCCGCGTACAGCACAACTTTAGGCAAAGCGTATTGTGGCGACTCACTTGCACTGATGAGCGACATGGCCGCAAATTCAGTCGACTTGGTTGTTACGTCACCGCCCTATGCTCTTCACTTCAAGAAGGAATACGGGAACGCCGACCAGGCCAACTACATCAATTGGTTTTCCCCATTTGCGGCAGAGATAAAAAGGATTCTGAAACCAACAGGAAGCTTCGTCATCAACATTGGTGGTACATGGACGCCGGGGAATCCGACGCGATCCCTCTATCATCTTCGTCTCTTGCTTCATCTTTGTGATGAGATCGGATTTAATCTGTGCCAAGAGTTTTTCTGGTACAACCCTGCAAAGCTCCCTGCCCCTGCGGAATGGGTGAACGTAAGGCGAATACGTGTGAAGGATTCCGTCGAATATATTTACTGGTTAGGTAAAACGCCGAACCCAAAAGCCGACAACTCTAAAGTCCTGCAGCCATACAGCAAAGACATGCTTCGCCTCATTCGCAAGGGAATAACCAGGACCGTTCGCCCGTCGGGTCACAACATCAAAGAGTCTTTCGCTCAAGACCGGGGCGGATCTATTCCCGGTAATCTCATCGAATGCGGGAACAACGAGAGCAATAGTAATTACTTTGCGGCGCTGAAAAAGAAAAAGCGGAAGATTCATCCCGCGCGATTTCCTGCGGAGCTGCCGCGATTCTTCATGAATTTTCTCACCGACGAGGACGACCTCGTCCTCGACCCGTTTGCTGGTTCAAACACCACAGGACACGTCGCGGAGTCGCTCAACCGAAGATGGATTTCCATGGAGATCAATTCTGACTATGTCGAAGATTCACGGCTTCGTTTCTCGATCGCCGAAGCAAATCCATCGGTGCAGTTGGAACACCCAGCTCGCCCTGTTCAGCTGAAGCTGTTGAATGAAAAGAGAGGATGATAAGTAAATTCAGTCGTGGCACAAGTCATTATGTCGGGCGGGAAAGATAATGAGCTGGAGATTTTACAGCTGAGACAAATACAAAACATTTCGCCACCGTTTCCTCACTCTCAGCGTCTGTACTAATCGTTGATCGGGTAGTCCATGATGTATTGCAGAATAATTGTACTTTAATGGAAATGAGAAGCAAATGGCACAGACCAACAAACTGATCCTCCTGCTTGACAAACTGATAGATGATGGAACAAGACTCGTTGAGAGTAGCCACGGGTCAGGTCACGGTTATTTACGCGAAATTACGGATCACGAGGCCCTCCGTGATTGGGCAAACGAATTGGTTTTGTTCAGATCACTTGCAGGAAAGCTCGTACAACCTTGGAATGACCGCCTCCAACACAACGGCCATGTAATCATAGCCGATGAGGTAGAATATCCTCTCTCAGCATTGCGCACTATAAAGTTCGCAATTGAGCAAGGGCTTCTGACTCGCTTTGAGGATCTTGTTATAGCGGATACATTTGCTGACCTGAATGAACAGGGGTCGTACCTGCAAGAACAGGGATACTTTCTCGCAGCTGGGGTCATCTTCCGAGCTGTCCTTGAAGAAAAGTTACGAAAGCTTTGCATCAACCATAATTGCAAGCCCAAGAAAGAACATCCAACAATCAATGATTACAACCAAGCTCTCTACACGGCATCCCCTCCAGTTTATGATAAGAATATGATGTTGTTTATTGCAGCACTGGCTGCAGTGGGTAACGATGCCGCCCATAACGATTCAAAGTTGAAAAAGGAAGACACAGATCGTCTTATGAAGGGGCTTCAGGACGTCTTAGCTCAGCATCCACAATGAATAGGCCAATCAATTATCCTTCGGAAACAGACGAAGAACTAATTAAAGACATTTTGTCTTTTATTGATAACCGCAGTTATGATCAAGCAATTCAGAAAATAAGGTTGAGATTGCAAAGCCTATCTTCCTGTCAGACTAAAGAAGATTGCTATTTGAAAATTGAACTCGCCGGTTTCTTGATTGACATAGGTGAAGAGGGTAAGATCAAACAAGCAGCGCTTGATGGGCTGGAGATAATGGAAGCTGAAAAAGACGGGGCGAAGGGAGTGATCTTGGAAAGCAGTATGGAGTATAACTTAGGAAATGCTTATAGCACCTTATTCAAAATTCGCACAAGTGAACCGGGGTTTGAATATGTTCCTAATAATATTGATTACCTAATGCAATCGAAAAATCATTACTGGAAATCTTTCAAAGCCGATTTCCAATTATCGAGCGAATTTGGATCACGGGCAATCGTAAATCTTGCCAATGCCCTGAGTCTTTGTGGCCGTGTTGTAGAATCCTTGCAGTATTACGACCTCGTCTTGGAAAAGAATCCTGATTTTCCGAACGCTAACGCTTCACGCGCAAAAGAACTGATGTGGCTCAACGAGCTTTCTGGTGTTTGGACGCAAAATTTGATTCACCAAGCAAAATCTGGTTATGAAAAGGCTTCCAGATCAGTTGATGTCCCAACGTGGTTGAAGGACCTATGGGAGAAAAAGGCAATCGAATTGACGAATATTCTTGCGGAGATTGGATTTGATAAAATAAATCTAGATCACGAGATTGAGGAAACCAAAAAAGAATATGAATCATTGACTAATTATAGGCGCTTTTGTATTGATAGTCGCCTTACTCTCTCCGAACATTCTTTGTATTGTAATTGCATCGGCTCCCGTAGAGATGATTTGCTAATCTGTATCCCCTTTCGTGCGTTTGATTCTCATTTTATTCCTATGATGGAAAAAACTTTGAATCGTTTAAAATCAGAGTATTCTCTCGCCAGATTAATGTACTTTTATTCTATCACCGACAGTGAAAACGAGTTTACGGCATACGATTCAGAAGTCATGTTTACAGAATTGTTTGATTCAGAGTATATTGGTACAAAATCAGAGCTGCTGCGTACCAGTTTCAGATTATGTTTTGGAATACTAGATAAAATTGCAAGTGCCGTTTGCTTCATGTTTGATTTGGCGGACGAAAAAGAGCCTATATATTTTGAGAGTTTCTGGAATCCACAAAAGAAGAATGCTTCAAAGAAAAAAAGAACCCGATGGGATAAAATTAATGCCATAAACAACATTTCTCTCCTTGCATTATATACGCAAGCTAGTGATTTAAATCTAAAGACAGGAGAATGGGGATTCTTCAAATCGTGGCGGAATTCACTGGAGCACAATCAACTATGTCTGCTGAACAATGAGGAAGTGAGCCCCGATATTTTTGATATTTATAAGGATAACGTGTATTTATCTGTTGAAGGCAGGGATTATTTCCAAAGTAAGACCCTACAAATATTACATTTCACCCGCTCAGCAATTTTTAATTTTGTTTTCTTGGTTAGAAATGAAGCAATGAAATCAAAACCTAAAGAAGGTAAATACATCAAACATACTTTTTCATTCAAGAATGACCATGAGATATAGCGAGCCACGCTAGTCAGAGTAACAAGAGAATCCGGCGATTACATCCTACCTCCGTCCCACTTCTAACCTCCACTTATTAAGCACAGGCTGCCTCCCACCTTGTCCCAAAGATCCAAAGAACCGCTTCTGGGGAAGGCATCCCGCCAGCTTCAGAGATTGCCCCCGATGTCGTGCGGGATTTTCCCGAAGGAATGCCTTTGCCAGAGCTCCTGCACATAATCTTCTGCGACAGTTGAACTGTCGCAAAACTGAAGGAAGAGTCCAGGCGGAGCCCCATGGCCTCCGCCCGATTCTGAATTCTACCTCTTCACTTCCGCAGAGTCGCCGGCGGCGGCTCAGGCACAGGTGGCTGTGGTTTTGCCCCGGCCTTCCCGCGTCCCTTCGCGATCGGCTTGAACTCTTCTAACAATGCCTTGTTGCCCGCAAAGGCAGCCTGCGCGAACTTTCGCACTTTGAATACCTGCTCCCTCAACGCGGCAAGTGCATCGTCCCTGGTCTGCGTTGCGGCGTTCCTCACTTTCTTCGCGTTCTCCTGCAGAGCATCCGACGAAACAAGTGTCCCGTATGTTGTCGAGACAGCAGCGACATCTTCCTCCGTCATCCCGTTCTCGATTAACTCATCATGGTACTTCGCACAGAGTCCGGTGAAATACTCGAGGTCGATGGTCAGCTGGCTCACGCTCTTCGACTTGTCTGTCCCGACCTTGAACTCTTTCAGCCTGGTCTTGTCTCTGCCGAAAGCCGACTTCGCGGCATTCTGGATTTTCGTAATCGTCTTCAATCCGTTCTCGACGGCCGAATCCTGATCCGCAGTCTTCTGGAGAAGCATGGCATGTGCAGACTTTTGCGACGCATCCTTCTTCAGCACGGCATCCAGGCTGCTGTCGAAGTCCGTGAACCTTGCTTCCTTGAAGCCTTTCGCGGTCAACTCCGCTTTGTGCGTCTCCATCGTGGCGCGAAGCACCTTCGCGTCTTCTACTACATCACCAACTAGGTACGGCATAGTTTTCCTCCTTGTTTGTGTTTTGAGCCTAAGGCTCATGAGCCCGTGGCTCAGATGATTGATTTGTATTTTCTTCCCTCTATGGGAATATCATCATCCGTTCACAAACCCGAACGAAGCTACGTCACAAAACAAGTGACCGCTCGATCGATTCTTCCGGTAGTTTGGTCCGATATAGGGTGCTTCTGTCCGAAAAATCCCTTTTCAGGAAGGGATATACTGTCCTACGCTATCCAGATAATCATTTACTGCGTAAGAAAACCATTCTTGCTGCCCGAAGTACACTTAAATTTAATGAAAATATTCTCTCTGTCAAGAAAAATGACCTTTCATTATTCCGGCGAGTTCCATTCAGCAACCATCGAAGACTTTCCATCGCCCGGCGGGAGGCTTCATCATTCCGGTGACTTTTATTCAACAGCCGGCGAAGAGTTCTCAACTATCAGCGAGGTTTATTCAAGTACCCGCTAGGACTCTTCAACTATCGGCCGAGAGTTTCATTCTTCCGGCGAGAGAGTTTCAACAGGCGGCGGAGACTTCTAAGTAACCGGCGAGCATTTTTCAAATCCCCGCGAAGAGTTTTGTTGCTCCCGCGAACATTTCAAAACTTCCGGCAAGGCGAGATCCAGTCATGATCACTCATACCGTAGAGACTCAATCGGGTCCACGCTTGCGGCCTTATACGCAGGATAGACTCCGAATGTAACTCCAACAAGCGAACACACGAACAAGCCGATCATCGCCCAGTCGACCGGGAACGCTGCCTGCAAGTGAAGAGCGAGTGCCGCGAGATTCCCTCCAATTAACCCAAGAAAGATCCCAACCACTCCTCCGACTTCGCAGAGCACAACCGCCTCAAGCAAGAATTGGATGAGGATGTTTCGCTTTGTAGCTCCAACGGATTTTCTCACACCGATCTCTCTGGTTCGCTCGGTCACGCCAACGAGCATTATGTTCATTATTCCCACGCCTGCTGCAAGCAGCGCGATCGCGCTCACTATTATCGCACCGATTCTCACGTAAAGAGTGAACTTATCGACTTGGCCAAGCAGCGACGCGTTTGAAATCAAGGCAAAATCATTGTCCTTTCCTGGCGGAACCTGACGGATCGTTCGCAGAATTCCTATGGTCTGTTCCTGTGCCGCATCAAACAGGTCTTGGCTTTTCGCCTGCACATAGATCAGCACACTTCTCTGTTGTTTACCATATCGATCAAAAAACACCGAAATTGGGATTTCCATATAATACTGTTGACCGATCATGTTACCCTGATCCTCAATAACCCCCACAACGGTATACCCAATTCCATCGACGGTGACTTGCGCGCCAAGCGGATCGGAATGGAGAAAAAGTGCCTTTGCTAGATTAGGATCGAGGACGCAGACTGGCTTTGCCACCTCAAAGTCGTTCTCGCTAATGCTCCTTCCTTCAGCTATCACCTCATTCATTGCAGATGAAATGTCCGGCGTTATGCCCTTTAGATATACATTCGGGTTCGTTTTCTGATCGCGGTAATGGACAATCTTCCCGAACCTGCCGGCCGTTACTCCAACGCTGCTGGCAAGAGTGGCACGTTCCCTCAATTCCATGGCTTGTTCGAACGTGAGATCTTTTCTGTTCCTGAATTCCGGCGAATCCCAATTGGAGAATGGAGGATATTTATTGACCATGAATGTGTTTGAGCCCATCGAATTTAGCTTGGATACTATATAATTCTGTAGTACCCTCATGGCGGTATTCACTGCTATGATCGAGAATACCCCCACGACTATTCCGAGCAGTGTGAGTGCGGAGCGCAGCTTGTTAGATCGGATGGCGAACCACGCCATAGAGAAGCTTTCGGTCCACTCAGAAAGAAGGAAACTTCTGTTCATATTTTGATAGTTCCATCAGAAATTGTTTTTGACTTTTGCCTTTTGAATTTTGACCAACAATCATTCATACCTTAATGCCTCCACAGGATCGAGCTTCGACGCCCTGAGTGCGGGCACGATTCCTGAAATGACGCCCACTACAAGAGAAATTAAGATTGCATTGACGGCAAGCGACAAGGGCAGGGCTGTCGTCAGAAACTTATCGACAAGCATGCTTAATGGGTACGACGCAGCTAGTCCAAGCAGTCCGCCCGCCAAACAGATCATTACCGCCTCAAGAAGAAATTGTACCAGGATCGTTCGCCTCTTCGCGCCAAGAGCTTTTCTTATGCCAATCTCTTTGGTGCGCTCGGTGACGCTCACAAACATAATGTTCATTATTCCTATGCCGCCGACGAAAAGGGAAAGAGCAGTTACAAAAAGTCCGATCGCACCCACATAAAATATCATCTGATTGAAGGCGTTAGTAAACTGATCCTGCTGGTTGATGGAGAAATCATCCTCCTGATAAGGAGCCAGACCCCTGATCTTTCTCATTATGCCTCTCACCTCTTCCCTGCAATTTTCCAGGTCATTCGCATCGGAGGCACGCACGTCAATAGTTGCAGAGAAACGAGTCCCAAAAATATTCTGGAACTGGCCAATCGGAATCAATACGACATTGTCAAGACTGAACAAGCCGAGAAACTGTCCTTCTTTGCTCCTCACGCCGATGACCCGAAAAGGCAAGCCGTTAATCCTGACCTCTTGCCCTAAGGGATCACGGTTCGGGAAGAGAACACCCACAACATCACCGCCAATTACAGCCACGGGCCTGTTGCCGCGGTCCTCCTCATCAGTAAAGAATCTTCCCGCATCAAGACTCATCTTAACCACTTCAGGATATTGAGACGAAACTCCGTCAACGTCAACGCCGTTTGCCACTTTGTCGCGGTATTTCACAATCCCCATCCTATCGACATCCGGGGAAACCGCAGCAACGAGAGTCGCTTCATCCTGTAGTCTGCCCGCGTACTCTGGCTTCAAGGGTTTGCGATTGCGGTACTTCCACCACTCGCCGCCTCCGAAACCCCACTGCCATTTGTCAACATACAACACATCAGCCCCCATGAATTCGAAGCTCTTGTTGAACGCGTTGGTAAGTCCGGTGATTGCTGCTCCCATTAACGTCACGGAAACTATCCCGATGATTATGCCGAGCATTGTTAACAGAGCTGGGCCTTGTTCGACATAAGCGCCGCGAATGAAAGCCTGAATCCCTCTTTGAATTCCACTCCTAACGTCATGTCTCCACCTCCCCCTAATGTAAGTGAGTTTGGTTATAGAAACTGCTTTTCACACCTTAATGACTCGATCCCGGAATGCGGAATTTCATCATTACTCGTATCGTAATGATTCAATCGGGTCGACGCTCGCAGCTTTAAATGCCGGGTAGACTCCAAACGTTACACCCACTATAGAACACACGATCAAACCGATCATAGCCCAGTCGACCGGGAATGCAGCTTGCATATGTAACGCGAGCGCCGCCAGATTTCCGCCGACTAAGCCAAGAAGAATGCCTATTACTCCACCGACTTCACATAGCACGACCGCTTCGAGCAGGAATTGAATAAGTATGTTTTTTCTGGTAGCACCTACAGATTTCCTGACTCCGATCTCGCGCGTACGCTCGGTAACGCCGACAAGCATAATGTTCATTATCCCGACGCCGGCTGCAAGCAATGCGATTGCGCTAACAACTATGGCACCGATCCTTACGTAGAAGGTTATCTGGTTGAACTGATCTATCAATGACTGGTTCGATATGATTTCAAAGTCGTCATCTTTGCCCGGCGGCACGTTCCTGATCGCGCGGAGAATTCCTTCGGTCTGCTCCTGTGCATCCTGGAAGCTTTTCTGATCGAGTGCCTGAATGTAAATATCGAGACTTCTTTCCTTGCCATAGCGAGCGAAGAAAGTGGTGATCGGAATCATCATGTAAGGCTGGCCACCGCCGAGAACATTCCCTTCGTCCTTGATAGTGCCGATAACACGGTAACCAATTCCATCAACCATCACTTCTTCCCCCAATGGATCAGAATGCGGGAAGAGTTGTTTTACTAAGTTGGGGTCAATCACGCAGACGAGGCCGCCTGTCTCAATATCGCTCTGGCCGATCCCTCTCCCTTCGTCTATCTTTTTGTTCTGAACGGCTAATATATCAGGAGTAACGCCGCTGATGTCAACATTCGGATTTGTCTTCTGATCTCCGTACTGGACAATTCTGCCGCCTCTGTCTGACTCCGCCCCGACACTGCCGGCGAGCGTTGCCCGCTCCTTTAATGCAAGGACCTCTTCATACTTCAGGTCTTTTCGGTTCCTGTACTTTGCCCACGAGGCGGGCCCACCCGCGTGGAAGACCGGATACTTCGTTATCTCAAACACATTCGACCCGAGCCCGTTCAGCTCGCTCTCGATAGAATTCTGCATTACTCGCATCGTGGTCGTGACAGCAATTATTGAAAACACGCCAATGATGATACCGAGCAAGGTAAGGATGGAGCGAAGCTTGTTAGATCGGATGGCTGCGATCGCCATCAGAAAACTCTCGGACCACTCAGACCAGATAAAACTTCTATTCATACCTTAATGCTTCTACCGGATCAAGTTTGGACGCTCGCATGGCCGGGATGAGTCCGGATATCAAACCGACGATGAGAGAAATGATTATACCAAGTATTGCCAGAGAAACCGGCATTGAAGTAGGCAAACCGAGCTGGGCAACCAGCATACTCAAGGGATATGAGAATGCAAGACCGATTAACCCGCCGCCCAGGCAAATCAAGGAAGATTCAATCAGAAATTGGACGAGAATGGTCCGTCGCTTGGCGCCCAGTGCCTTTCTCACGCCGATCTCTTTCGTTCGTTCCGTCACGCTCACGAACATGATATTCATAATCCCGATCCCTCCGACAAAAAGGGAGAGGGCAGTTATGAAAATGCCGGCGGCACCGATTACACTGGCAATCCTGTCGAATGCACTTGTGAGCAAGTCCTGCTGGTTGATTGAGAAATCATCTTCCTGAGCGGGCGTGAGTCCCCTGATTTTTCTCATAAGTCCACGGAGTTCTTCTTTGGCATCGTCCATTTCTTTGGGGTTTGCGACCCTTGCTTCGATGGTCGGATAAAAATGTTTGCCGTAGATATTCTGAAATTGTCCGATGGGAATTAACACGATGTTGTCAAGGCTGAACATTCCGAGGAAGCTGCCTTCCTTGCTCCTGACGCCGATTACCCTGAAAGATAGTCCGTCTACCCTGATCGTTTTGCCAACCGGATCCCGATTGGGGAACAACTGGTCAGCAACATCCGACCCGATAATAGCGAGAGGCCTGTCCCCACGAGATTCCTCGTCGGTGAAGAAACGACCTTCTGTGAAGCCCATGTTTGAAACGTTGACCAGGTCTGATGTCGAACCGTCGACGAACACGTTGTTTGCGGTCTTGTCCTCGTACTTGATCGTGCCGAGTCTCTGGACAACGGGTGCTACAGCTGCCAGAAGAGAAGCATCCTTCTTTATCTTTTCCGCATACTCGATTTTGAGATCCCGGCGGTTGCGGAATTTCCACCATTCGCTTCCCACGTCTCCCCATGGCCATTTCTGAACATAGAGGACATCAGCGCCTATCGCTGCAATGCTATTGTTGAACGCGCGCGTGAGGCCCGTTATCGCCGCTCCCATTAGAGTCACGGATACGATGCCGATGATTATGCCCAGCATGGTGAGGACCGCCCTGGCCTTGTTCGCCACTAAGGCCGCGAGGGAAAGCTTGAATCCTTCTTTGAGCTCGGCCCCCAGGTTCACGCCTGCACCTGCTCAGCAGCATGTGCGGCTTTCACTTTGCCGTTCCTCTCTATTGGCAAATCGCTTTCGATCATGCCGTCTCTGATTCTAATTATCCGGTGTGCATGCTCAGCGATGTACTCTTCATGCGTGACGAGTATTATCGTATTCCCTTTCTTGTGTAGCTCGTCGAAGAATAACATAATCTCGTCACCTGTCTTTGAATCGAGATTTCCGGTAGGCTCGTCAGCAAGCATGATTGACGGGTTATTAATCAGAGCACGGGCTATCGCTACACGCTGGCGCTGTCCCCCTGAAAGCTCGTTCGGCTTGTGGTGCGCGCGCTCTCCGAGCCCGACCATTTCGAGACTCTTCCTTGCACGTTCCTTTCTTTCCGCAGCAGGAACGCCGCTGTAAATGAGCGGAAGCTCCACATTGTGAAGAGCATCGGAACGCGGAATCAGATTGAAAGTCTGGAACACGAACCCAATACCCTGATTACGAATCTTGGCAAGCTCGTTATCATCCATGTCGCTCACGTTTACTCCGCCGAACAAATACATTCCGCTCGTCGGCGTGTCGAGACAGCCAAGAACGTTCATGAGGGTCGTCTTGCCAGATCCTGACGGTCCCATTATCGCGACATACTCGCCTTTCTCAATCTTGAGCGAAATGTCCTTCAGTGCCTGGACCTGCACTTCTGCACCCATGTCGTAGACTTTGTTAACCTTGACGAGTTCGATTACGTTCATCTTTATCCTCCGATCGCCTTCGTAGCCATCGCCTTGTTGTTCTCAACTCTAACCTTTGAACCGTCATTAAGTTCCCTGCTAATTGCGACGAAGCTTCCACTCACTACATCTTCGCCGCCCTTCAGGCCAGAGGTGATCTCCACATAATTGTCGTCGGCGATTCCGCGCTTCACTGTGACAGTCTTAGCGCCGCCGTTGTTTACAACAAATACGACCTCATTCACGGTTTCGTGCTTTGGGGCCGGCTTGTTATTGTTTGTACTGGACCCACCTGTCTGTTGACCTTCAGGCGCCTTCGGCATTCTGACAGTGACACTCTGGATCGGCACGGAAAGGACATCGTGATGAGTTGCAGTCTCGATATCGGCAGTTACTGACATTCCAGGCCTCAACCGGAGACTCTTATCGATGATTCGTATTTTCACCAAAAAGTTTGTCACCTGATCCTGAGTGCCGGCACCGGTGGTCGTTCCGGAAGACGCTATCTGATAGACGACTCCTTTTATCTTCCTATCAGGAAACGCATCGACAGACAATAACGAAGTGTCACCGACCGCAGCCATTATCACATCGTTTTCGTCGACGTTGACCTGAGCTTCCATGCTTGCCGTGTCCGATACATCCATCACTTCGGTGCCCATCATCAGACTAGTGCCGACGACTCGCTCACCGAGCTTGGAATTCAATGTTGTGATTACACCATTCATGGGAGAAACTATCGTGGTTTTATTCAGCTGATCCTGGCTAACTTTCAAACTTCCTTCCGCCTGTTGAACGTTTGCCTGGTTTGCGTCAACCTGCGACTTTGCGACGGAGTAATTTGTCTTCGCTGACTCGAGATCCGAATCGCTCATCAAATTCCTTTTGTGCAATTCCTTTGCACGTTTGTAATCCGAATCGGCTTTGGCGAAGTTTGCCCTCGCAAGTTCAAGATTGGCCTGCATCGCCTCGTAGGTCGCCTGTGCTTGCTGTACCTGTGCGAGGTAAGTGTCGGGCATGATCTTCATGAGAAGCTGACCCTTCGCGACGTGCTGACCTTCGACGATCGGAAGGGCTATTATTTCACCGCTGACTTCCGGATTGATCTTCACCATGATGCTTGGTTGAATGGATCCTGAAGCCGTGACAACCTGGGTTATCGTCCGGCGAGCGACCTTTTCAGTCTGCACGACAATCACCGGCTCCTTTTTCCCTCCGATGACTATGGCGGCCACGAGAACGACCAGGAGCAGCCCGGCTCCAGACAAAATGAATATTCTTTTCTTCTTCTTGTTATTCTTAGCCATTACCTGCCTCAATAATTTATTGTTCCGATTGCAAATTCCATTTGCTGCTTCGCCGAGATATAGTTATAAGCAGCACTCACCTGACTTGACAAAGCTAAGGTGTATCCAGCGTTGGCTGTCAGCACATCCAATAGCGTAGCACCGCCGATCCTGAATTTCTCTTGAGCGGTCTCGAGATTAATCTTGTTGTAGGCGACCGCGTTGACAGCAGCTTCGTAAGCCTTCTCCGACGCATTGAGGTTCAAAAGGGCTTGATATACGTCGAGCTGAACCTGCCGCTGTGTCGCATCCAGAGTCTGCTCCGATGATTTCATGGCAACATCTGCCAATTGTATGTTCGTCTGAGTCTGAAATCCATTGAGTATCGGGATTGAAAGACTTAGTCCGGCATAAAGACTTTTGTTCTGATTAATCAAATTCGTCTGCGAACCACTTATGCCGTATTGCCCGAAAGCGCTTACGACAGGTGAATATGCTGCGTTCGCAATTGCTAAACCGGACTTGGATGCGCTTACATTAGCTTCAGCAGCTTGGTAGTCCGGACGCGACTGGAGAGCTTTTTCTATTAGCTGACCTGATTGGCTAAATCTCTGGTTAATCGACACAAACTCCGTGGTGTCAATTTGGCTCTTCACAGTCGAATCGGCAAAAACGATTCTGTCGGTCACGGGAATGCCGAGGAAGAACTTCAGAGTTGCCTGATCCTGATCGTACTTGTTCTGTGCCTGCACAAGAGAATATTCATCCTGACTCACTTGAGACTGTTGCTGATACACTTGCGCAAGTGAAGCTGAGCCAACGGCGTTCGATTCCTTTATGCTCTCCAACTGCTGCTGGTCTCTTTTCAGATTATCCTCGCTTATTTTCAACTGGTCCCGATCGTTAAAGACCGTTAGGTAGTATTGCGTCGCCTGGAAAAAAGCATTCTGCTTTGCGCGCTCGAAAGTCAGGTCAGCGTTCTGGCTTGCAGAGTTCGCCTGGTTCACTGTCGCATAATTCGCAAATCCATTAAACAAAGTATAATTAGCAGATACGCCAGCTCCGTAAGTTCGGGTGATCGAGCTATTCGACACCGGGACAGTAGTCCCTCCTATCACAACGTAACCGGCGGGCGATTGTCTGGACGAATACGTGAATTGGGTACTTGCATCAAATGTCGGCAGCAGACCTCCATAAGCACTCAACACATGCGCATCCTGACTCTCAGCTGAGTATTGAGCTTGGAGGACAGTCGTGTTTCTCTGCTGAGCAATCTTGATACAGTCTTGAAGCGTGAGCTGTTGCGGCGTGTAATTCTCCTGTCCGGATACGAGCTGAGCAGACACAAGAATTACGGCAAGAGCAACTAATTTTCTTAACATTTAACAACTCCTTGGAATTTGAAATATCAGCTAAAAAATTTTGCCTCGATTATTTAGACGAAAAAGTTGAACGACTGTTTCACATTTTCGACACTATTCTATCGCGCTGCAGCTTCAAGAATTCGACTGCCGCATTGTGGTCGTTTGGTATCAACCCGTCAAGCACTGCACTTTCAACGACCTTTTTTAATATACCCACCTCCTTGCACGGTTTCAATTTGAAGATCTCCATAATCTCGTCGCCGTTGACAGGAGGCTTCCAGTTGCGAATCTTGTCTTTCTCTTCAACTTCTTTCGCTCGTCGTTCGACGATGTTATAATTGCGCGAATACTCTTCTCTCAGCTCCTTATTCTTGCTTGTTATGTCTGCGCGGCACAGCTTCATGAGATCTTCAAAATCATTGCCCGCGTCGAACAGGAGTCTGCGGACGGCAGAATCAGTTACTCCTTCAACTGCCAAAGCCATCGGCCGCAGGTGAAGGCGCACGAGCTTCTCAACATAAGAGAGCTGGTCCATCGGTAACTTCATCCGCTGAAAAATTTTTTTCATCCTCCGCGCGCCAATCTCATCGTGTCCATGAAAAGTCCATCCGACACCTTCGACAAATTTTTTGGTGTCAGGCTTCGCAATGTCATGGACCAGGCCGGCAAACCTGAGCCACACATTGTCGGAGACCTGAGCAAGATTGTCAACGACGCTCACCGTGTGCAGGAACACATCCTTGTGATGATGGTCCTGGCGCTGCTCCACACCAGGCATTTCGCTGATGTCACCAAACACAATCTTCATGACACCCGTATCCTGCATCATTTTCAAACCGATTGACGGCCGCGACGATGCCAGGATCTTCATGAACTCATCGGTAATTCTCTCCTGGGAGACTATGCCGAGACGTTCTTTCATTTTCATTATGGCTTCATTAACACGCCTTGAAAGCGAGAAATCGAAGCGGGAGGCAAAGCGAATTGCGCGCAATATTCTTAGGGGATCGTCACTGAAAGTCTCAGCTGGATCGAGCGGCGTGTCTATTACCTTCTTGGAAAGTGCGGCAAGGCCATCGAAAGGATCAATCAAAATTGCCGATTGTCGATTTTCAATTGTCAATTTATTGATGCTTATCGCCATCGCGTTGATCGTGAAATCACGTCGCGACAGATCTTCCTCAAGAGTTGCTTCCATCACGCTGGGTTTTCTCGAGCTGACATCATAACTCTCTTTGCGGGCACCGACTATTTCAGTCTTCACGTCTCCAATCTTCATCTGGGCAGTTCGAAATCTCTCGAATACGACCATGTCCTTTCCATTGAGTTCACGCTCAGCTTCACGAGCAAAAAAAATAGGATCGCCGATAACTACAACATCCACGTCCTTGCTTTGAATTCCCAAAACCAGATCTCGCACGTATCCTCCGACCACATATGCTTCCACATTCAGACGGTCTGCGACTTGTCCGATCTTTACGAGGATCTCGTCTTCTATGTCGAAGTGCTTCCTTCGTGTCATTTTACAGATTCAAAATCTTCTTCGACTCTTCTATCTGCCTGACGATCGAATCGGCGACGACCATAACCTTCAGGGCTTCCGCCGGGCTGACGGCAGTAGGCGTGTCATCAATTATGCTCTTTATGAAAAGCTCCAGCTCCATCTTGAGTGAATTGACCTGGGGCGGCTCCGGCTGTTCATACGACACGATCCGCGTTGCTTCACCCACACCGATGGTTCCCAGACTTATGCCCACCGGCAGAGCCTGGTCGGGTTTCATGGCACGATAAACTTCCGCGATTCCATCCGCGAAATCTATGGAGATATAAGCATCCCTTTGAAATAGTCTCATCTTCCTCATCTGTCGCTGCGAAATCCTGCTCGAGGTTAAGTTTGCGACCGCGCCGTTATTGAATTTTATCCGCGCATTCGCGATGTCTACCGTATCGGAAATCACTCCGACTCCGCTCGCATCTATGCTCACAACCGGACTCTTCACAAAATTCAGAATAAGATCTATATCGTGTATCATGAGGTCAAGAACAACTGCGACATCGATCCCTCGCGGCTTGAACTGAGCCAGGCGATGCGACTCGATGAACATCGGCTCAAGCTTCAGGTGGGAAAGAGCCAACACCGCGGGATTAAATCTTTCGACATGGCCGACCTGGACTTTCACTTTCCGGTCATCGGAAAGTTTACATATCGTCTTCGCCTCGTCGGCACTCGAAGTTATCGGTTTCTCGATGAAACAATGCTTGCGATCATTAATAAGCATCGATGCAATCTCAAAGTGTGAGCTCGTCGGAGTCACAATTGAAACCGCGTCTACCACATTCCTCATTTCGTCAAGCGAGCCGAACGATTTCACGCTCAACTCGGCAGCTACCTTGCGAGATTTTGTCTCATCAATATCGTAAACGCCGATCAGGTCTGCGCTTTCTATCTGACGAAGCAGCCGGGCGTGAGTCTCGCCCAAATGTCCGACTCCCACAACTCCGATCTTTACTTTTTCATTCATCTGCTTTTATCGCATTCGATTACTTGAACAACATGGCTTCTTCCCGTCTCGGCATAGCTGGTGCTGAACAATAATTTGCAACCCAACATCCGCAGGGACGCAGAATCCTGTCCTGCAAATGAGTTGGTATCGCGCGGAAGTTTAGAGTCGCTTTCTGCGACGTACAGCGTGCGCGTTCCAGAAAACTCCAAGTCACCTGCAGGCAATAAGTTTCCGTCAACGGCGTAAACAGATCTGTTCATCTTCATGGACAACTCCGCAGGCACAAAACTACTGACAAGGCGAGGATATTCTACTGCCGGTCCCGCAGGCGACCAAGATTTGACGGCCGAGACAACTTCGCTTATCACCTCATTCCTCTCAACACTGTCGGTGACGACGGTATCCTTGAGGAATCTGTCATTAGCATATACGTCGGTGAATAGAAACAACAAGACGAACAGGAACAGAAATGTATCCGCGGAAACAAGTTTCATTTTCCATGAAGAGGATAAGCCCTGCAAGAAATACATCGAGAGAATGGACGAGACAACCAAAGCGAAAAGAAGACTCGATGTCGAAGGCCGCGCGGCGGACAATGCGCATGAAGTAATCCACAACATTAGCAAATGGAAATGCATGCTGCAAGCATCATAACGCTTTTTCGCAAGCAAGTATATTACACCAACAAGGTTCAACGCATTTACAACAAACAGCGGAATGACACCGACGAGCGGCCAGGCAAGGTCACGTCCGGTCAGCGGCACTGAAAACCCTGCGAAACGAAAAAAATTCCCCGAACGCATCGTGTAGACAAGTACGAGCGTTGCGACCGCGAAAAACCCGACTGCCGAAAAGAGGAGAGTGCGAATGACCTTCTTTCGGTCTGGAGAATTCTGCAGCAGATCAAGGATCGTAATCAAGAACATAATCAGACCGGGAAGATTGACAGCGAATGCCGCGCCCGACAGAATTCCCGCATAGATGTACTGGTTCTTATAAGGCGCCATCAAGAAAAGAAGAGCGATCGTGACGGCAATTGCCGCTGAGCCACCCGAGACTGCGGCCACAACCGAGAATGGCGACAAGGCAACCAAAAAGACACACAAGAAACCCCAGAATTTTTGACCGAGCATGTAATCCAGCAGCCTCGTGAGCAAAATGAGATTCAATATCATCACGGCCAGACCGATCAGCTGGAGCAGGATGATCGAGTGGGGCATCAATATCCTGTTCATCAAACCGAAAAAATTCCATGCAATGGAATTCAGCATGAAAGAACCAGTCACGTTCTGAAACAGGACCGGATGGATTACATCTTGCTGTGCAACATACTCGTAGATCGACGGCAGGTCAATCGCTCGATAGCGCCAATAAGTAAGGAGCGCAATGAGGATGACAGCCCCTATCAAGTATCGAGAGTATTTGTCAAATCTTGAAAAGTTCATTCTAAACTGTCGTTCACCTGGTTCCTCAAAAGCAGGTCAGAGAGTTCTTTTACTGAATTGACTTTCACACATTCTAATCCATCAAACCGCTTTCGAGCGAGTCCATCATAGATCGCGGCAATGAAATGTGTGCCTGCAGAACCCGCAGCTTTGTAGTCGGAGGGCGAATCGCCAATCACAACCGCTCTTGACGGTTCGACTTTGAGCGCGTTGAGCGCAAACTGTATTCCCTCAGGATCAGGTTTATGATTTTTCACGAGCGAGCCGGTGACGACAATATCAAACAATTTCCTCAGGCCGTGGTACTTCAACGTCAGTTCTGCGGTGGTTGTACCTTTCGCAGTGAAGATCCCGAGGAGTTTACCCACTTCTTTCAATTCCTTCAGAAGCTGCGGTATGCCGGCAAAGACATTGCTTTCGTTGAGATGAGTTTCATAATAGTCGAGGTAATCTCGCCACACGGAATCAAAGCTATCGGTGCCGAGCATATTCTTTAAACATACTTCTTCCGGCGGACCGAAATACGAAAGTATCTGTTGCGGTGTCATTTCAATTGATTTGTATTTCCGCATCACGAAATTGAAGCTATCGAAAATGAGCCGATGGGTGTCAGCAAGGGTGCCATCAAGATCAAAAATAACAAGCTGACAGCTGATAGCTGATGGCTGATAGCCATTCATCGTGCTCCTGTTCTCTCCTTCTCGAAATAACTTTCAAATATTTTCACAATCCGCCGGGAAGCCTTCCCGTCACCGTACGGATTGTGCGCTCGACTCATAGCGAGATATTTCTTCCTGTCTGTAAGCAATGTCGAAACGCCATCCACTATCTTATTTTTATCTGTGCCGACGAGCTTGACTGTGCCGGCCTCGACTGCTTCGGGTCGTTCCGTAGTATCGCGCATCACCAGAACAGGCTTGCCGAGCGAGGGAGCTTCTTCCTGCACACCGCCCGAGTCGGTCAGAATCATGTATGACTTCTCCATTGCGAAAACAAACGGCTCGTAGTCAAGCGGCTCGATAAGATGAACGTTCTTGATGCCCCGCAAGATCCTATTCACCGGTTCGCGGACGTTCGGGTTAAAGTGCACCGGATAAATGTATTCAACATCGGGAAACGTCTTCGCAAGCTGACTTATCGATTCACAAATATTCTTGAATCCCTCTCCGAAGTTTTCTCTTCGATGACCGGTGATGAGGACGACCTTCTTCGACAAATCCATCCCATCGAAAAGAGAACGGACGAAAGGAGGCGTCGATGGGGATTTCTTTAGTAGACCCACGACATGGAACAGCGCATCTATGACTGTGTTGCCGGTAACGAAAATATTCTCCGCCGGTATGTTTTCCTTGAGAAGGTTATCACGCGACCATGGTGTCGGGGCAAGATGAATATCCGCGATGACGCTAGTTATTCTTCTGTTGATCTCTTCCGGAAACGGCGCAAATTTGTTTCTTGTCCTGAGTCCGGCTTCGAGATGTGCCACTTTGGTTTTCGTGTAATAGGACGCGAGCGCCCCGGCGAAAGTAGTCGTCGTGTCGCCCTGGACGACGACAAGATCAGGTTTTTCTTTCAAGAGAATGTCCTGAAGCCTTGAGATAATTCTCGAAGTTATGTCGAAGAGACTTTGATTGCTCGTCATAATGTCGAGATCGTAGTCGGGTGTTATCCGGAAAATCCTCAGTACCTGGTCGAGCATCTGCCGATGCTGTGCGGTCACACAGATCCTCGCCTCAAATTCCTTCGACTTCTGAATCTCCTTTATTAGAGGCGCCATCTTGATGGCTTCGGGTCTCGTCCCGAATATGAATAGAACTTTTGCTGTTATCTTTTTTCTCACAATGGACTGGGTTACAGAACAATTTAACTTTTTTGTGCGACAGTTCCGTCAGGGCTGAGGTAAAATCGTGTAGTTAACACAAAGGAATTGGGATAGAGGTCGAGGTGCTTTTCATCCCGTCACGTTGCCGGTGAAAAAAGGCGCGCCAATTCTCAGCTAGTCGATGATCTCCGGCTCGCCTTTGTTGGCATGTCTTCTAATGCTTCGCGGTTGCCAGTGCGTCCGTCAGCTTCTTCAAGGTGGCCTGCATATCTTCGGAGATCACTTTCGTATCTGCAAGCACCGGCATGAAGTTCGTATCACCACTCCATCGCGGCACAATGTGGAAGTGGACATGGTCGTCGATCCCTGCGCCGCTGATTCGTCCGAGATTCGCTCCAAAATTGAAACCGTCCGGATGAGACGTTATGCGGAGCAATTTCATCGCGAGTCCGGCCTGATCCATCACATCAACATTTTCTTGGCTGGTCAGATCTTCAAATGCCGACTTATGAGCGAAAGGAACGACCATTAAGTGACCGCTATTGTAAGGATAGATATTCATCATGATCGCAGAAAGCGGGCTGCGATAGACGATCAGGTTTTCCTCATCATTGTGCTCGGCAAGCTTCTCGCAGAAGACGCAAACTTTCTGATTCGCGTTTTCTTTCGGTGAGAAAGATTCTATATACTTAGATCGCCACGGCGACCACAAACGATTCATAAGTTAATCTCAATAGTGAAGGGTCGTAGACCAAAACCACAGTTCAAAATTCAAATCTGAATCAGAGAAGTCTTTACCTTTGAGTTGCAGTTTTGAGATTTGCATTTTGAATTTTGACTTTGGTTACTCCTGTTCCACTTTCTCTTTTTGAGCTTCGGCAATGACTTTCTCGGCTACTTCTTTCGGAACTTCCTCGTAATGAGAGAACTTCTGTCTGAAAACTCCGCGTCCCTGGGTCATGCTTCGCACCACGTTTGCGTACTTATAAAGCTCTTTCAAGGGGACGTGCGCACGAATTTTCTGATAATTTCCTTCGGCGTCCATGCCGAGAATCTTCCCACGTCTCCCGGAGATGTCACCCATTATGTCGCCCATGTGTTCGTCGGGAACAATGACCTCGAGTTCGTAGATCGGCTCGAGCAAAATCGGCTTCGCCTCCTTGAAACCCTTTCTGAAAGCCATCGAACCGGCGATCTTAAATGAAATCTCGTCCGAATCGACAGGATGCGATGTGCCATCAAATAGCGTCACTCTCACATCAACGACCTTATGACCGGAAATCACGCCGTGCGCCATCGCTTCGATGACTCCCTTCTCGACGGCAGGAATAAACCTTCCTGGAACGACTCCGCCGACGACAGCGTCGACAAACTCGAATCCGCCTCCGCGAGGGAGCGGTTCCAATTTCAAGTGAACATGGCCATATTGCCCGCGCCCGCCGGACTGCTTCTTATGTTTATATTCAGAGTCCGCTACCACACCTCTTATCGTCTCGCGATACGGAATATTCGGCTCGACCATATCCACATCTACGCTGTATCGTTCTTTGAGTCGTCGCACGACAACCTGCAGATGCATTTCGCCCTGTCCGCTGAGAACCGTTTGATTGAGTTCGGGGTCAACTTCGACAACGAGGGTCGGGTCTTCCTCGTGAAGTGAGTGCAAGCCTGAAGCGACTTTATCCTCGTCGTGGCGATTCTTGGAGACAATGGCAACGCGCATTATGGGTTCCGGAAATTCAATCTTCTTCAGATTGATCGGGAAGCTTCTCGTCGCGAGCGTGTTGTTCGTATGCGTGTCCCTCAGCTTGACGACCGAGGCGATATCCCCGGCTACTACCCGTGATATTTCCTTGCGGTCCTTTCCGTTCAACAAATACAGCGTACCGAGTCGCTCGTTCTTTCCGTTTGTCTGATTGACAAGATCCATTCCCGGCAACACAATTCCCGAATACACTCTGAAGAGCGAAAGCTCGCCGATGTTCCGTTCCGAAATTGTCTTGAAGGTGAAGAGTGCGGTATCACCGCCCGGATCGCACGGAACCTTAACTTCTTCATTGGCGTTGCCCACCTTGTAGCATACAGCCGGAGGAACCGCAGCCGGCGACGGTCCATGATCCGCAACAAAGTCAAGAATTGAAGTAACTCCGATCCCCCCGTCGTGAGCCTGTCCGGCGGCTGCAAACACCGGGAAGATTTTTCTTTCTACCATCGCCTTCCGCAGACCCGTGCGAATCTGATCATCTGTCAGTCCGCCATTCTCAATGAAGGCATTCAGCAAGTCTTCGTTCGTCTCCGAGAGTTGCTCCATCAGTTCTTCATGGTATTTCTCTGCCGTGGATTTGAGCGCCTGAGGAATCTCGCTTTCAACGTACTTACCTTTTGCGCCGCGCTCGAATTTCAACAGCTTCATCTTCAGGACATCTATCACGCTGTCGGCATTCAATCCTTCATTTGCAGGAAACTGGATCACCGCCGCGTCGTGCGTCAGCCTGTCTCGAATCTGTTGAAGCATCTTTCCGAAATCCGAATGCTCGGCATCAATCTTATTAATAATGAATACCGCAGGATTCTTATACTCCTTCGTAAACTCCCAATCGATCTCGGTGCCCACTTCGATGCCTTCGACTGCCTTTACGAAGATAAACGCGATATCCGAAACCCGCAGTGCCGCCTTCACCTCTCCCATAAAATCGGGATAACCCGGCGGGTCAATTATATTGAACTTCATATCATGCCAATCGGCATGGAGCAGCGAGGTGGTGATTGAGATCTTTCTCTCGATCTCGTCATGGTTATAATCTGAAACGGTGTTCCCTTCAGCGACCGTGCCAATTCGAGTCGTGACTCCGGCAGCGTACAGCACTGCCTCGGCGAAAGTGGTTTTCCCTGATCCTCCGTGTCCGACAAGGGCGACGTTTCTAAGATATGCGGGTAGATACTCCTTCATCTCAACTCCTTTTCCCGAACGGGAGATCCTGTTCGAATGCATCCCTTCGGGAGAAGCCGAACCATACGAGCGCATTGCAACATGCCGCCTACCAGAAGTGGTACTCCGGCGGTACAGGACGCATCTATTGTTCGACTCAAATTAGCTTTTGAGGACACGCAGGAAGGTTTTTATTCCTTTAGTTGTTGCAGCTACATAACTTGCGATGTCCATTATTGGATATTCGATTTTTGATTTTAGCCTTCGCTCCAAACCAACCAGATCATCAACTGCTTTGACAATCGAATCCAAAGCCCCCTTCACACTCACGACTTCGCCGTCGACATTGTCTGCGATTGCTCTGATCTTACCGGTAATCACGCCTGAGTTCTCAAGGAGCGGAGCGGACTTCTCGGATATTTCTCTTACGGAAGTCTCAAGCTGGTTGAGAACGTGCTTTGCATCCCTCATGAGGATTATCGAGTAGATGCTTGCAGCCGCGATCGCCAAGAGAGCAATCGAGGCCACTATTAAAAAAATTGTCATCACGACATCACCTAGCTGTTTTTACTTCGCTCTTCCTTGAACGCGTCGGCTCCAGCCTTCAACGCCGCCTTCAATTTTCCCCCTTCGCCCTTGGCTTGATCCAGGACTTTCTCAGCATCGGAGAGTAGAGACCCTGCCCGACGTTTCGCCTCATTTATCATCTCCTCGGATCGCTTCTTCCCCTCGTTGACGAGTTCATCAGTGGTTGCCTTTGCTTGTTGAATCTGATCCTGTGCAGCTTCCTTCAGTTCATCAGCCTTCTTCTTGATTTCCGATCGAAGCTCTTTCCCTGATTTCGGAGCGAGAAGTAACGCTGTAACTGCGCCGATAACGCTGCCCGCAATGAATCCAAGCAACAAGCCCTTCGTCAAGCCATTATCATCGTGTGCCATGATACACCTCCTGTGGTTTTTAGCTCTTTTTTAAGTTATCAACGCACAGAGTAAAAATCAAGAAAATGGAACGGGACAAGCTAGCAGTGAGCGATTAGCTGTCAGCAATCGGCGGCCGCGACGTGCAGAATGCAGAAAGCTAGCCGCTCGTCCAAACGTTGGAAAAGAGATCGACAAGAGCCGGTAGAGGAAATGGTTCGCTTTCCCTAGGCAGAAAAATCCCTCTTAAGCTTCGGACAGGTGCTTGATCTGGTTCAGGTACTTCTGGAGCACATCATCCTCGATCGTGCTGTCCTCGAGATTGCCCTGCAAATAGGCATCGTAAGCGCTCATGTCAAAGTAGCCGTGACCTGAAAGGTTGAACGCGATTACTTCTTCCTTGTTCACCGACTTTGCACGGAGAGCTTCATCGATGGCAGCGCGGATTGCGTGAGCCGACTCAGGTGCAGGTATGATCCCTTCGCTCTTTGCAAATTTCACTGCGGCATCGAACACCTCATTCTGAGAATAGGCGACGGGCTGGATTATGCCCTGGTTAAGAAGTGCGGAGATGAGCGGAGCCACTCCATGGTATCTGAGTCCTCCTGCATGAATTGCCGGCGGAATAAAATCATGGCCGAGAGTATACATCGAAAGTAGCGGCGTCAGGCCTGCGGTGTCGCCGTAATCGTAAGTGAACACTCCGCGAGTCATCGTCGGGCAAGCAGAAGGCTCGACCGCAATCGCGCGCAACTTCTTCGCACGAGGCTTCTCCTCGAGAATTTCTCTTATGAACGGAAAGCTAAACCCGCCAAAGTTTGAGCCGCCGCCAACGCAGCCGATCAACGTGTCAGGATACTCCCCGATCTTTTCAAACTGTTTGAGAGTCTCCTCGCCAACGATGGTCTGGTGAAGAAGGACATGGTTCAACACGCTTCCCAGAGAATATTTGGTTTCGGGATCGCTCGCGGCCACTTCAACGGCTTCGCTGATTGCTATTCCGAGGCTGCCCGGGGAGTCCGGATCCTTCTCCAGCTGCTCCTTACCCGATCTGGTTTCTTCACTCGGGCTCGGGCTCACTTCGGCTCCCCATAATTGCATCATGGCACGACGGTACGGCTTCTGGTTGTAAGAAGACCTCACCATGAACACTTTGCATCCAAGCTCAAAATAATTGCATGCCATGGCAAGCGCGCTTCCCCACTGACCGGCGCCGGTCTCAGTAGCGAGACGCTTGACGCCTTCCAGCTTGTTGTAATACGCCTGAGCAATCGCGGTATTTGGCTTATGGCTTCCTGTCGGACTCACCGATTCGTTTTTGTAATAAATGCGGGCCGGCGTCTCGAGCAATTCTTCCAGGCCGCGGGCCCGGACCAGAGGAGTCGGCCTCCATTTCAGATAGATCTTCAGAACCTCCTCAGGAATTTTAATAAATCGTTCCGCGGAAACTTCCTGTCCGATCAGCGCCTGTGGAAAAATCGCGCCGAGCCTATCGGGGCCCACTGGCTGGTGCGTCTGCGGATCGAGCGGCGGAAGCAACTTCACCTTCAGATCAGGAGCAATGTTGTACCACTTCTTAGGTATTTCTCGTTCGGTCAAGTAAATACGATTCGGTACCACTTTAGATTTCATCGATGTGCCCTCTCACCAAAACTTCGGCTTGCCGGCTTTCACCCAGGCGGTGTACCAGTACGAAGCAACTTCTCTCGTCGCCATCCGCACTTGTGATTCGACCATGCCGTTCAATTTTGAGTTGAATTTGTTATAGTATTCGTTGGAATAAATATATTCTCGCCGACCATCTTTATTTTCAATACGGTATAAACTGTCACGCGGGATACCCAATTTCGCGAGGCTGTCAGCTTTGAAAACGTCATTCAGCAGCGAGTAACTGTGGACGAGGATATCGAATGCATGCCCGACAGGATCTTTTATGAATCGCGCACTGTCGATACCTGAAAAGTCGTAGCTCTCTCCGAAGTGTTCCGGAACACCACTCTCCCACCTGGAATGAACCCCGATATTTCCCGTCATCTGTCCATCATAGTTTTGAGTAGTGTGCAGAGGCACGTTCATATCCGCCACATAGTGGCCGAGATCGGCCGACAGATGGAGTACCAATGGAACATCCTTCGCTTTCATCGCGGCGCTCAGACTATCAACCTCCCAGCCCACAATCCATGGTACAATACCATTCTTCAGGATGGTCTCCGCGCTGTATTTTTTTACTGCCTCCTCATAAGAATGCGGCACATCAAAATTGGGATAATCACCGTAGCGATCTATGTCAATGTAATGATAATACTTCTCATCCTTGACGACATCTCTTCTCATATCCGGATCTGAAGCATGCGCGCTGACATAATCTACATTCGCATCGTAAAAATCCTTCAGCGGCTCAGGCAACAGAGAAACTGCTTCTTTGTTTATGACTCGATGAGCCCAGAATCCCCAACCCAGAGCGATCTGGGAGACGAGTGTCAGAGCAATCGAGACGAAAAGAAATGCCGTAATTCGTTTGAGCATATTCACCAATTTCACATTAAGTTAGCAGGGCGAAACCCATCGTTGCAGTCTGCCCGCAATAGCGGACAGACCGCAACAGGTACTTAAAATCAACTAACGGATCTTTTTCTTATGACGCATCTTGCGGAGACGTTTCTTGCGTTTGTGGGTAGCCATTTTGTGACGCTTTCTTTTCTTACCACTCGGCACTCTGCTTCACCTCCTAGTTCTTGATGTTTGCATGTTGTTGTAGAGTTTGTGCAGCTCTCTTCCCTATATCGCTGTTCGGGTCAATCTCGACACACTTCTTAAAGGCGGCATTTGCCTTGTCGAAATCGCCGGCGTTCAAATAGACTATGCCTAGATTGAAATAGCCAACTTGATGTTTCGGATTCATCTTCACAGCTTCGTCCAACTGGGTGATGGCGTCTTGAGTGTGTCCGCCTTCAAAAAGAGTTACACCGTAATCGACTCGAGCATCGACGTTGTTCGGATTCTTGTCGAGATAGCGCTTATAGTAAATAACCGCCTGGTCATAAAACCCATTATCCTGCAGCATGTTTGAAAGTTTTAAAGTAGACTCGAGATCCGATGGATTCTTATCCACCACCTGTCTGAGATGATCTATCTCGTGAAGCACATCTGCACTCGGCTGGCCGGCAGCAGCCTGACCGCTGGCAGCCTGCTGGGCTCCGCTGCTTGAATCGTCCTGCTGAGTCGCGCTCGGCCTTGAGCTCATGAGCCCGTAAACCAATATCGCTCCCAACAACATCGCTGCTGCAATCGCCGTGATCTGGAATGACTCAAGATGAAATTTCTTTCCGGCAGAAGTCTTCTGAGCGGCCTCCGGTCGGTCACCTCGAGTCTTCCCCCTTCCTTGCTTACGGAATCGTGCTTGACGCTCTTCCGATTGTTTTCCTGGAATAGGTCTGTCCTCCGATATCGCGGTACCACCCGGAGGAGATGCAGCTTTCTCTTCTGGCAGTGATCCTGAACTGCCCGGCTCTCTCTGCTCGATCTGTTTTTTTTCAATTCCCTTAAGAGAGGCGCCACATGACTCACATGATCTTGAACCAACAACATTTTGGAAACCGCATGTGGGACAGATTATAGCCGTTAGCTGTTCGTTAATATCCGACGGCTTATCATCAATCACTGGAAGTCTGGTGCCGCACCGGGGACAGAAGCTATAATCACCGGATACTTCACTGCCGCATTGCGGACAGAATCTCGCAATCACTTTTGCGCTGCCTCTTCAACGTTTCCCTTCTCACGCGTTTCATTCTTACCCAGATGCTCGTCGACGAAAGATTTGAACTCTTTGGAGACCTTGAAGTAAGGAACAAATTGTTCTTTGACGGGATAAGCCTGACCAGTTTTTGGATTGCGGGCCATGCGTCCTTTTCGCTTACGAATCTTGAAGCTCCCGAAGCCTCTGATCTCTATGGCCTTCCCTTCTGCCAACGCATTTCTTACCGAAGCAAGGAAACCTTCAACGACTGCCTGAGTCTCTATTTTGGTGAGACCGGTCTGGAGGGCAATCTCTTCAACAATGTCAGCTTTAGTAACGCTCATCATTTACCCTTTCTATTGCGCGAATCTGTATTGTAGTATCGGCTGTTCGATCAAATCATTTTCGAAAATGTGGAGCTTTGAAAGAAGGTCGCCAAAGACAACATCATAAAGTGTCCTTGGTTTCCTGGCCTCGATAACAACAGGTCTTCCCTTGATGCCACCGAGCTTAGCTGCGATCCTGACAGCGTCCTCGAACGAACCGAGAGTATCGACCAACCCGAGCTCCAGCGCTTGCGCACCGGTGAACACGCGTCCGTCGGCAAATTTCTTCAGCTTTTCAACAGACAGCTTTCGCTGTTCAGCAACGACATCCAGAAACTGACCGTAGCTATCATCGATAACACCCTTGAAATATTTCTTGTCCTGCTCAGTCATCTTTCTAAACGGAGACCCGGAGTCTTTGTACTTTCCACTCTTGACAACATCCATCTCGAGTCCGAGCTTGTTCATCAGTTTGCTGTAGTTCGGAAACATTGCGATCACTCCGATGCTTCCGGTTATCGTGCCGGGATTGGCGACGATCCGGGTCGCTCCGCAGCTTACATAGTAGCCACCGCTTGCGGCGATGGAACCCATAGAGACAACAATCGGTTTCGATGAATCTCTTATTGACCTGACCTCTTCGTAGATTTCCTGACTTGCCGCGACGCCCCCACCGGGGCTGTCCACGCGAAGCAATATCGATTTGACCGTGCTGTTCTCAGAAAGAGTCTGAAGTGTAGAAACAGTGCCGCGAGAGGAAAAAATTGTGCCGGTCAGGTCTACGACGGCCACTTTATCGCCCGACCCTGACAGGTCATATTCACTCTCTTCGCCTCCGCCAGTTGACATCAGGATGGCGACCAGGATGCCGCAGGCTATTACTATTCCTGCTGTCCAGAGGAAAACTTTTGTCGATTTCTTCATTGGTGTAAGTCTAAACTACTCAACATTTTACCAATTATGCCGGTCAAAATCAATCAGCCAACGTTAATCCTGAAAACGCTCCCGACTATTATGCTTGCCACGATCACCAGAAAGACTATTGCCGTGACAATCACGAACCTGGAATCTTTCTCCCTCCAAAATGCAAAGATTGAAATCAGAACTCTGCTGACTGGGGTGAGGATGAGGCTCACGGTCCCAAGGTACAAAAAGGCTCTCGGGTGAAGCGAGACCAGACTCGAGACGAAGCCGTGAATGGAATGGAAGTATTGTCCGGAGATCAGGGGGATGGTGTCCCCTCTTGCGAAGAGGAGGATCAGCCCGATGAGATAGAGGCCGATCGTAGTGTACATCCCGGATGCAAGGATAACAGATACGACCTTGTTTATGAACATCACCTCCGATTTGTCGGGACGCATGCCACCTTCAACCGGTTGGAGTTTCTCATTCATAAGAGACCCGGCAGTTTAATACTCCAGCCCATCAGGAGGCCTTTCGCAAACATCTGATAACCGAGATAGATCATCAGGACGAAGAAAACTGTTTTGATAACTCTGCTGTGAAGAAAGTTCATCACAAGACTTCCGAGCGTCGCGCCCAACATCGTGCCAAGCGCAACCGGTGCCACGACGTAGAAGTCGATCCCCCCGGCGATAAAATACACAACCGCACTGATTGACGCGGTCACACCGATCATGAACTTGCTCGTTGCGACAGCGGCCTTCATCGGAATTCCCATCATGGAATTCATCGCAGCGACTTTGATCACCCCGCCTCCGATCCCCAACATTCCCGAACCGACTCCGGCAAGTGAAGAGACCAAACTTCCTTCGATCGTTCTTGTGGCGGAATACTCAACGTCCTTTTTCATTGCCGCATCGTGGTACATGCCAGTCAACCGCAGCAGCCGGGCGATCTTGTCGGTCGAACGTTCTCCGTAGGCGCCAGCCTCAATCATCTTCTCTTCGGTCTTCCGCGTTCTGAAAGACATTATAGCCATGTAGAAAATCAGTGCGCCGAAAACCAGGCTGAGCACGTAGCCATGAACTAGTACGCCAATGAGTGCGCCAAACAGCGCACCGAGAGTTGTCGATATCTCGAGGAACATTCCCAACCGGACGTTGGTGATCTGCTGGTCGACATACGATAGCGCGCCTGCAATCGAAGTGGCAATCACGGAGACAATGCTTGCGGCAATCGCCGTGTGTATTGGAAGATGGAACAGAAGAGCCAGAGCCGGGACGATTATCACTCCGCCTCCGATTCCCACGAGCGCACCGAAGAAGCCCGCGAAGATCGCGATCAAAAACATCAAGAGGTACGTGACAAACATGGCAAAATATATTTTGATTGAACTTAAAAACAAAGCGAATGTTGCAACGGTGAATCTCATGCTATCGAACCGATCATTCCATCACTCCAATATTCTCCCGCTTTGCAAAATCCAACATTCTCGAATAGAATGATCGAGCGGGACGTTATTCCGCGCTGCCAATCCTTTGTGTCTTTACAACTTTGTCCCTTTTTCCCTTTTCCAATTCTCATTTGTTTCACAATGCACGCGTTGAGTAAATTGATCGTGCACTCATCTATGGCGTTAGAGGCACACACTTACTAAGACTTAACTGAATGAAAAAACTCACAGCCTATCTTCGACTCATAAGGCCGGTCCAGTGGGTGAAGAATGTGTTCGTGGTTGTCCCGCTGATATTTTCAAAGAATCTCTTCAACGCTCCTCTACTGTCGCAATCCATTATAGCGTTCCTCTCGTTCTGCCTGGCATCATCGTCCATATATGTCATAAATGATATCGCAGACAGAGATTTCGATCGCCTCCACCCGCTAAAGAAGAGCCGTCCCATAGCCGCCGGCATTGTGTCCGTCGCTGGAGGCTGGACGATCGCCGTCGTACTGCTGTTCCTTTCCTTTTTCCTGCTGGCGATCGGCGGCACACACCAGACGGCAGCTATTCCAATCATTATATATGTCCTCGTGAATCTGCTTTATTCATTTACTCTCAGGCAGGTGGTCCTGATAGACGTGTTCGTTATCGCGGTCGGATTTATTCTCAGGATTATTGCTGGCGGATATGCGATAGACGTAAAGATATCGAGCTGGCTGATTATGACGACACTCTTCATCGCTATCTTTCTGGGAATTGCAAAACGGAGAAGTGAATTCGTCCTGCTAAGCGGAAGCCCGGATGACTCCGCGAGGAAGGTCCTTGCCGACTACGACTTAAGTCTGATCGATCAGATCCTGTCGGTCTCTGCCGCAAGTGTAATCATAACATACGCACTTTACACTGTTTCCGAGCGCACCGTTCGCGCTTTCGGGACTGAAGCGCTGATCTTCACCACGATCTTCGTGGTTTACGGAATTTTCAGATACTTGTATCTGATACATAAGATGGGACTTGGTGAGAATCCAACAAATGCTCTTTTCACCGACAGATCGATGGTAATCAACATAGTTCTTTATGTGATCTCAGCAGTTGCGATCATTTATAAACAGGAATTAATCCGCACAGTTTCCAGATGCATCAAGTGAGCGTCCCCCAAAATTCCGCCGTGCAAGAAAGGCATCGGCACGACTCACGCAAAGCAGAATTCGTTCTCCTGGCAATAACACTCGTCTGGGGTGGGACATTTGCAGTGGTAAAGTTTGCTCTGGCGAGCGCTTCGCCACTGACATTTCTTGCCTTGAGATTCGGAATCGCGTCCGTGATTTTTCCGATCATCTACAGGAAGAATTACTTCTCGATCGACAGGAAAACTCTGGCTGGAGGTGTTTTCCTCGGTTTCCTGCTGATGATTGGATTTGCGTGTCAGACAGTCGGGCTGAAGTATACCACGGCGTCGAAGTCTGCATTCATAACCGGTCTTCTCGTTGCTTTCACGCCGATCGCGCAGGCAGCGATTGAAAAGAAGATGCCCACGAGAGGCAATCTGATCGGAGTTGGACTCGTTGCAATCGGGCTTTTTCTTCTCACGTCACCCAACGGACAGGGCTTGAACATCGGCGACATACTGACACTCTTCTGCGCGATATTGTACGCGGTTTACATCGTTTATCTGGATATGTTCTCGAAGGAACACGACGTTTCGAAGCTGACGATGCTTCAGCTTTCTTTTACGGCTCTCATCTCGATTATTGCGGCACCGTTCCTTGAAACGATGGAGATACATCTCACTACCGGCCTCCTCTGGGCACTTCTATACACTTCGATTCTCGCGACGGTATTTGCTACTTACTTGCAGACGAAGTATCAGCGCTACACAACTCCGGTGAGAGCCGCAATTATCTTTTCGATGGAGCCGGTGCTTGCGAACATAATCGCTTACTTTGCATTCGGAGAATTCGTCGGAATTGTTGGAGCGATCGGCGGAGGTTTCATCATTGCCGGACTCCTGACGTCGGAACTCCTCGATCGATAATGAGCACCTGGGACAATTTGCGAAATTCCCCGGAGGCTTGACAATCGGTGGGGGAACGGTTAGGTCCTCAGCGACGAGCGTGCCGCGATAGAGAGGAGTCGAAGTATTCGGAGGCAACGCAGACTCTCTACCTATCAGCGAGAAGCATGTGAACGAGAAACTTCGTTGGCCAAGTCGAATAAGGAGGACTGGCGAATACGTCAATCAAGTAGTCATGCGTCATTGCGGTGCGGTTTCAGTGCAAGACAATATGGATGCGGCGTATCAACAGAATCAGAAAGGGCGGCGCATCTCGCAGGGCGTTGGCGGGCTCACTCGTAGCGCGGCCACTTGCTAATGACCCCCATAATATCACGGTTCTCCCCAAGAAGCTGCCTCCGGCAACCACTTGATAGGCAAGACAACGCTTAACCTTGGTATTCTTGGTCGCTGACTTTTTCCATCCAGTCAACCACCTTGCCGTTCAGCGCCTCTTGAATTGCGATGTGTGTCATAGCCGTGGTAGGTGTAGCGCCGTAGCAATGCCTCTCGTTCGGCGGGCACCAGACTACGTCGCCCGGTCGAATTTCTTGTTTTGGTCCGCCCTCGCTTTGTACCCACCCACAACCCGACGTGACAATTAAGGTTTGACCAAGTGGATGGGTGTGCCATGATGTGTGTGCGCCGGGTTCGAACGTGACACTGGCACCGCGCACGCGAGCCGGATCAGGCGCCTCGAACAGGGGATCAACGCGGACATTTCCGGTGAAATATTCTTCCGGTCCTTTACCGGAAGGCCGTGAGCCATTTCTATTGAGAACCATTTCTGAACTCCTTTTTCTATATCAAATTGATCACAAAAACGAGTTAAGAATTACCATACCAATTTAAGAAGGAAACACTCGGAAGATGTTATGCAAAAGGCGGGATTACATATACTTTTTCTGCCGCTTAGAAGAGGGACTTACAGTCAAAGCCGTGCTAGTGCACGCAAAACACCTCGCCGGGCGAAGATTGTTAGGCATTCTGCCTTGTAGGGATATTTCTTACCTTGAGATTATATGGAGAAATAGATCATTATTCTGACAATTGACTCCAAGTAGGCAATGGATTATATTTCGTACATAAATTTGAAAGGAAGCATATGATGGAAACAATAGCAAGAGCAAAAGGACAGATCGTTATTCCTTCCTCTATACGGAGGAAATTCGGCATTCAAGAGGGAACGAAGTTTAAGCTCGAGGTTGACGAAGAGAAGTTCGAGATCGTTCTCAAGCCCATCACTCGCGAGACGATAAAAAAATTCAGAGGGATCCTGAAGGTGAAGCCTGGTACGAAGTCGGCAACGGAACAGTTGCTTTTCGACCGCAAAGAGGACCTGCAGAAAGAAGAGGCAAAGCTTGGCAAACACGGTGTTCGATAGCTCCGCAGTTCTTGCCTTACTGTTTGATGAGCCTGCCGCAGAACAGGTAGAGCACATCCTGGCTCAGGCAGTGGATCAAAGCAAGGAGGTTTACATCTCTGCTGTGAACTGGACGGAAGTTCTCTACCGCATCCAGCAAATTCAGGGGGAGGCTGGAGTAAAAGCGGCAAAACAATTTGAACATGAAACGACTCTTGCAGTAGTGGATATTAACCGAGAACTCGCTGAGCTCGCTGCGGAGTTAAAAGCGAGCTACCGTCTTTCAATTGGTGATGCATATTGCGCTGCACTCGCAAAACAGATGAAAGCAGTGCTGGTAACTGGCGATCGAGAACTTGAGCCACTCGAAAGTCAATTCAAGAAAATTGTTTGGCTGAGCAAATGAACCATAAGTAATTATGAAATGAGAACGCATTGAAGCCGATTGATCTTTGTTTATCCTTGGCAAGAGCGGAAGAAGAATCTCAAGTTATTGAGTTAATGAAACAAGCAGGTTGTTGGGCAGATGCAAAAGCGTGGCGCTTTTACGGAGATAAAGAGAACAATTTTGCCACTATTGGAAATCAATTGTTCTAAGTGCAAAACAACATGTGGGTGTTCTACTCCATTTTCGTTTCTGTTTTTCTTTTTAGCTTAATTTGAAAAATTCCCGTTCCTGTCTGCAACAGAACATGGTCATCCCGGCTGGCTCGGGAATAAAAAACCCTTCTCCAACACTGTCCACATTCATTGCGTCTCTCGCGGAATGATCTTGATTGTCGCGGAGCGGGCGCGGGCGCCAATCATTGGGCCTAGATATTTGCTGCGCTTGTACTTCTTGCGATAAGCTTCGTCGATCAGGTCATTGACCGCGCCGTTGACCGGCTCGAAGCTGACTTCCTTCGTGATGCCGGCGGAAGTGATCCGCCCCGCTCTCTTCCGTATCGCGGCCTTGTACCAACTGGACTTCTGTCCGTTGTAAGCGCGTACATAGAGAGCGTCAGCGACCGTGACGGACCAAATCCAAGTCGGAGTGCCGTACGTTATCCCGTCCTCGCGGAAGGGCGAGATGTGCAAGTCATCGGCCTCAGCAATCTTGCGCAGTTCATCGTTCAACCATTTGGTCATCGTTAGATCTCCTTCAAACTTTCTCGTTATGTGACTTTAAGGTAGGAGCAGCGTTTTGATCGCGCGGCGCTCGTCCATCGCACGGTAGCCCTCCGCCACTTTGTCAAGCGGCAGGGTTAGGTCGAAGACCTTGCCGGGATTGATCTTCCTCTTCCACACGAGGTCGATCATCACGGGAAGGTAGCGACGTACCGGAGCCGGGCCACCATGGAGGTGGACGTGGGTATGGAACAGCTCCTCGCCTTTCAGTTCAACTCCGTGCGGTACGCCGACGAAGCCAACGGATCCACCTGCACGTGCGGAACTGATCGCCTGCATCATCGCCTCCTGGGTACCTACACACTCCAGCACCGAGTCAGCACCGATTCCGTTTGTCAGCTCCTTGATATGCTGAACACCATTGTCACTGCGCTCGGTCACGATTTCGGTCGCGCCGAACTCACGGGCAAGCTTCTGCCGCGACTCGTGACGGCTCATTGCAATGATGCGCTTTGCGCCCATCTGTTTAGCGGAAAGCACACCGAGCAGGCCGACCGCGCCATCCCCGACGACCACCACAGTCGATCCTGGCTTAACGTTTGCCGCGTCGGCAGCAAACCATCCGGTGCCCATAACGTCGGAGAGAGTCAGCAGACTCGGGATCAAGTCCCCTGGGGGAACATCCGGGGTTGCCACCAGTGTGCCGTCCGCTAGCGGGACGCGAAGCACGCCCGCCTGCGCACCGCCAACGAGTTCACGCTGCTGGCAGGACGATTGATAGCCAGCCTGGCAGTTGGGACAGGTGTTGTCGGAGGCGAAGAACGAACCAATGACGAACTGGCCGGGCTTGGTGGATTTGACTGCGCCTCCTACCTCCTCGACGATGCCGCAGTACTCATGCCCCATCGGGGTCGGCTGGGGAACCGGGTTAAAGCCGCGGTACGGCCACAGGTCGGACCCGCACACGCAGGTTGCCGACATCCTGATGATCGCATCTGTCGGCTTGATTATCTTCGGGACGTCGCGGTCCTCGAAGCGCACGTCTCTAGAGCCATACATCACGGTTGCTTTCATGTTAGAATTTCCTTCCGTTCATCGTAATTAATGAAATCTCAAGTTTGTCAGTTATGATTCCCGATCAGAGGCCTGTCCTTCGCTCCAACTCTTCCGGGTACCGAGCGCCTTGCACCATGATTCTTGAAGCGGCATCCTCAATCTCACGGAGATTGTCCGAGGTAAGCTTGACAGTATCCGCCCCGATGTTCTCCTCCAGGCGCGAAAGTTTCGTGGTACCTGGAATTGGAACAATCCATGGCTTCTGAGCAAGAAGCCAGGCGAGCGCTATTTGCGCAGGTGTCGCCTTCTTCCGCTCTCCAATCACGGTAAGCAAATTAACCACGGCCTGATTCGCTTTTCGATTCTCCGGCGTAAAGCGAGGGACGATGTTGCGAAAGTCAGTCTTTTCGAACGTCGTGTTCTCGTTGATCTTTCCCGTGAGGAAACCCTTACCAAGAGGGCTGAATGGAACGAACCCGATCCCGAGTTCCTCGAGCGTTGGCAGCACCTCCTCTTCAGGTCGTCTCCACCATAGTGAGTATTCGCTTTGAACTGCGGTCACGGGTTGAACAGCGTGCGCCCGCCGGATCGTCTGCACTCCTGCTTCAGAAAGACCAAAGTGTTTCACCTTCCCTTCCTGAATCAAATCCTTCACGGTTCCTGCCACGTCTTCGATTGGCACGCTTGTGTCAACACGATGTTGATAAAACAGATCGATAGCATCGACCTTGAGCCTTTTCAGCGAGGCTTCCGCAACTTGCCTGACGTGCTCCGGCCGACTATCCTGGCCCATCTGCTCCCCCTTGGGGCCAAATTTGAATCCGAATTTGGTGGCTATCACGACTTGCCCTCGAAAGGGAGCAAGCGCTTCGCCAACTAGTTCTTCGTTCACAAATGGGCCGTACGCTTCAGCGGTGTCGAAGAATGTGACGCCGCGTTCGACGGCTTTGTGTATAAGAGCGATCATCTCCTTCTTGTCTGCACGCGGGCCGTAGGCAAAGCTCATTCCCATGCATCCGAGCCCGAGAGCCGAGACTTCCAAATTGCTTTTTCCAAGTTTGCGCTTCTGCATTTTTTCTCCTATCAATTTTCGATAATAATTTAATAATTCCGACGCTTGGCAACTATCCTATTGTTACAGGATGATTGCCTAATCCTCCAGGCATGTGGAGTTTTAGGATGGCGTTAGCTATCTTTACTCGAACAATGGAGTGAACGATTATGAAGACATCCGGTGCCGACTACACCCGAAGCCTTCTTTCTGCTGCGTTAAGATACTGCAATGGCGCAGGAGTGCATCCCACAGCCCTGCCGGAACTCTCGGTGATCAGGAGAGACAAGACGACCGAAGCCACACCCGGCATGTATAGTCCTGCAGTCTGCTTTGTTCTTCAAGGTGAGAAGGATGTATGGGTCGGGAACAAGGTGTACCGCTACAATCGCACCAACTATCTTGTAAGTTGCCTCGACATACCTGCGATAGCACAAGTAGTGGTGGCATCATCGAGGCAGCCGTTCGTTTGCCTGAAACTTGAGCTTCAGGCTTCGATCGTTTATGAGATTTTGCAAGAAACGTCTCCCGTCGAGCTTCAGAAAGAGCAAGCCGAAGTAGGGTTCTATGTGGAGAAGGTGACCGCGGAACTTGCAGAGGCTTTTGCTCGGTTGTTGAGGACATTGGAGAATAAGGATGACCTGAGAGTGCTCGCTCCATCCATCATGCGGGAGATTCATTACCGTTTGATGAGCTCCAGATTTGGTACAAAGGTGCGGCAGCTTGGAGTGGTCGGAAGTAAAACTCAGAGGATAGGCAAGGTAGTGGAACACCTTCGAAAAGTTTATGCTTCGCCGTTAAGGGTTACCGACCTGGCAAGAATGGCGAACATGAGTCCTTCGTCCTTTCATCTTCATTTTCGGCAAGTCACGAGCATGAGTCCCCTGCAGTATCAAAAACACATAAGGCTTCAAGAAGCCCGGCGGCTTTTGAGCGTCGAGACGACAGATGCTGCGAGCGTTGCATATGAGGTGGGCTATGAAAGCCCGTCCCAGTTTAGCCGCGAGTACAGGAGACTCTTCGGACAACCGCCGATGCGCGACCTGGACCGCCTGCGGGAGGCTGCCGGTCAAGGCGCTGCAGGCGGAGGCGATTAGAAATCGAAGTCTGGTGGTCTGAGAACGGCCCCCTGCTATTTCCGAGTTTGCGCTCCTGCATTTTTTGTGAATCAACAGCAACATATATGATCATCTGTCAGAAGAAGGTCAGCCTGAGCTTTGCTGACACCGGTACTGAAAAAGACAAACTCGGCAAAGCACACACCATAGCGAACGCGCATAAGCGACAACGATGACCCCGAATAGAAGTGTATCGGATCGAGTTGCGCCTTGAAGAGTCTGCTGGAAGTCATTTACTCCGTCGAGTCAATTACCAACTTGCTCAAGAGATCCAAATGAATCGTTCGTTGATCGATAGCGGCATGGTTGTTCTTGCAAACGTATTCAATCTGCTTGTCGCTGCGGTCTTTTTCTCACGAGCGAAGGGATTGAGACAGGTCGAGTGGTATCTCGGTATCGCCGTATTGCTTCTCGCATTACCGGTTGCGTTATGCGTCATCGTCAACTCATCTGCAAAGAGAGAGTGGTGGACATACATCCTGCCAATTTTCCTTCTGACATTTTGTCTCCTGGAGTTCCTTCTCGATTACATAATCAAGAGCGACTTCCGAAGCACTGACTTCGTGTGGATTTATCTCGCTATCTTCTATCTCGCTTCGCTTGCAATGATCGGCTATTCATTCGTGGTTAGCCAAGCATGCGGCTTTCTGACGCTCGTCACCTATTTTATCGCACTCATCGCAGCCTGGTACTCTCACGCCGGGGTCGGAAACGGATAGGATCGTTCTTCCAGTGTCATGATCGCTCTGCTAACCGTGGCAGTCCGTCGTTTCTGAATGTGATAAATGACACGGAATCAGAAGAACCGGAAGCATTTCCATTGCAAGTTCGATTGAGTTTATTAAATTGTAAGCGAGTCGATTATCCGCGATGCGGCGTCAATTGTTTCGTCAGAAGTTGAGTTCCGGTCTCAGCAAAGACGAGCAAAGCAATGACGTTTGAGAGAAGAGAGGCAATTCCTGACGATTGGTTTTGTTCAACGAACTTTACCATGGCGGCCGGCAGCATGTCAATCCGAATAACGGCTGCCGCGCATGATCCACACAGTTGACGCGGGATTAAGCAGATTGGCTATTCAGCTAGGCAATCAACACAAGACATGTCATGAACTGAATGCTCGTTTCATATCCGATATTAAACAATAACAACTCAAGAGAGGAGTAATATCATGAAGTCAAGAATTCTCCAGATCTGTGCATTATTATTATTGGTCTGCATAGTCTCAGCCGGAGGCCCCGCTTATGCTCAGAACAGTCTTAGCTTTCAGGTCCTTTCGACGAAGATCGTCACGAAGGTCGCAGGTGCTAACGGGTCATCGGTGACATGGGAGAACGCAGAGTCAGCAAAAGGGATGATACTGGAACTAATGGTGTACGTTCCTAAGGATACGACTTTGTGGGTTCCGGACTTCGACATTGCTTATCAGCATGAGAATTCAGATGAAGATCGCGGGAAGTGCAGAGGGATTACTACAGCGGTGTCTTCGGCGGACGATGAGGGAAGCTGGATCATCGGCGATTACTCGAAAGTCGTAGCAAAGAAAGGTACCCGCTACATCAAGCTCCTCTTTCCGATTGAAAATGACGTGAAGAGTTTTTCTCTCCAGTTCTGTCAACCATTCATCAAGGAAGTCCCTGTCAACCGAGACTAAGAACCAGGCAGAGATATTTCCGACTAAGAATGGGCTGCAGCTGAGGCAAAGGATCCCGGCTTTTCGGTGTATAATATCTCACAAAGACTTTCTTATGTTTTGAGCGCAGTCTGTTAATTCGATGGAGCGATCGTGAAAAGAATTACAAATCTGACCACCATTATCCTTCTGACATTCGCCACAAGTGTTCTGGCCCAGACTCCACCCTATTTGGATCCAGGTCTGCCAGTCGATCAACGAGTGAGCGACTTGCTGGGAAGGATGACACTGGATGAGAAGATCGGCCAAATGATGCAGGTGGATCTCAGCGTGGTCAGAGGCTACCCCTCCGTCCTCACCAGTTACTTCATCGGCTCGGTCCTAAGCGGCGGCGGTTCAGATCCTCTCACGGGGAATAGACCGCTGGACTGGGCAAATACCTACGACACGCTTCAAACCTATGCCCTTAAGACAAGGTTGAAGATTCCGATGATCTATGGAATTGATGCGGTACACGGACATAATAATGTCTTTGGCGCCACAATTTTTCCGCATAATATCGGCATGGGCTGCACACGAGACGCGGCTTTGGTCGAAGAAGCCGCAAGGGTCACTGCCACTGAGGTCGCAGCAACCGGAATAGATTGGACGTTCGGACCATGTATCACCGTTCCACGCGATGAGAGATGGGGCCGAACGTACGAAGGATATGGCGAGACACCGGAGCTGGCACAACTCCTCGGCTCAGCGGAGGTGCGAGGTTTTCAAGGAAATTCATTATCCGATTCAACGAGCATCTTAGCCTGCGCAAAACATTTTCTCGGAGATGGAGGAACTACCGGCGGCGTCGACCAGGGAAACACGCAGTTGGATGAAGCGGCGATTCGAAAGATTCATCTCCCCGGATACATCTCTGCGGTCGACTCCGGTGTCGGAAGTATCATGGTTTCATTCAGCAGCATCAACGGACAGAAGATGAGCTGCAGCAAGTATTGGATTACAGATGTGCTGAAAGGTGAACTGGACTTCAAAGGATTTGTTGTCTCTGATTGGGCTGCAATCGATCAATTGAACAGTAATTACACACAGTGCGTCGACACATCGATCAATGCCGGGATCGATATGGTAATGCTGCCTTACAGATACACGGATTTTCTTGGCGCAACGCGAACACTTGTCGGGGATGGGCGAATCGATACTGGACGAGTGAATGATGCGGTACGAAGAATTCTCACGGCGAAATTCAAACTCGGACTATTCGAGCATCCGTTCACAAACAGGTCGCTCCTTTCTTCCGTCGGCAGTGCTGAGCATCGTGCCGTCGCCCGTCAATGTGTACGGGAGTCTATTGTCCTGCTGAAGAAGAAGGACGGCATCCTCCCGCTGCGCAAAACGAATGTGAAGATCCTTGTCGCAGGGTCAAACGCGAATGACCTCGGTAACCAGTGTGGCGGCTGGACAATTTCGTGGCAAGGACAAAGTGGCACGCCGACAACCGGGACAACAATCCTGCAGGGGATGAGGGATGTAGCTCCAAATGCTCTATTAAAATATTCTAAGACCGGAGACTTCACGGATACCACAGCGGACTACTCAGTTGTGATCGTTGGCGAAACACCGTATGCAGAACTGTGGGGTGACCGGCAGGATCTGAGCATGTCGGACAACGATGTATCATTGGTAAAAAAGATGAAAGGTTATGGTGCGCCCGTCATCGTCATAATCGTGTCAGGAAGACCGCTAATCATCAAGAGAATACTTCACTTCTCCGACGTCATCTTCGCTGCATGGCTGCCAGGCACGGAAGGCGATGGAGTTGCGGATGTTCTCTTCGGCGACTATGCGCCAACGGGACTTTTGTCGCGAACCTGGCCGAGGAGCATGGCACAGGTCCCGATGAATACCGGCGACACGCCGTATGATCCTCTATTTGCATATGGATTTGGAATAACGTCGTTTACGGATTCGCCATCCGGTTCGGCACCTGTGTGCCTATCAGCAATCATCACGAGCGACGGCGGACATTTCGAGCTGACATTCAACAAACCTATGAAAGATCCATCTTCGGAGCAGGCAACGTTTGTGCTTGCACGAAACCAGAATGCTCTCGCGTCAACGACAAGGTTATCATTGAAACAAGACGACAAGACAACCATAATTGCGGAGTTGGACAAGCCGTATTATTCAAGGAATGATGTCGCAACGATATCATATAGTGCCGGCAATCTTGAATCCGCAGATGGTGGAGCACTTCTGCCTTTCGATTCGGTGGATGCAGTCAACTGGTCGGAATCAGCTGCGGCTGCTGTTGAGAGTAAGGGTGGGCTTCCGCTCTCTACGTGTCTGAGTCAGAATTATCCAAATCCATTCAATCCGAGAACGGTGATCAGTTATCAGTTGACGGTGAACAGCGACGTGGCATTGAGAGTTTATGATGTACTCGGAAGAGAAGTGAAGGAACTTGTAAACGGTCGACAGAATTCCGGAAGTTATTCTGTGATATTCGATGCGAGCAATTTGCCAAGCGGGTTGTACTTCTATCATCTCGTTGCTGTTTGTGATGACGGAAAGCGATTCGAGGAAACAAAGAAATTAGTATTGATGAAATAGTATCAATTAATACTCACCGCAAATGGTTTTGAGTTCACCTCAAACAAGATGCGGAACGTTGGTATCGCCAGTGGAGCATTCCCGGACAGTTGCATGAATTTCGGTGAACCGTTAGTTTCTGTAACATCTACAAAGAATCTAATGAGGTCAGCATGAAATATCGCGAGCTTGGTCGCACGGGATGGAAGGTCTCCACAATCAGCTTTGGCACTTGGGCCATGGGGAGTGAATGGGGAAAAGTAAATGACGATGAATCGTTGAAAGCCTTGCATCGTGCGCTCGACCTTGGAGTAAACTTTTTCGACACCGCAGATGTGTACGGAGACGGGCGGAGCGAGCGTTTGCTCGCGCAGCTCCGCAAGGAACGGAGTGAGACATTCTACGTCGCCACAAAAGCCGGCCGCAGGCTTAACCCGCATGTTCCAAGCGGATACAATCGGCAGAACCTCACTGCCTTTGTCGAACGAAGCCTGAAGAACTTAGAGAGAGATACCATTGATTTACTCCAACTGCACTGCCCTCCGACCGAGATTTATTACATGCCCGAAGTTTTTAGCGTGCTCGATGACCTTGTGAAAGCGGGCAAGCTCCGCTATTACGGCGTAAGCGTGGAGAAAGTGGAGGAAGCACTGAAGGCCATTGACTATCCCGGTGTTCAATCGGTGCAGATCATTTTCAATATCTTTCGCGAGCGGCCTTCCGAGCTTTTCTTCGGCGAAGCTGAGCGCAAACACATTGGAATTCTCGCGAGAGTTCCCCTCGCATCTGGCCTCCTGACCGGTAAGCTCTCCCGAACAACCACTTTTTCTTCCGACGATCACCGCAGGTTCAACCGGCACGGTGAGGCGTTCGATCGCGGCGAAACATTTTCCGGCCTTGATTACGAAACGGGTCTGCGTGCTGTTGAACAGTTGCGACCATTAGTGCCGCAAGGCCAGACCATGACACAGATGGCTTTGTCATGGATCCTGATGTTCCCCGCTGTGACGTGTGCTATTCCCGGCGCAAAGCGTATCGAGCAGGTTGAGGAGAATGCCGCTGCTGCCGATCTCCCAGCTTTGTCAGAGACAATCATGTCGAAGATCAGGGAGACATATCGCACGGAAGTCCGCGATCACGTGCACTACTACTGGTGAAACGGTGCCATCGGATATGAAGGAAAAATGACCGCCGCTTCGGTCTAGATTACCCGCTCAGCGATTCGTGACCTATAAAGACTTATCGAAAACTTTTTGCGTCTTGGATATTTTGTATCCGAGCTTCTCGTAGAACTCATGCGTACGAACGCGAGTGGTATTCGTACGAACGCGGATGCGCCGGCATGAGCGTGCCACACCCCACTTCTCCGCCTCTTTGATGAGAGCCGACCCGACACCGCTGCCGCGATGTTTCTCATCCACCACGAGCCCGCGTATCTCGGCGAACATCTCGGATTCGAGAGAGTGAACCACGCAGACATGAATCCAACCGACAATATCGTTCGATAATTCAGCCAGCAGCACGGCGTCATCCGAAGCGAGCAGAAGGCGGCTTAACCGAACCTCCATGTCCTCGGCAATTGCCGGATAACCAAGCTCGCCAGAGAGACGAGCGATGGCCGGAGCATCAATAGTCCCGGCTGCTCTGATGGTCAATTGTCCAGTCCCGCTGCTCGCTCCATCCTCCTGTGCATTATTAAACCGGGAGATTATTAGTTACGCTTCCTCATTGATCTTTCGGACGACTTTCTCTATTCGCTTCTTTTGAGAAGCATTCTGCAACTCCCGCGCTCTTCTGTTCAACAATGTCAAAAACTGTTTCTTACTCGAAGCCGTAACAGCAACCTGACTCTTTTCGGCATACATCGGCAATTGTTTGGCAGGACATCGCTTCAGCTGTTCGATCAACAGAGGAAATGTCGACCGCGAGTATTTCGGAACAGCTGCTAACTTCGCTAGAATTCCAACGCCGTGATCGACAGTTATCACTGAGCCTTTCTCAATCGCTTTCACCACTAATGAAAGTAGCTCGTACACACCCTTTGGGTCAACTGATGCAATCGTATCTAGAGCCGTCATAGCTCCCCAGACTAATCTGTTGTTTTTGCTTGCTAACAGCTTTCCGAATTCTTTGTAATAGGGAGCTATCAACTCGGCCGCGCCGCGTTCGCCGATCTCGTAGAGCACTTTAATGCAATCGCTCTGAATGTTCTTATCACGACTGTTCAGGTTCTCCGCCAACTCTTTTACCCAATCACTTTTTTGTGACTTGATGATCTCGACTGCCAAATCCTGATTGGCTTTGTCATCCCGCCGATTCAAAGAAGATGCAAGTAAATCAATTGCGCCCATGATCGCTCCTTTCTCCCTTTGTTCATGACAACTGCGTTGTATGCAACTTAATCTGTCGTTGAGAAAATCTGCAACTATGAACCTGTTTTCTCCAAGGGCATCGCGAGCCCGTCTTCCCATGATAGTCGAGAGCGTCGACTTTTTTCGTCAGGGCGGAGAGTTCGGAAAAGAGATTGAAGCTGGTTATGTGTCAGAAGACTCCTTTCTCCTTTGCTTCTCGAAATCCACTGGTTGTGAGTTGGCGCAGCTCAGAGAAGAGTGTCTGGTCGACAGTTTTGAAATTGAAGCAAGACTTGCCCTGCATACGTGCTCGAAGGCGGGGCGAGAGAGTTCCAACAAGGTGAGGGAAGAAATAGATCGGCATCAGATGAAAGCTCACATAAGCTTTGGACATCTTCACCCAGGCGATGGGGAAGCCTTTCTTGAACTTCGGACTGTACGGGACCTGCAGGCAATAGTGATCCTGTTTGTCCGCCGAGACGGATAGCATGTTAGAATACTCCAGTAGGATACTGCGCAGGCTGGTGAATACGGACCGAAACTCAGGTGGTGGAATCATGACGGGCATTCCCCGTAAAGTATCACATGTTGACCGCAGGAAATCCACTTCCCCATTGAGTGCCCGCGAAACTTGCTATGAATAGGATGCATGACCTCGCTTCCTATTCGCTACTTGTTTCTTCCACCACCGACGAATGCAGGTGCGGGCCCACAAATAGTGCGCGGCTGTACTTGCTCGAAGATAATCGCTCAGCGTCCATGAGGAACCCGTCCACAAGAACCGTCCAGCATGATTAGATCTTCGTCCGAGAGAGACCTGATGAGATTTACCATCCGCTCATGGTACAAATGGTAGTCATCGAGAACCGCCTGAAGCGGTCGGCCGTGATGTTTCCGATAGATCATCTGATTCAGCCGGGGGAGTTCTCTCAACGTAAATCCCGGCGCGGGCATTGCGGGCTTTTCACCGCGCAGTCCCGCCGCATACCATCCAAGGTTCATTTCCTGCCACTCGACTAGGTGTGCGAGGATGTCTTTCACCGACCAGCCGCCGCGTGTAACCCCCGCCTTCGTCATCAAGCGTCTCGGAACAAGCTCGAGCGTCTCATCCAACATTCTGCGTTCACTTTCAATTTCCTCGAGGAGCTTTTGTCGTCTAAGTCGTCTGCCCATGTTAAGTCATTCTTCGTTCCATTCCTGCTGCAGGTTCCGTCTAACCAACATTACACAAGATCGTCTTCTGTGGACAGGTCAAGAGATATTTCTGGATTGCAGAAAAACATATCCGGAGTTTCACTTCCCTTTGTAGACATAATTCTGAGGCAAGAGATCGGCAATGCGTTCATTAGCCCAGTAACCGTAGGTCTTCGTGGAATAGTCAAACTGTAACAGGTTTCCGTATTTGTCTATTGAAACCGAAGGAAACAGAAATTCCAGATAACTCAATGAAGCCTGGTCAGACTGAACCTCGAGGACACCTGTGAAGTTGAAAGTGTACAAGATGGAGTCTCTGTCAGTAGTCAAATCCAAATCTCCAGGAACAAGTCTGCGCGCAAATCCTGAACGAATTCCGCTGATCGAAGAGCCCTGACTGAGGGAATAGCGATCGACATCCAATTGCTTGTGAATCAGAGAGCAAAAAAAATGTCTGGATGAAACCAAATAAGTCATTTGTCTATTGTCTTCCCACGTCAATCTTTCTCCTTCGCTGACAGGGGGCAGTTCAACAAATCTCGAATAGGTCCTATATAAGACGGTCTCACCTCGAACGTCATACACCAATGAATCCAGGGAAATGTATAGCATAAACCCCAGAGCATCATTTTCAACCCTGATCACACTATCGGAATAAGCTCTTAATACGTCCGTACTCGGATCTCTCACAAAGTCCAATACTTCAGGATTCAGGATCCTTGTCTTTCTTGAATTTTCAGTCTCTCCAATAAAGACCTTTGTGAATATCTCCAGGTTGTCCTTCCAATCTTCAGGAACGGTTCCTGTCACTGTGATTTCTTTAAGACTGACCATCTTCGGTTTCAATGAGATATTGTATTCAAACACCCCGGCCTCATATGAATGAAAACTCTTCTTCTCAATCTCATATCCGACGTGACTGAAGATGAGATCATAAGAACCAAACGGGACATTCGTAATAGTGAACTTCCCGTCTTTTCCACTGGAGGTACCTATTGTAGTATTAGCCAGGAAGACATTAACGCCGTACAAAGGCACGCCGGTCTCGTCGTCAACGATCTTACCTTTAATGGTCAATGAGTCTTGCTGTTGAGCGAGAATTAAAGGAGGAATCGATAGAAATGCAGCCAAGAGAAACATAGATCTCATCGGTACAAAGCCGCCTGTTCACTCAATGTAACGCACCTCCTTTGCTATTTTCAACGCGAGAGGCGAATTGGTGTAACAATTCCCCGCTGATAGCATCGGAGTGAGTTGTCGGAATAATTGGAGATGGCGCCAAAAGCATTCACTCGTCCTTGACTGTCATGCGTTCGGGCAAAGCAGCGAGTCGCTATGGATTCTGATTGCCGTACAAATCACCATCAAGATACTTCAATCCTGTATCGACAGCGATTGTCACTACGGTATGCTTCGGGCCCAATTCCTGAGCAAGCATACATGCTCCCAGCACATTCATGCCACTCGAGGTCCCTGCGAAGATGCCCTCTTCTCTTGCCAGGCGCCGGGCCATCTTCCGCGCCTCGGCTTCATCGATGCCGCGTGCTTCGTCGTAATAGGCTTTGTCCAACAGAGGCGGTATGAATCCAATGCCTATACCTTCGACGTGATGTGTTCCGCTCGTGCCCTTAGAAATGACCGGTGCTGATGCTGGTTCGAGCGCAACGATTCGTGGTGAAGGACTGAGACGACGCAATACATGAGCGACGCCCACCAGCATATGGGCGGTGCCTACCGCGGCGCAAAATGCATGGATTGGCCCATCTATTTGTTCCATCAACTCCTTACCTATCGGTTCATATCCTTTCGCGGCATCTGCATTGTGAAGCTGGTTGGTGAAATAGCTGGGCTCCGACTCCGCAATATCTCTTGCTCGCTGCATCATCCTGGGTGTAAGATCCGGAGTAACCATGCCGCCCTGACTCGGCACAATGGTCAAATGAGCTCCAAGGGCCTTCATTGTTTCCAGTTTTTCCTTCGCGAACGCGTCTGATGAGACGACTTGAAAACTATATCCTTTCACGGCGCAAACAAATGCAAGCGAAGAACCGGTGCTGCCGCCGGTATATTCCACCACTGTCATTCCATGACGCAGGTCTCCGCGTTTCTCAGCCTCCTCTATCATCGACAACGCCATGCGGTCTTTGTATGAACCTGTCGGATTGTAGTATTCAAGCTTAACAAAGACATCGGCTGAACTCGGCGCTACGATTTTGTTCAAACGAACTACAGGTGTATTGCCGATGGCCTGCAAGATAGAGAAAGTTTTCTTATTGACCATTCTTGTCTCCTCCGGATTTCATCGTCCTAAATTGTTTAACGTGCAACTGACAGCCGCTGACGTCATTTCATTGAACCCATGTTGTGTTTCAATTCTTTGCATACCTCGACAAAATCGGAAATTCTCTTAAGGTAGTCTTGAGGCTGAATCTTGTAAGTATCGCAGTGTGCCCCCTTCTCTACCAGCCAGTAATACTTGGTGCTATCTTTAACGGCATCATAGAGTTTATGCGACATTGATTCAGGGAGGAAGTCTTTCTTTCCCCGTATCATGAGCACAGGATGCCTTACCAATCTTATCTCCTTCACATTATCAAATTCCAGGCTTGTGTCATACTTTATGCTTACGAGACTCAACCACCAGACTTTCGATTTAGCGTAGTCGAGAAAATCCTGGGATGAGCTTATTGCCCCCTCCAAAATAAGTCCAGCCGCGTCAGAGTCAGTCGCTGCCGGCACAGCGGGTATCGTACCCATCGAGAACCCGTAGACTATGATCGGCAAGTTGTCAGGATTATGTTTCTGCAAATAACCAAGTGCTCCCTCAACGTCGTCATAAATTCCATTTAAGGAAGGTACACCTGAACTCCTTCCATAACCGCGGTAATCAATCGCAAAGATATTCACATTAAGCGCGGATAAGGAGTTCACAATACCTGCCGTCGGTGACGTATACAAGTTCCCTCCATTTCCATGCAGCACTAGAATGACCGCATCAGCATCCTTTTTCGTGAAGTACCATGCGTTAATGGAGACACTGTCATCGACGTTGAAGTAGACTTCGTTGAAGCTAATGTTGTCCGATAGTCTCACCAATTTTTCAGGGTAGAAGAAGTCGTCTTGATGAATAGTGTAACAACTTTGCAGCTGAAGAGTGATTAGAACTGGCAGCATCCATGATAGTTTTTTCATTTTGTATCATTCCTATTTTATGGCGTGATAAAACGCAAAGTCGGTTTGTCCATAAGCCTTCGACGCACTCTGTCGGCTGACCCTGACAGAAACAATGCAGGGCCGTTCATGCGTGGTAGTAAAAAATGAGCGCGACGTTTCCGCTGACGTATAATCTCTGGCAACATACGGCAGTGCTGTTGTCACGAAGTGCACAACCCGTCGGGGTAACAGCATTCAGCGACATCAATAACCATTCTCGAAATATGAATCGTCTTCGTTTTGCTACTCATGCGCCGCCACCCTTCCGTTCTTTCATCGTTTCTTGAAACCGTCGCTTCCATTGCCAGAGACCGTTGGTGATCTCCCGCGGGAGCCGATGCCCCAATTCTCTGGCAGCGAGAACGATTTGTCCACGATGGTGTGCCTCATGCGCCACGAGATAGACCATGAAGTGCAACACATCGGAGGGGATGTTCATCCATGGAATGCTGCTTTTCAACTCACCTTCATTATCCAGACCAGCATTCAGCAAATCCAGGATTCCCTCATTGCTTCTTTTAAGTGCACGAAGCAATACAGATCGACTGACACGCCTGCGGTCAACACGTTTCGGAATCTTGACTCCATATTGCCTGCCGATCATTTTGATCCACATGCACCGTGCATTGTGGATATGGCCTGCCATCATTCGGATTGTCCGCTGGGGGGCTCCGGGAATCTTCATACCCCACAATTCGCTCGGGAGTTTCTCAAAGAGAAACTCGGTCACCCGATTGTTTGTTCTCCAGGTGGCAAGCAGGTTATCGCGTTGATTGTTTGCATTCATTTGGTTCGTTCAGCTCTCTTCTGCATGTTTAGGGCGGTGACGCGCTCCGTATTATGAAGCGATCCATGATAGCCTCTCTCCCAATGGGACAGACCGACAAAGCTCCGGATCGGGAGGCGTCTTCTTCCTGCTTGTCGCGCACAGCAGCCAACATAATCCAGACGTGACATAAGAAATGAACGAGATCGTCTCATGGTGTTTGATGCGCTTTGGATCCGTTCCGGATCTTACACTCTCCTGACTCATGACTTGATGAGTTCAAATAGGAAGACATCATTCTCGCGGATTTCCAATTCTTTTGAGAATAGTCCGTGTGAGTCCACTTTGATAATTTCTTTGAATGTCGGAGAACTATCGTTGAGTTTCTTTATGACATTGACCTGTTGTTTTGTTAGTTGCATTGGCCTGTTCATTTCCAGGTAAGTGGAATACGGATCATTCACGCGATAGCCAACCTTATATATCCCCAGCAGATAATTGCCTTCGGGTATTCCCGAAATGTTAACCTGCACCTTCCCTTTCGATTTGGCCGGCAGATCACGCACATAATACGCCTGATCGTTCACCGAATCTCCGGGATGTGTGTTTGTGAAATCCCAGAACAGAACCTGGATATTGCCGTTTGAGCTTTTGCATGCCCAAGAGCAACTGTCCGTGTTAAGCAATTCTGTCTCACCTAGTTTATTCAAAAAAGAGAATGAATAGAAAGCAGGTTTCTTGATGCCCTGGTAGTTTAACAAGCCGAAGCCGCCATGAAAAGGCGTAAACCTTGGCCCCGCTTCCTCAAAAATATCGGTGAATGTCCAGTATGACATTGAATTGGCCGCATTACCTACTTGTTTGATTTTTTCCAGCACGTATGCTGCTTGATGATAACTGTCATGAATTGGGTCTGAGGGTGTATAAGAAGAACTCCATTCGGTATAGTGAAGTTCTAAATTAGGCATCGGAGAGCTCGATATTTGTCTGCGTGAATTCAGAATGTCTCCGCTGACGCTCCACATATTTTTGTCTAAGATCGTACCGGTTGCTCCAGATTCGTCCACATATCCTTGTTTAACGCCGTAAGAATGTGTGCTAATAAAATCGAGCGGAAGACCATTCTTACTACAAAAGTCAATCATCTCCGGCACCCATGCAGCTCCAGCAGTTGCAGGTCCGCCGACCCGGTATTCCTCGTTCACACTCTTTATAGCTTGCACAGTATATCTGTAGAGCTGCAAATACTCCTCTTGTGTTCCTGACCAGAAGAATTTCAGATTGGGTTCGTTCCAGACTTCAAAGTACCACGTTTTAATTTCATCGGCGCCGTACCGTTCAGTAAAATGGAGAGTGAGGTTGCGGATGAGATCCGCCCATCTGTCATAATCTTTGGGAGGAGTAATATTTCCCTTCCACCAAAAAACGGTCTGAGTGCCGCTGGCAAGTGCCGAGGGCATGAAACTCAATTCAACAAAAGGTTTCATCCCGATGCTCAGAAGATAGTCGTACAATGCATCAATGTATTGGAAATTATATTCGGGATTTCCTTTATGGTCTTCCTTATAAACGCCCATATCATCGGTCAATAATCCATGCATCCGGATGTATTTGAAACCGCATTCTTTCTTTACACATGCCAACTGTTCCTGCCAGTCTGCACGCAACCCTTCATTCGCTCGACCGGCACCAACACATTCTTTGAACGCTGTGTTGAAGCTGCCTTTTACTTTGTTGAAGTCAAGATTGATAACCCGTTCCTGCAAAACAGAATTTTGTGGCTTGTTACTTTGAGCCGATACACAGTTAGCGAACAGGCTGATAACGGCGATAATTGCAAGACGATTTGCTTTCATTTTGTTGTCCTGATAATTATTAGTGGTTGTACACAAGGTGGTACGGCAACACGCCGTGCCGCCGTTACACAAAATATAGAATGACGCTGGCATGGAACGAGCTTCCAAGTTAGCCTGTCCTGACCCGCGTCTGGTCGGGAAACGTCGTGAAGCTGCCAGTCATGCGCAGCGCCGGTTGATTCCATGTAATACATATGTTATAATCTAACGACAATTGGAGAAATCGCCATGCTTAAGACCGCCATCCGACGAGTTGGCAACAGCTTGGGAATTACATTGCCCAAGACCGTTGTCGACAACTTGCATCTCAGCGAGGGAGATGAACTCCACCTCGTTGAAACAGATGAAGGCGTGATCATTACACCGTTTGATCCGAAATTCGCCGAATGGGCGAAGGCATACGAGCGCACGAACAAGAAGTTCAGGAACACACTGAAGGCCCTCGCAAAATAATGGCAACCCGCTTCCTTCAGGAGGAGCTTGTCATGATAATCCATTCCGATCTCCTCCAGCGATATGGCGGGAGAGCCGGGCTTCGGGATCTCGCTCTCCTTCAATCCGCTCTGGCCCAGCCCAAGGTAACTGTAGGGCGAAAGTCTGTTCACAAGTCTTTGTTCGATAAGGCGGCTGCTTACGGTTTTCATCTATGCAGGAACCATCCATTCATTGATGGCAACAAACGAGTTGCATTCGTATTGATGGACCTTTTCCTCCAGAGAAACGGTCGGGAAATAGTTGCCAAAGAGGAGGACGCGTATTCGTTGATGATCGACTTATCTTCCGGAAAGGTATCCAAAACTCAATTATCCTCCTGGCTGAAGAATCATTCGGCCCGTCTCCCAAAGCACTGAACCGCCATTACACATAATGTCCTCGAGAATCGCACACATCCGTCCGTGATCCATGGACGGATGGAGCGAGCTTCCAAATGAGCCTGTCCCGATGAGCGCGCCATGCAGCGAGAACCATGACATATATTGCAGCGACAAGCTGATTCGCCTCCGGCGCGAATCGAGCGTCGTGGTTTGTGCTGTTGTTCGCAGGCATGGTAATATAGTAATAGCTTCTTGCGGCATTGTACCAAAGCCAAATGCCGAGACTGACTTATCATTTATATCCTATTTTGATAAACCTTGTACTGATTATTCTTTATCTGTCTTCCGAACTCGATATTGGATAATTGTGACATATTTTTCAGGATCACCTTTGCTCTCTACAACAATCATTTTCTGATCTTTCTTTTTCGATATTTGCGGCTGTTTCAAATGCTCGAATTGAGCGCCCATGCCCACACGCATCTATTCGCCGGGCCGGATGGATCGAATGTATATGTACGTGTAAGAGACACGGATAGAAAGAGAAAACAGCACGAGCAGATAAAGAGAAGAATCCTCATGGCTGAAATTCGCTCCCAGATATTACTTGAATAAGGCCTTGCTGCGGACTGATTCCTTGGTGTCGCTACGTTGCGCCTAACGTTTCAGTGTATATGCCGTAAGGGTCCCGAAGTCACAGAACCCTTGTGTCTATTTTGACGATCTGAATGAGCAGAAAACTTCGAAAACCACTTTCGTCCCTAATGCTTATACACTGTATTATAGGCAGCCTTGCTCTGCGTTTGAAAGTTGACAATTGCACAGTGATAAATTCCTTGCGGCACTCCATTGAATTTATAACTGTCAGTTGCTGAATGTATAGAATACGAACTCATGACAAGAAGTTATTACTATCCTATTCCTTTTCATCGGGAAATACTTCCTTAGTTCTTTTTTCCATCTCAGCAGCAATCACCTCTCCGTCTTCACCCTGTTCTTTGAGTTTCGCTGTTATATTGTGATAACTTTTAGAATCTCTGTCTTGACTTAATTTGAAAACATTGTCCATTTCTATTACTTCAATTTCAAAAGCCACAATTGCCTTCATTAATGTTTGTCTAAGCTCTAAAGGAAGATTATCAAAAATCGTTGTGGACTGTTGATTATTGTTTTCAAAATGAAGCGTTGTTCTTCGAAGCACCTCTTCTAATCCTGCATCATCCAGGAACCGGATAATGCCTTTAGCATGTACGCTCATATAATTCCATGTAGAAGGAAGATGCGGATCACTGTACCACGTTGCACTTACATAGGTGTGATGACCGGTGAAAACTACCAGAACATTTTTATTGTGTAAAAAGGCTTTATGATGGTCTGTGTTTTTCATGATATGTCCTCTTAATACATTCCTGCCATCCTTTTCTTCAATAAAAACCGGCACCTGTGTAGCAACTGGTTTGTTTTCTGAATCACATCCCGCTATAAAAGCAAACGGATGCTGATCAACAAATTCTTTTATTACTTGTTCATTATGTTCTTTGTAATACGGCAAATCGTACATGATATAAAGTTTATTGTAAGTAATTAACTCAATATTATCAATCGTTTGCAGGGTTCAAAGTTTATTTGCTCGGAGCGTTAAGGTTGCCTTAAACGTCCTGCATGTCAGACGCCGGCGCCCCCGGCGACTATTTGATGTTGATGAATATGATGCCGATGATACACAGTCCGATTCCGGTCGCATTGAGCAATGTGAGTTCCTCTTTGAACCACAATACACCGATAACCGCAAGCACGCTAGTGGTAAACGCTCCGGTCGTGATTCCCGTTGTGCTGATCTTCCATCCTGTGCGATAAGCATACAGGTATCCAAGTTCGATGGCAATCGCAGTTAGTCCCAAGAACATGACCGGACGCCAGTCTTGGTGCCGAAAAACTTCGGCGCCTTTTTTGAGATCGCCCCTGAACCATAACGCGATGACCGAAAGGCTGAACGCTATGAGGTAAGCCGCAGCAAGAGCGACAAAAGGATTCGCGTCCTTGGGGATTGACTTCTGGGACAAATGATACAAGATAACACCGACGACAATCGTCGGAAGAGCCATTGCGTGCCAATTCATCTCTTGTCTCCGCATTAGATTAGTTTGGGAATATCTTCTCCTTCCGTTTCCGAACATATGAAATTAGGTTACCGAGATGGCGTTGGCAAGACTTCTGCTCACTATCGCGGTTTCCTCTTTCCCATTTGTTTCATAGCAGTGTTAATCATGCGACCGAAATCCTTTTCCTTCTTCCTTTTCTCGGCATATGACATGTCATTGAACTCGGATTCTCTTACCAACTTCATATAACTGCGGTATCGCTCTTCATTTAGTTCTCCGCATTGAACCGCCGCCAAAACTGCACACCCAAGTTCGGAAGTATGCGTGCAATCTTTGAAGCGACAATGCTCAGAAAGCGCGTGGACATCTGAGAAGCTGTCGTCTATGCTGGAGCCAACACCCATCATCCCAAGTTCCCTCATGCCTGGAGTATCAATCAGAAGCGCTCCATTGCCAATGACACTCATTTGCCGTCGCGCTGTTGCGTGCTTTCCTCTGCCATCCTTTTCACGGACTGGATTTGTCTCGAATTCCTCTCGACCCAGAAGCCGGTTCAAGAGTGTGGTTTTGCCAACACCCGATGAGCCGAGGAGACAGTAAGTTTTTCCTTTTTCAAGCGAGTCACCGATTGTTTGAATGCCCACACATGATATGTTGCTGAAGGCAATCACTCTTGCGCCAAACCTGGCTTGATTGATCTCAAATATTTTCGTGTCCAACTCCTCACTACTAATGAGATCAGATTTGCTCAGAAGAATTACTGGCTCGATTCGACCATCCCGTGCCATAACGATGTACCGTTCCATTCGCCGCAGGTTGAAGTTGTAGTCGCACGACTGCATAATGAAAGCAGCGTCGATATTAGACGCAATCATCTGATAGTCCACCTTCTTACCAGCCGCTTTTCGGCGCAAGAATGTTTTTCTCGGCAAAACATCATGAATAAATGCAAGAGTACCTTCATTGAAATATTGCACGAGCACCCAATCCCCTACACAAGGAAGGTTTTCGCCTGAGGCGACAGAAAAGAGAAGCTTACCTGTAGGCTCGCCCTGGACTTCACTCTGTTCATTCCTGAGCAAATATCGGTCACGGTCAACTCTTGTAATTCGTGCGACACTACAGTCAGGCATGTCAAATTCATTCAGCTTCTGTTGAAACCAACTGTCAAATCCAAGATCAGATAGCTTCATATATTACTCTCATTACTTCAAATGAAAGATATTTGCTGTCGGCAATGGCGCATAACATCTGGCAAGAAAAAGTCGTCTCGCTCTGCCTTCATAAATGTGGGAAGTTCGACGAGGTCGGCAAAGCGGCGTGAGCCGATCAAGAATCACGTCTCACGATCAAAATCTTTCCATGGACGATCGGGAAGCATCTTGATTTTGCGGTTGCTATCACAGGCAAAGTTCTACGTCAATCGCGTTTTGCGGCACTTCGTTCTGCCTTCCGGCCTCTTTGGAAGCAACATTGGTATTTTCGTCCCTCCACCGTTGGCTGATAATTAGTTTTTAAAAACGGTTTTCAGAGCTCCGGTCGGACAGCTCTCAACGCAACGCTGACAGAGGATGCAATCGCCTTTGCTAATGCTTGTACCCATTTTCGCACGCGCAGCCACGGGGATGTCCATTGGACAGACATCCGTGCACGCTTCGCACTCGTTGCACTCCTCGGCCTCGGCGGAGACATGGAGAAGGGCCGGGCGGCTCGTCCAACGAAGAATGAATCCGCTGGGACAAAGGTATTTACAGAACGCGCGTTGGTCGTGCAGAGCCAGTGCCATCGCAACAGCAGCCGCATAGTAAACGGCAACGCCGCCGGCGACGGGCCAGAAAGTGTTGCCGCGTATGTGTCCGTGGTCTCCGCCGGGTTGGGAATCCAGCACCAGCACGAATAGAACTGCGGCCGCAAAACTGACAACTACGCCGACAAGCGGTGTCCAAACCCAAATACCCTTGCGCCGGCCCGAGCCCGTGCCGACGGGAAGACGTTCAAGCACCATCGCACGCCAACACCCCCATCCACACAGAGCTCGGCCAAAGATGAGCGGCCCGACAACAGTGGTTATCAACGTGTGTCCGATAGCCGGGCCTACTGTTCCCAGGATGAGGAGCTCAAAGAAGCCATCTATGTCGAGGTTGACGGAATCAACCAATGAGAACATGAGAATTCCCAATCCACTCGTAGCCAGGACGAGCCACCGCCACCACTGTTTGCGATCATCGCGGGCAAAGGCGTAGCCGGCGAGAATTGGACCTTGGGCGAGCCCCGAACACAAGAGAGAAATTGCGAAACCCAATGTGTTTCCCCGGAACAGTACTGCTGCAGCCAATGGCCAAAGGACAAGAAGGGAGATGACACTGACGACGAGCAACGGACGACTGGCTCTACGTGGGGTCGTGTATTCCGCGGTCATGGAATCCTCCGAGCACAATGTCTTATGAAAATAAATCTTTGCTTGCGCATAACGTGTGCGCAGGCACGCCCGCGCCGCACATCCTCTGAACTCAAAGTATCAACTCCAACTCAATTTCGTCTCGGATAGGTATGTCATCGTTCCCCGTCGTTGGAATTTCAGGCTTCAGCGCGCGCGATCGGGTCACCGCATCTCGATGGAGAGCCACCAGCACATATCCACGTCTCTGGTAAAAATGGAGTGCCTTAAGATTATCATTTGTAGTAACAAGTCGTATGGAAGCACAACCCGCTTCTCGCGCCACGGATTCTACAGCCTTCATTAATGCCGTACCCACTCCCTGGTTCTCCCTGATGCTATTCAAAGTGACGATCTCACACTCAGTCCCGCTGATTGAGTAAGTGACCAAACCGATTCTCTCACTTTCGTCGGTCGCAATGAAACTAGGCAGTTTGTCGGCTTGAAAAAGCCTGCCACGGCTGACAACGGCAGGGGATCCCCAATACTCACACAGAACGTCTCTGATCCACACACAGTCGTCAAGAGTTATCGAGCTAATCTGAAACCATTTCAATGCCGTACCTTATCGCGCGGTGGCGCATAACTATTGCGGCAACACGCCGAGCCGCCGTTCCATGAAATATAAAATGATGGCGGCATGAAGCAAAGCGTCTTTTTCTCGCCGGTTAGCCGCAGCGCAATGTTTTCGCAACTTCAACCGCTATTCCTTAGTTGAGGTCATATCCGCCTTACGCCGGAACAGAGTCGATACGACAATAATCAGAAATCCAGTGATGCAAAGCCAAGCGAATAAATCTCCTACCACAGAATACATGGTGGGTTCCCCTTTCATAGGTACGTCGGAGTAAAGAATTATATCATTGGTTCTATAAAAATCCTGCGACGAAATCACCTGTCCTTTATAATTGAATGAAGCGGAGAATCCCTGAGATACTGCCCGAACCAAATTGAAACCTTGCTCGAGCGCTCTGATTGATGCGACGAATGTGTGATATGGTGTAATCTCTTTCCAATCGTTGCCCGGGACCAGCATCATGTCGATGTTAATGGTGTGAACCTGACGAATAAATGCGGGGAAATCCATATCGAAACAAATTGCAGAACCAATACGCCCGTATGGCGAATCGAAATATCGTATCACACCGTCTCCGTACGATCCTTCGCCTGGAGTTGGTTTGGCCTTGCAATAAGTGAACAGTAGTTGCCCACCAGGTGAAATCCATGTGATTTTATTTACAGGGGGAACCCGCGGATAACCTTTCGGGAAAATACACATCGGCAGCCCTAAGTAGATGCTGTCTCTTTGAGCTATCGCCTTTGCTTTTTCTACGAATGCGGTCTCGCTATCGAACGGCAAGTTGATAAGTTCCTCCGTTCCAAAAACAATCCGTGCTTGCGAAGAAGCAGCGATATCGCAATTGGCTAGAAAATCATTGTTGATTCCCTGTGTGATCGAATCATTGTTCGCCTTAAAACGATTTTCCCAATATGTCTTGCGAATATTGATCGAAGCGATTCGTACGGTCTTGCATTCAATCGGTTTAGATAATCGAATTTGGCCGAAAAGGATGACGACCAGAACCGGTAATGCGTACGCCCAAAAAGCTTGGCGGAGTACCTTTTTCTCAAATGCATGATCCCAAAGCCAATTCACAACCGATGCTGTCCATGTAATGACAAATGTAACTCCCCAAATGCCGGTAAGAGAAACGAGTTGTAACAGCGGAAGCGATGATTGCGTATGCGCCACCGTTCCGTACGAACCCGATGGATTTGTCGAGACAATAATATATTCCATGATTACGTAGATGGAAGGGAATACGAAAGTTGAAACAATTCCTTTCAATCGTCGGGAATAGATCCGGTCGATGACAAAGGTCAGTGAAGCAAAAACGCTCATCATCAGCATCAGAAAATAATAGAAGAAGCCTGACACTGGCATCATGCCTTTCCAGATGAAGATGTTGGAGATCCATCCGGCAATTATCAGGAATACAAATCCTTTGAAGGGTTTTTGGAACCGGAGAAACCGTATTAAAAATATCGGAGATGCAAATGCCGCCATCGGCAAAATCCATCTGCCGTTGGAAAAGAAAAGGAATGCGAAACCCAACATGAGATAAAAATAGGAAGAATGAACTTTTGTTTTAATAAATGAACTCCACATTGTCGTCCCCTATCTTAATGAAGTCGATAACTCATTGCCTGTCGAAGCATTCGTCTTGCTGCTAGTTGCGGCTAACGTCCAGCGGGACAAAGTCGTCCGTCCGTGATTCATGGACGGATGAAGTCGAAGACCCGGCTCGCCTCCGAGACGTGGTCGAAGACCCGGCTCGCCTCCGAGACGTGGTCGAAGACCCGGCTCGCCTCCGAGACGTGGTCGAAGACCCGGCCCGCCTCCGAGACGTGGTCGAAGACCCGGCTCGTTTGCGAGACGTGATCGAAGACCCGCCGAAGCTTGAGCGAAGGCGGGCGAACTCGATATTTCCACAATGACAGCCTGTCCCGATGCCGCATTGCGGCATCCCGACATATAAATAATTTGGACGGGATACGTTCTTGATCGGGAAGCGTCTTTGTCCGGCTTGTTATGCGAAGTGCGCCGCATATCAACTCTTGATTATGTCATAATTATGAATGAATTTACACATGAACAATGCGAGGAAAAATATGCCAATAATAAAATCCATTTCGAGCCTCAGAAACCGAACGCGGGAGATCGCCGACATTTGTCACGACCAAGATGAGCCGGTGTATCTTACCACGAACGGGGAAGGGGATTTGGTCGTGATGAGCATAGATCATTATGAGCGCCTTAAGGCTCAGTCTGATCTTTTTGAGAAACTTGGAGTTGCACAAGCACAATCGGCGCAGGGTAAGAAAGGTATCACGCACAAACAGATGATAAATAAGCTCCAACGCCGAGTGAATGCCAAATAGATACAAACTCCGGTATCTTCCTGTTGCACAGGATGATCTTATTTCCATCTTTGACCACATAGCTGAAGATAGCTCGAGTCGGGCATCGGGATTTGTGGAGAAACTCGATAGGACCGTCGGGTTACTGGAAAACAACCCGTTGTTGGGGCGGATACCGAGACACGAGAAGCTTCGAGAGTACGGGTACCGGGTATTGATCGTTGAATCATATTTGGTGTTCTACATTCTTCGCGGTCATACGGTTGAGGTTCACCGCGTTGTTCACGCTTCCAGAAATCTCGACCATCTGATTTGACCGTCGCAGCGCATTTCGCATAACGTGTCGCCGCATCACGGCTCCCGCGCGCTTCGCGCGGCAGTGGCGCCGTTCCATATCTTCTAATGTCGGCGCCATTGAGCAATTCATAATAGCCTGTCCCGACATGTTCTTGGTCGGGAAGCGTCGTGATGCGGCGTGTTTTAGGACGTTGGGTTGCGATTGTCATATACTGCCGAGCTTCGTTCTAGAATTTATAGCCAAGGAACAGCCATATATTGTTGACAACGATATGCGGCCTCACCGTTGAATTTCCCAGTTTTGTTTCTTCAAGATGATTAAGATAATACCTCACTGGAATGGAGAAATTGACAAAAAGGTGGTCTATTCCAAAGAGGCTGCCGTGAGTATAGCCAATTCCTGTGCCGACTGTTAGAGATGTGTGGTCCACACGAGCATCAAGTTGTGTGTGCTCATAAATGTTCCGAACATAACTGATATTGGCGCTGAAGTAGAAATGATTAGCAAAGTACCTATCACAGTTGATTTCATAGTCCCGGAAGTAACCTCGAACATGGCCTCCGTCGATTGCCATAGCTTCATATTTGTTTGACAAATGCCGCTCAGTCTGTTTTACCTCCATAATTGTCAGGCGTACCTGATTCGCATCATCAAAGCGATATCCTGCTTCTCCGGCAAAATTCTGGAAGTTATTCATTGTCATTTCCAGAAATTCGTAGGCGGCGAAGTACCCTCGCTCATCGCTTTGAGCCGATTTTGTTGTATCTGTCTGAGCAAACAATGAACAACTTATCATAAGAAGCAACACTCCGGTGCCTATCGTTTTCATGTCGGTTCCTCCTTCAATTATTTGGAAGTGACTTGCAATTATTGGGCAAACCAATGTTCCTATAACGCCCCGCCCAAAAAAGTTCGTCCCGCTTTGACGCCACAAATGCGCAAAGCGCGATGAAGCGAGAACCATGATATATAATAATCGAGCGTCGTTGATTCCCGTTGCTATACGCCGCGCAGCTAAGCACTGTGCTCGTTTGTACCAACGCGTTACCTTCTGCCACCAAAGGAAGCGGTGCTGATATCAATCTTTACAGGAGCGGTTCCAGCGCTCGGTGCATGAACCGTCAGAAGACCTCCCTCGGCGGTAGTGATCATTCTTATGTCAAATTCCTCCCTGCTTTCGAAGCCTCCGTTAGCGATGCTGAGACCACCATCAAAAATCACCAATGATCCATCTTTCGTGACGATGCAGGGACACAGTGATTCAGCAAGAGCGGAATTATAACGTTGGTCATGGGGACCACCGTAAGTCACCACCTTTCCATTCAGTGCCGGCTTAAGACTTCCCGACAGATTGTAGAAGAATACGTATTCTCCAGGCTTCACAATTGGGATTCGGACTTCGCCACTGTCATTACTCACTCCCGTCAAGGAAGTGTCAATCGTGCATTCGTCTTTCCCTTCTTTCTTTGATGCGAGTATGACTCTGGCGGATGGGACTGGCTTCTTTGACTCCGCGTCAATCAACACGGCAGAGAATTCGCTCCGAGCATGTTTTTGCTGGTTTGAGCAAGTTGGAAACAAAAGAATTGATAGGCTTGGAAGTGCGCAAAAGAGGATCATTGAGACTATCGTCGTTAGTCTTCGTTTCATAATTTCTTCTCCTTCTCATTTCGCTTAACTATGTTCTGGGCTAAGTGGTGTATAACGACCTGCGGGACAAAGTCGTCCGTCCGTGATTCATGGACGGATGAAGTCGAAGACCCGGCTCGCCTCCGAGACGTGGTCGGAGACCCGGCTCGTTTGCGAGACGTGATCGAAGACCCGCCGAAGCTTGAGCGAAGGCGGGCGAACTCGATATTTCCACAATGACAGCCTGTCCCGATGCCGCATTGCGGCATCCCGACATATAAATAATTTGGACGGGATACGTTCTTGATCGGGAAGCGTCTATTTTGCGGTTGTTAGCCGCAGTTGCCCGTCTCATTTGAGTATCATTAGCTTTTTGGTTCTTGCGGATGTACCAGCTTGCAAGCGATAAAAATAGACCCCGCTGGGAAGGTCGGTCGCGTTGAAAACAACGGAATGATTACCTGCACCCTCACGTTCATTGACAAGTGTCTCAAGTTCCCTTCCGAGAGCGTCAAAGACCTTCAAGACGACAAGTCCATTGGCGGGCAAATCGTAGCTAATGGAAGTAGATGGGTTGAAAGGATTTGGGTAGTTTTGTTTCAGCAGGAAATCACGATTGCTTATCTGGGGCAAGCGGGCCACTGACGTTACACTGGTTCTGTAATGCATCATAATTGAGTCCACAAACGTATCAGCTACCATTTTGCAGAAATATCTTCCAGGAGTGATAGAGCTATCGGGAATGAACTGAGCTTGGTAACTACCAGCAGCTTGCATTCCCCATACTAAAGTTAGGACGCTATCCCCTATACTGTCTTCGACACAGAGGTAGACGTGGGCATCCTTGGGAAGGTCATAGGCAATGTGTGTCGACGTATCAAAAGGGTCAGGCGTGTTTTGGTAGAGAGCGAAGGTCATTGGGACTGCATGTATTTGGCAGAGTGCATTTGAAGCAGAAATGCCGAACAAAAAGAGTAACAAAGAGAAAAATGTTTTCACGTGGCTATCTTCCTTCCGTGATTTAGTAGTGGGCAATTGCGGCTAACGTCCCGCGGCAAAAAGTCATCCCGACTGCGCTTGTCGCAGTCGGGATGAAGCGACCACCTTGCATATGCCACCTTGCGGCATCCCGTCCCGACTTCAGTCGGGATCCCGACATATAGATCTTCTTGACGGGACACACCACATATACAATAATGAGCGGGATATAATGTGGAGCATCTTTTTCCCGTTTGTTAGCTGGCGTTTGCATTCCAGACGTATGAATCTACTCATAATGCTTGAACTCTGCCCAGTCATCTTTCAGCGGAGCTCGTCGATTCTTACAGACGTAGACCGCCATGTTGTTTTCGTATGGCATACAATAGTCATCCTTGAACGTGCCGGTTTGAACGACTTCGCCGTACGATTCTCTCATTGCTTCTATTGAACCGCCCAACCGAATGACAACTTCGCCTGTCGCGTTCCTCGGTCCCCAGAGCCAGTAATTGTTATGGCCGCTGATCGCTTTGGGAAGATTGTACTTTCGGCCCAAAAAATCTATTGCGCCGGCTTCTCCATAGTTGTTTCCTATGATTGCACATTTCGCTTTCTCCTCCGGAGTGAGCGTATTGTAAGCATCGGCTACCACAGCAACCATTTTCTCCCAACCGAACATATCCGCATAAAATTGAGGGAGTTTGCTGAGTTCCTTTTTCTCCGGCGTTGACGGTGTTATGCCCAACGCTTTCGAATATGCAATGAAGGATTCAACAGGAAGCACGGCAATCGCGAAAGGAGCAAAGGCGATACCACTGAGCATAAGAAGCGCGAGCAAGACAGGTTTGAGCAAGCGCCAGTTGAATTTGACGATGAACTTCTCAATGGCGAATGCTCCCAAAGCGAAGAGCATCGGAAACATCGGACCCAGATACTCGGCCTTGCTGTTCCTGTTGATAACGAGAATGAGAAATACAGTGAAATAGATAATGGGAAGAATTCGGAACTGCCTTGCCGATTTCGCAACCAGGAAGTAAACCAAACCGGGGAACCAGATGAGGAACGTCAATGGATTCATGTTCAGTATCTGCTGAATAAACATCTCCAGAGGAGAAACAGCGACGTACTTATTTGCGGTTGCGTTTTTGATAAATTCTAATGTCGGGAAGCCATTCGCCGCTTGCCAGATGATATGTGGTAAGAAGATTACGAAAGCGATCGCCGCAGCAAACCAGACTCTTCGTGCCAGCAAAAGCTTGCGGTTCGGTGTCAGGAGTAATCCCACGGCAAGGCCGGCGCCAAGCCAAAGGACGCTGATTTTATTAAGCAATCCCAACCCGAGCACAAGTCCAAGAACAAGCCAGTGCTTCTGCTCATCATGTTTCAGAATGATTATCAGGAGATAGAAAGTCAGCGTCCAGAAAAGAAGATCGAAAGAATTCATCGAGTAGTTCGAGTTTGCTCCCAGCAAAAGAGGTGCGACAATGACAGAACAGGCAGCCAGGACCTGGGCATACCTGTTCCCGCCCAACTCTCTCGTCATCAGACCCGCCAAAGCTACGACGACCGCACCTGCGACCGCTGGAAGAAATCGGAGAGCGACGAGGGAATCACCGAAGAGCAAACGGCTATGCCGGAGAACTGCAATTGATAAAGGAGGCTGGTCAACGTAGCCCCATGCCATGTGATCGCTGCACGCAATATAATAGAATTCGTCTCTGAAATATCCGTAGCCTCCTGCCAGGTTCGTAGCAACATGAATAACAAGTTTAGTAAGAGCGAGGTAGAAAAGAACTGCATTGTCGCTCAGAAGATGGGATCGAAAAGTAAAACGCCTGACAGTTTCCATGTATCCATTCTCTTCAAAGTTTGATGTTACAAGTGTTGCCTGTGCAAATGCCAGCTTACCTCCACCAAAAAGAAGTCGTCGCCGACGACCGCTATAAAAGTTGCGAAGCACACAGAAAGCGGACGGCGGCGATGAAGCGAGCACCATGGTATATAATAATCGAGCGTCTTCTTTTTGGTTGTTAGCCGCTGGCACGCGTCATTGGTCATTGGGCTCAGTTTTCCTCGTGGACATCAATCGTGAGATGGCCGACTTCAACTCGCTTCGCTCCTTGAGTATCTCGCCTAGCCGTTCGGCAAGTTCGGTCAACACGATTCGGATACTCTGTGCCAGCCCCAGACATTCATCGTCATTCTGAGCGTGAAGTCCCGAACTCAGCGCGTTGTGCAACAGAAGCAGCGGATTGTGCCCATCAATTAATAGTGAATCGGGGACAGCGCCTTTGATGGAATCGACTGCTCGCGTGAATTGGTTTTCATTCTTTGCAGTGCGAACAGAGTCGAGAAATTCTTTGGACGCGCTTGAACTTTCTGCCACTTTGATAATTTCATCGAAGATTCGGTCTTTCAGATTCTCGACGACTCGCCTATAGTAAGCGAAGGCCCCGATGCCCATGCCTTGATTTTCCGACCGTCGGCCTTTTAGGTAATACTCTCGTTCGCTGTCGAGCATTTTAAGAAGCCGCGTCGGGGTCGGCGAACCAAAGGCTGGCCACTCTCCCACTTTAATGACGTTAGCATTTTGCCTGTTCACAAGGGCGAAGGAGATAGCGTAAAGCTTTAAGGTTTTCCCACAGTTCCTGCAAACGTAAGTGAGAAAGTGATTTTCAAAACTTCCGTGGTCGCCATCGATATAGAGGTACTCGGCGGACGGAGCGAAGAAACGTATTCCTTTACAAGACTCTGAGGCGCAGTGCAACTGGATGTCGTTGAGTTCAACCTGAAGTCTTGTTGTAGGAAAACTTGATTGGTACTCAAATGCCTGTACCCGAATGGCGAGCTCAGTGCCTGGTGGTGAAGTCATCAAGAAGTCCTCTAGAGTTGGCATCTTGAGATTCTCCTTCATATTTGCAATGTCTGATTTCATTTGTCGCTCTAATTTGGGGACGCGTGCTTGCGGCTAACTATTATGAAATCAACGTAGGTTTTTACTTCCATCCCGGCAGCAAAATCACATTTGGTTTTTATACTTTGTCTTAAGAAACAACTTATCAATTGGATTTACTATGTGTTCTATCGCCCTGTTGCTTACGTGCGTGCAAATCTCGGTTGTCTTAGTACTCGCGTGGCCAAGCAAGTCCTGGATGCATTTCATATCCATGTCAGCTTCCAATGGGATTTGAACGTCTTGTAGGAGTAGTTCCTCAGCTTCATTTCCCGCTGCAGAACATCGAAGAGCTTCCCTGACCTCACAACTATGCCTCCCTGAGATGATTCCGTTACATCTAAAATCATCTTGATCGAATTTAGCTGTGACTTGCGATAATGTCAAATGTTCGGGGAGAGCCCCGTATTCCGGATGACCGGCCGGGGCTTCTCCCTTTGTCTCTTATCCCTGTTTACTTGCCGCGTCTTTCTTTGCTTTCTTCGTCGCAACTGGTTTCAACCTGACCCCGCCCCCGTTGAATGCCATTGCTGGTAGCTATTCGAATCCCTTTGACGTTCATTGCCCTCTACACGCCGAGAGCTGACCTGGAGGTTCGTCAGTAGCCAGCCACTGGTTAAATGAAAAAGTCCAGTTCCTCCCTAGATTGTCGCTCACTTTAACCGCCGATAAATACCATCCTGGGTGGTCGTTAGAATTGTCATGCCTAATACAGACTTTTCTGACTTCACCTAAGTTTGCAATTGCAAAAGTGAAATTATCCGTATGGCCTCTTTCGAAGTCATCTATTCCCGGATTGTCGAGTTGAAGACTTCCGCTGTATGTCTGTATTGTGCCTTTCATACCCCAAATCTCGACATACACATTGGCGTTTGTGCCGCCGCCGTCAATGTCCCCCGTGGAGACGCTAATTGTGTAGGTTAGCTCCCTAGGTTCCCCCGTGGCGGTAACGTCAATAGATGCTACGCCGCCATCAGGAGAAGCAACTACTATGTTCCCGCTATTGCTTCCTACAGCCAGAAGAGCCCGATTCAGCGTCACCAAAACCGTTTGGCTTTCTGAGCCAGAGTTTGGAGAACAACTGATCCAGTCAGGTTTTTCTGACACAGTCCAAGTCAAGGTACGACCACCTGCATTGGAAACAACAAAGGATTTCTGATCTTCAGAAGTACCGAAAATCAGGGAAGTGGGCGCGACTGAAAGCTTGCACGGACAATTGGCCGAACTGGGAAATAATGTGCAGCAACCATTAAGCAAGATCAGGCAGTAAAAAGCCATAAATCCCACCGATGGTTTTTCTAACGTTTTCATAGCATACCCTCCAATATTGAGAAACCGAAGGATTCGAGATCCTTTTTGGTTTCCAAGATTTAGATAGCATTTTCTTACTGTGGTAAAGTTATCCGCCATCCATAAAATAACTCTCCCGTCTTCCCACGCCTCAAGCTATCTCATACGCATCATCTCTTTTCAAGAACACACATAAAAGGAGCCGGCGATCTACCAAATGGTCTCCACATAAGATTCCCTCGTGAGTCTAGTTTGTCCGCAGTACCCGTCGTCCGAAATGACTGCCTGCGCCAACAAGGTATTAGCACAGTTGATCTCCTGCAGAGGCATGTTACGCGACTTTCGCATAGCCCGGCGTCCTCATCTCGATTACGGACCCGATGGAAATGTAAACGACGTTGCGCAGCGAGGATGTTATAGCCAACTGCCACTAGATGCGCAGCTGGAGAATGAAGAATGGCGTGACCCGTTGCGAGCTCCAATACCTCTACATCCCCGACGGCCTTAGCAACCGTTTTCTGCACTGTGAACTCGTCAGGATGATGTTGTCTTTGCTCAGCGGTTCTTGAAGATGGGCCTGTGTGCTCTTGCGTGCACATGCATCTCCAGTGACGGGCGGCATGGGCCTCGTAGTGCTTGCGAGTGAAAGCCTCAGGAACGAGGACACATCTCCACCCGCCGTACACGTGCTCCGGAAGCTTCAGCTTCATCGGGGTGTCCCTCTCTGAACCCGGAAACTATCCTGAACTAATCCTTCGGACGATCCGATCATGGAATCTCCTGCCGGCAAATCTTCTGCCCTTTTGCCTCGCCACCCTGCCCCTGCAGAATACTTTCTACATTAGCTGTCGGAACTTAGAAAGTCAAGTATGCCCCATCGTAACCCTAACGACTCTCCGTCTACCAGATTGGAGCCGTTCGGCTAATCATCCTCTCCCGTTGGTTCGTCAATTCAAAGTAAGTTCTCACCCATGATCGTCCCTACGTCATGAAACACGTAGATTGGAGGTCCCGAAAAGAACTCCCACATCAACCGGATGCAACTGTGGATTGACATCGAGATACTCAGGGTATCCATAGGTTGCATCATAGGGAACCACGAGCGAATCGCCTCGAGGATTCCGAATGATCCCGAAGAGTGAATCAACGGAAATACATCCCGAATGTGATAGCATAGTACTGTCGGATAATCTTATTACGCTGGCAACGGTGTCCGCGCGGACGGTGACCTGCATGAGTTGGTCACCGTTGATGCAAAAGCATGTGAGCCGTTGATCGATAGTGTAATTGTGGAGATTGTGCAAATGTCATAGCTCGTATGCACTCTGAAATGTGGGCTGCGTTTATCCTCTTTTGCTACAGGACGAATATATCACCATGACTGATGCGAGAACCAGAACAACTCCGCCGTAACGTCTCAAGATTTTCGCATGTAGGCCCTTTAAATTCGATAATCATCCACCTCGTGCAAATTACGGCCGAATACTTTAACAAATTACTCTGTCGTAGCTCCGATATTCACATCATACTATCACCGTGTCATCCCCGCTACCCATTTCCACTTCCACCGACCTGTCCTACCTACTGACATCAGGAGAGAAACTAGGCTGAGGCGACTTCAGCGTCAATCACGCCAGGGGTAATTGTTTACTCTGAACTATTTTCTCTCTCGCTAAGACGCCCAGCAAGCGAAGCACAGGAGAAATTGAATATCTCTCCATGATTTCTGCCCCTTCGGGAGGCACTAGTGCTTGCACCGAATCTAATCAGCGTGCGACCAGAAGGAAGAAATGTCATTCTTATTCGAGGGACCGCTGAAGGCGAAGAGGAATCTGGTCTCTCAAAAGGGCCTCGCTAATTGCATTCTGTCGCCTCGCATGACTAGCCTCGCCTCTAAGCATCAAATTATAAAAGGAATGATCCTTTTGGTTCTCGATGCATAGCTCACATACTCCGGATATTGTTTCACCAAAAACTTTTCCTCGGCGTAGATACGGATCGCGACGCCGCCTGACGCAACGATTGCGCAGAGGATCGACGTTATCGATACGTGCGACAGGACACCGGCCCAGGTGAAGAACAAGATCGATGCATAAATTGGATGACGGATGAATCGATACGGACCCGTGGTGACAAGTCCGCCTTCAGTTGGATTTGCCGCAACATGAAAACTTCTCCGACCGAATGTCGCACGTGCCCAGATCATGAGTAACACCAAAGCAATCTGTATTACGACGGCCACGATGTTGTTGCCTAAAAGCGCACCCTCATAGAACAGTGCGATCAACACGATCACCAACAGAGCGTATCCGGAGCGGGATAGTAATTTCAGATTCATGGCAGAGAACATATATGTTTACGATTTAGAGGTCTAATGAAACGCCGGTGCGGCACAATCTTCAATGGACAGTCCGGCTAGTTCGAGCCGCGCGTTGGGCTATGTGTGATGATCCTAAGTACCACGACTCTCACTTTTGAGCCTTAGCTTTGTAAACCTTTGTGAGCATCTTCTTCAAGATTTCCGTATCGACATCCTTGAGTGTCTTGATATAGAGGCATCCCTTGCCTGTTTTATACTTACCAAGTTTCGAAAGCTCGTCCTTCAAAGGATCCAGCCCGCCTGTCAGATAAAATGAAATGGCTTGCTTCCTCGGCGAGAATCCAACAATCATGGAATCGCCCTCTCGTCCGCTCTCATAGACATAATGGTACGTCCCAAAACCGATGATTGAGCTCCCCCACATCACTGGTTTGAGCTTAGAGATCGATTCCATCATCTTGATGATCTCCTCGCTGTCGCGGCGAAGTTGAGGATCCACGACCTTCTTGAGAAAGGAGGTGACACCGGTTGCAGTTGGCTTAGTCTTGTTCTCGGTCACTAATTTCTCCTGAGTAAATGGGTTATTGTTGTTGCCGCTGGTAGGCGACTCGGAACAATAACGCCGAAAAGGAGCCACAACGTTCCATTGGACCAAGTGATATCAGCCCATGATGTCGGCACCATCAGCTGAATCATGATTCCGTCCGTCGACCTCAATGACAAGTTTCATTTGTGGTGAATAAAAATCGACGACATGGTTTCCGATACTATACTGGTTCTCGAATCGACAGCCCCCGAGTCGTCTGCTCCGCAGAGCTCGTCTCCGTCCTTTCATTTCCTTTCTGTTGAAAATCAGCGTCATGAAGAAACTACCGTTTCCACCTCAGCTCATTTCAATTATATGGATGCATTAGATTAATCAACTTTTACGACGACCCAATTTGAATTATCATGGAAGACATCATCATAGACGCTGATGGCGTAATACCCTGGCCGCATATCACATTCTTTCTTAAGATCGCGGAGAAGAATGGTAGATCTTCTGATCACGATAATTTTCCAATAATTATTGCACATCTTTATTTTGTCTTTCGCATCGATGGGTCCTTCGGCCTTGAAGATATTCACTCTGAGGTAGGCGTCTTTTGAATTTTCCCATTGTATGTACTTCTGTCCACCTTTGGCAGTACCAGATTCTATTTCCCATCTCGCCTTCGAATGAGGATTCCTGGCAACGATCGTCTGCGATCCGCCACAAGTATCATTGCTTTCTGAAATGAACTCGAGCTGACCTTCATTAATGACTTGATGGAACTTCACACTCACCGTATTCGAATCGGACTTGAGTGACTGGGAAAACAATGGAAGAGGCGACAGGAAGACAATCGCAAGAAGTGCGCAAATGTTGAACGCATGAGAAAGATGGAATACGGACATGACTTTCATGAGGAACCTCCACGGTTGAAAATTAGTGGCCGAAATATTTTCGGGCATTGATTGTCGTCGTTAGTGTTCATGATGAACGGAGTATAAAGCAAATGGCATCATTCAACTTCAGTCCGTCGCCAACAACCATTTTTGCGCTTCATCTTCGTCGGAGAATATCTCGAGGTCGATCTGCGGATGTGCGAGGATCGCCTGAAACATTCGTGCAATGCCGTATTGAACCGGATTACCTGTCAGGATTGCTGTTTTTGACACGCCGGGTAACTGAAGTCCGCGAAGACTTAGCGTTAGACTCCAGAGCTCATCGAGTCCCAAGTTAATCGCGCTAACTCCTCTCATGTCCTCCAGGTGATTAGCATGCCTCATTCGGCCGCCGTCCATCGTCATCCCCTCCCTCAACACTCCATGGATATCCTCATTGGTTAACGTCCCTGAAAATGTCACCCTGATGAATCCACTACTGGTGTCAATGGAATAAGGCATTGTAATATCCTCCTGGTTTGCTACGCAATTGGTAGAACTCGCTTGCTGCTGCGACACGCCAACGCGACAATTGTCAAGCGCACTGCCCTGTCAGAAAGAAATCTGTTTTTTGAACATTCGGCCAATTCCAATTCCCGCATAGCCACACACCATCACAAGTAGGAACCCGAGCAAACCACCAGCAGCAAAGGAAGGTCTACCTGTACTCCGATTGTAAATGTCGGCCCCAATCACAAGAACAAATATTGCTGGAATGGCTCTTCCCCAGGAGATCGTCCCGTTGCGCCGAAAAGATATCAGAAAGACCACACAGGATGCCAGAGCCCAGGGGAGAGATTCAAAGTATCCCAATCCCGTGGCAAGACCGTAAGTAAGAGGCAATGCGACCAGTCCGCCGATCAGGAACACACCAAGCATGAAGGGGACGTAATCAGAATCTTTAAACGAGCCGCCGGTTTTGTTCATCTCCTTGATTCTCGTCGTTCCGGGTATGAAGCCGGTTTCACCGGAGGCAGTCCGAATCTTAATCCACTTCTGTTCATCCTGCGTCACCAAACCTGCGAGGGTGAACTTGTCCCCCTGTTTGTAGGTGGTCTTGACATTCGCTCCGGCCGCCGGCGAGTCGACGACGTTCACGCTGGTCTGCGCCAAAAGAACGTCACGAATTCTGCAGACTTTGATGTTTCCGGCAACATAACCCGCTGCACCGCTCATGAGTGTAACACCGACCCATGCCGTGCCGCCACTTTTTACGGTCTTCACAATGTTAACCTCATTGCCGCCATGCAATTCTCCTATGATCTCCGCTGTTGGACTGGCCGCAGAACGTACAATTGCATTCTCATCGAGAATCACGACTCTCATTTGTTTTGCCTCCAACTAACAATGATCGGCCTGCTACGCATCTACATGACAATCCGACAGGCGAACGCCATGCTGCAATGGATCCCTGGCATTTCTTTCATTTGAAAATCTGTACGGATCGTGTCGTTCCTAAGACCATGGCACGATGTAAAGCAAGATCAGCCGCACCTATTAAATAGACCGACTTAGTTAATCGCCGTCGATCCCTCCGCCAACAAATCCTCTGCCCTTTCCCAATAGCCAACACTGACTTGTTGACTACAGGATGTTAAGAGGTAGGTGAAAGAAAGTCAAGCTTGTGGACTTAGGAGGAGATTCTCAGTCGCTGTTTTCCGTCAACAAAAATGTGCGCCGACAATGTATCATGGCCAATACCATTTTGTCATAGATGCGCGTTGTTCAGGTGTCGTGCTTGATCCTAAGAACGCTTTGGTGAACCAGCTCCAATGCCGGTTCTCAACATACGTCACCTTGTGTTTGGTCAATGCAGTATTCACAATCCGAAGCGTTTTGGGAAGGGTTGCGCGCGGCTTGTCGAAGTCGTCAGGAGTCACAGGACCTGAGAAGAGTACACTGAATAGGCCAAGATTGCTGCCACAGAGCGCACGATCGACAGACACTACAATCGGGAGTCGGTTCGTCGCGTAATCTAACGATGGCCCGAGCTCGCATCCGTCCAAAATGAGAAGCAACGGAATCGCGGGAAAATCCGCCTGGATCTTCCTCGCCAGATCATCCGTGTAATAGCGACTGACTCTGTCAGGTGTTGGAACAAGAAGATCATATGTTCGTGGTACGCCAGCAGGGTCCGGCAGCTGAAGTTTCTCATAGCCCTCCGTCCTGATCGCCAGAAACGGGTGCACAGCTCCTCGCGTAAAATATCCGCCTCCCACATCGGAGCCTCCGTGATTAAAGTAATGTACGACGAGTGCCAATGGCCGTGCTTTCTGCAATTCTGCCAGTGCCGCGTTGATAGAGTCACTCGACGTAGCCCGGATGGCTGTCAGCTCCCATGCATCGTTCTTGAATGCAGTACTTGTGTAGTTCGTAATCAATGCGGCCCATGCTTGTGCCATCACGGGATTCGGGTCATAGCGTATCACTGGAGTCTTGCCCGCGGGTACCTTGTCCGCCGGCAGGACTTCATAAAATGCAGACATTGGATTGGGGATGTTAACGGGTGGGCCGACATCCACGACAACTTTGGCGGCGACTAGATCGCCCGCAACAAGCAATATGTACTTCTTAAATGGCACAAGATCGTGCCCATAAATCGTGGTTGGAGGATCATAGACGCACTCGCGCCATTCCTCGGGTACAGCAGCGATCTGTTCAGGGTTCACAGCACTGGCCTCCACTTTCTGCGGTTTGGGTATTTGTTAGTTGGCATGCACGACGGGTCATGCTTCGTCATGCTCTTCATGACCTTTCGATTGTCTCGCCCCCAAATAGTAGCCGATTATTACAAATAATATATTGAGCAGTCCATTGACAAATTCGTACTTCCCCTGGACAACTATTATGTAGCAGAGTACAATCACAAGAATTAATACAATAATAGATGCAGTGTTAATACTGTTTTAAAAGAAATGGCCAAAAATAAAGCCGAAGAGACTTGTGCCAAGAACTTTTGGAAACCAGTTCTCACCTTCCGGCGGAGTATCCGGCATCGGGTTATCCTTTCAATTTGTGTGGCAATAATCGAGATCGGTCACGCAAGCCAATGTTGCACAACAGACGAAACGACTCCTCAGTATTTGGGCCTTGTAGCTTTCAGATTGCGCCGGGTGATCGACGCCTGCATGCGCCGGTCACGCGGAATGAACGATTCGGCGGCGACACGACCACGAGTTCTCCTGATGTCCGCCAAAAACATAAAGTACGCAACATGGAACACGATCGGATCGTTCCCGTGCATGAACATACCTTATTGTGTCATGGCATGAAGGAACATTCTCATAGAACTGTCAACCGGTATCAAGAATAGAACATTGCCAAGAATCTTGACAATTGAATCCTCGACACTTAGATTCTCAGCGAGATGCAGTCGCACAGAGGGCTTCTTGAGCTTGAACCTATTCAGTACCAGAGTCACGATATTGAATCCGTACCATCCGCGACTCAGAGAAATCAATTTAGTCTTCGCAATTAGGCACGAGGAATAATTTACTCGACACGCCATGTAATCCGTAAGTAATGGACGCGTGCGACGCAAGTCGCATTGTCTATCCGGAGAATCAGTTCATCAAAATCTTGAGCAAGGAGGTACTAGAAATGAAAAAATTTGTGTGTCTTTGGGCAGCCTGCTTTTTGATCGTCTCTTTTGTCTCAACTTCAATAGCCGCGGAGCGGACGTACAGAGGAGTGATAAAGCAGATTGCATATGACTTGAAAGAGAATAAGATACTCGTGGATGTCTTTGATGAAAGAACAGGTCAGGGCATAGGACGAGGTCAGTTGTTCTTTGAGACGGAAGCTTCGAAACCACTCGCGGAGATGATTCACCAGGCTTTTGTCAACAATATCAAAGTAGAAGTCAAGGTTTACATAACTGATGAAAGGGGACGCCCGAACGTCATCCACGCTGTGACCTTCACTAAGGTCCAATGAAGATGCTGGTGAAAGAGAGCCCTGCGTAGTGTGACGGAAACATCTTGACCAGACCTGTGATGCCCGAATTCCACCGCACACCTTCGCGGGGTGAATATGACCGACAATATCATTTGAGAAACCTCGTATGTGTTAGAACTAATTGCGAAACACAACCACGGCCGCTTTTGTTAACTTCGGGAAGCACGAAGCGCGATAAATAGTGTTAGCGGTTGTTGACCGCATACCTCGTGCTTCCCAAGCCATTCTAGGCACAAGCTGTCAAGTGTAAATGGAACCGAAGGGGGGAGAAACAGCCTCGGAAACTTCTTGCGCTCGTAATCTCCGTGAGACAGACCACTAATCGGTCGTCGTGCGGCGATTTGCATCTGATGCACCGCGACCCGTCTGCACAGATGTCCGGTGGGGTAATCTACGGCTTGATAGCCCACGGGGAAAAGATTAGATTCCGATCGAGATGCAGTCGCACACCTTCTGCCTCATTCGATAGTCTGTCAGGGACCGAGGCGACAAGAGATATTCCGAACCACTCGCTACTTGGAGGAACCGGGTTTTGATTTTGACAAAGGCATCCACTTAGAAAATGAATGGGCATCTCTCTCGACGGGATTTCATCTCGAAGTCCGGTTTGTTCCTCGGTGGCTCGTACGCGGCGTTGTCGTCTCCGCTGCTGATCAAAGACTTCTTCAATTGGATAGAGCGTAATCGCGAAACAGATTACAGACAGCAGCTCATTAAAGACTCTCCGCTTGCGCGGTACTGGCTTTCGACGGAGTCGAAAAACGTCGATTGCTTGAAATGCCATACCACGCCGGAGCTAAAAGGGATGACGCAGTTCGATCATGCGGAGAGAGTCGTGAAGTGTCTTCTCTGTGCTCAGGGATGCGTGATAAAAGAGAACGAGCCGGGAAGATGCAGAGCGAGAATGAACGTCGATGGAAAGCTGAGAAGCCTGGTCTACGGAAGACCGATATCGATTCATGTCGACCCGATCGAGAAGAAACCGTTCTATCATTTCCTTCCAGGCAGCCAGGCATTTTCGCTGGCCACTGCCGGCTGTCCGCTGTCATGCCAATTCTGCCAGAACTGGGAAATCTCTCAAGCGAAGCCGGAGGACTTCGAGGTAAATTTCATTTCGCCTGATGAAATTGTCGGTGGTACAATATCGCAGAACGTTCCAATCATTGCATTCACATATAATGAACCGACTGTCTTCATCGAGTATCTGACAGACATAGCGCGCATCGCAAAGAAGAAAGAGATAAGAAGCGTGCTCGTGAGCTGCGGATTCATGAACCAGGAGCCGCTTGAGGAAATGTGCGAGGTGTTGGATGCGATAAAGATCGATCTGAAAGGATTCAGCGAAGATTTCTACCACAAGGTCTGTAACGCACAATTGAAACCTGTCTTGAGAAGCATAAAGCAAGTGTCAAGAAGCAAAGCGCATTTGGAAATTGTGAACTTGGTTGTTCCCACGCTGAACGATTCCGACGAGATGCTAAGCGGTCTTGCAAACTGGGTTATCCAGGAAGTCGGTCCCGATGTGCCGATCCATTTCACGAGATTCCATCCCGACTACAAACTTCTGAATCTTCCGCCGACTCCGATCTCAACGTTGGAGCGCGCGAGAGAAATAGCCATGTCGAAGGGAATTCATTATGCGTTTGTCGGAAATGTCCCGGGTCATCCGGGGAATGCCACATATTGTCCATCGTGCGGCAAGATGATCATTAACCGGAGCGGGTTCTTCGTAACAGAGAATCATATAAAGAACGGCCGCTGCGAATACTGCGGCCATCCGATTGCAGGCGTGTGGAAATGATTCCTATTACATTGAACGTAAGTGGCGGTCTAAGAAGAAACAGATCGTCATTGCGAGGAATCCGTCCATGAATTACGGGCGGATGGCGAAGCAATCCGTCACTCGCAGCGAAATAAGCGTACGGATTGTCTCGTCAATGGATTTATGTGTCGGCATGCCGCGCCTGTGCACCGAAGCCTGCCTACGTGAAACGCGGCCCCATGCGCAGGTGCAAGACAGCAATGGGAATTCATCCTGCAAAACGAGTCAGATTCCCGTCCCGACCTCGGTCGGGATCCCGACATATAAATCATTTTAGACGGGACTAGGAGCGCGCAGGAATGACATTACGGTGTTATGCTTCCCTCGTCTTTGGACAACCCCGCACTCCTTCCATGCTGTTGAGAAGTCTTGATCAAAACAAATGAGCACAGTCATGAAAAAGATTCTCTATTGTTTCGTCTTTTTGTTTCTCGTCAGTTCGTGCAAAGGCGAGAAACCGAATGTCGGTAATTCTCGACCGGATTCAATAAGGCAACCGGTCTTTGCCGACAAGTTTTACCCTGGCGATTCGACAAAATTGACGAACGCGATCAGAGCTTTTCTGAATGATGCAAAGCCTTCCACGATGAGCAATCCGATCGCGATCATCGTGCCCCATGCGGGATACATCTTTGCAGGTCAGATCATGGCCGACGGATATAACCAGGTGAAGCAAAATCAGTACGAGATAATACTCGTGCTCGGAACGAATCACACGACTGCTGGTTTCACCGGGATATTCTGTTTACCCGAAAGGCGCATTCGGAACTCCGATCGGTCCTGCTGCGATTGATGACAAAGCAGCCGCAGAACTGATGAAAGAGGACGCCGACGTGACGGCAAACTTAATCGTCCATGCCCAGGAGCATTCCATCGAGGTTCAGATTCCTTACATAAAATATTTGTTCCCGCATACAAAGATCCTTCCGATAATAGTGGGCGAACCTGACATAAGAATGTGCACAAAGTTCGGCGAAGCGATGGCGAAAATCCTGAAAGGCAAGAGAGCTTTGATAGTTGCAAGCTCCGATCTTTCACATTACCCGAAATTCGATGACGCCATAAAAGTCGACAACAAGACTCTTAAGACGTTGGTGAGTCTGGACATCGATAACATGAAATCGGAGATGGAGGAACAGCTTGAGCGGAACATTCCTCAGGTCGTGACATGCGCTTGCGGAGAAGCACCAATCATGGCCGCCATAGCCACCGCGAAAGAGCTTGGCGCGAATTGCGCATCGATAGTAAGCTACAGCAACTCCGGCTACAACCCGGTCGGAGAGAGCGATCGCACAGTCGGGTATGGCGCGGTCGCTATCGGCATAGGTAAGGCGGTTGCACCGGTTGACGTCGACACTCTCGTGACAAATCCTTCTTACAAGCTTAGTTCATCAGACAAAGTGTCCCTTCTCAAATATGCGCGGAAGACTCTCGAGCAATATTTCTCGAGCGCGACCGTTCCGCTCCCTCGAGATCTTAATCCGATGCTTAAAGTGAAGAGAGGCGCATTTGTCACATTGAACGAACATGGCAGCCTGCGTGGATGCATCGGACAGATGAGAGAAGATAGACCGTTGAGCACGGTCATCGGTTCAATGGCGCTTCAAGCCGCATTCAATGACACACGCTTCAACCCGTTGAATGAACAAGAGCTGCCTCAAGTCGAAATCGAAATCTCAGTACTGACTCCTATCACGCAAGTGAAGAATGCCGACGAAATTGTTCTCGGACGAGATGGTGTCATTGTTAAAAAGGGAAACATGCAGGCCGTGTTTCTTCCACAGGTTGCAACGGAAACCGGATGGAGCAAAGAAGTTTTTCTTGACCAGCTCTGTCACAAAGCAGGATTAAACGCGGGCGATTGGAAGGATGCCGAACTGTTCACATTCCAGGCCGATGTTTTCAGCGAATCGCAATTTCATTAATCTGATTAGAGGCTCTTCGACTTCCGTTTACCTGGTCGCCGTCGGTTTTGTTTCAATACTCGGACAGGTTGTAATCCTTCGCGAACTGAACGTCGCATTCTACGGAATAGAGCTCGTTTATATCCTATCGCTAGGTTTCTGGATGCTCGGCACTGCCATCGGAGCTGCGGCCGGTCGTCGAACTACTGTGCCGCAAGAGAGAAGCGTCCAAATGCTTTTCGTTCTAATGGCAGCGATGTTCATGATCGATTTTGCTTTCATCCGCGGCGTCAGACAAATATTTGGCGGCGTCACAGGCGGATATTCTCCCGTTCCAATCACAGATGATCGGACTGGTACTCGCGATCTTGCCGCTAAGCGTTTTGACCGGCATTCTGTTTCAGTGGGTCGCCAGGAGATTACTCCTCGAGAATCGGACTCTGGCAGAAGCGTATTCACTTGAGAGTGCGGGCGGTGTTCTCGGCGGCCTGGCATCTACTCTTCTACTCGCTTTGGGTTTCCAGAATATCTCTGCCGGACTCATCTGCGTTTTTTGCACTCTCGGAATCGTGCTCTTCTATTCCTGGAAAGAAAAATTCTACTTGCAGAAATATCTGTCAGCTACTGGCTTTGTTGCGATCCTAATCTTATTCGAATTCAATCATCATATCGATCGATGGATGACTTCATGGAATCATCCTTACCTCGTCGAGTCGAGAGACACGCCCTACAGCCGCGTCACCGTCACATCGTTGGAAGAACAGACGAGCGTTTTTGAAAACGATGCGCTCTCATACGAGACTGAAACAACTGCGGCCGAAGAGTTTGTCCAGCTGTCCACTCTGCAGACGACAAAATTGGAAAAGGTATTGGTGTTGGGTGGAGGGTTTGAAGGCATTATAGATGAATTGTTGAAATTGCCGTTCAAAGAAATCGACTACGTCGAGATAAACAGAGACATCATCGAAGTGGTGCAGAATCATCTCCCCCTGGATATCAGAAACTCCCTGAATAATGAAAGAGTGAGAATTCTTTACGAGGATCCGAGACGTTTTCTAACCCAACAGCATTTATATGACGTCATAATGGTTGCAATGCCTGAGCCGACATCTGCACAGAACAACCGGTTCTACACTCAAGAATTCTTTGAAGCCTGCTCGAAGGAGCTTAATCGAGACGGGATACTCACATTTCAAATCCCCTCGGCCGAAAACTTGTGGACGCCGCAGCTGCAGAGGAGGAACGGGAGTATCTACAGCGCTCTTAAGTCTGTGTTCGGAAACATCGTGGTCATACCTGGCGTGACGAACATTTTCATAGCTTCGAGGTCTGCGCTGATAATCAGTCCGTCAATTCTCATCGATAGATTCCGCAGCAGAAACCTCAGGACGAAATTAGTGACTCCACAATACATCAACTATGTTTATACAAACGACAGATTCGCAGAAATCGAAAAGCTCCTCTCGACAGAAAAGTCTGTCCCCAATTCGGACATTCATCCCGCATGTTACGGTTACACGATATCGATATGGCTGTCGAAATTCTTTGGCGAATTCACATTGCCGGATGCGAGCTCGTTTCAGATTACCGGAATTGTGAGCTCACCGGTCTTCTGGCTCGCGATGATCATGGCTTTGATCGTGGCGGTCAGTAAAAGATTTTCCACAGCACGACGGTTTGTTTTGATGTCACTTGCGGGATTGGTGGGGATGGTGACGGAGACAGTTCTTCTCTTGAATTACCAGAGCAGGAACGGAGCACTGTACCAGGATATCGGCATATTGCTGATGACGTTCATGGTCGGACTCACGCTCGGAGCATTCTTAGTCAACAGGTTCTTCAAGACTTCCCAGCCCGCTGCAAAGAACCTGACCCGGCTGGGTGTCTTACTGATCCTTGGTACCGGAATATTAAACGTAACCATTTATTACGCGATCAAATTTGATTTCCTCAGCGGCTTGGTTCCCACGTCATTGATGCTCATGTTAGACGGCTTGTTCGTCTCTGCCATTTTTGCATTCGTGAGTCTCAACAGAGTAGAAGGTCGGCGGGATGCCATGACATGGTTGTATTCCGCGGATGTGATCGGTGGGAGCATCGGTTCGCTGCTGGCGAGCCTGATCCTTCTTCCGGTATTTGGTATTCTTGCCACATCTATCCTGACAGCGGCCGTGGCTGTCTTTGGATTGGCTTTTCTAAGGTGAGTGGACCTCACAGGTTTCTAAAACCTGTGAGGTGTGTTCGCGAGCCTCATTCAAAATTCAAGTCCCACTTCTGGTAGAATTCCGTCGGCACGACGCCGACAAATCTGCTCGGCTTCGTGAAGATCCTCCCGCTTTCCCGGTCATACATGTTCATCGGATAACTGATGTACAAGTTCTCTTTTGCGCGGGTGCACGCGACGTACATCAGCCTTCTCTCTTCCTCGAGCTCGTCGTCATCGCCGCCGGCGTGAAGAGACGGGAATTTCCCATCAAGCGCCCAGATAACAAACACACTGTTCCATTCCAATCCCTTCGCTGAATGAATCGTGGACAGTGTCAGCAGCTCTTCTTCCTTGTCCTCTTCGCCCATTTCCACTTCGCTCTCGGTCGGCGGCTCGAGAGCCAGATCGGCAAGAAAATTCTGCAGCGAGCGATAACGCTCCGCGATCGATTCGAACATCACCAGGTCTTTTTCACGCTTGACATAATCGTCGTACTTCGTCCGCATCAACGGCTGATAATATCTCAGCACCGCTTCCACTTTTTCTACAGGCTGATTCTGTTTCCCGCTTTCCTCAGAAATGAAATCGACAAGCTCCGCCGTACTCGATGGGATTTTCAATTCCGGCTCATCACTCGCTTTTGCGGAGACATCTTTCCCTTGCGCGATCTGGTCAAGCACTTTTTCTGCGATCTTGGGACCGACGCCGGGATGAAGCAAGAGTATCCGGTGCCATCCGACGGCATCCTGCGGATTGTCGATGACCCTGAGGAATGCAATCACATCTTTTATGTGGGCCGATTCCACAAGCTTCATCCCGCCGAATTTCATGTATGGTATGTTGGCACGAGTCAGCTCAATCTCAAGATCGAACGAGAGATAAGATGATCGGAAAAGAACCGCGATATTGTTCAACGGCACACCTTCTTCGCGAAGCTCGAGGATTCTCTGCACGACAAACTTCGATTGCACGTTCTCATTTTCAGCGGCGACAATCGCAGGCTTCTCTCCGGCCTTCTTTGTTGAATAGAGCTCCTTCTCGTACTTTTCCTTTGCGGCGTCAATGATCTTGTTCGTGAAGTTCAATATCCCCTGTGTCGACCGGTAGTTCTCGGTGAGCTTTATGATTTTGCAGTTCGGGAAATACGTCGGGAAGTCGAAAATGTTCTTGAAGTTGGCGCCGCGAAACGAATAAATGCTCTGCGCATCGTCGCCAACGACCATCACATTCTGCTTGTCCAATCCGAGAAGTCTGACGATCTCGCCCTGAACTTTGTTCGTATCCTGAAATTCGTCGACCATTATGAAGCTGAACTTCCCCGCGACGGATTTACGGATCGATTCGTTCTGCTCGAGAAGCTCGCGAAGATTCCGCAAGAGGTCATCGTAATCCATCAGATTGTATTTGCGTTTGTAATCTTCGTATTGCTTCCGCAATTTCAAAATGTCGTCGAGCAACTCGACGAAACGCGGATAGTCTTTGAACACGATCTCCGGGACAGTGACGAGGGTATTTTCCGACTTGCTGAAGATATCGACGAGCGTTTCTTTCTTTGGAAACCGCCGGCCTTTCTTCTCAGGACCTATGCGAGTGCGGAGCAGGTTCACGACGTCCGCCGCATCGGAGTCATCGAGGATCGTAAATTGTTCTCCGTACCCCAGCACTTTCGCGTAGTGTCTGAGTGTCAGGTTCGCGAAAGAGTGGAAGGTTCCACCGGACACCTGCTCTGCCGAAGTTGATTTCAAAAGTGCCGCCGCGCGCTTCAACATTTCGTTTGCGGCTTTCCTCGTGAAAGTGAGAAGCAGAATCGATTGTGGATTACCGCCGAGCTCGACTAAGTATGCCACGCGATACGTCAGCGTCTTTGTCTTTCCTGTCCCCGCTCCAGCGATAACAAGAACAGGGCTGTCAACGGTCCTGACAACTTCGAGCTGGTCGGGATTCAAATCGCGCTCGTAGTCTATCCTGAAGACGCGGCGCTGAGCCTCGCCAACTTCGCTCTTCTTTATCGTGTACTTCTTTCGGTCCATTGACTGTAAACTGTGAACCGTTACCTGTGAACTGTCAACTGTTACTCATATCGTCCGGGAATACTCGGAAACGTCGAGCTTCCAGACTGGCACACCGCAATATCGTTTCCCCTCAGGACAGTATGGCTTCGTCCCGGCCAACAGTCTAATCGTACATGGAGGGAGAAGGAATTTGCCCAGATTGGGATGGATGTTTCTTATTTGTTCGGCTTCGTCGAGAGACGCCTTCCAGATTTCTTCCTGCGCGTTATAACAGAGCCGCATCTCGATTTTGTGATGAAGGTTGAGCAGATCTGCCGACTCGGTAAACCTTATCGGGAAAGCATTGGGAAGGAGATAAGCGGTGAATGATTTGTCGACATTCAGCGATATCAGCTTGTTGATCGCATCCCATATCGTATCCATCGTCTGTCGATAAAGCTTCTCGGCATCTTCGTCCATGAGAATTAATTTCGGAACGACATAATCCGGTTCGCTTCTCATGTGTTCTGTTATGACGGGTCTTGAGGCCGGGGTCATTCTGTGACGCTGATCCTGCGAATCCGCGGTGTGACTCAACTTCTTCTTGAAGGTGTAAGATGCATGGTACAACGCGCGCGAGATTTTATCGAGGGTCGTCAGCACAAGTGAGTTGCCGAGAATCCGGTTCTTCTCCGGATTGATGGCAAGTTCGATGGCTTCATTGTCGGAAAGCTCAGACGGGCTTTTCCCCAGGACTTCTCTGACAGACTCGGCGACAATCTTTTCAGAATTGACTTTGTAGTCTACCAGCTTCGAAGTGTGATCCCCCATTTGACGATCGAACTCTTCTATGAAGTGCGACTCAATTCCGTTCCTATGGAACTTACTCTCAGTGAAATAATTCTCGGGGAGGGGCTCATCGAGAACCATCTTGTAGTTCGGATCGAACTTGAGGAGCTCCTGTACCATCATGCCCACAACCAACTGCTGCTCGAAAGAGGAATCGCCTGCTTTGCACATCATGGCGTATCTCAGGATTGAAACCCCGCTTACGGTGTGATAGAGATAGGAGAAAGTCGCGACAGGAAGCACGTATCTCGCAATCTCCTGAGCTTTTTTCTTTATCTCTCCTTTGAAGCGCCGGTCGTTTCTGCGAAACGGAAACCTCTTGTAATATTCCTTCTCTGCAGGCCTCATCAGCAGGTCGACAAGTTTGTGATAAGACTCGACCTGTACATCGGCGGTTTTCGTGTAGATTTCGAGAGCGTCCCCTTTCAAAGGAGGGAGAAAAAAGTTTCCTTCCTTCACTTCGACGTATCTCTGGCTCACCTGCTCGGAATTGTAGAAAGGATGGGAATGCAGGAAGGACCAAATGAACTGCCGCGAGACATTTGAAAGCTGGAACTGAAATGTGGCATGTTGAAATGTCGTATGATGTCCGGCCTCATAGATGCTGAGTGCAAGATCTTTATACTTCTCAAGATCGACGGAATCATCTTCGACAATTCCCTTCGACGAATAGCACGTCCTCGCAGTGGCAACAACATTCTTGAACGAATCCGGGAAGGCCTTCACGAGCTTCACCCTCGGAGGCCGTGCGAGCTCTCCTAATTGAGCCTCATCTATCTTCAATCGCAAGTCTGTAATCGCTCCCTGTAACATCGTTTCTCCTAACTGATCCTCTTGATGGCCACCAGTGTCTTGTCGTCACTATATTTTGCCGATGCCGAAAACCTCTGGACATCTTCCAGGATATCATAACAAATCTTGCGCGGCTCGAATTCGGCAAGCTCAGCTATTTTCTGTTTCAACCTTTCTTCTCCATACAGGGTAAAGTTGCTGTCGGATGCTTCGGTGATGCCATCGGTATAAAGAAGAAGCACGTCATCCTTTTCGAAATTGACGTTACCGATCCGATAGCGAGCGTTCGGTGCGATCCCTAACGCAGGGCCGGTCGTGTCGAGCTGGATTATCTCCGATTTCGACTTTCTGTAAAACATCGGCTGGTTATGGCCGGCATTGACATAAAGGAAAAGGTTACTCTTGCCATCCGTGAACTCTCCGTAAAAGAGCGTGACGAAGCGAGAGTCTGAAAATGTCCAGTTAACGAGGTTGTTTATCTTCTTGACGAGCGAGGCCATGTTGGTCTGCAGCTCGACTCCCATCTTCAATGCGCCGGAGACATAGAGCGCTTCGACAGCGGCGCTCAATCCTTTGCTTGCCGCATCACCTATCGCAACACCGAGTCGCTCGCCTTCCTCGCCCGCCGGAAGGTAATCGAAAAAATCTCCACCGACCACTCGCTCCGGGATCGACACTCCGAATATTTGAAAGTAGCCGTACTTCTGCTCATGTTCGGGAAGAATACTCCGTTGAATGTCGCGGGCCTTATCGATATCCTGTTCGAGCTGCTTGGTTCTCGCGAGGGCACTTCGCTCCCGCAGAACCGCCGTAGCGGCGCTCCCGATTACATTCAGCGTGTCGACCAACTCCGGATTGTCACCATCCATGTTGAAGGCCAGGATATAGGAATAAAGTGGTACACCCTTCACTTTTACTTTCTCGCCCACTCCGGTTGCGGAGTACTTTTCGATTCCTTTGTTGCGCAGAATAGGATTTCGCTCCATGGTGAGCAGCGTCTTCTGGCTTCCTATGCGGATGAAATCGGGATACTCGGCAACTCTCAGCATGAACTCGTGCGGTAGCGATTTCAATCGTCCTAGCTGGCTTATGAGTATGTACGCGTTCTTTCTGGGAACGAGTTTCCAGATCCTTCCGCCTTTTATCCTCATCTGATCGGAGCCGATGATTTCCTGGACGACACTGTGAAGCAATTCCTCGTCGTTCTTGTAATCCCTCGAGGCGGTCCTCTCAATTGCATGATAAAGCTGTCTCTGGTTCATTAGTAACTGACCTTCCTCCAGCGCTCAACAACATTCTTGACGTCCACGGCAGGCGGCATAATGCTCCACTTCGTATAGAAGTCAACGTCCTTACTTCTCGGGAACGGATCCGGCGGATCAATTTTCGTCCGCATTGGCAGAATTGCCGCGTCGCCGAGGAGCAATCCTTCACCCTGCCGCATCGCCGGTATGACATCGAGCAGCTCCGACATGGACTCAGGGAGGAGTCTCGCTACGTAAGCCTGATCATCGGCACTGGATAGACGCATCGCCAGGAAGTTGCTGCACTGTGAGAAGATTGATTCTGCGACATCGATCGGCCGCTGGCTGACGATCATGCAGCTCACTCCGTATTTCCTTCCTTCTTTGACCACTCTCTCAATTGTGCGGCGAGCTGTTTGAGAAGTGCCGCGGGAATTCAGATAATTGTGCGCCTCTTCAAGGACGAGAAGGATCGGGAGATTCGCTCGGTAAGGATTCCACATGTTGAAATCGAAAACGAGACGCGCAAGAAGCGAGACCAGCGCATTGATAACTTCCGGCGGAACGTTGCTCAGGTTCAGAACTACGATCGATTTGCCCGACTTCAGTCCGAATAACGATTCAAGAAAGTGTGAAAAAGTTTCGGAAGTGTTGAACTTCTTCGGCCTGAACAGAAACTCAAATCGTTTGTCGCTGAATTTGGAATCGAACTTGAAAAGGAAGCGCGTGAAGTTACCGTAGAAAGGACCCTCCTTTCCGTCAGGAAGCCGCTCCGTGTCGAGCGCCTGCATCTTAACTTTTATGTCGCTGAGATCGAAATAGACAGGAGAGTCAACGGTGATGGAATCTTTATAATGGAGATTCTTCGCTCTCTTCCCGTTCAGGACGATTTCCGAAAGCGCGACTGTCTCCGCACGCGCGTATGGGTCATCCGGGTCGATGAATGTGTCGGCAAGCTCATCAAAATTCATCGACCAGTACGGCAGTTCAAACTCGCCGATGTTGACTCTCTCCGCAAGCTCGCCGAATGCCTCGCTGTATTCGTCGTGAAGATCGAGGAGTATTATCCGCGCGCCGGGAAGCTTTGCAACCTTTTGAAGAATGGATGCTACCGCGCACGATTTCCCCGAGCCGGTCGCACCAACCACCGCAATGTGCCGGCTGAAAAACTTGTCCGGGTCAATATAGTTCCTCTTTCCTTTCAGGAGCGAAATCTCGCCGAGAGCAAAATCAAATTTGCGGTGGGTGTTGAAGATCAGGTCGAGCTCAGCTTCGGTCGGAATATCGACTTCTGCGCCGGGCCACGGTAGTTCCTCTGTTCCGCGTTCAAATCTGCCCGAGCTAAACTTTCCAAACAAGTTTGCGGAGAATCTCACTAAATTTGTTGACGAAAGTTCGAGCGAAGTCACCACACCGATGATCCTGCTCTCTCTCAATGGAATCGATATGTACGACCCAATACTGAAGCTTTCTCCGGAACTTGTCTCTCCGACGACAGACACTCCATGAATCGAAATGACCCTGCCCGCAGATCCCATCAATCATTCCTTTTCTATGATCTTCTTGATCTCGACTATCTTGTTAAGCGCTTCGACAGGCGTCAGGTTATTCACGTCGACGCTCTCTATTTTCCGTCGCAGCTCTTCGTCGCCTAATTGGAACATCTCGATCTGCATATCACCCGTTTTCGTTTTAGAAAAAACCTTGCGCGGCCTCGGCATCTTCTCAGCTTGTGGAGTCTCGCCACGTGGAAGCGAAGCGGACTCGGTCGCGGAAAGCTCGAATGACTCGAGGTTCCTGAGAATTTCCTTCGCCCGCGATGTGACGGCTCTTGGCAATCCAGCCATTTCGGCGACGTGTATTCCATAGCTGTGATCAGCGCTTCCCTCAACGATCTTGTGAAGAAAGACAACCTTCCCGCCGTACTCGCGGACGTTTGCCTTGAAATTCTTGACACGAGGATACAGTTCGGAAAGCTCGTTCAATTCATGGTAATGTGTAGCGAACAGAGTCCTCGCACTCCGCACAGGATTCTGATGCAAGTATTCTACAATTGACCAGGCGATAGAGACACCGTCGAACGTGCTCGTGCCTCTTCCGATTTCGTCGAGGAGAACTAAGCTCCTTTGAGTCGCATTGTTCAGAATGTTCGCAGCTTCCTGCATCTCGACCATGAAAGTACTTTCGCCGGCACTTATGTTATCCGATGCGCCGACCCTTGTGAAAATCTTGTCGACGACTCCGATCCGGGCTCGCTTCGCCGGCACAAATGAACCGGCCTGTGCCATCAATACTATCAACGCAATTTGCCTGATGAAGACGGACTTGCCCGCCATGTTCGGCCCGGTTATCACTGCAATTTGTTCTTTCCCTTCCGACATGATGAGATCGTTCGGGATGAAGCTTTCCCCGCTGGGAAGGACTTTCTCGACGACCGGATGTCTGGCTGATTCAATTTCAAGATCTTTCGACTCGTCAACAATCGGTCTCACGTAATCATTTTCTTTAGCCGCTTTGGAGAAAGAAGAGATGATATCTGCCAGTGCAATTGCTCTCGACGTGGAGAGAAGGGATGAAGAATGTGATGCAACCTCGTCTCGCAATTCTTCGAAGAGTCGCAATTCCAACTTCTGGATTTTCTCTTCTGCGTGAAGAACTTTCTCCTCATACTCTTTCAATTCCTGAGTCACGAACCGCTCGGCGTTCACGAGAGTCTGCTTGCGAACATAATCCGACGGCACGCGATGAAGATTTGCATTCGTCACTTCGATATAATATCCGAAGACGGAGTTGTATTCGACCTTCAACGATTGAATTCCGGTTCGCTTTCGCTCGGTAACCTGGAGGCGCGCTATCCAGTCCTTGGCATTGAATGCCAGATCTCTAAGGCTATCGAGCTCCGGATCACAACCTTTCCTGATGACGCCGCCATCGGCCACTTGAGCCGGAAGATCATCGGACAAAGTGTCGGCAAGCCTTTTCAGCAATTCCGATTCTACGTTGATCCCTGATGCAGTCTCGAGCCAGATGTTAGATTTCAACCTGGTGACTACTTCTTTTATGCCGGGCAGCTTCGTCAACATCAGGCGGAGCGCGCCAAGCTCGCGCGGAGATGCACGCTTGGTCGAAATCCTCGCCACGAGCCTTTCAAGATCACCAAACTCTAAAAGAAAAGATGAAAGGTCCTGTTCTTCTTCCGGGCGGCCGATCAACTCTTCGACAGCCTCGAGTCGTGAATTAATTTTGTCAACGCTCTTCAACGGCTGCAGCAGAATCTTCCTTAACAATCTCGCTCCCATCGCCGTCTTAGTGAAATCAAGTATGCCCAATAGCGTCGGGCTTCCTTCTGAAATACTCTCTGCAATTTCGAGATGCTTGCAGCTCGTCCTGTTGACTTCCATGAATTCAGACAGGCTGAACTCCGACATGCCGACAATGTGAGAAAGATTTCCGTTCTGGGTTTCGGAAAGATAGTCGAGCGCCGCCCCTGCCGCTTCTACTGCAAGAGTTTTTTCACGAGCGGATCCGTTCGAAGATTCTAATCCAAATCCCTTCAAATTCTGGACATTGAAATGGCGGATCAATCTATCATAAGCGTAATCGTAATTGAAAATGTAATCGTCGCGTTTGGTAATGATGGTTCTCTTTGGCAAACTTTGAGCGCATGGCTCGATTTTGTCAGAAAGGCCGTGCGGCAAAATTATCTCGAGCGGTTCAATCTTGGCAAGGTATGCTTCCAGCTGATCGACCTCACCCTGAGCATAGTTGAACTCGCCTGTTGTCGCGTCGCAGAATGCCAATCCGAATTCGCGGTCATCTGCGATCACCGCCGCGAAATAGTTGTTCACCTTCGTCGACTCGACGGAGAAGTTCACACCCGGAGTCACCACTTCAACGATGTCGCGTTTCACTATTCCTTTTGCCAGCTTCGGATCTTCCAGTTGTTCGCACACAGCGACGCGGTATCCCGCTTTGACGAGTTTGGGAAGGTATTGATTTATTGCATGATGTGGAAATCCGGCGAGCGGCACTTCAGCCGCAGCTCCGTTTGCTCTGCGCGTAAGTGTCAATGAGAGGACGGCGCTTGCGATCCTGGCATCTTCTTCAAACGTCTCGTAAAAATCACCCATCCTGAAAAGCACTATCGCGTCCGGGTAGCGATCCTTCACCTTGCGATACTGCAACATCAGAGGTGTAATCGACCCGCCTTTATTCATCGACTCCTTTGACATTCATCATTGAGGCCAGCAGAGAGACTCGAGTGACTATGACTCCGCAGAAACAACAGCCACTTACACTCTGTCGATTGCTGCCTATTCGGGAATCATTTTTCCGGAGTTCCCCACTTTCTTTTGGAAGAATCTTAAACTGCAAACTTTCCTCTCTCTTACGTGTAATCAAAATATAGTTTAGGGGGCAACGTTTATCAAGAATGGACAAGAGTCGAGATACATGGCAACTACGCAGTGATCACTGTGGTAGACGGCTTCACCTGCCTGGCCGTTGCCACTTGCGGTTGAATTAATTCAGAACACTTTTCCGCCGATCGCATTTACATTCATGCGAGAATCCCCGCTATGGAAAAATCCGATAAGTCTTGTCGCGATCGGCCGAAAACTGATGAACGTCATAGGCGCCACCTGAAATACATTACGTCATCACGAATAGAGGCGGCGCCGAAGACGTTCTTACATCAAGGAGATAATCAGTAGCTAATTGACCTCTAAGCAGAATCTTTCTTGGTCACCGAATCTTTACCTATACCCCACGCGATCGCGAACAAGAAGCTGGTTTGGGCGAAAAGGTGCCACGTTGCATTCGCGACGAGATAGTGATGACCCGTTAGCTTGCCGAACAGTCCTACCAGAAAGCCAAGCACCCCAATGAGAATAGCGAACATAACGACTTTGTTCTTCACAATTGCCTCCATGTTGTGGGTTATGAGAATGCCTTGACGAGAAAATGTATAATAGTGAGGTTTGAAACGCAACTGTGTACCTGAAGTAGGTCATCTTAGAATTGTACACAATTGGTCGGCGTGATTAGGAGAAGAGGTGCTCCACGATACTTCGAGCAGGATACGCTGCCTGTCCGAATTCCTTCCTAATTGCTTCCGCTCTTCACAAAAATGCTGTCACTCAGCCCGGTGTTTATCTTATAGTTCGAGTAATAAAGCGTGACGCTTCCTCTTACTTCATTCATCCGCCTGCGCTGGTTACCGAAACTCTGAGCTTGCTCGTCCACCTTCTGCAAGTCGAGGTTGACGTCTATCTCTACCGGGAGCATGAAACCGTCGAAGGATCCATATTTGATCTTTGCATCTGCCTGCCTGCCGGGATACGGTACCGTCGCTATTTCCTTCATGAGCCAGACTTTTTTGTCGATCGTAAGAACAATTTTATGAGCTCGTTCCTCGTCCTTCTTTGGCTGAAGAGAAACGCGAACCGCGGGATCACCGTCATAATTCAGAGTATCGAGAATATCAGCGTCGAACTCCTCGGGATTGAACCTGCGTGGATTGAAAACTCCGACTTCTTTCGGGAGAAAGAACAGTCCCTTCGAATCTATCTTCACTTTATCCGGCTCTTTGTAATAGATCCTCGCTTCCATGTCCGGGGCCTTTACCGCCTCCATGTCGAGATGAACCTTAACGTCCACGACATAATCCCTTATTCCCGCAGAGCGTTCAATTACATTTCTCAGATATTTCTGTGCCTCCTGTTGTTCGCGTGACCCCCCGAAATGTAACGACGTAAACAGAAACAGGAAACCAAGCAAGATCGACAACGAGCTCATCAGCTTTTTATATCCTTTCTGATAAAGACGAAGTAAGAGATGCCGAAAAATAAAGCGTCATGCACGGCGAGAGCAAGAACATATTTTCCCACCTCGCTCCAATTAATCGGGTCATCGAGAAATAATTGCCAGATACCCATGTAGGTGGTGAACAGGTAAGGGCGGAGCGGTTCGAGAGAATCGAACGGCAGGTTCCCGACCACGAAGAAAACAACCACGACTGCCATCGCACCTATGATAGGTCCGATGGAGTTGTCGACCAGAGTCGAGAACAGAAATGCGAGCGAGCCGACGACCGACATTGAGAGAATCGCACCTAAGAAAGCGAGCACGGTTCGTGAAGCGGCAACCTTCTCGGCAAGGATCACGATATGAGGAATCCCGGCCTGCAAACGGATTAGGTCACCACCGCCGAAGAAGGCAAGCCCGATGCCGATGCAAAGCAGCGCCAGAAATATTATCAGCAGAGCCGTGTAGAAAAGCATTGCCAGAAACTTTGCCAAGATAACTTGCGAACGAGACGGCGGCCTGATGAGAAGGAACCGTATGGTCCCTGAAGTTCCTTCGGAAGAGACCATGTCTCCCGCAACAAGAGTTACCAGAAACGGGACATGCACATAAAGTGAATTCATGACGAAAGCAGTAATGACCCAAGCGTTCAGAACGTTGCCGGAGATGAGAAAGTCGCTGCTCAGGCCGCCGGCATATGCGCGAGCCATTCCTGCCTCGTTGAGTTTGATGATCACTTCGAGCAAGACCACTGCAACCGCGACTGCCGCAAATCCGATGTAGGTCCGCCATCGTCTGAAGGTTTTCAGCACTTCAATTCCAAAAAGACTCATACTTCGGATGCCCCTTCTGTTATCTTCAGGAAATAGTCTTCGAGCGTTCTCTTGGCAGCGAACGAAGAGACTTCTATGCCGCCAGTCACGAGGAGCCTGTTCAGCTCCGCCGCACGACGCGAATCAATGTGGACTTCTATCATGTTGCCGACAGCCATAACTTCAACCCAGCCGGTTCCTTTGAGAAGTTGCACAGCCTGATCCTGGGGAGTTGCTTGTATGGAATAATATGAGGAATCTCCATCCAATAGATCCGAGACCGCTCCTTGAGCAACGAGCTCGCCATGGTTCAGAACTCCCATCCTGTTAGCTACGGCTTCGACTTCGGTGAGCAAGTGCGATGACAGAAAAATCGTTGTACCATGTTCTTTCGATAGCTTCAGGACCAGTTCCCTCACTTCTTTCATCCCCTGCGGGTCAAGGCCGGACGTTGGTTCGTCAAGTATGACGAGATCCGGTTTCGTCAGGATGGCCTGAGCTATGCCGAGACGCTGCTTCATGCCATGAGAAAATGTCTTGACCTTGTCGTGAGCCCTCGGTTTCAAACCGACTATCTCGAGCACATTAAAGATCTCGTCTCTGCTCACCTTTCTGGTGAGCGAACCCAGGATTTGCATGTTTCTAAACGCGGAAAGAAAAAGATAGAAGTCCGGTTTCTCCACAATGCCGCACACTCTTGAAAGAACGTATTTCCGGTCCTTCTTAACATCCCTTCCGAAGATCTTCACACTTCCTGAACTTGGTGCGAGAAGAGTGAGAATCATTCTGATGGTTGTACTCTTCCCTGCCCCGTTGGGCCCGAGGAATCCGAACACATCGCCAGCTTGAACTTCGAGGTTCAGGTCCTTCACGGCCCAGCGGCTGCCGAACCTCTTGCTCAGACCGGAAGTAGCCAGAATCGGCTCCGACATTTGCACCAACTCCCTATTTCTCTGTGGAAATCAAATTATTCTTAAATCGAAAAGCAGCCAGCTCAAGACTACTGCAAACTCCAATCAAATGTTTCATTTCTCTTCGAAGAGTTGGAGGCGCATACACGCGCGCAGTCCCTTGTGCCGTAATTTCAATCCGGTAAAACCATTCCTTTGACATCGATGACGAGAAAATAAATAGAGGTCAGCAATGCACCGCAGCACGAAACAATTCCCAGCACCAAAACAACATTTGAAATGGTCGCAGCCGAGTCGAGCATGCCTTCATGCCCGAGTATCCAATTCCAGTCGTGAATTGCGCTGTCGGAAATAAGAGGAAGTCTTCTGTACGGCGCATCGCCGATGTAGACAGACACATTGACTAGGTTCTGACCTAACCAGTAGAGAGTCCCGATGAGAGTCCTGAATCCGGATTTCAAGAAAACCCAAACGGACAGCCCAGGCAGAATTATTTGCATAAGCGATCCACCCATGAAATAGATCATTCGTCCCAGAAAACCGAAGACGAAGTGTCCGCCTTCATGAATGAAAAGGTCGATGGTATCAATTGTCCAGATGACAAAAGGGAGATGATAGCGACCTTGAAATGTCTGATAGTCGGTTGCCAGGAACCATGTGAAATATCCGACTATTGCGATCAGGAGAATGTCGAGCAGGACAACAAGTCTATTCACGGCCTCGAAAGCTTTGACAAATCAAAGATAGCAGATGGGAGGTCAAATTCCACTCAGGCGTTCTGACACTCGCGGGTCGCGGCCGCAGTCTAAAGGTTTATGAACATAATTCCGACGAAGGAGTGAAGAGTTTCGCGAACTGAGAATGCTCATAGCACCAAAACAGACAACATAGTCAAGGAGATACTGCAATGCCGCTTATCCAATGGACACAAAGCCTGAGCGTCAATATCAAAGAAATAGACAGCCAACACAAGAGACTGATCGAGTTAATCAACCTTCTGCACGAATCAATGAGGGCAGGTAAAGGAAAAGATGTGCTGGGAAAGGTACTGGGAGACTTGGCCGACTACACCGTGAGCCATTTCGGGACAGAGGAAGGACTTTTTCAAAAATACGGTTATCCGGAGTACCTCAGACACAAGAGAGAACATGACGAACTGACAAAGCAGGTCCTCGCACTGAAGGACAAATTCGAGACCGGCGCTCCTGTCATCACGGTGGAATTGATGAATTTCTTGAAGGACTGGCTCAACGGACATATACTTAACTCCGACAAGAAGTATTCCGAATTCCTGAATTCAAAAGGTGTCAGCTAAAGTACTGGTCCTCGTTTTCGCACGCCCGGAACAAAGCCTACATCAAGGAAGGAAAGTCCGCGCTCATCTCGGACTACCCCCTCAAATGCAGGTGTGAGCCGATACCAATCCGCAACACCTAACATCTTGACACTATCATAAAAAGACATTATTCTATTCATAAACCGACTGGTCGGTTTATGAACATATATGGCTCGAACAAGAAATCAAGAAAATAGCGCGAAGCGCAAAAACCAGATCCTGCAGGCGGCGATAAAAGCATTTGCCCGCTCCGGGTTGAAGGAAACCAGCATGGACGACATAGTCCGCGAGTCCGGGATGAGCAAAGGCGCGATCTATTGGTATTTCAAAAGCAAAGATGAATTGATTAAAGAGCTTCTGAATGTTTTTTTCTATACCGAAATGCCGGAGACTCTGCGCTTGCTCACCGCGACAGGCACCGCATCAAGCCGAATAAACAACCTTCTCGAGTTCTCGATAGAAGAGGTGGAAAGGATGATGCGCTTCAGGCCATTTATGCACGAGCTATATGTGCTTGCTTCCCGAAACAAGACGATTAGAAAATTGGCGAAAAGGGATCTCGACACCTACTGTTCAGTTCTCGAAACCATAATACGACAAGGAATCGAGCAGGGAGAATTCCACCGGGTCGATCCGCATAAAGTCGCGGTCGCAATAGTCGGACTCATTGAAGGAAGTATCCTCCTTTGGTCCCTGGGCATAACAGACGTTGATATCGAGAAACACCTTTTGTGGAGCGTCAACATGATGGTCGATGCTTTGAAAACCACTTAATAACCAGGGATCAGGATGATTTCCAATTTGTTTATGACCACCGACTCAGGAGTTAGTAAAATGATCCGACTTATCGCGCTGTCTCTCCTAATGCTATACTCACTCGCAACCAATGCCATTGCACAGGACGGTCAACAGATTCTACGCAAGGCAGAGGACGCAATCAAAGGCAAGTTGTCGAGCCACTCAATAATAGAAATGACAATCACAACTGCGGACTACTCCCGGACAATGAAAATGGAAAGCTGGTCGCTCGGCGATGAGAAGGCTCTCGTAAGGATCCTGGCCCCCGCCCGCGAAGCCGGCAACAGAACTCTCAAGCTCGGCAACGAAATATGGATGTACCTCCGAAATACTGAGACCACAATTCGCATCCCTCCTTCCATGATGCTTCAGTCGTGGAACGGTTCGGACTATACTTACGATGACATGGTGCGCGGTGAAACTCTGTACGAAGACTATACTATCACCATAATCGGGAACGATAAATTAGAGAATGTGGATTGCTGGAAGCTCCAGCTGATACCAAAACCGAATGCTCCTGTCGTCTGGGGTAAAATAATTTATTGGGTGAGAAAGGGAGATGATCTTCCCGCACAAGTCGAGTATTTCGATGAAAAAGAAAAGCTGATGAGAACTATGGCGATGAGCGACTTCAAGGTTATGGGAGGAAGAAAAGTTCCTGCGGTCTGGACGATGTACAATTCCGATAAGACTCACTCGACCGAAATCAAGATGGACGAGGCATCGTTCGATATGAAGATCCCCAACAGAATCTTCTCCCTGAAGGAACTGGAGAAGTAATCGACGATGCTGTTTATAATCCTTGCGTGGCGAAGTCTCTGGCGGAACCGGAGAAGATCGTTTCTCGTCATCGCGGCAATTTCTTTTGCCGCTTCCCTCACCATGATAAAAATGAATGTCGACAACGGCACTATCTTCGAAGCAATAAAAGATGCTGCGCGGCTTTCCACCGGTTTCATACAAATCCAGAAACCGGGATATGTGGGCAACCCGACATTACAGAAAAGCTTTGTGTTTTCAGAGAGAATGGAACGACTTACGGAAAAGAATTCACTCATCACGGGAACTTCTCCCCGGATCCAGGCCGACGGACTTCTGAGCTACAAAGACCACTCCATGGGTGTAATGATCATGGGAATCTCGCCCGCGTCAGAAAAATTAATCACTGATTTCCAAAACAGGGTTTCTGCAGGACGTTTCCTTTCGGAGAAGAGTTCGCGACTTGGTCGAGCTCCAGAGATCGTTGTAGGCTACAGACTCTTACAGAACTTGAAGGCGAAAGTCGGAGATTCCGTCGTCGTGCTTTGCCAGGGTTTCGATGGAGTGTTAAGCAACATGTTCGCCCTGATCGTTGGTGCATTCAAAACCGGATCGGATGAATTCGACCGGATGGGTGCATTCGTGGACATAGCTGATTTGCAGCCTTTTCTTTCAATGGATGACCGGGTCAATGCAGTTGCGATTTCTGTCGATAAGATGGACGACGTGCCGGAAGTGACCTCTCAATTGGATTCAACCTTGAAAGCGCTTGGACTTGTCGCAGTCCCTTGGCAAGAGCTCATGCCTCAGATGGATCAGACGTTGAAGTTTAAGCAGAGTGGCGATTTCATATTCATGATCATCCTACTTGTGGTTGTGGGCTTCGGAATCCTGAATGCAGTCCTCATGTCCGTTACCGAAAGGTTCAGAGAATACGGCGTTGTCCTCTCTTTGGGAATGCGACAGGAAAAGCTGGTGGCCACTGTCGCGATCGAAACATTCTTCATGATCGTCATCGGCATCCTGCTTGGAAATCTGCTGGGCGTTGGAATCAGCTATTTTATTTCCGCCCATCCAATTGTCATCGGCGGAAATCTGGAACAGATCTACAAACAGTACGGTTTCAACGTACCGATAATTACCTCACATGTCTCGACGTCAACATCCATACTTGCTTCTTCCACTGTTCTCATAATCTCGTTTGCTTCAGCATTCTACCCACTCTGGCGAGTATTCAGACTTGAACCACTGAAGGGAATAAGATACACTTGAAATGAAATCCCAAAATACAAAATCCAAGATCAACACAATTTCCAAGTGTCAAATAGATAAGGACCAAATCGTCCATCCTTGGTTTGAAGAATGGCACTTGAGATTCGTTCGGAACTTGAACTTTGGAGCTTGCAGCTTTCTTGCCAATCTTACAACAAGACTTAAAATGAGGGAGTAATGCTCGGCAAGATTGCTTGGCGAAATATTTTAAGGAATAAACGCAGGTCCCTGATACTGACGGTGTCTATTCTGGTCGGTGTTTTTGCTTTAGTGCTAACGCGCACCTTTGTTCGTGGATTTATGGAACAGATGTTGACGAACCAAATCGGAACCGACGCCGGTTACATACAGATTCATAAGGCAGGTTACCAGGCCGACCCCAGCATCGACAATTCGATGGATTCGCCAAATCTTTTGAGAGAATTTCTTAAAGGCGACTCTACAATGATTCAGTACTCGGAACGCCTCCGAACCTATGGACTCGTTAGCAGCGCGTACAATTCAGCCGGAGTCGCAATAGTTGGGATTGCCCCTGACAAAGAAAAAAAAGTGACGACGATGTTTCAATCCATCGTCGAAGGAGAGTACCTGACCGGGGAGTCTGATCAAATAATCATCAGCACTGCTATTGCGGAAAAACTAAAAGCCGAAATTGGCGACAAGGTCGTTATCATGGCTTCGCAGTCGGATGACAGCGTTGGCTCTGAAGGTTGTCGCATCTGTGGTATCTACAGAACATCGAATTCTGGTTTTGATCAGTCTCATGTTTACGTTCCCATTCAATCGCTTCGACAGATGTTGAATGTTCGCGACATGGTTTCTGAATTTGTGATCAATCCGATCCACCGCAATCAGATGTCTGTTGTAATGAACATTCTCCATAACCAGATCAGCGCAACATCTAATTCCCCGGACAAATTTGAAATCATGAGCTACGAGGAAATGCTCCCCTTATTTGTCATGCAATTAGGACTCTACGATCAGATATTTTATGTCATATACGGAATAATAGCGATCGCGTTGATCTTCGGCATCATCGATGTCATGCTCATGGCGGTCCTGGAACGGACTCACGAGTTCGGTGTCGCCATGGCTGTCGGGATGTCAACCGGAAAAATATTCAGGATGATCCTGATCGAGGCTTTCTTCCTTGGAATTGCGGGAACCGTGCTGGGTCTCATAATTGTCTACTTCACTTGCGTGGATGTGTCTCGCAGAGGATGGGATCTATCGGTATTTTCCGAGAGTCTCAGATCATGGGGTTCCAGCTCGACAATCTTCCCGATCCTCGAGACTGCAGATTTCATAAAAGCAATTTTGATCATACCGCTCGTTACGGTCATCGGTGCTGTCTATCCAGCGGTGAAAGCGATTCGTCTTCACCCGGTTGAAGCGATCAGGTCAGTTTAAGATGAAAAATGTTGAATTATGAATTTCAAATGTTGAAATAATAGGATATGCTGCTCTTTCGATTAGCCTGGAGGAGTTTGTGGCGCAACTGGCGTCGTACCATGATCGCAATGGCGGCGGTGATATTCGCAATTACGCTCTCAATCATCCAGCGTGGGATACAATATGGCACGTATTCCGAGACAATAAAGAGCGCCGTTCGTTTGTCGACGGGCTTTCTCCAGATTCAGAAAAATGGCTACAACAAAAGTCCTACACTTCAGAAGAGCTTCGAGTTAACCCCAAAGATCGAGGATGCCATAAAAAGTGTTCCACAAATCGATGGGAGCTCGCCAAGAATTCAAACGGACGCGCTCTTGAGCTATCGTGATCAGTCGCTCGGAATGATGATCATGGGCATTTCACCGGAGACCGAGCCGGTCATAACTGACTTTGAAAAGAAAATCAACTCCGGCCATTATCTTGCGGCCGATTCAATCAATAAGACCCGGAATGTTCCTGAGATTGTCGTGGGATATAGACTTCTGCAGAACCTCGAAGGGCAAGTCGGAGATACGGTCGTCGTGCTCGCGCAAGGCTTCGATGGATCGCTCGGCAATATGTTCGTCAGAATCGTTGGCACATTTAAAACCGGCTCAGATGAGTTCGATCGTACGGGTGCCTTCATCGATATATCGGATCTTCAGAATTTTCTGGGAATCGGAGACAGAATAAACGCCGTCGCTATCTCGGTTCAAAACCAGGACGATGTTGAGAAAATCGCAAAGCGGCTCGATGATGTTTTGAAACCATCGGGCCTCGTGGCGCTTCCCTGGCAAGAACTCCTGCCTCAGTTGAACCAGACTATCGAGCTTGACAATTCGAGCGGCATACTCTACATAATAATCCTTCTTGCCGTAGTTGGATTTGGCATACTGAACACGGTCCTGATGTCGATCACGGAGAGATTCAGAGAATATGGCGTGATGCTCTCGCTCGGAATGTCTCAGGAGAGATTGGTGGCCGCAGTCGCAATGGAGGTAGTCTTCATGCTCATTCTAGGTTTCACTATTGGAAATGGAATTGGCGTGGCAGTGAATTCTTATTTGATTCAACATCCGATTCACCTGGGAGGCGATGTAGCACAGCTTTATCGCGAATACAACTTCGCGCCCGTACTCGTTTCCAGCCTTTCACTCAAGATTTTCCTAGATTCAACCTTGACAATATTAGGAATCTCGATAGTCGCAACAGTGTACCCGCTGTGGCGTGTGCTGAGATTAGAGCCGTTGAAAGGGATTCGCTTTACTTGATGATGCAAAAGATCGCCTGGCGGAATATTCTGAGAAACAAACGCAGGTCGCTGATACTGATTATGTCGATAATGATCGGAGTAATGGCGATGATTCTCACAGATGGTCTCTCTATCGGGATGATGCGGCAGATGCTGACAAACCAGATCGGAGCAGACGCCGGCTACATTCAGATCCACAAGAAAGGTTATAAGGCGAATCCTTCACTCAAAAATTCGATACTTGATCCTGATGAAGTCAGGTCTGCGTTATCAAAGGAAAGTTCATCATGCAGCGTTTCGGAAAGACTCCGAACATTCGGTATGGTCAACAGCGCCTACAATTCATCAGGTGTCTCCATTGTCGGCGTCACTCCGAAGTCGGAGGAAAGAGTAACCACCATATACAAATATGTGGTCAAGGGAATTTATCTCTCGGGCAGGCCCGATGAAATAATCATCGGCACTTCGACGGCAGACAAATTAAAAGTTGGACTTGGCGATAAGGTTGTCATAATGGCGTCACGGCTTGATGGAAGCATTGGCTCCGAAGCCTGCCGGGTCGTCGGGTTGTTTGAAACGTTCGATTCGGGATTTGATCAATCACATGTTTACATTCCGCTCCAGACTGCTCAACGGATGCTCGGTGCACAAGACAGGATTTCTGAGTTCATCGTGAATCCAGCTGAAACAAAACAGACGGACCAAATCGCGGGAAGGATAAGGTCCGAACTCCCGAAGTTGTACGAGGTGTTGACCTACAAGCAAATGCTTCCTCTTCTCGTGATGCAGATACAGCTGTACGATGAAACGATCTACATATTCTATGCGATCATCGCCATCGCCTTGATATTCGGCATAGTCAATACGATGCTTATGGCTGTCATGGAACGGACGTTCGAATTCGGAGTCGATATGGCGATCGGAATGTCGAACAGAAGAATTTTCACGATGATAATGATGGAGGCTGCTTACCTTGGCTTGACAGGCACGGCAATTGGCCTCGTTGCTTCTTTCGGCGTCCTCATCCCGCTGTCATACTCAGGATGGAATCTGGCGATGTTCTCGGAAAGCCTGAAGTCACTCGGCGTCGGGACAACCATCTATCCGATCCTGACCGTCTCATCTCTCGCCAATACGATCATAATTATCCCGCTGGCAACTGTTTGCGGCGCTATTTACCCTGCACTGAGAGCCGTAAAGCTGCAACCGGTCGAGGCAATAAGGGCAACATAGAAGTTGAATAATGTCCGCCAAAGGCGCATGCGCCCGCGGCGCAGAGCATTGGAGGAATAATGGAATCTACAAATGTCAACTCAGAAATAATTCATGTCGCAGATGTCAAAAAGATCTACAAGGACAACGGTGTTCCTGTGGAGGCACTGCGAGGAATAAGTCTCACAGTTTCGCCCGGCGATTTCTCGGTAATCGCTGGACCCTCCGGTTCAGGCAAGACAACCCTGTTGAACATAATCGGCACACTGGATAAACCGACGAGTGGAAGAGTTTTCCTCGATGGCGAAGATGTGGCCACCAAGACCAGGCGAGAGCTTGCCGAAATTCGGCTGAGGAAGATCGGTTTTGTCTTCCAGGCATACAACTTGAATCCGGTCCTCAGCGCGCTCGAGAACATCGAATTCACGATGATGCTTCGCGGCATTCCATCCGAAGAACGAAAACGAAGATCGCTTGCACTCATGGAGCAGCTCGACATCGCGGAGCTTGCTGATAAACGTCCGAATGAGATGAGCGGAGGTCAGCAGCAGCGAGTCGCCGTCGCACGGGCAATTTCCAACGAGCCGAGACTGGTTCTCGCCGACGAACCGACCGCGAACCTCGACTCCGAGACAGCGGTTAAGCTCCTCGAGCTGATGGAAGACCTGAACAAAAAGAACGCTATCACTTTCGTTTTTTCTTCGCACGATCCACAGGTAATCGAGCGAGCGCACCGACTTCTGATTCTGAAAGATGGCAGGATCGTCAGCGAAAAGAAAAACCAATAACACACGGCTTAGATGGAATGAAGGACTAATGGATTAGTGGATAATTGGATTATTGGAATTGCGGATTACAGAATCGTTGGTTGAGTTCCGTAGGAACGAAATAATTGTAGGAAGATCCTTTAAGAGGAAATCCAGCCCCGTAGGGGCGACATATGGAATCGTGATGATCTTCGTGCTTTTCGTCTCGACTACAAATGCACAAACTTCAGATAGATCAGAACCCTCGCTCGATTTTTCCGGCTACATCATGGAAATGCCTGTTTACGAAAACATCCAGCCTGCATTGGCACAACAGGCAAACACCTCACGTTCGCAATTCGCCGACCTCGCCAGATTGAGGCTGCGTCCTACGATTCACTTCGGTGACAACACGAAAATCGGAATCGAATATGAAATAGATGGGCTGTACTACTCGCAGAATCTCACCTTCGGTCTGGTTTCCACGACACCGTTTAGGCAGGTTGTCAGTCTCAAGTGGCAACCGGTGAACGAGAAACATGTGACGCTTTCACATTACATCGATCGCTTATACTTCGATCAAGATTTCTCGTTCGGCTCACTCGTGATCGGAAGACAGCGCATAAGCTGGGGAACCGGCCGAGTGTGGAACCCGACAGACATTTTCAATCCCATCAACCCCGCCAACTTCGGTAAGATCGAAAAGGACGGCGCGGATGCCGCTTCCCTAAAATTCTATCTCGGTCAGCTCACCGATCTCCAGTTCGTTTACAACTCGGAATACCATTTCAAATATTCCGATTATGCGGGGAGATTCAGGACGAATTTTCTCGGATATGATTTTTCCGTTATGACTGGGTTCGTGGATAAGCGATTAGTCAATGGAGGAGACTTCGCAGGAGATGTCGGCGGTGCCGGAATAAGAGGCGAGGCACTTGTCTCGACGGATGTGTTGAACAGCAGCGGTTACTTCGTGAAATGGATTTTGGGAGCCGATTACCAATTTACGGACAAACTTTACGGCATGATCGAATACTATCACAACGGACAAGGCACGCTCGACCGGATCAATTACGATTTGGTGGGCCTCTACGAAGGAAGGATTTTGAATCTCGGCAAGGATTACCTCGTTGTGAGTGGCTCATATCAGCTGACTCCACTTATCTCGATCATGTTATCATCGAATTCCAACTTCGACGATGGGAGCGGCTATCTCGCAGGATCGATCGCTTACTCCTCGAGCGATAACACTTCCTTCACATTGGGTTCTCTTTACACTTACGGCAATTCACTTACCGAGTACTGGTTTTATCCGCAGGCATACTATCTCAAGCTTGAAGCATACTTCTAGCCACTCACCCGTAACTTGCGTCGAGCAAGAACTCTCGTTTCTTAACTCAATATTTCTTACGACGGTTCGGGCTGTTCAGAACTCTGTGTTATTCATCCTTTTTGTGAATGGTATAACGTCAGAGAGAGCGTTACTTCTGACGTGTCCCCCCTTCCAACTCAAAAACAAACCTAAATCGGAATTTCACCTTCAGCAATAATGTTTTGACCTTAATTCGCCCGTCTCTTGAATTCTGTCGGAGTTAATCCGGTGGCTTTTTTAAATTCCGCATTAAAAGAAGATTTCGAGTTGTATCCGATCTCATATAGCACTTCGAGCACTGTCTTCTTACTCCCCTGTTCCGTGAGAATCCTCTTCGCCTCTTCTATCCTCAGCTTGTTTATGTAATCGTAAAAGTTCTGTCCGAAGTATTCGTTTATGATTTGCGATAGAGTCCGCATCGGTATGTTCATCTTCCTTGCCATCTGGTTTATCGTCAGACCCGGAATTAGATGCGGCTTATTCTGCTCCACGAAAACATTTATCTTGTCGATCAATGTCTGCGCTTCGCCCGACGTGAGACTCGATGATTGATACTTTTTCCTCATGATAAGAATCGGTTTGCTGTATCTAAACAAAGGAACGTATAATGGAACACGTATCGTTTCCGAAGAATGGATCGCCGAATCTGTTTCTTCGCCGGCGGTGCGATCAATTCATTCATGAGTCATTCGGATTACTATTTCCTGTATGTGCCATCAAGCAACGGCAGGACAATGGAGTCATGGGAATGGAGCACCTCTCTCGATCTTGCACTCCAATTGGAATATTTTTCAGCGGAGAGAGATTTCCTGTAACACCTGACGGAAAATGTCCGGAGGGGATTGGAATCATACCCGATGTGATTGTTCAGAACACCAAAGCAGATATCGATGCAGGCAACGACAAGGTGTTGCAGTGCGCAATCCGGTATTTATCTCAATGACTCTGAAGAAGACCGCATACGACAAGCAGCAGATAAATTGAAATCACCTTAAAAGGAAACAACATTACGAACTGCTGTCATCTTGGTCGGCGTTCTTAATTTTTGCCTGGCATTGTTTAATATCTTCCTTTGTTACAGGACATCCCGGGTTTGTTCTTCAATGCGATTCTTTCGGCTGATGCAGATGCTTGCTATCGGCGGGGCGCTGATGATTTCCTTTTTGTCGTGGACGTCACTCTTTTATCCGGGGGAATTGGTGCAAACACGGATCGGCTCTTCCGTCCTTGTGCTTATTATCCTGGTTTACGGCTCACGCATCGTCGAGGAATTTGTTTTGCCTTCTCGAGTGAGTATCCACATCATCGGTGTTTGTCTCCTCATTGCACTCGTGTATATCTACATTTTCATTGCGGGCATGTCGAGCTTTCACATGACAACACCTATCGAGGCGAAGCAGATAACATCATGACAGCCGCAGACCTGTTTTTCTACACAGCTGAGAGACCCACCATTATCTTCGTCCAGGTCCCTTGACTCAGCCGCTCCGACGAAGAGTAAATCCGGGACTCACATATTACTTGGCGCGATCAAGTCATTCACAGCAAGACTGAAAATCCAAGAAGCAAGCGGTTCGCGTGTATGTGGTCTGTGAAATTCGTATACTTAACAGTAAATGACTGATATCGGTATTCCGCTCTGAGGAGTGCTCTTCCACCCAACGCCATTATTTTCAATCCGCCGCCGGCGTTGACAAGTGATACACCAGTCGAGTTGTCCGTCTCGCGCCGTAAAGGTTGATTGAACGGCACTCCGTTACCGATTCCGTACCCTACCAATACAAACGGTACGACGACAGAGTACCCCATTCCATAATTATAACAGAGATTCCCACTGATATTTTCAGCGTTCGAGTTACCTTTGGAGACTCCACAGAAGAGTTCCGGCTCGACAGAAAACCCATAGTCAATGAAGAGCCCTGGGCGGAACGCAAGCGCTGCATACCAGGTGCTTCCATTTGAGTTTGAATAAGAATTCACATCACCTGATACCGACATCTCCCACCTCGGCAAGAATCCTTGACAAACACCCAGTACCGGAAAAAGAATGATGACTAGAATAGTTTTCATTTTAATTCCCTTCAAAGTTAGTTTCAAAGAATCATCGTTCAGAGAGCGCGTTCAGATGAACGAATCTCCGGAACCCAAACCGATGAGAGCTATTAACCAAGACTATTCCAGTTGATCGCAGCGCTGGCACGACATGACGGCAGCTCAGTCATTGGCTCTTGGCGTCTCCGCAGCGAACCGGATTCCCCTTGCTGTGTACAATACGGATATGCTCACATCCGGCTGATTTCGCATTTTTTTCTTCTCCACGTTTTCATTCTAACAAAATTTCATGCCTGTGTCAACTGCAACAGTCCGACTCACTGTCGAAGACCGCTCCTGACGGTTGTCTCTAGCAGACAAGCGCGAGGTCGACCCTCGAACGACCATGATGCGATGATGCAACTGCACAACCAGGAAGCCATACGTTAGCCGCTCCTCTCATCAATTTGGAAAAGGGCCATTCAAAAGTCAAAATGAAGTTGAGCGCAATGTGTGCCAGGTGAAACACCATGCAGGCTACATTGATTAATTGGAAATATCACTCCAAATTCATAGTCATTAAGAAAAATGACTGAGAGTTTCTCCACCGCCATGCCAAGTATCGAGACAATCAACCTAACGAAGAGATTCGACAGCTTTGTCGCCGTGGACAACCTTAGTTTCAGCATAGAACAGGGAGAAATCTTCGGCCTCCTGGGGCCTAACGGTGCCGGGAAGACAACCACACTTCTCATGCTTACGACATTATTGAAGCCGACGGCGGGAACAGCAGAGGTTGGTGGGTTCGATATAGTCAGGGAACCCGCGCGAGTCAGAAAATCCATCGGAATCGTTTTTCAAGAACCGAGCTCCGATGATACGCTCACCGGCTACGAAAACCTGAAACTGCACGGGATGCTTTACAGTATGCCGGCAAAACTGAGAGAAGAAAGAATTGAAGAGGTTTTGCGATTGGTTGATCTGACGGACAGAAAAAATGATCTGGTAAAAAAATATTCCGGCGGCATGAGAAGAAGACTGGAGCTCGCAAGAGGTCTCATGCACCGTCCCAGGATATTGTTCCTCGATGAGCCGACGCTCGGTCTGGACCCTCAATCGCGCGCTCACATCTGGAAATACATAGAGGACCTGGCAAAGAAAGTGAACATGAGTCTCGTGCTTACGACACACTACATTGAGGAGGCTGACAAGCTCTGCAATAGAGTCGCAATCATCGACAGAGGGAAAATCGTGGCACTGGACTCACCCGCTAATCTGAAAAGGATTATCGGTGGTGATGTCGTCACCATGAAAGTGGAAAACCCTGACATAGACGGAATCAAGAGGCTTGAGTTCGTAAAGAGTATAGAACTCAAAGACGGTCTGATCTCCCTGACAGTGACGGAAATTAATAAACAGCTTCCCCGAATACTCCTCACCATCGGCAAGGTCGAGTCCGTCGAGTTCCATTCTCCTACGCTCAACGACGTCTTCCTGCATTACACAGGAAAGGAGATTCGAGACACTTCCCCCGAAGGCGGGTGGGCTGAGAGAACCATGCACTACAGGTCGAACCAATGAATGAGCTGAACGGAATTCTTGCGATATGGTACAGAGAGTTCAAGGTTTTCCTCAGAGAGAAATCGAGAATCGTTGCGTCGATCGTAAATCCGATTCTATGGCTTTTGATATTTGGCGGGGGGTTGGGAGCAAATGTCGCTATTTCCGGAATCAACTATCAGACATTCATTTACCCCGGTGTGTTGATCCAGGCGACTCTCTTTTCGTCGATATTCTTCGGAGTCTATATTGTCTGGGACAGGAAGATAGATTTTTTGAAAGAGGTCCTCGTTGCTCCGATTTCCAGAACTTCGATATTTATTGGGAAGGTAATTGGGGGAACTACGGACTCATTCATTCAATCTTTGATTCTACTTCTTCTCGGGGCGATTCTCGGGGGCTTCGGAATAATCCCCGGACTTCATATGCGGATGTCTTCAATAATCATGTCGTTGATCATTCTGGTCATCGCGACAGCCGGGATGGTCAGCATCGGCCTCATCATAGGTTCACGAATGGAAAGTCCGGAAGGATTTCAACTCATCACAAGCTTTCTTCTCTTCCCGTTATTCTTTCTCTCAGGAGCACTATTTCCGATCAACCGGTTGCCTTCATGGCTGGCCGTATTCACTTTCTTAAATCCTCTTACGTATGCAGTCGACGCTTTGAGAGGGGTGTTGTTAGGAACAGCCCAGTTCACATTGCTTTTCGATTTTGGAATTATCACGGCATTCGGAGTCGCTGCTATATTCGTCGGGACATTCGCATTTGAAAAGATGAAAGTCTAGAAACGCCATGAGCGGGAAAATCCCATTTCCAAATAACAAGAGAAAGAACACTCGCGACATTAAGGTCAAGGGATAGAATATTGGAAGACTAAGAATACCGAAATGTGCCAGATTGCAGGCCGAGCTCCGACCACTTCACAGACAGTCAGGCAATCAACAGTCGTATGCTTGATTATTAATCATCACCGCATTAAGGGAATCGTCGGATCAAACCAGGGGCCTAGCTCTTCTGCATAGCTGCAGTGGCACACCAAAAGGGTCGCGCAGCATCACGAGATGCGAACCATCGGTGGGCTTCACCTCTTCGACAAGAGTTGCGCCGGCAGAGATAAGCTTCTGCTTCACAGCCTCGGCATCGCCGACCTTCAGCGCAAAATGAAATTCAAGAGGATGGGCATTCTTAAAGTCGGTATACTTTGCAGAATCATTGGAGTAGATTTCCATGACGACATGACCCGATTCGTCAGATAGGAAGCGGGTATATGGATATTCGCTCACCTCGCGCACGATCTTCATCCCGCAGTTTTCGACATACCATTTTCCCATTTCTCTCGGTTGTCTCACGTTAAGTGCAAAGTGTTCAAATGTCATTTTTTTCCCTTCGATTCCTGCTGTCATTTTTCGAAAAGGCAATTAGATATGAACGAGATCCGGTAAAATTTCTAATTGCCCAGTATTTGACTAGACACCGGATGCCATTTCCCGGATTTAATCTCCCGCTCCCACTTTTTGCGATTTCGGTTTGTAAGTCGGACTTACTATTCAAGATGATCATCGCGCCGAAAACTCATCTTCCTCTCCGAACCGGGCAATACGAACGATGCACTATCTTCTTTCGACTTTCATCGATACATCGATATAAGACGCTCCTCGTACAAGCGAAGAAAGTGAAATGAAATTCACACCTGTTCTGGCAACTTCAGCAAGATCTTGTTCCTTGATGCCCGAAGCCTCGACCAAGTATGATCTTCCAGATTTGCCGATCATGGCGACTGCCTCTTTCAGCACGTCGGGAGTCATGTTGTCAAGGAGGAGTGCATCAACTCGCCCGTCTTCCAGAACTGTTTGAAGATCGGCAACGCTCCCTACTTCAATCTCGACACGAGTAAGAAATTTAGCATCACACAGCTTTCCATCTATCGCTCGCTTTATCCCGCCGTAAACAGAAATGTCGTTGTCCTTTATCAATATGCCATCAAAGAAACCTGCTCTGTGATTCTTCGCTCCGCCGATTCTCACTGCATATTTATGCTCTGGTCTCATGAGAGGATCGTCCTTGCGAGTATCAAGCAGAAAGACATTCTTGTTCTCTGCTGAGGGCTGAAAGCTAAGCACTGAGAGCTGAGAATTGACATGCGTTGCAATCCCGGAAAGTTCAGAGAGAACGTTACAGATTGTCCTCTCCGCTTTGAGCAGGACTTCAGCGTTGCCCGAAATCTTTGCCACAACTTCGCCAGAATTCACTGCCTCTCCGTCTCTTTTCAAAATTTCGACGCGCGGCTCGGGCATGGCCTCGATCGGCGCGAGGAAGAAATCTTCGTCTACCAGTTTCACGATCGTTGGGACGAAAATAGTCCCGCACACGACTGCACTTTCTTTAATTACGACACTGAACCGCGACTGTGGCGCCCCATCTTTCACGAAGAAATCAAATCCGAGGTCGTGGTGGATGCGCTCTTTGAGAACATCTTTGAATGTCATTCTGTATTAGTCTCCTTGCAGCAAAGTCAATGGTCAGAATTCAAAAGTCAAAAGTGATTCAGTATGAGCTTTGGTTTTTGACTCATGGCTTTGACTATTGACCTTCGAATTTTGACTTTGCAATTAAGCCGACCCCCCGTTTACTTTCACCGAATCCTCCCTGTAATGCACTCCTTTGCTGACCCGATTGCGCCGCGCATGAGTTGTGATTTCGAGTGCTGTTTCAATTCCATTCCTGAGTCCGACTAGCTCGTCAGAGAGTTTCGCCCGCCTGTACATCTCTTCGACCTCAATATTGATTGAGGAAAGTATTCTCCATGCCCTAGCCAGACTTCCTTCCGAGCGAACGATGCCGACATTTTCCCACATCACATTTTTCAAGTCATCGAGGTACCTGTCGATAGTCGATTCCGGCACAAGATCATCCACAACGTAACTCTCATCCCAATCCGGAATGAGCCATTCATCAACTTTCTCGCGTCCATAAGTCCCGGTTATGTTTTCCGCCGCTCTCATTCCCCACACCAGTCCTTCGAGCAGCGACGTCGACGCCAGCCGATTCGCACCATGAAGTCCCGTGCATGACGCTTCGCCAACCGCATAAAGCTTCTGCAGATTTGTTCTTCCCCACTCGTCTACTCTAATCCCGCCGCACAGGTAATGTGCAGCAGGTGCAATCGGGATAGGCTCCTTCCTTATGTCCACCCCACAACTCATACAATCAGCGAAGATCTTGGGGAATCGTTTCTCAAGGTCTATTCCCTTCCGCGCTATCGGGCTGCAATCGAGCCAGAGATTTGCAACTTTCTCAATCTGTTTCTCCCTGAAGATCGCTCTGGCAACTTCGTCGCGCGGCGCAAGCTCCATCGCCCCCGGACAATATCGAGTCAAAAATCTTTCCCCTTTGTCATTGAGAAGGACCGCACCTTCGCCTCTGACTGCTTCTGAAATCAAGAAGGAGCTGCATCCTTGTTTTCTAAACGCGGTCGGATGGAACTGGACATATTCCATATTGATGATATGAGCTCCAGCTCTGCCCGACATTGCGATGCCGTCGCCTCGTGCACCTTCAGGATTCGTCGTGTACTCGTAAAGACTCCCGACTCCGCCGGTGGCGATGATCGTGTAAGAGGCCAAGATGGTTTTCACGTCTCTTGAGGACCTGTCGAGTGCATACACACCCAATATTCGCGTCGGCTCATAGACGGAGCCGCGCTTTCGTGAATGGTGGGTGGTGCTGATCAGATCGACCGCAGTATGCCCTGCAAATATTGAAATGTTCGGATGTGCTCTCGCCTCCCGGCTGAGTGACTGTTGGATTGCTGCACCTGTTTGATCTCCGACGTGAATTATTCTACGGCGTGAATGGCCTCCTTCAAGGGTGCGGTGCAAATTGCCAGCAGCGTCTCTGTCGAAGTTCACGGCAAGACGCTTAATCAAAAGTGAATCGACAAGAACCGGGCCCTCCTCGGCAAGAATATGGATCGCAGCAGTCCCGCCTACTTCATCACCGGCCTCGTCGATGTCCGATTCAATCAACTCAAAGGAGTCATCCTCTCCCCACCAAACGATTCCGCCTTGTGCATATCGCGTGTTCGACTCGTCAGGATCATACGCGCGGTTTATGACAATCACGCTCTTTCCGCGATCAGCAAGCTGGATCGCCGCCGTGAGACCGCCAATTCCAGCACCAATAACTAAAACATCACAAGTTGTACGCTGAGTGGTCATCAATCGGATTTTCCTTTGATACTTTGTGCAGTGAGGAAAATTCTAAATCCTAAATCCGAAACTTTAGACAAATTCAAATGACAGAAGCCCTGAACTAATTGATCGCGTTTGATTTTTGAAATTTGACTTCTGGGTTTGTTTAGGATTTGGCACTTCGAATTTAGAATTTGGATTCTCCGGATTATCTTCTCACCTTTCCACCAGGATGATTTTCATCCGATAGCCAGCATCCTTTCGATTCCCTTTCGCGCGCGCTCTGCTGTCGATCTAGGAATGTGCACCTTCTCATCATCCTGATATGGAGACCTGGGATCGCAGCAGTCATCACAGAAAACGATCTCGAGCCTGTCTCTCCTCAACGAGTCCAACAGCTTGTCGAACGTGTTCGCCTTCATGAAGCGGCATTCGGCCTTGTCAGAGATCGGGATAAATTCCTTTCCGGGGATCTCTTTCCGCAGACGATAGACCATACCCTTTTCGGTTGCAACCACAAATTTCTTTGCCGGCGATATCTTAGCACGTTCGATCATCTGTTCAGTCGAAAGAAAATATGCTTTCGAATGTGGAATCTCACCGCTCTGAACTTTGTAGAGGCAGGACGACGCACAACCGCACTCCGGATGGATCATGAGCTCGGCATCTGAATTCTGGAGAAGTGCAATGTCTGCGGCGTCCGGTCCGATCTGCTGATGAACATGACACGCCGCCCAGTATTCCCCCTTTCTCTGTTCATATATCTCAATCAAATCAGGATCGACTTCGACTCCATCCTGTTGGAGAATTTCCAAAGCTCTCACTTTCATTACGTGACCGAGGAATTTATCTGGAAGTACCAATATCTTTTTGCCGGGGAACATCTTAACTGCATGCGCGATTATTCTATCCGTATTTCGAGAAGTTGATATGAAATCGCTGATGGATTTAGTGTAGGAATCGCTGTTCACGTAAGTGACCAGGATGCCGTCCGGGTTTCGCCGCTTCCAGTTTTCCAGCCAATCGTAGTCAATACCGAAAACCAGCGAACATCCGAGAACATCAGGATTGTCCGACACGAAGACTCGAGTTGCATCTCCCGTTATGATCTTGGCTGTTGCGCCCATGAAGAACACGCTTTCAAAGTCGACACGAGGGGCCTTCTTCTTTTGCACGTAAAAGCTCAGTCCTAATGAATCACCAACTCTCTCTGCCACTTCGTGGAATTCCGGAAGGAGGTAATTGTGTGCAACGATCGTGGACTTCTTCTCTTTCGCGAGTCGAAGGATCTCAACAGCCTGTTCAGCCAACTCAATACACTTATTGGTAGTGTAACGGCCTGGATATAAATCATCCGCATATCGAGAAAAGAGCCCGTGCCACTTCAGCCCTAATTCCCGCGGACTCTCTGCGAGCAGCTGATCCACCTTCGACGAAACAGAAACTTCAAGCATCTCCTGACCTTTCAACATGTATTATGTTAGCCATCGCCATGAAATGTGTCAATGGAAAACTCGGAATTCTGCCGATGAAAAAACCAGATCTCCCGGTCCACGTCTTTCCATGGATGATCGCAATCCCGCACATCTCCCGCTCCTCATACATCGTGTATGCGCGGGATCCCGAACTTCCTGTTCGGGACTGTGCGGGACTGTTCGGTAAACAATCAAAATTCAAAACTGTAATCGTAACTGAACAAGGACTAACTGATTGATAATGACCTTCAAACTCCGAATTACCTACCATGCCTACTCTTTTCCGCTCTCCTGATAACGAATTTTGAATCCAAAAGATTTCAACATTTCACTTAATGAAGAATTCTCCCTTTGCAGGTCAACCGTGTAGTTCGATAGCTCATGCCTGAGGATGTAATTTCCTCTGAGCTTCTTGAAGAACAATCCACGGTCTGCCGTCGGGACAGACGTAATTTTCCTCAGGGCTTCGTCATCCCTTTCGATTTCATAGCAATGTCGCAAGGCCGTTGCTACTGCTGCTTCGTGATCGGACAAGTCTCCGTCGACCGCGATAAGCGGATTCTTCGGAGGTGAAATGACGTGATTTGTATCCCATGTCTGCGGGTATTTGAAATGATTGCAGAAAGCCGTATAGACCATTTTCGTTGCGTTGACTTTGCCATCTATAGAATAGCCTGCAATGTGAGGGGTCGCTATCGCACTTAGCGGGACGAGTTCGAGATCGATATTCGGCTCATGCTCCCAGACATCGAGGACGCAATCCGGGAGAGCTCCACTGGTCAATGCCTTTTTCAATGCGCCTGTTTCTGTGACGCCGCCCCTCGAGGAGTTCACGAGAATCGCGCCTGATTTCATCTTGAAAATTCTCTTCTCGTCAAAAAGGTGAAATGTCGGATCGCTTCCCGACTTGGTGAGAGGAACATGAAGGGTGATGATGTCGGCTTGTGACAACTCGTCGAGCGGCACGAAACGCGAGTCCCCCGCAGCTCTCGCGAGAGGGGGATCATTCTCCAATACGTTCATTCCAATTGCCTTGGCAACACGAACGACCCTACTCCCCACATTTCCGACCCCCACGACTCCTATCGTCTTGCCCCACAGACCAAAACCTCTTTTCTTTGCTACTGCAAACAATGCAGCAAAGACGTACTGTACCACCGCATTTGCGTTGCTGCCCGGAGCGCTCGCAAACTCAATTCCATGTTGACTTAGAAAACCGGCATCGACATGATCTGTTCCGATCGTTGCTGTCCCAACAAAGCTGACATTGCTCCCGGCGAGCAGCTTTTCATCAACTCTCGTTTCCGACCTAACGATTAATGCATCCGCGTCGCGCACTGTCACATTGTCTACGGCACCGCTTTCCAGTTTAACGAGAGTTCCGAATGTGCCGAATGCTTGATCGAGATATGGTATTCTTTGATCTGCTACGATTTTCATATGATGGATTTGCTCCTGTTGGAGACACACAGCGGTTGTACCGAAATGGGGTACAGGCGGTCGATGTTTAAAATCCTACAAGGAGAATCCTGTCCCGCCGGAGATGTAACCAACAAAAGAAATTTAGCTAACCGCTATCCGTTAACCAATCCAAGAAAATGCGGGGAGTCTTTTTTAGCCCAGATTTTCTTCTACTCCATTGCTACTTGACAGGTAGTTATGAACCGCAGCCGCACATTTTCTTCCTTCGGCTATCGCCCAGACGACGAGTGATTGTCCGCGCCGCATGTCTCCGCAGGCAAAAACTTTTTTCACGCTGGTCGCATGTGCACTTTCGGCGTCGCCAAACTGCGCCTTCACGTTGCCTCGCTGGTCAAGCTCAAGGCCGACTTGATTCAACTGGGCTATTAATCCTTCATGTACAGGATGGACGAAGCCGGCAGCGATAAGAACAAGGTCCGCTTTCAATTCAAAGTCTGTCCCTGGAACAGGGACAATTTTACCGTTCACGAAGTCAACCTGATTGCAGAGGAGTCTGCTCACTTCGCCATTTTCATTCCCCTTAAAAGCCTTTGTATCTATGCTCCACTTTCTCTGTGCGCCTTCTTCATGACTGCTGGAAGTCCTCAGGACCATCGGCCAGTAAGGCCACGGTGTGCTGTCGGGTCTTTCGTTCGGCGGCATCGGAAGTATCTCTATCTGTGTGACCGACTTCGCGCCCTGTCGGTTGCAAGTTCCGACACAATCGGAGCCGGTGTCTCCACCACCAATTATCACAACGTCTTTCCCCGTCGCCAAAATTTGATCCTCGACTCTGTCTCCCGCATCTACTTTGTTCTGCATGGGCAAAAATTCCATCGCGAAGTGGATGCCCCGAAGCTCTCTGCCAGGAATCGGAATATCTCTCGGCTTTTCCGAACCGCCTGCCAGAATGACGGCATCGAATTTTTCCAGAAGCTCTTCAGCAGAAAAATCAACACCGACATTCACGCTGGTTCTGAATTCAACTCCCTCGATTGTCATCTGTTCGATGCGGCGATCGATGACATATTTTTCCAACTTGAAATCGGGGATTCCATATCGCAACAATCCACCGAGTCGGTCGTTCTTTTCGAACACCGTCACAAAGTGTCCGGCGCGGCATAACTGCTGTGCAGCCGCCAGCCCTGACGGACCGGACCCAACCACCGCAACCCTCTTGCCTGACAAAACGTATGGCATCCTTGGCCTGACCCAGCCTTCTTCCCATCCTTTGTCGATGATGGTCCGTTCAATTGCCTTGATGGTAACAGGCTCACTGTTTATTCCCAGCGTGCAGGCAGTTTCGCACGGGGCCGGACAAAGTCTGCCGGTAAATTCCGGAAAGTTATTTGTCGACAATAGATTCTCGAGTGCCTCTTTCCATTGTCCTTTGTAGATGAGATCGTTCCATTCCGGAATGTAATTCTGAACCGGGCACCCGGTGTCACCGTGGCAAAATGGAATTCCACAATCCATACACCGAGCGGCCTGAATCTTCGCATCCTCACGATGGAACCGTTTTTCAAATTCCCTGAAGTGGTTTACCCGAACCTCGACTGCTTCGTGCTCGAGTGACCCTCTTTTATACTCCATGAATCCGGACGGCTTACCCATTTACCACCTCCGTCTCTGACGGTTCCTTTTCCACATGCGCTGCTGTGGGCTGCTCTTTTGCCAACTGTGCCAGTGCTTTCCTATACTCCTCGGGAATTATCTTCCAGAAATTGTCTCGCTCAGTGCTCCAGTTGTTCAAGATGTATTCGGCTCTTTTCGAGTGCGTATATTCGAAATGTTTCTTAATCATTCCATACACCTCGGCCACGTCTTCATCATAAATCAAGTACTCGACCGAGACCATTTCATGATTAATATATTTCTCAGCGATCTTGTGGGGATCCCAGAGGTAGGCAATTCCGCCGGACATGCCTGCGGCGAAGTTCCGGCCGACTTTTCCGATGACGACTACTCTTCCTCCGGTCATGTACTCGCAGCCGTGGTCACCCACGCCTTCGATAACTGCATAGGCACCCGAATTTCTTACGGCAAACCTTTCGCCGGCGACGCCGTTGATGTATGCTTCTCCACTCGTCGCACCGTACAGACAAGTATTTCCGACGATAATATTCTCGGCCGGATCGAAAGTAACCTCCGGAGGCACCTTCACGATAAGCCTTCCGCCAGAGAGACCTTTGCCAGTGTAGTCGTTCGATTCACCGGTCAGGTCCAGCTCAACGCCGCGAGCCAGAAATGCTCCGAAGCTCTGTCCCGCGGTTCCCCTCAGTTCAATCTTGATTGTTCCGTCCGGTAATCCATCATCACCGTAGCGCTTCGCAATCTCGCCCGAAAGCATAGCTCCAACCGTGCGGTTGATATTCCTGATTCTTCTCTTTATCTGAACAGGCGTTCCATTTTCCAGTGCAGGCTCGGCGAGTTTTATGAACTCATGATCGAGTTGGTTTTCCAGCCCGTGATTCTGCTCGCGCGTCCTGTGCAGATTCGTCTCATGCAGCGGCGTCGGTCTGTACAGAGGCTTCGTCAAGTCAAGACCGCGCGCTTTCCAGTGGTCATTCAATCTAATCGGGATAATCTTGTCGGTCCGCCCGACCATTTCATTGAGCGTTCTGAATCCCATCGCTGCCATCAATTCGCGGACTTCCTCCGCAATGTAGAACATGAAGTTGACAACATACTCCGGCTTTCCACTAAATCTCTTTCGCAGTTCCGGATCCTGGGTGGCCACACCTACCGGACAAGTATTCAAATGACACTTCCTCATCATTATGCAACCCTGTGTGACGAGCGGCGCGGTGGCAAATCCAAATTCCTCAGCTCCGAGAAGTGCAGCTATGACAACGTCGCGACCTGTCTTCATTTGTCCGTCGGCCGCGAGGTAGACACGATCCCTGAGACCATTCAGCACGAGCGTCTGGTGAGTCTCGCTCAAGCCCAACTCCCATGGACTTCCGGCATATTGGATAGATGCTATCGGACTCGCGCCTGTTCCTCCGTCGTGGCCACAAATCAAGATGTGATCCGCATGAGCCTTCGCAACCCCGGCGGCGATCGTTCCGACTCCGACTTCCGAAACGAGCTTCACGCTGATTCGAGCCTTGGGATTTATATTCTTCAGGTCGAAGATCAACTGCTTCAAGTCTTCGATCGAATAAATATCATGATGCGGCGGTGGACTGATCAGTGTCACCCCCGGAATGCTGTGACGAATCTTCGCAATTATCTTGTCGACCTTGTGTCCCGGGAGCTGTCCGCCTTCTCCTGGTTTTGCACCCTGTGCCATCTTGATCTGGAGCTCATCAGCATTTACCAAATACTCGGCAGTGACACCAAACCTCGCCGATGCGACCTGCTTGATTGCAGAACGCATGCTATCGCCGTTCGGGAGACGCTTGAACCTTTCAGCTTCTTCGCCACCCTCGCCCGTATTTGATTTTCCTCCGATTCTGTTCATCGCAACTGCCAAGGACGTGTGCGCTTCCCGGGAAATCGAACCAAAGCTCATCGCACCCGTACAAAATCGCTTCACGATTTCCTTTGGAGGTTCCACTTCCTCAATCGGTATTTGACTTCCATTCGTGTCCAACTCAAAGAGACTTCTCAGCGTCACTCTTCTCTTGTTCTGGTTATTTATCAACTCCGTATACTCTTTGAACGTCTTGTAGTCGCCCCTTCTCGTGCTAAGCTGCAGCTTCGAGATGGTCAGAGGATTCCAGAGATGGTGCTCGCCGTCTCTGCGGTAATGATATAACCCGCCGACATCGAGCGTGCTTTGATCGATCTGAGGATCGAGGGCATGGACATGTCGTTTTATGGTTTCCTGTTCGAGCATTTCCAGACTCAAGCCTTCGATGCGAGTTGGAGTACCTGTGAAATAGTTCTCGACGATCTCGCTATCCAAACCGACCGCCTCGAATATCTGCGCACCGCAATAAGATTGCAGCGTGCTTATTCCCATCTTGCTGAAGATCTTGAACAGACCTTTGCTGACGGCCTTCACAAAGTTCTTCTTTGCAGATTTGTAATCCTTGATGTCCGGGAGGAACCCTTTCTCGGTGAGATATGCAAGAGTTTCATAGGCAACATACGGATTGATTGCGTTGGCGCCGTACCCACACAGCAGGGCAAAGTGATGAATCTCTCTCGGTTCGCCGCTCTCGACAACGATGCCTGTTCTAGTCCTCAGCCCAGCTCTCAGCAGAGCATGGTGCACTCCGGAAGTGGCGAGCAGACTTGGAATCGCCGCGCAATTCTGATCGACGCCTTTGTCGGAAAGAATTATCAGCGATATGCCGGATTTAACTGCCTCGACTGCCTCCGTACAGATCTGGTCCATCCTCTCGCGCATGTTGTGCCGAACGTTTGGATTGAACAGCAACGGGATGGTGATGGATTTGAAATGTCCTTTTGCAATATAACGGATCTTTTCCATTTGCGAATTGGAAAGGAGCGGATGCTCGAGCTCGAGCCGATGCGCATGCAATGGAGTTTCCGCAAGAAGGTTCTGCTCGGGACCGACATAGGTCGTCAGCTCCATCACCAGTTCTTCCCTGATGGAATCGATCGGAGGATTAGTTACCTGTGCGAACAACTGCTTGAAATATCTGAACAAAACTTGCGGGCGCTCAGATAGAACCGCTAGCGACGCGTCAGTTCCCATAGAACCGACAGCCTCTTCGCCCTTCGCGGCCATCGGAAGCATTACGTCAAAAATATCCTCCTTTGTGTATCCGAAAATGCGCTGCCGCATGTGCAGCGTTTCAAAGTCGGCGTTGTATATTTGATTCGGCGTGGGGAGATGAGACAGTTTTATCATGTTGTCATTGACCCACTTACGATACGGCTTCCTCGTCACTATCTCTCGCTTCACCTCTTCATCTTCGACGATTCTTCCTTGCTTGAGATCGAGAATGAACATCCGCCCCGGCTGAAGCTTTCCCTTCTTTGCAACATTTTCGGCATCGACGCTGAAGGTTCCCGCTTCCGACGTTAGAACGACAAGATCATCCTTCGTTACGACGTATCTCGACGGACGCAAACCATTTCGATCAAGCGTCGCACCAATGATGTCACCGTCCGTAAACACGACGGCCGCAGGACCGTCCCACGGTTCCATCATGGTCGCGTGATATTCATAGAATGCTTTCCGATCCGGATCCATCAGGTCGTTCTTCGACCATGCTTCGGGTATCATCATCATCATCGCATGAGGCAAGCTCCTGCCACTCATGACGAGAAGCTCCAGGACGGAATCGAACGTTGCAGAATCGCTCTGACCTTCCATGATGATCGGCAGCATCCTCTTGAGATCCTTGCCGAAGTACGGGGATTCCATGACCGCCTGTCGCGCGGCCATCCAGTTCTTATTTCCCCGGAGCGTATTGATCTCACCGTTGTGTGCGATCATTCTGAACGGATGTGCAAGATCCCATGTCGGGAACGTGTTCGTTGAAAACCGCAGATGAAGCATTGTCATTGCTGACTTCATATCCTTGTCGCCGAGATCTTTGTAAAATGCGGTAAGCTGCGGGGCAAGCAACATGCCCTTATAGACAAGGACCTTACTGGAAAAAGATGGAACGTAGTACTCGCTTCTATCGCAATTCAGTTCGGCGCGGACTCTATGATCAATAATTCTTCTGATGGTGTAAAGTTTTCTCTCAAACTCCAGCTGAGTCTCTATACTCTTGTTTGCACCGATGAAGCACTGACGAATGAACGGCTGAGTTGCACGCGCTCCCTTTCCGGGAACGCTTGGATCGACAGGCACGTCTCGCCATCCGAGAAATTTTTGATTCTCGTCGATGACGATCTTTTCTACGATGTTCTCGACAGCTTTCCGCATGATCGGATCCTGAGGAAGAAACATCACCCCGACACCATACTTTCCGCTGGCGGGAAGTTTTATTTTTTTCTCTGCCGCGACTTTTCGAATGAACTCATCCGGCATCTGGATCAAGATTCCGGAGCCGTCACCCGTTTCCGGATCCGCACCGACCGCTCCACGATGCTCGAGATTCTTCAGTATGTCAAGACCTTTATCGATAATGGTACGAGATTTTCTTCCCTTCACGTCAGCGACGAAACCCATGCCGCACGCATCGTGCTCTAAGGCAGGATCATACATTCCTTGTTTCTTCACGCCAAGCCGACTTCGAGCTGGCTCTTCACATTCACGATCTTCGTTCCATACCGACATCTCAGTGTCTCTCCTTTAAAAGTAGCATTACATTTATACTAATACTTTTGCCGACGCATGTATGCAAGCCAATTCGTCAACCGTTCAACACGTGCTTTACTTAATAAAGTTAAGCCGCCCTCAATTGAAATTTCTTAAGTAATCTAATAATTTCCAGGCAATTGTCAACAGAAAACTAATGATGGTCTAAAAGACTCTCGGGATTGCAGGACAGGTCACTACCCCCTATCTATTCAGAGCCATGCTCCTCAAGTGCCGTTTCCTGATATGATCCCCGAATGTCATGGACGCTGATCATGACGGTTACCCGTCTGGCATCTCGGTAAAATAACATCCTTCGAATCTCAGCTGAAGCCGCCGAAGATTATTCTCAGTGAATGATGGACGTCATTTGACCATCCGCTAACAGCTTCCTAGAAAATCTTGGCGGACAGAAATCAACACACGGAATACCTGTGCCATGGTCGATGGAATCACGAAGAAATGGAACCAGCAAACTTCCTGCATTTGTAAGAAGCGGAAGACTAACCCAAAGTTATTTCGATCTCGTGTTGCGTACCGGCAGGAAACACCGGGATAACATTCCCACTTTTTTCTTTGCCGTCCACCACCAATCTCTTCACACCTTTCGAGACATTCTTGGGATTCGAAACGACTACCTTGTAGCCGGCGCCGCGGAACTTCCGGTTAACAACGAATCCATCCCAATTGTTCGGGATGCAGGGATCGATGAGCAAACCGTCATAGTCGGGCCTCACGCCAAGGATGTATTGTGTTACGGCATAGAATACCCAAGAGGCTGTTCCGCTGAGCCATGAATTCTTTGCCTCGCCAGGTTTGTACGCATCTTTGCCCGCAATCATCTGGGCGTACACATACGGCTCGGTCTTGTGCAGATCACTGATCTCCTCAAGGTATGATGGCGCTATCTTACTGTAGTACTCAAAAGCCCTTTTACCGTTGCCGACCATGGTCTCGGCTATCATTATCCACGGATTATTGTGACAGAATATACCGGCGTTCTCCTTGTACCCCTTTGGATAAGTGGAGATCTCACCGTATTCAATGAAGTATCTGGTGAATGCAGGATTGTTGAGAACAATCCCATACGGGCAATCAAGATATTTCTTGACAGATTCCAGAGCAATCCCTGCACGACCGTCTTTCAGTCCGATACCCGCCATAACGCAGAATCCCTGAGACTCGATGAAGATCTTTCCTTCTTCGTTTTCCTTGCTCCCTACTTTTCTTCCGAAGAAATCGTACGCACGGACAAACCACTCACCGTCCCAACCACTTTCATCCAGAGTTTTGTTCATGTTTTCAACATGCTTCCTCACTTCGTCCGCTTGAGAGTTCTTTCCAAGGTGACGACAGATCCTTTCGAACTCTTCTCCATACAGGACAAACATGCCGCCGATGAAAACAGATTCAGCTTTCCCGCCTGTTCGGTTCTCGGTCGTCTGAAATGACTCATCCGGATTGTTTGAAAAGCAATTGAGGTTGAGACAGTCATTCCAGTCGGCGCGGCCGCTTAGCGGGAGTCTATGAGGACCGAGATTGTTCACCACATGATAGAAAGAACGACTCAGATGGTCGAGCAAAGGTTGAGCTTTCGAGGCATCATTATCATAAGGTACCTGCTCATCAAGAATGTTCCAGTCGCCTGTCTCCTTGATGTAAGTGGAAGTTGAGAGGATGAGCCACAGCGGATCGTCGTTGAAGTTGCCGCCGATCTCATTATTCCCTTTCTTGGTAAGCGGCTGATATTGGTGATAAGCGCCCCCATCTTCAAGTTGCGTGGCGGCAATGTCAAGAATGCGCTCTTTAGCCTTCTCGGGAATCTGGTGAACAAAACCGATGAGGTCCTGATTCGAGTCGCGGAAGCCCATGCCGCGGCCGATGCCCGATTCAAAGTAGGAAGCACTTCGAGACATACAGAAGGTTACCATGCATTGATATTGGTTCCAGATATTTACCATCCTATCGAGCCGTTCGTCCTTGCTCTCCACCACAAATATTGAAAGGAGATTATCCCAGTACGCCTTTAACTCGTAGAACAGTTTCTGCACCCTGGCAGAAGTCGACACGGCGTCGATCATTTCCAGAGCCTTCTTCTTGTTGATCACGCCTTTCGACTCGAACTTTTCCTCCTGACCGTTCTCGACATATCCAAGCAGGAATACAAATTCTTTTTCTTCGCCCGGACTCAAGCTCACTTCGAGACAATGCGAAGCTATCGGAGACCAGCCGTGAGCTTCCGAATTGCGCGGCTTGCCTTCCATTACTGCATCCGGATTCTCGAATCCATTGTACAATCCGATAAATGTCTCGCGATCAGTATCATATCCCACCACGGGCGAGTTCACTGAATAGAATGCATAATGATTGCGGCGCTCCTTGTATTCAGTCTTGTGATAGATTACCGAGGCGACGATCTCGACTTCACCCGTTGAAAAATTGCGCTGGAAGTTTGTCATGTCGTCGAGTGCATTCCAGAGACACCATTCGACAAAAGAGAATACTTTGAATTTCTTTGCGGTCTTGCTGTGATTCGTTAACTTCAGTTTTTGAACCTCACCCCAAAAGTCAAGCGGCACAAAATACACAACCTCAGCTTCCAAATCGTTCTTCTTACCTTTGATCCTCGTGTAACCGAGCCCATGATGGCATTCGTATGATTCGAGCTCAGTCTTAACCGGCTTCCAGCCGGGGGACCAGACAATATCTCCGTCCTTGATGTAGAAATATTTCCCTCCACTATCGACGGGAACGTTGTTGTAGCGGAACCGGGTAATCCGTCTGAGTCTCGCATCTTTGAAGAAGCTGTAGCCACCGGCCGAGTTGGAGATGATCGAGAAGAAGTCCTGACTCCCGAGATAATTTATCCAAGGATAAGGAGTGCGGGGATTCGTGATCACATATTCCCTCGCCTTGTCGTCGAAGAAACCGTATTTCATGTGCTCTCTTTGTTTTGTTGTTCGCGGAAATGAATTAGGCAACTCAAAATTATTACTATTTCCCTTCTATTCCAATCTCCTCACACGATTCGGAAAGTCGAAATTCAGATTAAAATCGCGCGCTGTTCTCCAGACCATCCGTCAGGAAATATTTCGACGACGAGTGAGATGACATAAGTAGTTCCTACTTCCGAGCAAAATATCTATATTTACCAATCAGCAAAAAAGCAAATGTACATTTGCAGAAACAATTTCCGCAACATATCTTCTAACGCCGTTCCTCACCCAAACAAAGGAAGATGTCAATGAAGAAAAACTACACACGGAACATGGTCATGCTCGCTGCCTTATCAGTATCACTAATCATCTTTGGAGGGAATCAGGTGCAAGATAAGAATCAGCTTCCGCCATACAAGGACTCCAGCCTACCGGCAAGTGAAAGAGTCGAGGATCTCTTAAGCAGAATGTCTCTTGAAGAAAAGATTTCATTGCTTGGGGGAACGGGATTCGCCACAAAACCAATTCATCGACTTGGAATTCCAGAGTTGAAAATGTCAGACGGTCCGCTCGGTGTCAGATGGGGGAAGTCGACGGCTTTCCCGGCAGGGACAGCGATGGCCGCGACCTGGGACACTTCGTTGATTAACAAAGTCGGCAAGTCCATCGGTGAAGAGCTGAAGGGAAAAGGAAGGGATGTAATTCTCGGTCCATGTGTGAACATCGCCAGGATACCGATGGGAGGAAGGGATTTCGAAAGCTATGGCGAAGATCCATATCTTGCCTCAAGGATGGCAATCAGTTACATCGAAGGGGTACAGAGTGAAGGCGTTGCAGCAACTGTGAAACACTTTGCAGCAAACAACCAGGAATTTGAAAGAGGGTTCGTCGACGTGCAAGTTGATCACCGTACCCTGAACGAGATCTATCTCCCGGCTTTCAAAGCCGCGGTGGAAGAGGCAAAGGTTTTATGCGTGATGTCTGCATATAATAAAATCAATGGACATTTCTGCAGCGAGAACGATTACCTGCTGAACACAAAATTGAAGGACGACTGGAAATTTAGCGGACTTGTTATGTCTGACTGGGGCGCAGTACACAGCACCATTCCAACCGCACGCGGCGGGCTTGACCTCGAAATGCCGACAGGAAAATACCTGAACGAGAGCACACTTCTCGACTCGGTGAAAGCCGGCGCGGTCAAAGAGAGCACGATCGACGACAAGGTGCGACGCATTCTGACAGTCATCTTTAAACTTGGGCTTTTCGATGAGACGAGAAATCCGGATTCGACATTGATCAATACGCCGGAACACAGGCGGATTGCATACCAGGCCGCTGCTGAAGGAATTGTGCTATTGAAAAATAATGGGAACATTCTTCCATTGAACCTTAAGAAGGTGAAGTCCATCGCTGTCATCGGTCCGAATGCTGACGTGGCACGAACTCAGGGAGGCGGGAGTGCATTTGTCACGCCAGTATATTCGGTAAGCCCGCTTGAGGCAATGAGGAACACGCTCGGCGGGGAGGTCAAAATAAATTTCGCAGAAGGGCTGAAGTTGGGTGGAGACATTTCCCCGCTCGATAGTTTGTACTTCTATCTTCCAGACAAAAATGTGCACGGACTCGTCGCGGAATATTTTGATAATAAAGATCTCAGCGGTCAACCGAAATTCACGAGAATAGACAAGCAGATCAACTTCAACTGGCACGGTCAACCACCATTCGAGGGAATGCCCGCAGAACATTTCTCAGTAAGATGGACGACAAGACTGCGCGCGAGCGAAACCGGGGACTACTTGCTTGACGTCGCAAGTGACGACGGTGACCGCCTGTACTTCAATGGAAAGTTGGTTATAGATGATTGGGTCGACCACCCGCTGACGACACACTCTACCGAAGTGCATTTGGTAAAAGGGAATTTTTATGACGTAAGACTGGAATATTTCCAGGATACAGGAGGCTCAAGCGCGAAACTCGGGATCAGACCTACTGGAGATAAGCTGTTCGCGGAAGCGGTTGACGCCGCCAAGAAATCCGACGTTGCATTGTTGTTCGTAGGTACGTCGAACCAATACGAGACTGAGGGCATGGACAGAGATAACATCTCGTTGCCAGAAAACCAGGACATGCTCATAAAAGCAGTGTCGAAAGCAAACAAGAACACAGTCGTCATTTTGATTACGGGTTCACCGGTTCTCATGAGTGGCTGGATCAGTGATGTAAAAGGCATCGTTCAAGCCTGGTTCGGCGGCGACGAGGCGGGCAATGCTATCGCTGACGTCTTGGCAGGCAAACATAATCCGTCTGGCAAGTTGCCGATGACTTTTCCCAAGAGATGGGAAGACTGCTCGGCTTACAACTTCTACAAGAAGCAAGACAGCGTTTCCGTCTATGGCGATGGAATCTTTGTCGGCTACAGATACTTCGACAAAAAGAACATAGCCCCACTATTCCCATTTGGCTATGGCCTGTCATACACGAAGTTCTCTTACCAAAATATCTCAGTGGCACGGAGCGAAGATTCCTACAAAGTGACATTCAAAGTGAAGAACACGGGCAAGGTTGAAGGTGTTGAGATTCCCCAGCTCTATGTTCGCGACCTGGACCGGTCAGTCGTCGCACCGGTGAAGGAACTCAAGAAATTCGACCGACTTTCGCTTCTACCAGGCGAGACAAAAGAAGTAACTTTTCTCCTGAAGAGGAGTGATTTTGCACATTACGACCCAGTCGGAGAAAAGTGGGCTACTCATCCTGGAGATTACGAAGTTCTAATTGCGAGTTCGAGCAGAGACATAAGACTGCACGGCACATTGAAGTTGGATTGAGATAACAGCGATCTGCCAGGAACAACATCTTCTGTGCCGTAAGAGACGGTGCACATAGTTTCTTGGAACGCCCCCGATGCGCGAAGAACGAAATCGATCGATCACTTTCCCATGACTACTTCGACTTCGTTAATTGAACCCGAGGCCTGAATGGGAACTTTGCCAACCACATTCTTCCCGTTCAACTTCACATATCTGACACCTTTCTCAACGCCATCGGGATTTGAGACCCTGATATTGTACGCTGCTCCGCGCCAAATTCGATGCACCTCAAACTCTTTCCAATCACTTGGAATGCACGGATCGATCGTCAGCCCGTCGTACGACGGGCGAATGCCAAGTATGTATTTCGTTACCGCCGTGTAGCTCCATCCAGCACTTCCTGTCAGCCAGGGATGACGGGCGCGGCCATATGCGGCGTGATCTCTTCCTATGATAAACTGACAGTAAGAATACGGCTCTGCCTGCCTTATCTCGATCATATCGTTTTGGTTGTAAGGCAAGATGGCGTCGTAATACTCCATCGCACGATTCCCGCGGCCTAATCTGCACTCACCTATTATCGCCCACGGATTAGGATGACTGAAGATCGAGCCGTTCTCTTTTATGCCTCGGTAGACGCGCGTTACGTAACCGATCTCGTCGTCAGGTTTCGCATAAGTCGGCCAGTTAAGATGGATTCCGTACGGCGAAGCAAGATACTTCTGAACCGAGTCCATCGCAATTCGGGCGCGTTCAATCGAAGCCGCCTCCGAGAGTGCCGCCCAACTATTACTCTCAAGAAAAATCTTCCCCTCGTCGTTTGTCTTTACCCCGATCTTCAAGCCCGTGCGAGTAACGCCGCGCGCATACCATTTACCGTCCCACAATTCCCGTTCACAAGCCTCTCGCACTCTTTCTGCAATCGCCGAATATTTTTTGACATCATCCTTATGGCAGATGTGACCTGCTGCCTCAATGAAATACATCAAAGCCCAATAATGCATGAAAGAAACCATGGCGCTCTGACCGCCTCCGAGGTTCAGGCAATCGTTCCAATCTGCGCGGAGACCAAGAGCGATCCCGTTCTCAGCCGTTTGCTCAGTCGTAAAATCGAGAGACTTCCTGAGATGTTCGTAAACAGTCGCCTCACCGCCGTCCGCGAAAGGAACAACCTGATCAAAGAACGCCAAGTCGCCTGTTTCCTTTACATATTCACAGACGGAAGCGATGATCCACAGCGCGTCATCGGAGCACACGTCCTCCAACCCGTGAATGACAGGCTTCGGGCTTGGTGTCGGGACCACGGTAGGCATCTTAATGTCAGAGAGCCTGTCTTCCTGCGGCTTGAAGACCTCCGGATCGAATAGATGCAGGCCATAACCCGCGCTGACCTGTCCGTGCAAAAGCTCGATCATGCGCTCCTTTACTTTCTCTGGATTCGAGTGGGGCACGGCCATCACATCCTGTGAAGTGTCGCGATAGCCCAGCCCGGCGCGCCCTCCCACCTCGATGAAAGAAGCAAATCGAGACCAGACCACACATGTTTCTGCCTGGTACAGATTCCAGATGTTGATCATGGTATTCAGACCCTGATTTGGCGTCCTGCACTGGAATACGTCGAGTTTCGTTTGCCAATATGCCTTAAGATCGGCAAATGCAATGTCGACGTTTCTCAAATCAGAGTACTTCTTCCGAATTTCTTTTCCCTTCTGGCGATCGCCCACACCAAGCATAAAGACAATGCGAGTCTCCTCGCCGGCCATCAGCATCAGACGCTTGTGTAGCGATCCACAATGGTTGCCGCCAAGCTCGGAGGAATTCGAACAGACTCCATTCTCCACAGCAATCGGATTTGTTTCGGTTCGGTAATTGCCGAGAAAACTGTCGCGCACACAGTCATACGAATCAGGTGAGAAATTCGAAGCGAAGTAATGGAATGCCCATGGTTCATAGAAGAAGTCATGTTCGATAATTTCATCCGAATAACTTGTCCCGCTCGCATACAGTGACATCTGCAGATTCTGATTATCGATCTCCACGTGTTGGAAGGAGAATTCACAGTAAGAAAATAGAGACAATGAGCGTGGTCTTCCGCTGATGTTCTTTACAGTGACATCCCATAGTTCAACATCATCGGAGATGGGAATGAAGAGGAGTTGCTGCGCCTGGATACCCTGGTAATCACAACTAAACTTGGAATAAGACAGACCGTGCCTGCATTCGTACTTCGCCTTGTTGAAATCCTTGCCGACAGGCTGCCACGACAGCGACCAGTACTCTCCCGTCTCGTCATCCCGGATGTAGACATAATGGCCAGGACGATCTAGCGGAACTCCGTTCTGCCGGAACCTTGTGAGTCTATGATGTTCCGGCGTCTTATAAAACGAGTAGCCTCCTGCATTGTGCGATATTACAGTGCACAGATCTTTCACTCCAAGATAGTTTGTCCACGAAACAGGAATATCGGGACGTTCAATCACATATTCTCTGCTGTCATCGTCAAAGAAACCATATCGCATTAAGAGATTCCTCTTCGATCAAATAATCTATTTCGAGTTATTATGTTCTCACCATTTCCTATCGGACGTTTGTGATTGGAATAAACCAGGCAATTGGAATAAAGAAACATGAGATCATGATCAGTAGGAAAGGCCGTATTCATCCAGGATAATCCCTGATCATGCCGTTAAGTGGGACAGCTGTCATCAAGTCTAAGTTAATAACACCGGCTGCTAACCCACGATGTGTAGTTTGACGGATCACAAGTAATCTCTGTCGGACAAAACAGCATCGACAATGCCGCGATGTTCGATCACCATAGCAGGTTAACGAGGAGTAGCCGCAACCCGCATAATACCGGACAACCCGTTGCATTGTTAGAAGATGTTCATAAATGAAAACTGCAAAAAAAACGAAGAATTCTGACGGCGGACGCTTCTGTCTGGAGAACATCACTTCAAATCTCGCCGCAAGATCGAACAGAGAATATCAAAGCCATGCAACTTCGATTTCACCTTCAGTTTCCCGGACAGTCCCGCGTACCGACAAGCCAGTGTCTGTCCCAGTGCGCTGGGTACCTGCACAGTTATTCCACTCCTTTTCTCTACCGGATTCAACCCGATGCACTTGATGACAAAGCATTTCCTTACCTTGGTGGATCTACTGCAACAGAATCTCCCGATCACAAAACTCACCGGGACTGCTAATTGTTGTTAGCAGTCCCGGCACAGAAGGAAGGAATAAGACAGTTACTTAAGGAGAAGCATTTTCTTCGTTATCGAGTTAGAGCCTTGATGCAGCGTGTAGAAATAGATTCCGCTCGCAAAGGCATCCATGTTAACGTCATAGACATATGTACCAGCCTGCTTGAAACCGTCGTCGACTACTTTGACAAGTTGACCAAGGACATTGTAGATCTTCAGGCTTACCAGACCCGGCTGTTTCAAGCTAACTTTGATGTTGGTCGAAGGGTTGAATGGATTCGGGTAGTTGTTGCTCAGTTCGAATTTATCCGGAAGTGCGGTCAGCGTCTGCTTGACTCCGGTCGCCAGACCGCCAGCGGCCAACCAGGCTGCCTTTTGAGTCGGGAACCAGTTCAAATCACCCAGAGCAAAACCGTCTGTACCAGCATGCATCAAAGAAGCGTTTGTATAAGCCAGGTTCTCAGGAAGCGGCCACGGCGGGGGATATACCGAACCGGGCTTGTAGTACCACGCAGTGTCTGGGCCAAAGTTGCGAGCTATTTTATATACGTAGTTGATCAACTGGTTGACCTGGCCTTGTATGTCAGCGTTGAATCCCGGGTCGACATACATGGTCCCGGACGTATCGATGTGTGCTCCGAGGCCTATCAACACACCCAGCGTATACTTCGTGTAAGCGGTTATCCACGTCGGGATGGCAAGCGTCCTAAGCCTCCACATCTTGCTGCCGTCAGGCATATCGACGCTGTCTTTCACCGTATTCGTATCGTTATAAAGCGTATAAAAATCCGTCAACTTCTTTGGAAGGAAATAACAATTATTCCGGATATCAATGTGGCTATTTGCTGGGACAACCATGGCAGCGGTAACAGTAGCATTACCAGTACCACCAGTACCTATGAAATAGTCAGGGCCTGTGAATGTAGCATGACTTGTAGGTGTACCCCATACTGCTGTGGCCCACACGCTACTCGTGTCATGCTCCCTTAGCATAATGACGCCGCTTGAAGCCGTATCTGGATAATTCAAGAATGTTCCATTTATCACGTCTTCAGGAACTCCACCGTAGGCATTCATAGAATAAAAGACATTGTTGTTACAATGCATTACCTCCATCTGCCTGGTGAGGAAAGGATTCACGGTTCCATAGACCACTGTGTTATGAGAGAACACAGGATTCGGGCAATATCCACGGACTGACCACAAATAGGAATTATTGCAGAAGAACGTATTGTTCACAAACAAAGTGGTATCCATGTTGTCCGTATAGCCTGTAAGCAACGCTCCGCCTCCGAAATAAGCAGATGAATGTATTTCGTTTCTGAAGACGCAGTCTTCTACAAGAATTTTGTTCCACTGGGCGTTCAATGACAACGCGGTATGATTGAAACCATCAACTATGTCTCCTATCATCGTCAACTTTACGCTGTCTGCATTCTGACGAATACAGTCGTTCCATCCAGATACAATTGAGTCCGCACGAAAATTCGTGATGTATAAATTTTTAAGGGTTACTACACCGCCTTTGCCGTTCAAATCAAAGAAATGATCTATTGAAGAGTTGTCGGGCAAGATTTGCGGCGCAAGCACAGGTGGTCGAAGCCCGGCCGTGGTGTCATTCGCAACAATTGTGACCGAGCCGTTAATCGTCATCGGCGCGCCTACCTGATAAACGACGCCATGCCGCAGCACGTAAACACGGTTGGGATGCGCCCTTACTCCTCCGGCAAGAGTGTCACCGTTGACGATATTGTTGAGATTCCCAGGTGGAAGCGGGGCGACTAGAAGTGTGTCTGCCTTCTGAGCAAACAACTGAGTCGCCGTGACAAGAAACGCCGCCACTACGAGAACAGAAGACCATGACAGTCTTTTCATGTGTTACTCCTTTTGTTTTAATGGATGAACAAACAAAATGCGTGACAATAAATTCGCGGGGAATCTTAATTCACCGCAATCTTCAGCGCTAAACCTGCGAATTTTCTTACCACCTCCTCCGGGTAATTAAGAGAGTTCTGATCTTGCTAGAAATTTCAAGTTGTCTACAATTTCAATCGAAGTCCCAGCTGGGCCTCCGAGCCGTACCGCTGCTCGGATGCCGGATGAGCTAGTCTTCTCGTTAATGCTCACGTCATTTGCACTCGAGATATTGTTGAGATTCAAAAAGACTTGGAGTCCGTACCATGGGAGATCCTGCTTCACTGAAATATCCCATCGAGTAAACTTGGCAGTAAGGACCCTGTTCTGCATCCAGAAATCGGGTTGTCTGAAAACATTATCCTGGAAGATCATGGAAACTCTCGCGGAAAACCCTTTGTAGTCGTAGCCCATATCCAGATTAACTATGTCGTTAGGCTGATTGAGCAGACGTGCTGTGTAATTCGTGTCGTTGATAACAATTGTAGCAAAGCCGTTTTCGTCATAAACGACATTGTATATGGTCTTTGGATAATGCGCCTGCGAGAAGATATGTGTGTAGTTGACACCGAGGATAAGTCCAGACAAAGGTCCGGGCAGATACCAGAAATGTGTCTGCCAGTCGGTCTCAATCCCATATACGTCGACCGGGAAAGGACTGTTGATGTACGTAGTGAAGTCCCACAATTGGCCTGAAATCTGCGGGAGATCAGGATATGCGCTCAAACTTTTAACATATGTATGCGAATAGAAGATCAAGTCTTTGATTCGTTTGCTGAAAGCATCTACAGAAAGCAATCCGAGTGCATTCGAATAGGCAGAAAGAACAAGATCGAAATTTTCCGAAGTCGCCGGTTTCAAACGATAGTTGTTGTAGTCAACCAGAGAAGTCGTAACTAAATATCTCGGTGTAATCGCACTGTAGTCGGGATAGTTCAGCGTGTTCGTGTACGCGAAATGAACCTGGAACCAGTCAAGCGGTTTGTATATCACGTGAGCCATCGGAAGCAAGTAGCCATGGGATTCCGTATTAGTCGTGTCGTAATAGACACCATTGGGCGATGTCAGGTTTGCTCTTATGGCGGTATACGTGGTTGTAAGGTTTTGATACCGAGCACCTGGCAGGATTGTTATTTCGTTACCAATGTTGAATGTCAACATTGCATAACCAGCACTCCTCTTCTCGTTCCCGGAGTAGTTATTTACCTGTGATGCCAGATCATTTGCCTTGTAGCCACCTTGATATACCGTGCTATGGTTACTGTTAAGAGCGAGAGGGACTAGCTGCCACATAAGACCATCGTTCAGAGGATATGGCATCGAGTACTGGCCATCTAGAAAGTTCCCGTAACTGTAACCGTTATATACAAAATCCGCCAGGCTCAAGCTGCCATTGAACAGAGCCAAATTCGGATTCTTGCTCAAGAAATCAGTAATCACTGCGCCTCCGCCATCATATATGGCCGAACCGCTTCTTTGGCTGTAATCATAAGAACGAATTCTGTACTGGTACATTCCACCGAACTTGAGCTTAGCAGTCAGCAAGTCTGAAAAATTGAAATCATGCTGGAGGTCGACTTTCCCCTGATAAATGCGCTCTTTTGTCAGGGAGGAAGAGTTGCTGAGGTTGTCTAGCCACGCGGTGCTGTCGACCGGCTGAATATGAGTAGCTATCACACTAGGCGGCAATTTTGACACCGACGGTCCGATGCCTCCTGAGAACCCAGCGTGATCCTGAATAAAATTGAACGTTGCATCTCCCGGATCTTGAGTCCTGGAATACGAGTGGGACAGCCGCATGTCCACCTGAAAGAACGGGATCGAAGTCTTGACGCTGAGAAGGTTGGTGATAATGTTCAATCTTGTGTCTGTACCATTGAGGCCGTAATTAAGCTGTCTTTCACCATTAAAAATATATGCAGTTTCACTTCTGAAGGTCGCTTTCGTATCGCTGGTGCTGACGAAATTCATCAAGCCTATGCTTGTGCCTGCAAGCTCGTAATCTAAATCCAGTGTAGCATTATATCGATCGCGTATCCTGTAACCATCCTGCAGGGTTAGTGACTGCAGGTCCGGTATTCCTGCATCTCCGTGAGATTTGTCGATTAACTGATAACTCACTCCCAGCTCGTTGTCGCTGAGATTCCTTCTCTCAGCGGATCCTTCCGCGAAGACACCAAAGGTGTTGTTGAAGTAACGATTTTCGGCTGAGGCAACATACTTGTAATCATTGCGTGTATTCTTTAGCTGATTGTACGCACCTTGCGCGAGAAACCCGACATTAGGCAACAGGTCGTGCGTGCTGATCGATGCTTTCCTCATGTCAAAATTCACGACTCCACCGAGGACTGCCGCATCCATATCGGGTGTGATGGCTTTTATTACCTCGATTCCTCCAAGACTGTTTGAGGAGATCATACTCAAGTCAATTCCTCTATCACCCATAATAGACGCGGTCGCATCCTGCTGACCTGGATCGGCGGAAACAATATTATTGTTGGAGGCAACGTCACTTGCCATCTCAACGCCGTCTATAGTAACCTGGTTATACTGGGGCGAGAGACCGCGAATAACAACCTCGGAACCCTCACCACCTTCTCTGATCAACGAAACGCCGGGGAGTCTTCCGACTGACTCCGCCGCGTTCGCGTCTGGGAGTTCCTGGATCTTGGCTGCAGACACGACGTTCGTGATTTGCATGGAGGAAAGTTGCTGGTTAATCGCAGCATTTTGTCCGCTCGCCTGAGCAGTGACAACAACTTCCTTGCCCTGAACTGCAACAGCGACTAATCTAATCTCGACAGCCATGTGCGCACTGGATCCAACCTGCAGAGGAGTCTCATTCGATTGGTATCCGACATACGTTGTCCGAATCGTATAAGAGCCGGGCGGTACGTCACGAATTATGAATCGTCCACTGAGATCAGTTGCTGATCCCATGCTGGTCCCCAACAGTAGGACAGTCGCACCGGGAAGCGCCTCGCCGGTCTGCGCGTCCTTCACGTGTCCCTCGATGGTTGGATTTGCCGCCATGGCGACAGGGCCAGTTAGCGAAATACTCAGCAGGACTGCGATGATGATGCCATCGATAATCCTTTGGCGCATTTTATTCTCCTTCTGTCTATGATTTCGGTAGAACTTCTGCGTAAGAACTGGTGGATAGGACGGAGAGCACTTCAGAAAAGAGGAGCCTGTGTCTGCCTTCGGGAGGATCAATCGCCGTCCCCTGCGTTGCCAATAGCCAGTCCCGCGTCTGGACGCAGAGGATCCCCCTGGAGTAGATGTGCTGCTTGCTCAGTACCCGCATTCTCACCTTTCGTATCTCAACAAAGACACGAGAACACTGTGAACTCCGTCTTTGAGAGCGAGAAGGAACCGAGCGTCGATTAAACAAGGCATTCTCATGCAAGGGACTGAATCTCCAACGATGAGAATATGTTGATAACGTGTGCCTCCAAGCCATCACTTTTCAGGACTCCTGCAGCACCCTAAATCTAGGTCATCGTTAGTTCATTTGCAACAAAAATTTTCAATCCCCACTCATCGGTTTTCAAATATGAAGCCAGCAAAACGGATGATCTTCGGGTGCTGTCGATCCGGAAAGCTTAAGAGGGACTGGATACTGAGTGCGTTTATACGGAACCAAAATGATCAACCTCAAGGTTGACAGCATTCCTGGGCAGCCCCGCTAGGCAGCTCGCTGAGGACCGCCTGCCTCATGAGGTGCTGGAAGCTTACCAGGTGACGACTGGGTAGATCAAACCTCGTGTGTTAGAACTGCTTTTCCGGAATATGGAAGGACTCAGCCACTGACCTCGAGGGTGAATCGAGCAAACGAAAAAGAAATCAGGACTGCCAACTACAGTTGACAGTCCTGACACAGAAGGAAGGAATAAGACAGTTACTTAAGGAGAAGCATTTTCTTCGTTATTGAGTTAGAGCCTTGATGCAGCGTGTAGAAATAGATTCCGCTCGCAAAGGCATCCATGTTAACGTCATAAACGTATGTACCAGCCTGCTTGAAACCGTCGTCAACTACTTTGACAAGTTGACCAAGGACATTGTAGATCTTCAGGCTCACCAGACCCGGCTGCTTCAAGCTAACTCTGATGTTGGTCGAAGGGTTGAATGGGTTCGGGTAGTTGTTGCTCAGGTCGAAATTTGCCGGCACATTACTAGACACCTTCTGGACGTTGGTTGCCAATCCACCTGCTGCCAGCCAAGCTGCCTTTTGACTCGGGTATTGGTTCAAATCGCCTAAGGCAAATCCGTCGCTGCCTGCGCTCTGGAGAGACATATTAGAGTAGGCCAAACTAGGCAAAGGCCACAACCAGCTGAACATAGGTTGGCCCATGGTGTAGTCCCACATATACCCCGGGTACATGTTAGCTCTGATAGCGACAACGTATTTCAGCGCGCTATCGACTTGGGTAGCAACAAATTGTGGAAATCCAGGATCAACACTGTCGTTCGCAAAAGCTGTGAGACCGGGCCACATCGTCTTGTTGTTAAACATCCCTTGAGTTCTGCCATTCATCCAACTAGCTGGAGGAACCAATATTGCCTTTATCGTGGTATCAACCACCAAAGTATCATTCGGTCCATGTTTGGGGTTGAATGATGAATCTGCGTAACTCACTTTGACTGTCTTTGTTACCGTATCATTATAAGCGGTCCAGAAGTTGACGACTTTCGAAGGCCAGAAATAGGCATTGTGATCGAGCGTAACTTTTCTAGCTGCTTCGGAAAGGTGCTCAGCGGGGTACTGCGAGGGAAAATTAACAAGTCCGAGAGTGTCGAGACTAATAGTAGATGACCCACTCCACGCGAACGATTTATAGGGAACGGTATCGTACCACGCACCATAAGCCTCATCAATTTGCTGGCCGATCATTAAGGTGGAATAGAAAATATTATTCCTGATTATCTCATTCGTTCCAAAGAAATCATTCATGGGGTTAACCATGTTCAAACAGATTGTGTTGTGCTCAAATCGATCGAACCTTACGTATCCCGTCGGAACATAAGCATAAGAGTTATCGTTGAACATCGTGTTATTGACCATGATAATGGTGTCGGTTGGAGTGCCGTGTGACTCCCAGTCGTGACCGCCGAAATAAGACGAGGAATGAATATCGTTAATGAAGTAATTGTTTGTGAACCAGAAACTGTCCCAGCTTCCATTCTGATCTACAGCACCATTACTCCATTGATCGAACACACAATTATCGATGACGACCTTACTGCTGTCACCGTTTATGTTTATGGCACCTCCCCAGCCGAGCCACTGATTATTTGGCCCCACACCTAATATGTAGAGATTTTTGAGTGTCAAATTCCCTTTGTCCGAATTAAGAAAAGTCCACACAGTTGAACCGTCAGCCAACACGGCCGAAGCTATCACTGGCGGCACACCAGAGCCATTAGGAGCGACAATTGTCAAAGCACCCTTTGACTCCAGAGTGGCTGTGTAGAAATAGAGTGAGTCTCTATACAGCGCATAAATGGCATTGGGATGTGCTCTGGTACCGTCCGAGAGAGTATCACCGCCTATAACGGTATTGATGCTGCCAGCCGGGGAGGCAGGTACCCAGACCGTGTCCGTCTGGGCAAACGACCGACCCGGAACGGCGAGCAACATTAGCACTGCAAATAAGCCTATCGCAGTGAAAAACGTTTTCATAACGGATCTCCTTTTCTGTTTTTGTTTGAGTTTCAACATTTCGTAAAACTCCTAGCGATGCTTGTTCCATAATCAAATTTATTGATGGATTTGGTATCCATGCTTCTAGTAAGCACCACCTCCTTTAGGAAGACGAACTCAAAAGGTTTCTCTCTCCTAGAGAAAAAGAAACTGCTCAATGCATATTCCCTCACATTCATATAAGACAAATTGACGTTTCGTCTTCTTGCTTACCCTTATTAAGAAACGACTCAGAGCTGTAAACGAATGCCTAGATCAGCAGTCATTCCGTAATGGTCCTCGGCGCTCGGGAAATTCGACCCCTGGTTGAGCGTAATGTCGCGGGCACCATTAATGTTGTAAAGATCAAAGAACAGCTGAAGCCCGAACCAAGGAAGTCTCTGTTTTACGGAGGCATCCCATCTAAGATATTGGCCCGTGTTGGATCTTAGCTCAGGCCAGAAATTATAAGCTTCAAAAATATTGCTCTGGTAGAGCATCGATACTCTCGCGGAAAAACCCTTGTAATCGTATCCTATAGCAAGATTCGCTACATCATTGGGTTGATCAAGAAGGCGATCAGAAAAGTACGTGCTGATAGTATCAGCCTTAAAGGGATATTGGCTGATAACGTTTATGTATGTGTATGGATACTTTGCCTTGGAATAAATGTGAGTAAAGTTCGCGCTCAATACCAATCCTGACAGCGGTCCGGGCAAATACCAGAAATGGGTCTCCCAGTCTAATTCCACGCCGTAGAGTTCGACAGCAAAAGGATCGTTGACTGTGGTGTTGATCGAATATCCAAGTGCGTAACGCGGTACGCCAGGATATTGAGAAATGTTAAGGACATAAGTGGTGCCCGTGGAAAATATCAGGTTATTAATGTGCTTGTAGAATCCATCCACCGAAAACAATCCTATTGTATTGTTATAAATGGATACAATGGCATCGTAATTCGACGAATGCGCTGGCTTCACCAGGTAATTATGATAGTCGACTGAAGAAGTTCCCACCTGCAGTTCCGGAGTTATGGCGCTAACATCGGGATAAGTAATTGTATTGGTATATGCTAAGTGTACTTGAATCCATGATAATGGATTGTATCGCAGATGAACCATTGGAAGCCAGAATCCATGAGCGATATCAACAGTCGTATCGTAGTGTGTATAAGTGTATCTTGAAACCGGCCCGAGCTGGCTCAGAGCACGCGGAGCCGAGTACTTTGTCTCTAGGACCTGATACCGAATGCCAGGGAGAAGAGCAAGGTCGGGGCCGAAATTGATCGTGGCCATCCCGTAACCTGCACTCCTATATTCCTCTCCTGAGTAGTCGGACTCGCCAGAGGCCACGGCATTATACGACCATGACTCCAATGTACCATACTTTTTCGCAACCTGAAGCATTTGATTTAGAAGACCTGCGTTCATCGGTAATCCCATATTGTAGGTTCCATTGAAGAAATGATTGTAACTGTAGCCGCTATCTGCAACCAGCGGTAGAATCATGCCGTACTTTTGAATGGTCGGTATCATCCACGGAAAAGTGTTTTCAATGCCCTGGATTACATTACCACCACTGTACCAGATGTTTCCATCTGACTGCTCATAATTGTATGACCTTTTGACATATTGAAACTGTCCGCCAAATTTTATGGTACTTGTAATGAGATCTGAAAAATTGACGTTCGTCTTGAGATCCAATGATCCCGTTATGTTTCTTTGCTTGGTCATACTGCTCGCGTCAGCAATGCTGAACATTTGAGTGATTTGGAGACTGTCATTCGCAAATGCCGGAATTTGTTGAGGGGTCAGTTTCTCGTCGTTTACGTTAGAGAATCCTGCAGATAATTGCTGGAATTGGTAGTCGCGTGTGTAGGGCAAGTAATTCTGAGAATATGCGTGAGAGATCTTCGCACCGACATCAAAGATGGAAATCTCTTTCCGAAAGTCGAGGATGTTAGTCATTTGAGTCAGCTGGGTTTCTTGATCGGTCAGCGAATAAACATGGCTGTTACCCTGGTCTATGAGTTTGAAAGTCTCAGCCCGGTCTTGCTCTCTCGTGTCCCCGTAACTGTAGAAAGTCATCAAATCAATCTTGCCATCTGGAAGCTTGTAATCCAAGGTGACTGTCCCATCATAGCGCTGTCTTTCTCTAGGAATATCAGTTAGAGTAACATCGTAAAGGTAAGCCTTGTTGGAAACGCCAAAATTTTTCGTCTTTATGTTGTAATCCGCTCCAAGCTGATTGGCAGACAAATTTCTGCGTTCCACCTCTACATTGGCATAGATACCAAAACGGTTGTCGAAAAATCTTTTCTCACCCTCGGCACCGAGCCTGTAGTCGCTATAATCACCCTTCAGATTATTGTAGCCACCTTGAGCAAGAAGATGGAAGGGAGCTCCCATGGATTGAGCTTCCCTCAAGTCGAAGTTCACGACTCCACCAAGCACTGCCGCATCCATGTCCGGAGTTATAGCTTTCGTGACCTCTATTCCGCCAAGGCTGTTTGAAGAAATCATGCTGAGGTCAACTGAACGATCGCCAAAATTGGAGAGGCCTGCAAGAGCACTCTGGTCGTTGATCCCCGGAGCTCTCGTATCGGGCAGAAGTGCATACGCATTGTTGGGAGTGACATTCCCTCCCATCTGAACACCGTCAATCAGTATCTGATTGTACTGCGGTGCAAGACCTCGTATGACTACTTGCGAAGCTTCTCCACCTTCTCTAATTACAGATATGCCTGGCAATCTCCCAACGGACTCCGCTGCGTTAGCGTCTGGTAGTTCCTGGATCTTAGCGGCGGAGACGACATTCATTATTTGCATTGAGGAGAGCTGTTGGTTAATCGCTGCATTCTGGCCGCTCGCCTGGGCGGTGACGACAACCGTTTGACCCTGGATTGCAACCGCAATGAGTCGGAAGTCCTGCTTAAGATTCTGGTCCTCCTCTACCACAATGGGAACCTCAAGTGATTGGTAACCCACGTAAGTAACGCGAATGGTATATGATCCCGGCGGCACGTTCCGAATTATGTAGTGCCCATCCAGGTCCGACGACGCTCCCAGACTTGTTCCTTTCAGCAACACACTTGCACCAGGGAGAGGCTCACTTGTCTGGTTATCTTTGACTTGTCCAGAGATATTTGAATTCGCCGCCAGAGCAAAAGAGCCACTCAGCAGGATACCCAGCAGCATCGCGCTGATTATGCCGTGGACAATCTTTCTGCACATTCTGATCTCCTTCAATGTTTGATTCCTTCGGAACTACTTTGAGTGGAATGCTTGATGGAATTGCGCGGCCGGTCAAGGAAGAGAAGTCGTTTCCAGTCGTGGAGATTATTCAATACATCCTCATGTCGTGCAAGTGGCCTAGGCGGCATCTCCTGTAAGAATCGCAATGCTACTTGACGATTGTCTGGATTCAATCGATACATCTTTCGGTCTCTATACAAAAATGCAAATAGCCCCGCCACCCCGGGAGAAAGGTGGTAGACAGGACTCAGCGATGATGGAAGCCTCAGCAAATTGCTTCGTGGGATAGCCATCAACTGACAAAGTGTGCCTCCAGGTAATGATTTTATCGAGGACTCTTGTAGCAGGTAAAATCTAAGTGGTTGTTAGTTCATTTGCAACAAAAATGTTCGTGCGAGATCACTCCTTTCTCAAACGTGGGAATGGCATGAGACCCCTTCGATTCGGGCGTATCTTTAGGCATCTTTTCCAGGAATCGATTGAGTTGCGCTAGATATCGAGATCCGTTCTTACGAAACAAAAACAATCAGGGCAGCAATCGGCGCAATGCGCATGTCGCACGTGGTGAATGTATGACGCCGGGATCTACTCAATCATCAGGCGAAGGGATAAATGTGCAGGCGTATACCGATGGAAGCACAAACGCAAATCTCAAATTCCGGCTTCCGCAAATAGTCTTATCGTGTAAGGATGTACCACTTGTTCAGAATCATGAGAACTCCTGCGATGGATTACACGAGAGTTCTATTTGGCTCCGACAGCTTCTTCGCTGCCGTTCACGAGACGAACGTTAGGCACTTTGAAGTACTCGCTCAGAACCAGGCAAGCAGCTCCTGTGGCCACTGAATAGTGCCCGTGCGAGCTGGTAACCACTTTCACTGTCTCACTTGTAATCGCGAGCAATTCCATGTCTATCACGTTCTTGACCGGTGAGACAATCAGATCACCCAGTTCAGCTACATCTCCTGACAACACGAGCATGTCAGGATTTAAGGCAGCAACTATGCGGCTTACGTTCCTGCCGATCTGATAACCGAGCCGCTCGAAGAAAGATATTGCGATCTTGTCCCTCTTCTTCGCAGCGTCAATTAAAGTCTCTATCCCTATTTCCTGCGGCGAATTATCGTACGCATTCAGAATCTCGCCCTCAGCAAGATGCGTCCTGACATTCAAAAGCATATCGTGCAAGTCAGACATAGAAGGATTGATCTCCCCTGCTGAGAAGGATGAGCCGTGATACAACTCCTCGTTGACCAGAAAGCCGATGCCCAGTGCGCCGACACCTTCGTCGACTTCAACGAGAACGTTAAGGCAATTCCTGCTATCCTTTGCCACCCCTATCCATTTATCTCCAACTACCGAAGCGTTTGCATTGTTCTCTACCATGACAGGATATGGAAAAGCCTTGCCGAGCGACTGTAAAAGTGGAACGTTAACCTCGGGAAGGATATCAGTCATGATCAGAATTCCTGAATCACTGTTGACTATCCCTGCTACTGCAACACCAATCCCTAAGATGTTCTCGGGATCAATATTCGATTCCTTGACTATGTCATTGACGACTTTAACTATCTCTCTGACAAGTTCCTCGAGCGTCTTGAAGTGGGCAATCTTAAATATTTTCTTTCGCACGATCTCGGAACTGAAATCGAGGACCACAGCTGTGACCTGTCCGATTTCCAGGTCGATGCCGATAGCATACGCCGCTTTGTTATTCAGGCCCCACATGTAAGGCTTCTTTCCTCCTTTTTCTGTGGAGTCACCCTTCCCGAGATTCAACACGAGAGAGTTTGAGGTGAGATCTCGCAGTATGTTAAATATCGTGGAAGGTTGCATACCCGTAATTCTGACAAGGTCTGAACTTGAAATGATTTTGTTCAATCTTACCAGGTTGAGTACGAGCCGCTCGTTGATGTTCTTGAGCAGCCTATGATCACCAGTTTGCATTTTCGTGTCCCGCTGTATTATGGTCCCTTTGGCGATTTCACTCCGCAATTAATCTTGCTCCGCCATAGCCCTTAACGAATGTCACAGTAAAATAATAATAGACAGAGATGCATATTTTCAACATGAAGGTATCATTTTTCCCAATTCGATGTCAGGTCGGAAGGATCATGAAGAATCTTGTCGGGCGAAATCGCAATCCTTTTGTCACGAAAAATTCGATTTGTCCGCACTCTCCAATCATCAATTGGACTCTGACGGATGGAGTTGATTCAAAATAGGAGTCCTGACGAAATTGACCTCGACCTGTTGAGTCTTGAGTTCCTCGAAAACGGCGATCGAGTTTTTTCCCTTTCGTAGCCATGGCGCTGGCACGTAAATGGTTTGCTGCGGACCTATGGCCCAATAACGACCGAGGTTATGGCCGTTGATCCAGACATGACCCTTTCCCCAGTTTCTCATATCAAGATATGTGTCACCAATCTCGCTTAGACGGAAACTTCCCTCCCTTATGACTGGATACTGCGATTGAAGATCTTGGCGTGATGCGGTATGTGGCTCTTTGCTGAATGGGAATCCGTAGATCTCCCAGTCAGTAACTTCGCGCCCGCCGAGCAAGACTTCCTTTGTAATCCCCTTATGGTTATCATTTATATATTTGCCGTAGTTGATCCTGCCGAGATTCTCCACAAAGATATCGAGAGTGTTCTCAGATTCAGCTGACGCTACATCGCAATTCTCCTGGCTCAACCTCCTGTCGAGAACAGCAACGCGCTTGCCGTTCAGGAAGACGATGCCGTAGTCCCTGAGGTGGATTATTTCGAGTTCCCCGTTGAGCGGGCCTTTGAGCTTGGTCCGATATAGAAGATAGCCATAGGCCTGGTTTATGTCCTCGAATGTGAGCGGCTTCTCCGAGTGGACCGCTTTCGGCAGCAGGTGGAGTATATCGACAGCGTGCTGCAACTTGAATTCCGGAATACTAATGGTCTCTTCTTGTTCCGGTATGTCGGGAAGAGACGTGTCGACCGGCAAATGTTTCTTAATGACATCTCGCAGCGCATAGAATTTCGGAGTCGGATTCCCGGCCTCGTCGATGGGTGCATCGTAATCATAGCTACTGATCTGTGGAGAATAAGGGTTATCATCCGAGAAATTTGCGCCGTTCATGAACGCCCTGGTCGTTCCGCCGTGTGCCATGTACATATTGACCGAGAAACCATGGGCCAGGATGGTGTCGAGCTGCTCGGCACATTCTCTCGCTGGAACCATTCTGAATGGCTTGCCCCAGTCATCGAACCAACCGGGATACCATTCGCCGATGAAGAATGGCCCGTGACCATGATCGTTCTTTTTCACGACATCCATTATCTGTTCTATGTTCACAGATCCATCGACGGCAGGAAGCGCGCCGTCGACGCAACCCCTCGACACCAGGTCAATTCCATCCAGCGTATAAAAGGGGACATCGAACCCGGCCTCGCGCATCATTGTCTCGTTTATCTTTAGGTATTCTTTGTCATCCCCGTAGGAGCCGTATTCGTTTTCGATCTGTACCATGATCATGGGACCCCCGCGAGTTATCTGGAGTGGAGCCAACTGTTCTCCTAGATGCTGATAGTATGATTTCATTAACTTCAGGAATTGTGGATCTCGACTTCTTACTTTCAAGTTCTTTTCTTTCAGCAACCAATACGGATATCCACCGAATTCCCATTCGGCACATGCATAAGCACTCGGTCGAACAATAACCCAGAGTCCTTCTCGTTGCGCCATCCGAACGAATGCTGCAACGTCTTCGTTTCCTTTTCCCGAACATGGATGTTCGGGAAGCCGAACATCACACGATGCGATTCTTGATCGGCTGAAGTTGAACTTCCCTTTCTCGGGCTCTTCGATGTTCCAAAACACGTAAGTGCAAACCGTATTCAAACCCATTGCCTTCGCCATCCTCAGCCTTGCCTGCCAGTATTCTCTCGGTATTCGTGCAAAATGCATTTCGCCGCTTATGATCTGAAATGGTTTGCCATCAAGAAGAAATTGATCACCCGATAATCTGAAAGTGTGTCCCAGCGCATCTGATGCAACAATGTTTGCTATAAGCAAGAACGTAAACAATAGATTCTTCACCGAAAGCTCCATGTTCTTAGAACGTCCTACGCTGTCCGCTCTCACAGGTCTGAATCATTGCCGCCCCATTTATTCTCACGGATTACTCTGAATCTTTGAAATCTTAAGCACCCACGCATTCTGGCAAGGTGGATGTTCTTGAAATTCCTTGGGAATGTCCGCTTCAAATCCATTACCGACTCTCTGCCATTTGAGTTGTTCGTTCGATCCCAGCATGATAAGTCTTGCATCACTTGCCGGCCAAATTCCTGACATCCAAATCTTCTGCGGAGGATTCTTCTGGTCCTCATCAGCAAGATAAATAGCATACATCGTCCCATCATCGAGCTGCGTCAGTCGAACATTCCCTTCTTTGTAAGGTGCTACTGGATGAGTGTCGTAGATTGCCTCGCTGTTAACTTTCATCCAGGCGCCGATCTCACGCAGGCGATCATAAGCATCGTTGGACCAATCACCTTCCGGACTCGGCCCGATGTTCACCAGGAAATTACCCCCCTTTGAAACGATATCGACAAGGAGACCGATAAGTTCTCGAGTCGATTTGTATTTGTCATGAGGCGCATACGACCAACTCGTTGCCATCGGCATACATGTTTCCCAGGGGTATGGGAGCGGTTTATCCGGAACAGTGTTCTCCGGTGTCAAGTAATCCTGATACGGACCGGGCACTGCGCGATCTACAACGATCAAGCCTGGCTGCTTTTCCCTGGCGTTCCTGACAATCAAAGGCATGTCAATGTCCTGACTCTGAGGAAACACTGGATAGTCAGCGTCCAATATTCGATAGAGTATGTCCTGTTCAGTCTTCTTGCGAACCCATCCGCCATCCAGCCATAAAATATCGACCCCACCATAGTTCGTCATCAGTTCGTCGATCTGGGTCTGAGTGTATTTGACAAACTGCTGCCAGCGCTCGGGATGGCGTTTGATACTATAGTTAGGATTCCGATCGGGCGTAGCGAAGTTCGGCCACCAATAATAAGGTGAGTGCCAATCAGGTTTTGAGAAGTATGCACCGATCATGAATCCATCTTTTCTGAATGCATCGAAGATCTCTTTGGCGACGTTAGCTCGCGGGTCCGTGTGAAACGGACAGTCAGGACCAGTGATCTTGTAGTCTGTGGTCTTCGTATCAAACATGCAAAATCCGTCGTGATGTTTTGTCGTGAATACGACATATCTCATCCCCGCATCTTTCGCAGCCTGTGCCCACTTCTCGGGATTGAACTTTACCGGATCGAAAGTCTTAATGAGGTCTTCATATTTCCTCTTGTAATCGGTGTAGTTCGAATCTCTCCTTACCTCCCAACCTTCGTCTTCGGAACATATTGACCACGATTCAACGACGCCCCACTGACTATAGGTACCCCAATGCATCAGCAGGCCGAACTTGATGTCGTGCCATTTCGCGAGCTTATTCAATACGAGCGAGTCTGTCTCGGGATAATATTCTTGAGGATAGTCCTGAGCAAACAAAACGGTCGACAGAACCAAAAGAAATGATAGCGCTGTTAAGATTCTTCTAAATTGTGATCTCATCATTCACCACCTGCCTTCACTTTTCTATGTTGCGGTTCCAACTTAGTTACCGAACAAAAACCTCGTCTATGAAGAGCCATGCTTTTCCTCCGGCTCCAGGATGCCACGGAGGACATGCGCCTATATTTTTTGCTATTATCCTAACATAGCGGACTTCTCTTTTGTCGAATGACGAAGTGAAGTCTTTCCTGACCGGATCAGGATCCTTCTGAGGGACAACATTCCTCTCCGTGCCGACTCTGTCGAAATGCACTGCATCGTTTGAGACAAAGAATTCAACACTGTCCGGCATGAAGATCCACGAGCTTGTCGCCTGGTAGAACCCGGCTCCGATTTCAGAGATTTCCTTTTGTTCACCTAAATCAATCTGAGCATCAAAGTCGACTCCCTCATAGCCTTGCCACAACCCGTCTCTGAAGTTCATCGTGCCGCGGATTCCATCCACAAGAGCATTGATTCCGCCTGCGGTGTATCTCTCTGAATAAGGATTCTTCACGGTGACCAGTGAATTGACCGCCTTATCGCTTATGAATGACAATTCGATAGGATCTCCGACAAGGCGTCCGTTCATACGGGCTTGCGCAATAAGTCTCGATGTGCCGGTCATTGATATTGGATCAGAGTACTCATGTGAATTCAATGTTGGCGCAGCGCCATCGAGCGTGTAAACGATCTTCACGCCTCGTTGAGCTGGGGTGAGCATTACAATAAATGCATCACGATCTTTTTCAAATTTCGTCTTAAACAGAATTGCTCTTTTCTCAAGCCCGTAGTCAACGCCTAAGTAGGCGAGCCTTTCATATTGAATCTGTAACCTCTTGTGGAAGTCTTCATAGCTTTTGCTTTGCGGTTCGGTCCAGCAGACTTCCGACAACGCCAGCAATCTCGGGAACAACTTACTGTCAATAGTCTCCTGCGGTGCCCGCTCCGTCCACATGTTAGCTTCTGTCCCTAGCACGTACCTTTGTTGCTCTGCGGTCAGCCCCACAGGAATTGGATCAAATGAGTAAACGGTATCAAGGCTCAGATCATCGACGCTTCTGTCCATGTATGTGTAATCACCGGGTGAAACAATTGTGCGATGTCTTGCCCGTGCCGCTTGAATTGCGCCATCAAAGCCGCGCCAGGATTGAACGACCGCTCCGCGAGCTAGCCCGCCTTCCAGAATTTCGTCCCAGCCAATTATTTCTCTCCCTCTCGATTCCACGAACTTCTCAATTCTTTTTATGAAGTAGCTCTGCAACTCCTGTTCGTTCTTCAGTCCTTCGGTTCTCATGCGCTGCTGGCAGAACGGACACACTTTCCATCTGTCTTTAGGCACTTCATCTCCGCCGATGTGGATGTACTTGGAGGGAAAAAGTTTCATTACCTCTTTCAAGATATTTTCAAGAAATGTGAACGTGGAGTCCTTTCCTGCGCAATATACATCTTTGTACACACCCCATTGAGTGCCGACTTCAAACGGACCGCCTGTGCACGAGTTTTGTGGATATGCCGCGAGTGATGCCATACAATGACCCGGCATCTCGATCTCAGGGATGATGGTTATGAACCTGCTCCTTGCATATGCGACAATTTCTTTCACATCCTCCTGTGTGTAGTACCCGCCATACACAGTTCCGTCGGCTTCTTTGCGCCATGCTCCCACTTCTGTCAGCTTTGGATACTTCTTGATTTCAATCCGCCAGCCTTGATCGTCGGTCAAATGCCAGTGCAAAACATTAAACTTATAATAAGCCAGGAGGTCGATGTAGCGCTTGATGAAATCTTTCGTCATAAAATGACGACAGCAATCTAAGTTCAAGCCGCGCCAGACAAATCTGGGATGATCCACAATTTTGCAGCAGGGGATTCTAATCACGTTTGCATGAACATTGGAATCTGCAACCGGGAGGAGCTGTAAGAGAGTTTGAATTCCCCTGAAAAGCCCGACTTCCGTCTTAGCTTTCAAAACAATTCGACTAGACAAAACAGTTAGCACATACGATTCCGCATTAACCTCTCTCGCCTTAGGAGTCAATTCCAGAGAGATAGAGTTCTTCTTAAGTGGCACCGAAAAATGCGTCACCCTCGGAGATAACTTCGTAAACTCCATCGCTTGCTCCGAAAAATACTGCCCAAGTCTCTCGAGATTATGGCCGCAGTTGATCGTCGTTGAACTTGAGAGTGAGAATGTACCTTTGCCATTCACAATACTATTCGGTCTCGGTATGACATCAACGGTTGTTTGCGCGCTTAGGTTAGTCATGAGAAAAATCAATGTTAGAAATAGAATAAGGATAAATTGTTTCATTACTTGACTGAGCATCCCATGGCAATTATTCAAGAATGCAGACTCCATCCTTCCGGATCGGTCGGTTGAAATGTTTCGCCACATCACGTTATTAATTTACATGAAAGTCCGGATTCCCCTTCATCATTTCTCATTCGTTTGCCAAGTCATTCCATCCTGTCTGATATGAACGAGAATGTGACCATCATTGCTGCTAAGAGTGGCCTCGAACATGTTCGGTGTGACATCGATGCGCGGCGGCCAGTTGTAGTCTTTCGACTTTATTGTCATCAAATTCAGTCCAGAAACGTTGTCAGTGAATGCGCCATGATCAATAAAGTACTGCCTTTCGGCATAATAAACTTCCCTCAGTGCCCACTTTGCATCTTCGATGTTATTCCACACGAACGGATCATGCACATGACCGACTGCGAGTCCGGAGAATTGGAGGAAGCCCCACATCTCAGGGTAATGCATATTTATCAATCCTTGCGGCGACCAAACCCAGTTGTACTCCGGAAAAATCTCACCGGTGTTTGGATCTTTCTCTTTCACGTATCTTCCATTCTGAAATGTGGTCCTCCATTCGACGCGCGAGAAATTTATTCGCCATTGAGATCCTGACTTCGGCGGTGCCCCTCCAATGGCGCACTCTCCAAGCACGGCCCATGGGAATGCGAGCTCCACGGTCCATCCGGAATCGACGTCGGACGCGTTGTTCAGAGTCCCTTGCATGGAGACTCCAACCTTCAGACCCTTTATGTCCCATGCGTTGACAGCTGCCTTGTCGACGTCGCGATACGGTTCACGCAGGAGTAGATCCCAGACAGTTCCCAACGCATTGATTTCGGTTTCATAGTATGGTTGCGTGCTCCCGTTCGGATCGATGAACACTTCGAAATCATTATCACGAAAGATGACGGTGTCCCTCTCCCTCAAAGTGGCCCAGAGGTTTGGTTCCTGGAGTTCCGCTCCGACATAGAGGTAGGTGCTGTCCCACAACATCTTCACTCTTGTCCTGTAGATGGGGGCCGGCAGCGAGTCACCTTGTATATCAACAAAGTAATCGGTCCATGCGGCATCTCTCCACGACGTTCTCATCTAATTTTCCGTCTACATTAATTTCTGCGGATGCTCGGTAACAAACATAGTTCTTGGGAGCAAATGGGATTTGTGGCACCGGGAATGTCTTCTGTCCGGATGGCACCTGTGAATACACCATTCCACTCATAAATATTCCGGCTAGAACGAGGATCATTTCATTCACAGCAAACTCCTTAGCCTTCAATCAGGAATGAACGTGTCGTTAAGGCAACACGTGATTTGCGCGCAAAAAGTTCTCGTCACTGTGTCACGAAGTCGCCTGATGCAATCGACCAATCGAGCCCGAAGAAACCTGCGACTTTCGCATTCTCCAGTCCCTTGGACAACACTTCGGTATTCAGGATCAACAGGTCAGGCAGTTCAAACCCGGGTCGAAGACACGGCACGACGTAAGTTAGTCTCATGCCGGTAATTCCCGTTCCGGCCACTACCCCCACGCTTGCGATGTCGCTTCCTTTTCTAGGGCGTACCATGAAGCAGGCATAGTCTTTCCCTTTCATCACCCTGCTGCCGAAGATCAACCTTCCTTCGTTCACATTGATCTGGCTAGTATCCAGCACTTTGTCCCAAGCTGAGTTTGTCTTTTCATTCCCGTAGAGTATCACATTTCTATTTGCATACTTTGCAGGATCAAAATCTCTGTCCGGCAGAATTTCAATTGACCTATTGCCGTGATACCAGAAATATTCAGCATCGAATCTCGCTCTGTCAAAAGCCCACGCATTTTCCTCTTTATTCCCATTTGTCCCATACACAAACACAACATCGTTACGAAACGCATCTTTGAAAGTGCCATATCGAACAGGACCCTTGTAATTCAGAGAAGGCTGCGACACGACTGCCCATTGTCCTGACTCTTTTTCAAGCCAGATCTTCTCCGTATTTGAACGCAATGAAACACTGTCCAAATGTGTGCTGTCCAGGTCGATGGTGAAAGGCTTGCTTTGGTCGGCAATGTCCAGGTCAAAAGATATTATCTTTATGTTGTCTGTCGTCCCGACAAATCGGTTGCGCGAAGGTATGAATTTGACGATAGTTCTGCTCGGCTCGAGTTGTTTTTCTTGTGCATAGATAGTGAGCCAATAATCTTTTGCCGATACGCCCGGATTGGCCGTGGTAAAGTCGATGTCCTCCATTCTCTGTTCGCCTGGTCTCGCATGCCTCGCAAAAAAATCGAACAACGGCGGCCAGTCCACGCAGTCCGTCCCGGCTTCATCGTTCAATCCCCACCAGTGGCCGACTCCCATTTGTTCATGAAACACGAAGTCCTTGTCGAATTTGCTCAATGTGTCGACCATGTTCAGCGATTCAGTGACCGGAACATTATCATCTTTGCTGCCGTGAAGCACATACACTCCGAGTTGTTTGTAGTTCTGATCGAGCCGATAAGGATCAATCTGGTTCATCGAACGCCTGAGCATCATAGCCACAGGCGATGTCTCGGTGTCACGACGGAACGCATAAGTCCGCCAGCTGATCCACCCCGCACTTGGTCCAATTGCGGCAAACTGGTCGGGATACTGGGCACCGATGATCCATGTACCATGACCTCCCATCGAGTGGCCAGTCAGATAGATTCGGTTGGGGTCGATATTGAGAGTGGATTTGGCAATATGGAGCACTTGAAGCGCATCTAACCTTCCCCAATTCTCCCAGTCGAAGCCGTACGGACCGCCGTTTGTGGGGCAAACGATATAACCCCAGGTTTTGGGAAAATATGACTTCGCCATGTTTGCCGTAATAACGTCGGCTCCATGAAGCGACAAGAAGAGTGCCTTTGGCTTGCCGTCATCCGGGCCGTTCAGAGGAACAATGGAATAGTACTGGACACTGCTGTCGATATTGCTCAAGAACGTGATGTTGTGAGTGGCAGAAGGTGGAACAACTTTGACAGAGATTTCTGTTCGGGTCAGTTCGTGCGTTGAGCCTTTTGTCTTCGTCATGAGTGAGAGTTCTATATGCATCACACCCGATGAAGATGGAGCATGTCCGACGAGTTTGAATCCCACCTTCCGCAGGCTCATCGGCTGGATCAGTGGCAATTTTGTCTCGGCGGATATTCCGCTATCACTGTAAGCTCTTATGTAGGCATTTTCGAGCGGCTTGCCGGTTGCATTAATGACGTTTACTGAAGCCCAATCGTCGACGCTCTCACCCTCAAGGAAATCCGGAAGGGTGAGATCATTTGTGTTGAACAGCAAACCTGGCTCGACCTCGCGGAGTGTTACCTTCAATACTCTGCGGCTGCAAACGAATAGCAGCTCGTTATCACCTTTCACGAGTTCGATCGGTATTTGCGAGTAATTGAACGCCGGTTCCCATGGATCCCACTTATCTTTGTAGCCATAAATGTTTCCCGCTCTCGGTACTCCATTCACGTAGACCAGATCGTTACCCATCGCTTCAAGGAGTTCGACCCTGTTGTCATTTGACTTAATACTGAAAAAGGCATAGCCGCTTCTCAAGAAGTCTCCCTTGAACCACCCGGTGGAATCCGCCAGATGACTCGTCCATGTCTCGACGGTCCCGCTCGGGAACGTGACCTCGTTCCCATCTTGAGGAGAGACGCGGTCTCCTTTCACAATCTTCTCAATCACGGGGTCCGACGTCCCGGTCATCGGACCTGATCCCTTCAGGAAAAGTCCACGCTGTAAGATTTGTGGTTGCTGTGCAGACGCCGTCAACGCCTCTGCTAGCAATACGGCACATGCCACGAAGAAAAACGATAACCTTCTAAGCAGAAATTCTCTTTTCATGTCCCTATGTCCCTTCGTTTCTTTTGTTCCCACAGCGTCAAAGAAGAAACGTGTTTGAATTTGACAATCTCTCTCCGTATCTCCTTTGCAGAATTTTTCCGGGAAGAGTCTAGTTAATCGTCACTTCGTCGGCGAACAGCCAAGCTTTCCCGCCAGCACCAACATGCCATGGTGGACAGACGCCGATATTCTTCGCTACGACGCGCAGGTACTTCGCCTCAACTCCGTTCAGTTCGACAGTGAAGTGTTTTACCAAAAGACTCTGTTTGCGAGGATCAATGTCGTTTCTTATGTCGGCAACCTTCTTGAACTCCTTCCCATCCGCAGAAACGTAGTAGTCCACATATTCGGGAAGAAATATCCATACTCCCGTGTCCTGCAGAAACCCTGTTGAAATTCTATTGACCCTTCTTTCTTTCACGAGGTCGATAACAACGTCAAGATCTGTCCCTTCGAATCCTTGCCACTCACCTGTCTGATAGTTGGTCGTGCCGACTCGTCCATCTGTAAGCGCCATCGCTCCACCGCCAGTGTACTTGCTGGCGAAGGGATACTTGTAATGAGCAGGCGGATAAAGAGACTTCACGAACGTGGCCGCACTGGTCATGCTTCGGTCCGATTTATTACGATAAGCCACTGCTTTCAGGCTGCAGGCTTTGCGGATGATGATCGGCAAAACATAAGCCGGTGACTTGAGATTGGGCTCGCTTCCGTCAAGTCTGTAACGAATCTGCGCGCCGGCCTCCGTGCTGCTCAGCGACACAAGAGTGGAGTCATAGAAGGTACCTCCGGTCGACTCGATCTCCGGCATCGGGACAACATCATGATCAGGCGTCATTGTAAAGAGACCCGGATTATTGAGTCCCCGGTGCTTGTTTGGCGTGTCCGACATTATCAGGTCCAACTCCCCACCTTTCGTCATGTCAGATTGAGTGAGGTACGCCATGTCGTAAGGTTTGCCATTCAACGTGGCATCCTGGATGTACATGTTTTTGTCGGAGACATCGTTTGCCTTGATGACGAATGCTCTTCCGTTTCCAACCTCGATGGTTACTTTTCTAAAGATCGGACTTCCCATCGCGTAAGTATTTTGACCCGGAGTGACCGGATAAAAACCAATGGCACTGAAAACGTACCAGGCAGACATCTGTCCGCAGTCATCATTTCCGCAAAGACCGTCAACTTTGTCGGTGTACAATCTGGACATGATTTCTCTGACGACATGTTGAGTCTTCCACGGCTGCCCCGCGTAATCGAAGAGATATGGAACATGATGGCTCGGTTCATTTCCCTGAGCGTCCTGTCCGATCATTCCACTGATGTCCGGCTGATATCTTCCGGTGATCTCACTCGACTCGCTGAAAAGTGAATCGAGCTTATCAGCAAATTTCTCCTTACCACCAAACCGACTTATTAGCCCGCCGATATCTTGAGGAACGAAGAAGCTATACTGCCAGGCATTTGCCTCGGTATAATTTCCCGAAACAGAATAAGGATCGAAAGGAGTATACCACTGGCCGTCCGACAATTTTCCGCGCATGAATCCGGCAGAACTGTCAAAAACATTCTGATAGAAAAGAGAGCGTTGATTGAACTGTCGATAGTCATTCATCCTGCCAAGTCGCTTCGCAAGCTGGGCGATGCACCAGTCGTCGTAAGCATACTCCAGTGTTTTGGAGACCGATTCATTCTCCTTGTCCGCGGGTATGAATCCTCGCTCCTTATAGTACCTGAGCCCTTGCCAGTCCATGTCGGCACTGTGTTCCATCGCCACCAGCGCAGTATCGAGATTGAATCCCTTCATTCCCTTCATGTAAGCGTCGAAGATAACAGGAATCGACGGGTAACCAATCATCGTGTAGGTCTCGTTGCTCGCGAGCTCCCAAACCGGAAGGAGGCCGGCCTCTTCATATTTCTCGATCAACGTTTTGACAAAATCGGCGTCGCGCTTCGGATCGATTATCGTCATGAGCGGATGCAGGGCACGAAACGTATCCCAGAGAGAAAACACCGTGTAGTTGACAAACTTTTTCGCGGTGTGAATTTTGTGGTCCATTCCAAAATACTTTCCATCGACATCCTGGAAAAGGCTTGGATGGATCATTGAATGATACAACGCAGTGTAGAAAGTTCTCTTCTCTGCGTCGGTGCCGCCCTCGACTTTGATTTTGCTGAGTTGCTTGTCCCAAATCTTGCCAGCTTGATTTTGATATTTTGTGAAATCGAAATCGGGCATCTCTGATGCAAGATTCTTTCGCGCGCCTTCCAGGCTCACCGCCGAGATACCTACTCTTAACAAGACAGCCTCACCATCCTTCGTCGAAAATGTTACAAATGCTTTCGTGCTATCTCCGCTTGCCTGCCTACTCCCTGCTTTGATAACATCCCCACTTGCCGTCCCAAACTTCGTGAACGGCTTTGAGAATTGCGCGACGAAATATATAAAGCGGTCATTCGCCCAGCCGTGAGATCGTCTCATCCCTTCGACCGTTTTGTTTCCAACGATTCTAACCCACGCGTCGGTGCAGGTGTTGCCGATGCCGTGTTGGAGATCGATCACAACATTGGAACTGTCAGATTGGGGAAAAGTGTATTTGTGCAAGCCGCATCGATCCGTTGCCGTGAGTTCCACCTTGACTCCGTACCTGTCCAGCAGAACGCTATAGTATCCTGGGGATGCTTTCTCAGTCGAGTGGCTAAATCCCGAACGATATCCTGCTTCTGGATTTTCATCGGTGCCCGGAACAACTCTCACCTTGCCGACCGTCGGCATGAAAAGTATATCACCGTAGTCCATGGCCCCGGTACCGCTCAAGTGTGTGTGACTGAATCCCATTATTGTTTTCGAGGAATAGTTATACCCGGAACACCAATCCCAGCCTGTCGTCTCTTCATCCGGACTCAGCTGTACCATCCCAAATGGCAATGTCGGCCCGGGAAAAGTGTGGCCGGGCGCGGCAGTTCCGATCATCGGATCAACAAATCGAGTGTACCCGCCTTCCTGCGCCGCGCAAGGTATGTTCGATAAGTACAAGAAGAATGTGATTGCAATTGGTAGTGAGATGATTCTCATTGGACTTGCCTCGGTGCTTGCTTGAGTTCTCTGTTGAATGAATCTTGAGATGAAGCGGTCAATTCCAGATCTTACCGAAAAAGGAGATCGGAGATCTTCACGGCACAAACGATTAAAGATCATCAGAATATTTTCAACGACAGTAATCAGAATCCTGTTAACTCCTCGGACAACGTTCACAACCTAGACTGGCTACCAAAATGGCGAAATTCGAAGGCCTCAGAGCGAAGCCGCCGCTACACGTCATGCAAAGGGAAGAAACGGGCGTCACTCAGTGTGCTTGTTTATTCGAAAACGAAAATAACAACAAGTCGCAGAAAGTGCAAGTGTGCCCTTACATCTTGAGAGATTTTTCGAGGAAAAAAGTGAGTCACCCAAAACGCTGGAAGTCTCTTCCGTTGCGGCATCGCATTAACGCACACCACCCGGATTCGCTCGGCGTGAAACTCCGTTTAACCGTCGAGCTCGGATCTGGTGGTGTTCCGACTATCTTATTTCAAATACTCCGCAGGAAGCATATACAAGCCGAAATGGGCAAGTGTCGGATTCAACCTGGATTTCTGGATAACAACACGGACGCGATCGGTCGTGACAGGATTAAAACGAAGTAGCCGCTCATAGCCCACCGTCGTGCCATCACTCAACCTCCGCCACTCACCGTCATCCCAGTAGTCTATTCGAAACTCTTCGATCCTCTGTCCGACCAAAATATTTTCCCGCAGCGCCGCAACATCGAAGGTTTCTTTACGAGGGAGCACAAACTCCAGCGACGCGGTATCAGCTCGCGACTTAGAAATCCAATTCCTGCCTTTGCCAAACAGGGAAGTTGCCTTCAATGCCTTGGGCTGACCATCAACGTGCACAACTGCCTTCATCACAAAGTCATTGCTGAAAGTTTCCTTGATCACTCTGTGCAAACCCATCAATGACCTTATGTCATATTTGGTTATCAGACCTCTCTTGTCCGGAGGAACATTCAGAAGAAGGACAGAATTCTTGCCCAGTGAATTAAAATAAATGTCAACAAGCTCCGCAACCGATTTGACCATGGAATCCTGGTACGCTTTGTAAAACCAGTCTGGACGAATTGAGACATCAGTCTCCGCGGGATACCAGAATAGTCCCTTCGCGAGATACAATTTATCCCTGCCTCCGAGGTCATCGCCCATGTAGTTGTGCGGAAGAAAAACTTCATCGATAGGATGATTCTCTCCCCTGATCTCATCTTCATTGAGAGTGCTCAAGTCGATAGGAATGACATCCCACTCCGTATCTCTTCCATAGCCGGATTCTGTTCCCACCCAACGGACATCGGGACCGGAAACCGCAATCACTGCTTCCGGCTGAAGTCTTCTTATCAACTTGTAGTACGCATGCCAATCATATTCTTCCGACTTAGCCTCCGGACCTTTGTAGCCGTCAAACCAGAGCTCGTCTATCTTGCCATAATTCGTGAGAAGCTCCTTCAACTGATCCATGAAATATCGATTGTAGTCCGAGGTACCGTAACTTGGATTGTTCCTATCCCATGGAGAAAGATACAGTCCGACCTTCAGACCGTATTTCCTGCAGGCGCTCACAAACTCACGAACGACATCGCCCTTACCGTTCTTCCATAGACTATACTTCACGCTGTGGTCAGTGTACTTGCTAGGCCAGAGACAGAAGCCGTCGTGATGTTTCGCGGTCAAGATGGCCATCTTCATGCCTGCTTCCTTGAATACGCGAGCCCACTGGTCGCAATCCAGATTGGTAGGATTGAATAACTTCGGGTCTTCCTGTCCACTCCCCAAATCTTTGGAGGTAAACGTGTTCATTCCAAAATGGACGAACGCAGTGAACTCCATTTTCTGCCAAGCATACTGTTGCGGCGATGGCGCAACGTTCGCTGCCTTGCGGATGATGTCGGCTCTTGTGTCTGTAGGCTTGATGAGTGCATAGTTAGTTTTTGTGCCCGCTTTGGCCAACTGAAGATTGAAAACCACTGACAAAATAAGCATGAAGAAAAATGATGACTGCATCTGGTTCCTCACCTCCCGAACAAGGATTGTGCCCGTTTGTTTCATGTCCTGCATCCTAATCGGTCACGCTCACGAATGTTTTCAGTTTTATATCGCTGGAAGATGAACCGATCTGCAGTTCATACTTTCCCGGCTCAACCACGTAATCGTTTTTCGCCTCGTCGAAATATTTGAATGACTCCACCGGAAGAAGTATTTCGACATTTCGTGATTGCCCCTTCTTCAGGCTCAACCGCTCGAATCCTCTCAACGATCTTATCGGCTGCGGACGTTTTGAGGTAAGGTCTCTTACGTAAAGCTGCACCACTTCCTCGCCATCGAATTTGCCGGAGTTGGTGACATTGAGAGTGACATTCAATGTGTCACCAACCTTCGCAGTGTCTTTGCTCACCTCGAGTTTTGAATACTCGAAGCTCGTATAACTTAAACCGAATCCGAACGGATAGAGAGCTTTGCCCTTTCCCGAACAGGACGTTCGGGAAGCCGAACCATCACAGGATGTGATTCTTGATCGGCTGAAGTAACGGTATGTTCTTCCTGCCATGCTGTAGTCCGTGAACGGTGGAATATCTCTGACAGATTTGTAGAAAGTAACCGGGAGTCTCCCCGCCGGGTCATAATCTCCGAAGAGAACGTCCGCCACGGCATCACCGCCCTCCTCGCCCGGGTACCAAGCGTCGATTATGGCTGGCAGGTTGTTCTCTTCCCAGTTGATCGTGAGTGCGCTGCCACCGACGACAACGAGTACGATGGGCTTGGTCGTGGCACGGAGTGCTTTCAAGAGCTTCTCTTCTCCGGCAGGCAAGTTCAGGTTTGTGCGGTCTCCTCCTCTGAAACCGGGCAAGTCCGTGTCGCTCTCTTCGCCTTCAAGTCGAGGTGAGATTCCAACGACGGCTATCGTAACGTCGGATCTTTGGGTGAGCGAAACTGCATCGGCAATGAGTTTCTCTTCTTTTGGCTTCTCGTAGGTTCTTCGCCACTGAAGTCTGATACCTGCATAATCCACGCTGTCGCCGTAATCTGCCTCAATCCTGTACTCTTTTCCCTTTTCCATGTAAACTATCGCTGGCTTGGGCACCACCTTCACGGCACTCGCACCCCATCTGTTGATGATCAGACTATCGCCAAAGTAGAGACGACACTTCCCTCTCGTTGCGATTCTCATTTCATACATGCCAGTTGCGGGAGGAGTTAGAATGCCGTTCCATCTCATCGAGAAAAACCTTCTTGAAACCTGAGCGCCCGGAAAGCCGCGCCACCAGAACTGCTCCATGACAGAATCGACTCTCGTGAGGACCGGGTTACCCCTCAAATCAAAGTTGTCGAAATACTCCGCATAGAGTCCATGACCACCGACCCCGCCAGCAGGCCTCACAAATTGTCTGTCGATAGTCTCCACCTCGTTCGTGTCTTCGAGCAAATTATATCCTGCGGCGAAACCAACTTTCGCATTGTCGCCTAATTTATTTTTGATTCCCTGAAGAATCGTAACCGGCTCCGATGGAACTCCGTTGTAATTGCCGAGCAGGACGTCAATGTCGTCGGCATACAATCCGACCACCGCGACAGAGCTTATGTTTTTTTTCAGCGGCAAAGTCTCACGCGCATTCTTAAGCAGAACAATGCTCTCGTCCGCAACCTTTCTCGCAAGCCGGCGGTGGGCTTCTGTATCGTTGTCCGAAATCGAGATTTGTGAATACGGAACCGCGTCAGGCGGATCGAACATTCCGAGTTTGAAGCGGCCTAGCATCAGAGATGTCACGGCCGTATCAATTTCTCCCTCAGATATGATTCCTCTTGCGACAGCGTCCTTCAGTGAGAAGTATTCCGACCCGCAAGTCAGGTCGCATCCGGCCTTGACAGCCAATGCAGAAGCCGTTGCCAAATCGGGCGCATACTTGTGGCCAACAACAATGTCCCAGATAGCACCGCAATCGGAGACCACGTATCCCTTGAATCCCCATTTGTCTCTGAGAATATCGGTAAGTAGAAACTTGCTCGCAGTGCAAGGTACGCCGTAAACACTATTGTATGCTCCCATCACGGAGTATGCGCCTCCTTGCCGGACACACGCCTCGAATGCGGGAAGGTACGTTTCGTAGAGATCGCGCAGGCTTGGCCGAGCATCGAACCTGTGTCTTTCCGGTTCCGGACCGCTGTGTACTGCGAAGTGCTTCGGTGTCGAGATCACCTTGAAGTATTTCGGGTTGTCTCCCTGCAAACCTCGCACAAACGCGACACCGATTGTCGAGGTAAGGAACGGGTCTTCGCCGTAAGTCTCCTGTCCTCTTCCCCATCGGGGATCCCGAACGATGTTAATGTTGGGCGACCAAAAAGTAAGTCCCTGAAATATCCCGTGCTGATCTTTGCTGATAGCGTAGTTATACTTTGCTCGCGCTTCCGTCGAAATGACATCTGCTTCGGTGAGAATCAATGCAGGGTCCCAGGTCGCCGCCATTCCAATCGCCTGAGGAAATACAGTTGCAATGCCATTCCTGGCTACACCGTGCAGGCATTCGTTCCACCAGTTATATTTTGCGACACCGAGCCGTGGTATTGCCGCGGCATCATTTTGCATTTGAGAGATTTTCTCGTCAAGTGTCATGCTTGACACAAGATTTGTGGCGCGCACTTCAAATGAGAGGGTCGTATCAAGATACGCCGGCATCTGGTTTTCGGGAGCAGCTGGGTTGGTTTGAGCCTCGACTTTACGAGTTGAAATTGTCTGAAGAGCTATTAGAATGACACAGAAAGTCTTGATGGTTCTCATGTGTTCCCTCTCTTTGTTTTGATTCGCCATAAGTCAAATGACGATTGATCGACGGTGGTGAAAGTGTTTCTGCCTCGCGTATCACACACAACTCGTTAATGTAATACCTGCCGTCACAGAAACTCAAGAAGAGTGCGAGGCCAAACATTCCGTGGGTTGGCGGAGAGATTTAGTCGTCGGTAAGTAATTCGTGCACTCCGAGTGAATCAGAGTCATTGTCAAGGCAAGAGGATACAATCAGCGGGCAATCAAACTGGATGTCAGGAAAATGTTGTGCTTTCTCACCACCCACTATGATTTTATAGCTCTTGTGAAACTCGGCCACTTATCAGCCGTCATGGCCTGCGCGGAAAAAAGCGAAACGCCACTTGCTCCTCCCTCGTAAGACGCCTTGATAGCGTCGGAGAGTTCATCAGGATTCAATTGCGCAACTGAGAGGCCGCTGTATAGTGGTACACTGTCGGACAGCCTCCTGACTTCTTTTCTTGTTTGTTCTTCGATCCAGTCGATGCCTTCATTATAAAATCCCGCGTAAAGCATCGGGAGCGCTGCGTCCAGCTTCCAGGTAAGCCATTGCTGACGCACGTTCTCCCAATTGGGAAAGACGGCAGCCGTGACCAGTTTTCCACGCTTGTGGCCTGCCGGAATCAATATGTCGTTTACAATGTGTGTGATTCTATCGTAGCGGAATTTATTCCATGCCTTGTCTGATGACAGATCAGCGAGCTTCAATGGATCGATACCGGCTTCCTGTTGAAAGTTGCGCCTGCACAAATCGCAGTAGCAGTAATCGAATTGCGGATATTCCCGATCCTGTTTGAGGCCGTAGCGCGGCTGCAGTGCCGGAGGCAAGATCACATCAGGGTAACGAATGTAATCAAGGTGGATTCCGTTCAGGTCATCATACTGTGACAGCTCTTTCACCGTCTCTTCGACGAACTCCCAGACTTCCGGCCGGGACGGGCAAAGAAATTTGTAGTAATTGACATAAGCCGGTTTTACCGCCGCGGATTCCCCCAGGCGATTGACGACATACCACTCAGGATGCCGAGCGACTACTTCCTCCACATTGCACGGCATCGACCACATCCATGCGTGTACTTCCATTCCCTCTGCCTTTGCCAGTGGCATTATCTTTTCGAGCCAGGGCTCTGCAACCGGCAAATGCTTGCTCCCATAATAAGCTCGCCGACTGTTGTATATCTCCGGCAGGATTGCGTCCACACCTGCCTCGCGGAACTCGGCGAACCTCCTTTTCCATTCATCGATGGACGGTTGAATCTCTGTTGTCACCCAAGCCCACTGTTTCCGTTTCCTGCCCGTTCCAGTCGTGAAGACCGAACGCACGGTCGGATTGATGCTCTTGACTGCCAGCCCGAGACCTGCGAGGCCGAGCACTCGCATGAATTCTCTTTTGTTCATAAGCCGATCTGCCTCACTGTGATGTGCTTTCTTCGATCAATAAAGTTGGAACAAATAATCTCGAACAAAAGTGTCTCCTCGTCAACAAGCCGGGACATTCGTGTATTGCAGTGACTTATACCTCTTGTATACCGGCACCAAATTACATGAGGATCTCAAAAAACCAAAATCAAAATACGTTGAGGGCAGTGTCCATCTCATCCGTTCCCCACAATTACCATCGACTGTAAATTGACAATGGAGCAGCCGCCCCATAATATGGATTGATTACTGGAGGAACAAAGATGGTTACATACGAGGAAATCGCAGGAATGATCGATCACTCGTTGTTGAAGCCCACTCTCACCGACGCAGAAATTGAAGAGGGCTGCAAAATTGCGTACGAGTACAAGGTCAAGTCAGTTTGCGTCCGCCCGTGCGATGTGAAACTCGCAAAGAAGCTTTTGAAAGAGAGTAATGTACTTGTCACTACCGTGATCGGTTTCCCTCACGGTACTACCACGACTCTGACCAAAGTGACTGAGGCAAAAGAAGCAATTGACAACGGCGCAGTCGAACTTGATGTCGTAATCAACATTGGCAAACTCAAATCGAAAGATTACGAGTACGTGAAGCAAGACATAAACGCTGTGACGGAGATCGCCCATCAAAGAAGTGTTTTGGTAAAAGTGATATTCGAGAACTGCTATTTGAGCGAGGAGGAAATAATCGCGGCGTGCAAATTGTGCAACGAAATCGGCGCAAATTTCATCAAGACTTCAACCGGATTCGGTACCGGTGGAGCGGAAGACATGGACATAAAGATCATGAGAAAGTATGCTGACCCGAAGATACAAATAAAGGCAGCCGGCGGCATCAGAACTCTCGAGCGAGCAATCGAGATCAAGCAACTTGGCTGCAGCAGATTCGGATGCACCGCTACCGTGGGGATTTTGGAAAGACTAAGATAGACTATGAAATCGGGGATGAGACAACAAACTGCTACCTGAGGCAGACTATTCTTGCAGCCGAAGTGTTTCCAAATCGCTTCGCTGACCAGCGGGCGAACCTCTTATTCCCTTTCCGAGATCTTTTTCTCAAGTACAATTTTCAATTGTTTATACTGGGGATTGTCTTCGCCCTGTAGTCTCGCGAAATCATTCAGTGCCGCCTTAGCTTTGTCGACGTCACCCTTTATTAGATATAAGGCACACAGGCCATAAGCCAATGATGGGTCTTCTTTAATTTCTTTATGGGCTTTCTCGAGATAGGATAGGGCTTCAACATTTCTTTGAGCAAAAAGAATTTTTCCTATAAGAAGATCGGTGTATGGTATTTCGCGGATACTATTGGCTTCTTTCAGAACAACAAGCGCATCAGAAAATCTTCCATTCCTTCTCAATACTTCAGCTTTCTCTATGTAAGGTCTTATTTTATTCGGGATCAAGATTACCTGACTTTTCCCGGTGTCGGCCTCATTAAAAGACGGATCCATATTCTTGATAAGAGCCAGTGTCTTTCGAGCATCTGAATTAAGACCCAATTCCATTTGGACTTTGTACTTAAGCTTTTGAACCTGCAAAAGAATATTGTTGCCCAAATCCAGATTCTCTAACTTATCAATGGATGCGAGAGCCTCTTGATCTTTTTTTTGAGTGGAATAAATCGAGGCAATAGTAAATTGAGCATAGGAGCTCGTGTCGGAACCCGGAGATTCTCTTAAGTATCGAATTGCATCTGCATAGTCCTGGGCCTTAAAGGCGAGATCGGCCGCGAAATAATACGATGAAATGTCTAACGGAGAACTATATGCCAAGGACAAATATTCCCTGGACGCATGGTTGAGATCACCGACTGATTCATAGTATGCAGCCAATTTCTTATGTGCCACGATCGGACTTACGTCAACGTACTTTATGGTCATGAATGCCAGGGAATCAATTATGCCCTTCGGCTCGTAAGTGTTGCGGAAATTATTTACCGTGTTCTCAGGCTTAAACGGCCATCCAGCCTTCAAATGCTTTATGCGCACAACCGCAATCATGCTGTCGAGTTCTGTGAAACCCCAGTTGCTCCTGTAATATGTCCACGGTTTCAATCTCGTAGAGTCCCAACTTCTTTCGATCATACCGTGCTCTCTTAGTGCGTTAAGAAAGCCTTCCGCCATTAAGAAATATCCATCGATGTTCGGGTGGAGATGGTCGATCATCAGATTGTCTCCGACGATACCGTCAGGAGAGGAATTTTCGAAAAGGGAATCCAAAGAGACACAGTAAATGCCAAGAGAATCGGCAAGATGCGCGATGATGTTGTTAAGGTCTTCCGGTGCCCTGAATCGAATCACATCCAGATCCTTCGATTCGAGATAATCTGCCCTGGCTTTATCGACAACATGGCTTGCATCAAGTCGTTTCGCTTCGGCATACATAGAATCCGCAGGAGGATAAGTTCCATAATGGATCGAACGAAAAGGAGGAAGGTCCCTGACATTGCTCATGAGATCACTAATAATCACAGGGACATTCGCATCTTTGAATTTCGCCAACAATGCGCCCATGTTGTCAGAAAACTGCTTCAGTCCTTCCATATAAAGTTCAGACTGATATGGAACGACATCTCTGCCGACGATCTTCTCCATCAGAGTTGCTTTCGCCTCGTCGTTCGTGGTCGGATGAATGAGTCCGTAAAATTCAACGACAGCTCTTTCAAGCAATTGGTACGTCCTCAGATGAACCAGCTTCAGACGAAGTGTTTTCATCCAGTTGGGGATCGCGCCGTTCTCCATGGAGGCAACACCCAACGCACCGTAGTATTCATTGTGACCAGTGTAAATCAAGACTGCATCCGGCTTTTGTTGCAGGATCTCATCCGCGAAATCTAAGAGAGCATAGCTGTTTATCGCCGTCATGCCGAGATTGATGACTTCAATTTTTCGATCTGGAAAAGCATCCTGAAGTCCCTTTTCCAAAATCTTTGGGAAGGCGAGATTTTGATCGTACGGGAAACCCTCCACCGTAGATTCTCCCAGCACAAAGATTCTATACCCGTTCACCGGTTTGTCTTTGAAAAAGTATTGTGCGAGCGGCGTCGGAACTGACCGCTCAAACCGGCTAAAGAATCGCTTTCCAACGGCGCGATTGATTTGATAATAGCGCGGATCGGGGCTCGGCACGAAAAGGCTCATGTCATCACCAAACGAAAACAGTCTCAATGACATCTCGAGGATTGCGAGCAAGAAGAAAGGAAAGACGACTAATATGAAGTAGAAAAGAATTTTCTTCTGATTTTTCAATTCGTGCACAAGACTATTAGATTTTCACTTTTCACAATTTTCTTTAGGAGAATGCGCAGTTGTTTATCTCAGCGACCAGAAACAATTCCCAACAAATCTAACTGGATACCGAACGAGTCGCAATGAGCAAACATGGGAACGGTCATTCGTTCGACTATGCATCCGCATTTCCTACTTGATGAGAACCAATTTTCTGGTATCCATAAAACTTCCGGCAGTTAGTTTGCAGAAGTAAACTCCGCTTCCAAGCCGCGAACCATCAAACCTTACATCGTATCTTCCTGGCTTCTCAACTTCATTTACCAGAGTTGCCACTTCCCTTCCAAGCACGTCATACACCTTCAAGGTGACATCGCTGACCGCTGAAAGCTGATACCTGATTTCTGTTGATGGATTGAAGGGATTTGGATAATTCTGATTGAGTCTTGTCGTAGAGGGAGCGAAATTCTGTTCGCCTATCGCCGAAACGACGGTCGACCAATTATAAACTTCCAAAGAGCCAAATGGCTGAAGCAATCCTCCATCCGCTGATTCGATTGTCCCCGAATTGTACGAAACAGTCGCAGTATCTTTCTTCGAATAGTAAGTATCATTTAATCCAAGAACGATCGTCGTGCTGTCGTGAACTTTCAGTGAAGCGGTTACCGAAGATGGAACTGCTTTTCCATTACGGACAATTTTGAAATTGCTGGACTCCGAGGATGGATCTTTCATCGGCTTATTGAATGTCAATTCCACGTGCGCGCCATCGAAAGTAACTATCGAGGATAAACAGACCGGCGGCGATCCGGATGGAGAGTCAGTGAATGATTTGATGCCGAACCCGTAAGTGTATAGTGGAGAATAGCTGCTGTCACCGAAATTAATCGGAATCTGCGAATTACTCTTTGGCCACGTGCTCGACAGCACTCCTGTCGGTTGGTAATCACCAAATAAAATATCTGACACGCCTTCTCCCTCCGTCCCCGGTAGCCATGCCGCAATAATGGCATCGCAATAGTGAAGTGCCTGGGACATGATCAAGGGCCTGCCTGAGACGAGTATCAAGACGACGGGGGCGCCATAGTTTTTCATCTTCTTGATCAACGCCACTTGATCAGACGAAAGGCTTAAGTCCTGCCTATCTCCATAAAACTCTGCATACGGAGTTTCACCGATCACAACTATGGAATAAGCGGCGGACGTGTCGGCGAAATCACCTGTCTTGGAGTAGATTATTTGATCGCCCGATGCAGCAGTCTGCATGCCTTGCAGGATTGTGGTGCCAATCGTGATATTGCCGCTCGAGCCTTGCCAGCTCATCGTCCACGCCCCGCATTGATACCCGAGATTGTCCGCACTGGCACCCGCCACCAAAATCCTTGCACCTGTCTTTCGCAGGGGAAGAATCCCGTCTTTCTTTTTCAGAAGTACCATCGACTCCCGAACAGCCTGGCGAGCAACAGCCCGGTGAGGTCCTGAACCTACGGTTGAAAGCAGAGATCTGTCTGAGTAGGGTCGTTCAAAAAGACCAAGCCGGTACTTCTGAGTCAAAATTCTTTTCACCGCATCATCAATCCGTCCGATTGGTACCGCTCCCTGGTTAATCAAACTCTTAATAGTGTCGACATAAGTATGATAGTTGAACCCATTGAGGTTTGACATCATCGCCATGTCTTCACCCGAATTAACCGAATGTCTGATAGCTGCCCCATATAATATTTGATTTGGATAGAACACGGTGGGATCACCGGCATACAAGAAGCTGTTCGCGTCTGAAACGACAAGGCCGTTGAAACCAAGTTCTTGTTTCAACAGTGTGTCTTCCAGGAAGGGATACCCGTTAATATGGATGCCGTTCCATTGGTTCTGCGCTATCATGATAGAGCCAACATCCTGTCCTATCGCGGAGACGTAACCCGGCGAATGAACTGTCAGCAACGTCTGCAGATCGCATGCGGTATTTCCGTTGGTTACTCCGCCAGAAGTCCCTCCGTCTCCGATAAAATGTTTAGCGCATGCAAGCACGTAGATACTTTTGGACGATGCGTCCCCCTGGAAACCGCGCACCGCTGCCGCTGCCATCTCTTTCACCAAGTTTGGATCTTCTCCGAACGATTCGTACGTGCGGCCCCATCTTTCATCTCTTGCCACTGCAACCACGGGTGCAAAAGTCCAATCAAGTCCCGTAGCTTTCATCTCTGTTGCAGTGGTTTGTTCTTCCTGTTCAACAAGCACCGTATCTCCGGTGCATCCCATGCCTATGTTATGCGGAAAAATCGTCGCACCGTACACTGCACCGAAGCCATGAACCGCATCGATACCAAAAAGAAGTGGAATCTTCAAACGGGTTTGTAAAGCATAGGACTGAAGCGAGTCGTGTAGATCAGCCCATGCCTGCGGCCTTCTGCCGGCAGGCCCGTTATCGGCGTAAGCAAGAACCGCCCCGAGATAGTAGGAAGCGATATCGGATGGTGTATTTATGTCGGGATAATTCATAAGCACCATTTGACCAACTTTTTCATCCAATGACATCCTACCGATTAAGTCATTAACCCTCTGCTCAATAGTCAGGGTTGTGTCCTGGTACGGAAGAGTTTGAGAGACAGATTCTGTGGCACACAGCAACACAAATGAAGAAAGGAATAAAGCAGTCGTGTTCTTCATCATCAAGTCTCCTCCATTTGAATTAATGGAAATCGCATTGTCAACTGTGATACATATTCACAGGAGAAGCGCGTTTCTTTTGCCCCAATACAAACCTGAAACCATTATTGTCCCTGCCACTGTGGTCAGTCCAGACACCCGCATACGCAGCGTAATGCTCGGCGGACATTTTTCAACCTCAACTTCAGTCGAATCACCGGAGAAACATCGCCCTATTAATTTTGACCAGGAACATCTGATTTCCCACCCCCGCCAATAAAGTGAGCTTGAGACGGTCGGAGGGCAACTAACCCGAGGAAGGAATAAGACAAATGCAGATCAATGCCGCATTCGAAAATCGTAATGGCTCCATTCTTAGCGTGGAGCCTTTTGATAAATGTCAGGGCTTTCGGTTTTTTGTGCCATCATGTGGAAGAACGGATTTCCTTTCACCTTGGGGTCCAGTTTGGCCGTGTAAACCTTATTGCCGGTGGCAACCTTAGCCCATTCCCGCGGATCGACATCAATGCGGCCCGAGACCATCTCCGGCACATTGTAAGTTTTCAAGAACGTTTCATAGAAAGCCGGATCCTCTTGAGGCAAGATGAACGGTTTTGATGCGCGGCCGGACTCATCCATGTGACTGAAATACGGTCTCGCTAACAAGCCATCGTCACGTTTCGAGCTGAACACAAACCATCGACCGTTTCTTGACCACGAATGAAAACTCTCTGTCTGATCGCTGTTGCATTCCAATCTCTTGCACTGTTTGTTCTGCAGATCAAGCAGATACAAATCCGCGCTTTTAAGATAGATCGGAAAGTTGCTGTAATCTGATCCCGTGAAAAGGACAAATCTGCCATCGGGTGAAACTCGCGGCTCGGTAATGCTTCCTCCAAATTCTTTCGCAGACAACACAGTATCCATTTTTCCCCAGGCGTTTGCCACGGGGTCGTAGTAAATGCGCATGAGATCGTATCGAATCCTGTTCCATGATAGTCCTCTCCTGCCGTCCTTCATGAACCAGTAAGAATCGAGCTTGTCCGATGCGCAGAAGTATAGATACTTGCCGTCAGGCGACCAGCAAGGGAATGTTTCCATCCGATCCGGATTCGCAAGCTCAGGACAGGTAGTGATCATGTTTTGATCGATCACGTACAGCACGATATTGGATGCAGCATCCAGCACGTCGCGGCATTCACCCTGCGCGTGAAAGAACATCGTGAGTTTGTTGACAGAGAATGCGATGATGTTCCCATTCGGATGCCACGAAGGATAGGCACCAGCTCTGTTGAAGGTCGTTGCTGTGTTAACTTTGCGAATCTCTCCCCTCCATCGAACCAATGTCCCGGAAGCAGGCCCTCCCCTAATGTGCATCATCATGTTTTGTGGATCACCGCCCATGAAGTTATGGCAGTTCATGCAGCTTCCATCGGTCAGTTTATTCGTCAGGATAGGTGTCTCGTCAAATGTTTCGATATTGCGCTGGTATAATCCGACATTTCTCCAGAGATGGAAAGCGGGATTGATTAACCGATAAGCGAGATACGGGTCAACGGGGTCTTTCGATATCGTATCGACCACCGGTTGGTAGATGTACCATCTCCCCTCCCTTCTGATGCTTACTTTCATCGTCAGCGGCTGTCCGGCATTCTGACTCAACAGGCGCCTCCATGCTTTGATCGGAATGGAGAACGATCCGTTTGTGGTGCTAAGCTCGATCGGATCACCGGTCACCGAAGATATTTTCAATGCGGCTTCATCCATTTTCTCCAGCAGTCGAAAATTCAGAGGAGCTACGTTAGGTGGTATTACCACACCTGCGTAATCGGGACCGATGCGTGGCATCCTATTCACCGGGGTGCCTGCCTCTCCGTCAGGCGATGACTTTCCGCAGCCCGATGCGATAATCAACAACGATACAATCGAAGCGGCCCACTTGAAGTATAGCAGAATGTCCCTAAACATCATCGTGCGTTCCATCGCATCGTTTCCATTAAGCTGTGTTCTCAATTGTTCGGCACAATTCGCAAAAGGTAAAACCAATAAGTGTCGCCGTAGTCGCGGCGTACCTCGGCGAATGCTGAGGAGAGATCTTTATGGCGTTGGGAAATCAAATTGTAAAAGCCTTTGAAGCTGTCGACCGTTTCCTTATGTATGCCGATATTTGCCGCGATGCTGTCCATACTCGGACTTGAGGAAAGGAAAACGAGCAAGGCTTCCTCATAAAGGCGTGGTACTGACCCCTGTTCGTTCATCCTGTACTGGAGAAAATCATTCGTGAAAAGATTCACATTTCGAGAAAGCAAATCGTGGAGCAGCAAGTATCGGTATGCCATCCCGTTGCGTGGGAACTGGTTCAACATTATTCTTAGATCATACTCAGGGTGGCCTTCGTTGATACTAAAGTCGCTTTTCGGCATGCATGCGTGCAGATATTGAAGCTCACCGTCCTCTCGCAACATGGAAGGATCTGCAACACATGCTAGATAATGATCAGCCCACGATGATGAGAACGGATTTTCGCGCAAACGCGACAAGATCTCCCTCGCAGCAGCGAAGTTGCCTTCAAGAAGATGAGTTAACGCCAGCCGCTTCAACACATCTTCCGATTCTCCGTAATGAGTCAGAGCCTCGAGCGCCCAACGTTTCGATTCGTTGATATTTCCCAATTCATACAGAAAGTCGCTATTGTCGAGAGGATACTCGTAGCCAAGGTTGTCTTTCAGAAAGATATTTGGTGCTGTGACATTCTGTCTGAGCCAGGTAAACTCTTCGTTGATTCTGCCAGTCTGGTAATATGCTCGGACCAAATGGAAGATACTCACAGGATTCGCCGCAGATTTTGAGTTGACGTAAGACAAAGTTTGGTCCCACTTCCCCGCGTGAGCTGCATAGCGAATCGCCAGGAAATCACGCTCACTTCCTCCAACAACCTCCCAGAAACTCACAACCACGATCACCAAAGCAATTAATCCCTGGATCAAAGCTAAACGCCAACTTGATCTCGGCTGCTTTTGATGGTCCGTTCCAAAAAAGAATATACCTGCGGATACCAAAACCGATAACCCTAGCAATATCTCGAGATAGACTTTTCCAAAAGGTGGGACGCCGGAGACATCGCTAACCCACAGAGGAGAATGACGAAGGAAGGCGTCTGGAGTTGAAATAAGATATGCTTTCGCGTGAGCAATCAGAGTTATCAACACGGCCGCGATTATGTAGGCTGAGGTGAGCATCGCACGGATGGCAGGACGCTCATCTGTTCTGAACATTTCGTACAGAATGGAAAGAAGTGTGAAAATCATTAGGGCATACGGCGACAACAAATAAACAACAATCGCCATAAACGTAATCCAGCCCAACCGAATCCACTTTCTAACAGGCATGGTTCTGCGGTACAACAAAAAAGCCGCGCTGCTAACAATCAACGCCAGCGTCTGAACTAGAGAGTAGTTGGGATCGGTCTGCACCGCTGCTAGGATAATCGTCGGAATGAGCGGCCCGATCCACCATACTTTCGGACGCGATATGCCCTTCTGGAGGTAGTAGAAGATCGCTACGAGAATTGTAAGTACTGCGGCACCAAGCATTCCAAACTGAAACGAGTCAACCAGGAATGCGGCAGTGTAATCCAGGATGCCGCCGGGCATTTGAAGATGCTCAAAGAAGAAATTCTTCTCAATGAAGAAAGCGGGCTGCCTAGTAAACTGAATATACTCCGGATGAACAACAACCCAATAATAAATAAACAAAGCCACGCATGCAGAAATCTCTACCCAGGCACGAGGTCTAGACGGAAACCTGAAAAGACTCACGGCCCGCAGGGAGAGAGTCCTTCGTTCGGTCATGCTACTTTTTTCGTTCTCCATACTTTCCAGTGAAAATTCGCAACCGAAGATCCTTGCTTAACTCGGATTTCAAATCAACAACAAATTGTTTTATCTCCTCACCATGGCCCAAGGCAAATTAATTATTCCTACCTATTTTGAAATTGTCTCGACAAGTTCCTTTCACCGCAATGCCGTCGATTTCAAACAACAAATCTTCCCTGCATATGTCTGCTACTACGCAAACGGCAGGTATGTTCTCCAATCCAAAATTCTTCATCAAACGCTGATAGATCGGGAAATCGTCTCCGCGTTTCAAGAATACGGTTGCCTGACAGATGTCATGAACCGATGCCCCTTCGGCCCTGGTCAAAGCATCGATCGTATTGATTGTGTTTCGAATTTGTTCGGCCGGATCTCCGATTGCAAGCGTCTTTCCATCTTTGCCAATGGATGCTGTCCCGGATATGTGAATCGTCTTGGCATTTCGCTCCTGGATCACAGTTGAACGTGAAAATGCCGAGCCATACCGAAACGGCGATCGCTGGCTCAGCCCCGTGTTATGGAAAACTCTGATCTGAGATCGAGGATCTCTTCCGATTGCAAAGATATCCATAACTGCTGCCGCACCATGGATATTGTCACCTCCGATTCCGGTACTGGCGGGAAGATAGATTTGCTCGGTTTCCACGCCATTTGACTTTGTCGGAATCAGATCAAACTCTTTGTACTTCCTATTCCGAACCTGGTTGAATTCATCGTACCATTCCAGAATCCCGGAAAGGTAAATCCACGTTCGAGCGACGTTGCGATAGGGAATGTTTTGTCGTTGGAGCAAGTCTTTGGCCCGATCGAACATTCGCTGAGTCTGCGCCTCTCGAGAGTTGACTGTGAAATCATCGTCTTCAAATCCATGGACATCGTGCAGCAGGGTGAATGTTGTTCCATTGTGATTCCAGCTCCGGCCACATGGAATTTCACCGTCATAAATTGTCCACACATTGTCTTCCGCTTGATCATGTCTGAGAGCATACAACTGGACACCGGCAAATCCTTCTCCCCACACCGGACTCCCTTCAATGTACGTAACGGGGGAATCCTCATACACTCCATAGCTACGCAGAGAATACTCACGCGCTTTGAGTATATCGGGTTGAATGGCGGTGCTGCCGAAAAGACGCTCTTGAACAATATGCAATTGTTTCTGCTTGACCAGGTATGCAATATGATGGTACATTTCTTCACAGATCGAAATTGGATCAGCACCTGCGTCAACGGCGGTGGCAGTCGCGTATACTTGATTCTGACCTATGCTAATTGCATGGAAGTCGTAGGAGGTTTTCCTCAAGACCGGACACGTCATCATGATAGCTCTATTCTCTTAAGATCGGTACAGGTCGTCATAACATCGCATGCCCATGAGGCACACAATAAAGGCGTCCCGACTCGTCTTCAATGAACCGGGACGCCCAATGAAGGAGAGATGTTACTTCAGCAACATCATCTTCTTGACCAACAATTGATTCCCAGCCTGTAATTTGTACAAATAGACACCGCTGGAAAATCTAGCGGCGTCAAAGTTTGCAATGTAGCTGCCAGGCTTTTGATTGCCCGAGAACAAGGTTGCTACTTCCTGTCCAAGGACATTGTAGACCTTCAAAGTCACAAACCCGCTTCTTGCGATTGAATAGCTGATTTGGGTTGTAGGATTGAAGGGGTTTGGATAGTTCTGTTCGAGTTTGAAACTGCTTGCGACAGAAGCAGGATTCTCCTTTACGGCAACGACCGCGAGGGCTGAACTCAGCTTGGCATTGCCCCAGTGCAGGGTGTTCTGCCAATCGTCATCAGAAGCTGCCGTCGTATTCCACCATTTCGTGATGTGAATGCGATTCCCTGCGGTAGCATCGTTGTCGTCAGTCTGCAGTTCCAAGCTGAACGGCGTTCCATCTGCTCCAACTATGCCAAGGCTATCCAACGGATAAGAGAATTCCACTGCATAGCCGCCCATAGAGCTGAAGATGGAGTCGTTCATCGTGTTTTTCAAAAGCGTGAACGCATACTTCATACCGTGACCGTAAGCTCTGCAGGTCGAATCAATACTCGCTTGCGTTGTTGATTGTGGTGGTCGCATGCAGAATTGATACGCGCCCGGAACCGAGCTAAGCGGGGTCGTAGTAGAATGGGTGTTGCCTGCATCGGTGTAGAACTCGACACCATCCATCTGCCAGTCAGTACCGCCTGCCTGATTAACGACATCGTCATATACAATAAAGAATCCGTATAAGTTCTTGTCGTCCCACAATCCGTAGAATCTCCACGACTGATCCTGCGGATCGACAGGCCATGTGCTCCCAATACCCACATTGCTTGCATTAAGCTGGTTCGCGTCACTCCAGATGGGATCAGCGGGACCGCCGTCAACGGTTGTTGCGGCAGTGCCAGATGGAACCTTGGAGGTTTTCTTCAAGACATAAGAGTACTTGCTGTCGACTCCTTCACCAGTGGTGGCATCGACAAGTTGGGCATCACCCCAGTGCAACGTATTCTGCCAATCGTCATCTGACGAAGTCGAGTTCGCCCACTTCGAAATGTGAATGCGGTTGCCGGCTGTGGCGTCGTTATCATCCTGCTGCAATTGCAGACTGAACTTCGTGCCCGCTTGTGCGGCGATCCCAAGACTGTCCAAGGGGTATTGGAACTGCATATAGGAGCCACTAGGACCGCCATGGTTTATAGCTGCCGTATCAAGGAACCACTTGTACTGCATACCGTGACCGTAAGCTCTGCAAGCTGAATCAATACTTGCTTGCTTGGTTGACTGCGGCACTCTCATGCAGAACTGATAGGCATTCGGGACGGAGCTGAGTGGTGTCGTTGTAGCATGAGTATTGCCGGCATCCGTGTAGAACTCAACGGCGTCCATTTGCCAGTCAGTGCCAGGTAGGGAATCAATGACATCGTCCATGGTGTAAAACAAGCCGTAGATGTTGTTGTCATCCCATAACAATTTGCACCACCCGGAAATATCAGACCAGCTGGACGGACGTTGAGCGCCGCACATGAAGTACTGCATCGGTTGACCATCAACGGCATTCCACACAGAGTCCACCTGTCCGTCGAGCTTCGGCGCAACAGTTGTCTTCGGAACTTTCCACACTTTGTTGCTTACCTTCGCTTCGGCAAAACTAGCTAGCATAGCCAGAGAAGCGAGCACTAGCAACATTTTACCTAGTTTCATCGTTTTTGTCTCCTTACGTAAGGTTTGTTAATGGATTAAGGCTGCGTGTAAAACAAAACATTTTTTCTCCCTTTTTAGCCTCCCTCCTTTCGTCAAGAATACCATCATCCCACATCTTATTTTCTGCGGACGAAACATTGCTTAGAAATATATTTCGCAAGGATTCCTTCGGTTTCGAGAGTGACAAACGATATTCTCCATTTGTCCAGATTCTGAAATTCTGCTTCAATAGCGAAATCATACGCTTTACAAACCTCGACCAAGATATGGCGCACCTAGAAGGGGTGTTCCATTTCCTGTTGCGATTCCCATCTTATATAGTGGGCTACCTCCCAAGTTGAGATACAACCATCTGTCATTACCCCATGTCAACTGCTGTATTCCGGTAGGCAGAATACTCTGGTTATAATAGTATGGGGTGAGGGTACCATTCTCCAACACAAATAGCGAATAACTGGAATTGCCAGTCACAGCTACGAGCACCGTACCATCAGATGCAACACTAAACGAGGTTATACTGACACCGGCAATAATTTTGCTTGTATCAGATGCAATACTATATACTTGCTGCCCACTACCTACCGTGCCGTCAGAATTGATTGGGCTCCTGTATAAACCACCGGAGTTGGCCGCGTAGACATACTTGTTCCCGCCGGCATCTTTTATTACGCGGAGCGCAACGAACGTGAAGGAACTGTAATCGCCTACAGAACTCGAACTCCCGCCCGGCTTGACCAGAAACAGCCCTTTCGTATTGCCTGTATAGAGATTGCCGTTATCGTCAAAGTCGAAGAATCCCGCACTCTTGGTCCCTGAAATAGTAGCGTAAACTACAGGCGTGCTGGAATCCGGGTCGAGACGATAAATAATATTTCCCGTCGAGGCGTTATTAAATGTGGCATAAAGGACACTACCAGGCCCGAATTTCATGTCGAAGAAATTCCTTGCGAAATCCGTCGGCGTGGATTTGCCGTTGACAGGCATCCTCGGTTTCAAGTAAGAAGTATCCTTAAATGTGATTGCGCCACCTCCGGTGGGCGCCATTTTCGAAATATATCCGGTGGTTCCAATCCACATAGTATCGCCGCTTCCGATCTCCACGACAGGGATGGATGTCGCTATCGCGTTAGCACTGCTGAGATCAAATGAGCTCGCAGGCTGCTCGATGTTGTACTGGTATTGTCCGATCGAATCAGCCGAAGGGATAACAACCTTAAGATAAAGATTGGAACCAAAATTGGCAGGTCTATAAACAACAATTGTATCCGCTGCACTGCTCAAAGAGATCCTCTTTACTCTTAGCGAATCCACGTCGTACCACACCCAATCTGAATCGATATCTCTTGAAAAGTTCTTACCGATGATCGTAATCTCTCTGACTCCGGCAATTGCACTGTTCGACGGCAGCACTGCTGAAATTACCGTCCCGGCGGCATATTGTTGGTTGGGATTCCAAACTGCGGTAGGTGCAACAAAATGATTGCAGGAACAAATGATGAGTCCGAAAATGGAAGAACTCAACATCAAGTAAGCAAATTTTCTAAGTTTCATGTTCATACCATTCTATTCTTTTACAATGAGAAGGATACTGTGAATCGCTGCACGTTATTGAAGACACCGAAAGGCGTATAGGAATAATCCACGTTAAAGTTCACTGAAGATATTCCCAGACCAGCAGAAGAAACACCTAAGCCATAAGTGATTCCATCTTCATTGTCACCCGTGACATAGCCAGCTCGCAGCGCTATTACATTCATGAAGTTGTATTCCCCGCCGATTTTCAATTGTTCTACGTGAGACGTTGGATGAGAAAGATCACATGATACAAGGAGAGATTGCTTCGGCCCCGGCATCTCGACGAAATCAAGGACGTTAGCCGAAATCCCAAACGTAAATGTCAGCGGTAGCGAAAAGTTTTCCTGCTCGTACTTCACGTCTTTTGAGAAATTCCGGATGGACATCCCGAACGCCAGACTCTTTATGCCTGTTTTGTAGATCGTTCCGAGACTGTAGACCATCGTATTCGCAACATTTCGTTTCGTTGTAAACGTATTCCCCGGGCTCTGAACGACACTTTGCCCTAAGGATTGGTATGCAAACTGGACCTCGCCACCGACACCGAATTGAGAGCTTATCATATCTGCATATGCAATCCCGACTGCCAGAGCGGAAGGATCCATCACCTGCGTATCGACATATCCTTGAGCATTTGGCCACACCATGGTTCCCTCCACATCGCCGAAGTCAACCGACTGCAGGGTCAATCCGACGACGCCGTATCTACCGGAGAAGGGGGAAACAACAGCATCAAATGACAGATACTTAATGCCGGCAATCCATGAGTTGATGCTGCAATCCAGAGTAACCGGGGACGGTATGTCTGCCATCGTTGACGGGTTGTGAGACAGGGCGCCCATGTAGCTTTGAACAGAGGTGACGGCATCACCCATTGCTCCAGCACGCGCGTCTGAGGATATCCCGAGAAAATTAAAGCCGGTCTGCCCCAACTTCTGCTGACCATTTGTTGAATAATCCTGACAACGAGCTGATGGAACTCCAAACAGTCCGTTCAGAATGAATGTTGTTAAGAGCGTCACTAAAAATCTTTTCACCTTTTATTCTCCTTTTCAAATGACGCGCATGTTACTGCGGCAGTATGACAACTTTGAACTCATTTGAGATCGCTGGATATCCAGATCCCTTTTTCGGTACGGTCTGCGGATTGCTTATCTCGGCCGGGCTGCTCAAAGTAAACCGAACTATGTAGGTTCCGGCATCCAAATGAAATGTATATCGTGATGCCAACACTGGTACAACCTGTGTCGCACTCGAGGCAACGAGTATTGTTTCGGTAGAAGCGTATGTGCTTCCCGAAGGAACCGCAGTCGACGAGCTCACCAAAGAAGTATCTTCCTTCAGCAGGTCCACAGAAACATAATCGGCCGCATTAGAGACACCACTGGCGGAGTAATACTCGAGACCCGTGTACAAGTAAATATCCTCCGCCTGTGCACATTTGAACGAGGCATAACAGACACTCACCGTATCGTTGGCCGGCCTTGCCGTATCACCGGGATATCGTACCAGCATTAGCGTGTCTGCTAGGAGCGGAGCCAAGCTATCGGTCAGAATATTGAACTTTGAATGTATTATTTGATTGTCCGTAGTGGCGTTCAAATCGGCAAAGCTCTTGAGTATCCGAGCAGGAATCAGGCACCAACCGACCGGACGAGGGCTCACGACAGGCGGCCCGGGAATGTATTGATAATACACCGTATTGCCCTGTGCATCGTTGATAGTGTCTTTTGTCATCAAGCTGCCCGCTTTCAGATCGATGTCTGCCGCACTATAGTTCTCCGCTTTGAATTTGGCTGGCACCAGTTTGTCACAACCAAGAAATGCAAGCGACAGTACACTCGCCAGTAATAACCCCGCGACATAGGAAGGAGTACTCCAATGATTATGCAACATTTTCTTCTCCATAAGCTTCTTCATCTGATGATTATGAATTTCTTGTATGTGCTTTCACCCTTTGTGTAAAGCAGTTTTTGGGTCTGCGGATCTTTGTAGTCTTGTGTAACCTCAAAATAAGCGATGTATAATCCACTGGCCACAACCTGGCCGGAAGAGGACTGCGCATTCCATGATTCATCACCACTTCCGTTTGTGTGATTGATCGTTTGAATCAATTGCCCGACATCATTGAATATTCTGATCGTGCATATGGGGGGCAAGTTGAAAAACGAAAGCTGGTCCGCTACTAGAATATCCGTCCCATACTGAATGCCTTTGGCAGAGATATTATACGGGTTAGGAACTATTCGTATCGCTGAAAGGCTATACTGATTCTGGCTGCCGGCCGCGCCACCAAAGGGACGCCTCAAGGATGCCGCCACGTTGGTCATCGTGTAGAACTCGCTGCTCACCAACGGCACGCCGGGTTCCACGTTATTAGTGGACCCATCATCTTTGGTCTGAATATAGTAGAAATAGTTGAACCCACGCACGGGAGTCAGATCATCAAGAGTGCGCAAACCAGTTGCAGGATCAACAGGCGCAGTGGTGCTAAGAGTTGCTTTTTCAAGCTCACCACCAGTAATCTCCGCAAATATAGTGTCGGTCTTAGTTGTCGCTCGATAAATCCGGTACCCATTGAAATGCGGCGAACTCTCCGCGCTCGTTGACCACTGAAGCCGTATTCTGTCACCACCGGAACTGACGACGAACTTGTCGGGTGGCGGTGGAGGCTCCGCGATATTGAATCCGCCATTGTAGTTGGCCCTGGCACGCTGGAAAGTCTGCATCAGGGAGTCCCTACCGGTGAACACCCATGCATTCTTATAAACATCTCCATCTGTGGTGGTGCCTCCGATAGTCCAAGTCGGATGAGTCCAATTTTGGCCAGAAGGCGTCCAGGATGGCCCCTTTGAAGGAAGCGGAAGAGGTGGGGTAGTCCCAATCTTGTTGTACCAGTTGTACCAATTCTTCGCCACTTGGGCGCTGGCCTCATGACTCATCCCTGCGATCGCCTCGCAGATCACAATCCTTATGCTGTCGCCGGGTGGAATCGTGTACGGCCCAAAACTCTGGTTGCCCTGGTAGCCGCCCCTACTTGCTCCCAGAGACCCGCTCCCACCCCATGTGTCTGCAAAGGTGGTCGGCCAGCCGTTTGCATCCTCTCCGAGTTGTTCGGCTTGCGTCTGAAGATCGTGACCCACGATCATCATCTGCTGGTATTGCTGCGTCATTGAGGTAGAGTTGAACTGCGATGTATTAGTAGGAGTACTGAGCGGATTATCGGAAGCCAGAAACGCGGTCGTAGTAGGTTGATTCGGATCATCTGTCGGGTCGGTTGTTGACTTGTCGGCGTGCAGGACCATCTCACCAGTAAAATCTGCGCCTCCAAGGATATGCCCATCGCTATAGTCTGGACAACCGATGTGATCCAGAACCCCTGAGGCATGACTATCTGGACCAAAATAAGAATACATTGCCCGGAAATCGTTGGGGGCTGAAACTGTGTGAGTTGCATCCTGACCAATGCAATCGTTGATAGTATTCCTCCCATAATCGTCAGAGGCGTTCACTGTCCAGCCTTCCCTGTATGCCTCAAAAGCATCGTCAAGCCTACATATGAAGCTAAACACGACGCCTTGGAGTGTTTCCACAGGTGAAATCTTTCCGCCCGCATTATCTGTGAGCCCCGTGTTCTTAAAGGTCCATTCGTAGATGAAATAGTTGTCGTTGTACTGTTGCGACCAGTTATACACTTTCCTCGTTATCGTTATCCCTATCGGCGTATTTGTCACGTTGTAGATCATTCGGTCGCAGGGAAGAGTCGGATCAACCCCGTCTTCTCCAGCGTTTCCTGAATTAAGGTCGGTTGAAGCGAGATTAGTGGCGACATTGCCATCGACTATAACGGTCGGATAGTTAAACTTCCCGACGAGACTGAACTGAACAGGGAACGTAACGGCTCCCACATTCGCAGTGTAAAGACCATTGGCCGTGTACATCGTACCACGGCCCAGGGAAATGACTTTATATGGATAGGTTATCCCGTTCGAAGGGTCTTTGAAATTCGTTGTGCCGATCCACAACGCCTTCCCCACATTGTGGTCCTGGTACTGCCACTGGGCAGGCCAGCGAAGGCCGTCAGTCTGGTCGGTATTCAGGTAAGGTCCCCTTCCCCTTCTGCCGTACTCGATCTCCATGCCACAATTAGAGAAATACTCCTGTAGCTGGCCCACGCTTAACCATTTTATCTCTTGAGGTCCCTGTACCTGTGCTTGAGATTTCTGAGGGCTAAGCACGCCCAGCATCCAAAGAAGTGAAATCACAGTTATGATTCTCAACAAACATTTGGAAATCATGTGATACTGCCTTTCTTTATCATAATTGTTCATTCGAAATTAGAATGACAAATTAATGCCAAAATAGAACTGTCTCGGATTCAGGAAATCAAACGCACTGATGTTAGGCATATCGATGTAAGCCTTGTCATTCAGAATCTTCTGCATTCTGCTAGATGGTACCTCGCCCCATGCGCCATTGACGTATTGCATATACTTCCCGGTTGGCTTGTCCCAGTAGACTGCGGTTGGATCAACGCTAGTTGGAGTTATCCCTTGGACATTGCCGCTGAAGAGAACCGGCTGATATTCAGCACCATTCATTCGAAAATCACCAACGCGATCACTGCCGGGAATATTATTATAGGCAGCGTTTGATGGCAGGTGCAACGAAGCCATGTAATCCAAGAAGTCCTGCTTGCCAGAGAAGCTCTCGCCTGACAATCGTTTCGAATTCAACATGTTCGTGGCTTCAACAAAGAGCGTCATTGAAAGAGTCTTTCCGAAAGAGAAGGTCTTATTGATGCGGAGGTCAACGTTTGCGTAGTCCGTCTCCTGAACGTTATAGGCTATGCCAGCGACCTGTTGCGGATTATAAGTAATCCAGGGACCAGCTTTCCACATTCCAACAAGATTGATGCTCCACTCACCAAGCGGTTTGATACCAAGGAACTGTGGTCCGAAATCCTTCGGCGTCAAAAAGGTGATGCTTGCGTTCGCACGAGGTTGAGCAGCCGGCCTTTGCCGAGCCAACTGATACAAAGTGAAGCCAGTCGGAGGATTTTCCAGATCCCTTCTTTGTTGAACTGGATCATCGGACTGAAGTGTCTGACCAAACTGGCCTAGCGACATTTCTTGATATGTGTAATTAATGAAGCCTCGGATCCAATCACCATAGTTCTTAGACAGAGTGAGTTCAACTCCGCGCACATCCGAATAACTGCTGTTGTTAGCCGCGTAGTAAGCAATGCTTTTCGAATCACTCGTATAGAATGTGAACGCCTGTTGATCGGAATTATCATTGTAGAAAAGAGCGACCTGGAACAGATACTGATCGAATAGGGATTGGTCAAGACCCAATTGGTACGAGACAGTTTCGGCTTGCGGCAAATTCGGGTCACCGTAATATGTCATGGCATTGGCGGCAGTCCGTCCGACTCTCAGCATTTCTTCATAGGTGGGCAGCTCTTGAAAGTGTCCATAATTAAAATAGAGTTTTGAAGTCGTTGTAATAGGATGTGAAATGCCCAGTCGGGGACTGAAAGAGATTTTTGGCTTCACTCGCATCGCCGTGTAGCTTGCTGTGTCATTAAATTGAGACGAGAAATAGGCCGCGTCATAAGGATTCACTTGCACCCAATCAGTGTTAGGGTTGCTGACGTCCATCCTCACTCCGAGATTGGCGATGAAACCGTATGCTTCTATCTTGTCTTGCGCATACGCGAAGATGCTGTTAGGATTCCAGTCCTGTTTTACCCAGTTCACGTCGCTCGTTTGCTTGTTGTTAGTGCCATAGTTTAAACTGAGATTGTAAAGTGACAACCCAGCCCCGACCTTAATCAGATTAGATTCATTCAGCTGGCTCGACAAATCTCCTTTCAACTCATAGGAATGAGCTCTAGTCGAATCCTCTACGGTAGCGCCATGACCACCTAAGAATAGCTGAGGATCCGGAACAATTCCTTCATGGCTTCCCATCGTGTACAGGGGACTATAACCGTAGGGAGCTTCATCGACATAAAAACCGGGAACAATCTGATAAAGGGTTGTAGTATCCCTAAGAGCACCGGGACCTGTAAGGTAGCTCCGGTTAACATTGTTGAAACTCAACTCGTAATATGTGCCCGAGCTTATGAAATGCGTGAGCTTGCCGCCAATGACGAAGTCACCGACATTTGCGGTGCAATACCAGGAAGGTGCATAGACTGCGCTGGATCTCGCATTATCGTAGTAATCGCTGACTACGCCGGCAATTTGATCAGGGGTCTGCATGAAATCGGTAGGAGCCCAAAAGGGATAGGTTCCCGGAGCTTGCACCAGATATGACTGATTGTAAACTCCGTTATCCGTGGCGTTGATGGCGATATTATATGATTCGCCTCTTGAGGCACTCAGTTCAAGTTTCGTCTCGGCGTTAATGTCCGAATTGACTTTGATCGACCCATTGTAATCGAGATAGTCAGGACGGCTAAGAGGGACAAGAAGCATAGTTCTATTCGTGACAAAGCTGGCGAGAAAACGCAGGTTGCCTAACTCACTACTGATGAGTGGCACCGGGCCACCGAAGGTTCCGTCAATGTTGTAATCAGGTGATTTGGTAGCCGGCTGCTCTCTATGTTGCCACTGATACAGACGTTGACATGCTACTGGTGAAAGGTTAATACCCTCTGCCAAAAGCGCTTTAGAGTATTCATTCCATCCCTCGAACGAAGGATACTGACTCTGCATGTTCGTTGACCAGCCACCGCTCCCCGTACCGGTCCAACAGACAGCAGGATCCAGGTATGGCCGGTTGTAATACGAACTTGGGTCATATACGGATGCGCCGAAATACTTCTGTTGAGCGGGGCTGTACTTTACATTGATAGAAGCGGAATAGCGAGCGATATCTCCTTCCTTCTCGACAATGTTCAACAAACCCGAACGTACTTGCCCGTACTCAGCATTAAAACCACCTTTCTCTACAGAGATATCCTGGACAGAACTGAGAGCAATGTTAGTGATGGGCAAGTTATTCCTAGGATCACGTTGCGTAAATCCGTCCACTTGAAGGAGCAATTGATCAATACTGCCGCCCCGTATCACCAGCCCATTGTCCACTCCCGCTTGGAGTCCGACAACATCATTGATAGTCGTTACAGGTAAAGATGCTATTTCGTCCGAACGTACCGAAGTTACGCTGGCCGAAAGGTCCCTTCTTACTACATCCTTTTCGGCAACAACCTCTACCCCCTGGGCTTGAATCGCCCGCGGAATCAACTCAATATCTACGCTGGATGTCTGATCGATCCTGACAATCACGCCAGTGACAGTCACAGGAGCATAACCCACCATGCTTGCCGCGATGGTCTGGTCACCTGGTGGAACGCTCAGGATGACGTAATAGCCATTAAGATCAGTCGATGCGCCAAGCGTAGTCCCTTTCACTGTCACGTTCACTCCAGGAAGCGGTTCATGAGTTTCTTTATCAACTATTTTGCCCGCGATCTTTCCCGTCGTACCTGCAAAAAGAACATTCGCAGGGAGCGTCAAGAGCAAAATGGAATAAACAAAAATTCGGTACTTGCCCGATGACATAGACTTTCTCCTTTACTAGATTCTTTGTTGCTAATTCTTCAAGTTTCAGTCGTCATGAAAATTGTTGCCATCATATTGAGACGACGAAGATCATCGACGATAAAGAACTGTCTTATGAAGACTCCGCTTAACTTTGAATTTTCGAAACGGAGATCCGAGAGTCCTTCCAAGCGAAACAATCGCGTGCCGTACCACCTCCAACTTGTGAAACGCGAACATCAGGATTACTGAAAGAAGAAAAACAAAAACCGTGAACTCGAGTGGATCCGATCGTGTGAACCAGTTCAGCAACGAACCTTCAAATCCTTGATCATAGAAAAAGATCTCAGCCGCAACTCTTACCAGGATTATTGCCGCTCCTACATGCAGAGTCAGCAGAGCACTCACGGAACCGATTTTCCGGTTGACCAGACTTACCACAAACACTCCGGTTATGAGAGCCGCGAAATAGATGAATGCTTTGAACAACTTCAGGCACAGAGTAAAATCCAGGGTCTGCGAGACGGGCATGAGTAGAATCGAATACAGAAGTATTACTATCGTTGTCATTCGACCTACGAGGAGTAGAGTTCTCTCAGAGGCAGAAGGCTTGAAGCTACGGAAGAAATCGAAAGTGACGAGGAGCGAGGTGCTGTTGAAAAGCCCGGCAAACTGAGCCATTAACGCTGCGGCTACAGCGACTACGAGACCCACACGAAGAATTTCCGGCATTGAATTTTCAGCGAACAGAGTATTGAGCGTCCTTTCGCCGAACATCCTGGGATAGAGTGTCGCGCTGACGACAACGATCGAGACAATAGGCACAATTTGCATGAGGCTGGAGAACACTGCAGCTCTGCGCACGGAATAGACACTCCGAACACTTACGACTTTCTGTATTACGGATTGATCCGCGCACCAGAACCAGAATCCGATGATAGGCAGGCCCAACGCTATTCCGGCCAATGAAGATCTTGAACCAACGCCTGCTCCGAAACGAGGAAGTGAAGCAATCCCAGGGAACAACGAACTCACCCCGCCGTTCTGGCTAGCAACCCAAGCCGCCACTCCTGCAACAACGACAACAATGAAAGACGTTTGAATCACACCGGCATAAACCTCCGCTCGCAGACCTCCTATGATTACATAAATGCCCGTGACAAAAAGAAAAAAGAGAAGAGGAGAAAAAGGATCGACCCCGGCTATTCTGTTGATAAGGATGCCTCCTGCAACAAGAACCACTATCAGTCTGATGAAGAGATTGCAGAAGACATATAGCGTAGACAGAAAAAACCTACAGTTTCGGCTGAACCTCTTCTCGAAATATTCTGGTAAAGTGCTTATTCCCATTCTCAGATATAGAGGCACCAAAAGCCAAGCCAGTACGACAAGCATTACTGCCGAGATTAATCCATATATAAATATCCACATCACTTCCGGTTGAGATGCCATCAACCCAAAAACGTAGAGGTTAAACATACAGCCCGTAAGAAAGGATGTCCCGAGCAAGAACCAGTGCATGCTGCGATTGGCAAAAAAAAAGCCCGCCGCTTCTACTTCTTTGGCCCGCGACACATACATGCTTATTAAGATTAGGGAGACAAAGAACAAGAAGAATAGGGAAACGCTCATCACCGATAGGTCAAACAACACTCAGCCCTTTTCAACTTCCTTTCTTTTGATATCAAATGGATCGTGATTGTTCATTTGAGGTTAGAACCAGAAGTCCATTCGAATCATCAAACAGCCACACCTGTCCCTTTTCAAATATTGGGTCTCGCCGACGGCTCCCTATATTCCAGCGCCGCGACGATTCGCTGACGGCGATCGCTGATACCTTGACTCCCGGTTCACCCCGTCACTCCCGCTCTTTTACTAAGGAGTGGAGGACGGGGTGAGACCGAGGAGTTTTCTACATGCCCGTTACAGTGCTCACGCCTTATCAGCCAAACCAACAGAGAGAAAGAAGCCTTTCAAGTATTCTATAACAACGTTTGTACCATGGTGATGTACGTCAACAAATGAGGAAATTGCCATGAAAACGAGGCATAATAGATTCACTTATATCAATAAGATATGATTCGGCAACACGAACTTATTTGAAATTGATATAACGGGGCTGAGGCTGCTATCGTCGCAACAGAATCAAAGCTGGTTGCTTCGTGCTGCTAGTTCTTCTCTGCCTTCAGTTCCTAAGGTCCTACAATTATCCGCTTCCCTTAGATTCTATCCGCAAGCAATGTCGAGCAATTCGGAATATAGATAGATCAGGTGACGCAATCGAAATGCCGGCTGCGATCGGACCGCCGGCTTGTCTCGCGCATTATCGAGACCTCAACTCTTGTGCTCTTTTATTCCGAGTTTGTCGCACATCCGATAAAAGTTCGAAGGAGCAATCCCTAATTCTCGCGCAGCTTCCGACTCAGATCTCGTCTTTTCCTTGACGTGACTAAAATACCGGCATCTGAAGATCTTCTCCATCTCCCTCCACTTCAGGATCTTTTCGCCGAACCAGAACTCCGGACCAGTGATGCTCCCCACCTTCTTTGAGCTCAGCACGCTCAACACATCATCCCTCCTTATTTCTCCCTCACATGAAATCAAGAGGCGCTGTATCACATTTTGAAGCTCGCGAATATTTCCTGGCCATTCATATGATTGAAGTGTTTCAATTGCATCATTTCGCATATCAGGCTTGCAAATACACATCTGGCGGGAGTACTTGTCAATAGAATAATCAACTAGTGCCGGGATATCCTCAATCCTCTCGCGCAGCGTAGGAATGTAGATATAAATGACGTTCAAACGATAAAACAGATCTTCTCTGAATTTCTTTTCCTCAACGGCCTTTTCAAGATCGATGTTGCTCGCCGCCATCACTCGCACGTCCACCTTTACTTTCTCCGTCCTTCCGATCTTATCAAGCTCCCCCTCCTGCAATACCCTGAGAAGCTTGACTTGTGAAGGCATGGACAGCTCGCTGATCTCGTCAAGAAAAATCGTGCCATTGTCGGCGACTTCAAAAAGTCCTTTCTTGTGATTCACGGCCCCGGTAAACGAGCCCTTCGCGAAACCGAAAAGTTCACTCTCCACCAGTTCCTGCGGAATACTGCCGGCATTGACCGTAACGAAATTCTCAAATCTCCTCCTGCTCCGATAGTGAACATGGGTCGCCACCAGTTCTTTGCCTGTACCTGAAGCACCCGATATAAGTACCGTCGCATCCTGCTGTGCAGCTTTCTCAATCTGTTTCACAAGGCTTTTTATGGCTGGCGATTCGCCGACGATCTTCTTTTCATACAGCGTGTTGTTGATCGATTGATCCAGCTGTGAATGCGTTTTAGTCCTTTCCCACTTGAGCCGCTTCTTTTCATAAGCGTTCAATATAGACAGAAGAAGGTCAGTCGGCTGATATATGTACTCCTTGATATCTGCAGGGTATTTCGTACAAAACCACATCGCCCCGGCTTCGATGAGTCTATTCGCAAATTCGAGGTCCGTTACATTTATAGTCATCTTCGTAATGACTATGATTTGTACGAAAGGATCTATCATCTTTATCCTGTGTATTAGCCTCTCGCCTGTGAGAGGCCCGACGATTTGATAATCCATAATGATGACGTCATACTCTTCCTTGCGCTCTGCCAGGAGATCGAGAGCAGATTGACCGTCAGCGACAACCTTCTTAATGATTAGCCAATCTCCGAACGGGGCCAAAGTTCTTTCTATCCGATTTACATCGTAGGATTCATCTTCGATCAAAAGGAGATTTATGAGTTTGTTAAGTTTCATGGTTCTCTCTCAATTGTTTCGTTTCACAAAATCGCGGATCATGCTCTTCGATAAATTCACATTTCAAAATTGATCGACTCTCCAGCGGAGCAGCTCAATCGAGGTTGCGCCCGGTCCTTGTTCGCTTTCGGTTCAGTGTCTGATTAACACCGAGAACCGGCTCCCGCCGCTTTGAATATTCTCTGCATCGAGATCCCAGCCACACCTTTTCGATATCTCATAAGCGAGATAACAGCCGTAGCCATGGTGACTATCTTCCTCCTTTGTTGACGTACTTTCCAAAAATATGCTCTTGACTCCGGACTCATTCTCTTCCAGCAGATCGGGTCGAATTCCTTTGCCGTTATCTTCAATGGTCAAGACCGATGTTCTCGATTCGGCATTATGTTTCGTGTTGATGCTGATTGAGATAATAGCCTTGTCGGAATGATCGATCGAATTTTGAATAAGGGGCTCGACAATTTCCCAGATCACGAATTCGTTTACCGGCACGGCAGGCAGGTTGTTATCGAGCTTGAAATTGAATCCGATGGTCTTAACCGGACTTGAAGTGCGCTGAAAAATATGATCGACGATGAATCTCAGGACCTCGTTCAAATCCGTGGCAAAAATCCGGCTCCGTATCGTTTGCAGCGGTGGGTTGTACCACTTCATATCGTAGATAACCCGTGCTATGAAATTTGCATACTTCGAGATCCGATACTTTGTCTCTTTTATATTCGTCTCATCGATCTTTTCCAGGTCCTCATTTATGAATCCCATAACCTTTTCGGCTTTATGATGCGCATGGTAAATCCGCTTGGCGAACAGGTGCTCTTTCTTCTGAGCTATCTGCTCCTTCACATGCGATTCTCTCTCGTTGTATAGCAACTCCCATGCTTCATCTCTTTCGATTATCGTGTAGGTTGCGACGTAGAAAATCACCAGTAGCCCCATCAATATGAACGAAGAGAAAACGAGCACTGTATTGTTAAAACTTGAAAGGATCTGCTGGCTGATCGACGAAACATCGGGATGAATTTTCAGATACACGGCTCCGCTATATTCTCCGTAAGGCACTAGCGGAACGAACACATGAAATATGTTCTGCTTCTCCTGGAAGCTCGCTATCAGCTCCGACTTCATCATTCCGCTATGAAGGCTGGCATATCGCATAACCGCGTTACCATATGCCGGATCTGTAATCGTGTCGCCCACTTTGTGATCATAAAAATAAGAGTATAACGGCTGGCCCAAATCCATCGCCACATACTTTCCGTTATGCGGAAGGATGACACACATTTCTTCCACGTTACGATTCATCAAAGGCTGTTTCAAAATGCTGTTCAACGCATGGACCAGGTTTCTCTCCCTACCTGCCCTATCCCTGCCGCTCTGAAGCGGGTCTGATTCCAATAGCAGTTCCAACGAGGTCGTCGTGAGGTTGCCCATCTGCTCGGCAGAATTCTGCTTGTACCAGTCCATAGTGTCCGAAAGGAGATTGCGCAACGTGTTCTGCTCCAGTTGAGACACGAACATCTGAAAAATGATGAGGGTGATAAATATGATCAGCAGGTGCTTCCATCCGAACCGGGTATGCTCAAATTTCTTTATAGGTTTCATGAAAACACACCTTATGATTATTTGACGGTCGTTTTTTCCGTGTTTATCTGATTCGACGCCGAGACCAATGCGTCATCGACGGAGATTTCGTTTCTCAGAGCCTGATGAAAATATTTCGCCATTATCTCGGATAACCTCGTATAGTTTTCCAGAAACGGACGATGTCTCCCCCAACTCAAAAGTCTCTGTGCCTTGGCCAGCTCCTTGTGCTCTTTCAGATATGTGGTATCGCTGTAAACTTCATCGTTGATAGGCAGATACCCTCCGTCTTCATAGAGTATCTGTTGATTCTCCTTTTGAAACATGAAGGCAATGAACTTCAGAGCTTCCTCTTTTCTATTTGATAACTGCGAAATCATCAGGCTCCATCCTCCGAAAACACTCGAAGTCTTATGTCCTCTGAAGTGAGGCAAAGGAGCAATTCCCATGTTCGAGATTTTGGATGTATCTTCGAGGAAATTTCCGTACTGCCTGTGGTACCCTACCCAGCCTCTGAGAAACACGGCATCGTGGGCATTCGCATAGAGATAACTGTTGTATTCATCAAACTGCGTTACCTCAAGCGGTGAGAATTTGTAAGTCTGAACAAAGTCAACCAACATTTGCAGTGCTCTTCGCGCCGGAAGCGTGTTAAGGTTAATCGGATTCTTGTAAAAAATTTCTTTACTCTCCTGGTCCGATAGCATGTCCTGAAAGCAACACATCATTCCTTCAAATTCACCACCGGTGAAAACGTAGAACGGGTCCTTTGGATGTCCATTCAGTTGATCGGCGGACTGTCCCGCCGCGGACGACCGAGCCGAGAATCGCTTTCCCAACGAAATGAATTCGTCCCAGGTCAAACCATCCTGAATCCTTCGTTCGATCGCAGCACCGTCCGGCAGATTCCGAATCAGATCCTTGCGGTAATACAGAACGCCTTCATCCAGGTACATCGGAAAAGCCACAAGACTGTCACCAAGATAGCATGCCTCCAGTGCCTTCTTGTTTACTTCCGCGATCGCGTCGTTTTCAAATCGTTGGTTCAACGGGTATGCCCATTTCGCAAATCGTGGAATCCAAATCAGGTCAACCGCAAAGATGTCGATTCCATCGCTGCGGCTCCGCAAGGAACGCGTCAGTATCTCCTTTCGATCGTTTGTAGTGAAATTGTAAAATGGGAGATTCACCGGTACAACTTCAATTTTCCCCTTATACTTCTCGTTGAACTTCTGAATAATCTTCAGATGTGCTTCAGAAATATTATCAACGTAGTATAGCTTCCTGACGACGCTTTCTTGAAAGAGATTCCTTTGGAAAGGGGAATAAAGCAGAAAGAGAAGTGAAATAATGGAACAGAGCACGGCAACAAACCAGATCGGGGATTTCTTCCTTATCTTTAATAATCTGTTCAAGTTTGTTTCCCTTCGATCGAGTTATCTCGTTCGACCGAAGGTCGCTTAGTGCAGGTGGTCGAACGACAGTGACTCATTTGTTTAGCTCGCTTGTCTGTGCCACAAGAGAGCCGGCAACAGGTGGTAAGAGATGTTGCCCGCAACAAACTATGCGGAGTAATTTTAATTTGCATACCTCCTTGGTCTGTGGGGTCTGCGACAATAAAACGCAAACGCTGGTTTGCAGCTCCCTGAAAGTTGCGCCTGAAATCGAACGACAACCACCGGTGCAACTCACTGAAATATATGTCGCTTGGTATGTCTTGTCAAGTATTCGTTTGCACCGCAAATGACGCAACTCTTGGTCAATAAACGATATAAGGGGGAGATTTACAGCGCGTTACCGATGGACCATCGCAGATCGATGGAAAGATTCAAGCGGAGCTACTTAGAAGAATTACTTTTTCGCTATGGTCAGGTTATTGTCTACCACTTACCTGATTAACTGCGCGGTGGTCGATTTGCTGTGAGATTTCTCCGCTCCAATCGATCGATGGTTCGGTCGTTTTCAACTGTGTGTCGATATTGGGGTAGGAAACAGGGATGGTGCGTTCGCATAAAGCTTCGGAGTCGAGGTCATGACTACTCTGAGGTTGAGTCAATTGATAACTCATCCGATGTGCTCCAGCAGCTCAAGTGTTTCGACTATCCCGAAATGTGCCATCCTCGATTGTCCATCCCTGGAGTTGGTGAAGAATTCCTATTTTTTATTGCTTACATACCTGCTTTTGCTCTCGATTTCAGTCAAGGCGGAAAAACACCTTTCATCTCACTTTATACTTTCGGCGCAACTCAAAATCATGTATATAGCAAGAACTCTAATAAGCTTGTCGAAAAAAATACGACAGGGCTAAAGATTTGGATTGGAAACCTGGGCAAAGTGGATCCCAAAGGCGCGGTATGGATGCAATCGTTTCTCCGTCAGCGTCGGATCATCCTTTGAGAGGCTGCCAACGGCTATGACCCGAGGCCAGCAGTACATGAAATTGCGAGCAAACGAATATGATGTTGATGTCTTTGGGAAATTATTTAAGGGGAAGCGTGTGTCTACAAGACCTTCGACTGCCTCGCACCTTTAAACTTGATGAGCCGACCTTCTTTGTTCTTAGTGCGGTCCCGACATAGTGGGATAACAGCCGATTGCTCAAATAATAGTGAGGCCCTTGACCACGCGTTCTATCATCTTTTTACTCTTCCACCGCTTAACTTTCATTTCGGCCGCGAGAGCTTCAGCTTTCGTTGGAAATTCCTTCTTGAACACTAACCTCCATGGTCGATATCTCGATGTGAATCCCCTCTCAATTGTGTTGTGATGTAATAGTCTCTCCTCTGGATTTGCAGATGAGCCGACGTAATACCTATCCCCTATATCCGAGTATAAGATGTAAAGCCAATAGCCTGACATAAAAAGGCCCGGTGATTAATCCGGGCATCTCTTTGCTCCTCGGGCAGGACTCGAACCTGCAACCCGACTGTACATAGTGCAGTCGGGATAACAGCCGATTGCTCAAATAATAGTGAGGCCCTTGACCACGCGTTCTATCATCTTTTTACTCTTCCACCGCTTGACTTTCTTTTCGGCTGCAAGAGCTTCAACCTTCGTTGGAAATTCCTTCTTGAACACTAACTTCCATGGTCGGTATCTCGATGTGAATCCCCTCTCAATTGTGTTGTGGTGCAATAGTCTCTCCTCTGGATTTGCAGATGAGCCGACGTAGTACCTATCCCCTATATCCGAGTATAAGATGTAAAGCCAATAGCCTGACATAAAAAGGCCCGGTGATTAATCCGGGCATCTCTTTGCTCCTCGGGCAGGACTCGAACCTGCAACCCATCGGTTAACAGCCGATTGCTCTGCCAGTTGAGCTACCGAGGAATGTTCAAATTCTTCTTCAAAAATTGCTTTCCTCGCCACTCGAACCTGCATCCCGACACGGTCGGGATAACAGCCGATTGCTCTGCCAGTTGAGCTACCGAGGAATTTGAACTCAAAATTAGCTTCTAAATATATCGGCCAACGAGGAGAAAACCAAAGAAATTCCTCGAATGTACTCCAGCCACGACCGATGTCTGTTCGTATTCCTATCTCTGTGACGCTTCGAGCGCCTGTCCGCGTTCAGCCAACTTCAACTGTTCTAGAAGCTCGTCCAGATTGCCATCGAGTACCGAGCGCAGATCATAAATCGTGAAATTGATTCGATGATCGGTCACCCTGTTCTGCGGGAAATTATACGTTCGGATCTTATCGCTCCTGTCACCGGTCCTCACCATGGTCTTCCTCTTCGCTGCAATCTCCGAGTTCCTCTCCTGCAACATGACGTCGTAAAAACGTGCCCGGAGTATCTTCATCGCCTTTTGCCTGTTCTTGTACTGGCTTCTCTCATCCTGGCATTGTACGACAATGCCGGTCGGAATATGCGTTATCCTGATCGCCGTTTCAACCTTGTTGACATTTTGACCGCCGTGTCCGCCAGCCCGATAGACATCGATTCTCAAATCGTCAGGGCCTATTTCGACTTCCACATCGGCAACTTCCGGAAGCACAACTACGCTGGCAGCGGAAGTGTGTATTCTCCCGCTCGACTCTGTCACCGGTATTCGTTGAACTCTGTGTACACCGCTCTCATATTTCAAGTCGCCATAAACATCCTTGCCGCTTACTCCAAGAACAATCTCCTTGAATCCGCCTATCCCTGTTTCATTGAAGTCCATCATCTCGACACGCCAGCCGCGTCTGTCTGTGAACCTGCTGTACATTCGATAGAGATCGGCCGCGAACAAAGCTGCTTCCTCTCCACCGGTGCCAGAACGTATTTCAAGGATCACGTCTTTGCTGTCATTCGGATCCCTTGGAATCAGAAGCGCCTTCAGACTCTCCTCTTTCTCTGCAAGTTTCATCTCAAGTTCCAGAGCCTCCTGCCTCGCAAGCTGACGCAGCTCCGCGTCTTCAGGAGAATCGGCAAGCTCCCGCGTATCTCTTAGATTCTTTTGCATACTCAACATTTCGTCATACGCCTTCAAGACGGCGGTGAGCTCGCTGTGTTCCTTGCTCAGCTCCCTGTACTTGTCCTGATTCGAAATAATTGCCGAATCGGAGAGAAGGTTTGTAAGCTCCTCATATCTTGCCCTTATCTTTTCAAGCCTTTCCTTCATGCCTCACTCTTCTTATGATTCTTCGAGCCTGAAGAATGAAATATATCGAGATTATCAGGCTAATCGCGGACCAGATGATCGACGCAGATGTAATGACAATTCCGAACGATGGGAATTTCCCTGCTACCGTTGATTGGAATACCAATCCAAACATGATCCAGAGAGATCCGATGACCAGGTAAACGGCCATCATCATCATGACGCTCCCTGTTATCAGCATTTTCGCAGGATGAAAGCGCATTCAATTCTCCAACTTGCGGAAGATTACTATCAGATCCGGATCAATTTTTCAGCTACACATTAAAGATATTGAAATGCCGGATAAATCAAAAGCCGGGCCGCTTCAATCGCCATTGCTTGAACTTAGGGCTCCCAAATATTAACTTTTTTTTAAAGAGGAAGAAAGGGCGAACGGTATTCTGATCGCCTGATGACTGGAGAATCCAATGAGCACGATTAAGAATGTTGATATAGAGCTGATCCGAAAGTATGATAGACCCGGGCCGCGTTACACGAGTTATCCTCCCGCACCTGCTTTCAGTTCGAGTTTCACCGCGGACGATTTCCTCTCATCGCTGAGGGAAAACAATACTCCTGACGTAGAAACCGAGATGTCTCTTTATTACCACATCCCGTTCTGTGACACACTCTGTTACTTTTGCGGCTGCAACATGCTGATAACGCACAGCCGCGAACGCATCGCCGAATATCTGCAATATCTGAAAAATGAGATGGAACTCTCTGCGCCTTATTTCAACAAGAACAGAAAAGTCGGTCAGCTGCACTGGGGCGGTGGAACGCCTTCTTACCTCGACCCCGACGAAATCGTGATGCTCGCGGATTTCATAAAAGAACATTTCACCTTTTCACGGGAAATAGAAGCGGGCGTCGAAATTGATCCACGCGGTTTGACCTTCGAACATATGCAGGCATTCCGGGAAGCAGGCTTCAACAGAGTAAGTATGGGTGTCCAGGATTTCGAGTCAAAGGTTCAGGAAGCGATAAACAGAATTCAGCCCGAGGAAATAACCCGCGATGCGGTCGAGTGGAGCCGCCAGCTTGGATTCAAGAGTATAAATCTCGACATGATTTACGGCCTTCCCTATCAGACACTGGAGTCCTTTGAAAAGAGTCTGCGGAAGGTCATCGACATATCTCCGGAGAGAATTGCCGTTTTCAATTTTGCTCACGTGCCGTGGCTGAAGCCGCACCAGAAATTGATCGACAGAAATACGCTTCCCGCGCCCGACGTCAAGCTCGAGATTTTGAAAATGACGATAGAGCTTCTTACGAGCTCAGGCTACATATACATTGGCATGGACCATTTCGCCAAGCCGGATGACGAACTCGCTATCGCACAGAAGGAGAAAACTCTATACAGGAATTTCCAGGGATATTCGACACACGCCGGCGCCGACCTGTACGCGTTCGGCAATTCTGCGATAAGCCAATTCAACCACGTCTATGCGCAGAACTATAAGTCGCTGCAGGATTATTACAAAGTAATAAACTCCAGGCGTTTCCCAACCGTTCTTGGGTACAGAATGACCGACGACGATGTGATACGCCAGCACGTTATCATGCGGCTGATGTGCGACATGGAACTGAAAAAGCACGATGTCGAGGAAAGATTTGAGATTGATTTCGATGAATACTTCTCCGCGGCTTTTCCAAAGCTCGAAGAGTTTGTGCAGGATAACCTGGTTGAACTGACGGACGACAAAATTGTTGTTAAGGACATGGGAAGATTGGTCATCAGAAACATCGCGATGGCTTTTGACGCTTACCTGGAAAAGATGATGAAGGAGAAACCGATCTTCTCGCGAACCGTGTGAGTGAGGCGCTCTCAGAGCGCTGGTGTCCACATAGTCTACAGAGAGCAGTCTTATACATAAATGTCACCGAGAGCGAACAATGCCAAGCGAGACGGCATCATCAAGTTGATGTCATTCGCCGGGGCATGCGCAGTCGTGGTTGACGATCGCGGTAAGATCGTCGGATGTACACCTAAGTTCAAGGAAATCAGCAACAGCGGAAAAGCCGGGAGAGAGCTGAGAGACATTTTTCAGAACCTGCCGGATATTGCATCTTTCAAGCCCAATCGAAAGTTCAAGCTCGTCTTGAAAGATTCGGGCAAAGTGATCAATGGAAAAGTCTTCCGCGAATCGGCCGACAACCGGAGCCTGACAATAGTCCTGGAAGTTCAACCAGACGCAGACGCCAATTCCTTCACCGCGCCACCGCATTATATTTTCGCCACCGACGATCTGGTCTTCCAATATGATTCCAATGCAAGAGTGTATCATGTAAGCAACAATGTCCAAAGAATAATAGGTTACAGTGCCGACGATTTCATATCCGGTAGGGTTCATCCCCTCGATGTTGTTCATCCCGATGATAAGAAGAAGTTGCAAAATGAGTTCACGAACCTCTTCGTAAAACACGAGAGTGTTGAGGGCTCCGAGCACCGGGTCATAAGAAAGGACGGCGGCGTCGTCCACTTCCTCAAATCCTGGTATCCCATGTTGGATGCGAACGGAAATTTCTGCGGCATGATAGGGCTAAACAAAGACATCACGACGGAGAAATTTCTGCAGGAACGTGTTCAACTCTTTAACAGTGCGTTCGAACATTCTACTGACGCCATAGTGATAACAAACGTCGACGGCATCGTCATGGACGTGAATGAAGCGTTCACAAGCATCTACGGTTATTCACGCGAGGAAGCAATTGGCAATTCGACTGCGCTGATTCAATCCAGACATTCCACGAGAGAATTCTACCGCGAGATGTGGGAGTCGCTCCGCAAATACGGGAGGTGGAAGGGCGAGATAATAAACCGCCGTAAAGATGGAATGGAAATTCCCGTCTGGCTCAGCATAACTCCGATTTATCTTGACGGAGCAAAAATCGGATATATGGGAATCGAATCGGACACGAGCGACAAGAGAAATCTCGAACAGCAGATCATGCAGACGGAGAAATTGGCAACGATCGGTCAGCTCGCCGTCGGAATTGCACACGAGATTGGAACTCCGCTCAACATCATCTCGGGCAACGCAGAGTTCATGCTTCTCGATATGAATGAAACAGACCGGGGCTACCAGGAGCTTTCGACAATAATTGGTCAGACCAAACGTATGTCTCTGCTGATGAGGCAGCTACTCGATTTTGCGAGGCCAAAGATACTCTCGTTGCAGCCGGTCGACGTGAATTCAGTCATTACGGAAGTGCTCGATTTCGTCCGCCCTCAATCGAAGACGAACCAGATCGAGATAGGAACAAGTTTTGGGGAGAGTGTTCCGAAAGTCTACGGTGATCCCGCATTGCTGTACCAGGTCTTTCTGAACTTGATCGTAAACTCCCTCCAGGCAATGGCACAAGGGGGAGAGCTTCGAGTCGAATCGTCCGTTGAAGCGACGGGCGGCGACCGCGAAAGAGTTGTTGTCTCAATAAGAGACACTGGCGAAGGTATCCCGCCCGAAAATCTTGAAAAAGTCTTCGCACCTTTCTTCACAACCAAAGAACCGGGAAAAGGAACCGGACTCGGCCTGGCCGTCACCCACAGGATAATCCAGGAACATAATGGAAAAATCGAAGTTGAGAGCGAAGTCGGGAAAGGAACTGTTGTGACGATACGTTTCAACGCGTTCAGCCAGAAATGATCGTGCTTGCGGGAAACCGCTTCTACTTGGAACATTGATCCTGATAATTTCCCGATCTCCTTTCCAAAACAATCGAATCTCGGAATTGCCCGCTCCTATTTCCCACCCGTATGAATTTGACTCTGCATTTCTGGAATGAGCTATTCTACTCACCGGATGCCTGACATGAAATATCCTCGGCCAGGAACTTGGATAGGTGCGAGTTCGACAGACAACCGATCTGATTTGTGAGCGCAAGAAAATCTTGTGCGGTTGTATTTGATGAAGATGCCAAATAAATTCGTAGGCAAAATGAATGACAGGAATTCTTCTTCTGACATTTTCAAGAAGGTCGAACTTTTTTTGAAGCAACAGCGAGAGCTGTATGGAGAGGAGACATACTTGCCGGGAGAATCTGACTCAGGCAATGCAATAAGCATGGCCGGAACGAGAATGCCGGACGGATCTGACAAGAAAACGGAGCAAGAGGCCAGTCCACTGCAAAAGCCGAAGACAATAAGAGTGACAGAGGATCTCGGTTTGTTTGAAGGCGCGGTCCTGAACAAGGAATGGAAAATAGACTCAAGCTGGTACGACAGTGCTTCCCTCAACGAGCTTGATTCAAGAATTAACAAATGTCAGAAGTGTGCTCTCGGATTGACGCGGAGAAATTTCGTGTTCGGTGTCGGTGATCCGAAAGCGAAATTGGTATTTATAGGTGAAGCGCCGGGCGCTGACGAAGACGAGCAAGGCGAGCCGTTCGTTGGCCGCGCCGGACAGCTTCTGAACAAAATCCTCGCGGCCGTTCAGCTCCGTCGCGAAGACGTTTACATATGTAACATTCTCAAATGCAGACCGCCGAACAATCGCGACCCCCTTCCCGAAGAAATCGATGCCTGCGAACCCTACTTGAAAAAACAACTCGAGATCATCAAACCGAAACTGATCGTATGCCTCGGAAGGATCGCGGGACAATCTCTTCTCAGGATTAACACATCACTGGCAGAATTCCGAAACAATATTTATGAATACCAGGGCATCAAAGTCCTCGTGACTTATCACCCCGCAGCGCTGCTGAGAAACCCAAATTGGAAAAGGCCGGCTTGGGAAGATTTCCAGAAAATGCGCAAGTTGTACGATGAACTGTCATCCGCGAATCGCGAATAGCGAGCAGAGAAGATCACAAGAAGTCAGGACACCTTTTCACTATTCACCTTTAACTGTTAACTTCTCATATGGCAACAGATTTTGAACAAAGAAGAATAAGAAATTTTGAGAACGATTCCGAGAGCCTGACGAGCGGACGAATTCCGCCGCAGGAGGTCGAAGCGGAGAAGGCTGTCCTCGGCGCGATTCTGCTCGACAAGCATGCTGTGTCACCGGCGATAGAACTTCTGCAGCCGGATTATTTTTATTCAACGGCAAACGAGAAAGTTTTCGCGGCGATGATCGCTCTGTACTCGCGCAACACCGAAGTGGACGTGATCACAGTTCGCGAAGAGCTGAGGCGGGGCGGCCAACTTGAAGGCATCGGCGGGTCGGCATATCTGAATGAGCTCGTCTCGTCCGTCGTGTCATCGGCAAACATCGAAGCTCACGCACAGATCGTTGCCGAAAAGTATATGCTCCGCAGCCTGATAAACACGATGTCGCTCAGTGTTCAGAAATGCTATGACAACCGCGAAGATGCGTTCGGACTGATCGATGAAGTCGAGAGAGATATATTTAGGGTTTCCGAAGCGCGACTGAAAAAAGCTGTGGTACCTCTCCAGCAGGCTCTTGTCAAGACGATGGAAGTGCTCGAAAGAATCCACGGTACAAAAGGAGGCGTGACCGGAGTTCCGACCGGTTTTGCCGATCTCGACTCGATCACCGGAGGGTTGCAGAAATCTGACTTGATCATCATTGCTGCACGACCGAGCGTTGGAAAAACTGCACTCGCGCTTACGATCGCACGAAACGCCGCCGTGAAGTACGGCGTACCGACCGCCGTTTACAGTCTCGAGATGTCACAGCAACAGCTCCTGATCCGCCTGCTCGCTGCCGAAGCGAGAGTCGACGCACATGCTCTTCGCACCGGAACTTTGCCTGAAGACAAATGGGCGTACATTTCTACTCGGATACACAAGCTCGCGCCGGCTCCGATCTTCATTGACGATACACCGGCCCTTTCAATTCTCGAGTCTCCGTGCCCGAGCACGACGCCTGAAGACCGAGCACGAGATCGGCCTGATAGTGGTTGATTACCTGCAGCTGATGCAGGGCCCGGCGAAAGCGGAGAGCCGTGAGAGAGAAATCTCAATGATATCAAGAAGCCTCAAGGTTCTTGCAAAAGAACTTGACATCCCGGTCGTCGCGCTGTCACAACTCAGGCGGTCCGTCGAGGAACGAGGCGACAAACGCCCGATACTATCCGATCTTCGTGAATCGGGGGCGCTCGAACAGGATGCCGATGTTGTCATATTCATTCACAGACCGGAGTTGTACGGAATCGAAAATTACCCTGACGGAGAATCGACCGCAGGCGTCGCCGAGGTGATGATAAGCAAACAGCGAAACGGTCCGACGGGAGAAATTAAGCTGACCTTCGTGAAGCAGTACGCAAGGTTTGAGGACTTAGCAAAGTATGCTGTCGCCCCGACAGCTTCCGCAATCGAACCCGACGAGAAGGTTCCGTTCTAGTACTCTTCCATTCCCTCCCTTGCCGCAGGCGGAGCAGGCGCAAACTCATAAGCTGACTCCGTTCTCACAGGAAATGGGCGAAAGACGCCGATAGGCTTTCATATCCGAATCATCAGGACTCTTAAACAAACAAAAAAAAGATTGTTTCACAAGCTCTAGTTATTTGCCAACTCGCGAAGCTTCTTGAGATTCGTCACGAAGATTCTTTTTGAAACTTCCCTGATGATTTTCTTCTCTTTCAATTTCTTGAGCATGCGCGATAGCGTGGCGCTTGCGATGCCAAAATGTGCCGCGAGATCCTTTTTTTGAATCACCAAATTAAAGGAGGGCTCAGGCAATTTCACTGAATTATTCAGCTGTACTTCGTTTAACAGATAGCGCGCTACTTTGCCCTCAACATCCGATGCAATCAGATCGAGCCTGTGACCCAGTTCGATCAATCTCACACCGAGTGCCTGTGATATTCTGACAGCAAGGGCAGGATTCTCACTCATCAGCGAAGTAAATTCAAGACTCGGGAAATAGAGGAGAGTGGAGTCTTCGAGTGCCTGTGCGCAGGATGCGTAAAAACGAGAACCGGAAAAAAGGGACGACTCGGCAAAGCTCCGAAAGGGATCCAACTTATTAAGAGTGATTTCTTTCCCCTCGTTGCTAAGCCTGTACACTTTTACCAAACCGCTTAGAACCACGTAGAATCCCGAGTACGTTTCCCCCTCCAGATATACAATTTGATTCTTCTTGTAGTGTTTCGTCCTGTAGATATCCGTAATGAGCTTCACTTCAATCGGAGACAATCTTGCAAACAGCGGTACGTCGCGAAGGTTTGGTTTATTTTTCATCGGCTCCGCGCCATGATAACAACTTTGTACATCTACCTCTAGCGATACTGAAAAGTTCCCGAACTGAGTTGTGGGAGCAAAACCTCCCGGAGAGAATTTACATGCCGCCGTTCGAATTTCAAATCAGATTCTTGCCGGGAATAGTGATCAGTCTTCAGTTCCCAGTTGTCAGTTTGAGGACTGATTGCTGTCAACTGATAACTATTTACTGATCACTGAAATCAGAAATCCCACCCGAAGAAGAACTGGTAGAAGAGTCCCGGCTGGAGTTTCCTAAAATTGTCCTGTATGGTTTTGCCGACGTCGTATCTCAAGACCAGAACTCCGCCGAGGTTGAAGCGTAAGCCAACACCGAAATCTCCGAGCGTCGAATCGTAAACGTCGTCCCAGGCTGCACCGGCATCAAAGTAAGCAGCGCCTCGAATCGCGGTGAATAGCATTCCTCCAAATGGAAAATTTATGTTGAGCTCATCGATCAAGGGAAAACGCAACTCCTGACTCGCGATCCAGATTTTTTCTCCGCGGATGCTCCACAACGGCCAGCCCCGCAGATCCCAACTTCCGCCCATGAAGAATCTCCTCGACTGAGGTCCCTGATTGAAGAGGAGGGCTTCTCGCGTTGCGAATGCCACGGTCTGACTGATCCTGAGATACCGCCGGTAATCGAGCATGACGGTGAAATAGTCCACCGATCCGTACTCAATGTCCGAGGTGTATGCGAGACTCATGAGTATTCTGTGTCCGTCGATCGGACCCGTTGGTCCCCACAGCGAATTGTCCTCGACGTACGCAATCGAATTTGAAAACAGAAGCGATGTCCTCTCACCGATACCGTAATAAAGTGCTTTGTAAGTGTTGGCCAGGCTGGTCGTCGCTTCCACGCGATCAAATCTCGAAAGGGGGTAACTCAGTGCAAAATATCCGCCGAATGATCGTTCGTAGAAGTAAACATCCGGATCGGTCAGGTCATAATCTCGCCCGGCAAAATTGAAAACGCCATAAGCGTAGTTCATTCTATGCGCGAGGGAAATTTTTGAAATGGCAATATTGAAACTCTTTAGAATCTCATCCTGCGTCTCCGCAGTATTGAACAGGAGAAAGTAGTATTGCTCGTTTCCGAGCATATCGCTCAGCGCCATCGCAGCGCCGCCGGCCGTACCGAATACGGGATCCGTTGAAATCTGACTTTCCGCGATGTCTATGCCATATCTCGGAACATACGGAACTGCCGCGGATGCCGAATTGGATGAATAGCTGGCTGCGTACCAGGATGTGTCGTAGTCCATAATTCGATATGCGAATCTATTTTTTGCATTTCCCATTTTTTCTTCAACGCTGTCCACCACTCTTATCTGAAAGCTGTAATTTTCAAAGGCACTGAAAACAATCTCTGAAGAATCAGTCCACGACGGGTTAAACGCTGCTGTCGGGTAATTGGTGATTTCGAAGGAATACACGGAGTCAGGTAAGGCAGCCAGATTGAGAGGCATCACAAAAATGTTCTGTCCGCCATCCTCGTTGCTGACGTAAGCCATCGCATTCCCATTCGGCTTTTCGACAAAGTTGGGAGAAAAATCAGACTCACGTCCGTGCGTCAAATATCTTATCCTTCCCGAAGCCAGGTTGAGCAGGAAGAGATTATAATAACCCTCATCACCGAACATGGTTCGGTCTGATGAGAAAACGATCCACTTGCCGTCCGGCGACCATGCTGGATCTCTATCGTCGTAATAACCACGTGTCAACTGTTCGAGCGAATCCGACTCGAGATCATATATATACAGATTGTAGTAGCCCGCCACAGATGCACCGGAAAGAACGATCTTTTTCCCGTCGGGTGAGAAGCAAACCGAACCGATCCTTGTGAGATCGACAAAACGTTTGTCTTTCACGATCGTCCTCTTCTTTACGTCATACAGATGAAGAACATCCGTCTCGCCACTTTTCGAAACGAATGCGAGTATGCCGTCGCATGAGACTGCCATTTTGTCCGATGGAAGATGGAATGCCTCGAACTCGCTTGTCCGCTCGCCCTGAATGATAGCAACCGGCTTGGACTTGCCATCTAATAATTGCTCGTACACATCGGTGTATCCACGGTGGTTGCCGACGTAATAAACGTATCTTCTGCCATCAGGCGCTCTGTAAAACACGGGAGAATCGTTGAAACCTTCTGAGAAAATTCCAACTGAGGCGCGTGACGGCAAATCCTCTGTCGAGAGGAGTGGAAAATATTTCTTCTGCAGACTGTAAACCCATTTCTTGTCGAATTCTTTGTAGTCCAATCCGATGGTCATCTTCATGTCTTCCTCGAACGACGAACTCTTCCAGAAGTTTTCCATCAACAATAGAATCTTCTCATCTCCGTAGTTCCGGGAAATGAACTGGAGAATATTCTGCCCCTCCTTGTACATGAGAAATGTTCCGTAGATTCTTTCCATCTCGGAAAGGGGAACGAGAATATCCGCTCAATACTGCGTCGCGCATCACCATCTCGGCCTGGTCGTCCCACTTCGTGGACCAGAACTCCGCGAGACCTTCGGAAAACCAGAGCGGCGGTTCGCGATCGGAGATTACCCGGTGATCGTGAAGTTCGCGAGAGATTTTTGCGGTCATGAAAACATGGATGAGCTCATGCCGGATGACATGCTTCAGTTCGTAGATGGAACCGTCATACGGAATTACCACTCGGCCTTTCACGTATTCAAAAAATCCGCCAACGCCTTCAGGTATGAATCCAGGCATCGTGTTCGTTTGCTCGAAGTAAAGATGCGAGGAATAGAGTATGAGCGGAATGCGATGCAGGATATTAAAATCGAATTTGTTTTCCAGATACCGATAGCCGTCCTCCGCAAGTGCTGCGCTCTGATTGGCAAGCTCGGTCATTTCCGGGTAATAGTAAATCTCGAAGTGCTCAGTGCGAAGTATCTGCCAGTGGAAATTTGTGTACTGGACCTTGTTCTGACCGAAATAGTAGAACTGCGCATATGAAGTGGAGGCAACTAAAAGGATCGGGAATATGACTCGTGCTACTCTGCTCACAGGTAACGTAAGTTGTGGAAAGCTTGCAATTTCCGCAAGTCAGCGCGGAAGAAACGCGGAATATTGCAACAATGGAATTTTGGGAATGATCAACCTGTCCGTGACTTTCCGGAGATTAAATATTCCACGTCACGGTGACGAGGAATTGATCCTTAACTGAGTTCGCTCAGCCGCTTCTTAAGCATTTCTATATTCGCAACCGGAGTCGGGTCAACGCCTTTTTTGATAGCAAGGTAAAAACTCAGCCAATCGCCAAAATGAATCAGGCTGAACATCCGTGCAAGAAGAGATTTTCCCTGTGAACTGATCTCGACAACCTCCGAGCAATAAGGACGGATAATTTCTTTGACCAATTCAAATCTCGCCTTAACCCGCGGGTGATCTTCCTGATCGACCAAACACACCACAAAGAAGCGTGAGAGCAAATCCTTGAGAGTTGAGTAACCGACAATCTCGTTGTGGTTCATCTCAGGGAAGAGATTTCCGTACGCAACCGTTTTTGCGTTCTCAGAAATCTGGCCGCGCCAGCGCAGGTTCACCGCGTCTAACCGTTCGCTTGACGAGTAGACAATCGGAAGAACGTTCACCATCCGCTCGGCAAGCTGCAGAGGCCCGGGATTTGTTTCATAGTTTGAATACTCAGCACTGAGGCGTCGTAGGACGTTGTTAGTCTCTTTCAACTCCGTGTGCCCTGATCTGAGAATTCCGACCTTCTGAAACGCCGTCAACATCGTGAAGAACGAGTAACCCAACGCTGCGCGGGGAGGAAGTCCGCCCGGAATTTTTATCCAGTTGTGGTGGAGCTTCGCAGCCGTTTCGCCGATGCTTCCCCCCGAGCTAATGACGAGAATCTGTGCACCCTTCTTTCGTGCATGGGCATATGCCGATATTGTCTCCTCCGTCCCGCCCGAATAACTTGAAACAACCACAAGGGTATTCCTGTTCACGAACTGCGGCAATGTGTAGCTGCGGTTGACGATGATCGGTACTCCTGCTTGATTGGCAGAGTAGCTTCTCAGAATGTCGCCGCCGATTGCGGACCCGCCAAGTCCCGTCACGACGATGTTTCTGATTCTTGACAAAGAAATAGTCAGCTTTGTCTTCTTGCCTATATCCACTGCTTTCGCTGATTGGTCGGCAAAAGACCGAATCAAGCCGTACATTCCCGATATATCAATTCCTTTGATCTCGTCTGCGCTAATCAAGATATTCCTCGCTTATGGTCGTATAATAAACTCTTTCGAAACGTGTCTTGAGATATTCATGCAGCGTCTTCTTTATCTCGTCTGCGGAATCCATTTTCAGCAGCTGCCTTGCAAGCTTCCGCGCGCTCTTGTAGTTCGTACTTCGAATAATCTTCTTCAGAATCGGGAGCATAGAACTCACCGCGCTAAACTCGTCAAGTCCCATTCCGAGAAGCATTGCCGTCGCGAGCGGGTTTCCAGCCATCTCACCACACATGGCGACCTTGACCCCGGCCTGATGACCTGAGTCGATGATGGACTTCAGCGTTCTCAAAACTGCCGGATGGAATTCGTCGAATACATTCGCGACAAGTTCATTCGTTCGATCCACGGCAAGAAGATATTGTGTCAGATCGTTGGTCCCGATGCTGAGGAAGCTAACATGCTTCGCTATCTCTTCACTCATAAGTGCGGCCGAAGGGATCTCGATCATCACTCCGACCTCTAACTTCTCGTCATAACGGACATGCTCTTCCCTAAGAGAACGTTTGGCTTCCTCCAGGATCTCATTCGCGCTGATAACTTCTTCGACCGTTGCGACCATCGGATACATCACTTTGCATTTTCCATACGCACTCGCACGGAGGATTGCCCTGAACTGATCCTTCAAGAGCTCCGGCCTGTCGAGCATCATGCGAATTCCTCTCCAGCCGAGGAAAGGATTCGCCTCGGCGTGGTCACCGACAAAAATCTTGTCACCGCCGATATCGAATGTCCTGAATATGACGGGGTTCGGCGCAGATCCTTCTATCGTCTCCTTGAAAATTTCAAACTGTGCATTTTCATCAGGCACGGTATCGAAATCTATTATGATCTGCTCGGTTCTGAAAAGACCTATTCCATCAGCACCATGGGGTTTCAGCGACGGCAACTCCTCCAGCAACTCCACGTTAGCTTCTACAAGCACCCTTCTGCCATCCGTCGTCAGTGCAGGTTGATTAGCTTCGGCAAGGAGTTCTGAGTCGAGTTTTTCGCACCAGGCTTTCCTGTCCACATATTTTCTTGTCGTGCTTTCGGTCGGGTTTACTACTACGACTCCGCGATATCCGTCCAGGATGAGATCCATTCCATCCAGGACATGTTTAGTCGCCTCTTTGAGGCCAACAACGGCAGGGATTCCAAGTGAACGTGACAGTATGGATGCATGAGAACGCGCTCCGCCGAAATCACTCGCGTAACCCAGTACAGCATTTCGGCTCAGTAGCACCGCATCTGCCGGAGTGAGCTCGCTCGTGACAACAATTGGACTTCCCTCAAATCGCGACTTGAGCTTAGCATTGGCAAGGTTTCGAATGATCCTATTCCGTACGTCTTCCATCTCAAGTGCCCTGAGCTTGAACACATCGCTGTCGGTCCGCTTCAATTGCTCAAGCTGTTTTGAGAATTCGTCTGCGACGATGTATTCGACATTTTTCTTATCAGAGACTATCCTCCGCCTTATGACATCGAAAAAAATCGGATCGGCTATCATGAGTAGCTGGGCCTCGAAGATTTTTGCTTTATCGCTGCCAAGCTTCTCCAACGTGGTGTTGTACACTTTCTCAAGCTCTGTCGTAGAACGTTCTATGGATTTCTGAAGCCTGTCCAGCTCGGCGGATGGATCGCCAACCGATTTCTCCTGGACAACAATTCCATCTTTTCTCAGCACGACAGCTTTCCCCACGGAAATGCCCGGGGAGGCCGGGATGCCGCGCAGGACGATTTCCTCGCCGGGAGTCGTTTGTTCGAGCGATTCAGTTTTCATCAAAGCCCTTATCGAAAAAGTCAGCGACCGTCGAGAGAGCTTCTTGCTCGTCCTCGCCGTCGAACATCAGTAAGATCCTCGCTCCTTGTTCCGCTGCAAGCGTCATGACACCTATGATACTCTTTCCGTTGACTCGATACCCGTCTCTTTCAAGGTAGAACTCCGATTTGAATTTTGCCGCGAGCTTCACCAGCGACGCAGCCGGACGGGTGTGAAGCCCGAGACGGTTTTTGACTACGACTTCTTGTTGAACCATCAAAATCTTCTCTGGACAAGTGAGTTCGCAAGCTCAACAAGCGCCTCTTTTCCTTCCGAGTCCATCAAGGTTTTCAAACCAGACAGGGCACGAGCAGTATAAGCAGCGACCTCTTCTCTTGCTGCATCGAAAACGCCACAGTCGCGATACGTGTCGTGGACAGCGACGACGTCAACTGCTGTCACGGGAGATTTCTTATATGCAGCATTGACGATTCCAAATCTTCTTTCGTCCATCAATTCCTGAGCCTTGAGGAAGAGGAAGTTCTTCTTCTTTTCAATTATATCGAGGCCGCGAGGTTTACCGAACCTTTCGGCATCGCCTTCGAGGTCTAGCATATCATCAAGAATTTGAAAAGCGATTCCAATGTTCAGCCCAAAATCTCCGAGCAGATCGATCTCCTCGATCGTTCCGCCGCCGAGAAGTCCGCCCAGTTTGCCTGCCGCCATCAGCAGCGCGCCGGTCTTCTTGGAAATCATTTCCACGTAACTTGCCATCGAAGCGCCGTCTCGCTTGCTGAGGTTCTCGTCAAGCGCCTGACCGTCGCAGACCTGTTTCACACCTTCATTAAATATCCGCAGGCCCTCTCGCAAATGTTCCCTTGCACATTTTTCAAGGCAGTCATAAGCAAGAGCCATCATCAAATCGCCGACGAGGATCGCAATATTAGTCCCGCTATTGACGTGTACAGTCGTTTTACCTCGCCGAGTATCTGCGTTGTCCATAATGTCGTCATGTACAAGAGTAAAGTTGTGAAGAATTTCAATCGCGACGGCGCCTTTAAGAACGTCGTCGTTCAATTCTCCGACTGCTTCCGAAGCAAAGATAGTGAGCAGCGGACGAATTCTCTTCCCTCCCATCGAAAGTACGTATGCAATGTGATCCCTCAGCGGCGAATCAGAAATAAGCTCGAGAGAACTCGCGAGATGATGGTCGATCATCAACCGACGTTTCTCAGAGTATTCCGCGAAATTTTTCAACCGGAGACTCTTACAAGTTTTGCTTTCTTGAGATGTCGCAGGTCTCTGCTTCCTGTCAGGAACATCGCGCCTTTGAGTTCATCGAGCCAGTTTTCCAATTCCCTGATCAGACCTTTCACTCCTCCGCTGGCGAGCGCCTTCAGAAAAGGCTGCGCGGCGGCACAAATGTCAGCGCCAAGGGCGATGGACTTCGCAACGTCTATCCCGTCTCGAATTCCGCCGGAAGATATCAGCTTAATCTTCCTTCTCGACGGAAGCGAGTTAACCTGGACGAGAGCTTCAGCGGTTGGGATTCCCCAATTCCAGAATCTCTTGCCGAGGCTTCCGTCTTTTCTTCGCATCGCCTCGATCGCCGCCCAACTCGTTCCGCCTGCACCGGAGACATCGATCGCCGAGACTCCCGCCGCGATGAGTTTCTTTGCCGCATCTCCGCCGATGCCGGCACCTGTTTCCTTGACAATGACAGGGATATTTAATTTCTTCACCAACTTAGAAATGCCATTTATCACGCCTCGAAAGTTCCGGTCGCCTTCAGGCTGAATCAATTCCTGAAGTGCATTGAGATGAACGGCAAGGGCATCAGCCTCAACCATGTCGACAATCCTTCGAACGTTATCGAGCGCAGTGCCATCTGCGACCTGTGCCGCTCCGATATTGCCCATCACGAAAATGTCTTTTGCAACGTTTCGCACCACCTTAAATGTTTCCAGGTAATCGCTGTTCGTGAGGGCCTGTCGTTGACTACCAACTCCCATTCCGATATTCTTTTCCTTGCAGAGCTCCGCAATCGCGGAGTTGATCCGGCCGGCGCGCTCGTATCCACCTGTCATTGAGGAGATTATGATCGGGGCGGAAAAAGTGTGCGACAGAAACTTAACGCTCGTGTCGATGTCCGCATAATTCAGCTCGGGCAATGCATTATGAACAAACTCGTATTTTTCCAATCCGGTCGACTTCTGATAGTCGATCTTCTCGGTCAAGACAATATCGACGTGGTTCGATTTCCGTTTCGCGGTCTGATCCATTCCCGCATCCGCAGTAGCAGCGACTCCCGTCGGCGCATCTCGTTTTTTCACCATTGACATCCATGAAAAAATAGCCGTATGATGAAAAATAAGCAAGATTGCGGGAAATGATGCAGAGATAATATGACTGCGAGATCAGACTCAGGAAAAGTCACGCTATATAATGATACCTACTGCTAATATATGATATCTTTCGAGAACTCAATAACTTGAAACATATCCGGCAGCCACGGCTGGATTCAAAAGAGCTTGTCCGCATGCAAATGGTATCGTTCGCTTGACACACAACTTCCTTTTTGCCAACCTATCTTTGATTTATGAATCCGAATGGAGCTGCTACATTGGCGACGCAGCCTACTCACCGACGGGAACGAGTAACAGTGGAATCTTACTCGACTTGCTTATCTTCGGGGTAACGCTTCCGTTCCAAAACGCTTCCGTACCTTTCTTGCCATGTGTCGCGAGTATGATCAGGTCTGCTCCTATTTCGCCTGCAGTCTCCGCGATCGCATCTGCCGGAGCACTCCTCGATGTGCTTGTCGTGACTTCAATATCCGACAGCTCGATCTTAGACAGAAGTCTATCGAGATAATCTTTTGCATCAGAGACGATCATATCCATCATCTTTGCCGTTGTTCCCGGAAGAAACCGGTTCGCGGGCGTCATCTCGCCAGACATCGTACCAAATTGAGGAACGGCGATGAGAAGATGGATCCTTGCCCCGCACATCCTTGCAAGTACCGAAGCATAGTCCAAAACCTGTTCATGTTCCGGGTTGCCGTCCAGAGGAATCAGAAAATTCGAGAAACTGTGAGTTGTTCCCGCTTCGTCCGGAGCAGGATTTATCAACAGCACCGGTGCATTCCCAAACGAAATTACCTGTTGTGCAATTGAACCGAACAACAGATGGTGGAGTCCGCTGCTGCCGTGCGTGCACATTATGACCATGTCCTGGTTCAGCTCTTCGGTATGATCCGATATGCTTTGCGAGACATCTCTCACACCGGCTTCGTGAACATGGAAGCTGACATCGATCCCCTGGAAAATACGCGACGAGGCCGTGGCGCGAAGATAACTCTCCGCCTGGCTAGCGTTTCTAAGATGCCTTTGACCATGGATTTTTTCAGGCGGCTTTTTCTCAACAACGTGTATCAATGTAATGGAGCCGTGGATCTTCCTCGCGAGCTGAGCAGCCACGGGAAGAACAAATTCCGCCAACAGCGAGCCGTCGAGCGGAACGAGCAATTTCCTTATAGTCGACTTATCCAATGAGCACCCGAAAGATCAAATAAATATTCAGCAGTATTATCAAAGCGGCAATCACCGACATGGCAAAAGTTGTCATCCTCCTGTTGACCAGGATTCCCATTACGTTTCTATTTCGAGTAAACATTATCAAGGGAAGGATCGCAAACGGAAGTCCGAAACTCAAGATCACCTGGCTCATGACAAGCGTGCGGGTCGGATCGAGCCCGATCGCGATAACGCCGATCGAAGGGACCATCGTGACCAGCCTTCTCAGCCAGATGGGAACATGTCTGTGAAGAAATCCCTGCATGATAACCTGTCCGGCACTCGTTCCAACAGTCGAAGAAGAGAGTCCTGAGGCAAGAAGTGAAATTGCAAAGATCCAGCCTGCGGCTTTACCGAGCAAAGGCTGCAAAGTTATGTGAGCCTCCTCGATGGTTCCAATGTTCGTAAAGCCGTGTTGGTGGAAAGTGGCCGCTGCCATAATGAGCATTGCCATATTAACAAGACTTGCAATTCCCATCGCAATTGTCACGTCTAAGATCTCGAACCGAAAAAGTCTGCGGAGCTTGTCCGGGTTCTTGACGATTATCCTCTGCTGGGTCAAAGCCGAATGCAAAAAGATTGCATGAGGCATGACCGTTGCGCCAAGTATACCGGTCGCGAGAAGCACACTTTCGGTTCCTGAGAATTGCGGTACGAACGTGTGGTAGAGGACGGTCGCGGAGTCCGGTCTGTCGAGAGCCGTTTCTATTACATAGCACAACGCTATTATGCTGACCATGCAAGTGATCACAATCTCTAGAGGTCGGAAACCATATCGCTGTAAACCAAGAATTAGGAAAGTACAGATCCCCGTTATTATTCCGCCGACGATTAATGGAAAACCGAAAAGGAGGTTAAAGCCCACCGCTGCACCGAGGAATTCGGCGAGGTCGGTTGCCATGGCGACAATTTCCATTAGTACCCACATGCCGTGGACGACAGGCTTACTGAAATTCTTTCGACAGTGCTCTGCCAGATTGTTTCCGGTTGCAATCCCGAGTTTGGCAGATAGAGTCTGGATCAACATCGCCATCAGGTTGCTCGCAAGTATGACCCACAGGAGAGTGTAACCGAACTCCGAGCCGCCCTGAATGTTGGTCGCGAAGTTACCCGGATCGACGTACGCGACGCTCGCTATGAACGCCGGACCGAGAAACGGAATTAATTTTGTCAGAAAGTTTTTTTGTGTCGCACCTGATAGAGCTGCCTCCGCCAGGTCTCTGGTTCTAACATCAGTCTGTTCCATCGTGGAGGTGATTAGACTTTTCATCTCATCGATACCGCCAGCTAATCGCTGACCGCTGAAGGCCGATACCTATTCCCCGATTATCTTCACAATTACTCTTTTCCTTCTCTCTCCGTCGAACTCCGCATAAAACACCTGCTCCCACGGACCCAGATCGAGTCTACCCTTCGTTATTGGAAGCACGACCTGATGATGGACGAGAGTCCGTTTCAGGTGAGCATCGGCGTTATCCTCGCCGGTCCGGTGGTGTCTGTATTCGGGCTTGAACGGAACGAGCGTTTCAAGAAACTCCATGAAGTCCTGCTTGAGTCCGGGTTCTTCGTCGTTGACCCAGATGCCGCTGGTGATGTGCATTGCGCTGACCAGGCAAAACCCCTCCTGCACTCCGCTCGCCTTCACATTCTTTTCGACCTCGCCCGTGATGTTAACAAGTTCTTTTCTGTTTTTCGTGTTGAACCAGAGATACTCGGTGTGCGACTTCATTTTGTCCTCGCTTTGAATAGGGATTGGGGAGTTAGTATCAAGAAGCCGTATTCCTTCAGCGACAGCTCGAGACTGCCGCCCCTCACTTGAAACTTCTCGCCCGTAAAATTGTCAACCAGATTAAGATTGTCCAGACCGCTTAAGCGAACCTTCACATCCTCTATTTCCGACCCCGAGAAGTTGTAAATGCAAATCGCAACCCTGCTCCTCAATTTTCTTTCGAATGCAAATATGTCTTTGCCGTCAGCTGAAAGCCTTTCATAACTTCCTTCAACGAGTTCAGGGTGTGCTCTGCGTACTGCGCAGACCTTCTCATATAATTCACTGAAAGCGCTGCCGTGAGTCCAGTCGATCGGAACCTGTTCGAACAGGCTTAAGCTCTTCGCATTCCCCACTTCGTCTCCATTGTAAATTAATGGAACGCCGGGCAGGGTTGCAATCAGCGCGACAGTCAGGCTGTCTCCACCTTCATGATACCGCTCGACTGAAGGTGCATCAAAGGCATTCTTGTCGTGATTGGTGTTGAAGCGAAGTCGAAGCGACCCTTTTGGGTAAGACCTGCTTTCGCGGTCGAGGACGCTGTCAATCGCAGACGCCGAAGTAGTGCCATTAAATATTTTTCCAAGAACGTCGTAAATGTTCCATGAATAAGTCAGGTCGAACGCCTTCAGGTGTAAGTCAGGCCTGGCACCCTCCGCGAGCATCATTATTGGCTTGATACTGTCGAGAGCCGCACGAGCTTCGTCCCAGAAATCCAGCGGGACAAGTTCGGCGACATCGCATCGAAAACCGTCTACCCCGACATCCTTCACCCAGTATTTCATCATGTCAACCATGTACCGGCGCAAAGCTCTGTTCGAATAATCGAGTTGTGCGACGTCAGTCCAATCAGGAATAGGCGCAACTATCTCACCTTCACTGTTATGTTTGTACCAGTCGGGATGTTCTCTGACAAGCGGGTTGTCCCATGCCGTGTGGTTGATCACAAGATCCATGATAATTTGCATCCCGGCTTGATGTACAGCTTTCACTAGTTGCTCGAAATCCTGGAGCGTACCATATTCAGGATTGATTTTGTAATAATCTCGAATTGAATACGGACTGCCTAACGTGCCCTTTCTTTTGACCTCGCCAATCGGTTGAATCGGCATCAGCCAGAGGACTGTCACTCCCAGTTTTTTCAGCCGAGGAATCTGTCTTATGATAGACTGGAAGCTTTCGTCTTTGGAAAATGAACGGGGATAAAGCTCGTATATGACGGCATCTTTCACCCACTCCGCACTTGATCGAGCGAATTCATTTGAAATGTCCGAGCGAGCGATCTTCGGCAGATCCTCGCTTCTAACGACATAGATGGGGCTGTAGATTCTTTCGGTGCCGGCGGGACGGTTCAATCTGACAGCGAGAAGGTTGACGCCGCTTCTTAAGAGTCCACCGCCATCGTCCCGACAATTCTCAGGATTCAATGAGAAAGACAGGTCCTCGGAATATCCGTCGGACTTTCCGATTGCCTGGCCGTTCAGATAGAACTGCGCCTCGTCATCGATCGCGGAGACATACAAAGCCGAATCCTGTCGGGGATTATCAACAACAAACTTGTTCGCGTACCAGGAAATGCCGGGGTTACTACGTCGAATCGAATGTCTTGTCCAGTAGTCTTCGACCTTGCATTCACGCCAGGGCTTGTCAAGGTCAGAATTGCTCTGCCAGCCTTCCCTTAACCCTGCGTCGGCCGGATCATTCCTGACGTACCACCCCTCGTTCAGGTCCAACTCAATATTCCTTTGCATTATGGATTCCCTTGTATGAGCAAAAGAAACATTGATGCAAAAGACAAGGGCGGACAGTCCGAGCACAAACCCGCGCGGACCACCCGCCTTTGACGCCAATAGTCCTGTCATTATAGTTTATCGATACTGCTTCAGAAACTCCAGCCGATCTTTTAGCTGGGATGCTGGAATAAGAAGTTTATCTTTACCGAAGATTGCATCCTCAGGATTCGAAAAAGTGAGCTCGAAATCTTTGCTCATGATAATCGCCTCCTCCGGACAGACCTCCTCGCAGAAACCGCAGAAGATGCACCTCAACATGTTTATCTCGAACAACTCGGGATATCTTTCCTTGTCAAGCTCCGTCTCAGCTGCCTGGACCTGTATTGCAAGCGGGGGGCAGACGCGAGCGCAAAGCCCGCATGCAACGCAGCGTTCCACACCCGTCTCATCCTCCACTACTAACACTGGCCTGCCGCGAAACACCGGCGGCGGAATCCAGCGCTCTTCAGGATATTGCCGGACGAATTTTGGTCTGAAGAATGCCCTGATGGTCAATGACATGCCGCGCAGGATTTCAGGAAAGTAAAGCTTCTCCCAGAGTGATAACTTATGTTGTATCTTACCATTACCGTTATTCGTCATTTCTTACCTCATATTACTTAACGGCAAGCATTACGGCGCCGGTTCCAATCAAATTCAAGAATGCAAGCGGCAGCAGGATCTTCCAACCTACGTTCATCAGCTGGTCATATCTGAAGCGTGGCAGCGTCCACCTTATCCACATATAAATGAATATGAAGACTCCGGTTTTTGCCATGAAGGTGACAACCTGGACGAGTGCGGCGATGTTCGGCTGCATGGACGAGTAATTGATGTACGGCAGTGACCAACCGCCGAAGTAAAGCGTCGCCATCAGTGCGCTGGACACGATCATGTTCGTATATTCCGACAGGAAGAAGAGACCCCATCTCATTCCGCTGTACTCAGTGTGGTATCCGCCGACGAGTTCCGGTTCCGCCTCCGGCAGATCGAATGGAAGACGATTCGTTTCCGCGAACGCCGCGACGACAAAGATCAGGAAGCCCAGCGGCTGGTAGACAATGTTCCAGTGTGTAGCGCTCTGCGCTTCCACGATCTTATCGAGCTGCAGAGTCCCGTTAACCATCAATACGCCGATGATGCTCAAGCCCAGTGAAAGCTCGTAGCTTATCATCTGTGCGGACGATCTCAGTCCGCCTAACAAAGAATATTTGCTGTTGGACGCCCAGCCGCTGAGAGTGATGCCATAAACACCGAGCGAGGACATCGCAAGTATGTAAAGTATGCCGACGTTAACATTGGCTATCATCAAGGTTATCTTCTGACCACCGATAACGATGTAATTTCCGAACGGTATTACCGCAAGCGCGGAGATAGCCACCGTGATCGAAATTACCGGGGCAAGCGCATGGACGAACTTATTTGCCTTTGTAGGAACAATGAGTTCTTTCAAGATTAGCTTCAAGATATTGGCAAACGGCTGGAACAATCCTTTGGGGCCAACACGGTTTGGCCCGATCCGATTCTGGATATAGGCGCTCACTTTCCGCTCGAGCAATACAAGATATGCCACCGTTCCCAGGATGACCAGAACAACAACCAGAATCTTGATTAATGCCACCACTGCTATCATTATTGAACCAGCGCCGCCTCCTTTGATTTTCTCAGCAATGCTCCATGGTCACCAAGCTTCGCGTAAGAGAGTCCTCTAAAACTCGGAACTACCTGGGCGATTTCGTCGAATACTTTTTGAGCGGATTGATAGCGCATCTTTCCACCCAGCAAATTCCCGATTGCACAAATTATTTCCCAGGACGAGCGCACATTCCGGCGCGGTCCCTTGTTCCACTTGTCAAACGCGCTGCCGAACTTGTCCAGACGGCTCATGCTGAATCTCGATGGGACACGCTCCTGTTCAAGAGTTGATATTGCCGGCTTCGACAGTTGCACTCTTCCAAGGAAATTCACATACGTTCCGTACTTCTCCGCAAATGTTGCGCTCGGAAACACTATGTCAGCAAGCTGGGTGGTCTTTGTCCTGACCCAGTGACTGACTATAAGAAGATCGAGCTTTGTCAAGAGATCTTCCTTCTCTTTCGAATCAATCACGTCGTCATCCATGACATAGAGCGCCTTTATTTTGCCCGAACCGATCAACTCGAAAATCTTATTTACATCAGTTCCCTTCTGTGAAGCGATGCCAACTTCCCGAGCACCGTAGGCGTTCGGCGTCTTGTCGGCGCGGATCAGCAGATTGTCTTCGTCTCCTTCGACCGCGTGTTGCACAAGTCCCAGGTTCGCCGTCCCGAGAACCTGCTTCGCAAACTTCTGCAGGACATAATTATCTTCGACGGAAGAGTATGCAGATCCTAACACTGCTATTTCATCTTTGGAGAACGGCTTGAGCGAAACGGCAGCGTGGGCGAGCGCTTCATCCCAACCGGCTTCCTGCAAGGTCCCTTCCTTCCGTATTAACGGCGAAGTCAAACGCTCCTGTGAATTGACATGCGTGAACGAATTCAATCTGCCATTGTCGCAGATCCAGTAACTGTTGACGTTCTGAATTATGGCGCGGCGTCAGGCGAAGGATCTCGTTGTCTCTCACCCATATATTTACGTTGCAGCCGCGAGCGCACCCTGTGCAAATTCCTTCCGTCGAGGATGTCTCCCACACTCTCGCTTTGAAGCGATAGTCACGGTTGGTCAACGCGCCGACCGGACAGACATCTATCACGTTCATCGAATACGGGTTGTTAAGTTCCTTGCCGGGGAATGTATCGATGTAGACTCTATCACCGCGTTCGACGAAAGTGAGTGTCGACTCTTTTGCGATTTCATCCATGAACCTGATGCAGCGTGAGCACAAAATGCATCTTTCGGCATCGTAGACAACGTTCGGCCCGAGAGGAACGCGCTTCGATTTCTTGTTCTTGGCCTCTTCGAGTGCGCTGTGGCCAGGGCCATGCGTGTATGTATAGTCTTGAAGGTTGCATTCACCCGCCTCATCGCAAATAGGGCAGTCAAGCGGATGATTTATCAGAATAAATTCGAGGACTGCCTTTCGTGCCTCGATAGCCTTCTGCGAATTCACATGTACCACCATGCCATCGGCAACCTGCGTCGCACACGCGATCGCCAATTTCGGCATCTTTTCTATTTCGACCAGACACATCCTGCAGTTTCCCGCGACGGACAACCCCGGGTGCCAGCAGAAGTGCGGTACCTCGACTCCAGCCTGGGCAGCCGCGCGAATTACAGTCGTTCCATTCTCAACTTCAACAGTCCTTCCTTCTATATTCACCTTAGCCATTTCATCCTGCCATTTCTAACATACAAATTCTCACTTAAGAACTTCCTCGAGCGGAGTGTACTCGAAATCAAACGCTTCAGCAACGTGCTGATAAGTAATCTTGCCGTAAGCCATGTTCAACCCCATCTTAATTTCTCGGCTCGACTTGACTGCCTTTTCCCATCCGCTTCCTGCGATCTCGATTGCGTACGGCAAAGTGGAATTGGTCAGGGCAACGGTCGAGGTATACGGAACCGCACCGGGCATATTTGCAACACAATAATGCAGCACGCCATCGACCACGTATGTCGGGTTCTCATGCGTCGTCGGATGGCATGTCTCGATACAGCCGCCCTGATCGACGGAGACGTCCACTATCACGGAACCCTCCTTCATGTCCTTCAACATTTCCCTTGTAACGAGTTTCGGAGCCTTCGCGCCCGGAATAAGGACTGCACCGATCACAACGTCTGCGCGCGAGACCGCATTGCGGATGTTGTAAGGATTCGACGCAAGCGTCACCACATTCTTCGGCATAACATCGTCGAGATACCGGAGCTTCTGCAAATTACTGTCGAGGATAGTGACCCTTGCACCAAATCCTGCTGCGATTCGAGCCGCATTCTGACCGACGACTCCGCCGCCGAGGACGACAACGTCAGCCGGCTCAACACCCGGAACACCGCCGAGAAGAACACCTCTGCCGCCCATCGGCTTCTCGAGGTACTTCGCACCTTCCTGCGGAGCCATTCTCCCCGCGACTTCGCTCATCGGGATCAGAAGCGGAAGAGACTCGTCCGTCTTCTGCACGGTCTCGTATGCGATGCAAATAGCTTTCGACTTCATCATTGCCCGGGTTAGTTCTTCGCTGGCCGCAAAATGAAAATAAGTAAACACCACCTGACCCTCGCGGATCAGTTTATATTCGGGTTTTATCGGCTCTTTGACTTTCATGATCATGTCGGCGGAATGATAGATCTCTGCTGCAGTTGGAATGATCTTCGCTCCCGCTTTCTTGTAAAGTTCGTCTGAAAATCCGCTCGCGAGTCCCGCATTCTTTTCGACAAGCACTTTGTGCCCGCGAGCGTTCAGAATTTCCACGCCGACGGGAAGCAGCGCAACTCGGTTTTCATTCGGTTTGATCTCTTTCAGTAATCCGACAACCATTCAATTTTCTCCTTCTTTTCCCGCGAAGCGGGTTCTCGCTCCGCGGAAGTTGGGAAGTATCTTCAATAAGGTGAATCCGCCCTTTGTGAGGTATTTTTTCGCGGCACCTGCTATATCCGCATCAGTAACATTTTCAATCGAGGTTAACGACTCTGAAACATTTGAGCGCTGTCCATAATAAAGTTCATCTCTTGCGAAGAGCGACGCCCTGTCCCAAAGGTTCTCCAGAGAAAAAATTATCCCTGCTTTCAGCTGAGCCTTTGCTCTCGAGACTTCGTCCTTCGTCGGACCATTTCGCACGAAATCATCTATTGCAGAAAAAATCTTCTCTTCCGCTCTATCGACATCTTTGACTGCAGTACACGCATAGATCCCCACGATCCCCACATCTGCATAAGCCGAGCCGTATGAATAAATCGAATATGCGAGCGCGTCATCCTCCCGCACGCTTTTGTACAGTCGCGAGCTTGACCCGTCTCCTAATATTACACCGACCATCGATGCTGCAAATCTCTCTTCATTATCCAACCCGGGAGCCGTTGCACCCAAAATGATATGCGCCTGCTTGCCGACATTTCGTCGAACCACATAATCACCGGGCTTGTTGTAACGCGGTTTCCGTCTTATGTAAATCATCGAAGAGGTTCGGATGGGAGAAAAATACTTTGCGGCGAGGCCCATCAAATTTGCTTTTGAAAAATTTCCCACTACGCTTACCACGACTCTGCCGGCTACGAAATTTCTCGAATGAAACTCGCGGAGATCTTCGACACGAAATCCTTTCAGCCCGGATGCCTTCCCGATGATAGGCAGCGCGAGCGAGTTTCCCGCGAACATCTTTTCCTCGATGAAATCCATTCCCCAGTCTTCCGGATCATCGTAAACTTCCTGCATTTCCGACAGAACAACTTTGCGCTCGTTTCGGAGGTCGGATTCATCGAACCGCGGATACAAAACGAGATCCGAAAGCACATGAACCGCTTGCTCTAGATCCTCCTTGAACACTTTCGCATAGTAACAGGAAAACTCCTTCGTCGTGAACGCATTAATGTATCCTCCTCGTCCTTCAATCGTCCCGACTATCTGGTCTGCATTCAAGTGCTGTGTGCCTTTGAACGCCATGTGCTCGATGAGATGGACGAGGCCGTTCTCTTCTTCCGACTCGTCCCGCGAACCGAAGTTTATCCAGGCGCCTACCGCGACGCTCTCAACCGATGAAATGCTTTCGCCTATGACGGTAACGCCGCTTGATAACCTCTGTCGAAAAGGCTCGGTCAGATTCGCGGGGTGGATTTTGAGATTAACGGGAGAGGTACGTTTGCGTGTCCGGTTGTTTTTCTGCATTTTTCTGTGAAAAAATATATTAACCGAGGGGAAAATAATCAATTTAGTGCTTTGCACACGCAGGCACCGTCATGCCGGGTTCGAAGAATAGATACACCTACGCGACTCGAATAGTTGACTTTATTCTGCGGGTTGTTTAATCTTTTGCGAAAGAGATAGGCTAAATATCTCAGCAGGGCAGAAGATTTGTTGGCAAAAGAATCGATGATAACTCCATCAGTCGGCTCATCAAAGATGGGCTTCCAGGTCCGCTTGATAACATACCATGATGTTGGGAATGATATGAAGCGAAAAATTTTGAAAATGAAACAAAAGCCAAGAATTTGTTGGAACATAACATTCTTGCTGCCGGCCTGCCCGCCGCTTATTGGCGGGAATGTTATGCCGATATATGGCAGGCTAATTATAGTTAGCTGGCAAATTTTAAGATGGAAGACAATTTTATGCAATTAATATTAAATGCGATTTTGGTAATTATTACAGGAGTGTACGCAGTATTAACTCGACGTATTGCCAAATCGAATGAATCTACTGTTGCTGCGATGAATTCTCAAATTAAGAGGATGACCCGTCCTTATATAACTATAACATTATCTCAATCCTCTCAAACTACGCTTAGAATGAGAATAGCAAATACTGGAACCTCAAATGCTGAAAACTTGAGGTTGCAGATAGATAAGGATTTTTTTCAATTTGGGCGCAAAGATAATAATCTTGCTGATGTATATGTATTCAAAAAACCTATTCCATCCTTTCCTCCACGAGCTCAACTTGAATTTCCGCTTCTTTCCAGTTTGGAAGTACAAGATGATAAATCATCGACCACATCTGAATTTACTATTACAGCAACTTATTCGTTCAATGGAGAACTGTTTACTGAAAGAACGACGATTGACCTTAAAATGTACAGAGATATTTGGATGCCGACAAAAACGGTTCAGGAAGAACTTTCTGAGTTGACAGCCGAAATCAAAGAATTAAAAGAATTTCTAAAAAAGAAATTTGCCAGCTAACCAGGCGCTCAAGCTGTCGGTTGCCAGCTGGGTACGTTAAGCATGGCTCGCATAGGTATTAGTCTTAATAATTTCTTTATCAGCATGAACTCATTTCGTTTTGCGTACATTAACACTTTTCAGCGCCGCAGCTTAGCGCCGCTCCGTTAGGCGGCAGAAACCACAAGAGGTAAATATAAAAACTGCAACAGTAGTAGCAGAAATACTTATAGCGGGAATTGGTGCCATTACTTGGTTGGCCCTAATCATCATTTTGATATTCGGGGGGAACGCAATAAATGCTCTGATTTATCTAAAAGGATGGGAGCAACTTGCGACAATATTTATTCTCGCTATTTCCTATATGCTCGGCGCAGTAATTGATCGTCTTGCTGATTTTTTTCTTTCATTACTGCCTTTAAAATTTCTTGTAGAAAAAATCGGGCGTTCTTCCGCAGCTCGCGATACCGAAAATGAATCAAAAAGGATGAAACTCTATGTAGCCGAGAAACACGCAGGAGAGTTTCTTGACTATTTGAGATCACAGGTACGAATATTACGCTCTGCAGTTCTAAATTTTTCCATTATTGCCTTTTTTTCTACAATCCTGACTTTCCAAAACTATGGTGCATCGACAGGCTTAATCGTTTGCATTGTCGTAATTTTTATTTTCTCTGTGATATTCAGTGTATATGCAATCGCTGAGACAGCTTTTCGGCGATTTTTAAATCAGACGATTACATATTTACCAAAATAGATTTTCTTGTGCCGCCTAACCAGGTGCTCCCCGCTAGAGATCAGCGGGGCAGGCAAGCTGACGGAATGAGCGTTGGTACGTTAAGCATGGCGAGCACAGGTTCCGGTTCTTAATAATAAAATTTTCAGCATGAACTCGTTTCGTTTTCAGAATATTGAAAATATTCAGCGCCGCAGCTTAGCGCCAATCCGTTAGGTGGCGCAAAGTTCACTATCTAAGGTATATTTTAAATGCCAAATCTTATCTTAAGAACAATTAGAACATTTATTAGAAAACATCTTCAAAATGGACATAGTTTGAGGTCTAAAATTATTTCCATCTTTCGTATCATTAATCGTATTATTTTGGATTATTCAATACCAATTTTGACACTTGCACTTGTCTATTATACTTGGAAACTTGCTGATGCAACTATATCAATGGAAAAAACAAATGAAATAATTGCGAAGGCGAATGAAAGGGCAGCCACTGCGGGCGAAGAATCCGCACGTATTATGCAACTTACTATGGAAAGGGCTGAGACATTCCAGAAGATCCAAATGCGTCCAGATGTAGGTTATGAAAATGTTGAACCTGCTGAATTAATAGTAGGAAAAGAGTTTCGAACAAGTGTATCATTAAAGAATTCTGGGGCTAGCGCTGCACGAAATTTTAGCAGCCGAAGTATTTCAGGTGCGATAGAAAAATCACGTGTGGATTCTTTCTTCAACCAAGAGCTACATCCAATCTCTACAAATAATATCTTTCCGCGTGGTACTACAATAACAGTCCCGTTGGCAATTCAAAGTCCAGCTCCTGAACCAATTGTAAAAGAGATTCTTAGTGGAGTACAAGTCATTTGTTCAATAGTAGCAGTTGAATATTTTGACGCGTGGGGACAGAACTACCAAGACGTGTTTCGCTTTGTTTATTCTCCTGGGTCTAATAATTTTTCGTTTTATCTTCCTTCTTCGCAGAGTCAGCAACATTTTAAAATTCAGAAGAAACATAAATTGCCTTGAATATTGATTGTATACTTGTAGTCCTAAAAATGTTTGTTAAGTATTATTTTTCTCTTTGCGCCACCTAACCAGTCGCTCCCCGCTAGAGATCAGCGGGGCAGGCAAGCCTACGGAACCAGCCTTCGACGAATTCGCCGCGCGACAGTACGCCGAGAATGATATGATCAGCAGATACGTCCGCGCAATGAACTACCTGGAACTGGCTGTTCGCCGCCGCAGCTAAGCTCCGGTCCGTTATGTGCTTTTGAATATTTTTATTTCGTATTCCTCTGTGATGAATTCATTTAACTCAGGAGGCTTTATGAAAAACTCACATCTTTTCGTTTTCCTTGTCATTTCATTTTCCTCAATGACTTTATGTTCTCAGACAGTAAATATTACTTGGACGGTGCCGAGTGGAACATTACGTTTTTCTTACCTGCCAATTCCCTCACTTGGATTAAATGGATTTGAAGGAGCGTTAGGCTATGAAAGTCCAAGAAATTTCTTTAATGGTACCGGGAATGTTGTGTCACCTTCTGAATGCAAAACTGTATTGTTGAAACTTGCAACTGTAAATTTCACGGGTGATTATGATCCCTCTTTCAATCCAACCGATGCAAATGTATCCTATGGGTATCGCTTTATGCGTAACGCAACTTCTCCGCCTGCAAAACCGGAATTTGCGCCATATATTATTAATACTTCTGCTGGCTATTCATTTCAAGAATTTTCTCAAAATATTCCTTTATCAGCTTGGGATGTCACGAATCCATCTTCACCGCAAAGGTTAGCCCTTGGTTTCTTGGAGAATAATACATTAAACGGTTTAGTTGATGGGAAATATTGGCCTGGAAGCGATCTACTTTTTGATAATTATCAATCTAGCGGCCCAAGGGAATGGCTTTTTATTTTTGATGAACCTTATACGACATCTGTAAATACAACATATACGCAAGATATTTTTGCTGCAACAGCTCCTCACAGAGTAATGTATTGGGCTGCCTGGAATAGAATAGACCACACAGTATTTTCTCCAACGGACAGTCCGGAGGATCAATTTTTAATTACACCGACTGTAGTAACAGGGGTAAATTATGAAAATGATTTACTCGAAAATTTTTCGTTATATCAAAATTATCCCAATCCATTTAATCCGGAAACCACCATAGAATTTTCTTTGCCAACAACCCAAAGAGTGGTATTAAAAATATTTGATTTACTTGGTAGAGAGGTATTAAATGTTACTGATAAAGAATATACAGTTGGAAGGCACAAGATACGATTCAATGGGAATAATTTAACAAGTGGAGTATATTTTTATAGAATAATTGTTGGAAATTATTCAGATACAAAAAAACTTGTGTTATTAAGATGATCCGCACATAACCGGCCGATCAAGCCGGGCGCCGTTTTTCAGTGCGGCATTTATGCAATCATAAAGTAAAGTAGTTTCTACAAAGTGGAATTTCTTTTTGTGGTAGGTTGTTCTGAGAGAAATTCTTATAAATAAAAAGTCGTTGCTGTTATTCAGCATTCCAGTTTTGGAGCGCCGCTTATCGGCAACGTCGTTAGCCCGCTTTGCTCTATTACGAAAATGAATCTTTCTGAAAATATATCACAGCTAAGCGAGAATGACCTCCGTCCATTTTATCGCTTGGCCGAGAGTCCTGCCGGTCAACTGAGAATTGAAGCAGTCGCTCATAAGGTAAACCACACTCAACGTATCATCGGTCTCTCTGTCGCTGGCATTGTCGCACTAGAAGTTCTTACTAAGCCAAACGTTCCGTGGCTTTTCCCTCTTACACTCGTTTTTGCTTTCGCAATTCTTATCTGGGTTGTATGGAACCTCCGCCCCAGAGCAATTATTGCGGCCCCTGGGAAATTGACGCTTCTTTATGGCAATCCTCATGGTTTCAGATATGCAAGGAAATATGACAAATCCGATATTGTGGACCTGATATCAAGACAATTCTTCATTCAAGGAATGTCACAAGGTGAATTAGAGCTTTGGGACCGTTCAGGCAAAAAGCGACTGGTTTTCCTATGTTCGCATTCCAACGAGAAGGATACTATCCAAGCGTGTGCAAACGTTCGAAGTGTGATACTGTCGATGATTCAGTCGTAAGCCAACATGTAAGCGGCCTGACCAGGCCCTCGCCGCTAGAGATCAGCGAGGCGGGCAAGCCTACGAGACCAGCCGTCGACGATTTCGCCGCACGACATTGCGCCGAGAATGAAACGATCAGCAGATACAACCGCGCTATGAACTACATGGAACTGGCTGTTCGCCGCCGCAACTTAGCGCCGATCCGTTAGGCATAAGAAAGGAAACAATGATAACTACTCGAAAACTCGTAACCGCACTGTCTGTTACTGTAGCAGTCGTTCTACTGAATAGTGGTTGTGGGAAGGATGTATCTAAAGAATTGCAGCAAATGTGCCCTATTTGGAAGTCGGATGACCTTGAAATTAATAAAAGGCCGGGAAATGCTGTACAGTACACACATCAACTAAACCTAAGGCCGAAATACTATAAAGGCAAGATGCCCTTACTTTATACCAGTAAGCAGCCGTTTTCAGGTATGATGATGGGCATGGGTGGTCCAGATATTTTCTATGCACACGAGTTTGGCGACTTTTCGAATTATTTCATTTATGATGGCATTCTTTTGAAAGGCATTGTTGCCGTCGACAAATCTAATACCGTGGCGGCAGAAGCGAGGCTTGAATGGCAGAAGGACGTTGAAAGCGGATTCTATAGGCCAAAAATGGAAGAGTTTCACTATTCAGGCGGAAAGCTCGTCTTCCACTGTAAGAGCGAAATAGACTATGATTCTGGGACAAAGATTTCTGAGTCTGAGCAATCAGGGTCCAAGCGCAGGGATTATTTCTTTATACTCCCTTTTGGAATAAATGCCCGATAGGTCTTTTGAAAGAGAAGGATCTATAAAAAGTGGCGGTAGGAACGGCAGTGAACTACCTCAAAAGGATACCTAACAAGGCCGTGCACCGGACACACTAACGCGCGCCGGTAACCTTTGACGCTATACCGCTTGCTCTTTATATAGGAGGAAATTCAAATGGATAAACTTTTTAAAAAACATATTCCGCCAATAATGCTTGTATTTTCCCTACAGTTCATTTTGAATTTTCCGTCATATTCACAAGTGATTCCGGTTGATAGTCTCTACTTGGGCCAAACCCCGCCGGGTTACACGCCTAATATATTTAATATTCCCTTTAGCAGGGCACATCCGGGAGACCGTATCGCCATTTCTCCCGATGGTAAAGAGATTTATTATGGAGAATTATATCCTTCCCCGACAATGACAACGTTGAGAAGGATCAAGTACTTCATTTATTCCAATGGTGCATGGAGAGGCCCGTCCGTTTTATTTGACGGCTTTATTGCGCCCGCTCTTTCTATAAGCGACGATACATTGATTTTCCAAAAATATGAGAGCAACGGCGCTTATCCATATTTTTCCGTTAGAAATGATTCCGGCTGGAGTACTCCATCGAGATTTATGAGGGGGTTCGATATGCACTATCTGCAGATCACGAATTCCGGGAATTATTATGCAACAATCGTCACTTCAATCGGGGGCGTGAATCAGGGAAAAATTTCGAAAATAGTCGTCAATGGTTCCGATGTATTATTCCATAATCTAGGAATTCCATCTGGCAATGATGGTGGTGATTTTTTTATTTCGAGGGATGAATCTTTTATTATCATCACATCCCAAAATAGAGGAGGTCTTGGAGAGAGTGATCTATTTATTAGTTACAGAAAAAATGATTCCTCATGGACGAACCCAAAGAATCTCGGTTCACCGTTAAACACGAAATACTATGAACATGGCCCGTACGTGACAGAAGATAATAAATATATAATATTTTTGAGGTCAGCTGAAGCATGGCCAGTTATGTATTGGGCTCGAATTGATAAGGTGATCGACAGCCTGAAACACACTAATTTTGCTCCATATCTGAAATCGCAAATACCTAACCAAAAATACACTGTCGGTTGTCCGTTCAATTTCCAGATTCCAGACAACACGTTTTTTGATGACGACGGAAACAATACGTTGACCTATTCAGCCACCTTGAGCAATGGAAATCCTTTGCCGGCTTGGCTGTCGTTTAGCGCTACACAGCAAATATTCTCTGGTACTCCTACAAAGACCGATACAATAAGCATAAAAGTGACAGCCACCGACACAGCCAATGCAAGTGTATTATGCACATTCAATTTAGAGCCGGTCAACAAGTAGTGATTATAAATAGAATGTGCTATTGCAGGAAGAGTAATAAATGCAAGCGGTATGACCGGCGGTTCAAACTGACTGAATGAGCATGGGTGCATTTTGCATGGCGAGTAGAGCTTTCGGTTTTTAATAATTTTTTTTAGAATGAACTCAGTTCGTTAATTACAATTTGAAAGTTTCAGCGCGGCCAGCTTAGCCGCAGCCCGTTAGGCGGTTTGAAATTATTAGACTTAGCGGTACACACATTACACATTCAAATATCGGGAGAAGAAAATGGCAAAATGTCCGTATTGTAAACAGGCTCTATCTTTAGAAAAAACCAAAAGAGAGTCATCTGAAGTAACCGAAGAAGTTCACAAAGATGTCTCCGGTATCGTAAAGAAAGAAATTATGTACTCTTGTCCACACTGCGATTCCGTTTTGGGGTTTGGCTTTTTCATAGGCGGCCTTTTAACTAGTAGACCTTAACCATTGTTTTCTCATTCTCAGAACCATTTCGTCAAACCGCCCTAACCAGTCGCTCAAGTCCCGCGAAGCGGGATGGCGCCTTTGGCGCTCACTGATGGAACTAGCCGTCGACGATTGCGTCGCGCGCAAAAAATATTTTAAGGAAATGGCAATGTCAGGCGCGCGCATAGTCTGCATGGAACTGGCTGCACGTCGTCGCAGGTTAGCTCCGGTCCGTTAGTGAGACGGTGGAGATTGCCCGTGATGTCGCCAGAAAGATTCTGGAGTTTCGGACGGAGAACTCAGACAAGAACAGTTTTCGGAAAAGAGAGTTTCGTCAATGCCGCTCTCGCTTTATATTAAGCGCAGAAGTAATCTGAAACATTCTACGTTCGAAAGGAGACATACTATGAGCAATAAGAAGCAATTTGATAAATCAGTCACCGATCTCAGTCGCAGGCACCTTCTGAAGACTGCGCTGGCGGGCGGTGTGGTGGCAGCGACGTTTCCTTCGCTCATAAAAAGAGGTGATTCTACAGAACCTCGTTTCGACATCGAGCCCACCGAGCTTGACGAGATCACGGTTGCCGAGCTACAGGACGGAATGAAAACGGGAAAGTACACAGCCCGTTCGATCGCAGAGAAGTATCTTTCAAGAATTGATGAAATGGATAAGAAGGGTCCGACTCTCGGGAGCATTATCGAATTGAATCCGGACGCGTTGAAGATTGCGGATGAGCTCGACAAGGAGCGGAAGGAAAAAGGTCCGCGCGGGCCAATGCATGGAATTCCAGTGGTGATCAAAGACAACATCGACACGGCAGACAGGATGATGACGACGGCAGGCTCGATGGCACTCGTCGGATCGAAGCCGCCTGATGACTCTTTTCTTGTCCGCCAATTGCGCAAAGCCGGCGCGGTAATCATCGGCAAAACTAATCTGAGCGAGTGGGCGAATATACGGTCAAGCCATTCAACCAGCGGTTGGAGCGGCCGGGGCGGGCTAACGAGAAATCCGTATGCACTCGACCGCAACACGTCAGGATCGAGTTCCGGCTCCGCCGTCGCAGTATCGGCAAACCTCTCCGCAGTCGCAGTTGGTACGGAGACAGATGGTTCGATTGTTAGCCCGTCGTCGATCAATGGAATTGTCGGGATAAAACCTACTGTCGGACTCGTGAGTCGCACTGGAGTAATCCCGATCTCGCATTCGCAGGACACCGCCGGCCCAATGGGACGCTCTGTCCGTGACGCTGCAACCCTGCTCGGTGCATTGGTCGGAGTCGATTCGGAAGATAAGGCTAGTAGTGCGAGTCAGGGGAAATTTCACACTGATTACACGAAGTTCTTGGATGCTTCAGGCCTCAAGGGAGCTCGAATAGGAGTTGTCCGGAATTATTTCGGCTTCCATGAGGGAGTGGATGTTGTGATTAAGAATGCTCTCGATGTGCTTCGGAGCAGCGGTGCAGTTCTCATCGATCCTGTGGAAATCAAATCATTAGGGAAATTAGGAAACGTAGAGGAGATCGTTCTCGAACACGAGCTTAAAGCCGACATGAAGGCATACCTTGATAGACTCGGTCCGAATTCACCGGTGCACACGCTGGAAGATATCATCAAGTTCAATGAAGCACACAAAGACACGGAAATGCCTTACTTCGGCCAGGATCTGTTCACAAAGGCACAAGCACGAGGGCCACTGACAAGCAAGGAATACATTGACGCATTAGAGAAATGCCGCAGGCTCGTTCGCAAGGAAGGAATTGACGCGGTAATGAACAAGCACCGGCTTGACGCTCTCGTTGCGCCGACCGACAGTCCGGCGTGGATGACGGATCTTGTAGATGGGGATCATTTCCTCGGAGGAAGTTCGACCGCAGCAGCAGTGGCTGGATATCCGAGTGTTACAGTCCCGGCAGGATTTATCTTTGGACTCCCGATCGGAATCTCTTTCTTCGGCCGCGCATGGAGCGAGCCCACACTTATCAAGCTGGCTTATTCATTCGAGCAAGCGACGAAAGTTCGGAAACCGCCGGAGTTCAGAAAAAGTGTGGACTTAAAAGTTTAGTCCGCCCGAAAATCAGCCAAGACGACCGTGCATCTTTACGAATCTCGAACAGTTCTTTCGCCTCCGAGTCCCCTCTGCGGAACAACATTGAGGTGTAATCCGCAGACGCGATAATCTCGGCGCACGTAATTATTCGGACAAATCTCGCCAAGAATTGTCAACCGAGGATTGCTAAGCTTACGGGGTACGCCGGTTGCATTTCCGAATAGGCTCTTGTATATTGCCGAAGGTTTGTGGCCAAAAAAATCTTTTTCACTTAGAGTGGTCAAATTCTGTCAAATGATGTCCCTGGATACACATTACCATTATCGCGGAGGAACAACATCCCGACTCAAGGATGCCGATCATCTTCCGCGAGTAGAACGATCCTTAGAAGAAGGAGAAAATTGATGGACGTGCAGATCAAAGAGGTTGTCAACCAGAAGGATTTGAAGTCCTTCATTCGCTTTCCAAACGATCTTTACCGCTCCAACAAGTATTATGTGCCCGGTCTCACCTTCGACGAGTTGAACACGCTCAGGCGCGACAAGAACCCTGCCTTCGATCACTGCGAAGCGAAGTACTGGCTCGCATACAGCGACGGACGAATCGTCGGTAGGATCGCCGGAATAATCAACCGACTTTTCGTCGAGAAGTGGAAACAGCGTTATGCACGCTTTGGCTGGATTGACTTCGTTGACGACTACGCTGTGTCGGAAGCACTATTGAAGACAGTGGAGACGTGGGCGAAGCAGTCCGGAATGACCGCGGTGCATGGGCCGCTCGGGTTCACCGATCTTGACAGAGAAGGTATGCTTGTGGAAGGATTCGAAGAACTCGGCACGCTTGCGACGATATATAATTACCCTTATTACCCGGTCCATCTCGAGAAGTTGGGATTTGTCAAAGACACCGATTGGGTGGAGTATGAATTACCAGTTCCAACAAAACTGAATGAGACAATCGCCAGAGTATCGGAAATAGCTTTACGGCAGAACAAGCTGAAGCTCCTGGAGGTCAGGAAGAAAAAGGAGCTCCTTCCCTATGCCAAAGGAATTTTCCAGCTGATCAGTGACGAGTATGAGGGCTTGTACGGCGTTGTGCCGTTGACGGAAAAACAGGTTGACGTCTACGTCAAACAATACTTCGGATTTGTCATTCCCGACTTCGTGCCGATCGTCGTCGATGAGCACGGCAAGATTGTCGCCTTCGGCATCACGATGCCGTCGTTATCGCGGGCACTGCAAAAGGCGAAGGGAAATCTTTTTCCGTTCGGCTTCATCCACCTTCTGAAGGCGATGAAGAGAAATGACCGCGCAGATATGTATCTGGTCGCCGTGAAGTCTGAGTACCAATGCAAGGGAGTGAACGCGATACTGATGAATCGGGTGAACGAGATCTATATTAAGCACGGGATCAAGAAGGTCGAGTCCAACCCGGAGCTCGAGACTAACCAGAACGTTCAAAGCCAGTGGAAGCATTACGTGAGAAGACAGCACAAAAGGAGAAGGTGCTACATCAAGCAGCTCGATTGACGTAATGGCAATGCCATAGCTGAGTACTCAAGAAGAACGATAAAGGGCAAGGTGGGACGGGATCACCAGCGGTGATTTAGTCGGCACCGGCGTCAATCACAAGTCTATTGTGAGATCCGATACTCGATTAATCTTCCGAGGGGAGTAGAAGGGTATCATGTGTGATGCGCACGGGGTTGCCTCGCCACTTCGTTTTAGAATTCACGAGCGGAACAGGCCAACTTAATCCTATGATCAAATCCTTGATCGGCGCTGCAAGGCAATCCCGAAATCTAATCCCGGTCCTGAGCGTCGCATTCATGAGTGCATCACCCAAAATTTTCGCGCACCAGAATAGAGCTGTCATCATTGATGCCTCGAAAGAGAAACCCGAAACGATTGCGTATGCAAGCGACCAGAGTGAAAAGTTCGTCAGGAGCTCGCCGATGTACGCAGGTTTGTTGAGGTTCCATCGAAGCTGCGCCCATCTTGTGTGACGATTCAAAAAGCGTTTCATCGTCCACGATTGGTTCGTCGTTCTGATCAAGTGCGGCGAAACAACGACCTCGTATCCGTTCTTCTTATAAATTCTTCCCATCAAATAATCTTCAGCTAAATAATTCCTCAGCTCCCACAGACCGCCCAGCCTTTCGAATTGAGATCGCCTGAAAAAGATGGACTTGCCGACCACGACTTCCCTGTGCGCGAGATTCAGAAGGCTGACGTTCCCTATCACAAAAGAATTCAAATGAAGATTCTCGAACAACGCACCGGCACCCTCGCCGCCGACTCCCTTGATCAAGTTGGTCACGAGCCCCACGTTCCTGTCCCTGAAATATTTTATGTTTGACCTGAGATAGCTCGCGTCGACATTTACATTGCTGTCGCTAATCACCATGTAATCATGGCCAGCAAGCGGCATCATGCCGTAAAGGTTGTTGATCTTCGGATTGAAACCGAGCGCGTGACTGCTGATAACATATTTGATCTTTCTATCCGGGCATTCTTCCTTGAGCTCTTTTACCAGTTCGATCGCCAGATCATCAGGAGACTGAATGCCGATTATGATTTCAAACTCCGGATAATCCTGATTGACAAACGATTTAAGATTATCGCGGAGATTCCCATCGACACCATTTACAGGTTTCAATATCGAGATTGGAGGAAGAAAATCTTCACGATCGGGATGGCGCTCTCCCGATCCGAATCGGGCTGAAAGAAGCTTGATCAGCGTCGCAAGGAGAGTCGCGATGTAGTACGTCAGCCCCGCACCTGTCAATATCTCAAGAACTTCGTTCACTCGCCGCCTCTTGTGGTTGACATTACTATAAGTAATGAAACAAGTGTTAAGGATAGATGACGGGGATGTGAAGTTTATGATATATCTTCGTTCGAAATGGCGATGCGGGAATAATAATAAGACGGACGAGATTATGTCTGCGGAAGTGAGGCGCTACAAAATCAACTGCCAGTAACCAACATCAATCCATTTATTGAACTTGTACCCGACTTCTTTGAAGTGAGCTACTTTAATGAAACCAAATTTCTCACAAAGCGCAACGCTCGCCGGATTCGGAAGAGCTATGCCGCATATGACAGTGTGGAATAATTTTTCTTTCAGCCTGGCGAGAAGTTCCTTCTTGAGATCCGTCCCGATCCCTCTTCCGACAAACTTCGCATCAAGGTACATCCCGATTTCGACAGTATGACGGTAAGCGTCTCGTTCTCTCCATTTTCTTGCGTAAGCGTAGCCGACGACCTTCCCTCCATCTTCATATACAAGCCAGGGGTAAGTTCGAATAATGCTCTCGATCCGTCCGGTCATCTCTTTCACTGAAACGGGGATCTCTTCGAAGGTGATGGTCGAGTTCACAATGTACTCATTGTAAATATCGCAGATAGCTAGGGCATCAGATAGTCGAACTGCCCTGATCATCGTTACTCCTGAAGGATAATTTGAAAACTGGACATCGCCATGACTCGAAAGACATTAGTCAAAGTCAGACCGAAAAGCAAATGGTGGAAAAGGTAAATGAAGAAGGGTAGCAACGCGCAGGGTACGCGTGTTTTACGAATCTTGACTTTTGAGATTTGAGTTAGAAGCGAGTGCGCCGTGCGCGACTCGAACGCGCAACCCTCAGCTTAGAAGGCTGATGCTCTTTCCGGTTGAGCTAACGGCGCAAGACATAAAAAGATAATAAAAAGTGCGCTCAGGCTTTTCGAAAACTTTTTTACTGAATTTGCGACATTCAGGGGTTTGATAGTTGTGGTTTTGTGTGCCATCATGCAACAGGCAAGAGAGGTAAGTACTCCAAATTAAGCATCATGGTGCGGGATCGACTAAACAAGTTTTATGTTTTCTGAGGTTATCCTTTTAGAAATCACATCTGCTGACACTTTGAACACCTTGCCCAATGTCGGAGTAAGGTATTCGACAATTATATCCTGCGTAAGGTCGGGTAAGTTGCGCTTAGCTTCTTCGATGCTTTCTTTCATTGAACGAATTTCGTCAACAAGATTGCCTCTTGGAACAAGTAGTCTTCCGGCGAACTCCCTTGCTTGCCACTCAGCCTTTCCCCAAAACCAACTCGGCATGGCTGACTGCATACTTTTCCATTCTTCAAAGCTAACTGCACGGAGTTTGGAAATTGCGGCTTTATGCAGGAAATAGTGTCCCACTTCGTGAGCGATTGAAAATCTTATGCGTACGTCTGATCCTGAAGGGTCATAGTCGATTTCCTTTAAGTCTCCCGTCAGGAAGGCCTCTGTGCCGGCGAACTGTTTCAGCGAAGGTATCGGAATTATATCGACACCCAAGCCGCGCTCGACAATTATATCCACATCGACCGGAATCTTATTCCCCCAGTAATCCTGTCTCAGCTTGTCCGCATTTTTCCAAATAGACCCTTTTGGCAGACTTGGAAGCGATAACTTGGAGAAGTCAATTCCCACAATTATCTCTTCTTCAGCAATTTCATCAGTTCGTCCAGTTCTTCTTGCGTGTGCTGTTTCCCGCTTATAGTACGAAAGAAAACTGGAAGTTTTGAAACAACTTCTTCGTCTTCGTAGACGCTCTCGGGAATCCTGCCTTGTGCCACTGAAGCGAGGTTGAAAAGCTCCAGCCAGTTATCGGAGCCTTTCTTGAATCCGATGACTTTAGCTACTCGTTCTAGGACCTCTCGCTTGGAGGGAGGCGCGAGTCTTCCGCGTTCAATCTTGCTCCAGTTACTAGCATCCATCTGTGCCAGTTCACAAAACTGACGTAGGCCGAGTCCCTTTTTCAGCCGTTCCGCTTTGACGTACTCTCCAAATGTCATAGACTTGTCCTCCTTTCGACGTTTACACTCCCATCTGTTTGTGGTAAGGCAATTACCACATGTGGTAAAGAATATACCACAAACATGAATAATGTCAAGTGACGGATTTCACATTGGCAGTTCTAAGGAATTGTCAAACTATGTCGCCGACGTTCTCACGCTTGAGAGGAGAAGACCTAAGTTAAAGAGCCGCTGGTGGTGCTCGTATCCGGATTGTGCCAAGAAGTTTCTGACCTTGCTTGCTGTTTAGATAGAGGCGTAAGCTGTCGTGGTTACGCTGAATGGTGATTTGTGATTGCATTGTCTTTTCTCCGTTTTTTGAAGAGAGCGCAGCGGCGACAATGCAATGTCGAATGAAGTGACAGAGACCACTGCTTCTCTCAAAATCTTTTCTGGAATATTTACGTTCGACATTTTCATTGTCGAATGTAATTAGTGAACCCTCTTACCCGTAATCGAATAGCTGGATTTTTTTACGCCGTTACTTCTCTCGTCCGCCCCTTCTCGTGTATGAGTCCCGGATTGACTTTTTCCCGCCTTTCTCTCTATCCAGTAAGATGATAAGGTGTGTATCCTCTTGGAATTCTACTTTGCCGCGTTTCCTCATAGCCTTGATAATTGGCTCAAGTTCAGCCCATTTCTTGCCCGTCAGGTCTTCGAGTTCATAGACTGACTTGTGCCATGTTCCCCTTTGTCTCAGCTTTTCGGTGATAAGTATCTCAAGCTCTTTGTTCGCGTCTTCGCCTCTAAGGTCATTCACCTTCGCTTTGTATATTTTCTTGTATTGGCGAAGCCCTACCGGGTTAATTGTGGTTTCTGCACTGCACCCCTTGCGTGAGACAGTAAAAAAGGTTAATAAGGTGGAAGTTAATCCGAGAGGAGAACTTCACCATGCCAGTAGAGCGCAGGAAATACACGCGAGAATTTAAAGTGAATGTTGTACAGGCATATGAGTCAGGAAAATCAGTGGCGGAACTGACTCGAGAGTACGAGATCCATGCGAACTTAGTGTACAAGTGGACGCAAGAGTACAGGAACAATCCTACCGGATCGTTCAGAGGAAGCGGAAATGTACCTGAAGTCAGTACAGGACAGGAAGGACGCATATCGGAGCTTGAGCAAATGATCGGTCGACTGACGATGGAGATAGACTTTTTAAAAAAAGCGTTGAAGCATGCAGAGAGCGCATTGGTGGCGAAGAGTCCAAAGGATGGACAGAGCTGATGGAGCCGATGATTAGGCAAGGTGAGAGTCCGCTTCCAATAGAACGCAAGTGTGAATTGGTGTCAGTGCCGCGGAGCAGCTATTACCGTCACAGTGAAAAGCCACAGAGAGTTGGTGTGGAGAAAGATGGAGTTTACACTCAGGTTCAGGAGATCTGTGGTGAGATGCACCGATATGGGTATCGGCGTGTAACTGCGGAGCTTCATAGACAAGGCGTAATAGTGAACCACAAGCGTATTTTGGCATTAATGCGCAGGAATAACCTTCTTTGCAGGAGAAAGAAGAAATACCGTATTGTAACGACTGACTCCAAGCACGCATATCGAATCTATCCAAACTTTGTGAAGGGTATGGAGATAACCCGAATGGACCAGATATGGATATCTGACATAACATACATTCGTCTTCGCAGCGAGTTCGTGTATCTGGCAGTGGTATTGGATGCATTTAGTCGCAGAGCCATCGGCTGGGCCTTGCAGAGGCACTTAGACGTATCGTTGAGTCTCAACGCTCTCAGGATGGCCATTGCCACACGAACGGTCACTCCTGGACTCATCCATCACTCAGATCGTGGTGTCCAGTATGCTGCAACGCAGTACACCGACCTGCTCAAGGAAAACAAGATCACCATCAGCATGAGCAGACCTGGTAACCCATACGACAATGCAAAGGCAGAATCGTTCATGAAGACTCTTAAATACGAGGAGGTACTAATCAACGAATACGAGACGATCGGTGAGGCACGGCAGAGTATCGCTCACTTCATCGTTGTGGTTTACAACCGAAAGCGGCTTCACTCCAGTTTGGGATACTTGCCGCCGGTGGAATTTGAAAATGTTCAACTAACTAAAAATACTTCCACCTTACAACCCTAAAACAGTGTCTCATTCTAAGGGTTCACTCCATTCCTGTACCATCCTCGTTATGAATCTTTTCCTAATTTCTTCACGGTAGGGATTCTTGCCTCTCGCGCAAATTGTAACCGTACTCTTTCTTAGTTCTTCTGGACTTGCGTCTTTCAATATATGCGCGGGGACAGTGACTGAACCCAAGTAAGGCTCTTTCTTATTTGGCCTTAATTGCCTTTCCGCTTCCTTGTTCCATTCTTTTATTACCCGAAATAGTTCTGGAAAGGAACGTTCGTGGTAGAACATTGCCAATTCCGTGAACCGGTCAACTTGTGTTGTCTTATCAAGGAATCTCGCTATAGCATCATAGACTTTGCGCATCCTTAAGGGTAACAGTTTCTTGTAAGGGCCTAGTGCAGAGAACACCATCATTAGCATGCTCTCAACGCCCTTAAGCCGTCTTAAATCCTCGACAGTTAATTGTTTTTGACTCCTTATTTTTTCGAATTCCTCTGGATCAAACACAATGTGAAGGAAATCCTTAACGTCTGCCATTATTCGTCTTCAAGCTAAAATCCCCCCTTGTTGCTGGCTGTCGCCAAACAGCCTCCCAAAAAATGGGGACAAGCGAGGGATTTAAACTTTAGTATACCCCTAATAGGCATTATGGATTTCCATAGAGTTCCGTATACGGCATACGCGTGAGGAGCAATTCCTTCCTGTCCGCGCCTCTTAAAATAGTTAGCTTAACAGTTGTGTACGCATGCCCAAAAAGGAGATGTTGCGTGTCAATGTAATTAGTTACCGCTATGCTATCAACCATGATAATTTTATCATGAGCCACAACACCAGCCGAATCAGCGGGAGAATCTTTTTTTACGCTTAAGATTTCTGCAGAATCAGTGCGAGTCGTGACAAGCGTAATTCCTATTACGCCAGCATCATAAAGCGGAATATATCCCGCAGCCCTTAAGTCGTGCTCGCAACTGCTTTCTGCGCCTTGAGCAACCATCATACCAATCATGCCTTGTCCCGTAGAACTGCATCGCATGATTTGACCTTCTGCATTAATGAACATCTGCGAGTATGTCGCACAACCTGCAAGCATCAAGCAAGATGAAATCACAAACAGAAAAAAGTTCCTCATTTGAGTATCTCCCGAAAAAATAAAAATCCCTACCGTTTGCGAACCGTGCTGACGGTCTCCCGATAAATCGGGAACGAAACGGAGGATGTAAAACTCGTCGAACATTATTTGCAGATTGTCCCTTCTTGAAATTTACCTAAGTGAGGGCCTCAGTTCAATTGCTCTTAGTGTCGGCATTTTTATTCACTCCTAACGGATGCTAACTTAACGACGATGAGTTCTACAGGAGAAAGACTGGACTGCTGTTCCATGATACAGAGGAAAAGATAAATCTCAGATAGAAGAAAGTTTCGAAAGAACGCGTCAGAATAATCACGCAAAACAATCAGGAGGGAACAAATGGCAAAAGTAAATTGGAGAATCGTTGGCCACGAAAGTGGCATCGAGAAGATGATTGAGGGTTTCGGAACCTTCTATATGGTCATCGGCATTTCGGGAGCGATAATCTTTGGGATTGTTTTCTTCAAGGGAGAATCGACTACGATGCCGAACGGATTATATTCTACGGAGACTATCACCGTCAACAATCCGCTTTATCTTGGGTTCGCGCTCGCCTCACTTCTTTCAGCCTTTTTCCCTTTCGCACTCTTGAAAGGGCTTGCGGAACTATTACGAGTACAGAAAAAGGCAGCCAATCTTTCTTATGCTGGAATATTAGCGGCGCCCCTGCATCCGATCAAATATTCTTATTGCGACAACTGTGGCGAGTGGATTCGAGAGCGAGGCCGGAAAGTTTGTCCCAACTGCAAAGAGCCGCTTGAATGGCCTACCTCCACAACATGACGCTCAATAACTTCCCTGGTCTCAGTTCAATTGCTCCAGCATCTTGACAGCAATTACTAAATCTTCACGGCGAACGTGGCTGTAAACCATGGTTGTTTTTATGTCGGTATGTCCTAAGAGCTCTTTCACGGTTACGATAGGAACGCCGCGCTTGACAAGATTCGATGCAAAAGAGTGTCGGAGGCTGTGGAAATGAATATCTTCCCCGACTCCAACCTTCCTCGCAGCCTCTTTGAACTCGTGGCTCACATAGCTAACCGTATATGGCTGACCGTTCGATTTACGGAATATGTAGTTCCTCCCAATACTGTGAACCTTCGGCTGAATGCTTCTGAGCATCTGAAACAGCCTTTCGTTGATTGGAATGATTCTCTCCGACTTGATCTTTGTCATGAACGTCTCAGTGATGGCGACTTTAATCACTCCTTCGTTCATTTCGATTGCCTCCCATTCGAGATTGGGAATTTCAGACCGCCTTATTCCACTGTAGAAAGCGATTGGAATCGGCTTTGGGGAAGGCTTGAATTTGGTTTGAATTAGTGCGCCGTGCGCGACTCGAACGCGCAACCCTCAGCTTAGAAGGCTGATGCTCTTTCCGGTTGAGCTAACGGCGCAAGACATAAAAAGATAATCAAAATTGCGCTGTATATGCAACGCCTCAACCAACTAGATGGATTGCGTGCTTCTCGGCGGTCGGTTCATCGCGTCTCAATCAGGCAGTGCCGCCGTTTTCCTTTCTTGTCTTTTCGGCGGCCGCGTCGTGCCTGAGGCTCTCGTACGCTGTCTCCGCCGCCGCTTGCTCTGCTGCCTTTTTCGTTTTACCTGAACCGGTCCCGCGCGACTTTTCACCTATCAACACTTCTACCGTGAACGTCCTGTCATGGTCCGGGCCTTCTTCCTTGAGAAGATTGTACTTCGGCGCGCCGAGCGCCCGTGCCTGCGCAAGCTCGAGAAGTGCACTCTTGAAATTCCTGTCAAGTTCTCTGAAAATCTCTCTGTCGATTTGCTTTTCTCTCGGCATGACTGTCCTTGACACAAAATCTTTTGCCGCATCGATTCCCCCATCGAGATATATTGCGGCTACGACCGCCTCGAAAGCATCTGAGACAATCGTCTCGTAACCTTTCTCGATTGCCTGCTGCGCACTATTGCTCATGTCCAAAAAGGAAGACAGACTGATCTTCGCAGCACTCTCGGCAAGTGCATGCTGGTTGACAAGAAGACTTCTCAGCCGGGTCATCTGTCCTTCGTCTATTTCCGAGAACCTGTGGAACAACAATTCGGCGACCAGGAAATTGAGAATCGCATCACCCAGAAACTCCATACGCTCATTTGACTGTCTATCCCCGCCTGACGGAATTGACAGCGCTGACCGGTGAGTGAGCGCTTCCGCAAAGTAGCATTCGGCTTTTATCTCGATGCCGAGAGCTCGCTCGAGTTCACGTTTCCTTTTCGCCCCCAGAGTCTTTTCCGAACGGATCCCGGCACGCCGGAATGCAGCGGTCAACTTAGATATCAATCTCCCGAAAAGACTCGCAGATGAAGTACCCGTCATCGAGGTATGTCCCAGGTGCCCGTGGATGATGGTTCAACTCTAGTTTTCGGAAATGGGCGAGAACGATGCCTGTGCCCGGCCACGTAGGATTCTGAAAAACGTAACAGACACCGCGTCTCATTCATCAAATTACCAATGCCTCGCTTGCCTTGTCACCATCAATTCGAACTGAACCAATGAGATCCACAATGCTCACGTGTTACTTCGTTTATAATGTGCGATTCCACTTCTCGGGATCCCTGTTGCCTGAGAATGCAGGCGCCCGCAACAGAATAAAAAAAGTAAGATCATTAGATTTTTCGGATTTGTGAATCTGGATTGAGCGCACGGGAGAGTCCCTATCCCGACCGTTCCCTGTCCCCGCGGTTTCTGTTATTCTTCGAACTTCGTGAATAACAACGATGCGTTGTGTCCTCCAAAACCGAAGGTGTTGCTGATCGCGGCATTGACCACTTTTTCGATCGGCTTATTGGGAACATAATTCAAATCGCAATCCGGATCCGGGAATTCATAATTTATCGTGGGCGGAAGCTTGCCGTATAAGATCGCAAGGACCGTTGCGATTGCTTCGACAGCTCCTGCCGCGCCGAGTAAATGTCCGGTCATCGATTTCGTCGAGCTGATATGAAGCTTGTATGCATGCTCGCAAAATGCCGACTTGATCGCCTCACTTTCACTCTTGTCATTAAACTGTGTCGAGGTACCGTGAGCGTTGATGTAATCGATGTCTTCCGGCTTGAGCCCGGCATCCTTCAAGCAGAGTCGCATTGCTCTGACTGCTCCTTCGCCTCCGGGAGCAGGCTGAGTAATGTGATACGCATCTGCCGTTAGCCCGAAGCCCGCGAGCTCCGCAAGGACCTTCGCGCCACGGCTTAAAGCATGTTCCAGGCTTTCTATCACGAGAATGCCTCCGCCTTCACCCATTACGAATCCGTCTCGCTTCGCGTCGAATGGCCGGCTTGCATGCATCGGGTCGTCATTGCGGGTCGAGAGCGCTTTCATCGCATTGAACCCGCCGATCCCCATCGGGCAGATCGCGGCCTCCGCACCGCCGGTTATCATCATGTCTGCATCGCCGCGCTGGATCAACATGGCAGCGTCCGCAACTGCATGGCTCGATGTCGCGCACGCCGAAGTCGTGGCATAATTCGGTCCCCTGACTTTGAATCGCATTGAAATGTATCCTGCGGCAATATCCGATATCATCATCGGAACGAAGAACGGGCTGATTCGCTCCGGACCGTTGTTGGCAAATACGGTCTCCTGCTGTCTCTGGTAAGTCCACATCCCGCCGATTCCACTGCCAACAACGACGCCGACTCTCTCCCTGTCGACTTTATCGAAATCCACCTTTGCATCTTCAACGGCTTGAACGGCAGCTCCAATGGCGTATTGCGTGAACAAATCCATGCGCTGAACGCTCTTCCTGTCTAAATACTTCAGCGGATCGAATCCTTTTACCTCACAAGCGAACTTCGTGTCGTACTTGGTTATGTCGAAATAAGTAATCGGACCGGCACCACTCCTGCCGTCCATCATCCCCTGCCAGAACTCGCCGACAGTCAAGCCGATGGGCGTCACAACTCCAAGTCCGGTAACTACGACACGTTTTCCGCTTCTCATGAATTTCCCTGAGGTGGTCCGTCGGACCGTTTATTAGGCTACTTTTCCCTTCAAGTAATTAATCGCATCGCCAACGGTGCGAATCTTCTCAGCATCCTGATCCGGTATCTGGATGTTGAAAGCTTTTTCGAATTCCATCACAAGCTCAACAGTGTCGAGAGAATCTGCACCGAGATCATTCGTGAATGAAGCTTCGGGTTTGATCTGAGATTCCTCTGCACCCAATTTGTTCACGATGATTTCCTTTACCTTCGCTTCGACATCTACTGCCATTTGTACTTCCTCCAGTTGTTTAATTTTAGACTGACATCCCGCCATCTACTGATATTACCTGACCAGTGATGAAATCCGAATCAGGCGACGCGAGAAAGCGAACTACATTTGCAACTTCTTTGGGGGTGCCAACTCGCCTTAGTGGCACGGCATCCAACACAGCTTTACGCTGTTCCTCTGTCAAGGCCGAGGTCATGCCGGTGTCAATATAACCAGGTGCCACAGCATTGACAAGTACGTTTCTCGTTGCAAGCTCTTTAGCGATCGACTTCGTGAAACCGATTATCCCCGCCTTTGACGCAGCGTAATTCGATTGACCTGCATTCCCCTTGATCCCCACAACGGAGCTTATGTTGATGATTTTCCCGTACCGCTGTTCCATCATCGTCCGGATCGCTGCCTTCGTGTAATTGAAAACACTACTCAGATTAGTCTGAATCACCGAATCCCAATCTTCTACCGACATCCTGACAAGCAAGTTGTCCTTTGTGATTCCTGCATTGTTAACGAGAATATCTAATCTCTTGAATTCGGCAATGACCTTTTCGATTGCCGCAACAGCATAACTATACGAGGTAACGTCCGCATTGATTGCGATAGCTTTTCTTCCAAGCGATTGCACGTCCGAGATAAGCGCTTGTGCCCGGTGTGTCGAGCCCCTGTCAGTAAATGCAACATCTGCTCCGCACTTCGCAAGTTCAAGCGTGATAGCACGACCAATTCCACGAGTAGCGCCTGTTACTAAAGCTACTCTACCTTCCAGCATTTTTTGAATCCTCCCGCTCTTTTATTGTCGCGAAATTATTCATGTAATATTCGAGGACTTCTTTGTACCTGTCAAATCCCAGAGCATGCCCGAGCTCAGTGGAGCAGACCTCCACCATTTTGTCTTCGCTCTCCGGTGATGCGGTGCAGCATGCCGACACGCCGAAACAGAAATCATCATATTGATAAACGCCATCGACTTTCACAATTGGAAACAGGACACAGTAAAAAGGTTTAAGTGAGAACCGCGGCAGCCCTTCCTCCATTTCTGTGACCTGAAGTGTGCATCTCCCTTTTCGATCCAGGAATACGCATTTGTCATTAAACACTTCAGTGCTTACGCAAATGCCCGACGGAAAATCAACGTCCTCTTCCTCTTCGTCGCTGAACCACTTGTCGCGGTCCTTTGTCTGAGTTCTATCTAAGTGTTTCTCGACAAGGTCTGCGTGGGCCATAATCCTGTCGCGCTCGCCGGGATCCAGGTAGACGCCGTGCTTGCAACATTGAGATGTGCACGAGCCGGGGCCGTTCGAAGCCTTAAAACCTTCAGTAAAAATTTGAAGATCGAACTTCGATCCCGATATCTGGATGTATTCGCTCATCTCGCTAAGACGCTTGCCTCACTGACTTTGTCAATTCCGGCAACACTGCTCGTCGAAACCGTTCTCTTCACGAGTCCCTGCAAAACCTTTCCCGGACCAAGCTCCACAAATTTCGATATGCCATCATTGAACATATTCGAGACAGATTCCTGCCATCTAACGGGACTCGTCATCTGGCGAACCAGAGCTTCTTTGATCTCACTCGCACGCGTGACAGGTCTTGCCGTTGTATTCGCGTACACGGGTACTCTCACATCATGGAAGGGTGCCTTATCGATAGCTTTCTTCAGCTCCGTCTTTGCATCTTCCATGAGCGGTGAATGGAATGCGCCGCTGACAACGAGTTCTTTCACAATCTTCGCACCGCGGGCCTTTGCGAGCTCCATGGCTTTGTGCACTGCGCCGACATCCCCCGAGATTACAATCTGGCCCGGGCAGTTGTAGTTTGCGGGCTGGACAGCTCCAAGACCCGACGCCTCCAAACAAATCTCCTCCACGGCTTTCTCGTCAAGTCCGACAACTGCCGCCATCGTTCCATGGCGCACTTCCCCGACGTTCTGCATCAACTTCCCTCGCAAGCCGACCAGCATGAGTGCGTGTTCAAAATCCAGAGCGCCGGCTGCAAAGAGAGCGGAGTATTCTCCGAGCGAATGTCCTGCCGCTGCATCGAAATTCTTGTCCTCAAGAACGGTGAAGACAGCAGCACTGTGCAGAAATATCGCAGGCTGCGTAACTGCAGTCTGTCGAAGTTCATCCTCGGGTCCGTCGAAACATATTCTCGCTATGTCGAAACCCAATATCTCGTTTGCCCTGCCGAACATTTCGCGAACCGCAGTACTCGCTTCGTACCAGTCTTTTCCCATTCCAACATATTGGGAACCCTGTCCGGGAAAAACAAACGCAACTTTATTGGAAAACTCTTTTCCTGGTAAGTCCAAATTCAGTCCTGACATTTATCGAAGGACCATTTAACCAGAATCGCGCCCCAGGTATAGCCGGCGCCAAATGCGGAAAGAACAAGAATGTGGTCTTTCTTCAGCTGCCCGCTCTGGAAATATTCCGACAAGCAGAGTGGGATAGTGGCCGCGGTTGTGTTGCCGTACCGGTCGATGTTCAACATGACTTTGGAGCTGTCAAGTTCCATCCTGTTGGCGGTCGCATCAATGATACGTTTGTTTGCCTGATGTGGAACAAGCCAGTCGACATCTTTGCCGGTGAGGTTGTTCTTCTTCATGATTTCGTAAGAAACGTCTGCCATTCCGACGACAGCGACTTTAAACACCGCCTTCCCGTCTTGATAAAGATAGTGCATCTTCTTATCGACGGTTTCGTGCGTCGGCGGGTTCAAGCTTCCGCCGCCGAGCATATTCAAGTACGGCGCACCTGAGCCGTCGCAATACAAAACATAATCAAGAATCCCGTATCGCTCATCTTCGCCCGGCTCGAGGAGAACCGCGCCGGCAGCATCGCCGAACAAAATACAATTTGCACGGTCTGTGTAATCGGTAATCGCTGTCATCTTGTCCGCACCAACGACGACGACTTTCTTGTACGCGCCAGTTTGAATAAACTGCATACCCGTCACCAGGGCAAACAAAAAACCGGAGCAAGCTGCCGAAAGATCAAATCCCCACGCCTTCTTCGCGCCGATCTTATCCTGAATGAGACAAGCGGTCGATGGGAAGAACATGTCGGGCGTAACTGTGGCGACAATAATCAGATCGAGTTCTCCTGCCGACATATTTTTTTTCTTCAACAAATCATTTATAGCACCTGCCGCCAGATCGCTTGTCGCACCGTTCCTCAAAACTCTTCTTTCGCGGATACCGGTTCGGGTCTGAATCCACTCATCGGTCGTGTCCACAATTTTCTCGAAATCGGCATTAGTCAGTCGCTCTTCGGGAGCAAAGTGTCCCACGCCGGTTATCACAGCACGTTTTGGCATTTATCTTAAGCCCTTCCCATATGAACCCCGACACGCGGGGACGTTTCCACTTTTTTGATCGAATCTTCTATCAATCCCCAAATCCTGTGATTCACCATCTCCTCCGCCCTCAAAACCATGTTCCTTACGGCAAGTGCAGTAGATCCTCCGTGACCAATTATCGAAGTACCCTTTACACCCAAAAGAGGTGCGCCGCCCAACGCTTCGTAACTGAATCCTTTCAAGACCTTTCGCAATGTCCGCGACATAAGGCCTGCCCAAAGGGTCCTCAAAATGTTTCCGGAAGCATATAGCTTGAACCTGCTCCTCAAAGTCGGCAGGATGCTCTCGGCAAATTTCAGCACGATATTCCCGACAAAACCATCGCACAGTACGACATCAGCTTTTCCCAAGAGAATATCTCTTCCCTCCATGTTGCCGATGAAGTTAAGTCCACTTTTCTCGAGAAGCGGATACGATGCCAGCGCAAGCTCGTTGCCCTTAGAACTTTCTTCGCCGATGTTCAGCAACGCAACTGTCGGGTTCTTCTTATTCATGACCTCGCGCGCATATATCGAACCCATCACTCCGAACTCGAGGAGATGGTGCGGTCTGCAGTCCGAGTTTGCGCCTGCGTCCACGAGAAGGCATACTCCGCTGACAGTCGGAAGCGGTGTGCCAATTGCCGGCCGACCAACGCCCTTCACCCTGCCGAGGATAAGCGTTGTCGCCGACATTACCGCGCCGGTGTTGCCGGCACTTACAAATGCGTCGACCCTTCCTTCTTTGTGAAGATTCAATCCGACAACAATCGAAGAATTCCGCTTCTGCTTTATAGCTGTGTTGGGGAGATCGTACATCTCGATCACTTCGGGGGCATCCACGATTGAGTAATTCAATCCTGTGACCGAATGCCGGGAAAGTTCGTTCTCAATATCTTCTTTCCGTCCTACAAGCGCGAGCTCAAACCGGTTGTTTGACTCCCTCAGTGCCTGCAATCCTCCTTCAACGATTTTGAGCGGTGCCTCATCACCGCCCATTGCATCGAGTGCAATTCGCATTCTTAAATCAACTCAGGATATAGATTATGGAACAACTCACAGAGAGTGGATCACTACCGTTGTATCAAGCGCTCTTGGGAATAAAGACGACCTTCCCACGATAGTAACCGCAATTCGGACACGCGCGGTGGGGAAGCTTCGGCTCGTGACAATGAGGGCATTCAGAAATCGTCGGTGCGACCGCCTTGTAATGAGTCCGTCTCTTAGCTCCTCTTGACTTTGAATGTCTTCGTTTAGGATTTGGCATATCTACTCCTCAGTCCTAATTCTTGTTTAACGTCTTCTTCAGTCTGATCCCGGCAAAGTCGGGATCAGTTTTTTGGTCTTGACAATCACAGGTTTCATGGTTCAAGTTCGCGCCGCATGTCCCGCATAGTCCTGCGCAATCCTCCTTGCACAAAAGCTTCAGCGGAACCGCAAGGAGAATGTACTGCCTCACATCTTCATCGATATCAATTTCGTTCGTGCTCGTTTGTAGCAGAGTTATTTCACCTTCATCAACATCGCCGGCGTCGTTCCTGTCATAGACATACGACATTCTGTAATCGACGATCAAATTCTTGTCGAATGAATCGAGGCAACGATCGCACACAAATCTTCCGGAAGTCGTTACATGTCCCGTCAGGAAAAGCTGTCTGCGACGTTTTTCAAGTGCAACCCTAACTGAGACTGATTTTGAGAAACGTTCATCTAACTTGATGGCGGGAGGATTCTCTTCGAACTCGTACTCGTGGACTCCCTCCGAGAGATTCGAGATGTTTATTTTCAAGCGAGTACCTCACGCAACTTTATAAAAACGACACAAATTACGCGCCCAGTGTCTTCATTCACCAAGCCAACGCCTCCCACAGCCTTTGGCGGGGACGGGTTAACGAAGGCGAGTTTCGGCACGCGGGTGCGAAAAAAGTATGTTAATATAACCACGCGGAAAATGCTAAGCAAGAAATCCTGTCCCAAGCGCATTGACTCAAAAAAAGGTGTATGATATACTCGGAAGAGAAGTGGCAACGCTTGTGGACGGTCAGCAGAATGCAGGAGAAGGCGACCTTCGACGGAGCGAAATACTCGAGCGGAGTGTATTTCTATAGAATAGTTGCACAGGGAAATAACGGTGAAAAGTTTATCTCAGTAAAGAAAATCATATTGATCAAGTAGCTCTGCGGGATGCGAGGCCGTATGACCTCGCCTCTGTCCTGTAATGATATGTTTGCAGATTGCAGAATATTCCCGATAAACTTGCTAACTTCTCACCATGAGAAAGACTCAACTCACAGTATATGATCTTCCGAAGAACATGAGAACGCATCTCCATATTGGCACTTGCTCATGGAATTATCCCGAATGGCAGGAGATCGGAGTTTACTCACAGAAGCAGCAGAGGCATTACGATTACCTCCCTGAATACGCAGAACACTTCAACACCGCTGAAGTCGACCAGTGGTTCTGGAGTCTGGAGGCGCCGGACTCAGTCCGACTTCCGCGCAAGGAAGACGTTGAAGCTTATGCAAGACTAACACCGGAGGATTTCAAATTCACTGTAAAAGCTCCCAACGCCGCCACGCTGACTCACTTCTACAAACAGGCTCCGAAGGAGTTTGCCGAGAAACCCAATCCGCACTTCATGAGCAAGAAGGTGATGGATGCATTTCTAAAGCTGCTTAAGCCGCTGTCGGAGAAAATCGGAGTAATAATGTTTGAGTTCGAGTACCTTAACAAAGAAAAAATGTCTTCGCTCGAAGCCTTCTTCGACCATCTCGGACCGTTTCTGTCTGCCTTACCCGACAACTACGAATATGCAATTGAGACACGAAACCCGAACTTCCTGAATGAAGAATACTTCAAGTTCTTGAAATCAAATAAGACAGGTCATGTCTTTGTCGAGGGCTACTACATGCCATCGGTTTCAAGCATCATTGAAAAGTTCGGGAAGGCTTCCGTTCCTACAAAGACAGTGGTGATAAGACTCCTCGGCTCGGACAGACAGGGTATGGAGAGGAAAACGCGGAAACACTGGACGGAGATTGTTGACCCGCGAGACAAGACGATCAAGGAGATCGCCGAGCATCTAAGGAAACTCATCCCGGAGAAGTTCGATGTGTATGCGAACTTCAACAATCATTTAGAAGGGAGTGCGCCACTGTCTATCTGGAAGTTTGTTGAGATGATGGAGGAATCGTGATACCGTGTGAGCCTGATCGCATTGTCTGCACCGTTTTCAGTGATTGGAAGGCTTGCGCCGGCTACAAGCCCTCTGTTATTCTTGCCGAATTTTTCCTGTCAACCGCCTATTAAGTTCCGCCCTAACATCGCCCTGCGGAACTCTTGCTATCACTAACCTCTCTAAATTATGCTACTTGCTCCGCTATCTCTCTATCTCACCCTCGAACGATCTTAATACAGAGGAGCGACGGGTTGTATTAAACTAAGGAAATCCCGCCTCGAACGTTTCACATCATGCCTTTCAAAATCTCCAAAGACTCTGCCCGGATCCGGGACCCTAGAGTGATGTCTTGGCATGATGAAGTTTCATCATTCCGCTTCCCCAATCCTGACATCGCAGAACTTCTTCAAAGCTAAGATTGCCTCTTCGAGCCTGTCTGATTTCACGAGAAGATAATCAGTATCATGCGTTGAGATAACAAGGACGCTGATCTCTACTGCTGCCAATGCGTTTGTCAGCGAAGCGAGGATACCTGTCAATGAAGGATCGAGCGGCCCTTCCACCTTGAAGGCACTCAAATTTCTTTCTGCTTGAACTCCAGCTGGGACTGCACGCTCTTCACACACGATGGAGAGTTCATCCGGTGTTCTTGTGATCGAGAAGAATCCTTGCTCGGTCGTGAGCCATTCCGGAATCGGATCGTCTTTCCTTAATTTGCAGATCGCTAACTGCTGCGGCAAAATCGACAACGATAATTTCTGATTCTTCATTTCCCTTTTCGACCTGATCCGGACTTAACCGATCCCTCAATCCATTCTCTGAAAGTCAGCAGAAAGGATCATCGTCTTTTTTCTTGTTCCAGATGTATTCGATACCCTTCGATATTTTCCCGGCGATTTCCATTCCGTGTCTGTCGCTGACGAACCCTAATGTTATGTCGATTCCAGCAGACACGCCTGACGAGGCGTAATACTTTTCGTCGTTGACCCATCTTGCTTTTCTTATCCATTGAACTTCTCTGTCCTGCTCGACCACCCAATGGAACGCCATCTTGTTTGATGTCGCCCTGAGATTTTTGATTAAGCCTGTCTTTGCCAACAGCGCTGACCCGGTGCAAACCGTCAGAACAAATTGAGAGCTCGAACAAATCTCTTTGAGATGATTGATCAAACCCTTGTTGTCCACTTCCCTTCTTGTTCCCATGTCGCCCGGAATCAGTACGATCCCATCATGTGCAACTTCCGAGAGAGGAAGAGTCTCGACTCTCACATTGTGGCTGCTCGTTATTATGCCTCCGGATTCAGAATAGAATTCGATCGCATATGACTTATCCAATTGTCCTATCACCTCAATCGGGTCGAATACGTCAAGTGTTTCAAAGTCGTTGAAGAGTACAACGTTAAATCTCTGCATGATTTTCCCGACTTATTGTATTGTGCAACTGTAATGTGAAGTCCATCGATTCAACCCTCCTAATCGACCATTCTTCTTTCGTCCCTTGCTTCTCCAACGAACGGCATTATCGCTTTATGCTCCGGATGATTTTGATAATTCTCCAGAGCTTCTTGCGATTCAAATTCGGAATACAATACTACATCGCCACTTTCCTTCGTTGCGGAAAAGTCAATGCCGACTTCCAATTTCAGCAACCCCGGAATCTTACCAGTCAGGGACTCCAATTTCTGCTTTATTAATTTTGCATTTGCGTTCTTTGTGTTTCCATGAGCTTGCTCTTTAAGCTTCCACATTACGATGTGTTTAATCATCCTCGTGCTTCTCCTTCCATTAATATTAATAATGTCCCGCAAGCGACGGCCAGACTTCCTGCGCCGTCTTAATCTCATCTTCGCATAAATAGATGGTAAGATCCTGTTCTTCCGGCACGGTCATTTTGTTGACCATGTGCGCCATGGGAGTTACGCTTCGCCAGTTCTTGCAGAGATCGAGCGAATCGAACCCTATCGAGATTGCCACCGCACCCGGTTTCGTACCCGGCCCGAATAACCAGTACGAACCGTGAAAGCATACTGAGTGTGGCAGACCGTAGCGCAGCCCGAGGAAATCGATAGCCCCTGCTTCTCCGTAGTTGCGAGCGAGCACGATTGTCTCCTCTTGCTGCATCGGAGTCAACGAGTGAAAAACGTGCGCAAGCGTTTCGACGCGCTCCTTCCAGCCTAACATGTCGGCATAGTCCTGGGGCAATCGAAGAACTTCGCCGGAATTAGTCGTGACCGCACTTGTCATACCCATCGCACTCGCGTACCGTGCCATCCGCTGAGGCGGAACTATCGGCAGACCAAATGGCAAACCGACAATTCCATTTGCCAGGACCAGGATAACGACCGCAGACCGAAGCGCGACCTTCCAGCCGCCCTTGCCGACCTGCTCTGTTGCAACTGCGCCCACGCCAATCAATGCCGGATAAATCGGCGCGATGTAATACGCTTTACCATGCAGGAAGAAAAGAACCGCGAACGAACCGAGAAATGTCCAGCCGAGTATTCGCAGCGATGAAAATCTCTTCGATATGAACAAGACCATGACGCCGACTAATGCAATGACGGCGACCGGGAAGCCGAGCATCAGAAGCTGATCCACCAGGAAAGCGGAAGCGGAGACGTGAGAAAACTGATTTGCCTGTAAATTTTGAGTCACGCCGACAATTGGAAATCGCAGGACAATCTGCCCAACGATCCCTGCACTTCCGATCAGGAGAGTCAGCGCAAGTGCTATCCATGGCCAGCGCGTCAGCAGCAGATGTCGATCGCGAGTCGCAAGGAGTCCGACGAGGACTCCAAATCCGAAGAAGAAGATGCTGAACTTCGTGAAGAGTCCGATTCCCATTACGACACCGAGAAGAATCCACCAGCGCGAATTGTTTTCTTCCGGATCGAGTTTCCATCGTATGATCACCCAGCAGCCGAGAGTCCACCAGAGTTGATCGAAGACGACAGGCTGAAACAACGCGCCCGGCCGCAAATAGACCGGAGCAAGAAACATGCAGAGCGCCGCGAGAGTCTGCGCAAATGTTTTGCCACCGAGTCGTCGCGCCACATCGCCTGAAAGCCAGATCAAGAAGGCGGCGGCAACTGCCGGAAGGAAGCGGATGGCCGCAAGCGATTCACCGAGGACCGCACGCGAGACATTTGCGATTATGCCAATGAACGGCGGGAAATCCATCTTCCAAAATCGGAGATGGTCTCCCATCGCAATGTAAAGGAACTCGTCCCGATGAAATCCATACGGACTCCAGATGTTTACCGCCACATGCAGCAACAAAACACTTACTGCCAGCAACCACACGGCGAGAGCCATTTTGTTATCTTTCATATCACGGAGGTCGGGAGAGACTGTAGTCAATTTTCGACCCCTTTCTTCGTGCGAGCTCTATCGGCCCGCAGGATCGACCACCTCAACATCGGCGGCGCAACGAATGTCGTCACGATTACCATTATGACAATCGCCGAGAAAATCTTATCATCGATCACACTGAGTCCTCTTCCAATGCTTGCGAATATCAGACCGACCTCGCCGCGGGGAATCATGCCGAGTCCGATCGTAATGCGATCAACATTTTTGCCAACCACGAGAGCACATGCCTGTTTGCCGACAATCGCCGCTACAATCAAGCTGGCTGAAATTCCAAGAACCGACGGAATAAAGAAGCTTTCCAGGTGTACCTGGATTCCCATCTGCACGAAGAAAATCGGCACAAATATGATCGCGATCGGCTGAACAAGGTGCGTGATCCCGATGTCGCTCGCAAAGTCCTTGAAGTGAATCTGTTCGAGAACAAGACCGGCGGCAAACGCTCCGACAATCGAAGCAAGCCCCACCGCACCCGCAAGGGCGGAAAGTCCGAAGCATATTATCAACGCAGTTATCAGCATGAGCCCTTCGGTTCTGAACTTAGCCGCAATCTTCATCAACTGCGGAATTACAAGGGTGCCTGTGATCAACGCTCCCATCAATAGTCCGACCGCGATCAGGGTCAACCCCATGATCCCGATGAAAGAAAGGGTGGTACCTGATTCTGCCGAAGAGATGATCGCCGACACAGAGGCGAGTATTATCAATCCCAAAACATCATCGATGACGGCTGCACCGAGAACTATTCGGGCTTCGGGCAATTGTATCTTGCCCATGTCACGAAAAACTCGCGCGGTAATTCCGACACTAGTCGCGCAAAGTGTCGCACCGATAAACAAGTGTATGTTATGAATATTGAAATTCGGAGAGATCGCCACGATCTGCTTCGGAACTTCCGTGACAAACAATTCCGACACAAAATAGCCAAGCACAAAAGGGACGATCACGCCGACAGTCGCCACGAATAGGGAGGTGATCCCGACGTGTCTCATGTCCCTCACGCTCGACTCGAGTCCAACCTGGAAGAGTAAAATTATGATGCCCAGTTTTGCCAGGATGTCAATTCCGACAGCGGCGTGATCTGTCAATGAGGCTGCGCGAAGAGGCTCGAAGAAATTCCAGCCGTGGCTGACAAGAACAAGATTTCCAAGAACCACACCGGAGATCAGTTCACCAAGTACGGGCGGTTGTTTCAGGCGCTCGAAGAGCTCGGCACCGATTTTTGCTGCCGCGAGAATGACGATCAGGTATAAGAGAACTTTGATGATCGGATCTGCTGCGCCTGACACAATTACTCCTGCTGAGGGAGAGCTAAACAAGAAACCGTACGGCATGATGGATCAAAATAAAGAGATTCCCATGGAGAGACAAGAAGAATCGGCGGTGCCTCTTTACCCTGCGAAGGTCGCCAAACCAAGGCCTCAATACATTCGCAAGGTGGCCCGCTCTCAGCTTGCGGCTTTTACAAATTCCCTCACGCGTCTACCATCGACAGGGTTAGAAGTCAACCCATCGATTTTAAGAGATGTCCCCACGATAACGCCATCCGCGTATCTCAGAAGCCTCCTCACGTTTGCCGGGTTTGCACCGCTACCAATAATTATCTTACCATTGGGAAGACTGTAACGGAGCTTTCGGAGCTCTTGAATGTCGACTGGTGTGCCAGTGCGCGGGCCCGTAACGATCAATGCATCGGCGAGACCTCTCTCGAGTGCGTCAGCGGCCTGTCGTTCTATCGGGTAATCTGCAATCGGAGAAGAATGTTTCACGCCTATGTCTGCAAAGATCTTGACGTCGGAATTTAAATTCTTTCTCAGCCGCAGAGTATCGTAAGCCTTGCCTTGAATAATTCCCTGGTCGGTCAGCACGGCGCCGACGTGAACATTTACACGGATGAACTCTGCCTTAACAACCGCGGCAATGCTGAGTGCGGATTCGGCATCGTTGCGTAGGACATTTATGCCGAAATGGAAATCGGGAAAACGTCTCCTCATTTCAGACGCTGCCAGAGTCATCGCAGCAACTGTAACGGCCGGGACGACTCCACTGGTGAACGGCGCATCGCCAAAATTTTCGACTATCACCGCATCCAAACCACCTTCATGATAGGTTTCGCAATCCTGAAGGCCGCGCTCAATGACAAAGCCGATCGAGCTCGCAAAGTTAGGCGCACCCGGCAAAGGAAGTAAATGTACTACCCCTATGGTTCTCGGAATCGATACATCTCCCAAAGAAAATCCTTGAACCCTATTCGTGCTGAAGCAGCTGAGACTCTACGTCTTCCGGAGTGAGCTCTTCGTCCTCTTCTACGAAGTTGAGCTCCTCGACCGCTTTCACGACCACGTAAGCAATTCCTACAGCTATCGCTGCAGCGCTAGCTATGATAATTAACTTTTTCATGCTCCATCTCTCCCAAAGAAATCCCGACTTCTCGGGGTGAAGAACGATTGGCAGATTCGACTATTCTCATGGTATCGAGGGCAATGACCAACTCCTCATTTGTCGGCAAGGCGAGGACTTTCACGCGTGATGAATCGGCGCTGATGAATCTCTCTTTGTCTGCGGAATTGTTCCTTTCATCGTCTATCTCGATGCCCAGGAATTCCAATCCTCTGCAGCTCTCGGCGCGAACGTCCGGGCTGTTTTCCCCGATGCCGCCTGTAAAGATGACTGCGTCCAAACCACCCATCGCCGCCGCGTATGAGCCGATGTATTTCTTTATCCGGTAAGTAAAAACTTGAAATGCAAGTTCCGCCTGTTTGTTGCCGTTTTTCTTCTCGGAAACAATCTCTCGCATGTCGCTCGTTAGCCCGGATATTCCGAGGAGCCCGCTATGTTTGTTGAGGAGCGTGTTGGCCTCGGCCAGCGATAGGCCCTCGCGACCAACTACATGCAAAATAATAGACGGATCGAGGTCGCCGCTCCGAGTTCCCATGAGCAATCCCTCGAGCGGCGTGAATCCCATGGACGTGTCGACCGAAACTCCTTTATCGACCGCGGCCATGCTGCAGCCGTTGCCGAGATGCGCGGTGATAAGTTTAAGTTTGTTGATCGGCACATTAAGCAGTTCGGCGGCCCTCTTGGAAACATAATAATGCGACGTGCCATGGAAACCGTACCGGCGAATCTTGTATCGCCTGTAAAGGAGATACGGGATTCCATAAAGAAAGGCGTAAGCAGGCATTCCTTGATGAAATGCCGTGTCGAACACTGCGACTTGAGGAGTGCCCGGCAAATGTTTCAGAACAGCTTGGATGCCACGCAGGTTGTGGGGATTGTGAAGTGGTGCCAGCTCGATGTTCTCCCGGATATCATCTATTACTCTCTGGTCGATCAGAACGCTGCTGGAAAAGCTTTCACCGCCGTGAACCACTCTATGGCCGACCGCATCAATCTCCGACTTGTCTTGAATTACACCGTGATTCTTGCTGAGGAGAACCGCCAGGACGTACTCTATCGCAGTCTGATGGTCGAGTACCTCGGCACTGATCTTCACTTTGTCGCCGTCGTACCGTTCGTGAGTGACAACGGAGTCGCTCATCCCGACCCGGTCTATGATACCCTTTGCCAGAACTGTCTGGTCTTTGACATCTATGAATTGATACTTAACAGAGGAACTTCCGGAGTTTAAGACGAGAATTTTCATTTCAGCTTTCTTTTCTTGGCACGGGTGAGGCAACCTCACCGACTCTACTAAGGATTTTCTATTCTCTTTCCTGATTCATCGTATCTGAAGAAACCCTGGCCGGTCTTCTTGCCGAGAGAGCCTTCACGAACCTTTCGGCGAAGAATAGGACTGGCCCTGTATTGAGGCGCGCCGAGCTCGTGATAAAGGGTGTCGAGCCACGTCAGGACCTCATCCAATCCCATAGAATCTGCCATCTCGAGAGGCCCGACATTCAAGCCGTAGCCGAGCCTGATCGCGGTGTCTATACCCTCTGCCGTAGCTATCCCTTCGAGCAAAACCTGCATAGCTTCGTTTAACAGAGGCAAGATGACTCTCGTCGTAACAAAACCGGGATATTCGAAAACCTCTACGACCGTCTTGCCCAGGTCCTCAGCAAACTTCTTGATCTTTCTGAAAGTATCGTTGCTGGTCTTGAGCGCGCGAACGATCTCAACGAGCGGCACCCTTGGAACTGGGTTAAGGAAATGCATGCCGATGATCTTGTCCGGCCGCGATGTCGCTTCGGCAAGCTTCGTCAGGCTCAACGTTGCGGTGTTGGACACGAACACCGTGATCGGATCACAGATCTTGTCAAGCTGCTTGAAGAGTGCTTTCTTAGTCGCGAAGTCTTCATCGATCGCTTCGATAATGAGGTCACACTCAGCTACTTCACTTAGTTCGGTCGAGAGTTTCGTCCGAGCAAGTATCGCCTTCTTTTCACTCTTTGTCAGCGCCCAGCGCTGTATCTCCGTATCGAGCATTTCCGACAGCCTCTGCTTGCACCTCTCCGATGTCTCCTCGTCGCGCTCGATGATGAGAACGTTCACTCCTACACTTGCAGCGGTCTGCGCGATACCCCTTCCCATCAGCCCGCCACCAACGATCGCTATGTAGCCTGCCCGCTCAGACTCCTTGGGCGAATGGCCGATATCAAAAATTTCTGAGATAGTTTCTTCTCGTGCCATAATGCATTCCTTAAGTTAGAAAACCAAACTCTGCGAATCAAGAAACTGAAGACTTCCCACAGCGTCTCAACACGAGAGGATCCGATCAACCTTGAGACGACACCTTCGCAAAGTTTGTGTCAGCAATTGTTTGGCCTCGGGCTGATGCGGCTAATTGTGACTTAGCTGCTTCGATAAATTTCCCGGCGCGCATATTTCCGGGATCCGCCTGAACGACTTTCGTCAAAGTTTCTATTGCCTTCGCGAACTTTCCAAGTTTGAATTGGACCAGCCCGTAAAGTTCCAAACCCTCTGCGTCATTGTAACCAAAATCCACAGCGGTGCGAAAAGCTGACTCGGCTCCTTCGAAATCTCCAATCTTCATCCTGCAGTTCGCGAGACTCGAGAGCGACACTTCATCATGAACGTCGATTTTCGTGAGCATCTCAGAAGCCTCGCGGAAGTTCCCGGTATCTATGAAGGCCGAAGACAGAAGCCGCAGATACCAGTTTTCGTTTTCGAATTTCCGGAAAAACTCAGCTGCCTCGAAAACATCGTCGAACATTCTTTGTTTCAACAAAAATTCTATGTAATTCGCCACCCTGCGGGCTGTCGGATTCTCTTCGGCAGCTTTCGAAAAATAAATTTGCGCGGTTTCAATGTCCCCGGCAAGCGAGGCGGCGTTCGCCAGTTTCGAGTACAGCACATCAATGTCGAAAACCGGCTCGATCGCCGTTGCGACTTTTCCCCTGAGAACGCTCGATCGATATTGCTCAAGCGCCTTCAGGAACGAGTCTTCAGATTCGCGATGGCGGCCAAGCTTGAGATAGATCTCGCCTTTCATCATGTGAGCGAACGCCTGCTGCGGTGCAGACTCGAGAGACCTATCGCACGCTACCAGAGCAGCTTCATTATCTCCACGCTTGGACTCATTCTCCGCGATTATTGCATAAATGGAAGCCTCAACGGATTTCCCGAAACCGCCAACATTCAGCGCTTCATTCAAATGCGCCAGACCATTATCCACTTCGCCCAAGATTATCTCGGTCTGTCCAAGCTGGTACAGCGCGTAGCCATGATTCTCGCCACCCTCAACCTGCGAGAGGATCAACCGGTGGTTGCGCCTCGCCTTTTCAAGAATAACATCATCGTCCTGCGCATAACCGAGATGGTCGATTATCACGTCCGTCTGAACGATCCTCGCATGGATCGCGGCGAGCGATGAGGTGACTTGTTCGTGTACCTCGCCGATGAATTTCACTCCTTTCAGCTTTCTGAAGAGCCGCGGGTAAGATACGAGGTGATATTGTGCGTCTTCCCTCAATCCGATTTTGCTCTTGAGGTTGAGGAGGTACGCATCTGCTTTCTTACTTGAAATCAGTCTGCGAATTTCATCGTGGTAGGATTTATCGATTCTCTCGTCGGCGTCGAGATAAAGGATCCAGTCTCCCGTGGTATGTCTCAGCGATATGTTTCTCGCCGCGGAAAAATCGTCGCACCACTCGAAATTGAAAATCTTCGCGCCGAAGCTCTCAGCAATCCTCCGCGTACTGTCCGTCGAGCCGGTGTCTACGATGACGATTTCGTCGACGAGTCCAGACACGCTATCAAGGCATCCGGGCAGGAATCGCTCTTCGTTCTTCACAATCATGGAGAGAGACAGCTTCATCTCACGTTTCCGACGTACTTCAAGCTGATGGCGTCCATGACTTTTTTGCGGAAAGGCACTCGCTCGACCGGCTTGGAAATGAAATCCGTAGCTCCGTACTCAATTGCTTTTCTTATGTTCTCGGTATCACTATATGCTGTCATTATTACAATCGGCGTACCAATATTTGCCGATGCCTCGCGAACTCTTTTCAAGACTTCGAGCCCGTCCATTTTCGGCATCATTATGTCGAGAAGGATCAGATCATATTCAGTATCATGTGCCATGGAGAGTGCCTCGGCTCCGTCGGCGGCGTTCGAAATTTCGAAGCCGATCTGTTTCAGGTGAAACCCGACAAGCTGCCTGATCATCGGCACGTCATCCGCGACCAAAACTTTCTTCATTGCAACCTGCTCTTCAGCTTGAGAAAAATTCTATCGACCTGATCCCAGTCGATCGAAGAGGCGTGCACCAGTTCGTTAAGACGTGTGGCGAGTCTTGTCGCCTCCCCATAGCCGAACGAGCCGCTCGTGCCGCGTATGTTGTGAGTGACTCTTCGAATTACGTCGACATCCTTGTTGCGAATCCCCTGCTCGAGCTCGGCAGTCTGTTCGGCATAATATTTCAAGAACTCCTCAACCATCCCGCGCACGACATTATCGTACTCTTCTTCATTCACACCGAATGGATTCACCTTGTCTTCGACATGAGCACTCAGTGACTTGACATACTCTTCGCCGAAAATCTGTCTCACCTTGTCGAAAAGAATTCCCTCGGTGAGCGGTTTGGTTACTACGGTGAGCGCTCCGAGCCTGCTGGCTGAGACGACGTTGACCTTGTCAGAGTAGGCAGTCATGACTATGACCGGAATGTCCTTTGTCAGCTCATTCGATTTGATCACCTGCAATGTCTTAAAGCCGTCGAGGCGCGGCATCATTATGTCAAGAAGGATCAGGTCCGGCTTGGATGAAAGCGCTATTCTCAATCCTTCGTAGCCATCAGATGCGACCTGGACATTGAACTTCAACCGTTTGAAAAATGCCTCGACAAACTGCGCAGCAATCTTAGTGTCATCAATGATGAGAACACTTTTAGGCTGGAACTCAGTCATTTTTCTCTCCCGTCGATCCCGGCGAGGGTCGGTTCAAAATGTTTTTTAACGCTTTTGCTTTTTCCCTATCGAGCTGGGCAGATGCCGCTTTGTTCTCCGCAGCAATCCTTTGATAAACTTCTTCGCGGTGGACTGGAATTTCTGTTGGAGCTTCCACACCCAACTTCACGCTGCTGCCATCAATGGATACGACGACAATCTTAATCTTATCGCCGACCTTGATTACTTCGCCTAACTTCCTTGTCAAGACTAGCATATTTCCCTTCCATGGTCAGTTAACTTTGTATTCTGTTGAGTATTTGTCTGAATTGAGAACAGCTTGTTTACCTGTCTTCGTCGCATTATTGATCACAATCGGAGCTTTCAAGTTGACCGTGATCGGCTCCGGGTCGCGATGCAAGGTAACGACAACGAACAACGTAGATAACGCAAGTTCCTCCGATGAAACTTCGTCGAGAAGCTCCGGTGCGATGAAAGATACGTTCAAGATTGCAAATCCGACGTCCGGATCTTCTATCGACACGAGCCATCTCAAAGGCTCTGTATCTTTATCGTCAATTATAATATAGTCGTGCAGCTCTTCAAAGCCGAGCATGCCATTAGGAAAATGGTAAACAATGCTCTCATCAAATTCCAGTTCGCCAAATTGCCTCGTCATCAGTTTCATTTTCACCTCTGTCTTCTCCTCAGTCCTTCGTACCGGTGTTAAGTATGACAATGTCCACTCTCCTATTCTCCGCTTTGTGAGCCGGGGTATCGTTTGGAACCAGCGGATGATATTCACCGTAGCCGATTATCGATACCTTCTCCGGCCTGATCTTGTACTTCTGCAATAAATAATAACCCGCATTCATTGCTCGTGCGACAGACAGATGCCAGTTTGATGGAAATTGAGATGTGTGGATTGGCGTCGTGTCCGTATGGCCTTCCACGCGAATCTGGTTGGGAATTGATTGCAATAGGAAGCCTAGCGTATCAAGTACGTCATATGCTTCCGGCTTTATATCTGCCTTTCCCTGGTCAAACATGAACTTTTCCAGGAAGTGCACAGTCACTCCACGCTCGTCGTGCGTGATCAGGGCGCCGCCAGATTTGAGGGCTTCGCCCACGGCGGCCTCGACTTTCCTTTCAAGTTGTCGAGAGCTTTTCTCCGGCGATTGAGGTGCCTCGCTTATCATCACTCCTTTGTCGCCAGGCAAGTTTCCAGACGAGCCTCCACCTCCGCCGAAGACACTCTCGAATGCAGAAACGAACTGCTTGAATTTCGTCATATCGACCTGTGAGCTTGCATAGAGTATTACGAACAGACCGAGGAGCAACGTTATCAAGTCGGCGTAAGTCAGAAGCCATCTCTCAAGATTATCATGTTCGCCTTCGACTTTCTTGCGCATTATATCTCACCTTGCTCGCTGCTTGGCAGCATAGCTCTCAGTTTCGATCTCACGATTGCCGGTATTTCTCCCGCCTGTAACGCAAGGACTCCTTCCAGCGTTACTTCCATGATGAGGTTTTCCTCGCTATGTATCGTTTTCAACTTGTCAGCAATCGGAAGCCACACGATATTCGCCATGAAGATTCCCCACAGAGTCGCGATAAACGCGGTCGCTATATGATGGATCAGCTCATTCGGATCCCCGCCGGCGTTTGCAAGAGTCACTATCAGGCCCATCACGGTGCCGATGATTCCCATCGTCGGTGAGTACCCGCCCATTTTCTGAAAGACATTTGCGTTCGAAATATGCCTTTCGTTCAAGAAACCCATTTCAGCATCTGCCACGGCGCGCATAGTCTCGGGGTCGGTCCCGTCGATCGCGAATCGGAGCATCTTCTTAAGGAATTGATGTTGAACTCCGGTTAGATCCTTTTCTAGTGCAAGCAAACCGTCCTTCCGGGCCTTTGTCGCGTACTGAACAATCGACTCAATCAACTTCTCGACGTTGTGCTTCGGCGGCGTGAACGCAATCAAACCAAACTTCCAAATCTTGCTGAACTGCTTGAACGAAGTTCCGATCATAGCAGTTGCAAACGTACCTCCGAACACAATCGTCATCGCCGGTATCATTATAAGCGCACCAAGTTTTCCGCCTTCCATGACGAAGGAACCGAAGATGGAGATTATTCCGAAAAGTAAGCCGGCGATTGTGCCTATTTCTATTGTCTTCTTCATCTCTTATTTCAGGTAATCCGCGAGCGAAAGTTGAATGACTCCCGCGCCGGTTTGCAGCGCTGCCTGCAGAGCGGTCTGTTGCTCCTCCAGTTTTATTGTTGCGGCGGCGACATCTGTGTCTCCGAGATTTGACATCGTGGTGTTCAGGGATTGAGTCTGAGAGCTTAACTGGTTCTGCACTAATTGGAAGCGATTCATCATTCCGCCGGCCTTCGCGTTGGTGGCTATCATCGAATTGAGATAATTGTCCACAGTTTGAATATCGGCCTGGGAAGGCGTAGTTCCGCCGTTCAACTCATCACGAATCGCCATCAGGTCTGTGAATATCTGTCCGCCGTTGAAGGCTTCCTGCCCGGTAATGTTGTACTGATCGCTGATTTGAAAACCGACATCGAGCTTCAACGCACCATCGATACCATTTGCATTGGGTGTCACTGCAGTACCGCCGGCATTCATGAAGAACGGCTGCGCTGTAGTTTGCGTACCACCAAAGATATATTTGCCTTCGTATTTCGTGTTGGCAAAATCAAGAAGCTGGTTAATGTACTGGTCGACTTGTACCCCATAGGCAGGTTCGTCAGCCGAGTTCTGATCATTGGCAGCGGAGAGGAGAAGCGTTTTGACATTCGTAAGCACATTTACACTATCGCTAAGCGCGCTGCTCTGTTGCGTGAGAAAACCCGTGGCGTATTGTGTGTTCTGAGCATAAACGTTGTTCTGGTTTACCTGGTTCTGCAGCAGCATTAGCCTCTGTGCCAGCACCGGATCATCGGACGGAGCATTGACAACCTTCCCGGTTGAAATCTGCTGCTGCAGCTTGTCTATGTTCTGACGCGTCTGGCTCAACGAGTAAACCAAATCGTCCACAACTTGATTTTCATTGATCTTCATTTTATGACACCATTCCGATTACTGTCTGATACATCTGGTCTGTGGTTGTCACAACCTTAGCGGCGGCTTCGAACGAATGCTGATATTGAATCATGTTCGTCAACTCTTCGTCGAGGGAGACGCCGGATATCGAAGACTGAAATGACTGCATTTGGTTCTGAGAAAGCTGAAAGGATTGCTGACTGGTGGTAGCCTCTTGCGATGCGATGCCGACTTTGCCTATTAGTCCCTGATATGCCGTAACGATCGACTGTCCCTCACTCGTTACCGGCGCATTTAACACATTGGCAATAGCCGTAGCGTTGTCCCCATTCCCCGGGTCACCCGACGAGGAGGCCGCTATGTTGTTCAAATTCGAGATAATGTCGTTAGAGAGCTGTATGCTTCCAGCGGAGTTTCCTCCGAAGAATTCCTTTCCTGTCTGCGCCGGGCTTCCATTCGTCGACAGCGTATAGCCGGTCGAGTGAAATGCGTTCACAGTTTGAATGAGCGTGTTTGCAATATTATCGAGTTGATCCGAAAAAGGTGTGATCTGGTTATTGTAGGAATCGAGAAGGCCCGCAATCTCTCCCGATGTGACCGTCGCTGATTGGGAAGAATCTTCCATCCCGATCGTGACGACATCGGATGTCTGATCGGCTTTCAGCTTGTATGATGTTCCGGCGGCGACTAATACTGAGCCTGCTGCCACGACATTAGTGATACCCGTAGGGTCGGTGGTAATCTTCACATTTATCAGATTGCTCAGCTTAGAAACGGTGGTCCCCATCTGATCCTGCAAATCAGGTGAAGCGTTCTTTGCCCCGCCGTTTGCCAGGATCTGGCTGTTGATATTGGCTATAGTCGAAGCAAGCTGGTTTATTTCCCCGACCTCAGAACTTATTTGCTGACCGACCTGGTATTTGATATTCTGAAGCTTGTTGTTTAGAACATTGAAAGTCGTGGCGACCTGCTGACCGGCTTGCATGACTGTCTGCCTAATTCCAAGATCCTCCGGACTCTGGGCAAGAGTTTGAAATGCGGTGAAGAGAGCATTCAGCTGATCTGCCAGGCCGTTTCCGGAAGTTTCATTGAAGATGCTCTCGACATTTGACATGGTTTGTTGTTGAACCGTCGCTTCGTTGAGATCCGAATTGAGATTCATCGCCTGTTCGTCGACAAACGCATCTCTGACCCGCTCGATCGTCTCTACCTGAACACCGGATCCCAGAAAACCGTACGTTGCCTGAGTAGGGACAGAGGCTTCAGTCACGACTTTTTGTTTCGTATAACCTTCGGTGTTTGCATTAGCGATATTGTGGCTGGTTGTATCCAACTCGGCCTGCGAGGTCATCAATGCGCCGCGCGCTATGTTAAACAATGCAGAGATGCTGCCCATTGCTTATCCTTCAAGCCTTCCTGTCAACGAGTTTCCTGTTTCCGCCGTCAGTCAGGATGTGAATGTTATGTCTTATGAAAGCGAGCGAGTGTTTGAGAAGCGCACGGCTGATGCCGTTCAGAGACTGGACTCTTGAAAATGCTGCCTTGAGGTTCGAATGAAGTTCTGCATAGAGCTCCGAGTCTTCTTTGCCCAACCTATTTTCAAGGGCGAGGGAATCGTTCAGATCCGGCCCGGACAGCGATAGCTCGTTCAGAATTCCTGCTCGTTCTTTTTCAAACGTATTGATCCTCTTGAGTTCGCTGAGCTCCTCGGTCACGACGCTTTGAACCGAAACAGTGTCGAGTTTGGAGATGGCTTCATGTTTCTTGATCAAAACGGCAGCCATCTTTTCAAATTCGGAAGTCTCTTGTTTTGTCACTTCCATCAGACGGTTTTTCTTATTGTCCATTATCGGCAGATCCGCTGTTGTCAAACATTCTCAAATAGTTCATTACCTTTTTGATGTAAGTCTGAGTCTCATTAAACGGAGGGACTCCGCCGTATTCTTCGACGCTGTTGGGACCCGCATTGTATGAAGCTAACGCCAGCTTGAGATTTCCGGAATTTCTGTCAAGCAAGCTCTTCAAATATTTCGTGCCGCCCATGATATTATCGCGCGGATCGAAAGAGTTCGTGACGCCCATTTCCTTTGCAGTTGAATCCACGAGCTGCATGAGTCCCTTAGCATTTTTTGAAGACAGTGAATCCGCTTTCCCCGCGGATTCAGCGGCAATCACCGCTCTAATCAAGTTAGGTTTTACGTTGTAAGTACCTGCCGCTTCATCTATTATATCGGAGTATTTCCCCACATTCTCCAACACCGAGCCCGAACCGTATGCATTGATTCTCTGAAGCGCACGCAAGCGAATCCGGTCGTCCGAAAGAACCTGCTCGAGCAAAGGAGAGCCGGAAGATGACCCATCCGGAATTGACGAATCCATATCCTCGCCGGTCAGTTGTTTGTACAGAATATTTCCAATTCCGAGATTGGAATTCTTCGCCAGATATTTGGAAAGCTCGATGTCGAAAAGGCCGGTCATTACGTCCTTGCCGTATCCCTGTTCATTATCCTCACCGCCAACCTTTTCGGTCTCCTGCATCGACTTCAGCATGTATTCCATGAACACGGCTTCGAAATCCTTGACGGTAGATTTGAGCTTCGTCTTCTGCTGTTCAGTAAGCTGCGAATGGATCGGCGAGATGTTCGGCTGGACTTTTTCCATATCATCTTACGTAGTAAAACCAGAAACTTGAAGATCAGAAACACGAATTGCACGAAATGAAAAAGACATGATAAATGCGAATACCACGAATTGAAAATCTAAGTGTGATTGGCAGGACAGAGATGATTCTTCCATTCGTTTCATCAGCATCAAAATTATCATGTCCTTGTTCGTCCCATTCGTGGTTGAGCGATTTGAAAAATCACATTATAACCAACTCTGCCTTGAGCGCGCCAGCAGCTTTCAAAGCTTGAAATATCGCAATGATATCGCGCGGCCTGACTTTCAGAGAATTAAGTGCAGTCGCAATGTCCTGAACTGTAGCTGCGCCGTTTATCGCGACCATCGAGTTTTCTTCCTGAGTGACCTGTGCCGTCGCGGCCTGAGTCACGACAGTCTGCCCCTGAGAAAAGGGCGCCGGCTGTGAAATCACGGGAAGAGCCTGAATTTCAATATTCAAATTCCCGTGCGAGATTGCGACAGGTAGGACGGTCACGTTTTGTCCGACGACCACGGTGCCGGTTCTCTCATTTATTACAACCCGCGCGACAACGTCCGGTACAACCTGCAGAGACTCGATCTGCGCCACGAACTGAACCACCTTTTCCTTCGACTGGAATGCTTGCGGCACCTGAACATTAATAGTTCCGCCGTCGATGGCATCAGCTATTTTTGATTTGACGTTTTGATTAATCACATCGGCCACCCGGTTTGCGGTGGTGAAATCCTGTTGAGAGAGAACGATCGACAACACCCAGTTATTCACAAAGTCAATTGGCGGGGATTGCTGAACAAGGCCGCCGTTTGGAATTCTTCCCGTCGTCGTGAAATTTCTCTGCACCTCCGTGCCCGCAGCGCGGATATTGAAACCCCCGACGGAGAGCGGGCCTTGCGCGGTCGAATAAACTTTTCCATCCTGCCCGATCAAGTCTGTAAGCAGAAGAGCGCCGCCCTGCAGACTTGTTGCGTCACCCATCGATGAAACCGTGACATCGACCGAAGCCCCGTTGCTCGCAAAAGGAGGAATCGATGCCACGACCATTACCGCCGCGACATTTCTCATCCTCACTTGAGATTGCGTTAGAGTTATGCCAAACCTCTTCAACATACTTGCGACCGACTGTTCGGTGAATATCGACATTTGAGAATCACCCGTTCCGTTTAGTCCGACGACAAGTCCGTAGCCGATCACCTGATAGTCGTTCACGCCTTTTACATACGCAATATCTTTGATGCGCGTCGCCGAGGCGATTGAGACAATCAGCAGAATCAGAACGAATATTTTTTTCATGGCGCGCCTCAAAAAAGCAAGTGGAAGAGCTTGGACAACAGGCCGGGACTTTGTGATCGATCGATCGAGCCGGATCCTTCGAAGACTATTTTCGCATCGGATATCTGGGTGGAATAAACCGTGTTGTCGGGAAGGATATTCTGACGGGCGAACGACTCCGCTGAGCTTTATTACCTGGTCCTGGCCGTTGATGGAGATCAGCCTGCTTCCTTCGATCACGAGATTCCCATACTGGTCGACCTTCAACACTCGTGCACTTATTACTGCTTGCACGCTTCCGGTTTCGCTCGTCGAGCCGCTGCCTTTGAACTCGTTGTCCGTGCCGAGCTGAACTCCGCCCGAGGGGAGGCTTTTGGTTCCGTAGGTCGCCGACCCGGTTCCGCTGATTGTGCTCTGTCGGCTGGTGTTTGTCGACGCATCCTTCGATGCAGAGTTCTGCTCCATCACGATGACGGTGACCGCATCCCCGACTTTCGATGCTTTGTAATCTGCAAAGAGGGAATTGCTCGGATTTTGCATCACCTGTCCGCACGCAGTTCCAACAAATAAGATCAGCGCTATGAATATTCTCATCATTTCAACTCCAAGTTTTTGGTAGGCACAAAGGCATAGAGGTTTAACGGTACAAAGATGATACGCGTGCTTTGTGCCTCAGTGCCTTTGTTCCTTTGTCCCTTGTTTTCCATTATCAATTCACCAACACCACTTCGCCTTTTCCTGTAACTTTGCCGCGAAGATTATCTTTATACTCGTTAGTGACTCTTATTATCTCATTCAGTTTGCCATCCTGAAGTGCACTTCCCAGTTCCCGCACCACTACATTTTTAGTTTTGAAAATTATTACCACGTCATCGCCGCGCTTGACCACCGGCTCGTCATCAAACATATCGAAGGTCAGCGCCCGGCCGCTCTGTATCCATCCAGAAGTCCATTTGCCTTTCAGTTGCCCCAAGTCGGTGACCGGATTCGGTAAATCGGTCGATTCCGTTTTGACGCGGCTGACTTCGTTCGCTGCAATCTCGCTGTGCGGCTTTATTGTCTCCGTAGAGACGAACACGTCCTGGAACGTTCTGATCCTAACCGTCACCGGTATTGTCTCGCTTGAACCGTCGTCGCGGATAGAATCTCGAACTTTCACGAGAAAAGTGACCAAGCCCTTCCTTGTCACCGAGTTGACTGATGTGACGCTCAGTTTGGGATCTTTGAATGCAATCGGATAGTCGGGCTTCAGGTCTTCATATTCGAGAACAGTCTCGACGGACGGCGAATTGAACTGTTTGAGGTAAGACTCAATCGCGTTCTTCACCGCCCGACCGCTCACGGTTTGAGCGGAAGTCTCACTCGATGCAGAGGCGAGAAGACAAGCCAATGCAAACACTACCAAGCCAACGCCCTTCATTTTCCTCTCTCTTGACCTTACGAGCCCTTAAGATTGTTGGCGAGCTGCAACATGCTGTTCGCCGTCTGGATTGCTTTCGAGTTCAACTCATAGGCCCTTTCGGCTTCGATCATCTTGACCATTTCGTTCACGACAGAGACGTTTGAGGATTCGAGATAACCCTGTTGAATGACGCCGAATCCCGTCGAGCTCGGGTTCCCAAGAATCGGGGTGCCGGAGGCAACGGTTTCCTGGTACAAGTCGTTCCCGATAGCGTGCAATCCTGCCGGGTTAATGAACTTCGCGAGCTGAATCTGGCCGAGCACCACCGGATTTGTTTGACCGGAAATTGTTGCTTCCACGGTACCGTCAGTATTGAGCTGAATGCCGGTCGTATCCTGCGGAATGGTAAAGCTCGGTTCGAGAATATATCCATTTGAGGTCACGAGATTTCCGGAGCCGGATACTTTGAATGAGCCGTCCCGCGTGAACGTTTCAGTACCATCAGGCATTCTGATTCTGAAGAAGCCATCCCCTTGAATTGCGAAGTCCAGTTGGTTCTGAGTTGGTGTGAGATCGCCCTGTCCGAAATCTCTTGTCGTAGAAGATGGTACGGTTCCATCGCCGACCTGAAGCTCTGCCGGTGGCGTGCCACCCTGCTGATCGGGTATTCCAGTCGTGCGTAGAGTCTCATACATCAGATCCTGAAACTCCACCCTCGTCTGTTTGAACCCTGTCGTGTTGACGTTCGCCAGATTATTTGCAATTGCTTCCACGTTGAGCTGCTGAGCATACATTCCGCTCGCAGCCGTTTTCAATGCTCTGTCCATATTTCCCTCCACTTAAAAACTCTTATTCTACCGATTATCAACTTAAAATATGTTTTCATCAATGCGCGGAGAAACGTCTTGGCTTCTCCTTTCGCCACGAATTGGCCTTTGCTCAGCTCGCAATGAAGTTTTCCATTGCTACTGTGTATGGAGACTGTTGTCATGACGGTTGTGCTTTCATTTAAGAAACCTGCCCGACCTGGTTGGCCTGGCCGAGTGAGGTGTCCTGGCTCTGAATTGCCTTCTGCCCGGCTTCGAAATCTGACTGAAGTTGTATCATTGCGACCATTTCATCTATAGGATTGACATTCGAGCCTTCGAGATAACCCTGTTTGACATCGACAGCCGAGGGGTCCACCCGCTTCAATATTGCACCTGTGCTTGTCGTGTACAGATTCCCGCCGGCCTTGGAGAGTTGGTTCAGACTCTCCGGCATCATTACTTGAAGCTGACCGTAAATCTTGTCTCCAGCCTTCACGACACCGTTCCTTTCGATGACAAGATTACTCTTCTGAAGTTCCTGGGCATCGTTGATCCGGATCGGGCCGCTGGTACCCATTACGGGATCGCCATTTCGTGTCACCAGGGTTCCGTCAGGTGAGATGGCGAACGAGCCATCGCGCGTCAACTTCACCCCGTCGCCGGTTTGGACGGCGAAGAAACCCTGGCCGTCGAGGGCGACGTCGAGCGGGTCATTTGTTTGCCCCAGCGTTCCCTGAGAAAAATCTGTGTAGGTCTGCTCCTTCAAGTCCTTTTCTGTCGGGTCGATCATGCCATCGCGGAACAGCGAGCTCGCTGAGATTAGCTCCTTCGAGAAAGAGTCATCTCTCTTAAATCCCGTCGTATTCACATTTGCAAGATTGTTTGCAATAACCTCGAGTTTTTTCTGAAGAGGTATCAAGCCGAGCGCACTCGTGTAAATTCCTTTGATCATCGCCTCCTCCTCCCTGTGTTCCCGGAGAGCTCTCTCGAATTCGCGATCTTGGTCTTCTTCAGCGCGAGTATCAGCTCAAGTTCTCCTCTTCCCATGTTGAGTTGACGTGCCAGGACATTGAGATCCGAATCCTCGCTAACGAGAGCAAAAGCTTCTTTGAATTTAGTTCCGGTCTGCTTGGCAGCTTGTGACGTAAAGGAGATCGCGTAATTCAGCCGCTCGGATTCCATCCGGTGGGTCCTCGCCATCTCCTGGACCGCGGCATTAGAATCCAGCCTACCGCTGTAATCAATGTAGTAACCACCGGCGGCCATTTCTGCTGCCTTCACTTTTTCATTTGCGATCTGATTCAGAATTTTCTCCACCTCCGTCCTGGAAATCGACGGCGGCCGCTTCACGCTCATTCGCTGTTCTGCAGCCAGTTTTCTCTTCTGTTCCCTCGCCATCTTGCGAAAACGAACGACAAGTCTGATGAACAGACCAGCCATGATGAGAACCAGTGCAAGCTCAAGTACAAGCACGTACTCGGGTGCGCTGAAGACGCGCTCGACAAAACTGTGTGTCGCGGTCGCGGAGCTGTGATACGCTGCCCGGTCAATGTCTTGTGATACCAGGGCTCTAATGTCCACTGTTGCTGTATCCGAAAATAAAATCGTTAGCATAGCCAACGCCATCTGATTACCTCCAATCATAAGCCAATGTTTCTCTTCGCGGGAAGAATGATTGTGAATGTCGCGCCGTGTCCCTCAACGCTGTCCACTTTGATCTCCCCACCGAACTTTCTGATAATGCCTCTTGTAATTGAGAGTCCGAGACCCGTCCCCTTGCCCGGACCTTTCGTTGTGAAAAATGGTTCGAAGATTCTGGCGACGTTCTCCTTTTTGATTCCCATGCCAGTGTCCGAAAAATAAATGATGATCTTGTCGTTACGGCAGTCGGTAGAGATCAGCATTTTCCCGCCGTCCGGCATCGCATCCTTCGCATTTATGAGAAGGTTGAGGAAGCCCTGCTGCAGATAATTCTTGTTGAAATCGAGTGGCGGTATGGTTTCGGAGAGACGAAGATCGAATTCGATCCCACGATTTTTAAATTGATAATCGACGAGTGCAATCATCTCCTTGATCGCCCAGTTCACATTCACCAGCTCGTGCTGAAGTTCTTCCGGTACGCTTCTGGAGAAAGAGACAAGCCGACGGGTTATTTCAGCAATTCGCTGCACCTGATTGCGCACGACTTCAAGTCGCTGCTCCACATCCTTTCCCTGCGAGAGCAGTGAAAGGTGGCCGAGAAGGATCTGGAGCGGGTTGTTTATCTCGTGTGCTATTCCCCCTGCGAGCTCACCGAGGGACGCCAACTTGGCGGTTTGCAGCATCTGTGCTTGAGACTTTTTCAGTTCCTCGGTCGCTTTTTCGAGCCTTTCAATGTTTCTAAGGTTCTCGATCGCCACCGCTGCCTGGTTCGCCAGTATTCCGAGTATCATCAGCTCGTGATCAGAAAATGTCCTGCGGACCTTTTCGGTTCGAATCACGTAGACACCGAGCACCTCGTTTCTCAGTACAAGCGGGACAACTGCAAAATTTCTCTCGCCCGCTTCTCCGACCGACGAACTTAAGTCGGGGACGACAGTCGTCTTTTTCTGTTCGATGACCCAGTCGAGAATCCCCTCCTCAATCAGGTGCTGGCAGCCTTTCATCATATAGTCTGTACAGATCGGAAGAAACGGCTTCGCCTGCGATTTGAGATTAGCGACTTCGAATATCATACTTTCTTCAACCGGGATTACCTGTCGTGTCAATTCGAGGAGCGAGCTGAACACTGAAACCGAATCGGTTGCAATGCTTACAGTATTAGCCAGGCGCTGCATCGCAATCAGCTCATCGATCGACTGCCTTATGTCCTCTTCTGTTTTCTGATGAAAGTCTATTTTGTCTGTCAAAGCCTGGATGGTTGTTTCCAGTGCGCGAATGTAACTTTCACGAGTCTCCATGAACCGTTCGATGACCGCCGCCGCGTTCTGACCTGAGGTCCGCTCTTCTTTTTTCTCCGCGTCCCGAACCATTATTTCGCCTTTCTCCATGAAAGCCTCCTGATTAAAAATCAAGCTATGTTGACAAGTGTATGTTCGAGATCTTCCCGCAACTTTGATCCGAACGATTCAAAAAATGCCTGTGTAATTTCTGACTCCGATATATTCAGAATTTCGAGCGCTTGAGGACTGTAACTATCAACCTTTTCATATGAGAGGCTGCCGATTTTTAGCTTGTGGCACAAGTAATCCACGAAATGGATAAGCGCCGTCAATTGTGGATTCCTCTCAGCCAGCTCAGGCTTGTGATGAAACTTGATCGCCTCGACGAGCTGCTGCGGAAGATTCCATCTCTCGGCAAGCCATGCACCCATCTCACCGTGTGTCGCAAACAACACGGTCTTTTCAATATCCTGAAGTGCCAGGTGGCTGTCGACCACGGCATTTATAATTTTCTTGTAGTCTTCATGGAAGTATTGATGTGTAACAAGAATTCCGATGTCGTGCAAGAGGCCCGCAACGAATGATTCGCCGCTGATTCGATAGCCCAGTTCCCTTGCAAGTGTGCGCGCGGCTACTCCGGCCGCTAGTGAGTGGTTCCAGAACTCCCTCGAATTAAAATACCTATCCTGCCTCTTCTTGAAGGCACTAATGATCGACACGCTGATCAGTATCTCCTTGAGCGAGTCGAATCCCAGAACCATTATCGCGAAGTCGAGCGTGGATATCTTCTTCTGGAATCCGTAGAAAGGAGAATTTGCAATCTTGAGAACTTTCGCTGTCAGCGCCTGGTCCGCGGAAATCACCTGCGTCAATTTTGACACGCTGGTGTTCGGGTTGTCGATGAGAGATGCAACTTCGATAGCAATGGTAGGGAGTGCCGGAAGTTGGATTATGTTCTGTACTTTTTCTTTTAATATCTCATTTTCCATTGGTCTAACCTATTTGTCATGATTGCACGTTCAGCCATTTGCTGCAAAGCGGAGATGGCATTTTTATAATACTCAGCTACTTTTCCTTCTTCGTAGCCGAGGACTGTCGCGACTTGCCTTAATTCAAGACCCTCGTAGAGTCTCAGCGTGATTACGAGCCTTTCAGTTGAAGGAAGAAACTTGATGGCATCCTTGAAGAAATTCTTTAACGTCTCACTGTCAACCTCGCCTTGTACAGCCTGGGCTCCGTTGTCGTTTCCATCGAGAACATCTTCGGCGGATGCCTGTCCCTTATGGGATTGAAGCATGTAATCCGTTACGGGGACTTTCACGGTGACAGTTTGCGTCGAGCTGTCATTTATATACTTGTCGGCAAGGGCCTTCATCGAAATTCCCAGTTTATCTGTTCCGATGATCTCAAGCGCGGCAACGTCCAGTTTGAGAGGCAAGTCCGAGCAGGAATATCCATCCGCCGACGCGATCTGAGTTGCCACATGGATAATTGCCGTCAGCTCGGGATTAATCTCGGCGGCGCCCGGATTATGATGGAACCTGATCGCCTCTACAAAATGATCGGGGAAGCTCCATTTCTCCGCCAGCCAGGCTCCAATGTCTGGATGGGTCGCTCCCACCACGACAATCTCAGCCTGGGAAAGCTGCAGTCCCTCCTCGCCGTTTTCCATGAGACGACATATCTCTTCGAAATCGTCCCTGAAGTATTTGTAGAGCACCAACGTCCCAATATCATGGAGGAGACCCACTGCATACGCCTCACCCGGAAGTCTGTACTTGATCTCCTTTCCAAGCGACCGGGCTGCGGAGGCCGTATCAACGGCATGTCTCCAGAACTTTCTCGGATCGAAATACTTCGACGAGGCTCCCCTGAAGAGATCGATCAATGTAAGCGACAACACGGTTTCGCGGAGCGTCTCGAAACCGAGAGCGACAATTGCCCACTCGATCGTCGAGATCTTCCTGGTGAAACCGTAGTAGGGTGAATTTGCGACGCGCAATATTCTCGTAGCCAGCGGGGGATCTTTCGAGATTATCCGTGACAATTCGAGCGCGCTGCTGTCAGAATCGCTGGCGAGGCGCATGACCTCCAGAGCGGTTGTCGGAAAAGTCGGCAACTCTCTTATGGATAGTAATCTGTCTGTCAATTGTCTAACCTCTATCATTGTTCAACTGCCTTCCTGAAAAGCTCCTTCATCCTCTCGATGACTTCGGAGTGTATCTGCGAGACCCTCGACTCGCTGATACCAAGCGCTTTCCCGATCTCTTTGAAGGTGAGATCTTCATAGTAATAAAGCGTTATCACGGTGCGCTCCCTTTCGGGAAGTTGTTTGAGAGTTTGAATTAACTGTTCTTTCAGTTCTGCATCTTCAAATTGCTCAATCACCTCGCTGTCGCTGCTGATGACATCTTCGAGAGTCATGTCTTCGCCGATGCTTCTCGTCAGAGAAACTGCTTCCGCGTTTGCAAGATACCCTTTGATCTGTTCGAACTCGCCGATGGACATCTTTATGGCCCGCGTGTACTTTTCACCATTAATCTTGTCCATGTTGAGTTCACTCAGCGATTTCCACGCTCTCTTATACTTGTCGCGCACCGAACGAGGCAACCAATCGACTTTCCTGATCTCATCAAGCATGACTCCGCGGATCCGCTGAGAGGCGAAGGTTTCAAACTTCACTCCGCGGTAAGGATCAAACCTCTCGATTGCTTCATTGAGACCGATCACACCGATACTCATCAGGTCATCGTTATTGAACACGCATCTCGGCGGAAGATTGATCGCTCGAGCCGCGAACTTGACAAGATTCATATAAGAAAGGACGAGCTCCTTCTTGACCGCTGCAGTCTTTCGCTTCGAGTATCTCTTCCAAAGAGCGGCAACGTCCTGCGTTTTCACTTGCATAGTCATACCTGCATCTCAACTTTCTTCTCGGCTCCTTCACCGCCGAGAGGTTTTCGATCCACGGACTTATTTTTCTGAAGAGTTAAAAAGAACATGAGCACCAGCATTAGCATCAAAATCAGGAGAGCGATCCCGAAAGCAAGCATGAATGATCTTATCAGTGCATCTACAACGTCGGATCCGTCGGAGGAAAAATAGATGACTCCCAGAAAGAATATTAACATAGGTAATCTTATAGCTAATTTTTCCATTATCTCTTCTTCCCCGATGAAGATCGGGATACTTTGGACACGATTTTATCAGCAATGGATTTGATTGCACATGACGAAGGCGAGTCGGGGAACTCCTGGATGAAAGGCGTTTGCGCACAAACCGCCTGCTCCACCGAGCCATCGGATGGCACGAAGCCAGCATAGTCAAGCTTCAAGTTGAGGAAATGCTGGCTCACCAAATCGAATTTCGTTTTAACATCTCCGGCTTCCTCTGCATCCTTTGTGTTGTTGATCAGAAGCTTGAGGTCGGCGCTCGAGTTAATTCTCTTGAGCACTTTCACCAGCACGTAAGCGTCCATCAGTGCCGTCGGCTCAGGAGTCGAAACTACAAGCACCTCATCCGAGAGGAGCGCGAGCGAAATGGATTCCTGAATGATTCCCCCGGCGGTGTCGATCACGGCGTACTGGAAGGAAGGTTCCATCATGCTGACCTCGCGGAAAAATATCGCTGCGTCACTTGACGATAACTTCTTCAATCTTCCGTCTGATGAACCCGCGAGGAGAAAAACATTAGGGGCAATCTGTGCGACGGCATCTTCGAGCCTCGCCGTCCCTTCAATAACATCGAAGAGGCGCCGCGAAGGGGAAACGCCTGACAGTATGTCGAGATTTGAAAGGTTGATGTTCCCATCCACCAGAAGAACGCGCGCTCCTTCAGAAGCAAGTGCAATCCCGAGATTCAGCACGATATTGCTTTTGCCCACGCCACCTTTCCCGCTTACCACCGTCACTTTGTAAGGCAACTTGCTCAACGGCAAAACTTTTGTTTGCGTGCTTACGACTTCTCTCAATCTCACGGCCTGATCAAACATTTGCCTCTACTCCGACTCTGTCCGCAAGGACACCGTTTGGATAAATCATTTTTGCCAGACTTTCACCCGATGCCGGTTCGATGTCGTCCGGAACGCTTTGCCCGTAGGTTATGAATGAAAACGGAAGTTTAGAATCCTGAGCCAAACTGAGAAGCACGCCGAGAGAGACAGCTTCATCCGTTTTTGTTATGAGCAATCTATTTGGTTTTAAACTTTTGAATTTCTTGTAAACATCCCGCATGGTATTCAACGAGAAGTTGGCACTCAGCACCAGATGCACTTCATTTGGGTCAGCAGCGTCGATGAACCTTCCGAGCTCGGTGATCCTCTCCGCGTTGCGCTGGCTTCGGCCTACCGTGTCAATGAAAATGGTGTCGAAGCCTGAGAATTTTTTAATCGCCGCGATCATCTCATCCGGTGTATAGATCACGGAAAGCGGGATAGATGCGATATCCGCAAAAGCCTTGAGCTGGTCGATGGCTCCGACCCGGTAAGTGTCGGCCGTAATGAGTGCGACTTTCTCGGCCCTGACCAGCTTACATATCGAGGCAAGCTTTGCGACAGTGGTAGTTTTGCCAACCCCTGTCGGTCCAACGAGAGCTATGACATAGCCCTTCTTGCCGACCCCGGCCCGTCGGGACGGCGACTCCACGATGCGGCGCGCGATTGAGCTGAAAATAAAAGTATCCACAGTCGACTGGTCGTCCGTCTCTATACCACTGAGTCTGTGGCTGCAAGACTGTACTATCTCAAGCGCGATGTCTTCTTCGACCTCGTTCTCGACCAGGGATAAGTAAGCGTTCTTCAAAGTCTCCGGGAGCACCGGCATCTTGGATCGCTTGATGTGTAGCGCAATTTCGCCGAGAGCGCTCTTCACTTCGTTCAGCTCTTGCTTGAAGACTTCCGTCTCAATCCCGGATGCAACCTGCATTGGCCCAGACGATTGCGGCGATGCCATTTGAGGAAGACGCCCGCCTCTTTCAGTCCGAGCCGTCGCGGGGCCTCGTTTCGTTTCGAACTTTGACGCGAGCTCTCGAAGACCTACCAAGACATCTTCATCCGATCCGGTACCAGCTGGCTTGGGCTTCTCCAGTTTCGTGTCGTGATTTGTCGGTGCTGTCCTTATCGGTGCTTCATCGTACGCCCCGGTCACCTCGAAAAAGTCTCCGCCTCCCACTCCGAACAGACCGCCCTTCGCGACTCGTCGCGTGTTGAGGATGACTGCATCCTCTCCAAACTCCTCGCGCATCTTGTCTGCAGCTTCTTTTGCAGTAGCTCCGACGAATTTCTTGATTCTCATTGTGCCACGATCCTTCCGATGATATCGATCTCAGTACGTGCCGGCAACTCAGTGTAAGATGTCACCGCCACCTGCGGGAAGTTTGTGTGAATAAGTCTGTAGAAGTAAAGGCGAACTGTAGCAGAGCATATTACGATCGGCTCGAAGCCGAGCGACTGTGCATGTTCCATATTCTTCGATACACTATTGTTTATTGCCTTCGTGACATCCGGCGAAAGTCCAAGCGTGGTCGTGATTTCCTTTTGATTCTGCAGCGAGTTCGACATGGTTTGTTCTACGCTCGGGTCCAGCGCGACAGCGTGAATCACTCCAGAAGGATCGGCGTACAGCGCTGAGATCGATTCAGAAAGCGAATGACGAACATATTCCGTCAGTACCTCGGTATTCTTCGTTACCTTCGAATAATCCAAAAGCGATTCGATTATCGTTACGAGGTCGCGGATAGGTACTCGCTCCTTCAACAGATTCTGGAGGACTTTCTGAATTGTTCCGAGTGGTAAATGCTCCGGATTGATTTCATCGACAAGCGCCGGATATTCCTTCTTCAAGTTGTCGATCAATGTCTTGACATCCTGCCTGCTGAGGATTTTATCCGCATTCCTCTTAAGTGTTTCTACGAGGTGAGTCGACAGAACTGCCGGAGCTTCAACCACAGTAAAGCCCAACACTTCTGCATTGTCGCGTTGCGATTTTTCAATCCATACTGAAGGGAGTCCGAATGTCGGATCGGTCACAAAAATTCCCGGGAGATCTCCCTCCTTCATATTAGGACTCATCGCAAGGTAGTGGTCCATGTAAAGTTCTCCGGTGGCGACCTGTACACCGCGTATTTTCACGACGTACTGGCTTGGCTGCAATTGCAGGTTGTCGCGGACGCGAATCGGAGGAACCATAAGCCCGAGTTCGAGAGCAATTTGTTTCCTGAGGCTGGTTATTCGCTGGAACAAATCGCCGCCTGCATCCTCATCCACCATAGAGATCAAACCGTAGCCTATCTCAACTTCTATCGGATCAACCTGAAGATAGGATTCGATCTTCTCTTCCTTCTTCTGAGCAGCCGCACCGGCTTGCGCTTCTTCCTTCGGCTCTTTGATTAGGGTCTGCGCACGAACGTATCCCGCCGCAGTGATTATCGATGCGAGGGCAAGAAACGGGACAGTGGGCAGTCCGGGGATAACGGCGAAGAAACCAAGTGTACCGCCAGCGATGTAGAGAGCTTTCGGACGTGAGAAGAGCTGGGATTTCAGTTCCACATCAAGTTGACTCCCGGATGCGCTTCGCGTCACAACCATACCGGCTGCCGTGGAGATCACGAGAGCGGGTATCTGTGTGACGAGGCCATCGCCAATCGTCAACAACGTATATTGCCCAAGAGCTTCCGTCAGTGTTAGGTCCCTCTGTACCATGCCGATGATGAACCCGCCGACGATATTTACAAAAATGATTATGACACCCGCGATAGCGTCACCTTTGACAAATTTGCTTGCACCGTCCATCGCTCCGAAGAAATCTGCTTCTCTTTGCAGTCTCGACCGGCGCTGGCGGGCATCCTCTTCATTGATCAGGCCTGAATTCAAGTCCGCGTCAATGCTCATCTGCTTCCCCGGCATTGCATCGAGAGTAAACCGAGCCGTCACTTCGGCGATTCTGCCCGAACCTTTTATGATCACGACAAACTGGATGGTTGCGAGAATTATGAAAATGATTACGCCGACCACGTAATTTCCCTGGACCACGAATGATCCGAAGGCATGGATGACCTCGCCTGCATATCCCCGGCTGAGTATGGACCTGGCGGATGCGACGTTCAGCGAGAGCCTGAAGAGCGTGAGTATCAGCAGCAACCCCGGAAAAGCAGAAAGCTCGAGAGGACTGGTGATGGACATTGCCACCATCAGGAGCACTATCGAGAAGGTTATGTTCGCTGAGATAAGAACATCCAGCATGAACGGCGGCATCGGCATGATCATGAGAGAAAGGATCAAGAGAACCAGGCCGGCAAGTACGAGATCCGTATTGGATCCGAGGAACTTGTAGGTTTTGCTGTTGGATATTCTCTCTATTGCCGCGGACATCTCATCTCCTGCCGAAGCCGTGCTTCATCTTTTTCATTTGATAGATATATGCGAGTATCTGGGCCACCGCCTTGAACAAATCCGGCGGTATTTGCTCATCGATTTCAACCGTCTTGTAAAGCAGAAGTGCAAGCGGCTTGTCCTCGACGATGGGGACGTTATGCTCGATGGCAATTTCTTTAATTTTCTGCGCGATAAGGTCCTTACCTTTTGCGACAACTTTAGGAGCAGTCATAGTTTTCACATCATATTTGATCGCGATCGCGTAGTGAGTCGGGTTGGTCACGACGACATCGGCTTTCGGAACAGCCTGCATCATTCTGAGACGATGCCGCTTTACCATCTCACGCCGAATCCGGCCTTTGATCGTCGGGTTGCCTTCTTCCTGCTTCTGTTCTTCCTTCACTTCCTGCTTTGTCATTCTTATGTCGTGTTCAAACTTCTGGCGTTGGAAATAATAATCGGTGCCTGCCAGGATCACGAAGGCCGCTGAAACTTTCATGGCAATTGCAAACGCGCTCGATCCCATATATGAGAAGATTTCAAAAGGCGAGCTATCCACGAGGGTCACGGAATTTGCCAGGAAGCTCTTCACACTTACATAACCGATCCATCCGACCAGTGCAATCTTCAAGAAACTCTTCGTGAGCTCAACGAGAGAGTGCTGGGAAAATCCTAATCTCTTCAAGCCTTTGAGCGGATTGATGCCGCGGGGCTTGAACGCCTTGAGCGTAAATAAAAATCCGAACTGCGCTAGGTTCGAGCCGACTCCCACCAGCATAATTGTGAGAATGACCGGAGCGATGATTAGAATCATACGAAAGGCAAAGATGCGGATCAGCGACATGATATTGTTCTGATTCAGATCGAGTCCGTAAGAGAGCGATAGGAAATCTTTCATCACAGCCGCTATTTGTCGAATTGACTGGCCGCCAAATAAATAAATGCCAGCGGTCCCAGCAAGAAGAACGGCAGCGGTCGAAAGCTCTACGCTTTTAGCGACCCTTCCCTGGCGTCTCAGTTCGTGGCGCCGCTTGGGTGTTGCTGGCTCGGTTCTTTCCTGGAAGCTCTGCTCGGCCATCTTACATCGCCCTCACAAGCTGCACCACATCACCCTCGAACATATCGAGGAGTTTGCCGAACACGAAAACGAAGAACGGCAGAGATGCCATCAGCGTAAAAACGCCGACCGCTATTTTCAGCGGCATCCCGACAAAGAAAACGTTCACTTGAGGAACCATTCTCGAGATTATTCCCATCAGAACGTCAGTCAGGAAGAGTGACACAATGACAGGCGCACCAATCTTTATTGCGGTTACAAATACCATCCCGGTCAGGCGTACGAAAGTCTCTACCGCTGAACCGCTCAACTTCAGTCCGGAAATCGGCACCGCGTCGTAACTCATCTTCAAAGCTTGAATCAAGAAGAGGTGTCCATTTAGAATGATGAAGATGAAAACAGAGATGACATATACAAACTGTCCTATCACAGGGACATCAAAGCCATTTTGCGGATCGATCATACTGGAAATTGAAAGGCCCATGACGAAGCCGAACAGCTCACCAGCGTAAACCACTCCGTGAAAAACTATTCCGAGAGAGAACCCGATTGCTGAACCGACTAGCGCTTCCTGCAGTCCCAGAACGATAAGCGGACCGATGTCGAGAGGGACAGAATGTGTCGTTGCGGCTATCAATGGGAATATTGCGAACGCGAAAAGTCCACCAGCCCACATTCTGACTTGAATCGGCACAGATTGATTTCCAAACATGGGTGCAACGGCAAACATGGAGGTTATCCTGATGAAGACCAGCAAAAACACGACGAACTTTTCGGCGTAGAAATCCATCTTATTTCAGAGTCGGGATTAAATCAAAAATGCGTTTTGTGAAATCGATCTCTTTTTCCATCATGAATGGGAGAAGCAATATCAAGACGATTCCCACCGCGAGGATCTTCGGAACGAAGGTAAGAGTCATTTCATTTATGGAGGTAGCCGCCTGGAAGACTGAGATCAACAGGCCGATAACGATCGAAACGAGCAGCACAGGCGCTGCAACAATGAACACAGTGTAAAAAGCGTCTCTTGCAATACCGATCACAAATTCTTCAGTCATATTATTCTCACTTGAAACTCTGAACGAGTGATCCCACGAGCAGATACCAGCCATCCACCAGCACGAAGAGGAGTATCTTCATCGGCAAAGATATCATCATCGGCGGGAGCATCATCATACCCATCGACATTAGAACGCTCGCGACGATCATGTCTATCATGATGAACGGGACAAATATCAGAAATCCGATTTCAAATCCGATGCGCATCTCGCTTATGGCGAAGGCGGGGATCACGACATAAGTTGGAATATCGTCAGGATTCTTAGGGCGATCCAGATTTGCCGCATGTACCATCATCGCAAGATCCTTCTCGCGAGTTTGCCGAAGCATGAAGGCACGTATCGGTTTGACACCAATTGAGTAAGCGGAGTCCAGCGAGATTTCATTTCTCAGATACGGCTGGAATGCGGTCTCGTTGACCTTGCTCCACGTTGGCGCCATTATGAAAAAAGTCAGAAAGAGAGCGAGCCCCATGAGTAGTTGCGCCGGCGGCACACTTGCCGTCCCGAGAGCCTGCTTGAGAAAATAAAGAGTGATGACTATTCTCGGAAACGCCGTCGTCATGATTAGTATCGCCGGTGCAAGAGTCAGGATGGTCATGAAAAATAGTATCTGCAGCGTTACCGCGACATCCTGAGGTTTCGTCGCTTTGTCCACTCCCAGTGTCACTTTGGGAATTGGGATTGATGTCTGCGCGTTCACACCTGGAACGGATGAAAGCAAACAAACGGATATCAAGCCCAAAATCATGAAACGTCTCATTTCAGCGAAAAGCCTTTCAGAATTTCTGCGAAACCTTTGCCTTGTTGTTTTTCAACAGCCGCCTCCAGACTTCGGAGCACATCGGAATCCGTTATCTCGCCAAGCGATGAGATCGCGTTATCGCTCACGCCGACGAGCATGACTTTATTGAAAGCTTTTATCAGATAGATTGCCTTCTTTGGCTGAAGATTCATCGAGGTAAGGATTTTCATGTTCTCATTCGCGAAACGAGGTCTGGCGAAAAAGTATTTGCGCGCGACAAAAAGCATCGCGAACATCAACCCGATAATGAAAATCAGTGTCAGGAAAGTCCTGAGTATGAGCCAGTCCATTACTTTCGCAATCCTTTCAGTCTGTCGGCAGGGTCGACCATGGTCGTGATCCTGATTCCGAAATGTTTGTCCACGACAACCACTTCACCTTCCGCCATCTTCCTTCCGTTGGCCAGAATGTCGACAGGCTCGCTGACGAGTTTGTCAAATTCAATTATAGAACCCCGACCGAGTTCCAGGATATCCTTTATGACCATGGTAGTCTTTCCAAGCTCGACAGAAACGGCCAGGCTAAGGTCCAGAAGTAAATCGAGCTTGTTCTCTTTGCCGTTTGGCTTACTGTCCGAGTCGGACAAGTCTTCAAAGGCAGGGTCTTGAATTTCTTTTGCCGAAGGCCCCGGTTCCTGTCGGGGTTGTACGGGTTTTTCGACTTCCGGACCCTGCACATTTTCATCTGCCATCTTTATGCTCCGTTTTGTTCCTCTTCCGAGGCATGTCTAACTATTTTCACTGCCTTGTGTCCGTCGCGAGTGCCAACTTTCGCGAAGAATTTCGTTTGCGAAGATACCTTCACCGGAAGCAAACTGTCCTTCTTGGTGTTGAGGACAATGACATCACCAGGCTGCAGTTCCATGAGATCATGAAGGGAAATCGACGCCTTTCCAAGCGTAACGCTCACAGACAGCTCAGTCGCCGAAAGATTCCTTGCGACCGCATCGTACTTGGTCAGCTGAGCTGATGCTCCTCCGGCCATTGGGTCAACATACTGGACGTTCAACCGCTGAATAATATCCTCGAGCGAAAAAGTCGGGAAGCACAGGTTCATCAGATAATTCGTATTTGCTATGTGAACGTCGAAGGATACTACCAGGACTATCTCGCTGGCGGGTGCGACCTGAAGGAAGTCCGCCTCACTCTCGAACCGATCAAGCTTGAACCTGAGATTGCTGATCGACTTCCACGCATTCTGCAAATCTTGAAAAGCTTTGTCAACTATTCCCTTGACAAGACTTTTCTCGATTTCAGTTACAGCACGAAGCTTTCCAGCAGGCTCTGTGGGAGGGGCGCCGCCGCCGCCCAACAATCTCTCGACGATAGAGAAGACCAGAGCCGGCGAAAGCTCGAGTACTCCTCGTCCCTCCAACTTCTCCATGTCAAAAACGTAGAGGCAGGTCGGACTCCCTATCGAGAGCTGATACTCAGAATAGAAGAGCTGGTCAACAGAGCTGACGTTTATCGATGCCTGGGCCTGGAGCTTCTGTGCTAGATAGAATCCGAATAACTCCGCGAAAGTCTCATGGACTGCCTGGAAGATTCGGAGTTGATTTTTCGAGACTCGGTTAGGCCTGCGAAAGTCGAAACTTTGTACATCGGCATCAACCTTCGGAGTGGTATGAACAGCCCCCGAAGTCTCCTGGGGTCCATTTCCTATTCCAGCAAGTAGGTTGTCTATCTCCGATTGCGAAAGTACGTCTGGCATTCTCAGTTCACTGAATTATGAACTTGCTGAAGTAGACATTAAGAACTCTGCCGGAAACCAAGTCCTTGTTGATCCTGCTCTTGATTTCAGTCTTCAGACTGTCTCTGGAAATGTTGTCATCGAGGTCTGGCAAGGTCTTGCTGGTCAGGATGTTGATGATTGAATCATGAATCTGCACGTCGCGCTTCTCAAGTTCTTTCACGGTCTCCTCCGACGTGACTTCCAGACCCACCGTTGTCAGTAGGAATCTCAAACCGTTAGTCCCGGCCGGATTAACCACCAGATCTTTTACGACGTAGACATGGTCAAAGTTCGGATCGACGCCTTCAGCTTTCTGGCTCGTTTCAACTTGTTTCGCGGGACCGTTAGATGCGGGAGTTTGTGATCCAGGAGCGCCATGCCTGAGGAAGAAGCTGATCAAGAAATAAGCGGCAACGAGCTGTGCCGCAACCACTGACATTATTATCAGCCCCCTCTTAGGTTTGCTCGCAGGCTTTTCAACGGCTGTTTGTTGAATTGTTTCTGCCATCTTAGCTAAGCCTTTCCTTCATTTTTAATTTTTTCACAACACAAATAAGTCAAGCGTTATGCCGCCACAATGGCCGAAAATCTCGGGATTTTTTGGACCTTTGTGGTGCTTTAGCGTGTGGTCTGCTCAATATTGAGCAAGTGGTTAATATTGTCAGTCAGCAGCCGAATCGATACCCGCGACTCCAAGTCAACGGTTCTGGAACGAATCAGCTCTGAGCTTTCTTCTCGATATCCGGTGAAAAAATTCGTCTGCGGTATTCAACGACTCTGTCGACTATCTGTTCAATCCCCTCCTGGACACGTATTCTGCGGCTGGTTGTGAGAGTTATGATCGTGTCATGGGCTTTCTCAACCGTCTCGATAAGTTCCGCGTTTACCACAATTTCTTCACCGTTTAATTGGGTAACTCGAATCATGCGCACCTCATCTTTGACCTCGCCCTTCCTCCTTTCAATTGGGAGGAGGTTAGGGCGAGGTTCATAGTTCAGTTATTATCTTACTGTGTTGACCAGATCGCTTAACAGATTACTGCTTGCTGTGACGACCTGTGCATTTGCCTGGTAACCGCGCTCGGCGACAATCATGTTCGATAATTCAGTTGCAAGATCGACGTTTGATTCTTCGAGCGAGCCGCTCACCACTTGTGTCGGGATTGCAGTTCCGGCCTCTCCAATTATCGCGTTTCCTGTGCTGGCAGAAACGCTGTACAAATTGCCACCCACGCGAGTGAGACCGCCAGGATTATCGAATGTCGCCACCATGACCTCACCGAGAGTGCGGGTCGTGCCATTTGAAAATTCACCGACGATCTTACCGTTCTTGTCAATCGATTCACTTGTCAGTATTCCGAGTCCGTAACCATCTTGCTGTCCGGAAACGGTTGTCGAGGCACCGCTCATCTGCGTAAGACCTGAGAAGTCTCCTTTCGCACCGACGTTCAGAGAAAGGCTGATGAGGTCCGCGCTCAGGTTTGCAGCATTGCCGACTTTTCGCGGATTGATTTGAAGAGTGGTTGAGCCATCATCGAATGTGAAAGCGCTCAATGAACCGTCGTTATTGAACACGGCGGTTCCTGATCCGCCGCCAGTAACCTGGGCCGGGTCACTTACTGATGCTTTCCAAGTCCAGGTATTCGGACGGGTCACATCTCTTGTGAATGCTAGCGTGACATTGTATTGGTTTCCTAACGAGTCATAGATCGTCGTGGAGATGTTCTGCTGGACATCCGTCGCAGCTTGTGTCTGACTCCAATCGCCCGGACTCCCGCTAAACACACCATTGAAATTGGCAACGCCATTCGTAGAGTCTGCGATGTCAACATTCGTAATCATATGCGCAGTACCGCCGTCACCGTTGATGGTCAATGACCCGGTAAGCGGGTCAATAGACGTTGCGCCTGAGTTTGAAATCCCAAAGGCGCTTGCCACCTGTTTTGCCAGGTCACCATAGGTTGTGATGTCGGTGTCAACTACCGGACTCAGTGTAGCCACCGAATTTCCACCAACCTGTCCGTTTATTGTGATGACGTCACTCGATGCTAGGTTCAAGTCTTCACCCGACGCATTCCGAAGGCTCGTCAAATTGTCCGAAGCGGTGGCGACGTGAGAGAATTGCTGTGTCGAAATTGAGCCGCCACTTGTCACCGTTGTCAGGCTCGAAGCTCCCAGGGCAGCTTGCAGAACGGGATTTGTGCTGGTTATCTGGAGTGATTCGTCTCCGCCAGTACCATTGGTGAAGGTCAGTTCACCTAGTCCGTCTGCTCCTTCTGCCACGAGGTCTGTGCTATTATTTACCGTGTTGAAATCATTGTTTATTTCGGCCATGAGATCGCTCAGCGTGTGGAAATCCCCTTTGCCAACTCCCGCGTCGTTTGTGACATACGTGTAGGTCTTTGTGGTGCCCGCGTACGACACCGTCAATGTCGTCGAGTCGGGGACCATTCCTGTGACGACGTGATTATTCCCGCCGCCACTGTCAGCAGCAAGGAGCCCCTCCACATCAGCACTGCCGCCATCGATGGCATATACGGAATTGCATTTCAGGATTGTGCCGAGAGGCGTTTGAGAAGAATCAAGGTTGCCGGTAAGATTAATAAACGTCGACGCGTTCGCCGGTGATTTTTGCCCGAATGGAATTGCAATATCTGAAACGGCGGAACCAACCGGCAAGACGCCTTGAGTGTCAGCCATCTTACCCTGGACGATTGCGCCGGTGCCGGGATCGACGAGACGGCCCTGAGCGTCGAACTGGAACGCACCAGCACGAGTGTAGTACTGATTGTTATCCAGGTTCACGATGAAGAATCCATCCCCTTGAAGGGCGAGATCCGTAGTCTGGCCGGTAGTCTCAAGATTTCCCTGACTCATTTGAGTGTCTATTGATTGAACCGACATTCCCAAGCCAATCTGAATTGGATTTGTACCGCCGCTTACGGCTGTCGGGCCGGTCGCGTTCCTAATAATCTGGTCGAACGCTTCGCTAAACGTGATACGGCTTGATTTGAATCCGATCGTATCTACGTTTGCGATGTTGTTCGCAATCGTATCCATCATGGTCTGATGGTTCGTTAGACCGGAAACGGCTGAGGTGAGAGAACCACTGAATGGCATTTTGTAACCCTCCTATGTTTTTCATCGAGACGCAAGCCACTGCGTCTCTGTTTGAGCGCTTCAGTCAGTCGGCGCTTTTAGAAGGGCTTCCCCCCGCTACAAGCGGAGAGGCCAGCCCTGAGTTATTCGTTATTGTTGAGACGCGAGATTCTGCGTCCTTACTAAAACTGCACTGTCGATGTTCGTGAAAACATTCTCATCGAGTTTATCGCCGTCAACTGCGGTGACTACAGTGCGATTCCTTACGTTGACGATGTATGCAACATTCTTCATTAAGACCAGAGAATCTTGGGAACCTTTCTGACTTGCCCGGTCAACAGCGTCAGCAAGTTCTTTGACGTCTTCGTCGGAAAGCTGAATATTCCTCGACTCGAGCCGAGTCTGTGCATGATGCGAAAATTTCAGTCTGTCAAGCTCACCGCGGAGAACCTCATCGAAAGACTTCCCACTCGGTGGATTGATCTGCGGTGTCGTTCTTAACCCTTCGACACCGCCAATCGGCACGAACGGTATTTTTACGCCATCAACCTCTTGTCCCATCGGATCCCTCGAACATTCTTAACTTCCAAAGATCTCTTGAACGTCGGACAGATTAATTTCAGAGCCATTTACAATCAGAGTGGTGCCGTTCGAAGTGTATTTGACTCCTTGCACGATCCCCAGCACATAGGATGTCAGTGAAATTGCATTTCCCTGAGCGTCTGCAGCGCTGACGGAAAACGTGTAGTTGCCGGCTTGCACTTTGTTTCCAGAATCACCTGTTCCGTCCCATGTTATAGTGTTGTCGCCGCTCGCCTTTGCACCGGCATCAATGGTTCGGACAACAGTACCATTTGAATTCATGATTTTCACCTGCACGTCCGCGGCACTGCTATTCAACGTCACGCCGATTGCAGGCTGGGTGCTTCCATCGAAAGCGATGTTCGAAGTATTTGCCTTGATCTCTTTGCCTATCAAGGTAGCTGCCATCGTGTTACTGATCGATTGAGTCAACACGAGGTTGGCATTGGTCGAATTCTGCAGGTTGGTGTTTATGCTCTGCAACTCGCTCACGGAGCTGAACTGTGCAAGCTGGGCCGCGAGGTCAGTGCTCTGAAGGGGATTGGTCGGATCTTGATTCTGCAACTCCGTAATCAACATTTTGAGGAAATCATCCTCCCCGAGAGTTGGGGTCGTAGAGGTAGTTGACGACTGCGCCCCGGAAGATGAACTTGACCCTGTTGCGGGCGTCGTCGATGTTGCCGTTGTAGGAATAGTGTTCAGCTGCATATATCCTCCTAAACCTTGACTTCCATTGTGTTGTAGCCGAAATTTCTTGCTGCTTCAACTGAGCCGGAAAGCGCATCCATCGAAAAAGTGGAAGCGTTAGATTGGACGGTCCTGTTTTTCTTCGACCGATATTGTTGCTGTTTCCCTTCTGAGGCAGGGGATTCGCCGCTTGATAGCTGTACCGTCAAATGCGAGAGGGACACGCCGTTGCTCTGGAGCATTTGCTTCATTTGAGGAATCGAAGCCTCCATATACACTTTTGCGTCTGGCGTTCTCACATTGAACTCCGCGCTGATTTTTCCATCCTCGCTTGCGACTTTCAGGACAACTGAACCGAGTGATTCAGGCTCGAGTTTAACGTTCATTACAGTTTTGTTTTCTTGCGTCATAATTCTTGCTTCACGGATGACAGTCTGTGCAACCTGCAACGCATCAGGTTTGGTTGTCATTTCGTCTGGGACGCTCTCAGGATGAGTCAAACCTGAAAGGGTCTGCTTAAACGACTCAACCTTTGATGAGATTCCATCTGTCGCAGTGCTGGCGTATAATTCGCTAATACTACGGCTTGTCCTGCCTAATAGAGTTGTGCCACTATCTGGCTTTCCCGACGTGTTTTTCGCGGAAGCATCTTGCTTGTCAGCAGTCGACGGCGCATTGATAACTGATGTCTTTGGGGCATCGGCCGAGCTATCAGATTTGTCGCCGCTTTGAGGATCGAGATTGACGGAAGTTCCCCGACTTTGTACGACTGAACTCGCAGTGGACTGAGATGTTACAACATTAGGACTCTTGATGATTGTTCCAATCGTGGTCGGGAAAACCTTTCCGGGACTAACTCCTGGATTCGCGTTTACCACCCTGGCAGTCTGTAAACTCTGCAACACTACACTGTTCATGCCTTTCACGACGGAAGGCGCGCCAGATTGGATCTGAGATGTGCCATCATGCTGAATCATGAACGGCCGCGATGAGATGTTTGTCTGAGAACCGCTCGGGCCAGATCCCGATCCTGCGTCCGGGATTTCCGACAGGAGTTTCTCTACTTCATCGCGAAAGCTCAAGTTCTGTGAACTGTTAGGCGAATTGCTCAACAGCCTCAGAAGGTCCGCTTTTAAGGTTGGATCATTGCTCGCCTGCTTTGCAAGCGTTGTCAAATTCTGAATCTTCTGTGTTCCATCAGTCGAATCGGGGAGTTTTGGGGCCGCATTGTCTCTCAATAGAAGAGCCAATCCCTGCTCAACTTTCGAATAAAGGCTCAGATCCACTCGGTCGCTGAAAATGCCGCTAGTTGGATTAGCGGCTGAAATGTTGCTGCGTGAAGTGGCATCTTTCGCGTCATTCGGAATTGAATTTTGAACAGATGCAAGACTCGGGGGAACAAAATTGAGTTGATCCAACATTGCTGTCAGGGGAGTCCCCGTTAAACTGGAGACGTTCGCATCAGAACTCGATTGCGTCTCATCAAGGCCGGAAGTAGAATTTTGTGGTGAAGTCTGAGATAGTTGTTTGCCACGCATAGATAATAAGATTCTTATGATTTCTTGCACGGGGATACTCGAAACGGTCGGCTCGGATGATGCAGCATTTATGTTGATCGATGTTGTTCCGTTTGTAGTTTCACCGCTGGTGCTCGACGGATTAAGAGAAGTGAAGTTCTTCAGAAGAAGTGAGATTTCATCTCCAGCACTTAAGATGTCACTGGAGGCCAATCGGTCGCCCGTAAATGAAGTTGAATCAGCAGCTTCAGTCTGACCGGTTGAAGCTGCACCGCGGAGTGAACCAAGAATCATCTGAAGTAAGCTGGAATAATCCTCAACTTCATTGGAAGGCAATGTTGATTTGTCCTGACTGAAGTCCGGGGTCGTTTGAGAAACCGAGGATGACTTCCCGGCAATCCGCTGGACGATCTTAACGATGTCTTGTAAGGATAAACCTAAACTAGCTGGATTGGAAAGCGATGAGGCGTCCTGGTCACTGTTCACGCTTGAGCTCCCGACCCCTAATGTCAAGGCCGACGAGTTCAGGAATTCTGCAAATGATTTGCCGTCATTCGAGCCATTGCCCTGACAGGAATTGGCAGAAAGGGGAGACTGGGCTGATCCCATCCTCGAGTTCTGCAAAACGGCCAACACCTGCGCGCCTATATTCATTTATTTTGTCCCAAACTGCTCATAAGCTTAGCGGCACGCTCAGGGTCAAGCCCACTCAGGATCTTCGCGGCTTGTTTTTTCTGAACGCTTGAAAGGATAAAGATTATGTCCCGGTCGTCGAGATTTTTCATGATCTTTGCCACTGTCGCCGCGTCCATTTCGTTATAAGCTCCTGCGAGCTCTTTCTTCTTTCGCTGTTCCATGAAGTTACCTGGCTCTGTAACTGTGCAATCACGTTATTAGCATCGGAATTTTTCTTCTGAAGTTGAGCTAGTGCAGAGTTCAGCTGCTGAATAGAATCGTTCTTGACACTGATCGAATCGTTTTTTTCCGCCAGCATAGTTTTCAACGTGTTTATCGTTTCGTCCTCGTTCTTGGCGGAATCTCCCACTGTCCCCGTTACCGCGGTACCTCCAACGATGGAGGGAACGGCAACAGTTGATTTCAGCTTCCCTCCGTTGGTATCTCCGCCTGACCCTCCGAACATCCACGGATACCTGCCGGAGACGAAATACATCCCGCCAGCTATGACGGTGAAGGTCATGGTAAAGCCGACAGCGTATGCGATCATCGTTTTCATCTAAGTGCTCAGTCTTTGTGCGACGGCATCGATCAGGACCTGCTCAGTCCGGTCGAGCTCGCGCTTGTACTCCTCAAGACGTTTTTCTCTTAAGTGCTCGATCGCTTCTTTGTCTTTCTTGACGTCCAATACTTCATCTATCTTTTTTGTTTCTGATTCCGCGAGGTTCTCGAGCCGAGCATTCTCGAAATGTATTTCATCGGATATCTTGCGAAGATAATTCTGACGCACGATGATGTCCGAAGCTTTCACTATCCCGTCGAGGTGAGAAGACGACGCCACTTTTTCTCGTTCGCCTTCGAGGTTCTCGAGCCGTGCTTGTTCCTGTAGAATTCTCTTCTTTATCTGCGCAAGCTCACGCTCGATTTTCTTCTGCTGTATTTCCTTCACCTTTATAACCGATTGAAGTCTGAATTTGAATCGTCCCATGATGTATTTGATTATTTAGTTGTCAGTTCCATTAATTTTCTTATCGAGTTGTCCAGATCAGACACCTCATCTATTCCTTGTTTTAGAAAAGACCTTATTTGTTCGATCATGCCGATGGCTTTGTCTATTTTCTGGCTGCTTCCCTTGACATATGCTCCGATGTTAATCAGGTCTTCCGCTTCACGATACGTAGCGAGCATATCCACGATGTAGTTAGCGGCCTTCCTGTGTTCAGGTATGGTCACATCGGGCATTACACGCGACACGCTTTCAAGAATATCCACTGCGGGGTACTGGCCCGCTGATGCAAGCTTGCGGGAGAGAACGATGTGTCCATCGAGAATGGATCGGGCGGCATCAGCAACCGGCTCGTTCATGTCGTCGCCTTCAACGAGCACGGTGTACATCCCGGTTATGCTTCCCGTTTTGGCATTCCCTGCACGCTCAAGCAAACGGGGGAGGAGAGCGAAAACACTTGGGGTGTATCCTTTTGTCGTCGGCGGTTCGCCAATTGTAAGTCCGACTTCCCTTTGCGACATTGCAACACGGGTCACGGAATCCATCATCAAGAGAACATCGAGCCCTTTGTCTCGAAAATACTCCGCGATTGTAGTTGCGATCAGCGAAGCCTTCACACGTATCAATGATGCCTGGTCGCTCGTTGCCACTACCAGGACACTTTTCCTCAGACCTTCTTCGCCAAGTTCCTTCTCTATGAAATCCCTCACCTCTCTGCCACGCTCGCCTACTAACCCGATGACGTTCACGTCTGCACTCGAGTTCCTCGCGATCATTCCGAGCGTGACACTCTTCCCGACTCCGCTTCCTGCAAAAATTCCCATTCTCTGGCCTTTTCCAATTGTAAGGAGTGCATCAATCGAGCGGATTCCACTCGAGATCGGCTGGGTTATTCTTCTTCTCTCGAGAGGATTCGGCGGCGCATTATAAATGGAGCGAACCTCTTCATGATCAATTGGCCCGAGACCGTCCATCGGCCTCCCCAATCCGTCCAGCACACGTCCGAGCAAGCCCATGCTCACTCCTACGGAAAAAGATTTGCCGCTGGCGACAATTTCACTTCCAGGACTTATGCTGTTTGCGCTGCCCAGCACCATGGAGAGTACTCTGTTGCTCCGGAAGCCGACGACTTCCGATAGGCATAGCTCTTCTCCGTCGCGGGACTTGATGCTGCAAACATCGCCCAGCGAAGATGTCGGTCCGACAGATTCAATGACAAGTCCGATAACCTCGGACACCCTGCCGTTTACTTTGACGAGCTCAAGCCTGTCCAGTTGATCAATATATTTATCGATGTATTCCAAGACCGCGCTCATTGCTTAACCAAACCCAGCAAAGCCTCCTCTAAGAGTTCAAATTGTGTTGATATCCGCGCATCGATATTTCCGAGTTCGCTTTCGATTATACAGCCTCCGCGCTCAATTTTACTATCAGCCTCTATCACGATCTCCCTCACAGAATCAACATAATTGCTCAACTCATTCCGATGTTCTCTAATATATTCTTCATCGGCAGGATTGATCCGAATCTTTATTTTATCCACTCCAATTATTTTCCTGATTGCCTCGCGATAGCGGGCAAGAACTGCGCTTTCATCAATCTCGATCTCTCGCGCCACGATTCGCTTTGCGACCGCAAGCGCGAGGGTCAGGACAGCTCGGTCAACTTCCCGGTTGTACCGCTCGACTTCTTTTGCAAATGTCTCGACGACCGACTTGAATTCCTGAGAGACCTCTTCCACTTTTTTTCCGTACTCGGCCTGGAGCGCTTTCGCGGTCTCAGCTTTTCCCGATTCAAATCCTTCTTCGTAAGCCTTAGCCACACGATCCTTTCCCAGATAGTCCTCCTGAGAATTGCCGTCATCGTTGCTCGTGTTTCTCCGATCAGCGATGGCACCTTGATTCTGATCCGGGCTCTTGATTGCCAGATCGGTCAAGTCGATCTTGACGTTGCGTTTCTTATCCTGGTGGATTTCCTCCACAATCGTCTTGTAGTCTATTATTTTGATCTTGCTTGAGAGGGAATTGCGCCTCTTTATTATTCCCGGCTGCGCACCGACTCTTGATTCTTTAGACAAAGACATCCTCCGCGCCTCCTCTTCCGCTGATGACGATCTCTTCGCTGTCCTCGAGTTGACGTATTACTTCGATGATCCTTGTCTGGGCAGCTTCCACATCGCGGAGCCTGACCGGACCCATGAACTGCAATTCTTCCTTTACCATGTCGGCCGCACGCTCTGACATGTTCGCGAAGATTTTCTGTTTCAATTTCTCGTCGGCGATCTTGAGTGAAAGCGTGAGGTCTTTCTTGTCAACTTCTCGCAGGATTCTCTGGACACTGCGATCGTCGATATAGATGATGTCTTCGAACATGAACATCAGTCTCTTCACTTCTGTTGCGACCTGTGGATCTTTCTGTTCAAGAGCGTTCAAAAGGAATTTCGCCTGAACGACGCCGACCTTGTTCAGGATCGCCGCCATCGCTCGGGCGCCGCCTGTCAATGTGCTGTTCTCGTTGATGACTTCTTCCGCAACGTTGTCGACGACACTTTCTATTTCGCCCACCAGATTTGGAGCCACTCTGCCGAGAGTCGTTATCCTGAATGCCACATCAGCGCGAAGCTCTTCAGGAAACTCATCAAGCACATCGGCAGCAAGCTCGGAGGCGAGATGACTGAGAATGAGCGCGATCGTTTGAGGATGCTCCTTCTGGAGGAAGCTCGCGAGCTGTCTCGGCTCGGCCTTCTTGAGAATCGAGAAGCCCTTTACGGTCGTCATCTCTTTTACTTTGTCGATTATCTCGCCCGCTTTCATCAAGCCGAGTGCCTTCTCAAGAACAGAGTGAGCATACTCGATACCGCCCTTGACCATGTATTCCTGAGCGAGACCCAGCTGCTGGAATTCCTCTATCACCTTGTTAATGACGTTGGAGTGAACCCCTTGCATGTTCGTAATCTCGACCGTGAGCTTTTCTATCTCGTTCTGATCCAGGTGCTTGAAAATGTGCGCGGCACTCTCGACATCAAGAGCGATCATCAGGACAGCAGCCTTCTGCCTGCCGTTCAACTGCTCATACGCGATGGTCCGCGCAATCTCTCTAGGCATCAGTCACCACCATCACTCAGCCAGACCTTAAGAAGTTTAGCAGCATCTTCCGGTTTGTTTTGTATGTAGCTACTTACATCTTCCTTGACCTTGCCCGCTTTCAATGCTTCCTCAGTATACTCAGCAGCCTGGATGCTTTCCGAATGATCGGCAGAGAGACTGCCAGAGGCCGGCGCCGACAATGTAGCCGGCTTACCGTGGGCCAGGACCGCAACCGGCTCCAGTGTCCCGGATTCTTTCTTTCGGACTCTATTGAATATCGACAGGAAGACAACGACGGCACCGATCATCGCTGCAAGGATGACCAATTTGTTTACATAGTCTTGGATTCGAAATCCAGGTTTCTGCTTGAGCAGAAAGGCCTGGTCGCTATTTTCGAAAGGAATATTCACCAGCGACACTTCGTCTCCACGACTCGATTCAAAACCGATCGCAGACTTTACAATGTTTGTGAGTTGCAGGATCTCCTGCTCATTCCTCGGAGTGTACTCAACATTCCTCTCGCCGTTCTTATCAGTAGCTGTGTATTTACCGTTCACCAGGACTGCGACGGAGAGCTTCTTGATGCCCCCCATGGTTCCAACTATTTTTTCCACAGTCTTGCCGACATCGTAGTTGGTGACGGTGTTTGTCCGCAGCGAATTGTTCGAACTGGTATCGCCAGGAACTGAGGAGTGTTCCTGCATATTCTGCTCACTCAAGACTACGGTGTTGGGATCGAACGCTTCGGTTGTCTTCTCGGCCTGACTGAAATCGAGCTGTGCGTTCACCCGCACTATTGCGTTTCCAGGTCCAAGCACTCCGTCGAGCATCGTCTGAGCCTTGGCGGAAAGGTACGACTCGACTTTGCCCTGCATATCATACTGGGCAGAGGTCAACGCCTCGAGACCGTCAGTTTTTTGGGAGAGCAGATTTCCTCTCGAGTCTACGATCGTTACGTCGCCGGCATCCAATCCCTCGACGCTCGCAGCCACCAACCGCTGGACCCCACCTATTTCTTCCATACTCAGGTGCGCTCCGTCCTTCATCTTCAAAAACACGGAAGCCGTCGTCTTCTTTTGTTCGCTTTCGAATAGGGCCTTTTCCGGAATAACTATGTGAACGTTTGCTCCTTCAACTTCGTCGAGTTGCAGTATAGTCTTCTCCAGCTCGCCCTCGAGTGCTCTTTTGAAATTGACCTTCTGGGTAAAGTCAGTCATTCCAAAAGATGGTTTATCAAAAATCTCATAGCCGACAACGCTGGTCTGCGGAAGTCCCTGCCCGGCCAATTGAAGACGCAATTCATAAACTTTATCTTTGGGTACCAGTAGGGCTTTTCCACCATCGCCTATCTGATACGGGACAGATTGCGCCTTCAGCTTGTCAATTATTTTTGATGCGTCCTGAGCTTCGAGGTTGGAAAAGAGGACGCCGAAAGTAGGTTGGTTCGCCCAGGTTATGAGCATGATCAAGGCTACTACAGAGATGATTATCGAAACCCCGATCCCCGCTTTCTGTTTCAGAGAGAGCTTCTTCAGCAGCGAAGTCAACTGTGAAGAATACTCGGAAAATGAATTCGCCATGTTTTAGTCCACCAGCTTCTAGGCGGCTCAGACCTGCATCTGCATTATTTGTTTGTATGCATCCAGCATCTTGTTTCTGATCTGTAGCAACAAATCAAAGCCGATCTTTGCCTTCTCAACAGCAACCATTACCTCGTGCACATCCGCCGCTTCACCCGAAGCCATCTTGTCAATTGCATCGCTCGCCTTGGATTGCAGGTCGTTTACGTTGTTGACAAAACCATTGAGAGTCTCCTGAAAACTACTCGTGACATCTTCTGCACTCTTGTTGGCGGACACATCCGGCGAAAGCCGGTTCAAGGCCAATTGAATATCGCCGACTCGCATCTTACACCTTTCTATTTATTATTTGACCTTTCTCGGCAGGCGCACTGACTCCCGTCGGAGAATATGTCTTGTGCAAAGCTATTTGAGCGACCGAATCCGGAAAAAGTTTCGCAAAGAATTCACGCTCATCGCCGGTCAGTCCGGACTTTGAGGGGACTTTCTCTGCCGACACTTTCGTTTTCTGCTCCTGAGATAGCGGTCTCGCGTTGCCAGCCTGCCTTTCTTGCGCAACGCCCGGCGTATAAGTGAAATTGGAAATTGAATCAACCTTCATATCCATCCTCAAATTTCAAGTGAATCTTTTATTATGTTCTTCGTTGAGTTGATGGCAGTGACATTCGCTTCGTATGAGCGAGTAGCCGTGATCATGTCCACCATCTCGGTGACAACATTAATCTTAGGTTCAGCCACATAGCCATTCGCATCCGCATTGGGATTGGTGGGGTCATAAACCGCTTTGATCGCCGTCGGATCCTGAACCATCTTCCCCGCAACTTCCCTTACTGTACCGTCGGGCGAAGTAAATCCCTCCGCCGATGCCTGCATGTGATTAGGATCCGAAGTCTGCAGCGGAATCAATTGACTGCTAAGTTCATCGCCGAAAGGAATCGGCTTGCCGGGCGATGCCTGGACGTCTTCCCTTCGGTACGGCTTACCATCCGGCCCGACCGAATCTATGTTGGCTAAGTTGCTTGCTATCGCATCCATCCTCTTCCGCTGAAGGGCAAGACCTGACGCGCTGACATCGATCGCTGAAAATATTTTCCCTATTCTCATTGTGGCTCACCATTGATGCTTTCATCTATTCGTTGAAAAGTTCCTGACATTAAACGCGAGACCAGACTGAATTGCAGCTGGTTCTTCGCCAGCTCAGCCATCTCCTGGTCAATGTCCACATTATTCGAACCGCTGGCGTTGAGATTGCTGCGATCAACCAATATCTCCGGTTCGATCTCACTTACCTTCTTGCTGAGGTCAACTGTGCTCCGAGAATCCGCAATCGCATCGGATAGCTCCTTTTCGAAACCGACATCGAGCCGCTTGTAATTCGGCGTTCCGATGTTAGCGATGTTGCTTGCAATCGCTTTGTTCCGAACAGTAAACGCGTCGAGCTCTTTCTCGAGCAACGGTATCTTGCTTCTGTCAAACATGTCTATCTTCATCATCATACTCCCAGATAGTCGAACATCGGGTCATCGTTTGTGTCGCCATTAATTCTCTCGGAACTTTTTCCTCCTTTTATCAAAGCCGCCACGGCAGATGCGGCGGCGACCACCGCAAGCAACATCAGAAACTTTCTCATTTCAACGCTCCTTTGTCCTGCCCATTCAATTCAACGCTTGTGCCGCCGGAACAATGCAATTCTCATTCAGAAAAGCACTCTCCATTCGACATCTTGCTCAATATTCTCCAGCGTTGTTTACTATTCGCCAAAACTCTTCCAGTCACTTGCTACGGTCGGGTTCGCCGCAAGAACCAACCGTCAAAATGGAGCCGCAAAAACAATTTCCTTCCACAAATATTCGTGATCCCCCATCTGACGGCGCCTTCCAAGGAGGATGTTACTGAGCATACGAGACGAAAATGTGATAGACATTGACGCCGTACTTTGTGAGACTATTATGCGCGCCGGGAGTCGAACGAACGCATAACGCCCAACCTTGCTTCTGCGAGAGGAACAGCTACAGCTATCAAAAAAACGATGAAGAGTTTTATTCAGACACCTGGCCAATATTGATCATTGAAGATGAAGTCTCGACTTGTCACTACAGAAATCAGGATAAATTCCGAAAAAATGATATGGCACATCAGTTGTGAATATTTATGTACGACAAGGCAAAACTATGAGAACCATATTGATCTTAGCGGAAGACTCAGAACTGACATTAGCATGGGCAACCTATCTTTCAAAAGATGGATTCGCTGTATTTACCTCAATGGATTCACTCGAAGCAGCGGAGATCATCTCGATGTTGAACATCGACTCTGTAATAATATCATCACATAATCCCGCGACATTTCTATTACTGGGCAGAGTGATAAGATCCAGGAACAGGCAGATACATACTGTCGCAATAACCAGAATCCCATCATCCGTTTTGGAATTGCTTCTCGAAACAAGAAGCTTTTCCGTTTTGGACGGACCTTTCACTTTTAGCAATCTCAAGAGAGTCGCCAGTATTCCTTCAGTCAACAACAAGGTTGAAGACAATGCGTTCGTTTAGAAAGCACTCGATCGAGGCGGCAGTTCTTGTACTCATGACATTTGTCGTCGTGAGCAAACCGGAGACTCTTGAGCCCGGCCCGACACCGCTCCAATCTCTTTTTATGATAAAGGGGCTTATTCCGCAGGTGCAAATAGTGGGAATAATGTGGAACGATCAACGAGCCGACACACAAGACCTTTTGCCAAAGATAGATCGGGCATCAGCCACCGTCGGCGTTAAGGTCGTGGTCGAGAACGTCAGAGAGCTGGCAGAAATTTCCCAGAAGTTCAGAGATTTGACATCGAATTACCATGTCCAGGTTCTATGGGTAGTCGAGAACGACGAAATCACGGGAAGCTCACTCGCAAGGGATTTCCTGATAAAGAATACGACAGTCAACGGCATCGCGCTATTCGCGCCGGGCAAAGATTGGGTGTCTGCCGGCGCCTGCGCAGCACTCCAGAGCGACGGAGGGACCGTGAAACTTTTTGTCAATCAAAAGACGATCTCTGCGCTCGGCATAAAAGTGCCTGAGAAATTTATTCCCAACACTCAATTTCTGGCGACTAACTGAGGGGGCCCGTATGCGTATGACACAACGTCTTGCAGATCTCAATCTCCGCAAAAAGTTTTCAGTTCTTCTGACAGGGATAATCCTTTTTACCTGGGCTCTCTTCTTCATTTACTCGAGATATTCGTTGACCGCCACTGAACATGAATTCAACGATAGGGCGGTTCTGCTTGCTCAGACGATTGGCGCCCAGTCGAAATACGGACTTATGATGGGCGACACAGGAGGACTCACTGATGCGTTGAAGAATGTGATTGGTGAAGGTGAGGCAGTTGCAGGAGCATTCTACGATCAAAAAGGAAAAGTGATTGCGCAGATAAACATAGATTCTATCCAGTGGACCCAGCCCGATTTTTCATCTCTCAGTGTGGAAGTTCTATCAGCAGAGACGGAGAACGCAACTCCAGTCACCGTCGCGATCACGAGAATAAGAAATGAAGCTACCCACCAAGATCTCGGATATGTCTCGGTCGCGGTCTCCTCTGGATCTATCGACTCACAGAGGCGCAGCAGCCTGATCATCTCCATGGCTGCACTCTTGGTCCTCGGCATATTCGGATGGCTGGTAAACATCCTGTTGGGAAACACCGTCATTAAACCGGTTGAATCTCTCAAGCAGTCTGCCCAAAAGGTGGCGGCCGGCAATTTCAAATCGAGAGTTGAACTAGACCGGCGTGATGAAATCGGTGAGCTTGCGGCTGCATTCAACATAATGGTGGAACAGAGCAAGAAATCGTTGGACGAGATAAGCCTGAAAACCCGACAGGCAGAAGAGGCACGGAAATTTTCCGAGAAGATGCAGCAGGAATCGGAATACCGTCAGAAATATCTCAAGGCTCAGTTCGGAAAAATATCGGAAGTAATAGAAGCAGTCACAAAAGGCGACCTTACAAAGGAGCTCCAGGTTGAGAATGATGATGAAGTAACATTCTTAATGCAGAAGATAAACCAAATGATTCGAGACTTGAATTCACTTATCGGAGAGGTGCAGACGGCAGGCAACTCCCTTACGGAAGCTTCGATTCAAATCGCCTCAGCTGCCAGTGAAATGTCTTCAGGCGCCGGAGAACAAGCGAATCAAACTCGTGAAGTTGCGGCGGCTGTCGAGGAAATGTCAAAGACCGTGATCGAGTCATCAAAGAATTCAGGCGAGGCCGCTGACATGGCTAAGAGAGCATCCGGTCTGGCGAATACCGGCGAAAAAGTATTTCAGGAGACCGTTGGCGGAATGACGAAGATCGCCCACCTTGTGAAGAAGTCTGCCGAGATCGTCGATACTCTCGGCAAGTCAAGCGCGCAGATCGGAGAGATCATCCAGGTCATTGATGACATCGCCGATCAAACAAATTTACTCGCTCTCAATGCCGCGATTGAAGCGGCAAGAGCCGGCGAACAGGGACGCGGATTCGCCGTCGTCGCCGATGAAGTCCGCAAGCTTGCCGAGCGAACGACATCTGCCACGAAGGAAATCGCCGACATGATCAAGCGAATCCAGCAGGAGACAAGCCAGGTCGTCGCCGCAATGACGGAAGGCAACGCTGAAGCCGAAAACGGAATGAAGCTGGCAGACAATGCCGCAAACTCTCTCTCACAAATAATTTCGTCCGTGAACGGCGTGGTTGGAATGATCAACCAGATTGCAGGAGCAACACAGGAACAATCCTCAGCAAGCGAACAGATTTCCCGCAATGTAGAAAATATTTCCTCCGTTGCTACACGGGTCTCGAGCGCGACGATCGGCCTCGCGCAAACGGCCGAGAATCTCAACAACTTGACAGAACACCTGAGAGAGTTGATCGAGCGGTTCCAGCTTGATTCGGGACCAAACTCGAAAAGCTCCTACACGGTCCGAGAAAACGGAAAGATAGTCCAAAATCAAAACGCGACGAAAAGGAGATGATTAGAAATGAACGTGAGCAGCCAAGGAAACGAAACGATCTATCAGTTAGTCAGCTTCGTTGTAGAAAACGAAGAGTTCGGAGTTGACATACTGAAAGTTCAGGAAATCATCCGCACGGTGCAGATAACTCGTGTTCCGAAGTCTCCACAATTCGTGGAAGGAGTCATTAACCTGCGCGGAAAAATCGTACCAGTGATCGACCTGAGAAGTCGGTTCGGCATCGGCAGGAAAGAACATGACAATGAAACGAGAATCATTGTAGTCGAGTTGGTCGACAAGGTTGTCGGATTTCTAGTCGACAAGGTAAAAGAAGTTATCCGAGTCGAAAAGGCCATCATCGAACCGCCGCCGGAACTTACATCGAGCGTCAATGCGAACTACATTACCGGTGTCGCGAAACTCACCGACAGGCTATTAATACTACTCGATCTCGATAAAGTCCTTTCGACTGAAGAGCATGAACACCTCTCCCAGGTCGAAGTTGAGAGGAGTGCTTAGTGCACCGGGTATCTCGATGCAAATTCAAATTCAGAGTTGAGCAACGACGAGACGGGCGATGATGTCACTGACAAATAAGCATATGGCTCCCAACGCAGACTGTCCCCGTGGATTCAACACAGAGGAGAGACTGATGCAATCGTTTGCGAACCTTAAAATTCGCACGAAGCCAGCCTTGAGTTTTGTCGTTCAAGCAGCGGCTCTGCTCCTTGCAGGTATGACCCAGGAATATGTGTCAATGGTAATCTCAGTTGCCGCTGACGGAATGAGGAAGGTCGCGGAAAGTGCCACGCTAGCCAAGAGAGAGATAACCGCTGCCATCCGAAACATTCAGGAACAAACTATTGAAGCTGCAACTTCAATGAAGCGAAGCGATTCCGAAGCGCGTGGAGCGGCCAAACTGACGGACATAGCGGGCGACTTTTTGAAAAATGTGACGGATAATACCCACAATGTCCTTGATTTGATAATGTTAGTCGCGGCCACAACCAGGAAACAATGGGCGATGGCCGGACAAATTTCTGAAGACGTTGAAGTCACCTCTGACGTTCTCAGGAGGAGTGGCGGACGACATTCCACACTTGGCACAATCAGCCGAAAACCTGAAGGCGCTTGCTGAAGGCCATAACGAGCACAACAGCCTCACGGGACTCGAGGAGCCCACCTCGGCGATAAACCTTGTCGGCCACGAGTTCATGCTGTGGCGAGAACCTGCTGAGGGAAAAATTGTCCAGGAAAATACAAAACTCTTGCGAGGGAACGAGCCATGACTCAAATGCAAAACAAAAATGAAGTGAGCAATGCAGAGAGCATAGCAAAAAAAATTCGTGTCGAGATAACCAAAGACTTCTATGAGGCGTATGTCACCGTGGAAGAACCCGATCTGCAACCTGCGGATGTTCAAGCAGCATTGGAAGCTAGTGGAGTTGTCTATGGCGTGGAAAACAATGCGATAGCGGAAGCACTTGGAAACGTGGGCAGGAAAGTGCTGGTAGCGTCCGGGTCGCGCCATAGCGACGGGAAAGAAGGACGGTTCGAACGAATTGCGAAGGAGCAGGAAACAGAAGGGGATCGTAGATTCGGGATCACGAATATTTATGCAGGTGATGTCATCGGAATCATTCATAAGCCGATCCCGGGTATCGTCGGAGTTGATGTGCTCGGTAGGAAAGTTCAGCCGAAGCAGGGTAGACCAGTAAACATCTTCAGCGGAGCAAGCGTCAAGCGCACCGAGACCGATGACCGGATAACGCTGGAGTCAACCACGGACGGTAATCTCAAAATCAACAGCTCGGGCATCGAAATAACTACCGAAATCACGATCCGCCAGGACCTCGACTACTCGGATGGGGAGTTGCAAGTAGCAGGCTCGCTTCGCGTATTCGGAGATGTCAAAGGAGGCGTAAGCATAAAAGTCAAGCATGACATCCATGTGCAAGGTTCAGTCGAAGATGCAAAAATAATCGCAGGTGGAAATGTGAGTATAAAAGGAAGCTTCGTCGGACGCGGGGACGGCTTGATCCGCGCGGGCGGCGATGTCGATATTGCGGTCGTACTCAACCAGATGGTCGAAGCGACACACACAATAACAATAACAAAAGAAAGTGTCAATGCCCACCTCATCGCGTCGGACAGAGTGGTTGCCGATCATGCAATCGTTATGGGAGGCGTCCTCACAGCCGGGAATGAAATAGCGGTGCGGACTCTTGGCGGCGAGACTTATTCAACAACAAAAGTAAAACTAGGGGCCGGAGAACTATTTGGCGAGGATATGAAGGCTATCGACAAGGACATCCAGATGTTGTCTAAAGTTTCCGAGCAGTTAAAGAACGAAATCTACCTCCTCGTTCGAGACAGGATTGACGTTAGCAATTTCACGTCGGAGAAAGCAAATCAATTGAAGCGAATGCAGACCAAGCTCCAGGAAACGAACGACTCAATTAAACAACTTACGATGAAGAAACAAGAGACTTCCGTCGCGATGAGCCGCAAGAGATGTCCTAAGCTCATCGTCACAGGTACGATCCATGAAAGTGTAATTGTCGAAATAAACGGGGTCCGTTCCGCGCTCAAACAGAGCTATAGCAACGTGACTTTTGGAGAAACTAACAATGAAATCATCCACTCGAAAAACATAGCCTAGCCCAACATGGAACAGCTCGACGAAAGACTCCATTCTCCTGATCCCGCTGAGAGACGGACCGCGCTGGAGTGCCTCTGTGATTTTCCTTGTGATAACCGCGTCCTTGACGCGGCAGCGCATCTGCTGGCAGACCCTGACTGCGGCGTGCGCGAAGTTGCATCGCGGTTGCTGGTCCTATTTTCAAACGAGAGTGCCGCGTCGTCAACATCAGTCCACATATTGAGCAGAAATATCGCCTTGCGAAACCTTGCAGGCGACACGCTCGTTCGAATGGGCGGTGTCGCAGTCAAGGCTCTACTTCCATACGTGGATGCACCGGAAAAGGATGTAAGGAAATTCGCGATCGACATACTCGCTCAGCTACCCGCAACTCCCGAGGCGATCGCAAGAACAGGTGCACGGCTTTCCGACTCAGACCAGAACGTCGTCTGCGCTTGTATCGATGCCCTCGGAGCACTTCACGCTGAAGAGTATCTTACTCAGATTCTGGCACTTTTCGAAAAGTTGGAGTTTGCCCGCCCGAACATAGTAAACGCAGCCGCGAAGTTTGGCGAAAACGTAGAGCTGCGGTTCTTCGTGAATGCACTTTCCGACCCCGACCCGGTGGTTCAGCTCGCAGCCGCAGAGGCACTTGCAACTCGAAGAGAAAAAGACGTGCTCAAGATCCTCATCGGGAAGCTGGACTCCGTATCTGATTTGGCAAAGCCGGTTATTCTTCACTCGCTGGTTGTGCTCCTTGAAAGTACTGACTACAATGGGTCTGTACCACATTATCTAAGGAGACATCTTATTGAATCACTCGATGATGCTGACTCCATTTATGTCCGCTCGGCGGTTCGCGGTCTCAGCTATTTCCTGGACAGAGAGGTAATAGCAATACTTGTCTCTCACCTTGGAAAAACGGAGTCAGTAGACAACTCGATATTCTCAGTCTTGAAAAAGGAGCCCGAGGAAGTGTTGTCCGTTATCCTGACTTCCGCAAAGAACAACAGGAACATGGCATGCACGGTAAAGATGATCATATCATTAATACAATGTCTTGCCAAGGACGATCCCCTGTTCCTCAAATCGGAGATCATGGAAAGCACCGCCGATTTTGTACTGGAGAATTTCGAACGTGTGGACGTAGACACGAAAATTACAGCTTTGAGCACATGCGCCGGCCTGGAATCGACTTGTTCCATAAGGCTCGTCAAGGCTGGCCTCGTGGATCCGGAATTGGCCGTGAGAAGCTACGCCCTGGATCTCGCAGCGAGGATAGGCCCGCAATGTTTCCATAAGGAATTCGAGACGCTCAGCGAAGACTATGACGAGGAGATTCGAGAAGCCGCAACAGGTATTTTGACCCGACTGAAATTGGGCCACAATGGTCGGGTCGGATAAATGAGCTACGCATTTCAACCGGAACACTTGTCGTTCCAGAGCACGACTTTGCCGGAAAATTTGTTCCAATCGCTCAGGAAGTTCATCTATGAAAGGACCGGCATTTTCTACGCCGACAACAAAAAGTACCTCCTCGAAAGCAGGGTGGGGCGCCGCTTGACGGCGCTGGGCCTGGATAGCTTCTCCGAGTATTACGGCGTGCTAATGAACGGACAGGGCGCAGTCGAACTTTCACATCTAATTAACTCAGTCACCATAAATGAAACGTTCTTCTTCAGAAATGAGCCGCAGTTCAACGTCCTACAAAATTCACTTCTCCCCGAGCTGATCGAAAAACGAAAGGCCGATGGAATCAACAAAGTGAGGATCTGGAGTGCGGCCTGTTCAACGGGCGAGGAGCCGTACACCGTAGCACTCATCATCAGAGAAAAGTTTATGCCGCGCTATCCTTTCATGAAATTCGAGATCACTGGAACAGACATAAATACGCAGGTGCTCGAAAACGCACGGAGAGGATTCTACAAAGACTACGCGGTCAGAAACATCCCACAAAATTATCTGGAGAGATATTTTCAACGTGGCGGCGACATATTTATTCTCAAGGAAGAAATACGGAACATGGTCGATTTAAGACAAATGAACCTGTTCGACAGGAACGCCATGCGCATGATGAGGAGCGTGGACATTGTGTTTGCCGCAAATGTCTTGATTTACTTCGACTTCAATTCAAAGCAAGCCGTCGTTTCATCCGTTTACGACAGCATGAACAAGGGAGGATATTTTTTCGTCGGTTATTCCGAAACGCTCTATGGCCTGACACAGGCGTTCAAGCCCGTGCATTTCGACAAAGCAATTGCGTACCGAAAGGAGTGAGGGGGATGTCAACCAAAGCAGTCATGATCGTCGACGATTCAGAGGCGATAAGAAAATTTCTCGTGTTCGCTTTACGTGCCCAGGGCTTCTCTGTAGTGGTGGCACGCGATGGAATGGATGCCCTAGAGAAGCTTTCCCAGAACAAAGTCGATCTCGTTATTACCGATCTCAACATGCCCAATATGGACGGATTCGAATTCCTGCGGGCGCTGCGCGAAGACCATGAGTATTTCGAAGTGCCTGTAATCATACTCTCTTCCCTAAGCAGCGACCAGGATGTCGAAATGGGATTGAGCCTCGGAGCAAATTCGTATCTCATAAAACCCTTCGATCAGAGACGCATCCAGTACGAAGTAGCAAAGTACATAAACTGAGGAGATGACAATGAAATTTCTTGTGGTTGACGATTCACAGACGATGCGGAGAATTGTCAACAATGCCCTTAAAAGCATCGGCTACGATGATATTGTTGAAGCGGAACACGGCAAAGACGCAATCACGACACTCTATGTTGAGAAAATAGATTTCGTTATCACCGATTGGAACATGCCGATCATGAATGGACTTGAGTTCACCAAGGCCATCCGCGCCGACGAGCAGTTCACCAATCTGCCCATCCTGATGGTTACGACTCGCGGCATGAAGGAAGACGTCATAGAGGCACTGCAGGCGAAAGTGAATAATTACATCGTGAAACCATTCACTCCGCAGGTGCTCAAGGAAAAAATAGATTTGATTCTGAAAACGGTATAGGAGAAGATACGATGAACTCGAAAAACCTCGACGGGATCTTGGACAAGATCAATGAATTGCGTGCGCTTTTCATCTTCGGACAGCGGGTGATCCCCTTCCTGGAAGAATTGTTCTACTTCGTTCACGACATCGTGCCAGTGCTTGAAGAGATCAACCTTTCTATTTATGAAAGTGCAAAGAAAATGCCTCGTGCGTCTTCCCAATTAAACAAAGTGACTGAAGCCACGGAACTCGCCACAACGGAAATACTGGACAACCTGGAGAGCGTTCTATCAAGACTGAACAACATCGATTCCCATTTTCAAAGCGTTACTGACGATCTATCCGCACTGGAAAATCTAGACAAGGAGACTGTCGAGGCCGTGCGCAGTTTATCAAACGGAAATGACGCATTGGTCCAGAAGATTTGCGCCATCTATGAACAGAAACAGGCTCACATGAGAACTCTCATGTCAAACGCGATTAACTTTGAACGGAGTCTGAAAGATATCCGCGCGAAGGCAAACGACATCATGATCTCACTCCAGGTTCAGGATATAACTTCTCAGCAAATTGCCTCAGTCAATCACCTGATCGTATCCGTTCAGAACCGATTGTCCAATCTTATCGACAGGTTCAAGCTGAGCGGGACGGAATTGTTAAACGAGATAAAAGACAAGGAGAATCACACATTTGACCCTCACGCATCATACGACAGATCAGGAAAGAGGCAAAGCGATGCTGACAAGATCATACAGGTGGCAAATTTCGCCAGTGAAAACTTGAACCAGCTTGGAGAGAATAGATCGGGCGATCAGGCATCTCAAGATGAGATCGATAAGCTTTTCGGAAAGGGGGCCTGAACAGGATGGCGCAACACCCGATGTTTTCTGAAGACATGAAGGAAATTGTCGACAGCTTTGTTGTCGAGACAAAGGAAATCTTCGAGAAACTCGATAATGAGATCCTGGAGCTCGAAAGGAATTCGGAGAACAAAGAACTTGTCAACTCAATTTTCCGGGCAGTTCATACAGTAAAAGGGACTTCAGGCTTCCTGAGCTTCGAGCAAATGAGCGTCCTCGCCCACAGGTTCGAGGATGTTTTGAACAAATTGAGACGCGATGAATTGAAGTTCCAACCCGCTATGATGGATGTGATGCTGGAAGCGTTTGACCTGATGAAAGTGCTCCTCAAACAGGTGATCGACCAGGATATTCATGACATAAACCTCGATGCTACGACCAAGAAGCTGGAATTACTCTCGAGCGGAATCATGCCTGAAAAAGGCCGAGATGGTAAAGCGGAGCTGCCGGGAGAAATTTCGTCGCGCGAGCAGGCAAAATCGGAAGCAGAAACGGTCGAACCGGTTCGAGAGGTTGAACGCGAATCCCGCGGGGCGAACGATGTCCCACAACATGAAGCGCCTACCGGTTCGCAACAAACTGCTCAGATGCCAAAGGTCGAGAAAGTTACTGACTCGACAATCCGTGTGGATGTCGGCAGACTTGACCATTTGATGAATCTCGTCGGCGAGCTTGTCCTGGGCAGAAACCGTCTCTCTCAAATCGTGGCTCTCTCCAGAGATGTGGAAGACAGGGAGCTTTTCGTTCGCGAACTTAACGATACGGGCTCACAAATAGATTTCATCACCACCGAGCTTCAGACAGCAGTGATGAAGACCAGGATGGTACAGATCGGAAGAGTGTTCAATAGATTCCCGCGTCTTGTTCGCGACATAGCCAGGGAATTTTCAAAGGAAATAGATCTCGTGATCGAGGGAGAAGAAACAGAATTAGACAAATCCATCATAGAAGAGATAAGCGATCCGCTAGTTCATCTGGTTCGGAATGCCGCCGACCATGGTGTCGAAGGTCCGGCAGTAAGAGAAAAAGCAGGCAAGCCACCGCGCGGTACGATACGCCTGTCGGCCGGACATGAAGGGAATCACATCATCATTGAGATTCAGGACGACGGTGCGGGGATGGATCCTGAGAGGTTGAAACAAAAGGCGATTGAGAAGGGACTCATCACGCCGGAAGAAGCCCAGGAGATGAAGGCCGAAGAAGCATATGGCCTTATTTTCATCCCCGGCTTCAGCACTGCGCAGAAAGTCAGCAGCGTTTCCGGCAGAGGTGTCGGGATGGACGTTGTCAAAACGAATATTACAAAACTAAACGGTATGATATCAATCGAGTCCGCAGTTGGAAAAGGAACGAAGATCTCGTTGAAGCTCCCATTGACACTCGCAATTATCCAGGGTCTGCTTGTGGGGGTCAGCGGCGAAACCTTTGCAATTCCCTTAGGCTCGGTGCTCGAAATCGTGCATACCGCGAAAGCGGATGTTTCGACAGTCAACGGCCGTGAAGTCATAAGACTGAGAGACAACGTCCTTCCGCTGGTAGACATTTCGCAGATTCTTAACGTCCCCCGCTCCGACGAACTCCTCAAGAGTTTTTACACCGTTGTCGTGGGCGTAGCGAACCACAAGTTTGGAATAGTCGTTGACAAATTGATCGGTCAAAAGGAAATCGTTATCAAACCGCTCGGTGCCTACTTGAAGAATATTCCGGGCATTGCCGGCTCCACTATTCTCGGCGATGGAAGAGTAATAATGATAATAGACGCGGGAGAACTGCTGAGACTCGTCCAGAAAGAAAGTATCTTCAGAGCTGCCGTGACAAACGGGGCAGGAGTCTAAATGCCTATCAGGGTTCTGGTGGTCGATGACTCAGCATTCATGAGAAAAGCGATCTCGATGATGCTTGAGGACGATCCGGAAATTGAAGTCGCCGGGACTGCAAGGGACGGAATAGAGGCAATCGAGAAAGTAAAAGAACTTAAACCCGACCTGATGACTCTCGATGTTGAGATGCCGCGGATGGATGGGATCACGGCCCTGAAAACGATTATGAGAGAGAATCCGCTTCCCGTCCTGATGGTAAGCTCACTCACCATCGAAGGTGCACGGGCTACAATCGATGCCTTGGCCGCCGGTGCCGTAGATTTCATTCCGAAACAACTGTCATACGTTTCACTCGACATCACGAAGATCAAAGATGATTTGATTTCAAAAATAAAAGCAATCGCTCGAAATCCTAAGAGGATCTTTTCGAGCATTTTGTCAAACAAGGTCCAATCACCAAAAAAGCCCTTCGCGCTAAGGCATGTCGGCGCGCAGATTGTTACAATTGGAATTTCGACTGGCGGACCGTTCTCACTTCAGAAAGTGATACCATCCCTGCCGGAAGAATTCCCACTGCCGGTGGCTATTGTTCAGCACATGCCTCCGCATTTTACCAAGTCTCTCGCCGAAAGATTGGATTCCATCAGCCGTGTTGAAGTCTGCGAAGCCGAAGACGGGATGGAGTTGGCCAAGGGAACAGTCTACATAGCCCCGGGCGGCCTCCACCTGAAATTTCAGAGGAATGGATCGACAGCAAGGATAAACATTTCCAGAGACCCGATCGACTCTCTGCATCGGCCGTCAGTTGACGTAATGTTCACCTCCGCCTTTGATGTGTTCGGTGGAAAAATATTGGCCGCTGTGATGACCGGAATGGGAAAAGATGGTCTGGAAGGCTCGAAGCTCATCAAATCAGCGGGCGGTAAGGTCGTTGCGCAGAGCGAGGAAACGTGCGTCGTGTACGGTATGCCCAAGGCAATCGTCGATGCGGAACTTGCAGACGCAATTGTCCCCCTAGAAGAAATGGCTTCGACGCTCACCTCTGCCGTCTCGCTTTTTCCGCATCAGCCAAAGTAGACCGGGTGCTTCCCCCGGCATTTGCGAACCGGCGGACAAAGCTGAGTTAAGTCAGATTCAAAACCCTCTCACAGTCATCGCAAAACCTTGAAAGGGGATTTGATTTCAGCTTGGAGGAGTCAATTTCATTTCGACAAAACAGACAGATGCCGTACCTGCCGACATAGACTTTCCGTAGCGCCTCAAAAAGATCTAACAGATCCTCGTCCGCCTTGAATGACTCGAGCCGATCGATCTCCTTGACTGCAGTTTCCGTCTGCGACCGGGCCTCTAATGAGGGTGCTGGTACGGATTCCCCGTATCTGTCAAAAAGGATTGCTCTAATGCGAGAGGAAATTTCATCCTTGATCACCGCCAAACTTTCCGTATCCATATCGTCCCTCCGTTCCATGGCACCATTCACACACATATCACCATCGTAATCGAAACAATCGAAATCGTTGTCAGTATCTGTCGGAGTTACAAGAGTGGGGGCAAGGCGTAAGGTTCTCCGGCAACAACTAAGCTTATGAAAATCTCGGAAATTCTTCAGTGATTGTCAAGGGCTGCACAACTTGAGCGCGTGATCAACCCTGGATCAGATTGTATTCCTTTATCTTCCTGTAGAGAGTCTTTCTATCTATCCCGAGTATCTGCGCGGCCTTCGACTGATGCCAGTTGGTTCTCTGGAGAATCTTCAGTATGTATCGTTTCTCTACTTCCGAAAGAGGCATGCTGTCAGCTGCTAAATCGTCAATCAGGTCAGTCGATTTCATCTGGAACAAGTGTTCCGGGAGATCTTTGCAATCTATCACGTCCGCAGCTGAAAGTGCGATGCTCCTTTCGATGACATTCTCAAGCTCTCGAACGTTTCCCGGCCAAGTGTATCTCATGAGGCAGGCGGACGCCTCTCTCGTAATCTGAACGTTTGGCTTTCCGAACTGCTCTCCGTACTTCTTCAGAAAATGATCCGTCAGGATCGGGATATCTTCTGTCCGCTCCCTCAGATCCGGGACGTTAATTGAAATCACGTTGAGCCTGTAGAAAAGGTCCTCTCGGAACTGATCGTGTTTGACAAGTTCCTTCAAATCGCGGTGCGTCGCAGCAATCACTCTCACGTCCACCTTCTTCACGTCGTCGCTGCCGACCGGACGAACCTCCCCGGTTTCAACTACCCGCAGCAATTTTGATTGCGAACCGAGAGGCATGTCTCCGATCTCGTCAAGAAACAGTGTACCACCATTCGCAGTTTCGAAAAGACCGCGACGTGAAGTTATCGCGCCCGTGAACGCTCCCTTTTCATGGCCGAAGAGCTCGCTTTCCAAAAGAGATTCCGGGATTGCGCTGCAGTTGACGGTCACGAGTGGCATAGCCTTCCGGTCGCTGTTGTAGTGTATCGCTTTTGCGATCAATTCCTTTCCGGTTCCGCTCCTTCCCGTTACGAGGACGTTGCTCCGGGCATGTGAGATCCTTTGGATCAGCGCGAAAATATCTTGCATTGCCTTGCTCTTGCCGATAATGTTAGAGAAGGAGTACTTGCGTTCGACTTCCTGACGCAGGAGCTCGACCTCGCGTTGAAGTCTTCGTTGCTGGGTCGCGCGTTCGAGCAATGCGAGTATCTCGTCTATGTTGAATGGCTTGCTTACGTAATCGTAAGCGCCAGCTTTCATCGCGTTAACGGCGGAGTCAACGGACCCGAACGCCGTTATCATCACGACCATCGTGTCTTTCTGCAAGTCTTTGATTCGCTTCAGGAGATCCATTCCTGAGGCGCGGGGCATCTGGATGTCGGTGATGACGATGTCGAAATTCTTGTCTTCGACGAGAGACATTGCCTTCATGCTGTCCGAAGTTGTCTCAACACTGTAACCTGCTCGCTTGAGGAACTTCTCGAGCATCGCAAGCATGTTCACGTCGTCATCTACTGCCAAAATCGAAATATCTGCTCTCATACTCTATCTCTGAACGGATCCTTTCGGGACCGGATTATTGTGGGGCAAAGCCTGAACCGCAGAAATCCTTCCCTGCGGGAAGTAGGCTGGAAAATTTAAGTTGAAAACCGTTCCTTTATTAACCGTACTATTCACCGATATTGTTCCCTTATGGTCCTGCACAATTCGCTGGGCAATCGCTAACCCCAACCCGGTACCCTTTCCAACTTCCTTCGTCGTAAAAAACGGATTGAAAATCTTCTGCAGATTCTCCTCGGGAATTCCGCAACCGGTGTCTGCGATGGTAACTTCGATCGTTTCTTCCTTCCCTTCTTTCATATCGGTTGTGATCGTGAGTTGGCCCCCAGTCTCCATCGAATGAATCGCATTCACTATTAAGTTCACAAAAACTTCCTGAAGCTGAGCGGAGTCTCCGAACACGCTCGGGAGATTTTCCCGAAGGTCCAGTGAAAGCTCTATTGAAGATTTATCGAGCTGACTATTCAGCAGCTGCAATACATTCTTGACTTCAGTATTCAGATCCACCTCCCTGGCTCGCATCTTCTGCGGTCGTGCAAAATCCAGAAGCTGCTGGATCAGCTTCGCTATCCTGTTCGTCTCACCAACGATCATCTTCAGCTCGTCGTAGTTTCTCTCCCCCAGTTTCACATCAATCATCAGATACTCGGCGTTTCCGAGTATTATGTTGAGCGGCGTTCCGATTTCATGCGCGATGCCGGCTGAGATCTGGCCTATGAACGACAGCTTCTCGGTCTGCCTGAGCTCCTGTTCGTATTGCTTCAACTGCGTTACATCGCGCATGATGAGAGCTGTGCCGATCGGGGTTCCCTGCTCGTCCTTCAACGTGCTGGCGGTTAAACTTACGATGATTCTCTGACCTGACTTGGTAGCGCAATCGAGCTCGAAATTTCTTACTACTCCTTCGTTCCTTACTCTTTCCAGAATTACTTCGTCGTCTCCTATGAGCCGTTTCTCCTGCGGAAGGAGGAAGGAAAATGGCTGACCGTCAACTTCGTTCGGCTGAAATCCGAAGATCAGCACTGCGCCTTTGTTCCATGACGCGATCATCCCCTCGGCGTCGAGTCCTATGATCGCATCAGCAGAGTTCTCTGTCAAGGTCGAAATGTAATGCTCCTTCGAAGTGACTTCCTCTTCAAGCAGGAATCTCTTCAGACCGTAACCGAGCTGGTCGGCCATCGCAAGGAGAATATCCATACTTTCGTCCCGAAGCTCTCCGATGCTGCTTTCCCTGAGAGGTACCGACGGATATGCAAGAAGCAGTATGCCGATAAGCGAATCACCGGCGGAAACAGGAAGCAGCAGGACAAGTGCACGGTTTCCGAAAACTTCCTGCGTCACCGAATAACTATGCCTTGCGGATGACTCGCTGCCAAACTGGTTCGCAAGCGCTTCCAGAAAATTACCGTCCCATTCCCGACCGGGCGAAGTCGGCACCGGAGTGCGATCTGGTACGACCACTCCCACACGCCTGGTCAACTGCCCGCTGTCCCGATCGAAAGCGAAGAACTCCACTGCATTGGAGCGCGACTCATCTCTGATTATGACGACTGCTGTTCCCAGCGCCTCGTCGTATGAATTCGCCGAACCGATCGCGTTCGTAAAGCGGAGCAGAATCTCGCGCTGGCGTTCGATAATTCTCCGGCGTGAAGCATTGACTTCGTTTTGATAAACCTGGTAAGCATTAGCGTACTGGTAAATGATTTCATGGAAGCACCCGTCGACCCTGCGGGAATACTCGAAGATACTTTCCTCGTTGTCTATCTTTTCTCGGACTACAGAAACAATCGCGTCCTCGCCAAGCAGGAATGTCTCGTGCACCGATGTTAGTGTGAGAAGCCCGTTGTACGGCGGCTTAACGATTCGCTCGGTGAATTTCACCAACCTCGACGCTCCGCGATCCCCGAGCAAGTCAAGTATGCAATGAAGAAGCTCGGCGATCTGGCTCCGGTAGAAAGGTATCTGCGTGCTGCCGAAGTATTTGGGGATGGAATTTATCGATGCGGCCCAACGCTCGGCAATCAGATCAAAATTGTCCGTGATTATGTCGACAAGTTCATTCATGAATCGGGAATTCTGAATTCTAAACGTTGAATCTTGAATAGATGATCTGTCTTTATTTAACTCCAAAATATGCCGTCGCAATTCCGAATGTCAAGGGAAATGACTTTATCTCGCGAAAGTCGACGCTGCGCATCACTTCTTCAAATTCATCTCTGTCGGGAAATGCGAAGACGGAGTCGGGAGGTACGAATAAGCACTCGGGTCTCCAGAAACAAATCTACCGATTGCAGGCAGAATTCTTTTGAAATAAAAAAAATAAATCTGTCTCAATGGGAAAAGTCGAGGCTTCGAGAATTCGAGAACGACGATTCTCCCTTCCCTCTTGATGACACGGTGCATCTCAGCGAGGCCCGCTCTCAGATCTCCAAAATTCCTCGCGCCGAACGCGACTGCCGTAACATCGAAAGTCTCGTCAGGAAATGGAAGCTTCTCGGCGTCCGCCTGCACCAGCTCGACCTTGCCATCGAGATTCATAGTCGTCTTTTTCACAGTGAACCCGTGAAGCATATTCTCAGCAAAATCAACGGCAACGATTTTTGTCCGGTTGATTTTCGCGGCTTCGATCGAGAGATCGCCTGTTCCGCAAGCGACGTTGAGAAATAATTCCTCCGTCCCAAGGTGAGAGATTCTTATCGCGCGCTTCCTCCAGTATCGATCTACGCCGGCACTGAGGAAGTGATTGAGAAAATCGTAATGGCGGGAAATGCTGTTGAACATTCTTCGGACGTAGGTGCTTTTCTCTTCCTGCCGGAAGGGCTGCTTGTCCGAACGAAACTCTTCACTATGGCGCATCAAATCTCAACATCAGCTCAGCGATCTTCTTGCGATAAAAGTCTGCCTGCTCCGGTTTCTTTTGCATAAGCATGTTGTACGCCTCGATGGCGGTCTTTATCTGACCTTGCTGCTCAAAAATTGAGGCAAGGGTATCCGTGACTATTTCCGGAGTCAACTCGATTTCGGAATCGTCTTCGCGGCCGTGCGAGCCATCTTCCTTCGGCTTGATCGGTAAGGCAGACTCAAGCTCACGTGCAAGAATGTCGAAGTCAATCGCTTTTCCTCCGGACATTATTCCGTCGGCCCCCGGCTGACTCGCTATGTCGCCAGACTGACCCGCCACACCTTTCCCTTCGAGTTCACGCGTGACTTTCTCAATTATCGCCTTCGCAATGCTCGAACCGCTTTCTCCCGGAGTCGGCAAGCGTCCTTCGGTATCCTTCACTTCCTCGGGCTTCTGAAGAGAGGCCTCCGGCGACAACGTGAGACGAGCTGCCGTTGAACCGTCATGCGAAGAAGAGTCCTCACCAATAATTGCGTCGAGGCCGGGAATCAGAAGATCCTCATTAGGGCTTTCTATTCGGTTCGCCTCCAAGGTTGCCTCGACCTTCTTCATTATGTCCTTTTCTGGGGACGCGCTCTTGCGAAACTCCTCGGCTAACTTCTTTCCAATTGTATCGGCCTGTTCCAGCTTATCCAGCTCAGCTGTTATTCTCCCGATAATCCTGGAGCCGGGACGGAGACCCTTGGCTTTCAACAACTCTTTCCTGGCATCAGCGAACATTCCCGCCCGCATCATCGCCATTGCCAGAACCACATGACCGGTCGAATAGCCGGGATGAACTATTACTCCGCGCTGAGCAACAGACAGGGCTTCTCCCACCTTATCTAAATTCAGATAGAAGTATGATAGCATAGCAAAAAAAGATGATCCCGGATTCTTCTGTACCCTCTCTTCGAGGTACTGAAGGAGGGTCAAATCTTTGCCGCCATATCGAAAAGTTATTGCCACTGTACGTAACGAGGTTTTTTCTTCAATTCAATGTCATGAGCTGACCAACTTGGCCGCTTCACACCCGCATTCGATTACTGCCTGAAACCCTACCGTCAACTGCCGACGGCTTCCTTTACTTAGCGATCTGCTCCGCGATAGGATGAACCTTCGGGACGACGCGGGGAGAAGCCTTCCTTGCCAGAACCGCCTGCCTTATCGAAAGGTAAGATATAGTTCCGAAGCCCGTGAAATACAAAAGCTGAAACGGAATTGCCGCAATTTCCAGATCTATTACGGACATCACTATTCCCCCGAGGCAGTACAGCGCAAGTATGAACTCGGCGATGGAAACCCAGTTTACCTTTTGCTGCATATATTTCTTATCGGCCAATGAACCTTGTCTGCCGGTGAAACCGTACTTCGGCGTTCGCACGAATTCAGTCTTCCTGTTCATCAAACCTTCTATGACAGCCTTAGTATTATTCACCGAAAGTCCCATGCTTCCTGCCATGAAAACCGGAAAGAGATAGATTCGATTCCGCCAATCTTTATAGACGTCTTTCTGACTGTAAAGATAAAACATGAATGAGCCGAAGAATGCAAATATGAATCCGCTCATCAACATAAACGTCGCGTCAAATTCCCCGGAATGCTTGATGAACACGATCGGCACCTGCAGGATTCCGATCAACAGCACAAATGGATAGACCATACTGGCAGATAGGTGAACCGTCGAATGCACTTTGACACGAAGAGGCAATTTCGATTTCCAGACTCTCGGGAGAAGTTTCTTTGCGGCTTCGATCGCGCCCTTTGTCCATCTGAATTGTTGAGAGCGAAGGCCGTTGATATCCGACGGGAGTTCTGCCGGCGAAGTGTACTCCTTCATGAACACAAACTGCCAACCCTTGAGTTGAGCACGATAACTCAGATCGAGATCCTCGGCAAGCGTGTCAGCTTCCCAGTTCCCGGCGTCTTCAATACAGCTTTTGCGCCATATGCCGGCTGTACCATTGAAGTTCATGAAAAAGCCGGCTTTGTTGCGGACCTGTTGCTCAATCACGAAATGTCCATCGAGCGCGATGGCCTGTGCGCGAGTCAGAAGTGAATAGTCGCTGTTGATATGTTCCCACCGAGTCTGAACCAATCCAACTTTCTCGTCGGTAAAATAAGGAAGAGTTCGTTTCAGAAAATCCGGCCGGGGTACGAAATCGGCATCGAAGATTGCCACGTATTGACCTCTTGCCTGCGCGAGACCAAGCTTCAAAGCGCCTGCTTTGTATCCTTGCCGGTTCCCTCTTCGAATGTGTTTGATGTCAAACCCGCGCGCCGATTTCTCGACGACCTTCTGGGCGATGATCGCGGTTGTTTCATCTGTAGAATCGTCTAGAACTTGAATCTCCAACTTGTCCTTCGGGTAATCCAGAGAGCATATTGCATCGATCGCGCGATTCACTACATACAGTTCGTTATACACCGGAAGCTGCACCGTCACGTCCGGAAAATCCTTCAGCTCTCCTTTTTGGATTATTTCCCTTTTCCGATACTTGAAGTAATAGTAGATCATCAAAAATCCGTTTGATCCGAAGATGAATGGAAAACTCAGGACGATTATGTAGAGTATGAGCAATACATTCTCGACACTCGACGACATTTTATTTCGCTCCTTCAATACTTACCAATTTGTTACAACGGCCAAAAGAATATCTTCTGCCAATTTATTTTCTGCTTGATTCAGTCCGGCATCTCTGTTCGATGATCCTTGGCTGGGGTCGTATTCTCCCCAGTTCGAGAAGTCCTTCGTCCAGATGACCTTCTGCGTTTTCAGATTCTGAAACTTAATGGACACATTCACTGTGATCCGCCATTTCCCGACTTGCTGGTTTCCTTCAACTGCAGTTGGCTGTGTGCTCACGCCGCTTACAGTGCCCACTATTGCTGCATCTGCAGTTGAGACGCTTGTGACTTGAAGCGTATTGTCTGCAATTAGTTTCTGGGTCAAATCGTTCGTCAAATCTGTCCTCAGATTCGGATCACCAAACCCGCTTCTGTCGTCAAAAACCTGTACGGCAACAGTGTGAACACCCGGTGGAAGAGAAGCACCGCGAAAAGAGTAAGTACACCCGCCAAAAGTGAGCAAAAGTGCCGAAATCGCCCAATATTTCATCACACGTCTTTTAATTTATACTCTTGAAGCTTGCGATACAAAGAGCGCATGCTTATTCCGAGGGCTTGCGCCGCCAGTCGCTTGTTACCATGGTATTTCTCAATCGCCTGACGTATCAAATACTTCTCCATCTCCTCGAGGTTAAATTCTTTCCCATCAACAGAATCGCCGACTTCACCATGTTGTCCTGACGAATACTGCGGAACCGGCAATGCCAATTTCTTTTCCAGCGCATTTGATTCCATCACATTCTTCAAATCCACTATATCGTTCTTGATTTCCCATAGGGCTCTGAGAATCAGTTCGCGTTCCGATTCCTCCGGCGTCTTTCCGACGCGCACAGGAAGGAATCTGCTTCCGGTCTCGCGTGAATAAAGCACATTTGATTTCGGTAGGTGTTTTTCGAGGGCCGCCGCATTGACCTGGGTGCCTCTCTCGAGCACGATTATGCTTTCCACCAAATTCTTCAGCTCGCGAACATTCCCGGGCCAATCGAGACCTGTGAGTATCTCGATTGCGTCAAGTGTAAAGCCGCCGAACTTTATGTTATTCTGCCTGGCAAATTCTTGAGTGAATCTCTCGATGAGTAACGGTATATCCTCGCGACGTTCTCTTAACGGCGGAATATAAAGGTTCACTGACCGCAATCTGAAATACAGATCCTGGCGAAAGTACCCTTTTGCAACTTCTGCATCGAGAGACTTGTTGGAAGCAGCAATTACTCTGACATCGACTTTCTGTGTTGAAGAGGACCCGACGCGCATGAACTCACCTGTCTCGATGACGCGGAGAAGTTTCATCTGAGTTGGCATTGGCATGTCGCCGATCTCATCGAGCAGCAAAGTCCCTCCGTCCGCTATCTCGAAATATCCCTTGCGAGTTTCTACTGCACCGGTGAAGGCACCTCGCTGATGACCGAACAATTCCGATTCGAGTATCCCTTCAGGAATTGCCCCGCAATTTACCGCGACGATCGCCTTTTCGGCGCGCTTGCTCGCGCCATGAATTGCCCGCGCAATCACTTCTTTCCCGACGCCGCTCTCACCGCTGACCAGCACAGTCACATCTGTGGCTGCAACTTGCATCACCGTCGCTACCACTTCCTTGATAGCGGTCGATGTTCCGATTATCCCGAACTTTTCTTGAAACTCCTCGACGGTCATATCTTGTCAGACAATTAACACTTGTCCATCACGAACTACGTTCAGTACCGCGACGCCGAACTTCTCACGAAGCTCCTTCGTCCATTGGCCATCGCCTTCAAGTTCTTGTGGAATGTGGGTGAAGAAGAGACTGCCATTGTTTCCGTTCGCAATCGCTGCGATGTCCTCGAGCGACGGATGTGCGGCTTCAACAAGAGAAAGTGAGTCGTTGATGTAAGGCATGGCTTCGCCAATTAAGTCAAGGTCGCTGCTGAAGAAGAATTTCTTATCGCCTTCCGACACCACCACCGAGAAACTAAGCGGAGATATTCCCGACTTCTTTGCATATTCAAAATACTTATCGAGATGGTTTGTTCGAATGAACTCCAGCTCCACATTACCTGTCAATCTTCTCTTCCCGGCGTCAAGCGGCAACAGCAATGTCTTGAACGACATCTTCTCATTATAGATGAACATATTGTCGAGCCATATCCTCGCGAATTCAAGCTGAGTCGACGGAATGTAAACTTCAAGCGGCTTCACACGATTCATGACGTGCATTGCAGTTAAGACAGCCGGCAGCCCGCCGCAATGATCCGCATGCATGTGAGTTAACAATATTTCCGTTATGGAATAAAGATCTATCTTCGCTTTCTGGATGGCGCGTAACGCATCGGAGCCGCAGTCGATCAAAAACTTGTGACTATCCACCTCGACAAGGTAGCAGCTGTTGAATCGGTTTGGATCGGAAAATGCAGAGCCTGAACCTAGGACGGTGATCTTCACCTTTGCACCACTATGCAATCGATTGAGCGACTTTTCAGATTTTCGGCAAACGCCTGTGCCTCCTCGCGAGTTGAAAAACTTCCGGCGCTAACAGCATAAAGTGTCTTGCCTGACGACATCTTTGTGAAAACCGTACCACTGAACCCGCTTCCCTCAAGGCTCTTCACAAACTTTTGCGCGTTCTCGGGAGTCGAGAAAACACCGACTTGTACCACGAAACTTCCCGATTCGCTTGGCGACGTGACCACCGGCGGATTCGAAGCTACGGGCATTGGGAGAGCTTTCGGTGTTTGAAGTGAATCTTCCAAACCTGCTGGATCAGTCAACCTGGCATACTCCGGATATTTGCGAAGCTGAAGATACTCTCTGTGGGCTGTGCCGTAGTCGCCTGCCGCAAAATGTAACTTGTAAAGCTGAAGAAGAGCTTCGCGGCCAATTGGTTTATTGGGATTTTGCGCTGCAATCTCTTCATAAATGTTCGCAGCCCTTGCTGCATCTCCAGTCAGCCCAGCTTGAACATACATAGCAAAAGGGCTCGACGAATCTGCTTCGGCAAGATACTTGCGGGCGTCGTCGAGTTTTCCCGCCTTGAGAGCCAAGTAAGCCTGTCGTGCATCCTGGTCTCCGGAGTCATCATTGATTCTTGCCGGCACAATTTGAGGATTGCTCGTGAACCGCTGTGCGGCCGCGCGTCCGGAAACCATGCCGAGATACACTAAGAAGAAAACAACGAAAAAGGAAAATCGCAGTTTCATCTCACATTGAGCTTCCGACAACTTCTCCGAATAATGTCGCCGAAGACGCCCTGTCAACCTTCACGTTGATCAGGTCACCTGCCTCGAATGGTCCGATCGGGAAGACGACCGTCTTGTTTGTGCTAGTCCTGCCGCTCAATTGTAAGTCGGATTTTTTGCTTCTGCCGTCAACCATGACTTCAACAACTTCACCGACCAGCCTCTGATTTGCCTCGTAAGAAATATTCTGCTGCAAAGAAATTATCTCTCCAAGTCTTCTACTCTTGACCTGGTTCGGGACGTCATCACCAAGCTTGAACGCGGGTGTCCCCTCACGTGGAGAGTATTTGAACATGTAAGCGCCGTCGTATCGAACTCTTTCCATTAAGCTGAGAGTCTCGCGATGCTCGTCCTCATTTTCAGTGGGAAAGCCTGCAATGATATCTGTCGATAACGCAACCTCTGGAATTCGCGACCGTATCTTTCCCACTAAATCCAAATAATGTTCCCGCGTATATGTTCTATTCATTTCTCCGAGAATTCTATTAGATCCGGATTGCACAGGGAGGTGGATATACTTGCAGATATTATCGTGGGTCGCAATCGCGTCGATCAGCTTCTCTGACAAATCCTGAGGATGAGAAGTTGTAAACCTGACGCGCAGTTCCGGATCTACACCTGCAACAGCGGCCAACAAATCCGCAAAATCGTACCCAACATCACGATAGGAATTAACATTCTGTCCGAGGAGCGTTACTTCCCGGAAGCCCTGTTCGACCAATTGCTCGATCTCTTTCACGACGCCCTTCAGGGTTCGACTCCGTTCGCGACCTCGTGTGAAAGGAACGATGCAGAAGGTGCAGAATTTGTCGCAGCCGCGCATGACTGAGATCCACGCCGAAACTCCTTCGGCCCTGAACGGTGTAATATCATCGTAGGTCTCGGTTCTGGATAGCCTCACGCCAATTCCCTGCGTGCCGGCAAACGCGCCGTCGAGAAGTTGCGGCAGTTTGCGGTAATCATCCGGACCAACCACGACATCCACTTCCTGCTTCTCGAGGAGATTTGCTCGGAGTCGCTCGGCCATGCATCCCAAGATGCCTACTACCAAATCTGGCTTATCCGACTTCCGTCTCCTAATAACGCTCAGTCGCTGGTGAATCTTCTCTTCGGCGTGCTCCCGGACGCTGCAGGTATTAAGTAGAACCACATCAGCGTCATCAATGATCGGGGTGGGCAGGTAACCGGATTTGTTCATGATGCCGAGCACTATCTCAGTATCAGCCAAATTCATCTGGCAACCGTAAGTCTCGACGTAGACTCTTAATCTATTTTCAAAATTGTCTTGCGCCATTTTGTCAATTCTACTGAAAATTTCGTCAATAATTTAGTTGCAATCGCAAGAATAAACAACGAACGAAAAAACACCGTCGGAACTTGTGTCGTTATGCCACAACCAACTTGATTTGTAAGGAGTTGGGAATTCCCACGGATGAGACTTGCATCTTGGCATACCGCTTCCCGGAGTCAATGGTTTTCGGAGTGATCAGTGAAGGTCCCGACACGACACCCGGTATCGATGACCTCTCGACTCACGCTGGATTTGCTTCGCTGTTGCAATTTCACGAAGCAGTGATGGCCATGAAAAAGGTGCCCGTTTGCTGGCGACAGGCACCTTTCGTAGTCCCGACCGCGTCGGGATCTCTTCCCCAAATGTGGAAAGAACCGTAATTTTTCCCCTCGCTTGGAAAGAATTTAGAAAAGCCGGAACGGAATCGCATTGACGTTTCTCACACCGGTCATCGACTTCCGGCACGGAAGTTAATGTCTGATCACGGAATCGCAATCCCTTCGTAAGTCATTCAGATCAGAAGTCGAATCTCTTCCGATCTGAAATCACAACTTGTGATGATCGGGATCCCGGAACGTCCTGTGCGGGACTGTTCGGGAAAAACCCAACTCAAAACTCAGATGTCGGCTACGCTTGGGCTGACGGCTAACAGCTGATAGCTAACGGCTTTTTGATTTCGACTTTTGATTTCCGTTAGTTTGTATTTTGGGGTGCTGTTAAATAACTTGCTAAAAACCAGGAGCGCTAGTGAAAATCGCCGTTCTGCTGGGCGGAAGTTCACCAGAACGTCTAGTCTCGATCGCGTCGGGCAGAGGAGTAATAAAAGCATTGCGCGAGTTGGGACACGAGGTAATCGCAGTTGATCCAGCCATGGGAGCCAATCAAATTGATGAAACTGAAATTCTGTCTCAGGCTGTAGGCACGAATCCGCCCACGAAGGAATTCTTAGAGAAGCTTTCTCCGAAAAACTATCTTGCTTGCGTCGATTCCCCCGAGTTCGATGACATCGATCTGGCTCTGATAATTCTCCACGGCAAGTGGGGAGAAGATGGAACGATACAGTCTCTCCTTGAGCTACGGTCGATTCCATACACCGGATCGGGAGTAATGGCAAGCGCCATCGCAATGGATAAGGTGATGTCGAAGAAACTGTTTCTCCATCATGGTACACCGACTCCGGAATGGTATGATTACATCAAAGATTCTCGCCCACGCTCAGCGAAGATCATGCAGGGTATTTTTGAAATCGGATTCCCGAATGTCGTGAAGCCGAACGACCAGGGTTCATCCGTTGCGATTACAATTGTGAAGAGTGAATCGGAGCTCGACCCCGCTCTCGATGAGGCAGAAAGACTGTCCGATGTCGTGCTCGTTGAGAAGTATGTTCCGGGTGCTGAGTTGACAGTGGGAATCTTAGGTGACGAGCCGCTTCCTGTCATCGAGATAAGACCCCACGACGGGTTTTACGATTACCATCATAAGTATACGAAGGGAATGACGGACTACCTTGTGCCGGCACCCATCGAAAAGTCGTTCGCGGTGAAGCTTCAGGAATTGGCCGTTAACACTTTCAAAGCGCTGGACTGCAAAACCTTCGGCCGGGTCGACTTCAGAGTTGGATCTGACGAAGTCCCATATTGCCTGGAAGTCAACACGATCCCCGGCATGACGGAGACCAGTCTTGTGCCGAAGGCAGCTGCCGCGGCTGGAATTCCATTTACCCAGCTCATAGAGAGAATCGTTGATCTGAGTTTGAGACGGAAATGAATGTCTTCAACCTGCAAAAGATCGTCAACAGGATAAAGAATGGTAACGCGATAATCCTTCTCATCCTATCCGTCGCGTTTGTTTACATCCTTTTCGACCCCAAGGGATTGATTCAGCGGATCAGGCTCACGACCGAGAAGGCATCGCTCGAAGCGAAGATCGAGGAGCTCGAAAAAGAAAACGCTTCTATGCAGATGGAGATTCAGAAATTGCAGACAAGCGATCGTGAAATTGAACGCATAGCTCGCGAGAAGTATTTTATGCATAGAAATGGCGAAGAAATCATTAAGATCGAACCGAAGTAAGAATCTCCAAGCAACCGGCTCATTCGGCCGGAGCTCTGGACTATTCTCACCTCCCAAGTCTGCAATCCCCCTCGCTGAAAGAGTCAGACCGCGGCGATTTGAGGAATTCGTCGGTCAGGATCATCTCATAGGAGAAAAAGGCACACTCCGGAAAATGCTCGACAGTGGGAATGTGCGCTCGATGATTTTGTGGGGACCTCCCGGAACAGGAAAGACCACACTGGCCCGGCTGGTTGCGGGCAAGTTGCAGGCGGATTTCTTCCAGGTCAACGCCGTATCGTCCGGAGTGCAGGAGCTTCGCGAAATTATTTCGACTGCCGAAAAGTCACTCGAGATCGGAAGACGCACGATACTTTTCATAGATGAAATTCACAGGTTCAATAAAGCACAGCAGGATGCCCTTCTTCAGAGCGTCGAGAACGGCACGATCATTCTGATCGGCGCGACGACAGAGAACCCGTCATTTGAAGTTATCTCTCCTTTGCTCTCGAGAAGCCAGGTCTACGTGCTCGAGAACCTCAACGAAAAGGAGCTTCATGTCATAGTCAGACAGGCAATCGAGCAAGATGAATTTCTTAAACAAGCCAAAGATCAGCTGGCAGAAAAGTTTTTGCTTTCGCAGGATGCCGAAGAGGAAATCGTCCGGTTGAGTGGAGGCGACGCGCGAGTGATGCTGAATGCGCTCGAAGTCGCAATGGACCTGGCTGGCAAAAAATCACCGAATCAAATCAGCCGCGACCTGGTTCGTGAGGCTTACCAGATCAGGCATTACAAATACGACCGCGCCGGTGAGGAACATTACAATTCAATCTCGGCTTTCATAAAAAGTGTTCGCGGAAGCGACCCGGATGCTGCCGTCTACTATCTTGCTCGAATGTTGGAAGCGGGTGAAGATCCGAAATTCATTGCGCGGAGGCTGATCATCCTCGCTTCGGAAGACATCGGCAACGCCGAGCCGTATGCTCTGACTCTGGCTGCCGCATGTTTCACCGCTGTCGATTATATCGGAATGCCGGAAGCTCGAATCGTCCTTGCGCAGGCGACGACCTATCTCGCGAGTTGTCCGAAGAGCAATGCGTCTTACATGTCCGTGGAGAAAGCCGCGGCGGATGTCCGCGAGAAGCCGTATCTCCCTGTTCCGCTTCATCTAAGAAATGCTCCGACGAAATTGATGGAGCAGCTCGGATATCACAAAGACTACAAGTATGCCCACAGCTTCAACGACCATTTCGTGGAACAGCAGTACCTTCCGGACGAAATCAAAGACAGAATCTATTACGAGCCGACAGAAATAGGCCGGGAGTCGGTTTTGAAAAAATATCTCGAATCAATTTGGAACAAAAGAAGAAAAAAGTCTTAGTATAATCAGAAGATCCGTTTGGAGAAGGAAATTTGAAATGAATTATATCATCGGAGTCGATCTGGGCGGAACGTTCGTAAAGGCTGGAGCCGTGTCGAAAGAAGGCTCGATTCTTTACGAGACAACGATCCCATCGCTGGCTGAAATAAGTCCTCAGGCGGTGGTCGGCCAGATCGCGAAAGCAATCGGAACAATCAAAGAGAAGCATGGCAAGGATGAACTACTTGGAGTCGGCATAGGCTCACCGGGGATGGTCGATCTCGATGGCGGCACCGTGAAATATCCTCCGAACTTCGCAAACTGGACCGTGTTCAGATTAGGTGAGGAGGTCTCGAAACTGATCGGCGGCCGCGTCCAAGTGGAGAATGATGCAAACGCTGCGGCGGTGGGAGAGATGAAATTCGGTGCAGGCAGGGCTTTAAGAAATTTCATAATGATGACCCTCGGTACCGGCGTGGGAGGCGGTTTCGTCTTTGACGGAGAAGTCTTCCGCGGAGAGTCCGGCGGTGCGGGAGAAATAGGACACATATCGATCAATTATGACGGGCCGCAATGCAATTGCGGAAATCTTGGTTGCGTTGAAGCTTATGTTGGACAAAGATACCTATCGCACCGAGTCGCTGAACAATTGAAATCGCATCCCGATTCTTTGATCAACAAGCTTATCTCTGGCGATGAAGAAAGACTCGAGCCCAAAATCATCAGCGAAGCTGCGGAGAGAGGGGATAAGTTTGCGCTTCAGGTCTGGGAAGAGGTCGGAATGTATGTCGGCGTCGCTGCGGCAGCTGCCATCAACATGTTTGACGTTGCCACGCTCGTAATTGGCGGTGGAGTTGCAAAAGCCGGTAAACCACTGTTCGATTCAGTTGAGAAAACTATCAAAGCACGAGTTCTTCCGCCTCTCAGGCTAAGGGCCAAAGTCATTCGCGCACAGCTTGAAAATTCGGCCGGTATCCTCGGAGCAGCAGCCCTCATCGCTGACTAAAGAGATAGCAAACGAACTTCCTTCCGGAGAAGATTTATTGAGACGGTCTCCGATTCTTCCGCATCTCAAAATTGGATTACACATCCTTGTCTCTGGAATTTGACCATCACACCACAGATCATTCAAGTACAGTGAGAGTCTTTTCATTCATAGCCATTTTTCTCCTGGCAGCATCCGTCGTTCGCGCGCAGGATACGACGAAGGTTCCACCCAGGCCCGTCGCAGACACAACAACTTCGAAAGCGGAAATAGACTCGGTGGTTACGTACAGCGCCACGGACTCCGTTGTATATTCAATCGCCAACCGAGAGATGATGCTGTACAAAAAAGCAAACATGAATTACAAAGACTTCAAGCTCAACGCGGGAGAAATCGCGATCAACTGGGACACATCGATCCTGACCGCACAGGGCCGCAAGGATAGTTCAGACAAAGTTGTCGGCGAGCCGGTCTTCAATGACGGCGGCGAAGTATATAACAGTTCACATGTCACCTATGATTTCAAAACTCAAAAAGGAAGAGTCAACGTCGCAAATACCGAAATCGACAAGAACTATTATCATGGCGAACTCATCAAGAAATTCGGGAAGGATGTGCTGTATGTAGACAACGGAAGGTTTACGACGTGCGACCAGCCCGATCCTCATTATTATTTCCAGAGTTCGAAAATGAAGCTTGTCGTCAACGATAAAATTGTCGCGGAGCCAATCATCTTCTACGTCGAAGGTGTTCCCGTCTTCGCGCTCCCATTCGGAGTTTTTCCGAGCAAAGCCGGGAGACGAAGCGGGATTATTACTCCTTCGTTCGGAGAGAGTGCAAACGGCGGAAGATACCTTTCCCATCTCGGATATTTCTGGGCAATAAATGATTATTCCGATCTGACGACGACAGTCGACTGGTACACACGCGGGGGTTACGACCTGCGAAGCGGGCTGAGATATTCATTAAGATATTATTTCGACGGCAGCATCTACGGATCGTACAGCTACAGGTACGTGGGCGAGACGGGGGATCCGAACTACCTCAGCTCCATTCAGAAAAACTGGAACCTCCAATTCACACATGACCAGACAATCGACCCGAGCACACGTCTCGTGGCAAACTTCAACATGAGCTCCAGCAACTACTTCCGTGCGACGAGCATCGACTACGGACAAATCCTACAACAGAATCTCGTTTCAGATGCTACCCTCTTCAAGAATTGGGAAGGATCGGGGAGCAGCCTTTCCTTAAATATTCACCGAGACCAAAATCTGCAGAACGGATCCATATCGGCGACTCTGCCGAGCGTAAGTTTTTCGCACACGACGAGCTACCCATTCAAGTCCGCTGAACATACAAATGCATCCCTGGACCAGCTTTCATGGTACGAGCTCATCGGCTACTCGTATAGCGGTCAGTTCGAGAGTCAAATCTCCAAGGTCTGGGACACGACAAGCACGACCGGCTATGACAGATCAAGTTCCTATGGTGCGTCGCACACAATCTCTATAAGTGCGGCGCCGAAGGCGGGGTTCATAACGATTTCTCCGTTCTTGAACTTGTATGATAAGATGTACGGATCCCGAACAAACTTCCATGAGACCACTACCGCAGCAGGAGAAGATACCGTCGTCAGCTCTACGCGACATGGCTTCTACAATGTTGGATGGTTCAGCACGGGCGTGTCGGCAAGCACGAGGCTCTTTGGAATCATGCAGCCGAATATTTTCGGCATAACTGCTTTCAGACATACGCTGGAGCCGAGCCTGACCCTCACCTATCAGCCTGATTTCTCAAAACCGAACTTCAATTACTGGCAAACCTTCTTAATAAACCGGACCACCAGGCAATACGATAACTATCAGGGAACAATTTACGGCGGAGCGCCATCCGGAACGGTCGCATCTTTGGGAATCGGAATAAGCAACAACTTCGAAATGAAGACAGTGTCTGGAGATACTTCACAGACCGAAAACAAGATTCAGTTGCTCAATCTCGGTCTGAACGCCTCTTACAACTTCGCCGCAGATTCAATGAAGCTCTCACCGTTGTCAGTGAGTTACAGAACCAACATCGCACAGAAATTCGACATTGGCGGCGGTGCGACGTTCAACTTCTACAAGTACGATTCGACAGCCGGAACCAGAATAAACAAGTTCCTGTGGTCGGCGGGACAGCTCCCCGACATGACCGATTTCTCGGTAAGCATTTCTACTTCGTTCCATGGCGAGAAGAAAAAAAGAGAATCGACTGAGCAGCCTGTGCAAGAAGATTCGTTGAAGGCTCTGCAACAGTACAACGGATTCTACCAGCAGATTCAGCCGCCGGACCTCAGCATTCCGTGGAACCTGAACCTCGGATTTGAGTACGGCATCTCGAAACCGTCCCCATATTTCGTCAGCCGCCACGCCAACCTCAGACTTGATCTCAGTTTCAATTTGACAGAAAACTGGAAGATAGGTTTCAACGGCGGTTACGACATGATCCAACACCAGATTGTCGTCCCGACGGTGACTGTGTACCGCGACCTCCACTGCTGGGAGATGAATCTCAGGTGGAACCCGATCGGCTATTACAGAGGTTTTAACCTTGAAATAAGAATAAAGGCATCGCAACTTCAGGATATAAAGATCACAAAGAGAGAGGATACGTTAGTTGGATATTGATGTTAAGGTTCGCCGCGCAAAAGTCGGGGACGTTCCACAAATCGTCTCACTCGTAAATTCTTACGCGGAAAAAGGAGAAATGCTTTACAGGTCACAGAGCCAGGTGCTGCAGCAAGTCAGGAACTATTTCGTCGCAGCGGCACCGAACAGAGACTCTTCATCGGATGCGACGGCGATCGACACGATCCTCGCCTGCGGCTCGCTTGACATCACATGGAACGATCTTGCCGAGCTGCGTTCATTAGCCGTGTCTCCGGACGTGCAACGCGGCGGGCTCGGGACGAGAATCGTGGAAGCACTTATGGATGATGCTGTAGAGTTAGGACTGAGGCATGTTTTCGCGCTGACGTACAAGCCACAGTTTTTCGAGAAGCTGGGGTTCAAAATAATCGACAAGCAGCAATTGCCTCATAAGGTCTGGAGCATCTGTATCGACTGCCTGAAATTTCCGGTATGTGACGAGGTAGCGATGCAGATCGAAGTCGAAGCCTGGATCAAACGCAAAGCTCCTTCCGAAGTTAAGTAGGAACCTTACTTCGCCATCTCGCTAATCGTGACTGTCTCGAATCTCTTCTTCCTTGCCCTGTAAGCCTCTATTGCGTAAACCATCCCTATCATAAGCGACATCACCGCGGCAGCGAGAAGAATAGCCATCGCAGGATCCGTGCCACTCGGAATCAGCTGCGCAAGTCCTAGATTTATCGGCGATCCGTACACGATCATCAGGTGAACGACGTAGACGGTGAGCGAGCTCTTGCCGATGGCGGGAAGTATTCTCGGAAAATGCCTGACCTGTCCCGCAGATCCCTTTGACAAGCTCAAATATCCGACCAGAGATGCAATGAGCGTCACCAGGCCGAAGCGCAGGAAGTTTACCGCAGGAAGTGCCCGCCAATAGTCAACGTACGGCGAGACGAACATAAGTTGGATGGGAAAGAAAATCACGAACAGGACGAGCGATGCAAAAGAAACTCTCATGAAATTCTTCGACAATACGCGAGCACGAATCTCAACAGGAAGCGTCATCGAAGCGGCTCCAAACGAAGCGCCGGCAAAAATGTATGCGGAGAACGGGAAGAAGGTGAAGAACGAACCGGAGCGAAAAGTCAGATAAGAATAGAAGAACGGATGCAGGAACTTCTCCCAGTTGACGGGCTCGACTAGCGGTGCGACGATGAGTGACAATGTAGCGGCAGCTACATAATAACGGAGGAGCGTCTCGTGCTTCTTCGACAGAAGCGCGATGACAAGGATTACCAGCAGCGACAAGGAGATAATATGAAGTGCGTCCACAATGTATAATATCTTCCAGCTCTCGGCAGGTACACTCGACGGGCCAAGCAGAAGCTGAAGCGGCATGTGCAATCCGTATCCGAGGAGAAGGAGAACTGCAATCCTCTGGAATCGGCGGCGCTTCGCTCTATTTGAAATGATAAGAGTTCCATCCTTGCTCTTCACCGTTGCGATGACGAAAGCGAGTCCCGACGAAAAGAAAAAGAAGGGTGCTGTCAACCCGCGGAAGAATGTCCAGAGCTGAAACAAGATGCTCGAACCGTCTTTGTAAACCGGACTCAGGACAGCATCAACAGTGTGCCCCTCGATCATCAGCATGACCCCGATTGCTCGAAGGACATCCAGTAATATCAGTCTATTCTTGTTTTCTATCATGAATCTCTAATTTATCCAAAGCTGTTCATTACTTCAATGTCAGACGCGTTCACAAATGAAAGGTTGAATGAACAGGTATTAGCATTTAGCTGTTAGCTTTTAGCGGTTAGCAATTAGCTAGGCAACGAGCTTTTGACTTCTGACCCTTCGACTTCGCTCAGGGCGAGCTTTTGCTTTTATCTGGCAGGAACGTTCTGCGTCTTGAGATAATCCTGGAATTCCATCTTCTTGTAATAGTCTTCGCCGATATACTTCAGCACCTGGATGAATTCATCAGGCTTCATATAGCCAGGTGCCGCAGTAATCAGCTGACCGTTCGCGTCAAGAAAAATTGTCGTCGGGTATCCGTTGACATGGAATGCCGACGCAATCTGTGCATCGGTAACCTCACCTCTCTCCAGCATTTCTTTCGCGCTGCTCTCGGCATTAAGCTTCACGAGAATGTATTTCTCAGATAGATAATTCTTGATGTCACTGTCGGAATAAGTGTCGCTATCCATTCTCTTGCACCACCCGCACCAATCTGTGTAGACATCAATCAAGACTTTTTTATTTGCCGACGCAGCTTGCTTCACCCCGTCTGCGAAGTTTGTCCATTTGAGCTCATAGCCACTTGTGCCGTTCATGTTCGCACCTGAGTTTGTGAACAGAAGACCGATCAATAAAAAGAACGACATCGAATTCATAATTACCTCTCTTCCATCTAAAAAATGTCGAACTGATAAATAAACGGTGCGGGAGCCTTGAAAAGTTCATTCAATCTCGCTGCGACCGCCGGCTCTCCACCTGCAAAGCCGTATCTCAAAGCATCGGTGGGCTTCAAAAAACCGGAGTATATCTGTGAAAATATCTTGATGTCAGCTTCGAATTGAACAGGTTGCTTGGTCTCATCGACAACGATCTCTCCATTGTGAGCATGCAGGTTCAGCGTTCGCGAATTCTGGGGGAGATTCCCGTCGTTTACCTTGACCACAAAGTCTATGCGCCCGTCAAGCGAATGTCTCAGCCTGCGAAGAGCCTCCGGGACATTAATGACTCTCAGCATGAATCCGGACGCAAGTGTAGAAAATGATTTGTATTCGAAGAAGAGTCTGCGGTAACCGATTTCCCTCGGTTCTTTGAGAAAGAGATGGAGCGGGTAGTCGGCCGGGGCAAGAAACTTAATTCGGATCACCTGTTCCCCGAGCGCTCCGATGAATCCCCAGAACCCGCGATGAACAGCCGCATCGAGTCCGACAAATTCTTTTATGTTAATCACCGGCTCACCCGTAGATCCGTTAGATGTGCCCGCTTCCCTGTAGAGCTCGAAGGCAACATGGCCCTTCAGCTCGCCGTCGTCATAAACGTAGGCGTCTTTGAATTTCGGAAACACGACTAAGTCCCAAAAGTTTTCGTTGCGTATCGGTGTGAAACTTCCGTGAGATTGATTTTCCTCGAGCAAGACTTTTTTCACCTTATTCCTGTCACCTTTGACAAAAGGCCGGACGTGCGAGCGCTCCTGAAAGTTGGAAATGTTGTTCGATGCCAGTTCGTACTGCATCATGTTTCCCACATAAGCGTAACCGTACTTCTCATAAAACTGATGCTTGAAAGGAAAAAGCATGGAGATAGGATAATCCATCTCGTACATTTTTCGCAGAGCGTCTTCCATAAGAACTTCAGCTATTCCCTGTCTTCTCAGTTCAGGCTGAACCGCGACGGCTGCGATCCCTGCCATCGGCATCTTGACGCCGCGCGAATAAACTTCAAACGGTGTAATCCTCAGGCAGCCGACTATTCCAAGATTCGCCCCGCCTGACCTCGACTCGACAACATACATGTCCGACAATGAGTAGCGCGGGTTGTTCTCGATGCTCACGCGGATGACCGAAGTGTCCTCGAGGAACGACTTCGATAACAGCGCAGCTATTACTTCAGAGTCGCTTCCCGTCGCTTGCCGAATAATCATAGGCTGCTTTCGATTTGTTCAATAATTCCATCACGGAATCGAAGACGATGCCGACCGATGTTCCTTCATCCTCGCATCCGAAGGTGCAGATGTGCGGATCGCCCGGACATTTCGTGTGGCAAAAACCTTCGGGCGGGAGAATGATCTTCGATACGTTTCCTACGGGTCCCCAGAGCTTTGGCGAACATGCCGTCAGCGGACAGAACATAGATACTGTCACCGTGCCGACAGCGGAAGCGATGTGCATTGGCCCGGTGCTTGAAGACACGAGGAGGCTTACCTGAGATATAACGGCCGTCAACTCTCTCAGGGAAAGCTCACCGAAAGTCGTTCTCACCAAACTCGATGGGTCGTTCGAAAGATCAAGAAACGATTCCTCGAGCTCCCGTTCACTTTGGGACCCTGTTACCAGAACCTGGAAACCATGTTGCGCCAGCATCTCAGCCAATTGGGAGTATCTTTCCGCTTCCCAGTTCGGCGAGGAGTGACCGCTGCCGGGATGGATTGCCACTATGGGCTCGTTGACATTAAGTCCTTTTCGCTCCAGAAAATTCCGGGCCGATTGCTTCTCTTTATCCGTCAAGAAGATTTCAGGCTTCGTCCAGATCTTCGTCGCGCCAATTTTCCTCGCCAGGTCAAGCATATAGTCCGACTCGTGACGCAGCGGTTTGTACTTTCGGCGCGAAACTCCGTGCATGAATGTGATCACTTCATAAAGTATGTGTCCGACTCCGATTCGATGAGGAATACCCGCGAGGAACAAGACGTAAGCAAGTCGCTTCGTCGGCAGGAGGAGGAGCGCAGTATCAAACTTGTATGAACGGATTTCCTTCGCCTTGACAAGGAGACTCTTACCTGCTGAGTCATTCGCGTCCGGGTCGTCAGTCATGATGATATCTATATAAGGATTTCCGTGGAGAAGCGGTGCGGTGTAAGATGAAACGAGCGCGCCGACAAACACACCGGGGAAAGATTCCTTCAAGGTATGATAGACAGGTATTGAAAGCACAACGTCGCCGATTCGATCCGGCCTGACGACCAGGATACGTTTAGGATTTTTTCTTGAAAGACTCAGCAAACTCGCCTCAAAAAAGTTCGACAGTCAATATAAGGATTTAGGAGGTTTGATGCATTGTAACGATGCAGCCTCGATTTCAATCGATCTCATGCAATGTGTAATAGCCAAAACACGGCAGAAGATAAGCTGTCCGGGAAACAGCGAGAAAACATGCGGTTTTTAGAAAATCTCGCACATATTCACGTCAGTCCAACGGTGCCTCGAACTCGACGCCCAACTCTTTTCTACTTTTTCACTTGCATTAACAAAATCGCCCACCTATATTGAAGCGAAGTTTGAATGAGTTTCGACGAGGATCCCACCCTACCCCAAGAATCCTCGGACTATCCGTACCGACCTGCTGGCTACCCCACAGCGGGTCGGTTTTTTTTATGGGGGTACACGTCAAAAGAAGAACACCGCAGAGGCGCAGAGACGCTAAGGGATGTTTAATCCTATCTTTGATCGAACCGACTTGCATCTTCGCGTCTTTGCGGTAGAGACTTTTTTTCATAACTTGTCAAAAATCCGGAGCGACCATGGACCTGCAAAAGATTCAAACCGCTATCAGCTCGTCGGGCATTGACGGCTGGCTGTTCTTCGACTTCCACAACCGCGACCATCTCGGCTTGAAGATTTTGGGAATAAGTCAGAAGGGACTCGCGACGCGTCGATGGTACTACTTTATCCCGGCAAGCGGCGAGCCGACGAAACTCGTGCACAGAGTGGAGCCGACTAAACTCGACCACCTCCCCGGAAAAAAGCTCAGCTACTCGACCTGGCGAGAGCTTCATACCAATTTGAAGGACATGCTCGGCAAGCCTTCCAAGATCGCAATGCAGTATTCCCCGCTCAACTCGATTCCGTACATCTCAATCGCAGATGGTGGAACGGTCGAGCTCGTGAAGGGTTTGGGCCACGAGGTCGTCTCTTCGGCAGATTTGATACAACAATTCGAAGCTCTCGTCGATGAGAAGGCGGTGAAGTCGCACTTCAAAGCAGGCAAACTAATAGACAAAATCCTGGACGAGGCATTCAACGAAGTCAGGAAATCTCTCAAGAGCAAGAAATACAAGACCGAATACGAGATACAGCAGTTCATAGGAAAACGCTTCAAAGCAAACCATCTTGTCTGGGACGAATTGCCGATCGTGGGGACAAATGATCATCCGGCAAATCCGCACTTTGCTCCGACGCCGAAAAATTCTCGCAAGATAAAACCGGGCGACAAACTCTTGATCGACCTCTGGGCAAAGTTCGATAAACCCGGCTCGATTTATTACGACATAACATGGAGCGCGTATGTCGGCGACGATCCTCCTGAGGAATACGTGAAAGGCTTTCATATTGTCCGCGATGCGAGACGGGCAGGATTCAAATTCCTCAACGAGAGACTGGGCTCGGGCAAGCAGATAGCCGGAGGGGAAGTCGACGATGTCTGTCGGAATGTAGTCAAAGAAAGTGGCTATGGTGATTACTTCACCCATCGTACAGGGCACTCGATCGGAGAAGAAGTCCATGGGAATGGAGCGAACATCGATAACTTCGAAACGCAGGATACACGGCTCCTCATGCCCGGTTCCCTATTCTCACTCGAACCCGGAATTTACATCGAAGGCAAGATGGGTGTCCGATCCGAATTGAATGTCTACATCAACAGCACGAACAAGGCGGTCGTTACAGGGAGAGAACAAGACGAGTTAGTTCTGCTGCATTAGCTAGGTGCGCAGCGCATCTTTGGCACTTCCCATTTTACAACGACGGGAGAGGCACCGAGGCCCCGGCCGGCAAATCGGACTGCGGGGCTTCCTCCATCGTGGGCTACTTCAAACCGTAACAATAGCACACAGATAACACGCGAAACACGGGATGATCACAGATCAAATTATCATCGGCTCTGTCAGTGAGAATCTATGTCCTTTTCAGTGTGATCAGTGTGCGATAACTTGAAAATAGGCCACTACCGCTTTCTCGGTGATGTCCTATTTTGAGATTACAGGCTTCTTGTTAGAAACCCACTCTGAAACGTCTAAACACAACACACTTGTCATTCCCGAATGATTCTGTCGGGAATCTGAAAGGGCATGGGATTAGATTCCCGCCAGGAGCAAGCGGGAATGACCATAAGGGTTTTTCGGAACGATCTCTTTAGAATTAGGACACTACCGCTCTCTCCAAATAGTTGACATTGTCAGGGGCCGCGGCTAAATTCGAGCAAGATGATTGAGGGTGGTTGTGATCATCTTAGCGTGGTACGCAAGCTAAGCCAAGGGAAAATATTCAAGCCATTTGGAGAAGAGCTACGGCCACAAGAGGCTGAGAGGTCGCAGGAGTCGGTGGGCCACAACAGAACGAGGACAACTGGGATATCTACTCACGTAAGCAACAGGGCGATAGAACACAAAGTAAATCCAATAGATAAGTTGTTTCTTAAGACAAAGTATAAAATTCAAATTTGATATTGCTACCGATATGGGAATAAAAACCAATTGTGTTTTCACAGTAGTTAGCCGCAACGCCGATTACAAATATGGAAGGACATAAAATGCAAACTGATGGTAGTGGCAACCTCTCTGAAAACGTACCAATAAGTGGTGACTTTGTCCGCGTGACCTTCATTGAACAAGGCTGGGACAATTCCCCATCCGTCCGAATCCAAATCCAAGAGGATAATGGACACGTGAGGCAAGATCCAAAAGTGCCGTTGTCAAGCATAGGCGGTGTGATCGGTGCAGTTGTGAATTTACTCTCGGAGACTCAGCGCTAGAATTCATAGCCTGAATCTTCACATAAATAAAGGAGGTCTCAATGGCAGAGCCGAAATGTCCAAGTTGTCGAGCAAAAGGTGCTTCACATATCGTATCTCAGGAGAGCAAAGAAGAATCCACGTCTGGTGAGGCATGGTTCGATATTGTGTACTGTAAGGAGTGTGGACATGTTTATGGTGTCTTTCCCAAGGTGGTTCACACTATTGGAATCCCCAAGAACAATTAGTGGCAGCGAAAACGGCGCGGCGTGATTCCCGCATACGGTATGCGAAACTTGCCCCAAAAGGGTTAATCAAATGAAGGAGAAACATTCAACATGAAAGGTAAGAAAAAGGCTGGAGAAGGTAGCGCCGATTTTGCCTCGCTCATTAAGCAGGCAGAAGAAGCAGTGGCAAATGTGAAGGACGAAAGACTTCGTGAAATTGCCTTTGAGAGAGTCTTGGACCATCTGCTCTCAGGTACTGACGATCAAGCTGGCTCTGGTCATCAAATCAAGACTGAAGTTCATAAATCCAAACTAACAAGGAAAGAGTCGGCAAAGCCTGCATCGGGGACACTTGCGTGGCTTGCAGACCTTCATGAAGAAGGGTTTTTTAAAGAGCCAAAGTCGCTCAAAGACATTCTGGAGGAGTTGAGCAATCGAAGTCATCTTCTGAAGTCCACCGACCTAACCTGGCCGCTTCAGAAACTTTGTCATGACAAAATGCTTCGACGGCGTCAACAAGTCCCCGCCGAAGGTGGCCACAAAGTGTTTCACTGGTATAATTGGTAGTCACCATGCCTGCCTTACCCAAGACAACTGTGGTCAAATCTGCGGCAGCCGAAAAGTCACTGCCTGACATTCTGATTGGTGCAGAAGATATTGCAAAGAAAGCCCAGCGCAACGGGCACCCGTTAAGCGGCGGGAGCTTCTATGCGACGAAGTTTTCCGAAGCTCAGGCAGAAGCCGTGCTATCATACAGAAAGCTTTCGGCCAAGCTTGCAAGCTTTGATGATGTCCTAATCAAAAATGCACTGAAAGAGATTGAATCCAGTCTCTCATCCTTTTTCAGTCCGAAGGGGAAAAGTCCTCAGAGAGGCGAATTGCGCAAGCGGGTTGTATACCTATACAAAACGGTCATCGATCCCGCCACAACTGCCGTTCCAACCCATGCTCCCTCAGACGACTTCTTTCCGCTCGAAATTGTACGAGATACCCGCGGCTATATAGAACGAGTTGCAGAGCAGGCTTGTGGATCATACGACCAAGGCTGGTATGATGCGGCGGCAGTAATGGCAAGACGCTTGCTTGAGACCCTGATCATAGAGACTTTCGAAGCACACAAAATTGACAATAAGATCAAGAATCCTGATGGAACGTTTTACTATCTGAGTGGTCTCATTTCGACGCTCCTCAACGAAACATCATGGAACATAAGTAGGAATGCTCGCAAGGCACTTCCACAACTCAAAGACCTAGGCGACCAGTCCGCCCACAATCGGCGCTACCTTGCAAGGAAAAATGACCTTGACAACATAAAGAGAGAATTGCGTGTGACCATCGAGGAGTTGGTCCATGTTAGCAAGTTGAAGAAATGAAAATAGGGCAAGCTTCGCATAACAGGTGGGAAAAAGACGCTCCACGAAGGGATGGCCAAGAAGGTCGCTTCATGGCACGCGCATCATATTACCCCTTTAAAGGATGCGTGCCACGACTTTTTTGCGAATCATTAGCATCAATAAATTCGAATGAATGATAATAGCCACCGAAATAAAAAAATGCAGGACAATGCATGGTGCACGAAAAGAATGCCGCCTTCGTGGTGGACATAAAAAGCATCTGTATAGGGTTTAATATTTCTCTCTGGCAGCAACTAAGTATCGATTAATGGACATTTCTCCCTTACATGAAAATGGATGGATGCTTGTTGATGGGATTTCATCGACAACCGACCTTCTTGATTTGGCAAAAGAAATTGGGAGCCCAGTCAAGGCTCCGAATGGAGAGATTATAAAAGAGATACGCAGAAAAACAAAAGAAATGGCTACTACCGAAAGCCAAAGTGCATTATATGGTGCTGGCCGCTTCCCCTTGCATACTGACACTGTTTTTTGGGCATTGCCTGTGAAATTTGTTATCCTTCGTGCATACGGCGATGTCCGTCGTCATACTACGGTGAGACGCTTTGACAATTTCCTTAATAATCTAGGGGATGGTTTCAACGCGCTCGCCGATAGGTCCGTCTGGTATGTTGGCCCAAAATCAAATCGAATTTACTGCTCTATCAGATTTAAGATTGGGGATTCCTTTGGTTGGCGCTATGATGCTGACCTAATGACGCCTGCAAACGAAGCCGCTCATGAAGTCAATACGATTCTTAAACCTTTAGCTTTCGCTGAAGATGTTGAGGGTATTCTTTGGTCAGGAAGTAATGCAGCGATAATCTCCAATTGGAAGACTCTTCATGGTAGAGGCCCTCAACCGAAAGATGAGGGCAATAGGGTCATTGAACGCATTTATGTGAGGTGATATTATGAGTTGGGAACGAGATCCATTGTGGGCAAAAGCTAAATTGTTTTTTGAAAGAGCTTTAAACGAGTCTAGGGAAGAACCAACATTCGGGCTCTGGTGTTCACTTGGGCTAGAGTTGCTAGCGCGTGCAGCTATAGCATCTGTAAGCCCTACCTTACTTGCAGAACCTTCGGATGACCATAGATATCTTCTTCACGCCCTTAACCTAGGTTCTGAAAAAATTCCCCGTAAGTCTATCTCATCTATTCAAGTGTTTTCTCTTTGCAAAACCTTGTTTCCACAGTTTACTGAGGATGATCATTTACATTGCAAAGCGCTGATGAACCGAAGGAATGAAGAGCTTCATACTGGCAGTGCAGCATTTGACGAATACAAAACAACTGTATGGTTGTCATCATTCTACAAAACATGTAAATCGCTTTGCAGTATTTTAGGAGAGGACCTTGTGAGTCTCTTCGGCAAAGATGAAGCAAGGGTTGCAGAAGATATGATAGCTGAAAACAGAAATGATGTTCGACAGCGGGTTGCATCTTCAATTTCTGCACATAGGAAGGTATTCGGCGCCAAAAGCCAAGAAGAAAGAGATACTCTTAAGGCTGAAGCGGAAAAAAGAGGCAATGATTTGTCTACAAAACGTCATCACCGCGTGATCTGCCCTGCATGCGAGTGTGTCGCAACAGTGCAGGGAATTGCATTCGGAAAAGAGACGGTTCAAAGCGACAAAAATCAAGTTATCGTGAGGCAAGCCGTTGCTCCCACGGTCTTTGAGTGCCAAGCATGCGGACTTAGACTCGCAGGATATGCTGAACTTGAGGCGGCAAATTTTGGAGGACAATATACGCGGCGGACCACATATACACCTGCTGAATTCCACGGCTTAATTGATAAGGCTGATCTGGAAGAATATGTTCAGAATGGAATTGAAGAATATGTTCGCAATGAGATGGATCGTTACCCTGAATACGATAATGAATAATGAGTTTTTTCCAAACAAGATTGCTGTGCACACTTGCACATCCATGCACCAAAGAAATTGTGCGCCATGAAAGAAACAAAATGAGAATAGAACGGCGGCGGAGATATTTAAAATGGGTAGCATTCAAATTTACAGCCGCTAACAGCGGCAACCCAACATAGGGCGAATTTGATTTATGGTAGATCAAAATATTATAGTCGCCCTACCTCGGGTGTGCCGCAAAACGTTAGGCGCAACGCGAGCGGCGTTAACTGATGAATCATTCGCCATCCACTAACCAAACAAAGGAGTCATCAGATGAACTGTTCACCATTATTATCAAGAAGGTCTGTGTTGAGCGTATGTATGCTGCTAATAACATTGTTGTCTTCATGCCAGCACAGCCAAACACCTGGGACTCCATCAGCGAATCTGAAGAAAGATACGCTAACCATCAGGGGAACCTTGACCAAATTAGACAACAGTCCTTTCAAGAAAGATCTTTTAATGCTTTCCAGGGAAGAAAATGGCAGGTATGGCATGAGGATTAACCTTAGCAGCGGTAGAATTCTCAATCCCAATGCAACGATTGATACGGATGGCTCCTTCGCTCTCTATGTTCCCCATACATACCTTGTTGATACAACAGGAAAGGCACCTCAGTTTGCTTTCATTTACAATCTAGGTGGCGCCACCCTGAGAGACTCCGCTGGTAGGATGATTACTTTTGCTTTTCATGATATTAACCCGGCTGGAGATATGCTGGACATCAACAAGTTGTTCGGGAAGATTGTTGTTAGAGAATAACCGCGTGGCGGCCAAAGGCATGCATTAACATGGCTGCGCACGCACACATTCGAATGGAAACTTGCCGTCATGGCTTGGCACTCGATAGACACGGAATCATGGCCTGGCGCTGTTCCCACCCATCAACTGGAATTAGCCATGCATTCACGAACGCGCGCGACGACCTTTCCCGGCGAACATTACCTGCCTCCCGTGACCAGAAATTGTTATATTATAAAAAAAGGACGCTGAGATGACCTTAAAGACGTTCTCTGCGGTGCTTCATAGAGAGGAAGACATGTATGTAGCCGAATGCCCGGAGGTAGGAACCGTGAGTCAAGGTGCAACGGTGGAGGAGGCCCTGGCGAATCTAAAGGAGGCTACTGAACTCTATTTGGAAGAGTTCCCACTGAAGGAGGTTGAGAAACCTCTGCTGACAACATTTGAAGTCGCGGTAAATGCCTGAGCTTCGTGGCGTTTCCGGCGAGGAGGCCATCAAAGCGTTGGAACGTTGCGTGGAATATCCAACCTCGTAAAAGTGGAAGTGGAAGAGAGATAATGAACGATCGGCCAACTGTGGCCAACGCTTTTCAAGCATTCTTGAACAAACACCTAAAAGAAGCGCGCAGTGGTATCTAAGCCTGCGTTTCAAGAAACAACTTTCTCGACGAACAGGCTGGCGACGAGATAGAATACATTCCTGACAAAAGGAGGCTGTCCATGCTCATCTTCCGGATCATCCGCCGAACTGTGTTGAGAATGCTGGCGGTCAGCGGCACGAGCATCGTCATTTTTGCCGCGACCGGCGAGGATGTCCTGCACGCGGACGAAAGAATAACCCCGCAGCGATTTAACTGGATCGCTTCAACATCGCTGGATATTGTGAAAACGATGCACGCATATGCAGATCAAATCAATACGACCAAACCAGATTTTTTCTTCGATATTGACCTTGTGAAGACGACGCGAAACACATACTCTCTCCCGACAAGTCGGGGAATCCAGTCTGCGGAGATCATGCAATACGATGGTGCTTTGTATTTCGATTGGTCGATTTCGTCCAATTATACCTTGGACTTTTTTGTTGTTGCGAATGGAATAGGGCTGGGAAAGAATCTCTACTCAGCACCGGCAAAAGATGTGTGGAGCAGCGAATATAGCACAGGCTCAATTGCCGTGCGCCGCAATGACAAATCATTGTACTTGGCATTTGGATATAACGACAGAAAGATACCATATACGGAAAAAAATTCCGCAGGAAACGAAGTCTTTGGCTATCTCTTTAACAGCAGCACGAGCGAGTGGGAACGGGCAGAAACGGAAACGCAATCTTGTTTTGCCAGCGTGAAGGCAGGACAATATGAGCTGACGTTGGTATACAGTTTCTCCTCGCAAGCAATGGAACTTCTTAGCGCGAGGATAGAATTCTGGCTCGGAAAAGAGTTCGGGATATTCGTTCCCGGCGCAAATTACTACAAGGAGAACGACACAAAACAGATAGGAACATCGTTGATAGGATTCAAGCTAGGAAGCTCTTTGTCACTTGCAACGGAAGGATACCTCAACACCCGATCGTTCGCTCTCGACTACCTTCTCGCCTCAGGCACGCTCTTGCTTTTCAGGGATGAAGACAATAGCTCCTTGCAACACGATCCGGCGAAACGCTTTTCCATCGTTGCCAATACCGGAATTTCGTATTCGAAAGAGATCTTTCCCTCCGGCCTCTTCGGATATTCCGCCCAGTTGACCGTAGAAAATATTCCTTTGCTCGGTTCAAGGATAAAGTTGATCGCCGGAATTTCATGCAACTATCATGAAAGTCTCTACCGTCTCCCGATTCAGGACGAGGTGATTGTTCGAACTGGCGCACAGATCTCATGGTAGAATATACCACGGAGTTCTCCGCCGAAGCTCGCATGTAAATGCCTGATGCCCCCGCGAAATATTTCATATTGTCTCCGAATTCGCCCGCCTTCCGCAAGCGTTCGTCGATCTACGACCGCATCTCGCAGAGCGAGCCGGGTCTTCGACTTCATGCGTCCATACTCCATGGACTGATGACTTTTTTCTGGTGGACGTTAGTTGCAAGCACGGATCCATTTTGAGAAGGGGTTTTGCAGCATGATCTCTTTTGCGCACGAGTTCGGGTCGTAGTGGCCTCAAACCAAGATGAAAGCGCAAGTCCCGCGCTTCGTCTTAACATTCATCCACAGAGAAAAGTGGAACATTCGCGTACTGATCCACGTACACATCTCAAGGACGACGCGCCCCCTCTCCCAGCTGTGAGAGACAGATTCCGTTTGTCAAACTGAGTCGTGCAGCGTTCAAGTCGCAACTTCAATGGGAACCTAAGATGGCACACCAAACCGTCGACGCATCGCCGCGGCTACCGACATTTTCGCTGATACCTCCGTTCGCGGTTGGTTGTGTATGGGGACGCCCTCACCTCAAGTGTGCGGCAGTGCAAGTATTGTGGATAGGTTAAATTTCATGAAAGCTCGATTTAATACTTCGCAAAAGGAGAACAGATTATGAACAAGACATCTACAATGAAACGGATTGTGATTGCTACGCTTTTTGGCCTGGCTGTGGGCGTGTTTTGTGCCACGGCAGCATTCTCAGCCGGCTTTCTGAAGTTCACGACTGTCAATCTGGTGTGGGTCTTACTAAATAGGGGAGTGATGGGCTTTGTTATCGCCATCTCCGGGTTGAAACTGCATTGGGCCTGGAACGGCGTGCTAATTGGGCTGCTGGTCGGATCAATCTTCTCATATTTCCTTTTCATGAAACTGGGACCCGGAATTGTGCCGGTGGGCAATGCCCTTGCCAATGGCGTATTCGGATTGATTATCGAGTTCTTCACGACGGTGGTGTTCAAGCAGCCTGCGCCTGCTGCGTCTCGAATGGTGGAGCGAGCCGCATCCGCGTAGAAAAGTGGACTGCAACCGCAACGATGACGACTTCTGAAAAACATCTGAGACGATTCATGTCAACAGGATTCAGCGGACGACACAGAGTCTTTTCCATACTCACCCCCATCCCCCTCTCTTTGAATAAAGAGACGGGGAGTAAGAGAATTTATCTTGAAGGCTGAAGAGCCAACTTGACATAACCACTGCCTGGGCATTGGCTGCAGACATTCTGTGAAATTGTTTTGCCAAAATATTTTAGGAGAGTTTATGAACGAGCGATTACCACGAGTTTCATTTGTCTCTTTCATTGCGGTTGTTCTTACTTACTCCCTTGCATTTCCATGCACCACCTTTGTTCTTCGCCAAGGCAACAGGATCATTTTCGGACGGAACCTGGATTGGATAACGGGAACAGGGTTGATGATGACCAACCCAAGAAATCTTGAGAAGGTTGCGCTGGTCGATCCTTCAGAAAAACCAATCAAGTGGGTATCAAAATATGGCAGCATAACGTTCAATCAGGTAGGACGGGATCTGCCATACGGTGGAATTAATGAAGCCGGGCTCGTAGTTGAGCATATGACATTAGATGAAACCGTGTATCCTTCCAGGGATAATCGTTGTGCAATAGGAGCATGTCAGTGGATTCAGTTCCAGTTAGATAACTATTCCACAATCGAAGAAGTGATGAGCAGTGATACTCTGCTGAGGATTGTCGACGCCAATTCCAAGTTCCACTTCTTGATCTGCGACCGATCAGGTCACGTTGCGGTGATAGAGTTTCTCAACGGGAAAATGATGGTTCACTCCGGGAAGGCTCTCCCCATGAAGGCGCTCGCAAATAGCACTTACGAACAATCCATAAGTTGCTACGAGAACAATGGCGACACGCAATCGAATCGTTCGCTCTATAATTTCTGCACAGCGGCCCACCAAATTCAGCAGGGTAATTCTTCCTCCTCTGACTCCAGCATCAATTATGCATTTGACGTGTTAAATGCGGTAAGTCAAGGTGTGAACACAAAATGGAGCATTGTCTATGACATCACCGACATGAAGATATACTTCAAAGTCTTCGAAACCCCTACGATCAATGGAGAGCAAAAGATCTTTTTGAAACAGCCTGGTCAAGCTTTGATGAAAGGAGTTGACTTCAAGGGATTCGATTTCGATTGCCGGAATGCGGCTAAGGTTCTCGACCTCGACTGTACTCACGAAGGAGAAGTGAATCAGTATTTTAGCGACTATTCTGTTAGCATCAACAAAGAGTACATTGCCAAAGCATTTTCATTCTTCAAAGCTTGGGGGATAAACATTCAGCTGAAAGAGGAGGAAATAGATTATCTGGCGAAATATCCTGAATCGTTCAGATGTACTGCCAGCGAATAATGGAGCAGGAGATCGCGCTGAAGGCGCTCATCGGGATGTCGCACCGGGGTATCGGGGCAGGCTACTCACACAATTCATGTTTTTGAACCAGGGAGTTTACTCAACGACGCGCACATTGTATATTCTCGTGGTTGCATCGTGCCGCATTTTTGCTGCCGACCTAATATGTCACGCAGCCGTGCACGCAGCGACGGCACGCACAGGCTATCCAGTTGAACAGATGAGAGAGACACTATGACCGCAAACGAATTCCGCAAGATGGCCTTGAGTCCCCCTGAAACGACGGAGGGGGCTCATATGCATCATCCGGACTTGATCCAGGGCTACGGGAAGGTAGGCTACGAAGTTGCTGACATCGAGCGCGTGGTGCGAATCATGAAAGCCGATAACGTGAGATTTGTTTACGACTTGAGGGAAAGCTCTGGCAAAGAGTTTGCGCAATACAGGAATTGCATTGTTCTTGATAACAATGGCAATTGGGTGCAACTTTATCAGAAAAAGTGAGAGTTCGTTCACATTGAAACGCGCGAGCCGACGAACGCACAACAGTCGCGACAAAGATGCTTGCCCTCTCCCAAGGAGGTCGGGACGAACTTCGTGGCGCGACACGGGCCACGCGAAACACGCGGCAAACATGGTGCGGCGATAGTGCGGTTGGCACAATACTCCGACGATACTTATATTTCGTTTAGCAGATAAGGGAGGAATCTGAGATATGAGACAAGTTTTCATTTTTCCGGGGGAGGATGGTTACTGGGTCGCCGAGTGTCCTACTCTTCCAGGTTGCATCACGCAGGGTAAGACTAAAGAGGAAGCCATCACAAATATACGCGAGGCGATTGATGGTTACGTCGCGGCACTCGAAGAAGACCATCTTGCCGTTCCTCCTGAAAAGTTTGAGGCCGTTCTAGTGGCGGTATGAGTGGTCTTCCCCGAATATCCGGACGCGAATGTGTCAGGGCGCTTTTGAAGGCGGGATTTGTTCTAAAGCATCAACACGGGAGCCACCTGATTCTACGACGGCAGAACCCATTTACACAGCTAGTCGTTCCGGATCATGACGAACTTGATCGTGGCACACTTCGGGCAATTATTCGACAGGCGAATCTGACTGTGGAGCAGTTTGTAGAGTTGCTCTAGTAGTCTGCGACGTCGCATATCGATAGGCTAAAAGATGCTTTCCGATCAGGAGCGAATCCCGTCCAAATTATTTGTGTGTCCCGACCATAATTGTTATTTATGCCGGCGGGCGCTTCGAGCCCCGTCTCCCGTCGAAAATATTACGATGTCGCCCGCCTCGCAGAGCGAGTCGGGTCTTCGACTTCATGCCTCTTTGCCGCTCCGTGTCTACGCGCCGAAGTGAATTCGAGACCCAGGCGTGGATGCTTCACGATGTCTATGACGGCAAGCGGGAGAAACTTTGTTGCGCGAAATGAAAGGAAATAATTCAATGAATTCATTTTATGGCTTCACCATAAAAGCACTCGCGATCATATCTGTTCTGACTTTCGCAAATGCTACCGATGCGGGAACACGCTATAGAGATATCGTTTTCCCTTCTGTCACAACTACAACCGGCATTCAGTTCGGCAGCAATCTCAATATAGACGGCTCGAATGCCATACTGCTGCTGGACTTGTACCAGCCTGCGAATGACACTCTGAAGTTGAGACCGCTTGTCATCTGCATACACGGCGGAAGCCTCGTCAGCGGCGTAAGAGGCGATATGAGCTTAAACTGCATCGACTTCGCAGAGCGCGGGTATGTCTCAGCTACAATAGATTACAGACTCGGCATCGACTCTCCGAAGGGAGTTACGACAATACTGGAAGCTCTGTTGCGAGGAGTCCAAGATACTGAAGCAGCGGTTCGATTCTTCCGGTCCAGAGCCGCCCAATATGGAATCGATACTTCACAAATTTATCTTCAAGGTTCATCAGCAGGATCGATGGTTGCAGTCCATTATGCTTACTGGAATGAGGACGAAATCCCGACCGACGTGAATCAGGCGAAGTGGGGAGATATTGAAGGCACAAGCGGGAATCCTGGATATTCAACTGCGATAAAAGGCATAATAAATTATTGTGGTGGGATTGTTGATCCAACATGGATTGATGCCGGGGAATTACCTGTTGCGAGCATTGATGGTTTGGACGACACGATCATACCACAAGATAGCGGCGTGTCAGGTGATTTTGGTATAGAATTATATGGTGGCATAACGATCTCCAGAATTGCTGCCCAACTTGGAATATATAATCAGGCCGTTTTCTTTCCTGGCCAGGGTCATGGCGGTGGAGCAGACAGCCTTCAAGGGTTCAGTTCAAATTTCTTTTACACATTGATGGAGCTCTCGTCTTCTTCGCCAACGGATTTTACCACGATGCATCTCTCCGACCATTCACTCAGTCTGTTTCGATATGACACTCACTCCTTCTTCACAACTGCGGTCGATAAGAACGGGAACACGATTATTCTGTCCCAGTCGATGATACGGTACTCGTGCGATAGCAGGATCGGTTCGATATAACCATACGGTTTGTTTACTCCGTCCGACCATCCCGACAGCGGATACGTGTATGCAAAATTCAATTACACGACGGACTCATGTTTCGTGAAGACATATGACTTCAAGTATTTCGTCTTGAGACCGAAACTCACCGTCACAGACACGTTGAGAACGCTTCAAATGAGCATAGATACTTACGATGCAGACTCGGTTCAACACGACCTTGCAATAACGATGTTCAAATTGACTTCGACTGATCCTTCCGTAGGGACCATTGATTCGACGGGCACATTTACCGGGAAGAAGAGCGGCACCACAAACATAATTGCTTCATTCAACGGGTACAGCGATACAAGCGTCATAAGAGTCGAGAGTGCACGCGGCATGGTCACTCTTGATCCGCTCGAGAGTCTGAGCGGATGGACCTTTGACGGGTCAAACCTGGATTCGCTTTCCGTTACACTTGCGACAGACCGGAAGTCTGCGGGCAATGCATCGTTCAAGATAAATTATAAGTTTACCTATGATCCGTCAAAATCTTCCTATATGGTTTACCTTAACAGAGACATGCTAATCTATGGAATTCCCGATTCCATATATCTCGATGTAAGATCCGACGGACGTAATCACAGGCTCTTCTACCGTTTTTCTGACGTCGACTCTTCCCTTTTCCGTGCCATAGGCAAGAAGTATCTAAACGACAGCTTGACTTTCGATAACGTAAATGCCGCAATGACGGGGTTGTCTCCCCTGTCAGGCACCTCTCAACCGACTTATCCATTAACAATGAAGAGAATAGAGATTCAGCTTGCGGGCGTCAATACTCAAGGCGTGTCAACTTCAGGAACTATCTATGTGGATAATCTGAGGTTGAAATATCCCGGTAATATCACGGGCGTTGAAGAGACGCAGCTTATCCCCGCTTCCTTCAGGCTTGATCAGAACTACCCTAATCCATTTAATCCCTCAACGGCAATCAGCTATCAGCTTTCAGCGGTCAGCCATGTGACATTGAGAGTTTACGATGTACTTGGCAGGGAAGTGAGGACATTAGTTGACGAAGTTAAGAAACCCGGAAGATACGAAGTACGGTTTGATGGGAGTAGTCTATCGAGCGGAGTTTATTTCTACAAGCTTCAAGCAGGAGTGTACCATGATACGAAGAAACTTCTCTTGCTTAAATGAACGGGCAACCGCAACTGACGCTTCGCACCAAGACTTTTTTCCGACGGACACTCGGTGCGATGTCGCCTCTCAGTTTGAAAGGCTAATATTCATATGAACCACTTAGTCCTGACATACCTCGGCTGCGTCTTGCCCATCGGTTGGGGGTTGGCACATTTGTTTGCAACTGGTAGTGCACTTCGCAGTTTCGGCGATCTCTCGACCGACAACTTAAGAATCATGAGGATGGAGTGGATTACCGAAGGAGTCGCACTCGTTTTCACAGGATCGCTGGTTGCGGTGGCGACTTATATTGACCATTCATCTCCGATCACACGGGTGGTATGTTGGATGTCCTTTGGAGTCCTGAACATTCTATCGGTCGTCTCTATCTTTACAGGATTTCGACACACGTTCATCGTTTACAAGTTGTGTCCGTTTATTTTCACCGGATCATCAATACTGATATTGATCGGGAGTTGTATTCGTTAATGCTCCAAGGAAGTTGCCAAATTGCCCAACAGTTGAACGCACTCACTTCGCCACGAGATCGGAGTCAAACATGAAAATCATCCCCGTAGTCAAATGCAGGAACATGCAGGAGTCTTTGTCTTTCTATAGCCGCATCCTGGGGTTTGAACCCAGGTTTCCCTCTTCAACCATGTCATCACCCGTTATCGACATAATAAACGGAGATGCGGAGATCCAGCTCTCCGTTCTTCCGGGCGATAGCGTTTTCGGATGTGCTGTCAACGTCATGGTCGATGACGTTGATAATCTTTTCAAGACATTCATTCAGAAAGGCCTTGACACATCGAACAAGAAGGAATCGCCCGTTCATCAAGGTCCGATCAACCAAACCTGGGGGACGAGAGAGTTCTACGTGGATGATCCGAATGGCAACACACTTAGATTCCGCCAAGTGTTGAAGTAAGCTGAGTTCATCAGCCAACGTCTCTTCCCTCCACCATTTTTCCCTCGCCGTTTCCTTTATTAAATTGATTCACAATGTCCAAGCAAACCATCCGATTCGCATGTCAGAATTGCGGATATGTCTCGCCGCGCTGGATCGGGAAATGTCCGGAATGCGGAGAGTGGAACAGCTTCGTCGAAGAACTTCTGGAGGAACATCGCGAGAAAAGAGAGACGAAGGGTAAAATGGAAATCGTTCCGCTGAGCGATGTGGAGGTGATCGAAGGAAGCAGATTGTCGACAGGCATAGAGGAATTCGATCGCGTCCTCGGCGGCGGACTCGTGCCTGGCTCGGTCATTCTCATCGCCGGGGATCCCGGCGTCGGCAAGTCGACTCTCATGATGCAGCTCGCTCGAAATCAAAAACTCGGCAAGATTCTTTATGTGACAGGAGAGGAATCGCGGGCACAGGTCAGGGTGCGTGCGCAAAGGCTCGGCATTACAAATCTCGACAACCTCTTCGTCCTCGCCGAGACCGATCTCGAATTAGTGATCAAGGCCGTCTCTGAATTCAACCCACCAATTTTAATCGTCGATTCAATCCAGACAATATACCGCCCCGACATCGTGTCTGCGCCCGGCAGCGTCAGTCAGGTGCGCGAGTGTTCGGCAAAGCTCGCTCAGCTCGCAAAACTGACGGGCACTGCCGTCTTCGTTGTCGGACATGTAACGAAAGACGGTGTCGCTGCAGGACCGAAAGTTCTCGAACACATCGTCGATGCTGTTCTTCAACTTGAAGGTGAGAGGCATTATGCGTTCAGACTTCTTCGCGCGTACAAGAACCGGTTTGGCTCGACGAATGAAATCGGAATATTCGAAATGCATGAAACCGGACTTGTGGAAGTCGAGAACCCATCCGAGATCTTTCTTTCCGAGAGAAGTTACGGCGCAAGCGGATCGACCGTGACTGCAGCGATCGAAGGAACGCGGCCTATCCTTCTTGAAATCCAGGCTCTCGTCACGCCGACGGGATATGCGGTTCCCCAGCGGACATCGACCGGCTTCGATTACCGACGACTTAGCATCATACTCGCGGTCGTAGAAAAACGATTAGGCATTAAGCTTGGTGGATTCGATGTGTTCCTCAATGTCGCGGGTGGGGTGAAAATTGACGAGCCAGCCGTCGACCTGGCAGCAGCAGTCTCCGTAATTTCGAGTTACAAAGATATTCCGGTGGACTCGAGCGCCATCGTGATTGGTGAAGTCGGACTCGCGGGAGAAGTCAGGAGCGTCAGCCAGATCGAACGGCGCGTGCAGGAAGCGGCAAAGCTCGGATTCAAAAAGGCAGTCGTACCATATGCGAATTTCAAGGGGACGAAATCGAAACTGGAGATTGAGATCGTCGAAATACAAAAGATTTCGGAAGCGGTAAAATTACTGATTTGAATAAATGAAACTTGTAGGATTAATAGGTCTCCTCGCGATCGTTGCATGCTGGATTCCACAGACACTGGAAGTCGTGAAAACCAGGCACTCGGATATGAAGCTCTCATTCCTGGTGCTGTACTTCTTCGGGAGTATTGCTCTGACAGTTTACGCACTCGGGGATGCTATATTCGTGACGCTGAACCTCCTCACAACAATCGGAAGTGCCATCAATCTCTATTTCAAATTGTTGTACGGAAAGCACGAGTCGTCAACGCCCGCAAAATGAAACTCGTTCTCGCCACTCACAATCCTCATAAGGTAGAAGAGATCAGCGACATCCTGTCCGACCTGTCCATTGAGCTACTTTCGCTCGACAATTTCCCCGAGATCGGCGAATTAATCGAAGATGGCACGACGCTGGAAGAAAACGCAAAGAAGAAAGCGAGAGCAGTTTACGGGAAGACGGGCATTCTCTCGCTTGCAGATGACACCGGCCTCGAGGTCGCGGTCCTCGGCGGGAAACCGGGAGTCTACTCTGCACGATATTCTGGAGAGAACGCAACTTATGAAAAGAACAATGACAAGCTTCTTGGTGAGCTGGTCCATGTGCCGATTGAAAAACGAAATGCGAAATTCAAATGTGTAATCGCCATAGTCGGGAACGGGATAGAAGAAGTTGCGGTGGGAGAAGTTCGCGGTCGGATAATAAACAAAGCAAGAGGCAATAAGGGTTTCGGTTACGACCCGCTCTTCGTGCCAGATGGATACAATTTGACGTATGCTGAAATGGACTCCACTCTGAAAAACAAGTTGAGCCATCGAGCTCTTGCATTGGAAGAAGCAAAAAAGATTTTGCGGAAGCTAGCCCTCCGGAACTAGGCTTCGTAACTTCCACCGATTAGAAAATCAATTAGAAAAGCGGACTAATCGTGCACGACGCGACCGATATTGAAGAGTCGCTCCCTCATCCTTTCCTATCTCACCTTCATTCGAACCGGGCGATTCTTCAGATAAGCTGAAGGAGCGATCGCAAAACAACTACCTCCTCTCTGTTATTTCGGAATCTGGCTAAAGTCCCACCAACTATACATTCGAGTTAATGAGAATGAGTACCTGCGTCGTTGCATCGAGCTGGGCGCTGCTCATGCCGCTCATTCCCTGCATCGCAGCTCCAACTGAGGTATAGAAGGTTGAGTAAGCCTGAACAACCGCACTCGTTGTTACAGCCGCGCTGACCGTTGTCTGGAGGGCAGCTCGCGCACCGCCTGAAGCATTTATGTTGCTGTCAGCGGTAGCGACAGCAGACGCGCTAGTTCCAGCCGTCGCCTGAAGCTGTGCCAGGACCGCAGCATGATAACTTGCAAAGGCCGACGCTATGTCACTGGAGGTCGCGGCACCAACGATTGAAGCGAAAAGGACAGCATTCGCATTGCTGGCGGCCGTAATCTCAGATTGAGAGGCGCCGGCAACCTGCATCTTTGCTGCGACCGCCTGTCCGATCAGAACTGCACGTATCAGCGATGCTGACTGTCGAACGGAGAACGCCGCCTGAGCAGACATCGTTGCGGAAGTGTTCGTCAGGGCCGCACACGATTCATCTTCTGTCTTGGCTATTACTTCTATAGGAACTCCTGCTGCAACGTATGCTGCGATAGTTGCCGCGTAGTATGATTGCAGGGCGACCGTGTCTGCCGAAGATGAACCGGCAGCTGAATTTAGTGATGACTCGAGACTCGCTTGAGCTTGCGTTCGTGCCGTTGCAGCAGCCTGTAGCTCCGATTGTGTGATCCCAAATTGAGCGAACGCAGACGCTCTCGTTTCAGCTTCAGCTTCGAGCGATGCCGCAAGCTGGGCTACCGCACTCGCGCTCCCGGATACGCTTGCCGCTACTGATGCGTTTACGAGAAGCTGAATATCTGCGCTAGTGACCTCACTACTCTTCCCGTCAGCGACGACCTTCGAGTAGGTTTGTGACTGAACCGTCGTCTCCTCAGTCAGCGGCTGGCAGTAAACTGTCGTCCCGCTCTTGACTGCGGCGCTCACGGTCGTTTCCCATTGAGACGATCCATGCGACGCGACCACAATGAGGTTGCTGACCCCGTCAAGATCGGTGTTGACTGAGAAATGTCCGTTGACATCTGTCTGTACCGACGCTGTCGAGACAGTTTTCAATGACCCGTCCGCCTGGACTTGTGCCAGAGTAACTGTAGCGCCTTGAATTCCACTGTCAACTGTGAAATTCTTCCCCGGCTTCGAAAGACTCGGTTGGCCACTTACCTGGCCCTGTACGTTGGATGATTGCTGTGAACTGGTCGGGCTGCTGCTTTTACTGCATCCGGCCAGAAATAGCAAAAAAGTGAATAACAGGGCTGCCCCGAGCAGCTTGACCGGCAACCAACGATCTATCTTAGACTGCATGATTACTCCTTTATGTTGTGGTTATGTTGCAGCAATCCGGGACTAGCAGACATATCCGTTTATAATCAAAGCATGGACCTAAACTCCGTCACTGCAGCATCGGAGTCTGCCACATCACCGCCATCCATCAAAAAAGCCTAACCGTATTCCACGATGGATGCTGCTTTTAATGCGAACACCGGCAGAAGAGAGACGGTTCCAGCAACTCGTCCCAAACAAAGCAATACTTAATTTGGGAAAGTTCCGGAGCTTCTAAGGCGGCTCGAGCCGCAGCGAAACGTTAGGAGCGGCTATTGAAATGCCATGGTTCAATCAGCCGTAAAGAACCCTGCCGAGTTGAGGATAGCCACTTCACTCCTCACATTGCAATTTTTTCCACCCGAAACTAAATTGACAGAAAGTTGAGGCGGGAATGACGAGTCAGCCACTAAGTCCCCGACTTCAGTCGGAGAAATCTTTCATCTCAATTGCCGGGAACATCGGCAGCGGGAAATCGTCTCTCACCAGACTGCTGAGCAAATATTTCGGCTGGGTTCCATTCTTCGAATCGGTGGATGATAATCCATACCTCAGCGATTTTTATGCCGACATGAAGCGATGGTCGTTCCACTTACAGGTCTACTTCTTATCCAATCGCTTCAAGAACCACAAGAAGATCGTTGAGATGGAAGAGTCTGTGATACAGGATAGGTCGATTTACGAAGACGTTGAGATTTTCGCACGCAACCTTTATGAGATAGGCAACATGAGCGAGCGCGATTACGAGAATTACCGCGAACTATTTGGCATCATGGTCGATTATCTGAAACCGCCCGACCTGCTCATATATCTTCGCGCGAATGTCGACACGCTGTTGAAGCAGATAAAGCTCCGCGGCAGAAACTATGAACAGAGCATCAACCGGGATTACCTTGAACGGCTTAATGCGAGCTACGAGGACTGGATAGAAAGATACAGAACCGAATTGAACCGTCCCGGCTGCAGCGTCAGCAAGCTTCTCGTCATCGAGTCGGATGAGATTGACTTCGTCAACAATGGCAGCCACCTGAACGACATCATAACCAGGATCAAAGACGAGTTGGGCCTTCGCAGCCAAAAGTGATCATCTTGATGTCGACTCCTCTCAATACATCATTTTTCATTCACGATGCCGAAGACGAGCCCACCTCAATCTGACGTGAGTCGTCTCGTTGCCGGGGCCCCGCACCTCCCGCGACGTTCGGTTGCGGAGATGGATGTCAAGTACGTGAAAGGTGTCGGGCCGAAACGATCGGAGGCGCTTGCCTCAGTCGGTGTCAAAACGGCGCTCGACCTTTTCTACTATTTCCCTCGAAAATACCTGGACCGAAGCAGGATCCTCAAGATCAGGGATGCACGCTCGGCGTTATTGACGCCGGATGAGGTGACATTTGTCGGGAGGATACAATCGATTTACACGACGAGAGGTGCAAGACGATTTCTTTTCGTGAAACTCGCCGATGAAACAGGAAGCTTGCGATGTGTCTGGTTCAACGGCGTGCAGTATTTTGCACGTGTCTTCCAAGAAGGCGAACTGATCGCGTTCTCCGGCAAAGTGACTGTGTACCAGGATCAGCCGTGCCTCATCCATCCGGACTATGACCATCTCGAAGACGAATCCGACGAAGAATTCCTACACACCGGCGGAATAATTCCCGTTTATCCTTCCACGGATGCTCTGAAGAGGGTCGGACTTGATTCGCGAGGGCTTAGAAGAACCGTCCGGAAATTGATTGAGTCGCTGGACGAGTACGAGTTGCCAGCCGACGCGTTGCCAAAAGAAGTTCTGTCGGTGAACTCCCTCCTGAACTTACGTGACGCGTTGATATCGATTCACTTTCCGGATGACGAAAAGAAATTGGCCTTTTCCCTGCGGCGGTTTAAATTCGAAGAACTCTTTTATCTACAGCTGCTCCTCGCGATCCGGCGCAGCTTGATAAAACATGCTGCTGGAATTCCGATGAAGGAGCCCGGCGAACTTGTAAGGAAATTGGTAACTGAGTTGTTACCGTTCAGGCTGACAGATTCTCAGACGAAAGTCCTGCGCGAGATAGTTGACGACCTGAAGTCAGCGCATCCGATGCACAGGCTCCTGCAGGGAGACGTTGGGAGCGGGAAAACTATCGTGGCGCTGATCGCGATACTCATCGCAGTGGAGAACGGTTACCAGGCTGCATTCATGGCTCCGACTGAGATCCTTGCCGCACAACATTTTTCAACGATCAACCAATATCTCGATCTGCTTCACGTTGAGTCGGCGCTCCTCATCGGCGGACAAAAGAAAGGAATAAGAGCACAGACTTATTCCGATATTGAGGATGGGAGCACTTCGGTTGCGGTCGGCACACACGCACTCATTCAAGAAAAGGTGAAGTTCAACAGGCTCGGACTCATCGTCGTCGATGAACAACATCGGTTCGGAGTATTACAGCGTATGGCGATCCAACAAAAAGGTGAATCTCCCGAAGGCGGACCGCACCTGCTTGTGATGAGCGCGACTCCGATACCGCGTACTCTCTCGCTCACAATTTACGGTGACCTCGATGTTTCGGTGATAGATGAAATGCCGACAGGGCGAAAGAAAATCAGCACGGCACTCCGGGGCGAATCGAGCAGGGGAAAGATTTACAAGTTCATCCGAGAACAAGTCCTGACCGGACGGCAGGTCTTCATAGTTTATCCTCTCGTTAACGAAACGGAGAAGTCGGATCTGAAGGCTGCAACCCAAAGCTTTGTAAAGCTCAGAGACGAAACGTTTCGCGACATGAAAGTCGGCCTGATCCATGGCCAGATGACCGAGACCGAGAAGAACGACATCATGCTTGCGTTCAAACGGAATGCGATCAATATTCTCGTCGCCACAACTGTAATCGAGGTCGGCATCGATGTTCCGAACGCAACCGTGATGGTGATCGAGCATGCCGAGCGATTCGGCTTGAGTCAACTTCACCAGCTCCGCGGAAGAATCGGTCGCGGTGTGCACCAGTCGTATTGCGTTCTCATGACCGACGATAAATATCTCGATGAGAAAGAAATCCAAACACGTGAAGATTCGACAGCATATCAGAGGCTTAAACTCTTCACGTCAACCACGGATGGATTCAAAATAGCGGAGTATGATCTCATGCTGCGCGGTCCGGGAGAGTTTTTCGGAACGAAACAAAGCGGACTGCCTCCCTTGAGACTGGCGGATCTGATCAAGGATCGCGACATAATCGTGCAGGCAAGAAGGTCAGCATTCAGGATCGCCGAAGTCGATCCTCATCTCCGCGAGAACAAACACCAACGGATCCGCGAAATTCTTTTGAAGAACTACAAAGAGGGACTTGAATTTCTGAAGTCAAGTTAAGGCTGCAGATAGACTCTAACTGCAGCCTTACACGACAAGATCAGCTATTCTCCTGGCTTGAAACGGCTTCCAGAGAAACGTTTCCGATCCCCGCGTAGGCATTAATTGGAATTCCACCATTGCCCATTCGCCCCTTCAAGTGATCTGCTTTCTTAATGTCATACGTAATGAAAGGCGCGGTTGCGCATTTCGCAGGTTTGAAGCTGACCTTTCCAACCTCTAGAGTGGAAGCATCGATATTGGCAGAGACATTTTCGGGGATCTTAACCCATACGCTCCCGAGTTCAGTCGTCAAATCAAATGCCCTGGCGTTCTTCGAAACTACGGCGTGAATATTTCCCGACCGAGTCAGAGCTCGAATTGCGTAAGACGAATCCTTCGGAATCAGGATTGAAAACTGAACCGTGCTTAACTGAGGATCACCGGAGCCGTCCAACCATCCCTTCAACGTAACCTGATTGCCAAAGTAATCGTGTGTGAAGTGGAATCTTCGGATGTTTTCGGGAGTTCCCTCAAGCCTTAACTCTACGGACACTTCATTGCCGTCGTATTCACTTATGGACACGTTACCTAACTGGGTGTCGAGCAAAATCAATGAACCGGAGTTAACCTTGAGGGTTTTCTCGATTGTTTCTGTGCCAACTCTATCTTCTGAATAAGCAGGACCATTTTGATTCGCCAGTTTGCCTCCTCCGACCATTCCTGACCAAAGCAAAGCTTGAGTCAAGAAGGCGACTGCTATCCCGCTCATCACTTCCTCCATTTTGTGTCTTTTGTTGACGATACATGTGTTTCAAATTTCGGCCTCGCGCTCATCACCTCCGCCTACGGCAATGACGGGACTAAGTTTCAGGCCGGATACATCAAAAGAATGGTGGCAGTCAGGAGAAATTGATTTTAAGAGACATCATGTATAGCTTTTCATAGAAACCATCGAGGGGCTACGTGAAGAGAAAATCATATCGGATTACAAAAGTGGGTTCGCTCAAAAATCTCAGGTTGGCCGAAGAGGAAATCGATAGTCCTGAGGACAACGAAGTGTGCATCGAAGTGAAAGCGATTGGGCTAAACTTCGCAGATGTATTCACAATCTTCGGATTGTACAAGGCCGCGCCAAAAAGGGATTTTATTCCCGGACTTGAATTCAGTGGAATTGTCATCGACCGAGGGAAAGGCGTTACCGACCTCGATGTCAGCGACAGGATAATGGGATCGGTCAGGTTCGGATCTTACACAACACACTTGAACATCGACAGCACGTACGTCATGAAAATGCCCGACAACTGGTCATTCGAGGAAGGGGCATCATTTATCGTGCAGGCTCTGACGGCGTACTATGCACTCGTCCGACTCGGAAACCTTGCAAAGACGCAAGTCTTTGCGTCTCAACAGATAGTTCTTATCCATAGCGCGGCGGGCGGGGTCGGAATCTACGCGAACCGCATTGCAAAAAAATTCTCGGCATATACGATCGGTACAATCGGAAGTCCGTCCAAGATCGATCTGCTAAGGTCCGAGGGATACGACGAGGTCATCGTTCGAAATAGCAATTTTAGAAAAGAGCTCGCCGCGAGACTTAACGGAAGAGAACTCGATCTTGTCTTAGACGCGGTTGGTGGGAGAATCCAGAAGGAAAGTTTTGACTTCCTGAAAGCAACAGGTAGAATGATAGCTTACGGTTCGTCGCAGTTCGCGTCTCACGGCAACAGGCCAAATTATCTGAAGCTCTTAGCAAGATTCATTTCCATGCCACGATACCACACTCTCACATTGATAGAATCGAACAAATCTATTCTAGGTTTCAATCTTATTTGGCTCTACGATAGAGTCGATTTGTTGAAAGGTATGCTCGCAGAAATTCAAGCTCTCCATCTCGAGAAGCCATACGTTGGGAAGGTGTTCGCGTTCGACAAATTGAAAGATGCGGTCAAACTATTCCAATCTGGCGGGACGGTGGGGAAAGTGGTCGTCAAGATAGGGTGATGAAGAGCCGCAGCTAACTGCTTACCCCAGCAAGAAGTCGTAAACCGATCTGTGATTCAATAACGCGAGGGCAGGTGACGATTCGGTTAAGAAATCTTGGACTCTAATCTCTAACGACGAGATAGCTTCGCCGTAAATCCCAGAAGAGCGCCATGCGTCATCGCGAGTACATGTTGTTAAGATACTTGAGCGGAAAAAACGTTTACTTCAACATATAGAACTTTGTCACTGCTGGAACCAGGTACTCTTCGAAAGCTCTTTCAAAATCGTAGGAAGGTTTCCATCCCCAATCTTTTCTCGCTTCAGAATCGTTAACATCCTCCGGCCACGAATCGAGAATCGCCTGCCTCTTCAAGTCGGGTTTGAAATGAACGACGGAAGTGGGAAAAGCTTTTCTGACGCGACATTGCAACTCACTTGCAGATGGGCTGAAGGAACCGACGTTGTAGACCTGCCTCCCGAGTTTTTCTTTTGGAGCGTCGTCAAGCATCAAGAGCGCGTCCACCGCGTCGGGCATAGCCATGAAAGGAATTCTCGTATCTTCTCTCACAAAACATGAATATGGCTCCCGCTTCGCCGCCTGATGGAGCATCTCCGGAGCGAAGTCGCTTGTCCCGCCGGTGGGAAGGGTCACCGCGCTGATCAACCCCGGAAACCTGACGCAACGGAAATCAACTTTGCCTCCCACCGGATTGGCGTCAAGCTGCCTGTAGAATCTCATGTAGTACCTTCCGAGCCTCTCACAATAGAGCTTATTGATACCGTACATCGTTCGCGGATCTGTCCACTCTTCCTCATTTATCTTACCGACTTTATGCTTTATCTCCAGATCAGGAAGTCCGTACACCGCAATCGAACTCGGATAGATAAACTTTACTTCCTTTCCCTGGAGTCGCGACTGGGTGACGGCCATCTCTAAAAGGTTCAGCGTACCGTCGACGTTGACTTTGTGAGCGATGGTCGGCTGGCGCTCTGCGCGAGTCGAAAGAAGAGCGGCAAGATGGTAAATACTGTCGAAGTCATAAGCTGTTGACAGCGACTCCAGAAACCGATTGTCAAGTATATCGCCAGTGTATGTCCTGTAACATTTCACGCGCGTCGCTTCATCGAGCGTATTCAGGTCGACTCCAACCACCTTTATTCCATCATGTTCCGCAAAATGCGTAACGAGCCCATGTCCGATCTCGCCGTTTGCACCGGTAATCAGGATAGTTTTGACTTCCATGTTTTCCTCCCTAGGAAAGCGGCGGCTCTGTCTGAGACCGACCGATTATGCAGCATCTGTTAAAAATTGAGTTCCGTTTCAATTCTGGGTAGTAAGTTATATATCGCCCGCCCAGTGAATCAACCACGAATGCATCTTATGCTACTCGGGTCTTGCAGTTGACAGGATTACCTCGTCTCTCAGCATCCATCGACTTCCCACATAAAGTCTGAATAATTCGAGAACCTAAAACAATTCATAGTTGTTTCAAAGAGAAGCACATAGTGGCGAAATGGCAATCATGGCATTCCTTGAGCCTCTGCAAAGGTTAACTGTCTTTTCTTCCGACCCGGAAGAGAACCTGGTCCGGCGCTTAAGGAATGGCGATCAAAATGCACTGGAAGAAATATTTCGCGTTCACTACGACGGACTATTTAAGTTCACACTGGGGTTGACTCACTCGAGGGATGATGTAGAAGACCTGCTCCAGGATATTTTCGTCAGGATATGGTTGAATCGGGAGAAATGGTCTCCGAAGGGATCCATAAAAGCCTATCTTTTCAAGGCCGCACGAAACCAAGCAATCAACTTCACGAAGGCTAAAGCTGCTCGCGGAAGTATTGACATTGAAAGTGAGGAAGCACTCCCGACAGCGAATATTGCCCGTGGAGACCCGGCTGAGGAAATTGACCGGTCAGAATTGTGCGTTACCATAGAGAAGGCAATTGCAAAACTCCCGGAGAAATGCAGACTCGTCTTCGAGTTGAAGAGGCGAGAGGGACTGTCGTACTCAGAAATTGCCGACATCCTTTCCATCTCCGAAAAGACCGTTGAGAACCAGGTAGCCAGAGCTTTAAGACATCTGAGAAAGGATCTTGCGCCGTTAATCGAGCAGGATATTCGCTAGTCGTTGCAGCGGATAGGGGTAATCCGCTTTCGAATTGTATTAATAGTAGTACCGAGGTCCAAAATAATTCGAACGCGGGAGACCCGATGCATGATTAGTAAAAAGATCCTTAGTTTGATCGCACGATACCTTGCTTCTGAATGTAGTGAATTGGAAAAGCAAAAGGTCGAAAAATGGAGGTCCGCATCTCTGAAGCATAATAGAATCTTCGAGGATTTCCGGGCGACCTGGGAACTGGCACTCGTTAGAAAACCGGTAGAATCGAAATCGAAGCAAGCCCTTATACGCCTTCGACTCAAACTCAAGAACCTTCCTTCGCCCGGGCCTGAAAGCGGGGATAAAAAATTTCACCTGTACATGGTAAAGCCAGAGGGCAAAGAGAATAGGAGGATAGCACGACATATCATGGTACAGGTGGCGGCGGGTCTTGTTGCCCTCGGGGCGTTAATGTACGTCACCAGTTACGTGAAGAGAATCGCTTCGGATAAGAAGACGATAGCGAGATCGAGTCCTATCAGATTTGAAGAAGTCTCCACGAAAGACGGCCAACAGGCAACATTGAGACTAAATGATGGCACTCAGATTCTCATCAATTCCGCAAGCAGGATCAGATACACGGAGGATTCGAGTAATACGCGATTGGTCTACCTGGACGGCGAGGCATATTTTGAAGTCCACCATTCCGATCTCAAACCCTTCATGGTAAGAACAGCCTATGCGGTCATCAAGGATATCGGGACAAAGTTCGATGTGAGGTCATGGCCAGGTGACGGGCAAACGCAGGTGGCTGTCACAAACGGAAAGGTATCGGTCCACCCTGAAAAGCCGAACCCAAATCACATTTCAATCATCGGGCAGGGACAGGCTGCGACGGTAACGAGCGATGGATCGATCGCGACCCCGACGTACGCTGATCTGAACACGATCGTCGCATGGATTGACGGGAAACTCATTTTCCACAATGAGCAGATGCAAAATATCATGAGGCAATTGAAACGAAAATACGGCCTCAATTGCTACGCTAGTGATCCTTCCTTATTGACGAGAACGATCACTGCCTATATCGACAGAAGTCAATCTGCCAGAGAAGTTTTAGACATAATATCTCTTTCTTTGGGAACGACATACAGAACCTCAAACGATTCGGTTCTATTTGTTCCAATACACTCTCGTTTCCAACCCAAAAATCATTACCAATAGGAGGATAAATTATGAGAAAGGCTCTCGATCGTCTTTTCTTTTCGGCGCTTGTTCTTCTAATTCAGATCTTGCCGAATGCACAAGCACAATTACTTGACTCGAATGCGAGACAATCGGCACTGATGAGTTGGAAAGAAAGCAAGCTCACAATTCCACAAAGTGACGAAACGCAGTATCTTGGTGGTTCTCTTTCCATGAATCTCATGAACGTTTCGCTCACGCGAGCTCTGGCTGAAATTTCGAAGAAGACAGGAGTGCACTTCTCCTACAGCCAGGAAGTGGTCCCCGTTGACAGAGAAGTCAACATCAACGTGCAAAATGCGACGCTGGCGGATGCACTCGATCAGACCCTGGCAGGAACAAACCTCAGCTGGATTCCGATGAAGAACAAAGAAGTTGTCATCGCCGAAGCCCAGGCCCAGCAGGGGAAAGGAACCGTGAAAGGTAAAGTTTTGGACCAAACCGGTAATCCGGTACCATTTGCAAACATACTTGTTGCAGGCACATCTATCGGGACGTTAGCAGATGTGAACGGAAACTTCGTCATCCAGAATGTACCTTCCGGCACACAGGTGTTGAGAGCGAGTGCCGTGGGCTATCAGACTGTTGATCTTAAAGTTTCGGTGTCCGACGGTGAAACCACAACTCAGGACTTCGCGCTCGAGCAGGACTTGCTCGGCATGCATGAGGTCGTCGTCACGGGAACGACGATACCTGTTCAGAGACTAAACTCCACAAACTCCATCAGTGCGGTTAGCCCTAAGGATCTCACGCTGGCTCAACCGCAGAGCACTACCGAATTTCTAAGGTACATCCCCGGCTTCACGAGGATTGAAAGCTCCGGCGGCTATGTGAACGAAAACTATACCATGCGCGGGATTTACGGAGTGACGACAATAATGTTCATGCAGGACGGACTCCCTGTCTTTCCTACACAAAACATTTTCTTCATGAATACCGACAATCTTTTTCGAATCGACGACAATGTCCAGCGCGTAGAAGTAGTGCGCGGTGGAAATGCTGGCCTGTTCGGGTCGAACACTCCCGCCGCAGTGATAAACCTTATCTCAAAGACCGGTGGGCCTGCCATTGCAGGAGAAACGCAGGTTCAAGTGGGAACCCAGGGACTCGGCAGACTCGATTTCGATCTCAACGGACCGATCGGTTCCGATTGGCGATTCAACCTCGGCGGCAACTACCTGTACGATCACGGCGTGAGGAACCCGGGATATCCCGGCAATCAAGGCGGTCAACTGATGGGCAACATCACCCGGCTGCTTGACAATGGCTACATCAGAATCTACGGAAAGTATCTTAACGACCAGAGTCAATTCATTCTCGATCTTCCGCACGATAATCCGTCAGATCCGACTCTGTACGTGGCAGGCTTTGGAAATTACGGCTCGTTCAATTCCCCTGAAGGACTTGGTGTTTCAGTCCCGACGCTGGATGGCGCTTTAACACTTCCACTTGGGAATGGACTTTCCACGAACGCCGGCTGGCTCACTGCCGAAGTAAATCTCAATTTCCCTGACGGCTGGAATATCAAAAACCAAACTCAAGTGATGAGCAACCAACAGCAATGGAATGCAATAGTACCGTTTAATGCATCACCGGTCGGCTCTTGGGAAGCCAGCGAACTATCCACGTTACAGAGCGGCGGCTTTGTTCCGAAGGGTGCCACTAACGTCGGCTGGCAGTTCACGTACACGAACGAACTCGATGCAAATGGAAATCACATTCCTTTTCCGAACGCAGCTTATAGCCCGCTGAACGGACTTGTGGCGCCAGGCGGAGAGTGGCACGTCGCGAAACCGATGTCCGCGTTTCAGGAGCAGCTGCAGGTCAACAAGTCGCTCGACCTTGGCGGCGATATTCTGTACCACCATGACATCAGCCTTGGTGTTTATTTCGGGAGCTATTCGATGACCAACAATTGGTACTTCTCGAATATTCTAACCGACGTTCAAGACATAACTCATTTTCTCGATGCGGCGGTTACTTACACCGATCCAACCACCGGGACAACGAAGACTCTCAACGCGACCAAGAACGGCTTCATGCAATTTGTTTCAAACTATGTGAATGGATCAGGTTTGGGAACCGTGATGGACGGTGTTCTAAGCGATCAGATGATGGTGACCGATCAGTTGCGACTCAACATCGCAGGACGCTGGGAGGGCGACGGATTTGTGCAGTCCACGGAGAACACGTCAAACGTACAACCCGATGGATCACCGGTGGATTCCGCGACCCCACCATACGCGGTCGAGACCTGGGGAGACAACAGCTACAGGCATATGAGCAAATGGCTGCACGACTGGGCATTCTCAGCGGGACTTAATTACGACATCATGCCCAACGTGCTGGCATTCTATGCGAACTTCAGCCGCGCTTACGTGATGCCGTCTCTCGACAATCTGTTGAATGACATTCCCGCTCAGGTCGCTCTCTTCGAGGATGAGACCACAGTTCAATATGAGGGCGGCTTCAAATATTACACAGATCAATTCTCATTCGACGCGGACATCTTCTGGGGCGACTTGAAAAACATAAACAGCCAAGGCGCCGTTGTTGATACGACGACCGGACAGGTCGTTTGGGTTAACGATTTCTCGCCGGAGACTCGCGCATACGGTATCGAAGCCGATGTGACCTACTCGCCTGTTCCCGGACTATTCCTTAGAGGGAACTGGACTTTGCTGCGATCCAATTATGGTACAGGTGCCGGCCCCGACATCGGCTCTTTGATCAATGGAATTCCGAACTCCATAGGAAATCTTGTAGGCACCTACACCATGGACAACTGGACACTCGAGGCAGACTGGCATTACGTTGGCAATCGAATCGGCGGACTTAATAGCTCAACCACCGCGTCCGGCCAGGTTGTCTTCGTCGCTGGAACGGCTCTGCCTGCTTACAACTACATGAATCTCGGTCTGTCGTATTACATACCTTCTCAGGCTATAACGCTTTCACTCAATTTGTTAAATGCATATCAGAGTCAAGGGCTTGAAGAAGGAAACCCCCGCGAAGGAGCGAATGGACCTTACTTTCTCGCGAGGCCTTTGTTGCCGAGAAGACTGACGTTCTCGGTAGGATATCAGTTCTAACAACAGAGTGTGTAGGTCGAGCTTGAGCTCGACCTACATTCATATCCGGAGCGAATCATGTCCCTTGGAAAGACAGCACTCTACCTCTATCTTCTCTTGATCGTGATGGCGGCTGCTCTCCCGGCGCAGGATAGGAGTTTCTTGTTATCTACGGACAGTGTGTCCGCAAGTTATGTCCCCACCTATCTTGGCAATGGCAACATCGGAGTCTCATCTTCCCGGTTAGGAACCGCAGCTACTCACTCTTACATGGCCTGGATCTATGAGCACTCTCCGGGAGACGTTGCAAGGAACGCATCCCTGCCCGCCTGGAATGAGGTAGACTTTTTTGACGGGACTAATTGGCTTAACCAAGCAAAGACGGACAGGTCAGTAATCAAGAAGTACCGCCAGGAATTGGACATGTTTAACGGCTTGCTCAAGACTTCCTGCGACTGGGTCGATGGAGACAAGACAACAGAGGTCGGCGTTACATCATTCGTTTCGCGTTCAGATCCGAACCTCGCCGTAATCAAGTTGACGGTGAAACCCCGTTACGCAGGCAAGGTCAGGGTCTCATTTCCGATTCGTGAATGGCCGGAGCCAAATAGAATGAAACTGGCCGAGATAGCCGACATTAAAGTCAAGATGGTTGATAGTCTGCCCGACGTTTGGTATCCCGGGCACATGAAGGTGGAAGAGCGGTCAGCGGTCGTCCGTCAGCAATCAGCGGTTGAATCGGTAACAGCAAGACCGGATGGGGATACGAATGAGGTTGCCATCGCTGTTGAGGTGGCATCTCCGAGAAGTTTGACTCACCTCCATCTCGATTCAGATACCTCGCATGATGGCACATCTGTAAATTTCACGTTCGATGCGATGACGGGAAATAGTTACACTTTTTACAAATTCGTCGGAATTGTTTCGTCACGGGAATCAAAACGTCCGCTGAAAGATGCCGAACTCACCGCCTCCGGAGCAATGGCAAAGAATTATGACAGGATTTTGGAAGAGCACCAGAATGCCTGGCATGATGTGTGGAAATCAGACATAACCATAAAAGGCGATCCTGAATTACAGAACGTCATGCATTCGTGCATGTTCTATCTCCTTTGCAGTGTGAGAGCGGGAAATGAATTCGGTATTCCACCGATGGGACTGTCGAGCGACGGATATTACGGCCACATATTCTGGGACTCGGACACATGGATGTTCCCTCCGCTTCTACTATTACATCCGGATATGGCAAAGTCCATGGTGATGTTCAGGTACAAAGCTCTCGGTGCGGCGAAGGCTAACGCAAAGCTCAACCGTTACAAAGGTGCAATGTATCCGTGGGAGTCGGACGAGAACGGCAACGAAGCATGTCCGAAGTTCGCATATCAAAACGCTCTCTACGAAAATCACGTCACCGGCGATGTCGCCTTCGCGCAGTGGCAATACTTCCTTGCGACACATGACAAAGTTTGGCTTGCCGATTACGGATTCCCGGTAATAAAGGCAACTGCTGATTACTGGAAAAGCAGGGTCACTTACGACGGGACAAAAGATCGATATAACATCGACAAAGTTGTTTCTGTCGATGAGGGCCTTGTCGGCGTGAACAATGATGCATACACCAACCTGGTGGCCAAAAGAAATCTTGAGATAGCGACTGAGGCAGCGAGGTTACTTGAGAAGTCGGCAGATCCCCTGTGGAAACAAATCGCTAATAAACTGTACATACCGTACGACAGCACGAATCACTGTTACTTGACATATGAGGGTGCACCTCCGCAGTCGCTCGGCGCAGTCGTTCCACTTCTATATTATCCTCTTGAATTAAACGTACCGGACAATGTGAAGGAAAACGATCTAACAAACGCGTTCAACTACACGATGAAAGTCGGCGGATGGAACGGCGTAATGATGGGAATCACGCTGTACCAGAACGTCGCCGCCGAAATTAAGAACCGCAAATTGTTCGATGAGTTTTTCAATCTCAGTTACAAGTCTTACCTGAGAGCTCCGTTCAACGTCTTAGCTGAGACGCCTCAAAACATGTCGACAAATTTCCTCACCGGTGCTGGTGGGTTCCTACAGCAAGTCTTGTTCGGATACACAGGACTTCGCATAACTGAGAAAGGTCTGGTTGAGAAATATCCGCCAATGCTCCCGGAAGGAGTCACAGAAATGACCGGCACGAATATTCACTTTCGCGGAAAGACTTTCGACGTTGTCGTGAGAAACGGGAAGACAATCCTCACGAGGAAGTAATATTGCTTTTCGGCCGTAACTTTCATATATGTAACTGACAGCCAGCATGGTGTCGCACTTGAGCCATTAATCTTCTTGCCGGAAGAGCCGACAAGGTGTTCCATCATCGCGGGCATAGCGACGCAATCATCATGATCAATTTTCTGACACAAAGAAATCCAATCTTCGCTTCGCTACTATCAACAGCGACTTTGTTCTTTGTGCTTTCTTCCCATGCCAGCTGTCAGGAATTCACAATCAGAGTCTTAGTTCATCCGTCTCTCGATTCGTTAATTGCAAAAGAAGACACGGATGGAGACAAGAAGATCACGATAGACGACCCGCACATCGCGGGCACAAATAAAGGAGACAAAAGATTCTGGCTTAAGTCGCTTGGAGGTCAAACCTATGAAGTCGCGGGGACTTATTATCTCTCGAACCTACTTGAGTCGTTGAAACTTGCCGACGAGAAGAACGAAGACACCGCCACTCTGACAGCTTCAGACATTTTTCAGCCGCCGGTTGAACATACCGCTGAATCAATCAAAGACCTTTACTGGCAAGGCCTGACCAGACGAATAGACGAGAGCGGCCTTGAAAGAATTTTCAAGGACGAGAAAACCCGCACGGTCGACGGATTCAATTATGTATACATGCCCCACGATGATTCCATGTCGTACGACTATTTCACACAAGTCGCGCTGAGAAGACCCGACTTTAACATGAAGGTCATGAGGCTTCCTGAGAAGATGACGCCTGAATACGTGAAGGGTCTGAACGACAGGCCAGGCATTCTGAGTCTCAAACTGATCAGACAAGCCGACGGCAGGATGGAAGGCGCACCTTTTGTCGTCCCGGGCGGAAGGTTCAACGAGATGTACGGATGGGACAGCTACTTCATTACGCTCGGCCTCCTTGAGGATGGCAGGATAGATCTCGCGAAGTCTATGGTGGACAACTTCATATACGAGATAAACAACTACGGCAAGATCCTCAACGCCAACCGGACCTACTATCTGACGAGGTCGCAGCCGCCGTTCTTCACATCAATGGCGCTTGCCGTGTATGACAGGATTCAGAGATCCACGCCGGCCGAATCTGAAGGAGCAAAAGCCTGGCTCAAGGAGGTTCTCCAAGCGGCGATCAAAGAATACGACGCGTATTGGATGGGATGGGGACATTTGACGAAAACCGGTTTAAGCAGATATTACGACGCCGGCATTGGACCGCCACCGGAAGTGGAACCGGGCAGGTATGACATGGTCTTTGAAAGGTATGGGAAACAAGAAGGGATAGATGCAAAGATTTTCGAGAAGGGCTACGAGTCGGGAAAAATCAAATCACCTGAACTCGACAAGTTTTTCACTGACGACCGGAGCATGCGCGAATCGGGAAACGACGCAAGCTACCGCCTGCAGTACGACTGTGCCGAGCTCGTCACCGTTGACCTGAACTCTCTTTTGTACAAAGTCGAGATGGATATCGCGAACATGATCTCCAACAGTTTCAACGGCGAAGTGAAACTCAAAAACGGGCACGTTGAAAAGAGTTCATCGTGGTACGAGAAGGCGGAGAAGCGCAAGAAACTCATGACTCAATATTTGTGGAATGAAAAGAAAGGAATGTTCTTCGATTACAATTTCGTGAAGAAGAAACAGACAGGCTTCGTGAGCGCAACTACTTTCTATCCGCTGTGGGCCAAGCTTGCAACAAAAAGACAGGCAGACGCACTGCTGAAAAATGCGCTGCCGCTTCTGGAGATGCCCGGAGGAATTGTCGGATCGACGGAAGAGTCGCGCGGTCCGATAACTGAGCAGCACCCGCAAACGCAGTGGGATTATCCCTTCGGATGGGCGCCTCAGCAGATGCTGATATGGGAAGGATTGAAGAACTACGGCAAAAGCAAAATCGCACGAGACCTTGCGTATCGCTGGCTGTACACGATCACTATCAATGCTTACAACTATAATGGTACAATTGCGGAAAAATATGACATGGCGAATCGCTCCTCGCAGGTCTTTGCCGAATACGGAAACGTAGGCACTAAGTTTTCATATATTACCAGGGAAGGTTTCGGTTGGACTAACGCTTCGTACGTTGTCGGACTGACATTCCTCAGGAAAAAACAAGTTGAAGATTTAGACAGACTCATTCCGCCAGAGTGGGTAAACGGAGATTAGTCTACTTCTTGGGTGAGAGACAATAAAAAGATCTGACAAAAACCGAAGCAGAGTCTTCCTTCGCAGATCGCTCCACCAAATGCTCCCCATATTTTCTACTTCGGGACCACAGTATCGTACCAGCTTCTCTTTTCGCGCGGAACACCATCATCAATATGGATATGTTTAATCTCCATATATTGCTCAATGCCGATCCGGCCGAATTCCCGTCCGATTCCGCTTTGCCTGTAACCTCCGAACGGTGCCCGCTCATTCAGCAGGTGCCACTCGTTAATCCAGACTGTCCCTGCTTTCAATTTGCCGGCAATCCTCCTGGCGCGCTCAACATCTTTACTCCAAACTCCGCCGGCAAGTCCGTAAACTACATCATTCGCCAATCTAACGGCCTCATCGTCAGTCTCGAACTTATTAATCACCAGGACCGGACCGAATATTTCCTCTTGTGCGATCTTCAAGCTGTTGTCGACATCGACAAAGATCGTCGGCTCAACAAAATTCCCCTTTGACAGTTCGGGCGATGATGGTACACCGCCTCCAAGTGCAACCTTACAGCCGTTCCTTTTTCCACTCTCAATGTAACCAAGCACTCTTTCTTTTTGCTTCTTTGAAATAAGCGGGCCAATATCAGTCGCGGGATCAAGCGGATCACCGATTTTCATTTTCCTCGCCTTCTCAACGAGAAGAGACACAAATCGCTCATAGATGCTTTCATGAACGAATAGCCTTGTTGCAGCTTCACAGCACTGACCGGAGTGGTAGAACATCCCGTAGATACTTCCGTCGATAGCCACATCCATGTCTGCGTCATCGAGCACAACGTTGGCGGACTTCCCACCGCATTCGAGTGTGATCCGCTTGAAATCGTTCGCAGCTGCCTGCATTATCTTTTTTCCAACTGCGGTCGAACCTGTGAACGCAATCTTGTCGACGTCGGGGTGCGTGACAAGAGCTTCCCCTGCATCCGGTCCATAGCCCGGGACAATATTCACGACTCCCGGCGGAAGTCCGACGTCATCCATAATCTTCGCAAGCTCCATCGCCGTCACTGGAGTAAGTTCAGAAGGCTTCAAGACAATTGTACATCCCGCAGCAAGTGCCGGACCTAATTTCCACGCGGCCATCTTCAACGGAAAATTCCATGGAATGACAGCACCAACAACACCAACCGGCTCATAGCGCAGAATGTTTTTTGCAAACCCGGGTTTCAATATCTCGGTCAACTCGCGCTCGTTCTCAAACACTGCGAGTTTCGAAAAAATACTAAAGGCACGGGCACTCAGAAAAATATCTTCCTTCGCCTTCTTAATTGTGGAACCGGAATCGAGAACCTCAAGCTCGATAAGTTCGTCGGACTTTTCATTTATCTTGTCGCCAATCTTTTTCAAGTAACGCGCACGCTCCTCCGCAGGCATGCCAGACCATATTTCAGAATCGAAAGCCCTTCGCGCCGCACCGACAGCGAGGTTTACGTCTTCGCGAGAAGCAACTGCAAAATTTGCGACGGTCGAATCATCGAAGGGGCTAAGCGAATCTTCATACATGCCGCCCTTCGGCTCAAGGAATTTCCCGTTGACGTAGAGCTTATATTCATTCATACATCTCTCTCAGATCTGAATCATAATCTAAAATTTCCAAACTTAAAAGAACTTCAAGGGCAGAATTCCAAGACGAGCCGGAAGTTGAGTTGGAACTCCGCATCTACAGCTTGAGATTTGAAATGCACTTCACTACTTGAAAAGAGTCAAAAGCAAAATCAGTATGACAAGAATCCAGTTGAGCAGAAAAAAAGTGGTCTGCCTACTGTCCAGCAAAGACATCTTATGATCGATATCTTCCACGCGCGCGGAATCTTCCGATGTTGAATTAGGCTGGCTCACCTGTTCAAGCAGAATCGCACGCTGACGGGCTGTCCTCGGACTCCATGTCATTCCCATCACGAGAAGAACAACGAAGACCAGGAGCTTGATCCCGAGCCAGCCGGCTCTCCCGAACAGATCCCCAAAAGTTATTCGGAGAAAAATCATGTTCCCGATCCCGCTGAGTATCAACACAAGCGCTCCGAAAGGTGAAAGAAGTCCGACGCTCCGCAGCAGCCTTGCAGAATGCTGCTTCATTCGAGGATCGTTCTCCCACCTGAAATTTGCTTCGATGATAGGTCCGGCAAAAAGAAGCGTAAAAATCATCCCGACGCCAACCAGATGAAACAGTAATGATACTGCGAACCAATTCATTTGATATCTCCTCGATTAGATTAACCTGACGATTGTTGAAATTCCCTGTCCGACTCCGATGCACATGGTTGCGAGACCATACTCGGTTTTCCTCTTCTCCATTTCATGGACTAAGGTTGTTAAAATCCTCGCACCGCTCGCTCCGAGTGGATGTCCAAGCGCGATTGCTCCGCCGTTTACGTTGGTAATCGAAACATCGAATTGCATCTCGCGCATGACGGCGATCGATTGCGCAGCAAACGCTTCGTTGAGTTCAATCAAACCTATTAGATCGAAACTCAAATTAGATTTTTCGAGTGCCTTGCGGGTTGCGGGCACTGGGCCGATGCCCATGTATCTCGGATCGACTCCAGCAGTCCCGGACGAGACTACTTCGACAAGCGGCACAAGGTTGTTCGACTTGGCAAAATTTTCTGAACAGACCAGAGCTGCGGCAGCGCCGTCGTTGAGACCGGAGGAATTTCCTGCGGTTACAGTTCCATTTTCCCTGAATGCCGGCTGGAGTCGAGACAATTTCTCAAGATCAGTGTCTCGCCGCGGCCCTTCGTCTTTGGAAACCGTCATGACTCTCCCATTCTCTTCGACCACATCGACGGGAACGATCTCCGCCGAAAATTGTCCCGCATCTTGTGCTGCAATGGCCCGACGATGGCTTTCAAGAGCAAAGCTGTCTTGTTCTTCTCTTTTTATGTGATACTTCTCGGCAAGGTTTTCGGCGGTCTCGCCCATGCTTTCAAGTGGAAACCGGGAAGCGAGGTTCGAATTGGGAAATCTCCAGCCGAGAGCCGTGTCGTATGCGGTCAGATTGCCGAACATGACCCGACCGGTCAAGTTCTTCGCAATTGCGTACGGTGCACGCGACATGCTTTCCACTCCACCCGCGAGCACACAGTCCGCGTCGCCTGTCCAGATCATTCTCGCTGCAGAATTCACGGCTTCGAGGCTTGAACCGCACAGGCGGTTCACTGTAAACGCGGGAACGCTATAAGGAAACCCGGCGATCAGCGCCGCCATTCGCGCCACATTCCTGTTGTCCTCGCCCGCCTGGTTGGCACAACCCAAAATCACTTCATCGATTTTCCCAACATCAATTCCCGTTTTCCCGATAATCGCCCGAAGAACAATCGCAGCAAGATCATCCGCTCTGACATTTCTTAACATCCCGCCATACTTGCCGACAGGCGTTCTCGAAGCGGAGACAATGTACGCTGGAGATAGAATCTTACCCACCGAGGTCAGCTCAGAATCCCGGCATCATCAATCCTGACCCGGAGTAATTGCTGCTCCCACACTCGCACATCATTTTTTCGTCGAACCAGCTGGTTGCGCAATTCTTCTTAACCCCTCGAGGTCCGTCTTATCAAGAAATTCATACAGTGTTTTCGGATCATCAATGCCCTCGGCGCTGATCTCAATCAAAAATCTGCTCATCAAAGTCAATTGCAGTTTTGCCTCGCGTGATGTGCTGTCGTATGTCTCAAGAACCTTCATGTCCTTGTAGGCGACGGTCTTTTCATAACCCGTGCCCGTTTCATGATCAAGCTCGGTGTTCACTGCTGAGGCGATGGACATATAAGAAGGAATGTTCAGCATGTCCGTGATCTTGACTGAAACCTTACCATCAACCGAGTCAGTCGCGGCCCGGTATGTAACCTGCGCCCACGATGTCGAAAAACCCATCATGGTTGATGTCTCACCGGTTGGTTTTCCGCGAGTAAAATTCGGAAAATCAACCTGCGGAAGCAGCTGCTCGAGGTCTTTGAAGCTGACAACCTGCGGTTGTGCGAGCGCGACAATTGAAAAAAGAGGAACGAAAAAATATGGTAGAGATTTTACATGCATCCCTTTCTCCTTTTCAACATGATAAGAGAAGGCTTGGCTTGTAGGCATCACCGTACGCACGTCTCATTATTTGAAGAAACTCTGCTATCAGGTATTTCCCGACGGAGTCCGCAAGCTCGAGCGGCCCCTTCGGAAAGTTCGTCCCTAATTTCATAGCAAGGTCAATGTCTCCAGCGCTTGCGACTCCCTCTTCGAGCATGAAGTGGGCTTCGTTGACAATCATCGAGAGTGTGCGCGCCAGTATGAGATGTTGGATGTCGTTCAATTGACCTTTGATCTCGAGCCTTCCCGCGATCTTCCGGGACATCTCGCGCATTCCTTCTCCGATGGACGTTTCGCGCCGCTCGATCTTCAATGACGATCGATGAGTCTTCCCATTGTAGTTATAAAAACCCGAGCCCGTCTTCCTGCCAAGCAAGCCCGCTTCGACCATCTTCTGCTGGAGAATAACTGGTCTGAACCTCGGCTCAAAGAAAAATTGTTCGTAGATCGACTTCGAAACGAGAAAGTTTACGTCGATGCCGACGAGATCGAGGAGTGTGAAAGGTCCCATTGGAAAGTTAGCCGACTCGAATGCGAAATCGATTTCTTCGATGCCGCCGGCTCTCTCGGACAGGAAGCGAAGCGGCTCGAGATAAAAATGTCTCGCGCACCTGTTCACGACAAATCCGGGCGTGTCCCTGGCAATGATCGGCGTCTTTCCTATCTGCCGAACGATCTGAGACAACTCAAGGAGCACTTCCTCAGAAATAAAAGCTGTCTTGATGACTTCGACCAGCTTCATCTTGTGAGCAGGATTGAAGAAATGAAGGCCGGCGATTCTTTCTTTGCCCGAACAGCTGCTGGCTATGGCGCCGACGGGAAGACTCGAAGTGTTTGAAGTGAGCGGGACACTGGACGCGCATATCTTATCAAGCATCAAGAACAGGTCCTTCTTCACGCCCAGATCTTCCGTGACTGCCTCTATCACGAGATGCGCTTCGGCGAAATCGGAAAGATCAGTTCGCGGATGAATACGCGCTATCGATGCCTGAGCATCCTCAGCCTTGATCCTACTCTTCTCAACGTCTCTGTGAAACTCACTGCTAATCACTTCGAGCGAACGAGTCACGCTTTCCTTTGAAACATCATAGAGCAAGACCTCCCACCCGCTTCGGGCAAATGAGATTGCTATTCCGGCACCCATCGTACCGGTCCCGGCGATTCCTACAGCTTTCATCAGCCCGAGATGACCCCGTCTTCTTCAATTCTTTCCCACTCCGGTTTCCAGTCGGGAAGGTCAAGCCCCCACTCGCCGCACTTCAGTCTGACCTCATCGGCGAACGCCTTCCGAACCTCGTCGTTGTCTCTTGCCTTGAGTCCATAATTTCTGTATATCTGATTGCGACGGGTTTTCGGTTTACCAAAAATGTTCATCGTGCGCGGATACCATCTGTTCAATGCAGATTGGACTTCAAGCTTTGTGGAACGATCGAGCGCCATTTTCTTAACCCAATAATCTCCGTGGTTAACATGCATCATTTCCTCTTTGAAGATGCGCTCGATCTCCCTTTTCCACGGACCGTAGGTCGATTTCCTCACATCTTCAAGCTGATGCCCCGCGCCACGGTCCATGCAAAATTGGAACATGATGAAATCAGCCCACGTGTCGATCGGGTAATAAAATATGTTCACCCGCCTGTCGTCGGCGGCACGTTTGTCTTTCAATTCATCGGACTTCAGTTCGATGCGAAGAGTGTAGTCATGCCTTGCCACATGTGAATCGACATCGATGCCGAGATCTTCAAGCAGTCTATACATTGCACGCGCATGGCGGACTTCATCCTTCACAATGTTTGCGACTGCGAGTTTCTCCTCCGTCGTTGGAGCCTGCATTATCCACGGCACGTAGCCGAACGCACCGGCAAGTTCAGAGTCTGCCTGTTGAAGCATTAGGTTGACAAGATTTTGGAAATAATCATCGCTCATCTCGTCCGCTTTTTCTATCGACTCGCCGGCGTGGATTCTCTCCCACATCAGCTTCTCCCGCTCTTCGTTCGGCAGTTTCGACGGGTTAATCATCGAAAGAACGTTTTCAGCCGTCATGTTTCCTCCTCTGTACTAAGAAAAACTCTAATCACTAAATTCGAAATTCTAAACAATACCAAAAATCAAAGGTTCAATGAGCCGGCAAACCACCCCGGAATCAAAGTTCATAACTTTGGCGATTCGTGTATTGAAATTGGTTAGAAGTTAGAAAAACGGATTTGGAATTTCTTCTCTGCAAAATCATCTTCCTCTGAATGTCGGCAATCTCTTCTCAAAGAATGCATTTATGCCTTCTCGCGCGTCTTCAGTTCGACCCGCAATTTCCTGCATGTGGGCTTCGTATTCAAGGCTCCGCTCAAGTGAATCATCCGAAGAATATTTGAGCATCCTCTTGATGAGCGAGTAAGTCCTGGTTGGGCCGTTAGCAAAATGTTCCAGAATCTTTCTCGATTGTTCGACAAATTCCTCATCAGAGAAAACACGGTTGACAATACCGAGACTCAATGCTTCATCTGCAAATATTTCATCCCCAAGTGCGGCGAGCTCAAACGCCTTCGAATATCCAATGAGCCTCGGAAGAAAGAAGGACAAGCCTGAATCCGGCACGAGTCCGATCTTCACGAAGGCCGGAATAAACTTCGCGGTTGCCTTCATGATTTTGAAATCGCAGGCGAGCGCCAGGCCCATTCCTGCCCCGGCGGCAATGCCGTTGATCAGTGCAACTACCGGCTTCTCCATCCCGGTGATAAGTTTGATAATCGGTTTATAGCGCATCTTCAGCAATTCGGAGAACGATCTGCCTGGTGATACCTCTTTCAGGTTCTGTCCGGCCGAGAATGCGCGCCCGGCTCCCGTAATTGAGACGCATCGCACACTTGTGTCATTCGAAAAACTCTTGAGCACGGATTGAATCTCGGCGGCCATTTTCTCGTCCAGCGCGTTCAGCGACTCCGGTCGGTTCAATGTAAGCCTACCAATGTTGCTTTCTATTTCGACCTTTACGGCTTCAAACTCGGGCATTCGGAAATACTGATGTCTTCTTTGATTTGAATTTTCGTAAATAGTTCAATACCGAGCGCATATCTTTGGGCAAATCAGATTTGAAACTCATCTGCTCCATCGTTGAAGGGTGTTTGAACGAAATGGATGCCGCGTGAAGTGCGGTTCGCGAGAGGAGAGGTTTCTCCTCGCCATCGGCATAGTACCTTGTCTTGATGTGCGAGAGAAAGAAGGGGTTCCCATCGCCGTACACTTTATCGCACATGACGGGGAGACCCATTGAAGCGAGGTGCACTCTTATCTGATGTGTTCGCCCGCTTTCGGGTTCAACTTCCACAAGAGCATAGCCATCAAATAATTCATCCACTCTGTAGTTGGTGACGGAAGGCTTCCCGTGCTTCCGATTCACTTTCATGATGCCGGGATGCGTCTCGCTTTCTGAAATCGGTGCGTCGATAATTCCCTCTGCCTCGCCCGGCGTCCCTACGACTATCGCCAGATACACCTTGCTCACCATCCTATCTTCGAATTGCGAGTTTAGCGCAGCATGAGTCTCTGCATCCTTCGCAAATACTATGAGACCACTCGTTTCTTTGTCGATCCTGTGAACGACAAATATCTCTCCGAATTCTTCCTTCAACATATGGTACAAGTTCGGGATGGATTGATTGTATCTATCGGGGAGAACGAGTAGATGAGGCGGCTTGTTGATTACTACGATGTTTCCGTCCTCGAATGTTATTGAGCCGTTCCTGGACTTCAACAGGAAGTCAAATTTTCGTTTCATGATGTGTCAGTTCTAGAGACGCAAGATTTTGTGTCTCTATCATTATTTCCCTTTCCATTGCGGTTTTCGTTTTTCTAAGAACGCCTTCATCCCCTCTTTCTGATCCTCGCTTGAAAACAGCATGTAGAAGTTTTTTCGCTCAATTTCCAGCCCCTCCTTCAATGGAACCTCGAAACTTTTCTTCACAGATTCCTTCGCGAGTTTGACGGCGATCGGAGGCTTTGAAGCGATATGCTTCGCCAATTTTTTCGCCTCTTCCAGACACAACTCCAACGGCACAACTTTGTTCACCAATCCGAGCTCTTTCGCCTCGACCGCGTCGATCATTTCGCCGGTTAAGACAATTTCCATAGCTTTATACTTGCCAACAGTTTTTGTAAGCCGCTGCGTTCCACCGGCGCCAGGCATAACACCGATGTTAATTTCCGGCTGGCCGAATTTCGCCGTCTCGGAAGCTATTATGATATCGCACAGCATCGCGAGCTCGCAGCCACCACCAAGAGCAAACCCGCTGACGGCAGCTATCATGGGTTTCTTTATCTTATTGATTCTGCCCCAGACGCTGAAGTTATCGCGCGACAACATTTCAATTGTTCCAGCGTCCGCCATCTCCTTTATGTCTGCTCCTGCCGCAAACGCTTTTTCATTTCCGGTAATGACCACACAGTTGATGGAGTCATCCGAATCAAGTTGTTCGAGACAAACGGCAAGTTCCGTCAGAAGTTGGTGATTGAGAGCGTTTAAGACTTCGGGACGATTGAGCTGAATGACTGCGATAGGAATTTCTTTCGCCAGGAGAATATTTTTGAATTCCATTGTCGCTCCAGGTTGGTGCGTGTACTGAAATCCCGATCGTGTTGGGACGGAGGCACGAGAATTTAGAACCGTCAATGTAAAGAAACAAGTGAACTATATCGAAGTTCTACTCTGACGATTTGTTAACAGAATAGAATTCCATCAAAAGGAAAACGACTGCCAATTGCAGAGATGATGGAGAGAGATTACTTGCTCGACGATCAGATATTCCAGCCGAGCGAGATGTTGAACACCGTCGGCAATTGATATACGACGTCGCCGGTAATATTGTTTATGTAAAAAACATTTCGCCAATTATAGGAATTTATAATCGTCCCTTGCAGAGTGAAGTCCGCACCATATACATGAAAATCGTATGACGCGCTGACATCGAGGCTTTGGTAGCCAGGCAGGCGCGCGGTGTTCAGGCTGCCAAACATCACCTGACTGTTCGATTGCTGGCCGACATAGCCAGGTAAATTGTAAGGGTCAAAGCCGACCAACCCATAATATCCCGTTATCGGGGTATATGGCAGCCCGCTCGTGAGTTTCCATCTCGCCCTCAACCATAACCTGTTAACCGGCTGCCATCCTGCCGACATGTTTAGCTGGTGACGAAGATCGTAACGAGGGAAATAAGTGATTCCATTGAAAGTGCGTGTGGTCCGTCCAAAGGAATAGTTCCCTTCCAGGTAATATTTCTCGGCGTCATACTTGACAGTCAAATCGAAGCCGTAAGCTTCCCCGGTCCCGGTGAAGAAATCAGGCTCCCAGCTATAGACTTTGTCTCTATTAACCGCGATCAGACGAGAAAAATCCTTGTAATAGACCTCAGCTTTGACAGTAGACAAAATGCTCGGGACCATGTTCACACCCATGACAAACTCCGTGGCTGCTTCATCTCCGAGGTTGTCCGGCACAGGCGCAACCAGATCGAACGGAGTATAGACCAGGTTCTCATCGTTCAGATCTATCAACCTCTGGTGGTAAATTCCGCCCGCACCGTAGACAGAAATAAGATCGTTCAAATTATAGAAGAGAGACAACCTTGGCTCAGTCAAATATCCGTCTCCGCCTCCTTCGATCTTGTTGAAGGTTCTTTGAAGATCGGACCGGAGACCGAACTCGACGGCAAGCCTCCCGCCGATCTTAAGATTGTAGCTCGCCCACATCTGTGGCTCGACCTGAGATTCAGTCTGCTCTATCGGAATGCCGTATGTGTTCGTGAAAGTATATTCGTACGACGGAAAATTGAACAAGAATCCGAAAGTCAATTCACTTCTCGACTCCGTGTAGGAGGTAATGCTTCCATAGACAGAGGGATTCGAAATTTGAGATGACTGAGTATATAAGGAGACAGATTGCTTCGGCAGCTGGTTCGCTTTGTAAGAGGACATTGAGATTTCGAATTTGAAGTTGTATTGATCGCCGAAAAGATAATTTCCGGAAACCGCTCCCGAACTGTTTCCCCATTTGAAGTCGGGTTGCACGGGATCGGGTGAGGATATCCTGTCGGCGCTCGTCAGGTATTCGACACTGATGTGCCCTGTGCCGGCCCAGTTCGTTGTCATCTTGCCAAACCCGTCGTAGAAATCGAATGGCAACCCAAGTGAATAAAATTTATTGAGGACACTTTGATTGAAAGGGCGTCGATAGAAGGCGATGAAACTCGTATTTCCTTTTGAAAACAGTGGGCCGGTCAATTCGATATCGGAAGAAAGAAGATCCAGAGTTCCGGCTGCTTTATAGTCACGGTTATCGCCATCGACCGTCTGAATGTCAAACACGGATGACAGCCTTCCACCGTATTGTGCCTGGAAGCCACCCGCACTGAAGTTCGCGACTTTTACAATGAGCGGATCGACGAAGCTGAATAGTCCGAAGGCGTGAGAAAGGTTGTAAACCTGCATTCCATCGATCATCACAAGATTCTCATCTGCTCCGCCGCCTCTAACGAAGTACCGACTGGAGAGGCCGCTGACGGTGACCACGCCTGGCAACTGGGTGACATATTGAACGACATCGTTCTTGAAGACTCCCACATTCTTCTGCAGCTCGCCGGCAGTTATTATGCTGTTGCTTATGACTCCGGCAGCGCCGCCGAACCGTTCGCCAGTGACAGTCACTGAAGGCAGCGTCTTCGGCGCCTCCGCTAGTTCAAGTTCGACCGTCTCACCCGGGCCGGAAACATCTCCGAGTTCAAAGGTTCGGTCTTCATAGCCAATGGCCATCACTCGCAGTTTCAGATCGTGAGGGTCAACATTTCTCAAAATGAAATAGCCGTTTACATCAGCCACAGTGCCTATCGTTGTTCCCGACACCATCACGGTGGCGTAAGGTATCCTCTCTCCGTTGGAACTGTCGACGATCGATCCTTTGATAGTTACTTTTCGTTCCTGTGCATGCGCTAGGGACACAAGGAATGCAATTACGCCCGCGATGAAGAAGGCTCTCTTCAAAATAGATATATCCTTGTCGTGTCAACTGCAGCTGCCCCAACCACGCCGACGCCATTTGCCAGGTTGCTGAAAATGACCTTGTCAGTCCTCATGGCAAGTGGGTTGCTCCAGTGTCCTGAAGTCAGATAAAATCTGTAAAGTGGGTCATCGATCTGGGTAACTATTATGTCAACATACAGATGACTTTCCATCAGATTGCTCGCAAGCTGCTTCGTATAGTTGAATAGACTGTCGTAGTACGTGACATTAACTCCTCCTGAAACTTGATAGTTGGAGACCTCACTGAATGGATTCTGAAGATTATTTCCGAGCACATCCACGTAACCCATCTGAAACTGACCGCTACGGTCAAAACCTCTGTACTCCAGAGCAAGCTGATAAAAATAGGCGGCCGTCAGGTTGGAAAGATTCACGACAAACGTCGGATTGATAACTGAACCGTCCGGATGCCGCAATACCGCATAACTTTCCACATCCGGTACGGTTGCCGAGCCGTACGGTACCGTGACTGTTGCAGATACTGAATCGTATCCTTGCTCTGAAGCCGTGACTGTGTATTGCTGGCCGGAGCTTACGGATAAGTTGGCAAAGTAAAATGAAACTGTGTCATTGTCGATGATGCTTGTGGAATCAACAAGAGGAACGTAGGATCCCGACGATGGCTTGATGCGCACATTTGCTCCGTGGATTGGCTCGGCGATTCCACCAGCCGTTGAATTCTTCGTCGAAGTAAGCCTCACGTACACGCCGGTCTCATTCGCGAATAGAACCGAGTAGAGCACAAGTTTCGGTGCGTACTCTATTTTCGGTTGAAAGGGCTGATTGCAGCTCAGGGAAATGATAGAAGTTAAGAACAAAAGACAATATGGAATGAGTTTGCGCAGGTCGGCCCGAAAGATCGGAAAGAAGAATTTGGAAATCACTTGACGAGGACCATCTTTTTCGTCTCAGTGTCATCGCCGGCAGCGAGTCTGTAAAAATACACCCCGCTCGAGAGAGCATTCCCATCAAACTTGACTTCATATATTCCCGGCTTCTTGACTTCGTTAACCAGCGTCATCACTTCCCTCCCCAGTACGTCGTAAACTTTCAACGAAACGAGACTGGTGACGGATAACCGATAACTAATCATCGTACTCGGGTTAAACGGATTCGGATAGTTTTGACCGAGCGAAATTGATTTCGGTATCGATCTCGGCTCGCTGATTCCAGTGACCATATCTACGCTCTTGAATACTCCACTGTCAGTCGCCGCGTACAAATAACCTTGAGGATCGATCGCCAGCGAGTAAACCGCTGCGGTGGTCAACCCATCGTTCATTGAATTCCAAATGACTCCGCCGTCGGATGATGTAAATATACCTCCGTCCAAGGTCCCCGCAAATGATTTGTTAGCATGATTCAAAAGAAAGCAGGATACGTTGGCTGCCGCGATTGTTGGAACACGAGTCCAGCTCTGACCTCTATCTGCAGTGAAAAATGCGCCTGCCGTATCTGTTCCCGCAAATAACCCCGCAGAATTCTGGCCGAGAGCATTTACCGAACAGAACATCAGAGGCGATCCAATGCCGGTCTGAGTCCAGAAGTTTCCACCATCAGTAGTCACAAACACTCCGTTGTTTTCGGTTCCTGCGAAGAGCTTCGTATCATGGAGGAGCGAAAAAGCTGACCCGGTAGGGAAACCGATGCTCGCCGGGGAAGTCCAATCATTGCCTTCGTCACTCGACTCTATCACGCCTTTCGATGTCGCAGCGTAAAGATATCCGCCGGAGACTTCAGCCATATCGTATATCCAACCGGCCGGCTTGAAATTCCACAGACCTCCCCGGTCAGTCGAAAAAAACAATCCGGCTGATGTGGCAGCAAATACTCCGTTGATGAAAGACAGCGTGTCGATCTTGTAGACTACGCCGTCTGCCAATCCAGTGCTCGCTCTGATCCATGTGCCATTTTCATAACCCGGTTTGTAAACTCCGTCATGAGTCCCAACATACAAGTTACCTAACTGATCAAAGCCTATTGCCGAAGCCACGGTGGGGAAAATGCCACACTGGATCCAGTTCGCCGTGGGACCGCTGAGCAGGAAGGCACCATCATAAGCTGTACCAGCATAGCAGGTGCCATTTGGGTCAAAAGAGAATGCCGTGACATCCGCCGATGAAATCCCTGAGGAAACTTGTACCCAATAATTGCCGGAATCACGATAGACATAAAGTCCAACGTTATTAGCATAGACCACTACATCTCCGGCAGGATCTGAAACCATCCCGGCAACTCCTGCATTGGGCAGGCCCAAGACATCTCTCGTCCAGTTAGAATCCTTGATTCCAGCCGAAAGAATCCCCAAAGGAGTAAGTATAAATACCTTTCCCGATTTGGTCGCCACTATTGTCTTTATGCTATCGAGTGATTTTCCGTAATAATCCCATGATCTTCCGCTGTCTGAAGAAATGTAAACACCTCCGCCGTATGCTGGTAAGCTTCTGGGAACTATGACCGCAAGACCGGCATAGATATTACCCGCGCGGTCCTCCGCAAGTGAGATAACACTGCCAGTCGCATCACTTACTCTGGACGAGTACCAACTCTGTCCTCCGTCGGTAGATACCGAGACCGTGTCGTACCCACCGAGACAGATACGGCCGCCTGAAAGCACAAGCTCACTTTCGGCTCCTCCCGGGGGCCATGTCTTCGTCCAAGTGTCGCCGTCATTACTGGACGTGTATAAACCGTTCCACAGACTTCCAGCATAAATCCGGTTGGCGGAATCGACCACTAAGGAGGAAAGGCCCCACCAGTTCACCCCGTTGTTCTCTGCCGTCCAGGTACCCCCACGATCAGTCGACCGGTGGATCCCGCTAAACGGATCGCTGACGTAGCAGTAGCCCCTCCTGTCAACTGTCAGTAAGGCGATGTCCCCCGAGTATGGCCCTCGCACTTGCATCCAGCTTGTCCCGGCTGGCAAAGGCTGTGTATAACCTGTCCGGACCACAGAAAGAGCAAGCAGACCGCACGCAATGCCCGTGGACAAGTAGTCTGCGAATACGGACTTGTTCAATGGACGATTCCTCCAGCCTCCATCGTACGTACTCTTCATGAAGAAAGGTGATGGCGTCTAATTGACTTCATCGGAACAGAATCGGATTTCACATCGAGGATACTTGAACTCACTTGATCAAGACCATCTTCTTGGTTGAAACGTAATCGCCGGCCGCAAACCGGTAAAAATACACTCCGCTTGCCAGATCACCCGCATCAAACTTGACTTCATATCTTCCCGGTTTTTTAACCTCGTCAACGAGTGTTCGCACTTCCCTGCCAAGAACATCATAAACCTTCAAAGTGACAAAGCTGACCGCTGAAAGCTGAAAGCTAATTGCTGTCGACGGATTAAATGGGTTCGGATAATTCTGTTCAAGAGAAATCGACCTCGGCATTGACTTCGGTTCCGAGATTCCCGTAACCATATCAACTGTCTTGAATACTCCGCTGTCCGTCGCTGCGTACAAATATCCTTGAGGATCAATTGCGAGCGAATGAACCGCAGGTGTGGCCAGTCCATCGTTCATGGGATTCCAAATATCTCCGTCATCGGCCGACGCGAAAACGCCTCCATCCATTGTCCCTGCAAATGATTTGTTAACACGATTTAGAAGAAAGCAGGAGACGCTGGTAGCGGCGATTGTTGGAACGTGCGTCCAGCTTTGTCCTCTATCGGTAGTGAAAAATGCACCTGCTGTGTCAGTGCCGGCAAATAACCTTGCAGAATTCTGCCCGAGAGCCTTTACAGAACAAAACATGATAGGCGATGTAATGCCCGTCTGTGTCCAGAAGTCGCCGCCATCGGAAGTGAAGAATACTCCATTGCCTGCTGTGCCAGCAAAGAACCCCGCATCACTGATGAGAGAGAAGACCGTCCCGGTGGGGAAACCGATGTTCGCTGGTGCATCCCAATCGTAGCCGGCATCGCTGGACTCAAACATGCCTCCGGAAGTTGCTGCGTAAAGATACCCGCCTGGCATCTCAACCATGTCATACGTCCACCTTGTCATCCTGATATTCCACAAGCTTCCCTTGTCCGTCGAGAAAAATAGTCCGGCTGACGTTGCAGCGAAGATTCCTTTGATAAAAGACAGTGTGTCGATCTTGTAGACTATTCCGTTCAACAGGCCGGTGCTCGCCCTGATCCAGGAACCGTCCTTTGGACCTGGTTTATAAACTCCATCATTAGTCCCAACATAAAAATTTCCTGACTGATCGAAGCCCACTGCTGTAGCTGCAGTTGGGAAAATGCCGCATTGGATCCAGCCCGACGAGCTGCTACTGAAAGAGAAGACACCATCGCGTTCAGTCCCGACATAAGTAAGGGCGTTCGGATCGTAATAAGCTTCTGTTACATTCACGGACGACAAACCTGGCGTGAAATTTTCCCAGTAATATTGCTGATCTTGATAAACATACAATCCGAGAACTGTCGCGACCACCGCTTCTCCAGCCCGGTCGGTGAACAGATCGGCAACACCTGCATTGGGCAGACCAAGGACATCCCTGGACCAGTTGGTGTCCACCACGCCCCCTGAAATGATCCCGGAGGAGACAAGTGCAAAAACTTTTCCGGAATTATCAACAACTATCCTACTGGCGGTGGTAAGATCTTTTCCATCATAGTTCCAAGTCATCCCGCCATCCGTCGATCTGTAGATGCCACCCCCGTAAGGAATTTTGCCGACGGTGACAACCGATAGGCCAACGTAAATGTTCCCGGCACTGTCCTCGGCCACGCATAACACGTTCGGATTTACCGGACCTTCATACACATGAGACGTGGACCATGTTGTGCCTCCGTCAGTTGAAATGGAAACCGAGTTTGCCCCTCCCACGCACAAACGCCCGCCGCGGAATACTTCCATGGTAACCGCACCGCCGGATAAGCCGGTCCTGATCCATGAAGCTCCTTGGTCGGTCGATTTGAACAGCCCGGAAAATTGACCGCCGGCATAAACCACTCCCGAAGAGTCAACAGCAAGCGCCAAAAGGTTTGGCCAATCAAGACCATTGTTTACCTGATCCCAGGTCCGACCGCGATCAGTCGAGCGATAAACACCGTTGAACTGAGTGGCCGCATATACATTGCCCTGGTGATCGCAGACAAGCTGGGTAATGTTCCCTTCATAGGGTCCAATCAATTTCATCCAGGTATTGGTCTGAGCAATCATGCCGCATGGGAAGAGAAGAATCAAGCAGACCGATATTACTTGAACGCTGTGACGGAGATTGCTCTGCATGCGACGACTCTTCAATGTATTCACGTTGTGTCCGGAATGCCCTGCGAGACTTTATGGAAGATAGTCATGAACAAAGGAAATGTCCACACAATGTGAGAGAAGTTGGACACCCCAGTTAACTTCGTGAGCTACCGTCAGGTGGTATTTTTTCTCTCCCCAAAAATTGCGGTTCCTAACCTGATCATTGTCGCTCCTTCCTCAACAGCGATCTCGAAGTCGCCCGACATCCCCATTGACATTTCGAGCATCTCGACTTTGTTGATCGCCTCTTCCCTGATCTTCCAGAAGATCTCACGAAGGAGGACGAAACAGCTCCTGATGATTTCCGCATTCTGCGTCAGTGCACCGATCGTCATCAGACCCTTCACTCTAATGGTGTCGAATCTTGCAACGTCGCGGACCAACTCAGTCGCTTTCTCAGGAGGGACACCGCTTTTGCTCAATTCACAGGAAGTATTCACTTCGATAAGAACGTCTCTCGATTCTCCTCGCCTTTGCAGCTGCCGGTCCAACTCCACCGCAAGGTCCAGCCGGTCGACGGATTGAATACACTTTGTCGGGACGTCCAGGAGTTTTTTCACTTTGTTAGTCTGCAAATGCCCCACGAAGTGCCATTCGGGATTTCTATCCTTCAGCAGCTGGTACTTCGAAACAATTTCATGAACGCGATTCTCACCGAACCTGATGAGACCTGCGTCGATCGCTGCCGATATTGCTTCTGCAGGAAAAGTTTTCGAAACCGCGATCAGTTTTACTTCACGTGCTTGCGAGCCGAAGTGCGCTTCTGCACGCAGGCGAGATGGATCTCTCGATTTGAGAAGTGCCCGCGAAATTCTCTGATTTACTTCCGAGATCTTTTCATCAATGTCCAAACTATGATTCATCTGATTGAATGATGCGGATGATTTCACTTTTCACGATCATAGCTTTCATAAAATCATTTTAGTCATAGTTCCCGATTAATCCTGACTGAATTTCTTCGCAAGGTAAACAGATATTCCAATTATCTTTTCGTCCTCATCTCCCTGCCGGGTTTTCAGATCATAAGTCCTGCAGATACTTTCGAGGAGCCTAAGCGCCCTGCTCGTCGAGCTATGCGGCATATTCAGTTCTTCCGAAAGCTTTGTCAAAATCAAAGGAGAATATTTGTGCACGAGCTTCCAGGCATCCTGGAGACTTCTCTTGCTATGAAATCCGTTGGGAAAAATCCGTTTCATAGCTTCCACGTCTTCGAGCAATTGCTCGGAGGGAGAGATATCCTCGTAGTCGGCGCCGTAAAATTCCCGAATGGTCATTCTCACCTTCTCAATCGGGGCGTCCCTCTTGGTCCGCATGGTCAGCGGTGCTTTGCCACCGATCTCGTTCATCTTTCGATCAACGTAGAGAAGTTTCTGAAGCGCCGGCATCTTGGCATAAACCCGCCGCCAGTTGCTCCCCGAAGTCAACCAGACCGCGAATGTCTCTGCCCAATCTTCGTCGGGATGCTTCTGAGCATAATAGTCCGGCAAGTGTTTCACATGTCTCTTGCTCCAAGGATTGTAGCGGTACCTGTCGGAATATTTCTTTCCGAAATCTCCGAACAACTCTCTCCACTCCGGGTCGAGGTAGAGTTTATAGGCATAGTTTATCGCGTGGCCGAACTCGTGGCGCAACCCCATCTTGATCTCGCTCTCGTTCTCGACGCCATCGTATGCCATCTCATCTTCAATGGACATCAGAGTTTCATCCAGAAACCAGAATGGGATCTCAATCGAAATACTCTTGTTGACACATCCCCATCCGGTTCCGAGATAGTATTCCGGCCGGAATTTTATATGTTTCCTCGACGCTTCGGATTCGACTTTTCTTATGAGCTTGAGGAATATCCCGTTTATCCTCGGAGGCAATTCGCAGATCGGAACGTCCAGATACTTCAGCTTCTCAAGCGTTTCTTCAAGTTCAATTCTGGTCATCAAAAACCTTTAATTCGGACGATTTCGCCCATTTTTGTTCAAATTTGTGCCGTGTAAATAACATTAACTGCCGCCAAAATGCAAGTCATTTTTATCATAACAATTTACTCCTGCAATTAGTTTTTCAGCTCGTTCGCTGAAGCTCCGGAGCAGTTGATCGCTGAGACTATCGAGTGATTAATCTTATTTTGTTTTTTGACGCCGATAATTATAATAATACGATTCATGTTGATTAACGGAGTGAATTTTTTTCTATCCTTGCTTGTTCTATATGGATCAGCAACTATGTCATCCAGAGGTTCCCGACATTGGTCGGGGCATGCATTTTACTATGATGGCAGAAAGTTGAAACCACTGGATACTATACTGATGCCCAATATCGGTAACACCACTCTGACACTGTTAGTGAATTCGCCATACGAGCTGCGTCGTGCTCGCATAGATTCTTCGGAAACCGGACTGTGCCCTCCGGATGCCAGCATGTTGAAGAAGCTGAAGCTAAGAGGAAGGTGGTACATGATCTTATGGAAGACAAACCTGAGAGTCGGATCATCGCAGCATACACTATATATGGAGACCTTCTCCGGAAGAAGACACAAAGAAAGCTTTCATGTAAATGTGGAAGGATCTATGAAAGAAAACAAACCGCGTGGAGCTAATAGATGAAGAGGATCATATTATTCTTAATTGCCGTCGTCGGATTTGCACAGGCACAGGAGGGAGATGCCATCAGACTGGAGAAACCATATTCCTGGGAGCTGAAATCCGCACCTTATTTCCCGGCAGGAAGACTTTTCAAAAGTCAATCATTGTCCTGGATCCCGTTAGGACCGACACCGATGCAGAGTGACTTTTATGCGGAAGTCTCCGGCAGAGTCTCTTCGCTTGTTGTGGATCCGACTAACGCGAACATAGTATACTCCGCAGCGGCAGGCGGCGGTCTGTGGAAATCAACTGACGGCGGTACATCATGGATCCCTTTGACTGACAACCTGCCGAGGCTATCGTCTGGCTCTGTCGCGATTGACCCCAACAATCCGGGCACGCTCTATTATGGTACAGGGGAACTCAATTTCAACATAGACGGCTATCCGGGATCGGGAATGTTCAAGTCGACGGATGGTGGAGCCTCGTGGACACAAATGTCTTTGCCAAGCGGCGGTGGACTTTATTATACCGGCAAGATCGTTGTTGCGCGGACCAACAGTAATGTCGTCTACGCTGCTGGTTACTATGACGTTTACAAATCTACCGACGCGGGACAGACGTGGACAGAATTGAACCTGACGGACGGAGCGGTCGATGATATCGTCGTTGATCCGACAAATGCCAGCGTGATTTACGGGTCGTATGCCTCGTCGTTTTCTGGAAATAATACTAACTACGGCGTTTATAAATCTACTGACGGTGGTGCGTCGTGGACTCGAATCACCAGCGGGCTTCCGCCTGAGAGCCAATTGTCCAGGATCTCCCTGGCGATAGCTCCAAGCAACAACCAGATACTTTATGCAGCGATAAATGGAAACAAACCGAACAGCAGTACCGAAGACACCAACCGGGTTTACACGTCGACAAATGGCGGTTCCACATGGTCGGTTCTCCCGTCCGTCGCATCGAGCAACGGCTTCGGCGGGAATCAAGGATGGTACAACAACGTGATCGCAGTGGACCCAACTCATCCGAACATAGTTTATGTTGGCGGAATTGATTTTTGGAAATCCACAAACAGCGGACAAAGCTGGACGAACCTCACCAACGGTTATGGAACTTACACAGGAAAAAATATTCACGTTGACCAGCACGCGATCGCGTTCGCGAATGCAAACGGCGGGACCTTTTACATTGGTAATGACGGCGGCGTATGGAGGACGACAGATGGGGCTTTATCGTTCGTAAACTGCAATGCGGGTCTTCAAACGATCCAGTTCTATGATATTGACGCCGACCAGAATCATTCCGGAGTCACCGTCGGCGGGACGCAAGACAATGGCACAGAATGGGATGACCAGCCGTCCGAATCCTGGAGTGAAATCTACGGCGGCGACGGAGGATACATTTTGATAGACCCGAAGAATTCAAGTATCGTCTACACTGAATACGTCAACGGGCAGATCTTCAAATCGACGGACGGCGGATCTCACTTTCATCAGATCAACACAGGAATAAACGAGGACGGCTACTGGTTGACTCCATATATCATGGATCCGCAAAACGACAACCTCCTTTATATGGGAACAAGCAAGGTATATAAATCGACAAACGGCGGAACAAGCTGGGTTGCTCAAACCTCCGATCTGAAATCTTCAAGTGATCTCATCACGACCATGTCGATCTCTCCTGTCGAAGGGAACGTCATTTACGCCGGACTGAGCGGTTACCGGGGAGCATCAGACACCGCATTCGTTTTCGTCAGCACGAATGCGGGAAACTCCTGGAATAATGTAACTGCCCGACTCCCGGCCGGCACCAATTTCTCGCGCGTGACTGCTGACCCGACACATAAGGGGGTTGCGTATCTCGCAGTGCTGGTCGGTGCACAGGGCGCGAATGACTCGCATGTGCTGAGAACGACCGACTATGGAAATACTTGGACACAACTCGACTCAACCGGCAACGGTTTCGATGCCGTGCCGACAAAAATCATCTGTGTCGATTCGACGTCGGGATACATTTACGCCGGAACATACTGGGGAGTCTATCGTTCCACCGATAACGGCGCGTCGTGGTCAAAGTTCGGCAGCGGGTTGCCAAATGCTGTCGTGGATGACATAGCAATTCAATACCCGACACATGCTTTACGAGTCGCAACTCACGGCAGAGGGGCGTGGCAGGTTGACATCACAACGGGAATCGCAACGCCGTCAAGTATGCCAACGACTTTCGCGCTGAATCAAAATTATCCTAACCCATTCAATCCGAGTACGGTGATCAGTTATCAACTATCAGTGAACAGTTTTGTAACACTAAGAATTTACGACCTCCTTGGAAGAGAAGTGACGACGCTGGTGAATGAACAGGAGAACACAGGAGAACACAAAGTCACATTTGACGGAAGCAGACTTGCCAGCGGCGTGTACTTTTACCGGGTCTCTGCAAACACATTCACAATCACAAAAGAAATGGTGCTAATGAAATAGCATGAAATGATACTAGGTGAAAGGACATATAAAATATTTTATAATAATCCATTGGAGGCATGAGGTGTTGAGTCAACATTTTAATTCATTCGAACTTAACATTAAAAGCTGATGAATCATGTGTTCTCAAAATGCATTTAATAAACTGGGAGCAATAATAGTTGATGATGAACTCTTCGGAAGGGAAAACCTTAAGAAGATCATTGAAACTTATTGCCACGAGATTAAAGTTTTGGGATGCGCTGATTCCGTTGTCAGTGCAAAGGAACTTGTGAGTGTTCATAAACCCGATGTAGTATTTCTCGATATTAATATGCCGGTGCTGGACGGGTTTGACCTCCTCGAAGAATACGATAAACGGAATTTTATGGTGGTATTCGTCAGTGCTCACGAGGAATTTGGCATCAAGGCAGTAAAAGCTGGTGCTACGGATTATCTTCTTAAACCGGTAAACATTAAGGAGCTTAAGCAGACAGTTAAGAGACTTTTTTACTTGCAGAATAAGAAAATAAAAGATGAGACTATTCATGAAATGGATAAATTAATTCTCCCGGCGTCTCACGGATTTAATGTGCTGGTTATTGATGACATAATCCGGCTTGAAGCGGAAGGAAGTTATACAAAAGTAATTATTAAAAACGGGAAGAATACAATCGTCTCCCGCACGTTGAAGGATTTTGAAGACACCATACCGAAAGAGAAATTTTTCAGGGTACACAAATCGCATCTAATCAATCTGAAGTACATAAAAGAATATTCAAACATTGACGGGAACTTTGTTACGATGACAGACGGCAGCAGGATTGAGATCTCACGTCGGAGAGCACCGGATTTTATTCAGAAAATGAAGACAGTACTGAATGCTGTCTGAGTATGCCAAAAGATATTTGCTCTTCGGCGTAATCAGCTTTTTTCAGATTACCCTCGTTTATTCGCAAACGCCTTCTTATTACCATTACACTTCCTCCGACGGTTTGGCTTCATCAACAGTATTTGATATTATTCAGGATAAGGACGGGTTTATATGGTTCGGTACTTTAAACGGTTTAAGCAGGTTTGACGGAAGACATTTTACTACATTCAGTGTAGATGATGGTCTCAATTCCAATGTGATTACCTCCGTGTCGGAAGGAGACAGTGGTGAAATCTACATTGGCAATTATGAAAGAGGCATCAATGTTCTAAGAAACGGAAGGATAGTAAACTACAGGAACCAGATTAACGGGAAGAGTTTTAGTACATCATATTTAACAAAATATCAGGGTAGAATTTATTCATATACGAACGCAGGCAGGATAATTGTAATAAATGAAAATACGGATGCAGGTCTGTCAGATCATATTATTGACCCGCACCCTGTTTTTTTATGCAGATTGGCAAAACTGTCAGACAATCGTTTAATAGCATTAACTTCGCATGGATTATTCGTCATAAGTAACGATAAACTAATTAAGATGAATATTATTGGCTTGCCGGACACCAATCTTTATTGCCTTACTGAGCGTAGTGACAGCAGTTACTTTATCGGCGCTAGAGGAGTGATCTACCATATAAAGAAAAATCATGTAATCAAAAGATACAGGATGAATTCGTATTATGATAAACTTTTCTATCAAATATTCTGCGATAGAAGTAACAACATATGGTTTTCAATTTTAGGCAAAGGTTTCTTTTTGATTCCCAACAATTCCGATGTAATAATCGATCTGGGAAACAAGATGGGTTTGGGAAATACGCAGGTAGATAATTTCTTTGAAGATAGCGAAGGAAATATATGGATTTGTACATACGGCAAGGGTGTTTATTGTTTAAATAATCTTTACGTAAGGAATTATACCGAGAAGGACGGATTGAATAATAATAATGTTAATTGTGTAGTAAAAGAAAAATCAGGCAAGTTTTTGATCGGTACGATCAACGGCATTAACATTCTAGAAAACGGGGTCATTGATCGGCTAACAGACAATTCAGGCAAAGTCTTGTCAGGGTACATAAACAGTATTCGAAGCTATAGTGATTACACATATGTGTGCTGGGCGCCCGAAACCCCGGAGATAAGAGATGTTTCTCATAAAGGATTGAAATTCCGCTTCATGATAGATCCGTCATTTTTGAAGACCGCTAATGGTCTTTATGTATTTGGCGGTTTTGGTAATAACCTAATCATCCAAAAAGAATTTAATCATAGAAAGACGCCTTCTTCTCAAGTGTACCCGATCTTTGGTGACAGTTTTATCCAAAACCGTGTTAACGTGATCACTGAAGATTCGAGAAATAATATCTGGGTGGGCACAAGCATGGGCTTATGCAAATTATCCGGCATCTCCGGTAAATCCGCAACGACTCCGTGGAAGAAAACTTTCTTCACGGGCGATCCTGTTCTAAGCTCAAAAATAAGTGCAATCTATCAGGATAATAAGAACAATGTGTGGTTTGCGGGCGTCAAAGGAATTGCGCGGTATGATCTTGAAAATAATTCGGTTACAAGTTATACAAGTATGTTGGGGTACGATTTATCAAGTTCAACTTCTATTGTTTCGGACAATAAGAATAGGACTTGGGTCGGAAACATGAAGGGGCTTTATTTGCTTGAAGGGAATTCGATTAAATTTCTTAATAGTCAAACAGGCCTCCCATCGGATGAAGTACTTTCACTTTATTATGAATACAGCAAGAACTTACTATACGTCGGAACGAGCGACGGCATTTCTTTGCTTGATGTAAGTCTATTCGATGGTTATAAGCATTCGCCTCTTGACGTTAAGATTAATGGCATCAGGGCAGGAGATTCTCTCTATACAGATTATGATAATTTGGTTTTTGAGCCTGCGCAGAATAATGTTTACATAAATTTTGTCGCACAAGACTATTCATCGCCGGGTGCCGTAACGTATAAGTATATACTAAACGGTGATTCGACAGAAACAAATAATGGTTTTCTTGATTTTAGTTCACTCGAGAACGGGGCTTACAGACTGCAGCTCATGGCTAAGACCCGGAATGCCGATTGGGGGAAACCATACCTTCTGAATTTTTATGTGAAACCCCATTTCAGGGAGACTATTTGGTATAAACTCGGAATAGTTTTGATTTTTACTTTTGCTTCCCTTTCCGTTGTAGTCTGGCGTATGAGAGTCAAGAATAAAAAAATCAGTGAGCAGTTGGATCTTACTGAACGAATTAATGCGCTGAAACATCAAGCTTTGTCAGCAATGATGAACTCGCATTTCATTTTCAATTCTCTCAACTCCGTGCAATATCTTGTCAACTGCGGGAGGTTAGAAGAGGCAAATGACTACATTGCAATGATGGCTAAGTTGATGAGGAAGAATCTCGATACGGCCGGAAACGGATTCATTCTGTTGTCTGAGGAAATTAGCCGGCTAAGACTTTACCTCGATCTCGAGAAGTTAAGATTCCAGGAGAGGTTTTCTTATGAGATTAACACCGGGACAGGTGTCGATGCCGGTTCTATCATAATACCGAATATGATCATCCAGCCGTTTGTAGAAAATTCTCTTTGGCACGGGATTATCGATTCCGGTAATAATGGTCTTCTGACAGTTTCATTCTCTTTTAGAGATGTTGATATTGATTCAATGATATGCAGCTCATTGATAATAAAAATTACCGATAATGGTATAGGAATAAGAGAAGCGAAGAAGAATAAAAAAGAAGATCACATATCAAAAGGGATACAGATCATTGAAGAACGTCTTCGTCTTCTGAGCGTTAAGATGCAGCTTCCCAAGCCGATCATGTTTGAAGATCTAAGCAGCCGCAATAACAATTCGCGCGGAACGGAAGTAATTATTTCTCTCCCGCCGCCCCTCTATAAAATTATTAATCCAGAATCAGACCCGATTTCCCCCTCTACACTTACCGATTAATTTTTCTTACATACCGTTCATTTACCAACACATACCGTATGCTAGTTATGTATTGTGGGGCCACCCCGTTGTAAATAGATTTGTTTAAAACTTAACGACAACAAATTGAATATTATAAAAAAGTTAATGGATTCATTTACGAAAAAGCATTTAATGTCTGTGCCTCTTTTGATTATCAAGAAAGAAACGGATGATGCTAAAGTAAAAGAATACATGTCGATCGAAGAGGCAATTGCCGATCTGGAAATCGATCCGAATGTTTCTGCGGCTAAAATAGAGAAGCTAAGAATATCTCTGAAAAACCTTAGAACTAAATCCTCAATAAAGATCAGGAATGGAGAAATACTAGACTAAATGCAAACAACATTTTACAAACAAGGAGCAATAATGAAAACTTTTGTCAAGGCTATCAAAACAGGATCACTTCCCGTCCTATTTTCTTTCTTTCTGATTAGCCTATTCGCTAACCAAACACCCGCACAGGTGAAATCATCTAAAATAACCTTCGTAGAGACTAGCCACGATTTTGGAAAAGTTGAGAAGGCTGTCCTCTTAACATACGAATACAAATTTAGGAATGACGGCGAAGATACTTTAGTGATAAAGAATGTTCACGCAAGCTGCGGCTGCACGGGGGCTACAATCGGCGATAAGAAAGAATTTACAAACGGTGAAGAAGGAGAAATTAAAATAACATTTAATACAACTGGAAGATCAGGAGTCCAAAGTAAAACTGTTTCAGTTCAATCGAACGATCCTGAAAATCCAAACGTGATTCTTTCATTCACATGTGAGATTGTTAGCAAATAGCCAAAAGGCTGTAAGAAAATGATTGCAACCATCTTACTCTCTTAAAATAAAATATTTTCAATAAGACAAGGTTTATATGAAAAAATTATATCTATTGTGTGTATTAATTTTCTGCTTATTCTATAGTTCAAACATATTCGCTCAAGCAGCTTCTATAATGTGGCCGCTTACGAGTAATACAGCTCCCGATGCGCCTACAGGAAACATCCAGGGGAGCGCAGAGACAATAGCATCAGGGCTGTCAGTTTTTGCTTATAATAACGGTCAAAGGCTTTGGATGGGTAATACCGGCTGGGCAGCAAACTCTTCTATAGTTTTAACCCGCTATATTCAATTCAATGTAAGCCCTGCTTCCGGAAATAATCTTACTGTTACAAGCCTTCTGTTTAATTATGGCGATTTCCCTCTCTCTTCCGACTATAACATTTTGAAATTCCAGGCTTATTATTCGACTGATAATTGGAATACCAGTACAGTGTTGAATGTAACTCCTTCGTTTTACTTGAATTCAACTGTGTCCACATTTTCTGTATCAAACTTAAATGTGCTTATTGCTAACGGTCAAACTTTTTCTCTAAGAATTTATCCTTATTCACCTAATGGCGGTGTTCCCGGTATTCCTTCTTTTGCTATTCATGATTCAGTTATCATTAATGGTACAACTGTACCTGCTCTAAACACCGGCTCTATTTGCGGTGTGAAATTTAACGACTTAAACAGCAACGGTGTAAGAGATCAGGGAGACCCTGGACTTCAGAACTGGGTTATCAATTTGAAATACCAAAATGCAGCTGGCGTCGTAACTATATCTGATACAACAGATGCAAAAGGCGATTATTGTTTCACCAACCTAACCCCGGGCGTGACTTATACTATTTCAGAGACAAGCCAAACTGGCTGGCATGAAACATTTCCCGCTGCTCCGGGAATGTATACTATAACCCTTGGTTCCGGTCAGAATATTGATACTCTCAATTTCGGAAACCATCTTACAACGGCGGAAACAGATTCCTGTCATTTTTTGTGTAATCCTGATTTTGAAGACAACCAGGTTGTAAGTGCTGGAAGCCAGGGGTTTTTCAATGAGTCACTAATATCTTGTTGGAAAACAACAGAATCAGACAGCATAATAGAAGTTTGGGGCAGCGGCTTTAACGGAGTTCCCGCATATTCAGGCAATCAGTTCATTGAACTAAATGCCCTTACTGTTAGTACATTATATCAAGATTTTACCGCCGTATCCGGAAGAACGCTCTCCATTTCATTTGCACACAGGGGGCGTTATAACAACCCCGATGTAATGAATGCAAAAATTGGACCTACTGGTGGTCCATATGTTCTATTAGGTACCTACTCCGATAACAATACTGCGTGGTCATATCATACAGTTCCATATACCTTTCCATCAGGCGGCTCTTATGAATTGCGATTTGAATCTGTATCTTCTAATGGCGGTGCCGGACCAGATGCTGGCGGAAATTTTTTAGATGATATTAGTATTGATTGCCCATCTGCCGCTGGAGGGATTTGTGATTCACTTAAAGCAACTGCATCAAAAACTACTCCTGGTGATTGCAGCTGGAGCCTTAGTTTAAGTCAGCCGGCAAACCTTACCGGGATTGGTTCAATACAGATTGCATGCTTATCTCCGAACCAATTTACCACAGGTACCGGACTTGGTCCAAATTTTCAAAACTGGTTTACATCGACAAACACTTATATTCCACCAACAGGCCATGTGCCCGGCGGGAATCTTAATGACTTCTTCCGCATGAATATTAATTATGTGACATCGCCTCAAATAATTGTAGTAAACTGGCTGGACTCTTTGAACAATAAAGTATGTTCCGACACATTGAAATTGGATTGCCAGATTTCCTGTACAACAATCTTAAACGATACTGTAACTTGTGCCGGAAACAATTACAATTTTTCATATCGATTTTCTAATAATGCAACCTACGGGATCTCCAATATTGAATACACGCTACAAGGTCCTTCCGGGGTTGCAGTATCACCTCTTGCTGATACACTATCTCCCGCATTAGCAGCTGGAGCTACATCCGGTGTACAAAACATAGGAATATCCGGGGGAATGCCTGGTGATACGATCAGCATATTAGCAAAGTATATCAGCTCCGGAGGATGCTGCTGGTGTTTTGAGACTTTTAAAGTAATACTTCCAAATTGCAGAACAGTTTGCGATTCATTAGGTGTGCAGGCGCAAGGATCTTCAAATGACTGTTGTTACTCTATATCATTAACAAATAACAGTAGCACTGTCTTTTCAAGTGTTGAATTCCAGTTGCTTTCGGGCGGAATGTTCAGCACCGTTGCCACTACTTCAGCACCCGGCTGGGGTTTTACAAACATTTCACCTAACAATTTGATCAATCTTGTAAGATTGCCTTTTGGTCAGGCAATAGGGCACGGCACTTTTAATGATGTTTTGGATATGTGTATAAGACATTATTCTGACTCTACACAAAAAATTGAAGTCAGATGGATAAAGAACGGACAGATTGTTTGCAGAGATACTTTAAGATTCGAATGTACTCCGACAGTACCTCCAACAGACACCTGTTCACAGGTTATCGACGGAACGTTGACCTGTTTGGCAAACGGAAATGTTCGATATATTTTTAGAGTTCAGAATAATTCAACAATAAACTCGACCGGTTTTGGTATCTTTCCGATGACTCCCGGTGCTTCATTTTCGAAAAGCATTTTTAATAGTACAAATATCTTACCAGGCCAGGTTTCACCGATAGATACTATTATAATATCTGGCTTGGGGCAGGGTCATCAGCTTTGTCTTCAAACTTCAATTTTTGTCACTGTGGACAGTGTTTATAACTATTGCTGCCATAGCGATACAATGTGCATAGCAACGCCAAATTGTGGCACAAAAGATTCCTCGGAAGCTTGCATAACATGGGATCTAATGAGTACAGAGTTGGTAACTTCTGTTAATGGCAATATAAGTGGAACTCCTGAGACGATAAGCGCGGGATCATCCTCACCTTTCATGGTAATTTTCTTTCCTTACAGCAACGGACAAAGACTTTGGGTCGGCAACACCGGCTGGGTCGCCGGTCCGTTAGATCCTATGCGATATGTCGAGTTCAACGCCTCGCCTAACCCGGGGAATAACTTTACGGTTACAAATGTATCCTGTAATTATGGCGATCTTCCGCTCAGTACCGACTTTAATATTTTAAATTTCAAAGCATACTATTCAATTGACGGCTGGGTGAACAGTACGGTATTGAATTCAACTGCTTTAATTTACAAGAACACCGCTATGCTATCGTTCAACCAGGCGATAAGTGTTCTGGTACCTAACGGTAAAACTTTCTCACTAAGAATTTACCCTTATGCAATTCAGAATGGTATAGCAATAACGCCGACCTTTGCCATTCACAATAATGTTGTTGTTTGTGGTACGACAAGTACTATCACTTCAATTGATGATGGTAAGACAGGCATTGATTTACCGAAAAGTTTCAAGATGCAACAAAACTATCCAAATCCATTTAATCCTTCATCAATAATTCAATACGATATACCCAAAACTAGTTTTGTTAAGGTTAGCGTATATGACATTCTTGGGAGAGAAATAAGAGTACTAGTGAACGAAGAAAAGAGTCCCGGTCGTTATGAAATAAATTTCGATGCACGGGGACTTGCAAGCGGAATATATTTCTATATAATCAGAACCGGAGAGTTTACACAACTTAAAAAGATGATTCTGATGAAGTAGAAATTCAGAAATATTATTAATATAAAGCCAGAGTGAATAGCTCTGGCTTTTTGTTTTCTGAATAGTCATATGGAATATCCTCATATTGAACAACATATCCGTCTGCCGAGCACCAAAATGCAGGTTGGCGTCCAGTACATGGAGGCTCAGGCCCAGAACCTGTCCCATGTCGAACAACTCCAACAGGTAAACAATACAAGGTTCCCTTCAGGCAAAGCTACAGAAAATAGGAATGAAAAGATTGATTACACGATGATTGTTCCGGGCTCTTTCATTACACTCAGCTGGCTGCTTCCTTCTCCCAAACCGCCGCGCGCTAATGCAACGCCTGCCGCCTATATCAACGGACGATTCACAGTAAACAAAGTCGAAAATACTGCTTGCTCAAAGTGAAAGGAGAAGAAAAGATATTTTCTTATTTTATAGTATGACACGATCGGTTGTTCTTATCCCGAAGGGATCCAATCGGAGAAAATAGAGATGGAAGCAAGTGTTCTCTCTAGAGGTGGGCGTAGCAAGCACGTTGACGCTGACAGTAACCTCTAAAGGTACACCTACGGCAAGCTTTCGGTGACTGTAGGGAATGTAACGCGTCTCGATCCTGTAGCCTTCTGATCTGAATCTGCTTTCGTTGCCCTTGATCCATTGTCTTGGGGCCACCACAAATTTTCTTATTCGATCCAGGAGGCCGAGACGCTCACGGAACGAAAATGCCAAGCGGCATGTACTTCTGCAGAATAGGCGCCTCCGGCAAAGATGGAGAAGGTTTCACGTCGGTCAGAAAGATGGTCTCAGTAAAATGAAGTGGTTTAGAAAAGGCCTTAAACCGTCCTGGATTTTCAAGAGCAATCTTAAAGTGTGGCGGTTACTTCCGGGGAGCGGAGTGCTGGTAACAGAACTCCGCGATCCGCAGGAAAAGGTTACAGAATTCGTGGGGGTAGATCTGTCGACAGGCTCGCCACTCTGGAGGAATAATCAACTCCCAGAAAAGTGGTGGACCACCCTGAACAAGATCCACAAAGATGTTCTTTTGCTCCATCAGTTCGCAAGGCCAAATATGCCAACGCCGGGGAAGATTTTCGCCGTCGATTTATTCACCGGCAAACTGCTCTGGCAAAATGATGAACTCGCTTGCCTCAGTGTTTCAGGTGATACGCTCTTCGCTCTTCGCAAAACTTTTCAGTCAGAAGATGTAATCGAACTTGATTACAGATCAGGCGAAGAGAAGCTGGTTCTATCGTTGGACAATTATCAAGAGATGAATATTCCCGCGCCCCAAGATGAGTTCATCCTTCCTGAACCGGTTGATGTCAAAGCGAGCTCAGGACTCATCCCGGCCGAGGCGATAGCCCCAATGACCGTGCGACTGACCAAAAGTACGACCTTCGGTTTCCATGTCACCTCCGGTACAGATGCGAAGGGAGCTCCGCTGTATGACGCACTCATCACTATCGTTGATGCCATCGGAAAGAAAGTGTATGAAGATATTGCCGATCGGAAGGTCTATGTCCCGTTGCAAGATTTCTTTTTCGTTGTCCCGCTACAGAAGACATGGCTTATTTATGTCAGGAATTCCGACGAGATAATCGCGGTCGAACTAAGCTGAATCCTCGGTGCCAAAGCTCTCTCCTGTCAACGCGATCCTGCAGGCTTCCGAATACGAGCAGTAACGACACACTTTCTCACGTGAGAATCGTGTCAGGTTAAATCGTCCGGATCGAGCTTCCGAAACTTTTTCATTCACAAAGGATTCAGTCGACCTCATCAATCCGTTCATGGTCTTCGGATACTCTTCACTGCCCCTCAGGTTCTTCGTACTGCCGTAACTGGGATTATATCTCAGCTCTCCAGATTCCTGATCTGATTGCACAATGAACTGAATCGTGTCCTTTCCCTTTTCCGTCCTTAGCAGCTTATCTCTATTAATTGAAATGAACGCAGCACCGGAAACTCCACGACGCGACAATTCAGATTCTCCAGCGTCCGCGAATTCCCGGAGACCTTCTTTCGGAGGAGCTCTGCGGGAAAGGATATGCTCCAGGGCATTCAAGTAAAGCAGCAGCTGCGGCGAAACCCTGTCGTCGACAACGTCTTTGTGCGCGGGAATTACTGAAGACGTCTTGTAATCGAAAATCATGAGCCCATTCCGACCCGAATCGATCCGATCAATTTTTCCTCGAAGTCGCACATCGCCGATTCTAACCGCCGCAATATCTTCACTACCGTCGCCGCTTCTCATGCCGAAGCCAATCTCGAACTTCAGCGGTCGGAAGCCGAACTCCGAGAGCTTTGTCTGCACCTTCGTAAGAAATAGCTCGAGCGTCCCCGGGACGTCTCCTGTCCCGAGCATTGTTTCCTTCTCGACTTCGAATAGATCATGTTCAATTCCTAATTCATCCAAAACTTGCTTCCCGACATTGATCAACAGCTCCAACTCATCTCCAGCTTTGTCAAGCTTGCCGATGCCGGAAAGCTCATCATAAAATCGAAAGAGAATCTTGTGCAGAACAGCCCCTCGCTCAATTGCGCTCAGAGAAGTTTCTATGTCGGGGACCTCTGCGATCTGGAGAATGCGTCGTGTAAAGTACTGGAAGCCGCACCTCGCCAGCGACTCTATCTGTGCTGCCGAAAATATTTTCGTGTCGAAAGAGCTCGCTATAGAATCAATCGACCCCTGCTCATTTATTCTTCCATGAAACTCACTATTTCTATCACCATCGTATCTTGCCGACTCTGCAACTTTGCATCGCTCGGCGTTTGCTGGAAGAAGGCGCCCGGCAGCATTTGACGAAATCTGGTCGTGGAAATTAGGAACTGAATCCATCTCGATCAGCTGCTGGAGATTGTAGATGCTCCTCTCGCCGTCAGCAGCATCGCCCGCTGAAGCCTCATCGATCAAGGACACATCCGCAACATCCAAAAATGCATCGATGAATGATGACCTGATAAGCCGCACATCGTCGGTCTGCGCTGGTGAAACCAGGAACAATTTCTTCCGGAATGAGCTAACGGCTTGATAGAACAGGTGCCTCTGAAGATATGGCTGTGTCTCGCGGTTCTCCTTCTGTAAAACAAAGGGGAGAAAAATCTCCGGCGCATACCTCGTTGGGAGTTCACCTTCGTTGAGTCCAATTATGAACATGTAATCGAACTCCAGTCCGCGGATCTCCTCGAGCGCAGTCACATACACGCCATAACCGTACTTCTGCCGCAGGTTGTAACGAGTAAGTGAAAGTGCCGACCTCAATCTCTCCATCCAAGTGCCAAGATCGAGCTTTCGGTTTTCTTTCGCCGCTTCAACCTTCACAACTTCGTCCAGCACTTCGAAGAAAGCGGAAAGCGCCCGCGCGTCACGTTCGACCACTTCAGTCGGTACCTTCTGAATGTTCAATCGTGCAATGTTTCGATGCACTCCCAGCCCATGCACCAGCGACTTCACGGCTTCCCGGAATTCATCCGGCGACAGTTCATCCCGATTCGATTCGGGAAAAGCTGTGAGTCTTACTTGGATAGAATCCAATAGCCCGCGGGTCTTTCTCAGAGTGTCCATGTCATGACGAATTTGCATCCCATTTTCCTCAGCGCCCTCTCTCCCGATTTTTGCGAGGAGTTCAATGCGAGTATCAATGGCTTTCCGGAATCTCCCCAAGCCTCTTTCAAACCGACACAGCCTTGCGGCCGAGTACACCACACTGCCGGCTTCGTTCGCACTCATCTCTCCGCTGACAGTCAGGAATCGGTTGGTCAGCGCCCGGAGGAGAGCACCGCGCTCGTAATCGGTCAACTTTATGTCGATGAACGACAGGATGGCGTTCACAGCGGGATTGCTTTCAAGCGTGTACCGGTCAGTTATGTTGGCAGGTATTTGATATTTCGCGAAGACTTCCCTGACGATTCGAGAATAAGTCTGTGGCAAATAAGAAGCGACACATATTCCGTCCAATTCCTGGTCTGGATTGCCATTAACAATTTCCTTGATCTTTTCCGCAACGAACTCTACTTCCCTAAGTTCGTCACGAGCATCCACGACAAAAGCTTTCTCCTTAAGATCCATCTTCGCCTTAGTTTCTCTTTCCGAGAATAGCCATGATGCAAAGTAGTTTCTTAAGCTCGCTTTCCTGTCGACTTCCAATCCGGTCGAAGCCTTCTGCACTTTGAACCCTCTGTCCGCGAGTTTCGCCGAGGTCGCCAGCATAGTCTTAAAAAGACTTTCATTCTCGTAACTGCAATCGAGCTTAACGATGAGCGAAAACCTCTTGCATGAGGAGAGAATTCCAAGGAATTCCAGTTCCGGTTTCTTGAAACTATAGAATCCTTCGACGAAAAACGTCCGCTCGCCTGGATAGATATCATCGAGGACTTGCGTTGATTGTGCGAGTTCCGCATTTGCCAATGGCAGTATTCCCGCGCTGTCGATAAGGCCCCTGCCCAGGCGGTTCTCATAATCCGAATAGATCTCCAAAAACTCATCGAGCTTCACTCTTTCAAACTCCCCGGCCGCTGAGGACAAGAACTTGAAATCCTGAGGAGTAATTCCGCTCTCCTTCAGGTAATCAATTTGATCAATAATCTTCTTTATTGTTCCAACCGGTGCAACTCCTCTTCGAGAACCTTGATGAGACTCACCTCGGTATGCATATCTGAAAAATCTAAATTCGTCCCGGCTGTGGCTTGAGAGTATCTCGCTTACAATCATTCCTTGCATCGACGGAGAGATTACATGCCTGCCGGTCTTTAGACAAGAGAACACCTCGCGTGCAAACAGCTCCAGTGTGAAGATCGGTAATTTTCCAAACGCAATTCCATGGACAAGCTCGCGCTGAAGTTCGCGGACGCGCCTTCTCGTGGGCACGATGTAAGCGAAATTGTAAGTGCCATCTCTCGAACCCGATGCAGCGCGCTCCCTCACTGAGGAGGCAAGATCCTCGCCTATCTCTCCGCTGAAGTTCCTCGTGAGAACTATTGCCATTATTCTATCCGGGGAGGCTCTTCATCGATCTTTGCAATTCCTTGAAGTCGATCTCTGAATTTGCTCAAGGCTTCGTGCGATTCGCCGTATTTGTTTGCAGCGTTCTTCAGATGAGTGCCGAGGGTCTCAAAATGATCGTCGAACCGCCGGAGTGAATTTTCAAGCTGAGCAAGCTGGTCTCGAACCCGTTCGGCATTCCGCTCGATCTGCATTCCCTTGAGTCCGATCGCGATCGCCTGGATGTATGCGTAGAAACTGTTAGGTGAAGCCGCGACCACGTGCTTCTTCATCGCGTAGCGGTACGCGCTATTCTCATCGTTGTCTTGCATCAACAGCTCGTAGTACATGCTTTCCGACGGAATGAACATGATTGCAAAATCGAACGTGCCCTCGGCGGGCCTAATATACTTTTCCGAAATGTCATCGATTTGCTTCTTCACGACGCTCGAGAATCTTGCAAGTGCAAGGCTCTTCTCCGCGTCAGTCTCGGCCTGGACATAACGCTGAAACTCGTCCTTCGGAAATTTCGAGTCAATAGGAATTATTCTCTCGGAAGTCCTGATGATCGCGTCAACTTTCGAACCATCACGGAACGTATGCTGGAACTCGTAGAAACCCTGTGGTATGACCTGCTTGATCAATTCCTCGAGTAGCATCTCACCCAGGTTTCCACGAAGCTTTGGCGAGCTCAGGATGTTCTGAAGCTGGTTTATCTGTTTTCCGATTTCAAGCATGTTATCGCTTGATTGTTTCAGTTCGCCAAAATCCTGTTTCAAAGATGAAAAGAGTTTATTCGCTTCGGAAAGCTGACCGCCAAGCTGTCCTTCAAAACTTGACAGGCGCTGTTCGACAGAGCCTCGAAGATTCTCGACCTGTTTCGACATGAGATTTGTCAGCTGCGAGACCTGACCGGCAAGCTGCTCGACCTGGGCATTGGTCCCCGCGCGGTTTTCTTCCATGCTTCTCGAAAACGAATTGCTGACAAGCTGGAGCGTGCTTGCCATCGTCTCGCTGTTGGAACGGCTGGTGTCGGCCACCGACTTGACTGCCGATTCAACGTCGGTCTTGAAAATTGTGAAGAGCTGCATCGTTTGCTCGGCGGATGACCGTTCCTTCGTCGATAGACTCTTAAATTGGACGAAGATGAAAATCATCACGATGAGCATCAAGGCAATAACGACTAATGTAACCATCTCCATTCTTTTCTTCTTTTCCTTACACTGATTTTGGATTGAGCTGCCACAGAGGGACAAAGGCGCAAAGATGCAGAGGCACGAAGCGAACCTACGCTGTGCCTATGTGCCTTTGCCGCCTTGTGCCTTCTCAAAATATTTTCTTCCTTCTCGTAAGATAGGCTGCCAGTGCCTTGTCGAACGGTGTCGAGGTGCTGAGAAGCGCGTAGTCAATGTCATTTTCGAAGCACTTGCTTTTCAGTTCATGGATAAAACCGTTCACGTTCTTCCTGTACGCAGCCTTCAAGGCGGAGACTTGAGTGGGCATTCGCTCTCCTGTTTCCAGGTCAACGAACACCGCGTCGCCGGGGAAATCCAGACTGATCTCGGCATCGTCGAGAACATGAAAGGCGATGACTTCATTTTTCCTGTGGCGGAAGTGCTTCAGAGCAGTGATCACGTTCTTCATCTCATCGAGAAAATCGCTTATGACAATGATCAGTCCGCGACGCTTTATTCTCTCCGCAAGCGCCGAAAGGGCGGTCGCGGTTGAAGTCCTGGAATTCGGCTCGACTTCGGAGAGCTCCGTTAAAAGCAATTTCATGTACGAATAGGTAAGATGCGGTTCGAAGAAGCGTCTGACGGTCTCATCATAAATCGCGAGCCCGGTCGCGTCCTGCTGCTTCATCATAAGATAAGTCAATCCCGCGGCCAGGTACGCTGCGTACTCGAGCTTCGTGACATCGCCGTCACGCTTGAAGCCCATCGATTTGCTTGCATCGATGAGGATGTAAGCTTTGAGGTTTGTTTCCTCCTCATGCTGTTTTATGTAGAGACGGTCGCTCCTTCCGTAAACTTTCCAGTCGATGTTGCTTATGTCGTCACCAGGGAAATATTGTCTGTGCTCTGCAAACTCCACGCTGAAGCCGTGGTATGGACTTCTGTGCATCCCCACCAGGAATCCCTCCACTATCAGCCTCGCCCGGAGTTCCATGCCGGATAGTTGAGAGATGAACTTGGGTGTCAGAATCTTAAGGGCAGTCTCGCTCATTTTGTCTAAGTAAATTTACGGAATCATTCGATTTAATGGTAACACGTGCCGCGCGTTGGTTCACTAAGCGAATTACTTCCTGAGGACGACATATGTCGCATCGATCCCCTCTCGCCGTTTGAATGCGAGAATGTCGCGCGCGGAATTCGAGTTCCTTCTCTCTCAAGGCAATATCGCACGGCCATTGGGACAAGCTTTTTCCTTGACATTCGTACTCTGTTTTGATACTTTAGACATAGTCTAAATCATAATAAACACGGAACGCAAGAACTAACCCAACAAGGAAAATCAGAATGAAGCATTGGTTATCACTTGCTGCAATGTTCGCAACGATTTCATCATCACCCGCCTTAGCACAGGGGAGGTACTACGTTTGGAATTACCGGTACGACACGGAAGAGGCTGACGAGTTCGAATTAGAGAGCTACTCCTTTTTCGCTGCACCTTCCCTCTCAAACAACGTCCGCTCATTGGACCAGCAATTTGAAATTGAATACGGCATCACCGACAGGATTCAGGTAGGATTATATCAGGTCTTCGGCCGCGATTACCCGGATAAGTCCGAAAGCTTTTCAGCGAAGTCATCCATGATAGAAGTCTTGTACAAACTCGCCGGACAAAATGAATTTCCCGTCGACCCGCTGCTCTACGTCGAATATGCACGCGAGTGGGATCGCAGAAATTCCAACCAGGCCGAGCTGAAGCTGATCTTATCTAAAGATTTCGGGCGATTGAATGGAACGGTAAATGGGATCGCCGAATACGAATTCGGAGGACGAAACGATTTAGTCCCCGAGCTAAGCGCGGGGATAAGCTACAGGTTAACTGACAATTTCAGGGCTGGCGTCGAGACTTTCGCAAGCCTGAGCGATGAGTCGGTGGAAACAGATGAAGATTGGTCTGAAGGATTCCGCGGCCACGGACTTGCACTCGGCCCAACACTGTCATTCTCTACGCAATGGTTCAGCATCGCTTCAGGAGCATGCTTCGGCATCTCAAGAAACTCCAGCGCTCTAAATTTTTGCACGGTAATCGGGATCGACCTTTAGAATGCGGCCATCCACTCTCGGTACACAGGCCAGCCCTGCAAATGAGCACGAAACGAGCGGTATTCAGACACACGGACACGACTTGAAAGATAATGCGGCGTCAGCTAACTTATTTAGACTAAATTTAAAGTACAATCACGAGATGTTGACAGCGAAGCAGAAGCTCGAAGATTTCCTCAGAGGGGAAGGTTACCGAGTAACACCGGAGCGCTTTGAAGTCCTGGAAGCGGTCATGGCAACAACCGGACACTTCGACGCCGACGAGCTTTTCCTCAGCCTCAAGAAAGGCGGAAGCAAAGTCTCAAGGGCAACGGTCTACAACACTCTCGACATCCTCGACGAATGCGACCTCGTTTTCAAGACCAGACTAAAGGATCACGGCTCGCGTTACGAGAAGGCGTTCGGAAGAGCACACCACGATCATCTCGTTTGCGTCCAATGCGGAAAGATTGTCGAGTTCATCGATCAGAATATCGAGCGCGCCCAGCAATCGGTCGCAAAGAAATTCAAATTCAAACTGGTCAGTCATTCGCATCAGATATTCGGGCTTTGTCCTGACTGCAAGAAAAACGAATAAGATCTTCGCGAGCACCGGCATAGCAGAATGAAAGATCGATCCAGCAGAACGATTGACAAAACACCCGACAAGACTGATGAGACCAGGCCATCCAGGGCGCGAACCAATTTGAAGGAACTTAAGGTCGGCGATGCGGCTCGAATCGTAGGATTCTACAACCGTGACGATACGGTTCAGAAGATCGAGGCGATGGGACTGCGAGCAGGAAAAAAGATCATTGTTCTTAAGAAGCTCGGGCGGGGAATATTGGTCAAGACCAGCAACTCGAGGATCGTGATAACATCTGATGTGGCTAAGAACATTGAGGTTGAATGACGAAGACAATCAAAGTTGCCTTCGCCGGTAACCCGAACGTCGGTAAGACGTCTCTTCTCAATTACGCGGCAAAGACGGACCTGAGAGTTGGCAACTGGCCCGGCGTTACCGTGGAAAAGCGAGAAGGGTTCATGAGCTACAAGGGGTATGACATTCGATTTGTCGACCTGCCCGGGATCTACACTCTCGAACCGTTGTCCGAAGACGAATGGATTTCATATAACTTCCTCGTCAAAGAGAAACCGGATGTCGTCGTCGATGTAATCGAGACCGCGAACGCGGAGCGCGACCTGCTTCTCACAACTGAGCTCCTCGAGTTCGAGAGACCGATGGTTGTCGCGATGAACATGGTCGATGAAGCACACAGGCGCGGCATTGAAATAAACAGCGAACATAGCCGTGAGCTCCTTAACATCCCCGTCATAAAAACAAATGGAAGAACAGGTGAAGGCATATCAGAGCTCCTCGACGCCATAATCGATTCGGTCGAGGGTAGATCGGTCCCGAAGCCGGTAAAATACAACGACAGGATCGAAGAAGCTCTGGCGAGGATCGCGCGGCAAAATCAGAATGGAAAAATCGACAAACATTCACTCATCAAGCTTTTGTCGGAGGGTGACGGGGAAAATGAAGAGAAGGTAAAGCTCGAAAAGTTCTACAAAAAGAATATAGGCAGCGTTGTCAAGGAAGAGCGGTATGCGTTCGCAAACGGATTCTACAATGAGGTTTTTAAAAAGAAAAAGTCGACGGCGAGAGATATAACAGATCTGATCGACAGGGTTGTCCTTCATCCTTACATTGGGTTACTCATCTTTCTTCTCGTGATGTTTCTTATGTTCAAAGTTTCGTTCGACTTTTCCAACCCGCTAATGAATTGGACCGGGGACCTGATAAACAATTTCTTCTCCCCGCTTGTTTCGTCACTGCTCACAAAAGCGGGCGCGAGCGACTGGATCTTGAAATTCTTTTCCGAAGCGGTAATCGGCGGCGTCGGGTTTGTCATCACTTTCGTCCCTCTGATCGGAGCAATCTTTTTCGTTCTCACGCTTCTTGAGATGTCCGGGTATATGCCGAGGGTTGCATTCATGATGGACAGGTTCATGCACAGACTCGGACTTCACGGAAAAGGGATGGTTCCGCTTCTCCTCGGTTTCGGGTGCAACGTGCCTGCCATTATAGCCCTTAGGTCGTTCGAAAGTAAGCGGGACAAGCTTCTCGTCATGGCAATGATCCCATTCATGAGTTGTCCGGCAAGACTCGTCATTTTTTCATTCTTCGCGATCATGTTTTTCGATAATCCAGCAGTGGTGATATTTTCGCTTTACCTGCTCGGCATTCTGATTGGACTCCTGACGGCTTTCTTCCTCCGCAAAACCGCGTTCAGAGGGGGACTCTCGCATTTTGTCATGGAGCTTCCACCATACCGGATCCCGACGATCAGGACCGTCGTAAGAATTGTGTGGGCACAGGTGAAGAGCTTTCTTTATAGAGCAGGGACTTTGATCTTCGCCGCATCAGTTGTCATATGGGTTTTGCTGAACACACCTCCAGGGCTGAAGAGTTCTTCCGACAGCGTCGCCGCTTACATCGGCAAAGCTATCACTCCGGTTTTCAAGCCAATCGGCATAAATGATTGGAGGATATCCACTTCGCTCATACCGGCCTTCCTCGCGAGAGAGATCGTCTTGAGCTCGATGGGAACGATATACTCTGAGGAGACGCAAGGTCTTGCGTCTCAAAATGAATCGTTCCACTTCTTACCCGCTCTCGAAAAACAAGGGAAGTCGCTTGCTTCGGCGGTGAAGGAGAGTTTCGCTTCCTTCCTCAGTCCGACGATCAAGACACTTCAGACTGAAAACGGAAATCAGAGGTTGAGAGACGTTATCAGGTCAAGCTTCACCTCGGCCTCCGCGCTTTCGTTCATGATCTTCCTTCTGTTGTACACATCGTGTCTCGCGACCGTAGCAGTCATGGTGCGGGAGGGCGGAAAAAAGTTCGGCCTCCTTTTCCTCGGCTACAGCTTCGTCATGGCCTGGGTAGTCGCCTTCATCGTCTACAACGTAGGGACTTTAATATGATAGGTGAGATTGTATTCATGGCGGTCCTGGCAGTTCTCGCAGGAGCAACAATTTGGAGATCGGCAAAGAAGAGAACAAAGAAGAGCTGCTGCGACTAAAGATAGAGAGTCGAAGCCGGGGTCAAGACAGGTAAAGGGGCTGGTGCAAATAATGTTTGGGGAGGGGCAGAAAAACAAAACTTATTCTTGTACAAATCGTCAGTAAGAGAAGTGACTTAAAGTATATCACTAAATGGTTCTAAAATCGAAACTATTAAACTAAACTTGCAGGGGGACTAATGAACAGAGCGGCTTCAGTCTTTGCATTTTTGTCGGTATTCTTGTTAGCGTTGCAAACATCTCATGCACAAGTACGAATCGGAATTCAAGGAGGTCTGAGTGTGCCGGAACTCAGCGGAGGAAACAACGAGGTCAGCCAGGGTTACACATCGCGGCTTGCACCGAATTTCGGAATCATAGCGGAGTTCAAGATTACAAATCACTTTTCGATCCAGCCTGAGATCAATTTCGACGGACAAGGGGGACAGCGAAACGGCATGCAACCCATAACTTCCACAGACCTTCCGCCGATGCCGTCGGGCGGGTATTACTATGCAAATTTCAAAAACATGTCCATTCTTAATTACATCGAAATACCTGTGCTCGCAAAGTACACTTTCGGGATGACCGGTTTGAGGTTAAACATAAACGCCGGACCTTACATCGGTTTTCTTCTTAATGCGACCCAGAAGACAAGCGGCACGAGTCCAATTTACGTCGACAAGAACGGAACTCCTCTGGTCATGCCCGACAGCAGCGGAGGATACGATCAGGTGCCTCCACAGTCTTTCGACGCAAGCAGCGGAGTAACAAGCAGCATTCACAGAATGAATGTCGGTGTTGCCGGCGGCATCGGCGCCAGCCTCCCCCTCACCACCAGGGCAAGTGTTTCCTTAGACCTTCGGGGACTGTACGGATTTACAAATGTCCAGAAGTATGCTCAAGATGGTACAAGTCACACAGGCAACTTGATAATTTCTGTCGGCTACTCGTATGAACTCTTAGGCATATAGAGGACTGTGGAAGACCGCAGTAATTTGTCACCACGAATTTGTTTCAGGTTCTCGAAACGAAAGAAATCAGATCGCGAAATAAATTCAACATGACTTGATCCGGAGATCTTTCGCGCGCTCGCGTGTAAGTAGAAAAGACGATCCGAGGGTTCGGACGACGGTGCATATCGTTCGGAGGAAGGCGACACCAATTCGTATGACGGTGCAGATCGTTTGGAGAACAACGTAGATAGCTCGGAAGACGGCGCAAGTAGTTTGGAGGACCGCGCAAGTGAATCGGAAGAGAGCGCTTGTAGTTGGGACGGTGGTGCAGGTGCTTCGGAGGATGGTGCAGGGAGTCGGGATGGCGGTGCAGATGGTTCGGAAGACGGTGCAAGTCGTTGGGAAGGCGGAGATACTGGAATTTTGCGAAATTTGAGGGATTTCCCCGAAGTTGCTGATCTAACGGACCGATTTGTGAAATGACAGTTTAGCACCGTTTCCCTTCATTGAACCTTGTCAAGGCTGTCTAGAAAGGATTTACCAGTATCGGGACTATTCGTCCTGATCGATCAATCTTGACAAGGTTACTTGGTCTGTCATCGTATCAGCTTCTCATTTTCCTATCTTCTCAGGTTCTACTTCTTCGTGTCCGTGGGTGGTGGAGTCGGGCCTTTTGGGCGCGGCGGTATCGCGTAACGCAGCGGTCTCAGCTTTTCGAATTCGCCAAGCAATTGCGGGTTCTTCGCGTACTCCGCTTGTGCGGCTCCGTAGATAGCGTCCGCAGCTTCTTCGACATCCGCCATCGCTTTCAATGCGGCGGCCGTCGCCTCGGGCGAATCGACGTGCTTCGCATTTTCCTGCGACGCGTCGGCATTCTTCAGGACAGCGGCGTTGGCGACCATGGTGTCAGCGTCACTTTGAAGCAGTCTCCCCTTGCTTATCAGGTCTGCTTTGTATTTATCCCATGCCGTTTCGATATCGGTTGCCCATTTGTCGAGGACTCCCGTCGAGCGGTTGTATCTTTCGCCGACGTGGAATTCCTTCAGCTGCGGGCTCCCCGCTGCGAAGGTGCGCTTTGCTCCCTGCTGCATTCGGCGGACGTCTGCGACAAGCTCGTTCTTCGCGACCTGTTCGCTTACGGTCAGCTGCTCCTTATCCGAGGTCTTCCCTATGTGAGTAGCGAACGCGTCCAGCATCTTCTGCAGTTTAGCGGCATAGTCGGCGAGGAATTCAGTGGTGATGCCGCGGCCTTTCAGTTCTGCAAGATGTGACGTCGCAAGGATGCACAATGCGCCTTCTTCCTGCGCGAGTCCTTCCGGTGTTGGGTGTGCCATGATGTTTCACCTCCTTTCCGTTGGCTTTTTGGTTGTCTTAACGACGATTTACTTGATTGATTAGACTAACATGATCATGGTTGGACTTCGTTCAGCCTTCCGTTCTTAACCGTGCTAATCCTTCAATCCGATAAATCATGGTCAGATGATTCTTTATGTGGGCGGTAAGGTGGAACAGTATTTTGAGAAGCGCCCTACAGCCCCCTGATGACTATTTTAGAACTAGAGAACGCTCAAAAGAAAAAAGGTTTTGATAACCATTTTACGTTAGCCATCGGTGCAAACGCTTTTTGACATTCCTATGAGCGACGATCTTTCTTTGTCTCATGTCTTCTTGTCCGCGCTCGATCTTTTGCAAGACATAAAGCTCGTACATAATGGCATCATAGGTCACATCGCCGGGAAGTTTTTCCAGCGCGTGAAGTGTCGAAGCCTTTGCGTTTGAAATCATGTCGGATTCCGACGTATCTCGCTTTGCCCTGTAGACGCTTTGCTGTTCTTTCACCTTCGTCATGAGAATCTCCTCCGCGTTGCTATTCTCAAAAAGATTAATAAAATGCTCTTTAAGAAACCACCTCTCATTTGCAGCTGGGCAAACCCGCCTTGCTTCCATAGTGGAGGCGGTAAGGTGGAACAGAATTTTGAGAAGTGCCCTACAGCCCCGTTCTGGCTATTGAGCGTGTTGCCGAAAGGCACCGATTAAAATCGACGCCTCCCAAGAGCTCGAAACCCGAAGGGTTTGGTGTTGCGAAGCCGTCCAATTTATTGGATGGCGACATTCGGCAATAGGCTCTCTATCGAGTGTGAAAGAACGTGCACCTTAGGAGACGACGTATAGCTGCTTCGTGTCATACTTACTTGCCAGTTGTCGGAGCGGAGCTTCGACATTTGCTTTCCCAAGCCGGAGCTTGGGAAAGAGAAGAAGAGTTCTCATAAGCCCCCGGTTCGCCACTCGCAAACTTTATGCTGCAGCTCTACTGACGTGTATCGGTCCTTTAATTCTTCGAGTCCTCCCTCCCAATCGAACTTTGGCTGGCCGCCTTTCTTCTTCGCGCGGTTTGCCAAGAGAGAGTTGACAAACTCCATCACTTCCTTCTGGAGCTCCTCCGGGAGTTTTTTCACCATTTCTTCGATACTCATCTGACTAATCCTTTCAAGCCCGTTCGCGAACCGCTCTATCTCCAATTACTTTATCAAGACTTCTTGACTTTTGCAATATCTTTTTCATGGAGGCCACGGCGATGACATTCTTGTTCTAGTTAAGTACCTGACCCACCGATGGAGGCCGCAAAGTGGTCTATCCCGCCAATCGGGTTCTTCCGGGACGGTTTCTACAACGCTGTTGATGTTTATTGAGTGTGAAAGAACGAAAAGGCTTGGCGCAGGGGAATTCTTCTCTCAACTCAAGCGTCTTATCTCAGCCCGAATCTCGTCAATTACTTCTTTGTTCGCGATGACCTTGGTTCCACCCTGTTTCACCGAAATAACATAGAAGACTTTACCGCCATATTTCTCTGTAAACTTTTTGTGGGTCTCTGCCTGCTGGTTTCGTTCTTTGAATATTTCCGGGATATGAGAGACGGCGCTGGCAGGTTTGATCTGGAGACCGATGTGTTTGTCTTTAACCTTGATGAAGAAATCAACGTTGTAGAGTCTGTCCCATTCGTCTGGGGCTGGCTCAATCTTGACACCCAGTTCTTTTTCCAATTGGCCGTACACGGTGCGAATCTCGGTGGTGTATCCATCGTATGTTCGGTCGATCACCAATTGAAAAAGATATTGGATACAGTCTTCCTCGGTTACGTGTTCGACTTCGGAAGCTATCACCTCAGTTACCTTGACATAAAGTTTTCTGCCAAGCTCTTCTATCTGTTCTCTGGTTCGGATGTTCTTAAAGTAGTAGTCTTTCCACTCGTCAAGATTTTTGGGCGCACACTTTCGTATCGCCTCGGAAACCGCCCCGACATTTCTTTTGAAGTTGAGCTGGAAACGATTAGTGGCGCTGTTCAGGATCCATTCTTTAGGCATAATCAAACAATCCGATTGAAGGCGAGACTGTTGAATCGCGGAGCGGCATAGTCAAACTGGATGAGCTTAATTGTCCTACCAAGCTGATTGAAATTGGAAACGAATGCGATAGCGTCGGCTTCAAACCCTCTCGTAACAAGGATTCCCTCGACATTTTTCGTCTGTCCGTCCGCAACGTTTTCCGCAATGAGATCCATGTATTCAGTCAATTGTTTTATATCATTGGGGAAAACGCAATGTTCCTTCTTGACCTCTACCACCTTAAATTTTTTTGAATCCCTGGAGAATGTTTGGTAACCAAAGATGTCCATCATCTTTGTATAACCCCCTGGTGTAGGCATGTTGTTGCCAAAGGAATTGAAAGTCCCAAAACATGCATCAACATTCTGGTTCCTTCCGAAGTTGTCACAGATATATCCTTCGACGATCTTCTCATCTTCAACTATAGTAGGGTTTAGCACGAACTTCACTGGCAAAAATTCTCTGAGGTTTTTCGGATTGACCTTAGCGCGAGCCGTCTCATCCGAGTTCTGTCGCTCAAGCAACTTCATAATTTCCCAAGCCTCAAAAGCCAAAAGTGGACGGATTGTTCTGCGAGAATCAGGATATTCCCACTTCTCTGGTATAAATAAAATTTTTCTCTTTTGCCGGATGTCGAACACTTCTCTTGAGTCGATTCCAGTTAGGAAGCAGAGGTCTGTTTTTCCTTCTACAAAATGTGAAATAGAAATTTGTCTGTAATAACCGATGGTACCTGAGTTCCGCCTTATTCTCTGACTATTGTTCTGCCATCCAGATTGAGGGACATTTGGATTGGGATAGTAATGCAAGTTCAAGCTATGAAACATGGCATTTACCGCAGGATCTTCCTTAAACTCGGATTTGGCCTCGTATGCGCCATAGATTCGCTTGCCAGCATGAACAAAAATGATGTCCCCTTTGCGAATCGTTTTCATGTCAGCATACATACTGTATGTTGTTTTGCATGCCTTGCTTAACGATTGGGGAGTAAAAGAATTACCTAAGACAAGTCCCACTCCAATGAAGCCATTTGGTAAATAGTTCTGTAAGAATTCGTTTTCATCCTCTACGTTGATAATATGAGCGTTCATTTCGGGGTTCCATGATATGAAATATTGACATTTTATGTTGCGGGTTCCTTAAAAATCCCCTGGAAACGTTCTCGATATTTGTACTCGCGTACCAAGTCCACAGATACTAATCCCGATTTAACCAAATGGGCATTGAGAAAGGTCTTGTTCTTCAAGTAAACGTAGCAAATCAGGTTGCCACCGTCATCATATTTATCGTTGTCAAACTTTAGGAAGACTTTCTGTCCATTAGTTTTGTCCCGAAGAAATTCAATTGCTTCTGCGCGACGCGATGAGTCTTCAGCAATTCCAAGCAATCGTACCGATATCCCGTTGCTGAGCTTAAGAATTTCCGGGCTGACAATTTCCTGCACGCTGTAGAACTCCGTCCTCTCCCCGTTATCGCCTTCTTCGATCTTCGAACCGAACTTCAGTTTCCGGGGATCGACCTTCTTATCAAGCAAGTGCGGATCAGAGAATTTGTACGGCAGCGATTCTATTAGCGCGGCATAATCGTCAGTTGATGATTGTTGATTTATGAATTCATAAGTGGCATCTCCAAACATGTCACTCTCACAGACTCTCAGCTTGTTTTTGATAATAGGAACGAACTTTGAATTAATCTCATAACCGACAGAGTTCCTGCTGAGACTCTGAGCGGCAAGTGATGTTGTCCCGCTTCCAAGAAATGGGTCGAGAACAGTATCCCCAACAAAAGAAAACATCCGAATCAATCGTCGCGGAAGCTCTTCGGGGAACATCGCTAGGTGATTATCCTGCTTCTCGCCGGCAAAATTCCAGTGCCCTGCAAAGTAAGTGTTCCATTCCTCTGTTGTGAGCTTAGAAAGCTCTTTGATCTCCTTGCTCACCTTTGGCGGGTCACCAATCTTCTTGAAAATCAGAATGAACTCGTAGTCAAGCTTGAGTATTCCGTTTCGAGGATAAGGAAATGAGCCCATTATGCTTGCGCCGCCAGTAGTGTTTGTCGTCGTGACCTTCTGCCAGATCACGGCTCCCATGTAGTCCATTCCTAAAATCTCACAGAACTTAATTATTTCCGTCCTTATCGGAATAATTTTATATCGTCCGTAATAGACGGAGCGCGCAAACTGGTCACCAATGTTAATACAGAGACGACAGCCTTTTTGCAGAACTCGGAAGCATTCCTTCCAAACGAGGTTAAGATTGTTGATATACGCTTCGTAGGAATCATGGAATCCTATCTGATTTTCACTGCCGTAATCTTTGAGTTGCCAATATGGTGGCGATGTGATGATGAGATGGACGGACTCGTCTGGCAGTTCTGCCATCTTGCGTGAGTCCCCTATTACGATTTTGTGGTGCGTTGCCATATTCTATTTGAAATATAGCCCAATTCCATTTGAGTTGCTAGTCCCTCCTGACTTTTCAGTCATACTTTCCTTCTCTGATTCGTTCCCGCCCTTCCGGAGGATCCCGCCTTGCCTTTACTCCGTGAGATAATTGTCAAAACATTTCCACTTAACTCCGAATCGCAAGTTATCTCACGGAGTGAACCCGTGGGCGGTTAATCATCTTTACCCCGTGAGATAGATTAGGAATATGGTACATGAAGAATCGTTTGAACAATTATCTCACGGGGTAAATATAATCGTCCTACAATGTAACATCAACAAGTTTAGCTGATAGCTCGTAGCTGATAGCCATTCTTGTCATTGGTCTTGTCTACGAAAGCCGATAGGCCGATGCTTCGGTTCGGGAGGCATCATTAACTCCCGAATCGCATCAAAAACGACTTTGAACTGTGCATCGTATTTCTTCTCCAGAGATGCAAGTTTGCGGGCAAGCTCTTCATTTGAAGCGAGCAGCTTACGCAATCGGACAAACGTTCGCATGATTTCGACGTTCACATTTATGGCCCGCTTACTCCTCAGAACACTTGACAACATCGCGACGCCCTGTTCGGTAAACGCGTAAGGTGTTGCTCTGCGCAGACCGCCCCAACTTGAAATCACAATTTGTGATTTCAAGTTTTCGAATTCATTCTCTGTCAGTTGGAACATGAAGTCACCGGGAAACCGTTCAGAGTTTCTGTTCACAGCCTGTACCAGCACGCGTGGAGCCACCTGATAAAGTCGAGCAAGGTCCATGCTGAGCATAACCTTCTCACCCCGCAGGAGATATATCCGTTGTTCGATCAGTTCTTTCGGGATCAGCGCACTTGATGGACGTCGCAAGCCCTCTGACTTTGCATTCATTCCCGCTTTCGATGATCTCGCACTGCCCCTAATCATCCTTCATGAATATAGAAGTCCCATTTTGTAATAGCAACAAGTGTGGTTGATAGCTTTCAAAGAGATGGTACAAGTTGAATATCTTAGGCTCACCGTTTTATTCCTTCCGCCCAGGAGACAGCGTACCATAATGTGGCATCAGGCCGCTTGCGCCAATCGTCGAATGATGCGATTACCCGGTCGAACTTTTTCTCATCGAACAGTCCAAGTCGAACGATTTCGTCTTTCGCTCCCTCGACGACTCCGATCAAGTTGTCGATATAAATATCGAATCGCTTTTCACCACGGTTGCTTCCGAAGAATATCCAGGTGTTGCGCAAAGGCGCCGCCCCCGCCTCGTGAAGAAGTGAGACGAGCTTCCTCCCGACTAACGGATCATTGCCGAGCTTCGAATAAGTCGCTGCGTAGGCGTTCCATAAATCCGCAAACCCGGTTATCTCCGGATACAGACGCAGGACATCATGGGCGTCGTCTGCGAGAGCCACTCGCCCGCCCTTCCTGACCGCCTTCACCATCTCTTTCACCACGTTCAGCGGATCGGGAACATGCTCGAGGACAAATCGCGTGGTTGCGACATCGAATGTCCCCCACTCGTCGTCACGGAGCGGAAGCTGCCTTGCGTCGCCTTCGCGAAACTTCACCAGATCCTCTTCATGATCTCCTTTTGCCTGGCGAATCGCTTCGTCCATTTGGTCGCGACTTCTTTCTATTCCGAGGACTACTGTCCTCGCCACTTTCGCCATCGCCCGCGAAAACTGACCGAGACCGCTCCCGACATCGAGAATTCTCTCACCCCCGGAAAGCGAGAGCTCTTTCAGGCAGGCATCATTGAGGAGAACGGTATTCAACAGCGTGAGGCGCTGCTGCTCTTCGGAACTGGTCCCATGTATGTACTTCGACATTGCTGTCCTTTCAGTTTCTGACATAGGTAGCAGATAAGTATCATGCCTCTTGAAGAAGCACTCCCTTCGGGTTTCCGATCAATTACCCACATCCCCCGCGATGAAGTGTGAAAGTTAACAGAATGTCATTACCAGTCAACTCAAAGGAACTCAAGATCCTACTCTGCTTCTTTTTGAATCCGTTATTTCTTCACGAAAAGTTTATCTGCAACATCATCTCTGCTGATTCCCAAATGTCCCGCAACATCACGGATAATCGAAATCAGCGTGCCAACTCGAAGTGCATGGTGACTTGGAATAGTTATATGATGGTCTCCCATCTCAGCCGTTGTCAAACGAATGTGGCTACCGGTCTGCCTTATTATTCTGTACCCGAACACCGAAAGTAGTCCGCCCCGCGTCGCGGGATCTTCGACAAGCTCAGTCCTGAAAGATCGCGCGGAAGTTTCAAAGAGGAATTATTTCCTCACGGATGAAATGTAGTCTGATCACCTTCGGTTCATGCCCCTCGTCAAAATGACACCGAACGGCATCCCTGATATTATCCTCGAGTTCCTTCAATGTCTCGCCTTCAGCGTTGATAGATTCGCCAAGAGCCCGTGCGGTATAGCCACCTTCATGCGCTTCCTCGACTACAAAGATCAACTCGTTCATATTCTCACCTATCACATTTCACTTACAATTTGTTCAATCAGGACTATTTCCGCAAGGACGAACCACTATCTCTTTCTGCAGTCTGTTGGTTCCTCTCTGTTCTGTCCAGCAGGCACTTCTTCGTCTGTTCCCCCACGAAATATTCACATTCGGGACAGTGCTGTGTCGTTGTGGGAAGTCGGCCGGGGGGAGGATACTGTCCGACGACGGGCTCGATGGCTTTTATATCCGACAGCATTGTTTCGAGCTCATTATCAAAAGCGTCAAGGTCTTCTCTCGAATAAGTCCGAGTCAGGAATCGCCCAGCCTCACGGGTAAAAATTATCGTAACGTCAAACTTGTTCTGTTCCGGCTTCAGTCTGCTGCAGAGAGAAGCGTATAGCTTCATCTGAATTTCGTACTCCGCGTAAATCTCGGAGTCGGATCTGCTTAATCGATTCGTCTTATAATCAAAAATGTGAAGCCCCTCTTCATCCTCAACTAACAGATCAATCGTGCCGGTGAGGAAATCGCTTCCGAATTTCCTTGTTACAGTCTGTTCGACATAAATCTTGTCCGTCGTCGCGATCGCTTTTAATGTGGCAATTGCATTCCGGACATTCATGATGACATGATTGAGCAGCTTCTCATTCGCTTCTTTGTTAAGAGTCTTGCCAACACGTGAGCTCACAACTCGCTCTGCGTTGACTTCGACGGACGCTTCACCAAGCTTTCCGCTCGTTAGGAGACTCTGTAACGTCGCGTGAACTAATTCACCTTTGACGGTCGAGAGAATGGAATCATCATAATCGTCAAGCCTGTATCCCGAATCAGAAACGAGAGTGCCGGCACGTTGTCCGCCGTCTTCCATCTCCGGTATAGGCATGCCGAGACGATACTTAAGAAAATATTTCGTCGGACATAGTTTGAAAGTCTGCAAGAGCGTCGCTGAATAGATCTCGCCGTCAATATTGGCGGGCACAGGGTCAAGAAGTATTTTGCCGAGTTTGAGATTTTCCCCACGCTTCTTTCCCTGCTTCTTCTCGTCCGAGATAGTACGATCGGACACTGCCGGGATCTCGGCATGAACAAGAACCCTACCTCCGGGATATTCATAGAACGAGGGCTGAATAGAAAAATCGAGAGACCTGCCCAACACATCACCGAAAGAACTTATGCTGCGGGACTTCGTCTTCTTCGGAGCAGTTGTAAGTATAAGCTTGTCCATCGCCCGTGTGCACGCGACGTAAAACAATCGAACGATCTCAGCTTGCTCGTTCCGGTTCTCGAGCCTCCGATAAAGTGAAAGTTCAGGAGGAACCTCATTCTGCAGGAACGGCAGAGCGCCAACACGATCGTTTATGATCAGACTCTGCCGCCTGTTGGTAGTCAGATCGCAGAAAGGAACGATGACAACCGGGAACTCCAGTCCCTTCGCGGCATGCACAGTCATTACCTTGACCGCATCGATCGCTTCCTCAACCGGAGCCTGCCCTTCCCGCGCGGTGTCCTTCAGATATTTTATTCGCTCGACAAAGTCATAGAGGTTATTGAAGCCGCGTCCTTCAAACTCTCGCGCGATGCCCAGAAGTTTCCTCAGGTTGGCTATCCGCTGGCCGCCTGTCGGCGACAACCTGTACGCGCCAAGCCACCCGGTCCTTTCGAGAATGCGATTAATCAGCTGCGGTATCGTGAGACGGTGAGCGAGCTGCGTCTCCTCGTTAAGCACAGAGACTGCATACTTCACCTCGTCTGTGGCTTTCTCCGAAGATGCAAATGTCTGAAGTCTCTTGAACAGCGTCTCTCCTTTGCACTGTGAAATCCGGTACAGCTCGTTTTCCGAAATGCCGAAAAATGGAGAACGAATAACCGTGAGCAGATCAATGTCGGAGTCATTGTCGAGGAGAAAGGTCAAGTAGTTCGTCAGGTCAAAGACTTCCTGTGCGGAATAAAATCCTATTCCCGAAGTCACGACAAAGGGTACCCCTTTTTCGCTGAGTGCCTCTTCGAGAAGAGTAAGCTTTGTGCGACTCCTCAGAAGCACGGCTATGTCGCCGTACGTTACCCGTCTTGATTGTTCATCTAACCTGACACTGTTCACTTCCTCGCGTTTGTCGATCATTCCCCTGATCCGCGATGCGACAAAGAGGGCCTGCATCTCACCCGGACTTGCACCTTCGTTTTGATCGTCAGCGTCGTTGTCGTCTGAAGTTTCAGAATCCTGACCTTTTCGAGCCAGATAGATTTCAACGGCAAAGTCTCTTCCCTCCGGCCGCCGCGGAACGAGCGCATTATATTCTATTTGATTGACCGATGAAAGACCCGCGACTTCGAGGAAACGGTCACCGCCCATGACTCTTGCAAACACGTCGTTCACAAACGACGCAAGGCTGGAGTTCATCCGAAAGCTCTCGGGAAGGGATATCGAAACGCCATTCGTCCGCTCCGACAAGTCCTTCTCTGTCCTGATCGACACTTCAACCTGTGCGTTTCGGAACCTGTATATAGACTGCTTCGGATCGCCGACAACAAACAGTCTGGCGTCGCTCGCAAAATTGTCCAGCAAGTTGAGGAAGATATTGTACTGCAGAAAGTTCGTATCTTGAAACTCGTCCACCATGATGTGCTTGAACCGGGAAGCGAGGGAACTACGGACGTTTTCATTTTCGCGCAGTAGCATCATCGTGCGGATCTGAAGGTCGTCAAAATCCAGCGCGCTCATCGAGTATTTTTTTCGACCATAGTTCTCGACGCTGCTGTCGTAGAGCTCCATCAATGTGTTTAGAAGCAAGAAGTAGTCTTTGACATTGCACCCGGTTCGTTCCGAAGAAAAACCGGAAAGCGCTTCATGAGCAACCTCAAGAACCGTGAGCGCAGTGTCCGAACTAATTGCCGCCGAGTTATCGATCGCAACACCGCTTCGAGGTTTCGCCTCTTTGGTAAGCAAAGCGTCGAGCAAAGTCTTCAATCTGTCAAGCAAATCATCGAGTCCGCTGGCCGCAGTGTTCAACGCCTCTTCCAGGGAATCAATTTCCGATTGGACGTTGGCTTTCTTCAGCCTGATATTTTCTTTGACGACCCGGAGGACTGCATCAGACAAAGTTTTCCAATGCTGCCGGACTGCTCCCTCATCCATGAGGAGAGGATTGCCGGTTATTTTTATGTGTTCAATCTTCTCCCGGCTATCGAGCAAGTCCTTCAGAAGCTGAAGCGTTCGCTTGTATCCGACCCTCACGAGAAAGTTGTAAACTCGCCCGTGATTCTCATGCTCAACAGCCAGCATTTCCCTGACAGCCTGGTCGCAGGCATCGTCCTTCAACGATGCTGAATCGAAATCCTCGAGGACTTTGAAATTTGCATCGATCCCCGCTTCGACCGGAAACTCTCTCAACACCTGTGAACAGAAAGAGTGAATGGTGCTGATGTTCGCTTCCAGCATGTTAGCTCTCGCCTTTCGTAGCAAGCTGACAGCTTGAGCCGTAGGCTCATGCGCTTCCGGCGCAGATGGCTGATGGCCATTTTCCGAATTGATCCGATCGATTATTTTCTGGCGGAGCTCGAGCGCAGCCTTCTCCGTAAATGTAAGACAGAGGATCTGTTCCACCCCGATGCCGTTCCGTATCGCCTCGACATATCGCTCGACGAGAACGCGAGTTTTGCCGGAACCGGCATTGGCCGTGACGGAGATGTGCTTCTCTAACTCAAGAGCTTTTTCTTGTCCCGATGTAAGTCGGAACCGGTCTCTCAGCCCTGCCATTTTATTCCCGAGAGAAGCTCCTTCCATTTCCGGTATAACTTGGCCGTCGCGATCACGTCACCGAAGCAATACTCGGCGATCTCGGTATACCTCCGCGCTCTGAAATAATCATTGATATCATATCCTGTAATGCCGTGCGACTTCGGACTCTCTATGCCGAACGCCTTGCAGTAAAAATCGAGATTGAATTTGCGCGTTGTACCATGATATGTCAGCTCCTCGAGCAAGTCGGTGTGATGCGGCGTCTGGTATCTCGTCCCTATCATGAGATCCCTTGTCGGCCTGATGCCGAGCACCGCGGAGCGGAGCATAACGAATGGGCAGTCGAAACTTCTCCCGTTGAAAGTAATGAAGTCATCGAACCGGACGATATATTCCCAGAACTTCTGAAGAATTCTCTTTTCGTCCCCGCTGATGTAGAGACATGTCCGGTCACCATCTTTCTTTTCAGTTTCGGACTCGTCGTCTGCACAGTATAGTGAAATTCCGTTTTCCGATTCGACGTTCAAAAGAGCTATTGCTGCGACTTGCGCCGTCAAAGGCCAGAGATTCAACTGCTTGGTCAATTCCTCCATCGCCTGGTGACGTTTCTCCTCGTTCTCTTCCTTCTCGGCGTTTTTCATCAGGTAATCAAATTGCGCCTTGTCAAATGTTTCGGGAGGAAACCCCGATGTTTCGATGTCGAACACTACTGCCGCCATTGCTGCCTCCTGGGTTTTCTTGAAATGAAAAAGAAAACGATTCCTACCTATTCTTCCGCGTTTATTTCGAGTTGAACTATATCATAACCCTTCTTGGATTCGAGCACGCCGAACACTATCCCGGCAAACACCATCAACATACCAATCATGAATGCGGCCGTGGAAAGATAATGTAACTCGACAATTCCCTGGAACAATGCGAGTCCGATAAGGAGCGAACTGATCACAAAGAACGCAGCAGCAATCGTATAACTCAAGACAGAGTCTCTCACCAATCTCGCCCGAATACTCAGATGACGCAGTTGTCTTGCCGTGCTCTCCAATCGGAGATTCTCCTCCGGCGTGAAGTTCCGATCCGCTGCTTTCATGACGAGCCGACGTTTCTCATCGTTTATAAGACGTATTCGATTGACGACGCTCGAGTATTTGTTATTCGCACCAAGCAGCAAAAGTCCGCATGCACTGATCATCACCGCCGGTGATAGCATGAGCTGGATTATCTTCGATGCATCGATGCTTTGACCCGCAAGAAACATATTCAACACTCCAAACAGAATCCTAAGTCCTAATTTCTAAACTCTAAACAATATCCAATTGGGGAATTCCAAATCCCCTGACTTTGGATTGGATTCCCACAATTGTTTTTTGAAATTGTCAAAGTTCAGTCTTCTTACGTCAGGATTTTTTGCATGTCTTAACTCGGTTCAACTATTGTTTCTTCCCAACTAATATAACATCAATTGCCAACATATCTTCCAATCCATCCGAGGACCGTGTCATACCATAACTTCGAATCCTGCGGCTTCGTGACAAAGTGAAACTCGTTGGGGAAATAAAGCATCTCAGATGGAACTCCCTGCATTTGTAGCGCGGTGAACAGCTGGAAGCCCTGGCTGACGTCGAGGCGAAAATCATTCTGACTGTGTATCACGAGCATCGGCGTCTTGAAATTATTCACGTAAGTACTCGGCGACCACTTCTTGTAGAGCTCGGGATTGGACCATGGCGTTCCTTTGAATTCCCAGAACGGGAACCAGAGTTCCTCAGTTGAGCCGAACATGCTCGCGGCATCGTAGACGCCATCATGGCTCACGAGACATTTGAATATTCCCTTCTCATTGTGTCCTTCCATCCAGTTCATCATGTATCCACCGTAAGAGGCACCGGCAGCTGCTATTTTATCACGGTCAACAAATGCGTAACGACTTGTCACATAGTCGACTCCATCCATCAAGTCGACGAACACCTTCCCGCCCCAGTCGCCGCTGATCTCGCTTGTGAACTTCTGTCCGTAGCCGGTCGAGCCGCGGGGGTTAACCATTACAGCAACATATCCCGGCGATGCAAAAAGCTCCGCGTTCCACCTGTAATGGAACTCATCCATCCACTGTCCCTGCGGACCACCGTGGACGAGATAGACCATCGGATATTTCTTGCTAGGGTCAAAGTGCGGCGGTTTAATTAGAAATCCCTCGACCCTGGTCCCGCCGGCTCCGCTGAACCAGAAAGGCTCCCACGGATTCATCTCAAGTTGTGAAAGTAGTGAATCATTTGTGTGCGTGAGCTGCTTAACTTCGCGAGTCTCAAGATTCATTTCATAGATATTGTTCGGATGTGTTACAGATTGTCGCAGGAAGACAAGATGCTTTCCATCGGGCGTGATTGCCAGATCCGTGTTCGTAGATTTATCCGTTAGCCTTGTGATCTTTCCCGTGGAAACGTCGACCTGAAAAATATTATGATAGCCTTCATCGTCGGCATTGAAATAAAGCCTCTTGCTATCGGGTGACCATGCGACTTCGTCGACCGAACGGTCATATTTCTCGGTCAGGTTTATGATCGTACCTCCCTTTCTGTCGTAAAGCATCAGCCTCGACTTGTCTGATTCAAAGCCCGGAGTCAACTGTGCGCGGTAAGCGATGTAACGACCGTCCGAAGAGTATAATGGCTGATTGTCATTCGAAGGATTCGTGGTGATGCGCTTCGCCGGTCCACCGTCCACACTGACCGTGAACAGATCATTGTTTGTGCTGACGGCCACCATCCTGTCTGTATTTCTGACGAAGCAGACTTCCTTGCCGTCAGGAGAGAACGCATAGTCCATCCTTCCGCCGAGATCGATTGGAGGTGTATCGTAGTCGCCGGGCGTCAGATCTACCGGTCTTCCGCCGCTCGTATCGACAACAAATAGGTGACTTCGCTTTCCATCTTTCCAGTAATTCCAGACTCTGTAAGGAAGGTTTGTGAAGAGTTTTGCCTTGACCTTACTCTTCTCAAGTTGTTCTTCGCGGGCGGCATTGCAGGAATCAGTCAGACAACCCCGAACAGGATGTTCGGGGTCCCGATCATACATGGACGTAATTGGATCGGGATCAGGAAAAACATCGGAGACAAATGCGATAAATTTTCCGTCAGACGACCACAAGAGTCCGCTTGCGCCAAGTGCGACGCTTGTGATTCTGTTAGCAATCCTTCCGTTAGCATCCTCGACATAAACCTGGGGCGTGCCATTTGTGTCATCGGCAACAAAAGCGATCCGCTTCCCATCAGGTGACCAGACCGGATCTCCACTCGACTTGAATCCGGTGCTGAACTCTCGAACATCTCCTCCGTCTATAGAAACGAGATAAATGCCACTTGTCCCTTTGTTTTCTTCCATACTGTATTTGGTAATCACGAACGCTATTGTTTTGCCATCCGGTGAGACCTGGGGGTCCGATACTCTGCCGACTTTCCACATGTCTTCGACAGTTATGGGGCGCTTCTGCTGCGGGCGTGCAACGAGCGGAATCGCGACAATCACAATCGCGAGATAACTAAGAACTTTTGACATTCTCTGCTCCTTCCGAGTCTTGATGAACCGCGGATCAAAATAGAAGATAGTTAGGTTTTTGCACACCAATTTAACTTCATAAGGTGAATATTCCTCCGTAGGAGAGAGCGCACGAGCTTGCAGAAATGAGTCAGCGGGAGAAACCGATGGACAAGTCCAATGAAGTCAGAAAAGTTTTGCTTTCTCAACGCAAGAAAGACAAGGAGACTAAAATGAACGACACCGTCATCGATCACAGGAAATTATATCGCCTTCCATGGACATTGCCTGACAATGCGATCTCATGGCTCGAGCCGACGTCGCAGTGCAACCTATCCTGCGACGGATGTTACAGGGAAAATGTCACCTCCTCTCACAAGCCGCTTGAAGTTGTGAGGAACGAGATCGACACATTTGCCAGGCTACGAACTACCGACGGCGTTTCCATCGCCGGCGGAGACCCACTGATGCACCCGCAAATCTTAGAGATCGTCAAAGAGATCGCAGCGCGCAACATGAAGCCGATCATCAATACGAACGGCCTCGCCTTAACAAAAGATCTTCTGCGGGAATTGAAGAAAGCTGGCGTCTACGGGTTTACATTCCACATCGACAGCAAGCAGAACCGTCCGGGATGGAAGAACAAGAACGAACTTGAGCTAAACGAGCTTCGGCTCAAGTATGCCGAAATGCTCGCAGAGGCCAGGGATATTTCTTGCGCCTTCAATTCGACCGTATATGAAGACACTCTGCAGTACGTTCCCGGGATGATCGAATGGGCAGCCCAACACATCGATATTGTGCATGTGATGGTGTTCATTTTATTCCGACAGGCAGTTCCGCAAATCCCGATGGACTGGTACGCGGGCGGAACGAAGATAAATATGAGCGAGCTGGTTTACTCCACCGTTGAACAGCGCAATATAGACATCGTGGCGCCAGATGTTGTGCTCGAGGTTCGAAAGAAGTTCCCGGATTTCAGTCCGTGCGGTTACTTGAACGGAACTGAAAAACCGGATTCGTTCAAATGGCTCCTGTCCGTTCGCGCCGGCTCAAAGGGGAGAGTATTCGGATACATGGGAAGCAAGTTCATAGAATTTGTTCAAACATACAGCCACTTCCGTCATGGAAAATATCTCGCTTACGGAAGTCCATCAATGTTGAGGTCGGGGAGGTCCGGCATCATGTCAGCGTCGCTCTTCGACAGCGGAGCGAGAAAAACTCTGTCGAAATATTTTCGTTCACTATTGAAAAACCCATTCCGAATCTTCAGACGTGTCCATTTCCAGTCGGTCATGATAATTCAGCCAATCGACGTTATGGAAGACGGCGGACAGAACATGTGCGATGGCTGCCCAGACATTACGGTCCTTGACGGGAAATTAGTTTGGTCATGCCGCCTTGAAGAGCCGAAGCACTTCGGCTGCTTCGTTCGGACTGTACCAAGAAAGGGGTACAGGGTTCACGCCTAAGACAGAGAATTCTTAATACCTCGAGTATTCGTTCGATCCATCAGATAGATCCCTTGCGGACGAGTATCTCGCAATCCGCCGGCGGTTGACAAACACCGTTCCAGCGGAAGATTCCACGTCGTTTTACAAATCCTTAACACAATCTTAACGAGCAGGTCAACGTCCCGGACTAACTTTATCTCTAAAAAAGGAGTAAAAGTGTATTTCCGAAAACTATACCTCTTTGCAGCCGTCCTGCTGACCGCGGGAATGGCATCCGCTCAGAACCTCCCGAAATTTTCCGGGCTTTTTTTCGGTGACTACTATTACGTGTTGCAGCACGACGCAGCGAACACGACAGTTAATCCGACTTCGACACTTTCGCCCACCGGGGCATTGCAGAAAGGCATGCAGGCGTTCGACTACAGACGCATCTACCTCACAACAGATTACGACATTGCCCAGGACTTCAGCGCAAGATTCCGTCTGGAATCTGATCCCAGTGCGTCCAGCCTTGGCGCAGGAAACAACACCGGTAAGATGTCGGTGATGGTCAAGGACGCGTTCATCAACTGGAAAAACGTCACCGATGGCGGAAACATTGTCATCGGTTTACAGGGAACGCCTGAAATCAACATGGCGGAAGGAATATTCGGCTACAGGTCATTGGAGAAGACAATCCAGGATCTTCACGGAATATCTGCTTCGAGGGATCTCGGAGTTTCTTACAACCAGAAATTCTCCGATGCTTTCATGGCAGGATTGCTGCTCGGAAACAACAGCAGCAATAGTGTTCCTAGTAACAAATACAAATCCGCATATCTCTATCTGCAATTCAACCCTGTGAAGGAGTTTACGATCCTGCTGAATGGCCAATACAACGGCACGGGCGTGGATGTCTTCAATAGAACAGGAGATGTGATCGTAAACTACGCAAACAGCGACTTCAGTCTCGGCGCGCAGTATTTCTTGAATGGAATAAATACTGCAGGCGGTGGAACTACGAAGAAGAACGGCCTAAGCTTGAATGGCTGGGTTGCGTTGATGGATCAGTTGCGCCTCGTCGCGAGATACGATATGTACACCCCCAATGCTGACACGAAGAACACTTCATTTGGAAACAGTGTGCAGAGTCTGATCCTCGGTGCGTTAGATTGGAGTGTCAGAAAGAACGTCCATTTCATGCCGAACTTTGAATACGTAACATACGGCTTGTCCGGTTCAACTGCCGACATTCTTGCACGCGCCACGTTCTATATCACGTTCTAAAACCCCAAAAAGGGTCGACGTTTTTAGTAAGCACAAATAATCAAGCACAATTAGTGGAGGAGGGACAACGAGATGCTGAAGAAAGTTCTCATAGTGACGGCGGCTGTATTCATTTCAGCCGCTTTATTACATGCCCAGACCGTAATCAACGGTGCTGGGTCGACATTCATCTATCCGATGTTCTCAAAGTGGTCCAATGACTACCATAAGATTCATCCGGATATCGAGTTCAATTACCAATCGATCGGGAGCGGCGGAGGAATCAACCAGCTGTTGGCCGGTACGGTGGAAATCGGCGCCAGCGATGCACCGCTAAATGACGAGCAAATCGCGGCAGCGGAAAAGGCGCATGGTGCCGTGGTTCACCTTCCGGAAGCGATGGGCGCAGTTGCCGTAACGTACCATGTTCCCGGCGTCAGCGCTACTCTTAAATTTACCGGCGAAGTAATCGCAAAGATCTACCTCGGTGAAATAACAAAGTGGGACGATCCAGCGCTCAAGGAACTGAACCCTGATGTCAATCTTCCCGACAACCAGATCATAATCGTTCATCGTTCTGACGGCAGCGGCGACACCTACATTTTCGTCGATTACCTCTGTAAAGTTTCCGACGAATGGAAGGACAAAGTTGGCAAAGGAACCAGCGTGAACTGGCCCGTCGGTATCGGCGCGAAAGGTAACGAAGGAGTTACGGGACAGATCGAGCAGACTCCGTATTCGATCGGCTACGTGACTTTGATATACGCACTCCAGAACAACGTGCCATTCGGTTCGGTCAAGAATGCTGCGGGTGAATACATTCACCCCACGATTGAGAGTGTGAGCGACGCCGCGGCAAATGCAGCGAAAATTGTCCCCGCGGATTTGAGGTTCTCAATCACTAACGCTCCCGGAAAGACTTCTTATCCGATCTCGAGTGCAACATGGCTGATCGTCTATGTCAACCAGACAGATCAAAAGGTTGCCGAAGAGACGGTTAAGTTTCTCCACTGGGTTCTTACAGAAGGTCAGAAGATGGAACCGGCTCTCGATTATGCACCAATTCCGAAGCCGATTCAGAAGATGGAGTTGAATCTGCTTAAGAAGGTAAACTATGATGGAAAGAGCCTGATGTAATAGCAACACTCCTGTTTTGGGGCAAGAGGATGCGGGGCCGACGGCATGAGCTAAGGCCCCGCGTTTTTATTTGCGGACTTGCCACGGCTTAATTCTGATTGACGTGAACAGATCCCACAAGTGAATTAGTTTTGGATGGAGAATATTTTCAGAGAGAAATTGTTCTAATGGAATAGACCATACACGTTATCAACCACGCTTCACGACTCTTTAACCAAGATTTAACCCTTATATCACATCAGTTAAGTAAATTAAGACGAGCATCTGGGCATCTTAAGCACCATTAAGTACAAGATATTTACTTTTCTATCACCACAGATACATTATAAAACATCAAAAAATTAGGAGACAAGTTATGCTGAAACGAGTCGCGGTTGCATTTGCTATTATGGCGATGTCATTAACAACAACATATGCACAAACCAAGATTAACGGAGCGGGAGCTACATTCCCATATCCATTGATCTCAAAATGGTCAAATGAGTATCACATTGTTAAGCCCGACGTTGAGATCAACTACCAATCCATCGGAAGCGGCGGTGGAATAAAGCAAATGATTGCTGGAACTGTCAATTGGGGAGCAAGTGATGCTCCACTGACAGATGAACAGATGCACGTGGCCGATTCAGCACACGGCCCGCTTATCCACGTTCCCGAAACCCTCGGTGCCGTTGTCATTGCTTACAACATACCCGGCGTGACGGGGACCTTGAGATTTGACGGAGAGACAATTGCGAATATTTACCTCGGCAGAATAACGATGTGGAACGACGAAAGCATCAAGAAATTGAATCCCAAAGTCGATCTTCCTAACGCACAGATCATCGTCGTCCATCGCGCAGACGGAAGCGGAACAACATATATATTTTCCGACTATCTCTCCAAGGTAAGCTCCGAATGGAAGGATAAAGTCGGCAAGTCGACAAGCTTAAACTGGCCGGTCGGAATCGGCGGCAAAGGCAACGAAGGAGTAGCCGGACAGGTCACACGCACACCTGGAGCAATCGGATATGTTGAGTTGATCTACGCCCTTCAAAACAACATTTCATATGCGGATCTCAAGAATGCGGCAGGCGCATTCGTTCACCCCTCAATTGCCGGGGTCACGGAAGCTCTGGCAAATGCCGCCAAGACACTTCCGGAAGATTTGAGATTCTCGATCACTAACGCTCCGGGAAAAGATTCGTACCCGATCTCCAGTGCAACCTGGCTGCTGATCTATAAGAACCAGGCAGACTATGAGAAAGGAAAAGCTACCGTCGAATTTATGAAGTGGGCTGTCACCGAAGGACAGCAGTATTCAACTGCATTGGACTATGCGCCGCTTCCCAAGAACATCCAGAAACTTGATGTCGAGAAACTCAAAATGGTAGAGTACAACGGAAAGAGCATTTTGAAGTAAGAATTTTCTTAGGTTAAGAGAATGCGGGGCCGAGAGCATTTAGCGAAAGCCCCGCTTTTTTTCTTGAGCACAATTCGGCAAAGGCTACGGGGATCGATGCAAGGTTCGGAAGCGAGGTTACGCAACGCCGCCTCAAATGCGAGTCGATGAGACAGGCCGCATTCAGACCCCTTATATAAGAATCAGCGTGGCTCTCAGATTTAATTGCGATTGCCTTGTCAGGCTGTCCGCGTAGCGGGATAAAAAACGAGAAACCTTAATAATTATCGGAACAAAATGAAGGCTAACTCTTATTTGCGGGTGTGTCTATGTTGTAATGTTTTATCTTGAGGTAGAGTGTCTTCAGGCTTATCCCCAGCGCCTGTGCTGATTTTGTTCGGTTGAATCCGTTCGCCTTCAAAACGTTTTCGATGTGAATCTTCTCGAGCTCCGCAAGCGACAGGCGAGTCGGAATTCTCCGGAGATCGGGTGATTTCGATTTCGAAGTGAGTGCGATGTTCTCCGGCAATATCGCTTCACCTGTTGCAAGGATTGCCGCACGCTCAATCACGTTCTCGAGTTCACGGATGTTGCCTGGCCAGATATAATCCATCAGAAGTTTGAGCGCTTCCGGCGAGATTTCTCTTGCCCGCCGCGCGCGTTGCTTCTTCTGCAAGAAATGTGTGACGAGGAGCGGTATATCCTCTCTCCGCTGATGAAGAGGAGGTATCTCGATATGAACGACGTTCAGCCGGTAAAGAAGATCTTCGCGGAATTTTCCTTCCTCGACTTCCCGCTCGATGTCCTTGTTCGTCGCGGAAATTATCCGGACGTTCACGCTCATCTCCGTTGTCCCGCCGACTCTCCGAAACGTTCCGGTTTCAATAAAACGCAGAAGCTTGGGCTGGACGAGATAAGTTATGTCGCCGACCTCGTCGAGAAAGAGAGTGCCGCCATCCGCGATTTCGGTGAGTCCCTGTTTGAGTGAATGCGCATCAGTAAAGGCTCCCTTCTCGTGGCCGAACAGCTCGCTTTCGATCAGCGTATCAGGGATCGAAGCACAATTCACAGCGACGAACGGCTTCTTCGCACGCTCGCTATGATCGTGGATGAGATGCGCAATCAACTCCTTGCCGCAACCGCTTGGTCCGGTGATAAGCACGGACGCATCGCTCGGCGCAACTTTCAAAGCAACGTCGATCACTTGTTTCAATGCGGGACTTTCACCGACTATCTCGTACTTGCCTTCGCCCAGCTGCATCTTCATCACCTTGTTGTCGACCAGCAGCCGGTGCATCTTGAGAGCGTTGTTTATCGAAACAACAAGCTCTTCGAAGTTGTACGGCTTCGTGATGAAATCAAACGCTCCCATCTTGATCGTGTCGACGGCTGTCTTGATATCGCCGTAGCCCGTCAATATCAGGATTTGTGCATCAGGCTGGTTTTCTCTCGCGAACTTCAGAACCTCCAACCCATTTATCCTCGGCATCTTCAAATCAAGAAGGATTACGTCGTAGCGCTTCCCCTGAATCTTGTTGATGCCGACTGCCCCGTCATTCGCGACATCCACCGCGAAGCCAATCTCCGCAAGCTGGAGTTTGAGAAGATCGGTTACACCTTTCTCGTCATCGACAACGAGAAGCTGTACCGCATTGCCCTGTCCCGCCGAACGGCCCTGCTTCCCCAACTCCCGGGTATTTTCAGCTGTCATTTTCTTCGCGGAATCCAGAAGTGGAAACCCTCTCTCGCGGGCCATCATGGTACAGGACCGCGCAAGGGGCGGACGAGCGACTTTTCAGACTATCAGTCATTCAGAGAGATCTATCATTTTTATGTTGCCGATGTAAGCCGTCACCTTGTCTCCCTTCAGCTCTCTGAGTTTTGCCACAACACCTTCGATTCGTTCAGTATTCTCTTTCATTATCGCAAGGTAACTCGTAATGTCGGGAGAAGTTTGTTTTCGCTGGAGGACGTTGATGGCGAGTTTCAATGCGGCAAGCGGATTGTTCAGCTCGTGTGAAATCGTGACAATGAGACTTTTTATTCCGTCGATCCTTTCGCGCTGTGCCATCTTATTCATCTCGGCTTCCGCAAGCTTCTCACGAAGCCTGACACGTTCGACGACATTCAGAATAATACTCGGAAGAATAGAAGTGATCGCTTCCTCTTTCAAAAGGTAATCTTCCACGTCGAGCTTCATGGCTTCGATCGCAAGCTTGAAATCGATCGCGTTGGTGAGAAAAACTATCGGGACTCTGATTCCCTTCTCACGGATCACCCGGGTTGTTTCGAGGCCGTTGATCCCGGGTAGTTGGTAGTCGATAAGAATTATGTCGAGATTCTGGCTGTCGGAGAGAAACTTGAGAGCATCCTCACCGGTCTCGACCCAAACGAGGTTGAATTCGGCATCCTTATACGGCTTCAAGTAGAGGCGGGCCAATTTCGGGATGTCCGGGTCATCCTCCACCATCATTATATTCAACTCGCGCTTTTCCATAGCAAAAAGTTTCCTTATCTCAGTAACAGAGTTTAAGGTTTCCATTCGATTATTCCAATCAGATTATTAGTCCATCACCTTCCTCAGGAACGCGGGTCTCTCGCCCTGTTTCGGAGCAGCACTCTGATCGGGCCCCGATTCTTCGTCTAGCTGGTTCAGGTGGATGTTAATGCCATTTCTCTCGAAAGTAGGCTCGTCGAGGGCACGCCAGTCTTTTATGGTCCAGGTTTGCTCCTTGATCTTGTCTCTATCTTTGAGTGCCAGTCTCTTTCGGGGATCGGGTGTGGGCGTCTGAATCGGTTGGATAGGATTATTAATGCCGGCAGCTATAACCGTGACATAAACTTCCTTTTCGATCTTCTCATCAATAGACACACCGACGATGACTTTGCTCTCGTCATCGCCGTTCTTGGCGACTCCGCGGACGGTTTTCACGATTTCATCGAACTCGTGGATGCCGAAATTACTGCCGGCGGTTATGCTCACGAGAATGCCTTCGACTCGCTCCAGAGAGACTTCTTCGAGAAGCGGGTTGGAGATAGCTGCGGCTGCCGCCTCGGCCGCGCGTCTTTCACCGCTCGCTATGCCGGTGCCGATGATAGCGTCTCCGCGAGACGATAAAACTGTTCTCACATCGGCGAAGTCGACGTTCACAAACCCCGGCTTCGTGATTATCTCTGAGATTCCGCGTATTGCATTGTACAGCACGTCGTAGATCTTTTGTAGAGAAGCAAGATAGCCTGCAGTCTTGTCCGAGATAGTCAGGAGTTTCTCGTTCGGAATAACGATCAAAGCATCGGCATATTTTTTCAACTCCTCAATTCCGGCCTCGGCATTGCGCATTCTTTCCTTTGCCTCGTTAGAGAAGGGCTTCGTCACGACCGCCACGACAAGCGGTATCCGATCCTCCTGTCCGGACGCGACGTTTTGCGTCTTTACGATGTCATCGCGGTCAGCGCCTTTCAATATGCTCGCGACCACCGGAGTGGCGCCGGTTCCTGTCCCGCCGCCCATGCCTGCGGTAAGGAAGATCATGTCGCTGTCCTTCAGCGCACGATATATTTCATCGCGCGCCTCGAGTGCGGCTCGCCTTCCCAGCTCGGGATTCGAACCGGTTCCCCACCCGTGCGTGGTGTTCTTCCCTATCTGTATCTTGTTTGGCGCAATACTTCGCTCGAGATCTTGCAGGTCGGTGTTCATTGAGATAAGGTCAACGCCGTGTATGCCGCGCTTAGCGATACTGTTGATGGCGTTTCCACCGCATCCACCGATACCCACCACTCTTATCCGTGGGCCCTGCTTCTCTGTATCAAGTTCAAACACCGTAGGCCTCCTTTTTAGACATTGTCGATGTTTTTGTTAATAAACCTTTTTAAGAACTGTATTCCTTTTCCTATAAAACTCTGGCCGTTCTTACCGGTGGTCGCACTTTCTGCGGCCTGGCTTTCGGCAGGCTCCTCGGCGGGCTCTGCAAATTCGATGGTCGACTTTCCTGCGCCGCGCTTCAATCCATACTGGATCAGTCCAACTGCGGTCGCATAGATCGGATTCTCAACTTCGCGGGCAAAGCCGCCATCGAACGACTGCGGTATCCCGATCTTCGCCGGAACGCCGAGCACATATTCGACGAGCTCGGGCATTCCTTTCAGAAGCGCTCCACCTCCTGTAAGAACTATTCCGGCTGACAAGTGCCGTGAATAACCTGAACGCTTTATCTCCATTGCCACGATGTCGAGAAGCTCTTCAACCCGTGGCTGGATTATCTGTGCGAGAAGTTTCTTGTTGATCTCAATCGGCCTTCTTCCGCCGATGCCGGGAATCAAAATCGGCTCGTCATCGACAACCTCAGAAACCATCGCGTAGCCGTGATTGACCTTCAGCTCTTCCGCCTGCTCGGGAAGGATGCCGAGACCTTTGCGAATGTCTGTGGTAATATGATCTCCCGCAATTGGAATCACGGAAGTATGACGAATAGTCCTGTCCTCGAACACCGCGAGATCGGTGGTCCCGCCGCCGATGTCGAGCAATGCGACCCCGACTTCCTTTTCGTCGTCCGTCAACACCGAATAGCTGGAAGCGAGGGGCTGAAGAACAAGTTCCTCCACGCTCAGTCCGGCCCTTTCGACGCACTTGTGAATATTCTGGGCAGCGGTTACGAGCCCGGTAACAACGTGCATCGAGGCTTCGACACGGACGCCAGCCACTCCGACGGGATCATGTGTGACGGTCTGACCATCGATGACAAATTCCTGCGGAATTATGTGAATGATTTCTCTGTCACGCGAGAGATGAACTCGCCTCGCATCTTCGATCAAACGGTCGATATCGTGCTCGGTAATCTCATGTTCAGGATTGCTGATAGTGATGATACTGTTGGTCTTGAAACTGTCTATATGCTCTCCGGCGATGCCGACGATCGCGCTTTTTATTTTCGTTCCGGTTTTAGTCTCTGAAATCCGTATCGCTTCCTGGATAGACTTGACAGTCCGATCTATGTTCGCGATGACTCCGCGGCTCACGCCGCCGGACTTACTCGTCCCGATCCCGAGAACATTCAGCTTGCCGTTCTGGTCGCACTCGACAACCAGAGCACAAACCTTTGTCGTTCCGATGTCAAGCGCCACTATCATGCTGCTCATTTGCTCACCTCAATTCACTTTTCCAATGTTGTCGAGTGTCGACTCGCGGACGTGAGTGCCTGTCCCGGACAAGACCGGCCTCTGAGTGCCGACGACGATCTGGCCGTCAAATCTGAGGTCGACATAGTCATAATTCTGGTTATCCGTGTTCGCAACTTTAGTGAGGAACTCCTGAAGATACGCGAGCTTCTGGTTGAGATTACCATTCCCGATTATCACGGGGAGCGAGGACACAGTAGTGTAGGCGATCAAGTTGTCTCCATCCACCTGGACCTCTGCTATGCTTGCGGCTAGCAGAAAGCCAAACCTGTTTGCATCTTCTACGAAATTCACGGCCTGCATCAAACCACCTTTCACTGTGTCGCCAACTTCAAGCGCAATGTCAGGCTCTCCCGTTCCTCGAGGATCCGCCGCCGGTGAAACTCGAGTCGCAGGGTCACCTTCATCGCTGTCGCGTTTCATGGTACTCTGTGCCACGATAACAGGCATATTGTTCTTCCGCCCCAAAGGAAGCGGCAACACAACACCTTCTTTGTCGACCGAAAACATTGAACCGCCCGTCGCAATGAGAGCGATCGGATTGCGTTCGTTTACCGTGATTGTCAAATCGTAGGGAAGTGCTCGCACGACGACGGCATTTTTCACAAACGCATTCTGTTTCACGTGCTCTGAGATCAAAGAGAGGTTTAACTTGTAGAGCGGGCTGCCGGAAAGCGCTCGAACATCCGCAAGCGCTTTGACCTCTCCGTTGGTCAGGATACGATTGCCGTAGACTTCGACACCGCGCAACATCAGCTGGTTCTTCCAATTTTGGGAAATGAAATAGAGTGCGGCGAGCACGCATACCGCAAAAGTGAAATTCAGATAAGTCCTCTCGATCTTTCTCATGCTTCTTTGCCTACCAGTTCCTCAACTTGCTTCAAACCAGTTCTCGATGTTCCGGAAAAACCCATCAACTTCACTTCGAGTTCGAGCATTACGTCGAATTTCCTGTGAACCTCTTTCCAGATTTTCCGAATCAGCCTGACTACATCGTCCGCCCTTGCGCTGCCAAGATTTATGATAAAGTTTGCGTGCTTTGTTGAAACTTGTGCGTTGCCCATTCTCATTCCCTTGAGTCCGCAACTCTCTATAAGCCTGCCTGCGGAATTCATCGCGGGATTCTTGAATATGTATCCTGCGTTCGGTGACTCCACGGTTTGTAATTCGTTCCGGCGAATCAGAAGTTCACGACGGACCCGCTTCATCTCGTCCCTGTCGCCGCGTGGAAGCGTGAACGTCGCACCAACCACGATGTCATCACCGAGCGAACTATACCGGTGGCCGAACACAACCGCCTCTCGCGGCAGCTTTCTGAGCCCACCTCTCCTCACAACCTCGACATCCACGAGATGGTCCGAGACGGTTCCACCATATGCGCCTGCATTCTCGATCAACGCGTCGCCAAGGGTTCCGGAAATTTCCACGAGCATTTCAAAACCGTGCAGACTATTTTCGATACAGAAGTCGATGAGCTGGGAGAGTTTAGTCCCGGCGCCCGCTTTCAAAAATTCCCCATCAAACTCGATGTGGTTTAGCCCGCGCTCGAGATTCACCGCCGACCCGCGATAGCCGTCATCGCTAACAAGAATGTTGCTTCCGCTGCTGATCACCGTAAACGGCAGCTTGTGCTCGCCAAGAAGATTGACCAGAACTGTAAGATCACCCGCATCAGCCGGCTCGAAATAGAAATCCGCAGGTCCGCCAACCTTGAAAGTCGTCAAACTGGCCAAAGGCTCACCGATTCCAATGTATCCTCTGAAATACTTTCTCATCTGATCGACGGAAAGCATCTAAGTCCTCCTCGTTCTACGTTTCTCGCTCGCAGATTTCATTTTGCTGACAAACTGGTCCGCATATTTCGATATATCACCGGCGCCGAGCGTGACAATTATGTCGCCGGGCTTTTTGGCTTTCATCAAAAACTCGGGAAGCTGTTTCTTGTCCTGGACATAGTACGCCTCCTTGTGTCCAAAGGCGCGGGCATCATTGACGATGAGTTCGCCTGTGATTCCCTGGATCGGTTCCTCGCGTGCCGGATAGATTTCCGTGACGATGAGGACGTCCGCGTTCAGGAAACTTCGCCCGAACTCATCATGAAAATCTCTAGTGCGCGAATAAAGATGTGGCTGGAAAACAGCGACAACTCGTCTTTGCGGCCAGCCGGTTTTCAGTGCAGACAACGTCGCCTGGACTTCGGTGGGGTGGTGTGCATAATCATCCACGATCATCACGCCGTCCACGTTTGCCTTGATCTCCGTGCGCCGGTAAACTCCGGTGAAAGATTCGACGGCCTTCTTTATTTTGGCAAATTCTACTCCGAGCTCGAGTCCGATACCAATTGCAGCGATTGAATTCTTGATGTTATGAATCCCTGGCACGTTCAGTTTGATCTCGCCGAGATCATTGCCGTGTTGAAGAAGATTGAACTTGCTCCTGTTCTCATCGAATGAAACGTTCACCGCTCGCAGGTCCGATTGAGTATTGAGACCGTATGTGATGACTTTCTTCCTGAGAAGCGGCAATATTTCCTGGATGGAAGGTTCATCAAGACAGAGGATTACAAATCCGTAGAACGGAACTTTGTTTGCAAATTCCACGAAAGCCCGCTTGATATCTTCGAGGTCCGTGTAAATATCAAGGTGCTCGCGCTCCAGCGTAGTTATCGCGGCAATGACAGGAGTGAGCTGGAGGAATGATCTGTCGAACTCGTCAGCTTCCACCACGATGTAGTCGCCATGCCCGAGTCGCGCGTTCGTGCCGCCGAAGCTCGATAACTTTCCACCGACGATGACTGTCGGGTCCAGTCCGCCTTCCATCAGGACGAGGCTGGTCATGCTCGTAGTGGTTGTCTTGCCATGCGTTCCGGCCACTGCAATTCCGTATTGCATCCGCATGAGCTCGGCTAACATTTCCGCGCGTCGAATCACCGGGATCTTCTTTTCAGCCGCTGCAACAAGCTCCGGATTATCCAGATGAACTGCGGACGAGTACACGACAACGTCGGCCTCGCGAAGGTTTTTCGCGGCATGACCCTTGAAAATTCGAGCGCCCAGTTTTTCGAGGCGTTCCGTTATTTCCGTCAACTGTCTGTCGGAACCAGTCACCTCAAATCCCTGATCGAGTAAAATCTCGGCGATCCCGCTCATTCCAATCCCGCCGATCCCGACCATGTGAATCTTCCTGACACTCTTAAACAACCCTGCTGATCCTTTCACTCAACTCTTTGAAAGTCTCCATCATGTCTTTTTCGTCGTGAAAGTGAACGGGATTAATTCGCAAGGCTCTCATCTGATCCTTGAGCTTCAGTTTGATGACCTTGAAACTCCCGCGAACTCGCATGCGCTTTGCCCGCCCGACGCGGATCCAATCAATCTCTGACAGTTTTATGGTCTTGCTGTCGAAGCGATTCTGAAGGATTATTGCATCATCGCTGACCACGACATCTCTTTGAAACAGAATGTTAAAGACCAAAATAGCAACGGAGTACAGAAGCACAATTACAAAGGCGTAGACAATCGGATCTTTGAAAACGATCTTGAACTCATCTTCCGCAAACGAGCCTCGAATGACTGCATAAAGGATAAGTGCGACCGCATAGACAGCGACCGACTGGTAATAGAATTCGAACCTTCGCCTGAAATGTTTATGCATTCGCAGCAATCCTCAGGACAGATTTCGCAATGACCTCGGAAGCATCTTGACGCGACAGTCTTTTAATTCTCTCCCTCATCTCTCGGAGTCGAGGGGGATTATCGACAAGGAGAAAAAGTTCCTTCCTGAATTTCTGCTCGATTTCAGATTCCTGTACCATGATAGCAGCGCCATTCTCGACCAGGGCACGCGCATTCTCGACCTGGTGGTTCGCAGCTGCGTATGGATAAGGTATGATGATTGACGGGAGGCCGAAATAGATGAGTTCAGCTATCGTGGTAGCGCCTCCTCTGCAGACGGCGATATCAGCCGCCGAGTAGGCGAACTCAATTTTGTCTATGAATCTTTCAATCCCGATTTTGCCGGGATGCCTCTGCTGGCTCCCTCTGACTCTTTCGAAATCAGCAGAACCCGTCTGCCATATCAATTGGTAATTGCGGCCTATTAATTCGTCAACGACTTCCAGTACTGCACTGTTGAGTCTTACCGCTCCGAGACTGCCGCCTGTAATAAGGAGCGTTTGCCTTTCAGTGCTAAGTCCGAAATATCTCAGCCCTTCCTCACGACTCTGCCTCGACATTTTCCTGACAGGACTTCCGGTCAGGAACAGATTGCGGCGCAACCGAAAATACTTTTCCGAAGACTCAAAAGCAATGTGTACTTCACGTGCGAAAGGAGCAAACATCCGCGTCATCACTCCGGGATAACTGTTTTGCTCTTGAAGAACGATCGGAGTTCTCGTCATTAACGCTGCGACGCACACCGGACCGGAAACGTATCCTCCGGTGCCGACGACTACTCGCGGCCTGTAGGCAAGAAGGATCATCAAAGACTGAAAAATAGAAACTACTATCTTGATAGGAAGAAGCAAGTTGGACCACCTGAACTTGCGAGAGAGACCTGCGATCCATATCGCGTGGAACTTATATCCGAGCTGAGGGACCACTCTCGCTTCAATCTTGTTTCTTGTTCCGACAAACATTACATCGACATCCTTCGTTGCCATAAGTCTTTCCGCGATGGCTACGGCCGGAAACAGATGTCCGCCCGTTCCTCCGCCTGCGAGCACAATGCGAATCGATTCACCCTGTAATCGAGCCATCAGCTGTAAATCCTTCCGACAACGGGTTCGTCGCTTCTCACCCTCGATTTCTTTGCCGGTCTGAAATCTGAAGGCACAGGGAGATCTTTAACTATCGGCTGGATGTGCTTCGACACGTTCAGAATAACTCCAACGGCGATCGAATTGATAATGAGCGCAGTGCCGCCGTAGCTGACGAAGGGCATCGGTACGCCTGTCGTCGGCAAGAGTCCAATTGCAACTCCGGCATTGACGAATGCATAGACACAGATTCCGGCAGTAATCCCGACGGCAAGGAGAAATCCGAATCTGTCGGGAGCGCGTTTCGCTATCGCTGTCCCTCGCAAAGCGATGAACATGAACACCGCCATCACAAGAATTGATCCCCAAAGACCGTACTCCTCGCCGATAATCGAATAAATGAAATCGCCATAAGACTCCGGCAGAAACAAGTTGCGCTGCTTGCTATTCCCTGGTCCAACGCCGAATATACCTCCATTTCCAAATCCAATTATCGATTGCTGGACCTGATAGTTCCCCGAGCCATGCTTTACCCAGGACTGAAACCTCGCCACTCTGTAAGATTCGACCATCATCACGGCGGCACCGACTATCAGGGCTACTGTCACGAGAACCGCGAGGTGCCTCTTTCTGACACCGCCCGCAGCAAACAGCATTCCGACGACGGCCAGAATCATCAATGCCGTACTGAAATTTGGTTGGAGAACAATCAATCCTGTTATGATTGCGGTTGCGACAATCGGATGGAGAAGATTTCTGTAATCATTCAGCTTTTCAAGGTTTCCGGCAAGGAAACCCGCGACGAATACGACGATCGCGACGCGCGCAACTTCCGACGGCTCGAAGCTGAACGCGCCAATGTGAATGAACCTGGCCGCACCTTTGATCACCACCCGCTGGGCGAGTGCGCCAACCAGGAGCACGCCGGAGATCACAAGAAGCTGGAAGGCATACCTCTCGTACTTGTGATAGTCGATCTTCGCCACGACGAAAATCAAAACCATTCCAACCAGGACTTTGAAGAGATGGCTCCGGAGGAGATATACCGGGCTCTGAAACTTCAACTCAGACCAGAACGCGCTAGCGCTGTAGACGACGACAAGGCTCATGAGCATGAGGGAGAGCACTGCGAACAAGAACCACTTGTCAGCAGCCGCCAACTTCTTTCTTCCCGAACGAGAAGTTACTTGAGCCGTCTGCTCCGGAAGTTGAGCTCCGGGAATGTTCTCTCGTGTGTCGCGCGTTACCGGCCGCGCATTTCGAAGTTCCCATTCGCGTGAATATGATATTGACCCGCTCACAGCTCCATCACCAACCTTTTGAACTCGCGTCCTCTGTGCTCATAATCATGAAACATGTCGAAACTCGCGCATGCGGGGGAAAGAAGAACAACGTCGCCCGGTTTTGCTTCGTGACGGGCTTTCGCGACGGCGTCTTCCATCGACGATGCCATTATGCATTTCGTCCTGCCGGAGAATTCCCTTTCCATCTTCGGTGCTGCCTGACCTATGAGGATCATCGCTCGGACCTTTTTGCTGACAAGCTCGAAGAGCGGTGAATAATCATTCCCCTTGTCCTTTCCGCCTGCAATCAAAATGATTGGATCTTCGAAACTTCCAAGGGCATACCACACTGCATCGACGTTGGTGGCTTTCGAATCGTTCACGTACCTCACACCGTCGAGTTCACGCACCGGCTCAAGGCGATGTTCAATTCCAGGAAACTCCCGGAGAGTATCAGCGATAACATCGATCCCGACGCCCAGGGACATCGCGGCGAGTGACGCCGCCATCGAATTATAAAGATTGTGCAGACCGCGAATTTTGATTTCTCTCGAATTGACCAGCAGACTTGGCCCAGACTCACTAACCAGATAGACATTCCCGTTTTCGACAAACGCGCAGGTTGCACCTTTCTCATTAAAGCTGAACGGCAGCTTTGTCGTGGTCAGTTTGCTGCAGTGCTCGTTCACGGCTGCGTCATCTGCGTTGTATATCGAAAAGTCATCTGGAGATTGATTCACAAAAATTCTGAACTTGGAATCCACGTAAGCCTGATAACTTCCGTACCTGTCCAGATGATCAGGTGTTATGTTCAGGAGGACAGCGGTCTTCGGCCTGAACGTATCGATATGATCCAATTGAAAACTGGAAACCTCGGCAATCACCACCGATCTTTCGTCGGCATCAAGGACGTAGTCCGAAAGTGGAATGCCGATGTTTCCGGCGACGACGTTTTTTCGTCCGGCCTTTTCAAAAATTTTTCCGATGAGAGCCGTTGTTGTGGTCTTGCCATTCGAGCCAGTTATGGCAACGATCGGCGCCCGGCAGAACCAGGACGCGACTTCAACTTCACTGTAGACATTCAGTCCGACCTTCAGAGCATGCTGAACAAGATTGGTGTTGGATGGCACACCCGGACTGATCACGATGAAGTCGGCGTCGAAGATCCTGTCGGAGTGTGAATCGAACTCGTATGCCACGCCCAATTCTTCCAGCACAAGAATTTCCTGTGCAGCCTGGTCCTTCGGCTTGTTATCACTTACAAACACAATCGCACCCTGCGATTTCAGGAGCCTTGCAGCAGCCACGCCGCTCCTGGCAGCGCCTAACACGGAGACTCTTGCGGACTTTATTTTATCCGGCTTGCCCAATTCATCTCACCTTGAAGGTGGTTAAACTCAAGATTGCCAATAGGATCCCAACGATATAAAAGCGCGTCACTATCTTCGGTTCCGATATGCCATCGAGCTCGAAGTGGTGGTGAAGCGGCGCCATTCTGAATATCCGGCGACCTTCACCATATTTTCTCTTAGTGTATTTGAAATAAAGAACCTGAGCGATCACCGACAACTCCTCAGCGAGAAAGATTCCCCCGAGTATCGGAAGGACGAACTCTTTCTTTATCATTATAGACACCCCCGCAATCGCACCGCCAAGCGCCAGCGAGCCGGTGTCTCCCATGAAAACCTGTGCCGGGTAAGCGTTGTACCAGAGAAACCCGAGAGAAGCACCAAGAAGTGCGGAACAATAGACTGCGAGCTCGCCTGTGCCGCGAAGGTAGATGATGTTCAGATAACGGCTGAACTCGATATTTCCCGAGACGTAACTCATGATCGCGAGCGTCAGAGCAGTGATTCCAACCGCTCCTATCGCAAGGCCATCGAGACCGTCCGTAAGATTGACGGCATTCGAAGTCGCAGTAATGATGAAGATGACCGCAGGAATATAAAAGTAAGAGTAATCGAAATTCATGTTCTTGAAGAACGGAACTGTCGTGAGCGAGTTGAACGGATGAAGCTGCGGAGAGAAATAAAGAGCCGCCCCAACGAGAAGCCCGATGCAGAACTGACCGATGAGTTTATATCGAGCTATGAGACCCTTTTGTTTTTTCTTAATGACCTTGAGATAATCATCAGTGAAGCCGAGTATGCCCAGCCATATCGTTATGAAGAGAATCAGGAGGACATAAAAGTTTTCGAGATCGCCCCACAACAGAAGTGGAATTATAACCGAGCCAAGAATTATGAATCCACCCATCGTCGGTGTTCCCGCCTTGGTCAGATGGGATTTCGGACCTTCCACTTTCGCCCGCTCGGCGATCTGATGTCTGTGCAATTTCCGGATGACAATCGGACCTATGATGAAGCTTATGAGGAGCGCAGTGATCGCAGCGAGTGCCGATCTGAAGGTAATGTATTTGAATACCCCGAAGCCGGGTGGATGAAATTCTTTCTCAAGAAGATCGAACAGGTAATATAACATTAACCGGCTCTCCTGTCGTGAAGACCTTTCACCAGCGCATCCACGACTTCTTCCATTTTCATCCCGCGTGAACCTTTCACCAGAACGACATCGCCTGGAGACACAGTCTGCATAAGTCTTTCAGCTAGCGATCCCTTATCATCGAACGAATTCGTCTCAAGTTTGCTATCTGCAGCAATTGCAATTTCCTGTGCCAGCTTTCCAAACGTATATAATGAATCGAACTTTTCCCTGGCAATTGCCTTCCCGATCTTTTGGTGTTCGTGGATCGAGGTCTTCCCTAGCTCGAGCATGTCGGCAAGGACTGCGATCCTTTTGCCTTTCCCTCGAACGACAGAGAGCCAGCGAATTGCCGCGACAGCAGATTCGGGATTCGAGTTGTAGGTATCATTCAGAATTGTCACACCGCCCGCCTTGACAATCTGCATTCTCTTTTCACACGATCTGTGCCCCTCGAGTGCCTTCTTTATGTCAGACAAACTCACCCCGTAATAGCATCCAACTGCCGCAGCGGCGAGCGCATTCATGACGTTGTGAACACCAGGCACTTTCAGCCGAACAAGCTCGGTTCTCTTCCGGTAGTTCATTTCGAATACAGCACAACCATTGCTATCCATTCCGAACATTCGACCGATCAGATTTTTGCGCGCGGCTGAACCACTTCGAAAGCCGTAAAGGAATTTGTACTTCATTGCCTTTGACATCCTGACAAGTCTCCGGTCATCTGCATTGACGAAGGCGGTGCCATTCGTCCGCTTCAGATAATTGAAAAGACTTCCTTCCTCCTTCTCGACGCCATTCAAAGTCCAGAAGAACTCGAGATGCTCGATTCCAATGTTCGTAACAAGTCCGGCGATCGGACCGAGCACTTCACACAGGCGTTTTATTTCGCCCAGGTGGTTTGTGCCAATCTCAATCACCGCAATCTCATGGGATTTACCGAACTCAAAGATCGTCATCGACACGCCGATCTGATTATTGTGATTTCCCGATGTCTTAATGACCTTGAACTTGCGGTTCAAGACTCCGGCGACCATTTCCTTTGTGGTGGTCTTGCCATTCGAGCCGCCGATCGCGATCACGGGCATTGTAAATTTCCTGCGGTAAACATTCGCCAAGTCACCAAGGGCCCGGGTCGTGTCATCGACTACAACAAGAGGATAACCGATGGCTGACAGCTGATCGTTAATAGCATTTCTGTACCACGCTCTATCGACGACCGCGCAGACGGAACCCTTCCCGAGTGCGTCGACAACAAAATTGTGGCCGTCGAACTTTTCGCCGCGGAGGGCGAAGAACACCTGGCCTCCGGAGATCGAGCGTGAGTCTGTCGAGACACCGCGAGCAGATTTGAATTTCAGATTATGAAATTCTGCTTCCGGGATCTGCTCTATATCCTTTAACGTAATCAAACTTTCAACTTTGACTTTTGAGTTCTGACTTTTGACTTTTCAATGGTATGTCATGCGGTTTAATCAACTTCTCAGTCCCAATGCTTTCTCGACCATTTCGCGGTCATCGAAATGGTGTTTGACGCCTTTTATATCCTGATAATTTTCGTGACCCTTTCCTGCAACGACCACGATGTCATTGGGAAGCGCAAGCGCCAGGCCTTTCAGGATGGCTTCACCTCTATCGACGATCCGCAGCACCTTATCATCTCGCGGCGTCATCCCAGCAAGTATTTCATCGACGATCGACTCCGGGTCTTCGAAGCGAGGATTGTCAGAAGTGACGATAGCGACGTCGCTCAGGTTCCCGGCAATTCTGCCCATCTTGGGCCTCTTCGTGCGGTCCCGATTACCACCGCATCCGAAGACAGTTATCAGTCTTCCGCCCTTTTTGGCAGACTCCAGAATTTCTCTTGCGGACTGTAGCGTCTTTTGAAGCGAATCGGGAGTGTGTGCATAATCGATGACGACCAAAAAACCTTTTCGCGAGCCAACGCGCTCAAACCGACCTTTGACACTTTCGACTTTACCCAGTGCGTCTGCCGCAAGCGATGGGTCGTATCCGAGAGAGACTGCAGTCGCAAATGCACCGGTCAGATTGTATGCGTTGAACCTCCCAACCAATCTGGAGTTAATTGTAAATTTCTTTCCCTGATGGCGGACAACTATGCGCGTTCCTTCAACTCCAAAGGAAAACTCTGCAATCTGAAATTCCGCATTCGAATTGAATCCATAGAAGATTTTCGTTGCAGAGGAGCCGGCAACTATCGCATCACCGTACTCGTCATCGATGTTGACTATCGCAAGACTATCTGTCGAAAGCGTGTCGAACAGTGTCTTCTTCGCTTTGAAATACTCGCCCATCGTCCGGTGGAAGTCGAGATGATCCTGGGTAAGGTTTGTGAATATCGCAACACTAAACGGAATTCCGTAAACTCGATCCATCACGAGCGAATGCGAAGAGACTTCCATCACCGAGTAAGTTGCCTTCCGTTCGACCGCGGCAGCCATCATCCGGCTTAACTCGAGAGACTCAGGCGTCGTGTTAGTTGCTGCCTCCAGGAGCTCGTCGTTGAACATATATTCGATCGTTCCGATCAGAAGGACCTTCTCGCCCGCCGATTGAAGAACGGACTTGATCAAACAAGCAGTGGTCGTCTTCCCATTAGTGCCAGTCACTCCGACGACCTTGAGTTTTTCGCCGGGGTGATCAAAGAAGGCTGCCGAAATAAGCGCAAGAGCGCGGCGGGTATTGGGGACAAGTAGTTTAGTGGTGTGGTGAGAGAGGAAGTAGTCGTCGTTGACGATACTGTTGTCCTCGACCGCGACCGCGCTCGCGCCGCTACCTATGGCATCCACGATGAAACGATGGCCGTCGAGCTGTGCTCCCTTCAGTGCAACGAACAGTGAACCCTCCTTCACTTTTCGCGAATCATAAACGACATCGGTAATCTCACTTTCCACGTCGCCGACGACTTCAGTTACCGACACGTTTTTGATGAGTTCACTCAGCTTCATCTATGGAGTCCTGAGACATTGAAATCATTGCTACTGCATTTAATAATCACATTAACATTCTTGTTTATCGCTTCACCTGCTTTCGGAGACTGGCTCGCGATAGTTCCGCTCCCAATTACACGAAACGGGATTCCGGCAGAAAGGAAGAAGCTAGTGGCCTTTCTTACACTGTTGCCGCTGAAATCCGGCATTCTTGTAATGTGCTTTGGATCGATCAGGTTCAACTGCACAGTCGAACCTCGGGGGATGACTGTTCCCGCGAGAGGTTTTTCAGATTGAACGATGAAATCACTCTCATCAGAGCTCGAGGCTGCGAGTCCGTAGTTTTCCAGAATTGCGGCAGCAGAGGCATAATCGAGAAACGTAACGTCGGGCGTTCTTATCGTTTTGTCTGCGCCGACTTCTGAATTGGCCTGGGGCACGGACGCTTCCGCATTCTGAGTACCGCCCTCCACCTTTCGTACGCGACTCACTGATGACTCGGATGAATAATTCGAAACGAACTTCAGGTTGTCATTTGAGAAGTCCGTGGTTTTCCGCTGCATGATGCCGTAAATACGACTTGCTATTCTTTTGAAAACAGGTGCGGCAACTGTCCCTCCTGCGTAGCCCTTCATTGGTGAATCGATCATTATGTATCCAACAATTGCCGGGTTAGGGATCGGAAAGAATCCGGCAAAAGATGCGCGGTAATACTTCTTTGAATATTTTCCGTCGACGAGCTTTTGTGCTGTGCCTGTTTTGCCGGCTATGAGAAGGTCGTTCACTTTCGCCCCGGTGCCGGTTCCGCGCTCGACAACGTCAACGAACATGCCTGTCAGCGTCTGTGCAACGTCAGGACTCACGACACGTCTTATCATGGTGGACGAATTCCGAAAAAGCACGTCCCCTTTCGAGTCGGTAATCCTGCTGACGATGTATGGCTTCATCAAAAGTCCGCCATTTGCAATCGCGGCATATGCCTGAGCCATCTGCAGCGACGTCACCATCACCTCGTAACCGAACGACATAAACGGGAGTGAAACCCTCGACCATTCACGCGGCTTCTTCAGCTCGCCATCCACTTCGCCTGGCAACTCGATGCCGGTAGGAGCACCAAACCCGAAGTCCCGCGCGTATCTATAGAACTTGTCAGCAGGTATCTTCATTCCAATTTTTGAGAAGGCGATGTTGCTCGACAATTCGATTGCCTGTCTGAACGTGATCCAACCCGCATGTTCATAGTCTTCAATCGGTCTGCCATACAAGACATACCTGCCGTTCTCCGCAAAGATCCTGTCGTTCGGTCTCTCGATCCCTTCCTCGAGTGCCGCCGAAGCAGTCACGACTTTGAATGTCGAGCCAGGTTCAAAGGCATCTGTGATCGCCCTGTCTCTCGAATCATCATTTGTAAACTTGTCGTATTCAGACGGATCAAAGAACGGGTAATTAGCAATAGCCAGGACTTCGCCTGTAAAAGGGTTCATGAACACAGCTGTTCCGGCAACGGCACCAGCTTTCTCCACGCCGGCCGCTAACTCCTGTTCCACGATTTCCTGAATATTCATGTCAAGGGTGAGCTGGACGTTGCAGCCGGGGACGGGATCAACTCGCGGATAGTCTACCGAAGGCATCTTCCTTCCGATTCCGTCTCGCAGCATGATCTCGTATCCGTTTTTGCCGACGAGGAGCGAATCAAACTCGAGCTCGACTCCGCTTGCTCCTTTGCCATCAACATTCGTAAAACCGAGGACCTGTCCGGCAATTGGTCCGTAGGGATACAATCGCTGCTGTTCCTGTAGCCTAATGAGCCCGTACACATTAAATCTCTGGAGGTCAGCTGATTGAGCAGGGTCGATGTTGCGTTCGAGCCAAACGAAACGAGATTTTGCATTCATCTTGTCGATGAAATACGTCTCCGGTTTGTTGAAGACGGCGGCGAACCTCTGCGCTATCATCTCTTTGTCCGAAGCGTCGAGAAGTTCGGGATCCGCGGCATAGGAATAGCCATAGTCGTTCGAGACGATGAGACTTCCGTTCCTGTCGTAAATGAGACCGCGATTTGCGGTTAGTGGGACTTCACTCTCGTATTGTCTTATCGCGACCTGCCGATAATGCAGGCTGTTGACTCCCTGGACGATTACAAGCTTGGCAACGACAGCGATGAAAACCAATCCGAAGAGGGTCCGGATAAAATTGATGCGGGCACGATTGATCGCCGGGCTATTTACTCGTATCTCTGACATCTTGTTGCTCTGCCTCGTGCAATTTGTCCTTATCAATCTCTATTTGTTCAAGGGTCTGGCTGCTATAAACGAGCCCGAGCTTTTCTGACGCAATCCGTGTAATTCTCTCAGCGCTCGAAAGTTTCTTCAGCTCTGCCTGCAGTGAATCGTTCTTGAACTTTATTTCCTTGTAGGAAGAATCAAGTGAACTTATATCGATCGCCAGCCTGTCAACGGTAACACTGTTATTGACAATCAGCAACAGCACGACGACGATCCCGCCGAAGATCATAATGAACTTTGAAACGGTTAGCGGGGCTGATATCCGACGGTCATTCTTCTCGACGTTCCGATTGGCCTTTTCGCTCATATGATCTTTTCAGCCACTCTCATTTTTGCGCTACGCGCTCTGCGATTTCGCACGATCTCCTTCTCGCCCGGCGGAACTGGCTTGCGCGTAAGTATCTTGATGCGCGCAATCTTTCCACACGTGCAGACGATTTTCTGCGGCGGGCAAATGCACGTAGCGGCTTCGTACTTGAATTTCTCCTTGACGACTCTATCTTCGAGCGAGTGATAGGAGATAACCACGATCCTCCCTCCGCGGACTGTAAGGTCGATGGCCGCGACCAAACCTGCTGCGAGTGAATCAATCTCTCTGTTCACCTCAATCCGCAATGCCTGAAAAATCCTGGATAAACTTTTGACTGACTTCCCACAGATTTTCTCAATGATAACCGCAAGTTGCGAAGTCGTTTCGATCCTGGATTTCTTCCTCGCACTTACAATTGCTTTTGCGAGGGCACGGGAACGTCGTTCCTCGCCATAGTTGGTAAATACGCTGGTGAGTTTCTCGCCTTCATAGGTGTTGACTATATCATAAGCAGATGTCTGAAGGTGCTTGTCGAGACGCATGTCGAGTTTCTCATCGCGTCTATAACTGAATCCTGCCTCGTTGTCAATCTGATGAGATGACATTCCGAGATCAAACAGGAATCCGTCGGCTGACTCCAGATTTGCTTCGCGGAAAACTTGATCTATGTCGGCAAAATTCCTCTCAACGAATGAAAGTCTTTGGTCAGACGCTGAAAGTTCGCGAGCGATTTGTTGTGAATGGTCATCGACATCGAAAGCTATGACTCGTGCGTCCTTTCCCAATCTGGAAAGAAGTTCTTTGGTGTGTCCTCCGCCGCCGAACGTTGCGTCGACGTATGTTCCGTTCAGTTCATTGAGCAAGAAATCTATGCTTTCTTTCAATAGGACGGGTGTGTGATATCCATTCATCATTCTTACTTGGTGACATTCACCGTTCCGATTTGCTCGACCACATTGGCATAACTCTCAGGTTGCGAATTCAAATATTCATTAAGAGTCTTTGGGTTCCAGAGTTCAATCTTCTCGAGAGCGCCAATGATGACGACTTCCTTTTCGATTTCGGCGAACTCAAGCAAGCTCTTGGGGATCGAGATTCGTGATTGTGAGTCCAGGAGAAGTTCATCCGAGGCCCACATCAGAAGTGTTCTGACAAAGTACCTGTGCTTCTCTAAGTACTGGTTGAGGGAGTGGAGCTTCTCTTCTTGGTGACGCCACTCGTCGAGGGGATAAACATAAAGACATTTCTCGACACCGCGGGTGACTACGAAGGTGTCGTGTGCATCGGGAGGTAGGCTTTTGCGAAGTTTCGCAGGGATGCTGAGCCTCCCCTTTGAGTCCAAGATGTACTCGTACCGACCTTTGAACGACGACATTGTCCCTATCACTTCCACATTCTTTTAGTAGACACGGGAAAAGTCGGGGTCTTCCCCACTTTTCCCCACACCGTTGGAAATTTAACCAACTTGATTGAAAAGTCAAGCGGATTTTTCTGAGGTTTTCCCACTTAGTAGGGCCATGCCAAATTCTGGGAGTATTTGGATACTTATTCAATTCGCTGCCGTTATAATATTTTTACTAAACAAAATCTGTGGGAATGTCGCCCGGATATTGACCCCTAAACTTGTGTTGTGTAATTTACGGGGTATGGCAAGAGGGCTCACTAAGCGTCAGGGAGAGGCGCTCGAGTTCATCCGGCGCTACATCAGAGACCATTCCAAGCCGCCCACTTTCCGCGAGTTGGGTGAGCAAATGGGGATCAAGTCGACGCGCGCGGTAAGCGATCTCCTCAAGGCTCTTGAAAGAAAAGGTTACATCGAACGTGAGGCGGGACGTTCGCGCGGTATCAATCTTCCGAAATCAGAACTGGCAAATCCCGATCTCCCTCCGTCAGTTCGAACGATTCCCGTCGTCTCGAGAATAGAATCTCGCGAGATCATTTTTTCAAATATTGTCGACATCTTACACTTTGACGCGAAGCTTCTTCCGGAGGGTGAACTGTTTGCAACGAAAGTCTCCGATGATGCCATGAATTTTGTCGGACTCTTCAAAGGAGATTATGTGATATGCAGAAGAGTTGCACAGCCGGCTCAGAACACACTTGTGCTCGGGAGTGCTGCCGGAATCTTGGTCGTGAGATTTTACGAATTCGCAAACGGAAGAGTTCAACTGAAACCGTCAAACAAGTTGTATCAGATCCTCAGCTTTTCTCCCGACGACAGGCAGTTCTTCGTTGCCGGCGAAGTCGTGTTGACATTTCGTAAGACGAAGTAGCATTGGTTTCGCCGGACTCCTTTTCGATGTAAAAAGAATTTTCGGTCCACCTGCGATATCGTCGACGAATTAAAGAGAGAACAACCCGCCTTAGAGGACTCCTTCGAATGGGGATTGGGGCTCACTCCCAAAGCCACGCCTGCATACACCATCATCCAAAAGCGACGCGGTCTTCCGCATGTGCAACTCAATGGAAAGTCATTTAAATCTGAGATCTCGAGCGTCAGGAAAAATGACTGGTCCCTTGAGAAATTAATGGCCGGGTTCAGTCTTGGATAGACGGGCAACTGGCCTGAGTACCAACATACCTTGGATGCCTGAAATCCCATATAGGGGCTGCGAATTAGCGGAGGGGAGACGTTAATTGGCAAGTTAAAGGAGTGGGTAGATTGGAGTAGGGAAAAACGGGAATGGGAGATATTTTCATTCATCAAGTTATGCTCGAGGTGAGATGATGAGAGTATCATGGCACAGTCCAGCGATGGTTATTGAAGCAATGTTGTGTCTTGGGCCTTTATACTGAGGGTGAATGCAGTTAGGCTGGAGCCGGGGCGCCTCGTTTCAGCGTCTTTCTTTCTCTCAACGACTTACCTCGTTGACTCGCTACTTTTGCCCTCAATTTCTATGCCCCTATCGCGAAAGGAAGGGGCACGAATCTGTTTACATTTTGGCTGCGATTTCTTAAACTCTTCTCAAAGATCATGCGAGAGAGTTTTCGATGCATTAGATTTCACCCGGAATGTTTCCTGTTGACCATTCCCGTTTGTCATGAAACAGTTCTTAGCACGCTCTAAACGACGGAGGTATTTCTGATGAATGCTATGCCACTGATTCTCCTGACGCTGGCCGTTATTGCAATTGTCTACAAGTTCTATTACAGCTTCATAGCTGCGAAGGTAGCCGTCCTTGACGACAGGCGCGTGACTCCTGCAAAGCGGCTGAATGACGGGCACAACTATTATCCCACGAACAAGTGGGTTCTCTTCGGCCATCACTTCGCAGCGATCGCTGGTGCCGGACCTCTTGTCGGCCCCGTACTCGCGGCGCAATTCGGATTCCTCCCCGGATTTCTCTGGCTTCTCCTAGGAGTCGTAATTACAGGGGCAGTCCAAGACTTCATCATATTTGCAGCGTCAGTCCAACATGACGGAAAATCGCTGGCGGAGATCGCAAGATCGGAGATAAGTCCCCTCAGCGGCGTGGTGGCATCCATCGCGATTCTAGTCATTATCGTTGTCGCTCTCGCCGGTTTGGGCATCGTAGTTGTGAATGCACTTTCAGAGAGCTCGTGGGGTACATTTGCCATCGGGATGACAATTCCAATCGCGATATTCATGGGGTTCTGGATGTTCAAGCTCAGAAAAGGAAAGATCGCTGAAGCTACTGTTATCGGCGTCATACTCATGACGCTCGCAGTTATCTTCGGCAGATATGTCCCCGAGTCGGTGCTCGGCCCGTATTTTACCTTCAACAAAGAGACGCTGACGATACTCATGGCCGTTTATGGATTCTTTGCATCGGTGCTTCCAGTGTGGCTTCTACTTTCGCCACGGGACTATCTGAGCTCATTCATGAAATTAGGGGTAGTTGCATTCCTGGCTCTTGGAATCATAATCGTAGCTCCGGAACTGAAGATGCCGGCATTGACGATGTACACTCACGGCGGAGGACCGATAATTCCCGGCAAGCTTTTTCCATACCTGTTCATAACTATCGCGTGCGGTGCTATATCCGGGTTCCACGCGCTCGTAAGTTCAGGAACATCTCCGAAGATGGTGTCAATGGAGTCACATATTAAGTCGATCGGTTTCGGGGCAATGCTCTGCGAAGGATTTGTCGGGATACTCGCATTGATTGCTGCGGCAAGTCTCTATCCTCACGATTACTTTGCCATAAACGTGCCGGTGCAGAAATTCGCGGCCATGGCAGGTCAACTCAAGATAATGGGCTTCACAGCGACGAACCTTGTCGGACTATCGAAAGAGGTTGGTGAACAACTCGCGGGACGAACAGGCGGTGCAGTGTCACTCGCCGTCGGCATGGCTCAAATATTCTCCTCCATCCCGGGCATGAAAAGCCTCATGGCATACTGGTACCACTTTGCGATCATGTTCGAAGCTCTGTTCATATTGACTACAATCGACGCAGGGACAAGAATCGGCAGGTTCGTGCTCCAGGAAGGACTTGGGAAAATATATGCACCGTTCGCCGAGATAAAGTGGATGCCGGGAACAATTATCACCAGCGCAGTTGTGGTCTTCTGCTGGGCTTACTTTATCTATACAGGCACAATTTCCACAATCTGGCCGATGTTCGGCGCAGCAAATCAACTCCTGGCCACAATCGCACTCGCAATCGGCACGACTTTCATCATCAATCGCGGAAGGGCGAAATATGCCTGGGTCACTCTTGTGCCCATGATATTTGTCGGCACAACCACGTTGACTGCCGGCTGGATGAATATGGCAAATATATATTTCCCGATGACCTCCAAACCGGGGAGCGAAGGGCCCGGCTATTTAAATCTGATCTTGACCGCGGTCATTATGGCGAGTGTAGTAATCATACTGCTAGATGCGATCCCGAAATGGTATCAGACCATAAAAGGGACGCGACCGCTGATCGCGGATGGGATAGCGGCTAAATGATCAAATTCCTCCCGCAGATGACGCTGATTTTCGCAGATTATTCTCCGCTTGTATCAGCGAGACCTGCGGGAAAAGACTAAATATTCATCGATAGTTTCTGCATGAGGTCAAATTGAGAACGCGACGATTTTTCTCCATTCAAATCGGCAGCACGGTCTTTGCTCTTTGTCCATTGATGACCGTACCCATAGCCACATAGACCGCTGACAGTCCGCATATCAGACCTTCCCAACCTGCAATCTGGCCGATTGCGGCGGTGCCGCTCCAAGCATGCAGCGCGAGCAGCAAGAAGAGAATCCAGAGTGTTAGGAAAATGAACTGCAATCCTTTTCCCGCTTTTCCGACGATCGCGACCCACATCAGGAAAGTGAATACGCCCCAACCGATGAGATACCATCCCATGAACGCCGCCGAAGGAGGGTCTATCCATCCCAGCTTCGGAGTAATGATGATCGTGACAAGAGTCAGCCAGAAGAATCCATAGGAAGTGAAGGCGGTCATGCCGAAGGTGTTCCCTGTCTTGAACTCCGCTATACCCGCAATCACCTGGGCAAGTCCACCATAGAACACTCCCATGGCGAGGATCGCGGCATTCACTGGGAAGAGTCCGGTGTTTGCAAGGTTGAGGAGAACGGTCGTGAATCCGAACCCCATGAGTCCCAGAGGTGCCGGGTTGGACAGTTTCGATTCGTCCATTTTGTTTGTTCCCTTTCTTGTGGTTTTAGTTGTAGTTGATCTATTAGCCTCAAGGGTTAATCAGGAACCCTCTTAGCGTAGGTTTGTTCTGACAATGACTTTTTCGATTGCATCATCGTGTCAATTCAACCGCACATCAACCAACGTCGCACTACCTTGCTATTACTCACCGAAGCCTGCACTCATCATTCGCACTCTCATTCAATAAAGTGAACCGCAAGCATTGCTGGTCACGAGAAGGGCCGCAGTGCATCATTCATAACTAAGTCGGCACTCATGAATCCGAATGGAAGGCACAACATTAACCTGATTTACCGTTCCGAGTCATTCCCGCAAATGTTAAGGATCAAGCAATTCGTCGTGAACACTTATTCGTTTTGGCCGAATCGCCTGATATCATCCGGCGTTTCACCGGCGGAGACCTGTTTGGCCTGCGACTGTACCATCACTTTTATGTGTTCCACCACGTCCGGATTCGCGAGCGTGGTAACATCGCCAACAGGCATGCTGTTGGACACAGCGGCAAGCACTCGCCTCATGATCTTGCCTGAACGTGTCTTGGGCATGTCTTCCGCGATCCACACGTGAGAGGGTCTCGCAATCTTTCCTATCATGCTCTCTATCGCGCCCACGACTTTCCTTTGCACCTCACCGTGATCAAGAGACACTCCGGGTTTTAGTGCAATATAAACTTCGGGCACTCTTCCTTTGATTTGATCCATGACAGGCACGACCGCTGCCTCGGCCACCTCAGGAACAGTCAGGCAGGCCGACTCCAATTCCTTGGTGCCAAGCCTGTGACCGGCAACGTTTATGACATCATCCACCCGGCCGAGGATTCTGATGTAGCTGTCTGCGGCATACAGAGCGCCGTCACCTGCAAAATATGGCCAGTCTTTCCAATCTTTGCTCTGACGATTCTTGCAATACTTCGCATAGTAAGTCTGCACGTAGCGGTCAGGATCGCCCCATATTGTCTGCATTATGCCGGGCCATGGGTTTCTAATGCAAATGTTTCCTGCTTTTTGCGCACCCGGAGCAAGCTCATTGCCATGTTCATCGTACACGACAGGATGGATTCCGGGAACTCCCGGTCCCGCACTCCCAGGTTTCATCGGGTTCAGCGCAGGCTTTGTGCTGCAGAGAAATCCACCGTTTTCTGTCTGCCACCAAGTGTCAACTATGACTGCTCCTTTTTTTCCTACTTCATCGTAATACCATCTCCACACATCAGGCTCAATGGGTTCTCCGACTGTAACCATCAGTTTGAAATGGTAGTTGTATTTTTTCGGCTCTTCGGGACGACTTTTCGAAGCTGACGAATAGAGGTCGGAGCTGTGTGGAAGATATTGACATCGAGCTGCTCGGCTATCCTCCACGGCCTGCCTGCATCGGGGTACGTCGGCACGCCTTCATAAATAACACTGGTCGTGCCAAGCGCCAGTGGACCGTAGACTATGTATGAGTGTCCAGTGATCCATCCAATATCTGCCATGCACCAATAAATGTCTTCGGGATGAATGTCAAGGATGTTCCTCGCTGTTCCGGCTACGTAGGCTAAATATCCTCCGGTGCTGTGCTGTATTCCTTTCGGCTTGCCGGTAGTGCCGCTCGTGTACATCAGGAACAGCGGATCTTCCGCGGCAACGGGTACTGGCGCAACTCTTTTTCCACTGTAATTCTTCAAGAGTTCATCCATGAAATAGTCTCTTCCTTTGACGACGGGAGTCGCGGATAGATACTTGCCCTGGTAGCGCCGCCAGATGAGTACCTTGTCAATTCCTGCTCCGAGTTCTTTTGCCTGATTTACGGCAACATCAGCTTTCTCTTTATGATCCTGAACCTGGCCATTCCGGTAATATCCGTCCATTGTGATTAATACCCTGCTTCCTGAGTCTGCAATTCTATCGCCGCACGCCATACCGCTGAAACCGCCGAACACGACTGAGTGGATCACTCCGAGTCGCGCGCAAGCAAGCATTGTCACCGGAAGTTCCGGTACCATTGGCATGTGAATCGTAACTCTGTCTCCCTTCTTCAATCCGGCAAAATCCCGGAGAAGCGCGGCAGTCTCATTTACTCTCACGTATAACTCTTGGTACGTGACCGCCAGCTGTGGTTCATTCTCAAGTTCCGGAACAAAGATTATTGCAGCCTTGCCCTTGTTCTTGGTAAGGTGTCTATCGACGCAATTGTAACTTACGTTCAGAAGTCCGCCGACAAACCACCGCCAGAATGGCGGATTGCTGGTGTCAAGCGTAGTGTGCCAGTACTTGTACCAGTCCAGCAGGTCGGCATATTCCTTAAAACACTCCGGAAAATTGTCAGGACTGAACCTGTCATCTACACTGGTGTCGACCAGGTTCGCTTGTGAAATGAATCCTGCGGTCGGATAGTAGTATTCCTCCTCTTTCCAGTGGGCTGCTATCTGAGCTTCGCTGACTTCAAGTGAATCATTCCTTTTGTCAGACATGGTTTGTTCCTCCTTATACTTGTTCTATTGCACTGACGGGGATCTCCGCTCGGTCTCGGATAATCGACAAAATGCACCTCCCGGAGCCTTCTGATATACTTTAACCCATTTCTTTAGTGGAAAGTTTTCCTCGGACCGTGTAAATGTGAAGCTCGGGATAAGAATCCGCTCAGTCAGAAGGACTTGTCGATGCGTCCTGGCTCACCATTTGAGTAACAGAAACGAGGATCTCCCGTCTTGTTCGGAAACGAAGATGATGTGGTACGCGATGCGCATCCAGCTTGTCGTTTTCCTGCCAATTCAGGCTCGCTTGATGAGAGCACCAAAGTAGGTTGGCAGGAATGTGATAACACAGAAAGTACTCCTTACCGGATTTCAAACCGAAAAGACTTTCACCGAATGAGAATGAGAATTAAATTGGCAGCGGAGAACATCTTAACTATGTTCAGAATCATTCGGGAGTGGCAGAATTATCACGAGCATGTCTTGCTGCGCGATGGCTCGGGCGTAACCTTGCGCATCGCGACGCGTGAAGACATGGCATCCGTCGAAGGCCTGATCAACAAAGTCTCTGACGAAAGCCGATATTTCAGATTCATGGCTGGAGTGAATTACGTCTCCAAGTCCATCATCGAAGAAATGTGTGTTAACGAGCCTCGGGAACAGGCAAGCCTGCTAGCAATTGTTGGGGGCGATTCCTCTGAAAGAGTAGTGGCAATTGGCAACTACGTAAGCTTGGCAGTAAGAAACGCCGCCGAAGTCTCGTTGCTTGTTGACGATGATTATCAGGGAAAAGGAGTGGGCACGCTGCTCCTCGAGCGACTTGCGGGAATTGCTGCCGCAAACGGTTTCGTTGGCTTCGAGGCAGAGATGCTCTCCGCAAACGATAAGATGATGGTTGTTTTCCGGGATGCCGGCTTTGAGGTCATCCAGGCGATAGGAGGGAGCACAGTACACATCGAGTTCCCCGTCAGCGGGAATGCTGCAATCCGCGACCGAGCAGATCTCAGGGATCGCATCGCCGCTGCAAACTCTCTGAACCCGCTTCTGAAGCCCGGATCGATCGCTGTGGTCGGTGCATCGAGAGACTCGCGGGCGGCCGGGAGCTTAGTGTTCAGACACATACTCGAGTCAAATTTCACAGGAACAGTATACCCGGTGAACAATCAGGCAACTTCGATCCAAGGTGTGAGAGCATATCCAACACTTTCGGATTTGCCGGAGCGTCCCGACCTTGTCGTTATTACAATCCCTGCCTCGAATGTCCTGGATGTTGTTAATGACGCAGTCAGCGTCGGTGCCAAAGGGGTCATCGTGTTGAGCGCGGGGTTTGCCGATGATGGCGACGAAGGAGCTTCGCTCCAAAAAAAATTGGTAGAGATCGTAAGGGCAAGCGGCATGAGACTTATTGGACCGAACTGCCTTGGGATCATCAACACTCAGAATGAAATCAGTCTCAATTCCAGTCTGTCCGAGATCATGCCGCCCTCGGGCAAGGTCGGATTCTTTTCACATACCGGAGCGCTGGGCATCGTAATTCTTGACTACGCAGCTGAGAGAGGAATCGGTTTCTCGACCTTCGTTTCGGGAGGGAACCGCGGCGACGTGTCCGGCAATGATCTTCTTCAATACTGGGAGGAAGACCCATCGACCGAAATCGCGCTCCTGTACCTCGAGAGTTTTGGAAACCCGCGCCGGTTTGCTCGAGTCGCAAGAAGAGTATCTTATAAGAAACCCATACTCTGCGTGAAGAGTGCGAGGAGCAAAGCAGGTCGTGAGGCAGCTCAGGTGCGCAACAGCGGCGTCGAAAGCGACAGTGAAGTGGATGCTCTCTTCCAACAAGCTGGTGTCATTCGAGCGGAGACCATTGAAGAAATGTTTGATGTTGCAATGCTCTTGGCTCATCAGCCATTGCCTGAAGGAGACAGAGTGGCAATCATGAGCAACGCGGGTGGAGCGCTGACAATCTGCGCGGATGCCTGTGAAGCCCACGGCCTCTCAGTGGCAAAGGAGAACGTGATAAACCTCGGCCCGCTTGCCACGGCAGAAGACTACGAACAGACAGTGAAGAAACTTCTGGAAAAGGAAAATGTCGATTCGTTAATTTCCATCTTCGCCTGCATTGGCGGATGCGATCCGGAACCTATCGGCAGAGCCATCAGGCGAGGCGCGGTCTTCTCAGAGAGAAACGCCGGAACGAACAAGCCCGTGGTACTGTGCCTGATGGGAACGGCTAAGGCCGTTGAGATTGCGGCCTCTGCCACATACCAAACTGAAAGATCGCGCCGTGCCGTCTTCCCGTCCTACCGCTTCCCCGAGTCCGCAGCGCTTGCACTTGCCAGAGTGACCGAGTACGCTGAGAACCGGCAGCAACCGCAGGGGCATCTCCTGTGGTATGAAGATGTCGATATAGGGTCGGCGCGTTCGAGATTGGAAACGATCCTTCAGAGAGATGGCAAGTTGTTCCAAGTTGATTCGGGCCAGCCAAGCCCGGGGCCCATCTTAGTAAGTGGAGCAGATGCGTCAGAGCTTCTTGCATTCTTTGGCGTGAAAGTCGAGATCAAACCGCTTTCTCGAAGTGCTGCGAAGAACGACGATGCTCCAAGTGTGGATGAGTGCCGGATTGAGATAAGATCGGATCCGCATTTTGGTCCTCTTATTATCTTGAGCATACCGGACAAACGACCGGTACAGAGGATCACGCCACTTACAGACCGGGATGCAAAAGCGATGTTTGAAAGTCTCGGTCTATCCGGCTCAGACAAGTGCGAAGAACTCCTTGGAAGGATATCTCAGCTTGTCGAGGAACTCCCATGGCTGTGGGGAATGAGGTCGAAGGTTCATATCGATGAAGAAGGACACCCCGCGCTGTACGATGTCGAACTTCAACTCAAGCCCTGAGCGAGATTCATATCACGGACAGGAACCTCAAGAGGTGAAGACCGTGTGCCGGATGCAATCATTACCACGGTCAGGGGGTGCGCCTTAGGAGATCGCCATACTTGTGGAAAGGGATCACCTCACGCCGGAAGGTGTCATTGAGCACGAACCTCTCTATATACAGGAGTGAACATCGGCTGTTGAAAAACTTAACCGGGCTTTCTCGTCATCTGCATAAAAAATTCATAGCGTCATAATCGGGCGAACGTCTCTTTTTGTCCCAAATCTGATTATTTGTTATTCACCTGAATCATTATTTTGAAGTGTTTGCGGGGTCAGATGGCGGCATAACCATTGATTCTATTCGCCTGACAAAAACTCTTCGCGATAATGACTAATACTCTCAAATTGGACCCTGCGAATCTCCAACAGCTCTTCAACGCGTTGCAGAGCCACGGCTACATGACGATCGGACCTACCGTCAGAGACGGGGCTGTCGTATATGCAAAGATCGAGTCATCGAACGAGCTCCCCGTTGGCTGGACGGACGAGCAGAGTCCAGCAAGCTATCAACTTAAGAAGCAAAACAAACAAGCTTATTTCCGATTCCATGGTGCACCACAATCCTGGAAGCGATTCCTATATCCTCCGACAAGAAGTTTGTTCTTGGTCGGGAGAAATGGAAAGGCACTTGAGTTCTCCATGGGCGCATCTATTCACGAGAAGACAGATTCCGACATCAAGTACGCTTTCATTGGTGTAAGACCGTGCGAACTCAGCGCGATACTAATTCAGGATCTGGTTTTCGATTCCGACGGCCACGGTGATGTCAATTACAAAAAGCTGAGAGAAAATTGCTTCGTGGTCGCGGTAAACTGTACCGAGTCCGGTGACACTTGTTTCTGTTCATCAATGAAGACCGGGCCTCGGGCAAATCGTGATTTCGATCTTGCCCTGATAGAAGTGTTGAATGATGCAAAGCACTACTTCTTGGTTGAGGTAGGATCCCAACGTGGTGCCTCAATCATCAAGGAAATTGAGACGACAAACGCAGAACAAGATGAGATTGACGAAGCCGAAGAGCTCATCAGTCGCGCAGAAAAAGGGATGAAGAAATCATTGGACACGTCCGACCTGCCAAAATTCCTATCGGAGAATTTCGACCACCCGCACTGGGACGACGTGGCAAAGCGATGCCTGACCTGCGGCAACTGCACGCTGGTTTGTCCGACCTGCTTTTGCTCGACGGTCGAAGATGTCACGGACCTCTCCGGTCAAAAGGCCGAGAGGTTACAAAAATGGGATTCTTGCTTCACGCTGGATTTCTCAAAAGTCGCGGGCGGGAACTTCCGCATTAGCCCTAAGTCACGCTACCGGCAGTGGCTAACGCACAAGCTATCGACATGGGTTGAACAATTTGGCGTTCTTGGATGCGTCGGATGTGGAAGATGCATCACCTGGTGTCCAGTTGGCATTGACATAACTGCTGAAATACAAACTCTCAGACAATCAGAAGTCTAAAAACAAAAAGAGAGGAATGTCATGGAACCGCAAGATCTAACCGAATCACTGCACAAGCATCCTTTCCTAAGAGACATGAATGAAGAACTGCTCAAGGAACTGACTTCATGTGCGTCCAATGTCGTCTTCCATGAAGGAGCGCGACTTTTTCGCGAAGGCGAGGACGCCAAGACTTTTTATTTAGTCCGCAACGGAAGAGTCACACTCGAAATTCAAGGCGGAGAACGCGGACAGATCAGGATTCTAACGATCGGACCAGGTGAAGTCTTAGGCTGGTCCTGGCTCATCTCGCCTTATCGGTGGCACTTCGATGCATACGCAGTGGAACAAGTCCATGCCTTTGCAATCGATGCGACCTGTCTCCGAACCAAGTGCGAGACAGATCATCATTTCGGATACGAAATGCTCCGCCGGTTTTCCGAAGTCCTCGAACGACGCCTCGAGGCAACGCGGCTGCAGCTCCTCGATATTTACGGCACTGTACTAAGCGCAAAAGAATGAGACTTTCAGCTTGAAGAATTTACCTAACTAGATTGAGTCGACTTTGATGAGTGAAACAGCGTTTGTGAGTAAGACCGAGACAGATAATACGATGATCCCGACGGTGACGTCCATTAGAAGGATCATCTGGGAAACAGACGATACCTTCACTCTCCAGCTCGATCCTCCAATGATGGACGGCAAAGCTTATACTTTCGGGCCCGGACAATTCAACATGGTCTATGCTTTTGGCTGCGGCGAGTCAGCGATTTCCATCAGCTCTGACCCGGCGAAGTCTAACGTGTTGTCGCACACGATCCATCGTGTCGGGACGGTCACATCCGCTCTCTCACGGCTCAAGCGAGGAGATATGGTCGGGCTGCGCGGTCCATTCGGGAGAGGCTGGCCGCTTGAGGCAGCAGTGGGAAAAGACATTTGCATTGCGGCAGGTGGAATAGGCCTCGCCCCGTTGAGGCCTGTTATTTATTCGCTGATAAGAAATAGAGAGAGATTCGGGAGAATCATCGTTCTCTACGGTGCACGCAGTCCGCTCGATCTTCTCTACAGAGTTGAACTTGAGCAGTGGAGTAAACTGCCAAATACGGAAATAATCGTTACCGTAGACCGCGGTGACTCAAGCTGGAAAGGTCATATCGGCGTAGTGACAAACCTGTTTTCGTATATCAAGATGGATTCGAGAGCTACTGTCGCGATGGTCTGTGGTCCGGAAGTGATGATGAAATTTACCGTCGAGGAACTTCAACGGAGAGGTCTCATACAGGATCAGATTTACATTTCGATGGAAAGAAACATGAAGTGCGGCGTTGGGCTCTGCGGACACTGTCAGTTTGGACCAAAGTTTATTTGCAAGGACGGCCCGGTGTTCCGACTGCCGGAAGTGTATCACTTACTTGAGAAAAAGGAAATATAGAATGCCAGGGCGCTCCAACAGTGGAAAGCCGAAAGTCGCAGTTTTCAAATTTGCTTCGTGTGACGGATGCCAGCTATCTCTCCTCGATGCGGAAGAAGAGCTTCTCGCGGTCGCGGACGCAGTCGACATTGCTTTCTTCCCCGAAGCAAGCAGCAGAATGCTCAAAGGTCCATACGACATTGCAATTGTTGAAGGCAGCATTACCACTCCTCATGACGTTGAGCATATTCGTGAAATAAGGAAGTCGTGCGGCGCTCTGATCACAATAGGTGCCTGTGCCACAGCAGGGGGAATACAGGCACTCAGAAATTGGAAGGATATAAAAGACTTCATCCACATAGTGTACGCATCGCCTGAATACATATCTACTCTCGACAGGTCGCTTCCGATCGGCTCGTTCGTTCACGTAGATTATGAGTTGCGAGGATGCCCGATACACAAGTACCAGCTTATCGAAGTCATTAGCGCATTCCTCAATAAACGGATGCCGAACGTTCATGCGTATAGTGTTTGCATCGACTGCAAGCTAAAGGCAAACGTCTGCGTCATGGTGGCTCACGGTGAGCCTTGCCTCGGGCCGGTTACTCAGTCAGGATGCGGTGCGATCTGTCCATCATATCACCGCGGGTGCTACGGCTGTTTCGGGCCGATGGAATCGCCTAACACTTCGTCTCTGGCAGAGTATTTCAAAGAACTCGGGGAGACAAACCTCGACATCACTCATGCTTTCCGAAAATTCAATGCGTATGCGGACGCCTTCAGAAGAGAGAGCGATGCTCATGAAAAGTAGAACCATAAAGGTCGATTATATCGCTCGAGTTGAAGGAGAAGGGTCTCTCCTTGTTAAGACGAAAAACGGCCAGGTGGACGATATCAAGTTCAAGATATTTGAACCTCCCCGTTTTTTCGAAGCATTCTTGCGGGGAAGAAAATATGACGAAGCGCCTGACATCACTGCGCGCATCTGCGGCATCTGTCCCGTAGCATATCAGATGAGCTCGGTTCACGCCATGGAAAACGCGTTCGGTGTTAAAGTGGATGGGCAGCTTCGAGAATTGAGACGTTTGCTGTACTGCGGTGAATGGATCGAGAGTCATGCCCTTCACATCTATATGCTCCATGCTCCTGACTTTCTCGGGTTTGACGATGCAATACAGCTTGCGCGAGATCATCCCGATGTTGTTAAGAGCGCTTTGCGTTTGAAAAAAACCGGAAACGATATTGTCTCCGTTCTCGGCGGAAGGGAGATCCATCCCGTCAATGTCAGGATCGGCGGATTTTATAAGTTGCCACTGAAAAAAGATTTCGCCGCTGTACTCGAAAATCTGAAATGGGCGAGGGAACAAGCTTACAGTACGGTCGTTTGGGCCGCGGGTCTCCCCTTCCCCGACTTTGATTATGATTACGAATTTGTCGCTTTGAGTCACCCGAACGAGTATCCATTTAATGAAGGTCGGCTGGTTTCGAACAAGGGACTTGACATCGATATTCGCGAGTACGAGCTCATCTTCCATGAATCGCACGCATCATATTCAAACGCACTTCAGTCGACGATGAAGGGCAAAGGTGCTTATCTTGTCGGACCTTTGTCGAGGTACAACCTGAACTTCGATAAACTTTCTACGATAGCAAAGCAGGCGGCCCGAGAAGCGAAAGCCGAGCCGCCGATACTAAATCAGTTCAAGAGCATAATTGCCAGGGCCGTCGAAACGCTTTATGCATGCGATGAGGCGATTCGGATAATTGAAAATTATGAACCACCGGAGAAACCGACTGTCGAATACGAGGTGACGCCGGGTTTCGGTTTCGGATGCACTGAGGCACCGCGAGGCATCCTATACCATCGTTACCTGATCGACGCCGATGGACTCATCAAAGACGCTAAGATCGTCCCGCCAACGTCTCAGAATCAGAAGATGATAGAGTCCGACTTACGGAATTTCGTCACCGCAAACATTCAGATGCCGAAACAAGATCTGACTTTCAGATGCGAGCAGCTCGTGCGAAACTACGACCCATGCATCTCCTGCGCAACCCACTTCCTGAAGCTAGAAATCTCAGATGGCTCCTCTGACCGGGAAAGGTGAGAATCAGAAACATGCCGGCTCCGAATTCCGCAGCGGCTGACAAAGATGGAGTCCGGGCGACTTCCATCACGGTCGTCGGAATTGGAAACCAATTTCGCGGCGACGATGCAGCCGGAGTGTTAGCTGTCAGAAACCTTGCGGAACAGTTACCGCCGAACGCAAGCGCCGTCGAACTCGAGGGTGATCAATCGCGATTGCTCGAGCTGATGCAATCGGCGTCTGCGATGATCATCGTGGACGCAGTGCAATCGCGCGCGCCTGCCGGAACAATCTTCCGCATGGATGCAAGCAAAGAATCGATGCCACAAGATTTTTTCGCCGTCTCCACCCACGGCCTCGACCTAATACAAGCAATAGAACTCGCGCGCTCCCTGAACCTGCTACCCAAACATGTGATCGTTTATGGAATTGTCGGAAAGGATTTCTCTTACACGAAGACACTCAGTCCGCAGACTCAGGAGTCAGTGGAGATAATCCAGAATAAAGTGCTGAGCGACATCGATCTCATTTTGAAAGATCGAGACGGCGGGTAGAAATAAGCCGTTGCAATTCGGAAGTCGGGGACACGCTCATAGGTCTTGATCCGCCCGCGAACCTTCCGACACGGTCTAACGCAGTTGGAACATTCCTGACTCTTCCCCGAACCCAATTATTTTCCGCGGGCACCCGAATTATTTCTGGACTCTCGCTTCGGCCAGGTAATAATCAACGTTACTCGCATAAGGTGAGCCGGAGAAATCCCGCTTCACGCGCGTAAGCAACTCGATCGCCCTATCCTTCTTACCGATCTTCACGTAGCTTTTTGCGGCTCCGACAAGATACTGCGGCGCCAGAAAACTCTTCGAGTCACGTGACGCGGCCCGGTCATAGTACTCGGCCGCTTTTTCATAGTCTCCCTTAATCTCGTAGACTTCCGCCATGCCCGCATATGCGCTGGCTTCCAGGAACCTGTCGCTTCCACCGTAGTCCTTGAAGTACTTCAATGCGTCATCGTAATCCCCCAGGTAGTAATAACAGTCCGCCAGATAGATCTTGGCTTCTTCACCGCTCTCAGAGTTGCCGTAGTTCTCGACAATCGACTTCAAGCCCGCGATGTTGTGAGTCGGGTCGCCGTTTATCGCAACTTGATATGCGCCACCGTTAAAAAGCTCAAGAACGCCGGAGAGCTCAGTTGCCGCCTTCAAATTATTGGAATGGACATTGTTGAGATACGCGAAGACAACGATGACAGCAACAACCAGTACCGTCACACCCCCGCTCACCTTTTTGCGGTTGTTCTTCAGGATATCAACCACCTTGAAATAAGTCGTGACAAGCTGGTCCTCTTTGAGTTCCTTCTTTGTTATTTTCTTTCTCGGCTTGAGCATTTCAGATTCCTTTTAGAGATTATCGACCTTGACTGAGAATTAATTTAGGCAAAAAAGGCTCGCTGGTAAAGGAATATTTTTCGAGATTGTCTGTTTCTCATAACAGCGTAAGAATGGATGCCACGAATGAAACGTATTCGTAAAATTCGTTTCATAGGATTAGAATCCATTCGTGTGATTCTCAGCCTGAGGCTGATGAGCCTATAGCTCAGTGTTTGAAGAGCTTTATCTCGCCGGTATGTCAAATACGATCACCACGTTTTTGACCACTGCAAATCATCGCCCGCGGCGACCGGACGAACCCCCGACGAGTATACTGAATTCCGCTCGGCCCCAAGTTTGAAAAATACCGAAGCCCCTACAGGCTTTGGTCGAATACGATATGAAATTTTATGTGAAGCTTATCGTCGACGGGGATGAACAGGAGAGACGGTCTATCGACTTTGAATTCGGTGAGACTTATGTCGAAGTCCCCATCGCAAACCGATTTGTCTCCCACCGGACTTATGCTCACCGGCATCGCAATTGTCCTCGTAATGCCGTGAAACGTTAAACTGCCGCCCATGTGCATTTGTGTGTCAGACAGATAGCTGACCGAGTCGCTTTGAAATTTGACATCAGGATAGTCAATCGCATCAATCACCTCCATAGCGTGATCATCTCGATCCGAATTTCCGCTGTTGAACGTCGTCACGTCCGCAGACACCAGAACGGAACGAACTCTGTGACTGCTGTCGTCGACCTCGACCTGGCAATACAACTGCTTGCTGACTGCGTCCACCTCATGCAGAGGATGATGAAGGTGATATGCGATTGAAGATTCATTTTTGTCCGCTTCGACCTTCACTACTTTTGCACGTGCGACAGGGAAGGTTACAAAAAGAAATAACGCGGCGGTAAGAAAGATCCTCATTTTCATTTTCAGGTTCTCTTTTATCAAAATGTCACAACTAAGATTGCGGCGGTGAAAGTAGCGGTCGTGATATAGCCTGCTATCTGATGCGCCCGCGCTCTCGACACGTTGAGCGGCAGAAATCCGGAGCGCCCATTCCTCTGACGTATGTTCTGCGCCAGGATTGGCAACAGGATCATTCCAGCGGCATGAATATATGCAAGCGTCTTGTGTACGGTAATCGTGCTGGTCTCAGATCGCCGGATCAGCGGCGGTGGGGAAAACAGTGCGAGCGCGGCCGTGCCAGCATATAAGACTTCCGTTATGCTCGCGGCGGTAGTGTGGTAGTTCCTCAGTCGGCTATCCCCGTTCAAGTAAAGCTGACCGAACACAAGCGTTGTCACCATAGATCCCCATGTTATGAGTCCTAATGCCTGGTGAACCTGTAACATCGTATTGCGCCAGGCGAGTTCATTCTTGCGTGATTGGGGTGTCAGCTGTCCAAATCGTAAAATCCCATGCTCCCCCCAAAGAAAAGTTTCCCACAGACTCATCCGGTCGGGAAGGAGCTTCCTGTGAGGCGCATTCTCGGAAGAACCTGAATCCGAATCGAGGTTCATGAAGTCAGGAGAAAGTCTATCCCGATCGATTGCGAAACCGTCATCGGACGGCCTTGACAAACTGAGCGTGTCGGTCAATGCAAAGCATTCCGAAGCGCAGCTAAAGAGAAGCATTAAAGAAAAGGAGAGCGTTCTGGGCATTGACCTTCCTGAGTAAGAGAGAGTGCGTTTAAAAAAAATAAAGGACCTGCACGGTCCATTCCACTTGCTAACGAGTTCCCCTGAAGAAGAGTTCCTTTTGCGATTAGTCAAAAGAAATGAACATGAATTACCGTGTCACATCTTTTCCGGTGCTGATATTCCCAAGATCTTTAATCCGTTCGCCAGAACTGTTCTTGTAGCAACGCACAACGCCAATCTCGCATCAGCAAGCTGACGATCCGGGATCACGACTCTATGAACGTGATAAAACCGGTGAAATGCTTCGGCAACTTCCTGAAGATAATTAATTATCCTGTGAGGCTCGAACATCGCCGCTGCCGCTTCAACAATCTCTGGAAAGGTACCGAGAAGCTTAGCCAGATCGATTTCCTCTTTCTCCTTAAGCAGCTCATAGTTCACAGCTGACAGCTGATCGCTGAAAGCTAATACCTTTATCCCCTCAGCTTCCGCAAAACGGATGATGCTTGCTATCCTGGCGTGAGCATATTGCAAATAGAAAACGGGATTTTCCTCGCTCTGCTTCTTCGCAAGATCGACATCGAAGTTCAAATGTGTTCCGATGTTCCGCATGAGGAAGAAAAACCTGACTGCGTCCGGCCCGACCCAGTCTATGAGCTCATCGAGAGTAATGAAGTTTGCCTTCCGCGTCGACATCTTAACGACTTCGCCATTTTGGAAAATAGTGACAAATTGATGGATCAGAACTTTGATCTTGCTGCTGTCGTAACCCAATGATTTCAGCGCGAGCAAGACGTTGGGGTAAGTCGCGATATGATCCGCGCCAAAGATATCAACCACGACGTTAAATCCACGCCTGAATTTCTCTATGTGATATGCGATATCAGGAAGGCGGTATGTCGGCTCGCCCGTGCTCTTGACGATAACCTTGTCCTGTTCGCCGCCGACTGCCGTTGCATTGAACCATTTCGCGCCATCTTTGTCGTAGGCAAGTCCGGCAGACTCAAGCGCCCCTATCACTTCCTTTATTTTCCCCGTTTCATAAAGAGAATTCTCATTGTAAAAGACATCAAACTTTATCGAAAGCCTCTGCAAAGTTTTTCTTATGTCTTCGAAAATCTCATCTTCCGCTTTCTCTTTGAAGATTCCCTCGGCAGGCTCTTCCTTCAACTTGTCGCCGTGTTCGTCACACAGATGCTGCGCGATGCCGCGTATATATTCCCCCTGGTAATAATCGTCCGGAAACTCGATCGTCTCGCCCAGGATCTCACGGTATCTCAGCTTAACCGAATCGCCGAGCACACGCATCTGCCGGCCGGCGTTGTTGAAGTAATACTCACGAGTCACATCATGTCCTGTCCACTGGAGAACGTTTGCGATCGTGTCGCCGAAGACCGCGTTGCGCCCGTGCCCAACGGTCAGCGGACCAGTCGGATTCGCACTCACAAACTCAACCTGGGTCTTTTTACCGGCACCCGCGGTGGACTTCCCGAAATCTTCTCCATTCTCGAGGACTTCGTTTATGAACGTAAGGAAATATTTGTCGGTAAACTTGAAATTAATGAAACCCGGACCGGCAACCTCAACCTTTCGAACAAGTGTCGGATCGAGTTCGATTGCATCAACGATTCTCTGAGCGATTTCCCGCGGCTTCATTTTCACCGAAAGCGATTCTTCGGACAATTGCTTTGCAACGACCAACGCAAAGTTGGTCGAGAGATCACCGTGCGACTCCACTTTCGGCTTTTCAAAAGAAATGTCCGACGATGTCTTCAGTCCGGATTTCTCGAGTGCAGCCAGGATCTTCGACTTAAGATAATCCTTCATGTCCCTGCACGTCCCGGCTTATGGGATTCCGTGCCGCTGATGCTCTGCGGCTTCCTCACAGCCACCGTCTTTCTGTCCGCAACCTTCTGAATCTTTGCATCTCCCCACAATTTTTCTAGCCCGTAATATGTCCGGGCATCTTTATGGAACACATGTACGACGACGTTGACATAGTCGAGCAAAACCCATTGGAGATTTTGCAGGCCCTCAGTATGCCACGCCTTTTCGCCGCGTTCCTCCATGCCGTTCATGATTGCATCGGCGATAGCTTTCACCTGCGGTTCCGAGTCACCAGTGCAAATCACGAAGTAATCTGTCATGGAGGTCAACTTGCGCAAGTCCAAGATGGCGACATCTTTTGCCTTCCTCGACAATGCGAACTCAGCAATCTGGCGTGGGAGGGATTTTTTTTCTGGCATATTATTCGACACTCTCATTCGGTTTCAAATCGCGGTAGTCTTTTCCGATCAGGACCTCGACATCCAGGTAACTCCCTGGATCCAATTGAGTAATGACATTTTCTTTCTTTACGCCCAACGCCCGGGCAACTCTTAGAGCGTTTTGATAGTTTCCTGCAGCGTCGACAATGGTTGTAGATGCTCTATCAAACACCGCCCCGTTCTTTGTCTCGACAACATCAAAACCCCTCTTCCTGAGATACGAAGTAAAAGCCATCGCGATGTCTTTCGCCCCGCATTCGTTTCGCACGCCCACCTGTATTAGCCTCTCGACCTTTGTTGGCGCATTGCTTTCAACCCGCTCCGACTTCACAGACGGATGAATAAAAAGATGATCGACAAGGGAGGACACCAGCACGACTGCGAACAACGAAATGATAACCAGAGAAGCGACGGCTGCAGATCTCTTTGCGGTTACGGAAAATTTTCCCCTAAGCCTCTTCATCAACGACATTTGGCGTGCGGATAAATAAGATCGAGCGGGAAGATCGCCGAGAATAAATTCGCCCCGCCGCACGCGAGACGGGATAACCGGGCACGAAATCTTGAATCAGACTACCGAGGAAGTCCGTACCATCCCCAGGGGTTATAGTAAGAATAAGGATTGTAATATCTGTATAATGGATTCTGGTTAAATTGAAAATCTATCGAGAAGTTGTTTGTCGGATGATAATTGAGCTCCGCTCGCGTCAGGTATATGCCGTTCAAGCTTTGCGAAAACTTGCTGCCGAGCGAACTGTACGGCGAATTCAACAGGCTGACATCCGCACTCAAGGTCAACGGGTCGCTTATCTTGTAAGCCACACTACTCGTGAACATCGCGAGCGACAACGACTGACCTCCCATCGTGGCAAAGCTCATCGAGATAGTCTGGTGCATTGAAAGATTTGCCGGATTCAAGAAACCGAGAAACAAACCGTTGCTGTCGTCGGACCGGATCAAACCACTCTGAACACTCGGCTGGTTCGAGAGATCATCCTTAAACTGTGCATAGCTAATCGAGCTTAGAACCAGCATCATAGCCAACAATAACGCAATCTTCTTCATCGCTTCCTCCACATTCAAAAGAAATTTTACGCAAAACGAATACAAATGTCAAATCATAAAGTTAGACGTTAAATCCCCTTTCGGGTTCAATCGAACCAGGAACAAAGATCAAAACTCCAATATTACCAACGAAAAACACCCATTTAGAAGTTTCACGGCTCGGCGGGTTTAGATTTCAGATTCGTCTCAGCCTTCATTTTCCCCGCATTGCGCGATGTGTCAAAAAACACCATTTATGCCCAGTCCCCGTATTTGTGGGTTGCAGTTTCCCAAAAAAATCTTAACTTGAACAGACATAAGAACGGAGGGTTTATGATGAAGGACAAAGGTAACACTTTGGGAATTTTTCATCGTGCTTTTCCGGTACAGTTGCCCGAGGAACCGATTCGGTTCATGACGGCGCAGGTCAAAGACGTTACGGATATAGATCGGCTAAGATATGAAAAGTGGCTTTCCAAATCAGAGAGTTCAGTGTTCACTCTTGGGGAACAGGCATTTGGATACGGAACCGGGATGGAAAAATTCGCAGATGACGGTTTCTCAGAAACACAATTAGTACTGAAGGACTCGCCTCAGCTTGCAGAAGGATTAATAATCGAGGGACTCGTTGACGACGCAAGAGCGAGAGGAAGACATTATTTCGGGATCTACCGCAACTGCTGCAAAATGATTCCCGACTATGATTACTTTGTTCGCAATAATTTTACGATACGGGTCGGCTACGACCTGACGGCCGTGCACTGGAGCCATGATGAATCGGTGATGTTCGGCTTGATCGTCGAGCCGTCATGGACGATTCATCACCTCGTAGCGGAGGGAGATCCTTCGAACGATCTTTCGGAAGATACCAGGAGAGTTCTTCTGCGTATTCACGGAGTCGAGCACGCTGACGACTATATAACGTTCTTCGTGGATTCACATCAGAAGTTTCCGCTCCCCTGTGGTGGAATGGCAAGGCTCCAAAGCGAACCGATAACTGTATTTACTGAGGCGGCCGAGTAGCTCGGACCGGGACCGCAGAGTGAACGTCTGGAAAGAGTATTGCCGGGAATCATTTAGTTGGTTCGGCGGGAAAGATGCGAGGAATTCACTTCCCATTACATGCGGGTTCAGATCCGGAGATTTGACCAGAACGGACTTGCCATCTCCCGCTCGGGAGTGTTTCACAATCGTCTAACGTATCGCTTTCAACCCATTCACGACCCGACACGCTGCATACCCTGCCGAGAAGCCGCCGTTGATATTCATTACTGCAATTCCCGGCGCACAAGACGAAAGCATGCTCAGCAGTGCGGTCAAGCCTTTGAAGTTTGCACCGTAACCTACATCCGTCGGCACTGCGAAGATCGGTTTCGACACCAATCCTCCGACGACACTCGGCAACGCGCCTTCCATACCCGCTATCACCACGACCGCGGAGGCATTTTGCATTACATCCATATTCTTCAAGACCCTGTGGATCCCTGCAACGCCGACATCGAGGAGTTTCGCGAAAGCAACGCCCATCGCCGCACAAACGTCCGCAACTTCCTCCGCAACCGGAATATCACTTGTTCCCGCAGTAACTATGCAGACATACGGCTCATCCTTCCGATCTTCCTTTGAAAGATTCGGGTTCACGGTGAACGTGCGTGACAAAGAATTTGCATGTCCTTTCCGAAATTTTTTCTTCAAAGCTGCTATCTTATCGTTCGACAATCTCGTGATCAAAATTGGATCACCGGACTTTGAGAGTTTTTCCGCTATTCCGATAATCTGGCGGATCGTCTTATGTTCTCCGTAGATGACTTCCCCCAATCCAAGTCGAACAGCGCGTCCATGATCCAGGGTCGCATATCCGGCTTCCTCGAGCTCGAACGGCAAGCGCTTGATCTTCTCATATGCGTCTGCAGCCTTCAGCTTTCCGTTCTGAACTTGCAGCAGGATTTCATTGATGGATTCTCGAGTCACGATGCCGTCCCGCCGCCAGTCCTGTAACCTTCGAGGTCGAGCGTGACCCAGGAGTAGCCACGTTTCTTTGCCTCTCGTACGAGAGTCTCCTTCAGCTTCAAAGCGGTGGCCATCTCATCCGGTGCAGTTTCCAGCCGTAGAAAATGTTTCCCGTTCATCTCATGCACACGCAGGCGGAAAACTTTCAGACCGCCGTCGCGCAGGATGGTCTCCAGAAAATCGATGTCTCTCAATTCCATTTTAGTGATTTGAACTCCCTGCATGATTCGTGAGCTCAGACACGGACTCGATGGCTTGTCGTGCAATTCGAACCCGTTGATCCGCATGAGTTCCCTGATCTCCGGTTTGGTGAAGTTGTAAGCGGCAAGCGGAAATAGGATCTCATTCTCAAGTGCAGCCTTGTGGCCGGGGCGAACGTCAGTTCTGTCCGACGCGCTGTAACCATAAGCGATCTTCTCGCAGCCATTACTCTCCGCTACTTCCTTCGCGATCCTGAACAATTCGGTTTTGCAATAATAACATCTGAAGGAGTCGTTCATTTTATATTTGGGATCGTCGACTTCGGCGCTGTCTTTCCAGATATGTTTCACGCCGACTCGCCTTATGAATCTCTCGACATCTTCTCTATCGTGGCTCGGCATGCTTTCACTATTCGTGGTCAGTGCTACAAGCCTGCCACCGTATTTTCTTCTTGCTTCTTCAGCTGCCCACAGTAAAAATCCGCTGTCGACTCCGCCGGAAAAGGCGACAACCAATCCGTCAGATGTATGTTTGCCAAGTCCTTCTCTTAACGAAACGTACTTTGTTGATAAATCGTCCATAATAAACTCTATTATTCAACCCTTATATGAGACAACAATCGTTATTTCAATTTAACATTCCGTTCACCTATTTGGAAAGGCCGAGGCATTCCATCCTGTTAAATTGAAACACGCGAGCCCCAAAGTTATATTGTCACACAAAATGTCAATAAAGAATCGTTTCCGCACTCAAAATCATGGACGATTGTTAAATTGAATAGATCCGCAGGACATGGGAATGAAGAATTGCCGAGACTAAATCAACAAATCCGGATGAATTCATATAGCGATAGGTCAGGCACGCAGAATTCAGATTCTTACCTTCAGGAAAGGGAACCACGATCCATACTCGCACTCCCGTTCGAAGACGGCGAGCTGGTCTCCCTCTTGCAATCAAAATACCCGAGTGCGGAATTAGAGGTCCTCCGAAAGCAGGATATTGCCGGACTGCCCATCCCTGCGCTCGTGAGTAGAGTTCGCAAACATAGAAAAGATTTGGTCGCGGCTTCTCTCCGCAATTCGACAGCAAACCGAACGACAAGCATGATGGAATTAATTCTCAGTCTCAGCAGGGCCCGGTCCAGAATTTTGCGGGGAGAAGATGGAAAGCTCCATCATGTATCAGGGTTCCAGATCGTTTTCAAGATATTCCCTCGACTCTTGATCGGGTCGATAGTCGGAGTAGTGCTGCTCGGAGTAAGTCAGCTTCTCTCGGTATATTTCTCCGTCTTGCGACAGCCGATCGGCCGTCACCTTGCAAGGACAAGCGAAAAGCCCGCGGTTCTATTTCTTCGAACCGATCTTGCCGGCAGCCTCGCGGCGGGAGGGTCTGTCTCGCATATAAAAGGTATGATAAAGGCTTTCATGAAGCTGGGATACGAAGTCATTTTCGTTGCAGACAGCAAATCACCCGCACTCCCGGCGGAGGCGACACAAATTGTCGTGCGGCCCTTAAGCGTTCTCGATTTCTTTGATGAGTTCCAACTCATCGCATTCAATATACAGCTGATTATGAGAGCAGGCGCCCTGGTTCGCCGCTTCAAACCTGCAATGGTTTACCAGCGCCTGTCGGTTTTCAACTTCGCTGGGGGAATCATTGCGAGAAGAGCGAAGATCCCGATGGTTCTCGAGGCAAACGCTTCCGAAGTATGGGCAAAAAAGAACTGGAGTCGACTCCTCTTCGAGAGGTTGGCAATCCGTTGCGAGTCGTTGGCCCTCAAGAGCGGAGACAAAGTGTGCATAGTTTCCGAAGTCATCCGAGAGCAACTGTCGAAATATGGAGTGCCCGACGAGAAATATATCGTCTGTCCTAACGGAGTTGACCCCGACGAATTCCGTCCGGACATAGATGGGTCGGAAGTGCGAAATCGCTTTGGTCTTGACAAGAAGATCGTAATCGGCTATATCGGAACATTCAGAGGAGAACACGGAGTGGAAACACTCTGCGATGCAGCGATGCTTGCAATCAAGCAAAATCCTCAATTGCGCTTTCTGATGATCGGTGACGGCGAACTCCGGAGTGCATTAAAGAACAGAGCTACGGAAATGGGATTTGGAGAATATTTTGTCTTTACAGGAGTCGTTCAGCACAGTGATGCCCCTAAATATCTGGCCGCTTGCGATATACTTGTGTCTCCCCACCTTGGATTTTCACAGGGCACAAGATTCTTCCAATCTCCTATCAAACTGTTCGAATATATGTCAATGGGCAAGCCGATAATCGCAAGCAAGCTTGAGCAGATCGGCGAGGTCATCATAGATGGAGTCAACGGCCTCTGGATGACACCAGGCAATGCCGCGGAACTGGCACAAAAGATAATCCTCCTGGCCGACGATCCCGAGCTGAGAAAGAAATTGGGCAACGAGGCAAGGAGAATATGCGAAGAAAGACATACGTGGACGGCTAACGCAAGAAAAGTTCTTGATGCGATCCGATGAATGAAAACGATCTCCCGGGAGGAGAATCCCGTGAAGGCTGAGACTTGGCGTGAAGCCATGATTGGAACGAACACATGAGGAGTAGACTACGTTATGCACGATACTGATTTGAAAAAATTTTACGATCAGGAGGCCGAACGCCAGGTCGATGCTGCGACCCATCACCTTATGTGGTACCGTTTCTATACGATGATCGGAATGATCAATGGCAAGCAGCTTTCAATCCTGGACATAGGTGGGGGAGACGGCGATGTGGCTTCAACTCTTGCAAAGGCTGGGCATCACTGCTACGTGATGGATATCTCAGACGTGCGACTGAAAAAATATGAGGTCAAGGCTCAGCAGCAGGGAATCAAGCAGCTGCTTGGCAACGTGGAAGAAAGGATTCCGCTGGACGATGGAGTGCTGGATGTCGTTTTATGCGGCGAAATCATAGAGCATGTTCCGGACAACGACAGGGCGATCGATGAAATACATCGTGTGCTGAAACAGAGCGGACAGTTTATTCTTTCCGTCCCCTACCGGGAGACGCTCAAGCCTGCGACCTGTCCGAACTGCGGAACGAAATTCGAGTTGAACGGCCATCTTCATACATACGACAAGGATAGCATAGCAGATCTCCTCGAACATCATGGCTTTTCTGTCGTCCGCAGACACATCGGTCACACGAAGTTATCCCGGGAGCTTTGGAGGCGCTGGCATTCCTCGCTAGCAATCCCCGTGTGCCACTTCGTCGACAGACTGACATTATCTCTTTTTCGAGCATCTGACACCTGGATCATGATGAAAGGCATCAAGCGCAAATAGAGAGGAAATGACTTGACAGCGATTCGGCACGATCAAAAGGGTGATTAGTCCTTGAGCGATCAGACAGACAGCAGTCAAAACCTTCTCTTCTACCGGATCAAGAGCGTCACAAAACATTCACTGGTGTACGGCCTGTTCGATTTCCTCGGCAAAGCCGGCGCGATAATCTTAGTTCCTCTTTACGCAAAGATGCTGGGACCGGCAGAGTACGGAATGCTTGAGCTCTTCACAGTAACCGGCGCCTTCCTCCTGATCGCAAGCGTGATGGGATTCAATTCCGCACTGACGCGTTACTATGTCACGGAGGAGCTGCAAAGCGAAAGAGATAAATTCTTTCAGACAGCCTTCCTCTCGGTCCTCTTGATGGCGGGAATTATTGCGCTTGTCTTAAGCCTTTCCTCTTCGTTCGTGAGCAATATTTTTTTCGGCACGAACCGGTATGCATTCTACTGGCGCTTGCTGTTCGTCACAGTAGTGTTTGATTCTGCCACGACGATTTCCCTTGCCCTTTACCGTTCACAGACGAAACCCGGACTGTACTCCGGCATAAACTTCACCAAGCTTGTCTTAACACTCGTGTTGAATGTCGTCTTTGTCGGATTTTTGAAACAGGGCATCTACGGCGTGCTGATCGGCAACCTGATCGGTTCCGCGTGCGGGCTGATCTTCAGCTTCGTGTTCAGCGCGCGAATAATCAAGTTTGAATTCTCGCGGCGGTGTTTCATTCTCATGGCTAAGTTCGGTCTTCCGCTGCTGGTGAGCGGCTTCGCCTTTTTCATAATAAACTCAGCAGACCGCTACTTCCTGAGGATATACACTACGCTGGCAAATCTCGGTGCGTACGCTCTTGGATACAAAGTTGGTATGTTAATGTCGCTTGCAGTCAATGCATTCGTAGTCGCGTGGATGCCGCTGATGTTCAAGATTGCAGGGGATGCTCAGGCGAAAAGAACTTTCGCTACGGTGATGACATACTATCTATTTCTTACTTTCGGAATTTTGATAGGAGTCGGTTCTTTCAGTCACGAGATCGTTCGTCTCATCGGAACCCCCGAGTATTCGGCAGCAGGCGGAATCATCATTTTTGTTCTGGTGTCTTATCTGTTCCAGGGCGCTTATTATATCATGACCACGGGTGCTCTCCTGAAGGATCAGACGAAAGTGATATTGATAGTTGCGGGAATATCTGCAGTCATAAACATCAGTGCCAACTTTCTGCTGATACCGACTCACGGCATCAAGGGCGCTGCGGTTGCTACAGTGATTTCTTATGCGTTTCTTCCGGCGGCAATGTACTTCGCGAGCCAGCGCTATTATCGAATCAATTTTGAAAAACTCCGGATTCTCAAAATGATCCTGTCGACAGGAGTGATTCTCGTGGTGAACAATATTCTCATAGGACACGGGAGAGCCGTGCAGGCCGAAACGAAGCTCGTAATCGTGCTGTTTTATCCCGTTGCTCTGCTTGCCCTCGGGTTCTTCACTTCCGAAGAACTCACGAGGGGAAAGCTTGTCTTCAAGAAAGTTGTCCGGCTGCTGCTACCTACTTCGAAGTGACAACCACCGCTTCCGCGCACGATGTCTCAAGTGTTGGCTTTCGAGATTTGAGCTTTCTCTGCTCAGTAGCTCTCTTCCTTCGAAGGGAATTTCCCTTGCCGGACGTCTTCGATGTATCTGACAAATGCGTTCTGCATCTCATCGGCCAAGTTTGCATAGTGGCGGACAAACCGCGGCTTAAACTCGCGCGTCAAGCCAACCATGTCTGCGTAGACGAGAACCTGGCCATCACAATTCGGTCCGGCTCCGATTCCGATCGTCGGTACCTTTATGCTCTTAGTCACCTTCGCCGCGAGACGAGCCGGAATCTTCTCAAGGACAATCGCGAATGCGCCGGCGGATTCGAGGAGCTTGGCATCTGCCAGGATCTTCGCCGCCTCCACACTGTCTTCCCCGCGCGGCCTGTATCCACCAAACTTGTTTATTGACTGCGGAGTCAAACCGAGATGTCCCATAACTGGGATCCCGATCTCCGTCATCCGGCCCACGGAATCGGCAATGGCCTTTCCCCCTTCGACTTTCACAGCGCTGGCTCCTGTCTCCTTCAGAATCCTTCCCGCATTCCCAAGTGCTTCCTCGGTATCCACCTGATAACTCATGAATGGCATATCAACGACGACGAGCGCGCGCTTCACAGCCCGTGCTACGATCTTCGCATGATAGATCATCTCATCGAGCGTAACCGGAATCGTCGTCTCATTTCCCTGCACAACATTGGAAAGGGAATCGCCGACAAGAATCATGTCGATCCCTGACTCATCGAGTATTCGTGCGATTATCGCGTCGTATGCCGTGAGCACCGCGATCTTCGTGCCGCTCCCTTTCAATTGAAGTATAGTCCGAGTGGTGACTGTTTTCACCTTCTCCTTTTCTGCCACGATTATCTCCTTCCTACTTTCAGCGATCGGGTTTCAGCTAATGACTGGCGGGCGGGCCCGCGCCAACTCCTGAAGCTTATGGAGCTCCCCGGTACCGCCAGAAAATTTAGCACCGAACACTTTCTCGAAACCGAATCTGACTGCAGCCTGTACATCTTCTGCGCAAACCTCTATCTCCAGGATCTCATTTAATGTTGCCGTATGCGTGTCGAGGTCCAAAACGGTTTTCTCCTTGAGCTCATCGCTGACGTTAAGATACTTAACGATCTGCTTGTGGCGATCTCCGATTAGAATTGACCCGTGCTGCAGGAGAATATCACCGAACCTGTGTTGAGCGCTACCGACAAGTTTTCTCCCGTGATGTTCGACTTCGTAAACGGCCGAGGATGAGAAGCACGGTATCGTTGATGGGTCATGAAAAAGTCTTCTGAAGTCAGCAGAGCTTTGTGATAGCCCCAGATCTGCTCCCGTTGTGCGGAGGCCGTCCACAAGCGCCTTGCTGATTAGATTGTAACTTTCTCGAACGGAACTTCCCGCAGTCTCCATAATGACTGAATAAGTAAGCTCCTCTGCGTGAAGCACGGCTTTCCCTCCGGTCGGGCGCATGACTACATCGATGCCGTCGCGCTCGGCAACCTCGGCGTTTATGTCTGATGCTTCTTGATTTTTCCCAAGCGAGATGCAATAAGGTTTCCATCGAAAAAACCTCAGGATGGGAGTGCGTGCGCGTTTGAATTCCTCGACAAGGAGGAGGTCATAATCCATATTGAATCTTCCGTCATGCTGGCCCGTGTCGATGCACAGCCATTCAGTGACGCCATCTTTTCGAGGCAGCGCATCTCCGTTCCGAACTGATGCGTGCAATGAATTATCAAGACCCACGCTAACGCTCACACTCAATCCCGCTGGCGAACCGATCCTGCAGAAATTATCCCTCGGGAGGCGGATTTGAGAAAATCCAGAATAATAGAGATTTCGTTAGAAGGTGGAAATTCGCTCTCAATCTTCTTTGCCGCGTCGCTCACAATCAAGCCGGAAGAATACAACGCTCGATACGCGTCTTCGATTGTCTCAATCTGTTCACGTGTGAAACCTCTACGCCGAAGACCAATGACATTTACACCTTCGTACCGCAACGGATCCCGTCCCGCCAGAATATAAGGAGGAACATCCTTCACAACTCTAAGGCCGCCGCCGATCATCGCATGTGACCCGATGTTCACAAACTGATGCATCGCAGTAAGTCCGCCAATGGTTACCCAATCTCCAATATTAACGTGACCGGCCAATGTTACAACATTTGCCAGAATGCATCGGTCGCCGACTCTGCAATCGTGAGCAACGTGCACATACGCCATAAGGAGGCAATCACTTCCGATCACACTCTTTCCGGTGTCGACTGTGCCACGATGCAGCGTACAAAACTCTCTGACAACAGTATTATCACCAATCTCGAGAGTCGTCGGCTCGTTTTGATATTTCAAATCTTGAGGCGCATTCGCGATCACCGCACCGTGGTGTACGACACAATTTTTTCCAATCCGCGCACCGTTGGCAATCAACGCCGATGAAGCGACCCTGCACCCGTCTCCAATCACGACGTTGTCTTCAATGACCGTGAAAGGACCGACAGACACATTATCGCCAAGCTGCGCCTTCGAGCTGACGACAGATTTAGGATCAATAGAATGAGACATTCAGGATTTCATTTTCCATTTGACGGCTCCCCGTTCTTATCGACGATCGCCGCCGTCATTTCGGCTTCCGCCACCAGAGCACCATCTACGAACGCCTTGCCTGTAAGAGTTGCGATCTTGCTTCGCCTCGACACCATCTCAACCTGCATAACCAGCTGGTCGCCGGGGACGACAGTTTTTCTGAACTTGACGTTGTTCATCGCCATGAAGTACACAAGCTTGCCATCCGGGTTTTCCATTCCGTTCAGAAGTAAAACCCCGCCGGTCTGCGCCATCGCCTCCACGATCAAGACTCCCGGCATTACAGGCCTTTCCGGGAAATGTCCGGGGAAAAAAGGCTCATTAGCGGAGACATTCTTTATTCCCACGACTTTTTCATCCAGTTTGAAATCCACAATCTTATCGACAAGTAGGAACGGATAGCGGTGAGGAAGGATTCTCTTTATCGCTTCTACATCGAATATTACGCCCTCCGTTTTCGTGAACTGATATTTCTTTACGATCTTCTTCTGCTGGTAGAGCTTTCGAATCTTCTTGGCGAATTCCACGTTGTGTGAATGTCCCGGTCTAGCGGCGAGTATCTGCGCCTTCATCGGCGCACCGACGAGTGCAAGATCGCCGAGAAGATCGAGGAGTTTATGACGTGCCGGCTCATTCTTGTAGCGAAGGGTTTTGTCGTTGAGAATCCCGGTGGACCCTAATATGACCGAGCCGTTTATACCCAACTTCTGAGCGAGCTGCTTGAGTTCCTGCGGTTCCATCTCGTCGTCGACGATCACGATCGCATTGTCGAGATTCCCGCCTTTGATCAGACCGTTCTCCCGCAGCATCTCTACTTCCCTCAGGAAACAAAAAGTTCTCGCCGAAGCAAAATCTTTGACGAACTCCCCTTCAAGCGAGAATAACCCGGTGTGCTGGCTGCCAAGAGCCGGATTCTTGTAATCAATCATGATGGTCGCCCTGAAATCATCAAGAGGAAGGGCCACCATGTCCACTTCTGCCTTTTCATGCTGATATTCGACCGTCTGATCGATTATGAGATAATCTTTCGGAGCGTCCTGAGCGGTGAAGCCCGCTTCCAGTAAAGCGTCGACGAACGGTTTAGCACTTCCGTCTCCAACCGGAGGCTCGGGAGCATCAAGATCGATTATGATGTTGTCTATCTCCAAACCTGCAATGGCGGCTAAGACATGCTCCACCGTGTGAACCCTGACATCGCCGATTCCGAGAGTCGTACCCCGCGAGACATCTACGACAAAATCTGCAAGTGCAGGTATCTCAGGTTTACCACCCACATCGGTTCGGTGAAAGATTACTCCGTGGTTCTCCGGTGCAGGAAGAAATGAGATGGTGGACTCACAGCCAGTGTGAAGTCCCACGCCGGAAATCGAAACCTTCTTTGAGATGGTACGCTGTTGAACAAGCATCTATAATATTACTCTTTCTTTTTCAGTTTCGTCTGCAGTTTAGCTGATAGCTCATCGCTCATAGTAAATATCAGCTGCTATGAGCCATGACCTATTACCTTGTTCTCCAATATGTCCACTTTATGTTGAAGCTCCGTGAACTCCTGGATGAGCTTCGGGAGCATTCTTAAAGCAACTTCGATCCGTTGGGTCTCCCGGAGTTCTCTCGCCGGATAACCGAAATATACTTTTCCCGGCTCCTTTATGGATTTTGCAACTCCGGATTGCGCACCGAAAGAAGTATTGTCGGCTATTTCCAAATGACCGGCAAATCCAACCTGTCCACCTATCATGCAATGTTTTCCAATCTTTGTGCTCCCTGAAATACCAGTCTGCGCAGCGATAACCGTGTCTTCTCCAATGACGACATTATGCGCGACCTGAACAAGGTTGTCAATCTTCACGCCCCGGCAAATTTTCGTTTCTCCAAGCGTCGCGCGATCGATCGAACAATTCGAGCCGATCTCGACATCATCTCCAACAACCACAATGCCAAGCTGCGGGATTTTCTCATAACTTCCATCATGCTTCGGCGCGAACCCGAATCCGTCGCTGCCGATGACAGTTCCACTGTGCAGCGTTACCCTTTTCCCTATCTCACATCCGTTGTAGACCGTCACGTTAGAATATATCAGCGAATCTTCGCCAATTCCGACTCCATCTCCGATCACGCTCCCCGGTAGGATCATGGTTCTGTCACCAATCTTTGCGTTGTCAAGTATAGAGACAAAGGCGCCGATACGAACGTCCTTGCCGATTACTGCTTTGTCGGAAACATATGCAAGGGAGTGAATTCCAGCCGGGAGGGGTTCGGGAGGCGGCAACATCTTTTTCAGCGCGAAGACAAACGCGACATACGGATCTTTAGTACGTAGAAGAACAAGGTCGCTTCGATCGGTCTTGAACTCTTCCGAGACAATTACTGCCGATGCTCTCGTGGTCGCTACATACTTTTCATATTTGGGATTTGCAAGAAAAGTGATCTCGCCAGATTTAGCTTCCTCTATTTTTGCGATCCCGCTTATTTCTGCATCGGCATTTCCGTCGACTCGTGCTCCAATCAGGTCCGCCAGGTCGGAGACTCTCATCAGTGGATGCCGGGCGGTGTCGTTTGGGGAGTAGCTGGCGTCGGCGACGTTGGAGTCGGACTCGTTGTGGGTTTGTTGGCCGCCTGCACCTTCAGCTTGTCGAGCACCTGTTGGGTTACGTCATACTTATCGTTCGAATAAATCATGAGGATCTGTCCACTCTTGTCGAAGATATAGTCGTAATCGCCAGCCTTCGCAACGTCCTGGATCGCTCGCATGATCTTTTCCTGAACGGGCCGCATGATCGTATTCTGCTGCTGGTAAAGATCGCCGTTCTGACCAAATCTCTGATTCCTCAAATCGACTATCTTTTTCTGAAGGTCGCTGAGCTTGTTCTCCTCCTGAATCCTGGCCTGCTCGGGAAGTATGAGACGCCTTTTCTGATAGTCGTCACTTTCTTGCTGGAGCTGGCTCTGGAGCTTATTGATTTCTCCCTGCCATTGGGTCACGAGCGCATCGAGTTTGCCTTGAGCCTCCACTGCGTCGGGCAGCTGCTTCATAATCTCCTGCGTGTCGACCCAGCCGATCTTCTGCTGCGCAAATCCGACTCCAACTGATGCTAAAGTCAGAACGCTGACGAGCAGCCACGTTTCCCGGATCCGAGTTTTCATAAGAGCCTCACTTACCTTGTCGGTTCAGAATATCCAGAACTTTGTACGTCAAATCGAACTCAGGATCGGCATAAAGGATTACGGCCAGGTCTTCTCGCTTGTCGAGCACGAACTGCATCTTCTGCTCTTTTGCCACCTGAGCAATCACTCCGTAGACTTTATCGCGAATGGGTTTTAACAATTTCTCGCGAGTCTGATCGAGCTCACCGCCCTGCGCGACTTTTTGCTGACGGTAAGCAAGTATCTGCTGTTGAAAGTTTGTAATTTCCTGTTGTGCCTGCTGCTTCGCTTGATCGGTCATCATTGCCGATTGTTTGTTGTAAGAATCAAGCTTATCCTGATACTGCCTTGACATCATGTCTACCGTGTCGCTCCAGGCTTTCATGAGTGCATCGAGCTTTCTCTGAGACGCCTGGGCGTCCGGAAGCTGTTCCAGAATGTTTGCTGAATTCACATATCCTATCTTTAGCGTAGAATCTTTCGGCGACGCCGCAAACATGAAGCCCAACGCCGACAGAATCACAGCCGCCGAAATTAAAACAAGCGATTTCTCCTTCACTTCTGACCTCTTTCTTTGGTTAAGAATAAATTTAACAATCGCAAACGTTAAAAGCCCTTTCCAAATTGGAAATGGAAATGCCAACCTGACGGAGGTGCGTTTGGCGCGACCGGATCAAATCCGTAGCCATAGTCGAATCCGATCAAGCCAATTGGATTGATCATCACGCGTGCCCCGAAACCTGCTGACCGCTGGAGTTGAAATATGTCCGTGTGATTGAAGTCCTGGTACACGTTGCCACCTTCCGCGAACAGGAGGACATATAATGGAATCGGATCCGTCAACAAAGAAAAGCGCATCTCTATAGTCTGCTTGAACATTACTTTCCCACCAAGTGGATTCCCGGAGGGCGTGTCAGGAGATTTCGGTTCAACAACTCTATCGTCGTAGCCGCGCAGAGGCGTCGTGGCAATATATCCGAGACCGGTGCCGCCCATGAAAAACAGGTCCATTGGCGGGATGAGAGAATGATTGGTTACGCCACCAACGACGCCGAAAGTGGTCCCGCTGTACAGCACAACCTTGCTTGTTCCGAACAACGATGCGTACCAATCGGCGGAGAGAACATGTTTGTGGAAATTAGTTTGACCCGGAAGAATCGGCGCCCCGGCTATCTCATCAGAAAGAGAAACGCTCGATCCCACCGAAGGAAATATCGGGCTGTCGGTGCTGTTTCTCGAGATCACCTGCGTGATACTGTATTCATCATAGATGCCGTTCAGATAGACCCCGAGTCCTTGCGAAACATTATTTTTCTGCGCTGTGAAGATCCAATCTCCCCGGAAATATCGATCCGGCCAGTCGAACCTGCGACCGAGGCTGACCGAAGCACCGGTCATCCTCAAATCGTAACCATAAATCTGCCGGGTATCAAACAAATTCACGCCAAGAGACGTTGGTGTGTCCATGAGCCATGGCTCGTTGAAGCCAAGCTGGAATGTTCTGTAGTAGGCATTGATTCCGAACTGCCAGGTGAAGCTCAATCCCTGGCCAGCCCCGCCCTGAAGAGGATGGCTTATATCAAAATTGTTGAAGCTTACTCCCACCGATCCTGTAAATCCGAACGCCTCACTGTAACCGACTGACATGTTGAACGTGTCGCTCGATTTCTCCTCGACATCGTAAGTCACGGTCACTGTCGAGTCATTGACGATATAGTAGTCAGGTTTAATCTTGTCAGGATTGAAATAATTCAATTGTGAAAGCTGCCTGACGCTTTGAATGATCATTGCACGCGAGAAGAAATCGCCCGGCACGGTGAACAGCTCTCGACGAATTACCTTATCCTGTGTTTTCGTGTTGCCGTGAATCAGGATTTCTCCGATGTGGAACTGGTTCCGCTCGTAGACTTTTATTTTTATGTCGATAGAATCCGCAGACACCCGTGTTTCCTCCGGATCCACGTTGAACATTAGGTAGCCCGTGTCGAGATAAAGAGATGCTACGTCCGTCTGGTCCTTGTTGCCCCGGAGATTCTCATCGAACTTCTGTTTGTTGTAGATATCCCCTTCCTTCAGTCCGAGCCGCTCATTCAGAATCGCCGCAGGGTACTTGGTATTCCCTTCCCAGGTTATGTGTCTTATGTAATACTTTTTCCCTTCGTAAACATTTATATGAATAAACATGTCTTCCTTATCCGGACTGTACCATAGAGAATCCGAGATGATCGAGGCATCGATGTAACCGTGCTTTCTGCAGAAGTCGATGACCTTCTGTTTATCATCTTCGTATTTCTTCTCATCGAACTTTGCACTTCGCCAGAACATCCACCACACTTTCTCCTGAGTGTCGTCCATCGCGCCGCGCAGGTCGCCGTCTGAGAACTCTTTATTTCCAGTGAAGGTAATAGACTCTATTTTGACTTCCTTGCCTTCGTCTATCTTCACGACAAGATTAACGGGCGCCCCGGCAGAATCTGCGACTGGCACAAGCTCCGGATCTATCTTCGCTAGAAGGTAACCTTTGTCCTCATATTTCTTCTTGATGTTATAAGCGAGGGTACTCAGATCCTGCGGATTGGCTATTTGACCCCTCACGAGATTTATTTGATCCTTGATATCCTTCTCGCTCAGTTCATCATTCCCTTTGATGACAATGTCATTCAGTCGAGGATACTCCTGGACCCTGATGAGCAGGAAAACTCCGTCCGCGATTTGATTATCAATCAGGACTTCAATATTCGAGAATATCCCGAGTGACCACAATTGTTTGATTGCTTGCCGGATTTCATCTCCGCCCGGCGTGAACTCGCCGCCTATCTTCAACCCGGAGTATCTTATGATCGCTCCGGCATCAGTAAGCTTGTTGCCCTCCACAGATATTCCGAGGACCTTGAGTGGCTGAGCCTTCTCAACAGTTTGAGCTCCCGCTCCACGAAGAGGAGATAGTAGCAGGACAAAAGCGACCGACACAAAAATGAATTTCATGCTTACGTTACTCTTTCCACAATATTCATTAAGAAACCTTCAAGACAATGGATACAACTTAGTGCCAGTGGAACGCTCTCTCACTTAGACGAAAAGAAAGTGCGACGGTTGCGCTCCGTGCGCAGATCAAATCTCATGATTGGTTAATTTGTCAAAGCGTCTGCAGGTGCTTTACCTGTTCACTCACGAGCCCGAACCTGCGCTCTCGCTTCTGGAAGTCGCGAATTGCTGAATACAAATGGTTCCTGCGAAAGTCGGGCCAATAATCTTTCGATATATATATTTCTGTATATGCAAGCTGGTAAAGCAAGAAATTGCTGATACGAAATTCTCCCCCTGTTCTGATGAGCAAATCCGGGTCGGGCAATGCCGCAGTGCTAAGGTAATTGGAGATCAGAGATTCATTTATGTCATCGACAGAGATCCTGCCACCCATGACATCTGATACCATCTTTTTGACTGCTTCGGTAATCTCCCACCTTCCGGAATAGCTCAGAGCAAGATTGAGATTCAGTCCCGTGTTGCGTTTGGTTCTTTCGAACGAATCGAAAAGCTCGCGCTGGACTCCTCCTGGAAGTGAATCAAGGTCCCCAATTGCAGTCAGGCGAACGTTATTCTCATGAAGCTTATCAGTCTCATCGCGAAGCGCCTTGACGAGCAATCTCATCAGGGTGGAAACTTCCTGCCGGGGTCTTTTCCAGTTCTCGGTCGAAAAAGCATAAAGCGTGAGACATTTTACATCCAACTGACCGCATGCCTCGACGATGTCACGCACTGAGTTAACGCCTTCTCGATGTCCGGCGACCCGGGGTAATGCACGTTGCTTCGCCCAACGGCCATTGCCGTCCATGATTATGGCAACGTGCTTGGGAATGCTTCCGCTGGCTCTCAACTCATTCTGCAGATTCTTGTCCTCAGTGCTCGGTGTAATCAAACTTTCTGCCTCATTTCAGTTTTAAAATTTAAACGCACATGCAGTGAAAATCAAGGATTCCAACGCCCTTCAATAGACTTAACACACAAATTTTCTGAAGGTTACGAGAATCCAATTCACGTAGAGCTACCGCCAATCGACCAATTCCAGCGTGTCCGGATAAATTCGGAAGTACGCTGCGCCAAGCGAGTCAGTTCGCCAAATCTTGATGTCCCGGCGCGCCATTTCGTTCAAGACATCAGGCGATGGGTGTCCAAACTTGTTCCCCGCTCCGACCGAGATAACTGCGTACTCCGGATCAACTCTTTCCAATAGCTCGGGAGACGAGCTTGTGCTGCTTCCATGATGACCTGCCTTGTAGACATTCGAAGAAAGAAAAGTGCCGTAGACACCCACCAAATCGTGTTCGACGCGCTTTTCAATGTCGCCTGCCAGAAGAACGCTCTCTTTGCCGATGCACACCTTCAGTACGATCGAGCCGTCATTCAATTTTGTTTTGTAAGCAAGTCCTCCGACACCCGCATACTTGGGGTTCGGATGAAGAACGTAAACCCTGTAGGTCAAGCCTGAATCCAGGATCATCCCGGCTGACGCAAACCTTGAACAGACCTTCATCGCACGAACGGACATCAACGTTTTGGTCCAGACCTCTGACCTAGACAGCTGATCTGGATAAATGAAGTTGTCAACTTTCACGCTTCGAATGACGGAAGTTGCACCGCCGACGTGATCGCTGTGCAAATGCGTAATCACGAAGTAGTTCAATTCCTTAATTCCACGTCGCTCCAAGAAAGGGACGATCACCCGCTCACCGACATCTTGACTGCCGAACTTCATTCCTGCATCGATTAAAATGTTCTTTCCATCCGGCAATTCGACATAAATCGCATCTCCCTGGCCCACGTCAAGAACAAAAACTTTTGCATCCCGATTTCCCTTGAACAACCCGGCAAATAGAATCATGTCCGCGCCAAGAATAGTTGCGAAGATCGTTTTCTTTATAAACATCTTCCTTCCGGACAATTCCGGCCGCATAGATGACCGGCCAAACGTGACAACGGCCGCAAGCCAGATGAAATACAATGACGCGAATAACAAACCAGAATCCGAAATAGTAATGCTGCTCATGCTGATCGACCCGAGAAGGGAGTTGATCTGGAGAATTGCGAATCCGACGAGCTGGGTAGCTGCGCCGTAAATAGACGCAAGTGAACTGGACAGAAAGCTTAATCCGATGAAGGTGAATCCCATGGTTGTGAAAACACCGGCCAGCGGCACTATGAAAAGATTTGCGAGCACACTCACCAGGGAGATTCTATTAAAGTAATATGCCGTCAGCGGCACCGTGCCGAGGGTAGCTGCCACGGTCAAGAGAGAAACCGACACGATTGATTGAGCAAGCGGTTTCTCGTCAAGCGAAGGATATGACTTCCGAACAGCTGCGAGGATCCTCTCATAAAAAAATGTGATCGACATTACCGCGGCGAACGAAAGTTGAAACCCAGGTGAGAAAAGCTGCGCCGGCTTGAACACAAGTATGACCATCGCGGCAAATCCCAGTGAGTTCAGAATGTGCGTCCTTCTCTGCAGGAAGAGGCCGAACAGAACAACTGTCGCCATAATAACGGCCCTGGTTACGCTTGGTGTCATGCCGACGACAAAGGCGTAAAGGATCAACAGAGGAGCAATCACGAAAAAACGGAATCTTCTCGGAATTCTTAGAAGCAAAGCCATCATCATTAACATTCCTGTCAGAAATCCAACGTGCAGACCTGAGACTGAAAGTATGTGAATTGTCCCGGTGTTCATGAACCGTTCACTGATTTGACGGTCAATTCCTGCCCGTTCACCGATGATCATTGCTCTCGCCAGTTCAGCCACGTCGCCTTCCATGAATGTCATTATCCTTTTGCGCATGAAGTTTCTTACGGGTTCGACGACACTCCGATGGAAACTGAAACCTTCATCATGGCACACGGACATTATGTCACTTTCATTCCGGAGATAGATTCTTCCCACGACACCGTTCAGCGCGTAATAAGACTTCAGATCAAATTCTCCGGGGTTCCTCACTTCAGAAATGTTGCGTGCCCTACCGAAGAAGATAACTCTATCATCCGTGTGTAAATCGGTCCTGAATTTCGGCGTCAGCAGCAACGCACCATCAATCTTCTTCCAACCTTTGCCGTACCCGTAGCAGTCATTGAGAACAATCGAGGCTGATGCATCACGAGGACTCTCCGCAACAGTACCGGCGAAGCAAATGAAATCCGATATGTCTGCCGCCGAAAGAGAAGGCGTATTCATGCTCATCTGGAAAGCGAACGCAAATGAAAGTGACGCGTAAACTCCAGCGGCCACCACTGCGGTTACTCTTCTCCTTCGAAGAAAGAACCATGCTGATAACGCCAGCAAAAGGCAAAGCCCGACTGCTAAGAAGAGATACTGATACCTCGGAAGCTCCCTTCCTAATACAATGCCGGTTGCAGCGAATATGGTCGCCCTTAATGCTGGGAAATCTCTCACTAGCCGGTTCCTGACTCCATCAATTAAACATTTTGCGAAGAGGCAGTCAAGAGCGAAACAAAATACCGCCCTCCATGTCTGTCAGGAGAGGAACGGAGTGGCACTATTTACCCTTCAATGGGACGCTACCACCACGGGCATTTTCACCGAAGCCGACAAGCTTGCATACATTCTCCCTAGATGGTACATTTTGGTATCCAAGATTTGCAATGGCGTACTCGGCCTAGTTATGCGTCGTTGCGTCGCTTTCTCTGTATCCCCGGCAAGAATTTTCGTGGGACAGATTCACTGTTGACTGGATGGAGGCTATTCAATGGGCGATTTCTTCAGGCCTGGTGGGCCACACAATGTGAAGCGAACTGGGAATGGAAAGTATTCGATGAGTATTAGCATCCCGAAGGGTGCGGACGGAATGTTTGCTCGTGAATGCCCGTCTGGTCCCTGTTCGCCGGCATATTTCAGAGTTAAGTCCGGCACTGGGATAACAGATGGTCAAAGGGAAGCTTTTTGCCCTTACTGTTTCCACCGCGATGAACCAAATAACTTCACCACAAAAGCTCAGATCCAATACATGCACCAAGTTGCAACGCGAGCAGCGTTAGAGGGGGTTGAACGTTTGATCAAAGACACGCTTGACCTTGGCCCATCGGGGCAGAAGACTATCGGAGGTGGATTCCTCTCTTTCAAGGTTTCGTATAAACCTGGATCCAAACCGACTGTTTGGCGACCGCTCGAAGAGGTGCTCAGGCGTGATCTTACCTGCCCAAAGTGCTCACTTGATCATGCGGTTTTTGGTATGGCGACGTGGTGTCCTGACTGTGGATCGGACATCTTTCTTACGCATGTTTCAAAGGAGTATGATGTTGTCAGGCTGATCCTTTCAGATGTCGACAATAGACGAGAGCGACTTGGCGTGCGTGTCGCCGCTCGGGATATCGAGAACGCATTGGAGGACACTGTCTCCATTTTCGAAGCCGTCCTTCGCGCCACGACACGCAGACATCTTAGAGCCACTCTCTCATCCGAGGAGACGGAGGAGGTTCTAAGAAAGCGAATTGCAAATAAGTATCAAAGTGTGACGCTAGCGGCCCAGATTGCCGAACAGGAGTTCGGCATTCCACTGTTTTCCGCTCTCAATTCCGACGAATACGAGACAGTGAAGTTGATCTTTGAAAAACGCCACCCCATTACTCATAATCTTGGGATTGTCGATCGAAAATACCTTGAGAGAGTGGCATCGGGTGAGCCTGAAGGCAGAGATGTCCATGTTTCAGTGGACGAAGTTTCGCAGGTAATTGAACTGTGCCTTAAAGTTCTCAACGATTTCTATCCGAAGGTTTTTCCTTCAGCTATTAGCTTGTAGACTCGCTGGACAACTGTTCCGTTAAATGAAGCAACGCAACGAACGCACAACAGGCGGGAAGAAGACGCCCCACACTATATATTCAATGTCGTCGCTTCGTCGCCCTCGCCCGTGTTCTCGGTGCTCCGCAACTTTTGTGGCAGGCAATGGCAACGACTTTTTTCTGGGGGACATTATATGAAAATGTTTCCCAAAAATGAAAGAATACTGACATGAATTCTACAGAATCTTTGCCTACACCCAAAAATCCTAAGCTCTTTGTTTCCTACAGTTGGAGTTCTCCGCAGCACGAGCAATGGGTCCTGCAACTTGCAACAGAACTGAGGGAATCCTCAGTCGATGTTATCCTGGACAAATGGGATCTGAAAGAAGGACATGATGCCAATGCGTTCATGGAAAAGATGGTGACTGACGCGGAGATCAAGAAAGTTATCCTCGTTTGCGACAGGAAATACTCTGAAAAAGCAGACAAGCGCAGCGGAGGTGTTGGCACAGAGGCCCAGATTATATCTCCTGAGATTTACCAAAGGGCCGACCAAGAGAAGTTTGTTGCCGTGATTGTTGAAAAGGATGACAAGGGGCAGCCCTATTTGCCAACATACTACAAATCACGAGTATACATCGACTTTAGCGATAGTGACCAATATGCGAAGAGTTTTGAGCAACTTTTGAGGTGGGTATTTGACAAACCTATCTATGTTAAGCCCGATCTGGGTTCCAAGCCCGCTTTCTTGGAGGAGACATCAGCGATTTCTCTCGGAATTGGCTCTCGATATTCCCGCTCCATGGAAGCAATTCGGAACAGCCGGTCTTATGCAATAGGAGCGTTGGAAGAATACTTCAATACTTTTGTTGCAAACTTGGAAAACTTTAGAATCGCGGGAAGTGGTCCGGAGTTCCCTGACAAAGTTGTCGAAAATGTGGAATTGTTCTTGCCTTACAGGAACGAAGCTGTTCAATTATTTTCCGCTCTTGCTCAATACAATAACACGGGGGCTCAAACACAATTGCATGGATTCTTCGAAAAGCTTATCCCATATCTCAGCAGACCAGAGGATGTGCTGAACTATAGAGTTTGGGACTTTGACAACTTTAGATTCATCGTTCACGAGTTATTTCTGTACTGTATCGCCGTACTTCTAAAATATGGAACTTTCAATGCGGTAGCGTCCCTCTTAGATTACAGATACTACATAGGGAACAACCCCGACAGCGGGACAGACTTGATGCAGAGCTTTGTTGTGTTCTGTCCGCATTTAAAGTCTCTCGTCTACAAGCAGGAAAGACTAAGTCCTCGCCGATTGTCATTACGCGCGGAAATGCTCAAAGGGCGCTCAACGGGATCAGGAGTAGGCTTTGAACAACTAATGCAAGCTGATTTCGTTTTATTTGTGCGGGCATCCATTGAGAAGGTGAAAGGGATTAGCAATCAACAATGGTGGCCTGAGACACTGCTCTACATGGCAAACAAAGAGAGAGCCTTCGAGATTTTTGCACGAGCAGAATCGACCCGTTACTTCGAATCGCTCCGCCCAGTTCTTGGGGTAGGCAGGAAAGAGGAGCTTCAGCCTATGGTGGAGGCGTTTCAAGCAGGAAAACTAAATATGATTTCCTGGGAGCATTTGACCGTTGATCCACTTGTCCTGTTGAACTACGAGAAGTTGGCGACAAGAGTATAGCATAGCAAGACGGGTTCATGTAACAACTGGAGCAACGACGCTCACAGAACTACGAGAACGGATCCTAAACTTCTAATCGTCCCTTCAATTGGCTATTCTCTCCAGCGTTCCATTATCCAGGAACGGATGTCGGGTGATAGCGAGTTCTGCTGCTGGCGGGTCCAAGACTCACCGAAGGACGTGCGATTGTCGAAGCGAGCGACGGGATCGCCAGTGTCCGGGTCGATGTAATCGGCGGGATTGAAGACTCCCGGCTCAAGACCAGCGACTTCAGACTTGTGAAGATAGATCGCGGAGCACCGGCAATTGTAATCGATCGGCGGGATGGGCCCGTCGCCAATTTCCCACAGCGTGCCATCGAAAGCCCAATCACTCGGACGAGTGCGCATGTCTTTGATTGCTGAGTGATCCGCACGCCTGATTTCGCACTGATAGGTCTAATCTTGACTTTTAAATCCAGATTAGTTAAACTCATAGCGGAATTGCGCAGTGCAGTCCAATTCACTATCAGGAGTTTGAAATGAGCAATCCCGATTTAACGGTGGAAAAGCTGGCAAACGCCGAATACAAGTACGGCTTCGTCTCGGATGTCGAAGAGGAGAAGATTCCGAAGGGACTGAACGAGGACGTCATCAGACTGATCTCGCAAAAAAAGAACGAACCTGAATGGATGCTCGAGTGGAGGCTGAAGGCGTACCGGCACTGGCTCACAATGATAGAGCCGCACTGGTCAAATGTGAAGTATGGTCCGATCGACTACCAGGACATCATTTATTATGCTGCGCCGAAGAAGAAGCCGAAGCTGAACAATCTTAATGAAGCCGACCCAAGTTTAGTGCAGGCATTCGAAAAGTTAGGCATCCCGCTCGAAGAACAGAAGAGAATCGCCGGTGTCGCAATCGACGCCGTGTTTGACAGCGTTTCTGTCGCGACAACTTTCAAAGAGAAACTCAGCGAGCTTGGGATAATCTTCTGCTCGATGTCTGATGCCGTTCAAAACCATCCCGACATTGTGAGAAAGTATTTAGGAACCGTCGTTCCGTACACGGATAATTTTTTTGCCTCTCTGAACTCCGCCGTATTCAGCGACGGATCCTTCGCATATGTTCCGAAAGGCGTCCGGTGTCCGATGGAGCTCTCAACATATTTCAGGATAAACGCATCAGAGACCGGACAATTCGAGAGAACGCTGATCGTTGCGGAAGAGGGGAGCTATGTGAGTTACCTCGAAGGATGCACGGCTCCGATCAGGGACACTAATCAGCTTCATGCCGCTGTCGTCGAACTCATCGCGCTCGACAACGCTGAAATAAAATATTCGACAGTTCAGAACTGGTATCCCGGCGACAAAGATGGGAAAGGCGGTATTTATAATTTTGTCACGAAGAGAGGTGCATGTAGAGGGATCAACTCCAAAATATCATGGACGCAAGTCGAGACGGGATCGGCCATAACGTGGAAGTATCCGAGCTGCATTCTGCAGGGTGACAACTCGGTCGGCGAATTCTACTCTGTCGCGATGACCAACAACATGCAGCAAGCCGACACCGGCACAAAGATGATTCACATCGGACGAAACACGAGGAGCACGATCATATCAAAAGGAATTTCTGCCGGAAGAAGCAACAACAGCTATCGAGGGCAGGTCAGGATCACTCGCAAGGCCGAGAACGCGAGGAATTATTCGCAGTGCGACTCACTACTCATCGGAGACAAATGCGGCGCGCACACGTTCCCCTATCTCGAAACTAACAACCCGACTGCCCAGGTCGAGCATGAAGCGACAACTTCGAAGATCGGTACGGATCAGATATTCTATTTGAACCAGAGAGGGATTTCGACCGAAGACGCGGTTAGATTGATCGTCAACGGCTACTGCAAGAGGGTATTCCAGCAGCTCCCGATGGAGTTCGCGGTTGAAGCGACACGCTTGCTAAGCATGAGCCTGGAAGGAAGTGTCGGATGAATATGAGCTGTCAGCCAGAATAGGAAATCCAATGTTAGAAATCAAAAATCTTTTTGTGTCAGTTGAAGGCAAGGAAATTCTGAAAGGGATTGACTTAAGTGTGAACATCGGCGAGGTGCACGCCATAATGGGGCCGAATGGCTCCGGCAAAAGCACGCTGGCGAATGTTCTGGCTGGCCGTCCGGAGTATCAAGTCACTAAGGGCGACGTGATTTACGAAGGGAAGGATCTCCTCGCGATGGCGCCGGAATTTCGTGCGCGAGAAGGAGTCTTCCTCGCATTTCAATACCCGGTTGAACTCCCCGGTGTCAATAACACCACTTTTCTCCGCACTGCGCTGAACGAAATTCGAAAGTACAGAGGAGAGCCGGAGATAGGTGCCGGACAATTTCTTTCACTGCTGAAGAAAAAAATGCAATTGGTCGAAATGTCCGACGCTCTCTTGAGCCGCTCGGTTAATGAGGGTTTTTCTGGCGGGGAGAAAAAGCGAAACGAGATCCTGCAGATGGCGGTCCTCGAGCCAAAGCTGGCAATCCTCGATGAGACCGACTCGGGTCTCGACATCGATGCGCTCCGAATAGTTGCCAACGGCGTAAACAAGCTTCGCTCCAAGGACAACGCGACGATTCTCGTTACGCACTACCAGAGACTCTTGAATTATGTAGTGCCTGATTTTGTTCACGTTTTGTACAACGGAAAGATCGTGAGGTCCGGCGGAAAGGATCTCGCTCTCGAGCTCGAGGAGAAGGGATACGATTGGGTGAAACAGGACGAGCCAGTCTCTGCGAAGTAGGTCGAAGAATGGATTATCGGATTGCTGGATCAATGGATTGGCTAATAGCTGAAAGCTGAAACCTAAATGGATACCTCTCAAATAAAAAACTGGTACCTCTCTCTTTTCAAGGATTTCGAAAATCACTTGAACGGCGAGAAGGCGTCTCCGTTTCATAAGGTTCGAAAAGAAGCCATCGATAGATTTGCCGAACTTGAATTTCCAGACTTGCATCAGGAGGACTGGCGTTTCACCGATATCAGTCCGATCTTAAGACACACCTTCAGCTATGCCGACAAAAAGTCCGCGACCGTTCCGAAGAGAAATGAGATTTCGAGATTCCTATTCGACGGAATGAGAAGTCACCTACTCGTCTTCGTGAATGGATTCTATTCCGAGCAGTTATCTACAATTCTGCCGTTGCCGGATGGAGTCATCGTCGGCGCTCTTTCGAACTCGCTGAAAAAAGGTTATGAAAAAGTAATTGATCACATTTCCACGCTCACGTCATTCGGTGAAAATGTTTTCGCCACATTGAACACAGCCTTTGCGGTCGACGGCGTTTATGTGGAAATCCCGGACAACAAGGTAATCGACGATCCAATTCACATTCTCTATCTCTCAACCGGAACCGCGAAAGTCATCTCTCAGCCGCGGAATCTGATTATCGCGGGGAGGAATTCACAGACCAGAATCATAGAGCACTATGAAAGCCTGAGCTCCGCCGTATACTTCATGAATACGGTCACAGAAGTCCATGGGCGCGATGGCTCGAACATCGACGTAACGAAGATACAATCTGAGAGTCAGGAAGCTTATCATGTCGCTACAACGCATGTCTCACTTGATTCTGACAGCAATTACGAGTCTCATGCGGTTTCACTGGGTGCAAACATTTACCGCCACGACCTGAATGTTGCACTGACAGGCGAGGGAAGCAACACGACTCTTGAAGGTCTCTATCTTCTTTCGGGGGATCAGCTTTCTGACACGCACTCATTCATCGATCATGTCGCGCCGCATTGCACGAGCCAAGAACATTACAAAGGAATTCTCGATGGAAGATCACGCGGGGTTTTCAACGGAAAGATAATGGTCCGCAAAGGTGCACAAAAGACAAATTCGTACCAGGACAACAGAAACATCATTCTGTCTAACGAGGCCAAGGTCGACACGAAACCCCAGCTCGAGATTTTTGCTGACGACGTGAAATGTTCTCACGGGGCCACAGTTGGCCAACTCAGCAAGGAATCAATGTTCTACCTGAGATCACGCGGGATCAGTGAAGATCAGGCAAGATCGATTTTGATCTATGCTTTTGCAAACGATGTCCTGAAAGGAATCAAAGAAAGTGAAGTTCGAAAGGAGCTTGAGGACATGCTTTCTCAAAGATTCCTGCAAACTACAAGTTGACGAAGAACTATGGTATTAGAATGTCCGAGCCACATTTTTCGAGGTTGAAATGGAGATAGTCGAGAAGAAAGCTATTGAAGATAAAGTGATCGACGCGGTTAAAGAGTGTTACGACCCGGAGATCCCGGTCAACATCTGGGAACTCGGTCTGATTTATGAAATAGATGTCAGCGACGATCCGGCTGTGCACATCAAGATGACGCTCACGGCGCCCGGATGCCCGGCAGCAAGGTCACTCCCCATCGAAGTACAGGACAGGGTAGCACAGATACCCGAAGTGAAAGATGTCGACGTTGAAATCGTTTGGGATCCGCCATGGACGCCGGAAATGATGTCTCAGGAAGCGAAACTAGAATTGGGATTTATGTAAAAGAAATGAGATCGAGTGGTGGATTATTGGATTGATGGATTAACGGAACAACGAAACATTTTTTTGCCGAACGCTGATATTCTGAAAGCTGAGAGCTAGACTATGAAAGTAAGTGCACAGGAAGAATATGGCATGCGCTGTCTATTGCGCATCGGGAGTTCGAATCAATCCTATGGATTGACGATCCCGGAGATTAGCAAGATGGAAGGGCTCACACCTGCCAACGTCGCGAAACTTTTACGGATACTCCGGTTAGGTGGATTCGTTGAAAGCGCACGCGGCCGTTCAGGCGGGTACAGACTTGCACGCTCCGCGGATCAAATCATAGTCGGCGATGTTCTGACAGCCCTGGGTGGAAAGATTTACGAGGAGACATTCTGCGGTACGCACACCGGCGCGATCGACGTTTGCAACCACATCATCGACTGCTCGATGCGGTCGCTCTGGCGTTCCGTGCAGAACGCGGTCAATGTAGTATTGAAACGGATAACGCTCAGGGACATGCTTGGAAATGAAAAAGTTGTGACAGAACTGGTGACAGCGTTGAACAAGGAGATCAGCGAAAGCTCGGTCGTGTAGAAGCAAAGGAAAACGAAAGAGCCGCCACCGGCCTTCCCTCGCCCGCACCGAGGCGAATCTCGGATATAGATATTTGCACCATGAATAATCAAGTAACGCCCTAACAGATCGAAAGACCGATTAGCCAAGACACGGTGGAATATTAAACAAAGGACTGGGGCCGCCCGGGTCCCACTTTAATTTTCAAAGAAGATCCTTGACCGACTCGGCATGAAACTACTTCTTCGAGCTGTCTGATCTTCTGGCGAGTCCTTGTGCATGAGAGTACCATTTGCCGCGGCCTGCTTTCTTTACCGCATCGGTCAACAAATACTCTATCTGCGCATTCACACTCCGCAACTCATCGGAAGCCCATTTCTCCAGGGCGGCGTAAATCTTGTCGTCGATCCGAATAAGAAATTTCTTTTTCTCCGCCATGACTCAGGTGTAGAGTGAGCCGGTGTTGATTACCGGACTGACTTCTTGTTCGGAGACCAGGGCCACCAAAAGGTTATTTACCATCGTCGCCTTTCTCTCTTCGTCAAGCTCGATCACCTTTTGCTCGCTCAGCATTTTGAGGGCCATGTCCACCATCCCGACAGCGCCTTCGACTATCTTCTGTCTCGCGGCGATGACTGCTTGAGCCTGCTGCCGTCTCAACATTGCCTGAGCAATCTCCGGCGCATATGCGAGATGATTAATTCGGGCTTCCATAACCTCAACTCCTGCAACTTGAAGCCTCGTCTGCACCTGCTCCCGGAGCCCTTCGGCAATGACATCGGGATTGCCTCGCAAGGATGTCACTCCATCTTCGTGTGTATCGTATGGATAGCTTGTGGCTAGTGCGCGAATCGCTGTCTCGCTTTGAATGCCGACGAATGTCTCGAAGTTCTCAACGTCAAACAGCGCCTTAGCCGAATCCACGACGCGCCATACAACCACTGCGGCAATCTCGATCGGATTTCCCTGCGAGTCATTCACTTTGAGTTTGTCACCCGTGAAATTCCGTATCCGAAGCAGTACATGTTTCTTGACGGTGAAAGGGCTCGACCACCAGAAACCGGGTTTTCTCACGCTACCGACATAAGTTCCAAAAAATATCAGCGCACGTGCTTCATTCGGTTGAACGATGTAGAAACCGTTGACTGCCAGCGTAGCGACGAGAAGGGAGATGATCCCGACCCAAAGTCCGAACCCTGCACCCTCTCTGTGCGCGAAGGTAATCATACAATAAATCCATGTGCCGAGCAAAACCAGCTCCACCAGAAACATGAGAAACCCGCTGAAACGCCAGGCTTCCCGCTCAGAAATCTGATTCATAAACAACCTCCACGTTGATATTACAATGATATCACTTTAATAGCACAAAGTCAAGACGAATTTGGAAGCCCGAGATCTCTCAGAATCGATCTTGGGGGAAATGATGTGATTTCAGGTGTGGACCTGATTTTACCTCGAATGACGAAGAATGTCTGCTCGCGACTGGCTTGAGTGACCGATGGCCTATTGAGCGGGCGATGAAGCGTGTCTCGTTAGGCCCGACTATTCACACGCATGTTCCGTCAGAATTTCATGTTCCACGGGCTTCTGCCAGCTCCTCGGCTCCGTCTACGTTTCCTGATTTTTATCGAAGAGAATTTTCTCCTTGAAAAGCTCCACGATGGCAGGTGTAAAGTCCACTATCGAATTCGATTTCTGCCTGAGCGACACGTAATGCCTGCAGGCCACTGTCTTGAAGAACTGATTACTTGATGCAGAGGCCACCTAACGCAATGCGCCTAAAGTCGTCTGACCGCATGTCGGTTCACTCTTGCTGAGCGTTCACCGGCGCCGCAAACCACCACCGGTGGCCTTCGGGGTCGCGCGCTGCGTACTCACGCTGCCCATATGGCTGATCGACCGGCTCGCTGTCAATCCGGGCGCCGCCTGCGCGAGCGCGCTGGTAGTGTGCATCGACATCGTCGACGTAGATGACCAGACCTGAGTTGGCGACATCGACAGCAAGAGGTGAATCGAGACCATGCTCAGAGGCCGCGCGGTGCAACCATATCGCCGCATCGCCGACCCGAACCTCGCCATGGATAACCTGGCCGTCCGGGGTTTGATCGACGCCTCCCGAGACGAACCCAAATACGTCAACCAGGAAATCATGCGCGGCAGCGATGTCCCGATATGTAAGCACTGGGATGACACGATTTATAGTTGTCATGATGCTCTCCTTTTATGTGGCCGCCTACCGTGAGAATTGAGCCGCGCTTCGCGGTGATACGAAGGTACTGACCGTAAAAAGCGTGAGCTCCAATTCGGTGTAGACGGCTATGCACTTCACGCCTTCTTTTTCAGGCCGCTCAGAGCCGCGACCAGTCGTTTCAACGCTACCACCCGATAGCTCTGCTCAACGAGGAGAACGACTAGATCCCAATTGAGCTTCGCGTCCGCCCAGACGCTGACCCACCTACCCTGACCGTATGGAGTCACAAAAAACCCCCGCCGGTGAAGCAGGGGGTCTACATCCGTCGGGTTGAGCCTAAATGCGATTGATGGCCGCCCCTTGATCCACTCAAACGTGACGAACGTTCGCTTGCCAGCTCGAAAGTTAGGATGGCCCCACGATGCTACCTCGCTGCTTTCTGGAAGTGAGAGACATAACTGGCGGACCCGCCGAAGTAATCGATTCTCTTTGTTCATTCTATGTTCATGGCTTTGATAGTCTGGCTAACTATAATTAGCACGCCATGTATCACCATAGCATTGCGGAATTAAGAATGATATGCCACAGCGAACTCTTGGCTTTTGCTTCATTACAACAATTCCCTCGCCAACAAATCTCCTGTCCTTTCAGTAAAGTCAACTTACATACGTTAACTGCCGAAAACCTCAAGCGGCGTCTCAGGGAAAATCAAGTGAGACTCGATGCCAGCTTCTCCGACCCGCCTACGCAGCCTGACGTTTGTCGATAAGAATCCTCTCCTTGAAGAGGTCCACGATAGCTGGCGTGATGTCGGTCAGCGATTTCAATTTCCCCTTGAAGAATTCGGCATGCTCTCCCGCCACAGCGGTGAAAGCAGGATTAAATGTATGCGTCTTGACAGAAAGATCTTCGACATTCCCATGATCGCTCGAGATCAAGACAGTCAGCTTCATCACTCCGTCGTCTTCGGACCCACGAGACATTATTCCGCCCACGAACTCATCGAATGTTTCCAGAACCGCTTCAGCGAATGCTCTGTCCTGTTCGTGTCCCGCCTTGTCGGTCAGGAAGTACTCGAACATTGTGAAGTCATGCCTTCTGGCAATATCTCTCAGCCGCTTCCCTGCTTCGAAGGGTTTTATCGGCTCTATGTCCGTGTAACCCAGCTCAGATCTCCATCTCTCTGCCGTGATGTCGGCTGAAATTCCGTCGCCATTCCTGAGAGAGTCTTCATTACAAAGAGGAATACCGCTCATCATACACGATAATGTCGTTGCACTGAGTTTGCGGCGACCGCGCTCGACATATTCAAAGAATTGTTTCGGAAAAGCGTTTGCGAAGTAAACATCCAGACCTGAAGACTTCAGGACTTTGAAAATATTTTTTTCGTCTAGCAGCGGTTGTATCTGCGAATGTGGATACGGACCAAAATGAAAGCCGATGAGCTTCGCAGCGTTCACCCCGGTGAACAGGGTAACCTGCCCTGTTCCGCTTTGCGGCAACCCTTCCACCCCGAGCAAGGCGTCGCAAGGCTGGATAAATGCCGAGCCATTTTCGATGGACGGATTGTCGAGTGAGGGAATTCCTTTGAAAACCTTCTTGAGATGATTCAGACCTGCAGAAAAAAATGGATTGGTCTCCTGGTTCTTTTCACCGATGCCAACGCCGTCGAGAAACAGGAACAAGAAGTGACTGCGATCGTCACGCTTCACATCATTACTGTTACCAACCGTGTTAATCAAGGGAAAGCCGGTCGTTATTTTTCCGTCGATCTTTTTGCGAGAAACTCACGCCAATCGTTCTCCAACTGGGCTCTTCCAATATGGAACAGCTTTTCTACCGCCGCGTTGAAGGTAGTCTCATGCTGAAACTCCTGTACGAGGTTTGCCAGTGCTCCGACACCGAACGTAATGTCGAAGAACTTGCCCGTGCTGCCCAGATAAAAACACAAGTCGGTCAGCTCTGACAACGTCGAAGCGCTCTGTATCTTCTCGTCGAGGTCAGCAAAGTATTGAACGTTCGAGACCGGCGGTGCAGTGCAGTCTTCGTACTCGCCGCTTTCGTAAGTCGCAATGGAGTAAATGAGCCACCGAGGCGTGCCATTGGAACGGATTCGGCTGAGAATTCCACGGATAACTCCAGCTTCCAAAGTCGACCTGTACTTCGGGTCCGAAAGCTCCGCATGACTGATAACGTACAGCGTGCCTTCCTTCCAGAGTGGAGAAAAAATCGAATCAGCTCCCGTCAGATCCGAGAATTGGTAGGAGTCTCTGCACAACCTGACTTTGAGCCTCACACCCTCGCCGATCTTGAACATGTCGCTATCGTCTGTGTACATCTGCTCAAAAACCGACAGATAATTATTCACAACTGACTTGTCGGTGGTCGTCGGATAGTAGACCGTCACATGATCACCGGAAACGTAGCCTGCAGATCCGTCTTGGACAAAGAGGATCGCAAAGAACAGCAGTAGATTAATCATGTTCCCTCGTATCGATTATGATTGTCACGGGACCGTCGTTAACTAACTCAACGCTCATCATCTCCCGAAAAACTCCTGTCGCAACTTTCTCACTTCCCATCAGATTTCGCAGTCGATCTACAAAACATTCATAGAGGCGTTCGGCCAGCTCCGGCTTCGCAGCTTGCATGTAGTTCGGTCGGTTTCCCTTCGTAGTATCCCCGCACAGCGTGAATTGAGATACCACCATCGCGGAACCACCGATATCTTTTACGGAAAGGTTCATCTTGCCGGTACCGTCGTCGAAGATTCTGAGTGCAGCACATTTATCTGCAAGGGAATTTGCATCTCTCTCAACATCCTGTTCGTGCACGCCAAGTAAGATCAAAATGCCGGAGTCGATTCTGGCGTTCACTTGCCCGCGAATGAACACAGCGCATTTCGTCACTCGCTGTACGACAGCCTTCATTTGAAAAACCTTGCACTGACTACTCGATCTATGTTAGAAAGGTCTTTTCTTACAATCAACTCGCGGGCGCCGTGTGCCACGAAAATCTCTTTCACTTCCCTAGCCTGATTGAATGAAGTCTCTACAAAAACCCGGCCGCCGTCTCGAAGCAGAGTTGGCGCCATTTGTGAAATTTTCCTGAAGAAAGTGAGTCCGTCAGAGCCATCGCTTACCGCATCGAGCGGTTCGAAGTTCTTTATTTCCGGAGACAGCGATCCAACCTCCGACTGCGGCACATAAGGCGGGTTCGAGACAATGATGTCGAATTCTTTTCCGAAGATGTTACTCTCGACACTCAAGAAATCGACTTCCCGAAAAGCGATCCTTCCATCCGTCGCAGTCAGACTGGTATTCTCACGTGCAAGATCCAGTGCGTCTTTGTCTTTGTCCACGGAGGTAATGAATGAGTTCTTCACAAACTTGGCCAATGCTATGGCGATGCACCCCGAGCCAGTGCCAATGTCGAGAATATCCACCGAATCTTTCTGCGAAAGAGAAGTCCTGCAGTGTTCGATCACGCTTTCAACCAGGGTTTCTGTTTCAGGACGCGGTATGAGTGCACGACGGTCTACTTTTAGCTCGATCGAATAGAAGTTAGTCTTGCCGAGTATGTATTGAACCGGCTCGTGGGCGAGACGCCTCTTTAGCAGAGTTTTGAACTTGTCGAGTTCGCTCTTCTTCAATGGCTGGTCGTGCTTGACGTAGAGATCGAATCGCTTCAAGTCCAAAGTACCGGCAAGAAGCAGCTCGATCGTCAGCCGGGCTTCATCGAAACCTTTCTCAGTGAGATAGTCGGTTCCCCACTTGATTATGTCTAGGACTGTCCAGACTTTCTCTTGGACTGGCATTTCCTACCTTAACCCCCAACTCCTTTTTGTGATACCAGATAAGATCGGGTCACACCACCGCGCACTTTGAATCAACCGGAGATACGTTTCCCGTCTCGCTCAATCCAACTATAGAAGCAAGCCGATCGGTGTATCTGTAATAATCAAAGTATCTTGAGACGTTGTCAGAAACTCTTTCTTCCTTCAACCGCTGTTCAATCAGCTTTACGTTTTCAGGATCGATGTCGATGCCAATCGAATCTCTCCTCAACTGTCTTGCGACTACAAGCGTTGTTCCAGTGCCGGCAAAGGGATCAAACACCGTATCACCAACATTGCTCGATGACATGATTATTCTCAAAAGCAAAGCTATTGGAGATTGCTGTTTATGAAATCTTTCGCCGTTTCCTCCTCTGATTGCTTCATCACCGGCGAAGTAACCTGAGGTCAGTTCACGGATGTCGTCCCAAATATCCGTAATGAAAACTCCCGACTCTCTCTCGTATTTGTACTCAGGCGGAAGCGGAGGCGATATCCTGAGTCTGTTGAAGACCCGAGGACTGTTTCCTTTGATCGCGTAAGCAATCACCTGAAAATGTTTTCCAAATCTATTAGTGCCTGGAACGGCTGAAGTCTTCTTTTTCCAGATTAAGAGGTTTTGAAATGACCAGCCGGTTTTCCTGAGCGCGCTCAGAACAAACTCCGTGTTCTTCTCGCGCTGCATGAAATAAACCGCTCCTCCGTCGGCGGTACGTTTGAAGATTTCCGACAAAACTTCTTTCATCCATTGCCAGTACTCATCATGCGGCAGATTGTCATCAAAAAACTTGTACTCTTTCCCCTGATTGAACGGCGGGTCCAGGAACGACAAATGAAATTCCTTAGATGGATTGTGCTCGAACCACTCCATCACATCGGCGACGGATAGCTCAAAGCCGATAGCTGGTTGCTGATTGCTCATTGCCGATAATTTAGTCAACCACCCTGTCTAATGCACCCTCGAACCTTTGGAAGTTCTCAACCGCCCTTAAGGTATGGATCGAAGACCTATAAGAGCTTCTTTAATTCCTCTTCGCTCGGTCCTGCCTGTTTCAAAATCTTACGAAAGGTGCCTTCTGGAATGTCCTTCGTGTGAACAGCGACGTAGGTTTGTCTCCCGTCTGGATGCCTCAGTATTTTATGTGAACCTGATTGACGTTTTTTCACGAAGTGATCCCTTCGGGACCGTGAAACCAGCACGAATCAAAACACGCAACACCTCCTTAGCGGAATAAGGCATCCTCAATCCCAATTGTGGACACAAACGACTCCACTTCGCGCTTTATTGGCTCACCATTTGCTCTTTTTTCCGCAATCCACAGCTTTACTAAGTCGTAAGCCGCTTTTTTTGCCCCTTCAATACCTTCACCATGGGTCGTCAGATCCAAGGATGGAATATAAGCGTAATAATATCCGGGTGGAAATGAGGGATCATCTATCTTCTCATAGAGGATTGTGTAGTTTATCATTTCATATTCTCCTTCAGATTATGTCCAACTGTAAGCGCCTCAAAAAGCACGAGGTCAAATGCGTTCGCATAACGTTTGGTAAACCTCGACAAGGCCGAGCTAGACATCCGAACAATTATTTGCCGCCCCGTGACGTTATCCTAGAACCACTCAGTATCTCTACGACGTTATCGCCAATATCTCCCGACGGCGCCTCTACAATTCTCCCGATCTCTTTTCCGTCGTGGTAGAAAACGAATGTCGGAACCTTCTCGATGTTCAATCCCGAAGTCAGCTGCTCTCTCCACCCTTTGGATCGCGGTACGCCGATGAATCCTATTTTGTGTGCCAGCGCAGTACTGTCAGCTATGCTTAGAAACATCGGAACCCACATATGACTGTCTGAACACCACGAACCGAACACGACCGAGACCGAATCGCCGGAACTGAGTGAATCGATCTTGCTGATCAACTCCGTCGTCGGCGTGTAGAGAGCGTAGTTCGTCCTGTACCATGATGAGTCTTGAAATGCGCTTCTCTGCACGGGGCCGATGAGAACCTGCTCATGAGAAATCGAATCTGTCGCCACCGTCTGTGCATCGGCTTCGAATGCGAGCACCGCAAGAAACAAGAGTGAAAATGTCAGCCTCATTCTTTTTCCTCCGATCTTATGTCGACGCCCCACATCAATTTGTTCCTGAGCAAATTGAAAAATCCATTCTTGCTTTTCCGAAGAAGCGTAATCCTGTGCGAGGCAAGTGAAATGTCGAACTCTGCCGGAGGCGTGAGGAGTTGCGATGTCTGTCCGTCCGCCGTTATCAACACCTGCTTGAAAGCCGCGTGTACCACGATGCGGATCTCGCAATTGTCGGGAACGATCACCGGACGAGCAGAAAGTGTGTGCGGAGAGATCGGGCTGATCGCTATGACTCGGCTCTCAGGTGAGATTATTGGCCCGCCCGTGGAGAGGCAATATCCCGTAGAACCGGTCGGAGTACTCAAGACAATTCCATCCCCCCGGTAAGTGATGAGATATTCCGAATCGACGTATGTCTCGAGGTCTATCATGCGCGAAGAACCCGCCTTGTCGATGACAACATCATTCAGAGCAAACAGCGTCGAATCTTTGTTCTCGTGTCTGAACGTAGCCTTGAGAACGGTTCGATCTTCGAGATTGAATTTCCCTTTGAACAACTCATCTATGCTGTTTCTCAGTTCATCAAAGTTAAGTTCGGCAAGAAAACCAAGTTTCCCCAAATTAATTCCAAGTATCGGCTTTCCCGATTCCCCAACCATCTTTGCGGTTCGCAGAATCGTTCCGTCTCCGCCAAGTGAAACAATGATGTCCGAGCGATCTGTCACATCGGAAGCTGGGAGTGCGACCTCGTCCGCATCGCAGCCGAGCGTAGCCTTCATTTGTTCCGCGATCTCGGTTTGAACGGCAAACTTGATCTTTCTCTCTTCAAGAATCTTGATGAGCGCATATGCAGTTTCACGGGTCGAAGGCTTTGCAATGTTCCCGACGATCCCTATTGAAAGACGCCGCGGAGGAACAAATTTCTTTTTCATCTATGATCTGCGAATTGACGCTCACTTGAGTTTAGGTCATACGCGGCTAAATTTCAATTACATTGCAGATAGACAGGGCATTTCCTGGCTGGCTCTCGAGTTGAACCTGATCATTTCGCTTCCCAAATTCTAATGCGTGCTAATATCGCGAAGAAAACATCCATAGTGAAACTTAATGTCAGGAGACTTCCATGAGTAGAATATTCATTCCAAACTGCCCTTTCAGACTCTCATTTGTCGAATTTGAGATGACACAGCGGCGGGGTGTGTGTCTGAACTTTGCCAAGATAATCTTGAACATCATCGTGTTCATCTTTGTCTCCAACATAATATTCGCACAAGAAAAATCTCCGGCCCGGTACGGCATTTACGACACAGACCTCCTGCCGCCTTCTTTCTTCAAGTCGAACAGAGAGAAAATGATGAAGGCAATCGGTGATTCTGCGGTCGCCATTTTCTATTCCGCCAGCGAGCGTACCAGAAATGGGGACGTCGAATATAAGTACAGGCAGAACGACGACTTCTTTTACCTGACCGGATGCAACGAGGCCAACTCTCTTCTGATTCTCGTGCCGAAAGGAATGATGGTCGTCGATTCATCTGGGGTGCACAGGGCTAAAGAAATTCCCTTCGTCATGCCGCGCGACCCGTTCCGCGAATCATGGACCGGAAAACGACTCGGTCCCGATGGAGCGGCAGCATTGTTAGGATTCGAGAGTGCATTTACTAACAAAGAGTTCAAAAAATATTTTCTGCTGGCGCTGAATTCGTCGAAGGTCGCGTACATCCCGATCCCGGGCGAAGGGATGGAAGGAGACATCGTTGAATACATAAATGAGATCAAGAAAGAGGAATCTGCGTACCATGGCAGGATAGAATTCAGGGATCCGACGCCAATCATCCACGAAATGCGTGCGATCAAGTCGCCGGAAGAAATTTCTGTTATGGAAAAAGCTGCGGAGATTTCCGCGAACGCTCACAAGGCCGTCATCAAAGCATGCAAACCCGGTATGTTCGAATACCAACTTCAGGCGATCTTCGAATCCAGCTGTGAGATGCAAGGCGCGGAATACATGGCATACCCGTGCATCGACGGCTCCGGAGAGAATTCGGTGATACTTCACTACGAATCGAATCGCAAACAGTTGAAAGACAATGAAGTCGTCCTTATGGATTGCGGATGTGAATACCACAACTACGCATCGGACATTACCCGTACGATACCGGTGAATGGAAAGTTTTCGGATGCTCAGCTCGAAATCTACAACATTGTTCTTGCCGCTCATGACTCAGCCATTAGCATTATCAGACCTGGCGTCAGTTATTATTCTATCTCGTTGAAGGCTATCGATGTCATCCAAACCGGGCTCCTCAAGCTCGGAATAATTAAGGACAGAAGCGATTACACAAAATTCTTCAACCATGGAATCGGTCACGCTGTCGGACTGGATGTTCACGATGTGTCGTCGCTGGGAGCTCTCCAGCCGGGCGAAATTGGGACAGTGGAACCGGGAATCTATATTCCGGCTAACTCAGCCGGCGTCGACCCGAAGTACTGGAACATCGGCATCAGGATAGAGGACGACATACTTGTCACCGAGAGCGGCCATAAAATCATCAGCAGCTCGGTTCCGGTCAACCCGAAGGAAATAGAAAAACTTATGAAAAGATAGAAGTCGAATTGAGACGACGAAGAGTTCTTCGAGCGAGAGCGTTCTCTCGAGCAATCACTTGAGCAGCTTCAACGCTGCCCGCCAGATTTTATTTTCTCGCACTGCGTCGGAGCCATTCACTGTGGCTTCGCGAAATTGCTTAACGATGTCGATCACCTTGCCACTGCTGATCTGCGCGCTCTGCAACTTCACAATGAGTACCGCGTCGATTATCGGCACCTGAAGATTTTTGTCGTCGACGTAGAACGAATCTAATCCGTCTCGTATCTGTCCGACGTTCAAGCCGATGAATGCATCATTGAAGTTTATCGTGCCGTTCTTCAACTCCGCATGCCGCGACCAGAATACCGACATATCATATAGACCATCGATATAGAAGGTTTTTCGCGTCACGGTTTCAGCCTCGGTTCCGATGACTAGACTTCTCCAGGTCTCGCCGTTCTGCTCGCCTATCATCGGCTGTTGCGCAAAAACGTGTGCGATGCCGATTGTGAAAACGTTCAACGCGAGAATAAGAACTAATTTCCCGGCGCTGCAATTTATCCTCCTCTTAAATTCCATGACATTACCTCCTCTATTTCCAGAATCTATCCAGGACCGAAAAGGAGTATTATCCTTCCAGCACAAGACCTTCCCATTTTCTTGCCGAGTTAAGTGCTGATACGATCGTTTGAAAATCCTTGTATGCTTGAAAAAAAGTGCTGACCGGTTTTTTCCCATTCACTATGGCGTCGTAGAAATCTTCAAATTCCGATTGGAAGCCGCCGTCCGTCTCGAACTTTTCGACCAGATCCGGGTTGCCATCCCGCTTAACGATCACACTGTTATTCTCGACGACAAGCGTACCGTTTCTACCCAGGACGGCAAGTTGGCTTTTGGTCACGCCGTTTACACTGTAGTAAATGTTGAGTACTCCGCTGACTCCAGTTTGGAAAACGTATTGGAAAGACATAGAATCCATCTTTCCAATTTCCGGATTTACGCTGCGTGTGAATGAGATGCCAGATTTGATTTCGCCAAAAATGTCGCGCAGCACCGCAATCAAATGGATGCCGCCATCAGTCACATATCCACCCGGATACTTATGATTAAGACGCCAGGTCGTTCTCCCATATTGGTTCCTCGAATCCATCGCGGTGAAGCTGTCTAAGAAAACCGCATACGGCTCGCCGATCTTACCATTATCGATCTCTTCCTTTGCCTTCTTGAAAACCGGATTGTACCTGTAATTCTCCGCAACCATCATGGCACGGTCGTACCTATCCTCAAATGCCGTCATGAGCTCCGCATCGAAGATATTCGAAGCAATTGGCTTTTCAACGATCACATGCTTCCCGGCCTCGAGTGCCTCTCTCGTAACGCTGAAGTTCAATTCAATCGGCAACACGAGATCGACTGCTTCCACTTTTGAATTGCTCAGCAGATCCTGATAATTCAAGAAGTACGGCACGTCGCCGACGAGCTTTGAAAACTCCCTCGCCTTTTCTTCCGTATGATTGCACACGCCGACAATTTCAAATTTGTCTCTCAGCTTCCGAAGCGCGGGAAGGTGAAGTTCTCTCGCCGCGATTCCAGTACCGATAATTCCAAGTTTCACTGTCATCGATCGATTCCCTCCGTCAGTCAAGTAATTTAGCAAAACCGTCCTCGCACAAAAAATCCTTCCCATCTGCAATTCCATTCGCGTGTCCGTTCGCGCATGCCTTTGCCAGGGCTCTAAAGCTTCAATGCCGAAATCTTCCGCATCATTTGTTTTTCACCCGTCTCATCTCTATTTTAACAAGTGCACGGCGGAAGCTTCATTCGGTTCGAAGATTTTTTCTACTTTGCACATCCACTATCCCCAAACGATTCATCCTCGTCAGACGCATACCTCAAGAGGAAGATCTCACACTCGATCCTCGGACTTTCAGTAACTCTCATCTATTTGATCCTGTTGACTTTTACGAGCTTCAAGAACCTGTTCGTGAATCTGGCGTCCACTGCCAACAACATCTATCTAAAATTCCTGATCTTCGTGTTTGCAATCGAGATTGTGCTTGCCATCATAAAGTTTCCGCTCGATTACTACAGCGACTTCATTACCGAGCATCGATTCAAACTTTCAGACCAGACTTTTTCACGCTGGCTCATTAGAAAACTGAAAAGTGCACTTGTGGGGAGCGTGATCGGCGTAATCCTGATCATGGTGTTTTACTTCCTGCTCGTTAGTTTTACGAGGACTTGGTGGATCCTTTTTGCTGCGTTCTTCTTTATCTTTCAGGTTTTAGTTGCACAACTTTTTCCTGCCGTGATACTCCCGATGTTCTACAAACTCAAACCGATGTCGGAAGGCGAGCTGTATTCGCGGTTGAGCTCGCTCGTTGAAAGGCTAGGCTACCACATGCGCGGAGTGTTCTCATTCGACCTCAGCCGGGAGACAAGAAAAGCAAACGCGGCGCTCACGGGACTTGGCAAATCGAGAAAGATAATCATCAGCGACACGCTGCTCGAGAATTTCTCAAATGACGAGATCGAAGTCGTGCTCGCGCACGAACTCGGTCATCTCGTGAAGCATCACATGATGAAAGGAATAATTGTCAGCGCCATTACGAGTTTGATCGGCTTCGGCATCGTGGCACAGTTGTACTCGGCTTACACTGCGGCGCTGCACGTTCATTCGTACGACGTCACAGCGATCCCGTTCCTCGCGTTCGTGCTAACCATCTTCGGAGTCATCGTGATGCCTCTGGGCAATTTCTTCTCTCGCAAAATCGAACATGAAGCGGACACGTTCGCGCTGGAAACAACCGGGATGCGCACTGAATTTGCAGAGTCAATGAGAAAATTGGGCAAGTTGAATCTTACGCCTGAAAATCCGCCAGCCTGGATCGAAAAAATATTTTTTAGTCATCCCTCCATCGGTGCGAGAATCAGAGCGGCGCTGCCGGAAAGTGTGTCCTCTACGAATCCCGATCCGACTATAAGGGGCAAGGATGGAGATCTGGAAGGGATAAGAAAATGAGATTTGTCTTAGGTGCTGTTACAGCTGGAATTCTGACAATCATTTTCTCGGCGCTCTACCTCCTCACGATCCCGTTCGACCGGAAGAATAAAACGTTTTCATTCTTCGCGTATCACTGGTCAAAGGCTGTTCTGAAGGTCGCGGGCATCAAGGTCAAGACAATCGGTCTCGAGAAGATCGACCTGTCGAAGCCGCATGTCTTCGTCTCGAACCACGCAAGTCTCTTCGACATAACCGCGGTGGTGGTCGGCGTGAACAGGTACATGCGTTTTCTCGTGAAGAAAGAGATTGCAAGCATTCCTATCTTTGGCTGGGCCACTGCGAGAGCACATATAATGATTGACAGAGAGCATGGCAGGGACGCCGTGAAAAGTCTCTATGAAGCTGCGAAGAGAATTTCGCTCGGCGAAAGCGCAATCCTTTTTGCAGAGGGAACTCGAACAAAAGACGGGAACCTACAGCCGTTCAAACGCGGCGCGTTCTCCCTCGCTATCGAAGCGGGAGTTCCTATCGTTCCTCTGACAATTCTCGGAAGTTTTACAATAATGAAAAAAGGAAGCATCGGACTTCACAAGGGCGAGATTACAATCATCGTCGATCCTCCGGTGGATGTAAAGGAATATCGCGATAGACACGGGACCATAGAATTAATGAACAAAGTTCATGGAATCATTGAGAGAAATTATAAAAGCGATCAGCAATCGGCTGTCAGCTATCAGCAGAGAATTGTCAAAAGCTGAATGCTGACCGCTGAGTGCTGACAGCTAAAGGAGATACCATGCCGGTCTCAATAAAAGACGTCGAACACATTGCGAAGCTTGCGAAGTTAGAATTCACCGATGATGAAAAGGCAAAATTCACCGAGCAGTTCAACGAGATCCTCGCGTTCATGGAAAAGCTCAACGAGCTCGATACTTCGAAAGTCGAACCGCTGTCACATGTGATCGAACTGCAAAATGTTTTTCGAGATGATGTCGTGAAGCCGTCTCTTCCAACTGATGAAGCATTGAAGAATGCGCCGGCGAAGACCGAACAGTTTTTCAAGGTGCCGAAGGTGATTGGGTGAATAGCTGTCAGGTATCGGCAATCAGCGATCAGCGAAGAGAATGAGGGATTTCAAGGAACTGACAGTGTGGCAGAAGGCACATGAGATGACATTAAACATATACCGTGCGACAAACTCATTTCCTAAAGAGGAGTCATACGGTCTCACGAGTCAAATAAGGCGCGCGGCGGGCTCTGTGCCAGCAAATATCGCTGAGGGTTGCGGGAGAAACAGTGATGCCGAACTGGCCCATTTTTTCCAGGTCGCGGCAGGATCTTCCAGCGAGGTGGAATACCACCTGCTCCTCGCACGAGACCTCGGTTTTATAGACGACCAAAAACATCAGGAACTCTCCTCTCAAATCATCGAGATAAAGAAGATGCTGTACGCATTCCTGAAAAAGCTGAGAGCTGAAAGCTGATGGCTGAGACCCCGCCTAAAATCATCGCTATCATCCCTGCACGTTACGCGTCGACGCGGTTCCCCGGCAAGCCTCTCGCACCTATTGCCGGCAAACCGATGATACAACATGTCTACGAGAGAGTAAGTGCAGCCAAGAAAGTCGATGACGTTTACGTCGCAACAGATGATGAGAGAATTGCGAAAGCGGTCAAGCACTTCGGCGGGAAGGTTGTAATGACTGCCCCCACCCTTCGAAGTGGAACAGACAGGTGTGCGGCAGCAGCGAGAAAAGTCAAGGCCGACATAGTTGTGAATGTGCAAGGAGACGAACCGATGATGTCACCGAAGACCGTTGATTCCGCGATCTCCGCACTCATCAGCTCTGGCGAAAACGTCGTGTCGACCGCAGCCGTTCCAATAAAGGATGAGAGCATGCTTTTCTCCGAGAACGTCGTAAAAGTCGTCCTCGGAAAGGACGGAGACGCACTATATTTCACGAGAAGCGTCGTACCATTTTTGCGAGGAGTGCGCCAGAAAGATTATCTCAGGCATTTTAGATTTCTGAAACATCTTGGAATATATGTCTACAGAAACACATTCCTTCAGAGACTGACGAAGCTGAAAGAGACACGGCTCGAGTCAGCAGAGAAACTCGAGCAGCTTCGCGTTTTGGAAAATGGATATAAAATCAAGGTGGCGATTGTAGGAGAAGACACGATCTCGGTCGATGTCCCATCCGACATAATTGCAGTCGAAGAAAATCTATCAGGTCTAAAATCAGTAAAGCAGGGGAGTTGAATTGGCAAAGCATAATGTGAAATATATTTTTGTGACGGGCGGCGTGGTCTCCTCACTCGGAAAGGGGATCGCGGCGTCATCGCTAGGATTGTTGTTGAAATTGAGAGGGCTCAGCGTCGCAATGCAGAAGTTTGATCCGTACATCAACGTCGACGCGGGTACAATGAACCCGTTTCAGCACGGCGAAGTCTACGTTACCGACGACGGCGCGGAGACGGACCTCGACCTCGGCCACTACGAGCGATTTCTCGATACGACCACGACGCGTGCAAGCAACACGACGACCGGTCAGGTCTATTACGAGGTAATTTCAAAAGAGAGGCGGGGCGATTACCTGGGAGCGTGCGTTCAGGTCGTCCCGCACGTAACAGATGAGATCGCCAGACGCTTCTCCGTTCCGTATGAGAACGGGAATTACGATGTCGTGATAACGGAAATTGGTGGAACGGTTGGCGACATTGAGGGGCTCCCATTCCTCGAGGCGATGAGACAGTTTATGTTAAAGGTCGGCAGGAAAAATGCCATCAATATTCATGTCACTCTTGTGCCGTACATCGAAGCCGCCGGAGAAATAAAAACGAAGCCGACTCAACACAGCGTGAAGAGCCTGCTCGAGATCGGAGTCCAGCCTGAGATTCTGATTTGCAGAACGTCGAAACGGATCACCCGGGAAGTGAAGGAAAAGATAGCGATGTTCACGAATATCGATGCGGATTCGGTAATCGAAGGAAGAGATGTCGAGACAATCTATGAAATGCCGCTCATACTGAAAAAGCAGAGACTTGACGACATCGTACTGGAAAAGCTGAATCTCCAGGCTAGGGAGCCGGATCTTTCAGACTGGGAGAAACTGGTCTCGCGCATCAAGAATCCGAAGCATACGGTGAAGATCGGAATCTGCGGAAAGTATACAGACCTCCTCGATGCATACAAAAGCATACGCGAAGCATTCATACACGCCGGTGCGGAGAACGAAGCGCGCGTCGAGTTGAAGTGGATCGCCGCGGAACAAGTCGAGAAAGAAGGTGCACAGGCATATCTCTCAGACGTTGACGGGCTTCTGGTGCCGGGTGGATTTGGAGAGCGCGGAATCGAAGGGATGGTCATTGCTATCAAGTACGCGAGAGAAACCAAACTTCCCTATTTCGGCATTTGCCTCGGCATGCAGACCGCGATTATTGAATTTGCAAGGAACGTTGTCGGCTGGAAGGATGCAAACTCGTCTGAGTTCAAGAAGACCGCACACAGCGTGATCGACATAATGCCCGGTCAAAAGACAATCAAAGAAAAAGGCGGCACGATGCGTCTCGGTGCCTACATTTGCATGCTGCAAAAAGGATCGAAAGCATATCAGGCATACGGCACGGAAGTCATCAGTGAAAGACACAGACATCGCTTTGAGGTGAATAACAAGTTCAGAAAAAAACTTTCGGATATGGGAATGAAGTTCAGCGGTCTCTCACCCGACAACTTGCTGGTAGAAATGGCGGAGTTGCCGGATCATCCCTGGTTTGTCGGCTGTCAGTTTCACCCTGAGTTGAAGTCGCGCGCAACAAAAGCACATCCGCTGTTCAGAGAGTTTGTTAAGGCCGCGCTGGAAAACAAGTTGAAGGACTGATTCGCTTTTTCCTTTTCCAGAAGCGCGACAAAGTCCTCCGTGATCCCCGACATCGCAGTTCTACCTCGTCCTCCCGTTCCTTTCATTTTTCTCCAGCATTTGCTAATATTTGTTAAGCAGTTGAACAGAGAGGAGGACTTCATAACTAACTTTCAATTTACTTTCTGTTACAACAGATTATAACCTGATGGAGATCCGAAAATGAAATTTTTCATAGACACCGCCAATCTTGACGAAATAAGGGAAGCAGCTGAGTTAGGTGTTCTCGACGGCGTCACCACAAACCCGAGCTTAGTGGCCAAAGAAAAGTATGACATAAGTTTCAAGGGACTCATAGCTGAGATCTGTAAGATTGTTCCAGGACCGGTCAGCGCCGAAGTAGTTTCGACCGATGTCGAAGGAATGATGAAAGAAGCTCATGATTTAGCGAAGATCGCAAACAACGTTGTGGTAAAAATTCCAATAATCAAGGACGGTTTGAAAGCGGTGAAACGTCTCAAAGCCGAAGGGATCAAGACAAATGTCACGCTATGTTTCTCCCCGACACAGGCGCTCCTTGCCGCGAAGGCCGGCGCTTCATTCATAAGCCCGTTCGTCGGGAGGCTCGACGACATAAGCGAAGACGGAATGGAGCTCGTCGGAAACATAATAGCGATTTATGAGAACTATGGATATGATACCGAAGTTCTTGTTGCGAGCGTCAGACATCCGATTCACGTTGTCCAGGCGGCGCTGATGGGGGCCGACATTGCAACGATGCCGTTCAAGGTAATCGAGCAACTTGCCAGGCATCCTTTAACTGACATCGGGCTTGAGAGATTTCTGGCAGACTGGAAGAAAGCAAGCGTCAAATGAAGAAGACTCCATTCAACGAGATTCACAAAAGCCTGGGTGCGAAGATGGTCGAGTTCGCCGGATTCGAAATGCCGGTGCAATACTCAAGCATCGTCGCGGAACACAAACGCGTTCGCAGCTGCGTCGGCGTCTTCGATGTCTCTCACATGGGTGAGTTTTTCGTGCACGGAAAAGACGGGGAGGAATTCCTCCAACGAAATACGCTGAACGACGTGACGAAGCTTGTTCCAGGAAGAGCACAATACACGGCACTCGTAAATGAGAACGGCTTTCTTCTCGATGATCTCATCGTTTATCGGTTACTTGATCCGGAATGTGCATTCATGATAGTTGCAAATGCTGCAAACATTGAAAAGGACTTTAAGGCTTTCTCATCACGCCTGTCCGGTGATGTGAGGCTTGAAGATGGGAGCGAGCATACTGCACTCCTGTCCGTCCAGGGGCCGAACTCCATGGCAACCCTGCAGAAACTGACCGACGCAAACCTCGCCAGCATTCCTTATTACCATTTCGTCGAGGGAAAGATCGCCGGAATAGATTCGATAATCTCGCGGACAGGCTACACAGGCGAAGTCGGATTCGAAATTTTCCTTGAATCACAGAGAGACAAATGTGAGAAGCTATGGAATTCGGTCTTCGAAGCCGGAAAGGAATTCGACATCACGCCGGTCGGCCTCGGCGCGAGAGATACGCTTCGACTTGAGATGGGTTACTGTCTCTACGGAAACGACATCGACGAAACGACGAATCCGATAGAAGCAGGTCTCGGCTGGATTACGAAAATTGACAAGGGGGATTTCACCGGTCGGGAAGCGCTCATTCGGGCGAAGCAGAACCTCACTCGAAAGCTTGTGGGATTCAAAATGGATGAAACTGCCATCCCGCGTCACGGTTACGAGATTCATTCAGAGAGCAGAAAGATCGGCAACGTGACGAGCGGGACCTTCTCGCCATCACTAGAAGTCGGCATCGGGATGGGCTATGTTGAGATCTCAAGCGCACCCGAATACAGCCCGATTTATGTCGACGTGCGGGGGAAAGAAGTGCGGTCGCATGTTGTGAAGCTTCCGTTTGTCACGAAGAAGAATTGAGGTGACGAATGAAGATTGAAGTTTTCTTCTCTCCGATTCGTGTTGACGAACTCAGCATGCGCGGCAGGAACGTCGTCATCATCGATGTGCTTCGTGCTTCCACAACAATTTGCGAAGCGCTGAAGAACGGGGCGCGCGAGATCATACCGGTTCCGGATATAGAAAACGCGACCAAAATTTCGGCAAATCTCAGCAGCGACTCGCGCCTCTTGGGCGGAGAGAGACTGGGAAGAAAGATCGACGGTTTCGATTTGGGAAATTCTCCGCTTGAATACACGCCGGAGAGAATTGCCGGCAAAACGATCGTCTTCACCAGCACAAACGGGAGCGAAGCAGCTTACAAATCCCGTTTTGCTTCAATGGGACTCGTTGGAGCTTTCGTGAACGTCTCGTCAGTGGTCCAAACCATTCTGGATGTCGGAGGGACATGGACGATTATATGCTCGGGGCAGCAGGGTACATTTTCTGTCGAGGACGCGACTTGTGCAGGCATGATCATTTCAAAGGTACAGGCGGCTCTCGAAGTGGAAACCGACGACGAAGGATTGACGGGAGTTATCCTGTACAGGAATTTTAGAAGAAGCATTTATCGGATGCTGCGCAGATCTGCACACGGCAGATACCTTGAGTCGATCGGATTATCTGAGGACCTGAAATTCTGCGCCGCGGTGGATACCATTCCGATCGTCCCTACTCTTGTCGGCACGGGGATTAAACTCAGGGCCACAGGACCCAGACTTTCGTTTGGGTCAAACGAGCTAGTGGCAAATGGCTGAACCGAGAGACAATAACGAGAAGAACGAAAAGAAAAAGAAGCCCAAGAAGTCTCTGCGGTCAGAGGTCACCCATTTCTGCCTGATTGTCATTTCCATTTTGGTCGGGTTGAGCATCGTCTCCTATTCTCCGGCGGACGACGCACCTGCCCAGAGTCTTGGTTTCTTTGGGATGTTCAAACTGTTGCTAGGCGATGAGACGTTACGCGCGCAAGCGGATATGATCCACAACTGGTTGGGAGTTGTCGGGGCGCAAATCGCAGACTTTTTTGTGAATTACACTCTCGGGTATTTCTCAATCGCCTTTCCGATGATTCTCTTGGTCTTCAGTTGGACAGCGCTTCTCAGGAAGGATTTCAAGAATGCGGCCAGAGTTGGAACAACGGTACTCATTTACGCCATTGTCATCTCGGCTCTTAGCGGCTACTTGAGAACGGTTTTTGGTACAGACAAATTCGGTAAAGAATGGTACGGCTTGATCGGACAATTCTCAGCTCTCGCATTGGTCCGCGCATTTGGTGCCCTCGGCGGAGCTACTGCGATCTTCCTCGTTCTCTTCGCACTCATCGTCTTCACGTTGAAAATTTCTCCCCGCGAGTTGGTAAACGCGGTCGGCTGGGCGTTCGCCGGACTTTTCAGGTCCGTGAAGGCCGCCGCTGTGTGGATCTTCAGCAGGAAGAAACGCGACGGGTCCGCTAAGATTGCGAGACCGCAAGAGAGAACCGTCCTTTTCAAAGAGGGACCGGCACCTGTAAAAATTCTGCGCGACGAATTGAAGGTCAAACAGGATGCAAGCCTCATAGACGAAGCAAAGAACCTGGTGAAGCGTACGCAGACAAGGCAGCGGGAGTCCAACGAAGAAGAACTGCCGGGAGATGAAAACGAAGAGTTTGAGGAAGAAGTACAGGAGCGTGCTGTTTACTCAAAGAAAGCCGCAGCGGCAATGCCGACACCGCGTGAACCAGCGGAATCGCCGAATCAGGACGAGGAAATTGACTACACTCCGCCGCCGCTTGATTTGCTCGACGTGCCGATACAGGTCGACAAGATCCCCGACGATGAGCTGCGATCAAACGCGGAACTTCTTCGTTCAAAGTTGCAGGTGTTCGATATCGAGATAGAAAGCGTGAGCGTCATACCGGGTCCGGTTGTCACGCTGTATGAGCTTGTCCCTGCAAGCGGGGTCAAGATAAGTCGCATCACGAGTCTCGCAGATGATCTTGCACTCGCTCTTCAGGCGCGCGGGATCAGAATCATTGCACCCATTCCAGGAAAGGGTGCGGTCGGCGTTGAGATCCCGAATCGCAAACCTCAACTTGTCAACTTCCGCAGCGTGGTGTCGTCAGCCAAATTTCAGGACATGCGATTCAATCTTCCGATCGCAATGGGAAAAACCATCACCGGCGAAATTATCGTCGACGACCTGTCCCGGATGCCACACCTTTTGATAGCCGGTGCTACAGGCTCCGGAAAGAGCGTGGGAATAAACACCATCATCATGAGTTTGATCTACAAACTTCATCCGAGTGAAATAAAATTCGTCATCATCGACCCGAAGAAGATCGAGCTGTCTCTATATCGGAGGTTGAACAGGCATTTCCTCGCAGTATCGCCCGATGTTCCTGAAGAAATCATAACCGAGTCAGGCAATGCGGTTCTCGCGCTTAAGTCAGTTGAAGCCGAGATGGACACCCGCTATTCTTTTCTCGCGAAAGCCGGTGTGAGAAACATTCAGGATTATAACAAGAAATTCGATGATGGAAAGTTGAAAGACACCGACGAAACCAGGTTCATAAGACTCCCCTACATCGTAATCTTCATAGATGAGCTTGCCGATTTGATGCTGACCGCAGCGCATGAAGTTGAAGATCCAATCACGCGGCTTGCTCAACTCGCACGCGCCGTCGGAATACACCTGGTGCTCGCGACACAGCGACCCTCCGTCGATGTCATTACCGGCTTGATTAAAGCCAACTTCCCTGCCCGGATCGCATACCAGGTTGCGTCCCGGATCGACTCGCGGACAATTCTCGACCAGAACGGTGCTGAGCAGCTTCTCGGCAACGGCGATATGTTATACTTGGCTGCGGGAAGCTCGAAACCCGAGAGAATGCAGAATTCATTTCTGACGACTGAAGAGATCGAAAAGGTTGTTGATTTCATAGCGGAACAGAAAGGTTACTCGCGTCCCTACCAGCTTCCCTCGGTCTTGGCGAGAAAGAGGAATGGTGGAGCTGATTCCGGTGAATTCGACGAAATGTTTGAGGAGGCCGCCCGGCTTGTAGTCCGACACCAGCAGGCATCCACATCGTTCCTGCAAAGAAGGTTGAAGTTGGGCTACGGTAGAGCGGCACGGGTGATCGACGAACTCGAAGCCGCAGGAATCGTGGGACCATTTGAAGGGAGCAAAGGAAGAGAAGTACTTCTCGAGAGCGAAGCGGAGCTCGATGCCAGGTTAACGGAGATGGGAATGTGATGGAAACTCAAGGCTCAAAAGTCAAAAATCACAACTGCAACCGAAAACTCAAGACCACAAATGAACGACGTGCCTTAGTTTGCCTCTTGTTTCTCACTTCTTGCTTCTTGCTCACGCAGGAAGCATTTGCAGGCAGTTCGCCAACCGCAGCGGAGATAATCAAGAACGTCCGGGACAGTTACAATCAGACAAACGATGCGATAATAAAATTCACTCAAACGGTTTTATATCCCGTCTCACAAATCTCGAAGACGACGACGGGAACACTCTATCTCAAGAAGGGAAACAGATACAGGATAGAATCCGAAGATAGGACGATCATCACCGATGGGAAGACTTCCTGGATTTATTCGCCCGCCTCAAAACAGGTTATCATCGACAACTTCCGCGATGACAAAAACACAGTCACGCCGGACAAGTTTCTAGTGAATATCCCATCCGACTACTTTGCAGTTTTGCTTTCCACCCAAAAATCGGACAGCGGGAACACCTACACACTTCGCCTTACCCCGAAGAGCGATAACTCGTTCATCCGCTCGATAAAGATCATAGTCAAGAGCGATTGGACGGTAAGCAGCGCCGAAATTTCAGACATGAACGACAGCAGATATACATACACGGTAGATGAGTTGAAGGTCAATCCGGGTCTCCCTGATTCCGAGTTCAGTTTCGTTCCACCGAAAAATGTGCAGGTAATTGACCTCCGTAGACACTGAGGAAAAACAGCTCTTGAACGCCTCATCATCAAGGTAAATCTTTGAAACAATCTCGCTTGTTGCGAACACTTTTCGGGCTGCTCATCGCCGCTCTGTTCATTTTCTTCGCATTCAGAGGAATATCATTTAAGTCGCTCATTCAGGATGCGGTTCACGCGAATATCTACATTCTAATCCTGACCACGGTGGTGGTTCTGTTCGATCACTTCCTCCGTGCTCTTCGCTGGCGCGTGATTCTCCGCGAGGTCAAAAAAGATATCTCGGTCGTTGATACCTGGGGAGCTATCATGGTCGGGTACCTGGTGAATAATTTCGTACCCCGGCTCGGGGAACTCGTCCGCGCTTACACGACAGGAAGACTCGAAGGAGTGCCCGTCAGCGGAGTGTTCGGCACTATCGTCCTCGAACGACTGCTGGACATGTTGTCGGCAGGGATACTCCTGGGGATCGCACTTGCGACATATGGAGGAAACATCATCGGTGCATTTCCATTCCTGCGACTTGCTGGCGTCGTACTGATCGTTGGATCAGTTACGGTCGGCGCGGTACTTTATGTTGCTGCCACGGTGAGGAAGGCAAACGAGATCTTGATCAAACTAGCTCACCTCTTCGTCCCGAAGAGATTGCGAAAAAGAGCCGAAGGTATTATCGCTTCTTTCCTCTCATCATTTTCGATCCTCCATTCGCCGAAAAGCATTCTTTGGATTGTTTTCTATACAGCCCTTGTTTGGATAGTCTACGTTTTCACGATGTACATTCCTTTCTTCGCGTTCAAATCCGCTTCGATGCTGACATTCTACGACGCTTTCATTCTCATTCTCATCGCTTCCATCGCATGGATGATACCGAGCCCCGGCGCGCTTGGGGTTTATCACCTCTTCGTTTCACAGGCGATGACACGGTTTTTCAATGTGCCGTCGGACGAATCCTTAGCGTACGCAACCCTAACGCATCTTTTCGGATATGTCGCCATCACAATCGTCGGGGCAGTCTTCGCTTTTATCTTCAGCCAGCGGCTGAAAATCCGATCCGTCGGCAAGCTGCTTGATGTAGAAGAAAAAGGATAGAGTCACGGACCTTTTCGGGGCGGCTTCGTTTTCATAAGATCAATACTGCTTGTCGGAACAATCTCCTTGAAAGAGGAGCGTTTGACTTAAGATTTGCTGCCGGAAAATCTTCTGGGGAAGAACGGACAATCTGTAATTAATTGACCAAGAGGATATTAACCTCAAGGCATCCTTTCCAGCGTGACTGGCCTTTTTTTCTAAGCACGGCTCCGAGTGTCATAAGGCAAGAACGAATACGAGTGATCCAGATCACTCCAGGCACAGGAAGGGAACCTTTTATATATCAGGGGACGTTCCGAATAATTGACACGGCGTCAAGATTTGTTCGGCGCGCACGGGCACAGGGAGCGTGGGGTATGCTGCAACCATGGAACGAATCAGAAGGAGTACATTATGAAAAAGATAACAGTCATTTGCTCGATCTTCCTGCTTGGACTTTTGTCAGGACCGCTTCACGCACAGGTCTTCTTCGTCGCGGAACTTGACGGCAGCCAATCGGTTCCTTCGGTAAGCACCGCAGCCACGGGCACTGCATGGGCCGTGTTGAGCGCAGATTCCAAGACGCTCACTTATCGCGTGACTTATGCAAACCTTTCAAGCAGTTTCACGGCATCTCACTTTCATCTAGGCGCCATCAGCACAAACGGGGCTGTTGTGGAGCCGATTACCTTCACCGGTAACACCGCCCAGGGTGAATGGACTAACATTCCGGACAGCATCGTTTCAGCTCTGATGACCGGCAAGATATACATAAACATACATTCCAACAACTATCCCGGCGGAGAAATCCGCGGGCAGTTGAAGGTGTCTGCTGGGCAGGGATTCTCGATGAGCCTCGACGGCTCACAGGATGTACCACCACTCTCCGTCGCCGGTACCGGAACCGGCTGGGGTTTCTTGAGTCCTGATACCGACGCGATCATCTACCACATCACCGTGGCAGGACTTTCATCAAATCTGACAGCATCGCACTTTCATTTTGCGGCCGCGGGATCGAACGGAGGAGTAATATTTCCTATTTCATTCGTCGACAGCACTTCTTCGGGAACATGGTATATCCCAGACACTCTCACATCAGCCCTGATATTCAACTTGCTATACATCAATGTGCACACATCCAATAATCCCGGCGGCGAAATCAGAGGTCAGTTCACCTTGCAACCTTCGTCAACCCTTTTCCTGAAGGCTTCGCTGGACGGTGAACAGTCGAATCCTCCGGACACATCGGATGCAACCGCAACTGCCTGGGCGATTCTGAATCTTAACGAGAACGGAGGCATGGTCACCGGCCCTCCGCAGTTGAATTACCGCATAACGTATGCTAACCTCACGAGTCCCTTTGTCGCCTCGCATTTCCATTACGGATCATCAGAAACGAACGGCCCCGTGGTTGAGCCTATCACATTTGCAGGGAATTCTGCGCAAGGAACATGGACAAACATTGCCGATTCTATGGCCGCGGACATGGTGAGAGGCCAGGTGTACATCAACATACACTCGACAAATTTCCCGGCGGGCGAGATCCGCGGACAATTGAAACCGGCACATGGGATCCCGTTCTCCATCAGTCTTGACGGGTCGCAGGACGTTCCTCCGATTTCAACTACCGGAACAGGAACGGGTTGGGCCATGCTCGACTCGACTGGCTCAAACCTCAGCTATCAAGTCACTCTAGCAGGACTTTCTTCCAATCTTATCGCGGATCATTTTCACCTCGGCGCAGCCGGCACAAACGGAGGAGTCGTGGAACCTATCAACTCCACAGACAGCACGACGTTGGGAACGTGGACCTCTTTACCGGATACTCTAATCCCCGATTTACTCAAACAACTTATCTACGTCAACTTTCACACCACCAACCATCCGGGCGGCGAGATCAGAGGTCAGCTGACGCAAAGTACTGCCATAGTTACAAGGATCAATGAAAAGCCGGATGCAAATCCCAAGAGCTTCGAACTCGCACAAAACTATCCGAACCCATTCAACCCATCGACTGCCATCAATTTCACATTACCCCATGTATCGTTCATTACATTGGATGTCTTCAATATTCTTGGCGAAAAAGTTGTGACTCTCGTGAATACGATGGAACAGCCCGGAAGCTACAGTGTGAAATTCGACGGGAGCAGGCTGGCTAGCGGAGTCTATTTCTACAGGCTCACTGCAAACGGAGAAAAGATCCAGGTGCGAAAGATGATTCTTTTGAAATAGAAAAGTCCTCAAGAACTTTCTCTGCATCCCCTATGAACGAGGATCTGTAATAATTATATTCTTAGGCTATGCAGGAAAACTATGACGCTCAACTCAAGGATGAGGTGCGAAATTACTGGAACACTCATCCGTGCGGAACGCAGTTTACAGATTCAAACTGGGGATCCAAGGAATTCTTTGACGAGGTCGAGAAATTCAGATATGCAACTCAACCATTTATGGACGAGGTGGTCGGCTTCGATAAGTTTGCCGGGAAAAAGGTTCTTGAAATCGGCTGCGGACTCGGAACTGATCTTATTCAGTTTGCAAGGCACGGTGCAAATGTCGCAGCGATTGACCTGACTCCGAACAGCATTGATCTCGTGAGGAAACGCTTTGAGATGGAAAACCTGCGGGTTGACGCTCGCGTCGGAGACGCGGAGAACCTTCCATTCGAAGACAACGGCTTCGACCTGGTATATTCATTCGGGGTTCTGCACCACACTCCCAATACTCAGAAAGCCGTCGATGAAGTATACAGAGTTCTCAGACCGGATGGCAAGATCATAATTATGCTGTACAACAGAACCTCACTTCACGTTTGGTTAGGTGCTCCGCTTCATATGCTTACCCATCGCTTCAAGAGAAAAGGCAACGATAAGCAGAATATGGTGGACGATTGGATACGGGTGTACGATGGAAACGATAACCCGCTTGGCAAGGCTTATTCAAAATCTGAAATGGAATTGTTGTTCTCGAGATTCAGAAATCGCAGATATGAAATTTGCGATCCTTATCGCAGGCATCTACCAGGATTCGTGAACGGGTTGAACCAGAACTTGTTCGCCGGGTGGTGCGGATTCTGGCGATTCATTAAGGCGGAAAAATGAGATCAGGTCAAAAGTCAAAGATCCAAAGTCAAAATCGGTATACCGTGAACCAATCTCTGACTTTTGAGTTTCACTTTTGCCTTTTGGCTTTTGAGTATTGACTTGCTATCCAATCCACCGTTTGTGCCACAACGTCAGGTTCAAGAGATTCCATAGAAGTTGCCCGAAATTTCTTTTCCCTGATTTGTGAATCGACAAAAGCTTTTCGATGTGCGACCCGTCAAGAATTTTTTCGCTCACCAGTCGTGAACCCATGACTTCCGCCTTCAGCCAATCATGTAACTGGCCCCTCATCCATTCCGTCATCGGAGCAGCAAACCCCTGCTTTCTCCGATAAATTATCTCGTCCGGAATCAACCCTTCCACAGCCTTTTTTAAAACATATTTTGAAATTCCGTTCTTGATCCTGAGAGGCTGCGGAATTTGGAACACAAATTCAACCAACCTGTGGTCGAGAAACGGCTCTCTACCCTCGACCATAGTCGCCATCGTCATTTTATCCACACGCATCAGAAGCAGCTCCGGTAGCCGATTCATCAACTCGATGTAAGTTATCTTCTGAAGAAAATCTAATTCCCGACCGCTCGCTTCAATTTCAGAATAAGACTTGCGAGCTATTTCGTGCGAAGACAGCCCGTTGAAACTGACAGCAGAACCGAGCAATTCTCGCTTCTGATATTCCGTGAAGTTTATCGCTCCTCCCCAGAAAAGCTCCTCATCGAATGTTCCCTTGTGAAGATAATCCAGCACAAGATATCTGTGCGTGTTCTTCAGGAAGCCGGAAGCAGAAGCGTAGACTGACTCACGCAGGATCTTCGGAAGTGTGGTGTAGAATTTCCATAACGTATCATGGAATTTTATCTCCCGTAACATCCACGGATACCCGGTGAACAGCTCGTCGCTACCTTCGCCGATCTGTACCACGATAGTGCCATTTTCGCGCGCAAGCTTGGAAACGAAATAGAGCGGAATGCAAACCGGATCCGCGATCGGCTCATCCTGATAGTAAGGCAGCTCCGTGAGAAAAGGGAAAACCGTTTTGCTGTCTATTATTACTTCGTGGTGATTCGTCTTGAACTGTCCTGCAATCTGTCTTGCATATCCGAGCTCATTGTACTTCTCAAGGTCTCTGAAACCGACGCTGAAAGTATCAACCGGCCTGTCCATCAACTCCGCCATCAACGCAACATTCGTGCTCGAATCGATTCCGCCGCTGAGAAAGACTCCGAACGGGACATCGCTCATCATCCGGTCGCTCACGCTGCGCTTTAAAAGCGCTCTCACCGTCTCGATCGCAACCTTCTCGTGTCCCTCAGCGGATGAAGACTCAAATTCATCGATGAAAGCGGACCGACTCGCAGGATTACCATCTATATCGATAGTCGGTTGCTCGCCGTTCCGAGCGAGCGGAGACCAATATCTTCCAGTCCTGAAATTCCCTGACGAGTCGACGATCCCCCACGATCCGGGTTCGAGTTTGTAGATGCCTTTGAAAAGAGTCTTCGGCGCGGGCGAAACCAGATATGTCAGGTAATGATAGAGCGCTTCGTTGTCCATTTCGCGCCGCACATCGGGAAACTGCAGAATACCTTTTATCTCGGATGCGAAAAGAAAAGTTCCGTCGACAAATGTGTAGTAAAGAGGCTTGACGCCGATTCTATCCCGTGCTATGAACAACTCGTTCTTCTTGGAATCATAAATCGCCAGTGCAAACATGCCGAGAAGTTTGTGGACGACATCCTTGCCCCAGGCCTTATACCCATAAAGGATCGTCTCGGTGTCGGTACGCGAATGATACTTATAGCCGACTTTCTCCAATTCTTTACGCAGCAGCGTGTGATTATATATTTCGCCGTTGAACACAATATGGACTGTACCACCATCATCCGACATCGGTTGATTACCCTGCATCGAGAGATCGATGATTGCTAGGCGACGAAATCCGAGTCCGACTTTTCTGTTTTCACTTATGTAGCTTCCGACAGCATCCGGTCCGCGATGCCGCATCTCGTCCCGAATCCTCTCAAGAACCATCCGGTCGACCTCGACTGTTGAATTGGGCTGACAAAAAATTCCGCAGATACCACACATAATGGGAAGAATATGCTAACACGATGGGCGACATTCAAGAGGCTTTCTCTCGGTCAATTGATTAACATAGATCGAAGAAGAAGTCTCCCGGTTGTGAAAATTATTTCTCCTCAGGAAGAGATACCGGGCCGAACATTCGCTGATGACACGAACGAGCTTTCGAAATTCCCCGTTTAATTCCGCTTCAGAAGATTGTACTTACCTGGCACAGGTAATCGTGGCACAGTGAATAAGAGGTTACCGGATAGATGTTCAGTTCTGCCAGAGATACTGGATCTTGATAAAGAACTGCTGGACGGTCCTTTCTACACCATAGGTCGAGCCGAAATATGCGAAGTTGTGATTCGATCCAACATAGAAAACGGTAAAGGGGTTCAGCTTGTAACTGACCAACGGATCGAGCTGGATCTGCTTTGCAAACTTATCATACTGGCTTATCAACCTGACAAGCAGCTGAGGTGAAAACTGATAGACGACGGCTGCACGAGCGATGTAACCGTCGAAGAAGATATCTGCTTCGTTGTAAAGAGACCGTAGCCGGGAGTACGAGCAGGTTAGATCGAGAGAGAATCTGTCGGTCGGTTTCAGAATCACCTCACCCCAAAAATTATAACCTCTCCCTTTCGCCGGGTTGTCTGCGCGATAGATGAACCTGCCGATCGAACCCCAGAGATTTACCGATATCAGACTTATCGGATTAGTGTTTGCGCTGAATTCGGTCCAATAAAGATTTTTGAAATGAACACTGTGAAAAAGTTCATCCTGGACAGGGTGATAGGCGACGTAAAGATAAGTCTGACCCTTCAGCTGCGCCTGAGCCTGGATCGAGGCCCACATTCCTTTCCTCGCGCCGTCGTAGTTAAACTGCATCCCGGAATTGGTCTGCAGAGAGGCGTTCTCGATAACAGAATTGTTCGGATAAATCGTATAGCCGTGCCAAAAATTAACCTGGCGACTATCTGTGGAGGTTGCGAATCCATCTTGCGCCTGGAATGTCGGGGATACGCTGGAGACGTTTAGATCAAAGCTGTAGTCTCGTGCATTCCGCTTGATATCGGCCACAAAACCGGAGCCTGCATAGCTCTCTCCATCGAAAGTTGCCGTGTGAGATGTAGAACCAAAGAACCTGCTGCTGGAAAAGAGCGATGGATCGTTTATCTCTTTGGTATGAGACAATCCTGCCTGTCCTACAAAGTAGTAGTTGCCGCCAAATAGGAAGCTCCAGTCCACGGTTCCTACATAGTTGTGTGCATTCGTAAAGTTCCTCGTCGTGACCAGGGCACCGACGAACGACTCGCTTCCTAACGCATACTTAGCTCTGACGACGTTGCTCAACGATTTCAACGATGTTGCCTGGAAATCACTCCCTTCTTCGCCGGGGATGATAAACGGAGATTCCCGGTCCTCTGCGACGAGGTATGCAAGTGAGAATGAGCCGGCCTTCTCGGTGAGCTTAGCCGAAGCAAGAGGATTGTTTATCATACGAGAATAGAAGATGCTCGCGGTCGTGCTATAGAGATCAGCCCCTTCCAGGAAGAACGGCCGCTTCTCAGGATAGAAAATTGCAAACGTGTTGTTAACGCTGATCTGAGTCGCGTCCGATTCGATCTGACTGAAATCCGGATTAAATACGCCGGCAACCGCGAAGGAAGAGGAAGGCGCATATCTTACTCCCACTCCGATTCTCCCGGTCATAGGACCATTGGCAAATCCGGATTGGGGATCGCCCGTATCATTCATCGAGCCCGATTGAACACCCATCGCGTACGGCAGAAGTTCCAGATTGTTCGACGCTTCAATTTCCTTGATGCCATCAATCGCACCGGTCTGGCAGAGAATGCACGGATTATTGCGGTCTATCGGTGCCCATGTAATTTGATATTGACTCTCACGCGGCATGTTACGAACGAACAGGGCCAGCCAATGCTGCTCAGCCGTCGGAGGAAATCGAAGACTCTTGAACGGGACCGCCATCTCTACCGTGTAGCCGGAATCATTCACGTTTCCCGCGGAATACCACACGGCATCGAAGCTCGCATCTTCGTTGTTACCCATTCTCATGGCGTCGAACTGTATGCTGAAAGGATTGACCATGAACTCGTATCCACTCTGTCTGTTACCGTAAGTATCGAGGATGACTCCCACAAAGTCGTCATCTGTCATCTTATCGCGATCCGTTATATGCGTGCGGATCAATTTCGCATTCGAATCCAAGCAATTGAACCCGAAGTAAATGTAATCGGAGTTGTAGAGAACGTAAACGAAAGTCCTTTGTCTGGCCGGTGTATTCTCTCCGGGCTGGATCTCAAAGTTCAGTTGCACAGGCATTGCCAATTTCCACAACGGATCGGTCAGTTTCCCGGTCAGTTCGATTTTCCTGTCGACGTGAACAGCTTCTACATGATACTTGTCCGGATTCTCCGACTCGTAAGAGAGTGCACTAATGGGAAGAGCAATGTTGAACATCGATGAGAATGTTGCCAGAACAGCAAAAGAAGAAATGCTTTGGCTTGCCGACTTCCACATGACCCTGACCTTTATGTTGATCAATAAGTGGTACGAACAACGAAATCAAAAAGTTACAGAGTGGGAGCGTGGAGAAAAGTCGGGAAGTTGTTCCCTCTCGGAACGGTGGCCGTAGTGCAAGATCCGATGATTTGATTAGAGAGGGCGCTGCATAATTAAAAGAAAGGCTGTGCGGCTGGAGTAGTCGAGTCGCTACGCTAACGAAGTCAGCAGAAACTCAAGTAACAAGCATTGAGTTGAGACTATTTTATAATCATAAGCCTCCTCACTGCCGTGAACTGTCCTGCTTGGAGTCTATAGAAATATACTCCGCTCGACAAACTGCTCGCATTAAATTTTACCGACCTGTATCCGGCGCTCTCGCTCCTATCCACCAAGGTCACCACTTCTCTGCCAAGAATATCGTAAACCTTCAATGTCACATGACTGTTCGTTGGCAATTGATAATTGATAATCGTGGAAGGGTTGAAGGGATTCGGATAATTTTGGTATAACTGGAACGAATGCGGCAACAGCTTCACTCTCATCCCGTTCAGTGACATTATCGAAGGGTTGAATGTCCATTTATCCGCAGAACTCAAGGGATGATGTGCAATTATTCTGAAGGTTTCTGTAGATGACCATCCTAGTGTATCTTCCCGATCCACAGAGCCAAACCACATCATTGGTGTGTTATTATCGAAAATATCGGTTTCTAACGCAGTGTCCGGCGTCGTGCCGTACGGGTCATCGAAGAGAAAGAACCACTCTCTCGGACCGGGACTTGCAATGTTGTCACCATAAATTGGGTCATCAAAATACGGCGGCCAATATTTTCCGTCAACGAGGCCATTCGTGACATTGTTTTCGAGAAACCCAACCATTAGACGGCGTGGTGGACTAACATTGATGTCATAAGCCGCCATCGGCATAGATTTCTTGTAATCCTGAAAGGCATATCCTGCCCCGGGGTTCACTATGAAGGATGCAAACAAAGGCTGCGCTGGAGGAGAACCTGCATGTCGCAAATACCGATAAGCGAAGGACACATTGGGATCGCTGGAATTAAGAATGTTGCCCGAGGCATCCGTATTTGCAAACCTTATTTCAACGTCTCTCAGTTTATTTGAGGCAACTGTCGATTTCCCGGCCCCCCATGTTGAGAACCAATCTGAGCCCATACCAATCGCCCCATTAAATCCCTCAAGACCCAAACCGTTCGCGTTCGCCCATGTCCAGTGCCGTGTTCCACCAACCATCCAATTTGCCATACCATAAAGGGTGTCAATCGTTCCAAACAGAACTTTGAAACCGTCAATGATCGGACTTGTGCGACCAAGTGGATCGGGGAGCGGGTTATTCATAAGTAGCACTGTGTTAGTCGTCGAGTCTTTGAGTGTGTAGCCAATTGCACCAGTCAGGCCGACAGAATCAACTCCGGTGATAACATACAGGTGGCTTTTTACTTTTGACGAATCTGAAATTAGTATCGCAAATGATCCTGTCGAATTACCTGAAACATGCGTCAGCCGGGCATAGTAGGGTGGGGTAGCCTGAATCATGAAAGCGACAATGTTGCAAAACAGATCCTTCCCGGTTTGTGTCATGTCAGATGGTGGACTTGAAAAACCCCAGAGAAAATACCGCGTGTCTTCTTGAACGAGAGGGTAATGCGACAAATCACCCAGTTCACGTCCTAACGGAATGATATCTGCTCTCATCGATGGAAGATAAATCCCTACTTCGTTGCTCGCGGAGCTGCACAACTGAAGTACCGAATCGGAGGGCATCTGGATATAGTGAAGTATATTATAGATAGGGTGTTGAGGATCCATTGCGACGATACTTCCGCGCGTGCTGCCCTCCCATCCATTTGGGTTACCGATTCTTAAAGACAGCATCCCAAAATAGGCATATCCAAGCTGGCCAACGCCGATAATCGGCTTATTTGAATTGTTAATCTCAACGGCCGTGGCTGAATCCCCCCACGAAGGGAAAAAAACTGTCCGGTCACCGATTATTATTGCGTCGTAAAGGGAAAAGTTCGTACTCATAACTTGATTTATTTCTATCAGACTTGTTGAATAGCCACTTGAATCCAGCAGCGCCTTATAAGCCAGAGCTAAAACTGAATCCGATGAATAGTAAACATAGGCAATTTTCGCCGCGTGCATGGTGCTCGCAAATGCAAGTGTCAGAGCAATAAGTATTGACAAGAATCGTCTCATGCGTACCTTCCTTTCTAATATCATACTTCAGATTTCTCAAATCCCTGAAAATGTGTAGGGCTGATCTTAACCGCTCGCGCCATGGGCAATGAAATTATTTCGTTGTCTTTGCCTCCACAGAAGTAGCAAGCGGCGCAGGAAACTTCGTGGCATAATGTCTATCATATAGAGTATTGACTCGAGCTTCATTAATACTGACGGTCATTACTACTTGGGCATCTTTTGATACTATTTGAGCAAAAGGAATTTCTTAATATCATGGTACGTCCCTGCATCCAGCCTGTAGAAATATACTCCGCTGGACAAGCGGTTGGCATCAAATGTCACATTGTAAACTCCAGGCGCCACTTCCTTGTCGACAAGCGCGGCAACCTCTCTGCCGAGAATATCGTAGACTGAAAGCTTCACGTGCGCTATCTCGGGGACACCAAAGCCGATCGTCGTATTGGGGTTAAATGGATTGGGATAAGCGTTATCTAGAGAAAACCTGGTCGGGATGGTGTTGGTTCTATTTTTGACGGCTGTAACCTCGTAATTGTTGAATATGATTCCCCAAATGTAATCCTCGCTCTGAAAGCGAACAAAAACTGTGTCACCATTCCCTACACTTGCCGTCGTATCCGTCAAAGCAGAAAAGTAAGCTGAAGGAAGTCCTTGATTTTGAATTAGCATATTTTGCCACGCGGTCGTAGTACCGCTCTTGAACTTGATTTTATACTGCGCGCCGATAAGATTCTTGTAACGGTAACTCCTGCAGACGGCATCACTCCATCTTCCGTAGGAATCTTTGACTCTCAAGTAGACCCTGTCGTTCCTATTAGCACTGATTGAAGGGACCGTAATTTCATTTCCGTTCTGAAAGGTGAATCCCATTGCATTCCCAGTACCGGGATCAGTATTGAGGAAATATTCGCCGCCCTGTATCACAGAGCCGCTTGCCCGAATCGGATAGTTGTTCTTGAATGCGCGCGGCGGCCCCCACAAACCGTTTGAACTTTTGAAACGAATGTAAACCACATCGTTGCTGCTGAGAGCAGGCGAGATTGTGATATTGGCAGTTGCATAGCCGTAAGTGCTTGAGAGAGGTGTGCCATTTCCTTCTCCCGGATCACCGTTAATAAAATACTCGCCTGCAACGACATTTTGATTTCTCGGTTGGTTCTGACCGAGAACGCAGACTGAGAATGCGAGAAAGATCACTATCGTTTTCATCATCCCTCCTCGCTAATAATTAGCAACACCGGTTGCTTGAATCTGTATCGACCCATCTACCTGCGGTATTATCTTAATGCTCGTCACGACGGGGTAAACCGGACAATCTGGACCTCCAAAGTAACCCATGTCACCGACTGAGCCATCAGGGTCCGGCAGGGCTGGGCTTCCGGTATTCCAACATGGTGAACCTTCAGAAATATGAAAATCTGGAGTCGAAAGAGATTCAAATTTCGGGTCCAAATCTATACATCCTTGCTTTCCTGATGTGTTGTACTGGCTACCATCAGAGTATGACAAATTCAGTGTACCAGAACCAAAGGAAGTCCAGTTATACCCTGAATACCCATAAGACCCATTGTTTATTGAGATACAGTTGGTGACATTCAATGTAGCGCCATTGACTGCACAGACACCTTGGTAAACGTTGTTCATAACGATACAGTCTTTCGCGCTCGCGGAACTGGCAGATGTGTGACTGTAAATTCCGCAGCCGCTGCATCCAATAATGACACAGTTTGTAACCAGCCCGCCTGTGAGATAGACTCCGCTTCCTCCACTTGAGGAAATCATGAACCATTGGAGTTTCCCGGTACTCATGTTGACTGTTGGGTCCGAGTTGCTGTTTATGATTGTGGTTTCGTATCCAGATCCCATCACGACCACATTCTTGCTCACCGTAATCTGTTCTGTGTAATTACCGGGTAGTACTTTGATTGTGTCGCCTGCGACTGCGTTAGTTAACGCTGCGCTAATCGATGTGAACTGTCCAGAACCGTTGATGTCCACTTTGATAATTCTTGCAGACAGTGTCGCGACTGCTGTAAAAAGCCAGACCACAACTAGAATTACCTTTTTCATGTTTCCTCCAATTGTTTTTTCAAGATTAGGTATCTGCACGATTAAGAACATCTTCTTTTCTTAAGGAGCAATTGCAACTAACATCCGGCGTGTTTGTGCCGTCCCCTTTGCCGCTATGATGAGATTAATTCATCTTGCAGCAAACGAGATGGAGCGAGCTCAATTATATTTCTGTAACAAGGTGAGCCGTGAGCACGCCTATTGGCTGCCGTGCCACCATGGTAATATACAATGAGCGCGGCGTTGAGTGAACTCCTTTAATCAATCTATTATGTGCGAACGTCATTGTTGCCGTTTCCTGTTAGGCGCAGTTGTCCGCTCATCTCAGTAATAGAAGTTTCTCGGTATCATGGTACAATCCTGCTTCAAGTCTGTAGAAGTACACTCCGCTTGACAAGTCGGTGGCATTGAGGGTAATGTAGTGAGTGCCTACGCTCTGACGCTCGTTGACCAACGTTTGAACTTCTCTACCGAGAACATCAAAGACTATTAGTGTAACATGGCTGTTCATGGGTAATTGATAGATGATCAATGTTGTCGGGTTAAAAGGATTTGGATAATTCTGCGAGGGCGAAAACCCTCTCGTGCCGCCTTCTCCATTTTCTTTGACGGCAGTAATCATCTCCGAAAGCGGACGCCGCCAAACACCACTACCCGCGGTACCCGCAAAGAGATTGGTGCCACTAACCGCGAGACCACGTACATCAGCGTTTGTCCAGCCAGTATTGACAGCGGCCCAGCTCGCGCCATTGTTTGTTGAAAGAAAGACGCCCCTACCATAAGTTCCGGCAAATAGATTCGTGCCGCTCAAAGTGAGGTTGCGAACATCGGAGCCGGTGGACGGCACGTTCGTTTGCACCCATTGGGTAAGCAAGAGACTCACGTAGGCGAGTGACGAAAATACCACCAATACAAATCTGAAAATGTTCTTCATATGTTTCCCCTTTCCGGAAATGTCGACAGGTGATTGCGCGTAACATCGAGAACACCGTTAATGAATCTATCGCCAGTTTGTTCATCATTGAAAAATGAGCCGCCTATGCACAAGTCCCTATTGTTGGAGATGTCTTTGGAAAGCAGCGTATCAGTGACGTTGGCTCGTATGGTTGTGTAGACCTAGGTTACCGCGTTTGCGATTTTGTGAATACCTCTTAACCGCGAGTAATACACTCCGCTCGGCAGATTGCACGCATGGAATATGACTGATTCGCAATTGGCGCCCTCATTATAAGTTTGGCAGAGCAGCCACTCCTATGTTTCGGTCTCTTGTTTGGCCCTTTTGCTACCAACGCTTGTAATCCCAATTGATCAACTTCATCGTATTCTTGTCAAAGTACATAATCAATTTCTCGCCGCCAACATCTTGCGCGATGTTTGCTTGTTCAGAAAATGTGCGGGACCAACTTGCGACTATTTCATTCTCGTGCTCCTTGTAAACGCCTGGTTCGCCGAGCGCAGCAACCGCTTGGTCGTAAGTCAACTTGGTATCCTTGCGGGTTTCCAATTGATTCTTGAACTTCTCAATATTCGACAGTTCCGGAGCGCAGGAGCAGACAGCCCATCCCAGTGCCACTGACGAGACCACCGTGGCCACTATCAGCGCCTTTCTCTTCCTTTTCCTCATGATCAAGCTATTTCTTTACCTTCACGACATCGCCACTAACTGTGGCAACCACCACACCGGGTAACACGGGGATTGCCGAACTGAAGAAGTTTATAAGACTAGCCCCGCCGGATGCACCCGAGACCGTGACTTGCAGATTGATCACAGCATCTCCACCTTTTTCCTTTACAATCCTATTTATTCGTTCAGAAATGTCAGGATTACTTGACAATGGAATAATTGACCAAAAAATCGTCCATCGAGAGACATCAAATTGAAAGTTGCCGACTTTTTGATAATCCTCTTCGCTCAGCAATTTATAATTAGAGTCGTAAAGCCCTTGGGTTGTTGACACGGCACAGTCTAACTTATCTGCCTTCATTGTGAGGCTTCCTCCTGAACAGCCATACGCCAGCAGCGCAATAAGCACTGATGAAATTGCTGATATTGCATGCATCGCTACTCGTTTTCTCATTTTATTTCTCCTCACGTGTCAATTTGATTTAGGAAGTTGGTTGCAGGTACCCGTGTAGTCTATTTTGCACTTGAATCCGCCCCCTAAGAAAAACTGATAGTAGGTGGCTTCTATTTGAAGTCCCGAGACGAAGTTGCCTGCGTCAGTCTTGAGGCAACCGAGAAAGTCGACATCGGCATTTGCCTTTTCTTCGGTTGTTGTCGTCGTTGCACCAACAATGTAAGAATAGAGTACAGTCCCTGACACGCTGCCACTGGTTTTGGTTCCGGGAGGCACAGCTTTGCCATCCGTGGTGACCTTTGTCGTGGAGAGATAAATAGGCTGGGCCACGTTCATAGTTCTAAATGTTGAGGAGCATGCCCCGCAAAGCAGTGCAAACGCGGTTAGAACCAACATCCTAAATACTTGTTTCATAGCCATTTCCCCTTTCGAGTCGTTATGAAATTTGTCATTAGATGAATCCTTTCTCATATTATACTCCACATTTCTCAGGCAGGTGGAACAGAAAGAAATTTGGGATTGAAAAACGGAAAGATTACTTCAGAGAACTCGAGTCCGCTCTGTTTTTGATACCCTGTTGCGTTGCCGCTTTTGCCAGTAAGTAGCACTTATTAATCACCGGGTGATTGACAAACTTATCTCCGTCCCACCACTTCATCTGTGAACGAAGCATGTTTTCGTATGCCTTCCAGTCCTCGATTGGCCTGATCTTGCCCTGACCTAACAATTCGCGATAACAATTGTCAAACTCTGTGGAAGTCTCAACATGAAGAAGATTGAACTGGCTGTCAAACGTGTAAACCAATCCACACGGTTTTTCAGTCGGATCATTTTCATCGGTCCTGACCGTTTCCCTCAGGTCTACATCCACTTTCCCGATTGTCTTCTTCACATGATTTACGTAGCTGCTCTGCACATTTGAAAACCGGTTTAGATACCCTTTTGGAAAAAGTGCGTAATATTTCATTAATCCCATTCCCAAACCTCTCGGGAATCGGTTACATGGAGCAAGCCCAGAAATGAAATCCGGGTCGAAGACGGCAAGATATCCGCAATGTCCATAATCATTGTTCTCGCCCGCTATCAGGTACTCAACGTGTCCGTCGTTGTCTACGTCCATTAATGCCGTAAAACCCATGTGCCCTGGATTGTAAAAAGTGGAGACTTCTTTCCCTTTGCCATCGAGCACCGTTACAAAAAACGGGTAAAGCTCGCACACCATGTAAGCGACGATGATTTCTATTTTCCCGGTGGTTTCACTCTGAGTGACTCTGACCGATCTTAGGTCTGTACCATCATAGCAGAAATCTTTCCCGTAAACAGAATCGATCGGAGAGATTTCTGTTTTCCATCTCAAAGCGTTGTCGGCGCCGCGGCAAAAGACTGTTTTTGAGAGCGTGGGGTTGCTATTGTCCCGTCTCAAATAAATAATGTCGTTTTGCTTATCGTCATTTATGTCAGCGATTGCAATTCGTTCTGACAGGTACGCGTCTGCTATCTCACCCTGGTTCAGCAGCTCAGACTCCCACGCTGCTTTCCCATATTTGTTGTATGCCACAAAGCGGTCGTCTTTAATACCCGTATATATCGGGTTATGATCCAAGTTGGGAATCACAACACGCAGCGCCAGTACTGAGAGAGCGGCCAGCAAAAAAAGGGAAAGTGCTGAATTCACAATCGTGTGGTACCTGCCGTAGTGTGCCCTCAGTTTCTCCCTCCTCGAGAGTCTGCATACCTCCACGACATCGAGATTTCTGAACAGGCTCAGGTAATTTCTGATCGGTATCAACTCCAACCTTCGCTTTGGATACTCTCCATTCAGTTTCTCCAATTCCAATCGGGCTTCCAGAATATTGCCTTCCGGAATTATCATTTTCTTGTATGGAGAAAAGAACACCGTTTCCAGCTTAATCCTGAGGCTTGGTGGATCAAGCGGTACAAGGTCTCCATATTCGTCAACTGCAGATGCCATTACTACGTCATTTCTAAATTTGCAGTACTCTTTGTGTAAGGATAACCTCAAGATCGAATTACAAGTTAACGCTGCAACGCTCAGTCCCATGGATATCCCGCTGTAAACATAATCCTTCTTCTCAAAGGAGAAGTCGAATCTGTATGATGACCTTCGCTTGACAGTTCTGGCCGCGCCCTTCACTGCAAGAGATACAGCTCTCGACAATGCATCATGAGTTTCCGCTCCCATTCCTTCAAAGCGATTACCGAACGATATTGTATCTTGAGTTTCGGGAAGTTCGTTCTTCATAACATCTACCGACAGCCTCTCGACAATGCCGGTCGCCAGTTTTGTCTCGTCATCCATCTCGATCAGAACCTGGTTCAAGGAAAACGACTGCGCTCCTTTTGTCGCCTCGTCCTCATCCGCTTCATCGTCTAGAATCTGAATGATTCTCTTTCGAGCCGTATCGAGAATCCCAAACAAATTGGCGCTCATGGTTCCATCGACCGACCGGATTACCTCAATCAGCTTCTTCAGGAGATTTGAAAGAGCATCGAGTTCAGAGGGAGTGAAGTACTCAAGCTGATTCGTTTTTATGAGAGAGAGCAGATCATTTTTGAATTGGAGGTAGTATGAAATGAATCTTGCTTGATTGCTCTCGCCTGCAAAGCTGGAAAAGAAATTCAATATGGAGAGCAGTTTCAGCCGGACACTGATCGGCTTCTCCAACTGATGGCGCAGCCACTGAGATTTTACCTCAATTTCATAGATGGTCACAGGAAACGCCTCGTGATCCACGATCGTGTTGGTTCAGGAAGGAACCAGAAATTGCGTGCACGATTCTCGCTAAGAAGTTTGTCACCGCAGCATAACTCCGCCCCTTTCCTTTTGCATAGTCCCGCCATATATCGATATACTAGACCCGCTTGATTACTCATCGTCCGCGACGACCTCATTTGCCTCCTAACATATCCCGCACACGTTTTGACCGCCATCTATGTAGCGAGGGACTGTGGTCTTCTTTCAACTAATATGACGGTGAACTGGTTTGCCTTCGGCCTTGGAAAAGAAAAGACTCTCTCTGCTGTATCAAACGAGACACATTCCGTTTCCTTTCCCTTCTCAAAGGCGATAAGTCTGTAATCATGAATCTCGTTGCTCCTTGCCCCCTCTATTCTGCAGCTAACGAGATCGCCTTTCATTTCCACCTGAAGCTCAAACTCCTCTTCCCACTCTTCCACTTCATGAAGCTCTGTGGCGCTGTCAATTATCTCACCTCCCGCAAATTCAACTTTGGCCAAAGGCAGACTGATCGTGATCTCTTTTTGCTGATCTAAATAGCAGCCTTTTATTTTGGTGATCCCCCTTTCATTTGCGATGAAGCTCTTCTCAATTCCCTTTATCCCCACGACCGCGTGTGCCACATCGTTGTGGCTACCCTCCGAGATAATGAACAGCGTGTATTCCTCATCGCCGGGGTCGTAGAAGAGACGCGCCATGATGTAGTTCTCAGCCGAAAGGAAGGTCTTGATGTACTTTCGTCCGGCTACCTGAGGGTTATTCTGCAGAGCGGCAAGTCTGAAAGACCCCTTTGACTTCTCGTTGGATTCAAACGACTTGAGAACATACCTCCTCGTTTCCTGTGAGGCAAGCTCTTCATACTTAGAATAGAACTCCTTCACCTCCTGGTATGCTTTGCCGAATTCGGGATCAGTCCTAATCAGTTCCTCAATATCGGAGACGATTTCCCCATCCAAGAGCGTTGGGTTAATGTGGTACAAATGCAATTCTGCTTCAGTGATCTCTCGCATATTAGGCTAATTGATTGTCATTTTAGGAATTAATTTCTCTTCACCTGTATTATACTCCACAATTACAGCAACTCAAGAGTCAGAGTGTCTTGCATAATAAATCTTCAAAGCATTTAACAATAATTTTTCTTCAATCGCCTCGCAATAGCTGTTCTGTTCAGCCAATATCTCGAATGCACATGGCAGGATGGCTGCGACACCACGATTGTTCAAATGCTTAGCCATCAACTCGCTGACCAAGCATTCAATGTCAATCTGAGGCAGTTCCATATCAACTGAAGAGGCATTACCAAGTCGGATGAACTTCGCACCCTTGTAAGTAAATCGCCTGTATATATTCTTCCTTCGATTGAGATCTGTCATTAGGGCCTTCTTGATGCTGAAATAAATCTCTCCGGTATTTTGACGCAACTCAGAGATCTGCTGGTTCACCCTCGATTTTATGAGAACCGCGAGATTAACCAGTAACATGTCGGGATGGACGTCCTCCACACCGCCTGGGAACTTCCTCTGGAAGAAATTGTCAATACGAATGAATCTTCCTTGCCTGTTTTCAAACAGATCTGCAATGCAGTCGCATGCAAGGTCTCTCGGTGAACAGCCCAACTTCTCGACCAGTTCATTTCTGAACATTTTGTTACGGCTGATACTGAGGCTTGCAAGAGACATATCGCAACACACGCCAAAGAATTGACTAAACAGCGGCGAGCGATCGCCCAAGTCCAAAACGGAAAGCAGTAGTCGCTTTACGGTCTCGCTGTCACTCATCGTCTCTCTGCAAAGGATCCGTGGTCTGATGTCTTGTCCTTTTCATATTAATCCCCAGCGATGTTTGTTTCAACCTGAATTCGTTGTCTTCAAGAATTCGAACCGTGCAAACGATACTCCAGCGCGGTTCTCACCTCACCCAACCCCAGAGTCGCAAGTCGATCTCCTCATGCCCTGATCTTCGATTCAAGAAGCATCCTGCAGGAGGTGCACAGCTTTTCTGCTTTCAAATCGATTTCCTCCACCCCAGTCGACGAGTGCATAACACACAAGTAGTTGTTGCAATGAAGCATGCCGAAAGTGTGTCCAAGTTCGTGGATTGCCTCCTTCGCCAGTCGAAGTCGAAGAACGTCTTCATTCGCCTGAAGGCCGTAGAACTCTTCTCGGAGTCTATGGCTGGAAACAACGGCTGCCTTCCCTTCCAATTGTGCCTCACCAAAAACATAAGTTAGAACAGGTACGAAGAGATCGCCTTCCGTCAGGCCGAGTATCTTGCCGTCAAACTCTTCATATCTTTCAAGCAGAGCCGAGAGAAAAGGTGTGGAGCCGTACTGGTTTCGTGACAAGTTGAAAGCGAACGAGCCGTCCAGCGGGGGCGACTGGCTCACTTCAACCGAACGCGAAAAAGTCCGGCTGATCGGTTCCACAAGCGAGGGCACCAGCAAACGATCCGCAGGTGCTATGGCAACCAGAAGTATAGATGACATTACCGCAAAGAAGCTCCAAATCTCAATCACCAAGCTCCAAATGCGGACTTGCGGGAGCGCGCATCTTTTGTAATACAATCAACCGAGCGGGACGGATTCCAACAACCAAAAACACGAACTGTAGAACCCACGAACTCTTTTTCATCTTGTCCTTTGGAGCTTTGTTCTTGTCCGGAGCTTGGAAATTTGGTTTTTGGAACTTACGGGCTATGCACGTTAGGGTTTCTTTAAACCGTACTTCGAGATCTTGCTGTAAAGGGTTACCCTATCAATGCCGAGAGCCTCTGCTGCCCTCGTAATATTCCATCCCATTTTGCCGAGCACTTTGGCGATGTGAATCTTCTCCATCCCCGACAGCGAGTCATCGAGCGCTCCGTTCTCTTCGCGAGTCTGAGACAGTTGAAATGGAAGGTCGCCCGGCTTGATCACCGGAGGCTTGGCAATGACCATGGCCCTCTCGATGACATTCTCAATCTCGCGGATGTTTCCAGGCCACCGGTTGCGGATCAGCAGATCCATCGCTTCGGGGTCAATCTCCATCAAGGGCTTGCTCATTGACGCTGCGTACTTCTTCACAAAATGGTTTACAAGCGGTGGGATGTCGACGCGTCTCTCCCTGAGCGGCGGAATGAAAATGGTGAACACATTCAGACGATAATATAAATCCTCTCTGAAGTTTCCATCTGCTATCGCCGCCTCGAGGTCGCGATTGGTGGCGCAGATTACCCGGAAGTCGCTTGATACAACATCGTTTCCTCCAACACGAGTGAACTGCTTGCTCTCCAGTACCCGCAGCAGTTGGACCTGCATCTTTTGACTTATGGTGCCTATCTCATCAAGAAAGATCGTTCCGCCATCTGCCATTTCGAATTTTCCCTTGCGACGGTATTGTGCGCCGGTGAACGCTCCTTTCTCATGACCGAATAGCTCGCTCTCCAGGAGAGTCTCGGGGACAGCTCCACAGTTCACCGTGATTATCGGAAAATACTTTCGCGAGCTATTTGCGTGAATGGTTCGCGCAACGAGCTCCTTTCCGGTTCCACTCTCTCCGCGGATCATCACGGTCGTATCAGTCTGTGCCACCGTCTTGGCAAGGTCGATCACCTTTTTCATTTGCGGACTCTCTCCGATGATCTCATCCACACCGGAGAGCTCGGACATCTGCTGCCTCAAGCGCCAGTTCTCATCCGCAAGCTTCTTAGTCCTCAAAGCGTTCTGGACAAGGTGGGATAGGTGCTCGGGGTCGACAGGTTTCGTGATATAGTCGAACGCTCCCTCCTTCAACGCCTGCACCGCGCTGTCGACAGCAGCAAATGCCGTCACCATGATGATCGTCGCATTCTTGTCGATTTCCTTTAGTCTCTTCTGCAGCTCGAGGCCGTCCATCCCGGGCATCTTGATGTCGAGGAGTATGACATCCCACGGGCCTTCGTTCATGAGGTTGAGGGCCTTATTTGCATTCTCGGCGGCGCCGACCCGATAGCCATCCTCCTTGAACCATTTGCTCAAAGAATCGCGGACCGAAAGCTCGTCGTCGACAATTAGAATGCTCGATTGCTGTCCCGACTTATCGGGAGGGTTACTTGCCATGCTCATGTCTTAACTCTTTCGTACGTTTGAGAAATCCTCCGTGCGCGAACTGCGATCGGTCTCCATCGCGGCGGGGGCCCTGCGGACGGGAAGGGTGACAGTAAACGTTGTGCCGGAATTCAGTTTGGAGTCTACTTCGATTTTTCCGTTATGCCGCTCCACGATGCCGTGTACCACGGCCAGTCCCAGCCCGGTACCCTTGCCATCTTTCTTCGTCGTGAAGAACGGCTCGAAAACATGGTCGAGGTCTTCGGCGCTTATTCCCACACCCGTATCAACAACCTTGATCTGAATCGCGTTTCCATTCTGGACGGACTGCAATTCTATCTTCAGATTGCCTCCATCAGGCATCGCTTCGATCGCATTGATCTCCAGGGCAATCAATGCCTGCTCGATTTGCTGAGCGTCGCAGAGAATCTCGATCGGAGCGCCCGGTAGTTTCAGCTCACATTTCACATCGCTCATGGTGAGGTGATGCGCGATGAGTTTAATACTCTGCTCGATAATCGGCGCGACGCTCTGCAGTTGAAATTCTCCCACCTTTTGACGCGAGAAAAGGAGAAGATTGTTTACGATGTTTCCGCAGCGAGCGGTCTCATCTGCAATCATCGTCAGCTCTTCCTCAATCTCTTTCAGAGCGTCTGACGACAGTCCTTGCCCGGGAGTACCTGGTGGGCTCTCGGACTTACTGATCTTCTTTTTCAAAAGCTTGGCGTAAGCGAGTATTCCGGCCAGAGGATTATTCAGTTCGTGTGCAACGCTCGCAGAGAGTTTCCCGAGCGACGCCATCTTTTCCATCTGCACCATGTTCGACAATGCTCTGCGCAATTCGTCGGTCTTCTGTTCCACTTTGTCCTCGAGAGTCTGCGCCCACTGGGTGAGTTCGTCCCTTGCGCGGCCGAGTTCCTCCGTCATTTTATTGAAGGACGCAGCGAGACCGCCGATCTCGTCATCCGAATGAATGGTTATCCTGTGTGCCAAGTTACCTTTCATTATTTCCCGTGTCCCCACGGTAAGCTTTCTCACAGGTATGTTTACCATGACCCAGATGAATATTCCCGCGAAGATTGTGACGGTCAAAACCATGAGCGCGCTGCCCAGATAGGAAGATCTCCGCAGCTGGACGAGGTTGGTGTCAAGATCCTTGAGCGGCAGCATCACGTCGAGGACTCCGAGTACCGTCTGAGAAGCGGGATGCTCGTGGCATGGTGCATTGTAGCAGCTCGGTTCGTTCTTTATGGGTGTGATCACTCCGAGAACCCGATAGCCTTTCGGGGAATGGAAAACACGAGTCAGCTTGCTCGCACTATCCAACGGCAGAGGTTTGCCAGGCTGATGACAGACGTTGCATGCCTCCGCGTTGGTGTTTACATGTTTTCCGACTTCGCTTTCCACGGTGGAGAAAGTGATCTCCCCCCTCTTGTTATAAATGCGAATTGCTTCGATGCCGGGCTCTGAGCCAAGGGTGTTAAGGGTTTGATAGATATCTTCGCGCCGGTTCTCCAGCATGCTGTAGTGAGTGGATCTCTTGATGAGGTCGCTCGTGCGGAGCGCCCAATCCGTGGTGATGTTCAGATATTTCTCGGAGTGCCAGTTTAGCATGACGGCCGTGAATATCGCCGTCGAGATTAGCATCACGAGAAGAACAATTATGAAAAGCCGGAACGCCAGGAATTTTGTAATCCGCATGTCAGGTTTCGCCCTCGTAGGGATTCGCACAATTCTTATGCCACGGAATTCAAAGGTCAAGCCTCCGCGCGCACCAAAAATCTCACAAAATGTGGCGTGGCGCTACGAATCAGCCATGGGACCGATAGGAGCGTCGCAAAGGGACGGAACAACGAGGCATAATTCCGCGACGGGCTGCTATACCCTCATGGAGAGAAGTCTCTTCAGGAACGACAAATATTTTTGAGTCCCGAGGATGTCTCTCAGGTTCCTGGGCTTTGAACCGCCATCCATCATCGTCGCGCCGAGAAGCAGCGGCTTCCGATCGAAACCCGTCAGTAACTCGATTTTCAATTCCTGGAACTGCTGGGCGTAATACGGTTGCATCTCAGTCGCGCGCAGACATGTCTTCTGCCAATCGGTTTGTTCTATGGCGATCTCACTTATCCAGCCGGTCTCGTAAGGATCTTTCGTCATGAGGTACGGTGCTTCTTTGAGCTCAGCGTTGCTAGTGAGGATCTTCCCGTCAATCGAGGATCGGATGGCGAGTGTTCCATCGTCGAGGATTATCCAGACAAAAGGTGTATTGCGCGTGGAGAATGTGTCGGCCTGCGGGAGTATTATGCTCCCGGCATCCAGAAGGAAAGTGGAGGCACAATGATCTATCCCCATCCGATGCCGGCCGTTTCCCATATCTTTTATCCAGACGTGATTGCGGGAATAGAGTCTGTCGTCAGGCAGCGGCACAGAGACTGGGCACATAAGAAAATCGTTCATCAGGCCAGCAAGAGTCTCGTGGTTCGTTCGAACTACTCCGACTTCGGTCGGGACGGGAAGGTCATCACGAGACTCTTCTTCGATTACAGGATTCTTGATGCCTGACGCATCACGGGAGGGAGTGGTAGACCGCTGTCGCATCACCTGGTCGAAGGCGCAATTGTCACAATCGAAACGACGGTCGCAAAGCTTGAAGGATACAAATCCTGCGTCTGCCCATATGCATTTCATCTCGCCGTTAGGTATCACGCTGCTCATATCTTATCTCCTCGTGTAACGAGTCATTGATTACAAATTTCATCTTTTCCCGTCAAGTTGAAACGATGGGGCGCTGCTCAAGTGCACATCGTCTTCGGCCACGACCACCTCGTAGCTCTCTGCGGGCGCTGGTAATTCCTCATGAGCTCCTTCAGGAAACACCGCAAGATTCTTTGCCGCTAACGCAAACGCGGCGAAACCGAGAGCGACTATCATGAGTGTTACAGATATCTCAATCCAGCTCGGGAAATAGTTCGCGTTGTAATATCGCTCGAGAGACGTTATGCTTACGTTCATCCTGTTCAATACAAATCCGGTCACCGTAAGAACCGCGCTGTAAAACAGTCCGCGCTTGCTCGACCTGATTCGCGGATTGATGAGAAGTATCATCGGCAAAAGTACTCCAATGACTATTTCACTCCAGTATAGTATCCCTTCCAGGTTGAACGTGAAGAGATAGGGCGAAAGATTGTAGTTCAGGACATCTTCGACTTTCAGCACGAGGTAAACTGCTAGAGCGACGACCGTGACTTTTCCCAGACGAGACAGAATCGGCATTTCGATTTCTCGATGAAAGGCCCTGGAGCTCAGGAAAGATTCTATCGTAACCATTGCGGGGCCTACCGCAACAGCGGACAGGAAGAACAGGAACGGGAGATTTCCCGAATACCACAGCGGATAAGTTTTTTCCGGAGTGATCAGATAGAGCGACCCGAGCGAAGACTGATGAAGCGACGAAAGCATGACGCCGAGAATCACCAGTGGTACAATGATAGAGTGTACCACACGTCCTGCTTTTTCCATCTTGAACTTTTCGAAAACCATGGGACTGAACTCCAGTGCCAGGACGGACGTATAGAGCATTACGCACCATGCCACTTCGAACATCACTGAGTGAGGGTTCCACATTACCATGGGATGCCAGATGTTCCATGGCCTTCCCAGATCGAACATCAAGGCAAAGATGACGAGGACATAGCCGAGAAACGCTGTAAGCACCGATGGACGGATTATCGCATGATAATCGTCGAGGTGAAAAACGTAGACGGCTGCGGCGACGACAAACCCGCCTGCTGCCAGCCCGACTCCGCACAGCACATCGAAGCCGATCCATAAGCCCCAGGGGAATTTATCGCTCAGGTGAGTCGCTGCACCGAGTCCAAATGCGAATCTCACGACTGTCGAATAAAGCCCGGCAACCGTCAAGATCAAGAAAACGGATTTCCAGAATGTCATGTGCCTGAACCATTTCACAATCTCTGATGCAATTCTATTGTTTTTCATTTCATTCTCCGGTGGTTTAGTTCTCGTCTTCTTCCTTGTCGCCGGTCGATTTTTCTTCCTTTAGCTTCGCTTCGTACTCGGCAACTCGTTTTCTGCGGTTGGTCAGCCACCAGAAGCCTGTCATGAGTGTGCTCCCCCAGACCACATAATTTGGTATCTTGGACATTATGTTCCAGGTGTACTGCGGCAGCGCGATCTTCGGCAAGTCGGTTCTAAATCCGAGTTTTGCGAAGTCGACACCGGCTAGATAAATGGTCGAAGTACCGCCGACTTCGGTTTCGCCGAACACATGCTGGACGTAGTTTTGCGGATTGTCTTTGACGCGCTTCTTTGCTTCTTCGAGCAACTCCTCCCGGTATCCGAATATGCGCGCTTGTGCCGGGCACACCTCGACGCATGCAGGCTTCTTTCCATCTTCGATCCGCTCGAAACACATATTGCACTTGGTTACCTTCGGGTTACGTTCGTTCCACTGATACTTCGGAACCTGGAACGGACACGCTTGCATGCAGTAACGACAACCGATGCATTTATCCGCATCATACACGACGGGTCCATCCTCGGTCTTATGAAGCGCGCCGACCGGACAAACGGAAGCACACGCCGGAGTCTCGCAATGCATACAGAGTCTCGGGACGTAAGTCTGATCCCACTGCTGAACAACCGTGTTCTTCTGACATGAAAGCTCATGGACATCGGTGTGAGGAAACCCCCACTTGTCCGCACATGCATCCTCGCACGCCATGCATCCGATACATTGAGTAGTATCGACTAAAATTCCAACTTGCTTTTTCATTCTGGTTCTCCTTCTTCCGGTCTACGAGTTGGCTCTCGGCTCAGCGCCTTCGTTCGCAAGGAAATCGTCTTCGAAATTCTTCCAAGCATCCTTTGAAGAACGCTCCATCACGCCGTCGACGGGTGTTCCACCATCCATCAGAGTTACACCCGCGGGTGCCGGAGAACCTGTCATTGAAAAGGCATTCGCCTGTGCGGTTATGAAATTCCTGAATCGTTTGATCTCGTCCTTGAGCCATTGAGCAGCCTCGTTACCTATAGAGAGGAGCTTTATCTCTTTATCAAGATTAGCGGGCTCAATGACAGCGACCCAACCTGCTTTGTACGGCTCTCTCTTCAGCATTGCCGGAGACTTCGATATCTCTTCATTAAAAGCGACGACCTTCCCCGAAACGGGCGAACGGAATGACATGGTCCTGTCTCCCTGTCGCACCGTGAAAAGCCTATCGCCCTTCACCACCGCACCGTTCGTCGGAACGAGAGTGACCTCGTCAATCTTTCCCACGATCTTCTGAACAAAATCATCTAGCCCGACTCTCGTCGATCCACCCGACAACAGCTCAACCCAAGTGTGACCCTTTCCGAAGAAGTATCCCTTTGGTATTACAAACCGCGCTTTGGATGGTACATGAGCGGCTGGAGCAAGCGCAGCCTTTCGCTTCTCTGCACGCTGTACGAAATAATCGATGACGAGAAACACGATTATTGTCGCGACAACAAATAAGGCAACCATTTTGAACCTCCTAAGATTTAGCAATCAAGTTTGAAAATCTCTCTCGATCAAATTGAATCTTCAGTCCGGCTGACACGATCTGAATGCAGCACGGAATCAAGAAGTAGAAATAACTCCGCGTGAAAGTTTTTCTCTTATGTCCTGTAAACTTCTTATTCATCTTAAATATCTCTCGGTAATAATTCACACACATAAGCCTCAACTACCGTTCCGAAAACTTTATCCGGGGAAGGTTTCACGTGATGACAACTTATTGTTTGTCGGTAAGTTACAATGATAGACGGGGTGAGAAATGCCACATTCGATTAGAGGAGAATTGGAGTGCTGAATAATTCAACTGCGAACCGCTTCAAGATTGCTGAATTTCTCTATCTCCAGCAAGGACAGAGGCTTTCGTTCTGTTGAATCTTTCAACGCCTCCTGATGAGAACTTCTACACGGGCGAGTAGGAGGCTCGTTCACTCGCCGGTTTTGAACGCACCTTGCGCGTGGACTGAAGGCAGGTTCGGTTGCTTCTTATGAACAATCACTCTGCCGCTTGAAACAATCGCGAATTCGAGATGAATACGATGATAGCTGGGTGACTCCAATCGGAACTCGTTCCAGACGATAACCTCGCCTAAGTCGGTCGAGCTCTGACCATACGCGGTCTGTGGTCCGGCTGCATTTGCGCTCGTGTTGCACCTGCGAAGCGAATGTGTTTCCATTTGGCCGTAGTCAAGCACGACCAAAGGTCTCGTCTTCTATCGAGCCTGTCTTCTTTGCGATTCCTCCGCCCCTCCCGGAGGACTTCTTGAATTCCAACATGATCTCTCAACTGGATTTGGCCACAGAGGTGCGAAGCCCATCGTGGTCAATCTTATAAGGTCTACTACTTGCCTTCGAGTATGATCTTTACTCCTGAGCTCGTTCCAATTCGAGTTGCGCCGCTGTGCACCATTAGAATTGCATCGTCGTACGTTCTCACGCCGCCGGATGCCTTGACACCCATCGTTGGTCCAACGGTTCTTCTCATCAGCGCAACATCGGTGGCGGTAGCACCACCCTTACTAAAGCCGGTCGACGTCTTAACGAACTCCGCGCCTGCGCTCTTCGCGAGAAGGCAAGCCTTCACTTTCTCCTCTTCCGTCAGAAGACATGTCTCAATTATGACTTTTACAATTGCGGATCCCAAGTGTGCCACAGTCACGACCGACCTGATATCATCCACCACATAATCGAAGTCCTTTGCCCTTAGTCTTCCAATATTGATAACCATGTCGACTTCCCTGGCACCGTTCGAGATCGCTTCTTCGGCCTCACACACCTTCGTCTTTGTCGTAGTCGCCCCAAGCGGAAATCCGATAACAGTGCAGACCTTCACGGATGAATTGCCGAGTTTCGTCTTCGCAAGTGGAGCGTATCCCGGGTTTACACACACGCTTGCAAAGTCGTACTCGATCGCCTCCTCGCAAAGTTTGGTGATTTCCTCCGGTTTGGCATCCGGCCTCAGCAGAGTATGGTCGATCATCCCAGCTAATTCTTTCCCTGACATCTTTCCTTCTTCGGTCATTTCGTCTCCTCAGTACGATTTAGTATTCGCTGCAGAATGAATCTGTCCGAATTCGACAACCTATCGGATGGAGATGCGGCCACATACTTTGCATAGTCAGGTCCGGACGAAAAGATCCCGAACATCGGCACCGCCATCGCGTCTTCGAAGTTAAGCGGCCCGAGCCCGAGAATTAGCTCGACCGTCCGGAGCATGCTGAGCTGATCGTAGCGATCGTGCACGGCCACATTTCTCCTGACAAAGGGACCAGCAGCAAGTGCTTCGGTACGTGTCGCGTCAACGTGATCAGGTCCGTTCTGAGCATCGTCTTCTTCCACAAGTATCAAACTGTTTTTCCAAATAGGACTCTCAGCCACAGTCTGTACTATCAAACCTAAGGCAATGTCATTCTGCGCAACAAGCTGGTAAGGGTTCTGGTAATTAATGTTCAATCCTCCCGTGTGGTCGTTGGGCAGCCAGATGTATTCAAACGGTACGACGGTTCCTGATTTCAACTGTTGCTCGAAATCGGTTTTCCAGGCATCGTAGCGACGGATGTCGGAGTACCAGAGATCCCACGTCCAGTAGTTGAATGAATAGTGGTACAGAAACTCGGCGAAAGCTTCTTTGAACTGCTGATCGTTTTGAAGTGCATCATGCAGGGTCTCATCCCCCGTGAAGATTTTAGAAATGCCTTTAGTGAACACATCGTTATTCAGGAGTTTAAGAGCATCTTCTCTATTGTTTGCCTTCCCGTAAAATGTCTGTACGAATTCGCTGAATTCCGCTCCTCTGTCAGTTTCCGCAGCCAGAGCCATGCTATTGGCGTAAAACTTCTTTGCTATGCTGCTGTTGGGATCGAAAAATCTCAGTATGATCTTGTAAGCCGCGGTCATGAGATAATAAGGCTCACCATAGATTTTGTAATCAACCTTATTCGCATCGAGCGCATCCCAAATGTATTCTTTCGAGAATACAGCCGGAACGGTGCCAAACGGATAACCATTGTACCTGTCACTGTACTTTGCATTCCCGAGCCACTCAAGAAACGGACTCGCATATCCGCTCGTCGTGAAGCTGTGTCCCAGCACGCTTATCTCACCGTCGGCGTAATAATTATCAAGCGTGACAAAATCCGACGCCAGCTTGTGAATGTTAGGCGTGATTTCCCTACCAAAGATCGTCAGGCTTGAATCACCGTTCCCCCGCTCGAGGTCTCCGAGCACCTGGTCATAAGAACGATTTTCTTTTATGATGTAAAAAACATGGCTGATGGGAAGCTTCAATCCTTTGTCCGGACTGTAAACTGGAGAGCAGCCTTCGACTTCTGCAGTCCATTCATGCAAACTCTTTTCAATGGAGTCTAATGAAACAATTCCAACGGTTCCCTTCAGAAGGTTGAGGACGTACTCTTTTTTGTGGCCTAGTTTTGTGGGTGAAGGTCCGTTCGGGTTAGGACGCCTTGGAAGTATCCCTTTGGCACTGAGAAAGTATAATTTTCTTCCACCCAAAAGTACTCTTGTAGTGTACCATCCCGTCGGTATATACCCGAGAAGCTCGCCATCTGTCAACCGGTGGACTGCAACAGCATTGAGAGTTGCCTCGCTCACATATAATCTTCCGTCACCAATCGCGCAGGATGTGGGAGACACTCCGGATTTGTAATCTTTCCTTCCGACAAAGATACTGCGAAGAATCTCATCTGATTTTGTTTCGATGACCGAAATATCGTCCGATGTTGTGTTGACAACATAAATGTAGTCTCCATCCACCGTCATGCTCATGGGTGCACCCCCGATACTCAGAGTCTTCAATTCCCGAAATTGCGAATCATAGATCTTGATTTTGTTCTCGCCCAACAGACTGACATAGAACTTGCCGTTTACAAATTCCACAGCATAGGGAAAATAACCGACCGTTGCCTGTCTCTCGATCTTCCCATCGACGAGATTCAACAGCGCAATCTTCCCTTTCACATAGTGACCGATGCCGAACGGGTCTCTCGCAGTCCTTGTCGTATCGGTCGTAACAAGATAGAGTACCGCAATGTGCCGGGAGTCGACAGCCGCCAGCCCGGAAGTATAGCCTCCGACTTTGAACTCTCGAGTATGAGCAAATTTCCTGTCGAATTCCTGGACTGTGGAATCAAATCCGCCGCTTATGTATAAGTTGCCATCCGATCCCACGACCGCACTCGGGAAAATGCAATTGAGCTTCACGGTGTCTTCGATCTCTCCGCTTTCAGGGTCGATGATCGAAAATCCCTGCGGCGAGAGGGAATCTTCTTGGGTTATATATGAGTATCCGGAATAATATCCTGTGTTGAGCACGACCAGCTTTCCATTGCACATGATCGCTTCGTAAGGAAGATGCCCGACCTGGACCTGTTTCCCCGCGGGATGAATTTTCCAACCGGTCGGAAGTTCGATCTCATCAGTCATCCCGGCACGGGATTTAGCCTGCGCCTTTGCCACATAAGCTTCGACATCTTCATATGGAGTTCCTTTTGCAAATTCCCAAAGTTGTCGATTAAGAACCTGTTCACTGCCCGGTTCATCGAACTCCATCTCATCTTGTGCCCGGACGATGCCGGAAAGGAAGAAGGTGAATAGACATGTCAAAAGGAAATGAATGAACTTAATTCTCGGCATCTTGCATCTCCACGTGAAAGTTTCTGCGACTCCAGGTAGTCTATGCAACAATTGTGAATCGCGCCTTATTATACTTTTAACTCTTTGTAAACAAATTAGTCCATCCGGGGAAAAGTTACTCGAACGGAGGACAGGAAAATTATCCGAGCTTCGCGTCATCGCTCCTCCAACCGCACTTCGGTTTTTCACATCTTTTAACACAAACTTAATATTCAAACACGTTCACGTCAATTGAAACATTGTCCGACACTTCACATATTTCCTAAACGCAAAGGGCTAATTGGTGAAACTGGTCAAATATCTTCTGTACCTTTCCCCAATCATAATTTTCATCGTCGCGATTTCGGCAAGACAATTCAACGAAGGTTCCTTAGGCTCTTACTCAAATCCTATAAAGATATACTTCACGCCCTCCGTCGACGCGAACCGGATATCCTTCAACGCGAAGTCGCTCACAGATTTTCTTCACAAAGAGACCGGCTACTATTACAGAACTGCTGTGCCGGCAAGCTTCATAGCTGTGGTCGAGGCGTTCGGAACGAGCAAAGTGGACGTTGCAGCGATAAATACATTCTCGTACCTGATGGCAAATGCAAAGTACGGTGCGGAAGCGCGACTAAGAGTGGTTCGCGAAGGCGGCGAAACCAGCTACAAGGGCCAATTCCTCGCGCGTGCTAATTCAGGAATAAACTCGATCGAAGATATCGACGGAAGAAGAATGGCGTACGTCGACCCCTCATCAACTTCCGGTTACATCCTCCCGAAGGCGGAACTGGATAGCAAAGGCATCCGTCCGAGCGAGACTGTCTTCGCGATGCGCCACGACAATGTGGTGATGATGGTGTATCAGGGTCAGGTGGACGCGGGTGCGACTTATTATGCTCCGCCCGATCCGAAGACCGGCAAGATTATGGATGCGAGGATGCGAGTGATGCAGCAATTCCCGGATGTTGCGGACCAAGTGAAGATAGTCGGCTTCACAAAAGACATTCCGAACGACCCGTGGGTATTCAGGAAGGACATGAGCGAGGCGATGAAAGAAAAAATCATCAACGCTCTCCTCGATTTTGTTCGAACCCCCGAGGGGGAGAAGGCACTATTCGATATTTACGATATAACCGGATTGATCCCGACAAAAGACAGTGATTATGATGGACTCCGCGCTGTTTTGGAAAAACAACACATAAACTTTGAAAAACTGGTGAAGCAATGACACTGCTGAAAGTTCGAGACCTGCACAAGATTTATGAGTCCGGAACGCATGCTCTCAAAGGTGTGAGCTTCGATGTCGAGGAGGGAGAATTTCTCGTCGTCATCGGATTGAGCGGCTCAGGCAAGTCAACGTTACTCAGATGCATCAACCGCCTGATCGAACCCACCTCCGGCACGATAGAATTTCTCGGCAAAGATATCACGCACATCACCGGCGAAGAGCTGCGGAATGTCAAGAAGCAAATCGGAATCGTCTTTCAACAGTTCAATTTGATCAAGAGACGTTCCGTGCTTTCCAACGTGATCAACGGGAGATTAGGCTCGCTGGGAACTCTCGAATCGATTTTCGAAAACTATTCGGACGATGTTTACGCCGACGCTTACAGGAGCCTTGAAACCGTAGGCATCGCCGACAAAGCACCGATAAGGGCGGACGCGCTCAGCGGAGGACAGCAGCAAAGAGTTGCCATTGCAAGAAGCCTGATGCAAAATCCCAAACTCCTTCTGGCCGACGAGCCGGTTGCGTCGCTCGATCCCGCGACATCAAATTCGGTAATGCAGTATTTCGAGAAGATAAACAAGGAGATGGGGACGACAGTGATCTGCAACCTTCATTTCCTCAGTCTCGTGAGAAGATACGGCTCACGCGTAATCGCGCTGAAAGCCGGCGAGATCATCTATGAAGGCGCTCCGCAGGACATCGATGAAGTGTGGTTCAAGACTATCTACGGCGAGGAAGCGGAAGAGGTCGAGATTAGATGAGCCAGGCCTCTGAGCTCGAGAAACTTCCCCACCATATTATCGAAGAGACGAAGCAGCGCGAACGGAAACTGAGCTTCGTCAAGGCCGTCCTGCTCGACATCTTCTTCGTCTTCTACAGCATCCTCGTCCTGCAGAGAGCAGTCTACTACAAATTCGTCCTCGACATGAGAGACCTCCCTTTCTCCTGGTTCGAGGTTTTGAACATACTCGCGATAAGTGCAGGTGTAGGATTTCTGTGGACATATTCCGGGACTTCTCTATCGTGCAAGCTATTCGGGATAGCGAAGGACAACAAGGTGACGAAGTGGACGACCGAGATTTTCGCATGGTTCCTCTTCGACATCACTTTCATCGCCGGTTGGATCGTAACCAGAGATATCGATCGTGGGCCTCTTCAGCGCGGAAGGAATCCAGGGAGCCGAGAGAATCTTCAGCGCGCTGTTCCACCCGGAGCTCGGCATCTTCGATGATGTGCTCTTCGCCATGATCGAAACAATCTACATCGCGCTCATTGCGACTTTGATTTCGATACCCATAACTCTGCTGATCAGCTTCTTCACTGCAAGAAACTTAATGAAGGAAAACCGCCTCACATTTGCGATCTATTATATTCTCCGGATAGTTCTCAATTTCGTGAGATCGATCGAACCCTTCATCTGGGCGATTATCTTCTCCGTGTGGGTTGGCATCGGTCCGTTTGCCGGTATGATTGCACTTCTTGTGCACTCCATTGCCTCGAACGCAAAACTCTACTCCGAGGCCATTGAGAGTATTGAGCAAGGTCCGGTCGAGGCAATTTCTGCGACTGGTGCGAACAAGATACAGATAGTATGGCATGCCGTTGTCCCCCAAATTGTTTTGCCGTTCCTGTCATTCACAATTTACCGGTGGGATATAAATGTAAGGATGGCCACTGTCATCGGACTTGTGGGAGGCGGCGGGATAGGCACAATGCTCATGCAGTACCAGGGACTTGCGAGATGGCGTGAGGTCGGCCTTATAGTTTTGATGATCGCCCTCGTTGTATGGATAATGGATTATATCAGCGCGAAGGTCAGAGAGGCGATCTACTGAGAAGTGCGGCCGAGGAACCTAACTGTAAAAGAAAACCGCTAAGCCGCTGAGACGCAAAGAAAAGAATACGAATATGGACTTTGCGCCTTCGCGTCTCTGCGGTGAATCCTTCTTATCTTTCATCCCATTGAGGTAGCGTGCCGGGCACCCACGGTGAGCCCGCCGCCTGCATCGCTTTCTCGAGACCCTTTAAATCGACCTCGACGATGGTTTTCAACCTTCCCAATTGCTGAGTGAACTCCTCACTCGCAATATCAAATGAAGTGATGTCTGTTTGCGGCGGACGAGCGGTAGACAAGAACTCATTCCCGATTATTGTCCCCACTCTTTCGCTAATCGATATCGGCGTGTTCTCGTTCAAGGCACGGAGCGTCTCGCTACCTCGAAGCGCGATTAGTATCGAGTCAGTTGCAGTCTCGATATTCGATGCCTGCGTCTGGAGATTCTCAACATCTGCCGGAGTCTGACGCAGCGCCTGGTTGATTAAGCTGAGCCTGCTCTTCAGTTGATTTGCGGTTTCAATTGCGCCGCGGATCTCGCCGTTCAGCCGCACAACTTTCTTCTGAAATGCAACAAGTGCATTATGATCAGCCGGCGGCATAGTGTCTGTGCCTTCGACATAAACCGAAAAACTCTGCGGCTCGGAAAGCTGAGTGGTTTTTCCGTCGACTCCCTGGAAAAGCGTGACAGTATATTTTCCCGGCATTGCAAGCGGACCGGGAGCATCGCTGCCACCTGAAGCGATCATGTCGGGAGAAGTCAAATCCCAGCTGACACGATGGATACCGGATGAGACAGGACCATCAATCTTCCTCACGACATTTCCCGACTCATCAGTAATTCGAAGCTCAACAAGAGGAACCGGCTCCATGCTTTCAGCTGTCAACTCTTCGGGAGTCGGATACGGAACTTCAGCTCCCTTCTTCTCGGCTTCATTCTCCTTTTCCTGTCGGATTTCTTTCTTTGTCTTGAGCGACTCCTTAAGATAGTAGGTTAACGTTGCGCCGAAAGGAGGATTCGGAGCGGTGAAATACGACTCACCTTGAGCAGCTTTGCCCGAATCGCCAAGCGGTTGAGACTGAATGTACATCATTGCGTTCTTGACAGGAAAGAGAACTCCATTATCTGAAAGCGTCTTTTCATTTGCAACCCGAAGAGGGGAGTAATCATCCAGCACATAGAACCCTCTTCCGAAAGTTGCGGCAACCAGGTCTCCCTCTCGTTTTTGAATTGCAATATCGCGCACGGAAATCGTAGGCAAGTTGCCTTTCAGTTGAATCCAATGTTTTCCGCCATCGTTTGTGAAGAACAGCCCGAACTCGGTTCCGACGAAAAGCAATTCAGGATCAACATAATCTTCGGCGAAGGCGAGAACCGGTCCGTTCTTCGGAAGATTGGAGCTTATCGAGGTCCATGACTTTCCCTGATCGGTACTTCTCAGCACATAAGGTGTGAAGTCTGCGTTCTTGTGATTATCGAAAGTTGCATAAACAGTATTCACATCGAATTTTGAAGCGCATACCCGTGACACATAGGTCATCTCGGGGACGCCGGGAAACTTCTCTGTTTTCCGCCATGTCTTGCCGCCGTCGTCGGTCACTTGAATGAGTCCGTCATCCGTCCCGACATAAAGTAATCCTTCTTTTAGCGGCGACTCGGTAATTGTCGTGCAAGTTCCGTAAAAGGTCGTCGATGCATTCTTGGCGACGGCATCGACATCCCACACCTTTCCCATCACTTTCAGTTTATTCCTGTCGATCTGTCTCGTGAGGTCTCCGCTTATTTCCGTCCAAGTGTCGCCGCGGTCATCGCTCCGGAAGAGTTTGTTGGAGGCAAAATACAAACGCGTGTGAGAGAACGGACTGATCATGAGCGGCGAATCCCACTGCCAGCGAAGCGGAGGCTCATCCTTTCCCTGTTGAGGTTGAATTCCAACGATCTGTCCCGTCTTCCTGTCGAAGCGAACGAGACCGCCATACTGGCTCTCGGAGTAGATCGTGTTCGGGTCATCCGGATCGACGCGCGACTGAAATCCATCTCCTCCTGCCGTTATGAACCAGTCTGAATTGACAATGCCGGATGCGCTTCTCGTGCGCGAAGGTCCGCCCATCGAATTGTTGTCCTGTGTACCACCATAGACATAATAGAACGGCTTCGAGTTGTCGACCGTCACATCGTAAAACTGCGTCACGGGGAGATTGCTCTTGAAGTCCCATGTCGCGCCGCGATCGTAGCTTTCATAGACACCGCCGTCGCAGCCGACCAGATAGTAGTCCGGATCGTGAGGGTCGATCCACATGGCATGGTTATCGACATGCTTCGACTGAGTGTTCAGCGGCGTCAGAGTCTTTCCGCCATCGTTAGATACCATGATCATGAAATTCATGACATAGATGCGATTTACATCTTTGGGATCTGCATAGATTGTTGCATAGTACATCGCTGTCTGATCGAAGCTGTTCTGCTTCGCCCAAGTTTCTCCGTAATCGGTCGATTTGAAAATCCCACCTTCACCTTGCGCGGCTTCCACAGTTGCGTAGACTATGTTCGGTTTGACGGGAGAAATTGCAAGTCCGATTTTTCCCATATCGACAGACGGCAGGCCGCTCGTGACCTTTCTCCAAGACTCACCGGCATCGGTTGATTTATAGATAGCGCTCTCCGGACCGCCATCGATGAGCGTCCACACATGGCGACGTCTCTGGTACGCCGAGGCATACATTACATCTGAGTTCGTCGGGTCCATCTCAACATCATTTACGCCGGTGTTCTCGCTGATACTGAGCACATTCTTCCACGTCTTTCCGCCATCCGTTGTTTTGAAAAGTCCTCGGTCACCGCCCGGACCCAGAGCGGTCCTTGTGCTGCGACATACACGACATTGGAATTTCTCGGGTCAATCAAGATCTTTCCGATGTGCTCGGATTTTTTCGGGCCGACATTTGTCCAGCTTTTTCCGCCATCGAGAGATTTATAGACTCCATCGCCGTATCCGACGCTGCGCTGGCTATTGTTCTCGCCCGTGCCGACCCAGACAACAAATGGATTCTGCGGATCCATGGCGATGGCACCGATAGAGTACGAGCCTTCGTGGTCGAAGACAGGTATCCATGACGTGCCATCATTATTCGTCTCCCAGACTCCCCCGGAAGCAACCGCGACGTAGTAATGGGCGCGATTGTTCGAATCGACCGCAAAAGCCGCAACCCGACCTGAAGTAAATGCAGGTCCGATGGAGCGCAGCTGCAGACCGCTGAACGTCGCCGAAGTCATTAGCGAGTCGGTGGAGGATTTTGACTGACTATAGGAAAGACGCAAAGAAGCTAGAATTAAGAGGCAAGAAAGAGCGAAAGCGTAAAGATGCTTCATGGTGGTGGTCTCCTTTGATTTATCTATCGTCCATAGGAATCTCTGTGTTGAAATATAACTCGGGGCTGGAAAAGGTGTAAGTGGAAGATTCGGCCACACGGGGGAGAAATCGGCTCAGACTTGATTCATAGTTACCGATAGTGCAAAATAAAATGAGGAGAATTCAAAATGGAAGTAGCAAAAATGTCGACGAAGGGTCAGCTTGTTGTCCCTGAAGATATTCGGAAGAAATTAGGTCTGAGGCGAGGTTCAAAGGTGGTGGTGATCGAAGAGGAAAACGGATTCAGGGTGAAGCTGCTGAACAAGAAATACTTCATGGAGATAGCAGGAATTTTAGGAACGAAGGGAGATATGCTTAAGTCGCTTCTGCGCGAGAAGAAATTGGAGCGGAGGAGAGAAGACGGGAAGTTTGGATGAAAAAGAAAACTCACAAAATAATTCAGTGGTCTTTATTCATTTTGCCGCTGTTAAATATGACAAGCTTCTCCCAATCGATTGAGCCATCAGTTCTGCAATACTCCCCGCTAAATTCCTTGGTGAATAGATTCACAACCTTTGAGTAGGATTCAATAAATTCCTCATTCTTTTCCTTGGCTTTGTGTCCTAATGGCTCAATAATTTCTAAATACAAATCAGAATTCCCAGAGATAAACTCCCAAAACTTTTGGCCGCAGTACTTGTAGTAATTACCTTGTTCTTTGAACTTATTATCTTTCCCATAGCAACACCCGTTTATCGCTGCAACGGTGAGCTTTGAATTACTTGTCAAAAGTGTTTTTCTTGCAGCATTGAAATCTCTGACCATCTGCGGTATTTGCCGACTGTTACCCCAGTTAGGTCCTGATTTTATGTTGACTATGTATCGCACACCATCCTTGTCAAATTCCAAATCGACGCCTGTGATGCCCGATTTCCATCCATTGTACACCCTCTCGTTGACAAAAATCGCCAACCCTTCCAGCCAATCGCCGAATATAGTTTCCTCGTTTGAGGAAAGATGGGCATTAAGAATACCTTTAATGATTTGTTCCGAGGTTAGCACATGTTTAGCTTTGAACAGATAGGGATTCTTTTTCTTTAGAACCTTTGAAAGTCTTAACTTCTCAAGATTCTCAATACGTTTCTTGTGAAAATCTCCGATGTTCTTTTCTACGTATTCTAGGACGTCATTTAGATCTAATTCGTTCATGAAAAGAGATCTCCAGGCTCAAGGATCGTATGGTTGATTCTTTTTTCAGAAATGTTGCAGAACTCTTTTGAAATTTCTATTCCGATATACCTTCTGTCATTAATTTTCGCTGCGACTGCTGTTGTCCCAGATCCAAGAAATGGATCCAACACGATATCATTCGGTCTCGTGAACAACCGGATAAACCATTCCGGTAAAGAGACTGGAAATGCAGCGCTATGATTCTTGTTACTCGATTCGGTTGCCATATGAAGGACATTGTCTGGATAAGCCATGTCTCTGCCAATCCAGTTCGCGATCCGTTTTCCAAAACCACTCCCAACCTTAGAATTGTCTCTCATCATGTCGGTCTGACTTAAGTTACGGAGTCGCGACTTTGCCCAGTCGCCCATTGGCACCATGACGTTTTCCTGATACATTACAAAAGACTTTTCTTTGTTGAATTGTAAGCACCGTTCCCAAGCATCACGAAATCTGTTTGGCCATTTGCCGGGATAGCTGTTTTTCTTGTGCCAAACATACTCCTCTGTCCAGAACCATCCCTGTTTCCTCATCTCGAGGATCAGTTCCAACACATAGGTATGGCGTTCTCCTGAGACGACACCTTCTTTAATGTTCAGAATGAATGTTCCGCTCGGCTTCAGAACTCGCCTAAGTTCCGCGGCTATAGGTAGAAACCATTGCACATATTTATCAGGGTGAATTCCGCCGTATGTGTCTCTGCGCTTATCAGCGTAAGGCGGGGATGTGACGATGAGATTAGCAACATTGTCTGGAAACGTTCGCAAGACCTGCAGACATTCTCCGCAGATAATAGAGTCGAGAGGCAGCGCCGATTTCTCTGACGAGGTGTCAAGCCGGTAAGCGGTCGCAGGATCATGTCCTTCCTCCTTCACAAGTTTTTGGCTTCGCCTCGTTACGGTGAGATTCTTCTTTCTCATTTGGATTTACTCGAGCTCCTCGCATTCAATGGCGTCGTTGCACATCATCTCAATATCCTCAATTTTGAACTTGTACAGCCTCTGATATTCCTGAGTCGAACTATCATCATAACCAACGAATTCATCCGCTGCATGTTTTGCATCTTCACGATTTCTGGCTTTGACGGTGACTATGAACGTCCGAGCCAAGACGACTTTAAACCGCGGCATTTTCTCCTCCTGTCAAAAGTCCAACTTGCGAATGCGTTTTGAATTCCCTAGTAAATTTTACGGTTCAAGAATTTGAAATTCAAGTTCGTGGTTGAATTGAGATGAGGTAGAGCGAGAATACCTTCGACTCTTGGGTATCAGGGTTTCGATGAAAAATGTGATGAATAACTGTCCAGAAGATCTCTTATTACCTTCTGATACCGGCTTCTGCCGAAGGCATCCCTTCGGGACATGATCTTCTGCTACCTTCTTGAAAAATTCGACGCTTGATCTGCTAAGGTTTAGGGTAACCTTTACGTTGTCCTGCTTAAACGCAAGCTCTTCCGGCTTTGGTAAAAAGTCCTTTACGATTTTGACTTTCCCAATCTTTTCATGTGTGTACTCCATTTTCCTTTTCATGTCGCGGAAGATTTCAATTTCCCTTTATTATACTTGTGGATCAAACTCGAGATCAATGTTTGATAGGGAATTCCTTCTTCAATCGCCTTTACCTGAATATCATGGTAATCCTTTGTGGTCAATCGAATGTTTATCCGTTTGTTCTTAGATATGCTTTCTCTCGCCGCTTTCACATAGACTTTCTGGCCCTTCTTTTTTATCGGTTTCCATTCTCCTTTTTCATAAGATTCGATCAACTCCTTTTCCTCTCTGTTTATAAATTTCATTTTTATCCCTCCTTACCTAGATACTTCTTCGTTGCCTCTCGGCTTGGATATATTGTCTTCAAAAAATACTTTTCTTCATCTTCGACAAATGGAACTATATACGCATACTCTCTGACTTCAACGATAAACATTCTTTGATTTGGATACTTCTGTTTGTTTGGATGTTCAACCACTTCCAACAGCCTATTATCTGCTATTGACAAAACAATTTCCTCAAAAGAAATATTTCTTGTTTCCTTCAGGAGATCGTTTTTCTCTTCATCCCAATCAAAGTATTTCAATTTCTAAGACATTATGGTTTGTCTGCCTAATAGGCACCTTAAAATAGTAACGAACCCCCCAGACTAAAGCAAGCAAGGTAATCTATTCATAAAAAAGGGCGGCCAACCGACCGCCCTAGTGAAACCTTTCAATTATCCGATCAGCGCTCTACATCGCAGCCTTCGGTGGTGCCGGCTGATCAGGCGAGCCTGCGTTGCGAATCGGAAAGTAAATTAAAATCAGCGCAAGCAACAGAAACACGAGTAAGCTGACCCCAAAACTCGGAACCGCGAAAATCGAAAGCCACTTCACATTATAAAATGCCAGCCCGGCAAACACGAGCCCGGTCAATGCTTCGCCAGCGATGAGCCCGGAAGAAATGAGTATTCCGGTGTTTTCAACTCTCCCTGTCTGTGCCTCGTTGTACTTGCGAGCTCTTCCGATAAGATCGACAATCCCTCTTATCAGTCCGCCGACAAATATTGCCGCGACGGTTCCGAACGGCAGGTACATTCCGACGAACACGAGCATCGGACTCTTGACTCCGCTTATGATGAACCCGAACGCCATCAACATCCCAACGATGACCAACGGCCATGCCATGTGTCCGCCGACTATTCCCTGTGCGAGTGCAGCCATCATACCGGCCTGCGGAGCGGGCAAATTGCGTCCGCCAAATCCGATGCCGCCCTGGTTGATGTCGCCCTGGTTCAGTATCATGAGCGGTATGAACATCACTGCCGAGCCGCCGAGCACTCCGATCAGATCGCCGACCTGCATCTTCCATGGAGTGCCGCCGAGAATGTGTCCGACTTTTAAATCCTGGAGCATCTCTCCGGCAACAGCGGCACCTACACAGACGACGGCAGCTACGCCAAGAACTGCAGCAACTCCGGATATACCAGTCTGTCCGAGTAACACCATGAGAATTGCAGCGATCAACAGTGTGGAGATCGTTAGGCCGCTTACGGGATTGTTGCTCGAGCCGATTATCCCGACCAGATATCCGGAGACGGCCGCGAAGAAGAACCCGGTGACCAGCATGACTATCGTTGCTGTCAGGGCTGCCGCCGCGTTTTGTGCAAAGTAATCATATATGAAAAATGTCGCGATGCCAGCGAGAAGTATTCCGCCGCCGACATACCTGAAGTCCATGTCGCGCTCGGTTCTGATTTCCACCCTTCCGCCTGATGCCGCTTTTCTCACGTCACCAATTGCCCTGCCGAGTCCGACAGTCAGACTTTTTCTCATTTTGTAGAGCGTGTACCCGGCGCTGAAGATCATCCCGCCTATGGCAATCGGGCGAACAAGAGTCAGCCAGACCGAATAGCTTAGCGCGATCCATGCATCCTGCGGTGCGTTCGCAGGAAGTGTGCTCGGCCCGACAAAGTAAAGAAGAAGCGGGACGAAGAGTCCCCAGCTCAAAATTCCGCCGCCGAAATTCAGTCCAGCCAAGCGCGGGCCTATAATATACCCGACACCGATGTAAGCCGGACTCACGCCCGGCGTCGTGATGAGTGCACCGCCTCCGGATTGAACAGAAGAAGTGCCGGTTCCATACTTGAGCGACAATGAAAGCGGAGTGAACTTGACAAATTTCTCCCATGCCGCGGCGAAGAAATTCAGCTGCCCGAGTGCCTGAATTGCAGCTCCGAGTCCCATAGCACTGAAGAGAAACTTAGCTCCGGTTCCGCCCGTGCGGCCTGCCTTGTGAATTTCAGAGGCAGCCACAGATTCGGGAAAAGGAAGCTCGCGATCTTCGACCATCACCCTGCGCAGAACTGTCACGAACAGAATCCCGACCACGCTTCCGACAAACATGATTGCAGTCGCTTCAAGGTAGTGGCTGCTGTCAAATTGCTTCCAGATGCCGGAGATGTAAAAAGCGGGTATCGTGAAGACAGCGCCCGCCGCAATCGATTCACCAATCGCGCCGACGGTCCTGGCAATATTCTCTTCTAAGAGACTTCCTTTCATCAATCTGAGAACTGCCATCCCGATGACCGCAGCGGGATACGTTGCAGCGATAGTCATCCCCGCTTTCAAACCGAGGTACGCGTTTGCAGCGCCTAGTATGACGCACATTACCAAACCGAGGAGCACTGCCCGGACGGTAAATTCTTTCATTGTAGTTTGAGCGGGCACGTAAGATTCGTACTGCCTGGCGGATCCTTGCTCAGCCATGGATCACTCCTTGTTTTTGTTTATGAGAAATTGGGGGAATTGCGGAAAGAAACAGAATGCAACCGAAGCACGACCGCACAGATGCCTGCGCCGAAGCGAACCCGACTTGTTGGGATTACGCAGGCAGCCTGAACTTGTCCGGTCAGCATGCTCCTGCCCGCAGCGATGGGGTAATTCTCAAGTCCACCTTTCGTTTGATTGGTGAATATAAAAGCAATGACCCGGAATTTCAACCGCAGACGGGACGGTTCCTTTAAAACCTGCCGGCTCTCGGTCCGTGAATTATCCCTCTTGCAATAATCGGTGCGAGCGAATGCATGTCGAGTATAGTTCGGCTGGATGATGTCGCGGCGCGCTGTGACGGAGCAAACAGACCAACTGAAGGCGGCACACCGCCGGCGTTCACCTTTCCAAAACTTACTCCCCAACCTTTTCCGTTGACGACTCCGTAGACCATGAAGATGCTATATCCAAGATCGGATAGGTCTTGTGCAATTTCTGACGGGCCCCTGGCGAGCCAGTAGACGGTGTTGCTCGAGAAATATGCCTGTCCGCCGCTGACTATCGCATTGTTGGACTGGATGCCGGGACAACTTGCGAACGTGCCGAACGGGACGGTGATAGTGGATGTGTCGACGAGAGTTTCATCATCAATAAAGTTGAATTTCGTGCCTTGATAGGTGAATGTTGTCAGCAGAGCGTAGGTCTGACCCCCGACGACGGTATCCGGCAGCGAAGGAAGTGGCGCGTCGAACATGAAGGCGTCGTATCCGTAGAGCTGAAGGCCGGAATAACCCAAAGAATCGTAAAGATATTCGGTGCCATAAGCGTCGAGGATCGTTATGTAAGTCACTCCGTTTATGGTCGTGTCTTGATAGAACTCTTCCCAGGAGCTGTCTGACCAGACTTTATGGTATGTTGAATCGACAGTCTCACCGTACCCGTCGAGGACCAATTTCCCTGTGAAGCTTGGGCCGTTGTTCCCCGTCGGCTGGTTGCAGGCGCAGAAAATAACGGAGAACAGGAATATGTAAATGATAGCTATCTGCTTCATTGTATCTCCTATCAAAGTTCCATGGTATGAAATATTAGATACAGCCTCGTCGTGATTCAATCCCAATCTTTGGAGGGAGAGATTCAGCCCATGTCTTTGCAACTTTGACATATGGGTTTTATGTTATTCAGACAAAAATCAGCGAGGATTCAGTAATGGCAAAAATCGTGTTCGGCACTGACGGCTGGCGCGGAGTGATCGCGCAGGACTATACGTTTGACAACGTCTCCAAGGTCGCGCTCGCGACGGGGCGGTTCTACAAGAAACATAAGAAAGCCAGAAACGGAATTCTGATAGGATACGACACACGTTTTCTATCCAGGGAGTTTGCTGAGAGGACCGCACAGGTAATTGCAAGCAACGGTCTGAAAGTCATCCTTTCGGACGGTTTTTGTCCGACCCCCGCGCTTTCGCTCGCGATACCGAAGTTCAACGCAGCGGGCGGTGTGGTAATCACGGCGAGCCATAACCCAGCGCAATACAACGGATTCAAACTTAAGGCGGATTTCGGCGGGCCCGAAGAAGTCGAATACGTGGCGAAAGTTGAGAAGGAGGCCAACAAGCTTTCGCAGAAGTCGCTCGACCTGGTGAAGAAAAGCCTCGACGATCTTACCAAAAAAGGACTCGTAAGAAAAGAGAACCTTCGGCAGATATACATAGACGATTTGAGAAACAAGATCGACATAGCCGCGATCAAGAGCGCACGGTTGAAAATTGTCCATGACGCGATGTACGGAGCGGGTCAGGGCATCTTGAAACATCTTATCGAAGACGCGGTCGTAATTCACAATGAGTTCAACCCTTCCTTCGGAGGAGAACATCCCGAACCTATAGCGGCCCACCTTGGAGAGCTTCTGAAATTCGTGCCGCAGGGGAGTTATGATGTCGGCCTCGCCACGGACGGAGACGCAGACAGGATCGGCGCCGTCGACGAAAAGGGGAATTTTGTGGGACCGCAGGAAGTGTACGCCCTGCTCCTGAAATATCTCTATGAGACAAAGGGACTCCGGGGCGAGGTCGTAAAAACTGTTTCGGTTGGGGAGATGCCCGACATCCTCGCGAAGAAGTATAACTTGCCTTTGACTGAATTGCCGGTTGGCTTCAAACACGTCGCAGCAGTAATGATCAGTCGAGAACGTCCTCATCGGCGGTGAAGAAAGCGGAGGTGTGGGATTGAAAGGCCACATCCCGGAGCGCGACGGATTGTTCCTCGGACTCACTATCTGCGAAATGATGGTGAAACGCGGAAGAACGCTGGGAGAACTAGTCAAGGAATTGTTCGATCAGGTCGGCCCGCATATCTACCGGAGGATCGATGTTCGTACCACTGAACAGTATAAACGGAAAGTTCTTGCGACACTGAAAAAAGGACTAAAGGAAATTGCAGGACACAAGATCGATCATGTCCTGACGATTGACGGATACAAATACTTCTTCTCGGACGGCGGATGGTTCCTCGTTCGCGCGTCAGGCACCGAGCCTCTCATCCGGTACTACTGCGAAGCTGAATCGAAAGACAAAGTCGACAAGGTACTCGAAGCGATAACGCATCTATAAATTTTTCACCGCAAAGGCGCAAAGACGCGGAGTAATGAATTTTTTCTCTGCACCTTCGCGTCTCAGCGGTTAGTCTCCCTGCCTGAAAAACTTTTTCCGGATTATCCGTGTTTAACTTAAGAAACGGAGGACATTAAGATGTTCGAAACGTTCGACTTATTCGTCGAAGAAATCAGAAGACAAACAAGATCACTGGGAATCGAGGAACTTCGCACGCCAGGTGATGTGGACGATACGATAAAAAACAGCAAAGGAACGCTGCTCATATTTGTGAACTCGACGTGCGGGTGCGCAGGAGGAATTGCGAGGCCGGCGCTCGACATGGCACTCAAAGGACAGAACATTCCCGACAATCTTGCAACGGTGTTTGCCGGACAGGACAAAGACGCGACGGAACGCGCGAGAAGTTATTTTACGAACCAGCCGCCGTCGTCTCCTTCATTCGCGCTCATGAAAGATGGAAGATTTCTAGGCATGATTCACAGAAGCAACATCGAGGGAAGGGACCCAGAAACAGTTGCGGAATTGCTGAAGAATTTTTTCGGGCTTCATACCGCAGGCAGCAGCCGTTCGTGAGAAATGCTACAAGGACGGCAAAACCATTTAATCCGATTTTCGCGAAAGGAGGCAAGGATGATGAAAGAATTCATGTTTTTCATTCGCAAACAAAGCAACAGCAAAGATACATTGCCGCCCGAGCAGCATCAAGAGTTTCTCAAAGCTTGTGAGAGCTACATCGGTCAGCTAAAGAAGGGCGGTAAACTAATCTCGGCACAACCGATTGAATGGATCGGCAATATAATTTCAGGCTCCGACGGAAAATGGGGAGACGTCCCTTTCAATGAACCGAAAGAGGTCATCGGCGGCTACTATCACATTCTGGCAAATGATTTGGATGAAGCAATCTCCATTGCAAAAGATAACCCCGAGTTTCAATTCAATCCGAATACGAGAATAGAAGTCCGTCCGATAAAATCCAAAGAAGAGACCACAGGTTACACCTATCCCGTTTCTTAACAATACAAAAGACAAGTCTGAGAAATTCTGAGACTACAATTCTCAGAACGTTGAGCAACCGCTTAGATTCTCGCGAACCTTGCCTGAAAGAACCTCAGATGCTTCGGTTCGAAAACCATCTTCAAGCCTTTGACCTTCTTGCGATTCTCATACACTTCGAGAATTGATTCGGCGGTGACGTCCATATGAGCCTGAGTGTAGACACGCCGCGGAATTGTGACGCGGACAAGCTCGAGCTTAGGATGCCGGTTCTCTCCGGTCTTCGAGTCGCGCCCGGCAGAGACAATCCCTCTTTCCATCGTTCTTACACCGGAGTCAACATAGATTTCAGCCGCGAGCATTTGTGCCGGGAACTGGTCCTGAGGGATGTGCGAATAAATCTTCTTGGCATCGAGGAACACTGCGTGACCACCGATCGGCTTGACTATCGGTACTTCCCAGTCGATGAGCTTCTGGCCGAGATATTCGACCTGTCCTATTCGCGAGCGGACGTAATCTTCCTCGACCATCTCCTCCATTCCGCGAGCCATCGCCTCCAGGTCACGGCCCGCTAATCCGCCGTAAGTGTGAAGTCCTTCAAACACCACCACCATATTACGCGCCTCGTCGAAGACATCCTTATCGTTCACAGCGAGGAATCCGCCGATATTTACGAGCAGATCCTTTTTCCCGCTCATCGTGCAGCCGTCTGTGTACGAGCATAACTCCTTAAGGATCGCTGAGATCGATTTCTTCTCATACCCTTTCTCCCGCAGCTTAATGAAGTATACATTCTCAACTGCACGGGTGGCATCGAGTATGATTCTAATTCCATATTTACTCGTAAGCTTGCGGACTTCCTTCATGTTCGTCATGGAGATCGGTTGTCCGCCGGCCATGTTCACGGTAGCCGCAACACTTATATATGGTATCTTCTTCGCACCGACTTTTTTGACCAGGTCTTCGAGTTTCTGAAGATCGACATTTCCTTTGAATGGATGAGTAGATTCCGGATCGTGCGCCTCGTCAATTATTACGTCGACAAAAGTTCCACCCGCAAGCTCCTGGTGCTCGCGAGTCGTGGTGAAATACATGTTGCCGGGAACAAAATCGCCCTGCTTGATCAGAATCTGTGAGAGGATATGCTCCGCACCGCGTCCCTGATGCGTCGGCACGAGGTACTTGTAGCCGTAGTACTTTTGCATGTTCGATTCCAGATGGTAAAAATTCTTGCTGCCGGCATATGCCTCATCGCCAAGCATCATGCCCGCCCACTGATAATCGCTCATCGCATTTGTCCCGCTGTCAGTAAGGAGATCTATGTAAACGTCCTCTGAACGGAGAAGGAAAGTGTTGTAGCCCGCTTCTTCGATAGCCTTCACACGGTGATCGCGAGTAGTTGTCTTGAGCGGCTCCACAACTTTGATCTTGAACGGTTCAGCCCAGCTTCGTCTGGTCGGCTTTGGATATGGCATTGAGTTATCTCCTTTGGTTGCGCATCAGTCTGAAAATTTATCCGTGAGCCATGATAGTTTCAATGATATAAATGGGTCATTATACGTTTGACAAAACCGGGCGAAAAAGATTTTCAAAACACTGAGCCATAGGCTGATCAGCCTCAGGCTTAGAATCGCATGAGTTATTTCTGCTCTTTCAGTGCGAATGTCACAAATATGTTTTATTCGTGTCATTCGTGGTTCTATTTCAAGATGCTTTGGTTTGCGAAATAGATAATCCCGTATAAACGGCATCTTGACTTGCGTCCCAGCTTGTCGCGATAAAAAGGAAAGCTTGTATGTGGAGTCCGGTCTTCGCTAAATTGCAGACAACCGAAATATCCTTGATGATTAACCCGCATACTCTCGATTTTCTCCGCAGTCCGATCAGTCACGACCCGCTCGAGTTGAGAGAAACTTCCGAAGGCAAAGTGCTCATCGGAAAAGACAGCGGAGACATATTCGAAATTCGCGAAAGCATTCCTGTGCTCGTGGATCCTTCAACAATGTCAGAGGCGAACAAGAAGAGTCGGCGTTTCTATGATTTGCTTGCTCCATTCTACGAATTCAGCCAGAGCATTTACTACGCCATGAACGGAGGCGAAGAAAATTCGCGAGACGAATACCTTAAGTATACCGGAGTCAACAAAGGAGACAGAGTGCTCGAGGTCTCGATCGGAAACGGAGTCAACTTGAAATTCCTGCCGCGGAACGCGGACTATTTCGGCATTGACGTCTCGTGGGGACAGCTGAAGAGATGCCAGAGAACTATCTCCAAACACAGTTTGAATGTTGAAATATTTCTGGCCGAAGCGGAACATCTCCCCTTCATCGACGGTATTTTCGATGTGGTGTTCAACGTGGGGTCGATAAATTATTTCGAGGACAAGCAGGCCGCGATCAAAGAAATGCTCAGGGTTGCGAAGCCGGGAGCGTCTCTGCTGATCGCGGATGAGACTGAGAAATCAGCGAGGACACACAACAGGCTTCCCATTTACAGGGGATTCTTCAACAGCTTCAAGGATCCTGTTGTTCCGCCGAGAGCGCTGCTCCCGAGTGAAGTTGAACAGGTGAGATTGACCGAGATCAGGGGCGGCGCATACTACTGTCTTCAATTCAGGAAATCGGAATGAGGCGGCCTGACCGCTGATAGCGTGCGGATCTACTTCACTATTTTGAAACTGAAATTCGGCGATTTATAAATTCCCATCAGTCTAATCCAGATCGGCAGTATCATTTCCTGAGCTCTTGCTCCGGTAATGTCGCCGATATTGATGACCGACCTCCAACCAAACCACTCCTTCAGAATCTGAGTCACTTTTGATTTTGCTCCGGAGTCATTACCACAAATGAAAAGATCATGATCGCCACGAAGGAGAGAAGGGTTAACCATGAGATTGCAGTTCACCGTGTTCAGCGTCTTGACGACCTTTGCATTCGGAAACGTCCGTTGAATTTGCTCGCCCAGCGAGTCGGTGTTACAGACGCTCAAAGCCGGCGGCATACCTCTGGAGAAGTCGAGAGGATTCGCGACGTTCGACTAAGATCTTCCCGCTCAGATTTTCTTCGCCTGCAGATTTCAACGCCGCAATTGATCCCGTGCCGGACGTGCAGTTAAACAGCATCTCGCCGAAGGAAGCGGTCTCGGAAAAAGTCCCGCAGGATGCTTTGGCTCCGCTCACTTTCGCCCACTCGGCCGCTTTGGGATTATTTGCGGTTCGCGATCCCATTTTCACTTCATGTCCCGGCAGGATGAGCTTCGTTCCGATAGTGCTGCCCACCATCCCTGTTCCTAATATTCCAAATTTCATTTTACCTCCTGAAGATTGGATTCCACTTCTGGATCTGGTTTTCCAATTGTAAACAACGCGACCGTGAGATCGTTCCATGCGAGGATGATGCTGAGCGTATTTCCAAAGACACTCCTCAGAGAAACTTTTCGATATTTTACTTGACAACTCATTCTTCGCGTTGTATATTACTTTGTAATACAAAGTACTTTTCAAAAGGAGAAATAATGGACCAACAAAGTGCGCTTGAGGAAATAGCCCTTATAAAGAGGGTTATTGAGGAAAGTCGGAGGTTTACGTTCGACAACGGCAAGTATTATTTGTTATGGGGGGCACTTATCACCATAGCGATTTTTGCCGAGTATGGCATAATCATAACCAACAACGGAGGAATGTCCGAATGCTGGCTCTGGGCCGCGACCATAGGAATCGGGTGGGTCATTTCGATCGTCTTCGGAATTCGCGAGCCATCAAGACTGTCGGGCTGGCCGATCGGAGCCAAGCTGATAGCGCTAGTCTGGGCGAGCTGCGGGACCGCCATGACAATTCTCGGATTCATGGGACCGTTGACGGGTGCACTTCACAGTTGGGCAATCTGTCCCGCGATGGCGGCAATAATGGGTGCCGCATACACGATAAGTTCTCTCGCTTACAGGCTCAGGTGGGTGACTTTTGTCGGCATAGCTTGGTGGATAGGATCGCTTTGCATGTTTGCCATAAAAGGCACAAACACTCTTCTTATATTCGGAACAATGATGATCCTTTTTCAGATAGTGCCCGGCTTGGTATTTTACAGGTCATCGAAGAGAAGGGTGCAGACTGTTGATGTGAAATGAGCGATTTTGATTACCAGCAAATAGACGACACGCTTCACTCGAGGATAAGGCTTGCAGTGGTTGCAGCGCTCGTCAGCGTTGAGGAAGCCGACTTTAATTTTCTCAGAGACATGGTGAAGACGACCGACGGCAACCTGAGCACCCATCTTAAGAAACTGGAGGATGCGCACTATGTATCATCGAAGAAAAGATTTGTCAATCGAAAGCCCCAAACAAAGTACAGGATCACCGAAAAGGGGAAGCGGGCTCTTGAAGAATATGTCGGCACCTTAGAGAAACTTCTTAAGAAATAATTTTTTTGTGAGGTGACTTTGTTTATCAAAGGACTTTGTAATAAGAAAGGAAAAAGTAATGACAAGTAGACTTATGAATTCGGCACTTTTCGCCGCGTGCTTATACGCATCATCACTCTTTGCACAAACCCCGGCAAGTGTACCGCGTGATGCGGCAGTTGACTCCCTGATAGTCCAAGGCAAGAACCTTGTCGACACGGGATACCTGGAATGGAAAAAAGACGAGATGCTTCACGGTTTCTCACTGCTTCAACGAGCAGAGACCATCTCCCCCGATGACAAGCTGGTTGAGTACTATCTTGCCTATGCCGGATACAGGCTCATGACTTTCGGAATGGCGATGAAGGACGGCAAGCTCTACGACCAGTTTGCCGACCAGTCCGAGAACCGAGCAAACGATTTGAGCGGCAAATACGAGAGCTGGGCGGAGCCGAAACTCCTCCTTGCCTCGATCTACGGGATCGAGATCGCACAGAACTGGATGAAGGGTTCCCTTCTCGGCCCCAAGAGCAGCGCACTTGTTTCCAGCGCTTTATCAACTGATTCCACTAACCCGAGGACTTACCTGATTCTCGGCAGCAACAAGTTAAATACACCCGCGCTCTATGGTGGGAGCATCGACGAAGGTGTCAAATATCTGGATAAATCAGTCACTCTGTTTGAACGGGAGATCCTAAACCGTGGCTCCTCAACAAACGACCTGAATCCAGACTGGGGATACGTGGACGCGCTCACATGGCTGGGGATTGCGTACGAGAAACAGGAACGCTATTCGGACGCCATTGCTACTTACGAGAAAGCCCTACGGTTATTTCCTGACTATGCGCGTGCGAAGTATTCGTTGATCCCCGATTTGAAGAAGAAGATGGCGGAAGCTGAAAAGAAATGAAGGTATTCTGATGAAACAGGTAACGATGATTATTTCACTACTGATTCTCTTTTTGTTAATCGATCAACTGACGGCTCAAGATAGAGCGACGAAGTCGAAGCTCGCAGTCATCTCCGGAAGCGTGAAGGATGAGAGCGGCGCCGCGATTCCGTACGCAAACGTCTTCATATCTTCGACGACGGAGGGACAGGTCACAGACGATAGCGGACACTTCTCCTTCACGACGAAGGCAGCAGGCAATGTGGAACTCGTGTTGAGTGCGGTTGGGTATCGGAAATCCGTTCACGAAATCTCAATCGTTCCGGGGAGGGAGTATGACATTGACGTGATTCTATCCGATGCTCAAATCGTCACGAAGAATGTCGATGTCACAGCGAGCTCTTTTGCGAGCGAACCCGGCAAAGGTTTGTCGATGACATCGATGGACGTCTACACGACGCCGGGCGGCGCCGCCGATATTTTTCAATCGCTGAAGACTCTGCCCGGTTTGACGCAGGTATCCGAAAGCTCCGAGCTTTACGTGCGCGGCGGGGATCCATCCGAAACTCTCGTCCTGATTGACCAGGCCTCACTTTATAACCCTTACACTTTCGAGTCTCCGTACGGCGGCTTGTTCTCCAATTTGAACACGAGCGCAATCGGAGGAATGTATTTCTCAAGCGGCGGCTTCTCGGCAAAGTACGGCAACGCCCTCTCCGGCGTACTTGACTTGCAGACGAAAGGCATACCGGAAGGTCGGTCGCTTCAGCTCGGCGTCTCAATGGCGGGTGCGTCACTCGGTATTGAAGTTCCAACGTCGGACAGCAAGTTCGCAATTTGTTTATATGGCAGGAAAAACTTCACGAAGCCGATCTTCTGGTTGAATGGCGGTCTCGACCGTTTCGCATCCACGCCGTCCTCGCAGGACCTCGACGCGTCGCTGACTTACAAGTACTCGCAAAGCGGAACGATCAAGTTGTTCGTGCTCGCGTCATCAGATGATGAAGGAGTCAATGTGAACCTGCCGGAGCTCGATGGAATATTCACCGGGCGGTCGGGAGATTATACGATCAATCTGCAGCATGCCGACATGATCGGAGAAAACTTGCTTGTGCGGACGAGCATCTCCGGATCCAACTACAAAGATACCTGGACGCTTGGACTGTTGAATCTTGACAGGACAGACAGGACGCGCAAGCTTCGATCGGATATTGAAGACACTCAATGGGAGAACTTTAAGCTATCATTTGGAGGAGAAGTGGAATGGAGAGAAGAACAATATACCGGCACGATCCCGAACTACCAGTACGATCTGCGTCCGGGGTCTTCGTCAGAAGCTCTCGATGCAAATTTCTCCGCAGTGAGATATGGAGCTTATGTTGAAGGTGAGAAAAAGGACTTTGCATCCGTCCGAAATCTGTTCGTCGTTGCCGGTTTGAGAGGCGACTACGTCGACATGATAAAGACATCCTGGCTCGACCCGCGATTCACTGTCGGATATAGTCTGAGCCTCTGCTTCGGTCTTGAGACTCAGCCTCGGCGTTTTCCATGAATATCCGGACCCGAGACTTTACAGTGCGAGCGACGGAAACCCGAACCTGTTGCCCATGAAGGCCGTCCATTACGTGATCGGATATGACTACACACCGTGGGAAGGCACAGAGCTCAGGATAGAGTTGTACCAGAAGCACTACTTCAATCTTCCGGACTCCAATGCCGTTTCAAATTTCGATAACAGCGGATACGGTTACGCAAGAGGAATCGATTTTATTGCGAAAGGCGATCTTCCGTTCGGATTGAGCGGATGGATGTCGTACGGTTACATTGACACCCGGAGAAAGTGGTACGAAAGCAACGGCTTTGCGCCGAGTCCTTTCGACATTACAAACAATTTCACCTTCATTGCAAAATATAATTTATCCGATGCCTGGCAAATTGGATTGGACTTCAAGTATGCCACAGGCATGCCATACACTCCGATCATCGGGTCCGTTTGCCATCCCGACATGAAAGTCTATGAACCAATCTATGGCAGCTCGTATTCAACTCGTTATCCGGATTACCGGCGCCTTGACATTAGACTGACGCACATAACGCGGCTTCTCGACAAATACTTCACCGTATTATACATCGAGGGAATGAACGTGCTCAACATCCACAATATTTTCGATTACACTTATTCTCCAGATTATTCGACAAGGACCGGAGTGGAGAGTTTCTTTGGGCAGAGAACGATCGTTGTGGGAGTCGAGCTCAACGTTCAATGAAATCTGCCGCTGACGCCGGAAACATTTTGCCAACCTAACACTTCTCGAAACGACCGAGAGATCATATACTCGGTTGAATTTCAGGAATCATTCCCCTAAAATAAGACGAGCGATGTCGTTGAACCGGTGGACGCGAAACCTGAACAGATGATTCTGTCAAACAGACAACTCAATAGACCTGACGGCTTAATGAAGAAGATGGTGAAATTTCCTTTATGGTGCATTGTCGCCGCAACTCTTCCATTAATACTCTATTCTCATGAACTTGCAGCGTCCGCCGAGGCCCACGCGCCCGCAGTCCAAAAGATGAACGTTGAGCCGCGCATCTACGATTCCGTCGGATTGTGCTTGCACTCATCAGACGAGTGCTTGACCCTTGCCCGGAGGATAGCCGGCGAGAGCGATATCACGTTCGTCAGTGTTTGCTACAATTCAATGACAGACGGAACCGGCAGGAAAGAGACGAACGACTTTTCCAATATCATCGGGGCGAGCTACGCCATCCTATTCGACAGCGGCTCGAACTCCATGTTGGGAGATTGTGTGGCTACCGGGTCTAACTGCGGCCTTGCATCAAGAGACAATGGACGGGTAGCAAAGACACTTTTGCAAGATGACCCGTTGCGGTATGTGCGGGAATATCTCGAGACCAGGAAATAGTCCGCAGACTGAGGGAAGGATCTTGAAAGGCCGTCAGCTGCCTAGTCGATAGTGCCTGCCACAGATCCTTTGCCAAATCTTTTCGAAATTCAGAAACTCAATTAACTGAAAAGCACTTCTCTTTAATAGAGTCTGCAGATTGGAGTATGAAATGAACTACAGGACAATCAACCGTTACGTCGCAGCTGTCATCTTTGTTCTGACAATTGTGTTATATCGAATGACATCACAGTCGTCGGTAGCATTCTGGGATTGCGGGGAATACGCAGCGGCATCGCCTGCACTGGAAGTTCCGCATCCACCGGGCGCTCCACTATTCTCGCTTCTCGGCAGAGTTGCGATGATGACACCGTTCGTCAGCGATCCCGCACTTAGAATCAATCTGATCTCTGCACTGGCAAGCGCTCTTGCAATCATGTTTCTATATCTAATCGGCGTCAGAGTAATATCGAGATGGAAAGGTTTCCCGAACGATTCTCATACTGCCCTGGTTGTCTTCGGCTCCGCGGTGATCGGTGCACTGACGCTTTCTGTAGCCGACACTTTCTGGTTCAATGCTGCTGAGTCGTGCTTATTTGCATCGAGCATATTCTTCGTCTCCTGTGTTACCTGGCTTGCCATGGTATGGTTTGAAAAAGCCGAGGAACCGGGAAGCCAGAGATATTTGCTTCTCGCAGCCTACGTGATGGGACTCTCGATAGGCATCCATCAACTAAGCATACTCGCCTTCTTCACGATAGCACTACTTATCTACTTCAAGTATTACGAGTTCGAATGGAAGACGTTCATAAGGTTTGGGATAATAACCACACTTGCATTCTTTCTCATCTATCCGGGTATTGTCAAGTGGCTCGTGGCGATATTAAACGGGGATTTGAAGACAGGTCCGTTCGACATCAGCCACAGCTTCATCGTACAACTCATACCGCTGGCGATTGTCATCGCAGCAATTTATGGAATATATAAAGCGGAGAAGACAAAGCGCTGGATACTGAGCACTTCACTCATGGCAGGATTACTCATCATACTGGGATATTCGACATACACACTGATTTACATTCGAGCCAACGCACATCCGCCAATAAACGAGAACAATCCAAGCAACTTAGAGAGGCTTGTAACATATCTCAATCGTGAGCAGTACGGTGAACAGCCTGCACTCTGGCCTCGAAGATGGAACCCCGAGCCGCAGTACCAGCAGAACTACGCCAAGTATTCTTCCGACTGGGATTACTTCTGGGATTACCAGGTCAATCACATGTTCCTGCGTTATTTAGGATTTAACTTCATCGGAAGAGCGGGAGACATACAGGATGCACCGGCAGCACTCTTCAACTCTCCGAAGGGATGGTACGACGGCAGGACAGGTTATCCGACGAGATACTATGCTATTCCATTTCTTCTTGCACTGTTCGGGATATGGTACCACTTCAAGAACGATTGGAAGTTCGGTCTCGCGTTTCTGACGATGTTCATCGTGATGGGGATTGCACTTGCGGTGTACTTCAACATGGCACAGCCACAGCCGAGGGAGCGTGATTACTTCTTCGTCGGCTGCTTCTTCGTATTTGCGATGTGGGTTGGAGTAGGAGCATCAGGGATAATCGACCTTGTGGCAGAGAAAGTCAAACAGAACAAGAACAAGGAGCTTCTTGTCGGTGGGACGGCAGTCGTGCTATTTGCAATTTCACCACTCAACATGTTCTCACAAAACCTATATACTCACAATCGGCATGACAACTTTGCACCTTTAGACTTTTCGTATGACCTTTTACAGTCATGCAAAGAAAATGCGATACTCTTCACAGGAGGAGACAACGACACGTTCCCGCTCTGGTATTTGCAGGAAGGGATGGGAGTAAGAACTAACGTCAGAATCATATGCCTCAGCCTCGTGAACACCGATTGGTACATTCTCCAGCTCAAGAACGAGACACCGCACGGAGCGATGAAAGTCCCGATAAGTCTAAGCGACGACCAAATAGAAAGCATCGCACGTCAGGGTGCTGAAGTGTGGCATACGCAGACCGTAAAGCTTCCCGTGCCAAAGGAAGCTTACCAGCAATTTGGTATCACCGACACAAGCATAACAAACAAAGGATACATCCAGTACACAATCAAGCCGACGCTGCAGATCGGCGATGTCCAGGCAATCAGAATCCAGGATATCATGGTGATGAACATCGTCAACACAAACGAATGGCAGCGCCCCATCTACTTTACAGTGACGACCCCGCCCACGGACCTGATCGGCCTCCAGGGTTATCTTGAGAGACAGGGACAGGCTTATGAGTTGACTCCAATGCCTCACGGCGGCCCTTACTACGAGGACATAAACGTTCCCGTCACGAGACAATGCCTGTTTGAGAGCGCCAACAAATACTATACCGGGCAGCACTACGGGCTCAGCTTCGCTTACTTGAACAAGCCGGGAATATATTACGACAACAACGCTCGCGGTATGCTTTCGTCGCTGCGGGACTCCTTCATGGCTCTGGCGTCATATTATCAGGCGCATGGAGACACCAAGAATTGCATCGCGACGCTCGACACCATGGAAGCAAAGATACCGATCGAAGTATTGCCGATGGATTACAGGGTACTAAGCGACGTGGCGAAGTTGTATTACATGGAAGGAGACACGACACAAAGTCGGAAGTATGCTGACATCGTGGAGCAGGACGCACTCGAAGCGATCCATGATAACCCGAATGATGTGCAGAGTTACTACAATCCGTACCGGATACTTCTCGACGTTTACGACATGAAACACGATTACCAGAAGTCGTTAGATCTACTGGAGAGGCTCCAGGGCATGTTCCCAAAGGACGGGAGCATTGCCGCGCGCATCAACGAGCTTCGCGCAATAATCAATGGAGGCAGCAAGTCCGATACATCAAGCAAGCCAACAGCAATCAAATGAACTCTGAACTTTTGTAATCAAGAGAGGCTAGCTTTCGCCTGAAGCTGACGGTTCCTCGCAATACTATCACTCATGGCCGGCAAAGTTCTTTCAAAGTAAAGTCATGACATCACCAAAACAGAGGAAGTCCGCCATCGGCGGACTTCCTTGCGACGGAATATTGAAAACAAGCCCGGCTAATTCATCTGCGACTGCGAATCCTTCTTCATCATTTTCTTCTTCGAATGCATCATCGTCGTATCCTTTTTCGAAGATTTCATCATCATTTTGCCCGAAGATTGTTTCATCATCATACTCTTCGAAGATTTCTTCATCTTCATGCTGTTCATCGATGACATTTTCTTGTGCATGCTGCCCTTCATCATCGATGTGTCCTTCTTTGCCATTGCCGGTTTCATTTCCTTCATTTCCTGCGGCGAACCAGCTCGGGCAATTGTTCCGCCAGCTACCATAAGCAAGGCAACCAGGATCGGTGCGACTGCTTTCCTCATGTTATGTCTCCTCCATTTAGTTTAATTGTTTGTGATAGTATTGGTTTTGTTCGGATACAAACCGTTATGAATGATTTCACTTGCTGCTGTCCGGCACAAATATAAGCGCAGCCGAGTTCATGCAGTAGCGCTTTCCCGTCGGCGGCGGACCGTCATCGAAAACATGTCCAAGATGGCTGCCGGATTTATCGAGAACCTCAATTCGCGGCTCACCCGGAAAGCTGTAATCCCAGCGCAAGACGACGGCATCTGGAGTTATCGGCGCCCAGAAGCTTGGCCAGCCCGTCCCGGAATCGAACTTCTGCTCTGATCGAAAGACAGGATCGTGCGTCGCGGCACTGTAATATGTTCCCTTTCGATATTCATGATCGAGCGCTCCGGTAAACGGGGCCTCAGTCCCTGCCTCACGGAGAATGTAATATTGCATCGGCGTCAGGGTCTTCCTCCACTCCGCATCCGTCTTGAATTTCGTCGTGTCAAACGTTCCCGATATGATTTTTCCACCCGGCGAATACACACCCTCGCCTGGCTTCGAATGCTTGTAAAGCATTGTTCCAATTGCTCCGACGATGAGGACCGCCATGACAAAGCTAGAACTTCTTAGCATGTTTTCTTAACCTCTCTTTCATCCAAATGTGAACGCAAATGCTTCTATACCCGGCGTCTCAAACTGAAGCTGTAAAACATGACCGCCCTTCTTCCCTTTCAAATCGATCAGGTTGTAGAGTCTATCCGAGTTTACATTAACCTCTCCCTCCTTCACATCGGCACCGGCGATTGAGCTGTCGACGACTTTCCCGTCTAGCAAGACTTTCACCTTAGCCGCTGAGCCTGCACTTCCGGGGCGAAGGACGAGGAATACCTTGCCGGCATGGAAATGATATTTCAGCTGCGCCCCTTTTTCAGCGACTGCGTCTTCCTGCCTGACATTCCAGTTACCGCCGAGGCTGAACGAATCCATTCCAAGATTGTTCGACAGAGCGAATTCTCTTTCTCCCGCACTCAGGCTTCCCGATGGGAAAAAATATTCCGCCCGTGCTGCGCCGAGGTAGGTTTCCGGAGATTGCTCGCCTTCAGGAGTCTGATCAGGCATCTTGTCGAGCGACTCAGTCAATGTTCGGCCATTCTCTTTCAACAGCTCGCGTATTGCCATTTCCATTTCGTCATATTCACCTTCGCCGAAGTGTGTTCTCTTTATAGTGCCGTTTGCGTCGATGAGATATTCAGCCGGCCAGTATTGATTGTTATAGTTGTTCCATGTCGAGTAATCGTTGTCCTGCCCAACCGGATAGCGGATGTTGTACATTTTTATTGCATCAAGAACGTTGCCCGTGTTGTGCTCGAACTCAAATTCAGGTGTGTGGATACCGATCACGATGAAGCCTTGGTCCTTGTATTTATCATACCATGAAGTGACATGAGGCAGCGTTCGGATACAGTTGATGCACGTGTATGTCCAGAAGTCGACCAACACGACTTTTCCTCTCAGATCTTTAATCGAAATCGGTTTGTCGGTGTTGAGCCATTTCGATATCCCGACAAAGTCGGGCGCAGGCGAGTCAGCATTGAAGTACATGCTCTGCCGGCTCACCGGGATGACCTTCGGTGCATCGTTTCCTTTCAGGATATTGAGCTGCTTTGCGACTGCGCTGTTTCCTTCGAAAGAGTTGAGGCTCGAACTGAACTCAGGAAACTGGTTGAGAAGTTTCGTCTCGATGAGTCTGTCATAATTCGTGTAGATCGCAACTGCCGTGAGGAGCATGACAACTCCGAAAGCCTGTTGAATCCTTCCCGTGTGCGCCGATAAAAATCGCGTGCGAGCGATCACCTGCTGACCGCCGTAGGCGAAAACGAAAAGCGGTATTCCGACTCCCGTGACGTACGCCGTTGTAACCAGCACAACGTTGAGAGAGACTCTTCCTGTAGCTGCGAGTGTCGCTATCGCTGCGAGAATCGGTCCAGCGCACGGAGACCAGACGATCCCCAGTGAAAGTCCGGTAATGAATCCAGCCGCGAAGCCAGAGCCTCGGGACGACTTCTGTCCGAACACACCGCTGAGCCTGCTTATGAATCCTTCGATCAACCTCGACATCGACGGTACGACCATCGTCAGGCCGAGAAACGCTATAACGATGACCGCGACGATGCGCAGCGCATTCGGATCGAAGTGAAAAGCCTTGACCAAATAAGAGATCGCCAGCGTGAAAAAGCCGAAGCTAAGCATTATGCCGAGCGTGATGCCGAGCGGTCTCTGGTGCCCTTTGCCGGCTACCGACGAGGACAGGATGATCGGAAGTATCGGCCAGATGCACGGCGCAAGTATCGTGACCAGTCCTGCAAGAAATGCAAATCCCAGTAGTAGAACCATTTTGTAACCTCACTCCTCTTTCTTCTGAATCTCTGTTTTCTAAGTAGTCCTCAACTACATAAGATTTGACGTAGACCCTGGTGAAACCTTACATCCCTACAAACAAATTTCCGTTACAAGAGATTCAGTGCTTCCCGCATCTTCCGTTTTTCTTCCGTCGACAGCGTCACGATGGAGATCAACCGCTTCGTCTCTTTCGAAATCGATCTGGTCTGTTTCAAGAACCTCCGACATATTTCGCATATGCGGAGGTGGACGAACAGCTGGAACCTCTCTCGCAAATTCAACGCATGCTCTTCGCGTTTAGAGATCAGGTAAGTCGCTTGCGTGCATGGTATGATTTCCATTCGCGTCTAAATCCTTATGCCTGAACCCAATTCTTCTCGATACACTTTCTCAAACCGAGCTTCGCTCTATGCATGATCACCCAATAGTTAGACGTAGAAATCTCCAATCTCTTACATATCTCTTCGAACTCAAGCTCATCCATATACTTGAGAACAAAAATAGACCGGCACTGAGCCGTAAGTTTCGAAAGACATTTCCGAAGAATCTCATGGAATTCCCTGGAGCGCAGATCATCGTGGCCGCTTTCGCTCCAATCTGCCGGCTGCGCGGTCGATTTCCATTCCCCTTCTTCGTCAAAATACAATTCCAGGCCGGATGTCTCCTCCGCGTCTGATAAAGAGACCGTCTTTTCGGAACCTTTCTTGCGGTAATAATCAATAATCTTGTTCTTCAAGATTGAGAACAGCCAGGTCTTCTCGGAGCTATCCCCCCTGAACGATTCGAGGTTTCGGAGAGCCGACAGGAACGTTTCTTGAACGAGATCTTTAGCAGTCTCTCTGTCGCTTAACCGAACAAGCGCATAGTTGAAAAGCGCATCGGCGTAATTGTCGATCCAGCTAGAAGGCGCTATCTTCCCTGTCTCAGGCATAAGAACTCAGGGAAGAGTGATTCCTACTTTTTGCATCAATGCAGGAAGATAGATGAAAAGTGACAGTATTCCAAAAGCGCCATTTTTGACCGACCATTGCATCTAAATTCCACGGGACTTTCAATGCGTAATTTCCTTTGTCGAAACGTCCGAATAAAACAACAGAGAAGCAAACGATTGTGAAGTGTATTATATTAGACACGAGAAAAGACGGAACTCATATGCAGGGACGGCTCGATATACCTATAGATGATTCTCTGACCAGACAGTCAGGGTGGGGATTACATGAGGGGCTGCAAAGATCGCCAGTCTCGCGGGACACGCACTCAAGTGAAATGCTTAGGGCAGTAAGTCGTACCTTTGCCCTTTCGATCGAGCGACTCCCGCGCACGCTGCGCGAAGTCGTCACCACAGCGTATTTGTTATTTCGCGTCTCCGACTGTCTCGAGGATAACGATCTCCTCAAGGCGCCGCACAAAGCAGAGCTTCTCCGACTCTGGGCCCGCGTGCTGGTCGACAGTATGCCCGTGGACTTCCTGACAGGCAGGATCACGCATCTCAACGAGACTGATCCGGAGGTGTACGTCGCCAAGCATGCAGGAGAGATTCTCGAGACGTTAAGACAGTTTCCAAAGCCCGTCCAGGAGATCGTTACAAAGCATGTGAACGAGACCTCATTAGGCATGGCGCGCTGGCAGGAGAACGGTCCGGAAGTGCGCAACGAAGAGGAGATGGACGATTACATGCACCAGGTAGCGGGGCGCGTGGGTTATCTCCTGACAGATCTCTTCGCATGGTATTCACCCGCCATCATGGAACGGAAGGAACGACTGTTCCCGCTGGCGAGACATTTCGGTCTCGCATTGCAGACGGTTAACATCATACGCGGGCTTCGCAAGGACTACGAGCGAGGGTGGGTGTATGTACCGCGCACTTTTTATGAGCCGCTCGGTCTGACGCGGGAGAATTTGTTCTCAACCGGAAATGCGGCGAAGATACTCAAGCTGGTTGATCGGCTGGCGGACAAGGCGGAGACTCATCTGCAGTACGGATTGAACTATATAACCAATCTTCCGAAGTGGCTCCATGGATTGCGACTCGCCTGCATTTGGCCGCTGCTGTTCGCGGTGAGGACGCTTGCCGTGAGCCGCGACAACATCAACGTGATTCTTTCAGAGGCGAAGATCACCAGGACTGAGGTCAAGAAGATCATAAGAGAGACGACTCTCTTCGGCTGGTCCAACACATGGCTGATCAATTACTACGATCGTCTGCACAGCACGGTGTAGGCAGAGCAGATAGAAAACTAAGCTTCTACCAATTCTTTCTTAATCTCGGGATGCTTCCGCAAAACCTTGACGAGAATCATCACGGGTTCAGGCACGAGACTTCTTCCAGCCTCCCACCCTTGGAGAGTTCTAACACTCACGTGGATTGCTCGCGCGAGTTCAGGCTGAGACATCTTAAGACCTTCTGATCTCAGTGACCGCAACGTTTCTGCTCGCTTCTTCCGAAGGTCCTCGATGCCTGTGTATGAAAGGGTTCTTTCGCCAGTCCTCTTATTGAAGGTCCATGTGCGGAGCTTGACCCGCCCGGCCTTGAAATCTTTCCAACCCTTCAGGATGTCGTTGCCTTCATATTTATTCTTCATAATTCATTCCCTTTATTTCACTGATCACAGCAGCGATTCCTTCTTTGTCTGCTGCGGTCAATTCTTCCTTTGCACTTTTAGCATATGCCTTAATCAGCCAGATAATACCTTCCTCGTCCTGCCAGTAATAGATGACTCGAGCACCTCTGCGTTTCCCTCTTCCCGGCCTGCGCATTCGCACCTACAGAGCTCCTCTTGTACCTCTTACGAGATCGCCCTTTCCCGGGTCTTCACAGAGTTCCAGCTGTAATTCAAGGAAGCTCTTCATCTGTGGCAATTTCGGAATAGGTCTTTGTGAAAGAAGGGAGTTCACAAAACTCAATCAGATTCACGAATTAATATACGCATATTGCGTATAGAGTACAAAGGCGGATATTGATCACGCGCTTTGATTCGACCTCTTGACTCAGACAGGCAGTCCGTCGTTCAGGATTTTAACTCATGCCCCGCCTTGGGGGATCCCAAAATGCAGATCCTTTGGACGGGAACCTCCAATCGTTTGCGACAGTCGGACTGTCGCAGAGCAGGACAAGATTAAACGAATTACTGCTTTATCATTTTCACGATCTGTGGTATTGCGCTCTTCGGAACCATGACGCCTAACATCTTCAGTTTCACGTAATCCTCGCTGTAGAAATAATAGCCGGGATGAATGTTGTTTCTCGCTCCCGAACCCGAGTCCTTTATCAGAAACCAATCCTTGCCATCCTTTTGCGCATAGCCAATGAGATGGATCCCGTGATCGTCCGTTGTCGTATGATTGTAAAATCTGAAGATGCGAGCGCTCGCATCAATGTCCTGTGAAGGTATATCAAAGCTCGGAACCACTGCCAGGCCAGCGTGTCCGTCAATTCCCGGCTCAGAAACATCTCCCCAGATTTCTATCGTGTAACCTGAACGCACAGCGTTCCTGACAGCATTCATGAATTCATCCAAAGGAATATTGAAATACTCTTTGCTGTGCCACCAGTTATCCGGCACATTGTACTCGACCCGGGTGTAGTAAGGACGGTCGGAGAACGAGACAAGCGCGACATAATCGTCGAGATTCAACTTCACTACCTGTTCAAAATATTCCTTCGGCGTTATCGTCTTTCCATCGACGCTAATCATCTCCGGCGGTGTCCCGAGATAGTGGTTCAAGATCGATTTGACAGTGCTCTCGACTGCACTATCGTCCCAGGCATTCGACGCTTTCACAGATTTCAAGCATGAATCCAGCTCGGCGAAGAGCTTCGAGTGATCGTGAAATGGCTGGCCATTCTGGAGTCCGGTGTAATCCTTTTCGGGAACGACGCCATGTTTCTTCCACGCCCGTACAACGGCATTCGCCTGTGAGCCCTCGCCAAATTCCTGGTTTCCTCTTGCACGAACATAGCCGAGCGCCTTTTCAACATATTCCCAATAAACCGTGTAAATCTCCGAGAATTTCATTTCTCTTTTCGTCAGGCGGTATACTTCTGATTCCAAGAAAGACGTTGTTGAGAAACACCAGCATGTTCCGGTGTTGCCTTGAGATATGGGTGGATTGTGCCAGAAGCGAGTAAACTCGTCAACCGACTTCGGCGCATCGAAGCGACTGAAGTCGGGGCGGATCGTTTTTTCTACAGTCGTGTCTTTGGGATGATAGAATTTTTCAAGAGAAGTCCCGATGGAGTCGAAGAACTCATTCTTAGGTTGAACGAACAACGCGGTGTCGTGATGCGCCACCTGCGAGAAGGAACTTCCGCAAACTGAGAGAAGAAGAAAGGTTGAGACAAGGTTAAATGTTTTCATGACTGAGACCTTTAGTAGTTGACTAATGTGAATATTCGCTAAAGGAAAGAATGCGGATGCGCTGTAATTGCACGGATCAGCAATCCTTCCGGGTGCATGTTCGATGATAAATTTTCGCAATTGAGCCTGACTCTGCTGGGCAGATTAACTTTGCCGGGAAAATTTATCCGGTTTGAGAGGAAATGTCAAATCAACGGTAGAGTCCCGGTTAGCGTATTGTGACACGGACACACAACGTGCGACTCTAACATGATTCTGCGGGCCGAAGCCGAGACGAGAAAGCTCACGTCAAACTAGGTTTGACATTCACTCTTAGAAGCTTTAACATATTCCCGATTATTGCCGACGAATATAGAATTGTAGCGGCACGCTGCGTTTCCCATTTAGTCGTAGAGAGGAGAATGAACAACGATGAAAATTCTGCTTCCCATTCTATTCACAAGCTTGACGATTTTTTCAGGGCTTTCAATGGCTGACGATTTCCCGACACTGCAGCTCGGTGCGGCCGCGCCGAATTTCAATCTTCCCGGAGTCGACGGCCGCAACTGGACTCTCAGCGACTTCGCGGATGCGAGAATCTTAGTCGTGGTCTTTACCTGCAACCACTGTCCTACTGCTCAATACTACCAGGAGCGCATCAAGCAGATCGTCACCGACTATAAGAGCAAGGGCGTCGCGCTAGTTGCTATAATGCCAAATGACCCGAAGGCCGTTCGATTAGACGAGTTGGGATGGAGTGATCTCAGCGACACTTTTTCGGAGATGAAGATTCGCGCAAGGGACAGTCATTTCAATTTTCCATACCTCTATGACGGCGAAACGGAGGAAGTCTCACGAGCTTACGGCCCGGTTGCTACGCCGCACGTGTTCGTCTTCGACTCTACGAGGAGGCTGAGGTATGTTGGAGCCATCGACAATTCTCAGCGCATCGCACATGTCACTAAGAATTATTTACGGGATGCGCTCAATGCCTTACTCGCCGGGAAAGAACCGCCGGTGACTCAAACGAAAGCCATCGGCTGTTCCATCAAATGGGCCGACAAACAGGCGATGGTGAAGGACTACATGGAAAAGTTAGACGAGGAACCCGTGTCTCTTGAGAAAGCAGATACGACGGTTCTGCAGGAATTGAGGAAGAACAACTCCGGGAAATTCCGTCTCGTGAATTTCTGGGCGACGTGGTGCCCGCCATGCGTCGCTGAGTTCGATGATCTCGTGACAGTAAATCGGATGTACCGGCATCGCGACTTCGAGCTCGTGACGGTGTCTATCAACGAGCCGGATGATGAGAGCCAGGTGCTGGAGTTCCTCAAGAAGGAACATGCCTCTAACAGCAACTTGATCTTTGCCTCGGACGATACGGAACAGCTGATGAATGCGTTCGATCCCAAATGGCAGGGTGCCGTGCCTTACACGGTTGTTCTCGATCCGGATGGAAATGTCATATACCACGAAGTGGGGAGCATCGACATGCTTGCGGTGAAGCGAGCCATTCAGAAGGCGATGAATGAGAAGAAGCCCTGGTAGAGGAAGGTGTCTTTGGTACTCAGGCTACGTTAAGCGATGGCGCAAAGCCTCCATTCGCATCACCCCTCAATATGTATTGTTCACCACAAATGCGATTTTGCCATCGGTTCACTCTCGGTTCAGGTTCGGTTCTCTCCCGGTTGAGTCCGCCTCCGCCGATCGGGAAGAAAGGAGATGCTCACTGAGGTTGCTGAGAAAGTCAGTCGAGCTTAAGCTCGACCTATATGCTGCCGTTGCTCCGATGGAGATCCGCCTTAGCACGACATCATGGCTCCCCAACTTCTTATCTAATTTCTTCTCTTTCCCATGCCCGGCGTCATGCCTACGCGGTGAATACCGCGAGCTGGCCGTGCGACGCAGAGCGCAACAAAACGGTTAATGCGCAGGAGCCCAGATCAAACATCAGCCCATGTTTCTCATATCACACTACAAGATATGAGAAGTCATACTGCACCCCATATCGTGCATCTCCCCTGATCGGGGCTCACGATCCGATAAGGACAATCGCACTTTCGGATTATGCTGAATATATCTGCTGCTAATATATTGCTTCGACGCCCGAGCCAGTTCGAAAGACAATCTAATAGGGATCAACGAAGCTGTCTCCTGACGCCCCGCCGAGGAACCATATTGCCTTTTCATTCGCAATGACAGTGCTGTACGAGTGCAGCATCCCGTAGTTCAGGCAGTGCACGGCAAACCATTCAAGGCTCTCCATGCGCGACAGTTCTTCCCTTATCTCATCCAACATCAACACACTGTCCTTCTTTTCGGAATGAATCTTCCGTATGACGAAACGTTGATCCTCATCGGTCAGGAAGGAATACAAGGGAACAAGTGAATGCCGGTCAACTATATCTATCAAGTCTTCGGGGTATATGTCGTGACCCGACTCGGTTTCCACTACAACCGTGCTGAGCTGTCCGAACAAGCCCTTCTGCTCATCGTTAATAAAAGACTTGGGATACGTGGTGATGACGGGAACATTGATCTTAAAGAGAACCTTCACCGACTCCAGGCTCGTAATCTTGGCCGAATAAGTACAGACATAGCGCGTCATACTTTTCTCTTTGGAAACCGGGGTTATTTTTTCGACGAAGAATGGGTAATCGAAATCTATTCTCACCATTGTGGCATTGAGCTCTCTTAAGTAGTCCCCCACATTTTGTTTCAACGCTTTCGTGCCGATCGTTCCGCGATGCCGGTGCAAGATCTGAATCACCCTGTCTATCCAGCCTGCTTCGAACTCCTGCATTATTTTTGCACTCACAGAAATATTGGCGACGGTCGGCTGACCATCGGGATACGCCTTGGACAGTACTTTCATCGGAAACGGAAGATCCCTTATTCCGACATCGGCTAGAAATCTCTTTTCTTCAGTCATGGTTTTTACCTTTTCTATTAATAGTATAATTCGTTTTTTCGGCCAACATTTGCCAGCGATTGTATTCGAAATATAGTACTCTGACCCGGGAATCCCCGCCGGACAGGACATTTGGCTGTCCCTCCGGTCTGTTGCCGCCGCTGCACATCACGCCCAGGAACTCAAGCTTGCTGCATAGCTCTTCGATAAATTTCATATATATTCCGATCTGCGCACTGTTGAACACAATGGCGTCGACACCACCGAGAATGGAAATGAAAGCCCCGATGGATTTCAAGACCTGGTAGCTGTACAACCTGTATGCAAAATCGTATGGCTTCCCCGGCTGTCCCCCGAAGATCTCTTCCATCCGTGCATTCTTCCCGAGGAGCGCTCTGAACCCGCTCTCTTCCGAAAGAAGATGGTTTGTTTCATGGAGAGTAAATCCCGATGACAGCAGATAGAAGATAACGGTCGGATCTATATCTCCACAACCGCCCTCCGATATTATTCCTTCGATGGGTGTAAAGCCAATCGAAGTCTCGACCGCTTTTCCTTCCAGGATCGCGGCGGCGTTTGTGGTTCCCCCCAGGTGTATGCTGACAATGCGCTTTAGATCTGCGCCCGTCGTCCTCCTGGTTTGAGTCAACGCCCATTCGTGTTCCAGCCCGTAGCCGCCATATCGTCTAAGCTCACGCTCTCTCAGCTCTGCTGGGACTGCATAGGTCGATGATTCAGGCGGCATGTTACTGAACAGTCCTGTCTCACAAAGAACGACGTGGGGAACAGAGCGGAGGTTCTGCGAGACGATGCCTACAGCTTTGAAAGTCAGCTCATTGTACTCAGGGAGTATTGCGATCGATCCTTCCAAACTTCCAAGCATCTCACCTGTCACGATCTCAGAGGAGCTCGTTATTTTTTTCCCCCCATTATAAAGGACATAACCGACGGCACCGATCTCACATTTGTCTCTCAAGCCGTTCAAGACAGAGGAAATGGAATTGTCATCCGGGTCGCAATCGCCCGTGTCCAGGACTCCTGCATTACAGCATGCCCAGCGGAGTCTTGGTGGAGCAGGATCAAACAACAGTACGGTTTTCATTTTGCAAAAGTCTTTCACCCCCCAGGTAGATAACCGCCTCTTCGTCGTTGGGAACAACCCAGACCCCTACCGAAGAGCCGGCAGAGTTAATCGAGGTTATCTCGTCGCCGGATGAACCGACATTCAGATACTCATCTATATCAACGCCGCACCAGTCCATTCCCTTGCAAACCATCTGCCGGACGTACCAATTATGAAGTCCGATATCATCAGTGAAGACCAGAAGATCGAGCCCGCCAAGCTCTGCGACAAAACTACCAATGAATTTTTTTATCCTGTGCACATACATCTTTATCGCAAGATCAGTTTCTTCCGTTTCATCCTCATGATAACGTCTGATAATATCCCTTATGTCGCTCGAGAAGCCGGATATTCCAAGCAGGCCGCTCTCTTTGTTCAACAGGTCCATCAGCAGGTCCGGCCTGTAGCCATAAGTGACCATAAGATAGGTGGCCATCATCGGATATAGGTCTCCGCACCGTGTGCTCATCACCAGGCCGGAGAGTGGAGAAAACCCCATGGAAGTATCCAGGGAATGTCCTCCCAGTATCGCTGCGACACTCGATCCGCCAGTTCCCAGATGGCAGGCAACTATTCTCGACTTTTCCAGAGAACTTCCAAGATAATCCTGCAGGCTTTTCAACACATAAAAATAAGAGAGCCCGTGGAAGCCGTATTTCTTGAATCCAAACCTTCTAACGATCGATTTCGGCAAAGGATAAGTATTCGCATAAGTTGGAATAGTTTTATGGAATGCTGTGTCGAATACCACATAATGCTTTGCCCCGGGGAAGAGCTTACGAGATATCAGGATCACATCGAGCGCGACTTTATTATGAAGCGGCGCCAGCGCTACGCATTCTCTGAGGAGCCCAAGTGTCCTTTCGTCAACGAGTGTGGTCTCTGAAAAAGATCTGCCGCCATGAACGAACCGGTGGCCAATGCAATCGACATCGAGGTTATGATCCTTCAAGAAATCCAACACCAGGTTTGCGGCGGCGGCATGTGAAGGGAGCGGGACGACTTCCTTTTCCTCTTCGCCACCGAAATTGAATGTCAGATAAGATGATTCGGTACCCCTGACATTGACTCTATGCGCCTTTCCTGCCAAGAGCACTTCCTTCTTGCCAGGAGATCTTACTTTGAATAGCTTATAAGCAAGTGAGGAACTGCCGCAGTTGAAAACTAGTACGTTCACGTCCCACATCGACGCTTTTAATATCGAAGGTGATGGGGAGAAAATCAATTCGGCAGAGTAAGCAGCTCTAGACATCTTCACCACAGGGACGGCGGCAGGAAATGTGTGCACCCCAGTTCTCGATTGGGCCGAAGAGAGGCATCTCACATTCAAGTTATCACCGGTACGCTCTTAAGTCAGATTACGGTCAAATGCTGAAGCTAAGCCGAATTCACCCTCCGCCTCCGACGGTTTCACCCTCTCTTTTATTCTCGTTTCCCCGCTCGGAGTTTATCCCGACAAGTCGGAGATTTGTCGGGATGGAAACGCTTTCACCGACGCATTGCGTCAGGCGTATGTCGTCGACAACCGCTAGTTAGTTGCATGGCGCAGAGTGCCGACATGAAATATGCTCCAACTATCCGTCTCGCGATCGTCAGGCAAGACTGCTAACGATTGCGTAGCTCCGACCTTGCACGGATGGAATCAGAACGCTTTCAGGGTTTTACTTCAGCAGCAGCATCTTCACAGTCTTCACGTACTCTTCCGACTGGAAATGCAGAAAATAGACACCGGATGCTACAGAGCCGCTGCGTGTATGCCCATTCCAGGCAACCGAGTAGTGTCCCGCCTGCTGAGTCCCGTCGACAAGTGACGCTACCCGTTGTCCCAAGATATTGTAAATAGCCAGCGATACATGCGTTGCTTTCGGCAAATCATATTTGATCACTGTACTTGGATTGAACGGGTTCGGATAGTTTTGGTATAAAGCAAAAACCTTCGGCACGGAGTTATCTTCCGCGTTCACCACAACTGCAGTCGGAGTTCCGAACTTACCGACACAGTAGGCAGGTTCCATGACCCATTCGGAAGTGTTTCCTGACTGATCTTGCAAATCTATTTTCAGATCGATCGCAGCGGAATCGAATTCAGACGTTGAGGTGACATCAGCGCTGTACAGAATACCGATCGATGAATCTTCGAGAGCCTTCACGATAGGAATTGATATCCAGTTTGCGGACCCGTTCCTCTTATAAAAAAGTTTCGTTGAATCGCCGGCTATTGAAACATACTTCTCAACAAGATTACCATACTTATCGAGTGAAGAGGCAATGCCGGCGGATGAAAATATCAACGTCCCCTTTTCACCCTTTGAAAGAGAATCGACGGGAATGTTCTTGCTGTTAAGTAAGCGCAACGTAGTAAAGTTCGGTGGATCTGCATCAGACCTACGAAGATCAAATTGACAAGTGAGCGTCGCTAATCCTTTGACTCCCCTGATGAAATAATCCCGGTTTACAACTTGATACTTGTATACGCCGGGAGGAACGTCTATTCCTGTCGACGGGAAATTGGACTCGGTGTCCGACGCAATTATGTTGCTTCGCTCATCATAAATTGTGTACAGCGAACTATCTGCCGAAAGAAAAAAACCCTCATTAAATGCTCCATAGAAGTCCGTAAAGTCGAATATGTTCGATTTGCCCAGGATGTTGTTCCACGAATGGACGCCCGGGTAGAATGGTGCATGCCCGAAGGCTGCATATCCTCCATTAGGTGATAAGTATCTATTGGCTAGTGGGTTCTCAATAAAATATCCGACACTGTCGTTAAAGACTTCCGCGGGAAGGCTAGTGAACCATTGATACTCAAACAACGTTTTCGATTGTGGACCATCTAATGCAGTAAAAGAAGTTGAGAAATTGAATCGTTCATTTTTGTTCTTAGTCAAATAGAGTTTCCCACTCCAATCGCCCATGAAGTCTCTGGCAATCGCTGATTGGATTCCCTCCCCAAAAGCAATTTCGCCAGGAATGTTAACATTTTCCCAATTCACGCAGTCCATCTCTTTATACATTCCGGAATAGGGAGGGAAATTTGCATGGATATTTTGCACATAAAAATCGGTGGGCAGATTGGTAAGACTTACACTATTCTGTAATCCTGGAAGCGGATCAAACTGAACGTTATAGAGAGTGTTGCTTCCGTTGTTTGCGGTCTGCCCGCTGGCGAGCGTAAAGCGGTCGGAGAAATTGGAACAAAATAAGGAATCCGGTACCTCAGGAATAGTATAGCCGACGAATAATAACGAATCCGGGAACCCGATTATGAGAAAGTTCATTGACGAGGAATACGAATCAAGCGGCTGCCCATTGACATCGACCCCATGAAAACTAATAGAGTTTGTTGCATCTGTGGAAAACAGCGAGATATGAGAGGTGCTGTCCAGTGAAACTTGTTCTTTCACGACGCATCGGTCCGAAGTTACTCCAAGGAATAGAGCGACAAGATCATACACGCCTTTCGGCATCACCAGTTGCGCATTGTACTGATCACTCCACACTGCATTGATGTCAGAGAACTCGACCTTTGTATTTGATATTGCGAATAAAGCGTTTGGTTGATCGAACGTGAACATAACTCTTGCCGCTTTGACAAACGCCCATGGAATGTGTAGTGTATCTTTGCTTCCATCCACGTAGCCATTGCCGCTGTATGCACATGAGCCTTGTAAAGGAAATGGCACAATTGTGTTATCCACTCCAAATGTAATGACAACCATTTGTGAATCGTCGCTTGCCAAAGAGAAAGTTGAAGGGTATGCGGAAAGTGAAACGCCGGAAGGAAGATTCTCGAACGACATCGTAAATGATTGGCTATTTGAATTTGTATTCGCGACAAACATCGTGTCGACAACCGTCCAATTAGAGAAAGAACTGCTATCGAGCCCGAAGCTTAGGTCAGAAGGATAGGCAAACGCGGAAACTTCTGCCGCATTCAAAGCGTCTATCCTTCCCGCTCCCTGCGCCATGACTTCCTGCCCGATGTCAACGGCGGTTGTCGTCACGGCAGACTTGATCGTCGCTGGTGCCCAATTTTTGTGAAGAGATTTGAGTAATGCACAAACGCCTGTGACAAACGGCGCTGCCATTGAAGTGCCGCTCATTGTTTCATCGGTATTATTCAAATATGTTGATGAAATGCGGACACCCGGGGCAACCACTTCAGGCTTGATGGAACAGATTCTACCGTCGGGTCCCTTCGAACTGAAATACGCTAAGTCGTCGCTGCTGTCCACAGCTCCCACAGTAATTGCAAGCCGCGCGGTACCCGGACTGCCGATGCTGTAAAAGCCTCCCGAATTTCCAGCCGCGATGCAAAATGTAATTCCTAGTTTTACAGCATTATCAACAGCGGTAGAGGCTGCATCGTCCGGATCGCCCGGCCCGCCTAAACTCATGTTCACGATGTCGACTTTGTCATTATCATTCCCATCGTTGTTCGGATCCACCGCGCGTTCAATGCCGGCAATGATATTCGACTCTGTGCCATAGCCGAATTGGTTGAGAACTTTGAACGCCATAAGCTTCGCATGAGGTGCCACACCTTCGAGACCACCTCCGTCTGCGGCTATTATCCCTGCGACATGTGTTCCATGTCCGTTGTCATCCATCGGATCTGAATCATTATTTACAAAATCATATCCGCCCACGACTTTGAATCCCGGGCCGAACCCGCCGCCGAGCGCAGAGTCCGCATAATCGATGCCGGTATCGATGATTCCAACGAGCACGCTGTCTCCCTTAGTGCCGAATCTGGTCCAGACTGAGTCCGCTCGAATCTGATGTACGCTCTGCTCCAAATATGCCTTCACCGGTTCATCGATATGGATTTTCTTCACATAGCTGAGTTGCGCGATCTGAGAAACCATGGCTCGCGGAACCGTGATAGCAGCACCGTTAAATACCTTATAGTACTCACGTGTAACCACCAGACTTGCTAACGCAACCTTGAGTGCCTTGACTGCCGACTGATGCAGCGAAGCCAGATCGGATTTGAACTGTGTTTGTCGAGACTGAAACGCCGAAGGCTCGAAAATCCGTGAGGGATAGTGCTGCTGCTGCAGGAACATGGGCTCATCTTTGAACTCGACGATTAGTTTGACCTGCTGCGTCATATCGACTTGACTCACCTTCGAAGTGCCATCGCGGGAAAGAAGGACAGAGGTCGCCTGGCCGGGATTAGACTGAATGATGTTCCTGTGTTTGCTATCGTAAATCGCGGAAGGATTTCTGATGGCTTTGGTCTGGGAATATGCCGTCGCACAACTTACAAAACATATGGCAACAATCAACCTGCCGAACGGGAATTCCGTATTCACCGTCGGCCGCATGATATGTTAGTAGACCTTGGCATCTCTGTTTTCCAGGATTGAGTAACGTAGGATGAACAAGAAATATTATCAAGTGCGGGGAGTGTCTCACCTGGTCGGGATGCCGTGGCCTCAGTTCGTCGGCACCGGGGCTACTTGATATTGCTCCAACTTTCCGTCGGGCATCTGGTAAGTCCACACGTGAAGCGTGCGATCTTTGAACACCACGCGGAACGAACGCTCAAGCATCCCTCCGCGCAATTGCTGTCCAGTCTGAACAAAGTCCACAGGTTTGCCGAGAGGAGCGAGACTCGATTGAAAATCCTTCATCGCCTGATCATCGAAATATGCGTTTGCATTGGAAGTAAACAACGAACGGTCGATCGTTCCATTTTGCAGTCCGGAGAATATCTCACGTGCCTGTTGAGTTCGCATCGCCGTCTCCGAGTCCTGGGTGGTAAATAGGAGCCGCGATATCCTGTTTGCAATGGCGCCCGGAGCAGATGAAGCATCCTGGTTCGTGAGCACAACCACTGCCGCGCTATCGTCCGGGAACACCATGTTATAAGCCGTGAACCCCGACACTTCACCGCTATGCGATATCATTCGGTGACCGTCCATCATATTTACCGACACACCCAAACCGTAATGCGTGCCCACCCCGTTTTTCAGGAGCACTTCCGTTTCAAGATCATGATATGATTCTGGACTGAGGAGACTTTGTTTAATCAGTGAGACGTCCCACTTAGCGAGATCACCGGCAGTCATAGCTAATTCGCCAGCTCCGGCCATCCATCCTGCTCCTTCTTCCGGTGCAGGACGCAGCGGTCCCAGACCATATGCCATGTAGCCTGTCGGATCTTCCGCTGTCAATTTCCCTTCATCGAAATTCACCGCGCTCGAGAGACCGAGCGGCTTGAGTATGTTGTCATGCAAGAACTTATAAAATGATTCGCCCGTAATCTTCTCCACAATTAGCGCAACGATCACGAAGTTCGTGTTGCTATACTGCCAGCGTGTACCCGGCTCGAAGTCGAGAGGCTTCTTTGCCCATCGATCAAGAATTTCCTGAGGCGGCATAGGCTTGCTCATCATCGGCGGCAAATAGTCTTGAGGCCAGAAATCCTGGTAGCCGGAAGTGTGGGAGAGAATCTCCCGAACCGTCACATCATTCGCGCGCGTCAAGTCAGGGAGCCACTTTGAAATCGGATCATCTAAAGAAAGCTTCCCATCTTGTTGGAGAAGGAGTGTTGTCGCAGCTGCGAATTGTTTGCTGATCGAACCTATGGCGTAACGCATGTCCGGTATCGCAGGCATCTTCGGATCGAGTCTTGCGTCGCCATATGCCTGTGCATACTCTACTCGTCCGTGAACTACCACTGCAACCGAAGCGCTTGGTGTTCCGGTCTTCCTCAGTACCTGTACTGCTGCAGAATCTATTTTCGCCTCGAGTGAATCTGATGAGCCTTGTGCGAACGCCGGCTGGGAATAGTAAACAGTCGTGATGAGACTGAATAGAATCGCGATTCTGTTTGTGATGCCGCTCTTCTGTCTATGATACATCTTCGACCTCCTTTCCACTAGTTATGTTTGGATGACAATATAACCGACAAACCGGCGAGAAAAAGACTCTCAAACACTGAGCCATAGGCTCATCAGCCTCAGGCTGAGAATCGCACGAATGGTTATTAGCCTTTTCAAACGAATTTCAGGAATACGTTCCATTTGTCCCTGCACGCCGAAGTCCGTTTCGGCACGTTTACGCGCCGGAGCAGGGCAAGAGGGAGCTTCAACGCGCAGGCACGCAGGCGTGGCATTCATGGTCCTATTCTCAAACGGTGCGGTTTGTAAAACAGACGATCTCGTATGATTGAATTTGAGTTGGTGCCATAGCGTGCAAAGTTAGCAACTTAGTGGAGGAGTGGCAAGGAGCGGATAAGAGATCATCGTCGCCGGAGCTTGTCTATCCACCGACGAATTACTAACTTTGCATTGCCATGTCGCAGCGAGATGTTCCAACACGTAGTGGAACACCGACAACCGAAAGACGAGGATCAATCAGAGACACGTTTCAGTGAAGATCAGAAAAATACTTTGCGACTTTCCATACATGAAGACTCGCTGATTAAACCAATTCGGGAGACAAGTAATAATGGAAAAGATCTCATGGGGAATCCTAAGCACGTCCAAATTTGCAATGAGGGCGACGATCCCCGCCATGCAAAAAAGTAAATACTCTTTAGTCACCGCCGTAGCTTCACGCGATAGGGCGAGGGCCGATGCCGTCGCGGCTCAACTTGGCATTCCAAAAGTCTTCGGCTCGTACGAAGCTCTCCTCTCCGATCCGGGAATCGATGCGATCTATATTCCTCTTCCCAATCACATGCATGTGGACTGGACAATAAATTCGCTGAAGGCCGGCAAGCATGTCCTCTGCGAGAAGCCGATTGGACTCAGCTATGCGGACGCGCGGCGACTCGAGGTCGCGGTGAAAGACTTTCCAACCCTCAAAGTCATGGAAGCATTCATGTACCGTCACCACCCTCAGTGGAGAAAGGTCAAAGAGCTGGTCGATCGCAATGCTATCGGCGAGATCAACCTGGTCCATTCCATATTTTCATATTACAATGTCGACACTTCGAACATCCGCAACATTGCGGACATTGGAGGCGGAGCGATGCTCGATATTGGCTGCTACTGCACTTCACTTTCGAGATACGTTTTCAGTCGCGAACCGACGAGAGTGCTCGGAAGGATCGAGTATGATCCTGGGACGAGAATCGACCGCCTCTCGTCAGGTGTCCTCGATTTCGGGCGAGGTATCGCAACGTTCACATGCGGAACGCAGATGCAACCTTACCAGAGAGTAAACATATTCGGAACTCTCGGCAGGATAGAAATAGAAATACCATTCAATGCACCGAACGACCGCCCGTGCAGGTTATGGCTTCAAAAGGGTCAATCGGTCGAGGAGATTTCGTTCGACATCTGCGACCAGTATACGATTGAGGCGGACTTTTTTGCGCAGGCGATATTGACAAACGGCGAAGTCTTTACACCTCTCAGCGACGCGATGGCAAACATGAAAGTTATCGATGCGGTCCGAGAGAGCGCTGCGCAAGGCGGGTGGATAGAGATATGACTTCAGATGAACTTACGATGGCAAGTTGAGTGAATGTGCCAACCCCCTCCGCGCCTCCTGTCATTGGATAGTGCCACTCGCGTGACGATTCGGCCCGCTCCGACTCGATGGAGATGCGTCGAGTAACCCCAACGCATTCCTCGAACGAGCTGCGGCTAAGAAAAAAAGGAATGACTAGCGACGCTCCTATGCGGATTTGCCAATTGACAAAATACTTTCCTTGTTCCATGGCGCGTTTGGTGAACAACGAACTTATCAACCAGTAGAGAACAAAGATCAGCCAACAGGCCTGAATGAATTTTCCGCACAATGCAGCAATGATTAACGGACAGCTTACCTCTTGCTTTTGATTGGATTCAGGGTGAGCGCAATTGGTTCGGAGCTCAAGGCTTCGAACTAAGTCGGGCCTCCTGGATTATCGGCTGGAACAACTCAACCGGGTTGCCTGACGGGTCATCGACGATGCATTGTTTTCCCCCGACGCCGGTGATGATGTCGTTCCTGAAATGAGCGCCTGCCTTCCGAAGCTTTGAGACCATTCCCTCTATGTCATCCACCTCAATCGCGAACCGGTTCCATCCGCCCGGTTCCGGTAATTTTCCATCCAAAATTGCGGCTCCACCGCCCGGTCCGCCTCCCGGCTTGCTCAACACGAGACGCAAGTCGCCGCGGGAAAGCATTGCGAACGTAGGCGCAGGATGCATCACTTCCTGAAAGCCGAGATGCTCACAGTAAAATGCGATTGAATCGTCGACATCATTTACGATATAACGAACTTGGACAGTTGCCATCGTTGCTTCTCCTTTCTCCGGCAGTCGCTACCAGCCCGATTTGGCAACATTCAAAGGAACATTCCATCGACCTGTTCTATTTATTTACCTCACGGTTCCTTTGGATATTCTAACTTCTTCTTCTTGTTGTTTACATTACGGTTCTTTCTATAACAATAACAAAAAAGAAAATGTCTCAATCAACCACCCGAGATGTTTTGTTTCCCCGCTCTGCTAATGAACGCCTGTCCGGCTATGTCCGTTCTTACCTCTTTAAGAAGCTTGATGGTTTCGTCAAGGAATAATAGTGAGTCTTGAAAATGGATTCTACGCAACAGAGCATTGATCGAATGGCGCTGGACTGATATTTTATGTCTAGAAATCTCAGAGGAAGTCAGAATGATGACGAATGCCAAAAAAACGATTCTTCGTTCTCTCAAAGAATACCTGGAGCTTCAGCTGAGGGAAATCCTCAGCGACTTCAATAGGTGGGTCACCGGCGAGAAAGTCAGACATTCCCCCACTGAAGATGAGCTCGCCACGAATTACTTAGAGAACGGCGGGCCCGAACGATTCGCCGAGACCCATGCCTTCATACCCGACCAAGGGGAAGGCAAGAGAGAATAAACTTCTACCCTCAAAGCCTGTAAACTTTCATCTGAAACTGTGTAAGAGGTGTCGTTCTATGGAACTCCTCATTTTGCGGAGCTACAGAAGAATCGATCTGCTCGTTCCGCAGAATGGATCACCCGACAAGATATTCGTCGGGACCTCGTTCCGGAGAAGAAGGCTGCATCCTTACTGAAAGGATGGGCTTCTCACCGGCGGAGATTCCTGCTTGATCACCGCGGCGTGATTGTGATTGGCCGCCCTCTTGTCCCTGAATAGTGTCTGTCCCTTCACCAGCCATGAAACACCGAACGAGACGAGTGAAATCGATTCGAAGACAAGTACCGGATAGCCTTTCGCGAAAGAAGTGCGCGTGAAGAACGCGATGTAAACGATCATGCTGATGATCGAGAGAAGCATCAGTACTCCGCAGACAACATACACCATATTCCGTTTTCTCTTCTCGCTGCTCAGAACGCCGGCATGTCTGGTGAAGAGGAACATCGAATTGAAGGCGAGCGACAGGAGGAATAGAGTTGAAAATGCCAGATGAAGATACTGGGAAATACTGTCAGGCACGTGAAACACTCCGACTCTGACGACCCGTCCTGAAAATGCGGATGTCGGGAACACGATGATTCCGAGTGCGAACAAACCACTCAGGTTCGTGACGATGTCATCGATCATTTCATATCCTTTATATGAAATAAGGAATAGCGACACGCCGAACAGAATGCCGACGAGGAAGTCGCGCATGTTTGTGTAATAGTAGCTGCTGAGCGAGCCCTGTACGACAAACCCGTTCTCGATAGAACCGCCCATTACAATGATGAATGGCAGTCCGATAGCAAGTAGGCCGATGATGCGCCGCATTGCCAGGTAAGAAAAGATCAGGCAGGCGTTCCTGTTTGTGGGTTTCATGCGGCCGTGACTGTTTGAAATCTCTTTTGCGAATGTCATGACTATTTTATAAAATGCGACCTCGATAGATCGGTTGATTTGTCGACACGGGTGTCAAAAAGAATCGCGCGGTTTCTTTACGAAAACCTCTACACTTTTTTATCGGAATAAGACGAGCCGAACAATAAGTATTTGCCTGCTGACGCGGGAGATTTTTTGATGGATGGAGTTGTGTGCGCGCATCAATTCGCGGGTAAAAGACGGGAGGCGACGCGTCGCTTAAGGAGTATGATTTCCTATTTCCCAAGCTCCTGCCCGGGAAAGTGTAGTTGAAGCTCCGATCCGTGGATGGTTTCGCCCTGGCGCTGAGCATCAAGGCAGAAGTGCAAAATGGAAACGGAGCTTCTCTGCGGTAACATCACAAAGCGGGAACTTTGTGATGAGGAAATTAATAGAATGCAGCAACGGAGAAGAAGAGGGACGAATAGGAATAAGGCGATTCGCTGCAGAGAAGGTCAGGCGTGGCCCGCAACTCCGATACCTCTACCGAGCAGAAGGAAGAAAACGATTGTAACCAACGCTGAAAAGAGTAACCAGCCAGTGCTGTGATCAACAAGGATTGGCAAGGGGGAGGCGTGGGCTTGCCTCGTATTGCGATATGCGAGGTACAGCAAACCAACGTTCGCTTCAAGACTCGCGCGCGCCGCCTCTCGTACGGCCGGCAGCACCGGGCCGGCATAGAATAGCGCCGCAGCACAGGACACTACTCCTGCGACGAGATAGGGCCAGACCAACGGCGTACCAGGCGGCACTTGTATGGCAACCGCTTGAATAGTGCGAATGTATATGAAGGCACCAAGCGCACCCATGACCAGACGCCACAACCAGCGGGGTTCGAGTGAAAGGTCACGTAACACGAATGCCCAGTCGCCGGTGTTGGCGATGGCAGAGAAGATAAAATAGCCAGCACCCCAGAAGAGGTTAAAGGCCATGGCGAAGACAAAGAACAGCCGGGACGATGAAGTCAACGGCCGCCTTCGCGCGAACAGCCAGCATGCCGCACCAACAACGAGGTTCATGAGCGGACCCGCGGCGTCCGTGATCGGCCCTCCGTTCGTGCACCGGAAGTAGACAGAGGTCAGCAAAGTGACACGACCTCCGATAGCGAGACACATTCCACCGTGGCCTATGGCTTCATGCGAAACACACGCCACGATAAAGGCGACGGCTGCGATTGCACCAAGCGTGCTGTAGCTGTGTGTGCGCGACGGAAGCTTCATGAGATGCCTAGCTATGATTCTCCTGCCACAGATCCGCATAGTATTCCGACAGTAAGAATTCAATGTGCATGTTAAGATCACTCCCCTCTGTGCATCTGCTCAAGAAATTCGACTTCCTTTCACGCTCATTGGGTGGAACGGGCGTCAGTATTCGAGAAGTGCTTCTGAGCAAAGTCTATGAACCTTTCGGTGTCATAATCGGTCAGACCATGTTTGCCTTTCCGCATATGATACCCGATGAAATTGCCCACAGGCGTCTCCAGTGGCGGCATTTCGGTTACGCCCAATCCTGCTTCCCCGAACAACTTATAAACCGGTTCCGCCGACTTCGCCGCCAGAAAGGTCCCGCGAGGATCGCCCCACAAATCTTCCTCGGCCGTCGACACATAAACAGGCCTTGGTGCCATCAAAGCAATAAGCATGTGCCAATCGACGGGGAGACCGTTCACACGATTGTTGAAGCTCTTGAAGTTGCCGTCGAACCAATGAGGGAATCGATCGTTGATCAGTCTGACGGTCTCGCCGAAACCACGACGGACGATTGTCGCGCCGCCGCATCCGGACTCGCATGAAAAGACAATAGCAAGTCGTTGATCCTGGGCACCGGCCCACATTGCAGCCTTGCCGAACCGCGAGAAGCCGAGGATGCAGACTTTCCGAGCATCGATGTCAGTATCAGTTTCGATGTAGTCCATTACTCTCCTCGCCGCCCACGACCAGGCCGCGATCGTCCCCCATTCGTCCGGCGCCGGCTCTTTCCGATCAGGAGGGTCGAAGAACTTCCTGATTCCTTCTGCGTACGCGCTGTCCTTGTTGTCCGGCTCGATATCCCGCGCGTCGAACATCACCAGACCAAATCCCCTTCTGATCAGGAGCTCGGGATGCGGACCCCAGGTGGACACCAAGAAAACCGGGACTGGTTTACCAATCTTCGGTAGAATTATGTCGAGCGCGAGCTTGGGCCAAGCATCCCTGCTTGAGAAGTATATTGTGACTTTCTTAATGACAGCAGAGTCGTTCAAAGCACTGCTATCCTCAGATGTTGTTTCCCAATGCATGCCTTCCGGCCGGTCCACTGTCGCTTTCCCATAAACACTGGTCTCGAACAGTTTTAGAATCTCCGGCCTGCGGCTTCCGTTCCAAGTGGTTGTGTCTGTCACTCTGTCGCCATTCAGCATGACGAGCGGATCTGGAAGCGTGTATTTCGGGACCTTAGACTCATCATATTGTCCGGCGGCGTTGGCCGGCGGGAGTTTCTTTTCCTGGGCGAACATGGTACAGATTGGAATCATAGCGATGACACAGAATAAGCAAAATAGAAGTGCTTTCATTTTCAGAACCTCAAGACGAGTAAATACCGACTTGCCATGTCCCATGATGTTTTGCACTTCAGCAGAATATATGCGGGGGTTCACGAAGAAACAAACTGGTCACGCGAGTAGTAGTCGTGTTAACTCCAGCGCAACATCTTCTTCTTTTTCTCGGTGTCAAAGTCTGCCCAGTCCCAAGCGGGGTTCGGCGTTGCTGTGCCAGCTTTGATCAATAGGTACATTACATTTTGCTTCCAAGTGTCCGATTTCGTGGGGCAAATCTAAGTTGAAATGTGTCAGGAAATGTTCGCGTTCCCCAGCCCTTCCCTCACGCTCTTGAACTGTTCCAACGCCGCCCCAAGGTTCTCAGAGATATCCTGGGCTATCACATCAGGGTCCGGAAGGTTCGCTGAATCTTCGAGACTCTCATCTTTCAGCCAGAACATGTCGAGGCTCGACTTGTCGCGTTGAATCAATTCATCATAAGTGAAAGACTTAAAACGCTCTGCCTCTTTCCGCTCCCGTCTGTTCTCAGGATTGTAACAATCGATAAAGTCTTTCAGATCTTCGTATTTGAGTGTGTTCGTTTTGAGTGTGAAGTGAATGTTCGTTCGGAGATCGTAAATCCAGAGCTTCTCCGTCCATGGCTTCTCGCTTGCGGGCTTTCGGTCGAAGAAGAGGACGTTTGCTTTCACACCCTGGGCGTAGAAGATCCCCGTGGGAAGTCTGAGTAGTGTGTGGACATCGCAATCGTGCAAAAGCCTTCGCCTCACTGTTTCGCCTGCACCACCTTCGAATAGGACATTGTCAGGAACGACGATGGCAGCTTTGCCATTCATCTTCAGGAGCGACTTGACATGCTGGAGGAAGTTAAGCTGTTTGTTGGATGTGGTTGCCCAGAAATCCTGCCGTTCGTAGGTAATCGACTCTTTGTCCGCTTTCCCTTCTTCATTGACGATTGTGATGCTGCTTTTCTTTCCAAACGGCGGATTCGTCATAACGATTTCGAAGTGCTCGCCCGGCTCTGACGCTAGACTGTCGGCTACAGTTATCGGGCTCTCATCGCCACCGATACCATGGAGGTAAAGATTCATCACGCAGAGCCGGGCCGCGCTATCGACTATCTCCCAGCCCTTGAAGGTTTTTGCTTTCAGAAAGGTTTTTTGTTTTTTATCGAGCTGCTTCCCTTCGAGGTATTTGTGCGCTGCAAGGAAGAATCCGCCCGTCCCGCAGGCGGGATCGCAGATCGCCATCATGGGTTCCGGTCGAACGACTTCGACCATCGCTTTTATCAATGGTCTCGGAGTGAAGTACTGTCCCGCCCCGCTTTTCACGTCTTCCGCATTTTTCTGGAGCAAGCCTTCGTAAATCTCACCTTTGATGTCGACATCGAGTCCCATCCATGTCTCGTCGTTGATGAGTTCGACGAGCCTCTTGAGCTTCGCAGGGTCCTGAATCCTGTTCTGAGACTTCCTGAAAATCACACCGAGCATCCCGGCTTCTTTCCCAAGCGAATCGAGTACATGGCGGTAGTGGACTTCGAGGTCGTCACCGTCTTTCTTCACGAGGCTCTGCCAGTCAAGACCTTCGGGTACTGTCGGGGCGTATCGCGATACGCCCATACGAAATGGCGGCTTTGTCTGTTCATCAGCCATCTTAAGGAAAAGGAGATATGTTAGCTGCTCGACGTAGTCGCCATAGCTCACGCCGTCGTCGCGGAGGACGTTGCAGTAGTTCCAGAGACGCTGAACTATTGTAGATGATTCGGCGGACATTCTGACTTTCTATTTGAACAAGTTTACATATTCCGAGAACATGAAGAACCTGTTACGTTTGTAACCAGTAACTTCTCTTAAGATCCCCAACCGCTCAAAATCCGCTACTAGAGAATTCGCCGAGGCCTGGCTCAACTTCAATTCCTCTCGCACGGTGGCGACATCAGCAGCAGGATTCCTGTAAAGAAAATTAACGAACGACTTCGCCACTTTAATCTTTCTCCCAAGTGTTACGAGTCGCTTGCCTTCGATGTCCTCTTTCAACCGTAGAATCTTTTTGAATGTATCGATCCCGCTGTTGCAAGTCTCCGTGATTGCTACAAGCATAAATTTTACCCATTGTCCTATATCATGGCGGGCTCGAACAAGCATCAGATTATCATAATACAAAGTCTTGTGTTTCTCCAGATAGTCAGACAGGTAAAGAGTGGGCTTTGACAGCAACCCCTTGCTCACGAGATACAGCGTAATCAGCAGTCTACCGATTCTCCCGTTTCCATCGAGGAATGGGTGGATCGTTTCAAACTGGTAGTGCGCTATGGCAATCCTGATCAACTCCGGTACATCTATGTTTGGGTTGTGAAGAAAATTTTCCAGATCACCCATCAGAGGATTGACTTCGGAATGATGAGGAGGAATGAACACGGCATCATTGATTGTTCCGCCACCTATCCAGTTCTGACTCGTTCGATATTCACCGGGCGTTTTGTGCTCACCTCTAACATCCTGAAGGAGTATGCGGTGTGTTTCTTTTAGCATCCTCGTCGAAATCGGCAACTCTCTGAGCCGCTCAATGGCTCCGTTCATTGCAGAGATATAATTCTGGACCTCTTTCCAATCGTCTTTCTTTTCTGGAAGGACATTCTGCTCTTGCAGGACTGCGTCTTCGATCTCGGTTCTCGTTCCTTCGATAGCACTTGATTTGGTCGCCTCCTTTGCAACGTGCATAACGATGAAGATATCGACATCTGGAACTGAAGCCGCAAAGGCATTGAGCTCACCTAATTTCCGACTCGCCTCTGCTAAAAGAGTATTGATTTTCGGATCGGACCAAGTCCACTCATGGTTTATTTCAGATGGATTGAAGCTTTTGTATTGATATTGCTGAACAAATGTTCCCGCTGAAAAATCCTTGAATTCCATACACAGATGACTATTTATGATTTTCTTGTGACATGATTAGGTTCGAATTAACATTGTCAAATTTTATTCAATATTTGTGGTTTGAATATTGAGCCAACAATTCCGTCATTTTGAGTTCCTTTTGCATACTTAAACTTTATTATGGATCATTATAATTTAGTTACGTGCGCGAAACTAAATTATAAGTAACCATAATATACTAAAAGTCATTTCGTTAAAATAACGGTTTTCAATGTCGTTTTTTCTCGATTTTAATCCCATTTCTTGTTTTTCTATTTGAATTTTTTATCACTTCTTCCTCTATTCTTCTATTTCTCTTGACATTCTCCAATAATTCTGACGCAGGCGGGTCGCTCGGATCCTGCGGTACAAGCTTCCCTTCAAACGCCTTCTTCAAAATGCTCTGCCTCAATCTTTCTGCTTGCTTGAGGCTCGCTTCAACAGTCTTCTCCGCCTCGTCCGCGGCCGAGAGTCGCAACTCGACTTCGGAAACGATTTGCTCCTGCTCCAGAAGCGGGGCAAGTGGTATTGGCATTGCCCCTACTTGTCTCTGATTAATAGAAGCCATCCCCACTACCTGTTGAGCATTGAAATTGAAGTACTGCTGGCTAAAAACCTGGAAACAGTATCCTACATAGTTGCTCTGCATTAATCCTGGCCACAGTCTAAGACGAATATTCTTGCTCTCATATACACAAGGCTCGAGCCCGTTCGGAATAGGCGCGGCCTTGCCGACTAATTCTCTGCTGTTCACACGATTGACGAGAACATCTCCTGGATTCAGCGAGTACTCTTTGATTTCCGCTGCCGTGAGTTTCATTCTCTTAATATCTTTCCAGATGATTGCGCCATTCTCAATATTGTACATACGCAGACATGCTACACCATCGTCGTTGTAAAATTGTTTTTCCTTGTAAATGCCGTTCTTCATTGATTCAGAAATCTCACTGACTGACGTCCACTCCCACCCTTCCGGCAATTCCGGAAGTAATGTCATTCCCGAACGCTCTTGTCGGGAATCTGACCTATCAATTGGCGGTAACTTCTTTGACTTCCCGTTTTTTGCTCGCTCAGATTTGATTCGTTCGAGAAGGCGAGCCGTTGACTCATAATCAGCGGGTCGGCGTCGGCGCCATTCTTCAGTGAGTTTTCCTTCAATTGCCGCTTTGAGCACTGCCTGCCTGTAGCGTTTCAGTTCCGCTTTGACTTTCTGCAGTGCGGCGACGCCGGCATCTAAGTCGGAAAATAGTTCTTCTATCTTCGCGACGATGCGATGCTGCTCGGGAAGAGGAGGAAGAGGAATGATCAGTTTTGCGAGCGTAGTACCATTTACATTCGGTTGTCCAATACCTAGCTTGCTATGTTCGATTTGTTCCCAGTAAGAGCGAGACTGGAAAAAGGTATAGACAAACTTTTCGGATAGCTCATAATACAATCTGAGTCGAATCAAGTATGAAGCAAAGACAGCTTCTGGGATTTGGCCAGTTAATAGGAAACTCTTTCCGACCGTAGCGCCTGTTCTTGCAAAAACAAGATCACCTGGTCGAAGGAGATACTTGATTCTGTTCTCTTCATTGATTCTGACAAACGGTACTTCATTCCAATTAACTTGGCCACCTTGGATGTCAGTAATTCTGAGGAACTTTGGACCAACAGGACTCTCATTTGCCTTTTCAGTGTAGCCATACTGAATTGTCTGAGCCATCTCACCTAGTGTTGTCCATTTCCAGCCGATGGGCGAAGAGTAACTGACATTTGGAATATCCATAGGCGTCTAGATATAATACTTAAATGAAAGCGGCGGAAGACGTTCAATCGGGGCTGCTGTTAATATCTCACCCACGGAATCTGCGAACCTCAAAGTCACGGGTAATCCGTCGGCATAGATACAACTATTGTAGTTCAGCTTGGTAAGCGCCATGATGTCTTGGAGAACCACCTTAATATCTTCTTCGCCGCGACATACTTCAACAGAAAGCGGATTCGGCACTTCTAAAGCTATGGAGGTCCTGAGCCGAGGAACAAATCCCTTCGTCCATAGGTAGGCGGACCTATAATCTTGGATATATGCTAGTCCTCTCAATATGGGCCAGTCTGCGTGGCGATAGAGTTTCAAGGACGAAGTTGGTTTGATTGTTACTCCAACTAGTTTTACGCTCTCACCAGCCGCTCGACCAAACCCTCTCCACTCGCTCCAATCGAATCGGTTCTTGGCGTGAATGAACAGTTCGTCTGGGAGCTTACCTTCGTGTTGGCTTTGGTAAGAATCCAAAGCGAGTTTCATTAAGTCAAAGGCTTTTTCCTCCGGCAGATGGAACTCACCTCTTCTAGCACTGAACCACGGCCCCGCTGCGCCCTTGAAAACAACACCATCACCAGAATCTAGGAACATCTGTGCTGCACAACACGCATTCCCTTCTGTTTTTGATTTTGGATCAATCTTAAAAGCAAGGCCAACGTAGCAAACCCCTTTCCTGATCTCAGCTAGTTTCCAAGGCCTTCCGCCTGCTTTGTAAAACGCAGCGGTTGATAGAGTCCAAGCGATTTGGGACAACTGTGTATCTAGTTTTCTTCTTTGCCTCCCTTTAGAATTGATGTATTCTTCCGGGGCGACTGTACTTTCTCGCACAACCTGAGTTGCAATCTGGTGCTTCAACAATCTTGCCTTCAACTGCTCACGGAAATTAACATCATACTTATACGGCTCAACTTCAATATTGATGTCCTCAAATATGGAGGGCTCGTCAATGAAAGCCTTGGCCCAAGATCCCGAAATATCACTTTTCTGAGATACCAAATTATCTGGGACAACTGAATTCGGTCTACAAAAAGTATAGATCTCGTCGGGGACTACGACAAACCAAATATCTATGGAGGGGTCTTCACTTCTCTTGTATTTAATGATCTGTTCCGCGTACAGGCCAACGACATTGTAAACTCGGTAGTGCTGATCAGCGTGGTAGAGTTTGAAGAAAAGATCCTTTTCGTCAAGCTCGATCTCCGGGACATTCTTGCACGACCACTCGCATTGAAAAGCCGCTTTGAACCCGGGGAAAAACGGTCTCGAATGGATATGATCTGCATGTATTATGGTTTGATGGATCTTTTCAAGCCATTTCTCGAATTTTCTTATTCCAGTTCTCGTACCAATAACCCCTGACCTGATTCCATACGTGTTGCCCTCGTCGAGCGGACCAAACAGCGTAAGTCCATCCCGCGGATCTTCCATGGGCTGATTGTGCCTGAAGAGTATGTTGGGTTCTCTCACCCTTTCAAGTGTGGGCATCACATCTCCTCTGCGTCATCTTCTTCCTCCCAATCCAAGTCCGTGTCTGGTTCAACTATCTCATCGGAGGGAAGCTCGTAGGAAATTGGGCTGCGAAACATGATTCCCGAACCTTGAAGCGTAAACGATTGATCATTGCTCAATGGGATAACCAAGGTGGACCCACCTCCACGAAGGATCTGCATCAAGTTTTCTAACTTGTCTCTCCAATGTGGATTCCACCAGCCTCTGCCCTGCCGTCTACGCGCGCGATGTTGAATCGACGCATGAGGAATAACTTCTTTACCACCGTATGTAAATACAATGTGTGACCTAATTGAGACTATTAACCTGGGATACAGCTTAGTTGAAGAACTGATGGCAAAATGCCAATGCTTATTCTTTTGCACACCAATCAGCTGCCCTTTCCCAAATGATGGAAGCTTCTGATCGCCAAGTGGCACCCAGTATGCCTCTCTGTTGTTTGCCATCTCATATTTCTTGAGACCAGAGCGTTCAAGAAACATATTACACGATTTGTTCAACAGCTCTATCAGTATATTCTTCGCGTCCTTTATCGGCAGGAAGTGGGATTTGTAAGAGCCATGAACGACCCTTCCCACAGGGATCCTATAGCTCTTTCCAGTCAATGTCCCCTTAAAGGAATGAAGCCAATGGTTAACCTCCTGAGAACTAGCGAAAGTGATAATACGGTTCTTGTACATCCGAGCTGGCGGGGCAATTGATTCAACATCCTTCTGAGTAATTGTCGCTCCCTTGAAACCATAGTCAAACAGATACTTTGGATAGATTCTGACGGTAAACCAGTTCGACCCGTACGATTCTCGCTGTTGCCTGACAATTTTGTTTGTCGCATATAACGAGTCCCACCATACTTTCACTTCAGCATGACCTTTGTCATTCTGCCTTGGGATTGAGTCCTTTTCGAACTGAGCTGTAAGAAGTAGCAATCCATCGGCCCAACTACCCGCAAAATCCGCCGCGTTATTCAAGATCACGAGCGGATGTAGATTGTCAAAAGCCAGCTTCGGATCAATTCTCAAAGCAATGATAAATTTCTCTTTATCGTTAATGTCCAGCGTTTTCCTGGTGGATTCAGCTACTGCTAACTCCCTCCTCACATTGTCCTTAGACTGAGCAACCGTTGATGCAACATAAAGAACCCTTATTGTGTTAGTGCGGATTTCGTTCTCAAATGTTCGCCAAAAGTCCACACCAAGTTCAAGTTGTATCAGGTCACACCAGACTTCATATCCCATCGCCATCAGTTTCAACGCCAGCCATCGAGCGAATATATTATCTTCTGGATTGGCGTGAGATATGTAGATCTTGTTTCTCATTTCACCAATTCCAGTATCACCCGTACTATTTCATCAATACTCTTCAGCACGTCATAGTTACCAAATCGTCTCACAACCATTCCTTATCTTTCATTTCCCATTTCATCGGATTGTCCACGATGTATTGCCGTATCCGGTTCAATTCATTTTCGTCGCGTATGATGTGTTCCCAATAATTCCGTTGCCATACCGGGTTACCTGTAGGGGCATATTGCGATATGTCCTCACATCGTATTTCATTGATGCGTTTCGTCGTGGCGGATTTGAACCCGCGAATTATCGCGCCGACCGTTCGTGATGGTGAACGTAATTGTGTATGGGTGGATGGCGATTCGCCCGCATGGGCGGGTTTTCCCGTAGGGGCGTATTGTTCGGTAGGGGCGTATTGCGATACGCCCCTACGATGTTGTGTTACGTCCGTACCATTTTCGTTGATAATAATTATGCCATGTATATGATCCGGCATGATTACGAATTCATCCAATTCAACGTTGGGCCGAATACGTGGCGTACGATACCATTCGTCATTTACGATATTTCCAATTTCGTTCAACATCATTACCGCATTTACAATCTGTCCGAAAATCGGTTCGTGTCTCCATGAATCGATCGTTATGAAATATCCGCCCGCCTGGGAATAATCATAATCTTTTAATCGAATCGAACGCCGATGATGTTTGTACGGAATACCATTCTGTGTCCCAACGGATTGTTTCATCCCACCAATTCCCTGTTCAACTCCACCATCAGTGGTTCCAACTTCTCACCGAAAATCTGGTATGCCTTCACGCGTCCGCCCTTGTCACTGAAAGGGATATTATCGAAATCATCCATGCCGACGAGCGCCGACGTTGCGATGTGGTCTTTTATCATGACCAGCCATGCCATTTCATCCGGAGTGAACTCGCGTCCCGTCTCTTCTTGCCCCGCGACCCATGCTTTGAATTTCTCCTCGACCATTTCAGGGAATGGCTCAAGGACGTCGGTCGCTCCGATGGCATAACGCACAAGCGCGATAATGTCCGTCATGAGCTTCGCCGGCCCTCTGCCGCGAACCTTGTCTTTTTCAAGCTGCTCGTACGCGTGCCAGACTCCCTCTTCCGTCAATTGATAAGGCGGCTTCTTTATAGCGGCCACGAGATTTTCAATCATTTCATAAGTCGGATATCTTTGACCGTAAGGCTTGCTGTAAATTATCTGCAGGGCATCGATCTCATCCTTATTGTCTTCGATGAACTTCTTGAAAGTCTCGATTGTGGTCTTAGCCTTTTCTTCCGCCTTCGCGTCGAATCCCGCATAAATAACCTTGTCTTCGCTTACCGCGTCGATGACCTGTTCGGTTCGCTTGCGTACGTTTATGATCGTCTCCCTCAGGTTCGGATTATCAAACGGCAGACATGCCTTCGAGGCAAGCTCCTCTCCCGATTTCTTCAATTGTCCTTCGGACGGCGATTCGGTCGTAAAGGCTTCCCTCGCGTGTTTGACTTTGACATCGGGATTGATTGCGTCGAGGAGCTGATTCACCATCATCTTGATGCTCTTTCCGCCCAATATCTTTTCTATCTCTTTCCTGTCTTCTTCGCCGATCTCTCTATCCATCCGCGCCAGCCTTCCTGCAAGCGACGAGAGAGTATCTTCGTCTCGAATACCGATTGCCACAGACTGTACCAGCTTCTCGAACGGGACCGCGCGTTTCCTTTCCAAGGATCTCGTGTCCGTCTTGTCCGATTCACAAACACCGACTGCATCTATGATTATGAAACCCGATTTGTTCTTCGCGTCGGAGGTGACCGCCTGGAATTCGTTTTCATCTATGACGCGCGTCCCTCTCCCCTTCATCTGGTCGAAGTAAAGGAGCGACCTGACGTCTCTCATGAAGATGATGCATTCGAGCGGCTTGATGTCTGTTCCCGTCGCAATCATATCCACAGTAACCGCGATGCGAGGATTAACCGAATTTCTAAAGCTTTGTATCAGAACCTCGGGCTTTTCACCTGTTGTCCTGTAGGTAATCTTCTTGCAGAAATCATTTCCTTTTCCAAATTCTTCTCTCGTGATGCGCACGATGTCCTCGGCGTGAGAGTCGTCCTTAGCAAAGATGAGTGTCTTCGGCACCCATTTTCGTCCCGGGAAAATCTCTGTGAACAGCCGCTCCTTGAATGTTCTTATCACTGTCCTGATCTGATCTGGTGCAACCACATCTCTATCGAGTTGAGTTGATCTGTAGATGAAATCATTGTCCAGCTGTTCCTGCACGACTTCGCGTGTCTTTCTGTCTCGTTTGTCGATCCAGAAGCCGGCGTCGATCTTGCTTCCCTTTTCCGTTATTTCGGTTTTGATACGATAGACATCGTACCCGACATTTACTCCATCTGCAATAGCTCTCTCATGGTTGTATTCCATAACGAGATTCTTGTTGAAAAAGCCGATAGTTTGCTTCGACGGAGTCGCTGTCAACCCGATTATGAAACCGTCGAAGTACTCAAGCACCTGACGCCAGAGGTTGTAGATGGATCGGTGACATTCGTCGGTGATTATGAAATCAAAAGTCTTGATGGGGATATCCGGATTATATCCGACATCCTTGGGTTCGCCGCTCGGTATCGAAAGGTCAAACAGCGAAGCCTCCTCTGCCTCCTCGTCAAACTCTTTTTCGCCTTTCAGCATCGAATAGAGTCGCTGGATAGTGGTTACGCAGACCCGGCTTACTGGATCAATCGTGTTAGAGGCGAGATGCTGGATGTTGTAGAGTTCCGTAAACTTTCTGCCGTCGTCGGGAGTCTCATACTGTTCGAATTCTCGTTTGGCTTGTCTTCCAAGGTTGTTACGATCGACTAGGAACAGGATGCGTCTGGCGTTTGCATGTTTGATAAGCCTATAAACAAAGCTCACTGCGGTATGAGTCTTACCGCTTCCGGATGCCATCTGAATCAGGGCGCGGGGCCTGGCTTCGGCAAAAGATTTCTCAAGATTGGTTATTGCTTCGAACTGGCAATCACGGAGACCATTCTTCATGAGTTCGGGAAGAGTTCTCAACCTTGCCCGTAGAGTATTACTCTCCGAAATCCATTCCACCAGCGTTTCAGGCTTATGGAACGCAAACACACGGCGCGATCTGGAATCAGGATCTCTCAAGTCACGGAATAATGTCTCTTTGCCAGTGCTCTCATAGCCGAAAGGCAGGGGAAGCTGAACGTGAGGAACATTTTCGGCCAGGTCGCTCATGTATCCCTGTGACTGTTCGGCTACGCCACTTAGAGTTGTTCCTATTGGTTTAGCTTCAATGACTCCGACGGCTTTCCTGTCTACAAAGAGGACATAATCAGCCGGCCCGCTATTGGTTGGGAATTCACGAACAGCCACACCGAGCGACGTGCCAAGGTTCAGTTTGCTGTAATCCTGAATTGTCCAGCCCGCCTTAGATAACAAATCGTCAATTATTTTGCGAGCTTCTTCTTCTGGCTTCAATTTCCCTGACAACTGCAGCTGGTACTTAAATCGTAGAGACTAAAGCCCACAATGTTCTCAACCTCTACTTTCTTGAAATGAATTTGATAAGAAAAGGAAAAGAAAGCAAACTCACTCCAAAGGGCCGAGTAGAGCCTATTCATCCATCAATGTGAGAATGAGAGAATTGCAAGGGCCCCCAGATTCCTGATCATCCATTCGCATCCCCAAGAGGGGATGTGTGGAGTGAACGGCAATCATTTCTACGGCCCGTGGATCCTATCCAAGTATCCGCGACTCACCACAAGCTCGGTCTTGTTCTTATCTTTGAGCCGCACATTGTATTTTCCCCCGAACAGTCTCACCAGTTCCAGGATGTGCCTGAGGTTGATGATGGTTGAACGATGTATCCTGACAAACTCCGTTCGGGGCGACGGCTAAATCATCAGCAACCAGTACCGTACCGCCAATGTCACGGCCTCCGTCCTGCTCGTCGCGCCTAGCTTCGAGAGAATCGAGGCAACATGGAACTTCACGGTGTGGTCGGAAATCCCGAAGCGAGCTGCAACAACTTTGTTCGTCAATCCTTCAGCCATCGCAGTAAGAACTTCCTGCTCGCGCGGAGTCAGTGGTTCCACAAATAATACGTTGCGAACAGGGAGACTTGTCCCGCGCACCGAAGTTGGTCTCCCGATATTATCGTCAGTCCTGATGCAATTGCTTGCACGGCGGCGGCTGAATTTTGATTAATCACGTTAGTCTGTTGCAAGTGATATTTGTGGGATTAAAGCTGAAGAATAGCACACAGATTCATTCGATAAAAACTGATCCCCACGGATAGAATATCTTTTTAGTTAAGAAAATCTGCGAGAATCAGTTCTTATTCTGTGGCATCTCCCGCTCTGACATCAGATTTGATAAATGATGCGGGATGCCGCAAGGCGGCAAGTGTGCTATCTCCTGATTTCGGCTACGCCGAGTTGGGGATAGTGATTCCGCAATAGTTCCTTGACGAGACCTTGCAAAGATTGAGTAGTGGGCTAATTTCAAATCACCGAACACCGAATACACGGAAAGGAGCACGGATTATCGCAGCAAAATTCATTAATAATAATCTCATCCGTGATCATCTGTAATTTCCGTGTCATCAGTGTGCTAATCTTCTTACTCAAAATAGCCCACTGCCAAAGATTGAAGACTAACCATTACTCCGTTTTCTGCACAATGCCGCTTCCGGTATACATCTCGAAACGGGCCCCGGTTACCTTGCCATCTCCATTTCTCTCGAAGTGGACTCTCAATAGGAAACCCCTGGCGTAGAAGTGCAAGTCGTCTTCGGCATAAAGGGATACTTTTCCCATTCCGGGAAGCGTCGTCACAAGGTGATCACCTTCAGTTGTGAGTTGATAAGTGTCGCCCATGGGACCTCTATAGCTTCCGACATATTGCTCCAATGTAGCGGGTTCAATGCGGAAGGCCGGTGGTTCAAAAACATATTGCAGTCCCCATGTATATCCCAGCGCCTTTGTCCCCGAGTGGCCCACACCCGGCAATACTCGACCTTCGACGCTCAGGCCGGCATAGTTCCTGGACTTTAGAAGCTGCACGAAATTCAGGAATGTCGCGGTATCCTCGTAGGCACCCACCCCCATGAAAACTCTTGCGGGCTTTGCCGTCTTCTTCTCCGCAAAATCTTTCTCATAGCCGTAGATAACTCCATTGTCCCACGGCAATGCCGGGCTCGTTAAAACGTAGCGCTCAAACAGGTTGGGTTCATGAAAGAGAGTATAAAGCGTAAACAGACCGCCAAGTGAGCTTCCGATGAGTGTCCGATCATTCTTGTCCACCCTGTATTTCGACCCGATAAACGGAATCAACTCGGTTTTGATGAATTGGAGAAACTTCGGCCCGCCTCCCGTCTGGGACACATAACCTACGCGAGTCGGAGTGAAATCTCCAGCCCTCAAGAAATCATAGTTCGCATTATCGCCGCTCCATGTTATGCCGACGACCACCATCGATGGGACAAAGCCGTCATAGTATTGAGAACCATAAATGGCTTGCACGAGTGGGAAGTCCCATTGTCCATCGAGCAAATAGGCAACGGGAAAAATCTTACTCGTGTCTCCGTAGTTCCTCGGCAGGCTGACATACAGATCGTACTTCTCATTGGTAATTGAAGAGGTGATGCTGAGTAGCTGTGTGCCTGCGATTCTGACTTGAGGTAGGGTAGTCGTGACGTCTGTTTCCTGAGCATAAAGAGCTGTTCCGAAAAGTGACAGTAACGCAAAAACTAAGTGGCGAATTGGACGTACCATTGTTTCTCCTTTGACGGCGTTCTGGGGTTAAAGGAAATATAAAACATTACGAGCGAAATCTGTGAACGTTACGCTCTTGATATAGTAGTGATTTGGCGCGACAATCCCAATTGATGAACGACCAAGTACGGGATTGTCCCGTCCAGATTATTTATCCCGCTCATTATTATTTGAATATGATATGTCCCGTCGAGAAGATTCATATGTCGGTGCGCAGGCGCAAGGCGGCACTTCTCCTGGCAGGGTCGGGACTCGCATTGACAAGAGGCTTGAAGGGATTGCCACACCAGATCACGCGTTCGCATGATCGGCATCCCAATGACGAGTGTAACTGGCAGTCTTTCTCAGGAAGAGCGGAGTGTCGGTCACGAGGTGATGAAGACTATGAGATCATATGCATAGACTTTGACGGGACAGCATCTTGACGGACCCTCGGTGGGAGCAAGTTCCGAGCATTGAGTAGTGACTCAATTTCATTTCCAACTTCATTCGGGCCCCGCTCGGAGCTGGGTAAACTTCAGCCGGAAACCAGTTTTCGTTTCTGGATGCCAGCTGGAGTCTACCCCGTGCTTGACACGGGGCTGGCATGACAAATCCCTTTTTATGTGAAAGTGCGAACTGAGTCACCACCGACTATTGAGCCGATAGACTGATTTCCCTACATTATGTTAAATCCCTGAACTCTTTTACTGGAGGAACGCTATGCAAAGGAATATACCTGTTCTTACGGTTAGTGGTACAGCTCTCGCGGAGGCATATGAGAAGGCACTCGTTGAATTATATAAGAATGGGACAAGATTCAAAACACAATATGACAGATCGGGCGATCCATTGAGCATCGATTGTACAATGAACATAACTATCCTTGAGCCATTTACCGATCCGATGATTCATCGGGCGTTCCCCGGAGGAATAGACGATCTGAAAGAATATGCAATGGAATTGATGGGGTTGAAAGATCATTGGATAAAGAACATCAACGACCCTAAGGATACTCGATGGGAGTATACATATCATGGAAGACTCGCTAAATACGGAACCTGGCAGGAGCTTGTTAATGGAAAGTCCGCACAAGCAGGTTTCTTTTGTATCGACCAGATCAAGTACGTAATCGAGAAGCTCTGCAAACAACCGTATACGCGCCAGGCGCAAATGATTACCTGGATGCCAAATTTAGATTTGGATTGCTATGATCCGCCTTGCCTGCAGTCGTTATGGTATAGAATCGTGGAAGATGAAGACGGAGTGTGGTGGCTGAACTGCAACGTACGATTCAGAAGTAACGATGCCTGGGGAGCAAGTTTTATGAACATGTTTGGCTTCATCCAATTTAACAAGAACGTGATTGCTTCAGGTATTTCCGAAAAAGCAGGAAGAAAGGTAGAGCTAGGGCGAATGAATTGGCAAGCCGATTCATATCATATATATGGAAAGGATATTGCAAACGCAAAACAGTTATTGTTCGATCGGATAGATGCGATAAGTTTTGAGGAGAGAACGTTTAATCTCAATGATGATTTCATAACTGAGATGTATAATGGTGCTGAAGTAACCATATTGGAAAAAATAAAAGAATATGATCGTAATCGTAGAAGCTCGACCTCGCTCCCTTAGGCCGCGCCTCATTTAATTACTTACGGTCCATGAGATGGATCAACCGTTTCTTCACATCAGGCCATTCCGAGGCCACAATGGAGTAGCGAGCCGAGTCTCGAATTGTTTGGATGAGCACACACGCGAGTGCTCTTTATTACTCCCTCTTAATTTCCCCTTGTGAAGGAGGAAGCTCTGGTTTTCCAAACAAGTTATGTGTCGCGATCAGGTAGCTTCGCATGCGCAACGGGATTGGAGTGATTGACAGAAATAGCAACATGTCATTTCTGCGCCAGAGGCGCATCCGCCAAAGAGACGGCGGACATTTCCGCCTCCGATGGAGAGTAGCGTTCTTTGCGACTCGGCCAAAGGCTGATCCGCCTCTGGCGGAGAGAAATCTTCTACAAGTTTCATCAAATGAAAGTTGGGCGGTAATCCATAGAAGATTCCTCCGCGCGTCCGTCCAAATGTAGTTTGGACGGACTTGGTCGGAATGACAGATTGAATTATTTGCAACAGCAGTAGCGTTCTTTGCGAAAAGAAATTTTCTATGCGCTCTTGAAATGCCCCCGCCATCCCGACTTTGTCGGGACGGCTTCCAAAATCTCAACCCGACAATTGACATCGCTTGTCGGGATGCCGATGCTTCTACAGCCGGTGTATTCTATCTACATACCCGCGGCTCACCACAAGCTCCGTCCTGTCTTTGTCTTTGAGACGTACTTTGTATTTCCCTCCGAACCATCGAACCAACTCAAGCATGTGCCTGAGGTTGATGATGGTCGAACGATGTATCCGGACAAACTCCGTTACATCAAGCTTTGTCTCTAAGTCCGCGAGTGTGAGATCGATAATGTATTTCTGATCTGTCGTGTGAAGATATGTGTATTTATCTTTTGCTTCGAAATAAACAATGTCGTCAATGTCGACGAGCACAATCCTATCCCCCAACCTCACCTGCAAACGCTTCACAGGTGCTGCGACAAGCCGGGCAAGGAGCCGCTCGACATTCTCGTCAAGATGAAGAGCCTGTCGATCATAGAGCTGGCGCAGCTTGTCGATGGCCTTTTCCAGCCGTCGCTGCTCGATGGGTTTCAAGAGATAGTCGACTGTGTTTTCTTCAAATGCCTTCAGCGCGAACTCGTCAAACGCCGTCGCAAACACTATGTGCGGTTTCGTCTTCAGCCGGCGCACCACTTCGAATCCATCGAACCCGGGCATCTGAACATCGAGGAAAATCACGTCAGGTCGGACAGCGTCGATTCGCTCGACTGCCTCTTTGCCGTTGCTCGCTTCATTCACGATCTCGAGCTCTGTCTCATACTTCTTCAGCATCTTGCGGAGTCGCTTTCGCGCGAGCTCTTCATCATCAACTATCATAGCACGAACATGCATCGCAGCAGCCTACCTGAGTGGAAATGTAATTACAATTTCGGTGTAACCGTTCCGGACAATTTCCAGTGACGCCTTATCACTGTACAAAAGTCGCAGCCGGTCCTGAATGCTCCTCAACCCGAACCCGGTCAGGTCGCCCGTGTCCTGAAATCCTTTTCCGGTGTCGCGAACGGTAACGATGCAAGTTCCATCTTTCTCCTTCGCCTCGATGGAAATCGCTCCTCCCTCGATGGCAGGAGCAATTCCGTGCTTGATGCTGTTCTCGACGAGTGGTTGAATTAGCATCGCGGGAATCTCGGCTTCCCGCACACGCTCGTCGCATTTCACTTCGTACCGCAGCCTGTCGCCAAGTCTCACTTTCTCAATTTCCAAATATGTGCGGATGAGATCGAGCTCCTCGGCCACCGTTACAGTGCTCTTCTCGCTATGCTTCAAAGAATGACGGAAGAGGTCAGAGAGTTTCTCTACCGTCTCTTCAGCGGCCTCCGGATTCTCGGAGATGAGACTTGCGATTGAATTCAGAGTGTTGAAAAGAAAATGCGGATTGACTTTGGTCTGCAACGCTTCGAGCTCCGCTTTAGTTTTCAGGCGGGTGAGTCGCTCTTCGCTAAGCTCTTTTTCCTTCAATGCCAGCCTTAACTGTTGTGCCCTTTCTCTGAGAGAAAAGTAGAGCGTGGCTGCGCTTCCGAAAATCACGGCAAACAAAAGATTAAATGCGAGAACGCGAATATGGTTTGAAAGATCAACTGTCCAGCCTAGAAGCAGGTGGAAGAATCCCATAGCCACTTCAGTGCCGATCACACCACCGAGGAGAAAGAGTCCCACCATGCAAGCGAGGCGGCCGAAGATTGGAAAGCGCTCACAGCGCGGTCCGACGAGATGCACGAGTGCGTAGATGCTGAAGCCGATGCAGTTGGAGAATGCGAAAGCGGAGTAAAGATATGTGAACCAATTCCGCGGATCGTTGTACGACAACCCTGCGGTCACGACAACGGCGATCAAGCTATTGAATGCGAAAACGAGAAGAACGTTGCCTCTATTCATAGCTGCACCTGGAGGCCGAGGTTGAATGTGGTCTTGTAAAACAGTGCGCCAAATTCGGAATCGCTCTTACCCGTGAACTGCGACAGCCGTCCGTATGTAGAAAAGTTGTCGGAGAGCTTGAACGAGACCGTTGGAATTATCACCGCGCTAAGATCTTGTGCATTCAAAAACTGAATCAACTCAATCCCCCACCGATCTAATCCCCAGTATTCACGCGCAAAGCAGTAATCCTGCATCGCTCCCCTCGGAGAAAGTGTCTGGAGAGCCCAAAGGAGGTTGTAATGCGAAGGGCCGATCAGCTCGGGAGGCATTGGAATGAGTCCACGCTGGATGTCACTCTGAAACATAACAAACTTCATCCATCTTTGCCATTGTGTGGTGGAAAGGCCTTCGTTGTTCCGGTAGAACTCGATGGCAATGTTGATTCCATTCTCAAATGTGAATTGTCCGCCCAAGAGAAGTTTGTAGAAGATTCTGTTAGAATGATCATACATCGCAACGTATGGATATGAATTGTAAATCTGCTGGTCATTATCTGTCTCAATGGTTTCGTGGTACAGATTTGATGACCCTCGCTTGCCGAGGAATTCCCCGTGCAGCTCTAAATTGTCTCCGACCACATATGACCAGTTGGTTCCTAGTTCCAGCCGGTCGCCTTCCCTGTAATGTCCGATAAGCGAGAGATCGAGGCCGGACAGGAAAGTGTACGCTCGCATTGCGAACTCCTGCGTTCCATGATGCCATGACCAGGATTCGATCCAGCTGTCGTTCACGTAGACAAATGTCAGCGAACTTTTTCCGACGAAGTAGTCAATCGACGCAAGTTGACTACCTTCGTTTTGACCCAACCTGTCGGAAGGATCTGACGGAGATCGCTGCGGCTCGACGACGCCGGTAGGATTGAATGCGTATCCTGTTCCCCACTTCAGAATCTTCTTCCCGATCGTGATGTCGACGGCATCGGAGAGTGAATAATCGAACGCGCATTCACGGAATGAATATGAGTAATTCGGAGAGTGCAGGTTGTCGGTATTCGTCGAAAGGTTGAGGAGCACGGAGAATCCAGCGAGTCCTAGAAAAAGATTCGAAGTTCCAATATTGCCGCGATAAGGCTGAGGCAGAGTTGCGTTATCATAATTAAGCGGAGTTGTCTTATTGAGCGAATTCAGTGTACCCTCGTCAACGATGGAAAGCCTGTAGTCCAGGCCCTGCGACCGGAGCTGCAGCGGAGAGGTGAGAATTCCGACCAGGCTCAGGAAAGCCAGATAGCGGGAGCTCATCTTAATTTCTCCAAATAGTCTTTGTTGAAATACTTGTCCGGAAGATCTCTCTCTGTGTAGGAACTGTAGCGCATGATTGTCGTACGACCGCTTCTCAGTCTGTCGGTGATGGTCATCTTTGTCAGCAACACTCTTCCGTCTATCTCTTCGTATTTGTCGAAATCTAGGGTCTTATAGTGCTTGCCGGAGGTGAGATATATCTCGGCTCGCTTCGGCCTGTTTGTCGCGACCGCGATCCAGTAATCAATGTGATTGTACGTCGCGCCGTCGCGTTTGGCTCTCAAATTGAGGAGGTAACATGGTGTTCCATCGAGTACTTCTTCTCTTACCAGCTTTGCGGAGTAGTCTTCGGCATATCGCGTTCGGGCGACATCTCCGTTGGAAGCATCTCCCATCAGTCGCTGGAGCGGTGTGATGCGGATCGGTTTTCTCGTGTCGGGCATGTAGATCCACATATCGTCATCGACCATCAGGAGGTATTGTCCCTTCACATCGGCGTTGAGGAACTTCACGAGTGTTTTGTTCATTCCTTTGATCGTCACGTCGAAGCGGCCCTGGTCCTTGAGCTCGCCATCCTCGTAGTTTTGTATCGTGGTGAGAACGCCATATGAATTCCAGCCGTTGCGACTCATGTCTGATAACTGAAGTATCCGATCGGCTGAAAGCTTTTCGTGCGAGCTCTGACCGAGGGCTTCGTATGTGGGGAAGGTCAGCAGGGCAATGAGAAGTGCAAGTGAGAATTTGAGATTCATAGCAATACCTCTAAGGTTAAGTCCGAATAAGGAGAACGGAACACGGATGACACGAATAATACGGATTCTCACAGACGTAACAGGCAAAGCAAGTATCGATCTGTGCAAATCGGTAAGTATCTGTGTCATCTGTGTTCTGTCTTTCTCCGTGAGCATTTTAGTCCTATATGTGTCCGAGTGCATCGACGATTTTCAGACGCGACGCTTTGAATGCCGGGAATACCGTCGAGATAACTGTTGTCGTCGACATTAGAACGAACACACCGATGAATATCATCGGTACCGTGTCAACATAAAGCGGATAGCCGCTCGTCCTCCCGGGTGCCGCGGGCATCATCATGTGTGAATTGTTTATCAGCGTCGCAAGACCATACGCAATTATAAGTCCGAGCAAAGCCCCGAGCACTCCGATGATGAGTCCTTCGTAAAGAAAATTCAGCAGGAGCCTCACGCGCGACGTGCCGACGGCAAGCTGGGTACCGATCTCTTTCGTTCGTTCGAAGATCGACATCATCATCGTGTTGGAGCTGCTGAGGACGACAATGACGAATATGATGGCCCCGAGGAAACTGAAGATGGAGTTGTATAATTTGACGACCGCATTGTAGAATGTTGCCAGATCGAACCACCGCTTGGCCGTAATGTTCGGGAACATCTTCTCCAACTCCGCCGCAACAGCCGTTGTCTTGTCGGTCTGGTCAAGTACGACGACAAGATTTGTGACCTTCTGCGAGTTCAGTATCTTCTGAGCCGTGCTAAGGTCCACCATCAATGCCCGCGCGTCGTACTCGGGGATTCCGGTCGAGTAGATCCCGACCACCTTTACATCCAGCGCATTCAGTGCACCTTTGGATGTTGTGGTCATCAGCGTCAGGTAGTCCCCGATCTTTGCCTTCATGGATTTTGCTAATCCCCTTGCGAGCATTGCCTCGTTGTCTTTGGTTCCCTCGGGATTCTGACCGAGATATTTTCCCGTGTCTATGTTGAGAGTGAAGTCCGCCAGCTTGAGTTCCTTGTCCGGCTCGACTCCGCGCCCGATGAACACCTCGGACTTGTCGCCGTTGGAGATCAGTCCCATAAATAAAATGCGAGACATCGTGAACCGCACATGGTCCAGCATGATGATTTTCTTCTTCATCGCTTCGACGCTGTCGAGTCCGAACTCGAGAGGCCGGTCTTCCTCGCGCCCGACAGATTCTTTGCTGAACAACTGGATGTGGCCGAGATCTCCGTGGATAGTCGATTCGCTCAGTCCTCTGAAGGTGAAAGCGATGAAACCTCCCGCGAGAATGAGCGCCGTCGCACCGAACACGAGCACGAGACCCGTTATCCCCGTGCGGCGTCTATTGCGAAATACATTTTTGAAAGCAAGCTTCATGAAACTGGACATTGTCTTCTCCTCATTCAGAATTATTTATCGTAATGCCTGGGCAAGAACCTGAACACTGATGTACACGGGACGAACAGATCGGCACAGAAATACGAAATCATATAATGATCCGTGAATATCAGTCCCCTCTGTGTCGATCCGTGTTCAATTCTTTTCCCGGAGATCATGCCTGACTCGCTTGACCGTTGACTATGACGCCGTCATGCATTTTCACGATGCGTTTAGCGTGCTGCATAACGACCGGATCATGCGTGGAAAAGAGGAATGTCACCTTGTCTTCCTCATTCAAAGTATGCATAATGTCGAGTATCTCTTCCGCCGTCGCCGAATCGATGTTTGCAGTGGGCTCATCAGCCAGAATCAGTCTGGGCCTGTTGACGAGTGCGCGTGCAATCGCGACGCGCTGGCGCTGGCCGCCGGAGAGCTCGTTCGGTTTATGCTTCCGGAATTCCCAGAGCTTCACTTCTTTCAGAGTTCTTTCGACCATTTCGCGGCGCTGAGCGGAACTCCTCTTCGTAAGAAGGAGCGGATACTCGACATTCTCGTACGCGGTAAGCACAGGAATAAGGTTGAACGTCTGGAAGATGAATCCCAATTTCTCAAGCCGGATCGAGTGGAGTCTCGTGAGACCATTGTACTTAACCTGAGTCCCTTCGAGGAAGACAGTACCTGACGTCGGCGAGTCGATGAGGCCGAGGAGGTTCATCAGCGTGGTCTTGCCGCTCCCCGATGGTCCTGAGATAGCCGTGAATTCTCCCGGCTCGATGTCGAGAGTGAGGCCGCGGAGTGCGTGCACTTCCGTTTTGCCGAGCGTATATGTCTTAGTGATCGCCTGTGTCTGAACGAGCGGGTTCATGTTTTCTCCAGTCATTGTGATATTATAGATCTTTGAGTTCCTGTTGAGCATTCTTTGAAGTGTTGGAGTCAGGAGCTATGTTGATCGCCTTCTGCAGCGACTCCTTAGCCTTCTCTCGTTGACCGTCTTGCTTGTAAGCGCAGCCCGACCAGTAGTAGATGGTGTATCTCAAACCGGCGTCAAACTGAGGGAACGCAGGAGAGTTGAGGATGTAGTGGAAGTCCTTGAGCGCGGTTCCGATACGGTGAAAGATCGACGGAAGATGGACGCTGTTAATCCCTCTGACAAGATGTACCGACACATTGTCGGGAGCAAGATCGGCGGCCTTATCCATCTCATCTATTCCCTTATCGACATCATGCAATTTTGTGAACGGCCACCACGCGTCACGTCCGCGCATCGTCCAGAGACTCCCTCTATACACCAGTGCCACTGCGTTCGCTGGATCCAGCCGAAGTACGGTGTCAAGGCAGGCAAATCCTTTGTCGACGGCATCCTTGTTACCTGCGCTCCCCTCGTTATGGTACGCAATTCCAAGATCCAGAAGTGCTTTGACATCGTGCGGCGACTGTACCACCTTCGCTTTGAGATCATTGATCGACTGCTGAGAATAGCAGACTGCAGTCATCACTAAAATGACAACCGCGGCCTTGATCATGTGTCGGTAGTTCATGTCAGTTCTCCTTTTCTTTGTTGTCAGAATACGTTGTTGACAGGTCAAAGATGCAGACTTCAGTCTGAAGATCAACGGAAAAGCCGATGAAATGACAAATGGGAAGGATGAAATGATTTTGCGGGGGATGATCGAGAGCGACTGCCAGACGTATACTGACGGCAGCGGAGGCCGAAGGGTCGGCCTATTTGTACCACCTTATCTGGACAGACTCAAAAATCCAATTTCCCTTGAATATTCCCGTCGAGGTCATCCGCAATTGAGGGATAGAGAATTTCTTCACCCTTGATGATTGCCCATGGTGTCAAAGCATGAGATCTCACGTTTCCCGAGCTGATGATCTCCTGCACATCGATCCCGCGTACAATCAAAGCATCCGCGATCAATGAGCGATGACACCGCCAAGGCACAGCCTCGGCGCACATGATGACCAATCTCTGATTATTTGCAAGATCTATCAGCTGATCCAGCGCGACCTTGAACTCCGGGGTCTGCATGTAATCGGCGAAACCGCGGAACGAGGCATTACGCCAGCCTGTGTTCACTGAATCACGGCGCGTGTGTCTCAAACCGCCGAGTCCCACGAGGTGAATGTATCCGATGCCAACGCCTGCAAGGGATACCGGCAGCGATTCAACATTGAATTGTGGATTGTGGCGCGACTTCGGTATCGAGCGCACGTCGACCACTGTCTTGATTGCATGAGGGTTCAGAAGCGCTACAAATTCATCGATGCTTCTGGTCGAGTGGCCGACGGTGAAAATGACTACCGACTTGCCGTTGGCCTCAGTCATTGCCCGATAGTCATACCGCGGCGCTTGCAGCTTTTTGATGATCGTGCTTCGCTGGCTGATAGGTGCCGGCCACAGAGCGAAAGCCTATCGCGAGCCTGTTCCACCCATTGATGGCGATGATCACCATCGTGAGATCAACAAGCTCCTTCTCGCTGAACTCCTTCCGAACATCTTTATACACTTCATCAGGTGCGTGGCTCTGGCTGACAAGCGTCAGTGCCTCTGTCCATGCAAGGGCCGCCCGCTCTCGCTCGGTATAAAAAGGTGACTCGTGCCATGCGTTCAATCCGTAAAGCCGCTGCTCGGTTTCGCCGAGTGCACGCGCATCTTTGGAGTGCATGTCGAGACAAAATGCACATCCGTTTATTTGAGATGCTCTCATCTTCACCAATTCCATGAGCGGGCGCTCCAGTCCCGAATTGTCAACGTACTTTTGGATTTGGTACATCGCGCTATATGCACCAGGGGCAACATTGCTATATTCTAATCTCGATTTCATTTTCATTTCTCCGTTTCGTTTCTGCATTTTCATTATTGCAAGTCTTAACTGATTTCTTTTAACCTGATGAAATCAACGTCATAAAGGAAAACAATCTTGGTGTCTTGCTTGTCCGAATTCTCTAATGAGCGATCAGCAATTTTTTTCAACTACTCCATTCATGAAACATTCGCACCAAAATTTGCTCAGTCCTGTTCCGAACATTATTGTATCGCACAAATCCATCAATCCGATGCACCGTCGCGATGCTGGCGAGGGGTTTCAATTCACTTCCTTCCGACAACATCCCTTATTACCATTGCCAGATCGCGCAGACTCCTTCCGCAATCGCCGGTATAACTCGAGCCGTGCATCACCGCGAGTGTCCTGGGCTTGAGCTCCGCCAGCCCATTCAAGAGTTCTTCCGTCTTCGACGTGTAAGGTATGTAATCGTTGAAAGATCCCTTCTCCAATTCGAAAAGTTGTTCTCGAGCTCTTCCGACGATGTCCGATTGAGTTAGGGGCTCCGGGTCACCGTTATGATGGAACAGGTCGGAGCAGAAGAGAGTGCTGGCGGTCTCGTCGAACAGCAGACCTGCGTCCCAGCAGTGCGGAACATTCGGAGTCGCCCTGAACCTGTACTTGTGTTTTCCGGTGGTAAGACGTTCGTCATTACCCATTCCCTTCACAGAACGTGACGCGTATTCATACATATTGATCCTTGCACCCACTGTACTGCAGAAACCCTCCGCATTTGGCGCAAGCGCCAGCCATTCGTTCAGGGAGCCGCACTCATCGATCTCAAAATGGCTGAATCCAATCCAGCGGATGGCAGTCGGATTCAACACCTTCGCCACAGCTTCGCGCACGCCTGGAAACAAAAACTTCTGTCCCGTGTGCCAGAGGAGCGGCTCGTCGTCCTTCACAAGAAACTGATTTATCTGAAGATTGCGTTCCGGAATGAAAGTAGAAATGCGGTACACATCTTCGGCTATCTCGGTTATTGAAGCCATCTGTCGCCTCTCTGAGATTATCAATCCATTTTCAATGACGACTCAGCTTAATCACAACTGACCCGCTATCGCATCAAGCTCTCAGGTCCAGATTGCTGAGTCCGAAATATTTGTTCCGTTTATGAAAACTATTTGAACCCCCAAAAAGTTCTTCGATAAGGATTGTTCTTGGCAGGTGGCGTCAAAACAGAAGCTGTGTCCGTTCAGATGAAAGATTACTCTCCCGTTTGCTCAGCCGACACTTTGCCCGACATGCTTCTATAAACAAACACGAAGTACCCGATGACCAGAATCATCCCGAATATCCACCAGATCAGTCCGATCTGCAATCCATGAAGTGCAGCTGCGGAGTTGTATGCAGTGAGGGAACAGGCAGGATCAATCGTCGACGGGAGAAGAACCGGAAAGAGAGCGGCACCCGTCGAGGCCAGCATCCCGACTATGAACACGACTGAGCCAAGGAAAGGCGACAGATCATTTGAAGATCTGAAAGCAAACGGGATGAAGAGAAATCCGAGCAACGCAATCAGGATGAACGCAAGAGGCCAGACTCTTTGCAGGAACAGTGCGAAGAACTCCGGCCGAACCTGCCAGGTTAACACCATCGTGAGAATAGCGAGGACAATCACGACCCACCAGAGATTGCGTGTGACTCTCGCGCTTCTCTCACGGACAACCCCATCGGTCTTCCACACCAGATAGAGTGCACCGTGCATTGCCAGGACAGCGGTGCAAAAGACCGCGGCAGTCAGAGTATAATAATCCAGTATACCGATGGAGGGATGAGGCAGCATATTCGTGAAGAGCGGTACCGCGAAATAACCCGAACCATTCAGCGGGACTCCTCTCACTACATTGCCGAATCCCGCGCCGAGAATAATTGCCGTAAGAATGGAAGCGAATTGAAGCGTAGTATCCCAGAAATCATGCCACAGTTGAAAAGGCTCATGTGAACGAAGCTCGATGGCGAGTCCGCGAAGAACGAGAAGCCAGAGAAGAATAATCAGCGGCATGTATAGCCCGCTGAATCCGGCAGCATATGCTCTGGGGAAGGCAAAGAAGAGCGTTCCACCGGCGGCAAGGAGCCACACCTCGTTGCCGTCCCACACGGGGCCGATCGCTCCTAAGATCTGCCTCCGCTCGGCATCGGATTTCGCTACGTACCTGTAGACGATGCCTGCACCGAAATCGAATCCGTCAAGCACAACGTACACAATCAACATCGACCCGAGGAGAGCGTACCATAATGCATACATCGACTCACTTCCCTCCTTTCGCAAATTCAGGTCCACGTGCAATCTCACGACCCACGAGATATAGGAAGACGACGCCTATAACGAAATAGAGTCCAACGAATCCGATGGTTGTGAAGACCACGTCTCCGGTGTTAACCATGGGCGAGCCGGCTGCGCTGGTTCTCATGAGACCGTATATTATCCACGGCTGCCTGCCGAGTTCCGCGGTCAGCCAGCCTGCAGTCGTCGCTATGAATGGAAATGGAAACGCGAGCATAAGGAGCCAGAGAACCATGCGCGATTTCTCGAGTCGCTTCAGCCACAACAAAAGTGTACTCAACGCCATGAGCGCAAGGATCAGCGTTCCGAGCCCAACCATGATGTGGTAACTGTAATAAAGGAGCGGAACATTGTCCGGCCAATTCTGCTGTGGAAATGCATCGAGCCCCTGTACCGTTGCACCGAACGAACCGTACGCGAGGAAGCTCAGCATTCCCGGGACGACGATAGGATTCTCAAGTGTATGCTGGTCCATGTTCGGTTGGCCGATTATTGCGAGCGGCGCCCCTGTCCCGCTATTGAAAACTCCTTCGAGTGCCGCAAGTGCGACAGGCTGATATTTTGCGACGAATTTGCCGTGCTGGTCGCCGGTGGGAAAGATCTGAAGAATGCTCGCGACGAGTGCTGTAATAACTCCGACCCGCAGAAACAGCCGCGAATCATCACGGTGTTTTCCGTTGAGCGCCCAGAGAGCGCCGACCGATGCTACGACGGTGGCTGAAGTAATTACGGATGCACTCATATTGTGCGCGTACTCCCAGATTGCCCAGGGATTGAAGACGAATTGCAGGAGGTTCGAAACCTGAAGAGTGCCGTCGGAGCGCAAGGCATACCCGACGGGATGCTGCATGAAAGCGTTGGTTGCAATGATGAAATATCCCGAGACCCAGCTCCCTATGAACAATCCCAGCGCGACGGCGAAATGGCCACGCCGGCCGAGCTTCTTTTCACCGAACAGAAAGGCGCCGAGAAAAGACGACTCTAGAAAGAAGGCAAACACTCCTTCCATAGCGAGCGTCTGTCCGATGACCCCTCCAGCATAATTGGAGAACGCCGCCCAGTTCGTCCCGAACTGAAACTCCATCGGTATTCCGGTCACAACACCAACCGCGAAGTTGATTCCGAATATGCGCGCCCAAAATCTTGAAGCGCGGTTCCATTTGTCATCACCGGTTCGAAGGTAACGCCACTTGAGAAACGCTATGATCAACGCGAGCCCCATGGTAAGCTGGGGAAACAGATAATGGTACGTTACTGTGAATGCGAATTGAAGTCGGTCCCAGAGCATGGCCTAGTCTCTCCTCTCGGGAAGAAAGCTAACAATTGTGCGCCGTGGTTTCAAGATCGATCTACCTCCTCACAAAGGCTCCTGCAGCTCACCGATCCTCACCGGGGCTTCACCTCCAATGGCCAAATCCATGACGCAGGCTCGTCATCTCAGAATGTTCTCCTCACCCCAATTTCTTACTTCTCCAGTCGAATCACGCGTTCATATTACCGTCAGAATGCCGCCTTATATCCTGCTCTTTCAACCGCTCGCCGTGCTGCATCGAGTATTCCGGGGCGGTCGTTGTGCGGAAGCGCGGGCACTTCGGGAGTCGTCTTCACCTTTTCAAGAAGGCTCTCGGTCTCGGCGCCGGCAAGGTTGTCGATAAGGTGGTACAGTCCGTCTTCCTTTTCCTCAAGTGCATTGTGGACCTGCAGAATGGAGCGGATCGTTGCAGCAATCGCCGGTGTCGGAGGTGGAACGAGGAGAGCAACGAGTGCTCCATGATCGAGCCGAAGGCGGGCGGCGACTTCCGCCTGCTTGCCGTTTTGAAACCGCGCGATCGCCGGAAGGATGATTTTTTCCTCTATCCCGATGTGTTTGAGCAGCCCCTGCCGGAACTCAGCGTATGCCTTGAGATCGATCGCCTCGGGATTCGAGAAGGCGCGCTCAAGCAAATCGTCGAGCCTCTCGTGATCGCCTGACAGAAACTCGTAAAGTGTTCCCATGACGGATCCCATGAAATTATGTTTCATTTATTAGCGATAGTCTCTCTTCGTTCGCTTCAGCAGAGATTGGAACCAGTTGCAAAACACCATGACTTAACCTGGCTCCTTCAGTACAGGAAGATTCTGAATTCATACGAACAGAATTTAGGGGAGAATTCTCCGACATCCAACCTCAGCTGGGTGGGATGCTTCAGAATGCAGTTGACGAAATATGATCATGAAAAGTGAACCGGGACAACTCTGATTGCGTAGAGTCGCGGTCTAAAGCGAGAGTCCCATCTGCGCAAGTTCGGACACTGTAGTCTCATAGGTGACGTGATGGATGCATTTAAGTCCGAACTCTGAAGCTACCTGGATGAACATCAGACGGTCATCGACGTAAACCGCTTCCTCCGGCAGGACCTGAGCCGTGTCGAGTGCGATCTTGTAGATGTCCCTGTCCGGCTTCCTGAGGTGAACAAAAGACGACGAGACAAAGAAGTCTATGAAATCACGGAGGCCGAACGTGGTGATCCTGTAATCGTTGAGCTCCCGGCCTTCGTTGCTGATGACGCCAACCTTGAGCTTGTACTTTTCTTTGAGCGATTTGACAAGCTCGATCATCTCAGGGAAAGACTTCGACTGCCGGAAAATAAACGTTCGAAAATCTTCGTGCGAAAAATTTCTCCTCTCATAGAATACGATCCTGTCAAGGTATTCTCTCAAGCTGATTTTGCCCGACTCATAAGTGTCGTAAGTCAGGTGATGGCGCTCGTTCATTTCCTCATAATCAAGACCGAATGTCTCGGCAGCTCTGTGGCGGATGTTGTGATCCCAGCCGTTCGTCAGCAACACGCCGCCGATATCCAGAAAAAGAGTGGAAGGAGTTCTTCCCTGTTCCATCATGTTCCCTTAGACTCGTCGCGATCGGATATTATCAGCTGAAGGCGGTCTTCATTGCTTTGTCGAGTCTGTCGAGTCCATCCCCGATGTCCTTTCCTAGATCCATTCGAATGACACGTCTTCCATGTTTCTTCAGCGCCTGCAGGTCGCCAATTGCCTGAGCTCTCTTGAATACCGAAAAGCTGTAAGGCTGTCCCGGAAGTTGTGCATCTACGGTGTCGTCGGCAGTAAGCTGGATGAAAAGTCCCGTGTTCGGACCTCCTTTGTGAAACTGTCCTGTGGAATGAAGGAAGCGAGGACCGTAACCGAACGTCGTGGCAACGTGGAGCTTCTTCTGGATCGTGGCACGGATCGAAGCCATCCGCTCGTTGACATCATCGCTTTCGGGTATGTAAGCCATGAAGGGGACGTAATCGCCCGGCTTCGCTTTACTCAGAAAAGATTTCAGGACTTCCGCGACTGACTTGCCGGATGCTTCACCGAAGATGCTTATGCCGCCATCTTTGATCGAAGGTTTCTCTTCCGGAAGCTTCCCGTTCTTTCTAACTTCCGCTAGGAGTCTGTTCGTGTTGTCCTTGCTTTCCTGGACATTCGGCTGGTCGAAAGCATTGATGCCGATGATCGCGCCGGCTGTCGCGGTCGCTATTTCCCATCTGAAGAATTCCTGGCCGATGTCGTACACGTCGGCCAGCTCGATCGTTACGACCGGATATCCTGACTCGCTCAACCTCCTGACGCGATTTTCCAGTTCATTGTCGGCTGAGCCTCTCAGCTTGATGTATGCGAAAAGCCGGTCATTTCCATAATCTTCAGGATTCAATAACGGTTCGTAACTGATCGGAAGAATCCCTTTTCCTTCCTTACCGGTGCTTTCCGCGATAAGCTGTTCGAGCCAGAGTCCGTGAGTCTCAATCTCCTTCGAGACAATGAACGTCAGCTTGTCCCTTCCTTTCAATGCCAGCGCTCCGATTGCGGCGCCGAGCACGAGGCCGGGATTTTTCTCGACAGGAACGCACGAGTCACATGCGTGAACCATCCGGAGCGATCTCGCCAGAAGCTCATGCACATCCACACCCATGAGTGCGGCGGGAACCAGTCCGAAGTATGATAACGCGGAGTAACGCCCGCCGATGTCTGCAAAATTCAGGAACGTTCGTCTGAACTTTCTCTCCTTCGCCACGTCGACGAGTTTGGAGCCGGGGTCGGTGATCGCGATGAAGTTGGCGCCGGCGCTCGTGCCTTTGATTGTTTTCACCCTGTCGTAGAAATAGTCGCCGAAGGCATTCGGCTCAGCGGTCGTACCCGACTTGCTTGCAACGATGAAGAGAGTGTCGGCAAGAGGAACTGACTTTTCTATTTTCAAAATTGTCGCGGGATCGGTCGTGTCAAGAACAGTGAGCGGGATGCCGTCACTCGAGGGAGCGAACGACTGCTGCATAACAAGAGGAGCGAGACTGCTTCCACCCATCCCCATATGGACGACATGTTTGAAACCCGACTCTCTGACTTCAGATGTAAATTCCGACAGCCCGTCGATCACGTCTTCAACTTTCTCCGCAACGTGCAGCCACCCGAGCGCGTTCTTGATTACGTTGCCATTCGCCCCGTCGCTCTTCCACAATGTCGGATCCTTTTGCCACAGGCGCGCTGCGAACTGCTTCTTGCCGAGCTCGGCAATCCTGTCGTTGACCGCGCCAGTGAATGAAGCAAGCGAGAGTTTCTGACAATCGACAGGTTCTCGAAGCGCCGCCTCGCGTTTGTCTTCGAGCGCTTTGAGAAGCGCCGCGAACGCAACGGAGAATTTCTTGACGCCATCGTCTTCAAGCTGCTGAGTCACTTCATTTATATCGATGCCGAGCGATGGCAGGTGCTCCATGACTTTGTGCGCACCCTTGACGTCATCGGTGAGTCTCACAGAAGGCTCGCCATGATCGCGGTAGGCATTCAATGTCTCGACGGGAAGAGTGTTAATGGTCTCAGGTCCTATCAGAGCCTCGACATATTTCACGTCGCTGTATGCCGGATTCTTCGTGCTCGTGCTTGCCCAGAGAAGTCTCTGTTTCTTACCTCCCTTTGCAGCGAGCTTCTTGAAGCGTTCGCTTCCGAATATCTCGTTATAGATTTCATATGCGATCCTTGCGCTTGCTATGGCAACCTGGCCGAGAACCTGACTTGCTTCCGCAGCATCCGGCCCCTTCCTACCGATCTTCTCTTCACACACCTTATCCACTATGACATCTATCCTGCTGAGAAAGAAGCTCGCTACCGAAGTTATTCCCTCGATGCTTTTGCCTACCTTCATTCTTCCTTCGAGTCCGGACAAATACGCATCCGCGACTTCGCGATAACGAGGGAGTCCGAAGAGAAGAGTCACATTGACATTTATTCCGTCGCTCGTCAGCTCTCGAATTGCCTCCAGCCCTTCCTTTGTCGCGGGAACTTTGATGAAAATGTTAGGCCGCCGGACAGCATCCCAGAATTCGTGAGCCTGTTTGATCGTTCCCTTTGCATCATGAGCAAGGTCCGGATACACTTCGAGACTCACATAGCCGTCGCCTCCATTAGTTTTGTCATAGACTGGTCGGAAAACGTCGGCTGCCTGCCTGATGTCATCGATCGTCAGAGCGCGGTAGATTTCTTCCGTGGATTTTCCCTCGAGCGCGAGTGCGCGAACAGACTCGTCGTAGTCATGGCTTCCTGCAATTGCTTTCTCGAATATTGATGGATTCGATGTTATGCCCGATACGCCATCGTCATAAATTCGCTGGTTGAGTTCGCCGGACACAATCATTACTCTTCGTATGAAGTCCAGCCAGATACTCTGCCCCAACTTCTCGAGATTCAATAACGGATTACTTTTCATTTGTCCTTCTCCTTCTCTCTCAATGCGGCCACCCTCGACAGCCGGCGACGGTGTCGTTCCGCTCCATTAAGATCTGCAATCAAATAGTTTTAACAATTCCTGAAGCATGTTCATTCCCCGCAACCTTTCTGCAGATGTGAATGACACTTATGTCTTCATCTTCAGGGCCCCTGCTGCTGCACACTACTCAATTGCACTTTCAATGATGGAGTCACGGTTCACATGCTCAGGTGTATAGTCGCGGCGGTTGGGGCGACGAGCATCTGCTTTGCCGGATCCTCGAGCATCTTAATCAGGCCGTATGTGTCTGTGAAGAGACCTTTTTCCTTGAGGCCCTTCAGCACATGGTGGACTCCTTCCCTCAAGAACTTTGAGCCTCCGCGGAACTCAAGGGCTCCAAGGACGGGCATAAGCGATGGCTCCCCTATGCTGATCAACCCTACGGCAGCGAGCCACCGGATATTCGTGTCTTCATTCTCAAGACCATTTACGAGAATCGGAATGGCATCCGGGTGGGCAATTTCGTTCAATATCTTTATCGCTTGCCAGCCGACACGTTGCTCATGCAAGTACTGCAATCCGACAAGGTAGGGTATTACCGGCTTTCCGATCTTCACTAATTTCTGTCTCGCTTCTTCTCTCTCCTCGCTATTTTCGCTGAAGAGCCGCTTGACAAAAATTCCCAGTCCTGTTTCCATAATCCACCTCTCTGTCTATCATATCCGCAAAGACCTCCTCTTATTTAAAACAAACTTTCGTTGAGGGAGATTCCTTGTTCGGTTGGAGGATGAGTTAGGTTCTATTTGAAATTAGACGAAAGCTCGATCTCCATCCCGCCCGTCGTTCCAACTTCTTTGAATGGACAGACTTACTACGCTTTCGTACCGGTAATGAGATCCGTTGCCATTTGAGTCTTTGTTCTCCGTACCTTCTTGAATCCAGCTTCCTCCATCCACCCGCGGACTTCAGACTCCGTGTAAGTATCACCCTCGATCGTGCCCACAAGCATGTTCAACGAAAAGTACGCTCCCGCTTCAGAGGATGTCCGGTCGTCGCTCATTATGTAATCTGAAACGACAAGTTTCCCGCCGGGATTCAGAGCGTCGAAGGCTTTGCTGAACAACTTCCTGTTAGTCCGTGGAGAGTTGCTGTGGATGATCGCCGACATAAACACAAGGTCAAATCCGTTCCCTAGCGAGTCAATCGTGTAATCGCCGGCGACAACTGAGACCGAATTCCCGAGGTTCTCCGACTCGATGTAGCGCCCCGTGAGCGGTACGACACTCGGCAGATCGAAGACTGTTGCATTCAATCCTCTCTTTGCGCGGACGAACGCGAAGGAAAAAGCGCCCGACCCGCCGCCAACATCGAGGACGCGGGCTACCTCCTTCAAGTCGATTAGCTTCACGACCGATGGTACCTGGTGCACTGCCCGCATATGCATCGCTGCTATGAAAGCCTCAACCCAGTTCGCGTCACGCCCGCTTACCTGCCTGCGCTCGAATGTGCGTGAACCACTACGCACGGCTTCGGTCAAAGTGCTCCATGTGTCCCACAGATGCACCTGATGCATGAGTCCTCCCATGTATTCAGGTTTTCCACGGACGAGGAAGCGAGAGGTGAGCGGAGTGTTTGAGAAGAGGCTCGCTTTCTTCCGCAGATATCCCGAGGCACAGAGTGCGTTCAGAAGTTTGTCAGTCGCTTTCGGGTTGGTCTTTGCGAGAAGTGCGATCTCTTTAGATGACTTCGGCTTATCGTCTATGTGAGTAAAAAGATCAAGCTCAAACGCCGTGAGGAGGACTCGAGCCTCGCGGAAAGAATATACGGCGTCGTTAATCTTCTGAGGGGAAAGTGTTGATCTTGAGGTGTTAATGTTCTTCGCCATGACTAGTTCACAACTCTGAGTTGCAAGTTCAAGCTACGATTAACCTTGAGAAGATATTAAGGCATTCGTGATACAATCTTCGCATGGTTCGGGTTAACATAGTGATTCATTGAAGGAAAAACAATTTCCTTGCTATTCGGACAGCATCAGGCAAACGGGTGAGGTTGCTTCTATTTCGATGCCTCTGCGACCTGTTCCACGTTAGCATCCGCAGTCGCGACCAGCTTGGATTCGCGGAGCCGAGCCGCCATGTAGAGGCCTACTACAACCAATCCAGTCATGACGAGGAGTGATGGAGTCATCGAGCCTTTCGGACCGACTCTGAATGCATCCATGCCGAAGATGAACAGGATTCCGGATATTTGTCCCATGAGAAGAAGAAGACCGTTCGACGTCCCTTCGGGTGCCGGCCTTCCGATCTCCGCACCGTACTGGAACCCGATGGGTCCGCAGCTCAGGAGGAAGAACCCAAGTGCGAAGCATGCCGCATAAAGGATTCCGCTTGTGGCGGCGTAAGTTATTCCGAGTAGTCCCGGTATCGTGCCGGCGAGTCCAATGATGATAAACGGCACTCTCCTGCGATACTTGTCCGACAATGTCGGGAGTATCACCGCCCCGACAATTCCTCCCACAATCATGATGCCGCCGGCTGTCCCGGCCTGGGTCGCGGTGAAGCCGCGCGGACTGATGATGTCTTCAATCCAGGTTGTCACGCTGTTGAACATTCCGAGCCCTATGAAGAAGATCGCCATGAGAAATATGAAATTCCTGTTCCGTAGGATTTGCTTCATACCATCGAACATCAGTGCGCGCTCTTCCAACTCCGGTGATCCCGGAGGCGTAGCCGGATGTTCGCGAGCAAATAGTATGAAGATGATCGCTGCGGCGAGTGCGCCGATGCCGTAGTAGAGGAGCATCCTGTCGAAGCCTGCGGATAGCGTCAAGGCCGGAGTTACAGCCAGACCGGCGAGTATGCCAAGGTACATTGCCAGAGAGCCGAGTCCTGAAGCTGTCGCGCGTTCTTCGATCGGGAACCAGCGCGCCGCGACTTTCGTCAGTGCATTCAATATAAAAGGCTGTCCGACTGCCGCACCGATCTGGGCGATCATGACAAGCGTGAAGCTCGATGCTACGATTCCGCGCATGAGACCGAACACGCCAGTCAGGCCTGCGCCTATGCCGACAGCGACGCGGAAGCCGTATGTGTCGATCACCCATGATGCCGGAATTGACACGACTAAGTAGGCGATCATGAAGCTCATCGACAGGAGACCGATGTCAAGCTGAGAAACGTGGTAGTATGCGGCGGCTGAGTCAGTCACCGGCGCAAACGTGATCCAGACAAGCTGGTTAAATGCGGCTGCCAGCATGAAGACCACGAGTATGAGCCATCTATAGCCGTATATCTTGTAAGCGTTCATGTTATTTGCATCTCCCAGTTGTTTAGAAACAGAAGAGGTAAAAAGGACAACGCGGAGATGACGGATTGCAATAGATCTCAATTGTCATTCTATTTCGATCGGTGCAAAGCCGTCCCTTCGGTGCGATCAGCGTGCAAATCTCTGAACTGAGATGTCCTGATTCCCGATCGTCTCGCTGTATCGCACATGGAAGTTCTCTCTGTCGTCCTGCCCTTCGAGGCATTGCGTAGATTTTAAAAGGTGGATATAAGATTTCCAAATGGATTTAGCAAACTTGTAAGGACATGGTTACGATGCCAGCAGGAGAGACGGACACTTTCTCGACGCTCCGCGTCACGCCCATCACGGCGATAACCGCGAGTTGGTATCATGGCACAGAGCGCCGCTACAGCCGGGTAAACTCTTCCATCGCGGCCACTAACGCCGCACTCAAATCAGCGTGCCAAGCCGGGTAGTGGGCTATTTTGAGTAAGAAGATTAGCACACTGATGACACGGAAATTACAGATGATCACGGATAAGATTATTATTAATGAATTTTGCTGCGATAATCCGTGCTCCTCTCCGTGTATTCGGTGTTCGGTGATTTGAAATTAGCCCACTACTCCAAGCCGCACAATCATCCGAAGACAAAACTGCTCCGCAGATGTGCGGCTCGCACCTCCGCTACCGGCCCAATATCAGTATCGTGAAGCTGCCGGGAATCATCGGCGGCCTCGGCCGAGGATGGTCTGCTGTAGGCTCAGGTGCCGGTCCGAATTCTGCGGCTGAAAGATAAATCCTGTGTGTCTTCGGATCGAGCGACATCGTGCGGGCACTCATCTGTGTCTTCACGTTATCGACAACCGTGAATTTGTCCGGCGCATCTTCGTGAACGACTGTCAATGTTCCGTCCCGCCCGTTCGAGCTGAATGCATATTGAGTTTCAGGATCGAAGCCGGCCGCATCGGGGCCCTCGCCAATCGGCACTTCCGCGACAACCTTCCCCGCCTCGTAATCGGAAACTATCATCTTTTTGTTGCCTGCAACTGAAAACAGGAGATGATGCGTCCGGTCGATGGCGAGACCTGAAGCCTCTTCGCCCGGAGCTATCGACCACGTCTTCAGAACTTTCAACGTCCTCGCGTCGAACCCTGTAATCGTGCTCTTGTTTTCAATGTTGACATAAATGTTTCCTGCACCATCTGCCTGGGCAAACTCCGGCTTTCCGTCAAGCGGTACGGTACCGACCACCGAATCGGTGGCGGCATCGATGGCCGTTGCACTCGAGCTTCTTCCGTTGAACGTGAAAACTCGTTTCGACACATCATCGTAAATGATCGCGTCCGGATTCAGCCCATCGATCTTGATCACCTTCAATGTTTTGAAATTGTTCAGATCGAACACGGTAACCGCTGTATCACGACCATCGCTGATGTATCCCTTACCGAATTCATGCGCCAAAGCGATGCCATGCACTCCATTAGTGTTGGGGATATCCGCGACTACTGTTTTCTTCTCCATATCCATTACCTGGACATGAGTTCCGCGAGAGATGAACAGCATGCCGCTCACCGGATCGGCGCTGAGATAATCCCACCCACCTTCGCCGCCGAGCTTAACCTTGTCGAGAATTTTATATCCTGATTCCTGCGCATTTGCAGTGCAGAGAATCAGAACGAACGTGCAAAGAAATAACAGAAACCTCCTCATGATGACACCTCCTTAATGTCTGAATAATTATGATAGTGAATATAATCCGAGCAGTACACTTGCTTCAATTCTTCTCTCTCGCCGGTGCGTTCTCGAGGTCGCTCTCAATCGCATCTACATCGACGAACTCGAAACAGCGAGTCATTCTACATTTCTTCCCCATTCTGATTATGCACGCGATGTTCTTCCAGGGGCATTGCGCGACTAATACGTGAGAGGGAGCGCGCTGGTTCGAAGGATAGAATTCCGCGAGTATGACTTCACTGTTCATTCCCGATTGACCTCGGCGGAATCCAGTTGCTCCTCTTGATTTCTTTCAGCTGGACTATGATACTCCCCAGGATTACTTTTACTTTTGCCTTCAACGGCATATTGGAAGAATCGGTGGCCATCCATCCTACAAAAGTTCCAGTGATGCCGAATGTTCCCACGAAGTTGATGTGGCCGGACAATCGCTGAGCCTCCAGCGGAAAGTCGAAGGCCGAAACATCGCACGGTTCTCTTTTTTCGTTTATGGTCAAATACACTTTTGATCGTACAGTGTCATCGACGATCGGTATCTCAAGACTCATTTCCTTCCCGCCCGAGTTCCGGCATGTCCTTCGAAAGTAATAAACAAAACTTACGCCGTTCGTGTAGCTTGTATCGCACGGCATCTTGACTCTCTTGACAGATTTCCCGTCCCGGAATTGTTCCCATTCTATATTCTTCCCGCTGCTGTCGAGACTTGTCGCTGTGTAAACCCACCTGTCTCCGTCTTTTTGTTTCCTCGAGTAGAAGAGGAATGTCAGTTTCCTTGCATCGGCGTAAGTGTCATACGCTGCATGAAAATTCACGAACGGAATTCCGCTGTAGGAATCTATCAGTGCTCGCAGATGGTACGCCGGTATGCTGTCATACATGGTTCTCTCGAGCACCTGGAATCTAACGGATCCTAACTTGAGAAAGAGATAGCTGGCTTCGAACGTCATGTCCTCGTCCACTTGCATTACTGAGTCGACTTCCACGTCGCGCCATCCCGAGTCACTCAGTCGGTTTGTCATGGCATTGAAAAGGGAAACCGCATATACGGTTCTCAGCACAAGGAGCAGGAGCATCGTCACCGAAAGCATGCTCACTATGATGATCCCTCCCTTTCTTGAGATGCCGTGCACTCCTATCCGCAGTGTCGGGTCTGAACATGGTGCTTGAAGCAATTAACTGTTGTCCTTCAAAGCTTACCAAACAGAAATGTGTAAGAGAATAAAAGCGGGAATTGAGTAGATCTGGAACTGAGGACAAAGGAAAAGAATTGCTGAAGGCGGAATGCGGCACAATCTATCACGAACAATACCTCGAATACCGTCTCCTAGAAAAAATCATGATCCGATTCCCTAACTCTGAAGACATGCAGTACACCCGGTCATTAGCAATTTTTTCTTTCTTATCCCATTTCACTTTTCTATCCGTTCTCAATCCTCTTCATTCGCAGATCCGGATTTGACTATTTTTCCATCGGGCCAAAGGACAACACTGTGTCGCTTCTTATTGCTTTCGATCGATAATTCATATGTGACTTTCTTCCCGCTCGTGACCCTTTCGGCTTTGTTTATTTTCAATTCCTTAAACTTAGCCTGAAGAGTTTTCATGACAGGAGCCGGCAGCTCATTTTCGGGAATGGTTTCTTCGACTTCGATAATTTTGCCGGAACGAGTCAGCAGCAGATCGATGTGTTGTGTCCCTTGCACGCTTTCAATCTCGTAATAGCTGTGGCCCTTCTCCGATTCAATGCTTGTTCCTTTTATTTCGGCCGCTGGGTATGCCTTGTGAAAAGCAGATAATACATTTGCAGGAACTTTCTTCAAATCAATTTTTTGGTCTTGTGCAAAACCGTTCCATGCTATAATGAAAGACACAGCGACCAAGAACGAAAGTGCCGCCGCCGTTTTTGTTGCCTTCATGTGGAGCCTCCTTCAAGAGTTTTGTTTAGCGATGGAACAAACTACTTACCATCACAAAGTTAGCAATCCGATCAGGCATTGGCAAGATGGTGGGTGGTGATTCAACGTGAGGAAGCCCGGTTGACCTTGCGAAGGTTCCGTGGGAGCGCAGAGTTACCTTTGCAAGGTTGCCCCTCAAACTCCAAAATGAGTCACTCCCAGATGGTGCGGTCGCACCAACATGGGATCTATCTGTCTATTGTTGAGTGCTCTTTGCGAAATCCCGATTCAGGCGGGGACTCTGATTAATCCAAAACCCCTGCGATAGTTGTTTCTAGGGGAGTGAATAGCAAAGAAAGTTTTTCTAATTAGTCTGCGATGACTTTTGGGGATTTCTATTGTATTGACCAGAAGTTATTCCATCGTTCCGTTTCGTCGCGCAGATCAATCCTTTTCATTATCAGCGGGAAATAATCGCTGAACGTCTTCCCCGATTCCTCGTACTTTTCAAGACTCCTATAAATTGTCGGGCAAAGTATGAAGCCGAGATTGTACTCGCTCAGAAGGGACTGACGCACCATGGAGCTGTCCAGGTCGTAGAGCTTCTTCTCCAGTCTAATATCCATGGCCTCCGCGAAACATTCCGCGACAAGCGTGTTCCAATTCCCATGTCTCATTTCGACTTTCGATTTGACCGCGTCATAAAGCGCGTCAAGCCTTATCACATCTACCGAGTCGCTCCTTACCAGCGGCATGGCGGCGCGGGTGAGGAGATAGTAATAAAATATCGACCTGTCAGGCTTGTCTTCTTGCGGTCCGACGATCATATATATATCACCGTTTACCCTCGCTGTCAGGGAAGCAAAATAGGGGAGCATAGGCATGAACTGGAAATGGATGCGCCTGCTGCTACTGGAGAAGTAATTGCTGTCGAGATGACAATAGGTTTCGACATCGTTCATAGCCATCTCAGCGAAGGGTTTGTACTTATCATTCTCAGCCTGAATCAGCGGACGATATTTAATCCAGAGATCCGCAATGTCCGCTTTCTCATAAAATTCGGCGAGGAGTTCCGGGAGACCTGAATCCGACTGGACGCTTTCAGCAATGTCGCCCGTCGTCTTCGGATTGTAACTCAATCGGAAGTCGGGCGGCCCTGTGGTCAGAAGTGCGAGCTCGTATGTCTCCAGTATCCTTCCGTGGCTCTGGTCAAAATTTCTTATCTTCCGTCGAAAGGCGGTGTCAATCCGAGCGGCAAGGTCGGCACGAAGCTCGCTCCTGATTGGATGCATTCCTGCCCGGCGCCATTCGCCCCCTCCACCTGCTGCGTTCATCATTGCGTACGCGGTGAAGAGTCTGACATCTGCAGAGAAATCAAAGAGGCTATCGGCTCCCTGCCCGGGAATCTCTCCTGCCGCAGATGTGGTAAGAAGAGGAAGAAGAAACAAAGCCAAAATTCCCATCGGTCTCAAACCTGCGTGCTGTGAACCCATTACATTCTCCTGCTAAGATTAGTGTTCTTTCTTATTCCGCAACTAACATCCATCATTTCAATCCGGCCCCATCGCGTCATTCATCCGTCCGGAATCATATTTGGAAACCCTTTGACGCGCGATTAATGCCGCCAGCTTCTCAAGGGACACTGCCGTGTCTAACCCTCGGGGGTGGTGGCTTAGGGGGCGGAGTGGTCGGTGATTGCTCGCGAACCCGCGGCTGCTGGATCGGTGTCGGATTAGGTTTCGGTTGGGGAGGCGGAACATAGCTTGGCACCCTCTCTCTCACAGCCGGTGCTCGCGCGTAAGCCGAACCAGGCTGTGGGGGAGGAGTATAGCTGGGTGCCCATTCTTCTACCCGATGGTGGTAGTAATCCCAGTCCGGTGGATTATCCGGCGCTGGAGAGCTTACGGTAACTGCGTAGTCGTAGCAACCCGATAAACCGAAGGCAACGAGCAGCGATAGTGTCAGAGCAGCCGATCTTGGTTTCATGTCGAACACCTCCTTTCACTTTGACGACCGCTGCTCTTAGAAGGTTTGATCCCACCGAGGTGATCAACGAAATTTGCTGCAGTCCCTCTTGCGGATCGTCTCATTTCCATTTCGTTCCAAGCCATCCTTCAAATATCGATTTCTGGAGATCTGTCGGATCGTGCACTTGCGTGACACTGAAATCGGTTCTCGGCGCCGATCCCAGTGTGATGGGAATGGAGCGTAACCGATCATCCTGGAATACCGTGAGCGTCACTTCATCCCCCGGTTTCATTTCCCCGATGCGATCGGAAAATGTTCTTGACTGTATCCGGAAACCGTTCAGAGCAAGGAGCTCATCACCAACATCGAGTCCCGAAGTGTATGCAGGAGAGCCCGCGACTATGGATCCTACTTTTGTAATTCCGTTGGCGTCGTACAGCGAAATTCCAACCCACGCCCTTGCTGTTGAATCGGTGCATCTCACGTCGAGGCCGGCGTGAGAAAGCTCTTCCTCCCATTTCAACGGTTTCGTCCCGTAAATATAGTCGTCAAAAAACTGCTCACACTTCCAACCAGTCATTTCAGTTATGACACTGCTGAAATCGGCAAGCGTATATCCTTGACCGGAAAGCGGAAAACGCCTTAGCATTTCTCTCATGACAGTGTCGAGAGAAAAATTGTTGGATGTCCTTTGCCGGACCTCAAGGTCGAGGAGCATGCTGATCATCGACCCTCGTTCGTAGAAATCCGATTCCGCGTTGTACGATTGTTGATCTCCCTTACCATATTGTATCCATGCATTGAAACTCGCATCCGCCACGGACTCGACGGCGTTGCCCGGTCTCCCGCGATCGGAGGAGACCACCCATCTGAGTCTTGCGACGTAATTCGATGCCGGAGTGAATCCTGCACGGACCAGGAAAAGATCCGCATAGTACGACGTCATCCCTTCTGCGATCCAGAGCTCGCGCGTGTAGTTCTCTTTTGTAAAATCATACGGATGGATCCCCTTCGGCCGGAGCTGCTTCACGTTCCAGGTGTGAAAGTACTCATGAGCAATGGTTCCGAGAACAAAACCCTGGTAGGAATCTCGATTCTTGAAAACGAACGGAGGCAATTGTATCTCGGTCGAATTTATATGCTCGGTCCCTCCCCCGACATCCGGCATGCATTCGATCAGGAACACATAACGCTTGTAAGGAAACGCTCCCCAGAAATCCTTTTCCGCTTTTACAATTTTCGATATATCGCGCATGAGTGTATCCGCGTTCCAGTTCCCTTCGCCGAAGATACTCAGGATGTGCGGGACTCCATCCACTTCGAATGTGAAACCTTTCTGATTGCCGATCTCGAGGGGGCAGTCGATAAGATAATCGTAGTCCGGAGCGGAGAACGTGTTGTTGATTGTCGAATCGAGCCCCGTTGTCACATGCCAGTCTTTGTACGGAAGAACTGTCAGGGTTACAGGGCGATGGCGATATTGTTCGGCATACATGAACACAGACGAGCCATCAACGAACGCGTGAAGATCGTTCAGCCCGCGTGTCCTCGTACCGAATTCGTTTGCGTAGATCTTGTAGCGAACTGTTATCTCAGGTCGGCCCGCCGTGCTGATATGCCATGTCGCCTTGTCGGTCTTCGACCATGGTACAGGTGTTCCAGCCGACGCGGCGGAGAATTCCTGCACCCCGTTGGGAAAATCGAGAATGATGTATCTCCCCGGTCTCCAGACCGGAAGAATCAAATCGAGCGAGCTATCGGGTTCGACATTCCGAAATGCAATCTCCACCTCAAGCAAATGTGTCTGCGGATGGGACATTCCAAGTGTATAATGAATATCCGTTTCTACCGCGCCGGCAGAAACCGCAAAGAGAAAACAAGCTGCAAGAATGGTATAGGTTTTCATGATATCCTCCGGTTAAGAATGATTTACGTCCGTTGACGCCGGCAGTTACGGAGTGTCATGCCCCCGTATTGAGCACCGTTGCAAAGTTAGTGAACCGACCGGGCATTGGCAAGATGGCGCTGTCGCACCAAGGTGGGATCTTTTTGTATATTCTTAAATGCTCGTTGAGAAATCTAGCTCCATGCGGGACTTTGATCTTTCACATAGTGTTACGTGCCGCAGCAAAATCCCGAGTGGTATTGTGACGCCGTAAACAGTTCGTCACGTCACTATTGGCTTCCGCTAGCTCTGGGGACTCGCAACAACCTCGACCTTCACGGTAGAGCACCATTTGTCAGCCAAAAGCCGCCAGGGCCAGTGAAGTGAATCCCTGAAGGGCATCGCAGTATCGCGTCGCCGCCATATCAGTTGCCAGCATGGTGGATCCCTTGCTATGCCGCCCCATTTATGTTTATAGTGGTACTGGCTGGCCGTCGCGGCATAACCGAGACCGAGCCACTCGGCGCCCTGCAGACGATAATATGAGACTACTGCTGAATAGATCGCGTCTGAGACGCCCGTTGCCCGGGGATCGAAGGCGGCTACCGCAAAGAATGGTCTCCCCGTGAAGTAGTGGTGCGCAATCCCAACCCCTACTACTGCATCCCCGATTCTGGCTTCGAACACCATTGAAGAGTCGTGACGTAATAGAACTGCTGCGTTGACTAAGTATGATACGTCCGATACCTCCAAATCGGCGCGAGTGGCCAGCTGCGAGATCAGCCGGAGTTGTTCTGCGGTGAGAAACTCTTGCTTGCGGGGTTCAACTTTGACACCATTTCGGATTGCGCGATTGAGGTCTTGCCGCAACTTTCGGCGTGTGCCAGTATCCTGATCAGATGCAAGGTCAATAAACATGTCGAGGTTGTAGTCACGTTGCTTTTCCTCGTAGATGAGACAGAAGCTGGAGTTATTCTCACCATCGAGGTGTTGCGGGCCGAAATAGTTGACAAACTTGACATCGCACCGTTGCATCCACTCGTTTACCACACGATCCAGCCGAGTTCTAATGCCGATTGCGGGCTTCCCGTCAGCTAAGGGGACACCCGCAATTGCGGCTGTCGCGCCGTCAAAGTAGCAGATGAAACTGTCCATCAAAAACGGCTCACCGAGCAGAGATGACCAAACAAAGTAATCGTGCTCAGACGAGGCGATTGTTTCAGAAATGAGATGCTTCTCTTGATCGCTAAGCATAGGTCAGATCTCCTCGATAGATAGAGCCGGCAGTTATACTTTATACTCGCGGCGGTCAAAGACCGGATTTGCCTTTTCGAATGCTTCCATGCGCTCTGCAAAGTCCGTGAAAGGCTTCCAGTAGATCTCGTTTTCAACTGGATGGAAACCTTTCCAGAACGCTTTACTCTTGTTAGCCTCGATGGCGTAAAATCCGAACATGCTATGCGCAACACGCTCCGAGATAAGTTTTGAATTGAGCATGAGGGCTACTTCCTCAATTAGCGCCTCGAAATCTACCCGGTGATTTTTGCTGACTTTTGATAATGCATCTTTGTCATCGCTTTCGATTGCAGCACGGACAGCTTGCGAGGCTGCACCGTCAGTAAAACGAACCCTGAGACCTACGAGTGTCTGCAGTCGTCTCTGAGCCGCGTCGCGTGCATATTCTGCCAAACCTTTGAGCAAGGTCAGAGTCGCTATTACTGCGGCCAAGATAGTAGCAAGATCTTTAATGTCGGTCAAATGCATATTAGCCTCTCTCAAATTGAATTACAGTTGCCTCGAACACCCGTCGGTTCTTGTAGGCGTTCATTTTCTTTTTTTATGTGTTGCATGGCAAATGGAATTATGATTCACGCCAGCGCATTCCGATTAACATTTATATGACACCGAGTTGCCCTGCCATATTATGAAGGAGGAGTTCCTGGAGGATCTTTAGCAGCTCTCGTTTGTATGACGGTGGATTCCCGCAGTCTCTGGTAACCGCCTATCGGAAGAAGGTAACCACCTGCTGTTCAAATGTCAACTTGAGCTAGTAAACGTGTCGAGACATCGTTACCATGGGGGTGGGAGCAGGAAGGAGGTGGACTGGACTGCACCCCTTGGTCCACTGACCTGAACCGGGACCATTTGGATCCGAGTTACGACCGGGAAGCGGAAGTTCGAAAGAGTGCTGTCGCTGTCGCATTGGTGTGGATAAGAAACTCCTCCTTGCCTTGCTGACGCCGGATGCGTCGGAACGGCTCCTGAGATCTCTAAACCCTCTCACCGTCAGGTGCCATTTTGCCATTTCACTTTGGCTGCAAAAAAACCTCGATTCACGCCCAGTTATTCTGTTCCAGCTGCCTTGAAGACCTGGGGTGACGATATACGGAACCGGAGGACGGAACTCAGACTTTCAAGGGAAGAAGTTGGCGGGATGCTGGGGCAAGTGTGTTGCTGCCTGCAATTGGGAGAACAATATAGCAAGTCCCAGTCGCCGATACCATCCCAAAAATATCAGGTTCTTGGAGTCCATCCCTTCATCAACCGCTCTGTAACAAACCTCCCATGTTCCATCCTTAATATGTTCTATGATTTACCATATTCCCCGTTTTTTAATGATGATCAGTGTTCACAATGATCAGCAGGAACCACGCACGAGGAAGAATAGAAATTTCAGGGTGATACATGGACTCTGTATTCACTTTCACAATCCCTCCAATCGGAGGAAATGGACATGTCCACCAACATCGCCAGCAACAATTGTTTGTTCGTCAGGGGTGACAGTACAGACCTGCATTTCCGCTTCACCTGCAAAGGACATCAAGAGTCCACCAGCGCCAATATCCCACACCTTGAGAGTTTTGTCGCCTGAACCTGAAACCACTTTACAATCCGTTATTACAGCTACGGTAGTGACCCCGTTTGTGTGACCTTCTAAGCTATGTAGGAGTCTGCCAGTACCAATATCCCACACCTTGAGAGTTTTGTCGTTTGAGCCTGAAACTACTTTATCATCTGTTGTTACGGCTACGGTAGTGACCCAGTCTGTGTGACCTCTTAAGCTATGCAGGAGTCTACCGTTAGCAATATCCCACACCCTAAGAGTTTGGTCCTCTGAACCCGAAACCACTTTGCCATCTGCCGTTACCGCCACGGCATCGACCGGGCCAAGGTGACCTTCCAGGGTGCGCAGGAGTCTGCCAGTAACAATATCCCATACCTTGAGCGTATGGTCCCATGAACCCGAAACCACTTTGCCATCTGCCGTTACCGCCACGGCATCGACCGGGCCAAGGTGACCTTCCAGGGTGTGCAGGAGTCTGCCAGTAGCAATTTCCCAGACCTTGAGAGTATGGTCCAATGAACCCGAAACTACCTTACCATTTGTCGTTACCGCCACGACAGTGACCCAGCCCGTGTGACCTTCCAAGGTACGCAGAGGTCTGCCGGTAACAATATCCCACACCCTGAGCGTATGGTCCCATGAACCCGAAACCACCTTACCATCTGTCGTTACCGCCACGGCATCAACCACGCCTGTGTGACCTTCCAGCGTATGCAAGAGTCTGCCGGTAGCAGTATCCCACACGATAAGCGTTTTGTCATATGAACCCGAGACCACTTTGCCATCTGCCGTTGCCGAAACGTCACAGATCGAGTCTGAATGGCCTTCCAAGGTATTCACAAGTCCACCACCAGCAATATCCCACACCTTGAGCGTTAGGTCCTCGCTTGAACCCGAAATGGCTTTCCCATCTTTTGTTACAGCCACAGTAGTAATCAAATCTGTATGACCTCTCAAGGTGCGTAGGAGGCTCCCGGTAGCAATATCCCACACCTTCAGAGTCTTATCAGTTGAACCTGAAACCACTTTGCCATCTGCTGTTACCTTCACGTCACGAATCGAGTCTGTATGACCTTCCAGGGTATGCAGAAGTCCCCCAGTAGAAACATCCCACACCTTGAGAGTTCTGTCAACTGAACCCGAAACCGCCGTGCCATCTTCCGTTACCGCTACGGCAGTGACCGAGTCCGTATGACCCTCCAATGTATGCAGAAGTCTGCCAGCAGAAATATCCCACACCTTGAGAGTTCTGTCACATGAACTCGAAACTGCTTTCCCGTCTGCCGTTACCACTACGGCATCGACCTCGCCGGTGTGACCTTCTAGGGTGTAAAGAAGTCTACCTGTACCAATATCCCATACCTTGAGCGCACAGTCTGTTGAACCCGAAACCACTTTGCCATCTGCCGTTACCGCCACGGCATCGACCGCGCCGGTGTGACCTTCCAGGGTGTGCAGGAGTCTGCCAGTAGCAATATCCCAGACCTTGAGAGTATGGTCCAATGAGCCCGAAACTACCTTACCATTTGTCGTTACAGCCACGACAGTGACCCAGCCCGTGTGACCTTCCAAGGTGTGTAGGAGTCTTCCAGTAGCAACATCCCACACCTTGAGCGTTTTGTCCTCTGAACCCGAGACCGCTTTGCCATCTGCTGTTATCGCTACGGCAGTGACGGTGTCAGTATGACCTTCTAGGTTGTATAGAAGTCTACCAGTACCAATATCCCATACCTTGAGCGTATGGTCCGTTGAACCCGAAATCACTCTGCCATCTGCCGTTAATACTACCTTGTTAACTACGTCTTTGTGTCCCTCCAAAGTGCGCAGCAATGGGCCACCAGGCTGTGTAAGGGTCGGTGCCAATGGCCGAAGCCATGGAGCGCTCTGTGTTTCGATGATTTCACTTATCAACTTCTTGATACTTGGTTCTTCGCACGAGAAGAAGCGACCGACAAGCTGGCTGGGCAAATGTGATTTATCTTTTATCAGGGCATAAGCTGAAAGTTCCAAGGCACCGTGGAGGACTCTTAAGTCCTCTTGAAGAGGAATTAATGCAAAATCTGAATTAAGCGCATAATAATCCGTAAACCTTAACTTGGCCCTTAACCAGCAGTAATCCCAAAGCAGGGTCTCGAGTCTCTCGGAATTACATAGTGCCAGATGAAATGGTAATACGACAAATGGACGAGCGGACATACCTTTCCATTTTTTGTCCTCGTCCGGATCCGCGAGATGCTCAAAGTAGCGAGCTAATGTCCTGTGTATCCTTTTGCATTCTTCTTCATTGTTAAGAAGGAGTTCTTTAAGGATCTCATTAAACTGCCTGTGGAAGAACGTAATTATCGGGACACCATCTGCATCCCGCTCCGTCAGGAACGGCTCCAGATCGAGGTATAAGCGAGACCACACGACAATCGGTATCTTTGTGACGCCTTCCAGTTCTTTTTTGTGTTCTTCGAATGTTTGGCTCAAAAATATGTTCCAGTATTTCTTATCAAAGACTAGAATTTCAAGTATTTCACTTTCCGCTAGGCCCTGATATTTGCCGCAGAGCATATAGCGGATCACGGTCCGCACAAATTCTCTCGTGTGTTCTTGTTCAAGAAATTGGAAATAATTGTTGATGATGCCTTTCACATCCGACTGAAGTCGATAATTGGTCTCATACGAATGCCAATGTCTTGCACGTTCAAAAGCCAGTTTCAAATAGATCGGTAGTCCCGTCTCTTTGAATTTTCCGACGACTTCTTCGTTCTGTTCTGGCGTTAGTGTACGATGCTGAACATCCAGCCATCGTTTGAGAATTCGTGCGGCGTCTTCTTCCGGCAAAGCAGGCACTTGCAGGGTGTTCGTTTGATCTGAAGAGGCAGCGATTCTCGGAAGGGCGCTCACAATGAGCTTCGCGTTCGCGGGCAATTCTCTCGGTATCCAAAAAAGTGAATATGATTCTTCCGCATTCGATAATTGATCAAGAGCATCTAAAAAGACGATTATCGGTTTATCCTCCCTGCTTAGTGCAAGGCATTTGGAAAAAATCTCCGAAACTCCCTGCAAATCGTAGAGCGATTTTTCTCTTCCCTCACCTGCAAGCGATTCGAGCGTAACACCGAACTCCTTCGCAATCTGGCCGCAGATGTTTAAGAGCATTGAAAGAGTATTCGATGCGCGGGAAGTTGTACCAATGAATCGATAGACTACAAAATCGTTTGCGCTTTCTTTTTCTCTTAGTTTAATCGCTTGCGCCATGATGCTTGATTTACCCGAACCCGATTCTCCGATGATCGATAAGACTTTCCGTTCTCCTGCATCATTCAGATAGTGTCGAATTTCTTTAAGTAAGGAATCCCTTCCTTCGAAACAGCTTGTCAATCCCTCCTTGAATTCTCTGTGCAGTTTGACTTCTTGCACAATCTCATCTAAACTCACGATATCTTTAATCTGATTTTCTATTACTCCTTTCAAGAAGTCAAATGCATCTTCAGCAAATTTTACGGAATCATCAACAGCGGATTTTCCATCCTTCCATGTTGCTTTCAACTCAACAACATGATCGTGCAGTTTTTCTTTGAGATCATTCTTTAGTCTTTCGAGTTGTCGACCACAATATTCATCTCTTTTATGATCAACAAGATCTACAAAACCTTCAGCCTTCTCGTCATCGGGCAAACCTTCAATATGTCTGATAAATGCAAATACATGCTCTTCAGGTTTTTCGGTTCCTGGGGGCGGGTCAAGCGCACCAGCGAGAATCTCCTGATGAGTTGCAGATGCAAAATATTTTTCTTTTTGCGCTTGAGGCAATTCGATCTTTTCAACTGCTGAACGAAGCACTCTTCTGATCTCTCTCTCCACAGGTTCCCACGCAATATATTCTTTGTATTCTATCCCCCTCGGTTGCAAGACATATTCCACCGGTACCGCATTCTCATCGAGCCAATACCACTTTTTGAGTAATTCTTCATGGGCAGCATCAATCTCTGCGAGAATTTTCTGCATTTCTTCTGCAGGTATTTTAGGTGGAATTGGCTGCCAGCCGTATTTATCACCGAGAAGTATTAAGAAATTCGGTTTAGGTGATATCTTCTGGCAACGGGAGATTTCATTGAGACAAATATCGAGTGTCTTTTGGTTGAGCTGGGATTCCTCGTTTACTCCCCATCTCAAATCAACCGCCTGAAATTTAGCGCCATGATCTTCACAATATTTTTCTAGTTTCGGAAAAACTTCTTTTTGAAGAATCCTTCGCTCTTCCTTCATATCGGTGAACGTTGAGCTTACAAATACACGGAATATCTCTGTCTGTTGCGGCATTGGATGTTTAACTTCCTTGTTTTAGGACGGTCAAAGGAGTCTTGGCGCAACGAAAGCCACAATCATGGTCCGGAAATTGTCTTTCGCATTTCCTTCAGAAGAATCTAAAGGGACAAAGGTGTCATTATAATATTGGTTGGGATAATCAGCACAATCATTGACTGCAAATCCCGTTGTTACGATATCAGGATTCTTCGATGTCACGCGATCTTTCAAATTCACTTTTCCCCATTTTGAATTCATGCCGCCTTTTGCAGAATTATAGTATGCAACATTTGGGAAATCCTGTTTTACTCGTGCCATCAAGTTGCTCACCCTCCTGCCTGTGACAGTCAGGCTCGTTCCGTAAAATACTATGGTTCTTTTTTGACCACAGACAAGTGCTGAACAGATGGTGATCAAAAAGATTACTCGTTTCATCATGTCAGCCCCCTATTACGATCCTTGTACTTTTGGGCTAATCATAACTTGATGTTGCATGCCTTCTCCCGTCCTCCCTGTATCAGACCACAAACTGCAACGGTGGCTTTTTGTGCCGACAAGAGATGAGTGTTCTGGTTCAGCGGAAAATGGAAATTCGGATCAATGCAATATAAGGACACTCCCATTATTCCCGCAAATTAACGCAGCGGTTCGGACATTCTTCGCGGCGGCTTCCCTCTCGGAAGCGGCACACTCGCACCATCGTGGCTCCATACTCACCAGTTCATCCTTAGTCGTATCGCCCTCACGACTACGTCAGCCATCTTGTCTGCTCCATAAACATTCGGATGCAGGTCGCATCCCCAATCGGTATCGCTCATCATGCTGCGTGGAATCTCGACGAAGAATACATCCTTGTCTCTTCCTTCCCTTTGCTGCTCCTTCCTGACGACCTCACGCACGTAATGTGTACACGGCTCTTCTATCATCGGGCCGGTTACACAAAATATCGTGACGCCCGGGTAGAGCAAGCGCACCGTATCGATCAAAGTGCAATATGCATTAACAAAAACCGCCGAGTCGGGATATGGCTGAGTCGAAAAATCGTTCGTCCCTAAGTTGATCACCACTGCCTGCGGAACCCATGTCGTGAAATCCCATCTCGTTGTGGAATCACAATAGCAGGTGCGATCATAAAGAGCCGGCATCGGGTTGCGCGATATTTTGTTCTTGTCTCCGTAATTGCGGACGACTCCCCTGCCCGAAAATGAGATAAGGTGGTAATCCGCATGCAATTCCCGGGCGGACATCGCAGCATATGCCATGGCGGCGTCTTCAGTCTGTGGACTGAAGTGGCAATTGGACGAATCGCCCAACACGCCGTACCCGCTCGTTATCGAATTGCCGATGAATTCCATGCGACGATCAGGGCGCCCGTCCGGCGGAAGAAGCACGCCGCCTCTGTCGAGAATGAAACCCATGAATGCCCCTGCACCTACCAAAGGCTCTGTCCTTTTCTGAATCATGATCGTATGCGGAATCGAATCGGAAAGACCCCAGGCGACCTTATAGACTTTCGAAGTGTCTATCGTAAGGAGTCGAGGGGCGTGATCGTCTATTATGACTGCATACTCGTCCGTGCTGTCGGCGAGACGTAATGAACAGCTCGTTCCCGTGAACTTTGCGCAAATATATACACCCGCCCAATCGAACACCACTTTCTTTGGATTGGGGAATTCAAATCTACCGACATACTGGATGTAAGGATTGTCGGCATCGATGATGCCCGTGCTCACCGCTTCCGGTCTCGTTGCAAAAAACGAACATGAACTTAGCTGAACCGTCGATGTGAGACATGCAGCGATGAGGAGTGTTCGTATTTTTAGTTTCATAATTGTTGTTCTCTTGTTTCGAAGTGAGTTTGATGCGGACGCAGAGTCCAGCAAGTTATTCGCACAGAAAAATCACTTTGAGCTTAGCACGATTCGAGCAAGACTTCAAGGTAACCTTTCCTAATATTCGACTAATCGTGGTACAGACCTTTGCGTGCCGGCCGCACGGGATCCGGAAAGGTCAGGCCGGAGCTCCGCTTCGAACGGCCGGAAAGCCCATCACGAAATTTCCCATCCTAAAAGCAAGAACCGGCGCCCCCTCGCGCTCAGTAGGCGGAACTTAGTAAGCAGGAATCCAGTCCACGGCTCAGCGTCCCACCCCCTCTTAATCTCCCCCTTGAAAATAAGGGGTGCAGTCCAGAGAGCGTAAGTTGAGTATTCCGGTTCGGGGTACAAGTTAGCTCGTAACGACATTGGGACTGAAAGGGGGACTCACCCTGGATGAGAGCACTGTCCCAACAGGATTACCTCGTGACGGGACAGGCTCAAAAGATAGATCGGCCATCGAAGGGGTCGTATTGTGTAACGTTCCATGGGCTCTTATATTCATCAACAACCAACAAAGGAGAATACTATGCGAACTAAAATCATTGAACTATTTGGTGCCTTCATGATCACAATTCTTACCCTGCCATCTTTGGGCAATGCGCAGTCCAGGCCGGTCAACATCGCCTTGTTCAATCCTATCCAGATATTTCCGGAGGACAATTCGATCATAGGCCTTCGCATAAACCTCATATATGGTAAGAACGTTTCTATGGCCGGATTAGATTGGGGACTTGTCAACGGTGTTGGCACAGGCGGTTTTACTGGACTGCAGTGGGGCTTAGTGAATATTTGCGACGGAAACGTCGTCGGGTTCCAGGGCGGCGGCCTGAACCTGACCGATAAAAACGTGGAGGGATTCCAATGGGGTTGGTATAATTCAGGGGATCATGTCAGCGGATTTCAGCTCGGACTTGTGAACTATGCCAGGAGCATGAAAGGTCTGCAGATAGGGATCATAAACATCATTAAGACGGGCGGATTCATGCCGGTGTTCCCAATAGTCAACTGGTCCTTCTGAGATTGATTGTAATTGCGTCACGTGCCCCGTGGAGATTCCCCGGGGCATTTCATTTATTGCGTGGCCGTACTTGTCGAGCCTGACGAACGAAACGTTCCCTGAATTTCTATTCGTGTCCGGAACATCAAGCTATCGGGACAGTCCCGAAGGACTCCTTTGGAGGATCCCGTTGGGAGATGCGGCGATGGAGTATTCCGGTACGTTCGCCTGTCCCTTTGGGATAAGTCAGCTCGCCTACGTCTCCTAGACTTCGGCGGAGCAGGCTTACAATGACGCCGTAACAGTAAGCCGAACTCACCTCCTCCGCCGGAGTTTACCCCGACACAGGATGCCAAGTTGGGGGCGGTTTCTCCCTCTCTTTTCAAATCGAAGATCCTGCTTCGCGGGAAGAGAAGAGGATGCGAGGTAAGTTAACCTTCCGGTGTAACCGGCATGAACAGTTCTTCGCGTTCCCATGCTCCGCGTCTTGCTCATCCTGGCGACAAACGTGACTTGGTATTATGGAGCAGATGCCCACCACAGCGGGGTAGACTCTAACATCAGGGTCACTAAAGTCGGACTCGAAGCAGCTTGCACTTCATAGCGCAATCACGTTCGACATCGCGCTGTCAGGACAGGATGCGGCGAGCATCGGAAGCTATGCCGAGAGGAAGATCTTGTTGGCACTGCTGACAATGGATGACTCAAGCATCCCCGCGCAGTATTCCGGCACGGTCGTGTGCCAGCTTACTGTTACAGGATGAAGTCGAACTCACTCCCGATATTCCCCTCCCTGGACTTCGGGGAGGGGGAATGGAAAGGACTGACAACTTTCCGACACACTGAAATCGCGAGAGTGTTTCGGCATAATGGTAATGTCAAAGCTTACGAACAAAAAAGAGCCACCGTCGCCCTTCCCCAGCTGGTGGCTGGCTAAAAAAGCAACTGTCACCCTGAGCGAGTTCGCCATAGGCGGACGAGTCGAAGGGCGACGCCATTCCCCAGGTTCAGTGGGCCGCCTTCGCTCATCCTTCGACTCGGTCGCTGCGCTCCCTCGCTCAGGATGACGATGGGGAGATGGGAAAACCAAAGAAATAAAAAGCCCCGTCACCCTTCCCCGGCCACCTTCTTAAGTTCGCTCAGGACGAATGACTCGCTCTTCTTTTTGCCCCGGTCGAACGCGCGAGCTCGTGTAGCAATTGAAAATCACCTCGTATCAGTGCTTCCTTCTTTTTTCGTGTCCAACCTTTGATTTGCCGCTCGAGTGCTATCGCGTCGCGTACGTCGGAAAATTCCTGCGACCATGCCAGGACGACCGGAAGGCGCGACGATGTATACCCGCCGTATCGCCCGTTGTTGTGGTCCGCAATCCGCTGATCGAGATTCGTGGTCGACCCGGTGTAGTAGCTCCCATCTGAGCAAAGCAGTATGTAAGTCCATGCCCTGATGATGAATAATAAGGCTTCGGCTGGCTGTGAGCAAGAGAGCTGGGGGTTGGGTGAGTGGTCAAGAAAAAAACTGCAACTGTCGCCCTTCCCCAGCTGGTGGCTGGCTAAAAAAGCAACTGTCACCCTGAGCGAGTTCGCCATAGGCGGACGAGTCGAAGGGCGACGGCATTCCCCAGGTTCAGTCGGCCGCCTTCGCTCATCCTTCGACTCGGTCGCTTCGCTCCCTTGCTCAGGATGACGATGGGGAGGTGGGAAAGCCAAAGAAATAAAAAGCAACTGTCACCCTGAGCGAGTTCGCCGTAGACGGACGAGTCGAAGGGCGACGCCATTCCCCCGGGTCACCGATTCCGCAAAATCTGTCTTCCATCTCACGGCTGAGGCCGATGATGATGGAACACGCGCGGTGAGAGCGCGCAGAGCCTGGCTTCCCGACAGCTTATTTCTCGGGCAGTGCGATCTTAAACGGCACTTTCAGATTATCCCACCAAAGGTAAGCGGTCGCCGAAGTTCCAGCGAGGTCATCAAATCCGTACATCAGCCATTCCATGTGCGGGGCTTCGACCGGTGTCACAGTTATCCGGAGTGCATCTTCCGCCTGGTTATAGGAGAAACTTCCCCACGCTGAGTCGTTCTTGCTGAAAATGATTATCCAGTCTTTTGGCGAAGGGATCATAAAGAGCCCATATTTGCCCGCAGGCAATCTTTGTCCTTCGATGAGAACATCCTTGTTGGACTGAATCGTCGTATTTTCGTTGGCACCGGCCCGCCAGGGAAAAGGATTCCCCTTTGATTCCTTGTTTCCCGGAGCCATGCCATAGGGGACGAGTCCACCCCATATCGTTCTGCCTTTAACTCCAGGCCTGCTGTAATCGATGGTAATATCGGTATCCACTCCCAGTCTCTGCGTCACACTGGCTTTCAGGCTCAGGCGAACCTTGCTTTCCTGTGCGGAGCTTGCCGACGGCAGTATCAGCAAAAGAGACAGGATCAGAAAAGAACTGAGTTGGTTTATATGCTTCATGCTTCCCTCCTTTTGTTAGAATCTAATTCATTCCACCTATTATATTCAGCCTCATGGTTGACGTTGGGGGGCCTTGTGCTGGAGATGGCTCGCCTCTCGAGCCGACAGGTCAGTAGCCTATGGCTGAGGCGGAGAAGTGCCGATCCATCGCCCCCTTACCGCACAGTGCTTAACGCTTACCGCTGTCTTCCAACTAGCGTGTTCCCAAAAAGCGGCCCAATGTTATATTAGTAAAGAGAGTAAATTCATACATCAACAACATGAGAAAGAGGCATTTGACATTATGAAAAGACTTCTGATCCCTTTGGTTCTTGGCTTACTCGCACAAGCCGCATTTTGTCAGACTCTCCTTTATAAAGACCCCAAGCTTCCTGTAGACAAAAGAGTTGAGGATTTACTCTCCCGCATGACTTTGAAAGAAAAATTCTGGCAGCTCTTTATGATCCCGGCCGACTTAAGCGGTGGGATGGACAAATTCAAGGACGGAGTGTTCGGCTTGCAGCTTAATACAACAGCCAGATCGAAAAATGCTGCCGAACAAATGCTTAACTACGGCAATTCCGGAACCGCTGAATCGGAAGCGAAAGAAATAAACGCCATCCAAAAATATTTCATAAATGATACGCGGTTGGGTATTCCAATCATTCCTTTCGACGAAGCGCTTCACGGATTGATAAGGCCCGGTGCAACCGCCTTCCCGCAAGCTATCGGATTGGCCGCAACATTTGATGTCCCTCTTATGAAGAGCGTCGCGCATGCTATTGCTACTGAAGTCAGGTCGAGAGGCATTAGACAAGTGTTGTCTCCTGTAATTAACATAGCGAGGGATGTAAGATGGGGAAGAACCGAAGAGACTTACGGAGAGGATCCGTTCCTGACTTCCGCGATGGGGGTTGCATTCATATCACAGTTTGAAAAGCTAGGTGTTGCTTCCACACCGAAACATTTCGTCGCGAATGTCGGCTCCGGAGGGAGAGACAGTTATCCGATTAACTTCAGCAAGAGACTGATGGAAGAAATTTACTTCCCGGCATTCAAAGCCGCGATTCAAGAAGGGCATGCGACATCGATAATGGCGTCTTACAATTCCTTCGACGGGACTCCGTGTACCGCAAATAGTTGGCTCTTAACCACGGTATTAAAAAAAGATTGGGGATTTAAAGGCTATGTCATATCCGACGCCGGAGGGATCGGAGGCGCTAACGATTTGCATTTCACTTCACACAATTATACCGAATCCACCGAGAAGGCTATCGATGCCGGGCTTGACGTTATGCTGCAGTCGTCATACTCGCAGTATCCGATATTCTTCGACGCTTTCAAAAAAGGGTTGATCAAGGAAGCCGTTATAAATAATGCAGTCAGAAGAGTCTTGAGGGCGAAATTTGAGCTGGGATTGTTTGACCATCCTTATGTGAACGTTGAAGAAGCAAAGGAATTGAACGATAGTCCCGAACACAGGCAATTGGCCGAGGAGGCAGCTGAAGAATCGATAGTTCTTCTGAAAAATGAAGACAGTATTCTCCCCCTAAGAAAAGATTTAAAGAGAATTGCAGTTGTCGGAACGGATGCTGTGGAAGGAAGGCTTGGCGGCTACAGCCGGCCGGCAAACAATGTGGTCAACATACTTGAAGGGATAAAAGAAAAAGTGAAAGCCGATGTGGAATATGCTCCCGGTTGCGGAAGAGACAATATCGAATTCGTTGCAGTCCCCGCGGAAGATCTATCCTGCGTTTATGAGGGAAGAAAGGAAGAAGGGTTGCTCGGCAAGTATTATAGCAATCCGAATTTCCTGGGAGAACCGGCATTCACGAGAACAGACAAGACTGTGGATTTCAGTTGGACATTGTTTTCGCCCGATCAGGCAAAACTGGATCGCGACTGGTATTCCGTGGAATGGGATGGAAAGATCATCGGACGCGTGGACGGGAAAGTCAATATCGGAATTGAAGGAAACGATGGTTACAGATTACTTATAAATGATAGTCTGGTTATTAACGATTGGATTCAAAAATCCTACGGCAGATCGACAGTCGCATACGAGTTTCAAAAAGGAAAAGAGTATAACGTAAAGATTCAGTTCTATACAACGGATGGAGACGTGCGATTCAAGCTCGTCTGGGATGCACATGTAAAGAATGACTGGCGCGAAGAAATAAATAACGCGGTTGCTCTTGTCCGGAAGAGCGATGTTGCGATTGTAACGGTTGGGATTGATGAAGGAGAATTTCGTGACAGAGCTAAACTGAGTCTGCCGGGCCACCAGGAAGAGATGATAAAAGAAATAGCAAGAACCGCTGTGCCTACTGTAGTTATTCTGGTCGGTGGAAGTGCAATAACCATGGAAAATTGGATTGACAAAGTTCCGGGCATAATTGATGTGTGGTATCCGGGTGAGCTTGGAGGAAAAGCGGTCGCTAATGTTTTGTTCGGCGACTATGATCCGGCGGGGAGGCTGCCGATTACATTCCCAGTGTTCGAAGGCCAGCTGCCGCTGTACTACGACCATGAACCAACCGGAAGAGGGAACGATTACGTGAACCTTACAGGTGAACCGTTATTTCCATTCGGGTACGGACTAAGCTATACGAAATTCGATTACAGCGATCTGACCTTTGATAAGAAAGAAATAACGCCCGATGACACTGTCATCGCTCGTTTCAAAATAAGGAACGCGGGTAAAGTTGACGGTGATGAAGTAGTTCAGTTATATATAAAGGAGTTATACGCATCCGTAGTTACGCCCGTTATAGAACTTAAAGGATTCAAGAGAATTCACCTTAAAGCCGGGGAAACAAAAGAGGAAGAGTTCAAGATTACGCCTGAATTATTGTCGATGATTAATGAAAGCCTGAAAAGAGTTGTGGAGCCGGGCGATTTTCGTATTATGATTGGCGCTTCGTCCAAAGACATCAGATTAAGGGGAACAGTAACAGTCAGGTGATTTAGGTTCCACATATGTTTTCAATCGAGGGATAGGGGCCGCAGACAATAAAAACAACTGTCACCCTGAGCCGAAGGTCCGTCCATGTATGAATCGGACGGACGAGTCCCGCAATATCGGGAGAGTCGAAGTGCGACAGCCCTTTCTCCGCCACCGGATAAAAAGCCCCCTGTCACACTGAGCCGAAGGTCCGTCCATGCATGAATCGGACGGACCAGTCCACCCACTATGTCTTGGCGGACGACGAGTCGAAGTGCGACTGCCACTCCCCTGGCCGATGCCCGGGTAATAGAAAAAACACACTGTCACCCTGAGCGAGTCCCGATAAAATCGGGACGAGTCGAAGGGCGACGGCATCCATAGCCTCTGCGGTCAATCGTTCGACTCCGCTCACGACGTAGTCTGCAAATCTGCGCAATCACCTGAGTGCATCGGAATCGTAATACGGAGTTACGGCTTCTGCTTGTGTTTCATTTGGACGTGGCTCCCCGACTGATGATGAATAAAGAAACCTGCACGTTCCGGAACCCCGACAACTTCCCTCGCGCTGAGGACAGGAAGTCTCTCGCTCACGCCCCCTCTAACCGAACACTAATGGTTTCTTTAACAGGCTCGTCAGAATATCTTAGTGTCTTCCGGTAGAGCTTCACCGTATTTCAGCAATCCTTCACAATGACAGCGAATCGCATCTTCAGCCATCGCACGAGCTTCATCCAGCGAGCTTCCGGAAGTGACAATTCGCGGCAAACATAAGAGTCAGGAGCGGAGCTCCTTTCGAACCGTTGGTGGGTTAAATGGGTATGATTTTCTCCTCTTCGAGCTTTGCACCCGCTTTGCGCATTCTGCCGTTAGAAAAGTGGCGAGTCTCTATCCCAAAAGCATGATGCGGGGCTTGGCAAGGAAAATTACTACTCCCTCTTGAAACAAGGAGGAGAGGCAGGGCGTGAGCTAAATATTCCGGCAAAGGCAATAGTCCGATCGAGGAATCATAAATCGTTGGGCGTGGCACACCTGCAAGGATTGACGAACCAACTCTTGGTATGTGTCTCGTTGTTCACTCGAATGGGTTGGCTCAATGAAAAATCCCATTGATGAAGTCGACCAACTTTGACATACGAAATTCCTTCGTGAGATAGAGCATATACTGTGTTGGCCGCCCCTGAGACGGTGCGCGAACCTGTCCGCCAAGCATTATCGAGTGTGCCAATTCCTCGATCTGAAACTGGTACAAACCTCGGTAAGCAAATGGACGAAGTATTGATCCGACATGTTTGTACCATTCGTTCCCAAGCTGATTCCACATGGAAGGAACCAAGTCAACCTCAAAAGATACGCCACCATCCTGATACTGGAATACGAGGTACGGACCGATCAGGAATTCATCATTAGGTATGGGCGTGGCCCCGAATGTGGTTTTGCCATTCTTGACAATGGAATCGTAACTGGTTTGTGTTTCCCTGAACTCAATGTTAAGTCCATAGTAAAAATTCTCGCTGTATTTCAATATCGGATTCAAGTAGAAACCGTTGATGCTTGTAGTGCTATAGACTGTGGAATCACCGCCAGTATTTTTTGCACTCGAGCTTCCCTGGTACAAGCCGGCCTCGATCCCGAGATTCCCATAGATTAGGTCAGGTACGGTGGCATTAAACTCAAAGTAAAGACCACTTAGTTTCAACGAAGACAAAAAGTTGAAGTTTGTTCCTATTGAAAAAGTAAACGTGGTATCCTCAGATGCCGGTTTCAAGTCCCAAGTCAGGACGCCGATGCTATCGTCCTGAATATCTGCAATCCTTCGCGGGAGAATTCGGACTTCCCTACTATCTACCTGAGCGTCGATGGATATAGCTATGTCCTTGACCGAGTGCGACAGAGGCGCGTTGGCAGTGATCACGAATTTAATATCGTTCATGTTATTCATATCTATAATACTCGTGACTGGAATAACAAGAGTGGTATCCTTCGGACCAGGGAACTGGATGGAACTGGGTATGGAGCAAGAAGAAAGAATTTCGTTTCTTCGTAACAGCTCAAAATTCATCGATTCATTTGCTGCCTTCCCTGATGGGAAGAATACGTCAACCTGGATACCAGGCGACGCAAGCAGCTTGAATATTTCAGATATGATCCAATTTGTGACTGTATCACACACTTCCAATGAGTCTAACCCGAGGAATATGTACGTTGTGTCCAGCTTCTTAAGCCTGAGCGTGTCAATTGGTATTTGTCTTGCTAAGAAATGCATCTCAAAGCCGTGAGTATCACGGTTGATCCTAATTGGAAAGCTGGCCGAATCGCCGGCATTGATTGCTAATGTGAACACACACTTCAGTGAATCGGGCATAAGCTTGCTGTCAATGCCATCTTTCCTTAGCACATTTATGAATTCCGTATCTAAGAAGTTTCTCACATCGCTGCGCAACCGTACGCTATCCCCTAATGCTCCAATAATCTGCGTACCAGTTTGTCTCGGGGTTGAAAAGTCGAATGTGTACCGATTATGCAAATACTGAATCCATATCTTGTTGACCAGAAGACGCGTGATCTGGAACTCGAACTTCTGGGATGAGCCTTGCTCTGCCCGAATACTGACGTTGAGCGTCGTGGGAGTTTGAGCTCGAACAGGAAGACAGAAAATGAAAAGAAGTAGTTCCAGAAGAGCGATGCGGTAAGCCATTGGTTTCATACACTATTCCTCCTTTTTGGAGAACGAAATAGCCAAGACGGAAATCACTCCTCCTTCCGCCAAGTCTGGTATAATAAGAATAGCTGCTTCTCTGAACATGGATGGTCTTCAGATGCACCTGACATTTGCTCCGCTGTGCTAATCCACCTTAAGGCTGGCGATACTGCTACTGGAGTACTCGCCACCTCTCCATGGCAATGCCTTGTGAAGGAGTATAAGTTCTGTTTTATGCAAAGTCAAGTTGGAGTTATGATATTTCAGCCAGCCCAAAAATCCTTAAGAGAAGCGCCGTACACGGCGACATACGTTCCATATTGATTTCTGTAGCTCGCCTCCAGGGCAACGGACCTATTGCAACTCGATGTCAAAGGCGCACACATGTGTGACATCGTGATGCCTGGACAGGATGCAGCGAGCGTAGAGAGCTATGCGGACAGGAAGCTCCTTGTGGCTCTTCTGACTCTTGGCGCGTCAGGCAATCCGGTGAGGTACCCCGGTACGGTCGTGAGTCAACTCGCCAACGTTTCCTAAACTTCGGCGAGCGAGCTTACGATCACAGGCGGAAGACGCACTCACGCAATGCAACCCTCTCCCTCATTTGCAGGGAGGGGGATTTTGAAGAGGGTGGCAAGTCTTTCGTGTGTAGCGAATGACGCAGCCAGCCGCAGCATAGAGCGTACGGATTCCAAACTTCAGACGAGGAATATCTTCTTTATCGTCTCTCCCTCCTGGACTTCGCCAGGAGTACCGGAGAACACGATTTCGCCCATTCGTAGCGCAAACACCCGCGTTGCAATTCTTAGAACTTCCCGGACCTTCTGTTCCACTATCAGAATGGTCGTGCCAAGTTCTCCCTTGATCTGCTGAACAGTATCAAACGCCTTGGTCACTAACTTGGGTGACAGTCCAAGCGACGGCTCATCTAACATCAGAACTTTGGGCTTCAGCATCAGCGCACGCGCAAGAGCGAGTTGTTGCTTCTCTCCGCCGCTAAGAACACCGGAATTCTTTTTCAGGTGGTTCTTAAGATCAGGGAATATCTTTAGCAGCAATTCAATTCTTGAAGCAACCTCGTCTCTGTTGGGAAGCAAATATCCACCGACCTCTAGATTTTCCTCTACTGACAATTCCGTGAATACCCTGTTTCCCTGAGGAACGAGGCTGATTCCCTTTTTTACATTGAGCTCAGGATTCCGACTTGAAAGAGGGCTCCCATTAAGTATCACCGAGCAATTCTTTGTCGACAGCATTCCCATCAGCACTTTTAGCAGAGTTGATTTTCCTGCACCGTTCGGACCGATGAAAGCGGCTATTTCACCCTGCTCAATGCTGAACGAAACATTTTTCAGGACCACCTTTTTGCCGTACCCCGCTTCTGGTATGTTGGCGGTAAAGAAGCTCAAGAGAGATATGCCTCAAGAATTTCCGGTGAGTTCTTGATAACCGAAGGGGTTCCTTCGGCAATTTTCTTCCCCTCGTCCATCACTACGACAGTGTCGGAGATGTTCAACACGAAATCGATATTGTGTTCGATCAATAGCACCGTCTTGCCCTGATTCGAAACAAGATCACGGATCACTTCGACGATCTTCTCGATCATCGCAGGCTGAACGCCCGATACGGGTTCGTCCAACAGCAGTAAATCCGGCTCGGCTGCCAAGCAACACGCGATGCTCAGCAGCTTCTGCTGACCGTAAGAGAGATTCTCAGCGAGTTCGTCTTTATGATCCCGTAGGCCAACAAATTCCAAGAGCGCTGAAGCTCTCTCAACGTGGCTTCGATGTTTCGGTGAGTTCTTCGAGAATGAAAAGAGGGCGTTGAAGAATTTCTCGCCTTTTTGATTCTGCCTTCCCAACAACACATTTTCAAGTGCCGTGAGCCTCTTGAAAAGCCTGAGGTTTTGAAATGTTCTTGTGATCCCCTTTCGCGCAATTTTGTAAACTGGTTCGTTTAGAATGGAGTCCCCCCGGAAGAGTACCTCTCCTTCATCCGGTGAGAGAAAGCCGGTGACGATATTGAATGCTGTGGTCTTACCTGCACCGTTCGGGCCGATGAGGCTTGTGATCTTCTGCTCTCGTGCCAAAAGGGAAAAACTATCGACAGCTTTGACACCATCAAATGATCTGCTGATCCCTTTTATCTCAAGCATGTTGTCTGCACAGTCCTGGAAGTCATTTCCTGAAACTGAATTCTCCCCAAATCCCCTTGGGCCGGAACATCATGAACGCCACGAGGAGTCCGCCATAGAAAATCTGACGCAGATTTGCGGCAACAGCGTTCGGCAGACCGATAAACCGCAGAAGTTCTGGAAATGTCACGAGAATTATTGCACCTATGATTGAACCACCCAACCTTCCGGAACCACCTACAATGACGATCGATAGCATGAAAATAGATTCTGCCACAGTGAAGCTCGTAGGGTCGATGAAGGAAATGTAATAAGCATACAACGCGCCACCTATTGCCACAAGTCCAGACCCCACGGCAAAGATCAGTACCTTGTAGAAATTCACATTCTTCCCTAGTGATAATGCAAATATCTCATCTTCGCGCATTCCTCTCAGAACGTTCCCAAATGGTGAATTGACGAGTCTTCTGCAAACAAAATAAACCGCAACAGCAAATATCATGGTTAGGAAAAAGAAACTTATGTGAGAAGTAATTTGAAATCCGAAGATTACGGGCTGAGGGATTCCCGGCAAGCCGAGCGGGCCGTTAGTCAATCCCATCCAGTTATTCATAATGTCAAAAATGATCATCTGAAAGCCGAGCGTGGCGATGACAAAGAAATCATCGCGGAACCTCAAGGAGGGGTAACCTATGGCAAAGCCGATCATGGTTGCAACCACAATGCCTGTGGCAATGCCTACCAAGAAATTCACATGAAAGTTGAGCGCAAGCAAAGCAGCAGCGTATGCTCCGATACCGAAGAAGCCGGCATGTGAAACGGAGAGCAAGCCAGAATAGCCGGCGATCAGGTTGAGAGAAAGCCCGACGATGATATAAATGTTAATGATGATAAGGATGTGAAGAAGGTATTCCATCAAGCGGTCGGATTAATCTCTATCACAAATTCGGCATCCAGAAAAATGGCGTAAAGAAAATTTCGCAGCGGAGCGTCAGAATACAAATATTCGTCTCCACTGCTCCGTAAGAGTAAGCTGGATCTTATTTGTTTTAGCTCCGCGGAGAAATTTTTAGCCATTTTTCTGAAGCCTTGACCTTCTCTTTGGTTCTTTCTCTTGTGTCAAGACAAGAGAAAGAACATTACTCCTACTCAAATAGTCGACCCGACAGATGTTCGTTTTCTTTTGCTCGCCCAAAAGAAAACGAATCAAAAGAAAAGGGCGCCCTGCAAAAATGGTCTCGACTCCCTTGGAGTCTTCGAACGCGCCATTCTGCGTGAAAGGGGCGATTTTTAATGTCGTCCATTCATGAATCAGAATGGACTCCAAAAATCGCCTTAAGGTAATCTGTTTTTGTTCACTATCGCAGAACGGCACTCCATTTTTGCAAAGGGATAACAAGTTACCAGGACTCGAACATCTGAGTCCTACTATACGAGAGTACTCAATCAAACTCATCATACGATAATTTTCTGCCCTTTTTTCCCTAATATCCCCCACGGCCTGAACAGCAAAAACAAAATCAATATCCCAAACGCAATTGTATCCTGCCACTGAGACGGAAGAACCGCCACCCCAAGGTTTTGCGCCAGCCCAATCAGCAAACCGCCAAGTGCAGCACCCGGCAGGCTGTCCACGCCGCCGACAATAACAGCGGTTACTCCCATCAAGAGCGCATTGAATCCCATCGTCGGAGTCATGTCGGTATCAAAAGAAATCATGATGGAAGCTACTGCGGCGAGGAACGAACCGATGGCGAACGCATAAAGAACATATCGATCAGAATTGATCCCGCTAAGCCGTGCAAGCTCCGGATCGTTCGCCAGCGCCCGCAAGGATTTGCCGATCTTCATCTGCGTCAATATCAGTGCCATCAGCGTAATCAAAACTACACTTGCAACAATGATAACGACTTGTACGTTCGTGATACGTGCGCCAAGAAACAAATGTCCCTCGACGACTGCTCCAGTCCGCATCGTCTTGGTATCGTCTCCCCAAGCCATCGAGATCATGTTTTGCAACACGACATATAGTCCCAACGAAGCAACAAGTAAAGTGAGGTCAGTCGCGTTTCTTCTTCGCATCGGCCTATATATACCAAGTTCAAGGAGCATTCCAAGCATCGCAGTTGCGATGCAGGCTATCGGAAATGCTACGAATCGGCTGATGCCAAGTTGAATGGTAAAAAGATATGCGAAGTAAGCACCGAAGGTGTAAATGGCACCGTGGGCAAAGTGAAGAAAACGGGTCGTCTGATAGACAAGAGAAAAACCCGCTGCAACCAATGAATATATGAATCCCTCAATAATTCCATTTATGAGAAATGGAAATACCATTACTTATTTGGCTTCCATTATTATTACTGAATGCCACATATGAGTATACTTTGAAGATAATTGTTCTAGCCAAGCCGCAACATCCTTTCTCCGTCTGGCTTCTGGAAAGGCTGTTTCCAACCGAACAAAATGATTGACCGGGTCGTTAGAATAGCCCAAAACATACCAATTAGGAAGAAGTTCTTTCGCATCATAGGTAATTCTGAATTTATGTTCGAGGCCAGGTATCTGTTTGATCGTTTGATATATGAGAGTGCTCTTTTCATCCATCTCATATTCTCTTTTCAAATCTTCGCATTTTGCAAGAGAATAGATCGGAAAGACGACTTTCCCAACTCTCTGGGTTTCGTTGGCGATCCATTCCAAGACTTCCTTGATATATTCCAGGCCGTCGTCACCACCATACGAATGAAGAAAGGTGTTCTCCCTATCATTTGAGGGCACGTATGGAAGATTAAATGCGACTACGTCCCAGAATTTGGCCAACTCGTCCTTGCATTGAGAAAATTTTGTGGCATGAGAAAGTCTCAATCGTCCAGACAGATCTTTGCCGAATGTTTGCGATGATTTATCCACATTTCTCTTCCATTTCACTACAGCATTACTTAACGGTTCGATTGCTTCGACTATTGCTTTCTCAAATATCAAACCCATAGCAATGGCATAAATTCCAGCGCCAGAACCAATATCTAAACAGGTCTTAACATTCGCCCCATCGTTTTCCCCCCATTTCTCCAAACATTCGATCACATATCTTGCCTCATCCTTGATGTATGGATACGTTCTTTCCTGACGTGTTATGATTTGATCGACCTCTATTAGTTCATCTATTTTGTCAAATAAACTATTCCTCTCCCTTTGCTTGCCATATATGCATACTTCAGGATCATCGTCAATAGTTGCCGACTCAACCAGATTTGGATTTAGCCGATTGAACTCAACAATAAGTAAATTCTCGCCTTCCAATAACTCTTTGAACGCCCCTTTTGCCTCGCTGCTAAGAGCCAACACCCAGAGAAGATTTTCTTCTCTATCCATTCTTGTGGGTTTGTTGTAATCCTCTTCAAGATATCTTTGGAGAAACTTAATACCGCCCTGCTTTTGAAGATGACCTGTGTGATTCAAAGCGTTTGCAGCAACGTCTTTTAATCCTTCATTTAATTCTATGGTAACAGATTCCGAATGGACACCCACTCGAATTCCTACTCCACCATCTATTAGCCTAAATGAATCTTTTAAGATATTCTCCAATTTTTCATTCAATTCCGTTTTCAATCGCGTTACTAGTTTTAACGCTGCAACTAAAGCTTCCTCAACAGTAAGAAATCCACACATCCATCCATCAGGAGTCTCACTTGTTCTTATCGCTCCAGAGCCGAGTATACATCTTCCGAAATATTCTCTTAAAACATTTGCAAATCGATCAACATCAATCCGCGAATGTGATAGACGAGCAAATACTTCCGTTGATGCTATTACATCAACATCTAACCAACCGACAAGTTTTATGCTATTTGCGTAATAGGGGGCACCTAAATCATATTTTTGTGAAATTCCCTCCACTTTCTTATCCATATCCTTGATGATCTGATGGATATCAATCCCCTTAATTGATTCACCAACTATTTCAGTAGGCCTACTGATCAGCACATTCTTGGGAGAAGGTCTGTTAAAAGCTACAATACCTGTGCGATGATTTATTCTCTGAGCATCCTGCACTGAACCATTAAACATCAATTCGATTCCCCACTTTGCACGATAAATCTCTCTCAGTCCAATTAATATCTGTTCAAGCGCAGATACGCCGGGATTGGTAATTCGCGAAACTAGTTTTTCCCAAATGTCATCCGTAGATCGATCAAGGGATGCCAAATCTCTTTCGACAATATCAAGAAGACGAAATATTGGTCCCATAGTCGTTCTAATTGTACTTTTTGATCTTGTGAAGTCGCATGGTTTTGATGTTGCGATCGCCATCGCTGCATAGGGTCTTTCAGATTTGACTTCATTAGCATATGGAATATAGTAGTAGTATTTCCATCCAGGGTCGACAACAACAAGGCATGTCAATGCAGAGAGAATCTCTAATTCACTTCTCCTTATGATCCCGATGTTTCCTGTAATCTCTGCCAATTTATATTTTATTGTTGACACACTGGTAAATCCAATAGAGGTTGCTAGGATTGATTGGCTTGCTAATTCGATAACTTCATCTACTCTCTTAAATGTATCTTGTTTGGCATGGGCTCCCCCAATCTCCTTTGTAAGAGTATTATAGTAATGTGTAACAAACTCGTCGGTAAATATGTCACTGACATTAATCATAGAGGATGATTCATTTGGTTTGTTGTCCCGTGAAAATCCAAAGATTGGATGTTTTTTGAGATCATAATCAGGATACAATGCCATTTGAAAGACAGATAATAGGCTACCCGATTCAGCTTTGCTTTCATACCAGTCAAACACTTTGTTCTGCATTTGTGCAAAAGTCTCTAGGTACCTATCGTACTTTCCAAAAGGTAAAGCTTCATTAAAAATGAATCTCTTCAATACATCACTTTTGTATACAAGCGCAACCCATCTGAATTTATCTTTAGCGTGCGCCCGCAACATCGGGTCGAGCTCCTTTATAGCGTTACACAAATCCCGCCTATAGATGCACTTGAGTTGAGAAATCTTCCGCACCAACTCGGATGGCTCCTTGTAATTTAGGATTCTTCTCAGATCGGTATCGTAAGTCTTTAAAGCATGACCTAGTCCAGCTATCATATTCATTTGCTATCTCCTTACAAAATCTCTCTCACCATAAAAGCCCAATAGTTTCCACTTTCTGAGTCTTCATAAGAGGATGTGCAAGCCCCAATAGGAACAAACGAAAAACTTTGGAAAACCGACAGATATGGATCAACCAACTTGTTGTTAATCAAGGCAAAAGGATACGCAGAAGGTGATAATTCAGCGAACTCCGTTGGACGAGTTGCATATGACGGCATTCTGCTATCTACCAAAACAAATTTTAGCCTCAAAATCTTGGCAAGTGATATTCTGTATGCTATCATGAGCTTCCATAAGCCTCTATTACGATAAGACGGAAGAAGGCCAAAAGATAGAAAGTGCAGACAGTTACCTGATGGATTGTGATTATTAGTGGTAGGATACTTCTGAGGAAGAAATTTCGACAGCTGATCTAGATGCATATGAGGATGATAGTCAACGATCTGGCAAGTGGCATATCCAACAGGTTCGTTATCAATCCATGCACCTATTACTCCATCGGGAAAACTTCTTAATCTACGGAACAATTCATCCTTTGAAGCTTGTATGGTGGCAGGCCATATCATCTTCTCAAGATCAAAAACGTTTTCTGCTTCTGCGATGTTTACCGGCCGAATAGTAATCATTTTGCACTTACTCAATGTACTGTACTTGGCCGGATCTGACGGTGGCTATGCTCATAGGCAATAGCCAATCTTTTGAAGACTGATACAAGTAATAACCACCTTCGCCGTTGTAGTCGCCTATCCGATTTAGAGCGTCAATTATTGAAGTATTGTTTGTTTGCGAATACTGAAATGCTTTAGACAAAATCATGATTGCATCATATTCAACAACCATGTTCCACAAGGGTGGTTTACCGTATTTTCTCTCGTAAGTATTCCAGAATCTTGTTGCAGTATTCTTGCCATCTTTCTGAAAGGTCGGCACAGTATAATATGATCCCTCAATGCTTGACGCGGAGATTGTTGTTAGCGGCGGTTGAGAAAAATTATAAGATCCAAGAATAATCCCTTTGTAACCCGTTTCCCGTAACTTATTTACTATTTGTGCGGTGGGCATTCCATAACCATAAACGTATATAGCATCGCTTTGTTTGGAAATAGCTTTATTCACGATGGCTCTTACATCGGCCGCTTCATTACCATACGCATCGGAGCCGACGATCTTAATCCCAAGAGTAGGAAACTCAGTCTCAGCCACACTCTCTGCGCCTTTGCCATATGCGTCGTCGATGTAGAGGAGGTATATTTTTTCTAGTTGCAACGTCTTGGAGACAAATTGTGACATTCTCTTGATCTCCTGGTCCGAGCTCGGAAAGTTCCTGAAGACGCTTTTATACCGGGACGTAATTGTTGGATCACCACAATTTGCAAACAGGGGAATATTCTTTTGGTCCGCTATTGGCGCAATCGCCAATGAAGGGCTACTCGTAACAGTTACCACAGCTGAGACTTTGTCTATTGACAACATCTTGTTTAGGATGGCAATAGTATTCTTCGGATCGTTTTGATCGTCCTCAATCACCAATTCGTATCTATTCTTTGAATTAAGAGAGTCCAAATATTGTATTGCCAACTCAAGACCTTGCTTATGCTGCGACGCAAGCTCCGCCGCGCTTCCAGTCAGAGGTAGAATTGCCCCAATTCTAATTACACTGTCGTTGCGAGAACAGGAAGCAAACAGTATGGTGGCTAACGCCGACACGAAAAAGATCTTCTTCATTGCTGACCTCCTCAAAAAAGTAAATATTTGATTCTTGTTTCTTCCCTTCCCACACCGCACAAACTTTCTCGAAGTTTGGCTCATCACGGTCGTCGGGAAATTTTTCCTTACCCGATCAGTGATCCAAAAATTCCGGATCATGGCTTCTTGGTTTTGGATTGACCTCTTTGATGACAACCTGCGGGGGAGCTCTCACACAGTCACCGAAAACAAGCACAGTCCCGCCATGAAAATCCTTGCCTCTAACATGGATTATTTTGTCCACGCCCATATTGTAGAGCGCCCCTGCTCATTAGTTGGAAGGTGCTATCAGACATAAAAAGCCCGTGTGTTCACACAAATCAGCACCAGACAAGTCCCATTATCCAAGCACAAATTCTCCCGCAGCTTCTTTGCGCCACAAATTGCTGTATGCGAAATTAAGCGCTCGCGATCTCTAAGTCAAGTTCGACGAGTACTTCTGTCAAGACATCGTTACCGGCGTAGCATGAGCAAAGGCGACGAACGAGAGGTTCGTTTGACGCACCAGATGCATATCTTCAACGCATACTAACCAGTCTACCGAATCGAGAACCAGAAGCCGAAGGCTGGGCCTGGAGAGAACAATACTACCAAGTCATATCTCTTCCCGTCTCGATTTCAGCGAGTTTATGGTTCTACTCCATTCAAAATCTATCCCTGCGACGAGAGCTGAATCCCCATCATTAAGGGTCTCTATCCACTCCTTGATTCTCACAGACTCGTCGGGGTCGACAACTTTCCGAATGGTCACATTAACCGGCTCTGAATCAAGAGTGTCACAGGTAATCTCAGAATTCGATCCTAGGATCCTTTCTGTCGCAAAGACCAAAGGCTTGCCTTCATCTACGTTTCCCGTTTGGTCTGGAGTCATATCAAATGTAGGCCAGCAAAGCAGGTAGTAGACTTGTTTACCACTTCGCTTACGTTGATAGAGAGTTCCAGCTTTGAAGATGGGGCAACTCGTTCCATTAACTTCTAAGACAGCACCGTCGCTGATCAACTCTTGGAGCAGGGTGTTGATCTCGGCTAGGCTCTTCCGGCGTTCTGCGCGCAGCGTAGGATCCACATAGAGGTCATTGATCGTATCCACTATTTTCAAGATCAACTCTGTAATTCCAGCGCCTAATTTATAATCCATCGGCGAATGGAAGGACGAATTTCTAAGGATGCGGAGAAGATCAGTCCTCCATTCGCTCTCTTCCAGCAGGCCTTTGCCGGAGGCCCATCGCACTAAGGAATAGAGACTTTTCGGCTTAGGAGATTCCTTCATGATTTCTTCGTATCTCTGCCTCATTGCCATTTCGAATGTTGTCAAAGCATATTCCCAAGCAACGTAGACAAGTTCTTCATTACTAGTGCTGAGACTCATTGCCTTAGCAACACGATCAAGCCTCGCAACGACAGCTTGAGGCAGCTTATTTCCGATTACGATCAGCTGAATAAGACTCTTGGAGTTACGCCGAGGATGGATGCGACGGTTCGTTCTTTTCACAACCGGTACAGATTTAAAGCTTATGCCTCAAATAAAAGATAGAGCAACTAATCATCAAGCGTTGCTCCGCTTTCTCTCAGAATTGCGACGATCTCTGTGCCTAACCTATCAGGAATCTCTGCAGCTTCTGTTACCTGCACATATTTAAATGTGCTCAAATCGAAGGGCACTTTATCGCTGGCATCGTAAGGTTCAAAAAGAAGAATTAGTCGTTTCTTCTCAAGTTGGCTCAACGCATATCCGGCCTCAATGTAGACATTGGGACGGTGGCCGGTAAGATCGCAAATGACTATGTCCGATGATGCAATCGCTTCATACATTTTTTTATGAATTGGGAAAGCAGCACCTTCCTCCGTGCCCAAATCAACTAACTCAAGTTCGATGTTGAATTGCTGCTTGACATTTGTAAGCGCTTGGCGAACTTCCTTGAGGCGAAAATTCGCCTTTTTCCACGCGTTGTCTGGAGCGTCATTAGGAGGATACCATCGCGCAAGAAACACTCTCTTTGGTATGTGTGCTTGGGCCGCTTTGAATGTTTCGAGCAATTGCTGGGCAGGAGACAGCGGATCCAACATGTTGGTAATGCCCTGGCCGCCAAGCCAATCCCCGATACGGTCAAGATAGTCAACTGCCCAACTGACTCTAGTTTCATGATTATGTCCCTCAGCTCCCAGCCAGACGCGAGCAGCAAGTTCGAAGAAACCATAGGTGCTGCATAACGAAGGTTGATCAGACTTGAGCTTCGTCGAAATATCCAATAATGCCGCAAAAAGGTCATCAGCAAAAGTTTTCAGGGTTGCCCGGTCTTTAATAATCGAGGGTTCCATCGCGATCAGATTTCGTGCTGAATCCAATAATGCTGTCAGCGGCCGATCCCCAAATCTCTCTCTTGCTGGTCTTGGCAGTGCGTTTAGTCGAGCTACCATGAGCCGGGTCAAGTGCAACTCCGGGCTATATGAGAACTCCTCATCAGGCAGCGGCGCATTTGCTGGATTCTGCCCAAGAAGCAATTTTAGTCCATGCTCTGAATCAAGCGGCAAGGCCATACTATTAATGGTGTGGAATATCAGAGACTCAGCAAAATCATCCCCTTCATCATTTGGTGCGTTTAAGAGAATCATGCAAAAAGGCGCAAGATACTTCGATGGCGAATTGGGATCAACCTTGAGCTGGTCAGCGAGATAAAGACGGTGGTTACCGTCAATACGACGGATGACTTTTTCTGTCCGGACTCGTTGTAGGTCAGCGATTCGTACACGAAGACTCTGCATGCGCATTGTTGCGCTTGAATACAGTCTAGAGATTTCAACTAGGCTATCCGTGACGCTTCTTGCACCAAATACAATTTCGCCAAGACCTAGATCTTCCGATGTAACTTCTCCGCGTGATGTAATAAGCTTAACTGGGACCCTTACGGACAGAATTATCTCAGGAAAAAACCTATTCCCGCTGGCTTCGAGATATTTCTTGATTTCTTCTGCATGCCTAAGCGACTCTTTCCTTTGGTGTCCGAATACACGGTCGGCTTGCTGTGTTTCCTCCATCGTGTATGGTACCGAGACCTCTGCCAACTTCTTAAGGTCAGCAAATCCTCGCACGACACGAAAAATTCCGAGAACCCCTTCTTGAAACAGCCCTTCGAACTCGATAAACTGCGGACCACGAGACATATTATTATACCTGCACTTTCTTGGATCCAAGAATCAACGCTTCTGTATCCGCCTTGGCTCTCGTAGCCAAGGCCCGTGCTTCATCCTTTAGATCCATGATTTCCTTCCTTCGCTGCGCCACCCTTTCCACCACTCTTCGTTGCTCATCAACGGGCACTAATGGAATCGGAAGATCTCGCAAGAAATCAGGCGGGACCCTTTGCTGACCAGCGGAACCAATAAAATATCTTTGAGCCGCTTGGCGCAAACGCTGAAGGCGAAGCAATACCCAAATGAATTCCGGAGTTAAAATGTTCACATCTTTGGTTCTGATCACGTGGAATTCAGTTGAGCCGTAGCCGACTCCATTCAAAAGTGATTTCGCAATGGCGCATTTCCCGTTCTCCATGCAAGGTGTAATCTTTGCCCAGATTACATCACCATCTTGAAAACCTGTGAAGCCGTTTTCCACTTCGGAAAATTCCCGTTCCGAGGGTCGTGTAATTTCGCCTTCCTCTGCATCAACTGCCTCCATGGGCACAAATGAAACCTTAGCAGATCTCATAACCCTGCGGACAGTAGTCGGATTCACCCAAGCAAGCTCACTCAGCTGTCGAAGTGGATACTTGCCTTTGAATAGGTCCTCCAAAGTCCAATCCGAACCATTGAATTCAACGCCCCATCTGTCAAGGAATTTCCAATGTACCGTAAAACTTTTGTTGCGGCATGAGAACGGACCAGAATTGATTCCGAATTCAGCTAGCAACTGAGACTCGATCTCCGTTTCAAGCTGTTTAACTTTATTTGTGGCTCCAGCTACCGCCTTCTGCGCCACTTCCCATCTATCCACGATTCTTTGTTGCACTTTTATGGCGGGAAGGGGAATAAGTTCGTTTTCAAAAAAGTCGAGCTTCACTTCCTTGCGCCCTTCCGCACCAACCTTATTGCGCCACAGGTGGGCTTTGAAGAAGTCCGTTTGAATCAGTAGATGCAAGTATTCAGGTACCAGCTTTGAGCGATCTGGTTCGTAAACGGCGAAGTGTCCTGTCACGATAACATTATCCCATCCCTCAGGGACAATACCAAGCGCACCGTTCTTCAAATCGATTTTGGCTACCACAATATCACCTGGTCTGGCCGCAAACAATTCCATTGTGTATTCACGATCAGAGTCAACTTCCCTTTTGTCAATGCTTCCATCGAAATGAATTGTAATCGGCTGCAATTCGGAGAACCTAACCTTGGCGCGGTCAATCTTTTCCTTGCGGGCTCGCAACGCACTCCCCAATGGGTGCATCACGCTTATAGGCCAATGCCAGACAATTTTGTGAAAACTTGAAGGGTCCCACCGATACAAGTCACGAAACCTGACTGCGAAAGCCCGTGGATACACGCTGATCAACGTCGTCATGCGCCCCCACCGATTACGGCAAAAGCATCCGGGCTTGTCCGATATTGTCGGTAAAGTTCGAGGCAGGTATCTTCAGGTTCCATTCCCTCTGGTAGACGTTCGTTGGGATAGAGTTCATTGGCGTCGAGTTCGCCAGTGGCCGTGATCCCCACCTTCTCAGCTTCGTACATATAAATTTGGTAATCGAACCGTTCCTTCAAGAGAGCGCGTGCCTCCTGTGCTTTTGTCACATTCATTCGTTTCAGATAGTCAGCAAGCTCACGTTGGGCAACTTTTCCAGCATTTCGATCCTTGGACTCCTTCGCTTTTCCAATGACAGCCTCAAGCCGAGCGGTCTCACGCTTAATTTCATGAGCGTATTTCGCTTCAATCTCTGCGTTAGCATTATCGCGCTTTGCAATGAAGTCGGTTGACTCATCATCTGTGAACTTCTGGAGAAAGAGAAGAGAAGCCTTCACCGTGGCACCTGAAGAAAGGAACGTCTCTTGTGGAAGGCTCACAACTGCCAGTATGCGGGCGCGGTCTTCACAGAATTCGCGTACGTAGGCCAGCGAAGGATTGTTGAAAACACCCTCGGGTAAAACAATGCCCATTCGTCCGCCTGGCTTCAAAAGCTCAATGCAGCGCTCGATGAAGAGTATCTCTGTCTTGATTCTTCCAAGCGCTCCGTTTCCCTTTGCTTTCGGCAACTGGAACAGACTCGCTATGCCCTTCCCTTTTGCCGCTCGCACACGTTTGAGTGCTTGTTTATAGGCAATACCGTAGATGCGCGTGTACTCACGTTCAACATCCTCAGGGATATCTACTTGTTCTTCAAGAATTTTGTCCGATGGTTCGACATTTGCGCCAAAAGGAGGATTGGTAAGTATGATATCAAACCTGCCCTCGAAGATACCATTAACATTGAGAAATCCATCATGATGATGCACACCACCATGGCCATCACCATGCATAATCATGTTCATCTTACTGGTACGAGCCATGCGGTCGTTAGCGTCAGTACCATAAATGTATTGATTGGCAAGTTTCCACAGTCTCGATCCTTCATGACCATGGTCTAGGTTTTTCTGGATTTCATCATATCTTTCACGGAGCATTGATGCGCTTTTATCAACGGACAACTTTTTGTTCGCCAATATTTGCTTCTTGTACTCCTCATATTCTCGGTCAGCATCGGCTAATATCTGTTGGCGAACAATTTCAAAGAATCGAATAAGAAATCCCCCCGAACCACTAGCCGGATCGCAGATGACCTCACCTTCCTTCGGTTCAAGCATGCGTACCATGAATTCTACGATAGGACGCGGAGTGAAGAATTGACCGATCTCTCCACGGAACGTTTTGCCAAGGAAACGTTCGAATGCGATGCCTTTTATGTCTTCGCTAGTATCAGAGAGGTTGTATTTTTCAAGGAGGCGAACTATTTCCATGCCTGTGGCAGGCTTCAGATTGAGTTTTTCATCAGGTTCAAAAATCCGATCGGTCTTGTAGTGCTCCTTGGTCCTTTGAAATAAGTCCTCAAGCGGGTTGTCGCCGAGCTGTTCTTCAAGGAAGGCCACGCTGAAAAGATTTTTCCGTTTGTGCTTGGCTTTAAGCTCTCGTTCTACATACACCTTGATAAAAAGAATCTTTGCTATTTCGTCAAAGGCAGCAACCGGGTCACGCTTTTCTCGATTTCGAATGACGTTGTGACACTGGTGAAGAAGATCAGCGAATTCATCCTCTTTGAAAACCTTGAGTCGATTCATCAACTCTTTGATTTCATTATCAGATGCGTCGGCGTGAGGAATCCCATCGATCTCTTCAAAGTGCTTCGGCATCCTTTCGTGAAGAACGCGCCAGTAGCGAGTCTCACGGTGATTGTGGGTAACAAAGAAGGGTGCATTGCTCAGGCGTGCATAGTTCTCACCCTGAGCATAAACCGACCGATCTATGAACACGTTGTCTGCTTTGCATTCCACTACAATGAGTGGTGACTTTTCGTTATTTTTGTCCTCCACCGTTCGCCAAATCACAAAGTCCGCCCGCGCCTGGGCTGACCCTCTTCCCGTAACATCAATTTCTTCATCCATTTGATCGTAAGCAAAGCCATACTCTCCCACGAGCACATGAAGGTAGTCTTGCCTCACTTTTTCCTCGGGCGTAAGTGATACCCATTTCTGTCTGAGCGGGCTAAATATTTGATTGCCCTTGATTTGGATTTGATCCGGTTTGTTATAGGATTGCGCGATAATCTTCTTAGCCACGCAGATTCCTCCTATTAGTTAATAAGTTCTTGAAGACGACCAGCGTCCGAATAGCTGTAGTGATTAGACTCGCCAACAATTATATGATCCAGAAAGATCAACTCAACTAGTTGGCAGGCTTTCAGAAGATTACTGGTTGTATTGTCATCACCAGATGATGGCTCCGAACTGCCGGAGGGATGATTGTGAACCAAAACAATTGCAGCAGCAGATACATGAAGCGCTTCTTCAATTATGCGCCGCACGTAAACTGTAGCTTGTGTAGGAATTCCTTCCGTGATAACCTTCTCACCCAAACGTTGGTTCTGCCCATCCAGAAAGATCGCCATTACTGTCTCATTGCGCTTTCCTTTGAATAGCGGCCGATAATGGTCAGCCACGGCTTTTGATGATCGGAAAGACGGGGTCTTGAGGTTTCCAGCACATAAACGTTTTCCTAGCTCGAACGCCGCCTTGACTTGTGCGACCTTTGCAGGTCCGAGACCAGGCACCTTTAAGAGTTCTTGCATTCTCGCCCGATCTATTCCGCTAAGTCCTCCGAATTGTTTAAGGACCGCAAGCGCTGATTCAAATGCGTTTCTTCCTCGGACGCCACTCTTGAATGAACCCTGGCCGACACGAAGTATAATTGCCAGAAGGTCCGCATCACTCAATGATTCGGGACCTTGCTCAATTAGTCTCTCCCGTGGGCGTTCTTTTGTTGGCCAATTCCTGATCCGTTCAGAATTCGACTTTATCTTTCGCTCCATCATTCTTGTTCAAATAGACTATCAACATTGAGAAGTCCAATGGACCTAAGGATTGACTTGAGTGCTTGCATATGGTCAAGCGCTGTTTGGAGATCCTGAACTTCAAAGTACCCAACTGAATTGCGGAATCCCTCATCCAATGTTGCAATTTCTTCTTTGAACGAGTTCAGGTCTCGACGTGATGAGACAAGAATAACTTTTTGAATTGTCGCATCTCGTTTGACACGTTGTAGGTTAAGAATTGCCGAGTCGCGATTACCGCGTCGATGAACTTCGAACGCATAAGCTATCGTACCAAGATTTGCAATTCGGCTACGCCACATTGCATCAATGCGGCATCCACGAGCAAACGGAAATTCCTTCTCAACTTCAAATCCCAAGCCATCGCCGAGTTCTAAAAGCTGGTTAATCGTATCTCCATGGTCGAAGTCCTCCTCAACATTTTGTGTTGGTGCTTCTGCCTGGAAGACAGCAGCGGCAACTGGAGGTGTCTGAAGCGAAACGAAATAGAGGAAATAATCCAAGGTGAACAAATCGGTGAACTCGGCACTTTCATTGGCAATCTCCGTCCTGACTCCCCGGACAAGACTACAGAATCCTTCATACTGATCTCCCCTTATTTGTGCTGAACGAGGGATGTCCGCTTCTCTCACTCCAATAGCAGTGAGTCCCTCGCGTGAACGTCTTGTCCAGATTGGGTATTGTTGATGGTCGCGGTGCGCAAGCATCTCCGAAATGGACGCCGCACCCATCATATTGACATTTCCTCTGACATAGTCGAACCGATGAGCGAGAGAATCGTTACCAAATAGGAGCTTCCTGAACGCTTCACGGATTCTTGGCAAACCTGAGCCGAGCATTCGTTCTAGTAAATAGTCTTTGTTTGTCCATCCGTTCCAAGCCCACAGGAGGTGGATCATCTCTCGAAGCGTCCCTTCTTCAAGATGAAGAAGCTCAGCCTCGGTGAAGTAGGTGTGGAAAAATGCATCCTTGCGGTCGCGCTCCTGCTTCCACGTTTGCCCTTCCTCAGTCTCCATGAAGGCGTGAAACTGAGGTAAGAGGCTTCTTACTTTCTCTCGATTAATTGGCATTGATCTCCTCTTTCGGAAAGGCTCCCCTAACTGATTGACAAATACCAAGTGCTAGAATACCACAGTTGTCAGTTGTTGGAGACGATACATAAGGTTGATTTCGTTTTTGAATGCCGCCCATTTCCTCCGATAAAATTATCTTTTGCTCAGTAGAAGTGCAAGCGCTCCACAGGACAGCTCATTGAGAATCCGGCAAACAGATTGATCTGCTCCTCTGATTTGCCCTCTGAGCCTTCTGGCAGATGTGATGGCAGCCACGACTTAGTACAAAAGGATGCTCCACATATCTGCCGAATCTTGCCAGCGCAATTCGCTCTTCGAGACAATCCAACAGGTTGAGATGGGTATTCGTGTGGTTTTCCTAGGCTTCACCGTGAGGAAACCCCTGAATATTCGGAAGAATAGATACGCAAGGAATCCAATCGAAGACATGAGTATCTGGAATTCTTCATTCGAAGCACGACCGATGTCGCCCCTTCTTCCCTACTTGCCTCCAACTTCTTCCCCGCCGGAGGCGCATCTCCCTCTGGCAGGCTTCTTCGTTCCCTAATCTTTTCCCAACTAAACTCGGAGACGGCAGGCCGCCCCGCCGTCCCCGCTTCGAGCTGTGAATCCGCTATCAGCTATGAGCTAACAGCTATTTCGTCTGTGCCGGCTGGGGTTGAGGAGGAGGTGCTTCCCTGTGCCTCAAGCCAACGTCCTTAACGACCCGCGCCTCCATGTACTCGTTGTAAAATTGCGGATCGCTCTTCCTGAATGGCTCCATGAGATTATCGATCACGTTCTCGAGGAGTCCCTTCGCCTGGTCGAGGTAGTCGTAGAAGCTCAACCTCGCTCCCTTGCGCCGCGCGACGCTGCTCTCCCTGTCGCCCAGCGCTTTCTCGAACGAGTCGATCTTCCCTTTCAACGAGTCAAGCGACTCCGCTGTGATTCCGAAGTTCGCCAGCTCTGCAGTGTTTTCTCGGGCAAGCTCTTCGATGGTCCGGGCTTTCGCCACGAACTCCGTGTCGCGAGTGTGCCTCAGCTGCGATTCGGTAACCTTCGCTTTCTCGATGATCTCCTGGTTCCCGACCTTGTAGCCGTATGCCAACAGCCCCTTTGCAACGACCATGAGTTCGTTCAGCAAAGCGTCCTCGGCATTTGCCTTGGTCTGTGCCTTACCTGCCGTCGCCGTCATCGTCTCCTTTACCTTCTCCATGATCTTGAGAAGCACACCGTCGAGCTCGCCTGCCGCGGTCTTCAGCGCGGGAAGCGTGAGCTTGTCGGCGTTCGCATCTAAGAGCGACGTTGTCGACTCGATCATTGTCAATTGATTTTCCTCGTCCTTCGTCATGACAATGCTCCTATGTGTTGATTGATAATTCGTTAAGGGCGGCCAAACCGTAATCCCGCGGTGCCCTCCCGCGGCGGCAATGTATATATAAATGAGAGATTCCCATCGCCATTCCCTCAAGACCAATTGCTTCGTAACACCGTGAAGCGGCTCAGCAAGGGGAAAATGATTCTGTTGTTACGCGGTGGTCGAGCTAAAACGAGACCTCCTTTTTTTCTGTCATGGAATGGTCTGTGGCAGTCGAGCAAACATTGCAGGACCTGATTTCTGATTATCCATCCGCCTGTGCCGTCCCAAAACAAGAGGACTGTCATTCTGAAGGAGCCCGTTCCGCTTTGTGAACGGACGACTGAAGAATCCATTTCTCTTTCCTGAGAAATGGATGCTTCGCTTCGCTCAGCATGACAATACAATTTTTTTGGAAAACGTCTGCTCCTTGATACGTCCCGACCTTGTCGGGATGCCGATGATGCCACGATGCCACTGATGTTGGGACGAATCGCGTTCATTCCTCGAAATATGCCTTTTTCATTTCCAATCGGCACTTTCCAATCGGGAAACGCTGCTTTCATCTGCAGGGTCGCCTCATTCAACTCACGGGATGTCTCTTTCAACCTGGACAACATCACTTTCTACTCGCCGGACTTCACTTCCTGTCAACGAAATTGTCAACTCTGGCGGAGGAAGATGTCGCTGCGCAAACCGGACAACGCTTTCAACTGGGCGAATATTGCTTTCAACTTGGGGGACAGTCCATTCCATCGACTCAACACCTCATTGCAGCGATCCGACTTCACATTGCGGTAGTCGGACACGTCTCTCAACGATCCGAAGCATTCATTTTACCAATGCAAATGCTCTTCGCGGCCGATCAAGATGCCATTGCGTGAGACGAACTGTGCTTTGTCTCACACAAAGGAGTCTTTGCGCGACACCTAATTATGATTGCGTGACTTGGAAATCCCGTTCTTCCGACCGAACATACCGTTGCAGCATCTGCAATATCCTTTTCTTTCCTCCGATGTTTCTATCGTTTGCAGGCGAACAGCAAACTATCCCGCGATTATGTCGAGCACTTCCGGCCTGATGAAATTGGTCTACCCTGTCGATCTATTCAACCGCCACAACCAACGACCAATCCATAATCATCTACAGCGATTCGAGCCTATGCTGTCCCTGCCATCCGAGCACTCTCCTTAACTATCACTGGCCTATGCTCCATCCTATTCGACTCTCTGTTGTATCGCGTTGCACGAATCGATTTTAAGATAGACGATAATAAATCTCGACGCAAGAAAAATTTTTCTGTCTCAAATCTTGCGAAGGCGCCGCGGCACCTTTCTCAGATTCCTTCTCAAGGTTTACCGGATCTCCACCCTCTCTTTTGTTCTCCCCAATTCCCGAACAGGATGGGAGTTTATCCCGCATAGCGGGGAGATCTGGAATACATATATATATGGATTGGGACGGGGTGTAGATTGAGCGAGCGTGCAGTCCACATTCACCCTCTCTTTTATTCTCCCCCATCGAGGGGGAGAAGGCTTTAGTTCTGTGATCCAGTTGCCCAACGCTTTCCAGACAAGAGCGATCGATTCGAAACACCGCAGAGCGGTCGGACAAGAGGCTGGTGGAGCTGCTTCGTGAACCATCACCCTCTCTTTTATTCTCCCCCATCTAGGGGGAGAAGGCTTTGAGTCTGCATATCAGTTTTCCTGAGCGAGTCCGACGTCCTCCAGACACGTCCGGACAACAGAGTTAGTGTACCAATGCATACAAAGAAAACCGGCAGTGGGCTATTTCCAAATTATTGCACAATGAATACACTGAAAAGGACGCAGATTCTCACCGACAGAACTAATTATTCGATCTGTGACCGTCGTGTGTTTCTCGAGTCATCTTCGTGCTATTGTTTCGATCCGAAGTAGCCCACTACCATAGCCCCGTGCAAATCGACGGGGCAGATGGAGCGATTACACTCAGTCCCTAGAATGACCAGTTGACGATCGGAAACACCGGAAACTGTCCGCCAGTCTTGATGATGTTCACGATCCCGATCTGTATACCTCTCATGCTCCCGGCGTAGTTTACGAAACCAAGTTGAAATCCGCTGACATGAACGCCTGAATTGAACCAGCCCCATTGTACTCCTTCCACGTTCTTCTCGGCGAGATTCACGAAGCTCCCCTGATAACCGATGAGGTTCCCTTCACAAATATTCACCAGGCCCGACTGCAAGCCCGTGAAGCCACCGTCGCCAACGCCGTTGACAAGTCCCCAGTCTAATCCGACCACGGAATCGTTCTTGCCGTATATGAGGTTTATGCGAAGACCTGCGATCGAAGTGCTCTCCGGAAATATCTGGATAGGATTGAACAAGGCGATGTTGATCGGCTTGCTCTGTGCAGAGCACAGAGATGGTAACACAAGAATGGTGATAGTGAGTGCAAAAAATATTCGAGTGACTTTTGATTTCATCATGCCCTCCTTTTGTTGTTTGTCTACAAATATACGGGCAGATGGAATGTCTCGCAACGGAAGAGTCTCAATACACGGGTCACAAATGATACGCGTCAAGGGGGCACTAGCCACTCTGCGGAGGTTCGCGGGGAAAAGGCGGGGTTGCCTTCGCAAGATTTCCTGCATCACCCTCTCTTTTGTTCTCCCCCATTCACAAACGGATGGGAGTTTACGTTGCATGGCGAGGAGATCCGGAAGATGCATTTCCCGGTCAATTATTGTATCCGACAATGCGCGATCCAGCAAGATGGCATTGGGTTCTTTCCTTTCTATCAAGAGAAAAGAAGGAACGCTCTTCAAAAGCGGAGCTACAACTAAATGTTGAAGAGCAGATGTTTAATCTTTGTTGTTCATTTTCTTTTGCTCGCCCAAAAGAAAATGAACCAAAAGAAAACGGCGCCCCGCGAAATTGGTCCCGACTCTGTCGGGAACGTCCCGTTCCCTGACAAAGGAGGCGATTTTAATATTCGGAGGTCACTGCAACGCGGAGGAGATTCAAAAAATCGCCTCTTCACATATCATGAAAGCTTTTGCGGAAGGGGAACGGGACTCCATTTTCGCAAGGGGATTCCCAAGCATTGTTGCTTTGGTGAATCTTCACCTTCTCTCTTAATCTCCCGCATTCCCGAACAGGATGGGAGTTTACCCCGTATAGCGGGGGGATCCCGAATATACATGTCCCGCTCATTATTATATATGTGGTGTGCGGGATGCCGCTCCGGTGCGCAGGCGAAGGGCGGCAGACGTATAAGGATCGGGACGAGGGGGAGAAGGTTCTGAGTTTGCATATCAGTTTTCCTGAGCGGGTCCGACATCCCACGGACGCGACGGGACCAGCAGCGAGCGAGAATGAGCATGAGGGATTTCGAAGGTATCTGTTCCAGACGAATTTCTTGGGTGCAAGCGATTCACGCCCGGTTTTGGCCAACCAAGCGTCGACTCGTCTTATCCGGCGCCCTTTGTCAGTGCAGCACGTCCAAAACAGGGAGTACATGCATGACTGTGCAAACGAGATTTTTGTTAGGTAACAGCCCAGCAACCCCGGGCTTTAATTCCATGGAGGCTTCATGAAATCCTCCCCGAACACCTCCGCTGCCAATTTGCATAATGCCATACCGGCGAGCTGGTTTCCATTGAACCCCCATTCGGCAAGAGAAGCGAATTCCTTCTCCCACGCTTCGGCAGTTCCCCGCCATGTCCGTTCTTCGTCCACTCGAAGTCTCCGAACAAATTGGGCACGCTCCGGAGTCATGAAAGGCTTGATCCGATCCAGGAATTTCTGTTCGGTGAGGTTGCTAAGTCTTCCGAGCAGCTCAAACTCTTTGCGCCTCACATTAAGCTCAATCATTCCATCGTCCTTAATTACCTGCTTAAGTTTCTTGTATATCGTGTCGTTGTCTTTTGACTCGTCCATGTTTCAATAGCTCATGATTTACAAATCAAATCCTGTGGGTGCGACGCAACCCGGTCCTCTGACGGCGTTGATCTCCATCCCGGTTACCATTTTCCTGATAGACTCCAACCGGAGATCCTGCCTGCTGTCGTTCCGGAAACAGTCGGTAACGGAGAAATCGCTCTTCTTCATCCTTATCGTCTGACTCCGCGGCAATGTCATCACCCAAAATGTTTTTCTTTCGCCGAACACACCTGATACTCGCAAACGCCCGCTCACGCTTCCGGCAAGTGAGTCTTCACCCAGCCTAGCTCTTCGTCCTTATGAGAATCTCGACGGAGAGATAGTAGCCACTCGCGTCGACTCGCACAGTATGCCCGTTGATTTCGGGAGGGGATTGTCCACCTCCAAAGCTTAAGTCTGTAGGACTCAGGAATCTTTCACCGAACTTCACTCCGAATCCAATGCCGTTGAGAGCATAGGAGGCGCCTAAGGACAGACCCCAGCCGATTCCGGATGTGCCGAGGTTGTGGGTTCCTTGAGTACCATTCAGATAACCGTTGTAATGCCCATCCACAAGATCCACAAGGAATCCTGGAGTCAGTGTTATGGTGAAGTCATTTGATGCGTCGAGTGCCACTCTAAGAGGCATGTTGATGGAAAGAAAATACGGGTCCAGTTGTATTTGATCGTTGCCGATTACAGATCCACGTGGTCCTAAGGATGAGCCTGACCCCATGATCAAGGCTTTCCCGGACGCAAAATCCAGACGGCTGAAGATATCCATGCCGAACCCCAAATGAAAAGCGCTTGGTGCGTAAAACCAGGCAAATCCAAAACCGACGCTGAACACCTTATGGGTGCCAACCGAAGCACCGAACCATTTTGTCAGGTCGTTCCCAACCTTGAAGCTATTGATTACAGGGGAGCCGAAGTAAACTTCCCAGTATCCCGGCGTTGGAGGACTGATTGGCGCCGGTCTGGAAATGGTTGGCTGAGGACGTACCGAAGGAGTTTCTCTTTCTCCGGATCTGGCGAGCGTCATCGTGAACCATTCGGGAATTCTGTTGGCTGATTTATATTGAGACGTCGTAACAAGAAATTGTGTCGTGTTTTCGCATTCAATAGAGTAATTGTCAGCATCCGCACTGATTGTGTGGCCATCTTCAGACAGAGTGAGATTGCATTCAATTGCGAACTTGCCCACAGCTTGCTCCAAACACGCCTCCGGAAGAGCTAGGCCGCCTGACTTAAGGTCCTTAAGTGTCGGATAATACTTCGCGGTAAGTATTCTCCCCGTCAAATGATATCTTGCGTTGTCAAAGCACCATGGAGCACCGCTCACAAAGTAAACATCTCCTTGTTTTGTAATTGTTAAGTACGACGAAATAGGCTCGCTATAGGTCTCTCCTCCCTTTCGGCAGTCTTCCACATACCATCCACCCTCGAAAGAGTTCAGGCGTTCCTTCTCGACCCTTGCCGCCGCCTCCGCATTTGCACGTATTTGCTCCTCCCGCCTTTGCTTCTCAGCTAAAGCGGCATCCCTTTTTGCTTTCTCCTGTTTGGCTTCGATCCCGTAAATCCTGTCCCGGACCTTTCGCGCTTCGTCGTAGGGAAGCTTGAACAATTGATAGAGGTTGAATTGTCCGATAGCATCTTCGTACTTACCGGCGGCTTCGTATGTTAATCCCAGGTTGTAATATGCCTCCCGCCACCATGGCGCGTTCCAGATTGCCTCGCTAAACTCAGTCATCACCTGATTGAAATCGTCGGGAGACTTCGCGTCTTTGAGGAGCGTCGTTCCCATCACGTAATGCTTCCGCGCCTCTTCGGGAATCGGAGGCAATTCATCCATATCTGCTGCCAGACGGATGACCCTCTCAGCAGAGGCTTGTGAAGGCGACCGCTGATAATCCGTTACAGCCTGTTGGAAGAGGCTGTCTGTGGATTGCGCAGAAGCCTCGGGCGCTACCACAAATACTAGCAGAATGAAGACGAACAGAGCTAATGAGGCTGTTGAAATCTTGTTCACCGTATTACTCCTTTCTGGCGAGAGTCATTGTGAACCATTCGGGAATTCTGTTGGCTGATTTATGTTCAAGCATTATAACAAAAAACTGCGTCGTGTTCTCACATTCAGTGGAGTAATCGTCAGCATCTGCACTGATTGTGCGGCCATCCAGGACAGAGTGGGGCTGCATTCAAGTGCACACCCTGCCCCGATATCAGTTCCCTCTTTTAGCATCAGCTCTCCACGGTCCTGTTCTCTACAGCAGCACACGCTAACGATGTCTTTCGAATGGAGCCCCGACCTCAATCCCGGCTCCCGTCACGAAAACCCGCAGCAGTGTACATGAATCGCACCTGCCTGGGGGTAGATTAGGGGAGTGTCTGGAATATTGAAGCCAACTTGGAACGAGACGGAACAGCCAAGTTTCACAGTTCCGGGCCGCCATAAGTAGCCTCTGAATGAACGAAACGTCGGAGGTCATTTTCTCTGGAGACTTCTAACGTCACTGGTGTTGCCAAATAAACCGACTTTGCTATTTCGCACCTTTGTTATCGGACGATGATTTATAACCAAGTCTAATGATTACGTTTACCGGGACACTTTTGTCTGGCAGTCCGTTTTCGTCAGGGTGAAAATATTCGGCAAATAATAATTTCAAAGTTGTTCTGCTGTTGTAAATATAGCAGGAATCATTTGGATCGTAGGAATCACCGATTAATATGCACCCTGATGTATGATCAAGCTTGTTTCCGGAATGAATCTCAACGGGCTCCGGAATGTCACGGTCTACCAAGACCATTTTCCAAGCTCCCTCTTCATCTTTCTGGTAAACACCGGATCTCACTCTGTTTATTTTCAGTACTCCCTTAGGGTGCTTCTCTTTAGTAAAATACACCTCTCCCGTATATGCGCCGACGGGAATCGAACTGACATAGTGTTGATTATTAAGGAATGGCCTCTCAAGGGTTTTACAGAAAGGAACCCCGTTGACAGACATCTGCCCTGTCGTACAGGCTCCATTTCTTGGTTTTGCCGTCCTCGTTATTACAATATTCACCGGGACATTCAGCGAATCGATATTCTCCGATTGCAACTCACTATCAGGTACCACATTCATTCTTTGGTCATATTGAGTAATCTCCTTCATGTTCTACAGGGCATCATCCTTCGCTCTCTCGAATTGTTCCTGTCTTTGTCGGGCTTCTTCCGCTTCCCTCCGTCGTTGCTGCTCAAGAGCTCTCTGCCGCTCTGCATCAGCGTTGTCCGATGACTGCTGGCTGGGAGATGCGTTCACGTCGGATCCGACCTTCCCCCTGCCGCCGCAGGTAGGACAAGTGATGCGCCCGGTGCCATTCTTGCCTGTGCCGTCTAAATTTCCACGTACGCCTCCACAATATTCACAGCCATACCAGCCTTCCTGGCCATGAACCATGACTACAATATGTCCTGTCCCACCGCAGTGGGGGCATGGAATCCATCCTTTGCCTCCACAAGTCGGGCAGGTTCTTTCCTGGGGCGCCATGGTGGTACTGCAGGCCGCAAGTGAGAGATCCGTACTGACCATGCAGTCAGATTGAAAAACCGTTTCTGCGTTCGGTCCTTTGATTTGCGTTTGCTTCGGGGAAGCTGTAGCTGCCAGAGGCAAGGTTAGTAGGAATGCAATTATAAGAACGGTAAGCCTATACATCGGGTTGAACCTCCTTTGCCACAAATCCCGGCTGTGGCATTTGCAACCATCAGAAGCAGCTTTGTGCTGGAGCGTCCTGCGTCAATTTGGAAGGATACACTCAAAAAGGACCTGACTCCTTTTCCGAATCGCAAACGCATATCGATCGGCGAAGATCCAATCGCCCACAACAGTCCTGACTGTTACGCACGACTTTGCGCATGGCTACGAGCCTCTTCGACAGCACGATATTTTGTCTATCTTAAAGCGATTCCGATTCGAAGAAGATTTCGCTTCGAATCATCCAACGCGATAAAGAGAATTTGGACATAATGTACACAGACGCTTTTGAATTCTCAAGTATGTCAGCGATAGAGATGTCATTGGCACACAAGAAGGGAACTTTTGACGTTGGTCGCAGAAGTTCAGGTTACCAAACTTGGTCCGCGCTCAGCTTCGCGATCCTCCACCCTCTCTTTTGTTCTCCCCCATTCCCGAACAGGATGGAAGTTTACCCCGCATAGCGGGGGGATCCCGAATATACATGTCCCGCTCATTATTATATATGTACTGTGCGGGATGCCGCGCCTGTGCGCCGAAGCGCTCCGGTGCGCAGGCGCAGGGCGGCAGATGTATAATGATCGGGACGAGGGGGAGAAGGCTCTCAGCCTTCCATCGCCATCCCGACGCTCCGTCCAGATACCGTTGGCCTCCCGACGATCATCTCCTCTTATCGATCGACAGCTCGTATTCGGGAACGAGTGTCAACGATTTCAGTTCGGCCACCTGACCGCTCTCCGGAAACTCCGGCCAGTATCCCTTTTCCAGAAATGTTGGAGCATCCTTTCGAAGTGGAAGTATGTCCAGCTCGAGAGAGTCTCTCTTCAATTCACCACTAAAGCGTTTCAGACCTACCTCCCACGGAAGACCGTTGTAAAAATTGTCGTCAAGTAAGCGGCCGCCTGAATAAAGCGGTGCCACGTCACCATAGTAATTCGCCTCAAGAAATATTTCGCTGAGGTCTGCAGGAATATTGTGTGGCACAACGATCCGCCATTTCGCTGCTTTTGTGAAAGCGCTGTCTTCAGGTGATTCGGCGACTGCCGTGTTCCGCCACGAAACCCACGGACCAAGCTTAACTGGCGGGACTGTGTCCGCATCCTGAAGCTTCGTGAAACTCAAGTGAAGTCTTTGACTTGGAACCTCCGCGGTGAAGCTTGAGAAACCATCTGCTGTCCTGCCTCCTCGAACCGTGGAGCTTCCCCGGAGCTTATGAGATACTTCCGGATAAAGTTGAAAGCTGAAGTTCGGAACGTCCGGTGGACTGAAGGTAAATATGCGAGCTGTCTGCGAAGAACTGTTGCTGCGTTAATAACAAATGTTCGCTGCCATCAACCTCAACCTTCCATGCTGCTTCAGCCTCTTCTTCTGAAAGAAGAACGATTCTCACCTCGGAACCTGTTTTGGTTTTCAAGACGACCGCTGTGGTCAGACCGGACTCGAGGTTCATCACGTAATATGTGCTATCTGCCAACATGACTCGACCGTTCACTGCTTGTATCGAAGCGACAGTCTTTCCATCGAACGAAAATTCGGGAGCGATGCCTGGAATCGCGACAAAGAAGTATGTGATTATGCCATTCGAATTCAGTTTAGTGAAAAGTTGCGCAGTGCTGTACCTCAGCTTGACACCTAACATATCGAAGTTGAACGGCCAGATGAAGTACGCTCCCGAAGGAACTGGTATCGATTTACGCGGGATACCGAGGATTTCGTCCGGAAGCCTTATTGTGAGCTGTACATCAGTCCAGGTTGGGAGCGGATAATAGCGCACGTAGTTATTCCAGAACACAAATCCTTCGCCGCCATTTGTACGGACAGAGAAGCGCGGGACGGATAAATCGGACGGTCCCTTCGGCATTACTTCCGGCCGGCGGACAGTTAGTGGCGCCAGTTGATCTCCGAAATCGTTCAGAAAGTAGTTGAAGATTTTCATTTTGCGAAAGGACTCTCGTTCCTGCCCGAATTCTCCCAGCGGCGCCTGGAAGTCGTACGACTTCACCGGCACATCATTCGGATATCCTGTGACCTGCGATTCCTGTAGAGTTGTCAACTTCCCTTCCGGATTCTCGCCTCCATGAAACATATATGTACCGTACAGGTTGGCGCCGGATCCGAGCATGACAGGATACATCGCAACGACATCGTTGGCGCCTATTATGGGTCTGCGGTGATATGTATCTTCTATTCCGCCTCCAAGCTCCGCAGTGAGAAAGGGAGTATCGGAATTATGCAACAGCGCGTCGGCAGCCGCTCCCTCGTTCTGCGCTCCAATCATTCCCATACTTCCGGAGACGCGACTCGCGAATCGAAATGCATACACTTCGTTCGGTGGGAGCTGCTTTATCGAACCGTCCCAGGGCATGTCCATGTAACCTCCGTAGACGGGGAGAACTGCGCCTTCCGGAACCACAGCGTTGTCCCATCCCGTGACGACATAAAGCGGTACATCGAAGCCTGCGTCTATAGCTAACTTCTTGAGTGCCAGTATATACTCCTCTCCAGCATGAGGTCCGCGCATAGCGTACTCGTTGTCGAGCTGTATCCCGATGATGGGACCGCCATTCTTCCACAGAAGTCCTTTTACCTGCCGTGCGATCTCTTCGTAAAACTCTTTGACATACGACATAAAGACCGGCGTGTCTGTGCGCAGATCGCTGTTCGGCACTTTTTGCAGGAGCCAGTTAGGAAAGCCTCCGTTCCTCGCCTCGCCGTGATCCCACGGGCCGATGCGGAGCTGCACGTACAACCCGTGTTTGGCGCAGAGCTCGATGAAGTGGTGCAAGTTCCTGCTGCCTGTCCAGTCGAACTGTCCTTCGATCTCCTCATGGTGGATCCAGAACACATACGTTGAAACGATCTGGACGCCATCTGCTTTCATCTTGAGGAGCTCCTCCTCCCACATATTCTCCGGCAAGCGAGTGTAGTGGAACTCGCCCATGACCGGCAGCCAGGGCTTTCCGTCGAGCATGAGATAGCGATTGTTCAAGGTCAACGAATCGCCGTTGGGCGCGATGTAAGCACCCTCGGTGAATCGAGCTCCGTACGGGTGATGGTACAGGAGCAGTTGCATCGACGACCAGCGGGTGCAGCGCAGCCTGCGTTGTGGATTGTGCATAGCTTGTGGATGTCGCGCTAAGCAAAGCACAGAATAAGATCAGACAGACGATACTTAGAAATTGGAGACGTAGCTGATGAGTATGTTTCATTTTAGTTCGGTTCCGCATTGGTTGAGTGAGCTGGTAGTCAATACAGTGCCATAGGGTTGAGATACCGGCAAGTCTGAAGGGTATGATCGGATCATAAAATATTCAAAATATATTTGCGGATTGGTGAAGATTCCAGTGTGAGTGGTGGATGAATGTAGCGGTTGTTTCTAGTGAAGAGAAGAACAACCCGGTCAAGTCATTCATGCACTCTCGTGGCGGGAGTCTAGTCGCGGGTCAATTAGATTCCCGACAGGAACATTCGGGAATGACAGACGGCGTCAGATTCCCGACAGGAATATTCGTGAACGACAGACGGCGTCAGATTCCCGACAGGAACATTTGTGAACGACAGACGGTGTCAGATTCCCGACAGAATCGTTCGGGAATGAAAGAGGCTGCATTATTGTCTCACGGCGTTTGTTGCGGCGTCTTTTTCTCCGGCTCCAAGTCATTCCTGTCACCGCGAAGTCCCGACCGAATACTTATACACGTCGGGATGGCGCAAGGCGCTCACGGGATCACGACATATAAGATGTTTTGGACGGGACAAGCTCGCAGCGGGAATCCATCTTACGGAACGAACCTGATTCCCGTTACTTCAAAATGCCAGCCGAATTTCTCCTTATGCCGGCGTACGCTTGGTGCACCGTCCCGCGTTTGCATGAACACAGATGACTGAGCGGAAGATGACGCACCTGCGTGCCGAAGCCTGTCCAGGCGAATGGCTTAATGCAGGCTACCGGTGTTCCTCCCTTACGGTTGTGTTACGACTTCCGCGGTCGACGGAACTCTGCGAAGCGCTTTGCGTTTCTCGAGCTCCTCGCGATATACTTGCTTGATGCCGTCACCGAGGGCCTGTTCCACATCTCGAATATTCGATATGAGTCTGCGGAAACCGCCGACCTCCACGGATGCGGCCTGGTCGCTTCCCCACATGGCCCTGTCGAGTGTGATGTGTCGCTCGACGAACGTTGCCCCCATTGCTACTGCGGCCCACGTCGGCGCGAGTCCTACCTCGTGTCCGGAATAACCGACCGGACATTCGGGATACATTTTCTTCAGCGTCTGAATCATTCGAAGGTTCAGTTGCTGCGGCGGGCATGGATAGGTCGATGTGGAGTGAGCTATGAGGAGATTTTCACGTCCAACGGATTCGACTGCGAAATCGATCTCCTGTTGTGTCGACATGCCGGTCGAGACTATCAATGGTTTACCGGTTGAGCGACTCTTTAATAAAAGGTCGGTGTCAGTGAGCGATGCCGATGCGGTCTTGTAACAAGGGGGACTGAACTGTTCCATGAAGTCGACCGAGTCCTCATCCCAGCATGAAGCGAACCAGATGATGCCGTGCTTTCGGCAGTGAAGATCGATCTCAGAATATTCCTCTTCGCCGAATTCTATTTTCCGCTTGTAGTCGATATATGTCAGCCTCCCCCAGGGTGTGTCGCGCTCGACATACCACTGGTCGGGAGGAACACATTTCTCCGGCGTCCGTTTCTGGAATTTCACTGCGTCGGCTCCCGCGAGCACGGCCCCGTCTATGAGTTTCCGTGCAAGCTCAAGCGAGCCGTTATGATTGATGCCGATTTCGGCGATTACAAATACAGGCTGTCCATCGCCAACAAGCTTATTCCCTATCTGTACTGCAGCCATTGCACACTCCTTTGTTGTTCGCATGAATGCATTTCATGATAGGGCAAGAGGTTATTCTCGAAGCTTGATGATCCAATCTGCAAAGTCACGGAAGGCGCCATGTCCGCCATTCGTCTTACAACGGTAATGAACCGCTGCCGTAACAACAGGCATCGCATCGGCCGGAGCTGCTGTTATGCCTGCTTCACCGATTGCTTCGATTATCGAAAGGTCATTAATATCGTCGCCGATGTAGCCAAGCTGTTCCAGTGTCAGATTGTTTTCCGACATAATAATTTCGAGGTGACCACGCTTATCCTTTATGCCCAAATATATTCTAGGCATCTTCAATTTCTCCGCGCGTCTCTGAACGCTTGGCGAGGTCTCTCTCGTGACAATCGCGGTCTCGATTCCATGATTTCTTAGCAGCTCCACTCCTACCCCGTCTCGTATCGAGAACCGCTTCAAAACCTCTCCAGTATCGGAATAATACACACCCGTGTCGGTCAAGACACCATCGTTGTCCGTTAGAACGAACTTCAGGTTTTTTGCCCGCTGCCTGAGCTGCGCAGCGTTAAGACGTGGGTGTCTCGAAGATTTCTTTTTTGTAATAGCTTTGTGCAACAAGGTCGAGCCTTCCTACATTCTTGTCGCGTCGCGACTCATTTTTTCTTTCACCATGCTGTCCACCCGCCATCCACGACAACATTGGCTCCGGTCATATAACGGGATGCTTCACTCGCAAGGAAGATGAGAGCTCCTTTATAATCTGTCGGACTCGCCATTCTTCCGAGAGGCGTTCGTTCGGAATAGTGCCTGATAAAATCTTCATCCTGCCCGTTCTCGACGCCGCCGGGCGAGATGGCATTGACGCGGACACCCGCTCTTCCCCAGTACGCGGCGAGGAATTTGGTGAATGCGATGATCGCGCCTTTTGTCGTGGGATAAGCTGCGGACTTGTAAAATTCCTGGGTTCCGTCCCGCTTCCGGTAAATAGACTGGTCGGGTCCGACCATTCCGTACGTCGACGCAATGTTTATGATGCTTCCGGTTCCCTGCTGTGCCATCACCGCTCCGATTATCTGCGAGCAAAGAAACGTACCTGTAATGTTCACGTCGATCGAGCGCTGCCAGAGCTCGAGCGGGTAGTTCTCGAACTTAGAAAGGTTAGCCGCCGCCTGAGGATTTTCGAACATGTCGTTGATTGCAGCATTGTTCACGAGCACGTCGACATGGCCAAACTTATCGATGAGCTCTTCACGAAAGATATCACCGATTCGGGCTTGGTAATGTCGACCGAGAGTCCTAAAGTGCCGCGGCTGTATGTTTCTTCGAGCTCGCAGGCAAGAGCCTTGCACAGCTCATCGTCGAGATCCGCCACCGCAACGTGTGCACCCGCCTCGGCGAGCGCACGGCAATGGTGTTTCCCGAGGAGGCCGACTCCTCCGGTTACAACTGCCACTTTGTCCTCGAGAGAAAACATCGATCGTTGCAACAGCCATTGGTCCGACATAGTCTTTTCAGCCGATTTCGTTTGAAAGCCTGTTATCATGTTGTCTTCTCTGTGCTGCGAGCTTTCGGTTTGGTGTTGAAGTTCGAGGTTCTCCGGAAAACCGGCTCGACGGGTTCGCCGAGTAAATATCCTCTCACGTCTTTTTCCTCGACTGCTCGCTGGAGAATTGGAAGGACTTCACGATACGCTCTCAATGTGTGCTCAATGTCGGCATCGGTATGGGAGAAGGACATGTTATGAAAACCGCCCCAGAGCACGCCCTGCCTGATCATTTCCTGCTGGACGAGCGATTTCATCTCCAATGGATTGCCGGCCGATGCATTGAATGTGACGATACTTCGACAGTCGAAACCTGTACAGGATGTGTAATCAAACCCCAGCTCGGCCGCAACATAATTATAACCGGCCTTCAGTTTCTTTCCCTGGCGTGCGAGATATTCGGGGACTTTTTTGTCACGCAGCTCGAGTATGGTTGCCTTAGCCGCTGCGAGAGAAAGTGCCTCGCCTCCGAAAGTTGTGTAGAAGAAAACGTCTTTGTCCAGGAGTTTCATCACGTCTGCTCGTCCCGCAAGAATCGAGAGAGGCATTCCGTTTGCGACAGCCTTGGAGTAGCACATCAAGTCCGCTTGCACGCCGAAGTATTCCTGTGCGCCTCCGAGCGCAAGCCGGAACCCCGTCCACATTTCGTCGAAGATCAAGAGAGTACCGTTCTTTCGACAGATGTCCCTGAGCCTGTGAAGAAAGTTATCGCGCGGAGCCTCGAACACAACCGGTTCAAGAATGACACACGCCGTGTCGTCATCGATCGAATCGATCACCGAATTGATGTCGTTGTAGTTGATCGTGGAGCTCAGATCCTGAATCGGAAGCGGGATACCCTTGTTCCTGTCGGTGACGCCGATATACCAGTCGTGCCAGCCATGGTAGCCGCAGCACAATACCTTGTCGCGTCCGGTAAATGCGCGCGCCAGCCGGACGGCAGCAGAGGTTACATCTGCTCCGGTCTTGCTGTACCTGATCATTTCTGCATTCGGGATGATTTCGCGAATCAACTCCGCAACCTCGACTTCCAGCGGGTGCATCATGGAAAACGTGATCCCGTCCTGGAGCTGTGCCTTGATGGCGTCATCCACGGGAACGTAACAATATCCCAGCGAAATCGGACCTATGCCCATGTTGAAGTCGATGAATTCATTTCCATCCACATCCCAGACATGCGATCCTTTGCCGCGCTGCAGATATTTCGGAGCGACCCCTTTGACATATTGTCCCGGCCCTTTGGCCAGTGTCTGAGTGACTCCGGGAATCAGACTAAGTGCACGCTGATAGTACTCATCCGATACGGAAATAACCGGATATGAATCATTCATCTTCACAGAATTTGCCATTGATTTCCTTTCGTGGTCAAGAAGGGTTCAACCTCCTCCAAGGCAGCGATGACTTTTCCAGCAATATGTTGTGCGGTGAATCCTTCGTAATCGAGCATCTCAGGAAGAAGAGCGGGTTTGAACCAGCGTTCCTGAAGCGCGATAGGAAATACCGGGCACTTCAACCCGTGCCCGGCGAGAAGCTCACACACTGTCGAATACAACCCCCCCGAACGAAAGTGATCCTCGACGGTGACCATCATGTCCGTGTCACTCGCAGCGCACAGGACAGCTTCATGGTCGATAGGCTTGATAGTATGAATATTGATAAGCCTCGTTCTGTGTCCTTCTTCCTCGAGCAGCTGAGCTGCTTTCGCACTCTCTTCGAGGAGAATTCCGAAGGAGAGAATAGTCACATCATTTCCATCCTGCAGAATCTCAGCCTTACCGAAGCGGAAGGGTGCGACATGCTCAACGAACGGCTCACGTGCGTTGTAGCGCACATAGCATGGATTGGGGCGGTTGACGATTTCACGGATTCCTTGTGTGAGCTCCTCTTCATCCGCCGGACAGAATATCTCCATGCCCGGGATACTCCGCATGAGAGAGATGTCTTCGATAGCCTGGTGTGTCGGCCCGTTCCCGTCCGAGAGGAAACCCGGCACTCCTCCGATCAGCTTGACCGGAAGGCGCCCTATGCCGACATCTGTCCTGATGAATTCAAACGCTCGCATCGTGAGGAATGTAGCGAGCGCGTGAACTATCGGTATGCGTCCGCGAAGTGCGAGACCGGCGGCAGCGCCGACCATGGTCTGTTCGCAAATGCCGAAGTCCATGAAACGCTCGCCGAGCTTGTCAGGGAGATTTCTAATTGCAACCCTGTTCTCCGCAGTCAATACGACAATCTTCTCATTTTCTTGTGCGAGCTCAAGCAGTGTTTGTTCGTAAGTCATTCGATAATTCCTAACGCGGTTTGGCCGCAACCAAAGACTGTTTTCACCGCGGAGACGCTGAGGCGCAAAGATATTTCAAGCATTTTGATACTCCGCGTCTTCGCGTCTTTGCGGTGGACGATATTCTTGCTTTTCTTGTACAAATCTTACTTGCGACGGCTAACTACCTTACCATCAGAGTTTCGGAGGTCAGTTCGGCGGCCGTTTCTCCGTGAAGTTCTCTCAGGAGTTGCTCCACTTCTTCATGTGTGAAGTTGACAAACCACCGGTCTGCCCGTTTCTCGATGCTCGGGAGTCCTTTACCTCGCACGGTATCGGCGATGATCACGCTGGGCTTCCCGATCCTGAGAGGGAATTTGTGAAAAGCGAATTCGAGCTCATCAAAACTGTGTCCGTTTATTCGGCGTGCCCTCCAGCCGAATGCTTCAAACTTCTCTTCGATAGGTTCTAGAGGCAGCAAATTTTCAGTTTTCATATTTGCCTGGAATTCATTCCGGTCGACAATTGCGATGAGATTATCGAGCCTGCGGGCAGCAGCAACCAGCACACCTTCCCATACGGACCCCTCGTTCAGCTCGCCGTCTCCAACGAGAACAAACACTTTGTTCTTTCCCCGCCGCAGCTTGATATCAGCTGCGACGCCGATGGCAACAGAAAGGAGATGCCCTAACGATCCGGAATGGAACTCGATACCGGGAATGTGACGGTTCGGGTGCCAGTAGATATAATCGTTTGTCTTCAAATGATTCTGCAATCGGGAAGCTTCGATGAAACCAAGCTCGGCCAGTGTTCCGTACAGAGCCGGGACATCATGTCCCTTGGAAAGAAAGAAATAATCACGGCTGGGATCCGAAACGGTCTTGGGTGTCACCCGCAGAATTTCATAATACAGATAGACAATTATGTCTGTGCATGACAGCGAAGCCCCGATGAAGCAGCCGCCGTCGGTGGACATTCGGATAATATGCTCGCGGACTCGCGTTGCAAGCTCTTCCAATTCAGTTTTTTGAGTTTCATTCATACAGATGTTGTCGATTCGATAATTCTGGTTTGCGCGGATGTAATTGTTTTCAGCTCATTCAAATGATGCCTGTACCAGTTTACGCCTGCGTACTTTGCATTGATGGTAGCAAGATGCGGCCTGGCTTCGAGGAGCCCGAGGATATCGTAGAGTGAAAAGACCGGACACCGCTCAGTCCAGAGCTCGTCATAAACTGCCTTGATGAATTGATAATCTTCCGGGCAATCGATTGTCCAGCGATGCGACATCGAATAATCAAGCCCTTCTTCCCATGCGACATTGCCGACGCGGTAGCGCTCAGGACGTTCCCATATGAACGGCGTCGTGTGTTCCCGCTCCATAGACCGGGTCGCTTCTCTCCATGCTTCGAGCAATACGTGGAACGACATAACCTCCACATCATTACCGTCAGGATAGGTGGCCGGGTGCAGGTTGCTCACATAGTCAAGCTCCTCTCCCGAGTCGTGATAATATTTAATAACCCGGTCGATGACTGCCGGATCGATGAGCGGACAATCCGAAGGGATCTTCACGACGACCCCTGCGCGAAGTTCCAGTGCCGCGCGGACATGCCTGTCCAGAAGGTCGGTCGGGTTCCCGCTGTAACACTGCACGCCGATTTGTCTACAGAGACTGCGGATTCTCTCGTCTTCGTTCCCTGTCGTGGTAGCGACGACGAGCTCGCACTGCGACGATATGGCACGCACCCGCTCGATCATCCGTTCCAGTAATGGCTTTCCCGCGAGAGGGAGCAACACCTTACCCGGGAGCCTGGTTGAGCCGACACGTGCCTGGATGACAATTGCGGTTTTCATCATTCTACTTCGGCCGCGGTGTCTTTTGAAATCGCTTGAAAGACTCCCCGGACATTCAACGACCCTGTCCATGGACGTTGTGCCGGGACAGTCGATGTGACTTCCTGACTCAATACCTCTTTACAAACATCGGCTATATCCGAAGCGGCTGTGCCGCTCTGTATCGGCAACAGGCGTTTCAATTGTTCGGGATCAAAATCGGAATACACTTCCTTGCCGAGTGCGATGCCGACATATGCTACGGAGGAATACCGGGTAATGAGGACGTCGCAGTTGGCGACCATCTCTTCTGCCTTGCCAGTTGAATGGACAACGGAGCCAGGTGCGTAACGACTTATCTCACGGGTCGCACGCTCGACGTTCTCATTTGGATGGAGCTTGAAGATAAGTTGGCGTCCGCGGGCAATCCGTACCGCCCTGTAGATGAATTCTTTTCTGTCTTCGTGCCCGAGCGTTTCGCGCAGGTCAGACGTGCAGACAAGGACAAAATGCTTATGAGGATAATCGTTCTTGAGGAACTTCCGGCAATCATCGAAGTTTGGTATCCCCGTCACCACGATCTTATCAGGTCGCACCCCTTTCTGAATAAACAGTTCACGATAGCCTTCGCTCGCGACACAGAACCGATCGTAAGCGTGACTCAGGCCGGTAGCCGAGGTGCCCGCAAGCCATCGCGGGATAAGAGGAAAATCGCGCACAAGTCGGAATAAAAACGTCTCAGGGTCGGTCATCCCTTCCTGGATAAGAACTATCTTTCTCCGCCGGATGTTCTTTGGAATAATCAGATCCTGGCAGGTAACGACCAGATCGTAGTCGTTCCCCTTTCCCCGGTAGTCTACAGAGAGACCATTGCTTTTGAGATAAGCGAGCGAACGTTCCACCCACTTCTTGCCAAGGATCGTACACTCAAGGAGACCCGCCTGTTTGGCAAGATTCAGAATCGTGTCTGCATAGTATGGTGAAAAAAAAACTTCATGTTCCGGAAGGTGAGATGCAACGTGATGCATCTGTGTGGTCTGGTTCAGTGACCCGCAAATGAACAACACCTTTCTCCTCGTTCCGACGGTACGTGACGAGTACGGTTCCGAAATTGAGCACACCCTGTTTTCCACACACAAAAATACTTCTCTTGCGTTAAGACTCTTTTACGCCTTTGTTAAGGATTCGTGTAAGATGCTGCGAGCAAATCGCCACGCACATTCAAGCCATTAGCTATGCGTCGAAGTATTCTCAAACGGGACAGATTTCGCAGATTCCTGATGTCCTTGTTTGGCGCTGATGCGGGAGAACTGTAACCCTTCGGAAAACTTTCCGTAATCACTGGCGAGGCTGCAAAACCCAATCGAATAAGAAAAGCGAAGCACCAATTAATATTCATCCGAGAGATCCTCCACCGGGGATGATATCATGATTACGACAGGGGCAGCACACAGATCTTTTCATCTAGTTTACGATATCTTTAAAAAGTAGGATCGAAGATGTCCAAAGAAGAATTAACCCCCGCCCGGTCTATGCGCGGAATGAAATTAAGACTGTTCTGGAATCTGGTTCCCTTTCTGATAATCTTAGCCGCCGTCAACACTTTTGCACAAACGGACGAGAAGAACTACATAGGCGCGAGTTTCGGCGGGAGCGATTTTCATATCAAGGATTATCACGCCTCACCGATGATCTTCAGCAGCGTAGGCATTGCCCCTTCGCTTCAGTATTTCTATAGAGGAGACGAGAGCAGGCAATATGCGGAAGTATCATACTACCATGATTACCTCGCGACGACCGCAGACAATTTTCACGACACTGATAATCGCGCAAGAGTGCGGTACAGCTATCTCCATTCAATATCATATTTCGACATCATAAATCGCCAGATAAGATTTTTTGTTGGTGGCTCAGTCAATTCATTTCTGAGTCATTCCGATTATTATTACCTGTTTATTCCTCCGAGTAACGGAAGGACGATCGAGTCGTGGCAATGGAGTACATCGCTCGATCTCTCATTTCAATTGGAATGTTCCTCCGCGAATAGAGAATTTCTCTCGGCGCAATTCTTCGTTCCGGTGATGAGCAACATTTCGAGGCCGCAGTATTCGCCCAGCGGAGATTACAACTACGTGGTCAACGACTGGAAGTACAAAATGTTCGGGAAGACAGTTTTGTTCCCCGAAGGCTTTTCACTCAACGCTCTATTGGTTTATCAAAGACCGATTTGGGAGTGCTTTAATATCCAGTTGAGTTATGAATTCTACTACTCATTTTATGACAGACCGCAGGACATCGGAATGTATATGAACAATGTGCGTGCGGGTTTGCTCTATTGCTTTTGAAAGGATCGCCGATGAACAGGAACCTCATTGCAGCCGCACTCATCTCTGTTTTATTCTACGGCTGCGAAGAAAAGCTTTTAGGTCCTCAGCCGGAAAACACGCCTCAGAGCAATTTCGAAATACTTTGGAAAGAGTTTGACCAGAACTATCCGTTGTTCGAGGTCAAGCATGTCAATTGGGATTCACTTCATACCGTATATGGCTCGATGATTTCAGTGAACACGTCAGATTCTGCGTTATGGAACATCATGGGTGATTTAATATCGCACCTTAACGATGGCCATGTGACACTTTTCAACAAAGGTTATTCGAAGTGGGCCACTTCGAGTGAAATCAGCAAGAGGCCGATGGACGATTTCAGCTTAAGTCTAGTGAAGAACAAGTTTGTCTCAGGCTCGACTACTGGCGGCGATGGATACTTTACCTATGGGAAGATCAAGTCTTCTTTTACCGGCAAGAATATCGGATATATTTACATCGCTTCTTTTGCGTCATCGAATTCGGGTAATGGTTCGGACTGGGCGTACGACATTGATAAGATACTGAAGGAACTTCAAGACTGCGATGCGATGATTATCGATCTTCGGAATAACGGCGGTGGATTGAAAGTAACCGGTGCGGTCATAGCTTCTGTTTTTGTCGACAGGGAATTCACTTACTTCTACCAGCAGGAGAAAACCGGGCCGGGTCATAGTGACTTCGGACCAAAACTTCCTTTGACGATTTCTCCGCGAAGGGGAGTCCTGAATTTCACGAAGAAGATCGCGCTTCTCACCAACAGATTTTCTGCAAGCGGCTCAGAACATTTCGCGCAACTTTGCAAGAACCTGTCCTACTCGACACAGATCGGCGACACGACATTCGGATGTTTCGGAGATGTTTTGAAAACTGCTCAACTTCCGAACGGATGGACGTTTCGTTATCCCTGTCGGCTGACGACAACGCCCGATGGAAAATGCCCCGAGGGAATTGGAATCATACCCGATATACTCGTCGAAAATACTAAAGCGGATATTGATGCCGGCAGAGATAAGGTCTTGCAATCCGCAGTAAACTATTTGTCGAAATAGTAAAAGCAATCAGGACGATGGTAGAATGAAATCAAACATGAAATACTTTTTGATACCGGCAGCGGCACTTGCTGTGTTGTCGCTCTCGTGCGAGAAGACTATTCTTGGCTGGATGAGTCAACGGAAGATTAATGGAGTCATCACAACGGAGGTGCCCTCATGAGAGGTTTGATAATGCTTTATCTCGGCTCTTTGCTCCCCGTGATATGGGAATTGCACATCTCTTCCCGACCCGTAAAGTGGTGCAGTCGTTTGGAGATGTTTCGACGATAACAAGCGGATTATGACTGCGGAATGGATTATTGAAGGTGTCAGTCCAATGTTCATTGGATTTCTTGTTGGACTTGTGACGCAAACAGATTCAAGCAGCAGTCTGAAAAGCTTCATTGGGGAGTCTCTGTAATCGCAGATTGTGAGCTGATCAAATCCAATTGATCAAGGCTAAATTGCACGGTTGGTAGAATCAAACTATCCGGGCAAATCTTATGCCCACACCGACTTACTTCGTCAGTGTGAATCTCAACGTGTCTGTAGTGGCAGATCCGAACACGCCAATGCTGTCACCCTGAAATGTCTCGACAGGCTCGTGGAAATTGCCGTCCACCTCCTGAACGTTTGGGGCAGTGAGGAGAAAATCTTTGAAGTTCTGATCGCAGGTATAAGCTACCACAGTGTAGGTCCCGTAGAACGGTGTGTTCCTGCTGTCGATCAGGATCGTCCGCATCAATTTCAGAGACTTACTTTTCGTAGAAGTTCTGAAAGAATATCTCAAGATACATACCGAAGACAGAAAGGTCGTGACTTATTCCTCGATGAAGAAAATGAAGGATATTCTTCCCTCAGGGTACTTCTTAAGGTCGGACAAGTCATACATTCTGAGTCTTCAAAAGATAGACCCCGTTCGCGGAAACACGATCAGCGTCTCCGGCCAATCCGTATCTCTGAGCAAAGCGCGGCGTAGAGAGCTCATGAAGAGAATTGAGAAACGAGTAATCAACTGAACGAGGGGTCGTCTGTCCCGAAAGAGTATATTTTGATCGGGAAGTGCGACGGGCATGCGGGCGATTTAGTCAAGCCTGACAACAGGTTCCTTAACATTCATTAATCCGGCCTTGAACGCGCGGCCCAAAGATTCGTCAGGCTCGCGCTCAAAAGAAGTTGATACGATACCTCATCGAATTTTCGAACCCGACGCTCACATATTTGTATACACTCTAAAATACGTTCCGCTAACCTGGAACCCGGAACCTGGTGCAAATCCTTGGAGGGGAACGCCATTGAAGGACTGCACTTGCAAAGAAACGTATGGGCAGGCATTGCCCGAACTATCCTGAAGTACTACAGTTGCGGTATCAAAAGCCGTCGCAAGCCAGCTGTTCGAAACAAGAATCGTCTCCCAATAATTGTAGCCGAATGCCGCTACCTGGTAATAACTTGCGCTCACAGGATTCCAACTTAATTTGAACACGGTGCTGTTGTTGGGCAAATTTGCCAGAGGTGGGCTGGGGGACACAGATACATCAATCACCGATGCTGGTACATACAAAATTTCTCTGATGGTGCCGATCTTCTGATGCTTGATGATAAACTCCAACGAATCTCCCTGCGAAAACTGCCTTGTGTCACCCGCGTTTTGAAATACTCCATTATTGTTGTAAACCCGAGTAAGTGCGACACCGTTTACGGTCACTACCGCCGAATTGAAATCGCTGTTGCTCTTGCCGGTATCGACATACTGCAACATGCAGGTAAATGCATATGGTGCCTTACCCGATTTCGATGGGGAGCTGACTAGCCCATCACCAAAGATAAACACCTGCGAATTAGAAATCGGATTATTAGGAATGTCGGTGCTTACTTTTGTCGGTGAGCATCCGGACAACAACAACATTGCGAATATAAAAGCAAATGTCACTTTCATCGTAATCCTTTCTCTATATTGCCGAATTGAGAAATCATTGAACTTCGACAGCGTATGAATATTCATGCTTATGCTCCCTGTTCACATTGTCGCGACTACGGTTGCTGCCGTTAAATGACTCTTTAATATAGGGAGGATCATATGAACGAAACAGTCGCGTTCATCGTAAGTCCAATGGCGAAGACTATTCCGTTGCACCTGAGGTTGACCGAGACTTTGTCACTTTGTTCGCGAGTTGACCGCTCATTTTTCGTTTTCATGAGACACGGCATGAATCCGGCGGGCAAGGATATTTCGAAAAGGAGTTACTGGCAGTGCCGCAATTGCTATTTCAATATTAATGATCGGGACTTCCCGACAATGTCGGGACGGTCTCCTGCGTGCCTGAACGCCGAAGTGACTCCAACTGTAACTTTGACATCTGAGTGTTTCGACACGCAGGCGTGACAGGTGTGCCACGATGCTTAACTTAAAATGAATTCGCTGACTCAAAATTAGTTTCAAAGACTTTTTGATCCTGAGCTCGGTAATTTCTTGACCGAGAGAGCTATATATCTTCGATGATGCGAAGGAACTCGCTGGAATACTGAACGCGATCGTTGTCGTTGGGTTGAGCCGATCAAACATCATCCCGACGAAATGTAATCTTGTCGGGAGTCGGCCTCTCCCCGCTTTGCGCGGTAAACTTCCGTCTTGTTCGGGAAATGTATTCGAATAGGTTGCTTCTAGCGCGTAACTTGGCGGAACTCCTGCTGCTTCTCGTTCCCGTTTACTTGTCCCGAAGGGATCCATTCGGACTGCAACACAAACGAAAACCCTGATCGGGGCCCGTGCCATTCGCTGCGAGGCTGCCCCGGAAAGACGACGCGCAGCAGAAGTCGGCGCCGATCCAACCGCCGCCTTTCCAAACCCGGCCATAGCCGCTAGAACTTCCTTTGGGGTCAGCTACATTAATCTTCAAGTCTCCGTACCAGTCCCAGCACCATTCCCTTACATTACCTGACATATCGTAAAGTCCTAACTCGTTGGGTTTCTTGCCGCCGACAGATTTTGTCTTATTATGGTTATTTTCTAGCACAGGCCAGAGCCAATCTCCTATTAAGTATTTGTCTCCGGAGTTTCTCCAATACCACGCTACCTGATCCACATCATTGCTTCCACTGTAAGTGTAACTCTTGCTCACCTGACCTCCACCTGCAGCAAATTCCCACTCTGCTTCTGTCGGCAATCGGTAACCATTAGCCCCCGCATTGATCGTTACCGTCCATTTTACAGTATCGAGATCACCCTCAAAATTAGGGTCTCTCTCGTTATTCGGGTCTTCCTTATTCTTGTCTATATTGTAATACGGTCTTAAGCCCTCCTTCATGCTCCTTTTATTACAGTACTCAACACAGTCATACCAGCTTACCATTTCTACCGGAAAATTGTCGCCCACGAACTCCGAGGGATTACTTCCCATTACCTCGATCCACTCTTTTTGACTTACCTCATTTTTGCCGATATAAAAGCTCGATATTGTTACACTTTTTCCGTAGTAGTTAGCATTTGTGTTTTTAAAAGTCCCGCCTTGGACTAAGACAAAGTCATCAGGCACTTTTTGCGAACAAGCGCTGACAACAACCATGATTGCCGTCAAAAGGAAAATCAGTAGTCTTCTCATTGAGACGTCTTGTTTATCCAGATCAAAGAATCACATGCATCTGAGATTACAACAATATATTTGGTCATACAATATACAGATGAACTCAAAATTCGCTTGCCCGCGAAGGCGATCCAATCCCTTCACTCTTCTGAATCGTTTTTTGAAATACATAAGGCCGGCGGCTGTGAAACCGGCCGGCCTCAGTGATATCAAATGATTTGCAGGGGATCTATTACCACACAGTTGCGTTACACGACCCACTTTTACCACCATATGCCTCTATCGCTAATATCTGGTAATTGAAACTACCCATACTCCCAATGTGACTCTTCCAATAGTTAAAATGGTTCCCAGTGGTGACGGAGTGGTTTGATCCTTTCGATGACCCGCCCCAGTTACTTAGATACTGCCAAAAAGTTGCAGTGCCTTGGATGGAAGGTTGGTTTACTTGCTGATGCTTATACACGCTGTATGAATGCCCATCACTGCTAACGGAGCCAACATACGTTCCACTCGCCACAGAGCCCATCTCACAGACGTAGTACTCAATTAGCGGGCCTGTCGTCCACCCATAGACAGAGAAATTATTAAAGCTACCGGTAAGGGAACCGCAATTGTAGTTTACAGTTCTAGCTGATCCGGTACTCCAGCCTTTACCGCCAACCACATCATTTACATTAGACCAGTTAACTTGGAAATTGCCAGCGTATTTTCCCGCTTGGGGAAAGGATATGCTTGCTGATCCACCACTGACATATAATGAATAGAAATAGCCGTGATCAGTGCCAGTACCAGCTGTTTTCTTTACACTTCCCGGTTTACCAGGTACTTGCAGTACTACTGGCGACGTCGGTTGTTGCACATCCGAACATCCGATAAAGAAAACTATCATAAGCATGAAAATAAGTTTAGATCGCATGGTTACCACCTTCTGTTTGATGAAGCACGCGACGTACTGCCGGTGCCTCGTGTGAAGAAATGTGTTAACTAGAAACGGCTATTTTACGCTTTCTCCTTCTGTCGATTCCCTCCTTTCTGATAATGTTGTGCAGCACTTCAGGCCATGTCATTGTTGGGAACTTAATATGCCGGTTCAACGTGAAGACCAATCCGCGGACAGATCAACTTGGCAGATGATTTCAAATGGCCGCACTCCCGTTTTCCGTCATGTGTCGCGAGGTGAATAGCCTTCCTCCTTTTTGCTATGACGAGTAATCGGGTGAGTCCCCCTACTCCACTGCCAAAAGACTTTTGCTTTTTCCTCACCGCCACCGTATTGTACCCCATGAAATCCTTCGGTAGTTCTGGCGTAATCACCAAAGTCGAGAACCTCAATTCCACAAGTGTCTTCCTGGTAGTTTACTTGTGCCGTCGCTGTTTTGTTGAAATCGTGAGAGAACCTCGGATACGTGACATACGGCCAACCTGAGTCTGCCACCGAAATGGTGTCTATTTCCTCGTTGACGGTGTCATACGATACCAGTAGATTTGCTTTGTTCGATCATCTGCACATCATTATTACGCCGGTGAGGACAAAGAGCGTGCCAGTCTGTTTGCCCGCAAGAGGTTGAAATCTCAAGGGTCAGCGCGATTGCTGGGACAGCCGTGACACACTTGACTGGTAATGTAAGCCACACCTGAACAGGAATCCTGTCTCCGCAAGTTTCGGCCTGCCCCAACTGATGTACCAATTATAAGCTAGCGATCCGGTCAGCGTTGGCAAATCCAATTCGACATTGCCATCTTCATTCCGTCATTTACACCGAGATGAAATCCCAGAAAAAAATCAGCACGACCACTTCTCCGACCAGATAGTGCCAAGATCCTTCAAGTGACAGGCGTGCCCTGACGCTTGACTTAAACTGGATTCGCTGATTCTAAATTAGTTTCAAAGATTTTTTTTGATCCTGAGAAATATCTTTTGATATGAAAGTGTGTTGGCCACGTGGCATATTTGCGGCATTTTACTTGCGGACCTCGGAGGGACAAATGTGGGCCAATAAAAAATCCCGCAAATCTTGTTGATCTACGGGATCTTGGTGCGGGGTTGACGAGGCTCGAACTCGCGACCTCCTGCGTGACAGGCAGGCGCTCTAACCAAACTGAGCTACAACCCCAGTGGAAATCAATAGTCAGTCTATCAACATAAATATGAACAAAGTCTGCTGGGTTGCGCTCTAACCAAATTGAGTCCCGAACACCGGTCGGGACGAAATCCCGCCATTAGGCGGGACTGAGCTACAACCCCATTTGCGTATGCTAATTTAATTTCCTGTGTACGAACTATCAAGCTAACAAATCAGATGAAAGCGCGGACATCGTTGAATAATCTTACTGCGCCTCCCGATTCAGATCAGAAATACGTTCCGAATTTATCAAACTTTCGATGTACTTCCGGCTTTTCTTCCTCTTTATTTCCTTTTCCCGTCGCATGGCTTCCACCCTTGTATTATACCTTTCATGGTACACTAACTTCCAGGGTATCCCTCGCCTTGTGTATTTCCCCCATCCTAAATTGTGCCGCTCCTCCCGCCACGCAATATCGTCAGTGTAACCTACATAATACCTGTCTATCTTCTCCGAGTAAAGTATGTACGTAAACCACATATCCTGTCTCTGATGTCTTGTCTTCACGCATGATCCCGTCGGCCCGGTGTTGACGAGGCTTCCCGATCTTAATCGGGACGACCTCCTGCGTGACAGGCAGGCGCTCTAACCAAATTGAGTCCCGAACACCGTTCGAGACGAAATCCCGCCACTAGGCGGGACTGAGCTACAACCCCTCAAAATTTTGTTGCTTTCAAAGAATTTGGCGACCGATAACTCAAGTCCGGAACCTGCGTTAGATGTTATTGTCGCACACCAAAATTTATTGAACAGCGGCCCCAATATCAAGTAAACGGTCTTTCAAGAATCAGCCTCGATCCTAATATATATGATTGAAATCTCCCCAAGCAAAATTCGGCGTAGAAGCAACTCCTTGGATCTCACCAGAGAGACTCGGGAGACAGCTCATAAAAAAGTACCGCCAGTGTTAACACCGGAATCTTGAGTACGCGGGATGACTGGTACCCGCTGTCGTTATGATTCAGTAAGTCGTAATGCGGTCATACATATGATAGAATTTTCGGACAGGGCATCAAGCGGATTGACTAACTTGGAATCAATGTAGACTCTAAGACGACCATACTCGTTCATTATAACCGTTGCCCTGTTAGTACACTTATCTGATTGCCTGTGCTTGATATGGAAATAAACACTAATTTATCATTGATACATATTTTCAGAGCAGGTCAATTATGAAAAGGTTTGAGTTTTATCTCAACATTTCGTCCGAAGAATATCTGGCCTACTATCGCGGTACTCTCCAGCAAGTGGTCGCACGCTGTCCTGATGGGATCACTGTGCAGTTCCCCGCATCTCTGTTGAAACAATTTGTCACCACGGCGGGAATACAAGGGGATTTCGTTCTGACTTGTGACGATAACTTCAAGGCTTCAGTTTTGCGACGATTGCCTATCGAGTACTGAACCAATCTGGATGTCCATTGTTCGTGGCCTGATAGCCTAAAGCTAACCTGTCGCAACGATAGTGTACCACTTACCGAACCGAGTTCCATGTTGTTTAGTTTATGTGCCATGGCTTTGGCACCTAGGATCATAACGTCAGCTTAAACATCTGCTTTTGCTCCTACTTTTTATTTGAAATAATATTCTAAAAAGACAACTCCCAACATCTTGATAAAGCATCAATACATATTTGCATACTATTTTCAAATTGCTGTACTGTAATACTCTTACCAATGTGCTTTGCAAGTTGTTTTTTCTTTTTATTGGTAAATACTTTTTTCCCCTCTGTATTTACTTCATCAATTTGTGCCTGTGTTTTCTTCCAATTTTCATATACAGTATCTTGCTGGTCAGGATAGTATTGCTCTATATCTCTAACAGGAAGTTGAAAGAACTGTCTATTAGTCATTAAACTATTGTAATTTTGTAAAAATTGATTTACGCCGCCTTCCATCTCTACACTGGGCATATCAATCAATATTGTGAGCCGGTTTTTATAAATGCTCGCATTTAAGGGTGAAAATACTTTTTCAATTGCATTGATGGTTCTTTCGGCTTGATCAATATCCCCATTTGCTTTTATAAGTTGTATGTTTGGTTTATCTGAATAAAACCTACTAATTACTCGTGATAGAAATTCATATTCACTTTGACCTTCAATTATTAAAAAGTTTTTTGGCAACAATAAATCAGATGGACTTCCTCCGAGCAATTCAAAAACTATGTATGGTTTTTCAGATTCGTTCGACGCTTCTATCTCTGTTTCACCACTCGTTTTTTCCACTTTAAATATCGTTTGCCCTGAATAATTATCCGCAACAAAAACAGAAGAATGTGTATTGATAAATACTTGATCACTACCTTGAGAAAGATTGTGAAGCACATTTTTGAGTTTTCGTTGGGCTGTAGGGTGAAGATGTAATTCCGCTTCGTCTATAAAGAATAAAAATGATTTACCTAAATCCTCGTTGGATTTTCTGAAATCAGCATAAGCTTGAATAATTGCAAGCATTAATGCTCTCTGCATTCCATCACCTTTTTCTTCCGCTAGAGTTTCGACACCGTCGTCTACCGTTGTATCAAAGTTTTTTAATAGATCATCAAATGCTGGTGCGGTAACTTCAAATTTGACCTTTGTGGTGTCCGGAAACTGCTTTTCGAGATATAGTTTCACTTTATTTCCAATAGAGTCAAACTCGGCTTTAATTTGAGAATTATCATCTTCGAAGAGTTCTCTGAATGTTTCCTGAAATTCTTGATATTGTTGGTTTGTTTGCAATATTGTTGATAGTACACCTGAAAGCATTATACCAATGGGAGTTGTCTTAGTGTACTTTGCTACAGAATCATAATATTGTTTGGTGCTTACATATTCAAACTTAGGTAGGAAATCATTTAATGCAGCATCAAATCCAGTCCCAGGTTGAACTTCATTTCCATTTATAAACATTGTCCTTTTCTTTGGATTCAAGCTACTTCGTTGAAACACGACTAAATCAGAACCGTTAAGAGCATTTTCAATTTTTGTTTTATTTGAAGAATTTTGCATTGAAGCAGCACCGTTGATCGCGCCAGTAAATTCCACTTCAACAATGATCTCAAGAGCAGGGTCTCGCTTATACTTTAAATCATCTACATTTACACTCTTTCCTATCCCGTTGAAAAAAAACTCAAGCGCTTCAAAATAATTTGTCTTACCACAATTGTTTTGACCAACATAAATATTGAAATCGGATGTCTTAAATTCTGTTTTCTTGATCGAGCGGAAATTTTCAATTCTTATTCTGTTCATCTTCATTTCTCAAACTTCCTCTCTTCTCTTTTGACAGATAGTATAAATTCTTGCAACCTAACTATAGATGATCTGCCACAAATCCTCAAAACTTCCCGGCTACTTAAATGGTCATTAGCAGCACGTGGTCATGCCGCAACAATAACGATTTTAAGTCACGGACGTATCATTCAATGGACGGAGGGACGTATCGACCTGGGTTAACTCTGGAATATCCTTATCCATAAGCGTCCCACCAATATCTTTTAACTTTTTTACTTGTGGAATGAACCTGCTTTCCAATGAACCGACTACTTTATTATAATTCTGTGCGGCGGAATCCAAATCACTTCCCACAGCCGCGATATGTTGAATGAGAATCGTAACTCTATTATACAATTCAACTCCTGCATCTCTGATTTGATAGATATTCTCGGCGATTCGAACCTGTTGCCAGCTAAAGGCAATCGTACGCAACATAGTTATTAAAGTAGTGGGTGTTGCAAGTATTACTCTATTATTTATTGCATCTTCTATAAGTGTTTTGTCCATTTCGAGAGCAGAACCAAAAGAAGATTCTATTTGAAGATACATTACCACGAAATCTGGAGCATCTTCAAACTGACTCCAATATGATTTTGCGCTTAATTGTTTCAAATGGTCTCTGACAGATTCTGAATGCTTTACAAGGAGAGCTTTCTTTTCGTTTTCGTCATTAGTTTCAAAAGCCTGTATGTAGGAGGTTAATGGGACTTTAGCATCAACAATAATTTTCCTCTGTCCCGGAAGGTTCACGATTAAGTCTGGTCTCAGTCTTCCTTCTTCGGTAGAGATCGATACTTGTTCATCGAAATCACAGAACTCCGACATGCCCGCAAATTCTACAACACGTCTGAGTCCGATTTCTCCGTATTTTCCTCTGACATGAGAGGTCTTAAGAGCGGTAACAAGCGTATTGGTTCCTTTCTCGAGTTTGTCTGTTGCACCTTGCATATTGCTAAGTAGTACCTTGATTTCTGAATATGCTCCCTCTCTCGCTTTTTCTATTTCTTGAATCTTTCCATCGAACGTGCTCAAACTTTCCTTCAGGGGTCTTACAATTGAATCTATTGCCTGTTGCCTTTTCTCTAAATCTGATTTCGATTCGTTGATGTGAGTTTCCAAAGCGGTTTTCGCTAAATCTAGGAATGATTGATTATTATTTTTCAGCGCATCGGCAGAAAGGGAACTGAATGCTTCCTTCAGCGCAGTGTTCGCAGTGGTAACAAATGTCTTTTGTTCCTCGATCGCTCTTAAAGCCTCGCCGTATTTTGCGCTGATGTGTGCATTGGAAGTTCTTAGATTGGCAGCCTCAATTTGAAGATTGTCGAATTCACCTTTCAAAGATTTATACTGATTATCTTTTTCAATAAACTGAGTCTCATACTTTATTCTTTCTTTTTGCTCACTTTGAATCTCAGTAAGCATTTGCTTGGTTTGTGCATGTAAACTTAACTCGGTGGCATATTGTGCTTGGATTGTTCCAATCTTTCGATTTGTTCGGGCTTTGATAATTAAATAGCCCATTGAAACTCCGATAATGAATGCGATGAGGCCTACAATTATGATTGTTCCCATCTCGTAATCCTTTCATAACTATTTATTGGCATATTATGCGTGCCATCTCTTCTCCCCTCGCTGCGCACAACTCTGATATCCTGCCATATATCCGCATAACATTCCGGCAGTAAGAATGTCATGTGAAAGTGAAATGTTTTCGTTGGTCTCGTTTCAAAATTCCTAAGTCTATCTCGTTGGCTTGATCGACCGGTTACACACTACTGCTTACCATTTGATGGAATTGTGGAATCTTCAACTCGTTTTATGATTCCCCTCACGAATCGTTCACTTGCCCCAGCACAAAAGCAAAGCGCAAGAACTAGCGCAAGCGAATGATTGACTGATTTGACTACGCCTAGAAAGATGTCTGATTTTATTGCCAATGCCACCAAGAGAGCACCAAGACTGCCCGCTATAATTCGAGAAGCGCTCTCAACGTAATGAATAAAAGCTCCAGCAGCAGGGTCCATTAATATCTTGTTAGAACGGGTGATAATGGAGAATAGTGCGCCGAGACCACCGCAGAGTGCACCCAACACAACTTGAAAGCCATCATTGCTAAGAAACTGCACCAAACTCGTTCTGAATATTGAAAGCAAAACTATTGAAATTAAACATAGAACGGCAGTGATTGAGGAACCGAGCAAGTACCAATATCTGGCATTTTCGATGCCTCGAATTTCTAAGTATGTTCTTGCTTTGTCAAGTAACTCATTGGCGGCATGTTCATCTTTATCTCCGACAATACGCGCCATGCCTTCGGCAAGCATAGATTCAAAATCGTATAATTGTGTCTTGCGCAATTGGGTTCTGGAGAGAGTCTCAAGGTGTCCAATTGCATTGGCAACGGAACCAATACTTTTGGGAACACTTGGTTCATATGAATCACGGAATGACCATTGAACAAAGAAATCGGGATCAAGATATACGATATAGTCCTGGGTGCCGTCGATGAAAGTACGAATCTTTTTATTAAGCGTCGGCTCTATGTCTCCCTCACAAAAAGAAGAATAATCCTCTACTTGTCGTCCCGAACCTTTTGGAATATTTTGTTGATCCTTATCCATCACAATTGATGTAAGTCAAAATTTCTGTCGCCTCGGTATAACCACTTTACCCACGCTCCATCTTGTTTCTAACCTCTACAATGGAAACGCAGTCGGGTGGAAAAGCTGGTTAGGCAATATTTTAGCAATAATATTTTTCTATAAAGTTGAGAGCTTGCTAAATGTTGCTTTGTATGTCCGATTTAGATACCTCTCAACAAATTTATGGCTAACAATTCAATTATCATCTTTAAGAATTTTCCTAAACCCATGTACCATGTGTCCGGCGTACCCGGCTCCGAGCAAGGCACCCATTACAATCCAGATTATCCCTGGACCAGGAAGAATGAAACTAACAGCTAATCCGATTAAACCGAAGAGCAGCGCTCCCCGCAAAGCCGCAATCGGCTCGAAGAATATTACACTTAACAACCAACCAAAAATGGCGCCAAACACACCAAAGAGAATGTAACTTGGCACTAGCATCTCGGGCTTTGAAGTGATATGACCATCAGAAATATAATGTATACATATAGGGAGGAGAATAGCCCCAACGACTCCCATAAGAATCTTAATAACAATTCGCATTGTCTTTCTTTGATCTCCTTTATGCCGAACGGATTGCGGCTAAGCTACCGCGATCTTGCGAGCGGTCCGAGTGTAGCTGCTGATTACACACTTGGTATCAGCAAATCCTTAAAATCATTTCCTTCAGTGGCTATATGCTCCACTTTGGAATCAGAACATATCAAGAAGGCTTCTAAGTGAGATACTATTTCAACAAAATCAGACCACTCAATGTCTGCGATAATTGAATTTTGGCTGTGTGCTAATTCGTTTCTAATCTTCTCAACTTCCTTCACGAATGTAGCAAACTTCTCTTTCGATAGATCAAACTCTTTTATAAAGCGAATTGATTTCGTCAATAGGTCCCTCTTATCACAAAATTGCAAACATTCCAACAATGAAAGATCTTGGTTATTACATTTTCGCTTCTCATAAATATCAAGTGCAAGATTCATACGGTTCGCAGGGATTTCAGACTTCCATCCATTGTCAGGGAAATAATGGTTGATCCATAAATTAAGGTGCATCTCAAATAAAGAAATCATCCCGAATAGATAAATCCTAACCGGAGGTTTGTTAATGTCCGCTATTGTTATGATTCCTATAATTTGTTTTCCATACAGAATGAATGCGAAGGCCCTTTGTGTCAATGCTGTAAAAATGTCAGCTATTGGTGTAGAATCGGAAATTAGAAGCTCAGGACCAATTACCTTGACATATTTTTTTACGTCTCCGATCTCTAGCTCGTCTGTTACCACGTAACCGATGACCTCACCACCTTCAGTTTCTTTTACACCGGCAAGATCAAATTCCCTAATTCTTAGTGCATCCCTAGCGTTTACAGCCATCGAATTTGCTGGGCAGCAAAGCAGAGGTTCAAAAATGCTCTTTGCGGTAACATTGTCAATAAAAAGCTTCTTAAGTGATGAAAACCTTGTGCCTTTTCTGCGATACCCAGTGACAGGGGATACCCACAATTGATAGCCCATTGTATTCCTCTCATGTATGACGGCGTTGCCGCCAACCGGCTGCCCGGAATAAGAATGCCGCTTAGAAAACAACTGCCGAAGATTAAGCAAACCGCGTGTAATCTTCTTCGCACACACACTTTGCAAAGTAACATACTAGAACGGCTTCCTTGAACAAGTTAGTCGAAACGGAACGACCAACTCTAAATAATCGTAAAATGCTGAATGCGAAAAAGCTGTCGCCTTGAGCCACTTGTTAGGCAGTAATTTAAATAGCTTCATTCACATCTACATTCAGTCCCGCTTCTTTCATTTCTTTGGCAAGCTTCAATTTCCAACCTCCTTCAATATCTAATTTTATGTATTCAACTCCTCTATAATCTGAAGGTAATTCCACACTTTCATCATAAAGAACACCTACACGATTTCTTCCCAATTTCCCTAGGAAAAAACCTAATTCAAGAATTACATTTTGTCGAGCTCTTGGTTTTAATTCTTTTTTGTCACTTGCCAATTTGCCCAAATCATCTGGAGTCAATAAAACAATAGCAAATCCAACCTCACTATTTGTTTCTAATTTCTCAATTATAGTTTGTCCTTTACCAGCTTGCTCAAATAATATGATAGGTTTTATATTCATTGCCTCAAGAAATCGCGCAAGATTTTGTAACAAAGCATCGTCTTTTCCGTGAACAATAAAAACTATATTTTTAGAAGTTGGAAGAGATGTTTTATTTTGCTTTGTATTCGAGTTAGTATTCTTTTTTTCTGCTAATGATAAAGCTGCTTTCAAAACACCTAAAAGATTCGCAGCTGAGCTTTCATAGAAAACTGAACTGTATTTATCTTTTTCAATTTCTTTTAACAAAATCTTAGAATCATTTCCAAGAGCTTCAATAGCAGAAATAGTTTGTAATCTCCAAGAAAGATATTCAGGCTGTTTTTGTCCATTGTAACCATTGAACATAGAACCACCTAATGGTCTTAATTTTTCACCTTCTTGGATTAAGTTTTTAAGTTCACCAACTAAATTCATATAATCTCCTTTATTTACTGCCTAACTATAATTAGCCTGCCATATATCCGCATAACATTCCGGCAATAAAACAACACTCAAGAACACATCGACGATCTGTGCGTCCTGTGTGACCACATTGTGAGAACTCAAGAGAACAACTCCTTCTCAATCCGGGCCATGTATTTGTTCGTGTAGAAGAGGTCTGGCTCATGCCGGGCTGGGCGCACTAAGATTTTGAAGTCAGGGGTCGAGGGCGATTCTGCATCAAATGTTACTAAGCCGATGCCAAATATTTGACAAAGAGAATCAAGCCGTGAGATTTCTTCTTTTTGAGATTGGTGAGGAATAACAAGGTATACCTTATGGCTAAATAACTTGTATGCACACGCTTGCCCGAAGGCGGTAACAAGTTGGAGAGTATCAGTCTTGATTTCGGCGGATACTATTTCCGTTGGTCCTTTGATAATGTCGCTTCTCATTGGCTCAAGCTTTCCAACAACATCCGGTGTCCCCCACTTGTCTTTGAATGTATTCCGACCAAGAGGGATGGCATGGGTCACATCTTCAATATCGTTTTTCAGCCAATTGGCAAAAGGGGCGTAAAAGTCCTCTTCCTTGACCCTACTGGTGGTCGTTGGGGCTGCGACAGGGAGTTCCGGAGCTTCCGACTCCGGCGGCTTGTTCTTCAAGAGTCGAAAAAGCCCTTTGGATGGTTTGTAAACCTTCTCAGGGAATACTGCGTCGAGGTTCCATATGCAGCCGTTTATGGTGTTTGGATTGAAGCTAGTGTCAGCTGCCAGAATCTTCGCGTGAAGTTCTGAATAACGCAACCCTTCGGGATGCTGTTCAAGCAGTTCTAGAGCTTTGTTCTTAATGCGTTGAGTAACATTAGTCCGTTGCATAGCAGCCTCTAATTATGATTAGCGTGTCTTAAATCCGGACATCATTCCGGCAGTAAGACTGTAAGAAGGAAATGTTTGGTCTTGTCTCAATTCTGAGGTTGTACCGTTAATATCTTCTCCATCTCCCATCCTGATTCACGACTAACAGAATGAATTTATCTAGAGTTAATCGAAGAAAGAATCTTCACGGAGCGGCAGTCCCACGCTACCTATGCCGCGATCTTGAATTGCTTCTCCATATCAGATATAATCTCTCTCAGCATTCCTTCGAACTTGCTGTTGACTTCTTCAAATTCTCCAATTAAGTGTGCATAGACCGGATTGGCAAAAATCGTATCGACATCAATCTTCCCATGTGACGAGATGTTTGCAATGAATACATCTTTGATAGCTTCAAGAATGCCTTTTTGTTCAGTGGTGAAGTTATAGAGATCGAGGTAAGCTTCAAATCCTTGTTCAATCCTTTCGGCGGTAGTCGGGATTTTCTTCACTCCGAGTACATGTAGGAAGAAGTCCCAAGTCGATCCGCCAGGGAATTCATAGATGCGCTGCAAATTCTCTTCGCTCAAATATATCTCAGGATCATTGACCCATTGCTTGATTGCTGCCAGTTCTTCCTCGGTTGGTTCATAGTCTTTATTCTCCCATGCCTTCCGCTTCAATTCCGCTATAAGTGGTTGAGTAACCGACTTCACACCTTGCTCGAATAGCTCTCTGGCTTTTTTAATAGGGATGTTATCAATAATCTTTATCCCGCTATCTGTCAACGTGACTCGTTGGATCATGTGCGCGGGATCAGGATTATCTAAGATTCCATCGACATGGATACCACCATTACCACCGCCGCCACTGCCTCCTTCCCTGACTTGACTAGGAGGAGTAGTCGTCACATTCTCCCTTGGTGTCCCATGTCCATTATCTTGCATACGTTTACAAAGTCCAACAAAATCCAGCAACTTGAAGCTGAACTTCCCAGTCTTTGGATCGAGCCGGGTTCCGCGGCCCACCATTTGGGTATATTTGCTTACTGATTTCGTCAACGCACAGAATCCTATGTATCGTACACATGGTATATCAACACCTGTACTCATGATATTGACTGAGGTTACTATGTGTGGGTTTTGATAGGGCTTATCAAACCATTCTTTGAGAGCGTAGTTCAGGTCTTCATTCTCAGAGATCACAGCTTCGGCATAATGAGGGCTTTCTTGACGATTATCATCGAATACTTTGTTTAACGCATCAGCTATCATTAGACAATGAGCTTGGCTGGCTCCGAATACAATGACCTTTTCTCCAGACTGAGTATTCTTTCGAATCTCTTCAGCCCAACGATCTGCCTGCTCTTGTGAAAGTATTTTCTTGTTCAGCCTCTCCAATTCGATCTGTTCTTCTTTAGGCAATTTGATGATTTTCTCTCTGTCGTCAGGATCAAGCAGATGGTCATACCTGATTCCGCTTGCCATAGCCTGTCGCGTCAATTCCGTGATGATTTCTTCTTTGCCATAAGGTGCTAGAAATCCTTCCCTAATGCCTCTGTCCAGATCGAACTCGTAATCTGGCTTCTTTGTCTCACAACCGAAGAGGCGATACGTGTCCATGATAGCAAGATCTTCGTCAGAGAGTTGCACACCTACCGGTGGCTTACCAATGCGCGGTGTAGCCGTAAGTCCAATTCTCGGGCACATGAAATGATCGAAGATGAGCTTTCGATTGACAGTGATTGATCTATGGCATTCATCGACAATGATGAGATCATAATAATTCGCTGGTATCTTGCTGAAGAGAATCTCTAGTGTATCAATGACGACAACGTGAATATCTTTGTTCTTGTGAATTTTAAAGTTGCTGCTAGTGATCCAAGAGGCATTATATGTAGGGCTGATAAGACTGAATCCTTTTTGTATCGCCTGACGTGCAAGAAAACGACGATCAACAACAAACAGAACTTTCTTTGCAAGCTCATACTGAAATAGTGCCTTCACCAGCGCAACTGCCATTCTGGTTTTGCCCAGACCAGTTGCCATGTGAACCAGCATCTTAGTTTTACCGTTACGGTAACTCTCGATTAGAGTCCTGATGCATTCGCCATGGTAGTAACGATCTTTTCCAATTGTCGGATCGTAACCACCAGCGATGCTTGTGTCAATTGTTATTTCTTGTTCACGCTGCCTTTGCCTATGCAGATCAACGACTCGCTTCATATCTTCCAATGACATGAAGTTCTCAATCTTTCGGAATTCTCCCGCATCGACACCGCGCCACATCATATCATAATAGAGAATGCTAAGGCTTTTGCCATCCGATCCTAAAGCACAGGCATACAAAAAACGAGGGCGGAGAACCGTCGAATATTTCAAACGTAATTTGGGAAGCGCTTTCTTTGGATCATCCAACTTATCTTCGATGACGGCAATAGGCGCTCCCTGCAAGTCCTGCAAGACAAAATCTGGCTTGATAGACTTACTGCCGGGAAATTGCTTCTGTTCTTCCTCACTAAGCGCATAGCTTGGCTGATAAAGCAATGTGTCGCCAAGTTTCCAATTCAGTTCCTTCAGTTGATCATAAACACGCAGATCAACTTCTGAGGCTTCATTTGAAAATAAACCAGAAGAGGGCATAATCAATGTCCCCAGATTGTATCTAAGGAGGTTTCTATTTGCAGTTTTGCTTCAGCGACCAATTCATCTATTCCAGCCAATCTTTTCATTTGTATTTCGTAATCTGCGATAATCTTTTCTTGTTTATCTATTTGACCCATAAAGGGTACAGGAAAAGCTGCCATATAATCTTGCGATACCTTTACCATGCTTGGTGAAGCTCCGTATGGAACCCTTCCAAAATATTTTCTCCCAAAATCAGAGTTAAAGAGCACGACAGCATATTTCTTCTTAATCAGCATTTCATCGAACTCAACACGCGTAAGCAAGTCAGAGAAAACTACATTTCTGTCCACTTCTTCTGCGACACCTGCAAGAGCAACCAGCTCAATCGTGTTTCCGCGGCTGTAAAAAAAATCTCCTCTCTTCACGTAGAAACGATCAATGTCCCTTCTGTTCTCGCTCGTATATTTGATTTCACTGAGGTCAACCTGACCGCGTTTCAAACATGAAAGAGTCAGAACTGGAGTATCTCCTCCCTCACATTTTGGGGACCAACCATTTTTGGTTTCTATAACCGCATCGCCCAGTGGCTTTAGTTCTTCCTGTTTCAGGTTTAGTTTCAAAGACCAGTTATCCAAGATATTCTGTCGCGCCTCTGATGATATTCATGCTTCTTTCTATCTCAGCAACAATCGCGTGTTGTTCTTCAATTAGTGGGAGTGGGATTTCCCAATCTTCCAAGTATTCATATTTGAAATTCATCCGAACGCCACCATGCGCTTTTTCATTTACGTATTCGAGGAATTGTTTTGACTTGAACAATGCAAATAGGAACTTAGGATCCAGTTCGGTTTCATTGGTTCCAAATATGACATACGCTCCGCTTATTATTTGATTGTCATATTCGAATTCATTCAATCCAATTGAACCAACATTTATCCTGTAAGGATTGTAACAGAATTCTCTTTTCTTCACTCGGTAGTAGTCTTGTTTTATCACTTCACCAAGGAGAGAATCATTCAGGAAAATTCCTTCTTCATTTGATACACCCAATACCTTGAACTGAACCTCCGGAAAATCCGAAGGACTCATTCTTTCCTGATTCAGGATCAGCAATTCTTTCAGCTTTACTCTTTCATATTTCTTACCTGAAGCAAGCAGCCCTGAGAGAATTTTGATCTTCTTATTCTCTTCGATAGTTTGTGGACTAAGTGTTCCTAATATCTGTCTTGCGATATCCAATTGAAGGGCATTACGTGGATTAAGCTGGGAGAGCAATTTTGGCAATTCCTGAATAGACGCTTTCTGCATTTGTTGGTAATGCAAATCCAAAGGCAAACGCGGAGCGTGTGTTGCCCCATTGGTGATCTTAGCCCACTCTGCACACTGTTCCTCGCTGAGTGTGCTACGACAGTTCGGCAAATTGAAAGAATAGAGATGTGCTCGCTCAATACGTCGGGCGATCTCATTTCGAATCTTCCCGTCCCATATTTGGGCAAGATAATTCAGTTTATCCTGCTTTTCCTCTTCGGTAATTTTCTTTGCTGTGACCTGTTCCGTCAGTTTTGCATCAAGTTTGATTTTCTCTTCCTCGGCTTTTGCGGTCAATTCAACACGTGTCTCAGCGCGAATTTTGTCTTCTATACGTGGATCAAGCGTCGTAATCCATTCAATTGGGATAGAAAAAGCATGCCTGCTTTCAGGTGGTCGTTTACCTTCTCGCACGTATTCATGAAAGAGATTTAGAGCTTCGACAAGCTGACATCCGGGAATTTCCTTTCGATTCGTTCCCATCGAATAGCCGTCATTTGTCACTTTGTAATACCAGACTTCTTTCGTGGGAGATCCCTTTTCGAAACAAAGAATAGAGGTCTTTGGACCCTGTCCACCTTTGCTGACAAACACTCCTTGCGGCAAACTGATTATTGCTCTCAGATTTGCCTCCTCTAGCAATGATTTACGAAGAGCACGAGCGCTGTTCTGATCCCACGTCATGAAACCTTCTGAGACAATTACAGCACAGCGGCCTTTTTTCTCCAGCGTCTCGAAAATCAACTTCACAAACAGAATCGTTGTCTCAGATTCTTTCGGATACTCACTCCATACATCTGGATAAGCTTCTTGATCCCGTTCAGCCCCAAAGGGTGGATTCGTCAAGATTACAGATTTGCTCGCAGGAATGTAATCCCTTTTGAACTTCGCTAGCGAATCACCTTGCAATATGTTACCTGGGTTAAGTCCTCGAATGTAGAGGTTGATTGCTGCCATCTTTCGGATCATTCCGAGGTATTCAATGCCCATAATTCCCTGACGATAGAAACTGTTGGTAACTTCAAGAGATGGCATTCGACGCTTATGCGTTTCAAAATAGTTCTTGAACCAGGCAGCAAGTTCCTTATGAGAATTCTCTCCAGGCCACTTACCATTAGGTCTCACCGTCTGCATCACGAATTCATACGAATCAAATAAAAAGCCAGCTGTTCCTGCCGTCGGGTCAAAGATTGAATCGTTGAACGAAGGTAGAACGAGTCCTACCATGAATTGTCGTATATGATCGGGCGTGCGATGTAATCCAAGGTCTCTCGTTCCACCCGTCTCGGATAGAGCCGACTCAATAGCATCGCCAAGCAGGTCTGTATTCATTAATCGAGATTCGTCCAACTCACCTACCAGACCGATGACTTCACCGAGATTCCCGCTTGTAACATTATTGCTGAAGTTTGAATTGCTAAACACTTCCTCTATTAGTACAAGCTGATCTCGAACCTTATCGGATGGATTCCCTTCTATGACCTTTCGTGCATTTGTAAGTATCGAAGAATAAAACGGGAAGAACCGAGTATTTAGCTTTCCCAACATATTCTCGTTTGCAACAGAGGATAAAGAAGAGAACAGGAGATCATCGTTTTCCCCGATAAACATTTTTCTTAGAGGAGCGAACTCTGGATCCCGTTTGAGTTTCACCTCGAAGATGCGGAGCAGCAAAAGTTCAATGATATATTCCACTCTTTGAACTGGTGTTCCTGCAGGTCGAAGCTTATTGTGCAATCGCTTCAGGATGTTGTTTGTCGTATTATCTGCGTAATGCACAGTTGAACGTGCCATATGAACGAGTTAGTTCTCTCGCAATCTGGTCATCTTATGACGGTTCATTCTTTGACAGATTGGTGGTTTTTGACTCGGATAAGCTTTTACAGAATCCTCAAGCTTTTGAAGTCTCATAACAGGTGCACTTTCAACCCTTGAAGAAGAGACTGTTTCGCATCTGAACTTGACTTCAAGGGGTGTTTACATTTACCCATGAAAGCCCTTTTGGCGTTGAGTATGATCAATTTAAAGGGAATAATATGCAAGAACAAAGCTTTGAGTAAGGTAAACGTGTCAAGACATCGTTGTCATAGTCGTGCAAAGAGAGAATTGGGTGAAATGATTATTGGAGGGACCCCGCCAAGACGTTTTCAGTCTGGCTTCATCATGCAAGCCTGCCCCGCTACCCGAAAGTCAATCAATCCGGTTTGGTCTTACTACTCAACGCTAAATCACTCGTGAATCCTATAGTGGTTTAATGATTCGCTATCTATTTCCTGCAGTAATCTCGATCTCAAGTCGATACGTAACTCTTTCGCCCGGTTCCAACATAACAAGAGTCCCTCGCTCGCGCTCGACCACACGACCTTCAACGTGGCAGTTCGCAGGCTCAATTCCGAGCACGTATAATCCTTCGGCTGGCATCTTCCACTCGACGAGCCTCATCAGATGGCTGGTGTCCCAAGTGAGTGCCACCGATACTGGTAAACTCCCGGTCTCTCCCGCGCGAGGAAAATGCGGATTCCGAATGATCACACAAGCCTTTTCATTTTCTGGCACCGCTCCATTTTCCGTCACGAGTTCTTCATGGTAGTAAACCCTCTCCGTGTATCCGTGTTCAGGCGACTGCCAGGCATCATACCCTTCAATCGGGGTTCCTTCGTCCCTGGCCTTCACGTGTCGTGAAGGAAAAGTGATCTCAGTATCTTCGTCCATGAAAGGGAATCCGAAGTTGAAATGCTATAATATCATGTGAGCTGTTGCAGCAAAACCGAGGTTCTCCACGACATCTTTGATGAATATCTTATTTACCCCGAGTCTACTTTGAATCTGCCGGGTCAGTTGAAGACGATTTCCGAATAATGAGGCTTCCTCGGTAATTCCACCAACCGTCATTTCATACTCGTCCCCCTTCCACCCTCCGGAAGCATAGACTTGTTTAGCTGGTGTGTGATGGGCTTTCCCATGCTGGCCATACTTCCTTCCATCTTCCTCGCAGGGAGATCCAACTTGCGTCAGTCCGCATGTCATGAGCAGGCCACCTGCGGCGGTTCGTCCCCACTCCGCCCCGTCAGGATTGTAATAACTCGGATGTACATCTCCGTTCGCCGACTGCCAGCTGATTGGCACTCCACCAAATTCTGCCAACGAGATATCCATGCCACGCATCGGCGAAACATAGTACGAAAGGCCGGCGCCTGTCCGTATCTGTACCAACTCCACTCCTGCCTCGCGGCCTTCGGTGAGAGCCATCCTGCGAATTCCACCAATCTGTTCCAACTTGCTGACGCGTATCTCAATTTCATGGCGCGTCCATTCTTTACCATACAGCTGCATTGTTCAGAATCCGCCGGTCAATCGTCCACGACCTCCGGCATTCTTTGTATGCGCTGGTCTGTGAAGACATCATTCTCGTCGGTGCTTGTGCTCGAAAATTCGGAGACCACTGCTCCTTCTGGACCCGATTGAAACCAGTGCAGGGTATTCGGAGGAATTGTAAATTGGTCGCCCGCATGCAGCTCAATCTCATGGAGTACAGTATATGATCTTTCATGTCCTTTCGGAATTACTGCCCTGGGTCGATCAGCCGGTTTTCCTTCAACGTACAGCCAGACTTTTCCCCATCTGCAGCGGAACGTCTCCATTTTTCCCGGCTTCCCTGCCACTTGAGGATGCCTGTGTTCGGGACATGTTTGTCCCGGGAAGAGAGCAAGTTCCTTCGCGCAGTATCGGTCGGTGTTGATGTAGGTGACTAACTCCAATCCCTGGTGCTCAAGGTCTCCCAATCCAAATTCGGCAACTTCGATGTTCTTCCTTTCCTCCGGCGTCAGCACTATGCCGGCACGGGAATATAACTCCGCAGCTTGCTCCTGCGCTCTCTTTAGTTCACTTCTCTTGATCATATCGGCATTCCCTCCGTTTACTTTCGTCCGACCATCAACTTAAATGTTGAAACGTTTGGAAATCAAAATGTCTGATCTGCTTTCCCATTAATGAATTGAATCATGCGGCCCTATCCAGATTTGATCGCGTTCACTCCAGGTCCAGTTCGGCAGGCTAAAACTTATCGGGCGCCTTTTGCACAGTCCTGAAACCCGCGCCTGAACCTTTTCCCATGACGGTATGCCGCTGGTCGCATCGGCCTTTTCGACATTGAATGCTCCAACACCGACGGCTGACGCTATGACTTCCTCAGGATGAAGACCAAATATTATTGCGCAGAGAAAACCTGCGATCGTGCTGTCACCGGCACCTGTCGTGCCAACTACTTTCACATCGAAGCACGGAGCGAGAAGCTCTCTACCTGTCCACAGTTCAGATCGTGCAGGCTTGCTTCGTCCCATCGCTGCGATGCGAGCGGGATCGGAACTTGTTCGAAGATACAAACCGTTGTCTCCAAGCTTGAGCCCAACGACGGCGGCACCCATTTCAATGAGCTCGCCTGCGAGCCGGGTGAGAAGCGAGCCATCTGCCAATGCCAGACTAAACTTATCAAGCTCTCCTGTCCGAAGACTGTCGAAGAGCCCGCGGTCCAGCATAAAGAGGGTTTCCTCCAGACTCGGCAGGAAAATATCCACATATGGAAGCACGTTCTTTAGGAGGCAACGCCAGTCAATATTTCCCGACTCTGATGCGGGGTCGGGCATCGACATATCAAGACTCGTCGTCATACCGCTCCGACGAACATTCTCAAAAAGCTTGACAAGCTCCTTCCCGGCATCAACATACATTCTCTTCATTATCGGCGGATACCCAAAGTGGAACAGGCGTGCATCAGCCACTCTTGTGAAATCGACATCTTCTGCAACGAATGTGTCGTTTGCTCCCGGGCAATGGAGGAACATCCTATCAACGCCGGGCGGACTTATGACGACGCTGTAAGAAGTCGTCTCTCCCTTTGTCACGATCATACCTTCCGTAAGCTTCCTGTCATGATCGGACAGAGTTTTAAGCACTGCTTTGCCAAACAGATCGTCTCCCACTTTTCCCACGAGCAAAGTAGGAATGCCGAGCTTGTTAAGCGCTATTCCCGTGTTCGATACACAACCTCCCGTAGCCATCGTCGCCGGACCGACCACAACCAACTTCCCTGGATGAATTAGTTCACCAGCTGTCTCTTCCTTCTTAGGTATTTCCGGGATGATGTCGAGACAGATGTGCCCCGCGACGATGACTTCGTATTCGCCAGAGTTCATTAGAAATTCCCCAGGCTACTTGTTCCGATCCATTCTCCTAAGTGCTGAGACATTCCGCCTGCCTTTGACAACTTGCAGGAGAAGCTAACCTGCGTCTGCATGATCCAGCAGGTAATTCCACGGACAATCACGGATTCCTCAACACATCTTCTACCTCGATCGCCCGCCCCGATTCAGCTGATCGCAACATGGCTTCGACGACAGCAAGGTTCCGAAGGCCTGAATGTCCGTCCACTTCAGGCGGACTTTTGGTCAGCACACATTCTGCAAACTCTGCGATCTCAGCGAAATAACTTTCTCCATCGATGGTCTCGGTCGCATTTACAGTCTCACTCTCAATTCTCCCTGCGACCGGTCTTTCGATGATGATTTTGTCATCGCTGCACGTAATCTTGGCTTTCGTTCCGAATATGACGACCATGTAAGTGGTGGGAGAGACATAGTCTGACTGCATCGCGCCGATTACACCGCTCTTGAAAGTGATCGCGGAAGCTACGCTGTCCGTCACATTTTCACCTTTTTTATTTTTCAAGACTGCAGATCTCTGTGCAGACGTGACTGACTTGATTGGTCCGACAAGGTATTCGAGAGTATCGATGAAGTGTATGCCCAGTTGCGTCATCGGAAGGAGAGGACACAATTCCCTCTGCTTCTTCCACTCCGGCACATTTTTGGTCAGGCCGAAATCAAATGACATGTTGGCATATACACTTACGATGTCACCCACGATTCCGTCAGCGATCAGCTCCTTAGCTTTTCGGAATACTCTTCTTTTCCTGGTGTTGTGACCAACCTGAAGAATTTGGCCGCCGTCGACCGCAGCCTCAACAATCTTCTTCCCTTCGCGGACATTGACGGCAAGCGGCTTCTCGATAAAAACATGTTTGCCCGCAGAGAAAGCCTTTACCGCCTGATCAAGATGGAGAAAATTTGGAGTTACCAGGGCGACAGCATCAAGCTCAGGATCTGTGAGAAGACTTTCGTAGGTCGGGGCTGCCCTGCATCCCGTCATCATCGCGACGTGTTCAGCGGCATCAGAATTAATGTCGTAGCACGATCTCAGGATCAGTTTTGCGCTTCCCCTGATCGCTCTCAGGATTGTCTGCCCGTGATTTGCCACGCCTACAAGAGCGATGTTCACTTGTGATTTATTCAACTGTGATTATCTCTTTCAGTCTCGTTGATTAACTGCTGCTCTTTGGCTCTCTCCAACGACTCTTTGTACACCTTTGCATAAATCGGGTCCCGCGGAACACAACCGGTAGGATATTGTCCGAGCTCATTGTGCTTGGATCTCATGAGTGCCGTGCAGAAGCTGACACCGTAGCAGACCTTGTTTGCTTTCAGCTCTCCCAGTGCCAGCGCGTCACGTGCATACGTCGGATAGGCAATTGCACCGCGTCCCACGCCAATCAATGTCACCCTTCCTCGTCTGAGGTTCGACTCCGCGGCATTAATCAAATACTTCTGAAGCCAGCTGTAGCCTGTTCCGACGACAGGTAAATTTGGAAAAGCACGCTGGACTATCTCTGTCAAGCGAAAATGGCGTTCCACGCCCATCAGAGGATGCTCTGGAGGGCGGTAGCCGTCGACAGGTGCTTGCTCGAACGGTCGTCCGATATGCATATTGTAGTAAGGACTTCCCATCGACACATTAAGTAGCTGGACGCCGGCGTCGATGAGCACTTTCACGAATTCCAGAACCTCCGCAGAATCTTCATGCAAAGGATTCTGTTTGTCCACGCCGAAACCGTACTCGTAAGGAATCTCGTATGGCATCGGCCTCCCTTCGCCTGTGGTGGGATCAGCTGCAAACGGGACTCCGTCAAAGGCGTTTATGCGAGAAGCGAGAATGATCTTTTCTCCCACCTCACTCTTTATCTTGCCCAGCACATTTCGAATGAACCTCGTCCGGTTTTCAAAACTCCCTCCGTATTTTCCGGGTCGCACCCTGGCACCGAGGAGCTCATTGAGTAGATAAGTGTGACACTGCTTTATATCGACAAAATCGAATCCGACCTTTGCGGCATTTTTCGCCGCTGCAAGAAACGCATCTTCCAGCTTCTCGAGATAATCATCTGTCACAGTCGGAAAATCGGGAGTAATCTTTGTGCCCTTTTTCTTGTCTACATAGGTGATGGCGTCGACCTGCGGATTATGGTAAGCGATTATCGGCTTGGGGTAGCTGTACCTGCCGGAGTGTGTAAGCTGGAGTCCGACCATAAGGTCGTCGTTGCTTCCATACGCTTCACGGTGACTTGAACGTGCGTCTTTCAACAGTCTCTCGAAATCCGCCAGGCTTTCATCGGAGATAAGAAGCTGTCGTGGATTTGCTCTGCCTTCATGCACAACTGCAGTTGCCTCACCCCAGATGAGTTTCGCACCGCCTTCGCCGAACCTCTGCCACCTGCGATATGTGAGCTCATCCGGCCGGCCGTCAAGTGTGGCGTCGCAGCCCTCCATAGGATGGATAGCGAGAGAGTTGCCAATTGTCTTCTTCCCGATCTTCACATGTTTCGCGATGGCACGCAGCTCGGTCTCAAAGGTAATATCTAAGCCCAGGCCGTCAACATCCTTCTTCAGTTCATCCAAGTTCTTATACGTAAAATATTTCTTTGTCATTCCGTGCTCTGATTGTCATTAATACCACGATGCGGCCGCAGCTTAACCATTCAATTGCCTAGTTGTACTTCCCGATCATTCTTCTCAGCCTCTCCACATTGAGCTTCGATTTTTCTATGAGTGGAAGACAATGGGTTTCGACTGTGATATGTTCCACGATACCATCTTTTACGAGATCACGAATCTGACCTTCCCAATCCACAAGGCCTTCGCCAATTGGCACGCATTCAATCAGCCCTCCTTTCATGGTGTCCTTTGCATGGACGTTTGCGACGAAACGTTTGATGGCACCATATCCTGCTGGAAAGGGATCCTCACCCTGGCCGAAAGCGTTGCACGGATCCCAGTTTGCGCGCAGAAAATCGTGCGACACTTTGTCTATGACGGAGGCGGTGTTTGTTCCGGTGTCGCACCAGAAACCCGGTTCGTTCTCAACGACGATCATAACCCCGGCCTTCTTGCCCTGTTCAGCAGCCAGCCGCAGGAAATGTACAACATTCTTGAGGTCGTCTGCGATCACGTCTTCCCCGCGTTGGAAGCCGAATACTATGACCTTCCCCGCTCCCAGTGTGACTGCAAGCTCAAGACTTCGGGGCAAGAGGTCCTCGATCTGCCGGTTGACTTCGGACTCGTGAGATACAGGAATTTTGAATATGCCGGGAGAAATGGCAGTAATTTCAATTCCATGCTCCTCCTTCAGCACCACGAGGTCGCGTATCTCTGATTTGTCGACGTCCGGTACCCTGCCGGTGCGCAAGACTCGAATCTCGTATCTCCTGATTCCCCAAGCTGTACCATGATGAACTGCCTCACTGAATGAGGTGGAAATTTCGTCACTTACTATGCCGACGTCTATCAAAGTGCTGGAAGGAAATCCTACTTGGGAGTGTCTCCGACCTGCTGGACTGTGCTGACTACACCTTTATACCCGATCCGCTGCGAGATCTCTGCGCAATCTCTGACTATGATTTCAATCAGCGACTTCACGAGCTTCTTGCTCTTTCTTGCGGTATCCGAATGAAGCCCGGCCATGATTGATCCGACTATTTTCCCCTTATGATCTTTAATTGGTGCCGCAAGCGCAAATAGATCCGGTTTGTAGTCTCCGTCGGCGACCGCATAACCGAGCGTTCTCACCTCTCCGAGTTTCTTCTTCAGCGCCCGCGCGGTGACAATTGTCTTGTTAGTGTACTTGCGAAGTCCCTTCTCGCGTATGATTTCATCCAGCTGTTCTTCACGCATTTCAGAAACCATCGCCATCCCGCTCGCAGTGCAGTGAATGGGTGAGCGCTGTCCCAGGCGGGTCACGATCTGCCAGATATCTGTAGTGTCCGCACGGTCGACTATGATCACTTCGTAGTCGTCCAGCATCGCCAGGTAAAAACTCTTTTTGGTCTCGACGCTCAGCCTCACGAGATACGGATGGACGATTGCCTTCAGATCGATTCTCTCAAGAGCGGCGTTTCCCCATTCGGCTAACTTCATTCCGAGATTATACGTCAACTTTTCCGGATCCTCGACTATCACCAGATGTTTTTTCAACGTCGAGATAATTCTAAACAGCGAACTCTTTGGAATGCCTGTCTCGGAAGTCAGCCGGGCCAGCGAAATTCCTCTCGGGTGCTCCGCGATTGCCTTCAACAACATTATCGTACGATCAATCGCGGGGACGTCATAATTTGGAGACATCTCGGTCCCTTGTTATCCTCACATTCTGGGATTATCTGGTTTCACGACTCAGCTGTGCATCTCTTTACTGAAAGTTAACTACCAGTCAGGATGTAATACAAGGATTCAGTGCTGCGAGATCGCACATATTTCATTTCAATTCCGACCAGCTCGATTCCACGACGACATCCGGTTCTCACAAGCTATCGACGCTTCACGGCTGCGTTGCTTTGTCGAGGAACACCGAAAATGATCCGGTGAAGATTCCGGCTTGCTGCCAGACCCGTGCTAGTTATGCTCGACTTCCTGAAGCCGCACTCCCTTCGGCCTCGACGTGGCGAGGACCTCCTCCGGATATGCGAGTACCCTCGTTCTGCGTTCCGGATCATTCCTGGTAAGCTCGTCGACCCAGTACTTTCCCAGCTGAACGTGAGTGACTTCATCCATCAATATGAACTCGATAAGCCGGGCAGATTCTTCGTCTCCGGTCTTACGCGCCGTCTCGATCCAGCTGCTGAGGTGCTTACATGCCTCGCTTTCGAATGTCATGTTTGATATAGCGAGTCTGTCAAGCGGGTCGGGACGATTGACGTTGACTTCCCAGCCCCAGTAATTCACCGGGTAGTCGCCGACTCTTCCTCCGAGTTCTTTGAGCCTTCGCATCAGGGCCTCTGCGTGGCGGGATTCATCCCAGGCTTGTTTGGCAATCTGGACGCGCATCTCCCACGGCAGCTCCGGGAATTCTGCGAGCATCTTCCCCAGTCGCTCTATGCTTCCGAGTTCCCCGTCAATGAGGTCATGAATGAGCCGTCGCTTGCCGTCCGCGTTGTCAAAAGTATTCGTCTTCTCGGAATATGCCCCCGCGTCCTCGACGATATCCCAGTCCGCCGGCCTCGCAGGATGCTTGCTGTACTCAAATACTTTTTCGAATGGCTTTGCGGAAACATCCTCGGTCATGAAACCGCCGGAAGCTCTCAGCTTCTCTGCCGTTTCTTCTTTCATTCTCTCAGTCAGATCTTTGCCAAGCGGATCAAATTCGGCAATGAGGCTGTTGGCAAGAGTGATCCGCGCGTAGTCATCGCTGAGAATTCTCCGGAGTATTTCCTCTGTCGCCTTGTCTTCGGGAACAGAGGTTCTCTCGAGATGCTCGCGCATAGTATCGACTATCATCGAACGAAGCAAGACATCAACAGCGTAGAGTTTGACTGCTGTCTTGTCGGCGCTGTGCCAGACATCCTCCAGGAAATCCATGAACATCTTACCTGAATAGGAAATCTGTCTGGCATCCGTTCTTGCACCAAGATAGCTCAACCGTTGTTTCAGCAGCTCCGAATGAAAAGCATCGGTGTAAAATTGTCGCCCGAAATGTATTTTCACTTCCACTTCCGGAATGAACTGAACCCACCCTCCCATTATCTCAAAGATCTGATTTTTCACGAACCTGTAACGCTTGAGCCTCTCAATCACCTCGGCTTTCGATAAGTACTTCATAATCTCCTCCGTTACAATTTTATTTTTAAAGTCCGTATGCCATGTGCATTCGTATCAAAAACATTTTCGTGTCCCAACCGGTTCGCCGGCGTCGAGGCTGATTCGGCGAGATCAGTCACGGCAGCGGAAACATAAGGAAAGCCGACAGACAGACCTCCGCGCACAGCTTTGTTCATCATGTTGTAACATCTAAACACGAGTGCAGTTCCATCTTCCGACTCCTTCAAAGAGCTGAATGCGAGACCGTCTCCTTTCAATTCGAGGCACGACATCTCCGCATCAACATCGACATCGTGTTTCCTCAGTACAGAGAGAATCTGAGAATTATATTCCTCAGCCTGCCGGTTAATCTCTTCGAAATCTGACGTGGGTCGATGAACAAGTATGCTGTAGTCGAACGTATGCGGTCCGATGCACTGAGCGCCAGGCGTCTCGTTCTTCCAGCCGGCATCTCCGCCGGGTCGTGTCTTCAGGCCTGAGTTCGACAGGTTCCCGACGCATCTGAGAAGAGTCAGTGTCAGCATGCCAGGCTGGTCGACTTTGAGCTCGTACTCGTGAAGGCCTTTCGAGAACACGGTCAAGCCGCGACGACCATCTTGAATTGTTACAAATCTCTGGAGCACTTCGAGATTCTGCGGAAGTTCGTAAGGAAAGTTTGCCAGGTCATATTGTTTGTGCTGACGCTTCACAACGCAGAATTGCGAATCAGCATATGACACATCTGTTTTAATGCCGGGATTGAAAAGAACTCGAAGACGATGGTCGCGGGCCTCGTTCAGGACAAAGGTGCGGACGTTTATCCTCTTTGAATTGTAATCAAGATAGATCGTCGTCACGACCTGGAGGCGGATAGATTTCCGGCTTCTTCCCTTTCGATCCTCCGTTACGGCAACAGGCATAGTCATGGGGATTCGTACCTGTATTGCACCGCGGATAGGTCCCCTCTCGACAACGGTGATCGATGGCTTGAACTTCGTCGAGAGGATCGCGCGGCCTCTGTCGGGTGGACAATATGTGTATTCATCTCCGATATCACCCGCATCCTCGAAAAAGTTCAGGTTGTTGTAAACCTCGCCACTCTCTTTATCTGTTACTGCAATGCGGCCCATTGGATCAACTTTTACTTTCACAAATTCATTCTCAAGGAAGTACTTACCCACTCTTAGCGGAGTCTTGTAAGAAGGCTTCTCTGCAGATCTGCTTATTGAAAAACTACGGTAACCAAGCGATGGGAGATTCTCAGCTGCAACCATCACCTTCCATTTGTCGACCCATGTTTGATGAGGGTAGGAAAACTTGGAATACGTAATACCGTAATCATCATCTCTCTTGACAACCTGGAAAGGTATTTCGCGGCCAGCCCGGTCGGCCAATCTCAGATTGTTAGTCCGCGGGGCATCGGGATTGACCTTAACATCCGGATTTATTCCGATCACTATGTCTCTCAAGAAAAACTCAATTCCACATTCAACCACACCGTTCCTTGAATGCGGGAGAAGATTAAAGAGAAACAGAAGCTTATCGTCTCTATACTGAGTTGAATCCTGTGGAATGAGATCATTCAAAATTTGTGTGGCTGTCTGCTTCGCGATCTCCCGCGCCTTGGTGTAACGAACCATCGTCTCTTCATACACACTGTCCACACTTGAACCGCAGATCACGTCATGATCCTGTGACTGGAGGACATACATCCATGCTTGCTTGATGAGACCGGTTCGACTTTTCTTGCCAAGTGCCACGGCGATTGCGTTGAGCGGCTCGAGTATTCTCTCGAGCTTGGTTTCACAATCGTAATTGGCTTGCTTCACGTACATGCGACTCGATGCGGTGCCGCCCAATACCGCAAAGGCATGCCTCAAACCGAATCTCATTTCGCCATTGACGACTGGAAGAGTACTCCAGTTCACTTCCGATTTGAGTTGTGTCATGTAATCAGAAAGATCGGCGAGCTTGAAGTTCGCATCAATGTTTTTCGACAGAACCCTGACCGCCTTAGTCAGGTTCGGGTCCGGCCAATGATGATCGCCGCCGTTCAGAACGAGTCGCTGCGAAGTAGATGCTCTGGGATCGATTTCCTCTCTGAGGCGCTTGAAGCGTGTTGGAATTTCATCGTCAGAGTCGGCGCCGAAATATCCAAAACTGTATCCGTCTTTGGGAAGGTGCACCATGAGGACGCTGCTTCCATCTGGCGAATGCCACTGGTACTCGGAAGATTCCTGGCCGGGTTCACCACCGAAGCCTCTATAAATGACGGCCGAGTCTATTCCGAAACCCTTCAGCAGCTGCGGCATCTGGGCGATGTGGCCGAATTGATCCGGGATGTAACCGACCATCATGGGCTCGCCAAGCTCGCGAGCAAATTCCAATCCGTACATGAGGTTTCGAATGTGCGATTCGCCGCTCGGAATGAACTGATCAACCAGAACATACCACGGACCGATGACAAACTTTTTCTTGCGAACGTACTCTTTGAAGAGTTCTCGCTGTTCAGGCCTGACTTCAAGATAGTCGCGCACCATCGCCATCTGGCCGTCAAACATGAATGAGTTGAAATCAGGATCGCGTTCCATTCTCTCGAAGAGATCGTCCACCATGTCCACGAGCCAGGTACGGTATTCTTCAAAGCTCAGATACCACTCTCTGTCCCAATGTGCATGCGAAACTATATTATAAGTCGGTTTCGTATTCACCGGTTGTTCAACCTTCTTGACTAACTTAATCAACGATCGTCGGAAAAGTTGCACCTAAAATCTTCACGAAGTAAGCCGGGTGCTACTGAGAATCTTTCGCATGTTGACTCCGAGAATCTCTGTCTTCTCTTGCTCGGACAACCTTGCGTAGGCAACCCACCCGAGCTGCGGCGATGGATCACGCAGCGGCTGATCGGTGCCGAACAGAACCTTGTGCGATCCTACCTTGCTGACAATGAACTCAATTACTCCGTCGAGGACATCGGTGAAAGTCAGCTCGAGATAGACATTCTCATGCCTTTTCGCAATCTCACAGACATCGGAGGCATGTTTGAAACTCAAGCCCGAGTGAGCCAGCAGGAATCTCAATCCCGGATACCTCTTTGAAATGTTTTCAACTTCCGCAACGAAATTATCGGACGGGTGGAGAAGCGCAAATAGGTGATGCTTGTTGCAGAACTCAAACACGGGATTCCACCGCTCGTCATTATAAGGTATCAAAGTCCGCGGATAGTAAGGTTTAATTCCAAGGAAATGATTCTTCAAATACCAGCGCTCGATCTCACTCTCCCAGTTCGTGACATGTGTCGGGTCGAAGGCGGCGTATCCGATGAAATGATCCGGAAACCTCGTAACCGCGTCAAGAGTCGACTCGTTACCGATTTCATGATCGAGCCATATCGCCAGCCAATCGCTTATGCACGATTGCTTGATGCCGAGCCTTTGGTTGTTTTCACGTATCTCATCAGCACTTGAATGCAGGACCGGCGAGTAGGCGACATGGTCACTATCGCGGACAATGTGTGCATGAGCATCGACGACATCGAGATTTTTCAGCGGTCTACCAGCCTTGACAGCCACCAGAATTTTGTCATCATCTTCGGAAGAACCTTCGACATCCTGCAGGTCTGTCTTCAGCAGACCCGCAAGGTTCCGCCAAGCGATCATCTCCTTGTGTTCAGGAGAAATATTTGCATAATCCAAGAAAGCTCGTGCGGCACCGAGGCTCATCAAAGGAAACTCAGTTCCAAATAGAAGTCGATGGGAACCGAAGTTATCCGCAAAGAACTCGATCCCCCGATTAACCTGCTGTGAAGAAAACTCTATCAGGATGTTCCTATGCTTCTTCATTAAGAAAAAGACTTCACGCATTCCGTCCCACCGGGATCCCTGCAGGACGATTCTCAATCCCGGATGCGCGGTGCAGGCCCTGTCCAGTTCTTCGAGCGTGACCTGATTGAAACTTGGAACAAATCTCCTTCCTCCCTCGATGAACAGCGGTATCTCACGGCGTTCCAGTTCCGACAATATGTCTCCGCAAGTGAACTCGTCGAATGCGTACATATGAGTCCGGGGGTACATCTTCACGGCCCTCACTCCATGATCTGTCAAGTACGATCCAACATCTGGGAATTCTCCGAGGTCACCCGGCCGTACCACGAAACAAGGAAACAAGTTCCTTCGCCCGGAGATTTCGTCGAGGATCATTTTGTTCCCGACTACCGGATCATAATCACGAGAGAAGGTGTGGACCACAAGAGCGGCGTCGATTCCGCATCTCCCCATTTCCATTACGATATCGTTAGTCTTGTATATACCGTTCTGAAGCGGTGCCATCCGTTTTCCAACGAATGCGAAGCTGTCGAAATACTTCACTTGGTTCCCAATCGGCCGGCGCTGAGTTTAATCATATTCTCAGTACTCCTTTCAATGCCCGCTCGAATTTATCGAGAGTCTCGTCGATGTCCGATTGCTTATGCGAATAACAAATGAACCACCTGTCATACACAAAGATTCCCGTCTTGAGAAGTTCTCGATTCAACTCAAACTGAAGCCGGCGATTTTTCTCCTGATCTTTGTAATCGAAAAGAAAGTAAGATGCAACCGGGAAGCCACCGATCTTTACTTCCACTCCGAGCCGGTTCGCGATGGCGGAGAAGCCGTCCATCAAGCGTCTTCCCATCTTAAATATGTGCTCGTGCACTTTTTCTCTCTTCATCGTCCTGAGCGTAGCGATGGCAGCAGCTATTGACAACGCTTCACCGGCGTATGTCGTGGTCAGCACGAAATCGTTCAGCTTCTCCATAAGCTTTCGCTTGCCGCCGTATGCCGAGATCGGGAAGCCGTTCGCCATCGCCTTCGCGAAAGACGACAGGTCTGGACGCACACCGAAGTATTCCTGCGCGCCGCCAATAGAAAGTCTGAAGCCGGTCAACACTTCATCAAATATTAAGATGATGTTATATTCGTCCGCGAGTTTCCTCAGCGCTCTTGGAAAATCGCCCGACATGTCTTCATTAAAATCGTATGGCACCGACAAAATGCAACCTATCTTCGAACCGTCCGCCTTCAATATTTTCTCGACTCCCTCGACGTCGCCGTAAGCGACCTCATACACATAATCGACGAGAACTCCCGGGACTCCGTTTCCAGGAATCCCGGTTGAGAACCAGTCATGATAACCGTTGTAGCCGCACCTCATGATTTTTTCTTTTCCGGAATAAGCTCTTGCTATGCGGACATTGCAGGCGTTTGCGTCGACACCATTCTTCCCGAATCGAACCATCTCTACTGAAGGAACCGCAGCGCACATTTCTTCTGCCAGCTCGATCTCCAGCGGGCTCGCCATGCTGAAGAGTGTGCCTTTGTCGAGCTGTGCTCTCACCGCGCGGTCTACATCTTCAAAACCGTAACCGAGAATGACAGGGCCGAGGGCGAGTCGATAATCGATGTACTCATGGCCGTCCACATCCCAGAACCTGCAGCCCTTCGCTCGCTCGACAAAATACGGCATGATCCCGGCATATTCAGCAATGGGTCTCTTTGCATTTGTCTGAGTTCCCCATGGGATGCGGGTCAATGACTTCCGAAGTAAATCCTCTGAGACTGTCATAGATATTCTTTCGGCCTCCACTTCATTGAATCATAATAGACCAGACCTGCGCACCGTCGAGTGTGAGATACTTCCAGGTCGCGCCTCCATCTGTGCTTTTGAAGACCCCGCCAGGTATTGTCACCACATAAATGTCGTTTGGATCATCAGGATCTATCGCAATCCCGTGGACAGTTTTCGTTGTCATGCCGGAGGAATAATATTTCCAGGTTCTCCCGGCATCGACCGATTTCATAAGGCCGGTCTCGTAGCCTCCGGCATACATTACGCTATCATTACGCGAATCGATGCAGACCGCGTATACGGCAAGTGTGTCTACACCTCTTCCAGATTGGAGCCAGTGTTTCCCTCCGTCATGAGATACAAATATCCCGGCGTTTTCGGTGCCGGCCAGGAATAGATTCGGATCCTTTTTGCTCCTGACGAGTGCACGTACTCCGCGACCTTTGAGCGCGAAGATCTTCCATGAATTACCACCATTCAGACTCTGATAAATTCCATTCTCTGTTCCAATCAAGATTCTCTCCGGCTTCGTCTTGTCGATGAGAATCGGCCCGATGAAAGTTGATGATGTGGTACCGGTTTCTTCCGGGCGGATCCCTTCGTTCTTCTCTTTCCATGTCCAGCCGGCATCGGTTGACTTGAACACGCCATATGGTGTGGCGATGTAAAGAGTGTTGCGATCCGACGGATCGATGACGACCTCGCTTATCTCGGTCTCATGCCAGTCAGTCATGATGCGCCAGGTGTCACCAGCGTCTGTCGACTTGAGGACACCGTTGCCGGCAGCAAGGTAGAGAATCTTGTTGTCGGAACCCGGATCTACGGTGAGCGAGTACGCAATTATGTTCGACCATCCCATGTGATCCCAGGTCGCGCCTCCGTCGGCCGAATAAAAAATTCCAGCCGGTGGGTTCTGTCCGCCGACAACCATCTTCTGGTATAGGTGAACCACTACGTACACTCTTTTCTGCCCGGCAAATGAAATCGCCGTCGCAAGGAGCACCAGCATTAACAATCTCTTAACCATATTGACCTTTTGAATCTTATTGATGAATTCTATCTGGCAGTTTGCTGAACCACTGTAAAATTGTTGAAGTCAAGCGTCCTGATATCATTTCCATATGTAATCTTGAGAACTCTGCTGTTGATAGCTGAATGAAGATACTTGCTGTCGAAAAGTGGATAGTCCAGGACAACTTTCTTGCCGTTGATTTTCCTGTCATCCGGGTAACGAAAATGCATTCGATCTCCGTTGATGGTGGTGTACTCGACACTGTTCTCTTTATTGTCGAAGATTACTTTAGTGCTTCTGACGTTTCTCTTGAAATTGTCGAAGCTCCCGTACTGCACCTCTGACCCGGCCTGCAACACACATCCGTTGTTGGTTGCAAAGCTTCTCAGCCTGAGGTCGACGGTGTTATTTACCCAGCCGGACCAGCCGCGCACTGGCGGTTCGCCGCCGAGAAGCTCGAGAGAGTCTGTGTCCTTTTCGAGTTCGTATTTCGCAAGAGGATAGTAAGCAAAGTACGCACTGTCCATCCTTCCAAAGATCCATCCGCTTTCATCGACAACGAATTGATCGAGAGTGAGCGGAAAGAAAGCATCGATCTGCTGCCACTCCTCGTCAGGGCTTAAATGCAGATCGTACAGATCGATGATCGTGTTGAAATTCTGGAATGTTCTTTCATGCGGCGAACTTGACGACCACTTGTCGACGTCGCCATAGTAACCATGTGCATGCGCGACAAAGCCATATGAAGTGAGCGGGTCTTCAGGGAAAAACAGACCCAACTCGAGCGGCGAAGTATAAGGGTTAAGCGCAAACACCGTGTTGTATGGCTTGCTCGACGCGAAGGTCACATCCCAAACATGCTCCTGAATCGGCTGGAGGATACCACCCTGTGAGCTTCCGAGGCAATAGTCCTTGGTCATGTATGTGTACTTGTAAACCGGCGGCGTTCGTTCAGATCCATATCGTATCACGAACCGAACTCTCTTTCTCTCCTTTTCAACATAAGGTTGAGAGCGGTCGGTCGCCACATCATAAATGATCTGCGGCAACTTGAATGAACTCAGCGCCGGAAAAATTACGGAAATTGCCTCGCGCACTTTAGGTCTGAACGTAGCGCTGTCAAAGTAAAGGTAACTGAAAATCTGTGACTGAGCCTGGTGAGGGTTCACCACGATGTAAGGATAATCCCTGCTGTGCGCGCCGCAATAACAACCGTCAAGGTTCTCGATTGCGAAGTCGGCAAGTATGTACTCCAGCATCATCTCCGCTTTCTTCTGCATGAGCGAATCTTTCGCAAACTGGTACAGAAGGATGAGCGGATCGACATAGGTGATGATGTAGGTGGGCGAGTTATACTCTCCCTGCCCGAGCGAGGTGGTGAGCGCGATCCAGCTGTCGATGTATGATTCCGCTTCGCTGATGTTCTCCGCGGAGCTTTTCCCGTTTGACCAGCGATCCACGTTCCACTCCTGCGAAGCAAGGTACCAACCCGTGTAATACTGAAGCCAGTGATTTTCCGTGTCACCGCGATAAATGGTGACAGCTTTCAGATTGTCTCTGATTTTATCTCCGAATCCCTGAGGCAAAGATTTTCTTCCAAACAGATAGGTGCCCATTAATTGATAAGTGTAGAACATGTTCCCTGTATGTTGTGCCATGAGAGTGTCGAGCGCTTGCAGTGCCGGTTTCACATCAGTTCCGGCCGCAAGCTTTGCAACGACGATATCGAAATTCGGCCGCGAATAATCTGGCGCTCCTGCGTCAAACGATATTCGAACAGAGTCGCCATAGAACTGCAGTATTCTATTCCTTCGTGCCTCGAACTGTTTATCGGTTTGTGCCTGGGCAGGGCATACTCCGGTGAATACAAAGAGCAATACGGAAAATACAACGAGTGATTTAATCAAGCGAGCGAATTTCATCATCTATCGTAATCCTCCTTGATCTATCGCGGCGCACAAAGATGCAACGTCTCCGATTCTTGCTCCCAGCTGCGAAGGTACAATTTCGCATGCACCGAACGACTGCGGCAGCGCTTCTTTCCGAAATTCCTCCATGGCCGGTGCGATCAGGAGCTGACCCAATTTCAAGCCGAGAGTTCCGAGAATTATCTTTTCAGGGTTAACGATGTCTGCAAGCAACGCGAAGGCACGCCCGAGATATTTACCCGACTCCTCGAACACTTTTTTTGCATCTCCATCACCAGCCTCTACCATGTTTGCCAGCTCACGAGCGCTGATACCCTTCGACCACTTCATCGGAAACATGTGAGCTGCCAGTTTTTCAATTCCTGCTCCGCTGCAAAAGCCTTCGAATGCACCACGCTTCCCGTACATATCCGGGCCTTCCTCCGCGGCTCTGACATGTCCGATTTCTCCGGCCACATAGGTTGTGCCACGATATAGTCTGCCGTCAAGAATTAGTCCTGCACCGAATCCTGTTCCCAGAGTAAGGAATACTATGCTCCGACAACCTTTTCCAGCGCCAAAGTAGAACTCGGCGAGTGCGCCTGCATTGCCGTCGTGCTCAACGTACACGGGAAGCTCAAAACTATCTCTCAATAATTTCTTAAGCGGAATGTCATCCCATCCCGGCAGATGCGGAGGAGACTTGATCACACCCTCCAGGACATCGAGAGGCCCGCCAATAGAAACGCTCACTGCCGAAACATGGTCGTTAGCTTTCCTCATCTCTTCCGAAATGGCAATCTGCAAATCTTCATAGCAACTCGAAAATCCTCGTTCAGATCGAGTCGGAAATTCGGTCCGCCCCAGCACTTCGCCCGATGAAGTTCCGAAGACGACCGCCGTCTTCGTGCCGCCTATGTCAAGCCCGATGATGTTTTGAGGCTTCATTTCACTCCAAACCGAGTACCGTGAGTTCAGTCATCGATGATAGTGAGTCTTTCAACACTCTTCGCCAACTCTAACCAACATGATGTCTCTTAATATTCAATCCGCCCTATCGAAAACATAAACCGCAGGCGGTGCAAAATCCCTCGAGTTGCGCATCTCGGTCATCGTCAGAGTTTCTCCATCCTGGGAAAGCTGGAAATGGAGCTGGCGGGTAATCTCGGCGGAACCCTGGGAAACATTGACTGTGAAATGGGAGGTCACATCTAATGAAGTTTTGTCCGCTCCCAATACCGCGGTGCTCTTGACAACAGGATCATCTCCTGCCTCGACCGCCTCATAGCTGAACATTGGGAGATCACCTCGCGGGAAAAAAGAATTTGTTTCCTTGCCGCTCAGATCAACGTTCAGCTTTATCATTCTCCCTCCATATTCACCACGATACATTGTCTCGATCACCAGTCTGTCCGAAGAGTCGGATAGAATCTGCAGTCTCAGGTTTAACTCGCCGGGCTGAAATGCGCCTGCGACGTGCTTGCTTTGACCCGGATCGAATTTCCACAGGCCGACAAAATTCTGAGCACGTGCCAACGGAGCCGTCGACAGAATGGAAACGATAGCGAGCAACTTACCAACATTTTGAAACACTCTTGCATTCATTGTATGCTCCTCATTCATTAATGGGCTGATTCGAATCTTGTCTGAAATGTCGCATGCTTTCCGGCAAGCGCGAGAAATTCGTCTATCGGGACAACCTCGAAATCCGGGCCGAGTTTATCCATGATCTCTTTGACTCGTGCGACATCGTTGCTCTCTCTGACATGGAAACAGAGATAGTAGGGACGTTTCGGATTCAGCTTGGCGAGCTCTTCCAAGTCCGCTACTGCGTCATCGACCGGCCTTGTCGGAGCCAGATAGTAGTCGAAGGAGACGAATGCTTTATCTCCTTGTAAAGAAAAAGTATGGGCAGGTCCGTAACCGTTTACGAAACCGACTGCGCGAGGCATGTATTTGAAATAGGCATTCACAATGTTCTCCGGCAGGTCTCTCGTCAACGTGTCAGACGCATCGAAGATCTCGAAGACGTTGAGGTCGAGATCCTTCATCAAATCTCCGGCCATCTTGATCGCCTTCAGCAAAAACTTCGGTGGGATTGCCTTGGGATACATGTAGCTCGGCCCGCCCAGCGTTCCGATGAAGTAGTCGTTCGGCGTGGCCTGGCTGTAGTAGTACCGCAGAATCGAAGGTGCATAGTTGTAGTAGTACATGTTCACTTCCCATGCGTAAGGAAGCGATCCCCGCCCTGGCTTCAACCAGGCCCCAATTCCTAAACCGTCACTCTCGATGAGTGCGATGTATATTTTGTTTTCAATTTTCAAGTTGGCAAGCTGAGTATGATTCGATTTGAACTTGTAGCCGGCCGGCACCCTGGTGTATTTATGGAAGCTCATGTTTGGAAGTGTGTTCAATCCCTCAACCCGGAGCGCATAATGTGACGCGAGTCTGACGTAGTCGGCCTCATAATCTTTCGCGTACGAATGCCATCCGAAGAGCATCGAAAAGGGTTTCATCTTGCTGTAGATCATCGAGACCAACGCGTACTCATCACTGCACACAGGCTTGGTGCAGAGATCGTAGAAGAACGCCCTGTTCGCCACACCGAGGTCGGCGACACCCGGCTTCATATATTTTCCTTCTTCGCCGCCAAGATATACAAGCATCTTGTGCGTGCACCTGTTCCAGTATTGGTCGTATGCCCACCTGTATATTTGCGCGGCACTCATTCCTTCAAATTTGTTTCTGAAGTCGGCGAGTTTCTTGAACCCGAGCTTCTCCATCATAGGTATCTGACTTTCTGAAACCACAACACCGTCGAGAATGCCTGCGGCCGTGAACGAGAGGACAATAGAATCACGGATCTTCTGATCATAGACTATGTAACCTTTGACATGTTTCCGGAATTTCGTAAGAGCATCCGGTATCGAATTAATCATCGTGTAATTCACATGATGCTCTTCATGATAAAAGTTGAGGAGTGCCTGCACCTCAGTCCACTCATAGTTGGGACCGTAAAGAAGATAGAGTCGCGGTCCGGTTCTGTTCACCAGACCCTGAAGACTGATCAGCAGAGCTTGGTTCGGAAGATCGCCATAGATTTCCCAGTTGCCTTCAACGCTCATCGCGTAACAGTTGATGGTTTTATCCGCGCTCTTCGCTTCAGCCCGAGCGAGCAAGAAGACCAGAACGGTCAGGCCTATGAAGAAAAGCGGTATTCGCCTAAAGAGCAGATAGGGAAACTTCATCTTGTACTCCTACTTTTCATTTTCACTCTTAATAATTTGAAACGTGTGAATCCAATTCACTAGTCACTTTTCAATTATCGCCAAGACGCGAGCTGGTGAACCGTCGCCCCCTTTGATCGGAAGAGGCGCAGTAATCAATTTCACGGTGCCTTCAGTGAGGTTTTCAGTATTGTTGAGATTTGTGATTAATGGAATTCCATGCTTCAAAAGAATCTTGTGGACATCGAGCGTGTAAGGTGTGTCGGCGGCAAGAAATGGGACCTTCAACGTGACGAGCAGTTCGGCGGCTTCATTCGAGAGCGGCGGGTAAGTGGCATAATAATCCGGCTTGCCAAACTCCGAGTCCCATCCAGTCTTCAGAATGACTCCAATGCCAGGCCTAATATTTTTTCCCTTCAACTCCAGAAGAGTTATCGGCTGCCTTGGCTCGCGCGGAGAGACGTCCACTATTTGTGCATCTCCAAACAGCAGGTTCAAGTCGTACTCGTCTATCGCCCGCATTCCTTCAAAAATGTGGAGCGGCGCATCCACATGTGTACCGGTATGCGTGCCGATTGTAATCTTGTGAACCACACATTGGTTCCGGGAATAGTTCGCTGTCTGCGTGATCTCCGTGGCAGGATGCCAGGGAAAATAGACGGGCATTCTGTCCGTAATCGGATGCGTAAGATCTACAATCCTCATAGGTCCCTGTCCTCGAGACTAATGTCAATTTTATTCACGAGACGGTCGCATGCATTATCGGGAACCCAAACGAATGCGTCGGTTGGACATGCCTCGAAACAGAGTCCGCATCCGGTGCAATTGTCCGGCTCAACCACAGCCACTCTTTTATACTTATGCTTGGGCTTTTCTATCATTGTCAACGCATCGAAAAAACAGAGAGGGATGCAGCGATCGCATCCAATGCACGCCTCTTCAACCACGTAAGCGAGCGGCGGATGATCCGCAGCGAAATCCGGCGGAAGCGGATTGAGGCCGACATACTTCCTCTTAGTCCGAGTCATTGCGAGGTCCGCGTTTAGATTCACCGCTCCAGCGAGCTATCTTGTCCGGCGCAGTAAAATTCTTAAGAGCAATTCCACAAATATCGTGAAGAGAACTTAATTCATTTCGCACCACATACGCTCTTATCCCCTCTTCAATTTTCCGTATCACTTCCCACCCGTTGACCATTATGACCGACAGGATCTGTACTGTCGTAGCGCCGAGTAATATGTACTTGATTACATCTTCTGCATTCATAACTCCGCTCGAAGCGCTGATAGGAATCTTTGCGGCGCTCGCCACTTCGCTTACGTAACGGAAGTTGTAATATTTCGTCCAGGGCCCGCCGACTCCCGCATAGTTTCCGTGAAGAATCGGGCGCTGGCTTTCGATATCGATATCAATCCCCCTCAGCCGGTTGCACAACGTGACCGCAGCGGCGCCACAGTCCTGTGCGATGAGAGATTCGTTCACAACATCTGGTCCGGGCGCGAGCTTCACCAACACGGGTATATGCGTGTTGTGGACGACAGCCTTGATTGCCGCGACAAAAGTATTTTCAAAATCGAGGCTCCCCGGACGATGCGGCGATGAAATATCCAGCTCGACAGCATCCGCTCCGCTTCTCTCGATGTTTCCTGCCAGGTCTATCCAATCATCGACGACATCCGCGAAGGCACTCCCGATAATAGGTATCTTGACATTTGCCTTGGAGACTTTGATGAAGTCCCAATAATCCTGGAGCGTTCCGCTGTAACCCTGTTCGTATGAGTAAAGAGTAAACTTCGTCGATCTCCCCTCTATCTGCCTGTCCCAATCAAGGAGCTTATAACGAGGTCTTGGCCACCGACGCATGTGCTCGTATTTTTCGGAGCAGACGGTCTTCAGAACCACCGCACTGGCTCCCATCGCCTCGGCAACCTTCACTTGTTTCACATCATGGCTCGCAGGACCGGAAGCAACTATCAATGGGCTGCGAAGCTGGAGACCGGCAAATGAGGTCGCAAGGTCCTTTGCCACCTTTGTATCGCGGACGCCGTGCTTCGTCGCACTTTTTTGTTTCGATTTCTTATCAGCCATAATTCAACCGACAATGTTGAATATAATCATGAGAATGCGATTTCTCTCACCTTGTGCTTCTGCATTACTTGCGGATTCACCTCATAAGGGAAATAATCATCCACATTGATAAATCCGTTTTCGACTCTGATACATGGCAGTATTACTTCGTCGGTGAACCATCTTTCCGACGATTCAACATCGGTCGGGTAATTGAAGCCGGGCAATGTTGCGAGGCTCAATGCATGGACGGCACCAACGCCGAGCTCGGGCATCGTGCCAACCCAGAGGGATATTCCCGCACCGACACAGATGTCGTGTATCGCCTTCGCCTGCTGCAGACCGCCGACTCGCTGTATCTTTATGTTGATTATCTTGCAGCTCCCAAGACCGATCGCCCGACGCACCGTGTCGACATTTGCTGCTGATTCATCGAGACAAACTGGTGTGGTGATCTTACTCTGGAGCGCGGCCAGTCCTTCAAGGTCCTCCTTCTTAAGCGGCTGCTCGATCATCGTCAAACCGAATTCGTCCAATTGCTTCAGGTAATCGATGTCGTTACGATCATATGCGCAATTGGCATCGACCATTAGCGGAATATCGCCGAAATGAGAACGAACACTGTTCAGTGGTGCAATGTCCCAACCTTTTTGGATTTTGATTTTCAATCGGCGATAACCATCTCGTAAGTAGCGCTCGACATGTTTGATCAGCTCGTCCACCGAATCATAGATTCCGACAGCAAGTCCCGATTCGATCCTAGTCCGAACGCCGCCGAGTATTTCTGAGAGTGGTTTTCCTTTCGATCTCGAAATCGCATCCCATGTCGCCGTCTCTATTCCGGCGCGGGCGAATCCGCCAGCTGTCGATTTCTGCAAAAGAGCGTTGAGATCATCGAGACTTTCCGGTCTTGCCTTCAAGACCGACGGAACAATTTCATACACTAGAGAATCCCAGGTTGACTCCGGAGTGTCATCGGAATAGAACGAACCTGCCATCGGCGATGCCTCACCGTAGCCAACCACACCTTCGGAAAAAAGTGAGACTATTATCGCGTCCTTCTCCGAGACCGATCCATTGCTTATCCTGAAAGGTTCCCTGAAGGGAATCCTGACATGGGTCAAGATGACCTTCTCTATCTTCATCGATCAAGCTTGACAGGGTTTTTCATCTCACCGATTTTTTCAATCCTTGAAGTGATAACATCGCCCGGCCTGATCGGTCCGATCCCCTCCGGAGTGCCCGTGGAAATGATGTCACCAGGCTCGAGCGTGATATGTTCCGTGATGAACCGTATCATTGTTGGGATATCAAATACGAGGTCTCGTGTGTTCGCTCTCTGGCGGAGCTTTCCGTTCACACTGCATTCAATGCTAAGATCGACGGGAGGAGTAATCTCATCTGAGAGCAGGAGCCAGGGTCCCAACGGCATGAACGTATCAAAACTCTTTGACCGGAACCATGGATTCGCCGCCGCAAGATCCATCTCCTGTAGATCGCGAGCAGTTATGTCAAGTGCTATGCAATAACCGGCGACGTATCGATATGCATCTCTCTTCCTTACCCGCCGCGCGCGACGTCCGATCACAACTGCCAGTTCAACTTCATGATCAATTCTTCCGAGATGCTTCGGAACTCTGATCGCCTCACCGGGTCCGATGATTGCAGAACTGGCCTTTTCAAAAATTATCGGCTCTTTTGGAACCGGCCTTCCTGACTCTTTCGCATGCAGGGCATAGTTCCTACCTAGCGCGATCACTTTCCCCGGACGAGAGAGCGGCGCCTTCAATGTCGAGTCATTGCTAAGTGCGAGGTAACGATCCATGCGATGTGACAATATAAATTCCGACACCCTCTTAAACCTGTTCAGACCGAACATTCCGCTGGTTAAGAGATTATCGATCGTCGGTACCGCTTCACATTCATTACGTTCAACAATTTCAGCAAACATTTTTAGCGCTGAGGAAAAATCAATCCAGTGTGTCTTTAACCAAAGACCGACGAGTTTGCCGCGCTCATTTTCAAATTGTGCAATTTTCATTTCAATCACCCAAGTCGACTTTTTGCATTCACTTTGCTTCCTCAGATTTTGCTATCGCCCTGGCCAATCTGTCTGCCTTTTTCTGAGATTGTTTTCCGAAGAACCACATCATGACACCGAACACGACAAGGATCCCGGAAAGGATCACCACTATCGGCCGCTGGCCGGGAGGAACGCCGGAGAACAGAATCAAACTAATGAGAATGCCCATGACCATCGTAATTCCACCGACGATCGGGAATGTCGATACCTGTTTTCTTCCGGCTCCGAATACTTCCTTCATGACATCGACGGGAGTATCAAGTTTCTTGAAGAAATCATTTATGACCCTCCGCTGATTTTCCGTCTCACCTCCGAACAATCGGGAAAAGACGTACAGGCTCGCACCAAGAGCAAGTGATGAGACAGCCGTCAATGAAACGAGAATAATGTTCATTGAATTGGCGGCAGTCAACGTGAAGAGAACGAACGCTGTTATCGCCACCGCTATCGAAAGGAGCAATGACTGACTTCTGCTTCTCTTATACAAAACTCCGAGCGCATGAGAAGAAACGAAAAGGACGAAAGTCGATATGACCTGTGCATAAATTTGTCCTCCCATTGTCCACCCCGAGATGTATCTCGTTGTCATTCCAACAATCAGTCCCCAGACGATCACCGCGATGCCGGCCCATCGTGAGGCTTTCCTAATCAGCAGGCCGCACGCAATCGGCAGCACGACCGGAATGTTCAGCATCGTGAAGAAGACCTGCATCATATTGAAGATCCCCAGCTTGCTCTTCACAAATATGATCGCTTCGATAATCACCACCACTCCGATCGAAGCCGAAGCTATGCGACCGACCTTCAGCAACTTCCGATCATCGGCAGACTTGTCGAACAAACCCTGATAAATGTCGCGGGAGATTATCGACGACACAAGGTTATACACTGTACTGAGAGCGCTCATCGTTGCGGCAAGCATCGCCGCAAGGAAAACACCAATCAGCCCGTTCGGCAGGAGCTTGAGGCAGAGTCCGACGAAGACGAGATCCTGCGGATTATGTCCGACAAATGGCTGGAAGAAAGGAATCTGAGACAGATTCGGCCAGATAACTCTTGCCACCAACGGTGGAACGCCGAACACAAGGGGAACCGACAGGAATAATATTCCCGCCATCTTGCCAACCCGTTTTGCGTCCCGTTCATCTTTCACACTGTAGAATCTCTGTGCCTGACCGGCGGCCGTGCCGAGAGACATTATCACAAAAACACCCACGAGCCAGTTGACATTATAGTCGATGCCATTGTAAACGTGGTTCAACTCAAGAGTAGGAAGTGCTTTCAACAACGGTCCGATTCCACCAACGAGACCAAGACTCAACGGCATGACAATGAACGTGACGCTCAGGAGGATGACTCCTTGTACGACGTTGGTGATCGAGACTGCCCACAGTCCGCCCATGAAGGTATACAGGAGAATCACTGTCCCCATCACCAGAATGACACTGCTAATCTCCAGCCTCATTACGGGAGCGAATATCTCGCAGGTTGCTGCCAATTGAACACCGGCGGCAAGGATGTAATTTGCCGACATCACCCAGCCGAGAAATTGCTGAGTCGAAACATTGAATCTGGTATAAGTATACTCTACGGGAGAAATCGATCGGGTCCTTCTCCATTTGGCAGCGGTCAGTTGAGAGCCAACGAAGTAGGAGATGGACCATGATGCGAAGTACAATATCGCAAAGAGACCTGTGCTGTATGCGAAGCCCGCCGCTCCTGTAAACGTCCACGCGCTGAAATTGCCGATGTACAGCGTCATGCCGGAGACCCACCAGGGGATCATGCTGCCACCGACGAAATACTCGCGCGCCCCTTTGTTGATGCGGCGGAAATAGAATCCTATTCCGAGCATGAAGAAGAAATATGCTGCGACGATAGAGTAGTCGAGTAAGTTAATAGACTTCATATTTCTTCCTTCTTCAGTCTAATTTTCTTGAGCATTCAGACCGGACGACCACGCGACGTTGGAGTAGACGTAACATTCCCGAAGATTCAAGTCAATACTGGAATCATGCCTGCTTTATGACTGAGATAAGGCGATCGACTTCTTCGATGTCATTGTAAACGTGCGTCGAAATTCTATTTGCATTCAAGCCGGCCTCTCCGACACCTCGCGTGCGGAACTTCGCCTTCGTTAACCGATCCTCAAGATCCAAATACGGAATCTTTCTATGCTTGAACGTTACCATTCCGCTCCTATTACTTTCGTTCACAGGAGAAAGGATTTCGATGTCGGACATTTTCTCAAGTTCATGGTACAGATGGGTGGATAGTGCCGTGTCGTGTTTCCACACGTTATCGATCCCGATCGCGGTGATAAACCGGATGGCAGCATGCAGGCCGACTCGAAGAGGCGTGCTCACAGTCCCATATTCGTAACGTTGGGCTGTCGGACTAAGCGCAAAAGTATCCTTGATGAAATCGTATCCATCGTCGGAATACGCACCAACAAACTTTGCCTGAACGACATCGAGCATATCCTTTCGCACATACAATAAGCCAGTCTCTTTCGGTCCCAGGAGCCATTTGTGTCCGCTCGTCGCGTAGGCGTCGCATCCGATGTCATGCAAATTGAACGGCATCATCCCGGCGCTCTGCGCACCGTCAACGAAGAACCATATGCGCTTGCTCTCCGCAAGTTGGGCGATCTCCTTCACGGGCATTAACTGCCCTGCTGTACAAGTTATGTGTGCCAGGCTAATCAACCGCGTTCTTTTTGTGATCAGCCTGTCAATTCGATCGATGTTCTCTTGTACGGACTCGCGCGACGGCTCGAACACCTTGATCACAAACCCTTTCCGCTTCTGTCCGACGAGCCAGGTGAACTCGTTCGCGACATGCTCGTGAGTCGAAGTGATCACTTCATCGCCTGGCTGAAGCGGGAATCCGTTTGCAACTATGTTAATCCCTTCAGTCGCGTTACGCGTGAAGGCAAGTTCTTCCCAGTCGCATCCAAGAAGTCCAGCAGCAGACATCTTGATCTCTTTCCACAGGTCTTCTGTATGCCCGGTCTCTGAAATTCTTTCGAGGGAATTCATCTCCGTCTTAACCGCGTCGATCACCTCAAATGGAGAAGCACCTAGACCGCCAGTATTGAAGTATACCCTTTCACGCGTCAACGGAAACTGCATTCTCAGAAGTGACCAAAATTTTTCGTCAGATGGATCGAAACGATTGTCAAGCAAATCCTCCCTCGAAGACACCATCCTCAATTTTTGTTCGAAACCAAGCGAACGACCAAATAGTTTGACAAAGCCTGCGCTGCCCGCCATTCCAAGTGCAGAGTTTACGAACCTTCTCCGATTCACTTCGCTGTTACCTCAATGTCCAATGTTTATCTCGATATTCAACCTAGAGTTCTTCCGATAAGGAATTACCAATTGTCCACCCTTCAACGATGCTTCTTTTCCATTTATCCTGGCCTCAGTAATTGCTGCAGAGGTCGACATACTAATGTTGAGATCCATCTCTCTCACTCTGACCTGTGTCTTGACCGCTTTCAACTCCGGCGCGAGCTTTGGGCGCAAGACCAGGTTATCAAGCTCTGGCTTCACTCCAATGATGTGGTCGATGACAAGCCTGATCACTTCAGCCCAGTTCCATCCGACGAGTCCAACGTCGGGATGACCCTTCGGATAATACTCGAACCAGCCTCCTGAAATTCCACCGTGAACGTTGTTCAGCCAGTCGACAACGCGCATCCCCTTCTGGTAATTCCCCGCTTCCCAATATGCCTGTGCAATGAAAAGGGACGGAAACGGCCATGGCCCCGCAGGTTCAGGCTCGCTGGAACTGTCGTAACGTTCATAGCCTCCGATATCCCAGCGCTGGTTCCAGAGAGGCTCGATCCACTCGAGGGTCCGGCGTGACAGATCACTTGCGGGGTCCACCATTCCGAACATGATAGGTAGAACCTCGCTTGCATCGGGTTCTGCAAGAGGATTTTCTTCAATGGCAATTGGAGTTCCGGCCGGCATGTTCTTCCGGTTGGGTGGGACAAAAGTTTTTTGCCATTCTCCGTCAAGTGTCCGCCGCTTAATAAAGTGACCGTCTTCCACCAATCGGAATTTCGGATCATTCAAGAAGGCATTCTTGATCGACCTTCCGGCATCGCGCCATTCTTTCGCCTCTGATTTGCGACCGAGTTTATCAGCAACTTCAGAAATTTTCTCCAAACCCATGATCACCCAGAACTGGTAGGCGAGCTCGAAACCGGGTTTGACTCCGAACGAATCTGACCTTTCCCAGAATTCTCTCTGATTGCTCAGAAGGCCGGACTTCTTGTCTCGGAAATACGGTTTCAGCGGCAGCCTGGCGAGAAGAATAATTTTGTCCCAGTATCTTCTGATCGTCGCAAAGTCCCCCGACCAGCACAAGTACATCCAGATGCCGTACAACAGTTCTCCGTTCTGGTCAATCTCCGTAAATTGATAATCGTAAACACGGCTCGATTCGACAGTTCGTCCATCGCTCGCAACGAACTTGTTCAGCATTCGAAGCAGGAGTACCTTGGCTTCGTCGTGAAAACCCGCCATCAGGAAAGCGGTCATGATCATGACATCGTCTCTCACCCACTCCATGGCGTATTCCCATGTTCCGGAATCGCGCTTCCCGCTTCTTGCCACATGGGCCTTCACTCCCGTTCTCGAAACTTCCCAGACATGATCGAGATTGGTATTGCTGGTTGATACTTGGGTCTTTGCTTTCCAGTAAGACGCCGTATCTTTCCAGATAGATTCATAGCTCTTCTTTTTGAGAATCTTCTCATCGCCACGAATGCAGTATGCATAAGTAGTCGTTGCTTCTCTGCCTGGCGCAAGCTCTCCTACATCAACCCGCAAATCGTATCTTCCAAGCGTCCTCACTCCCTTCTCCATCGATACCAACCTCAGCGTCGCATATCCCTCCGCATTTACTGTCTTCGTCTTCTCATCTGTGTATATCTCATCAAATAATCCTACGTTCGGATATATCATCAACCCTGTCTCTACCTTGTGACTCACCACATCATCGTTCCTGACAGCACCTCGCCTGAATATTATTCCTCCTTCATTCGGTACGAATAACTCCTCCTCTACTTCACATCCACCTGCTTCCCATCTCATACTCACTACAGGAACTTCTTCCACTTGCTTCCACCCGATCTCTTTGAAATTCTCCCGAGACACTGCATACGTCTTACCATCTACGATTATCCACATCCTCCCATTCGCGAGTCCACTCGATGTCCGATACAGATATGTGCTCCACTTCTCCGTGAATCGTTCTGCATCCATGATTGTGAATCCGAAAAATGAACTGTTACCTGCTTCCGTGTTGTCCTTGCAATACTGTACTACTCCCTGTATGTCTCCATTCCCAAGCAGAAAATATTCAACGCCGGGTAGATAAGAGATGTAATCAAGGTTCATCTTCTGGTTTGATGGTGCCTCAAGTGACCATGATGATGTCGACTGCTGTTCCTCTCTTATCTTCTTCTCATCAACGTTACTCCGTGTTAGTAATTCCGGCATCACTCCGCTCTTCAGCTGCGTTACTGCTATTGCTCCCAATGCTGATTTCTTTACGAAGTCACGTCTTCTCACAAAAGTCTTCCTTCGATCTTCGGGCACACGCTCGCTAAATCTTGTACGTTAATTCAATATTGACGGTGCCACGCGCCCTCAACCGCGCATCGACATAGGTACTCTGTTCAATTCTGCGATCCGCGAAAGGAATTTTACGACCGTTGACACTCAGACTGTCCGAGTGTGCGCCCTTAGGCAATAGGAGGTGCAGATCCACGACCGACCTGCCATTGAGTCGAATCTCGATCTTTCCCTTCGACCTATCATTTATATATGAATACTCAACGAAGCTCCCGGAGGCTGAATAAGTGCATCGAACCGCCGCTTGATCCGTCCCAGCCGCCACCCATCGCGGGCTGAGCTTAATACTCCTGAACAGTTTGCCGGTGTCCACGACTCCGGCAAGTCCTTCAACCAGCGCATAAAGCATCGCCGACGATCCCCAAGTGTCACCGGGTGAAGCATCGGGGCTCGTGCTTGTCTCGAGAGTTGCATGTTTTCCATCTGGAAAATACCAGAGGAACGATTCCCCGCCAGCTGTCAACTTCGCGTACCTTCGAAGGATATCGACACCGTACTCTTCAAAACCGTGTTCGAATGCCGCCATGGCAAGCTCTCCTCCGACGAGCGGCATTATCCCGCCGTTGCAGTAAGCACCTTTCACAATTTTCTCGTCGCCGAAAATTCCCGCGGGGAACGGCGGATCGATGCTGAACCACTCAGCAAAAGCCTTTCCTTCTTTCGACCTTCTCTGATATTCCTTGATAATCGACACCGCCATCTCGTGAGATGCCAAACCTCGATTGATGTCCATCGGATTACTGAGGCTGAGCTGTTCGCTTTCGTCCACACCATCTACTTTCACCGGCACGAGAGGGACATGGTGCGAGTAGAACCGGCCGTTGAAGCAGAGCTTGTTTGCCCTCGACCTCAACTTCGCAGCGAACCTTTTCCAATACTGTGACCTCTTACGATTGCCTGCCTGCAAGAGCATCGTGCTCATCAAGACGAAAGCTTCATAATAGCCGGAGTTGTCGCCGTGCATTATTCCCCAGTAAGTGTCGTCGGTGATCTGGAAATTCAGCCAATCGTGGCGACCGGCTGTGTAGTCGAAGTCCCACGTGTCAATCGTGTACGGACGTTTGATGAGACCTGTTCTCTTATCCCATCGCCACGGATCAGAGACAACATAATTCAGTGCCCGTTCCATGAAAGGCAGCATCTTCTTCATCCAGACGTCATCGCCGGTGGCTTGCCAGACAAGGTAAACTGCTTTCACGAATCTGAATTCAACATCAGCCTCGTTTGGCACCCGCACGAACTTCGCCCAGTTCTCTCTTTCACAAGGAACCTTCTCAGGCGTCATCGTGAAGTAGTCGTAGAGCCAGCCTTTGGTAGTTTGAGTGTCCGCGAAAATTTCGATGACACTCTTCAGGTCCTTCTCCCAATATTTGTATGCGCGTAGTGAGTCCGCAATCCCGCGGATCCAGACACTCGGTGCATCCGGGTCACGATAGCCATGCACTTTCTTTCCCATGACGTTGTAGTCGACCGCGTTGGAATCGAAGAAGCTCATGATGCGCGGCAAGAGAGAGTCCAACTCAGGGTTGCCGGACTTAAGAAACATTTCGCTCATTGTAATCGTTCAGTCACTGCGTCGGGTCAAGATAATGGCTCAGGCTCCAAGCTCCCCGCGAACTATCTTAGTGCCATCCACCATCGCCTTCAACTTTTTGAAAGCCCTATCCCGCGGCATGAATTTCATACCGCAATCGGTAGTGATCCAGACTTTTTCTTTCGGTATGACCTTGAGCGCGCGTCTGATTCGATCGGCAACAACCTCAGGCGTTTCAATCTTCTCATCTTTCACGTCGATCACGCCGACAGCAGTTTCCAGATCGATCTTGTAATTCTTGAACAGTTCAAGCGGCTCCATGTCATTGACTGCAAATTCCAAACTGAGCTGCGATGCGTTCACCTTCAAGATCTCGGGAAAAGATCCGCATACGTTCCCGTGAAAAGTTTTCTCAACTGGTAGTTCCCATAGCAAACGTGAAGCACTATCTTCGCCTTGATCCCGTCGACCATACGATTGAAGGCTTCGACAAGCCATGGCATATCCTCCGGATATCCGACCCAGACAGGTTCATCAACCTGGACAAAATCGCAACCGGCATCTACCACTTCCTTGAGCTCCGCATTGAGGACAGCTGCCAGATCAAATACCAATTCCTTTTCGTCCTTGTAGTATTCATTCGTTGCACGCTTTGCCAGCATCTGCGGACCGGTAATGGTCACCTTCGGATACGCTGACGCATATTTCTTGAGAAATGAAAAATGATTCGCCATCCCGATACTCCCGGCACGCCGGATCTTATCCACGATCACCGGATCCGGCATCTGTATGCTCGGGTCGAGATTGCCGATCGCCTTCATTCTCCCGTTATTGTCAAACCCGTGAATCCTCTTGGAGAAGAAGTACACCATCGTCTCGCGTCTCAGTTCGCCGTCAGTGATGACATCCAGTCCTGCGATCTCCTGATCCTTTATGCAAGATTTAACACCGTTGTCATGTGCCTCTTCGAGTTCCGAGTCGGTCAGTTTACCTTGCTTCGCGGATTCTCTGGCCATTTCGAGCCAGGATGGAAATGAATAACTTCCTACAAGAGTGGTCGGTAACAAAGGAAACTCAGGCATAAAGTTTTGCCTCCTAATGTTAAGTGTGATTGCTGATTTTTTTGCGGTACTCTTAAATTTGATCTGTCCGAAGCGATTACTCCAGAACTGGCGGATAATGTTTAGGCATATGCCACATGAAATCAGGATCAATATATGGAATATCGTCTTTATGTTTCTTCATCAGCTCGAGTTTCTTCTTCAACAGCTCGCCAAAGTTGCTGCCGTAAACATGTAGGTTCTCACCAATAGTCGACACTGCCATGAATTCAGGTTTGCTGTTTTCCCACAAGTCGAGAAGGTCTTCCGTGTTCTGAATTTCCTTCTCAACCACGGCTTTGACTTTGGCAGCATAATGTCCTTTCTCCACAGGTGTCTTTGCTTCGAGATAACCGTGGACTCCTTCAATCCAGGCCACGACATCGCGAAGTGTAAGTGCATAATTCTTATATGTTCTCAATCTTACAAGAAGATCGCTGAACACCCGAGCTACGCCGCTGTCTTTAGATGAAGAAGCGAGCTCGGCTTTCGTAAGTTCAATGGCCCGATCGATCGGCGGAACCACTTTCTGGTCGAATACATCTTTCTTCTCGGCAGCTTGCTGAACGGTGAGGAAATTCCACAGCATGTCGTTGTTCATGTCGACCCGAGTTGGATTGTTGAAAGTGGTAAGCATGAACTTCTCATAATAGGCGCGCTCGCTGTCAGGGATCGCTTCAATGTTGGGGACAAAAGGCCGTGTGGAGAGTTTGTACCACGGAAAACCGAAAGTTGCATACGGAACTCCATCCGGGAAACCGGCGACGGCAGAGTCCGCAACCCTCCAGATGCTGATGAGCCGTGCCGCATACTTCTCTCCCACCCACTTGCCTGCAACATCGTCAAGGATATCATGGAGAGACACGTCAGGGTTGACCTGGAACTCGCGAATCACTTCACCGTTAACATCATACGGAGCGAGCGAATTGGGCGATGTCTCCGACAAAACATAATTGTAGTGGCCTTTATATGCTTGCTCCAATTGCGAATAAAGGAAACCGGGAAATACAGCGCCGATAGAATTGTTGTTCGCTGCATTGATGGTCATCTGGGTTTGCGCACCGTACTTCTCCCAAACTTTCTGCATTCTCTCGTTGAATGCAACTTGATCTTTGGATTGTCCCGACCAGTCGCCGACATCGATCCCTTTTCCAAGTCCGGGAACAATGTACTTCAACTCAAGCGGCGTGAACGAACCGAGATCAACTATCAGGCGGAAGTTCGGATTGAACTTTCTCGCCTCGTCAAAGATCAGGTGATAGTAGGTAAGAACATTCTGAGCGAACTCCTGTGCAACATAATCATCGTCCTTCCATTCTCGGACAAGATACGGCCCGCCATTTCGCCCCGCGTACAACCTGTTGGCAAATTCAAATCCCGAGCCGCTGTCGTTCGACCAAATCTCAATGAAGCTGAGGTCGGGCACGGCCTTCATCATTTTGTCGACGAGCTCGCGATAGTGTTGCTGAACCGCGGGATGCGCAATTGTAAGTGTGTACCTCGGGCGATAGCTTTCTCTCGGATGGTCAACGCGAGCGCCGCGAAGAAAACCATACTTATTCCAAAAATCATCAGGTATAGTTCGAGGTGAACATATCTCGAGGCCGGGGCTTAACCCGTACTTTTCAGCGAGGCGAACATTACGTTTAAGAAAATTCAAATTGGCCTCAAGGTAATACGACGGGTAATAACCTTTCATCAGCTTGCTCGTCACGAATTGATCGAGGTCAGGAGTATAATCATAGAACTCTGAATATTTGTCTCCGGGAGGTCCCTGTTCAAATGGATGAGGCACTCCGAGTCCGTTCACTACGATATGCGTGAAGCCCTCGCTGGCGACTTGCCTGACGTAAGCTGCGGGATCAAAGCCGCGAGCGTAGCGACGCGTCCCGACCAGGAAGTCACTGTAGTCTCTCAGCCAAGTGAATGCAGGCGTGATGAGCCTGCCGCCATCAAACCCGTCGACGCTGCTGTCCGCCCAATCCCGCACACGGCAGTACATCGCGTAGAGAAAATGTGATTCCGATGCCGCAAGCTCACCTGTTCCATCATGGTCAAGCTTGAAGAACATCCAATCACCGGACGGGCCCTCGCTGCTCGCCGACGCAGCGCTGGCGAACTCACCATCGATCGAAATTCGAAAGACGCCTTCCGACGGAAGAGCCGTCCCTTTGACGTATCTGACAAGCCTTGCCTGCGGCGCAAATTCCTGCAGAAGCTCCTCGGCGACTGTCAGGTCAACCTCGGCACATTTGGCGGCACAGACCACGAACTTCGTGTTCTTAAGAGCTTCTCGAACTGTTGAAGCTTTTGCCGCATTGACCGCCAGCAACAAAAACATAGACAGCATCAGTAGACAACCGGATTTCGGAATGCTTCTTTGCATCTTCCAGACCTTTCTAAGAATCATGAAATGTGAATCTCTTTTTGATGTGTTACGCTGAAGCGGGTGAGAAACGACGGAAATTCTTTAACCGTATCGAAACCCCTTTCAAAAAACTCTTTCCAGGATCATCTCTCTCCTTAACACCAGATGATCGTTATCCGAGCAGCTGTGTCGTACTGAAAAAGAGGTGCTCAAAGGCGGGAAGAGAAATGACTCAATCAGAGAGTAACCTGCACGCACCAGTTCACCCTGAGCAGCGGATACACATTCGGGGCGGGCCTCCTCCTCTTGCGATTGTCGATTTGCAACCTGTAATCTCGGAAGAAGAGGCCCGAGGAGTTGAGAGTCCCGCCGTTCAAGACGCGCGGGACTCTCGCTGGCTGTTTACTTACCCCAGTTAAAACTTAATGTGAACCTATGTATGTCGTTCAACATGTGCATTTGTGTGAACGAATAATCGAATCTGAGACCGTAGTCTGCGAGCTTGACATTCGCGCCAATCCCTGCAGAAAAGCCTTCGATGCTCGTATCGATTGGACCTCTCGTTGAAGTGCCTGCATCCTTGACATTCGAGTAGTTGAACTTATAACCGAACCTGACATCCACGGCTTTGATCAGAGTCAGGTCCAGTCCCGTGTAGTACAACTGAGACAGGTCCTGTGGCTGCACAACATCTACAAACACGGCACCGCCTACGTTGTCCGAGAAGTCGTTGTGGAGCGAGGTTCCAACCGAGAAGGTCAATGGAATCGGAGAAGAGATGTCATAATATTTGATATCGGAGCCAAGGTTATTCAAACGCGCGCCGATATCCCAAAAGTTCGTTATTCGGTAATTGGCACCTATGTCGATCGCAAAGGCGCTCGCCGATTCATTATCGATCGTTTCGTTCAGGTACTTGACGCTGATTCCCAGCGAAAGAACATCAGTCACATGTCTCGCGTACGAAAGGGCAATAGCCATATCCATGTAATTGTAAGTCGACGAAGTCTGCTGGTCGATCTGGAGGTATGCGAGATTCGACGGGAGCAGGTCCCTGTCAGCAGGAATACCGGTAACGCCGAACGTGGTAATCCCGATGCCAAATGTCCCGATGTCTTTGACATCATACGTGGCTGCGCCAGCGAACTGTGATAATCCGAGCAGCCACTTGTCGTAGGTGACGCTCGCCGCGACCTGGCTCTCCTCGTCGACGATTCCTGCCGGATTCCAAAAAACCTGATTCGGATCTCCGGTCAAGGTAGTTGCGGCCGACCCAAGCGAAATTTGTTTCGCACCCACTCCGATCTTCAGAAACGCCAGCGCGTTGATGCCGGACTTCGCGACCTGACTGAACCCCGTGCCGGCACACAACATCGCAATCAGAGTTACTACTGCTAGCTTTTTCATAGTTTGAACTCCTGTCTTTGACTTTACCTTAGGATCGCAAAGTAACCGGTCTGCTGGCCGCCGCTATACTGCACCACATAAATGTACAGTCCATTGGCGACCTCGATGCCGTCTTTCGAGAACATATCCCAGAAGAATGTCCCGTTGGTCGGGGTCGGAGCAGCGTAATTGATCTGGTCAACAATCTGACCGGAGACATCCAGAATTGTTATCGTGCAAGTGCTCGGAAGATTGTAGAACATGATCTTGTGCTCCAGGCCGACGTCCTGAAACGCTTGCTTCTTGTATGGGTTCGGGCGCACGCCGATTTTTACTGTGCCGCTCGCGAGCGATTGTGGATTGACGGGTGCGGATTGGACAACCACTGTTGCACCGATGGCTTTCAGATTTGAAACATCCTTCGGGTAGAAGCTGTTCTGAGTGGCCCAAGGGAATGTCCCGACCCACATGCCGGACGCGCCATTCTCGTTGACTCTGCCGGATTCAAGGTGAGTCGTCGTTTCTCCGTTGAATGTCATTGAGGGCACGTTATCATATGCGGCAACGTAGTACCAGTATGAGAAGCCCAGGATAACATCCAGCGCGTTGTCTTTGAACGCGTATGAATAGTTCCCATCAGTGTGCGCATATTTCTGGAGTGAATCCTTGGGAATGACCGCCTGAATGCGCCAGGGGCCCCAGTAACCGGCCTGCATTGTCTTTAGCGAGCCTGTCGCATCAAAGTTCGGATTGATAGGATCGAAGTAAGACGCGTCAATGTCACCGGCGTGCATTTGATCGGTATAATGCTGCATGGTTCTAAGTCCCAAGACGGTAGAGTTAAATGTCGGAAAGGCACTGGCGCGGTAGATCTTGTAGCCACCGAAGTTCGGATCTGAAGTCTCATTTGGAACTTTCGTCCACTCTACCTGGACTTTGTTATCGCCCGGTGTGATTAGGGTCTGGATGTCTGGCGCAGCAGGGCCCGCCGGAACACCACCATTCTGCCAGGCATAACGTGCGGACTGCAACGAATTAAGCATCCCCTGCATTCTGAACCCAGCATACTCTGCACCTACCACTGTGATGGACTGTCCAACATCGAGTGCGTATGGACCAGTGCCGATGAAAGAGTCACCATCAAAGTTGGTAGAGATCGAGTATCCTTTTGTCCAGCCCGGCTCCCAGATATTCTGGAGAGAGTTTGTGCTCTTCTTGTCACCGTCAGGCTGGCTGGGGCTTGCCTTCGGCACGAATGTCAGAGGATTGCCCGCGGTCCCGCCGGGTTGGAAGAAGTTCGGATTAGGATTCAGGTTGAGCTTGCTGGCGTCGTTGCTCTTACCGCCATCCTGGTAAAACTCACCCATGAAATCGGTGTGCATCACAGACGCGTCAAGCCTGTTGTCGAGATTACCGAGGCCTGTTCCGGAAGACATGAACCATCCATGCTGAGCTCCTTTGCCAACCGGATCGGTGCCGAAGATTGTTTGTGCATCAGGAGCGCCGGGAAGTCCGAGTGAGTCCGCTTTTACTCCGAGCCATGTCTTGCCGAACCAGACATCGCTGTAGAAGCCGTAGGTGTAAGCGTTCAATCCCATGTCATGTTTTCCCGCGGGCACTGTCCCGTTAGGATAGCTTGGATAATTGACAGGATTGACTCCGGCATAACCGACTTGTGTAGCCCACGGAACACCACTTGGATCGTTGTCCGCAATGAAGCCGGACATTCTCGCATCGCCAAAGGAGTTCGCTCCCCTGTAGCCGGCGGTGCTGATTTGAGCGGCCTGCATGTCACCAGAAAACCACCCAAACGTCAGAGCGTTTATCTTGTTGTTGGTAGAGGTTGGATGACCATCTGCCGCGACATCGAGAAGGCCGTAGTTCTTGAAAGTAACACCGAAGATTATGAAGTCGTTGAACTGATCCCAAGGCTGAGTGTATTGTATCGCACGGAAGGTAACCCAGATGCCGAGATTAGTTGGAAAGCCGGCTTCATAGTAGAGTTCGTATCTCTTGGTACCATTTTGATCCGGGGTACCATCGGGGTTAACCCAGATGGGTCCGATAACGTAAGAATGCAATCCGAGCGTTGCCTGCCACAAGGAATCTACATGAGATGTCCAAATCATTGCGGCATAGTCTGCCGAGGCACTCACCTGTTTGGTCGGATTGATGCCAGGAGAGTATTCGACCGAAATCAGGTCCTGATTCCAATAGTAGCTGTACGGATAACCGCCCGGCCACATAACCGTGGGAGTTGACCATTGTCTGTCAAAATTGCCAACTCGAACCAAGTCCCACAAGTGTGTAGGATTGTTCGCAATCTCGCTGTAATAGACACCCGTGGAAATGGGCATGAAGGAATCCCAAAGATTTCCTGCTATCATCGAAGCTGTATTCGGAAAAATGTTATTGGGCACAGCAGGCCGCATGCTCATGGCAAGGGCCCGATCCTGGATCCTCACCTGTCCATAAGAAACGGATGCCGTAAAGCTTATGCATAAAATCACATATAAAAGCTTCCGCATGTTCTTATCTCCTAAATAAGTTTTCATTGCAAAATGAAGTGTCAGAAATTGATCGACACGCCAAAGTATACCTCACGACCTATATCATAGGCAGTCGATCCGTCGGAGAATACCGTTGTGCCATACAGACCGGTCGGAATGCCTTTCTGTTCCCACAATAGTTGTCCGGCAGAACTGTTGTCGTATGCCATGACGTTCAGTCTGTTGAACAAATTCAACACTTCGATGAATGGAGCGATCTTCATGCCGGCAGCAGAAATATCCGCCTCGAACCTCAGGTCTGTCCTAAGATCCCAGGGCGCCTGCCCAACCTGTCTCGATCGTGGATCAGCAAGAGTGAGGGGATATAAGAATCCGCTCTGGGCGGTCGTGAAAGTGCCCAACCGGAAGTCGACCGGTAATGAAGCGAACGGCCTCGGTATATCAAAGTTGAGTATCAGAGAGAAACGATGAGGTCTGTCATATCCTCCGAAGCTCGATGTGTTCGATCCCAATATGGGCTGTTCGTAACCAGCATAATAGTTGTAATTGCTGAACGGAAGTCCACCATTGTACTTCGCACTGTCGCCGCCTGTAGTGGAGAACGTCGTATTGTCCTGACCGCGCAGCGCAGGGCCACCGACAAGAGCGCGAACGTAACTATATGTGTAGGTCAGAACACCCGAGACTCTCAAGATATCGGAAACGGGAACTGAAACGCTTCTGAGAGTCAACTCGATACCGCGGGCATCGGCGTAACCGCCATAGAAGTAGATGTAGTATGTCTGTGCAACTCCATTGCGCGGAATAACATTATACGCTGTCTGGTTGTAATTCTTTATTATCCGATAATAAGCACTCAGATTGATTCCGAAGAAATCAGAGACGGCATATTGCAAGCCCATCTCATAATTCGTTGACTCCATCGGATCCTGGCTTGCAAGAGTCACATTTGGCAGAGACTGCGAATGGAATTCAGTGTAAGACGTGCCGTATATCGCCGTGAATGGCTGGGGCTGCATTGCTCTTGAGAACGAGTAATACATCGAGGCACGATCGGAAATTGGATGAGAAATTCCAATCATCGGCTCCACTAACCACTTCACCGCGATATTCTTGGTGCGATTGGTCACCATCCTGTTAAACTTTATGACCTCAGGAGTACCATTCGGATTAACTCCGCCCAGAACTTCACTGTCGGGGACGAGTGTGTATGGAGCGAAGAAATTCCCTATCTCTTTCGCACCAGCGTCCCATCCGTCGACACGCAGCCCGGCATTCACGATTACTCCTGAGTACTCCATTTTGTCCTGAGCAAACAGGCCATACTGTTTTGGATGCACCGTATAATCTTCTACCTCCAGCACGCCGATCGGAGCGAACCTTCTCAGGTATTGATAGTTGTACAACTTGACATCAAAGCCACCTGTCAGTAAGTGATGGCTGCCTAACTGACTATTGATGTCACCTTTGATATTGAACTGTTGGACGTCATCATTCTCGAAGTAGGGCCCCGGCCTCGAGAGTTTATACGGACTGCTCGGACCGAACGATGCCTCTGTGCCACTTTCGTTCTGCGGCACTAGCGAGAAGAACTTCGTCAGGTCAATATCGCTGACGTACTGCTTGATCTGTGCGGGATCGGCGAATGTTATGAAATCCCCGGTCATCGTGCCGGTAGGATTGATCTGACCGCCGCTTGTTATGAACCCGACTTCAGTTGGGTTGTCCGTGTATGATGCCTGAACTTCGTAGTATGTCTGGTCTGACAAAGTTTTCACTAACTTCAGGCTTCCAGCAGCCGTACCGAGGGCATATCGTGGAACACCCTGCAAATAAAACTTAAAGACTTCGTTGTACATACTATTTCGCCAGCCGAGGAAATATCCCTGGTCTGAGAGGATACCAATTCCGGTAAGCTTAAGCGTGGGATCAATCGACCAGTCGACAGTCGCAGTTGCGTCAAGCGAGCGATTGAACTGGTTTGGATAGGCTCCGTAAGTATTATTCAGTTTCGCGTCGACCATGAAGCCGATGTTGTCCGTGATCCCGCCGCTGAGACTCAATTCGCCGTTTGAGGTCGGCTTGTTAGCATACCAGTACTCGCCCGGAGCCCAGGTGTACCTGGCTGCTTTGGCAGGGTTCGTCGTCGCCAGGCTTGCTGCCTCTCCTTGATACTTCGACTCGGCAGTTGTCCCATCCGGAAGGACACCGGTATAAACATTCAGTCCGGCCGCTGTCAAGCTCGATGCGTATTTCACCTGGGCGCGTCCTGTAATCTTTCCCGTCCCCTGTTTCAGGCTGATGTCGACCACGCCCGCTGTGGACGGAGCGTACTTGGCATTCGACACTCCGGAGTTGACCGACACTTCTTGCATGGCATCGGTTCCGAGGTCGACCAGATTAGCACTTTGCCTGAAGGTCAGGTCGACTCCGAGATAGTTGGTGAACAAGCTGTTTCCGGCGTTAGCACCCTCGTAAGCTCTATCAGTCAGATCGATCCCTTCAACTTCGTACGAGGTTTCGAACCGTCTGCCGCCGCGCACATAGCCGTTGAAAATACTGGGCGATGTCGCCAGCACTTCTTGCAGGTTTGCAACAGGAAGTGCGGAGATCTGCCCTGCGGTCATGATGGATCGGCCGCTTGTCTGAGTGATATTGATTACTTTTCTCGCTTCGACAACGACCTCGGGAAGCCCGACTGTCGCAGGTTCCACTTTGAAATCTTGAAAAGTAGTGATGTCAGAATTTATCACGACACCTTGCACCGTTGTCTTCGTATATCCAACACTGGTGACCGTGACGTTGTACCTGCCCGCGGGAACGTTCAGAATTATATATATTCCGTCCGCATCGGCAGCCGCACCAAGTTGGGAGTTCTCTATACGCACGCTTGCTCCCGCGAGGGGCTCGCCGGTCTTTGCGTCCACCACCTTGCCGGTTAACTTACCGTTGCCGGCATACACCATCGTGGACGCGAGAAGAAGAATCACGAAGACATGAAAAGCACTTGAAAAATACCTCATGATGAATCTCCTTATTTGTTGAGGTTAGCTTTCACATGAGAATTTCAAAAGGATGGATGATCGCGCTACGTCCGAGCGCCAATCGAAATACTCGAGCAAACTCCCGATGCTCTCACCTCCTCTCTCCTTGAATCAGTTCATCTAAAAACTAGTAGTCCAATTCGGGACGAACACGGAGGACATCCTGAGACTCACTTGATGCCCCGTTAAATCAAAAATGCGATCTCTAATTCCTCAAATACAGCTTCGCCATCTCAGTCACAATCGACGGCGACGCGATCCTCCTGCCTCGGCAGGTTGCAGAAGAATCAGCGTCGTTCATCTGCAACAAAGACAGAGAGTCCCTGGGACTTTCTCTCTCTTGTCGATGATTGCTCTGCTGTGGTTGTTATGGATGCTGAAACGGCGGGAAACACTCCGGCGTAAATCGGCCGGTATTCTGCTGTTGATCTTGTAGCAAATATCAAACGAAGTCTTCCTCTCTCAAGCCTTCACCTGCACACCGCCATCGCGCGGTGCTCATAAGAGAAAATATGTTGCGTCTCACTAATAAAACGCCGTTTCTCCAGCAGAATTTTAACACTTCCGAAAGCGTTTGTCAATAGGCCGGGCGATTTTTACTGCCGCAACGCCACCGTTACAAAATGCCGAATTCCTAGATTGATGATCGCCCGTCGCTCCATCTTCATTTCACTTGCACAAGATTCATCTCTAGAAACTTCTTGGCAGATGAGTACTCGGACACACCGACATGCTCGATTATTCCCCAGGACTGATAGTTGTACTCTCTGAGCTTGCGAACCAACAACGGGTAGTTCATTACCCCGCCACCGGGCCCTGGATAGTCCCAGGATTTGTCGGGAAGGAGTCTGAAATCCTTGAAGTGTACCGCGCCGATGTGATCGTGCAATCTGTCAACCAGCTCCACCAACCTCCGGTCACGGTTGTCGTATTCATCAGGTCTTATGTGGTTAGGCGGATCCATTATTACTTTCACCCTGTCCGTCTTCATCGATGCGAGAAAAGATATAATTGACTCCTCATCGTGCAGGACATGAGTGTAGAACGGCTCGAATATCAAAGTGCCACTGACCGGATCGAGAAGCGCAAGAATCTCTTCCGTACATCGCGCAAGCTCACGCCGCGCTCCGGCACCATGGTTCCCATCGCTGTATTGCAGGAGCTGTTGCGAATATGTCCCGCTCCACATTATGACTTCATTTGTTTTGAGGATAGGAAGGAGCTCGATCGTTCTCTTCACCTTTTTCATATCGTACCCCATAGGAGCATCTTTGGGACGAAGCGGATTTGCGTAGACTCCTAAGGGTCCCATTACAATTCCAAATGCTTCACATGCGCCCGCGACCTCCAGCGCCACGTGTTCAGACGCTTCAACTTCTCTCAGAAACATCTGGCAGTATTTGTATCCGCAATCCGCGGCCGCCTTCAACTTCGGCTCAAGCTCATCCATCTTATAAAGCTCAATCGAAATCCCCAGTTTCATCCTTTGCCTCTAATCTTTGAGCACGACCGGTTTTTTCGTATTGATCGATTCGTAAACTGCCTCTGTCAGTTGCGAAACCCGCAATGCCCTCTCACCGTTCGACGCATTCAGGTTGCCTGACCAAACGGCATCGACAAACTCCTGAACGGGCAGCGTGCTGCCAGGAGATCTGTCCGGTGAATATTTGTTGTGCCGATGGTACGTTCCTAACTCTCCAATGAAGTGCTCCTCGTCCACATGAACAATTGTCTCGAGGTCCCGCATCGTGATCGCGCCTCTGGTTCCTATGATTGTAAGATCGAGAAGAAACGGCCCGCCGCCAACAGCCGACAGAACTCCGGTCCTGCCATTGCCAAACCTAACCAGGATTGTGTTGTACACGTCCACCTTTTCTCCTTCGTAGTCAGCGTAAGCGAAGACCTCATCTGCTTTGACACCGGTCAGGTGTAGAACAAGGTCAACAAGATGGCTCCCACTGTCCACGAGAACTCCGCCCTGCGAGATTTCCGGGTCAAGCCGCCAGCCCGCGGCAAGCTTGTGCCAGTATATTCCCAGCATCGCATTAAAATATGTGAGCTCACCAAGTGCACCTGATCTTATGGCTTCATGAACGTACTTGACCGGACCACGATCTGGGTATTGGTACGCCACCATCAAGATGCGTTTGGCCTTCGAGGCAAGCGACACTACCTCTTCCCCTTCATCGTGGAATACGGTTAATGGCTTTTCTACCAACACATGCATTCCGCGTTGAAGCGAGTCTTTGATCTGGGCATGATGAAACTTGTGAGGTGTCAGAATCAACACAGCATCGAGTTCAGAGTTCGTGAGCATGGCTTTGTAATCGCGATATGTGCTCACTCTCGACCTGCGTTCCGTCGGAATCCGCGAGAGCGCAGCGTGGACGTTCTCGTCGCTGACGTCAGCCAATCCCGCTATCTCGACTCTCTCATCGCTTATCAAATAGTTGAGATGCCAGCTGCTCGCCAGTCCGCATCCGATCAGTCCTATGCGAATCTTCTGCATTTCATTTGTTCCTTGATTCTTACCCTTTGCTGGATCCACGGCCGAGACAGACACTAACTGGAAAATATCGGCTGCCGATTATCTCAGCGATACTTGCCGTAATTCTTAGCTGTCTCCACTAGCGCGAAGATGTTGTCATCGGGCGTGTCGCGGCCGCACTGATCACCGGTCGAGAGTATGAACCCACCATTATTGGCAGCCGCATCAATGCATGCCCTCGCTTCCGCTTCCACTTCTTTCACAGTGCCGTTCAACATCGTCTCGAACGTGTTGACGTTCCCCTTCAGGCAGAACTTGTCGCCGAATCTCTTCTTCGCTTCTGCAAGATTCACATCTCCGCTGGGCGGTCTTTCCAACGGCTCCATAACATTGACATCGGTCTCGTTATAGTTTGTTTCCACTATCATTTTGGATCGACCGCATGTGTGCTGGTGACAAATGACATCCTCTTTCTTGCAAAGTCCAGAAACCAATTTGACAATGGGTAAATCAAATTCGCGATAAATATCCGGCGAACTCAGACTCAGCGAAGATGCCGACCCCTGTATCAGTATTTCATCAGGCCGCTTCTGCAGTGCGAGCCGTGTAACCCTGTCAACGTACTCCAAGTAGCTCTCGCGAACTTGTTCCATCAACTCCGGCTGCTCATAAAAATCTATCGCTGCCTGCGATGAACCGCCATCCCTGACCGTTACCCAGAATCCCATGAACGTTTCGATCCCGACTCCGTAGACTCCCCAGTCACCAACTTTGCCGCGATCAGTACAAGGATTTCCCATCGGTTTCTGTTCCATGTACCACTTGAGTTTCGGGAAGTCGACGGAAATGTCCTTTATCATTCCGCTCAACCGCCACGGTGGATTCTGTGCCGGGTACAACATTGTCTCCTCCAACCGGCCGAAAGGTGTTTCAAAAGATCGCTCGGCCTTGATGCCCTCATCGGTCTTCTCAATCACCTTCTCTTTCCACTTCGGCTCCTCTTTCATCGTCAGATTGTCATAGATGTACCAGCCATCCATGTCGAAATACTTGACCGCATTTATATATGCATCGCCGAGCGGCGGATCCTCGTAAAGATAGATCTGCCAGAACGGCTTGCCAAGGAGGCGACACGGAACCATGTTTGAGATGTCAGGTATTACCGGCACGTGGTCCGGGACCTGGCGACGCATTGCAGCTAAGGTTCTTTCCCTGGATGTAAACCTTCTCTGGGAAGGATCACGTTCAGTCATCGGCCCTCTCCACTCATCGGTCCGCAGAACAGATGGCGTTCAGTTCTCATCTCCAGCCACTTTGAGATTCCTGAAGTCCAGCGTCATCGATTCCTTCCCGCAAGTCAAGTGCTCTAATCCGCTGTTCAAATTGGAATGCAGGAAAGGTCCGTTGTAATATTCGTAGCTCATGAGATCCACTTTCCGGCCATTTATTTCCCTGACGTTCGGAAAAACAAAATTTAGTTTCACACCTTCAAGAGTTGTGTATGAAACACTCACGGATCGCGGCTGCAATATTGACTTCGGCTTCCTGTTGCGAAGTTGATTGAGAAAATTTCCGATTGAACCTATTTCGGACATTGACCGAACTTCCAGGACGAGTCCGTTCTGGAGCTCATGACTGCGGAGTCTTGTGTAGGCGCCTTCATCGATCCATTCATATCGCTGAAGCGGATACCATCCCACGTAAACATCGCCCGCCTTTGATATGATCCAGCCCGTGGGGTCAGTGACGAGTGTGTCAAGCGTTTTCGGAAAGAATCCGTCGATGTGCTCTGTGTGTGTTCCTGGTTTTATGTTGTACAGTACAAGAAGTGTGTTCTTGTATTGAAAAGTTCTTTCGAAAGGAGAACTGCCGGTCCATTTGTCGGGGTTGTTGTATGTTCCCTTCGAAGAAGCTACGCTGGCGATCATGGTCTCCCTTTCTTCGGGGAAGAATGAAGCGAGCTCAAACCCGGCCCAGTAGGGATGAATGCTGAACATCGTTGTATATGGTTTCCCGTGAGTGTAGAAGAGTGCCCAAGTATGTTGTTGAATTGGCTGGAGAATTCCTCCCTGCAGTGAACCCAACGCATAATCCTTTGTGATGTAGTCGTACTTGAACACTCTGGGATTTCTAACGGGACCGTACCTGATAATGTTCCTCACACGCTTTATCTCGGTGTGGATATACGGTTTGTTCCTTTCGTGCGAGATATCATAGATAATTTTTGGCAGCCGATATGTCGACAACGCCGCGATCGTAACCCACCCGGAGCGAATCGGTTCTCCCTCATCGAAGTACAAGTAGGCATATGCATTCACGTTGGCGTGCGACGGCTCGTAAACTGCGGGCTCATATATTCTGCTGTATCCACCGACATACTGACCCTGCAGATTCTCTGCTGCGAACTCGGCGAGAAAGTAATCGACCATCATCTTTCCCATCTGCCTGATTTGCGGATCTTTCGCATACTCAGCTAAGAGAAGCATTGGATTTATATATTCCGGGAAATAATCGGGAGAATCGAATTCACCGGAGCCGATAGTAGTGGTGGTCTTCATCCACGACAGGAGGTAACCTTTCTCTTCTCTCTCGTTATCCTTTGAGCTTCGCCCATTGAACCACTCGCTGCCCGGTAGACCCGGCCACTGTTCCGTTGCAAGAAAAAAAGTGCTGTGATACTGCACCCAATGATTTTCCGTGTCCCCTCGGTACGGCATGTAGGTCTTCCAAGCATTTCGAACTGCATCTCCAACTTCGTGTGACATAACATCTTTTCCGTGAAGATACATGTTCATGACCGCAATCATCCAAAACATGTCTCCGGTCGGATGCTTCAGCAAGAGGAGTGCGTTCTTATCTGCCGTCTCAATATCCGCACGTCTCGCATACTTGACCGCGCACGCGTAATAGTCGGGACTCTTCAACGTGTCGTAAACTGAGAGAAAGAATTCGGCCCTCTTGACAAAACCAGCCTCATAATTCCCTGTTAAGTTTTGAGAGGCTGCTATTGAAATACCACTCGAACTGAGTAATGCGATTGCGAAAAACGCTGCGAGCTTCATTTGTCTTCCTCAGAAGATTATTTCAAATTTGAATCACGTGGAGAATACCCGACTTTATTTTCAACTACCTTTGCACAAATGTGGAAGAGCTTGCTCTCATCGGTATTTTATTCTCATTGGATGAAAAACGATAGGTATGGTTTGTCCTCCGCCATCCGGTGAATCAACACCGCAAGCTCGAGCGCATGATAATCTCCCCACATCGACGACTCGCCGAACGGGATCTTTCTTCCGGGTGGAATGTAGTCCCAGCCATTAGGCCTGTGATAAACCGAGTGCAGGATCAGGCCCTGGTGTTTTGCATCGGTGGACAAATACGGCTTGGAAAAAACGTTTCGGGCGATGGTGAGGCCCGTGCAAAGATATCTCTTTCCCTCGTCATTGTTGCCATGAGCAATCAAATAATTGCCTAGCCTGACGAGCCCCTGAGCTGCAATGACAGCGGCTGAACTGTCGACGGGTTCGTATTCATTGAAGGGATCCGAAGCCCGTTCCAAGTATCTTTCCATCGAACTGAGTCCCGGAGCTCCGGTGTCCCAGTATGGAATACCATCTGTCGGCGTATTCTCAATGTAAAAGTCTGCTACTGCTTTCGCCACTGCCTGCAAGCGGTTCGATATCTTTCCTTTCCCACCGTGCTGAGCCAGAGTATTCTCCTCGAGTGAATCGATGAACTCGAGCTCTTCAGCATAGCCCAAGAGTATCCATGCCAGACCGCGAGTCCACGTCGAGAATGGAGAGTATCCCTGTTGAGTGCTCGGACAACGGAATGTGCGGCTGTGGATGTCAAAAATAGCTTCGTGCGCCACGCGACCGCGGACATCATAATAGTCTCGTCCTTCGCCGAAGTAAACAATGTAACGAGCCGTCGTCTCAGCATGCATCAACAAGCGCTCGAGAAGACTGATCTTCCTGTCCTGTTCTCCTACCAACACCTGCCCAAGCTGATGAGCTACTGCCAGAGAACGGAGCGTGCGAATAGTATCTGCAAAAAGGGAGTGCGGACCATTGAAAGAATAAATGTAACCAAGCTCTCGGTTGAGTTGTGTCCACCGATTCGCTTGAACCGCTCCGCTAACCTTGAGTGCCAGTTCGTACAATTCCTTCTCTGTCTCATTTCCTTCGATCTTCCCTCCATTAAGGAGCCGCAACAAATTGCCGTATGTACTGATGATATTGAATCCATGGTCGTGTGAACCGAAGTGTGTAAGATGGACCGGCATGTACTTGATGATGTTGTCCCGGCCAATCTTGAGAAATTCAGAATCTCCCATGAAGTCATATTGCAGAAGCGGCATTCCAAAAAGAAAACCCTGCGTCCAATCCGTCCATCCGCGTGACGTGTAGATACCGTTCCTCGTGAAGACAGGCGAACCATCCTCAGGACGCCACTTCTTTTGAAGGTCCATTATTTTCTTCCCGGATAATTCGAAGAGCTCGCCAATCTGCGGAGTCAAATCCTGAGGGATGATTCTTTCTGGAATTTCAATCATGGCACACTACAGTCTTTGCAGGTGAAAGCCTCCATCGACATTTATCACCTCGCCCGTCGAATAGGAATAGTTTCCTATCAGGATTGCTCTCACCACCTCGCCAACATCTTCTGGTTTGCCCCATCTCATCTGAGGGACGATCCCATTCGCAATCAGCCCGTCATACTTTTCCTTAACTTTGCTTGTCATGTCGGTATCAATAATACCCGGCCTCACTTCAAATACCTGTACGCGGTCTCTTGCGAGTCTGAGCGCCCACAGCTTGGACACCATCGAGAGAGCTGCCTTCGAGATGCAGTATTCTCCGCGATCGACCGACGCGGCATAAGCGGAAAGGGAAGAAATGAAAATGACTTTGAAGCCGCCCGGGAGAATAGGCTGCAATTTCTCGGTAAGCCAGTAATTCACGATCGTCTGGGTCAGGAAAAGCGGACCTTCAAGATTGACCCGCATTACTTCAGCATAAGACTCAACCGTCATTTGGGTGATATCGTTTCTTACTCTCGGTCCGATTCCCGCGTTATTGACTAGCGCATCTATTCTCCCAAGTTGGGTCAGAGCCCCATCAAAAAGTTTTGTCCTCCCTCCCGTAGCGCTGACATCTGCTTGAAGTATAACAAACTTCTGACGCTTCCCCCGTTTGCTTTGTTTGCAGAGCTTCAGAGTATCCTCCGCGGCGCGCACGTCATTGAGACAGTTAATTCCAACGGACCATCCGGCCTCAGCAGCTGATCGAGCAATCGCACGCCCGATACCTCGACTCGAGCCGGTGACAATTACCGTAGGGATTTCCTGGTTCACGTGCTAGCCTCAGTAAATAGACGCGAACAGGATATTTGATTAATCACTTCCAATTTCGTCAGCTATTAAAAATCATCATTTCAGGTTGCTTAATTCCAAGTTGAACAGATATTTCTCGGCGAACAACATCATCGCCAGGTCTTCCTGATCGGGTGGGCTTCAGTATTAAATATTACATGTTGAAAATCGAGGACGTCGGGAGGTGCAAATGTCAGATAGAGGTACTTCAATGTCTCGGCCATGAAATAAGTCTCCATGACGTCCATCTTCTCTTTGGTGACCACGCTCTGAAGCTCGGCAAAACCGGACTCCGTCCTGCAATATTTCTCGAGGCTTCGCAAAAAGGTCTTCGCCATCTCCAGGTAGGCGGGGTTATGTGTATAATGGTACAGATAGTAGGTCGATTCCATGATTTCCGGATTCAAATAATATTTCGGTCCGACAATTTTCATCGTGGAGTAGTCTATCCCGTCCGGTTCAACACCGTACAGGTTCCACATCTTGTAGCACGAGTTCTCTAGTCTCTCAGCTCTGTACAGGTCTCCGGAGAGGGCGAGCTCGGCCGGAAAAAACGCATCGAGGGCACCAAAATAAGTCTTGGTCCTTTTCCCCGTGTTCATGTCAGCATGTCCATACCAGAACCCTGAAGACGTGCTGTCCGCCAGATATTTATTCACAGCTCGTATGCTGGTCTTCCACATCCGCTCGCAATCTTTGTCGCCGAAAAGAGGCCAGCTCTTTAGCAGATACTCGTAATATGAATCGATGCCGGCACTAATGTGGCTGTCGGTGTTCAGCCACTTGCCCGTCTCGACATCGATGACGGATCCGACAAGGCCGATTGCAGAGCGTCGATTGTAGACTTGTATCAGCGCATTCTTCGCCTTCGCATAGAACACATCGTCTCCGGTCAACTTGCTCAGAGTTCCAAATTCGACGAGCAAGGTGCCGATCTCGGCAGGATTGCTATCCTTCCCCCGCGCTGCACCTGTTCGAAGGTTGACGTACTCATACGGCATCCCGGTCGGCGAATTAAAAGCTGGCAGAAGTCGTTTTCCGAGATCTGCAGCGAGCTCAAGGAGTTTCGCGTCACCTGTAAGCTGATATGAAGACAGCAGACCTCCCAGAAGACGAATGTTGATTTCAAAGACCTTCACATAAATGTCCTTATCGAAGGAGAGATGTTCATCAATCAAAGTCCTCGCGCTATCAGCCTGTTCTTTCAAACCCATCAGGATCATGGTGTCGAGCCCATCCACGGCAGTGACATAAAAAGGTGAGTCATACCAATTATAGGAAGTATCCGAAACGGGTCTCAGCCCGTCATGTCCCCATGCATACTTGACATATCCGTCCCAAGCGTGGAGAAACTGGTCGCGCACCTCCGCAGCGAGCTCGGCGGTCGTGGAATCTCCGCGACCTTTTGCCTCCGCATTGCCCAGTTGACAGGGAGAGATCTGAAGGAGAATCACAACGCTAAGTGTGAAGACGGGGATTTTCATTTTTCCTCTCCAGCTTTCATATGAATATAGTTGATCCACTTATCAGATTCCCGTGACGGCCGCATCGTGAAACGGAGGAGATTCAAAAACAGCTTCGCCATCTGAGTCACATTGAATTCGAAGTCGAGATTTGTCTATGGTTCCGCTGCGCAATACTAAGCAGCCGGACGACGTCTCAACATGAATGTGCCTGGGGCCGGAAGTGTGACCGCATCACCTAGTCCTATTTGATTGAGGACGCTACGCTTGCCACACACATGCACGAGCTTACCGGGGTCACGGAAATATTTGTCGTGAAGGGTCTTAATTACGAAGAAGACACACGTGCGACCATGCGAGATCAGGGGACTCCTATAACTACGGCGGGCTTCGCTCGGCTCAGGGAAATTCACTAATTAAACGCTGTTTTGTCCCTGGTATTATACTCCATCCGGATGTATTTGTCAAGATTTGGCCGGCCTGAATTTTCCTGTGATGGTCGACAGATTCTATTTCCCCGCACGGGAAAAAATGCCGAGACTTCTCGACACAATCTATCGCCGCCCATTGCTCAGCGCGAATTATGGCAGGATCAGATATCCGTTTTCAACGCCCTCACGCCGAACACTCTCGCAAGAGCCGCGCAGCCGACACCCAGCACCGCTAATATCCACACGCCTGACATGTCAACTCGCGTGTCCATGGGTGAGCTAAAAAATTCAAAAGTCTTGTCAAAGACGATCGAGCTCAGGATCACCATCACACCGAGCGATACGAGGAGAGACACCGTCGCTCCATGCGAAGACGAAATCCGAACGGGATTCCTCTCTTTGTAATCAACAAAGGCGCCTCCAAATATCGTCACGACTGACGGGAATATCACTCCACCCGCAAACCCGTAAGCCATGCTGATCGCAATTAAACCGTGAAAACCCCTGAACGGAGACGGGGCGGCAAACCCTAGAACCGTGCCTATCGCACAAAGCAAGATCACGCTTGGCAATAGTTTCGAGTAAAACACCCTGTTCAATTTCACCGGCGCCGAGCGCATCAGCCACATGCTCTCCCCCTCAAGGCTCAGCATCGGATATACGAATCTCACCGCAAGAGAAACGAGAAGGAAACTGTTGAACGCAAATATCAAAGTGAAAGCGGAAGAGATAATGAACTTATCAAGAAGATAAATCTTCATTGCAAAAAGGTTGAAAATGAAGATCCCGATCAGGATTATCATTACCGCGAAATGAAATGTCTGACTCGGTTCGCGGACAAATAACAGAAAGTCTCTTTTGAGAAATGAAATCGGATTCCGATTTCCAATTATCGTTCGTTCAAACCCCTGAGCCGGTACTTTCGCTTTTCTCTCGAACAATTTGTGTCGAGCGATCCAGAAAGCATCCTGATAGTGCCGGTCAGCGAGTCTAAGCATCAGCCCGAACAGGATCGCAGCCACGACACAAACGATCAATGCCGAGACGGCAGCGCCCAAAAAATTTCTGGTGGTAGCAAAATAAAAAAAGTTTGCAGACCAGAAGCTCGGTGCAAGGTAATCGGGTTTGGGATCGAGAGCTCCCAAGTACCTGTCGATATGCGGATAATACTTCATCACATCGTTGAAAAGTCTGAACGGGTTATTCAGTACAATGTATAAATAAGTGCCGCCGGCGTAGAAAAGCGTGACGAAAGCAACTGCTGTTTTGATAGATACTCTTTCTGACAATTTCAAAACTAGCAACAGGACAATAGCCCCGGCGCAAGCCGCAGAAAGAATCAAGGGGAAGATGGCGACAAAAACTCCGACCAGCGTGATCAGACCATTCTTGAAAAAGCTTGCGTATCCGGCCACCGCAGACAGAATTAAAATCAGCATGAGTGCAGAGCTATATAGGAATGAATCGAGGAACTTCGCCGTGAAAATCTCCACGGGCTTGATGGGCAAGGTATGCAGAAACTCCGCCTCCCTGTTCCTGAACACCGTGGCAAATGCGACGAGAATATTGGCAACGCTGATGATGGCGAAGAAGACAAACAGTGCAAGGGCAAGGAGTCTGTGATAGAGAAAAAGGCCGATCCTTGCATCTTTGATCAGATAGTTTGTCGTAAACCTCACCACCCAGAAAGTCAAATATGCAAAAGCAGAAAACGTAATGGCCGAAAAAATCGATCTGATCAAATGACGGTTTACGCGCTCGCCGCCTTCTAAATACAGGAGCCGGATTTTTATCCTTATTAAGTCCGCAAGCATATCCGCCTAAGTGGTCAGCTCAATGTATCTCCGCTCAAGCTGCTCGACACCGTCGCCCGACAGTTCGCTCATCGACCCCTCGTAAACAAGCTTGCTCTCGCAAATAATTCCAACTCTCGTACATATATCCTTCGCAAGTGAAAGCTGATGCGTCGTCAGGAAAAATGCGGTCCCGTTTTGTGCGGCAAGCTTAACCTGCGCCTTGAACGTCTCGGCTCCTTTCGGATCGAGACCGACCATCGGCTCATCTATGACAACCAGCTTCGGCTTGTGCATCATCGCCGCAGCCAGCACGAGGCGCTGCCTCATCCCCTGAGAATAATCTTCTATTCGCTTGTTGAGCCAGGGTGCCACTTCAAAAATCTCCGACACCTCCCCGATACTCTCCGATGCTTCCTCCGTGGTCATCCCGTACATCTTGGCCACAAACAACAAGAGTTCTCTCCCACTCAGTTTTTCGTAAAGGAACGGTTGATCCGGGACATAAGAGAGATATTTCTTTGCACCTTCGGGAAAAACATGTGCGTCGATCCCGTTGATCTTAACAATACCGGAAGTCGGCCTCAGGAGAGTCGCAATCATTTTTATGGTCGTGGTCTTCCCTGCACCGTTCGGCCCGAGGAATCCGTAAATCTCGCCTTCGTCGATCTTGATCGATAGACTGTCCACGGCAGTAAACGAACCGAATTTCTTGGTCAGCGAAATTAGCTCAAGCATCAATCCAAATTGCTCCCGGTCTCAAAGCATGATCATCTGGCAAATATCACTTTTGCCGAAACACCAGTCTTATCGGCACTCCTTCAAACTTGAACCGCTCACGCAGCTTGTTCTCCAGAAACCTCTTGTATGTTGCCGAGACCTCTTCTGGCAAGTTCGTGAACATGGCAAACGTCGGAATTTTGCTATCAACCTGCGTTACGTACTTGATCCTTATTTCTTTTCCGGTTTTCGAAAACGGCGGAGTCTTCTCGATAAAGGGAAGCAGATAATCGTTAAGTTCACTGGTTCTGACTTTTGATTTCACGGATTTTAGAATTTCAAGCGTCATCGTCAATAGCTTGTGCACCCGCTGTTTCTTCAAGACCGAAATGAAAACGACCGGGACAAAATCGTAAATCCGCAATCTCGCTTTTATCGCCTGTTCATATTCGGATACACTGACGTTCTTCTTGTCGATCATATCCCACTTGTTCACACCAATTGCGAGCGGCTTCCCATGCTCGATGGTGTATTCGACAATCTGAAGGTCCTGTTTGTCGACGCCAACCGATGCATCGAATAGAACTATCGCCGCATCGCAACGTTCCACAGCTTGAAATGTCCTGAGCGTGCTGAAGAACTCGACCGATTCCTTGATCTTGCTCCTCTTTCTCAAACCGGCAGTGTCGATGAGGATTAGTTCTTCTCCTTGAATCTTCATCACAGAATCAATTGCATCGCGAGTTGTTCCCGGCACATCCGTCACGATCAGACGATTTTCACCCAACAGCAAATTCACGAGTGAGGACTTGCCGACATTTGGTTTGCCGACGATAGCTATCTTCTTCAGAGCGGAATCCTCTTCCGCCTTTGTTTCGTTCGGAATCAGTTTGATCGCCTCGTCGAGCAGATCGCCGACGCTCCTTCCTAATTGCGCTGATATCCCCATCACGTTCTCGAATCCAAGTTCGAAGAACTGGCCGATGTTCTTCTCATGTTTAGCGTCGTCGATTTTGTTTATCGTGAGGAGAACTTTTTTGCTTTTCTTCCGGAGCACATTCGCCAGCTCCTTGTCGATCGGGTGTGGTCCCGCCGGGCCGTCGACAACGAGAACTATCGCGTCAGCCTCATCAACTGCGTATTGCGCCTGCTCTCTGATCGCACGTTCGAAAACGTTTTGCGAGTCGGGCACAAAACCGCCTGTGTCGATAATGGTGAGCTGTCTCCCCTGCCATTCGAGCGTACCATAGTTTCTGTCGCGTGTGACTCCCGGCGTGTCATCAACTATCGCATGTCTCCCACCGATGAGACGATTGAACAGCGTCGACTTGCCGACGTTCGGTCTTCCGACGATTGCAATGGTTGCCATTTCAATCCGCAAATATCTCTGCGCCCTTATTCACAGGCTCAAAGATTTCGGCTCGCCAGTTGAGCTTCAACTCATCTATCAAATCCGAGAATGCTCTCAGGACTCTTTTGTGATCGTCGAGACAAAACGCAATGCAGCTGCTCCCCGCACCGCTGACGGCAAACGCGAGAGCGCCGTTTTCGAGAGCCGCTTTCTCGAACTCATCGAAATGGGGGATGAGCTTCTTCCTGTGTTTCTCATGCAGCTCGTCACGAACCGCGTACCGGATCATTTCGTAATCGCCCGAAGCAATAGCCGCGACCAGAAGCGAGCTATGTTGAACGTTGCATACGGCGTCGCCGAGCTTGATCGAGTCAGGCAGTATTTCACGTGCCGCCTTAGTCTCGATCTTAGAATCCGGGAGGATGGTCGCGAACTTCAATTTCCCATCGACGGGAATCCTGATTTTGGAATAATCTCCATTACTGGACCGCGCGTTTACGACAAGTCCGCCGTATAATGCTGCGCTGACGTTGTCGGGATGGCCTTCCATCCTTACGGCAATGTTATAAATTTCATCTTCGCTGAGTTTCTTCTCTGAGATCTCATTTCCGAGAAGCAGCCCTCCGATGATTGCCGCCCCACTTGCGCCGAATCCTCCGCACGCAGGAATCCCGTTGTGAATTCTCATCTTCAAATCAGGCATAGCGCCAAGAATTTTTCTTAGGGCAGCTGCGGTTAGATTTCTCCCGTCAGTCGGAATTTCTTCCGCACCTTCGCCGGAGATTTCCAATGAGAATGAAGCGGCTGCCTCTGCCTCCAATATCAAATATCTATTTACGGCAAGACCGAGCGTGTCGAAACCCGGCCCCAAGTTAGATGTCGAAGCTGGAACGACAACTTTTCTAAAATGTCCTTTGGACAGTTTCAAACTCCTTTGATAAAATATATCTTCGTAGCGGAGATTTTACAAAGAACCGGCTTCCACTTTTCAGCATTTCGGATATCACAGACAAACGAACGTTGACCGCTCAGCGCTTCACGATCGTTCAGATGCCATGAACCTTGATTTTGACATCTTGAAATGAGATTTTGACGAGCCATGATCCCCGTGATGATATTCTGGATTCACATAGTTGGAGGAGTTTACCTTTTTGTCAAACGGTATTGTGAGGAAACGCTTGGCGAAGCATTTCTCTCACTCGGCTTTGCGGCGATAGTATTTACTGCCGGTTGGACTCTATCATCATTCGTGATTCGCCTCGCATTCGGACAAAAAGGGATCAGCGAGATCCTGAACAGCGATTCGCTCTCGCTCATTCTCCTCACTCTACTCGAGGCGGTGTTCTACAGACTGTGGTTCAGGAAGTCAAAACATCCCGACCATCTGGAGGAGACTTACCGGGATGCGTAAGCTATCACACTCGGAAATCGCCGACCGAAGACTCACCGTCGAGCAAGCGACCTCGGCCGAACGCACGCCCATTTACGGTTTTCTTGAAAATGTGCGAAGCCTTTACAATGTCGGCTCGATTTTTAGAACTTCCGACGCTATTCTTCTTTCAAGACTTTATCTCACCGGTTTCACCCCTTATCCGCCGCGCCCGGAAATATCCAAGACCGCCCTCGGAGCCGTGGAGAGCGTGCCATGGTCGTACCACAAGAAGCCGCTCGACGCCATCGAGGAGATAAAATCACGCGGGATAAAATTCGTTGTCCTCGAGCAAACTGACGAAAGCATTCCTCTCTGGAAACTTCCCGCTGAAATGTTTCCCGTCTGCATCGCTGTCGGGAACGAAATCGGAGGGATCACCAAGGGTGTCGTCGAGGCAGCAGACTTCACCGCAGAAATTCCGATGAACGGCGTGAAGCATTCACTAAATGTCGCTGTCGCCTACGGGATTGCTGTCTACCGGATGTTCGAGATATTCACAAAAGAAATTCAAAAGTCAAAGTAGCTATTAGCTGTAGCGGTCGAGAGAGAGCCGGCTCACTTCTGAGCTTTGCGTTCTGGTTTTGACTTTTGCGATTTGACTTCTGACTTCTTAGAAAGCCGAAGTGAAATATTCGAACTTTTCCTCCGTGTGTATCCTGATTACCCCGGCACGAACAAGGCTTACGAGAATTCTCGATGCGCGCCTCTCGCTGATGTTGGCAAGCTTCGCGAATTCTTTGACCGTCACGCGATCGTTGTCTTCGAGATACTTGAAAAGCCTCCGCTCGTTTTCTCCTATGATAATTGAGAGGGGTTCACTGTCAGGGCTCTCGCTTTCCAGGATCTTCACAACTTCTCTGCTCGCAACTACGCTCTTGTCATTCACCCTTATGTAAACTTTCGCGTCCCGCGAAACGATATCCCTGTAATCCTGCAGCCGATGCGGCTTCTTCCGGCTTTCTTCGACGATCGCAACCACGATGTCCTTCCGGTTCAACCCGATCACCTGCACGATCGGTTCAATTCGCGGCTCGCAATATTCCCGCGCAGCCTCGTATATCAAATCGATCTCCGATTTCTCGCTTTCTACGCCGTATATCGTCCCGTCGTCATCCACCCCGAAAAGTATCATTCCACCCTTCGTGTTTGCAAAAGCGATGAGCTCCTTAGCGATCTTCTCGACGGAGCTAAACTGGCGTTTGAATTCAATCTTAAAATTCTCGCCTTCGGAGATGAGGGCTTTGAGCTCAGTGATATCCACTGTCTTAATTTTCGATTTTCAATTGAAGATCGCCAATCGTAAATTCATTTACCATCCACGCGCTTCCATCCTGATCAAGATCAGATTTAGTTTCAGTGAAACAAATCTCGAACTCGAGGCCGGCGAATGTCTGATGGGACTCGGTATGATTGCGACAAGCCTTGCAGCTTCCTCGCGGGAAAGCTGCGACGCCGGCTTACCGAAATATGTACGGCTTGCCGCCTCAGCGCCGAAGATTCCGCGCCCGAATTCGATTTCGTTCAAGTACAATTCCAGAATCCGGTTCTTCGTTAGATAATGCTCGAGCATATATGCCGCGATGACCTCATTCAACTTCGTCAGAGGATCACGGCTGGTCGACAGCCAGAGATTCTTGGCAAGCTGCATTGTAATTGTGCTCGAACCGCGGACGATCTTTTTTGCTTCCCAATCCTCTTCGAGAGACTGCTGCACTTCGTACCAGTCGACACCGTGATGCTCATAAAAAGTCCCGTCTTCACCGACGATCACTGCATGAATCATCGCCTCGGATATTCTCGACAGCGGGACGTAAGTCCGGCGAATCCTGTATGACTCGTGATTGCCTTTCGCCTGCCTCATTCTCTCCCTCATCACGGCAGTCAACTCCGGATTTGTTGTCCGCAGGCTTGCAACCGTCCACGGAAAGGGAAGCATCAAAACTTCAACCAACAGAAACGCCAATAACAAGCCAAGGAAAACTTTTCCGAAAGTCAATTTCCTTCCGGAAGTTTTCACATTCACATGCTCGTTCATCTGTGTGAGTCGAGGTAGCTTTGCAGGATCAGTTGTGAAGCCAGGCGATCCAGATTGCCTTTCCTTTGCCTCTCCTTCTTCTTGACGCCGAGTTCAATTTGCGTTCGTTGTGCAATGGTGGTCGTAAACCTCTCGTCCCATTCGACGATTTCAACTTTTCGATTATGCTCCTTCGACAATTTCTTTCTCAGCTTTTCTACGAATCTCGAAACTTCTGCGGCCGAATCCCCCTCTTTCCCGCTCAGCGTGAGGGGTTTCCCAATCACGATCCTAATCACGGACATTCTCGCTACAATGTCGACGATTTTGTCAAGGAGGCTCGAGTCGTTCTGCAGGGTATCGATTCCCTGCGCGATGATCCCCAGGGGGTCGCTTACCGCAACACCGATTCTTTTGAGTCCGAAATCGATGCCAAGAACGCGGTTGCTTTCAGACATTCTGTCCTTTCATCCTGTCAACGCGTGTCACACCTTCGATTTTTCTCAGCTTGTCAATCAGTCTTTCCAGATGCTCTTTGTCTCTGACATATATAATTATCTGACTTTCGAAAATCGCGCTTCGCACTTCCGCGGACACGCTGCGAATGCTTGTGTCCTGATAATTAGAGATCGCATGTGTCACCTCAGTCAGGATTCCAGGCCTGTCCATTCCGGAAATGGAAACCCCGGCAACGAAGACGCCGCTGCTTTCTCCAGGCCATGTTGCCTGGACAATTCTTTCCTTCGACGATCCGATCATTCTTTCAAGGTTCGAGCAATTCTTCCTGTGAATTTTTATTCCTTCGCCCGTCGTGACGAAACCAACTATATCATCTCCTGGAATCGGATTGCAGCATTTCGCATAGGAGATCTTCAAGTCTGTGCGGGAGCCGTCGACGACGATTCCTTCCGAAGCTCTTCGTGCAATCTCGACGAACGTATATACCGGCTTTGAACTCTCCTGGGTTTCTCTCTGGCTCTTCTGTTGAGTCAGTCGAGCTATTATCTGGTCGGGTTCAATTTCCTCTTCGGATATGGCGACATAGAATCTCTGTGGATTGTCGTATTTAAGTTCATGAACCAACTTTGCAAAATCATCTTCGGGCAGGGTAAGCTTGTGCTTCTTGAGTTTCTTGATCCAGATCTCTTCGCCGTCCGACGCTTTCTTTCTCGTCTCCTCGTTCAGCCAACGACGAATGTGCGCCTTCGCCTTTCTGGATACGACAAACTTCTCCCAGTCAGGGTTCACGTTCTGATTCGACGAAGTGATGATCTCGATCTGATCGCCGCTGCTCAGCTTGGTATTGAGCGGGACGATTTTTCCGTTCACCTTCGCTCCGACACAGTGCGTTCCAATATGAGAGTGTATTTCAAATGCGAAATCGACAGGAGTCGATCCTTTGGGCAAGATTTGCAGATCGCCCTTCGGCGTGAACACATAAATCTCATCCTGGTACAGGTCAAGCTTGAAGCCCTCGAGAAAACTCGACGCCGTATCCTCGGTGCCGGAGACCGCAGGTTGTTCCAGTATCTCGCGCACCCATGAAATCCACTCCTCCAGATTCCTGTCCGACTCCTTCACGCCCTCCTTGTACTTCCAGTGAGCGGCCACTCCATGTTCCGCGACCTCGTCCATCTGAGTCGTCCGGATCTGAACCTCGACCATCCTCCCTTCCGGTCCGACGACGGTTGTATGAATGGATTGATACCCGTTCTGCTTCGGAACAGAAATATAATCTTTGAATCGTTCGGGCACAGGGGTATAAATTTCTGAGACTATTCCGTAAACGGTGAAACAGTCATTCTTCTCTTCGGTATCGAGTATGATACGGACGGCAAACAGATCGTAAATCTCTTCGATCGGCTTGCTGCGTTTCACCATTTTGTTGTAGATGCTATAGATGTGCTTCGGCCTCCCGGTGATTTCAAACTTCTCCTCATTCTCTTCGAGAAGCTTCTTAATCGGCTGAATGAATTTCCTGACATATGCTTCTCGCTCCCTGCGTCTCGCGTTCAGCTTCCGCGAGATGTATTCGTAATCGGACGGATTGAGATGCTTGAACGCAAGGTCCTCGAATTCCCATTTCACTTTTGCAAGGCCAAACCTGTGTGCGAGCGGCGCGTAGATCTCAAGCGTCTCTTTCGCGATGCGCTGTTGTTTGTCAGCATCGAGAAAGGCCAGCGTCCGCATGTTGTGCAGTCTGTCCGCAAACTTCACCAGGATAACGCGCACATCCTTTGCCATGGAAAGAAGCATCTTCCGGTAGTTCTCCGCACGAGTGATATCGTGACTCTCAACCGCACCGGAAATCTTCGTGACGCCATCCACTATCTCGGCGATCTCGTTGCCAAATTCCGACCGAATTGCCTTGAGGTCGTAGGTTGTGTCTTCGACGACGTCATGAAGAAGCGCAGCCGCCACGGACACGTCGTCAAGAGGTATCTCCTTCGCCACGACAAGCGCGACCTCGTAAGGATGTGAGAAGTACGGCTCACCAGACGCGCGCGGCTCACCCTTGACATGAGCGTTCCAGCTGAACTCGAACGCGCGTCGAATCAAATCCTCATCGATCGTGTATAGATTGTTCCTGCACACCTCGATCAGGCGATTCAGTTTTTCCACGCTCTTTACGTCGGCTAAGTATGACACGTCTGCTTTTCCTCAAAAAAACAGCAATTATGATGCACCCGATTTGAATCGGGACTTATTTTAATTTAGGAGCGTGCATGTAATTTCCAAAACCATTAAAGCTGATAAATTGTGATCACGGCAAAATGGGTTCGGGAACCAAGTAAATCCATTTTTCGCTGACCCTCTCCTGAGGCTAGAGTGCGTCCTACTCTTCCAGCTGTCCTCAGAGTGGCATGACCTGACCCGCTTACTTTTTGAATTTGATTTCTAAGTGGTGGTTTGACACATTTCTCTATGATATTTGCCGGACACAAGAGAAGACCGAGAAACTGTTGAAAGGAAATATTTATGGCGCGTGAACTACCAAAGTCCATAATCGCAGGCACCATAGTGACAGCTGTTGTCCTCCTGGCGCTCTATGTTTTCACAAGACTTCCGAGCGGCGGCGAAACTTCCACAGTGCAACAAGTCTCTTTCTCGGGAGGTGACAAGTGTGCGACGTGCCACCAGCGAGTAACCCCGGATATCGTTTACCAGTATGCGGCAAGCACGATGGCAAAGTCAGGTGTAAAGTGTGAAGACTGCCATGTCGTGACCAAAGAAAATCCTCTGGGCCACGACCATGAAGGATTCTTCATCACGTCTGAGCCGACGCCAAAGCAATGCGGCCGATGTCATGTGAGAGAGACAGAAGAATACATGCACAGCCGACACGCCGGCCCGGCCTGGATGGCATTGACAGGCTTTGACGACTTCACTCCGGAACAGCGCAAGGTCACGGAGAATATTCCGGAACTTACACGCGGGCCGAACGGAATCCCGACCGCAACGAGAAACTCCATTTTCGACATGGAGGGACCGAATGTGACTCCCGCCGCATGCCAGAGCTGCCACGAAATTGGCAGACCAAACAAAGATGGAAGCATCGGCAACTGTAACAAGTGCCATCTTCGACACGAGTTTTCACTCGCGCAGGTCCGCAAACCTGAGGTGTGTGGACAGTGCCACCTTGGCCCCGACCATCCACAGGACGAGATCTATAAAGAGTCAGCTCATGGCGTGATGTATGCAACCGAAGGAGAAAAGTGGAACTGGGATCAAAAGGCCGGTCGGCTTACCACGCGCGATTTCCCCGCGCCGACTTGTGCCACGTGCCACATGAGCGGGTTTGGAGGACAGGGTACAACGCACGAAGTCGGTACCCGACTTACCAAGTTCTTGTTCGCGGCGATCTCGACGGACAGGCCGAACGGTGACCAGAACCGGAGGGCAATGCAAGCAGTATGTTTGAACTGTCACTCACAGCCATTTGTCAAAAATGTCTACCAGCGCGCCGACAGCGTGACATCGTTCGTCAACTTAGAAGTCAAAGAAGCATCCGACATAATTGCAGGACTTATCAAAGACAACATAATTACTTCGAAGCCGTTCGCGACTCAAATAAGCTTCGATGCGTTTGACCTCTGGCATTATTACGGGAGAACTGCGAAGTTCGCCGCATACATGCAGGGACCGGACTTCGTCCAATGGCACGGCGTTTATCCATTGCTGGAGAAATTGAACAAAGTTAAGGAAGACGCTGCGAGACTCCGCGCCCAACACAGAAGCGGGGGAAAACCATGAACGAGCTATCCGTATTTCGTCTCGCTCGCCTCAAGTTGCCGATGGACAAGAATAGACTCATTCTTTTGCTGGTGGGAGTTAACCTTATTTTTACCGGACTCGACGTTGCACTCGCACACGCCGTAAATGATTTCGTGCCGGCCTATGAATGGATCCCGATCTTCTTTGCGCCGCTCGGTGCTGCCTCGAGTTTTGTGGTCGCCTTGAAATCCAGGGTGAACATACCAGTTGCACTCACGCACATCATTCTGATGGTGCTCGGTGTCGTGGTCGGCGTCCTTGGAACCGCGTTCCATGCAAACCAGGCATTGAACCCACTCGGACAACTGACTTGGATATGGCTTACGTTCGCTTCACCGATTCTGGCTCCGCTCGCCTTTGCCGGAATCTCCCTGGTTGGATTGTATGCAATAATTGAAGAGGTTGACGGGCATCCGGGATTGCTCGAGGTACCCGGACTCGGAACATTTAAGGCACGCATCTCACGTGACAAACATTTCCTCTGGCTTGTCGGTCTCGGCTTTGCCGCGAGCGCATTGACTTCGATAATCGATCACGGCCAGTACGGCTATTCATTATACAAACTGATTCCCATCGTCTTCGGACTCTTCTCAACGGGAGTCGTCCTCTCCCTGGCCGTCAGCAATCGGTGGTCGGCCGGCGACGAACTCACATATTTCTGGACAATGATCGCGGCGATTGTCGTGGGCGTGCTCGGCTTTGCCTTCCATCTCTCCGGCGACTTGTCCGACAATGGCCAACTCAGTCTCGAGAGAATTCTTGTCTTTGCTCCTGTACTCGCACCGCTGCTATACAGCGATTTGGGTATCCTCGGGCTAATTGTTGTAGCAAACCAAAAGAGCGAACTGAATCCCTGACAGATGTGTAGGACTGAATTCGTTTTCGACAAAGGTACGCAGGAAGATTGCGAATCCGACCAATTTTCGTTGACTTTGTTAGCCTGCCTGCATAAATTAATCGACGAATCTGCCGAGCCTTTGGTGGGATGCCGCCGGGGTGGCGGAACTGGTAGACGCGAAGGACTTAAAATCCTTTGGCCCCAAACGGGCCGTGCGGGTTCAAGTCCCGCCCTCGGCACGAACTAGCTATTAGGTTTTGGTGATCAGCTACTGGCGAGAGAATACCGCTGTATAATTATCGGGCGTTTGGCTCAGTCCCGCTAAGGCGGGATTTCGTTTTGCTCAAGTCGCAGGACTCAACGGGTTTAGAGCGTCCCGATTCGACAAAGTCGATTCGGGAAGGTCAGCGGTTCGCCGGAGTATGACAACTCGATCTTTCAAATATTGGCAATGGTTCATCGGGCGATTAGCTCAGTTGGTTTAGAGCGCTACATTGACATTGTAGAGGTCAGAGGTTCGAATCCTCTATCGCCCACTGAAGCTGTCGAAGCAGAGAGGTCAGAGGTTCTGCGCCGAAGGCGCATCCGCCTCAGGCGGAGAATCCTCTATCGCCCACCAAAAGAGGTCGGGTACGCTATTGACAGTGCGGCCTATTTCTCTCCGTGATCTCAGCAGGCGCCGGAGGGAAATCGTGATGGACAGTTGAAAGAATTGAATTTGTTATTCGAAGCCCCCGTCGATTGAGACGACCGGAAAGAAAATCAGATTTTGTCCCGATAAATAACTGGGATATCAGAACCCGTAGGTCGGAGTTTGCTCCGATTTTTTTGTCCTAACATTAAAGAGTCTATTGTGAAAATAAGATTACCTGATAATTCGGAACTGGATGTCGAGCAGTCTACCCCGGCTGGAGAGATTGCCAGAAGAATTAGTCGTACTCTGGCCGAAGATGCATTAGCTGTAAAGGTCGACGGAAAAGTCTTGGACCTCAACACTCCGATCATGAGCGATTGCGAGATCAGGTTCCTGACATTTGATGACCCCGAAGGACGTACAGTCTACTGGCATAGCAGCTCGCATCTTATGGCACATGCCATCCTGTCTCTTTTCCCGGAGGCGAAGTTTGGAGTCGGCCCGGCAATTGACGATGGATTCTACTACGATGTGGACATCAACAAGACCTTGACTCCGGCAGACCTCGAGGCAATCGAAGAGAGAATGCATGAGATATCCGAACAGGACCAGCCGTTCGTCAGAAGAGTAGTCCAGAAAGACGATGCCCTGAAGTTCTTCAAGCAAAAGAACGATCCGTACAAAGTAGAGATCATCAGTGCACTCGATGAGATGATAACTTTTTACAGCGAAGGTGATTTCACAGACCTCTGCCGTGGCCCGCATGTTCCGTCCGCAGGGAAACTCAAGTACTTCAAGCTCCTCGGCACCAGCGGGGCATACTGGCGAGGCAACAGCAAGAACAAGATGCTTCAGCGGGTGTATGGAGTCTCTTTCCCGAAGAAGAAAATGCTCGATGACCATCTCAAGATGCTCGAGGAGGCCAGGCAGCGCGATCACAGAAGACTCGGACGTGAACTTGAGCTCTTTGCCTTCCACGACATTTCACCCGGCGCACCTTTCTGGCTGCCGAAAGGGATGGTGATCTTCCGCGAGCTGGAAAAATTCATTCGCGAGGAGCTCGACAAGCGAGGTTATCTCGAGATTTCCACCCCGATGCTTGTCAAGAAAGATTTGTGGGAACGATCGGGCCATTGGGAACATTATCAAGAAAATATGTTTATCCTCAAAGTCGAAGAGGATACCTACTCTCTGAAACCGATGAACTGCCCGGAGAGCACTTATGTGTACCGGCACAAGACCAGGAGCTACCGCGATCTTCCACTTCGCTTCGCTGAGATTGGAAGACTGCATCGCAATGAAATCTCCGGTGCACTGGGCGGCATGTTCCGCGTCCGCCAGATAACAATGGACGACGCACACATTTACTGCCGCCCGGATCAAATCCTGGCAGAAATAAACGATCTAATCGGACTCGTCAAATACGTCTATGGCCTTTTCAAATTCGAAGTCTCGTTCAAGCTATCCACCAAACCGGACGAGGGGATGGGAGATCCGAGACTCTGGGAGCAGGCTGAGGATTCGTTGAGAAAAGCTCTCGAGCAAAACGGGATTAAGTACGGAGTCAAGGAGAAAGACGGCGCTTTTTACGGACCGAAGATAGACATCCACATCAAAGATGCAATCGGAAGAGATTGGCAGGTAGCTACGATACAGCTCGATTTCGTCATGCTGCCGGAGAGGTTCGACCTGACCTACATCGATGTCGACGGTCAGGCGAAAAGACCGGTCGCAATTCACAGAGCAATTTTCGGATCTTTCGAGAGGTTCGTGGGAATTCTGACAGAACATTATGCGGGCGCATTTCCCACCTGGCTTTCACCGGTCCAGGTCGCCGTTCTTCCAATTACTGACAGCTTCATCGAATTCGGCAAGTCTGTAGTAAATGCGCTGCTTACCGAGGGCGTTCGCGTCGAGCTCGACGAGCGGAATGAAAAAATCGGTTACAAGATCCGTGAATGGGAAACCAAGAAAGTCCCGTATATGTTAGTCGTTGGACAGAAGGAGAAAGAGTCCGGCACTGTCTCGGTGCGAAAGCACCACGAGGGCGACAAAGGCGCAGTGCCACTTGAGAAGTTTATATCAAACATTAAAAAAGAAATAGTAGAAAAAACTTAGGAGAGCGCCTATCAACACACCGAAACTCAGGATCAATTACGAAATCAGAGTCCCGAACATTAGACTGATCGACTCTGACGGCAAGCAGCTTGGGGTAATGACGCCGCGGGATGCCTTGAAACTTGCAGAGACCAGGGGATTAGACCTGGTAGAGATCGTGCCCAACTCCAACCCTCCCGTTTGCAAGCTCGTCGACTACGGAAAATACATGTACGAGTTGACGAAGAAAGAAAAGGCCAAAATGAAGGGACAGTCGTCGGCACAGTTGAAGGAAGTCAGGTTTCACCCGAACACGGACGACCACGATTTCCTCTTCAAGTCAAGACATGCGAAGGAGTTCCTCGAGCAGGGACACAAAGTAAAAGGAAGCGTGTTCTTCAAGGGAAGAGAAATAACCTACGCCGAGCAGGGCGAAAAACTTCTGAACAGGTTCATTGAATTCCTTGCAGAGGTCGGAAAGGTGGAGCAGAAACCCAAGCTGGAAGGTAAGAGTATGGCGGTAATCATGGCTCCAGACAAATCGAAAAAGAAAACCGGTCAGAAGGAGCCTGTGCAGGTTCGGGACGAGCAAAAGCAAAAGGAGACAAAGGAAAACTGAAATGCCAAAGACAAAGACAAATCGCGCAATGGCTAAGAGGACAAAGAGGACAGCAACTGGGAAATACCTCCGGGAAAAGGCTTTCAGGAGTCACATCCTGACGTCAAAGACTCGGAAGAGAAAACGCCATCTCAGGAAAGCCGGCGTGCTCGATAAAACAGATACGGGGCGTGTTCGCGGAATGCTCAACCAATAGCGCCTCCGCTCGCAGGCGTGTTTACGCACCGAAGTGCTACAGCACGCAGGCGTGACTCTTTAACCTGATTATGTTATATTGAAAACGTCATCGGAGAAACTCAAAAATGCCACGTGCAAAAAACAAAGTAGCTTCACATAGAAGGCGCAAAAAAACCCTCGAGCTAGCGAGAGGTTACTGGGGCGCGCGCAGCAAGGTATACACCATTGCAAAGCACCACGTTGAAAAGGCCCTCCAGCATGCCTACAGAGACCGCAGGAAAAAGAAGCGCGAGTTTCGCAGCCTCTGGATAGTCCGCATCAATGCGGCCGCTCGTGAGAATGGAACGACATACTCCCGTCTTATTTCTGCGCTTACAAGAAAAGAAATTGCAATAAATCGAAAAGTATTGGCTGATCTCGCTGCGAACAGTCCTGAGACATTCAAGCAGGTCGTCCAATTCGCCTTTAATTAATAACATCTTCCTGCGCCCGGATAATTCGGTCTATCTGAAACGCAGGAAGATTTTTTATGTTCAGACATTTGCAAATTCAAGCGCGAAGACGCAAAGACGTTGAGAACCAAACGTTGCAACTCCGTAGTTAAGACTTCACATTATGCAGATGCTTGAAGAAATCGAAAAGCTAAAAGAAGAGGCGACAGTCTCGCTGGATCTCGTTAAGACTCCGGAAGATGCTGAAGCTTTCAGACTGAAGTACCTCTCCCGCAAAGGCTATCTTGCCCAACTCTTCGAACGTCTCAAAGATGTTCCGAAAGAAGACAAGCCCGCAATTGGCAAGTCGCTCAATGACCTTCGCGGCCTGCTCGAAGCGAATTTCGAGACCGCCAAGAAGAGAATTGAGGCAGGCGTTTCCCAGAAGAAAGACATGATCGATCTCTCAGTCCCGGGAAGAAAAAGATACGCCGGCCGAATACATCCTCTCACTCAAACCGCGCGGGACATAAAAAGAATTTTCGTCAGCATCGGTTTCGGAATCGCTGATGGACCCGAAATCGAGGACGACTACCATAATTTCGAAGCACTCAACTTTCCACCCGATCACCCCGCGCGCGACATGCAGGACACGTTCTTCGTGAAGAGCGACTCCGGCAAGTATCTCCTCCGCACACACACGTCCCCCGTTCAGATCCGTGTCATGGAGAACAACAAGCCCCCGGTCCGCGTGATCATGCCCGGCAGAGTCTACCGAAACGAGGCTGTCAGCGCGAGGAGCTATTGCCTCTTTCACCAGGTCGAGGGATTGTACGTCGACAAAAATGTCAGCTTCGCCGAACTCAAAGGGACAATCTCATTCTTCGCAAAAGAGCTTTTCGGATCCAGTGCAAAGCTCCGCTTTCGTCCAAGCTTCTTTCCGTTCACCGAGCCGAGCGCAGAGGTCGACCTGAGCTGTTTCATCTGTGGCGGCAAAGGCTGCAGGATCTGCAAAAACTCCGGCTGGCTCGAAATACTCGGCTGCGGGATGGTTAACCCGAACGTTTACAAGTTCGTCGGATACGATGCAAATGAAGTAGGCGGCTATGCGTTCGGTATGGGAATCGACCGCCTCGCCCTCCTTCGCTATGGCATCGACGACATCAGGCTTCTATTTGAAAATGATCTTCGCTTCTTGAATCAGTTCTAACAAAAATGAAAATAGCTCGCAAGTGGCTCGAACAATTTGTTGATTTGGACGGCATATCCGACGAAGATATCGCCTCTCGTCTAACTATGCTTGGAATAGAAATCGAATCATTCGAAAACTTCTCCGAGAAGTATGAAGGATTTGTGGTCAGCTCAGTGCTCGAAGTAGAGAAGCATCCTAACGCGGACAAGCTCACCCTTTGTAAGGTCGATATCGGCACGGAAATGAAGAGCATTATCTGCGGAGCACCCAACGTCAAAGCCGGACAGAAAGTAGCGGTGGGACTCGTCGGCGCGCTGGTTCCACATGATCAACATGACCCCGACGGAAAACCATTCGAGCTCTCTAAAGTCAAAATACGCGGTGTCGAATCGGAGGGTATGATTTGCTCACCTTACGAGCTCGACCTCGGTGAGGATAAATCCGGAATCATGGTACTTGAAGACGATGCCGAGGTTGGAAAGCCACTTGCCGAATACCTCGGATTGGATGATACGGTTTTCGAGGTGAGTCTGACTCCGAATCGCGCAGATTGCTTATCTCATCTCGGAATCGCCAGGGAACTCTCTTCCGCTTTCTCGAGGCGATTGAAAATGAAAAGCACAAATTTCCCGGAGTCGGATGAACCTGCGAGCAAAATCGCTAGCGTTGAAGTATCGTCCCCCGACTTGTGCCCGCGTTATTCAGCGCGAGTTATTAAGAACATAAAAGTTGGCCCTTCCCCGCGATGGCTGCGAAGCGCTGTCGAAAAAGTTGGAATGAGGTCGATTAACAATATCGTAGACGCGACAAACTTCGTCATGCTCGAGCTCGGTCAGCCGCTTCACGCGTTCGATTTAAGTCTGATAAATAAGAATAAAATTGTCGTCCGCCGGCCGCTGGAAACCGAGACCAGGTTCATGACGCTCGATGGAAAAGAGAGAACGATAGACCGGGAGATGCTCATGATTTGCGACGCGGAAAAGATCATCGCGATTGCCGGCGTCATGGGCGGGATGAACAGCGAAATAAATTCGGAGACGAAAGGCATACTGATTGAGAGTGCTAACTTTTCCCCATCTTCCGTACGAAGGACGTCCAAAAGGCTCGGTCTCTCCACAGAAGCTTCATACAGATTCGAGCGCTCTGTCGATCCGAATCTTACTTTGATAGCACTTGACAGAGTTACGGGGATCGTAATCGAGACAGCAGCCGGGGAGGTGGCGAAAGGAGCGATCGACATCTCGGCGGAGAAGTTCTCTCCAAGAAAAATCGAGCTGCACGTCGAAAACGCTAACAGGCTCCTTGGGACACGGCTGTCCTCCGGAGAGATAAAAAGGTATCTGGATTCGATAGAGATCCGGTGCGAAAAGAAATCTGAGACAGTGCTGACATGCTGGGTGCCTACATTCCGCGCCGACGTTGAACGCGAAGTTGACCTGATCGAAGAGGTCGCTCGCGTGCACGGCTATGAGAAGATCGACGACTCACTCCAGACGAAACTCATTTTCGATTCACGGTTTAAAGAGAGCGATCCCGCCGAGAAACTGAGAGACTTTCTTGCCGGGTCAGGGTTCAACGAGATCACAACAAACTCTCTTCAGCCGACTGATGTCGCGGGCCTTCACGATGCGAACTTCGTCCGTCTTGCCAATCCAATCAGCGAAGACATGGCAGCGATGCGCACATCCTTGCTCCCCGGTGCACTCCAGACCGTCAAGACAAATCTGTCTTACGGGTTGAAAAACATGAAGCTATTCGAATTCGGCAGGGTATATTCAACTACCGGGATAAGCCAGATCGTGGGCAATTTTCTAGAAAAGGATACACTTTCACTCTTGCTTGCAGGTTCCGCTGACCCGATCTCTTACGATAGGAAAGAGTTCGAATTCGATATTTTCGACGTAAAATCGGAAATTGAGCGTGTTTTGAGGCACCTTGAACTTGACAATTGGGACTTTATTTCTTATGATAGTACCAAAGAATACGAACAAACACTGAAGTTATTTGTGAACGGCGTGGAGGTTGGTATGGCAGCCCGGGTCAGCGAAAGTGCCCTCGAAAAGTTCGGCATCGACCTAAACGTCTACTTCGCCCAGATGAGTTTGTCCGAGATGCTTCCGGCAAGTAAGAAGGTTCGAAGATACAAACCCCTTCCCAAATTCCCTTCCGCTTCAATTGATCTCGCGTTCATGGTGGACCTCGAGACTTCGATTGGCGAGATGATGAAAATCCTAAAGACCGTCGCCGGCAGCATGCTTCGTGACATTTCCGTGTTCGACATTTATTCCGGAGAAGGAATTCCGGCGGGGAAAAAGAGCGTGGCTTTCAGCGTCGCTCTGGGAAGCGATGAACGAACTCTCAACGATGCAGACATAGCACTGTTCATCGGCAGCGCTGAGAGAAGTTTCGCCGAAGAATTCTCCGCCACTTTAAGGAAACAGAAAAACTGATGAGCATCGACGCAAGTTCCTCAGAAGAACAGACTGCGCTGACCATGAAGAAGCAGTTGCTCGGTGAATTGTGGAACGAAATCAGGCGGGCTGTCGATGTTCTCAGCGTCGTCAGAAGTGAGAACGAATCGTTGAAACAGAATCTTGCCAAATCGGCCGCAGAAATCGAGAAGCTCAAGTCGCGTATTTCCGATCTCGAAAAGATGTTGACGGCAAGAGAGGTGGCGTCATCAAACGGATTCGAAGAGAGGGAGAAGAACCGTTTGATAGAAGCGGCCAGAGAAATTATTGCAAAGATCGATGATCAACTTAGTCTCTTTTGACCACGGAGCTTGAGGTGGAAAAGAAAAGTATCCGAGTAACCATCTTAGGTAGAGAATACCCACTTCGCGTAGAAAACGAGGAAAAAGCACTCAGAGTAGTAGCCTATGTAGATTCTTTACTGAATGAATTGATTGAGAAAAACCCCGGGGCACCGACTTCAACCATCGCAGTGATAGCTGCCCTTAATATAGCCGAACAATTATTTGACTTGAAGGAACGAGTACAAAACGAAGGCGTTGAAATAGCCGATCTGGTTGGAGTCTTAAGCTACTTAAGAGAAAATTTCCCGATCGAAGCGAGCTAAGTTCTTTAAAATAGTCTGTGAATTTTAAGCCGTAACGGCGCCGTGGTCACACGTGAAAGAACCGCTAAGTAAGTAATAATGGGAGCCCGGCTCGTGAACGACGAAGGCAGGCCGTAGCCCGACAGCACGTAGTGCTGTCAGGACGATCTCTCAACATTGATCGCAACGGAAGCGTGACTCGTTCAGGAGGGCACCCACCGTGTAAAGATGGGTTCTTTCCTATCTGCCATGTGCACGTTACGGCTTTTTTGTATATAAACCTGGAGGTCACCGTATGACAACATTACTCGTCGCCGTGCTCTGCGGCGCGGCGGCATTCGCTATCGGATGGCTCGCTCAGGCTGCTTCGACAAAAAGAAAACTCGGAACGGCGCAAGACCGCGTAAAACAGATTACTGAAGCGGCAGAACGTGAAGCTAACGCAATAAAAAAAGAAAAACTGATTGAAGTAAAAGACGAATGGATTAGGAAGAAGCAGGATTTAGATAACGAATTCAACTCAAGACAGAGAAGGATCCAGAGCGTTGAGCGACAGCTAACTACCAAGGAAGAGAATCTCGACCACAGAGCGGATCAGTTAAGACAGCAGGAAAAAAGTCTGCGAGCTGGTGAAACAGAATTTCGCGAGAAGTCCAGGATGGTCCAATCAAAGGAAGCAGAGGCAGACAAGCTGGTAAAGCTTCAGACGGAAAAACTCGAGAAGCTTGCCGGTATCTCGCGCGAAGACGCAAAGAAGATGCTTGTTGAGAACCTTTTGAGCGAAGCGAAAAGCGAAGCGGCGCTCGAGATGAGAGAGATCCGCGAGAAGTCCCGCATGGAAGCAAAGAAGGACGCTCAGAAGATCATCGTGCAGGCAATTCAACGATCCGCGGCCGATCATTCCGTGGAAACCACCGTCAGCGTCGTGAGCCTGCCGAACGAGGAGATGAAAGGCCGAATCATTGGACGAGAAGGAAGGAATATCCGATCTTTCGAAGCGCTGACCGGCTGTGACATAATAGTTGACGACACACCCGACGCAGTTGTGATTTCCGGATTCGATCCTTTTCGCCGTGAGGTCGCGAAGATCGCATTGGAACGCTTGATCGCGGACGGAAGAATTCATCCGACAAAGATCGAGGAGATTATCGAGAAAGTTCGCGCTGAACTCGAAGAGGAAATTGTCCAGATCGGCGAGGATGCTCTCCTTGAAGTGGGAATACACGGAATCCATCCGGAAATCGTGAAGCTTCTCGGTAGAATGAAATATCGCTCGAGCTACGGTCAGAATGTCCTGCAGCACAGTATAGAAGTCGCTTTTCTCAGCGGACTCATGGCAGTAGAACTCGGTCTTGATTCCACTCTCGCAAAACGTGCCGGACTGCTCCACGACCTCGGAAAAGTTGTAGACAAAAATGTGGAAGGCCCGCATGCGCTCCTAGGCTTCGAGCTTGCGAAGAAGTTTGGAGAGAATCCGGTCGTGTCAAACGCTATCGGTTCGCATCATGAGGACATCGAGATGGAGACTCCGATAGCTGCACTCGTCCAGGCTGCCGACGCAATCAGCGGGGCAAGACCGGGTGCAAGACGTGAATCTCTAGAGGGCTACGTGAAGCGGCTGGAAAAATTAGAGAGCATCGCCAACTCATTTTCCGGGGTCGGGAAGACATACGCAATCCAGGCCGGCCGCGAAATCCGCGTCATAGTTGAGCCGGAGAAAGTCAATGACGTCTTTGCCGACCAGCTTGCTCACGAGATCTCGCAGAAGATACAAGAACAAATGGAGTATCCCGGGCAAATCAAAATAATGGTGATCCGCGAAGTCCGCAGTATCGCTTACGCGAAATAAAGTGCAAATGGAAAAGACGACAGAGATGGAGGAAACTCCCGTCGACACGGACGAACAGATCAAAGCCGGCCCGTCAAAAAGCCAGAGCATCCTGCGTGTCGGATTAACCGGAAACATCGGCAGCGGAAAATCGACTGCTGCGATGATGTTCACCGAACTCGGTGTTCCCACGTTCGATGCAGACAAAGCCGGACATTCACTTCTCGAGTCTGACGAAGCAATCAAATCGAAAGTCATAAAGACATTTGGAACCAGGATCCTGGTTGGCGGCAGGATCAGTCGGAAAAATCTGGGCGAAATTGTCTTCGCCAACCCTGCAAAGAAAAAACAACTCGAACGAATTTTGCACCCGGCGATCATATCCGTTCTCAATGAGAAGATTTCAAGCCTTCCCGACTCCAGCTATGCGGTGGTGGAAGCGGCATTGATTTATGAAGCAGAGCTCGAAGACATCTTTGACTACACAATCCTTATCAAGGCTGACAGGAACATAGCTCTGCAGCGAGCCGCAAAAAGCCTTGGAATAAAACAGGAAGACGCCGCGAGGAGAATGCGGACACAGATTTCGCAGAACGAGAAAGAGAAGCTCGCCGACTTTGTGATTGCGAATAACGGCTCGCTCGAAGAACTGCGGCAGCGTGTGCAACTGTTGCACTCCGTAATCATGTCAATTGCGAAAAAACCGGTTGCATCGTGATAGAGATAAGATTCACCAAGATGAATGGCGCGGGCAACGATTTTGTCGTCATAAATAACTTTGACGGCAACTTGAAGACCCAACCTGACATCCTTGCAAGAACATTGTGTGCAAGAGGACTTGGAATTGGAGCCGATGGTGTCCTCTTTCTTATGAAGAGCAAGCAGGCCGACTTCGAAATGTATTACCTGAATTCCGACGGCAGCGAAGGAGGAATGTGCGGCAACGGCGGACGATGCATCGCGAGATTCGCCGTACTGAAAGGAATCTGCAAACCGCAGATGAAGTTCATCGCACACGGACATACGTATACCGCCGAGGTCTTCGATGCTGAGAGAGTCGACCTGCACTTTCCCGATCCCGAAGAGATTATCCCGTCGAAGAAAATCCCGCTCGAGTCTCAACTCATCGATGCCACTTACGTCCGCCCAAACACAGATCACACGGTCCTGACATCCGGTTCGGGCTTTGACAGAGTTGAGACTGCCGACCTCGTAAGTCTTGCACGGAAGATCCGCTACAACTTCGAGATATTTCCAAAGGGGACGAACGTCAACCTGATTGAAAAAATCGGCAACAACAAAATCAGGATGAGAACGTATGAGCGTGGAGTCGAAAACGAAACACTGGCATGCGGAACGGGAGCCGTTGCAAGCGCGATAACTGCGGCGCTCCGATACGATCTGCGCTCGCCCGTAGAGATCCTGACAACAGGCGGAGAAACATTGAAAGTATTCTTTGAAAGAGCGTCTCAGAAATTCTCGAACGTGATGCTCGAAGGAAGCGCACGTGTAGTGTTTCAGGGAAGAGTTCTCTACGATGAGCAAAGTCATAAAATTCTGGACCTGATGAGTGGACAAGGAAAGATTTGAAGTGCTTCTTGAGCGAGCATTCGAAGGACTCCCGGAGGAGTTCAAATTGAAAATTGAAAACGTCCATGTCGTCGTGGAAGATTATCCTGACGAGTCGGATTTGAGAAACACCCGCGCCGGAAACAGGTATTCTCTGCTCGGACTTTACTCGGGTGTTCCGTTGAACCAGCGCGGCCCGGGCTACGGAGTGTATCCGGTCCTTCCGGACAGAATAAAATTGTTCAAAGAAAACATAGAACGAACTTGTGTGAACGATGAGCAGGTCGAGGCGAGGATAAGAGAAGTACTGATACACGAGATTGCACACTATTTTGGAATGACAGACAAGGAAATCAGAAAAGCCGGCTACTGATTTGGACATCCTGATCCACCAATACGGCTACCTGTTGATCTTCGTAATAACATTCTTCGAAGGTGAGTCGGTGTTGATCATCGCCGGGATGATTGCTCACCAGGGCCTTCTCAACCTAGGACTTTGCGTCCTGTCCGCGTTCCTCGGCTCGGTGATCGGCGATCAGCTATTTTTCCACCTGGCACGCCAGGAAGGGTACGATTTCGTAAAAAGATTCAAATATATTTCTGCCGTCCTGCCGCGCGCCGAGGAGCTCGTGAAGAGGCACGGATCTTCCATCGTGCTGTTTTCACGTTATATTTACGGTTTGCGGACGGCTTTGATCGTAATGTGCGGGCTTGGAAAGATGCCGTCCTTGAAATTCACTGTCCTCAATGCAATCTCAGGATTAATTTGGGCTGTTTCTTACGGATTTCTTGGTTATTTTTTCAGCGAGGCAATTAGTGCGGTCGCCGGTTTAAGGAAAGTTGAATTCATAATAGTCGCAGCCATCGCAGTCGCAGCGCTTGTTTTCTGGATAGTGAGAATTACAAGATCCAAGCGGCTTGCAGGTGAATGAAAACTGGAGGAACAGATGTCAAAAGTTCTACTGGAAATCAACTACGAAGTACAGCCTTCGAAACGTGAAGAATATTTGAAGCTGGTCAACGATCTCAAGTCAGGTTACGAAAGTTCAAATATTGCGAGGCTGGAGGTCTTCGAAGTCCAAGGCTCACCGAACAACTTTATGGAAATCTATACTTACGACAGCGAAGAGTCATTCCAAAAAGCGGACGACAGCGCGTTCGATGAAACCGTTGCAAAGATAAACGACTGCCTTGTTCCGGACAGGCTTCGCTCATATACTCTGCACCAAATATGACGGATGGTCTTACTCGCAGTAATTATTTTCGGGTTCACCTACCTTACAATCTCTATCCAGAGATTTCCTCTCTTTCATTTAGATAGAACGTCGGGAGCATTGATCGGGGCGGTCGCAATGATCGCCTTCGGCGTTCTAACCATCAAGCAGGCTTATCAATCTTTAAATCTCGACACCATAGTCCTGCTCCTGGGGATGATGATAATCGTCGCATACCTGCAGGTCAGCGGCTTCTTCGATCTCGTGGCAACTTTCGTCTTGAAGAGAGCCCGCACCGGCAAGCGACTTCTTCTGACAATAATAATTTCCAGCGGAGTGCTCTCAGCTTTTTTCGTCAACGATACTATCTGCGTGATGATGACGCCGTTCGTTCTTCTTCTGACGAGTCGTTCGCGGGTCGATCCGAAACCGTATCTGCTGGCACTCGTCACGAGCGCGAACATAGGAAGCGTCTCGACGCTCGTCGGGAATCCTCAGAACATGCTTGTCGGAACATTTTCTCGCTGGCCCTACTTGAGTTTTTTCCTCTTAATGCTCCCGATCGCAGTTGCCGGACTGACGATCGATTACTTCGTGTTGAAGTGTTTTTTCCGAAGCAAGTTAGACCATGTTCTCAATCCCGGTGAAATAGAACTTGTCCGCAGGCTCGACAGGCCGCTGTTATACAAATCAATGGCCGTGATGCTGATTGTCATTATAGGTTTTTCTTCGGGTGTGGAATTGGCGTTCATGTCCATACTTGGCGCGTCGATTCTCGTGCTCGCGGCAAATCGCAGGCCCGATGAAATGTTCGCAAGGATAAACTGGTCGCTTCTCCTTTTCTTCGGAAGCCTGTTCATAGTGGTGGGAGGCATCAATCAGGTCGGCCTAGTAGATCGGGCACACAACCTCATGGATGGATACTTCTCCATCTCAACATCTCAGCAGGTCGCGAGTTTCTCCTTCGTGTCGCTCGTACTCTCGAACGTAGTTTCGAACGTGCCATACGTGATGGTCGTTCGGCACTGGGTAGCTTCGTTCACCTCACCCATGCTCATGTGGCTGGTGCTTGCGATGAGCTCGACATTCGCCGGCAACTTGACGGTCGCCGGCTCAGTCGCAAACATGATCGTACTCGAACTTTCGAAGGAGCGCGCGCCGTTCCGGTTCTGGGAATTCACGAGGGTGAGTGGAACGATAGCATTACTGACGTGGGGATTCGGAACGTTGCTGTTAATCGCATACGGCATACTGATGAGAATGTGAGAAGGAGAGGGGAAGTCATTTCTTCACGCGCAGAAGTTCGGCAAACGACAGAACTCCGGGCTGTTGCCTAAACCACCCTCAACGTATGATGGAACAGCTCTTTCAAAAAATCCTCTCGCGCGGCGGGCTGCTGAAGTATCTCAATGACGTTAAACGACTTCTCCACCAACCGATCAGCGTCCATCCTTCGCTTAAGTTCCTCAGTGAAGACACCCCCGATGTAAAACGTCTTGCATTTCGGAGATTTCTTTATGGCATCTTCGAACGATTTCAAGGCTGCTCCGTACCGCTCTAACGCTCCTGCAGGGTCGATCCCTCCCTTGATTTCAACTACTGCGACCAGATCATCATTTTTCAGGAACGAGATATCCGGTTCGGAGGCAAATTGCATGACCAAGCCGTTCCGAAGCTGATACTCTTTTTGCACGGACTTTGCGTGAATCATGCTTGCGGGGGTTGACCAAGCTATCAATTGCTTGGCCGTTAGCCACTCAATGAGCAAGGACCTTACACGCTCCTCCGCAATCTCACCTATCTTGTTTCGCATGACTCCGTCGAACGTGATCCCAAGCGTCGCGATCACTGTCCGTTTGCCATCCTCGAGCGTCCACTCAGTCGTGTTCTTTATTATTGAGCAAACGAAAGTATTATAAGTCCGCGCCATCGCAACGGCTTTGCTTCTTGTTAGCCTACTTCTCACCGAGCCTTTCTCCAAGTTTTCTATCGCGCCCACATAATCCCTAGCGGCCTTGATGGATAGCCCGGCAAGTCCCCTGTAGTAAATGCTTGTGATCGGACATTCAAGTAGGACGTCTGGGTGACAGAAGACTTCTTTGGGATCGTGCCCTAACCGTTTGACGACGTGATCCCACGCGCTTTCATCTATCATGAGGCCGCCTCTCGATTCCCAATCGAGCGGGGCTTTTATCTTCTTCAGTGCTTTGAAGGCGAGCTCGTCCCTTTTCTCCTTGAGAGCGGAAGTTAGCAGTTGGGATTTCAGCTTGCGAAGATTGTCAGTGTATTCGTTCTTTTCTTTTTGCATGAAATACTTTCAAACGCCCACTATTCTGAGGTCTCAACCAGACATACACGCACTTCCGCAGCTCTCTGCGCCCGTGCTTTCCCATTTGCTGGCTGCTGTTTCCTTTGCCTCGTGGAAGAACCCAGATTTGTTCGACCTTCAGCCCGGCATCTTGCGCAAAATCCGAGAGGATCATATCCACCGGGACTTCGACGCCATGGTACTGGACATTGTCGTTAATCATTACAACCCTTCCCCCGGGCGACAGCACGCGTGCCATCTCATCTATAAGACAGCTCATCTCAAAGAAATAATTCTCTACCATCCCGGGAATGTTCGGGTTGTTCAGCTCTTTGTTCTCACGCAGACGATAAAGCATCGCAAGGATCGTCTGAAGAACCTCATGCCGCTCGAATGCATTCACGGAAGAAACGAATCTATCCTGCTGATTCCTTCTGCGGTATTGCTCCTCGAGATAAGCACGCTTGCTCTTATTCTCCACGGTTGCGGAAACGAGAGCCTGGCGAAGTGATTTTACCCCGCTCTCGCTGTAACCGAGAAAGGCAAGTTCAAGCGCGTATGTTCTAGTATAGTCATAGCGATTACAGTATGGAGGTGAGGTCAAGATTAGATCGAATGATGATTCTGTCAGGGTTGGCATTATGTCTAAGTTCGAAGCTTCGATGATCTCAACGTTAGAAGAGTATGACCCGCCGTTGCGCCACCTGATATCATCCAACATGATGTCAAGTTTCTCGTTGATCGCACGCTTGAAATCCGGGATGAATCCTTTGTCGAAAGAGGACCTGAGTTCCCTACCCGATCTACGGTCCCATCTAAGATATTGGCCGTCCTTTCGGGTGTAGCTCACGTCTTCGAGAACCGAGAGCAACGCGAACCAGAATAGATATTTGACATTCTCGTCATCGATACGTTCGAGAAACTGCATGTAGCTTGACATGGCGGACTCGGTCTCTTTCGGGAAAGCTCCGTCCGTGATCCGCAGATGGGGAAAGGAGTACGAACTCCTCTGGCTCCAGTTCCACGATGGAAGTTCCTCGACATATCGCTCGAACATTGGAATACTGACGACGTCGGCCTTCAATCGCGCTTTCATCGCGGCGACACCGACAGGGAGAAGCTCTATTCCAGTTGCGCGCCACCCGAACTTCGTCGCAGTGGTCAATGTAGTCCCCGAACCGGCGAACGGGTCCAGGATTCTTGGCATGGAGCGACCGGACGGCTGAAAGCGATTGAGGCAGTACTGGACAAGCCTTGATGAAAATCCCTCTTTGAACTTGAGCCAGCGGTAGAAAGGTTCTTTCTTGTTTGCTTGAAAGGATACGAGCTCCCTTGTGAGATCATCATTAACCGAAACGTAATCGAGGTACCTGGCCTCCACCTCTTTCACGGCGGCCCGGTAAGCACGACTACCTGTAGCTCTCCCCGTATGAAGAATTTTCCGGACAGGATTGCTTGCCAACTTATCTCGTTCCTATTTCTCTTAAAGCTGTCTCACATGCATTGACTATGACCTCCGACTGGAACTGTCATATTCTACATTCCGAGCGGTAAATATTCAAGCTTGAAGGAGGGGCCGTTCAGATCCTTGCTGCGCTAAGTCCAAGCAAGATTCTTGCATGTCACTCTGCCGCGGCAACTACATTGATCCAAAGCAGACTTCCTCATGGCCAGTTTAGATTAACCTAATCCGAGCCCGCGACTGTTTCCACTGGTTCTCTGTCCACTTCCATAGACTTCAGATCCATTTCCCGCAACATCAGAGTCGTTTTCCACCACTCCACATTCGCTTCGCGCAACCCCAGAACCATTTTTCTTGAGTTTAGATTTGCTTCGCATCACATCAGATCCATTTTCCGTGACTTCACGTGTGCTCGTCATCACATCAAATTCATTTTCCGTGACCTCGTGATCGCTTCCCACGACTTAAATTGCGATTCCGACTGCCCAGAGGTGCTTTTTGCGGTTTCAGTGGCTCACTCCGGATTCCGGATCATTTCACATGGTTTGAGAAATACCCCCTTCAGCCCCGCACCTGACGAGACAGCTTATCAATTGATTGTGCGGATCGGAAGATTGATTAAATTGTAGTGTCCGAAAGAAGATACCGTGAGAGGGAATCTGTTCGACTGCAGGGAATTGTTTAGAGATTGATCACATGAAGTTAATACAAGAAGAAGGTTCGCTGATAATAAAGAGCTGGTGCAATGAACCTGAATCGGGCGCGCTCGAGCAGGCGAAGAATCTGGCCAGACTTCCTTTTGCCTTCAGACAGGTGTGTCTCATGCCCGACGTGCACCAGGGATACGGAATGCCGATAGGCGGAGTGATCGCGACACAGGATGTCATAATTCCCAATGCGGTCGGAGTCGATATCGGATGTGGTATGTGTGCTGTCAGAACATCTCTCGCAGAGATCGGATCGGATACGTTGAAGGAAATACTCGGTGACATCCGCAAGGTCGTGCCGGTGGGATTCAACCATCACAAGGCGAAACAGGACGAATCGCTGATGCCGAGAATCGAAGGCAAGTATCATATCGTGGAACAGGAATACGAATCGGCGATGACGCAGATCGGCACATTGGGAGGCGGAAATCATTTCATCGAAATTCAAAGCGGGAACGATGGCCACGTCTGGATAATGGTACACTCCGGCAGCAGGAACTTCGGACTCAAGAATGCCGAGTTCTACAATAAGCTGGCAATCGCATTGAACGAAAAACACTCTTCGCCTGTCCCGAAAAAATGGCAGCTTGCTTTTCTGGAAACGGGCGGCAAGGAGGGCCAGGCTTACATCCGCGAGATGCGGTATTGTGTCGAGTTCGCATTTGCAAATCGGAAACTGATGATGGAAAGAATAAAGGCGATCGTACACGACCGCACGTCCGGGTCCGCAACATTTGATGAAATGATAAACATAGCGCATAACTATGCGCAGCTGGAGAACCACTTCGGAAAAAGCGTCTGGGTACATCGAAAAGGTGCAACGTCCGCACGTGAAGGAGAGGTTGGAATTATTCCCGGTTCACAGGGAACATCGAGCTACATCATCAGAGGAAAAGGCAATCCGGAGTCATTCACAAGCTGCAGCCACGGTGCCGGAAGAAGAATGGGAAGGAATGAAGCGAGGAGAATCCTGAACCTCAATGAGGAGCGTCGAAAGCTCGAAGCTCGCGGCATACTCCATGCGATTCGCGGAGTGGGCGATTTAGATGAAGCAAGCGGTGCTTACAAAGACATAGATGTCGTCATGCAGGAGCAGGATGACCTTGTCGAACCTATCGTGAAATTAGAACCGCTCGCCGTGGTAAAGGGATGAGACTTCCGCTGATGCGTGTTTGTCCGATCTTCCTGATGACCTCAATGCCTGATTTCAAATTTCTTGTCCCTCCTTCCTCTACTTGACTCCGAACGCATTCAAATCACCCGACTCATCCGTGATGTACAGAACACCGTTGCCCACTATCGGACTCTCCCAGTGGATTCTCCCCATAGTCCTGTCACGCCACAGGATCCTTCCCGAGACCGGATCGATCGCACGGATGCTATTGCTTACTGCGCAGAATAGCACACCGTTCACAATAATCGGAGAGCTGCTGCCTTCGGACTGCTTCCACATTAACTCGAGGTCGGGAATTCCATTCTTGCCGACATGAAGCTTGAATGCGGAGAGGCCATTGTACGTTCCGAGAAAAACCCATGATGAAGAGCTCTTTGGATCTACCCACACCGCCGGTGCAGTGAATACCATCTCGTCCTGCGGAACGTCGATGATGCTTCCGACCTCGCCGCCGATATGGCCAGGGCCATGATGACCACTAAGATCGGACATATTAATCAATCGCAGGACCCGATCCTTTCCCGACTGAACGGCGAGATCTTTCACGGAGCATTTGTCCGGCACCGGGATTAAAGCCGGTGCGGTGCTTCCCAGATCAAGATCGGCATCGTCCAGGTGCTGGAAATTTTTTGGAGTGTAACTGTCGGCAGGATTTCCATTCTGCCCGGTGCCATCCGGATTGAGAGAGAAGATCGTATCGCCCCAGCCGTGATGTTTCGGGTCGAACTTACCATTTCCAGTCACCATATACACTTTGTCCGTCGCAGGATCGTAAACGACGCCGGCCCGTGCCCAGATTGCCGACTGGACAAACGAACAATCAGGCTTGCCGGGCTCCTCCACAAAATGAACCGTCTCATCGCTGCAGGTCGCATTGAAAACGTGCTGAGCCCCGGTTCGAAGATCAATTGTCGTCAAATGACCTTGATAATCGCCCCTGTCGCCCAGGTAGCCGCCGTTGGCAACGTAAAGATATGAATTGCCATCTTTCGCAGTTGCGATCGCCAGTGCCGAGGAGCCCTTCTCGTTGAACGGCTTCAGCGTACAGAGCTCCGGCCAGCCGCCGCTTTTTATTTCTTCGCCGTCGGCAACACGGTATTTGTGAACATATCCGTCGAGTCCGTAACTGTAAACAAACTGTCTGTTCGGATCGATGGCAGGAGATGAAGTGGTGTATGTCGGCTGGAACCCGTTGTTTATCCGGTACGATCCTGAGCCATATTGATGAGTCCAAATTACTTTGCCGGTCATGGCATCAAGAGCGGCGATGTGGCCGTCTTTCGTCGTTACGAACAGCATGTTAACCGTTCCAACAGAAGTCTGAATGTCGCTGAGATAGGCGGATGCTCCATCAGCAACGGAAGGGAGAGAGATTTTGAAAAGCTGATGCATGTTTTCGACGTTCTTCAGAGTAATCACCGTCTCTTTAGTATCGTTGCCGCTGTGCTGCGGGTCGAAGTTGAACTGCAGCCAGTCGTAATGAGAGCCATTAGCGTTTAGCTGATAGCTATTAGCTGACGGCGACATTTGAGTTCCGAACACAAATATCACGGTGGTAAAAATTAATGGCAGCGAAAGAACAGTTAATGAATTGCGTGATAGCCTATGTCGCATAAGCGTCCTCTCATTTGTCTTCTAAACAACCATCCGTGATAGAAAGATTCCGGGAAGGGACAGCTATCAGCATTCAGCTGTCAGTCATCAGCAGGTACACTTCCATCCCCTAAGCTCTGCTTCCTCGTTTCTCTTGCATGTTCACCGCTCTGACTTGAACGCAGAGTTTCTTCCCTACAAATAGATTCTGACGGGATGGATCAGCGAAACCTATTCTCCGCTGCTTCTCCTGTCAATGGACTGAATTGCTCTCCTTGCGGCCTCTTTGAGTCTCCCGTCCACTTCCGTTTTTTCCCTTTCCTGCAGCAACGGAACGACGCTCTTATCGCCGATTCTTCCCAAAGAGCTTATGGCAATCATTCTCGCCCAGATGAATGGATCGGTGAGATCTTGCTTGAGAAGGTTGAGCGTCTCCTCTTTCTTCGGTTGGAGCCTTGCAAGCTCGCCGATTGCCTGCAGGCGAACAGATTGGGGCTCTCCGTATTTTGAAAACTCGACGGCCACGTCATATGCCTTTGCAGAATCGATCATCACAAGAGAGGAAAGTGCAGCTCTTCGTACTACTTGCTCATAAGAATCCTCCTTGAGAGCACTCTGCACTATGGGCATTGCCTTCTCACCTTCTATGGAAGCGAGCGCCTTGACTGCAGCAGCGCGTACAAAATAATTCTTCCTCGTTCTATAAAGGTTCTCAAGAAGTCCCCACAGATTCTCGTCGCTTGCGGATGCAGCCTTCAGCGTTGCGAGTCCGTTGACAGCTGCTTCCTGAACTCTCGCGTCGCTATCCTCGACGGCCGCCTTCAGTGCGTCTTCAACATTTTTGTCGCTGTAATGCGCCAGCGCCTCTGCGCACGCGAGTCTGACTCCCCAGAAATGGTCATCCTTCAACCCGGCTATCAAGGCGTTAACTGCATCATCGCTCTTTTCATTGCTTAGCTGCCCTGCTGCCCAGATGCGTCCGACCGCGTTAGGATCATTCTTAATCTGGTACGACAGCTCGGGAATAGATTTCTTGAAGTTCAACTCTTTCAACAAATAATCACCCTCGTCGAAATTGACCATCAACGGACGCTGGAGGAGATTAAACGAGTAAGTATTGATCAGCGAATCCACCCAGATCCTGCTCGTCATAGACTGAGCAGGAGTAACGATGTAAACATTTACCGGCATTCTGTAGATCGGAGTCAGACTGTCCACCATCTGAGTCTGCGCAACGTGCAGGGTGAGAAGGTGTGAGCTCCTGTCGTAAGTGTAGTTGACGTCGTAAACGGGATGACCACCTTTGTAAAGCCATTCGTCGAAGAACCAGTTCAGATTGTAACCCGTTGCTTCGCGGACAGCGTTTGCGAAATCATGCGAGTCGACATTCTGATGTTCGAATTTGTGAACGTAATGTTGGATCGCCTTGAAAAAAAGTTGTTTGCCGAGTATTCCTCTCAGCATATGGAGAATTGAAGCGCCTCTGGGATAAATGTACGTGCCGAACAAATCTACCGAATCATAATACCGGTTGTAAACCGTCGGACGTCGCTCGACGTGGTCCGCTGTCACGACCTCCTGATGATTGCGGTACATCTCGTTATTGAAATGATCTTCACCGAAAGCATGCTCGCCGTAAAGCGCTTCGAAATAAGTTGCGAAGCCTTCGTTCAGCCAGGCATTCGGCCATGAACGGCAAGTGAGCAAATCGCCAAACCACTGGTGTGCAGTCTCATGAGCAACGAGGCCGGTGCTTTCAACCTGCGGCTCTGCGTTTTTGTCGTGCATCGTATTATCCGTCAGCGTAATTGCCGAGACATTTTCCATTCCACCGAAGGTGAAATCCGTGACAGCCGATAGAGCAAGTTTCCGCCACGGATACTTAAAGCCGGTAACATCCGAATAAAACTTAAGGATGTCCGGCGTGGCATAGAAATCTTCCTTCGCATATTTGGCGTACTCCGGTGCCACATAATAATAAACTGGAGTCTTCCCGAAATGATCGTCAATCTCGGAATATTTTCCCGCGACGATCGAGATGAGATAAATTACGTGCGGTTTGCTCTCGACCCATCGGAAAGTTTTGGTCTTATCCTTCCGGTCGGTCGTGACTTTGTCCAGAAGACCGTTTGACATGACGACCCAATTTCCCGGGACTGTCGCAGTCACGGAACTGGAGAGGAAATCGTCCGGGTAATCGTGGCACGGGAACCAGTATCTGGCGTCCTCCATCTCGCTCTGGCTCCATACCTGCGGCGTCCGGTCCGGATACGCTTTGTCCGCTTTGACGAAGAATATCCCCTTCTTCGGGAAAGCTGAATAGACGATGGTGTAAGTAAGAGTATCGTCGATCCCGTAGACTTTGGGAAGTCCGATCGACAGCGTATTACCATCGTACTTGAACCCGAGCGCCTCGCGGCCCATCGTAACTTTCTCGATCGTCATGTCGACCGCATTCAGATGAACGCTATCGTAGTTGACGCGAAGCGGGACGATCTTCTCCACAGCGGTTCCGAAGAGTTCTTTCTTTTGCATGTCGAACTTGAAGCTAAGATCGACATTCAGCATATGGAATTCCCGGTCGGGCGCGTGACGAATTGGCGGGAGCGTGCTTCTGTTAGACTGCTGCGAAAAGGCTAACATCCCGGAGAAAATTATGGCGAGAAAAATCGAGGCCGGCTTCTTTAGCATCTCTCCTCCTTGTTTGAAAGTCTAAGTTAATAGTAAAAGATGAATTGTTAAACGAAGATCTTGGGAGATCATATATTTGACAAACCGAAGAGAAAGAGATTTTCAAACACTGAGCTATAGGCTCATCAGCCTCAGGCCGAGAATCACACGAATAGTCTCTGAACTTTTGAAGCGAATTTCACGAATACGTACTATTCGTAGCACCCACGGTTTCATGGTTTTTATTCGTGCCTGCACGCGCTCCGTCGCTGACCTGTGTCAGCCGAAGCTGACTTCGGTCAGCATAGGCTGAAGCTATGGAGCGTAAGTGACCGAAGTGCGTTTCGGCACGTTTACGCGCCGGAGCAGGGCAAGAGGGAGCTTCAACGCGCAGGCACGCAGGCGTGTCATTCGCGGTTCTATTCTTAGACGGTGTGTTTTGTGAAATAGACAAGCTCGAAATTTTGAAATGAATCTCGGCCGTGACAAAGAGGAAGAATCGTGAGACAGCGCAATTGATTAGTGTAGATCCGGAGAACGGGCCGATCAACATCTGAGCAGTTGCCTGCTGGAATTTGATTCCGACGGGTCAGGCTAAATCGAAATGACTGACCGCGGTAGAAATCTATTTGCCGACCTTCACTGTATCGATATGGCCAATGGCCGCCGCGATGCTGTCGGCTTGCAACGTGGTTACGAGAATGCTGACTCTGCGATTCGAGAAGTCGTAGGGATCGGCCGGGTTGCGCAGCCGGCGGTCCGCATATCCCCGCACTTCGAGGATCTGATCTTTGTTCAACCCTCCCTCGTCGAGGACTTTCCTTGCTGCATTAGCCCTGTCGGAACTGAGTTCCCAGTTGGTGTAGTCACTCCGCACGTATGGACGTGCATCGGTGTACCCCTCGATGATTATTTTATTCGGCAGGCTTGAGAGCTCCTTCGCAATCATTTTTAATAGTTCGTCCGTTGTAGCTTTCAGCTTCGCACTTCCAACGTCGAAGAAAAGACCCTCTGAATTTTCGATCAACTCAATTCTCAGTCCTTCCTTGGAAACCGTAATCTTGATCTGGTTAGTGAATTCCTTGAACTCTTCGGTGGAGTCTATCATGCTTTGCAACTTACGGCCTTCATCGCGCAGCGTCTTGAGTTCCTGCGCTTCTCCGCTGACGGGAAGCCCCAGCCTATCGATGCTGTTGTTGGTGACGGAAACAAGTCCGCCGGTCCGGACGGCCGACAGTATTTTCTCGTTGACAGTCGGGTTCCTGAAATAATGAGCGACCGATTCCTTTATCTGCTTGTTCTGGCCGATAATCCACAGGACGATGAAGAGTGCCATCATGGCAGTGACAAAATCGGCATACGCGACCTTCCACGCTCCCCCGTGCGCAACATGGGCGGATTTTTTCTTCTTGATTATGTTTATGGGGGCCTTGCCCTGGTCGTTAGTTGCCACTACTTTGTGTTCCTTAATGCCTTCTCCATATCCTGGAAGGAAGGTCGATGATCCTGGAAGATCGTGCGACGTGCGAACTCAACGGCAATGAGCGGCTGCATCCCCTTGGCAAAAGCAACCACTCCTGCCTTTATCGCCTCGAACATCCTCGATTCTTCCTCGGCCGAAATGTCTAAGTTGGTCGCAAGAGGCTGCACGAAACCATACGACAAAAGTACGCCGAGAAATGTGCCGACAAGAGCTGCCGCGACTTTGTGACCTATTTCCTGAGGCGGTCCATCGATCGCCTGCATGGTGATTACAATCCCGAGAACAGCCGCAACGATGCCGAGTCCGGGCATGGAGTCACCTATCTTCTGCAATATCATTCCAGCCTTCGAGCCCTCCTGATGATGGGTCTCGATGTCGGCATCCATCAGACCTTCCAGATCGAATGGCTCTGCCCCGCCGACAACGAGAAGTCTCATCGTGTCGGTTATGAAGTGTATGAGACGATTGTCATCTACCAGCTCGGGATACTTCTTGAATATCTTGCTCTTGTCAGGAGCCTCGACATGCTGTTCAAGACCGATGACTCCTTCTTTTTGTCCTACCTGAAAGAGATCATAGAGGAGCTTGAGTAAATTGAGATAGGTGTCACTACTCGCCTTGCTCCCCTTGAACACTCCGACGATTCTCTTGAAGATTTTTCCGAGGAGCTTTCCGGGTGTCGAAATGAGAAGCGCGCCCGTCGAAGCACCGATGATTATCAAGAATTCCGCATACTGCATCAGGACAAGAAATGAACCTCCCTCTATCGCGAAACCGCCGAGCACAGCGATAAGAACAATGGCGATTCCTATTATTACGAACATTTCATGGCCTATTTATGTATATCCGTTATTCTAATCGGAACCTTTGACGATTTCTTGAAGAGCATTAAGGCTACATTAAAAAATATTAAGCATGCGAGTTGCCTTAAACTTGGGGATGCATAATACGTTATATTTATTGAAAACAAACGGAGGTCGAGATGAAAAAAATATTTTTCGCAACGATGATTGCCTCGACGCTGCTACTTGTCCCTGAGAAAACAAGTGCACAAGAAGTGTCCTTCCAGATGTTTTATTCTTCGCTGTCGCCCTATGGCGAATGGGTAAATGCCGGAGACTACGGCATGTGCTGGCGTCCCATCGGAGAGCCGATTGGCTGGCGCCCGTATACCGACGGCCACTGGATCTGGACAGAATACGGCTGGGCATGGGTCTCCGATGATCCATGGGGATGGGCAGTTTACCACTACGGGCGCTGGGCATTTGATCCGGAATTCGGATGGGTCTGGGCACCCGGCTACGTTTGGGCGCCCGCCTGGGTCGAGTGGCGCTGGGGCGGTGGCTACATGGGCTGGGCTCCAATGCCTCCGGGCTTCCACTTCAGAGTCGACATGGTAGTGGCGGGAGATGACCGCGACTTCGGAGTCGCAATCGGGGGTTGGAATTTCATTCGTGCCGAGGAAATGGGCAGACCTCACTACGCGTTCGTGGAACGAGAGAGAGTGCCGAGAATTATCGGCAGCACCCGCAACGTAACCGAGTTCAGATTTACCCCGAGAGGCGTGTACAACACCGGATTGCCGCGGGAACAGGTCGAAAGAGTTACACGCCATAGGATCGAGACAGTTAGCATTGTCCGTTCAACTGACGTTACCCGCAACAGGTTGGTGGGAAACGAGTACCGTGTCTATTCTCCCGCTCCGCTTAGGCCGGCGGTGAGAAACGAGCGAGATTTAGTCGAGCATGAACGAGCCTATCAGCCCCGGCCTTCATCCGGACCGTTCGGGCGGGGCGAAGTCCATCAAGGACGTCCCGCGCAAGGCAATCCGCGGCCGGAAGCAGTACCGCCGAAGCCTCCGGTAAGACAAAGAGGTCCTTCAGCATACCACCCGGCTAAGCCGGCGCAGAACCAAAGCAGGCCGAGACCGGAGTCGAGGTCAAACGAAGAGAAGAAGGCACACGACTCGCATTCCAAGAATGATGATGGCCGAGGGAGGCGGCATTGACTTGCTGATGCCGCAGATGCCGGAATCCTTGTGAGAGCAAAACCGAACGCTGGTTTAATCGTCCTTACTAGATTCAACGGAACATTGAAAGAGCCCCGTCGAAGACAGGGCTCTTTTTTCGCCCGCCCCGACAACAGCTAATCTCCTGACCGATACGAACCGGCTTCAATAACTTGGAAGACGAATTTTAGTAAATTATACAGCAATGAAAATCCTCGTTGTGGAAGACGAAAAGAAGGTGAACAGATTCATCAAGCTTGGTCTCGAAGGCGAAGACAATCAAGTGGACACGGCTTTCGATGGTGAAGCCGGAGAGGACCTGGCGCTGGGGGGAGAATACGATGTCATCGTTCTGGATCTGATGCTCCCCAAGAAGAACGGTATGGAAGTCCTGAAGTCGATTCGCAGCAAAGGCGTCGCCACGCCTGTCTTGATACTCACCGCAAAAGGGAGGCTGGAAGACAAAGTGGAAGGGCTCGACAAAGGAGCCGACGATTATCTCGTGAAGCCATTCGCGCTCGCGGAGCTGATGGCGCGAATTCGATCTCTGGGCAGAAGAAGCGGTGTTGAAAAGTCGACGGTGATCAAAGTCGCAGACCTCGAGCTTGATACCATAACCCGGAAGGCGAAGCGCGGCGGGAAGGATATCGAACTGACTAATCGTGAGTTCGCCCTTCTGGAATATTTCGTTCGCAATGTGAACAGAGTCCTCACCCGGACGGTAATCTCTGAGCACATCTGGGAATACAATTTCGACACGGGCACGAACATCGTGGAGGTTTATATCAACAAGCTCCGGAACAAGATCGATTCCCACTCCGAGAAGAAGCTGATCCATACCGTCCGCGGCGCAGGATACATGATGAAAGTGGACTGATGTTCAAATCGATCAGGCTGAAGCTGACAGTTTGGTTTTCTGTAATCCTGCTCATCGGACTGGGAGCCTTCGGTGTGACTGCATATCTCTACACAAGCGAGACTATTTCTGAAAATCTCGATATCTCTCTGCGGAGCGAGGCCGAGTGGCTGAAACAAATCCTGGAGAGCAATCTGACCATGGAACGAGGAAAGATACGCAGCCTGCAAAAAGACTTTCTTAATTCTCCGTCAAGCTCGGATACTTCCGCTCAGAGTGAAGATCAGGGTGAAACGGGAGAAGAGTACGAGATCTGGAACAAGATCTACGAACATTCGCTTGTGAATTCTAAAAAGCAATTCATCTATATCTTCGACAGACGCGGCAGGACTTTCTACAAATCTTACAATCTCGGACAGGACTCTTTGCCCTCGCCTTCAGACCTCGTTCCCTACAAGGTTTCAGTTTCAAGGACAGATCTTGGAGGTAAGACAATCCGGCTGGCATCACTCAATGCGAAATTTTACAGGATCAGAGTCGCGTATCCGGAAGATGAGATCACGGAATTATTGCACAACTTATTTTCCATTTTCCTCGTATTGATACCGATCGTGATCATGATCTCGGTGCTCGGCGGTTATTTCCTGGCGAAGCAATCGCTGAAACCCGTGGACGAAATAACTCGGACCGCGAGAAAGATAACCGCGGCGAAATTGCGGGAGCGTATCCATGTCACAAACCCGAAAGATGAACTCGGAAGGTTGAGCGAAACTCTTAACGACATGATCAGCAGACTGGAGGCGTCTTTCGAACAAGTCGGTCAATTCTCAATGGACGCTTCACATGAGCTGCGGACGCCGCTCACGATCATGCGCGGCGAGATTGAACTGTCGCTTCGCGGGAACAGGACCACCGCTTCCTATAAGAAAACTCTCGCAAGCCTCCTCGACGAAGTCATGAGGATGACGAGCATAATCGAGGGACTCATACTTCTAGCGAAAGCGGACAGCGGAGTCGAAAAGCTCGATAAGAAACCCACCCGGCTCGACATACTGGTTAGCGAAATCAGAGAGGATGCTGAGGTTCTCGCGGAACAGAAGAAGATTGATATTTCAATTTCAAAACTGGATGAAGCCACCGTGATGGGCGATGAAATAAGGCTCCGGCAGCTCATGCTTAACCTGGTAGATAATGCGATAAAGTATACGCCAGAAGGCGGGAGAGTCGTGCTATCTCTCGAAAACAGGAATGGAAGCGCAAGTTTCATGGTCGAAGACACCGGCATCGGAATTCCGGAAAAAGATCTTGAAAGGATTTTCGACAGATTCTACAGAGTCGATGAGAGCCGTAGCAGGTCCCATGACTGGTCCGGACTCGGTTTAGGTCTCTCGATCTCGAAGTGGGTTGCAGAAGCTCACGGGGGGAAGCTTTCCGTGGAGAGCAAGGTGGGAGCTGGCAGCAAATTCACGGTAGTTCTGCCGGTTAGAACAGAACAACCGGCTGAATCCATCGTGACCTTGGGGACAGGGTCTGTCACCAACAATTAATAATTTTTAATCTCCGTTTAATTGCCTCTCTCACTCCGCCTGAAGTATGTTAACATTCAGATAAAACATAAAAGGAGGTTTAATATCATGAAGAAACTCGTAGCAATGCTTCTCATCGCTTCTTTCGTGGCCTTCGGCTCGGTCTACGCTCAAGATACAGCTAAGCAGGAAAAGAAGGAGACAAAGACGGAGATGACGAAGAAAAAGATGCCTCACGAGAAGAGCACGAAGAAATGGACCAAGACTCGTGAGAAGAAAACGATGACCAAGGCCAAGAAGGACACGGCGAAGCACGAGATGAAAATGAAGAAAGGAAATAAAGAGAAGAAGAGCATGTAAGTCTTCTTTTCTTGGCCTTTCCTTGATCGTCAAGTCCGCCGATCATTCGCGAAGGGAGATCGCTCGCTTTTGAACTTTGTCGCAGAGGATTACAATCTGCACGGCGAGGATCGGGGAGCGGACCCATTTCGCGTGACCGGCGGTTTTCTTATTGTGGCTGACGTGATATTGAGTCTAGTGCCTGCCCACCTCGGTCAGCTTATACGGATCGAGGATCTCGTTCAGTAATTTTTCTTCGAGGAGTGTTTTCTCGAGAAGTACCGCGCGAATACTCTTGTTTTTTCCGACAGCTTCCTTCACGACTTCAGCTGCTTTCAAGTAACCGATATGCGGTGTCAGCGCCGTCACAATGCTGACACTCTTCTCTGCAAAATCCTTACAGACTGCATCATCAGCTTCTATTCCGTCGACGCACTTCACACGAAGAACATGCAACGCATTCCTGTATATCTCGAGTGCAAGTGTCAGGTCGAAGCCGATGACCGGCATCATGACGTTCAGCTCAAGTTGTCCGGCCTGAGAGGCATATGCGATCGTCGTATCCAGACCGATGACCTGATATGAAACCATGTTCACCATTTCCAGGATGCTCGGGTTTACTTTTCCCGGCATGATCGATGAGCCCGGCTGCACTGCTGGAAGTTTTATCTCGGCGAAACCGGTGCGGGGTCCGCTGCTCAGCAATCGCAGGTCGTTTGCAACCCTGGTTATGTCGAGTGCGAGATTTCGAAGCGCTCCGCTTAAGGACACTGCGCCCGCCATGCTTTGCATAGCTTCGAAGTAATTCGGAGTCTGCTTGAAATCAATCCCGGTCAACATCTCGAGCTCTTCCGGCATCATCTCACGATACCTCGGATCAGCGTTGACTCCGGTACCGACGGCGGTGCCGCCGATCCCGAGATATGTCAAATCTTCGCGAACGAGTTTGATCCTCCCGAGATGCCCGCGCACGCAGGCCGCATACCCCGAGAACTCCTGACCGAGTCGAATCGGCGTTGCATCCTGAAGGTGTGTTCTGCCCGATTTGATCACGTGATCGAACTCCTTTGCCTTTTTCTCAAAAGACCGCGCAAGATCTTCAAGAACCGGAAGCAGCTTATCGATCATCAGGATTGATGAGATTCTGATGACTGCAGGTATCACGTCGTTTGTCGACTGTGCCATGTTGACATCGTCGTTGGGATTAATGATAGAATAATCTCCGCGCTTGCCGCCGAGAATTTCAATTGCGCGATTGGTTATCACTTCATTCGCGTTCATGTTGTGAGACGTCCCGGCACCGGCCTGGTAGACGTTGACGACAAACTGGTCTGCATGTTCACCGCCCAGCACTTCATCGCAGGCCTGGATAATTGCATCTGCCTTTTTCCTGTCGAGCAAGTTCAGCTTGCTATTGACTATTGCGGCGGCCTTCTTAACGAGAACTGTTGCCTTGACCCAATCCGGATGCGGTTTGATGCCGCTGATCGGAAAGTTTTCAACCGCGCGTTGAGTTTGGACACCATAATAAGCGTCCACCGGGACCTTCAATTCTCCCAATGAATCTTTTTCAATTCGATATTCCATCTTCTGTCCCTTTCGGATTAAGTAGCTTTTGGCTCTTAGCGATTAGAAGTTGGTCGTGAGTGCTCCCAGGACAATATCAGAACTATTCATCGTTTTCACTCCTCTTGTCTTCCATGATGCAATGAGCTCTCTTCCCTTATCTTCATAAATCGGTTTGACGGCATCCTCGACGAGATAAATTTCATATCTCTTCAACTTAAGAAATCCTTCGATCGCATACGCGTCGCAAACATCAAGCGCAACTCCGTACACGACAATGTCAGTCGGTTTCAGAAACTCAAGTACATCCAACACGTTTGGATTGGAAAAAACGTCGAACTTCTGCTTTCTGAAAATGACCTCGCCCTTGTGGTCTTTCAATATTTTTTCCAGACTATCGATTTCGTACTTTCTGCTCTCGATCCAGAGCGGGTCATTCGGTCTGGTCGCTGCCACCTTCTCCTGTCCCGGGGTGCCTTGCAGGCAGTGCGGCGGGAACGTCTCGTGATAATCAGGTTTGTCCGAGATCTCCGGATCGCTGAGAAGATGATAATCGACCGAGCCGCAGATCTGTACGCCATGCGAACGAGCATAATGGGTGAGGCGAGACAGGTTTTCCAGCAGAGTCTCCGCGGCAGGCACGTAGAGCTTTCCGTCCGGCATCATGAAATCGTATTGCGTATCCACATCCCAAAATATTGTCCTGCCCATGGCTTATTTCATCTTCGGCTGTCAGCCGTTAACGGTCAACCTGGAATCTAACATTCGATATCAATTTAATGAGACCGCATCCTTCACTTCAACCCTGCAAAGAAGTCGTGTCACGTGCCGACCACCGGGGGAAAAGGTAACCGCCTTATTTCTTATCCGCTGCTTTGAAGGCCTCTTCAATAGTATGCCAGGCCAGCGTGGCACATTTCACTCTTACCGGAAATTTGAACACTCCCTGTAAGGCGACGGCATCTCCTAGAGACTCAAGATCTTGCGTCTCTTCCTCCCGAGCGTTATTTGAATTATCGCCTTTTACCATCGCGTAAAATCTCTTCGCAATGAGTCTCACTTCGTCCAGCGATTTACCTCTGACGAGGTCTGTCATGATGGAAGCCGAAGCCTGGCTGATCGAACATCCCGCACCTGAAAATTTTGCATCAGCAATTATTCCGTCTCGAACCAGCAAGGTCACCTCTATGTCGTCGCCGCATGATTCATTGTAACCACGTGAACTCAAAGTCGGGATCGCAATAGTGCCGTAGTTATGCGGATGCTGGTAATGATCGATAATTATTTCGGTGAATAGATCATTTAACGACATGTGCTGCCTTCCGTGGCTTAAATATTGCCACGGCTTTCTCGAGTACACCCACCAGCGCTTCGACATCCGACCTATCATTATAAATGTAGAAACTTGCGCGGGCGGTCGATTGCACATGAAGTGTTCGCATGAGTGGTTGTGCGCAATGGTGGCCGGCTCGTATTGCGATTCCTTCCGAATCGAGAATGGTCGATATGTCGTGCGGGTGGACGCTTTCAATCGCGAACGAGACGACTCCCGTCCCGTTCATACTCGGTCGGAAGACGCGTATGCCATCGATGTTTCCCAGAAGTTGAACGGCATAGTTGCCCAATTCTATTTCGTGCGCCTCGACGTTCCGCATTCCAATTTTTTCAAGAAATTCCACTGCTGCTTTTAGTCCGATCGCACCTGAGATGTTCGGCGTGCCAGCTTCGAATTTGTAGGGGGGCTTCGCATAGGTCGATGTGGTGGGAAATACTTCGTTTATCATCTCGCCGCCGCCAAGGAACGGTTCCATGTTCTCGAGAAGTTCCGCCCGACCGTACAGACCGCCAATCCCTGTTGGACCGCACATCTTGTGGCCGCTGAACGCATAGAAATCGCAGCCGATATCCTGCACATCGACAGGCATGTGCGGTGCGCTCTGGGCACCATCGATTACGGAAATCGCGCCGGCATCGTGCGCAAGTCTGGCGATCTCTCTCACCGGGTTTATCGTGCCGAGCACGTTAGAGACATGGACAACAGAAACAATCTTTGTTCTGGAACTGAGAATCTGTTTTAATGATTCGATGTCAAGTTGATAGTCGTCGTTCATTTTGATGAACTTCAAAACCGCACCGGTATGTCTGGAGATGATGTGCCATGGAACAAGATTGCTGTGATGCTCCATCTCCGTCAGGATTATTTCATCGCCCTTGCGGAGATTATTTAATCCCCAGGCATACGCGACCAAGTTGAGAGACTCGGTAGTGTTTCGCGTGAAGACAAGGGTATCGGATGCTGGAGCATTGATGAAATGGGCCACCTTCGATCTCGCGTCCTCGTACAAATCGGTCGCCAGCTGACTAAGCTCGTAGGTGCCACGATGAACATTGGCGTTGAATTTAGAATAATAATCGTCGAGCGCGTCGATTACGTATCGAGGCTTTTGGGTTGTTGCTGCGCTGTCGAGATAAATGAGTGGTTTGCCTTGCGAGCTCCAATAAGAAAAAATCGGGAAATCTATCTTTATGCCATTTAGTATCATGAGTTACATCCTGTTATCTCTGCTAAAACCAACAACAACAAACATCAGCAAAAGATTGCAGAGTTGACTGCAAGCTTCGCTCTCTGACTGCAGGTTGATATTAGCACCAGCAGCCAACGAATTCAATGATACCGGAAAACGAGTAAAAACGTACCGATACCAGAGAAGATCAGAGCAACATCACGGAATACTGTAAGCATCTCTTGAATGGCGCTGAATGTTGAACCCGGAACAATGATCGTGTCGCCTGGCAAAAGGAGCGGTGTTTTTTGTCCGGTCTGCTGATACTTGTGCAGGTCTACGGGAATTACTTCCGTCGTGTAAGACGAATCAGGCTGAAGTATCTGTCTCACAATCTTCACACCGTCAAGGTCAGCGTGCTCGAGCGGCCCTCCGCCAAGAGAAACAAGCTGGACCAGATCGGTCGAGCTTGGGACCTCATAGCGCCCGGGATTTTTTACAAATCCCCAAAGGTTTACCGCTATGGTCAATCCTTCCTTGCCACCAAGATAATAATACGATGGAGCATTGGAGCCGATTGGAGCATTTTGAACATTGAACAGTCCTTGAGCAAAGACAGAATTCGCGGCCATCATGAGCCCAAGCGTCAAGAAAATTTTGAGTTGTTTGGAATACATCGAGTTCCCTTCTATTTGATTGTAAAAGTTTGCCAGACTGACCTGGCTCCCTCGTCCGCGCCGAGATCGAATCTGTCGACTCGCCATTGATAAGAGTGACCTGAAATGAGTTCACCCGTTGCCACGCCGTCAAAGTCAAACGATTTAGCCGGATACGATTCAAAAATCTGGAATCTCCTGCTGACCCAAATGCATGTTTGGGGAATTGTCGTAATGTCTTTCACTCGAACCACGGTGTAACCACCGCCTGTGTTGTCATGCCAGCTGAATGAAAGCCCATTCTTGTCAACACTCGGGTTCCCGTTTCCCGGATAAGTCAATGCCGGCCGTGGAATCATTTTATAGTTTATCGTATCCGAAGTATTGCTGGCGGTCCCGTCAGCGGCGTATGCCCTCAGATAGTAATAATACCTGACGCCTGTCACCACGCCGATAGCATCGATCATTGAAGTATCGTTGAGCGAAGAAGACACGGCAACATTTCCTATGGGAAGGAAGTCGGTTGGACGTCCATTCACATCGGTCGAGTCTGCACGATAAATCTTGTAGCCCGCGGCGCCAGTGGTTTCGTACCATTCGAGGAATATGCCAGCCGTATTCGGGTCCTGTCCTATTCCGGTTTCCAGAACCGAATCAGGTTGAGACTGCGGCACAAACTGCGGCGTACCCAACGCTGAGATAGGTACGCCATTCGTGGTACACCCTTCCACAAGAAAAGATAACCCACCAGCCACTAAAATTCCGAAAAATACTCTCATCTAAAGATCTTGTCGAGATAAAAAGAAGCGCTCACTCTGTTTACATTTCCGAGATCCTGCGCGAAGAAAGCATAATCAACCCTCATGAAGCCCAGACTAATTCCTGCGCCCGCGGTCAAATTTGAAGCATCCGAACCCACTCTTATAGATAACAATTTCTCATAAACATATTCAGCACCGACGAGAAAATCACCATATTGGGAATCGCGATTGAGCGCGATCACTATATCGCCATCGAGAGATTTGACCGGACCGTCATAAGAGACTCCCCACAGGACGCTTCTGGGTATTGTTTCATTCGTCTGCGTGTCCCAGGCAACTCGTGTGTTGGTAATGTCACGGATGTTCATCCCGAAAGAGAACGTACCCATATCCTGCTTGTGAACAATCGAGCCAACGGGAAATCGGAACATGAGGCCGCCGTCGATCCCTGCCCCGGAAGCAGCGCGGCCGTCCAACAAGCGGTGAATGATCTTGAAGTTAATGCCAACAGGCAGCTGCACCGGAATACTGAAAAGCAGCCATCCGAGATCAATATCAAAGTTGAACATTCTTGATATGTTGAGATAGACCGCATCGTCAGCGCTGCTGAAGGTGCCGTTGCTCGAACCGCTCTTCACAAGCAGCTCTCTCTGCTCGGGCGAGTCGTAGACGGTGAGATCGGGTTCCGAAGGGATGTTATCTACGCTCAGCCTTGTCCAATTGATCGACACGTACAGATCGCGAAGTCTCTGTGCATAGCCAACGAAATAGAAATCGGAGAGAGGAGAGAAAAGGGAACCGTAGTCTGAAGAATACATTAAAGAGAGAATCTTCGCCGAGTCGATCAAGGCAGTCCCTGCCGGATTATAATGAAATGCCGTTCCATCATCGACCAGCGAGACGAATGCGTTTCCGAGTGCGAGTGCCCTGGCTCCGACCGGAATCTCAAGAAAGCTGCCGGCATATTTACTCTGCGCGAAAGAATCAGAACTCGGGGAAAGAAAGGACAGAACACTGATCAAGAAGAAGGCACAGAGGTAAGGCGGCGCAGAGGCACTGAGTGGATTTGCTTTCCTTTGTGCCTTTGCTTTCTTGTGCCCAAGTACCTTCTCTGAAGATTCGCGCACCATTCCTGCCAACAACGATTTTCCGCTCATCTCAATCTTGCCATCTTGCCGACATCTTCCAGAGTTTTCCCGCCGCTGCTTACGCTTACTTTGTAAAAATACACGCCGTTTGCAACCTGGTTACCGTAATTGTCCGTGCCGTCCCACCAAGCTTCATGATAGCCGACGGCAGTAGGCGAACCTGTTCCACCCTGCAGAAGTCCGAGTGCCTCGTTCGGGCTGTTGCTCGGATAACGGATTGTCTTTACCAGCCTCCCGCTGACGGAATAAATTTTCACCTGGACCGCGTCCACAGGATTTGCAGAAGTAACCTCGAATGCGATGAACGTGTGGTCGACGAAAGGATCAGGATAGGCACCATAGACCCGAAGGCTGAAGTCCGATCTCACGACGAAGCTCAAAGACACAGGGCTCGACGAATTTCCGTTCGCATCCTGCGCGGTCACCTGAATCGTGTGGGTACCATCCTTCACCGGAATCTGGACGGTGGCGGAGATAGATGTGGGATTGGACACCGAGTCCGGCAACGTGATCAGACCTGAGTCGATCCTGTTTCCATCAAGCTCGACAGCCGTGCTCCCCCTGGAGAGGTTCACACCGTCTTCATCGTGGATAAGAAAAGTGAAGCGCGGATCAGGAGGCACAAAATCACCGTTCGAGAAAAACTGATCGCCGACCGAGACGGTCAGTTGCGGCGGGGTTTGATCTGTTGAAAACGCCGCCGTGAAAATCCCGAGCCCGCTCACCGTGCAGGTCACGTTGCCACCTGAGTAATTCCCGCCCACGAGGTTCAGCGTTCGAGTCCTGGGATCATAGGTGTAAATGTGAAGCGCACGCAAATTCGATTTCGTTGTAGAATCCGCGTCGTAGATTCCCATCGAAAGAGTGTAATTGCCGCCCTGTGAATTTTTCAGCGAAGCAAACTGATAGAACTGAGTCACACCGCCTTTGTCCTTTGCCGTGATTATAAACGGCTGTTGATAAAGAGCCGGTGAGGTTCTTTGAATCTGGAAAACCTGGCCGGGCATGAGGCCGGACATCGAAGCGGATGAATCAATACTCGCGACTCCGCTGGAATTCGCTTTGGCGAAATTCACCAGGACATTGTTGTAGGCAAAGTTATTCTCCGGATGCAAATCGTAACCGTTCGTCAAGCTGTCACAAATAACATACATGTAAATAATGTGATTCCCCGGCACGAGAGAAACGGGAATTTCTGCAACTTCCTGAGAAGACGAGTCAAAGCTCAATCTCGCGTTCCCAAGATAAGTTCCCGACCCTCGCGCGCCATCATAGAAGTCGACACGGACGTTATGAGCCGGCACCGAATTCCAGTCATACACTGTCCCCTCGAGTCTGACAACACTGTCAGCGACCACATTTATCGAAGAGTTCAGGCCCGTATAGCCCAGTCGCGAGAACGCGGAAAGATCGGCTGCACCAGGAACCACATAAGAAACTTGTTCACCCGGCACCATGCTTCCGTCCGACAATTTTTCCTGCAGAGCTCCGACGATTGTCTCTCCCGGTTTGAGTGTGTCCATACCCACCTGCGCTGTACCTGAATACTCGTTTGCCGCAGAATTTACGAGCGTAATGTTTAACTGCGCCAGGGCCTGACCGCCCGTAGAATTTCCTGATGCATATATTTTAGCAACAAAGGCCAAAGAACTTATCGTGAGATTCGCGCTGGCAACGGCATTGACAGTCACTCGGAAGAAGCTGCCGCCGGCCGTAATGCTTAGGTCGCTCACCTGTGCAAAGGAACTTGCGCCAGAGAAGTCTGTGCTCGATGAACTCTGACTCGAACTATTATATGAATAAACCTTGACGTGACCCTGTCCCGAAAATCCAGCCGGGACCTGGAGCTTAAATGCACCGAGTCCGTTCTTATCCAGATTGATGCTCGTCTGTGCTGCAACATCTCCCCCAAGGTTTGTTAATTGAACCGCGCCTCTTCCACCGGAAGGACCATTGGAAACAGTTCCCGTTACAGTCTGACCGCCGCTGGCCGTATATGAGTCGAGCTTAACCGTAGAGTTGTCGGGTGGAATTTTCAGCTTCAGTGCCGGATCGCCGATCAGATTGTACTGGTTCAGCATCGAAACAGACTGCGGCCAAAAAGAATAAGTGGAGTAGTAGAGTGCCTTACCAAGAATGATATCCGAACCGATGCTCCGATTGGAATAAGTGGTGTCGAAGAGAGCCGGGATGATTTGACTATCCAAGAAAAAATCGTTGTACAACCACCCTAATCCTGCAGAGGCGAGTACACCGACGGCGCCCTTGTCCTGGGAGAACAAAAGGGTGGACGAAAGCGGCAGGCCAATTTGTCCATCGAACGCTCCCGCGAAGCACGTCATGCTCGCCACGAATGGATACTTCTCACTGTTTGACATCTCAGCAACTGCGTCATTTGTCAGGATCCCGTTATCAGCCCAAATGGCTCCTCCGCCATGGCCCATGTAGTTCACGAACAGCGTTCCCTGATTAAAGTAATTTACCAGATTTTGAGTGACACCATAGTATTTTTCATCGACCGCCGGGTCCTGAATGCTCGTGTAAAGACGCTTGACAAACAAGCTTGGAGGAAGCATGGAATGCACGACCGAATCGGTCTGAATGTGAAAAGTGTTCTCCTCACCTGCAACGAGAACCGCTTCGTTCTGCCATCCGTAGGTACCGTTGGAATAGTATGACAATATCTTTCCTATGGCTGCCTTCATTTGGTCCGTCGTGGATGCAGGAATCCTTCCCACGGCCACGTCAGGAATCGGATCATCGCCGTCGACGCAAGCATAGAAGTTATCTGCAGCTGTTGTGCCGAATCTATATGTTTGCATCATCATCACCGGAACAAGGTTTGATACCTTGCCTCCGCCCTTTGTGTTATACGTTCCCTCTCCAACCAACAAAACATATTTCGGAGCGGTTGACCAGTTGTGATAAGCGTGGGATATGAAAGATCTTATGGCATACGGACTCTCTATCCCGTAATTGAAATCGTCGTAGACCTGCACAGCGTCAACGATGAGAGTTTTTGTCCCATGGGAGTTGTACCATGATGCTAGTTGGCTCACGGGATTGGTAGGATCCTGTTTCTGCTGTGTCACGTCATCTAATTCGCGGCTGGTGATAACGATGTAATCGGCAGAGTAATCATAGGAAGAAAGACCGGCGTTCGGAACCTGTTCTACCCTGACAGGCTTAAGTTTCCCGTTGTCGCTTACGGCAATAAACTGATCGTCGGGAGACTGAGCATATGCCTGAAACAAGGCAGAGTATCCCCGCGATGTTCCCTGGTTGTTCAGATACTTTATAGTGACATCATTAATCTTAGAAACATTCAACCGATAAACTGAAATGGACGAGTTGTGAAAATTCTGAATGAGAAAATTGTAATACCCTGCCGGCGCATTGTCCGGCGTAGAGAATTTAATGTAGTCTTTGTCCGCGACATAAAGTCTCTGGTATCGAAGCTCTGCCCAGTTAAAAGCAAAAGTCGCAACGGCAATGTTACCCGGGTTAGCGTCATAAATCTGGAAGTTGTTGGCACCGTGATGTAGCAAGTTCTGCGGAATGTTTGCACTCGCTCCAACATTCACTACGTCAAGCTGCTGTCCACTCCACGTCGAACTGAGCACATGCGTCTGGTTTATGAATAGCTCAGCCTGGTGTTCGTTTGGAACATACGGAGAGCCATTCGTGCCGTCAAGGTGCGTTATGCCATGAAAAGCCGCGGTCAGCACGAGTGGCTGAATGCTTATCGTGTCCGGAAACGCCAGGTAAAATGGTACAGTCACCATCTGGTTGCTTGAGACCTCGGCCCAGAACCAATGATCCCTCCTGTCGTATGTCTGATCCAGATCTGCCTCGTCGAGACCTGCAAACGACATATCCTTCTCCAGATGGGCCGTCTGGGTGAATGAATACGCAGAGAGGTCCGTCGCATTGGGAGAGCGATCGAGCGCTCCCGACTCTGTTACCAGCCGCTGAACGGGAGCAGTGGAGTCGGCCGTGAGAAAGTAGACGTTGTCGTCCGTGAACGGATCGAGATACAGGTCGGGCCTGCCGCCGGAGTATTCCACACGGTTTGCTGTACCATAAAACTCGAAATAGCTGTCCTTCGTGAACCGGGTTCCGCCGGATGTATAGACATAAACGGGAATCTGCTTACCGTGATTCCAGAGAGTCATGTTCTGAGACGTAAAACCCGAAATATCCACATGAGAAGTATCGAGATCGTATCCGGTTATATGATAGATCCCATCCTGATTCACGACAATCCTGATGTACGAACCGGTCGGCGGCGGGGTAGAACTCTGAACTCTGTTAACGAGTCTTTTGGAAAGTTCCTGGTATGGCTTATCGAAGTCGGCCGGGAAAGGCTGGATGGAAGTCAGGTTAACAGTAACGGTTTCATAGTAAGTCAATTCCTTCGTCGTGGGGTTGTAATCATACGGGTACACAGTCAGGGAGTAGACTCTCTCACCGCGCATTATCCCGACCTGCTTGAGGGCAACTCCATTCTTCGCACTGGGAAAATCAGCGTGTGCAATGGCTCGCTGTCCCTCGGCAGTATCAACGGTTCCAGTTGGCATATTGCCGACTGTAACCGTTTCCGGGTTTTGCCGCTGGACTGTGTAATTCACATTCCCCTCCGCGACAAAGGGAAACGAAACATATGGAGTGGGATTGCCAGGGCCGTTCACGAGCGACAGGACACTCTCTTTGTCGGTCGTGATGTTGAGTACTCTCTGATTCGGAGAGGTCGATTGAACTTTTACTCGATCTTTACCCGAAGCGAGACATTGGGAGAAAAAGAGCACTCCCGTGCAAACAAGCAGCGCCGGCCGTATGTATCTCGTCACTTTCCGTGGCAGTTCTTATATTTCTTCCCGCTACCGCACGGGCATGGATCGTTTCGCCCGACCTTTTCCGCGACCCTGATCGGTTTTCGTTTGATTTGCCCCTGGGCTGCAGGCTCTCTGTTTGCTTGCATGCCGAGTCCGACAGCAGAGTCGTGCTGGAGCTGCATTTGCTCTCTGCGCGGCATTTTCGCTGCGTGGCGCTGAGGTATCTCTTCCGGAATTGCCGGGAACGCTCTGAACACAATCTGCAGAACCTCACGGTTGATGTTCCGAAGCATTCCGACGAACATGTCGTATGCTTCTCTCTTGTACTCAACAAGCGGATCCTTCTGTCCATAAGCGCGCAGGTTTATTCCTTCCTTCAGATCATCCATCTCGCGAAGGTGCTCTTTCCATCTTTCGTCAATGACCTGAAGTGTCGCCATTCGTTCCAGACGGCTCATTATTTCCACACCAAGTTCCTGCTCCTTGCGATTGTAGAAATCAACCGCGGCACTATAAGCTCTTGATGCAACGCCGTCTTTTCCAAGGCGCCGAAATTCATCGGGGTCAAAATTCACATCGATAAGGAAAGTCCGGCGGAGCTCATCCACCAGACCTGCAATATCTCCGTCATCGTAATAGTTGTCGACGATCTCGCTAAGCAGCTCTCGAAGCATGTCGAAGATCTCGTCTTTGAGGCGTTCTCCGACCAGTGCATGCCTTCTCCGGTCGTAGACGACCTCGCGCTGCTGGTTCATGACATTGTCGTACTCGAGCAGCCTTTTTCTTATGGCGAAATTGTTCTCCTCGACTTTCTTCTGAGCTCTCTCCACGCTCCGTGTGATCATCGGGTGTTGTATGACATCTCCTTCTTTCATTCCGAACCGATCCATCACCCTCGCGATTCTATCGCTTCCGAAAAGGCGAAGGAGGTCATCCTCAAGCGACAGATAGAACTTAGTGGAGCCCGGGTCGCCCTGACGTCCCGACCGCCCTCTCAGCTGCCTGTCGATGCGGCGAGCTTCGTGCCTTTCGGTGCCGACAATATGCAGACCGCCTTTTTCGACAACTCCGGGGCCCAGTTTTATGTCGGTTCCTCGACCTGCCATGTTTGTAGCGATCGTAATTGCTCCCGGCATGCCGGCGCGTGAGACTATCTCTGCTTCGCGCTGATGCTGCTTCGCGTTCAAAACCTCATGCCCGACACCGCGGCGTTTCAGCATCCTGCTCAATGTCTCGCTCACCTCGACGTTCGTCGTGCCGACCAGGACGGGCCGCGACTCTTTCTTCATTTCCTCGATTTCATTTATGACCGCGTTATACTTCTCGCGCCTGGTTCTGTAAATGACATCATCTTGGTCGTCCCGGTTGACGGGTCTGTTCGTCGGTACGACTACGACGTCCAGTTTATAGATATTATAAAACTCGCCGGCTTCAGTCTCCGCCGTGCCGGTCATGCCGGCCAATTTCTTGTAAAGCCTGAAATAATTCTGGAGAGTAATCGTGGCCAGCGTCTGAGTATCGCGCTCGACCTTGACGCTCTCCTTCGCCTCAATCGCCTGGTGTAATCCTTCGGAGTACCGGCGTCCCTGCAAAATTCTCCCAGTGAATTCGTCGACGATCAAGACTTTACCATCCTGCACGACGTACTCGACATCCTTTTCATACAGTGTGTAAGCACGTAACAATTGCGACACCGTGTGAATGCGGTCGCTTCGCTCCGCGTAAAGCTTGTAAAGCTCCTCCTTCCTTCTCTGAATTTGAGTTGGCATCAGGAATTTGTCATTCTCGATTGCAGCGACTTCGGTACCGATATCGGGAAGAACAAACATGTCCTTGTCAGCCTGCGACGACGCAAGGAATTCTCTTCCTTTCTCGGTCAGGTCGATGACGTGTGTTTTTTCGTCGACGGCATAATAAAGCTCGTCGTCAATCTCGTGCATTCTCGAGCCCTGATCTTTCAGGTACTCCAACTCAGTTTCCTGCATGAGTCGCTTATTTGAAGGCTCGTTGAGCAGCTTCGCCATTCTCTTGTTCTTCGGGAATCCGCGATACGATCTCAAGATGAGCACGCCGGCTTCTTTCTCTTTTCCCTCTGAGAGAAGTTTCTCGGCATCCGCCGCATATTTATTTATCAATCGGATCTGCTCATTGACGAGCTTCTCGACGCGCGGCCTCATATCGTCGAACGTGTGCTCGGTCGATCCGACGGGACCGCTGATAATCAATGGCGTCCGTGCTTCATCGATCAAAACCGAATCTACCTCGTCGACTATCGCATAGTAATGTTCGCGCTGAACGATGTCTCCGGCTTCGACACCCATGTTGTCACGAAGATAATCAAATCCGAACTCGTTATTGGTTCCGTAGGTAATATCGCACTCATACATTTTGCGACGCTGCGCAGTATCCATTTCAGACTGTATGCAGCCGACGGTCAGGCCGAGAAATTCAAACACCTTACCCATCCACTCGCTGTCGCGCTTCGCCAGATAGTCGTTTACGGTCACAAGGTGGACTCCCCTTCCCGGGAGCGCATTGAGGTAGAGCGGCATTACTGCAACGAGAGTTTTTCCTTCCCCCGTCGCCATCTCAGAGATTTTCCCCTGGTGCAAAATGACGGCACCCATGAGCTGGACGTTGAATGGGACCATGTCCCAAACGATCTTGTGCCCCGTGACTTCCCAGGTTTGCCCGACAAGTCTCTTGCAAGCCTCCTTCACCAGGGCGTATGCCTCCGGCAGAATCTCATCCAGTATATCTGCGATGTGATTGTCGCGTTCCTCTTCGAGCTCATCCAGTCGCTCGTAAATTCTCTTGCGCTCTTCGCCCTGAACGTCGCCCTTGAGTTTCTCTCTTAGCTCAGATAGCTCCTTTTCATATTCCGCAGTCTCTTCCTTAATTCTTTCGCGGAAAGCCTCGGTCTTTTGTCTGAGCTCATCGTCGGACAAATCGCGAAGTTTTTCGAAAGCCGCGTTGATCTCGTGAACCACAGGGACGAGCTTTTTTGCATCGCGTTCGTGCTTTGAACCGAATATCTTTTTAAAAAAGGAAAAGGGCATTTTTACTCGCTGAATGTATCTAAAAAATATAGCCAGGCGCGCTCGGTTAATCAAGGTAAGGACGGCAACGGATAAGTACCGCACATCGCATATGGTCGTCATCTAATGAAATGGACTGCCCATATGCCACAAAGCCCCTTTAGGGTTTCGAGGTCAGCGAAGGCGTCGGTTTCATTCGATGCCGTGCCTCCTTGCATCCTCAAAGTACATCCATCTTCTGACCGGGGAATATTCACGCGATTTTTCTCTTGACAAATAATACTGTGTGATATATATTGTGTGGTACACAGTATATGACACAAGGTATAGGCGATGAATAACGAACTGTTTCAAAACCTGCGTCTCGAGCTGCGCCGTGGATGTCTCGTCATTGCCGTGCTGGCAAAAGTCAGGACGGAGCAATACGGGTACACACTCCGAAAGGCGCTCACCGAGATCGGACTGGAGATCGATGAAGGAACTCTCTATCCGCTGCTTCGCCGGCTGGAGAGTCAGGGACTTCTGGTAAGCGAGTGGCGCGAGGAGGACAAACGCAAGAAGCGTTTTTATCGACTCTCTAACGATGGCAAGCTTATGCTCAAACAGTTGGCCGCCGAGTGGCGCAATATCAATTCATCACTCGACGGAATAATCTAGGGGTGCATCATGGAACTCGTCGAAAGCTATCTGAAAACTGTAAAGTCTTATCTTCCCAGGAGACATAGAGAAGACATCACGACAGAACTGGCGGATGAAATTCATTCCCAGATCGAGGAAAAAGAATCCGAGCTCAGACGGCCGTTAAATGAAGCTGAGATTCAGTCTCTTCTATTCAAATTCGGCGATCCCGTTGTTGTCGCAGCTCGGTATCGACAGCGCCGACCCTCCGTGACTTTTGGCCGCGAGCTGATCGGTCCGGACTCTTTCCCTACTACATGTGGATACTTCTCATCAATGCTCTCATCACGCTCGGCTGGGGAGTGTACGCAGTTATCCACCACGCCTTGAACATCCCAATGATGTTCGTTTCAATAATGATTCAGTTCGTGACCATTACGTTTGTAGTCGCGCTGATCGATTACCTGCGACGGAAATTCCCGCGCGATTGGTTGTTCCCACCTGCCGGAATGACTCCTCTGTTACCTATTGCGAAATGGAGATCCGTTTCCGGACTTGTGGTCTGGACAATCTTCGCTCTCTGGTGGGTTTTGCTGCCGTACTTTCCATTCCTCTACTTCGGTCCCGCCGCAAATCTGAAGTTCACTCCGGGCTTTCTCGAATTCACTTTCCCGGTGCTGGCGGTATTGCTCCTTGGAATTGCACAGCGCCTGGTGAGCTTGCTTCGTCCCGATTGGACCTGGCTTCCGCCCATCACCCGCTTGATTGCCAACGCGGCAGGCCTCCTGATCGTGTATTTCATGCTCAAGGCTTATCCTTACGTCGCCGTCATCGACCGGTCTGTCGCATCGTCGCACTACGACCACCTCGCCGTAATTTTCAATGCGATCATCCTCTGGGGCTTCCTCGCAAGTTGGATCTGGATTTTCTTTCTTATGAGTGCCATCGCAAATGCCTGGATGTGCGTCCAACATGTTCGTCGTTTGTTCCGTGACAAGGAAAATCAGCCGCGCACCGCACGAGACAATTTTCACTAAAACATATATCGCGATGTTCAGGGGCGCTGCGAGAAACCAAATGAGAAGGAGTTAGATATGCCAAACAATATGAAGACTGGAATTCCTTTCAGATGTAGCATTTGGATCGTGCTTGCAATGCTTTTGCTTGCAATTCAGGGAAAAGGTCAGACGACCTCTGTCACGACTCCCTCAGATGAAGAGATTCGAAAGATCCTGATTCGCCACGTCGATTCGGAACACGAAAGCGTCGGTATGGTCGTCGGCATCGTCTCACCTGAAGGTCGGCGAATTATTTCCTACGGACAATTGAACCAGAATGATCCAAGGATACCTGATGGCAATACAGTTTTCGAAATCGGGTCAGTCACTAAGATATTCACAGCTCTGCTGCTCGCGGATATGGTTCAGAAGGGCGAAGTCGCACTGGATGATCCGATCGCGAAATTTCTTCCGGCGGGAGTGAGAGCTCCCGAGCGAAACGGCCGAAAGATCACCCTGGTCGATCTCGCGACCCAGACATCGGGACTACCGTTCTGGCCGACGGGAATACCGTCGAATGATTCCGGCATCGTAATGATGGAGAAATACTCCGTGGAGGATCTTTACAAGTTCCTTTCGAGTTACGAGCTGCAAAACGATATCGGGACAAAGTGGAATTACTCGAATCTCGGATTCGGGCTATTGGGTCAAATACTTTCACTTCATGCCGGAGAAGATTATGAGACACTGGTTCGCAAGCGCATCACCGAACCGCTGGGCATGAAGAGCACAGCGATCACTCTCTCGCCTGAAATGAGAGCCAACATCGGAACAGGTCATGATTCCAAGTTGAATCCTGCCATTGAATGGAATGTGCCTGTCCTTGCAGGCTGCGGCTCTCTAAAATCCACAGCCAACGACCTGCTCACTTTCCTCGGAGCGTGTGCTGGCATAGTTAAATCGCCTCTCGACTCTGCGATGGCAATGATGACCAGGATTCAACGTCCTGGACCGCAACTAACACAGGCGTTGGGCTGGTGGCTAACATTCGAGCAGGGGGACGACCATGTCGTCACGCACCCAGGTGCAACGCTGGGGTACAGTACCACGATAGCTTACGATCCGAAGACCCGTGTCGAAGTCGTCGTTCTCTCCAATAGTGTAGGCGGGGATGTGATCAGTATTGCGTGGCATATATTGCGGCCTCAGATCTGGCCGTGGACGGTAAAGCCGAAGGAGCGCAAGGAGATCACTGTAGATCCGAAGCTCCTCGAGCCGTGCGTAGGAACTTACCAGGCCGCTCCGGGATTCCTGATAAGAATTGAACGCGACAGCGCGGGACTGGTTATCAAGACGCCGTCCACACCTCCCAACGGCCTCCGACTCCATGCTGAAAGCGAGCACGACTTTTTCGTTTCGGAGGTGGACCTCCAGTTGAGCTTCCAAACTGATAAGGCAAATCACGTCACGGGCATGATGGTCCATTTCGGAGGGAACGATACATCTGCTCCTCGAGTCGAGGTGGAGTCGAAAGCGAATTGAAGACAATCCGGCTTTCCTCCAAGCTCCAAGCCCTGATATTCCTACCATTTACGTACGTTACACTTCCGCTTATCTTCCGTGCGTTGATATGTCTGGACTCAAACAGCAGCCCGGCGATGTGCTCGAACACAGTGGTGAAGTAAGCGATAAGGCATCTCTCGTTTGGGCTTTGCCAAATTAGAACGCCGGCCGGATTAGATTTGTGTTCTGTCCTTACTTACGTCAAATTTCTTTCACTTCGGTGTGAACCTGACAATCATGTTATGAACCGGCGTCAGTGTCGTGAGGTATGAGTAGATCGCTTTCAGGTCTTCCAGCGTCATTCCTGCAAAAGACACCATCGGCATCACGGTGTTGTACTGGTTGGGATCGACATGAATGTTCCGGGCACTGTCAGAATCGAAGCTCTTGAAGTAATTAACGAATTGTTCTTCTGTCCAATTGCCGATGCCGGTTTCTTTATCGGGAGTTATGTTGGCAGACCTGATAATTCCAGCGGGCAAATTGAAAGACATCCCTCCTGCAAACTCCATCCCTTTCATCGGCTGGCCCTTATTGAGCTGTGTGTGGCAACCACTGCAGGACGCGATCGTCGTAAGATACTTTCCGTAGGCGACTGTATCCGTCCGGGCAATTTGCGGGGCAGGAGTATAACTCCGAAGCGGAATTGTTTTTACAATCATGTTCATCGGGAAGTCAAGATGCCTGTCGGGAATTTTGTTTTCGATCGGCTTGAGCGTTCGCAGGTATGCAACTATTGAATATAAATCTTCCTGTGTGAGTTGATTGAAATCCGCATAAGGCATTAGCGGAAAGAGCGCGGTGCCGTCTCTCGAAACGCCCGTTGCTATTGCCCTGATCAATTCACCACCGGACCAGTTGCCAATTCTGGCAGGCGTTATATTCTTCGCGTAAATTACGCCCGGCACTCCTGCGGTCTGCTCGTCGAAGACTTCGCCGCCTTTGCCTTCAGTTCCTCGCATCACGGGGCCGGAGAACTTACTCCAATCACGTTCAGAGTGGCAGTCAAAACAGCCGGTGACATGTTTGACAAGATACTCGCCCCGCTCGATTCTCTCCGGGGTGGCGGTGACTTTAATGTTCGGAACCGGCTCGGCCTTCGGGAACGACAGATTAAAATAGACAAGACCGATGATTTTAAGGACCACAATGCTTCCCGCAATCATCCCGAGAATCTTGAAGAACTTCTTCACTAACGCCTCCTCCTTGGAACTGTTGGCAACCGGTCCCTTAGTTAGCTCGTCGATCCTCGTTGTTCGTGACGAGCCGCACTATCCAGAGTACCTTGCCTGGTCATTGTCGCCAAAGCAAATGGCGGCAAGTATTATGAACGCTACTTCACCAGCGCAAGTTTCTTTATGGCCACGAACTCCTTTCCATTCCCGCCGGGGCCGAAATCCTTGTGGATAACATTGAAGACTTGCACCGAAAACCTTACTGAAGCTTGGATTGGCCGTCAGAATCTTCTCTGCAGCTTACTTCATCAGCACCAGCTTCTTTATTGAAACAAATTTCTGTCCGTCGTTACCGACAGCGGAAATCCGATAGAAGTAAACTCCGCTGGCATATTTTGTTCCGTCAAAGCTCACTTTGTATACTCCTGCATTTTGCCGACTATCAACCAGCGTAGCCACCTCTCTGCCAAGAACATCATACACTTTCAAAGTCACGCGGCTGACTGCTGACAGCTGATAGCTGATAACTGTTGTCGGGTTGAACGGGTTCGGATAGTTCTGGTAGAGAGCGTAGGTCTTCGGGACATCTACTGTAACGGAGAGTGTGGATAAGTCTTTCGTCGTTCCATTCGTCGACACGCTCTGGATTTTGTAATCGTATGACTTCCCCGAGATGACCTTGGTGTCTATGAAACTGTACGTGTTTCCTGTGCTGCTTGTACCGAGCCCTCGAAGGCTGTCATTGCTCGTGTAACTTGAAATCAGTTTGAACACAAACGAGTTCGGATCTTCACGAAGTACGTTGAATCCAGCATTGTTTACTTCAGATTGAGTTTTCCATGTCAGCGTCACGGAACCTGCATTTGCAGTCACAACAAAGTCCGTCGCCTGCACCGGAAGTGAATGATCCGTCACGTTTATCAAATACGGATAGCCATTGTTGGTCCCACTGTTTATCGCCCACGTAGAAGTGAAATCCCAGACTGCATCCGTAAAAGTCGCTTCTACTTTCATTGCGGAGTCCGATTCAGCCGTGCCCGCGGCGCTTGCCGATTGCCCTGAGGTTCCCATGTCCCAGAGACCGCCGGTTACCGTGGATGATGTATTAAACCCGATCAATCCACCGACATAATTGGTACCGGTTACATATCCGATGCTGTAGGAGTAGTTTACAGAACTGTAGTTGTAACCGATAAGTCCACCCACTTCCCAGCTGCCGCTGGCGCTTCCGGTGCTGTAACAATTGGTTATTGAGCAATTCGAACTATTGTAGCCGATCAATCCTCCGGTATCATACTGGCCGCCGGTGACAGTTCCGGTGCTGTAGCTCTTGCTTACGGGACAATCGATATAATTGTAGCCGACCAGCCCACCCGCGCTTTCACCACTGCCACTTATGCTGACATTCCCGGTCGCATAACATTCACTTATTGAAGATCTAGGTGTGTTATAACCGATAAGTCCCCCCGCTTCACTACTTGCGGTCACGTTTCCCGTAGCATAACAATTGGTGAATGTCGAGCCGAGCAAACTGGTTCCCGCAAGTCCACCGACAGCTTGACCTGAGGGATCATTGACGGTGTCTGCACTGAAGCATCCATTTATGGAAGAAGAATCGTTATACCCAATCAGCCCTCCCACATAACCACCCGACCCGCCCGTAACGCTTCCCGATGTGGAGCATGAATCGATCAAAGAGGCAGTGCACAATCCAACAAGGCCGCCCACCTCGCTTCCTCCGACCACATGCTCGTTGACAAGCCTAAGGTTTTCTATCGTGTCGCTCGCAGCACTTGCGAACATTCCAACTTCATCGGAACTGCTCGCGGAAATGAATATGCCAGTGATGGTGTGCCCCTTTCCGTCGTATGTGCCTGTGAATGTCGAACTATTACCGATGGGCGAGAACCCTGCTCCCGAATTCCAATAGATGCTTGTTGAGGCATCAATATCCGTATCCTGGACAAAGTACGAATCCCATGAATTTGAATTCTGTGTTATCCAATAAAGGTTCTGCAGTGAATCGACATGGTACGGATCGCTGCTCGATGTCCCGCCGCCGGCAGGCTGGACTGCGACAAAGGCGGTCGTCGTAAAGCTGAGCTCACTTCCTTCTGTAGAGCCGTGTGAATTGGACGCGATAACTCTATAGTAGTATGTCGTGCTGGAGTTGAGTTCTGAAATATTTGCCGAGACCGCCGAACCGCTCCATCCATTCAAAGGACTCTGGGAGGCAACAGCCGTGTCAGGATAATTCCCGGAAACTGTCCCGTAGATGAACTTCACGGTAGTAGTGCTTTTGTATGGGAGAACTGTTCCATTCAGTCTGGCAGATCCCCAGCTGACATTCGTGCTGGCATAGGTCGTATCTGCAGGCGAAGCTGGCACGTACTCAGACTGCCAAAGCAATCCAGGATAACCATTGTTGATGCTTGTGTCTATTGCCCAAGTGTTTGTGAAATCCCATCCGGCACTCGTGAAGGTCGATTCTGTCTTCATTGCTAAAGTTGCCGCCGGTGTGCCGCCTGTATAGGCGTTGGATTGTCCCGAGCTTACTGTATCCCAAAATGAGTAGTACACCGCAGCGCCTCCAGTATATCCCATGAGTCCGCCGACGTAAGTCGAGGTTCCTGCGGCGACTCTTCCCGTGCTATAACACCTGGTTGCAACTCCGCGATAATAACCCAGCAATCCGCCGACATAGCTGTCTCCATAGACATTTCCTCTGCTGTAGCAATTTGAGATACTTGTCTGGTTGGTTTCGCCGCAGAGCCCGCCGACGAACCGACCCAGGCTGTCGACGGCATTCCCTGTACTATAACAGTAATAGAAATTGCACTGGTTAGTTGCTCCCGCAAGTCCTCCAACTTCCTGAGTGGACGAGCCCCCGGTTCCCGTGACGTTTGCAGTGCTGTAACAGTAGCTGGTCGCAGTTACCGTGTAATAGGCATCGACACTGTATGACCCCACAAGTCCCCCGATCTGGTTCCCGGTTCCTGTGACGCTTCCTGATGTGGAGCAGCTATCTATCGTCGAAGAAAAGCTCGAGCCGATGAGACCGCCGACGTAGTTTCTGCCCGAGATCTCTTCATTGATGAGCCTGACGTTCTTCACCGTTGCGTCAATAGCGCCTCCGAACATTCCTATGTAATCGGTATCGCTTCGGGACATGAACAAGCCGGTAATCGAATGCCCGCGCCCGTCGTACGTGCCTGAGAAATAGGAGAACTCGTGTCCGATAGGCGAGAACCCTTTTCCTGAATCCCAGCTCGTATCCGAAGATGCGTCTATGTCTCCTGTCTGCGCGAAGCAAGAATCCCATGTGCTCGAATTCTGCGTTATCCAGTACAGGTTATCAAGCGAGTCGATCTGGAATGGATCGCTTGATGTGCCGCTGCCTATGGGCCTGACGACCGTCTGTGAAAATGCATCCAAGCCAATGAAAAGAACAAATAACAAAGCTGTTACAAATGCGTTTACATTCCTGCCGATTTTTTCTGCGTACCTCACTTCATTAATACCAATTTCTTTATTGACACAAATTTCTGTCCATCATTTCCGGCAGCGGAAATCCGATAGAAGTAAACTCCGCTGGCATATTTTGTTCCGTCAAAGCTCACCTTGTACGCTCCCGGATTCTGCTGACCATCCACAAGCGTAGCCACCTCTCTGCCAAGAACATCATACACTTTCAAAGTTACGCGGCTGATCGCTGACAGCTGATAGCTAATAACTGTTGTCGGATTAAACGGGTTCGGATAATTCTGGTAAAGGGCATAGCTCTTAGGAACGCCAACCGTGATCGAGATGGTAGTCAAGTCTTTCGTTGCCCCGTTTGTTGAGACACTTTGTATCTCATACTGATATGTAGAACCGGAAACGACATGATTGTCTGTGAAGCCATAGCTTCTTCCGGTGCTGCTTGTGCCGATGCCTTTAAGGCTATCATTGCTCGTGTAGCTTGAGATGAGTTTAAATGAAGACGCATTAGGGTCTTCGCGAAGAATATTGAATCCGGCATTGGCTACTTCGGACTGTGTGTTCCATGAAAGAGTAACCGATCCAATACCTGAAGTGGCAACGAAATCTGTCGCCTGGACGGGGAGGGAGGCATCGATGAGAACCACAGCATACGCACCCGACATTGCGTTATAGATCGGGTCCGGACTATTTCCCGTGGTTGTAACATGGTAAAGAGTGTCGTTTGCGATACCATTGAAATACATCCCTCCTCCCACGCTGTCGGCGGTATTATCGGACATCGAGCCGCTCTCCCATACTATTCCTCCCGATTCATCGTCGATGCCTCCGCCGACGAAGGAATGATTGCTGTCGACATAGACCTGCGAGAAATGAACGGTGATGTTGGAATCTAATATACCGCCTCCGCTCTCGCCCGCACTGTTGCCGTCAATGTGAACTTGCGAGAAGTACATATTGAAGTCATTTACCGCAAATACTCCGCCTCCGTATAATGTAGCGGTGTTGCTGTCAATATCGACTTGCGAAAAATAAACATAGGCGGTATCGCTGGTAACGCCGGCTCCCAGATCGGCACTGTTCCCGCGGATCGAAACGTTGATCAGAGTGTCGATACTACCAAGAGCGATGCCGCCAGCTATGTGTCCAGTCATGTCTGATGTTGTCGAATTGTAACCGATGAAGCTATCCTGCATCTTGAACTGACTAATGGTGAGGATCCCTCCGAAACCAAAGCGAGCCGTGTTCCATACGACCGAATCACCCGTCATTGTCAGACTCGTTCCGGCATCCTGAATTGCGCCGGCAATAAAGGGAGAATAGTTGCCGTCGAAAATCGAGTTTGTTATGGTATTTGCACCAGCGCTGATGTCGATTGCACCACCATCGCCATCACCATAACAATTCCTGAAGGTGCAGCTGTCAATTGTGAAGTTGCCTTGATAGTTCTCAAGACCGCCACCATAGAAGAATTGGCCGGCAACGGTACTGTCATCTATGAAAATGCATTCGCTTAAGACTAAATTTGCTCCGGTGCCGCCAAAGAAGTTGTCGATTCCGCCGCCGATAACGGCGACATTACTGTCAATTGTCACACCATTGAACGTCGATGTCCCGCTCCAAATGTCTGCTCCACCACCGTCATCGGTCAGGTCATGCGTTCCGCCGGCGTCGGCAAAGTTGTTGCTCAATGAACCATAATTCATAGTGAAAGTTCCGTCGTAGATCCCAATCCCGCCTCCGGAATAATCGGAGTAATTGTTGATTACATTCACAGAGTCGAGTCCGACAGTCCCGCCGTTGACCTCCATGCCTCCACCGAAGCCGGCGTCGTCCGGATTGCTCCCTGACGAATAGCCGCCTGTAATCATCAAACCAGACAGCTTCACAGCTATACTCGTATTGATCGAGCCGATGTTGAAGATTCTGTCTATCTGGTTTCCGTCAATTATGGTTTCATTTTCTCCTGCGCCTTTTATCGTAAGGCTGTCGTTAATATCGAGGTTACCTGTCGCTGCCGTGTCCCCGCCTAACGGCGCGATTGTCAATGTGTAAGTACCCGCAGGGACTATGATGGTGTCGGAACCTATAATCTTATTCGCGTACTGTACCGCCGAGCGAAGGCTGACCATCCCATCGGCGGCGGTATCCGAAACTGCCGCATTCACGGCGGCTTCGTCGGTTGTAGTGTTGACCGTGATTGCACCGATGGAGTACGGAAGATAGACATACCTGAATGAAGTCACGTGTGCTTTATGGGCAGATTGCAGTGCTTGGATCCTTGAAGCACTTGAGAGAATCTGCCGACGTTTCTTTTGCTGCTGTGCTTGCAGCTCAGACAATCTGGACTTGAAGGCAGCAATGTTCGGCGCAGTCGTTCGATTAGTCTTGTTCTTTATCGACGCGCTCACCGACGAGACTCCCACGGTCGCGGCGGCAATGAGTAGAAGCAATGTCGATTTACGAATGGAATGCGGAATAAACGATCCCATTTTTCTCTCCTTGTGCTTTTGCATAACATTGGACTGGTGCAGCATTGAAACGCTTGCGGAGGATCGTTAAAACTGGTGTAAGGTGAACAGAGGGGTATGCACTACCCCCGGTAAGTGCAACAGACACACCGCCTGGGCACAGTTTCTTCCGTTTCGACAGTGATGCGCGGTAAAGTTCTGTCTCTATTTTTCCTCCTCCAAGAGATAAAAAACATCAACTCACGCTGTGTAGTTCCGCAATTTTAAGAGTAGTATCGAGGCATGCCGCCTGCGGTGCAACCTTGTCAAGGCTTGTCTATTAGAGATGAAGAATTTTAAGTCTTCAAAATAACTTACATATAACCTTGACAAGGTTGAGCTTGCGATTACTTCGTTAAAACCAATTTCTTAATTGATACGAATCTTTGTCCATTTCCCTGAGCGGTAAGTCTGTAGAAATACACTCCGCTAGAGTGTTTCGTGCCGTCGAATGTTACATGGTACACTCCAGCGTCCTGCTGCTGGTCAATAAGTGTCGCCACTTCTCTGCCGAGTATATCATAAATTTTCAGGGTAACGGAACTGTTTATTGGCAATTGATAATTGATCATTGTATTCGGATTGAACGGGTTCGGATAATTCTGGTAAAGTGCGTACGTCTTTGGAACATCGACAGTGACTGATAGCGTTGTCAGGTCTTTTGTCTCCCCCGTAGTCGAGACGCTCTGTATCTTGTACTCATATGTCTGTCCAGATTGTACCTTCTTGTCGGTGAAGTCATACGATCTGCCGGTTGAGCTTGTTCCCAACCCTTTCAGACTGTCGTCGACTGCGAAGCTCGCTACCAATCTAAAGTGAACCGATGTTGAATCCGCTGCCGCTCGGAGTCCGTCGCTTCGCAGGACATTGAATCCAGCATTATCAACCTCCGATTGAGTCTTCCAGCTTATTGTCACTGAGCCAATATCCGCCCTTGCAGCAAATCCGGTCGCCTGAACCGGCAGCGATTGGTCGCTTGAGCCGAGTGTCCATCTCGAGAAGGATCCGACCCCGGTCAGTGTAACCGTCTTAGCCGTCGTGTTCACTGTACCGCCCATGTTTACCCAAGTCGTTCCCCCGTCCGTGGAGCGAAATACTTGGAGCGTAGATTCGTTAAGGCCGTTTAGTTCACTCGTGTCATAATGGAACACGAGTGTGGCATTGAGTGCATTGTCATTTGTCGGGGCAATGTCGTAATACCTCTTTATCCCGAAATTGCCGTTGCCCATCTGCGCTGTGCTTCCTCTCGTTATTGTTGTGTTCCCGAGATTTGCGCTGCTCGTTATCTCCGCTCCCAAGCCTCCGATATTCACTGAGCTCGGAGCACTGAGCGTTGAAGAGGCTGTAACTGATCCCCCACTTGCCAATTTGCCTGAAGTCTCGCTCAAGGTACCGCTGCTCCCGAAGCTCAGGCTATGGCCGTTGAGGTCTAACGTGCCGTTGGTGACAGATGCCGTTCCATTGACAGTCACATCGTTCAGGAACTGAAGGTTGCCGGAAGCCTTGTTCACGGTCAGGTTGTAGAACGTTTCACCCGAAGGATCGCTGATCGTCTGTGTCCCCGTCCCGTCGAACACGACTGTGCCTGAGCCTGCATTGAACGTTCCGTTGTCGCTCCAGTTACCGGATAAATACAGGGTCGCGTTTCCCAGCGAGACAGTCGTTCCGCTGCCGAATGTTATGCCTTGCCCGTGCACGGGACGGGTTGCCAGTGCGAAGGCAATAAACAAAACCAAATATGCCGATCGTATTCTCATTTTTTGCCTCCATTGTTTTCGGAACTTATCGCATAGCTAGCTGCCGCTCGCGGATCGCTCACTACCGACAACGTATTCTTAAACTGCGAGAATTTATTTTGCAGCGCGGTGATCGTTTCTTTCTGCAATTCCAATTCTTGCTTCAGGTTTTTTACCTCTTCCTTCAACTCATCGTTCTCTTGCCTCTGATTTCTGACCTCTGACTTCTGGCTTCTGACTTCTTTCTCCAGCGCTTGAAGACAAATCATCATTATTCCATCCATATCTGCTGTTGCGAGCGTTGTGTCGTTGCCGATTGTTCCGATGCCGTCGTTGCCGAAATAGTGGAAGATTTCCTGTGCCATCGGTCCGTAGTGACGGAACTGTTTTACGTTCTGCGTTTTGTAATTCCAACTGCCGAGTTTGAGTTTGGATAGCGAAGAAAGAAAATATTCGCCATCGGCTTTTAGAAAATTTGTTTTCTTCGTGGAATCGGAAATAGTATTCCAACTGCTGCCTCCACCAGCTAAGCTGACACCAAGGTTTGCAGCAGAATTAGTAAATAATCTGTATCCACCTGCAAAGCGCATCGTCATTTCATTAGCTGCTGACGAAATATGTGTCGCTGCGCCGGTGGATTTATCTCCGATAATGAACGCGCCTGCATAGCCGTTTGTAGAAACGTGGTTTCCCATTGCGGTTGAATAATTTCCGCTCGCAATTGTTAGAAAGCCAACTGCGGTTGAATAATCTCCGCTTGCTATTGTTTGAAAACCCATTGATGTTGAAAGGAGTCCGCTCGCTGTTGTCGCAGTGCCCATCGCAGCTGAATAATCTCCGCTTGCAGTTGTTTGATAGCCCATGGCAGTGGAATAATTTGCGCTTGCTGTTGTCTGATAACCTGTCGCGGTGGAATAGGATCCACTTGCAGTGGTCCCTCCTCCCAGTGCGGTTGAAGTAATTCCACTTGCGGTTGTGCTGTTTCCCATTGCAACGGAGCCATTCCATCCGCTCGCTTTGGTATCGGTACCAAGCGCTACGGAATATTGTCCTATGTTTGAGTCATCCCATTGTGTCCCAGTCACGCCGCCAGCTCTAAATGCGGCTTGCTTTGGGTACCACAACAGCCGTGTGCCTGCTCCTTCTATCGGGACGGCGCCTGTGTTGAGTGTTCCCTTTAAATAAAATCCACCATCACCGAACATTTTCATAAGCGCTGTATTGCTGCTGTCTGTCACTGTGAAGGTACTGGTGTTTGCAGCTGTCGGCAGCTTGAGTGTGGTGGATTGGGCGTACAGCATATTTCCCGGCAGGACAAGCGAGCAAATACCCAAAGCGAAGAAGAAGATCACAAAAACAAATTTGCCGTACATGTAATTCATGTTATTCCTCTCTTTGACAATCATTTGATTGAACTGAAACATTGCATCTCCTTGATAGTTAAGCATCACTGGGACTCTTCAATTCGTTTTTGTAACCGTATAGGTAATCAGCACTCTGACAAGGCGAATGTTCGCATTGTTTTGCTGAGTTACCCAGCGAAGCAAGTAGAGATAATTCTGATTATCGATGACGGGATTTGAGATGGTGGTCGTCGACGAAGATTGAATGTTGAGGCTATTCGCAGACGCAGGTGCCAGCACCGTGGCCATCGTATCGATGTTGCCATAAGGTGTCAATGTTGAGGCATCGTTACGCCATAACTGTCCCCCGCCTGGATTGTATGTTCCATCATTATCCACGACGTAGAAAGTCACTCCGGTCACCGTCGCACCATCCGGCAGATTGACCGGTGCAACATAGCTTGCCTGGAAAATGCCGTTTCCGCCATCGTCGTAGATGCTTCCTCCGGATACCTGGCGATGGTCTGAACCAGATGTATGCTCCAGTTCGAATGCCAAACCGGAAACTGAATAATAATGTGTTTTGGCGGAAGAGTATGTGAAATTGTTCGATCCGGAGACGCACACATCCCCTCCGGAAACATCAAGCGTTGCTGAGGGATTGTTGGTTCCAATGCCAACTTTTCCTGTGCTGTAATAAATATTCGAGCCACTTGTTGCCCATTGTGACGCGGTGCCAGCTGCCGTTGTCTGCACCGACCCATCAGGGAATTTGAAGCCGCCTGAACTGGAATATATCTTACCGTTCACCTCAAGCGCTTCGCCGGGACTTGACGTTCCAATGCCGACCTTTCCTGTGCTGTAATAAATATTCGATCCGCTCGTCGTCCATTGCGAAGCACCGGCAGCGGTGGTTTGTATTGTGCCGTCAGGAAACATAAATCCGAGGGTATCAGAATAAATTATTCCCCCGACCTCAAGCTCTTGAGTCGGGATATTGTTAATACCGATGCCGACTTTACCTTTTCCATCAATGGCTCTATTAATGAGAAGGGGCTTTCCGCCTCCGGAATTACCATAGCCGATGGTAGCTATCCTTGCATAATCTGCTGTTGAAATAGGACCAACAAGCAGCAAGCCCCGCCGATTTGCTCCTTGTGCGTCGCTGATGATGGCACGAGCTGATGGACTTGCTGCTTCAAAGGGCTCATTCGGACTCGACGTTCCAAAACCCACCCGCCCGTTTCCCATAACTTTCAACAAGACTATGTTGCTGCTGTCGGTCACGGTAAAGTCGCTCGTACTGCTAGCAGTCGGAAGCTTTACAGATGTACTTTGTGCATAAGCCGCGCCAGCAGCAAACACGACCAGAACGACTGTGAACAAACGGTTCATTTCTTCACCTTCCTCATTTGATTTTCTCCTAAAAAATATGGCGGGTCAAATTGTTATGGTATCCACCATTGCGTTGAAAATGTGAAATGAAAGGAGAGATCTAAGGAATTAACTCAACCATTCGGTTGAGCAGAGTGGCGGTAATTATTTGTTCAAGTACTTTACCATCGCTTCGGTGCGTGAGCGGACGTGAAGTTTTTCGTAGATGTTGTGAAGGTGAGTGTGTACCGTGCTGGGTGAGATGAACAGTGCTTCGGCAATTTCCTTGTATCTTCTTCCTTTAACAAGAAGGTTAAGAATCTCTTCTTCACGCTCTGACAGCGTGACGCTTTCCGCATCGGGCTTTCGGGGAGCCGCCTTCCTGAAAGATTGGACGACATGCCGGGCGATTGTCGGACTCATCGGTGAGCCTCCGGCCATGACTTCCTTGATGCTATTGAGCAACTGATCGGGTGGAGTGCGTTTCAGCAAATACCCGGTCGCTCCCGCCTCGAGAGACTCGAAGACCTTATCACTGTCTTCGTAAACTGTCAGCATTATGATCTGCAGCTCGGGTTTCAACTCTTTCAGGACACGGACCGCTTCAGTCCCCTGCATCTGAGGAAGATTGATGTCCATCAGCACTACATCGGCGTCCTTGCGCTTGAAATCGCGAATCGCTTCTTCTGCTCGTTCGTATGCACCGATACAGCGGAATCCGTCCGATCCTTCGATGAGGACAATCAGACTTTCGCGAATCTTATCATCGTCCTCGACTACAGCAACACGTGTTGTCATTTCTTTGCCGTCAATATATGCGAATCATGTTTTGTCAACAATCAACCGAACGGATGATTTTTCGTAACCTTCACGGGAATCATCGCGCGTACGATTGTCCCGATGCCGCGCTGACTCGTGACTTCACACGTACCACCGACCTCTTCCATCCGCCTCTTCATATTGTTCAAACCTTCGCTAAATTTCTTCACCTCATCCACGTCGAAACCTCTCCCGTTGTCCTCGATCGTTAAAGAGAGTTGATTCGACGATAAGTCAAATCGCATCCACGTTTCCTTCGCGCCGGCATATTTCACGATATTGTTGAGGGATTCTTTCGCTACCATGAAGACGTTGTGACGAGTTTCGGCGGCGACCTGGATCCCGGTCTCGACGGCGGGGAGATCGACATGGCATTCGATATTCGCTCGTTCGAGATATGTTGCACCGAACTGAGCAAGGTAATCCATTACATCTTCGACTGTATCGTATTTCGGATTGACGGCCCAGACAATCTCATCCAATGCAGTGACGATTTCATTTGCCGTGCTCGAAATATCTTCAAGATTTTTTTCCACATTTGCAGAGTCCTGAGGATTTCTCGCGGTGATATTGCTCAACAAACTTATTTGTGTCAATCGAGAGCCGATGTCATCATGCATGTCCTTTGAAATGCGAAGACGCTCACGCTCGATCGCTGTTTCCTGTTCCATTCTGCGAGTTCGCTCGTTTATCTTTCTCAGCTCGAAATATCGAAAGGCCCCGGCAACGGCAAGAAAGAGAACGAGACCCACAGAGATCCTGAACCAGGCTGTCATCCAAAAAGGAGGCTTGATGATCAGCACCAAAGATGTTCCCTTTTCATTCCATACTCCGTCGTTGTTCGAGCCCTTTACATGGAGAACGTATTTGCCGGGATCGAGATTCGTGAAAGTCGCAGTCCTTTTTGTTCCGCCCATGATCCAATCAGGGTCGAATCCTTCCAGCATATATGCGTACCTGTTTTTCAATGGAATAGAATAATCGAGCGCCGCAAATTCGAACGATAAAATGTTTTCCCGGTAATCCACCATGATCGTATCCGTTGCGGTGATTGGTCGACTCAGTATCCCGGTATGATCACCCGGGGTCACGGAGAGATTAAAGATTTTGAAACCGGTAATGACAATCGGAGGTATGTGGGCATTGTCTTTGACCTGGTCTGGGTAGAACGCATTGACACCGCCAATGCCGCCGAAATACATTTTGCCGTCCCGCAACCTGAAAAATTCCCTCCTGTTGAATTCATTCGACTGTAAGCCATCTTGAACATCGAACACGCGAAGGCTTCGGGTGAGAGGATCGAACCTGCAAAGTCCTCGATTGGTACTCATCCAGAGTTTGCCGGAATGGTCGGCAAGTATGCCGTACACCACATTGTTGGGTAGTCCGCTCTCCACGGTGAAACGTTCGGCCCGACCGGTCTTCTTGTCGAACTTATTCATCCCGCCACCATCCGTTCCTATCCAGAGATAGCGGGATGGTTCGAATGGGTCAGGTTCGATCGACAAAATGAAATTCGAACTGAGACTTGTTGTATCGTCTGACCGGAAGGTGTAAGAATTTTCTGACCCGTTCGCAGGGTCGAACCGAATAAGTCCAAGAATGGGTGTTCCCACCCAGAGGACACCTGATGAGTCCTCACTTAAACATGTTATGTCGTATGAGCCGGAGAGAACATCAAAGTTGGAGAAAGCATAGTCTTCTGGATAGAGAGGATAGTAACGGAATCTTCCCGTGCGCCAATCCAATTCAGCCACACCGAATCGTGTTCCGATCCAGATTCTCCCGCTCGGCCCGACATACGGAAAGTAAATCTTTCGTCGAACATCCCTATGTTCCAGGTCGGTCCGGTACTGGTATCTCGTGAACTTCTTTTGTCTCACGTCGTAACAGAACAATCCGTCGAAGACAGTGGAGATCCAGATGTTGTCCTTCGAGTCTTCCGCGAACGACTGTCCGTGAATATCCGGATAGACGAATTTCTTTCCGGCAAACCTGTCCAGCCTTGAAATGATGTCACCAAACATAACGTTCTCGATCCGCTCTCCTTCATGCAGTTCAAACCGGGTTCCCACCGTGGAGAATCGATCGACACCTGCCCCTGCGGTGCCCAACCACAGTATGCCGGTGTCGTCCATATACATGGTCGTGGTTCCCGGATGCTCGCGGACAAATTCGTACTGCGAAGAACGGGGATCAAAGCGAACCAACGAGAAGTTAGAGATTAGCCACAACTTCCCCTGCGGGTCCTCGACAATCTGTGTCACGTTATAGTGCTGTTCTTTTGGATCGTGGATTGTGTAATGGGTGAATTTACCTTTTGTGTAGCGGTCGAGCGAACGGGACGTGCCAAACCACAATGACCCGTCGCTTGCTTGTAGAACAGTGTAGACGTGATTACTTTCGAGAGAGCCTGGATCGTCCTGCACATGAACGAAGCGGGTGAATGTATTTGATTCATAGTTGAGGACGTCCGCACCGCGGGCGGTGGCTATCCATAGATTGCTGTTCCTGTCTTCAGAGATCGATTGCATGTCATCGTCACTGACGCTGGATGTATCTTCTGCGCTGTGAAGGAAACATCTGATCTTTTTCCGTAGCGGATCCATCATGTTCAACCCGCGATGAGTCCCAATCCATAAATTACGTCTGCTATCTTCGAAGATCGAAGTGATACGGTCGCTGGTTATTGAGTTGTGATCGGAAGGATTGTATTGATAACGATGAAACGTTTCCCGCGTTCGGTCGTAGCTGCATAAACCTCCGAGGGCTGTTCCTATCCACAATATTCCGGACCTGTCTTCACATAAGGCGGAGATGTAGTTGCTCGGAATCGAATTGACGTCTGCAGGATCGTTACGGTATACGGTAAATCCGTAGCCGTCGTATTTGTTGAGTCCTTCTTTTGTTCCGAACCACATGAAACCGCGCGAATCCTTGAGGATGCAGAAGACAAAGCTCTGTGAGAGTCCATCATCGGTGGTCAGCCGGCGCATTCGAAAGGACTGCGAGCACACGGCTTCAGCAAAAATGATGAAGAAAAACAGTATTCGGGTGATTTTCATTCGCTTAAACAGGAAGCCAACAGACAGGTACGGAACGCTTCTCCTTACAACAATGCCTCAGTTCAAATGGTGCCCCCACACAAATTTCGCAAACTGCTGCCGGATGCGCTTTCGGAAGTGAACCGGAAGTTTACGTCCAGTTCAACAGCGGTCGGACGCTCGTTGTGTTGGAGTTCAGCTCGCGCCCAAATCTTGCCGCGGCAATCTCGTGATACTATCCCCCGGCGTCCATAAATCCCCACCTTCGCCGAAGCTGCGGAGAACGGGCACAGTTCTGGCGAAGGCGTCTCTTCAGGGCAGTGTTCTCCTCCGTGTCATTTCATCAGCATCAACTTCTTTATTGCCACATATCTTTTCCCGTTTACCCCCACGGCATCGATCCTGTAAAAGTACACCCCGCTCGGATATATCGCTCCGTCAAAGTTCACTTTGTATGCTCCGGCATTTTGCTGGCCATCGACGAGTGTCGCTATCTCTCTGCCAAGTACATCGTACACTTCCAGCGTCACGTGGCTGACCGCTGAAAGCTGATAGCTGATGACTGTTGTCGGATTAAACGGGTTCGGATAGTTCTGGTAGAGCGCGTATGCCCTGGGCACATTCGCGGTAACCGAGATGGTACTCAGATCTTCGACAGCGCCGCTTGTCGAGACGCTTTGTATCTTGTATTCGTACAATGTCCCGGACTGTACTTTCATGTCGGTGAATTCGTAGCTCCTTCCGGTCGGACTTGTGCCGAGTCCACGCAGCCCGACATCCGACTTGTAGCCCGCAATTAATTCCCACGCCGGATCATCGGGCGTCATCTTCAAAACATTAAACCCCGCATTGTTCACTTCCGATTGTGTCTTCCAGCTTATCTCGATGGAATTCGAATTCGCAATCGCGGAAAATTCCGAGGCCTGAACCGGAAGTGAGTGGTCAACGTCGCTCACTGTCCACTCCGAAAAAGAGGTGCTCGAAACCGACACAGAACGTGAAGACGAGTTCTGTGTGCCACCAACCGCAAGCCACGTTGTGCCAGCATTCGTACTCTTCCATACCTGCATGGCGCTCAGGTTTTTTCCGTTGTCGTCATCAGACACCCACGAAAGTGTCAGAGTTCTTCCACCGGTTGGAGGGTTGTCGGAGGTGATCGTCCAGCTTCTGTTAATTCCCGACTTGCCTCCCACAGTGATCGCACCGGCAGTACCGCTCAGTCGAGTTACTTCGACAGTGCCGAGATTATCGGACCCGGAATTAATAGAAACTCCGACCGTATTCAAATTAGAAGAAGCGCTGGTACCGACGGCTTCATCCATGATCAACTTCCCGACGACGTAATGGCCGGACCCTTCACCGGAAACGGCAGCGCCCGAGGGAAGACTCAGGCTGTATGTTTCCGTTGTCGCAAGATCACCGGCAGTCATCGTCAACGTCCCTGTGACGCTGGTTGATTGACTCAGCGTGACACCAGTGGAATTGTTAATAGTAAGATTATGAATTGTCGCGGGCAAAAGCGTGCCGGTTACCTGAGCACTTGATCCGTCGAATTCAAAATTCGCCCCGCTGCTAATCGATACCGTACCGCTTACCCCAACGCTTCCATTGACACCGCTCACGTTTGCGGTCTTGAGTGTCGCGCCTGATGCGAGGGTGAAGTTGCCGGCGCCGAGGACTGAGTCTGTTCCAGCATTGATGGTGCCGTCAATTGTGAGAGTAACTCCCGAAGCCGCGGTCAAGTTGCCTGAGGCAAGAGCCAATGTCCCGTTCACTGTGGTTGCACCGCCCAGCACGGCGTTGCCACTCGATTGGTTAATCGTAAGACTGTCATATGTCCCTGAAGTAACCGTCTGCCCTGAACCGTAGTACTCGACCGTTCCAGTTCCGACAGCATGGCCGTTCGAAGTCCCGGAGAATCGAATTTTTCCACCGGAGTTGGAAATGGTTCCCGCAGTGAGCGTGAAACCGGCCATATCAAACGTGGCTGAATTCGTCAATGTGCCGCTTCCTGTTATTGAAGCACTCGCCGTTTTTGTTCCACTGCCGGAAAGCGTAAGGTTAACATATGCCACGGGAAGAGCTATGACTAATTGGCCTGCTCCGTCATAAGCGATCATGCTGCCGGTGAGCACGTAGTTGCCCGTGGAGAATGAAGCGGAGTTCGTGAAGCTACCCGCGATCCCAATCGAGCCATCGATCGTAACACTGTTCGTTGTCCTTGAGCCGGAGATAGCGAGGTTGTAATAGTTTGTATTAAGAACGGTCTGTGTGCCGGTTCCGTTGTAATTCACCGTATTGCCCGAAGCTGTTGCCGTCAGTGTCGTGACGGTAGATGTACCTCCGATATTTAGGGTACCGTTATTGGTAAGTGTGCCTGTTCCGGAGAGTGCAGTACTCACGGTGAGCGTCCTGGTGTTCGTGTACGACCCGGTGACTTCCACATTTGCGATTGACGTGGTGGTTGAACCGCTAATTGTCATCGAGCTCCCGGAGAAAGTGTGTAAGCCGGAGCTCGCTGTGAAACTTGTCGCATTGTTCGTGAAGTTCCCGGCAAAACTGTAAGTGGATGCGCCCGTCTCATCCCAGACGCCTCCGCTGTTGATTGTTACGTCGCCTGTGAATGTTTTCGTGGCTGTGTTCGCAAGCGTCAATGTCCCGGTGACTGATGTGGCTCCTGTGACCGTGAGAGTCCAGGTATTGGTAGTACCCGTGGCAAACGTTGTCCCGCTTCCAACATTGAGCTTCCCTGAGATGGTCAAAGCAGCTTTAGTAGTTGCTGTCGCAGTGTCGCTCAGAGTCAGGTTGCCGCCAATTGTCGTTATCGCGCCAAATGTTTCCGGTCCGCCACTCAGTGTTAAGTTGTAATACGACGCGACTTTCAATGTCTGGCTCGCACCGGTGTAATTTACAGTGTTCCCGGTAGCTGTGGCCGTGAGAGTCCCTGTTGCTAATACTGCTGCCCCTGCATTGAAAGTGGAGTTCGCAGCGTTCAACCAAGTCGATCCCGCCACCGAGCCAGTGAGACTCCCTGTTATCGTGACTGTTGTATTGTTAGTCACGGTTATTGCACCTGTAACTGCTACGCTGCCATCAAAGTTGATTGCCGACGTACCTCCGAAAGACTGACTATTGGTTGAGAGAGTGTACTTTCCTGTTCCGGACGTAAATATTCCATCATTTGTTAATCCACCTTCTAATGTGATAGCTGAATTGATCGAGTTGTCCCATGTTCCATCGGTGTTAATCGTAACAAGGCCCGTAAACTTTTTCGTGCCTGTCGTGGAAGACACGTTCAATGTACCATCAACCGTGGTCGCGCCGGTTACGGTTAAGGCAAATCCGGCAGCCGTGAAGGTTGTGCCACTATTAACGACCAGGTTGGTGCTGATCGTCAAGCCCACAGTGGTCGTTGCAGTCGCAGTGCCACTCAATGTCAGAGTACCCGTGATGGTCTTCAAGCTGGTCGATGAAGTCTTTGCCCCAGAACCAGAGAGTGTAACGTCACCCGGATGATTTGCAGCAAGAGTAGATTGTGCCCCACCGTCATAGTCGACGTTACCCGATGTCAGAGTGGTCGTGGTTGAAACGGTGGGCGTGATGGCAAGATGCAGTGTCGTTGAACTCTTTGCCATTGTGAAAACACGACAGGATAACGCCCCCGAAATTGATTGGTCGACAGACGTGCTGTTGAATGTTACGGTAAGATGTGATCCTGAAAACGAACCGGAGAAAATCCAATCGCCAGTAAGTGCGATCGTATTTGTTGCGGTTGACGCATTAGATGTTATTGTCCCATTACCCCCAACTGTACCGTAAGTCACTGGCGACGTACCTCCACCCGATACGGTCAGCGTCACACCATTCGTTGTTATTGTTAAGCCTCCAACTACATCCAACGCGCCGCAGGTTGCACTAGCCCCAACGGTGACTGTGGTACCGGACGCAATGACAACTGTGTCCGTGCTCGCTGGCACGCCGCTCGGGCTCCAAGTTCCAGCCGTAGCCCATGTGCCTGTGGCGACGCTGGTCTTGATATTCTGCTATCGCCGTCGGGGCAGCAATTGAAAGTGCAAATGAGAAAAGAGCTATTATTGAGAAAGAGAATGTATCTGAAATCAGCGTATTGATTTTCATCTTTTTCCTCCTGCGAGATTTTTTCTGGTGAGCGAACGGAACATCGTAAGCAAAAGAGGAAATAGCTTTCGGATGTCCCAAAGGGGAATTGTCGTGTGTGGATTCTGCTCTGGCAATAAGCCAGGCTACAATCATGCGTGGTTCTGTCGGCATCTCTTGCTATATCTTGTCTAAATAAAAATATATTATGGCTGGCAGGCTGGAGATGTGCCGTCGTTCACAATCGCTAGAAGCCGGCGATACATAGTGTCCAAGCTCACGAACCGACCATGCCGAGGCAAAGAGCGCTTCGCTGTTGAGGAAAAATGTTCGCACGGATGAGGAGAAAGTCCGACGACAACGGGATAAGTTTACACATTATTGATCCCAATCGAAGATGGTCAGTGAAGCACACCCATCTCAACTTATTACCAGCAGGATGGGATTAAAGCAAAGAGACAGGTGCTGCTAATACTAATCCGGTGTAAGGAAGCTCGCGCGACTCAAGCGGATAGAATTCAATCTCGTGGACTTGTCTGACCGTGACTCACTATGGAAGTAAGTTGCAGTTCGCTCTTCACAAGTTTTTCCCCTCGTTTCCTTGTGCCGCTATCATCTAGAAACAAACTTGGCTGGCAAACGGCGCCATGTTTACATCGGCGCTCTGTCTTGTAATTTCGATCCTTCCCGACCCTAGTTCGCCACAGGCGGACTTCGGCGCATAAACATAATTTCATTACATATCATCTCATCATCACCAGCTTCTTTATCGATATGAATTTCCGTCCATCATTTCCCTCAGCAACGAGTGTGTAGAAATAGACGCCACTCGCGAATCGAGACATATCCGCAACTTCGTTGTATCTGATCGCGTCCATTAATCCATAATTCAAATATTCGGCTCTTTGTCCGAGCACATTGTATATCTCGAGTGTCACTGTCGATTGCATTCTCAAATCATACCTTATGGTTGTCGTCGGACTAAACGGGTCCGGATAGTTGTGACTCAGTGCACATTCCTTCGAAATGTTAGCCGAAATGGAGAGGAATGTCGGCCTTATAGTTGCATTTTGAACCTTAAGTTCGTACAATAATCATCGGGCATTTTATCATTGCCCCTGTCGAAGAGCAGTCTGGCTAATTAATAAATGATATCAACCGCTTCACCGCGATAGTAAAGCTGAGTTGGGCTTTGTGCTATCAGTTTCTTCCGAAATAGCCCTTTCATGTGGATGCGCGTGTGGAACCATAAGAACTTATTCATTGTTAGGAACGAGGTAACTATTAGAGTCGATATTTTCGTCTCACCCCGCAGCACTCTTGATGCGCATTTACTGTTGTCAGAACGCAAATTAACTATTTCACAACAAAAAGGTAGGTCACATATGAGAAAAGTGCTATTAATCTTGTTTGTGCCGATGGTGTCGCTTTTGGTTTCCCACGAATCTAAGGCTCAAGGATATGCTGCCTCAGTCAAGGTTGGAACGCAAGGCGTCAGTCTCCAGGCATACAGATCCCTCTCCCCATTATTCAATGTGTCACTTGGTGCAGGCATATTTTCTTACAACGCAAATAACGTGGAGCACACCAGCGACTACAAGGTCGACGGCAGTCTGAAACTTTCAGATGTTTCGGCACTGGTAGACTGGTTCCCCTTCGCAAGCAGCTTCAGATTCACCGGCGGACTGATCGTCAATCTAAACAAGGTAAGCGCCACGATCACACCGACGGTGACTAAGAAGACCGGCAACATAGAGTACACTCCTGAGAAACTCGGTATTGTGACAGCAGACATCAAATTCCAGAAAGTAGCTCCATATCTTGGGATCGGATTTGGTAATGCAGCCTCAGGCATGCCAGGCCTGGGATTTACATTCGACTTAGGAGCGTTCTATCACGGCAAGCCGCAAGCCACGATGACCGGGACCAAACTTCTTGCACCGATGGACTCCCAGGGACCACAGCTACAGAGCAACTTGAGCTGGTTCCAGTTCTACCCGGTTCTATCATTCGGCATTTCTTATAAATTTTAATGGAGGAAGAGAAGTAAAATGATCGCCAGTTTGAAAAGAAAGTACAGATTGATCCTGGGTGCTGTTTTCGTAGCAGTATTTGTCACGTTCTATACGAGCTGCAGTATTACGGACCCCATAAAGAACATCGCGCTTGTATTCAACACGCTATCGATATCTACGACGGCGTCCGTGAACTTCGTCGATGCTGCAACAGGCCAGCCAATAGGATCGCCTTCACAGCATACATCAGTGAATCTAAGCTTCACAGGACCGAATGCAAATGAAATTGTCACCACGCTTGACGTGCCAATGACCTCTACATCCACTCAAAGCGGCGTGCTGGAGTTCGGAGTTTCCAGTAGTGTTACACCTACCTCTCAAAGTCCTGTCATGGTAACTCTAGTAGCCAGCTCGAATGGTTACCAAACAACAAGCTATCCTGTAACGATCTCTTCCACCGGAAGCCAGGCAATTACAATAGGTATGGTAAAAATATCTGCGCCTCCGCAAGGCACGAGCACCGCAACGCCTACACAAGTTCAAACAAGCTCTGGCGGACAAACAAATACAACCACCACCGTCCAGACCAATGCAGAAGCCACCACTGGAGGCTCTGCACAAATTACAGTACCGTCGGGGACGACAATAAAGGACGCGAACGGAAATGCGCTTACAGGCTCTCTGACAGTTAACGTAACGTATTTTTCAAGCAACCAATCAGCTAACGGCGCGCTGCCCACCGGCTTGAGTGTCACTTCCACTGATCAAAGTGGCTCAACCGGATCCGGATACATACAGGCTGCCGGGTTTGCTTCCTTTACTATGACTAGACTCGAGCGGACAGTTAGCTAAATCGTTTTCTACACCCGTCACGTTATCTTTCACTGTACCGGGGAGTACCATTAATGCTACTACAAATGCCCAGATAAAGAATGGCGACACTGTTCCGGTATACAGTTTTGACCAGACTTCGCAGACCTGGAAATTCGAAACTAACGGAACCGCAGTGGGACCTGATGCGAAAGGAAACTTCACAATTACTTTTCAGGCGTCACATCTATCCTACTGGCTTTCCGGGTGGATATCGAGCGGCGGAAAGGTTTGCACAAATAGTATCACTTTTAATGTTACTGGCAGCTACTCAGCCTTGACACTGAAAGTAAAGATTTCTGGCCAGACTGTTTTGTCAACGAACATAAGTGGAGGTCAATCGAGTATTACATTCAAGAACTTAACTCTCCCGAAAGGGGTTCCGACTACTGTAGAAGCTTGGAGTCTGCTTGAATGTCCAGCGACGTTAGTGGGGAGCACAACCGTTAATGATTTGTGTTCGACGAACACAATAAATTTGGCTGTGAACTCGAGCAGTAGTGATAGGGTGAACGTTAGTGTCGATGTCACCGCGGAATGCCCTCACAACAATCCTCCGGACAAAATCAAGCCGAGCGGGTACGACATTTATGTCCTCAGCCCATGCGGAAATGTTGATCTCGGCACAATAAATAACGGAAAAATTACTCTGAACGGGCTCAAAAACGGTGCGACATACACTTTCGGCATGGTATACAAGAATGTTCTTTATACTCAGGACCACACAGTTACTGGTCCAACTTACAGTTTCGACTATACTATTAACGACAGTGTTTGCAACGCAGACTTCAAATAGGAAAGAGCAGTATTTGAATTGGATACCTTGCGCGTCACGAGCGCTTTGCTCAAGCGAAAAGATATTTGGTAACGAAATAACGAATTGAATTGTGCGGGGGTTTGATTAGTCAAACCCCTGCCACGTTTTTCCTACTTGCCGCTGACTCCCGTCCATACATTATTCTTCTCATTCACATCCGGCAATACTCTGTCGGGATCAACAATCACCGAGTCGATGGCTGTCGTTGAATTATACCGGAATGTGAACAGACCGCTGTGTTCCCAGATTTCGACAGGCAGATCAATTCTCCCCGTTTTGCCGTTCGACTCTTTCACCTCGACCGTCGTCGGCATAACCATCTGGTCTCTATTTTCAAGCGTAATGAGTGCGCCCTTCGCAGGATCGCCACCGACGTATTTCACACTGTCCACCGCTTGGTCTAACTTGTAGTTCTTTACAAACCAACCTTTCCAGAACCAGTTAAGGTTTTCCCCTGCCGCATCGTTCATCGTCCTGAAAAAGTCAATCGGCGTCGGATGCTTGAATGCCCATCTTTTTATGTAAGTACGAAAAGCATAATCAAACCGATCATGACCAAGGACATATTCTCGAAGCATGTATAACCCGAGCGCCGTCTTGTAATATTCAAGCACATGAGAATATCGTCCTGTAATTGCGTCTGCATAAGAAACTATCGGTTGCGATTCCGGATTCAATAAATAAGGAACGATGTCGCGCGCGGGATTTTTTCCCTGCGGATCAAATTCGTTGTCACGCTTCGGTGCATACTCGCCGTGGTTGAATTCGTCCGAGGCGTATATATCTATAAATGTATTAAACCCTTCGTCCATCCAGGCATTCGCCCTCTCGTTCGAGCCGACTATCATCGGAAACCAATTGTGTCCGAGCTCATGTGAGGTGACCCACCAGAGCACTTTATTTTTCATCTGCCACCAGTCGAATACGATCCCCGGATATTCCATTCCGCCGACCGGTCCTGCAACGCTTATCGCGGCAGGATATGGATATTCATACCAGTCCTTCGAAAAAATTTCAATGCTCCCTTTGACATATTCAGTTGAACGACCCCATGATGAATCACCTGCACTTTCGACCGGATAGACGGACTCGGCAAGTGACTTCTTTCCGCTAGGAAGACTTATTCGGGCGGCATCCCAGATAAATGCACGAGAGCAAGCCCAGACAGCGTCCCTCGAGTTGTGCATCTTGAAATGCCATGTCACCATTCCCTTCCCGGTCGGCCGTGTTTCCGGATTCCCGATCTCTTCCGGAGACACGATGTAAACTCTATCGTCGCTCTTGCTCGCTTGGCCTAACCGCGCGACCTCCTCTCGCGTCAGGACATCTTTCGGGTTGACAAGCTCTCCCGATCCTACAACAATCATATCTGCAGGAACTGTAACGCTGTAATCGAAGTCGCCGTAGTCACAATAAAATTCTCCTTCACCTAAGAACGGCAGACTGTTCCATCCCTTGACGGCATCATACACTTCCATTCGAGGATACCATTGTGCGATATCGTAGATAGCTCCGTTCTTCGTATACATCCATCCAGTTCTTCCATAACCTGGCGGTGGAGGCACCACAAAAGAATAATCAATCATGATTTTTATCTTGCCGCCTTTTGGCTTCATCGCGTTCGGAAGTCTGATCTGCATTCGCGTGTCGTTGACTATGTATTCGGCATCGAATGACTTTCCGTTCTCCTCAACCTTTACCGACTTGAGAATGTCACCTCCCCTGAATCTGACGGGTGGATTCCCTGCGACTAAGATGCCGCGAGAATTTTCGCTCATCTGGTTCTGTTCGAGTTGAAGCCAGACATATGACAATTCATCGGAGCTGTTGTTTGTGTAAGAGATTTCAACCTTGCCGACTATCCTCTTCGCGACCGTGTCGAGAGTCGCGGCAATTTTGTAGTCCGCACGGTTCTGCCAGTAGCTCGGGCCCGGCTCCCCGCTGGCACTGCGGTAAGCGGTACCACCATAACTGTCAAAGTTCGGATCGAAAACATCGTGTGGGTTGTAGCCGGCGGTCTGCCCCGACGACGGTTTGACTCCATCTGATTGTGACCGAGCGATTCCGACGAAGGCAATAAACACAAAGGATAGCGCAAAAAAGAGAAGTCTGCTTTTCATTTCTCGATCCTTTTTCTTTCAAATCAGTGTATTGAAGCGGATGCAAATTGGAGAAGGAACTTTTTCCGTCCGATGCGTATGGTTAAGTATGAACTATGATGCTTCAGCTGGTTTAATGTTCAGAATATACTTTCATGCTACCGCAAACGCAAAGGGAACTTCCACCTCGAGATGTTTGTGTTTGTGTTTGCAATCTCGCATTGCCGATGCTAAATTTTTTAAAAGATGAAAATTCCAAAACCGGCGATAATCTTCGGTGCAGGCGGTATCATCGGCCTCGCTATCTTCATTTACCTACTGCCGATTTACTCCACAACCCGCTCAATTGACAGTAGACTGACCCGTTCACAAGTCCAGCAGATGTCAAGAGACGTCGTCGGCAAGGTCGGCTTTAACCTGACAAGCGGGCTAATGGAAAACACAACGTTCGGCATGGACGATATAGTGCTTACATTTCTCCAGAGCAAAGTCGGTGCTGCCCGCGCGAATGATTTAGTAAGAAACGATTCTGTCGCGACGAACAGTTGGACGGTCATCTGGTTCGACCGTTCCCAGCAATCAACAGAGAGCCAGAAATTCCGCTCGGTCTTTTCTCAGGCCGGAAAACTGATGTCGTACAGGATATCTATTGCTGATTCGACGGAAGGAAAGCATCTGGAGGAACACGAAGCGAGATCCATTCTCGATTCCTGCTGGGAGTCTCACCATCTGAGCGTCGTCACCGGCGTCGATCTTTCCGATTGGAATCTGAAAACCTCGGAGCCGATCCGGCTGGAACGCCGCCAGGACTGGACATTCACGTTTGTACCGAACGACAAAAATATTCTCGGTTTGACCGAACAAATCTCTATTCGGGTTAACGGAAATCAGATAACTTCATACGAGAGATCTTACCAGACTCCTTCCGAATTCAGTCTCTCATATAATTCCAAGAGCACTCCTTTCGTGTTCCTCATTTTTTCTTCCTGGGTAATCATATTCGTGCTGTTCGCGGTAGGGCTTGTGATCTTTCTCAAGCGATACAACGATGGCGAGGCCGGAGTAGGCTCAGCGCTTCAAGTAAGCTCGACTTATTACATTATGGCAGCACTATCGTTCGTCTTGATCTTCCCCGCTATTTCGAAGGGGGTGCAAATAACTTCATTGAATCTGTTCTACGAGGCGCTGGTCGTTGCGGCTTCTTTGCTCCTGCTTTGGACTCCGTTGCTCGGCATCCTCACCTTCTCGGCATGGGGAATAGGAGAGTCTTCGGCGCGCGCCCAGTGGCCAGAAAAACTCTTCACCTTTGACGCAGCTTCTCATCTCAAGTTCTTCAACGAAAAAGTTGGAGCCTCTATGCTGCGCGGGTACGCATTCAGCGGAATTCTCCTTGGAGTTTACGCCGTCTCGCATCCCGTGTTCCACCTCTATGCCGTGCATATCGGTTCGAGCACACCCCTCGACTCCTACTTACCGTCGATTCAGGCGATTGCCGATTCACTCGCAATTGGTTTGTTCTGTGAAACTCTCTACAGATTTGGCGTGCTATCCTTCTTCGGGAAAAGAAGAATTGTTGCGGGGATAATAGTCTCTGCAATTCTTTTCGTGCCATCGATGTTCTACGATCTTCCCTACGGGGAATACCGAATATCCTCCAGAATTCTCCTCTCCCTCGCTTTGTCGGGGGCGATGATCTTTCTGTTTCTGCGATATGACTTCCTCACCGTCCTCGTCACGAGTGTTCTTTTCAATTTAGCGCACAATCTCATCCCGATTTTCGGATCGGAAGCAGCTTACTTCGAATGGAATTCAGCGATCGCTGTCGTAATCCTGTTCATTCCGGTTGCGGTCTCATTTGTGGCACTCTGGAGGAAGCAGCATTTCCAATTGAGTGTCGACCTCATGCCGAAGCACATTCGACGAATCACGGAGCGCGAGCGGATGGCAAGAGAGTTAGAAATTGCGAAGAACGTCCAAACAAATCTTCTCCCGAGGGCAACTCCATCCATATCGCATTTCGAGTTCGGAGGAATGTGCATTCCTGCACTTGAGGTTGGCGGCGACTACTATGACTTCGTTCAAATGCGAGATGGAAAAATCGGGATAGCAATCGCCGATGTGTCAGGAAAGGGATTGCCGGCGGCAATATACATGACTCTTACCAAGGGCGCGCTCCAGGCCTCAGCGGAAGATCAACCCTCGCCGCGCAAGGTGCTGAGCAAAATCAACTCAATAATTTACCGTTCGATATCGCGCGGGACTTTCATAAGCATGATCTACGCAGTTGTGGATACGACCACGCGTAACGTCCGGTTTGCACGGGCCGGGCACAACCCACTCGTTTTCTTTTCTACCGACAACGACTCCGCAAAGCTTTTCACTCCGAGCGGGATTGCACTCGGTCTGGACAACGGCGAGAAATTCGATTCCACATTAGAAGAGATGGAAATTACTCTGAAACCCGGAGACGTTCTCGTTTTCTACACAGACGGTTTCAGCGAAGCGATGGATCAACGCGCGAACGAGTTCGGTGAAGAACGATTGGTGGAACTTATCGAATCAACGCGTCATCTCCCGGTAGAGGAAATGCTGCGGAAGATCGAAAGCGGAGTCAGGAAGTTTGTGGGCAACGCGGCCCAGCACGACGACATGACAATGGTGGCGATAAAAGTAAAGGCGGATTAAGGTCAATATCCCGGCTCGGGGTACTGCGTCGTTTCTATTCCGAAAACTTTCTCAAAATCAATTCGTGTATGTAAGGATTGCACGCGAGTCCGGTACGATTGTAGATCGTCGGATTTCCATCAAAGTCGGTGAAGGCTCCGCCCGCCTCCTCGACGATAATTTTTATTGCCGCAACATCCCATGGGCTGACGATCGGATCGAGCATCGCCTCGGCTGAACCGCTTGCGACGAATGTGTAGCCGAAGCAGTCGCCGAAACCCCGATCGTGATAACATGTTTTTATCACTTCCTTGAATGCTGCTTCGTACTTCGTCCCGATGAAGTAGCTTAACCCCCCAAACACGACGACAGATTTATCCAGCTCTCTTATCTTACTGACTTTTATTCGCCTGCCGTTTCTCCAGGCTCCGTGTCCCTTCGAAGCGCAATAAATCGTCTTGAGTGCGGGCAACGCCATGATACCGGCGACGATCTCTCCTTCTTCTTCGAGTCCGCAGAGTGTTCCCCAGTATGGAATCCCGCGCGTGAAATTCCTCGTGCCGTCAATCGGATCGATGATCCAGCGTGAATGCATTTCATGGATATTACTGGACCCTTCAGCCGATCTTTCACCTGATTCCTCGCCGTAAAACCCGTGGTCGGGAAACTTCTTCATAAGCTCGCGGACCAGAAATTCTTCGCAGGCTCTGTCAGCGACAGTCACGGGACTTCTGTCAGATTTATAACTCACCCTGAGACGGGAGTTGAAATATTTCAGCGTAATCCGCTCCGAAGCCTTCACCACATTCAGAGCGTATTCCAATTCTTTCGAATGCGATTTCAATGGATAGCCGTAAACAGAATTCCTCCGCTGGAGGGGATGTGATTACTCAGCTGCAGGCTTGGGTTTCCCCGCCTGAGCGCGGCGCGCCCTTATCTTTGTTTTCATCTTCTTTACTTTGCGATGATGCTTCTTTGCCGCCATCTTACCTTTCTTGTTCATCTGCGCTTCCTATGATTTCGTTTGGATTTACACTGAGGATCATTATTCCCGAACTTTACGAGAGAACAAACACGAAAGCTACCTGGAATCTTACACACCAATTTTAACAAAGGAGCAAGGAATTTCCAATTTGAAAAACGGATTTGGGGAAACTAATAACGCGAGGGTCACCGCTGAAGCAATCAACTGCAACTACTTGACAAAGAAATATGAAAAGCCTTTCGCGGATATTGAAATCAGAGCTGCAAAGCGCTGTGCATCTGGAAAACGAAGACTTCCCAACATGGAGCCGTCAAGAGACCAAGCTCCTGCGCACGATAAATCAATTAGTACTGACGTCAGAAAGGTTTGGATCCTTCGTCTGTTTTTCCGTCTTCAGTTCGGAGAACTTCAGCTCGCCGCTGCGCTTGTCGACTTTTACCTTCACGACCATTCCTTCAGCAAAAGTCCCTTTCAGCATTTCCTCTGCAAGCGGGTCCTCGAGATACCGCTGGATGGCTCTGCGCAACGGCCGTGCCCCGAAAGCCGGATCGAACCCTTTCTCGGCGAGAAAGTCTTTTGACGGCCTTGTAAGCTCCAGCTTGACACCCAGTGTACTCAGCCTCTTCCGCAGGCTCTCCGTGTGGATGTCGATGATTTTCTTAATATCATCGGTCTCGAGCGGGCGGAAAATGATGACATCGTCAATCCTGTTCATGAACTCCGGATTGAATAGCCGCTTCATCGCCTCCTCGATGACATTTTTCATCGAGGTATACCTGTCCTCGGTGCTCGACTGCCCGAATCCAAACGAGCCTGTAGTCTTGATGTCGCGCGTGCCGATATTCGTAGTCATTATCAGGATGACATTCTTGAAGTCGACTCGTCTCCCGAGACTGTCGGTTAGGATTCCATCATCGAGAACTTGAAGGAGAATGTTGAAGACATCAGGGTGCGCCTTCTCAATCTCATCGAGCAGCACTACGCTGTAAGGTTTGCGCCTGACCTTCTCGGTGAGCTGTCCTCCTTCTTCGTAACCGACATATCCCGGAGGAGCGCCGACAAGACGGCTGACGTTGAACTTCTCCATGTATTCAGACATGTCGATGCGAACTAGCGAATCTTCCGTATCAAACAGGTATCGCGCCAATGCCTTCGCGAGCTCTGTCTTGCCGACTCCGGTCGGACCCGCAAATATGAACGAGCCTATCGGCCTCTTCGGGTCTTTCAACCCTGCTCGCGCGCGGCGAATTGCCTTGCTCAGTTTCCCGACGGCCTCTTCCTGTCCGACGACGACCTTCTGCAGCTCATCCGACATCTTGAGAAGCTTGACGGATTCACTCTCGGCAATCTTATTCACAGGAATGCCGGTCATCATCGCCACGACATCGGCGACATGATCCTCGGTCACTTCGTGAATTGCCGTCTCGGCCTTCAACTCCCATTCACGCTTCGCAATTTCCAGATCCGACAGAAGCTTCTTCTCGAGATCCCGCAAACGCGCGGCCTCTTCGAAATCCTGTGTCTTCACGACCTTGTTCTTCTGCTGCTTGATCTTCTCAACTTCTTCTTCTAATTCCACGATCTCCTTGGGAGCGATGATGTTCGCGAGGTGGATCCTGGAGCCGGCTTCGTCCATGACATCAATTGCTTTGTCAGGCAGGAACCTGTCCGTCATGTAACGATCACTGAGTCTCACGGCGGCGTCTATTGCAGCGACTGTAAAATGAACGTTGTGGTGCTCTTCGTACTTCTGTTTGATATTGTTCAAAATCTGAATCGTCTCATCGACCGTAGTCGGTTCGACCATTATCTTCTGGAACCTGCGATCGAGAGCTCCATCCTTCTCAATGTATTGCCTGTAATCATCGAGTGTAGTTGCACCGATGCATTGTATCTCGCCTCTCGCGAGCGCAGGCTTGAACATGTTTGATGCATCGAGCGAACCCGACGCACCGCCGGCGCCCACGATCGTATGAAGCTCGTCGATAAAGAGAATTACGTCTTTTGCCTTCTCGAGCTCGTTCAGCACCGCCTTCATTCGTTCTTCGAACTGTCCGCGATATTTCGTCCCCGCGACCAGAGCCGCGAGATCAAGAGTCACGACACGCTTGTTGTGGAGCACGCGCGAAACTTTCTTTTGCACGATTCGAAGCGCCAGACCCTCGGCGATAGCGGTCTTTCCGACGCCAGGCTCACCGATCAAAACCGGGTTGTTCTTCTTTCTTCTCGCGAGAACCTGAGCCACTCGCTCAATTTCCTTTTCGCGTCCGATGATCGGATCAAGCTTGTCCTCCAGAGCCAGCTTCGTCAGGTCTCTTCCAAAATTGTCGAGCACCGGGGTCTTCGACTTCTCACCTTTCCGCTGCTCTCCTCCCGATCCGGACGCATGCTGCGCAGGCTGCCCAGCCGGCTGAGAGGGTCTGCCGTTGATGATATTGTCCAGTTCCTGGCGGACACTGTCGTAAGTGACATTGAACTGATGGAGAATCTGTGACGCAACATTGTCGTCGTCGCGCAGGAGGGAAAGAAGCAAATGTTCCGTCCCGATGACATCCGACTTGTAAAGCTTCGCCTCGAGATATGTAATCTTCAGAACTTTTTCGGCCTGCTTTGTCAGCGGTATGTTGCCGATCGTGAGAGTGCCCCCCGAAGTCCGGACGGTATCCTCGACCGCTTTCTTCAACTTGTATAGATCCACGCCAAGGTTCCGGAGAATCTTTACCGCAATCCCCTCGCCTTCGCGAATGATCCCGAGGAGAAGATGCTCCGTTCCGATAAAATCATGTCCTAACCTCAGAGCCTCTTCTCGGCTGAGCCTTATCACATCCTGTACTCGATTAGAAAAATTGCCTTCCATGTCAAACTCGGTATTTTAATGCCACTGGTAATCCAACACTTTCAAGCCACAACGAGTTTCAAACCATCGACTCAAGCGTCCGAAATGAATTTCTTGTATGTTCAATTTAAAGCAGCTCCCAACCATTATCAAATACACGATCAGCACATAAACTCATCTACTTCTTCCTTTAATTTCGGAATACGTGGGATAAAATCAAGTCAGGAATCCGCTCGGATTCAGCCGAGAAAGCGCCAGACCGATTGAATTTCTGCACCTTACCCGTCAGATGTCTTTGAATAATTACCAACTACGATTAAATTTTAAGGCTTCGATCCTAATTAACCGAAAAGTGGCATTAAGGTGAAAATTGACAGACTGATCCAAATTCTCCTGCCTCATGATGAAAAATTCTATACGCTTTTTGAGGAATCAACGAGACTTCTCCTCAAAGCCTCCATTGCATTGAGAAAGTTAGCAGACGCGGACGCAGTGCTGACCCACGAACTTGTCAAAGAAATCGAGGACCTCGAGCATCAGGCCGATGAGGTGACACACAATATATTTGCGGAGCTGAACGCGACTTTCGTCACTCCGTTCGACCGCGAGGATATCCATGAGCTAGCATCTTCCCTTGACGAAATAATGGATAATATCAACGGCAGCGCGTCGCGACTAACACTTTACAATGTTAGAGCAGATACTCAGTACATGCGCAAGCTTATGGAAATTATTCAAGAGCAAGTCGAAATTATCGGAAAAGGAATTTCATATCTAAGAGATTTCAGAGACTCAAGTTCACTTCAGGAGGTTTTAAAGAAGATCAACGAGTACGAGAACGAAGCCGATTCCGTATTCGAACTTGCCGTGGCAGACCTTTTTGAAAACGAGAAGAACGTAATCGAGCTCATTAAGAAGAAGGAGATTTACGTAGGATTGGAGACGGCGACAGATCGCTGCGAAGATGTCGCAAACGTTCTCGAGTCTATTCTGATAAAACATGCTTGATTCCTTCTTCGTCCGAACGGATCCCTTCGCTGCAAGATGATCTCACTCGTCGTTTTCATTATCCTGATCGCCCTCGTCTTCGACTTTCTCAACGGGTTTCACGATTCCGCCAACTCTATAGCGACAATTGTCTCGACTCGCGTTCTTACTCCACGAAAAGCCGTGCTCTGGGCGGCGTTTTTCAATTTTGTAGCGGCCTTCCTATTCACGCTGAACGTCGCCGGAACGCTCGGCAAAGGTTTAGTGCAGCTTAGCGAGGTGAATCAGTATGTGATCCTCAGCGGCCTGATCGGCGCAATCGCCTGGGATTTGATAACATGGTACTACGGTTTGCCGACCAGTTCTTCTCACGCGCTGATGGGTGGATATGCGGGAGCTGCTGTTGCAAAGGCTGGCTTCTCTGTGATAATTCTGCACGGCTGGACACCGACTTTGATTTTCATCGTAGTCGCTCCGGTGATGGGACTGTTGATAGCCTTTTCCTTGATGACAGCTGTTATGTGGATGTTTCACAATAGATCCTCGATGAGAGTCAACGCCGCGTTCCGAAGACTTCAACTCCTCTCTGCAGCCTTCTTGAGTTTGGGACATGGAACAAACGATGCTCAAAAAACCATGGGAGTAATTACTGGTCTGCTTGTCACTGCTGGTTATCTCAGTTCGTTCCGAGTGCCGATTTGGGTCATTCTTATCTGCCACTTTGCAATAGCGTCAGGCACTCTGTTCGGAGGCTGGCGAATTGTCAAGACAATGGGACAAAAAATTACGAGACTGCGACCGGTTGACGGTTTTTGTGCTGAGACGGCAGGCGGGATCACTCTTGCCATCGGGACCTTCTTCGGTATACCGATAAGCACGACTCATACTATTAACGGTGGAATAATGGGAGTTGGAGCTACTAATCGTCTGTCTGCAGTACGGTGGGGAGTCGCAGGAAACATCGTGATGGTCTGGGTGCTTACGATTCCGCTGTCGGCACTGATGGGAGCAGGTACTTACAAGCTCGTATCGCTGTTCATAAGATAACGCCAGGAGCCGCAACTTTTACAATATGTTCTCGCGCATGCGCTGAACTCTGCTCGAGAAAATGCTCCGACAACTGAACAGTCGAGGGGTGAATGCCTTTCCCGCTCAGTGAATGCTGCTTTCCATTATCATCTTCGCCAGCTGCTCGCTGGTTGCGTTCCCGACCAGTGTTGCATTTCCAACTTCCACGACGGGGAGAGCGCGAATTCCCTTCGAGATCAGCAAATCCGGTTTGAGCGTTACGTCGATATCTTTCAAACTGAATCCCATTCTCTTCTGAAGATCTACAAGCCTCGTTTTTACGATCGGACAGAACGGGCAGCCAACTCCAGTATAGATGGTGACGATGGCATCAGCGGATTGCACCTCCTTCGCAGGTTGATCGTCAACAGATCCGTATCCCATGTACCTGGAGATCTTTGGGAAAAAACGAACGTAAGCCCATAGGGCAAGTAGAATAAATACAACCCAGAACACAGCCTGAACATATTCTCCTTTGATAACATAGAAGGCCAATCCGCCGAGAAGTATCACCCAACTTCCATAAACGAAAGTTATGTTGCATTGTTGTTTCATAGTTCCTAACCTCGAATTTCAAAATTAGATTTTGAGAAATCTATAGCTCGAATAGCTCCGCCCTGCTCCTAAAGTCGGAATTCATTTCACTTACCAAGACACAATTCATCGACCTAACAAACCCCTCTGCTTGAGAATCGGACGAATAAGATTCATACGTGTTGACAACTCCTCGTCAGATAGTTGGCCCTTGGAGTATATCTCCCACGCTCGCCTGACCTCCGGATACATTTTTCCCGGCCTCAGAACGCCAATGCCCATCGTAGCTAGGTTCTTGTTCCAGATTTCAGTTATGATAGATTCAAGTCGAGCCAGAGCCGATATGAACCACTGGCTATCGTTGTACGTGATTGAATGCGCTCCAACAAAGTGAAGCAACTCTGACGCTTTTCCCCATAGACAAAAAAGCTCGTCCAGATCCCAATAACGCAATCGAGGAGAAAGTGGATCAAGGCGAAGAAGAATCTGGGTAAAACTAAAAAGCCGATCATAAAGCACTTTTTCAGAACGTAGCATCTTCTTCATCTTACCCGGCGATCCAAGACATTTCTGATATTCTCCTTCTGTCAAACCCCCAGTTGCCAAGACGAGTAATTCAAAGAGCAAATACTCTATGCCATAGCGTAACTCAAATGCAGCATAGTGGAGAGCGCTCGTTTTCTGTGTTCGCTTTGCCAAATCGAGCCAGGACAATGACTGGAAGAAATGCCAGGAGGAATGATCAACGAACGGATTTGACACAATTTGATCAGCCGATTTGCCAGCAGGATCTACCATGATTCCTCCAGGTTAATCCTCCTTTTTCTGGACATTAAACATGCCTGATCATTTCAGTGCGCATCGAGCCAATTCGGTCCCGTCCCAACTTCAACATCGACCGGCACGCTCAGCTTAACGGCATTCTTCATTTTATCCACAACGAGTTCCTCAAGCTCCTTGAGTTCGCCTTTGGGAGATTCGAACACCAGCTCATCGTGCACTTGCAATATCATCTGGGTTCTCATCTTCCGCTTCTTCATCTCGCGGTAGATCCCGATCATCGCGAGCTTGATCATATCAGCGGCAGTTCCCTGTATCGGCATGTTGATGGCCTGACGTTCCTCCGCCTGACGCACCGCGGAATTCTTGCTGTTGATGTTCCTGAGATACCTGCGCCTTCCGAGAAGCGTCTCAACATATCCGTGCTTGCGTGCAAACTCGAGAGTGCCGGTAATGTACTCCCGCACACGAGGGAACCTCTTGAAGTATGTGTCTATCACTTCTTTTGCTTCGCTCTGTGAAATACCGAGACGAATCTTAAGTCCATACGGTCCGATTCCGTACAGCAACCCGAAGTTGACTTCCTTGGCTTTGCGCCGCATATCGGATGTGACCTTGTCCGGAGCCACGCCGAAAACTCTCGAAGCTGTCGTACGATGAATGTCCTCGTGCTTGTTGAACGCCTCGATCAGACCCTCGTCCTTGCAGATGTGTGCCATCACGCGAAGCTCAATTTGGGAGTAGTCGGCCGACACCATCAGCCATCCTTTTTCACCAGGCACGAAAGCCTTCCTGATCTCTTTTCCCATCTCGCCGCGGATTGGAATGTTCTGGAGGTTCGGGTCGGATGAGCTCAATCTTCCCGTCGCTGCCACCGTCTGGTTAAATGAGGTATGAACTCTGCCGGTTCGCGGAATTATCAAAGCCGGGAGTGCGTCGACGTAAGTCCCCTTGAGCTTTGTCAGTTTTCTGTAATTGAGAATCTTCTCCGCGATCGGATGCTCGGAAGCGAGTTCCTCGAGAACGAACACATCCGTCGAGAATCCCGTCTTGGTTTTCTTTGTCGGTGCAAGTTTCAACCTGTTGAAAAGAATTTCGCCGAGCTGTTTCGGAGAGTTTATGTTGAATTCCCCGCCGGCAAGCTCGTAGATGTCATCTCCTAGATTTTCGATCATGCGTTCCAGCTCTTTCGAAATCTGAGCAAGAATTTCCGTATCTATCTTCACACCGGTACGCTCCATCGCCGCGAGAACTTCAATAAGCGGGAACTCCATTTTCTCGCAAAGGCTGGATAAATTTGATTTTTCTAATTTCTTCTTCAACACATCCATCAATTGCAGTGCGACATCGGCATCCTCTCCCGAATATTCTGTGACGACTTCCGGTGAGACTTCGCGCATGTTCTTTTGATTCTTACCTTTGCCGATCAGTTCCTCGATCGCCACCGGCTTGTACTTCAGATACTCCTTCGCAAGGGCGTCGAGATTATGCTGACCGTCAGGATTCAAGACATAGGCAGCCACCATCGAATCGAATGCAATGCCCTGAGTCCACACGCCGTAGTTCGACAAGACGAGCACGTCGTACTTCAGGTTCTGTCCGACCTTCTTGATTTTCGACGATTCAAAGATAGGCTTCAGTATCCTTACGGCGTCATTCGCTTTGACACCTTGCCCGGCTTCACCTCCCGGCTGCGCGAAGCTTAAGCCTTGCTTCGGCGAAGGCATGCCCGAAAAAAGATCGTCTTCATCCGAAACAATGTTCACATAGGAAGCTTCGTGCGGCTTCACGGAAAGAGAAATTCCTACAAGGCTCGCTTTCAAAGCGTCTATGTCCGTAGTCTCCGTATCCATTGAAACAACTTCGGCCTTCTTCAACTTCTCGGCCAGTTTCTGAAGTTCGGCTGGCCGGGTGATCAGTTCGTACCTGTGCTTCACACTGGAAATGTCCTTGTAATTGTCGTCGACCTCAGCGGTCCGTGACTTTTCAACAGGCATTTCACTCTTTTCTTCCGGCGAGACGACGATTTGTTGCGCTCTTTTGAGAAGACTGCGGAACTCTAACTCGTTAAACAGCCGCGCGATCTCGGCGCTGTCAGGATTCTTTTCTTTAAGCGTGTGGAAATCGACTCCCAGCGGGACGTCGGTCTTTATCGTGACAAGTCTCTTCGAGAGAAGTGCCATTTCCTTTCCCCCTTTCAACTTCTCTTGAAGCGCCGGCTTCTCAATCTTGTCTGCGTTTGATAGAACCTTCTCGACAGTTCCGTATTTCTGGATCAGAGGAATTGCGGTCTTCTCGCCGATCCCTTTGATACCCGGGACATTATCGACAGCATCCCCGGTCAACGCCAGAACATCGATCACCTGCGACGGCTTGACCCCGAATTTCTTTTCGACTCCTTTCTCGTCGACAATCTCGACATCCGTCCCACTCTTTCCCGGCTTGTACATTTTCACTTTCGGCGTCACGAGCTGCATGAAATCTTTGTCGCCGGTAACCATGAAGACATCTATGTTTTCCTTCGCGGCAAACTGTGCCAGCGTGCCGATGACATCATCTGCTTCGTAGCCCGGCCTCTCGACGGTCGGGACACCGAACGCGTTCAGCATCTTCTTTATGTGCGTCAACTGGCTGATCATCTCTTCCGGCATTTTCTCGCGAGTCGCTTTATACTCCGGATATTCCTTGTGACGGAACGTCGGCTCTGGGGTATCGAAGACAGCAACCAAGTAATCCGGCTTTTCGTCGCCGATGATTTTCATCAGATAATTTGCAAATCCGAAGACCGCACTGGTGTTCTGTCCTTTTGAATTAATCAATGGGTGACTTATCAACGCAAAATAGGCGCGATAGGCGAGCGCGGTCCCGTCAAGTATGAAAAAGCGTTTTGCTGGCACTGGAATGCTCCTGTTTTCAGCCAAAGGCCTGAGCGAGAGGCTCATTAATCTCACGCTTAGCTTTTGGCACAGAGATAATTTACTAAAGAAGGCCGCATGGGAAAACTGGCGATGTTCAAAAGTCAAAGTAAGTAACAACATAGGACATTCGAACTATCAGTCTGTTTGGCACGCTTTGCAAAGTGGTTCCGAGTTCTCGGGGCATCGGTCTATCCCTCGCTGTTGAATATTGACGTTCGATTCGCCGCATGTTTGAACTTCCAAGTTTTCGAGCGTATCTTTCCAAAAAAGGAGACTTCGTTATGGAAGAACCCGTTACCGCAGTGCAACCTCCGCAGGAACCGATGTCATTCTTGGACAAGGCTGCAGGAGTTTTCTACGAGCCGTCAAAAGTTTTCGGATCTCTAAAGAGTTCCGGCGTGAAAGTCGCGGACTGGCTTGTACCCGTGCTGCTCCTCGCAATTATAGTGGGTGTCGCGGTTTATGTAAGATTCAGCTCCCCCGATCTGCGCTTCCAGGCGGCACAGCAACAGGAACAGCGATTCGACAAGATGGTGGCCGAAGGGAAGATGACCTCTGAGCAGGCCGAACAGGCAAAGACGTTGATGGAGAACGGATCGACTTCATTCATGGGCATTGGAATATTCATGGGAGTCGTCGTAATCGTCGTCATCTTTTTTGTAGCGTCGGCGGTCTGGCTCCTCGTCGGAAAATTTGCCTTGAAGGGGGCGATGGACTACTCTCTCGCGATGGGGGTCACCGGCCTCGCAACATGGATATTGATAGTCGGAGCGATAATAGGAATCCTTATGACGGTACTGCTATCTCACCTCGACGCGGGCTTGAATCTCGGGATGCTCACACAGAGCAATGCCGGGAAGACATACTCACTGCTCAGAAGCGTCGACTTATTTGGTCTCTGGAATCTCTTCGCAATCTCGGTTGGCCTGGGCTCGCTATCCGGCAAGAAAGGTGCCATGCCGGCGGTCTGGGTGTTCGGAGTATGGATCGTTATCCTGCTCTTGAGTGTCTTCGCCCTGGGCGGAATGTTCGGCGGATAAGAATTTACTTTCGAAAGAAATTTTAAGGCAGGGACATCCGACTCCCTGCCTTTTTAGTTTTCGCAGTTCAATCTTTGATTAACCCGTTGAGAGAATCTGCTGTGCGTCTCATGTTTGATCCAATCAGCTCCCGTGCGGCTTCAACTTTTCCCCAGGTATTCCAGAGCAATACGCCTTTGACAATACCATCTCTCAAATAATAAATGACGCCTTTTCGAAATTCCTCGTCCCAATCTTGGTGCACCTCAAGCCGCGAATCTAGCTCGCCGACAGCTTCATAGCCCAGGTCAAACAAATCAGAATAGAAGAATGGCAGATGATCATAAGTTTCGGAACTCCCGGCCATGTTGTGTCCGGCAATTTTTCCCGCGGTGTTCGCGTTGTCTTCATGCTCGACTCTCATCCGTTTATCCAGTGTGCGACTATAAAAATTCGCAACATCTCCTGCCGCGTGAACGTCGTGATTTGTCGTCCTAAGAAAATCATCCACAACAATGCCATTGTCTGTTGCGAGGCCGGCGGATTTACCAAGATCATCATTGGGAGTTATGCCGAGCCCCGCTACGACTCCATCTGCAGAAATCTTCTTGCCCGCCCTGGTAGTTACCGAGATCTTCCCGTTTTCCATCTGAATATCATCTACCGCAGCCCCGCTCAAGATGTTGACTCCCTTTTCCTTATAATATGAAACCAGAAAAGATGCGAGACCTCTCGGATATACTCTTGCCCCCAGTCTATCTTCGGGGAACATCATTGTAACATGTTTTCCGTTCATGGCAAGAGCGGCTGCGACTTCGGAGCCTATGAACCCGCCTCCTATAACGACAAAGTCAGATCCACGCTCGGAAACTGAACGAAGTCTTCTGTAATCATCAAGGGTCCGGAAATAAATGACGTCATCTCCACCGAATGACAACCTTCTCGGTTTACCCCCGGTGGCGATCAAGAGTTTTTCAAAATGGTAAGTCTCTCCGTTGCGGGTCGAAATTAATTTTCCTGATGTGTCAAGAGAGACAACTTTCGTCGATGGGTAGAAATCAATTGCTTCCTTTTCTGTTCCTCTCCAGATCGAATCTACCGATTCCCCCTTCCAAAGTGATTTCGAGAGAGGAGGGCGGTTGTAAGGCGGATCTTTCTCCTCGCTGAAAACCGCGATCCTTCCGGATTGATCGATCTCTTTGATCCCCCTCACGGCAGAGTCAGCCGTCATTCCGCCGCCAACAATGATGTACTTATACTCGTTCATTCTCCATCCTCAAGAATCCTTTTATCAGATTGATGCAATTACTTCCAACAGAATACGGGCGGAGAAGTTCCATATACTGGTGATGGATCACGGGAGACAGTGAAATTAGTCACGCTATCAGGATTGTCGCTGCGCACATGAGAATAATGCCGGAAATCGCTCGAGAGTCCAGCAATCAGATGTTTCACTCGTTACCGACAGATCAACCGACGAAGATGTGCACACGGACTGCGACTCAAGGAATTAGTCGATTGCAATTTTATGGTGTACACCATAAACTAATCCGCATCGCATGAAGACAGAGTACCTTGAGCAGCCCGACCGAATAGCGACAACCGATGTCGCGAGCGCGTTGAAGTGTAATTCCGAGAAGAGCCCCGTCAGCCTCGTGAACAAAGAAGAAGGCGCTGTCGAATTTTTTGCCGGCTCGAAACTTGAGATCAGGAATTCTTACATCGATAAAGTGAGCGCGGGATTGGTCATCGCGCTCATCGTGGAAGTCGAAAGCTTCCTCCCGGCTTCCGTATTCGACAGATTGAACCTCGAATCGCACGGATTGAATGGCTGAGAACGTTTCTCGCTTCGAACGCGAGGTCAACGCTACGACCGTGCCCCTAATCGCTTTCGGCGCAGCGCTGAACATCGTAATCGGACAGGCAGTTCAGCTCGTGAAGCTGCCACTTTATCTCGACTCGATTGGAACCATTCTAATCGCATGCGTCGTCGGGCCTGTTGCCGGGATGTTGACCGGTGCATTTGCCAATCTGACACTCGGATTTTTCTTCAATTACGCCTTCATATTCTTCATACCGGTCACTCTTGTAATCGGTGGGTTCAGCGGGCTGGTGGCAAAGTTAGGAGCATTTAGAAGATGGTACACCGCACTCCCCGTCGGGCTCATTCAGGGGATTTTAGCGGCAGTCGCATCGGCACCAATTGCCGCTTTCATGTTCGGCGGGGTCACGATGGGAGGAACGGACTTCATCGTTCTGTATTTCCGCGCGGTGGGCAGATCAATCCTCCAGAGTACTTTCCTTCAGGGACTTGCTGCAGACCCGGTCGATAAGGCCGCAAGTTTTCTAATCGTCTATTTTCTCCTCCAGCGCATACCGCGCACGATTCTTCTTCGTCTGCCAGGATATGCCAATACCTGAAACGCTTACGAGAAAGTACAATCCGCTCAATCACTATCTTACGTTTGCGATCATATTTGCGGCGTTCGCTTTCAAGCTTGAATGGCAACTTGTGATACTCGGGGCGCTCTGCCTGGCAACCGTCCTCTCTCCGAATCGAAAAAGAATTTACCGCGGGTTTCTGAAATTCGTTCTTCCGCTAATATTGGTCGGGTTCCTAATAAACGGAATCTTCTTCACCGGGAAAGTTGTCTTCTTCCTGGGACCGCTGAAGTTCAAAGACGCCGGCCTCCTGTTCGCATTAACGGTTTCAGTTCGACTCGCTCTCGTAATAATCTCGATCAGTTACTATTTCTCGAAAGTGAGTCCTGAGACGATATCAGAATACCTGGAAAGCAGAGGCGCCGACAGACGCCTTATCTACATTTACTTGCTGTCGGTTGCCATGGTACATCTCATGCGCGACAAGCTGAACAAGATCTATACGGCTCAATCGGCGCGAGGACTCGACACGACAAAAAACTTTCTTACCCGTGCAAGATACCTTCTTCCGCTTCTCGTCCCTCTTTCATACTCGTACCTCACAGAGAGTCTCGACCGCGGGATCGCGCTTCAGGCCGCCAACTTCGCAGACCGGAAATCATCAGGTGAGAATCCAAGACAGATAACTTCATTGATTGAAATAAAAGTTGATACTATCGGATTGGTCGCAGGGAGGTTGATTCTTCTTGCAACAATTATTGTTGAAGCTGTAAGACTATTCGCATGACCCTCCTGTCATTCAAAGAGTTTTCTTTCTCATACTCACCAGACTTGCCTCCGGCACTGCGAAACATAAGTCTCACCATAAACGAACGTGAAACCCTGGTTGTCTCCGGACTAAGCGGCGCGGGGAAAACCACTCTCTGCCTTGCCGCGGCAGATCTTTTCGGAAGCTATCCGTCGGTTATCACGAGTGGAGAAGCTATTCGCAGCATGTCCGGTCAAGACCGGAGCAGAACAGCGATCGTGATGCAAAATTTCTACGCACAGATTACATATTTGCGCTCAAGTGTTTTTGAAGAGATCGCCTTCCCCTGCGAAAACCTTGGCCTGGGAAGAGAAGAAATCATCAGACGCGTCAATCAAGCAATCGAGAGAACCAGGATCGAACCCTTAGCCTGGCGCAACCCTCTTCAGTTATCCGGAGGCGAGAAGCAAAAAGTTGTCCTTGCTTCGGCATTGGCGATGAAACCCGATTTGCTCATCCTCGATGAACCACTCAGTCAGCTTGACCCAGAGAGCATGTCTTACCTGGGGGATCTCTTGGTCAAACTCAAAGATGAAATGTCGATATTGATAGCTGAAAACGATCCATACCTCGCTCTTAAGGTCGCCGACCGCGTGATGATCCTCTCCTCAGGTGAGATAATTGCAGATGGAAGACTTGAAGATATTTTGAGCCCGGCAACGGAGCAGCATCTCGAGCTTCCAGCATGGACGAAGTGCGTCTCCGAAGTCGTCAGGCGAGAGAAGCTCGCACATGTCGAAAGGGAATACGAGCTGAACTACAGACGGGCGATTTCAATATTGAAGAATGCAACATGAGAGTAAAATACCGAAGTGTTTCGTTCGCTTATGATGCGACAAATGTTCTGAACAACGTTTCCTGCGAACTCGAGTCCGGAACGACGGCTCTTCTCATCGGACATAATGGCTCAGGAAAAAGTACTTTTCTCAAACTGATGAACGGAATTTTGAAACCAGACGAGGGCGAGGTCCACTTAGGCGATACAAACACAAAAGACAAGAGACCGAGCGAGCTCGCGAAACTATGCACATTGAGCTTCCAAAATCCCGATGACCAGCTATTTGCGCAAACGGTGCGCAAGGAAATCATGTTCGGTATTGAAAACACAAAGGGCAACAGTAGGTTACTCGATCCCGTTGTTGATATGCTCCATCTCGACGAGTGCCTCGAATTAAATCCATACTCCCTATCGTACGCTTCCAGACGGGTTGTTGCGATAGCAAGTTCTGCCGTGATGGACACACCGATTCTCGCTCTCGATGAACCCACTTCAGGATTATCGCTCCGAGAAAAGAACCACATTGGCCAGCTGATTCAATTCTTGAAAAGCGCGGGCAAGACGATTGTGATGGTAACACACGATCTGAATTTTCTTCTTCCCTTCGCGGACACTCTTATCCTGCTGTCGCGCGGAGAAATCCAATACTTCGGAGACAGAGATATGCTTTTCGGTAGAAAGGATGCAAGGTCCCTGATGCGCCGTTGTGGAATCACATATCCAGTTTATCCGCATATGTCGTCGGCGCTCGACTTGTCAGAGCGATGTTTCGGTCTGGAGGAGATCCTTCAAGAGCTGCGGAAAAAAAGAGCCGGTGCCACCCAGAACAAAAACGGGCAGCACCAGCTCGAGGGGGCATAAAAACTTTCCCTACGACATCTGAATCTATTTCTCTAAGAGTGAGCGGACATGTTCAGCTCTGCAAGAAGTTCGCTCCTCGTAAAATTTTTCCTGTTGATGAAGGACACTTTGCTTTCGAAACCCTTCATCAATTCTGATACGGTCTTGACGTCCTCGGGTTCTGTGAGAAGCAAGGTCTTTCCCGCGTTGCGGCAGGCGGAAATCACGTTATCGTTTAAGTTCCCTACCGACGCATCGACTACCAGTACTCCTTCATCATCCACGCAGACTGTTCCTCCGTCGGTTTCCTGCGGACTTACCTTGGTCAACTCAATTCCAATTCCATCGATCACAGTAGCGAACAGGTCAAACAGCGGGTTGTCATCAGTCACGAAGAAAATATGCTCTTCGCTTCCGTCAGTACGCTTGACAGCCTCATCCATAGTCGAAATCGGAAAAGCAGGCATGTAAACGGCCACGGTCGTTCCATTTCCGTAGATGCTATCAATCCAGATTGCTCCGCCATGGAGTTCGACAAGTCTCTTTGTAAGTGCAAGACCGAGGCCCGCTCCGCCCTCTCGTCCATCAAGCTGTACAAAAGGCTTGAACAGCTTGTCGATATTCTCTTTCTTTATTCCCGGACCCTTGTCGATGACTTTCACTTCGATCCCGTCGGCAGACTTCACGATTTCAAGTTTCACTATGCTCCTCACAGGGCTGTAAGCTATCGCATTGTTCAGAAGATTGTATAGAATCTGTTTGAACTTTACGGTGTCAGCGGTGAAGACCCCGAGCTCGTTTTCTATGTGGACATCGAGGTGTACCTGCTTTTTGTCGAGAAGCGGGTTCAGAACTCTCCGGATGCTCTCGACAACTTCATTCACAGAAAATTCCTGCAAGTCTAACTTCATCTTCCCGGTCTCGACTTTCGTCAGATCGAGAATGTCGTTGATCAGAGTCAGCAGATGCTTCCCGGCAACTATGATGTTCCCGCTAAATTCGCTCAATTGATCATCAGAGAGTTCGCCTGATTCACTATTAATAATATCGGCAAAACCTATTATCGAATTGAGCGGAGTTCGAATTTCATGACTCATGTTGGCCAGAAAGTCCGACTTCGATTTATTTGCGGCATCGGCACGCTTTGCGTTCGTGATAAGCTTTGCATTTTGAAAATGGAGTGCGTGCATTTCCTCCTGCATGAAGTTGTGCGCTTCCAGAACTCTTGCAGCCGCAAGCGCTATTTCTGTGGTGTCTTCATTGGGCTTCAGCACGACCAATGCTCCCGTCACTGCATTCCTCTCTCTCAATGGCATGACTAAGTATCCTTGAGAATTGATCATGTCACGATTCATGGAGTCTTCCAGAAGTATTTGCGGGACATTTATGATAAAGCCGACTTTCTCCCTCAATTCGAACGGGAACGACTCGGATGTTTTCTTGACGAGTGCAACACCGTCTGACATAGTGGCGTCCCTGATTTCTTTCAGATAGAATCTGACGTCTCCTGTCCTAAATAGGTTTTCGGCAGCGTTCAGCAAGTGTCGAAGAGCGGTCAGTAGAAACTGATTGCTATCCACTGGCTCGAAGATTATGATTTGTGACTCACCTGCACCTTTTACTAACGTGAGCCGGGCACGGACCTTGAGCCCGTCGCGTCTCATGTAAGAAAAATCATTTGCCGTGTGCGACGAGCTGCCCGAAGGCTTCCTGATTTCGTCAGGCCTTATGGCAACCGACAGGATTTCATCAATCTCTCCCGACTGAGCGTTCGATCCGTCGAGCCCGAAGATTCTGTAGAAAGCCTTGCTGATACTTGCGATCCTGAACTCTGAGTGCTGGTTCCGTTTGTCTTCTTTAAGCACGACTACTCCCAGACTCAAATCGTCAAGTGCTTGATAAAGCAACCCTTCAACTTGGGCCGTGGGACTCGAGCCAGCTTCTGTGACAAGGGACGGAGAAAAAACAGTGAACAGATTGTCATCTATCTTCTTGACCGTGATCTTACGATTATCTATCTCAAACGCAAACGTCGAACGATCTCTGTCAGATCTCTGCAATTCGCACAGGACCTTCTCCAGCTCCTTTTCATCCGAGACATGAAATTCCCGCAAGAAAGCGTTATTCTTATAGATTCCTTTTCCAAGCCCGTTAAGAACCGCACATGGTATTTCCGCATTCTTCAGTGCTATCATCAAAGCGTGACTCATTCTGTCAAGCAAACATTGAGAAATCTTCTCCCTGATTAATTCCTGAACGTGCCAGAACTCATTATGAATGAGAACAATGTCCGTATTGAGTTCAACGCGACATGAGAATTCACGGTCTTCCATGCTAAACGTCACGTGCTTCTCCTTGGCGTCCGCGCCGCTCTCTGTACCCCTTTTGCTGATCTGTGCAAACGCATCGTCGATTCTGTTGACGAGATTGGCGGGAAGCTTGTTCTCGGCACCGACTTTGACAGAAAAGCCGTCGAGCAATTCTCCGCGGAATTCGACCGTTCCTTCTTTTGCTCGATAGACTCTTACCAGCGTCCCGAGAATTTCGGTCAGAACATCTTTCAGTGAGGATGTGGAAGCTGTTCTTAGTGCAGCTATCGTCCTAATCCTCCGGGCAGACTCGAGCTCGTACTCCAGCTTCCTGCGGTTCTTTGAAAATCCGTAGATGACAGTAAGCAAGAGCGAAAGAGTACCTGCGCCTAATAATAATAGCTCGCTCATGTCAATCCTCCTCGATTGTCATATCAACCTGAACATTCCAACGCATCGACAATCCAGTTGATGTAGTTCTTGCGAAGAAGTTTTTGGACGGAACTTCTTATCCTCCCAGCTTCCTCGTAAGCGTCGAATCCTTCGGTGTGGACATGTACACACTCGGGTTTTACAATCAACGTTGGCAAGTTGCGTCTGATTGATATTACTTCCTCCTCGTTTGCGAACTTCGAATCAACGATGAACAGGTCGATGCGATTCGACGATGCCAGCGCTGCCGCCTCACCCGGGTTGCTGACAAACTCCAACTCATACTTCGAATGAGGGAAGGCTGCCGCGACGACCCTTAGCGCTTCTTCGCTTTCGATGAGCACCAATGTTCTGCAAACGAGTGACATTTTATTCTCCTGAGGGGTGAGTTGTAAAAGTGTGCCGCCCCATGATCAAAAGGCACACAGCAGGCAATGCGCTCGCAACTCCTTGGAGGTAGATAAGTTACGGCCGTAACTCGGCAGGATACTGATGATGAAATATCGAAAAGATTGGTAAACTTTACAGGAAGTTTGAAAATATTACTTCCAATAGCCCGTTTTTCTATTCAGGGGAAGAAATTCAAATATCAAAATTGAAGGGTCAAAAATGAAACTCGGAACTCAAATAGGATTCGATCCCGACTTCTAGCCTTGAGTTGTAGTCTGGACTTCCGACCCTCGAGTTTCGATTTTTATCCTGGAATTTCTGGTTTAACAAAGATGACCTCTTCACGGTCGATGACAACGGCACCCGGTTTCCCCTTGGCCTTCTTCACGAACTTCCTCATAGAGTATGCAACAGGAACAATGCCGGAAGATCGTGCTTTGCTGTAATGCGCGGCGATACTTGCAGCATACTCAACAATCGGCCTCGCCGGAATTTCACGGGATGAATTCCTTATGATGACGTGCGAGCCGGATACTCCGCGGGCATGCAGAAAGACATCGTTAGGCTTTGCAAACCCAAACGTAAGCTCGTCGTTGCTCTTCGCGTCCTTCCCTACATAGATGCGATAACCCTTTTTCTCGAATTGTCGAAATGGCGTCCGCGCTTCAACTTCCGCTTCCTCTTTTTTCCTCATCGTTGTCAGACGGTTGATGTCGGTTTCCCTTTCGGCCTCCTGCATTTCGGTTTCGACTTTGGCGAGCAATTTCTGCAATTCCTCTCTCCTCGTAATTGCAGTTCGCCGGGATTCGCGTGCCTTCTTGGATTTTTCAAAATACACCTGGGCATTCGCAACCGGCGTTAGCCTTGAATCAAGTGGCACACGCACTGAGCCTTCATTATCATCAGTCTGAAAAAAAGACGCTCCCTTGTCAATCTCATTGAGATGCTGCATCAAGAGGTTACCATACTCGCGGTATTCCTCTTCTCTCCTTTCGGTTGAGTTCTTGTTGATTTTCGAAATCGTCCTTTGCAGATCCTCCTTCCGGCGCCGCAATCTGTCAAGCAAGCCTTCCTTCAATTCGACCTGACCAGAATGCCTCACGGATTCCGTGACAAAAGCACCAATGCACGTGTTGATAGATTCATGGAAAGTCACTTCGGGCGAGCCAAGATGCTTCATATCAATCAAACTCATCAACAGGGGCGCATCTCCACGGAAATAAATTCTTGGAATCGGCTCCATCAGCTCACGGCGCACATCAGAGATCTTTTCGAATAATGCATTAAGTTGATCGTCGGTCAGACAAAATTCGACGTCAGCCGCCTTCTGCATCAGGTCTTTGCCGCCGAGCCTGTAAAATACTTCCTTAGCAAGTGGTCCACTAAATGGTGGAACAATTTTGCAAAGCCTTTGTTGAGAATTCCCCACGGTCGCTTTGAATTCGGTCACAAACTCCTCCGCGTTCTCAGGGAAACTCTGTTTGCTTGACAGACCTTTCAGTCCCGCCGGGTTGATGGATTTCCTCTTCAGAAATGTGCCGAGCACTTTGTTTCCCTCGTCAGCCAACAATACGTTCGCATGCGAACCAAACAGGTTCACGATCAGCGACCTATCATTGGACAACTTCAGAACGACTGTTCTTTCGTCATCTAATACAGAGATTGAGTTGATAGTTGCACCGACCGTCTCCGCAAGAACGTTTGCACCTGGGTGATGTTTCCCATACCGCCTCTCGAGATACAAATAATTCATACGCGGCCTGCAGGAAGTCACGAGACCAACTCGATCACCTCCGGACTTCTCGAGAGAAACCTCAAGAGTGCTTTCAACGCGCGTTGAACAGGCAAAGATCCGGGAACCTTCCAGGTCTCCCCTGATTTCATGTACGAGTGCAGCAAGTGTGAAATAGTTGTTGAGCATAAATAGTCGTTCGAGATCACATCAAGTTAACCAATGACAAGTTGAGGTGCGATTCATTTTCAAAACTCGCCTTCTTCCGCTTGCATTTTCTCTCGCCAGGTCAAAACTTACGATGATGAAAAATTATCCCGATCTGTATCTCCGGATCTGGAAGATCGTAAGGACGATTCCGAAAGGTCGCGTTGCAACATACGGGCAGGTTGCGCAGCTTTGCGACTTGAGGGGACATGCAAGACTCGTCGGTTACGCACTTCACAACTTGCCAGATCATTCAGACGTGCCCTGGCATCGTGTCGTGAACTCGAAGGGCACAATCTCTCTTCGCAGAAACACCGGCGGTTACGAACGCCAGAAGAGGCTCCTTGAGAGTGAAGGCATATCGTTTAAGGGTGAAAAAATAGATCTGTCGAAATACGGCTACACCAGTTCGCGCAGACAAAGAAACCGGTGAGAGATGTCGAAAGAAGACATTCCGATGACGGCCGCAGTTCGCGAACTTCGACAGAAGAAAGTCGAGTTCGTGCCGCATTTCTATAATTACGTTGAGCACGGAGGAACAAGAGTCTCGGCAGACTCGCTCGGCGTGGCGGAACATGTGGTCGTAAAAACTATCGTAATGGAAACGAATGATCACAGACCTTTGCTCGTTCTGATGCACGGCGATCTAGAAGTGTCGACGAAACAGCTCGCTCGCATGATCGGCGTCAAGCATGTCGAGCTTTGCAGTGCTGAAGTGGCTCGGAGACACACGGGATACCAGTTCGGCGGCACCAGCCCTTTCGGAACAAGAAAGAAGCTCGCCGTCTACGCCGAGAAAACTATTTTTGACCTGCCGAGAATTTATATTAACGGCGGGAAGCGCGGGTTCCTTGTTGAGATCGATCCGAACGAATTAAAGAGGGTTCTTGCGGCAACTGAAGTCGAAGTGGGAATTCGGGAAATACAACTCTGAAGTTCTGCCGCGACCCAGACGGCGATGGAGAGACCAATTATTTCTTCCGTGAACGGTTCGTCAGGATTGGAAGCCGTTCTTAGAGTGATGCGGTTAAGCTAAATAAGATCGCACTATATCTGAAAGCATCCAGGCAGCTTGCGGACCGTTTCGCAAACTTCACGCTGCGTCTAATTTAACCGCGGCACTTGCCACTGTCTGGAAGAACGACTCAAGCGGACAACCGAAACTGTCGCTCGTATAGCAGTAGCCGGATTCATCTCTCTCTTTACAAACGGAACAGACTTCCGTTCTCAAGGAGACCAGAAAATCCTCGAGCCCCTTGCCACGTGCAGTTTCGAGAGCCTTTGTCACCTGAGGCAGATAAAGTTCAAGCACGCACTCCGTCCCGGGTGCAACATTGCACTTGCCATTCTCGTCGCTCTTCGAGCACACTTTGCAAACGTGTGATCTGATGGCGTCAATGTACTGAAAATCAACTTTCGACATTTTGTACCTCTGCCTGCTCATCATCATTGACAGGCACTATTACCGAAGACGATTTCCTTGACCCAATTGGATTCCGACCTGCCGGGATTGCCTTCTCTTCTCCCGCCTTGCGGGATCCCGAATTCTCATGCGGAATGATTGGTCGGGATGTGAAACGTCTGTGCACTGAAATTGAAAGACCAACAAATAGAAGGATCGTTCCAGCCCACAAGAACCCGATAAGTGGTTTTATGCTGACTTCAGCGGTCAAAACAGGCACTGCTATCGACTTTGACATGTCGTTCGAATGAACGGCTAATCTCACGCTTGCCGCACTTCCAGCTCCCATCCCGACGTTCATGTCCATGACAAACAGCATATGACCAAAGGCCTCTGCCGGGACAGCATTCTGTTTGCCTGCCACAAAATTCAAAGCAGGCGCAATCTCAATTGTCTTCCCGTCCTTTGATGCGTCAATCACAGTTGAGACGCCGAAACTTCCACCCTGTTCCATCGAGGCGTGATTACTCTGGTTCATATCGAATCTGATCAGCGTGAGTTGAGTACCATCAGCAAGCTTGGTGGGCTTTCCTTTCTCAACCGTCACGACGTTGACGCCGCCTCCCGACATTCCTGTCGCTCCAGCGCTGTCGATCGCCATGGGGCTCAGATAAAGATCGTAACCGAAGTAGCTCTTGATATCCGGCTCGCGCATTGTCCCCTGACTGTAATCACTGTAATACATGACGGGTTCCAGATTGGCTGTCGCCGCACCGTTCCTGAGTTGTACAACAAAAGCGTCTTTGCCGTCGACCTTTGCGTTACGCGTGTAGGTCAGCTCGTGTCCATAAACATCGACGGTTTTGCCTTGAGGAAGCTGGACGGTTGTCTTCGACTCAAGTGCGGTGGACGCCATGATCCCGATAAACATGAGCGCAAGCCCGGCATGCGAGATCGGTCCGCCGACGTATCTCGGATTTCCCCTGACTATTCTGAGCATAGCAGCAAAGTGCGCCACAAACGCAAATGCTGCCACGCTTATTATTACGATCGCAGCCGCGTTTTTTACTGAAAGTAGGAGCGCTGCAATCCCTGTTAGTAATGCTGCGGCAACAGGCAAAGCAAGATTCTTACGGAAAACTTTTCCCGCATCTTCTGACATGAATAGACTGCGGGATCCCGCCTCGCGGGAATTGTCCCACCAAACAAGCTGGGCGAAACCGATCAGAGCAATAATAAGGAGACCGAGCGGGAGGCTTGTTGTCACATAGTATGAGGAGTCAACCGCAGTTGGCTTTCCCTGGAGCAGTCCAGTGATTATGGGAGAGGAGGTTCCTAAGAGGACGAAAAGCGACAGCACAGAGAGGGAAGCTGCGCCTATGAACAACGCGTTCTCTCGCGACAACAAATTGTGGCTTACCCCCACGCTCGGTATTGAAGATCTGTTTCTAAAGAACGGGACGAAGCCAAGCATCAAGAATGTCCCAATCAAAACTAAGAGGAGTATGTAAACACTTTTACCCGGATCGACAAATGCATGGACCGATGTGTCTCCAAGCACTCCACTGCGGGTCAGGAAGGTGCTGTAAAGAACAAGGATGAAGCTTATGATCGTCAGAACAAAACTCGTTTTCACGAAGGCCCCTGTTCTCCTGCCAACCAGAATCGTGTGAAGCGCCGCAGCAGAAAACAACCACGGTATCAAAGAAGAATTCTCGACCGGGTCCCATCCCCAGAATCCTCCCCAGCCCAGCGTCACGTATGCCCAGTAACCTCCAATTATTATCCCGGCACCGAGCGTCAATACATTCAACAACAACCACGGCTGAAGATAACGCGTCCAGTTGTCATAGTCTTTCTTTATTAAACCGGCAACCGCATAAGCGAATGGAACAATCGCCGAAGCAAAACCGAGAAAGAGAATCGGCGGGTGAATGACGATCCAGAAATTTTGAAGGAGGGGATTTAGTCCGCGTCCATCCTGCGGCTGGGTTCCGACGGGAACATTTGCAAATGAATCCCAAACCTTGGCAAAGGGACTCTTCAAAGTCAGGATCGCCAAGATGAAGACTTCGAACAAAAGCAGGATTGGAATAACAATAGATTCATATCGATGTTTTCTCGAATATCTCAAAAGGAATATGCTGATGATCGCGCTGTAGAAAACCCAGAGAAAGAAACTTCCCTCCTGTCCCGCATAGGAAGTGGAAAGCAAGAGTGAAGTCGAAAGGTTGTTAGAGCTATAACTCCAGACGTATGTATACTGATATTGATGTGAAAAAATCAGGTAAAGAAAATATGCAAAGAGAATCGTGATCGAGTAGACGTTAACCAGAAAAAACGAGCGCGCCGGCCGAAGATAACTCTCCCTCCTGTTTGAAAGAGCGTAATACACGATGCTCGCAACAGCGGCAAGCAACGGTATTAGCGTCAGGTACTGTTCCATCACTGTGTCTCCTGTCTATTTGAAAACCGCCTCATACTTCCCTCAAGAAGTCAATGGTTGTGCCGTCAATCGAACTTCAAAACAGCTTGTTTGGGGGTCCACGCAAATGTTATAGGTACAGGCGGGAGGCAAATAGGAACAAATTATCGGATAAATTGCCACGAGCCGGTCTTATCAGCCCCGCACCGTGTTAGGAAAGATGTTCCAGAGACATGATTTTTGATTTGCCCAAGGTTATATTTTCATAAAAGGAACAGCCCTGGACACACTCAATATCCTCTTCGTAGGAGACGTGGTAGGGAATCCCGGGATCGGGATGATCAGCAGTTTCCTCAGAAGCTTCGTTGAAAAGTACAAGATAGATTTCGTCGTCGCGAACGGCGAGAATGCCGCCGACGGCAAAGGCATCACTGACAAGATTGCGCAGAAGTTTTTCGGCGCGGGGATAAACGTCATCACAAGCGGAAATCATATCTGGGACAAATTCCAGATCCACGAATACATGATGCAGGAAAGAAATTTGCTCCGTCCTCTCAATTTCCCGAAAGGATCGTTCGGATCGGGATATGTCATTTACGACCTCGGGCAGAAAGGAAAGATCGGCGTGCTCAACCTGCAGGGCCGCGTTTTCATGTATCCGATTGATTGTCCGTTCCGCACAGCTGACTGGGCCCTCGAGAAGATCAAGGCCGAGACCAACATGATAATCGTCGACATGCACGCGGAAGCCACCGCAGAAAAAGTAGCGATGGGCTGGTACTTAGACGGGAAGGTCAGCGCAGTCGTCGGCACGCATTCGCACATACAAACCGCCGACGAGAGAATATTACCGGGAGGGACCGCATACATCACCGATATCGGCATGACCGGACCTTACGATTCGATAATCGGAATGAAGAAAGAAAGTGCAATGAAAAGGCTCATCTATGCTACACCCGCGCGTTACGAAGCTGCGCAGAACGAAGCCAAGTTTGCCGCCGCTGTCATCACCGTGGATAAGTCGACCGGCAAAGCCACAAGCATCGAAAGAATTCTCTATCCTCCATTTGAACAAACCCTAAACTCTAAGCCGTAAACTCAAAGTGAGCGCCTTGCGCCATCCCGCATATTCGATTTTAGATATTGATGAGCGGGACACATTCAAAATTCAAATCATAATAAATTAAACAGTGAAAGCCAGCGGTCGAGGACGTGAGATCCCTTTTCAGATTTGTCTTGTATTTAGAGTTTGTTTAGAAATTAGTATTTCGAATCTAGGGTTTATCGCATGAGCGCAAGAATCATCGACGGCAAGGCAGCATCGCAGGAGATTAGAAACGAAGTAAAGCTGCTGGCGGAAAAATTGAAGCAAGAGCGCGGTATCGTCCCCGGGCTCGCATTCGTCCTCGTCGGTGAGAATCCCGCATCGCAGGTTTACGTCAATAACAAGTCAAGGGCCTGTGCCTCGCTTGGTTTTTACTCCGTCACGGAAAAGATGCCGGAAGATGTCTCTCAGGAAAAGGTCCTGGATAAGATCGCAGAGTTCAACGACGACGAGCGTGTCCACGGCATACTGGTACAGATGCCCCTTCCTAAACACATTGACGAGTACAAGATCATCGAAGCTGTTGATCCGTCAAAGGATGTCGACGCCCTTCACCCGTTCAACATCGGTTTGTATACAGAAGCAAAATCGTGGCGCGAGATCTTGGAGAAGCGACTTCTCCTTCCCTGCACTCCTTACGGCATGATGATTCTTCTCGAAAAAAACGATGTCGACGCCGCGGGAAAACGCGCTGTAGTGGTCGGCAGATCGAATCTCGGAGGCAAGCCGACCGCTGCGCTCCTCCTCTCAAAAAATGCAACCGTAACGATCGCTCATTCGAAGACAGAGAACCTTCGCGAGTTGTGCAAGGAGGCCGATATATTGGTCGCAGTCATCGGGAGGGCCAATTTCATAAAGAAAGAATTTATTAAACAGGGTGCCACAGTTCTCGATGTCGGCATAAACAGGACGCCGGATGGACTCGTCGGCGACGTAGATTTCCAGCAGGCGAAGGAAGTCGCAGGCTTGATCACTCCCGTGCCGGGCGGCGTCGGCGCAATGACGATTTCGATGCTGATGAAGAACACATATATGGCAGCCGCAAAGGAACGCTGAGCGTTAGGCTCTAAACCCTAGGAAAAGATCAAAGTTCAAAAGTCAAATGTCAAAACCACAGCTCAAAAGCCAAAAGTACTCTTGTTCGATTTTGAATCTTGCGACATGGTTTGGAATTTTGAAATTGGGATTCCCTATTGGACGACGACACGACATTAATCGAGTCAGCTAAGGCCGGCGACAAAAAATCTTTTGGCAGGCTCATAAAGAAATACGAGAAGACCATCTACAGCTTCGCATTCAAAATTTGCCGTGATAAAGAAAAGGCCGAAGAGGCGATGCAGGAGACGTTCATCAATGCTTATCGCGGTCTGAATTCTTTCTCCGGGAAATCAAAATTCTCAACCTGGCTTTATCGCATCGTTACAAACAACTGCCTCATGATGCACCGGAAAAAGTCGCATGAGCCGGTCATCTCATTGGAGGAGTCGGAATTACTCAAGGAAACAGGCGAGCTCCAGGTTGCCCATTGGGGTGAGACCCCGCACGATGCCATTTTGAACAAAGAGCTTCGAGATGTCATGGACCGGGCAATTCAGAAACTTCCGCTTGAATATCGCATCGTATTTGTGATGAGAGATATTGAAGGGCTTTCAACAGAAGAAGTGGGAAAATCGTTGAAGCTATCCGTCCCTGCAGTAAAATCGCGACTTCATCGTGCCCGGCTCTTCTTGAGAAATGAACTTAACCCGTATTTTGCAGAATGAAACTGAGCGATCATAAAAAATATTTGCTCGAAATGTGCGAAAAGGTCGACAGAGATCTGACTTCGCCTACATGCAGGAAACTCCGCGAGCACCTTGATAATTGTCCAGACTGCGCCGCCTATTATGACTCTCTCAAGAGGACGATCGTTCTTTATCGGAATTACGACGTGGAATACAAAGGCTCTTGCGTCAAGAAAGTGTTGGCTCGTCTCGAACTAGAAGAACCTCTGAAGATTTCTATCCCCAAGAAGCTCCGACGCTGAATCTTCTGTATCCAGATTGCATCATACAATTTGTAAATACAATTTTCTAATCAATCAAGTTAGGAGGATGTCGTGAAGAAAAACATCGGATCCGTGGATAAGTGGATAAGGATCGTGGTCGGCCTGTTTCTGATCAGCCTGGTCTTCTGGGGACCGCAAACCGCATGGGGCTTTATCGGTGTGATACCGCTTGTCACCGGGCTCCTCAATTACTGCCCGCTCTACCTGCCTTTCAAAATTTCCACGCGCAAGCAGGAGCAGAAGGTAGCATAGTTCCTTCCCGGCAGGAATAGAGAGATCGTTCAAAAAGTCTCTGCATCTAAGAGCTTGCACGCAGAGACAGTTGGTCGCCAGCTTTTGACTGATCGCAGACGGCCAAGGGCTTGTGTATTCCTTAATTTTGAGGAGAAAAAATGTTTCTAGACGAAAAAGCACAGAATGAAATCAGGAGACGATTCGCAAATCTTACGAATCCGGTCAGGATCATAAATTTCACGCAAACGCTCGAGTGCCAATACTGCAAAGAGACCAGACAAATACTCGAAGAGTTAGCGGCACTTTCTGATAAGATCACTCTTGAGGTTTATAATTTCGTAACGGACAAAGACAAGGTTGCAGAGTACAACATTGACAAGATTCCCGCGACCATCATAGCATCGCCGGAAAAAGATTACGGCATCAGATATTATGGAATTCCTTCCGGATATGAATTCGCATCGCTTCTCGAAGACATAGAAATGATTTCGATCGGGAAACACAACCTGAGCAATGAGACCGTTGAGAAGCTGAAGACGATAAACGAGCCGGTCCACATCCAGGTATTTGTGACGCCAACATGCCCCTACTGTCCGCGAGCCGTGGTTACCGGACACCAGTTCGCCTTCGTCAACGAGAACATCAAAGCTGATATGGTTGAGGCGACTGAGTTTCCGCATCTCTCAATCAAGTACAACGTGCGCGGCGTACCTCGAATCGTGATAAACGAGACACATCACTTCGAGGGTGCGATGCCGGAGGAGATGTATATCGACGAGGTGGTGAAGGCGGTCGGAGAAAGATAGAGCGGTTGATGCATCTATTGCCCCCGGTGACTTGATTTCACAAGAATTCGGAAGTAATTTTTTGAGTAACTTGCAACTGGATAAATGCAGTCGGCTAAAACAAGTATCCTAGAGGAGAGATAGGAATGAGCGAAAATGACGATTTGACGAAAGAGGTGCCGATTAATGAGAGCTACGATCTGCTTCAGAAATCCATGAATAACTTGAATGTTCAGCAGTCTTCGGGTAGCCTTCCGCCAGAGTTGTACCCCTCAGCTAATAATCAAGGTGTCCAACCAGCACCTCCCAATCCACAAAGTGTTTCAACCGGGCATGAAGAAGACGCAGCTCAAAAAGAATAGCGGAGACCTTTAGAAAAACATATCGGGGGAGGTTATGGGTATTGCATACAGCGTCTTGGTGTTATTGCCAGGATTTCTCTTGCTTCTGGTTAGACAATCCACGGGCGAATACGAAAGACTTTCGAGCTTTGAAGCTACCGTCGTTTCAGTGGGATACAGTGTGGTTGTCTTCTTCTTGTTTCTATCTTTAAGTGCTCTGTTGGAATGGATGAGCGCTGAACGATATGGGGCTTTTGCGATAGTGAAGGATATTTTATCACTTAAGAAGGTACCGCCACTCAAGGCTCGCTTTTTCCTTTCTTCACTACTTATCTACCTGGACGGGTTCGTTATCTCAGCTTTATGGATATACAATTCCCATTGGATTGGCTTTTGGAAGAAGATTAGGATAAAACTTGGACTCCATAGATTTACGGAACACTTGACGCCTTGGGAGGACTTTCTTACTCTTAACAAATTCAACTGGCTCGCTGTCGAGTTGAAAGATGGACGTACCCTAGTTGGAAAGGTAGGTGCCTTTTCTCATTTGCCTTTCCAGCGGCAATTACTACTCAAGAGCGTGGAGGACAAGAACGTTAATTCGCCAATCATTATTTACGACAAAGACCGAAAAAAAGTTAATTTTGGCCCGCCAGTATACCAAAGTTATATCCCGATAGAAGAGATTGGAACTATCCATTCCATAAGAGATAGTAAGATCAAGACGGTTCTTCCCAAGTATACATCTTCTTTCTTATCACTTCTATGTTCATCGGTGTATCTTATTGCATTGGTCATTCTGATAGTGATTAATCTAATGGGGTATTGTGTGCATCCGGCTCTATTAGACCTATCTGCTTTATTGCTGGCAATTGCCTCGATCACTTTAAATTTGTCTTTTCTTGCAAGATTCTCTTAATGTGCTGCGTCTGCGTGAGAACGCTGTTCTCGCACATGGATCCCGAGCAGAATCTTGGCACCCATTTCATTCTCCATAAACCGTGATGACTACTTCCCTGTTCCGCGGTTTGATATCAAGCTCGATCAAGAAAATCTGTTGCCACGTCCCGACCAATAATCTTCCATCGCTTATCGGCAGAGTCAGACTCGAACCGAGCAGCGTCGCCTGCAGATGTGAATGACCATTGCCATCATGCCAAGCCTGCTCATGGCCATAACTCCTGCTCGGAGGAATCAGCCTATCGAGCAGCTCCGGCAAGTCCCGCTTCAAGCCAGACTCGAATTCGATCGTGCTCACCGCTGCTGTGCTACCAACGACAAAAACGTTGACAATGCCGGCAGATGCATTGGATTGCGTGACGAACGATTGAACTTCTTCGGTCAGGTCGTGCATCTCGCCGTGTCTGTTCGTGGAGATCCTGATCTCACGCTGGAATATCATCGGAAGAATCTCCACAAGTTCTCATTCCCGGCATACGGCTCATTTCTATCGGCCTTCATTTTAGTTTGCCTTCATCTATCGCTGAGAGCACAGGATACCGCGTCTGCACGTCGCCCCGTTTTATCTTCGATAACTTCGGTTTGAGGATCTGTCTTTTCACGCTCGACAGACGGTTGATGAAAAACTTCAATTGCAGGTGATCGTATTCATGTTGGAATACGCGTGCCCACATGCCCGTCAGCTCCGTTTCAACGCGTTCGAAATTTCCATTCGTAAAGCGGACCTTGATCGTATCCGCGCGAAGGACCTCATCCCGAATTCCCGGAACACTCAGACATCCCTCTTCTATGACGCGCTCTCCGCTCGTCTCGAGAATCTCCGGGTTGATCACAGCTAGCGGCTTCTCATTCGCGTGATCTTCCATCACAGAAATATCGATGACCGCCAGCGACATCGACAACCCCACCTGTGTCGCCGCGAGTCCTATGCCATCAGCATTGAGCATAGTCTCAAACATGTCCCTTATTAGACCGACGAGGTGGTCATCAAACTTCGTTACCTTCTTCACCGGTTGATTCCACACCCGCGTTCCGTACAAATATATCGGCATTAACATCTTTCTTACTCCAGCATTTCCGGTTTGACTCTTATTACTTCAATTTGGTTTTCTTTGTAGAGCACGGCTTCTCCCGCATAGAAAATGAGCTTTGAGAAAATCCGAAGCAAAATGACAAGCTGACTCACGACAATTTCAACAAGAACTCCGCCTCGCGTTGTGGCTTGATTTTGAAAATTGAAAAAGTAGTAGAAGACAATCACTGCCGCGCTGATCAACGTGCAATAAAGGTAGACTCCAAGCGCCGATAGAGGGTGCTTGACCGCGAAAGCGATACCGTTTCTGACTTTGACTAAGAAACTGTCTTCATCGATAACCACTGCGGCTCTGATGAAATCTGAAATTAAGTTGATTACGACAAACACGAACACAACAACTCCATAACGCCACAGCTCGGCGCGAAGTACAACAGAGTCTGATAAGACCAACTGTGCCGCATGTTTATCCGCGGAGGCCCATGCGCCATTGATCATGTAAAGGAGGAATAATGTTGAGACCTCCATGATCGTGATCGCAAGCAGCGGAAAGAAGCATGCCATCCCCTTTCTCGCGAATTCTCCGGTCCCGACTCTCTCGCGACTCTCCCGGGAAAATGTCGAGTAGAATCCGGCGGCAAAGAAAATCTCGGCAACGATGTAGGTGACAAAAACAAATATCATCTGCGGCAAGAGGTCAGCGAAAAACTTTCCGTTCGAGCCTACAAACTCAACATACCACCGGTAACTGAAGCCATCGAGCAATCTCGCGCCTGAAAGGCTCCCGCTGACGTCCTTAGCGAAGATCGTCGCGATGGGAAACGCCAGGACCGCCGCGAAAAGAAGATTGAAAACATAGAATAAAATCCAGAGGCGCCAGTTTCTAAATGATCTGGTGATTCCAATCTTCACGGCTTCTACCGCCCCGACGTTCAAACAATCACTCCGACATTGAGCAACATGTTCTGGAAATAATTAAGAATTCTATGTGCCCATTTGACTACAGGGAGAAAAAAATCATTTACAAGAAGGCTGTTGTCGGAATAATTAATGTCGATCGGAATCTTGTTCCACGGATCGAGCACAGCATACGTCGGTGGAGAGCTTGTTCTAAATTCAAATGTTCGCGAGCGATCCTGTCCATCCCACACCGTATCGATAGCACCGCCATCTTCGGTCGCGAGACGCAAATCGACGGTCATCTTCACCTCGCCGTGTCGTGCGACTACAACTTTCGTTACGTAAGATGACGTGCCGGTGTTGAGATTCGTTTCTTCGTAATAATCGATCGAGCTAACTGCAAAATCGACGACATCGGTACCATGAATGAATTCACTGAAGAACCAATCGAGATTTTTTCCCGAAACCTGTTCGCAAACCTTTTCAAAATCCCCTGCTGTCGGATGCTTGAATTTGTACTCCTCAAAATATGTCCGCATAGTTTTCTGCATTATGTCCGAGCCGATCAATCCTTCAAGCGTCCGCAGCACGAGCTCGGGTTTATCGTATGCGATGGTCCTGTAAACACCCCGATCCGAAGCTTCGTATCCGATCTCCGAAACTGCATCGGTCTTTGCATACTTCAGATATAGCGGCAGTCGATTGTACGGATCGTGAATCCAAACTCTGCCGATGATTGCCGCAACCGGCACACCGCCGATCGACCAGATAGGATAAAGATAAACTGGATAGACTCCGGCGATCCTGAAGACCGACGTGTTCGCGCCATATGCCTGTTCCAGAATTGTTCCCGTGGAATAAGAATCCAGACCTCCGTCGAGCCACGCCTCTTCAACTTCATCATTGGCCACCATGCCGTACCAATACTGATGGCCGAACTCGTGTATCGTGGCAGCCTCGGGTGAAAGAAAATCTTTGAGCGTATAATCAGCAGTACCCGCAGTGATCAGCATAGGATATTCCATTCCCCCAACGCCCGTGTTTCTCGGTGGATCGACAATCGTTATTTCAGGATAAGGGTACGGGCCGTACCATGATCCGAAGTATTTAATGGCGGTATCGACAGCTGCGAAGTACCTATCCTCCTGACCGCTGTGCTCGGGCTGCAACAGAAGCGTGATTTTCGTCTCGCGCGGTTCCGGGTACCCGTCCGGGGAGGAGTCGGGGAAAACCGCGGTCCGCGTCAGGAAATGAGGAGAGGCGGTCCACGCAAAATCATGCACATCTTGAGCAACATAATGGTAAGTCATTGATCCGTCAGGATTCATGTCTTCTCCAACTCGCACGCCGCTTGCACCGACAGTGTACTGCAGCGGAACATTGATCTGAACGTCGTAAACCCCGAAGTCCGCAAAGAACCCAGTGAAGCCGTGGCACTGATGGCAAATCCACCTGCCGTTCTCGAAGACGCCTATCTTCGGAAACCATTGCGAAACAAAATAGAACTCTCTCTCCGGAGACCACCCGGATCTCCAGATTGCTTGCGGAAGGTGTTCACGGAAATCGATCATGAGTTCCGCAGAGTCATGCGGCGCGATCGGCTTGTCGAGGCCAACAACAATAACCGTGCTGTCATGCGGATTGTCATCGTCGGGCTGAGCATACTTTATCGCGGAAGTCAGATCGGACTGGACCTTCAAGTTCATAATCCTGAGAATGTCTATCCAGCCTCGCTCCCACGGAGCAATCGTCTGCGTTCTCTCACGCATGAACGTTGTCCGGTCGCTTTTGTACGCATTGTTATATAAATGGAAATAAAGCTCGCCGACACTTTTGTCGGATTCGTTATGCCAGGTCAGCGTCTCTCTCCCGTCGATGGAATGAGTAGAGGGATTCAGTCTGACTATCATCTTGTAATTCGCGATGCGGCTGCTAAGAGTCTGGGAAAGAGCAGATGAAATGATCATAAGAAGAAGTATCGGAATGAAGCTCGTGCACGCAATCCAGATTCGGTCGAGAGTAGGTGGAGAATGATGCCTGCCGACGGAAACGATTCTTACCGAGACATTGCCAAACGAGTAGACCAATTTCGCGCAGGTCGTTTTATCAAGAGAGAATTTTCCGCGCAGAGGGAGAATCATTTCTTGAGAAGGTTGTCGATTTGCTGCTTGAGTGTAAAATAGCCTTCGATGTCCGCCCTCGCTTGTGTCACAATCGTTGACGGGAAATCTGATGGCAGCTGATTCCCTCCGCTCGTTTTGTACGGAACAATCTTCGCCACTACACCGTAGTGCTGGAGAACTCTTTCACCGTAAAGCTGGACGAGATAATTCCGAATTCCATCAGTGAACTGGTTGTAAGCCGCATTCACCTGCACGTATTTTCCCGTAACGAGATTAGCGGCGACGAATCCTGCATAAAGACTGTCGCCTCCGTTCTTCCTGATGCCATCCGCAAAATAATCCTGCGCCTCCGTATACTTCCCCGCGGCGAATGCTTTCATGCCGTCGACGTAAAGCGCCTCAGGCTTTCTTGAGCATGAAGCAAGAAGCAATGTGAAAGTCAACAGTGATAGAGGTAAATAAGATCTACGATTGACGATTGCCGACCTAAGATTGGCAATTCTTAAATGCCGTAGGATTTCCACTTCGAGTCCACAAGTTTCTTGATTTCGTCAGACATTACAATCTTGTCGGGCCACAGACGGGTGAACCCCTCGTCCGGCCACTTTCTTGTGCCATCTATTCCCATCTTCGTTCCGAAGCTGAAGTGCTGTGCCGAATGGTCAAGCACATCCGCCGGTCCTTTCGTGAAAATTACATCTCGCCCGGGATCAATGTTGTTCAGGGCGTACCACCATGCCTCCGAAGTGTTCTGGACGTTCACATCCTTATCGACAACTACGATTACCTTCGCGAACATCATCTGCCCCATACCCCAGAGTCCGTTCATCACCTTGAATGCGTGGCCGGGATACTGCTTGTCGATCGAGACAAAGACGAGATTGTGGAATATCCCCTCGAAGGGCATGTGGTAATCGACGATTTCGGGAATGACGAGCTTTGCAAGTGGAAGGAAAATTCTTTCGGTAGCGTATCCCATCCAATCATCTTCCATGATCGGCTGGCCGACGATCGTCGAGACATACACCGGTTTTTTCCTCATTGCGATCGCCGTGACATGAAATGCAGGATAATAATCCGCAAGAGAATAAAAACCCGTATGGTCGCCGAAGGGTCCTTCAAGTTTCAATTCCTCTTCAGTGTCAACATATCCTTCGAGAACAATCTCAGATTCGGCCGGGACTTCGAGATCGACGGTCTTGCACTTCACAAGCTCCACCGGTTCTTTTCGGAGAAAACCGGAGAACAGGTACTCCTCGATACTTTCTGGAAGCGGTGCGCTTGTGCTGTACATCGTGGCAGGATCGGAACCCACAACGACCGCGACATCGAGTCTCTTCATTCCCCTTTCCTTCGCCTTTCTAAAATGAGCTGCTCCACCTTTGTGTCTCTGCCAGTGCATAGCCGTCGTGCTTTTGTCCAGAACCTGAATCCGGTAAAGACCCATGTTTCGCAGTCCGGTCTCAGGATCCTTCGTCACAACCTGGCCGAAAAGAACATAAAACCCACCATCCTGCGGCCACGACTTCGTGATCGGAAGCGAGTAAAGGTCAACATCTTCTTTTACGATTATCACTTCCTGACATGGAGCCTTCTTGACAAGCTTTGGCGGGAACTTGGCAAACTCAACAAGCTTCGGCATCATTGCAATCTTGCCGAGGATCGATTCCGGCACTTTGAGATTCAACATTTCCGAAAGTCGCCCGCCTATCTCATCGAGGCTTTCGACACCGAGCGCCCATGCCATTCGCTCCTTCGTTCCAAACAAATTGATCGCGAGAGGAATCTTGCTTCCCTTGACATTTGTGAAAAGGAGTGCGGGACCGGAAGATTTGACTACTCGGTCGACAATTTCAGTGATCTCAAGGCACGGATCAACTTCCGTGTCAATTACTCTCAGCTCTCGCTTCTTCTTCAGGAACTGAATAAACTCATCGAGGTTGTTGAATGCCATCAGAAATGTCCATTGGGATTAATTTTCTTGCGCCGGCGTAGCGGCGTTTGTAATAAGTGCTCTCAAGCGATGAAATAGTCACACCCTGTTCGACGCTCGCATGTGCGAACAGATCGTCACCCAGATATATTCCGACATGGCTGATCCTCCGATGAACAGTCCTGAAGAAAACGAGATCTCCAATATGAAGGTCATCAGTCGATACCTTATCGCCTAGCTCCGACTGCTCCTTCGCCGAATGAGGCAACTCAACCCTGAAGACCGAGTCGAACACAACCATGGAAAAACCGGAGCAGTCCATTCCGGAATGATCGACGCCGCCAATTCTGTACGGCGTTCCCACATATGACAGGATCACTTCCATCATCCTGTCACGCATCGTCTCAGCAGTGTTCGTAGCGGGCTGGCTCTCGAGCTTGTCAATCTCCGACTTCATCTTATCGATACTGACATGGTGGTCGTCTTCTGCCTTGACCTCGTTCCTCTCGACGACAAGCTCCTCGGGAGTCTGATCATAAGCAAACCTCGGCGAATTATTTGAACTCCCGTTGTTCCCCGATGAGAATCTCGGTGAAGACGCAGAACAGCCGAAAACCTCGAACGACAGCGGCACGACAAGCGCCATCAGGATTCTGTAAGTCTTTGTCCTCATTGAATTTGTTTTGAAATATAAACAGGCTGTGGATGGAGTACAAGAATGAAGCAGACAGCGATCAGCAAAAAATGCAATGCGCATTTGTTTCTTTCTTCAGCCACCCATAGCTTTCGATTGAAGCACCACAGATGATTTGAGCAAGGGCTGTAATCTAATACATCATCAGTTGCGTAATGTACCAGTGCGGAAAATGCGTAAGGAGAATGTGAAATGAATACACTTCTGTGCGAACTTTATTCGCACCAAGCCTGGGCAGATTCGGAACATTGGCGCACGATTCTGTCCAACACGGCCGCGTCCTCGGATAAATCAATACTCGAGCGACTTCATCACATCCATCTTGTCCAGCATGCTTACCTCTGGATATTCAATGCAAAGGGAGCGGGGTTCAAGTTCACAAGTCCAGAGGATTTTCCGAGCGCACCAGACCTGAAAAACTACGCGAGGAGCTTCCATGATCAAATTCTTCCTTTTCTCGATTCGATCAAGAATGAATATCTAAATAACAAAGTGATCATACCGTGGTCTGAGACTCCATCGGTCGAAATAACCGTGGAACAGGCGTTGATGCAAGTCGTGATGCACAGCCATTACCACCGAGCGCAGAATGCCTCTAGGTTACGTGAACTGGGAGGCTCACCGACGGGAATTGATTTTGTTCAGTGGCTTTGGGCAGGCCGTCCCGGGCCTGACTGGGATAGCAATAAATTGTAGATAGCCGCCCGGCATTTCATCAGATAGAATCAGACCTGCACGCTTCCGTCTTTAAGAGACTGCGGATGAAACCTGTTCTGAATCGCCGGCGTTATAGGAATGTCGGAATGCCTCGGTCGTTCGACCCGTCGGAATACCGACCGCGTTTTTGTATATTAGTAGCAGTGAGGTTGTCTTAAGCGGCCTTATTGACAGTCAGGGAGGTTGTCACTATGTCCTACGTCGTATCAATCCTAATGTGTGCCATAGTCTTGCTCTTCATAGTCTGTGGCATTCTAATCAAACACAAAGGCTACTACTGGCTCATTTCCGAGTACCACATGATGCCCGAGGAAAGAAGAGATCAAATTGACATCGCGGGTCTCAGCAAGTTCATCGGCAACGTTTGCTTCGTCATCGCGGCGGTTTTATTGCTCGCCGGCGTCATGAACCATTTCAACATTTTTTACGGATTCGTGATTTCAATCGCTTCGTTGTTCTTTATTGTAGCATACACTATCGTCCACGCGCAGAAGTATGACACCGCGATTGAGACCGGCCGACAATCAAGAGTGAGTGGAAGGTTTGTAGTCAGTATCCTTGCTCTCTTGTTGATCATAGTTGGCTCGGCCCTTATCTATGGAAGTGCGGAGGAAGATGTTTCGGTCAGCAAAGACAGCATTCGGATAAGCGGCATTTACGGAACGGACCTGGTCATGAGCGAGTTAACGGATGTCTTCTTGAGTCGGGCACTTCCGCAAATTGAAGGGAAGAGCGGAGGATTCGACCTGGGAAGCATGCTGAAGGGAGACTTTAGATTAAAAGGACTTGGCGAGGGGAAACTGTATGTGAACACGCGCACGCCGCTTTTTATTAACTTGCGATACGGAAGTAGCTTTGTGATTCTTAATTTCAGAGACAGCTCTAAGACTCTCGAGTTATACGATCTTATCAAAAGTGTGTGGAAGAAATAGAAATAAACGGAGCCAGAAGACACGCTGGTGATCGGGACTAAAACCGCGAAGCGATATTACAGTAGTCAGGCTGCATGCCTAGGTTGAAAATGCAAATCAATCCGCTTCATGTGGGCGATCGAGGCTGGGTTACTTAGAAAAGCAATACTGACATCAAGGGAGGAGAGACATTTATGGCAAAGGATATATTGAGAGACGTGAGATTCGCCAAAGCCGCTGACGTCATGACGAAGAGCGTTATGTACATCAACGGCAGCCAGTCGGTGGCCGATGCTATCAGGCTGATGAAAGAGAAGCGGGTCTCTTGCCTAATTGTAAACCGAAGATCAAGGGAGGACGCCTGGGGGATGTTGACACGCAAAGATGTGGTCAACAAAATCGTCGATCCCGGTAAGGATCCACACGAAGTCAAGGTCTTTGAGATCATGACCAAGCCGCTTATCATGGTGTCACCCGGTCTTGCGTTGAAATATTGCGCCCGGCTGATGAACCGTGCGGGAATAAGGCGGGCAGCCGTTTTCGACGGCAAGGAAATTGTCGGGCTTCTTAGTAACACCGATATTTTCAATGCCATCAAAGTGTAACCACCGCTCCATCCTCCGGGCACGCTAGCGACTCTACCGGATGATCGAACCTGCACGGCCAATTTGCTATGTCTAGTTTCGAATAGCGGCGCCTGGCGAATAGCCTGCCCTGCTTGCTTCATTGAAATAGAATTATCGAGTTCGTTCGATGTCGTGCACATTTTACGTTTGGACCGGCGTGGCCGCTCAGACGTTTCATCATGCAAAGAAGCTCATCCTCCCCGAGTTGCATCTAAAATAGAACTTGTTTAGACTTATGTAGATAGATTGGTTCACTGTCTGACTGAAGCCTAAGTGGGGGCTGGTCAGCTTTGAGATAGATGTTATCTGGCAGGAGGGCAGAAAGTGCTTCGCCGGAAGGGAACAATCCTCGAGAGCGGGAGGCATCTCCACTCCATGAACCGAAATACTAGTTCGGTAAGCCAAACGACCGCATCAAAAATCAAGATAAACATCATGACGGAGTATGTCATGCCGAAGGCATGTTGACATACGAAATGCGGGGCCATGATTTCCGATTGGCGTTTTATTTTGAAGAAACTCAGGGGAGGAGGTAATTATGAAAAACCTATCCATGTCTTTGGTTTTCCTGTGCGGCGCGATGTTCATTTCGCCAAATGAATCAAGTGCGCAGTGGGTTCCAACCAACGGGCCATACGGCGGATACGTCACCGCCCTGACTATCGTGGAGAACGTGGGTGGAGCCGGCACGATCGTTTTTGCCGGGACTGAGAATGGCGGTGTCTTCCGTTCTACCGATTTTGGCGGAAAATGGGCTGCATTTGAGAATGATCAGGATAATTTGAGTCGGGAGGTTTACAATATTGCGGACTTCGCGGTGGTAGACAACATGTTGATCGCTGCAACTAGCGGTGGTGTGTTTCGAGCCATCATCAACGGCGGAGAATGGACTCCTGCAAACTGCGGGTTGGAACCCCTCATTGAATCCAGCCTGGCCATATGGGGAGAGACTATCTTCGTTGGAAATTATAATGGCGTTTATTCTATGTCCATCAATGGCAGCGGATGGTCTCAAGTGGAAGGCGTCCCAGTTCCGCTTGGAGTGACGGCCCTGGCGGTAAAAGGAAACTATCTCTTTGCCGGGACGGAAAACGGGGATGTATTTACCAAAGACCTCGGCAACGGAGTATGGATTCGGCAGAGTCACGTAGAAGAACATGTTCATGTTATCAAGGTAATTGGTAACAGGGTCTTTGCCGGTGGTTCCCAACTTCGTTACACAGATGACGACGGCGCTTCGTGGCAAACCGCTAATGGGATAGGCGACGTCTCAGATTTAGCCGGGACGAATGACAATCTGTATGTTTCCACTTTTTCGGCTGGTGTCTATCGTTCAACCACCTATGGTGAAACTTGGGAACCGGTCAATAATGGTCTAACGAACCTTAACGCTCAAGCCTTGGTTGTCAAAGACAGTTTCATACTAGGCGCTACTTGGGGGCATGGGATTTTTTTCTCATCAAACCATGGTCAAGAGTGGAGTGAAAGAAACAACGGCCTGAGGGGCAAAGGCATACAGGCATTACTGAAAAACGGCAGCGACCTCTTAGCAGGAACTAATTATATGGGCATCTTTCGCTCCACGAATAGCGGAGGAGACTGGAGCCGCGTAACCCAGCAGCTGGAACCCCTTTTCGTGAACGCGCTCTTCCGAAGTGGCTCCTATCTTTTCGCAGGCGTCGGTTCGGGTGTCCTTCGCTCCGGAGGCGGCATCTCGTGGGAAGCTGCCGGCATCTCTGCACATCCGGTCACTGCCTTTACCGAACGAGTGGTCGCGGGAGGCATCTCAGTTCTCTTTGCTGGCACGGCCGGCAGTGGAATCTACTACTCAGAAAACACAGCAGCGGAAGAAGCGGGAACAATCTCCTGGACTTGGCCTGCCAACGACGGTCTCAATGACCCAAATTCCCCAACCGGATACGCGCAAATAAGATCACTCGCAATCAAGGGTAACAAACTATTCGCAGGAACGATCCGTGGTCTCTTCATTTCGACCAACGATGGGGGAAAATGGGATCCGAATAATTATATCACGGGCGATGTGTATGATTTTGCCAGCATAAATGAGTATTTCTTTGCAGCCAGCTCGAACGGAGTATACCGTTCGAATGAAGACGGTGACATTTGGGAGCTGGTTTGGAGTGGACCTGATGATGTGCCGATTCATTCGGTGTATGCCCTGAAAACAGTCGGTACAAATCTTTTTGCTGGAACGATGGATGGTGTTTATCTCACAACCGATTTTGGTAGAAACTGGTTTCCAGCCAACCGTGGTCTAACGAAGAGGATGATTGAGCACCTCGAGGTACTTGGGTCGGACCTATTTGCCGGACCCTATGCGAGTAGCGTTTGGCGCCGTCCACTTTCAGAGATGGGCTTGCCGAGGATTGCCTGTGATCCATCTTGTTGGAAATACGGCACAGTGAGGGTTGGTGACTGTTTAGATAAGGCTTTTGAGGTTTCCAACAAGGGAGCATCCGCTCTTGAAGTAACGGCAACTTCAATCGTCGGCACAAATGCATCGGAGTTCAGTATTCAGAATGGTGGGGGCTCATTCACTCTTGCGCCCGACGCTCCGCCACACGACGTTGTCGTACGTTTCTGTCCCAATAATATGGGATTCAAGAGTGCATCGCTAATCATAACCAGCAACGATCCGGATAACAATCCCCTCATGGTTTGTCTGAGTGGTGTGGGCCAAAGTACTTCGTGCGATACCTGTCATAGAGTTTGGATCAGCAATCACTACGGGGCGGTTTGGTCTTACAACGATTGGTACAAAAAACAGCCTTGTCCAATCTTCATACTGAATTGCGAATACAAGTATATCAATTGGCCGCACTTTGGTCCCTGGCCAAGTTGGTCTTTTGTAGTTGAAATTGACTATGGCGATTTCATATGGAAGGAACCTCGTGAACATTTCCCATGGTGGAATGTTACAGGAGCTCTTCGTTACTACTATCCTGCAGATCGGTTCCATCCGTTTATTACAGTTGGTCCGGGACTCTACGTACTGGACAAAGGAGTCGCACGTTTCGGTGGAAGAATCGGCCTGGGTGTACATTATCCGATTACCGATGATATGAATATCGAAGCTGGCACAGATTACCACAACGTTTTCAAGGGAAGCAATGACAATCTCAATCAGAACAAATCAACTTCTTTTCAGGATTTCAACATCGGTGTTACATACAGACTACGCTGAGGAAGTGAGACATCTTGTATCTAATTCATGCAATGAACGCCAAATGGCTAAGTCCGGACTGCGGTTACTTGAGAGTTAATTAGAACTTATGTTCAGTCTCCTGCTGTCCATGAAAAAAAGATTCCCTGCAGAAGCGAGTGGCGACGACATGTGACATCACCCGTCATAGAAAACATTTATACGATCGGAGAAGGCTGACTTGTTTGTCTCTCTCAACTGTATCGGAAACAGAACTTGTTTGGATTTCTGGTGATAGAATAATTTGTAGTCTGACTGACGCCTAAGTGGGGGCTGGTCAGCTTTGAGATAGATGTTATCTGGCAGGAGGGCAGATAATGCTTCGCCCCGAACGAACGATCCTCAAAGCAGGAGGTGTCTCCGCTCCATGAACCGAAATACTATTTCGGTAAGCCAAACGACCGCATCAAAACTCAAGATAAACATCATGACGGAGTATGTCATGCCGAAAGCATGTTGACATACGAAATGCGGAGTCATGATTGCTGGTGGACATTTCAATTAAAAAACTTAGCGGAGGTCGTAACCATGAAAAACCTATTCCTATTTCTCGTTCTTCTATGTGGCACAATATCCATTTTGCCGGACGAATCGCGTGCACAGTGGGTGCAGACCAACGGACCATGTGGAGGCTACACGCTTTGTCTTACCTTGAGCCCGAATGGTGCAGGTGGCATGAATCTCTTTGCGGGCACATACGGTGGCGGTGTCTTCCTTTCTACTAACAGTGGCACACACTGGACCGCGGTGAACAACGGTCTCGACGATCCGAACGTCTGGGCAATTGTTTCAAGCCCTGATGGAGCGGGCGGGACGGATGTCTTCGCCGGAACTTTGAATAAGGGCGTTTATCGCTCAACAAACAACGGTGCTAATTGGACTGCTGCCAACTCAGGCTTATGCAACATAACATTGCCACAGATTTTTTCCTTCGCAGTCGTGCTCGGAGCACAAGGTGGCACAAATCTTTTTGCGGGGACTTCCTCGGGAATTTTTCTCTCGACCGACAACGGGAATAATTGGAAAAGCGTTAATAACGGATTTCTTCAACCGGCGGAGGTCTTCTCCTTCGTTGTGAGCGCGGACGGCAATGGCGGCACAAATCTCTATGCTGGCATTCCTTCAGGCGTCTACGTCTCAAACGACAATGGCGCAAATTGGACTGACGTCAGTTACGGTTTGCCGGCGGGATACACTGTCTCGGCACTTGCCGCGATCCCGAACGCTGCGGGCGGCACGAGCATCTTTGCAGGGACCGATGTAGGTCTCTACAGCTCTATAGACAATGGCGCGCATTGGAACCCTACCAGTCTGACAAAAGGTGTTCGTGCCTTATTAGCATGTCCCAACGGAACGAATGGCTCGAAGGTCTTTGCTGGGAGCGAAGGGGGAGGAGTTTTTCTTTCTGCAGACTATGGGAACACCTGGACCCCGGTAAATACCGGCTTGAGCACCGCATACTTAAGTGCCCTGACCTCATGGTCTACTGGTGCCCCTTCGACCACTATTTTCGCGGCATCCTACCAAGATGGGGTGTTCCGCACTATGAGCGACGGCGCCGACTGGACCCCTGTCAATGATGGCTTGGTAAATGATTGCGTGTCGAGTCTTGCCATAACTCCTAATGGTTCCACGAGCACAAACCTCTTCGCCGGAACTGATCACCACGGGGTGCTTCTCTCGACAAACGATGGGGAGACCTGGAATCAAGTTAACAACGGGCTGGGTGGCACTCGAATAAACGGAATTGCTTTTGGGACCGACGTAACAGGCGGAACCAATCTTTTCGTTGCAACTGATGCCGGGGTTTTTCTTTCACCTAACAGTGGATTCAATTGGGCTCCCAAATTCGGCAATGCGCCGCCGAAATATGTGACTTCCATTTCAGCGACGGGAACAAATGTTGTGATCGGTGTGGCGGGTGAAGGGATTTACTATTCCGCTGACAACGGGGCAAGTTGGTATCCCGGAAATAGTGGAATGCCGAATAACGACATTGAATCACTCGTCGCTGTCAATGACGGAACAAGAGGTGTGGAATTTTTTGCCGGCACGAATGGCGGCTGGGTTTGTCACTCGACAGACTATGGAGCGAGTTGGAACGCATACAACATCGGAGTTAGTCAAACCCAGGTCACTTGTCTGGCTACGTGCGGGAAGTATCTTTTCGCTGGGACCCAGAGTTTTGGCGTATACCTCTCGAGCGATGACGGCCAAACCTGGACTTACACTGCAAGTCCTCAGATGGATAATGGAATTCATGCTCTAGCCGTGAGTGGCCAGAATCTATTTGCCGGTACGGAGCAAGGTGGATTCTGGCTCTCGAAAGATTGCGGCGCGACCTGGAACGCGGTGAACACAGGTTTCCCCGGGTCTCCATGGCGTTATACACGAGTTCCTGCGCTTATTGTGAGCGACGCAAATTTGTTTGCAGGATCCTTCAGCAGCGGCGTGTGGCGGCGTCCATTATCCGAGATGATATCTACTCCGCCAACTGTAACAACCACAGCCGCAACAAACATTACTTCGTCATCGGCGACATTAAATGGAACAGTGAATCCTAATGGCTCAGCAACCTCGGCATACTTTGAATGGGGAACTGACAACACACTATCAACTTCCAATTCAACGGCATCTCAGTCGATCGGCTCAGGGACGGCAGATGTTTCCGTGACGGCAGATCTCACAGGGTTGAGCCCGAACACAACGTATTACTATCGAGTAATCGGGGAAAACAGTGCAGGAGTGCAGCGTGGGTCAATCCTCAGTTTCAAAACATTAACCCTCACTCCAGAACAGGTGATTCAACGAATCATTGACCAAATAAAAAGTTTCGTCGCCACCCGCGTTCTTACCAATGCTCAGGGCAAAATTCTCGAGTTACCGCTCGACCTGGCACTCCAGGCCCTCCAAAATGGCAGGAATGGTATTGCTATTGTTGAGCTTCGCGCCTTCATAGTTGAAGCCCAACTGTACCTGCGATTACACCTGCTAACCTCGGCTCAAGCTCAACCACTAATCGATGATGCAAATCTTGCCATAGATTTGATCAAGAGTGCTGGCGGCAACTTAGCAGTATCTTCATCCGAAGAACAAGGCATCCTATCGAAGGCAGCTGAAGTTGAAGAGATTATTGTCCCCGGGTTGCGACTCAGTCAAAACAATCCGAACCCCTTCAATCCAAGCACGCAGATTCAGTTCACCGTACCGGCCAAAGGTCATGCGTCATTAAGCGTGTTCAACACTCTCGGCCAAAAAGTAGCGACCTTATTTGAAGGTGAAGCGGAAGCGGGACAGATCTATGAAACCACGTTCAACGCTACAACACTCCCAAGCGGACTCTACTTTGCCAGATTTGAATTCGGTGGAAAGCACCTCGTGAGAAAGATGCTGCTGGTGAAATGACGATATTTCCGTAACAACTCTTGTGGATCCGGAGTCAGAAGTTAATCCCTTTCCCGGAGGGATGCCTTCGGGAGAGGGGTCATGTTGATCATGCCGGCAGCTCTTCAGAACGTCTCATGATGGAATGAAGTCTATTCTTTCTGATTGCATCTGAGACAAAACTTGCTTAGACTTTTGCAGATAGAATGATTCCTTTATCTGACTGAAGCCTAACTGGGGGCTGGTCAATTTTGAGATAGATATTTTCTAGCAGGAGGGCAAGCAATGCTGCGTCGGGAAGAGACATTCCCGACAGCACAGGGTAACTCCATTCCGTGAACCGAATTGCCGGTTCGGTAAATCAAGTGACCGCGCATCATAACCTACAAAATATAATGACAGAGTGTGTCATGACGAGATTTAGTCGACACACCAAATGCGGAGTCATGATCACAAGCTGGCATATCAAAAAAACCTCAAAGGAGCAGTCAACCATGAAGCACTTAGGATTATCTATGGTTTTCTTGTTTGGAGTATTTTTTATTTTTGCAAACGAGTCTCGCGCTCAGTGGGTACAGACAAACGGGCCCGCTGGTGGAATCATCCAATCCCTAGCGGTAGCTCCGAATGCATCTGGCAGCACGGACGTCTTCGCGGGGACTCCAGGCGGCGTATTTCGGTCTACTAACAACGGCGCAGAATGGTCTATGCCCAGCCCGGGTTTAGTGGATGCATATGTCTATGCTCTGGCGGCATTGCCGGGCCAGGCGGGAGGCAGGAATCTCTTCGCCGGGACCGACAGGGGGGTTTTTCTTTCCATGGACGATGGTGTGAGTTGGACTTCCGTCGATAATGGTCTTACCAACTTCCTCGTAGTCGCCCTAGCCCCTACACCGAACGGATCAGGCGGCACGAATCTCTTCGCGGGGACTCTCGGCGGCGGCATTTGTCTGACGACCGACAAGGGGTCCAGCTGGGTTCCTGTCAATACGGGCCTGAACGACATGCAAATCAGAGCACTTTCGGCTTCGCCTGACGGAGCGATCTTGGTTGCCGCTGGAGACAGCGGCGAGGTCTTTGTCACGAGGAACAACGGCGCGAACTGGACCGAGGTAAGGAAGGCCAGCTTTCCTTGCGCGACCGGATCTTGCCTCGCGACATCCCGAGCGTCAAACGGAGCCCTCGATCTTTTTGTCGGGATCTACAGTGACGGAATTTACTCCTCGATTGATACCGGCACAACGTGGGCAAAGATCGACGGGGGTATTCCGGGAGGATCCGTTGTAAATACGTTGGTCGTATCTCCCGATGGCACCTCTCTTTATGCTGGCCTGGACGGTGGACCCGTCTATGTTTCGAACGACAACGGCTCGACCTGGACCCTTGCCGCCTCCGGTTTGACATGCACACGGGTATACGCGCTTGCACCAAGTCCGAGACCTACGGGCGGGTATGATCTGTTTGTCGGGACTAACACAGGAGTCTATGTCTCTGGCAACGACGGTGCAACGTGGTCCGCGGCAAACACGGGACTTGCAGGCACCTATGTCAAAGCGTTGGCAGGTTCAAGTGACGGGCACCTGTTTGCCGGAACAACCTACAGCAGCGCATTTGTGTCAGCGGACAATGGATCAACGTGGACAAGTATAAAGAACGGGCTCGACGAACCGGGTTTGATGCCCGATGTTCTCTCGTTTGTGATTGTTTCCGACAGCTCAACTGGTACGAAGCTCTTTGCCGGAAACAATGACGGAGTCCATGTTTCGACAGATAACGGTGGAAGCTGGACGGCATTGAATGCAGACATGAGATGGCGAACCGTCTATGCTCTGACAGCGGCAGGGACTGATCTCTTCGCCGGAACCGATTACGGCATCTTCCACTCAACCGATTTCGGCGTACACTGGACCCAAACGAGTCAAGGCCTGACAAACCTGGCCATCACTGCCCTCTTATTCTCTGGCACAAATTTGTATGCGGGCACAGGAGGCGGTATATATGTGTCCTCGGATAAAGGGGCAAGCTGGAGTCAGGCAGGAGGTGGAATGGGCTCCATCATCGTCAATTCATTTGCCGCAATTCAAAATGGCACAGGCGGTACCAGTATTCTCGCCGGGGCGGCGGCGGGCAGCCAAGTTTATGTTTCAACCGACAATGGCGCGAGCTGGTCCCATGTCGACCTCGGCTCGTCAGTTGTAGCTTGCAATGCGCTCGTCGTGTATGGGAAGAATATCTTCGCAGGCACTTATGGCGGAGGCATCCTTCTGTCCACTGACGGGGGCGCAAGCTGGGCGCAGGTCAACACCGGACTTTTGTTTTCGAACGTGAAATCACTTGCTGTCCAAGGGAACAACCTCTTTGCAGGGATCTGCTTTGGCGGCGTGTGGCGGCGCCCGCTTTCCGATATGATACAAATTACACCGGTAAAGCCTGTTCTTCTTTCAGGATACGGAACTGCGACTATTGATGGTGTCCTGAATGCAGATGAATGGGCGACAGCCGCTAAATATGACCTGTCGGTAAATGTTCCTCGAGGCGGAACAACCCCTGCAACTTTGTACGTCATGAATGATAATCAGAATCTTTATCTTGCGCTTCGGTTCCGACGTTCGACAGTGGATCCTGGCAATTCCCTCACTTTCGAGTTTGACAATAACAATGATGGGATGGCAGCAAGTGGAGATGACATAATCGGTTTTGACCCACCGAATTCGTTTGTAGATGGTTTCAGGACGAATCTGCCGCCGTGCACAAGTTCCGATCCGGCGGCCTGCGGGTTTAATGACGCAGACTATGGTGGTACAAACGATGGATCGGGCGCTTTCAAGAATGATGGCACATTCAGTGTTTATGAAATGTCTCATCCTCTCAATAGCGGTGACATAGGACATGATTTTGCACTGAATCCTGGCGATACAGTCGGCTTCTTCCTCATGCTCCGAATGATCGGACCAGGCGGTGTCTTTCCGGATGACTACGCGGACACGTTCTTCCCCGGCTGGAGAAGTTATGGGCAGATCGTAACCTGCAAACCATCTGCGAGTCAGTTGATCGGAAGCGTAAGTACGCAAATAAATAATCTCATGACCGCCGGCGCTCTTACTAAAGCGCAAGGTCAAGTGCTTAATTTGACGGTCGACCAGGCAGTGAAGAGCCTGAACAATGGCAGGAACGGTATTGCTATTGTTGAGCTCGATGCCTTCATAATCGAAGTTCAGCTGTACGAGCGGCTACATCTACTCACGACAACACAGGGTCAGTCGCTTATCACTGGCACGAACTCTGCAATCAATGCGATCAGGCACTCGGGCGGCAATCTTGCAGTATCTTCGTCCGAGGAACAAGGCATTTTATCGAAGGCGGCAGACGTTGAGGAAGTCATTGTCCCTGAGTTCCGGCTGAACCAAAACAACCCGAACCCCTTCAATCCAACTACACAGATTCAATTCACTGTTCCGTCGAGAGGCCACGCGACATTGTGTGTGTTCAACACTCTCGGGCAGAAAGTAGCGAACTTGTTTGATGGCGAGGCAGATACCGGAAACATTTACGAAGCCACGTTCAACGCTGCGATGCTCCCGAGCGGCGTCTACTTTGCAAGGCTCGACTTCGGTGGAAAGCACCTAATGAGGAAAATGCTGCTGGTGAAATAACTTTATCTGTCTACGCTTATTCTCAATTCTGAGTCAGATACCGATCCCCTTCCCGAATAGATCGTTTTGGGAAGGGGATTCTATATTCCAGGATGATACGAACCCTTCTCTAACAACATCCGTAAAAACCTCTGAGGATAATGACCAGCCGACGTGTTAGTCGATCATCGGTAATAAACAATTAGAGCGCCACATCCAAGGTGAAGCGCATGACAACATTTGATACTATCGCCATTCCGAATTATACTTCCTTGTCGAAAGGGCGGCTGGAAAACCGATTTGAAAATTGATAAAGTCTCTTTGAAAGTATCTCCGGTTTCGTGCCGGCGTCGACACGATTTGTTTTCTAGTGAAACCTAATCGATACAAAAGTGAGCTAAAATGAGAAGTTCGATCTTTCTTCTAACCTGTTTCTGTTCCTCGATACTTCAGGCGCAAACACCCGGCGTCTCCATACAGACAGTCACCAACTACAACAATTGGGGTTGGAATGCTATCGTGATGCAGAATAGTCTTATCACACTTGCAACAGTGCCGGCAATCGGCGGCAGGGTGATGCAATACGATCTGGCAAATTATCCCTCCATCTTCGTTAACTCCGCTATGCTCGGGCAGACCTACACGCCCGCCTACAGCACTAGCTTTTGGCCGAACTTTGGCGGATATAAAACATGGCCCGCACCACAAGGCAATTGGAACAAAGGTGGCTGGCCGCCTCCACCAATACTGGATTATGGTACATATACTGTGTTGGATACGGTTCGGACAAACGACTCTGCCGCGGTATCGATAGAGAGTCCGACTGAACAATGGTTCGCACCCGGTATCCGGTTCGAGCGGAGAGCCACGATGTTCGCGGGAACCAGCAGGATAAAGATGGATCAGACAATCATCAACGAGGGCGCCAACACCGTGAACTGGAGTGTATGGGATGTAACTCAATCGGTCGTCAACCATCCCGGCAAGACAGATTATCAGAACTACTGGGTATTTTTTCCTATTAATCCGAACAGCATTTACGGTGAAAGTGGCGTGAATCCCCAGGGTCTCAGCTCAGCTTGGAAGGGAGAGGTGGCGGCCGGCGTATATGGCGTCCAGTTTGTGCCGAGCAACCAGAAAATCTTTGCGGATCCCGACAAGGGTTGGATTGCTTACGCGGATCTTTCCGACTCGGTTGTGTTTGTGAAGACGTTCGACGTTTTCAATGGCGCACAGTATCCCGACGGTGGAGCCCGCGTTTCAGTCTACGTGAGCGGCAGTACTCCTCCGATATATCTCGAAGTCGAAGTCAAAGGCCCGCTCGTCGATCTTGCGCCAAACGGAGGAAGCTACGAGTCTACAGAGAACTGGTTTGCCGCCAGAGTCTATGCCCCGATTTTAGATGCCGACTCAGTCGGAGCAATCGCAAACAGGATGTCTTACAACCCGACGACTCAAAGCCTCTCGGGAACCTACGGCGTATTCTATGATGGTACGGCAAACATCGCATTTCTCGACTCGCATGGCCAGACATTAGGAAAAGGTCCAAGCCATCCTGTCTCACCGCTTGAGGAATTTGATCTTGAAGAGAGCGCTGTTATTCCCGACAGCGCGAGGACGGTCGAAGTTCGGATTTACGATAAGAATGAACAACCTGTCGGCGTGATCGAGAGCGCTGATGTATCCCGGCTCCTGACCGTCATTGAGACAAAGTCACAAACTCCTGTTTCGGAATTTCGACTCGCGCAGAACTATCCCAATCCGTTTAATCCGACGACGGCGATCAGCTATCAGCTGTCAGCTGTCAGCCACGTTGTATTGAAGATTTACGATGTTCTTGGGAGAGAAGTGAAGACGCTCGTCAACACTCCTCAGAATTCCGGTAAATACTCGGTGACATTCGATGCGCGGAATTTGCCAAGCGGTATTTATTTCTATACGCTTCGAACGGAAAGTCAAAGCGAAACAAAGAAACTGGTTCTCATCAAATAGCAGTTTAACAATTTTAGATTGATCGGATTCATTCATCTTCCGCAGGATGAAGCGCGAGCAGCGGCCTTATCGACCGGGAAGTGTGAACAAAATACACACTGCATAGTGGTACGAAAGGTAACGGTTTTTCAGTGACTGATCGCACTCCATGAAAGAAAGTCGGAACCTCCCCGCACTGCGCCGATGTTCCAGTATACAAAAGGAGCGTCTATGAAATCTCCCCGCATTTTCATCGTGACTCTCGCATTCTGGATGACAGGATGTTCATCATTAGTGCTGAGACCGGCAGATTTCGCGTGGCCTATCGAGGACGTGCTGACGGTCGATCAACAAGGCATGGTACAGGAAGATCGATACGGCCTTTCGTTCAACACCAAACCGCTGCTGTATGAAGAGACGAAAGATTCCGTTAACGTCGGCGGCCGCACGATTCGGGTCATTAGAAACGTTACCGGATATTACTTTATCACCGGGAAAGGTTTCAAAAGCGTCTACATGTTTGCTGAGACTCGTGGCGGCCTCAAGCTCAAGAAGAAGATCGACGTTTCGAAAGAAGGGCTAACTTCACCGGCATTCAATCAGAGAAACTCATACATCGAGCTCGTCAACGGCGACGACAAACCTATCATGCTCACGGAAAATGGAATCATAGAGGAGGGGAAGAAATGAGACATCACGCAAGAACCTCGGGCGCCGTGATCCTGGGTGCCGTATGCGCGCTAATGCTGATGCCGGGTTACACTATGGCACAGCAAGAATCCGACTACGCCATTGTGAAATCCTTCCGGTCAAAGGTGAGTGATATCAGGACCGCAATCAGACAGGCGCAGACAGTTCAGGAGTGCGGACAGATAAGCGCAGACATAGATGAGCTGGTGAACGATTTTGCCGCCGATACGGTATTGCTGAACAAGGCCCTCTATCCCCAGAAATACGACGATCAGATTGGTGAACTCCGCACTCAGCTGCTGACCGCCCAGAACAGGCTCGGGATCATAGATTCGCAGATGACGCAGATCGCCGGGCTGGAGACTCAGGTCCGCTCGCTGTCAGGCACGATCGACAGCCTCACTGCGGAGGATGACAAAATGATGGCATCGCTGGATGTCATGTCCAAGGCGTTGATACTGAACGCCGGAACCATTGACTCGCTACGCAGGATTGTAATGAGGCTCGAACAGGGCTTGCGGGCCCGAACGTCGCCATCTTCGCACTCGCCGACAGCCTGTTCGTGCAATACGGCAAGAACGTCCAGCGACTCCCGGAAGAGCAGAAGATGATGCTGATGGGGAGACTCGAACGGCATAATGTCATCTCCAAAATCATGCAAGCTGCCCAGCAGAATACGGAGTTTCTTAAGTCGACGCAATTGACAGGCAAGGATCTCATCGACATGATCAAAGAACAACGGCAATTTAGTGACCGATGGAAAGCTCTCGGGCCTGAGCTCGCCAGCATCTACGTTGGCGGAAAAGAAAAAAACCGAGAGATGGCGCAAGTCGATACCGCGATCGACCAATGGGGAACGAAGGCTGACTCTGCATTGTGGGCGAGTCTCGACAGAGAATTCGCGGAGCAGCAAATTTCACTGGAGCCTTTCAACAGCGGCGATGCCTTTGTGACAAGCCTGGGCGATTACATGGACTCGCGAGGCGGCGACCCGAACGCATCGAACAGTGAGAAGGCCAGTCGATTGAAACATTTCCTCGATGACGTGTGGAACCCGAGCGTCGGGTCGCAGTGGATACCTATGCTCGTCGACGCCGGAATGATTTCAAAAGACCAGCAGAATCTGTTGCAGGCGAAACTCGGAACATGGGAGGGTTCGATAAAACCGTCTTTCATACTCCTGTATCTGATAATTGTTTTGATAGTCATTTTAGTCGTCATCCTGTTTTTAGCACGGCGCCGGAGAAAGCCCCAGCCGAGCGATCCAGGCCATGAGACCGGAGTAATGTAAGTCATCATAAGTATCGGAAAGAATCATCGTGAAGAAACGGCGGACTTCGATCCGCCGTTTTTGTTTACAACCCATGCGGCGCATGTCCGGCCCGCGTTCAGTGATCTATCGCTTTCATCATTTCCGCATTATACCTGTCGCCAGCGGCGACTCCCGGGGGTGCGACTTTGTTCAGCCAAGCCAATTCTTCGGACGTAAGCCCGATCTCGAGTGCACCGACATTCTCTTCCAGATACTTCCTCCGCTTCGTGCCGGGAATAGGAACGATGTCTCTTCCCTGTCCCAGCAACCATGCAAGCGCGAGCTGAGCAGGCGTACACTTTTTCTCCACAGCCATTTCTTCAACCCTTCCGACAAAGACGAGATTCTTGTCGAAGTTCTCTCCCATGAAGCGAGGATTGTCTCTCCTGAAATCGCCGGGCCCGAACTTACTCGCATCTTTTATCTGCCCGCTCAGGAATCCGCGGCCGATCGGACTGAACGGCACGATTCCGATCCCGAGCTCGCGGCAGACCGAGAGAATTTCTTTTTCGATGTCCCTTGTCCAAAGGGAGTACTCACTCTGCAGCGCGGCAACCCGATGGACTGCATTCGCACGCTTTATTGAACTCGCTGAAGCCTCGGACAACCCGAGATGTCGGACTTTCCCTTCTTCGAGAAGTCTTGACATTGCCCCGACTGTCTCTTCAACCGGAGTATTCGGATCGATGCGATGAGCATAATAGAGATCGATAGTCTCGACACCGAGGCGCTTCAAACTTGCTTCGCACGCTTGGCGGACGTACTCGGGTTTTCCATTAACGCCGGTGAGTATTCCGTCCTTCGAGCGCATGAATCCGAATTTCGTCGCGATGTTGACTCTGTCGCGAAATGGCTTCAGTCCCTTTCCGACGAGAATCTCGTTCGCGCCCAGTCCGTAAACGTCCGCAGTGTCGAACAACGTGATGCCGAGCTCAACCGCACGATGCAATGTTGCAATGGACTCCTCCTCGTTTCCCAGGCCGTAAGATTGCGACATTCCCATGCAGCCGAGGCCGAGTGCCGACACTTTCAATCCCGATTTTCCTAATTCACGATATTCCATTTTCGACTCCTGAAAATTTCTTCTCCAGGTGATACAAGGTCATAAGTCATATGTCAAAAGTCAAAATTACAACTCGAAAATCAAAATCTTGATTAAGATGGAACAGAACGGACATTCCTTTACCAAACACTTCGGGGCATTGGAAGCCGATGGCTAGTTTTGATCTTTGACTTTTGGCATTTGACTTATTTTCTACCGATTCACCGACTGCATCACAGCTTCCGGATAGCGCAGACCTGCGGTAGCTCCAACCGGAGCGGCTTTGTCGAGTGCCTCCAGATCTTCCTGTGTCAGTTTCACTTCAAGTGCACCGACATTCTCTTCTAGATACTTTCTCCGTTTCGTTCCCGGGATTGGCACGATATCATTTCCCTGCGCAAGAACCCAGGCGAGCGCTATTTGAGAAGGCTTGCATTTCTTCTTCGCCGCGATTTCTTCGATGCGTGCCACGATCTTCAGATTCTTCTTCATATTCTCTTCCTGGAAACGGGGACTGTATCTTCTGAAGTCCGTCTCGTGGAGCGCGTCGACGGTCTTTATGGCTCCGGTGAGAAATCCTCTGCCAAGCGGACTGTACGGAACAAATCCAATCCCGAGCTCGCGGCATGTCGGGAGTATTTCTGCTTCAACATCCCTCGTCCAGAGCGAATACTCCGTCTGAAGTGCTGCGATCTGATGAACCTCGTTCGCCCTGCGAATCGTTTGCGGTGCGGCCTCGGACATTCCGAGAAATTTCACCTTTCCTTCCTCGACAAGACGCGACATCTCGCCAATGGTGTCTTCGATGGGAGTGTCTGGATCGACCCGGTGCTGGTAGTAAAGATCTATCGTTTCGATACCGAGCCGCGTCAAGCTTGCCTCACACGCCTGACGGACATATTCCGGCCTTCCGTCAATTCCGAGGCGTTCGCCGTTCTTTCCGCGCACGTTTCCGAACTTCGTCGCGATGACGACCTCGTTCCGATAAGGTTTCAATGCCTTTCCGACGAGCTCTTCATTTATGAATGGTCCGTACATATCTGCTGTATCAAAGAAATTCACTCCAAGCTCGATTGCCCGATGAATTGTTGCAATTGATTCTTCATCGTTTCTCGGTCCGTAGAACTCGGACATTCCCATACATCCAAGTCCGATTGCCGAGACTTTTAATCCTGATTTGCCAAGTTGTCGTTGTTCCATGTTTCCTCCTGCTACTTCTTGAAAATCGACGGGAATTCTAATTTTGATTCCCTTATACCATACTTAATTTTTCCACAACACTTCTTGAATGGGACGATCCTGCATGCTGAGCATAAGCTTATTCTCATTCGATCGCTACGATTCTCTGACCATTAACATCTTTTGCATAGTCGGACGCGAGAAAGACAGCCGGCGGTCCCATCACAGCCGGGTTAATCAGTCTGCTCCTTTGAGATTCGGGAAATGACTCGGGGATCATTCCGGTGAGCGTCGCGCCGCCCGGAAGCAACATGTTCAGTGTAACCCCTGTGCCTTCCAATTCCTGCGCCCAGATCGCGCTCATCGATTCCAACGCTGCCTTCGACGGGCCATACGGCGTAAACCCCTTGCGCTTCATTGTCTCATGATTTATAGAAATGTTTATGATTCTCCCGTACTTACGTTCAAGCATGTGTGGGACCACGGCACGAGTCATCAGGTAAACACCGTTGACATTAGTGTTTATTACGTTCCGCCATGAATCAGGATCGGATTCCCAGAACGACTTCGGCTCCGTCATAAAGTTCTCACTGACAAACTTCATCCCGCGTGCGGCGTTGTTGACGAGAATATCAATTCTTCCGAGTTTCGAAATCACAGCGCTGACCAATCTCTGCACGTCATCGATGTTTGAGACATCCGCCAGGATTGCTGTGCCGCGCACCTGTGAAGCGACTTCATCGATCTCATTCTTCCCGCGGGCCGCAGTGACCGTCACTATCGCACCTTCATTTGAAAATGCTTCGGCGATGGCTCTGCCGATTCCTCTACCGCCGCCGGTGACAATGGCGACCCTATCTTTGAGTTTCATCGGTCGGCGGACGTCCTCTCAATCGCCCAATAGGGATACACTCTGACTGGCTTGCTCAGTTCATCAAGTTGCATTACCTCCTCTGGATTCATCTCCCAATCAGCGGCTCTGAGGTTATCGGCAAGCTGTTCTTTGTTCCTCGCGCCGATGATGACAGAGGTTACGCCGGGCTTTCGCAGAAGATAGTTCAGTGCTGCTTGAGCAATCGTGGCGCTGTGGCCCTTCGCAATTCTCTCCAGTTCATCGACAATATCGTAACCTTTCTCCTCATCGAACTGAAGGAATTGATTTGTCAGGTCGCTTCTTCTTGCTCCTTCGGGTCGAGGCTTGCCGCGTCTGTACTTGCCTGTGAGGAACCCACCACCCAGAGGACTCCACGGAAGAATTCCCAATTTCTGGTCGAGACATAAAGGGACAAGCTCGTTTTCAAGGTCTCGCGAGATCAGAGAGTAAAGCGCCTGGAGCGTTACAAAACGCTCGAGATTCTGTTTGTCGGAAATCGCAAGCGCCTTCATGAGCTGCCAACCTGTGAAATTTGATACCCCGACGTATCTCACTTTTCCCTCTCTCACCAGATCGTCGAGAGACCGGAGAGTCTCTTCGAGCGGAGTCCGTGGATCATAGCTGTGGACTTGATAGAGGTCGATGTAGTCAGTTCCAAGTCTCTTCAGACTCGCGTTGCACGCATCGATTATGTGCCGCCGGGAGAGTCCGACATCGTTAGGAGCGGGTCCGGTTCTCCCCCTAACTTTCGTGGCAAGAACGATATCTTTGCGTTTGCCTCCCAATGCCTTGCCGAGGATCTGCTCGGACAATCCTTCGGAGTAGACGTTGGCGGTATCAAAGAAATTTATGCCGCTGTCGACCGCGATCCGTACCAGCTCATCGGCCTCCTTCTGTTGAACCTGGCCGACTCGAGTCCAGTAGCCGGCCCCACCAAAAGTCATCGCACCGAAACATAATTCCGAAACCTTAACTCCTGTGTTTCCAAGAAAATGTCTGTTCATTGTCTCCTCGTCCTTTTCAAAATCAAGCAGCGGTTAGCTATCAGCAGTTAGCAATTAGCTAAATCACTTTTGACTTTTGCATTTTGACCTTTGACTTTCTTTACTTCGGTTTTGCTCTCAAGTATTGAACCGGGTATTGCGGATCGTCACCAAGGATCTTTGCGGCATGCAATGGGAAATACGGATCACGCAGAAACTCTCGAGCCATGATAACAACATCAGCCTGCTCGGTGACCAATATGTTCTCTGCCTGTCGGGCATCGGTGATGAGTCCGATTGCGCCGGCAAGTATTCCTACTTGTTTCCTGATCTCTTCTGCAAACTTAACCTGATATCCCGGCGCGATCGGAATCTTCGCTCCTGGCGCAACTCCCCCACTTGAACAATCGATCAGATCAATCCCCAGCCTTTTCAACTCGTTCGCGAACTCGATCGACTGTGGCAAGTCCCAGCCGCCCTCAATCCAATCGGTGACAGATATTCTGACAAACACCGGAAGATCTGATGGCCACGTTTCCCTCACGGCTCTGGCAACCTCCAGCGGGAGTCTCATTCTATTTTTCAATTCGCCACCATATTCATCCTCTCTGCGATTGGACAGAGACGAGAGGAATTGATGTAGTAGATAGCCATGCGCCGCATGAATCTCAGCAACTTGAAAACCAGCCAAAAGACTTTGTCGTGCCGCTTCTCTGAACTGATCGACAACCAACCTGATGTCAGCTCGGTTCATCTCTCTCGGAAGCGGATAGTTGTCCGAAAATTTCACCGCACTCGGAGCAATCGTTTGCCAACCCCCGTTGGCCGCGGAGACTTCGCCGTCACCTTCCCACGCAATTTTTGTCGACGCCTTTCGGCCGGCGTGAGCCAATTGTATTCCCGCCGCGGCGCCCTGCGACTTGATGAATTCGGCTATTCTCTTGAAAGCCCTTGCGTGCTCGTCGGACCAAATTCCAGTGTCGGCCGGTGAGATTCTTCCTTCAGGCGAGACGGCTGTCGCTTCGGTCATGACGAGCGCAGCGCCTCCGACAGCCCTGCTGCCGAGATGAACCAAGTGCCAATCATTCGGTATTCCTTCTTTCGCCGAATACTGGCACATGGGAGATACCACAATCCTGTTTTTGAGAGTTAGGTTCCTAATCTTGATTGGTGATAATAGCTTACTCATGAGACTGTGTTGATCCTTGGCTAAATCAAAAGTTGAAGGTCAAAAGTCAAAAACAAAATTTCACAACTCAAAAGTAATGTGACTTACCTTTTGATTCTTGACTTGTAGTTTTTCCCGAACAGGAAGTTCGGGATCCCGATCATCACAGGAAGTGATATTTGATCGGGAGACTTTTGCGTTTTGACATTTGATTTTTCTTTATTAGAGATGATACTTCAAAAATTCCAGTGTCATGGGCCAGGCTTGTTTCGACGCCTTCTCGTTGTAAGCTGGCCGCTGATCGCAGAAGAATCCATGATCGGCATATGAAAACGTGACATTGCCGAACTCCTTCCCCGCGGCTCTAAGCGCATCTTCAACAGCGCGCGTATGTTCGGGGAGAATATGCCTGTCAAGGCCGCCCCAGAAAAAGAGTATTGGACCATGAAGATCCTTCACACGGTCGAGCAACCCCTGTGCAATGCCGCCGCCATAAAAAGACACGGCAGCTTTCAATGGAACAACCGAATCAGCGAGAAACGAAACGCGGCCACCCATGCAGAATCCAACTGAAAAGATCTTTTGAGCATCGGTCTGCGAATCTTTCGTCAGCCATTCATAAGCGGCCTTGATATCGGCTTCGAGATTATCGTTGGTAAGTTTCGATATGTGAGCCTGCGTCGCGCCAAAGTCAGTGTAACTCCCTTCGAATCCCGGGCCAGTACGATGAAAAAGCTCCGGTGCGATTGCAGTAAATCCTTCCTTCGCGAATCTATCTGCAATGTCTCTAATGTAAGCATTCACTCCGAAGGCTTCCTGAAAGACAATTATGCCGGGATATTTGCCTGCGCCTTTCGGTCGGGCAACATACGCGGCCATGGTCGTTCCATCTGAGACACTCAGGTTCATATAATTTTTCTCTTTTGACACGTTACTCCTCCTTTAATAATTCAAAAATCGAAAGGGATGAATGCCTAACGTTCACAGAAGCTTTCCGTTTTTGACTTTTTGTTTTTGAAGTTTAACCTCGTTTCTATCTTGCCACTGTCGGATAGAGCTTCGCTCCTATGAAGACAAGAACGATCATCGAAAAAATCAGCGCCGTAAAATCGAACCACAACCCGTACACACTTGTTCCCCCGACAAGCATCATGGTACGAAGCGCATCCACTTCGTATGTCAGCGGATTTACATGCGCGATTACTTTCAGCCAGTCAGGCATTATTGAAATCGGATAGATGGCGTTGCTCGCAAAGAAAAGCGGCATCGTCAGCACCTGTCCGATTCCCATGAAGCGCTCACGGGTCTTGACGATGCAAGCGACGATTAGAGAAAAAGTCGAGAAAAGTGCCGCACCGATAACGATGACCACGACGATTCCCAAAAGTGACAGAGGCGCCCACGACAATTTCACCCCGAGGAGCAAAGATAAAGCATAAATGATCACGGCTTGCGAAACAGCACGAATACCTGCGGAGAGAGCCTTGCCGAGAACCAGAGCAGATCGAGGAGTGGGGCTCGCCAGAAATTTGTGAAAGATGCCCAGGTCGCGCTCCCAGATTATCGCGATTCCATAAAATATCGCGATGAACAGAACACTCTGTGCCAGTATACCGGGTGCCATGAAGTCTATGTATCTAAAATTCCCGGTCGGTATGGCACGCACTCGCGTAAAGACTTCACCAAACACAAGCATCCATAGTGCAGGTTGCGCTGCGCGGGTAAAAAGCTCGGTATAGTCATGCCGGAGCTTTCTCACCTCGAGCTCTGCAATGACAAGAGTCTTATTGAAAAAGTTCGCTATCTGACCGAGCGGATTCGAACGATATGCTGCCGCTGCTTCATCCAAGCCGGCGGACAGTACGCCTCGTTCTTGAGACATCTCTAAATTCCTTTCCTGATTCTTCTCCTTCCGGAGATTCTAATACGTTTCCTACGTAATACTCGAATACTTTGTTTAGACTCACCGGCTCTCCATCCTGAGGGATAGTCGCTTTGAGCTCCGCAGGCGAACCCATCGCAACGATTTTTCCATGGTTCATGATAGCTACGCTGTCGCACATCTCGTCAGCTTCTTCCATGTAATGAGTCGTCATGACTATCGTGGTTCCGCTCTTGGCAAGAGCACCCACATATTTCCACACCGCCTCTCTCGCGACCGGATCAAGTCCTACCGTGGGTTCGTCCAGGTAAAGGACGAGAGGTCTATGAAGGACCGCCTGAGCAATCTCGAGTCGTCTTATCATTCCTCCTGAATAACTTCGCACGAGCTTGTCAGCGGAATCAGAAAGGCCCATGAAGTGGAGCGAGTCGTGTATCAACTTTTCCCTCCCCTTCGCGGGTATGTCGTATAGTTTCGCGAAAATTAGCAGGTTCTCGTAACCGGTAAGGCTTCCGTCAGCGGAAAGAAGCTGCGGGACGTAACCTATCGCACGCCGAACTCGTGGCGCTTGTCGGACAATATCGAATCCCGCAACCGTTGCAATGCCTGAAGTTGGGGGTAGGAGCGTCGTTAACATTTTCACGGTTGTCGTTTTCCCCGCACCGTTCGGGCCCACCAGCCCGAAAATTTCACCTGACTCGACCGAAAAGCAAATCGAATCGACCGCAACCAAGTCGCCAAATCTCTTGGTAAGATTCCTCACTTCAAGGATAACTCTGCTCATTTGATTTTCAATCTTTCATGCTTTTGTCTGCTGTGGAACGGAATCCTTGCGAAGGGCGGGACTTATAGAAACTCTCCAGCCTTTCGACAACGGATTGAATGCTGAACATTTCCTCAACGCGTTTTCTTCCGGAGTCGCCATATCGCCAGCGCAGTTCAGGATCACGCGCAAGTTCCATTATGCCTGCCGCAAGCGATCGATAGTCCTTCGGTGCGACGAGCAGCCCGGTTTCTTTATCAACGACGACATCGAGCACACCGGCACTCCCGCTTGCCACAACCGGAAGTCTCATCGCCATTGCCTCGACGAGTGCGAGACCGAAAGATTCTTCATGAGATGGAAAAGCAAGAATATCGAGTGCCGAGAGAAGACGCGGGACATCTTTTCTGAATCCTGTAAACTGCACCACGTTGTTCAACTCGAGCTCGTCGACGAGCTCCACCATTTCCATCTCATATGATTCTTCACCGTAACTCGGTCCCCCGATTATGAGGAAATATAAGTTTAGACCGGAAGACTCTGTCATGGTTTTTGCAGCTCTTAGAAACTCTTCATGACCTTTTCCGGGTGTCATTCGTCCGGCCATTCCCACCAAGACCACATTCTCGGAGATTCCGAGTTCGCTCCTTACGTCCGACCTGTCATAGCGAGAAGGGTCAAAAGTTTCAAGCGATATGCCCGGTGGAAGTACATGTACATCTCTCTCATGGACCGGGCAGGTGTTCAACACGCTCTGCCTTATGTAATTGGAAATCGCAAATACGCCGTGAAGCCTGCCGTAAAGATATCTGTGCAGAGGATCGGTCTTCTTGACCCCACTTGCCATGTGCTTTGTAAGGAAGAGTTTTGCATCTGACGACGAGAGCTTCAACGCAGGAACCAACCACCATAGATCGTGGGAGAGATGCGTATGAATTACGTCGAAGCCATAGCTCTTCAGGAGCTTGCTCAAGTCTTTGATCGTGCCGAACGCCTGTTTGTCATTTCCCAATAAGCCGACTGCGGGCAGGTTGGCGGCATATGCCTCCCTGAGTATCGTGCTTCTTGGAACGCAAAGCAGACTAACGTCGTGGCCTCGATTCTGCAATTCGCGTGAAATGAGGAGCGCTTGCATTTCGAGACCTCCCCAGGAACGTGACCCGCAGGATTGAAGAATCTTCAAATTCGATCCCCTATGGGAAAAGAATACCGCAAAGGGACAAAGACGCAGAGAGAAAATCTTTCAAGTTGAAAAAAGTGCACTACTTGAATGCTTGAAAATTCGTTGCGCCTTTGCGTCTCTGCGGTTAATACCGACGTCATTTATTCACCATACTTTTTCGCCAATCGCCTGATCTAGCTCATACCTGCTGACGACAAACTGGTACAGCGCCTGGATCTGCATGAGCTCGGCCTGAGATAGAAAAGTCTCGGCATCTAGCAGATCGAGGTTGGTGATCGTGCCGGCCTGATATCTTACTCGCGCCTGCTCGACTGCAGCTTTTGCCTGCTCGACAGTAATCTCGGTGGTTCTTAGTCGGTCCAAACTCGACCTCACGTCGGACACTCCCTTTTGAACATCGGACTTGATCTGCTCCGCGACGCTGTTCAGGTTATCCTCATAGACGCGAATACCGGCGTTCGCTTCCTCTTTCAAACTCCTCTCGCGATAACCATCAAACAACGGAATTGCCAGCTCAACAGCAGCGACGAAATTCCCTCGCATCGCATTCTGGTCGGGAAATAAACCGTTCTTCAGTCCCCACATCAGCGAAGCACCAAGCGTTGGATTGTTAGTCGAAGACGCGACGTCATACTGCATGTGAGCGCTGCTCAATTGATCATTGGCAACCTTCATCTCGATGCGATTACTCAGCGCCTCTGAAACAAGCGAATCCGTGTTGAGCGCTACGGGTTCTTCATTGAACTCACCCGAGAGATTTACGGGAGCGTCGGGAGCGAGTCCAAGGAGCCGACGGAAGATGACCTTTGTATTTTCCAAATTGTTCTGAAGATTAATCTTCTCGTTTTGCGAGGCGGCAACACGAACCTGAGTTGTGAGAACTTCGTAATCCGTTGCCGTTCCGGTTTGAACTTTCTTCTGCGTCATGAGAATATGATCGCTTAGGTTCTTTATCTCCTCATCCTGAACTTGAATGCTCTTCCCGAGGAATAATATCGCATAGAAGGTCTGAATGGTACGATATGAAAGCCCACTCTTTACGAGTTCAAGGCGGTCTTGAGCCGTGTTCACCTGGCTTGCGGCGAGGTCAACAGATTTGCTCCGCTTGTCGAAGTCGAAAATTATTCCCTGGACGCCGAGATGTTCGTCCCATGTATTCAGCGGGTAGAGTTGAAATCCCTGGCCGCCGAATGAAATTGATGACGCAGGACCGAGACGCGCATAGGTGAGGTCTGCACTCGCGTCCGGGTAATAGCTGCTCCTGCTGACTTCGACTCCCGATTGGAACACATCTATCGAATGCTTCGCCTGCGAGATGTCGGGATTCGTTTGAATTGCTTTCTGTATTGATTCCTGCAGAGTCAACGAATCGGCAGGTGCAGTCTGAGAGATTGCCGGAGTCGAGATCGACAATGAAATAATTAACAATGTTATGGTAAATAGAGATTTCATTATGTTCACCGTTGTTTTAAGATAGCCATTAGTTGTTAGCAGTTAGGTCTTAGCTAAGTGCTAAATACTAATCGCTTAATGCTCATTCATTCCATCGCCACAACCTTAACGCGTTCTCCTTGCGGCTTTTTATAACGCAGAAAGAGTATAGGGATCACGCAGAGAATTGTAATTGCTGCAGCGATAAAGAAATCATCGTCGACCGCAGATACGAAAGCCTGCTGACCGATAGTGTATCCTAAGAGCGCATTCGCCCGCATCGATGACAGCGACGCGGTACCGCCCACTGCCTGTTGAGCGAAGGCTTTGAGGCCGAGCAGAACGTTCTGAGTGACCGGAGAAACACTGTTAACCACCTGACCATACATAGTCGTGTGAAATGTGGTACGGTCCGTGAGAAGTGTCCCCATTATTGCGACTCCAAAACTTCCCCCTACCTGCCTGATGACATTAAAGAGTCCTGAAGCCTGTGCCATGCGCTCTCTCGAAATCTCCGAGAGAGAAAGTGTGTTCAACGGCGTGAATATAAACGCGAGCCCGAATCCCCGGAGGTATAAAGAGAACATTATAGATGACGTCTCCGAGAATAATGAAAGGTACTTATTGACGAAGAGACTTATTGCCAGCAGCACGATCCCGAACGAAGAAAGGATCTTGGGGCTGACTCTATCGGACAACGCGCCCGCCACGGGTCCCATCACGGCCATTATCAAACCTATCGGAAGAAAAAGTGATCCCGCCTGGAATGCAGTGTAGCCGAGCCCGTTCTGAAGGTAAAGCGGGAGAAGAAAAGTACTTCCGAACATTCCCATTCCAAAAATGAAGAGCACGAGATTCGCCATTCCGAAATTGAGATTCTTCAGTAACGAAAGATCTATCAGCGGATGGCGAATACTGAGATCCACGGCTAAGAAAACGACGAGTCCTATGAGTGACAGAGCAAAGCAAATGAGAATGAAAGGCGAAGTCCAACCGCCTGTGTTCCACTCTGCATTGCCGTCCGATAACGCGATCAAAAGAAACGTTAGGAAAGTTGAAACGGACAGAAAACCGATGATGTCGAATGAACGAGATGTCGAAGTTTTGTATTCCCGCTGGATGACGAGCGTCGCGAAGATGCCGACGGCGCCGACAGGAACATTGATGTCGAAGATCGCATGCCATGCGAAGTTATCTATGAGGTAACCGCCGAGAGTCGGGCCGAGAGATACCGAAGCAGCGGCCGCGATTCCCCAGAATCCCAAGGCCAGTCCTCGCTTTTCGGGTGGAAATTCTCTCGTGACAATTGCCATTCCAACCGGCATGAGCAATCCTCCACCGGCACCCTGCAGCACCCGGAAGAGAATCAGTGCCATCTCGTTCCATGATATCGAGCATAGAAGCGAGCCCAGAGTAAATAGGAAGAGTCCGACGGTGTAGGTTCGTCTGTATCCAAAATGGTCTGCGATCCATCCCGAAGTCGGGAGAACAACTGCAAACACAAGAAGGTAACCAGTCGCGACCCATTTTACCGTGTCGATGCCGACACCAAATGTCGCCATGATCTTGGCAAGCGACACATCGACGATCGTGGAATCGAGAACGACCATAAAGGTCCCCATCATCACATTTGCGAGCACCCACCATTTATATGATGGATGCTCGTGATGAGGAACTCCAAGTCCCGCGGAAAGAGAGGATGTGTTTTTATCTGGAATATTTTTATTATTGTTCATACTGATATCTCACGTTGGTTCTTCAGGTTCATCAATACTCAATCTGCCGTTACCATTTTTTCCCCGCCATGATTAGAGGGCTTCCTTCGGCGAAGGAAAAATATGGGTACTAGGCATGCTATCGAAATCGCGCCGGCGACAAGAAAGTCGTCGTTCACGGCAGATACAAAAGCTTGCTGCATCACATGACTGATAATTAGCGCCTTTCCGCGAACATCACATTGATAAATGGAACCCCCGACGGCATGTCGCGAGAAAAATTCAAGATTGTACATGGCGTTCTTGAAAGCAGGCGAATATTCGCACACAGAATTACCGTAATTGGCACTATGAAAAATAACTCTGCGCGTGAGCAAAGATGCAAAGAGCGCGATGCCGAAACTTCCGCCGACCTGGCGGATAACATTGAATAGACCCGATGCTTGTGCCATCTTGTGCCTCGGGACATTTGTCAATGCCAGCGTGCTCAGCGGAGTCCACATCATCCCCATCGCAAAGCCTCTCAGGTACAGAGGCAGCATGATCTGCGCATGCATCGAGAATAATGAAAGAAAATAATTCAGGTACAGGCTTAAGCTGAGAAGGATGATCCCGATCGTTGCAGGGATTCTCGCATCAACCTTGTCGGAAACATAACCGGAGATTGGAGCCATCATACCTTGAAGTATGCCCACTGGGAGAAACACGAGTCCTGCTTGGAACGGCGTATAATTCAGAGAATTCTGCAGGTATAACGGCATCAGGAACGTGCTTCCAAACATTCCGAGTCCGAAAACAAAAAGAACTATATTTGTGATCCCAAAATTAAAATCTTTCATCAACCTAAGTTCGACCAGAGGATGCTTTATGTTGAACTCCACAAGCAAAAAAGTCATCAGTCCTATTCCCGATAAAACAAAGCATGTTAGAATAAATGTAGAAGTCCAACCTCCTGTGTTCCATGATGCATTCCCATCCGCCAAAGCCAGCAAGAGAAATGTCAAAAACACTGCCACAGATATGAATCCTAAGAAATCAAAACTACGCGTATGCTCCGTTTTGTATTCTCGTTGAATGACCGTGGTCGCAAAAATTGCAACAAGTCCCACCGGAACGTTCACGAAAAACATCTCGTGCCATGAAAAATTGTCGATGAGATATCCACCAATCAGCGGACCGAAAGAAACCGATGCGGCTGCGGCAATTCCCCAGAAACCAAGTGCAATTCCACGTCTCTCAGGAGGAAACTCGCGAGTTACGATTGCCATACCGACAGGCATCAGAAAGCCCGCCCCCGCACCCTGGATGATTCGAAACACGATAAGCGCGTTCTCGTTCCAGGCTATGCCACATAGTAATGACCCTGTCGTGAAGAGGCCCAGTGCAAGTAGATATGTCCGCTTATATCCGAAATGATCTGCAACCCATCCGGAGGTCGGCAGCATCACTGCCAGGATGAGTAGATACGCGGTAGCGACCCATTCGATCTTGTCCACCGTTACTCCAAACGCAGCCATAAGCGTCGGAAGACCGACGTTGACAATCGATGCGTCGAGAACAGCCATAAAAGTTCCGATCATTACATTTCCCAAGACCAGCCACTTGTAAAATTCGTGCGTATGGTGGAGTACCGATGTCTGACCGATTTGCGACGAGTCACTTAGAGCAAGTGTCATCTCATGACTTCACTTTCTCTGCATACATAACATTCTCGGGAGCGCATGCAGCAGATTGCGATTACTTTATCTTGACTGAGACTTCTACCGACATACCGGGTCTCAAAACGGGTTTGGTGCCATCTCGCGGGGGAGCGTCTTCAATTGAAATCTTCACCGGGACGCGCTGTGTAACTTTCGTGAAATTTCCGGACGCGTTGTTTGGCGGAATGAGCGAAAACTCCGACGATGTGTACGTTCCGATCTCAAAAACCTTACCGTAGAACTTGATACCGGGATAAGTGTCGACATCGATTTCAACCGGATCATTCACGTGGATGTGACCCAACTTTGTCTCTTCGAGATTCGCCGTAACCCAGATATTGTTCAGGTCATAAATCGTGAAGATCGGCTGACCCGGCTGAACGACGTCGCCGGCGAGAACCCATCGTTTCGCGACAACACCTTGCATAGGAGCTGATATGACAGAGTTCGCGAGCTGCGATTCAATAACTCCGATCTGCGCCTTTGCAGTCGTAATCTTGGTGAGATCGATGTTATACTGAGCACGAGCGGCTTCGAGCGCCTTCTGGGCGTGGTCGTACTGTTCTTTGGTAGTGATTCCCCCTTTGTACTGCATTTCAGCGCGGTTGAAATCATCCTGCGAACGATTAATATTAACCTGGTCGAGAGGAAGACTCTGCTGCGCAAGTTCAAGTCCAGCTTTCGCAGAAGTTTCCTGGGCCTTCAAGTCGCTGTCGTCGAGTCTTACTAGAACTTGACTGGCTCGCACCGTGTCGCCCTCGTCTGTACCGAGGTAGACAATTCTTCCAAGCATCTTCGAACTTATCGCCATGCTGTTCGCATCGATGTAAGCATCGTCGGTCGAAACAAAGTCCTGCATGTTCATATACCAATAATATCCGGCGACCGCGACTGCGGTGAGAACCACAAGGATTGGTATTATAACTCGTTTTCTGCGGAAGAGGGGAACATCCTCAATGTCTTCATCCGCTTCTCCGTTTTCTGCCGACTTCAGAGTCTTCAGAGATGCCGGATCCAATTCCTTATTATCTTTGTCTTTCGTCTCCATCGTTTCCTCTTTATTTTCTCCTCTTGATTCCGTTAATAATTATCTCGACGATTTCTTTTGTCGCCTGCTCGAGCGCACGGAAGGTTTCGTCATCGAGATTGCTCTGGCCTTTGTGCAGGAGCCAGCTCCTTGGCCCGTAAAGCATCTGCATAATTGCTTCAGCCGAATGCTGCGAATTCGTGAATTCAAAGTCGCCACTTCTTTTCCCGACTTGGAGAATTTGCTGAAGGGCTTTGACTTCCTGCTGCTGAAACTCCTTGTACAACTCCAATGAAGAAGCCCTCATCTCTCCGTCCCGCTGAAATCCGAGTGCACGCAGGTTGGCCAGAATTCTGAAGTGCTCAATTCGTTTAGCAGCATACCGGCGAAGCATGTCACACGGGGCGATCTTCTCTTCGATCATAGATTGAATGTCGGTGAAGAACTGATTTTTTTCCTGCTTGATCACTTCCTCAAACAAACTCTCTTTTGTCGGGAAGTAATAGTAGAGCGATGCTTTGCCCATCCCTACATCGGTAGCTATTTCGTCCATTGTTACTTTCGAGAATCCGTAATACGCGAACCTTTTGCGCGCTGCGTCTACAATTTGCTTTTCCGTCGTTAACTGTGCGGTCATTTTTTTCGTCTTTCAAACCATTCGACTGTTTAAGTAACTGCGTCGAAATATATAACACCGAAAGCTGCAAGTCAAGTTCCCGAGGATTCACCGTCAGGAGGCTGCGCGTTCTTGATAATATTCTCGGCATTTTTCAGCCTTGAAATAGAATTGTGCCGGAGAACTCCAATCGACCCCCGGCCGACATGGATTGCTGCGATCTATCACCGATACACCACATGATCCTCCGCAGCGACAATACTGCGCGAACTCAATCTGGTGATGAAAGACACGGACGATTCTGATACCGATTGCATTGGCCTATCAACGTCAGCTCGACTCCCGGTCAAATACGAGCTGGATTTGCAGGTATTTGCGGAATACTAAAGTTGATTTTCATGCCCCTGACGGGTAAATTTTTTAATTCAAAGCGAATCGAATCGTTTCAATTACTAGGGACCCACACAAAGTGAAACCAAGAAAGAAAATAACTATTGAGGATGTCGCCAGGCGAGCAGGCGTCTCGAAGGGAACTGTCTCCGCTGTTATAAATGCCAAGAATACGGTTAAACCGGGAACGAGGGACAGTATCTTGGAGGTAATGAAGGAACTGAACTTCAGGCCCCGGGGCGTCGCGAGAAACCTGAGGAATGGCGACCGCGACAAGAGTATCGCCATAGTCATCAAAGATCTGAATTACCCATTCTACGCTTCGATAGCCACCGGTGTGAAAGAATATGCAAACAGCAAAGGTTACTCCGTCATCGTGGCCAGCTCTGAAAACGATCACGAATGTGAAAAGAAATTTACCCACCTTTTCTCGACCAAGGACATCAAAGGAACAATAATCGCTCCCATTGTGGAAGGCACGACAGAAATTGAACATCTCTTCAAGTTGAAAATGATTAACTATCCTTTTGTCTTGCTGGAGGCCGTCAAGGGAATTCAGGCAAACGTCGTTGCCATAGACAATTTGCACGCGATCAAGAAAGCGGTCAAGTACTTGATCGACAACGGTCATACTAAGATAGTTCATTTTGCAGGTCCCCCGAGCTCCTCGCACACCCAGGAAAGAATCGAAGGCTTCAGGCATGCCTTCAGCGAGAGTCCTTTAGTGTTCAACAAGGACATGATCGTTTCTGTCGGTTCGGTTTACGAAGAGAGTTTCAGCAACACCCTGGAGTATTTCAAAGATAGGGGCCGAGAAAATTACCCGACGGCAATTGTCTGCTTTAATGACCAGCAAGCGCTCGCGGTGATGACAGCTTTAAAGGAACTGAACATTCGCGTCCCCGATGAAATCTCGATCGTCGGCAACGACGACATCTATTATGCGAAAATATATCCTGTCCCGCTGACGACGATAAGAGCTCCGCAACACGAAATTGGCAAGAAGGCCGCAGAGATACTTATCCGAAATATCGAATCTCAGAAACGCCTGCCAATCGAACGAATTGTCCTGGAAACAGAATTCATCGTGAGAGAATCGACGAGAATTCTAAGTCACGCATGACGGCTGACCGCCCCGCGAATATCCCTCTATCCATAATCCATTGATGTAACGAAAGTACGATCTATGCCATTCGAACAAACATGGAGATGGTTCGGACCAAAGGACCCCATCTCGCTGAAAGAAATAAAACAAACCGGTGCAACAGGAATTGTCACGGCGTTGCACCATATTCCAATCGGTGAAGTGTGGCCTGTCGATGAAATCACGAAAAGAAAACAAACAATCGAAGCAGAAGGGCCAACCTGGTCGGTAACCGAGAGCATTCCGGTCCACGAAAACATAAAGCAACGACGCGGCAACTATCGACAACTGGTCGAGAATTACAAACAATCTGTCAGGAACCTCGGTCGATGCGGAGTTGACACTGTCTGCTATAACTTCATGCCAGTTCTTGATTGGATACGAACAGATCTCAACGTCGTGTTCAAAGACGGCTCGATAACGACGAAGTTTGAGAGAAAGGTCTTCGCGGCTTTCGACATTTTCATACTGAAACGAACTGGATCGCAGAACGATTATAGCTACGATGAAGTCACAGAGGCTGAAAAATATTTCCGGAGTCTGACGGACAACCAGCGAGAAGGATTGCTTCAGACAATTCTGCTCGGTTTTCCCGGTTCGTTGGAGGCTTATTCATTAGAAGGGTTGAAGGTCGAGTTAAGTAAGTATGACAAGATCAGCGCGAGCGAACTTCGCATGAATCTCCAATACTTCGTCAAGGAGATAACTACAGCTGCCGAGGAATCGGGAGTGTTCATGGGAATTCATCCGGACGATCCACCATTTTCGCTCTTTGGACTACCGAGAGTTGTGAGCAGCAAGAGCGATTTCGAACAGATCCTGGCGGCTTCCGACTCAACCTCCAACGGCATTACTTACTGTCCGGGCTCACTGGCGGCGTCGCCGAGCAGCGACGTTGTCGACATGGCAGAGCGCTTCGCGGAGAGAATAAACTTCATCCACCTGCGGAATGTGAGGAAGGACCGCAAGGGCGGCTTTATCGAGGACAACCATCTCGATGGGGATGTAGACATGTATGGCGTGATGAAGCCTCTGGTACTTGAGCAGAACCGTCGGCTTGAAAAGGGATTGAAGAATTCACGCATGCCAATGCGTCCAGACCATGGTCATCTCATGCTACCGGACATGAACAGGAAAGGGATTTATCCCGGCTATTCCTTGTTCGGGCGAATGAGAGGACTCGCAGAGTTACGCGGATTGGAACTAGGAATCCAACGCTCGCTCGGGAAATAATTTACAACAGGTAAATTGACTGAATCCCTTTAAGAACTGGCGCAACCATTTAAGGCGCCGGTTTCAAAAGCACGAATAGTTTTCGCTCCGAGACTCAGCGCGTCCGATTTATGGTATCAAAGGATACTATTTCTGATAAACCATCTTAATGGTATCAGAAAAACCTTCTGCCTGCATTCTGCAAATATAGATTCCGCTTGCCAGACCAGTGGCGCTCCAATGCAAACGGTGCTCGCCAGCAGGAACTTCTCCTTCAACAAGAGTCTCAATCGCCCGACCCGTGACGTCAAAAACTTTCAGACTGACGTGCTCGCTTCGCGGCAAATAAAAAACGATTATTGTCGATGGATTGAACGGATTAGGAAAATTCGCGCAGAGCTTGAAATCAGCAGGCTGCGTTATCTCGACATTTGGTCGGACCGAGGTAATCAGATTTGCTCCGTCACCGACAATGTCGATCTCTTTGAGTTGATTTGTGCCAACACCCTTTGTGTTGAGGAGATCAAGATAGTTGTCGCACGTTGTAACCGTTACGGATCCGTCTGTCAGCGGCCCCGGCAAGTGGAGGGTCTTTGCCTCACAATCGAGTCCCATAATGCAAGCTCCGATGCTATCGGTTGCAACTGGATCCTTCCCCGCAATCAATACATGTTTCGAGATTGGCGCAAAATTCGGGTTCCAAACTCCTTCCCCACCAATTGCGGTCTTGATTCCATCAACTACGGCAAGGTGGACAGGGCGCGCCGAATTCAAATCACAAATAGATTCGGGTAAATAATTGCCTTCAGTATCGGTGCTTACCGCATGATGAAGTTTTCCTCTCCGACCGTTATCGCCTGTAATGGTGTACGAGGACTGGGGAACAGCCCCGACCTGATTCTTGAGTGAGCATGTGAGGCCAGCGGTTGCATGCTGCTTCAATTTTGGTATTGAAACATAGACATCAGCATCTCTTAAAATCTGGTTCATGTGGAGAGACGAAAAATGAAAGTAGCCGTTGCCGGTCGGGATATCGACAAAAGTACCCTGGCTCAGGTCGACCAGTTTGCATCCCAAGGCGGTTTGAGCATTCACATAACCCTTAAAAGCGGACTTGGTAAATGAATCCCCGCTTCCCAGACTGTCAACTATGGTGATGTCACTTGCGGAAACGCCCGCATCAATAATCAGCTGCGCCACCGCTTGAATCACTGCAGGATTCGTCCACATAGCTTCAGTTACGGGAACACCCCTCAGCATCGGACTCGAAGCGTTGCCCGAACCTCCAGTCAAATTTATTTTTATGACGACTTTCTTACCGCTGCTGAACAAATCAGAAATCCCTCCGAGCTGATCAAAGAGATACTGGACCTTTTGTTTAACTCCACCGGCAGGATCATCATAAGTATAGATGTCGGCAGGAGAACTTGACGTGTTGGTGATCGCAACCGTTGCAAGGTAAGAAGAAGTACGCTTGTGATTGTAAGCAAAAACTCCTGACGGTTTCAAATACGGTACGACAAGCAAACCGGCGGCCGCGGTGCCCAGCTTCATCAAGAATGTTCGCCTGGAAGAGTCGAATTCCAACGTGGTTTCGGTATCTGTTTTCTTCATGTTATCCCTCTGAATTTTTCTGCAATTGTTCTGCCATCACTCAGACCGGCGCACGACCGAACTTCTCTCAGCGATGGCTGCAACTAATTATTTTTCAATATATAATAAATGGCTTCCAAAGCAAATTCATTTCTCGAGTACGATCTCCTTGACATGAGAAAATTTGTGGACGTTAGCCGCACCAAACGAATCCGCCACGAGCCGAATTCGCTCCTTCGTGTCTCACGCATCCTCAGGAGCAACAAATGCTGTGCATGAAAAGAGATCGACGAGAATGACCACCCACATTGAGAAGATTTCAATCCGCGGACCGATCTTCCGCTTTCAAATCGGACACTTCATAGAGATCTAACCCGATCTGGAATTCCGGACAGCATCTAAAAACGCAGCGATATTCTTCGTGCTCACCGCCGGAGGCATACCTCCGCCGCATGAAATCACAACTCTCGATTTGTCCCGAAGAGAGTTGACCAGATCGATAGTCGCTTTCGACACCTGCTCGGGAGTACCGCTCGCCAGGACATCACGGGGCGGAATGTTTCCGAGCAGTGCAACTTTGTTTTGGGTCAGCTGCTTTAGCTCGTTAAGCGTGACATCGAAACCCATGTTAAACAGATTAACTCCCATCTCGGGAAGTAAGGGTGCCGACTCCTTGCATGGTGCATCGTTGTGGAGAAACTTGATGGACACATTTGCGTCGAACAGCTCCTTAAAATATGGGAGCCCGAACGTCTTGAATTGCTCCGCCGCCATGAATCCGATAATGTCGTCCAGCATGAAGATGCCATCGATGGAAGGGAATGTATCCATTTGCAGGTGCAGCCAGTCTTTCAGGTAATCGGTGATCTTTCTTACAAGTGCCTCTGCCCTTTCAGGCTCCATCATCATAGTGGTCAGAAACTCCGTCGAGCCCATCAGATAGCTGGCAATATTCAGCGGGCCGCGCGCGACCGCAAATCGTATCTTGTGTCCGGCCGCCTCAATCCTCGGCTGCGCGAGTTTTAATCTATTCAATACAAAAGGAAGTAGACCGTCCGTCTTCGGATTCGGCTGCGGAAGCGAATCAATATCCTCAGAGGATTGAATGATCTTGTGTGCAAACGGAAATTCATTCGGCGGAAAAGTGCATCGGACACCGAACGCCGACGGCTCCGTGCACATCCCGAACTCCGACCAGAATCCGGGCAGAAAAATAATTTCCGGAAATTCATTTATCGCTTTCAAGTTCGCTTTCAGCCATAATTCATCGCTCGAAAAGTAGTCGAGTATCTTGATGCCGTACCAGTTCGGCAACCAGGGACTGTCGATAACAAACCCGACGGGCATCGGACTCACAACTTCTCCTCCGACGACTTTCCTGAGCGTCTCCCACTGCTGATCTGTCATTTCGATCTCCTCGTTTCAAGAATGAAAAAATCGTATCAATGCTGCACGACCTGCATTCATTGGAAGACGATCGTTTTTCTCCCGTGAACCAGGATGCGATGCTGTGCATGGAGATAAATTGCGCGTGCCAGGATAAGCCTCTCAAGATCACGCCCTTTCCGAATAATGTCTTCCATGGTATCCTTGTGAGATATCCTGATGATGTCCTGCTCTATGATCGGACCCTCATCCAGTTCCGCGGTTACATAATGACTGGTCGCGCCTATGATCTTAACCCCGCGATCGTATGCCTGCTTGTAAGGATCGCTGCCGGCAAACGCAGGTAGAAACGAATGGTGAATATTAATGATACGGTTTGGAAACTCATCGACAAATCGGGGCGAGAGGATTTGCATGTACCTGGCCAGCACCAGCGTGTCTATCCGATGTTCTTTCAAAAGAGTCAGTTCCTTATCTTCCTGCTCCAGTCTGTTTTCTTTTGTAATCGGAAAAACGTAATACGGGACGTCATACTGCTCGGCAAGTGGCTTCATGTCTTCATGGTTTGAAACGATAAGCGGAACATCGATGCTGAATTCACCAAGCCGCTGGCGCCAGAGAATATCTTGCAGACAGTGTCCGGATTTGGAAACGAATATCGCGACTCTCATTTTCTTGCCGGTAAATTCTACCCTCCATGTCGCGCCGAATTCTTTAGCCAGCGGTGCAATCGCCTCCGGTACGTCAGACTCGCAGACCGAGAAATTTTTCATGTCCCACGCTAATCGGATGAAGAAGTATTCACCGTCGACGTGCTCATCGAGATCAAGAATATTTCCGCCGCGCTCGAAGACGAAGTGAGATATCCTCGAAATCAGTCCGGTTCGATCTCTACATGAGAGTAACAGTATCGCCGTAGATTTATTCTCAGCCATTATAACCCGCTCGCGGAATTCTAATTTACAATTCTGAATTAGTATAATGATATTTCTGCTACACTACAAAACCATTAATTCGGTTGCAACAGTCTTATCAAGCGCGATCCAATCCGATTTTATTGAAATTGAGAAATAAAATTACTTGATGAGCACCATCTTCTTTGTCTGAACAAAATCACCTGCCTGGAGCGTGTAAAGATAGACTCCGCTTGACCTGGCACCGAGAATTGGGATCTGAACTGAATAGGTTCCCGCTGGTTGATATTTGCTGACAAGGGTTTCTACTTCTCTTCCCAAAATATCATAAACCCTTAGCGAAACATTACTGGCGGACGATATTTGATAATTAATAATTGTTACAGGGTTAAAAGGATTCGGATAATTCTGCTCCAGCTCAAAGCGCTTTGGAATCTGTCCGGATCGTGAATCCCGGACAGATGTTGCAGGGTGAGATTTATCCTCAAAGTTCAGCCATTGAATCATGAAGAGATTGCCCGAGCCGGTGCCCTTGAATTTCAAGTAGACATCATGGCTCCCTGAAACCGGGGTGAGAACATTGGTGGTAAATGTTTTGTAGTTATTCAAACTGCCAGTGTTGGTGATATTGCATCCGGCTATTTTGGTCCCTGTATCGATTGAATCGAGCCACACTTCAACGACACCACCCGAAGAAGCACATGAGGCGGTGATTTGAACAGAATCAGGTTCCATTACGTATTCCGAGTTTCCAAATTCTACGCCGGCATATAATGCCCAGTCGCCGTTCTGTATGTTGGTCAACGAACCTATTCCATTAACTCTTGCCGATACGGTTGTGCCGTATTGGTTGGCAGGACATTCGGCTAATATCGGTGTATAAGCATCGCGGTAGATATAGCAATCGAAGTTGGCCGGCACTCCGCCGATCACGAACAAACCTTGTCGATTCCCTGTCCATGCGTTCCAATTTGGTTGCTGGCCGTCCATGTCCGCTACGCTGATGCTGTTTCCGACCCGGACCCAGTCATAGCCGTCGGAACTGCAATATCCGGTAAGCGTATGGTTGACACGAACTAGCTTTAACCAAACTACGCTACTGGTGTCGCTTGCAGGACTGGTGACGGTATAACTAGTCGTCTTGTAGCTGAACCCGACTATCCTGTTCGCGGAGCTATCGAGGGAGCTATATAACTCGGCGTACAAAGTTTGGAGTCCGTTGAAAATCCAGATGCCGGCTTTATCATCCATTGTCTGAGCGGAAAAATCCACCTTGGTGATTATCGAATAATTATGTTCGCCGTCGTTTTTGATCACCGTGTTGGTGTCGTTCGACCTTGGTGACAATGTCAACCATCCTGGATGAGTAGTTAGAGCGTGCGTGTTGTCAGGTGTGTATCCGAGGAAAGACCACTCGGGATTCATGGTCGTCGAGGTGAAGAAATCGGAATGTGGCACCATCCATGGTATGCCATTGCTTGGCAGTATTGGTGCACTCTTTGGAGCGTTTACCGGATAATCGGCCGTCGGTTTGCCGCTGGTATCGTAACGAACCTGATTGAACAAGCCTTGCCGGCCCTGACCGTACCATTCATTGTTGTTTGCAGTGCTCCACACCGGATGGAGAACCCAGCTTGTACTGTCGTCAAGCATCACAGCAGCAGAGCAATGGTTAGGTTTGCCAAACACTGCGGACGATGCCTGCGGGTCAGACAGGTTGAAGAAATTTCCCAGCATCGTCCAGGAAGATGAGCTGTCCGTCAGTGTTCTGCTTCTCATGACATATTGTCCGCCGGCAACATCGCGCGCGAAGCAATAATAATAGTAGCCGTGATATTTCCACATGACCGGACCTTCCGCCCAGCTGTATGGATATGAAGGTGCGGGATTAATCCAGCACAAATTGTAGATCGCTCCGCTCGGCTGCCCGTCATCTCCCAGTTGTATAATCCAGTTGTTGACCTGTCCGTTTTTGACTAGCAGATACCAATTTCCATTGTCGTCAATAAAAATGGAATTATCGGCGCCCAAACCGGGAACGCTTGACGGGCAGTTCATCAAAGTGGGTTGAGACCATGGCCCTCTGACGGCATTAGCGGTAACGAAATACATTGTGAATCTCATTCCAAAAAAATCCCACCACTTATTGTTGTAATAGACCACTTGTCCTCCCCAACATCCGCCAGAAGGTTTAGTGTCATAGTTAGTCCAGGCAGCGCTAACCGGCTGTGCGATGGCTTCCCAATGAACCAAATCTGTGGAGTGATAAATGACTGGAGTCGGATTGAACGAAGAGCCGGTTGTATAGTAATCATTTCCAATTTTTGTCAGCGTGCAGTCGGGATGGTCTCCGGGAATAACTGGATTCATGTAAGTTTGAAAAGAGGCCGATTGCCCAAATCCGATATTGACTGACAACAAAAGGCAACTTATTACGTTGAATGGCTTAGACATGATGCTCCTTTCATAAGACTGCGAAATTCAATTACCCGAAATTAAAGGGACAATACAAAATGCCAAGATCGTATCCGGCTTTCTTATCTGACAAACCGGAGTACCGAATTACTTCACAAGAGCCAGCTTCTTCATCGATGAAAACCTGATTCCGTTCTCACTAAGCGCGTCGATCCTGTACAGATAGACTCCGCTGGGTAAACTACCACCATCGAATCTGACGCTGTAGTATCCAGCACTTTGTTTTTCTTCGACGAGAGTTTTGACTTCTCTTCCAAGCACATCATATACTTTCAAACTGACCTTACCGATAGCTGGCAACTGATAACTAATGACCGTCGTTGGATTAAAAGGATTCGGGAAATTTTGTTCAAGTTGATACTTTTGCGGCAAACCATTTCCCTCGAAAGTTTTTCCGTCAACGCCGGTAGTAGATTGGGTTCCGGTGAAATAGAATGATTGCAGCATGAACAGCTTATCCACTACCGAACCCGTGAAAAACAAATAGATGTCGTGATTCCCTGAAATGGGAGATAACAATTTTGCTGAAAATGTATTGAAGGTCGACCATGATCCCGTGCTGGTAACGTTGCAGTCGGCGATTTTTCTACTGTCATCTATCGAGTCGGCATATGCCTCAACGGTGCCGCCATTCGTCGCGGATGAAGCGACAAAGTGGATTGAGTCGGGGCTCTTTTGATAAATGCCATTTCCTCCAAACTCAACCCCGGCATACATCGCCCAGTTGACGTCGTAGATATCGTCAAGCACTGTTGTGTCTCCGCCCAAGGCAGTCCTCGTGGTTCCTGATTGATTGGCGGGACAATCGGCAAGTACGGAAGTATATGCATCCCGATAGATATAGAAATTAAAATACGCCGCGCTATTCTGGACGAACAATCCCTGGCGGTTTCCAGTCCACGAGTTATAATTCGGTTGCAAGCCATCCATGCTTGCTAAATCCACGCTGCCGACCATGGTCCAGCTAAAGCCATCAGCACTCCAATAACCGGTGAGTACATGATTCACGCGAACCAATTTAAGCCACACGGTGTCGCCGGCGGCGTTTACGCTAGAATAAGTCTGTCCGTTGAAAGATAGATCCACGACTTTTTCACCACTGCTGTCAACCGTGCTGTACAGTCTAGCATAGAGCGTCTGCAAACCGTTGAACACCTGGAGCCCTGCCTGGTCGCGAGCTACCTGTGGATCATAATCAATTCGTGTTATCAACGAATAATTATGTTCCCCGTCATTCTTAATTATCGTATTAGGTTTCCCCTTCGGAGATAACCACAGCCACCCCGGACGTTTGGTAAGAGAATATGAACCTGTCGGAGTGTAACCTAGGAACGACCATTCGGGATTCAACTGTGCCGACTTGAAGAAATCCGAATGTGGCACCATCCATGGAATACCGCTGCTCGACAGATTGGGCGCAAACCTGGATGCATTCACAGGATAGTCAGCAACCGGTTTGTCATTCGCGTCATAGGTTACCCGGTTTAACAATCCCTGGCGTCCCTGACCGTACCATTCGTTATTATTTGCGGTGCACCACACCGGATGGAGAAGCCAGCTTGTACTGTCATTAACCATTACGACAGCGGAGTTATGGTTGGGATTACCGAACAATGACGTTGAAGCATGCGGATCGTTTTGATTGAAGAGAGTCCCCAGCATCGTCCACGAAGATGAACTGTCTGTCAGTGTACTGCTCCTCATGACATATTGTGGTCCGCCGACATTGCGTGCGAAGGAGTAATAGTAATAACCGTCGTGTTTCCACATGACCGGACCTTCAGCCCAGCTGTAAGGATAAGGAGAAGGATTGATCCAGGTCAAATTCAGAATCTTGCCGCTTGGTTGGCCATTGTTTCCTAATTGCAATATCCAGTTGTTTGCCTGCCCATTTTTGACCAGGAGGTACCAACTCCCATCGTCGTCTATGAAAATAGAATTATCCGCACCAAGTCCGGGCACGCTCGATGGGCAATTCATCGCAGTGGGTGAAGACCAGGGTCCTCTAACGTCGTTGGCAGTAACGAAGAACATTGTGAAATTAACTCCGAAAAAATCCCACCACTTATTGTTGTAGTAGACCACCTGTCCTCCCCAGCATCCGCCTGCGGGTGCGTCGCCATATCCTGACCAGGCAGCGGTCACAGGCTGAGAAATCACTTCCCAGTGAACCAGATCGGTTGAATGATAAATGACTGGCGTTGGATTGAACGATGAGCCAGTCGTGTAAAAATCATTGCCGACCTTTGTTAAGGTGCAGTCGGGATGATCGCCTGGAATTACGGGATTCATATATGTCAAGAAGCTCTCTGATTGGCCGAATGCCAGGCTTGCAATGAACAGATAAACACTTATCGACACGAATAATCTGGTCATCTTCTCTCCTTTAGTTATATAAATCAGTACAATTTTGTTTCAGCCACCGCAATTGCAAATTTCTTCAACTCATTTTCAAATACAATCCTTACTTTCGCCGTGGTAACTCTGTCGAAGGTATAAGGCGAGAAATGTCCATTTGTGAATTCAAATGCCTCGGACTTAAATCATCTCGCGTTACTAATCTTCAACAGCCTTGCTCCATGATTCCTCACATACAGCGATATATCATTTATAAATTTACCGATATCTTTCTTTGTCCATAAATCACGGACTCTGCATGTCCCCTTTAGACCAAGCTGCACAATCTTCAAAGATATTTTGATGGAGTCTTTCGGAAGAGAACCTGTCGGATACCGAGTGAACACATGGAACTTGACGGTGGCTCCTTCAGTGTGGCCGACGCATTCCCTGTCGAGTCCCGTCAACGCTGAAAAAGTGTCGTACCCATCAGGAATGTCATACTCAATGATTGACGTCGCGTGCGTGCCGATACCACCAGCATATTCTTTATTGTCGACGGTCAGATTATTACCCCCGACACTCTGGTCAACTTTTGCAGTACTCCATCCTGAAGTTGCATTTACCCATTTGAGATCAGTAAGGTTCAGCGTACCTTTCCTGCCCGTGAGCTTCGGTTCAATCCAGTCGGCGTGATCCCAATCATTACCATCCCCACCGGGGGTGACGACCAGATAGAGCTTCCCGGCTCCGCCGATTCTTACATTAACACTATCGCTTTGTTCGCCCTGTTTGTAAGTGAGAAGCTTGCTGTTCCATATTGCTTTGCTTTCCAAGATTGGTCTTCTATCGGCAGCATAGAAGAGAGCAACATATTTCTCGTTGCTCCCCGCTTCATCGGCTATCCACGCGATCTGGTCCCCGTGGTCGAAAAATAGTTTGTTGTCTCTGCCTTTCTGCAACACTGCTAGCGCTTCCTCATTAGTAATCAGATTCAAAGTGAATTGATCATTGTCGGGAAGATTGCCGCCGAACATCAGCGACGACCGACAGATTAGAAAGAGGGACATAAGAGCGATCTGTTCGTCTTTGGTGAAATTAGTCATCCGTGCGTTCCCCTGTTCGGCACGTATGCCGAGCATGCCTAATGGAAGCATGTCGCCATCCGGCCAATGGCCCGGACTCATGTAGGGAATCCATTTCTCAAAAAGCGAGAAGTGAGCTTCCAGTTGAGACCAGTTGTCCCAGAAATCGTCTATGATGCGCCACATGTTTGCGTGAGTGCTGACATGCTCGGCGTCCTCTATCGGCGTTTCGCCCGGCGACAGGCTCAAGACAATCGGCCGTCCACAGCTGTCGATCGCTTTGCGGATCATGTCGATCTCATCTTTGTGATAAGGACGGGAGATGTCATCCACTTTTACAAAATCGATACCCCATGATGCATACAATTTGAAAAGCGAATTGTAATATTCCTGCGCACCCGGTTTGCTCGCATCCACAGTGTACATATCGCCAAGCCACGCGCATAATTGTTTGGTGCTGTAAATATCTCTCGCGGTCGCCGTACTTCCGAGTATCGGAGTGTTCCTTTCAACCGCCAGCTTAGGAATCCCGCGCATGATGTGAATGCCGAATTTCAAACCCTTGCCGTGAATGTATTCCGCGAGTGGTTTGAATCCCTTACTATCGGCAGAAGAAGGAAACCGGTTGACAGCCGGCATGAGTCTACCGTAATTATCCATATCGATGACGGCATCTTTTTGATTGTATCCATGCGCCTTATCATTTTCTACATGCCAGCAGATATCGACGACGACATACTGCCACCCATATTTCTTCAGATGCGTGGCCATGTAATCCGCGTTTGCCTTGACTTCCTGTTCAGTGACAGTCGGTCCGTAGCAGTCCCAGCTGTTCCATCCCATCGGAGGCGTCAGTGCCCACTGACCAAAATCCTGGGCGCAGATGGTCGTTGAAGAAAACGCCAGGATCGCTATCGCCACAAACCTTCTCATGACCGACCGACCGCTGTCATAGTCCACCTTGGATTATGTGTCTGACAATATTCAGGGTCGTGCTCTGCGGCCGGTAATCCCGTAGAAATACGCAAACGAAAAAGGGTTGGGAAATACAGGATGCAGCTGTCATGAGCAAGGGTTGACGAGCTCATGGTCTGGTATCGGTCGAACCCGGAGATCGTTACTCCGGAATAACTAGATGGCTTATGGGTATCAGATAAATTCTGGTTAATGGCAACAACACGGCCTGTATAATCGCAAGTCAATAGCAACAAATACGTCCCGGAACTCTGAAAAAATGTCCGCTAACTATTAATACTCCGGCAATTCAAATGGAAGCCACTTCGTACTATTAATTCACCAAATTGCGAAAGGCGGGAAATGCTAATGCGGCTGATGAAGCTTACGGAATTCTTGCAAGGCGACCCCCTTTTCTTTCCTGAAGTAGCGCGAAATATGTTCAACGTCCGTGAATTCGAAAAGCGAGGTGATCTCAGAAATGGGCAGGTCAGATTCGAGGAGTAATTTTGAAATCCATTCAACTCGCACCTGTTGAATTTCCTTGTGAATCGATCTGTGAATTGTCTCTCTGAACCTTTTCTCCAGAGTCCGCCTGCTGACACTGGTTACTTTCACTACGTCGTCAACGCGGATTTTATTTTTCGCATTGTTCCTGATGTAGCTGAGTGCCGATGCAACTTCCGTGTCATCCACGGCAAGAATGTCTGAGGACTGTCGTTGAACTATATGGCTTGGAGTAACCATTATTTGCTTCCCAGCAATCTTCTTCCTGTTAATTAATTGATCCAATAATTTTGCCGCTTCAAAACCCGCAGCCTCAACATTTAAAGCGATGCTCGTGAGTGGAGGATCGCCTATTTCGCAAATCATCGGATCATTATCCACACCCACTACAGCAACATCCTCCGGCACTTTTAGATCATTCAGTTTGCATACTTCCAGAATATGCTGTCCGCGGTCATCATTACAGGCAAATATCCCGACAGGTTTTGGCAGTGCTTCAATCCATTCGCTCACATGATGCTGCTCATTTTCCCAATCGTCTTTTTTTATTCTTTTGGGTGCGAGATAGATATGAGTTTTGTAACCGGCCTCATTGATGAATTTGCTAAAACACGATCCGCGCTCTTTCGACCAGTCATAATCATCGAAGCCACAAAAGGCAAAATTCCTTAACCCCTTTTCCAGGAGATGCTCGCTCGCCATTTTCGCGATTGAATACGAATCTGTTTTTATTACCGGCAAGTCCTTGGGATATTTCGAGTCATGGACGGCGAGGATAGTTGGAATTTTCAACTTCAGCAATTCTTTTGTTATCAAAGAGTCGCGCATGATGATTCCATCGGGTTTCCAGCTTGTCAGATGAGGAATTGACGATTTCAGATCTATCGGCTCTTTGTAGAAGGACCACGGTCCGTTGAGTCTCGAGTAACGAGCAATACCGATAATCAATTGTCTTCCAAATGCTCGCGAAGTCTCCAGAAGCAAAACTATTCTTTTCATGATCCTATTCTGATCCCGAATTGTAACGGAAGAGGATGACACACACCTTCGACAAGCGGAGCGAGTACACAGATCGAAGGAGATTTACGCTGAATCCCGTTTCGTTTTATCATTATGCTGTGCAAATCAGTTTGCCTCCGCGTAATCAGATGCCCGTCATCCTCGTAGTTCTCCGGACCCGACAGGCAGTTTTTTCGAACGACCATTTTGGGTCAGGAATATCCCCGCTACACATCTTGCCGTTGATATTGCCGCAGCGTCTGACAAGTAAACTGCATACCACGCAAGACACTCTGTTTCACCTTGGGTTATGAGTTTCATAATATTCCAGGTCATGCTCAGGCGTCGGAAGTCCGGCAGGGATCGGAAGACGTGAAAAGGTTTGGAAATAAAGCACACAACCGTCTCTCCAGCTGATTGCGTCGTCATGCTGTATATCCAGGAGCATTCGCACCGAATTAAATTCCTCGTCATCAATTTTCCCCTTCAGAGCATTCCAGATCTTCTGAATCTCGTCAACCCCTTCGACTCCTCTGTAATAATGATAGCAAAGTTCATCCCAGAGGGACTTACCCGACTTCATTCTATAGTTCCACGGTACATGATGAAACCACAAAAGGAATTTTTCCGGACAAGTATTAATGGAATCATATTCATTGGCGACCTGCGAATAATACTGCTCCACGGCATCGCTCCCGGTCCCCGTGCGATCGAATCCGATGCCAACGCTGTCGGCCCTATGGTAGTACGGAGAATTCCAATCCGCATGCGTAGAATTGTTGACCCATGGTCCGTGATAAATACTCCATCCGCCTAACATGTTGAGGCCAAGCGGATCTCTATAATTCACAACGTTCTCTCTCGACATCATCATTATTTTGTCAATTGGATTTATGACCGAAGTATCGTTCGAAAAAGTTCTCCTGATCCACTCGTCGGCTATTTGCTTCGAGGTGAGATCATAATCCCACGCCAAGCGACCGAACGCATACCAGTTCGCCTGTCCGAATATGTTTCCAGTCCAGCTGCAGTCGCTGCTGACATTCGAGACCCCTGTTATTCCGGTTATTCTATAATCATCGAGTGAACCGTCGATGACCTTCGCAACGGTGGAGCCTTCTCCTTTCGAGTAAGTATCCGACATAAGACACTCTCTCCACATCGGAGCCAAATAGGCCAAGCCCACATCCTCACCTAATGCGCCCTGCCCGATATCCAATTCCATCATCAAAGGTGTTTTTGGCATAGCGCCGAACAACGGGCTGAATGGCTCGCGCGGCTGAAAATCCAGCGGGCCATTCTTCACCTGGAGTGCCACATTGCTGGCAAATTTTCCGTCCAACGGTTTGAATATGTCATAAGCCTCGCGCGCGCGATCTTTCGGGTTATAAGCATAGACGAAAGTCCTCCAGATAACTGTACCATGGTACGGACTCAATGCCTCAGCAAGGACGTTAGCGCCGTCGGCTTGCGTTCTGTTGTAGTCATAAGGGCCCGGTTCACCTTCCGAATTTGCTTTCACAAGAAAGCCTCCGAAATCGGGAATGACCGAATATATTTCCTTGACCTTATTTTTCCACCATTCCTTCACCTGCGGATCGAGCGGATCCGAGGTCTTCAATTCTCCCAACTTCACAGGCGAATCGAAATTGGCACTCAGGAAAATTCTTATTCCGTACGGGCGAAATGCATCCGCAAGCGCGGCGGCTTTCACAAGATAATCAACCGTGACGATTCGTGGATCGGCATTGACATTGTTCAGGACGGTGCCGTTGATGCCGATCGAAGCATTGGCACGGGCGTAATCTATATACCTCTCCTTTATGTAAGCTGGAAGTGTATGCCAGTCCCAGATGGAAAAACCCGGATACACTCTTGTACCATCAAGGTTGTCCCAATGATTCAGCATTCTCAGTTTAATTTTAGGAAATGAAACGATATCGAGATCAGAAATAACCTGGTTCGTTTGAAGCAGACCCAGGAAGTTAAAAACTCCGTACAGCACTCCGATGTCTCTGTTAGCGGTAATGACAATTACAGTTCTCCCGTTGATCTTCGATCTTCTGATGACAAAACCTTCAGAGCCAACTTTCATCAGATCGCTTTTCAGGTCGACCTGTCCAAACAACGGTGAACTTTCATAATTGCCTGCTAATATTACTCCGTTGTTTTCTACATCTTTGAAGCGAGGGATAGGCCGACCCAACAGTCCGTTTAATCCTCTCTTGAGTTCACTTGCAGCAACCGAGATTGTCGGGGATTCTCCTTTAATGACCATTCAGTTAATTTCATCTCTATACTCTTTCAATATTTCTTTGTCTGAGACCAGCTTATATCGCAGCCAAAGCTCATGCCCATCATCGGCGTAGACAAGATGACCCAATGCGGTCAGAAAGATGGCGCACTCAATTGCCAAAACTATTTTTGTCAAGGAGGGATACATTCTTTGCTCCGTTAAATGTCCTATTCCTTCTAACTCGCCAGTCCGGCTAAAGGAACGATCGGGGAATATGCCATTCATTTATACTCGTATAGTCTTACCTTCTGAATGCCGAGCAGACCGCCGGGCAAATACACTTGCCGTCCCTGGTTGTCCTGATCGCCGTTCATCCGGCGGCCGGAGATCCACTTGCCATTGACAAACCTGCCTTCGTCGATGCTCGCAATTCCGGCAATTGTACCATCATCGGCAGCTGCCTGGAAAGTGACCACAATACCAGTTCCGGCAATCAGGAATTCGTTCGGCGACAGCATGATTATCATTCCTCCGACTCTCGGCGTGTCGACACCCAAGCGCACCGCGTATGGCCAGGTATACTCGTGCCTGACATTTAGTATGTAATCTCCAAGTTTGACCTGAACCCTCCGGCTCAGACTGTCGATCAGCACGCCAGCAATTTTGTCTGTCCCCTGGTTCTTGAGGATGAGCGGTTCCAATTGACGGAGAACATCATAGCCTTTTGCAACCTGGCTCTTGTCGGGATCGAGCGATTCAATCGAGAACGGACTGTACCCCATCGAATTCTCTTGAGCGAATGCGTAGAAGGCATTCATGATACTCTGAAGGTTGGCAGCCTCGGGTATGAACATCGGATTGTCCGGACGCGCGTACTTCTCGGTCCATTCGACGAAATTCTTGAAGTAAATGTCCGGCGATAAGAAATCTATTTGCGGTGCGGCGAGTTTCCAGATGTCGAAAAGATGCGGCAACGGTCCGGCACTCGGATACTGACCGGGTTTGTATCCCGGACGGATCAGCGCGGCATTCACATACATCGGAAGAGGATACACTTTCTTTCCAGCTTCGGCAACATAGTTCGCATATTTCGCATAATACCATGCCATGAACACTTCATCCGTATGAAGACCTTTCCCAAATACTTCTTCCCACGTGCCGGTTGATTTGAAACCGGCATCCTGCCATAGTTTGAAAAGCTCCGGAGACAGGGAGTCTTTATTCTTTTCAAGATAAGCCGTCAGAGCTGACGGCACCTGTCCGAAAAATGCCTTGTCTGCCAACTCGCAATGGTCTCTCGCGTCGGGGATCATTCCGATCTCGTTCTCGACCTGTACCATGATCACGGTGTGATTCCTTCCATCCACGGTGCGGACATGTCTCATGAAGGCGGCGAAGGCGCGCGCGTCAGTATTTCGGTTTTCATCGCTGAACGGCGTGAGCATTTCTTCAGCCCCGCCGCCTGTCGTGCGGGCGCGTGGAAATCTCTTCTCGTCGGTCTTGACCCAATATGGAGTGTAACATGACATGCTGTTTTTCCACGTCCCAAACCAGAGGAAGACGACTCTCAGATTGTGCTCTCTAGCCGCACGGACCGCACCATCAACGAGCGTGAAATCAAAGGACCCTTCTGATGGCTCGATCAGTTCCCAGTAAACCGGGACGAGGACCGTATTCAAGTGCATTTTCTCCAGCTTGGGCCAATTAGGTTTCATGTATTCGAGGCTCGATGCACTCGAATTACCCAACTCTCCGGCAAGCATCAGAAAAGGCTTGCCGTCGACGATGAGCTGAGTAGCAGTGCCGTGCTTTTCCAAATGAGGAATGCCTGAGACATTTCCCACAATCTTTTGCCGGGCGAGTGTAGAATGCGATAGATAAAGCAAAACAACTAAACTCAAAAGTAGTCTTGATGTTCGCATAACATTTCTTCTTCTGGAATAAATAACATTGCGAAGTTGAGTTAGGCAGACTCGCGTCCGCCGAAGGCCTGACATTTCATATAGCATCAGTTGATTCTACTTGAGCAAGACAAGTTTCCTTATTTCACTATAGCTTCCAGCTTGTCCGAACGACTCTGCGAGAATTCTATAGAAATACACACCGCTTGGCAGATTGGCAGCGTCGAATGTGACATTGTAGTGTCCGGCGTTTTGCCTTCCATCGAAGAGGGTTGCCGCTTGCCTTCCAAGCACATCGTAGACTTTTAACGTCACAATACTGTTCGCTGATAACCGATAACTGATTACTGTACTCGGGTTGAACGGGTTCGGATAATTTTGATGGAGTTCAATCGATGAAGGAGGAGCAAAGCCGCTCTGCTGTTCAATCCCTGTTGCATTTCTTTTGAGAATAGTTATATCGCCCCCGTTAGGAACCACGTCAAACATAACATACTTGACGGTATCGATACTGAACGTCTTCGAACTTATGTTCACGCCCTCTTGCATTACGACTGCAGAGTCCCAGCTGTTAGGAACCTGCCGGCGGATCGTGATGGGTGTATCGTAATAGGTAGAATCCAATGGGTCGGTCACTTGCACTGTAATGCTGTCTCCCTGATTCGATAGTTCCGAGACTGATACCGAATTTCGCTCGCTTATATACTTGACGACATTGCCAAACGTCGAAACCCAGAACTTGTCCGGATTCGCGCTCAGATACTGAAGACTTGCCCTGAGTGTATCCGAGGGAAGCGGCGAGTACCCACCATCGTTATCGATACCATGAATAAGATAAACGCACCACCCGTTTGATCTCGCTGCATTGTCCGCGTTCGCTTTGAAGTCTGCGCTCGTTTTCACTGAACCGAGAGCGCCACAAATTATCGAGCTGATATTCATATAGTCTCTCGGCGTTTTTCCTTCTATATATCCCTGGCAACCGCGCGCCGCAATGTAGTATTGACTGACCAATGAAGAATTGCCCGTCACACAATTGGGATAAGCTATTGTCTCGCATTTTTGTCCGAGGATATGGGCTTCGATAGTGCTCTGCGAATTCTTTAGCTCGATCAATTGCAGGGAATCGGATAGAGTGCCCAAAGAGGTGTGCGACATCGTATGACTCGCAATTTCATGCCCCTTTGCTTCGGCAGCTTGCAGGCCCGTCCAGTTCGGTCCCCAATTAATCACTGTAAACAGGGTTAAGTTGAAATTGAGCTGGTTGAACATGGGCACCGCGAGAGCAAGCTGGTTTGAGCAATTATCGTCGAACGTGTAAGTTATCGCCGCCGACCGAAATCCCTTCCATGTTCCAACCTGATAAGAACTGGGGACTGTTTGTGAGTAGCATGCAGCACTGAATGTTAATAGGAATGAAACCCAGCGTAGCAGACAGCGGGGAATTGAATCATTAGTAACTGAAGTAAACATATGAAACTCCTTGTCATGTGGTTCAAGAGTTTTGTCGTTAGCGGAACTTCAGAGATAAAACAGCTGTGCCATGATCCAGTAAGGTGATATCTCATATCTTTCAGTGCTCATTCCAAAGACGACAGCGTCTACGATTGAGCATAATTTTCGACACGGTGATCGGCCGTCATTATCGGACTAAACGGCTTCAATAAATCCGACTGAGTATGCACGGTGTGTATGCTAAGAGTCATCCTCCCGTTTAACAGGTTGTCCAGCCTAGTTCGACACGAAAGTTGTCACGCTCGATGGATCCAGGGTCGTAGTGAAACTGCCGTCGGACATCGGAATAGCATTCCCTTGCACACAACTCTTGGTACTCGAAGTGATGTACGGTGTGAACGAGCTCGCTGTTCCGCCTTGCAAAGTAAACGGCAGGGTCGCCGGATTAGAACCCATGTTCAACGCGACGATGACGACCTTCGTGCCGTTTTTATAAGCCGTTACATACACATTTGACAGGGGGCTCGCGGTGGCACTGACACGGTAATATCCCGGGCGCACAAATTTCGAATACTGGGACATTATGTATCCTCTTTTTGTGGGATTGCCGTTCTGATCGATCGGGCCATAGAATCTTACTATGTACCACCATACATAAGCGGACATATTGGCGTTCATACAGTCGTTGATTTCTTTGGCAACAGGAAGTGCTTTAGGCCAGTTATTTCCTGAGTCGGTAGAAGTAGTGTAGTGTTCGGTCATCCACAATTCTTTGCCCTTGCTGAGAGCAAGTGGATAAGTGGATGGGCTCACTCCGTAGATGTGTCCGCCAATGAAAGCAACATGGGATGCGGCACCCGAGTCATTTAATGTCGAGTCTGACAAGTGGTGGACAAAATTTTGCGATTCAGGCATGAAAACCGGTACCCCAACTGACGGGGCATTGTTCTTCATGAAATTGAGGAGCTGTGTGGCATTCCAGTAACACGATTCATAAGTCACATTTGCATCAGGCTCATTTTGGACTGAGATAGCATAGATTGAGACGCCATGACTGGACATTGTGTCCGCAAACGCTTTGAGATGAGCGGCGTAGGCAGAGTAGTCACTTGGATTAAGATAGCCCTCAACAATATTATCATTGGTTTTCATCCATGCTGGAGGCGTCCAAGGTGACGCAATAATTGTGACACCTAAATTTTGAGCCGCCAGCGCCGAGGGAACGTTGATGCTGAATTGCGTGGAATCAGGTGAGATCCGAAGACGCATTATCGTAAGCCCTAATTGACCGACACCATTGCCGAAAGCAGTCACCACTTCAGCAGGAGTCATGTCAGGGACCCAGCCGACTATGTTATTAGCTCCAAAACCTCTAATGATTTGCTGGGTGCTGTCAAGATACACGATTGCCTGTGGAAGGTCCACGCTGAAGTTGAGAGTCGTATCGCTTTGAATGACAATGTTACCGATTTGTTTTGGAACGATCGTGGGCGAAGTGCTGTCCGTATTCGATATAACCACCGCAAATGTCTCTTCGCCAGAAGGAAGCCCGGGGGGAACGCCTTGAATTGCGTCAGCTCCCATCTTCGTTTGCGAAGATACTATCCCCGGAAGCAATACTGAATTCATGTTTTCGCCCGTTCCAAAAACCATCTTCCTAACCTGCGCCTCACCGTTGGCTTGAAGACGGTACAAATAAACACCGGGTGCCACCACCTTCCCAAGGTTGTTTCTTCCATTCCACACCACACCATGAGATCCTGCTGCCTGAAAACCGACGTTGAATGTTCTTACCTCTCTCCCAAGGACATCGTATATCGTCACCTTTGCGTCCGACTGTTTGTTCAGCTCGTATGATATGGCCGTCGATGATGAAAATGGATTCGGATAATTTTGGTGGAGCTGAAAAGTCCCAGGCAAGTGATTTTTTTGCTTCACTGCAGTAATCGAACCGAGAGAATAATTTCCTGCTGAATCGGTCAACGCAAAGTACTGGACAGAGAAGTCATAACTGTCTATGAAAGTAACCGATGCATATCGAACGGGTGTCCCGGAGGCGGTCACAGTGCCTTTGACCGTGAACGACTGGGCATAAATGCTATACGGAATAACCGCAAACGATAAAAGCATTATTGGAATATATCTGTAACCACACTTCATGATTCATCTTTCCTTTCATATGCGATGTTTATTTCATTAGGACAAGTTTCCTGGTCTGAATAAAACTTCCTGCGCGCATTGTGCAAAAATAGATGCCGCTTGCAAAGCGGGTCCCGTCAAATTCGACTTCGTACTTCCCCGGCTTTTTATATTCGTTCACTAACGTTTCTATTTCCCTTCCGAGTACATCGTATATTTTCAATGTCACGAAAGTGTTCACGGTTAACTGATAACTGATTACTGTACTCGGATTGAATGGATTAGGATAGTTCTGGCTGAGTCCGAATTTCTCTGGAACGTCACTGATGTCGCTCTTCACAGACGTGATCTTTCCGAAGTGGCCAACGTAAAATGTGCCAAGCTGTGTGATCCCACCTCGTGAAACCGAGTGTGGGTTTGTACTGAACTGGCTCGCATACGCTCCCGATCCCGCCTGCAAAGTGTCCGAATTAGATATCAGGAAAATTCCCGCATTGCCTCCCCTGTCATTTGCAAACGCGTTGTCCTCAAGCGAACTCATCCATGCAAACTGGATCGAGTCGTTAATGCTCCCTACCGTGCTGCTTGTGTTCCATCTTACCATCACACGGCCTCCGTAAGGTGCAGCGGCCGAGTCATCCATTACACTTACACCTACGGTGTCGGGTATTCCAGCGCTCGTCACCGTCACAGGTGCATATCCGGTTTTAGTTCCTACAGGGAAAAGAATCGGAGATGAGCCTGAAGCGAGCTTTAAGGCGCCGGTGCCTTGTGTGACAACATAATAGCTGCTTGTCGTATTTGATACGGATGATGCTGTAAAGTCGTTGTTCCCCAGCAACAGCTTCCCACCTCTGTAAAGGTTAAGATTCCCTGCAATTGTACGAGGAGCGTGCAGCGTCACGCCAATCGTATTTCTGATCGATACATTCAATGGCCCGCGCGAAGAAGGGAACTCGGCATTCGATGTCGTCTGAGCCGCATGCCCGGAGTATGATAGAGTTCCGTTCGCACCGTATGACAGTGTATCGTTCGATTGCGACAGCGTCCCACTTTGTATAGTGATTGTCCCGGTTATGGCCACCGACTTCGACAGAATGAGACCGGCGGCGGCGTTGACAGTCAAGCCGGCGACAGAGTCCGGAAGCAATTTGCCAGTCGCTTGCGCAGTAGATCCGTTGAAAACATAGCTCGCGTTTTTGCTCAGAGTAACAATGCCGGTAGTATTGAGCAAACCGTCAAGTCCTCCCACATTCCCACACTGCAATGTCGCTCCTGAATCCAATCCGAAAGTTCCTGAACCTGAAAGGGCACTTGTCCCTGTGATTAGCGTTGCGCCGCCCTTCACCTCGATTGGCAATGAAGAAATTGTATTTCCAGATCCAAGCGTGAGAGTCTGTGTACTCGGATATGATCCCGAGAATAGGAACTTCGCACCATTTGGTGTGGTCGTTGAGTTTTGGGATGTGGCATTCGACATGGAGAAACTACCGCTGCTCAAATTCCATGTCGTCTTGCCGGTTCCACCTTGCGAACCTCTGCTGATCGAAAAATCACCACCGGTAACACTTACGTTCCCGCCGTGATTGATCACAATCGTCGTGTTTCCATTGCTCGTTCCGTTCGCGGTGAACTGTCCGCCGGATTGTATCACGTCGCCAGCTATCGTCACGGTGTCCGATGCGCCTGTAGCCGGCGTGCACATCTGCAATTGTCCTGTCCCAGTGTTCTGAATCGTAATGCTGCCACCAATGGTGATGCCGTTCCATTGAAGGCTAATGTTGCCAACCTGACCGGGACAGTTCCAAGCAAAGTTGGAGAAGTTCTGATTCAGATTGGATGGGACAGTCAGCCTAACGCTATCGGATTCACATGTCGATCCTGATGCCCACATCGCAATCGGAACCGCACCACCGTCCTGCTCATGACCATACTTTCCGCCGCTTTCAAACAATAATGATGCCAGGGTGTCGACTGCAACGGTTCCATAATTCATCATCGAGCCGTACACGTACAATCCAACTGGACCAGAGAGTCCCTTCTTAACCAAGAAGTTGACTCCAGAGTTAACCACAAGAGTTCCGCCAGACGCTATCGTTAACTTGTTGGTTGTGTCCGATGCTGTAGCTGCGACCGTATGACTACTGAGGATGGTTATTGCGCCGTCTGCAAGACCCGGTGTATGCGGCGCAGCGCCCCATGATGTGCCATCAAACATTGACCAGGTATTCTTGTCTTCCCAATTTCCTGACTTTGCTGATTGAAAGTTACCGCTCGAAAGATACGTCCGCAGCCACTGAAGAGCCGGCCGTTCTGAACCGTCTAGACGTACAAGATACGCATTAGGTTTCCAGATATTGCCCTGAACATAACCCCATAACGTAATACCTTTCACTCCCTGATCTTCCCAGAAAAGAGGAAAGTATGTTTGATAATTCTGAAGTTGAGTATTATCGTCCGACTCATTAATGTCAAATTCAGAAATATAAATCGGTAACCCTGTGGCGGCTGCTAATCTGTCAAGATTGGACTTCAGGGTGGTTGTTGAATATGAATAGGCAGGCGTCGCACCGGCCGCACTCTTAAATTCAAAATAATGACCCTGTATACCGATGCCGTCGACCAACCCTCTTGATCGAAGTGTGTCGATGAGTGCTATGTAATTATTGGTAACGCCATTGTCCTGCAAAATATTATACTCGTTTATCAGGAGCTTAACACCAGGAGCGCAGTATTGCCTCGCCCATGTAAACGCTGTGACAATCCAATCCCAACCTGTTTTGCCGGCCCCGCCCAGCGCATTCCTGTACGGGGCAGGTGAATTGAACGGCTCATTGACAACATCGATGTAAGTCATCTTCGGATATCTCTGTCCTACAAGACGAATCCAGTTCTGCACTTCTGCTCTTTGGCTCGCGGAATCGAGCGACATAATCCATGAGGGTTGTTCCTGTCCCCAGATCAGATTATGGTGCTTGTAAGGAAATCCGTTCGAGATTGCATAATTGTAAATATTGTCGAGCGCACTCCAGTTGTAGACACCCGGGCTGCTTTCGACGTTCCCCCATTTGCCTGCATCGTCGGGTGTAACCTGATCCCAATATTTAGAAAAGTCCGAGCGGGCGCCGCGATAACTGCTTCCGAGGAATTTGCTTTTGCCGTTAGCCAAAGGCTGCGAAAATGACCGGCATGACAAGAGGGCAATGATAATAACCAACACTAATCTCTCCGTCAGGTGCCATCTTCGATGTAGCATTGACTTAATTGACACGTTTAGTCTCCTTCCATAAAAGTCCCTAGACATTGTTCAAAATCCAATCGAGTTCCCGCCGTCGACCGGCAGCACAACTCCGGTGACGTACTTGGATTGCGACGAAGCAAGGAACAAAGCAGCATTGGCTACGTCTGAAGGCTCGCCGAGTTTGCCAATCGGGGTGCGGCGCAATACTCTGTTCATTCTCTCCGGATCACTGTCGAGCGCCTTAGACGACATAGCAGTCTTAATAAACCCGGGCGCGATGCAATTCACCCTCACCTTTCGTCCCGACCACTCGACAGCCAATGCCCGGGTCATCCCTTCAATTGCAGATTTCGATGCTGTGTATGCGACGACCTTGGGGATACCATAATGTGAAGCCATAGAACTTATCATGATAACACTTCCAACTCCGCGAGCGACCATGTACCTGCCTACTTCTCTGGTGAGTGCGAATACCGCAGTCTGGTTCGTCCTTATCACATTCTCATATTCCTCATTGGAGACATCAAGTGCATCCTTCTTGAGGTTTATTCCGGCATTGTTCACAAGGACATCTACCTCGCCTACGGATTCTCTAACCATTTCAACCAGCCCCTGTATCCGATTGATCTCGTTCAGATCAAAGCTGATTGCCTCCGATTTCCTTCCCAATTTTTTCTTTGCCAGGTTCAGCTTCGCTCTGTCTCTTCCTACCACGACAACCTTGGAACCAATTGCAGAAAATGCCTGCGCGATCGCGAATCCAATCCCGCTCGCTCCGCCCGTTACCAAGACAACTTTATCTTTGAGGTCTTTGTATGTTCCGGACGTTGACAATTCATTTAGGTGCTTCATCTTCTCCTTTATATTTAAACCAATCAAAATATGCTATGTTGCTCGCAGGCATGCCCTGCGACGGCGCATACAGCGCGTACATGCAACCGACAAATCCGCCGGCAACCACTGTTTGCAATTAAAATCACTTCGCGGTTTCAAATGGTGAAGCGGGTAAGCCTTCCTTGTTGTACAGGTTTGCACCTTCGGGGGTGTCTGCCCATGCATAGCGGACAGAAACAGGGTTCGGCACCGAGTCACTCGAGACAACCACCTTGTCGCCTTTGATCGTTGCTTTCGCCCAAACATACTTTCCATCCGGCCCGGCGATCTCAAAAGTCTTCAGCGGGCCGCCTTTTGCAACCAAACCTCTTCCGATATTTGTGAATGAAATAATTGCTTTGTTTCCCTCGACCTCGATCAATTTGTAAATCGGGCCCGAGTAGACGACCATGTTGTCGCCGTAGGCAACCTTTTCCGCAGCAAGCGCAAGTCTTTTTCCGACGTCGCCCTTGTCGAGCGGATGAATATCGTTCCACTCCCCGATATCTATCGTGACTGCCATGCCTGTGTTTGGAACGGATAGCGTTCGAAGTTGTGCTTCTCTCAGACCTGCCATGCCGCTCTCAGTCGGATGGCCAACTGGTTCGCCGTAGTTGGGAAGCTGAACATAAATGAACGGGAAATCTCCCTGGTGCCATTTCGCTCTCCAATCGGTAATCATCGACGCGAACTTCTTCGCGTATCCTTCGGGATAACTCGCGTTCGACTCACCTTGATACCAGATGACGCCTTTGATGGTGTAGTTTAGTAGCGGAGCGATCATGGCATTGAAACATCCGAACGGCTGGTAGATGATTGTCGGTCCACCAAACGGCGGGGGCGGCACCGCGACTCCGACTTTGTATTTCCAATTCCCGGAAAGATCGATCGCGTGGTTTCCTACTATCAGTGCATACTGCTTGTCCTTTATGAATCCTCCAAGTCCACCAGAATTGCTAACGCGTACCACGATCGTGTTCTTGCCGGCTTTGAGCAAGCCTGTAGCAACATCGTATCTTCGCGGAGGATACTGGTACGAAATCGATCCCACGAACACCCCGTTGACATAGTCATAATCGGCGTCGACGATCCTGCCCATGATGAGCTTTGCTTGCTTGCCTGCCAGAGATGCGGGAACGTCGAACTCTCTTCTGAACCAGACAACTCCATGGGTGTTTTTCAAACCTTCGTCAGACCAGTATGCAGGTAACTTCATCGTTTGCCAGGTTGAGTCATCGTAAGTCGGATCGTACCATGGCTTGTCGCCGTGCAGACCTTCGTCGTGCTGCCACACATCGCTGTCCCATGAACCGTATATCGACCCGTTCCGTTTCGTTATACTGTCTATTAAAGCGTTGTTGCTGAACTTCTCGCCTCTCGCGAGAATTTCAGGGAAATCCTTCAACGCCTCCTTGCTCGTCCACGCTTCGATCGGAGTCCCGCCCACGCTGGCGTTGATCAAGCCGATCGGCACATGGTATTTCTCGTAAAGGTTTCTCGCAAAGAAATACGCGGCGGCGCTAAATTGAAGTACCGTCCACGGATTTGCCGGCAGCCATTGCGCCCATTGAATATCTTCCTTCGGCGTGCCAAAGTCGTACGCATTCGGAACAAGTAATTGTCTTATGTAATCATTGTCGGAATGAGCGATCACGTCCGTGTACTTCCACGCTACTCTCGCCATCGGAAGCTGCATGTTCGACTGACCGGAGCAAACCCATACATCGCCGATCAAGATGTTGTTCAGCACGATATGGTTGCTGCCATCGATCTCCATGCTGTACGGTCCACCGGCACTCATCGGTGGAAGTATTATTTCCCATTTTCCATCGGAAGATGTTGTGGTGGAGTCGATCCGACCCAAGAATCTAATAATTACCTCTTCACCCGGCGAAGCCCAGCCCCAGACATGCACCGCGACGTCTCTTTGCAGAACCATTCCATCACTGATCAGATGGGGAAGCCTGACATACCCGAAGGCAGTTGGCAAAGCAAAGAAAACAAAAAAGCAAAAAATGAAGCGGTATATCTTGCCGGTTCTCATTTCAATCTAGTCCTTATTTGACTGAATTATGAATCATGGAAAAACTCTACCTGGGATTTGTGGAATCATGGACATCCAAATATCTTTCTGCGAAGTTCAGAAAGTACGGCCAATTCGGGCCGACCGTGTGTCCATCTTCATGCTGACGGAATGCAAGAGTGCCGTCCGTAAGTGCTGTGCCCATCGGCGGCATGACCGACGTGCCCAACCCCTTTTGGCCAAGGAGCTCATAGACCGGCTGGGCAGCTGCCTCCGACATGAATTGTCCCCTATCATCAACCCAGTTTCCCTCTTCCTGCGGTGAACCCTCGCTTATGAAAACGGGACGCGGAGCACAGAGATCAATCAGCTCATGTGAATCGACAGACAGATCGTTCGGAGCCAAAACATATTTCATGAGATTGCCTGCAAACCAATGATATCCGCCCGACGAACAAATGTTTCCCATGTCTTCACCGAAATCGCGCCGATAGAGAGATGCGCCACCTTTTCCCGACGAGCCGACAAGAACGATAGCGAATCGCGGGTCCATAGCCATGGTCAGAAGAACCGCCTTTCCATATCGGGACACACCTTCAATGCCGACTTTCTTGGCGTCAACAGACTTATCAGTCTCAAAGTAATCCAGAACCCTGCTTGCTCCCCACGCCCATGCTCGCAACGCTCCCCACTGTTCCGGAGTGCGCGGCTGACCTTTGTTCACCAATCCAATAATTCCTTCCGTCAATCCCGCGCCATTGTCCGGCTGGACGCTCGTGGGAACGTATACTGCATATCCCCACCCCATATCGAGAACTTGCTCCTCCCAGGTCGGACCCTTTTGCTGTGGCATTCCGGGGAATTTGAATCCCGGCGGAAACACAAAACCGAATTCCATTATTACCGGCACGGGGTGGTCAACCTTTGCAGGAGTGGTGAGAGTCACCTGAATATCAACATGGATGCTCGTGTCGGTCGAATTATCGACCTGTCCTACAAGCTCTTTAGTGATAACCGGGATCTCGCCGACCATCGTGTCTTTTGTGCTGACAACTTCCCAATGCGCGGCAGGGACATCTGAAGGGACTTCGCCGAATATCTCGCTATCAAACTGCGCCACGATTTCCGGCCGCTTCTCCTTCCACCATGTTTCCGCTGTCTTCACGGGCATACCATTATCTAACTTCAGCGGATCGGGCAGATTTGGAAATGGGTTCGCCTCAGCTTCATCATAATTGTTCCAGGTCCCCCAGGCAGAACGCGTGTAAAGATTCCCGGTGCTGTCGTACCAATTCGAAGATCCTTGCCTCTGGAACGTGTTCTTCGGACGGTTCGGATCTTCAGAGGCCGGCGGAAGCGAGGCAGGCAACTTTATTCCGAGAAGATCGATCATCCTCTGCCAATCTTTTTGAGATTCAGCTCCTATCTTAGCAAAGTAAGCGTTGCGTTCTTCCTGTGACATCTGAAAAATGTTCTTCGTCTGGGCTTGAGCAATACAACCCGAAACAAAAGACAGCACACAGATGACACGGATCATATAGATTTTCATTGATTCCTTCTTGTCATTTCCTTTCGAGCAAATCGTCATCATCCGTATCATCCCCGTTCCATATTTCTTATTTGTCATTTCCGATGTCCTTGTGAAAACTCTCCGGCGGGCCCAAATAACTCGGCCTGACACCGCCGCAGTTTACGACGATTTTTTCAAGAACGACTCCCGGATCAACCATCCAAATTTTCAAAGTATGATATCCTGACCTCTCCACCGTGAATGAAGTGTGGCTGAAGCGGGCATTATCCATAACAGATTCTTCCCAGTCCCGGTTGCCGTTCTGGGCATTGTACCCTTGCGGAATCAAGGTCACCATTTGCGGTGTACCATCATCCATCGAAATTGCATATCTGACTCCGCGATCGGGCATGAAATTGAGCGAGGCACCGAAGATTCCTTCAACATCGATTTTCCCGGTGTCAAGAAGAAACAGCTTGTACTCCAAACATGGAGAATCCTTTCCCGGCACAGTAGCGGGGGCGTCAACTCCTGACGTCGTCCGCATCCCAGACAAGGTTTTTCCGTAGTCCTCGACTTGAATCCAGCGGGCATCTTTCAAATCCGTTTTCCTCGTATAATGAGCCGCTTCCATCGACACGCAGCCGTCTTCCTCGATGAAGCCTTGCAGAGATTTTTGTGTGACATCTCCAGGATCGCGAGCCTCCACCTTGATTGAAACGTCATGCTCCGTACCGCTAATCGTTACCGTCCCGGCTAAATCGCCCTTTGGCACGGTGCGCCAGTCAATGCTGACCCAAAGCCGCGTTTGTTTATCAACTTCACCTTTCATCGAAGATATTTTTATCCACGGTTTGTCGGCCTTCGCGGTAAACTCAAATAGAGTTTTCCCCCTGTTGAATACGTCAATGTAATGCTCTTTCTCGTTGAACGAATCGAAATCAGGAAGCATTGGCTCGCTTCCAGATCCCGGCCATGATTCAGTCGACCCTTCTATCGAAACTCCCATCGACGCCGAATCCGGAACATTTATCTCATCAAGACGTATCGCATCAAGATTGTTGTTCTGCGGCTGATTCCAGCTTCTGTAACCGAGTATCGGCTGATCCATGAAATGATTCCATTTGCCGCCAGCAAAAGTACGATTGAAATATCCCATCAAACTCGTGTCCGCATTGAACATCGAGTGTACTTCGACAGCCATATCATTAGTGCTTGCTCGTCCTTGCTTTGCGTACAATTCATTCTTCCCTGCGTCGACATACAGCTCGTTCACGATTTCGCTCGCCTTCGTTGGAAATAGAACTATCTCGTAGAAGGCTTCTTTCTCATCGTCGGGGAGTTGATTGTAAATGTTCTCTGCCTCGGAAGCGATCGATTTGAAATCCGCGATTACACTGTCTGCCTCCTGATAAGCGACGACGTTGTAAGTTGTCGGGCTGAGCAATTCGGGTTTTCGGCGACCGTTGTACTTGGTGTACTTTGAGAGTATGTCGGCGATTTCCTTCGAATACCTCGCGCCGAATTGCTGTTCTGCCCAGAGTCGCATGTATTCGTCGATGTCATCATTCGTCCATCTGTTTGTGTTCCATGCAAGGTCCATCAAGTAGCTGATGGGGAGCTCGTATCCTTTCAAATGGCCGACGTTGACTATCCAGATTCGATCTGCACCATACTCTTTCGCAAGAGACATTTGCTCCCAGATTTTGGAGATCGGGTCAGTGTCGATCCATTGGTAATTCCTTGGGCCGCCATGATAATCGAAATGATAGTAAACACCTGCACCTCCGCTGCGACCGCGTTCTTCAGCAATCGGCAGCCTCCGAATATTTCCCCAGTTGTCGTCAGTCCATAATATTGTCACGTCATCCGGAACTCGAAAACCTGCGTTGTAGTAGTCCAGGACTTCTTTGTAGGGACACCAGAGCTGCGGAACTCTGGTCACATCGGGATTCATTTCCTCCTTCAGAATGTTCCGCTGAGCTTCCACGATCTTCTTCAACAAAGCCATGCTTGCTTCTGGACCGCCAAGTGCCATCGGTGTATCATTCTCGCCGCGAAGACCGATGGTAACGATACTTTCATAATTTTTATTCCGTCGAATTCCTTCGCGCCAGAATTTGTCGAGCGTATCGGGGAACTTCGCATAGTTCCAGTTCCCGAGAGTCCTCTGATAACGTCTGTCCCATTCTTTCTGAGCTCGCAGCATCGGTTCCTGGTGAGAGGTACCCATGACAATGCCATACTCATCGGCAAGTTTCGGATTCAACGAATCGTCTTCGTTGAATGCGTTATTCCACATTGCCGGCCACAGATAGTTGGCTTTCAAACGCAAGAGCAGTTCAAATATCCGCTCATAGAACTCGTGTCCATAATTCCCTGCTCCCGGCGGTATCGGGGGATTGGCGTTCGGCGGCACCATTCCATATTTAGCAATCACCCAATCCGTCAAATCCGGCCACTCGTCGTTGAGGAAGATGCCGCGATACTTGACGGTTGGCGGACCATCCGAATGGCGACCCGGAAGGACGTAGAGGTTTTCGTGGTGCTTCACCGGCACGTCCGCCCACCAATACCATGGCGATACTCCGATCTTTTCTGAAACATCAAACATGGCATACATGGTGCCCCGCTTGTCGCTTCCGGCGATCACCAACGCACGACCGACACCCGGAAATGGCTTATCAACACACTGAATCAGAAAAGCTTCCCACTTTCCGGAAATTCCGATAACATCGATTTTCTTTTCCGCCACAAGCTTGTCTATCATCGAACTCATTCCTATTGTGCCGATTACGACGATATCATTGAATGCAGGAATACTGTCGACATAAATCTCCGGCTTTGTCCCTGTTACTTTCTCAATGTCACTCTGAAAATATTTCAGGATGAGGCGCACTCCAGGATAATCTTTCGAGCTCACGCACAATGGTGCGGATTTACCAGACACCGATAGCGGAAATTCTCCGGTCCCGCTCTCAAAGCGGATGTACAACTCCCCGCCGGTCGCAAATGCAGTTTGTGGAGTTACATATTGAACGGACAAAAGAAGAACAAATGAAAAGCAAAATCTTAGAGGTACAGAAACAAAACGAAATAATGGAATAACAGAATGATGGAGTATTGACTCGAGTGTGGTTTCCAGGTGCTTTCGGAGTTTCCGGCAGAATGCCGATATGCGATTCATGTAAGAGTAAGAATAAAATTGGTTAAAGACATCTACAAGCATGTTGTCTTGTTCGGATCGTACTTACATCCATCTTCCGACTTCTTGTCTCTACTTTCAATGCCTCTTTTCATCTTGAGGACTTCGCCTATTGGAAGCATGCCAACACCATTTCCACTGCCAGATGGCTGGATAGAAAATTCCGACATTGTTGCCGGTCTGCACCATAGCAAGCGTGTGCAACATCCCGTCTCAAACCGCCGACTTCATGCACGGGATCTACAACCCGTACGGGATTAACGAAAAGAAGATTGGTTACCTCGCCGGAACAAATTCGACTCACAACATATTGCGATCTAATCACCTTCACTTCATATAGACAAGTTTCTTAACCGAAGTGAAATTGCTCGAGCCGTCCAAACTTCGCGCTTGAATTCGGCAGAAGTAGATGCCGCCGCTCAAATGCGATGGACTCCATGCGACGCTGTATGTATTTGCTGATTGGATACCATCTACTAAATCGGTTACCTCACGGCCAAGTAAATCATAGATGGCGACTTTGACAACGGAATTTTTCGGAACGTCGTAGCGAATTATCGTCGAGGGATTAAAGGGATTCGGAAAGTTTTGATTCAGTATATACTTTGTCGGGAAGGATTCGTGTGTTCGTTCAACCTCGTCAGGATTTGAAGCGATATACTGGCGCAACCATGCCAGCGCAGGTCTCTCAGAATTATCATATCTAACGAGATAGGCATCCGTGCGCCAGATCTGGCCTTCGATGTATCCCCAAAGAGTGATTCCTTTGACCGCCGGGCTTTTCCAAAATATCGGGAACTGTTGCTGATAAATCCTTAACTGTGTGTTATCATCTGATTCGTTCACGTCGTACTCTGAAATGAAGATGGGCAACCCTGTCGCCGCCAACGCACTAAGGTTTCCCTTTATCGTGTTTGTGTCCGTGGCCTCCAGGGAATGGCCCTGACAGCCGATTCCATCGATCAGATTTCGCGACTTCAAAATATTGATGATCTTAATGTATGAATTAGTATTCGCCTGGCTGCTCAGGATGCTGTACTCGTTTATGAGAAGTTTAGCGTTCGGGAAATATTGTCTCGCCTTCTGGAACACCCAAATGACCCAATCCCATCCGGTAGTTCCGTTTCCACCAAGTGCCTTCACATACGGTGGCGGCGCATGCAGAGGTTCATTGACCACGTCAACAAAGCTGGCCTGGGGGAGCTTTTCTCCGCACAGCCTGATCCACGTTCCGACAATCTGTGCCTGACCTGCCGAATCGAGACTTGTGATCCATGAAGGCTGCTGTTGTCCCCAAACGAGGTTGTGGTCCTTGAATGGAAATCCGTTGCTCACCGCGTAGTCGTAAGTCATCATGAGATCCGACCAATTCCAGGAGTTAGTATCCTTACTGGCTGCTACACTTCCCCATTTACCGGCATTCTCAGGCGTAACTTGATTCCAATAGGTGTTGAAATTCCACGGTATGTTACTCCCGATGATATTGCCAAAGAATTTATTTTGTCCGGCCGCCAATTGAGCATATGACCGCGCCGGTAGAAGAACCGACGCTGCGAGTGCCACAACTAACGCCGTCATCCGAACTCTATTGTGAACACCCTCAAAGATTGATCTCAGTGACATGGTTCCATTCCTTGATGAATTCTCGTCCTCCGTAGTTAAGGATCAAACTCCGATTGAGTTGCCGCCATCGAAGTTTGCAACGATAACTAAAAGTGCACCACTTTCCACATAATAACAAAATCCGCCGTGCCTCTGCGAGTTGAGACAGAATCCGGATCATCGCAGGAAATTCCTCCCCTCCCTGATTAAGGGAGGGGATAGAGATAATGTCGAATCCTACTTCATGTAGACAAGCTTCTTCACCGAAGCGAAATTGATTGAGCCATCCACACTACGGGCTTGAATTCGGCAGAAGTAAATGCCGCTACTCAATCCCGATGGATTCCATTCGACACTGTACCTGTTAGCCGTTTGCAATCCATCAACCAAAGTTGCAACTGCCCGACCAAGTATGTCATAGACAGTTACCTTTACATAAGCATTCTTTGGAATGTCATAGCGGATAGTCGTCGATGGGTTAAACGGATTCGGATAATTCTGAGAAAGCGCGTAACTAGTCGGAGATCCACCGAGACGTTTGACCCCAGTCGTTCCGGTCTTGAAGGTAAACACAGATGAGAATTGACCCACCGAGTCACGATTCCATCCTCGTACACGCCAGTAATATTGCGTCTTGTCCGAAAGTTTAGCCTGCATCGATGTCCCAATCACAGTAGAGTCATTCACAACATACGAAGAGAACGTCGGGTCAGTCGAGAGCTGGCACTGGTAAATGCATGTGTCGCCGCCTGATTGCCAGGTCATTGTAACCGCTGTCCCTTGCAGTGTCGCGGCACTATCGGGAGAAGCAAGCACGGGAGTAACCGGGTGATGTCTGGGAATAACTGGCACCTTTGCGATTTGCAGATCATCGATGTAGAACGCGATGGGCATGAACGTGCTATTTGCCTTCAAGGCAAAATGGATAGGGGCCCTGACAGAGGTGTCAGTCGCCCCTGTGGTGAAGAAAGTCCAATATTTCTTCCAGTCTTGAGTTAAGGCGACGCTCCCCATTCTAAGTCGCTCAGTATACGTTACCGGAAGGCCAACGGTGAAATTAAGCGCGGGACCGCTCGTATCTGATTTTGCCCAAATGGAGTACAAGTACCTCGTATTGCTGCTCACGTAAGTTGGTTCGTTCACTGCCTGAATATCCCAGTCATTGCTTCCAAGCGCGGTCACCGTGACGCTGAGGAAGCAATACCCTGAGCTGGCACCATCACCAAGGATCTCAAAGTATGCCACCGCGGGCGAGGCTGAGTAGAACGACCATCCGCCAAGAGTAGTATCCGGAGCCGCCTGGCCAAGCGGGAAGTCTTCGAACCCGCCATTCGGGTTAATCGCTGTCACCTGTGCCATGATAGTACTTGTGCAGAGTGTGAAGAACAGCATGCCCACAATTGCTAGAAAAGTAAGTGACAATTTTTTCATTTTTTCCTCCATAATTTCATTAAGAGTTCTAAAGATAAATCTTGATGCACTATAGAAATCATTTGTCAAAGTCCCAGGCTCACGCTAAATGTGTTGATGTTGCCAAGCACACCAAATTTGATGTAGGAGTAATCGAAATAAACGGTGGTCGAACCGATGACATTGTAGCGTATTCCCGCACCTAAGTTCAAACCTTGCTGCGAGTCCTTATTGAAAAGTCCCCTATATCCTGCTCTCAGGAAAACCAGATTGTGGAAAGCATACTCGCCGCCGACATTAACGGATTCCACATCATCACTGGGATGAAGCGCGTCAGCCGAAAAAATCAAGTTGCTGTTATATGCTCCCTTGAGGACGTCCATCGAAACACCAACTCGAAACAACAACGGCAAGTCAAATGCATCGGTTTGCAGCTGGCTATTGATATTCGGATTGTTCCCCGCAATACTCGGATCGGTATCGACTTGGACTGTCAGGTCACGCCCACTCAATTGCATTTTCGTCCCATAGTTTGAAATGCTCATGCCGAGTTTCAGTCCGTTAAAATGGGTATCAAACATCGCCCCAACATCGAGTCCAAAGCCAGCAGCGGTTTCATTATATAATCTTTCGTTGATGTATTTGCCGTTAAGTCCAATCGAGAACTGGTCGGTCAGGTTGCGTGCGTAGCTGATGCCGAATGCGTAACTTGCCGCGTCAAAAAACACGCCAGTGCCGTCCGGGTTTTCAATAGTGGTCTGTTCCATTTGGCCCGACGTGAGAAAAGTTGCATTCAGCCCCAGATTGCCGAAAGTGCCGAGGTCTAAAACCGCAGCTGCATAGTTAAAGGACAAGTCCGCGATCCACTTTGTATTGGAGAAAGACGCCTCGAAGCCTTCGATCTTGGCTATGCCGGCCGGATTCCAGTACATGGCAGTCGGATCATCTGCAACTGAGACGAACGCACTTCCCATTGCTGTTCCACGAGGACCGATGTCGATTGCCAAAAAACCTGCGGCGGTTGTTCCGACTTTCGTCACGCCCTGCGCTCGGGATTCCAAATTGAATGCGGCGAGCAATCCAAAAAGTAGCACAACATATAGTAGTCTCATTTGTGGAACTCCAATTTTAATAGGGAAGAAAACAAGGTCTTTGTTTCTCGAATTCATTTTTCGTCACCCTATTTGATCACGACAAATTTATCGATCTTCTTACCTATCCCCGGCGCGTCCACATAGTAAATGTAAATGCCGTACGCGATCTCCAGGTTATCCTTAGACAACATATTCCATACTTCTGCACCGTCATTCATCGGGGCATCGTGATGAATGGTCTTGACCAGCTGTCCTCGCACGTTGAAAATATCAATCGTACATTTTTGTGGCAGGTGAGTAAAATGTATTTCTCTTGACCCACGCCCGTTAGAATAAACATTGTGCGGCTCCCAGGAATCAGTTACGATATATGGGTTAGGAACCACCCGTATCTTGTTCATATCGACTTTTGCCAGGGTCGTGTCCACTTTCTCGGCTATCGTCGTAAACGTGTAGGAATCATTTGAAAGAAACGGATGGGTCAGTGGAAGATTCAGTCGATCACCGGGCTGAGGATATCCTAGCAAATAAGCAGTGGGATTGGTTGACGTAGAATCAGCCATGTAGTATCTAAGCCACCAGCCTGGAATTGTATCACCTTGAGCCAAGAATATGATCTCGTCGGTATGTTTCCCGCTTATCGTGTTAAAAGAGAACACCCCGCGGCCGCCTTTCGTGGTATCGACTTCCTTGAAAGCGAAATCGACCTTCTTCCCAGTCTGCGTGTTGATTATTGTGAAGTTCACCGGAACGGCAGGAAGCTTCTGAGTGAGCGTTTTGGTCAGGTAAGTCGTAAAGGCCTTCGATGTATCGACGCCCACCTCCGCAAAGTTAATCATGTAGCTGCCTGATGGAATGATCTGCGCCTTCTTGGCCGGGTTTCCCGATACGTACGGCTGAAGCATGTAGTACGGAAGCGGAAGTGAATCGATCTTGTTGGCTGCAGTCCTCCTGGCCCAACCAGCATTCGCCGAGGCGCTGAAATCGAGATACAATACCCCTGGATTGTTCTGGAGTAAGATTGCGAAACCCTCCCGGTTAACCAACGATGCTTCGTCTTCGTTTGATGCATACAGTGAAGAATTTGCAACAACAGTGTCGCCTGCCGTGGTGTCAACGAGAGTAAAACTCTGGGTGGCTTTCAGACTTGTCGAGATCTGCCACGCACCTTGCTGCGCGGAGGTCGTTGAGTATGCGCTATCTCTGTCTCCGAAGGTGATTCTGTAAGTATGTTTATCCTTGACCCTCGACTGGTCGATGATCTTGTAGTTGAGAGACCCGTCAGCTGTATTGTTTTTCCCCGGTTTAAATTTCGACGTATCCAGATCTGCCGGGACATAACCTGCCACGGAAGCATTAGCAGTGTCCACCAGAACGTTGCTACCATGTTGAATGGAGCCGTCAGAGTTGATAGCGACATACTTAGTGCATTCAGAAGGATCGATTCCTTTGTCTACGTCACCATGATTATAGGAAGTCACCGCGTAAAAATATCTCGTGCCGTTAACCGCCGTCGTGTCTACGAAGTAGTGTCTTAAACCTGTGTCGTTTCCAAGCCAGAAGGACACTCCCTGCGTGGCCACTGAGGCGTAACCTTTATAGTCGGGGTTTTGACCGGTTTGGTCGATGTCATATTGTACTATCGGTTTACGCCAAATCACGTTCCCCCTCGCATCCGTGATAGGAGTAAGGTCGCTCCAAGAGGGATCTGTCGAACGGTACACTTTATATCCTTCGAAATTCTTTCCGCTTATCGGATCCACAGTTTGCTCCGCAGCATTATCCCAGAACAAAGTCACCCTATGATCACCAGCAACGGCTCTGACTTGAGGGATAATCGGCGCTTTCGAGAAATTGTAATTCTGATCATATGCCAGTTGAACGTTATTCTTTTGCTGGAGCAAGTTGTCGGGTGGAGTTGCAGCACCGGCTCCGCCAGTCCAGCCGCCTGACGGCCCAGCAACCACGATGAATGAATAGGAGATCCTCTCAATATCTCGGGGCGGTAATGGAAAGTACCCGGAACCAAAAGCGAGTTCAACATTATTGGCCTGGTTGTACGCATAAAACGAACCGGGAGAAAGCCGGTTCCACCATCCTTGGTCATCATCTTGCTTTCCATTTCCGAATTGGTCCGCTGTATTCCAGAGATACAGATTGAAGCTCGTCAAGCCAACCATATCACTTTCATTTATATCTGTCTTGTCAAAATGTGTCTCCCCAGGAGTCGGCAGGCCGTCACCTTCTCCTTTGTCGGGACCAAGATATCCGGGATCAGCCGGTCCCAGACCGTCTTGCCCGATGTCATCGTTGAGGCCATGGCTATCACCGCGTAACCAATTGTCATTATTATCAATGCCATCATCTCTACGCTCGTCAATAAGCGGATTGAGCGAGCCGTTGGATATCGGGTCAGGATTAGTATAGTCAATATATTTGTGGCCTAAATAGAGATAGTTAATTATCCCCGTCGATGGATCAGCGACTCCTCGATTCTCATCTATGATCCCATTTAGATTGTCATCGAACAAGTTATCCCCAATTTCCTTCAGAGTATCTCCCGACCAAAACTTGTAAATGAATCCGCCAAACGGAACGAAAAGAGTATCCGCTTGTCCCTTGCCGAGCTTCGTCAACGTATCTCTCAGCGTCGTGACGGTGCGCTTATAATGAGGATCTTTGTAATCGATCAGCACTATTTTATCGTCTAAACCAAGAACTCTTGCTTGAAACATGCCCGTCGTGATGGTTGGCCCTGAGCCAGCATAAAAAGTCTGGTAGCCACTGACGGTCGCTAACTGTACGGCGCCCACTTCATGATTCGTCATACCATAATTTGGACTGCTCGGGTCACCATCACCGTCATTGTCAATTCCGTCGAATGGATCGCCGGGAGTTTCAAGCAGGCAAGCGCCTGAAATTCCCACCGGAGTAGGACCCCAGTCTGAAGCACCCTGGCCGTTGTTATCCCACGTCCAACACAGGTTATCCTGGATGTCGTAACTTCCGCCATCATCACCGGCATCAGGTCCTGCATTTGTCTGCCCCATGTTGTTTCCGATCTTGTATCCAAAGACGACTTTGTTATGCTGGTAAGTCCCGATGTTTTGGAGATCGCTGACAATGAACAATGCATCTTCGACGGCGGTCTTTGCCCATTGAAATCCTCGTACAAACATTCGTATCCCAAGTCCGCCTCTTTTCACGTCGTTCGTATCTGGCCTGAACGCAGAGAACTTCTGCTTCGCGTAATCATCCGCGACGAAATAGCTTTCTTCATCCGCGTTAAACTTGTCCCTGCCAAAATAACCGTTCCAGGATCCCGCCCAGCCATCCGCGGAGAATATTTTGTATGGATTTTCGGGATCGGCAATGTCAGGCCAATAGCGAGGCCATGAACCCACCCCTTTCTCTTGATCATACCATTGTTGTCCGCCCTTCGCCATCGCAACCAGTTGGTCGCTTGAGTTTGCAAATCCGGGAAGCGGCAGAAACGTCCACCATGCGTTAGTGACCGGGTCCTTGTCACCCTGCGTACCACCACCCGGCGCGGCTTTGACCGTGCTCTCTATATGGCGCACCGTTCCGGGAATGGATAAGAAAACGTGACGTAGCGGATCGTAGTTGTCTGCAACCTCGGAGAGAACATAAGTATCTCCGTCAATAAGATACCAGTGTCCACTGTTGATCGGCCATTCACCGGCGACATCTGTCTTGACGATGCTCATACCCGGATAATTCTGGGTGTTCCCTCCCCAGGTTCCATCGTTGAAAAAAGTTGTCCTGAATTGATTCCCGGAGTGAACGCCGATTCGGTATTCTCTATCATCTCCATGGAGATTTTGCATCTGTGCTTTTGCGATTGAGTGGAAAAGCGCGAAGCCACAAAGCACAGTCAAAACGAAATACGAAGATCTCTTCATTCTCTTATCTCCCAATTCGCAGTTAAAATCCCAGTGACATTCCGACTTGAATCTGGCGCGGCGAGGTAAACCACGACGGCTGGACCAGATATTCCTCGGGCGTACCGATCCTACTTGAATTGTACGATATTCTGGGAAAGTCGCATGGGATTCGTCGTGTAGTCAGGGCTTCCCGTATCACTGTAAACTGCAACTGCGTCCGCTTGATCAAGCAGGTTATAGACATTAATAAAAAGCTCGAGATACATAAACTGGCCCAAACGTATCCTCTTGCTGATCGTCAGATCAATATCTTTCTGGTCCGGTTTGTATGCGCTGTTGGTGGTCAATCCTGTCACTGCGGAAGCACCTGTTGCTTCGGCTGATGGGAAGCTCGGAGTGTATGGTTGTCCGCTCCAGTAAGTTCCGATCATTGAGACCGTCCAGTCATTCTTGCTATATACTAACTCGGCATTGAGTGTATGTCTCTGGTCCCAATTCATAGGAAGAAGAGCCAAGACCGGAGCCTGATTGTTCAGCATCGCGTTGTACGCATCGGTAGGATTTGAGTAAGTGCCTTCGGCTATCTGGAATGTATAGTCCACGCGGAAAGAGAAATTGTTGCTGAATTGTTTGTCGAATTTCAATGTCACGCCGCGAACATTTTCATAATCTTTGTTCACAAACATCGCATAGGTAACACCGACCTGCGCAGTCGATATTGGAGCGTCGCTTGTTCCGACCCAATCGCGGACATCTCTATAGAACATGGTCAAGTCAATTCCCACATCCTCGCTAAGCTGCTGTTGCAAACCGAGTTCGTACATCGCCGTTCGCTGAGGTTTCAGATCCGGATTTCCGAAGAGTGCGGCATTAGTTGATGTACCGCTACTGATCTTGAAGTCGGGATTACTGTAGAGATATTGGAACTCGGGAATCTGAAAGAAATGGCCGTAGGAGAAGTGGATTACTCCCCGGTCTGTAATGGGGAATGCAATTCCGAGTCTCGGGCTGAGTGCCATCTTGGGAGCAACTTTTTTCAGCATGAATGCTCTTCGTTCATCAGGAGTATATTCTGTGAAATTTCCTGAAGCCACATTTTCATCTATCCACTGACTCAATCCCCCCTGATAATCTGACGGCATCGGGATCCATCCTTTATATGTGTGCTCGGGTTTAAATGGAGAGTAAATATCAGGGTCTGTTGGATCCGTCGGAACAGATGCCTCAGCGTCAAAGTAATCATACCTCAATCCGATGTTGACAATTATCTTGTCGAATTCCATCTTGTCTTGAGCGTAAGCTGAAAATTCACGCGGCTTCCTATCATACATACTCCTATAAATGCTTGACGGATCGGGCACAGCCGGTACAAATGGAGAGATTACCGTTCCGGTTGAATCAGTTGCAGGGATGACTTGATACCTATCCATAGTGAGCTCGTGCAGCTTCGCTTCTACTCCGATCTTGAGCTGCTGGGATTCGGTTAATTGACTGGTCAGATCAAGCTTGGCATCCCAGTATGCAGTGCTCCGGTCTGTATGTGTCGGGTCCATGCCCTGATTCATGAAGCTGTAAGAAGCAGGCGCATTGTATGAACCATCTGTGTTCGGTTGAATGTACCCATCGGGACCGTTTGGATCAGGAACATAGGTGTACGACGCGCCACGTTGGATGAGATCCTTCAAGTGCGACTGTCCGGCAGATGTATTCGCATCGAAACTTTCGGCCGCTATCGGCGGGCTCTTGGTTGAGTCGGCAGTTACACTTACAAGATACTTCACAGATTGTGTCGGGTTCTCAAAAACATACTGGCTCATCGTTGAGTAATACCTGCTGACGTGCAGTTCGTAATAAGTTGACGCGGAAACATCATGGCTCAGCTCAAAAATGTGTGTATAGGCGTGTCCAAAGGACTTGGGCAATCCGTAGGGATCGTACAAGTAATTGTGCGAACTGAACCCATAAGGGAAGTCATTGGAACTGAATGGGTAGTATGTTCTGTCTCTGTTCCATTTATTGTAAAATATTTCGTAGCTTGCTTTTGCGGTGCTGCCCATCTTAAGAGTGAGTTTTCCCTGAGTAGAGAAATTGCTGTAGGGATTCATTGGCACAACGGAGCTATCTCCGGCCACTCCGTCGGGCAAGTACCAGTTTACGCCGTAGAAATATCCGGGGTTGTTATAATATCGCTCGTTGGTAAAAAAAGTAAGATGCTCACCCGATAGTGGTACAGGGCCGCTCAGTGTAAACTTGCCGTTGTAAATCGGATGGACCTGCTCAAGCGGGTGGATTCTATCACCGCTTAACACCTCTGTCGAGTTAACGCCGTTCTGATTCACCACGGGATTTTGTGCGGTGACAAGATTCTTATAATAACTGAATCTTCCGTCGTTGCTCAGGTAATTGCCGCCGTATATCTTTGCCTGTCCGGAGTAGTTTTCGCCGCCATCTTTGGTAACAATATTAACGATACCCGACATTGCTTGCCCGTACTCGGCGTTGAACGTGCCGCTTACAACCTGAAGCTCCTGAATTGAAGAGTTCTCGACAGACAATGCCATCGAATTATTGTACACATCCGTTGCCGAGACACCATCGACCCAATATGCCACTTCGCCGGGCCTGCCTCCGCGAATGGTAATCTGACCACCGCTCATGACTATGCCTGCATCCAATCTCAAAACTTGCTGGAAGTTGTCGACCGGGAGAGCTTGAATTTGATTTGCTGTCACCGTTGAAAGAGACGAGGTCATGTCCTTTTGCACGAGCGGTCTCCTCTCAGCCGTAACCACGACAGCCTGGCCTTGAATCGCCGCCTCGTTCAATTCATTATTCACCGTCGTCGTTAAATCGATGTTCACCTCAACGTTTTGGACTTCGGCTTTTTGGTACCCGACCATCGAGAAAACCAGCGAGTAAATTCCGGGCCGGACATTCAGAATTGCATAATTCCCGTTAATGTCGGTGGCGGCACCCATCGTGGTGCCACTTATCAAGACATTGACCCCGACTAACGGTTGCTTCGTTGATGCGTCGAAAACCTTACCAGCTATCTTACCACTTGTGCCCCCCAGCAGGTTTCCCGCGGTAAGTACCAGCAAGATGAATAATTGGCTTGTAAACTTAGCTTTCATAGGAACCAACCTCGAATTATTCGACTTATGTTTGCGGTCTTCATCCGTGGAAAGCTTCCCGCCACCAGGATTTAGAACTCATCGATCTGTTTCGGACAATCTTCATCATCTCTCTATTGTCCAATCATTTGATTCTGCGCTCCGCATAACCCAACTCGCCCGATGAAATCAACGTGGGGAAATTAGGAACGACAAGCGGATACGGGTCTTGTGGCCGCCAGGCGACCATATCTATGTGCGTCAAAGCAATCTTCTTGAATTCATCAGAGTTTATCCTTATGGAGTCGCTATAGATTGACTGTAAACTGTCCAGGTATGCCTGCCAAAACTTCATCTTCCCCAAATTATCGTCATCCTTTATTAATCCTTTTTTCAATGCAGCATCCATGATGCTTCTCACTTCATAACTTGACAAGAAGGAATCCTTCCACATTTTCTCAGTTCTTCTCACGACTCCAAGAGTATCCATTTGTTTCCGATAAGCGGCCAGAGTCAGGAAATGGTCTCTCATGAGATCGATGACCGCGAATTGAAATTGCCTTTTGAAATTGGTGATATTGAGAGTGGTCGTTCTGAAAACCAACGGATGAGACATTACCTCATTACGAATATCTTTGACTGTCCACACCTTTCCATCAAGCGTGAAAAATGGTGAACTCAAATCAATGTCGGGCTTAACGGGGATTTCCGTTATTCTGAATTCCGCTGAATCTCTTCTGCCAAGATATTCTCTCATCGCCCAGCTGGAAAGAATCTCGAATGTCTCCTTGTTGAACACCATTTTCTTACCGCGCATTACAGTTGCCTCGTATGCTCGCCACAGCTTGTCCCCCTCGATCTGACGCAACTTATCTTTGACCTCATTCCATCTAATCGCTTGGTCCTCACCGCCCAGGATGGGGTAATCCGTCCAATCAACCACCTTCATAACTATGTATTGACCATTGCTGAGTTCAATCGGGCCGAGAACTGTGCCGACATTCAAAAGACTTGTGAACAATGCTTCATGGATTGCATCGTCTTCGGCGTCTTTGAAACTCACCGCATGGACAGGTTTCTTACCCAGAGCCCGTTCCTCCACCACAAAGAGACTATCAATGAACTGTGGAATATCATTCTTCACAGAGTCCATATCGCGAGCGAGCTTTCTGCTGTCGATCGTGTAATACTCAACTTTGTACTCACGTTGAGAAAGTCTGTATGCATTCTTCACAGCATTGGGATCCAATCTGACTTTGTCGAACGCCTCAGCGTAATAAAGCTCCTCTCGCATTTCTTGTTCTTTGATGCCTCTTATGTTAGCGAGCAATCCTTGACTCAAGGAGAAGGACTGGCGTTCTGCCTCGATCGCAAGAAGTTTTTCAGATATCAGATTATTAAGCGTGGTATTCTTGTCCCCGAAAGGAGCTGGCCTTGGAATGAACTCACTCCTTTCCTTGAACTCCCCTACCGTAATTACCTTGTCGCCAACCTTTGCAAGAATCTCCTGGCCCGACTGATTTTGCGCTGCGACAATCTCTGTTAATAGAAAGGCCAGTATGAAAGTGAATGCATCTATGAGTTTCTGACTTCTTATCAAGCTAACTCTACTTCACCGGTCTTTTATTATCGCTGTTCGACAAGTCTTACCCTCCGCGAGAGTTTTGAAGGGATCTCCCTTCGGCACGGACGCAATCCGTCCATGGCGAGGTTTCCATTAATGTTCTATTTCTGACGAAGGTGGTTGTCCTGCGAAAGCAGGTATAACAAAGTGCGACGCATGCCCAAATGCCTCATCTTGTCGGATGCCGAACCAGCACGGAGGGTCTCTCCTCTTTATTTATGAGCCAGTCCGGACCTGATTGAACAGTTTCAAGAATATGAAGAAAGCTTAGAAAAGTCAAGCGGGAAAAATTGTAAGCGTATGAATTCTCGGTTGATAGATTTAGCATAAGTTGCCGAAACAGTAAGAGATCCTGAGATTAGCGAGTTCACGGATCACCGCTAAGCGGGATCCCGCCTCGCGGGACTGGATAATGCCCCAGCGAGTGCGGATTTAGGATAACTTATCTCGTACGCCAGTCACCCTGGACAGGCCGGCACCGGTCTTCCGGTCGGATCGTAGATCCTGAAGTTGCCGCTCACCTGTAGCATCGCGAGCATGTACAACATTCCATCATAATACCTGTACACTCCGGTCGGAATGGGAATATCCCAGAGCTCTCGAACGAACGCTTTCCGGCTGTTAGTAGTTGCCGCAAGAGCAACGACTGCATTCATCGCCACGAGACCAGGGCTGTGGTCATCTGAAAGTTTATTTCCCTTCAGATTGTACTGGTTCCCGTAATATCCCTCGGAGCGGAAGAAATCGAGGAGGCGATTTGACTGCTCCACTTCCCAATCATCCTTCTCAAACCATGACCAATCGACAGCAACATTCATTGCCACTCGCCAGGCGTCGAAGCGGAAATCGCCATGTCCTCCGATCCTTCCGATCACCGGCGTTCCGTCAAAACTCGAATAATCAGGAAAGAGACCCGTCTTCGCATTCGCGGCCCTTCTCAGAAGTTCCCTGCTCGCAACCGCAGCGTCGCACCAAAAATCGTTGTCCTTGCTGGCCCAGCGCGCCCACAACTCGTAATAGTGAGGTAGCTGATACGAAGGGTCGGTAAATCCAGACGCCCGACTCGTCGGAACAAAGACTACCAGCTTCACTTGCTTGTTGAACATATCGGTCACGCTTCCGTGACCTGGCTCCGAGTCCTTATGAAGCATCGTGTTCAATATGGCCTGCGCTTGGCTTTTGTAATCATATAGCCCGGTCCCATTTCCCCATCTTGCAGACGCGAAGAACAATGACATCACGAACCACTCTTCTCCGTCAGACGCGGCGTCCAAAGCAAGGACCCTCCCATCTGTACGACAGTGCCACGCAAAATAACCCTGATGCGGCCCGCTATTGATCTGCATGTAGGTCTTCACCCACTTCCACAATCTATCGAAAGCATCCTTCTTGTCCATCTGGACAGCTATCATCATGCCGTAGGACATTCCTTCGGTTCTGACATCGCCATCTCCAATATCTTCGATATATGCCATGTCGGACCCAACCGGATAATACACCCGTTGGGTGCTATCGTTCCCGTAAAACAACTGATCGAATATCTCATTGAGTCTTGATTTTGTTTCCTGATCACTCTTCCCTAACAAGCTTGAAAAGAGATTCGTATAAGCGCGCGTGTAGTAAGCTCCTTGAGCAGGAGCCGCTTTCGCTCCGTTGCTAGTTGTCAAACCGGTTAGCGTGATCGTCATTATGACTAGAAGGAGGGTGCCGGAACCATTCGTCTTCATATTTCTGTGCATAACATTTTCCCCAACTTGGATCTGCTATTTGAAAAACAAGCCCGTCCATGTATCGTATGAACCAGCACAGACGGGCTTCTTCAGATCAACAAACTCATTCAATCGGCTAGTGGGCTGCATGCAGTAACCAGAAAGAGAACAGCGAACTAGCCGGATCACTTCCGACTCGACTCCTTTCCCCTCCCGACAGAACATCCGGGAGAGGAAAAGGAGAAGAGTCAATAAATCTTACTTCATGTAAAGGAGCTTCTTCACCGAGGTGAAGTTGCCCGATCCATCTTGGCTCTGAGCCTGTACTCGGCAGAAATAGATGCCGCTGCTCAATCCAGACGGATTCCACTCTACGCTGTACCTATTAGGCGATTGCATTTCATTTACTAGATTGGCCACCACTCGACCAAGGGCGTCATAGATAGTGACCGTCACAAAGGCGCTCTTCGGAACGTCATAGCGAATTACCGTCGAAGGATTGAACGGGTTCGGGTAGTTCTGGAACAGGGCGAATGCTTTGGGAACCCCGCCAAGTTCCTGGACACCTGTGACTCCAGTCGTGAAATGTGCCACAGCTGAGTACGGGCTTGGGCCGCCAGTATCAATCGCACTAACGCGCCAGTAATATACTGTGCTTGCCTTCAGCGTATCGGATATTTGTATAGTTGTATCCGGTATTGTGACATCCTTAACTATGGCAGAGAATGCATTGTCGGTTGCCACCTGCAACTCATACTTTTCGGCACGCACCGCAGAATTCCATACGAAGGTGGGCGGCCTACCCACACCTGTTGTCGAGCGCGGTGAGACCAGGGTGGGCGTAGCGGGGATGGCGACGACTGTGGTGAAGGAATCTGTCGCCGAGAAAGCGCTTGTACCACCCGGATTGTACGCTGCCACGCGCCAGAAATACTTTGTAAGGTTCTGCAGCGATGTCGCCATAAACGACGCGGTTCTTGTCGTGTCATTCGCACCGACTAACGAGGAGAATGACGGACTGGTAGAGATCTGGCATAGGTAGCCGGTATCTGCAGCCACCGGGGTCCAACTCAAGACCAGAGTGTCAGCGCGGACGTATTGCGCGTTGTTCGCTGGGTACGCAAGCGCCGGTGTTACCGGGGCGGTCATGACAACAAACCAAGCCGGATCCGGGAACTTAGATAATCCGAGAGGATTAATACCCTGCACCCGCCAGTAATACTGCGTGCCTGAGCGCAGAGGTCCTACTACGTTGGTAGTATCCGTCGTCGTATCATCGACTGCAAGTCCTCCCTCTGTTGGGAACTGCAGGGACGTTGAAACTTGCCAGTGATACGTGGAGGCATCGGCTGTTTTGCTGCATACCAGTTTGATTACAGCCGACTGATTCATCGCATTGAGTGCTGGTGAAAGAAGCTTAGGAATCAATGCTGGCGCACTCATAAAGGTCGTGAATTGGTAGCCCGAAGTGTAGGCACTGGTGAGGTAAGTGTTGTACGCCAACACACGCCAGAAGAAGCTCGTCGCAAGGCCAACATTCACTGTCTCTGAAGTGTCGTTCGGTGCATTCAGTTTGGTTGAGTCGTTTATAGCCAGCTTTGTCCGGTCGGCAAATGTCGGATCTGTCGACACCTGAAGTTGATAACCGAGAGCGCCGGCTGCCTTGGTCCATGTAAGCTTGAGAGTACCAGGCTGATTAGTTACACCACTTGCTGGTGACAAAAGTGCCGGAAGTGCCGGAACGACTTCACCTTCCTTGATTGTGTAATACCGATTAACACCACCCTTGAGGACGAATGTCTGATTTGTGCCGTCTGGCCATTGTACCGCTACACTGTCAGTCTTGGCGGTTGTTCCAAGACCGAAGTTCGCCCTCAATTCTCCGCCTTCACCTGCGCTGCCGCCTTCTGCTTTGATGACGCGAACCTGCTGCTTCCCTCCATTCCACACAGTGAACTTTGCTCCGATTGCCGACATGTTATGGCCCGAGCCAATGGGTTTGAAAGCAATCCAATTGTTAGTGTTGCCACCGTTCTTCTGCAAATAAGCACTGCCACCGGTATATAAGAATACGTCAAGGAAGCCATCGTTATTGTAATCAACGAACTGTGCGGCTCGCTGAGTACCAGGACCTCCCGTCAGGCCATCCGTGGTTGCTACGTCAGTGAATGTACCATCACCGTTGTTCTTGTACAAATGTTGGGGGGTAAATGTCTGGCTTGTTAATATATCCGGCAACCCATCATTATTGTAGTCGCCTATGTCTATTGCGCGCTGGGCCGTGTTCTGAACCAATCCGTTGCTGGCAACGAGGTGCACTTTATCCCACTTGTACGTAAACGTGCCGTCTCCCTTTCCGTACAGGATAACATCGGCCACGTAATTTCCAGTGCCATCGGGGTTATCGTTTGCATTAAGCCCATTCAATATCAGATCCTCGATACCATCATTGTTGAGGTCGCCCCATTGTTCGCCAATGGCAGCAAGGTGGCGCACCGTGTCGTCGACGACAATTCCAGTATCTGCGGTCGTGCTGACTACGCCTCCTGCACCGAGTGAATAGATTGTACGTCCAAGGGTCGCGGCGGTTGGAACGTAAAACTTGCCGGTCTTATCGTTCAAGAACAGGACGCATCCCTTTCGAGCACCCGATGAACCGGTATCTACTTTGGAAATTCCATTTCGGAAACTCGGCATCAACAAATCGAGGTACCCGTCATTATTTGCATCGAAGAAGCGCACATCCCAGGATTCATAAGAAAGGCTGGTGTCAATTCCAAGATTTCCCGCAGCGGCTCCCTTTGCGATGTCAGTAAAGCCGTTCGAACCTCCCTTAAGCAGCCACATAGCGCCTGCGGGAGATGCCGGATTATTACTGGCAATATTAGTGAAGGTTCCAGGCCAGCAGACGCTGAGATAATTGCTGTGATCGATGGGTGCCGCTGCCGCCCCTTGGAATACTTCGCCGGTAACTCCCGCCGTGGCAAGATCGCCTGTCCCGGTTGCTGGAATAAATACTCCGGCGCTGTCATAGAGTAGGCCGCCGCTTGGAGAGCCTCCATTGGTGCTAAACAGGTCTAGAACGCCATCACCGTTAAAATCGGCAAGCAAACCACCGATACCATTAGCATTAAACGGAATCTTTGCGGTCATTGTTGACGCCGCCGGAGCGAATGTCGTGATGCTGTTCAGCATGATATTATTGGATGGAATGAAGACATCCAGATTGCCGTCTCCATTCACATCTCCCCACGCGAAGCCGCCGTTTGCGGCGCCCGATCCCGGGGTGATTGTCGGTCCGGCAGAGAACGTTACCTCCTGCGCGTTCGACGTACTCAATCCCAGCAAGAGCAAAAATACTCCTGCTGTGAGCGAGCGTACAAAGGTTTTCATGTTTCCTCCAAAGTTTTTTTGTTATCGGAGCAAGTGTTAATTAATATCCGATGGATTCCATCGGTATTGCTAAAAACTGTCTCGAGAATCCTTCGGAAACAACTTCCGAAACTCTTCTTGAAAGAGAGCTGCAAACTCCCCTCGTGCAATTATCCAACTCCTTGTCTTCGCTTCGTTCGGAGAATCGGAATAAGACCGACGCTGCACGTCCCAGCAACGATAGCTGATGATGAACAACGTGTTTCACTCCTGAGCTGAGATCAGAACAGGTTTGAACTGAACCACCTCCTTTGCATCCAAAAAGTTGTCAATACACCTTGGGGGCGAGGCGACGACGCCTCACCTCCAAGCCGAAATTATTTAACTAAAACAAATCTCTTTGCAATAGATGCGTTTCCAGCTTGCAAGCGGTAGAAGTAAACGCCGCTGGAATATTTGCTGCCGTCAAATGTGGCAACGTAATTCCCGGCACTTTGGACACCGGAAAAGAGCGTAGCTACCTCCTGCCCGAGGACGTTATATACTTTCAGTGTTACATAGCCTCTCTGCGGAATCGAATAGTTAATTTGAGTCGTCGGGTTGAATGGATTCGGATAGTTCTGAGAGAGCTCATATTTTGCAGGTAGGTTGCCTGGTCGTTCCTTCACGCCACTAGTTATTCCATCTGTGAGCCATTTGTTGATCGTGGTATGTTCGGTCGTTGCCTGTGCCGCCCATGAAGCGTATAGGTTTGTTCCCGAAAGGGGTCCCCACCAGTGGTACAAATCTCCGAGTGGAAAGCCTCCCATAGCGGCGGTCTTCAACGTGGAACTCGAATAAGAAAGATCTTCGTCCATCGGCCAGATTTGCTGGACATCAGATGTGGGGTCGTAAGCCCAATTGACGTTTTGACCTGTCACCCATCTGCCATAGAGGAAAGCTTTGATGCTGTCGATGTTGCTGGGGTCCAGAGTAAAGCTGGGATCTCCAATAGGGTCACTGACATGGGAAGTGTCCTCGGCCACACTAGCCGGATAGATGTTAACCATGTTAATGTAAGGAAAACGTTTTCCACCTGCCGAATCGAGTCCGAAGAAGTATCTATACGTCTTGCCACTCATCATCGGCATGAGTTGTATTTGATTGTTCCCTGTGGCGGTATCGTTGTAAGAATTCTTAGCCAGAAAATCGGTGTACCATTTTTCAAAGCCATAGCTCGAGTTGGCAAAAAGTATGTGGCGCTGCAGCGATTTTGAAGCAGTTGAGGAATCCGTGAAAGGAACTGTAAACCCAAACGTAGACACGCTGTCGACGTTTATCGTACCGCCGACAGGAATCATGCTGGTCCCGTCTTGCGATGGTATGTCTCCCATCAAATAAGAATTCACAAAGACGCTGTTCGTTACCGACAACCACCACCAGTAAGATGATTCCAGTGTGTACATCATCGTGTTGAGAAAAGTGCAATGATTGAATGAAACGTAATCGGCGTACTCCGGCGACTCCTGCATGTAGGCATATCCACAGTTTGCAATTGTGCAATTCTCGAAAGTGAGACTGTCGGTGTGCCATGTTGTACTTTGATACGTCCACGAAACCGGTCTGCCATAGTATCGGTAATGCGGGTCGGTGAAATTCCGGAAATATGTGTTGGTAATTTTGCCGTGAAAGTGCTTGCACGCCGGCTCAATCGCTCCACCGCCATTACCTATGCTCATGTAATCGATTATGCAATCATCGAATTGAGCGATTTCGCCTTTGCCGCTCAAGTCTGCGAGGGAATCGTCCTCTAGCACGATACTCGACCCAACTTGAGCACCGCTTGTTCTTCCGCATAGAATCCAGACGTTCTTCATAGTGAGATCGCCATAACAGTCGAAATTGTACGTCGTAGTCACGCCGCCGCTGTTGGTCCATGCTATTTGAGGCAAAGATGTTGCTTGCGAATTACCAGGCTGCGGTCCGATAATGTAAAGATGCGAATGCGCAGGGGTGGTAACCGTACCAGTGAGAATGTAATAACCATAGGGTTGTAACTTAAAAACGGTATTGGACAGCTTATTGGTATGATTAACTGAATCAGAAGTGATAATGTTACCAATAGCGCTATTAAGATTCCCCTCGGTATTAGTGGTAAGATCACTAACGACCACCACGGTATCCGTCTGCGCGTGAAGCGATAACGGTATCATGACTGCTGCGAAAAGCAGTAACCAGATAAAATGTTTCATATTACTTCTCCTTATTGTTGTTTTGAGTTTCATAAAAACATTCCCCTGACGAAACCTTGTCCCAACGGGATACCCCAACGAGCCCTTCTTGACCTTCTGGCCAAGGGTGCCAAAGATTGAGCATGGCTGCCTTCGGAGGGTCTAATGACTTTCACTTTCCTCACAGCGTATACCTAATTCCCAGATCTGCCGTAAGACCATAGTACTGTTGAGAAGTGAAACCGCCGATCGCATTTTCCGCCGAAATATTCGATTCGCCATTGAGGTTGTTAGCATCGAGATACAACTGAAGCCCCTTCCATGGCAGCAACTGTCTTACCGAAGCATCCATGCGGAAATAGTTTTTGGAAAAACCATCCTGCTCGGGATATGCTCCGACATATGTGACAGAGTTTCCTTGGAAAACAAAAGACAGCCTAGCTGAAAATCCTCCCAAGTCATAGCCGATATACGTATTCATTATATCGTTGGGCTGATAAACCAACCGGCCACTCCGTGTGCTGTCAGTGAATTGCGTTATCACACCTCTGACAGCTTTTTCATCGAAGTATGGGTATGTGGCTTTTGACCATATATGAGTGTAATTGATCCCGAGGATTATTCCACTCAACGGACCGGGCAGGTACCATAACCTCGTTTCAAAATCCGCCTCGATTCCTTTCACATAAGCCTTGTAAGCGCTGTTGATGAAAGTGTTCAAAGTTGCGTCATCATCCGCACTCGTTAAGAACGGAGCGAATGATTTCAGAGAGTCGAGACCTGTTATCCCAAATTTGTCGTAAACGCTCTTGCTGTGAAGATGGTACGACGTGGAATACGTGAAGTGCATTATCTCTTTGTAGAAACCACCGACAGACAAGAGCCCGATGCTGTTGCTGTGAAGCGTGAGCAGGAGATCGTGGTTGTATGCCTGCGCGGGTTTTAGCTTGGGGTTGCCCGCCCAAACCTGGTGAGGTGAATCAGCTGAGATATTGAAATGCGGCGAAAGCTGGGTGTAATCAGGCCTTGCAAGTGTCTGGGTATATGAATAACGCAGATCTGCCCAATCAGTTAAGTTATACTTTGCCTGTACCATGGGGAGCCAGTAATGATTCTCCGGATAGACCGTTAGCGTATCGGCTGACTGAGACACAGGATTGCGTTCATCTTGTAGGTTGTATGCCAAGTATAAACCCTTATTCTCTTCATAGCGAGCGCCGCCAACCACCATGAAATCTGGACCGAAGTCCAATTCCGACATCAAGTATCCGGCATAATACCTCTCGATATATTTGTAATCATTAGGAAGGTTCTGATATAGACCATTGAACCATCCCCCAAGAGAATTGGGTGCAATAAGCGCAGGGCTGTTGCTTATATAGTTGATCATCCAATTCAGGACGCCCGGGTTGGCAGCCCAATATACGCTTCCAAATTTGTTGCCCAAAAAACTGCTCAGAAGTTTTGAATCAGAGGAAGTGAAGTTTGATGCCATTAGTTGCCCGGTATTCGCAAATCTCAGATTAGGATAATAATTTTGAATAGAATCCACGACCTGACGATTTATGTCAGTACTGTTGGCGGCCCCGCGGTTTATCGAAATGTATGGCGTGCTCTGATCGTTCGTATGATAATTGTACCTGTATTCTCCGCCAAACTTAAAGAAGCCGGAGACGGATGAGCCGACGTTCAGCGGAATCTTGAAATCGCCTTTATAGACCTGATCGTTCTCGTGATAATCGGAACTGAACAGACTTGTCGATCCCAACAACGTTGTAGTATCTGGACCGTAGTTCACGAAATGCGCCAAATTTTCGGGAACTATATTTGTGTCACCAGTGACAGAATTCTTGAGGGCATTATTTTGGAAAAATTGGTAATAAGGCGAGCTTGGCAAGTGATTTCTCGAATAAGTATTAGCTGCCTTAATGTCTACGGAGATAAACCCGAAGTCGTTCGTAAGTTCCAGAGAATTGACTGCAAGATCGGTGTTGCCGTCTGCTCCTCGGTAATAAAAATCTATCTCATGGTTGATGCTATTGTAATTCAACGTCGTATTATAATCCCGGTAATCTGAATTTAATCGGCTGAACATGTTAATCGATTTGATGGAACCGGAGGGGAGCTTATAGTCAAGAATCAAATTACCGCCGTATCGTTTCCGGGTTTCTACATGGCGATTAAGTGTCACGTTGGTCACACGGACAGGCCTGTACCCGGACGCATCCAGGTATGAAGCTGCGGTCTGGTAATTCGCGCTCATGTTATCTGCGCTACGGTCGTATTGTTCCGCATTTCCAAGAACATAAACGCCCAACAGGTCGTTGAAAAAACGGTCGCTTATGGAGGCTACCGCGCGGTAGTTTCCGTAGGTGTTGCTCTTCTGTGTGTAGCCCGACTGCCACAGCGCATCGCCGTGGAGCCCTGACGGAGCTTCCCTCAATTCCATGTTCACATAACCACCGATAGCGTTTGCCTCCATGTCAGGAGTAAGACTTTTATAGACTTCAATAGATTTGATCATATACGGAGTTACCATTGTGAGGTCAACGCTTCTATCGTTATTAGTTGTTCCGGTAAAGCCAGGCCCCAATGTGGCTAGAGAAGTTGCGCCGATCTGAGCGCTTCCTGTAGATGCAAGTGTAATTCCGCTGACAGCGACTTCATTGTATTGAGGAGCCAATCCCCTGATGACAACTTTGTTCGCTTCACCAGAGCTTTGCGTAACCGAGATACCCGGCAAGCGACTTATCGCCTGTGCCGCGTTGAAGTCCGGCAGTTCCTGGATCCTTGCATCTGAAACTATATTCACGATCTTGTTAGAGGATAACTGTTGGTTAATTGCCTGCATCTGGCCCTGAGCCTGCGCCGTCACGATAACAACCTTTCCTTGCACTGCGGTTGCCTCAAGATAAAAATCCTTTTCCAGGGTCTGGTCCTCAGGGACGTTCACCGCTTGGCTGGTTGAGATGTACCCGACGTACGAAACCGTGATTGTTTGCGCGCCGGAGGGAACATTGTGAATTAAATACGCTCCGTTAACGTCAGTCGATGCCCCGATGCTTGTCCCTTTCACGAGAACGGTGGCACCTGGCAACGCATCCTTTGTATCCCTGTCGTAAACTTTCCCCTTGATCGTTCCTGTAGCCATCAAGGACTGAGCCGAGAGTAGGAACACAATCCCCGCTACGAGAAGTCGCCCTCCACTCAAACGAGAATCGGTGCTGACCGAGCGTGACCGACTCGCTGCTTTGACAAAACCAATAATGTTTTTCACGAGAGTGCCTCCTTGTGTATAAGTTTTATTCCTGCTGAAGAGTCTTCCCTGTAGAATCTCGCTGATAATTTCAAAAAGCCTGGACTCTCAACAATGTACGATTCCAACAAGGCTCCAGTCAACTCCCATCAGTCCCCCTCCCTTTCCGGAAGAGGGCCGCCGAGAGAGTCTTCCCTTCAACTTATTTCAAAAGAACTAATTTCTCAATTGATCGAGACGCTATTGAATGTAAACGTTCCGTGATTCCTCCGAAGGAGTCCCTTCGGGACAATGTTCCTCCACTCTAAGACTCCACCATTTTCCCGCTATGCGGGATCTCGTGAGTGCCTTGCGCCATCTCCCGCTCCATCATCTGTGCTTATTCGAATGCGGGACGGCGCTGAAAGCGCTCGCCGACACATAAATAGCTTCTGACGGGACATACTTGTATAGAACAATTGAGCGGGACATTTTCCGCTGTCCTGTCTTATCAGTACTCAAAACTCTTCCTCCGCTCCGCCAACTCATCCTGGATCTGCAGACTGAGTTTCTTACTGATACCGTAAAACAGGATTGCAACGACACCGGCAAAGAAAGTCAACGCCGGATATATGCTGGATGCCATTCGGATGCCGAAGATAGCGTGAGAGGTCTGGGCCGCGTTTGGAACGTAACTGTATGCTGCCAGAATCCAACCGCATATCGCACCGCCCAATCCAAGGCCTGCCTTCAATGCAAAGACTATTCCTGCAAATACAAGACCCGTGGCACGGCGGCTGGTCTTCCACTCCGAATAATCAGCTACATCCGCCATCATGGCCCACAGGAGAGGAATAGTCGGACCGTAAGAAAGCGATTTCAGAATATTCAGAAGAAATGCCATCCCGACCGCCTGCGCAGGCAGGACGATGAATAACGAGGTGAATACTGCCGTAAAGAAAAGACCTATCGTGAAAACCGCCTTCTTCCCGAATCTCGTGGCAAGGTAAGTAGAAGCCAAGACTCCTAGAATATTCATGATCATGCCGGCCATGTTGAACAGACTGAACCCCACGCCCGAAGCATTGTTCGCATTCTTGCCGACGATGAGTCCGAATGTATTCAGAATTCCGTACCAGATGCCGCCTGATCCGGAACTGACCTGTGCAAGTCCCAGCGACTGAAGGAAGCCGTACAGTGCATCCTTGTCCACATAGTAAGTGAAGTAATAAAACATGCCGCTTCCCCACATCGCGAGCGTTATGAAGACGAAAAGAGTCGTGATAAACATGGTGATCCATGGCCCGGTTTTCAAAAGGCCGAGAAGGTCCTTCTTCGGAGAGGATTTCTGCTTCGGATCAGGCTTGATGCGCTCCCTGACGCTGAAAAAAGTTATTAGGAAAAAGATCACACATACTATGGCAAACATTCCGATTGTCATTGTGTAACCTTTCTGGGCGTTGCCCTGACCTAACTTGTACACCATCGGCAGCGTGAACCCTTGCACGATGAGCGCCGCCGCCATCGAGAAGAAGAACCTGTACGACGACAGGGAAGTCCTTTCATTCACATCGCCGGTTATTACGCCGTTAAGAGCGGAATACGGAGTGTTGTTTACGGAATACAGCGTCATCAAGAGGATGTACGTCGCGTAAGCATATATCAACTTGGCCGATGCACCTAAATGGGGAGTTGTAAACACGAGGACAAATGCTACGGCGAAGGGAACTGCCGACCAGAGAACCCAGGGTCGAAACTTTCCCCACCTTGTGTTCGTGCGATCAGCCAGCGTGCCCATGAACGGATCGAACACCGCGTCCCAGAAACGTCCGACAAGAAGGAGTGTGCCGGCCGCGGCGGCGGTTATGCCGAAAACATTTGTGTAAAAAGGAAGTTGAAAAATCAGCATCGTCTGGAAGACGAAGTTTGCCGCGCCGTCACCAAATCCGTAGCCGATTTTTTCTCGAGTGGAAAGCTTACCGGTATCAGTTTGCAAAATTCACCTCGAATATCTAATTAGTTTTTTCTGCATGATATTACATCAGTCTTCGCTTCCTCTTCCTTTCAAAATGTTCAGTCGCCTCATTTCACCAGATCATTTACAAATGAGTGCAATTGCTCGGCAGCTACTCTCCTGGAATCCGTTCGCTCCTGAAATTCCTTGACAAATTGCATCACAATCTGAGTTAACACTGCGCCCGGTCTGGGATAAGCGGCCACGATATAGTGAGGTCCCTTCGTTGATTCTCCCTCTTCCTTCTCCAACTCTGCTCTCAGGTTGTCCGGAGTTATAAGAGAATTCGCATATTGGAAGACAACCTTGTCCATTGCTTTGTATACTTCCTTGCTTTCCTTGACGAGTCCGTAATAATCAAGAAGCTGTGCAAAAACATAATTGGATGTTGTATATACGTCTTGTCCCTGTTCCGATTCTACTGCACCGCCGTTCTCAGTCCGGCACATCGCCCAGCCCATGTAGGTTCGGTTGTTCTCATAAATTGTCTTGAGGATCTTCTTGACCCTCTCGTCAGGTACGAAAGACTCTTCGCCCATTGCAATCAATGACCACAGGGCATCCAGCTGATTGGTCCAGACGTCGGTATTTGCCTTTCCAGTAACGGGATCGTAGCATGTGACATAATACTGCAGCCTGCGGCCGTTTCTCTTCTTCCGGTCTCTCCATAATTTCTCAAGCGTCCTGGATGCCTTCTCGAAACTCTCTTCATATTGTTTTCTCGCAGATTCATCGCTCATCAACTCTGCCATTCGCATCATGGCTCGACAACCAGCCATGAAGATGGTCACGTCATACGCATCCGCACCGAAGAGAGGAATGTTGTCAAAAGTATTCTTCACCTCATGCGGATTTCCCTCGGGCACACCATCTCCGTCGTTATCAAGCTCTTTCAAATGCTCGAATCCGAATTTCAGTGTCTCCCAATTCTTCTTCAAGAAATCCATATCACCGAGGAATTTGACATTGCGTAATACTCTTGTTGCCAGCTTGGGAAAGAGGTCCACCCAATAATTGTTATTGTACCAGGCATAGTCACTGACATTGCGCAAAGCATGGCCTTTGGGCAAAGCGCCCAAGTCATGCGCCACGCTCCCCTTCACCTTGAAGGCATCTCTTATCTGGGTCAGCGACATGCCTTTGTATTCTTCAGGATGTTCTTCAAAATGTTTTCTCGCCTCTACAAAAGATGCATGGTGATGATAATAACGCTCAGTGGGATCTTCTGCCTGAATCGAATCGACGAACCGCTGACAAAGCTCTTGTTCTATGGAAGGAAAGAGTATCAGCAAGACCATCGAATACCACTCGACATCCGACGGATCTATGTAAGCGTAATCGAAGCACTCGAGGAATCTCGCTGCATCATTGCCATCTTTGTCTTCAACCCATACGGCAGCATTTGACAGCGGAAAACTAAATTCGTTGAAAATCAATCTCGCGAGTCTCAGTGCACCGGTCTTATCATCCTTGTAGGAAGAACTTTTTTGAATGAGATCAAATATCCTGCTCTGAATTGTCAGCGTGCGGTCCAGCCATCCTGAATAATTGTCAAGGGCGATCTTCGTCATATCAATCGCCCGAGTCTCTTCATTCTCAAAGCTCTTGACATACTTGCGTTCGAAGGTCTTGCCGTCAATGTACCGCTGCTGCGGGAAGTCCAGGACTATGGCAACAGGTATTTTCATCGTAGCCTTCGGTGCGAGTTCAAACGTCAGACTTACTGCTGCCCCGTAATCTTGATTAAGCAACGGTTCTCTCTTTTCGTAGAAGCTTCCGTCGTCGTTCAGCAGCAAATCTTGCTTGAGATGGTTCAGGCAAAAGTATGGATGTAAATCTACTTTTATACCTTCCATCTCTGGCACAGCAATGACCATCCGGTCTGCACATTCATCACTTCCCATAACCACTCCCGTTGTGGCAGCATGGTTGAAGGTCTTATGCATGTGCCCTTTCACCGGAGCAGAGCAAACGTAAACAGTGTCCTGATCGGTCGGCTTCAATTCCTTTTCCTGGAGATTCACAAGAGACGGCCGGGGGACGACCAGGGTTATTTGCTGAGCCTTGTTAGAATTATTCTTTACTTCGTACTCTTCCACACCGATTGGCATCAGTGCCTGGACATTTCCTGATAAGAGAGGGGAAATCATCCGTCTTATTACTTTGACTTTACCCAGGTCATACGCAATCTCCGCCAACGGAGTAGCGAGAGAAACCGAAGTCTGCTTTTCGGTTACCGGAGGATGATAATAATTTTTCAGAGCAGGTACATCGTCCGGACCATCAACCAATTGCGGATTCTTTGCGGTGAGCATTACGCACTCGTCACCGAACCGAATGAAAGGTGCGGAAGCAAACTGGATCGCATTTTGATTTAATAAGATCAGTCTGCCGGCGTCGTTAAGTCTGTTGTACAAACCATCCGGAGAAATGCCGATCGAGCAGGTCGGAGCGCCCTGAAGAGCAATTGTGTGAGGGAACTGAAGGGTCTTTGACATTCCCTGGAAATGAACCCGCATTTTATTTCTAACATAGATCTCGAATATCTGTGAGCCTGAAATGGTGAAGACGTCGCTTATCTTTAGAGAATGTGATCTAGGCATATAGCTCTTCCTCTGTCAACACTTGGCTTTCACGGCCGACACAACCGCCAAGCAAAACCATCATGCGGATCCGGAACCTTATGTCGTGCTTAGCTAGCAATATGATAAGCCCCAGGGGTTTTGTTTCGTTGGCGGCTTGTTCAAAGGCGCCTCTTTTTGCGCGCCAAGGGTTATCGGCAGCTTCGTTTTTGCTGAGGGTTTTATTTTTCCGAAAAGGAGATCTGCCGCGGCTCTTATGGAATCAGGTGTCCCGCTGAAATTACAGACTACAACGTCAGCTTCATTCGTAGCGCCTTCAACGTAGGGATAATTAGTTACCAGAACAATTTTATGTCCTGCATCTTTTAGCTGCTTGACAAGAAGTCGATTGTTCCCCGCCTTGACGATGCGGGCGTAGTAATTGGTCATGACAACAAGATCCGCTTGCTTCGCAAGCTCGAGGCACTCTGAAATCTCGTCTTCATTCGCTGAGAAATCGGTGTCGGCTAAAATCAAATTCGTCGAATGATTTACCATTTCCTCGCAGAACATATGCGTGTGCATGTAGGGGTCCTTCCCGACAAACTCATAAGGAATGCGTTGTTCAATGACGAGCATTCTCTGGCTGGGATTCAATGGCAACATTCTTTTATCGTCACGCATTATTATCAGTGCCTTCTTTGCAACATCCCACGAGAAATCTACGACCTGCATGCTGCTCGCGTAAGCCTGGGCTTTTTTCGGATCCATCTTCCCGGCCTTCTCGAATAAACCCTGGTCGTATTTCATCTTCAGAAGACGTCCAACAGCCTGATCGACTCTCTCTTCGGAGAGCTCGCCTGTCTCGACGGCCTGTTTGATTCCAAAGAAACATTGCGATCTCGATTCATCATCGGCTTTCAAGAGTATCGTATCGCACCCAGCGTTAATCGCCATCGCGCAAGCTTTCGGAAGAGGCCATTGCTTCAGGATCGCGGCCATACCGATCGCGTCAGAAACAATCACGCCATCGAAACCGAGTTCTTCCCTCAAGAGTCCGGTAAGGATCTTCTCCGACAGTGTCGTCGGATATTTTTCGTCAAACGCCGGATATACCGAGTGTCCCGTCATGATTGCCTTTACGCCCGCGGCGATGGCCGCCTTGAAAGGAACCAGCTCGACCTCATGCATCCTCGTCTTGTCGGCTTTTATTACATCCAGTACATCGTGGGCATCGGTAGCCGAGTCACCTCTTCCGGGAAAATGTTTCGCGGTCGCCGCTATGCCGCCGTCCTGCAAACCCTTGATCAAAGCAACCGCATGCTTTGCGCAGACTTCGGGATCGTCGCTGAAAGATCTGACCCCGATTTCCGGGTTCTTCGGGTTGATATTCACATCGCAGACTGGCGAATACATTTGTGTAACGCCGATGGCGCTCAGCTGCTTCGCGATAGTCAATCCAATCTGGTAAGTCAGCTTAACGTCGCCGATCGCTGCCATACCCATCGGAGGCGGGAACTGTCTTATTCCGCCCGACATGTAATCGTTCTTGAAGTCGCCCTCGAAATCAATGGTCATGTGGAGAGGAATGTGAGAGTGCCTCTTCACCGCAATCTTCTGCAAACTGTTTAAGTCTTTTGTGTAGTCTTCCGGAGTTATGCTGATGCCGAAAGTTTTGCCTGCAAAGTAAGTGTTCGATATGGTAAAATAGTCCGCCGGCTTTTTGAAAGTCTGATCGATCTGTGAATTGCCCCAGTAAAGATTCTTGCAGGTCTCGAGTGCATAGGGCTCAAGGCAAAGCCCGCCGCATTGTAATTTTGTGATCTGTTCAATTCCACTCGGGGTCAACATTGCTCCGCGCCTGGTAAACGTCAAGAGCTGGCCGACCTTTTCTTCCAAATTCATTTTTGCAATTGTCTTGCTGACAAATGCGTCTCTTTCTTTTTTTGACATTCTTGTCTCTCGCTTTAAAGTCGTTTAAGATTCCCATCTCCCGGTGTTAGCAGGTCCCACCCAGAATCCGCGCTCAGGTCTCCAGCCCGATTCATCGATTTTCATTTCCTTTGTCTTCCACCCGGCTTTAAGGCGTCTTGTCAAATCATCGAAACCTTTGTTCCATGTAAGCCCATCGGGAACAGTAACGTTCATGCTTCCCGCTGCGTTTGCATACCTCAAACAGGACTCGATGGAATGGTGCCAGACAAATGCGGAAAGAAAACCTGCGATAGCCGAATCACCCGAGCCGAGCGCTCCCACGAATTTTTCCTCCTGATAAACAGGAAACCAAAGCTCGCGGCTGGCCCAGTTGTCAGAGTCGAAGCACCCTGCCGCTCCCATCCTGCTAAGCCGGCCCTTGCCAGCGGTCCTGATGTACAAGCCCCTATTACCACACTTGACCATAGCGATTGCTGTACCCATTTCGATTAGTTCGTTCCCAACGTCAGAAATCTCTTTCACGGTCAGATGGTCAAGCACGCTCTCTTTGGGGCCGAGCTTTCCTTTCTTCTCAAGGAATTTTTCCTTATGAAGAAAATAGAAAATCTCTTCCGCGCTTGGCACCATTATGTCTGACAGAGCGACCCAATGCTCAAGAATGGCCTTCCAGTCAACCTGACCGGCATAACTGTTTGCATCGGGAAGCGAAAGATCAAGCGCAGTCGTAGTTCCCAACTCCTTGGTTTTCTTGAGGATCCTCGTTAACTCGCAACCCGTGTCTTCATAAAGCTTTCTCATCCATGGCGGATAACCAAAAAGCATCAGCTTGGAACGCTGCACAAGGTCAAAATCCATGTCATCATAGCCGAATGTATCATTCGCGCCGCAGTGATGCAGATAGAAGCGGTCTATCCCGGGGATACAGATCGCAATTGTGTACGATGTCGATTCACCTTCGACCATCTTGATCCCTGTGAAATGACCCTCATGTTCTTCATACCAGTTAAGTACCTCTTTGCCAAAATCATCATTGCCCACTTTTCCAATAAGCTCGGTTCTTACTCCGAGCCGACGAATGGATACACCTGCGTTTGTCACAGGACCTCCTGCAACGACTACGCAATCACCCATGTCGATCATCTTGCCAGGAACGAGGACGTCTGTAAGCTTGTCCACATTACCATCAATTCTGAACGCTGGTATCAAATCAAGGCAGGTATGCCCCGCTGCTACTATTTCAACATCTTTATTGTTATTCACGACTTTTTGTCCCGTATCATATTGTCTTAGATGGTTGCCCAATTCACCTGTTAACGGGCATACTTTGTCTCTTGCATTAAATTGACGACGGCATTGAAAGCCGGTTTTGGTTTATATTGACGATCAAACAGCATCGGATAGTCGGTCCTTCCCCTGATCGGAATGTAGCTGCGCCACGATTGTCCGTCGTGGACGCCCCAGAATGTCACCCGGCTAAACTTGTCGCGGTGCTTGTGAAGCAATGCAAACAACTCGGCGTATCGGGATGCCAGCTTCTGTTGAACAGACTCAGGCAAGGCATCGGGATATGGATTGCGCTTCTCCCGTTCAGCTGCATCGAAAGAAGTAATGTCCACGACTTTTGCATCGATAGGATAATAAGGAAGCGCGCTCACATCCATCTCTGTAATCATCAGCTTGACGCCCAACTTCGAGAGAGCCACAATGGATGTCTCAATCTCCTCGATGCGCGGATAGTCGAGGAACCAGTGTCCTTGAATGCCAATGCCATCCAACCGGACACCCTTCGACTGCAGATTCTCAACGAGCCGGACGATGCCCTCGCATTTCGGCACAATCTCGGAATCGTAATCGTTGTAATACAGCTGAGCATCGGGATCGGCTTCGCGGGCGTACTCAAAGGCTTTCTGTGAGTAGTCCTCGCCGATGATCTCCAGCCACTTGCTCTTCCTGAGCCTGCCATCAGCGTCGACTGCCTCGTTGACTACATCCCAGCCGTGGATTCGACCCTTGTAGCGGCGCATCACGGTGAAGATGTGTTCTTTCATCCGACCAAGCAACGACTCGCGATCCAGAAGTTTGCCGGACCCATCCTGGAACACCCAGTCTGGCGTTTGAAGATGCCAGACGAGAGTGTGTCCCACGATATGCATCCTGTATTTCTCGCCCAAGGCCACATAACGGTCTGCCGGTTGAAAGTTGTACCTGTTCGGCTCCGGATGAACCTCTTCCCATTTCAGTATGTTCTCCGGCGTTATGCTGTTGAAGTGCTTTTCAACGAGAGCGGTGGCGTTCGGCTCATTGCCCAAAATCTGATCGAGATTGAGAGCAACACCGATATAGAAGTCGTCCTTAATCACGTCCTTCAGAGCTGGTATGGCAGTGTATTTCGCAGCGAATGCATTGTCGGTCATAAAGATTTCCGAATGTATAGCAAAGGCAAATGTGCTTGCTCGGGTTCTTGTTCTTATTACTGAATATAGGAATTCAAAATGTTCTCGAGCATTTCCTGTCGGCCGCTTTGCAACACAGGTGTATTGCTATTGCGCACATGTTTGTCGATTTCGGCAAGACCTACTTTTCCGGACATGATATCGGCACCGATTCCTGTCTTGAAGCTGCCGTATCTTTCTTCAATGAAACCACTCAATACCTTGTCGCTTATTATGCGGTTCGCGATCAACAGTCCTCGCGCAAATGCATCCATGCCGCCGATGTGTGCATAAATAAGATCAACCGGGTCATTGGAGCCGCGTCTCACCTTCGCGTCGAAGTTGAGTCCTCCTTTTCCTAAGCCGCCCTGGTTCAGAATTATTATCATGGCGAGGGTCGTGCTGTAAATGTCAGTCGGGAACTGGTCAGTATCCCAACCGAGGAGCAAGTCGCCGCGGTTCGCATCGACGCTGCCCAATTTTCCTGCGGCAGAAGCGACCGCCAATTCGTGCTCGAACGTACTTCCGGCCAATGTTGCATGATTGGCTTCGATGTTCAGCTTGAAATGGTCTATTAAATCATACTCTTTCAGAAAATACAGAGTTGTAGCCGCGTCAGAATCATACTGATGCTTCGTAGGTTCGCAGGGCTTCGGCTCAATAAGGAATTGCCCGTCGAATCCGATCTTCTTCTTATAGTCGACGGCCATGTGGAGGAAGCGGGCCATCTGCTCCTGCTCTCTCTTCAAATTCGTATTCAACAGAGTTTCGTAACCTTCGCGGCCGCCCCAGAAGACATAATTCTCTCCGCCGAGCTCCTTGGTAGCGTCGATCGCGTTCTTCAGCTGCGCGGCAGCATGTGCCATGACTTCGGCATTCGGGCTTGTCCCTGCACCTTGCGTGTAAATAGGATCATTGAACAGATTTGCCGTGCCCCACAGGAGCTTCACGCCGGTTTCCTTCTGAAGCTTTTTCGCAAACTGTACCATGGTCTCCAGGTTCTTGCATGTCTGGGAAAAAGTCTCACCTTCGGGAGCAATGTCGCGGTCGTGAAAGCAATAATACTCGATACCTAACTTGGTAAAAAGCTCGAACGCCGCTTCCATCGTATCTTTGGCGCGGGTCATCGGGTCACTTGCCTTGTGCCATTCTCTCTTGAATGCAGGACCGCCGAACATATCTTGTCCGTTGCCCATCATCGTGTGCCAGTATGCGACGGAGAAGCGCAAGTGTTCAGCCATCGTTTTGTTGCCGACTTTTTGATTCTTGTCGTAGTACTTGAATGAAAGAGGATTCTTCGAATCCCTGCCCTCGTAGGGGATTTGCTTGGCTACCTTCGGAAAGAATTTGTCTGACATTTCTAGAACAACTGCCTTTCTATTTTGTTTTAATGAAATGATTCCACAATTGGGTGAGAATTTCTGCGGACTTGATCTTGTGTTACAGTTTGTCCCTGCCTTGGAACTGAAAACGCGGAAAGGAATGTCCCTACGAAATTCCGGTTCTTTAACAATGCCAACTTCGCCTCACCTTTTTTGTCTTTGCAGCTCGATAGCTCACTACTTGACCTGAACCTCCGATAAGCTTGCTTCAAGAAAAGAAGAGAACTCGTTCGCGAGACAGTTTTCCCTGTGTTCCCTTCCAGACACGGACAATACTACATCGATGCGAAAATACGATTGGTGACGCGTACAGCCAAGCGCCTCACCTTGTTCTTAGGTAGAACAAGTTCTTGCCAGACCGCCGAGGGGTTCTCCTCGTTGTGAACCGGTTTTATACTAATTGAACCGTTTCGATAATACCTAATGAATTTCTAAAAGGCAAGGGATAAGTTGGTTCCTGAAATGTTCACATGACCGATACGGATGAATGCGGAAGCGGTCAGGATGTTGACCACGAAACTGCTAATTCGCGTTGCATTTGTTGAAATTGAGGCTACCGGCGGGTTTCAGGCCAGAGGCCTCGCGACAACTGACCCAGCTCCGTGCATCATTCTATCCATTCAAACAAGTATTTGTCATCATAATCGATCCCAAATTTGTTCAGGAATTCAACGTACTCTTCCCGAAAAGTCTTCTTCTTGTGGTGTATTTCCTGGTTCAAAATATATTTGATCACATTATCCAGTTGACTCCGTGAATACGAAAAAGCACCGAATCCTTCCTGCCAACTAAATTTGCCGTGTACCCATTTCTTTTTGTTTATGAAATTTGACGAATCAGCCTTTATATCTCTCACCAAATCTGAAATAGCAATGGAGGGCTTCAAACCTACCAGCAGATGTGTATGGTCAGGCATACAGAAGATTGAAAGCATCTTCTGATCGCGATTTCGGACGATCCCTGTTATGTACTTATGTAATTCCTCGCGGTGCTGGCTCGGGATCAGATTTCGCCTCCCTTTTACTGCGAACACAATCTGAATATAAATTTGTGAATATGTATTTGCCATTTTACAACCCTCCTGTCACAGGTCGCTCCGATGGAGCTACGGTTCTTCTTTTGTTTTTATTTCTATAAACATATCGTCCTTACGGGACTAATATGAATTTAATTTTGGTAATCGTTTAATCCGACAAATCGTGGTGCAGACAGTCTTTCGCGGCGGACTCACTTTCGGATAATTGCACGTCAACATCATCCCTAATCATTAGCTCCATTAGGAGCGTTCTGTTTGTAGAAAAATAATCCCACGAATAAAGATAGCTCCGTCAGGAGCGTCCTGTACCATGGGATATGGGGATGCGCCATTCTGCGTCTTGCAGGTCGCTCCTACGGAGCTACGGTTCTTCTTTTGTTTTCATTTCTACAAACATGTCGTCCCTACGGGACTTCACAATCCTCCACTTCGATAAATCATAGTGCAGAACGTTCTCGCGGCGACGACGGCTCCGGATACAGAACTGCCGCGTTAATTGTTGTAAGCTCCGTAGGAGCCAACCGTTTGTAGATAAAATCCAACCCAAACTATATCAAGCTCCGCTAAGAGCGACCTGTCCCATGTTTGGTGCGAATGTGAAAATTGGAAACGCACGTCAGGCATTTTACAGGGCGCTCCCATGGAGCTTCGCCTATCTTCTTTTCCCATTGCTACAAACAGGGCGTCCCTACGGGACTCCGCAATCTTTTAAGCTGACGAAGCATGGTTTGGACATTTATCGCGGCGGCTTCCCTTCCAGACGCTCAACGACCGCGTTAATAATCAGAAGCTCCGTTAGGAGCGAAATGTTTGTAGAACATCCCACAAAGGAAAATAACAAGCTCCGTTAGGAGCGTCCTGTACCATGGGATATAAGAATATATTTTCGGGATTTTACAGGTCGCTCCGATGGAGCTTGGCTTTGTTTTTCTTTTCATTTCTACAAACAGGTCGTCCCTACGGGACTAAATCGGATTTAATCAAGGTAATCTTCTAATCATGCAAATCATGGTCGGACAGTTTTTCGAGGCGGATTCCCTTTCGGAGGCGGAGCATGTCTCGCCCATTAAGCGGCGCCATGATTTTGCTCGGACCGTTTCTCCAAACGCTCCCGAAGGTTTTTAAAAACGTACTGAAGAATTTTCAGCCTACCTTCTTGCTCGCTATTTTTCTCAAATTGTAAAGTGTCCGCGTTGCCCTCAAAGATTTCGATATTCTCAAGCGTGAAGTCGCTTGAAAATATTGTCAATGCAAGCTCATAGGTTCCGTCCCTGACGCTGCGAGGAAAGCCGCCAAAGCTTTCGCCTGGACCCACTACCATGAGTAAATTCTTATTTGGAAGACGCCCAAAGGTCTTATGGCAATGGAGGGCGCTAGACACTTGATTTTCCCATGGAGGTGCCAGGACTAAGATGAGAATATCTGCCCAAATGATTGGATCGACCTCAGGGAAGAGGAGGTTCAATACATAATCTAGCTCAGGATCATCCGAGTCGTTTTTTGCACCTGTGATTCTTCTAGTTGCCCATTCACGAAAATTGTCAAGTGATATTTCACAAGCCATATTTTTGCTGTCCAGCCAATTTGAACTTGTTATCTTCCACTCCTTTGGAAAATAAGATTCTAGATCATCCTTCTCATCGCCCAGATCAGGCAGAACAGAAAACAAACCTTTGTAAAATCCGCCAAGAAGATCTTGTGGGTAGTATGTAAGTTCATCTGGTCGGCCATCTTTTCTGAGAACTTTCACGTGCTCTTCGATGCATTTAATAAGAGGTTCTCCGTACTGCATTTTGAGACAGTGCTTCTCTATTTCAACAAGGGCAGAGGTCGTTGATCTGTATAGATAATGAAGGGTCAACCACTCCCCTTTTTTTGATTCATTGTCGCGGAGAGCCTTCCTCTTTTTCCAAGCTTCAAAATTCCAATTCAGAAGGCTCGAAACGAAACCACCAACTGAAACAAGGCTTGGGCCGTATCGAGCTGCAACCCTCTTGGTAAAGTCATTGAGGAGAATAGCCATTGTCTCCGAGCCTTCCGGTCCTGCGACAATTAGCTTCTCAACGCAAGAAGAGAAGGTCTTCACAAATTCAATTTCATAGTTATAATCGATCTGTTCAGCCATCCAGACCGATCTCCACGCCCGTTTCATGTCTTCACGGTCCGCCATTCGCTTAAGATATGAAAGCCTGCTTTTTAGAACGTCGCCTCTTACCCAGAGGTAGACAACACAAATTGTCATCGCGATGCCAACCATACCCCCCAATGAAACACTGACCGCCACTCGATTCCAAAGAATCGAACCACCCCAGAAAACAAACGGAAGAAATATTAGAACAGCATAAACCAAGATCCACTTGACATCAAAAATGCTCTTTAGAATAACCAACAAATCAAGTTCAACAAAGTCGGACGATTTGCTTCCCTTTTTTTGGAAGAGATCGGTAAGTATGGCTATGGCAAGTGGAATAAGGATAGTCAGTAGCGCCAAGCCGATGTCTTCAAACGTCGTTGGCAGTTCGTGAAATGTCATATGTCATGTCCCTCCTCACTGGTCACAACAAACTGCATCTGCGTAAACATTTCATCTGCGTTAATCCGCGGTTTCATTTTCCCTCCACCACTCTTATCTCCTCCTCAGTCAGCCCGTAAAGCTCATACACTGCCTGATCGATTTGGCGGTCGAGCGCTTCGCACTCGCGCTCAAGGCGAGTCGTCTCGGATTCTGTCTTGGCTTTGCTCAACTCTTCCTTTGCCGCCAACATGCGCTCCACAAGCTGGACGATGTGGTCGTGGCGGGCTTTGTCGGCGGGGTCATTGAAGTCCACTGAAGGAATTGGAATCTTGCCCAAGTAAGATTGGTTCATGTCATCTGCGAGAAAGTTCACACACCAATAGTTCACAACCTTTGACGCAAGGATACTTTGCAGATATTTCAGTTCGTTCAAGTCATCTGATGTCGAAGTGATAGACTGAAGTGTCTTCATTCCACCCGAATTGCTCCGAAGATTCAGTCCCGATACGATCCTTTGCTTCCAACGCATCTTCTGTATGCGGACAACCCATATTTTAGGGTGCCTGTATATACTCGATACTTTGCCGGGCGTGAGGGATTGGCCTGCAACACGAATTCCCTCGCCAACATTATATCGCTCAACATCTTTTGGAATCACCATTCGGAAGTTGCCTTGCTTTTGTTCCTTCAATGCAAATTTGCTTCCTTCTTCGCCACGAGAAATTGTGAATCGAGCATTCAACTCACGCAAAGATGGATATTGTTCAACCTTTTGAATTATGCCCTGGTCCAATTGATCAGCAAGAATATCCGATGATCATTAATGGACGATTAGCCCATGTGTCTTGCAGAACCTCTGCCTCCAAGTCCCAGTTCTGGTTCCCAAACCTTTGAAGTCTCTCTTCGCTAGAGACGATAAATCTATTAAGTTGGCGGTGCCTAATTGGGGCATCTGAACTTGGTCGGGAGTTCTGTACTCGCAAGATCGAACACCAAGTGTCTCGAACGCCTGAAAATAGCGGCCCGGTCTCAACCACTTCGATTAATCGGTTATTTTGCAGGAGCAAGCGGCGTAGGCTCTCATGGCCATCTTTTCTCAAAAAGGTATCGGGAGTAATGTATCCAAGTAGCCCAGCGTCCCGAACAATTCGCAAAGCTCTTTCAATGAACATTGCATAAGAGTCTAACTCGCCCGATGTAGAGCATTCATAAACTCGTTTGGAGTAATCTTCTGCCACTTCAGAAAAAGTGGCTCCCCACGGCGGATTCCCAACCACCGCATCGAATCCACCACCCTGCCCGCCATCTTTTTGGCGGGGCTTCATCACTTCCGGAAACGCCTCCTCGAAGTTCATCGGCTTCAGCTTGCTCTCGTCAACATCGGGAAAGAGATCGCCCTCCATGATGTCCCTTCCGATGAGCGAATTTCCGCAAACGATGTTCTTGCCAAGGTTGGGAAGTATCTTCTCCTTCAGCAAAGAGAACTGGTACGCGTCGTTCGTCGTCACGTCTTCAAGAAGCTTCAGGTAAAGCGAAAGCTGCGTTACTTCGGTTGCCTGATAGTCTATGTCAACGCCGTAAATGTTGTTGACGAGTATCTCCTGCCTCTTCTTCAGCGACAGCACCTTCCGTCCTTCGCGCTGTTCCAGGTCAGCCTTCTTTGCCTTGTCGGGATGCTCCGCGTAATAACGCTCGTAGTACTTGAGAAGGAGATCATAGACTTCGATGAGGAACGAGCCTGAGCCGCAGGCGATGTCGGCGAACGCCATCTTGGAAATCTCTTCCGGCGTCTTCCCTTCTATCAGCTTGCCGACCGTCTCTTTGACAATATACCTGACGATGTAATCTGGGGTGTAATAGACTCCACCTGATTTCCTGACTTCCGGTTTCTCCTCAACCTTTACCCGCTTGTCCGTCGCATGTACCACCTTGCCGAGGAATCGCTCGTAAATGCTGCCGAGTATCGAGATAGGGATCTGCGCGAAGTTGTAAGGCGATTCCCGCCCTGCGAGACCCTCGCAAATCTCTTTGAAGATTTCTTCGTCGGGAGGCTTGAAATTCTCTTTGTCGATGCGGTGCGGCTTGAAGATCAGTCCGTTGTATTTCGGTTCAAGCTTCTTGCAGTAGCCGACAAAAAGCTCCCACGCCATTTGACGGTCGATAAGGTTTGCGATTTCCTTTTCCTCGATCAGCTTGTCTTCAAGAAACCTTATGAACACAAGCCTGTCAACTGTTCGCTGTACGGCTTCGGTCAACTCTTCGGCGTCCAAATCCTGGTTCGATTTCTTAAATCCCTTTGCGAGGCTCTCACGGTAGCCGTCGAGCTCGGCAAGGAAGACTTCATCGACAGGCTCGCCGACGCCGCGCACTGCCTTTCCTTTCGGCTTGCGGAGTGTAGCGAGAAACTTCTCTATCGACCCGTCTGCAACCGCCTCATGCGAGAAGAGCCAATATATCCACTTGAACTTCTCTTCGTCGGCATAGTCGGTATAACGAAAAGATCTTATTTCCCCATTAAGCGCATCTTTAATGGTCGGCTTCACTCTGCAGTCGATGACATAGAATTCTTCAAAGTCTGTGAGAATCGCGATAGGAGTATTCCCGTTCCATCCGTAACGCATTGTTTGATAGAAGAAATCGGGATTCTTTAGCTGCCGCGCGGGCTTCTTCGCTTCGACGTAAAACTTGGGATCGCGGAAGTTCGGCGCGCGGAAGAAGGCGTAGTCGGCTCTCTGCTGAGTGGCGCCAATCTGAACGCGGTTCTCGATTTGGACTTCATACTCATGCGGGTTCTTCTGACGCTCATGGGTAACGTCCCAACCGAGTGCGAAGAAGAATTTATCTATGAAGTCCTGACGGACGTGCGATTCCTGGTAAGTTGGAGAGAGATAGTTCCTCTCATTCTCCCTAAAGTCTTTTACTAATCCCTGAACCGCCTTGAATGCCTGCTCCACTGAATGCCCTTAGGATTAACTCGTAAAATCTATTGGGCATGGCTCGCAAAAGCAAGCTGCGGTTGACGGTGACTCAATTTGAATTTCCCATCTAAACCTCGCGAAGGTTCTTGGCGAAGGAACACGGCCACCTTCACAAGGTCAGCTCGACTCCCAACATTGATTTTCAATTCCCGAGACAATAGTTTTATTTCAGCAGACAGCGCGATGATCATGGAGTACGCCCGAAGAAGAGAAATCAAGGGACATTGACAGGAACAGTGTAGATATTTTAGTTTGAATCGTTGAATCTGCGAGGCGACCAGCAACCGGATGCATCGCAGAAGACATAGATGTTGTGGTAATCAACTCATCTGAAGTGTTGAATCACTGCTAACAAAGAAAGGCTTACAGCATTGGATATCGCCGCATTGAACGAGAAGATAAAGCGGGAAAGCGCTTTCGTCGATCTTCTTATGAACGAAATCGAGAAAGTCATAGTCGGACAGAAGGCGATGGTCGAAAGACTCATCGTCGGTCTGCTAAGCAATGGCCATGTTCTCCTCGAGGGCGTGCCGGGACTTGCGAAGACTCTTGCAATCAAGACTCTCTCGGCTACTATGAAGGCCAAGTTCCAGAGGATCCAGTTCACACCCGATCTGCTTCCTGCCGATCTTGTCGGCACGCAGATTTACAACCAGAGAGATGGGAATTTCTTCATCCGAAAGGGACCTATATTCTCAAACTTTATCCTGGCTGACGAAATAAACCGCGCTCCCGCGAAGGTTCAAAGCGCTCTTCTCGAGGCAATGCAAGAAAGACAGGTCACCATCGGGGAACAAACTTTCAAGCTTGATGAACCTTTCCTCGTTCTGGCAACTCAGAACCCGATCGAGCAGGAAGGAACGTATCCTCTGCCGGAGGCACAGGTTGACAGGTTCATGTTGAAGGTGAAGATATTCTATCCTTCGAGAGACGAAGAACTGAAGATCATGCGCATGAATGTAAGCATGGTCGATGGATTGGTACAGCGGGTCATTGCTCCGAACGATATTCTGAAGGCGAGAGAGACAGTTCACGAAGTCTACATCGATGAGAAAATCGAGAAGTATATCCTCGACATCGTCTTTGCGACGCGCTCTCCGAAAGATTTTGGCCTGGACAAACTCGTCGATCTCATAAGTTACGGTGCTTCCCCCAGGGCATCGATCAATCTCGCACTCGGTGCAAAGGCGCTGGCGTTTATCAGGAGAAGAGGGTACGTCATTCCTGAAGATGTAAGGGCGATCTCTTTCGATGTCCTCCGCCACCGCATCGCCGTAACCTACGAAGCCGAAGCGGAGGAGATGACCTCCGAAGATGTCATCAGAGAAATTTTGAACAAGGTGGAAGTACCGTAGTAGCTATCAGCCGTCAGCATTCAGGTCTCAGCAGCTGATAGCTGATTGCTGAACGCTCATAACCCATGTTAACAAAAGAACTTCTGAAGCAAGTCAGACAAATCGAAATCCGGACAAAGGGTCTGGTGAATCAGGTCTTTTCCGGTGAATACCACTCCGTCTTCAAGGGAAGAGGAATGGAGTTTTCGGAAGTCAGGGAGTACCAGTTCGGCGACGACATCAGAAACATCGACTGGAACGTCACCGCACGATTCGGCCATCCGTTTGTCAAAATATTCGAGGAAGAACGCGAGCTGACTGTCGTCCTGATGGCCGACCTGAGCGGATCGTTGATATTCGGAACGATCGACAAGACGAAACAGCAGGTCGCTGCGGAGATCAGTGCAATCCTCGCCTTCTCTGCTTTGAAGAACAACGACAAAGTGGGCCTGATCCTGTTCACGGACAAGATCGAAAAGTTCGTCCCACCGAGAAAAGGTCGAAAGCATGTTCTTAGAATTATCCGCGAAGTCCTTTCTTTCGAACCCGAAGGGAAAACAACAGATCTCAAGACGGCGCTCGAGTACATGAACAGCGCAATCAAGAAGCGCAGCATCGTATTTCTTCTATCCGATTTCATGGACTCCGGCTATGAGAAGATTCTCCGCGTCGTCGGAAAGAGGCACGACTTGATCGGAGTTGTACTGAACGACAGGAGAGAAAATGAGCTACCAAAGATGGGGCTCGTCAGGTTTGTCGATGCCGAAACCGGCCGTGAAACATGGCTCGACACCGGCGACAGGCGGACAATGTTTCTATTCGAGAAAATCCGCGAACGGGACAAGGCAAGCCGGAACTCGCTGTTCATCTCGAGCAGATTGGACACGATCGAAATCCAAACCGGACAGGATTACATAAAACCTCTCGTGCGGTTCTTCAGACTGAGAGAGAGAAGATGGTGAAAAGGAGCTATCAGCTATCAGCAATTGGCCATCAGCCGTTGGCGATTTGCTGTCAGCTTTTCGCGTTCGTCATATTTAATTTGCTTCTCTCGCCTATCGCTTTCTCTCAGGAGGTAACTGCCACGGCGTCAACTGACAAGTCGGAGTATCTCGTCGGAGACTATATCCATTACAACATTCAAATCAATTACGGCAAAGGTCTGAAAGTTTATCCGCCGTTTCTCAAAGACAGTCTCAGGAATGTCACGCTGATAAAGGAAGAGACTCCTGTTCAGGAAGAGAAAACCGGAAAGGTAACTGCGACTTACGGATACATTCTTTCCGGATACGACTCGGCTGCGATAACAATTCCACCCATAAAGGTTTTGTTTCAAGGTCCGGGCGACACGACAGCGCGCTATGCATTGACGAATCCGGTGAGTTTTACAGTTCGCACAGTGAACGTGAACATGCAAGAGGGAATTAAAGATGTTAAGTCTCCACTTACTATCCCGCTCGACTGGAGATTGATCCTGCTCCTCGTCGTCGTGGCGCTGGCGATTCTGGGAATCATTTATTTCCTGTATCGCCGATATGTGAGGAAAAAATCGCGAACCCAGCCGGGTCGGAAGATAGAGGTGCTTCCTCCACACGCAATTGCGTTAGCCGCGCTCAAAGGGCTGGAGGAAAAGAAATTGTGGCAGAAGGGACTGATCAAGGAATATCATTCGGAGATCACGGAAATAATAAGAAGATATTTCGAGAGCCGGTTTGATATGCCGGCAATGGAACTTCCGACTTCTGAGGCCGTTGAATTATTGAGACGAAGGCAAGATAGTGAGCCGATCTTGAAAACAACCTATGATTTTCTTTCGAACGCCGATCTGGTCAAGTTCGCGAAGTTCACACCGATCGGTTCGGTGAATGAAGAAATGATGAAACAGGCTTACGAGATCGTCAACATGACGACGCTGCCCTCAACCGTTGAGCAGAAGGCGGAGACAAGCGATGTTCAATGATGTAACATTCGCCTATCCCTGGGTGCTTTACTTGCTGGCGATTGTCCCGGCGATGCTGCTCTGGCATTGGAAGATCGGAAGAGAAAAACAGTCATCCATAACCTATTCTTCGGTGAAGGTACTTCGTGGCATCCCACCCTCATGGAAAGTGCGCTTCCGGAATGCTCCCGTGCTGCTGCGCTCAGTGGCGGTCGTGCTTCTGACCGTCGCACTCGCGAGACCGCAAAGCTATTCTTCCGGACAGAACGTTACGACGGAAGGAATCGACATCGTCCTCACGCTTGACATCTCCGGCAGCATGATCTCGGAAGATTTCAAGCCGAACCGCGTCGAGGCGGCAAAGAGCGTGGCGGAGAAATTTATTGAGGGCCGGCCCAATGACAGGATCGGGCTGGTAGTCTTCTCACGCGAAGCATTCACCCAGTGTCCGATAACAATCGATCATCGTGTTCTCGGAAATTTGCTTAAAAAGGTCGAACCCGGAATGATCCCCGATGGTACTGCGATCGGGAATGGGCTCGCCGATGCGGTCGGTAGATTGAAGGACGGTAGAGCAAAGAGCAAGGTGATCATTCTCCTGACCGACGGTGCAAACAACGCTGGAGAAGTCGATCCGCTCACTGCTGCCGAAATTGCCAAGACTTATGGAATAAGAGTTTACACTGTTTGCATCGGGACCGGTGCCGAAGCTCCCTACCCGATCCAGACACCATACGGAGTTCGTTATCAGATGATCCCGTTCCCGATCGATGAGAACCTGCTCAAGAACATATCTGACATCACCGGTGGACAAGCTTTCGTTGCATCGAATAACAGAGCACTGGAAGAAATCTACAACAAGATCGACCAGCTTGAGAAATCGAAGATCGAAGTTACATCATATCGGAATGCCGCCGAACTTTTTCCGGGCTGGCTCGATGCCGGATTTATTTTGCTATTGATTGAACTTGCACTATCAAAGACTATTTTGAAAAGGGTTCCGTGAAAAAGGTGTTAGCTATTAGAATTTGGATATTAGCCGATTCACTTTTGACTTGTGGTTTTAGCTTTTGAAATTTGAATTTTGACTTAGACCCATGTTTCGATTTGCACATCCCGAATACCTGTACGGTCTGTATTCCATACCGATACTCATCGTGGCGTTCTGGTACTCCATAAGAAACAAGAACAAGCTTCTGAACAAGTTTGCCGAGAAAACGCTTCAACGCGTCTTGCTACCGACCTACAGCAAATGGAAAGGCCTCGCCAAGCTCGGAATTGTCCTGATCGCGATTGTCCTTCTCCTTCTTGCTGCGGCGGACCCGCAGATCGGGACAAGAATTGAAAACGTGAAAGAGACTGGAATAGACATCTATATTCTTCTCGACGTTTCGCTGAGCATGCAAGCACAGGACATCAAGCCGAGTCGATTAGAGAAAGCCAAGCTCGAGATCTCGAACCTCATCCAGAAACTCAGAGGAGACCGGATCGGACTGATCGTCTTTGCGGGCGAGCCGTTCGTTCAATTCCCTCTCACCACCGATTATTCGGCGGCCAACCTCTTTCTGTCAGCCGCGGATGTCAGCACAGTGCCCGAGCAGGGAACGGCGATCGCTGCAGCCATAAACCTCGCAACCAAATCGTTCGATTATTCGTCTAAGACTGAGAAGGTCATCGTCACTTTCACTGACGGAGAGGATCACGAAGGCAGCCTTCAAGATGCGATCGACGACGCGAAGAAAAATGGAATTATGATTTATACAATAGGACTCGGCTCGCCCGACGGCGTTCCCATACCTGTCTACAACGATCAGGGTCAGCAGATCGGCTTCAAGAAGGACATGAATGGCAACGTTGTTCTTACAAAGCTCGACGAGGGAGCGTTGAAAGAAATTGCTGCGGGTACGGGCGGACAATACCTCAGAGCGACGAATGAACGCGATGAGCTCGGAATCATTTACGACGACCTGTCGAAGATCAAGAAGACGGAGTTAGGTGAAAAGAGAGTCACTGACTACGAGGACCGATTTTACTATTTTTTGGCCCCGGCAATAATAATGCTCCTGGCAGAATTCTTTTTGTCGGAGCGGAAATCTAAATTCTTTGACGCGATGATTAAGAGACTTGGGATAGAACAGTAGGAAAATGAAAAAGAGCAGCGCTTACAGATTCATGCTTCCCGTTTGTCTTCTCCTGGTGTCGGGAAACCTGTGCGCTCAAAGCACCAGGTCAAACGTGAACAGAGGAGTTGATCTGTACGACAACCGCAAGTTCGTCGATTCCGAAGTCGAGTTTAAGAAAGGTCTGGAGAAATCGCCCGATAATTTTCAAGCAAACTTCGATCTCGGAGATTCATATTACAAAGAAGGTAAATATGAAGACGCCGTCAGGTCATACGAGGCTGCGCTGCAAAAAGCTGCCACGGATAACCTGAAAGCGAGAGTCTATCACAACATCGGCAACGCTCTGCTCAAAGATCAGAAGATCAAGGAAAGCATCGGCGCATACACAGACGCACTCAAGTCGAACCCGAACGACCAGGACACCAAATACAATCTTTCGTATGCGCTCGATTTATTGAAGAATCAAAATCAACAGAACAAGAACAACCAAAACGATAAGAACAACAAGAATAATCAGAATCAACAGAACAACCCACAGAATAAGAACGAGCAAAAGAATCAGCAGAGTCAGCAGCCGCCTCCCAAGATCTCGAAGGATCAAGCACAGTCAATCTTAAGTGCCTTGAACAACGCCGAGAAGAATCTGCAGAAGCAGCTGAGAAGAATGAAAGGACAGCCAATCAAAACAGATAAGGATTGGTGATATGGAAGGTCAAATGTCATAGGTAAGAAGCCAGATGCTAGAAGTAAGAAGTCAGATTGTCTTGCTTCTTGCCTCTTGCTTCCGAATCACGATTTTGACTTCTTAAAGCAACATGAAAGCTACTATCAGATCAATCATAGCGATCACTTTGTTTGCTTCAACTGGAGCGGCAATCTCGCAGACATTTACCGCATCGGTAGAAAACGCGACGGTCGGTGTCAACGATCAATTCCAGGTATCGTTCACTTTCTCCGGACAGGACATAAACGGGATAAAAGGTTTCACCCCGCCCGACTTCAAGAGCTTCATGGTTCTTTCCGGCCCGAACCAGTCGACGAACATGCAATTCATAAACGGCGCCGCTTCAGCTTCCATAACTTACTCGTATTACATTCAACCTCGAAACATCGGGAAATTCACTATAGGAAACGCGACAATAAACTATAATGGCAAGACTCTCAACACAGAACCACTGACGATAACTGTTGAAAAGGGTTCGCAAAAACCGCAGGCCAATTCACAGTCAAACACAACAGTTGCACCTAAAGACATCGGCGACAATCTCTTCATACTTGCGACGGCAGACAGAGAAAAGGTCTACATGGGGGAACAGCTTACGGTCACGTACAAGCTTTACACGCGTCTCGGGATTGCTTCTCAGCTGCAGGTTGCGAAGCTTCCTTCCTACGAAGGCTTCTGGGCCGAAGAAATAAACCTTCCCAACACCATTTCTTTTTCAACCGAGATGTATAAAGGAAAACAGTATCGCGTCGGAGTTTTGAAGGAAGTTGCGCTGTTCCCTTCTCAACTTGGAGAGCTCTCCGTCACCCCACTTGTGCTGGACGTTCCCGTTCAAATTCAGCGAAGGAGAACTGGAGGAGACATCTTCGATCAATTTTTCAATGATCCATTCTTCAACAACGTCCAGACCATCAACTACACGGCGAAGTCGAACACGATCAAGCTGCATGTTGTCCCGCTTCCTTCGCAGGATGTTCCAAAATCGTTTAACGGTGCGGTCGGAGATTATTCGTTCACATCGTCGATCAACACCACAAGCGTCAAAACCGGCGAGCCTGTCACTCTGAAAATCGGATTGAGCGGGAAAGGCAACATCCGTCTGCTGAACATGCCGGAGATAAATCTTCCGCCGGGATTCGACAAATACGAGCCCAAGACCTCCGAGCAAATCGACAGGACTGGCACGGTGTCCGGCACCAAGACCTTCGAGTACCTGTTGATTCCGAGAGTCGCAGGCAAAAATGAAATTCCCCCGATCCTGTTCTCATACTTCAATCCTGAAAGAAAATCGTACGTAACCGTTTCAACTCCGGCCTATACGATCGACATCGCACAGGGTCCAAACAGCGGCAACGAGATTGCCGCAGGATTATCTAAAGAAGAGATAAAACTTCTCGGACAGGACATACGCTACATTAAGACCTCGACCGGCGACTTAAGAAAAACGGGCGGAGATGAAGTTTTCGGTTTCGAATTCTGGACGGCGACCATTCTGCCACTGTTCGCTCTCGGTGGCCTGGTTACATGGAAAAGAAGGCAGGACAAACTTGCGGGCAACGTTCAGCTTCTTCGCTACCGCCGCGCCGAGAAAATCGCGCGCACGCGATTCAAGACTGCGAAAGCCCTGATGAGCTCGAACAATCAATCCGGTTTCTACGCAGAGATATCGCAAGCGATTTTTGGCTACCTCGAGGATAAACTTCACATTCCGAAATCGGAGTTCTCGCTTGAGAAGGCGACCGATGAGCTTCGGAAGAAAGGGATTGGCGAGGAGTTGATCTCCGATTTGAGAGACCGTGCGGAGAAATGCGAGTTCGCAAGGTTTGCTCCGGCGAGCGACGGCATGGCGGCAATGACCGGTATGTATAACGATTTGACAAGAGTCGTAATTGAGTTGGAGAAGAATTTGTCGTTGAGGAAATTTGCCTGAAGGCAAGATGATCATGTCGATAAAGACATTGTGGTTAGCCATCATGGCGCTGCTCTTCCTAATGCCTTTCAGGCTAGCATTTGCTTCGGAAGCAGATGACCTGATGAGACAAGGAAACCAGGCCTACCAGGACAAACGGTACGATGAGGCGATCGATACTTACCTGAAGCTCATCAACTCGGGTTACGAGGGAGTTTCCCTGTATTACAATCTCGGCAACTCTTACTATCGAGAAGGAAAAATCGGTTATGCGATTTTGTACTATGAAAAGGCCTTGCGACTTTCGCCTGGCGATGATGACGTGGTACACAACCTGGCAATTGCCAACACCAAAACGGTTGACAAGATAAATACACTTCCGAAGTTTTTCCTTTTTCAATGGTGGGAAAGCCTTCTAGCTTTGTTCACCGTTGGCGGCTGGACTCGCATCGTCTATCTTTTCTATTTGCTGTTCCTCGGCTCCATCGGTTTATACTTCTTTGCCAGGAGATCCAGTGTTCAGAGGTATTCCATCTTTGCGGGCTTTGTGTTGATAGTGCTTCTCATCGTGTCAGGTTCACTTTGGGTTGTTAATCTAAACAGGGACGCGAATGTGAAAAACGGAATCGTCATCGAGCCAACCGCAACCGTGAAGCTTGCGCCGGACTCAACCAGCAACGACGCGTTCGTGATTCACGAAGGATCAAAGGTGAGAGCGTTGGACAAAGTTGAAGATTGGGTCAAGATCAGACTCCAGGACGGTAAGGAGGGCTGGATCAAACAAGATGAAGTAGGGATGATCTAGCGGATCGGTTCATCCTTCATCAGGTGGGTAAACAGAAAACCTAAGCATCGAGACGACTCAAGGCAAAGGCGTATGCGCCAATTGAGATAGCTTTGCTGGTTCCGATTTTTGAAATTCCAACTCCGATTCTCTTTTCAGGATCGTACCTGACTCTCCTTGTCGTGCCGTAGACGGCGATTTCTTTCGTAGAACCTCGCAAGAATCTTTGAAGCTCATTTTCGTTTTCCAGGTTGTAAACGTTGGGGACCAATCTGCGAAACTGCGTTCCATCCGGACGCGTATAGTTGCTGTTCATCTCATTGACTATGAGCGGAAGAAAGATGTCGGAAGCGCCGGAGAGACCGCCACCGATAACTACAAGTCCATCGATCAGCGTGATTGCGTTTGAGATTGCATCACCCGCGACCTCTGCCATTTCCTGAAACGCTCGCAACGCTGCATGCTTGTTTCCCGGTTTCTTGTCGATACAGATTTCATATATGTCCTTAGGCATCGGGGCTTCGTCGAACTCGATTCCTGCTGCGCTCGCATATGCCTTTCTTACTCCCCTAGTGCTCGCGTGCTCCTCAATGTGAGTTCGAGGATTCAACTTGTCTCTCAACAGCCATATCTCTCCCCCGTTGGAATTGTCGCCCAAGAACAAATTCCCGTCACGTACTATTCCAGCTCCAAACCCCGTCCCGAGAGTCAAGCCAAGAAGATTCTTGTACCTCTTCGGGCTACCGGCCTTTCCAAGGAGGTCATTTACGTATGGCAGAAATCCTGCAATAGCTTCGCCGTAGGCATATAGATCTCCATCGTTGTTGATGAAGATCGGAAGACCAAACTTGTCCTCCAGCATCGGTCCGAGGGCAACTCCTCCTCTGAATGCGGGCAGGTTCGGGAGATCAGCTATGATTCCGTTCGGATAATCCGCGGGTCCGGGAAATGCGAAACTGATCGCAACCGGTTTACTCTTGAGCTTGCTCTTTACCTGGCTGAATCCCTCGACAATCGATGTGAGGCATTTATCCAGGTTGTCGGCATGGGATGGCAGCACGATCTCTTCAAGAGCCGGCTCGTTGCCTTGAATTGCTGTGAAGACAAGATTGGTTCCACCGGCGTCGAGAGTCATGACAGTTCTATTATCTGAATTATAGTTCATTGTCAGTTTCCGTATTCACATGGCTGCCTATTTTTTTCAGTCTCATGCCGCTTCGGGGAGACGATTGCGGCCGACGCTATGACCTTTGAGTCCATAGAACCAGACGTAAGCGTACGCAATCAACGGTACGATGTAAGAAATCTGGAGACCGCCGAGGTCTGCGATGTGCCCTTGCAGTGGAGGCAAAATCGCGCCGCCGAGAATTGCCGCGACAAGCAATGACGATACCTGGCTTTTGTATACGCCGGTTCCCTCCAGCGCAAGCGAGAACGTGTTAGACCAACCAATTGAAGTGAACAAGCCAACGCCTACCACGCACCACATCGCCATCTTACCACCCGCGATAATTGCCGTGAGAAGCAACAGAACTATGGCTGCCATAAAAATTGAAAGTGTGCGGGCCGCTTTCGCCTTTCCGAACTGGAACAGGAGCCAGCATGCAATTAGAAGTGGAAGATAATTCCTTACCGTCTCCCATCCGCTGAGAAATCCCAAGACAATAAATGCAGCGATCGGGATGCCCGCAAGAATCAATTGTTTGTTCCGGCGTTTCATTTCACTCAGCTCCACCGCACCCATGAATCTGCCGATCAACATTCCGCCCCAATAAAGCGACACGAATTTGCTTGCCTCAACAGGCGACAGGCCGGCGATGCTCCGTTGTCCGAGAAAGTTGATGATGGAGCTTCCGATGGAAACCTCACCCCCGACGTACATGAAAATCCCGATGACCCCAAGGATCACGTGGGGGAATTTCAGTGCCTTTGCACCACGTTCGATCTTTCCTTCACCGACATGGGGCAAATGTACAAAGAAGAAAACCCCCGCGAGAATCAGAAATACAATGCAGAATGCAAGGTATGGCACCTTCACAGATTCTGCGCCATTTGTTCCGGCCCTGTTGAAATATTCAAAGATCAGATAGCCGCCGATCAAAGGTCCCAAGGTAGTCCCGACAGAATTGAAACCTTGTGCGAGATTCAGTCGGCTTGAAGCAGTCCTTTCGGGGCCGAGAATAGTAACGTAAGGATTCGCTGCAATCTGTAGCATCGCAAAGCCGAGTCCCACGATGAAAAGCGCCACGAGAAATAATGGATACGAGACGGTGCTCGCTGCAGGCCAGAATAATGAACTTCCGATCGCAGAAATCAACAGGCTGATAACAACCGCGTTCTTGTATCCTATCTTTGCTATGGGATCCCCGGTGGTCGAGGAAATTAAAAAGTAAACAAGTGAGCCAATAAAATATGCGCCAAAGAATGCAAACTGTACCAGCATCGCCTGGAAATAATTCAAAGTGAAAGCGACCTTGAACCGAGGTATGAGAATATCGTTCCACGCAGTCATGAAACCCCACATGAAGAAAAGTGTAGTCATGATCGCAAAAGGACCGCGATATGTCGGAGCCTTGCCGGCGTTTTCTATGTGAGATGTGGCTTCGTTCTGGTCATTTACGTTTGTCATCGGTAAGTTCCAATCAGATTAGTTCATGGGCTAGTTGCATCGGTCAAAGGTGGCGCCGTTCGAAGCATATGTTTTGGTGCTTATGTCTGACTTCCCTGCATCCATAATGAAATTTACAAGACGGTTCTCAATAAAAGAACTAATGTAAATGAAGGCTGCCGTGTCTTGAGAGGGCATCGCGCCTGTCTCCGGTTTCAGATCGCTCTCTGCTCGCCATTTTTGAGTAGTGACTCATTTTCAATTCTATCGTCGTTCCGGCGAAACTTGTCCCAGCATGATCTTAGCTGGGAGCCGGAATCCAGTTCCCTTGGGTCTGGATGCCAGCTGGAGTCTACCCCGTGCTTGACACGGGGCTGGCATGACAAGGCGGTTCCATGCGAATGTCCAGAATGAGTGATTACCCGTTTTTGAATTCGTCAGGAAAATTAATAATTTGATACGACCTTGCGAAGGTCCGAACTCGACGACTCCGAGAGGCACGTTGCAGTAATCCAACCTTTGCAAGGTTAAAATTTAAAAGAACATGAAGAAACCTTTCCGAGAAAGACTTGAAGACGGCGTAATCGTATGCGACGGCGCGATGGGAACGCTCCTCGAACTTTATGAATATGACGAGAAGCCGCCAGAGATTCACAACATAAAGAACCCTGACATTGTTGAGCGTGCACACCGGGAATATATCGAAGCCGGTGCGGAAATAATCGAGACCAACACGTTCTCCGCGAACAGGCTTCGCCTCAAGACGTACCATCTTGCCGACAAGTGCGAAGAGATCAATAAAGCGGCAGTTGAAATCGCAAAACGTGCGGCGGGCGACGATGTCTACGTCGCGGGTGCGGTCGGACCCACCGGAAGGCTACTGGAACCTCTGGGCAAAACAAAGCTTTCTGAGGTAAGAGATGTTTTCAAAGAACAAATCGAAATTCTCGTCAGGAATGGAGTCGATATCCTGATCCTCGAGACTTTTCTTGACCTGAATGAACTGGATGCCGCCATAGAATCTGCTAAGGAAATTTCGCCAAACATACCTATTATTGCGCAGAAGACATTTTCCGAAGATGGCGCAATCCTTGCCACGGATTTTCCGGTGGAGGTTGTTAAGCATATAAAGTCCAAAGGGGTGGACGTTGTCGGCTCGAATTGTACTGTCGGGCCGCAACGAATGTATGGAATCATAAAGTCGATCTATTCGGAAGATGTGATTCTCTCCGCACAGCCGGCGGCGGGGATCCCGACTCTCATCGACGGCCGATCCATTTATCATGCCACGCCGGAATATCTCGCCACCTACGCCAAGCAGCTTGTCGAGGCGGGAGTCACCATTGTCGGAGCATGCTGCGGCTCGACTCCCTCTCACATAAAGGCAATCGCTGAAGCAGTGAAAGGGGTGAAGATCGAGCGAAAACATGTCAGTGTAAAAAGGAAAACGATCGTTGAGGAGGAATCGGGTGAGGAGAAGCCCATGTCGCGATCTAAACTTTCCGAAAAGATCGGGCGGAAGTTCGTGACGACTGTCGAGCTCGACATACCGCGCGGTCTTGATATTTCAAGTGTGATCGATGGGGCCCGATTCTGCAAAGACAATGGCTTTGACGCAGTGCACATTACTGACGGTGCACGGGCCCGGATCAGGATGAGCTCGACAGCGATTTCACACATAATCCAGAGGGACGTCGGGATCGAAGCCATCACGCACATTACTACCCGCGACAGGAACATGATCGGCTTGCAGGCTGGACTCCTTGGCGCGCATTTGCTTAACCTGAGAAACATACTCGTCATAACAGGAGACCCGGCTAAGATCGGCGACCTGCCTCAGGCTATGTCCGTATTCGATGTGGATTCGGTGGGGCTTGTAAAGATTGTCAAGAACATGAACTGCGGCCGCGACTCAGGCGGAAATCCTATCGGAGATTCGACATCGTTCCTCATCGCATGCGCCGCAAATCCTGCCTCCGATAGGTTCGATTACGAAATGGAGAAACTCGAACGCAAAGTGGAATCCGGAGCAGAGGTAATCTTCACGCAGCCAATCTATGAGATCGCAAACTTCGAGAGGTTTTTGAAAGCCGTTGAGCCTTTGCACGTTCCCGTCGTAGTCGGAGTGCTCCCGCTGAGGAGCCACCGACATGCTGAGTTTCTACATCACGAGATTCCGGGTATTAGCATACCCGAAAAGGTCATCGAGAAGATGCTGCGAGCTGGAGAGAACGCACCAAAGGTCGGAATTGAGATTTCTGCTGAGCTTCTGCGTGAGATTAAGACATCCGTTGCGGGCGCCTACCTATTACCCCCGTTCAAGAAGTACGACACGGCTGTTAGGGTTCTCGACCAAGCTGGTATCTGAGACCTATTCGGGCCGCCCCATTGCTGCCCGCACAGGAGCTTTCCTTTGCGCCCTGTCACATCCATTCCGCAGGTCAACGGCCAATCTTAAACTTTTTCTCGCGTTTTTCGTCTCTTAAGGAAACCCGACGAAGGCGCAGTTTGTTCGAGTCTTTAAGGTGACGGGATCGATAGGGAAGTCCAAAGAAGGCAGGTGCGCTTTCTTGATTACCAGCTACAGTTTTGTTAGATTATTTAGCGGTTTAAGCTCGAGATTTAGATGATTCAGAGCGTTCCAGGTCGACATCGAATGCGGAACGCGAGTCGTTCTTTTCAACTTTTTGCCTGAGCCCTTGAGGGCTCTTAGCTCAGTCGGTTCAGAGCGCTTGCTTCACACGCAAGAGGTCACTGGTTCGAGTCCAGTAGAGCCCACAGTTGAAACTCATCCGGGCTCTTCGTTCGGCCTCGCGGGATGGAGTTTTGTTCCATCCAAAGCGCGGAACTCGGCAGGTTCAGAGCGTCCCGATTCGACTACCTCGAACCGAGAAGGTCATCCCGACCTTGTCGGGATAGAGCCCACGGTCAGAAATGGCAAAATGGCTTGTTCAATAAACTCTCATGTTTGAGGATGGTAATCATGATGAAAAATAGAAGGACAACACCAGCGGAGGGGTATGCGAGACTTTGATATCGTCTGTTGAACATCAGTCTCACTAAAAAGCCGAGGAAAAAATGGAAAAGATTAGCGGAATTCCCTCTGAGAGGAAGAAAATTCAGAAGAAGCAGATCGACAACCCGCTGAGTGATATCCTTAGTGACGAGGTGTACGAGAAGCTGATCGAGAACAGTCTTCTCGATTACAAGGCCGTGAGAGACTACCAGATAAAGAGGCGATTCAAAGATTTGCGGAACTATATGAGCGTGGGAGACGCAATAGAAAAGATCCAAGATGAATACCCGTACCTGCGCTTCGATACTATTCGCAAGATAGTCTACAACGCCAAAGCCGAAAAAGAATAGAATAACTCTCCTTTCGAATCGTCGTTTGCTCGGGGAATCTTCTTGACCGCAATTGAGTTTAGGAGATTATGATCCCGACCCCAGCCGGGTCGTGTGTATGACTCAATGCTGACATGAAACAAGGAGTGAGGTCATGAAACGTTATGTCTCGAATAGCGATGAATCTGCGCGGATGTTCAAGAGCGACATCTTGGAGTTCGTTTCGCATGTTCATCCATTGGTTCCGACTTTGATCTATCTTCCGGTCATCGGCTACATGCTATACAGAACCGTCGTGACAGGCGTAGAGATCAGCTATGTGCTTCCCCTTTTCATACTCGGGCTCCTAGTCTGGAGCTTCGCGGAATACACTCTCCACCGATTCATTTTTCACTTCGTACCCAGGAGCGGTTGGGGCAAGCAGATCCATTTCATGTTCCACGGCGTTCACCACGATTATCCAAACGATTCGACCCGACTCGTGATGCCGCCAATCGTCAGCATCCCGCTCGCGATTCTGTTCTTCTTCCTTTTTACGAGAATACTAGGTTCGTTTTACTTCCCACCATTCTTTGCGGGATTCATTCTCGGCTATCTCTCTTATGATCTGACGCATTATGCTGTGCATCATTTCAGGCTCCACGGAAAAATCGGATTGTATTTGAAACAGCAGCACATGCGGCACCATTATATGGATCCGGATAATAACTTCGGAGTGAGTTCGCCTTTGTGGGATTTTGTGTTCGGAACTTATGTCAAAATAGGTCAGAACTCAAAAGTCAAAGTTCAGAAGAGCTATTAGTCCCGTCAAAAACATTTATGTGTCGGCGAGCGCTTTCAGCGCCGTCCCGCATTCGAATAAGCACAGATCATGGAGCGGGAGATGGCGCAAGGCGTCACATTCAACAGTCGCCTATCAGCAAACTAAGAGATTGAAGTCAAAAATAGATTTGCTAATAGCTGAGCGATGATGGCTGATAGCTATTTGATCATCATTCCCGCCAGAGAACGGCGGGATTTCTGTTGAAACAACCGGGTCATTTCAACATCAACATCTTCTTCACCTTGTTCCATTTATCGGCGCTTAGCCGGTAGAAGTAGACACCTGACGAGACAAGATTACCGTTTCTGTTCAGGCCGTTCCATGTCAATGCAGTATATCCTGCGGGATAATCTCCATCCGCAACCTGTGCAACCTCCCGACCAACGATGTCATAGATTATCAGCTTCACGTGCGACGCTTTCGGAAGTTCAAACGCTATCTTCGTTGACGGATTGAACGGATTAGGGAAGTTGTCGTAAAGCTTGTAGTCCTTCGGTGCAGATACAGACAGCGTTATCTCCTTTACCCGTTTCTGACCGTCAGCTGTTTTAATCTCAGCCGTTATCTTCGTCTGTATTCCGACCGGTGCCTTCTTATCGACAGAGAATGTAAACTCAGCATCCTTCGAGCTGTTTGGAGACAAGTCTTCCAATGAAACAGTTGTGGATTTGAACTCAAGCCAGTCGGGAAGCTTGCTGAAAGCTACAGACACCGCCTTCGCAGTAATATTGGAGTTGTTCTCCACACTGAGTGAGATCGTATTATCCTTCGATGCAAATGGTGTTTGCCAGACTCTACTTGACGTATCGGTCGTAGCAAACTTTGTCGTCTGGGCAAATGCCGATGTTGCCATAAATAGCAGAACAAACATCCATGTCTTCATCCCTACTTACTCCGTTCTTCATTCATTGATAACTGCTCCTCCTACGGCTGCACACTAAAGTCCACAATGTTGTTCGTCGACAGGTTCTGAGCCTTATCCTGGTGAGTTGTGCCATAGGTGATCCTGAATGTCAGGTTTGCAGGGAGCAATTCCTTAGTTACCTGACCATTCACTGTGGTGCCGATCTGACGCCAGGCTCCGGAGTAATAGCTCGCCTGGACGTTGTTGACTGGCTGGTTCTGTGAATCTTTCACTCGCACCGTGCATAAAACAGTTGAAAAGGTGACTGTGTTGTTTGCAGAAATATCCTGCGCCTTGTCGTTGGATACATATTCATATGCCATTCTGAATGTGTAATTGGCAGGTAACAGTTCTTTTGCAACAGTCCCGCCGCTCGTCGAGCCGAAATCTCTCCACGCTCCGGCATAATACTGCACCGTCCCCTGGTCGATGAGATTCCCCTGGCTATTCACCAGCTGAACTATCGCATTCACAGTCCTGAACACAACCGTAGGATTTGTTCCCACATTTTGCTGTTTATCATTACTCCCGTAGGCATAAGTCATTCTAAAAGTATAATTGTTCGGAAGGAGTTCCTTCGTCGTCACTCCATTTGTAGTTGCTCCGAAGCCTCTCCATGCACCGGAGTAGTATTGGACTGTTCCTTGATCCATCAAGCTCCCTTGACTGTTTTGCAGTTGTAGGATGGCATTGACAGTCTGAAAAATTACCACGGGATTTGTGCCGATGTCCTGTTGCTTATCGTTACTTCCATAAGCATATGTCATTCTAAATGTGTAACTGTTCGGCAGGAGTTCTTTCGTTGCTACTCCGTTTGTAGTCGTGCCTAAGTTCCTCCAGGCTCCGGCATAATATTGCACTGTGCCTGTGTCTATCGGGTTGCCTTTGCTGTCTTGAAGCTTGATTTGAGAATTTACTGTCTGGAATACAACTGTATCGTTTCCGACGGTCACATTTGATTTTGTCTGCGTGCCGTATTCATAAGTCATTCTCAGGCTTAATGTCTTAGCGGTTGTGTTTATTGTGAATGTGCCGTCGTTGTTGTTTGTTGCGTCTTTCCAGCTGCCTTCATAATACTGGAGTGACCCCGCGGTGAGGTTCGTGCCGGTGCTGCTGATGAGCTTCACCATGAAGCCGGGAGGCGGAACAGGCAGCTGAGCTAACAAATACTCCGTGTTGTAACGGATCAGTGCATAAGCTTCATTTGTTATGCTGCTTGTACTGTCGACGTCAACATCCTGCAGAACTCGTTGCAGTGTAGCACGTGCAGCGGCTACGTTGTTCTGTTGCAGACTTGTCTTTGCTGAGGTGAAGTATCCTAAGTACTTATCTGTGGTTGCCTGGTCTTTGATCCAGCCAAGTGCACCGGACTGAGTTGTGTAGCTTTTGAGAGTATCGAGCCAAGAGGTACCATCGAAGTTCAAGGGAGGTGCGGTGGGACCGATTGTCCAGCCGTAATAATTCATAACATGCCTAACAGAGTCTAAATTGACAGCGGAGTCAGGGTATTCGTCAACATTTGGGAAATATAACCATGGAAAGAAATCAGGCTCCGCAAAAAACGCTCTAATTCCCGGCAGTCCTTTGCTCATCATGACAAATCCACCGATTGAATCCCCAGGATTAATCAGCAACGAATCTGCACTGAAGGCTGCAGTGAGGTCATTGCTTAGATCAGCTGTCCACGTTCCCGGAGCAACTGGAAATCCGACTGGAATAATCCTTCCAGAAAGCGTGGGATAATGCCGCCTAAAAGCACCCTCTGTATATTCGTCATTCTCAAATCTCAATCCAACTGTGTCGTATTGGACTTCATTCCTGAGTTCAGAAATGTCAATTCGAAATTCACCAATGTCTCCAGAACTCATGACTCCATTCGTAACTTTGTACGTGTAATAGAACATGCTGCTGCTTTGTTCATTTGTAGTATTGCATCTGATGATGACTCCCCTCAAATAAGGTAGCGGTAACCGTTGTCCATAAGTTGTTGAAGCTATAACCAATAAGGATAGAAAAAAGAATCTTCTAATCATTTCAATTACCTCCGTTGAAAAAACCATAGTGAACTTGAGGAGGATATTCGTCGTTTAGTCCGCCTCCGTAACGTCCCAAAATCCAGGTTAATTTTCTGATCTTCGCATCTGATAGACCACCACAGTTGACGTCTACGCTCAAGCCCACTCTATGGAAAACATGATGGTTGTTAACGTTCCAATGACCTTCATATTCAAACGCACCTCCCCACGGCAGGCTCATGTCGTTTATGCTGACGATGATCTGCTTACCTCCTCCCTTTCTTGATGCCGTCCAGAAGTTGAAATCCACTATGCCTGCAAAGAGACTATCGCCCATTGCAGTGGTGCAATAGTCATTCTTAGGATGATTGTCCGCCGCAGCTTGCGTTGTTTGCGCAAAAGTGAATGGTTTCCCACCTTGAGGGAACAACTCATCGAAATTGACTAGCTCCGGAACTTGCACAGCTAAGTTCACGGTATCTTTTACACTCACATCAGACTTCAGATACACTGTAATGAGATACAGGCCGGAAATTTGCGAAGCTACGAGTGAATCCACAACCGCGATACCATTTTCGTCCGTCGTTAAGTCAAGGGAAGGGCCATCTCCGTGTTGGCCCCAAAATATGCCCTGTAGCTCTTGAAGCGGAATATGATCGCCGCTCGCCGAGTGCGCATGCCCCCTGTTCCTTGTTCATAGTCGTGGATTATTTCGACGGCGGCGTTTTCTACGGGGTTGCCTTCTTCGTCAGTAACTGAAATGACAAAGCCGCGTTTGTGATTGTAACCCGGCAGATCCCCGCCTCTCGTTATCCCTTTTCCAGTCGGTGGAAGATCAGGCCAGATAGACCACGGAGCATGGTCAACTATCTTCAAAATGGGTTTCTTCTTTTTTATCTTCACCCAGCCGATGCCGTAGTCGTCGTTATAGACAAAATCATACGACAAAGAGACAGACTTGTGCTTCTCACTCACACTGTTCCACCTACTTGTAGATTGTTTCATCACGGAGGCCTGTGAATTCATCTGCGTCGGCAACTTGGCATCGGTCAGGTTCCGTCTTGACGGATTCCTGTCACCTGGCTTCGTTGAGGTCGGCAATTCCGGAACTGGTCCGACTCTGATCCCGACAGTGACGGAATCCGCAGTAATGCTGTCTGCAGCGACAAATTCAAATGGCTGTCTCACGTTTACAAAATATCCACCGGTGTTTCCATTGGACAATAGGATTGTCCCGTACTCCTCCCCGCTCGTGAACCCGACCTCGAAGAAATCTGGAGGAGGAAAATCATCAAGCGTCCCGTCTGGATTTACCTTCTTCAATACAATACTTGCCGTATCACCAGGTGAGATGACAGGCGGATCAAATGTCACCACAATATCCGACGGAAATATTTGTATCGAATCAACAGACGACAACCCACTTCCGTCGGCCTCGACCACTATCCATGTAACCGAGTCTGGCTTAATTCCGTCAGCTATAAGAGCGTACCAGCCGTCCCTAATACTTTGACCGATCGCATTTGCCGTTGATCCCAATTTTATGTCGGCCCATGTATCAGGATCAAGTGTGTGGAACGAGGCATATTGACTCCCCGAAAGTATCCTCAAAGTAATTGGATCGGTTAGAGACCATCTTGTAGTGCTGCAATCATACACGTCACTCAGATCCATTACAGCTATTTTCCCCGGTAAATATGGGCCTTCGTCGTACAAGACTGTAGCAGTTACGGCAAACTTGGAACTATAAGGGGTTGTGTAAAGCATTTGAGGTCCAAACACAAGGGAATACCAGGCATTCACACTGTCAACATCTCCCATGTTGCTAATACCGTACGACCACGCCTGAGAACCTGTGTTCGCACAGAGGTAGTAAAAGGCATTGGTCCCTCTGGTGTCTACTTTACGTATCGCCGGATAGAATATATATGTGCCTGCGACAGAGTCTTCAACCTCCCCCGTTATCGCCCCGTTGTTGCCATATCGAAAAACGTCCAATCGGTCCGGACACGGTCCTTGAATCTCCAACCGACCTGAGTCTGCTGCCGCACGACCATCCGTATGCCACCAGATCACGCCAAAGTGGATCACTCCCGGCTGCATCACAAAGGCATTTCTTAGTGTGGTATTAATATCCACATCAATATAAAGTCCGCCCCACGCTCCATTTGAGAAACGGCCATCTATCCAGATGCCAAACGTGGAATCAAAGATGGATAATTCTTGAATCCGAGCCCCGGCGGTATCCACATACCCGCTCGCGTGGTGCTCAATCATGCCGAAGTTAAGTATCGACCCTGCTTTGAACTCGGGCGATGTCCAGGACTGCTTAAACTTATGAAGCGCGTCAGGCATGATCATCATCCATTCCGGTGTAAACAGCACTAAGTCCATTTCAATAATAGGATCATACAGATCATCGTATCCGTCGGCGACGGTCACTGTGATTGTGGAATTACAAAGAAGCAAAATGCCTGAAGGCAATCCCCAATCTGCCTGAGGCTTGTAAGCAGTTCTAGGTGTGATCTTCGCCTTCTCCTGAATATGCACCTGCGCAAGCAACGCACCTGCCGTTGTGAAAACAATCCCTAAAACCAACACAACCCGTCTCATCGCACGACCCTCTTTCAATGATGACTCATTCCCGATTCGACCAAAAGGTAATGACATATTTCAGAATCTATCGCCCCGCCCAGCGCAATCCCGGAGAGCGGGAAGAACCTAATCGATCCTTAGCTACACCCGTCCACAGTGGTGATCATCATCAATGGCTGAACTGCCCTCGACCTAATTACATCCATCATATCCTGCATACCGTTGCACCCGCTTTATCTAACGAGAGAAGTTTAGCCGAAGTCGAAAGCAATGTCAAGAAGAAAAAAGAAAGACTTTGTGGCTCACCACATCGACGGAAATCATTCCTCAATGCCGGGAACTATTCGGTAGTGACTTGTGCGACTCACATTCCGAACAAGCTCGAAACCCGAATTGCGGAATTAATCTAGATGGCCCTTGCCTTGACCTTTTGACTTTGCATCATACATATCCCGCGTTCTTCATGCTCAAGTATCCTGTCGGTCCGACGATCAAATGATCGTGAACCGGAATGTCTAAGAACTCGCCGGAATGCACTAGGTCTTTCGTGATCTGGATGTCCTCCTTGCTCGGGTCGAGCTTTCCGCTCGGATGGTTGTGTACCACGATGATGCTCGCGGCATCTTCAAGTATCGCGAACTTGAATACCGCTCTCGCATCGACAAGACTTGCGCTCAGCGTGCCTTCCGTCAGAGTCTTCACTCGCTTGACTTTTCCCGAAGTGCTCAGCGCGACGACCTTGAACACTTCTCTCTTCTCGCCTGCGAAGTCCCGCATTACATATCTGTAGACAGCCTCAGGATTGTTGAGAAGAGGCGTATCATCCTTCGGTGCATTTTGAATTCGTCTGCCCATCTCGAATGCAGCTGCCAGAGTTACGGCCTTGACCTTGCCGACGCCCGCAGTCGTCGAGAGCTCCAGCGCGTCCCGCATCGAGAGCATCTCCAACGAATTATCAAACGACATGAGAAGCTCCCGCGCGACATCCACCGCGGTGTTGGAGCGTGTCTTCGTCTTTGCTCCGGTCCTTATGAGTATCGCGACGAGCTCAACATCTGTTAATTTTGTCGCACCCTGGGAGAGAAGTTTCTCGCGCGGCTTTTCACTCTCCGGCCATTCCCGCAACGTGCTTCTTGTTCTTTCGACCATATCCGGCCCCCTTTCTTTTTTTCATGCACGAACGCCGTTCACTCGGTGTTCATTTCACCCAAATCGTGTATGCCACCTTTCTTGAATTGGAGAATGTGTATGTAACGATTCGAATTGTCACTGCCAAACGATATTGTGGAGTGAATGCCCTTGAATGTTTCTGACTTCAACGCGTTCTCAATATCCGACCTGCCGGTGCTCCCGGAGCGGATTACGCTCAGCAGTGCATTCGTCAGATCATAGCCATAGGAGACTGTCCTGTCGAAGTCCACGTCCAATATCTGCGACAGCGAATCGCTCACGACAACATAAGCAGGTGAACTCGTGTCGAAGAACGTGTCGCTGCAGAATATGACCCCGTCAACATACAGGTCGTTGGTCGAGAGCTGATTCAGATCGTACCAGTCATCCGTTCCGAGAAATTGTGCCTTCACATTGTAATAAGCCAGCTGCGCTCCGACCACCCCGATATCCTTTGATGATGTCAGTGGAACGAAAATGGCATCGAGTGAACGAAGTGCATCGAACTCGCCCAGAGCAGATTTGATATATATTGGAATACCGAGCGAATCAGCAACGCGTTTCGGGTTTTCGCCGAACAGGTCGTATGCATCGACACTGCCACGAGCGCCCACAAGAGAATCCAGGTAAGCAGGTGAAATACCAAAGTCCCGGAGCTTCGCCTGCTGTGCTCGATCCAATGTGCCGAAGTTAACGTACGGCTCGCTGAGCACGGCGTCATTCTTCATTTTCTCAACCTGCTGCGACAAATCGGTAGTGCCGGTCTCAAAGTATTCTACTGAAACCGGCCTCACTCCCATTTCCCGCAGTCGGTCGACAAAATAGCCTGCGATGGTCTTGCCGTAGGTATCGGACGGTGCCAGGATTGCGATTCTCTGGTCATGCAGCGTATTGACAGCATATTCGGCAACCGCTCTTGCACGAGTCCTGAAATTCGGATTTGCTTGAAACACGTAAGAATTCTCGGCTGTAAGATCCGCTTGGGTTGCAGTCGGTGTTATTGTGGAGATGCGGGTGCCATTCGCGGTGCTGACAATGGCGGAAACTTCACTGCTGAAGACGGGACCGATTATTGCCTTGACATCGCCGTCACTAGCGAGCGCACGCATGTCGGAGAAGAGATTAACCGGACTCCCACCGTAATTCTTGAGAGCGAGTCCGACCTTCGTCCCGGCTGTCGCATTATAATTGTCAAGCGCGAGTTGAATTCCGAGAAGAAGTCTATCTCCCACCCCGTTCGTGTAATCAAGCGGGAGCAACGCGCCTAATTTCACCGTCGCTTCGCTCAGTACTTCATAATCGGAGATCCTGTTGATCCACCTCGCCACTTCACCGCTTTCCGCATCTCGACCCTGTGTGGCAGGGTATCGCTGCACAAACTCCTTCAATACTCTTTCGGCATCGGCGACTCTGTCGGAAAAATATGCGCGACGCGCAAAAGCGATTGCGACCGTGATCGCAGACACCCTGCTCTTACACCTCTCGAAGAGACTCTCTATGTCATCAAAATTCAAACTGGAATTTGCGAGCGTGTGGAGACTTGCCACTGCACGATTTCTGATAACCTGATCGCTTGCGGAGTCGATCGCATCTATGAACCTCATCGCAGCAGTCTGGTATTTCCCGATTTCGTAGTAATCCGCGCCAAGAACATATACCATTTCAAATCTATGTTCATCGGAAGGGAAGCGAGCCAGAAACGTGTCTATCGTGCTGATGGACTCGACATACCTGCGGAGATTGAAGAGACTCCTTGCACCGTAATAAAATGACTCGGCGGATCGCTGGTTCAAGGAATCAAGCATTACATCTCTGAAGTATTGGTAAGCGGTGGAGTAGTCCCCCTGCCTGAAGCTTTGCAACCCGAGAGTGTAATTCGTCTCGTCAGTCTGTCGAAAAGGTATTTGTGAGAACGCGTTGCAAGCAAGGATGAGGATGAACAAACCTGTAACGCTTCTCATTATCGGCGACGGCGACGCTTCCTGTTCATCTGCGAGATACGTTCCAGAGTCTCCGAGCCATCCTCAATCAACGTATTTGTGTCCGCAAGCCCGTCAAACAGCTCGCGCGCTTTAGCAACTTCGCCGATCGTGTCGTAAAGATCAGCAAGAGTGTGCAGTGCTTCAACACTTTTAGGGTTCAGATTTAGCGCGCGCTGCAAATAGAACTCCGACTCACCCGGCTTGCCAAGCTCAAGCAAGATTTTCCCGCACATCAGCCAGCCCGGAAAGAAATCCGGGTCCGTGTCGATAAGCAATGTGAACTCTTCGAGTGCCGCCCGCAAATCGCCAAGCATGTAATAAGCCGTGGCAAGGTCGAAGCGGTATTCGGCCGAGGAGTCGTTCAGGGCTATTTCCCTCCGCAGATATTTTATCGCGGCCGGAAAATTTTTCTGTCTCAAGTAGATGCTGCCGAGAACGCCGTTGGCATCGGGATACTTCGCGTCTCCGTGGAGAACTCTTTTTGCTTCGAAGGTAGCTTCCGCAAATTCACCCTTTTCAAGAAAAATAGTAGCAAGTGCAAGATGGACGCCCGGATTCCGCCACGATTCGAGCGTCTTCAGCAGCGGCAGTGCGCGATCCGAATCGCCGAGATTGAAGTAGAGACTGCCGAGCGCGTAAATCAACTTATTATCTTCCGGCGCTTCGACAAGCCCATCGGCGAGAAGCCTCTCCGCTGCCTCGTAATTGTGCATGCGAATATATATTTCTGCCAACTTGAGATACGCATCGCTGTAAGCGGGGTGGTTCAGAATAATTCTTCGCAAAATCTGGATAGCATGGAGCGGCTTCTCGTCGCCCAAGAAATCAACCGCTTCATCCAGAAGAACTTTTGCCGACAGTCCCATTTTTCAAGCTTGTGTTTTGTGTAAATAATAACCGTCAGCAAGCAAAGTTTCACTCCCACTCGATCGTCGCAGGCGGCTTGCTGCTTATGTCGTAAACCACCCGGTTGACTCCGCGAACCTCGTTGATGATCCGGTTCGATACCTTTGCAAGGAGCTCATATGGCATCTGTGCCCAATCAGCTGTCATTCCGTCCTCGCTCGTGACTGCCCGGAGCGCGATTGTGTATTCATACGTCCGCTCGTCTCCCATAACTCCGACAGACTGCACCGGCAGGAGGACGGAAAACGCCTGCCAGATGTCGCGATATATTCCGTGGTTTCTAATCTCATCGATAAAAATATCGTCTGCCCGACGGAGAATTTCCAGTTTCTCAGCAGACACGACCCCCAGAATTCTGACGCCAAGTCCGGGTCCCGGAAATGGATGTCTCTCAATTATCTCGTTAGAAATTCCAAGCTCGCGACCGACGCGCCGCACTTCATCCTTGAAGAGAAGCCTGAACGGCTCGATCAACTCCAGCTTCATCACCTCCGGCAGACCGCCCACGTTATGATGAGTCTTGATTTTCGCAGACGGACCTTTGTGCGATTGCGATTCGATTACGTCAGGATAAAGCGTTCCCTGTGCGAGGAAGTGGACATCTCTTATCTCATGTGCGATCCTCTCGAAGACCTCTATGAACGTGTTGCCGATGATCTTTCTCTTCTTTTCGGGATCAGCCACTCCGTGAAGCTTGCCCAAAAAAGTTTCCGCGGCGTCGACATGGTGGAGATTCATCTTGAAATTCTTCTTGAAGTATTCCACCACATTCTTGCTCTCATCTTTGCGCATCAAACCATTGTCGATGTGAACTGCGTGAAGCTGGTCGCCGACCGCTCGTTGGATCAGCACCGCCGCGACTGCAGAATCAACTCCGCCGCTCAGCGCGCAGATGACCTTCTCTCTCCCAACCCTTTCTCTGATCTCGCGAATTTTCTCCTCGATGAAACCACCTGGCTGCCAATCACCTGCACAGCCACAGATCTTGAATAGAAAGTTCGAGAGAATTTCTTTTCCCTTCGAAGTGTGAACGACCTCCGGATGGAACTGAACGCCGAAGATCCTCCTGGACTTCGAGCTGAATGCCGCAACGGCAGAGTTGTCCGTGTGAGCAATGGGCGTAAACCCGGGCGGTAGTTTCGTCACCCTGTCAGCGTGGCTCATCCATACTTTCGATACATCACCCACATCAGCGAGAAGATCACTTGAGTCGTCGACAACGAGAATCGCCTTCCCGAACTCCTGCCGTGCAGAGCGATCTACTTCACCTCCGAGAAGATGTGCAACGATCTGAAGCCCGTAACAAATTCCGAGGATCGGAATGCCAGCTTCAAGAATTCTCTCGTCGGGGAGCGGAGCAGCGAGCTGGTAGACGCTCGATGGACCACCGGATAGGATGATACCGTTCGGCGCGAGCTCGCGGACCTTCTCAAATGGGAAATCGAAATTCTCAACGAGGCTGAGGACATTCAATTCGCGGACACGCCTCGCTATGAGTTGAGTGTATTGCCCGCCAAAGTCGAGGATTAGAATCTTATCCACAAAAAACCAAATCGCTCAGGAGTGAACCCTCGCGATTTATACCTTGCAAGGTTCGCTTCAATAGTTTAGAAATGCAGAAACAACTGCTCTGTATGTTCTGTCTTTTGTTTAGGTCTATCATGAGTATCAATATCGTAATTGAAAACGAGAGCTTCGACAATAGCTCTTCGATTCTCAATCCTTCCGCCTGAGTGGTAGAAATGGTCTCTGGTGACAATGTTAAATTTGTCCCAGTACTTCTTTATCATCTCATTTTGCCTGTAATCATTATGGTGCCAAGTCGATAGGATAAATCGAGCTTTTGTTTGGCTCAAGAATGAAAACAGAAGTTCTTCATCTTCTTCCTGCCAGCCATTGTAGTAATCAACATAACGACCGAAATACGGTGGATCACAGTATATAATATCGTTCTCTGTCGCAAGTGGAATGGTCTCCGAGAACGACTTATTCGTGAAGATCCAATCTGGCTCAGGCTTGATAACCAAAAAGACTCGTAGAGTCTGATTAGCAATCTTTGTAATATACGCCTGGGAAAACCTCTCGGGTTTCTTGCAGAAAGGTATATTCCATCCGCCGTTCTTATTGAAGCGTATCATCCCGTTAAAGCCAGCTCGTGATAGAAATAGAAAGTCAAGAGGAGAGTGCTCTTTGTTGAAGCGATCTCTGACTTTTCGAAAATGCTCATAGCCTTTATCTGCTGCACTCCTTAACAATTCGCCTTCGTGTTCTAGGTAGCGTCTCACCAGTTCAGCTGTGATAGTCCCGTCTTGTATGCCCTTGTAAAAATTTATGATGTGCGGGTTCGTCTCGTTCAAAAGCGCTCTCTTATACCCTGAATTAAAAGCAACGACCCCTGTTCCCAGAAATGGTTCGATCCATCTCCCGTTTGTTTTAGGAGCAAGCTGCAAAATCCACGGTACCAATTTCGTTTTGATACCTTGGCTTTTGATTGGGGGGACTATCACTTTCATTTGCGGTTTTTCCTCTTAGTGTTCTTGACAACTACTTTCTGTAAAAGGTCCGTTCTTCCCTTGAACTCCAGGAAGGTTTTGAGATTCCTTATCGGAATAGTCCGTCCACCCCGCACCAATGTTGCTGAGCCGTAGTTGATCCAATACTCGTCAAACCACTCCTCCCCAAGGTTAGCGAAAACACCAGCGCCGCTTTTTAAGTCCTCGATGTTTGTTATTGAACCAATATTTGCGGTGTTCTTTGACCCTTGACTGTCGCTGGCTATTTCCCATTTTTCAGCGACAAAAAACTCAAAACCTTTGATAACAGAGGTAATTGACTTCAGCTCCTTTACTGTCGTTACCTGAAGATGGCGAAATGATCGACTAGGAGTCTCATAGTCTTCTTTGATCTCCTCAACCCGATGAATTCGAGTTTCCTCACTTTCGCCGATGTCTGCCCTTGAATAAATGATCCCCAGACAAAAGTGTCCGAGATATTCTGAGTAAGGATATTCAATATTCTTTGTGCTCTTTCGATCGACAAAGTACCTGCCGTGGCTCCCGAGCGTGAATCCGTTTACGTGGCCCGGATAATCTGGATCGCGGTACGTCGTCTTTAGGTCAACAGCAAATTTCACTTCCTCGTCCCCGGCTTTAACAAAACTTAGATCGGGATACCAATTCTGTTCTTCAGCTAGAACAATCTTATATCCGATTTCTTCAGCAAAGCGAAGAATCTGGGGGAATATGTGAATTTCAAGAATCTTTGAGACAATCTTAGTATCAGAAGAGATCGTGTACACGTTTTTGTAGATGTCAATGAATCCCTTCACCGCCCACTCACCTGACTCAGTTGAAACATACCCTGCAAGCGTGTTTGCAAATTCTTTGAGCGCAGTCTTGAACTGCGCTTTGAACGAAAGTGCTTTGCTCTTGATCACCATTAAATATAACTACCAATCTATTATTGTTGTTATTGAGCAGAAACTTCCGCTACGAACTCCCAAGAAAATACACAGCCCCTTTTCCGACTGCTTTGAACTCGACAGAATTTATTTCGCAAATGTCGCCAAAAAATTGACGTACTCATCAAGCTCATCTCGAGTCCGCTTCTCCGTGACAGCAATCAGTAGACCGCTCTCGCCGGAAATCAAACTCTCGATATCCACACCGGCAAGAATTTTCTTTCCAAGTCCAGCTTCGATGATCTTTCCTGGCGGAACCGGAGTCGAAATGAGAAACTCATTGAAAAACGGCTGGCGGTATTTCAAACTGAAACCGGGAATTTTCCCGATCTGATCAGCGAGATGGTGTGCCTTCGCACTCGACTGCTCGGCAACCTCGCGGATCCCCTGCTTTCCCATGAGCGACATGTAGATTGTCGAGGCAAGCATCATCAAACCCTCGTTCGTGCAGATGTTCGAGGTCGCCTTCGCGCGCCTGATCTGCTGCTCGCGTGTCTGAAGTGTCAGCACGAATCCGCGCTTCCCTTCTGCATCAACCGTCACGCCGGCTAACCTCCCCGGCAAACGTCTGATCAGATTTTCTTTCACAGCAAAAATCCCTAAGAACGGTCCGCCGAAACTCTGCGGGATTCCGAGCGACTGGCCTTCGCCAACCACGACGTCCGCTCCGTATTCAGCGGGCGGCACGAGAAGTCCGAGTGAAACCGGATTCACATCGACGACGTACAAAGCTTTCTTTGAATGAGCAATTTCACCAAGCGCGAAAGCATCGCTCAACGTTCCGAAAAACGAGGGCTGTTGTACCATGATAGCCGCAACGCCTTCGTCAACAACCTTTCTTACCTCATCGACATCCGCAATCCCATCTCGCGAGGGAACCTCGACAATCTCGAACCCCTGACCGTGAACGTAAGTCTTCACCACCTGCAAGTACAGCGGATGAACCGGATGTGCGGCAACAATTTTCCTGCGTCCAGTATGCGCGACAGACATGAGTGCCGCCTCCGCAAGACCACTCCCTGCATCGTAAAGCGAGGCATTAGAAACATCCATTCCGGTAAGCCGACAGATCATCGTCTGATATTCGTAGATGGCCTGAAGCGTACCCTGACTTACTTCGGCCTGATAAGGCGTGTAAGCAGTGTAGAACTCGGATCGACTCAAGAGCGCACCGACGGCAGAGGGAATGAAATGGTCATATGCACCCGCACCAAGAAACGAAATTGCATCCTGTGTGTTTATGTTCCTTCCCGCGAGAGATGAAACATGCTTGATCACTTCCATCTCGCTCATCGCCGGAGGAATCTTCAGATCACCCTTCAGCCTGATTTCATTCGGAATGTCCTTGATAAGCTCGTCGAAGCTTTTGACTCCGACGGCGTCCAGCATTTCGCGGCGATCTTCATCGGTGTTCGGATAATATGGCATTATTTATAATCCTAAATTCTAAATCTTGCTCTCGTGGTCGTTCTCATGCTCCATGGGATCAAGGAAAAATTGTCGTTTCTCTTCCGACGAAGTCGGGAGAGAAATTTTCTATGAGAATTCGCAAGTGCTGTGACACAGGGCTTCCGCAGAAGATTCCTCGGCGCGCTCGTGTCGCACTCGCTTGGTCGGAATGAGAGTCCATAATTACTTTTCGGACAACGACTAGAGACACAATCTTGACCGTGCGGAAATGGCCGTCGCGTAATTCAGTGCCCGACCATCTCCCGATACTTCGAAGCATCAAGGAGATTGTTCAGCCCGGCTTTGTCTTCGATTTTGATCTTCACCATCCAGCCGCCGCCGTATGGCTCCTTGTTCACAATTTCAGGTGAATCCTTCAAGGCCAGATTTGCTTCAATGATCTCTCCACTTACCGGCGCAAAAATATCCGACACGGTCTTGACCGCTTCGATTGTCCCGAACTGTTTGCCCTGTTGAAGTTTTGTTCCAACGGGAGGAAGCTCGACAAAGACAACGTCTCCCAGCTCACCCTGTGCGTAATCCGTTATACCGATCACGCCGGTGTCACCGTCCACTCGGATCCATTCATGATCCTTTGTGTACTTCAAGTCTGCGGGAAAGTCCATCAGTCTAATTCCTTTCTATGAGCCTGGTCGCAGGCTCGATATAATGATTGTGGACTGCCATCTCTCTCCTTTAGTCCGTGAAATTGAAAGATTCCAAGAAGTGTGTGTCAAATTCGCCTTTTCTAAACCGTTCATCCTTCATCACTTTCATGTGGAAGGGTATCGTGGTTGCGACCCCCTCGACAATGAATTCTTCGAGCGCACGGTACATTCTGTCCACGGCCTCGTCTCTATTTGCGCCGAACGAGATTAGCTTTGCAATGAGCGAATCGTAGTAAGGTGGAATCATGTATCCGACGTAGGCATGAGAATCAACGCGCACTCCGTAACCGCCTGGCGTGTGGAATCCCGTGATCACGCCGGGACTCGGACGAAAATCCTTCATCGGATCCTCCGCATTTATCCGGCACTCGATCGCGTGACCGACCTGTTTCAGTTTCTTCCGACTGACCCTCGCGCCGGCAGCGATATTAATCTGTTCCTTCACAAGATCGAATCCCGTGACCTGTTCGGTTACCGGGTGTTCGACCTGGATCCTCGTATTCATTTCCATGAAATAGAAATTCTTTTCCTTGTCGAGGAGAAATTCTATTGTCCCGGCTCCTTCGTACCGGACGCCTTTGGCGCCTTTCACGGCCGCAGCCCCCATCTTCTCGCGAAGCTCCACATCGACTGCCGGCGATGGAGACTCTTCGATCAACTTCTGGTGACGCCTTTGAATCGAGCACTCGCGCTCGCCGAGGTGAATCACCTCGCCATGCTGATCACCGAGAACCTGAATCTCAATGTGCCGGGGTTGGTCGACATATTTTTCTATGTAAACACTTGCATTGCCGAACGCCGCCTCGGCTTCCGTTCGCGCCATCTGGAACTGCCTTTCAAACTCCTCATCGGTCCAGGCGAGTCGCATCCCTTTGCCGCCGCCGCCTGCGGTAGCCTTTATGATTACGGGAAAGCCGACTGCTCCCGCTATGTTTTTTGCCAGGTGCGGGTCGTCGACGGTTCCATCGCTTCCCGGAATAACAGGCACACCCGCTTTCCTCATCGTGTCCTTCGCGGAGGCTTTGTCACCCATCGCGGTAATCATCGCCGGCTTCGGGCCGATGAACTTTATCCCGCTGCTCTCGCATATTTCCGAGAACTGTGCGTTCTCCGCCAGAAATCCGTAACCGGGATGGATCGCATCGGCGTTTGTGATTTCCGCCGCTGCGATGATACGTGGAATATTCAAGTAGCTTTGTCTGCTGGGCGGCGGCCCGATGCAAACAGCTTCATCGGCGAATCGAACATGGAGCGCGTCGCGGTCCGCCTCCGAGTAAACCGCCACCGTCTTGATGCCGAGCTCCTTGCAAGTGCGTATTATCCGAAGAGCAATCTCGCCTCTATTCGCAATGAGTATCTTATTAAACAATCAAAACCCGTGTTTCTTGATAGAGAATAATTGAATGTTCGAAGGGATGATCCCTAAATATGAAATCCAAAATTCCAAAAGCCGCCCTGCGGCATCCCGACATATGCCGATTTTCGGCATCCCGCATATCCCATTTTTAATAATGATGCGCGGGACAAATATTCTGACGGGACAATGGCGAAATCCAAAAATCGAAAGCTGGCAAATCTTATTTTGAATTTTTGTCATTCGAGTTTGTCTGGGGTTTCGGATTTAGCGTTTAGAATTTTCTTTCATCCTCTTCTTTGATCTCTCTGAAAAGTCAGGCGGGATCCACTAAAAAGAGCGGCTGGTTGTATTCCACGGGCTGGCCGTTTTCCACCAGAACACGCACGACCTTTCCCGCGACATCTGATTCGATCTCGTTCATCAACTTCATAGCCTCGATGATGCAAAGGACCGTCCCCTGTTCGACTGCTGAGCCCACTTGGACGTACGGGTCGGCATTTGGAGCGGGCGCACGATAAAACGTCCCGACTATCGGAGAACGAACCTCGTGATATTTTTTTTCCTCTGCTATTGCAGGAGGCGTCACATCAGGAGCTGGTGCTGGGTCGACCTTCGAATCAGGGTTCGGCTGCGGAATCATCTGAGGCGGCTGGACATATTGGGGAATGTAAGTCGGGACAGGAGAAGAGTTCTGGTGGTGTTTGGTGACTCTTACCTTTGTTCCCTCTTCCTCAATCTCTATTTCATCCACCCCGCTATCCCCCAAGAGTTTGACAAGCTTCTTTATGTAATTAAGATCCATATCGTCTCCCGTCCTAAGGTCTCCAAAGGATATCCCGCTTGAAAGACTCCTTTGGATGAAACAGAAATGCCGGATCAATTCCCTCCGTAAGCCTGCGGCACAATGCGGTGAGAATCTCCCGACGAATTATTTCACACGCTCCACATATACCGCGGTGCGCGTGTCTATTTTGAGCATTTCTCCCTCATTGACAAAGAGAGGAACGCTTACGACTGCACCTGTCTCGAGCTTAGCAGGTTTCATGACATTGTTGACGCTGTCGCCTTTCATTCCCGGCTCTGTCTCGACGACTCTGAGATTGACGAACATCGGAATTTCCACTCCGATAATCTCAGTTCCGTTGAATGAAATCTGGACGGTCTCGTTCTCCTTGAGAAACTTGCTTCCTTCGCCGACGACTTCCTCCGGGACATGTATCTGGTCATAGGTACCGTTATCCATGAAAACCAGCAAGTCACCGTCACGGTAAAGGTACTGATATGGACGCATTTCGATCCTGACCACATCAACATCCTGCCCTGCGCGGAATCGGTTTTCGATTACCTGTCCGGTCTTGATGTTCTTCATCTTAGCTCGCACAAAGGCTCGCCAGTTGCCCGGGTTAACGTGTTGAAATTCCACGATTGTCCATAGGTCGTTATTGTAACGTATCGTAAGTCCAGCCCTGAAATCAGTAGTTGTAGCCATAATCTCTCATAAATCTTGATATTTCGTGAATATTGCCTGAAAATATAGTTTCAGTACCCCCAAGAATCAAGGAGGGCGAGGCGTCTCGACAGTTCGAAGCTCGAATATTAGCACAGTCGCCTGCGGCCTTGACCTCTGGCACCACCGTCCTAACCTCTTCAACCCAGCTGCAGGCGCCGGTTGTCGCTCGTCGGTACCCGGCTTTCAATCGTGTTACTTCAAACGATTACCATATTCTATTCTTGGATGGGATGTGAGAATAATAGCAAACGAAAGAAAGAAGCTAAGGAAGTAAGAGATTAGGTTTGACGCTGGCAATTGCCTTCCGGAGTGTATTTCTACCGACTCAGCGCCGGGCCTTACACGGCCATAAGAAAGATGGTGCTGATGAAGTGATTAGTGAAGGGACGATGGGAGATTCGGACAATTAGATTTCACGGACGAGGTTGCGCCATTCCGGCCGGGAGATCTAAGCCATTGTTGGTTCCAGAAAAGATCTCCCGGATCGATGAAAAACGAACGCTCCTACCGCTTCTTCCCCGGCTGAAAGGAATGCGTGAAGAATTGACTACGACTCCCCATTAACTCGATGCCTTCACGGTCCTCGCAACTTCCTGAGCGACCTGGACATTGTATTCGAACGCGATCCTCTTATGATTCACCAGATCTACTATCGTCCCTATGAGACAAAGCCCTGCCGTGAAGAAGTATATCAAACCCAGTCCAATCTCGTCGGTGAGAAAGCGCTGGACACCCGCTACGCCGACAAACCCCAGAAGGGTAACGAGGAGAATTGTCTGAGGATCTCTTCGCCTGCTGTTATAGACACCTGCAAACAATTGCGCCTGATTGTCGTTCATATCTTTGATGAGGCCCTGAACGTAAGCCAACTCGTCGCCCTGAAGCATGGGCATCAACTGAAATATGTTAGCCATGGGAACTCCTTAGTTTTATGATTAGATCGTTTCTTATTGCCTTGCCCAACAATGAAATAGTACGGGAAAACAGTACGATGGTTGCGGGAATACCTAAGATGTGAGTCTGGAACGACCGGACCAAATCTCCGTGAAGCAGGAACGAGACCGACCTCCCCAAACCGCAGCCCGGACAGTAATGAAAACCTAAGATCTTCAGTGGGCAGAGAGTGAACTCGGTCTGCACGTACGGATTATGGATGGCGAGGTAAACAAAGGCACTAATCCAGATGATTGCCTCAAGACCTAAGCGTCGATAGAAATCGCTCACGCCCCTGATCACGGCTAATGCAGCAATCTGCAACTGTGACTTTTCATCCAATCGCGTGCTCAATTCGTCTGACATGTCGGATGAACCATTATCTCACGCCAATATCTGGCATTCACAGAAAATCAATTTCAACCCTCAACTGAAATGCATCCCGCAGAGGGAACTAGCATATGAAATCTAAATTGGATGATACGAAGAGTCAAGAATGATCCTGCATCTGAGGATCACTTTCTGAATTGTGATTATCGGAAACATCTCTGGAAAGAGGATGTGATCTCGTGCTAAAAAAAGATGTTGAAAATCATCTCAACATGGTCGGTCCAGAAGTAATGAATCGGGTTTTGAAAGAATGATTCGGTTTCTATGAGAGGAATGGCGTCCTAATCCCGGCGTATTTCAAATTTTGCCGTGAAGAGAACTTCGAAGCGAAGAAGATTTCGGTAGATTACCTTTGCAGCGATTACTCTCCCAGTCGAGGGGTACACAAACCCACGGAACTCGGCCGCAGAAAGAGTTTCGATTTGCACATGATACCACTCGGGAGTCACGATTCACTCAATGCCGAGTGGACAGCCTCCAGCAATTTTCCCGAAGTATATGGTTTTGTCAGGAACGATGTGACGCCTTTCAATTCCGAGACGCCTTCGGTGCGAGCCAACCCGCTCATCGCCAGGATCCTGACTTTCGGATCCAGTTTTCTCAGCGCGTGAATTGTCGCCACTCCATCCATATATGGCATCATCATGTCCGTGATCACGAGGTCGATCCTGTCCTTACGTAGCGCGAAGAGGGCCACGGCCTCCGTTCCGTCGGCCGCTGAGATCGTTTGATAGCCGTATGCTTCCAGTGCAGCCTTGGTGATCTCACGGATTGCCGCTTCGTCATCAACGATAAGTATCAGTTCTCCATTCCCCTTGTATGTTTGCATGAGCTCTTTCTTGGTTGGAACAGGCTCAGCCGACATCTGTGCAGGGAGATAGACCTTGAAGATAGTGCCCTTCCCCTCTTCGCTGTACACGTTCACGAAGCCCCCATGGCTCTTTACAATAGTGAGAACGGTGGAAAGCCCCAGGCCGGTACCCTTTCCTGCCTCTTTGGTAGTGTAGAAGGGCTCGAATATTTTGTGAAGTATGTGCCGCGGGATTCCAGTTCCGTTGTCCGCAATACTTAAAACAACATACGGTCCAGCCTTCGCGTCAAGATGTGTTCGGACGTAGCGCTCATCCAACGCGATGTTCTCCGCCGTGACCTCAATTTTTCCGCCGTTCATCATTGCGTCTCTTGCATTCACACACAGGTTCATCATGACTTGATGCAGTTGAGTGGCATCGCCCGAAACAGTCCAGAGATCTTTCGGCGCATTCACGACGACACTGATCGACCGCGGAAACGTTTCCAGAATAATCCTCTCGAATTCGGACATAAGATGGCGAAGCTGAACGACAGTCCGTTCGCCCTCGATGCCTCTCGCGAATGACAGCACCTGCTTCACCAGATCTGCCCCTCGTCTCGCGCTCACTTCCATCGTGTCGATTATCTTCTTCACCCTCGCGTCTGTGTAGCTACTCCTGATCATATCAAAGGAAAGCAGGATAGGCGCGAGCACGTTGTTAAGATCGTGTGCTATGCCTCCTGCCAGAGTGCCGATGCTTTCCAGCCGCTGGGCCCGGAGGAATTGGGCTTCCAGCTTTTTCTTTTCTGTAATATCTCGGGAGTTGACGACTAGTCCGCGTATCTCCGGAACGTTGAGCGCATTGAGCACTACCGATTCCGAGTCACGATATGAACCGTCGCGATGCCTGAAGCGAAAATCGAGCGTGTGAAGTGTCTCCGGCTCGCTCACGATGACCTTAAGAGAATCCAACAGCTTTTGAGCATCCTCGGGATGCACTATATCAAAGGCGCTTTTTCCGACGACTTCTTCCATTGAATAGCCCATGCGTGAGACCGAAGGACTCATGTATTGGATCTTGCCTTTGGCATCAATGATTGAGATGACATCCGTTGATCTCTCGATGAGTGAGCGGAAACGAACCTCGCTTTCCCTCAATTTCTCTTCGGCTTGCTTTCTTTTGGTAATGTCCTCGGCGACAACCAGCACCGCTTGCCGTCCCATGTAATCAAGGACGTGTGAACTAATCTCTACGTCAAAGATGCTGCCGTCCTTCCGTTTATGTTTCCACTCTCCGGAGTGTTGCAGGGCGGGGCGGTCCTGAGATAAGTTCTCAATCAATGGGTGTATCAGATTCGGCGGGTGGATATCGAGAATGGTCATCTTCAACAACTCTTCCCGGGAATATCCATAGCTTTCGATCATCGCGTCGTTGACTTCCAGGAATTGATGCGTCTGCAAATCGTAAACAAACATTGGGCGCGGATTATCGGAGAAAAGAACCCTCAGAGATGCCTCACGTTCCGCTAGTGCTCTCTCGGCCTTCTTCCGTTCCGAAATATCAGTAAGTGCCCCGACTGCACCTACCGGTCTGCCGACGTCGTCGTACTCCACATAGCACTGATCGAGAATATCCGCATATGTTCCGTCGGCCCGGCGCAGTCTGTATTCATCCGACCATGATTTCGCACCGCCATTCAACGCTGACTCGAATCCTCCCGACACACGCTCCACATCCTCGGGATGGATCTGTCTCTTCCAAAAATCAAAAGTGGTTTCGGCTTCACTTGCCGAATATCCAAAGACTTTGCAGAAGTTCTGGCTTCGGGTCACTGTCTTCGTGCGCCAGTCCATCTCCCAAATTGAATCTTGCGACGCGTGTGTTGCCAGCTTTGTAAGCAGCTCGCCATGCCTGAGTGCCGACAACTGTTGCTCCTGCTGCTTCTTCGACTGTTTAAGATCGGTTGCCATCCGATTGAACGCTGCCGCCAGAGCCGCCAACTCGTCACCTTCACGGTAGTCTACACTGACATCCAAATTTCCCTGAGCTATCTTACGGACGCCCTGCTCAAGTTCGTAAATCTGCCCCGAGAGTCTCTTTGAAAGTAAGGAGCCCAATAGGATCGAGCAAATAACAGAAATCAACACGGCGATCGTCAATGCCGAATTCACTTCGAGCACCGTATTCCTGGCAGCGTCGTATGTGCGTGTACAATCCAGCAAAAGTGCGCCGACAATTCTGTCGCCATCCATCCGGACCGGCACTGCTGCTCGCTTAACGCCCACTTGGCTCCCGCCTGTCTTCTCGTCGAAGACCCTTGGAACTCCGTCTCTCATAACCATCCCGACTTCATCATGCGCGTCGCCCGAATACTTTTTCCCTATATCACCCTTGTTGATATCGCCGAGAATGCTCCTGGACTGATCCACAATTACTAGATTGTATCCGTCGGCCCCTTTCGCTTCTTGTATGAAACCCTGGAGCGAGTCCGCATGCGGCATGGTAAATCGGGGACCGTTTTCAAGCTGACGTCTTAACGACGATGCAAGAAGCTTGGCACTTCCAATTGCATCCCTCTCAGCGACCTTGAAGCCGCTGGAAATTTGAATTAGCGCCAGTATGCCGCCCGCAATTAATATGATGAGAGGAAATATGAAAAAGGCAACGACAAGTTTCCGTCGAGTGTTGATGGCTTAAGACTCCTTCTTAATCCTCGGTCCCGCAGCTGATACCACAGATTGATTTGATGGCACGCTCGAAATGTCGTTGCCTACTGCCACAGGGAAAAATGAAAGTTCTGCTGGCTCTGTTCGTCGATACGATTTGGTTCTTCACGTGATCATGCTCTGGCAACGGTTGCAAGTAACTGCGGCAAATAACAGGCGCCTCCATCAGCAACGACAAACCGACACCGGAAAAAGCGCCGCTGACATTTCTACATTGACGCGGGGAAGCCTCGAACTCCGGCGGAAGACCAAGGCCCATTCTTGCCCGGATTAGGCGATTTATGACGACACTACCGCCCCATCAGGGTCTCCGCTCGGTTATCTTATCGGAAAAATATACAACTTCTCCAATGAAATTACTGTGCGCGCTCACACTGAAGACGTTTCGTGTTCTCCCGCCAATCAAAAGAGAACTATGTCGGGAGAATTATTTCGGCTTGAAACTAGAAGTAAGCGACTATTCTGAGTGGCGACTCCTTTGGCATTACGCCATTGGAGACGAGTGAATTCATATTGGGTGGAATCTGCCACTTCGAAACAAGATCACGACTCTTTATCCGTAATAATGTGCGAGCTGGTCAACTTCGTCCTCATCTTAATCGATCCGTACGAGAAGATCGCCTACGGAATATTTCGCATCCATTGACAAGTCGCCTCTGACCCGCAACCCCTCGAGAACGCGGTCTTCATCCCCTTTTTTCTGTTTGAAAACAGATCCGCCGGAAGAAAGACCCCGCTTGAGCGTGAGTTCTAAATCGGATGATGGTGGTACCCGTGCTGACCGTGATGTGGGGTCGGTTCGGTCGCCACTGGGAGCTTACCCTCGCCCGCGAGCTTCACGGTATCGCTGACGCACATACCATTCGCTATGTTTACTTCGACGTTGAACTTCTCCGCAACCTGGAAGGCATGCGGTCCAATTCCGCCGCAGATCATTTTCTTCACTCCAGCTTTCGCGGCATCGCGGATAACCAAGTGTGGATCTACCGCTCCATCGTTCGACTTGACATCCAGTGTCGTTGTTTCATCATCATAAGTCATGAAGAAAGGCGCCTTGCCAAAATGAGAGCTTACGGTGCTGTCCAATGATTCTCCTTCCGCCGCTATCAGGTATTTCATTTCTTCCTCGATTTTTTTTTAAACTTATAAATTTTCGATTTTCACTTTTTGTGTTCGGTCTCTTGCTTATCAATCCCTTTTCCTGTCCTCCGTGCCGGTCGAAGATTCCGTACGCGGGGAACTCTCTGGCTCTTCTTCGTGCCATCTTTTCCAATGCTCCCAATGACGGTGCCTGCCGTAAAATGGTCTCGGCCTCCCCCTGAAACCGCCAAAGAGAATCCTCGCCAGTACGAGAAGTCCGAGTGCCTGCAGGTAGCTTATCGCTTTCAACCCGAATATGGCCGGGATAAGCGCGTTCCACAATAGCATGAAAACCAAGCTTCCCACCGCGAGGAAAATCAGAAAGAACGGCAAACCGAAAACAAACCACCAGCCTCTTCTTCGTCCATTCCAGCTACACATTGCCTTTTAACTCCTCATATAATTTTCTTAATCGTTTTCTTAATAAGAGAACCGCATATCGTTTCCTTGAGAGGAGCGTATTCAACGGCTCTCCGGTTATTTCAACAATTTCTTTGAAGCTCAAACCTTCAAACTCGTTCATCTCGAATACCTCGCGCTGCTCATCCGGCAACTCATCGAGGGCATCCTCTACTTCATCCCAGAACTGGTTTCGCCAGTACACTTCGTCAGGAAGTCCGCTAAGGTCAGGGATCATCTCTTCAAGGTTGAGTGCATCGCCCGTCTCGTCGCCGGGAATTCTAACCTTTACATCCCGAAAAGCCTGCGGTCTCTTCTTCCTCCTCGAGTCGATTATCCTGTTCTTCGCAACGCGCATGAGCCAGGCAGATATCCGGTCCATGAACTCGATACTCTCAAAAGCGTTCGCAAACTGAAAAAGAACATCCTGTAAAATATCTTCCGCCTCTTCCTTTGTAGGCACACTTCGCCTGATGAAGCCGAAGAGTTTCCCTCTCTCCTTTTCTATGGTTGCCTCTAATTGCTTTGAAGTAGCAGCGGTCAATTCTATTTTTGCCTCTGCTAATTATAGCGGATGAGAACCAAAAATATTTTATCCGCGGTGATGACGGTGGGTAGCAACAAACAAAGACGAGAATGAAAGCTTATTTATTTCCCCTTGAACCTGACGTGTTCACGCTGGCCAATTTTATATGCAGACCTCATATACTTCATAAGTACTTTGTTGATGTCAGAAGATTTGCGAATACGGAAATGGTGAACGAAGAACCGATTGTTCAGATTGTCGATCTTACGGAAAACGGACTCACCGCTGTGCGGCCCGGTTAAAATCAAGTGCCCATCCATATAATCCTTGCCAAGTTTGTTTATTGATGCAAACCGCATTTGTGTAAGGAGAGCGACCCGTGTCTTAACGGGGTGCAGTTTGTACTCTCCCACCTCCCTGTATCTCTCCAGAAATGTCCAGAACAATTTCACCGCTATGGGAGATTTGTTCAGCAGGAAACCATCGACAGAGAAATGTCCGCATGAATGCGATTGGTTCTTGTTGACAAATTGCTGTTTACATTGTGGACACGTCCACATCATCCGCTCCTTCAAAAAGTATCTGTCGTCATCCCGTCGAGCGATACTAGGTCGGCAATACTTCGACGGTCCGCTTCATGATTGGAGGTAATCAACCCAACTAGTCGCCGCGACTTTTCCGTTTCAACTGGCGAGCAGAATTCTCAATCAATCCTATCGACGCGGCGGTCCCTCAGCTCGTTCAATGTCCCACGAGCATCATAAGGCGCAACGTAAGTGTCGAATTCCTTTTTCGGTGCTTTGTCTTTGAATTGAGTGATAGCACTCTCAACGCTACTCATCCTCGACTCAAGCTTGTCACAAGGATAACCGAAGCAGTCTGCGCAAGTCTCCATATTGTTTTCCATAACACAAGATCGAATCGGACAGGAGGCGTCCGGGAAATCATATCCCCCGCGATAGACTGACAGACATCCGTTGCAGCGTATTGTTTCAGGAGGAATTTTCAGTCCGAAATATTTCGACCATCCTTCCGCTACGCTTAACTGGTCAGCAATCGTTTTGTTATTGCCCACGTAAGCGGGACAAACATCGCAACGATAACCACAACGTGAAATGAGTTGGCTCATATTTCACCTCCTAATTACTTAGCCGCATTACCATCAACCCGCCACAATCCATCTAATCAACCATTCCCTGACTTCGAAAACACAAGCTATGTTGCATGATTGAACCGAAGACTCTCAAAAGTAATTTAGTCCCCGCTTCCTGGCAAGGCATTGACTGTTATCCATTACCGAATCCGCTCCAATCTGAACTCCGACACCCGCCGCGAAACCCGTTTCCTTAATGAAGAATAAGTAATTCAATCAATGGCAGTTGAGAATACCGTTAAGTATCCAGCGGGTCGCGGACATCTCGCCCTTATCGCGCCGCACCACCAGAGACATCCGGAACTTTCCGGTCCGGCGGCACCCCCGAAGGCTAAGCTGTCTCAGGAGAAAATTTGACTCAAATCGCCGACTCAGATCATTTCAATATTGCGCTCAAGGCCGAGCCAATGTAATAGGGCCAGAGGACGATGGCCAGGACAGCATTCCAAAATGTTAGCTTCAAGAAACCGATCGTAAACAACCAGGCTGCGAACCAAAACATTCCAGCAAATCCGGAGTTCTGAATCTTGATCCTTTCCATAGTTCTTTCTCCTTACCAGTTTTGCAGAAGTGGGACGGTTCGATTCGTCTCAGACATCACGCTTCCTTGTCCGGACGCGGCCCTCCCCATCTCAACAAGTTATTTGCTTAATTCGCTAAATACAATATTCCAACGTCGGAAGCAGCATGGCACCTTGATCAAAGATCTCTCCGGCATCGCGATCGCTTCGCGACAGATCGGTGAAATGCCGAAGTGTCACTCATGGAATTCGCGTTTTTGCTTCGCGGCTTACGGGGCCTGTACCACTACGATCTGAAAGGGTTTCACCGTCAAAGAGATGTCGCTGATCTTCGGTCCGCCGAAACGCACGAACGTCGTGTCCTGCTTCACTTTGAGATCTTCACCGCTCACGAGTTCTTTCCAGCCACTCGTAGGCACCTTCTGAATGAACCGTAGTGTCATCGGTGCTGCTTCGTCGCTCATGTTGTAGAGGACATATTGTTTGTCACCAAACAGGTACATGCCGACTCCGCCCGGACCATCCAGTTCCACTCCCAGCGTCTCGTCAAACGCGTGCCGAATTATATTGAGCGCCTGTGGCGGGAGGCGGAGCAGGTCATAGCTGTCGTCCGGCATGTTCAGGACATAGATGTTTCCTTCCAAATACGGAATATGCAGCAGAACTCCAAAATCATAGTCGTCGCGTTCAACCGCCACGTCCCGTACATAAGGCCATGTCGTGGTCTCAATCTTGGGAAATGTAAATGGTCTATCTGCCTTGATCAGCTCTTCTCTAAACCATCCTTCCCGCAGACGAAATTCATCAGATGTTACTGAACCTTCGTTCCCCGGAACCAGGGTTAAGGTGTTCTTGAACTTGGTGTTCCTCAATCTTCTCCAGAGCCCCCAGGTCATGAAGACGTCTTTCCCGTCTCGCAAGCGGTCGAACATTTCCTGAGCGAGCATCGTATCCCGGCCGGTAGAATTTTCGGAATAGGAATGCAAAGTGAAGATAGCATTCTGGCTCGAGGCCGGGAAATTGGAAACGGGTGTCAGCGGGATCCCCGCCATGCCGAGATAACCAAAGATGTTGTATTCTCCTGTCGAACCGTACGGCAAATAGATCGGAACCCCGCGCGGTTCACCCTTCAGCAGACCGGCGACCATATCAAACTCCGGCAGCATGCTGACAAACTTCGGGTACACATCACTTGATGGGTTGGTTGGCCACAGCTGACCCGCGCACCAGAGAATTATCTCGGGCGTTTGAGCGAGCACCGCCTGCCAGACCTGAGCGTCGTAATCGTTGTAGTCGCCCTTCATATCATAGTTGTCCAGCCACGACCCGACCCACTTGGCGGGATCGACGCTCGACCACCACTTTTGAAAAATGTAGCCGCTGTAAATCGGGATGTGCTGATCGTGGGTCATCCGATCCCGCGTTTCAATACCGACGGCCATCTTATCAAACTGTAAATCTTCGTGATAGACATCATAGCCGTTATCACGGTGGCCCTCGTACCAGTTCGGATACTTGATGATGATCTTTACTTTTGGATTCACTTCCTTCGCGGGATCGATAATGTATTTTTTCGATTGCTCAAGGATCAACTTCGTCCGGTAGTCAGCCCAACTCTGATTGCCTCGTTCCTCGACGCTTTTGGGATCCGTGGCAGTAGTGAAGAGCCAGTCGTCAAGAATGATGTCGTCAAACACTTGAGCGAGTGCGCGCATGCGCTTCTCAAGCGCCGCCATGTCTTTTAAATTGTTGTAGACCGATGGGCCGCGCTGCCCGGTAGGCACCATTCCTCCCGAGACCCGGATGCCCATCGCATGAAACCGTTCAGAAATTTCCTTCAGGAGACGAACATTTATTTCTCCACGGCCGGCGCCTTCCAGGTAAACATGCACCGGTTTCACCGGCGAAAAATAAGCCATTGTCTTCTTGAACTGAGCCGGGTCGGCGAGAAGCGAATCAACATCCCGAGAGGTGAAGTAGATCGCATACTTCAAATGCGGCCAGCCAATAGCGGTCTGCGCTTTGACTGGACTCGAGGAACTCGCGACGAAGAGCATACTAATTGCGAATGCCGCCGAACCGAGCGCGAAGTATTTGTGAAAAGAATCTATCATTTTCTCCTCCTTGATCATTCTAATAGTTGAAGGAAAGCTTCGAGGTATGAGATGAATCATTGCGATCCATTTTGTTGGCTTGAGAATATATTTGTTCTTGAGGGGAAGTGCAACCATCACTCGCGGTCTCACGCGACCCGCCAACACTCACTGAGCATCGCCGGCAGAGCCACTACAAAAGTTTTTCGACACCCTAATTGGATTACAAGATAAATGATTCAAGAACTTCTCTCGTTCAGACTGGAAACATGTGTTCGCGCGAATGTTGAGACCATGCTGAAAGAAAATCGAACATCGAATCACACATCTGCTACCGGTCTTGATCTTCGTTGCGGAAGGATCAATCGCTGACAGTTGAAGGTGTCGCGCAATTGAAGAGAGGATATCTCCGTCGAATTAGTGTTAACACCTGCTCATGCGAGCCACGGCACATTTCTCAAATGGATATAGCCCCAAACTATAAGGCGAAAACCCGGTCGGCAAATGCTTTCAGATCACCGGGGCCATTCAGATAAATCCGGACAGTGAAAATGCCCATTGAGGTGCACCGATAAACAATAACATATATAAACAAACAAGAATAAACTTGACAAATCAGTAAGATGTTCTTATCTTGTAGTGAGAAAAGTGGAAAGATCCTCAAGAAAGGAGTCGTGCTATGACAGACAACGAATTCAGCTTCACCGACCTCTTGCCAGGTCTACAGAATAAGGATGAATTCTTCGACAAAATCTTTCACGAGAAAAATCCGGGCCGAAGAATTTGGCAGTTGACTCTGGCGTTCATCGGCTTGACATTTCTTTACGGCGTGGTCATGGGATGTTACAGCGGCCCTTTGCAAGCGGTGACTGCCGGCGTCAAAGTTCCAGTCATGTTTCTCCTCTCCCTGCTGATCTGCTTCCCGGCGTTCTTCGTTCTTCAATTCATACTTGGCTCGAAGATGCAGCTATTGCACATGACTACGATCATCCTGTGCGGCTACGTACTTACCGGTGCAGTCATGGTGTCGTTCACGCCAATCGTAATGCTCTTTGTCCTCACTGGCGGCAACTATTATTTCCTGCAGTTGTTACACATAGCGATCTTCGCCCTGTCAGGAATTTTCGGAATGAAGACTGTCCTGGACGCCCTGAAATTCTCATGCGAACAAAAGAACATCTATCCGAGAACCGGCGTGGTGGTTTTCCGGTTCTGGGTGGTGATCCTTGCCTTCGTAGGAATTCAATTAGCATGGAACCTGCAGCCATTCCTGGCCGAGAAGACCGAGGGTTACGCTCTGTTCAAAAAGTACAAGGGAAATTTCTATACCGCCGTTATTTATTCCATCCAGCAACTCTCCAATCCAACAAACGATGCCAATCAACAGCAGGCACCCGACATGCGCCCTAATCTCTTTCCTGACACAACGAAGACGGTGAAGTAGTATGGCAGACAATGAGATCATGACACTGGAAGAAGTGGCGGAATACTTGAAACTCACGCCTCAAACAATCTACACGTGGGCACAGGAGAAGAGGATTCCCGCTGCTAAGCTAGGAAAAGAGTGGCGCTTCAAGAGGTCAATCATCGACGAGTGGTTCAACCAGCACATCGATGAAAAGTTTGGACACATCATGAAGAAGATTGCAGGAGTTGAAAAGCCGGAAAAGTGAATCATCGGTGTTGGTTCGTCTTCATCATTGGCTCGCACTTCAAAGTTGGTTGCCGTAGCGGTCTAACCGTTTCAACAAAGTAATCATCGCATTCGCGGGAGATACCGGAACCTCTAAATCGCAGTTCCCGCAAAAAAGAAAACCGGCCCGCGGCTGTCGCCCAACTCTTCGATTTGTCGGAAAGGTGACACCGCATTCGGACTGCCCGGTGGGGAATACGGATCTCGGCACAAACACGTATGATTCACTTCGGTCTTTTACTCTCTACGTTCCGTCCAACCTTGCAACTCATGCCACCGTCCAATAATTTATGAGTCGGACGGCCTTCGTAACAATCACAGATTGGGCTCGTAAATTAGGCTGTCGCTTTCGAAATTAGGGCGGCCTGTCAGGAAGGTTAACGTCACGTTGAAAGAGAATGATATTGCCCATATGCAAGCCCGTTGACAATAGATTCAGAATCCTTTGCCTGCGTTTTCCTTCTCTCATTATCACAACGGGGCCGCAGCTAGAACTATATATTTGAAACAATATTCATTTCGTTCATTCGTCTTAAATGTTGGCCGCAGATAGAATTATGAAGGCACGTGAACTATGGGAATGCATAATAAAACCAAGATTGTCGCCACCGCTCTGATCGGGCTCGCCATCCTCGCAGCCGGGATCGCCCATGCACAGGATAAGTCCAAGCTTGTTCTAACGTTGGACAACGCGATCTCGATCGCGCTCAAGGAGAACCGTGATGTTTTGATTGCAGACCAGGAACGTTACAAAGCCGACGCGCAGGTGGCCGAAGCGCGGTCTGGAGCACTACCTCAACTTTCCGCCTCAGCACAGTACATGCGCAACATAAAACTGCCGGTGATCTTCCTCCCCGCAAATTCGCCGCCGTTCAATCCGACCAACTCTGTCATAACATTCCCGATCGGTTCAAGCAATTCATTTCAATGGGGGGCAACACTTACACAGGCACTCTACAGCAGACAGATCGGAGTTGCTCTGGAGATCGCAAATGCCTACAAGAGTCTTTCCGAGGCAGGTTATGAAGCGACAAGGCAGAATATCATCCTGCAGGTCAAGAAGGCATTCTACGGCGTCCTGCTGATGCAGAAGCTCGTCCAGGCAAATCATCAAGGACTTGATGTGGTAAGAGCGAATTACGAGAACGTCCAGGCGCTCTACAAGCACGGCAACGCAGCCGAGTTCGATCTCCTTCGCGCCGAAGTGCAAGTCGCCAATACTGAGCCGATGGTCATCTCATCGGAAAACAATCTCATGCTTGCAGTCAACGGCTTGAAGAGTCTCCTTTCGCTACCGCTCGACAGCAACGTTGTTATCGAGGGCGACTTCTCATTTGCAGAGGTTCCGGAATCAGTGCTCGACCAGGGAGCACGCGACGCATTAACGATGAACCCTTCGATTCAGCAACTCGATTTTCAAGCGTCGATGCTCGAGAAGAACATAAGCGTCGAGCAAGGCGGGTACTTCCCTTCGCTCTTTCTCTTCGGCTCGTACCAATGGCAGACGCAGGATAACACTTTCCAGTTCAATAATTATTTCTGGGCAAAGATATTTAACGTCGGACTAACGCTTTCGTGGCCGCTATTTGACGGCCTGAGGACACCTGCACGGGTCGAGCAGGCAGAAGTCGACCTGAGAAAAATACAATACACTCGACTCAAAGCCGGTGAAGGTCTCATTATCGAGATTCAAGCCGCCCGGCTGAAAATGAACGAGGCAAGGCGACGCATCCAGGGCCAGGAGAAAAACATCGAGGAGGCAAAGAAAGCGGTCAGCATATCCGAAACTCGCTTCAAAAACGGCGTCGGCACCCAACTAGAACTTCTCGACGCGCAGGCGGCAATGACGCTCGCGCAGACAAATTACGCGCAGGCAATTTATGATTACTTGGTCGCCAAGGCAGAGTGGGACTATGCCGTGGGAGGCGGAAAGCAAGCATCTTCATTCTAAAGTAAACAGCAAGGAGATAACGAGAAGCAAGTGGTGGGTCGCTGCTACATTTGTGGTCATGACGGAGAACTGCCGCGACGGCAACTGCATCCCATTGCTGGACGAGTTTGTTCACGATAGCGAAAGGACAAATTGGAGGTAAAAGGAACTTGACGAACGAAAATTTTTATCCGAAGATATTTCTTTCTGTTACACTTTTGGCCGGCACTTTGCTATACGGTTGTGGAAAGCCCGTGAAAGACCTGAAGAGCGAGAGTGTCTCCGCAAGCGCGACAATTCCTGTAGAGGTCGCCGTCGCCGAACGGAAAACATTGTCGGTCATAAAGCAATTCTCCGGAACGTTGGAGGGCGAAGAACAAGCAAATATCGTCGCGAAGATTTCCGAGAGGATAACTGCCATCAATGTACATGTCGGCGATCCTGTGAAGACCGGTCAAACCCTCGTCGAGCTCGACAAGAGCGGCGCGACGTCTCAGTTTTACCAAGCACAAGCAGGCTTTAACAACGCTGAAAAGACTTACGAACGGATGAAAGCCCTGTATGAAGAAGGCGCAATCTCACTTCAGGCCCTCGACGGTGTGCAAACCGCCTACGAGGTCGCGAAGGCAAACTTCGACGCGGCAAAGAGCGCGGTCGAGCTAACGACACCGATACCCGGAGTCGTCACCGCGGTCAACGTCAGCGTTGGCGACCTCGCAATACCTGGCGGCGTGCTCATAACCGTCGCCAAGATCGGCCGGATGAAAGTCGATTTCGATGTCAACGAAACCGATCTTGGAAGTCTTTCGCTCGGACACAAAGTTCAGGTTTATTCCGAGGCCAAGCCAGACATGAAGGTCTCCGGCGAAATCATACAACTTTCGAAATCGGCGGATGTCCGTTCCCGCACATTTGAGTTGAAGGCTATCTTCCCGAACACTTTCGACAACTGGTTCAGACCCGGAATGTTTTGCAGAGTTAATGTACCGATCTCGTCCCAAGCAGGTACTCTCGTCGTCCCAAGCACGGCGATCCTTAGTGATGGCATTACAAGTCGGGTATTCGTCGTCCGTAGTGGCAGATCGTATCAGCAAATCGTCCGGGCGGGAGTCACTGATGGAAAGAGCACTGAAATTCTCAGCGGGCTTACCGACGGAGATACCGTCGTGACAACAGGTTCAACCAACGCGCGCGACAGCGGCTACGTCAGCATTGCAAACAAATAGGAATTTACCGCAGAGACCGCAAAGACCACATTTTCAGATGAAGATATTGCAAAGCACGCAAAGGAAAGGCAGCCCAGGCTTGGTGTCTTTCACATCTTCTCTCTGCCATTCGCGGTCAAGAAGAGAAAGCGAGCAAACATAGATGAAACTTGCAGATGTATCGATAGAGAGACCTGTCTTTGCCACGATGATGATCCTAGCACTTATCGTGCTTGGAATGTTTTCATTCATCAAACTGAACATCGATCAATTCCCCGATATTGATTTCCCTTATGTAACGGTCACGAGCGTCCTTCCGGGCGCCGGCCCCGAACAGATAGAGACCGACGTCACGAAGAAAATAGAAGACGCGGTTAACACCATCGGCGGAATAGACCACATCACGTCCACTTCGCAAGAAGGCGTATCAATTGTCATCATTCAGTTCAAACTTGAGGTGGAAGGGAAGCAGGCAGCCCAGGATGTACGCGAGAAGATTGCGGCAATCCGTGCAGACCTTCCGACAGACCTTCAGGACCCGGTAATACAGCGGATCGATCCCGCTAGCCAGCCGATTTTTACGCTGACCGTGTCCGGCGCGCGTTCCGAAAAGGAAATCACGACTTATACGAAAAATGTCATCAAGAAACGGATTGAGAACGTTCCCGGGGTTGGTGAGGTCGATCTCGTCGGCGGTGCTGAGAGAGAAATCCGGATTGCGTTGGATGCAGCGAAGCTCCAAGCTTACGCTCTCTCCGTCCAGGATGTCATTCAGGCAGTGTCCTCATCGAATCTTGAAGTCCCTGCCGGTAATTTGGTGCAGGGCCCGCGACAACTTCTGCTGCGGACTATGGGCAAATACACAAGCGTGGATGATTTCAACAAAGTCATAGTTTCAACTCCGGGTGGAAGACCTGTTCACCTCTCTGATGTTGCGCAGGTCGTTGACGGCGTGAAGGAGCAAATGAGTCTCACGCGTGTCAACGGTAGAAATGCCGTTGGGCTCAGCATTCTCAGACAATCCGGAAGCAATACGGTACGAGTTGCAGAAAGTATAAACAAAGAACTTGCAAACATAGAAAAGGAAATTCCAAGCGATCTAAAGATCACAATTGCCCGCGACAACAGTACTTTTATCCGTGATTCGGTCAACGACGTGCTGTTCGATATCTTCTACGGGGGATTGCTTGCCATTATCGTCGTGTATCTTTTCCTTGCAAATCTCCGCTCGACTCTCATAAGCGCAATTGCACTCCCGACATCCATTATCGCGAGTTTCATTATCATGTACGCGCTGAACTTCACGCTGAACATGATATCGCTCATGGCCCTCTCGTTGGCCGTCGGACTACTCATCGATGATGCTATTGTCGTGATAGAAAATATCTTTAGACACATGCAGCGAGGCGAAACGCCGATAGAAGCGGCGAAGGCGGCAACTGCCGAGATCGGGCTCGCCGTCATGGCGACGACGTTCACAATCGTTGCCGTGTTTGTGCCGATTGCATTCACGCCCGGACTCGTCGGACGTTTCTTCTACCAGTTTGGAATTACAGTCTCTGTTGCGGTGCTGGTCTCCTTGTTCGTAGCATTCACGCTGACGCCGATGCTATCTTCGCGGTGGCTCAGCGAGGCTGATGAAGAACTGGATAACAAAGGTTCATTCCTGAGAAGAGGGCTTTATTACTTTAACCACTTCTTCCAGATTCTCAGCCAGAACTACCGGAAAGCTATTGCCTGGTCACTCAGACACCGCAAGACGGTAATATTCGGGTCACTTGGGGTTTTCATCCTGAGTCTCTTCTTGATCGGTTTCATTGGCACATCGTTTTTCCCGACATCAGACCAGGGCGAATTCAACGTAGCAATCACTGCCGCTCCTGGAAGCTCGCTCGAACAGACAAGCGCAATATGTGCTTCGATTGAAAATGCGCTTCAGAAACAGCCGGAAGTGATCACTACTCTTACGACCATCGGCGCAGGAAATGATCCGGTCACAAAAGCAAATATTCTTGTCAAGCTTGTGAAAAAGTATCAGCGCAAACGCGGCGTCGAACGGATCATGGACGACATGCGAGCGGAGCTGCAGAACATCCCCGGTGCAAATATCTCCTACGGCGCGACGGGCGGGGTGGGTGGTCCCCAGAAGCCTGTAATCATGAGCGTACGTGGCGACGACTTGACAACACTTAAGATGATCGCCGACCGCGTTGAGAACATTGTGCGTACGACACAGGGTGCAGTCGATGTCGAAAACAGCCTCGAGACTTCCAAGCCGGAGCTGAGGATCCGAATCGACCGTGAGAAAGCTTCCGACCTCGGAGTCAACGTCGGTTTGATAGCGACAACCGCCCGGGCTCTGGTCGATGGATACGTTGCCACGAAATACCAGGAAGGCGAGGATCAATACGATGTACGGGTCGAATTAAGAAAGGAAGACCGGACATCTCTCGAGAATGTCAACAACCTGACTATAAAGAGCAGCAAAACCGTCGCAAACGGACAGAACCTTCTCGTGCCGGTAAGTTATGTTGCCGACATCAACCAGAGTTCCGGTCCGTCGAAGATTAACAGGTTCGACCGCCAGCGTGAGATTCGCATCGACGCAAACCTTTCCGGGCGACTTCTCGGAGAAGTCCTCGGGAGCATCGAGAAACAGACGAAGAAGCTTGTCATCCCCGCAGGGTACAATGTCGGCGTTGTGGGGCAGGGACAGATGGCGGCGGAATCGTTTGCCAATATTTTTCTGTCGCTGGCTCTTGCCATAGTATTTATTTATATCGTCCTCGCTGCACAATTTGAAAGCTTCACGTACCCGTTCGCGATCATGCTTGCACTTCCTATGTCGCTCATCGGAGCGGTCCTTGGCCTGCTGGTTTTCAGCAGTTCTCTCTCGATGATGTCTATGATCGGGATTATCATGCTTATGGGACTTGTAACAAAGAACGGCATCCTGCTCGTAGATTATACGAACGTGCTGCGCGACCGCGGGCAGGAGAGGACAGAGGCACTGATCAACGCAGGCGCAACGCGACTTCGACCAATATTGATGACAACATTCGCAATGATTTTCGGAATGATGCCCGTTGCACTCGGAGTACGTGAAGGGAGCGAGTTCCGCGCACCGATGGGACAGGCTGTCATCGGCGGGCTGATCACTTCGACACTGCTGACACTGTTCGTCGTACCGGTTGTGTACTCAATACTCGACGACCTCGGAAAGAAAAGACTATTGGGATTCTTGTCAAGGACTCAAGGAAAGAATCAATGATAACAAAACCGCCCAGACTCGGAGACGCTAAGAGATTTGACTTCGCGCCTTTGCGCCTCTGCGGTTAAGCTTTTGAGGCGGAGGCAACATGAAAATAGCATTTCTGATTTGCAACGACGTCGTTTCACCGCGCGTCATGAAGCTTCTTGATAAAGCGGGAATCGACTACTATACTCGCTGGGAACATGTCAAAGGAAAGGGACACGGTACCGACGCGCATCTCGACACGAGAAGTTTTCCAGGCACAAATGCTGTGATGATGATTGCGTTCGAACAGGAAACAATTCTCGAAACACTTATACGAGAAATTGACGAAGCGAACAAAGAAATCCCCAGGCCGGATGATAGAATCAGGCTCTTCCAAGTACCACTTGAAAGAGTCGTATAGATCGTCACCATCCCATTCTTTTTCTCAACGAAGTTATGTGCGCCACATGGTGCTTGCCATGCCAAGAGTACATTTGCAATGTAGTTTCTAGAACATTGACACCACTCTCAGGATGGACGAACTTCCGCATGAAATCTTTCGGCTTCATCGACTTGAGCAGGAAGACCCACCGGTCGTGCAACGCCTCGAAGAGTCTGAGAGACATTTCAATATCTGCTGCCTTCGCGTCAGCGAGTTCGGCCCAAAATTGCTGCTCGTACGGTTTGATCGTAGGCTGATCTTCCGTCAATGCCAGCCTGAAGCGCACATATGCGTTCATGTGGCTGTCCGGAAGGTGGTGTGCGACCTGCCCCTCACTGTCCATCCGCCTGGCCGGTATGGCGTGTCGAGCTGTTTTTTCGAGAGCCCCTGCACTGCCGCCCGGAGAGCCCCCGGGGCAGCAGCAATGTCATCTATCAACCGACTGCGTTGGGCGTCGGTAATTTCAGATGCCGGCTTAAATTTGCCTATTGGGTAACTTAAGTCCTCCATGATTTCCTCTCTTCTCTTTTCAATATTCTAAATTCGTGCTTCTTCTTGTTTCTGATTTCTATCTCCTTATTTCTTCGAACAAGTCCTTTAGCTTTCTCCCATCTAGTATTCCATTTGTCCTCACCCCTGTGCACACATCTATTCCATACGGACTAACAAATTGAATCGCTTCTCTTACATTCTCCGGTTTGATGCCGCCAGCCAAAAAGACGGGCTTCTTGCATCTTCCTACTATCTCTTTACTTATTGCCCAATTGTGCGTTGTTCCCGTTCCTCCCAGGATTTTCGTTTGTGCATTCGGCCTGCCGGAATCGAGGAGTATGCTATCAACATGCCTTTCCACGTTCAACGCACGATCGATCGAGCTTTCATCTTCGACATGAATGACCTGGACCAATTTTACCCACGGCAGCTCCTTTCGTATTTTTTCGTACTCACCATCATCGAGGTAATCCACAATCTGGATCGTGTTCGTCCGCGTTTTTCTGTAGTGGCAGACGATTCCATCCGCGCTCACTTCACTCGTCAAGAGGAATGTCCCGATCGCCGGCGGCGTCGCTGCGGCTATTTCTTTGATCGCAGCATCTTCGATTACGCCCGGGCCGCTCGGCATTTTCCCGACCAGTCCAATCGCATCGGCGCCGAACTCAACCGCCATTCGCGCTTCATCCAAGCTTGAGATACAACAAATCTTAACTCGCGTTCTCAATGTTAGTCGTTCATTACTCCTTCACGACCGCGTTTGCTTCCACAACTCTTGCGTGCCTGAACATCAGCCTAATTTTCAACTTCGATCCGATCCTCAAATCATTCTTCAGTCCCATCAACATGACATGATAACCGCCCGGCTTGAACTCTACGCTCGACCCTGCGGGCACAACGACAAAGTCCACCTGCTTCATTCCCACCATTCCATTCTTTCTGAATGACTTGTGAAGCTGTGCCATCTCGCAAAACTCAGCTCTCACATCGTACAGTGTGTCCGCCTCGCTCGAGGAATTCGCAATCTTGAAGTACGCAGCGCTCGTCATTCCACTTGCTGCCGTGCGAACGTAAGCATTCTCGACTTTGATGCCGGAGACCGCAGACCGTGGTCCAGCTGCAGAGAGAAGCAACAAAAAAAGAATTGGAAAATTGGAATTACGGAATATCGGATTGTGAAATTTCCGACCGACCTTGTCTTTCGTCCCAGTATTCCGACACTCTCCTCTTCCACTGCTCCTACGTTTCATCTTTTACTCCAACAATTTTATGTCTCTAATAACCTGCTTGAAGTCGAGCTGACTTCCGCTGTATGTCCCGCGAACTCTCCCCTCTTGGTCAATCAACACCGCCTTGTCGGTATGAGTGATGTAATAAACCAGACCCATCTCTTTTGTGTAAGATGAATCTCCTGGAAAATATCTGACGTCCATTGAATACAAGACGGAATCGGTGTTTGCTTTCGAGCCGCTGATGAAATCCCAGTCATCGAATTTTATTCCGCGAATCGTTGCGTACTCCTTCAACACGTGCGGCGTGTCACGATTCGGATCGAAGGTGAGCGTGACGAAGTGAACATCCTTTATTCCACTTATCGACAGCGTGTCCTGAAGATGCTGCATGTTATTTGTTGTGAGCGGGCAGACGTCAGGACAATGAGTATAAATGAACGACATCACGACAATCCTTCCCCTGTACGCAGAGGGGAAAAGAACCTGCACGCTGTCCTGATTCAAGAATGCATACTTCATTCCACTCAGATCGTTAATCACCGGCAACCTGCTGCAGCCCACGAAGACGCACGACACCAATACCAGAGTCACGAGCCAGAAACCGTAACCGGAAAACCCGTTCCCGTTCTGCGTTCTGCGTTCCCCAACCCGAAATTCCATTTTCATTTTTCTTGAACTGCCGCCTGAGCAAAATATTTTTTGATGTTTTCGGCTGCTTTCATGCCGACAACTCTTGCGATCTCGTCAACGGAAGCGTCCTGAACCCCCTTGAGCGAGCCGAATTCACGCAATAACTTTGTCGCCTTCATTTCACCAACACCATCAATGTCGGTGAGCCGGGTCGAGATGACGCGTTTTTCTCTGAGCGATCTGTGAAACGTTATCGCGAACCTGTGCGCCTCATCCCGAACGTACTGGAGAAGTTTCAGCGCTGACGATGTACGCGGCAACAGGATCGATTCGCTCTCGCCGGGAACGAAAACTTCTTCAAGTCGCTTGGCTAGTCCAATTATCGGTTGGTTTTCAAGTCCGATCCGGCGAAGAACCTCCACGGCAGATGAAAGTTGTCCCTTTCCTCCGTCCACCACGACGAGATCGGGGAGCTGCCCTCCTTCGCGCATCACCCTTGAATACCGCCGCTCGATTACTTCCTCCATACTTGCAAAGTCATCCGGCCCGACAACTGTCCTTATTTTGAACTTCCTATAGTCACTTTTCCGCGGCTTGGCGTCGACGAAGACGACCATCGAGGCTACCGGGTCGCTTCCCTGGATGTTGGAATTGTCGAAGCATTCGATGCGTCTCGGAGGGGCTGGAAGATGCAAGTCTCTCTGCAGAGCTTGAAGTGTGTGTGGAACCGTCTCCTTGCTCTTCTCTTTTTGGATCTTTAACTCGTCGAGCATGAACTTTGCGTTCGCCCGGCACATGTTGATCAGCTTCTGCGCCATAGGCGCATCAGACTCAGGCTGAGATTCTCCACCGCTTGTTGGAACCACTATATGCGTGTCGCCGCCACGTTTTGACTTCGCAATGTCTTCAATGAACTCCATGTCGACAGGCTCGGCCGAGAGGTAAATCTCCGGGGGAATATAATCTGCGTGGATGTAATACCTTTCGATCAAAGTCTGGATCATTTCGGATTCCGAACGATCTGCAACGTTCGAAAGATAGAAATGCTGTTTGCCAATGAGTTTGCCGTCGCGCACTTTGAAGATCACTCCGCACCCGTCGTCGCCTTCGCTCACCGCCGCGATTATGTCGCGCTCGATCAACTCGAGCGAAACCATCTTCTGTTTGTCCGAGTAAACTCTTATCGCATCAATCTTCTTCTTCGCCTCTCCAGCCTTCTCGAACTCGAGTCGCTCGGAATACACATTCATGTCCTCCGTCAGCTGCTCGATGAGATCGCGGGTCCTTCCCCGAAGAAGCTTTTCGACCTGTGCAATCATTTCATTGTACTCTTCCTGAGTCACGAATCCTTCACACGGTCCGCCACACTTGCCAATGTGATAATCGAGACAGATCTTCCATTTCTTTTTGGCGATGCTCTCCCTTGTCAGAGGAAGCCTGCAGCTTCTAATTTGGAAAATGTTCCGGACCGATTTCAACGCGAACCGCACCGCTTTCACGTCTGTGTATGGACCATAGTACCGGGAGCCATCTTGCCTTATCTTCCTGGTCACGAAGACTCGCGGGAAGGGTTCGTTTGTGACCACGATATACGGGTAGCTTTTGTCGTCCCGAAGATCAATGTTATATCGCGGTTTCAGCTTCTTGATAAGGGTATTCTCGAGGATAAGGGCTTCCATCTCCGTGTCGGTCACGATTACTTCGACGTCCGCAATTTTCGACACCATCACTCTTGTCTTCGGATCGTGGTCATGGCCTTTCTGGAAGTATGAGCGGACGCGATTTCGCAGGATCTTGGCCTTGCCGACATAGATTACCTTTTCCTCGGCGTTTCTGAACTGGTAAATGCCGGGGAGACGCGGCAAGTTGTCGAGCTTCTCTCTCAACTCGAACCCGACTTCCTGGATCTCTATGTCCTCGTAAAGGTTTGCCATCTATGAATTCACAATTCAAAACTCAGAAGTCGAATGTCAAAACTGCAACTCAAAAATCAAAAGTGAAGAGAGCTTCTCTTAAGTTTTGAGCGTTGACCTGCACTTTTGAATTTTGACCTTTGATCTATTTCCCTTTCTCGCTTAACTCGATCAGAACACCGCCCGTCGTCCTGGGATGTATGAACGCAATCAGATGTCCATCCGCTCCTCGACGAGGAGTCTCATCAATGAGTTGAAAGCCGGCGGCCTTCAGACGCGCAAGTTCAAATCTTACGTTCTCGACTTCGAAACAGATATGATGAATCCCTTCGCCTCTCTTCTCTATGAACTTCGCAATTGCTGAAGAGGGCTCCGTCGCTCCGGCGAGCTCGAGCCGCGATTCTCCGATGGGAAGCAACCCGACGCGTACTTTCTGATCCGCCACGTCTTCGATCGTTTCAACTTTATTACCAACAAGAGTTTCGAATGCGCTCTTCGCGGTCTCAAGGTCTGCAACGGCAATTGCGATGTGACTTATTTTGAGAAAACTCATGCTTTACCTCCGCAAAAAATTTAGGGAAGTTGCGGACTAAAGTCTATGCAGGTGTGAGAACGAACCACGCATCGTGGGTAATTTCACCGACCACACCTCAGCAGACGCGCCCATCCGACTCTGATTCACGCCGCTGAAGCACCTTGCTTAGGAATGGTTGCACTCTGAAAACGAAAACGGCGCCGGTTAAGCGCCGTTTATCATGACGAGATCCTAACGCCGGAGGAGCCGATCTAGATTATCGACCCTGTCAAAACGGAAGATCGTCCTTCTCTTCCGATACCGCGGGCGTGGCTCCGGCTGCCGGCTCTTCTCTTTCTCCTCCGTCCTGGCGCGAACCCAACATCACGAGGTCGCTTACTACAACTTCGGTGACATAGCGCTTGTTTCCGCTCTTGTCCTCGTAGTCTCTGTACTGCAGTCGTCCTTCAAGATATACCTTCCGACCCTTCTTCAGATACTCCGAAACAATTTCAGCAAGCTTGCCCCAGACCACGATGTTGTGCCATGATGTGCGCTCCTGCGGATTACCCTCCTGATCCTTCCACTGCTCGCTTGTCGCAAGACTGAACGTTGCAACGGCCGACCCGCTCGGAGCATAGCGGAGCTCAGGATCCTTTCCCAGGTTGCCAATCAAGATGACCTTGTTTACGCTGCGTGCCATTTCCTCTCCTTCCTGAATATTCTTAACATTGATTAAAAATAACAGCAGGGGCTGTTTTTATCAACGGAGGAAGGCCCGCTGCCAATGCAGGGCCTTCCGTTTCAGGCGAACGCTGCTTTACGCATCCACCCCTAACTCGGGCGCGACTTTCTTCATAGCTTGAAGTATCGCTCCCAGGTCATCATGGAATATCATTATCCGCTGTCTTTCAAACTTCCCCTCCTTGTTTTTCCTGCTCTCTGTCAAAACCAAGTACTTGGTTCCCTTCTTCGATTCCTTGACGTCAAGGAAGTACGTCCTTTGCCATCCTGGAATCTTGATTCCCTCTGGATTTTCCTTATCCATTTGACACCTCCTTTAGTTTTCTCCGTGTCCACTGCCTTTCAATGGGACCACCTCTCTTCTTGTGCTATCCTTACCTACGATGTCCGTGCAACGCAGATAGTGGAGCACGACTCCCGAGGCAGACTTCCGTAAAAAACATAAGCAAGCCGTTTCAAAAAGTCAACTTCAAAATTAGATTTCAAGATGATTCGCGAATATCGACAAGTGGGGGCATCCTCTCAGACGCCAGCATCCGGATACAGAATTGTAAACGGATTCAATCTGCCGAGCGGAGGTTCCGAGCCGACTTGCAATAGACGCGAGAAACCAGATTCTGTCTTCGATGTGCCATAACAAATTGATGGTGGCAATGAACGCGATAAATGGGAAGATCATAACGACACCACGGATTGGAGAGCGCGCCGACGGAGCCGCGTTCGATCAGGAACTCACGGGCGCTTACAGTTCGAACAGAGGTTGGACCTTAACGGTTGATCAGGAAGCGAGCAAAGACGGCTTTAAAGTGATTGACAACCTGAGTACGCATCTGGGTGCTAGGACAATAACGACCGAGGGAAGGAAACGGCAAGTACTAAGGCTTACTACTTCCCCGCCGCCGTTCTAACAACCAGGATGACCGTTGCGGCTATTGATGCAACAGCACCGACAGTTCCAATGATATCCTTTATCAGATTCCACGAATAAAGCTCGGCTTTGATCGAGACCCTCGGAACAAAAACGTAATCGCCGGGGTCAAGCTTTGTGTCATCGCTGTTGTACCACTGGTATGTTCCCCCTTTTATTATTCTCACTTTGTCCTTCTCAGCACCGTCTGTAAGTCCGCCAGCGGCATTCAAATAGTCTTTGTATCCCCAGCCGGCATGATAATCCACATACCCTGGCATCTTCACCTGTCCAAACACATAAACAGCGCCCGTGCTCCGGGGCACATAGATGATGTCACCGCTCCGCAGCGTGCAATCATAATCCGAATCCCTATCTACAAATGTCTTAACAAAATTCGCGGAGACAACTTCCATGTCGTGGCGCATCTTTAACTCGAGAGATATATATGGCAGATCCTCTTCCGTTATCCCGGTAGCCCGCGACATCAAAGAGAGCGTATCAATCTTGTACGGCTCTCCTTGATTAGGCAGTCTTATTCTGAATATCCTAGCGTCCGTCAGAGACGCCCATTTTGTAAAGCCACCAGCAAGATTGATTACCGTGCTGAGCCTTGCCGAGTCCCGCGATATCGGATAAATCCCTGGCGATTGAACCTCACCTCCGACCCAAACGTAAAAGTCATTTACCTTAGAAAGGTCGGTCGGAATAACCACCCGCGTGTTAACGGCTAATGGCATGTTTGCAACAGACGTGTCGCAAAGGTTCACCGTTTTCTGGTTATATTCCTTTCCATCCCAGCTTATTATTCTCGCTTGCGTGGAATCCGCGAGAGACGTAAGTCCCTGAGAAAGTTTGAGCAGGTCTCTCAATCTGTCGCCGGCAACGTACTCGTAATTTCCCGACATTTTGACCGCGCCCGATATGCTTATGCTGCCAGCTGCAAAGTCTTCCTCAGGAACGATTACGGCATCGCCCTCGGTCAGATATGGGTCATCGGCGAGATTGCCGGTCATATAGAATTTCAACAAGTCTACGTTCTGACTCGTACCGTCTTTGTGCAATAGCTGAATTCGCCGGAGGGAAAAATTAGGAAAGACTTTTGTGGTGTCAGAGCTGCTCTTGGGCAGATTCGCAAGTGTAAATGCGCGGTCGACTCGATCGAAGGACGTCACCGTGTACCGCCCCGGCGTCCTGACATTGCCAGCGACCATCACATAGAAGGAGCGCGGGTAAACCAACGTGAGTGTGATGGCAGACTTCTTGAACTGCTCACTCAAAAGCTTCCTCGAATACCCCTTAGCCTCTGCCAGCGTCTTGCCACCGAGTCTTAATTCTCCAATCGTCGGCACGATGAGGGTTCCTTCCGGAGTAAGGCTCAAGTTGTAGGAGAATGGGGTCGCGCCCCACACTCCAACGTTCACGATGTCGCCCGGACCGAGAACATAGGTGTTCGAGTCCACTGACATGTCATAAGGCGGCGGCTGGATGAGAATGCCTTGACCCTGGAGATTACGGAAGAAGTCGGCGCTCGTAGTGAACGTGTTGTTCAGCGAAGGCATCTGAATTGGCTGTGTCGTTTGCTGGGTAGTTGTAGTCTGAGACGTTTGACCCTGAGTTGGGAATTGTGCCAGCGAGATGCCGGTGCCGAGAGCACCCGTCAGAATGAATAGGAAAATTCTCTTCATGCCACTCAACTCTAGTGATTATTGAGGATTCATAATAGCAAAGAAAAGTTGTTTACTCAAGGTAAATCGCCTGACAGAAGCCTGTTTGGCCGCTCAGGTTAGTTGGGTATATTCTTTCTAAAAAGGATCGCATATGTTCGAACACCGAAGAGAACCGCTGCTTCCCAGACACAAGTATGTTCGAAGGGTTGCTGGATATGGAGTCCTCGCCGTCGCCATAATTGCGATATCGCTTGGCATTGGCATAGTTGGCTATCATGCTCTCGAAGGGTTAGGATGGGTCGACGCTACAGTAAACGCGGCGATGATTCTCGGCGGCATGGGACCGGTGAATGAGCTTCATACAGATGCAGGCAAACTATTCGCGGCCGGCTACGCACTGTTCTCAGGAATAGTTTTTCTCGTCGCCGCCGGAGTTCTGTTCGCACCTGTATTTCATCGGTTCTTGCACAGATTCCACCTCGACCAAAAATAATCGACTGCGTCCGCTGGGTGTTTTCAGAACCGCAGCCGGAACTTGGCGGCCGAGCTCTCGACTCTAACCATCCGATCCTGCGTGTCACCGACAGATTGTGGAAGCATCACGGTTATTGTTTATATTTTAAAAAAGAATATATAAGGAAGAACCCGATCAGGAGAACAAGAAATGAAGACGGCTTTGAACAAATACAGTTCGCACTTAACACAGAGAACCTCCCAGGCAGCTTCGCAAGCGATGCTCTATGGTGTTGGCTTGAAAGAAGAGGACATGCAAAAGCCACAGGTCGGAATCGCCAGCATGGGCTGGGAGGGAAACACTTGTAACATGCATCTTGATGATCTGGCAAAGTTAGTGAAGCAAAGCGTTCAAGAGGCTGGGCTCGTTGGATTGATCTTTCACACCATCGGGGTCAGCGACGGGATTGCAATGGGAACTGAAGGAATGAAATCGTCGCTTCCATCAAGAGAAATCATCGCAGATTCGATCGAGGCGGTGATGCGCGCACAGTGGTACGACGCGAACATTTCAATTCCCGGCTGCGATAAGAACATGCCGGGCTCGCTCATCGCGATGGGAAGACTGAACCGTCCCAGTCTCATGATCTACGGCGGCACCATCAGGGCTGGACACTGGAATGGGAGGAAGCTCGACATCGTCTCAGTCTTCGAGTCCTACGGCGAGTTCATCGCCGGCAACATAGGAGAAGCGGAAATGAAGGAGGTTGTGAAACATGCATGCCCCGGTCCAGGAGCGTGCGGCGGAATGTACACCGCGAACACCATGGCGACAGCAATCGAGACCCTCGGAATGTCGCTACCTTACAGCTCTTCCCTTCCTGCCGACAGCGAGGCGAAAAAGAAAGAATGTCTCGCGACCGGAAAAGCCATTTTGAACCTGCTTGAAAGAGACCTCAAGCCACGCGACATAATGACCCGGCAATCCTTCCTGAATGCTATTGCCATGGTGACAGCCCTTGGAGGGTCCACGAACGCGGTGCTCCACCTCATCGCAATCGCGAAGTCGGTTGGCGTGAATCTCACAATTGACGACTTCCAGAATGTCAGCAACCGTGTTCCATACATTGCAGAGCTCAAGCCGAGCGGCAGATTTGTAATGGAGGACGTGAACGACATCGGTGGAATCCCGGCAGTGCAGAAATTGCTTTTGAGAGAGGGCCTGCTCGATGGTAACTGCATGACAGTTACCGGTAGAACTCTCGGCGAAAACATTGACAAGGTCGCTGATCTGGCCGCTGGCCAGAAGATCATTCATACCCTTTCCGATCCAATCAAGAAGACCGGACATCTCCAGATCCTGTACGGCAACCTCGCAAAGGATGGCGCCGTCGCGAAAATCACAGGCATAGAAGGCTTACGTTTCTCCGGCCCTGCAAAGGTCTTTGATTCCGAGGAGGAAACACTGGCGGCTCTCGAGGACAAGAAGATCGTTCCTGGTGATGTCGTAGTCATAAGATATGAAGGTCCAAAGGGTGGACCGGGAATGCGCGAGATGCTGACGATTACTTCCGCCATCATGGGTGCAGGACTTGGGAAAAGCGTGGCACTCATAACTGACGGCCGTTTCTCCGGCGGAACCCACGGCTTCGTGGTCGGACACATTACCCCCGAAGCGCAAATGGGCGGAGTGCTTGCGGTTGTTGAGAACGGAGAGAGAATAACTATTGATGCCGAGCGAAATACAATCTCACTGGATATCCCGGACACTATGATCGAAGCGCGTCTTAAGAAATGGAAGGCGCCTCCCTATCGAGCCAAGAGCGGAATGCTCTACAAGTACATCAAAAGCGTGTCATCGGCATCTGAGGGGTGTGTGACGGATCAGGATTAATTCAAAAGTCAAGCATACTATCGGCTTCCAGCAGTACGCTACCGGCCAATTTACGTTTAGCTTTTGATCTGCAGTTTTGACTTTGGATTTTTGAATATTGAACTATCTTCACCTGTTTCTTCTCATGAATCTGTTGCCAACCGGAGGGCGCTGCGGTCTCTCCTTTTTCACCGGCGCTGGCTTGACGAGGACCTCCTCCGTTGGCTTCTTGTTCACGAGATACTGCTGTCCGATGGACAGAATGTTGAAGACAAAGTAATACAGATTCAGACCGGACGGAAAATTATTGAACAAGATCCAGAACAGCACCGGCATGAACCAGACCATGAACTGTTGTCGCGGATCCTTTACGCTCATCTTTTGTTGAACGAACATGGTGATCGCCATTAGAAGCGCAAGACCGCTTATCTGGTTCAGACCAATGATAGGAATCGTAAATGGCAAGCTCACGATCGTGTCGGGGATGGACAGGTCTTTGATCCACCAGAGAAAGTCAGACTGTCGAAGAGCAATGCTGCCTCTGAAGAGCGCCCACAACGCGTAGAGGATCGGCAGCTGCAGAACCATCGGCAGGCATCCACCCATCGGATTTATCTTGTACTCCTTGTAAAGATTCATGACCGCCTGGTTCATCTTCTGCGGATCTTCTTTGTATTTCTCTTTTATCTCAGCCATCATCGGCTGCAGTGCCTGCATTTTCCGCATAGACTTCATGCTGCTTGCCGTCAGCGGGTTAAGCGCAAGCTTTATCAAAAGCGAGAAGAGAATAATTACAAATCCATAATTCGGGATGAAAGAATGGAAGAAACCGAACAGTGGAAGCATGATGTATTCAGCAATCGGCCTGACGACCAATCGCCACCCCAGCCCAACTGTCTCTTCAAGTCCGACATTGTATGATTTCAAAATATGGTAATCCAGCGGCCCGAGATAAACCATAAAAGAGTCTGCCTGGTACGGCTGACCCTCGAATCTCATCTCAAGCGCGGTGTTATAAGTTCTGATCTGCCCGTTGTTGGGAGCCCTCACTTCCGTGCCCTGCAGGAAAGCGCCGTCGGCTGGCTTCCCCTTTGAGACGACGGCAGCTGTGAAATACTTCGTCGTTTGCGAAACCCACGCGGTGTTACCGGTCAGCTCCTGCTTGACAGTCTCGTTCAACTTGCTCGCATCAAGGGTGACGGTCTCACCCCCATTGTAAGCATACGCAGTAGAAAAGCTGGACTCGTCCACGCTGTTCTCCTCCGCGTAATTCAGTCCATGCTCCCATGTTACTTGATACTGGTAATTCGCTATGAACGGTCCCATGTTCCTGAAGGTGACCGCAGAGCTGAAATCATACACGCCGCCTTTAAACGTGAAGACTCGAACTATCTGCGACGAGTCACCAACGTTCAAAGTGAACCTGACCTTATACGTCTGGCTGTCGGCCAGCGTCACGACATCTCCATTGGGAAGCGACGAGTCAAAATAGAGGTCTTTTGTATCAATGAGTTTCCCGTCCATCGCCTGGAAGAGCAGGCTGAGGTCGCCCTCGTGTTCATAACTCACAAGCTCAACGGGTTCACCCCTCCACGTTTTGAATTTATTCAGATCCCATTTCTTTATCACACCGCCATGCGTTTCCAGAACGGCATCGTAGAGGCCCGTCTTTATCGTTATGGTCTTCAGAATGCCGCGCGCATAAGGGGCAAATGTGTTCCCGTATACCGCCACTAGCGTCGTGTCCGAGCGGGGTGCTGCTGTAACACTTGAACCCTCTGCCGCTTGTCGGGACAACGCGCCGGCAGAGACGGGCGCTTTGCTCCCTTGACCAGAAGGTTGCGCCGCCTGCTCAGTGCCGCTTTGCTGTTGTGTGCGAGCGGGTTGCTTCGGTGCGTTCAGATACATCCAAACGAACAGCACCAGCGTAATGAGTATGATTCCTATTGTTTCACTCTTCCCCATCTATCATTCCTTATCTGCCGTCGGCACGCTTCGCAACAGGATCATAACCGCCCTCGTTGAACGGACTGCATCTCAGAACTCTCCAGATGCTCAATGACATTCCCTTGAAGAATCCGTATGCGCGAAAAGCCTCCATCGAATAATCGGAGCAACTCGGATAAAATCTACACGAAGGTGGAAAAAGCGGCGAGACAAATTTCTTGTAGAGCTTGAGCAAAACAATAACCACGTCAGCTGGCAATTTCGTCTCCGATCCGATGCAGGATTTGTTCGAGCTCTTTTTCAATGTCATCGAATGAAAGTACTTCTGCACCCTGGCCACAACTGCCGGCTACCACAATATCTACACCGATTTTTGTCGCGCCAACAGTTGCTGTTAATGTTGCCACCCTTAACCTGAACGCCTCCCTCATCAGCCGCTTCATTCGGTTCCGATCGACTGCTCGCTTTACCTTTCTTGAGATTGTGAATGCGACTCTAACAATCGGTCGGCCATCCCGTAAGAGATACGAAATTGATGTATGCCTCCCGCTTTTCCGCCTCCCTTTCATCAGGATCTCTTTGATCTCGCTCGGTGATTTTATGACCTCACCTTCGGCCGGCGCACAATAGGAAGGCGTTAACCCGGCCGACTGTCGTGGATTTTCACCGGGAAGAGAACTAATCAAATTCTATCTCTCATCGCTCACGGTGAGACGCCTACGCCCCTTTGCACGCCTTCGGGCCAGAACCTTCCTCCCGGTCTTGCTGCGCATTTTCGATCTGAAGCCATGAGTCCTTCTTTTTCTTGTGTTATGCGGTTGGAACGTCCTCTTCATGCTTTGCTCCTGTAGAATTGTGCGTTGACTGCTAAGTTAGTGCCCAGAAGAACAAAGTTCAAGGTTTTGAGTGCACCGCACCACTACGACCCCACAATTCCAAGAAAACTGAGGCTATTCGTGAGCCCAGAAGTAATACACGCGCGTTTTCCACAAAATTCTTCTACTTTTCCACATAGCCATGTGCCTTTCTCAAGAAAAGCAACTATGTCACACGGGTTGCGACAGTCACAGCTTTTGGAGCACAGGGCTCCCGATTCGCGCTCGTAACCCCTTATTCCACAGCATGTTATGGTATGCGCTTCGGAATTGTACCATCTTGTTTTTCCTCGCTACCTTTGCTATTATTGGGAGCAACAGTCTTTGATGGTTTGGTGTGGATAACTTGTGGAAATACAAAAAAATCACTCTTTTTGGGACTGACTGATCCGCTAGTGGTTTTTCCCATTCTCCACAAGCATGTTAACTAAATGTTACTCGACATGGTAAGGGCCTGATATTGTTGAGGATATGCCGACGTTCCGAATGTTCATAACCATGTTGGCAATGTGGAGAATTCTATGATCTCTTTACAGGGAGCATCTTGATGGAAACAACAACAGACGCCAGAGGGGCATGGTCAGAATGTATGAAGCTCATTCAGGGAAGGGTAAACAACTTGAGTTACAAGACCTGGTTCGAGCCGGTCGTCCCGCTCACTCTCGACAATCATAGCCTGCTGCTAAGAGTCCCCAGCCAGTTCTTCCATGACTGGCTGGAGGAACACTACTCCTCAGTTGTCATGGAGTCAGCAAGGCACGTCATAGGAGAGAATGCTCGAGTTGAATACACGATCTCCGAGGAAGACATGAGCGATTCCGAACCGAGGTTTTATCGGCCTACTCAACACGGCCAGTCTGAAGGCCAGGCTCAACGAGCCGACACTGTGAAACCCCTTGGTAGACCCTCCTTTGAAAGTAACCTCAATGCACGCTACACGTTCGACAACTTTATCAAAGGTGACAGCAACCAGTTTGCACGCGCTGCCGCTTACGCTGTGGCGAACAATCCGGCAGGAACAGCATTCAATCCACTTGTGGTTTATGGCGGTGTCGGATTAGGTAAGACGCATTTGATTCAAGCCATAGGAAACTACGCGCGCCAGGCAGGAAAGGCCAACCGGGTCCTATATGCCTCCAGTGAGCGATTCACCGTAGATTTCGTCGACTCCATCCAAAAAGACCGAGCAAACGAGTTTTCAAATTTCTACCGCAGTATGGATATATTGATTGTCGACGACATACAATTCTTCGCCGGCAAAGAAAAGACTCAGGACAATTTCTTTCACACATTCAATGCGCTTCACCAATCGCGCAAACAAATCGTACTTTCCTCCGACAGACCACCCAAAGAATTGAAGGGTGTGGATGACAGACTGGTAAGTCGGTTCACTTGGGGGTTGACGGTCGACGTGCAACCTCCCGACTTGGAAACGCGCATTGCCATCCTCCGGAAGAAGAGTGAGGACGACGGTATCCATATGCCGGATGATGTCATCGAATATGTCGCCGCCAACGTGACAACGAACATCCGCGAGCTCGAGGGGAGTCTGATAAGTATTCTCGCAAAGGCCAGTCTGAACAACAGAGAAATAACTGTCGACCTTGCGAAGGAAGTTATCCGCAACCTTGCTCTCAGCAGAAAAGCAGTGGTTACTGTGGAGGACATACAGAAGATAGTCGCCGACGTATTTGACGTGACCGAAGAGCAGCTCCGTGCAAAGACGAGAAAACAAGAAGTCGTGATCGCCCGCCAGGCTGCCATGTACCTGACGAAAGAGCTCACCCGATTACCGCTCAAAACCATCGGCAGCCATTTCGGCGGCCGTGACCATTCCACTGTGATATATGCATGCCAGATCATAGGCAATCTTCTTGCCAACGACGAGCACTTCAAAGAAAAATACAACCATATGAAGAAGAAAATCGAAATGATCGGATTGTGAATACATTGTGGAATTTATTGTTGAAGAGTGTTCGTTGATTGTTCACTACTCAAATCTTTCCAACAAGATTTTCATTTCAGCTACTCACTGTTAATAAAGGTTGACTGGCCAACAATTGGTTCCATGCCGTTTGTGCAAATCAGATCTCCCATCGCAATACACAACCGACCGTCGGGCATGCCCTTACACATTCGTTAGCTTCTCATTAACATATTGACACTCTTTATTAATCCTAATCTCTTATATATATATAGAAGATTTATAATAATGATGTGGATCTTGGTGAATCATCCTGAATTGAATGTTAGGGCACAGGAAGGTAAATTTATACAAAATTCACAGTAGTCGGACAACGCTTGTCCACAATCAATGGAGGTGGAAATGAAATTCAAAGTGAATAGCAGGAATCTCCGAGATGTAATCGGGAGAATAATCGGAGTTGTTCCTGTTAGAACCACTATCCCCGCAATTGAGAACCTGCTATTAGAAACACAGAAGAAGACACTTACTATTTCTGCCACCGACCTCGAAATATCAATGTCTACTCAAACAGAACTGCTGGATGGGACCGATGGTAGGGTGACTGTGAATGCTAAGGAGTTTTTTGACATCGTCCGCAATCTTGACGATTCCGACATAGAGGTATCGGTCGATGAAAACCTAAAGCTGACACTCAAAACGAAGTCTGGTTCTTTTCGCTTTGCATGCACATCCGCTGACGAATATCCGACATTGCCAGCCCTCGGCGAGGGAGCAGAGATCTCTTCTATGTCTGCGGATCTGCTACGGAATGTGATAGAAATGACTCTCTTCGCTGTTTCTAAAGACGAGCACAGACGATCCATGAATGGGGTGCTGTTCCAGTTTTCTGGAAGGGGCGCGCGAATATATTCCACAGATGGTCATAGGCTCGTCAGGATCGAAGACAAGTCGCTTGTCGACAAACCGCTCAAGAGGGAAGCGAACATCCAGGAAAAAGCACTGTCGCTGGTAGCAAAGAGTTTCAAGGGATCCACTGTTGAGATTACACTTGCAGACGAACATATAAGGTTGAGGGATGGCGACACCGAGTTGACGACCCGATTAATTAGAGACCCCCATCCTGACTACGATGCAGTCATTCCCAGCGACATCGACAACAACAAACTCATGGCCGTCAATAGAGGTGAGTTACTGGATAAGGTGAGACGTGTCGCGATTCTCTCCGACTCGGTTAACCACTTGGTGAAGTTTGTTGTCAACAAAGATGCGCTTACGATATCTGCTGAGGACACTGATAGGGGAGAGATGGGTGAGGAAACGCTTCAAGTGCAATGGAACGGCGGAGAACCGATGAGCATCGGATTCAACTCCACCTACATTACCGAGGCGATGAGCAGCATCGATGAGGAAATGGTCCGGTTTGCATTCTCGACCGCGACGAGGGCGGCAACTATAAAACCGATACAGGACAATGCAAAGGGAACCGGCCAGGATCTGCTCATACTTGTAATGCCGCTGAGATTGAACTGACTAATGCGAGTCAAGAGAATTCGACTTACAGGTTTCAGGAACCACACTGAGTCATCACTTGAGTTCGGCGACGGGATCAACTTCATAACCGGTGCTAATGCCCAGGGCAAGACGAGCATATTGGAGGCGCTTTCGTACGCCTGCCTCACCAAGAGTTTTTTGAGTATCGTTGACTCCACCGTTCCGAAGTTCGGGGGTGAATCATTCACGGTGGATGCCGAAGTTGAAAGTGATAGAAACCTGTTACACCATGTCCGCGTTGCTTACGAAGCAGCATCCGGCAAGAGATACTTCCTCGATAAGAATGAAGTCGCCAGGAGCATGGACGTTATCGGGATGTTTCCAATTGTTGTGCTCTCGCCCGGCGACTTTGTCGTGACGGGCGGGCCGCCCGCAGAGCGAAGGAAGCTTCTCGATATGGTTTTGTCGCAAGTGTCTCATTCATATCTTGAAGAGTTGATGGAATACCGGCGGGTGCTCAGACAGCGGAACAAGATTTTGCTCGACGGAAAACTGAACGGCATGCTCGACGGAGATTCCCTTCGGGCCTGGACGGACGCCCTGATCATTCACGGCACGAAGGTGATGACGAAGAGAGCGGATTTCGTCCGAGAGTTCGAATCGCCGTTTAGCTCGGCATACGCGTCGCTAGTCGAATATGGCGAGCTGCCGCGGGTGGTGTACGGGCCATCGTTTGATCCCGGTAATGATACCATGGGATCGTTTGAAGCGGCGGTTGCCACTCTGCGCAACGCGGAGCGGATGCGCGGGGCAACGCTCGTCGGGCCGCACCGCGACGACGTCGGTTTCATTCTGAACGATAAGCCGATTCAAGAATTTGCATCACAGGGTCAGCACAAGACATTTCTGGTTGCGTTGAGAGTGGCGGAATTTTATTACATGAAGAACAAACTCGGCGAGACCCCCGTGATGTTGCTTGATGATGTCATGACAGAATTGGATTATTCGCGCGCGACGAAGGCACTCGTTGCGCTCTCGGGACTCGGTCAATCGTTCGTTACTGCGACGGATATGCTCAATATTGATGAGAAGCTCCTCGATACGAGGGAGATGAAAATTCACACCGTCCGGGAAGGAAACATTGTCTACGAAAACGTCTGAAGCACGAAGACTCGGCGATTTGATAGATGAGTTTACCCGTCAGGATGGAATAGCAGACAAGCTTCAGGCATATAATGTCGTCGGTGAATGGGAGACGATAGTCGGCGAGGTGATCGGAAGAAATACCGAGATCTCAAGAATTGAAAATGGGACGCTCTACGTGAGAACGAAGAACAGTGCGTGGCGCAACGAGCTCATCTTCATGAAGCCGGCAATACTGAAGAAGATAAGAGACAATTATCCCGGGTCGGGAGTCGACGATATATTTTTTATTTAAAAGAGGTAATTCATGTCGAGAAAGGATGCAGCGACTAAGTCCAAGCCCAAAAGGCAACGAGGCAACGGAAAGTCGCTGAAAGCCAAAGCGGAGGCTAAAGGTATCAGTCACATAGATGTCGGCGTTTCGGAGAAAGTGCAGAAGGCCGCTCCAAAGAACGGAGACGGCTACACCGCGCAAAGCATAACAGTTCTCAAAGGACTTGAGGCTGTCAGGAAACGCCCGGCGATGTATATTGGCGACGTGGGGCAGCGCGGATTGCATCATCTCGTTTACGAAGTCGTCGATAATTCGATAGATGAGGCTCTCGCCGGATATTGCAAGAACATAAGTGTTACGATCAACAAAGATGGGAGTGTAACGGTCGAAGACGATGGCCGGGGCATTCCAACAGACATTCATCCGATTGAAAAGAAGTCGGCACTCGAGGTCGTGATGACGCTTCTGCATGCCGGTGGAAAGTTTGATAAGTCGACGTACAAAGTATCGGGCGGACTGCACGGTGTCGGGGTTTCCGTAGTGAACGCGTTGTCTGAGGTTCTCGATGTGAAGGTCTATCGAGACGGAAAAATATTCTACCAGAGGTACAAGCGCGGCGATCCGGTGGAGCCAGTGAAGGTCATCGGCAAGGAGGCGAAAACCGGTACGACGACTACATTCATGCCTGATAGGGAGATCTTCAAGAATAGAAACTTCAAATTCGAGACACTTGCCGATCGAATGCGCGAGCTGGCATTCTTGAATCCCGAGATAACGATCACGCTGATGGACAAGCGTGATGGAACCGAGGAGGTATTCCACTATAACGGCGGGATTACAGAGTTTGTGCGTTACATAGACGGCACAAGAAAGACGCTGGCTAAGGACCCGATTTATGTCTCGGGGGAGCGCGAAGGTGTTGCGGTCGAGGTCGCCTTCGAGTACTGTGATGATTACAGGGAGAACCTCTTTTCATATGTCAACGACATAAACACCATTGAAGGCGGCACACATGTCAGCGGGTTCAGAAGCGCTTTGACGAGGACGCTAAAGTCTTACGCTGACAAGAATAACTTGGTAAAGTCCGACAAGGTCAATCTGACGGGAGACGACTTCAGAGAGGGACTGACCGTCGTGATCAGCACGAAAGTTCCCGAGCCGCAGTTCGAGGGACAGACAAAAACGAAGTTAGGCAATGGCGAAGTAGAGAGCATTGTACAGACCATCGTGAACGACAAACTAAGCGAGTACCTGGAAGGGAATCCGGGAATCGCGAAGAGAGTAATCGAGAAAGCGGTCAACTCGGCAGAGGCGCGCGAGGCCGCGCGGAAGGCAAGGGAGATTGTCAGAAGGAAAAACGCGCTGGAGTCTTCCAACCTGCCGGGCAAGCTCGCCGATTGTTCCATTAACGACCCGGATCATTGCGAGATTTTTATCGTCGAGGGTGATTCGGCGGGTGGCTCAGCAAAGCAAGGCCGGGACAGGCAGTTCCAGGCAATCCTCCCATTGAAAGGGAAGATTCTCAACGTCGAGAAAGCGAGAATGAATAAGATTCTCGAGAGCGAAGAGATTCGCGCAATCGTCCAGGCGATCGGTGCGGGAATCGGCGATGGCGAGGAATTCGATGCATCGAAGGCGAGGTACGGGAAAATCATTTTGATGGCCGATGCCGACGTTGATGGTAGCCACATCAGAACACTGCTCCTCACGTTCTTCTTCAGGTATATGAAGGAGCTCGTCGAGCTCGGCAGAGTATATATTGCGCAGCCGCCTCTTTTCAAAGTGAGGAAAGGAAAGGTGGAACAGTATGCCTACAGTGAGGATGAAAGAGATGATCTGATAAAGGAATTGAAAAAAGGGAGCGAAGGTGATGTAGTTGTGTCGCGGTTCAAAGGTCTCGGCGAAATGAACCCGGCGCAGCTTTGGGAAACTACCATGGATCCCGCCAAGCGAACGCTGCTCCAGGTCAGTATCGAAAACGCTGCGGAGGCGGACAGGACATTTTCAATATTGATGGGAGAAGAGGTTGAGCCGAGAAAGAACTTCATCGAGAAGAATGCCAAGTACGTCAGAAATCTTGATGTCTAACGATGAGAAAACAGAAAACGCACATCTTATTTCTTGAGAAAGATGATCCCGAAAAGGAAATGGAATTTGAAATAGAGTTTCGGCGGTCCCTCTCGGAACGACAGCGGTATGAAATAATGGATCGGCTCGTAAAAGAAGGCTTGGAGTTTGTCCGGCGTTATGGATATAAAAACACTCCTGCAACCATTACTCGATCACGAAGTTAAATTCCTTGGGATATTGACGATATTAAGCATCTGGAAAAAGTAAAAGAGAAATTGCGATCTAGTCGGAAGAGAAGATAAAGCAGAAAATTTATGGCATTAAATGAAAAGCTAGTTCCTGTTGACATAGAAGACGAGATAAAGGGCTCGTATATCGATTACGCGATGTCGGTTATCGTGGCACGCGCGCTCCCCGATGTCAGAGATGGTCTCAAGCCGGTGCACAGAAGAGTTCTTTTCGGAATGTCAGAGCTCAGCCTCGATTACAACAAGCCCTATAAAAAGAGCGCAAGAATTGTAGGCGAGGTGCTTGGCAAATACCATCCTCATGGTGACTCGGCCGTTTACGACACGTTAGTCAGAATGGCACAAGACTTTTCGATGCGCTATCCGCTCGTGGATGGGCAAGGCAACTTCGGATCGATCGACGGCGACTCGCCTGCCGCGATGCGTTATACGGAGGCCAGGCTGTCCAGAATTGCCGGAGAGATGCTCCGCGATCTTGAGAAGAACACGGTCGATCTCGCGCCGAACTTTGACGAGTCGCTGACCGAGCCGATCGTCATGCCTTCACTCCTCCCGAATCTCATCGTCAACGGATCGAGCGGGATCGCGGTCGGAATGGCCACGAACATCCCGCCGCATAATTTGACGGACACTATCGATGCAATAGTCGCACTAATAAAGACTCCGGACCTGCCTATTGAAAAATTGATTAAGATCATCAAGGCTCCGGATTTTCCGACCGGTGGTATCATTTTCGGCTATGAGGGAGTCAGGGAAGCGTACAAGACTGGTCGCGGAAGGATCGTGTTACGCGCGAAGGCGAACGTTGAGACGATGAAGAATGGAAGGGTGAACATTGTTGTCACTGAAGTTCCGTACCAGGTCAACAAAGCAAATCTAATAGAGAAAATTGCGGACCTCGTCCGCGAAAAGAAAATCGAGGACATCTCCGACATAAGGGACGAATCAGACCGGGACGGAATCCGCGTCGTCATAGAGCTGAAGCGCGATGCCGAGCCGCAGGTCATCTTGAACAATCTTTACAAGCATACTCAGATGCAGACGACGTTCGGCGTCATAATGCTTGCGCTTGTCGGCGGAGTTCCGAAAGTCCTCGACCTCAAGCAGATGATGGAACACTTCATCAGCCACAGGCATGAGGTGGTCGTCCGTAGAACGAAGTTTGATTTGGATGCTGCCGAGAAGCGCGCGCATATCCTTGAGGGATACAAGATCGCCCTCGACAACATCGATGAGGTAGTGCGGTTAATCAAGAAGTCCAAGGACCCTGATGCTGCGAAGACAGCCTTAATGAAAAGATTCAAGCTTAGCGAAATACAGGCAAAAGCAATCCTCGCGCTAACCCTCCAGAGACTTACGGGTCTGGAAAGAAAGAAGATCGAGGACGAATACCGCGAGACCATAAAGCTCATCGAGAAACTGCGAGGGATACTTGCCAGCAAGGCGATGAGAATGGAGATAATTCGCGAAGAGCTGCTGGAACTCAAGAAGACTTACGGAGATGAACGGCGGACGGAGATTGTCGAGAAGGCATCCGAGTTCAGCATAGAGGATATGATTGCCGAGGAGGATGTTGTCATAACTATCACGCACAACGGGTTCATCAAGCGCTATCCCGTGAGCGGCTACAGACGTCAGAGCCGGGGCGGGAAGGGCATCACAGCCCAATCAACTCGCGAAGATGATTTCGTTGAACATATGTTCATTGCGTCAACGCACCAGTATATTCTCTTCTTCACCGACAAAGGAAGGGCTTACTGGCTGAAAGTTCATGAAGTGCCTGAAGGCGGGAGAGTCTCTCGCGGAAGGTCGATACTTAATCTCATCGGAAAAATGCCCGACGAACAAATAACAGCATTTTTACCGGTGAAGGATTTTGCGGAAGAGCTATTCGTTACCATGGTTACAAAACGGGGACACGTGAAAAAAGTTGCATTGAACGAGTTCTCTAACCCGAGGAAGGTTGGAATCATTGCAATAGGGCTCGACAAAGGAGACAGGCTTATCGACGCGTGGCTGACGAACGGCAAGCAGGACATAATAATCGGAAGTAAGAACGGGCTTGCCCTGAGGTTCAATGAGAAGGATGTCCGCGCCATGGGCCGCAGCGCTCGCGGTGTGAAAGGAATGAACCTCTCCAAGGGCGACGAAGTTATCGGCATGATAGTGATAAGCAGGCCCGGCGCAAGCGTACTCGTGGTCACCGATAAGGGCTTCGGTAAGCGGAGCGAGGTCGGAGAGTATTCATTGCGACGTTGTGGAGGCAAGGGACTCATTACGTTGAAAACCGGCGACAAGAATGGCAAGCTCCTTGCGCTTAAGGAAGTCATCGACAACGACGATATCATGATCGTGACCGCGAAAGGCTTTCTGATTCGCCAGCATGTGAAGGACATCAGAATTGCCGGACGCAATACCCAGGGTGTAAGGTTGATCAGGATTCAGCCGAGCGATGCCATCGCAGCGGTAGCGAGAGTTATCGCTGAAGAAGACGAAGGAGCCAACGGCTCGAACGGGCAGGAGCAGGGAGATTTGTTCGACGAGGAAGAGTAGATAAGAAGCGAACGGCCGAAGTCATAAATTACGAATACGCCAGTCGATTGGAATCACGTCTGAGCGTTGTTAATTAATCTTTCAAGCCACTAAAGGGTTAGGTAGTTTGCAGTGAGAAGCAGGCGACTTTTTCTGATCCCGCTAATTTTCTTGCCCACACTTCTGTTCGCTCGTACCTCTGGAGACAAATACTTCGTTTCGATTTCTGCAAAGCAAAGATCATTTCGACTCCTGAAGAACAACAAGCCGATAATGGTCGTGGACAGCATTCAGTTCAACTTCATCACTCCAGCTTCGATGAAAATTAAGGAGCAAAGATCGGATAGTGTCGTGCTAGAGCTCCAATATCTAAATGTTCCTGACGCGGGGAAAGTGAACACGGCCTACGATCACACGGTGGACGTGATGGTCGAAAAAATAGATGGCGGATGGCATATCTTTGCCGATCCGAAGTGGTCTCGCCACGTGTCAATCTATCTCAAAGATCTCGGCGAACATTTCTTCGGCATCCGCGAGAACCTTGTCCCTGACAACCAGAAAAGCCCGGACCTCCGCGGATCAAATCAGACCTTCGAGATCAAGGGAGAAGGCGGCGGATATTATGAAAACTTCGCATCAGCATGGTCGACCTTGTTCTTCAATAACCTCGGCTATGCATCCTTCTTCAACACATTTGCTAGAGGAGAATATCAGTTTGCAGTCAACGGGCGGACGATTATCTATCACCACACCGGAAAATTAGACTGGTATGTTTTTACGGGCAATGACGGTGATGAGATCATGGCAGCGTATTACCGGATCATCGGTCCACCTAAGTATGTTCCTCCTTGGGCTTGTGGTGTCACTGTCTGGCGCGATGAGGACAAAAATGGTAAGGATGACATACTGAACGACGCGGAACAGTTCACCGCGTTGAAGATTCCGATTACGTCGATCATGGTTGATAGACCTTACAGCGACGGGAACAACGGATGGTCGAAGATGGACTTCAACGCGAAGTTCAGCGATCCGGGAAAATGGATCGGAGAGTTGAACGACAATTACAACCTGCAGTTCATGTCGTGGGTCGCGACCTGTACGTTTGGCGACACGAGCATCTTCAGGACATTGCCCGGCGATCATGCATACCTGGACCTCACAGATCCGGCGATCGTGTCGAAGTTCAGCGATCTACTCAACGAGAACGAGTATGCATTCGGCGTCCGAGGACACAAGATGGATCGTGGCGACGAGGTCTTTCCCGCAGAGATCAATTGGCATGATAACACGCCGGAGTGGGAGCGGAGGAATAGGTACCCGTACCTTTTCGCGAAGGTCATTGATTCTATTCTCACGGCGAAATGGGGAAAGGACAACTTCAATTACGCGAGAGGTGCGCTCGGCGGAAGCCAGAAATACTTAAGCGCATTGTGGGGCGGTGACGTTCGTGCAAGCTGGGACGGGATGGCGTGCAATCTTGCGAATGCGATTCGCTGCGGGTTTATGGGATTTCCGGATTGGGGAAGCGATGTCGGCGGTTACCTCGGTGCTCCAGGAATGGAGCCGGAAAATTCATTTAGCCGTTGGCTTCAATGGGGAGCGTGGTGCGGCCTTTTCGAGATCAAACTTGATGGAGTGGGTGCGCAGGGGGAAGACAGAGCACCGTGGCATTACGGCAAGTCTCTTCAGGATAAATTCAGAGAGTCATGTGAAGAGAGGATGTCGCTGGCACCGTACATTTACTCTCAGTTGAATATTTCGAGGGACAATGGCGTGTTGATGAAGCCGCTGACTTATGAGTACCGCGACGATCCGAAAACATACAACATCTGGGACGAATACTGTTTCGGGAATTCGTTTCTCGTCGCACCTGTCGTCAAAGATGAAATCTCAAGGGTGGTCTATCTGCCAGCCGGGGCGTGGTATGATTGGTACTCGCCGACAAGGTTATATTTGGGTGGAAAGAAGTATGAAGTCAATTTGTCAGCAGACCACATTCCTGTATTCGTAAGAGAGAATGCGATATTCGTGACAGGGAGTAATTGGCTTAGAGGAAATTCAGTGCGATGGGACAGCACATCGAAACCGGAGCTGATTGTCAATGCGTTTCCCGGAAAAGGCGATTTCGGAAATAGATTTGTTTACGTTGATCGGTTCAACAACGATTCCCTTAAGGAGATCACGATCACTCAAAAGGAAAGGAGATTAACTCTTGACATACCGGTCCTCGGCTGCAATGGGAGAGTCGTTCTTTACAACGTGCGGCCGGAGAGAGTTGTCACTCTAGATGGTAAGATAGCGAAGGTGAGCGTTGACAGGGAGAAGCGGACGGTTACTATTCCCTTTAACGGGTCTGCGGCTCACGCGATAATATTAAAATGATCGTACAAGGTCAGGCATTGTTTAAGTCGTCGAGGGGAAACTCTTTTATCAAGACATTAGTTAATATATCTGTTGTAATTCACTTACAGAGGGAGGGCACCACATCATTTGCAAGGGCAAAGCATTCATGGCAATTCGTAAGGCGATGAAGACCTGGAGAACAGGGATGCTGCTGCTGATTCTATTCCCGGCAATATCGCTTGCTCAAATCAGATGGTGGGGCATTTATGATTTCGAGGTGCTGAAAGGTGGGAAGGACAGCCGGGAAGACCTTAATTCAGTTCTTAACAATTATCTCCAGCTTAATGCCCACCAGTTCCAGCTTTTCGCAGAGGCCGACGTCAGTGATGACATCACGCTGATAACGTGCCTTGCCAACAGTCCGCAGGAGTCGCCAAACTTTAAGGGAGTCGACATCCAGCTTGCTTACGTCACTGTCTCTGACCTGGTCGGTGATGCACTCTCAGTTTCTTTGGGGAAAATTGTGACTCCGTTTGGATTGTTTGCGAAGCGGCAGCTCGCGCCGGACAACCCATTTATCGGATACCCGCTCTTCTTCACATACCCGCAGAATGTGTCTCCTCAGACAGGCTATCTGGATCCGGGCGAAGTCAAGTCAGCCGGGGATCAATACGGCGGCCGCCTGAACACAATATACACCGGTGCGTACTTTGTCGGGGCAGAAGCGTTCGGTTCATTTGTTGGCAACTTATTTCAATATGACATCGCACTGATGAATGCACCACTTTCTTCCACCTCGAGCGATTACAACGTTAACGCGACTCCTTCGATTCAAGGGAGAGTCGCGCTGCATCCGGCGATCTGGGGAACGATAGGTTTTTCACTTGCGACTGGACCATTCATGACCCCGTCCTCCGTAAACCAAAGCTTGCAACAATCCGGTGGGTCGCTTGACGATTACAGACAAACGACATATGGCGTCGACCTCACACTCAGCTACCTCTACTATGAACTCAACGCGGAATATATTTTCAACCGCTTCAAGTCTCCATACATCGTCTATGGTGAGACCTACACTTACACGAGTGGGCTTCCGGCGGGTGAGTGGCTTAACATGGACAGTCGCGAGTTCTTAGCTGATTTGAGAATCGATGCACCCTTTTATCCCGGACTTTTCCTGGCGCTTAGATATAATCCATTGCGGTTCGGAAACATTACAGATCCATACATCTACTCCCGTACACGAGGCAAGAGGATTCCGTGGAATTCTAATGTAACCCGCTATGCAGTAGGATTGGGATATAAACCTGCGCATTCCGTGCTCATCAAATTGGATTATCAGAAAACCGACATTGATGTGAGCCCGCGGCCGAATCTCGACGTTGCAGGACTTGCAGTGGTGATTTCCTTTTGAAGTTGACGGGAGAGCGTGTGAAGCAAAGAAGCATGTTTGCACTTGCGGCGATTCTCTATGCATCGGTTCTATCCTTTGGGATTAAGGGGACTGCTGGAGCGTCGGGTGCAGAGATTGTGCAGGTACCGACAGGAACCCTGCAAGGGACAATCGAGCTACATAACGCCGGACAGCTGATTCGGCGGGAGCGGAGACTCAAGATACGGGTTCGGCAGTTCGGCGATGACCGACATGAGAATGACGCATGAGAGTACGAATGAAAACGAAAACGTTGTCGTCTATCTCGAAGGAAACGGACTTCAGGCCTATGTAAATCCGGAACTCAAACGGGAGACGATGAATCAGAAAAATGCGACCTTTATTCCTCACGTCCTTCCAATTGTGAAAGGAACCGTCGTCGACTTCGTCAATGAAGACGACACTTACCACAACGTCTTCTCGTTATCTTCCACCAAGAGATTCAACATTGGAAGGCGGCCTACCGGGGAGGTGGTTCCGGTCAAGTTTGACAAGACCGGAATAGCAGAGATTTTCTGCGACATTCATTCATACATGTCGGCCTTCATAGTGGTACTTGGCAGCCCGTTCTTTGCAAAGCCGGACGAGCACGGCTCCTTCAAGATTCAAGGGATCCCTCCCGGCGTCTATACGGTAAAATTCTGGCACGAGAGACTTCATTCGGCAGATAAGACTGTCACGATCACTGCAGGCGACGTGACCACGATCCGTGCTGTGATGGAGTAGGAAAACAACGTCGATGAAATTTATTCGAGATCTCTTCGCGCCTTCGCTCCGCAATCGTCTTCTTGTTCTGACCATGGCATTGGTAGTGTTCATCAGCGGTTCCGTTCTCTTCATCCTCCGGACCGAAGTTCGCAGTCTTACCGATGCAAAGCTCCAGCAGGATTTCACGAACACGTATCTGACTTTCAAGCGCTTCCTTACATTGCGAAACCAGCGCCTTGTCGAGTCGTGCATGTTGATCTCGGAGCTACCCGTCTTAAAGGCACAACTCTCTACGAAGGATCCGGCCACGATTAAAGACTATGTGTTGAATCGACAGGAAAGTCCTGCGAAGTTGGTTCAGGTCGACCTATTTACCCTTACCAACGAAAAGGGTGAGGTGCTCTTCCGCCTTGATCACCCCGAGAGATCCGGAGACACACTGACTTGGCAGCCATCAGTGAGCAGGGCGCTTCAGGGAATCGATCCTTCGAGTGACGACATTTCCATCTGGGTGATTGATAATAAGCTGTACCAGGCTGTTACAGTTCCAATATTTCAGGACTTCCTGGTTGGCACGCTCACGCTCGGAAACCTCATAACACAGCAGGAGGCTCTATCGCTAAAGCACGACACGCAAAGTGACATATCGATAATACTGAACGACCGCGTCGAAGCATCGACCCTGTCAGACATCGCACAACTCGACTTATTGCGATCCTATCTGGTAAACAAAAAGTTCATAGACGCCTCGCTTGGCACAGGAAATATATTTCAGCAAGAGGCCAGGCTGAATGGAGAAAACTTTTTGTGTGCTTACTCACGGGCTTCGGGCGGGAACGATGCGGTATATGTTGTTGCCGTGTCGGTCGATCATGCGCTTGCCACCTTCAAAACGCTCGAGAATGTAATTCTGGCGGTTGGCTTTCTTGCTCTCTTGCTGGCGATCGTCGGCGCGTTCTTCATAGCTCAGGGAATTGCATCGCCGATAAGAAAACTGGTAAGCGGAACGGAGCAGATACGGAAAGGCAACTATGATTTTCACCTGAACGTCAGGTCGAAAGACGAGGTGGGAATGCTGGCACAGTCGTTCAACGAAATGGTCTTCGGCTTAAAAGAACGGTTCCTAATGTCCAAGTTCATTTCGTCCTCGACCATGAGGATGATTCAGCAGGATGGTGGGAGTGTTCGACTTGGCGGGGAGCGAAGAACCGTCACCGTGTTTTTCTCAGACATTCGTGGTTTCACGGCACTGTCGGAGCGAGTCGAGCCGGAAGTTGTAATTGAATTGCTCAATACATATCTCAGCGCGCAGGCAAGGATCGTCGTCAAATACAACGGCGTGATCGACAAATATGTTGGTGACCAGCTGATAGCCGTTTTCGATGGAGGCAGCATGGTGGATGATGCGGTACTCTGTGCCGTGGAAATTCAAAAAGAGATAACTAAAGTTGAGACGAAGATCCGTGAAGATATCCAGGTAGGGATCGGGATTAATACGGGAATGGCGATTGTCGGCAACGTCGGAAGTGAAGAGAGGATGGATCATACCGTTTTGGGAAACAACATGAACCTGGGAGCTCGTCTCTGTTCGATTGCAAAGCCGGGACAAATAATCATTTCCGAATCATCCTGGAGATTGCTCGCGACCAAGGAAGTGCGCACCAGGCCGCTCGAAGCGATATCCGTCAAAGGAATCAGCAGGCCGGTGCAGACTTACGAAGTGGAATACGGAAACATCGCAGGAGAAGTTGTTGATGAGCGTGTGCCAGATTAACGAATCGGTTCAGCGGTGCATATCCGTGCAAGCTGTTCGTGTCAGAACGCAGCGGTCAGTTCCTTCGAAAGTAGCTTCCCACGATCATCGAGATCGGCAATCCAATACAAAACATCAGAAAACTTGTCGCGACAACCGCACGACCGATATTAAGAGGTGAATGCTCGACGTTGCTCAGGGGGAGCACGATCAGATTCATTACGAGCCAGACAAATATTCCATAAATCATTCCGGTAACGAACCTGTTCCTGGATGCGATCTTGATTCTCGGAGAAATCAGGAAGAAGAAAATCGTCCAGGTTAGCGCGATCAGGTAGTGAAACATCAACCCGATTAATGCCATCGGGATTCCTCCCGCAAATGCTCTGTCCCCGAAAACACCGCTGGCGATATTTTGAAACAGAAGTATCAACCTGAAGTGGTTAGCGAGCGGATAATAAACCGATGCCGCGGTGATGTCGAGTGTACCAGCCAGCAACCATGCGTACAATATTGTTCCAAGCGCACGCTTTCGTTCCTTCATCGGACCATCTCCCAATACCTCTCGTCTTGCGGGCATGTCATTGCCGAATCATTCCTTTCGTCCTTTCCCCTTGCTGCCATCTCACCTTTCCGTTGAGTGAGTTTAAATATGACCGCCTGGAAATGCAAATCTCTGAAGGACATTGGTTGAGTCTGAGTCGCTGACAGTCTACATTCATCCTGACAAACGCAGAGTCCTATGTCCCGGCCGAAGCTCGCAATATTACACAAGTCGATAGTACATTCCCTTGGTGAACATTCTGATCGGAAGGTCGCCATTCTGAACCGCCGTTGGGTGAAGAACCCGGACTTCAAATCTTTGGGAGTCACGACGAGCAAATTCAGAGCGATATTGAAAGCTTACAAGCAAACCGTGCTTCGACTTTCACTGGAGGAGCGACTGTCGTTAGCTCGCGTGCTCATCACCTCTTGCATCAATGAAGAAGCGGCGTTTGCCAACTGGATTATTTCCCTATCGGTTGATGAAATCGAGCGGAGCAGGCTCACATACTTTGACGGTTATCTCGAAAACTTTCACAGCTGGGGAACGACCGATGATTTCTGCATCAATATTCTTCAACCATTATTGCGCAAATATCCGAAAGAGATCCTGTCGGTTCTGAAAAGGTGGAACAGATCAACCAACCCGTGGAAGCGAAGGGCAAGTGTCGTGGCGTTCACTCGGAAGGTCGGTTCCTCGGGAGAATTTACGGATGTTGTGTTAAGGCTCTCCGAGGACCTGATCCATGATGACGATGATCTCGTTCGGAAGGGTATCGGCTGGGCGTTGAAGGATAATATGCGCGGAGCAAAGGCGAAGGTGCTGAAATATGTCGAGGACTTGCGAAGGAGAGGTGTGTCTTCGGTCATCACGCTTTATGCGATCAGGGATTTGAAAGGAGAGGAGCGGAAGAGAGTGCTGGAAATTCGTCCCGATGATTCATGAAAGCACCCCGAACGATCAATCGGGGATCAACGCTTGCATGATTATTGAGAGTCCAATCAGGAGTGCCAGTCCCGCGAGAACACCTTCCCTTGCTTGAGACAAACCGCGTATTGTGGATGAAGGAGCCGTGATGGGTTGGCCGTGCTGGCACGTAAATGCAAGGGAATTGCCACCGGACGTTAATCCGCATAGGGGTTGATTTGTATTTTTAATAAGGGGCGATTACCTTTACGTAATGAGCGGTCAAGTCTTGCCCCCGATCCCGGCATTTCAGGAGTTTATTCATCGCATGAACAGTCACGACGTGGACAAGATTGCTGCGATGATGACGGACGATCACACCCTGGTCGATGCGCGGGGAAGCTCTTTCAGCGGAAAAGATGTGGTTAGAAAAGTATGGACCGGATACTTCCGACGGTTTCCCGACTACAAGATTGAATTGGATGACATTTTTGAAAAAGAGAACGTTGTCGTCGGTGTCGGACATGCGGGCGCATCTTACTTGGGCCAGAGGGACATTGTAGAGGATACGTGGCTAATCCCCGCTGCGTGGAAGGCTGTAGTCGAAGGCGGAAAGATAAAACTCTGGGAGGTTTATTCGGATACGAAGATACCTTCCGATATTGTTGAAAGAAAAAGATAAGAACGCAAACGCAGACACGCTGAAGCACCAGGCCGCCATTCCTTCCGAGATGACGGCCTAACAGGTGGTTACTTCGTCAATATCATCTTCTTTGTCTCGGTGAATCCGTTTGCAGACACCCGATAAAAATACACGCCGCTGGCCAGCTCACTCGCATCGAAGGTGACGGTGTGAGTTCCCGCGCTCTGGCGCTCGTCAACTAACATCGCTACTTCTCTTCCCAGTACATCATATACTTTTAGTGTAACATGGCCGGCTGCGTTTAGCTGGTAGCGTATAGTCGTCGATGGATTAAAAGGATTGGGGTAGTTCTGCATCAACCCGTCTGAGGTTGGAATCTCCGGGACATGTTTCACTTCGCTTACGCGCGATCCTATGACGAACCAGACCGGATATGTAGCATCGATTGAATGGCTTTGTGGAATGCCACTGCCGGTGATTTGGTCGGCGAGGAGCGGCATTTTCTCGACGGCGTCATGTTGGTCGAACTGATAATAGGTTGTCGTATGAAACACGATCGTGTCGTCGTCAGCTGAATATGAAGGATAGCCGAGGACATCCTGAGGGCCAGTCACAACACCGATATTGGACGTGCTGAAGTTTGCTGCAAGGACATAATCTTCACCGCTGCTTTCATCCCAGTAATCAAATGCAAATCGGTTCTGAGTTGTTTTGGAGAAGGATGGGTTTGCCAGTTCTAATCCCTGCGGTTGCGGCGGAAGGGCAGTGGACATTCGCTCGGTTGTTACATCGAGCAGTCCAATGTTCCAGAAGTGGATTGTGTCTCCTTGTGCACCCTTGATTTGGTTGTAAGCGTCAAACAACAGATACCTTCCTGTCGGGTCGAAGGACAATGCGTCAGCGTACAATGCCGTTTTCGTGTCGGGGGCATCGTATGTCTGAGTCACGATCTTAAACGCTTTACTCACATTGTTCACAAGATCGAGATAGTAAATTGTCGTATCGATATTCTTTGATGTGAAAGCTATGCTGCTGAGTCCCGGTCCGATTGCAACGCTCCACCACACTGCGTTCGTGTCTATGAATTGTTCCTGTGGATTAGCTGGATTCGTATAAAGAGCTCTTAGCCTATTATCCGTGTCAACAAACAGCACAATTTCCCCGTTGTCGGAGACGGCAGGTTTGGTCAACACAGGAGTCTGGGTGAGCGCAGCGTAATCAGAATATGAATTGATCACGGTCCTTGTAATGTAGAGTGAGTTTGGGTCGCTTGGCGCAGTGTTGGCTACCAGAAGGTAATTAGTCCCGACAAGTTGTGTTGCCGGTGGCGGTGGGGTTCCAACGCTGTCTGTGACTCCGACGGTGCTCCAGGCGTTCTTGACAACTTTTACCTCGTTGCTTGATTGCTCAAATAATTCCGTAGCGGCGTTCACGGTTGCGATTCGCGCGTCCACAAATTGTGAAGACTTCGTCATGTAAGCGGTGAGAGCTTTATACCAAATTTTCGAAGCCTCGTTCCTTCCTATTGTGGAGGCCACAAGGTAAAAGGCGTGGTTCGGGATTCCGCTGTTGACATGAACGCCACCGTTGTCTTGGGTCGTATTGACGTACTCGCCGACGGTGGCCGGTTGCCAGGCCGCGCTGCCGGCCGTTCCTCCATTGTGAGGATTCGCAAGGTCGCGCAATGCGCCAGTTGGAAAGTCGGTAAAGTCTTTCACCACTGTCTCGCCGATGGTCCAATTGAGACTGTCCACGATAGCCGCGAAGGCGTCGGACATGGATTCGTTCAGCGCGCCCGATTGGTCGACGTACTCAAGATTTGCCGAATGCTGAGTTACTCCGTGTGTCATCTCATGAGCGGCGACGTCCAGTCCGCCAGCTAGCGGCTTGAATGACTGGCTTCCATCACCGTACGCCATGAAATACCCGTTCCAGAACGCATTGTCCATCGGCTGATTATTGCTCGTGACGTGGACGACGGAGTATATGGTCATGCCGCTGTCGTTGATGGAGTTTCTGTGGAACGCGTTCCTGTAAAAATTGTAAGTGATGCCTGCGTTGTAAAGAGCCGACACCGTGCTCTTGTCAGCCCATTGGTTATTCGATGATGTGACATAGTAAAATTGTGACTGCGCCGACACGTCAGTATTTCTGAGATCCAGCGCGGTCAGAGCACCGACCGGGTTGTCTGGCAATTTGGAATCCGCGGCGTCGAACATCGGCTGCGAAGCATCCATCATGTAATATGTCCCACCGATAAGATAAGTTGAAAAACTCCGGGTGACGCCGTTCAAGTCCACACCGGAACTCGCGACAGAACCATCGTGATCTATATTATCATAGGAACGAAGAATTTTTCCTGTAGATGCATCGATGAAATAGAACCAGTCGTGGTCAATTCCGCTTCTTGCTTCGACAAACCACGCCAAATGGGGAGCGGGGATCTCATTGCACCAAATCACTTTCGTGAAGCTGGCTCCCGCATATGGGAGAATCTTTTTGAAGACGTTGGGCACACCTTCAGTAAATCCTTTGGCATGCAAATCTTCCAAGACAACGTTGACAGCGGTCGAACTTGTTATCTGTGGTGTTGCGTCGAGGGAAGGAGTGGGTATGTAAACGCCGTTGAATGAAACGACGCGGCCTGCTTGATCTATATGTACGTACGCATCCTTTGCCCAAACTTCGATTCCCTTGTACTGCTGTTGGAACCGCACATGAGAAAGCCCTTGCTCGTCGGTATGACTGCCAATAAGTCTGAACTCCGATTCGGGGTCGTCGATCTTCAAGAGGATCTTGTTATCGAGCATGAATTGCCTTGCAATTGCAACCGGATTCTTCCTTGATGGCACAGAGGAGACAGAATTTCCTTGTGTTGGATAGTGGTACTCTATCAATCGCGGTGTCCCCGAACTGCTGTTCCACCTAATTACACTTGGCATTGCTTTGGGCAGTGTGATATTCTGCAGTTGGGCCTTCAGTAACCCCGATGCTTGAACGGAACTTGAAATGTTTGCAGACCTTGCCGACTGGGGGGCGATTCCATTTCTTGCGAGGAAGTTCATGAAGCTCCTTCCGGCTCCAGCGGCAAGCTGCTGTGTTAGCTGGGAATTGGAGTAAGCAGTCTGGACGACTTGAGGCGCGGCTGTCTTTGCCCGTTTCTTTTGATCAGCCGGGACAGATGAGCTCACAAGCGAGCAGGCAAAAATGATTATGAAACTGTACTTGAAAAAGTTCATGACAGCCTCCCGTTTTTGTTCCTTTTTGACTCTTAGGAATTCACTGTGGTCGATTACGCTTCCCGCAAACGATTAGGACGTAAGCCACTCGCATATTGTTCCTATTTACTCTTCATGATCCAATATCTTTTCCATTGCGCGGCGAAACGTTAACATCGGTATTGCAGAGCATAAACCTACTTCACATGCATCATCTTTCCTTCCCGCATATTTCCGCCTGTCAAGAGGACATAGTAATATACTCCGCTAGGGAGATGCGCGGCCGAGAAACTTATGCTCTTGTCTCCAGGCTCCTGTTCTTCGTTCACAGGAACTGCGACCACCTGACCGAGAGCGTTAATGATCTTCAGTGTTACGAATGTCTCGGTGGGAAGCTGATAACGGATCACCGTGCTTGGATTGAACGGGTTAGGAAAATTCTGTTCTAGGTGAACGACTGCGGGAAGGTTTGTCTTCTGGCGATCTTCGACAGCGGTCGTATTTGTAAAGCTGACGTCATCAATGTAGAGATACGACCAAACAGAATTCGCAGCTTCCGCCTTGAACTTGATAGTGGCTGCCGTGCCGGCAATTGCACTCAGATCGACAAAGTACCGCGTCCAGTTGAGCAGGTCGTTGTAATTGCAGAGATATGCCTCGCTGATAACTTCATTGTTTATGATAACAGAATATCTTTGCTCCGACCCAGAGGCCTGAGCACTCAGAAGTCGTGGAGGACCTTGTCTGAACGTAGAAGCTCGCGTACAACGCTGTTGCGTTTGGCAGGGTTACGTTCTGAAATAGAGAGTCGACGTTGTAGGCGTATCCTCCGAGTCGAGCCATCCAGCTTCCGGACCTCGGGATGACGGCGGGCTGAATTTCGCTCGAAGCGAAGAAGTTACCGGTCCCGACGATTGTATACTGTGAGCCTTCGACCCATCCAACGCTTCGACCCTGTTCGAAATCTCCGTTGATGACAGTCTGAGCTAGAACCCCATTACCCGCCACAAACGCGCAAGCAAGAATCAGCAATACGTTCTTCATTGCCGTTCCCTCCTTAATGAAGTGTCAGTTTATACCGTTGCCAACATTTTGGGCCTGCGGGATGCCCTCACCTAACACAAGAATTTACCAAGTATTCAGAGCGGATTCCAACTCAGCACTCCCGTGTGGTTGACCGGAGTCACATTGGGAGTGCTCGACGTGAATTTAGGAGGGCGCGTCATTCTCACGGAACCCCGTCAGTGCATGTGATTAATTTCAGAATGCATTCAGCTCGAACTGAATGTCAGATTTCATTCGATCATTGATCGAAACGTCCTGCCGTTCCGGTAACAAGCCTCATTGTTGAATAAGACGTAGACATCCTTAACGACTTCAGGCAGCGATTCGATTTTTGTCTTAAGCTTTCGGAGCTCTTCTTCGGAGAAATTGTATCGGTACATACTCGGTCTGCCGAATCCATGTAGCCTGAAGTAAGCTGTCTTCGTCTTCCCGAAAGCGACGGGATCGTTGCGCATCGGGTCTACGCAATGTACCAGCTTGCACTGCCAGCACACATTCTCGATTGAACTTATGTCGTCATACCATTTTCCTCTCGGCTCCCAGACAGCAGCTAATCCGCGTCTGTCTATCCCGGCGAAGAATTCTTTCATGGCGTCCATATTCTTTTGCGTTGGTAGGAAGCTCGCCGGCGACTGAAACAGTACGAACCTCGCATGGAGGGCAGAACAAATATCTGCGATGACTTTATAAGAGTCTAAAGATTCTTTCTTCTGAAATCGATGAAGGTGCGTTATACCCTGGAAGGCTTTGACGGTGAATTCAAATCCCGGATTTGTCTCGTCAACCTCTGCACGCCATCTCACCGCGGTCGTGAGTCGCGGCAGACGGTAGAAGGTGGAGTTGATCTCGACTGAATTGAAGAGTCTCGCATAAGCCTGAAGCTTCGACGACGTTCCGCCGGCGAGTTCATCCGGAAAGTCACGCTCGTCGAGGTAGCTCCACCCGCAGCAGCCGATGTGAATCCTGGCGGACACAGTTCTCATTGTGAATCTAACTGTGCTTTGCCGGGAAGTCAAATCGGTTGAAATGAAACAGGGAGGGGCGAGCCGCTTCCGGTTCGCCCCGGGCTTGTTACACCCTGTGTTTCTTTACGAATGTGCCTCTGTCCAGTTCTTCGAAAGCCGTCCGGAGTTCGCCTTCGTGGTTCATCACTATCGGGCCGTACCATGCTATCGGTTCACCGATCGGTTTTCCCGAGAAGAGGAGAAATCTCACGGGATCATCTGCGGTGCTCACTTGAATGGCTTCGCCGTCTTCAAAGAGCACGAGGCTCTCGTTATCTATTACCTGCTTCTCTTCGGAATTGGCATGACCATTTCCTTCTACTTCGTATGAGAACAGATCCTTCTCGCGTGTGAAATAGCCTTTCCCGTCGATGACGTATGCGAGGACTTTCTGGCCTTTCGTCGTCGGCAAATCGAAGCTCGAATTGGCCGGAAGCGTGACATCGAAATATTGCGGAGTAATGACTATGTCTGTCACGGGTCCCTTCACACCATCGATTTCACCCGCGACGACTTTTATCTTTGTGCCATTTTCTCTCGTCACTGTCGGGAATTCATCGCTTTTCACTTCCTGATAGCGCGGATCCATCATCTTGTGCGACCTCGGTAAATTCGCCCAGAGCTGGAAACCGTACATCTCGCCGCTGTTGTTGCCTTTCGGCATTTCCTGGTGGATTATCCCGCTCCCTGCGGTCATCCACTGAATATCGCCGGAAGAAATTATTCCCTTGTTTCCCATGCTGTCGCCGTGTTCGACATTCCCTTTTAGAACGTAAGTTATCGTCTCGATGCCGCGATGCGGATGCCAGGGAAAGCCGCTCAAATATTGTTCGGGATTGTTCGATCGGAAATCGTCAAGCAGCAAGAACGGGTCGAACATCTTCACCTCATGGAAGCCGAAGGCGCGCTTCAAATGCACTCCTGCACCTTCCAGCGTTGCCTTACTCCTGAAAACCTTTTTGATCTTTCTATATTCAGTCATTTGATTCTCCTCTCTGTATTCTATTAGATGCGCGTCGCGAGTGTTGGATGCAAATGAATAACAAAGCGCAGGCCTGACAGGTTTCTGAAACCCGTTGGGTCTCTTTCTTGTTTTATAATTAAAAGGAAGAAAGCATGTCACTCTTTGTGGTTAAACATAAGCATTCGGATGAAACCTGCCCGGCACGTAGCAAGGAAATGGGCGGGATGTTGCTTACACATCTTTCGGCGAGGAATGCCGAGAGCTATGGGTTGAAGATAAAAGGTGAGGGAGTCATCGACGGCAAGCACACGCTTTACCTGATAATGGAAGCGCCGAACGAGCAGCAAGTGAAGAAGTTCATGGAGCCATTCGCGATGGCTGGAAGCGTCGACATCATGAGCGCTTCACCTTGCGAGGTCGTCGTCGAACGTGGTGCGTGCTGAGGTGTAATAACCTTTTCGACGTTTGGAACCGCGACAAGGTCTGCGTCTTATCTTTCGTCCGCGGTCGGCCCGAAAGTCTTAGGGACCGGCACGCCGAGGAGGCGGAGGTAAACCGTCAATTGGCCACGATGGTGGAAAATGTGGTTGAGCGTGTTGCGGATAACGGCGCTCCGAGGAATCTTGTAAATGATCTGCTCACCCCTTCTCGCTCTCCAGAGTACTGATAGCGATTCGTCGGGATAATTTTCTAGGGCAATTACGGCGCGAGCCAGAGATTTCTCAAAAGTGTCCATGATCTCTGCTGTCGTGTTCGGGAACACCGGTTTAAACGGTGAGGCAGCATAGTCGATGCCTTCGGTTTCGATGGCTCTGACGATCGAATTGGGTTGCTCCGCGATATGCATTCCGAGTCTGCCGATGGGGGTCGACTTCTCGTGTGGTTTCCACGTTAAGTTGTCCTGTGGGATTCGTTCCAAAAGCTTTCTTGTGTCTGCTGCTTGCTGTTGAAGTTCTGCAATGAATTGTTTTGCGATGCTCATGATCATGATTCCTATCTATTTGTCAATCTCTTCAGACGGAGGCGAGGATTACAGGTTTCTATTGAATAGTTATCAGACCGAAGGACGGTTGTCTGCGGAACCTGTTGAAGAGAAGGTAACCTGGTTGCGCTAGAGATTCAATTACTCACGGAGGATGGTAGCGGGCTATTTCCAAATTATTGCACACTGAACACATTGAAAAGAACGCAGATTCTCACTGACAGAGCTAATGATAATTCGAACTGTGAGCATCCTGTGTTTCTCGTGTTATCTGCGTGCTATTGTTTCGATCCAAAGTAGCCCACTACTTCTGGCTATTCTTTCCCTGATTTCTTCCGCATCCACAAGGAATATGTGAACCTGGCCAGCCTCAGGCCTTTTTCAGATTCTTCGATCAGTTCGCCAAGTCGTCTCAGTCTGGTTTCCTCTTCTTTTGCTCTCATTACCCAGTGTGTTGCAGTTCGCCGATACGAGCGCGCTTGAGATTGAAAAAAATCCCATGCTTTCTTATTTGCACTGAATCTTTTTCTGTAATCATCGGAAAGGTCAGCTTCCTTTTGCTCGTACGAGTAAACACCGGATTTTTCTTTCAGGCGAGCGTTGAAGGCCTTGAGACCGGCTGGCTCCATCAGCCCGAGCTGCTTCAATTCTTCTGCGCGTTTGATGTTGACCAGACTCCAGATACTTCCCGGTTTTCTCGGTGTGAAACGTTTCATCCACAGGTTTTCATCGATGCTTTTGATGCTGCCGTCTATCCACTCGTAACAGAGTGCCTGGTCGAGCGCTTCATGATAGGTGATTCTTTTTTGGATGGATTTCTTCTTGTTCAGCCCGATCCATATTTCCTGAGCACTCTCGTGATTCTTGTCCAGCCATATTCTGAACTCAGATGGCGATTTGAAAGAGATCATGTTTCCATGACGGGTCCTAACCGGAGCTTGCTTCAATCGGGAAATCTGCTGTCGTTTTTTACAATATTCATCAGAAGTTAAGTGGTAAATTTCTTTCAGAACTTTTAGATGGTTAACACTGTTGTGAAGGATAAAATTTCAAATTGAATCAAGAAGGAGGAAGATGGAAAACGATCTGGTTGTGAGGAGCTCCGTCTCTATCGATGCGCCGGCGTCAAGAGTCTGGAACGCTTTGGTTAATCCGGAGATTACAAAGAAATATATGTTCAATTGCGAGGCAATCTCGGGATGGAAAATCGGCGATTCGCTCGCATGGAGGAGCGCCTCGGACGGTATAGTGTATGTGAAAGGAACAATCCTGAAAGTCGAGCCGGAAAAACTCCTTCAATACACCACGTTCGATCCGAACGGCGGACTGAATGATGTGCCGTCGAATTATCTGACGGTCACATGTAACCTCTCGTCCGAGGAGAACCGTACTACCCTTTCTGTTTCCCAGGGAGATTTTGCCACCGCCGAAAACGGACAAGAGAGATTTGAAGAAACGGTCGGTGGCTGGAACAGGGTGCTTGCGAAGATTAAGGAGGTTGTGGAAGGGGATTTGCCGGGAGTGAAAGCATAAATCTATGATAGCGAAAGAGAGTCTTCTGAAGTTAATCAAAAAAGAATCCACGACCACAGTCAAAGCTATGCGCGCTTTTCCCGAGGATAATCTGCTTTATACTCCTCACGAGCGCTCGCGTAATGCAAGACAGCTCATGGCGACCTTCGTGTTTGAGATGTACCTCATTAAGCACTACGTGTTCGGAGAAAGAGTTGACAGGTCAGTCTTTCAAACTTATGCACCTGACAGTTTGCGTACGCTCATTGCTGACTTCGAAATGGAGACGGCCCATGTTGTGTCAACCCTTGAGGGGATGCCGGAAGCGGACCTAAACAAGCCAGTCGAGTTTGCCGGAAAGAAGATGACTGCGGACGAATTCACTTTAATGATGATGTTCGATCAGATACATCACCGTGGCCAGTTGTCCGTATATACTCGGCTTGCAGGAGGGAAAGTGCCGTCGACTTATGGTCCGTCAGCAGATGATCCCTCGACGAATTTGTGAGTTCGAAGGAACTGCGGCTCGCTCTCAAGGCGAGCCGCAATTAACTAATCCTAATGGCGATCATGGCGTTCGTGTTCATCACGGTGGCGTTCCTCGTGATGATGTTCGTCTTCCCAGCGTCCGTTGAAGTAGACCCACTCACCATGCCGTTGCTCCCAACGTCCGGCAATCCAGATTGCGTGCGGACGAGGTGGCCGAGCCCAGTGACCATGGACCCAGACGTAATTGTGGCGCCGTGGTCTCCACCTGTAGTATCCATCAATCCAAACCCAACCTCGGTGTGGAGGTCTTATAGCGACTACCTCTCGCGGGGGTGGTGGTGGGCCAATCCGAACACCAAGGCCTATGTGTAGCTGCCCGAACGATGGGGCCGCCGTCATCAGGATTCCTGCCATGAATGCGAGTTTCAAGAATGTTTTCATGATAAGCTCCTCATTTGATTTCCATAATTGTGTTCATAATTAATAAACACTGAACGAGATCATGGGTTCAGCTAATGGAACGATTAGAAAAATTTAATGTTCGAAAGTCAGTCCGATTTTGTAAAGTCCCTATCTCTTTATGACCCGGTAATTCCCTGTGTTGGATTCCTCAGTTACAGTGTATGGATCATTTAGCTGAAGCTTCCATCCGTCGCCGGCTACTTTGTTCCCGTCGATCTGAGTCGGCGCGCTCACAGTTATTCTGTCCCAGTTCGGACTCATCAAAGCTCCATTTTCTACGGTTAAGATTCCCCAATTGTCGACGACGCGTATGTTTGGATAAACTGTTCCGTTGTTATCCAGCGGGAGTATGTTTCGCGGGTCGAACGAGACGTGCATGTGTTCGAAGCGGATTTCCAGATGCGGCTTTTCAATGAACACTTGTCTGTATTTTGCGATGAGTGCCTTTCGTTTGGCTTCTCGCGCATCTTCTTCTGCAGCAATCGTACGTCCGTCGTACTGATCCTTTGTCGACTCCACGGCCGACTTCAGGTCAGATGGCAGCGACACGTCGAATGCCCGGATGAAGCAATCGGTTAGATTAGTTTTGTCAGTTACCTTTCTGTTCCACAGTTTGTCTGACTGGGATAGCAGATATCCATAAAGTGGTACGGTCTGGTAGGCAAAGGACCTGACGAATGTTGGGTTATTAAAGAAACCATTCATGCTGGTTTCAAAATGATAGATCGATTCTTTTTTGTCTCTGTCGCTCACAACGAAGCCTGTGTACTCAGCCAACCCTTCGTTGAGCTCCAAAAGATTTTCCGTCGAGTCTGCATGTGGATAAAGCATGTAGCGGTATTCTCTGAATGTCAGTGCATCGGCTACATGTTTCCTCATGTCCGATGCGGAGCCAGACTCGAGTGCCTTTCTCAAGGCTTCCAGCTCCAATCTCAAATAATTTCTTCCCTCTTCCTCATCGAGCTGGTTATTATCGGGACTGTAGCTTCGGAAGCCGAGGGAAGGTTGAGCAACATGGAACAGTTCATGTGCGAGTAAATTGATCCGGTCCTGTTTGTCGGCCGGCAGCGGAAGCATGACCATTGCCCAATCTTTACCGTTCCAGTGGACTGCGGTGTTTGAAATATTAATGTTGTCTGGTAAGAGGCCCGAATAGATTTCACCGACCTGTTTCAGCGCACCGTCAGCATCGGGGAAGTTCGAGTAGATCTCTCTTGTTTTTGGATTAACAAGAAGGATGGGCCCGTACATATCTCTTTTCCAGAGATCTGTATTCTCTTGTTCTGCGGTTTTTATTTCTTCGAAGTAAGTCGAATAGCCCGCTTGAGAGGATGAAATTGTCTGTGCACGCGTTTCTCGCGAGACCACGAGAGATAGCAGTGCGAATGCGATTCCCGCTGTCATGGGAAACAGATTCAGTTGACCTTTTGACATCACCGCTCCATTTTCATGAAGCTAAAATGGCCGCACGGAAAAGGCAAGCAGTTGTTTTGCTTGACAAAATCGCGCAATTGCCACACTTTGTCTTAGGAAGGTGAAACGAGTTCTATTGGCGAGATCTGCGGGAGTTGGCCGATGGACGAAGAATATCATACGATTCCCTGACGAACCCGAGACGGGGAAAGGTTTACTGATGACAGCCGCGAATACGAGGGAGATGAAATTCGATGAAAGACAAAATTGAACTTGACGACATCAAGATCCGAAACGAGCTAAGGCCGGGCGACATCGGATATGTGATACACATGCATGGGATACTATATAAAAGGGAATACGACTACGGGATTCAATTTGAGACTTATGTCGCGAAGGGACTTTGCGAATTTTACGAAAGCTACAATCCGGCAAACGATCGCGTCTGGATCTGTGAACACGACGAAAGAATAATTGGCTTCCTTCTGTTAATGAGTAGAGGGAATGCGGCCCAGTTGAGATACTTTCTGATCGACCCCCGATATCGCGGGATTGGACTTGGCTCGAAGTTGATTGGCCTATACATGGAATTTCTGACGGAGTGCGATTACAAGGAATCCTATCTGTGGACAACCCACGAATTGTCGGCCGCCGCACATCTCTATAAGCGGGTCGGCTTTAGGCTGACCGCGGAGAAAGAGTCAACAGCTTTTGGTAAGTCGGTGAAAGAGCAGAGATACGACTTGAGACTTGATTAGTTATGCGCCGCCCACTTTCGCATTACGTTATCCCAACCACACGCCGGGGTAAATATACCAGGCTCGTTTAATCCTTAATTCCTGTGGAGCCCATATGCTCTCACATGTTTTTCTTCTCGAATTCCAGCAGCCACTTCTTTCTCCAGAGTCCGCCTCCGTAACCCGTCAGGCTCCCGTCTTTCCCGATCACACGGTGGCATGGTATGACTATCGAGATTCGATTGAAGCCATTCGCTCTCGCCACAGCTCTTATTGCTTTTATGTTGTTGATCGCAATCGCCTGGTCTTCGTACGAGCGCGTATGTCCGTAAGGTATTGAGACGAGCTGTCGCCAGACAGATTTTTGAAACTCGGTGCCAGGGGTAACGAGTGGAACGTCGAAAGTTTTTCGCCTGCCATCGAAATATTCTTTCAGCTGCCTTTCAAGGTTCGCAATGTGTTCATTGATTCCGTAAACAAAATTTGCTTGCAACCTTCTCTGCAGATCTTTCAGCTCAGACTCAAGCATCCGCCGCTCCGTAAACTCAAGGAGACAGATTCCTTCCTCTGTTGCGCCGGCCATCATCGGGCCGAGCGGGGTGGCGAGCCGGTGAATGTTTATTACGTTTATGAACTTCGCGCGATTAGGATTAGTGCCGACAATTTTCTTGAACGCTTCGGTGAACCCACTCAGCGAGTCATAGCCATTTTCGAACGCCGTCTCCGTGATGCTTTCACCATTTTTGATTTGGTGTAAGGCGCCGTTTATTCTCAGCATTCTCTGGTAGCCCTGGAATGTCAATCCGTGATTTGCCTTGAACCATCTTCTGACTTTGTTCGGTTCGATCTTCATTTTGACCAGATCGTAGTCGGTGATCTTTTTAGACGGATTCGCTGTGACTTGGTCGATCAGCTTCTGTATGTAATCGGGCGTGGCGCCGAGCGACTCGAGAGGGTTACACACTCTGCAGGGGCGGTAACCGTTGAGGAGCGCCTCTCTCGCGGTCGAATAGAACTCGACGTTTTCACGCTTCGGTCTTCTTGCCCTGCAAGTCGGTCTGCAGAATATGCCGGTTGTCTTCACGCCTATGAAGAAGACGCCTTCGTAAGAGCTGTCCCGCCTCATGAACGCGTCGTACATCGTCTCGTCGCTCCAGAGTGTTCTTTCGTTTCCGGCTTTCATGACTTAAAATAATCTTGTTTCACTCTTGGCCGCAACCGAAAAATTGACAAGTATGCCACGACAATTTTCCATGCTCGAACGCCAGGCTCCAAACGAAAACTAAATGCAAATGAACAAAGAAAGAGGGGATGGAATTTGTCCGGCATCCTGGACTTCTTCGCCCGTTCCAGACGTCTATGAAACCAGTTTCTTTATCAATGCGATCTGCCCAAGATGATAGATGCCATGTTCCATGATATTGTTAACCAGCTTTTCTTTCGTTTGAGGGTCGTATTTTTCCTGCTCGAGGAGCGAGATCAATTGCTTGTTGTCCTTCCCGAATGTCGACAATAAACTTTGCCAGGCCGTCTTCTCATTCTTGTCGATCCTTTTCCAATCGAATGAAAGGTCCTGATCTATCGTGGCCTTTGGATCTCCCTCGAATCGTTTCAAGTAGACTTCTTCCCAGCCAATTATGTGAGCCAGCAATTCCGCAGCATTGTGAGATTTCTTGTCAGGCCTCTTCAGCGCCGACTCGGAAGTGATTCCCTCTAGTATTTTCATTGCGGGGTCACCGTATGATGCGTCGCCATCGTAGAAGCCATTTACTCGGGCCAAATGTTCTTTGTCTTTCATGATATCCTCTCCAGGTCAATTTGTTTGTGACAGATTCTTATGCACAAATTTAACAGGCGGGAGAACGTGATACTTTAGAAATCTTGCTCTTTTGGATCAGCCCGCGCTAAGCCGGAACTTCGACGGAGATAGCTGGTACTTTTTCTTGAAAGCTGTCGAAAAGTGTTCAAGACTTTCGAAGCCGGATGAAAAGCAAATCTCGGTTATCGGCAGGTTAGAGGTCTTTAGAAGATTCTCCGCGTTCTTCAGTCGCGTGTCGATGAGGTATTGGTGAGGTGAACATGAAGTGAACGTCTTGAAGATTCTGCTGAAATGAAACGGGCTCACATAACAGTTGTCTGCAATCTCATTCAAACTCGGGTCACGGATGTAATTCTCACTTATATATTCTTTCGCCCTTTCGATCGTCTGCAGGTGGTATTTCTTCAGCGACGCAGAAATATCTGTCACGCCGTCTTTGTCTGCTAATTTTCTGAGCACCAAATCCAAAACTTCATAGACGAGTGAATCCATCAGCAAGCTTGAATAATGTTTGTTTCTCAAGACGTGCAAAATCTTGCCATGAAGAAAGTCCAGTGCCGCATCCGACTTCACGAGAATCGAATGGACATCATGGTTTTCGAAAAACTTCTTGGCAACGTTCCGGGAGCGTTCTTTTGTCGATTCGTAAAATTCTTGTGAAAACCCAAAGCAGGTACATTCGTCCGGAACATGGTACACGTGACTCACGGTGTGCTCGTGATCTGGTTTATTCAACAATATCCTTCCGTTGTGAGCGTCGAGGGAATTTCGGAACACATTGTAGATGAAGTTACCCCTTCGCGTGAAGCTGAGTGAAAAGTCGGGTTGATACTCGATTCCGGAATTCTCACCGGCTGCGGATTTGCATTTGAAGTCGATTATGCTGTACGAAATTGACCTGTAGAGAATTTTGGTGTCGGCGTTCAAGCAACCCTCTCCGCTTTCTTATGAAGTTATGAACTTAATTTCCTTTGTGTCGGTTCCGGTATTTTACTTACGGTTCAAGATCATAATTTGTTACTTTGAATTGCCTGTTAATTTTCATCCGAGGCAGCCAGACCTGGGACATGTCGGAACTTCAGCCCTCCAAACACAAGCACCATCGCGACAATTCCGAACACAATCACATTTCCGACAGCATCGGTCCACAGGAGTCCGTGCGTTCCGAGCTTCGAATATCCGAAGCCATCGAGCCATGTCATGTAAGCGAGCGGAATGCTTCCAGCGGCGGATAATGCGCTATAAAGCGTACTTGCATCTTTGGTATTAGGTCCGACAATTTCAACAATGAGCGCAGTAAATCTTGCCCAGCATAGACCTTGTGTCATCAAGTAGAATATCGTACCAACAAGGTAGCCAGTTGCTCCGTTCACCGTCACGAGGACGATCGCTGCGAGTGCGTTCAGGAAACCTGCGAAAGCATAGACAACTCGGTTATCCCAGTCTGCCGGAATGATGGCACCGCAGAGCGACCCTGCGGCAAGAGCAATTCCACCGCCGATTCCGTTTATCCAGATTACTCCAGACGCTCCGACTCCGTAGTGCGATGCGATTGCGGGGAGAAGAAGCTGGGCAGCGCCCGTTCCTGCCGGAGCCATGAGGAGGATAGTGCTCCATCTTCGCAGAGGCGATTTGAAAATGCCTCCGATCTCCCGTCCGATCGCTGAAAAACGTCCTTTGAACCAGTGTGCAGCCTCCGGTTCCTTCTCCGGCAGTGTGAGTGCGAGCAATGCGGGAAGGAAAAGGATGATCGCCAAAATGAGTCCGGTGAAGAAGATTGGCAGACGCGTCACGAGCCAAAGAACGAGTGCGCCGCCCAAAGCACCACCGGCTAAATAACCCGCTTGGTTCCACGCTGCTGCCTTCGGTTGTTGGTCCGCGGATAGAGTTGTTATCATGAGCCCACCGGAAGCGGCAAGCACGAGCGACACGGTCATCCCGGCAGCGAGCAAGAGTACGGTCAGGACGAACAGTTGTGGTGCACCGACAAATGGCTGGGCCACCCAGAGACATAGCGCAGTCGCAATCGCCGAGAGTACCAACCAGGTTCGGCGGCGAAGTCTCACGTCTACAAGCGGTGCCCAGAGGAAAACAAAAATGTTTGGAAGTTGAAGGAGCGAGCCGATTGTCCCGATCCTGTAGACAGAAACCCCGGCTTTACTCAGGAGATACGGAAGCGGTGTGGAAGTGAAGCCGACATAGACAGCGACCGGCAGTATCAAAATGCCGAACGCCCATGGTGCCGGCCAACGTCGTAATTTATCTGTCACTGGTAAGGTCCGCTGGAATCACATTGTGGTATCAAATGATGATTATGCTAATCATCTTACGCCGAAACATCAAGTTCAATTCGAATTCTTCCGACCGACATATTCCTCTCTCTTCTCTCTGAGCTTAAATCCGATAGGTCTCTTCGGCTTCTCCGGCGGTGTAAGGATTTGGCGGATGGCTTCGAACACCACTCTGAACTGCTTGTCGTATTTCTTTTCAAGGGCGTCGAGTTTGCGGGCAAGTTCGGCGTTCGACGCGAGCATTTCCTGTAGGCGGACGAAAGTCCGCATGATCGCAATGTTGACTTGAATTGCTCTCTCGCTCTTGAGGACGCTAGAGAGCATCAAGATTCCATGTTCAGTGAAAGCGTAGGGCCGGTACTTAATATTTGAGCCCCTCTTCAAGGTCACAATTTGTGACCTTGAACCTGACAGCATTGAGTGCCTCAGCCATGCGTTCGTCTCGTCCTCTGACAGCTGGAACATGAAATCGGCTGGGAAGCGATCGCTATTTCGTTTGATAGCCTGGTTAAGCACTTTTGTTGGCACTTCGTACAGCGAGGCCAGGTCACGATCAAGCATTACCTTCTGTCCTCGCACTAGAAGGATTGAGCGCTCGATTCGCTCGACCGGGATTAGTAAGTCTCTGCTTCCCATTTTGTATTATTCTGTCCGATTACCGTGTTCACTTTCTCGAGCATGCTAATTATCTTTCCATGAAATGTCAAGGATGAGCTACACAACACTCACGACTTCAGCTCCGTTGCTAAATAAGGATCGTCATTCTGAGGAGTCCGTCCGGATTTGTGGACGGACGACGAAGAATCCAGTCGTGAGTAGGTGGTCGACCATGGCCCAAAGGTGTGATTAGATGGAACGTACGAAGTATGGATTCTTCGTCCCGCTGCGTGCGGGACTCAGAATGACAGTACGGGTTTGTTGGGCAGGCTCTTTGAAGATTCGTTATGCATACCAACCTTTACTCAGATCGCTCCACTCAGGGTTCATTGATTCAATTAACTCGATCTTCTTTTTCCGAAGCCATCCTTTGATTTGCTTCTCGCGGGCGATACCGACGGTTATGTCATTTGTGTCTTCAAAGTAGACCAAGCGTGTTAAGCCATACTTGCTGGTGAATCCCGGAGTGAGTTTGTGCTTGTGTTCGTAGACTCTTCGTACAAGGTCATTCGTGACGCCAGTGTAAATTGTTCCGTTCTTCTTGTTGGCCATTACGTAAACGTAGTAGGTTCGCATACCTGCCTACGAGCAAGCTATTTATGTTGTCCCGGATTGTCAAGCTTTGAATTCTCATCCTATCATTCCCTTTGTCGGATGCACCGCCATTGACAGTCTGGAATTGCGAAACCACCTTGGTTCAGAGCACTCGGAGAATGTTTATCAGACTGTCCTACTGCCGATCCGCTTCTCGACCTCGTCGAGCAACAAAGTCATGTGCCTTTTCATATCCAGCAGGTAATCAGATCTCGACACGATTTCATTTTCACTCTGGACGAACTTTCCATCCATCATGTCATTCCTGCAGTTTGTGATGAGTCGTGTTACACTTGCCGCTGATGATTCGAGGTGAAATTGCAGGCCGAGAACATTGCCGTTGTATTCGAAAGCCTGATTCCTGCAAGCTTGACTTCCGGCCAATCTTGTCGCCCCCGGCGGAATCTCGAATGTGTCGCCATGCCAGTGGTATGCCATGAATTCGTCGGGCAAAACATTGAAAATTCCGGATCCTTCCGAGGCATTGTTCACAGGAAACCAGCCGATTTCTTTATGATCGTTCGGACTGACTTTCCCTCCCAGAACATCAGCGATGAGTTGTGCTCCGAGACAAATGCCAAGGACAAACCTTCCGAGCTTGACCGTCTCCTCGATGAATCTCTTTTCCGAAATAAGCCACGGATATTTGTCATCCTCATAAATGTTCATCGGTCCGCCCATGACGAAAAGCCAGTCGAATGAACCGGTCGGTGGAAATGTTTCGTTCAAATACAATCTCGTTGCAGTCACCGAGTGAGCTTTCTGCTTCGCCCAGTTTTCTATGTTCGCAAGGTCTTCGAACGGCACGTGCTGCACATAATGAATTCTCATTCCGTTTCCTTCTTGGAGTAGCGGCAACGATTCAGTGGGAGAATACTCCGGCGTCTGGTTCTTTGTTTATATGTGACCAACATGTCCTGACAAAAATCGAGAGTTCGCTGTGTTATGTTTTCGAGTTGAAATGCTGCTCTCGCTGTCAGGCGTCCGCTGGGTTGGCGATCATCTTAATGGCTCGCCGTTTTTGATGCCTTCTTATGAGCCAGAACACAACTGCAAACAGAGCGGTTCCGATCAAGATGACTGCTCCAAATGCTATCTTTGCAATTATCGGGAAACCCCATCTCACAGTAAAATCCATTGGGACATATGAGTTCAACGATGTGTTCGGGATACCGGTGTCATAGAAACTTGTTAGGATTAGCCTGGTGTTTTGCAGGTTAATGTACCACATATCATTTACGTGACCGCACTCAGACAGTATGACCTGTTTTCCATTCTTCAAGTAGGGCAGCAGTTCTTTCGTGGCTGACTCAGCCGGAGTGGAGAAATCTACGCTCCCGCTCAAGAGGAGCGTTTCCACTTCAGATTGCCGGAGCTTTCGGTATTCTTCCGGTAGCAGCCCTATCGGCCAACGTTCAAAGCTCGACGTACCCCACAGCAGCTTACCGAAAGGCGAACCCAGAGGCACACCGGGCGGATCCATATCTGTGAGGTGGTTGCGTGTAGAGTCGAGGTCTGCACTGCTGGCTTTCGAAGCGAGATCACCCCATACCATTAACGAAGGTATGACCTGATCATACGCCAGCGACATCAGTGCGAGTCCGCTTGGGTCTCCGCGTCCTGCGGCAACATAGGCATCGAAAACCATCGCCGCAGTATTGCGGTGGAAGAGAAGTGCGAAAGTAACAACCCGCACTTTTCCACGATCGATCGGGAAGAAGAGCCACCTGCGGGGCATGGCATTCAAGACCGCCCGCATGGTTGCATATAGGTCCGGACATCTTCGCGGCATTACGGAGTCTCTCGACCAAAGAGCTGAGTAGTGCTTCAGCTGCGCGTCGATCACCCGGGGATCCCATACAAAGTGTCCGGGTGGATTAACACCGATCATTGCCGATCGGAAAATTCGTTGCGGATGTTTGAGCCCATAGAGATAGGCTACGCGAGTGCCATAACTTTCGCTTAATAGATCGATCTGATCGTAGCCCAGCGCCCGGCAGACCGATTCATTGTCTTCGATGCATTCAAGCATCGTGTACCCCTCAAGGTCGACACCTTGCGCTCTCAAGCGCTTTGCGCTCACGCCCCACGCTCGCGCAATTGTCCTCAACGATTCTTCACTTAACGGATCATCCGTTTCCTTTAATGCCTTCGTTACATCCGGACAGTCAAGTACCGTTGATCCGTCAACGCCTCTATAACCGACGACCACGAAGTCATGTCTGGAAAGAAACGTCCGCGCTTTTCCCCAATCCCATGACATGTTGCTCTGACCCGGTCCGCCAGCAAACGCGAAAATCGGCTCGGCAGGATTTTCTGAGCCAGAGCGAATGCGAAGGAAAGGTATGGTAATCAAACGGGATGTCGATTTGTTTCTGTTTTCGGGAACCGTGACATTTCCGAAATCAGCGTGAAACTTTTCTGATCCGATCTTGAAAGGTTTCGATTCAACGCTGAAACTGTCCGCCCTCGGTATCGGAAAACTCCTCTCGTTGCGGCACCCAAAGCCGGAAGTCACAAATCCGAGAAGAAGAACGAACTCAGTCGCCCATCTCATTGATGATGGTCCTGGAAGAATGTGATCTTGTCATTAAGGTCGGACAAAGCGTGCGTTTGCCGCTGACGATTCTCAATCGCTCATCGTGAATACTCTTGAGAGCGCGGCTTTGATCTCGTCCATCAATGACTCTGACAGATGTCCGATCTGGCTGACAAATCTCTTTTCGGAGATCGAACGGATTTGGAAGCAGTCGGCGGCAGAGTCCTTGACCAGACCGTTTTCCTTAGTCGCCTCTATCTTGACCATCCACGGCGCGATTTCGAATCGGTCCTTCCAATCTGTTATTGGTATCACGACTTTCAGCGGAAGCTTGCCGAGCAAATTGTCGTTCACGATCACTGCAGGCCTCGTCTTTTCGATTTCCGCGCCGATCGTCGGATCAAGGTCAATCAGCCAGACTTCACCTTGGTTCATAGAAGTCTTCCAGATCTAGGTCGGTAAATGCCGTCAGCTCTTTGTCGGCCTTGTAATCTTCCTGCAATTCTCTTGCGGCGTGACTCATCTTGTCGGCTTCTTCCTCACGTCGGAGGGTCTTCATCACTTTCTCAATCAGCAAGAGCCGCTCGCGTATCGGAAGCCGCTCGATCTCTTTCAATATTTCGGGGATGTTCATGGCTGCATACCTGTTGATGCCATAATTTATGATTTCCAGATTTGAAAACCACTATTTCGACTGAGCGAAACTCATCCGGATGTTGACTATCTCCGGATCGGCGACAATCCTTATCGGCGGTCCCCACGTGCCGACACCTGACGAGACATAGATGTGTGTCGAACCCTTCACGATGTAGCCGTATGCCATCTCATATACCATGTTTGTGATATGGTTGAATGGCCAGAATTGTCCGTAGTGAGTGTGGCCGGAAAGCTGAAGGTCAGCACCGTATTGCACTGCTTCATTCAAATGAAATGGCTGATGGTCCATCAATATGATCGGGAATTTCGTATCCACGTTTTGCATGAGTTCGCTCAACGGTTTTCGTTTTTTTCCCGCGGAGCGATCCTCCCGACCGACAATATAAAAGCTGTTGTCCACGAAGACAGTCGAGTCCCGAAGCATCTTCACACCGTGATCGGTTATGTACCTGCATGCATCTTCGACTCCACCGATATACTCATGGTTGCCGGTAATAGCGTACACTCCGAGCGGCGCCTTGATCTGGCGCAGCGACTCACCAAGGTTCTGGTCGATTACAGGATTCAGATCACCGTCCACGATATCGCCCGGCAGGAGCACGAGGTCAGGCGAGAGGGAGTTAATCTTCCTGACTATCTGCTCGATTCGTCTCCGGCCTATGATGGAGCTGAGGTGAATGTCCGACGCCATGACGATGTTCAACGTCTTGCGGCCGCCGGCGTCTTTTTGCACGGTGATATTGAACGTGCGCACACGAATGATGTGAGCGTTGATGAAGCCGTACATAACAACGGCTCCTGCTAATGAGACGGCCGCAATCGCAGTGTAGCGCGCTGCACGGACATGATCGGAAGAGATGAAGGCAGGGAAGTAATGGATAAAGTGATCGATGAGTCGGAGGAGATCGATAGCGGCGGTGATCAGGAGCAGGTAGACGAAAGCTGCGATCCAGAACGATCCGATCCAGCTAAGCGGCTTGCCAAGCCAAATGATGTCCGCGCGTTCGAGGAAGACCGATGCGATGTACGAGACAGCGAGCAAGGCGAATGCAAGTATATATACGACGCGCAGCGCCCCGACCGGCCGGAATGCCTGAAGACCTCTTATGAAAACGTAGTAGTTCGCCGATCCATATATCAGAAGAATTGTCGAGACAATCAGGATGAAAATGGCGGTGCGCATAAAGGGATGACCTCGATTTGTTGTATTAACATGCCGGACTCTCCGTCGGCCGTTTCAATTATAAAACTTAAGTTACCAACCTTTGGTTATTGAATTAGACCACGGAAATAACCGCGTCATTTCGTACAACATGTAGACATACTCAATCGTTGCAGAAGTATCGGGATTAGCGATGTCTTGAAATTCGCGTTTTGCTTCTGACGCGTGGCCCCACCTCTCCGCAGCTTCTCGTTAATTCACACCCATCCGCGGAGCTTGCACGCTTCCGCGACACGCGCCACGCCAACGACTGTCGCTGCTAACCGTGGGTGAACTCTCTTTTCTCGGACCGCTTCCTGGACAGTGTGATAAGCTTTGACCATCTTATCGTCGAGGTGTTTGAAGACCGTTGCTTCATCCCAAAAATTCAGGTACTTGTCCTGGACCATCTCGAAGTACGAAACCGTGACGCCACCGGCGCTGGCAAGAATATCCGGTATGACATGTATATGCCGTTGGTGCAAGATCAGATCCGCCTGCGGTGTTGTCGGACCGTTCGCGAGTTCGCAGACAATTTTGGCTTTTATCCGATCTGAATTTGTTTCATTGATGGAATTCTCTAGCGCGGCAGGGTAGAGAATATCCACATCCATCTCGAGTACAGAATCTCTGGGGATGCTCTTCGCCCCCGGGAAATTAACAACCGAGCCGGTTTTCAATTTGTGTGTGACAAGCGACTTTGGATCCAACCCATCCGAATTCCAAATACCGCCGCGGGAATCGCACACTGCAATCAGCTTGCCGCCGCCGAGAATTTCAGGATGAAGAAGTGCCGCACGCTGGCCCGCGTTTCCAAATCCTTGTATGGCAATTGTACCCTTCGGATCGACGCCCAGTGCTTTGCACGCTTCGCCGACGGTGATGACGCCACCGCGTGCTGTGGCACTACGCCGCCCTTCCGTTCCGCCAATCTGGATCGGTTTATCGGTCAGTACACCCGGCTGGTGAGTCTGCAGTATTGTCTCATACTCATCCATCATCCATGCCATGGTCTGCGGATTTGTATAGACATCCGGCGCAGGGACATCTTTATCGACGCCGATGTATTGTGCAAGCGCTCTGATGTATGCCCGAGAAAGATTTTCCAGTTCGTGAGCCGACATGTCCCGGGGGTTGCAAACAACTCCCCCTTTACCTCCACCGAGAGGTAAGTCGAGAACCGCCGTTTTCCACGTCATCCAGCCGGCCAACGCACGGATCGTATCGACTGTCTCATCCGGGTGGAAACGGATGCCGCCTTTCGCGGGCCCACGCGCATGATTGTACTGAACTCGGTACCCGTGGAAAATTTTCACTTCACCAGTATCCATTCTCACAGGAAGCGTGAATTTATATTCACGCTGTGGCCACATCAGCAGCTCGGTGGTTGCGGCATCGAGGCGAAGAATCTTTGCTGCCTCGGCTATCTGTTGCTGTAATACATCGAATGAATTATACGAGAGCATGGCTTAACCCTTTGTTCGCGACGAGGAGCGATTGCCCGTATCCACGGGACGTTTCTGTTCTTCGACTCTATCAAGTAAGATCCGGTACCAACAGTTCTTGCACATCAATGCTCGGTCGACACTCAGTAGCACCTGTTGCCACGGACTAAGCTTCTGGCCGCAGTGCGGACATGTATCCGGTACTCTCAGACTTTCGGTTTTCTCTTTGTCCAACCTAGAGTCTCCGGTTTCAGAATGATACCTTTACTTTGGTGTCCGTTGATCTTGATCAGCAACTGTTTTTTGAATCGGATTAATTTGGCATATCTAAGATTTTCGGTGGCTGGCTGGCTGAGGAGCCAGTCCCAATCAAGGAACCCCTGACCTCGCTGTTCATTGACGGTGAAGTATCCAACCATGAACGACGTAATGTTCTGGAAGAAATGTGATCCCTGTGAGGGAGCTACGGAGATATCCTTGAACCCTGCCTCGATGATAACTCTGGCACCTGCAATTTGCTCCCATGTCACAGGGATGCCCAGCCATGGGTCAAGTGAACCCCACCGCCCGACACCGATGAGAACATAAGGACGGCATTCCTCCATAAGCCGAGTATTCAGCAAGGCCACTTCATTTGCTACTTCCTGGCTTGCTCCTCGATTAAACGACCGATGATCTACCAGTACCACATCGTGGATATTCTCGATCACGCCGTTGCCAAGAACCAGGTTGCTCTGACAAAGTGTGCGCGATTGATCGATTGCATCGACCTTAAGCTCCTCCGGCTCGCGGTGGATGACGAGCGGGCGCATCTGTAGAATCGCAAACTCAGTCTGCCGGGATTCGTCTGTGAGCAAGTTCGCGGCAAATTCTATTTCCACGGGTGTTCCCATTCCCCACTCTCCCATGTCGAGCAGCAGGTCGAGAATTTGAGGCATGGGGAGAAGTTTGTGGCGGAGGATCGGAGCAAAGGTGACCACGCTTGCCCCTTTTCGTGCTGTACCGTCGTAGATGGTGTCATTTTCTTGCGAGTAAGTCGAGCCGACATATTGTAGCGAGCCATCGCGCTCCGCAACGTCAAGACCATGCTGTTGTACCATGGTGTCATGTGTTTCAATTCCGAAATTAGAGTTAGCGTCGAGCTCGAGGGAGAAGAACGCACGCTGCGAGCTGTTCAATGTTTCCTGGATCGAATGGAACTGTGCGATATTGTTGGGATATTTCGGGCAGAAGTGGACCGCGTTGCCTCCATCCACAACCCATTTCCCCAGGCCGAGTGCCGCAGAGACAGTTCCGTCGGACGACTTTTGAGGCGACATCGGATAGAAGTTGTATGATTTTGCGACACCGGAAATGTCAGGGTAGTACCTGCTCTCGTGCTTCTTGCCTATCAGACGTTGAACGATGACAGCCATCTTCTCTTCCTCGAGACGGTACGAGGTAACATGGATGTATTCCTTCGCGCTTTGGTAAAATGTCGAGGCGTATACACGCTTAATACTGTTCAGCAGGTCATTCAACCGTACTAGCGGGTTCGAGTGGAGATTGGGAATCATGTAAGTCTCATATACACCCGCGAAAGGATGATATTGCGAATCCTCGAGGAGGCTCGAGGACCTCACCGCCAAAGGGGTGTGAACCATCTCGAGGAACGCTGCGAGATCGGCCAGCGCAACGGAAGGGAACTTTTCTGCGGATAGAAAACGCCGGGTGATTTCCCGATCGTCATTTGTCACCGTGGCAAATTTCCGTAAATCGTTTTCGTCCATGAATTGGTCGAACACATCTGTGCCGAGGACTACTGCTGTTGGAACATGAACTCTGACATTCTCGAAGCGGTTCCGCACGTTGTAATTGTTGATGAGCATGTTGACAAATCCGAGGCCGCGAGCTTTCCCGCCCAGCGAACCGCCTCCGATCCGAGCGAAGCTCGTTTCAAGATCGAATGAGTCCTTCGAGAAATCCGTGATGATGCCCCGTTGACGAATGTTGCGGTAATGGTGGAGCGATGCGATGAGTTCTTTGCGCAGTTCTTCCAGGGTCGCGAAGTCCGATACCTTCTGAGGGCGGAGTTTGTCGGCGAGCCAGAATTCTGTCCGCGCTTTGAGCCAATTGGAGAAATGGTTCCGCTCGCCGTGATATTGGATACTTTCTTCCGGCACGATCTTCAGCATTTCTTCCAGGCTCTTCAGGTCGCTGGCGCGGCCGACCTCCGTTCCGTCCGGCGAACGGAAGACGAAGTCGCCGAAACTGAAATAGCGTATCATAAACTGGCGCAGTTCATGCAACAAGACAGGGGAGTCTTTCAGTATGAAGGAGGCGCCGACACCGTTAGCCTCCTCTCGATTTTCCAAGTTGTATGAAAGAAGTAGGACAGGCAAGTCCGGTTGCTGCTCTTTGACATTTCGTGTGAACTCGATTCCCGCCTCGGGATCCTGAACACCATTCCGCGGAAAATCGATGTCTGAAATGATGCCGAGCATGAATTCCTTGTACTGGCTGTAATAATTCCATGCTTCCTCATACGTGTTACAGAGGAGAATCTTCGGGCGTGCTCTCATCCTGAGAAATTTGTGGCTGAGGTTGATCCCCTCGGAGATTAGGCGCTGCGACTGCTTGAGGATCTCAGTGTAAATGATGGGCAAGAACGACGAATAGTCCTTGACGTTGTCTTCAATTACGATGATTGTCTGGACACCGACAATGCTGGCATCGTGCTCGACATTTAACCGATCTTCGAGAAACTTAACAATTGCAATGATGATACGGAAATCTCCCTGCCAGATGAAAACCTTGTCAAATACAGAGGTGTCGTGATTCAACAAAATATATTTCAACTCATCATTGTCGTGGGCGAGCAGCACGACCGGGATGTTGAGCCCGGCATCTTTCGCCATTCGTGCAAAATCAATCGGGTGCATGTCGTCGATATGCAGCGTTGTGACAATTAGATCAAACCTGTGCTGCTCTCTTGCAAGCTCAATCGCCTCTTTGCCGCTCGAGACACGCGTCAACTCCGGAGCATTGCTAAGGTTGAATCCCTCATATTCATTTCGAATGAGCTCGTAGAGTCTCCCATCTTCCTCGAACAGGTAAAGATCATAGAGGCTGGAAACAAGCAGGACGTTGCTAATCTTAACGCGCATCAGATTCTGGAAACCCTGAAATCTGTTCCCATAACCATGCTCGACCCAAAGCGGGTCAATTGAATTGATGACCTGGTCTAAGTGGTTGTCCATTCTCTCACGCTTGCATCAATGAGCTTGGGGAGACAACGTGTCTCTCCCCATACTCATGAAACGCAGATTACACTATACGACTCCCTGATCCAGCATTGCATCGGCAACTTTCAAGAAGCCGCCAATGTTAGCACCGTTCACATAATTTCCCGGCGTGCCATATTGCTCTGCCACATCCACGCATGTTTTATGGATGCTCTTCATAATGTAGTGTAATCGGCTGTCAACTTCCTCACGCGGCCACGGCAGCCGCATACTGTTTTGGGACATCTCTAAACCGGAAGTCGCGACACCGCCCGCATTCGCTGCCTTGCCCGGTCCATAAAGTACCTTCGCATCGAGAAACAGCTTCACTCCTTCAAGCGTGGTCGGCATGTTTGATCCTTCGGCGACGCAGTAGACGCCGTTGCGCAGGAGGTTCTGTGCATCTTTCTCGTTAATTTCGTTCTGCGTCGCACCGGGAAATGCACAATCGGCCTTGTGGTTCCAGAGCGGGTTGTGGTCGAGCCTAGGATCGATCGGCGTATAAATTGCGGAGGGGAATCTGTCTACGTACTCCATGATTCGCCCCCGCTTGACATTCTTCAGATCCATCACAAACGCGAGTTTCTTTTGATCAATTCCTGCTTCATCATAAATGTAGCCGTTTGAATCTGAAAGCGTCACGACTTTCCCGCCCAGTTGATTTATTTTTTCGACGGTGTACTGTGCGACATTGCCGCTTCCCGATACGAGACAAATTTTGTTTTCTATTGTTTTGCCGCGTGTGGCAAGCATCTCGGCCGCGAAGTAGACACATCCATAGCCGGTTGCTTCCGGACGAATGAGCGAGCCGCCCCAGTTGAGGCCCTTGCCTGTCAACACGCCTGTGAACTCGTTCCGCAGTTTTTTGTATTGGCCGAAAAGAAAGCCGATCTCCCGGCCGCCGACGCCTATGTCACCTGCCGGCACGTCCGTATCTGGGCCGACGTGACGAAAGAGCTCGGTCATGAACGCCTGGCAGAAACGCATGATCTTCAAGTCACTCTTCCCTTTCGGATCGAAATCCGACCCGCCCTTGCCGCCACCCATCGGTAGTGTCGTGAGACTGTTCTTGAAAACTTGTTCAAAGGCCAGAAACTTCAAGATACCCAAGGTAACGGACGGATGGAATCGCAGCCCGCCCTTGTATGGGCCGATCGCGCTATTCATCTGGATGCGGAAGCCACGGTTCACGTGAACTTCTCCCTGGTCATCCACCCACGGCACGCGAAACATGATGACGCGCTCAGGCTCGATAATGCGCTCGAGGATTTTCGCTGTGCGATATTCAGGGTGGCGATCGAGAACGAGCGCTAACGATTCGACAACTTCTTCAACAGCTTGATGGAACTCAGGTTCGGCAGGGTTCTTCGCCTTCACTTCGGCCATTAAATCTCTGGCGTAGTCGGACATGATAACCTCCTATAGGGTATGGTTTGTTGTTGCGCACCAAAGGCCTCCGTGCGTACCATTTTGTAGTACACATGCGCCTGCAGCGCATTCTCTGATGTTGGTTGGTTTATTTGATAGAGGAAATCTATTTACACGTAAATTCATTACTGACGTTTACCGCTAAGGAGCAGCCAAGAACAGTCGATTTAGTGCGATCAAAATTTGTTTGTTGTCGGATAGAGTTGCAAGTCATGATATGGAGAAGGTGCTGATGGGCCTCTGCAAATATCATGCGGGCCGGCATGCCCAATGTGTTATCTCAGAACGTCGCTTAGTTCCGCGGTCCAATTGCAGGCCGGGTAGTTTGCGCACCCGGCAAAATATCCTCTGCGGCTCCTTTTAATCCTTATCTTTCCCGCGCAAACCGGACAGGCCTGTCCCTGCTCTTCCAAGATGGCTTCGATTATTTTTCCGTCGGCCGGGACTGTCACGCATGCGTTGTCGGAGCACTGTGCGACTATCATTCCTTTCATGTCCTTGAGCTCCATTTTCCCTCCGCAGACAGAGCAGTGTGCATCAACATCCCTTCCGCCTGTGCCGATAAGTCTCGTGCTCTTCCTCGGCAAAATGTAATTAAACATTTTTACAATCTCAGGAACGGAGATTCGCAAGCTGAAAATCAAACCGGCTCCTGGTACCGCGCCCTTCAAGCGATTTATTATGTCGAAGACGTGAATGATCTTTCCGTCGATCATCCAGAAGAAGAGATCGGATTTGTCGGAAGTGATGAGGTTCGTATTTTTGAGCTTTTGCTGGAGCAAGCTCGTGTCCAGGGTAGCGAAATCCTCGGATGACTCAACCTCCTTATTCAAGACATACTTGAAGAATTGCAGCTTGGCTTTGATCGGCTGGATTAGCTTCAACTCTTCTGTGGATCCCTGTATGTCTCTCAGAAGCGGGATGGTGCAATCGACATATCCGTTATGAACTGAAAGCCCGGGGAAGTTCTTACCAATGTTATTTTTTCTGTCTCTGTCCTCTGGCTGAAGGTTTACGATGGACCTGTTGCGCTTCAACTTATCAAGAACAAATCGAAGAAGAGAGTCTTCGGTCGATTTCGAGGAAAGATATTCAAAGTTCCCTACAAAGAGGAGCCGCTTCCTCGCACGAGTCATGGCGACATTCAAAAGTCGTTCGCCTTCGGAAATATCCCCGTCGTCCTCGCGCTCAAAAGTTGAAAGCAAGACACCGAGAGGAAGCGGGTCGTCATCCACAAAATCGAAGACGATCACGTCTCGCTCATTGCCCTGGAAGGTATGGACGGTGGCTGCCGATATGACCGTGCTGTCCAAGTTCATGCAGTTCAAAACGGTGCGGAGAAATCGGGATTGCGCACGATAGGGTGTGATGATCCCGACAGACTTTGCCCCGCGCTTCAACGAATCGATTGCGAGGTCGATAGCTGCGATGCCGGAAAGGATGTTTACTCTGCTGTTCGAAGTGGCTTCGCGAAACGACCTCGACTTGAGCGCCGACGTGTCGTAGAAAACCACTGTGTCCTCTTTCGGCTCCGAAGCTTTTATGCTCGCACTTGCCTTCAGTCTCCCCGCGTAAATCCGCTCGTTGACCAGTTCCATTACCTGGAGCGGCATTCTGTACTGGATCTCCAGCGTGTTCAGCCGGAGGTTTGGCTTCGCGGGACGCCTGTGCATGTTTGTTTCGCGGAAGATGTCTCTCGACAGAACGTTGAGGACCCTGGTCGAGGATTGTGTGATTGGTGGTATCTGCATAAAGTCGCCGAAGATCCCGACGTGATTCTTGGCCAGTGATGCTACATGGGCGACGTAAGGCAGATATAGCATGCTCGCTTCATCGATAAGAACCGCATCGAACTTTCGATTGAAAACCTGCGATGCTATTGCCGCCTTCGCGGCCGTACATGCGACAAGGTTAGCATGCTGGATTATTCTGCTCTCCTTACCGTATGCCTCCTCCCGGAGTGCGGAGAGCTCCTCTCTTAGTTTGGAGAGGCGTTGTTGATTCGGTCCGGCGGTGCGCTTTGCACGCGGGCTTCGAAGTCTCGCCGTGATGCTGCGGATGTCGGTCTCGATTTTGTCGATGGTCGCGTATAATGACGGGTGCTTATCGCGTGCCACATACTGAGGTAGGGACCATGGAAAGTCTTCTAACTCTGCGAGTCGCGGGACACCGAATCGGACAAATTTGCCTTCGAAGTATTCGTCTTCGTCCTTCAGATAATTGAGAGTCTTTTGAAGAGCCACGTCGACAGCGATGTTCGTGTTCGAGATTATCAAGACTTTTTCGCCGAGGGATAATAGGTTTGCCGCTGAGAACGCGAGTGTTTGTGTCTTCCCGGTGCCGGGCGGTCCCCATACAAATGTTACCCGCTTCCTTACAATAGCGGTGGCAGCGGCTATCTGGAAATCATTCAGCTTTTTGGAATCGAGAGTTAGATCGTCTTTGTTTTCCTCGCCCTTGTTTTCACCTACTTCAATGTCGGGTTCTGCGGAGAATAGAGCCTCGATGCATTCCACATCTTTGTCTTCCATAGAGTCCAGCCGCTCAATGAGCTGCTCGAGAAGAAAGAACGGTGCAGTCCGAAGAGTTGCATGCTCGACACTGTCGCCTATGTGCAACTTCAACAACAAGACGATTCTATCTCCTTCAACCGTAACGACAGTCCCCTGGACTTGGTCTCCGCCGGTTTCGATTTCTACAGGCACATCCTCGACGATTCTCGCGTCATCCGCGAGCTTGAATTCATAGAGAAACTCGGTGTCCGCAATGCCGAGGAACTTTCCGGCGACAAGGATATAATTTCGCGAGGAGTAGTTGCGAAGGGCCTCGATCTCGTTTTGAAGTGCGGTGATGTAGAGTGAAATGCGCTTCTGAAGTGCGGAATGGTTTTCGGACAGATTCATTTTGAAAATCTATTCTCTGCTGAATCCGATCGGATGTTTTGCCTTTTCCGGTTGTGGAGCCATCAACTCTGCAATTGCCCGGAAGACTGCCGCTATCTCCTTATCATGTTTTTCGAGTTTCATCTCGAGCTGTTTCAACTTAAGAGCAAACTCTCTGTGAGTGGACAAAATCTCCCTCAGTTTCACGAACGCTCGCATGATAGCAATATTCACCTGTATCGCTCTCTCACTCCGAAGCACGCTGGAAAGCATTGCCACGCCCTGTTCTGTAAAGGCATATGGAAGGTATCTCCTTCCTCCCCAACTTGAGGTCACAAATTGTGACCTCAAGATCTTGAATTCTTTGCCGTCTAACCGGAACATGAAATCCTCCGGAAAGCGGGACGCATTTCTCTTAACTGCCTGAAGGAGGACTTTGGTCTCTACTCCGTAAAGCGCCGCGAGATGGAAGTCCATCATTACTTTGTGTCCCCGGATGACAAATATCTTGTTCTCGATAGTTTCAGTGGGAATCAAATCATATTTTGACTTCATGGTACACCCGGTTCAATTATCAATGGACAATAATCAATGATCAATATCTTCTGACTTGCTTCCTGTTGTTTTTATTATCGCAAATAGGATTCTGCCAATCTCGTCAGGTTTCGAAATGGTACTGATTGATATACCGCATCGCAACAAAGTCTCTGAAAAACAAATGCTCTTCTTTCATATTATGGTCTCTTCGCATTTGAGCTACACTGATCATCGATTATTGATAATTGACAATTGTCTCATTTCATTCGCTTCGCGACGACGAGCGGCTTCTTGTATGTCGAAATTGTGCTTCCATTTGGTCCGGTCACTTCGACAAACAAAATATACAATCCGAACTTAACAATCTTGCCTGAACCATCTCTGCCATCCCAGACGAGTTTGCCGTTGGATGGAAGGATAACATTGTCCGCGGGAGTCGCAATGGGTCTTCCGATTGAATCGAATATTCGAGCGCGGATCTTTACCGATGAAACCGGAAATGAATAGCTGATGAACGTGAAATCATCATGTCCGTCTCCATCAGGAGAAAAGGGATTGGGATCAACAGTAATCCCGCCCGATGCAGCACCCGCGTCGATGAATAGACTGTTTCTCTTTCCAGGTGTACCGCCTTCTTGTGAAACGCATGTCGACCAGCTTGCTCTGCCATTAGAAGGAAGGGTCGGATTTAATTTCTCGAGCGAGCGGCCGGATGTCTTGGCGATATCAGCGTTGTGCCATGAAGTGGAAAAGGAGACGCTGTCCATAATTGTCCCTGCCGGATCCATGATGACCACGCAATCGCCATTGTCGCGCAATGTTAGGGAATTCGACAGGTAAACGCAATTCGAGTCCCGCGTGAAATTGAGAATTGCGGTATCGTTTGCGACCACAAAATATCCTTTGGGCTGAAGCAAAGTCTGAACAGTTGAACTATGGCCGCTGGAAGTTGGTCCGGCTGTGGCACAGACAGGCTTGAGGTGTAAAGACGACGTGAAGTAAGTCCATCCACCGAGGTCGATGGCACCATCGGATGTATTGTAGAGTTCGAAATACTCTCCCATCCGTCCACCTTTGTACATGATTTCGTTGATTACGACATCCTGATTACGATACCTGACGTTTAACCATGCCGAAAGCGTGTCGTTGCGTTGGCGCTGATCATCCTGCTGGAAAATTTTCGCCGAAATTTTGTCAGCGCCCGAGCGGGTGGGAATGAAAAGGAAATTTACCGCTGCTGTGTCACGCGGTTCCAAAACCGGATTAATAGTTTTGCTTTCTGAAAAAACAACGGAGCCGTCGATGCAATTTGAGACCTGGATAAGCAGACTAACTCCGGCAATCAGATTTCTACCGATATTCTGTACGAGAAGGCTGATGTTTTCATTTTCGGATACACTTACGGCCGCTGGCGAGAGCTCCAATCTCTTCAGCGCGACATCATACGGGAGTATCGCATTGCTATTGATGATTCCCGGCGTCGCATCTGTAGAATCGACAGACTCCTGCCAGTTGGTGGAGTCAGTCCCGGCGAGGTAATCAAGCCGCTCGAGTGATTTTCCATCTGACCCGCCAAACGATGGAACGTAATTCACCGTGTCCAATAAATTTCCGAGATTGTCGTAGAGTCCGATGCCGTCACCGTTGTTTGATAAGGATGGCGTTGGCTGCAAGATGAGATTCTTCACCGGGTAATGGAGCCTTGTAACAGAGGAGTCTCTGCATATCACGACAAAATCGTTCGGTGCGATCAGAGAACCAGTTGTGAGTTTCAGAGAGCCGCCGTGTGTCACGATTTTGAAATTCGACATATCAATCACGACGTTGCGGGTATTGTACAGCTCGATCCACTCACCGTCCGGTGCCATTTTGCCATGTCACTTTAGCTGCCAAAAAGCCCCAATTCAAGCCCCGCTATCCGATTCCTACTAGCTTGAAGACTTGGGGTGACCATATCCGAAAACGCCGGCTTGAGCTCAAGTTGAGCCGGAAAGATGTCGCCAAAAGATTGGGGTCAAGTGAGTATGCTGTTCGAAACTGGGAAAACAACATTGAGATTCCTCAGCCCAAATACCGTCCGAGAATCATCAGTTTTCTGGGTTACGATCCGAAGGTCAAGACAAAGGAATTCTACGGTGAGAAAATCCAGCGTTACCTGGAATCGTGCAGGATGTCCAGGACGGAGCTTGCTATGCGAGTGGGCGTCACTCCACAGGCAGTCCACAAGTGGATACATAATATGAGCACACCGCCGGATCGGTTGTTCAAAAAGCTGCTTGGGATTCTATATGCCACGTCTTCAAAGGAAGGAAAGGGTTGAATAATGATCGCATGTGATATTCTAAGCGTATCTCTGGGCAGGCTTAGTTCGCGAGTTGTCGTCCTCGCGCTATCATTTGAGATATCCAATTAATTACCCCAAAGCCCAGTTCCAAGGCTTGCGCCAAAGCTTTCTTGGCGCTTGGAGACCATATCCGCAAGCAACAACTTAATCTGAATCTCCTCCGAACTGATGCTTCAAAGATAACAGACGCCGTTGAAACGACCATCATGGGAGGGGTGCTGAAATCCGGCCATCGGCTCACAAAGAATATCCAACGACGACTTTGGTGTTTGGAGGATGCGGGGCCGAAGACGCGGGCTAATGCCCCCCTTTGTCGAATAAGGTGTAATGAAGCCAAAGGGGATGTGGGATCAGGAGGTGAGGTTCGGTAACCTCGCCTCCTGAGGTCATAAGTCTCGTTACTTTGTCATTAGCATCTTCTTTACCTGAATGATTCCAGGCGCAGTCAATCTGTAGAAGTACACGCCGCTGGCTAGTCTCGAGCCGTCGAAAGTCGCCTGATGAAAACCGACTTGCTGTTCAGTGTTTACCAGAGTTGCGACCTCCCTGCCAAGTATGTCATAGACTCTCAGCATCACATGGCCGCCCATTGCAAGTTGATAACTAATTCTTGTTGTCGGGTTGAAGGGATTGGGGTAATTTTCAACAATTGCATTTTGCCCTGACACGTTGGAGGCGGATTCGCCACCTTTTTGCTCCATGTTGCCATTCGCCGTTCTCTCGGTCTTCAAATCAACATACAATTGAAGCGCGTGTTCCGCATCAGATATTTCTATAGGCGTCGCCGAAGATCCTGACTGTCTCGCACCAGGGGCTTGAGAAAATAGACTTCCATCTAGTCTTACTTCCTTCAGGATCGATGAAGCGCTTTTGGGATCGTTATCGTTATACAATGCGATATAGAAATTGTTCAGCTTCGCTTTTGCCGCTAGTGCTGTACCAGGATTGTCACTAATTATTTGTCCATTGACCTGTCGCGCTAAGTCAGCCTCACCTTCGTTCAAATACAGGTTCGCTAGGAGAAGCTTATGATCCTTTGCAGCCTGGGACGGCAAGGATTTGAAGAAATCAATTATTGCAGGAGTCGTCTCGCTGTCTGCACAAGAATACAACTCCACATAAGCAGCCTGGTTGTCGGGATGTTTCTTTATGAATGAGAGGAAGTAGTCCTTGGCCTCTCTACGCTTGTCTTGTCCAATGAGTCTCATACCGATTAAGATAGAGTCCTGTGAATCTTTTGGGCCCGATGAACTCTGAATCTCAGCACCGGTATTGCTCGCCCGCGAAGCTGCATAAGCTGTTTTGACTCCGCTCTGGGCGATCGACTGCGAACCAGAAGGTAGTGGAATGCCGCTCCATGGATCGCTTGATATCCCTCCGTCCCAAAATATGTCACCGGCATCACCACCGAAAAACCTGGGCGAATCTCCCCACCAGTCGCCGTAGGCCCAAAGTGCGCACGGGACCGTAGGATAAGGACCACAAACATCAGCTGAACAACAGTCTCCATAAATGCTGTTCCACATGTAATCGCTTGGAGGGGGTACTCCGAAGTTCATATAGCTCTGATAATAAACCTCAAGACCATAGAAGCAATTTGTAGCTCTATTGTTTCGCGCAGCGCTATAAGACCAGTAAGCATCTGGAGATGCTCCCCATATAGCAGCTATTCCCCAACCGTAATATTCAACATCATTTTGGGCAATGTGGCCGCTTGAGCCGGAATATAATATTCCCCCCCCATTCCTGTTATGGTCCGTTTTGTAAATCACGTTTTGGTAACAGTTGTTATTGGAACCTGCGGTTATCAATATGCCATTATAGACATTTGAATTTGCGATGGTGTCTTGTTGAGCCAAAAACCCAGATGAGAAGTAAACATTAATGCCATATCCGGAGTTGTTTGTAATGTTACAGTTCTTGATTGTTACATTAGAGGCTCCGCTGAGAACATCGATCTCATTGCCATTTTGAAGGTTTGCATATTGGATGGTCGAGCCGGAAGCGCCGGCACCGTTCAGGACAATGGATCCCCAAGCCCATGCACCCCCTGACGTGAAAGTGATCGGCTGGGAGGATGTGCCGTTGGCGTTCAGTACGCCATTGGTTACCAGCGAAACGCCGTTTCCAAATCTTAGTGTAGCGCCGGGATTCAGCGCCAAAATTGTCCTGTTGTCGGAAATGGTTAGAGTATTATTAATATTGAGAGTACCATTCACCGTCACCGCGGCATCATCTCCCAAGGATAGAGTCAGATTGGAGCCGATTGTGTACGTGCCATTCAGAGTAAGAGAGCCGCCACAAATACTTACCGGAGCATTGTTTACGTTGCACCAACTAAGATTTGCAGTGCTTAAGTAACCCATAAAGATTCCACTCCAACTTCCCGATGTACCCATGAAAGTTACCGGCTGCAAGGAAGTACCGTTGGCATTCAAGGTGCCATTTACAGCCAGTGAAGAACTACTTAGGAATTTGAGAATCGAACCTGGATCCACTGTCATGGTCGATCCATTGGAAACAGTGAAGCTTGATGCGCTGAGTCTCCAATTTCCAGCCATCTCCATCCTTGCCAAACTGTTATTGTCGTAGCCTCCCATTTCTTTGGTCGCCGTTCCATAGTTGTCAAGATATAGGTCAGCTGCGCAGTTTTGGAACTGGTTACTCGAAATGGTAGGCTCAAGGCCATCGTCCATGATATTTATGCGGACGCCGAACGTCCCAGAGGGTCCTCCAGAATACGCGGCATCGGTGATCAAGCATTTTGTGATGCTTGAACGCTGTGAGCCGTTGTCTTGCAGAATGATACCCTGCCACGGAAGTCTCGAGTTTCCAAAACCAGCCCCCCGGAAGGAAATCGAGTTCTGAGAAGAAGCATTCGCTGAGAGGTAATTCGTGTTTATTCCCTGCCCGAGAACACAGTCTACATGACTTTGATCGTTAACGGTCAGGCCGGAAGGAAAGCTGCCACCGCCAATGAAGACATTACCCGAAATTGTGCTTGGGATTGTACCGCCTGTAAAGAATTGCGAATATGTAGGTACTGCTCCTGAGGCGTAGTTGACGTTCACTGCAATTTGGTTATTCGTCACCGTGAAATTCGACAACGATATGCCGGTGGTTAATTGCTCAAGAGAATTTGCGTTTGGATTTGAGCCTTGGTTGATCTGGCTATGATTACCATAACTGTTGTTGTAAAAGAAGTGAGATGGATCGCCATTGTCTCCAACGAAGGACGTATGATTGTTACTGGTATTATCAACGTAGTTTGCGACCTTCAATCCGAGGTTATTAGTTTGTGATGTGAACACTCCCTGATCAAATGTGAAAGTGCTATATTTCGAGTAGTGCCATACCAAGACCCCGCCAAGAAATGATGTAGCATTCTCCCCACCAGCAAAGCTGTTGAAACCCTGCCGGGTCCGGTATTCCAAAACAAAATACTCGCTATGGCTTTGGTCGCCGTTTCGAAGTGCATCACCATAAACCGTTACCGTACCGAATGTAGGATTTGAATTCGATGAAGGAAGGTTTATTGTCCCATTATCATGCAATTTTACGAAGTTACTTGCACTTATCCAACCAGCTTTAAGCTTGTATAAAGGATTGAAATGTTCCGGGCAGTAAGGATATTTCGTCCATACAGAGTGCTCGGTTGGATTCATCGGATCGTAAGTGCCGCTGGCCAGATGGTCAAATCCAAGCGAGTGCCCAAATTCATGGACAGCCATAAGTATTCCATCAAGTACACTCGTATTGTCAGTGTTGTGACCGCCTCTTTTCTCGCGGACCGTCATGCATGAAGAGGCATCCATACCGCCATCCCAACCACCAGCAGCGACAATCATAATGCGCCCGCTGTAACTATCGATGTTGAAGTTAATCTCCCCACTGTTGAAAGCGTTGACAAGCATGGTATGGATCGTCGAAAAATCGGAAGGGAGGATCTTATAGGGCCCATAAGAATATGTCGAGCTGGTCTTGTTTTCCGCCATCATCATCCAGCGGACATAATTCTTTCCGTTTGCCTGGTCGATAGCATTTATGATTCCAGTGTGGTATTTGTCTGTACCACCGGGCTTGGTTTGATATGGCATAATTGTGAGATTGCCGTAGCTGACCTCGCTGTAATATTCTTTGAAGCTTCCATACACCTGGACCTGGTGGACATCATAATCCGGATGTACCGATCCATAATAAGTCCCTTGCGAGAAGAACATATCCCAATAATCGTCGTATGTGTACTTGCGAATCATTTTGCGAAGACCGAGTTCATGGTGGTTCTGGTCAACCCAAGTATAACCCATCCCACCGACCGCATCGATATTTGCTACGTTTGCAGTATCTAAATCTTGTACCGGAATAGTATTTCCCGGCTGAATTCTTCCGTCGGGAAAATCTACGAAGAGAAGAACTAGACTTTGTTGACCCGCGGTCTGACTCGGACTTTGTACTTGTGCTGCAACCGACGGGCAAGCAAAGTCCGCGACCTGTCCAAAACTTTTCACGCTGAAGAAAAGTATTCCAGCAGCTATAAACAACAATTTTCCTTTCATGGTTATGCCCCCATAAGTTTTCTTGTTTACAAATAATTACTTAACAAGCACCGCCTTTTTTGTAATTGATCCATTTAGTGTTGTGAGTTGATAGTAATAAACACCCGAGGCAACATGCCGTCCATCTTGGTCGGTGCCGTCCCAGAGGACGGCGTGCGGTCCTGCGGTTTCCTTTTCGTTTACCAGTGTCCTCACCTCCCTCCCGAGAATGTCATAAATCATTAATGTTATTCTGCTGACTGCTGATAGCTGAAAGCTGATGGTTGTAGTCGGATTGAAAGGGTTAGGATAATTTTGATACAACTCAAATGAATTAGGAGTTTTATCGGATGCAAGCTTCACCCATGTAATTACCCCTAATTTTCCTCCTCTCCCTGTATGTTGGGCAAATATCCCTCCAACTCTTGACCAATAAACGATAATCATTCCGCCATTGTTATCAGGCGCATAGTATGGACTGTACGCATTGAGTGGATCGACAAAAAAAATGACAGAATCCGGCCACACCATTCTCCCTGAACCGTCATAACGCCAGGCGGTACTGAGATCAATAGATATTATTCCCCCCCTTCCATCAGGATAATATGGACCGCCAAACGCTGCAGTCCCGCGGGGGACTATTTCTTTGAACGCGTTATATGTGAAATTGCCAGAGGGGTCAATGTGCATTACGGTGTCGTTGCGGACATAGATATCGTATAGTCCTCCGTTTGAATCTGGGACTGTCGCCCCATTCGTGTAATTTGAAGAATCAAGCGTCTTTTCCCATAGTGTATCACCTTTCGAATCTATCATAGAAAGTTTGTAAGAACTTGGAGAATTCGAATAATCCTCGAAAAAGACATTTCCGTTACTGAGCACCAAAACGGCTGTGAGTGACATGCCCTTGTATGAGCTTATGTCTCCGTCGTCCTTTATCAGTTCCTCTCGTATCTCACCTCCATCATAGAAACTTAGATAGTAATGCCTCCCCCCTTTCTTAATATAGTTCAGTCCATTATCTCCACTGCTATTCGACGAAGAATCTAAAACTGTCTGCCACAATTTTATGCCGTCACCATCGTATCGAGCAATGTTCAAATGATTTTCGTTGGGTGCACCGGGATAACCATATCCGACCTGAGAGAGAAGAACGACGCATCCGCTGTCTCCATCTGAAGCTATCCGTGCTGTGCTGAACCCTTCAGATAGGCCACTCACCGTTATTCCATCAGCACCCCACATAACATTCCCGTATTTATCTACTCGCTGTATATGTGTGGTATTATTCTGATAGGTGCTGCCATAGAAAGGAGGAGCATACGCTCCGCGGTAATCCTGCCAAAATAAAATCACCCCCCCATCTCCATCGCTGCAATACCACGATACGTTATCAGATATAGTCATGTCCGACATATCGCTACTGTCGTTGTGAAATACCATGACCGGTTGAGACCATACTTTATTTCCGTACGCGTCTAATTTCTGTGCATAGATATATGAAGAAAGCAAGCCGAGTACAATTGAGCTGCCGTCGTCAAATGTCACGATGCCAGGCTGAAATCCCGGACATACGTAAAGACCGCTGTCGGCATAGGGAGATGTCGACCACTGTGCGTATACACAGTTAGCCGTGGTTAATAATGAAAAGAAGAAAAGATTCGATTTCACACGCAACCGAAATGAATGCATGCAAGCCCTCCAAGAAATCACTTTATTTAATTAACCCAGCCATTTCATGTTTGAATCTTTCTGTGTGACCTCGCGATTACCGAATGCGATGTTGGACCAAAACACATGTCTCCATCCAGTCTCCGCTCTAAAAGGCAAGCACAAGAAAGACGAGTGCGTGCGCGTCCGAATATTCGGCTCTCCTGACTTCTATCTGGAAACTCAGCGAGTCTCTTCTGTCATACAAGTGCTCCGTCAACACTTATCATCGAGAACTGCGACAATAATCTGGGGATTAATCGCCACCACATCCCCCCGTACAAACATCCCTGCTGAGTGCTCTTAATTCCGCTTGAAGTTAACAATGACTAATCGGAATGTCAAGGATTGAGCACGATTGCCCTTCAAAATTCAACGGACTCTCGCTGAAAGACTACTTGAGGATCAGAACAGATCCATGTGGCTAGGAAAGAAGATCATTACTTGCGCACGACGGTCTGACCCCCCCTTGTCTGAAAGTGGCTCGCATGCAATGCGCAATCCCCCAATATTTATTTCAAGGCAACGTAACTCATAGAATAATTACGCTGCAGATTATCCCACACTTAACCTATCATTGCCAACGAAGGAAGTCTTAGTTTCTGAATTGTCAACGCTTTCCAGTACGCGCGTGCTTGTTATGGAGGTGTCACCGTCCGGTGCCATTTTGCCATGTCACCTTAACCGCCAAGAAGCCCCAATTCAAGCCCTGCTATCCAATTCCTCCCACCTTAAGAACCTGGGGTGACCACATTCGGAATCGGAGGATGGGGCTCAGGCTTTCAAGGGAAGAGGTCGGTGCAAGGGTCGGCGCGAGCGTGTATGCCGTCAGGAACTGGGAAAACAACATGGAGATTCCCCGGCCCAAATACTGGCCGAAGATAGTCAGTTTTCTGGGTTACGACCCGAAGGTCAAGACAAAGGAATTCTACGGCGAGAGAATCAGAGAGTATCTGAATTCGCAAGGAATCTCAAGGAAGGAACTTGCTAGGCGGGTAGGCGTAACGCCGCAGGCGGTTCATAGATGGATACATGACATGAGTACGCCTCCAGAAAGACTTCTCAGGCAGTTGCTTTCGATTCTGGATTCGGCGTTTTCGGGGAAAAAGGAATCTGGACGATAAGGGCTTCTTATATTTCCAATCTCTCTTCAGGAAGCAGCTTGCAAAACGACTTCACATTGATGAAGCGACTCTACGCCGCTTCGAGAAGGACGAAGGCAGAAATTTCCCGCGGACCTTGGAAAAGATAGCTGGGTTTCTCAAAGCACAAGGCTGACAAAGAATGATTGGACCCAACATGAAGCTCCAGCGGCTGCCGGACTCAGCCTGAAGCACGCTGCAACCTGAGAACGTTCATCAAAGAAAAAGTTTACATTGTCGAGCCAGTAGCTGAATCTAATGAGCAAACCCGATGACCACATCGAGAATTTATTCTCATACGTATTGCGTGTATGGGTTGGGTTGTGCCGCCTAACGCTTGGCGTTAGGCTCTTTGATCGATCATCTCCTGCCCCTAACATGCGAACCGAAAAGAACCCAATCATACCGTCTTTGCAGTATGTCGGCGGCCGCCGTTCCAGCCGCGGAAAATAGCGACATCGCGGTTCCGGCAATGGGCGCGCCTAAGACAAGCGACTCAGCGATGCCGACTGGGAGTGAGGCGTAAGTCGTCCACTTGATCGCTCGGTCAAGACGCCCCACGCGGGTCAGGGCACGGCTGGCCCTTCGAATCTCTTCGCGAAGCCCCGCGACAGCATCACGATCACCCTTCGCGAAATGCTCGATAAAGAGGAGCAGTTGCGTACGGAAGGCTGACCAGCTTGAGTCTCGACGCAGGGACAGAGCGTCCCTGATTCCGCCTAATTTCGGCAGGTACAGGCCTTCTTCCTCAATCGCGCAATAAACTAACCTGAATCGGCGGGCCGCCTCCTCAGGAGCGATCTGCTCCTTGCCCGCATGACGGCAGAAGCCGGTCAACTCGTGTGAAGCAGCGACCGCCTCGTGGTCATGCGACATCGTCTGATAGTCGCGCACCAACGTGGTACTGAGGGCCAGTAGCAAGAACATGTATTCGAAATGAGGAATCCCTTCGTCAGCAGTCTCAGGAGTCGATGGATTGCTCAATTCCTGGTCGACTAGCGCAATCGCTTCGGATGTCATCCAGTCCCGAAGGGGACTCGCCCGCAATCCTTTTCTGTCGCGACGGTAAAAGGCGAGGGCGTGGGCCAGCATCCCGTCGTAGAGTTCCTTGCGTGAAATTCCCATAGGACGCATGAACTCGCGTTCGAAGGGCGTCGCTCTCTTCTTCCCGATCCAGTTGAGGACCAACGGCCGAAGCGCCGCGCACTGCTCAAGCATCTCGGCTCGCCTGCGGTAGCCCTCTGACCGGGTCGCTGCCGGTGAGGTGTCCCGTTTGACGGACTCCGGGACAAGCGTCCGCAGGAGACCCGCGTCCTCCATTATGGGAATATGGAAGTTGCCTCCGTAGTCCGGGACCAGGACATGATCGAAGAGTACAACTAGGGCAAGACAATCTTCGCGCACGGTCGAGGACTTCCGAAATTGCTTCTCCAAGTGCTTGTTGCTGCCGGGCGAAAGCAGGCCTTCCCGAGACGCCTGGCCGATAAAACTGGAGAGGTACTTATCCAGCAATAGAACCGAGCCGTAGCGCATGTCGAGGCATGATCCCTGGGAAGCCTAACTATAATTAGCCTGCCACGTATCCACATAACATTCCGGCAGGAAGAATGTTATGCCGCAAAGAACCCTTGCCCTTCGTTTCATTTCAAGATTTTCCGCTTCATATCATTCCCTGCATCATGGTATGTTCTCAACTGGGTCTTTTGTCCTGAAGCTGTCTTCAAAACGTGAGTCCCTGTGTGTGCATATGAATTCATGTATTACTATGCTGCACCATGACCACGCAAACCTAATATCTATCTTAAAGCGTTTCCGGCTTCAACTTGTCCAACGCACCAACCTATCCTCGCTAAGAAATTAACCATCTGGTTTTCAATTGTCAACGATTCTTGGTAAGCCATGCTTGCCATAAAGGCGTCACCGTCCGGTGCCATTTTGCCATGTCACCTTAGCTGCAAAAAAGCCCGAATTCAAGCCTCGTTACCCTGTCCCCAGAACTCCGAGGACCTGGGGTGACCATATCCGAATGCGGAGAATGGAGTCAAACTCTCAAGGGAAGAGGTTGGTAAGATGGTGGGGGCAAGTACCTTTGCCGTCAGGAATTGGGAAAATAATCTTGCAGTTCCTCAGCCACGATACTTGCCTCGAATCATCAAGTTCTTGGGATATGACCCAAAGGTAAAAACAAGGGAGTTCTACGGTGAGAGAATCCAGCATTACCTCGAATCATGCGGGATATCTCGGACTGAGCTAGCTAAGCGGTTAAGTGTCACCCCGCAAACAGTCCATAAGTGGATTCATAACATGAGTACGCCACCAAAAGGACTTCTGTTGAAATTGCTTTCGACCTTAAATGATGTACCTCTGAATGAAAAAGGAATCGAACTGTGAGCACCTCCAACGTCTCGATCTGTCGAAAGGTTTAATGAGTTTATGAAGCATGATGGTTGCGCTGCCATTCTGCCGCTTCGAAATCAACGCAAGAAAGCATCACTATCCACCGCGATAGTGCCATCAGTGTACCACTAAGCTTCTATGTATGGCTTAAGAGGCTGAGGCTCATCAAAACAAAGGCGGACCTTACGGTCCGCCTCGTTAAACAGCTACATTCGTTAACCAAGATTAGCTCACTTCATTAAGGTTAACTTCTTGACTTGTGCGAAACTCCCGGCTTGGAGTCTGTAGAAGTAAACTCCGCTTGGCGGAGTGCCTGCATCAAATGTTACCTGATAAGAACCGGCCTGTTTCTCATCGTCAACGAGCGTCCTCACCTTTCTGCCAAGATCATCATACACCACAAGCACAACATGTGAAACCTTCGGCAGATCGTATGTGATTGTCGTCGACGGGTTGAATGGGTTCGGATAATTCTGGTACAAAGCATAATCTTTTGGGATATCAACCTTCACCTGAATTGCTGGATAATCCTTCTTTGTCCCATTGGAAGCTACGCTCTCTATCGTATATTCGTAAGTATGATTGTTGAGAATTTGACAGTCTTTGTACGAATAACTTCTCCCCGTCATGGAGGTGCCGAGCCCTCGCAGCGATGCGTCAGAACTGTAGCTCGCAATGATCGAGGAAATCCCGCTCCCGAGATCCTTTCTATAGAGATTGAAACCTAGGTTGTTGCGTTCCGATTGAGTCTGCCAACTCAGCAAAACATAATCCACTGAAGCAACGGCTTTGAGGTTAGTGGCTTCAACTGCAAGGGAAATGTCAGTGCCCGGCGAAACTGAATAATATTTGTCAACCGGTACCGGCGCCCATTTGCTTCGACAGCCGTCGGGCCAGAGTGCGATCACACTGTCCACGACAGTGGCAGAGCCAAGGCCGAAGTTTGCCCACATGTTGCCGTCTGCCGTGCAACCGGAACCGCCCCCTTGTATGTCACGAATCTGTTCCGTCTCGTGAACACCGTCTATTTTCGCGTAAGCTACGAAGCGTGCGCCGATAGCCGATCTGTTGTTCCCTGTCGACATGGAAGGCCTAAAACCGAGCCAATGATTGGAATTGCTTAGCTCATTCCGCATTAGCGCGATGACGTTTCGGGCATTGCTAAAGTAGGCATCAAGCTTGCCATCGTTGTTGTAATCGACAAACATCGCTGATTTAAATGCCTGGTGATACCCTACGGTGGAAGATGTCACATCAGTAAAAGTCCCGTCACCATTGTTGTGAAAGAGGTAAGCCTGCGTATTTGAACCGAGTAACAAATCGAGATGTCCGTCATTATCATAATCTCCCCAGCATATTCCTCTAATACTGCCATTCCCAGGGAAGTTGGCGGGAGTAACATTAGTGAAAGTACAGTCCCCGTTGTTCTTGAAAAGTCTAACGTAGTTGGTGGTATCGCCATATGAGGCCACAACCAAGTCCATGTATCCATCGTTGTCAAAGTCTCCCCATGCTGAGCCGATCGACGATGCATGATATCCAAGAAAAGCGCTGGCGTCAAGAACCAGGTGTCCCCTCTTGTCATTAATGAATAGCTGACCAGTAGCGGTCTGCGAGCGAAAACCCGGGATCCACAGGTCAGGATATCCATCATTGTTGATATCTACCCACGCCGGGTTCCAGCTTTCTGCGGTTGAATACGAGCCCTGTAAAACGGTACTTGTCACGTCACTGTATGTCCCTCCCACATTTTTCAACACGTGAATTTGGCCTGAGCCGCCGTAGTATCCTGAGAAAGCGATTTTCAGATTTCCGTCTCTGTCATAATCGGCTACAGAAGCAATTGCGATCGATCCTCCTGGATCAACCGCTCCGCCTTTAGTTACCAGTGAAGCCAGCCCGGATCCGCTCGTGTTATCTGAGAAGTTTCCAGTCCCATCTCCGAGATACAGACACAATGAGTTGACACCGCTCCCATAAGTACCTGGAAACAACATATCCAACTTGCCGTCACCATTAAAATCAGCCATTACGGAGCCGTAGATACTCGGCCACGCGGATCCCAGTAAGGTAAACGTGCCATTGCCATTGTTCTTGAACAATGAACCTCCAGCACCTCCGTCCGGGTAATACACGCCGCTCTGGAACAGGTCAAGATAACCGTCTCCGTTAAAATCCCCCCACGAAGACCCAACGTTTGCAGTCGATGTCAAGATACCGCTTGAGACCGTCACATCGGTGAATGGCAGGCTTCGCATTTCGGAAAGTGGCCGCCTCCAGACGCCGCTGCCAAATGTCCCTACAAAAAGATTCGTTCCATTGACAGCAAGGGAATAGACGGTAAGGTTCGTCAAGCCAGTGTTCACTGCTGTCCAGCTTGTGCCGTTGTCGGTCGATAGAAAGACGCCACCTCCAGTGGTCCCCGCGAAGAGATTCGTGCCGCTGACGGCAAGAGACGGCACACTCCAATCGACGACGCCCGGGCTCACTATAGTCCAGCTTGTGCCATTGTTGGTGGAAAGAAAGACGCCACCAGAATCGGTCCCGGCAAAGAGATTTGCCCCGCTGACGGCAAGAGACCGGACAGCCAACCTGGTGCCAAGGCTCACCGTAGTCCAGCTCATACCATTGTCGGCTGATAGAAAAACGCCGCCACCGTTAGTCCCAGCAAAGAGATTCGTTCCACTGAGAGCAAGGGAATAGACGGTAAGGTTCGTCAAGCCAGTGTTCACTGCTGTCCAGCTTGTGCCGTTGTCGGTCGATAGAAAGACGCCACCTCCAGTGGTCCCCGCGAAGAGATTCGTGCCGCTGATGGCAAGGGACGATACACCCCATTCGATGCCAAGGCTCACCGTAGTCCAGCTCGTACCGTTGTCGGTCGACAGAAAAACGCCACCATAAGCAGTCCCCGCAAAGAGATTCGTGCCACCTATCCCCTTGGCACTAATAGCGAGTGCAAGAACATATGGATTTGCTAAGCAGGACTCTATCCAGCTTGTGCCGTCGTTGGTCGAAAGAAACACTCCGCTACCCCGAGTCCCCGCGAAGAGATTCGTGCCGCTTGAGGCAAGGGCATAAATGCTAGTGTTCGTCAAGCCAGCATTGACTGCTGTCCAGGTTGTGCCATTGTTGGTAGATAGAAAAACGCCGCCACCGTTAGTCCCAGCAAAGAGATTCGTTCCACTGAGAGCAAGGGAATAGACGGTAAGGTTCGTCAAGCCAGTGTTCACTGCTGTCCAGCTTGTGCCGTTGTCGGTCGATAGAAAGACGCCACCTCCAGTGGTCCCCGCGAAGAGATTCGTGCCGCTGATGGCAAGGGACGATACACCCCATTCGATGCCAAGGCTCACCGTAGTCCAGCTCGTACCGTTGTCGGTCGACAGAAAAACGCCACCGTTATCAGTCCCCGCAAAGAGATTCAGCCCACTGATGGCAAAATCCAAGACACAACGGTTCGTCAAGCCAACCGCACTCCAGGTTGCACCATTGTTGGTTGAAAGAAACACTCCACTACCCCAAGTTCCTGCGAAGAGATCCGTGCCGCTTGAGGCAAGGGCATAAATGCTAGTGTTCGTCAAGCCAGCATTGACTGCTGTCCAGGTTGTGCCATTGTTGTTAGAGAGAAAAACGCCGCCACCGTTAGTCCCAGCAAAGAGATTCGTGCCGCTTGTGGCAAGAGCAATGACAGTAGTATCCGTCAAGCCAGTATTAACTGCTGTCCAGCTTGTACCATTGTTGGTGGAGAGAAAAACGCCGCCACCGTTAGTCCCAGCAAAGAGATTCGTTCCACTGAGAGCAAGGGAATAGACGGTAAGGTTCGTCAAGCCAGTGTTCACTGCTGTCCAGCTTGTACCATTGTTGGTGGAAAGAAAAACGCCACCGCCATTTGTTCCGGCAAAGAGATTGTTGCCACTGACGACAAAACAAGATGCAATACCGCCGTATAGTCCGTTTATTTGAACCCATTGAGCAGGCAAAGAGTTCGAACTGGCGAGAATAGAAGCTATTATCGCCAAAATCCGAAATTTGTTTTTCATTAGCTGTGCTCCTTTCTTAAATTGTCACGGGCAACTGCAACTACCTGAATCCTGCCATGTGGCGTCATTCCGTCAGCTCACGCATGTTACACGCCACATCATTTTTTTCTTTGAATGAAAAAGACATCTTACTCCAATAGATCCTCGATTTCGCACAGCCAGCCTGTTATTGAGTACGAATTCATGCGCTAGCGTTTGCCATTACACCACACAACAGCGGATCTATCTCAAAGCGATTCCGGTCTCAAGAGGATTTCGCTCCACATTATCAGACGCAGCAGCCTATCCTTGCCAAGAAAGTAAGTGTTGGCCTTTGAATTGTCAACGCTTCTTGGTACATGTGCTTGTCATGAAGCACATCCCATGATTCAAGATTATTGATTTCCTTGGGTATGTGCGGGAGAACCTTTTTCCTGCAAAGACCTTGGGTCAGAAGATCAAGCAACACAGACTGTTTCACGGCATGACAAGGAAACAGCTTGCAAAGCGACTGCAGATTGACTAGGCCACGCTTTGCCAGTTGGAGATAGGCAAAAGGAAGCATTTCCGGGAAACCTTGAAAAATACAGACGGTTTTCTCAATTGACTTGGTTGACAGACTGATAAGTGTATGTTGCCACCTAGCAGACCAAGGCACAACCAATAATGGTCAGGATGGATTTTTGCTTGTTGGCCGCCGAGATATTTTTTGAAAACGTTACGGCGACCGCATCTACGGGTTATCCTGTAGGCAGGCCCGCGGAAAAAAGATGGGCGGGGAGTGGTCGGGGTAACATACGATATACCCGTTTCAAAGCTATTTGAGTCCTTAGCGATCTATTAATCAAAGGAGGAACAGAGATGGAAGAGCCAAAGAAAGCTGGGGATCGGTACAGCAAGACGGAATGTGTGGACGGATGCAAAGTGATTGTGACTTCGAAGTGGTACAAGTGACTCCGGTTTTGCGGGTCAAGGAAGTCAGCAGAGAGAAAACCACGGAGCCTTGCGATTAGTGGGTAGTCATCAATAGGCTTGCACCGGGAGGGATTCGAGTGAGGGTCAAGGGTGCTGCGACTAAAATGCGTAGTTCGGCCATGGGGCTCTTGAACAGCTCACACCCTGTGCTTGCAAATTTCTGGCGATGGATTCCTACGCGTAAGGCTTTCTTCAAATTGAATGCACTCAATGCCTAAGGAAGAAGCTTTATCTCCTCGTTGAAGCTCAATACCGTCGTGGTTGCACCCTGCGACAGCCAAGGCGTCGAGAACCTTCTCCTAAGGTATTGTGCTGTCGCCTTGATCTGAAAATTCTTTGAGACTGCCTATCGGCATTCAAAGTTCGCTAACGGCCTCAACGAATTCGTTGTGAACCATGGATTTCTCAAGATCCCCCTTCACCTTAACCTGCGTCAACTCATCAAGCGTGAACAGTCCAAGCTCTCCCCGGCATTCAATCTTCTGCGTCAAAGCGATAACATCATGGAATTGCCATCCATATACTCCGTGATGAAATACACCAGGGGACCGATGTTCGTTGCGAAGGACCTGCCACTCTTTGGCAGTTTCGATAAGCTTGCACTTCGCAAGGAGACCGATCCCAATAAGGCCTCCACGTTGAAATTGATTAGGATCTACTCCGTAAATCGCCATCGCATCCAGATCAGGTCGCTTTGACGCGTGAATCCAGAGCCATCCGCGGTACCCTGTCGACCAAGTTCGAAGTTCCACACTCTTCAATCCACCCACAATATAGGAAGCCCAAGGCTGGCGGACAGACAATACCGGCAGCGCAACAAGAGACTCGACCGTCATAGTGGGTCCCGATCTCGGAGTCGTTTTATAATACCCTTCGCGAACTTCTCGATCATCTTGGCAGTCTTCTCAGGGGCTTCACCGTCAAGCTCCTCCTGCTGGCTGGGATCCACAGCGGGGGAACTGGACGGACCGCAGGTCACGTCGATGGCATCGACAACAGCCAGCTCCTGTGCACGTAGCCATCCGCCCCCACCTAGTGCCGTAACGCGTCGGCTATACTCTCGAACAGCATGCAGTCGTTGGATGTTCGGGCTCTTCCACCTATCCCAAGCTCGCAACGGAATCGAATAATCCTCAACGCTGGCACCAGTTTTCGCTAGGCCAGCTTCGTCGAATGAAAGCTGTCGAAACATGCAAGGGACACACTGACCGCAGTTTCGCACTCCACGATTGCCACTTCGCCAACAAGAGACCGTACGACAAAGCGCGGATCGGAAACCAAGCTCCGAGCATTCCTTCAATACTTCTCCTTTCGTTTGGTATTGAAATGGGTTGCGAATTCTGAGCGATGGTCTGTTGAGAACAGCGGAAAGGAACTCCTGCATCTGGCGCAAATAATGCGGCTCGGCCGGCCGCGTGTTGTAGGGCGTGTCCAGACTCGGGTCCCACACAATTGCTGCTCCGATTAAGCCGTTCTCGCACATGAAGATGTCATCCAGTCTGTGGGCGGCGGCGATGATCCCAGCTAGGGAGAAGAAGAACATTGAGCGAAGTCTCTGCAGATTGTCACGATGACGCCACATCCAACGCGGCACCGACTGACCGCGTGCTGGTGCAGCCGGGTATGCTCGCAATTGAATGAGAGCACTGTTGTCAAGTCGAGGGAATCTTTGCTGCAGATATTTGAACAACTCCTTCTGTCGCCCGCTGATCGGGCCTACGGCGTGAGCGATAAGAAAAGGATTTCTCCCATTGGATAGTAGATGAACCGCTCCGGCAAACGAATCAGCCCCCCCTGAAAAGAGGCAGACGCAATCGGGGCCATAGGGCGGCGTTGACTCCTTGAAGTCAAGTGCGGGCCGGTCAATCGGCCGCAGACCTGGGGGTCTCCGATCCATCGGGACGGGCGTGAATGAAAGGCGATCACCGCTAAGGGTATTAACAACTTTCCGCATCTTCTTTGCAAGTTCTTGCCATCGTTTCGGATCAGAGACGGTTACAGCAAGGTTCATGTCGCGAGTGTTTTGGAACAAGCCAAACGAGCGGTAGTAACGGTCTGCTGCTCTCAGTGTGCACATGACATTAAGAAGATCAAATGACCTGTCGCTCCATTCCGGGCCACATATCTGGCGGAGCCGGGTTGCATCGGAAAAAAAAGATCCTGGTTGTCGTGTATCATCTATGGAAAGTCGAATCTCGCAATTGTCTTTGCTGATAGTCTTTGGCAGATGTTGATGAGTCGCGTGTCCGTAGATGACTGTCCCTGTCATTATTCAATCCGTCAGGGATGCCGCTATCGCTTCGAGTGTTTTTGCAATCTTTTTGGAGGTCCACTCATCGGCTGAAGGATGTTTGCCGAAAAAGTCGTCGAGCTGTCCGCGTATTTGTGTGTCAAGTGTCGCATCCGCCTTCGCGGCCCACGGGTCGTCCTTGTGAACATATGCATGGAGCACCCTCTGACAATACTCCTCAAGAATATCCCGTGCCGACTTCTTGAGCGCCTCGTCATACCGATTGTTTGAGCGAATCTTTTCGACTAAGGAGCGAATCGAGATTTGTGTCGGGTCTTGGCTTTCGTCTATTTCCTCGGCCCATTTCACGGATCCAGCATTGAATGCCCCTCCTGCCTGACTGTGCATTTCCGAACCATCCTTTTTTGACAATGAATTACCGGGTGCGCGGTTCGATATTGACCGACGTAGGCTTGGGAAAGTCGATTCCTCTTGGAGTCCGAACTTCTTAATCACTTCTGCCAGTCCTCCGGCCTTCGCGGTGTCAATGAATCGCGCCATCTCTTCCAAATAGAAGATCAACTCCGGCGGGAGAAAAACTTCTTCGAGCTTGTCGTGTTTCTTGAGCTCTTGCCAAACAAGAGCATCAATATTGTTTGGCGAGGCATTGATGATTTTTCCGTTTCCTATTTGATGAGAGGTTTGAGTGGTCGAACGTGTCGATGGGCTGCTAAAGACCGTGCTTAGTTTATTACGGACACCTCTTGTGGCGGGTCCAAAGCCTCCGGTTCCGCTAGTGTCACTCATCTTTTGTCTCCTCTCATAATGTTAAGCCGCGCGAAGAGTGCCCGACCGATTAATGGGACGGTTGAAAACCACTAACCTCTTTCTCTACCCGTTCACGAATTGATCGGTCTCGGCGACCTTCACCTTGTCTCTCGATGACAGCGATAACTTCTCTGCACTTGTTTAGAAACTCCCCGTGCTGTTCGTCTTGGCCAAGCGCGTGGTAATGATCAGCCAAGAACAGATAAGCATCGCGAAGAACTCGCCGACTCCATGACTTTTCCTGCCAAGGTTTCAGCATCTCACAGAAATCGACAATTTCCTGGGCGACCCTCAAGAATCTTGATTCATCAGCTTCAACTTCAGCACACTTCCAATGTATTGCTGCATGCCAGCGAAGGGGCGCGTAGGCGTCTCCCGCGTACTCGTAAGCCTCTCGAAAACACTGTACTCTTCGATGCGGGTCCGTCTCAAGCCGTCCAAGCTCGTACAGACGGAGAATTCGGTCGTAACGCGTTGACCGCGTGAACAGACACTCAACGCCCTCCCGGATTTTCTTAATTGAATCTAGGCGGTCATTTTCAGAAAGTTGTCCATTGTATCGAGCAATCTCAATCTTTTCAGCATAGGCCCTTTCAGCACGGTAGTCGTGCAACGGCGCGAAAATCTCCATAGCTCGAGTTACGTGTTCAATCGCCACATGCGGTTGAGCGTCTTCGCCATAGCCTAATGCGTTCCCCAATGAGTGTTCAATATTGCCCTCATGAATGTCAAGGCTCATGGTGTGGTTACCGGCCTCTCTGAGCTTCGTGACAATCTCCATTGCTCGGTGGAGTAGATTAATTCGTCTATTCATGCTCTCTTTTTCGCCCAAGTCCTTCAGGATATCCGCGTGAAGCAAAAGTGTTTGGATCTGTAAATCGTCTGAAATCTCAGCCGATGTCCAGTCAGAGAGTATCTGATTCGCCTCTTTGACTAATCCAATACGTTGAAGACATCGCGCATACCTGACATCACTCTCACGGTCATCCGAAGCACCAGATTCAAGGGCTGCCCTACGATACACGTTCCAGTTTGCCTCTGCCTCGACCGGCTCGTCACCTTCTTCGAGTAGCTGGTAGTCGAGGTCAAACATGTCTTTTTGAGCTTCGGTCAGCGTTGCCTCGTCCTGAGGAGCAAGGTTAAGCATCCGCACTTGTTGGTGAAGCGCCTCCCTGTATAGCTCGATGACACGCGCTCGGCGGAATCCGCCGGTCTGTTCTCTGTACGCAACGTTTTGAAGAGCCTTCGCAGTAGATTGACGCACATGGTATTCGGCCTCAGGCTTGAGGCTCGAAAGCACCTCTTGACGGACGAGTCGTGGCATCGAAAAGGCCTTATCGCCCATAAGACTAACCAGAGGTAGTCGTGCCGTGCTTTCAACGACTGATGCATCGACGCGGAGTGCTGCAATTATTTCGGGGGAAAGTGGAAGTTCCGAGACTGCGATCATATGCAGAAGTCCTTGTTCCCCCCGAGAAGATGACTCTACCAAACGAGTTACAAGTTCACGTACCGATCCTTCCTCTCCTCTTGCCTTCGCCGCAACGAGCATCGGAATGCCACCGCTATCCTCAGCAATCGACTGTACCTCATTTCTGTTGAATTTCGGAAAGGCTTTCATTATTTCATCAACCGTCATGACCCCCATGGTGATGCGCTCCACTTTGACGTTATCTGGAAGCGTGTGCCTGTCGCTGACAACCATCAGGCAGCCGCTCGTGACGACTCTGCAAGCCAGCTCCGCAACGTTAGTTGCAAGCTGTGATGGAAGATCGTCAAGAACAATCGAGAATCGGCGTCCTGCTTCCTTTTGACGGCCAAGCCAAGTTGCCAGCCCGGCCAATGCAATCTCGGGATCCTTGTTGTAGCTGCTCGACAGAATTTCAATCAAAGAATCCGTAAAGGGGCCACAGCTGCGGGCAAACGTTTGAAGCAGGTTCTGGATCTGATTTGTTGACCCGTTAGTCAGTAAGAGTTCCTTTGCGGAAAAATAAAGGTATCGGTTTCCTTGCTTGATCTCTCCTACCTCTAAGAGATCCCTGAGCACCCCGCGAACACTTGTCGATTTGCCGCAATCAGGTGGACCGGTGAGAATGGAGACTCTGCAGGCCGCCTTGCAGCTGATGGCATCTCGAATTGCCGCGTCCGTCTTTCTAGGAAATCGGTCGATCAGCTCAAGTCGAGATGCCATCAGCTTCTGAAGTCTAGCCAGTTCTTGACTGTCCATGTCCACCGAATATGGCAAATCCTGAAGGATGCGCTGCATCAAGACCGGGATATATGGTGTCATTTGAAAATCTGGATCTGCAGTGATAGCCATTGCCGACCGGGCCTTTGCCATCGCGATAGCAAGTCCCTCTTGGCCTCCAACGGCCGCAAGGAATGTTGCAGCAAATCGCGTCGCTGAAGGGATAGGTTCCACCATTTGCATTGCCACGATGTAATCAAACCTTGGCGATAGCCGGAGCGCTGCACCAAGGTATGGATCGAGACTTCCGCCAGCGAAACCCTCGCACGCGTTAAGGATGACCAAGCGAGGTGAACCGATCCGTTGAAGGAGGTCAGCGAAATCTGAGAGGTTTATGTGGTCCGCCTTACCAGGGGCGCCAATCTGGAGATGAACCTGGTCTACTCCAGTCTGAGAGCCATGGCCGATGAAGTAGACAACATGTGGATCGAACCCAACGCACCTGTTGAGAACGTGGAAGGCGTCCTCAAAGCAGAGAAACTTCATTTGTAATGTCTCTTCATTTTCACTGGCGAAGTTTCGTAGCCCTTCGATATGGGATTTCATTTGTGCTATGTTCTCAGTAGGGTCAGCGTACAATACAAGAAGGCGAAGCTTCGTCACGGATTCCACCTCTCCAGTTGGGACATCTGGGTCAAGGAGTCGCACGACTACCAGCCGGGCACTTCTCAGTGCAACAGGTGTGTTCTCAAGCAACTCCCAGGGCACCGGAAGCACCTCGTCGCGCCTTTTCTTGTTGCACGAGATGAGAACGCGAGTAAGGTTGTCGGCTGCCAGCGCATATCGATTGATGCTTCGAAGAATATCGTTGCCCACAATCGCTCGTACCCAATTGTTGACCACGTCGATGTTAGCAATTAACCGGTTTCCTTTTCTCCATTCCTCAGGTGGTGGGATCATCTTGCCGGATGGGGTCTTCCGAAGCTCTTCAGGATCATGGATTTCAATGCGGTTCTTCAGCAGTCCCGCAGAACAGTGTAAGTGAATGTCCTTGATCACCCTATACCTTCACAATACCGAAAATAAATGTAACACCCATCAGCAAAAGTGAGCCCGCGAATGGTTGGTACCAAGACAACGAAGCGAATACTCCGCCGAGCGCGAACGCCCAAACAGGGAACGCAATTGTTGCAAGTAATATCTGAGTCCAGATGGGTTTCTTCTTGACCTCATCACGAGCAGTGAAGAATAGATAGACAGGTGTGGCAACCACGCAGAAGGCAAAAATTATCCACTGGTATGTTGATCTGTCGGGGAGGTCTGTTGGAACGACACCGTTTGCACTAACGAATAGCGCGACCACTTCTGCAGGAATGTACTTCAGAAGGCGGGTAGCGTACTTGTCTTCTGCACTTGGACCAAGTGCTGTTGCTTTCCCTCTAATACCTCTCATTTGTTTTTCTCCTCTAAGGTTAGTTATACATAGACACGCATGATTCAGTCGATTGTTTTGTGCCAAGAAGCACAAATCCACGAGGCTCCTGCTCCTAATTGGTGCAAGATGCCTTTATTAATCTCCTGTATCACCAAAACCATCCTGTCACAAATCCGAACATTCTTCTCTAAATTTCACGCTCCGTATGATTCCAAACACTAAGATACGTTATCATAGGGACTCCTGATTCCTCTAGTCGTTTTCGAAGTGAGAGCCGGTTAGTTCCATCAAATCAAAATGTATTGAAGGATTCTCAATCTCGCATAGGAGTCCCGCCTCATATTGGTGTACTTGCACACCACCTCGTTTCCTGTCGGCCATGTAACTTCGTATCTATCTGAAAGCGATTCCGGTTCTAACAAGATTTCGCTTCCTATCACGACGACATGTAAACCTATCCTTGGCAGAAAGTTAAGCATTAGATTTTGATTTGTCAACATTTCATGGTACGCGCGCGTGCTTGCCAAGAAGGCTTCAGCTTCCTTGCCCGTATGCCATATCTCATTGTGCACTAGGAGCTTGAAATCAAGCCTCGGTATCCTCCACTGTCTTCCGCTCCCCGCTTACTTGGGCGTAGCGGATGACGCAAGCCCACTTAGATCGACGTTTAAGCCCAAAGAGACATTCATGGTCTGTATAAATGTCGGAGGTATATCACCATCTTCATACTGGACTGACAGGCTCTTTCCTTCCTCTACAGGAATTTTCAAATCCAACATAATAGACTTCCTCTCTTTTTTATTCTGAAGATTGTGCACTGCAATTGTTGACAACCGATTCCAGTATTGCCAGTCAATGAAGAACTCTGAGCCCTTCCCGAACTTTCCGATCACATCCCATTGCGCCTCAAGTGTGAGTCTGCCTTCCCTGAAAGGAACCTGGCTTATTTGCGTTACGTCAGCGTAATCGTAACCAGCCACTATGAAAATTGGTTGCAGGCCGGTAAGCGTGGAAATTACTATGGATGTAAATGCACTGCAGGACAGATCGTGATACTTCAGTGTCTGGATCGTCTTCTCTTGGAATGCCACACGAATGGGTCTGGACTCCAGAGTGCCGCCGACCAATGATACTAATGGAGTGAAGTATGAAAGACTTAAATTGACGGTATTGCTGGGATCTGCAGCCATGGATGATAAATTGCCTTCCAATACGAAATCGTAATTGTTTGCAGATATTCCTCTGACTTGAAAAGCGAGTCCTAGATTGCCTATAGAGTTTCTCGAACTGTCGCTTTGAATGATCTTGGGGGTGGCGCTCCAGTCCCAACCTAAAGAACGGACTTTCTCGAAATCCGCGTACGATTGTTCTCCCTTCGAAAGTCTTCTGAACGAATTCTTGTTTATCTCCTTGAGACCAGTGACGTAATTAAAGAGATAAATCTGATCGTAACTGATGGGCACATTTACAAACTTCAATGAACTGTCATTATCGTGCCAGTGCTGAGCGGGAGGCAGCTTAATGTCGTTCCCAAGACTGTCAGTGAGTTTAAATGATGAACTGTTGGTCCACGGCCTGTTATTGAATTTCATACCTATGGTGTAAAGCCCGTGGGATCCTTTGAAGACTTCAAGGGAATCAATTCCTAATTGGGCATAGCTTTTGGACCCAATAGCAAAAATCACCATCAGTGTTACGTTGAACATCTTTTTCATAACCCGCCTCTTATGGTTTGATTCGCATGCGACTCAAAGCAAGGAGTCCAGACAATATCTAGTCCCGCGAAATGTCAAGGGAAATGTTCATCCGAGAAGGGCCTACGAAGCATTACGGCTTGGAATTAGCGTCAACTCGCGTCCAAGATATTCGCGGAAAGATCGGCAACTGTAATGTCCAGATCAAATATGGTCTTGTCGTCGGGCGATGAAACAGGATTCACTCCAGGGAACGCGTTCGCCAAGGCTTTTTTCATGCCTTGAAATAAATCATCTTTTCTCAAATCGGGATCCGATCCCAGCAAATGTTGCAAATACGGTAACGCGGGCAACTTCAATTCCGATATTTCAATATCCGTTAGGTTTGGATCGACGGCGTCCTTCGCCTTGAAATAAGCGATTAACGCTTTCAGAATATCTGCGCTCGTCATAGTTATCTCCTTATGATCAAATAGTTTTGTAATACTATATCCCTGGGTATGACGTTAAGAAACGAATCTGATAGAACCATTGCATTTCGGCTCATACGATCTGTGCAAACTGCAGTGGTTGGACAACCATGAAGAAGGTCTCGATAACGCCACATTGGACGGCCCATTGTAGTGTCATGAAAAGACCTTCTTATTTCTTGCGGTGTTTTTCTTCACCTAGGTGGCTCATTCATTGCATCCTAAGCATCCTAAAGAAGCTTACCGCCGGTGCAACATATTCATTTCTCGTTCTTCAAACGGCGGAACGACTTGAGTATCACCTCGGCAATCGCTCGCCTTTTCTTCTCGTTATCCAAACCCGCACGAGGTGGATAATCCACGTTGACTCTGTGCCCATTTATTATTTTTTCTTGATAGACTTGACTTACTCCCTCTTCCTCAAAGAATGCGACCATTCCATCTGGAAGCAGTACGCTGACCTTAGAAAGTTCGGCAGGCTGAAGGCTATTTGCCGAGATCGTGGTCATTCTCTTGAGATTCCTTTCGTCTTGAACCACGACCACCACCTTGTCATATCGCGCAGCGAGACACTTTTTGATATTCTGGAGTTCGTGAACTTCGTCCGTGGTAACAGAATATCTCAAAGGCGATTCGCTTTCCATCTCTCTCCAGGCCGACATCGACTCTTCCCTTGCCATCAGGGGTTTGCTCCTCTATGATTGCCTTGTATCCCCATTTCTCGGCCGTCTGCTTTATGAGGGTCTGAAGATACCGGTGCGTTGAAAGGGATTTATCCTCAGAACCTTTTTCAAAAGATGGCGGAGGCACTTTCGCTTCCATTTCTTTTCTGACAGTCATAGGCTGAGCTGGTCTTACCGCGGTCTCTTCTTGTTTTCTGATTTTGGGCTGAGATGCTACTTCATCAACTGACGAAGTGTCTTTTCCCGCTTGTCCCTTAGGGAAAGTGATCCGTTCGGATTCGACTTCAGGCGGTCGGGAATATTTCTTCCTTGAAAGAGCGATGACTTTTCTTGTTACCCTCTCTCCTATATCGGCATCGATCTTCTCTTCTGGGTACGTCTTGATGTTGAAGTCATGATCAGATCTGTCAACTCGTACAATGGCTTCACCGACGCTGAGCTCCTGCAGGTCTTGGGATTTGAAATGCGAAAAGCCTTCTGAGAGCTTCTCAGCATCCGCATCTCCGAGCCGGAAACAGATTCTCGTCCCGGCGTTGGAAATCACAGAATCTCCAACTGCCCTATCCTGTTCATACAGCTGCCGAAGGTTCTGGTGTGCGAGCGTCAGCCCTAGTCGATACTTGCGAGCGCCCGTGAGAACCGTCGCGAGGGAAGGCGTAATGAAGTTCTGGAATTCATCTATATAGAAATAGAAATTGTCCCTTGATTCTTGGCTGAGTGCTTGTCTTGCCATGATAGTCTGGTGGATCTTTGAAACGACGAGCGCTCCCAAAAGATATGAGTTCTCCTCGCCGATGAGGCCTTGGGATAGCTTCACGAGAAGAATCTTCTTGCCATTTATGATTTCGCCCAAATCAAGCCCCTCTTTCTGATTGACGATGTTTCTTAAGATCTTCGGTCTTAGGAAAATATCGAGCCTCGTCAGAATTGATGCCTCTGGTCTTCCGTGGAGAAGCGGAAATTCTTTATCCCAGAAATAACTGAGATCGTTGTCTGCAACTGCCTCCAAAAATTTGTCGCGAAACTCTTCCTCGACCAGGAATCTTCTCAGATCCATGAGTGTCCCGCCCTCTCGGCTCTCCGCAAATACCGTTGCAGCATTGCCAAGAACAGTGGTCATCTGGTCTCCCCAGCTTGTCGCGAACCTCTTGAAGATGGCAACAAGGTCAGATGAGAGAACGGTCTTCTCTATTTCCGATTTGGCAGAGAGTATGTTGAAGCCCACCGGATATTCGCTGTCGGAAGGGTCGATGACGACCACATCTTCGAATCTTTTTTCAGGGACATGGCAGAGCACGCTTTCAACCAAATCGCCGTGCGGGTCGAGAAGCGCGATCCCATCACCGTTCCTCATATCCTGCACGAATAGGTTAAGGAGGAGCGTTGACTTTCCCGTTCCGGTGGCACCGACCACGTGAATGTGTTTTGTCCTCTGTTCTGGACTCAAAGAAACAACCGTCTTCATGCTCTGGTGCACATTCTCGCCGATAATTAGATTGTGCCCGACAACAGCAGAAGGAGCTAGCCTGGTACTTGTCGCTACTCTTACGAGTCTGTCGGAGACTACTCCTGAAGGCGGTGGATGCACGAGCCCGCACAGTTCTTCGCTGTTCAGTATCATGCCGCTCCGGTGTGTGACCCGACCGATCAAATCCTCCAAATGTTGCCCATCGTCGTAGCCATCATTGCTGAGGGGTATGAATTCGTTGCTCTCCGGCCTTGAGAAAACCTTGAGCGATCCGCCTAGCGACCTTGCAATGTCCCACGCCCTCTCCCGTGAATCTGCGTTTCCGAATACCCTGATGCCCACAGCATAAAGGGGCTTGCTCACTTTCTCGCGGGCCAGTTGTGTCATCTCAGGTGAATCGATGAAGAACGGGGTTCCGTCAAAATTGGTGACCGATCGCATGATGCTTTCGGCCCACTGGTTCCGGACAGCTTGAAAGAGGACTTGGAATACTCCTATTTCGACTTCGGAAAGATTTTCCAGGGCTGCATATATCCCTGTCAATGGATCGATGTTGAAATTCTTGACGGTCTTAATAGGTCGCATGAACTCTTCCGACAATCCGAAATCCACGGTTACGGAATTGTCGCCGGCGTCTCCAAGGCCATCAATGACATTGTATCTCTCGAAGGGGTTTATCGGGATGCGATTCACCACGATGCCGGGGATGTATGCCTTTAGCTCCTGTTTGACTTCTTCGGCGTCAGGCGCCCGGCAGACAAACCGGACTGCGATTGACCGATGCGTCCCGATAATCTCAAAGCTTAGAGGGAACCGAGCGTAAGACAGATTGAGAAGGAGATGCTCGACGCTTAAGAGCGGTATGTCGGTATCCTTTGGGAGGGTGATTGCAAGCGCAACAAGGTCGGCATCATCTGTAAAAGGATTCGGCTCTGCCGCGTAATCGTCCACGTTTAGATCGAGATTCTGTTCGGGGTCTTCGGATCCCTTGAACGAACTCACGACCTTTTCTATGAGTGAGCTTATGAGCGTGGGCTTTCGTCCGTCGTCGATCATCCTCGGCTGCGAGAAGACGAAAGCCCGGTTGAACGGGACATATGGTGGCTCAAGCTCTGTGGGGTAGTCATATACATCCCATCCCCTTCCCCTATATTCCCAGAGGTAGAAATTCTCCGTAACGCGCTCAGCGAGGGTGAGTATCATTTTCTCGAAGAACTATTTCTATTGGAATAGCTTTTCGTTCATGACCGGTTTCCGTTCGGATTCAGAGAGAGCGCGGATCCCCTTTGCGCTGGTCTGCTGGTCGAGGGCTTCCTGGACCGCGCTATTGACAGTGTCCTGAAACATGATTGCGGTGTCTTTTCTGTAGTACGTGTCCGGCATCAGACGCTTCGTGAGCCAATCTCCCATGAAGGGGATCAACGAGATGAATAATTGGAACCCGGTTGGTTTCTCACCCAACCACCACGATGTGAAAAAGCCGGGTCCAAACGGGGCTGCACAGATATTGAAAAGGAGTTCGAACCTTTGTACCCTCAAGTACTGACGTTTGGCGGAGAGAACTGAGCTCTCGTAGTGATCAACCCGGGTAAAGTGTGCGTTGGGTATGTTTTTTGTTTTCAGAATCTCCGTCACCGATTGATAAAAATCCTGAGCGGAAATTTGGAATCCCTCGAACGAATGATGCCAATGGGAAATCACGAAGGCCTTTGCCCGGTTCCTTTTGAACTTCGCCACAGCCCCGATGATTAAGAGAAGAACAACGATGGCCAGGATGGCAACCAAGATTATCGTTAAAGTGCTCGGCCCTTCAGGATGCTCATACCCATAAGGATAGTATGGATTCATGGAAGTCTCCTTTATTTGAGTTTTCGTTTCTTAAATGCCGTCGGAACTCGTGGGAACACGAGAGCAGTGCCAAGCTTGCAACAGGCCTGCGGCCTGAATGTCTTGGCGGGCCTGCTGACTGATGACAGGGCCTAAGAATTGTAACGCCTTGATGCTCAAGCACATGATGCGGATAACGGGGTGTCACGACTTCTTTCATGCCATTCTTCCTCCTACGATCATAGAGAAATCCGCTGAACGCTATCAATATTTAACAGCTCTCCGGTTGAAATTTAACCAATCGAGACAATTACTCAAATCAGCGAACTCGTTTTTGCCCATTGCGGCAAATTCACCACTCTTAATTGTGCATGTACGCGGTTGTTATCCTGAATCCATGGAGAACAAAAATGGTCGAAGGATACCCAACCTTCTGAGGAAGTACCGGAGGGCGCGCGGACTCAAACAAAAAGAGGTCGCGAAGATACTCAATCTAAAAAGCCAGAGTCGCATCTCCCGCTGGGAGAAAGGGCTGTGTCTTCCGAGCTTCAGGAACGTTGTCCGTCTCTCGCTGGTCTACAGGGTCATGGTCGACGCCATCTTCTCCGATTTATACCGTTCGATAAAGCAGGAGATCAAGGAGCGGGAAGATGAGTTTTTTAGTCGCGATCTCTCCCCAAACAAACATGCCCGAGAAGACTAGAGGAGACGGCCTCCGCGCGATGAAGCATGGCAGGTGGTATTGGGTGGACAAGGCGGTCATCCAGGAGCGAGCAAAAAAGGAGGGCATTCTCGCCATAGCGGTGTACCACTTCCTCGCGAGTATGGCAGACGGAAGTCAGGCCTGTTATCCCTCACAGAAGTTCATCGCCAAGAAGATCGGCTGCTCACGGGGATCGGTGAACATGGCCGTCAAGAGGCTCGTCAGGGACAGGTTGATAAGTGCGTGGAAAACTCCGGGAAAGAGGATGGTGTACCACCTTCTACCCATAGACATGTCCGATGATGGCACAGACGTGTCTCATGGGAGAACTCCGGATGTGCAAAACGAGGACACAAACAACAATAAGGGAACAAGAAGCAATAACAATAACGTTGTTCGTGTTCAAAAAACTTACGACACCACGGACGGATCCAATAAGGAGGCTGAGGTACAGTCAAGACTGGAACTCCTGGCGCGCGACATTGCTGAATCCCTCGGCGACAGTGAGCATCTTTCGATGTATCTGTCCTACGCCAGCAGGTATACGGAATCATTTCTCAGGCGCGTCCTGGCAGAAACCAAACTGACGCCGGAAAGGAAAATAAGAAAGAGTCGCGCGGCGCTGTTCAACTACTTGGTGCACCACTATGCAGGAAAATGAAAACAGGATATTGGCGCTTAACCCCGGTTCGAGATATACAGGCATCGCAGTATTCCACTCACTCGAACTGGTTGATTGGGGCGTGAGATCGATCAGGGAGAAATCAGAGAAAGACAGATTGCAAAGACTCAAATGTTATCTGGAAGAGATAACCGAGCGAGAAGAGATCAATTGCTTCGCGATAAAGTCGCTGCACGCTGCAAGGGGTTCACCAGGCCTCCGCCGGCTCACAAGCGAGATCAAGAGTTGGGCAGCGGAACGCGGTCTCGCAATCCATGAGTACGAGATCAAAGAGATCGAAGCGATACTGCCGTCATCGGATAGGCCGAACAAGCGACGCCTTATGGAAGAAGTGGCCGCGCGATACCCCGTCCTCTTCGGGGAACTCGAGAGAGAAAGAAAGAACCGGAATCCGTACCTCGTCCGTATGTTCGAGGCGGTCGCTGTGGGAATGAGATGCCTAAACGATCTGGAAGCGCGAAAAGGTCGGAAAGGAAATTCAAGCAATCATGCAAATGAAAAAGAATAGGAGAATCCTGGCGATTGATCCCGGTACTCATTACATCGGGATAGCAGTTCTTGATGGCACTAAGTTGGCCTATCACGGAGTCAAAACCTTATCACGACGGAAATCCCCGCATGACATATTGGCGGAGGGACGCAAGGTGATCAGAGAACTTATAGATGATTTAAACCCGACGACATTGGCTGTGGAAAAGACATTCTTCGCCAACAACAGGAACAGCGCCCTTCTGAACGTATTTGCCGACGAGATCGTCGCGATAGGAAGGAGAAAGAAGATCGGGTCCAGTTGTTGGCCGCAAATACGGTAAGGAAGATCATATGCGAGAACGGCAAGGCATCCAAGCGGGAGGTAGCGGAAGAGATAGTACGGCGCTATCCTGAATTGTCACCTTACCTCTCTTCTGACAGGAGGTGGAAGGAAGAATTCTATCACAACATGTTCGATGCCGTGGCGCTGGGACTGGCGTGCGAGCAGAATATCAAGCAATCATGCGGAAAGAAGTAAGGGAAATTTTGCGGAGAGGAAGAACAGCATCGAGGGGCCTCTGAGCTTGACCGCCCGTTGTGCTTGATTTATAATGACTATGATCCTTAACATAAGGAGACGAATATGACACAGGTACCTACTCATCTGAATCATCTCTTCTGGGACGTTCGCGTCGAGACATTTGATCCGCGGAAGTATCCTGCGTACACGATTGCTCGTATCCTTGAGCTTGGTGACGAGGAAGATGTCAAGTGGATGCGGCAGAACTTTTCCGAATACGAGATCAAAGACGTGGTGATGAAGAGTCGCAACCTCTCTCCAAAGTCGGCGAACTTCTGGGCGTTCATCTACGGCATACCAGCCTTTTCAATAGTGGCGCTCAGGCAACTTGACAAGGCCGGATCGAGGATAGAGCCATGAACGAGATGCGAATGCCCATACACACCGAGGTTATCCCAGCTTCTTCAGTCCCGGTCCTGGACAGTTTGGTTCAATCCGGACTCCTAAGCAATTTCTACCTCGCTGGCGGGACTGGCCTTGCTCTTATGCTTGGACACAGGCGTTCAGTTGATTTTGACTTCTTCACTGACAAGAATTTCAGCGAGGAAAGCCTTCTCCAGGGATTCTCACTCATGGGCAACCTGTCCGTGAGAGCGAAGGCTCCGGAGACGCTTCACTTGGAGGTAGGCGGGGTCAAGATCAGTTTCCTCGGTTACAAATACCCGCTTCTATTCCCGTTGAACGAGTTGGAATTGTCCAATGGCATTTCAGTGAAGGTGGCCGACATAAGGGACATCGGCTGCATGAAGATCAGTTCTATCAGCAGCCGAGGAAGCAGGAGAGACTTCATCGACCTGTACGCGATCGCAGAATCATACCCGCTCTCCGAATTGCTCAGGTTGTTTGACCAGAAATATTCCAGAACTCCTTACAACCGCATGCACATTTTGAAGTCTCTAGTTTACTTCTCAGATGCCGAAAACGAGCCGATGCCTGACATGCTCCTGCCAATGTCATGGAATAAAGTCAAGGAGTACTTTCTGGACGAAGTAAAGAAAACACTCTGAAGAGATCCCAGATCAAAGCCGGTCATTCAATGTGGCCGGCTTTTTATTGGATTGACGAATTTAGAATGTCGGACAGAGTGTATCAGCGTCTGTCCAGCAGCGGTTCCGATTGGGATAGCGGTCGGGCAGGCGAACGGGGCGTCTCCAAATAAAGTACCGATCGTTTTCCCGAACTCAAGCTGCGTCCATCATCCGGCCGGCGATGGAAAGCGGAATTCTTCTGCGGTATGTTCAAAGTCATAGCGTTGGGGACGGCCGTCGCGCAGTGAAAAATTCTACTGTCCGATGAAGCAAAGCCCCTTCTGTCAGAAGTTGGGTGCAACGCTTAACCGATGATGTCCGCGCGACACGAAGATAGGATCCGTCAGCTGACATCATGACTCGCATAGAGGATCGCTTTCTTCAAAGGATGCCATGGAGATCATTGGCACCTCATTCATTCTTCAAACTTACCGTCCTTTTCCAACGCGCACCGAATTCTCGCCAAGAACTCATCAGCTTCGCACGGCTTGGGCAAAAAGTCCGCCGCCCCTGCCTTGATCGCATTCGCCTTCGCCTCCGGATCGACATACCCGCTCGTGAAAATGATCTTGACTTGCGGCGTTATCGCCTTGAGTTCAGCCATGACCTGCGTTCCGTCCATTTTCGGCAGGCCCATATCAGTAATGACCATGCTTATCTCACCGCGATGCTCTCTGAAGAACTGCAACGCTTCGACGCCATCCTGGGCCATGAGTACCTTGTAGCCGTTGGCTTCGAGCATGGCTTTGACATATTCCTGCACCGACTCGTCGTCTTCGACCACTAATACTGTTTCGCCGTGCCCCTTCGCCTCTGTCACTTTCTCTTTCTCCGGGACCGGACGTGGGGGCTCAATACCGTGATGGGGAACCGGGAGATAAGTGATGAACTTCGTGCCCTTGCCCACCTCGCTCTCGACATTTATGAAACCGTGATGGGCTTTCACGATGCCGTAAGCAACCGAGAGACCGAGACCCGTGCCCTTGCCATCCGTCTTCGTTGTGAAGTACGGCTCGAATATCCTTCGCATGTTTTGTCTTTCAATGCCCGTCCCGGTGTCGGCGACGGCAACCCTCACATATTCGGTTGCTTCGGCTTCAGGAAACCGCTTCCTGACAGCGTCACGATCAGTCATCGCAGTGGAGATGGTGAGCATCCCTCCCGCTGGCATGGCATCCCTTGCGTTCACGCAGAGGTTAAGGAGAACCTGGTGGAGCTGGTTCGAATCGGCCCGGATGAGCGGCAACTTATCGGCAAGCTGCAGAGCGAGGGTTATCTTCTCAGGAAAAGTTTCTTTGATGAGGTCAGCCATTTCCTCCAAAACCTTGTTCACCGCCACGGGTTCGAGAGCGAACTCCACTTTCTTGGCAAAAGTGAGGAGTTGCCTGACGAGACCCGTACCACGCCTCGCAGCCCTGTTCGCAGCTTCAAGGCTCTTTGAGAGCTTTTGTGGATCTGCCTTCCACCTTTCGACAAGCTGATTATGTCCGAGAACAACGCCGAGGATATTGTTCAAGTCGTGAGCCACGCCTCCCACCAACTGCCCAAGTTCTTCAAGCCTTTGGGACTGGAGGAGCTGCTGTTCAAGTCGTACGCGTTCCGTCACGTCCCGCATAACGGTCTGGATGACCAGTTTGCCGGAATGCTCCGAAATTGAACTTGCGATCTCCACTTCCGCGATGGAGTTGTCCGAGCGGCTGATCTTTCCCCGTCGAGGTGGCGTCGGCTCTCCCGTGCTCAGCAAATCATTTATATCGCTTCTTGTCTTTTCCCATGAGTCGGGATCCAAGAAGTCGGGGAGACTCCTGCCGATCACCTCATTGGGAGATGTTCCCCCAATGAGCTTCGTGCCTGCCGGGTTCAGGTACATGACTTTGCCGTCATCGTGGAGAAGAATGGCGTCAGGTGAATTGTCAACGAGAAGCCGATATCTCTTCTCGCTTTCCTGTAGGGTCTTTCTTGCTTGTTGCAACTCTGAAAGTTCTTCCTTCGAATCTCGGAGGGCTTTTCTGATTCCCATGATTGCCAATGACGGGAATGTCGCAGCAACAAAAAGGAATAACCAACTCAATGACAAATCCAGGAACCGATAGTGCCCCTGGAAGGGAGACTTTATCCCCATCTTCCCGGACGAGTACAACAGTAATTCGGTGAGACCGCAGAGAACGGCAAACCCGAGCCCGGCTCTCCTGCCAAGGAGCAGCCCGGAGGCAACCACTATCAATACATAGGCAACCGCGGAGAAAAATGCTAAGTCGGGCACGATCAACGAGAAAAGCGTTGCAGTAATCCAGAAGGCAACGTAAGATGCCCAGATGGCAGGACGCGTATTGCCTCTGCTGTTCAGGAAAATGCCCACAAAGCAGGACAACTCAACGATGGCAACGAGTAATAACCAGCGAGTGATGTCCTCTGGATAAATAAAGGACATCGTCATGGTAGATAGCACCGTAATGGAAGCGACAAGCCATAGGAATTTGTGGTAAGCCGACGCGAGGGCAAACTCTTCTTGGTCGGTGCTGGCTGGCGGCGGCAGCGGAAGAAATATCTTCATGAGTTCGCCTCCGTGGCCATGGTACGATTGGGATGGCTTCCGATTGTGGGAGGGTTAACCGTTATGGCGGAAGACTCGTCTACCCCTATGTCTCTGACGCTCGCAAGATTACCTCCTGCCGTGGTGCGGTTTCCTTCCCTCAAGCCGTAGAGAACTTAAGTCCACAGTACGACTTATTCATGTCATGAAAAACAGGCCGTCCGGGGCACAGTGTGTCGGTCAGATCTGCCCTGAACGACAAGCTGTATTGAAAACAACTCTATAGACCTTGGATCGTGGTCATAGCCCGATACACACGCTTCCATTCTAGGTTATCGACGCATCTTATCGGAAACTTGAATCGCATGGCTGACAGAGCCCCGCTTGTTTCTTCTCTGTCGGCCTCCTTTCGGAAAACGGTTTTATTAATGACTCTAAGCCGGCTACCTTAGCGGTTGAACAGACATTCTTCGCCAACAACAGGAACAGCGCGCTTCTGAACGTGTTCGCCGATGAGATCGCCTCGATCGGGAGAAGAAGGAAACTGAGAGTCCTGTCCCTCGCCGCGAACGTCGTCAGAAAAGCGATATGGGGCAATGGATGGGCCACCAAACAAGATGTGGCACGGGAGGTCTGTCAGCGTTTTCCCGACTCCTGCCTTACCTTTCCTCAGATCGGAAATGGAAGGAAGAATTCTATCTTAACATGTTTGACGCCGTGGCAGTGGGCATAGCCGCTCAGGAAAATGTAAGGCACGATAGACGCGGTTAATCCGCATTTACGGAAGAACTCTCGCTGACGTTGGAATGCATCAATGGATTCTTCGTGGACGTCTCTTCTACAATTGAAAGTAATCTTCGAACTATTGGATGACGGCCAACGGTCGCGATCCGCTGCTTATTATCAGCCATTGGATAATATTGTTACGAAAAATTTGCATGAGGTGCGAAAATATTACCATCCTGCCGGCGTGAATGGCTTCGAATGGCTGATCTAAGAGCCAAGCGCTTGGGCATAAGATTTGATGTTGTAGTAATTATGAATATATGTTACCGTATATCTAGAAATATTAAAAATGGCTTTCATAATTGCGCTTGAGTTGTTATATTAAATATTATGTTTGGCGCGAGATGACACGGGCACACAGAATCCAATAAGCTGATCTGAGGAAATCTTGTTTTTGATTAAGACAATCTCCAAGATCAATGCGTGAGGTTTTGTCAAACACAGACTCACATTCACTTTTGAGGGGTTTCGTACCTGACAGATCAGGTAGGTTCGCTTGCGTACCGGGAGTTTTATTAAATTCAGCAAACTACAAACTGGAAAGGAGAGAACGAATGAAGCGTTCAACAGGTCCTGATGGGACATCAGCCAACGGGAACGGATCAGTGATCAGAACAACAATTGTTATAACGGAAGCACTGGATGCAAATCTAGGGATTGTTGCTGCTCGGCGCGGTGTTTCGAAAAGCGAATTGTTTAGGAAAGCCGCGGAAGAACTCGTCAGAGGAGAGAAATTGGACCCGACTAAACAACCCAAAAGGGTACTGGTCGAGTACTAGAGCTCTAAAAGCTCAGTAACTGTTTCCCAAGGCCTTAAATCCCAACTTGGATTTAGGGCCTTTTTTTGTTGGTATGATCTGTGGGGGTGAATCCTGACGACTACAGTTCCATGATCCGTCCACTTATACAATATCTGTAAATAATATGTTAAAGAATTATGATTTTATGACCAAATGTACTTGACTTTACCAGATATTATATTTATTTTATGTGGATGAAACATAGAGATTATCTCGGTGTCTCGGAACAATTTTACATCAACGTTTTTCTAAATGCCAAAAACAAGAGGTGAACTATGTTTAAGTCATCAACATCGAGAAAAATGAAGAGAGAGCGGAAAAAGATCCAAGAACAGCTTGAGGACGTCCTCCTGCCGGAGAAGAGAAAACTCATCCTGGATAACGCAAAGAACCGGCTCACTAACAATAAGGGTCAGCTTGAGGAGACTCGTGCTGTTCACTTACAATTGTACATCAATAATTTCAAGGCCTGGTTAGGTAGGTTCTCAGGAAAGCCGCCCACCCGGCCGACCGCAATACCCAGGGATACACAAGACGCTAAGATTTACACGCGATGGGCGTGGGCTGGAATGGCAATCGAGGCCGGGCTCGGCAGTTGGATCGTCCGGACTAACTGGGGTTTGCCATGGATCGTGGGTGCGCTTATATCTATCCTTACAGGATTCTTTGCATACGCCATCATTCTGTTTCCCATTCAAGGATCGGTAGTGACTCGCAATACTGTCCGTACTTTGAAGCGATTTGTCTTCTGGCCGTCGCTGGCCGTCTTTGTCCCTTTCTTCGGGATTTTCCTTGCAAGTCGTATTTTTACCGGGAATATTTTGATTCCCTTACTGCCAGTTTTTGAGTTTGCATTCTGGGCGACTACCCTGAGCCTACTCACCCTTGTCGGAAGCCTTTTCGCGCTTTCGCATCTAATTGACTGGAGCGCTCGAGACCAGGCCGAGTACTCGAGACTTGAGGAGGAAGAGCTCGAGATCGCCATTGTTTTGGCTGCCATCAATGCAGAACTGAACGAAGGCGAAGCACCGTCAAATGGTAGCACTGTTCATCCCCCTCCACCTGTTCCCGTTCCTGTGGTAACGGCAGCATCAGGAGGAGACAACCATGAATAAGATTGGTTCGGTGCTAATTTTCGCTCTGCTTCTGAATTCCAATGGCAGAGGCCCGACAGCAGTTTTCGGGCAAGAATTTGGGGCAACATATGCTAATGAACAAAGTGAATTACATCTATGGGTTAACGTAGACACTTCGGGTAGCTTACTTACTACGGAACTCATTGCGACCGTCTCCCGATTATGGGCTGAGTTGCCATCCATTTCAGCTGCTATCGGAGTTACGAGGATCAGCTGGTCGCAGTTCGGAGCGGATGGTGGAAGACCCGCTATACTTTTTGATATAAGTCTTCCCCCCGTTGTTAGTGCTACCACGGTTCCTTCGAGCAATACAAACGAGTTTAGCGACCTCAGAAATTTCCGCCAAGCCATGTACGCTGATTCAGTAGAGACCGCCAAAACGGCAAGGGAGTCTTTCTATCGTACCTACCGAGAGATCTTTGTCCAACGAATCTCCCCCGAAAGCACTAGTGTCTTTGGTTCGCTCGGAAATCGTCTGACAAGTCCATGTTCGGATATTTCAGGTATGTTATGGCACGCGGCCCTGCATGATGGTGATGGGTACTACATCGAAATAGACATTACCGATGGTGCAGAAAACTGTCGGGCTGCCATAGTTCCGCCTCCCCGTCATAATGCTCACGTCGCACTGGTCATCATTCTTGTGCCGGAAGACCCCGCTGTGCCCGGAGCCACCGAAGTAGCCAAGAAGAAATCATGGGAACAGTTTGAAATTAGGAAATCTGAACTCAAAAGGGCTGTCCCCTGGGCACATATCATTTCGTTTGACAACGAAAACCTGACAAAGATCCTGAGAGAATCCATTGCTCAGCAATAATGAATGCACAGCGAGGGATTGGCTCGTCCAAAAAGCATAACAACGTGGAGACTACTTGCTCTTGCACCAAGGGAGCGCGATGCAAATTTCCTCAGCGTCGTGCGTCATGCTTGATTTGAGCAAGAGTGAATGGGAAAAACCTAAAGAAATTCCGGAGGTGCTCATGAAGAAGGTTGGATTTTTGGGGGTATTTTTATTCTCAACATTCTTCATTTGTTCATGTAACAACGATGAACAAAATCTATTTTAGTCAATCGCGGCATCTTCTTGGCGCTCTTCGTCGCTTTATCAAATGTGTTCCTGTTAGAAGGGACCGCACTCAGGTATAGCTTGGTTTTCAATTCATGCCAACAACCTTCCGGATTTTCTTTTCCCTTGGCATTCACGGTCTTCCTCTTTAGTCATTCCTTCGAAATGAAACATGGTAGCCTACGATTTTGAACAAGCAATTTGTATTAGTAATGCAACGCCAGGCAACCATGTCGATAAATGAACACGTTTTTGAGTAAGGTCCTCTGCTAAATTTTTTTTGAGTTAACTTCATTGTTGCCGCTACTGGCCTTAGTTGCCCATCAAGTGAGCCTCTTCATGAATCCAGAATTAACCACCAAATGTGCCGCACCTAAACTTCTTGTGACAGATTGGGCAATTCGTGTAGCCTGCGTTAAAGAAACGGCCTTTCTTCGGATCCCTCCATTCGTGTTCATCGCACCAGGCTATTCCACACGTGGAGCAAGCACCTAGTCCACCGCCGCCCCTCATGCTCATTCGTCCACATTTGTAACAGCCTTGCGAGGTGATAGCCTTGTAAGTTCGGATTTTTGCGAACAGTCCCATAGCAGTATACCTTTCAATTATTGAATGATCAGCAATCGATTTATTTCATTTTCCCTGCTGGGTAGGCGACATTCATCAAGGTGCCTCCTGATTTCTCGATTTGATGTCAAAATTGGGGCACGTATTTTTTCACCTGACTGTTGTCCTCCAGTCTTGAAGCAACGGGCCTCGAACCGGATTACAGGACCAGTGCCAACATGAGGTCGAAGAATACAATGAAAAGCACCAGCCAGCGCTGTATTATTTTCTACCGCGCTGGAAAATCTCCTCAAATACTTCTGACAAATTTTAGCACCTTTTCCACCTCGCCACGCGAGAAGTATTTGCTCAGAATGTATGCCATTTCATTCTCATCGATTGCTTCGCACCCTTTCAAGTCCAGAAAGAGATTGATTTCAAACAGTTTATTTAACTGTTCATAAGTTATTTCTTCTCCCGGTACAAGGTCTTGTGCCTTTGTCTCGATATCCTCTAGTCTGATTCCCTTCTTCTTTGAAAAGGTCCTTATCTTTGTCGCGAATTCATGAGTCGAATAAGTCATTTCACCTTCCCCTGAGTCATTGAGATCATGATTTCTGCCTAGCCTCTGCTATTCTACTTTTGAGTTTTCCTGAAAGCGATGACTCAATCCGAATGGCTCTTTCATAGTCTGCCATCGCTCCGCGGTACTTTCCCAGCTCAAAAAAGCAATTGCCTCTTTTTTCGTAAACATCATAGTCTTCCGGGAACTCTTCGAGAACAAAACTGAAATCGCCGATTGCACGAGCATAATCATTCGAATCCAACTTTGCTATTCCGCGATTGAGATAGGCGGTGGTGTAAGAAGAATCTACCATAATAGCTCTGTCATAATCCACAATCGCTTTATCATACACTTTCAATAAGTAAAAAGTGTAACCGCGGTTATTGAAGTTCTTTGCTGAAGATGGATTTAGCTCTAACGCTTTTTCGTGATCCACCATGGCTTTCTCATGCTCACCAATAGCATTGTAACAATTTCCGCGATTACTGTATGCATTTGCTTTGTTTGGATCGATCCTTATTGCAGAAGTGAAATCCTCTATCGCTTCGCGATAGCGTCGCAGCTTGTAGAACGCATTTCCTCTGTTGTTATAAGCCTCCTCATAGTTCGGATCAACGCTCATGGCCTTAGTATAGAGCTTGATTGCTTTTTCATATTTACCATCACGAGCGTGTTCGAGGCCCTCATTATAGTACTGGTCGGCTAGTTCGATATAATTCATAAACATCTCCTCATTGAGTTACTTAGGATATTTGGGGACAATGATTCCTTACGAAATCATATGAATACTAGAAAGCATCCACTTTGCAGCAGAGTGGTGCAACGAGGCGATGCCGCGGATAATGTGGAGCATCCTTCTATGCCAATGTTTGCTTGAAGTTGTCTGCCTGTGCTTATGACTACAAGGCTGTACCGCAATACATGCAGAAGGAGGCATACCTCCCGTTGTTCAATTTGCGACATTTTCGGCATCCTGCTATCTGAGGCACATCAGAAGTAATTTGAAGAATATAGGAAGGTATGATGAACAACTCTGAATTATACATGCCGTATGTCCCATAGAGGATACGCCCTGAGTACTCCCTCCCACAAGAATGGCAAGCAACTAGGGTCGTGTCTTTCTCCTTATTTGCAGAAACCATTTCCTTGGATACATCCCCAAGTCTACAGCCACATGTTGGACAAAACATTTTTAGTTAACTCCCTTCATATGATAGTTTTCTATCTCAGCCGATTGTGAGTTCATCTCGGACGTGAACTCCTTTGCTCTCTAAAGAATTCCCTTCTCTGCTAGCACTGTCTTGCTATTATCTTCTATCTCCTCTCCACCCGTTTGGATTGCATCTTGGACATGCAGCCATCTTTACAAGTTTGCCTCTCGTAAGAAAACCAGTCGGTGGCGTGATAGCAACTGCACAGTTTGTACAGTATGTTAAGCCGCAAACCGGACATTTTTTAAGATCACCCGTCCCCATCGCCTTGTTTAGCACAAGCCCAATATTGAGGGAAGAAACGCCACAGATTTCGCATCTAGCCATGATTCGACCTCCTACTAAAGATTCAATAATTGTTTTTGAAGTTCGTTGCAATAATCTGCAAAGTCTCCGAACTCATTTTTGTATAGTTCTATTAATTCAGGATCTAATTGTATTGCCTTCTCATAGTCCTCCTTTGCACCCCCAATATTTCCCGATTCCTGACGAAGCAAAGAACGAAAATAATAGGAGAAACCATCATGGGGGTTTATCTCAATTGCTCTCGAATAGCATTGCCTCGCTTCTTCATAATTTTCCATCTTAATGGAAGCCATAGCGTGCAACTTACATGCGATGAAGTTCTTTGGATTTAACTTAAGGGCTTTCTCAGACTCTCCAATTGCTCCCATGAAATCTCCCATTTCAAGTTTTCTTGATCCAAGGCCAACGTGTGCATCGTCAGAATGGGGATCTATCTCAAGCGCTCGGGTAAAGTCTTCGAAGGCACCTTCAAAATCCTTCAGTGATAGCTTAGAAGTGCCCCTTTTGACAAACGGAAGATCATCGTTGGGATCAATTTGAATCGCCTTGGAAAAATCGTCCATCGCCCTTCGGGGCTCCTTCAACAAGCCGTAGACAACACCTCGACAAATGTATGATTCATTGTCATCAGGATTCATCTCGATCGCTTTGGAAAAATCCGATATAGAGCTTTCATATTCTCCCAGCAGCACATGGATCTTTCCCCTCCCTAGGTATAATTCAGAATCATCAGGCTTTAAATGGATCCCCTTCGTGAAATCTTCGAAGGCTTCCGAATGCTTGCCCAAAAACATGTTGGCCATTCCTCTTTCCTTGTAGAAGCGATAATAGCCGGGTTGTAGTCTGATCGCTTCTGTCAAGTCTAGGATCGCACCAGAGAATTGTTTCAGTGCCATTTTCGCATCAGCACAATCGAAGTAAGCTGAAGCATAGTTTGGTTTCAGCCGGATTGCTGTTGAAGAATCTCCGATTGCACCTTTGAAATCGCCAAGTTGGTTTCGCACTATTGCGCGCGCATTATATGCTTCCGCAAATTCCGGATTTGATTTGATCTCCTTCGATAATATTTTCATTGCACTTTTGTAATCACCCCGACGAGCCAATTCTAACCATTCGTCGGAAAGGTGACCTCCATCTGAAATATTGCCCATGTTCTTCCTTGTTATGTTAGCTGCAGTTATTGGTCAGTAAGATAAAAGAAGACTCCTCGCACCGTGACGCTTTCTTGGTTTGACCTGCCACAATAGATGTGAAAGCATCCTTATCTTCTGTTGTTTGATTTGCCGCATTTACGACATTTTTTGGCGGCGACTAAGAATGATAGGTCGGATCTGAAAATAGGTCTTGGCCGTGCAGGCCATATACCGCGTGAATCATACGACCCGAATATTCCACAGCGCATGAATCACAAACGATCAAGATTGGACCACTTTCCTTATCAGTGGAAACCAATTCGCTAGGAATCTCCCCAAAGTAAAGGCCGCACGTTGGACAATACATTGTATCATCACCTCCCGATACTGCCGAGTTTGTCCTCTTTGCCGATTAGGTTCATCGTGCATACTCGTCGGATTGGAAAAAAATCCCGAATCTCCAATTAACAAGTTTCTCTTCGTTTCTCTTTAGTTCTTCCAAAACCACACCAAGATGTCCCCTTGTTGCTCTCCCGAGATTTCTGAGTTCCTCCACGCTACATCCAGCTTCTTTTGATCGTTGGATCAATAGGTCCGTCGAACCGTAGGCTGCTGCAAGAGACGCTCCAAGATGACGTATCTGTTCAAGCAGTACGCGGTTCTTCTCCTTCTCAGTAGTGGCTTTTGATCTTGAGGACAAATGTTGATAGAAGGCAAAAATTAGCGATGCGATGGCAGCAATTCCTGAAAAAAGTGTGAGAAGTTCCATTTCTCCCTCCCGTGCGAAGTTCTAGGCTAAACCTATAGACGCCTTAAAGTTGTCCAGTCGACGGAGTTGAGGGCTATTCGGCGCAATTTCTTTAAGGCGAGAATAGCATAAATAGAACCCGTCGACGTTGCCTAAGTGATACTCCGATATGGCCTTGTTAACTGTAGCATTTGCGTCCAGTGGATTGATTTCTATGGATCTGTCGAAGAATTCGATCGCTTCTGCATGTTTTCCTATGCTACCGAGCACTGTCCCTACGTTGTCGCAGGCATCAGTGAACTCTGGATATTCTTGAATCGCCTTCATATAGCATGAGAGAGCAGTTTCTAAATCATGCCTTTCGAAGTGGATGACTCCTTTGTTGTTCCACGCTTGGGCGAAATGAGGATTAATTGATAGAGCTTTGTCATAGCAATAGAGGGCTTCATCGTCCCTTCCCAGATTGCGCAAAGCGCGACCTTTGTTAAACCACGCAAGAGGATAATTCTCTCGAAGCTTAATCGCCTCCTCAAAGCATTGGATGGCCCTTTCGGTTTGATCAAGTTGCATAAGGACAGTGCCTTTGTTGAGCCATGACTCCGGATCTAACACATTCATGGAGAGTGCCCGCTCGTGACAATTCAAAGCTTCCTCATAATTGCCCATAGTTTCGTTGGAGATTCCTTTGTTGCTCCATTCCCATGCTTCAAGCGCTAAAGGATCCGGCGCTTCAGGAGGAAGTAAATCTGTCTTTTCTCGCATCAATATTTGAATGGACACACGTAACTCTTCAAAACCCTGAAATCTCTTATCGGGTGCTTTTTCCAAGCAACGCTGAATAATCGGAAAAGCTGCTGATCCAAGCTTTGGGACCTTAGTGTGCCTATGGAGATGCATGTACTTGTCAAATGTTCGGGTATTTGACACAAAAGGCAATTGTCCACCCGCCACCAGTTCGAACAGCACAACACCGAATGAATAGATATCACTCCTCTGATCTGTCACAGATTCGAACTGTTCCGGTGCCATGTATTCCAACGTACCGTAAGGACCAGAATTTTCTGTCCCGGCATATTTTTTCAGTGTTAGAGCTTTGGCAAGGCCAAAATCGGTTATCTTCACCGTCCTTTCTTGCTCCAGGAGAATGTTCTTCGACTTTATATCTCCGTGAGCCGTCACCCCTTTGGAATACGCGTATTCCATACCGTAGCAAAATTGAGTGGCAAGGTCCAACACTTCCCTTAACGTCAGTGCACTTCTTGAGTGAATAAAGGAGAATAAATCGTTGTGCACACCTCCGATGAATTCGAATACAATGAATAACTTGCCATCAATTCGATCAACATAAAAGGCCTTCACGATATTAGGATGGTACCCCATCATTGTCCAAATCACAGCCTCCCGTTCGAACTTGGTCTCGTCTATTGCGAAAGCGTCGAGATCGACGCGGGGTGTCTTCAGTACCACGACATTCCTCAGTTTTGCATAGTCTTCGCAAATCAGGACAGTCCCCATTCCCCCATCTTTTATGTCGATGACACGGTATCTGCCACCAATGGACTGTCCAATATGGTACTTGCTCCTGATCATCTCCTTTAGATCTAACGCTCTTAATTGAACACCTTGCGCCTAAGTCTCGCCGCACTCATTTCTCGATGTCCCAACAACGTGAGCAATATAAGGTTCGGCTTTCCAACTACCAAGTTTGAGGCAACACGAGAGTAACATGGTTTTCACGCTTCACACGACAGGAACTCTCGCTTTTAAGTCGTAATTAGTTCCAGTATGCAAAACTACGTCCATGGTTCATGAAGTTATTTCCCGCGATTTGCTGGGCCAGTGCTAATTGGTAGTCCAATCTCAAATGGACTAGCTTTAGTAGCCGTCTCGTCGTGCCGTGTTATGTTCACGCCACACGCTTGGTCAAAATGCCTACTCAGACACGGAGTCTCACCTTAAGACTGATTGCATGTTCCCATATCATCGATAAAAGAGGAATTCTATTTCAACATGTTCGACGCTATAGCTTTGGCACTGGCAGCCACGTGATGGGACAAGACGAAGAACCTTGGGAAATAGGTCAGGGAAGCCCGATGACAGGCTTCCCTGACTGCAGGGGGCGAAACCTACCGGACTATTTTATTACCACTAGCTTCTTTGTCTGCACGAAGGGACCGGCTTCCAGGCGGTAGAAATAGACTCCGCTCGGCAGGTTGCTCGCATCGAAGATCACCGAGTGGTCTCCCAAAGTCTGCCGCCCATTCACCAACGTTCTGACTTCCCTTCCAAGAACATCGTAGACTTTCAGCGTAACCTGGCTGTTTGTCGGCAACCGATAGCCGATAGTCGTGGAAGGATTGAAGGGATTCGGATAGTTCTGTTCAAGGACAAATCGGTCGGGCAGAGCGGTACGCATCGCCGGGACCGAAAGGACGACGCCTGACGAATTATAGATCTCCAGTCCTCCTCCGTTGGTCGCGATCCATTTGTTGTTATGCTTGTCCACCGTAACCGTGTAAATAGAGCTTGACGGAATCTGGGAGTTCTGGGTTCCAAACACCCTCCAGTTGGTGCCATCGAAGCTGGCGAGTCCGCTGCTCGGCGTGCTTATCCAGATGATACCGGAACTGTCCATCGAAACCGAAGAAACATCGAGAGAAGGCAACCCGGAATTATTCGGGTTGAACACGGTCCAATTAGTGCCGTCGAATCTTGCCAATCCTCCTCCATTCTCATTCAGCACCGATTCCGTCCCAACCCATTTGTTCATATTCTTATCAATCACAATCGCCCTAGCGTTTGGTGCGGGTAGACCTGAATTGCTGGGCGTAAGAATTGACCAGTTCGTGCCATCGAAACTGGCAAGACCGCCTCCCGTGCCGATCCATACAAGGTCCTTGTCATCTACTACCACGAAGTTCACAACATCCATCGGAAATCCGGAGTTTGCCGCAGTGTAAACAGTCCAAGCTACCCCGTCCCACTTGGCAATGCCGCCGCCGATAGTGTAAGGATAGTTGTATATGTCAGACGAGAAGGCGACCCAGATATTGTCATGCCGGTCGACGAAGATTGACGAGACGAAATCCGTCGGGAAGGAATAGCCGTTGCCGCCATTGTATGATGTCCAGTTCGTACCATCAAACTTCGCTACGCCCCCGCCCCACATCCCGATCCATTTGTTGCCGGAATCATCTATTGCGATTGCGGTGACTCCGTCATTGGGAAGCCCGGAGTTCGAGGTGTTCCACACCGTCCAAGCGACTCCGGTGAACTCTGCCAAACCGCCTGCGGTTCCGATCCACTTGTTTCCTGCGCCGTCGATTACAATGGCATCGACGACAGCACTTGGCAAGCTGGCGTACGGCTTCCAGCTAGATCCGTCAAAGCTTGACAACCCCTGCGAAGTCCCAATCCAAGCAACGCCATTTGCGTTGTCACAAGAGACGAGATTGACGTAATTGTCGGGGAGACCTGAGTTACCCGACTTGTAGATTGTCCAAGTAGTTCCGTCGAACGTTCCCAATCCCGCGTCGGTGCCCACCCATATCCTGCCATGGCTGTCCGCCGAGAGGGTGGTAATGTCCGCGGAGGGTATGTTCGAGTTGCTCTGGTTGTAGACCGTCCATGACGATCCGGAGAGGTATGCAAGGCCGTATCCCCATGTTCCGACCCAGATTCCGTTCTTCCCGTCCGCTGCAATCGCGGTCACGTAGTTATCGGGGAGTGACGAGTTCTGTGAATTGTAGACGGTCCATGCCTTTCCGTCGAACCTCCCGACGCCGCCCCACCTTGTCCCCACCCAGATATTCCCCTGGTTGTCGATCGTCAAGGCGTCAATGAAGTCGTCCGGAATGTTGGAACTGTAGGTCGTGTAGACGGTCCAGCTTGAGCCGTTGAATTCCGCCAGTCCGTCCCAGGTGCCGATCCATTTGTTCCCTGAAGCGTCCGTGACTACTGCGTTGACATAGTTCCAGGGCAGACTTGAGTTATTCGCGTTGTAGGTGGTCCAAGTCGTACCATCATATTCGGTAACTCCGTACTGAGTCGCGGCCCAAACGTTCGATGATTTGTCGACGGCGACCGAAAGAACCCCATTATCCGGCAGACCCGAATTCGTGACGTTGTAGTAGGTAACCTCCCCCGTTGCTCTATTGAACTTTCGGAGCCCGTTCGTCGTCCCGATCCATAGGTAGTTGCCCGCATAAGCAATTGCTTGCGGAGTGCCAAACCTAGTTATGTTCACCCAAGACGCACTCTGGGGATACACTCTGCTTGCAGACAAAATCATAAGAGCCAAGAATATTCCCCCGCTTCGACGCGGAAATCCTCGGCCCAACCAAAGCATCCGTTCCATGTTATTCTCCTTTTTGAAAGTCCCAAAAACAATGAGGCCACTTCCCATTCCGTGACCGCTAATAAGTTCAATAACTTCGCATATGTTTCTTAAGATGGAACAGTGAGAGACTGCCAGCCCGGTCGCTGACTGGCTAGAGAGGTCACTTCACCACAATCAGCTTCTTCACGTCCCTGAAATTTCCCGCGTTCATTCTGTAAAAGTACACTCCGCTTGGCAGGCCACTTGCATCGAAGACCACTGAGTGCTCTCCTGGACCCTGCCGTGCATCCACCAAGGTCCTTACTTCCCTTCCCAGGACATCGTAGACTTTCAGGGTTACATGGCTGTTTATTGGCAAGACATAGCCGATCACAGTCGATGGGTTGAAAGGGTTGGGGTAGTTCTGGGAGAGTACAAGAGTTGTTGCCAAGACGCTGGGTTCCTCTCTCACTTGAGTGACGGTCTCCGTTCTGACGTATAACACCGCCGTTGATCCGCCATTCGCATCAGTGGAAATGACCGCATATGTCCTGTTTTTCCCGAGAAAAAAGTAGTAAACAACTGTTGGGCCTGCGATGCCACCTGAGGATGAAGTCGATTCAAGCCTCAAACGCAAGCACGGGAACACCCCCTCCGGAGTCGTTATGGTTCCCCATGCGTCCACGATGTTACTGTAAGAGGTTGAAGATGTGTAGCTCTGGCCCGTGCTGTAGGATGAAACGGCGTCATACGTACCACTCCAATTCGAATTGTAAGTCATGGGGAATTTGTAGGAAGCGTATAGTGGCGTGAAAACAGATTTGAGGTAGCTTCTCGCCCCATCCGTGACCAGGGACGTGACCGCACCTTCGCTGTAGAAACCGGTGTCGCTCAAAGCCAGGTAAGACCAAGTAGACGTTGCGGATGTGTCGCCGATTGACTCAACGACATTGCAAGAAGCGAATCCGGGATCATTTGGGAACGGAGCGCCGTCAGGATAGACAGCGTACCTGACCACGCTGCCCCCTGGTGACTGGTATACCCTCTTGCTTATGTCCCACGTCCGGTTCTCACCGCTGTTCGCGATGATGGCTTTCAGTCCTGTCGTGTCACTGGACGAGGATGTCCAAGTGGAGTCTGTCGTTCCGATCAGGCTGCGACAATCAGAAGCCGTGATCGTCAGCTGCCCGAAGGCACCCGCAAATCCGCCAGCGAACAAAACCATCAAGAAAATCTTTCTCATCATTTCCTCCTGATTCCATTAAGTCATACTGTTGATACCCAATTCTTTCCGATGCACCCCATCAGACCGACGAGACCTCCAGAAACTCCTGGCGCGACGCAGGCTCGCGTCGCGCCATCCGTCTGACGGAGTTTTACTGGCTCGCTTTCGGGACAAGTTGGAAGTTGTAAGCGTCCATCGGCCCGTAGCACCACAGCCAAATAGGCCAGATCAAGAAGCCGCCGATGAAGGGGCCGGTCTTCAGTTCTTTTTGGAGGACGACCGTCTTGTCTTGATATCCCAGTTTCCTGAACGTCACGCTGTACTCGGTGAAGTCGAAATCGGTCATGGTCAACGTCAGTGGGGTTTTCCCCTGTGCCTGCCCGTTGATTTCCACGTCCGCTCCCGGTGGCTCAGTCGAAAGCTGAACCGATGTGCTACAGGAACTGAGGAGCAGCACAGTGCCCAAAATTAGGGCTAAGGTGAGCGTCCTCGTCATAAACAGTCTTGCAGATTTCATGGTTATGCTCCTTGTTTGTTTTTTGATGATTGTTCAATAAGAAACCCGACTGCTTTTTCATGCCTGAGGATATGCAACATCAGTTATCTTGGTCTCCGCCCTGTTTCCGGGCGCCACCCACGATGCGATACTTAGCTTCCCAACCACATTGGTTCGCAACACGAAATTCCTCGATAATCAAATCGAAGATTTGCTTCATCCTCTTCGGGTTCCTCTTCTCGCCACGGAGCAGCGAGCAAATGTACCCATGCGATAGATTGAGCCGCCGTGCCACCTCAGCGCGATTGATAAGGTGGTTTCGCGGTTTGATTTTTGCGCTTCCTTTTTGCATTTTGAAGTCGTTAAGCAAACACAAGATAAACATATTTGTTTATTATTGTCAAGATGGAACATAAAGAAATCTTATGGTGATAGATAAAAACCTGGTTGCTGAGAGGCTTAAGGAATTCGCGAAGCGGTTCGACAGCCTGGCTGAATTTGCTCGCCTCCTTGAAATGGAGTATCCCCAGCAACTTCAACCCTATCTAACCGGGAAGTCGCTACCTGGCTTCGAGCTATTGGCTAGGCTAAGAGGCTTGGGGTGCGACCCCAACTGGCTCATGTCTGGTGAAGCGAGACCTCCTTCAATCCCGGTATTCAAAGAGGAGAAACTTGAGTACGACTCGGAGGAAATGCGGCGAGAGGTTGAAGAGGAGGTTGGCCGCCTTGCGAAGATCGTCCAGCTCTGGCGAAACCCTATAAAGCCAATTTTGGCCCGCGAACTCCGTCAAATGTTAAGGCGATGGTTCATCAAAGTGATCCGCGCGGAACGTGGAGAGGCTGGGAAGTCCGCAAAGAGGTTTAAGAAACCCAGCCCGAAATGAATGCAAGAGGATTTTAGCCGCACTCCTGGAACTCCCCTTTGAAGACCGAGATTTCGAGTGTTTACGGCCTCCCCAAAAAATTCAGGAGTCTTCTGCACATTGGCACGTGCAGCTGGAATTATCCCGAATGGCAGGAGATCGGGATCCATTCAGCTAAACAGGCAAGACATTACGATTACCTCCCCGAATATGCAGAACACTTCAACGTGGCCGAAGCTGACCAGCGGTTCTAGGCTTCTATGTCGCCGAGACGAAAATAGAAGATCTTGATGCTTCCGATTTTATCAATCACTCCGGTGATCCTAATTGCCGGGTAATGAATATCTTAATTATGCTGACCAAGTGGCAAATTCGGGTTGACAAGGAACTGACGACCAATTTCGACTGTGGGCCGGATCGCGGAATCAGATCACAATGCGATTGTGGATCAAAGAGATGTAGACATATTGTCTACTTTTGAAAGGGATAAAGGTTACAAAGAGAACGCATGCGACAAAAAGGCAAATCAGAATATGACAAACGCTGTTCTGGGATTCTTAGGTGGCCTTCTTCGCTTGTGACTTTCGAAGGTGAGGTTCACTTTTCAAGTAAGTAAAAGAGTGTTAAGGCGTCGGCTTTTCCTGTGACTTCTATGTCCTTCTTCTTCTGAAACTTCTTCACGGCGTCTTCAGTGACGGAATCATAGTTTGCGGTAATCTTAATCTTATACCCCTTTTTGATCAGCAACTGCTGCAGCTCGGCGACGTCCGTTCCTACCATATCCTTGCTTAACATCCTTGACCCGAGCTTATACAATGTCTGGGTATTTGTTTCGGGAGCAGTTGAATCCTTCGGCGTTTTGCTTTGGTTTTGGTTGGATTCCTGCGCTGGTGGAGGTGTCTGGGGCTGCGTGTAACCCGACACGTGGGAAGCGTGAGAGGCATGGGAAGAATGAGAAGCATGGGAGACGGCAAGCAGATAACTACCGAGGTTAAATCTGGAAGGCTTTTCAAGCACAAGCTTCGGACGGCTGTTTCCCTTCTCGAAATTCTCTTCTGAGAATTTGGCCGTGGCCGGGACGCTGAGGGGAGATGGTGTAACAGCCTTCGTTGATGCCACTCCCGGAGTGCTGCTGATCGCTGCCGTTGCCGCGATGATAATTCTCTTAACTAGTAACTTAAGCCTATTGTTCATAATAACCTCTATTCTTTAGCTATGATGAGAACATGTTTAACGGCATATATCTCGTTCCTTCCGAGGACCTAGAGAGTGGTCTGCATATTTGAGAGTACTGGTTTTATGTGGCGGCTGTGCACGTCACCGCAAGATTGGAAAAAGCCGCCGCATTGAGATTTGACTTCGCAAATGCCGCACTGCTGCAAATAGATATTCTTCCACTCTGATATTGACTTTCTCGCGAAGCGCCAAAGCTCCTTCGGTAACGTGCATAATTGGTCGTTATAAATCGACACGTTCATGCCGAATGAATGCAGGTACATGGCGGCGTCCCTCAATTGCTCCCTGTAGTCGTATGGATCAATCCACAGAAGATTTGAGTTGTGTGGAGTAAAGCCGGTGTTTTCCAACCCCATGAACGCAACGTGTTCGGCAAACGGTAAATTTCTATAAATATAACGGGCAAGTTTATCTAATCGTTCTACTGTCAACTTATGGAGTACCACCCTTATTTCAGTTCTCTGGTCGAGTCTGGCAAGGTTGTGGAATCCCAACATCGTTTGATAGAACGCAGACTCCGCCTGGACTATGTAATCATGCAGCCCATAGTAATCGGAATAGAGAGGAATTCCGAAAACCACTCTCTCAGTGTCCATCTCCTCCAGTTTTGATGCAAATTCAGTCCAAGCGAATTTCCGACCGTTTGTCAATACGTGAACGTCAGTTTCTGGTAACTCTGTGTGTATGATCTTAAGCAGCTCGAAGAGAGTGTCGCCAAGAAGGGTAGGTTCACCTCCAGTAATGGTCAACTCCGGGTAATCTTTGGGGATCAATGAAATCAATTTGCGGTGGATATTGAACAGGTGTGAAATATCGTCCTTCTTTTTCGGTGGCTGCGAACACATCAAGCATCTGCTATTACATGTCTCTGTCACCAGTAGCGAATTGTGCACCGAATTTACTCTGTACAGCGTGTGCACATTTCCCAGGTTATCAAGGCTTAGCAAGTCTCCATCCTCAAGATGATCCAAAGCAGGTATTCCGTAAATCTGAGGTACCTTTATTTCTGGATGTGGACTTGCGCTTGCAGTGATTGATGCCATTGCATTATTCACCGTGGATGAGACGGGCAAGCCATCCTGAAGAATGAAGATGGAATGTTCATCGAGTTTTCTTATATCTCGCGTAACTCGACCAACGATGGCCTGTGTGATACCTGATGGTGTGCCCTTAATCTGTAATTGCACAACTTGCCTCGATGTCTGGAGCGCCGACCCACTTTTCCAAAATGTCTCTTGCTTGTTTGTCCCTCTCCATCAGTTCGAATAGATAGCGAAAAATTTCCATGTTCTTCACGCAATGAGCACTGGAAGGGCGGAAACCGTACATGTCTCCTTGTGTTGCATGATATCTAACGGGATCTGCTCCACAGTAAGCCTGAAACGCGCATTCAGAACACCCCGCCAGTGATTCGGTTGCCCAATTAAGTGCAATCTCTTCCGCCTTCCTGCCATAAAATATCTCTTCATATGAATTCGAGTCCAGATTTCCCAGGCGAAAAGTGAAGTCTCCCATTTCCGCCAACATCCGTGACTCATCCGATGCATACACATTCCCGTCGTAGTTGAAAACTATTACGTTGTTAATGACGCCGGCAGGAGATTGTAAATCAACATAGCCGACCGGGAATGGCGTTAAAATCTTTTCCAATATGATCTTAGTGTAATCTTCGACGAAAACTCCTTGTCCCGTGTTGTGTTCTATGATTCGTGACAACGCGACCTTATAGAATCTCAGGAATTTTTCAGTTTCAAAATGTTGCTGCAGCGAATTCTTGACTGCGTATCCATACGGACTTACTGGGCGTAGAAAAATATCTTTGAAATCCTGATTGTAGTACTCATCGACTATTTCAGTCGGATACTGCAATGAGAACGGGCTGGTAGTCATCAAAGCCGAGACCTTGTCGTGACCGAGCGCTTCTCTCGCTCGCGCAATTCCTTTTACTGTCAATTCATAGCTATTGTTTCCCGAGCGTCTGCGGTTACGATTATGGATAAACGCCGGGCCGTCTAGAGATGTCGAGATGAGAATGCTGTTGTCCCTGCAATAGTCTAGGATTGCGTCGTCAATTAGAGCTAGATTTGTGCAAATAACATAGGTCACCGTCTTGTTGCTCTTGACTGCGAGTTCTTTCGTTTTTTCTACGGCGTACATTATTTGAGCAAACGCCAGCAACGGTTCACCGCCTTGGAACTCCATAGTTACGTGAGGATTCGGTGAGCGCATCATTAGCCCTATCCCCTTGTCGATGTGCTGCAAAGACATATCAAATGTGTTCTCGTCTTGGGAAACCCGGGATACTTGACAATACCGGCAACTCTGGTCGCACCGCAATGTGATGACAAATATGTGAAGCGCTGTGAATCTGTCAAGGAACGACTTTTTCGTTCTATATCTCGTCGCGTAGACATCAATCAGCGGAGGGATTTTGTATTCGGAGATGAAGAAACCAGCAATCAGATCCTCATAGAGGGAGCGATCATTGTTATGATCCAACTGTCTCTTGATAATCTTCTCGGCGGTGCCGGATGCGACAATCAGAAAATCTCCAACTTCATTAATGAGAACCTCCTTTTGTTCATTAATCCTATGGAATCTAAAGGGCAGTAAATAGTAGTCCCCTGTTTCATGAAGGTATCGGGGCAATGGATAAAACCCGCGCTTCGACGATTGGTTCTCATCCATTGTAAGAGCCTACTAGTGCTGGCCATCTACTTCGACTTGTCGCCATCAGGTAGAGGCTCCTTTGTGTCGAAATTTGAAAAGGCCTTGGCAATTAAGAGTTCGCGTATATTCTTTGTCTCTTTTGTCACCAAGTCCCTTAAGTTAAAATCCACCAAGTCCTGTTTCAGCTTCAAAAGCAGCTTCTCCAGTTCTCCTTCTTGAACGTTCAAAGTAGGACGAGGCTTTAGTTCCAATCCATAGTTCCCCTGTACATCCTTATGCATGTCTATCTCAAATCTATCAGCGTACCAGTAAAGGCACTTTACCAGCGCGTCCCGCGAATAGACGGATGAATCCAAATTTAGAATAATCTTACTATCAACTATCTTGCTCTCGTGTTCCATAGGTCACCACCAATCTGGGGAAAGAGGATACTTCCTTTGTCACTGTGAGCACCATTCAACTGAAAGCAAACCATTTCGCGACCAAGAAACATGCATGCATGGTGAGATAAATGCCATGCGTTCTACCTTGCGATGAGACTGACGTGAGCCTCTACACTCTTATTTGTAACCACCGAAAAGCGGTTGTCAAAGACCAAGCAGTATCTTCCAGGTGAAAGGCCAACTGACAACCTTCCCACTGTTACTTGACCTGAGTTGTATGCAACATTGACATCGTGTCCATTCGTCCAATTAACATATGAATCCGCGTCCATGACGAGTACCACGATGTCATTCCCACTTCCGCCGAAGGCTCTGAAGTTGCCAGTCAGTACCGCGTTTCTGTTTAATGTGAACTGATAGTACGTGCTGTTGTGTGCGGGGACACTTACTACTTCGTTCACCAGGACTTGTTCCTGTGGGGCCGGCGGTGGAACAGGTTTGTTTTTCGCTACGATAAAGTAGATTGCCAGTGCCAACAGGAATGCACCAAGGAAGTATGAGACTATGGTCACAACTGTGACTCGTTTCGGCTTCGCCTTTGGTATTTGTCCCTCCCCCGTGCCTGTTACTTCAGCACCGCAATGCTTACAATAAGCTGCGTCCCGATCCAGTTCCTTCCCACATCTGCTACAATAGGATGCCATATCCTTTAGCCTCCCTTCCCGAGTTTGTCCGGATGCCCTCGAAATTTAACACTTTGCCCGGCGCTTTCCTTTCCACGCTAATCCCGTGGCATTGGCGGTATGCGGGTAAATACTCGCTATCGTGGCACCCTGGATGTTTCCACGAAGTTACGCCGATGACACACTAAAATCAACTAAAGCGCTATTATGTTGTGCCTAGACCTGAAGGTTAAATTGGATCGAATGCTCCGACATCAAGATTATATTTTGTCGAACATATCTCTCATTGGGGTGCGATCCCACGTTTATGCATCAGCTTTGCGGATAATCAGTCGGAGGCATAAATTATGCGTCTTCAGCAGGACGTTTGGACGTTAAAAAGAGTTTTGATCATTTCCCTTACACTAACATAAGGCATCAGAAATGTACACAATTCAAAATGCTATTCACGACTTCATAGATCATTGCCGATTTGAGAAGAACCTCAGCCCCAAGACGATCAAGTCTTACAGCATTGATCTGAAGCAGTTGACCGGTTTCTTAACGGAACGAAAGTATCCCCTGAAGGTGCTCCGCATCACTAAAATCGAACTGCGGGAATTTCTTGAATCCATATCTTCTCTCAAACCAAAATCAATAAAAAGGAAAGTGGCGACTATCAAGGCGATGTTTAATTTCCTTGAATTCGAAGATAGAATCCCCTTTAACCCGTTGAGAAAGATGCTTATAAAAATTAAGGAATCCCGAGAATTGCCTAGAATAATGGACATAAGAGAAATCGCTGCAATTTTCGGGATCGCATACGATCGAAACCGCACAGCTAAAGAGGTTACGTCGTATTCTTACTTTGAAACGATGCGAGACATCATCGTGCTTGAGATGTTGTTCGCGACAGGAGCGCGAGTTTCAGAGATTGCAAATCTCAAAGTTGAAGATCTCAATATTTCCACTGGTACAGTCAAAATACAAGGAAAAGGAAACAAAGAAAGGATTATCCAAATCTGCAACAAGGAAACTCTGAAGGCTCTGAATACGTATTACACTACTTTCTCAGCTAAGATGGACCATGCCGGTGGTTTTTTTCTAACCAATCGTTTAGGCAAGAGACTGTCAGAACAATCTATAAGGATCATGGTTAGGACACTCTCTCGTCAAGCGTCGATATCCAAGAAGGTTACGCCACATATGTTTCGTCATTCTTTTGCTACGCTCCTATTGGAAAAAGATGTCGACATAAAATATATACAGCTTCTCCTTGGACATAGCTCGATAATGACCACCCAAATATATACGCACGTAAACCGCGAGAAGCAAAAAAGAATCTTGGAAACCAAACATCCGAGAAAGGACTTCACTATGGGAGCAATTTAGCTATCCTCAATGCAGGATAACTAAAGGTTATGCTACTGAAACTTGTCAACAATTACGGAATTTGGTTGGCGATAAGTTTGGTGGTTTGCCTAGTCGGATATCTGGTTGGTCTAACCTATTCCAGGGCATTGGCGGATGGGTTTTTGGTATCATATTCGTGGTATTTTAACGGATTATTGATCGCCACTACGGGATATGGTGCCCTTCTCTTCACACTGCGAACCTACAAGGGTGTTTTTCACAATCTTCTGCACAACGTCCTCGATATTCCGGAAAGCCTAGAATTGGATATCTACAAGAGTTATGACACTCTTGCCAACTTCAAAAACAAACAGAAGATAGCCTTACCTATCTTTATAGCAGGCTCGTTAATCCTGTTCTCTTGCGGATACCCTTTATACGGTTTTCCAAAGTTTCTACTTTGGATATCATCTTCATCTATGTATTACGCAGGTGGGCTATTCATTGCGTACCTGTACCACGCTGTTGGGCTATTTAAATTGATTGAAGAATCGCTCACCGAGATTAGGCTGCAGAAGAACACGCAAGTGCTGGAATTGGAAAACTTCAACTTTTATTTATCGTTGCTTTTCTTGTCAGCAACAGTAGCGCTCTACTTTGCTTTTAGAGGAACATTAACAGCAAACTTCACTTTCGTGCCTCCTGAGCCGGTAAAATTTATTCTTGGTTTTCATGGAGCGTCTGATTATGCCATTGCAAAGAAACTCTTGCTTTTTCCTCTTGCTATTTTTCTGCCATACACTCTGTTTGGTGGATTCTATATCAGGTACGTTTTAAGAAAGGTTTACCTGAATGGAATAAAAAGGGAGCTTGACGAAATCGATAGCCTAACAGAGCCATACTTAACTGAAAGAGGTTTTCCGAAGTCGGATAACGAAGTCAACCGGATAATTAGGATCAGAACAGCTGTGTTGGAATTGAAAGATAAGATAATCCAGAATAATAGGGTTTTACCGTTGGTGAATTTGAGAGACTCGCCTTCAATCGTTTTGCTCATAATTATTATAGTTCAGTTTGTGTACCAATACGATAAAACCATAAGGGATTTCGTTAGATATATTCTGGGGATCTAATGAAGAGTAATTCCGGGAGCGGTCAGTTCCTTGACGCCACGCATTGTGTGGTTGTTTCAACAAAAAGTCTGCGGGTAAAAGAGTTTCATTCAAAAGAAGTATTCCGTTCAGGAGGTTCACGCTCCCAGGAATTCCGTCCTATTACACCGCTCCAACGCGGTTCACGGGAGGGTAATCTCACCTTGACATTTTCAGAGGTGCAATTCCAAGGACCTTTACCTTCGCAAGGAAGAGGATGCTGAAACTAAAGTGCTCTCGGGTCAGGATAATGGAATCAAAAACAGGCCTTAAAGAATGGATTCACCCATGTTAAGTTACGGGATCTAAGCATCTTAAAGAGCCTCTTGGGATTCATGAAATCGGAGCGATTAATGTCGCCAAAAATAAAGTCGTTCAGGGTTTTGGAATCTAAGCAGTTCAACAGGTCAATAAGCTTAGCAAAATCGACCGAACTCCACTCCTGCATTTTTCTATATATGTTCAATTGAAACCTTCTGGAAAAATCGTTCATTGTTTGGGGATGATGCTCAAGATCTTTCCCGCTTAATTTGTCTAGGCGCAATGATTCCAAGATGAATTCGGAATAGAGCTTGTGGTAAGTTAGGAGTTTCGTGAGACATGTGCTGGTTGCTGCTGGCTGCATCTGACCAGCTTCGCCGAACAGGAGAACTCTGTCGAATGCAGTCCTCTTTATTGAGCCAACCGGAATAATTCCCCAGACTTCTTTGTAATCATCGCAATATTCAAAGTAGTCGGAGTAATGCGAATTCTTGGTTACAAAAATGAAATCGCTCTTTAAGCTGGCGACAGACTTAACTTGCGTGACTGGTTTAATAAGAGACAGGTACGCCAACGAATCGGCCCTAGGAAATATTTCTAAGTAATGCGGATGTCTATCCAGGATAACGTTTGCCAACACTACAGGTGCAAGTTCTCTTCTTAATTTGAGTACCCCACCATATAAGATATAGTGTCCAAGAATCTTGACAGCATCATCCAGCTGAGCTAATGGAGACGAATACCCAAGACAATCCACAAGTAACCTGGCATTGAACGCTTCGTTGTTAGCGCGGAGAGAGATCCCCAGCTCGACGTTGAGTAGGTGTAAAATCTGTAAGAATATTTAATTTGTCCACCGCTGGAGAGTATTCTATACTTAAGGCTGTCGATCAATTTGTCGGGATCCCAGAGCACATAGTCGCCGAGCAATTGGAATTCCTTGTCATCATAAGATATGAACCTCATCTGCGTGTATCGAGCATTCACACAATCTTTGAAATGCGGATTTTCAGTGAGGCATGAAAAAGGAGTAAGCCAGTACTTGAGTGGAATGAGATCTTCTTTTTGTTTTTCCAAGATGAGTACTGAAATATGTTTCGACAGCTCGCTACCTAAGACAAGCCCGGATATCCCGGCCCCAGCGATAACGACATCAAAATCATGCAAGGCCATAGCATCGTTAACCTTTAGTTATCCTTTATCTGTACCTGCAAATTTACCCACCCCAAGTGAAATGTCAAACCTTATTATCAGCTCTATCGAACCACAAATTGGCCGGACATTTCGGCAAATTCGAACCCGTAGATTGCACCCTACTTGGTAGCAAACTAGAACCTAGCTCACAGACATTGATGTGTAGGTTCAGACATCTTGGGCCATCTCCCGGCTGCGCGTCTCTAACCCACTTACACCGTAGGTTCGGGCCTGTTGGAGCTGCTCGAGATGGCCGCGCTATGTTTCTGGCAATCCCAGAAGCATCAGTCTGCAGGAACTTTTGAATTAAATCGGATCTGCTCACTCAGGGACTAGGCGGACTTGATGCTGGTCTTCATGCCTTAGGCCGAACAGATCTGTACCGAGCATCTGTTCAGCACATAGATCTACATACTGCTATGCTCCTGTACGTTCAGGTTCCGCCCCTAACTCGACTTCAGCAAACCATTGCGGTATGCTGAAATTGTATCCAGGCCACTGGATTTTAAGATGACGTTTCTCTACCCCTACGTTACTTGGCTCACAATTTTCGTTTTCGTTCCGTCCATCATCCTCTGGGCGCTGAATTTCCGGTATCTGAAAAGACACGCAAGGGTTTTCGTTTTCATGGGGGTCAGCGCCTTTATCTGGGGGTTCGGCCTGGACATCACCGGCAGCACGCTCTGGCACATCTGGTCGTACCACGACATTCTGGGGCCGTCGCTCTTCAGACTGCCGCTCGAGGAATATTTGCTGCTGCTCACTTTCCCGCAGGAAGTCACCACCATACTCCTGGTTTTGAGGAAGAGAATATATGGGTGAATATACTTATTTGATTTTAGACGCCTTGTTTTTCCTGCCTCTAATGACGCTGGTGTTCGTCATTTGGAGACGGACGATCCTCGCGCGATTGGAATTCATCTTGCTTTCCGGCCTGATAGGCGGAGTGATGTTTTTCATTATTGACCTACCGGCGACCTCTTGGGGCGCATGGTCCACGAACTATGCCAAGACGCTCGGGCCGATGTTCGGGTGGAGCGTTCTTGAAGAGCTTATTTGGGCGATTCTAGTCTTTATCTCTGCCGCCGCCATGATTGAAGTGCTCGTATCAGGGGAGAAGTAAACAAGTCGGGCTGCTCTCAAAATGTCCGACTCCATCATCTTCCCCATACCTTCCCTTGAATCTCCTTCTGCAAAAACGATTTCACTTTAATTTTAAATAAGGGTATGATTTTATACTTTCACATATCGCGTTCCACGGCCACGACCAAAACGCTTTATCTTGCCAATCTCGATGAGACGATCCAGTGCCTGACGCACCGTCGGCATGACGACGTGGGTAGCTCTCACTATGTCGCTCGGGCTTGCTTCGCCGACACTCGAAACATACGACCAGACCTTGTATTGCTTAGGCGAAAGCGTATCTTCGATTTTCTCTTCCTCAAGAAACGTAAGGACTTTAGTGGCTTGTTCATGGATCACCGATAAGAAAAAATTCAACCATGGTGCAATGGTTTCATGGTCGACCTTTCCGCCTTTGGCGGAGAACGTCTCCTGTGGCTTGCGGAGAGCGACATAATATTCGTCTTTCCTCTTTTCCACTAACTGCTCGTGTGATACATACTGGACAAACGAGTAGCCGGCTCGGAGCAAAAGGAGATTTGTCAGCACGCGCGCGAGACGGCCGTTGCCATCCTCAAACGGGTGAATCTTCAAGAACTCGACAATGAAGTTGGCGATAGTGAGAAGAGGATGGAAGCGGTTCTCCTGCAATGCTTCGGCAGTCCACTCTACAAGCTCCTGCATTTCCTTCGGCGTTAGGTATGCCTTGGTCGTCTCGAACATTATCCGAGCGACCTTGCCATCTGGACCCAATATACCGACCGTATTCTCCTTCATCTTGTACTTGCCGCGCTGCATCTCGTCCTTGGTGGAATACTTGAGGAGTTCCTTGTGGAGCGACAGGATCAAGCTTTCACGAAGTGGCAGGGCTTCGTAATTGTCGAACACGTTCTGGAGTGTTTCGAGGTAACCCTGAACTTCCTGCGAATCACGGTCGGCGAATTTCGAGACTGCCAAGCCTCGCATCACTTTCTCGACTTGCTTGTCACTAAGCTTTGCACCTTCTATACGTGTGGATGCTCCGGCTGAGGTGATAAGCACAGATTTCTTGAGACTTGTGACGGCTTGTGGAGTCATCCGAAGTCCCGCCTTGAATTGGCCTTTCACTTCGTCAATGGCAGCCAAAAGAGCCACGATATGAGGATCGATGACTTTTATCCTGTAATCGAATTTCTGGGTAATCGTTTTCATGGAATCGTACAACTAACATACACGATATATCGGATTATATCAATAAATAGCAGATAAGGCAAGGTGGGAATTCGTGGCGTGATTCTCCGCCTTGTCCAACCAGAAGAAACTGCTTATCGCAGGGCAGACAAATATGATACTTGTACAGTAATCAAAATGGGTACTTTTTGACCACTACACGTGGTTTGATGAGCAAGACGAAAAAACAAGTATAGCAGCATATCTAATTGTATCAGTAAATAGCAAATAAAAGTTTATCCTTTCTCTTTTCTCATTAACCCCAAAGTCGCTCGGCAAAATTATTTTTCATATTATGGGTGCAAAAAGTACAATGATCGTTCTTCGGAAGCATTTGCTTGAGTTGCATAACGGGACTGCTCCAAGGGCTCAGCCTCCATGAATTAAAGTTGCAAGCATTAGTTCTGATACGATGGACAAACTCCACTGCAAGCACCGTGCCAGCTAAGACTGAGACGAATGCAAACGGCGCTAGGATTTGTTCTTCATTCTTCATTTTTATCTTGTCTTTTCCGCATAGTTCTTTGAATAATGTATCGTAAGATTGTCCATGAAGCTGATCAGGTGCGTATCCTGGATATTTAGTTGCGATTCGCACTGCAGCTTCTCTTGAGACATTTCCTAACTCAATCTCTGCAACTGAGACGCCTAGAACTTCTGCAATGTGGTGCTCGTGCGCTTTCTCTGCCGCGTCCTGATAGTAAGCACACTCCAAACAAGCCATCCCATTCAATGGTCTCCTACTGAAGTGCAGACAAACCTCTTCGATATTCGTCGTCGAAGCATCATAGACTTCTTTTGGTATCTCAGATTGGAGACTTCTACGAACCCTTCGACTATCGACGGCAACAACAAGTCTTTCAAGCCAAGCGCCTCCATTATTCTTGTCGGGGATCGTTCCTAATTTACCTTCATAAGCAGATAGATTGAGTCTTTGAAAATATGGTTGTGCAACTTTGACCAATGTCGTTGCCTTCTTCATACCAATGTGCGAACCATCAAACCAGATACATCTATTCAAGTTTCCTGAGCTAACATGGTCGTCATCACAGATAGTCAATTCTCCCTCTACGTCAAATTCTCTTAATGCGTATAAAAAAGAATTGCCGATAGCACCGGCCCCGGCAAGATATACTTTTCCAATATTGAGTCTGTCGTTCAGGAAAGTTTGATCTGGAAAAATCTTCTTGAAATCGAGTATCACGGTAGGCGGGAACGGAAGTCTTTCTGATTGACCAATAAGACGCCTCATCGAAAACGCTGCAATGTAACAAGCAGCCATTATAAGAAATGAAGGATGGAGATTGGAAACGCTGGATATTTTCTCGTTCTGATGTTCTGATATTTCCAGTGTATCCTCTTTAATGTTTACGAAAATATGGGTGGCATCGGTGATTGGTTTAATGGTACCAATCACTATTTCCACCGAGGGGTTTGCTAATCGCGAGAAGGATACGGAAGATACCGTTCTAGAAAGTATTTCTTCAAGGAAATGAGCAAGCATCGCCGATACGGAATGAGCAGCTTCATAGTTTATAAAAACTGTCTCTGAAAGAATCGTCTCGGCCTTTTCCCCTGTGACACCAAGAATCGATTCAAGAGTCAACTTATTTTCTTGATGTGCATCCAGTTCCATCGCTAATAGCCAATCTCGACATTGTCATCCACGTTTGTTTCTTCCCAAACATTGTCTTTGGATAATCGGTAACATACGGCATCTCTTAGAAAGGACGATAACGACGTAAATTGACCAAAATGTGGGAGGACTAATGAGATAGCACCCTCATGTCTTGGAAGGGCCAAACAATCGTCTGCTTCTGAATGAAACGCCTCACGCGGGTGAGAATGCACCTGAGCGGCAATCATGTACCTTTCCTTTCTTAGCTCATCAAATAATCTCTGCACTGCGGATGGGGGAATTTGCAAAGACACGCTCGTTGCCCTTTGTACTGGTATAAATAATTTTCTGACAAGGATCAATCTGCCATCTCGCTCGCCAAGCCAGAGGACCATACATTCATGTGCTTTTTTGCCGGCAACCTGAAGCTGTTCGATGGTTTTATTAACAATATCTCGTGGTACTTTTACTTTCATGTTGATACCTTCCAAGCGTTCCAGATTTGCGTGAGTAATCCTCCTAAGTCAAAACCGGATCTTGTCTTGTAATTATCCCAGCTATCAGAGATGTGGCTAGTGTGTTGGTGATATTCCCGTACTCCGGGCGTACAGAGAAAGGGTTTGCCAGTTTTGGGGTGGGCCGAGTTATTGAAGACTCCTTGACCTTGAGGATACGGACGAAGTGGCGCCCCACTAGAATCAAGAAGTTCTACTGATGGTGGGAGTTCATCCCAATCGTCGCATGTCATCTTCACGCGGATAGTGCTTTTCCCGTCAGCAGAAAACTCCACCTCCAAAGTGGGGTAGGAACGAGCCACCACTCTCCACGATCGAAGCTTCAGCAGGTTGTCATCATAACAGAACTTTGTTTGTTCTTTGAATAGCTCTTCAGAGAGTTCCTTATGCATCCAACCTTGAACCACCACCACCTTGTCGTGGTCCCCAATCAATGAAAAACTCACCCGTCAAACCATTCTCGATGTAGGTTTGGTCAATATTGATCTCTTTTGTACCCACATGTGCAATCCAGTTGTCGGTGTTCGTGATTTTCAGTTCGGATGCAGCCTTATCAAGTTCGACTCGCACTTTCTGGTGATCGGGCACTCGATTATAGCCACTACTTGGATACGTGCCGCTCGTCGTGATTACTGCCACTTCCACAAATTTCTCTTCGTTTTCTTTTCCCATAAATATTTCCTTTACGATTTTATCATCATTTCTTTTAATGAGCTCTGGGTTTTTTCACAACCTGCACGACCTTTCCGTTTATCAAGTAGTCATCGTCTCTGTGGATGTAAATGGGCGGAAAATCCTGAGTTGAATCTGAAGCCAGAACGATATTATTATCTTCATCTCGGTAAAACTTCTTGATGTTTGCAGCACCATCGATGATGGATAAGACTACATCTCCATTCCTGGGATTCTTATGCTCGTAATCGACGATGGCATAATCACCATCCTCGATTCGTTTTCCGTCTATCTCCACACGGTTCATCGAGGGGCCATCTACTTTAAGAGCGAAAAGGTGCCGCGATCCACGATGTTTCAGCAAGGAATCTGATATTCTCAAAAAGCCTTCAATGTTTTGTTCAGCAATGGTCCTAGCTGGCCCAGCGTTCGCTGCACCAAGTATAGGAATGGCAACCAGCCGGGTCTTTGTATGTGAATCACCGACCCAGGATGTACCCATCTTCTGAATGACTCCCTTGACTTTGTCTATGCGTATCAGCCCACGCTTTTCCAACTGCTGGAGGTGGTGCTTGATCTTCTGAGGCGATGTTTCCCCCACCATTTCGGCTATCTCCCGGAGCCTGTACTGTGCCAGATTCTTCTCCTGGGCTAGCTTAAAAAGCTTCTTCTGTAGTTCGTGCATCATGGGTATATTATAAATGATCACATTTTCAAAAGCAAGCGTAACTCTTGACAAGCCGTAAAGACTGCGCTATAGTGTATAATAAATTTAAAAAAATGAATAGGGACTCTATCATTCCCCAAAAATTCCAGCCTTCCGAAATTTCCATACCTCCACTGGCAGAGGCAATGATGAAATACGATAAAACCGGAACGGCCGACATCGCGGTCGATAAGGACTACGGCATCTCAATCAAAGACGAAGGGGACTTCGTGAGTGTTAGATTCGGCTCGAATAAGCTTACGCCGATCGGTTCCACACTTTTCGGGGAACGCAACTTCCAGACAAAGAACGAGGCATTCGAGCTTGCAAAACAGATTCAAGACATCTTGGCACGAGGTGGCAAAAGAGATAACGAGGCGATACCAACAGTTATCACCCTACCCCACTTCTGATAGAAGGTGGGAAGAAAGATATTACTGTAATATGTTCGATGCAGTCGCATTAGGGTAGGTTTATGCGAGGGGACCGTCCGGTTGTCTAGAAGGATTCAACGAGAAAGGAACATCCAAGAGGAGTCACACAGGAGATTGATTCATTTGTTTGAAAAGATCTCTATTGTCGGGGGAAGGGTCCACAAGTATCGTGGATCATTTCTAGTAACTCTGCACGGCGTTCTAAGAGCCTGCCTACTGAAACTCGAATAGGTTCACCCTCCTAGGTTGTACCAACGTAACGAATCAGTTTCTCCCCATCAACCATCTTGTATGCTACGGATATGCGACTCCATCTTGCACCGTATTGCTAAGATTTGCCAAATAAGTGGAATAAGATCAATTTTATGACTAAAATTGCATAAGACTATGACAACTAGCAAGCTTACCTTTTCCGGGCATGAATCCTTCCATTGCAGGGCGCTATGGCTCAAGAAGGGATATGACTTTCTCGCTAATCAACGCGAATTCCGCGACCCTTCTGCTGTAGTGTACCTTGGAGTCGGCAAGAACATGGTTTCTTCTATCCAGTACTGGACAAAAGCTTTCGGTCTTGTTAAGAAGGAAAATTCGTTTTCTGAACTAGCCGATTTTCTATTTGGCACGAACGGCATCGATCCATATCTGGAAAACATAGCAAGCCTTTGGCTGTTGCATTTTCATTTAGTAACTGAAAACCTTGCCTCGATCTACTCTTTGATATTCAATGACTTTAGGAAGAAGAGAATCGAATTCAGCAGAGCCCAAGTGTTGCATTTCATCGCGCGAAAATGCGAAGAAGCAAATACTAACTTCAATGAGAAAACGGTTCAGCGGGATATTTCTGTGTTTCTGAGGAACTATGTGAAACCAGAGAGAACAAACAAGAACATTGAAGAATTATTCAGTGGACTTTTTGTGGATTTGAATTTGATTGAGACGATGAGGAGATTCGGTGAAGAAGAACCAGAATGGTACAAGATTGAAAGCAGAGACAGGACCGACCTTCCAGCTGAAGCCGTTTTGTACGGCATTCTCTCTAATCCCGATTATGGCGACTCTATTTTGTTCGACGAGCTCCTTGTTGGACCCAATAGCGTAGGGAGCGTTTTCGCGATTAGCTCGAAAGGTCTCCTGGAGAAAATAGGCCAATTGACAAAGTCGTCTAAATCCATAACATTTACCGATCACGCAGGCGTGAGGGTGCTTCAACTCAGCAGGAGAGTTGACAAATGGAATATTCTGAGAAGGTATTATGAGAAATAGCTTCTCGCCATCAATCAACATTGTAAGGGACCAAGAGAGAGACTTGAGATACATACCTACTCACAATGCCGAGAGGGTTATCGAGCAACTCAACAAGAATGTTTCGAGGGGAATAAAATCGTTCTATTTAGTAGGCTCTTTTGGCACAGGAAAGAGTTCTTTCTTACTGGCTTTCGAGAGGCAAATCTCTCAGGGCAAAAAGGTCTTCAACACTCCAATTGCTTTCAATGGCAAGACAAGGTTCACGTTGTTCAACGTGGTTGGTGATTTTCGTTCGTTGGAAGATTCCATAAGAGAGGAGCTTGGGACTAGTTCCAGGAGAGATCTAATAAGCGAGCTTGCAAGATACTACGAAAAAGTTCATTCGGCTAAAAAGGGACTGCTGATCGCGATCGACGAGTTCGGAAAGTTTCTTGAATATGCTTCTCGAAACAACCCCGAGAAAGAGCTCTATCTAATTCAGAAGCTGGCCGAGTTTGCAAACGACCATAAAAGAAACATCTTGTTCATAACAACTCTTCACCAGGGCTTCGATGTATATAGGTCAAAGCTCGATGAAAAAATCAGGAATGAGTGGGACAAAGTCAAAGGCAGGCTGAAAGAAATAACATTTAATGAGCCTGTTGAGCAGCTTCTCCACTTAGCCGCAGAATTTTTGCAAGGAAATCCTGCAGGGATTACCAACAGAGATTTCAATTCATTGTTCAAAGCTATCCGAGATTCTCGAGTGTACCCCCTGAACAACAATCTCAGTGGAAGTCTGGCAAAACAACTCTTCCCATTTGACCTAATATCAGCAGGTGTCCTGGCAAAATCCCTTCAGAAATACGGCCAAAATGAAAGATCCCTCTTTACCTTTCTAGAAACAAACAGTTTTGCAGACTCTATCAAGAACGGGAACGATTATTTTGATCTTGCCTCTGTTTACGATTACCTGCTGAATAACTTCTACTCCCTTCTGTCTACTAAGTACAATCCGGACTATATGAGATGGTCTGTTATTAGAAATTCGATTGACCGACTCGAAATTCTGTTCGACAAAGATGCGGAGGCAAAGAGAAAACTCATAAAAGCAATCGGACTCCTAAACATATTTGCACCTGCAGGGGCACGCATAAATGGCAACTTCCTCAAGACATATGGGAAACTCGCCCTTGGCGTCGGTGAACCCCACAAGCAGTTGGCGTTCTTGGAAGCCAAGAAAATCGTTAGATACCAATCCTACTCTGACAGTTACGTGCTATTTGAGGGGACCGATCTTGACATCGATCTAGCTTTAAACGAGGCAGAGAATTATGTCGCTAGTGAGCCAGATATAGTCGCCAAACTGAACGAGTATTTTCAGTTCCCATATCTTGCTGCCAGAGCTAGTTATGCAACGAAAGGTACACCAAGGTTTTTCGAATTTCGCATGTCAAACCGACCTGAAGTCTATAAGCCCAAAGGAGAGGTTGACGGAGTAATCAATCTCATATTCAGCGACAAAATTGACCTTGAAATTTTGAAGTCGACATCTGGGGAGAACAAAGAAGCGTTTCTATATGCCGTCTACAAAAACTCGGGAGCAATAACGGATACCCTGAGAGAGATCGACAAAGTTGATTATGTTTTGCAGAACGTTGCGGATGACCATGTCGCCCAAAGAGAGCTTAAAAGCCTAAGAGCTTCATTAGTAACTGGGTTGAACAATCTAGTCGTAGATTCGCTCTTTGATGGCAAATCCCAAATCGTTTGGATCTTCAAGGGGAGGACTCAGGAAGTGAATTCAAGATCAGAGTTGAACAAGCTACTATCCGAAATAATAAATGATGTGTATAAGAATACCCCCGTGTTTGGGAACGAATTGATTAATCGAGAAAAATTACCTGGAGCCATAAGTGCTGCCAGAAGAACTCTGCTTCAAAATCTCATCGAGAACTGGGGAAAAGAGGACCTTGGTTTTGAAATGAGCAAATTCCCGCCCGACAAAACGATATATCTAAGTCTGTTAAAGAATACCGGTATTCACCACAGAGATAATCGTGAGATGGTTTTAGAGGAACCGACTGACAAATCATTCAAAGCACTATGGAAAGTTTGCGAAGATTTTCTCGATTCCTGTAAGTCGTCAAAAAGAAGGATCATTGAACTCACGGAGGTTTTATCAGACAGACCTTTCAAACTCAAAAAAGGATTTGTTGATTTTTGGCTACCCATATATCTCTTCATAAGAAGGGATGATTATGCCTTGTTCGACAATGATAGTTACATACCACATTTAAACGTTGACGTATTTGACCTAGTCATTAAGTACCCACAGAACTATTTTGTAAAAACATTCGACGTTCAAGGAATAAAGCTTGAACTATTCAACAGATACCGCACTTTAATCAACAGGTCAAAAGAAGAACGGATTACGACTCAGAGTTTTATTGACACGATCAGACCGTTTCTGACTTTCTATAGAGGACTTCCAGAATACTCGAAGACAACGAGCCGCCTGTCTAAGAAGGCAAAAGTATTTAGGGATGCAATCGCGAGTTCCAAGGATCCAGAGAAGACATTCTTTGAGGATTTGCCGGAAGCACTCGGATTTTCATCGATTAGTCTTTACGAATCCGACAAACACTTAGAAGAGTTCGTGATCGGTCTGCAAACCTCCATCCGTGAGATAAGGACATCTTTTGAAGAATTACTTAATAGAATTGAGCACCAACTATTAGATATATTTGGCTATGCTGATTCAAAGTTTCCCGATTATAGAGAAATCCTCGTAGAGCGGTATTCTTCGATAAAACGATACATGCTTCTACCGTATCAAAAGGCATTCTATTCGCGACTTAACTCAGGACTTGATGACAGGAAGGCTTGGATAGGTTCAATTGTTCAGTCTTTGATTGGCAAGAATGTGGAACTGATAACAGACGATGAAGAGCCCGCAATCCACGAAAAGCTCAAGGATATTCTTGAAGAGTTTGACAACTTATGTGAGTTTGCTAACTTAGACATAGATGAAGTCAGAGAGGAAGCCATAAAGGTAGAAGTCACTGCGCTCCACGATTTGCCGCAGAAGATCATCATCAGATTGCCAAGGCAAAAACCAAACGAGACAATAGGATTGGAAGAAAAGTTGAGAAGTAAATTGTCTAAGGATCGTACTCTCAACTTATCGGTTTTGCTTAGACTATTGAGAGAGCAGATGAATGACAAATAGTGTTAGACAGGTTCTGGGGATATCTGGAGGTAAAGACAGTGCTGCACTAGCGATTTATCTGAACGATAAATATCCTCAACTCAACGTTGAATATTATTTCTGCGAGACAGACAAGGAGTTAGACGAGACTTACAAGTTGATCGATAGCTTGGAAGTGTATTTAGGGAAGAAAATCACTAGGCTCAGGGCCGTTTCAGATAGTCCTGAGCAACAGTTCGATCATTTCTTGAAAATGTTTGGAGGATATCTTCCTTCCTCAAGTGCGCGTTGGTGTACGCGCAAAATGAAACTAGAACCGTTTGAGAATTATGTCGAAAATACACCAACGATCTCATACGTTGGAATCCGGGGTGATGAAAACAGAGAAGGCTATATATCCCACAAGGAGAACATACAATCGATCTTTCCATTCCGCAGAAATATTTGGAGCGAAGAAGTAATAACGCGGACGCTCAGCAACAGCAACAGCAAGGCGCTCGAAGACATTGCTGCCTTGCATTTTCTAGGCGACAAGCTTGACAGTGCTATCAAAATCATCCGTGAACCAATGTCCTTCCAGTATAATCAGGACCGGAAGCTTAATGATTTGCTGACGGTGAGCATCGCCAGCTCCAATAAATTGGTATTCGAATTCTTAAAGACAGCAAAGTATCCCGTCTCTTATCTTGAGGAGTTCCCCCTGATTGATAATGAAGATGTGCTTGTGCGAGACGACATATTCAAGATACTTAAGGATAGTGGCGTTGGTGTTCCTGAATACTATAAGAAAATAGAGTTTCATGTGGACAACAAGAAGGGATATTATTCCAGGAGCAGATCGGGGTGTTACTTCTGTTTCTTCCAACAGAAGATTGAGTGGGTCTGGCTATACGAGAACCACAGAGATCTCTTTGAAAAAGCCATGACTTACGAAAAAGATGGATACACTTGGATGCAGGATGAACGGCTCGAAGAACTGATAAAACCGGAAAGAATAAAACAGATAAAACTAGACCAACTAAAAAAATCCGAAAAAGACTTGCACCTCAAGTCTTCCTACTTAATTGACATTCTTGAGGAAGCGGAAGGCGAAGGCTGTGCAGCCTGCTTCATTTAAATGAAATTCGAGATTATCACCTTAGAAACTCTTGTTTTCCTCGCAACTGTTGTGGCACTTATTGTAATTGAATTCGGGAAAGTAGGCAGAGTGAGTAAGCAAGTGTAAAGTCAGACAAGCTCCTTTCTTGGTACGCGTCAGTGTTATCTAATCCCATCTAGCACATTCTCCAAATTCTCGCCAACGTAGGATATTCGATCTGCATATTGTTTCTTTATGGATTCAAGTTCGCCAGGTTTGACAATGTCTCCATATAAATATATTAATAACAATTTTACGAGTCCCTCGTTACCCATCACCATTGTATGTGCATTCGGATTCCATAACACTTGGACCCATGGTTTCGACTCCATCTCAAGATTTTTCTGATTGAGTTTCTCAAATATCAATGGAAACAAATCGCCAGTTCTTTTATGGATCTCTACGCTTGCCTGAACGAAGGGAAGTAAACCAACCGGACGAAATAACAAATTACCTCCATGCTCTCGATTTCTATACTTAGAAGCAGGTTGGTCCAACCTTTGCTTACTCAATTCTAAATACTCTTTTGCAACATCTGTCTTTTCTATAAATGCGTTCCAAAACTCGGCGCAATAACCCTTGAACAACACTATTTCGTCAGAATCTGGTCTAAACTTCAAGTACTCATGCAGCCCTTTCTTGTCCCTCTCGGGCTTTGGTGCCTCTTGTTTTCTTTTTCTTCGAAATGATTTTAACAACTCTCTATTGCTCTGATAAAGAGTAATAATTGAGGTCAGAGACCGTTTGTCCTGTTCAGAGATGGCTTTATTCTTTGACTTGGTTATTCTGTTCTCCGAAAAAAGATCGAAGTCTTCCAATAAGTCTCGAGTGACAATCGCGATAGTATCATCCTCATCTAGAGCAATTATGTCATCCATTGTCACGGGCTTCGCATATCTATTGAGAGTAGTGAATAGTCTCCTGGATCTCTGCATGCCCGCCTCGTCGCTCTTGTGTCCCACGAATATTACTGCAACTTTTTCCTCTTGAAGATTTGCATTATGGGAGAGCGCAGCTTTTATCCCCTCGACGCGATGTTGCCCGTCTATCGGGAAGATCTTTTCATTTCCAGGGAAATCCAACAGTCCCAAATTAAAAAACTCCTCTGTCCCAAAGTTAAGCTCAACTTCCACCCAATTAGGGATTCCATTATACACACCTAACACCAACGCATTAAAGAACCGTTCATTTTGATTCAATACGTAATCCCGAATCTCTTCAAAGTTCTTCGTTAAGCTTCTCTGAATAAGATCTCTTAGTCCTTTCGACCTATGCAACTGACCATCAATCTTTTCGACATACGTGGCCACTTGTCTAAAGGTAAGAGTGCAAACGTAATAGGTCCAATCTCCAATAGCGCCTCGGATGGCGGGTATTTTCATGTTTTCTCCTAGTTAAAGGCCTGAACCGCATGTCGGATTGTCTTTTCAGGAATTTCATCATTGAAAGGTGGAAGCAAGGAATTAATGAGTCTAGCTTCCAAATCAACAATCGCATCATTGTCTACTAGTTCAATATATCTGACATACAAATTGGCTCCCCATGAATCTATCAATCGAGTTATTTTGGGTCTCTCCTTGTGCTTATAATACTTGTAATAGTATTGCTTGATCCTATCTCTCAAATTTTGTTCTCCCGTTAGCTGAGCCCTGCCAACATACACCAGATACTCTGATGACTTGGGCAGCACAGAGGACTTAATCATAAACAGATAAATTCCACCCTTATCCCTAGGCAATGAGTTAACACTCTCATGCAAGTCATCTGCGTTGTCATTCAAAAGCTTTACCTCCTTCCATTCATACTCATATAGATTGAATCGCTCAAAAATGAACGAGTCCCACAATACTGGATGCAACCGAAACGACACTTTGTGCTTGTTAATCTCGTCACCCAAATCAAACGCTTGTTGGTCCATTTCTTGGTTCCCTCGAATCTTTCTTAACTAAGTCTCAAGACTATTCACCAGTTCACTCATCCCAAAGTTCAGAAGGAACTGTGCGTAGTAACTCTCAAAGACATCCTTGACGTAATCAACTAATTCAACGTCCTCAACTTCGTTTTCAGCTTCCTCTCTTCTCATTGAATATTTTTTATTCTTGCTGATCGTAAATAGAAACAAAGTATGAAAATAAACAGAGGTGTAATACCTCTTCTCTGCCATATCGTATTGTTCGGCTGACTTTAATGACGACTTGTAATCCTTCAAGACTCTGCTATCCATATTTACGTAAATAGATTGAAGAATGTCTGCCTCCGCAAAAGGATGAACGATTGTGTCATAGCTCATGGAGATACCACTAGCTTCTAAGGTGTCCCAAGTCCTTCTTTCTTCGCCTTCGACCTTCTCCCTGTAAACCAATATCAAATTCGGTAATCCGACTTTGCTTTCTTCTTCTTTCTCTTTGGTCTTTTCTTTTTCTTTTGGCTTGTCCGGCTCGACGATCTTGACAAGAAATATCTGATCAAAATCTCTTCCGGGACTTGTGAGAGTTGCCTTTATTTCAATAGTGTTGCCAACCTGTAATTCTTCGGTTGGAGCTAGCACTATCTTTATTGTCCCATCCTCTGGATTGCTTTTTTGCACATAAAAAAGATCCTCCACTTTCTTGGGTTCACCAGCGGCGTCTCCGCCTTTGGTATCGTTAGTGTTACAATTCAATAGACCTATTCTCAGTTCACCCGGTTCTTCAACCCTGACGAAGTATTCGTTTTCAACATCCGTCTTAAATTTTATCACCTTTTCTCCCCCTATGGGGATCTTAGCGAACAGCTTCTCTTCGGTGCCATCCTTGCCAAATCTGAAGTAGGTAGGGAATCTCTGCGGCTTGAACTCCTCTTTCCTTTCTTTCTCGTGCTTTTCCTTTTTCTCCTCCTTCTCTGGTTTCGGAGAGCTTTCATCGAGCTTAAACGTCTGATTGAGAAGTTTCATTAACTCACTTTTCAAAGGCAGATTCTTGGTGAAGGCCTTAAGCAATTCATTCTTATCCTCCCCCGCAAATGAAATAGTGTCTCTCCGCCTCTTGTAAATCTCCGCAAGCTTACTCTTAAGCAGCACCTTAGCAACCGTTTCTCTGAGGAGCGCAGTTTCTTCCCCGTTTTTCAGCCTGTCACGAGATGCCATAAATAGTTCGGTTCTTATGTCATAATTAAGATTTGTACAATCAACATGGATCAGCAGAAAATCTTTCAGCAATTGCATCTTCAGTGTTCGTGTGATGAACTCTGAGGTAAGATGCCCATGTACCTGGCCGTTTAATGAAAATAGGACTGCCATGTTGTTCTTGAAGAACTCTCTGCTTATTGTCTCCCGCGTTTCTTTGGAGTCCCTTCCCTCGATTTTGGCCTTAAACACGTAACAAGTAATGCGAATTCTGCCAAGGTTCTTGTCATCATACGTTTCCAGAAAATAATCTTCCATGTACTTGCCTTTGTCTTCTTCAAGTCGGCGCTTTAAGCCATACAGATCACGCTCTAAATTTCTGTCATCGGGGTATCTCTCCTTCCTGTCAATCGTGTAGAGAGGCAACGCAGGCTCAAACAAGAACTCGTTGATACTCTGATTCAAATCTCTAGAAATAACCGAACGTGATCCTGAAGGAAGATTATAGGAATAAAGCTTAAGCACCGTACCCGTTGTGAAGTTCCTGTTATGCAATCCAAGATCCAGTTGTTCTATTTTGAATGAGGGAATCACACCGTCGCGTTTGAAGTATTCGTACCACGTATTCCGCTTGCTTTGCTTTTCCGTATCAGTGAAGGGATGTCGGCGTATCAAAGTAAACCCAAAGCTTCCTGTCCCATCAAACTTTTTCGATCCGATCAGATGATATCTCTTCTTGCCGCAGAACACGATTGCTCCACTGCCACCCATATTGTACTTGCCCTGAACAAAATGTATCTCCATCTTATTCCCGCGCAAGAGTGAGAGAAAAGTCTTTTCGAAATCTTCAGGATGTTGACCTTCTCCATCATCATAAATGATCAAAGACGTATCCATCTTTGGTCCATCCGCTAAAACTTGGATGCTTTCAGACTGAACTTTTCGAAAGGACGGTAAATCCCACTGCTTAGAATTAGGAAAAAACTTTGCGATGGCTTCGTCCATGGATTTCGGAGCTTGAGTAGCTTTGGGGTCAATCCCTTCTTCGTAGCACCTTCGCATTAATATTGCATCAATGGAGTTTGTGATTTTCTCTATCAACGCTGGTATGGCTGATGCTTGCTGATTTTCGATTACAGCAAAGAAGCTCTCGTCCTGGCCGTAAGGGAACCAATTTTCCTGCCTGAAGATCGTTGTATATGAATTGATTACTCCCGCCAATTCAGATTCGTTTGCAGACCGATAAAGCTTTTCGAACAGCTCCCTGTCGCTTATCTCGCCTGGCTCCATAAACGCTAGCTATTATGATTCTTCGGTTCGGACACGACTTCACACATCTGCAAGAACTTAGCTAATCTTGAAGAAAAAGAAAAGAACGGTGTGTTCCGTAGCGCCTGCCGTGCCACGTGGTATTGCAAAGACGGGAAATGGCGAGAATAACGTTGGCGTTCTGATCAGCGTAATTTGCTACACTCTGTTGAACGGCCGCTATTTATTATCTTAAACTCGAAGGGAACAACCATGATACCCATAACGTCGTGTCTATTTGTGTTCATACCATACCTCTGGTCAAAATGCCGATTCTGGCAGTAAGTCCCATCTTAATAAGTGTTTTTGATTGATTGAGACTAAAAGGAGACTGACCACCATGATCTCTCAAGAACGGTTGGGAAAACTGAAGCAGTTATTCAAGGAGGACGGCATCGACATATCCGATGCTCACGTCCTGGAAGCCGGCCTCTGGCTCATTGAACGCGTAAAGGCGGTCTGTGTCCCCATTCCTCCCGAAAAGGAGTCCCTGTACCATGAAATAGCCGAGGAAATAAAGCCCTTCTGGGCCCTTTACAAGCCTCCGAAGATTTAGAATAATTGGCCAATTCCATGCAGGGAGACATAAGGAAACTCATCATTATCCAATACCGCCGGAAGTCAACGGAGGGAGACGAAAGGCAGATCGCATCACTGCCTGACCAGGCGGCGGCCATCCTCAGTCTGAGGGAACATCTGGGCATCGAACCCTCTCAAATCCTTGACGATGTCGAGGAAGCAAAGAGCGCCAAAGAGCCGGGGAGGATCGGATTCAATACTAAGTTGATTAATCAGATTGCTAAAGGACACGCCAACGCCATCATGTGTTGGCACGCTGACAGGCTTTCGAGGAATGCCATTGACACTGCCACTCTTGTTAACCTTATGGACATCGGGAAACTCCAGGCCATTATCACGAACCAACAGATATTCTGGAACACTCCGATGGACAAGTTCATGCTGGCACTTCTCTGCGGACAGGCGAAACTCGAAAACGACAACAAGAGCATCAACGTCAAAAGAGGACTCGAGGGGAAAGTGCGGAGAGGCTGGAGGCCCGGTGTCGCTCCCATCGGATACCTCAATAGCAAGATTAAAGAGAAAGGAGAGCGGGACATCGTGGTCGATGAGGAGCGGTTTCCACTCGTCCGGAAGCTCTGGGACTTATTCCTATCCGGGAAGTATTCCGTGAGGCAGATACACAGGATGGCTAAATTTGAATTGAGGTTACGTACCCGCAAGACGAGGAAGAAGGGCGGCATGCCTCTCTCATTGTCCCACATATACAAAGTATTGACCGACCCCTTCTATTCGGGCTCCTATTGGTGGAAGAACTCCGAAACCCAAGAGAAGGAACTCGTGAAAGGCAACCACCGACCCATGATATCCGAGGAAGAATACCGGAAGGCCCAGGCGATCCTTGGAAGACCCATGAAGCCGCAAGCACGAGTCCACTTCTTCCCTTATACGGGATTAATCCAATGCGGAGAATGCAGGGCACAGATCACCGCCGAGGAGAAATGGCAGATTATCTGCGGCATCTGCAAGGAGAAATTCGCCTCAGTAAACCGGGACAAATGTCCAACCTGTGATACCCGTATCGCTGATATGAACGACAAAAAACTCCTTCACTACGTCTATTACCACTGCACCAAACGGGTGAATCCCCATTGTTCACAAAGAGCAGTCCACGCCGAGGACATCGAGGAAGGGATCAAACAAGAACTGAGGACAATCAGTATCAAGGAAAAGTTCGTGAAATGGGCCATTGATGAACTGAGGGATGAGATGAGGGAAGACAGCACGCTTGTACGCAAAACAGTCTCCAATGCCAAAAGGGAAATCACGAAGCTCAAGGAAGAACTAGACGAAACCAACCGGTTCATCATCCATCAGGAGGCGAGCGGCTGGACGCTTATGACAAAGGAGAATGCCCTGACTGAAAGGTCACGGATTGAGAATCAACTCAAGGAACTTGAGGACAACGCATCCGACGAGAAATCAGGCAGCTCCCTTGATGGCGCGGTGGATACCCTGAAGTTCGCCTTCCATGCTTCCTATTGGTTCAGGGAGGGCACCATGGCACAGAAAAGAGCCATCACCGAGCATCTCGGTTCGAACCTGACTTTGAAAGACAGAAAGCTCAGTGTTACTCTCGTCTATCCGCTTCCAGAGATCAGGCACATGATACAAATCGCTCCTGAGATATCAGGAGAGTTCGAACCTAAGGATGACGAAGGAAAGAAAAGGGCCTTTGAGGCTTTTCAAGCAAAAATTCCTTTGCTGCGGCGGAGTCTGAACGCCATTCGAACTTGCCCAACAGAGCAACTTCTGCCGTTCAGCTCCATCGTTCATTCATTATCGCAGAAAAATGATTGACGGGGAAGTGGTAGGAATGATGGAGTAGTCAGCAGATTCGAGATGTTGAGTTCATCTTATTAATTTAGACAACCCTCTGAGTTCTTAATCGATCGGGCCTTGTGTTAATCGAGGATCCTCAAGGATCATCATATCCTCACTGGGCTAGGCCCTAGATTGAGACAGGATGGTATTATCTTGAAACGAAGCGCATACCTCACAAAACGAGGAATGTCACACGTCTAAGAATCCACCGACATGGTCGCCCTGAATTAGCGCAAGAATCCCTGACGTAGAATGCGCTTCCCTACCCAACGACTACAATCCTCCCCATGCTGATCCCTACTGGTACTTTTTGTCTTTTCCCCCGAGATACAAATTGGTATGCTTGGATTTGGTATCTTCGATGGGGTATCGCTTTTCATTCTTTTTGATAACTTTCGCAATTGCTGTATCAATATCAACATCATTCTCATTTGCGAGCAGGGCAAGAAACCAATAAATATCCCCAATGCCATCTTCAAGTTCATCTCGGTTGTCCCTGAGCACTTTCTTGAGAACTTGAATGTCCTGCTCCCACTTGACAATGTTTCTTAATTCACCAATCTCCTCGACAATGCCTAAGAGCAAATCTTTCGGGTTGTGAAACTGTCCCCAATCGCGGTCCTTTGAGAACTTTTCGATCTGAGCCTGAAATGAATTCATTTTTTTAGCCTAGCATAAATGGGTTTGACTTACAATGTATTGATTAGGAAAAACTTAATGAGGACACTGCAACACTACTTATGATCTTCTCTGAATTTCTCGAACTCCCATTTCAGTATCTCGTTCGTAAGCTGCTCGTCATCGTGGACATTGACAGCCTTGGGGGCTGTGGTTTGTTTGATAATTGTGTTTCTCGTTGTCCATCCGAGGATTGATTTGTCATCCTCCTGATAACGATCCATTGTCTCACGTGTTTGGAACTCAATCTTCCCTTGAACTGCATAATCGATAGATTTTCTCAGACGTACATAATGCAAATTATCCAACTTAACTGAACGAGGAAAATGATCCTGCGAGATTTGCTTTACATCTGTGATTCCTTCGTTGTCTGCTTGTGGTGTGGCAACCTTGTAGAAATCCATAAATGTGGGCCGATACGCATTAAGTGCCGGATGAGTATAATCGACATCTTTTTTCCATGACTGCTCAAACGGTGGGGGAGAGTATGAAATCTCAAGCGAGCAGTAAAATAGGCTTCCTCCAGGGCTTAGAAATTTTTCTTGCCTTATTTTTCTAAATTTCTCTAGCTTATCTTGTTTGTCTTTGTATCCGGGGTACTCCGCTATCCCGATAATTCCGCCTGGCTTTAGAAGTGAAATCGCGCGTGTCCAAAATAACTTGTAGTATTCCTCATACCAAGGAGGGTCCATTATGACAAGATCGAATTTATGCGTTAATTCTTGGGGTATCGGAAAGGAAACATCGTATTGTTTGTAACAGTTATTATCAATCGAGTTCTCCGAGATCCATTTGGTAACACCGAAGTGCCCTTTGTCAAGAAGCATCCAAGATGCCACGCTTGTGTCGACGACAGGTCGGTGATACACCGCGAGTGACGGACAGCCGAGGTAACATACATTGTGGCCCTCTCCATGAAACTTGACAAACTCCAATATGGCCTTGATCGCGTTCCAACTAAATCTCCAATCAAGATCAAGAAAGTGAGGGGCTGGTGAAAGATGAAGTCCTTTGGACATTGGGATTGATTCAATTATTTCCCTATTCGGCAAAATGTCAAGCTTTTCTAGCATCAGCACACTTACCGCAGATCCGACTTTCTTTCCCAAGGTTTCCTGGACAGTGTCCATGTTCTTTAATGGGGCAAATATGTATTCAGAAATCGTCCCACTTATCATGTAATCATCTGACAATGTGATACGAATGTTGTCCTCCGATATAGTAACTGACTGGACACTCTTTGGAGCAGTTAGAAAGCTTTTGATCTTCGACCTGTTCTCCGTGGTAGCCTTGAAGACCATGAAGCCATCGATTAATTCCTGCCCACGTCCGTTCTCTGTGGGATGAGTAGAGTACAGGAACCAACTTTCTTTAGTAACTGTGATCTTTCCCAGTAAAGGTGCGCCCGGTGGATGAACCACAATCGATGATTCTTTCTCCCCTGGAAATCCGAGTTCAAATCCTTCGTCCCGTACTAGGGACAGCATGAGACCCTGTTTGACCTTTATATTAATCGAGATTATAAATTTCTCGTCCTTATTCATCTCGACCTCACCAAGTGTGCGGACCTTTGCATGGAAATGTTCCCAAAAGCAATAAGAGGACGTACCGACCGCTTCGGGAGTAATGGAGACAACGTAATTACAATTTAGTGCCTGGCCTGCCAGTTCTACGCCGAAATCTTCCACAAGAGTCGTACCAAATTGGGCAATGGGGCGACCCCATTCTTGCAACTCATCAGCTATGTACGTCAGGGTGGGTATTCTGTATTGTTCAAAAGAGAGCGGCCTGGGAACATCTGGTTGCACTTGCTTGGATTCGGTGTATTGTCCAGCAGCTCTCCGGTCGTGAAGCGCAATTGCCTGAATGAGTGCAAACAATTCCCTGAATATTTGCGGATGGCGGAAAACATAATCTAGTCCTTGTTGAAACCCTTCATGTTCGCCCCCTACACGTTTCCCATTGCCCTCTGCCGCACACTCAAAAAGGACTGTGGCACTGAGAAGGGCATGCTCGTCGCTCATAGAGCACAACATCTGTTCGTAAAGTAATGTTTTGTCGGCCTCAGCTAGCAGAGCCTCCCTGTGACTAAAAGGATTCGTGAGAGTTGCTTTTGAAATAGTGGGCAAGGATGATATCAGTGCCACTACATTGACACTATTCTTCAATTTGGCTCTGTCTACCAATGAACCCAGTGGGTGGGAGACTGTGAAGCGCAGTTCTTCTAATGCTTTCTGGAGTGAAACGACTGTGTTTTCAAGTGACGCAAGAGGGTGGGCCATGTCGTGGAATAATCCCGCCAAGAATCCCACCATCACCTCATTGTACTCACTTGACGTGTCAATGTCGGAAACACAACTGCTCAAGTATGCACAAAGAAGACCCGCTCGTATATTATGGTTAAGGTGATCTCTGTAGAATTTGTTCTGAAGACCGTATTTGGTTGCAAAGGCAACCGTTTCAAATTCGGGTAGTTTTTTGAAGTAGTCCGATATGTCTTCCAATGTCCACCTCTTTGAAATAAAATGCCAAATCGCCACAAACAATCCTGCCGCTTTATCTAATTTGTCAGCGGGGTCAGTCTCAAGTGCCCATTCTATCAAAAGTTTACCCGCATCACGGTATTTCTGTGTCCCCGTCTGATCGGCTGTATAACTGAAGATATTATTCATTTTGTCTTCATTCGCAAAAATCCAAGAGACAACGAACAGATCAAATCGGATTAGGTTTCGTCCTGCGGCTTGAACGGTTTTCGAGATTGAAGTTAGTGTCTTCGGCAGTCCACCCAGCTTTGACCAGTCCTTTGGTTCAAAATCCCTCAGAGCTTTCAAAATGTCCTGTGCCGTTATTTTCATAAATGCACCCGAAATCATATTATCGTCTATTTCATCTCTGAAAGCCTTATCTGCTCTTTCGCGCTGGGTTATGCTACGTAGAGCAAAGATCGTCTGGTCCGTGACTTTCAATTCCAGAGGCATAGGATGGGAATCTATGATATTCCTTGATGCTTGTATGGATCCATCTTGGGGACTTATTACAGATTCGGATTTCAAATATTTTTCATCAAAAGTCAAATCGTCGACAAAGAACCTAGGTAGAATCTCCAGAGAATTGAGGTACTCAGGCTCTTGTTTCCCAATTAATCGTGAATCATATCCTGTTAACTTGAGAACAAAATAGCATCCACAAAAATGTAGCTTATTGGAATAATAACCTGGGCACCGATTCATCCAACCGACTGGCAGTTGCACCGTGCTCGCAGATTCCTCAAAATAAAGATCATAGAGGTCTGCTCCGTAAATTCTTCTCAAGTAATTGTTGTACAGAAGTACATGTGGGTAAAGCTTTTGGTCACATCTGCCCTTCAAGTATTGCAGCAACTTATCATGCGTTTCTCCGGCCTTGCGCCACCATCCCCAAACGAAGAAACCTTCTGGAATTGCACTTACTTCCGCGTTTCCAATAATGGATTTCTGTTGTTGAAGCGAGGATTCGGTCCCCACTCGCCTGAGGTTCTCTGGGTTCTCCCCCACGACGTTAGCAAGAGGGGATTCGCCACTGTCGTTGATAATACCCTTCGATGCAAGCAGATGCTTCTTGATTGTATTGCTAGTCGTCGTCAACGAGAAACTTTCTTCGCCACTACCTGCAAGGTTATCCTTATAAAGCAAGAGCAATGTAATATCAACGTCTTTCACGCTGCAACTCCGAAAAATCAATAAAGATTAAAATACACAAGGAGAAAAAGCAAGCCGATCTAAAGGTAGGCGTACAAATTCTCGGTTGATGAATTTAGAATAAGTTGCTGAAATAACAGGAGATGCTGAGATTATCGAGTTCACGGACTGGGTAATGGAGGTCCGTCCGCATGGACGGATTGAAGAGAGGACCGAGAAAGAGACACGGGATGACATGCCCTAAGTGCGGAAGTCTCAAGACAGCTCGCAATGGAAAGAGAGTGATAAGACCGGGGAGCATGGATCGACACAGTGGTAGGGTAGTAAGAAATATCGATGCAAAGGATGCAATGGAGTGTTCAGCCTTCGAGTCGATAATGGGGAAGAAATACGGATTCGATTTCAAAGCAGAGCTAGTTAGGATGCACGTTGAGGAGAGGATGAGCTACCGAGTAATGTCAAAGAGACTGAAGGAGAAGTTCGAACTAAGGATAACGCCGAGGTATCTGTGCAAGATGGTAAACGAGGTAGCTAAGATGAGTAAGACGAGCCTTGAGATAAGTCGGGAGTTCAAACCGAAGTGGGACGGATACATCGCCGTTGATGACAAGTACGTGAGAGTGCGTGGGAAAAGATACCTGAGTCTCGTCGCCGTCGATACCACGGGGGATCCAGTTCACATAGAGCTAGTGGAGGAGCCGAACCAACAGGCTTACGATAACTTCTTCAGATATTCTGATAGATCACGTCGGTTACGTGGCCCGAGCAATAACAACAGACCTGCACCCTGTGCTGGACAGTGTGGTTAAAAACGTGTTTGGGGGCAAGATTTTGCATCAAAAGTGCGTATGGCATGGCTTGGAGATCGTTAAGCGTCAGATAAATTTTCAAAAGACCAGGCAAGATTACCTCCGCTTCAAGAGGAAGTACGAACTCATCTCGACCAGCTTGGAAGACAAAAAGGTTTTCTACCATTCGACAAAAGAAAGACTCGCAGAGATGAAAGCCGATCTGGATGTTCTACAGGATGAATACTCGGCGAAGGAAAAGCTCGTCACTGATGTCCGTGAGATGCTCAAGCAGAAAACCAGCAGCAGTGTCTCTATCAAGCTGACAAACATCAAGCGCCTGTACAAAGATAAATATCCGCTGGTCATCTCTTTTCTTACTGCCAACCTAGAAGGACTGACTACTCACACCATCAACCACGACATACCAAAAACAAACATCATGGCCGAAAACTTCAATAGACAACTTCAGAGAAGGCTCAAGACCATCGAAGCCTTCCAGACTGTCGCCACTGCTTTCAACCATCCAAACATGATCAGGAACTATATCCGCTTTAAGCCTTACACCGACTGCAAAGGCAAAAGAAAGTACCGCAATCGAATGTCACCTATCGAACTTTGCAGCGTCAGGCTACTCTCCGCGATTGGATCAAAAACTCTATAAATTACCCAAAATCATCAACCGCAGATTAGTACGCTTACATCTAAAGGAGGATGCAAAGGCAGATTCACCCAAAATGGTATGAGCGCTATTCTTGCAAATTCTCCAATGTCCCCCTCTTGCGAACGGCAACGGACATGAAGACGTATCCATATACAATAAAGTGATGCAAGGAATCATAATGTTACGAGGAGCCAGTGGAGTGGAGCTCGAGAGATTATCAGAGAAAGATTGTCCCATTCAACATCTTACCTAGCTTACGTTCTTGAGATGATTTCAGACCCTCGACACAATTTCGTCGTAAATTCTCAAGCATTGAGATTTATATGGCTCGACTAATCTTGACTCAATTGTATGCCGCGCATTCTCCACTATGGTCGTGCTTGGATCACCAAGGTCAAAACCAAAGTCAACGTAATAAAGCTCGTCATCTTTCATGCGCAGATCGGACAAAAAACTCAGCGTAACGAACCCACATCTGTCGAGGAGAGCTGCTATCCTAGCAATTTGCTGGAGGACGTGCTGGGGCACATGGTCAAGGGGCACACTCTCCTCCAAGAATTCTTCAAGGATAAGTCCATCTTGCGCCCAGTACAGCTCTGGAACCCTAATTCCTTTTTCGCTCAAGAATGATCTTCTTTGTAATCGTGTCTGAAGCAGCCGCTCGGATGGTAATGACATTGAAACCAAGGCTTTCCCAATAACGTGACGCGAACGGATTTCGCCGCTTTCGCTACGGTAATCTATTTTGCAGTCAGCGATGAAGGTCTCTTCTCCTCCTTGGTGCCAAGCAGCACTGTCGTCATATTTCAGCAAGACTTCCCCATACTTGAGAACTTTGGTTTTAATTAACCCGTTCGATAAACGCTCAACGTCTGAGGAGCCAGATCCTAATCGGCTATACTCACCTGATAACCCGTTCTTCAATCGAACAAATGAAGCTCCCATGTCATTGACTTCCGATGGTAGTGCCAAGCTGGGGGAAAAAAGGATCTTGCTGAGCCAAGAGGGAAAAATGTCTTATTAATTCTTTTGGTCCATCCACGATGTTCATGGACTATGAGTCTATGATCCAGTGCTATCTACTTGTGCCGGAGTACATCCAAGGTGTGAGATGTTAGTTAAGCAGCTTGTCACACCTGTTGCGAATTCTCAAGTGATCCTATTAGACTCTTGAGTTCGATAATTAACTATCACCAAAGACTAAAGAAATTTCCTTTTCGATCGATCCGTCTTCATCGGGATCAGAAGCGTGAATTATATTGAAAACGGGGCGCTTTTCGCTATTTGCCAGGGCAGGTGAGTCCGTTGAAAACTCAAATCGAATCGTGCCGGGTTCAGCGACATTCGGTAACGTTGATCCACATGCTTTCCTCACTTTCCGCGGTGCATCATTACCTTCCAGAATTGCCGCAATGCATGTTCCCGAGCTCATATGAGTTACCAACCAGTCTTTTATCATTCTTCCGATAGAAAGAGGGTCAGTTGTACCTAATTCCTTAAAGACATCTATACCTGCTTCATGGCAACTCTTTAATGTCTTGGAGCCAGCGTTCCGCAACCACAGATCGTCACTTGGATAAAACAATCGCCATAATTCGGGAGTGCCGATGAAAGCCTTGATCTTTGAGATTCTTAGCCCCATGTCTTCGAAGCGCGAAAGCACACGTCCAGTGAGCCCTCTTTGGACTGCGTGAGGTTTGAGTATTATTAGAGTCCTGTCCATCGTGCCCTTTATGCTGATTAGAGTTTCTTTCCCGATAATATAGGGAAAAGGGATCAAATTTCCGCGTGAAGCGAGACCAGGCGCTGAGAAGTCTTCACGAATCTGTCGTTTGATGTTTCGCCCTATTTGAACATAATGAGGTCTGTACACTGAGAACCCAATTATTCCCGCGCGGACTGGTTGGGGCTTCCGATGTAGTTTTCCCAGTCATGGGACGTGAAGAGACTAGCCCAAACCCATCGACTGCGCCTTCCACCGTGGACTCCATTTCAGATCACATCTTCTCGATGCGATCTCCCACGGGTCACTAGAACCGACTGAGTAGTCCCCAAAAAAGGAAGCAGATTGATCTGCTTCCCAGGATCCTTGGATCGTACTCGAATACTTTATTAATTTAACATAGCCCAAGCAAAACCAAAGGCAGACTTCTTGATCCTCTCACCTGAGCCGAACCACATCGACTTCAATCGTTGTGTCTCGTTTATTCTCGTACCACGATAGTGATCCACGTACTCCGCCACAGCATTGTACGCTCCCCAAAGTGTTCCTCTCGTGGTCTCAGAGCCTTGTCCAAATTCAACTAGCTCAAAGATTTTATCATGGACTTTCCGCACCCAAGATTGATTTTCGAATTCCGGGTTTTTGGGGAAGATTGCTTTGACGTAATTAGTTAACGCCTGCTTCTGCATCTTAGTTTCGCTCATGCTACTGAATATCGCATCAAGCTGTGTGTAAAGTTTGTTCGTAAGACCGAGGATTTCGTGGGCTTCCTTGAGTTTCTCTTTCGCATTCAACGTGTGCCAGATATGGACTTCCTGTTCCGATCCGCTCAGAGCTAACGATAGAGTGTTCTCGCACACTACTCTAATCGGCGTGAGCTTCACTCTCACGGAGCCGCTTCCGTCATGCGAATTCACGAGAAGCAGGAACTTCTCCACGAGGTCGTCTCCGTTGACGCGGATGCAATCGGGGAGCTTCGTGAGAATCCAGATTCGCTCACGTTTACCAAGTGCTCCTGCAGTATGGTAGATCGCTTCGCCTTCGCCGACCAGAGCATCGAATGTCGTGAAAGCATCTTTGTTCTGAATCGGCTCGTATCTGGAACCGACCACTCCAAGAACTTCCATCGTGTCGGTTCTCACGGTCGCAAAGTAATTCTCGACTGGAAGGTCCCGAATGCTCGTCTTGAGGGCGAACCTTCGCACGAAGAAGTCGAGCTTCGCGGCTTCGATTGCTTCTTTTGCAGTTGCGGGCCTTTCGAGTCTTGTTCCCAGTTTGTGCCAGGGCGCTTCTCCGACACACATCATTGAAGGCCCACCGCTTGTAACATTAAGGTTGTGTGACATGGTACATTCTCCTTTGTGTTAAGTGTTTCAGCCTGAGGCTGATGAGCCTCCCGCTCAAAAGAAAATGTCCGTCCATGGAATCACGGACGGACAGGTTGTTTACTGCTCGGGGATGGTAGCTGCCGCTTCCGCGACGGCGTCCCTGAGCTTGCCGATCGCTTCCCCGAAGACCCTTATGGTCTTCCTCTGAGAGTTACCGGCCTGGCTTTCTGTGATCGCGAGGTACTTGTTCCCGTTCTTCGCTTCCTTCACGTCCACGAAGTACGTGTTCTTTCCCGCTTTGATCACCGAGGAAAAAAGCGCATCTGTCATTGTCTTTCTCCTTGGGTTTACTGAATGAAATGAGTGTGATGGAAAAGCGGATTACTTCCCCTTGTCTCCCGATTCTTCTCGTGCAATCGAATCGTTACCACCGACATATCTACGATCTGGTTCAGCTAACCTCCGTACCATGATCTTGCCGTCTGCGATCTCCACTTCGATGGGTTCCCCTATCCTGAAGCCGAACTTCTCTAGGTATTTCCCAGCTATCCGTATGACGGGATGCGGCGCGTCAGAGCCGTGATCGTAGTATCCGTACTGAACCTTCCGCACTCTGCGCACGCCGCTGTCTGATCCCGCCAGCTGGCCCGCACCAGCTTCCCTGTTGCCTAATCCGCTCATAATCACTCACCCTCCCGGTAGTTCCATTGCTTCACCTTCGCGATGAAAAGCGTCGCGGCGATTGACCGGATGTCATTCGTCTGGAAAGGAACCTCCTTCACCGAGCTCACGATCTCGACCGCTTCCTTCAGGGATTCCAGCATCACATTGCGGAAATTGAGCTTCGGTGATGCGGGGACGCCTTCCTGTTTTGTTTGCTCTCCGTTCGGGAACGAAAGCTCTATTCTCGATGAAGTCCTGCCGTTATTCTGCGTGGGCACTTTCTTTACCCCGAACATCCTTCCGGCTTTCAGTCCCTTTTGCTTCATCTCTTCATGGACATAATCAGGAGCAAAGAACGACTTTTCCTTGTTGTCACCGAGATCAAGAACGCTGTAGAGGTAGTACTTCCCGTAATTGTTCTTGCCGATGAAAGGGTCTGTCTTGAGAAGCCTGAGCTTCGCTTCCTGATTCAACGCCAATTCCAGATTCTGCCGATTGTTGATTGACATAATCCTCATCTCCTTTTTTCTCTGTCAATGATTCTGCAGTGATTTTAAGGCGGTGAGGTTCGGCGCATAAGAATGGCAAATATGCCATTAGCGTCAATAACGCCTCTCCTACATGAGGGATGTCTGTAGATTGATACGCGGAACCCAGCGGTGACTGTACAGCACAGAGGTGAGGAGTCAATCAGACAAAAAAAGGAAGTAGAATCTCTACTTCCTTTAAGCCAATGGGCTTACAAGTCGGCCGTCAGTTCAAGCTATGAAAGTCATGGTCTTCATGTCGAAAAGCATCTCCTTTTTCATGGGCTCTCCCATAAGGAATTTCTTCACCTGGTTGGATACGATAGACGCTAAAGCGAGAACCGTGTACATAATCGTCTTCGCCGTGCATCGTTCCTGAAGAGCTTCCGACGATGAGAATAAGTTCTTTTCGTATTCCGAACACTGGGAGAGGTCCATTGGGTTCAATGAGAACATCTGCATCACCTCCGCTCCCATGCGAGAATCAATGAAGAAAAGTATCTCTGGGTTCCCTTTGACGAACCTCCAGATGTTGAGCCTCGTATCCATCGAATCGACGCAGGGGATGACGATCCCTTTGAGGCGTTGTCCTCTGTACTTCTCGTTCCGTGCGGTAATCTCTAATCCTTCGAACTCAAGGATTATCTCTTTCAGGGCGAGTGCCTTTGGCTTTCCGAGATCGCGCTCGCGATAGAACTGGTTCGGGAGGTTGTGCTCCTCAACGGTGTCGAAGTCATAGACGGTGATGTCCCGTATCCCCATCTTCGCGAGAGTGAGTGCCGTGAAGCTTCCAGTAGCGCCCGCTCCGATGACCGTAACTGGGACTTTCGCGAAGGCTTCAGGGTTCAGGATGTCAAGCTGGCGGTGAAATCTTTCCGTGTTCATGTTTCACCATTCCTCTTCGTGTGGCCAGAAAGGCTCGAGATCTAACTCTGATATCCTGCACTGGTATTCTTCCAGGGATATCTTCCCGAGGCTCACCGCCTCTTCCAGTTCCTCGATTTTCCGATCCGTATCCGTAGTCCCAGGAAACCGGCGCCCCACGAAAGGCATCGGCAACGGTACCTGTTCGGTCACCTTCTCATGGAACTCCTCCGAAAGCGCTTTCTTGAATTCTTCATCAGGTTCGTGAAAGACGTTCACTTGCGTGTCGGATATATGTACGTGGAACGGATTGAAGATGTCGATCCTGCCAAGCATCTCACCGTCTTTGTTCGTGACAACTGAGATGAGATATCCTGCGCTTCTCATTCTCTCTATGGTCTCCTCGTCAGTCTGCGACCAGAAGGCCTTGAGCCTTCCGTGGCTGTGAAGCCATGCCTTGATCTTGGAAGGATCGTTTCCTTCCTTGGCCATTTCGGTCAGGAACTCGCCGACCGATGCGTCATCAAGCGAAGTGTTAGCGTCAGTGCAAACTTGTTTCAAAAGGTAGATGTCTTCTATAAAGAAGTCTTCTTCTATCCTAGAGACCGTTCCGAGCCATGAGACTTCGCCTTTCGCCATTTCGGTCCAGACTCTCATTTTCTGATATGCCTTGACCGAAAGATAAATGGTCGGTCTATCCATTTTGTACCTCGCTTTCTTGTCTTTGTCCCGCATGGCGGGATCCCGTTTCGCGGGAGTGTTGTCTTATTCTTTCTCTTCCCAACGCGCAGAGGTAGTCGCATCCGGTGCAGTCATCGACTGTCGTGTCTTCGAAGCACACTTCGAAGGCTTCGTCGTAGTATGGGCACCTTCCGTCCTCTCCGCCGCACTCGATGCAGTCGAGTCCCCGGTGGTCTTCATGGCAGGTTTCATACCGGTCTTCTTCCACGTAGTCAGGGTCCCAGCGCTCAATTTTGACATACGGAGAATCCTCGTTGTAGCTGTGGAGGAACGAATGGAGCATCTGAAGGGTGCCGAAGAGCTCGAACTCCGCTATCATCTTGATGACGCCGGGGCCGATGTTTCCGAGACACGGTTTCCCCTCTTGTACGTGAGGATGATCGCAATCTTCCGTTCTGCCGTTCAAGTTCTTGATATTGAGGTCGCCTGAGTGAAGGGTTATTCGCACCTCAAACTCGCCGATCTCGTGCCTTTTCCCATCGTGGATTATCTGCACTTTATGAGTCAACGCGACGAGATTATCCCCATCTACGAATATCTTCCTGTACAGGTTGGGGACAAGGTTCTTCAGGCTCACGAACTCCTTTTCGCCTCTCGTCACCCACTCTCCCTTCGTGCCATCTAGGGCGCTGAAGGCCAGTCTGTCGGTGTTGATTTGCCGGACGAGACTTGAGAGCTTTTCTTCTGCGCTTTCGAGTTCTCTCTCATTTTCCTTGATTCTCTGGCGGTAGTCCGATAGTCTCTGCTCGATGGCTAACGCCATTACGGCTTTGAACTTTCCTCTCATCCATTCTTCTTTGGCTTCGAGAGCCTTCGGGATAAGCAAGGAAAGGATGCGTTCAAGAAGGTTTTTCCCGTCTTCACCGCATGAGAAAAGAAGGAAAACATGAGCACCTCTTGTCTTTGCCACTGGGACACCTTCAAACGAGGATGCCTGCGAAATGTTGGGGAAGAGTTCAGGATTATGCTTCACCTTCACTCCGCCGATCTCGGCGAAGTGAAAATTCTTCGCGATGACCGGGAAGATGATGTGAAGTGTTCCTTCTTCAAGGTTTCCCCAATCCATCCCGTCCCTTGACTCGATGATTATTATTTCAGTGTCGGCGAAGCTTGTATCCACTATGCTCCTTACCAGTTCATACATCACTTTTCTCCTTTCATTAGGCTTAAGTCGAGCGTGCGCCCGAGGCGCACGCTCTTCTTTGCATTACCTGGCGGTGCTGGCTCCGCCTTCTACTTTCGGCGCAAGCGTGACGACGTCGCCGTCTTTGACTTGCGTGCTGTCGAAGACTATCTGGCCGTTTAGCGTCCGGGTATAACCCTCATCGCCATATCCGGCCTTCTTGATGACATCGGCAACGCTTGATCCGCGTGGAACATCCACTTCGGTAGCAGCGTCTCCAAGACGCAAGAGTTTCACTTTCATGGTATTTCTCCTTTTTGTTAATGGTTCTGTTGAGGAGTGTACCCAAGGGAAGCTGATGTCATAAGGCGGGCAAATATGCCGCGAGCGTCAATTAAGCCTCGCTTATGCCAGTGCAATTAGTCGATCTATGATTCAGAACATGGATGAAAAAGACATTTCCAAACAGCAGGTCACCCCCATCGCCGTCACGAACTGGCGTGACATACGGAAGAGGTTTGGGATAAAGGAGAAGAACAGGCGCGGTCACATGCACATCATCGGGAAGACCGGCACAGGGAAGTCCAGTCTCATCACCAATATGGCCTTGTCAGACATCAGGAATGGCAACGGCATCGGCTTGCTTGATCCCCACGGCGATCTTTGCGATGACATACTGAACCGCATCCCTAGAGAAAGAATCAATGACGTGGTTTACTTCAATCCCGCTGACTTGGAATACCCTGTTGGCTTCAATCCGCTGGAGAAAGTGCCTCACGAAAAACAGCACCTGATAGTGTCAGGTATAATTTCGGTTTTCAGGAAAATATGGTCTGAGTTCTGGGGGCCGAGACTAGAACACATACTCAGGCATTCGCTTTTCACGCTACTTGACTATCCTCAGAGCACCCTTCTCGATTTGCCAAGACTCCTGACAGACGTTGGATTCAGGAAGGAAGTCTTATCACATATTCACCAGAGGGAAGTCCTCGCCTTCTGGCTCAACGAGTTCGACAAATACTCGCCTTGGCTGAGGTCGGAGGCGATATCGCCAATCCTCAATAAGGTGGGGCAGTTTCTGGTCAACCTCCCGCTGCGGAACATCATAGGACAGACCAGAAGCACATTCGATTTGAGAGAAGTCATGGATGGGAAGAAAATCCTCATTGCCAACCTGTCAAAGGGAAAGATCGGCGAAGACAACACATCGCTCTTGGGTTCACTTCTTCTGACCGAAATCTGGCTGGCTGCTTTGGGTCGGGCCGAAGTGCCGGAAAGCGAGAGAACCCCTTTTTACCTATACGTCGATGAGTTCCATTCATTCATCACGATTTCCTTCGCCGATGTCCTAAGCGAATCGAGAAAATACGGGCTGAATCTGGTGCTCGCCCACCAGTATATGAGCCAGCTTGACGAGAAGGTCCGAGATGCGATATTCGGGAACGTCGGCTCGATCATCTCGTTCAGGGTCGGAGCTGAAGACGCGAAATATCTTGCGAGAGAGTTCTCTCCCTTCAAGGAAGAGGATTTCACCAATCTCCCTAATTACAATATCTACCTGAGACTAATGATCGACGGGGTGACCTCGCAGCCCTTCAGCGCGACCACACTCCCTCTTGAGAGTCATATTATTTCAAACAGTGCTGATATTATCGACGAATCAAGACAGCGGTACGGGAAGCCGCGACAGTCGGTCGAGCAGGCTATCCTTTCCCGCTACGGAGGTGACGAAAGAGAAAAGCCGGCCCAGCATCGGCTCTTTTAACAACATCGTATGTTCAATATTCCTGACAAGCTCAGGAAAGATTTCTTCCCGATTGGCATTGGAGGCGTTTTTCATGGGGATGCTTTGGAAGTATTGAAGGCGCTGCCAGATGGGATAGTCCAATGCTGCGTCACGAGCCCCCCTTATTGGTCTATGAAAGACTACGGCGTATCCGGTCAGATCGGCATGGAAGAGACACCGGATAGATATATCGAAAAACTCGAGGCCGTGTTCAATGAAGTATGGCGATTAATGAAAGATGACGGGACACTATGGATCAACTTGGGAGACAAATATTGCCGAAGTTGGATGCACTGCGGAGTGAAAACCAAAGAACTCGTTGGCATTCCATGGAGGGTCGCCTTTGCCCTCCAGCGAGACGGATGGCGTCTTCGGTCAGACATAATATGGCACAAGCCCGACGCCATGCCAGAAGGAATAAATGACCGGCCGACCAGGGCGCACGAGTACATCTTTCTCCTGACCAAATGCAAGAATTATTACTACAACCCCGATGCGATCCGGGAACCGCACAAACCTGAAAGTCTCAAACGGATGTCATACAAGTACAAGGGCTATCGAAAAACTAACTCTCTCTCAAATCTTCCTCACTACAGGAGTCCCGATCACATGTGCCACCCATTGGGACGGAACAAGCGGTCGGTATGGACTATTCCGAAACGTGGTTTCAGGGGAAACCATTCTGCAACTTTTCCTTTTGAAATACCTGAAACGTGTATCAAAGCTGGAAGCAAGATCGGCGATATCGTACTTGATCCATTTGCTGGATCAGGAACCACGTTCCAACCTGTTCGAAAGTTGGGAAGAACATATCTTGGTATTGAACTCAACAAAAAGTATATAAGAAAACTTGTCATACCCGCAGTGTTGAATACGACTTGATTTTGCTAGTAACGACAGGCAACTTTAACTGAACCATGGGCACCAGCTAAAATGCAGAAAGAGGACATATCTCTTATATCACGTGTCCAGAGCGCGAGAAACGACACTATGTCGTGGCCATGGAATGTTTGTGTCATCGCTTTGCGCTATCCCAAACAAATCCGACAAAGAAGGGATAAGGATACTATCATGGACACTTTTTACATCGACAAATCGAAGATGGAGGCAATCCTTGCAAGCATTGGCTCCATCGAAGCCATCCTCCAACAGGCAAGAGAAACCATAAATCGGGGCGGACATGTGGTAATCCAACAAGACTATGTAAATGCCAAACCCGGTATTGAACGGGTCATTAAATCGCTTGAGGACTTGGGAAAATGGAGCAAAGAAGTGCTCAAGTGAGTTCTCCCACCGTTGCTTTGCTTAGCGAATTTTCCAGCTACGAGCGATTTCGTCATGCAGTACAAGCCGGGTGATCGTCTAAAAGGTACGGGCCAAGTTATCTCGAAGGTCGTGGGGCAGGGCTCCCATGCCTGTGTTGTAATCACCGTTGACAATCAGATTCGATGGGAATGGCAACCACTCAACAGCGACACTCCGCCACGCCTCCAACCTGCAATCGCGGCATTCATGAACCTCGTAGCACTTGGGCGACGGGTTGTTACGCAGGGCAAGCGTGGTGGTTTCCGAGATGAACTCGCGGAGGCTTTGTGGGCCTCGATAGACAGCCCCGAAGGTAGCGACGTCACTCTTCCCTTTCAGCAACTGCGCGAACGGTTTGAGTTTCGTTGGCGCCGCCGCGCCGCGCTCTCATATCTGGCAGGAGCTATATGCATTGTTGTGCTCTCCGCCCTTCCTTTCCTATACGTTCTCATTACATCGTCTGATTCGGTGCGTCTCACCACCGCGGCAATCGCGGGCGGTGCCGCGGGTGCTCTTCTAAGCATTCTTCAGCGTATTCGCAATCTTCAGGTGGATGACGTGTCTCCTCTCTGGTACTGGTCGCTCGAAGGAAGTGTCCGCGCGTTTCTTGGTGCCCTCTGCGGGGGTATTATTCTGTCATTGGTTAATCTCGATTTGGTGCTCGGATTTGCAAAGGGCACTGCATCGGGGCTGTTTTTCGCCGGTGTGCTGGCGGGTTTCGTCGAGCGGTTCGTACCAAGCCTCTTGATACGAATGGCTGAGTCATCGGGCAAAGCAAAAGGGGCAGGCAAAGTCGGTCCTTAAGCTAACCCGTCGTTGCGGTGGACTACCTTCGGATCCACCGCCTTGAGCAGCCAATGCAATCCGGATGCGTGGTCAACCAAAGATTCCAGAAGTTTTCCGACCGCCTCGGGGCTTTTCGCTTTGCCAGCATAGTGGATCGTTATTCCCATTGTTTTATCTCCTTACTTTTTTGATGAACTGGAGTCCATCATATTGAGGGAGAAACGGTGGCATAAGGCGGGCAAATCTTACTAAAGGGGCAATTTCCTTTTCCTTGTATCGGTACGAATTGGTCTATATATTTTTCCGTAACTTTCTTGGGAGGGAATTAAGATGAAACATGATGGATCGAGCGGGCAAACCAAAACCGTAGGTATCTGGATAAGGGTATCGACCGAAGACCAGGCAAAGGGCGAAAGTCCGGAGCACCACGAGAAGCGGGCCAGGTATTATGCCGAATCAAAGGGCTGGGATGTTAGGGAGGTGTACCATCTTGAGGCGGTATCAGGGAAGTCCGTCAAGGATCACCCTGAGACCCAAAGGATGATGGGTGACATCAAATCTGGACACATCACTGGACTTATCTTCTCGAAGCTCGCCCGTCTCGCGCGCAATACCAAGGAGCTTCTGGAGTTCGCGGACTTCTTTCAGGAACATGGTGCCGACCTCATCTCGCTTCAGGAAGCAATTGATACCTCCACGGCAGCCGGCCGATTCTTCTATACTATGATCGCCGCCATGGCCGAGTGGGAAAGGAGGGAAATCGGCGAGAGGGTCGCGGCATCCGTTCCTATACGGGCGAAACTCGGAAAACCATTGGGAGGAGAAGCCCCCTACGGTTACAAGTACATGGACAAGAAACTGGTTCTCGACGCGAAAGAGGCTCCGATCAGAAAGCAGATGTTCGAGCTTTTTAAGGAACACAAGCGAAAGAGAAGGGTCTGCCGCCTTCTCAACGAGGCGGGGTATCGCACCCGGAGAGGGAACAAATGGAATTTCAGCACTGTGTACCGGCTCCTCCGGGATCCCGTTGCGAAGGGCACGAGGAGAGTGAACTACAGCACGCGGGGTGGCAAGCACGGGGAGAAACACGTCATGAAGCCCGAATCCGAGTGGATTTATATCGAGGCCCCGGCCATCGTTTCGGATGAGCTATGGAACGACTGCAACCGAATACTCGACGAACAGCAGAAGACGAACCACCCACCGACGAAGGTGGTAGCCCACCTTTTTACGAGCATCGTCTTCTGCGAGTGCGGTGGGAAGATGTACGTCCCCTCGAACAGCCCGAAATACATCTGCCCCAAGTGCCGCAACAAGGTTGGCGAGGCCGATCTTGAGGAAATCTTTCGCGAACAACTGAAATCGTTCATCTTCTCTGAAAGCGAAGTCAAGAGCTATTTCGAGCAGGCGGATACCGCGCTCAAGGAAAAGGATGCTCTCCTGACGGCGATCATGGACGAGAAAGGGAAAGTGCAGGCGGACATGGACAAGGTGATGCAGCTATACCTCAAGGGAGAAATCAAACCGGAGGGGTTCAATCGGCACTATCAACCATATGAGGAACGATACAAACAGATCATGGATCAGATACCAGAAGTGCAAGCTGAAATCGACTTCCTCAAAATCCAGTATATTTCAGGCGACGAGTTGGTAGACGAAGCTAAAGACCTCTACAGTCGTTGGCCGACCCTTGAGGCACCTGAGAAGCGCAAGATAATCGAAACCATTACTGAACGAATTGACGTTGGCAAAGACGACATAAATATTAGATTATCCTATTTGCCCACTTCTGAATTGGTGGCAGAAGGGCTCCGGACCCCTCAGGTTCTGGACGCACAGGAGCATACATGATTTCGTTCACGACAACCGCCTTAGTTGAATAGGTGAAAGTCAGCGGCGTCCACATGAAGTTATTTGTCGTGTCCTCGTCTGATGAGAACCTGACAACGGCGAGCGCTTGCAGCTTGCGTTCTGTTTTCACGGTTGTTAGGAGAGCGATCTCGGTTGAGTCGCGAGGCATAAGTCCCGGAATGTCTGTGGAAGAAGCGGCGATTTCGTCCGGCTCCTGCATGTGATCATTATTGTAATCCACGAATACATCGACCTCGAACGCGGATGTGGACTGCGTCCCGCAATTCTTTACCGTGATCTTAAAGGTTGTCATTTTATCTAACGAGTTCAGATTAGCACTGAACGATGTGATTGTAAGGTCGTACTGGTTTGCCGCGATGCTGTTCCTCCTCCCCGGCGTGCTTCCCTCGGCGTCCGCCGATGTTCCCCAGTTCGAGTTCAGAAAAGGAGAGATATCAACGGAGATTCGCTCGAGCGATTTGCCGCCCGCGCCGCCCCATGACGACGCGTAGAAAACGGAGTCGACAAGTACACCGGTGGAATCGTGGACAGAAATTGTGTCGCCTGTATTCACCATGAATGCCGAAGGCAATGCAGAACAGATGAGAACGCGCGAAGGGATTGTACGATGGAATGCGAATATTGTGTCTGACTTCGTTACTACCAAATAGGAATCGGGCAGCACATAGAAGTCCGTGGCCGTGAGAGTGTAGAACTTCGCATTCTTATTTCTAACTTTCCAATTTCTGATGTTCACGGTGTCATGCGAGGAATTGTAGAATTCGATCCACTCCGGTTCACCGCCCGTGGGCGCGTACATGAGTTCATTGATCCTCAATGTTTGTGAGGAGATGCTTCCAGCCGAAATCGCCACCGCAAGAAAAACCGCCCTGGTTTTCATACCCGCTCCGTCTATCAGTTTTAGTTTACCTCGATAGTAACCGCCCTTCGGAAAATTCGCTCGTCCGGTAGAAGTTGATATGTCGGCACATCAAATCCAAACGAGCGGCGCTTCACCGATATTAAGGAGAGGTTGCTAAAAAGGCTTGAGAAGAATTCAGAAGCTGCTTATGTCCCTGCCGAATATCCCCGCTTTGACCCAATCAAAAAGGACCAGTATTTTGTTCTTCCAGCTTACCAGCCTTGTCAGATACGCAGACCTCCAGAAAAGAAACGCACCGAATCCCCTGCCTTTCACATTAGGCAGATCTGCCAGCGCCCGCCTGCTTCCGATGTAAGCGAGCATGCCAAGGTTGTGGTAGTTGAATGACGGAATAGGTTTTCCGCGTGCCATGTTGTTGAAACTCCTGGCGAGATACTTTCCCTGCTGCTGCGCTGCCTGAGCAGTTGCGGGAATATTCTGACTTGCAGGGGTGGCACAATCTCCAGCAGCATAGATGTTTCCAGCTCCGCTGACACGAAGACGATCATCCGTCAGCAAGCGGGAGGCGCGGTTCTTTGGAAACTCAAGGGTCTTCAAGAGCTCGCTCGGACCTATGCCTGTAGACCATACGACCAGACCGCAATTGATTGCTGTACCATCTTGCAGTACAACCGACTGCTCCGTCACTTCTCTGACGGGAGAATTGGTCTTTATGTCGATGCTCTCGCGCTGGAAAAGTCTCATCGTATACTCACTGAGCGTGGAATCGAATGTGTTGAGGATTTGCTTCGTCGCTTCAACGAGTGTTATCTGAGCTTCGATCGCCAATTTCGGATACCACTTCACGAGGTCTTCACGGATGAAATCGTTCAGCTCAGCCGCAAACTCGACACCCGTTGGTCCACCTCCCACTACAACAAAGTGGAGGAGTCTTTTCTTTTCATCCTCCTGCACTCCGGGAGTACTTGCACGCTCGAAGTTCTCTATGATTTTCCTTCTTATCATGCGTGCATCGGAGAGTTCTTTCAGGAACAGCGCTTGCTCTGCCACGCCCGGAATTCCAAAAGTGTTGTTGACAGCACCGACCGCGATTACGAGGTAATCATATTTTAAATCGAAACGTTCATTGCCCTGGACAGTCTCGCATGATATGAGGTTTTCTTTTTCAGAAACCCGAATGCATTTTGCCTGATAGTATCTTCCGAACGTGTCGTCTCTCGACGGGCTGCTTCTCGCTGTTCTTATCGGCTCGATTATGCTGCGAAATTCTATTGTTCCCACCGTCGTGCTTGGCAGAAGCGGTGTGAAAAGAAAATGGTTTCGGGGGCTGACGATATTGACATCGTAGAAATCCAGGTTTATCTTTTTCACTAGACTCAGAGCGGCGAACCCGCTTCCAAGAATTACAATTCTTTGCTTTGTGTTGATCATGCTGCACTTCATGGTTCACCGTGATTGGCCCGGTCTGGTCAACCGAATCCTGAGCATTCACGGTGTGAGTTGTCTCATCTTATAACAAAAATATCGTATGATAGTTTTTTGGATAATTCGGAAACAAGAAATGTTAGCGAGTCAATGCAAGTTCAGACGGCCGCACGTGGCGCGACTCGACTTACGGCTCTCTCAAGTTGTAGCCTTCAGTCATCATCTAAGAACATCGGAGGTTCTTTGACTTCCAGCGCTTCAGTATGTTCCGGCGAAGAGCGAGCGCAGGTCCAGTGATTGTGCCTTCGATTTGCTCGCGAGAGTGACGTATGTCCTGCAGAGCATATCTTTCCCCGCACCCAGAACGGTGCTGACCAGTCCGATGGCTTCGGCAAATTCTACGGGAGGAAGGCTCTTCAGAATGAGCTTCCACATAGATTCTTCAAGAACATTGAACGCGGTTTGTACTTCCGACAAATCGAAGCCCAACTCGAAACGTTCCCTTGCGATGCTATCGGCGTGAGCTAACATAGGGCCGAGGTTTCGCTCAGCTATCGCCCTTGTCGCCAGAGTGTAAAGGGCTTTGAGCTTCTGCCTGTTGTGTTCTTCTCCAGCCTTTTCGTAGTGCGGAAGGCGTGCGCTTGAAAGAGCTTTCTCGGCCTCAGACAGAATTTCATTCATCCGCTCGTGGAGTAACTGATCGAGGTTCATTGCATTACTCGTATAGTATTTGGTTCCGACATGATGTCACTCGGCATCTGACTTTGCCTTTTAATATAGCTACTCGGCGAAACAGGTTGAAGCGATTGCTGGGTTTATTGTTTTGAGCCGGCTGCAAAATCTGCTTGACAATTAATTTGTCGCCGCTCAAATTATATGCGATAGGAGATCGTGCTAATATGGCGGATGCGTTTGCGGATACATTTGCGGATTCAGTTCTAAATATGCCAATGGGCAGATAGTATCAATATCTCCCGGATAGCGGGATCTTTATAGTCGGACCGGGATAGTCGGCAAACATTCCTCCATCTTTTATAAACGGCATAAGACAAAAACAGGAGGGAGCAATGCGTATTGCATCAACATTAATTTTCGTCGCACTTATTACGGTAAGTGCGTGGGCACAGACCCCGGACTTTGTCGAACATTATGACTACGCTGCTGGAGCACTAACCAATGCAACGTCTAATTGGACCACTCATTCAGGCACAGCGGGGCAGGTTAGCGTCTTAGGTACGAGCAGTGATGTTGGCAACAGTCTCTCGTATTCAGGGTACCAATCTCAATCAGGACGTTGAATTTTAATAACAGAAGCGCAAACAGAGGATGTGGGCAGGAATCTCTCCGCGACAGCGACAAGCGGGTACTTGGATGCCTCGTTCCTAATGAAAGTAATCTCGTCGCCGTCAACATCAGGAGCATATTTCTTCCATTTCTTCAAAGACACCTCAGGCACTACTTGGGGGAGTGCACTTTCGATAAAGGCCAGTGGCGCAGGCTTTCAGCTCGGAATAGGGGTGAGGTCTTCGAGCACCCCGCAGTGGGTATCTACAGTTTTCAACTTGAACCAGACTTACCTAGTGGTAGTCCGCTATACGTTTGTGACCGGGAATGGAAATGATGTGGCGTCCCTGTGGATCAATCCTTCGCTGTCAGGTGGTGAACCGAGCCCCGACGCGGTACAAACAAACACGGGTGGACCAGATTTGACAAACATTGGAAGGGTTGCGCTGCGTGAGAACAGCGGTATGGGTGCGATTGAGATTGATGAGATGCGTGTTGGACGGACGTGGAACGATTCTCCGCTTCCTGTCCAAATGGAATCCATGTCTGCGAGGGTAGAAGGAGGAACAGTGCGGCTTTCCTTTCGAACGGCCACTGAGGTCGACGCAGCCGGTTTCAACATCTCGCGCGCACTCGCGAAGGATGGACCGTTCGAACTCATAGCGAGTTACGCTTCGAACGTCTCTCTCAGAGCGAGCGGCACCGCGGCATCCGGCGGATCGTACACATTTGTCGACAGCAAAGTCTCCAGCGGAAAGACGTATTACTACAGGATCGATGCAATCAGCAAGTCTGGAAAAGCTGAACAGGTCGGCGGAATAATCGAAGTGGTGGTCAGCGCTCCACAGGAATTCGCACTCTTCCAGAATTACCCGAACCCGTTTAACCCGACAACAGCAATCAGCTATCAGCTTTCAGTTAATAGCCAGGTTACTTTGAAAGTCTACGATGTGCTCGGCAGAGGAGTCGAGACATTGGTCGATGAGAGACAAGACGCGGGAAGCCACTCGGTGAACTTCGACGCGAGCAAACTCCCCAGCGGCGTGTACTTCTACAGTGTCACAGCCGGAAGCTACTCTGCGATTAGAAAGATGGCCGTCATGAAGTAACTCGTACTATTCCTAATTCCCATGTGACCGTCACCTTTTCATCGTGAGCTCGTTCGGAAGAATTGCCATTGACTTTGGTGACGGTCACTTGAGACATATTGTGGCGGTCGCTGAATCGATGATGCGCTCACACGTTCCGGTTAAGAAATTCTGCCAGGCCTTCTTGCATCTGAAATGAGAGTTGCATAAACTGGCGCGTTACCATTGAGTGGCAAGATGACGCACCGGAGCGGAATGCTCCTGTCAGGTGGCTTCGCGATCGTTTCGATGGCGAAGTCTTTGCTGCCGATATACTCAGAAGGGCAAATCAATCGTGAATACGCAAGATTCGAGTGGTTCTTCGGCCAGCGGCGAAGCCGTTCTTGTCACCGGATGTTCATCCGGGATAGGGAGAGAAACCGCCGTTACACTTTCGAGGCGCGGGTTTCTTGTGTTCGCGTCGGTCCGAAAAGAAACCGATGCTGGGAATCTCGGGGATCTGAATATTCCCAACCTCCTACCCATCTTCCCTCTTGATCTCGCGAACCTTCAGCATATTACCGACTCCGCAAATTCAGTTGCGGACGAGTTGAGCCGTAGAGGCAAGAAGGGTTTGTTTGCGCTCGTCAACAACGCGGGCGGCGGTTCGCCGGCGCCAATCGAGTTAATGGATCTGGAGAAATTTCGAACGGAGTTGGATACCCGGATTCTCGGTTCGGTTGCCATGGTGCAGGCATTCCTGCCATTGATTCGTCGAGCGAGCGGCAGGATCATATGGATCATGACACCGGCGCTTATTCCCACACCTTACGTGACGAGCATACACTCCTGCGATTTTGCGGTCAATTGTATAGCCCGAACACTCGACATCGAGCTCAAGAGATGGCGAATTCCGAACATCATGATCAGATGCGGCGGAATTAAGACGCCGGCGGGACTGAGAACCGGGGCAGACGTAGAAGACCTTCTCCGTAAAGGGGCTCACGAACGGGTCTTACTCTACGAGAACGCTCTCCGGAAGTGGTCAATGGACATGGCGGAGTTTGACAGGAAGCGGACGGAACCCGATAAAGTTGCCGAGATAGTTTTCAAGGCTCTCTCTGCGCGACGACCGAAGAGATATTACTCGATCGGTTACATGTCGAAGGCCGCTAAACTTCTCGAAGCCATGCCGCAGTCGCTTGCAGATGGAATATTGAAAATGAGGTTCTGACTCCCGGAGAGATTCTGTCGCCTCGAAGAGAGCGGTGAACTGAAGAGTTCGATGCCCTTTCAAAGCAATATCGTTGAGTCATGACAAAACAAGACAATGAATCAAAGGGTCTCTGGTTATTCTTCTTTCTGACATACACCATCATGCTCCTCACTTGGGGATTGATGGCCATTATTCAGATTCCAGGCGCTTCTGCAGTCTCCGGATCTGCATCGCTAACTCACCGGAATCTCTTCCTGTTCTTTCTGGGCGGATTCTCACCATCTATTGCGGGCGTATTGGTGACGTGGCGAGTTGGGGGGCGAACTGGACTGCGAGGCCTTTGGCGCCGGGCCGTACGGATCAATTCTGGATTGAGTTCCTATCTTGTCATCTTCATTCTTCCTCTGATCATTTTAGGATTGCGCATTTGTGTTCATGCTGCAAGCGGAGATTCGTTTTTGAGATCACCGTTACTGACTCATCCGCTTAGTCTGATCGGGTTCACCATCTTGATGATCTTCGGCGGTGCAGTCTCCGAGGAATTCGGATGGCGAGGCTTTGCTCTAGATCGAATGTTAGCTCGGTGGAGTCTGGGCATGGCAAACTCGATCCTTGGTCTTTTATGGGCATTCTGGCATCTGCCCCTGTTTTTCATTCCTGGCACAATTCAATCGGCTCAGGGAAATGTTCCTGCGCAGTTAGCTCTCTTTGTCGTGTGGATAATCGGGCTTACATTCGTATACAGCTGGTTGCATATCCGATCTGGCCGCAGTTTGTTCGCAGTGATTCTATTCCACGCCATGATTGACTGGTCGAGTTCATTCGCAGGGACACTCATGCGCCCGGGATTGACTGACCAACTGACAAACGCAGCGGCTACTGCATTGTTTGCAATAGCTTTAATGATTGGGTGGAGAAGCGTTCCTCCTGTGGCACCTGATTACGCATTCCCGCATGGGGGTCGGGCGGGGATGCGTTCGGAACGAGAGCGTGCGCAAGACAATTAACATGTTCCACGGGTTAAGTTTGGCGACCCCGGATGTCTTGACAAAAGCGAATTTCCAAATGAGGTGAAAAATGAATACGAGAATTGCCGTCGGAATATTGATTCTCCTACTTGTTTTGTTCGTCTACATTCTCAGTCCATATTTTTATCCTGAAGAAATCGCTTTCTTCTATTTGTTACCTTACGTTTTGTTCGTTGTTCCGATCGGGCTTTATGTTGCGATAAAAATTCTGTTGCGGAAAAAGGAATCTATCCGTTCATTCTTTTTCAAGCTTGCAGTTCCATCTTCAATCATTCACGTTCTCATTCTGTTCTTTGTGATCTCCGTTGCTTACCCGCGTTACATCCAGAAAGAGGATGCGATAGCCGACCTCGGGTACATGGTTAAAACGATGGAAGATGTTCATCCGAATCTTTATGAATACGCCTCGAAGGAAGAATTCTATCGCGACATCGAGACGCTGAAGCGCTCTTTGCCGGAGAAGATATCCGTGAAGGAATTCCTTAAAGACCTGTGCGGCCTCACGGCTGACTCCACGACGGACACACGGGACCGGGCCTGGAAAATTTGGCGACCACAGGCATCGCGTTCGAAAAAGGTTTCTTCCCTACAAGACCAGGATCATGGGCGACAGGATATTCGTGATCGGGAATTATTCCTACAGAGAGAATATTCCTATAGGTTCGGAGATCGTCTCGATCAACGGCGTTCCATCGAAAGAGGTTATCGAAAAGGTTAGCAGACTGATAAGGTATGAAAGTATAGCGTTCAGAGACTACTCGCTTTCCCTTCCCACCTACATCAATATGTGGAATAACTATCGCGACTACACGATCGAATACAAAGATCCGTCAAGCACTCTACGCACGATAAAGACGGGAGGGAGTCTGTACGCGAAGATACAATTCAACAATGAAGTGATGAAAGGGCACAGCGAACCATATTACGAGTTCGCCATATTGCCGGGTAACATCGGGTACCTGGGATTTTATCAATTCCATGAAATAAACGAGTTCAAGTCGTTCCTTGCGAATGCGTTTCAACAAATAAGGGACAGGCGAATCAAGAACCTGATAATTGACATCCGGAGCAATCCAGGAGGGAACTCTGCACTCGGCGATGAATTGTTGCAGTACATTTCTCCCCGGCCGTTCAAACAATATGAGAAGGAGCTCATCAAGATCAGCCGGGAAGTTCAAACAGACAAGCATGAGGACTGGATGAAGGACCATGCACCCGGTAGTGTAGTCGAAGCGGGCGATACCGCCGCCGTTCCTCTACGGGAAAACCCGCTTCGGTTTAGTGGCAACTGTTTCCTTTTAGTCGGAGGTGGAACGTTTTCAGCCGCGGCCGATTTTGCTTCGTCATTCCGTTGTTACACCGGAGGCAAAATTGTCGGCACTGAGACCGGAGGTGTTACAGTTTGTTGCGGAGAGTTGTATGACTTCTCGCTTCCGGCGTCGGGAATACGGATGGGAGTGTCATCGAAAAAATTCTACAATGTCTGCGGAGTCGACAACAGAAGAGGAGTTGTCCCCCGATTATGTCGTCGAAAACACGTTTTCAGATTACAGGAAGAATATCGATAGAGTTCTTCAATGCACTATCGGGTTGATATCTTCTGCTAAACAGGAGTGACAGGTCTGCCAAGGCTGAAACGAAAAGGTTCCAGGATGTACCCCCTTGGATCCTATTCTTTCTCGGGTGTAGCTGCCTCCGGTCTCTTCTCTGATAGAATGGCTTCTATGATCATCTGTGACTCCTTGTCGACGATGTATCTAGCGATTCCGTAGATGCCTGAGGCGAGGATCGCAATGCAGAGAAGCGCAAGGAATAAGACAAACCACGTGTTTGCTCTATCGACGCCGGCCCGAATCGCAAGGTCCATGACTACTGCGGAGATCACAAACTGGCCGAACGCAAGCTCGAAGGGTCTTCGCTCGCTCCAATTTCTTGACTCCCGCCTTTTGATCCGTTCAAGTTCGCTTACAAGATGATACCTTTCACTTACATCCATCGGCATACTCCGCTTTTGTAGTAATAGGAACCGTACCGAGTTGTGCCGGGGTTTGATCAATCAAACCTCTGCGATGTGTGTTACGCTCGAACTTCCTTTGCCTTGAAAACGAATTTCTCTGCAGCTGCGTAAATACCGAACAAGGCTGCGCTGTAGACGATTGCGCTGACGACGGTGTTGCCGAAGAAGGGTATCGCCATGATGTAGCATTCCACAAGCCCGGCGAGCGTCTTCGGATACGTTGAGCCGGGGACGAGCCAGACGCCGAAGTTCGTCAGCACGAAGAAGAGGACGGCTCCGATGAGGGAAAACCCGCCGATCCTCATCATTGATACTTTGCCGCTCATCGCCAATCCCAGAACGACGATCAACAGGAAGCTTCCGTAGACGAATGCCATTGAGACGGGACTGTAAAATCCAATTATCACATCGCTCATGAGCATCGCTGCGAGCGGCACAAGAAAGGCAAATCGCTTCTGCAGGTAAGCTCCCGCAAAAAGAGCGATCGAGATCACCGGCGTGAAGTTTGGTGCGTGAGGAATGAGTCTCGTGAACGCTGCGAAGAGAATTAAGACAAACACCAATAATATATTCATTGTTACCTCCGAACTTTTTAATTCGATAATGTTACATTCTAGACTTTTCGAGTAGACAAGAAATCTCTCAGATCAAACATCCAAAATCTAAATTCGATCTAAACATAACAACGCGGTCGTCGCCGATCAAGTTTACTTACCCTGGTTGAATTGAATGCTCAGTCCAACCTGATACATTCTCGCGGGGACCGGGTACTCCCGGATCACTTCATACTTGCGGTTGAAGAGATCGTTGACTGATATTCTGGGCAAGAGTGCGAACGAGCCGGCATTGATTCGTGCTGCGGCCGAAACATAAGTTACCGCATAAGGTGATAACGATGCCGTGTCGTTAACCGTATAAAACCGCTCGCCGACATACTGGATCGCGGCGGTGAACGCAAATATCCCCGGTGTCACCTCCATGAAGAGCGCGGATTGCTCCTGTGGTAAGTAGATAAGCTGTTTGTTGTAAGTGGTCGGATCCGATGGGTTGGAAATATCCTGCGACTTCCCGAAGAAATAATTTCCTTTCAATGAAAACAATGAGCCGTAGTGCAAATGGAAACTCACTTCAATTCCGCGCGAAACTATTTTTTGTAAATTTTCCGGCTGCCACGATGTGTTCGTCACCTGCTGCCACACGATTCCGTCGCGCGTATCGATATGATAGTAATCCAGACCGAGATTCGCATAAAGCAGGTTTTGATTTCCGCCGAAGTCAGCGGCAGCTCCCAGATCATAATCGGTTGATCTCTCAGGCTTGAGGTTCTCGTTGCCGAATTCATAGTAGTATGGATTGTAGAAATAGAGCTCGTCGAACGTGGGAACTCGAAATGACGTGCCGACATTCGCGCGCAAATGCAACGGAAATCTCGCGAGCGGCTTGATGTTGATTCCAGCTTTCGGGTTGAGAGAACTTCCGAATGCGGAGTAATCGTCGAACCTCAACGCACCGAATAGTCTGGTTGCAAGATCGGCATTCTTCCTCAGATCATATTCTCCGCTCCCAAAAATTCCGATTCGGTTTCTATTATTAATGGCTGCCATTTCGTCGCTTTGACCACGATCAAATTCCGCATCGATTCCTGTAGCGCCGGAAAATTGTTCGGAAGAGTAAGAGAGTTGAGCAGCCGGCTGAAGCGACAATGTCTTGAAATAATCGTTCGTTGCGTAAGCCGGATCGATATATTTGAGAAATGAATATATGATTCCAGCCGATGCCCGATAGTTGAAAACGCCGAGTCTCCCGGTGTTTTGTAAAATGCCGATAGTATTTCCGTCTATTTCACGCGCGGTGCCGACGAATCCAGAATCGTAGACAGCTCCCGGAGTGCCGCGATTTGCGGACACGTTTTGAATGAGAAGAGATGTGAGACTGTTCGATGAGGGAAGAACAATCTTAAGCGATTGGACATCTTCAAGGTAATCCGCCCCAGTGAGTTTCATGGGAATGTCGTGCGTACCGGCATCGAAGGAAAAGTCGAAGTCATTTACTCCTCTCTGGCGCTGTACCATGAAGTCAAATTTTGCCGGACCGATTCCTTCGCTCACTTCGGCGCCTATCATCTGGTTTCCATAGGAGCCGCCGCCCATATCGAGTCTGGCCGTATTGTCGGAAGGCGTTTTGCTTTCAAGATCCACGACACCGCCGACGGCGTTCGCTCCATATAAAGCGGAAGATCCGCCCTGAGAAATCTCGATCGAACTCAAATTATTCGTGGGAACGAGAAACAGATCGACGAGTCCGGTTTGAATATTGTTCAAGCTTACGCCGTCAAAGAGGAAAAGAGTTTGCTCGGCGGCGGTTCCCCGCAGACTTATTGTTCCGAGTTGAGCAGGTCCGTAATCCTTAAGGAATATGCCATCGACAAGAGACAACATGCTCTTGGCATCATTGAAGCCGGCGTTATGCATTTCAATGACGTTGATCCGTGTTACACGAGATGGAGCGTCGACATTGTTGATCGGCGTCCGTGTTGCGCTCACAACGACTTCAGGCTGCCGGTAGACGTGAAGCGTGTCGGGCTGAGGCAGCGCGAGATTGAGTAAGAGTAATAGAAACATTTTCCCTCCGGACAAAAAAGAAGCCCGCCGGGGAGAGCGGGCTAAATTATGAGAACTCATATCCCGATAAAATCGGGATTGAATTTAACCTCTCCCTCGAAGGTTGTGGATTCTAAAAGTCTGGCAGGTCTCCTGGCTCACGGCGGTCGTGTTCTCGCCTTCCCATCCCGACAGAGTCGGTACAGTGGCGTGAGAATTTCTAGATTGCCGTATACAGTTGCGGGGCAGCTCCCGGTTGAAGCCCGGAAATTTTTCCGGACGGGATTCCCTTTTCATCCCGACAGGGTCGGGACACCAGAGCTTCGCTGTTATAAAAGAACTTGGATGAAATTTACTGTGTCAATCCTGGCTAAGCAAGGAAAATTTATCTGTGAGTAATTCTCGCCTGTCACTGCCCTGAAGATCCACCGCTGCCTTTCTTAATTGGAAGAATGCCTGCCATGTCTCCGATGACGTTGACGATCTCCTGGTTGGCGGGAAGAACGATTTTGGCATTCTGCGCTAATGAGGCCTGAACAGTCTCAAGGCGTTTCAAAATCTGCGCATTGCCGACAAAATATTTGTTCGCCGATTCATTGACTAGTCTGATCGCTTCCGCCTCGCCCTCTGCCTGAAGGATCTGCGCCTGCTTTATTCCTTCGGCCCGCTTAATTGCAGCGCGCTTCTCTCCGTCCGCCGTCGTTTCTGCAGCGGTGGCGAAGTCAATGGCGGCGATCTTCTCGTTTTCCGCCTTCACAATCTTGTTCATCGTATCCTGGACATCTTTCGGCGGATCGATTTCCTTCAGCTCGGCTCGCACGATCTCGATTCCCCAGCTCCCCGTTTCTCTGACAAGTATCTCGATGAGTTCTTTGTTGATCCTTCCCCGCTCGCTGTTCGCAGATTTCAGTGTCAACGTACCGAGAATATTTCTCAGCGTTGTTCGCGTCAGGTTGACGATCTGGTACTCAATGCTTTTCACATTGTACTGACTTCTCTTGACGCTCTCTTCGTCTTCCTTGATTTTGTAATAGATCTGGGCATCGACTGTCGCGTTTAGATTGTCGTTTGTAATGATTTCCTGCGGCTCCGCCTCCACTAAAGTCTCCGTGATGTTGATCTTTATCATTCTGTCGATCATCGGGATGATCCAGTGAAATCCGGGCATGGCGAATTTCTTGTATTTACCGAGCCGCTCGACAAGTCCGCGGTGAGTCGGTCTCACTATCCGAATACCGTACCAGAAGAGAAGAACTATTACTATCGCTGCGAAAATTGCTGGAAGAATCAAACTGCTTTCACTGTCCATGACAATATTCCCTTTCGTTCTGCTGGTGACACATCAGTGATCAAGATTTTGTTGTGAATCTATTTTCAGAATAAATGTTCTCATGGACTGTTACCTGAAATTTTGCCATTTGCCTGACATGCTATCCGCTTCTCCTTCGTCGTCAAACTTACAGATCGCGTCATATTGACCGTAAACACGACGGGCTAATTTAACGCGGCGATCAACATTTGTCAAATGAGATTGCGAAACCGCATGACGTAAATTGAGGAAAAGAGAATCGCCGAAGAAAGAAAAGCGCGCTCAGGTTGTGGGCGCAGGGTTAGGATTCAATTGCTTGAGGTGATGCTCCATGTGACGGATGTAGTCTGCGATTAGTGCCTCAAGTGGCATGACATTGCTTTCGCCAATCTTGCATTGGACGAATATTTTATCGGGCGGAATGTGGCTGACCACATGGGCGAGGTGAGCGTTGAATGCGCTCCACAGTTCGATAAGCAGCACCCAGTTCTCGTGTCCATACCCTTGACAGTGAACCCAGTCCGTCCCCGCATATCCCGGGAATTCCAGTTTGTCCGTAAGCTGTGCGCGGACGAACCGCTGGTGATTGTTGCATGCCGAGTCGATGAGATGCCCCATTATTTCTTTTTTGCTCCACTTGTCGGGCGTCGGCTTTGCGCTGACATCGTCTTCTTTCATGGCAAGCAGCCGCCCGACTTCACGTTGTACGATGCTTAGAATTGCCTCGCCAAAATCTATTGCCATTTGCTAATCTCCGTCATGCTGATTTCTTCTGCCGAACGTTCATGCATAAGATATCCTCGCCAAAGCTAAGCTTCAAATATTTCTGGATTGGTTGAGCCGCGACAGAATCCGGCGTTCTGTGGGTTGACGGGTCAACTTACACGATTTCGGCAATGGTCCGGACAGCTATTTGCTTGCGAAGTATTCTTTCATCGGCTCGAAGTAGAATTTCTTCCAGCCGTCTTTGTAAGAATCGCCTTGACCTTTCGGAATCTTGCTGTGTTTGAGTGTGAACCTTGTTCCGCCGGTGGTCTCCGCAAGGATAACTTCCAACCTTGAGTCCTCAGCATTGGCGGGGAACTCCGTCGTCCGCCATGCTTGTACGATCCGTTCGTTTGGTTTGAGCTCGACGTTTGTGCCTTCAATGTAATCGCCGAAAGCGGTGAAGTGACCACCCACCTTCGGATCTATTACGGCTTTGTCGCCGGTGAAGGCAGTGTGTTCTTTGCTGCTCAGCCATGCTTTATAGATTTGTCTCGGGGTTGCGGTTATGGTGGTTGAGATTCTGAATGATTCGGTCATTGGCATCACTCCTTAATGTTTATGTGTAATAGCTTGCCTAATGTTGTTCGCATGTTAGAGCTATCAGCGCTCTTAATCATGAAATTAAAAGACATACAGTATGGCACAGAAGGTGCGCCGCCAACTGCCATCGGGTGGAATGGCTATTCAGTTGATTTTATAAGGCCCACTTGGAACAAAAACCCAAGGAAAGCGCATCAGTTTCGCCTCGGGTTGTTAGGTAACCAACTAATTGAGAATGCTGATATATCCCAAGTTCACACTGGTAATAGAAAGAAACTGTGACCATTAGTCCTGCCAACGCATTTAGTGCATTCTTGAGGTTCGCGTCCCTGAAGTGCTCATTCCTTTGGTGTTTCACTTTATTGTAACTGCTCCACCAATCCGGGCTCCTTTTTGGCTTCCAATTTCTCCAAGGAGTGAAAACTAGATCATACTTTGGACAAAGTATCCGGCTATCACAAAACTCTGGAATACGCTTCGGGATAATCTTTTGATAATCGCTAATTCTCCCGGGTTTCTTCGTGGCGTCTAGTTTTCTGCAGAGAACCTTCGCAACAACATCCGTCTCAGATGATGCCGCCAACAGGAGATGAGCCAATTCAATTGAGTATGTGCTAAAGTTTTTCCTATCGAACTCTATGAATCTTGATATCTGATCCAGATCGCTTTCAAGAGCTATGAAGTAATTCCAATGCAAGAGATTCTTGTGCGATTTGATTCCCTTCATTTTCCTTGCTTTTTGCCTTCGCTCTCTCCATCACCTTTGCCTGATTCATATCGACGGGATCTCATCATTCTGCCTTCGACAAAATTCAAAAACCTTCGATCAGATGCCGATGCAAAGGGACGTTGGTTAATCATATCTCGCTAGAAGCCTGTTGAGCCCGTGTCATGCGACGCGTCTCTTCAGTTCAATTGAAATCGGTTTCTGTTCCTTTAGTGCACTGACTTTCAATATGGAAAATCCGATTAGATTTCCCTTATCGTCGACTTTCTCCATTACGGCATCGTTCTCAGTCTCTTTGAAGTATCCTGCTTTTCGTTCAAAAAGAACCTCGAGGTAATCCCCATCTCTGTCATACCATACTTTTATCTTCTTGTCCATAGCGTCTCACCTCTCTTAATCGTATCGGTAAAATACGCAGTTAGTATGAAACAGTCATCACCTCTCCCCTTGACAATGACGCATAAGTATTTCTCGGTGACGGGGGTTTTCAAATAGTGTCTGTAGAAAAGTTGTGACTCCGAATCTGTTTGTGATTTCAAGATGCACTCGGGCTTTAGAAGCGTCTCTTCTATTCTTTCAGTTTGAGAAGACATCTCGGGATGATCGCGCTCAATGTGTTCCAAGCGCTCCTCCGTCAGCCGCACCTTCCTTCCGAAATAATCGGCAAACCATTTCATCGCAATTTCAAAACGCGGATCTTAGGGATGATGAAATCCCAATTTTCGGACAATTTCCATATCCCGAATAGCGAAAAAACATCACTTCTTCTTAGCGGGGATAGTCTGACCTCCTTGATGTATTGTCAAGCCCGTCGCAGCCCGGGTGTTGTCAATATTGAACTCCAGTTACGCGTCGACAGCCCTGCGGAGATACCGAGTCTGCGACTAAAGGCCTACTTCTATTTTCTGGTACACTCCATTCTTGCAGGTCGTTTCCTGATCATCATTTCTATGCTCCCTTACTTTATACCTGGATTCGTGCGAGCGGGTGGAGCCGGTTCTTTCTGCAGGTTCACCGGATGATCTTTCAATAAGTGAAGTGCCTCGTCGACTGCACGCTCCAGCTGCGGGTCATGACCTGCCGCCATGTCTTTCGGCGTGATCGCTACATTGATGTCTGGAGCAATTCCTTTGTTCTCGACATCCCATTCGCCATTGAGATTGTAGAACCCGCCTCGCGGGACGGTAACTCCGCCGCCGTCAATCAGAAGCGGGAAATCCCATATTCCCACCAAGCCGCCCCATGTCTTCTTCCCGATAAGCGGGCCAAGCTGCTCCTGTCTGAACATGTAAGGCATCATGTCGCCGCCGGACCCGGCGAACTCGTTGATCAGCATGACCTTCGGCCCCCAGATCCCTGCAAGAGGCTCTGTCCACGGATCATGATTTCCGACTGGATTGTTGAAGTACCCACGCAGCCTTCTTGCAACAATATCTATGATGTAATCGGCGATGTACCCACCTCCGTTGAAGCGCTCGTCCAACACTGCACCCTGTCGATCTTGTTGTCCGAAGTAATAGCGATTGAAGTAAGTGTATCCAGCATCTGCAGTGTTTGGGAGCCAGACATAAGCTAATTTTCCTTCGGACAGTTTGTCCACCAACCTGCGATTATCCTCGACCCACGCTCGCGTGCGAAGTGCCGACTCGCTTCCGACCGGCACAACCGTAACATTTCTCGCACCGTCTTTTGACGGACTTGAATTAACCGTGAGAGTGACCTGCTTTCCGGCGAGACCTTCAAGGGCCGCTTCGATAGCCGTCGGTGGAGTCAGCTCAACGCCGTTGATAGCAATGATGTAATCTCCTTCGTGGACATCAACACCGGGAGCCGCGAGAGGTGCCTGAAGTTCGGGATTCCAATTTTCACCCGTGTATATCCGCTTGATGCGGTACCGGTTGTTTTCGACAGACAGGTCTGCGCCAAGCAATCCTACCGGAGTTGATTTCACATCGCCGACATCTCCACCAAAAACAAAATGATGTCCAACTGCAAGCTCTCCTCCCATGAGGTCAAGGATATAATTCAAATCTTGTCGGTGGCTGACGTAAGGCAGGTACGCAGAGTACTTCTTGTATACAGCATTCCAATCAGCGCCATGGTAGTTGCGGACATAAAAGAAATCTCGGAAGAACCGCCATGCTTCACGGTAGATCTGGCGCCATTCTGCAGGAGGATCTGTTCGCATGCTGAGCTCGACTTTCAACTTACCGTCTCCGGACTTAGGTTCTGATTCCGAACCGGCGATGAACCAATCTTCTCCCTGCTGATATAATATCTTCGCGCCGTTTGATGAGACAGCAAATTGCTGCACGCCGTTCAGGAAAGTAGCGTCCTTACGTTTTTCCATATCCCATCGATGGATAGTCAACGACGGGCTTCCGGTTTGTTCTGGATAGAATGGAAGGCCTGCCTCGGCAACAAACACGACGCCCGCTTGACCTGAATAAAGCCCGGCGTAATTTCGGAGAGGCAGAGGAAGCGCAAGTATGCGATGCCCGATCCCTTCAAGATCGATCTTCACCACTCCGGAGTCTGCCGGCTTGTCAGTCTTCTTTTCGGTTTCTTTCTTCTCGGTCTTCGCTTTCTCTTCGTCGCTTTGAGGAAGGAGTGGGGAAGGCACGTCTTTCGACAGGACGGTGAAGTACACTCCTCGTCGGAGGGGTCGCTCGAGAGAGCCGAGGTCAAGCCATCCCGTGTTCAGCGCGATATCAGTGCTGGCAAGAAAGTATAGATATTTTCCACCGTTATCCCATGCAGGAGAAACAGCATCGGAAAGTCCGTCCGTAATTTGATATGATTTATCTTTTTCGAGTGAATAGACCATGATGCCGCGAAAGAGGTTTGGTAATTGCTTCGCATACGCGATCCATTTGGAATCCGATGACCAAACCGGTACCATCGTTCTTTCGGGATGAGCCATTCGGTCGGTATCCACATGGTGGCTGGTTCCCTTTTCAACATCAATGCTCCATAGATTTCTGTCCGCGTCGGTGAACGCAAGATGTTTGGAGTCAGGTGACCATGATAGGTCGAAGAAGAACGTTGGATGCTCAAGCGAAATTTCTTTCGGAGGAAGGATGCCGTCCTGGTCCGAGATCATCAAACGGTATTCGCCGCTCTGATCTGAGAACCATGCGATCTTCTGTCCGTCCGGCGACCAAGCGGGGTCTCTCTCGGCACTGCTCGGCGAATGCGTCAGGTTCCGAACATCTCCCTTCTCAGCGGGAACGGTGAAGATTTCACCTCGTGCTTCGAACAATGCACGGGCTCCAGTCGGAGAAAGTGAAGCCGCCGCAATTTCCCTCTTGACATCCTTCCATTGAGGCATCGCCCATGGGAAGTCTCCATGCACAGTGATCGTAAGCTCTTTGTCAGAGCCGCTGTTTGGGTCGAGCGAGTGCAGTGTGCCAGCGTGTTCGTAGACGAGAATTCCTCCTCCGGCTGCGAGCGATTTCACATCTGTGCCATCGTACCGAGTAAGTTGCTGCACGCTGTCTGTTCCCTGATCGTACTCAAAAACATTGAACGTTCCGGTCCTGTCGGAGAGGAAGTAAAGACGGTTGCCTAAATAGACCGGATAAACATTGACGCTCACAGGACCGGGCACTTCGGTTTGAACGAGATCGGGGAATGATACAAGTCGGATCGGTAGTGCCTGACCGCCGCGGTACCATTTCCATTCCGATTGCCATCGAGTATCCTCATACGCGAGATGTTGGCCGTCCGCGGAGTATGATGCACGTATCGCCGATGGTATGGGAAGACGAGTCGGCAATCCGCCATCGACGGAGAGCGTCCAGAGCTGCGTCAGTCCGACCGGTGCGCTTGCACGGTTGGAAGCGATCAGAATTTGTTTTCCATCGGGAGTCCAATCGCATACCCCATCGTAACCCGGATGCCATGTAAGACGCCGCGGCTCACCGCCGCCGGCTTCCATGACGTAGACATCGGTGTTCCCCGCGTATGAGCCAGTAAATGCAATCAGCTTGCCGTCGGGTGAAAAGTGCGGGGCACTCTCAGTTCCGGGATAACTTGTCAAGCGGCGCGCTTCCCCGCCGTTGCGATCCACTATCCACAGATCGTTCGCGTACGCAAACGCAATGGATTTCTCACTTAATGCAGGCTCGCGCAGCAGCCGGGTGCCCTGTGCCTGCAACGCGCACGGAATCAGGACTGCGATCAAAAGGATAAGACGCTTGCACATGGTTCTATCTCCTTCTTCATTGTTCAAAAGTTTTTTCGATGAGATGCACCGTCGCCGGATCCTCGGCGACGAAGCTGTTTGTATGGGGACTCGTTCCGAGTTTGATCACACACGCCACCTGATGTTGGAGGCAGTTTAGTTACGGAAATTTAGATATACAAGTGGCAGAAAGGAGATGGGGACTCCGATGCCTCGTTTCCGATCGCACGAGGGTGGATTGCGAACAGATGGGCAAATCACGAGAGCCGTTAGAGTCACGACAATGCTAAGCTGTTGACTGCCATTTCTTGACCGGTGCGTTCCCGATCTTACGTTTTCCCCCGACCTCTAATTTGAGAATGTGAACTAGACTTGGAAAGGCCTACTTGACTTAGGAAGGCTTTTCTCCCTGAACTGTTATGCTCAGCATCCCCGTTCCAGACGTCCTGAATGCCTCCGCTTCATCAGGAGTTAGCTCTGAGAAGATTTCTTGAGGAACCGGAGTCTTGATTTCGCTTCTCACCACAACGTTTGTGAATCCAGATTTAGTGATGATGTCGAGATAATCTTCTTTCACTAATGCACCTGATACGCAGCCAGAGTAAAGCTCGGCCACCTTTCGCAGTTTGTCCGGCAGAGATTTTGTTGAGACGATATCCGATACGCTGAAGTGTCCTCCCGGCTTCAGTACGCGGAAGATCTCCGAGAAGGCGCGCTCCTTGCTCGGCACCAGGTTCAACACGCAATTACTGACAACGACATCGACGCTTGTTGAATCGACCGGCAGATTTTCGATCTCGCCGAGACGAAATTCGACATTGGTGTATCCGAGTTTCACATTGTTTGCATTCGCCCTCCCGATCATGGCTTCAGTCATATCGACACCTATGACGCGACCGGTTTCCCCGACTAATCTACGTGCGATGAAGACATCATTGCCAGCACCGCTCCCTAAGTCGAGCACTACGTCGCCTTCTTTAATACCTGCGCCGTCAGTCGGTATGCCGCAGCCGAGATGAAGGTCAGCATCCGGATTGTAACCTTCTAATTTGCTGTAACCTTCACTGAGTGCAAGGGGATCATCGGTAGCGCATCCGCATGACGGCCCGCAGCATGCCAAGGGTGCCTCCTCGGCGATTTCTTTGTATTTTTCCCGAACTACCGATTTGATTTCATCAGATGTGTTCATAACGTTCCTCCATATTAGTTGGTAATTATTTTCTTATTACTTATTGCAGCTTAAGAACCATGCACACTGCCGATTCTGGACAGGCAAAGGCAAATTCTGAAGATCGCTTCATCGCTTCGTTTTTGATCGACGATCTGTCAACGACCCGAAAGTTTTTCTTAAGGAAAAAATCTTTAGCCGTTTCGGTCAAGAGAGCGACCTTGTGGACATCCCTTTGATGAGCAATGGTTAACATGAAATCGACGATCTGCGAACCTATCCCACTTCGCTGAACATCCGGCCTGACCGCGACGGACCTCAGAAGCGCGTCGTTTTCATAGAACTCGAAGCCGGCAACGCCAAGAATTTGTCCCGAATCGGTCGCAACGTAGAACTCAGTGGTATCCTTCTGCACCGATTCGATCGGAAGTTTCGTCGTCTCTAGCAACGATTTGATTAGCGGCATGTCACTCTCAGCCGCCTTTCTGAATTCCATAGTCATCACTTTCCCTTTTTCGTGGCACATGACTGTGAAACACAACAAGAATGTATTCCATCGAGAAAATTCTGCAAGTCGGCGGCGAGATCCTTGATCGCTCGTGGATCGATGCAATAACACGATTTCGGTCCGTCGATCGTGCCTTTGATGAGTCCAGCAGCCTTTAATTCCTTCAGATGTTGCGAGACTGTCGCCTGCGCGAGTGGCATGAGTTCAACGATCTCTCCGCATATGCATGTGTTTTGTTTCGCAACTATCTTGAGTATCGCCACCCGTGCAGGGTGAGAAAGCGCCTTTGCCCAGCGGGCGAGCCGCCGGTCCTTCGGTCCGAACTCTTCTGCCTTCGTGGTCGGCATCTTGTTTCCTTTATCGTATCTTTACGATAAAGATAAAAAGAAGTTTCACCCGAGTCAAGCGGAATTTCTTCCGGGCGTTTTGTGAACGGTTTATTTCTGAACGGATTCTTGGTGGATTCTCGGTGAAAGTCTTAGATAGTAATCACACTACTGCAGCCCTGTGTCTCGGGTTGGCGTTGAGACGCTTCCGGCTGACTCGATGACTCGACGACGGATCTGGGATTGTGACTGCCGTCTTGTCTTGCTGACAGCTGAGAGCTAGATGCTAAAAGCTGTAAACCCTATCTCGAATACTTTCCCATTAGCTGCGCCTCGCCGATGATGTGCCCTTCCATGGCTTTCAAGAGACTGGCTTTCGTGCTGCCGGCCGGGAGCTTCAACATTGTATCGAGTGCGTAGAGCTTGAAGAAGTAGCGGTGCGTTCCACCTGGTGGACACGGGCCACCGTAGCCGATGTTCCGGAAATCGTTCTTTCCCTGGAGCGTGCTGTCCGACAAAGAATTCGAGGCGGGAACTTTCTCGGGGAGTTCGGTGAGATTCGGCGGGATGTTGAATATCACCCAATGGACCCACGTTCCCACCGGCGCATCGGGATCGTCTGCGATCAAGGCGAAGCTCTTCGTTTGAGGTGGAACGGGATTCCATTTTAGCGGAGGGGAGATATCCGCGCCATCGCATGAGTATCTTCGCGGAATCATCTCGCCTTCTTTGAAAGCTGTGCTCGTCAGCGTGAGTCTCGCGACGGATCCTGTTGCCATGGTATCCTCCATGTTTTTATTTGAATTTTGATTTTGTCTTTGTGCGTTACCACAGCTGGCCAGGAGAAACGCGGTCAGAAGGAGGAAACTGTACTTAGCAAGATGCATGCTCTCTGAACCTCCGATGGTGTTTCGCCAGTATTTTAAGTTGCAGAAGAGGATATTTGCAAGTTTGAGCAAAGAGCGAGTCGCAGTGAGCTGACGGTAATTTGTCATTTCTGTCGATAGTTGCTCAGGAATTTTTCGAGCGAATCGAACGCGCGTTCAAGGATTGTCAGTTCCGGCAGAAAAACGATCCTGAAATGGTCGGGCTTGAACCAGTTGAATCCCGTTCCCTGAACGACAAGCACATTCGACATTTTCAGCAGATCGAGGACAAATTGTTCATCGTCTTTGATGCCGAACTTCTCCGCGTCCATCTTAGGGAAAAAATAGAACGCTCCTGTTGGGTGGGTGCAGCTGAGTCCGGGAATTCTTTTGATTCGCTGGTAGCCGTAATCTCGCTGAGCTTTCAATCTGCCGCCATCTGAGGTATGATTTTTTATGAAATCATTCTTCCTTAGTGCGACTGCGACGGCGTATTGTGCTGGAACATTGCTGCACAGCCGCATCGACGCCAGCATATTCACTCCCTCTAGGTAGGTCCCGCTTACAGAAAGATTGCCGCTGAATGTCATCCACCCCACCCGATAGCCCGTGATCAGGTGGGACTTGGAGAGTCCGTTGAGTGTTACGCAGAGGACCTCGTTTGTCAAGGACGCGATGGAAATGTGCTGGGCGTCATCATATAAAATCCTGTCATAGATTTCGTCGCTGAAAATTATCAGGTTGTGTCGCGCCGCCAGTTCAACTATTCGGATTAGTATCTCTTTCGGATAAACTGCACCGGTGGGGTTGTTCGGATTTATTACGACTATACCTTTAGTCCGGCCCGATATCTTCTTGTTAATGTCGGAGAGATCCGGACACCAATCGGAACTCTCATCACAAATGTAGTGGACGGGCGTTCCACCTGCTAATACAACCGCAGCGGTCCACAGCGGATAATCCGGAGACGGGATGAGTATTTCGTCGCCGTCATCCAGGAGTCCCTGCATTGCGAACGTGATGAGTTCGCTGACCCCATTGCCTATGAACACGTTGTCGATGTTCACATTCTCTATTCCTCGCTCAGCGGAGTATTCTGCGACTGCTGCGCGTGCCTCTACAAGACCCTTCGAATCAATATAGCCTTCGGCGTTCGTAAGATTGGCCGCAATCTCTCTCACGATTTCATCCGGTGCTCTGAAGCCAAATGGTGCGGGGTTACCGATGTTCAATTTCAATATTTCTTTTCCGGCATCTTCCATTCTCTTTGCCTCGTCGAGGACCGGACCGCGGATGTCATAACAGACGTTATCTAACTTCGACGACTTTTTTAACATACTCATAGACTTTTTTCCTGACGGATTTCTTCAAAACAAGATCGATTTAAAGGGAGAAATAAACAAGAAGAGGAGTGAACACTTGCGGCGCTCAGATTATTTAAAAAAGACTTGCGGATAAAAGAAACAACGTGCGGATTTACATTTCGTTCTTTTCCGTGAGCCGTCCGCTATATCGGAGCGGCTTCGTCAATAATTAGGCAGGTACTTATCCAGTTCCCAGGGAGTAACTTCCAACCTGTAGTCTTCCCACTCGATTCTCTTAGCGCTGACGAAACGCTCAAAGGTGTGAGCCCCGAGTGCATCGCGGATGACGGTATCTTTTTCTAATTCGCTGATAGCTTCTTCCAGAGATCCCGGCAGAACGTCAAGCGTTGCTCCGCGTTGTGTGTTGGCCATTAGATAAACATTCTCCTCGGTAGCTTCCGGTACCGGGAGCTCACGACGTATTCCGTCCAATCCGGCAGCCAGCATGACGGCAAAGGCGAGGTAGGGATTACAGCTTGGATCAGGGCAGCGCAACTCGATTCGCGTCGATTCATGAGTGTGAGCGCGCGGGATGCGAATGAGGGCCGAGCGATTTATTCGCCCCCAACTTATGTAGACGGGTGCCTCATATCCTTGCACTAACCGCTTGTAGGAATTGATCAATGGTGCAAGGACAGCACACATTCCTCTGGCGTGTGCCAGCTGGCCGGCGATAAAATGTCTGGCAATCCTGGAAAGTCCATGAGGATCGCCCGGATCGGCAAACGCGTTTGAGCCATTTGCCTTATAAGTGAGACTTTGGTGCACGTGCATGCCGCTTCCGTTGATTCCGCGAATTGGTTTCGGCATAAACGTCGCGTATAATCCTTTTCGTTGGGCAAGAATTTTCACCAGAGCGCGAAATGTGACTGCATTGTCTGCGGTCTTCAGCGCATTGGAATAACGAAAGTCTATTTCATGTTGACCTGTGGCAACTTCGTGATGCATGGCTTCTGTTTCAATCCCGAATGCCGAAAGGGAATCTGCCACTTCCCGCCAAAAACTGGTTGCTATCATGTCAGTCGGTTGGTCGAAATAGCTTGCACTGTCCTGCGGGCGCGGGGGAAACGGCGTCTCGTCCGCCGAAGGTTTTAGGAGAAAGAACTCAAGTTCCGGGCCTGTGTTGTAAACAAAGCCCATCTTTTCTGCCTCGTCGAGAACGTGGGCGAGAACAGCGCGTGGATCACCCATGAACAGTTGACCGTCGGGAGTAAAAACGTTGCATATAAGTCGGGCGGTGGTTTCATTTCCACTTAGCCAGGGCAAGACGGCAAACGTAGATCTGTCCGGGACTAAGTACATGTCACTTTCGGCGATGCGTGCGAATCCCTCAATGGAGGAGCCGTCGAACCAGATTCCATGGTTCACAGTTGCCTCCAGCTCCCGAATAGGAATCGTAACATTTTTTACCGCGCCGCCGACGTCAGTAAACTGAAGGTCAATGAATTTGACGCCACGTTCCTTGACGGTGGCGAGCAATTCTTCAGGGGATAATTTCTTTGACGGGGTTGTCATTTGTGGAAATATTGGAGGACGAAGGCCAAGACGACTATGGCAATTAACAGCAGGACGGCTGACCCGATCGCGACTGCAGTTGGAGAATGTCGGAATGAAAAAGTGGTGGAGCTGCCTGTGGTCCGTTCGAGGATAGATGTGTCTATTGCATCTAAATTATCTAGGTCATGCAGCAGAGCATGGATATCCGGGAACCGGTCTTTGGGATCTCGCTGCAGGCAACGGGCGACAAATGCCGCCAGCTGCGGCGAGACTCCGGGCTGCTTCCGGTCCAGTCTCGGGATTGCTCCGTGCAGATGTTGCGCCATCACCGCGAGGTTGTTATCTCCGCTGAAGGGCGTTGTGCCGGTCAGTAACTCGAACAACATTGTTCCGATTGCATAGATGTCGGTACGCTGATCTCCACGATGGCCCTCGATTTGTTCCGGAGCCATATATTCCGGCGTGCCGGCAGCGCTACTTAGGTTGGCGTAGGTGACGCGATGAGAGCCCTTGGTCAGTGCAAGACCGAAATCCAGAATTATCGGCTGGCCATCTCGGGTTATCAGAATGTTCTCCGGCTTGAGGTCTCTGTGAATTATGCCGTTATCATGACAGTTCGCAATGCCGTCGGCGATTTTCCGAATTAGATTTATTGATTCTTCAGGCGACATCGGTGCTGCTCTGCTGATGAGATCTCTCATCGATTCGCCGTCGATCAATTCCGTCACCAGGTATGGAATGCTGTTGTAGCGTCCGGAACCTAACCCTTTCTGAATCGCCGGGTGATCGGTCGTCCGCATGACCTCGAGTTCACGTTGGAAGCGTTCGTACTGCGCAGGGTCACCTATCGACATATTGTCCGGGATCTTCAACACGACTTCCTTACCGCTGAGCAAATCGTAAGCTCGGTATATGTCGCTCATACCGCCCTTAGCGATATGCCCGCGAATCTGGAAGTGATCGAATTGATCGCCGATCTGAAGCATTGATGATCCTGACATTGTTTCCGTGAGTCCCACACTTCAATAAATGAAGCGGCAAGAATCAGCTTGTCCTAATTCGTGCCTGATAAGATGTCTTCGTGGTATTTTTTCCTCGCGGTCAAATCTAATAAGTCTACTGAACATTTCTCTGAAAAGCAACGTTCCTGCAGCGGGTGTTTCACAAACCGCTTCGCCTGTTCTGGAGAGTTCTCGAGATCTCATTTTTTGAATCGCCGGAAAATTTTGCCGAGGTCCCACAGCGGCTCCTTCCTGTTTGTCGTTTCGTGCATGGCAAGGCTGCGCAGATTTAGAGCGATCGCAGAAAGATTATCGTCGCTCTCGCGCTCCATCACCAGCTTGCTGATTTGCCGGTTTAGGTCTTCCGGATCTTTAGTAGATTTCGTGAGTTGAGCAAACTCCTCGTCTTCAATCACCGACCAGACACCGTCTGTGCAGAGGACAACTACATCACCATTTTGGACCGTGATTTTGAAAATATCGGGCTGAACAAAAATATTGATGCCGAGACATTTATTTAAGATTGAACGCTGGCTGTGCGTCCGCACTTTCTCAGGTGGAAGCATTCGCATTCTGACGAGCTCACCTACGCGAGTGTGGTCCTTCGTCAGGCAGGTCGCCTTATTATCTCTAATCAGGTAAGCGCGACTGTCACCGATGTGTCCAATATAAAGAGTCCGGCCGATGATGTTTGCAACTGTCAGAGTTGTCCCCATCCGTCCGACACCCATGCGCTGTGAGGTTTGATAGACACTCAAATTTGCGTTTTGAATGCTCACCCGAAACTTCTCAAATGGAGAAGCGCCATTTGAGGCGTAGAATGTGCTAAAAAAAGTCTCGAGCGCCAGAGTGCTTGCGACGCCGCCGTGCGCATATCCACCCATTCCATCTGCAACTCCGTACAAATGTCCCGCGGCGGCAGTGAAATCGTCGTCGGGATTGCAAAGTCGTACGGCATCCTGGTTGTCTTCACGGAATCTTCCAACGTCAGTGAAGCTGTGCGAGTCTATTTCAGCTGGCTCAACTGTCGTCATCAACGTCTCTCGAATAGAATGAGTTGGGAAGAGACCACTGCCGACGTGATCTCTTCCCTGCAATGCTGCAAAATGGGACTCCAATTATCTACTTTGCGCTTATCTCTTGCTTCATTGCGGTAACAGGTGGAATAATATATGCTCCGATCCTTCGACTGTTCCAGACGAAGTAAAATACGCTCACCGCTCCCCAGCCACCGGTTATCCAGAGAGCGATCTTGGTAGCGTCCTGTGATACTCCGGGTGTGGTGAGGCCGATGACCACGACAGCCACAAGCATGCCGATGTTTCCGAGCAGCCCTAAGAAAGGTACCGCCCCATGTTTTATTTTGTGGAACTCGTCCCGGCCAACAAACGTGACGAAAGTAAGTCCGCAAATCAGGGCATAGAGAGCAAAGGTTCCGATGTTGGAGGCTAATGTAATTCCCGTAAGTGCCGTGACGTTTAGAACACCGATGCTGCCGATGACTGCCGATACGGCTACGAGAATCCATACAGCGACATGGGGAGTCGCATGTCTTTCATGCAATGCTCCAATAGGTCCCGGCATTTCTTTGTCCTGGGCCATCGCGAAGCTGATTCTCACTGCGGTGTTCATTGCAGCCAGCGTGGTGCCAAGAACTGCCAGTGCGACGGTGATCGCCACGATGATCATCAGAGCGAATCCATTTCCTCCTAACATGGCATCTCCAATAAGGCGGGTTAGGTCTCCAATCGGAGCACCCGACGCGGCAGCTGCGTCCATACCGAGGAGCTTGGTTCCGTCCGAAGCGACATAAACGAGTTTCTCGGAGATCGCATAATTGGCGGCGAAGTATTCGAATAAATAAGCGAACAAGCCCTGGATCACAAGTGCGAGGATGACTGCCTTCGGAATGTGGCGCTTCGGGTTGATCGCCTCGCCTGCAAGAGAAGTGGACGACTCGAACCCAACCAGGATCAAGATCGCGATGGTGGATTGAAAGAGCATAGCTGTAAGGTTGTGCGGAAGCACAACTGCGGGACCTGATGAGTACGCCCAGTGAGTCGCATGGAGAGGGTTAGTCATACGAAACAGGATTGCCAAAATACTGAAACCGATTAGCGAGACCAACTGTACCACGTTGATCGCGATCGCGACATTTGTGGATCCGGTTATCCCGCGGACGGCTATGAAGCCTACGATGGCCGCGAAAAGAATTGCAACCAGAATCTGCATGGGGGTTGAAAGGTTAACGTTGAACTGGCTAAATATATATGTGACAAGCACGGACATCATAGCTACCATCACTCCTGTGTAAACCCAGTAGAACAGGTGTGCTGCCCAGCCCGTCAGGAACTTTGCAATCCGTGCGAAACGTCTGTGTGAGGCTTTCTCGCGGTCAATAAATGCTTTCTCGGCGAAATAGTAAGATCCGCCTGCACCCGCTTCCGGATATCGACGCGCCATCTCGGCGAATGCAAATGCGGTCAGGAAGGCGACGATGAGAGCGGCAAAGATTCCGCTCCACATGTCTGTCGAACCGCCGGTGTTGGATGCCTGGACCTGATATGTAATCCATAGGAATGCCCCCGGAGCGATCAGCGCCATCGCATTTACGGTGACGCCTGTTAGTCCCAGAGTCTTCTTCATTGTTGTCTTTCTCTCTTCAGCCATAGTTTCCTCCTCGGATTAATTTTTGGTAAACAAGTACACCTGGTAATAGTGTTGCTAACTCTCCTAGAACATGGTTACGATGCCGACTGTAAGTGTCGGTTGTGATTTTCTCGTTGGCAGATAAAGCGGGAGGTTACCGAGCGCGGGCGAACTTTGGGATAGGAACGCTGTGCCATTTGCGAAATCATCGCGCCCCTCAACGCGCACAAGAAGGGGATCGAACGGATGGTATTCCCATGTCAGGGTATACTCTTGGAATGTTGCTTTCGGGAATCCAGCACCGGTCGTGTATCCACCGAAAGTTGGGTCGTAATACAATTCGCCGCGCACCGCCAAAGCGCATATTGAAGAAACCGCGTATCTTCCGTAAAGGGCAATCCCTTTCCACAGAGCGAGGCCTGCTGTTGTACCAGCTTGCCCGTAATCCGCATTAGCCGCTACAGAAAATGCGTCGGTCAACTGCTGCGTCAAAATGAAGTCGTATACATCTCTGTCACCATTTTCCGTAGGAGTAAGACTCTCGTGTCCCCACATCCCGTTGAACACAAGGTTGGTGGTCGATGTTGGAGAGTAGTTCAATGTTGCACCGAGTGAAAGGAACTTGTTATTGTCGATGACTGAATTCCATCCGTTCACGATGTGGAGAGCCGCGGTGAAATTCCCCGCGACGGGATATGTCAATCGAATTCCTGTGTGGTAGTAGGGAATTGCAAAGGCAAACAAGTAGGAGCGGCTGTAATTCCAGTTGTTTTGTGATACGATCACTTCGTTGCCCATGTGGGTTACGAATTTTCCAGCATCTATTGTTAGTCCTGCCCCAAGCGGTACGATGACTGTGCCGTAGGCCTGCAGTACGCTTGCCGTCGTCGGAGTGGTGGATCCTGCCGGCGAACTGCCGTTAACAAAATCGCTCGTGGGTCCGTAACCGAGTTCAACCTTGAACCCTACGGGTTGCGCTTGCTCCTGTACCGTGAGGTCAGCAAGGCTCAAGGCAATCTGGTTTTCGTTGATATCGAAATTTCTTAATTGGTTAGATCGATTCGACGGATCGTTCAGATTTCTGGTGTAGTATACATCGATGAATGCGTTCCATGATATCTTATGTGTTGCCGAAGGCGCGGTAGATGTAGAATCTGCGGCTTGAGCGATCGCGGAACTCAACATTGTCGTAGTAAGCATTGCTGCGTAGAAGTTTTTGTTCATTAGCATCTCTTCGGTTTGTGATTAGAAGAATAGAGTGGTACTTCAAGACTGTGTGCGAATAGAGTGGGGACGGAAGTCGTTTGGGGGTTGCCAGAACTTCACGACGCGCTTCATTCATTTGAATACAGATACCGGCAAGTATGTCCTTTCGTAATATCATCTCTCCCTGGCTAAACATTATTAGGAAACCGATCAATTCTTATAAATAATATTAGTACTCTTATGCTAAATACAATATTAATTAAGCAGAAGTGACAGAATTTGTCAAGTATTTAAAGATGTCACATTGCCGATTCCTAATTTTCTTAGGCCTGAGGGCAAGAAAAATGCTGGTTAGTTAACTTTGTTACCGCCTCTTCTGGAAATGGGAGCTGTTGGCACCGCGGAAGGTCTGTCTCGTGATTGGCAAGAAGATGAGCAGGAGAACACTTATATTTAATAGAGGAGCTTTTTATTAGACATGAGGGAGTCCCATATGCCAATTATTTTGCGAGGTGAATTTTAGATTTGCGGGCGTATAAACTCTACGATAGTGGTGATACGATAGCAGCCATCTCGACTCCACTCGGGGAAGGTGGGATCAGCGTTATTAGGATTTCCGGGCAGGACGCCCTAGCAATTGCCGACAGAATCTTTCTCGGCAAAACAAAGTTGGGTGATGTTCCCTCCCACACGGCTCATTTTGGAAGAATTGTGGAAGAGGAAGGTGCTATTGTGGACGAAGCCGTTATCGTGGTCTTCAGGACGCCAAACAGCTACACGGGTGAGGAAGTTGTCGAGATTAGCTGCCATGGAGGGTACCTTGTCACTCAAAAAGTGCTCCAGCGAATTTTGACTGCTGGCGCCCGACTCGCGGAGCCAGGAGAATTCACAAAGCGAGCATTCCTGAATGGAAAGATTGATCTCTCACAGGCAGAGGCAGTGGGTGATCTGATTCACTCACAGAGTGAAGCTGCTTACAGGAGTTCGATCAGGCAGTTGTCCGGTGAGCTCTCACGGAAGATCAAGTCTATTCGTGATGAACTATTGAACTTGGCTTCGCTTCTGGAGCTTGAGCTTGACTTCACGGAGGAGGATGTCGAGTTTGCCGATCGAAGGGCGTTGGAGATTAGGCTTACGAGTGCAATTGGAGTGGTGAATGAACTTCTGTCAAGCTATTCCGTCGGCAAGATCTACCGAGAGGGGGTTCGAGTCACGATCGCCGGCAAACCGAACGTGGGGAAGTCGAGTTTGCTGAACGCGCTCCTCGGAGAGAATCGTGCCATAGTAAGTGACACCCCGGGGACGACGAGGGACACGATTTCCGAGACACTGTCGATGAATGGGATCCTGTTTCGTCTGACCGACACCGCGGGACTTAGGGAAACGACCGACAAGATAGAGCAAGAAGGTGTCGAAAGGGCAGAGCGAGAAGCAGAAGAATCTGACATAGCCCTACTTGTCATGGATTATGGAGAGAGCGATTATAACGGCAGTGGCGGGCTCTATGGGAGGCTTTCGGAAGTATGTGCTAAGAGGGGTGTCAAACTGGTCAAGGTCTGGAACAAGATAGACTTGTATAGGGGTGAACCTCCAAGAACTAGTGAGGATGACCGTGCTTTCTATGTTTCAGCCACCCGTGGAGATGGAATTGATTTTCTGAGAAAAGGGTTATGTCAAATTGCGATGGTTGAAGAAATGAAGGAAAGCTCAGTGGTCGTTACAAGTGCTCGTCATCGTGAAGCGCTTGATAGGGCAGCGAAGAGGCTCACCCTGGCGCTGGACACGCTCAAGGGTGGTAAGTCGGGTGAATTCGTGGCGCTCGACCTCAGAGGTGGACTCAGCGCACTTGGTGAGATCACCGGCGAAGTCACGGCTGAGGACATCCTGAACAACATATTTTCTAAGTTCTGTGTTGGGAAATGAGAGTTTCACGTGAAACAATGAATGCTTGAGAGATGGGAAATAGAAGGTTCGACATAGTAGTCATTGGGGGCGGTCATGCGGGAATTGAAGCCGCGCTTGCCGCCGCCCGTATGGGTTGTTCGGTGCTGTTGATGACAATGGACATTGCCGCAATTGGGAGGATGTCTTGTAATCCCGCAATTGGTGGAACAGCCAAGGGAAACCTTGTGCGGGAAATAGACGCTCTTGGTGGAGAGATGGCTAAGTTGGCCGATGTTACTGGAATTCAATTTAGAATGCTAAACAAATCGAAAGGACCCGCGGTTTGGTCGCCCCGTGCCCAGAATGACAGGGATGCCTACTCTCTTGAAGCTCGGCGTCGTGTGGAGTGTCAAGAGGACCTTCACATCATGCAGGACATGGTCACAGACGTGTATGAGGAGGATGGTGAGATCAAGGGGATTCGGACTGCGGCGGGCATTGGGATCGGCTGCAAAGCTCTGATCATTTCATCGGGAACATTTTTGAATGGGATTATGCATACAGGTCTGGAAAGCAGAAGCGGCGGGAGGTTCAATGAGCTGCCCGCAGTAGGTTTGACACGTTCGCTTGAGAGGCTTGGATTTGTGAGTGGACGGCTCAAGACTGGCACGCCGCCTCGCGTGGACCGGCAGAGCATCGACTTCGAAAAGACTGAAGAGCAGCCGGGCGATCTAGAGCCGGAGCCGTTCTCGTTTCAGACTGCGGAGGTGACTAAGGAACAGATTAGCTGCTTTCTTACTTACACGAATGGACATACTCACGAAGTTCTCAAGAGAGGTTTTGACAGGTCACCGATGTTTACGGGTCTCATAAAGGGAATAGGTCCTCGCTACTGTCCTTCGATTGAAGACAAGATAGTTAGATTTGCTGACAAGGAACGTCATCAAATATTCCTGGAGCCTGAGGGACGAAGCACCAATGTTGTTTACGTCAATGGCTTTTCGACGAGTCTCCCCGCGGAGATACAATACGAGGCCATGAAGACCGTCCCGGGGCTGGAGGATGTCGAAATGCTCCGGCCGGGTTACGCAGTTGAGTATGACTTTTTTCCGCCGCATCAGGTGAAGCTCACGCTTGAGACGCAACTGGTGACGGGACTTTTCTTCGCGGGTCAGATCAACGGGACTTCCGGATACGAAGAGGCGGCCGGACAAGGAATAATTGCTGGTATCAATGCAGCGCTTCAAGTGAAAGGCGAGGAACCGTTTGTGCTCAAGAGATCGGAGGCATACATCGGAGTACTTATAGATGATCTTGTGAACAAGGGGACAGATGAGCCGTACAGGATGTTCACATCGAGAGCAGAATATAGACTCATGCTGAGACAGGATAATGCAGACCGAAGACTCATGAAGTATGGGCGTAAGTTCGGGTTGATTCCCGCCCATGTTTACGACTCATTGACCAAGAAAGAGCAGCTCATTCAGGTTCTCTCGAATTATGTTCAAAGCAAGAGTGTACCACCATATGCAGTCAACGCCTATCTCGAGTCTGTCGGATCAGCTCCCTTAGCTGAGAATGAAAAACTTTCCCAGCTTGTGAAGCGACAAGACGTAAACCTGTCCGATCTCCTCCGGCTCGAATTTTTCAGATCTGATTCTCTTCCTGCTGAAGCCGCATGTCGGAAGGATGTTGTTCGTCAAGTCGAGATCGAGACTAAGTATGACGGATACATTGCAAGGCAGTTCGAAGAGATCGGGAAGTTTGAGTCCCTGGAGTCGATCGAGATTCCCGATGTCTTTGACTTTCGACGGGTGAAGTCGCTCTCAAGGGAGGCGACAGAAAAACTTACGAAAGTGAAACCCCATTCGCTCGGTCAGGCAAGTCGAATCTCCGGCGTGTCACCAGCCGATATCTCAGTCCTGATGGTTTACTTGCACGGATAATGTTTCACGTGAAACAGAATAGACTAGTCGACTTGGAGGCCCCCAGCGCGAACCACCGCTGTAAGAGTGCCCCAGACTTGAATTTGGCGAAGATCGAATGTGCCGACTTCGGTGAGAATGCCGGCAGGAACTCGCTGTGGAAATGTTGGAAGTGAGGTCTTATGAAATGACTACAAGAAAGGTGCTGTTTGACCAGCTGATGAGTCTCACGACGGAGAGAAGGAACAGTTCCTCGATGGATATCGACGCAAAGAGCACACCTGAAATCCTGAGAATCATAAATGATGAGGACAAGAAGGTCGCCTTCGCTGTGGAGCGAGAACTCTCTTACATTGCTTGTGCAGTTGATATCATCGCGGAAGCATTCAACAATGGTGGAAGGCTTTTCTATGCAGGCGCTGGGACAAGCGGGCGCATAGGCATTCAGGACGCGGCCGAGTGTCCGCCGACCTACGGCACCGACCCGGAAATGATACAGGGAATGATCGCCGGCGGCAGGCCAGCGGTCTTCAAGGCACAGGAAGGCGCAGAGGATCTGGAGGAGAACGGTTCCAACGACATTATCGCTCATGGCGTAAACAAAAAAGATGTTGTGTGTGGAATAGCTGCAAGCAGGCGAACGCCGTACGTTGTCGGCGCAATCAAGAAAGCGCGCGAGGTTGGGGCAAGGACAATTTTCATTACTACAAACCCTCGTTCGGGATTCGATCTGCAAGTGGATGTTGCAATCTGTCCCGAAGTTGGACCTGAAGTTGTCATGGGTTCAACAAGAATGAAATCAGGTACTGCTCAGAAGATGGTCTTGAACATGATAACCACTGCTTGCATGATAAGACTCGGTAAAGTCTACGAAAACATGATGGTCGATCTTCAAATGACCAACAAGAAACTTGAAGAGAGATCGAAACGAATTGTCATGACCATCACTGGCGTCAGTTATGAGAGGGCAGCGCAGACTCTCATGAAAGCGAATGGCCATGTTAAGACCGCCGTCGTGATGATCGAAGCGAATCTTAATGCAGAGGAAGCGCGTAAGAGGCTCGAGAAAGGCGGCGGGTTTGTCAGACGTGCGATCGAGGGAACTAATGGAGCACGGAAGATCTGACAAGCTGTCGAGCGAACTGGTTCCGCTCGAGACAATTCGTAAGATCGTGGATGTTATTCGCAATTCTAAGCGCGTAGATCTCCATTCAATAAATACACCCCTCATTACGTTCGTCCTGGCGCGACTATTAGCAAATGACAAGTCGAGCATACTGCTCGTGATTGATGATCTTGAGACGAGTGAGCGCATACAATCCGACTTCACTATCTATTCGGGCAATACGCCAACAGAGCTTTCAGCCGAAGGCCAGCCTAACTTAGCTGGGCTCTTCGAGTTCTATTCAGTGAGGAAGAATCTCTATATTACCGATTATGCCACAATCTTCCGACAGATGCCGGCCCGGGAGTCGCTCAAGGAGACTGCCGTTGAGATACTTGCACATGCCGACGTCGATCGTGATCGTCTCGTTGCCAAGCTCGGCAAGTATGGCTATCAGCGAAAGGATTATGTGGAGGAGGTCGGCGACTTTGCCGTCCGAGGGAGCATCGTCGACATTTTCCCTGAGTCGAGCGAGAACCCGATCAGAGTTGATTTCTTTGGCGACAATGTCGACTCGATCCGAATATTTGATTCAATAACTCAGCGATCCATTGAAGCGATTGAATCAATGACTCTTCTGCCTATTGCCAGCGCAAACAGCCAGAGTTCGCCGTTCTGGGACCAGATCCCCCAGGATACGATAGTCATTTTCCATGAACCGGCGGTTATTGCGGAAGAACTAGCCGCTGGTTTACCCGAGCTCACGGGGCGAATCGCCGACAGGGCAAAGCTGGTTTACTGGAAAGTAGTCGAGCACAGGGAGTCCGACGTTGAGGTGAACGTTCTTCCGCATCCGACTTTCGCTGGAAAACTTCAACTTGCTGCGAACAAGATCGCAGAGATGTTTTCAGAGGGGTTTCAAATCGTAGTAGCATCGAGCACGAGACATTTAGAAGACAATTTCGTCAGCCTGTTGAACGAATACGACGAGCTGAACGGCACTATGCTCAGACAGGAGGTCAGACTCGTGCAGGCATCACTCTCCGGTGGTTTCATCTTGCCTGATGATAAGTTTGCTCTCCTGACAGAGCACGAAATATTCGGCAGGCGCTCACCACTCATCTCTCGAAGGGAGAAGGCGAAGAAGTTCGTCGGCCTTCTGAGGCGCGACCTGAACTCGCTCAAGAAGGGCGACTACGTTGTACACGAAGAGCATGGCATCGGCAAATTTCTCGGTATGGAGAAATTGAAAATCATAGATAGTGTGCAGGAATGTGTCAAGGTAGAGTATGCGGACGGTGACATGCTTTATGTAAGCGTCGATTACGTCGGCAAGCTGCAGCGCTACGCCTCGGAAGACGGGTTCAAGCCGAAGCTATCTAAGCTCGGCGGCGCGGAATGGCAGCTCATTAAGGCACGCGCGAAGGGGAAGCTGAAGGACATTGCAAAGGATCTCATAAAGCTCTACGGAGAGCGTAAGAAATCGAAGGGATTCTCATTTCAAAAAGATAGTATCTGGCAACACGAGCTTGAAGCATCTTTCGTATATGAAGATACTCCTGATCAGTCGAGGGCTACTAACGAAATAAAACAGGATATGGAAATCGAGAATCCGATGGACAGGCTCCTTTGCGGAGATGTCGGGTTCGGAAAAACCGAAGTCGCCGTGCGTGCGGCGTTCAAAGCGGTCATGAGTGGCAAGCAGGTGGCCGTGCTTGTTCCGACGACGATACTCGCCGAGCAGCATTACAACACATTCCGGGATAGACTCGCCGAGTATGCAACGAAGGTGGAAGTTCTTTCGAGGTTCAGGAAGAAATCAGAACAGAAGCAGATTCTACAGAAGCTTGAAGAAGGTGCAATCGATATTATCATTGGGACGCACAGGCTCCTATCGACAGATGTTAAGTTCCACGACCTCGGCTTGCTCATCGTGGACGAAGAGCATCGATTCGGAGTCGAAGCGAAGGAAAAGATAAGACAGCTTAAGATAAATGTGGATACTCTCTACATGACCGCGACACCTATTCCTCGCACTCTCTATATGTCGCTCTCTTCAGCCATGGACATTTCGATACTACAGACGCCGCCGGCGAACCGTTTGCCGATAGACACTTACATCACAAACTTTGACGGAAAACTTCTCCAGTCGGCGATCGAGCGCGAGCTGAGCCGCGGAGGGCAGGTTTATATTGTCAGCGACACAGTGAAGGACTTAGCTAGGCTCGCCGATTTTGTACATCGCAGAGTACCGATGGCGAAGGCGGGCATCGTACATGGAAAGATGAGAGCATTGGAAATTGAACGGACGATGATACACTTCCTGGAGAAGAAACTGAACGTCCTGATTGCCACGAAAATTATAGAGTCAGGAATTGACATTCCTTCGGTCAACACATTGATCGTTAACAATGCGGATCGGTTCGGACTTGCCGAGTTGTATCAACTTCGTGGCAGGATCGGTCGCTCCAACGTTCAGGCATATGCTTACCTAATTGCGAAGCCATTTTCCAGCCTTACGAGAGACGCAGTTCGGAGGCTCACTGCGATAGAGGAGTTCAGCGAACTGGGTGCCGGATTCAGCCTGGCGATGCGCGATCTTGAAATTCGAGGTGCGGGAAACCTCCTCGGCAGGGAGCAGAGCGGCTTCATTAACAATTTGGGTTTTGAGATGTACAACAGGGTCCTGGAGGAAGCGGTAGCGGAGGCGAAGTTTGAAGAACACCTGACCGAACAGCTTGACACGCTCACGCGAAGAAACATCGAGCCGCAGGTGACCGCAGATGTCGACGCTTTTATACCGGATGATTACATCTCTCAGGATGCGGAGAGGTTTGATTTTTACAAGCGATTGTCGCGCGCTACAGCCGTCGATGAGGTGGATGACATGCGCGCCGAGATGCTCGACAGGTTCGGCAAAATGCCGGATCCGGCTGAGAATCTGCTGAGGCTTGTCAAGCTCAAGATGAGAGTCGAGCCTCTCAGGATACCGAAGGTGGAGATGCGCGGTGCAACCGTAAATCTAAATCTGCCGTCTGATGACCAGGAATTCTTCAGGGAAATATTCCCGTCGATGATGAACTCGCTTGACAGAGTGGGCGACATCGTTCACCGTGTGACTCAGGAGAAGTCGCAGGCGAAAGTGGAGATAACTTTTGTCTCCGACGTTTCGCATACTGATCGCGAGAAGATTGAAAGACTGGAAAGACTCATCGAGCTGATTAAGACTTAGAAGTCAGACGATTGGAGTCTCCAGCGAAATCACAGTGACTCACGGCTGGAGAGACTCAGCAATATGTCGTGTGCTTGCTCGTGTTCCCCTGTTTTGTTCCAATCGAGAAGGCGGCTGTGATTCTTATCAAGAGTTGGGTAATCTTGGTGCGCGAGTAGTTGCGTTTAGATTTCACGGGTCATACATTGATTAGGCCCATGTGGGCAGCGGGTTGCGTAGCACCTCCGGTACAAACGTTTCCATCGGTATAGAATAGGTCAGCCAGTCAAGGTTGAGCGTCTGTCTTTTAACGTAACATGCAAAGGAGGACATCAGCATGAAAAGCAAAGTCTATTATTCGATCGCTTTCTTGTCTGCATTTCTGCTACTTGCGGGATGTAGCCTTAATGTTAACAACAACAATTCGCAGTATGAGTATAGCGAGGATTTTAACATTGTCATGCCGGTTGCTCCATACAACGAAATCTCTGTCGATAATATCAATGGTAGTGTCGAGATCGTTGGCGTTGACAGCTTGAACGAGGTTCAGGTCTCGGGGAAGAAGACTGTGCAGGATGAATCGGTCGATGAAGCGAAGAGTCATATGAGTGATATCTCCATCGGCATTCTTTCATCTGGATCTGCTCTCACCGTCAGAACGAATCAACCGAATAGCAGCGGTGGCAGGACATATCAAGTCGATTACGAGATTCAGATCCCGAGCAGTTGGAAAGTCATGGTAACCAATGTCAATGGCACTCTCGAAGTAAGGAACATCGAGAATTCTGTGGCCGCCACACTTACGAACGGTACCCTGAGTGCGGATGCCATTGCAGGCAATCTCACGGGCAATCTTACTAACGGGAACATCGATGCAACTTTGACGCTGCCGTTAAAAGGGGCGTGCCAGCTTAACACGTCAAATGGGAACATTGTTTTGGCAGTTCCTAACTCAACCTCAGCGACAGTTTCCGCGTCGGTTGTGAACGGGAGTGTTTCGATCTCTGGCTTGTCGATTACCGTGAGTTCGAGTTCGCTGACACATCTCAGCGGCACGATGGGTAGTGGAGATGGCACAATCGCACTTTCCACCGTGAACGGAACCATACAATTGAAGAGTTTCTGAACATCTCCTGATTGACCGTTATCTTTCTTCATTGCGCCGCGAGTATCGATCGCAGTTGGCTGGTAATTCTCTTTGTCTCAGATCATACCAGCAGGTATTCCAACTGTCTTTTTCTCCCACATTAATGCGGCAGCGATTCATCTGGATCGCACAAATTGTCTTCCCGCCTTCTCCGAGAAAGCCCTCGGCCATCCGTCGCGCCATTGATAATTCCTTTTCCCCTTTGTATGATAAATGGAATATCGAGCAAACCAAAAGCATAAAGGGACCGCAATGAAGATGCGAAATCTCATCCGAGGGTGGTTAACGGTTTTAGCTGGGGTTCTCTACTTTGTTGCCACGGGAAGTGCAGGGCAGAAAGTTGATCCAAGATATAAAATAGCCCCGGTCATTCCGTCAAGAGTGATGCCCTTCTCTCCTGATGATGTGCGCTTGCTTGACGGCCCTTTCAGGCATGCAATGGAGATGGATTCATCCTATCTCCTCTCGCTTGAGCCCGATCGTCTCCTGAGCTGGTTTCGCAAGGAGGCCGGACTGAAACCGAAAGCGCCGGTCTATGGCGGCTGGGAATCGGAGGGCTTGGCGGGACATAGCCTCGGTCACTACTTGTCGGCCTGTTCTCGAATGTATCTCGTCACTGGCGACAGGCACTTCCTTGAGAGGGTGAATTATGTCGTTGACGAGCTTGATACGTGTCAGATGGCGAACGGCAATGGGTATGTTGCCGCCATTCCGAATGGTAAGGAGCTTTTTGCCGAGGTGTCACGCGGCGACATACGATCAGCAGGTTTCGATTTGAATGGCGGATGGTCACCATGGTACACGGTACACAAACTCTTCGCCGGATTGAGAGACAGCTATCTCTATTGTGGAAACAAGAAGGCGAAGGATATCATGGTACGCCTTGCCGGGTGGGTGTACGAAACGACCAAGAATCTCGATGAGGCTCAATGGCAAAAAATGCTTGTCTGCGAGTACGGCGGGATGAACGAGGTCATGGCTGACGTCTATGCACTGACCGGAGATAAAAAGTATCTCGAGCTGGCGAAGAAGTTTTACGACCACGTCGTCCTTGATCCTCTCGCTGCCGGAAAGGATGACCTCGCCGGTTTGCATGCCAACACTCAATTTCCAAAACTCATCGGAGCGGAGAGAATTTATCAACTGATGGGTGAACAGAGATTCGCAGCGATGGCGCAATTCTTCTGGCAGGCTGTAGTTTACCACCACTCATACGTTACCGGGGGAAACAGCGACTGGGAATCTTTCAGTCCTCCGGACAAATTGAACAACTATCTCAACTCCAATACGACGGAGACCTGCAACACCTACAATATGCTCAAATTGACTCGACACCTGTTTTGCCACGATCCTCGTGCCGAGTACGCCGATTATTACGAACGTGCTGTCTGGAACCACATTCTCGCTTCGCAGAATCCTGAGAACGGCATGGTCTGCTACTACGTGTCGTTGATGCCCGGCGGCCACAAACAGTTCATGACTCCGTTCAACGACTTCGCCTGCTGCACCGGCACCGGCATGGAAAACCATGCGCGCTACAACGACAACATCTATTTTCACAGTGACTCCTCTCTTTACGTGAACTTGTTCATCGCATCCGAGTTGAACTGGACAGAGAAAGGTTTGCGAGTCCGGCAAGAAACTAACTTTCCGGAGTCTGGTGCGACAAGGCTGCTGCTCTCATGTGAGAAGCCTGTGAAGCTGTCAATAAAAGTGCGTCACCCATTTTGGGCCACGAAATATTTCAATGTCAAGATCAACGGCAAGACTGTAAATGTGAACAGCAAGCCTCAGAGTTATGTGACTCTTGATCGCGTGTGGCGGAACGGCGACGTGGTAGAGGTTGACATGCAGCTGTTTGTTCGCACCGAATCTATGCCGGACGATCCTAATCGTGTCGCGGTATTTTACGGCCCGATATTGCTTGCCGGTGATCTGAGTCCGGTAGGCGTTCACACACGGGTTCCAGCATTCGTCACTGATAATAGGCCGGTGTCGGAGTGGGCTGTGCAGGTCGAAGGCAAACCGTTAGTGTTTCATACCCAAGATGTCGGTCGTCCCAGCGATGTAGAGATGATTCCGTTTTATCAGATACACGACAGACGCTATTCAGTTTACTGGGACCTCTACACCGAACGGGAATGGCAGGCAGAAGATTCTCTTTACCATGCCGAACAGTTGCGACTTAAAGAACTTGAATCGCGCACTATTGATGTGTTAAACGTCGGCGAAACTCAGGATGAAGATAATCACGGTCTTAAAGGAGAGAATTCGAACGTCGGTGAGTTTATGGACCGGCAGTGGCGACAGGCCACCGAAGGAGGATGGTTCTCGTTCAATGTTAAAGTCCAACCGGACAAACCAAACGATCTCATGGTCACGTACTGGGGAAGCGAACGAGGTCAGAGGGAGTTCGACATCCTTGTGGACAGCACGAAAATCGCGACACAGAAGCTGCTGATGGACAAACCAAATAAGTTTTTCGATGTGACATATTCTCTTCCGGACTCTCTCACCAGAGGAAGGAACGATATCACAGTCCGGTTTCAGGCGCACCCCGGCAGAATTGCAGGTGGTGTGTTCGGTGTGCGGATCGTGAAAAGATAAGGGAGTAGTAACACCGGACAATGCGAACTTAGCTTGTCCCCGGAATTTGCAAGAGAACCTGAACTCTATTGTGATGTTCGAGAGCTTACGAGAATTCGATTGAGGAGAAAACAAGATGGAATCCACGGATCAACGGATCGCAACGCTTGGAGGCGGATGTTTTTGGTGTGTGGAAGCTGTGTTCGATGAACTCAAAGGAGTGGTTGGTGTCGAGTCCGGCTATTCCGGAGGAACTGTACCAAATCCAACGTACCAGGAAGTTTGTACGGGCAAAACCGGGCACGCGGAAGTCGTTCAGATCACTTTCAATCCGCAATCGATCTCTTATCGAGATATCCTCAGAATCTATTTCACGGTTCATGATCCTACCACGCTCAATCGCCAGGGGAATGATGTTGGTACTCAATATCGCTCGGTCATCTTTTATCACGATGAAGAACAGGAACGCATTGCGAAAGAGGTGATGAAAGAAATCGAAGCGGAAAAAATCTGGACCGGTCCCATCGTGACCGAGCTTTCACCGTTCACAGTATTCTATGAGGCTGAAGATTATCACCAGGAATATTTCGCGAACAATCCAAATCAGCCGTACTGCCGAGCAGTCGTAGCTCCGAAAGTCGCGAAGTTCAGGAAGATGTATCAGGACAGGCTGAAGAAATGAGACGATAGGTCAAGAGGCAAAATTCAAAAGTCAAAAAGAGGAAGAGAGTCTACACTTACGCTTCGATTTTCTTAGGATAAGGTTGCCCGATTTTTTTGACCTTTGACTTTTTACTTTTGACTCGTTCTTTTTACAATCCAATCTCCAATCACTTTCAATGCTGCCGGCGAAAAAGTCTCCTCGATCTGTGCATATTCATTCGGAGAGCCCGTCTTTGCATCCTGGAACAGGTGGTTCAAGCCCGGCATAAGCTTGATCGTGAAGTCTTTGTTGCCACCTTTCTTCAACACCGTTTCAATTTCCTTCAGGTTCTCCTTTGCAGGGACTTGCAAATCCAGAGTGCCGCCCATTGCCAGCACTGGACACTTCACCTTCTCAAGTGCAGGCCGCGGGTCATACGTGAGAAAGTAGCGGAACCACGGTGAGTCAAGCGACTTTACCCGCGAATCGATCGTTTTCTCCGGATCACCGCCGTTTTTTTGAATGTCCGCACCCCATTCTGGAAGTGTCGACTTCAAATAACCTCGGAGATTCTCCGCGATTTTGGCGCTATCGCTTCCTGATTTAATGATCGTGTAAACCTTCTCACCTCTGCTGAGGTCTTCCCTTATTTTATCTGACGCCGCGCCGCCTGCTTCTTCGATGAGTCTTGTCTGCATCAGAATTATGTCTTCTCCCGGCAATCCTGTTCCTGCAAGCATTACAATGAATGCAACATCTTTGGATTGTGACGCGACCATCGGCGCAATTATTCCCCCCTCACTATGTCCGATGAGTCCGATCTCGGTTGGATTTATATCGCTTCTGCTTTTCAGGAATTTTATTCCCGCGAGGACATCGGTCGCGAAGTCCGCCGTGGTTGAGTTGCTTGTGCTACCTGTGGAGCCGCCGACTCCGCGGTCGTCAACCCTCAGAACGGCGATGCCTTTTCGCGTCAGATAATCCGCGATGACTAGAAAGGGTTTGTGTCCGAGAAGTTCTTCGTTGCGGTTCTGCGGACCGGAACCGGTTATAAGGATAGCGGCGGGAAACGGTCCGCCGGAATCTGGCATCGTGAGTGTTCCGGCAAGATTCACTCCCTCGGCTGAGTTCTCATATGCCACTTCTTCGGATTTGTACGGGAAGGGAGGCTTCGGCTCCTGAGGTCTCTTGAATTCAATCACGGTCGTCGTCCGATTCAGTGCAAGTGGGAGGACGGCACCGTTCTGCTTCCATTTTCCATCTATTGAGTTTTTGTCGCCCGAAATTCTTCCCTCAAAACTTCCGCCAGCGACCGCAACTGTGAAAGCCACCGAGTCGCCGCTTACTGTCACTTTGCTGACTGGTATTCCCGTCGCTCCCTGATCGGGGCTGTCCATCGTAGCGGCAAGTGTATTGCTGTCGGTTTTCGTAACGTGGAAGACTATTCTCAGCTTGATCCCTCCGACGTTGAGTGCCCCCTGCCACATGCCGACGATGGAAGTGTCAGGTTGCACTTGAGCGGCCGCACTCGATAAGACCGCAAGAAGAACAGCTGATGATGCCAGCGATAGAATTCTCAGTAACCTAGGTCTCAGTCGCATTTCGGTCCCCTTAACTTATCGATTGATAAACAGGTTGATTAGTACCTTATTTGTATTGTCCAGATAATTTACAGAATGCCTGGGACAAAAGTTACCCCGGCTGCCCAATCTGCTTTCTTCCGCTTGACTCTTCGTGTATTCTAATTTACTTTTTTATTGTCAGTGTTCTGTTCAGAAATCTAAGAGGCGGGAAATTGTATGAAACTTTATCAATCACTTTATGATCGTTTGAAGAATCAGCACGACGCGATTGATGCCATAATTCAAGACATGGACGAGAGACGCGTGATGGCACAGCTGGAACCGGGCAAGTGGTCGATCCACGACAACATCGCGCACCTTGCCAAGTATCAGCCCGTCTTCCAGGAAAGGATAAATGCGATTTTGCATTTGAATAATCCAATTTTCAACGCGTATCTCGCCGAGTACGATCCCGAATTCGAGGCATGGAGAGGATGGAATACCGCAAGACTTATTGAGAGGCTGAACAGCGATCGACATGAAATTTTTGAGTTCATCACCGGCCTGGCAGAGGAGGAGCTCGACCGTGTAGGAATCCACAAGAAGCGTGGAGGTCTCAACGTGGTACAATGGACTGAGTTCTTCGTCCTTCATGAAGCACACCATGTTCGGACGATATTTCAACTTGCACACATCGCGGAGACAAAATAGCATTCTCTGATTCATGCGGGCGGGAAGTCCTACGGTCCTGGTTGTTCTATTCGTCTTCTGCTGTTAGCTTCATCGGAGCTTGCAGGGGATCTCGGAGAGTGTCTAACCTAAGCTGCATGAAGTACGAAACCAGGCCGATCTTATACCAGAATTGGCGAAAGCCTGTTCAGCTGCAAAGCGGAAGTGTCGAGTGGGTCGAACACCAGCGAAGCTGAGGATTCTGATCAAGACCAGCCTCCTTGTCTCGAATAGACAAGCGCCGAACGTCTTCCTGTCGTATCTGGCATACTCACTCTGTGGGATACTCGCGGCCGGCATAGCAATTGTTCCGATGGTCGCTCCCATGTCTATGGATGTGCAGTACTTTCCCCTTCTTTTTCTTCTGTTTGTCATAATGTTTGATTACTTCACGATTCAAACCAAGCTTGCTGCTACTACTCTTCTGGACGGCTCCGTCCTCGCCCTGTTTCCACTGTCGAGGTTACGCTCGATTGCAGTTCGCTTTCTCTTGTTGTTGCTCGACAAGCGAATTCTATTCTACACTCTTCCGACGCTGGCGGTGGTTGCTTTTTTATCTATCAGAGGAAGCATCGCTCAGGCTGTCGTGATGTTTCTCCTGTTTGCTTCCTTTTATCTCATCATGTCCGAGTCCTTGTTTGCGGTTTTCCCTCTTCTTCGTAAGCTGGCCAACCGATTCGGCGCCAGAACCGCAACGCAGATAGCAACGCTCCCCATCTTTGTCGTTATTTTTCTCCGGACAGTAATCCACCTTAACCGCGCATTGATCGTGCACGTGCCTGTGGCTTCCGAATTCCTGAAAGGATCGCAGAACGTAATCGCTTCTAACATTAGCGGGGCGATGATACAGATAAGCTACTTAATCCTGATTGCGCTTGCGTTTGCCGTCTTTTTCGTTGCGGCGGATTCGATCCTCGCAAGAGTCGGTGAGAGATTGAGAATATCATGGCCGCGAGACGCTTCGGAAAAAGGAGTGGCGAAGGTTTTCTTCCGCGCATCTTCGACCCCAATCGCGGATGCCGTCGAGCACGATTCCGGAGGTGCGCTCTCATCTTCACATTCGACGAGTACGGTGGTACGAGCTTTTGCTCACCTGATTTTCCTCGACTGGAAGATACATCAAAAGGAAGAGCGACTTCTTTTTGTAATCCTGGTGTATCCGTTCTTCGCGGTAATCTATGCGAGATCGATGATCCATCAGATGCACCAACCGATCGCCTCGCTGGTACTTCCGATATTCGTCCTAACCCAGATGATTGGCATCGGCCTTACGGAGAATTATTTCACTCGACACGGATTGCGGCTGAAACATGTTTCGATCCTTCCGATGGATCCCACCAAATTCGTTTATGGAAAGTCGCTCTCCGTCTGGGTGCTTATCAGCGGGATGAATCTGATCTCCTCTGTTGTACTTGGCTACATGTTTAAACTCGGGTATTATCAGCAGGTGCAGGGATTCACATACTCTCTTTTTCTGCCGTTGGTTCTTGTCCTGACTGTGAATACGCTTTTCCTGGCTTTCAATAGACTTTCGAAGCACGTCTTCGTCTCACTCGTGATAGAGCTTGTGGTCCAATTTCTTGCAAGCATGATTTTCGTTTTGCTTATGTTGTTTAATTTTGCGGTTGGGTTGATGTTCGTCGCCGGGTTGTTCGGCGTCGCACACTTTTTCTGGATGCCCGCATGGGGAAAAAAATTGTCTTCTGAATTCCAAACGCTGCTAGAGGAATCGAAATGAAAGGAATCGAACTTGTCGGACTGCAGAAAGAATATGCGAAGGGTGTCAAAGCCCTTGATGGTTTGGATTTAGTTGTCGATGAGGGTACGCTTCTCGGATTCGTCGGTCCAAACGGAGCGGGAAAGTCGACGACGATAAACATCATCGCGGGTCTTGTGAAGAAAGACGCCGGGCAAATTCGGTTGCTCGGCGAGGAAATTCGACCGACGGATTTCGAGTACAAGAGGAATGTCGGGTTTGTTCTTGAGAACCCGCGTTATATTGAGAAACTCACTGCGCGAGAATATCTGCGGTTTGTTGCGACCATGTACGGAATAGAAGACACGGAAGCGAAGTCGAGAATTGACGAGTTGATAGATTTTCTCGATCTTGAGTCGAAGAGGAAGGCAAGGATCGAAACTCTCTCCGCCGGCATGAAGAAGAAGGTGTCGCTTGCCGCCGCGATCATCCACAGGCCGAAAATCCTGATACTCGATGAGCCGCTGGAAGCGATCGATCCTGTTTCAGCGAAGATGATCAAGGATAATCTGAAGTTGATGGTACAGAGGGGGACAACCGTTCTGCTGAGCTCGCATGTGCTCGACACCGTGGAGAAGTTGTGTGATGAGATTGCTATCATAAATAAAGGAAGAATAGTCTTCCGGAGCAGGATGGAGGAGATTAGAACCAAGTTGAAAGATCAACTTGGCGAGGATGCTTACTCATCGTTGGAGGAAATCTTTGTCGAAGTAGTAGCTGAGAACGGTGGTGCTAGCCATAACAAAAAGCTGTCGTGGTTGTGAATGCGCAATCGAGACAATTGAAGACTATTGATTGTCCTTAATCGTATTTCTTTCAACGGTGTCGTGATCCCTCTCTATGTCATTTCATGGCGCATACAAAAATTTGAATAGGAGATTTTTCATGAACATATCTGAGAACACAGTGTTAATCACGGGTGGAGGAACCGGAATCGGGTTCTGCCTCGCGGAAGAATTTGTGAAGGCGGGAAACGAAGTAATAATCTGCGGGAGGCGGGAAGAGAAATTGAATGAAGCGAAAGCAAAGCTCCCCGGGATTCACACGAGAGTATGCGATGTCTCCAGTGCATCGGATCGCGAGTCGCTTTTTGAATGGGTTGCCGCGAGCTTTAAGAACATTAACGTCCTAGTGAACAATGCCGGCATACAGCGAATGATCGATCTGCAAAAAGGGATCCAGGAGCTTTTAAGGAACGAGAGTGAGGTGGACGTTAACCTGACATCGACCATCCATCTCTCTGCGTATTTTATTCCGACATTCATGCAACGGAACGAAGCAGCGATAATTAATGTGTCTTCTGGACTGGGCTTCGTTCCTATCGCGATCATGCCGGTTTATTGTGCAACGAAAGCTGCGATCCATTCGTTCAGCATCTCACTCAGGCATCAGTTGAAGAGTACGCCGATCAAGGTGTTCGAGATCATTCCGCCGACCGTCGATACCGATCTTGACAGAGGCGCGCGTGCCCGGAGAGGCCAGACATTCAGAGGCATCTCCCCTTCGGATGTGGCGGTATCTGTGATGAAGGCTCTCGCAGAGGACGAGTTCGAGCATGCGGTTGGAGAGGCGGAAAATCTTGTGATGGCGTCCCATAGCAAATTCGAGGAGCAATTCAATCGTATGAACCATTAGTTCCCGCTATCGTCCGGCGAAAAGATAGCGTCTCACCCCTCGACTGACGGTCGGCGTTCAACGAGTATCCGGCTGAGGCAGACATTACATGCTGACAGATCGGTCAGCGACGTGAGAGGAAATATTTAATGGACAATTTGAAAATTCGAAAGGCCACCAAGAAGGATGCTTCGGTATTAGCCGAGTACAGGTTTCGCATGTTCCGGGACATGGAACCCGAGAAAGATTTTTCGAAGACCCAAGCCAGGTTCATTAAGAAGTCGAGAGAATATTATTCAAAACACATCGGTCTGAAGAATCAGTATGATTGCGTTGTTGAAGCGGGACGGAGAATTGTTGCTTGCGGCTCGATTCTCTTTTGGGAGAGGCCTCCGCATATCGAGCACGTTGACAATTCGATGGGGTACATTCTTAACGTTTATGTCGAAAAGGAATACAGAGGGATAGGGATTTCGAGGAAGATCATGGATCGACTTCACCGGGAGGGGAGAAGGCGCGGGATGAGGAAGACCGGTCTTCACGCATCGCAATTTGGCTACCCCATATATGCGGCGATGGGTTACAAGTCAAACGAGATGTACATGGAACTCGAGCTTTGAATTGTCCTCTTGGGACGGAGGATTGCGGAATGATTGATGTTAGCGCTATCATGGAAAATTGTTTCCAAAACTGATATATTTGGTTCCGGCGGCGAGCCTGCAGAGACGTTTTGTAAATGGCCGCTTTTTGCCTTTTGAATGATCATGTGTCAAAGTGACCTTGCTACGCAAAAAAGAGAATTGGTTTTGAGAGAAACGAATGGGAGATCTCGATCAACGAATAGTGAGAATTAGAGATGCTTTTTCGAAGCGATTTGGGATTAGCTCGGACCCGATTATCGTACGTTCACCAGGGAGAATAAATCTGATCGGTGAACATACAGATTATAATGATGGCTTTGTGCTGCCGGCTGCAGTCGACAGAAATATCTATTTTGCAATATCAGGACGGGCTGATGAGAAGTGCATGATATACTCGGAGAATTTTGCCGAGACTGCCGAGATCAACCTGCGGAAGATCGAGCGGTCGGATAAGACCTGGCCAAATTACCTCGCAGGAGTTCTGGACCAGCTGTTGAGTGCGGGTTACGACATTGGCGGGTTCGATTGTGTCTTCGGTGGCAGTATTCCGATAGGTGCCGGGCTTTCGTCATCCGCTGCGATACAGGCTGGACTTGCATTTGGGTTGAATGAGATGTTTCGCCTGGGCATCAGTCGCGCGGATCTTGCCAAGATCGCACAAAGATCCGAGAATGAGTTCGTCGGCGTGCGGTGTGGCATCATGGACCAGTTTGCGAATTTGCTGAGCAAAGAGAATTCGGCATTCCGGCTCGACTGCCGTTCGCTTGAGTATGTGTATTATCCGATTGATCAGAAGAATCTGCGGTTCATATTGTGCGACACAAGAGTGAATCGTTCCCTTGCCTCATCAGCATATAACTTGCGCCGACAGCAGTGCGAGCAAGGGGTGAGAACTATTTCAGCACACGACAATGGGATTAGGAGCTTGCGCGACGTGACCTTGGGGATGCTGGATGAACACAAGGCCGAGCTTGATCCTGTTGTGTACATTCGATGTCAGTATGTTCTCGAGGAGAACGCTCGGGTCGAGATTGCCTGCAAGTATCTCGAGAAGGCAGACTATGCAAGGTTCGGGGAGTTGTTGTACGCCTCTCACGAAGGACTCAGGGATGAATATCAAGTGAGCTGCACCGAGCTTGATGTCCTTGTCGATGCAGCATCCACGGTAAGTGGTGTGCTCGGCGCAAGAATGATGGGCGGTGGCTTTGGTGGTTGCACGCTCAATCTGGTTGAAAATGACGCGCTCCCGGAATTCGAAGCCAGCGTAGAAGAGAGGTATAGGAGGAAGACCGGCAAAGAGGCAAAGTTTTACGAGTGCCGGCTCGCAGCAGGAACCGAGCTCGTTGCAGATTGACTGCTCGTTCGTCAACTGGTGATCAAAATGAAAAAAGACTTCTTAGCTAAGACACATCGCAGGTACAACGCATTGACTGGAGAGTGGATTCTTGTCTCGCCGGGCCGCCTGAAGAGACCCTGGCAAGGGAAAGTCGAGAAGTCCGCCACATTAAGTCTACCTAAATATGATCCCGCCTGTTATCTTTGTCCGGGCAACGAACGAGCGGGAGGCAAGAGGAATCCGGATTACCATAATGTCTTTGTATTCGACAACGACTTCAGCGCTCTTTCCCATGACACTCCCGTTTTTCGGCTGGACGAAGGCGGACTCATTCGTGCGGAGAGTGAACGGGGGATCTGCAGGGTCGTGTGTTTTTCTCCGCGGCACGATCTGACTCTGGCCGAAATGAGCGTGAAAGAAATCGCCGGCGTCGTCGAGGTGTGGAGGGATGAATACATCAACCTCGGCAAACTCAACGACGTGAACTACGTGCAGATATTTGAGAACAAAGGCGAGATGATGGGATGCAGCAACCCGCATCCACATTGTCAGGTCTGGGCGCAGAGCTCTGTCCCGGTTGAACCGGCGAAGGAATCCATACAGATCGAAGAGTACAAAAACCTGACAGGGGATTGTGTAATCTGTGATTACATCTCACTGGAGCTCGAGAAGAAGGATAGAATTGTCTTCGAGACAGAACGTTTCGTTTGCGTTGTGCCGTTCTGGGCGGTCTGGCCATTTGAAGTGATGATGGTACCAAAGAATCACATTGCGAGTCTCGCGGACATGACGAAAGTCGATAGGCAGGACTTTGCAGCCGCATTGAAGAGAATCACGGTTCGATATGATAACCTCTTTGAAGTCTCATTTCCCTATTCCGCCGGCATTCATCAGGCACCGACGGACGGCAAGAATCATAGTGAATGGCATCTTCATATGCATTTCTATCCGCCACTTCTCCGATCCGCAACAATCCGGAAATTCATGGTAGGCTACGAGATGCTGGGTAATCCTCAGCGCGACATAACCGCCGAGGTTGCTGCCGAGAAGCTTCGCGGAATCTCCGAAGTACACTACAAGAAGCAAAGATAAATGACGAGCGGAGTCTATTGCTGCGATCGACACTCCGGTCACGAATGGTGTGCGAGTTTACATAAATTGGGGAGACGAATCTAGGCGCGGGGATGTTGAGGCGCGTAATTCTCTTGCCGGATCGTTTCTCTCCGGCGCCCTTATCACGAAGGTTTTCTTGAGAGGTTTTTAGACGGGTCCGATCGAAATCTTTTCCAGCCCGGATTTGTCTTGACCGATCGTTTCATATGCAGCCGCAGGATTTCCTGATAGCTAGTTCCGTCTGCACGATTATTTTCTTACCCGGCATCGACCTTCCTTCGATTTCAGAAATCAAAGTCTCGGCGGCGATCTTCCCAATGTCGTACGCTGGTTGACGGATAGTCGTCAGGGGACTTACTCCGAGCTCGGCTCTCACATCGTCAGACAATCCGACGATTGCGATGTCCTGCGGAATCCTCAATCTGTGTTCCTGTATGGCCTTCATCGCTCCGAATGCTGCCGGGTCATTGACGGCAACGACCGCCTCCGGCCGTTCGCGGGCCGGAAGTTTGAGAAGGCTCACCATCGCTCGGTAGCCTCCCTTTTCGTCAAAGCCCGATTGCACGACCAGCTCGGGTTTAAATTTCAAGCCGTGCCTGACGAGAGCTTTGCGGAATCCACTCAACCTCGCTTTCCCAATTGAAACTGTGCTCGGACCGCTGAGGTGTGCGATTGATTTGTAACCGTGGCCGATTAGGTGTTCGGTGATCCTTGAGGAGCACTCTTCGTCATCGATGCTGACGGTACTTGCGCCGATGTTCTTGACGATGCGGTCGAAGAAAACTATCGGTATTCCGAGTCGAATGACATCGAGATAAGCCGTGTGGTCTTTAACAGTCTGTGCGGTGGATATGAGAAGGCCATCCACTCTTTTCGATTGCAGGGTCCGTATCCCGTCTCGCTCGCGTTCATCGTTTTCGGCCGAGTGAGTCAGTATGAGGTGGTAGCCGGCTGAGTAAGCGGCGTCCTCGATTCCGCGAATGGCCTCGGGAAAAAACGAGTGGGTTATTTCAGGAATGACGATACCGATGGTCTCGGTTCTTCTCAGAGCGAGGCTTCGCGCAATCTGGTTCGGTGTGTAACCGAGGCTTTTCGCTTTGCTGAGTACTCTTTCCCTTGTTTTCTTGTCCACATTTGGCCGACCGTTTAGTGCTCTCGACACGGTCATCGGCGATATACCCAGGTGTGCCGCAATCGCCTTCTCAGTTACGTGCTTCACTGGTTGGCGGTGAGTTTTCTTGGCAGTCATTTCTGCGGTAATCTTCCTCACTTCTTATGTGTAATCACAAGTTAACACATTGCAAAGCAATATTCGAAATTGGACGGCGGCCGCGCGGCATCGATTCCTGTTTACTTTTCGCTCCTGCTCTTTCATGGTACAGAATAAATGACCGTTGCGGGAAGAGAAATTTATCCGGCATGTTCCTTTCTGTTATCGGGGGTAGACGGGCAACAACCGTAGCCTTTCGCATACCATGGTGTGCCGGGAGCTAACTGTTCCATGTTATGGCGGGCAGAGCTCTTTACCGACGCAATGCAGCGGGAGGATTTTCCGAAAAATCTCTTGACATTCGTCTGCAATACGTTTAACTTGCCGCTGCATGGTAGCGTTAACACGTGTTACCGCTAACAAAACCGGCCCTCTAAAAAGGAGACGCGATTTGAGAGTTTGGCTACGGCCTGATTTCACAAGTTTAGTACCACGCATCCGGGGCTCTACACACTCCCCTCATAAGGTCCCTAACTCAGGGATGCCACGACCCCAACTAAAGACTAACCTAGATTGCTCGCCAAACTGCAGCAGTAACCACTCTCTGCCACAAATCATTCAAAGCGTTGTCCAGTGTGATGGTTCGAATGCAAGGACACATGTGCAAGAAACCATACATGCGTTTGCCTTAGGTTGATGGATGACATCAAGAAGTATGACAACCGTGCTTTTGATAGCGATCCGGTGAGAACTCTGAAAGAGGCGATCTTTCCCTAGTGTCTCAAAAGCCGGTTAATGTAAATATATGATTCCTTAATCATAAGATGGAGGTAACAGGTAACATGTTAACAAAAATGCATGCTGTTTTTTTTGCCATCCTGATTATTATGCTTGCATCTCAATTATCATGGGGCGCTAATGGCAGGATTGAAGGCAAAGTAACCGAGGCAAGCACTGGCGAACCGCTTCCCGGTGCTACCGTTCAACTTGAAGGAACCTCTTTGGGCGCAGCTACGGACCTGGGCGGAAAATATGCGATCCTGAGCGTTCCAGCGGGCTCTTATACATTGAAAGCGTCATACATCGGTTGTAAAACTCTTACGATCAAAATACAATTAAATGAAGACGAACAGCTTGAAGAAAATATAAAGTTAGAGGCGATCGGCGTTACAGCTAAGGAGGTGGTCGTCGCAGCCCAGGCAAGCGGCCAGAATGCAGCTATCAACCAGCAGTTGACTTCCAACAATGTCGTGAATGTAGTTTCATCGGCGCGCATACAATCACTTCCGGACATGAACGCAGCTGAATCAGTCGGAAGGCTGCCAGGAATTTCATTGGTAAGATCCGCAGGAGAGGCGACAGAGGTCGTAATCCGAGGGCTTCAGCCACAATACAATATGATAACGGTTGATGGTGTACCAATACCGGCAAACGATCCCGGCAGCATTTCTAATAACGGTTCTATGAGTAGTCCTTATAGTTCTGGTGGCCGCGGGGTAGATCTAAGAATGATATCGTCAAACACATTGGAAGGCGTTGAAGTCTATAAGACCGTTACACCCGATATGGATGCCGCTGTGCTTGGAGGTATAGTGAACTTCGACATCAGGGAAGCCAAAGGAACTCTCACTGGTGCTCCTTCTATTTCTCTTGTTGCACAGGGAGCATATAATGGTCTTATGAGCACATTCAATGATTACAAGTTTGTTGCGAGCGTTGAAAAGAGATTCTCAGATGACCGCCTCGGTATATTTGTACAGGGAATTGCGCAGAGACAGAACCTCACATCCGATCAATTCGGAGCTAATTACACGATACCTAATCTTCCCACCAACCCCGAGCAATTAGTGCCAACTGTGGTTACCAGCTTGAATCTTTATTTTTACCCGCGCGTAGAGCAGCGGTATGATGGAACACTCACACTGGATTATAGACTTCCCGATGGGAAGATAGAACTCGTGAATTTGTTAAGCCAGGGTAATACAAACACTCAGTACCACAGCGAGACTTATGATCTCGGGAGGTACGGAGCGGGCGATGATATACTGTACGGGACACAATATACGCCCAACACGCTCAATCTCGTTACCAGTATTCTCCATTATGAGCAGACAGTGTCCACGATCAAGATTGACGCAAAGGCCTCTTTTTCCTACTCGGATAACAATTCGCCTAACAATTGGTTTATGCAGGCACAACAGACTGCGGCACAAACCATCAACATACCGAACAATGAGGACCCGAAGCTTATTGCCCAGGCTGGTCAGGCTTTGTTGAATGTTAGCCAAATGGCTCTTCAAAATTGCAGCACGTGGGATAGCTTCAGCAAGCAGAGAGATATCGCGGGATCGGTTGACCTTGAAAGAGTACTCAACTTGTCTGACTTCACCTCAATTACTCTTAAGGCCGGAGGAATGTACAGAAATACGGACAGGTTTTACAATTATGACTATGCCAGCGGCAACCTGTATGGAAATTTTGCAGTCCTGAACGTAGTTCGTGGACAAATCATTGCGCAGAATCCTTGGATGGCTCAGCGGCCTTATAGCCTCAATCCAAATGGAGCGCAGGATCTTCCTATAACCATGTTCTTAAATCCGGGTATGAAGTTCGGAAATTTTCTCAACGGGGACTATGTGATGAATTCCTCAGCAGATGTTGGACTCCTAAAGTCTGCCGTTATGGACCCTATGATTGCTTTCTACAAAGGCTTGACTGCCGGTCTTACCGGAGGCGTCAATCCCCTCATCCCCCAGTTTGTCCCGAGCTTACAAAATGATTATTCAGGAAACGAGCAAAGAAGTGCGGGGTATCTTATGGCGACGGTGAATATAGGTCCCCAGATTGCTATTACTCCCGGTGTCAGGTATCAGGGATTTCGAACGTCCTATAAAGCAAACCGTTTCGTGGGTAACGCAGATGCCTACAATCCGTACCCCGCTACACTTCCTTATAAAGATACGACTGCCGTTGAGTATCATGGATACTGGCTGCCGGATGTGAATTTGAAATACGATCCTTTTACCTGGCTCAGTCTTCGTGCTGCCTACACTAACACTCTTGTGTATCCGGATTTCAATCAAATTATTCCGCTTCTAGACGTAGGAGGCAACTACGTAAACTGGAACAACCCTGCTTTGAAACCGTCACAGTCTCATAATTATGATGTGCAGGTCTCTGCCTATAATAACGAAATCGGCTTGCTCGCCGTCAGCCCTTTTCTAAAACAGATTGATGATTTGATATTCTATCAGGGAACTCATATAACCAACCCTTCGAAGTATCCCGGAGTTCCGAGCTACACTAAAGGATATTCACTCTATACTAACATCAACAACCCCGATCGTGTCAACCTTTGGGGTGTCGAAACTGAGTGGCAGACACATTTCTGGTATCTGCCATATCCTTTCGACGGTTTGGTGTTGAACGTAAATTATACCCATATTTTCTCTCAGGTGAAATATCCATATACCATTACTCATACCGGAGGATACCCGCCAAAGACAACGTACGCCGATACCTTCTATACGGCTCGACTCTTGCAGCAGCCAAATGATGTCGTGAATCTTTCAATAGGGTATGATTACGGAAAATTTTCCATCTTGGCTTCCATGATATACCAGGCCCAAGTTTATAGTGGCACGAATTTCTACAACTCATATCGCTCCGATAAAGCAAAGTACGTGCGATGGGATTTAGCGGCTCATCAAGGTTTGCCGTGGTTTGGGCTCGAGGCATTTCTCGACATCAGTGATCTTAACAGCGAAAATGATATTTACACAGATAGGGGGTCAGGTTTTCCTACATCGGAATCTGATTATGGGATGGTCGCAAATTTAGGACTCAAATGGACACTTCAATAACTACTAAATCTTAACCTAAGAAGAAGGAGAAATGCTATGGAAAAAGCATCTACTTTTCTAACGCTCTTGGCGATCGCTATCTCGCTTTCGGTGGCGGCATCTGTCTCGGCGTATGCGTATGCTCCGGCAGATACTGTTATGCTTTATGCCAACCCGCCGTTTGGCAGTATCGTAAACACGATTGATAAGCAAATCCAGAGCGATACGTTGACGGGAGGAAAACTCCCTCCTAATACCGTGTTTGTCATACAACAAACGGGTCCTATTGACACCGTTTATTACGTAAATTCCCTTATCACGGTTGGAGGTAATATAACTCTCATCGGAAAACGCAATCCTACGACCGGAAACATCCCGGTTTTGGCGACGGGGATTAACTCCGACAACTCATCGCCGTGGACGTTTTTCAACCCGAACGGCTTTGATACGACCACACTCAAAAACCTTTACTTATTGGGTACTCGATCCGATGGCTTAATTGGTGCGAGCCAATTTTTTTATGCCAATGGTGATAGTTGCACACTTATCGTGGACCACTGTGTAGTGGAGAATTTTTCGAACGCCGGCAGCGGTACACCCAATATCGCTGGCTTTTGGAACAATGGCCACGCAAACATCTACATTACGAACACCGAATTCAGAAACAACCAGGATGATGTGCCGCAGAATCCAGGTTTTACCTGGGTCGATCCGACAGCGTACCCTTGTGATAACGCGGTCTTCAAGAACAATACATTCTTCATCATGGGTGGAACTGTCATAGGCTCCGCCGGTTATATCGGAAACGTAGATATTGAGCATAACACCTTTTTCTTGCAGACGAAGGGCGGAATCTTCACCGTACCATCAGCGTGGAATGTCACAATAAAGAACAACATATTCTTCAGTGTCAATTCAACGGGGCTGGACACGGGAGTTGTCAATGAGGTGGCGAGCCAAAACGCTAATTTCTATGGGCCTCCGGCCGTGATTGAGTTAGATACCCTAAGCAGTTCTCTAGAGGCTGCTCCATACAACTTGACAGAAGCCGGGAGGAAAATTGTAGTTACGAACAACGCATATTTCTGGCCCAAGCCTATCGTTGACAACTGGACGACAGTGAACAACATGCACACAAAATACGGTGTGATCGTTCCTCCAGTGTGGCTTGCCCAGACTGGTGCAGACCTCGTTGGAAACAAAACAAAGTGGCCCGGCATAAACATAGCCAACAACGACAGTACGGATCCAGGATTCGATGCCACGCTGGTACAGCAAGCCGCAGATAGCATGGCAATTTTTATCGACACGTGCTGGAATGAGGGAACCGGTGCCAATATTCGTCCGTATTGGATGCGCCAATCGGATCCGCCGGACTTCTCGTTCCTGCCCAGCGGTTGGACTTGGGGGAAGGGCGGTTATGCTTATCCTGTGCCTGAGAAGCTAGCTTACACTGCCAATCTGAAGGGCGATGATGGAAAGCATTTGGGCGACTTGAACTGGTTCCCCAGCGAACTGGCGGTGCGTGAGATTCCCAACGTGATTCCAACTACATTCGACTTGAGTCAGAACTATCCGAATCCGTTCAACCCTTCTACTGACATCAAGGTCAGCCTGACGCAGGGTGGTACAATGAGTCTGACTATTTACAACATACTTGGCCAGGTCGTTCAAGTAGTTGACCAAGGTCGCAAGGCAGCAGGCGAATACGTCTACGATATCAACATGGACAGATTCGCCAGCGGCGTTTACTTCTATACACTTCAGCAAGGGACGAATTCAATTACCAAAAAGATGCTTCTCCTTAAGTAACGTGGCGCAATTCTTCTCCTTCTGAAGGGATGGATCATGCCTGCAGTCTTGTCGGCTGCAGGCTCTTCCATATAATTCATGGCCTCTTACGAAGCTCTGCGCCCGCATTCAAGGGTATTCTCTCGTACGAATGTTCAATGTTGAAACATGCTTTGATGCCCACACGCTCCGTCTCTACACCGGCAATGAGCCACAGATGAAATTCTTTAGGTGTTCCCGCGAGATCTGGAGAATCTTCGAATCCGCACTCGGGCGCTGTCTTACTTTCTCTTCTCTTCTTTTCATCTCGATTGGCTTCACGAGATTGATGGCTCAGGGTACAGGCATCGTAATCGACGGGAAAGGCTTGGGACGCCTGTATGACGGTATAGGAGGCTTGAGCGGAGGTGGCGGGACGTCACGGCTATTGTGGGATTATCCGGAGCAGCAACGCGATGAAATACTGGATTATTTATTCAAGCCTAATTATGGAGCGAGCCTTCAGATCCTAAAGGTGGAAATAGGATGTGATGCAAACAGTACGAACGGAGCCGAGGCGAGCCACATGAGGTCGCGAATCGATCCCAACTACAACCGCGGTTACGAGTGGTGGTTGATGGAACAGGCGAAACTCAGAAATCCGAATATCATACTTTATGGATTGGAATGGGGAGCGCCGGGCTGGTTCTCTGGCGGATTCTGGTCGCAGGACAACATCAACTATATAATCAGTTGGATAAAGCATGCCAAGTCCGAACATAACTTGCACATCGATTATGTCGGCGGGTGGAATGAGTCCGGCTGGAACAAGACTTGGTTTGAAAATCTCAAGAAGGCTTTGCTGGCCAATGGATTAACCACTAAGGTCGTGGCGGCAGACAATTCACCCGGATGGAACGTAGCTGCAGACCTAACCAGCGACAGCACGTTCAAATCATGCGTTGACATCATGGGAGTACACTATCCGTGCGGATGGATGACGTCTGAACAAACATGCTCCGATAATACTTACACGACTGTTGCAGAAGGGTTGGGAATTCCGGTGTGGGCAAGCGAAAGCGGATCTCAGAACTACGATGCTGGAGCGATACCGCTTGCGAGGGCACTGAGCCGTGATTACATCGACAGCAAGATGACCGCATATATCAACTGGAGCTTGATAGCCGCATGGTATCGGACGCTTCCGTATTACGGAGATGGACTCATGCTTGCCGACGAGCCCTGGTCGGGTTTCTATCATGTAGGAAAGAGTATCTGGGTCATGGCACATACTGCACAGTTTGTACAGGTAGGCTGGCAGTATGTTGACAGCGCCAGCGGATACTTCGGAGGGAACCGTGCAAACGGCAGCTATGTGACGCTGAAATCGCCTGACAACAAAAACTACAGCATCATAGTTGAGACGGTAGATGCATCGGCACCGCAGACGGCGACGTTTTCAGTGACAGGCGGATTGCCAACGGACGTGGTGCACATATGGTCGACAAATCTCAATTCAACAAATTCCTCAGATTACTTCGTGGATGACAGCGACATTGTGCCTGTCAACGGAAGCTACACGGTTACATTCCAGCGGGGATATGTTTACACAATAAGTTCGACTACGGGTCAGATGAAAGGGAATGCAATACCGCCGAAATCACAAACCATGGTATTGCCATTCGTGGAGACTTTCAATGAAGATACGCTGGGACAGATACCAAAGTACTTTGACTCGATCCAGGGAGCATTCGAAGCGGACAGCGCACGAGATGGACAGACAGGGATGTGCCTTCGTCAGGAGATCACTATTCCTCCCATAGAATGGGGCGGCGGTTCACCGACGGCGCCACTTGTTGTTGTCGGCGATCCTGGGTGGTCCAACTATCAAGTCAGCACCGATGCGTTACTTGAAGGAAGTGGTTATTTAGAGCTCATAGGACGCCTTGGCGCACAGGCAGAGTCGTCGCCCGGAGCGTCACAGGGTTATCATCTGCGGGTGACGAGCGGCGGGAGCTGGATCCTTTTTAAAGAAAATATTGGAGGTAACGATACCCAACTCGCATCGGGAAGTGCGTCGATTGGTTTGAACATGTGGCACAATCTCTCTCTTTGGTTCAGAGGCGACACCGTCCGGGCTTACGTTGACTCGGCGCTGGTTGCCTCTATCAATGACGGAACATACAATTCCGGCCAAGTTGGATTACTGGTTAGCAAGTGGCAGAATGCGGAGTTCGATGATTTCTCAGTCGACACTACCGGCAGTGGGGGGTCAGCACTCATTACCATAGATGATGCAGCTCTGGGTGCGGGGATTGATTTCTTCGACTACATCGGCTCAGGTTGGCAGCACTGCACTGCATGCGGCTCGGACCTATATGACCAAACCAACTCATGGGACAATACGTCGAACGACTACGTGACGGTAGAGTTCCGCGGTTCACAATTAGAGTTCTACGGCGTCAAAGATCCCAAGCACGGCATAGGTGCTGTATCGATAGATGGCGGGGCCGAAACCAATATTGATTTCTACTCTGCAACGCGCGCGGGCAACCAACTCATGTGGACAAGTCCTGTCCTGGCTGACGGCGACCATGTCTTTAAACTCCGCATCACCGGGACGAAAAACCCGAGCAGCAGCGACTATTGGGTGGTGCCCGATCGGGTAGACATTCTCGAATCCAGCGTCTCTGCCGTCCGTCAAGCGTCAACTGTTCCAACGGGGTACGAGTTGTTTCAAAATCATCCTAACCCATTCAACCCTACCACAACGATCAGCTTTCAATTGCCGATGACTTGTCAAGTCACATTGAAGATCTTTGATGCATTGGGAAGAGAAGTAAGAACTCTAATAGATTGTCGTGAGAGCGCGGGAATTCACACAGTCTCATTTAACGCTGAATCCCTTACAAGTGGTGTGTATTTCTACAGTCTAGACGCAGGTTCGTACCATGATACTAAGAAGCTTCTTTTGCTCAAATGAATTGAAGGTGAACGCTTGAATCATTTCTCGATCGCTGTTAAGGGAATGTGTTTCGTTATCTTCACAATAATGTTCAGTGTTTTTAGTTTTTCTGATTCCTTCTGTCAGTTGGATAAATCTGTCAGGACAACCGAGAACTTTGATTTTGGCTGGAAGTTCTTCAAGGGAGATCCTGGTAGTGCGGAGAAACCGGATTATGACGACTCAGTATGGAGAAATGTTAACTTACCTCACGACTGGAGCATAGAGGGGCCTTTCGACAGAGTTAATCCAAGTTGTCAGGCATATTTACTAGGCGGGATTGGTTGGTACAGGAAGTCCTTCAGAATCTCCGAGAAGGAACGCGGAAGGAATGTCAGCATACTATTCGACGGAGTCTATGAGAATAGCGAGGTCTGGATCAATGGTCATTACCTGGGAAAACGTCCTTACGGCTGCATCGGATTCAGGTATGAATTGTCACCATATCTGAAATTTGGAAGTGAGAATAATGTTTTGGCTGTACGAGTCGATCATTCTCAGGACGCCGACTCGCGGTGGTACAGCGGCTCTGGAATTTATCGCGACGTTTGGTTGATCACCACAAATAGAATGCATATTAAGCAATGGGGAACGTTCATAACGACCGCCAACCTTTCAAACGACTCTGCGACGGTACTTGCTAGGACTTACGTCGTAAATGGAACAACAACTGCCGATGAGCTGAGTTTGAAAACGACAATTCTTGATGAAGAAAAGCGCGTTGTCGGCGTTCTAGAAACAATCCATGAAATCCAGGAGGATGGTGAGTATGAGTTCGAACAGGCATTGAGAATTCCAAAGTCGAGATTGTGGTCGCCCGATAGCCCATACATGTATTCAGCCGTCAACTCTTTGAAGTTCCACGGCAAAGTTATTGACAGCTACAAAACTCAGTTCGGAATCAGGGAGATTCGGTTTGACCCCGACAGCGGCTTCTTCTTGAACGGTAAGAACCTCAAGCTGAAGGGAGTCTGCCTCCACGACGATGCCGGGGGACTTGGTGGAACGGCAGTTCCATTGAGCGTCTGGAAGCTTAGATTCAGACTTCTGAAAGAAATGGGTGCAAACGCGATACGCACCAGTCACAATCCACCGGGGCCAGAGTTCCTCGACCTTTGTGATCGAATGGGTCTCCTTGTCATGGATGAAGCTTTTGACGAATGGGCAAGAGGAAAAAAGAAATGGATGCAGGGTTGGAATGTCGGAAAGGAAGAGCTATCAAAAGGTCTGCATGTTTATTACGAGGAGTACGGTTATCATGAATACTTTAATGATTGGGCAACAAAAGATCTGACTGACATGATATTGCAAGATAGGAATCATCCATCAATAATATTGTGGAGCATAGGGAATGAGATTGACTCTCCTAACGATCCGTACGCAGACCCGAATGATTCTTATTATGAAAGCTGGAGACCTTCTGCAAAAGAGCTTATTCCAATAGCACAGAAACTTGTAAAGACTGCGAAAGAGCTGGATACGACTCGCCCCGTCACAGCGGCGCTTGCAAATATTCCTCAATCGGACAGTCTGGGGCTGGCAGCTCTCTTGGATGTCGTCGGCTACAATTATATGGAGGCTTATTACAAAAGAGATCATACAGAATTTCCGGAAAGAAAAATTGTGGCGAGTGAAACTGGCCAGTCATTCCAGCCGTGGGTTTCTGTAAGGGATCTCCCCTACATTGCCGGTCAGTTCTTATGGACCGGAGTTGACTATCTTGGTGAGGCAGGGAAATTTCCTAATAGATGTCACGGGTGGGGTCTAATCGACCTTGCCGGTTTCAAGAAACCGAATTTCTATTTCAGACAAAGCTTGTGGTCGGATAAGCCCGTCGTTCACATATCAGTCAAAGCATCCCGTGGCGGCAACGATGATTTTGAAGATTCTTGGAATTTGCCTGATGGAAAGAGAGTAACCGCCATTTGCTACACGAACTGCCAAAGGGCGGAGTTATTTCTGAATGGCAAATCGGTCGGAGCCAAGGAACGTTCTGAGTTCAGCGATCCGATATTATCATGGGAGGTCAGTTACGAACCTGGCGTGTTAAAAGTGGTGGCGGAAGATAGCGGAAAGGTTGTCGCGACTGACGAATTGCATACATCAGGCGAGCCATACAAGATTGTTTTGGTACCAACCGAATCGCGGATAGTGTCCGGCATCGGAAGTGTCGCTTTAGTAGAAGTCCTTATCGAGGACGAGAAGGGCTATACGGTACCTGACGCGGACAGTTTGATTACTTTCGATATCAATGGTGGAGGAAGAATCCTCGGTATAGAAAATGGAAATGACAATGATGTGAAGAGTTACAGATCGAACCAACACGATGCCTATCGTGGGAAATGCATGGTCGCCGTCGAAAATGCCGGCCGTCCGGGTTCGATTACTTTAACTGCAGCATCAGGAGAAATGAAGAAAGGCGTTGCTGTAGTTCAAGCGAGATGACAATGAGGCGAACACCTTGGAGTACGTACCAGAAAACATTCTTACGAGAGAGCAAAAAGTAAGAAACGACCATGGTCTACGAAGATATCAGCGGAAAACTCGCTGTAGTCACAGGTGCTTCCCAGGGAATTGGAAGAGCCACTTCTGTCGGGTTGCTGGAGCAAAAGGCAAGGGTCTTCGGGATTGATTGCAGTGATGCTACGATCAATCACCCGAACTATCTCCATTATTCCTGTGACCTAAAATTGGCAGAAGAAATAGAAAAGACATTCGATTCCGTAAACAAGGAGACAAAATCGATTGATTATCTTGTGAACGTAGCAGGCATCGACCCAATAGTTTCGCTCGCAGATGGAGACGCGAAACGCTGGAATGAAATTGTCGATCTTAATCTGAGAGGATACTATCTCTGTATCCGGTCGTCGCTTAAGATGCTAAGGAACGGAAAGGGAAAAAGTATTGTCAATATATCTTCAATCAATTATAGGCTGGGTGTCTCCGGAAGAAGCATTTATTCCGCCAGCAAGGCCGGAATCATTGGATTGACATCAGGGCTCGCCAGGGAATTGGGAAGGGAGGGCATCCGCATCAATTGCATCTCCCCTGGCTGGATTTTTACCGAACGCCAGAAGAAAGAGTATTTTGACACGGATGACGAAGCGAAAGACAAGAAACGTTTGACTGATCTGTTTTCCAAGCAGTCTTTGAAAATAAAGATACAGCCTGAAGATATTGCTAACCATATCCTTTTTCTTTTGTCTGATTCCAGCAAAGCTACAACTGGGCATAACCTTGTCGTCGACGCAGGCTGGTTGTTGGATTGAGAGGATGCGTGCACTTTGGTGAACGGGAATCATGGCGCAGGCATTAAGATTTGCCTTAGCAGAGGAGGACTATGAAATAGTGGACATCAGGATCGAAGCGGGCCATAGGACTGAAGTGCTGAAAAAGCGGCTGGCATTGGAGAAACAAGAAGATGGAAAACACTGAAATGCCCAAATACATTTTCGCGATGGCAATCACTCTGTGGCTTGTATCGTTATCATCTTTTAGCGCGCGCGAAGATAGCCCACGAATCTTAGATAGGGGCACACCCAGTGCCCGGCAAAAACTCTTTATGGACTACGACTGGAGATTTGTACAGTCAGATGCGAAAGGCGCAGAGAGACCGGACTTTGATGACAGAAGCTGGGAGATGGTCAATCTGCCGCACGATTGGAGCGTTGAAGGCGAGTTCAAGAAAGATGCGACCACTGGTGGAGCCGGAGGTTATTTACCTACAGGCATCGGGTGGTATCGAAAGCATTTCAACATACCTTCGATTATGAAAGATCAGAATGTCTGGGTTGAATTCGATGGCGTGTACATGAACAGCGATGTATGGATCAACGGACATTATCTTGGAATTCATCATTACGGATATACGAGTTTCTATTACGACCTTACTCCTTTTATCAGGCAAGGAGAAAACGTAATCGCCGTGAAAGTTGATAACTCACTTCAGCCTAACAGTCGGTGGTACTCCGGCTCGGGAATTTATCGGAACGTTTGGCTCAACATCGCTGGGCCGATCCACGTTGCTCAATGGGGAACGTATATTACAACTCCTGCTGTCGACTCAACGTCCGCGACAGTCGTGATCCGCACCGCGATCGAAAATAGACATGCGGCCTCGAGCAGTGTTGTGCTCCGATCATCAGTTGAAGACGGATCTGGCAAAGTGGTGGCAACAGTTGAAACGCGCGTTTCACTTCCACCCTCAAGTGCATCCGAAGAGAAACAACAAATTGAGATTTCCTCTCCTTCGCTCTGGTCAATTGAAACTCCATACATGTACACTTTGCATTCGACAATTGTTGAAGGGAGAGACACGGTTGATGAGTACGATTCACCTTTCGGCGTTCGCAAGATCGAATATGATAAAGACAAAGGGTTTCTTCTGAACGGCCAGCGTGTGAAGATGAATGGAGTATGCCTGCACCACGATGCAGGCTGCCTTGGTGCCGCAGTTCCTCTCCAGGCATGGGTAAGACGTTTGCAGTTGCTGAAGGAGATGGGCTGCAACGCTATTCGGACATCGCATAATCCGCCTGCGCCCGAGTTCCTCGACCTCTGCGATAAGCTGGGTTTCCTTGTAATGGACGAAGCATTCGATGAATGGACAATTGCCAAAGGCCAGGTCAAATACGGATACCATGTCTATTTCAAAGACAACTGGAAGTCGGATCTTCTTTCCATGATTCATCGCGACCGCAATCATCCGTGCGTTGTTTTGTGGAGTGCTGGAAACGAAGTGTCGGATCAGGGTTCGGATTCCGGAACGGTCATATTGAAAGGTTTGATCGATACATTTCATGAGGAAGATCCTACCAGGCCGGTGACAGTTGCCAACGATCATATTGCCGATCCTACGTATCCGGCAAAGCCAGAATTCCTGGAGATGCAAGATATTGTCGGATATAATTATGTCGACCGCTGGGGAGAACGCAGAGAGTTGTATTACAGCATTGACAGGCATGATCATCCCGATTGGAAGATGATCGGGACGGAGAGCGTTTCCATCCCGGGTATTCGCGGGGAGTATTTTCTGCCAACCGACACATCCTCCAATCCCTTTATCCGTTTCATGGATTATAGAACCAATATGATAGAAGCCGAACAATTGTGGGAGTTTGTTTCATTACACGATTACGTTACCGGCGACTTCATGTGGACAGGCATAGATTATCTCGGCGAATCTCGCTGGCCGAGCAGGAGCTCGTTTTTCGGAGTGATAGACCTCTGTGGTTTTCCAAAAGACAGCTACTATTTCTACCAGAGTCAATGGACAGACAAACCGATGTTGCATCTTCTTCCTCATTGGAATTGGTCAGGTCACGAAGGACAGGTCATTCCGGTAATTGCATATACAAACTGCGACAGCGTTGAACTTTTTGTGAACGGCAAATCTTTCGGCATTAAATCTTACGTCTTTCCACAGCAAGGCCATGCAGGGGCATGGTACAAGTATGCGCATCCATATATTTTCCCGACAACTTCTGACTTGCACTTATCGTGGGATGTTCCTTACGAGCCGGGTGCTCTGAAAGCGGTCGGAAGAAAGAACGGCCAAATTGTCACCGAGGAAATACACACAACCACCGAACCTTACTCAATCCGGTTGTCGGCGGACAGAACAGAAATAAACGCGGACGGTGAAGACATAGCGGATGTCAAAGTGGAGATAGTTGACAAACATGGCTGGGTAGTGCCGACAGCCGACAATCTCATTAAGTTCGAAGTCGAGGGCGAAGCCAAGTTGGCAGGCACCGATAACGGCAACCCGACAGACACGACTCAAATGAAAAGTTCCGAACGGAGAGTGTTTAACGGACTTGCACTCGCCGTGATAAAATCCACACGAAGGACCGGCGCAATTCGCCTCACCGCAGTTTCCGGGGGTTTGAAGAGCGCCGTCATTGAATTTACCTCACACAAACCGGTGGACTCGCCGATGACGGTTGAGAGCTTGGAGAATTAGGAAAACGAGAAAGGAATGGGTAGAGATATGAGAGATGATTTGTTGATTGGGCAATCGGGATCAAGAGGAACAAAAACAATAGTGTGCGTTCGTTCCAACACTACGATGAATACATATCGCGGATTGGTCCTCTTCTGTTTGATGCTGATTTGTCCGCTTGAGATAAGGGCACAATTCGCAAATGGCGCGGATGTGGGATGGCTATCGCAAATGGAGACTCAGGGGTACGTATTCAAAGACAATTCGGGAATTCAGAAGAACTGCCTGGATATCTTGAAAGAAAAAGGGATCAATGCACTCAGGTTCAGAGTATGGGTCAATCCGAGCGGTGACTACTGCGATAAAAGGGATGTGGCATACATGGCTCACCGTGCCGACAGCATGGGTTTCAATGTGCTGATAGACTTTCATTGCAGCGACACCTGGGCTGACCCATCGCGCCAAACCAAGCCGGCAGCCTGGGCAAACGATTCTCTACCCAAACTGCTCACGGACCTTTATGATCATATTTACGGCGTGCTGGATACACTCAAATCACTCGGCGTAATTCCTAAATGGGTGCAGATCGGAAATGAAACAAACAATGGTATGTTATGGCCGGATGGAATGGCTTCAACTCACATGGCTAATTTTGCCAGGATGATCGACACAGGTTACGCTGCTGCTAAGGCTGTCGACAGCTCAATCCAGGTAATTGTTCATCTGTCAAACGGGCATGACGATGCGATGTATAGATGGATGTTCGATGGTCTCAAAGCCAATGGCGCGAAGTGGGACATCGTTGGAATGTCTGTGTATCCCTATTGGGCCAATTTACCCTGGGCCAATGATGATAGCCTGGCACTAATAACAATGAAAGACGTGATCGCAAGATATCAAACGAAAGTAATGGTGGCAGAGGCAGGCTACGTCTACAATGATCCGGTCAACGCGAATCATTACTTGTTAGATCTTATATCAAAAACAAAATCCGTCGGCGGGCTCGGCGTATTCTATTGGGAACCTGAAAGTTATAACTGGCAGGGATATCAGCTCGGGGCATGGGATCCTAAAACCGAAGAGCCGACAGCCGCCATGGATGCCTTCCTGGGAATAAGTGCTACTCTGGTTAGACCGACGAGGAGCGTTCCCGGGTACGATTTCAATATTTACCCGAATCCATTCAATCCAAGCACGACAATCGAATTCGCACTCCCGGTGGCTTCAAGCATCTCAATTGATATTTATAATGTGCTCGGCCAGGAGGTGAGTCGGATTGTCAACGGGTATCAAACCAGGGGATACCATGATGTGACGTGGTCAGCGAATGATGTCCCGAGCGGTGTGTATTTCTGCAGACTCGTCGCGAAAGTGGAGTCTCCCGAAGGGACGCCATCGGCGGAACCGACGAGTTCCGAAAGCTACTGGTCAATTAGGAAAATTCTTCTGTTAAAATAAAGTCGAAGAGTCTGGACTCGAGTTACTCGTTGGATAAACTAAAAGATAGGGAGAACTGAAATGGTTCGACAGATTTCCGCGACACTAGCGATTCTTTTCATGTCAATACTTTCTGTTTTCGGAGCTCAAGGAGGCGGCGTCAGAACCGCTGATGTGAGCGCTCCGACCGTACGGCAGAAACTTCTTATGGATTACAACTGGAAATTTCATCTGGGGAATTCTGCAGATCCGCAGGAAGACTTCGGGTATGAAACAGACGAAATCTTTGCGAAGGAAGGAATCGGACCCGGGGCAATCAGCCCTCGGTTTAACGACAGTTCCTGGCAGACGGTCAATTTGCCGCATGATTGGGCAGTCTATCTTCCCTTTGTCGATGTCAACGACTACGCCGTGATGGGACATGGATACAAACCCCTCGGCGGAGAATTTCCTTCGACCTCGATTGGCTGGTACAGGAATTCGTTTACTGTCCCGACACAGGATGTTGGAAAAAGAATCGTCATAAAATTCGACGGCGTGTTCAGGAATTGCATTGTCTGGTTGAACGGCAATTTTGTCGGGAAGAATATGAGCGGATATTCAGAATTCTTTTTCGATGTAACGAACTTCATAAACTATGGCGAGAAAAACGTTCTCGTGGTCCGGGTCGATGCCACAAACTATGAAGGTTGGTTCTATGAAGGTGCGGGTATTTACAGACATGTATGGTTGATTAAAACTGCGTCGTTGCACATTCCGAAGTATGGCGCATACATCAGAACGAAATCGATAGATGGAAACAAGGCGACATTGGCCATAGAAACGAAGGTCAGCAACGGCGGAGAGTCCGTTGGGAGATTTGACCTTGAATCAATTATCATGGACAACCACGGGAAGATTCTGGGTAGCACGTCAGCAGGTGGAAGCAAACTGAATCCGGATGAAGAGAAAACTGTCAGCCAAACTATTTCTGTGGACCATCCCGAACTATGGTCGTTGGAAAAACCATACATTTACAAGCTTGTCTCGATCGTGAAATCCGGCGACAAAGTTGTAGATAGAGTCGAGACAAATTTTGGCATAAGAACTCTTCGATGGGACAAAGACAACGGATTCTTTCTTAATGGAAAACGAGTGGAGATCAAGGGAACCTGCAACCATCAGGATTACGCCGGGGTCGGGACCGCCTTGCCGGATGGTCTGCAATATTATCGCATCCGGAAATTGAAAGAGATGGGATCCAACGCGATTAGGACAAGTCACAATCCTCCGACACCAGAACTCCTCGATGCCTGCGACAAGCTCGGCATGCTCGTGATGGACGAGAACAGGCTACTCAACAGTTCGCCCGAATACATTTCGCAGTTCGGAAGGTTGATCCTCCGTGACAGGAATCATCCGTCGGTCATTCTTTGGTCGATCGGAAATGAAGAATGGGGTGTGCAAGATAGAGAAGTGGGAGTCAGAATAGCGAAGACACTGATAGGGATCCAAGAGCGAATCGATCCTTCCAGGACTTGCACCTTTGCAGCAAACGACGGCGCTGCATACGAACATGCCGTAAACAGCGTCATCCCGGTGCGAGGTTTCAATTACAGAACCAGCGTCATCGAGCAGTACCACCTGGACCATCCCGACCAACCGCTGATCGGGACCGAGACAGCAAGCACTGTCTCTACACGAGGCGAATATGCAAAAGATAGCACCAAGGGTTATGTCAGCGACTACGATGTCAATGCACCGCCATGGGGTGCGACGGCCGAGGAGTGGTGGAGGTTCTACGACGAGCATAAGTATCTCGCTGGCGGCTTCGTGTGGACCGGTTTCGATTACCGCGGCGAGCCGACTCCTTACGAATGGCCCGACATCAATTCTAATTTCGGTATCATGGACATGTGCGGCTTTCCCAAGAACAATTTCTACTATTACCAGTCATGGTGGAGCGACAAAAACGTACTTCACATCTTCCCACACTGGAATTGGAAGGGGAAGGTCGAAGATCCCGTTCACGGGAAAGGCCAGCCCATAGATGTCTGGTGCTTTAGCAACTGCGACAGTGTCGAACTGTTCCTCAACGGAAAAAGCCTTGGGACAAAAGTCATGCAAAGAGATTCACACCTTGAGTGGACGGTGAGCTACGAACCCGGTACGCTTGATGCCCATGGGTGGAGAAGCGGTAAGATGTTGACAGCTAAGGAGGAGACGACCGGTGAGCCTGTTGTCATCAAGCTCAGTTCTGATCGCGACACGATAAATGCGAATGGTGAAGATGTCTCAGTTGTCACCGCCACCGTCGTCGACTCGCTTGGCAGAGAAGTCCCGACGGCTGATAACCTGATTCAGTTCGGTGCCGAAGGTGAAGGGGAGATAATTGGTGTCGGTAATGGCAATCCCAGCAGTCATGAGCCCGACAAATATCCTGACGGCAAGTATCAACGAAAGCTGTATAACGGCAAATGTGTAGCTGTCGTTCTGTCTGACCGCAAACCGGGCAACATCAGGCTGACAGCTTCCAGCGATGGGCTAAGAACCGCAACAATCACAATCGCTTCACGGCCATCTCATCTGAAACCGATTGTTGGAAAATGAAGGATTCGCGTTGAATGACTCGACGTTCCACCATCTCGTGTACCAGCTTCAAGGGAGTGTACCACGATAGGAACTGAAGTAAAACAGAATTCGAGAGACGGCGCTGAAACACACATGAAGATTTGTCGCATTTAGATTGGAGTAATTGCATTTGGAATCAAAACTGGAGATAGCAGGCTCTGTAAGGAATGAGTTCATCAGGACATTTGGTCAAAGTGAACAAATGGTGGTGGTGAGGTCGCCAGGTCGAATAAATCTGATCGGCGAGCACACGGATTACAACGAAGGATTTGTACTTCCATCCGCCATAGACCGCGCGATCTGTCTTGCGCTTGCACCGAGATCAGACCATAACGTCCAAATTCGGTCTGTGGATTTTGGTGAAGATTGTTATTTCGACTCACGGCGGCCGGTAAAATCCGACAAGGGTTGGGCCAACTACCTCATCGGTATCGTTGACGAACTAAGCAAGGCAGGCTTTCAATTAAACGGTTTCGAATGTTTATTCGCCGGTGATATCCCTATAGGAGCAGGAATGTCTTCCTCGGCTGCATTGGAAGCCGGGCTGGCGTTTGCCTTGAATGCAGTGTTCAACCTGGGCCTGCGGCGGGTCGAGCTTGCGAAGATCGCGCAGCGCGCCGAGAATGAATTCGTCGGAGTAAAGTGCGGCATCATGGATCAGTTCGCGAGCCTGTTGAGCAAAGGCGGATCCGCACTGCATCTCGATTGCAGGAGTCTCGATTACGAATACATTCCTTTCACCAGAAAGGACCTGAGATTTGTCCTGTGCGACACGGGCGTGAAGCGAAGTCTGGCATCTTCAGAGTATAATCTGAGAAGACGACAATGTGAAAAAGGGGTGAGCATCGTGAAGAAGTATGCTCCTTACGTTCACAGCCTCCGCGACGTAAGTCCGGAATTGTTGAAGGAGCATGCGGTGGAGTTGGATGGCACAGTCTACAAACGCTGTCTGTACGTGCTTGAGGAGAATGCTCGGGTAAACGCTGCGCGCGAGTGTTTGCGGCGTGACGATTACACTCGGTTCGGTGCGCTCCTGTACGCTTCGCATGAGGGTTTGAGAGACAAGTACGAAGTGACCTGCAGGGAACTCGACGTGCTTGTCGATGCTGCATTGGAAATTGACGGGGTACTCGGAGCAAGGATGATGGGTGGAGGTTTCGGAGGTTGCACGTTGAATCTCGTCGAAGGACGCTCGGTTGAGGAATTCAGGAGAAAAATCCAGGAAGCATACCACAAGGAAACTGGCACTATTCCCCCGATATATGAGTGCAACCTCAGGCCCGGGACGGAAATCATCTATGGACTGATCTCTTTCGTTCAGGATTGACGCCTCACAGACCACTCCAACTGAAGACTGATATCCCGATTGGGGAACCTCAGTGACCCGGCAAGATTGTCAGGACAGTGGCGGGGCATGTCCCGTCAGGGAAAAGTTCCGAAATGATATTCAACTTATGAATATCGACTCCATTCTTCTCGCAAGTCAACGAAAGCTGGCAGCTTTGAACAATTATGTCGGCGATTATATATTAGCCATTACGATTCAAAGCTTGATCCATATTACCACCCTTGTACAAGTCGAGTGATGACTCAGCTACATCACGTCCCGATGCACAGACGGATGAATGCCTGCGAACTCCGGTGTTGAACGACGTGAGTAACGAAACCCTTCGACAAGTCAAACTGACCCTGGTAGTTTCATTAGATCAAATTAATGGTGCACACGATGAATAGGAACCTTCTGTTCGCAACGGTAGTCTCGGCGGTCGGCAGCTTTCTCTTCGGTTTTGATACAGCCGTTATCTCGGGGACGACGAAGTTCATCACCCACTTTTTCAATCTAACCGATGCTACCCTCGGGATGACGGTTTCGATTGCGCTCTGGGGCACTGTAATCGGCTCGATCGCGGTCGGAAAGCCTGGAGATATGTTTGGAAGACGGCTCATGCTCTCTGTATGCGGCGCGTTGTACTTCATCTCCGCTCTCGGTTGCGCATTGGCCGCGGGCTGGTACACGCTCCTGGCGGCGAGATTTCTCGGCGGCCTGGCTATTGGGGCCGCGTCGGTCATGGCACCAATGTATATCGCAGAAATTTCACCCGGGAGATTGAGAGGAAGGTTGGTCGCAGTTGCGCAGTTTAACATCGTGCTTGGTATTCTCGTGGCGTTCTTTTCGAATTATCTTCTCGTGAACGTCGGAGCGGACAACTGGCGTTGGATGTTCGGAGTAATGGCAATACCGGCCGCGTTGTTTTTCCTGTTACTCTTCTTCGTTCCGGAAAGTCCGCGATGGCTCGTGAAGAAGAACGAGGTTGAAAAGGCTAAGACTGTTCTTGAGAATGTGGGAGCAGCAAATGTGGAAGCCGAGCTTGCTGATATCATAAGTTCATTGAAGCAGGAGGGCGGTCAGGGCATGACAAAGCTGCTGCAGAAGAAATACACTTTTGTAATTATGTGTGCGGTGCTGCTCGCAGTTTTCAACCAGTTGTCCGGCATTAATGTCATAATGTATTATGCGCCGATGATATTCGAGAAAGCCGGCGCGAGCACGAATGCAGCAATGCTCCAGGCTGTGGCCGTGGGGATAACCAATATGATCTTTACCATAATAGCGATGTTCTTCATCGACAAGTTCGGACGCAAGACACTTCTTCTGGTCGGTGCGGTGGGGATGTTCCTGTCTTTGTCGGGTGCTGCAATTCACTATTATGATGAAACTCTTTTCGGCAGCACAGGCGTGGTAGTGTTCATAGTCGGCTTCATAGCATTCTTTGCCTTCTCACAGGGTGCCGTCATCTGGGTGTTCCTCGCAGAGATATTCCCTAACAAGGTGCGTTCGAAGGGGCAGGCGCTCGGGTCGTTTACTCACTGGATAATGAACGCGATAATCGGCCTCGTGTTCCCGATCGCGCTCACGAGCTTCGGCGGCGGCAATGTGTTTATGTTCTTTGCTGTCATGATGATTCCATTCTTCTTCTTCGTGTGGAAGGTGATGCCTGAGACCAAAGGCAAATCGCTGGAGGAATTGGAACGGATCGTCGTGTCTTGAATCGGTTTTAATCGGGAAATCGCTCGGATTCAGCTGCTCACGAGACCGGAAGCCGGCCGCCGGGCAGCCAGACCACCATCGTTCCTGTCTCCGGCACATGCCGCCGAGTATCTCGGATGCTAAAGTGCAAAGAGATGAGCAGCAAAAATCACCTCTTGTTCAGGTAACATTCTTCTCCGATTTTAGTAATTTGTTCAAAGGAGTGATCGGCATGCTTGATAATATCACGAAGTCAATTCTGGCGGTTTTCATTTTCGTTTCGGCTTCATTTGCTCAAGGAGTCTACAACGTCGGAGGAAGGGTGACGGATTCAAAGTCCGGCGAACCGATTGCTGCTGCAAATGTGCGTGTCGCTGGATCGGCAAGGGGAACAATCACCAACCTTGACGGATCATATCTTCTCTCCCTCCCAGCTGGAGATTACACGCTCGTTTTCAGCTATGTCGGATATCGCACCGACTCCCTTCGTGTAACTCTCAACAGTAACATCTCTCGTAATGTGAAGCTGGAGCCTGCGGAGATATTAATGCCGGAAGTTGTGTCCATTGCAGAGGACCCGGCATACGCGATCATCCGTCGAGCGATAGCGAGAAAGCACGAGTGGTCAAAACTACTGCACTCGTATGAGTTCAAGGCATTCACCCGGCAAATGTTTTACAGGGACACTTCGATTGCGGCCATCACCGAATCTTACACCGATGGCTTTTGGCGGCAGGGAGATACTCTCTGCGAAGTCGTATCCCAGAAGCGCGAGACGAAAAACCTTCCTGAGATGCTAATGACTGCATCTGTCGGCGAGATAGTGAATTTCACTGACGACATAATCGATATTATTGGTTACAAATTCGTCGGGCCGATAGCGGAGGACGCGCTTGACCACTACAAGTATAGACTCATCAGGACATTTAGAAAGGATGGTGTTACAGTTTACGACATAGAAATCATTCCTGACTCGCGAATTGTCCCGCTGTTCGCCGGCCAAATCTCAATTGCTGATTCATCGTATGCCGTCGTGGGGATCGATGTCAAGCCGAACGAAGCACTCAACATACCTTTCGTCAGCAATCTGAAACTGAATTTCACTCAACGGTATTCTCTTTACGACGAGAAGTTCTGGATGCCGACCGATATCATCGCTGACATGGGTGGAAAGGTAAGCCTTGTGGGGTTGAACTTTCCGAACATTGTCTTTGATCAGACTTCCGTCATATATGATTACCGGATAAATTCCGAAATACCCGATTCGATTTTCAAGAAGTCGAAGCGGCAGCTTGTAGTTGATTCAAATGCGACCAGGTATGATTCGACGTTCTGGAGCTCGCATGAAGTTCTTCCACTGACAGCGGTTGAACAAAAAGCTTACAAGACCCTCGACAGCACACAAACACTCCAGAAGCAATTTAAGCCGACAGGTGCGACGGCATCGATCCTCGGCAGTGGGAGCTCACTCTCGTTCGTTAAGTACCTGGACATTAGATATGATCGGGTAGAAGGGCTCTTTCTCGGCGGGACGTACACGTACACTTCCGGCAAGCGGAACGTTTCGATCACCATCGGGAATGAAGGAGCAAGTACATCAATCTACTCAACGGGCTGGCGAGTGAATGCCGCTGCCGGTTACGGGATATCAGACAGGATTTTCAAATGGCATTTGGGTGTAGTGTACCCGCTTATCAAGATGAATAAACTGGAACTTGGCGCAGACGTTTACCGCGACATCGCACATTTTCCAGACGGTGATTTTTATCCTTCAATAATGACTTCCGTCTTCTCGCTCTTCGGACGAAACGACTACCAGGATTACTATATGACGTATGGATGGAAAGCATTTTTAAATACTCAACCGTTTAATAGTTTCACCGCTTCCATTTCATATTTGTCTGAGCAAGAGAGAACAGCGTTCCAGCATACTAATTTCAATATCATGACTTTCGGTCACATTTATCGCGCGAACCCTGCCATCGATGATGGACAGATGCGGAGTATGCAATTCGATGTAAGGTACGGCGAACAGAAAACGCTTCTGGGGCTCGTTTCAGCAAATGCCATCGAGCTCTCAGCTGAGTATTCGTCGCCATCCATAACCGGCAGTGAGTTCAATTTCAGTCGTTACTATCTGACTGCGTCGTATCACTTCTCGACTTTCCTCAGAAGCTATCTCTTTCCGCCGCAGCTTCAGGTCAGCTTTGCGGGCGGAACTTCGACCGGCACACTTCCGCCGCAGCGTGAGTTCGTTCTCGACTCACAACTTGGACGATTCGAGACTTTCGGAGTTCTCAGGAGCGCTTACCCGCGCGAGTTTGTAGGCGATAGATTCATCATGGTCTCCGTCGAGCACAACTTCCGGAATGTACCATTCCTCATGCTTGACATTCCGTTTCTTTACCGGAGCGGCATGGAAGTTCTCGTGGATGGTGCCGCGGCTCAATCGTGGATGAATGGACTCTCAACAACGAACGGCTGGTATTACGAGGCCGGCATCGGAATTGGGAAGATCTTCGGACTCATTCGCGCCGACCTGACATATCGTCTCAGCAGGCCGCGCGATCTTTTCTTCACGGTTGGGTTGAGCAGCATCCTCTGATAAACGCCTCGCTTTGTGTCGGATACTATACTGGAAAAGGCTTTGCGGTAGTGGGCCACGTTAAGAAATTCTCTCATGCGAAGACGCCAGACACCCAAAGAATAATGTAAATTGAATTTGTTTCCCGCGATCTTTGCGACTTTGCGAGATATCTTCTTGATCCCATGCTCGACAAGTTTCTAATGAGTAAATTCATTGGAACAAGTGTCGTAGCATTTGTTGAGAAGAAAAAAGGGATAAAGCCATGCCCAAATTGCTTTTGATATTTCTCTTGCCGAGTTTGTTTTTTTCTAACCGGGCCTTGTCGAGGACAGTGTCTCTCGATGGTGAATGGAATTTCGCCGTCGACAGCGCCGGCGTGTTCACCGTAAGTGATGTCTGGAGCAGAGCTTCCTGGCGAAAGGCTGTGGTTCCGCTTTCATGGCAGGCACAATTCTCTGACCTGAGAAACCATCAGGGAGTTGCATGGTACCGTAGATCGTTCACTCTTCCGTCTCTCGCTTTCGGGGAAGTGCTGCTAATCCATTTCGGAGCGGTGGACTATCGGGCCGACGTTTATCTGAATGGCGAACTCGTCGGGACTCATGATGGAGGCTATCTGCCATTTGATGTCGAAGTCACCGCACAATTCAAGAAAGGAAAGAACGATCTCGTCGTGCGCGTAATGGATCCCGTGCCCGGTCCGGTTGGAACGGAAGGTGTTCTCTATTCTGAAATTCCACATGGCAAGCAAAGCTGGTACGTGCAGACAAGCGGTCCATGGCAGAGTGTGAGTCTGGAGATCAAGCCGGTGAGACACTTCGAGCTTGTGCACGTCACGCCAATCATCAACGGCCGGGTATCGGTGGATGTCAGGATGACATCGACAAAATCATCCTTGCAGGGGGAGACTATTAAGTTCGTGTTGTTCTCTCCTGAGAAGAAGATGGTTGCTGAATTCATTAAACCTATCCTGTCCCAGGACGACTCGCCGCACTATGAATTCAATGTTGCGAGTCCCTCGCTCTGGTCACCGGATTCGCCAAAACTCTATAAGCTGTTAACGATATTATCGACCGGCGACACCGCTGTTGATGAGTTCGGTTTCAGATCTTTCGAGACGAGAGATGGAAAATTCTATCTCAACGGCAAGCCGATCTTCCTGATTGGTGCACTCGATCAGGACTTTTACCCGGAGACAGTCTATACTCCGCCGTCGGAAAATTACATTCGCGACGAGATGATCAAAGCGAAGAAGCTCGGGCTTAACCTGTTGAGATGCCACATCAAAGTTCCCGATCCACGTTATCTAAAGGCTGCGGATGCAGTTGGTATGCTTGTTTGGTACGAGATCCCCAACTGGGACAAGCTGACTCCGGAATCCGAAGAACGCGGGAAGAAAACATTAGACGGGATGCTTGCAAGAGACTGGAATCATCCGTCACTTTTAGCGATCTGTTTGATCAATGAAAGCTGGGGAATAGATTTGCGAGACTCGCTCCAACGGATTTGGCTTAAGAATTTCTATGATTACGCTAAAGGCAAGGCGACCGGAAGATTGATAGTTGACAACAGCCCGTGCTGCGACAACTTTCACATCAAGACCGATATGGCAGATTGGCACACATACTGGGCGATCCCTGAAGCGAGGAACCAGTTCAGGGCGACAGTTGAAGAAGTCAGCCGAAGACCCGAATGGCTGTTCAGCAAGTATAGCGATGCGGAACCGACCGGCCGCGAGCCGCTGATGATATCCGAGTTCGGCAACTGGGGACTTCCCGTTATTCCGAAGCAGAGACCTTGGTGGTTCAGCCGACCATTCGCAGATGCGAGAGTAGTCATGCCTGCCGGTGTTGAAATGCGATTGGCGGAGTACAAGTACGGCAGCATGTTTAAGAACTATGACAGTCTCGCCGTTGAAAGTGAGCGCGCACAGTTCGACGCGTTGAAATTTGAGATTGAGACGATGAGGTCCAATCGAAACATAGCAGGATATGTCGTGACGGAGTTTACCGACATCAATTGGGAATCCAACGGACTGATGAACATGTGGCGGCATCCGAAAGTCTACGCGAATTCTCTTTCGAACATTCAGCAGCAGGACATCTTAATACCGCAAGTGGACAAGTGGAATTATTGGGCCGGCGAAGACGTGACGATCAGATTGTCGCTTTCACATTACAGTTCTGTTAACCTGAAGGGTGCAAGAGTTATATGGCACACGAGCGGCAATCAAAGAGGAGAATTGGACGTTCCTGAAGTCTCCGCCGGCGATGTGGTGGAATTTCCGCCGGTTACTGTAAAGACGATTGATGCAAATGCTGTTGCTTGTAAGAGAATATATTTCGATGTCGTCGGCGCCGATAACAAAAGTATTTGCGAGAATCATCTTGACATTTTCGTCTATCCGAGGATTGAGGCCGCCGAGACTGTTCGACTCTATGGAGATTCATCATTTGTTTCAAGCCTATCGAATGATTCAATTGAAAAGAGTCTGCGAATCGTCTCTGCCGAAAATGCCGACGTGCCTTTCTTGACGAACGTCATCGATGATAGTATGAATGCCGAGCTTCGGAGAGGCGCCGCTGTCATATGTCTGACAGACAGTCTCACTAAGTTCGACGAGCGACTTCCCTTCAGCCTTGGCTTGCGCGATACGGGATGGTACGACGGCAACTGGGCATCGAACATGAACTGGGACCGAAACGAGAAGGAGCCGTTCAAAGGTGTGAACTTGTACAGGCGTCTCGGCTTCCAGATATCCGATGCGATACCGAAGATGTTCCTGGCGGGAATTCAAGGCGATCACTTCGAAGATGTTCTTGCCGGACTTTACATCGGGTGGGTTCATTTGAGCTCGGCTTATGTGGTTCAGATGAGGTGTGGCGCAGGAAAACTCATCGTCTGCACTTTGCCGATTGGACAAAATTGTCTGCATGATCCGTACAGCAGAAGTCTGCTGACCAAACTCTTGCGTTATGTGAAGAGCAGAGAATGTAACCCGAAGTATTCCATTGGACGGTAGGAGGTCCATTCTCGGAGGTATGATGATTGCGAAGGCGGAATGGTGGAATAGTGGAATGATGGACGGGGGAAGGTTGTGATTAAGATTGGAGAGGGGTAAATTTACAAAGTAAGTGGGCAGGTTTGTAACGAAAAGGAATTCCATCATGCGACTTGCGAAACATGTCTTCAGATATGTGTCATCTTTTTGGGGCAGCATCCTTTTATTCGCGAGACACGCTTGGAATTCCTTAGGTTTTCTAGTTGCTCGTCGGTTATGGTATTTTATCATGTCCGACGCTTGCATTATCGCAGTACTTCTGGCGCTGTACATATTGGAGCAGCGACCACCTAGAATAATCCTTCCTTCCAATACACAGATACTTGTGCCAGGTGATGCCTCCGGTGTCTCATCAAGAGATATCGTGTCTCATAACTTGAGCCTTGTTTCCGTGCTTATGCAAAGAGTGTCATCCGACATAAACCAGAATATCATCTCATGAAAGCACTCGTATGCAGGGGCATATGCTCTATGCAGCGATCTTGGCTGTGCTTATGTCCCTTCTATTTAGCAACGACCCTCAGAAGGAGAGCCGTGTGCAATTGGTTCTCTTCTTCCTGATTCCGCTGATGTACTTATTAGATGTGCATCTTCGGGATGAGCTTCAAAGAGAGTATGACTGCGTGCAGATAAAATCGGACGCGATCGACTTGCTTGTCAATAGAAGTTCAAACAGCATCAGATGGTACAGCTTCACCGGATCAGCTTATTACAATGAGCTCCAAAAGGCTAGGGACCCTGATAACGTACACCTAAGGAAATTGGAGGAGGCTGTCCACCCAGAGGTACAACAAATCATGTATTATGTACTCCCTTGGCTTGCAGTATATATATTTGCCACGCGCAGATTCCGGACAAATGGTAACGTAACAGGTCTCCAAGACCCGTGAGGTCTCCCAGATTAGAGGTATATTAATGCCATGAAAACAAAAACAATAACTCAGGACAAGCCTTACGCTGTCGAATACTATTACAAAACCCAGTGGGGACGCGCGGATGAATTCCTGCGCCTCTACAAGAAGAACCATCTTCCACTCCTCAGGAAGCGTATTGAGATTGGACACATACTGAAGATTACCATGGTCAAGCCGCGCCTTCACGCGACTGAAGACGCGAGATGGGATTTCAGAGCGACTATCGTCTGGAAGAATATTCAGGTGACCAACGAAGGATTCAGCGAGCGGGATCTCGCCCGCAAAATGTTTCCCGATCAAGATACGTACGAACGAGAAGAGCAGCGTCGATTCGAAATATTGGTTGCCCACTGGGATGTGCCGGTAGTGGAAGTCGACTTGGACAAATAGACGCGGGTTTGTTGATAGAGGCATTACGTTGGACACTGCTGCGAACCTAATAGGAGGTTAGGCGTCCACGCGCGCCGCAGAGTGAAGAGAAGAAGCCGTTGTTAGGAGCATCTGATTGCAGTGGATTTTGGTTTGCTCAGACAAAAAGTTTATAATTGATGCGAGGAGTTAGAGAATGTATAAGGCAACATTTGTTATTGGACATGATGATTTTGGCTATTATGTCTATTGTCCCGAGCTGCCGGGGTGTCAATCTCAGGGGAAGACCGTCGAAGAGGCAATATATAACATACATGAAGCGGCAGAGTTGTATCTCGAAACTCTCACTGAGGATGAACGGATATTATATCTGAGCAAAGAAATTCTGACTGGTTCTGTTGAGATAAAGGTTGGTTAACTCGAACGTCTCACTGCGAAGGAGGCTGAAAAATTATTGTTGGATGCTGGCTTCGACCTTTTGAGATCCAAGGGGAGCCATCGTATCTATCTTAAAAGAAGCGTGCGTGTCGTTGTACCATTTCACTCCGGCGATATTCTGCATCCCAAAATCATCAAACAGGTGATAGAAGCCATAGAAAAAGCTTCTCGCATTGAGCAGAAGTAAGAGACCGGGGACTGATTAACTAAGAACTGCCAACGTCAGTGATAGAAATTCGTGAATGTCGAGCGGAACATATTGACGACGTGGCAGAATCGCTGCGACGACTTTCCTAAAACTTATGATATCTAAAAAGTCATCTTGAAAATAGATAGGCTTAAACAAATATGGTATGATGTATTTTCAGGACAAAACGAGGAGAATACCATCATGAAGGTGTTTATGTTAACGTCTGCATGTTTGCTGCTCTTCGTCTCTTTTCCGGTTCGTGCACAGCAATCCACCATCAAGATCTGGAATGGTCTCGCTCCAGGCACTGAAAATCGGAAGGATGAGGAAAAGATCGAGGGAAATAACATCGTCAATGTTTATCAGCCGGAGCTGACAATATTTCTCCCGGAAAAGCAAAATAAAAATTGTCCGGCAGTATTAGTGTTCCCGGGAGGCGGTTACAAACGGGTAGTCATTCAAAAAGAGGGAACGAAGATCGCGCAGTGGTTAAATGAAAATGGAATAGCTGCGTTCGTGTTGAAGTATCGTCTCGATCCAATCGAAGCGCTTCAGGATGCGCAGCGAGCATTGAGCCTTGTCAGGTCGAAAGCAAAAGAATACAATGTAAACCCGGACGAAATCGGTGTCATCGGATTTTCGGCCGGCGGGCACTTAGCGGCTAACCTCGCGATCCATCACTCGAGAGAATTGATGGCAGATCATGTCGATTCGGTAAATTGCAGACCGAATTTTGCTATCCTCGTCTATGCCTACACTGGAGCACTCCCTGAGTCCTCAAAACCTCTTTACAGTTCTGTCGATGGTGATACACCTCCGACGTTCTTGGTCCATGCGATCGATGACAAGTCGGTGCCGGTGGACCAGAGTCTGGAGTTTTACTCTTCTCTCAGGAAGGCAGGCGTGCAATGTGAATTGCACCTGTATGAAAAAGGCGGGCATGGCTTCGCACTCGAGAACGATCGGGGCCCGGTGAAGAGTTGGGCGGGGCTTTGCATCGACTGGTTGAGAATTAACGGGATACTGTCGGAATAGGCACTGAACTCACGCTGTGCTTGACGGCGGAGCTTCGCGTGGAACAGGTATCGGCGCCCGATTCAGCTCCATCCGTGACATCATCGTCTTCCGCTGGATGTCGATCAGCTCCGTCCCGTTCTGCGGTGACACGAAAACGTAGCTGCCGTCAGAATGCAGCTGCTGGACACGGACATTTTCCGCGAGCGCTGCATCGAGAACTTCCCTTTTGATTGTCGCTCCTATCGCGCCGTCTTCTATCGGAAACATGAGCTCGACGCGGCGATCCAGGTTTCGTCCCATCAGATCGGCGCTGCTTAAATACAGTTCCGGCTTCCCGGCGTTCCCGAAATAGAAAACACGGCTGTGCTCGAGATATCTTCCGACAATGCTGATGACACGGATAGTTTCGCTCCACCCTTTCACACCGGGTCTGAGCGAGCAGATTCCGCGCACTATCAGATCAATTCGTACACCTGCTTTGGACGCCTCGTATAGCTTGGCTATCATGAGGACGTCAGTCAGAGCATTCATTTTCAAGATCATGTGGCCTGACTTCCCGCTCTTGGCGTGCTGGATCTCCCGGTTGATCAAAGTTACAAGTCTCTCACGGAGCGTAACCGGTGCGACAGCTAATTTCTTGTACGATTCACGCCGCGAGTAGCCGGTGAGGTAGTTGAATACCTCCGTGGCATCTTCAGTAATGTCTTCTCTGCAAGTGAAGTAGCTAATGTCCGTATAGATCCGTGCTGTCTGCGGGTTGTAGTTTCCGGTACCAAGGTGGACGTACCGGCGGATACCATCATGCTCCTTGCGAACTACGAGGGCTATCTTGGCGTGCGTCTTCAAACCGACAAGGCCGTATACGACGTGGATGCCTGCACGCTCGAGCTGCTTTGCCCAACCGATATTGTTCTCCTCGTCGAAGCGAGCCTTTAGCTCGACGAGTACCGCAACCTGTTTCCCGTTCTCCGCTGCCCGGACAAATAGCGGAATGAGCGGAGATTCTTTGCCGATGCGATAGAGTGTCTGTTTGATCGCCAGCACGTTTGGATCGTTCGAAGCGGCCTCGATGAACTGCACGACCGGATTAAATGAATCGTATGGATGATGCAGCGAGATGTCTCCACGGCGGATAACGCCGAATATGTCTTCTCCATCTTCATCAGGCGCGAACGGTGGTGGCACATATGGTTGATCCTTCAGGTCTGGCCGCGGAAGTTTCAGAAGCGAAATCAGGTGGCTGGGGTCAAGCGGAGGGTCCAGTTCGTAAACGTCATCTGAGGAAAGCTCGAGGTTCTCGGTCAGAATATCTTTGATGCGCGGAGGCATTGTGCTTTGAACTTCGACCCTGACGACTGAACCGAAGCGGCGCTGCCTGATTGATTCCTCGATCGAGTGAATCAAATCTTCGGCTTCGTCCTCCTGAATTTCCATATCCGCATTTCTCGTGACCCGGAATGCGTATGACTCCTTGACTGTCATTCCAGGAAATAGCAGGTTCAAATTTTCCGCGATGGCATCCTCCAGCCAGACGAATCGAAAAGTTCTGCTATTCTTTTCACCGTTGGGAATTTGCACAAGCCGGGGAAGGACATCCGGCACCTTGACGCGGGCAAAGCGCTCTTCGCCTTCTGGTGTGCTTACAACAACTGCGAGGCTGAGGCTCAGGTTCGATATGTATGGGAAAGGATGTCCCGGATCGAATGCGAGCGGTGTCAACACCGGATAGATTTCCCGGGCGAAGAGGTCTGAGATCTTTGCGCGATCGTTGGGGTCGAGCTCCTTCATTCTGAGTAGATGTATCCCCTCAGCCGAGAGATTCGGGTTAAGATGCTTCCAGAAGCAGTCGCTCATTTCCTTCAGCATTGTAGACGCGCGGTCGTGGATTGCGTGCAGCTGCTGTGACGGATTCTGGCCGTCCGGAGAGTATTCAGTAATGTCAGCACGTATCTGTTCCTTGATACCAGCAACCCGGATCATGAAGAACTCATCTAAGTTGGAACCCGCAATTGAAAGGAACTTCAGGCGCTCGAGCAATGGGTGACGTTGATCTGCCGCTTCTTGCAGCACGCGCTGGTTGAACTCCAGCCAGCTCAATTCGCGATTGATATAAAGCGAGGGATCGAAGACCAGTCCATCCTGACCGGAACTTCGATCTGCCGAGCGACTATAATTGCTGCGGCCCGGCCGCGACTTTGTCGGAATGCCGGCTTTGGCAGATGCCCTTTTGCCCGTTCGCGAGGACGTGGCCGGGACATTCTTCCCGTCAACGCCGCGCGATCCGTCTTGATGGCGCAGTTCTTTATCTTGATTTGACGATGTATCCATATAATGCGTTCTGAGACTGCTTAAGTAAAGATAGCCCGTTTGATTTCATGAGACAAGTTAAGGATTTGTTAAAACGAGGTGCACGGCGGAGCATGGCAATTCCATCCTGGTGGGTGGAGATTTGAGAGGAGCCGCTGGAGACTCTTATTGGTTCATTTTCCCAGAAGTATTATGGCCGGCGGCAGGAGCCATTCCAGAGTTGCACATCGACCGTATCGAAATCCTCCACTCACGACAAGTTTGCAGATGCCCCCTTTTTTCATCGCGACCGATACGTTTCCGTCACCCGATAGTAGCACCGAAATGAATCTGCTGAGGTAAGGTTCATGTCCAACGAGAAGTATGCTGCCGAGGTCAGCGTAGTGTTTGTTAATCTCATTCACGAGAGCTAAGGGATTTCCTCCAACTTCAAGGTGAGAAGAGAACTTCACCACATCTTTGCATTTGAAAACCTCCGCGACAATCTCTGCCGTCTCCTTCGCCCGACGGAAGGGACTCGAAAGAATAATGTCAAAAGAGAGCTCGCGGCTCTTCAACGCCCTGGCGATGAGACGCATTTTCTCCGCACCTTCCTCAGTGAGCGGTCGGTCGGAATCATTTTCCATGTTGAACGGATTCTTCTGATCGGCGATGGCATGACGAAGTATGTACAGGTCCACTTTCACGTCTCCTTTCCCGAGCCACGTGCATCATAGCTGACACTGTGCCAGAAGGTTTCCAATTGATCTGCTGAACTAAGGAATTGCTCGATGAGTTCTTTCCGTCGATTCATCAGTCGCTCTTCGAGTCTCTTAAATTGTGTTGGGTCGGCTTGACGATGATGCCTCACATAAGTTTCCACCTCGCCGATTAACACATCGACATCGTGGACGTCGCCCATTCGGAGCTGATACGCATTCATCTCTTTCAGCGTCTCCTTTGTCACTTCCGGCAGGATCGGTTGCAGAGCTTCCACTGTGTACCTGAATTTCTTGAACGCGATCCGGAGACGATGTATGCGTGCGCTCTTACCGGTCATCGCTGCCGGCTTCAAAGATGCAACTCGCATAAACAATTCCGCGAGTGTGCCAAGTGCTACGTTCCGTGAAGCGTGCCTCAGCGCTGAAATGCTCGCGAGCGACTGCAGCTTGTTTTCCTGCTCGGTGATCTCTCGCTCAATTGATTCAAGCCGACCGCCCTTTGTGAGCGCTCTGGTGATTGCTGCACCGCTCGACTTGAACTTCTCTTTGGCAGATTTCTCACGAAACAGGAGAATCGTGAGAAAAAGATTCAGCACGGGGAAATCCGGGACAAGTCCGCGTACGGCGATGATTTGAACCTGGATGTCCCTCATTGAGCTGAGTCCTTTGATAATTTGTCTTAATTGCCTGTGCACTTTGCGAAGTGACGAGCTGTCCCATGCGGGGATGGTTTTGAGAATATCGAGGATTGCGATGAGCCTGCGGGTTGCGACTCGAAGGTCGTGGATTGCTTTCTCAGATGGCCGCTGGCTGCTGCGTGCGAGCTGGTCAGAGAAGATCTGCCAGCGGTCTCTCAACGATTGGAGTAGAACTTCCGGTACGTTTGGCGTTGCAGTAATTGTGAGAGTCTGCTGGATCGATTTACGTTCGGACCGAGTCGCGGGTGGACGCTCAGTCTTCGACAGCGACTTTGACACCGAACACCTCTTCGAACATGTCTGCTTTCTTCATGAGCGCCCATTTCTCGAGGAGTAAGTCTCCCTCACCCTTCAGAGCGATCGCAAGCTTCCGCGACTTCGACGGATTGTACTCGACCGAAAATGATTTGACCTTTGCGGCATGTTCATTATCGAGAGCGTCGGCAAGGCGGAGGATGGCGGCGAGTTTCGAAACGAGAACCCTGTCTTTCGAAGGAAGCATGCGATATGCATCGTGCTGCAGTTTCGGGAGCGACTTGCGGTGATACCTCGCGACGTTTGCCACGATCCCAAGCTGGGATTGGCTCAGCCCGATTACCGGAGTCGCCGTCAACAGATACTGTGTATGTTTGTGATGATTGTTCATACTGATGAAGCCGCCGATGTCGTGGAGAAGTGCGGCAACTTCAAGCAGCAGGCGATGCTCGAGATTCAGATTGTGAATGTTCTTGGTCTGGTCAAACATCTCGACCGCGTACCGGGCGACACTTGTTCCATGCTGCTCATCGAAAAAATACTTCCTGCCGATCTGGAGTGCGGATGCCATCACCTGGTCGCGATGTGCATGCTTGGTCTCCTCGTAGAGATCGAGCACCATGTCGAGAAGGATCCCTTCCTTTAGACCCACCTTCGGGATCAATATTTCATCGACTCCGGCCACTCTGGCAATTTGCTGGAGAATGATCGATGCCGGCATTATGACATCGGCTCTGTCCGGCCGCATGCGGAGTTGCTGGACCCTCTCCTCAAACGAAAGCGATTGCAGCTTCTTTACGATTGCATCGAGCTCGTCTACCGCGATGACCGTATCGCGGTCTTTTCCGAGGAGCTCTTCTCTGAGGTTGCCGAGCGTCTCGATGTTTCCTCCGGTTCCAACACAGACGTTCATTTTTTTCCCGGCTATCTCCCGCCTCAACCGCTGCTGGGTCGACTCGACGTATTCTCGCACAAGCTGGTTGAACTCACGCTCACCATGCTTTCTTCCTTCCAGAAGCTGGAGAAGCCGCACTGCACCCATCCTGTAGCTCTCACTCCATACGATGCTGTCATCGGCCGCTAAGGTCACTTCGGTGCTCCCGCCGCCGATGTCGATAAGCATCGCAGTCTTGCCTTTCAAATTGATCTTTGAGGCAACGGCCAGGTATATCAGTCTGGCCTCTTCTTCCGGCTCGATCACGGCGATCTCAATTGCACATCGCTGTGTAATCCGATCTATGAACATATCCCGGTTCATGGCCTCGCGAAGCGCACTTGTTGCAACTGCTCTCGACCACTTCACACCGTTTCTATCGATCGCCTCCTTGAATCGTCCGAAGGCTTCGATCGATTGCTGAAGAGTTTCATCCGAGATCGTTCCCTTCGAGAAGACATCTTGACCGAGACGTACAGGCTCGCGCAAATTTTCCAGACTTGTAAGTTTCCTGTCGCCATCGACAGATGAGATGGCGAGTCTGATTGCATTCGAACCGACGTCTATCGCTGCAAGGTTTGGCATGGTTCAAAAAATATAGAGAAATGGTCTTGTAGGTTCAAATATATGAAATCACCTGCCGAGGCGATTGAAGTGATCATCGATCATGCAACGAAAGTATTGATTCAATTTGTGAAAGATGTCGTTCTTCGTGAACACCGACGAACACGAGCCATTGGCCCAACGTCAAATGGCCAAAAACCCAATGCGGGAAGCCCACACTCGAAAGATCGACCTTTTCCAGTCGCGCCCGGAGATTCACAAGCTCGGTATGGATACGTTCTATTATTTGCAATGCGTCTGATATTGAAATTTCTCCCGTCGGCTGAGCGTTGTCGCGCGCCACATATTTCTCTTTTCGGCTTCGCTCAACCAATGATTCCACATCGATCGGGAAACTACGAATTGGGTCAATGTCTCCCGCATGAGCCTCTGCATTTTGAAGGAGCTTCGTAATTAATTTCAGAAGTTGAGTGTCGACGATCGATATGTGCTCCACAATTTCGGCAATCGACCACGCACCATTATCTGAACGATGGTTCAACTGTTCCGGAGGCAAATCATTAACACGTAGTTGGAGTCTGTTAAGGATAAGTTCTTCCGAGGAATATATCTCCGCTAAATTATGATAAATCAAATTGGCTCCCTTTTCTGAATGACGCCTGAAAATTTATTGGAGACATGCTTAAGAACCAACATGTCACACCTGCCCAGGTGAAACCGAGCTTCCTTCTCCGCTCGTGCGAGGATGGGACAATGTTTTTTGTTTCGGTGGGAAGTTGTTAAGTTTGCTAACGATACGCCATGCCCAACGACGATTATCCCAAGGTCTACCTTTACAGGCGAATAGTTCGCGCCAAGCTCTTCATTGATGAGAGGTACCCCGACAAAATCGACGTCGACAACATTGCGGATGAAGCCTTCTTTTCAAAATTCCACTTCATCCGGCTTTTCAAAAAAGCATACGGGAAAACTCCCCACCAGTATCTGACATTTGTCAGGATCGAAAAGGCAAAGGAGCTTTTGCAATCCAGCCTTTCCATCACAGATATCTGCTTCTCCGTAGGGTTCGACAGCGTGACCTCATTCGTCGTTCTCTTCCGACGGATGGTTGGCTTGACGCCGACCCTATACCGGCAAGAACAGCTGAAAAAGAAATCGGAGATAACTCAGCTCCCTCTGAGGTTCGTACCAAATTGTCTTGCCGAAGCGAACGGGTGGATTGAAAAAAGCAATTTTGGAGAAGCGCCACTCGATAGTAGTGTGTAAATTTGTTTGTCTTAATAATTTGAACATCACTACAAGGGAGGAGTACCATGATCACGAAGTTGTCGCATGCTTGCGTTTTCGTTCTCGATCAGAACAGCGCGTACGATTTTTATGTCAACAAGTTGGGCTTTGAAGTCAGAACCGATGCCCCGATGGGACCGGGAGCGCGCTGGTTGACGGTTGGCCCGAAAGAGCAGAAGAATATTGAAATCTCATTGATGGCAATAGCCGAGGGTATGATGTTCAAGAAAGAGGCAGCGGAGCAGATGCGGAATCTGGTCAAGAACGGAACGTTTGGATTTGGTGTGTTTCAATGCAATGACATTTATGCCACGTATGAAGAACTCAAAGCGAAGGGAGTCGAATTCAACAAGGCACCCACGAAAGAGTTCTACGGTATCGAAGCGCTGTTCAAAGATGATTCCGGTAATTGGTGGAGCCTTGGACAGAAGAGTGAATGAAGATGGCTCCGCTCAGAACGGGGCGCCGACATACTTTGCCTAAGTTGATTGTGGTTGAACCGGGCGGATAGAGCTTTTCGTTTCCTTCCTTGAACAAACTTTTTTTCATTCAGCTTGCAGCATCGTTTGTCGTCGGTGGCACGGGCATCACATTGCTCACATTTATTGCCGAACATTCCAGTGCACGCGATGCAGGGATTGTGCTGGCGTTTCCGTCGACGGGCGCACTCAGCTTTTTCTTCTTAGGGTGGGCGGTGTCTCCGGAAGCTGTCGCGCATGCTGTACCGGCGACGTTTATTCCGCTTGGACTTACTGTACTGTTTCCCGTAATCTATACTTATGTTGCACATGCAACTTCCGGATCGACTGCGAATAAAGCTTTCCGCATAATTCTTACCTTTTCGCTGAGCACGCTGTTCTGGTTTGCATTTGCATTACCTGCGGCGATTTTCAAGTTGTCTAATCTGTCAATTGGCATTGCAGGTTATGCCGTCCTGGCCGTTCTTGCACATGTTCTGTTGAGCGGTAGAAAGTATTCTAAATCTACGGCACTCTCTTATACGGCAGCGCAAAAGATAGGACGCGCGGCATTCGTAGGATTTGTCGTGGTTACCGTCGTCTTTCTCGGTAAGAGGCTCGATATTTTTTGGGGAGAAATTCTTGCGATGTTCCCCGCGGCGTTCTCATCTACTATCATGGTCCTTCACTGGTATTATGGACCAGAGAGCTTGTTTGCCGCTGCTCGCAAAATCCCAATCGGGTCTCTTTCAATTTGCGTCTACTCGGTTGCGGCGATGTATTCATTTCCGAAGTTCGGCTTCGTCATAGGAACGATTATCTATTATGCTGCAAGCGTTGTCGTGACACTGGTGCTTCTGGACATTCAACGCGCGGACAGAGAGATTTCTCGAACTTTTTGAGTGTCTGGGTTCTGTTTTTGACATTTTCCCGAACAGTTCCGAACAAGACGTTCGGAATCCTGCACATACACGACGTATGCGGAGCGGGAGAAGTTCGGGATTCCGATCATCACACGACGTGATCTTTTGATCGGCAGAATTTTGAATTTTGACTTCCCCATTTCTTATATTGAATCCACTATGTTGAGACTTCTTACCGCCGGCGAATCACACGGCAAGGCGCTCGTCGGGATTATTGAAGGTGTGCCATCAAACCTTGAGTTGGACACGGAATATATCAATCATCAGCTCTATCGACGGCAGCAGGGCTATGGCCGTGGTGGAAGGATGAAAATTGAAACGGACCGCGTCGAAATACTTACCGGCGTCAGGCACGGCAGGACGATCGGCTCGCCAATTTCGCTCGTCATTCAAAACCGCGACTTCGAGAACTGGAAGGATAAGATGGCTGTCGAACCTGTCAGTGAGGCGATCGAAAAAGTCCTGATCCCACGTCCCGGCCACGCCGACCTGGTTGGTAAGTACAAGTACTCATATGACGATATTCGAAACGCCATCGAGCGCGCCAGTGCACGCGAGACCGCGATGCGAGTTGCGCTGTGTTCCATTGCGAAGAGATTCCTCGGTGAGCTGGGAATAAGAATCGGAAGTCACGTCTTTTCGATCGGTGGTGCGGGCTACAAGGATAGAGAATCTCTCGAATCTGCCCTGATGAAGATGATGAAGCTTGAGCACGGTGCGGAGGAAATCTCGATTGAGGCCGATGAGTCGGAAGTCAGATGTCTCGACCGCGACATCGCCGCTAAGATGGTACAGCAGATCAAACGTGCAAAAAAATCGGGAGACACGGTCGGGGGTGTTGTTGAAGTTTACGTGTCAGGCTTGCCGATCGGACTCGGAAGTTATGTTGAATACGATCGAAAACTTGACGGACAGCTGGCACAGGCAGTGATGTCGATTCATGCCATAAAGGGCGTTGAAATTGGAGAAGGCTTCAGGAACGCGACGAAGTTCGGCTCGGAAGTCCACGACGAGATTTTGCTGAAGGCAAAGAAGATCGTGAGGCCGACGAACCGGGCAGGCGGACTCGAAGGCGGAGTCACCAACGGGCAGCCTCTTGTGATTCGCGCGGCCATGAAGCCGATCTCGACATTGATGAAGCCGCTGAAGAGCATCGACCTTTCGAAGATGAAAGCTGTCGAGGCGCGGAGAGAGCGGTCGGATTTTTGTGCAGTCCCCGCCGCTGCGGTTGTCGCGGAGAATGTAGTTGCGCCGGTGCTGGCAAACGCTGTCTTGGAAAAGTTCGGCGGCGACAGCATGAACGAATTAAAGGATAGATATTCGAGAGAAGCGTTCTTCGGCTGATGACGGTGTCGAACCCTTATCGTAACTTGTCGTGGGGCGGTACAAAAAACTTTTGACGCGTGGCTAAAGAGCGAATCGGCTACATAGACCAGTTCAGGGGACTTGCAACTATATTCATGGTTGAGACGCATGTCGTCAATGCACTTCTCATCAATTCCATCCGGCAGGACTTTACCTTCAAAGCGCTTGACTTTGTAAACGGCTTTGTCGCCCCGTCATTTCTATTTGTGGCGGGATTTTCATTCACGCTCGCAGTAAACCGGAAAGGCGACGCATACCGCAAGTTTTCTCCCGAGCTTGGAAGACATTTCAAACGTCTCATCTTCATCTGGGTGACCGGATATCTCATGCATGTTCCTTACTTCTCTCTTCTCAAGAGTGTTCACGGCTCTACGCCCGACGACATGACGGCGTTCTTCGCTGTGGACATACTTCAATGCATTGCAACCACGCTCATCATCATCCACATTCTTAGAGTTCTCATTAAGAGCGATGCGGCTTTCAATGTTGTGCTCTGGGGATTGTTCTGGTTTTTCATCATTGCGGCTCCCATTGTCGCGGTGCTCGATCCCGCTCAGGCAATGCCGAAATTCATGGGCCAGTATTTCAATCGTCTTCACGGCTCGCTCTTCCCGCTATTCCCATGGTCGAGCTTCCTCATAGCGGGAACGATCGCCTCGCAGAAGATTACGTTTGACAAGGAGAGCAAGCTCGCCGTGAGGCTTCCTCAGACAGGGGCCGCCCTTGTCGTGGCGGGATTCGTGCTGGTTTATTTGCATCGTCTCTTCATTCCGCAGATCAATCTGTTCGATTACGCTCCGGGCTGGTTTATGGTCAGGCTCGGAATACTCCTCTGGATTTTGAAAGGCATCATCTGGTATGAGGGAAAAAGAAAGCTCCAATGGTCGTCGGTAAAGATTTTCGGCCGTGAGTCATTTCTCGTTTATGCTGCACACGTTCTCTTTATCTACGGATCGAGCGCTAAGAACCTATCGCTCGTCGAGTCGGTCGGAAGAACACTGAACTATCTGGAATGCTTCGGGATATTCGCGGCATTGACGGCAGCGATGTTCGTCCTCGCATTTGCGTGGTCGACATTGAAAAGGGAGAACTACAACCTGTCGCGGCTTGTGCAGTACGCCTTCGTGAGCGGCTTCTTTTACCTCTTCATTAAGAATCCGTATTAATCTAACACACCCAACAAACCGCAGACTGAAGCCTACCTGTGCCTGATTTTCATCACGAGTATCGCGAGAGTGAGCAGGAGAGTTACACCGTTCGCAAGAATGATGGGAAGTGACCGGAGCTCGATTCCGTAAATGAGCCAGAGCAGGACTCCTCCGCTAAACATGAGATACATTCTCAGGCTAATCCCCTCGGTCGAACGGGTCTTCCACACTTTGACGAATTGCGGAATGAAAGCAGTTGTCGTCAACACTGCTGCCGCGTATCCTATGATGTCAGTCAATGTGTTTCAAGAAGCTGGTCAATCCGATTTTGGCGACTTCCGCATTCGAAGTGTCGCCATCTTGCGATTTTGTTCTTCATGCCGCTGCGCCATCATGAAGGAATATAATTACGAATGCGCTGGTGAAAAATAGCAGGAGAGATCGGTCGTGTTCCAAAGACCGAAGCGCTTCTGGTCCACAGTCTCGCGCGAGGCGTGGGCGATCAATTCTCTCCGTAAGTTCTCGCTGCTTCCCAGCCGATAATGGCCATCTTCCGGACATCGCCCCAGTGGTAGTTGCCGATCACTCCCGTCGACTTGATTACCCTGTGACATGGTATGAGATACGCGACAGGGTTACTGCCGATCGCTGTGCCGACCGCCCTCGAAGCCGTCGGGTATCCGATCGCCTCGGCAATCTGGCCGTATGTACTTATCTGTCCGAACGGAATTTTCAATAGCGCTTCCCAGACTTTGAGCTGGAAAGGTGTTCCTTTAAGATGGAGCTTGATTCTGGAAATGTTGCTCCAGTCATCGAGAAAAATTCGAAGAACGCTCAGGTGAATTGGATCGCGTTTGTGTTCAACTGTCGCATTTGCGTATCTGTCGCGCAGTATCCGCAAGGAACGCTGTTCGTTATTCGCAAAGCCGATATGGCAGATTCCCTTCGGCGTCGAGGCAACGATGATCTTTCCGAATGGAGTCTCATAGAAGCCATATTTGATGGAGAGGTTCTCGCCTTTATTCTTGTATTCGCCTGGCGTCATCCTTTCGATGTTGACGAACAGATCGTGCAGACGACTCGTGCCGGACAGGCCGACGTGATAACTCGCCTCCGCCAGCGATGCATCCTGTCTCAACAGGTCCTTCGCATGTTCTATGCTGATGTACTCGAGAAACTTCTTCGGACTCACGCCCGCCCACTTCTTGAACAGTCGCTGAAAATGATATTCGCTCAGATGCACCTCACTCGCCACTCGCTTCAGGTCCGGCTGCTCTCGAAAATGTTCTTTGATGTAAAAGATCGCATTTGCTATTCGTTCGTAGTCTGTCATGTGACCTCCCAATTGTATAACAAAGTTATTCAAAAAGTGTCCAATGGGAAACCCGATTCTTGCTGAAATTGAAAAGCTTTCCCGGTTATCATGCGGTCTCGAAAATTTCCGTTTTGAATGTTAGATTAATCCGGTTCCTAAAATTCCGGTTTCTTTCTAACTAAGCACGATTACTTCTCATGATTGAAAAGGACAACTCGGCAGACACCCTCCCGATTTCACTTTCGCATCGCAGTCAAGTGGAAGGAAGTCGTTAATTGGGAATTTCCAGAAATATTCTTCTCTGGGCATCTGAGAACCCGACGCTGATCGAGCACGTTCCGAATCTCAGTTTTGTTCGGAAAGCATTGAAGAAGTTCATGCCGGGAGAAAGTCTCGAGGATGCGATCGGAGCGGCGAGGATTTTCAAGGGTGATGGAATTCCAACGGTCTTCACCTATCTCGGTGAAAGCATACGCGACCTGAACGAAGCAGAAACGGTGAGGAATCATTACATCGAAGTCCTCGAGAGAATTTCATCGGAGATACTCGACATTGAAATTTCGGTGAAGCTGACTCAGCTCGGGCTCGATCTGTCGGAAGAGCGCGCATATGAAAACTTCAGGCTCATTGCGGAGAATGCGCGCCAGCTCAATAACGTCGTCTGGATCGACATGGAACGGAGCGACTATGTCGATGCGACGCTGGACCTTTATCGAAAAGCGAGGAAAGATTATCCGAATACGGGAGTTTGTCTCCAATCGTATTTGAGACGGACAAGAAACGACATACAGGATCTGCTGAAGATTTCTCCGATGATCCGTCTCGTCAAGGGTGCGTACAAGGAACCGGATGAGATCGTGTTTCCCGAGAAGAAAGATGTCGATGACAATTACTTCGAGCTGTCCCAAATACTTCTCCGCGGTATAAAGGAGAACGGCGCGAGAGTTGCGTTCGGAACTCATGATACCCGACTTCACGGCAGGATACTCGACGCTTCAAAGAAAATCGGTTTGTCGAAAGGTAAGGTCGAGATACAAATGCTGTACGGGATCAAAGCGAGCGATCAGAAGCGTCTTGCGAATGAAGGTTATCGAATCCGCGTTCTGATAAGTTACGGCAAGGCTTGGTACAAATGGTACGTCCGCCGTCTAGCTGAGCGTCCTGCGAATGTCTGGTTCGTCGCGAAAAATATTTTCTCAAGTTGAATTGAAAGCGTTGAGATGATAAAAGGTATAATGCCTCCGATCACTACACCATTTGAAAATGGTGAAGTGGCATACAGCAGGCTCGCTGAAAACTTGAATCGGTGGAACGAAAGCGGCCTCAGCGGATTTGTTGTCATGGGTTCCAACGGAGAAAGTGTGTTCCTGACGCGAGAGGAAAAACTGAAACTGGTCGAGGTCACGAAGAAGAACATCGCGTCGGGGAAATTACTTATTGCCGGAACAGGCTCTGACTCAATAAAGGAAACGATCGACCTCTCGAACGAAGCGGCAGAGCGCGGTGCCGATTACGCGTTAGTTCTCACACCGTCATTCTACAAGGGACAGATGAACAGCGCTGCATTCGTGAGATACTTCACTGAAGTGGCCGACAGGATTAAGATTCCGCTGATCATTTATAACGTTCCGAAGTTCACCGGCGTAAACATTGAGGCAGATGCTGTCGCGGAGTTATCAGGGCACGGGAACATTGTCGGACTGAAGAACAGCGCAGAGAATGCGGCACACATGGCTGAGATAATTAGCAGTGTGCCGAAAGATTTTTCGGTGCTCGTTGGGACCGCTTCCGTCTTGTATCCCGGTCTGGCGGCAGGCGCTACAGGTGGAATACTTGCTCTCGCGAACATAGCGCCGGACGAGTGTGTCGAGCTTCAGCGGCTCTTTGACGAGGGGAAGCACGACGAAGCTTCTGCCCTGCAGATGAAACTGATTCCAATTAACAAAGCCGTCACATCCAAGTACGGCGTGCCGGGTCTGAAGGCGGCGATGGATATGCTAGGCTATTTCGGTGGTGATCCGCGGAGTCCGCTTTCACCGCTCGGCGACCGTGAGCGCGAAGATTTGAAAACGATATTGAAGTCGGCAGGCCTTCTTGATTAAGTACGCCTTGACATCGAGAGGAAAGCTTTCTTTGTCGGTTCATCCTGCCTTTTGTTCCGTTCCGTCAAGCAAGGGAGCTATGTTCATCATGGTACAGAAAGTCATCGCTGGTATATGAAGAGCCGGTTAACGCCACTTGCAAGAAGCTTTCGCAAAAGGATGACTGATGCTGAATCGTCTCTGTGGAGAGCACTTCGGGGAAAACAACTTGAAGGATTAAAGTTCAGGAGGCAGCAACCAATTGGACAGTTCATCGTGGATTTTGTGTGCCTTGAAAGGAAGTTGATTATTGAGGCAGATGGCGCTCAGCACTACGACGCTGAAGAGAAGAAGAGAGATTTGAGTAGGGACGCGTGGTTGTGGGAACAAGGTTTCAAGGTCCTGAGATTTGCTGATAATGATATTCTAACGAACATGAACGGCGTAGTGGAGCGAATACTCGAATGCATTTGAACATGTTCAAATACTCCGAAAGAAACCACGTCTTTACGCGGGGCTGTGCCATGATTGCTTGCCTCCTCTCCCTTGACGGGAGAGGATTAAGGTGAGGGTGAGAATTAGAGAGAGTGAACCTATCACCCTCTCTTTTGTTCTCCCCCATTCCCGAACAGGATGTTCGGGATCCCGATCAAAACATGTCCCGCTCATTATTGTATATGTGGTGTGCGGGATGCCGCAGAGCGGCAGATGTATCAGGATCGGGACAAGGGGGAGAAGGTCCCTGGATCATGATCTGCCGAAGCAACGCCGCGGACAAATTACTCGGTCGCTCTATTCAAACGTGCTTGAACTTAGAATGAAACTATCTTTGCATGTCTTGAGAGATCGGAGATCGGACTTAAATTGAGCAGGAGAAAATAATGAAGATAAATTCTTTCAATCCTCCCGGGAGAATCCTGATGGGACCGGGTCCGTCTAATGTCCATCCGCGTGTATTAGAGGCCATGGCACGGCCGACAATCGGACACCTTGATCCTGCATTTATCGGATTGATGGATGAAATAAAATCACTCCTGAGAGATACATTTCTGACGAAGAACGAAGTTACGTTTCCCGTTTCCGGCCCCGGGTCTGTGGGGATGGAAACCGCCGTCGTGAATATGGTCGAGCCGGGGACAAAGGTTGCAGTCTGTGTCAACGGTGCGTTCGGCGGCCGCATCAGGGAGATGGTGGAACGCCATGGTGGTACACCCGTTGTTGTGGATGCGCCCTGGGGACAACCGGTAGATCCGGCGAAGCTTGAAGATGCTCTTGCAAAAAACAAAGACACGAAGGTTGTCGCATTCGTGCACGCTGAAACCTCGACCGGTGCTCGTTCCGACATAGAAGAACTCGCACGCATCGCCTGTAAATACGGGTGTCTTACTATCGCCGACACAGTCACATCTCTCGGCGGAATTCCCGTAAAGGTCGATGATTGGGAGCTCGACGTTGTCTATTCCGGGAGTCAGAAGTGCCTCTCCTGTCCACCCGGACTTTCACCTATCACGTTCAGCGAGCGCGCAGTCGATGCGATCAAGAAACGCAAGACGAAAGTGCAAAGCTGGTTCATGGATGTCGGGCTGGTGCTGAGCTACTGGAGCGGCGCAAAGCGAACTTACCATCACACTGCTCCGATCAACGCACTCTATGGTCTGCATGAAGCACTTCTTCTTGTTCATGAAGAAGGGCTTCAAAACGCATGGGCACGGCACCAAAGGAATTCAGAACTGTTCCGCGCCGGGCTCGGGAAGATCGGGCTCCAGACTTTCGTCACCGGCGAAGCAAGCCTGCCGGAGCTCGTCACAGTATCGGTCCCCGAAGGCGTGAACGAAGCCGTCGTCAGAGATCGCCTTCTCGACAAATACAACATTGAAATCGGCGCCGGACTCGGGCAGCTTTCCGGGAAGATCTGGAGAATCGGTTTGATGGGATACACTTCGAACGAGAAAAATGTTAAGCTGTGTCTTGAGGCGTTAGAAGAAAGCATAAAGAAATAAGTCAAACAAAGGAAGTCATAGGTCAAAAGTCAAATGTCAAAACTGCAACTCAAAAGTCCAAACTTGAAGACGACTACCTTTGAGTTTTGACTTTGTTCGCCGTTTTATTCTAAAGAAAAGGAGATCACCACATTGTCCAACGCAAAATTTGAAATACCCCTGCCGCCGAACGAGCCGGTGAAGAATTATCTGGCCGGATCGCCGGAGCGGGCATCGCTGAAAGCAAAATTGGAAGAGATGCAGAATAAAGAAATCGAAATTCCACTGATCATTGGCGGAGAAGAGGTCAGGACGGGCAAGATCGGAAAGTGCGTTCTACCCCACGATCATCGCACAGTGATAGCGACTTATCATCAGGCTGGTGAGAAGGAAGTCAATATGGCCATCGAGGCCGCACTCGCCGCGCGGAAAGCATGGGCAGCGTTGGATTGGGAAGAGCGGCTTTCAATCTTCATGAAGGCAGCCGCACTTCTTTCCGGTCCGTGGCGCGATACGCTCAACGCGGCCACGATGCTCGGGCAGAGCAAGAATGTTTTCCAGGCGGAGATCGATTCCGCCGCAGAGCTCACCGACTTCTTCCGGTTCAATGCGTACTATGCGATGCAGCTCTTCGAGCAGCAGCCGCCCCATTCACCGATGGATGTACGGAACAAGATGGAATACCGTCCGCTTGAAGGGTTCGTGTTTGCAGTGTCGCCATTCAACTTCACTTCGATAGCGGGAAACCTTCCTTCTGCTCCGGCGATGGTCGGCAATGTCGTTCTCGATAAGCCGGCGTCGAGCGCAGTTTATTCTGCCTACTACATCATGAAACTCTTTCAGGAAGCCGGAGTGCCGCCGGGAGTGATGAACTTCGTGCCAGGATCGGGCGGTGCGGTCGGTCGACCCGCGATGGCTTCGCCTTATCTTGCTGGGATTCACTTCACCGGCAGCACGGCTGTGTTCCACGATATGTGGAGAACAGTCGGCGGGAACATCGGCAAGTACAAATGGTATCCCCGGATCGTCGGCGAAACGGGCGGCAAGGATTTCATATTCGCTCACAGGAGCGCGGACATCGAGGAGCTCGGAGTCGGGATCATCCGGGGCGCATTCGAGTACCAGGGACAGAAATGTTCCGCAGCCTCACGCGCTTACATACCGAAATCGATATGGGCGAATCTGAAGGACCACATGCTCGGCGAGATTAAGACTATCAAGATGGGCGATGTATGCGACTTCACCAACTTCATGAACGCAGTTATCGACAAGGGCGCATTCACCACCATTACCGAATACATAGGCTATGCAAAGAAGTCGGGCGATGCGGAGATCGTTTGCGGCGGCAATTACGACGATTCGAAGGGATACTTCATCGAGCCGACGATCATTCTAACGAAGAATCCGCACTTCCGCACCATGGAAGAGGAGATATTCGGACCGGTAATGACGATCTATGTTTACGACGATGACAAATATGAAGAGACGCTTCAGCTCTGTGATGAGACCTCGCCGTACGCACTGACCGGTGCAATCTTCGCGCACGACAGGTATGCCGTGGCCACGGCGAATCGTATACTGATCAATGCCTCCGGGAACTTCTACATCAACGACAAGCCGACCGGCGCCGTCGTCGGCCAGCAGCCGTTCGGCGGCGCACGCGCGAGCGGGACGAACGACAAAGCCGGCAGCTTCCTGAATATGGTAAGGTGGATGTCGCCGCGGAGTACGAAGGAAAACTTGATCCCTCCGAAGAACTACCGTTATCCGTTCATGGGAGAGAAGTAAAACCTTCTTCTGTTTCCGAAAGGTCCTGCCTGGGAAGCCCATTGTAGATGATCGGCTCCGACAAGCGCTAGCGCGTCATTCCATCCAGTTCGAGCTCAACCCGACTTAGATTAGGTCGGTTGAAGAGAACACGAACGATGTGAAGGGTAATCTGTTCTTTCTTATATTTAGTAAGAAAGAAAAGAAGGCTATTGTGAATTGGCGAGACAGGATAACAACAGATCCTTTGATATGCCACGGTAAGGCGTGTATCAAGGGAACGAGGATAATGGTATCGATCATTTTGGATAACTTGGCGGAAGGATCCGAAGAATCGGATATATTGAAGAGCTATCCCTCGCTAACGCTGGAAGACATCAAAGCTGCGATATCATACGCTGCTGAACTATCGCACGAAAGGGTTGTTTCGACAACGACGTGACGGGAAGTGCGTTTCAAGGTTGATGAGAATCTACCCGTTGAGATAGCGAGATCCCTTCTCGACAGAGGTCATGACGCGAAGACAGTAGGTGATCAACGGTTGGAGGGCGTAGATGATTTGGCCCTCGTGAGCTTGTGCAAGGAAGAGGGTCGTGTTCTTGTTACCTTGGACACAGATTTCTCCAATATCGGGGCATACCCGCCGGCGGAGTACAGTGGGATCATCGTTCTGAGAGTCGGTACTCAGGGGAAGAAACACGTTGTGAAAATCTTCACTCACGTTCTATCTGCGATTGGGGTCGAACCTCTTGACCAACGGCTATGGATAGTCGAGGAGAATATCATCCGCATCCGAGGGAAGGAAGAGTAATTTCAGAGTCAGTAGGCGATAAAGCCAGCGGTTTTCAAGGAGCAAGCACCTGTGAGCTGACGATAAGCAACTGTAAGCGTCTGCTTTGCTAAGCAAAAGTCAGGACTATCCCATCTCGAGCACGCGCCCGTAGATCACGTCGAATGCGAAACTCTTGGCCTCGATGCGCGACTCGATGAACTCGGCTATTTTCTGAATGCGTCCGGGTATCGACATGATTTTCTCCTGTGCCCTGCGGCCTATCTCGTTGAGCTGTGTCAGGAGGCCGATGTTCCATGATCCGATTAGCTGCTCGACGATTTTCTGGTAATCCCTCGGACCATAAATACCGGAGCGGCGCACAACGTCCGCATACTCGTTGAAGTTCGCCATCGAGATTCCCGGCATGTCGATGCTCGGCATTATGGCTGCCGCACTTTCCAGCGCTCCGTTCGGATCGCGATTGAGGATCTCCTTGAATACGTTCAGGTAGAAAGCGTAGTGCCGCGATTCGTCCTGGGCAATCCTCTGAGTAATCTCAAAGAGGAGCGGTTCCTGTTCGCCGACAAGCTTTCCGGTATGGAGATGGGATACGAAGGTCGCTTTCTCCTGGGCGCTTGTGTAAACGAAAACTTTGTAGGGGTCTCCATTCCAGTTGGGATGAAATCCAGAGCGGACGTAATCGAACTGAAGCTTCTCCAGCACAGAAAAGTTGAGAAGTCTGGAATCGCGGATGTAATCTCTCAATACGTTTCCATGCCGGTCTTCTTCCGCTGTCCAAAGCCCGTTCCATTCTGTCCAGTGAGGACCGTCTCCAAGGTTGTGCGCGATCAGCCGGTGGAAATGAGGAAGGCCTTCTTCGGTCAGGATGTTTAGAGTGAGGGCGACTCTCGCGCTGTCGGAAATTCCTTCCGCTCGTTTCCGGAGATCTACAATCTGTTTTTCGTTGTCTGTTCCTTGATCGGCGGGGAGGAACTGAGAGGGGAACCAGACTCCCGTTTCGATTCGTGGTGTGCTATCAGGTTCCGGACCGCTCCTTCTAGGTCGCGCAAGACCTCATACTTTTCCTGAAGGGATTTAGTTGGGCATTCAGGTTCTTTTTGCATCTCTCTTCTCTGTTTGAATGTGGGAAACCTTAGCCTTTTGCGCCTTTGGCGCATCCTGTGGGGCTCAACCTGGTTCAAATTATGACAGCCAGAGACGACAAACAAGGAGGGAAGATAAAATGCCATATCAGCGGTGAGCCCCGAACGCCGGGGATGAGCGTTCGGAGCTCGCTGTTTTTCCTGAGAGAGAAGTACTCCGAAGGAAAGACGCGGAATAAATCTTATTCAATGAGAAACTACGCGTCTCTGAACCCGGAGACGCCAATCGGGCGCCGTAGGGCATACACGCTGTCTGGCAATGATCTTCTGCTGTTTTCGTTTTCTCAGACTTCTTCTATCTTCTTTGTTCAGATCTCTTCTTTATATTCCATGCCAACGTTCGGGTTCAGCGGCGTCAATATGCCGTTCAGTGGAACCGGTTATCAGCCGACCGTTTCATCGCCGCAGCTTTCAGAAGCCATCCACAGCGTTCATGCTACGATCAAGAGAGGTCAAATCGGTCAAGGTTCATGACTTTGTTCCACACCGCCACAAAATCCTGGACGAACTTCGCCTGCGCGTCCGAGCTTCCGTACACCTCGGCCAAGGCTCGGAGCTGGGAATTGGAACCGAAGATCAGGTCGACACGCGTTGCGGTCCACTTCAATTTACCAGTCTTGCGGTCACGACCTTCAAACACGTCCGCGTCTTTCGAGACCGCCTTCCATTCCGTGCCCATGTCGAGCAGGTTCACGAAGAAGTCGTTGGTCAGCTCCTCCGGCCGCTTCATAAAGACGCCGTGCTTGGTCTGCCCAAAATTTGTATTCAGGACGCGCATGCCGCCCACAAGAACCGTCATCTCGGGTGCTGTCAGCGTCAGCAATTGCGCCCGATCGACCAGCAGTTCCTCGGCCGATACTGAGAATTTGGTCTTGAGGTAGTTGCGGAAACCATCCGCGACCGGTTCGAGGACGGCGAAGGACTCCACATCGGTCTGCTCTTGCGAAGCGTCCATGCGCCCCGGCTTGAACGGAATCGTCACCTTGTGACCTGCATTTTTCGCGGCTTTCTCGATGCCCGCGCAACCTGCAAGAACGATCAGGTCGGCGAAGGAAACTTTCTTCTTGCCGCGAGAATTGGCTTTGTTGAACGCGCTCTGAATTTCCTCCAGGGTCTTGAGCACCTTCGCGAGCTTGGCAGGCTGATTCAGTTGCCAATCCTTCTGCGGAGCCAGACGAATACGTGCACCGTTCGCTCCGCCGCGCTTGTCGGAGCCACGGAAAGTGGACACCGATGCCCAGGCGGTCGAAACGAGCTCCGACACAGACAAGCCGGAAGCGAGGATCTTACGCTTGAGAGAGGCGATGTCCTTCGAATCGATCAGTTTGTGATTGGCTTTGGGAATAGGATCCTGCCAGATGAGCTCTTCTTTCGGAACTTCCGGGCCGAGATAGCGTGCGCGTGGGCCCATGTCGCGGTGCGTCAGCTTGAACCACGCCCGGGCGAACGCATCAGCAAACTGATCCGGGTGCTCCATGAAGCGCCGGGAAATTTTTTCGTAGATGGGGTCGAACCGCAGGGAGAGATCTGTAGTCAACATTGAAGGCGCAATACGCTTTGAGGGATCGTGTGCAGCGGGCACTGTGCCGGCACCAGCGTCACCCTTCGGCTTCCATTGGTGTGCACCGGCCGGGCTCTTCGTCAGCTCCCATTCGTAGCCGAACAGGTTCTGGAAGAAGTCGTTGCTCCACTTCGTTGGCGTCGTGGTCCAGGTGACTTCAAGGCCGCTGGTGATCGCGTCAGCGCCCTTGCCCGTGCCAAAGCTGCTCTTCCAGCCGAGGCCCTGCTCCTCGATGGGGGCCGCTTCCGGCTCGGGCCCCACATGGGACGCAGGACCGGCGCCGTGGGTCTTGCCGAAGGTGTGACCGCCTGCAATGAGCGCAACTGTCTCTTCGTCGTTCATCGCCATTCGAGCAAAAGTCTCGCGGATGTCCTTGGCCGCCGCGATCGGATCCGGGTTGCTGTTTGGACCTTCTGGATTGACATAAATCAGTCCCATCTGTACAGCGGCGAGAGGATTTTCAAGATCACGATTGCCGGAGTAACGCTTGTCATCCAGCCACTTCTTTTCAGAACCCCAGTAGGTGTCTTGTTCAGGCTCCCAGATGTCTTCACGCCCGCCGCCGAAACCGAATGTCTTGAATCCCATCGATTCGAGTGCAACGTTGCCGGCGAGGATCATCAGGTCGCCCCATGAAATTTTACGGCCATACTTCTGTTTGATCGGCCAGAGGAGTCTGCGCGCCTTGTCGAGGCTGACGTTGTCAGGCCAGCTGTTGATGGGTGCAAAGCGCTGGTTAGCGTGACCTGCGCCGCCGCGGCCATCTCCGGTGCGGTACGTACCGGCGCTGTGCCATGCCATGCGAATGAACAGAGGTCCGTAGTGTCCGAAGTCCGCTGGCCACCAACCCTGCGAGTCGGTCATCAGCGCCAGAAGATCTTTCTTCACGGCCTTAAAGTCGAGGCTCTTGAACTCCTTCGCGTAGTTGAAATCCTCGCCCATCGGATTGGACTTGGAGGAATGCTGGTGCAGGATATCGAGCCGCAGCTGGTTTGGCCACCAGTCCCGGTTCGAAGTGCCGCCGCCCGTTACCGGGCACTTCTTTTCTTCACTCATAATACTTACTCCTTTTCTTGCCTTTCTTGTCTATTTCATTTCCATTTTGGGGTAAATCGTTCAATCAAAATTAATCAGCCATCATGCGAATTCGATCTCCCCGAAAAAAACACGGGTTCCTTTGTACATCTCAGTGTTATTAGTTTTCGGCCGGGGTTTTTCCTGTCAAATCCAACTTCTCGATGCCGAGGTCTGTCAGATAATGAAGCCTGTCGCGCTCTTCGACGAGCTTCGCATCGATTAGATCTCGCGCTGTCGCTCTAACAAGATAGAGTGGTATGCCGGTAACCGATGCGACTTCCTCCAGCGAATGATGCTCCGCTATTGCGCTCATCATCGTGACGGCTGCATCAGTCAGCGTTCCATCCGGATTGATGCATGCCATGTCTTACAGCGCCTTCTTGCTCAGGTACCAATCGACCACTTCGAGGCTCTTGTCTTTCACGCGCTGCTCGGCCATCGACGTGGTGCTTGGCGCCGGTACGACCACCTTGTCTCCCGGTTTCCAGTTTGCCGGGGTCGCGACCTGGTTCTTGTCGGTTGTCTGGAGCGCGTCGACCACGCGAAGAATTTCTTGCATGTTCCTGCCGGTCGTGAGGGGATAATAGATCATCGCTCTCAGCTTAGCGTTGGGATCGATGAAGAACACACAGCGCGTAGTTTCGGTCTTGCTCTCGCCGGGCATTATCATGCCGTACTTCATTGCGACATCCTTGTTTAGATCGGCTATGATTGGGAATGGAATCTTCACTCCTAATTTCTCTTCGATATTGCGGATCCATGCGATGTGTGAGGAGACCGAATCGACGCTGAGCCCGAGGAGCTGAGCGTTCCTCTTCTGGAGCTCCGGATAAATCTGGGCGAATGCAACAAACTCGGTCGTGCAGACCGGCGTGAAGTCTGCGGGATGTGAAAAAAGAATGAGCCAGCTCCCTTTGAAATCTGAGAGTCTGAGTACACCCTGAGTTGTCACGGCTTCAAAGTCAGGCGCGAAGTCGCCTAACCGCGGAAGGCTGTGGCCTGTCTGATTTTCATTATATTCTGCCATTCTGAATTTCTCCTTCTCGTTAGCGTTAATAGTAATAATAGGAATCATTCTCAATATAGATTCTGTCCACATTAATGTCAATAGAATTATGTGAGTCTCAGTTCCATTCGAATAGGACTGTTAGTCGGAAGGCGATGCGGGACTCCGATGAGTTTGATGACGGGAGCCCGTTTGCTAAACTGGAGACGTAGAGTGCAGAGGGAGCACGAATCGCCCCTTGAATATCCCTGACCTGCCTGCTCTCATGGATTAATATTAATCAGGTTGGAAAGCGAAGGAGGAAGTTACAATGGACAAGATAAATGTCGCGGATAAATTAAGTATGTTTGCAGAGTGCTGGAGCCCGAAAATAGTGGGCGAGATAAACGATTCGTACGTGAAGCTGGTTAAACTCAAGGGCGAATTCATCTGGCACTCGCACGAGAAGGAGGACGAGTTGTTCCTGGTCGTGAAGGGAAAACTCGTCATCAAGCTGCGGGACAGGGACATCGTTTTGAATGAAGGTGAATTCTTCATCGTGCCCAAAGGTGTGGAGCACATGCCGGTCGCGAAGGAAGAAGTTCACGTGTTGTTGCTTGAGCCGAAGACCACGCTCAACACCGGCAACGTTCGTAACGAGAGAACTGTCGAGGCGGAGTGGATATGATGATTTCTCTGTTGCCTCATCGCGAGGTCAATCAGACTGTATGAAATCCTAGTCTAGCCATTTGTCGAGGATGTCTGAAAAGTGGCATCGATTGAAATCGACGCCTCACAAAGCTCGTCCCGACAGGAGCCCCCGCTCTTGTCGGGATGTGCGGTCTCAGCCGTCCAATCCTGACGCGAGCTTCGCGCGTTCATTGGATGGCGACTTTCGGCACAACCTCCCATCTCGATTTCATATTTCAGAGTGGTACCCTTCATACAACCTCTCAAGTGTCGTAATGTAATTCTCATGAAGCTCCGCTTCCCAATCTCATACGAGATGTGAGACTTCCTCCACAAGATTTTCTCGAAGAAGCAGAGCCTCATGTCACATCATAAGAAGGTACTCGCCCTCACTCACCTGCCATTGCGAGGAGGGCGAACCTCTACCACTCCAGCCACCCTTTGTCCTCGTAAATCCGGATTTCGGGCGGCGCTTCGAACAATTCACCCATCGCCTTTGCCATGCCGGGATCGCTGAAGAACTTCTTCAATCCCTCGAGATTGTCATCCCAGCGATCGATATCGAAAAACTCTTTCGGGTTGTCGGGGTTCAGATACGCATGATGCGAAATATTCCCCAACGATTTGCCTATGGCTCGCGCTTGCGCCGCGGCATTGTCGTGCAATTGCTTGGATGCTTTTTCATCCTTCCCTTTCAGCATCCCGTGTACCGTTACTATGTAAGACATGTGATCCTCCTTGTTTATTCAATGAACAGTGAACAATGAACAATTATCAGATTCACCTGTATGACGGTGTACGCTGTTGAAACTGTTCGGTCGAATTCAGCGGACTCGGCAAAAAATTTTCTTTCAGTCCTGGTTAATGCCGAACAGTTTTGGCACTAATTTCCGTCATACTATATTTGGACAGGATTAAATGGCACCGTCAGAAGATAATTTGCTCGACACATATCGACCGGCGAATCAGACCGACTTCGGGAAATTCGCCGAGCAGCACCGTCATGAATTGCGGGTACATTGCTACCGCATGCTCGGTTCATTTCAAGACGCCGAGGATATGGTGCAGGAGACATTCCTGCGCGCCTGGCAGAAACTGAACATGTACGAGGGACGCGGATCGTTCCGTGCATGGCTTTATAAGATCGCGACGAATGCATGTCTCGATGCGCTTGATCGCCGTCCGAAGCGGACGTTGCCGGCCATGCATCAGGAGGCATCCGATCCGACCGAGCTGCCGGAGGCACCGGTCACCGAACCGATCTGGCTGGAACCGATTCCAGATGATGTGATCGGAGAAATTGATTCAGGTCCGGAAGCCCGATGCACCGCTCGTGAAAGCATCACGCTCGCATTTCTTGCGGCGCTTCAACTCCTGCCTCCGCGACAGCGCGCGATATTGATATTGAGGGATGTTCTGGATTGGCAGGCATCTCAAGTTGCTGAGTCGCTCGAGCTGACACTCTCGGCTGTGAACAGCGCTTTACATCGCGCTCGCTCGACGCTTGCTAAGAACTACCGTGAGAACGAATACCGCTCATCGCGGCAGGCACAATCTGATGCCGCCATGCGGGCATTGCTCGATCGTTACGTCAGTGCGTGGGAGAATGCAGACCTTGAAGGTCTTGTTGCGTTGCTCAAGGAGGATGCTGTCTTTACGATGCCGCCGTCACCGTCGTGGTACAGGGGCAAGGAAGCGATCCGCACATTCATTGCAAACGTCGCTCTTGCCGGAGATGCTCGCGGCCGCTATCGCTTTGTGCAGACGAGAGCAAACGGTCAGCCGGCATTCGGCTGGTATCAGCGGGACGATGCGAGCGGTGAGTTCCGGGGTTTTGCAATTCAGGTGCTGACGTTCGGTGCCGATTTGATTTCAGATGTCGCGACATTCATGATTCCCGATTTGCTTCCGCGATTCGGGTTAACTATGGAACTGAGCAGCTAAAACCTCTCGTCCATTCTCATTACGGAGCTCATGCTTCGTGATGCAATACGAGCGAAGCTCCGCGTCCTGATCTGAAACGAATTCCAGGAATTCTATTGCAAAGTTCTATTCGTGAAGCGGGGATTGGGAAGGAGAGCAAATGTCGAGAAGAACCTCTTACGGCGTCTCTTCTTCTACTTTTAGTGTCGGAGTGTTCCCACTTCTCAATTTTCTTGAAATCAATAACGCAATATATCCCAACGCAATCCAGATGACCTCTCGTGACCGTTTGATGGCGATGAATGCGAGCGCGATCGACGGAGGGTCGGCGACACCGAAGCTGGCGATCAGCGAGACATAGGCGGCTTCCACCGCACCGAACGCTGATGGGATAAAGAAGAACGAGATTCGAAGAAGGGAAGCAGTCCCCTCCATGAGAAAGCCCTGACCCACAGAGACATTTTGGCCGAGGATTCTCAAGATCACATACGACTCGAACCCGAGCAGGATCCATCCCGCGACAAACGCGGCCAGGGAACTGACTATAACTCGCCGGCTCTGACGTGAAAAACGAAGGATCGTAGCGTCGATCTTAAACACGCTCGACTCATGTCGTGAAATAAAATGTTGCCAGCGACTCCACGCAATTTTCTTTAGCAACGCCATGAGCTGTGTAACACGCGGCCCGCTGTAGACATATCCTACCGTGGCAAGGACCAGTATCAAAACAAGGATCACCGGTATAAATGCATATACGGAAAGTGCAGACGCGAACAGGTGTCCCGGTCCGGCAAAGGCAACCAGCACCATGACGACCGCCAGAAAGAATTCCTGCGCTGCCGCCATGTTGATCTTTCCCATCAGGCAAGCCGCAAGACTTTCTTCAATCGATATCCCGCAGGCGCGGCGGAGCCAGACCGGACGGAGTGCTTCCCCGGCGACAACACCTGCCGGAATTGAATTGAGGAGCGCATCGCACCCGACACGAACTGGGATAACCTTCAGTATGCGCTTGAGCGAAGGCATACCGGGAACGCAGAGTGCCAGACCAAGAGTCTCGGCAACTGTCTCAAGGAGCGGCGGTACGAGTACTAACATCATGGCCCATCCGACCCTGTCAAGAAGCGCGAGCACGGTGTAGATCTTTACGTTTGCGAACTCCCGCCAGAGGATGAGCACGATTACCGAAGCCGCGAGGACCTTCAGAACGATGCTTGCTGACCGACGCACGGAGAATGAGATGGATGACCCTGGTTGATGAGGTCCGTTCTCAATACCGGGATTGCTCTTCGGTTCTGCCCCGTGATCTTTGGAGACTTTGTCCCATGAAGATAAATCGTTCAAACAGGTTCTCTCATTCGTTCAGTCTCAATCGCACCGAAGATTTTCATTTGCAGCATCATGTCTCGTGTGGTTGTCTCAAGTTAACAAATCCGTCGGGAAATATTGCGAGCGATGTTTGCACGGCGACGAAGAGGTGGAGGCCGCGTTCCCCGGTCTCACGCGAAATCTGAGGGTTCCATCTTAAGATTGCATTAGTCTCACTTTCTTATGAAATTAGGCCGAGTTCCATATGTCAGTGGCGGAAGATTCAGCAAGAAAAGATTCAGCGCTAAGTCGCAGAGGCGCAAAGAGGAATTCTTTTGCATCGGAATTTTCTCTGCGTCTTCGCGACTCCCGTTCATTGAAATCAGAAAAGGATATACGGGATGCCGCAAGGCGGCATTTGCGGTGAAAGTATTTCCTCATCACCTTGCACGGCTTCTCAAACGTGAACAATACTCATAGGAGATAACCATGGCAGGATATTCCGGAACGCCGCTCTGGAAAAAGTTGGGTTACAAAACTGGCACTGTGGTCTGCGTCGAGAGAGGCCCCGACGGCTACATGGATTCGCTCAAGCTGCCGCGCGAGATCTCCGTGAAGTGGGTCAAGCGGGCAGCCGCTCATATCGATATGGCGCACCTATTTGTCTCATCGAAATCTGAACTCAGCACAGGTCTGAAATATTTCCGGAAAGCAATCGCTCCGGATGGTGTCATTTGGGTCTCATGGCCGAAGAAGAGTTCCGGTATCGCCACGGATATTACAGAAGACACGATACGAGAGATTGCCCTGCCGATGGGGCTGGTCGATATAAAAGTTTGTGCCGTGGACGAGGTTTGGTCCGGACTGAAACTGATGATCCGAAAGGGGCTAAGGTGAGTGGGCGCATCCGGCTTCAGTAATGATGGAGAACTTTCGATGCCAGATCTTGATGAGGCGCTGAGGACGTAATAGATTGTGCGGACTTTTTAATGGACGGACTGTAATTCACCCTAGTGCTGTTTCCCTGTGCTTGTAATACCACAGCTGCTTTATGTGTCATCACAAGCTCAGATTCATCACGATTTGTTGTTTTGGATACTGGGGCATAAATTGAGCATGAGATGGGCTGCATTAGAGAAAAGAAGTATCCCTCCGTAGATATGGTTCTTGCGTGTGTGAGAGAGAAGATCAAAAAGGAGCTGGGTAAGCCTGATGTTCGAGTCGATTAAGAAGAAAAACTTTCAGGTGCTTGCGCTTCATCATGCTGAAGCAATCCTGAAACACGATATGACTTTCGCGGTCCAAGAGCTTGAATCGGTTCTACGTGGGATCACAATACCGATTGAAGAGCTCGTCTATGGGGGCGGCGGGGAAGGTGAACTAACCCAAAGGCTGCGACACGCTCTTTCGGAAACGTATGGTTGGAAGAAACACATTTTCGAGATCAAGAAAATAGTGGACGGCGAGGAAAAAGAATCCATTTCTCATGAAATTGATCACGTAAAGAAATTCCAAAGTGGTACATTTGCTCTGGAAATCGAATGGAATAACAAAGATCCCTTCTATGATCGCGACTTGGAAAACTTTAAACGGCTTCACGCAGACGGAGTGATTTCTATTGGTGGAATAATCACGCGAGGAGAGTCCCTTCAGAACGGCCTTAGAAAGGCGTTCGAGAAGTTCGCGAGGAAGAACACCGTAGACAGTATCGAAAAGCTTCAGAAGTTCTACCATCCTACGCCAAGACAAACGGAAATTATCAATCATGCCGCGGAGTCGAAAGGCTCATTCGAAAAAGGCTGGGCGCATGCTTTTATGAGCGATAAATTCGGAGAGGCTACTACTCATTGGAGAAAACTTGAAGATCGCGTTCACAGAGGTGTTGGCAATCCATGTCCGCTTCTCCTAATTGGGATTCCAATAGACGTTGTCATTTTGTAGTTCATCCGGAGGAATGAGAATTGAGCAAAGTCTACAAAGTTAGCGAACCGAACGCTTCAGTGGATTTAGTGTCAAAGGTAAATGGCACATACTCTACTATTCTTGTTGATCCCCCGTGGCAGTTTCAGAATCGCACCGGGAAGGTGGCTCCAGAGCACAAAAGGTTACTAAGATATCCCACGATGGAGTTGAAGGAAATAAAAGAACTCCCCGTCCGTGAACTAGCCGCCGGTAAGTCACATTTGTACCTGTGGGTCCCAAATGCTCTTCTGCAAGAAGGGCTCCAGGTGATGGAAGCATGGGGGTTTACTTACAAGACTAATTTGGTTTGGTACAAAGTGCGAAAAGATGGCGGACCCGATGGAAGAGGTGTAGGGTTTTATTTTCGGAACGTTACTGAGCTCCTTCTCTTCGGGGTGCGTGGAAGAATGAGGACGCTCCAACCGGGTCGTACACAAGTGAATCTTCTCAGTATTCGTAAGCGCGAACATTCTCGCAAACCGGATGAGTTCTACGATCTTGTTGAGGCATGCTCACCAGGACCGTACCTCGAGCTATTTGCTCGTTTCAAGCGCGACGGTTGGGATCAATGGGGAAATGAAGATGTGGAGAGGAACTCTTTCCATAATGTTGCGAAACGGAAAGCACACGTTGACGCGCAACTTGCTTTCCTTGAAGCACCGAAGGGATATGGCAGTAAAGGTTAGGAATCGAAACGAATTCCTCCAAACCGACCTGTTACGAGTCTGTACGCCTGAACCGGGGACGTTCGTGATAGACTCGGAGTTGAACTACAACAGATGTCTGACCATTCCCTTTATTACGCAGTCCGATTGCTAGTGCTGTGGAAGTTTGATTTTGGCGGCCCGCGTCATCAAGCCACGGGACACATAGCGCGGGAATAAGAGATCATTGCTAACTCGAAAGGACAATAAATGAGAACCAAACTTTTCTCATTCTCAGCCACGCTCTCGTTTGTGGTCGAGGCTTTCGATTAGACGCGGACAAAACGATATGACATCAAAGCGCACATTCTCTCACCAAACTCCCTTTGCCGCCAAGCTCCTCATCGTTATGCACCTGCTGTTAGGAATCGGTGCACTGTTTGGCGGAGCGGCATTCATCGTCGACCCGAGCGGGAAGCTGATCCGAGCATCACTGCGCTCGACCCGGTAGAACCTCATCGCTCGCAATAAGCCTTCACCGCATCCATATCCTTATCAAGCCCCTTCTGCATCATTCGGGATATGAGATAGTTCATCACCCGCGCAAGCAGTTTGTCGGTCTTTGCCTCCATCGTCAGTGTCAACTCGGTTTCCGCACCATCCGGTCGAACAGTAAAGTCACCTTCCCAAGTTGTACCGTGCGTCACGTTGATCATGCGGACGTGTTCATCGGGAACGAACTCGATGACTTCCTGATCGAAGGCCGCCGGCTTCCCGCGCGATAGTCGCGTAGCCCGAAACTTCGTTCCTACACCGCTATGGGTTGTTGTGAGGTACTCGACACTCACCCCGCCAGGAATCGCCTTGTGGAATTCTTCGGGGTCGGCCACAACGTGGAACACACGGCCCGGTTGTGCTTTGATTTTGCGGACTGAAATCCAACGCATAAGTGTACTCCCTGGTTTATTCCATCAGCATCTGATCAGACAGTAAAAGGCTTACTTTGAAGCCGGAGCCTTTCCGATATTAAAGACTAAGCCGAACGGGTCCCTGATGTAACATCGGGGTACGGACGGATTCTCTTCGATCACCACACATCCGGCCGCTACGAGTTTTTGCTTTGTGGCCTGAACATCCTGAACAAGAAATTCAAAAACGGGTCCGTGCTCGTCTCCCTTTTCGACATACAAACAGAATGACCCCGTCTCGAATCCGACCATTGTTTTACTTTCGCTAATAACCGGCAGCCCGAGAATCGAGCTATAAAACCGGACTGCCTCCGCCAAATGGTTAGTTCGAATGATAACATCCCGGGAAGATTTGAAATCATTGCTCATCTATGTATCAACCTCGTTTTCAGGTCTAAATTATTAAGCCGTAATTCCGAAAGACATCCCGTCGATCATGGATTTGTCTATAAATGAACATCGGCATTTGTTTCATGTACAGAACTTTCCGCTCTATTATTAAGAAAATCATTTCGTGAATACTGGCTGCAGACGATAATAGATGGCATGTGGAACAAAGTCAAGCATCCGACACAAATAGCGTCGTCCGAAGGACCCCTTCCGGAAAGCCGGAGCAATTAGAGTTGAGGCCGACACAAAAAGTATCGGCTTTGTACCCTTCGCAAGGTAGCAAGGTCAAAGGGTCGCTACTTTTCGTCGCTCTCCATTTTCCATCTATCCACTCCCCAGGCTGCAGCTATCATGAGAACAGACGCCGCGGCGAAAGCGCCTATGATTGATGGCGTCGCAATCATCTGATACCCGGCGAAGTCGAACGCCGCCGCATTCTTTGAGTTAACGCTGATGTACATGTAGAGCAGGAAAATGGCGGTAAATGACTTCGGCGTGTTCGTGAGCACGCCTAATAGCGTTGCGGTCGCGGCCATAAACAGCATTCCATTCAGCAAGGCGACCAGCCAGAAAAAATTGTCCAGACCGATGCGGATCAGCGGAATGAATCCGACAAGCATGGCCAGCAGAAGTGCGGAGAAAAACTTCAGGAACACAAACTGTCGTCTCACGTGAGGGGCGCTGAATATCAATCGCGTGGTATTTCCGGCTCTATCTCTCGTGGAGATGGAGGCGAGCGAAGGAACGAGGACGAAAAACATGATCGGCAGATAGGCAGTACGAATCGTTTCGATGGAAGCAAATAGATTGAACACGAATGACAACGCGATCACGACAAAGAGAATCGGAGACAACGCAAGTGTCATGCGAGTATCGAGTGCCACCGCTTTGGCTAAAGAAGTTGAACCGACAGGCCATCCGCCATGAGGAGTGCGGAGCCATTTGTAAACGATCGTCTCTTGCAGGCGGGCGAGCATGCCGGGGCTCGATTTCTTGCGCGAGCTCCTCCGAGCAGGGTCGAAACGGCGGAACGCAGCCCAGGCAATCCCGAACATGGGGAGTACGTAGAGTGCGGAAGCCAGCCGCGCAATGACCGCCTCCGGAATCCATTTCAATCCCGGGAAAAAGACGGGAGGCAGAACTGTATTGAACGTAGAGTAACCCAAGCTGATATCTTTTGCGCCAACAATCGTTGTGACTTCCTTGATGAAGAATCCGATGCCCGTGACATCGGCGGAAAGGAGCCATGTATGTCCCTGTGAATCTGAAATGAGTGCAGCGGTCAACGAAAGGGAAGCAGTCCAGAAGAAGAAGTACAAAACATCTCCAACACGTCCGGAAAGGAAAGGGACGCATTCAAACATCAGCGCGATCGCTGCAACAGACGGGATCATGGGAAGGAACATGATCCCGAAAGTATTCAAGAAGACAAGCGGCTCGAGCGGCATCTCTCCGCGCAGCAGGTGCATTCCCATGCAGGCGATCATGAAGACCGTGGCCATGACAGCCAGGTACAGCATGTTGCCGACTAATTTTCCGGCAAGGTATCGTGCGGATGATACTGGCGTGGCAGCAACGAGCCGACCGACTCCCGTTCGAACATCGCGTGTGATTGAATTGCTGATGAGGTAGAACCCCGCCAGGCTGAACACCATTCCTCCCATAATAGCCGATGTGAGTGCGGTGGCTGCGGAGTTCAACAGGACTCGCCGCTGCCCGATCAGGAACATTGTCCCGCCCGACCCGGCTTGCGGCATCAGCATGAAAGCTGCGCCGCACATGACCAGGAAGAGAACTAATGTGGATGTTCGCCGGAGACGTAGAATCGATTCCATGACGAGCACAGAGCGGATTTGTAAGAGTCGGTTCTTCATGATGTCTGTGCTTCGCCCGTCAGGAGCAGATATGCATCTTCTAATTCAGGTTCGGCGGCAGAAGCGTCAGGCGAAGCTCCATCAGATCCGACAAAGCGGACATGAACTCCGTCCGCCTTCTGGATTGCTGAAGAGATCCTGAGTTTTGACCTCCGGCGTTCGAACTCTGCGGAACTGATTACCGTTTGCCAGACGTGTCCCGACGCGGAAGAGAGTATTTCCTCGGGCGAACCTATTGTCCGCAGTCTTCCTCTTTGGAGGATCGCAATTCTGCCCGCGACGGCGGTAAGGTCTGAGACGATATGCGTCGAGAGAATTACAAGCGAGGTCTGACCGAGAGTTGTCAGCAGAACTCGGAATCTCATTCGTTCCTCCGGGTCGAGTCCGGAGGTCGGCTCATCGACGATCAGCAGCTCGGGATCGTTCACGAGTGCCTGGGCGATGCCAAGCCTCTGCTTCATCCCTCCTGAGAAAGTTCTGATGGGCGAGTGTGCCATCCCATGCAGGTTCACGGCCTCCAGCACCTCCATCACTCTGTCGCGGGAGCGAATCCCCTTCAGGCCTCCGAGATAAGAAACAAACTCAAACGCCGTCGCGCTTTCGTAGACGCCGAAATCCTGCGGTAGGAACCCGAGTCGTGAGCGGACGAAATCGGGCTCGCGCCGGATATCGCGGCCGCGAAAAAGTATTCGACCGGAAGTCGGTCGTGTGAGCGTCACGATCATTTGCAGAAGTGTCGTCTTACCGGCTCCATTGGGTCCGAGGAGTCCGACAACTCCGGCGCCACAGACGAGAGAGACGTTGTCGATTGCAACTGTTCCGGAGCGATATCTTTTTGAAACGGATTCTATCGTGAGCATAGGCGCATCTATGTTTTACTCTTTCTTTTGAATACGTAGGATAAAGTATGAAGTTAGCACATGAATGGCATTTTTTTCTCTTGTTCTGGCTGGCGGCAGCGGGATACTTTGAATCGAACCAATAGCACGCGGATAACACGGGAAATAAGGGATGGTCACTGATCAAAGAATTTTTAGCTCTATCAGTGAGAGTCTGTCTCCTCTTCAGTGTGTTCAGTGTGCGATAAGTTGAAATTAGCCCACTACTAAATCTTCGGTAGTAACCCGGTTTGGTTGATTCCGTAATTTCTCAGGCTTTGTTGAGGATCCAGTCGGATGATGAATATAGATACGACCTCACTCCCGAATCAAGTTCGGGACAAGCTCTGACCCTCTCCTCCACAAGGAGAGGATGAAGTGCCGGCGAAAATCAGCGAGATCAGCGGAGCTAGGACAAAGTTACTGAGGAAGGACAGAGTCACCTTCGCAAGGTGGCTGTGCTCCTAAATCGTCTTTCGCATAGACGGTATCACGGCCATTTAAGGACCTCCCGATTCCACGTATTTGAACGTCGACCTCCGCCCGGCTCCGCTTCGACAAAGCACGACCCCGGTCGTAACTCGATAAATAGTCTGCCGTATGGATAGACATCCACAGAAAGAAGTACCTCTATGAAAAGACCTTTCAACTTTTTAGTAGGAGGAGAAATGAAGAGATATTCTCTCTTTATGTGCGACCTCGCGCGTCCTCTCGCCATGACTATGTTGACTATGGCATCTTCTTTTAAGAAAGAAGACGTCAAGAAAATCAAGACTTTGAGCGGACGTGAGATAACCGCGCAAGAGATGGATGAGTATTTGAAGGCTCAGATGGATTCATTAGGATTGCCCGGATTATCTATAGCCATAATCAATGATGCAAGAATAGTGTACCATCGTGCTTTGGGTGTGGCCAACGTCGAAACAAAAGAAGAGGTGACGGAAGAAACTCTCTTCGATGCCGGCTCATTATCGAAAACGCGTTTCGTTTACCTCGTAATGAGAATGGTGGATAAGGGGTGGGAATTACAATCAGGGTCCCGTATGGTGGAAATGGGGAGATGATCTCATCCCAAAATATATTATTCCCTCGGTGAAACGGTAGAGGCCGGGTCTGTTTAACAAACCGCGACATTGAGATTCGCAGGAGGCACGGTAACTGAATAATGTATTTGAAAGTCCCTTGCAAAAACGGAGTTACCTTCACAAGGTTATAATAGCTCCCTTCGCATGGTAATTGTGCTTTTATTATTTTCTAAGCGTGAATGAGAATAGTCTGACATGAAAGCTGCCGTATTACATGAATTGGGACAGCCGCCTCGGTGTGAGGAGTTTCCGGATCCTGTACCAACGTCCGGTGAAGTTGTCGTCCGTGTCAAAGCCGCGTCGACAAAAAACATAGACAAGATGATGGCGAGCGGCACTCACTATGACAGTCATTCTCAACTCCCCGTGGTTGTCGGTACCGATGGAGTCGGCCTCCTCGAAGATGGGACGCGTGTATTCTGCGGCGGCTCCAGGCGGCCATACGGAATGATGGCAGAACAAACAATCGTGCCCCGCGCATGGTGTATGCCCGTTCCTGACGGCGTGGACGACGCTGTTGCAGCGGCGCTTCCCAATCCGGCACTTTCTTCATGGATGCCGCTTGTCTGGCGAGCACAGCTCAGACCCGGCGAAACGGTTCTCATACTTGGTGCAACCGGAGTTGCCGGAAAACTCGCCGTCCAGGTTGCAAAGATCCTCGGGGCTGGTCGTGTTGTTGCTGCCGGACGAGATGAGCAAGTACTGAAATCGCTGTATGATCTTGGGGCGGACGAGATCGTCGCTCTCAACTTGCCGGATCAGGAACTAACGGCCGCCTTTGCACGCGAAGCCGAAATGGGAAACTTCGACGTCATTCTCGATTTTTTGTGGGGTCACCCGACGGAAGTGCTCCTGAAAGTTTTGACCGGACACGACTTCAACAAAGTTTCTCAGCGAGTTCGCTTAATTGAGATCGGCGAGATGGCCGGGCCGACCATCACATTGCCCGCAGAAGCTTTACGAAGTTCGGGGGTTGAAATTTATGGGAGCGGCGGCGGAGGCATCGTTCCGCCAAAAGCAATTTTCGAGACTTTGCCAAAGGTCTGGGAGCTGGCTATCGCCGGCAAACTTCGAATCGATGTCGAACGGGTTCCGCTGTCCGACATAGAGAATGCCTGGCTGCGACAGGACCTCCATGGCCGAAGGCTCGTGGTTATTCCATAGCTGGTTGAGAGTAAACAACATTTCATCTATCTCGATTCACTTCCAAGTATCTATTCACTTCAGTAACCGACCCTGTTGAATAATTCCGCACAAGGAAGTCCTCCGCGCCCATCCTCGATACAGGATTATTAGATTCCCGGGTACAGTCTCGACCGAGAGATAACCGGAAGAGAACCGAGAGTGAACCGGGACTAAGCCGAGAGAGAAGCCACCGTAGGATTTCTCAATATTGTCGGGGGAATTGCGTACTTATCATCGGAGACGGTCAGGGCCAAGTTAAGGAATTTTCCAGAAGAGGTTTGTTGTTAGCCGTAATGTGTTCCCTTGCTTTTAGCATTTGTCCAATATTCCTAGTCCTAATTATTAACGACACGCCAAATGTCCGGCGGAGAATTATTGACTGATCGGGATCATATAAACCAGCTTGCCGATCACCTTTTCCGGCACGAATCCGGGAAGATGGTCTCCATCTTGACGAGGATTTTTGGTCCTGAAAATATCGATCTCGCCGAAGATGTAGTGCACGATTCTTTTGTCGAGGCAATAATGCATTGGACGTACCAGGGTATCCCGGAAAACCCCTCCGCCTGGCTGTTCAAGGTCGCTAAGAACAAAGCCATCAACATTATCAACCGGGAGAAATTCAAAACGCGGCACGTGTCCGAGGTCGCAGATTACTTGGAGTCGGAGCGTATCCCAGATCCAATGTCCCATCTTACTTTTTCCGATGAAGAAATATTGGACGACCAGCTTCGGATGATGTTTGCGTGCTGCCATCCTTCCATCTCTATCGATTCTCAAGTGGCGCTCACGTTGAAAACACTTTGCGGATTCAGCATCCCCGAAATTGCGAAGGCGTTTCTCACCGACAAGGAGAACATCAACAAACGCCTCGTGAGAGCGAGACAAAAAATCCGCAGCGCAAAGATTCCGTTGGAAGTCCCATGTGGCATGGACATGGAAAGAAGGCTATCGTCGGTCCTGGAGACCATTTATTTCATGTTCAATGAGGGGTACAATGCATCGACAGGTGAGGACTTGTTAAGATTTGACCTCGTCGAGGAAGCAATCCGCCTGGCCGAGCTTATCCTCTCCCATCCGGCATTCAAAGACAAATCCGACGTCCATGCCCTTCTTGCATTGATGCAGCTCAATGCCTCGAGATTCAAGGCGAGACAGGACAATGAAGGAAACATACTCACGCTGGAAAAGCAGGACCATTCATTATGGGACTATGCGTTGATGGAGAAAGGCTTCATAAATCTTGAGAAGGCCATGATGAATAATCAAGTGTCATCTTATCATCTCCTCGCAGGCATCTCCGCTTATCATTGTTCGGCCGCCAATTATGAATCTACCGACTGGAAAAGTATTCTTGAACTTTATAACAAATTGGTAGAACTCGATAACTCGCCGTTGGTCTTGCTTAACCGTGCGGTCGCGCTTTCAAAAGTAAACGGACCGGATAGAGGACTCGCGGAGCTCGAGCAGATTCCCAAATCAGCTTCGATCAAGAAGTACTATCTGTTTTATGTGACGCAAGCCGAATTTTACATCGAGCTGAATCAGTTTTCTAGGGCGATTGAAAGTATCGAATCTGCAATACCGTTGGCGCCGCTAACGAGAGAGAAGTCTTTATTGCGGAAGAGGCTGGAGATTTATCGGCAAAAATCGTCGTGGTAGGAATGTCCCTTTTCGCGAGACTCGTTTGTCATTAAGGTATAGAACAAAATAAAAGGAGTGAAGGAAATGAAAGACTACTTGCTGATCATAAAGACCGAGGGAAGCGTCTGGACCGACCTTTCCAAGGAACAACTGCAAAAGCATCTCGAGAACGGGACTGCATACGTCGGAAACCTTTTGAAAGAAGGGAAGCTGAAAGGCGCAAATCCTGTGGACAAAGGAAGCCGCATCGTGACCGAAAGCAAGGGCGTCCTGAAGGACGGGCCCTTTAACGAGACGAAAGAAGCGTTGGCTGGCTATTTCCACATCGTCGCGAAGGATATTGATGAAGCGGTTGGTATCGCTAAGGCTAATCCAATATTCAAGGACATCCCGACAAAAATCGAGGTTCACCCAATGATGCCCGTCGGAGGATGAAAAATTTTTCCGTTGCCGGGAAGAGGTTTGAATCTCCACCAATTACGTTTCGTACTCTTGAATCGTCTATGATGGTTACTCTCCCGGCAATCTAATCCCTCATCCTTCACACTACCACCTCCTCGACTTCATTCAACCGGTTCAGCTCGAGTGCCATGTCACCGTCATTCGTCACACTGAATGCCGGGAGAAATTTTGCTCCCCAGAGAATCTCATCGAACCTGTAAGAGTATCTGGAATGAACAAACTGTCCGAATGTGTCGTCGAATGCCTTTACTAAAATCAGAAGCTCAGCTTGAGAGTCGGAGAGATCGTCAAGCGTCTTTCCGTACAGCGGACTCGCCTCGTCGATGGGATGGACAACGGTCCACGTCAGCGGAAGAAAATACACCGACGGGCGCTCTAAGTTCAGCGTGTAATATTTTCGCTTGTGGTTGTCTCCCGTGCCGGAGACTGTCATGAGGAGCACCTTCGCCTCGATTTCCATCAGCGTGTTCGTGCGCCGGTTCGCGATGCGAAATTGAAGACTCGTCTTTCCACGGTACGGAGCGATGACCGCACGCTCACTATATACAATCTTTGCCGATGGCCGCGAGAACCTGCCGTAAAGAAGTCCGGTAGCGAGTGCGAGCGCCATTAACCCTGCGAGAGCCTCGAATGCTGCGATTACGTTTGTCCAGAAGTCGTTCGGTGCAATTGTTCCGTAACCGACGGTCGTGAACGTGTGGACGCTGAGGAAGAAAGTGCTGAGGAATGCCGAGAGTGGTGTTCTTGCATCCGCGCCCTGTATGTTCCCGATTCCCGCGAGGAGATAGAGAGACGCGAAGATCGCGTTGATTAAAATGTACCCCGATAATATTACGAGGAAGAACTGTGGCCACGAGAGATCTATCAAGAACCGGTAGAAATGGAAATTCTTCAGACCAACGCCTGACATCCGGACATTGAACGAGCCGTCCTTTTCAATTGCACGGTTGAGCGCTCCGGTATATTTCTCCGTCAGGCCGGGATCGAAGGATGTCTGATCAAGACTCATGCTGATTACTCCTCAAGATTTGTGGATGCACTTACGAATATTGTCAAGGTTATCGATATTGATTCGCAAGAGACGGAACATTTCATCATATCAACCAGACCGGCGGTGACAAGGTTTCCCGGCGCACACGACTTCATGCCACCTTGCGAAGGTAACGAGGCTCAGGTTTTGCAACCTTCGGAAGGTATCCAGTCATGTGCGGGGAATCACTGGAGTTAGTGTACCATATTGCGAAGCCCCACATTTGTATATTATGTTCTGACGTTGGCAATAATGCACATGTTGTAGTGCATTCATCATATCAAACTGAAACTGGATGTTAAGTGAAACGAGTCGTGCTCTTCATCTTACCATTAGTATTAGTACTCTCGAACGTTCATGCGCAGACCTGCAGAGTGAGCGGTGTCGTCACCGATGCCTCCACGAATGAACCGCTTGTGTTTGCAAGCGTGCTGGTCCAGGGTACGCAGAAGGGAACTGTCACGGACGACCGCGGCAGATTCTCTATAATTCTTCCGCCGGGAGACTACAATCTGCAGTGCAGCTATGTCGGCTATAAGATGGCCGTCGTAGTGATTTCGGTGCAGCATGATATTCAACTCACCATCGCTCTAAATTCTCTCGACATACTCCTGCAGGATATGACGGTCTTTGCAAGTCATGAAATTGGTGGTACAAGTCAGGAGGAGGTGAGTACGCTTTCTCTTCAAAGTGAAACCATCGGCAAGACCACCAGCATGATAGCCGATGTGCTGCGCAGTGTGCAGATGCTTCCGGGAGTTTCGAATGATAATGAGCTCAGCGCAAAGTTCAACGTTCACGGCGGCGACTTTAACGAGAATCTCGTTTTGATAAACGGCACACAGGTATACGAGCCGTACCATGTTAAAGAGGCTTCGAACGTGAGCATCGGGATTTTCAATGTCGACATGATCAAGAAAATGGACCTGATGACCGGTGGCTTCAGCGCCCGCTACGGTGACAAGATGAGTTCGGTGTTGAGTATTGAGTACCGCGAAGGGAACAAAGACAGAATCATGGGCCAGGCGAGTCTCAGTCTGACTGATGCCGATGCACTTCTCGAAGGTCCGATTGGCAGCAGCGGATCTTTCATTGTCGGCGCCAGGGAAAGTTACACACAGTTTGCCATGAAGATGCTTGGCGTAGCCCAGAACCTCCATATTTCGTTCAACGATGTACAGGGAGTGCTTGCTTATCGTCTCGCTCCGCAAAATAAGCTCTCGTTAAAATTCATATATGCAGGCGATGCATTCCTGCAAGATCCAAAAACCGACGCCGGCAGTTATTACACGAATTCTTTTTCCAATGGAAGAGTCAGCGGATCCCTCTCGCAAACATGGGGGGACTCTTCGGAGGAGCATGCTCATTATTACAGCGGCATGGTCGCGCTCCAGAGTACGAACGTGATTTCATCCAAAGCGCTCCTGAACTCGGAGATATCCTATTACGACGAGCTTGAATCGGAGCACTCGCTGCATTTGAACGTATACGGATTCGTTTTCAACGGAAGCGGATACGTCAATGACTTTTACCAGAGTGTCATCAACCGCCTTTACAACAGCGACCTTCGAATACGCACGCTGGAAATCAATTCGTCTTATGACATGCAGATCCTTCCGTCTTACAGCACGAAGACGGGCGTGAGCTATCAACGCATTATTTACAATCAACAGCAAGTCGATCAGGCTACTATCTGGCAATATACCACTGACTACACTTACCCCGATACAATCAACAGTCTGCGAAATCAAAACATGCTCGACAATGCTTTCGGGAGCATAAATGCGCAATCTTATAAAGTGGCTGGATACCTTGAAAATATTTTTCAGATCAGCGAGCGGGCGATTCTCAATCTCGGCGGAAGGTTTGACTACTTCGATCTTAATAAGGAAATGACCTGGAGTCCGCGGGTGAACCTTGCCTATAAGATTAGTCCTGAGCTCACCGTTCGCGGAGCATGGGGACACTATTACCAGTCGCCGATCTATCAACAGCTTGAATATTCGACTCCATCGGACACCAACACACGATCACAGCGCGCGATCCATTATGTGCTCGGCGCCGACTACAATATCATTTCCGACATTGAGAATCATAATTTCCTCAAGGTGAAAGTTGAAGTGTTTGATAAGATCTACAGCGATCTCATATCAGCTACCGTTTCGAGTTCGGGAAGAATTTACTATTCGAGGAAGAACGATGCCGTCGGCAGAGCATCAGGGCTCGATCTTTATTTGATGTATTCCACGACAGGATTATCAGGATGGATAAGCTACAGTTACCTGAAGGCCGAGCAGAAGCTTACGTTAAACGATACAATCGGGTACTACTTCCCGAGGAATACTGATCAGCGGCACACGCTCGCTGCGGTGGTCGGCTTCGACCTCGGGAAAGCGTGGAGCATGAACGTCCGTGTGGTTTACGGAAGTGGGTACCCGTACACGCCGTCGGTCGCAGTTTACAACCAGTCGTCAAAAGTGTGGGTGTGGCAACTGCAGAGTCCGAACTCGGCTCATCTTCCGGCATATAAACGAGTGGACGCTCGGGTGTCTAAAGACTTCGGGTTCTTCAGGCTGGCTTCTTCCGCATTTCTGGACGTAAGCAATATCTTCAACTTCAAAAATATATGGGCGTACAATTACAGGTTTGGTAGTAACGGCAGCCCGGAGATCGAAGCCGAGACCCTGTTTCCCATGATGCCGACTCTTGGTATAGCTGTCAAGTTCTAAATTAGGGGGAACCTTGCCAAGGTATCAAGACCAAGGTTGTGCAACCTTCGCAAGGTATACATGAACCTTGTCAAGGCTATCTGTGTTGAATCACGAGAAGTCGTTATTTTTATCATATCTAACTAGCAAACCGCTACAAGATTTCTCAGGAGAAAACAATAAATGCAAACACGACAACTTGGAAAGACCGGCCCGGAGGTCTCTGCAATCGGTCTCGGCTGCATGGGAATGTCCGAAGTATATGGCCCGGCAGACGAATCGGAAAGCATTGCCACGATCCATTCTGCGCTCGATGCCGGCATAACACTACTCGATACAGGCGACTTCTATGCAATGGGAAGCAACGAAATGCTCCTTCGAAAAGCACTGCAGGGAAGATCGCGTAGTGAGTTTCTCCTCAGCGTGAAGTTCGGTGGAATGCGTGATCCATCAGGTGCATTTGTCGGGTTCGACGGCCGCCCGAATTCTGTGAAGAATTTTCTGAGCTACTCTCTGAAACGACTCGGGACGGACTATGTCGACATCTATCGCCCATCGCGTATTGATCTGACCGTTCCTATCGAAGACACGGTCGGAGCCATTTCGGATATGGTGAAGGCTGGATACGTTCGTTATATCGGACTTTCGGAGGCGGGTGCTGACACTCTACGTCGCGCAAATGCAGTTCACCCGATTGTCGATCTCCAGATCGAATACTCTCTCTTCTCCCGCGGGATCGAGTCGAGTATACTACCGACCTGTCGTGAGCTTGGGGTCGGGATAACCGCTTATGGCATTCTATCTCGCGGTCTTTTGAGCGGACGCTGGTCGAAAGAAAAAGGGACACAAGGGCGCGACATGCGAAGCCACATGCCGCGGTTCAGCGGAGATAATGTTGATCGCAACCTTGCACTTGTCGAGCCGCTGCGGAAAATTGCAGACTCGCACGGCTGTACCGTGGCACAGCTTGCAATAGCCTGGGTTCTTTCACGCGGATCCGAAATTGTTCCGGTTATCGGCTCTCGCACACGCGATCAGTTGAAGGAAGCGCTCGGTGCACTTGAGCTCAACCTTTCGCCCAGCAACGTCGCAGAGATTGAGAGCGCAGTGCCCGCGAGCTCAGTTGCCGGCAGCCGATATGCTCCGCAACAGATGAATACGCTTGACAGTGAAAAAGGATGACTTGTTGATTCGGTCATCTGAAGAGATCTACAATTCCAAAGACAAATTAAGCAGTAGAAATAATGAGTTCGAAGTATAGCGGAAGAGCTACAGGTATGACTTTCATGACAGCATTTGGGGTGATATGGCTTTTCTTTGACCATCAATCGATCTCCATCGGCTTGCTCGTGCTCCCAGTTGTGTGCGTGCTGGTCCTTGTCGTGGCTTGCGTCTACATATTCGTGATGGCACAAAAGCTACCGGCACCGACGGAGGAGGAGGAGAGAGCCAGCGAGGCTGAAGGCAAGAAGATCGGCTGGAGATTTGGTCTGGTATTCGGTGCCGAGGGTCTTCTCATCTTGATCTCCGTAAATCTTCTGCCCGCTTTAGGTCTTGCGAGTTTCATCGTGCCGGTTATTGCCATCATAGTAGGGGTACACTTCATCCCATTAGCCGGACTGTTCAAGGCACCGGTGTACTATATTACCGGGCTGATCTCGGTTGTAATCGCGGTCGTGGCCATGTTCATTGATACTCTTTCGGTCCGACAAGATTTCACATGTTTCGGCATGTGCCTGGTTCTCTGGATCACGGCAGGTTACGTGTTTCTTGTCGCGAGGAAAGAGATGAAAGCATACCTCACGGACAAGAGCCAGTGATCTGAAGCTGGCACCTGCCTGATAATGGGAATTAGTAGTCCCGTTTGTTGTTTAATTTCTTAATCGCTGCGTGTCTTGCCTGCAAGGTTCACTCGTAAGGCGGAAGAAACTGAAATGGACAGGCATGATTACGGAGTCGCCAACAAAACCTTTGAGAGCGAATATCCCGACGTAGTTCGGTTTCATGTCGAACTCTCGGCTCACAACTTCCTTGAACGCAGAATTCTCCATAGCGCCGTCGGAGAAAAGCAACCTGAACCTGTCGCCGACTTTTTCTATTCTCAGTCCCGAGTGACGGAGGTTTTCAGTTATGATGTTCTCGCTGTCGCTTCCGATCCGGAAGAGTGTCTCATGTGCAATCTCTTCCGGCTTGCTGAATCCTCGTCCGAGTGAGTACACACCCTGTACCAGTATATCTCTCGATTTTGGATATCCGCCCGAATAATCGTTGTACGAAATCGAGAGCCGCAGACTCTTCCCCGTGAATGTCGTATCCTCAAGAAGTATGATTCCGGCCTGCTCCCAATTCCGCGTCGGAATGAAACCGGTCATGTGAACTTCTGCTGTGAAGCAGCTCCCGGTGATCTTTCGCAACAAGAGGTCGTTGATGCCTGCTGCATAGCCGGAGTCAGGCCAATTGTCCCCGCGCAATGTGAATAGCGTAAGAACACCCGGCAGCTCTCCTCTCCTTTTCCAGAACTGGGGGTCTACCGAATTCACAATCCACCCGCGGTTTGCGAGCGAGTTTCCTCCAACTGAATGGAATTCGTCCGTGAAATTCGTTGTGTCACCGCGGCCGAATGGATGAAGCGAAATGATGAGCGCGATTATCAGCGTGAGACCTGCGAAAGACATAATGGCGACGACTAAACGTTTTGCCGAAGTTGCTTTCTTTGGTGTCTTCATCTCTCTAACACTGGATCCCCCGCCGCCCACGATGTCCTGCGAGCCAAACCGGCTTCTATATTCGAACCAATATGGATAATGGCCTTCGTTGTCCTTCCTTTGGATCTCGTTAGTGGGAGGAGCACCGGAGACATAGCGCGCCAGTGTGTCGAGCGTGGCGACCGACGGGTTCTCGCGTCTCGACACACTCTCGTTCAGAAAATGGCACGAATAGTTCTTGAGACTCTTCCAGCCTATGACAAGCCCGGTCTTCGCGAGAATATCGTTGCTCAGGTGGCGGCTCTCCGACTCGGTCAGGGAAGTCTTGGGCGGGTAGCCGAAACATTTCACGTATGCTTCTTCAAAAAGGTGAGCGAACGCGACCGCGTCTAAATCACTCATTGCCGCAATCCTTCATGAATCTTCTCGACCTTACCAGCGGAGACATTGTGCAATGCATGCCACCGGCGTGACACATATGTCTGTAGAATTCCGTCAAAATTCCGGCGCGCTTCCGGAGCGTCCCCTCGTTCATCGTTTATATTGTTGGTATGACTCAACTCCGACATCAAACAGGGACCAGTGACATGAGACTTCGGATTTTGATCCTCGCATGCTTTCTTTCGTCTCCGGCATTCTCCCAGTCGCTCCAGCTCCATTATGACTTCAGGCATTCATTCGACCCTTTGCGCAACGCGAGGAACTTCCCGAGCCTTGTCTTCGATGAATGGAAATCGCAGGACTACGGGTCGTTCGATTTCAAAGCGCAGGCCGATCTTTCCGGCGACAGAAATAATATAGGTCAGGTGTACATACAGGCACAACAGAGTCTCAAATTCTGGAAACCGGCTGTCTACCTGTTCATGCAGTATAGCGGCGGCATCGGAGTCGCGGATCCCGGCCTTTACGGATACCACATTCCAAGCGCATTCTCTTTCGGCCTGTCGTATCTATTTCTCTGGGAGGGTGCCTGGTTCAGTCCATCGTTGGTGTACCAGTTTACCGATTTCGAACGGCCGAGTCATGATCCGATGTATTCTCTGTATTGGGGAAAGGATTTCCTGAACGGCATGTTTGCTTTCAAAGGTGACTTTGAGATCTGGACGCTAAACAGAAACCATGGTGACGCGTCCACGACGGGACTGAGTGGTAAACGAATCCTCTTCTATGCCGAGCCGCAGATATGGATTAATATCACGAAACAGTTCTCCGTCGGGACGAAGATCAACGTCTATTATCATGTCGTCACTTCGGAGAACCTGCTCCTGGCTTATCCGACGGCGGCAGTGGCGTATATGTTTTAGGAAGTCTTGAAGAGAATCTTGGGAACTAAGCCACGTCAGGCGCGTGTTGATACATATTGAAAGTTTTCGATATGGAACTGGACGAAGAGAGAATCGTGAAGATTGCCAAGGCGCTTTCCAACAAGACTCGTGTCCGAATACTTCGAGAAATTCTGAAAAAGAAATCCATAACCTGTCACGAAGCGGAGAAAGTCGACAGCCTTTCACAGCCGACGATTTCACATCATCTCAAGGTCCTGTTCGAAGCGGGACTCCTCAAAGCCGAAAGAGACGGACGATTTGGCATAGTCACCGTGAATAAGGAAGCATTGAAATCTTTCGGCGAGTTAGTTTCACAGGAACTGAAGACATGAATTTTTTGTCTCAAATATCGAATTGTTTCTATATGTTCCGACAGGTGCCGTCAACGTATAGAGACAGAAACTGATCGGAATTTTCCAGTCGAATATGTCGAAGTAATTTATGTTGTAGAATCAACACTTTGAAGGATAAATAAGATGGAGTATGAAACTACAATTGAAGAAGACCGGATCAATGAGGTTATGAATGCAATAAAGGCGAGAGGAATATCCGTCGAGCTTGTTGAAAATAAGAATGAAGCGCTGAAGCGTGTGCTGGCGATACTACCGGATGGTGCGACGTTCGTGACTGCAGCGTCCGTCTCGTTGAACGAGATCGGTTTCATTGACGAGTTCAAGTCGGGAAAGCATTCGTGGCGCAACATAAGTGCGGAGATTAGAGCTGAGAATGATCCGGACAGGCGAGCACTCCTTCGCAGGCAAAGCGTGATGGCGGACTATTCGCTGGGAAGTGTCAACGCGATAGCTGAGACAGGCGAGATCGTAATAGCAAGCGGAACGGGAACTCAACTATCTCCTTATCTTTCGAGTCCGAACGTGATCTGGGTGGCGGGCACGCAGAAGATTGTGCCGACATTGGAAGACGCGATCCGCCGTGTCCGTGAGTACTGTGCCCCGAAGGTGGAGGAGATGGGGAGGAAAACATTGGGACGTGATGGTGCTGGAACGATTGGCAAAATCCTGATCTTCGAGAACGAAGCGGCTCACCTGAAACGAAACGTGCACCTAATTTTAGTAAATGAAACCGTTGGGTTCTAATGCGCGAAGCCTCGAGCTTGGAACCCGGTAATACAATACCTAACGATGAGTCCTTGAATGTAAGATGGAATTCGGGATTGGCTTTAATCGTTCCATGATGAGCCAATTGATCCTGTAAATGTTGAGGCAATAATGATGGAGGAAAAAAGAATGTCGGAATATGTTTCCGGTGTCTGCAACATAGGACCTCAGGAGATTGCGCGTCGCCGCAACTTTGGCTGGGGTGCACTAGCGGCGACGGTTGTACTACTGCTCGTTCTGATATGGACCGGCGTTAACCCTTGGTGGAGGTTGTTTGTGTTCTTCCCTGCGGCAATGTCGGCATCCGGTTTTCTGCAAGCATACTTCCACTTTTGTTCGGGCTTCGCTCAGAGAGGAGTATACAATTTTGGTCAGCTAGGAGAGACGATCAAAATTGACGATGCGCCTTCGAGGGCGAAGGACAAGCGGAAAGGAAATCAGATTATGTTGTACTCCGCTCTGGTTGGAATAGTGGTGGCCGTGTTTTGCGCCATACTGTGAGCGGATGCGCTTGCTAGCTGCCCGGTCCGACCCGTTTCGATCGAGACGATTAGATCTGAAAAGGCCACCTATTCGTCGTTCGCCCTTTTCTGTAAAGCGCATCCGGAGAATTCTCGATAGGGAAATATTGAGGGATAGAAGTGGAGATATGACTTACAACCTTCTAACAATGCACGGTTCCAGAAGTGCGTTAGTCCTCATTTGTAGCAAGGTATAGCACCATCCCAAAGTCAGACATCCGCTGATTTGTGGAAATGAGGTCCAGAGGCGAGGCTGCCGTACCTCGCCTCTGGGAACAACTGCCGCTTCTTCATTTCACCAGTAGCATCTTCTTGACCAGATTGATTCCGGGAGCGGAGAAACGATAGAAGTAAATGCCGCTCGCGAGGTTGTCTGCGTTGAATTGCACGGAGTGTTCGCCAACCTCTTGATAAGCGTCTACTAGTGTTCTCACTTCTCTTCCGAGTATGTCGTAGACTTTCAGGACCACTTTGCCCGCCTTCGGAATTTGGTAACGAATCATGGTAGAGGGGTTGAATGGATTGGGATAATTCTCCATTTGGAATTCCACTTGCCCTACACTCACAGTATCTGGGCCTATGCTTTTCATGCTTTGTCCCAGAGATGCTGATGGAGAGGCAATTTCAATCTGAGGAACATTATCCCACACGTCCAGAGCCGCAATGAGCCCCTGATCAATAGAGGAACCGAATCGCTTCTTCAATTCATTGACCGCTTCAGCGGAGATCTTGTCTGTGCTCGGATCGTATGCACGCAGCGAGGCAATGAGTATGAGGGCGCGTTTCTCGAGATCGGTTCCAGGATATTTGGCTATGAGATCATTTGCCACGGCATGAGCTTTAGGAATCTGTTTCGTAGCCATATAAGATTGCCCGAGAAGTTCTTCAGCTATCTGGCCAAGCTCGACGGAAGATTTAAGCGAAGAAGTTCCTCTCGGGCTGTAGCTTTGAAAATCTGCCACAATGCTTGTGTCGCTGGACTCCTGAAATACATTGAATAGTCCGACTAAGGCATGCTGTCTGTCAACGTCGGTTGTTGTTATCTGAAGGATTCTTCTGTAGAGCGTCTTAGCTGTATCATACAAGCCGCTACTGCGAGCAATCATAGCCTGTTGAAAAAGGATAGATGTAGATTCCGATGAAGGGTCGGACGTAATGGTCTTCCTATCCGGTGCCTTCACTATATTCGCTCCTCCAAATGGGCAGTTGCTGTTAGGCAGCCAATTGCTGTAATCAATAGTGGAATTGGTCGCAGTAAAGAATTTGTTCGGATTCGGCGGAGACTGTCCCCACCAGTTCCATTCAGCCGTGACAATACTGCTAACGGTTGCAGCGATATCGTAGTCGGTGCTGCTGTATATGAGATTGCATCCGTCGTCCGGTCCCCACGGACCGGTTGTGCCGAAAACGGGATAGCTGTGGTTGTAAACGTTCATGCCGATTCTATTGTTGGTGACGATGTTACTCCCTCGCTCACCGAATGGTGGATTGCTTGAGGATGATGGAGAAGAATAGCTGTCACAATAAATCCCGAAGTTGCTTCCGGTTATTGCGTTTAATCGCAACAGACCTCCTGACATATAGAAGTCGGTACCGTTATACGTAGGGGCACCGTTTGCAACACCGTTACAGGCCAGTATATTGGAATTAATGTTCGGCCTTCCAGAACCGTTCTCTACGACGACAATGCCGTGATAATGGTTGTTCCTGATTGTGTCAGATACTATGACTGGACTAGAACCTCCCATGACAACTATTCCATTCCCCGCGCCGCTATTCTCAATCACGCAGTTACTCACTGTTCCGCCGGAAGGCGTTCCATTCGAGTTTGCCGTAAAACGAATCGAGTTATTTGTTTGGCTGGAGCCTTCGAACTTGCAGTTTGTTATGGTCGGACTAGAACCATAGAAACCCAACGCATCCTCGCCACTCCAATTATTGAAAGTACAGTGGTCTAGTGTTGGATTGCTTGCGTTGTCATCAATCGGAGCAGTGACACCTGAGAAAGTACAGTTGCTAAATGAAGAGCCGGTAGCATTCACCAATACAAACCCGTAACTGTATCTCGGCTGGACATTAGAGGTAAATGTAGCCCCGTTTGCATTAATCATTCCGCGGATTATAAGCTCGGTAAATAAACCAAAAACCACCGCTGAACCGGGATTCAGCGTCATGGTCGAGCCGATCGGAATTGTAAAAGTAGTGTCGGCGACAAGTGTGCCGTTCACCGTAAGAGATGCTCCGCTCAGAAATGTTAAGTTAGTTCCCGGGGCAATCGTGAGGGTCACGCCAGGATTAACTACTAAGTTGCCCATCACAGTTGCATCTCCACTAATTGTTGTATTCTGCGTCAACGTTCCTGACCAGCAGTTGATATACAGTTGCACCTTTACAATACCTCCTGCATCATAAGTCTCATCAATTGCTACAGGAGAGACGACACGACTCGAAGTCAGAGTCGGTGGATTTGTTGAGCCACTAAAGAGATGGTGGCTCAGCGTAAATGCGTCTCTGCCATCACCGGTGACGGCAGAAGTGTCATTCTGACCTGTTACCGGGTCGACCATAAAGTAAATGAAATCACTCTTTCGCAGACCGGTTTGAGGATCGGTGTAAGTAATTGAATCGCTTTCAAAATATCCATTAATAGGATCTTCCGATATTCTTCGGAATACAGGAAGAGTTCCGCTTCCCCACGGGTTCTGTATGTAGTGATCAACTACCCATGTCCATTTGCCATCCGCAGAGATGAAGCGCGGGCTTTGTCCAAGATTATTATCGTAATTCGTATTAGGGACAGTACTTTGCATGTGTAGCACATACAGGCCTTTCTCCGGATAGTTGGCATCGGGCTTATCGAACATGGAAATTCTTTGATGGTTTTCAAGATAGAAGTACTCCTGCGGATAACTATTCGGCAGAGCTATCCGCAGCGCCTGGCCGGTCGTCAGGTAATCTGTGAGGGAGACCGGGCTCGGTGGATTGGAATTGTATTGCATTATGGTTATCCAGCCAAGCTTCATCCTCTCAAATGAATTTGCCATGCTCGACCTGCAAGTCCAGTTCCACATCATTCCCCAAGTCCCGCCACACATATGATACTCACCACCCCCAAGAAGATGATGACCGAGTTCATGAATCGTGTACTTCTGCACGAGATCACGGCCGTTGTAGCCTTTTGCAATCGTCAAGCCACCTGAACCACTTGAAGTATCATAGCTTTGCATTACTACGTATCTCGCCCCACCATCAACAGGTAGGGTGCTACCGCCTCCAAGTGATGCTTCGCCATTGAACGCAAACTGACTCGCCAAATATGGGAAGGAAGCATCTTGATTGATATTGCGCCAGATGACGCAAATCATATCGACAAAACCATCGGGATTATTTGTGTGACTATACTTGGCGTTCCTGTGCCAATTATCAAAAGCGGCAAAGTTAATGGTTCGGTTGAGCTTCTGGATCACATCTTGGTTGATGTATCCCCTGCCTTTGTAGTGGTCATTGTACCACTGTCGCGTACTATCTGTGATAACGGAATAACAGTTGCCAATCACCTTAAAAGTATTCTGTGACATCTCCCAAAAGTACTGTGTCATGTCTCCAAAGTTTGACATTTCAGTCGTCGTCGAATCAATGAATGTACTCATATAAGTCGGCCCTTGACAACTTGGCCAATCTCCGACTGCGTAAGTCGTATCATCCTTAAATTGCGCAAAAACAACCATGATACGGAAGTAACTATTCGGTGTTACGGACGGAATAAATCTTCCGCCAACTTGATCTGAAGGAGGAAATGAGACCTTGACCCCGCATGCATCGGTTGTGTCGTGGCCAGACGCCCCAAAACCCTGGTTAATCCCTCCAGATAACAACAGCGATAAAATGCTGATAACCTTGAATATCGTGTTCATAGTGAGTCCCCCTGTTTTATTCGATGCTACTTGACCAGCACCGCCTTCTTTGTAATTGAACCGTTCGGTGTTGTGAGTCGATAGTAATAAACACCTGAAGCGACACGCCGCCCATTCTGGTCGGTGCCATCCCACTGGACGACATGCTGTCCCGCGGTTTGTCCTTGGTTGACTAAAGTTCTCACCTCCCTTCCAAGTACATCATATATCTTTAAGGCTACATCACTGACCGCTGAAAGCTGATAGCTGATTGTCGTCGAAGGATTGAATGGGTTAGGATAGTTTTGAAAGAGGGCAAAATTATCCGGAAGATTATTCTTTTTTTCCTTCACGTCCAAGATAGTTCCCATCGAATCCCCTTTTAGAATCGCGCCAATCAACATGCGTCCCCCACCACCTTCAAGCCCTTCCTCAATCATCCCAAAGCCATAGGCGTAGTACTGTGTCATATACGAATCCCACACTCCTGGATCATTCGGCGGATGCCCAGTGCCATCGAAAAGAAAGAACTCGAACGATTTTATGCGGGTTGGGACTCCAAAAACCACCCGCGATTCTCCTGTTGCTAAGCCAACACCGTTCCACAAATATCCGCTGGAGTCAAACGCCCAACAATCACCCACTTGCGCATCAAGGCAATATGTTTCCTTCAGAGAATCAAGAGGAGGAAAAACTGTATAAACAATGCCCGATGTGGTGTCCACTAAATATTTTGTAGTGTCTACATATAAATATGTAGTGTCGCGGTTGGTCATGAAGACGAGCTTCCCTTTCGGATGACTGAATACAGATTCCACTTTTATAGTTGAGTACCCATCTTCGCCATAGTAAAACCAAGTATCACCAACATTACATGGGAAATACTTGAGAGAATCTGAGGATTGGGAAAACACAGTGTCACATACGAATAACAGGCTAGCAGAAACAATTAACCCGTTGAGCTTGAGAGTAGATAATGAAACTTGGAAGTTCTTCACAGCACACCTCCTTGGCTGAATATCTAGCCGATCGACTTATCCTGACTTAGAATGTTACATAATCGATTCATGATTTACAAATCACGCGATCTCATTTAACCAGCACCGCCTTTTTCGTAATTGAACCGTTCGGTGTTGTGAGTCGATAGTAATAAACACCTGAAGCGACATGCCATCCATGCTGGTCGGTGCCATCCCACTGGACAACATGCTGTCCCGCGGTTTGTCCTTGGTTGACTAAAGTTCTCACCTCCTTTCCAAGTACATCATATATCTTTAAGGCCACATCACTGACCGCTGAAAGCTGATAGCTGATCGCTGTCGTTGGATTAAATGGATTCGGATAATTCTGAAAGAGCGAAAACCTGTCGGGAATAGTCTTCCTTTCTTCCTTCACATCCGAGATAATTCCCATCGAATCTCCGTGAAGAATTGCGCCGATCAAGATCCGCCCTCCACCTCCTTCAATTCCTTCCTCAATCATTCCAAATCCGTAAGCGAAAGACCGTGTTATATACGGGAACCACTGTGTTGGATCATGTGGCGGAAGGCTTGTATCGCTGTAAAAATGGAAAAATACGAAGGATTTCTTACGAGTCGGGACTCCGAAAACCTCGACTGGATTATCTAATGCCAATCCGACTCCGATATAACGATAGGAGATTGTATCTTCAACCCAATAATCTCCCACCTGAGCATCAAAACGATACAATCCAAACAGAGAAACGGAGTCATCTGAAACGTGATTTTCGCTGTAAAGGACGCATGTGGTCGTGTCTATTACGTAGGCGCCGAAATTCCCATAGACTTTCTTTCCTAGCGGTTGGCTGACAACCGAGTCAATTTTTATTGTTGAGTATCCATCCTCCCCCCAATAGAACCATGTATCACCTGAATCGCAGGGAAAATATTTAAGAGAATCTGAAGATTGTGAAAAAGCAGTATCAACCCAAAATAACAGGCCAATAAAAAGAAAGAATCGGTTGAACCTGAAATTAGACAGTGAAATTTGGAAGTTCTTCATGGTACACCTCCTTGGCCGACTATCTAACCGAGCGACTTATCCTGACTTACAATGTTACATAATTGATTCATGATTTACAAATCACGCGATCTCATTTAGCCAGCACCGCCTTTTTCGTAATTGAACCGCTCGGTGTTGTGAGTCGATAGTAATAAACACCTGAGGCGACATGCCGCCCATTCTGGTCGGTGCCATCCCACTGGATAACATGCTGTCCCGCGGTTTCTCTTTCATTTACCAGAGTTCTCACCTCCCTTCCAAGAATATCATAAACTTTCAAAGTAACATGACTGAAAACCGACAACTGATAACTGATGATTGTAGTTGGATTGAATGGATTTGGGTAATTCTGTGAAAGCGAAAACTGCTTTGGAATATCATTTTGTTCTTCTTCCACCCCTAAAATAGTTCCCATTGAGTCTCCCTTTAGAATTGCGCCAATCAAAACCCGTCCTCCTCCTCCTTCAAGCCCTTCCTGAACCATCCCGAATCCGTAAGCATAGTCTCGCGTGAGATACGGGAACCAATGCGCCGGGTTGTGATCCTGTCCACCTGAAGTGTCGCCGTAAAAGTAGATGAAGAAATCAAATGACTTAATTATGGTTGGATGTCCAAAAACAATTGCACTCCCCCCTCCGAGGCCAACGCCTACCCAACTATTCCAATTGCTATCTGGGGGACCAAAAACCCAATAATCTCCCATTTGAGCGTCGAAAGAATACGTATCATACAGAGAAATGGAGTCAGACGAAACAGGAAAAACCGTGTAAACGAAGCCTGTTGTGGTGTCTATTAGATATTCTGTAGTGTCTACATATAAATACGTAGTGTCGCGGTCGGTCATGTACACGAGCCTCCCTTTCGGATGACTGAATACAGATTCCACCTTCATAGTTGTGTACCCATCCTCACCGTAGTAAAACCAAGTATCACCAACGTCGCATGGAAAGTACTTGAGAGAGTCTGAAGATTGGGCAATTGCAGTATTGCATAAATACAACAGGCCGGCGAGAACAATTAACCCGTTGAGCTTAAGAGCAGATAATGAAACTTGGAAGTTCTTCACAGCACACCTCCTTAGCTGAGTATCTAACCGATCCGCTTATCCTAACATGAAATGTTATATACTCGATTCATGATTTACAAACCACGCCACCTCATTTGACCAGCACCGCCTTTTTTGTAATTGAACCGCTTGGTGTTTTGAGCCGGTAGTAATATACACCTGACGCGACACGCCGTCCATTTTGGTCGGTGCCATCCCAGCGGACGGCGTGCTGCCCTGCGGTTTTTTTTTCATTCACTAGTGTTCTCACCTCCCTTCCAAGAATGTCATATATCTTTAAAGTAACATGGCTGACTGTTGAGAGCTGATAGCTGATTGTTGTTGAAGGATTGAACCGCACTTCTCTCTTCACTCAACCTCCCAATTGAATGCTCGCACTTGAAACACGGCTCTGTGCGAGTTCGATATTCCGGTTGCTTGGCTATCTATCTTTTCAACTGCGCGACTCTCTCCTGTCACACAAGTGCTCCGTTAACACTAAGCGTCGAGAGTCAGCCAAAGTCTTTGAGATCTATCTGCGCCACATCCCGTGGTCTAGATGCCCTGCCTGACTAATCCTATTAACGAGCAAATCTAATAATGACTAATTGCAGTGTCAAGCTCTCTTCATGCTCGGGCTTAATCTGGACATGCGGGCTGATGATCGGACTCATATCCAACTGCCGTTGAGAATCTCCGCACTGACCAAATCTTCGTAAACCGCTCCTCTCGAAAATGAGCGATTTCGCGTCCGGCCTCTACCGGGAGATAACCGAGGGAGAACCGAGAGTGAACCGAGACTGAACCGGGAATGAAAAACAGCGTAGAGTCTCTCAACACCCATGTCAAACACAGCTCAAAAATATCTGGTAAAAATGACCCCGCTAGGGTGATCCATATGTGGGAGGTGTCCCCTTATTGAAGATGGAACATGACAGGATAATCTCATTTCGGCTCTGGTAATTTTATCCGCTTGTCTTATCTTCCCTTATGTTTAACGTAATCGTCCTCGGACTGACATCATTCTTCACCGACATCGCGAGCGAGATGGTGTACCCGCTCATTCCCTTCTTCCTCACGGCGACTCTTGGAGCAAGTCCTGCAGTGCTCGGTTTCATTGAGGGAGTCGCGGAAAGCGTGGCGAGCCTCTTGAAAGTTGTGTCCGGGTATATATCCGACAGGTTTCAAAATAGAAAAGTCTTGGCGATCAGCGGATACGTCTCATCAGCAGTCGGCAAGTTTCTCCTGTACGTCGCCAGAAGCTGGGGAGTTGTTTTCGGCGGACGGGTCGTCGATCGTCTCGGGAAGGGAATCCGGACTGCGCCTCGAGATGCACTCATTGCCGAGAGCACTGATCCGGCAAGGAGGGGAATGGCGTTCGGACTCCACCGCGCACTCGACACGACCGGCGCGGTTGTCGGGGTTGTCCTAGCATATTATTTCTTGACACGATATGCCGGAGAATATTCAAAAGTATTTCTCTGGTCGCTCGCGCCTGCCACAGCCGGCGTGCTTCTCCTTTTCTTTGCGCGTGACAAAAAAAGAGAAGCTGCCGTTGCGAACCCTCCGTCTCTGAAATGGAAAATTCTCCCGCGAAAGCTTCGGCGCTTCCTGATCGTCGCGTTCATCTTTACGCTCGGAAATTCTTCGAACACTTTCCTTCTCCTCCGAGCTCAGAATCTCAGCTTCGCCCCGGCACGAGCTATTCTCCTTTATCTTGCCTACAATGTTATCTACGGTGTGGTCTCTTACCCGGCGGGAGCAATTTCCGACCGGATAGGGAGAAAGAAGATACTCGTTGCCGGCTATATGTTTTACGGTCTCGTCTATCTCGGGTTCGCTCTCCTCTCCTCCCCGAACCAGGCGTGGCTCCTGTGGACGCTCTTCGGATTGTACGGACTTTACAGTGGATTCACAGACGGGATCGAGAAGGCCTTGATTGCCGATCTGGCTCCGTCAGACGTTCGCGCAACTGCGATCGGGCTTCATGCAACGATACTTGGCATCGGACTCTTCCCGGCGTCGTTCATCGCAGGCGAGTTGTGGCAGCACCTCGGCCCCGCGGCCGCATTTTATTTCGGAGGCGTGGTGGGAATAATCGCTGCCATCGGACTCCTGGTTGTCCTTTGACGGATTCCGCCGGCCTCTTCGGGTTTTGCCCTATCGAATTTGAAAACATCTTTATGACCTGCTAAGTTGTCAGAAACCAGGAGGCGAGGTGAGTTATCACGCAATTCTCGGTGCTGGCGGAGTTGTGGCCAACCAATTGGCGAAGCTCCTCATCGCCGAACATGAACCGGTTAAGTTGATATCGAGGAGCGGTCACACCTTGCCGGGCGCAGTCGCAGTGAAGGCCGATATGTCGTCGCTCGATCAGACTCTCGATGCGGTCAGGGACAGTTCCACTGTATATCTTTGTGTCGGTCTGAAGTACGACCACGATATCTGGACAGAGATGTGGCCGCGCATTATGTCCAATACTATCGAAGCATGCAAGAGAAACAACGCTAAGCTCGTCTTCTTCGACAATGTGTACATGTATGGAAGAGTCAACGGCGTCATGACAGAATCTACTCCGTACAATCCATGCAGCAAGAAAGGAGAGATTCGTTCAAGAATTGCAACCATGTTGATGGATGAGGTCCAAAAAGGAAATCTGCACGGATTAATTGCGAGGGCGGCAGACTTCTACGGACCGTATGCCGACCGGACCGGTGTCCCGAATGTACTTGTTTTCGGTCCGCTTGCTCACGGGAAGAAGGCAAGCTGGCTTGTCAACGAGCAGGTGAAACACTCGTACACTTTCACTCTCGATATAGCCGAAGCCCTATTGTTGCTCTCAAAGTCCGGCGAAGCATACGATCAAATCTGGCACTTGCCGACGGCGCCTGATCCTTTTACCGGTGAAGAATTTGTTGAGGCAGTGGCGAAGAATTTCAGTGTCAAGCCGAAATACAGGATCCTTTCAAAATGGATGGTGAAACTCTTCGGATTCTTTAACAAGAATGTTTCGGAGATGCACGAGATGCTCTACCAGAACGAGTTTGACTATATTTTCGATTCCTCGAAATTCGAGAGATCGTACCGATTAACTCCTACTTCTTACGACGATGGAATCAAAGAGACGGCAGAATACTACAAGACACTCGGGTGAGCTGTAGTCGTGTTATCAAAGCAAATGAGGAAAGTAAGATTGAGAATAAATCTTGTGATACTCATTGCACTGTTTTGTGCTCCCCTTGTTAGCGCTCAAACCTCTTCTCGTTCAGACGCGAAAGTGAGGGAACGTTTCTTCGACGTGGACCGGGCGTTTTCAAATCTCTCTGAGAAATCGGGGCCATTGAAGGCATTCATAGAGTTCTCCACCTCCGACGCCTATATTCTCCCGCGGAATGGCTCTCCGGCCTACGGAAGGGAAGGTATCCGGAAGTTCTACGGCGACTTTCCGGCAGACGACAAATTGATATGGGAGCCGACCGAGGGCGAGTGCTCAAGTGATGGCTCACTCGGCTACACCATCGGTAAGTACAAGTATGAATATGAAGACAGCACCGGGAAAGCTGCGTCTCGGGAAGGTGAATACGTCACCGCGGGGCAGAGGCAGGCAGATGGATCCCTGAAGTACATAGCCGACATGGGACACCCCGTGCCAATTCCGGCTGGTGAAGATGCCAGGCAATCTCTGAAAAGAAAATCTCTGAAGACAATCAGGGCATCTGACTTTCAGATCGCGTTTGGAACATTCGAAGTGAAAGAGGGAAAAGGGAGGAACTTAAAGGTCTCAAAGCGCGGCAATTACATTACGGCATGGAGAATAGATCGAAGTGGAAAGAAGAAGGTCCTTGCCGATTTCTCGAACTGAGAATGTTTACCTCCAGCCCGTTTTGCCCGTTGCACAGGCGAACGCTTGAGTAAACTCCTGAACGATGTTGAAACAACTCTCAACATAAATCGTCGTTTTATCTGGAATGTGAACATCTAAACTCGCGGAGGCTGTGCACAAATGACTGAAGGCAAATCGACTGGGACTAGATCATCGCAAAAAGACCACATTCTCAGGAAGACCATTGTCAATGATATCCGTACCGGAGATATTCTTGAGTCGCTGAGGAGAGATTTCAAAGAGCTTTATCGCTTCTACATTGACGCAGAGACTCAGGAGCGGCTCAACACTTACGGCCGGGCAAAGCGTTTTTTCCATGCGTCGTGGTATCTCCTCAAGAGTCTGTTGCTCAAGCTCACCCCTGCGAGAAGGTTCCTTCTCCTGGTTAGCATTGCATTGTTCTTCTTCAGCGACATAAAATATACGTCCAACAATTTCAATGTGTCGTTCCAGAACAGTGTCATAAGTTTTTTCCTCGCTCTTTTGGTCTTGATGCTTGAGTTGAAGGACAAACTTCTCGCACATGACGAGCTGCAGATCGGCCGGACCGTGCAAAAAGCACTCCTGCCCGAGGAGAGTCCGACGCTTCCCGGCTGGTCAATCTGGCTTTTCACGAGGCCGGCAAACGATGTGGGCGGCGACCTTGTGGATTACATCAATCTCGAAGGAGGTCGTCTCGGTCTTGCGCTCGGCGATGTCGCAGGCAAGGGCCTGGGCGCTGCGCTTCTCATGTCGAAGCTTCAATCTACGCTGCGCGCAATTGCTCCTGACTACGAGTCGCTCTCGGATTTAGGCGAGAGGATCAACCTGATTTTCTGCCGCGACAGCCTGCCGAGCAGGTTTGCGACGCTGGTATATGTAGAGATCTCCGAGAATTCCGGATCGGTGCGACTCGTCAATGCCGGCCACCTCCCGCCTTACGTGTTGCACGACAGCAAGGTAAATGAACTTTCGCGAGGCGCTCCCGCACTCGGCCTCATGAAGACGTTGAAGTATGAGGAACAGAGACTCGAGATGGACCGGGTGATCTGATGGTCGTTTATACGGACGGGGTCACGGAAGCCCGGAACTTGAGGGATGAGTTCTTCGGTGATCAGAGACTGATTTCAATCATCAATCGCTCCGCGGCGATCTCACCTGAGAAAGTGGGTGATGTAATCCTGCAGGCGGTTGATAATTTTGTGGGAGACGCACCTCGCAGCGACGATCTCTCTCTCATGATCATAAAAAGATCGAGCTGACGGGATAGCCTGGCTGCCCGTCATAGATGCGCATTGACCACATCTCGCGCATCTCATTTTTCCATTTCAATTTTTTACAGCCGATAGAATCTTCTTCGATACGACGTTTAACAGTGACAGCTGCCGCAGGTCGGCCTGTGCCGCAGTACAGTTCTGGTCGCAGGTAATGACAACGACTACATTCAGTGCGGGTACACAGATTATGAACTGGCCCCCAAATCCGACAGCCATGAAAACACTGTCGGCATTCCATTTAGCCGTCCACCAGAAATAACCGTAGCTCACGTTCTTGAAGTCCCCCCAATTGTCTAATGGATAGACGTGTGGCTGCATGGATGTCTTCACCCAATCGGATGGAAGTATCGACTGGCCGTCCACGGTGCCATTATTGAGATATAGATATCCGAACTTCGCGAGGTCTCGCGGGTAAACAACCATCCTTGCCGCACCGTAGAAATATCCCTGCGGATCCTGCGGCCAGTCGAGTATCGAGATTCCGAGCGGCTGCAGAAGATAGGTCGTTGCAAGATTCTTCGTGCTCATATGCGACGCCTTCGTCAGTATACCGGAAACAAGATGTGCGTCGATGCTTGCATAATTGAAAGTGTCTCCCGGGACCCACTTCATCGGGAGATCGATTCCTTCTTTCATCCAGTTCGTGTTCGTATTGAACAGGTTGGAGTAATCCTGGTTCTCGTCGTAGTCGAATCCGGATCGCATCGTCAGGAGGTCTTCAATCGTGATCAGATGCTTTGTCGAATCGAGAGTCGGTGCAGAATATTCTGGAAAGAAATCCATGAGCTTCTGGCCGAGACTGTCGAGATATCCCTGCTTCAGTGCAATGCCCACGAAAGCGGAAGTGAAACTTTTTGTTACGGAAGCTATGTCGTCGTTCGTGAATATCCCGGCTGTCGAGTAGTATTGTTCCTGCACGAGGAATCCGTTTCGCACGAGAATGAAACTCTCGACATACAAAGCCGCCCTGAATTGCTGCTCCGCCTGCCCGATCAATGATGAATCTATCCCTTGCGCCGAAAGAGATGAAGTGTTCCATGAACATGGCGGAGGAACACTCGTATTTTGATTTTCAGTCGATTGAGGATTGTGGCATGAGCTAAGAGAGATGAAAGCGAGGGCGATTACTAATGGTAATAGAGCGTAAATAATCGTGCGCTTTCTTCTCATGATCTCGAGGAAAATAGCAGTCAGTGCAGACATATCTAACATCGATAATTTATATCTGCGGGAAACAAACTCAAATATATGAGCCCGCCATATCTCTGATCTTCAGCGCCATTAAGCTTCGGTCACCCTTTGGATTAGATAACGCCTTGGAGTAATATGTCCCATCGTAACATTACTTTTGGAGGGCTGGGCCGCAATATGGGGAAAGGGATTTTCACAGACAGCAAAAAGAAACCGGATGCGAGAAGCATTGAGCAGGCAGTCGGATCGGCGGGGATTAACTGGTCAACGCTGACAGAACACCTCACTTCGGAATTGAAAATCAAAGGCGAGCTGAAATTCTACGGCGTGAACTACGGCTGGGCCGTCAGGTACTCAAAGTCCGGTAAGTCTGTCATCGCGTTGTATCCAAATATGGACGGCTTCACCGCTCAGATAATTTTGAACAATTCACAGGTGAGAGCCGCATTGCAACGGAGTTTAGCAAGTCGAACCAAGGAAACGATCAGGAACACTCCGGCAATTCACGAAGGGAAATGGATTTACTTAGACGTTGACAAGAAAACCGATATCAAAGAAATAGAGATGCTTGTCAGCGTCAGATTGAAAGTCAAATGAGAAGTGCGGGAGCAATTTCTCATGTTAATTGAACCGATGGACCGTCGGAGATTCAACGTGATTTCCACCATCGTTTCTCATGAGCTTCGTCTTCCATCGTGATATGGTGGAACACCCCGACAGCTCTCTCCACATTTTCTGACGGCTCCTCTCCGCTAAGTCGTTTCAACGCATTGCCGTAAAATTAGTCGCTAACCCGACAGGCAGAAAGGAAACGGACATTCCTAAGATCATCTTATTCTGCGAGGTCATGACGACAAACAAGCCGGGGCTGAAACCCGCGATCGAAACGAGTCCAGGGTAGATATTTGTGACGACTCTGTAGCTCTTCTGTCCCGACGCAAGGATCGACAGCATGAGTGAATTGTTCCTGTCGTAAAAAAATCCCGCGTTCCATTTTAACGTGGCTGTTTGTTTCCTCGCTCCGGTCTCGTCCGTCACCGTTACATCCTGTGAGTTGCGCATGCCCGCAGCAAGACTGAACGACTCCCCTTTCATGAATTCACAGGACAAGCCCGCCATCCCGTTCATTCCACATTCGTAGAAAATGGCATACCTAGTCGCGAACGGGAGCTTGTACTTGAAGACGAAATTCTGCCCGGCGTTTTCGAGATTTCCCGAAGTCGGGTTGTAAGCAGGCTGGTAAGACCAGTCAGCCATGTTCAAAGTTTCTCCGAAAAACCTGCAGACAGGATCGAAACTGAAAAGCACAATGCCGAGCGGGTCGAAGACGTAAAGATCTGCTATCGGGTCGACAGTTCGTCCCACATAGCCGTTGTTTTCGATGACTTCGTTCAGGAAGTGCTGGACAGCTACGGTGACAACTGATGCGGTCTTCGGGAACGTGTAGCCATGAGCGTTATACCATTCGGCCATCATCCGGTATTCCATCCCTCCACCTAACACATGGAGCTGGTAGTTGGGCCACCACTGCATGTTCTTCTCGTCAAAACCGGTTGGAATAATCTCGTCAGACAGGAAGTGCTTTGCGCCGTAGTCCCTGATCGATGTGAACGGGCCCGAAAGGTTGTAAGTGAGATTCTTCATGCCGGTGGCGTAATGGATGTCCTTTAGATTGCGCGATTGGTTTTCTGTCTGCAGAATGTCGAACCCGCCGTTGATAATGTAGCTTATCGGGTTATAGTCCGCCTGTGAGCCGTAGTTGATGTCGCGATAAAAGTACTGCTGGTGTTCTTCCCCGGCAATTTGAGCCGCCGCTGTAGCAATGCTCATGAAGCATAAGGTTAGAACCAATGAGATTTTCATTTGCCCTGACACGTTTTCGCTCGAGGAATTTAACTAACGAGAGGATCTAAATCCGCGCAGCCGGAGGACTATCTTCCCCTGTACAACCGCTCTCCCAGAAATGACGGTAGCCCGGCTGCAATTATCTTGTCCGCTGCCATGCGGTAGTCGTACTCGAGCCGGAAGTTTTCATACGTAAAATTCCCGGTATCGATTATCCCGAAGCTTGCCCGGTTGTCGCCGTCGCGCGGCTGGCCAACGCTCCCGACGTTTATCAGCTCCCGCACTTCGGATTCGGAAATCCTCTTTTTGAAAATTGCCGGGACGTGAGTGTGCCCTATCAGGCAGATTTTCTCCTGGAATGATGAGACTCCATCAGCGCATCCAATTCACTAAGAACGTAATCCCATCTGTCCGGTTCCGACGGCGAAGCGTGGACGAGGAGGACATCGTCTATCTTGTGCGTCATCGGGAGCTTGCTCAGCCAGTCGAGGCTTCTATCGGACAGCAATCCGCGTGTATAAGTGATCGCCGCCTTAGCGTGGACATTTATCGTCGAGTATGTCTCAGCATTGAAGACGGCATCGTCGTGATTTCCTCTGACAGTGTATTTCGACTCACTTCGAACGAGCTCGACGACTTCATCCGGGTTAGCTCCGTATCCGACGACATCTCCGAGACAGATTATATCGTCAACGTGCTTTGTCTGTATCTCGCTCAGGACTCTCCTGAGCGCCTCGAGGTTGGAGTGGATATCGGAGATGACGGCGTATCGCATAGCTAATAGTTCATATTTCCTGGCTGATAGCCGGCTATGGGCTTTCAGTTTTTCTTATTGAACTCTCACAATTCTCGTCAGGTAAAGGCTCAGGTCAGGGAGGTAAGTCACGATCAACAAAGCCAGCAACGTTATCACGAGGAACGGCAATACCGCTCTGTAAATCCTGACGATGTCTTTTTCAAAACGCAAACTTGATATGAATAAGTTCAATCCGAGCGGCGGGAGCATGTAACCGATCTCGAGGTTCAGAAGGAAAATCACTCCGAGGTGAACCGGATCGATGCCGTACTGTGCCGCGATCGGGACGATAAGTGGAACGACGATGATGATTGCGGAGAAGATTTCCACCATGTTTATGACAAGGAGGAAAAGATTCAACAGAATGAGGAAGAGGAGCTGACCCGAAACAAACTGGTGGATCAGCTGGAAAAGCTGCATTGGTATCTGTTCGTTGATGAGATAGTTTGTGAGTCCCATCGCAGTGCCGAGGACGACGAATATCGCACCGACGAGCATCATGCTTTTCTTTGTGATTCGCGGAAGGTCCTTGAAAAGCTTGACATCGCGCATGATGAATACTTCGACGACAAAAACGTAGAACGCCATTATTGCGCTAGCCTCGGTGGCAGTGAACAGTCCGGCATAGATTCCGCCGATGATAAGGATTGGCAGTGGAATCTCCCACGCCGCTTCCTTGATTGCGCCAAGCGCCTCGCGAAAAGAGAATGGCCGCCTCTTCACTCCGGCGCGCACTCCCGTGTAAATGCTGAAGAGCGACAGCATCACTATCAGCAGTATTCCCGGAATGATGCCTGCAGCAAATAGTTTGTCTATGCTTATTCCCGCGACGATTCCGTATAGAATGATCGGGAGGCTCGGCGGGAAAAGGAGTCCTAAGCTTCCGGAGGTCGTCATGAGTCCGATCGAGAATCTGTCAGGGTATGATTCCTTGACAAGAACTGGATAAAGGAGTCCGCCGAGGGCGACAATCGTTACGCCGGAAGCGCCGGTAAACGCCGTGAATATGGCAGTCGAGATAAGTGAGACGATTGCGAGGCCGCCCGGCATCCAGCCGAAGAACGCCAGAGCGAGGCGCACCAATCGTTTCGGCGCATTGCTCTCGGCGAGGAGGTAGCCCGCAAAGGTAAAGAGTGGGATTGCGATCAGCGCAGGAAAGCTCGTGAGGCGGTATAGCTCAATGATGACCGCGGAGGTGTCGACTCCAATTCCTTTGAAGAGGAGAAGTCCGCCCGCGCCTATTAATATGAAAACCGGCTCGCCGAAAAGCACCAGCAGAATGATGACGATCCCGACTACGATGTATGTCATGGTCTATGATGTCGATTTGATGTAAATGAATAGTTAATAATGAACAACGAAGGACTTTTCACTATTCGCTGTTCACTGTTAACCGCTCTCACACAATCTCGGCAGATCTCGGTCCGGTGACTGCAACCTCTACAGCTCTGAACAAAAAGTGAAGCCCGATCAGCCCGAATCCGATCGGCACAATGATCTCGAAATCATATGCCATCACATTTTTGCCGAGGAATGTGAAAAGAGGTCCGGTGTTGTATTGGATCTCTTGAGAGAAGAAGGACATTCCCGCATCGCAGAGGAAATAGCAGACTGCGGACGCTCCAAGATCGAGCAGCACCTGAACGATCCTGCGCATGATTGGGGGAAGCCTTTTCGTAAATATGTCGATCGAGAAGTGGCGGGACTCCTTCGCTGCAAGGGCTGCTCCGAAGAACCCGATCCACAATACGAGATGTCTGAGAAAGACGTTGGCCCAGAGTATCCCTGTGGACCAGAATTCCCTGAGGATCACCTGCAGGAATGCCATGATCACGGTCACCGTGAGAAATATGACGAGCAGCGCGTTCTCTAAATATCCCAGGATGTTTTCTATCGCTTTGAGGATCTTCACTTCCCGTTATGCTCCTTTCCCGACGACGAACGGGATTCTGTGGAGCGAAATTGTTCGAGTGCGGATTCGACCTGATGCAGCAGATCCGCAGAGTAGAGTTTGCCTACGAGCATCTGGCGTGCCTCTTCACCTGTCTGGTAATAGTATGAGAGTTCGCTGCTGGAACGAGGGTGAGTGATGATGATGCCCTTCGATGCCAAGGTCTTTATGGCTTTCTGGTTATCCTCGCGGCTCAACTGTGTGAGCTTGGTCAGGTATATCTGCGCATTCTTCGTGAGTATCTGTTGCAGGTCCTGTGGAAGCGAATCAAAATATTTTTTTGAAATCAAACCTGCGCCGGATGAATTTGCGAGAGGCACGTCCAGCATATACTTGGTCTTCGTGAACCATTGCAATGCGATTATCGCCAGCGGCGGCGAGTAGACGCAGTTGATCATTCCGGTCTGTAGCGCGGTGTTGACATCTGTAATGGATAGCGGGATCGGGGCGAGATGAAGGACTTTGAACGATGCCTGTGCTATCGGGTCTCCTTCCCACATCCATGCTTTGACATCCTGCATATCTTTGACGGAGTAAATCGGCTTCTGAGTGAAGACGTACACGAGGCCCGCTTCAGCCCAGCCGAGAAAGACAAACCCGCCACGCTCAAAAGCTTTGCTGAATTCGGGAGTTAACTTGTCGTAAATGTAATCGATCTCGGCCGTGTTATGGAATAGGAACGGTGAGTCCAGGATTCGAACTTCAGGCGCTATCTCACCCATTCCGACTCCGGTGAAGCCGGCTGCCTGGTATTGTCCGATCCTGATTTTTCTCAGGACATCTTTCTCATCTCCTGCAACTCCGTTGGTGTAGAACTTGAATCCGAGAACGTCCTCCGCTTTCCTTTCTGATCGCGGCGTCGTATTCCCTCATCACATTCATCCAGGTGCTCCCGTCCGGTGCGACGGTCGCGAATTTTATGGTGTATTGCTGAGCGCGAGCTGAGACAGCAGATGAAACGAAAATTACAGAGATGAGAAATATCTTTCTGACAATGTTCGACATATTTTATCCTCTCCCGAAGATATGCTTGGGACTAAAAGTAATCGCCTTCATGTTTCAATAGTTCTTCCGACCTGGCTTTCGCGATTTCATTCGCAAGGTTTTGTTCGGGCAGCAAGTTCTCCGGCGCATCGATCACTTTGTGCAGAAGGGATTCAAATAGTTCCTTGTCCTGTGTCATGACTGCGTAGGATTTCGCGTAATAATAGTATGTCATCAAGAACCTGCCACCCGAGATCTGTATTGCTTTCTCGAAATGAACTCTCGCGGACGCGGTGTCGCCCCCGAATAATGCGGGCAGACTCGCTTGAATCGTTCCGAAGAAGAGATGTGCGCTTCCATAGAAATAAGACTCGTCGTTCTTGAGCACGAAGCTCATCATCGCTTCAACTTTCGGAAGATCTGAAAGTGCATCGACGTTGTCACGGTTGAGATTGATGTAACTGCCCCAGGCGTTGGCAGTCCAGAAGACAGCGGGGAGGTCATCTCTGTCGAGTCCTGACAAGGCATCCTTGAAACGATCCAGGTCTCCTGTCGAGTTCGTCTTGAACTCATGATCTTCATTCAGTATTCTCAGCCCGTAATCTCTCGCGCGTGCGTAGAACAAGCTTGCCCGGGCGACGGAAGAATCCTCGACGAACCCGAGGGCATAGCTTGCATAGCCCTGAGCGCCGAGGAGGAGCAAATTCCTGTTGTCAGGTGCTTCCATGAGCAAGCCGTCGAGGAGTTTCAAGTCTGCAGGAATAGCCTGAGCTGCAATCTGCAGGTCCGTTTCCCTGTTCATGGCCTCGAAGCTTCCTTCGATGATCCCGCTCGTGGCGCCAATCGTCAGCCGGGTGATGCTGCACCCCTGGACTGCGAGCGACCCTGACAGGATAACTGTTAACAAGAGATTTTTCGGATTAGACATCAGTTGCCTTTTATTGTTAGATATCCCGCTTTGTGGGACTGTCGATCGATTGATTCCCTTTATTAAATGGAAAGTATCTGGGCTAATTCAACAAGACTGTTGTCGATCGCCTTTTTTTTCTCCCATGTATCTCGCATGGGCGTAAGAACAACTTTGCTGTTTATTTCTCCCGCCATCACGTTAAGTTCGCCATGCAGGAGGGCATCGACCGCGGCCGATCCTAACTTGGCGGCAAGGACGCGGTCTCGTGCCGTCGGGGGTCCGCCTCGCTGAATATGACCGAGGACTGTCACGCGGTAATGGAGGTGGACAAATTCACTCATTCGCCTTGCGAGGTCGACTGCCCCGCCATTGAAACAGCCCTCCGCAATGACGACTATGCTGCTCCTCTGGCGTGTGCCGCTTGTCAGCTTGCCGCGAATGGCCTCGAAGTTCTCTTCAATTTCCGGGATAGCGATGTATTCCGCGCCGGAGCTGATCCCGACATCCAGCGCTATGAAGCCGGAATCGCGTCCCATGACCTCGACATAGAATACTCTGTCGTGGGCATCCGCCGTGTCGCGAATCTTGTCGATCGCATCAACCGCCGTATTTATGGCAGTGTCGTACCCGACCGTCAGATCAGTCCCAAAGAGATCGTTGTCGATCGTGCCGGGGACACCGACTGTCGGTATCATGTGCTCGTCATAGAGGAGCGTCGCACCTTGAAATGTTCCGTTACCACCAATCGCAACGAGTCCATCGATTCCCTGAGCGCTGAGGTTAGCTGCTGCCCGGGCTCTTCCTTCGCGTGTCATGAATTCCTGTGACCGGGCTGTCTTGAGAATTGTACCTCCCCGCTGAATTATGTTTGAGACTGAACGTGGACCCATCGGAATGAAATCACCCTTTATCATTCCATTATAGCCGTGCTGAATTCCGATGACTTCAACATTGCGATAGACTGCTGTTCTCACAACTGCTCTCAAAGCAGCGTTCATTCCGGGCGCATCGCCACCACTGGTATAGACACCGATTCTCCTGATCTTGCTCATGATCTCCTTTGGAAAACGTCATAAAATTTATCAGTTGCTTCAGGAAAATGCAAAGTAGTAGAAGATGACACACTAAACTCTTATTTTTATGGGAATTTATTGATCAACGGAGTTGACCAAGCAATGCAGGAATTGTCACCAGGTCTCCTCAGAAGATTAAAGCGAATCAAACTCATCGCATCTGATCTTGACGGGACGCTGCTGAACGACGAAGGAAAGATTTCCGAAGTGACTCGCGAAAGCGTCCGGAAACTCAGGGACGGCGGGATGCTATTTGCGATCATGACTGCCAGAGCCCATTCATCTGCGGAGCGGATCGCCGATGAGCTTGGATTGGATGCGCCGATCATCTCTCTGGACGGTGGGCTCGTAAGGATTCCGCATGCTGAGGAAAACATATTTGCGTGTTATATAAAGGAGAGTATCGTCAAAAAAGTCATCGCGAAAGCGGACGAACAGATCGTATCGAATGACGGAATAACGCTCTTTGTCGATGACAAGATCGTGCGGCGGGAGTCAGAAACGATTCTCCCGACATACATCGGTGATTTCGAACTCGGCGATCTTGAAGTTGAAGACCTGAATCCATTTGCAAACAGAACCATCCAGATTATCATAGGAGGCGACTCGAGGCGGGCGATCACTACAATAGCCCGGAAAGCTTCAGGTATTTTCTCGCGGGTCGGTGTGAAGATCTACCGCAGTTCACGTTATGACAACCGTTGGTACCTTGAGATCAAGAACAAGAATTACTCAAAAGCCACGGGACTGGTCCATCTTGAAAGATATTTGCATGTCAAGAAAACCGAAGTGGCTGTCCTCGGTGATTTTCGGAATGACCTGGAAGCGTTCGAGCGAGCGGGTATCCGGGTCGCGATGAAGAACGCGGTCTGGGAGCTCAAACAAAAGGCGGATCTGGTCACTGAGATGACAAACAACGACGACGGTGCAGCCGAGTTCTTCGAGCTCATCTGTAATTTGAGAACCGTTTACCGGAAATGAAATGTTAGCTGAGAATCAGGCAAGATCACGGAGGTTCCTCCAGAGAATGAAAAATGTCGATCGTGAGAGAAGCATGACGATCAAGGTTTTGCTTCTCCTCGGTCTGGTTATTGTCATTGCGCTCCTCGCCCCTTCTCAAAACCAGATGACTATTCACTACGACGTTGGCACGATCTGGACGCACGAGGATGTCATCGCTCCATTTTCCTTTCCGATTTATAAAGACGAGGCTGAATATCAAAAAGAAGTGAAGGAGGCCGTCGCGAACGTCAAGCCTGTTTTCGATAGGATCCAGATCGACAGCCATCGATATGATTCCCTGGCATCGTTCATCACTTCAATTCAGGGCGCGCTCAGACTTCAGATGCGAACCGAGCATGAAAAGAACAAGAAAACATTTGCAAAGGACTCGGCGGATCTGCACGATCTCCTGCAGAGCCTCCCGTATAGATTTTCCGCGTCGGATTGGCATCGGCTGCTGGTAGGTATCTACAGGAATCCGGCGATCATCGGAAGGCTGAGTGCCCTGATACCGACGATGGGTTTGATAATTACGAATGCATATCAGGCCGGTGTTATCGACAGGCCGCGGGTCAATGTACTTTCCGCAGTCATTGTGGTCAGAGAGAAGAATTCCGAGACGCCGGTCACTCTGGATCAGGTTCTATCCCTGCGGGATGTGTCCGGCCAGATTGAACAGGCCACGATGAGTCTTCTCAATGCTGACACGAGCGTCTCGCAAATAATCTCAACTGCCATCGCAGCTCAGGTCATGCCGAATCTATCATATGATCCGGTACAAACCCAGCGTGAGGTAAATGCAGCGATCGATCTTGTTCCACGCACCGTCGGGTTCGTCAAAGAAAACGAGAGAATTATCGGAAAGCACGACAGGATTACCGAGGACATCAAGCTCCGGCTCGACTCGCTGGAGAGAGCCCTCCGCGAGAGGACAGGCAAGGCAGACATCATCCTGCAGTTTGTCGGAAAGTTCCTGCTGGCGTTCGTAATCATAGGGCTTCTGAGTATCTATCTTTTTCTTTTCAGGAAGAAGATTTTCTACAACAATAAGATGCTGTCCTTGATAGCGGTGCTCCTGATCTTTGAGGCGTTGCTGATGTATTTCGCGTTCACGGCACAGACGACTCTTCCGGTCGAGTACCTGGTGCTCGTGCCGGTTGCTTCAATGATAATCGCAATAATATTCGATTCGCGGGTCGCGTTCCAGTCGACCGTCGCCGTGGCGCTCCTCGTGGGTGCCGCGAAAGGGAACGACTTCGGTGCCGCATTCGCAGCGCTGAGTGCAGGAGCCCTCGCCGTCTACACCGTTCGCGACATCAAGAACAGAACGCAAATTTTCAGGAGCCTGGTTTTCATTTTCATCGGGTATTCAATCGCAACGCTTGCGATCTCGCTTCAGAAGGCTGAGGACGTCTCAACCATGCTCGCGGAGTTCTCGCTTATCGCGGTGAACTCGGTCCTGTCGCCCATCATCACATTTGGACTGCTGATCTTCTTCGAGAAGGTTTTCAACATCGCGACGGATCTGACGCTCCTCGAATTGTCCGATTTCAATCAGCCGCTCCTCCGCGAGCTGTCTCAAAAAGCACCGGGCACTTTCCATCATTCGATAATTGTCGGGACGCTTGCGGAGAAAGCCGCCGAGGCTGTCGGGGCAAATCCGATCCTCGCCCGTGTCGGCGCTTATTACCACGACATTGGAAAGGCATTGAAGGCGGAGTACTTCATTGAGAATATGATGGATGCCGACAAATCCAAACATGAATGGCTGCCGCCCGACATCAGTGTAGAGGCGGTCGTGTCTCACGTTACTGAAGGCATCGAGCTTGCCAAGAGACATCATCTGCCTCAAAGGATCATCGATTTCATTCCGATGCATCATGGTACAACGCTGGTCGCCTATTTCTATGGAAAGGCACTTCGCAGACCCTTCGCGAAGGGAGACGTGAGCGAGGAAGATTACAGATATGATGGACCTAAGCCCAATTCCAAGGAAACAGCCATCGTTATGCTCGCGGACTCGGTTGAGGCCGCTACCCGCTCCCTGCAGGATAAGACATCGGAGAACATTGAAGACATGATTAATGAAATTGTGAAGAGCAGGTACGAAGAAGGACAGCTGGATAACACCGATCTTACTTTTAATGACCTGACGAAAATCAAGACGGGCTTTCTCGCAGTCATGTCGGGAATTTATCACAAGAGAATAGAGTATCCGAAGCAGGACGAGAGACCTGAGCCAACAGCCGACAAATCTGAAGTGCCCGCGCCCACTTTGTTGGGAGAGTTGAGCCAGAAGGAGATCGACGAGCTTGCACCTCCGCGGAAGACCGATTCCGCTGCAGCGGCGTCAAAGAGGAGAACCAGGAAAGTCTCATCGAACAGCAGCCCGAAGCGTTCCCGCAGGAAATAGAAATCTTACCCTGAATTTCAATTACACTTATCAATAGAAGTCGAGGCGAACATCGATCGGGAAAAGCCGAAGCAAGAACTAATATTGGATTACATAGGCTTCCGCGCCGGCCTGCTGACGCGTTTGGAATTTGAAAGGGTGGACTTAATCCACGGTGCCCTCGCTTAAACTGAACGAGAAGATGTCCAACCAGCTCGACCTCTTCTTCGAGTTCATGAAATTCGAGAAAGGCCTGTCGGATAACAGTCTCACGGCCTATCGCAACGACCTGAGCAGGTATGCGCGGTTCGTTGAATCCCACGGCATGATCGGACTCAATGAAGTCGCGAGAGCGGAGGTCAGGATCTATTTCAAGTCGCTCTTCGACCTCGGACTGAAACAGAGCAGCATCGCTAGAAATTTCTCGGCGGTGCGGAATCTCCACAGGTTTCTGGTGTCCAGAAAAATATCCGAACGCGATCCTACTGCAAACCTGGATCGACCCAAGCCGTCCAAGAAGCTTCCCGTCGTCTTGAACAAGGAGGAGGTCGGAAGACTTATTGAAGCGCCTGACATAAACACCGAACTTGGAATTCGCGACCGCGCGATCATCGAGACGCTGTATGCGACGGGCGTGAGAGTAAGTGAACTTGTTAATCTCAAGAAAAGAGATTTAATTGAAACCGAAAATGTGATCAGAGTATTCGGCAAAGGTTCGAAAGAGAGAATTGTGCCGATCGGTGTCATCGCTCTCGAATGGATCGAGCATTACGAACTATCCGCCCGGCCGAGATTGATAAGAGGGCGCCCGGCCGGAAGCGACTTCCTGTTTCTGAACTTCAGAGGCGGAAGACTCTCCAGGATTTCAGTCTGGCGAATGCTTCAGAAGTATGCACGCGGTGCAAACATAAAGAAACAGATTCATCCTCATACTTTGAGACACACCTTCGCGACACATTTGCTCGAAGGAGGCGCGGATATCCGTGCCGTACAGGAGATGCTCGGACACAGCGACATCGGGACGACACAGGTATATCTGCACCTTGACAGGAATTATTTGAAAGAAGTGATAGATAGATTTCATCCAAGAGGAAAATATGCTCGATAAAATTTACATTTTGCCCGTCCTACTATTTTCCGTAATCATACATGAGATTTCGCACGGCTATGCCGCGCTCAAGCTCGGCGATCCGACCGCCCGAGATATGGGAAGACTGACTCTTAACCCGATTCCCCACATAGATCTCGTTGGCTCCATAATAGTCCCGCTGTTCTCGCTCATAGCGGTCGGGCAAGTCATGATTGCGTGGGCGAAGCCGGTACCGGTGAACCCGATGAATTTTTCCAACTATCGACGGGATGAAGTCATAGTTTCCTCCGTCGGTCCGATTTCGAACCTGATCATGGCGACTGTGTGTGCCATCATAACGATTATTCTGCTGAAGATTCAGCCGCTTATCGGAGGCGCGGCAGCATCGTCGGCTTTCTTTATGTTTCTGTTCAAGATGTTTTCTACCGGCATCTATCTCAACATCATACTGGGGGTCTTCAATCTTGTTCCGATCCCGCCGCTTGACGGCTCACACGTCCTTGCGGCATTTCTTCCGCAATCGAGCGCGGAAGCTTACAGCAGGATAGGTTTCGTCGGGATTTTTCTGATCCTGATCTTGATGAAGGTCCCGGCGTTCCTGGCAATTTTCAATGCTGCCATAGACTTCTTCTACGCGCCGCTGTACCAGCTTGTCGTTTCTTTTGCATGAAACGGAAATTGGATTAGATTATATAGACGCTCGCAGCGCGAATTTCTCTGTAAGTCTGCCGTCATTGTTAATGAAATTACCTTACTGAAATGATAGTGATGAAATTTGGCGGAACCTCCGTCGAGGATTCCGCTGCAATACGCAGAGTGATCGAAATTGTAAAATCTGAAATCCCGAGGAGACCCGTCGTCGTCGTCTCGGCCTGCGCAGGCGTGACCAACCAGCTGCTGAGAATTGCGACCCTTTCCGCAGAGGGAAGGAAGGATGAAGCAAACGACCTCATCACTGCTGCACGAAACATGCACGACAAACTCGTCGATGAGTTGATAAGCTCTGAGCTTCCGAAGAATTATTTGAAAGGGAAGATCTCGGTCTACGCCCATGAGCTCAAGAACCTCTCTCAGGCTATCTCGGTACTTGGCGAAGTGACCAATCGGTCTCGCGACACCATCGCGGCATACGGCGAGCGTCTATCGTCCATGATAATTGCTCAGGCGATGGAAGAGACCTCGGTGAAGGCTGCACTTGTGGATGCCCGCGAATACATGATAACGAACGACAATTACACCAAAGCTGCCCCTATTTTTCATATCGTCGAAGAGAGACTGAAGAAAACAGTTCTTCCTCAAGTTCGAGACGGTTACGTTGTCGTCACTCAGGGATTCATCGGGTTCAGCGAAAAGGGCATCACCACGACGATAGGGAGGGGTGGGTTGGATTATTCTGCAGCGGTCATCGGCTCGCTATTACAATCCGAGGAGATCCAAATCTGGACGGATGTCGACGGTGTCCTCACTGCGGATCCGTCGATCATACCGGAGGCACGGCGAATAAAGAGAATGTCGTTCAACGAAGCCTCTGAGCTTGCGTACTTCGGCGCAAGAGTTCTGCATCCCATGACAATTCTTCCCGCGATCGAACGGAATATCCCGGTATATGTCCGTAACTCCCGCAATCCTTCATACCATGGCACACTCATCACAAAAGGCGACGAGAGCGGAGAGAGCATAGCGAAGTCAATTGTGTACAAGGAACGCATAACTTTGTTGAATCTCGTTTCCAGCCGCATGTTCCTGGCACACGACTTTCTTGAGGCAGTGTTCGCTGTGTTCAACAAATACAAGACTATTGCGCACGCGGTGGCGACGAGCGAGGTTAGTGTCTCTGTCGCAGTCGACGATACGACGAAACTCGATGAGATGAAGAAGGAGCTGGAAGAATTCGCCGAGGTTTCTTCATCCGGCGCGAAAGCCATTGTCTGTGTTGTGGGCGATAATATCCGTCACAGCCCCGGGATCGTCGGAAGAATATTTTCTGCACTGAAGGGAATACGAATCAATATGATATCTCAGGGTGCTTCGGAGATAAACATCGGCTTCGTCATTGACGAGAGCGACATCGAGCAAGCAGTCCGGTTGTTGCATGCCGAGCTTTTCAACGATAGGTCGGGACGAAGCCTCCCGGCTGACATTTTCGACTGAGTCGTGGCCTTTTAACATCTACGCTTCGCGATGAAATGACAAACCAAATCCGATTCGAAAAAAGACAGCTTTACGTCGAGGAGATTGCCGCTTCCGATCTTGCGGAGAAATACGGAACTCCTCTTTACGTTTACAGCTCAAACCAGATAACCAGGAAATTCAGACTCCTTCAAAAGGCTTTCGCCGGTCTGCCGAACATGAAGATACTCTACGCACTGAAGGCGAACTCGAATGTCGAGATATTGAGGCACATCAGCTCGCTTGGCGCAGGTGCCGACACCGTTTCGGCGGGAGAAATTTTTCTTGCGTTGAAGGGAGGATTCTCTCCGGGCTCGATCTCACTTGCAGGCGTCGGAAAGACCCAAGCGGACATCGACTTTTCACTGACAAGAGGGATCGGTGTGCTTATTGCCGAGTCCAAAGAAGAGATTGGAGATATCTCGGGACGGGCCGTCGCGCTCGGCAAAAACGCGCGAGTAATGTTGAGAATAAATCCTGACGTTGACGCCAGGACACATCCGCACATTTCCACGGGCCTGAAGCAAAACAAATTTGGAATAGCCATCGAGCGTGCCGAGGCTGCAGCGAGATTCGCAGCAAAACTGAAGAATGTTCAGTTCGTTGGAATTCATTCTCACATCGGATCGCAGATTACAGAGGTCGAGCCTTTCGCGGAAGCCGCCGAATCGATCGCGGGGTTCGTTGCGAAGCTCAAGAAGAGCGGCCTGCCTGTGAAACAGATTGATCTCGGTGGCGGTATCGGCGTCCGTTATCGTAACGCTATCACTCACGAACTTCTGCCGCGAGAAAAAAGCAGCGAGGGTGCAATAAATCTTGCGGCACTTGCGAAGGTAATGAAGGGAAAACTCGCACATCTCGATTGCGAGATATCGCTCGAGCCTGGTCGTTTTATCGTTGCGGAAGCAGGCGTTCTGTTGACTCGCGTTTTGTACGTAAAGAAAACTCCTGGCAGGACGTTTGTGATAGTCGATGCTGGAATGAACGACATGATGCGGCACGCGCTGTACTCGGCGTATCATCAGATAGTTCCGGCCGAACTCGACGGCGAGGAGATTGAGACCGTCGATGTTGTCGGCCCGGTTTGCGAAAGCACGGACGCGTTTGCAGTCCAGCGGGTCCTTCCGTCCGTGAAGAAAGGCGACCTGCTGGCGATTCTTACCGTCGGAGCTTATGGATATTCTCTCGCATCCAATTACAACTCGCGTCTGAAGCCGGCCGAGATCCTTGTCGAGAAGGATTACGCCCGAGCGATAAGACATCGTGAGACTTACGAAGATTTGATTTAGACAGAAAAATTTTGTTATTTCAATGGTGAAAAGACCGAGGAAGACTCGATAATTTCTAGGTAGGCCGTTATGGGAAGGAAAAAGTAGATGGAATCTAAGAAGTACGTTTATTGGGAGGAAGGCAACGTTTGGATCGGATATTCTTGAAGAGTATCCAGATTACATGACGCAGGGCGAAACGCTTGACGAGCTTAAGGAGAACCTAAAAGATATCTACAGAGAATTGACCAGTGGCGTGATTCCACATGTTCGCAAGGTATCTGAATTGGACGTTGCGTGAAGAGGAAGGAGTTGATAAGGAAGTTAGACGAGATGAATTGTATTCTCATATCCCTGGCAAGACAAATTATCAGAATGTTCACGGACGAGAAGGCGATTAGATGAGTGCGCTCCAAGTGTTTACGGCCGTACGCGGCAAGACCTAGGATAAGACCTTCTTCTGTTTTCCTTTATTGGTTTAGCAATTATTCGATAGGAATATTAATGAGATGAAAGAGTACAACGTAGCTGTTGTCGGTGCCACGGGACTTGTTGGACGAAAGATGACGCAGGTTCTTGAAGAGAGAAACTTCCCTGTTAAGAACCTTGTGCTGCTCGCGTCGGAGAGATCGGTGGGCAAGGAGATTTCATTCAAAGGAAAGAAGATAAAGGTCCAGAAGCTGACGCCCGATAGTTTTGAAGGAGTGCAGATTGCGCTCTTCTCTGCAGGAGGAAACGTCAGCAAAGAGTTCGCGCCGATCGCGGCAAAACATGGAACAGTTGTCATCGACAACAGCAGTGCATGGAGGATGGATCCGGAAGTGCCGCTTGTCGTTCCGGAGGTGAACAGGGATGACATCTTCAAACATCATGGGATCATCGCGAATCCGAACTGCTCGACAATACAGATGGTGGTAGTTCTGAAACCACTCCATGACAGGTATAGAATCAAGCGCGTTGTTGTTTCGACCTACCAATCTGTCACTGGCGCCGGACAGAGAGGTGTCGACCAGCTCGATGAAGAGCTCGGGAAGAAGCAAGGCGACACTCACAAGTTTCCACACAGGATTGCGTTCAACTGTCTCCCGCAAATCGATGTCTTTCGAGACGACGGCTACACGAAAGAGGAATACAAGATGATCTTCGAAACGACGAAAATCATGGGAGATGACTCGATAAAGGTGAGCCCGACGTGCGTTCGAGTTCCGGTATTTGGCGGCCACAGCGAGAGCGTGAACGTCGAGATGGAGAAGAGCTACCAGCTGGAAGATGTGTTCGAGCTTTTGAGGAAATCGCCGGGAATAATTGTCGATGATGATCCGTCGAAGAATATTTACCCGATGCCGCTGAATGCTTATGAAAAGGACGAAGTTTTCGTCGGACGTATCCGGCGCGACGAGAGCGCACCGAATTCGCTGAACATGTGGATTGTCTCCGACAATGTGCGGAAGGGAGCTGCGACAAACGCAGTACAGATAGCGGAAGAACTGATTAAAGGAAGAGACTGATCAGCATCTTAATGGCGGGGATTCGGTCGATCAAACTCCTGCCGCAACCAAATTCTGTGGGGGATCAGTTACCTTTCGGCTTGTAACAAAACAAGACATTTCCAGAATTAAATGTCTTCGTCCTCAAGAGTCTCAGTTCAAACTTTCGATCGATGCCTTTCAACAAAGGTGTACCACTTCCTAGCACAACAGGGTTCACCATGATCCTGAGTTCATCAATTAAGCCGTGCTGGACAAAAGTTATCGCTAGGTGCGAGCTGCCGAAAATTCCAATATCTTTTCCTGGCTGCCGCTTTAGGTTCAAGACTTCTTCAGCGACGATATCTTTGGCTAGTCTTGTATTATTCCAATCAACTTTTCTGAGTGTCCGTGAGAACACGATCTTGGGTATTGAATTCATCTTATCGGCAATGATCGGGTCGTTCTCAATTGCTGTCGGAGTCGGCCAGTAGCTTGCCATCAGTTCGTACGTGAGACGTTCCGAACACGAGAAGATCTGTTTTGTTCAATTGATCGATGGCAAGCTCACGGAATTCCTCATCCACATTGTGCCAGCTGATATCTTTATTTGGTCCGTCGAAGAATCCGTCGAGTGTTACCATGTCGAACAGATATAGCGTTCTCATTGTTATTTCTATTTCCCTTCATGAAGATAATGAAGCACCACCACACCCGACTTGAATGTTCGCGTGTCAATAAGTTTGAGATTGATTTTGTCGTTTAACCCATCGAAGAGCCGCTTCCCATTGCGCCAAATCACCGGTTGAACCGCGAGCCAGTATTCGTCAATCAAACCGCGTCTCATAAATTCTTGACTGACACTTATCCCGCCCAATGAGATGTTCCGGCCGGACTGCTGTTTCAATCTGGTGACTTCTTCAACCATATTTTCTTTGACCAGCGTAGTGTTATTCCATCCGGCTTTCTCTAGAGTCCGGGAAAATACTATCTTGGGGATCGCATTGAACTTATCCGCAAAATCGAGCATGCTTTTCGTGGCGTTGGGATCCTGGCGAGCATTGGGCCAATAGTTTTCCATAAGCTGGTACGTCGCTCGACCGAACAAGGCAATATCCGTCTCGTCGAGCAGGCGACTGAAAAAATCGTGCAGTTCGTCGTCAGCGATTGCGACGGTGTGGTCGGCGAAGCCGTCAAGGGAGACATTAATTGCAAGAATCAGTTTTCGCATCTCAGCGGCCACCGTCAAGTTCTTTTTCGAAATCCGCCTCTTGTTTTCTGCAATTTTTGCCTTCACTATTTTTTGCACCAGCGTTGTCGGAATAGGCTTATCAGGCTGAAACTGAATTGTGCCCTTGCTGGTTTTGTATTCCTTCAGCTTGCCCTTGTATTGCTCCACAATGCCGCCAGGATAAAAGGCACAATGATTAGCACCTGCTCCAAACCATACAAGCATTCTTCCATCGTGACGAAATGCAGGCATCTGGTAGCTGATGCATTCCTCCGCTTTCGGTGCAACACCCTTGATGATCTTCCGAAGCTTCTCCAATGCTATACGTTTGTCGTCGTCTAATGATGCAAGATATTCGTCAATTGTCTTCGGTTTGGCTATCATGTCCTACGCTCCATTTGGTACTAAAAAGAATAGCACACTGATTACACTGATGCGACCGATCTACACAGACGGGAAGATTATTTGAATCATATTCTGTGACAATCAGCTTTTCCTGTGTCATCTGTGTGCCATCGATTCATATTGCATTTCTCGGGATTACTTCTGTTTGGGATAAGTGTAGTTAATCATCCACCTGGTCCCGAACCTGTCTGTGAACATTTCCCGAACGGGAAGTTCGGGAAGCCGAGCATCACAGGATGTGATTTTTTGATCGGCTCCGAAGTATGCTCCCCAGAACTCGTCCTTGATCGGCTGCTCGATCTTGCCGCCGGCGGAAAGTGAATCATACAATCTTTTTGCTTCTTTCTTGCTGTCGGCCTCAATAGAAATGTTGTAGTTGTTGCCGAACGTCACTTTGTGTCCCATAGATTCGATAGCATCTGTCGCCATGAGCACATTTCCTTTGCCGATTGGCAAAGAGACGTGCATGATTTTATTTTTTACCTCCGCAGGTATCTCGTCCGCCATGGGAGTCTCACCGAATCGCTGGATCGCGATGAACTCGCCTCCGAATACCGATTTATAGAATTGAAACGCTTCCTCGGTATTCCCCGGGAAGTTCAAGTATGGATTGAATGTAGCCATGATTGCATCTCCTCAGTTATAATTGTTATCATTCCGTGTTCCGCTATTGTTGCTCGTATGCTTGTTTCAGCTTTTCTATATCAAACTTCTTCATCTTGAGAAATGCCTCGGTCACTCGCTGGACCTTCTTCTTGTCTTTGTCTTTCTGCATCTTGAACAAAATCGTGGGAACGATCTGCCATGAGAGACCATACTTGTCCTTGAGCCAGCCGCACTGCTCCGCCTTTGGGTCAGCAGAGAGTTTTTCCCAATAGTAATCGACTTCTTCCTGGGTCTCGCACGGTACCACGAAAGAAATCGACTCGTTGAACTTGACGAAAGGGCCTGCACTCATGAGCCGAAAATCCTGACCGAATATCTCTATCGTTACAATCTCTACGGTGCCCGAGGGAGTGTCGTGAAGAACGGTTGTGTCCTTTATTTTCGAGCCTTTAAATACGGACACGTAGAACTTCGCAGCTTCTCCAGCCTCTTTATCGAACCATAGGAATGTGGTTATCTTTTCCATAATTGACTCCTTTCAAAATTCAAGATTTGAAAACATTAAACTTAGAAATCTTCTTTGGTAATCCGGGTATCTCCATGACCGGACTGATCTCGACAGTGCCAAATTTCGCTGCAGGAACTCGTGTAGCAATATCAATCGCTTCGTCCAAATCCTCGACTTCAATCAGATAGAATCCGCCGAGCTGCTCCCGCGTTTCAGCAAAGGGACCGTCGGTAATGTGTCTTTTCCCTTTTCTAATACGGACGCTTGTTGCCGTAGAAGTAAGCTGAAGCGGAGATGCGTCGAGGTATTGACCACTCGAATCAAGATCGCGTGCAAGACGTGCAGAGTCATGGTAGCAATCCTGGCGCTCATTCTCGCTCAATTCATTTTCATTAAGATAGACTAACAACATATATTTCATCATGGACTTTCTTTCTTTGATGAGCGTCGCTGCTCGCTTTCTTGAATCATTGCGGTCAAATCCGCGGCAGGCCGAATCTCCCAACTTCCGCCACCTTTGCTCAGAGCAAGCGACGGATGTTTCGACATCAGCTGGATTGCATGGTTAAAATCGTCGGCTTCGAGTATCATGATTCCGCCAATCTGCTCCTTCGTTTCAGCAAAAGGGCCATCAGTTACCGAGACTTTTCCGTTTTGTATTCTAAGCATTGCTGCATTCTTCCCAGGTTGAAGGGCTTCACCCCCAACGTAGTGACCGTTCTTTCTTAACTCGTCATCATAGGAAAAACAACTGTCGATGAAATGCGTTTGTTCGATTTTTGACATTCCTTCAAACACTTTTTCATCCATATATCCAAGACAAATGTATTTCATTGTAAATCCTCACTCTTGCCCGGCAGTTGGACGATAGGTTGCCATTATCACTCCGGTTGTCGTGATTTTACTGTCGATCAGCCTGAGCGCCGCGAATGGACTGCCTTCCGGGAAGAGGCGGCTTCCCGAACCCATAACCAGCGGATGAATTGAAAGGTGGTACTCATCGATCAGATTGTGCTTCATCAACGATTGGATAAGGATCCCACTTCCAAGAACAGCGAGATCTCCGTCCAGTTCCTCCTTGAGCGAAGCCACCGCTGATGGCACGTCGCCTTTGAGAAGTGTAGAGTTCACCCATGCGAGTGGCTCTTTCAAGGTCGTTGACGCTACATACTTTTTAGATTTGTTCAGTCGGTCTGTAAACGGGTTGCCGTCATTGCGCTTCGGCCAGACATCGTAGAAGTCCTCATAGGTTCGACGGCCTAGCAATAAAGCGCCGCCCTTCTTCGACATTCCCTCAGAGGCCGCTGCCATGCTGATGGAGTCGACGTACGGCACCGCCCAGCCGCCGTGCTTGAAACCTCCACGCGTGTCCTCGTCGGACCTTGCCGGCGCCTGCATGACGCCGTCAAGGGTGAGACCCAGGTAAACAATCACTTTGTTCATTTTCTAATTCTGCTTTCGATTGGATCAAGACTTAATATTCAAGATCTTCCGCGTTTCTCAATTGCTTCCTATACCACTTTACTCTCTCCGGCTTTCTGCACATCAGCTGGCATCTCCGACATTTCGAATATCTGTCTCACTTCGATGACGGCTCCGCTGTCGACTTTCACTGCCGGACATTTCTTTGCCCACTCGATCGCATCTTCTTTTGATTTCACGTCGATCAGCCAGTAACCGCCGACTACTTCTTTAGCCTCGACGAACGGTCCGTCGGTAACGGTTGTCTTGCCGCCTTTGTAGGTGACGCGGGCACCTTTCAGCAATGGATGAAGTCCGTCGAGTGAAACGAGCACACCGGCTTTCGCTAGCTCTTCGTTGTACTTCATCATGGCCTCAACAGCTTCCTTCGAAGGTGCAAAATTCGCGTCCGCTTTCTGTTTCGGCGATGCGTTCGGTTGGTACTCCGGTGGGATCATAAACATCATGAATCGCATTGTAGTATCTCCTCTTTGTTTCGTTCACTAAGTAGTCGATTGAAGCTGGTTAAAATCGACAGGCGGCGGGGAAAAACATCTGCCAGTCAGGATCTGCAATTCCTGGCTTAATAAGTGGGCGGTTCAATTTCCTATTCACTCGGTCTCGTGCAGAATCATCCAGGAGGTACCGAACCTATCGCGAAGCATGGCGAAACGAGAGGCGAAGAAGGTTTCCTCGATCTTCATGAATACCTGACCGCCTTCGGAGAGCAGCGCGTAAATCCTTTCCGCCTCTTCTGAACTGGCAACTCTAAGTGAAAGATAAGCACTTCGCATTGGCTCAGCGTTCGGAATGTCAGCTCCCATCAGCACTGTGTCTCCGAACTCGATTCGTGCATGAAGAATCGCACTCTCCCAGTTCGGCGGAATGTTAGTCGGATCAGGCTGCTCTTTGAAAGTCGTCATCATCGTGATTTTGCCGCCCAGATGTTGTTCGTAGAACCTGAACGCTTCCGCGCAATTACCTTTGTAGTTGACATAGATATCGAGTTTAAGTTGATCCTTATTGTTCATGAGCGATCTCCTTTTCAGTCCTGTCATTAAATGAAGGCTTTCGCTGAGCATGAATCCTATTCTTTTTCGTACGCTTGCCTCAGCCATTTGAGAAGCTCTCCATCGATTTGCTTCGGATCCTTTATAATAACGCGATGTGTTACCACGCTGTTCCATGATTCGGCCGCTTCAAAACGCTTTGTTGCCTCTGCCCCTTTTAGTTTGATACCGATATCCATTCGTTCAGATGTAATTTGGATAATCCCAAATTTCTTTCCTTTGCGGAGAAGACTGATATATGAATTCGTCGGCGCCACTGAAACATCTTGACATAATTTATCGATCGTCGCAAACAGTTTATCGTATGATTTTCGCCATTTTGCTTTCTTGCCTGCAAAGTGGAATGCGATTTTTTCGTCGGTACTCACCTTAGGTCTGGAAGCGGATTGCAGCGCAAGGACTATCGCCATGGCATGACCCTGGCCTAATCTGAAGTCTTCCTTAAGCCAGACGACGATTTGTCCTGCCTTTACACCTGGTTCAAGGAAGCCCTTCTTCTTGGCCAGGATTCTAAAGTCATCGGGAGTTTTCCCCGTTCTTGCTTTTATGTTGTTTATGTAAGCCTGGAATGACATGTCATCCTTCTATTGATATGAAATTAAGTTATCTGACTTGGAGTGCGGTAGTCGAGTAGGCTCTCATATTGTCGCCTGTTTCTGGCCACTGCCGGCAGCTTGTAGTAGCGTTGCGACTTCTTCTAAGTGTATCGTGGTATAAGTTGTGCGATCGTTTGTCGACGAGCCGCACCGTCCATATATCGCGATTAACATCCATTGTGCACGAGGAGTTGATGCCGTGGATGACCATCAATCGCGAACACAAAATCTGAGTATCCTGGTCAGAGCCGATGTACTCGCCGCTTGTCTCCACATGACGATCAACCGGTCATATTTCTTGAATGCAGGCTTTGGCTTCCTGGGCAACCTTCCCACTATATGATCGCTGTTGTCTGTCATGTTATTTTTCAACTCATTAGCTTTTTATCTGCAGACAACTGTTCACACTACATAGTCGTTCGGGAAATAATAAAATCGACATGTGTGTCAAGAAAATCGGATTTCTTATCTCGAACCGATGTCGACATTAATTTGTTGAAGTCGATTGAACAGAGGAGTCCAAACGGACTCAATCTGCTAGGAGGTTTCCACTTATGAAAAGCGACGATCAACATCAAGTCATACAGGATCTCTTTCTGCTGCAGCGCGTAGCACAAACGATCAATTCCAATTTGGAAATTGATTTGCTTTTGGAAGAGATAGTCAATGATGTATCTCAAACTTTCGGCTGCTCACGGCTTGCAGTCTTGCTGACGGATGACCGGACCAATGAGCTTGTCGTCGGGGCGGACTGCGGCGGTGATACCAATCACCACATCAAAGGAGAACGTTTCAAAATAGGCGAATATGGAATGACAGGTCATGTCGGTGCTACTGGCCAAACGTATTACGCCCCCGATGTTTCCGTGGATCCGTACTATGAGGTGAGCGACAGCGAGACACGCTCCGAAGTCGATATTCCGCTGAGGTCACATGGAAAAATGATCGGCGTTCTCAATGCGCAACATAGGGAACTCAATGGTTTTTCTCCTGGCCGAATCCAACTTCTCGAGGGGCTCGCCGGGCACATCGCCACAGCGATAGATAACGCACAGCTATTTCAACATGAGAGGAAGGAAAAGGAGCGGATGGCGAGGGAGTTAGCCGAAGCGCGAAACATACAGCGAAGCCTGATTCCAGGCGAGCCTCCGGCGATTCCCGGATTTATTGTGGACGGCACATGTTTGCCTTGTTTAGAGGTGGGGGGCGACTGGTATGATTACATCGCCCTTCCGGACGGATGTCTCGGAGTTGTTCTCGCGGATGTGTCCGGCAAGGGCATGGGTGCGGCCATGTTAATGTCCTCGACCCGCACTGTTCTGCGGTTGGTCGCGGAAGGAAGACATTCACCCGCCGAAGTGTTAAGTCGGCTCAACCATGTGCTCCTGAAAGACTTCCCTGCGGCCAAATTTGTTACGATGGTATATGCGATTCTCGATCCGAAGAATGCGACCGTCGTCTTCGCGAACGCTGGACATTGCTATCCTCTTCTTGTCGATTCAAATGGTGCACAATTGCTGAAGACTGAGCAGGGATTGCCGCTCGGTATCCGGGAAATCACTTTTACCGAACAGAAAATAGAAATGATGCCGGATAGCCGACTTGTTTTATACTCGGATGGTGTCACCGAGGCAATGAATTCATCGTCTGAACAGTACGGGGAAAGTCGTCTCGCATCTCACATTGCCGATCAATCAACAAACATTCAGACTCTTCTGGAGGATATCAACATCTTCAGGGGAAATTCTCCTGCTTCAGATGACGTGACCGTCGTAATGATAAGGGCGAGTGAGTAATGGGTGGTAAGTTGAAGATGGATGGATCAGAGGAAACAGTCTTGTGAAAACAAGAAAGGGGAGTTGAGTCTCAATTATTGTCAACTCCCCCGGATGACGGGCCATTAATTGTTCTGCTTTAATTTTTGCCGTTTGCAGTTTGGGATCATCTTTACTCGGCTTTCTTGAGCGTGAAGAACGCACGGACTTGTCGTTGACGCAAGTAGAGTCCCGCCCACACCAGAATGCCGAAATAGACTGGGAAGAGGACATTGCTGAAGAGCGGAGTACCGGCGCGCAAGTTCACCTCTACTGCGCCACCAAGGTATCCTGTGAGTAGTACTGCTCCAAGTATCGAAGTCCGGGGATAGACATAGACAACGACACATACAAGCAGGATAGTCCCAACGACCGAGAGCAGGCCGACCGGATATCCCATTTGTTCCGACGCTTTCACAACAGCGTCCACTTTCAAAAGCTTAGTTATGCTGTCGAAAAGCAAAAAGGTCACGACCATGCCGCTTATGATTCGACCTGTCCAGGTGGCGCCACGCCCGGTTGGGTGTTCTGTGGCTACTGAGTAATCTATCGTTGCTTCCATGATTTTTTCCTCCTTATTAAGGTTTCATCATTTGAAAAATCCGTTCACATCAAGTAGTCGTTTGGCAGCGAGCGAAATCGACAACAGCAAAAATGTTTCTTGTGACACCTACTTTATTCGCTTACAGGTTAATTCCAGATCCTTCTCCCAGGTCATGCAGTCTTTCGACAATTCCCCCTTGCTGATCATGGCATCGCCGTCCTCCTCTTCTCCAAAGGCCCCCGATGGCGCAGCGATGACGGGGAAGGAAGAGCGCGGCGCTATTTCACGTCCGAAATAGTCAGGACGTCTGCTGGCAGTGGGTGGATTGGGTGGAAAACGCGAGCTTAAGAATCGCCTTGGTCACGCAGAAGATTGGCTCCCATACTTCGAAGAGAGAATCCCCATGAGTGCGATTATCGGTCTGTCTCAAATCTCTTATATGGACTCCTTAGCTGAATAAATCGCGTCACGATCTCGTATATAGCCAGATTCACTTCATTCAAAAGGTTTCCACCTCCAAAAAGGAATTCGATTACTTCATCGTCGTCTGGCGTGACTCTTAAATTGAAACACCCTTCGATCGCTGCATCGGCAAAATAGAAGCGAGTACGTTTGAGCATCCCGCCGCGTGAAATGAAAGCTTTTTCAGTGGGATGATCGCGAGTGAAGTGTGAGATATACCCCTTTGCCAATTCCCTGGCATCGTAGTGAAATGATATTTTGTTACGTATCCTGACAAGTACTCTCGCAAGCTTATCGTTCGGGCTTTTGCCTTTTACAACGTCATAGATGGAAGTCCAAGCTTGTTTCGCTTCTTTGCCCATTTGCTTGAAAACCTTGTTAAATGATGGCCCACCTATAACGTGTTTGTTAGCTTCAAGAAGCTTTAGAAGTTCGTGAATAAATCCCACCTGTACCCTCATAACGGTCTGTCGCAACGCAACATTTTGACCAAGACGAGTAGAAGGGACTTCTTTCGGTGCATTATCTACCTCATTGAGGAGAACTTGAGCGAGCACAACATCGCGAAAGTCATTGTACGCTAAAGCGAGGCAGAGTACAAAGTCACAGAGGTCTTGGGGATAATTATCGTCACTGATAAACGCCTTTGGATCGAATGTCTCAAGTGGCGCCAACTCGCTTATTAATTCTTCGTAAGGCATAGCAAGCCCCTCCTCGCTTCGTCGTTTTGAGCAGAACCTAGCGCATTCATCTAGGCGTAAGACATCACCTTTTCAGCTTCGTCTCATTCACTGAAATCCGCCCTTGACTGAGAAAGACCGTGCGATTCAGCGCCGCCTTTTTTTCCATCATCAGTACTCTTTTTATAGCGGTTTATTTTCCGCACACACTCGTCGACTGCCAGATTCAGTTTGAGAGCATCATCGAACGAGAAGATTAAATTCAAAACTCACGTGTCCGGAGTAAGATATTTTCGTTCGGGCGATGAATAATTGTACTCGCATGTCCCAAACGTGAACTCCTTCTGCTTTTCAGATTTGTCTTTTGGCATACCGTAAACTTCCTTTCCTTCGATAATCTTTATCTAAATCATTTGATTTAACTCTTTGTAATCTATTTCATGGCACGGTTACACAATACCCTTCGCGCCAATATCTCTTAAGTCCCGGTTTTCCTTTAGATCAAATGTCAATACGTTTTTTCCTTTGGAAATCATTTCCCCTGCAAGCTCAAGTGCGCGACTCCCCGGCGAGGCATAAAGGAAAAAAAGATCGCCAGCTATACTTGCCACGAATCGATTTCTCAGCTCCGCAGTGGCTGTTGTGGCGCGCTGGGGTTTCCCGCAAAAAGGGGAAACGATCAACAACCTACCTCTTGCAATTGAGCTAGCCCAAGCGTTTGGAATTCGCATTTTCTGGATACCGCGTGCGGGACAAAAGACGATCGGCTCGTCTCCTTTCAAAAGGATACTAAGGCACTCCATTTCCACAAGCGTCTGGAAACCTCCAATCACTGCTGTTCCACGGTCGCGAAGCTCCATGGCGAAGTCATAGCTTTTCAGGATGACATCGCCAGGACACTTTGAGGAACAGAACTACGCAAGGAGATTTTCTTGGAGCAATTTTATATTTCCAATATACCAGATGGTGGGAAACTTTTTAACGTCCCAGGTATCACCAAGATGATCGAACGAGGCAAGTTGGTTTGAATATTCTATCTTCCTCACTTGGTGAGCTAGGCCCTCTGACTTGAATTCTTCTTGATGAAGATTGAATGCTATTTTTCGGCTACAAGAATCTCGAGGGGAGCAGCGGTGTGCTTCGCCATTTCTTGGACGTTTAATAACGGTAGAATGAATGACCCGAATCCCGCATTTGACAGGAGCGAAGTAAGCGTCGCACGCAAATACGGAAATAGAATCGCTGGCGCCTGGACTTTCACAAGCTCTTCTTCCACTTCCTGGCTCAGCCTGTCTTCCTCAACCGAAAACATTCCAACGATCCCCAGTTCAGCCTGTATCAAGAAATCCTTCGCAACATCTGCTTCCTCAGGAGGGTTTGGAAGCAGCGACAACTTGAGATTTACCCCTGCAACATATTTCTTGGGTATCTTCAAATACATTGGCTGACGAAAGGCAAACTCCATTTTCCATGAAGTATTATCTGGGATTCCTTGGGCCGAGAGCATCGCGACATTCGGCTTCATCCTGTAGTTGAGGAAGTCAACTTTGTAGGAGTCAAACCGAAAAGCTGATATTATGCCGCCAGTCGGCAAGGCTCGCATTCCTCAGTTTGAACGTAGTACTCTGAAGTCAAATATTTACCGAAGTCAGGCTTTACAAACGTGGTGGTTGCAGACCGAGTGAGAGATCCAACAGTTGCGTAGACAAACCCCGCCTGGACAGCTGCATTGGTAAGTAAGTTGACATGGTAATCAAAAGTAACTGCGTGCCAGTCTTGAACCACGATTGGAATCTCATCAGCATGGAATTGAAAGGCCTCCGCCTCCACTTCACCAACGCGGAAATAACCAAGGTCAAGTAACGCCTTCGCGATGTCCCCATCTGCGTGCTGCTTCAACTCGTGTTGAAATTCCTTCTCGCCAAGCTTGGAAAGCCTGTTGAACGCTTTTTGGGCAGCTTCGCTTACTTCTCTTGAGTTCATAAAGTTTACCGGTTCAATCTAGTATTTCTGTTCTCAGTACCTTTGGAACGTGCGCGTCCCTTGCGATGAAACAGATGGGAGCACCTAACATCTTTATCGGATATCCGAAGTAGTTCTTTGGAGGCGCCACCCTGATGATTGTAACAAGGATAGAGTTGCCAAGTTCCTTCTCAAGTTCGCTGACGAACAAATCATACAAGGCAGCAATCTCTCCATCTTTGCTTGTATCAACATGTCTCTGTTTCGATAAAGTTTCAATTTGGTCTTTCACGTCTGGATCCTCAAGATCAAGAAGCTGATCATTGGAAACTTCAATTTGAACGTATATCACGGCACAGGCAACCTTTGGCTCTCTCCGAAAAGTCCCTTGCGCTTCTAGTTGTTTGAACCACGCTATTGCAAGTTCGCGATAATATCCAGACTTCCGCCAGAAATATATTCCGGTGCCGCCACGTCCTCTGCTCACCTTGAAGCCGTTCTTTTCAATTTGATGGGCTCTGAAAGCCGAAGTCCCGTGACAACCTTCCAAATGCTCCATTCTGCCCTTGTTTTCCTCAGACTCCGTACTCAAGATATAAACTACTTACGAAACTTCCCAACCGCTATTGCGTCCCTCAATCTTCCTCCCTGGCATTGCCGTCCTCCTCTTCTCCAAAGGCCCCCGATGGCGCAGCGATGACGGGGAAGGAAAAGGGCGGCGCCAGTTGCCCTCTGACATAGTCGAACGTCGGCACGGTTGAGGGGTTCTATTCAGAATCTTCTGTTGTTCCGTCCTGAGGAGCTTGCTAAAGTGCGTTGCGACTGAAAATCCAGCATGGTCATGGTTTCGCGATACGCAACACATCCCGCGGAAGTGAGAATAATGACCAGTATGATCGAAGTCAGCGTCCACGTCGAACTCTGAGGAATCTTAAGTGCGTAACCGACCAGATGGGAAATCTCCAAGGCCATTGCGGAATTAATCGCGATGTTAAATCCGCTCCACCTTCGAGTGATCCATCCGTGCACTCCTGGGGGGATCAACTGAAAATCTAGGGTAACGGATGCATACAGCTTTCGTTTCCTGTTCAGAGTCTCTCCTGTGTCGAGGCGGTCCCATATGCGTCTGAGGGTGGTTTCCGGAAGACTTGCTTCAAAAGGCGCTTGGCGGAAGAGCCAGAAAAGTAGTCTCAGAACGAAATGGGATAACGAACCAATGAAGTATCCTATTGGAATTGCCGCCACTGTGCCAATGCCGAGCAAGGCGATAATATCCTTCGCCTCGAGTGGATTGAATATCTGCTTCAAGTGTACGGATGGAGAAAGGTACGCGCCCCACAAGAGCGAGGTCGCCAGGAAAAAGGGAGGAATTAGGAATCTAATCTGTCGTTCTTCGTCCATAATGCTTTACTCCTGTTTGAATCATGCCAAGATAAACTATCCGTGAGCATCAAGATTCCTTCTGAGCTCATCGGCTGTTCTTGGTGGGAAGCGCTTCACATTCTTACGCACTATCCAATGAACGTTCTGTTTCGCCTTCGCGCAATTCGCAATTTGATCGCTGTGCCATGAAGCCCGTACGATTCTGATGAGATCTTTGCGTGATAAAGAGGTAAAATCCAAAATGGCGTTCGAGTATGCAATCGCTTGGTTGAAGGAACTGCTGCCACACAATCCACTTATGATTCTTCTACGTGCAGCAAATCCAAGATACTCGTCCTTTGCGAGCGCATGTAATATCAAAGTGGCTATGTGTGAAGCAGACTTTGGGGTTGATCTCGCAATCTGATACTGTTCTAGAAAGCCATATGGCTTCTTTCTACCAAGTTGAACGCATATGATGAGAGGATTTAGCCGGTGCATAAAGAAGCCGACCTCTTGGTCGGTCCAGTCTGAAGGGTGGTAGTTCTTAGTCAAAAAAACCACAAGTACCTTGGCGCTCCTCAAGCGGGTTAGAATTTTTTCTCTCCATAACGAAGAGACTTCAATATCTCGATGAGCGATGAATGAACTAATTGTACCAATGTCCAATATCTCTCCCATCTGTTCGACTACAGACAGATCTTTTGTCGAATGACTAAGAAATATTTCCATAGTCCATTTGCCTCTTTGGCTAGGGGTCTCTGGGGATATTGCACTGCACCCCTTGCGTGAGACAGTAAAAAAGGTTAATAAGGTGGAAGTTAATCCGAGAGGAGAACTTCACCATGCCAGTAGAGCGCAGGAAATACACGCGAGAATTTAAAGTGAATGTTGTACAGGCATATGAGTCAGGAAAATCAGTGGCGGAACTGACTCGAGAGTACGAGATCCATGCGAACTTAGTGTACAAGTGGACGCAAGAGTACAGGAACAATCCTACCGGATCGTTCAGAGGAAGCGGAAATGTACCTGAAGTCAGTACAGGACAGGAAGGACGCATATCGGAGCTTGAGCAAATGATCGGTCGACTGACGATGGAGATAGACTTTTTAAAAAAAGCGTTGAAGCATGCAGAGAGCGCATTGGTGGCGAAGAGTCCAAAGGATGGACAGAGCTGATGGAGCCGATGATTAGGCAAGGTGAGAGTCCGCTTCCAATAGAACGCAAGTGTGAATTGGTGTCAGTGCCGCGGAGCAGCTATTACCGTCACAGTGAAAAGCCACAGAGAGTTGGTGTGGAGAAAGATGGAGTTTACACTCAGGTTCAGGAGATCTGTGGTGAGATGCACCGATATGGGTATCGGCGTGTAACTGCGGAGCTTCATAGACAAGGCGTAATAGTGAACCACAAGCGTATTTTGGCATTAATGCGCAGGAATAACCTTCTTTGCAGGAGAAAGAAGAAATACCGTATTGTAACGACTGACTCCAAGCACGCATATCGAATCTATCCAAACTTTGTGAAGGGTATGGAGATAACCCGAATGGACCAGATATGGATATCTGACATAACATACATTCGTCTTCGCAGCGAGTTCGTGTATCTGGCAGTGGTATTGGATGCATTTAGTCGCAGAGCCATCGGCTGGGCCTTGCAGAGGCACTTAGACGTATCGTTGAGTCTCAACGCTCTCAGGATGGCCATTGCCACACGAACGGTCACTCCTGGACTCATCCATCACTCAGATCGTGGTGTCCAGTATGCTGCAACGCAGTACACCGACCTGCTCAAGGAAAACAAGATCACCATCAGCATGAGCAGACCTGGTAACCCATACGACAATGCAAAGGCAGAATCGTTCATGAAGACTCTTAAATACGAGGAGGTACTAATCAACGAATACGAGACGATCGGTGAGGCACGGCAGAGTATCGCTCACTTCATCGTTGTGGTTTACAACCGAAAGCGGCTTCACTCCAGTTTGGGATACTTGCCGCCGGTGGAATTTGAAAATGTTCAACTAACTAAAAATACTTCCACCTTACAACCCTAAAACAGTGTCTCATTCTAAGGGTTCACTCCATATATCACCTCTTGCCCTCATTTTTTCTCCACAGCTCGGTTAGAACATCAACAGTCTTTTGTGTCTTTGGACCATATGTTCAGCCTCCTACTTTGTATTTTTCTATTTCGTCGAGCCCCTCAAAAACTCCGTTTGTTTTCATCAGCTTTTGGATAAATTCATCCTTGTCAAACTTCCCTTCCAGCATCTGACAATAAGCAACAAAAAGCTGCTGTGTTGTAAGGAGTGCGACTTCGAAAAGATTTGCCTTCTTGAGAACATTGTCAGGGAAGTTTCGCTGAGATGATGTATCTCGCTCTTCAAGTGGCAACTCTCTCCAGGGATTCAAGATCAGCACTGCTTTAGCCTTGACTCCGTTTGTTGCCTCGTAGGCGCTCCGGTGCTTATGGAGTTCAGCGACATGACTCTCCGCAGCAGACTTCTTAAGGCCTTTGACCTCAACTACAAAGTGATTTTGATTTTCCACAAACCTCAGGTCTTCCTGACCCTCTGGACCATTTTCGGCACCTAGGCCAAGTAATCTAAAGACGCTTCTGACAGCGTCTTGGAGTAGCATTCCATGTCTACAAAGGAGCGTGTCCCTGATATCTTCCAAGATATCCCGGGCCGCTTCATGCTTCCGTTTTTCACTTTCGAGAGCCACAATCTCGGCTTGTATCCTTGTAATTTCCGCTTTCTGCTCTTTCAAACCAGGCGGGAAATAAGAATCCGCCCAGTCTGGAGCCGGCTCAATTTCGTATTCGGCCGAGTAGAGCAATGTGACAATACTGTTCCAGAAAAGATCTTCATTGTCAGACCAAGGAATAAAAAAAGTCCTACTCTCCAGTCCCTTAAGCGAAAATGCCACGATGTCTTTTGACCGGTTGAGAGCAAGGGGAATTACGTTTTCACTTAGTTCTTGTCTGAGTGCAATCTCCCAACTCTTGCCGCCCTTATCAAGATATTCCGCAAAAGCAGATCTTTTCCCGAACTCGGTCAAATCGAAATCGCTGCCAGAGTATCCATGGAGAAGAAGATTGGTGGTCTTTCCCATGCCAACCTGCATGTACAACAAAGGTTTGACGAACTCGTAATTGCTAAGATTTTCTAGTAAGACGTTATTGAGAATATAAACAAAGACCTTCCGGGGGGCTTTCAAGAAGTCATTGAGTTGGTCAATTCGCTGGCCAGGAATGCCGATTGGATATTCGTGATTAATAATTAGTGCATCATATTCCGGAAGGATGCTGCAGCAAGTTGTTGGTGCGATGCAGTCCATCGGTCGTCTGTCAATTCGAAAATCATCCCGTAAATTTGCTCCTTGCCAAGCCCTTGCCGAGTTGTTTGCGCTGATAAGGATTCTAAACTTCTTCGGGGAACTCGGCATAGCTCACACCTCCTTCACTTCCACCACTTCTTCCCCAAGCATATCGATAATCTTCACTGCCACCATGGTCTCCTTGCTTGGTGCTGGTAGTTCGTACTTCCCTTGCACAAAGTCATCTTTCTTCTCGGGCACATCTGATATAGCAACGTTGAACACCTTACCATCGTATGCTGGATCGATCATGACACAATCCACCATACTCCGCCAATCTTTGATTTGCGGCTGGACAACTCCGTTCTGTTGGCTCAGTCGCTCTATGATCGTTGGCGAAATGAAGTCTTCGATTTCAACGATTATCTTGTCGCCTTTTCTGCCGAACTTCACTCTCGCTTTCGCGGGCTTGTGCTCGATGAACTTTCCATACTTTGGATCCGTGCGAAGCTCAATTACTTCAATCTTATTTGGGACATCGCCCTTGCGCCTCAGAAGGTTCCATTCTTCAAGCCAAGCATCCGAGGCAAGCTCTTTGCCGAGGGATACAACAAGGATGTCGCGGTTTTCTTCGGGACGGGACTTGAGTTGGTTCTTTATCTCTTCGAGATCGAGAGGTGAAAGTGGATGGTTAAACGGAATTATCTTTACGAGCCTTTTGCCCTGTATGCCGTCGAAGAAAGCATCGTTATGGGTGCGCTGTACCCCGATAAGCTCGCAAGCAAGATTGACAGCTTCGTTGTGCTGTATTTGCAGGTCGTAGTCATTTACACGGTACACCGAAAACGAATGCTGCGCGGGCTTTGCGCTTTCCTTCCCCTCGTCTTTCTTGAAATCTAATTTCTCTTGTCTTGCTTCTTTCTTCTCTTCCTCAATCTGCTCAAGTATTATGCCTTGAAGTCTCTTGCTCGTCGTCTGTATTGCACCTTTGTTTATATCGCAGCCGATCCAGCGACGACCATTTCTTTGTGCAACAGCTGCGGTTGTGCCAGAACCTATGAAGTAATCTAGAACAATATCACCGGGCAAGGAGGCTGCCCTCACTATTCTTTCAAGCAATGGTTCAGAGTTTTCGGTTGGGTAGCCAGTCAGGAAAGAATACCCTGGTATATCTGTCCAATTAGAGTCCACTTCTATCTCTTCTTTGTCTTCGACCCAGTACTCCAAAACTCCCGAATTCGGATTCTCACGAATTTTCTTGAAAGAGAACATTCTGTCAGCTTGGTCCTGAGGGAATTTTAGATGGTTGCCCGGGCTTGGATAATAGGTCTTGCCCCCAAGAAGCAAGGACCTTGGCCCTGGCACGCCAGGAGAATCGATGTTGTGCCAATATCCTGGCCTTACCGAAGACAACCTCTTCAGAATATCTATGTATTCAGACTTTTCTCCCTTAAAGTATGCGTAGAGATAATCGACAGCATTAGGGATAGTTCTCTTTCCCTTATTAGTCACATTCTTTTTAATTCGATTCACCACAAGTTCATTTTCGAAGTGATCTTGCCCCATAACTTCGTCTAGCAGCAACCTGACTAGGTAACCGAAGTGGATATCACTTCGCACGATCAATATCCCCTCTTCACCCAGTAATTCCCTTCCGAGCTGCAATCGTTCGTAAAGAAACTCTAGGTACGCGTCAACGTGCCAGCTGTTTGAATACTGTACCTGCTCAGTAAACGAATACCCCTCCCCGTCTAGTTTTTCCATTTTCAAACCACGAAGGGTCACTCGCCTAACATAATCAACGCCCGTATTAAAAGGAGGATCTATATAGATCAACTTCACCTTCCCACGAAACCCATTCGCAAGCAGATGAGCGAGTACTTCTTTGTTGTCACCATGGAATAGAAGTCCGCCTTGGGGATAGCTCTTAGACCAATCGTTCCAATTCTCTTGCTCTGGCCCAATGGGAGCAAAAGTTTCGATATGCTGCGCTGGGAAGGCAGTGACTTGTCTCAGCGCATGTTTGCCCACCCAATTCAGCATCGGCCTTCCCCTAGCGGGACCGACCGTGACTAATGTTTCCCTCACTATTTTTTTCGATCGAGGTTTCGTCGTCTTCGATTTTTTTGCGGTCTTTCGGGAGACAGATTTCCTTTTAGCCATTATAATTTCCTGGTCCTATTTACGGCGAGGATGCACGACTTTGATTCTATTGGAGGGTCTCTCTCAAATATTTTTCAATACGGTCCCTGTTAGAAATCAAACTTGAGAATTGCTTTTCGCACACGTCGCTCAACCGTGCTAGCACCTTGCGATTCACGGATTCCTGATCTTCGAATATCGCAAGCGACCGAAAAGAAACCTTCCATTGTTCAAACTTGAGGAGTGAAATCGTCGCGTCTCTTGCTTTATCATCTGTCGGCAATGCGAAGATGAACAGGGGGCGTTCCATCCCATTTACCCGGCAGTCCACAATGTAGTTTCCTTCAGGATCTCTCCCCGAATCATTCCAATTAAAGTCTCTTCTCTTTTCTGGAACTTGTTCTTCGAGGAAGGCGCGAAAATCTTCCATGAATGTTGAGCGCACCCGTTCTCTCGTAAGGTAGGTTACATCAGCAATCTTTAACAGCGCCTGAACAAAGTCATACAGTGCATCTCCGAATCGCCCATTGGAGATCGCTAGAACCAACTCACCGTTATTTTCTTCGACGGAAAAAGCGGAAAGCGCATTCTCGATTATTTTCTCGCGAGTCCCTGATCGGAAAGACTTTTCATCAATGTCGTAAGTCAAGTGCATGAAGGTATGACCTTCGTCCGTCAGAAGCCACTTGTCGCCATCGCGTTTGAGCACTATTCCGAGATGATCACCGTCTTCAAAAAGGAAAGGCGTGAAAACCCTATAGCGATTCAGGCCCTCGGAAAGAAGGGAAAGCTGGTCACACACTTTCTCTTTGAATTGATATTCAATTGACTCAACGGTCATTGCGATTCACCTCCCTGAAAAAGTCCGATCTGCCTGTCGGAAGGCGGAATTAAGTTGCACTCGTGTACCATTAAATCGAATGCGCTGTCGACATCGAAGAATAAATTGCTTGCTTCAGCATAAGCATCTTCACGAAAGCCTTTTGTTTGATACCGCTCAGTTGCAGCGTGGATGTGGAAATCATAGAAAGATTTTGCTTCTATCTTGTTCGTGTGGAGATGACTCTTCCCGTTGTATCTTCTAAGTCGAAAGAGAACGTTTGAGGATGGCATTCGATAGCCAAGAATTACCGAGAAATCGAGCTGGTTTGCCGTAGATTGTCGCATTATGATTTTGAAATCGGAGCCGTTGCTTCCCTTTAATTCAAACTCGCTTTCCTTGTGGCCTGGTTTCGTTTTCATTAACATTTTCTTCTTATAATCCTCTGGAAGGCTCTTAGATTCATTCACCAACGAAGCTATTTCCGAATCTGTCAACAATACCGGCATTATTCCTTATCGCTTTCAAAAATAATCAAAACTCGTCTAACAAGTCAGGCATCACAGCTTTCCAAGTTCCTCCTTAACTGTCTTCATTTGATCCGCACTGATCGTATCCGACAATGCATAGGCTATTTCATACTTGATTCTGTCGGGGTTCAGCTTCTCAAGCTTCCTGATTGCTATCGCCTTTCGGCCCTCCACTGTTTGAGGCTCTTTACCACCCAAATCTCTCGTTATATCCTCTTCAGTTGCTTTCCTGTAGCCGATGTCTTTGATCTCCACAATCAAGCATTTCCCGTTTTTCTTTCGTACTAGAAAATCAGGGGTGTATCGGTGCTGGTTCCCATCTTCCCCCAAATATTCTATGTAGAAGTCGGTCTTCTTAGGATCAGTGATTGCACCGGTAAAGTAGATGTCCTCGATATTGGATGGATCAACGTTCAATTCTCTTAGCATAGTCTCGAAGAAACTAAACTCGGGATTTGAGTCGAAGTTGTAAGGTGTATAGTGGAATCCAAGTCGTCCCGCTTTTGTATCCCAATCCTTAAAACGCTGAAGAAGATGTTCCTTTGTAATTGGATACGAAATATCTCCGACATAGATTTCACTTCCGTTTTTATCTTCGGTTCTTGTGAACCCATCAAGTTTGACCAGCGCCAGTCCCCGCTCAATAATTTCTTCCTTCACTTCATATTTTCCGACTTGCGACTCAAGCTGCTTTCCCAACTCTGCCAAATGATAACCCGGTATTTCGGAATCGGTGTAAATCTCCTTCAACAAGTCATAAATAGTCCAGAGATCAATACGGTAGTTTGACGACAGGTTCACGGCAGTAGAGTAAATATCCACGGTCTCAGGTGTTGGATTCACTTCCTCGGCATCTCCTGTTTCGACCATGACATCCTGTGTTGAAGTCTGTTCACTGAGTTTGTACTTCCTTCTCACAATCTTTCTCTCACTAGCTTCACGTGGCATCTCAACTTTGATTTGTGCGCTCGCTCTTTCAACAGGAACCACTGTACGGATGATCTGCTTGACATATATCGGATCGATCTTGAGTTTCCTCAGAACAATTTGAGCCGACCTGCTATTGATTTGAGTATGTCTCAGATCATCGAGAGTTTCGCCATAAGTTTCCTGCAATTGCCTATCGAGAATGGACTGGTTGTCCATCGAAAGATATATCCTTGCCTTCTTTACGTTCCCGGGCACTTGCCTGAGACATCTCGATGATGCCTGCAAAACGAAATTATTACTGCTCTTGAGTTTTCTTGCCAGCGCACAAGCGAAGAGGGCCGGAACGTTCCAACCTTCTACTCCCCGATCTACCAGTAGAGCTATTCTGTGCGGAGAGTCCTTGGAACGAAAGCGGTCAAAGTCTGCTTTATTTTCATTTTTTGTGTGATGCTCGAGAATTAAAGTCGAAGGAAGATTAAGAGACGCGAGGGTGGTCTCTATGACGGGACGGAGTTCTTCGACATCATCGGTCTGCGGAAAGAAAATCGCGATCTTTGCAGGAGTTCCATCTGGAAGCGAATGATTGCCATATTCCTTGAAGAAATCTTCGACTACATTTGCAAGGTACGCTTTCACATCGTTATCAAATTCATAGGCGTAAATATTATCCGACACATCCTTGAGAATTCCTTGCTTGATTCCCTCCGAAAGACCATACCACACTACAACATCCTTCAATAGTTGTCTCTGGTAATATGGCGTTCCTGTGGTGTTCACGACGCATATAAGATTTGGGCTCTTTCTATGAAGGTAGTCCACAGTTTTCCTCACCTTCTTCAACTCGTTGTCGAGTGCCTGCCCGTAAGTATGATGTGCCTCGTCAGAGAAAATGGCGAGGTGAGGTAACGAGGCGATCTTGCGCAACCTTCTATTAGCAGTCTCAGACTTCGCTTCATCTTCCTTATCAGGTGGAGCAAACAAACTGCCAATATCAGACTTCCTAATCGTCTCCTTCTGGATTCTGATCTTTTCTGTATTCGTGACAACCACATTGAATATACTATTCTCAATTATCGGTATATCTGGATCGCCATCTCTCGTGAACGTTAACTTCACAGATGCAGCGAATTGCTTGTAGAGTCGCGCTGGAAGAATTCTATCGTAAGGAAATTCAGCTAATTCGCGAAGTGATTCGATAATTGTCTTGCCTGGGGCAAATACCAAAGCGTTCTGAACAAATGGGCCATCAGGATATTCCAAAGCCATTCCAAATTCTGTGGCGAAGATAGCACCAATGAGTGCGGTCTTGCCCGCTCCCATTGCCAGGGCAAAGATATAGCTTGGATAATCCAAGGTGAGGGTCTCGCGAAGAGCAGCAAGCTGGAACTCACGGACGAAGTCGTCATCCTCTTCAATATTTTTCCAGAGGGTCTTTAGCTTGTATTTTGATTTCTTAAATGCAATAGGACAAATTCCCATTGAGGACAGAATTGGATCGGGATCATCCGGGGGAAAAAGTTTCTTGTACAGGTCAAAGACGTGCGGCGTCTCTTCGACAAGTCTAAGATACCAGTAAGTCTCAAGCGCCCTAATTTGTGGTACGCGCAGTTTGAAGCCTGATCCATCGGGGTCCCTGGCCCATTCAAGCACTTCCCCTATTACAGGAAAATCTGCATGCTCATAATTCTTCTTTCGCCATCCATTTACCCGAGCAGCAAGAGCTTCGTACAACTGGCTCAAGAGAATTTCTCCAAGGAATTATGCCTTTTAGTCAGATCCAAACCGCGCACTCATTCATATGAAATTAGATGCCATGGTTAAGAAAATCAATTTCTGATCCTCTTTCACCTCTGTTCCGTTTGCTTCCGCCATTCCCTATCAGCCATAAACTCTTTCCTACCCCCTTTCCCCTGAAACACACCTCCTCCGCCTCCCGCCACACAGGCAGAAGGCAGAGGCATCTGCACGTGGACCATTCGGATGTCTATCTGAGGTCGTCCAAAAATAAAGAAAGAGTCATTGCGAGGAACCCCGCGAAGCGGGGTAGACTCCATGACGAAGTGCCGCGAAGCGCGCACCGACATATAAGTATTATGACTGGACAATCCCAATGTGTACACTACAAAGTAATGGATTGCCACGTCCCGCTGTCGCGGGACTCGCAATGACTCGTATTTTTTGGACAACCACGTCAGCCTCACCTGCGATCTGACATGAGTGCTGACTATTGCTTATTGTCCGGCGACGGCACAGGTGTATTGCCTCCCGTTCCGCCGCTGTTCTTTGGCTTCCGATGCGCCGCGATGTCTTTTATGACACGCGCCGACTCGTATGCGGAGTAGAACTCCGGATTGTCTTTCTTGAACGAAAGCATCAAGCTGTCCATCTGATGCTCGAGGATCGTGTCCGCCTGCTCGAACAACGACATGACGGTGTCCCTTCCCGCAGTCTGTCCTCTCTTCAGAGAGTCACGGTCGCCGAGAGTTCCATCGTGCTCGTCGATCAGCTGACGTGCGGACGCGATCTGCGCGTCGGTGACGATGTAGTCGGTCAACTCGGCCTTGTGTTGCTCGACCATGTCGACCAGCGACGCTGCGAACTGGCCGCGCTCGGCATCCCTCGTGTCGTGCACGTCGGATTCCGTTATGTCGGTCTGTGTCATCAGCTCGACGTCGTTCTTCTCCGTGGCATAGGCGTGAAGCCTCCGCACAAGCGCTACAACGGAGGCGGCCATCTCGCTCTCCGCCTTCCGCTTCGCTTCGGTCTTGGGTGAAGTCCCCGCGCCTACTTCCTCGGACTTCTTACCGATATTGGTTACGATTTGCTTCAATAGTGCTGCTAACTTCACAAGTGCGGGCATCGTCTCAACCAGTGCAGTGAACTTGTCAAGCACTTCGATCACGACCAGATACATCGCGTACTTGTTGATATGAGAGTTTGTCATATCATTTCCTTTTCTTGGTTGTTTTCGATTTTGTTCCCGCATCAAATACATCCACCTCCTTTTCCGGCCGACGCGCGTAAGGCGCCCTGCCGGCCTTATCCGGCGGCGTCCCGCTGAGCCCCCTCCCGATAAAGTAATCCGCTTCCGGGGTTAAACAAACCGCCCAGACGGGACATGTGTGTGCGGCCCCCGAACCTCCGATCCGGGGGTGTTTCTCATCCGAATGATCCATCTTCCGTGCAGATGAACTCTCTTTTTAGTTATCCGACGCCTGCTGCCCTTGTTACCAGGGCGCCCAGGCCATGCTAAAATCCTGTATTATTTCCCTTCTTTTGTATTCCTATCTGCATGTCTATTGAATAGACCCATTTTCCGCGATCTAACGACCATTTTCCGGGGATCCCTGACCATTTTCCGCAACCTCTTATCCATTTTCCACGGCCTCAAATCCATTTTCCAGAGGTTGATATCCGCTTTCCACGACCTTGGGAGCATTTTCCGTGACTTTCCAACCGCTTCCCGTGATTTCAAAGCCGTTTTCCATAGTCTCACATCCATTTTCCATGATCTTAAATCCGCTTCCCGGAACATCATACCCACTCTTCACCACCTTGAGATCATTTTCCGGGACTTCAAAATCGCTTTCCATGACTTCATAACCGCTTACCACATCCTCATATCCACTTGCCATAGCACTTCCGGAGCTTTCCGCGAGCTCACAGGCATTTTCTGCGATCCTGGAGATCTTTCCGTCAGTCTTAGGCCCGCTCGCGCCGGGTCAGGGAACGATGAAGTCGGGGGCTAAATCGGTTCGGGTTGTCGAGACAGTCCGATCTTCAAGTTGCCGACCATCTGAGCGAATGATGAAATCATTTCTTCCCTGACATTTGTGCCACAGCACGACATTGTGATTATAAGGTTTGGCGGTTTGAAATGCAAAAAGGGAAGGGTGCGGTGGTGGGCGATGGCTCGGTTTTGTCCAGCCGTGATTCCCAAATGCTCCTATGCCGCTCAGTTATTCCACATGTTAATTGAGAGAGCTGGCTCCTACAGGAGTTCCTTCACTGTCCCATCAATAGTATTTGTATCAAGGGATCGCAATGATTTTGCGATACGAATTATTCGACGCCCTTCCAATCCGATTAAATATGGTTTGCCGGCTGTTCCACCTGTCTTCTTTCGCCGCGAGTGTTGACGAGCTCTCTCACCGGCCGTACCTCTATACATCCGACCTGTGCTGGCGGAATCTTCGATGCAATATCTATCGCTGCATTCATGTCGGGAGCTTCGACCAAATAGAATCCGGCAAGCGCTTCCTTCGTTTCTGCGAACGGCCCGTCCACGATGGAGACCTTTCCGTTTCGCACCCTCACGGTTTTCGCGGTGTTGACTCGCTGAAGCGCTTCCGACGCGATGCACTGTCCGCTTCTCCTCATAGCGGCATCGTATTCCATGCATTCGTCATCGTTCATGGCGGCGATCTTCTGCTCTTCGCCATAGACAAGGCAAATGTATTTCATGCGTTCTCCTTTGTTCGATTGCTCCCAGATTTTTCCAGCTCGTTGAGTCTTCTTTCAAGAAACCTTCTCTCCGGTTCTTGTTGCGCCAGTGACAGCGCTCGCTCGTATGACGACCTGGCTTCTGCCTTTCTTCCTAATCGACGGCACAACTCAGCTCGTGCAGAATGCGCGAGGTGATAATCTTTCAAGTCACCGCGAGCGAGGATATCATCGATCAACCGCAGTCCCGCTTCCGGTCCGTCGCGCATCGCAACTGCCACAGCGCGATTGAGTTCGACGACAGGTGAAGGGTTCACTCTCATCAGGAGATCATACAGACCGACGATCTCCGCCCAATCGGTCGAAGCCGCATCTTGTGCCTCAGCATGGATCGCGGCAATTGCGGCCTGTATCGCATACGGGCTTACCGGTTGTGAAGACAAAGCCTGCTCCACAAGCGCGACTCCCTCTCCGATCATTTCGCGGTTCCAGAGTGAACGATCCTGTTCATCCAGAAGGACGATGTCACCTGAAGATGATGTTCTTGCGGTCCTTCGTGATTCATGCAGCAGCATCAACGCCAGAAGGCCTTTGACCTCAGGTTCAATAAGAAGCTCAAGAAGAAGACGAGCCAATCGTATCGCTTCGCCTGAAAGATCTGCCCGTGTTGCCGATTGGCCCGATGATGCCGAGTATCCTTCGTTAAAGATCAAGTAAACAACTTGCAGCACGGTATCAAGTCGTTCAGGCAATTCATCCTTTGAAGGAACCTTATAAGGAATATGCGCTTCACGGATCTTAGCTTTAGCGCGGACAATCCGTTGAGCCAGCGTGGACGGCGTGGTAAGAAAGGCGCGAGCAATCTCTTCGGTTGTGAGTCCGCAGACTTCGCGCAAAGTCAGTGCGACCCTTGCTTCAGGCGACAGCGCCGGGTGGCAGCAGGTGAAAATCAAACGGAGCCGATCATCTTCGATCTTGTCATCGTCGAAATCATCGTCTACGCCAAGAGTGTCGGCAAGCTGCTCTGCGAAAGGCTCGAATGATGTTTCAAATTTCGCTCGCCGACGAATCTGGTCAATTGCCTTGAACCGCCCTGCCGAGATAAGCCATGCGCGCGGATTTCTTGGTATGCCCTCGGTTTGCCACTGCTCCATTGCGGCACTGAAAGCTTCGTGCAACGCATCTTCGGCAAGTTCGAAGTCGCCTAAGAGACGAATCAGTGTGGCCAGAACGCGTCGTGATTCTGCGCGATAAAGTTCGCCTATCGCTTTGTGAATGTTGTCTGACGGATTCGATGCCATGATTGATCAAAAAATCATGAGAGGTTCAATATCAATGGCAGAACACGCAACGAGCGTGGTTAGTTCAAAACGCTCCATCTACATTCGGGCAATCTTCGGGTATCGCTTGTCCGCAATCCCACATCTCTACTATCTTATCGCCTTTGAAGCGGAACATGTGTACCACCGCCATTCCTTTTTCACCTTCAATCAATACAACATGGGAATGCACCGCAACCATGTTTCCCTCGGCAATGACGTTCTTAATCGTAAATTTTTTGTGAGGAAATTTGAAATCGTTTTCGATCATCGCTTGCTGCAAAGCCGGGAAACCTGCCGGGAAGAACAAGTTGTGGTGCTTGCCGGTCATATCCACATATTTGGCGTAAGCTTCTTTGATTTTGCCAGTCGTGACCATTTGTAGATATTGCACGGCTGATTGTTTGTAAGATCGGGTGTCGCTTTCAGTCATAATAATATTTCCTCCGGTTGATAGAATGACATGATATCGTAGTCACCGTCGTCATGTTTGTGGTCCGTGATTGGCGCAACTGTTTGGTGTGATGATGTACTTTCAACTTTCTTTCGTGGCCTCGCGGCAAGATCTCCTGACTCACTAACTATTCCGCAGTGCGACGTTGCTTCCCTCTTAGCATATCTAAACTCCACGGGCCCGCGCCAGCCGCAGAGAAATAGAGCCAGATGAAACAGTAGACCATGGCGAGCTCGCCTCCACTTATTATCGGCCAGAAGCTCCGGGGAAAATGAGCCTGAAAAAATGCTACCGCCATTTCACCTGAGAGTAGGAACGCCACCGGACGTGTGAAAAGCCCGATGAGCATCAGCCCTCCGCCGAAGGCTTCAAGTATGCCCGCGAGACCCATCTGGGAGATGATGTGAACAGTGCCGCCCTTTCCCATACCCGCCGGAAAGGCGAACAGCTTCATTGTGCCATGAAGCATGAACGTGAAGGCGGCGACAATTCGAAGAAGACTCTGCAGCCTCGGTGCAAAGGCATGCCACTTGTCAGTGATATTCATAAGTCAATACTATCGCTCCTTTTCTATCAACAAATTCTTCTGAGTTCATTCCGATTATGCGTATGCAGCCCTCAACGAAATTTTTCTTTGCTAAGTCAGAAATCATAGCAGGAAGGAAAGTCTCCGGTCTTTCATGCGCTAATTTTATTTTCGCTCCGCATCCTTCGAGCTCTATTTACGTTTTCCTATCTTATATCTACGAGACCACATTCGACAAGGATCCTAATGTGCCTCGAGATTGCCGGACGGCTGATATTGAATTTCTCCGCTAACTGGTTGAGCGTTAGCTCCTTGTCGGCCAACAGACTGATTATGGCCCTACGATTCGGATCAGCTATTGCCTGAAATACATCTCTTCTCATCAGGTTCTCGATATTTGTGTAACCGTTCGGTTACCTAATGTAGTTCCCGAAGTGAAAAGTTGTTTTGCGGATGAGACTGATCATCTGCGAGGAAGGAGAGATTAAGCGAGTATATTGAAGGGGAAATTGAAGCCGGCGGCGTCATCTGGCATATGCATGACTATGAATAATGAACAAGAGATATGTGCCTGCGTGGTGAAGACCGCCTGTGCGAAGCGGTAGGTTTGCCTCTTACACACCAGGTATCGACAGCTCGGGCATTGTCCAGCCCTGGTAGTCGGTCGTCTCATCGATCGAAGTCGAAAGCTGGCGCGCGAGCGGCTGAAGTTCTGGAGCAAATTTGTTCCGTGTAATCTCTTGCCACTCGTGAAACCCGCCAGGATCCTTCCCAGAAGAAATGACACAGTATATTGGTCCTTCAAAGGCAATTACATTTCCGAAAACCCCGTAACCTCGCTCCAATTACTCGGTTGTCGTCGTCCGTTCATTTCAAGATCAAAAGTCTTCGAGTCTGGCTGTAGCCTCTCGTTTGTCCCGAGAGTGACCCTGCGGAAAGTCGGTAGAAGTATGCTCCGGTAGCCAAGCTGTTTGCATCGAAAGTCACGGAGTAATTTCCGGCGGCTTGACGCTCATTAACCAAGGTCCGCACCTCTCTCCCAAGTGAATCGTGGACTTTCAATGTCATGTAACTGACAGCTGAAAGCCGATAGCTGATTACTGTTGTAGGATTGAAGGGATTCGGATAATTCTGTTCTAATTGGAATCCTGTCGAACGAGAACTCTTGCAGGGAATTATACCGGTAGTCGAACTAAGATTTGGCAGCTCGCCAGCACCTGGACCACCATAAGCGCCCATATCATTTCGCAGTCTGCCTTGCGAAGGCCAAAGTGCATTACCCGGAGATGATGTCTCTTCAACATCATTGCAGATCGCTGCGGTGTCGCCGGCATCAATACAGGGCGAACCGGCCTGAAGGTGGTTACATGTATCGTTCAACATTGGATCTAGATTGATATTTCCCGGACCAGTCCATCCTCCTTGCACATCGCTGTAGGTAACTGTTGGGCCACCCGATTTGATGCCGATCTGCGGTGAAGTGTTTCCCCACAAGATACTGTTCCTGATGATAGATGCACCTTGCCAGACGTAGACTCCGACAACATTGTTACCGGCTATGGTATTGTTCTCGATGATCTTACCGGTTGACCCATCATGGTTCATCCAGAGTGCACCACCACCGTAATCCTGACCCCCGGAATTGTTCGTGATTATATTATTCTTGACAGTCGTACCGGTGTAATTCAAGACGACACCAGCTCCGTAGCGTCCTTTGTTTGCTGCCACGACATTGTTCAGGATCCTCGGATTTCCATCTCCTGCACGAATCCCGCCGCCTCCTGCGCTGGTCACTCCCGACACATTGGTAGCTTCGTTATCGACGATGAGGTTGTACCGGATGGTGGGTGCAGATTTCGCAATGAGTATCCCTCCGCCTTCACGGTAAATGCCGGCTCCGTGTTCGTCAACCCATTTTGTTCCTTGCCCACCTGTGATTTTGAATCCCTGCAAAATCGCAGTCGAGTCTTCGCCGTTGATAATCAGAACACAGCTTGCGGTGTCGGAGTGGATCGGGTGACTCCCATTGATGATCGTTGATTGAATGAAGTTCAGATCGCCGCTTTCGTAGAATCGACTCGTGACAACGATATTCTTTCCCCGGAAAAAGATATTCTCATAATATGTACCAGGATACACAACCACTGTGTCTCCGATTGATGCTGCATTGATGGCTGCTTGAATTGTTGGTTGGTCTGCAGGCACACGGATAATGGTTGCTTGCAAAGGTGCTGTTGCTAAAAGGCATACAAACAGTACGATCTGTCTGTGAAACGCGGTCATAATTCCTCCATTATTTTTTTGACGATCCCAATTTATTACCTGCACGGTCGTCATTCGTCCGAAATCCGGCATTCGGACATATTAGGTGCGCATGGAGGAATCAGACAGGCTCTCAGTACGGAGTCTGACTCACAACGAGTGCTGGCGCTTGTATTCCTTTGGGGTAATGCCGGTGCGTTTCTTGAATGCCGCGTTAAAAACCGACTTTGAGTTGAATCCCGCATCATACGCTATCGCAGTCAGGGTGAGATCTCGGGAATGCTCGTCGTGTATCCTTCTCTTTATTTCTTCGATGCGATAAGAGTTGACGAAATCATAAAAGTTCAGGTTGAAATGAGTATGAATAACCTGGGAGAGGTTTTTTACGGGGATGTTCAGCTTCTCGGAAAGATCTTCCACCGAGATTGAGGGGGACAAGTATGGCTTTTCATTTTCCATATATATGGTGAGTCCCCGAACTATCTTATCGCTGTCAGAAGGTTTCAAGCGTGACGCTGCATATTTCTGAGGAACCTGAATTCCTGAAAAACTTCTCGATTGTGCAAGGCCCTTGTATGTTACGACCAAAGTGAAAGCGAGGTTGATAAAGAGGGAAGACATGAATATCCAGTGCGAGGCGGTTGGGGAAGATAGATGAGACACATCGAGGACCCAGTTCGAAAAATCAAGGAACCACATGGTGGCGAACCCTGCCAGGAGGAGATTGCACCATTGGAGGTCTATCCTCTCGATTGACGAATATAAATCTCTCAATCGTTTCCGATACCCGATAAGAACCAATGCGGATGCGACGAGATACGAAAAGATCTGGACGTGCAGAGTAATTCTGTGACTCCAGTATTCGATCGCTCCAATGTTTTGTCTGAGCGAAGTTGACACATCGGCTTGCATCTGAGTGTGATTCAGAAAGTATGAGACCAGAGAGAACAGCACAAAGATAATGAAAGGCATTACGTGGAGAATGTGAGCAACTGTCAGATGAAAGTTCTTATAACAAAGTGAACGTATGTATAGGTACAAGAAAGGCATCAGGAGAAAGTATGCAGAACCTCCGATGCAATAAACGACCGTCCATCTTGTGGGGGAACTCCAGCCGTAACGAGTCAACAGGAAGTCCGCGATCAAAAATGCATTTGAAGCCATGAAGCCAGAAAGGAGCCAGTTGCTCAGGCGTTTTCCTTTTTTGTAATTGACGATGACGATCGTCAGGAATAGCAACTGGATGACGGTGAAAAGAGCGATAAGATCCATTAACTCAAGTTTCATCGAAAGGAACTTCTCCGAGGATAATATCTAATTCAACTTATCAATCATGAATTCGTTCAATGTTTGCGAAGCACATCACTGCAAAAATATACTTCAAAGCAATAAATCTTCCACCTCTGTTTGGGTGATGATATCTGCGTCATCAAGATCAGTTGCCCGAGCTGGACTTCTAATTGAGGTTAGAGCTACGCACCCGGCGGCCTGGCAACCATCTTACGGATATTCATGGAAGCCATCCTGCCACGACGCGAGTTTGTAAACTCCAGTGTCTGATTGTCCAACGGCAAGCGATCACGCAGGCCCGAAATGCTCGCCCCATTGCATTGCCAATCCTCTGCTAAACCTAGAACCAGACGGTGAAACCGCCGGAAATTGAGAAATCATTTGTATTTGACATGACCGGCTCTCCACTTTGACTCCAGCTGGTCCTCTTGAATTCGATCGCGAGGTTCAACAGAGCCTGCGTCGCGACAGCGAGCTTCACTCCTCCACGGCCTCCCCAGATTATTCCGTGCGATGTTGCATAACCGCCCGATTCGGCCGTAGATGTGTAACCGATCAAACCCTCAATGAAGGGATAGGCCATCCCCCCGGTTATGAAATTGTATGAAGGCGCAGCAACAATCATGAATTGAGTGATTGAGTATCCACCGGAACTCGTGTGTTCGACACTGAATGGATTGAGAGCGAGTTCAATACCATCCGAAGCGAAGTAGCCAACATATGGCCCGAATGAAAGCGAGGTTATGGTCTCGCCGGTGTAATAGCTGCTTGTGTACGAAAGACTCTGGAAGGCAGCATTCCCTCCAACTTCAACGCATCCCTTAGTAGCAAATCCCTTTGTAGTCTGTGCCATGGATGCCGGTGCGATAAATGCGAGTATGCAAAGTGTCCGCAATACTGAACTAAGTGATGTGTGTCTTGATTCGATTTTCATGGTGGTCCCCTTTCGTGTTTTGCTGATACAGAGAAGTTCCGTTAGCATTTGAGAAGAGAGTCCGCCGTTGCCAGCTCAACCGTTCGGAGATCTCGCACGACACTCCGGAGCGGACACTACTCCACTCCGGAGATTCCATCAAACACTTTTTTGCTTCCAGCTTCGGACCAATTCGGCCGTGGTTGCGACTATTCCCTCAGAATGCGTAGCCTATACCAAGCGACATCTCTCCTCCGTTGTAATTAGACCTCGCACCTATTGGAGTCGAGAAGTCCGACATGAAATTGTACCCTGCGTTTGCCACAAGCTTGACATAGTTGCTCATGTAAATGTCTATTCCGAGACCAACGCGTCCACCGAACGTGCTCTCTGTTTGGCTCTCTTGTGAAAGTGCTGTGTTGCTTCCCTCCAGGCCTATGTAACTTCCGGCAGCGAGCGAGAGAAACGGGCGAACCTTTGCACCAGGCTCCGGCGTCGGGACGTAATACCGGACACCGATCAAGAACGGCATCACGACGCTTCCTTGCTGGTTGAACCCTTGGGCACTAGCGTTGGTGCTTCCTTGCGCCGAGAGGAGTCCGGCACTCAATGTAACAGCGACCTGCTCTTGCAAGCCGTATGCATATAGGATCCCTCCGACAAAAGCGCTCGTGCGTGCTTCGGCCTTCGTTCCAAATGCACTTGTCGTGCTCGACGCCTTGGACTGTCCCCAAAGACCCATGTTCAATTCAAGGACCGACCTGTCCTTCAGCGTGAAATCTTGAGCCATGACGCTTGTTCCGATTAATGTGAGGAAAATAACTATCGGGATCGATTTGAACGCGATTTTCATTGTAGACCTCCTGTCATGTTTTTTGAGAATTACTACTATCTAATCTATCGGAAAGCGCTGCGCGTCACTGCAACAGCGTCGTGAGTCTACAACGAACTGCTATTAAATTCAGAAACGTTATTGTTCGGACTTGCCAACCCTGAACGAGATTGCACTTAATTCTTCCCTTCAAGCATACCTGTTATCACGCCTAATTTACTCGACATCATTTTCAGGCGCAACCGCTCAAATGACGATGTTGATGGCACTCACACTCACCGAATCGAAATGTCATGAGGAGACGGAAGACCTGCTCAAACAAATCTCAGAGATCATTCTCCTTCAGAAAGCTTGTGAGTGCGGCGTTGAACTCCGGACCGTTCTCGAGATTTGATAGATGTCCGGCGTCGTGGATCAGAACGAACCTGGAATTTTTTATCCTGGAATTCATCAGCTCCGCATCAGCCCGTGTTGCAACCTTGTCTTGGTCTCCGGTGATAATCAAAGTCGGAACGTTTATTCTCTCGAGACTCTCCGTCATGTCCATCCGAGCCGCGAGCGCGATGAGCGTGCCGATGAGGGCGGTATCTTTCGTCGATTTCATTATGGCAGTGATTCTGTCGACAGCGCCCCTGTTGTTCTTGAAGCTGTCCGGCGCGAAGAGTGCTCTCGACATGTCCTCGGCAAATTGAGATTTGTTGCCTGAGCGGATCAGCCTGATCTGGTTCGCACGGTTCAGCTTGGCGGCATTCGGATCTGCGGTGCTTTTCGTGTTGCACAATACGAGGCCTGAGAACCGGGAAGGCTCGCGCTCGATTGCGCGAAGAGCTGTGTAGCCGCCGATCGAAAGTCCGCAGACAACTCCCTTCCCGACACCGACCTCGTCCATCACTGCGAATAGATCATCGACGAGGAACTCTATGAGATATTGTCCGCTTCCTGTCTCGCTCTCGCCGTGGCCTCTCAAATCGAACGTCACGACAAAATGGTCTGTTGAAAGAACTCTTCCTTGCTCGTCCCACATTGACTTGTCGAACGGGAAGCCGTGGATGAAAAAGACACCCTTCTTTTTATTTTCACCGAATGTCTTAAAGGCGATCCTACCGGATGATGTTTCAATAAACATTACTGTTTCCTTTCTCAAGTTTCACAGGGAGAGTGGATTTGTCTGGAATTCAGATCCGGTCTGCAATCCCAGGACCCGGTTGCTATTTACTTTCTGAACGTCTTTTCGTTTCAAAAAATTCTCGAAGAAGAATTCTCGAATCTTCATCGAGGATCCCCAGATCACTTCAACGCGGTGATTCAGTCGTTCATCCTGTACCACATTGTAAAGCGTAGAACAGGCGCCCATCTTGGGATCGTATGCTCCGAACACGAGTCTATCGAGGCGCGAGAGTACAATAGCGCCTGCGCACATCGGGCATGGCTCGAGAGTAACGTAGAGAGTGCATCCGTTGAGTCGCCAGCTTGAGAGATGGTTTGCTGCGGCTCCGATGGCGATTATTTCGGCATGAGCAGTCGGGTCCTGGAGCAATTCGACCTGGTTGTGAGCTTTTGCGATTACCGTTCCGCTTCTGACAATGACCGCGCCTACCGGGATCTCGTTTGCCTCATACGCTGCTTCGGCCTCTTTCAGTGCGAGTCTCATGAAACGTTGATGATCGTTTATGCCGGATATCTCAGACATAGGATATTGCAAATTTATGTAATGAACGAATAGGAAGGAAGAGGGAGTGCGGAATTGCCGTGATGCTTGGCCTGCGAAGTTTCGAATTAACCTGCGATTGAAACCTGGACGTCCACTCCGGCTTCGTTCGTGGTCGTGCCGGGGATGAGGGAACCCGTCACGGTAGGGACGATGCGCGTGTTGCGGTAGTAGACCGACGCTGTCACACGCTGGCTCACGACATATCTGAAGCGCAGCTCGAGAGTGGTCTGGTTGGTTCCGTTAATTGGAGTGCCGCCGGAAGCGATGTTGTCGCTGCTGTATGAGATCTGGTTCGACATTGCACTCGAATAGCTCGCGCTGATATCGACGTCGTTCTGCAGACTCAGGCCGAAGAGCGGGATGGCGAATCCTCTCTTCGAGTACGTTGCAGTTATGGAAAGCTGTCCAGTATATTGTTCAGCGATTGTGCGTGCCGACGGATTCAGACTGTATTGAGTGCTCGTGTTGTACTGGACCGAGCTGGAGATCGTAGCGTCTCCAATATTTTTGAACGCTATGTTAAGTCCGACCAGCGGTTGGAAACCATAAGAGACTGTCTGGGCATCGGTGATCTGGTTTGCCCCGTTCGTGATATGCCAGTTTTCAGAATAAGTGGACTGATAAGCATGATCGAGGCTTACATGAGAGGTGAAGCTTTTGAAAAGAGGGAGCTGCTCAAGACCATCCCAGTGAAACGCATAGTTCATGCGAGGCATGTACTGGCCGAATATCTTGTCAAGGAACGGCAGAGTCTCAAACCCCTGGACGAACGCCTGTGAGAGTTTCTGGTCGTCCGTGCGCAGATCTGTGGGATCATTTCTAAGCGTCTGGAAATCGGCGGCGACCTGGTTTATTCCACTTTTGAATGCGGAGAAGATGAGCACCGGCGGTAGCGTGAAAAAGCTCCTGCTGACTTGTCCAGCTACCATCACGGTCTCGAGGCTGTCAATGGGGTTGCCACTGGCGTCTGTCAAGAAAGTCGTGTTGCGATTGTAAGACCATGCGACATGCCAAGACAAATCGATCCTTGCACCCTGCCACAGATTGCGCGATGTCCTGATGTCAACGTTATTGCTGTTTGAATAGTTGTCTGTTATGTTCGCGTTTGGGATCCTGACACCCGGTGTTGTTTCAAAACCAATGAACGGGAAACCATTATGCTTTACAAAACTCAGCCTGCCGAATGGGTCGGAAACGAGTCCAAGCTGGTACAGCTGTGAAGGTCCGAGAGCGGGGTTGCTCTCCTGGACGAACGGAACTTTGAAGAAGTTGCCCATACCGGGTCGAGCGGAAGGGAGCCCTCCGTTCTGAGACGTGTTCGCCGAAGTGAAGTTGAGCGCGATATTGTCGAAATCCAGGAAGGGGACTTTCACCAGGAGGTTCACGATATTGCCGAGAGCGCTTCCGTTTTTATGGGATGCGGTCGTATCGATGTTTTCAAATTCCTCCCGGCCGTGTCCCCGGCCGCGCGACGTCGGTTGCTGGATCGGTTGTCCCGGTGCTGCTGTTGCTGTTGTGCCGGCCCCGAACCATGGATCAGTAAGCATCTTCAAGCGAAGGGAAGAGCCCAGCTGGAGTGATGAACTCACGCCGGAGCCAACGCCGTAGGTATGCTGCTGCAGGGAATTACTCCAATGATAAGAGGAATTGTAACTCCCCTGAAGATCGACGTACTGCTGCAAATTGAACGGTGCCCTAGGCTGAGTTGTCAGCGAGAACTGCTGGGTAAAATCGTAGTCCTGTCCAAAATTTATGAGACCGTTGTTGAGAAATATTTGACGAAACACGTAGGAGTTGGGTCTCGGCGTGCCGGTAGAAGTGTCCGCATCGATGTAAAGAAGCGAACTGTTTATGCTGAACCGGTAATCTATTGAGGGATTAAGATAGCCGTTGTTGGTCAGATGCCAGTTGATTCCTCCGGACCGTTGTGCGGTGAAGTTCGGAGTGATTCTCGGCGTCGATTGAGTCCAATAGGTTTCGGTGGTGAATGACCTGGCCGCACTCATCGAGAAGTTCAAGGAGTTTGGCAAGTATCTGATTTGAAAGTCTTGACCTGATGTACCGGTAACTGGCTGGACTTGCGAACCGGCGTTCTCCTGGCTCGGAGGAACCAGACTTTCCCGGCGCGGGTTGGTCACCACCGGCGTCTTGGCAGTCGATGGAAAAGGAGTGAAGTATGCCATCGGGTCAAGTTGCACCGAGTATGAACTCGAGAAGTTCCAACCCCACTGATTTCCTGACTTGATCTGTGTGTCTCTGTACTTTGAGCCGGACCAATTATATCCCAGCGTGATGTTGTCCAGTATGTCGCGTATGTACCACTTTGTGGAAGGGACCGCAATGCGCACGCTCGGGAGCCCCCAGGCATCTGCGACTCTCAGTATCTGCGAGCTAACGCGCAAACTGTCAGCCTCGGACGCTGCAGCAGATGGTGAAAGTCCTTTTTGTGCCACTAGATATGCCGTCCTGTTCTGAACGGCTTGTGTGACAAGAATGTCGCTGCTTGCTAAGTAGAGTGGATCAGAGAAGGTTTCTGAATGAGAATAAGAGAACGGGATGGTTGTCCCCTGCCATTCGCGGGGGAGGAGTCTCTCCAAACTGAGCGATGCACTCAACGCCCAGTTCCGTTGAGTGTTCAGCGACCCGAACTGGGTCGTAAGTCCGTGAAAATATGGATCCGTCCGTGAGAAATTAAATGCGAGCGATCCGATATCCGCAAGCTGAACACTCGCATTAAACATATACGCAAGTCCGGGAGTATTGTCGACATTCGTCAGTCTCAGTTCATCGATCCAGACCGCGCCGTTCAAAGGTGCGGTGGTTCCGCTATTGGCGGGATTCTCGACTCCTATCTGGAAGTAAGAGACGTTCTGCAGCGATGGGTTTCCCTGGATCCAGTAGGTGCTGCCAGGTACCCTGTTGTCCGCTGGCACGCGCGACATGATCTGAGTTACCGAATCTCGCGCCAGTTTTATGGCGGTAAGCCTTGCGAAATTGATCGCCACATCCTGCCAACCCGGCCTCAGCGGGGGCTGATTTATGTATCTCAACGGCTGACGGTATTCGTAGAAGTCTAATGAATCGCTGCCGAATCTGATGAACATGTCCGCGTCGTAGTTTGTCGAGTCGACGTAGTTGAACTTCGGATCATCATGGACGAAAAATTTCATCGTCTTGTAATGAAACACATTAAGCGCAGTAGGAAATGTCTTGAACACGTATCGCGAATCGCCGTCGTGCAAGCCGTTGAGTATCAGGGAAAGAGATTGTTCGTTGAGCTGAATATTCTGCGTCGGGTTTGTATGGTCGACAGGCTGCAGTCCATCGATAGGAGCTTTGTAATCAGGAAAGTTGTCGAAGATGTTCACAACAGAAACCTGCATCGTGGTGTCGTTCTGGTTTGGCGTCCTCCAGTAATTTCCCACGAGGTTCATTTCTGCTATGCGAGTATACATTGGTCCAGTCATTCCATCGAACCAAATGCGGACGTACTGAACCACCGACAAGCTCGGAGTTCCTACAGTCATGGACGCGTCTTTCAGCGGGATTATGTACTGGTACCATCCGTTCGAGCCGCCGCCTGTGATGTACGGATTCCTGACAGTATCGAGCTTTACGGAATATTCGAAGTAATTGTTAGTCAAATCAAGGAGGCCGTTATGGTTCAAGTCCTCCGTGTCGGGAAATTTCCCATTCAATGATACTCTGTTGCCATCGGTGCCGTTTACGCGTGTGTAGTCCTGTCCTGAGACGTTGGCGTAATAGTCATCTCCTTCCGGATCCGTTCCGCCGGTGTCCCAGGGCCTGTCGGGGTCGGCCACGACCCATGGATACTTCTGTCTTTCCTGAGCATCATTCAATCCGTCAAGTCCGACGTCGTGTGCATCATCTGACAGTGTTCCGTAACCGGTCGAATCCTCTGTGTGGAGCTGCCTGTCACCGAAAATGTCTTCGCCGATCTGACCCAGGTCGACGTGCATCGTTCCATTACCATGTATCTGGTCTATCTTCATCCAAATTTCTAAATAGTTTATGTTTTGCGTTGTAAGATCGCTGGCATTGGATGAGAGGACACTCATGAAACCACCCCATGCCAGCTTCGGATTCCTTTTCAAAGTTGAGTCAATGTTGCGCGAGTTGTTGTACTGACCTCTGACCGAGTCCAGCAAGCCGACGTGCAGTACAGTCATGAACTGTTGATCCGTAGCTACTTGCTTCTGCGGCCAAATGTCATTGATTTTTGTGGCAGGAGGGGTGTCGTTAAACCAGTATGTCCATGCTCTGAAGTTGTTCTTCGATGAATCTGGAATTCCCTGGTAGACTGAATCAAGTGCGGTGGAGTCGGGAGTGCTTGCAAGGGTCCAGTTTGAATAGGTTATGGGGAGAGGGATTATTCTCTTGGAGCCTTCGAAGTCATCTATATATGCGATCCCCTGTCCATTGTCATCAGGGATGATGCTCGTCCGCGTGTTAGGATTGGGCAGCATGTAGGCGGCTTCTCCATGCAGTGTGATTCTTGATGGAGCGGCAGTCTGTATGAGCGGCAGCGCATCAAGTGCCTTTGTCAGGAAAGGAAGGTCCGCAGCGGTTCCTCCATCGACTCCAAAGATCAAGTTGTTTATCGGTTCTTCTCCGAGTTGGACCTTGTCGTTTGGCGATTGTTGAGAGAAGTTCATCAGGGTGAAGCCGAGACTAGTTTGATCGCTAACCTTGTAGTCTCCGCGCAGCCCGGTGAGTGACTTCGACGCGATTTGAAAAAGATCGTTCGTCTCATATTGGATTTGAACATTTGCACCGGCTTGCAGCGCAGATTGATTTCGAATATTGACTTCGCCGGTGAGGTAATCGACAGTGTAGTCTACATCAGGAGCTAATGGATTGCCGTTCAGGAGTACCTTCACGCTTCCCTGCACAAGATTAAATCCGAGGTTGTAATGAGAAGTGGTCGTACTCGTGTAGGAACCGGTAAGCAAGAACCTATCGTGGGTGGCATCGTTCATCGCTGCTTCATGTGTCGTATCATAAACTGAAGCGTAAATGAGAGAGTCGGCATTCGGGATCGTCTGTCCGTTCGCCGGCTGTTGAAGTGCTTCGACAAACGGCTGGACGTAAGGCATAATTATTTCACCGTGAACGGGATCTATGTCGACTCCGGGATTCCAGTCAAACTGGTTGTCGGGCGGTCCTGTCCCTCCGGCACCTGTTTTGTCGAGTCCAAAAACTTGCAGAAGTGGTATTCCATTGATATTGTCCTGGGCCGGCTGCCCTGGAAGCTGGTACAATATCTTTACGTTCTGCAGTGAGTTCTGATCGAGGTTCAAGCCGCCAACTGGAAAAATATTTCTGAGCTGGAGCCGCCAGGCTTCGGTGTAGGAAGGGATCAGATTAGCAGGCTTCACGAGCTTAAGGACAAGAGTTGACTTCGAAGTGTCCGCGTATGAAAAGGTCCCATACACAGTCCCATCCTGCCTCTTGTAGGCAATCGCGATAATCACTTCGGGCTGGAAGGCTTGAGTAAGAGTCAGAACTCCGGTCTTAGTGTTCAGGGAAAACTGATCCGGCGTTAATTTGACGAACTTCCCATATTCGACAGAACCTGACTGAGTGGTTATCGATGCCTGGGCGCGAAGAGAGTCATAATATGCCTTATCAGTATTGAGTGGGTGAAGGTCCATCACGGCAACGCCGTCTCTGATGTTCGTATTACCGGGTGAATATCCAGCAACAGATTCATAAACTTCGTAATCGGTGATGAGGAGGTTCGGGTCGTAGGGCTGGCCGGGAGTCTGATAGAAGTATTCATAGCCTCTCTTCGCACCCAAGCTTCCTATGTAAGTCGTGTCGATGAAGAAATGGTTGGTCGCGTAATCGTATGCGTGCAACTGGAATTGCTGGCTCTGCGATCCACCACTCACCGTTAGAGATTTTCCTTGTGCTTTTTGCTGGCTGGCCAGGGCAGTCAAAGTGAGAGCGCCGAACTGCATCTGTGCCTTGATCCCGAATAGAGCCTGACTGCTTCCGACAAATGATGAAGGTGTTGACATCGAAACGTTTCCGGCCTCCACACTCTGCACGATTTCATCGTCGTAGCCTGTGTATTTTATGTGGAGTTGGTTTTCGTAATCGAACTGGTTCTGTGTGTCCCAGTTTGCGCCGATGCCCAACTTGTCGCCGACAGTACCATTTACATTTATCTGGACATCCTGACTGAAGTCCGGCTGATTTGTCACGTTGCCAATTGTTGAAAGTGTCTGGGCGTTAGTCTTCTGGTTTCTCCATGCTCCGTGTATGTTCACGGCACCGGAGATCTTAAGGTTGATCCTTGGAGGCCCGAAGATACTTAGGACCGGGTTTGCCGGGATCGGTATGTCGATGTTGGTGATGCCAGACATCAACGAGCCTAACTGATCCTTTTGTAAGCTGGTAATGTAAGCATGCGCAAGATCGTCCCATGTTTTCCCGACCAAATACTCTTGCTCAAGCTTGACGTAATCTGTTAGCGGCACTTCGAGCGGGATCCTTACATCCTTGCCCCAAAGAGTCTCACGAACCGATACGAACTCGCCGCTTGTGTCAATCGTTGCGACGTGCTGGATAATGTCGGAATATAGAAACAGTGGGTATCTGTATTGTGGGAAGATCTGCGCCTGCGGATGATCGTGCCTGGTTCCGTTGAGCCACGCGGACACTTTCATCGTGTCAAGTCCGGTTGTGTCGGCTCTCGCGGCTGTCGTGTCAATCCGATTCTTCATGTGGGATGTGTCGAGGGCCGCGGCCTTGACCGGGTTTGAATGCGCTGTCTGGCTGGTATCCTTTTTTATATTTACCGTATCGGAACTGAGGACGGGTGCTGATGGTTTAGTCGTGTCAGATGTGACTATATGTTTTTCGGAAGTGTCCCGCTGACCAGGATTTAAAATCGTCCCTGGCGTGTTATACACTTCGTCTTGGTTCCCGGTCTCATTTGCTTCCTGCGGTGGACCAAAGACTGGAAGGATGTGCTTGTCGCCCGGAGAGCCAAGGTCTACTCTCCCGTTCGGCTTTCCGCCAAAATTGTTTGCTGCTCCAGTTTCAGGCGATTCTGAAGAGTGCTTTGTTACAGCATATTCTAGATACACCCATGTGCCCACCCCTATGACAACTGCTAGGGCAGTCGTGAGCACACCATGACTTATGTGACCTTTGAGGCTTTCCACTATACAGATTGCTTTTACAGAGTTTCTCGGTATTTGAGTTTTTCTAATACTTTAGCAATCTGTATGTAGACGGCTCCATAAGTTTATATCGGTATAGTTGTCGGAAAAAATATCAAAGCCTTCAGTAAATATCAAGCAAGTAAGACATGCCCTTAAAATGTGGGGGATGAATTTTTCTCGTTGCCAGTGAATTGAAGGAGTAGGTAAATTGAATAGATTCTTCGGACAAAATAGAGTAATGAGTTCCTATGAATGAGACGCTCTGGGTTGGTTCATTACTGCTGTTTGTAGCTTGGCTCGCGCCTTTGCTGTTGCTCCTTCGGATCTCGTTCTCACTTTCTCCCCGTTTTGAGCAAAATTTCGGTCTCTGGCAGCTTGCGGCAGCAATCGGTTTGGCATTCCTGCCCGTTATCTTCATCGGGTGGTGGTATGTACGGCTGGGTAGCCTCGCCGAATGGTTCTCTTTGTTTTTGCACATCGTCTTCTTTATCGCGGCTGTGGTCGGGATACTAGCGGGGCGGGTAATACAACACAGGCTGGAGGAGTTCGGTCAGATTCCCAAGCAGAGGGTGGGAAGACATTACCTGACCTTGGTACTTGCAATCGGTATCCTGATGACGAGCATAGCCCTCCTCTACTCTAACATCGCGCCAGCTAATACCGGTGTCCTGATTGATAATGTGATCTACAGTCTTGGAATCGGACTCTTCAGTTCTTTGTATATCATCATTGGTTTTTGCACGCGATTGCTTCGAGGGGACAGAGGTGGTCACCGTCAGCACTTCGCTTATGTTTCTTCCGTGACGGTTCTCGCGTACGCAGTCCTGAGAATGCACTACCTATGGCATAACGGCCAGTCCGTCTGGCTCAGTCAAGTCAGACCGATTGTCACTGCGGTGATGGGGTTGAGCGCAGCGCTTACATATCTTTCGGCCAGTCCTGTTGCGAATGAACTCATTTTGAGAACGAGAAAAGGCTGGCCTGAGGCTCCGTTCGAGCGTAGAAAAGCGTTGATCCAAAAACGATTCGTCATTGTGTTTTTGTTCCTGGTTATTTTCTCAGGAATTGCGGGAATACTGATGCTCGAAAAGATTCGCTCTGATGAGAGAATCATTGAGGCTGCATATCTTGATCAGCAGCAGAGAGTGGCAGAATCGGCAGCGGCCAACGTCGGTCGGCTGGCTAATGAGCTTTTTGACGTATTGCACCAGCTCGCCGGACAGCCGTCCGTGGTCGGGATGAAATCTAAGGAGATGGAAGAGCTCTTCACGCCTCTCATGGTGAGGTTGGGTTGGATAGTCGATGCTTTCGCCCGCATAGATGCCAATGGCGTTGTCCGGTCTGCCTATCCCGAACTGGTGCCCGAAATCAAAAGAGAAATTTCAGGACAGTCTCACGTGAGATCATTGATGAGCACGGGGACCTTTCTGTTGGGCGGGCCGTTCGATGCCCACAAGGGAAAACAGGTCATGGAGGTTTGTGTGCCGGTGTTTTCGAAGGGCATTGACGGGAAGGAAACCTTCGCGGGCGGAATATCACTGTTAATCGATGCTACTGCTTTCTCTCTCGATGTCTTTAGAAACATTTCGATCTTGAACCCACATCCCGTGGCAGCGGTCAATCTGGAGGGCACCGTTTTCTCCGAGAGCAGGAACGCCTATCTGGGTAAATCTACTGAAGAATATCTGAGTGCGGTTTTCAAGGGAAGAGCAAAAGAAAAATCCTTGACCTCTATCATGCATGAGATAGTGCAAACGTCTTCACCTGCTTACATCTCAGTCGCAGACAGCGGAAGCATCGGAAGGACGAACGAGTGGATAGTAGCGGTGCCTGTGCAATTTGCTTCTCATCGATTCGGCGAGATGATCGTTCCAATTCACTCGGATGATATTGTCCGGCTGTACCGTCAGGGGATGTCGCATCAAATCGAGCTCTGGGCATCGCTGGTTGCTGTCTTCATCGGAATGACCCTCATTACATTAATTATGCACCGTCGTTGGTCGACGTTTCTTGAATCGGAAGTCAAACATGAGCGCGAGCTTGTTCACAAAACCGAGGGACGCTACACAAAGCTGGTGAGCGATGCACTCGTCGGCATCTTTGAAGCCAAGCCGGATGGCGAGTTAGTCTCGGCAAATCCTGCCGCGGTGAGGTTGCTCGGCTATGCATCCGCGGATGAACTCGTCGGCAAGAGAATTTTCGAAGCGGAGGAATTGAGGCGGCGTGCCGACGCGCAGGCAGGTTCGAAGTCATTCCCCGATTCTCTTTTGAAGCTTGCAACGAAAGATGGTACACCCGTGTATGTGCGCCTGACATGCAGGGCCGAAAAAAGCATTACGGGAGATACACTTCATTATGAGGGGTTCATTGAGGACATAACCGAGCAGTATCTCGCACACACAAAACTGGAGGAATCGGAGAAGCGTTACTCCGAAATCTTCGAGCTGAGTCCTGCAGGAATCTATGTGAGCACGATCGATGGGAAAATGTTGGAGGTCAACGATTCTTTCGCAAAGATATTCGGTTACGACAAAGCGGAAGAGGTTCTGAGTCTTCAGGCTAGCGAATTATATACTGAATCTGCTGAGCGCGGGGAATTCATAAATGAGCTGAAGAGGCGTGGCACGGTCGTCCGTAAAATTTCTACAGGCAGGAAAAGAGACGGATCGAAGGTGTACGTTCTCGAGAATAGCGAGTTGAGTTTTGATCAAAATTATGGGCGCGAGGTAATACGCGGGGCGCTCATGGACATCACTGAACTTGTCGTCCTTCAGCAGGAGGTGGAGCTTCACAGGAAAACGGCGGAAGCGACAAGCCAGGTTCTCGTCGCGGCTTTCGAGGAAAACGATCTTGAGAATTTTATTGATCGCTCTCTTTCATCTATTGGGAACAAGCTTGATTTGTACGCGGCATTGTTTGTCAAGAAAGACGGGGGCGTGGTCAAAAGCGATCGGGAGTGGTTTTCTGCTTCGCTGGCGACCCCGAACAGATTGAATGTTCCCGGCGAATTTCTCGGATCACTGTTTGACGACGGCTCGATTTTTTTCGCGTCGGACGCATCAGGACAGACGTTGGAGAATGGCCGCGCGGGTCAGATGAGAACGCTTCGCTCCGAAACGGGTTTCCGGGACGCTGCGGCCAACGCATTCGGGCAACATCCGTTTGCGGTTTCTCCCGTGAAGCTGAAGGGAAAAGTCTGCGGATCAATCGTTCTCGTTGCAGAAAAGGGGCAAAGACGATGGACCGCGCCTGAGAAAGAACTATTGGGTTCCGTGAGCAGAATTATCGCGACTACCGTGGAACAGCATACCGAAGCTTCGATCCGCCGCAATCTCGAGGAAGAGAGGAGAAGGCTGTTCTTTGCGCTGGAACAGCTTGCCGAATCAGTCGCGGTCGCTGACGTCAATGGCATCATACAATATGTCAACTCGACTTTCACGAAGATCACAGGGTTCACACGCGAAGAAGCGGTCGGAAAGAGGACAAACATTCTTAAGAGCGGGGCCCACAGCGAGGAATTCTACAGGAGACTTTGGAACACGATCTTGTCGGGAAACACTTTCAAAGCCCGTTTTACAAACAAGCGCAAGGATGGAACGATCTTCTACGAAGACAAAACGATAGCTCCCGTGATCGATTCAAATGGGGAGGTTGTCAGTTTTCTCGAAGTTGGCAATGATGTCACGGAACAAGTCTCCATCGAGGATCAGCTTGCTCAATCGCAGAAGCTCGAGTCAATCGGTCTCCTTGCCGGTGGGGTAGCGCATGATTTCAACAACATCATTGGCGCCATCCTTGGTTATGCCTCTTTCATGAAGAACAAGATCTCTGAGGACCATCAGTTCTACAAATATCTGGATACGATCGAGCGCAGTGCAACTCGCGCTGCAGAGCTAACCTCCCAGCTTCTCGCATTCGCGCGCGGCGGAAAGTATAACGTCACTCCGGTCAATCTAAACTCGATCGTGCTCGACACTCTCGGAATAATTCGCAGCTCGATCGATAAGTCTATTTTGGTCACTAAAAACCTGTCTCAGGATCTTCCGACCATTGAAGCAGACCAGGGACAGATGCAGCAGGTCGTCATGAATCTTTGTGTCAATGCCCGCGACGCGATGCCCGCCGGAGGGTTTTTGACAATTGAAACTTCTGAAGTAACTTTGACTGAAGATGATGCCAAATCAAACATAGAGGCTCGCGCCGGCAGTTATGTCCTCCTTGCCGTTTCTGATACAGGCGTCGGCATGGACAGAGTAACCGTTCGGAGGATCTTCGAGCCTTTCTTCACGACCAAAGAGAAGGGTAAGGGAACAGGATTAGGCCTTTCGATGGTATACGGAATCGTTCGCAACCACGGAGGGTTTATCAAAGTGGAGAGCGAACCTGGCGAAGGCACCACCTTCAAAATATTTTACCCGGCGAGCGGCAAGCCGGAGAAAGAGGAGGCAAAAACGATGAAGGATGTCAAAGGGGGAACTGAAACCGTCCTTTTGGCCGAAGACGAGGAGGCTATGCGTGAACTTGTGGTTGATGTGCTCCGAGCCGGGGGCTACAAGGTCATCGCGACAGATAACGGCGAATCCGCTGTGGAAATGTATTTGTCTAAGAAAGATCAAATCGATCTTGTCATTCTCGATATGATCATGCCAAAGATGAATGGCGGCGATGCATTTAGAAAATTAAAGGAGGTTAATCCCGGCATTCTTGTTCTCCTCTCAAGCGGATACAGCCAGGACGAGAAGGCTCAACAATTGCTCAATGAAGGGGTTGCCGGATTTCTCGGAAAGCCTTACCAGGTACGTGAACTGCTCGAGAAAGTCAGAGCCGTCCTGGAAAGCAGGAAGCACAGTCAGGGTTAACCGCAGTCTCTAGGACGGCTTGTCCAAACCGTTCACTTCCCTGAACGCGCGGTCGTCTGGCTCCCATAATTCAATCTTGTTTCCCTCGGGATCTATGATCCATCCGAATTTCCCGTAATCGTATTTTTCTATTTCCCCGACGACCTCTACACCTTCCATCTTCAACTGCTCAATCAACGCCTCGAGATTTTCGACGCGATAGTTGATCATGAACTCTCTTTCGCTCGGGCGGAAATACTGGCTGGATTTGCTGAAGAGGCCCAGCACCGAGTGAGCAATCCCTTCCGGTTTGTCTTTCTCCCTCCATTCGAAGATGGCGCCGTCCGCCAACGGTGCCGGAGAAATGCCGAGATGTTTGTCGTACCATTCATTTATTTTCTTCGGATCGTCGCGCTTGAAAAAAATCCCGCCGATCCCGGTGACACGCTTCATGTTCTTGTCCCTTTCGATTTTGTAGATCCCGCTGCTGGCCCGCATCTCCGCCAGCTCTTGTATGCAATGAAGAATATCCTCTTGAACGGATAAAGTATCTTTCGATCACTTCTGACCGGATAAGATTTCCTGCACTCCGAAAGGATTTCTTTTTCAAATGCTCTCCTGCTCTCCTCATCATGGAGTCTTTCGATAAATGGTCTCATTCCCGTGCTTCTGTACCATTCTACGAGTTCGATGTGTGATCTCATGACATGATAGTAGACAGTTTCCCAGAGATCGAACTCCGCACCGATCGCAGAAAGTATATCGTAGTAATACTCAACCGTGTGGTAGGTCATGAGGTTTTCTGCACCTGAAGTGAATTGCGACCATTTCTCCCTCGAGGATACCGAAAGCAACGCTTCACGGAGAGGAGATGATGAATCTGCCGGGACTTGAACTGCGAGTGCACCGCGAAACGAGACAGCCTCAAACAGTCGCGGGAGAAGCAAATCATGATCTGGTATCCACTGCAGTGCCGCATTCGAGAAAACGATGTCGTACTCCTTGGCGAATGCAAATGCCGAAGCGTCGGCCGTTATCCACTCTATGTCCGGATAATCTTTCTTTGCTTTCTCGATCATGCTCGCGGAGCTGTCGAGCCCGACTATCCTCGTTCCGGGCCATCTCTTGCGCAAGACCTGAGTGCTGTTTCCCGGCCCGCATCCAATGTCGATGACCGACTCAGGATTGTCAATCTCGATCCTTGCGGCGAGGTCAATCGAAGGCTGGGTGCGTTCATTCTTGTACTTGAGATACTGGCGCGGGTTCCAGTCAAGCATAAATTTCCCTTGAGCTCTGGTTTCTATAATTTCGAAACATGGCAGCCATTTCGCAAATGAAAATGATGAAGAAAAGCTGGCCATGGAGCATCATCGCCCTGGCGACACGATGATGAAACCAGATATTGCAGAGAAGCTGCAGTCGAGGTTACCCGGCTTCTAATCTCTGCAGCTTACCTTACATCCTACCTCTTACGAAAATCTCTATTAGCCCGATGTTCTCTGAAGATTTTTTCAAGCGCGAGAAGTTGCGCTAGTGATCTGTGAGGAGCCAAACTGGCGGTCTTGTCCCCGACATTTTGCTTATGACTTTCCGAGACGGCTCTCTCCGCAACTATGGTGACCAGTCCTTTGCTGTTCAGCGATGTTTTAGTCGCAGCGTAACCGCTGTTCAGATCAAGTAGGTATATCTCTGTGGAAGGATAGATGTCGATGCCATAGAGCTTCCCGGTTGTTCCGAAGGTCATTGAGCCCACATATGTTTCTGTCGAGCCTATGACGGACCTGGTGCTCGCATCGGATGGGTCCAGAACAAACAGCTTCGCGAAAACGCCGTAAAGTGTCCCGTCACCGGCAAATTCCATATCCATCATGACCGCTGACGGCGAGCCGACGTATGTCAGCGCCGCATTCGAAAGGTTCACTATGAAAACTGAATCTTCGCTGGAACCTACGGACAGGATATAGAGCTTCCCATCCGGGGAGAATGCAGCGCCGTCCGCGAGAATGTAGGTCTTGCTTGCGTAGCGAAATGTTCCAATCGACGTACTGCTACCGCTGGTCGGGTCAATCCTGTCCAGTTCATCGGAGACTCCATAGAGAGTGCCGCCCGGTGAATAGTCGAGGCACGAGAAGAAATTGTCGCCGCCAATGTTAGAGACCGATCCGGTTTGCCCGTTTACCCTGACCAGTGTGAAGGAGTGTGCGTTGTCCTCGCTGCCGGTCCACGCGAGGAAGTTGCCCGTGAGACCCCCGTTGCTTTGCGGTGTAGTCGGATTGCTCTTGGTGCATGCTGACATCAGAACGGAGCACGCAAAGATGACAAGAAATGAGATAAAGCTTTTCATCGACAAAATTCCTCCTAATCGTTTGTTATTATCCGCGTGCACGAACCACCAAATCGGTGGTGCCATGATTATACCAAAGAACCGCTCGAATAGCAAGATTGGGTAGAGGGTCAGTTTGAGAATTTGGGAGAAGTGGATAAATTGAAGCGTGCGAGTCAAAATATAACTTCTCTTGTCCTAATTGAATGGAGGCATCCACAGTCCTATGGCTGAGCCAAACGAAGGACAACCCGACGAGAGCGGATAGCACAAATTTGTGAAACCGATGGATTTGAGTGCTGAAGGCCAGAGAACCGAGTCCGACAGTGGTGCAAACAATGCGAAGAATGTCTTCAGCGTTCGCCTTGAAGCGGCCAGAGAATGGCTAAGAAAGACAACAGCAACCGATTGGCTGATGGTGTTCATAACCGCCATCATCGGTTACTATGCATATCGATCTTATCAGGGGTATGTGATAGAAAACAGACCCTACGTTTTCCCTTCTTCCCCGCAATTTGTGGCAGCATACGGCGGGGAACTCATGGTAGATTTTACGTTTATTAATTATGGCCGAACTCCTGCACTCAAATTCTTTGAGGTTACAAGGTTTGGCAAGCAGGACAACGTTCCAGATCCAAGACGTTTTCATTACGACAGTTCGTTGCCAACATACATCCTGTTTCCGAGCGCCCCTGATAGCGAAAGGTGGCCGCGCGACGCAACTCATTGGGATTCTTTGAGCGCGCATTATTATTTCATGGGGAAGATTTGGTATCAAGATTATTGGGGGAATAAATATTGGTCTACGTTTGATTACGAATTTTCCTATCGAGCCAACTGCTGGCAAAGAAACCAAAACTATGAGGCTGCTGGCGAGAACGATTACTAAAGATCATAAGCTGACCCGGGCTCCTTCATTGGCCCTTCAGAAAGGTTGTTTGCCTCATCGTAGGACGTGTTAGGCGTTGCCAGGGGGATGTTTGCCTCGTCGGAAGATTTGCTAGGCGTTTTCGGAGTATTGTCTGGCTCGACGAATCGAATGTTTTTGCCGACAGATTGAAAGATGCCCTATGAAAAAGAAAATCCATTTACACGAATTTTCTTACAGACTCGGCGAATGCCAGATTTCCTCTGATGGAAGTTTTTTCATAGCGATTGCAGGAAAAGCGATTCCGGTTACTGCTTCAGCACTGTCTCTTCAACAATCCTTGCCGCATCGCGGACGCACGCTACGCAGACAGTCGCGTTTAAGTTCTTCTCCTTCATTTGTCTTTGCCCTTCATCAGTGTTCAGGTCGCAGCCCAATAGCTCTCTGCACAAGATCGTCCCATGTAATTTGCGAAACTGTTTGTCGAAGGATCGAACCTCCTCATATGTTTTTGCTTTCGCGGCGGCGTCCGAAGAAACCGAGTTGCCATGCTTGGCTCCTATGATCATGAATGCCCCCGTGACTGCCCCGCAAACTTCCTGCAGTCGCCCCATTCCTCCTCCAAATCCCGCTGAGATTTTCAGAGCTTCCTGCTCCGCTATTCCCAATTGGGGCGCGTATGTCGAGAAGACTGCCTGCGCGCAATTGAATCCATTTGAAAATGTCTCGACTGCCTTTTCAACTTTGTTTGTCATTTGTCAACCTCACTGGTATTTCATTTCAATAGTGTCATTACCAAACGCTTACTGGTGGGTACTTTGCCTGGATGACTCGCGAACGTGACCGGCAAACAACCTGCCTTCAATTTGATAGGCAGGAATGAATTTCACAAGCTCGAATTCGCAAGGTAAGATGGGACAGGCCACCTTGCGAACATATGAAGGCTCCGGTTTCGCGACCTTCGCGCGGTTGCTCTTCAGCGCTTATTTCTTCGTCGTCCTGGTCGTCAGGAAAGCAATCAGCGAATACACGGCACCGATGATAAGAAGATTGAAAACAAAGTTGATCAGAGTGTCGCTTGCGGAATGGGACCTGCTGTCTATGTCGCCGAACTTGTAGACCGCATATGCAATTCCGCCGAGCAAAATTATCCAGCCCATCAAGTTTGTCGGAACAAAGAAAACACCTATCCGCTTGAACCATGGTAAACTCATTTTGTCATCCTTCAGAGTAGGTAGATTATGATAATCAAAATCGAAGCGAGAATAATGAGGACATTAAACCACACTGCTCGCAGGAAGCCCATCGTCATCGGACTCCCCGACAGGAAATAAATCTTCCTCATGCTCATGAAATTTATGACGATGAATAATACGGGCAATACAATGAAGAACAACAGAGCAGAATATTTTTCCTTGCTTGCGAAATCGCGAATGTTTGAGACGAGAGTCGTCTGCGGCATGAAGAGGGTCTTCATCAGGAACGCCGCGATAATGTAAAGCGGGACGCTCAACCACCACCAGCTGAGTACAGATTTGTCTTTCGCTTTTGTTATTGCATTGGCCAGGACATCCTGGTGTCTCAATTGAGAAACCTGCGGTTTCTCAATCTGGTTCAATTTCTCCTCAAAGTACTCCATTTTCATAATCAATAATGTTCGAAGTTAAAGCCGGTTGCATTTCTCACGGAGCTTTTCTAATCCTCTCGACAATAGAGACTTCAACGTTCCATCCTTTATGTTCAGTATCCCCACAATTTCTTTATTGTCCATTCCTTCGAAATACCGCAGCGAAATTACTTCCTGATATTTGTTCGGTAGCGTCTTCAAGGTTTTGAGAACGCTCACGAACTGATCGTGCTTTTGAAGTTCCGCGTCCAACTCTTCCTTGTCCTGCTGAAGGTAATTCCTGAGTTGTTCTTCATTCTCTAAGTCGACTCTCTCAAACAGAGAATTATGTTTATGTTTCTGTCTGTAAAACAGGTTCACTTCATTTGTTGCGATGCGGTAAAGCCACACCTTTATTGAAATGCCTCTGTGAGAAAAATTCTTCACGTGGGCGAAAGCCTTGAAAAACGTTTCTGCCACAATGTCTGCTGTATCGTCGAAGTTGCCTGTCCTGCGAAGCACGTAGCCGAAGATCGGTTTGTAATACAACTTGAATAACTCGGAAAAGTCTGCGGGATTCTTCTTGATCTTGTCTAAGAGTTCGGGCTCTGTCATTGCGATAAAGGATGTTCCTTAACCAATAATGGAAGATCGACACATCGGTTGCATCTCGCGTTTGTCGCGGTGATTGACAAGAGGAAGCGATCGGCGTTCATCAAACGGTTGACCCGCTCTCATTATGACATGCGAAACCGGGATCTACGAATTCATTTGGTTATGCGATCTCCGGCTCGCGTACTTTTTTCATATGACTTAGAAAGCTGATGAGGACGAACAAGCTTATTAGTGCAACGACTGCAAAAATCATGGACAGACTCAGCTCGACCGGTATGCCGAATAGACTCATGGACACAACCATGCCGCCAATTGCGATAGCGGTTAGTATTACGAAGACGAGAAGGCTCGGTGCAAAAAGATATCCCAACGGATTCTTCTTCTTCAACAGTACGGAAGAGATCAGCACGCCGGGCAAAAAGATCGACAGGTCCAATACATGAACGGGGTTTGTCAGGAGTCTGGCTTCTCTCACACTTTGCGGGATGTCGTTGTGAACTAGCGCCGGAATAATCTCCTTCAACCAGGTCGAGTAGAACATGAGACCGATTAAAAATAAGAACATCGACATTATGTTTTCTGTCTTTTCGTCGCCGAACCATCCTATCACTTCCTCAAGATTTGTGTTAATGAGAACCGTGACGATGGAGTAGAACGACATGCCAAGCGCGAGGCAATAGACCAGGAACAATGCATTGAAGTGGACGGCAAAACAATAAATGACAAACGTGTAGAATATGTAGAGCATCGTTCCGAGCCACACGAAGAACGCAGATCTTCTTCCATGCTTGATCAGCAAAGCAGCGATGATCAAAGTAGGTGTGACAAGAACCAGATCAAACAGATCCTGGGCTACTCCCTGAGCGGCATAAGCTAGCGTCTCCCTGGCGTAAACACTCCTGAAAAATATTCCTCCAATGCTCGTGACGATGATTAACAATGATAGTGGTATGCTGAAATACAATGCCTTGTTGCTGCGGAATTCGTTTTGCATGTCAATGATCCTTATTCGAATTAAAGTGTCAGCTATCTAATCATGAGTTCGGAGACCCGTTCAATATGCGGTGCTATCACTGGCTCTGCCCCTACCAGCCAGGACTCGCTGCGGAAAAATATTGCGCAACCTTCCCAGAAGGATCAAGCTCACGATGGAAAGCGTCTGCCATGTTGTTATGACAATTCTTCATAAAGGATATCGAAGAATCTTCCGCTCGCATTTTTTTCCTTCCAGGGGTAATGGCCGCAACGTTCAAGACAAATGAATTTGAATTGAGACAATACTTTCGACAATGGTTCTTTTACTCCCACTGCGGGATGCGGGTCATAGTCGCCGTGTATTGCCACCACAGGACATTTGATCTTTTTGCCCAGCTCCAGTAACCTCCCATCCTTTCTCATCTTTTCGGCTTCGGGCCAGATGGAACGATATACATCCGGCTGGAATTCAAAGACTTCATCATCGACCGCAAAGGAGTCGAACGAATCCGCCTTCGACATCAGCTTTCCGAACTTCTGAAAGCCGGATGCTTCGTCGTTTCCTGGTCGGGCCTTGCTAACAAGCTTGATGAGATGTAGCGCGGTGCTTTTCTCGTTTGCACTCAGTCGATCCAATCTGGTTTTCATCAGGTCTACGTTGTACTTTTCCTCGAACGCGCCCGCACCAATGAGTACCACTTTGTCGACCATTTCCGGAAATTTTGAGGCAAAGATATACGCTAACCATGCTCCCCATGAATGACCTATTAGTCTGGCCGATGATCCCCGGCAATTATCACTTATCACCGAATGGAGTTCTTGAACTTGTCCCCGGATTGTTTTCGAAACTTGATACGGTTCTACTACTCCGAACCTTTCCGAGAGCCTTTGCGCCAGGTATGCCAACCCTCCGGGGGCACCCGGTCCGCCATGGATTACCACGACTGAATATGGCTCTTGTCCATACCGTCGCATTTTATTCACTCTGCCCCCGTGTTCCACCATCTATTTTCTTATCTGACCGTTACCGTGCACGACAAACTTCGTGCTCGTCAACTCGGCGAGGCCCATGGGGCCGCGGGCGTGAAGTTTTTGGGTGCTGATTCCGATTTCCGCGCCGAGCCCGAATTCAAATCCGTCGGTGAAGCGTGTCGAGGCGTTCGCGTAGACTGCTGCAGAGTCCACCTTTCTCAGGAATTTCTCGGCGTTCGCTTTGCTTCGTGTCACTATGGCATCGGAGTGATGCGAGCCGTAATGGTTGATGTGACCGATTGCCTCGTCGAGATCCTTCACAACTTTGATTCCGATGATGAGGTCTAAATATTCCCGGTACCAGTCGTCTTCGTTTGCAGGGATGATATCGCTTGTGATCGAACGCGATCGGTTGTCTCCGCGCAGTTCGACATTTGCATGTCGCAGTCGCTCGGCGACTCGAGGCAGAAATGTTTTCGCAATCTTTTCGTGTAACAACAACTTCTCTGCAGCATTACAAACAGATGGCCTCTGCACTTTCGCATTCACGACAATCTCTTCCGCCTCCGCGAGATCAGCCGAACTGTCGACGAACACATGGCAGTTTCCCTCGCCATGCGCTATGACCGGTACGCTCGAGTTTTCCCGAATGAAATTAATAAGCTGCTGACTGCCGCGAGGGATGATGACATCGAGGCATCGATCCTGCCTCAGCATTTCGGTTACCGCTTTTCGGTCTGTCGTGTCGATGAATTCGACGCACCCGTCAGGAAGTCCGACGTCAGCCAGAGCTTTCTTGATGATCCCGACGAGTTTTTTGTTGGTTCGGATTGCTTCCGATCCGCCGCGGAGCAGAACGCCATTACCCGCCTTCAGACAAAGAACAGCGGCGTCGATGGTGACGTTGGGCCGCGCTTCATAAATGATCCCGACGGCGCCGAGAGGAACGCGCACCTTTTCGATCACAAGTCCGTTCGGACGTTTTGTCCGCTCCAGCACTTTGCCGACCGGATCGGGGAGTGCAATCACATCTTTGACACCAGCGATCATCTGTGCAATGCGCTTTTCATTGAGCGTCAGCCGATCGATGAGTACGTTTGCGAGACCGGATCTCTTAGCGTTTGCAAGATCTTCCCGGTTGACTCTACAGATCGAGTCAGTTTCCCGCTCAAGATGCGATGCGATTGCTTTCAGCAGGGCATTCTTCTTCACCGTAGTCGCATTGTAAAGAACTTCGCTTGCCTTCTTTACCGATTTCGCTTTCTTCTCTACGATTCCTTCTTTCATTACACTTCTCCGATTGGGACGAGATTGTCGCGATGAATCACCTCCGCGGGTGCTCTTCGACTAAGGACGGCTTCCACCTCATCACTCTTTATTCCTCTGATCCTGCGGAGTTCAGCGGAAGAAAATGATGTGATGCCTTTTCCGATTTCATTTCCGGCGAAATCCGAAATCGAGATCACGTCTCCCGCTTCGAATTTGCCATGCACTTCGATTATGCCGGAGGGGAGCAAGCTTTTGTGTTTGATCAGAAGAGCATTCTTCGCGCCGCTGTCGACGACGATGGTGCCGGCCGTGTGAGAAACAAATCCTATCCACCGTTTTCGACCTGATAATTTCTTCTCCGAGGGAAGAAAGAGCGTGCCCCGGAAATTTCCGGAGAAGATTTCCCTGATGGCATTGGAGTTTTTTCCGTTCGTGATGATCATTGCGATTCCGGCCTCCGCACACTTTCTGGCTGCCTGAAGTTTCGTCACCATTCCGCCCGTGCCTAGAGACACGATGTTTTGCGTCTCTGTCCTTCTAGCATATCGTTCGATTTGCGGCGTGATTTTCTCGACGACTGGAATAAGCTCGGCGCCGGGATTATGTGCAGGGTTGTCGGAGTATAAACCGTCGACGTCGCTGAGAATGATCAAGACATCTGCCTCGATGAGCGTTGCGACCATAGCAGAGAGATTATCGTTATCTCCAAACTTGATTTCGTCGATGGCGATCGTATCGTTCTCGTTGATGATTGGTACGACGCCTCGTTCAAAGAGTGCGACGAAGGTGTTCTTCGCGTTCACATACCTTCCGCGATTCACGAAGTCATCTTTTGTCAGAAGAATCTGTGCGACCGGCTGTCGCTGTCTGCGAAATGCTTTTTCGTACGCCTCCATGAGTAGAGGCTGGCCGATTGCCGCGGTTGCCTGTTTCTCCGGTATTGATCTCGGGCGGTTGGAAAGTCCGACTGCTGCCACGCCGGCGCTGATTGCACCAGAGCTGACGATCGCGACATTTTTTCCGGCCGACCGCAGGAATGAGACGCCCTTTGCAATTGCATCGATGCTCTCCGAATTAATCCCGGTCGCTTTTTCGGCGAGCAAACTCGTTCCGATTTTAATAACGACTGTACTGCTTTTCTCCAGTATCTCTTTTCTTCGCGGCATTGTTTTTCTTTTTTTAATATATGAGGGAACGCGTCGAAATTCACGCGGGTAGTAGAATATTTATGTTCAAACAAAAAGTAAATTCTTGTTCACGTCTTGTGGATTTGAGGTGAAGTCGGTTTGGAATTGCGTTTTTGGTCAAATATATTATCGCGAGGGTTGATAGGGATGCTTCTCAGGGAGACAGGTGCTCAAAGTAATTTTCGAAATGGTCTCCCCCGACTGATAGGGTCATCCAGATCTCAGGGAGGCGTTAAATGAAAAAGATTTTGTTTGTGTTGTCACTTGCCTTGGTGTCGAATTTATCGCTTGGCAATCCGGTTATTCCCAATCAGGCATTCATTTCTGAGTTCCAGTTTGACGCCGACAACAATTGGAAACTGGAAATAAATTTCGGATTCTGGGGAGGATATTTTCTTCATGATAAGTTCGATAGCATATGTGTCGCAACGTCAAGTGGTGTGGCGCGAATCAGGCTCGATTTCGTGAACGACAGCACATCATTGTTGGTGATAACTTCAGACAGCCTCTCAATTCCATTGTCAATTAACAGTTCAGGGGATTGCATCAAAGTTTATTCGTACACTTCCCACGTCTCTCCTGTTTACTACGAGGTGGATTCGCTGTCGTTCGGAAATTATCCGGGTTCAGTGGTTGACACGATACCACCCGGATACTCGATTTGCAGATTCAGGTACAACGGCGGGACCCCTGTTTATTGTTTGGATAAGAATCCGACGATAGGGTTGACGAAAAAAGATACGTCAGGGATATATGGAACTTTGAAAGGTTCTATCTATAATGCCGACGGCAAAAAGATCACGAGTGGGAATTTCGAGTTGTTCGATTATCCTGTCTATCGACAAGTCGCACTTGACGGGAATGGCGGATACGGTATCAGTGTTTTTGCCCGTAGATTCTCGTGGAGTGGGATTCTGAAGGTCCTCGGATCCAGTGAGTACGAACCAGTATCAATGGATACTCTGACAATTGATGCATATCCGGATTCTGTCATAAAGACGGACATCCGTTTCACGGAGCTTGTCGGGATAAGAGAAGTACAAGTGCCGTCGAACCCCGAATTGTACATCGTCAATTATCCGAACCCGTTTAATCCTAGCACGAACTTTTATATCAGAATTCCGGAAAACTTAAAACGCAAGAATGGTCGAATTGATATTTATAATTCTGTCGGTCAGAGAGTCTACGTCGTTCCAATCTCAAATGGCTCGTCGTACAAATGGGATGGAGTTGATATGGGTGGCAAGCCGGTTGCGTCGGGAGTTTATTATTATCGGCTTGTCTTCGACAATACTGTTTACAAAACGGGCTCGATGATTCTTTTGAAATAATATTGTGAAAGCTGTCTTAATATTTTTCCTGCTGCTCGGTTCAAGTGCATTGAGTCAGGAGGTAATCTTCTTGAAAGAAGATATCACCTTCCGATTGAGCAGCAAATATTTTGTCGTGGATGGTTATTACTGGTTTTCCAATCCCTCAAACCGGGAGACACAGCGATTGATTTACTATCCGTTCCCGCCTGCAGGCAAAGACAGTCCCGCGGATTCTGTCGATGTCTTTGATCTTAGGCGAGGGATTCAACCGGAGATTTCGGATAGAAGTGAACGAGGATTCAGGTTTGTACTTTCGATCGGAGGACAGGATACGGCATTGTACCATATTGCGTACCGTCAGAAAGTAAGCGGCGACAGTGCGATGTATATTTTGCGCTCCACTCAAACGTGGAACCGGCCGCTTGATTATGCCGAATATAAGTTGGTGGTTGATGACTCCGTCGTCGTTACCCGGTTTTCATACGATCCTGATAAGGTTTACAACATCGAAGGGAAAGAGATCTATCTCTGGAGGCGGACCAATTTCATGCCGGAGGATGATTTCGTCGTTCATTTCAAGTCGAAGTGAATTCGTTTCGTTCAACGAAGTAGACTTCGGGAAGACTCCGAACTTCGCGTGGTTGGCTATCCTTGGATAAGTTTTCTGTAAGCCTTCACGACCGCATCGTCAGCTTTATACTTCTTCAGAAAAATTTCAAGTTGCCTGCGGGCGCCAAAAGATTTGTGTATCTGTGGGTTGTCGATTGCGTGCCGCAGGACATCGTTTGCCTGCCGGCCATTGTATCCGGTGAATTCATTCAGGAGCGAAGCTCGCTCCTTTGCTTCCTCGAAACTGCCGCTATGAGCGAATGAATTGATGAGACCATCCAGGAATTTCTTCCGGAGTTTCACGTTCTTGTGTATGACTTTCGCTATGCCGGAACACGAGCGGGCGACGTTATCGATCCGGAAATTGAACGCCTGATACTTTGATAGGAAGCCGAACGGGTCTATCGACACTTTGAGCGAGACGATGGAAGTTCCTCTGGCAACTGCGACGCCGCATTCCTGAGATGTCCATTTTGAGGTCAGGAATTTTTGCGTGAGGAGCGCGAGAAAGACTTCAGTTCTTCTGAGCTCGGAGAGGATTCGCGCTTGCCATTCTTCCGTCGGTTCTATGTCCTCATGCGCGAGGAAGATATCCAAACCATACCGCGTCAGATGAAGTTTGATTTCTCCGGCGAGTGATTTATCGGAAGAGTGGTAGCTGAGGAATACTTTGAGGTTGGACATAGTCTTGAACTATGATTTATCTGATTAAATGACCGACTATGATTTTAATGGAGAAATCGTTCAGTGAGTGCGGTTCCTTCACAATCATAGTGTTCAATAAATCATTCCAATCACAGTTATGACTTTGGTTTTCTCTTAGGTTTCATCACTCTTTTAAATTGTAAGCTCTGGCTGCCGAAGTTGATTAACAAGCCGATCTCCATACCATATGCCTCAAGATAGTTAATGGCCTGCGCCAAGTGAACATCTTCAAGTTGAACTACGGCTTTTAGCTCAATCATTACCTTCCCTTCTACAAAAAAATCCACTCTCCGTGTTCCAATCTTCTCGCCCTTATAAAAGATCTCCATCTCATGTTCTCGGCTGAATTCTAATCCCTGCAGTCGCATTTCGATTTCCAGCGCTCGTTGGTAAATCACTTCCTGGAAACCATTTCCAAGGGCGCGATGTACTTCCATGGCACAACCAATGATTTTGCCGGTCAAGTCGCTTAACGGATATTCTTTCTTTACAATCATAGACTATGATTTATCTGATCAAATGATGGGCTATGATTTTATTCGGCGGACCATTCAATGAATATTGTTCCTTCACAATCATAGTGTTCAGTAAATCATTCCAATCACAGTCAGGACTGTGATTTGTCTGATTAAATGACGGGCTATGATTTTATTCGACGGACCATTCAACGAATATTGTTCCTTCACAATCATAGCCTTCAAAGAATCATTCCAATCATAGTTCAAGACTTCATTTTCTTCCACGCGAAGTAAACCGGGATACCGACCAGAACGATTATCATTCCTGGCCATGTATATCTTGGCTTGAAGATCAAAAGGTCAACCGAGATCGCCGCGGCAACCAGGATGTACAACGCAGGGACAATGGGATATCCGAAGGCTTTATAGGGACGCTCGGCGTCAGGACGTTTCTTTCGCAGGACAAAGATTCCCGAGATCGTGAGGATGAAGAAGATAAGAACTGCGAAGATCACATAGTCTAACAAATCGCTATAGGTTCCAGAAAGACAGAGGAGGCTTGCCCAGACACCCTGCACCACCAGAGCAGTGCCGGGAACCGATTTGCTGTTGAGCTTGCCCGCTCCCTCGAAGAATACTTTGTCCTTTGCCATTGCATAATACACTCGAGGTCCTGCGAGGATGAGTCCGTTGTTGCATCCAAACGTCGAGATCATAATGAGAATCGCCATGATTACTGCTGCTGGAGCGCCGAACACCATCGCGGCTGCGGCCGTGCCGACTCTGTCGTTGGTAGCAAACTGAATTCCGTGAGCCAATATGCCGTGCGCATTCTGCGAGCCGACAACAGGAAGCGAGAGTATGTATGCCACATTCGCCAGCAAATAGAGGATGGTTACGGTGAGAGTGCCGAAGAGGAGGCTGAGTGGTATTGTTTTCTTCGGATCGACGACCTCCGCGGCAGTGTACGTTATGTCGTACCAGGCATCGCTCGCGAAAAGTGAACCGACCATCGCCACGCCTATCGCTGCCAGAAGCATCGGTCCGGATAGCGATTCGATGAGGACTACCTTTCCATTGTCAACGTGTGTCCAGCTTGCATTCCAGAAGTTCGAGAAGTTCGCCGTCATCGCGGTCATGTTTCGACCGATCAAAATGCCGAGTATTATGAGTCCGATTAGAGCGACTGTTTTCGTCACAGTGAAAATGTTCTGCACAACCTTTCCCTGTTTCAATCCGCGGGAATTGTTGAATGTGAGAAGTGCGATGCTCGCTATGGCAACAACCTGTGCCGCGGATATTTTCAGCCCGGCTGCTGTGATAAGAATATTGTTTTCGCCGAGCGATGGGATGAGTACGGACGTGAACTTCGCAAAAGCGACGGCGACTGCCGCTATCGTTCCGGTTTGAATGACAAGAAACAGAGTCCACCCGTACAGGAAACCGAGTAGCGGGTTGTATGCCTCCCGGAGATAAGCGTACTGTCCGCCGACGTGCGGCATCATGCCGGCAAGCTCTCCGTAGCTTAGAGCCCCGATGATGGTTACGACGCCTGTGATCAGCCAGGCAAGAAGCAAGTATCCCGGCGAGCCAAGAGTGCGTGACATATCGGCACTCACAATGAAGATGCCCGATCCAATCATCGATCCGATCACGATCATTGTCGAGTCGAGGAGTCTCAACTCGCGCTTGAAGTGAGGTTGGTTTTCAACCTGTAAATTGCCTGCACTCATGTTGGACCTCGGTTTTGTTTTGACAGATCGAAAATTCCGTTCGCGGAAACAAACGGAATTTGAAAGTCAGTGATCAACACGCAAGAAGGAATGCTCGGCTATGTTTTCTTAGTGCGCCGGGCTGTGCACTAAACAAGAGTCAACTATTGTTGCCCATTGTTGTGAAGTGCTATTCTTATCTTGCTGTGGTATCGTCCATAGCCGAAATAGATTGCGAGTCCGACAATCAACCAGACGACCAGACGGATCCATGTGTCGAGCGGCAGGCTGAGCATAAGCAATGCGGAAATGAAAATTCCCATTATGGGCACAAATGGAACCCACGGCGTTTTGAACGGGCGTGCGATCTCAGGTCTACGTCTCCGCAGAATCCACACGCCTGCACTGACAATCACGAACGCGAGGAGCGTACCGATGCTCACCAGTTCACCGAGTATATCAATGGGAAGTGCTGCAGCGAAAATCGCCACGAATATTCCGACTGCGATCGTTGAAATCCACGGAGTGCGGAATTTCGGGTGAACTTTGCTCGCCCACTTTGGCAGCAAACCGTCGTTCGACATTGAATAGAAAACGCGTGACTGTCCGAGCAGCATGACAAGCATTACTGTCGCGAGACCGAATATCGCTCCTAATTTCACAAGAAAACTTCCCCACCTTACGCCTGTCGCGTCGATGCCAACCGCCACGGGATCTGCGACGTTCAAACTTGTGTATGGGACTATTGCAGTAAGGATTCCGGAGACGAGTATATAAAGGATTGTGCAAATTACTAATGATCCCATGATGCCGATCGGCATGTCCTTCTGAGGGTTTCTCGCTTCCTGTGCAGCGGTCGAGACCGCATCAAATCCTATGTATGCGAAGAAAATCACGCTGGCCGCCCTCGCTATGCCTGACCAGCCGTATTGGCCGAACGCACCTGTGTTGGGCGGAATGAAATGCTTCCAGTTCACTTTTATCGTGGTGTCAGGGTGTTGAATCACGAAAGCTCCGGCAATGGCTATGAACACGAATACAATCGCAACTTTCACAATAACGATGGCTGAATTGAAATTCGCCGACTCCTTTATGCCGATGACGAGAATTGTAGTTACGAGGAGAATGGCGATTGCAGCGAGCAGATTGAATTGCGCAGCGAGATGGGGGAGAGACATCGGATCGATATTGAGTGAAGCGAGTGTGTCCTTTATACGAGCCAGCCGCTCCCAGTGGCCGTTGAACTGTACCATCATCTCTCCGTGTGCGCCGGAAATTTGCGGTGGAAAATATATGCCGAAGTCCTGAAGAAAGCTCAGGACGTAACCGCTCCAGCCGGAGGCGACAGTGGCAGCTCCGAAAGCATACTCGAGTATCAAATCCCACCCGATTATCCATGCAAAAATTTCACCGAGTGTTGCATAACCGTAAGTGTAAGCCGAACCCGCGATCGGGATGAGCGATGCGAACTCTGCGTAACACAGTCCTGCGAATAAGCAGGCCAGTCCGGCGAGCACGAACGACAGAACGATGGCAGGTCCCGCGTACTTTGCAGCCGCCGCTCCGGTCAGGACGAAGATTCCAGCACCGATGATAGCGCCGACTCCGAGGGTGGTCAGATTGAGCGCGCCTAAGGATCGCCTTAGACCATGGCCTGTGTCGGCCGTCTCTTTCAGTATGAGGTCGATCGGCTTTGTGGAGAGAAGCTCTGAAGACATTATTCCTCCAGTTAAATTTATGCTGAGCTTATGGAAGTATTTTTTTTAAAGTTCGCTTCACTAGGCGTTGCGTGTAGCGAAGCGTGACCTAAACGCGCGATAGACTGCGACTGCAGCGCCGAGCTTTATCAGGTCCCAGAGAGAAAAAATCAGGAAACCCTGTGCGAGTGAGATTTTCCAGTTATGGATAAAGACAGTGTTCAAGTAGAAGGCTCCGCACGCGAATATCACCACGAAACCGGCGAGCATCGAAAAGATCGTCCAAAGCAGAGAGTCGTTGAGATCGACGATAGCTCCGACGATTGCGGCGGCAAGCACAAATCCAAAGAGATATCCGGCGGTTGGGCCGAAGAATGGTGACAAACCTGCCGTGGCTCCCGCAAATACCGGGATACCCGCCGCGCCGACTAATAGATAAAAGACCATGCTGATTGTCCCGTTGCGCCAGCCTAAAAATGCTCCGGCGAGTACCACAAACAGGGTCTGCAAGGTGAAGGGAACTGGTTCGTGCGGTATATAAACCTTCGCTGCGAGAGCTGTAAGTGCAACGAAGACTGCGATGTTTTTTATTTGGCCTGCTTCCTGACTATGAGGAAGAGTCAGCGACCGCGCTGCGTCTGCACCGTATCTCATGTGAGCTCCGATCTTTTGAACACAAATTTGTCTTGTTCCGTTCGCTTAGGTTGGTGTGAATAATTCGGGATCAATGGTGAGTCTTTTGTGGGGGGTAATATATGATAAGTTCGTACCGTGGGAAGGATTTCGTGACAATGCAACTGATAAGAGTATTGAACATTGACAAAAAAATATAATCTCCTCTGCTGAGAATCAAGATTTCTCGGAATTTCCGCGGGATGAAGCGCGACACTCCCTCTTGATTCAGTGGCTGATCTTGTTGACTCTCTGAACTATCCCAGCACGACGGTCGCAGTGTTATTTTTTCAGATGATCTCTTATCTTTTGTGAACTCAAACATAAAACACAGGTTTATCGATGGCAAACCGGCACAAACACATTGATTGGGCTAAGGCTCTGGCTCCGCTATTTCGAAAATACGGCAAGAGAAAGCATCCGCTGGATTACAGGAACAGATATCAGCTTCTGGCAATGGTAATACTATCGTCGCGTAGTACCGACGTCCTGATAAACAAGATTGCACCGGAACTGTTCAGAGCTTTTCCATCAATGAGGGAGTTGGCTAAAGCGAAGCCGGAGGATCTTTTTCCTTATGTGCACGGTGTAACTAACTTCAGACACAAATCGGAGTGGCTTGTATCGATCGCCAAGATTGTTGGGGATGATTCTCACATTCCGACAACGATAGAGGAGCTGACGAAGCTTCCGGGCATCGGAAGAAAGTCGGCGAACGTTATCATTAGTGAGTCGGGCGGAAAATCGGAAGGCGTTATAGTGGACTTGCATGTGGCACGCGTTGCGCCTCGGATCGGATTAGCGAAAAGCGACGATCCCGGAAAGATAGAAGAGGAAATTATGCAGGCAATCCCGCAAAAGTATTGGAGGCGGGCCGGGATGAGTATGACTTTTCTTGGACGAGAAGTTTGCAGGCCGAAGAATCCGAAGTGCCCGGAGTGCATTGTCAACAATGTGTGTGAGTACTATGAGATGATACAAAGAAATCATGCCGCAAAGAGCGAGAAGCACAGCAAGACAAAGTGACAAATACGATGTCGTGCAACTGAAGGAGTTAAAGGGAGACTTTTCCAAATGTTTATCGGACATTACAGTGTGGGATTGGCAGGCAAAAAAGTTGACGGCAGACCTTCACTTGGGACATTTTTCTTAGCTGCGCAATTCCTCGACATTCTCTGGCCTGTCTTCATACTGATCGGACTGGAACGTGTTGAGATAGATTCTATGCCGCGGCAGTTTTTAACTCTCCACTTTACTTCTTATCCGTACTCTCACAGTCTGGTTGCGTCGCTGTTCTGGGCTCTTTTATTTGCGGCCATCTATTATTTGATCAAGAAGAACCTCAAGACGTCCATTGTGCTCGGTGCACTAGTTGTCAGTCACTGGGTGTTGGATTGGATAGTTCACGTGCCTGACCTGCAATTGGCTCCCGGAATTGATGCAAGAGTCGGGCTGGGATTATGGAGCCATACGGCATTGGCCATCATACTCGAGGTTTTGATATTCATCGCCGGAATATTTCTATACGTCAAGTCAACAACGGCAAAGAACCTGCAGGGAAAATTTGCCTTCTGGAGCCTGGTCGCCTTCTTGTGGTTTGCTTATATAATGAATTTGATAAGTCCGCCGCCGTCTGTGAATGCAATTGCTCTTGCCGGCATGTCTCAATGGTTGATCATCGCCTGGGCTTACTGGGCCGATAGGAACCGGAGAAGTGCAGCGGAAGTGATCGATCAACCAATGAATCCATGATCCGATTGTTCGCTAGTGGGCTATTTTGAGATTCAAGAAAGATGACCCGAGCTCCACAAATATTGCTTTGTTGAACACGAATACTCACGAATGGGTTTTCAATTCGTGCGATTAGATAGGTTTGTTTCATTTGTGTTATTCGTGTTCATAGCTCTTTTGCAAGAATAAAGCAGCTCACCACAGCTTGTTCCCATTTCTTGAGTTCTGAGTCACCGTTTCCTTTCAAGTATTTGCGAACAGTGTTATTTTTGAGTGAGAAATCTCGAAGGTACCAAGCGGAGCCATGTCAAGTTTAGATGAGATTAAGCAAAAGCTGAAAGTCAGGAAGTCCTTCTATGCCCAAAGATATGGGGTTTCTCGTATTGGAATCTTCGGCTCGTATTCTCGAGGAGAGCAGTCAGAATCTAGCGACATCGACATAATAGTGGAATTCGACAGACCGATCGGGCTTGAGTTCGTGGATTTGGCGGATGATTTAGAAGGTTTGCTGAGTGCTAAAGTGGATTTGGTCTCGAAGAAGGCAATAAGGCCTCGCTTATTTCATGTCATTGAGCAAGACCTCATTTATGTCTAAGCGCGTTGGATCTCTACTTCTCGAGGATATTCTTGAATGCATTAGCAAAATTGAGAGGTACACTCATGGACTCAAGAAGGATGCATCTGAAAATGACCATAAAACAATCGATGCCGTTGTCAGAAACCTTGAGATAATTGGTGAGGCTGCGAATAAATTCCCAACGTCGTCCCGCAAGTCTCATAGCGAAATTGAATGGCAGCAGATCGTAGGCTTACGCAATAGAATTGTCCATGAATATTTCGATGTCGATGTTGACATTATATAATTTATCGTTCGAAACGAGTTGGCTCCCTTGAAGATGAAAGTTGAGAAGTTACTTAACGCGGAGCTGAAACACGGCGAGACCGCATTATAGGAGTTCAGCATGAAGATTCACGAGTACCAGGCAAAAGAGATTCTCAAGAAGTTCAACGTCGCCATTCCGAAAGGCAGAGTTGCGTTCAACATTACCGAGGCCGTGAGGGCGGCGGTGGAAATCGGTGGGAGCACCTGGGTAGTAAAGGCACAGATTCATGCTGGCGGTCGTGGAAAAGGTGGCGGTGTGAAACTCGCCAAGAGCATAGATGAAGTCAGAACACTCGCGTCCCGCATGCTGGGAATGGTTCTGGTCACTCATCAAACGGGGCCCGAAGGAAAAACCGTCAAGCGCTTGTTGATCGAGCAGGGTATCGACATCGCGAAGGAGCTTTATGCCGGAATAGTCCTTGACAGATCGACGTCGAAAAATGTCTTCATGGTATCGACCGAAGGCGGTGTGGAAATCGAAAAAGTCGCGGCAGAGTCTCCGGAAAAAATAATCAAGAAGACCATCGATCCCGGTCTCGGCATCATGCCCTTCCAGGCACGGGAACTTGCTCTGGGACTTGGCCTCGAGGGCGAAGCTTTCAAGAACGGAGTAAAATTTCTGACTGCGCTTTACAGGGCATACGAAGGCACAGATGCGAGCTTAGCCGAAATCAACCCGCTCGTCCTGACTAAAGATGGCAACGTGATGGCACTCGATGCCAAGATGAATTTCGATGACAATGCCCTTTATCGCCACCCGGAGATTGTTGAATTAAGGGATCTTGATGAGGAGTCTCCGCTTGAAGTGGAGGCCTCGAAGTCTCACCTTAATTACATAAAGCTCGAAGGCAACGTCGGCTGCATGGTGAATGGAGCTGGACTCGCGATGGCAACCATGGACATCATAAAGCTGGCAGGCGGCGAGCCGGCGAACTTCCTGGATGTTGGCGGCGGAGCAAACGTCGAAACTGTTTCGAACGGCTTTAGAATAATTCTGTCCGATCCGAATGTGAAAGCAATTTTGATAAATATTTTCGGCGGGATTGTTAGATGCGATCGCGTTGCACAAGGGGTAATTGAAGCGGCGAAACGCATTAAGACGCAGAATCTTGCCTCCGGGGCTCTTCCAATTGTTGTCAGGCTCGAGGGAACAAACGCGAGAGAAGGCGGCGAGCTTCTGAAGAATTCCGGACTCAATTTCGTCGTCGCATCCGGATTGAAAGATGCCGCGGAGAAAGTGGTAGCAACACTAAAGAATTGAGTTGGAAGGGAATAAAGCAATCAGCGATCAGCATTCAGTTGTCAGCCTTCGTCGCTGAGCTGACGGCTAACCGCTAAAAGCTAATAGCTATTTCATGGATTGGACTAAATACGAAGCTGTAATCGGTCTTGAAGTTCATGCGCAAATGCTCACGGAGACGAAAGCATTTTGCGGATGCTCAACAAAATTTGGAAAACCTCCCAACTCCAACGTTTGTCCGGTTTGCCTCGGAATGCCGGGAGTGCTTCCGGTTCTCAACAAGCGGCTTGTAGAGTTCGCGATAAAAATGGGACTTGCCACTCACTGCGACATCGCACCGCATTCGATCATCGCGCGCAAAAATTATTTCTATCCGGATCTCCCGAAAGGTTACCAGATCTCTCAGTTCGAAGAGCCGATTTGCACGGCCGGTCATATCGAGATTGAGAAAGGCGACGGATCGAAGAAGAGGATCGGTCTAGTGAGAATCCACATGGAGGAAGATGCAGGGAAGTTGATCCATGATCAGGACGTCGATACGCTTGTCGATCTGAACAGATGCGGCATCCCACTCCTCGAAATTGTTAGCAAGCCGGAAATCAACTCAACGGAGGAAGCGTACCTGTACCTCCAGCAGACGAAGAGAATCGTAACCTATTTAGACATTTGCGACGGTAACATGGAAGAGGGTTCTCTTCGTTGTGACGCCAACGTATCGCTGAGGCCGCGCGGCGCAACTGAGCTGGGTACGAAGGTGGAAATAAAGAACATGAATTCCTTCCGCAATGTCGAGCGCGCACTCGATGTGGAGATCGAAAGGCAGTACGCAATTCTCGAGCATGGGGGAAGAATCCTGCAGCAAACCCTTCTCTACGATGCCAACACAAACACCGTCAGGCCCATGCGCTCGAAGGAAGAAGCGAACGACTACCGCTACTTTCCCGATCCCGATCTTGTTCCGGTTTTCATCGACGAGTCCTGGATTCAAAAAATAAAGATGGAACAGCCGGAGCTCCCGGCGGAGCGCCGCGACAGGTACATGCGTGAATTCTCTCTTCCAAAATACGATGCGGAAATTTTAACTGAAGGTAAAAATGTTGCGGATTACTATGAGAGCGTCGCCACGAACCTCAAACTGAAATCAAAGGATTCGTACAAACAGGCGAGCAACTATGTGATGACAGATGTGTTGCGCGTAGTCAACGAGAAACTCATCGATATAAATGAATTCTCGATCCGGCCGCAAAACCTTTCGACGATGATCGATCTAATAAATGAAGGAACGATCTCGACGAAGATCGCGAAGGAGGTTTTCGAGGAGATGCTGCAATCCGGCCAGACTCCCGATGCCATCGTTGAGAAGAAAGGGCTCAGGCAGGTTTCCGACGAGTCCGCGATCGAGAGAGTTGTCGAAGACGTTCTTCAGTCGAATCCCGACGAGGTACACCGTTATCTTGGCGGCAAGGACAAGCTGTTCGGATTTTTTGTCGGCGAGGTAATGAAAAAGACCCGCGGCAAAGCCAACCCGAAGATGCTGAACGATCTCCTCAGACAAAAGTTGGAGAGAATGAAGAATTAGTCGTGCTCGATCTCAAACTGAATGGACTCTACCTCTTGAGAGGCTACGTCGCAACTTTCTGTTTCCTCTCCCTTGATGGGAGAGGATTAAGGTGAGGGTGAAATGCGAAATGTTTTCGCAACACATCACCCGCTCTTTTTTTCTCCCCCATTCCCGAACAGGATGTTCGGGATCCCGAATATACATGGATGTATAAGGATCGGGACGAGAAGGAGAAGGTCTTTAGATGGTGAGAACGTCCTCTCATGAGCGGGGAGAGACGACTCAATTAGCACCTCATCTCTAATTGAACACAAGGTATCAATCACTGAAGGCATACTTAATCTTCAACACAGAGGAAATATGAGAAAGAAAATTATCGCAGCTAACTGGAAGATGAACAAAGACATCAGCGAGACTTCTGAATTCATTTCGGCTTTTCAAAAAGAAATGAATAATTACAATTCTCCTGCTGAAATCATAATTTGTCCGCCGTTCACCGCGCTTCAAGCGGCCGTGAAGCTTCTGCAGGGAAGCAGCATAAAGGTCGGCGCACAGAACCTGCATTACAAGGATGACGGCGCGTACACCGGAGAAATTTCCGCAAGAATGTTGACGTTGATCGGAGTACCGTACGTGATCGTCGGCCACTCGGAGCGCCGGCAACACTTCGGTGAGACGGATGAGATCGTCGCGCAAAAGGCGAAGAAAGCATTGGACTCGGGTTTGAAAGTAATACTTTGCATCGGGGAGACGTTGGGCGAGCGGGATGGAGGAGTGACTGAGAAAGTCCTGGATCGGCAGCTTAAAGCCGCGCTTTCAGGATTGACTTCGCAGCTGTTAGCATCTGTCGTTATCGCGTACGAACCTGTGTGGGCAATCGGAACCGGACGCAACGCGACACCGCAGCAGGCTCAGGATGCGCACGCTTTCATAAGATCGACCGTTGCACAGATGTTTGGGAATGATGCCGCGCAAAATCTGACAGTCCAGTACGGTGGAAGCGTGAAGCCGGATAATGCAGCACAGCTTCTGTCTCAACCCGATGTGGACGGCGCACTCGTAGGCGGCGCGAGTCTGGCGGCAGATTCGTTTGCAAAGATCGTGAAAAGTTGTCCCCGCTAGTCCGGAATAACTGTGTGAGGTGATCATTGTTCCATTGACACGATGTATAATGCCAAGCAGGTTTTATTTCTTCTGTTGTGCCTCGCCGCTTCATCTGAAGTTTTCGCGCAAGTAACTTCCAACTCGGTTGTTTTCCGCATAGCTTCTGCCGACACATCGGTTCAACTTCCGCAGAAATTCATCATCCAGAATTCAGAGCATGTCGTCTGTGACTCGGTGACTCTGACCCGGGGAAAAGATTACACCGTCGACTACACCCGCGGCATCGTCAGGTTCATGAAGTCCGGCGGCTTCTTCCGCAACAGAAAAGATTCCGTCTACGTTCTAAGGATAGACTATCACAATTTTCCATTCAACATTCCAATCGAATATTCGAGACATATCAGCATCGCGAGGTACGATACGGCGTCCAAACGGAATGTAACATTGATTGAGAAGAGCACGCCGCTAACCACGTCTGAATTTTTCGGGGGCAATCTTCAAAAAAGTGGAAGCATAGTCCGCGGATTCACAATCGGGTCGAACCAGGACCTTACTCTGAACTCCGGTTTCAGGATGCAGCTGTCGGGCAAGCTTACCAACGATGTCGACGTAACAGCCGCCCTGACCGACGAGTCGAGTCCGATTCAACCCGAAGGAAACACGAAAACCCTGCAGGAGTTCGACAAAGTCTTCGTGACGATAAAGTCACCCCACATCGCCGGCACTCTCGGCGATTTCGAAATGTCTGAGCGTGGAACCGAGTTCGGCATTATAAATAGAAAGCTGCAGGGCGCAATGGGTACCGCAGCGTACGGGACATCTTCGATCATGTTAGGAGGCGCCGTCAGCAGAGGCAGATTCCGGACTCAGGAGATAACCCCGATAGACGGGAGCCTCGGCCCTTACCAGTTAGTGGGCACCGATGGAAGTCCGGACATCATCACCATTGCCGGGACTGAGAAGGTATATCTCGACGGCATTCAGATGGTCCGCGGCGAGACGAACGATTACGTCATAGATTATTCGAATGCCCAGATCACGTTCACGCCGAAACATTTGATAACAAACCTCAGCAGGATCTTCGTCGACTTCGAATATTCGGACGGACAATATCAGAGGACATTTGCAGGAGGAGCGGCAAAGACGAGCATTGCCGACAACAAGCTCGAAGTAGGCGTCTCATATTATCAGGAAGGCGACGATCCTAACAGCTCCCTCGGCGTCACTCTCTCCGATTCCGACAGAGCACTGCTTGGCGCTGCAGGTGCGAATCGGCTTGCTGCATCAAGAAGCGGAGTGACTTACGTCGGGCGTGATTCGGTTACCGGAGTCGGCAAGGGACAGTATCGTCTCGATTCTCTTAACGTCAACGGAAAACGGATCGCTGTCTACACGTTTGTTCAACCTACCGACACGGCAAATCTCGTAAATGCAGTTTACAGCGTCGCGTTCTCCGAAGTGGGAAACGGAAATGGCGATTACCAGTCCGTCGGTTTCGGCCAGTTCAACTTTGTCGGAGCCGGCAAGGGTGATTATGCGCCGATTGTAATACTTCCGATGCCGCAGTTCCAGCAGCTTGCCGACATGAATGCGAAGTATCATTTCAATAAAGAGGGCGAGATCAGTCTCGAATACGCCGCGAGCAGTTTCGACGCCAACAGGTTGTCATCACTTCCCGGCGTCACGACAAATGGCTACGGCATGAAGTTCGGATTCGATTACGCGCCAAAGCATTTGCAGATTGGAGACGCGGACATCGGAGCCATCACATTCAACGAGATGACGCGATATGAAGACGCAAACTTCGTCCCGATGGACAGAACGAATGACGTTGAGTTTAACCGCGAGTGGGGAATCGACACGCTGACGGCAGAGAACGAGCTTCTAAATCAGGCACACATCGATTTCTCGCCTTCGCTGAAAAAGGCCAAGCTCACTCTTGGAGGAGACGTTGGAAGAATTACTCGCGGCTCGGACTTCAGTTCCGGGAGGTACTCAGGATTCATCACACTGGGACCAGACTCTCAGCCGGAGGCTGATGCGCCTTCGGCGCACAGCTGGATTCCATCCGTGGACTACCATGCTACCATGGTCGACAGCAAGGATGCGGCGTTCTCGAATTCCGGAGCATGGTTCAGACAGGACGGTCTGGTCCAGTTCAAGATCGGAAAATTTACGCCCGGATTTCACCTGCAGTCGGAAGACCGCCGCGTCGCAACCGCGGGCACGGATTCACTATGGACTAACTCGTATCGCTACTTCGAGTACGGACCGAATCTCTCGATCGCCCGTGTCTACAATGTCGATTTGTCTGCAGATGTCTACGTGAGAAATGAAAGCGGAATTATCGGCGGCGAGATGCTTCCTTCTTCAACATCACTGACGGATGATTTCACGATGCGGCTCAATGAATGGCATAGCCTCTCCTCAAACCTGACGCTCACTTACAGGAGAAAAACTTACACCGATAGTTTCAGAAATCTCGGCAATTCCGACAACGAGTCGTTTCTGTCAAAATGGGAGGCGGGTTATGCGCCGCTTGATCGCGGTGTCGAAACAAACTTGTTCTATCAGGTGACGACGGAGCGCGCTGCCCGCCTCGAGCAAATCTTCTGGAAAGTGCTGCCGGGTCAGGGACAGTACATATGGATCGACGGAAATCATAACGGGCAGGTAGATATCACCAACCCGGCCGACTTTCAGCAGGTGAACTTCAATGGCGATTATACATTGCTCACGAGACCTACGATTACGCTTTATCCGGTCGTGGATCTGAAGACAAACCTGAGAATCGGGTTGACGCCCGAAAAGTTCTTGAAGAACGACGGAAGCCTCGCCAACACAGTTTTGCGAGCGATCTCCTCGGTGACCCTCTGGCAAATCGGCGAAAACAATCGCACATCCAACGTCAACGACATCTATCTCCTTCACCTTTCGAAATTCCTGAACGACAGCCTGACGGTGAACGGCTCACAATTATTTCAGCAGGACTTCTACGTTCTGCAGAACAACCGCGACTTTTCGCTGCGGCTGAGATTCCTGCAGAGCAAGACGTTGAACCAGTATTCGATCGCGACCGAGCGCGGCTACAAGCGCGAGCAAAGCATGAGGCTCCGTACCAAGCTTACCGATACGTTCTACGAGGAGCTGGATCTTTCGTTGAATGACGACAACGTTCGCACGACTTATGCCGATCGCGCGCATGAGATCGGCTCGGGCAGCGTGGCATCCGAGCTTTCGTACCGTCCCGACAATACGATCGAATCGTCGTTCAAGATTCAGTTCTCGAAAGCGACCGATGCCCTCCGCACGAACCTTACGAACTCGATGAACACTGAGATCCTTAAGGTCGCTTATTCAATTTTGACGAAAGGACGATTGACGGTTCAGTTCGAGCGCGACGAGATAGCGATCGGCAATCAGCAGCCGGGAGTCTACCTTCCCTTCGAGCTGACACAGGGATTTTTGCCGGGGCAGACATATATATGGCAGCTCGGGTTCGATTACAGGATAAACTCTTTCATTCAGGCAAACGCCAATTACAACGGAAGGAGTCAGGCTGGGGGCGCACCCGTTCATATCATGACGGCGGAAGTCAGGGCGTTCTTCTAACGAACACCTCGCGCGTCAACAAGCGCGTACAATGTATGTTTGCTTTGTACCTTAGGTTCCTTCTCAAGTATTTGTACTCAGCGTCCCGTGCACTTATTTAAGTAGTTTTAAAATTCTGGAACTATTTAAGTAAGTACGGCGTTACAAATCATGACACTCTCCGGAGATTCTAATGAACAAAGATTTCGACAAACAAGCCGTCAAGGTCTTCAAGGCGCTCGGCGATGCGAACAGGTACTACATTCTGAAATTGCTGGTCGAGAAAGGTGAACTCTCCTGTGCGGATTTTGACGACAAACTAAAACTTTCGAAACCGGCAATGTCCCATCATTACCGGATTCTTGAAAACGCCGGATTGATCGACGTCCGGAAGGAGGGTCTCCATTTCTATATGAAGGCCAACCTGAAGGTGCTCGGACGATTCGTACCAGACTTCACAAAAGCACATTTAAAACATTAAGAAAAGGAATTGATATGGAAATTATTTTCATTATTGGAAGGATTCTATTCGTCGCCATTTTTCTGAATAGCGGGATCAAACACGTCATGAAGGTGAAAGACATGGGCGCATACGCGAAGAGCATGGGCGTACCCGCGGCGGAATTCCTGACGATTCTCACCGGGATCATGCTATTCGTCGGCGGCATTCTTGTGTTGTTCGATTACGAAATGTTCTACGGCGCACTTCTCATCGTGTTGTTCCTCGTACCGACCGCGATTCTCATGCATCCTTACTGGAAGGTTCAGGACCCGATGATGAAGGGTATACAGCAAGCCCAGTTCTTGAAGAATATCTCGCTTGCCGGCGCGGCCCTAATGTTGATGTATTTTGCCAATGGCACGCACTGATGTAGCGACAAGGAAGACCCCGCTTTCTCCGAAGGAGATTCTCCCCAACGTCCACGCCTTCCCGCCGAATCCTGATACGTCCGGCGACTTTGTGCCATATCAAACTGGTAGCTAAGAAGCCTGTTTTAGCCGTATGTAAGTGATAATACCCGTCAGCCTCACTTTTCCGTGAGGCTGATATTTTTTGTGAATGCCTTCAAACATCACACTGTGATCGAAGGTCATTGTAGTTGATGCTTTCAATTCTCATTTTTCAAGACGGCGGGATGGACTCAGCAATACTTCAGCAGCTGCCTGCCCTTTTTTCACTTTTTCGACACCCTCACGAGCCCGTTACTGGATCTTCACTGACCTGCCTCCCAAAAGGGGATCCATTTTGAACTGTGTAAAAGGCGTATTATGGATCAACGGGGATCGCAGCTGACACGTACAAACCAAGACCGACTGAAAACCCGCTGAGATAAACAATTAAATGGGGAATCAAAATCCTTTGGGGATGTAAGGTGACCCCCCACTTATACGTTGATTCGATTTCGGTCGGCTGCCCCGGCGAGATCAGCTTCATTGTCACCACCGCTTTTAATTATTATTACGTCGCGATGATTGGGAACATCGTGCCGAGGAGAAATTATTCGCCGGCGGTTTCGGGGATATTCTAAACTTAGCTGGAATCGTCAGCCACCTCCTGACTTGTTGAGCTTCTGCTGGATTTCCCTTATCTGTTTTTCCATTTTATCAAGGAACTCCGCTCGGTCCTTTATCTGAGCTTCTAACTGCTCAAGCTGTTTTTCTTTAATAGTGTATTCATCCTCAGTCTTTTGGGAAAAGTAGCTGCTGAACAGCCAGTTATGACGCAGCGCTTCCATATTTTCTGCAAATCTCTGCAGACCTAATTGCGCTTCCTTCACTGCAGACAAGGTTGTGGAGACAACCTCTAATGCCGTGTCATAAACTGAACGATTATGTATCAGTGAGGCAACGAGGCCGCCGCCAGTGTCAATTTGGCTCACCGTCAACTTTATGTCTGATGAAGTCGTGTCGAGGTTTTTCACGGCAAGATTCACGTTCGAGAGGACCGAATCGGCTTTATCGGCGACGCGGTTGAACGACGTGCTCAGGTCAGCGACCACGTTCGCCATATCCGTGAATTTACCGGAAACCTGTTTCAGACTTGAATCCGCTTCGTAAGTGGCACGCTTCAAAGCATTGTAGACGCTTTCGTCAGTTACAAGTTTCCCGAGTGTCCCGTGGCCTTCACGGACGTCCTTCAGGATTTCGGAAAACTGATCGACCATGGCTTTTACGCTTGCGATTGTCGCACTCGTCTCGGATATAATCTGTGAGAGCTGCGGCTCCTCAATCGAGCTTATCGTATCCAGCGGCTGAACTGACGCAGCACTTTCGGAGCCGGGAGTTACGGCGACAAACTTATTTCCAACTAATCCCTCCGTCTCGAGCATTGCGCGTGAGTCGGTCTTGATGAACTTCCGCGAATCTGAAAAGACCTTCATGTCGACAAGAGCGACGTTATTCCAGATTCGTATTTCCGAGACTGTACCCACGTCTATCCCAAGAAGTCTGACCGCCGCCCCTTTCCGAAGGCCTTCGACTGAATTAAACCTTGCATAAATTTCAACGGATTTTGAGAATATCCCTTGTCGGCCGCCGATAAAAAATATTGCGACAACCACAATCAGGACTCCGATCACAACAAACAAACCCAGCAACGCCGCGTTTGATTTCTTCATGCCTGTAAGCTCTTGTTTAAACTACAAAGGGCTGCGGAAAAAACCCGCGACCTCTTCATCTCGGATCCTAACGAGATCATTCAATGTCCCGGCATATTTTAATATCCCATCTTGCAAAACTCCAGCCCTATCGCTGACAATTCCTGCGCAGAGTATATCGTGCGTAACGACGATTGCCGTAATATCGAACTTCTGATGTATCTCTTTCATCAGCTCGCTGATTTCTCCCGATGTTATCGGATCGAGTCCTGTCGTCGGCTCGTCGTACAGAAGTATTTGCGGTTCGATAACAAGTGCGCGTGCGAGGGCGGCACGCTTCCTCATTCCGCCGGATAGCTCCGAAGGCATTTTGTCGATTGCCTCCTTCAAGCCGACAAGTGTCAGATAATGTTCAGCCTTTTCATTTGCTTCGCTCTGGTCGAAGCTCCGATGTCTTGTCAAATTAAAGACAAGATTGTCCCGCACACTCATCGAGTCATAAAGCGCACCGCTCTGGAACAGGAATCCGATCTTTCGTCGTACCTGTGAAAGAGTTGTTCGATTGTTCACATCGACTCTTATTGAATCTACTACAACGTCACCCGAATTCGGAACAAGCAGCCCGACAATACATTTCAGGGTAACACTTTTACCTGTTCCACTTTTGCCGAGTACCGAGAATATTTCGCTCTTATTTACCGACAGGTTCAATCCTGAAAGGACCTCCAGCTCATCGAAGGATTTGCGCAAGCCAATTATGTCGATCATTGCCGTGTGGTTCATTCGAAAATCAGTATCCCAACCTTAACGAGCACAAAGTCTGTAATCAGTATCATGAAAGACGAGAAAACAACTGCGGACGTAGCGGCCTTCCCAACGCTTGCTGTTCCCCCTTCCGCCTTGAAACCGAAGTATGACCCGACGATCGATATTGCGAACCCGAAAAAGAATGTCTTTCCAATGCCGGGGACAATATCAGCGGTCGAAAGCGATGTTACGATTGAAGTCACGAACAGCTGCCAGCCCATCCCTCCTGAAACGTACATGATCGCAAACGCTCCGATTATGGCGAGCAGGTCAGCATAAGTAGTAAGAAGCGGAAGAGCAACAATCCCCGCGAGCACACGCGGTACGACGAGAAAGTGATATGGATCCACTGAGGAGACTTCGAGTGCGTCAACCTGCTCCGTCACCTTCATCGAACCGATTTCCGCACCGATGCCGCTCGACACCCTTCCAGCAACGACAAGCGCAGTGATAACCGGTCCTAACTCGCGCACGACAGAGACCGCGACCATAACCGGCAGGAAAGACTCCGCGCCGAACCGCGCAAGAACGGGTTTTGTCTGGAGCGATAGAATAAGACCCATCAACAGTCCGATAACACTGACCAACGGCAACGAACGTAAGCCGAAGTTTGCGAGGTGTCCCGCAAACTCGCCAGCCTCATAAGGTGGAACAAACACCTCCTTGAAAAATCTTAGCGAGAAGACGGAGATCTCATAAACCTGAATGAAGAAGCGTTTCATAAATTTATATTAATTCACATTAGAAATGGAGCCAAACTGATCCCGATCCCTTATAACACAAGAACGTCAGGATTGCTTAACAGTGTTCTGCCCTCTACTGTGCAACTTATCTTTGTTGGAGAAGTAAATTACAGATCTCTTTGATTTGTGAGACTATGTCCTGGACAACGGCTTCTTTCTCAACGTCTAAGGGAAGAAACAACGGGACCCACGTACCTTCGTCGACCTGTACCAGTCGCGGTGGAACCTTGTCTCGGAGACTTGAAAGTCGTTCAAGCACGACAGGAGAATTAAGCCACTTTGTTCCCTCTACACTCTTCACACGCAACCACAGAGGGGTTTCTCCAAGTCTTGACCAATTATCAAAGTTCAATTGAATCGCAAGCCCGAAATTGCCGACTGTCATTGATCGAAAGTAGTATCGGTCAATGTCGGACGCCTTTGAATGTCTTTCACCTACAACTGATTCATTAACCAGTTTATCGGTGACCGCGTCAATAATTTGTGTATACTGAAAGATTCTTTTCCCGAACTCAGGCGCCAGCTCTTCCGAACGCAAAGGCAGAAATGCTTCCGAGTCCATCAACTCACACAACCCTAGGAGTTGTCTGAGATCTGCTGATACCTGAAGTTCGTTGGTTTCTTCTGTTGATTGTAACATTGCCTTTATAATGGATGTCCAAGTGACGAGCACGAGGGAGTGCAATCCCCCAAGTTTCGCAGCGCGGACTTTTGGATTTAGTCCATTAATCTGTTCGACACTAAAGTCACCTTCGCATCGGCGAATGAGCTCATTCCACAGAGGTTCGAGCCGATCATTTGGAGAAATGAAAAGCAGTGTAGCCGAAGAACCAGGAGGAAGCCTTTCGATTTGGGATACGGGCTGACGATCTGCGAGCCCCGCCCAGAACTTGCTTTCAATAATCAGGATTGATCGATTGTTCTCGCTGACCCCAACAATGTCCGGTATCGATTGATCTTCCCACTGAATCCGAGTACCAAAATGAAGACTTTCATCGAAGGGAACGGATGCTCCTTCGATGTATTTCAGCAATGAGTTCTTTGCGGTCAGCGAAGTTGAAAGAATATAATGCAGTGATTCGGTCGCAAGGGTCTCAGGATGTGCTGCAAGCTGGCGTGAGAGATCTCCAAATGAACTGACGGCCATTTGTTTCTCCTTTTGACAACGGATGATTTACTCTTTCGAGTATAATAGCTGGCATCTCAATTAACAATAAGTAACCCATGATGCCTGCTTTGCCGAACCGATCACAAATGCTGGCGGGCATCTCTTGCACACGTCGGCAGTAGGAAGCGAGAATGCTTTTGTTGTTATCGGGACCGATTCGCAGTCGTGAGAATTGAATTTCAAAATCTATGAAGATGGTTGTTTCTTCGAGAACCTCTATCTATATTCCGGTTGATTGCGAGACAAGCTTGCGCATAACATTATTAGGGCCAGTCTTCGCATCGCGTGTTGGCGATATGTTTATTCGGATGCGTGGCAAGATGGCTGTAGTTGCCTGACTGTGAACCACTAATCAAAAGGAAAGGAACAAATATGAACTCCGTCGAAAAAAAAATTTCCAATATTTTCCTTCGCAAGTGGTGGGTGCTACTATTGCGTGGCCTCGTTGCCATTGCATTCGGCGCGCTGATCTGGTTTCAGCCCGGGATTTCTCTCATTATGCTTGTGTTGCTCTTCGGCGCCTACGCGATGGTTGACGGCATCCTTGGCGTCTGGACCGCCATTGCGGGACGCAAGGGGCATGAGCACTGGGTGGTGCTGCTTATCTGGGGGCTGCTCGGTGTGGGTATCGGTGTCCTGACTTTCGTCGTCCCCGGCCTGACTGCACTCGCACTCCTGTTCTACATCGCGATCTGGGCAGTCGCCACAGGTGTTCTTGAGATCGTGGCCGCGATCTACCTGCGGAAGGAGATCAAGGGTGAATGGTGGCTCATCCTGGCCGGTCTTGCCTCGGTAGTGTTCGGCGTTCTCCTCATAGTGCAACCGGCAGCGGGCGCCCTCGCTGTGCTTTGGCTGATCGGCACCTATGCCATCATCTTTGGCATTCTCCTCGTTATGCTGGCGTTCAAGGTGCGTACCTTCGGTGGCCAAGTAGCAAGCTTGTAAAACTGCAAACTAGCTCAGCTGGTTCGACAATGTTCACCATGCGCTGATGGCCGGCGAGATCCTGCCTTCTGGGAAGTCCATCGTGAAGATGGACTTCCATTACAATGGAAGGGACGGAGGCAGTTAACGACCGGTTGTAGCTGACGGTGCTAACGGGACGCCGGTGAAGCGACGTGTTGGGTGGCAATGTTATTATAATGAATTGCAATCGGTCGAGTGCTATTAGGAGAGTAGTATGTTACCTCAAACTATGAATGCTGCCGTTGTCCATGAATTCGGAAAGGTCCTCACCATTAAAGACGAATCTGTTCCTCATTCTCGCCCAGATGAGACAATATCCGGCAATATCGCTGCTCAAGGCCGTGGAGCAAGAATCCAGAAACAGGATCGCTGATGAAACTTTGATTCTTGCCGACCAAGCGACGGAGCCCATTATGCAAACGGACGTATGTCTGGAGAAGCGGAGGAAAATAGCATGGCAGGTATGATTCCATTATCGGACGAATCTCGAAGGCCCAGGAGTTTCCCTGTCGTCACCGCGGCAATCATCGCCCTGAACGCGGTCGTCTTCATGGTGGAACTGGTGGGCGGTGACGCATTTGTAATGCAGTGGTCGGAGATTCCCGCCACTATTATCGCAGGCCACCACTGGATCACCATCCTGACGGCGATGTTCATGCACGCAGGTTGGATGCACATCATAGGCAATATGGTGTTCCTCTGGGCATTTGGCCCGGAAATCGAAGACGCGATGGGGCCGCTAAAGTACCTGGCGTTTTATCTGCTCAGCGGTCTGGCGGCTTCGCTGGCGCAGATCGCAATGGCGCCCAGTTCCACTGTCCCCAATCTGGGCGCCAGTGGCGCGATTGCGGGGGTGATGGGCGCCTTTCTGGTCACCTACCCTCGTGATCGGATACGCACGCTGCTCTTTTTTGGCTGGTTCATCCGCACCGCTTTTATTCCCTCGGCGCTCCTGATCGGAGTCTGGTTTCTGATTCAGCTCTTCAGTCAGGTCGGCGCTGTGGCCGATGTAAACTCGGGTGGTGGCGTCGCTTATATGGCTCATGTTGGCGGCTTCATCTTTGGGGCGGTTACCGCACGAATCTTCGAGGGTTTCCGGCGCATCGGCAAATAAGATAATTAGTCATGTTACCCGACAGTAGTCAGACCGGGCGCACCTTAATATCGACAAGTCGGTCCCGTCGAATGTCTCGATGAGAAAGACGCCGGTTGTAGGGCGCTGAGCCGGGAGGTCGCAGGCGAACTTGCTTCTTGACTCATCAACCAAGGGAAAAACAAGATGACGGACATTTGCAAAGAAACCGACCGTCTCGGCGAAGTTGATGCTTCTGCCAACAGTTGCGGGTTCAGCCTCATCCGAATCGGTTCCACACCCGAGTACGTTTTGCGGGAGACAGCGGCCCGCTCGTCTTGGAAATCTAACGAGAGCGCAAGCTTAGAGGACAAGGACAAATGATAAGTATTAGAAAAATCGGCATCATGGGCCGCACCTATCGGCACGCCAAACGGTATGAAGAAATACTTCACGTTCTTATTAAATACGGCTTTGGAGATCTGGTTGATTCCCTGAACATAAAACAGCATCTTGAATTAGTCGTAGAAAAGATTTCCGGAAAACAGCAGGAGCAAATAGCCAAATTGTCCAGGCCTGAGAGAGTCAGGATGGCATTGGAAGAGCTTGGACCGACCTTTGTCAAGCTGGGTCAGATACTTTCTACTCGCTCGGACCTCATTCCATTTGAATATGTTGAAGAATTTTCAAAGCTGCAGGATACTGTACCATCCTTCGCTTATGACGAAGTAAGAAGAATCATGAAATCGGAAACTGGCAGGTTCCCCGAATCTATTTTCCAATCCTTTCAAAAGGAACCTACTGCGGCCGCCTCTTTGGGGCAAGTCCATCAGGCGATCTTGAAGGGCACCAACGAGGAAGTGGCTATAAAGATTCAACGTCCGAACATTGAGCAGACCATAGAGGTTGACCTGGAGATCATGCTTCATCTGGCTTCCCTCATGGAGAGACACGTGCCGGAACTGGAGGTCTTCCACCCGACGAAGATCGTCAACGAATTCGCCAGCAGCATAGAAGACGAGCTGGATTATACGGTGGAGGCCTCACATATCGAGCGCTTCGCCAGGCAGTTCCTTGATGACGAGACGATTTACGTCCCGAAAGTGTATCGCGATTTAAGCACCAGACGCATACTTGTCATGGAGTTCATCGACGGTATAAAAGCCTCAGACCTCGTTCGTCTTAAAAAGGGCCGACACGACCTCAAAGAGTTAGCCAGCCGTGGTGCCGACTCGACTCTGAAACAGATTTGCGTTTGCGGTTTCTACCACGCGGACCCCCATCCGGGAAACATTTTTATTCTCCCGAATAACGTCATCTGTTTTATTGACTTCGGCATGATGGGACGAATCAGCCAGCAGGAGCGCGAAGACGTTACGGATTTTGTAGAGCTGTTAATTCACAAAGACGAAGACAAGGTGGTGGACGCATTGCTGAAGCTCACCAATTCCACCGTGGATCCAAATAGAAGTGAGCTGCAAAGAGACCTGATGGAATTCATTGACCGGTATGCCTACCTTCCTCTGAAGGAACTGAAAATCGGGAAAATGCTTCAGAGTATTGTGGAGATTCTCACAAAACAGAACATGAGTCTGAAACCGGACCTCTTTCTCATGGTGAAGGCGCTAAGCATTGCGGAAGGACTGGGCAGATCTTTGGATCCAGAGTTTGAGATGGTAAACCATGTCGAACCTTTCATCCGAAAAATCAAATTCACCCGCTACACCCCTCAAAGAGTTGCCCGCGACTTGGTGGATTCAGGAACAGAGTTGCTTCGGCTTTTCAAAGAGGTTCCAGGTGAGTTGCGTGAAGTCCTCAAGAAAACCAGCGAAGGGAAACCGAAAATCGAAATTGAGTATCATGGCTTGGACCGCGCTCTGTACAGACTGGACCTCATAAGCGGCCGCATCGCCTCTGCGATCGTGCTGGCTTCTTTGATCGTTGGTTCATCCATTATTATCCTTTCCAAAACCCCTCCGAAGTGGCAAGAGATGCCGCTCATCGGTCTTGCTGGCTTTCTTGTTGCGGCGGTTTGGGGGCTCTGGCTTCTGACATCTATTCTCAGAAGCGGAAGAGGCAGGAAAAATGGTTAGTTTTTGGATGGCTCGCAAAACCATGGTTCGCTGTTGGAAGCACCTAAAGTTCGGGATCGGTGCTCGATATGGAGTCTTTGGCTGGGTGAATTCTGAAAAGTCGTCCTTGTCAACATCACCTTTGGTCGAATGGTCGCAGGTACTGTTGAGCTTATAAAGAAACAATACGAAAGAAATATGGAATTACAAGAAATATTCCCGGCAGCAAAAAAGTTCTAGCTGGAATCAAAGAGATTGGATCGAGTCAGAACCCACTTAAACCAGCTAATCTCAAAACGATATTGATGAACAGGAGGAATAAATGGCAACCAACGACGGCGACAAAGAAATATTGCAGGTCAGTAACGGGAAGGAAAAAGAAGAACCAGGTCTCAAGAAGCATGATCCTCTGATCGGACCTTTCAATCGCAAGCAGTTCCATTTTTCAATATGGTACTTCCTGATCACGCTGATTGCGCTCTACCTTTTCAATTCCATTCTCATGCGCCCCAAGGTCGAATCCATCGACTACAGTGCCTTCAAGGCGAAGATCGACTCCGGCGCGATCCATCGGGTCGAGATAGGCGAGAAGTACCTGACCGGTTTCGCTTTGACGAAGTCCCAGATGGAGAAATACGACAGTACGCGGTTTAGCGAGAAGAAGCCCTCCGAGGTTCCGAAGAGCTATCAAACTGTTCGGATCGTCGATCCGGACCTCGTCAAGTTGATGGACGAAAAGGGCATTGAATATTATGGTGTTGTCTCGGAGGACAATTCTTGGCTGTCTACACTACTGTCATGGGTGGTCCCAATCATCCTGATGGTGGTGGTTTGGAATTACTTAAGCAAACAAATCGGCAAGACGGGTCAGGGAGTGATGTCTTTCGGTACGAACAAAGCGAAGCTGGTTGCGGAAGGCGACACGGGGGTGACATTCAATGATGTTGCAGGCGTCGATGAGGCCAAGGCGGAGCTTGTGGAGGTTGTGGATTTCCTAAAGCAGTCCAAAAAATACGAAGCCATCGGCGGAAAGATTCCCAAGGGCGTCCTCCTAGTCGGCCCACCCGGAACGGGAAAGACCCTGCTCGCTAAGGCGGTTGCCGGCGAGGCCAAGGTCCCCTTTTTCAAGATCAGCGGAGCCGAATTTGTAGAGATGTTCGTCGGCGTCGGTGCTGCCCGTGTCCGCGACATGTTCAAGCAAGCCCGGGAGAAGGCACCCTGCATCATCTTCATTGACGAGCTTGATGCTATTGGCAAGAGCCGCGGCTACGCACTCGGCGGGAACGATGAGCGCGAGCAGACGCTGAACCAGCTGCTTGTTGAAATGGACGGCTTCGACTCCAGTGCCGGCGTCATAATACTTGCAGCGACAAACAGACCCGAGGTTCTGGATCCCGCTCTTCTACGGCCAGGCCGCTTCGACCGACAGGTGCTGGTGGACAAACCCGACCTGAAGGGGCGGGTTGACATTCTCAAAATCCATTCAAAGGAAGTGCACCTCGACGACTCTGTTGACCTCGAAAAGGTCGCGCGTGGTACGCCGGGCTTTTCGGGAGCCGATCTGGCAAATATTGTCAATGAGGCGGCGTTGCTCGCTGTCCGCGAGGGCCGCGAACGGGTCTTGCCCAAGGATTTCGAAAACGCGATTGAAAGAGTGGTTGCAGGACTCGAGAAGAAGAACCGACTGATCAATCCGAAGGAGCGGAAGACTGTAGCCTACCACGAGACAGGTCATGCCATGGTGGCGGCGTACACGAAGGGCGCCGATCCGGTGCATAAGATCTCGATCATTCCTCGTGGCATCGGAGCCCTAGGATATACCATTCAACTCCCGACCGAGGATCGCTTTCTCCTCACAACCGAGGAGCTGCTGGGTAAGATTGATGTGACGCTTGGAGGCCGTGCAAGCGAGCAAATTTTCTTTGGGGAAATCTCGACGGGGGCGTCAAATGATATCGCGCGTGCAACCGACGTCGCCCGGAAGATGATCAGCGATTATGGCATGAGCGACAAATTCGAAAACGTGGTCCTTTCCTCACAAAGGAGCCCGGCATTCCTTCCTGGGGAAAACGCTCCTGTACAACGGGAATATTCCGAATCGACACAGGAATACATCGATGAGGAAATCACCCGGATCATCAAAAGCCGTTACGAAAAGGTGGTCAAGTTTCTCGAAGGGAAGAAAGGGACCATCCAGAAGATTGCGGAAAGGCTGTTGGAGGTCGAGTCAATAGGTGAGGAAGAATTCAAGTCCCTGCTGAAAGAAGATGACACCCGCCGCTGATCCATGGTATCTCCAGTAAGCTTGCTGCGTTGCTGGGAAGGCAAGTTACTTGTCCGATCAAGGGCGCTGTTAAGTTAATGATTACTGAGCTGCATGAAGCCGTTGCCGTGGCGAATGAGAAAGGTATGGAACCGGGGAAGCATAATTGAAGAGGTGCGCATAGGATATTTTGGGACAATGAATTGCTGTGGCCGGCGCATGCTCGCGTTGCAGGATGATGACGTTGTTATCGGGTACTCAGAATGTCCTCTTCGGTTGCTTCAGTGAAAGATAAACTCTGGATCGGAATAGAATGAACTACAAAGACTATTACCAAGTGTTGGGTGTCGCAAAGACAGCCACGCCAGAAGAAATCAAGAGTGCGTACCGAAAGCTTGCCCTAAAGTACCATCCGGACAGAACCAAGGGAGATAAAGCTGCCGAGGAAAAATTCAAAGAGGTCAACGAGGCTAATGAAGTCCTCAGCGATCCGGTAAAAAGAAAAAAGTACGATCAATTCGGCGAAGATTGGAAGCACTATCAGGAGACTGGGGCACAACCAGGCGGATTCGACTGGTCAAGATATGCGAGCGCCCAAAGTGGGAAAGCGCGCCGGATGAGTAGCGAAGATTTCGATGCAATGTTTGGAGAGGAAGGTGACGCCGATCTCTTTGAACTCCTTTTTGGTCAACACCGCGGTCAAAGGCGAGGAAGAAAGGCTTACGCGATTAAAGGAGAAGATCTTGAAGCGGAGACGACACTCTCGCTTGAAGAAGCATATCATGGCACGACGCGACTCATCGAGATTGGCAATCAGACAATCAGGGTGACGATTCACCCGGGCATCGAAGATCGGCACGTCCTGAAAATTCCGGGTAAAGGAGCTGTAGGGATCAATGGTGGAACAAATGGCGACCTCTACCTCACAGTCAAGATTAAATCGCATCCTGATTTTCAACGTAAAGGAAACGATCTCTACTGCGACTTGCCGGTTGAATTATATACCGCCGTCCTCGGAGGCAAAACCAAGATCAAAACCCTGGAAGGCACAGTCAGAGTCGCTATCCCTAAAGAGTCGCCAAACGGTAAAGTGCTTAGGCTCCGCGGACTCGGAATGCCGATTTATGGCAGGAAGAATGAGTTTGGCAGTCTTTACGCAAAAGTTGTGATTCAGTTGCCTGACCATTTCAGTAAAGAAGAAATTGACTTGTTTAAGAAAATGGCAACGCTACAAAAGACGGGTCATACAGCGGCACTTGAACGAGATTGATATGCCCGCCAAAAGACTCCGCTGTTATATTAGTGTGAAAGTCGGATCACTAACTTTGCATTGGTACACAACTCGGGGCTCAGTCACTTCTGACTTGCCTCCCAAAAAGTGATCCATTTTAAACCTTGAGAAAAGTATATCATGGATCGAAGGAGATTGCAGCCGACACGTGCAAACCCCGACAGCTTCGGCGGGATATTGTACCTGATAAGATGCGACGGACATAGTTTCATGGTCGATGTCCCCGAGTATCTCGAACAGAATTTGCGCTTCATCGAAGAGATGGGAGTGCCGGGTTTTATCTTCCTCACACACAGGGACGATGTCGCAGATGCGGAAATGTTCAGAGAAAAATTCGGCACGAAGCTGATCATTCACCAATCGGAGGAGTACGCCGTCAGGAATCCCGACGTGACCTTCAAAGACTCATTGCAGATCGGCGGCGCGACGATAATTCACACACCCGGACATTCGCCCGGCTCCTCGAGCCTGTACTACCCGAAGTCACTCGTGATGTTCACCGGTGATCAGATAACAGCTGACCGGGGGAAGCCAGTCGTCGAGAATTTCTCCTGGACTTACGACTATCAGCTCCAGCTAGATAGCGCACGTAAACTTCTCGATTATGAGTTTGAAAACATATTATCAGGTCATGGTGGAAGATGGCTTATCTCAAATGCAAAAAATGAATTGAAGAAATTTCTGGAGAGTCATGGGTAAGATAGTCTTGACATCGTACATCTCACACGGCGCACCGACATCGCTCGTCGAAAGGACTCACATACATGGTGTGTATGAAAAATTAGGGAAGGCTCTGACAGAGCGAGGTGTCGACACCATCGTGATCGCATCGCCTCACTACATGAGCCGTGGGAAATTCGAGGTGGAATCGCGAAAGGACATTCCTTGCATCCAGGACTACTACGGCTTTCCGGAAGAGCTTTATGAATTCTCATATGAAGCCCGGAACAACGTTCCGCTTGTTACACAGATCGTAAATGCTTCGAAAGAGAAAGGAGTGGATACAGTTGCATCTCAATCGTGGGGACTCGACCACGGAGCGTGGCTTCCGCTCTTTTTCATGTTTCCAAAGAAAGATGTGAAGGTAGTGCCAGTTTCAATCACTTCATTGAATGCTGGTGAACATTTCAAATTTGGAGAGGCGATCAAGTCCGCGATTGAAAAGGTCGATGGGACATTCGCTGTCTTCGGAACAGGTTCGCCTGTCCACCGGCTTGACCTGATACGGTTCGGTTATTACGGTCCTGAGAAGTTTGAGCCGGGCGCGCAGTTCGACGAGAAACTGATCGAGGTTGTCGCCTCAGGTGATTTCGAGAAAATGATGAAGCTGCAGGAGGATTATCCCTCGCTCTATGAAGCGGCGGCGCCCGAAGGAAGATTGAATCCTCTTTATATCGCGCTCGGTGCATCTGACAGGGACGAATTTGTCGGGAAGACCGTGTTGCACGAGTTCATGTACTACGGGGTCTCGCTGGTTGCGATTATATTGAGTGCCGAGAAGACATTGTGGGATTCGCTTATCGAAGCGCCAATAGCAGTAGTCTGAACGACGTTTGAAGAAGAATGGGCGACCTACCCGACCATTTCTGACTCAGCTTTTTAATACCTCATGTACTTTCTGTGCAAGCACACAGGGAGTGAACGGTTTCTGGATGAAGTCAACCCCCTCATTCAGTACTCCACGATCCGCGATCACATTTGCGGTGTAGCCCGACATGAAGATAGTCTTAATGTCAGGCTTTATCGTAAGGATTTTGTCCCGGAGCTCTTTCCCATTCATCACGGGCATGATGACATCGGTCAGTAGCAAGTGTATTTTGTCCCGGTACCTTTCGCATAGCCGAATGCCGTCTGCCGGGGTCGATGCGGTGAATACTTTATATCCATATTCCTTCAGACTGCTCGCCGCGAGCTCGAGAAGATCGGCCTGGTCCTCAACTATCAGAACCGTCTCGATTCCGGTTATGTCCTCTTTGACCTGATCGGCCTCAGGCTTCTCGACCTCGTCCTGACAGCGAGGCAAGTAAACTCTGAACGTCGTTCCCTGGTTCACTTCACTGTAAACATTTATGCTTCCGCCGTTTTGTTTCACGATACCGTACACTGTCGAGAGTCCAAGTCCCGTTCCCTGGCCTTTCGGTTTCGTGGTGAAGAAGGGCTCGAAAATCTTTTCGATCGTCTCTTTGCTCATTCCTTTCCCTGTATCCGTAAAACTTATCACGACGTATTCACCGGAAGAGAAGTCGATCCGGTTGCGTGTGTAAGCTTCATCTATGTTGGCGTTCGATGTCTCGATCGTGATTGTCCCGACGTTGTCTATCGCGTCTCTTGCATTGGTCGCCAGATTGACGAGGACCTGATCCAGCTGGGTAGGATCTATCTTCACGTTCCACACATCCTTTTCAGGAAGGAACGTCAGGTTTACATTTTCACCGATCAGTCGACGGAGCATTCCCTGGAGAGATCCGATTGCGACGTTCGGGTTCAACACACGCGGGGAGAAGATCCCTCGCCGCGCGAACGCAAGAAGCTGTTTCGTAATATCTGCTCCGCGTGTCGCAGCCGAGGAAATCAACTCGGTATAATGGTGCGCCTGGTCGCCTACTTTCAGACTATCCATTAGCAAGGAGCTGCATCCGATTATGACCCCGAGGATATTGTTGTAATCGTGCGCAATACCTCCAGCGAGAGTGCCGATCCCTTCCATCTTTTGCGACTGTATCAGCTGTTCTTCGAGTCTCTTTCGGTCAGTTATGTCATACGCTGAAGCAATCACTGCCGGCTTTCCTTGGTAGTCTATCGCTGCGCCACTGAAGTCAATCCAAATGGCATCTCCCGTTTTCTTCAATATCTGAAATTCGTAGTGTGTCGGTACATCCTTTCCTTCCATGCGCTCCTGTGCTTGCCGCATGACGAATTCGCGACAGTCCGGATGGATAATATCCATCACAGCCATGTGGGAGATCTCGTCGGCCGTAAAGCCTGTCATATTAAGCCCGGCGGGATTTGAATAAAGGAATCGTATTCCGTCGTGGATAAAGATGGCCGCGGCCGAGCCTTCAACGAGGCCGCGGAATTTCTGCTCGCTTTCTCGAAGAGCAATCTCTGCGGCCTTCCTCTCGGTGATGTCACGACCAACACCTACAAGACCTATGATGCGGCCTTGAGCATCTCGTAATGGGAGCTTGGAAGTAAAGAACCAGTGTCCTTTGCCCTCTTTGTCTACAAGGAATTCCTCTTTGTTGAAAACCGGCAGGCCGGTATGAATTACTGAAAGGTCGTCAGCATAATACGCCGCCGCAGCCTCCGCAGAATAAAATTCAAAGTCAGTCTTCCCAAGCACCTCTGCTTCCGATTCCCGACCCATGAAATGAACATCCGCTGAGTTAGCAACTGTCTTGCGACATTCCGCGTCTTTTACATAAACCGCATCGGGCAGGCTATCGATCAACGTCCGGAGCAGATTTCGTTCGTACTTGAGTGAATCTTCCGCGTGCTTGTGCTCGGTGATGTCTCTAATCACAACGATGATTTGATTTTCCAGCAGAGGCAATAATCTCGCTTCGTAAAAATTCTGCCGATCCTGTATTGACAGCGGATACTCTATGCTAACCATTTTCTTCAGTTCAAGTACCTGCTGAATCGCTTCCTCGAATTTTTGACCTACGTGCTGCGATGGAACATCCTGAATTCTTTTTCCAATCAGTTCTTTAGGCTGGAGTAAGAAATCGACCGTTGCACCTGCCTTGTAATCAAGGATCCTGCCCGTGTTGTCAAGTCGAAACAGCAGATCAGGGATGGCCTGGAAGACAGTCCGCATTTCAGAATTTGCCTGGATCAACTCCTTTGAGCTCAATTCGAGGGAACGCTCGATCATCGTGCGGTCAGAATCGGATTCGAGATAAGCTTCATTTACCGCACTGATAAATTCCTCCCACTCCTTCGGAATTTGAAATTGATCTCCGAAGTATCGCCTGATCTGCCTCTTCAACAGACTGTGAATTTGTTCCACAGCTACTCCTCTAAGAAGGTCGTAATGGTCATCGTTTGATTGTGCAGTTCGCATTTCGTGCCGGGGGTGAATGGAGAAATCTCACCATACGAATAGAACCCTGTCAGGACGGCAGATGCTCCCAGAATATCCCGAACACCCTCCACTTCCTCTTCGATACGTTGCTTCAGGACAAGCTTTCTTCCGACGCAGCTGATGAGAATTGCCAGCTCGGGGGCAACGGATCCGGTGGCGGAGTAACTTGTTCTCGCTGCTCCGGCGGCACCGTCGATCAACCGATCGAAGTTCGCCTTCATGAATCGGACGTAAGAACCTTCCGGAACATCTCCTGCAAATGTCATGCTGCTGGCTTTTTCGTCCACGGACAAAATTGTTCGCACTACACCCGTATCGCCGTTCTTCGTCCGAAGGCTGAGCGGGAACAAAAGACCGGTAGCGGGCAGGCCGTTCGCATGTTCCCCTAAATATTTCTTGTATAACTCCAAAGCGGAATGTCCATCGAGTCCGAACAACACATTTCCATCGGATTGAGTGATAAGCCTTTCCGGTCCGAAGGAATCCCAGCCACCTAAAGAACCGAAGCCGACTTTGAGCTTGCTTCCGTATAAACCTAGCGCGGCAACGACATTTCTCTGGGGGTCGCTGTCCCAGAATACAAGCGTCTCTTCAAAACGTGGCCCGTCGCCGGCCAATCCACCTGTCAAGGTGACGCCGTCGGGAAGTTTCTCCATCAATCCCCGGACGAGTTCGCTTCCGTTCACTTTAAGTCCGTCTGAAAGGACGAAGACATGCGTTAACTTTTTCACTTCGCTCGATCCCGCAACGGGAACTGATGCAGGAAGAGCCTCGGCTAAATATTTTCCGGCTTCGAAACTGTTCTTCACTCGATCGAGCTGCACTTGCACGCCGCTCAATTCCGCATGCTCGAAGGTCACTGCGGTAGCGACGACAGAATCATCCGTCACCTGTGTGCCGCATATCTCGCCGGCAGTCGAGCATCCTAAGGTGCGTGCACGCGGATAAGTCTTTCTGGCCTGTTCGAGTACCTTGTGCTCTTTCAGGACTGCTGTCGCACCAAACACGAGAACCAGTTGTGCTGATGCTGCCGCAGTCTGAGAAGTCACCGGTGTCCATCCTTGTGTTTTGGTCCATCTTGTCTGTTCAACTTTCATTACATGATCTCCTTTCTCCTCTCCTAGTATGCGTGTTCACACGGACAAAAATGTCGCGTTCCGCCGTATGCGTCTGTCGGCCTGTCATCGCAAAGAGCAATTTCCGTTTCCACCTCTTTGAAATGGGAGGCGACAAGAAACCCGATTGCACACGAATGGTCGATCGCCGAACGATGTGGTACAGGCTCCGCGTTCGGCAGCGGAACCCGTACATTTATCTTCATATGATTTCTTGGGGGATATGAAAATAGTTCCGTGTACCGCGGGAATGCCTGAATCGACCGGGCACTCCCTCTTCAGGTGGCAGATATGTTGCGAGAATTGATTCGATGACACCGATGGCCATGTGTATTCCTTTACAGCACGCGCTTCATCCCGCTGTTTTCTATCTATATCGGTTTGTTTGTGAGAAAAGTACAATAATTCACACGGCTTGCCCGAGCCTTTGCTGGAAAGGGATGGCGTCGGATGTCGGCGGATATGCAGTCGTAAATGTGTCGATCTACGGCCATAAAAACAGGCTTGACGCCATCTGGAACATCGCACGCAAATGGGTAATTCTCAATCAACTCGCCGCACAGCAGCACGCCTTCTTTGATGATTTCCCTTTTTCCATCAAACCGAAACGGAAGGTTGATGTTCAGGCTCTCATCAATGCCCTGGAGAACCATTTTGAAATTACCCGATTTGAATACGAACCTTCGCTCAACCACGGGTCGCCACACCATCGCAGCGGACTTGGGGTCAAAGATACTTTGAGTGTCTGTAATCTCTATAACGACTACAGCTGCATCGCTCAACTGCGAAGCTGGTTGCCCGCCGGGATCGGCAACATACTGTGGATCGCGCCGCGATACCCATGTATTCAACCTTTCGTACCATGGTATTATGGCATTGACAGCATATCGTCCGACTATGAAAAAGCCACCTATACGGGAGCACTCAAGAACTATGTCAATAAAAACAGAGATTATATCGGAATGTATCCCGATCATGCCTGCTGGGTTTTTGACGACTTCGCAAACGAGGTTGACAGCTGCTATGGCAAAGAGATAAATTCAACAAGAGAATGTAAGGGCAAATTTCAAGCGAATATCTTTGAGATGGTCAAAGAGAAAGAGGCTAAGATAATAGGTATGTACGAATCAGATCGCGACAGAGCGCTGCAAGAGTTGACCGAATCGACCACTGGTTTTGCCGAGAAAGACCTAAATGAGACAAAAGAAAAACCACTTAGATTGAAAACAGATGGCAGATGAATGTACTTCTCTGAAATCTGCATTTGACAAAGCGATCGCGCCGAAGTTACCTGGAAGCCACCCAAAGAGAGGAGTTGAATTTAAGCCATGAAAATCAGCAGAGGCATTATTTCAGTGCTAGTGGGATACCTGGTATTTGCGTTGAGTGCAGTCTTATTTCAGATATTGAATATTGATCCTCATTCAGATCCAACTACCGGATTCATGACACTCTCAATTCTATATGGACTACTCTTTTCATTCGTAGGCGGACTTTTGACTCAGCTAATATCAAAGACGGGTAGGCTGAATGTAAATTATGTGCTTGCCCTGTTCCTGGCAGGCTTTGCAGCAATATCTTACGTTGCGACGACCGGAAATCATTATTCGCAAATTGCCGCCATATTCTTATCCGCACCATGCACTATACTTGGAGGATGGTACTATTTGAAGTGGAAACAAAAGAGAAGTTGATTTAGTCATTGTTGCGAAAGGTAACCAACTGACCACTGAGACAACACGTTAGTCGCAATCTACCATCGCAAGAAATATGAATGAAGGAAGAATTTGGAAAAGAAAAGTACAATTTATCACATCGTGACTCTTGGTGATCTTAAAACACCGACTCAAGATAATTGTTATAAACCGAGTAACTTTGAAGAAGAGGGCTTCATTCACTGTACGGCGGAAGGGTCGACGACCTTACTTGTGTTAGAAGACTATTTTGCAGAGTTATCTAAGAGTAATGTTATTTTGATACTTGAGATTGACATAGCCAGGTTAAAGGCGGAAGTCAAATACGAACCTCCTGCACCAATTCAAGGCGCCGGAATGAGCCATGCCAAAGACGGTTTGTTATTTCCACATATTTACGGAGACTTGAATATCGACGCAGTTGTTGGTGCCGGCGTCGTGGAAAGAGTTGAAAATAATTTTGAGTGGCCATTGTCTTTCAAAAACATAAATGAGTATTTAGGGAAATAGCCGATTCATTTATGGATAGCTTCGGATTGAGAAACCCGGCGAAAGACTGTGCACAGCACCAGCTCGCCTTGCGGCACAAGCACTGTTTTGTTACGATGATCGATCGGCCGCAGAAGGAAATGTCGAGAATTTGTTGAATGCCTGAAGTCGAGTTCATAGCGGTCGGGTATCAACTCGTCAGGAGTCCGCATCAGCTCCATTTGCCACGCTTATCGAGCTTCGGGCATCAAGCGCGCCAAAGCGGCACTGATTCCTTCCGAAACACATCGTACATGAGCGAACACTTTGTTCCGGACGCACTTGCGGTTCGGCGAAGCGAAAGATACTCCGCGGGCAACCTCGTATAGAAACTCTTTGAATGTCTTAACGTAACTAATCTGGACAACGATCCTGAATACGTAAAAAAGGAAAGAGGAGCCTACAATGAGTGCGATAATAAAATTCGGAGAAGACGTTCAAGGATATGACATACCTGTTCTCAATGAACGGGAAATAAGAGCCTCCGCAGGGATACTCTTCTTGGTTATGTTCACTTCTTTGATGCTGATCCTATTTAACGGAGATTTCTTATTGGTAAAGTATGTCATAATCATGTTTCTGACAGATTTTATCATACGTGTCTTTGTAAATCCGAAATATTCTCCTACGTTAATACTTGGACGATTGATCGTCAGCAATCAAAATCCCGAATATGTCGGAGCCCGTCAAAAAAAGTTTGCATGGATAATTGGGCTTGCATTGGCAACCATCATGTTCGTTTTTCTGGTGATTGTGAATGCATTCAGCCCGATAACAGGAATCATCTGTCTCATCTGCCTCATATTCTTGTTTTTTGAATCGGCGTTCGGTATTTGTCTTGGATGTAAATTCTATTCGATGTTCTACAAAGAGAAAGCCCAATACTGTCCCGGCGAAGTTTGTGATGTGAAATCAAAACACGATATTCAGAAGACTTCCACAGCTCAGAGGTTAATCGTGCTTGGATTCATCGCATATATTTTTTTCGCTGTCATTTTGTTCAATGATAGTTTCAGCAAAAAGCCATACGACTTGTTTGGAATTACCAGCTCCTCGCAATCTAAGTGAGCGTTGGAAATGCATTTGTTAGAGAAAGCGCAGATAATGAAATTGTGAAGGGAGACATGATGGACAAGATAATGTCAGCTTGCGGAGTGATGTGCTCGGAATGTGGAGCATACCGTGCCGCTTCAAAGGGCGCTGCCTATCAACAGGAGATTGCCGATGCCTGGCGGAGAATCTACGGACGCGATGAACTAACCGCGAATATTTCCTGCAGTGGTTGTCTGGGTCCCGACGAGGAGGTGTTTCACACTTCCGTGCCCTGCACTGCGCGACGTTGCTGTCGGAGTAAGGGTTTCGGCAGCTGCGCTGAGTGTCCGGAGAAATCATGCGCATATCTGGAGAGGGCACAGTCAGTCTGGGATGGTGTACCGCAAATCGGTTTGTCGTTGTCTGCAGCGGACTACCACAAGTACGCTCGGCCTTATTGCGGCCATCGAGAGCGACTGGATGCTGCGCGCAGCGTCAACAATGACACCGATTGAGAAACCATCCCGCCCAAAGTGTGTGGTGGTCAGTCACCTGGCTGGTAAGCGCCATGGCATCTGCAATTCACAGCTGGTACGAGCACTTCCGACTTCACAACTCCCTTTGTAGACGTAGAACTTCTCTTCATGCCCCTTGTGATTTTGTATAAGGGAATTTCCGAAGGGATCCCGAGTCCGAGATGAGATTCAAATGCACGGGCTTCCGACGAGTTTCAACAGAGCCATGATGGTCATCATGATCTTTATTTCAATTGAAACTGCCGGAGTATTGCTCGGTTACATTTTCTTCAAGAGGTTTCTTCGAATTTTCAGAGCGGAGTGATCACGTCGCTTCTGCGTAATAACCCTCCCTGCGCGAAGCTCCGACTTTGCTCCAATGAGGCGAGGCTCGATTATTGTCCGCCGCGTTATTCGTATATTATGGCACGCGGGAATGATTCGCGCGCAGGCCATGATTAAATAATGCAAGCTGGAACAACATCTTTCATCTTAGGTCATTATTCAAAATCACCTTGGAGAAGTCTATGAATGACATCGATGAGTTACAGACAGGGCTGATGCGACTTCTGGATTCCATCGGCACGTACACCGTCCAGCAAAAGAAGGAATCGATTCACATCGTCCGCGAACGTGCGTTCGTTGGGATTCATCCAAAGAAAAGTTACCTCGGTGTGAACGTCGTCCTCAACCGCTCCACTTCATCTCTGCCGGCGGACAAAGTGGAACAGGTTTCTGCCAATCGATTTCATCACTACTTCAAGATCACTAAGGCAGGAGAGCTGAACAAATCATTTGCGCGGCTGCTCAAACAAGCTTATGACCAGGCCGGACCTAAAACTAGGACTCGGAAGGAGGAATAAAATGTCGAGATTGAAAATCGGACTCATTGCGGGAGTGATTTTTGGAATTATCGATATTGTCCCGATGATGTTTATGGATTTGCCGAGTCGAAATATTGCCATGGCGGGAGCATTTGCGAATCGTTTCGCTATAGGTTTTCTAATACCGAACACTGCACTACCTCTATCCGGGTGGATTAAGGGTTTGGTGATCGGTTTACTCTTGAGCATCCCCGATGCAATAATAACCGGCGCCTTCGGTCCGATACTCGGCTTCGGGGCAGTAGGTGGAATTGTGATAGGTTATATTGCGGACAGAAAGAAGGGGTGAGTTTGGCGTTGCATAACAAACTGAATCATGCTATTAACTTGCGAACGTCATGAGTGAACCTGAAAATCGCAGTGAAGCCGAAGCTCCAATCGAAATTCTCCCGTTGGAATGCGCGGAGAATGAGAGAGAGTGGAAATGAAGACAATAGTTTATGTTGGAACAAGTCTGGATGGTTTCATCGCTAGAAAAGATGGAGACATCGACTGGCTCGCTGAGTACGAGAACCTGGAAGTTGGCCGCGCCTACACAGAATTCATGAGAGAGATTGACGCGGTGGTAATCGGAAGGGTTACTTTTGAGAAAGTTCTGACCTTCTCTTCCTGGCCCTACGAAAAGAAAGTCTTCGTGCTGAGCAATACTATTAAACAGGTGCCTGATAAGTTAAGAGGGAAGGCAACTATTCTATCGATGAAGCCGAGAGAGTTGCTGGGCTATCTTTCTGGGGAGGGTTTTTCAAACGTTTATGTCGATGGCGGAAAGGTAATACAAAACTTTTTGAGAGAAGACTGCATCGATGAGATGGTCATTACGAGAATACCTGTGCTCATAGGAAGTGGCATTCCGTTGTTCGGTGAAGTCGGCGGTGATCTCCAGTTTAAACATGTACGAACCGATATATATTCTGATGGACTTGTAAAGAGCCATTACGAGAGAGAACGAAAGTGATATTCATTGTTTGACTCATGGTAAATGAACTATTTTTATGTGAAGTAGTCAGAATCTGTTTGCAGAAGAAGTATGAAGGATGGCGCGCAAAGATATTTGCTCATTGATGCCGGAGCGAAGCAGCTGCTATTTCTCTTTACGGAGCCATGGAGGCTGTACCATGATACCAGAATTTCATCTAATGTCAGTGTCAGGTGTGAATTTCAGTAAATGAAGATTCGCAACTTTACTTGGGCGAAACAGTGAACGCAATCGAGCACAATGTGTGGACGCCTGAGACACAGGTTGTGGAATTCGAGCTGTTGCAGGGAACGCCAATCGAGAAAGGATGAGTGTTAGTTGAAGAGAATTGCAGTACTGACGAGCGGTGGAGATGCGCCCGGCATGAATGCCGCCATCCGCGCTGTTGTCCGAGCCGGGATCGACAAAGGATGGGAGGTTTTCGGCGTTCGTCACGGATACGACGGGCTGGTTTCAGGGAACTTCGTCCAGCTGAACGCCAGAGATGTGGGCGGTATTCTCCAACGTGGAGGTACAATGCTTGGAAGCGCGCGGTGTCCTGAATTCAAAACCGAAGATGGCAGAATAAAAGGAATACGCGCTCTTCATCAGAACGAAATCGAAGCGTTGGTTGTCATCGGAGGAAATGGATCTCAGACCGGAGCCTGCGCACTCTGGCAAATGGGATTTCCGACGGTGGGCGTGGCATCTACAATTGATAACGACCTCTTCGGATCCGACATAACCATCGGTGTCGATACCGCTCTCAACATTGCCCTTGAAGCGATCGACAGACTGAAGACTACAGCATCGTCCCATCAACGTGCTTTTCTTGTGGAGGTAATGGGACGCGACTGCGGTTACCTTGCCCTGACGGCCGGGATCGCCGGCGGCGCTGAAGCCGTAATCATACCGGAGGTCGAGACAGATCCTGAAGTTGTCGCCCAGGACCTGCGCTCTTCGTACGAAAGAGGAAAGACACACGCCCTGGTCGTGGTGGCCGAAGGCGCCGATTACAATGCCGAACGATTGGTATCGTATTTTAAAAAGCATCGCGAGAGATTGGGATTTGAGCTGCGGGCAACGACGCTCGGACACGTCCAGCGAGGTGGTGCTCCCGGAGCATTTGACCGCCTGCTGGCAACCCGCCTCGGTGCAGCTTCAACAGAACATATCCGTCGCGGCAATTATGGTGTCCTGGTGGGACTAGTCAAAGGCGAGGTCGAAGCGATGCCGTTACCGGATATAGTTTCCCGAAAGAAACCGCTCGATCCACAGCTGCTCGAGCTGGCAAGAGTTTTGGCGAAATAACAAAGACTAAAGGGAGTTCATGCATGACAAAATTAGTTCTAGTAAGACATGGTGAAAGCACCTGGAATAAAGAAAACCGGTTCACAGGGTGGACCGATGTCGATCTGACACAGAAAGGAATTGAGGAGGCCAGGAAGGCTGGACAGTTGTTGAAGGAAGGCGGATACGTCTTCGATGTAGCATTCACTTCTGTCTTGAAGAGGGCCATACGAACTTTGTGGATCATCCTTGATGAGATGGATCTCATGTGGATACCCGTCATTCGTTCTTGGAGACTCAACGAGCGGCATTACGGCGCGCTCCAGGGTCTGAACAAATCGGAGACAGCGGCAAAGTTCGGCGAAGAGCAGGTACACGTGTGGAGAAGAAGCTATGATATTCAACCGCCGGCGCTCGACACAACAGATGAAAGATATCCCGGAAAGGATCCGCGGTACGCCCTCCTTTCGCAAAAGGATATTCCATTGACTGAATGCCTGAAAGATACGGTCAACCGGTTCCTGCCATACTGGCACGACCCGATCTCACCGGCAATCAAGTCGGGCAAACGTGTCATCGTCGTGGCACACGGCAATTCGCTGAGAGCACTTGTAAAATACCTCGACGGCATATCTGACGAGGAGATAGTAGCCTTGAACATCCCGACCGGCATACCGCTGGTCTATGAACTGGATGCTCAATTAAAACCTATCACAAAATATTACCTCGGAGACCAGGAAAGCGTACAGAAGGCAATGCAGGCGGTGGCAAACCAGGGGAAGGCAAAAGAGAAAAGGGCATAGATCTCGCAAGGTCTTTGCTTGTATCGAGACACGAGTTCGTGTTTCAGTTCGATGCCGATATCCCTTTTCCCTTTCATCGCGCAGATCGTCTCTGCGTTGATCTCCGTGCCTAATGCATCCTTTTGGGATAACTTGCGCGAGATAATTTCTGAAGAATGGATGAGCGCATTGCCGTAGTCTGCGTTTTCTTGAATAAAACTCCACCTACTTTTATATTCACCTTATGAAGAGTGTGTATCTCACGATGTCGAACGAAAATATTGTCGTTCCGAAAATATTTTGTCTCGGTCAGAACTATGCGAGGCATGCGGCCGAGATGAAATCCGAAGTGCCGAAGAAGCCGGTCGTCTTCATGAAGCCTTCAAGTGCAATCGTCCATGACGGTGCAAAGATCTCCATTCCGCAAATGACTGAAGACTTTCAGCATGAAACCGAGATTTATTTCGTCGTCGGGAAAGACGGAAGGAACATTAAGAAGGACGATGCGCGATCGTATATTGCCGCCATGGGAATTGGACTCGATCTTACTCTTCGGGATGTGCAAACCGAATTGAAGAATCAAGGCAATCCCTGGCTGATCTCAAAGGGTTTCGACGGCTCTGCCCCGATTTCCAAAGCGGTGCCGGTTGACGGAGTCGATTTCGACAAACTCGAGCTTGAACTCGAGGTTAATGGAGAGCTTCGTCAGAGAGGGAGTTACAGAAACACGGTTTTCAAGATTGAAGAAGTAATTGCTTTCATATCTCAACTGTTTACAATGGAACGCGGGGATCTGATCTTCACGGGTACCCCGGAGGGAGTGGCACAGCTCAAACCCGGGGACAGACTGCACGCGGAACTGGTAGGGTTCATTTCGTTAGACGTCGAGATTGCGTAGCGATGCGCGTTATCTCGGTGGCAATTCCGAAAGGTGGAGAGGGCAAGACGACAACTGCAGTAAATCTTGCGGCGAGTCTCGCGGCGGCTGAGAAGAAAACTCTTCTCGTCGATGCTGACACGCTCGGCGCAAGCGGGATCTCGCTCGGTTACACTGCAGATCAAATCAAGACCGGCCTTTACGATGTATTCAACTTCACTCATTCCCTCAGTCAGGTCATATGTAAGACAGAATTGACATACCTCGACTTTGTGCCATCGAATATTTCCACCGTTCAGATGGAAGAGCGGCTCCTTCGGCTCAGCGAAAACCGAACTGTGATGAGAATTGCATTGCGTGATATTGAAAGACAATACGACTACGTAATTATCGATTGTCCTCCGACTCTCCGGGGAATTACTACAAATGCGCTTTGTGCATCCAATTCCGTAATAATTCCGATGCGCGCAAGTCACTTCTCACTAGACGCGGTGATGCGGCTCATGCGATACATGAAATGGATCCGCGATATCGCGAATCCTAAAATATATGTCGAGGGGATCTTGCTCACCATGTTCGAGACGAACACGAGGATCGCTGAAATAGCCGGCCGTGAGCTGCGGTCCAGGTATTCCAAGTTCCTTTTCAAGATAGTGATACCGAAGAACTCCACACTTGCCGAGGCGGCCTTCTACGGAAGGCCGGCGCTTCTGTACAGCATTAACTCAAAGGGTGCGCGCGCATATTTTGAGCTCGCAACGGAGATAATCTCTCGCGAGCAGGCTTTCAACGAAATATTCCAGCAGGAGTCAGGATTAGGTACGTGGTCGCAGCCGCACTCCAATGCGGCGCAGAAAGGCGGCCAGGGTACTGCAAGTACCGACTCCATCTAAATGAAATTTGCGACCACTCCTATTGCTGTCTTCATCATTCTGCTTCGGGCATTCGCGTGCGATGCCGTCGCTCGTGGCTCTCTGTCACGGGACCCGGCAGGTGGCTTGCGGACTTCGTCTGCAGAATCTTATCTCTTCCCGACAGACGCATCACACCAGATCAACTCGGGCTTTGGTGATTACCGAGAATCGCACTTTCACGCGGGAATAGATATTTCGACCAACGGGAAAATCGGTTATCCGGTTTACGCTGCCAAGACCGGCTACGTCTATCGCGTCTCGGTCTCGCCATTCGGATATGGAAAAATGGTTGTGTTGAGACATCGCGACTCGACGTTCACTGTTTACGGACATCTTTCAGGATTTTCGAAGACAATCGAGCAAAGGGTAAAGCGAGCACAGGCAGATGAGAACAAATACGGGATCGAGTTGAGATTTCGTCCTGACGAAATCAAAGTCGCTCGCGGTGAAGTAATTGCGTATACAGGTGCCACTGGTGTCGGTGGTCCGCATCTTCATTTCGAAATCCGCGACAGGGATTATTCGCCGATAGATCCGCTGATCTACAGCTCGCTCAATGTGTCTCGTTACATGACGCCGAGGATATTTAACGTGGCAGTGAGCGGATTCTTTTCTGGGGCTACGCAGATAAGCAAAGTTACATCCGGCAAAGTTGCGACGAGACGAATGAAGGGATCTGGAAATAGAGGCGATTCGAATTCTCGGCGCAATGAGTATCGTGCCACAAAAACTTTTCATGAAAATGAGCCGTTCTATTTTGTCATTCATGCTGCCGATTCATACGGTCGGGGCAGGTACAAGCGTCCGCCGAAATATATTGCGCTCAAGATCGACGGCAGGAAGTTCATTTCTCTCGACCTGACTCATATTAATGTGGACGATTATCTTGACGTAAGTTCGCTCGTCGACCTCGATCTCTCCCGCGGGTACAAGACTTACTACATTCTGTGTGTGGATCGGGCAATTCCATTTTCGGTTTTCACTCCGGAGGTTCCTCTCAGCGGGCTCGTCGATGGGAATCTTGCAAACGGTGTGCACACGTACGAGATTTCGGTGGGCGACGAAGATGGCAACAAGGTCTTGGTGAATGGCGATTTCGTCCTCGATATTGCAAAGCGGAATAGCAGAGGTCAAAACGCATCGATCGCAATTGCACCATTCAGAGAGCGAACGGTGAAGCTGTCGCCCGAGTTGACCCTCAGATTTCCAGCCGATTGTTTTGCAAAAGATGTTGACCTCGACGCGCGGCAGCTGTCTCCGAATTCTTTCGTGATCGGACCGGAGAGAGAAATGCTGAGGAGGAGAATTGAAGCCACGTGGAAAGTAGGTGACGCCAAGCTCCGCCTCTTTAGAGAAATTGTCAATCGTCGGAGTAACTCGGAAGATTGGAGTTATGTCCCGTGTAGAAATGAAAATGGAACGTTGACCGCCGAGATCGGCTACAGGATTGGTCAGTTTGCGCTGGTCCGCGATGATGATCCTCCGATCGTTGGAAGGATCGGGTTTTCAAAGAAAAATCCGTATTACGAATCCGTTGCTCCAACAGACTTTAGCAGAGTTTTCGTATATTTTAGAGTGTCAGATAAACTGTCAGGAATCGATACTGACGATATTCTGCTGAAAGTCGGGAATGATAAATACTTATGCGAATACGACGTTGACAAACATGCAGCCACCTATCAGATCGACACCGGCATACTCCGGCGAGAAAATGAAGTCGAGGTTGTTGTGCGGGATAGAGCAGGCAACGAGCGAAAAGTTGTTTCGCGAGTTCGATTGGATTCCTTTGGGCCGAGACTCTGATGAAGAGGACTCTGAAAACCGGCGCGAGCGCGATAAGTGTAAACTTAGTACCTGTGTTGTCGGCCGTCCTTGGCTTGGTGGTCGTTGGGGCCCTGCTGGTCTACTTCGCCGAGTGGCACGGAGGCCAGATAAGTTCGCTATGGGACGCGGTCTGGTGGACGGTGGCGACGGTGACCACGGTTGGATACGGCGATGTGGTTCCGAAGACAATTCTCGGCCGGACTATCGGTATCGTTGTCATGCTCGCAGGCGTCTCGACGATCTCGTTGTTGACCGCGACCATCTCGTCCATGTTTGTCGCAACGCGAATAAGGGAGGGTCAGGGCTTGCAGCAAGTTAAGCTCAAAGGTCATACTGTAATCTGCGGCTGGAATCAAAGACTGGACAATCTATTGGAAATTCTGGATAGAAACGCCGAGGTTCGGAAGGAAAGCGTCGTTCTAGTAAATGAAATGCCGCCTGAGAGAATGGAAGAGGCGTTGGCCAGCTATGTCAACCTCAACCTGAAGTATGTTCACGGCGACTACACTAAGGAGCCGATCCTCGCGCGCGCGAACGTCAGAGATGCCCGTGCAGTGATAATCCTGCCGGATATGTCGTTGGCTTCTGTGCCGCGCGACGACAAAACACTTCCCGCGGCGCTCACCATCAAGTCTATGAAGCGGGATGCAAAAGTTTACGCCCACGTCATTGACAGGGAAAACGTCTCACACCTGAGGCGCGCCAATGTCGATGATGTCATTGTGAGTGATGAACATGTCGGTTACCTCCTTGCCTCGGATATCTTTTCTCCTGGCATCGCTCAGACCGTTGCGACTCTTCTGAGTTCGGAAGGCGGTACGAGTTTGAAACGGGTACATGTGCCGGACGAGTTTGTCGGGAAGAAATTCCGGGAGCTTCAGGAATACTTCAAAGCTCAGCACAACAGCATTGCGATCGGCTTTGTGACCGAGGAAGGATCGGTTAAACTCTCTGACATTCTTTCATCGGATTACGGCGCCATAGATACATTCATAGAGCGAAAGTTCAAAGCCGCGGGGCTCGACATGCTCGAGAAGGGCGGCATTCGATTGAGCCTCAACCCTCCGCTCGATTACGTGGTTCAGGAAAAACAGGATGCGATCGTAATCGGATGAAGAAACAGACAGTTGACATCGACCTGAGCAGGTCTGCCATCTTTACCGGGCTTGGAGAAGACAAAATCGCGAGAATTGCGGCGACCGTCACGATCAAAGATTATCCGGCTGACCGGCAAATCATAAAGGAGGGCGAGAGTGGGAACAACCTTTTCATTCTGTTGGATGGCGAAGTCGAAGTCTCGAAGTCGATGGTGCTCCGATCTGCCGGTGGAGGAGTTGACCCGCGGGACAAGTCTCTCATAAGACTTACCTCGAAAAGTCTGCCGTTCTTCGGCGAGATGTCGCTGTTCGATAAAGAGAGTGCCCGAAGTGCAAGTGTATCCACAGTCAATCCGTGCAAGTTCGCTGTCATCAACCTTGCCGAGTTTGCAGAGCTCGCCGAGTCCGATCATGAGATCGGATACAAGACCTTCAAGAACATCGCACGTGTCCTCAGTGACCGGCTCCATAAGACTAACGATGATTTGATGAAGGTGACAACTGCACTAGGTATCGCGCTGGAAAGATAGAATGAGGTTCAATCGATTGATAATCAGGGTCATCGAAACCAAATGGGAGGAGTGAAAAGTTTGGTTAGGGACCTGGTTGCGTCTTCCCCTTTTTTCCCCTCCTCAGAGAGGAGGGGAAAAAGTAAGAGCCGTGGATGTGAATATGACAGCTGGAAAACGGCAAGTACCAGGTTACTGCCGAGGAAATCCGAATCGCTATCAGCGGCGAAAGGACTTAAGGCCGTTTGAGAAGATATTAATCAAGATACAATATCAGTGGTAATCCGGTGACTAGATAATGAACAGAGAAATCCCCAAGACATACTCGCCTTCGGAGATCGAGGACAGGTGGTACAAGTACTGGCTCGACAACGGACTCTTCGTGGCGAAGGTGAATGCTGAAAAGGAACCGTACACTATTGTGATTCCTCCTCCCAATATCACCGGCATCCTCACCGTAGGGCACGTATTGAATAATTCGATTCAGGATGTCTTTGTCAGATGGAAGAGGATGAAAGGCTACGAAGCTTGCTGGGTTCCCGGAACTGACCATGCGGGTATTGCCACACAGAACGTTGTCGAGAAGAGTCTGCTTAAAGAGGGATTGGATCGCCACGCAGTCGGAAGACGGAAGTTCCTAGAGCTGGTCTGGAAGTGGCGCGAAGAGTACGGCTCCACGATAATCAAGCAGCTGAAGAAGTTGGGAGTCTCTTGCGATTGGACCCGCGAGAGGTTCACGATGGATGAGGGCTTGTCCCATGCCGTGCAGGAAGTGTTCGTTCGACTTTACGAGAAAGGATTGATCTATCGCGGCAAGTATATCGTCAACTGGTGTCCGAAGGATCACACGGCAATCAGCGATGACGAGGTAGAATATCACGAGAGAGACGGCAAGCTTTACTACTTGAAGTATCCTCTTGAGGATGGAACCGGTCATGTTACGGTCGCGACGACAAGGCCGGAGACAATGCTCGGCGACGTTGCGGTTGCGGTCAATCCGAACGACGATCGTTTCAAAAATTTAGTCGGCCAGAATCTTGTCCTTCCGCTTGTCGGGAGGAAGATGAAAATCATCGCGGATGATTACGTGGATAAAGAGTTTGGCACCGGTGCCGTGAAAATAACTCCCGCGCATGATTCCAATGATTTCAGAATCGCTGAGCGGCACGGCCTCGAGAAGGTTGTCGTTCTGGACATTTCAGCCAGAATTAATGGGGATGCTCCGGAGAAATACCGCGGACTCGACAGATTCAAAGCAAGGAGGGAAATTATCGAAGACCTTGATGCCCTGGGTCTGGTCGAGAAGATCGTCGATTACAAATTGAACGTGGGCGAGTGCTATCGCTGCCACACCGTGATCGAGCCGTACCTTTCGGATCAGTGGTTTGTGAAAATGAAGCCGCTTGCCGAGCCGGCTTTGAAGGCCGTGCGCGAAGGCAAAATTCACTTTCACCCTGAGCGCTGGGTGAAAACTTATGAGCACTGGATGGAGAACATTCGCGACTGGTGCATCAGTCGGCAGTTGTGGTGGGGACACAGGATCCCGGTCTGGTACTGCAACTCGCCGCGGGCAAGCGGTGAGTTTGTTGTCAGCACCGAGAAGCCATCCACACCCTGCCCGAAATGTGGTGGAACACTGTATCGGCAGGACGAGGACGTTCTGGATACATGGTTCTCATCTTGGCTCTGGCCTTTTTCTGTCTTTGGCTGGCCGGAAGAAACGCAGGACGTAAAGTACTTTTATCCCACCGATACGCTGGTCACGGCTCCCGACATCATTTTTTTCTGGGTCGCAAGGATGATCATGGCCGGCATTGAGTTCCGGGAAGAGCCGCCATTCAAAGATGTCTACTTCACGAGCGTCATCCGCGATATGCAGGGAAGGAAGATGTCGAAGTCGCTGGGGAACTCTCCAGACCCGCTTGACTTGATCAGCGAATACGGTGCAGATGCTGTGCGCTTCACGATTTTGTATCTCGCGCCGCTCGGACAGGACGTTCTCTTTGCAAGCGAAAAATGTGAGATCGGAAGAAATTTCGCGAACAAGATCTGGAATGCGGGAAGGTTCCTGCTGATGAACCGCGACAGGATGGAGAGGCAGAATCCCGCATCCCGATCCGCGCCGGACAATTCGATATTCGACTTCGCGGACAGGTGGATTGTCAGCAGGCTCCATCGAACGATCCGTGATTTGAATGGTGCGCTCGACAATTTCCGCATCAACGACGCAGCGAAAATTATTTACGATTTCATCTGGCACGACTACTGTGACTGGTACGTCGAAATGACGAAGGAGCGGATCAATCACGAAACGGTCGAGATGACCCGTGCCATCATACTCGCTAATGCCATCTGCATTTTCGAAACAGCGCTCAAGCTCCTTCATCCATTCATGCCTTTCGTCACTGAAGAACTCCACAGTCTCGTGGAATCACGCGACCCCACGAGCATCACCGTCTCCGAGTTTCCGGAAGCCGACTCACGCTTCATAAACGATAAGATTGAAACTGAGATGGAACTCGTGCAGGAGATCATAACGTCGATCAGATCAATCCGGAACGAAGCGAATGTTCCGCCGGGCGCTTTTGTCGATGTATTGGTGAAACCTAAAGATGAGGATACTCTCGAGACGTTATCCGCAAACCAATCTTACGTGAGACGACTTGCAAAAGTGGGCTCGTTCAGCATCGGTTTCGTTTTGCATAAGCCTGAGAAGTCCGCCAGCAGTGTCGTCCGCGGGACGGAGATATTTGTCTCGCTGGAAGGCGTGATAAATGTAGAGGCGGAGAGGAGCCGCCTTGAAAAGGAGATCGCCCGGGTCAAGGGCGTTATTGCCGGAATCGAATCCAAGCTGAGTAACGAGCAGTTCATGAACCGCGCACCTGCCCAGGTCATCGAAAAAGAAAAAATGAAGATCGAGTCGATGAAATTGAATCTCTCGAAGTTGGAAGAGAATTATCGACAGATTAAGTGAAAAATCAAAACCACGTCTCAAAAGCAAAGAGTGAATTACGTAATCGCTGAATGCTAATTTCTAATAGCTTATAACGACATTTGATTTAGGAGAAACATGCCGTCATTCGACATCGTAAATCGCGTTGACATGCAGGAAGTGGACAATGCGATAAATAATACCAGGAAGGAAATCGCGTCACGATACGATTTCCGTGGGTCACCTTCTGAAGTGACGCTTGATAGGAAGGAAAAGGTGATCCACGTCGTCGCAGAGCACGAGATGAGGATGGACGCTCTGATGGACATGCTCGTCGCAAATCTGACGAAGAGAAAGGTGAATCCGAAAGTACTGAAGCCGAAACCGATCGAGCCAACGTCACACGGTTACATCAAGCGCGACATAGGTATCTTGGAAGGAATCGAGACGGAAGTTGCAAAGAAGATCGTCAAGCTGATAAAGGATCAAAAACTGAAAGTCCAGGCTGCGATACAGGACGAGCAGGTCCGCGTCTCCGGAAAGAAGATCGACGACTTGCAGGAAGTGATAAAGTTACTGCGAGGTCAGGACCTTGAAGATTCCTCTGCAATTCATAAACATGAAAGACTGAAGTCAACGATGTCCTTTACGTTTACTCAAATCAAGACTCCCTCCGGTTTGATAGTTATTGCCCCGTATGTTTTCAATGACGAGCGCGGTTTCTTTACGGAAGCTTACCACCAGGATGAATTCGAAAAGATCGGGATAAAGGAAGAGTTTGTTCAAGACAACCATTCAAGATCTGTCAAAGGAGTGATCCGCGGACTGCACTTCCAGTTGGAGCCGCACGCTCAGTCGAAACTCGTGAGATGTATTCGCGGGGAGATATATGACGTTGCGGTTGATTTGAGAAAGAAGTCGCCGACCTTCGGGCAGTGGTATGGCGTGATCGTATCGGAAGAGAATAAGAAGATGGTTTATGTCCCGAAGGGTTTCGCGCACGGATTCTCAGCGCTTTCGGAAGTCGCAGATGTCGTGTACAAGGTTGACGATTTCTACTCTCGGGAGGACGAGCGCGGAATCAGGTTCGACGATCCGCAGCTTCAGGTGGATTGGAAAATCACCAATCCGGTAGTATCAAGCAGAGATAGGTCGTTGCCAAGATTCGATAGGAATGGAAGCTACTTCTGAATTCTTTGAATTTCCAGACCGCATTGGTTCAGATTGACCCGGACCCCTGTCGGGGCGCAGTCAATCTGTAGTCTCCCGTCCCGAACTCGTCGACAAATACCAACCGGAGTTTGAGTTTGTAGTAGTACCAGACCTGGTACGATGGAGAGTTCCTGAAGGAATCTGCAGAGAGCCTCTTGTCGTGGTTTTCAATTTGATCCGGTGAACCGTAAAGTATGTAAATTCTGCCGCGGTCAGTTCGCCATCCTTCAGTCATTCCTGTCCCGAAATGTTCGTTTGCAAAATCCACTCTCTTGTAAAATTCCTTTTGCATCGCGCCCGCAACTGCCGTGTCTCCATTTGCTCGCGTAGACCAAAAACGTGCGATATTCTTCCGCCTCTCTTCGAATGTCCCTTTCCTCAATGAATCTACCGAGCCGGGGCTTGCGATGTAAACGAGAGGTGCCGTCTCCTGATCGAGTTCGGCGGGAAGGAACGGCGTAAGTCCGCGCGGAATACGAAAGGTTGTCTCAGAAGAATTTTCATGATCTTTGCCTCCAAGAATGGCTCTCAGATCGTATACTGCAGGCGCAAGGGAAGCCAGGGGAATTGGCAACCGGTATCGTTGAACGTTCGAAGTCTGGCTCAACTCATATGTTGTATCGATGAATGTAGACGACTCCACAGATTTTGCAATGACATGCAACAGAATCCTTTCAGGAACGCTCTTAGAGGTTATGTAGAATTGTGCGAAGAGACTGTCGCGCCGATCCGTTGTCACGTAGACGGGGACGCCACTTGTATCCGATTGGTTGTAGAGAAAAATGTCGCTTATGTTGACCCGGTCTCGCAGAAAGTCTTTGAACGTATATTCGATTTCTCTTGACAGAGTGCTGTTCGTATTAAGGTCGTATAGTCTCAAAAGAATGAAATACCTGCCGGGTTTCATAGTCAGCCCGTCTTTCAAAGTGTCATACATTGTAGAGGTGCTGCCAAAAACCGGCTGCACATATGATGGCACACTGATTTGACGATCGAAGGTCTTCGAGTACAGATCATCGGTGAGTTCTCTGTCCGAGTACACATTTATTGAAAGTTGGTAATGCGCCGCAAAACCGGAATCTCTCCTGACGAAAATTAGATTGTCATACCTGACGCGGGCGTAGATGTCACCGTTCGATGAATCGGAATCTTCAGACGGGTAGTTCATTATGAAGAAGTCAAAGCGCGGGCCAGAGAGGGTGTTTGGCACTCCGGACGGGGCCTCTCTTGTTCCCGGTCCAAAGGACAGTTCGGGTGCGCATCCTGACCAGACGATTCCGGCAAGTGTCGCTATGGCCAGCGCAATCAGCTCAACGACGAACGATCTCGAAAGGAGGAACTTAATTCTTTTTTTCATTGAATAGATCCGAAGCTTCTAAAACCTTTTCCATGGTGATTATTCCTATGAGTGTACCACCTTGCTCGACAGGTGCGACGCTTACATGGGCGGCACGCATGTTGACCAGAGCCTTTGCAGCTGTATCATCCGGGTCGATTGTCGGGAAAGTCCTGATCATGATCTCTCCCACTTTGGTTTCATGCAAGCGGTGATGAAGCGACTCGATTACCGCGGATCGTGTCAGGATGCCGACGAACTTTTCGCCGCTAACCACGGGGAAATCGTTCTGAAAGGTGTGGAGTGATTTCTCGACCACTGCCGTGAGCGGCTCATCCGGCGAAACTGCCTTGAAATCGGTAATCATCAATTGGGCAACTGTTATCTTTTCCAGCACGGAAGAAATGACTGCCGACTCAGCTTCAGAGCTTGCACCGCTAAAAATGAAAATGCCCACGAGGATAAGCCACCAATTGAAGAAGAAACCTGCAGCGATGAAGCCGATGGCGAAAAGCTTACCCACGTCCGCCGCGACCCTTGTCGCCTCAAGGTACCCTCTTTTCATTGATATGATGCCGCGAAGAATTCTCCCGCCGTCCATCGGATAAGCTGGAATTATGTTGAAGAGCCCCAGCATGACATTTGCCCAGAAGAGGTTCACGATCAAGCTTCCGCTCTGCAAAGTTATCTCCGAGAACTGGAGGGATGGATCATACAGTTTCCCGAAAAGGAGAAGAATGGCGGCAATGAGAAAGTTAACAATTGGTCCGGCGATCGTTATCCCGACTTCTTTGACAGCATCGCGGGGAATTTCCGTAATCTGCGAAACTCCGCCGATCGGGAGTAAGACTATCGATGCAACCGTGAGTCCGTAAGACTTTGCCACGAGGCTATGTCCTAGTTCGTGAAGCAGCACGCATACAAATATCAATGCCCAGAATACCACAGTCTGCAGCGCTGCTGCCGGACTTAGTATCGAAGACTCGACATACCAGATGAAAACAAAAAGGAGAAGAAATGTGTAGTGAACTTTAATCGGTATCCCAAATATTTTACCTGCCGGGAACGACCAGCGCATCTGAATCCAATCGTTTTTCTAATTTACATCTCAACACTACTAATGACAACAAGCTTGGCTCATTTTGAATTCAAGAGATCCCGACTCTATCATCGTGGCGCGCTTTGTGGACATCCATTTCATGGATTAGACATTAGGAATGTGCAACGGGTTTAGTTTCGGGTCGGGTCGGCATCTCTAACAGATTTCCTAGAAGAAAATCGGGTAGACGCTGTAACAAATCGCGGTGCGTTTCGTCTAATTATATAGCCAGCACTCAAAAGAAGGACCTACCTAGAATGCCTCCTTCTACCCGCCCCTGCCCGGGGCGGGTTTCTTTTTTTAGGTGTTCTTTATGAAAGCCGACAACTTCTCCAGATAATCCGAGCCGCCCCGCTCAAGGACATCGACATGCCCGGCCTCGGGAACCCAAAGTAGCTGCGCTCTCTCGTTCAACTTAGCAAGCCTCTGCGAATATTCTTTCTTGACGGTCGTGTCGCCTTCGCCGTGGACGATGAGAACGGGAACCCTGACACTTCGGATATCCCTGGCAGGAGAAACATCTGCTACCTTGAACTTGGCCAACTTCTCTGCTCTCTTTAGAACAAGTCGCAGAAGAAGTTTACTCCTTATTCCAGTGCGCCGCACCTGCTGGTCCAGCACGATCGAGAAGAGGTCGTAAAAGGGAGCGACTGCAATTACGCGCGCGACTCTTTCATCGATGGCGGCCGCCTGAATCGCTATGGCTGCACCCATCGAAACCCCAAGTAACGTGATCTCGGTGCCCGGATCTTCAGACTTTATTTTGTTTATCAGATCGATGACATCGTACTTTTCGTAATAACCGTACGTGCAGTACTTGCCCTCGCTATCGCCGTGCCTTCTCATATCAATCAGGAAAAATCTCCGATAAGCTTCTCTAAGTTCTCTTGCATAATTTAGTCCGCTCACCTTTGAGTCAGTGATGCCGTGCAGGAAGATGATGCTGGAATCCTTCTCCGTACAATTCCGGTTTTCGATGATCCAGTACTTGAGACTCCAGCCGTCATCCGTCAACAGCGTTCTCTCTTCATGGCTTAGACCTATCTGCGAAGGGTCGCTGAGTCCAAATCTCTCCTGGTAATATTGAGGCTTTCGTCGTTTAGGGATCAGGAGCATTTTCGGACCTGCGATGAGGACGTAACCTATCGCGACCAATGTGACGATCAGTGCAGAGATCAGAAGAGTTATCATCTTACGAATCTATCATATATAACCTTCGAAACCTTTGCAATGAATAACTCCGCAGAGTTGTCGGTGATCCAGCGCTCATCCGCATTATGAGTGGTGAATACGCATAAAACATAATTTGTCTTCGGAGTATAAATAATGGCGCAGTCATTCCGCGTCGCGTCGAGTGCGCCGGTCTTGTGTGCAATCTCTACAGTGTCGACGTATGTCGGAAGAAAACGCGGAATGCTTGTGTTGTAAAACTGGTATTTCATTAATTCGATCATTGCCTTTGAACTCTTCGGGTCGACAACCCGGCCCTTGTAGAGCTGGGAGAGGTAGACCGCCGTCTCTCGCGGGGTCGTGACTCCGATGCCGAAAACCTTTCTCTCCGCCGAATCACTGTACACATGTTTGTCAAAGATTCTTGCAAGCATTTTGGTGCGGGTCAAACCCATTGAGCGGATGAACTCCGTAACCTTCTCAACTCCACCCACTTTGTCGACGAGCATGTTTGCAGCTGCGTTGTCGCTCATGTTGATCATCAGCCATGCCAGATCGTTCAATGTAAGCTTCAGGCCTCCGTGCATGAATAACAGGATGCCTGATCCGGGAACCTTCTCGGAATCGGCAAGTGTCACCTGGTCATTCATAGAGATTGTGCCTTCCTCAATATCATGGTACATTGTGGCGAGCACATATATCTTTATGACGCTTGCTGTGGGGAAGGATCGATCGGCATTGTACGAGACCGTGTCGCCATCTGTAAGATTGATAGCGTAGATGCCGACCTCACCTTTGAATTTTCCGGCGAGCGTGTCGACGGAATCTTGCAGAGACTGCCCGGCCGCTGTTGCAGCGAAGACCAGCATAAGCATAAGGGATGGAATGGTTTTCATCTGTTCTCCATTTTCAAACAATTTGTGCTTTTGTCACAAGATTTCCATGCAGTTTAGACAGGGGTTTGTGAACCAGAAGTGCCGCCTGCAAGATGACCGGGCGCCGTCTACGGACTGCCTGAGAATGAAAAGGACGGAATTCAGTTTCAATTCTCGCCGTCTAAGTCAACTTCGAGCATTCAATAGAGTCGGACGGTCTTGTCTGTCAGTCCTGCCGGGATCGCACTCGGCAATGCTTTGCTTTCAGATTCGAAGCATTTAAATTTACTGAAGTTTGAACTACGACATCTATCACTTCGACAAAATCGATTCAACCAATTCATATTTATTGAAGCTTGGTGACGAGGGCTTTCCAGAAGGCACGACGGTCGTTGCAGATGAACAGACAAGCGGGCGCGGCAGGTTCGGCAGGAAATGGGAAGCCGAGCCGCTCTCGAACCTCCTGTTCTCTTTGCTGCTGCGACCGCATTTCCTGCTCAGGGATGAAGTCTTCATTCTGACTTTTGCAGCGGCAGTTGCAGTTGCGGAAGCGTTGGACCGCGTCGCGCACGTTGAGACTGAATTGAAATGGCCCAACAACGTCATCCTTGATCGCAAAAAAGTGTGTGGAATTCTTCTCGAGTCGAGTTTTGATTCCGATAAGCTCAATCATGTCGTGCTAGGCATAGGCCTGAACGTGAACCAGGTGAAATTCCATTCAGATATTTCGGACAAAGCCATATCACTGTTTCTATTCACCGGAAAAAAGTTCGACCGTGACGAGCTACTGTCCGCAATCCTCAACAGCTTTTCCTCGACATACGAAGTATTGCGGGCGAGGGACTTTTACTCGGTGATGAAGAGATGGCGTGACAGATCGCGAATATTCGGCAGGAAGATCAGGTTGAGCCTTGCTGGCGAAACCTTCGAGGGAATTTGCCATGATGTTACAGATGAAGGTGAGATTGTGATTCAGATGCCGGAAGGCTTGAAAAAATTCACGGCCGGAGAAATAACAATTACAGGAGAAACGGACTGATGCTTTTATGCGTTGACGTCGGAAACACGCACACGCAATTCGGCGTGTATGAAAAAGACAGGCTGAAGCACGATTACCGCGTGGCCAGTGAGGTCGTGCGCACGGAAGACGAGATCGGGATCGTGGTGTTGTCGCTGCTGGAGCACGACGGCATAAAGGCCCGCAATATCAAAGGCGTCGGGATATCGTCGGTTGTGCCGAACCTGACAAACATTCTCGAGAGGATGTCGCGGAAGTATTTCAAGTGTGAGCCGCTCGTTGTGGGATCCGGTCTCGAACTGGGAATTAAAATTGATTACGGTGAACCGAAGGCGGTCGGGAGCGACAGGATTTGCGACGCCGTCGCGGGTTACAAGAAGTATGGTGGTCCGCTAATCATACTCGATTTTGGAACTGCGACAACCTTCGATGTTATTTCAAAAGATGGTGTCTATCTCGGGGGAGCGATCGCGCCGGGAGTCGAGACCGGTGCTGCCGATTTGCAGAGGAGGGCGGCGAAGCTTCCACGAATTGAACTCCGGTTTCCTGCCGAAGTCATAGGCAAGACGACTGTCGAGAGTATGCAGAGCGGAATAATGTTCGGAGCGATCGACGCAACGGAGGGGATCATTCGCAGGATAAAAAGTTCGCTCGGCAGCGATGCGAAGGTGATCGCGACAGGCGGTTATGCAACGACGATGGCTTTGCGAACCGATGTGATTGAACATATCGAGCCGGCCCTCGTCCTGGAAGGAGTGCGCATCATCTATGAAGCGAACCGGAAGAGAATTCCTAAATCGTCATCGCGTTAGTTCGACGCCTCATAAGAAACAAGCTACTAGGTTTATCATTCGCCCGGCGAGGATGGGCGATTTGCCTGCCGTTGTCAGGATGAGTAACGGTGTCAGAGAAATAGAAAATTATCCCGGCCAGCGAATGAAGATCGACGACTTCGTGCACTTCATTAGAGGCGGTGGAGGACGCATGCTGGTTGCAGCTGCGGGTGCCCGTGTCGTTGGGTATGTTACGGTTTACGAGTCGGAGAACTATTTTTATCTGCCGTACGCGGTCACAAGTAAGGAATGGCGACGGCGCGGGGTTGGCAGCGCATTGCTGGAACGGGTGGAAGCGTTGGCGAAAGAAGCGAAGGTGGAGTATATTCTCATGAGCGTCTACGTTTACAATTCCGGCGTGCATAATTTTCTTAGAGCGCGTGGCTATGTTCCAAGCAAGAGGCTCATTCAATATTCAAAGATAATAACCCGCAAAGGAATAAAATGAGTAAGTCATCAAGTCGAAAGATGAGAACAGCTTCACCTGGATCGCGACACTCTTCGGATCCCATCGTGAGTATCTCAGGGCTTCGTGGAATAGTCGGGGATACGCTGACTCCTGAGACCGTTGTAAAGTACGCGAATGCATTTGCGAAATTGTGCAGTCGAAAGAAGATAGTCGTTGGGAGAGACGGCAGATATCATGGTGCGATGCTTGCGGACATTTTGTCCGGTACGCTCGCAGCAAACGGATGCGAGGTCGTCGACATAGGAATTTGTCCGACTCCCACGGTGCAGCTCGCGGCGGAGCATTCAGATGCGTCCGGCGGGGTCGCGGTTACGGCGAGCCACAATCCAATGGAGTGGAACGGATTGAAGTTCATCAACAAAGATGGTGTTTTCCTCGACGCCGACGAAAACAAGAAGCTGTGGAGGTATGCCGGAGAGAAACCTGTGTATGCATCTTACGAATCTACGGGAGCGATCGAACGCGATGATTTTTTCCTTCACGACCATCTGCGGCGTGTACTTGCTATTGGAACAATAGATGTCGAGGCAATTCGCAAAAGACACTTTAAGGTTGTCGTCGATTGCGTAAATGCCGCGGGGTCTGTCATCGTTCCGGAACTCCTGAACGACCTCGGATGCTTAGTTGCGAAGATGAACTGCGATTCGTCAGGAAGATTCCCTCGTAAGCCGGAACCGCTCCCTGAAAACCTGGGCGAGGTGATGGAAAATGTCAGGACGGAAAAGGCCGACATTGGAATCGTTGTCGATCCGGACGTTGATCGTCTGGTCTTGATCACGGAGAAGGGCGAGCCGTTCGGCGAGGAGTACACCATTGCGCAGGCGGTGAAGTTCATTTTCGGGAAGGCGCCGGTCGAAGACAGAATCGCTGTAGTGAATTTGTCGACGACGCGTGCCGTCGATGAAATTGCCAGCTCGCTGAACGGAAAAGTTTTTCGTTCGCCTGTAGGCGAAATAAACGTCGTTAGAAAAATGAAGAGTGTCGGGGCATTGATCGGCGGCGAAGGGAGCGGAGGTGTTATCCTGCCGGAAGTCCATTATGGCCGCGATGCGCTCGTTGGAATCGCGATTACTTTGCAGCACTTGTTTGAGTTTGGCGGGACACTTTCGCAGTTGAGGGACTCGCTGCCGAGGTTCGAAATCGTCAAAAAACGGATCGATTTGGGCAAAAAGGACCCGGAGAAGATAATTAATTCAGTCAAGAAGCATTACTCAAAATTCGATATCAACGCCGAAGATGGACTGAAGATTGATGCGCCGGATTACTGGATTCACCTCAGGAAATCGAACACAGAGCCGATAATTAGAGTAATAGCAGAGGCTCCATCCCGGAGACAGGCGGAGCTTCATGCCTCCGAAGTAGCAAAGATCGTAAAGGAGCCTCTAATGGCTAATCTTGTCCTGATTGCTGACGACAACTCGGACAACATATTGTTGATCAAGAGAATTCTGAGACGCTCAGCGATGGACATTGAATTTATCGATGCTCAGACCGGCCGCGAAGCACTTGAACTCGCGGTCCGAAGAAAACCGCAGCTTGTTCTGCTTGACATGAAGATGCCGGATATGAACGGCTATGAGGCTGCAGCAGTGTTGAAATCAAATGAAGAGACAAAAGGGATTCCGATAATAGCGGTGACCGCGCAGGCAATGCTATCCGACAAAGAGAGAGCTCTTCAGGCGGGCTGCGATGAATATTTTTCGAAACCGATAGATTCCGCACAGCTCGTCGAAATGGTAAAGAGGCGCTTGTCCGACAAGAACAATCATAACGGGGTGTCAGAAACACCTGGGGAGCACGGTGAGAAAAAATAGGAGTCTGCTTCTTCTGAACCTTGGGATTGGCGTATCGTGGGTATTTGCAATACTCTTCGTAGTTCTCACGAACAGACTTCACGCTTCGATGACTCACGATCTTCTCACCGATTCCTTGCTCATAATGAACATGATCTGTGTTGCTATTTCCCTGTTTGCCTTCTCACGGCATATTGTCGATAAGGAAGCGCTTCTTGAGTTCATTGCGTTTGCTTTTCTTGTCGGAGGATTCATCAGGATCCTCGGAATTGTGGTATCTCACTTTGGGATATTGTGGGGGAGCGAGCAGGCGTTTTATTTTCAGCTGACCGCATGGCGAGGGGGAGAATTCATATTCGCGTTGATGCTTGCGATCGGAACTATGCTGGTGTGGATTCACCTGTCAAGCAGATCTGCTCTTCTTGATGTCCTGGCGGGCGTCGTCGTAGCTGCCATTGTTGTTGTTGTTGTCCTTCTTATTTCGCATGGTTATGATCTCAGCGGTCCGCCATTTTCCGACAACGTGCGCCTGCTGACACTCTCGACCGCCGCGCTTCTCCTGGTCTCATTTGTCGGAGTGAGTTTGAATTACCTGAAGTACCCAACACTTTTCAATTACGCAATCAGTATAACTCTTTTCCTTCTGACGTTGGCAGAGTTTATCGACTCCTTTTCAACCTCGGTAGCAGGCGCAGCTTCTGCGGCGTATTTCGGATTGTCCGTGATCGCATATGTTGTCGGCGCGATCGGCAGTCTGATTGACGTGGGACAGATATTCCACGAATACGTCCACAGCTCGGATGATCTGAAGGCGGCCAATCAGGAGCTGTCAAAGTATCAGCTTTATCTTGAGAGAGTTCCTGACCCTGTCCAGATTGTGAATGAAGATGATTTGACTCTCTACGTCAACCCGGCATTCGAGAGAGACTTCGGTTATTCGTCGTGGGAAGCAAAAGGTAAAATGCTTCACGAAATCTATGATCCCGATCAGCGCTCGAAGGTGGAAGAATTTGTCAGGCTTGTTGATGAAGGGAAGGTCAGCGAAACCGAGTTGACCGTGATGACCAAGGGCGGAAAGAAAGTTGAAGCCCTGCTCAATGCGACTCCGATCGTCATAGAAGGGGAAAAACTCGGAAGGATCACGATTTTCAGAGATATCACGACAAGGAAGGAGCTGGAACACCGTGACAAGGTGTTGAGCGCGGCCGTGGAGAATACGAATGAAGCGATCGTTCTCACAGATACCGAAGGGCATGTAACATTTTTGAATTCCTCTGCAGAGGACCTCTTCGAGCTCAAGCTTGAGGATTTGCCGCGGGGAAGTCTGTGGACGCTTGTCTCTCCAACACTGGGATCTGCCGAATCACGAGACATTTCTGTCCAGACTCTGCGCAACGGAAGTTGGAAGGGCGAAGTCCTGATCCGACAAGAAAATGGAACCGAGCACTATGTCACTCTTAGCACCAGTTGCGTGAAGGATCCGGATGGGAATGTCATCGCCTTTATCGGAATATGCGAGGATGTGACAGAGAGGAAATGGGAGGAGAAAAGGAGAGAACTCGCTTATCGAGTTACTCAACTCGCCGTTTCCAGCGGAAAAACTGCAGAGCTTGCTCACTCCGCAGTCGATCTTTTGTTCGAAATACTAGGTACCCCTCTCTCGGTCCTGTATTTCTATGACGAGACAAACATGACCCTCGAACTCCTGGCACAGCGTTTTGCCAAGAAAGGAGCGGTCGGATGGAAGCAGGACTTTCCATTTCTTCAAAGGATGGAACTTGATCCGTCGACGGACGCCGCACGTGCAGCGAAGACGTGCAAGACCGTCTTCAGCAGATCGATTTCCGAAACAGAGTTTGCGGACTTTGACGGTGACTCGGCTCTCAAAGATGTTAAAGGTCTTGTGAGCATCCCGCTGGTTAGTACGGGTGAGCTCGTGGGCGTTCTGCAGTACATGTCCGTCACATCAGAGCAAAATCTCAAGTATGAAACCGAACTTGCGGAAGTTGCAGCTTCCGAGCTTGCCGTTGGAATGCAGCGCTTGAAACTTGGCGCTAAGGTGGTGGAACAGGCTGACCAGCTTGAAAAGATTTTTGTGAGTGCAGCCGAGGGAATAGCTCTCATCGGAATGAGCGGGAGAGTTCTGCTGATGAACGACGGTGGAAAGGAAATGCTCGGGATCGATAAGATCCCTGACATAGAGTTCGGAGAATATACCGATAGGCTCGGAATGCATAAGCTTGACGGAACACCGCTTCTTGAAGACGAGAATCCTATAAAGCGCGCAGCACTCAACGGAGAGGACGTTCGCAACTTTGAGTTTATTATAACCAGTTTCGGCGTAACTCGGGTAGTCTTACTCAGCGCTTCTCCACTGATCGATCCGAGCGGGAGCGTGAGCGGTGCGGTCACTGTCTTTAGTGACATCACGGAAAGAAAGAGGAATGAGGAGCGGATCGCTTATCAGGCGATGCTCCTTGGAGAGGTGAACGAAGCCATAATCGCTTCCGACCGGAGCGGGAAGATTACCTCTTGGAATCCTGCAGCAGAAAGATTGTACGGTTGGGTAGCTGAGGAAGTGATCGGATTGCCGGTCGACGAAGTACTGCAATCTGGTGAAGGAGTGCCTGTTAACCTGTTGAAAGCAGAATTCGGTAAGAACGGCTTATGGCGCGGCGAAACAATTAATTACGCTAAAAACGGGAAGAAGCTCTTCATCGACTCATCAATAGCCGTGGTGCGTGATTCCACCGGCAGCCCGACGGGGACCGTGTCGATCAATAAAGACATCACAGAGCAGAAGAGGAATGAAGCTGCGATACAAAAACAGAACAGAAAACTATCTGTCATCAACAGCACAGCGTTAGCGGTCAAGGACACACTCGACGTACACGAGATACTTAACAATGGTCTCGATCGTCTTCTGGAGTTTGAGGATGTTTCGGCGGCAGCGGTCTACCTTCTGTCCCGAAGGCAGTCTGGCCCGAACAAATTAGAGATGGCAGCCTCGCGTGGGTTCGGGGAGTCGCTTGAAAGCGATCGTGATGTTCGCGTGATTGATGCTGATGAACAATTGTTTGTCGACGTCCTGAAGCGCGGAGAGGTGGAATTCATTTCAGAATATCCATCAATTGCCCGAGCACGACGGAATCTTCAGGTTTCTCAGGCGAGAGTACAATTCTTCGGGGATTGTTGCTCCGATCATTGGGACCAGAAAACAGTATGGTGTGTTGCTGGTTGTCAAGAAAGAGAAGAATGAGTTCGCGCAAACGGACAAAGAATTCTACGTGATGATTTCCCGCGTGATGGGAGCCGCGGTAGAAAGCGCATTTCTGTATAGGGATATTCTCGAGAAATCGAGAGAGCTCGAAGATTCAAATGAGCAGCTCCGGGTGTCGAAAATTTGGGTTGAAGGAGCAAATGCCCGACTTGTCGAGGCGAACCGACAACTGGATGAGGCCAGCAGACTCAAGAGTCAATTTCTTGCCAACATGAGTCACGAATTGCGAACGCCTCTCAATTCGATAATTGGATTCACCAATTTGATTTTGACAGACGACATCCAGCCGCCAACCGGCGAACAGAAGGAAGGACTCGAGATCGTTTTGAGAAATGCCAAGAATCTCCTAGCATTGATAAACGATATTCTCGATCTCTCGAAGATCGAAGCCGGACGATTGACTATTTCTCCGGAGGAATTCGATATTGCGACTATCCTGAAAGACGCACTTGATACGGTCGAGCCGATGGTCGGCGATAAACCCGTCAAGCTATTGAGCGAAATAGATCCGAATACCTCCACGCTGTTTTCCGACCCAGCAAAGTTGAAACAAATCGTTTTGAATCTTCTTAGTAATGCAGTGAAGTTCACTGACGAAGGGGAAGTGAAAGTCGTCGTGAAAGTGCTCGATGGCAATTCCATCAAGCTTGAAGTGATGGATACCGGCTCAGGTATTCCCGCAGACTATCTTGATATCGTGTTCGAGGAGTTCAGGCAGGTGGACGGATCGAACACCAGAAGAAATGGTGGAACCGGACTCGGATTGGCCATATCACGGAAACTTGCTCGCCTGCTCGGCGGTGACCTTACGGCTCAAAGCGAAGTCGGAAAAGGCTCGACTTTCACTTTGACTCTCCCAACTGTTTACGCGATGCGTGGAGAAATTAGGTCACAGCCGCAGGTCCCAACTGAGCCGCCGCCGAAACAAGTCGGGCCGTTGCCAAAAGCGGGCTCGATACCTCGGGCAGGTAATTTGGTTGTTTGCATCGATGATGAGCCGGAAGTGCTTCTACTTTTGAAGAACCATTTGGTCACTGAAGGCTTCGAGTTCCTGGGCGTTCGGGATTCCCGTAATGCCATCAACGTCGTGAGGCAATATAAGCCTGTATTGGTGACGCTCGATATCATGATGCCCAACAAAGACGGTTGGCAGATTCTCCACGAGCTGAAGTCGGATGCGGAGCTCAAAGAAATCCCGGTTGTGATTCACTCGGTTGTCGAGAACAAGGCTCTCGCGATGTCGCTCGGCGCGGAGTCTTATCTCGTCAAACCGGTCGAGGCGGAAAAGTTAGTCTCTGTTGTCCGAAGCTACACCGGCGCAGAGGGCGGGACGATACTGGTTGTCGATGACAACGAAGATTTCACGGATTATCTCCGCAATGTTCTGGAGAAAAGCCGCTTCACGATACGCTCAGCGCTGAACGGGGTTGATGCGATGGAGCTTATGCACGACAGCGAACCGTCTTTAGTTTTTCTCGACCTTCTCATGCCGGAGATGGATGGTTTCAGAGTCGTGGAAGAGATGTATGAAGATGAAAGGCTGAAAGAAATTCCGATTGTCGTGCTTACTGCGAAGGAGGTTACGAACGAAGAGCGTGCCGTTCTCAATTCGAAGATCAAGAGTATCGTCCGGAAAGATGGACTGACCAGAGAAATTATCCTTCGTGAGGTAAATAAGTTTATTAAGAGAAAGAAATAGCATCGGTGATTTCTGACAGGTGGCAAGTCGTGCGAGTTCACAATTCAACCTAGGCGAATGGAAGAGCGACAAAAAATCCTAGCTGTGGACGATTCTCCCGACAACCTGATTTTGCTCAACAGGCTGCTGAAGCGACGAGGTTTTGCTGTCGTTGAAGCTTCAAGTGGGAAGGAGTGTTTGTCGAAAAGCGCATCGGAGCATCCTGATCTTATCATTCTCGATGTCGCGATGCCCGATATGAATGGTTTTGAAACGCTCAAGCATCTTCGTGAGAACGAAATCACGAAAAATATTCCTGTCATAATCCTCACGGCGAACTCAAAGGACGCAAAGAGCATCGAGGAAGGATTTGCGTTGGGCGCGGATGAATATTTGACGAAACCGATCGAGCAGGATGAGCTGATCGCCAGAGTTCGGTCAATACTCCGCGCCGTCAAGGCGGAACGCGAGCTTGTTCAATTGAGGGCGGACTTCCAGTCGATGCTGGTACACGACCTCCGGAGCCCGCTTTCAGCGATCCTGGGTGTTCTCGAGTTGGAAACGAGCGGCGAGCTGGATAAAGATCCGGACGAGATGAAACAATTTCTTCACTCGGCCCTTGAGACTGCACAGAAAATGCTGAGCCTGATAAACGACATTCTCGACGTTGCAAAGCTGGAAGCGGGTAAGGTTCAGCTGGACAAACAGCCCAACGTTCTCAATGTCGTGGTTGCAAGCGCCGTTGCGAGACTCAAGATTCTTGCAAGGGAGAAAAGAATCACCCTCACGCTGGATGAGGACAGGAACTTGCCGGTGTGCAAGTTTGACAGCGGGAAGTTTGACCAGGTTGTCACCAATCTTGTGAGCAACGCGATCAAGTTTACTCCAAGGGACGGGACGGTGACGGTCAGAACTTATTTGAAGCACTTTGACGTTGATGTTTCCGGATTGAGCGGTGACTATGTTGCTCTCGATGTCGAAGATACAGGTGTCGGCATTTCGCCTGAGGAAGTTCCGATAATTTTCGATCGTTATCGGCAGGCAAATAATGCCGCCAATCACTTGTCAAAGGGCACCGGTCTCGGATTGACAATTGTCAAACGAGTCGCAGAAGCTCACGATGGAAGGGTCTTTGTCGAATCCACTCTCGGGAAGGGGACCAAATTCACCGTTGTCATACCGATCAACGGCGCTGATGCGTAGCCTTGATCAGACTCAAGATAGATCTAGAATTTCGAATTCAGAGAAGCCCGGTTTCATTTCCGGGGAATCATCTGACTTTTCAGGATGCGAAGGGAAGATCCTGTCGGTGAACATTTGATGGATGTTAGATCTTTGCTGAGGCTTTCGATGATTCCGGGAATCGGTGCCGCGAGGCTTCGCATGCTCGTGAATCATTTCGGCGATCCGGAAGGCGTTCTTACAGCGAACGAGCGTGACCTCACAGCTGTAAACGGGATCGACCGTGCACTGGCGAGAAGAATTCTCTCGGAGCGCAGCTTTCATGATGAGGTTCAGCTGCAGCTTTCGAGGCTGGAGAAGTCGGATGCGAAAATCGTCACGTTCTGGGACAATGATTATCCGGAAAATCTGAAGAAGATTTATGATCCGCCCGTGATGTTGTTTGTTCGCGGCAGCCTTTCAAGCGTGGATAAATATTCGGTGGCGATAGTCGGAACGAGAACTCCGACTATTTATGGCAAGCATGTCACTGAAAAGTTTACAGCTGAACTTGCTCAGCGAGGAATCGTTATTATATCGGGTCTTGCTCGCGGAATCGACACAATCGCCCATGCCACCGCGGTGCGTTCCGGTGGAAAAACCATCGCGGTCCTCGGCAGCGGTGTGGACATAATTTACCCGAGCGAGAACAGGCGACTGTCCGAGCAAATACTCGTGAGCGGGGCGATCGTCTCTGAATATTATATGGGTTCAAAGCCGGATGCTGTCAACTTCCCCCGGCGGAACAGAATCATCAGCGGAATATCCATCGGGACAATTCTGATTGAGACCGACGAGAATGGAGGCGCGATGATAACTGCAGGAACGGCCCTTGATCAGAACAGAGAAGTCTTTGCGTTGCCCGGAAATATTTTCGAAAAGAAAAGCCGTGGAACAAATAAGCTTATCAAGGAGGGCCGTGCAAAATTGGTTCAAGATATCTCCGATGTATTGGACGAACTCAGTTACAAGCTGAGGCCGATTCTGAAAGAGAAGCCGAAGGAACTGCCGAGAGTCCAGCTCTCAATTTTTGAGCAGAGAATATTTGACTTTCTCACAGATGACCCGCTTCACATTGATGTTCTTGCAGAAAAGTGTGCCATGGCAACATCCGATTTACTGGTTCATCTTCTCAGTCTCGAATTGAAAGGTGTTGTCAAACAGCTGCCGGGAAAGTATTTTACGAAGTGCAATTGATAAGAACTCAGAAGTCAGCCGATCGAAAATCACGTCCTGTGATGTTCGGCTTCCCGAACGTCCTGTTCGGGAGAGGGTCAATAGGCAAAAGTACGACTCAAAAATCAAAACTGGATAGTTATAGCTTATGTTTTTTACCTGCAGATTTGACATTTGAGTTTTGAGCTTTGACTTTGCGAAAGGAAATTAAATGATAATCGTTACAGGTGGAGCGGGGTTCATAGGAAGTTCAATCATCTGGAGACTAAACCAGCTCGGCAGGAATGACATTCTCGTGGTTGACAATTTAGGCTCGGATGAAAAGTGGAAGAATCTAGTGCCGTTAAAATTCCAGGACTATATGGAGAAGGACCCGTTTCTGGATCTGGCAGTGAACGGGAAGCTTGGATTGCACGGTGGCGGGAAGGTGAACAGAGAGAAGGTAGACGCGATTATACATCTGGGCGCTTGCTCCTCGACCACAGAAACCAACGCAACTTTTCTTATCGAGAACAATTTCGAGTACACCAAGCAACTCGCAATGGTCGCGGTCAACGAAGGCGCTAAATTTATCTATGCGTCGAGTGCAGCCACCTACGGCGATGTCACCGAAGGGTTTTTGGATGACGAGATGCAGATTCACAAACTCAGACCTCTTAACATCTATGGATATTCGAAGCAGCTCTTTGATCAATGGGCTCTGGGACACGGCTTGCTCAACAAAATTGTCGGGCTCAAGTACTTCAACGTGTTCGGTCCGAATGAGTATCACAAAGGCGACATGCGGTCGGTTGTGCTCAAAGCGTTCGAGCAAATCAAATCGTCCGGCGTTATGCGATTGTTTAAATCGTATCGGAAGGAATTCAGAGATGGCGAACAGGCCAGGGATTTCCTTTACGTGAAAGATGCTGTTGAGATGACTCTTTTTTTCCTGGAGACTCCTAATGTGTGCGGCTTGTTCAACATTGGCAGCGGTATCGCAAACACATGGAACGGACTTGCGTCGGCAATTTTCGAGGCGCTCGGCAGCCCGATGAAGGTGGACTATATCGAAATGCCGGAGACTATTCGCGAGAAATATCAGTACTACACTCGCGCGGACATTTCGAAAATCCAAGGAGCCGGTTATTCAAAACCGATGACGAGTCTGCAGGATGCAGTATCCGATTACGTAAGGAACTACCTTGTGCCGGGAAAAAGGCTTGGCGAATAGACTCGGAAGATGAGGGACAAGAGTTTTCACATGGATGCGGGACTGCTGAGAGACCAGGCGGGAGGGAACGTTGAATCGCAATTAAGAGTGAGGCAGGAGTCCAATGTTGTTCTTTGACGCATGATCGGTGTGCTCACATTTATTTGCACTCGTTTACGCGCGATGTTAAATTGTAAACGAAAATATTCAACATTGTGCGTTTTTCGGCAGAATAGTAGCGTTCTCCGGGTTTATGGAAATATGTGCGGGGCAGTAGCTCAGTTTGGGAGAGCGCCAGAATCGCACTCTGGAGGTCGGGGGTTCGATCCCCCTCTGCTCCACTTTTCAATTGTCAATGATCAATTATCATTGATCAATTTTTTGAGAGATTGATAATTGCTAATTGATCATTGAAATAGTTCTTTGAGGTCAAGTCCTGTGCAACGGAAGGTTGCCGAACCCCGCCAGGTCCGGAAGGAAGCAACGGCAAGCGTACTGACTGTGTGACACAGCAAGCTTGACCTCATATTTTTCATTGATATTTATTTTGATCACTTCGAATCGACATTGTCGGATCGGGTGGTCGTTTTAAAACTTTACGGGATTATTGGCATAATGGTGTTTGATAGGCACGAGTGCAGAGGCCACAATCTGAAGAGGTTTAAGGAATGCCTCGCGGTTGTTGTAGGCTTCGCGGTTGTGCCGGTTATCGATTATTCATTTGCGGCAGAAGGGAAACTAATCTCCCTAACCCGGCATCGCTCAGGTGCCAGCCGCATGGTACAATTTTTAGAACTATTTTTCAAAACTATCGGAGTCGTTACAGACTGTCTCCAGAGTTTTAACGAGAGTGTATCAAATAATTTGGGGAAAGCGGTGAATATCAAACCGCTTCTCCTCCTCAGATCCCCGGGGGTGATTTACTCCGGCGAGATTTCTCAGAAGATTTTCTTGTTCGATTGTGGCGGACGAGCCAACGGATATTCGACTGGTGGCGCGCCCGCAATCGATAGAGCGGAAAGACGTTATCCCTCAAGTGGTCGTATGAGCAGGCACTCTGAAAAATCTTTGTGGTGTCAAAATCTGAGTCCATGGAATAAGCCTCTGGTTGACAGTCCAATTCCTTCTCCGATTAAACAGAATAGAGCAGGTCATCATGAAGAAGGAGATTATAATCAACGAGACTGCCGATCAGATCCGTATCGCGATAACTGAAGACGGCAGGCTAGCGGAAATTTTTGTAGAGTCGCCCGGCAAAGAACGGATGGTCGGGGACATTTATCTCGGCAGTGTTGCGAGGGTTATGTCGGGGATAAGGGCAGCATTCATCGATATCGGGCACAAGCAGGATGCTTTCTTGCACTTCTCGGACGTGGACCCGAACATAGACGATTACACGTCGATGATAGGTGAGGAGGATACCGAGATCGATGAAGAGGATGATGAGGAAGTGGAGCCATCCACGGCTACCACCGCGACACAGCCAGCGCGGCCTCAAAACGGCTCTCATCCGCAGGTAGCGCAGCGTCCGCCGCATCCCTCCCAAAGGGAAATCCATCTGGAGCGTGGACAGAGCATCATTGTTCAGGTCACGAAGGAGCCGGTTGGAAAGAAGGGAGTTCGAGTAACCAGCAAAGTTTCTCTGCCCGGAAGATACCTGGTGCTTCTTCCGTTCGACGGACGCATTGGAGTGTCGAAAAAGCTCTACAACTTTAGAGAGAAGAAGAGACTCCGAAGAATTATCAGGAGCATGCTTCCCGAGGGTTTCGGAGTCATCATTAGAACTGTGGCGGACGGAAAAGACGAAGAGCTCCTGAAGAATGATCTGGAACAGCTTGTAAAGACCTGGCGTGAAATTGAAAAGAGTGTGAAGACTGACCAACCACCGATCTTGCTTTACAAGGATTTATCGACCGTGTCGAGTGTCATTCGCGATCTATTCAACAATGATGTTCAAAGGGTCATCGTCGACTCCCGCAGACTTTATAAAGAAATAACGACCTACGTAAAGTGGTTTGCCCCGACGCTCGTCGACAAGATAGAGTTTTACCGCGGCAAGCAGCCGATATTCGATGTGTTCGGCGTTGCGAAAGATATGCAAGAGTCACTTGGAAGACGCGTTCCGCTGAAGACCGGCGGCTATATTGTGATCGATGTTACCGAGGCAATGACCGTAATCGACGTCAACAGCGGACGATATGCGGCGAGCAAAGAACAAGAGCAGAATTCACTGCGAACAAATCTCGAGGCGTCGCGCGAGATCATAAGGCAGCTGCGATTGCGTGATATCGGCGGGATAATTGTAATCGACTTCATTGATCTTGAAGATGAGCGGAACAAGCGAAAGGTTTATGAAGAGCTCCGAAAGGAATTTCGAAGAGACAGAGCAAAAGCGACCATCCTTCCCATGACTGAGTTCGGGCTCGTCCAAATTACGAGGCAACGGATCCGTCAGAGTATCATGCAATCTTTCAGCGAAACGTGTCCGGTCTGTGCAGGGACCGGGTTCGTCCAGAGCAGAGCCACTGTGCTTACGGATATCACCGGATGGCTTGGAAGATTTAAATCCGAAGGCCGGGGTCGAAGACTGAAGCTGATCGTCCATCCGTACATTGCATCGTATTTGAGAGAGGGAAAGCCGAGCCATCTTTTCGATCTGATGTGGAAGAATAAGCTTCTAATCAAATTGCAACCGGATGCTTCAGTTCCAGTTAATTCCTTCAAGACATATTCTCCATCCGAGAAAAGAGATGTGACAGAAGATTTCAAGGGATAGTTTGAGTTCACGTCGGAGTCCGGTTCACCCGGACCTCTCCGTTGCCAAAGGCACTGTTCGAGTTGGCGACTCCGGTTTTGAAAAATAACCCGGTGTAAGCGAGAGCATATGGTTCCATGCTGGTGTGCTGAAGCTTTCATCTCTGTAATTTCATCTGTGTAAATCCAGAAAGTCAGGTGTTGAAAATGAAAAATGTTGAAATCGAAATGGGCTCAATGAAAAGAATCGCACTCGTTGCACACGACAACAAGAAAGCGGAATTGCTCGAGTGGGCGAAGTTCAATAAGGATACGCTGAAGAATCACCGGCTCTTTGCAACCGGGACTACCGGCAAGATGCTGTCGGATGCGCTCGAGATTAAGATAACAAAAATGTTGAGCGGCCCCGTCGGGGGAGATCAGGAGATCGGAGCGAAAATAGCCGAGGGGAAAATAGATTTGTTGATTTTCTTTTGGGATCCGCTCGAGCCTCAGCCGCACGATCCTGATGTGAAGGCGCTCCTGCGTATCGCAGTTGTTTGGAACATACCCGTTGCGTGCAACAAAGCTTCGGCAGATTTTTTGATTTCATCAACCCTTTTTGATGCCGGGTACATGCGAAAGGTTGTTTTGAACGTTCGATAAGGTGTCCATCCGCGAACTTTAAACTTGCCTTCAATCTTCATAAATTCCATTTGAATAAGTTCAATCAAAAGGAGTAATCGTATGCGAATCGGAATTCTGACTGGTGGTGGCGACGTACCTGGTTTAAATCCATGCATAAAAGCAGCTGTTTACCGTGCTGAAGAAGCTGAACTCGAAGTTATCGGAATAAGACGAGGCTGGGCCGGCCTATTGAACTATAATCCAGACTCGAAGGATGGCAACGATGAGTGGATCGTTCACCTGAACAAGCAGAACACTCGAGTTGTCGACAGATCAGGTGGAACGTTCCTTCATACATCACGCACCAACCCGGCAAAGGTGAAACCGAAGGATGTGCCTAATTTTCTGAGGGACCCGGATAACCCCCCGAAGGAAGACGACCCGCCTCTTGATTTCACACCTCATGTGTTAAAGGTTTTGGAACGTCTGAAGATTGACGCTATTATTCCGATTGGGGGCGACGACACTTTGAGTTACGGTGTGCGACTTCACAAGGAAGGTTTCCCGGTCGTGGCTATTCCCAAGACGATGGACAACGATGTGTTTGGAACAGATTATTGCATCGGCTTTTCTACTGCGGTGACTCGAAGTGTGAATTTCATTACCGCGCTTCGGACTCCTGCGGGATCACATGAGCGTATCGCAGTCGTTGAGCTTTTCGGAAGAAATTCTGGCGAGACATCATTGATCTCTGCGTATCTAGCCGGCGTAGATCGAGCCGTCATTTCAGAGGTGCCGTTCGACCCAGAAAAATTGGCAAGACTACTTCTGGAAGACAAGAAACGAAATCCCAGCGACTATGCTATCATGACGATCTCAGAAGGTGCTCAAATGGCCGGCGGGAAGACAGTTGAATATGGACAAGCGGATTCATTTGGTCACAAGAAGCTCGGAGGCATCGGGGCACTCACGGGCGAGGCGTTGAAGCAGATAACGAAATCGGACATCATATACCAGCAGGTTGCCTACCTGATGCGGAGCGGCGAGCCGGATGCACTGGATAGGATGGTCGCAATAAGTTATGCCAACCTCGCGACAGATCTGGTGGTAAAGAAAAGTTTTGGGAGAATGGTTGCATTGAAAGAGGGCAAATACACACACATTCCTGTCGACAGTATTGCAAATGGATTAAAGCGCGTCGACGTGGAAGAGTTATATGATGTTGAGCAGTACAAACCTAAAGTTGCTCACCTCCTCGGCAAGCCAATGTTCTTGTACTGACACAGATTGGGAATCGTCTTGAGGGCAGGATCGAGGTTCGCCTCTTTTCTGCCCTTTTGGTTCTGGGGGAAAAGCAAAAAAAGGGGCCGCTTCATTTGACAGTGGAAAGACCAGCGTCACAGTCGGGAACTTCGATTTGTATGCATGAAAATCGTGTCCCAAAATGCCCTCGGAGGGCAGAAAGCCTTCGACTTCGTGGAATATGTACGTAAAGTAGACATTCGCACGTCGTCTTTTGTTTAGATCTTCCACAAAACCGTGGCTCTATCTCGGCATCCTAGTTGCACGGATTAGCTTCGACGATTTTAAAATTTCTCAATTAATGCTGAAAGCACAAGATAAGGAGAATAAGCTATGAGGAAACAATTAGTCACCAGTTTAGTTATGGTATTCCTCACGGCTGGATTGGCATTCTCTCAGACAAAGGCACCTAAGGCAGGGATTCAGGTAGTTGGGATGACTCCCTACACCTTAACGCAGCTTTATGGTTCCAAGGGGAGTTCGATGTACGCCACGACGGGATTGAACACTGTCGGAGAGAAAACAATAGTCTGCCTCCAAGCGATGGATTCGACAGGAGGCACGATCCAGTCTGTGAGTTGGTCAGTTGTTGATCCGGTTGGTGGCCATGCCAAGATAGACAGCGCGTCCGCTCCATTCACCACAATTACGTTGGATACGACTGGTCAATATACGATCGGTCTTTCCATAACGACTTCAGGTGGAAATTCGCAGGCATCAGCGGCACTTCTTTCCGCAGACTACGTTGGCGTTGGCTCGATGGGCATCTCGACTAACGACACCGCGACAGCCCAGGTTCCTGCTTGTGGAACATGCCACCAGGGCGCTTTGACTGGTCTCGGTCTCGATCCAACTGCGGACTACTCACACTGGATGGTTACGGAGCACGCCAGTATGTTCAAGAACGGCGTGAATGGGCTGGTTAGCTCGCACTATTCTTCGACATGCATGAAGTGTCACACGACGGGTTATAACCCTGGCGCACAAAACGGAAATTTTGCTAACGTTATGGCTCAAGTGGGATGGACATTCCCAAAGACACTTGTTGACACCAATTTCGCTCACTTATATCACACGTCGGCAACGCTCGCCCAGCTTGGCACTATCGGATGCGAGAGCTGCCACGGTCCCGGAAGTGCGCATTGGGGCGACCCAACCAAGATATCAGTATCATTGAGTGCGTCGGTTTGTGCGCAATGTCATGATTCTCCTCCGAATGAAATTGAGGGAAGAATGTGGACAAGCAGTCCGCATGATAGCGGAATGACCGCCATTCAGGTCGAAGATGCACCGACGCCTAACACTGCTACTTGTGCGAGGTGCCATAACGGCGGTGGCTTTGTTGATTACGCGAGCGGCAATGCACCACAGTCTTCTTACAGCTCGATACCTTTGACTTGCACGGGTTGTCATGATCCACATGATGCCTCCAAGCCGTATCAACTTAGGAAAGTCACGGCTGATACTCTGATGAACGGTTATAAGATTGCCGAAGGTGGCGTTGGGCAGCTTTGCATGAACTGTCATCGCTCTCGTTCGGAAGTGAACGCGACCGTCAAAGCAGGCTATAAGTCTCGCTATGGACCACACGAGGGTCCGCAAACCGATCTGTTCTTCGGACAGAATGGGTATCAGTTCGGCGACAACTCAATCACGGGAATAAATACACACACACAACTCACCGATGCGTGCGTCACCTGCCATATGACTTCCGACACGATCGACGTGAAGGCGAAGAACTTACTTGGTGGGCATACATGGAAAATGAGTGGACCCGACAGTGCCGGAGTACAAACGGACAACACTACGGCTTGCCAATCCTGCCATGGTCCCATAACTGATTTCGATCAGATACCTGCCCCTTACGATTATGCTGGCATTGCCAACGGCGGACAGATTCCCGGCGTGCAAACCGAGGTGCAGGCATTGTTGAACAAGTTGGCCTCCTGGCTTCCTGATTCATTGGTCAACGGTACCATAAGCTCAAGCGGTGCTAAGTCTCTTACGGCGAATCAACTGGGTGCGTACTGGGATTATCTGTTGGTATCGAAAGACGGAAGCCTTGGAATCCACAATGCTAAGTACACATTCGCACTGTTGACAAGAGCAATTGGTACGTTGGATGGTGTGAAGGTGATCAGCGACAAGGTCCCGCAAACTTTTGCGCTGGAGCAGAACTATCCGAACCCGTTTAATCCGACGACAACGATAAACTTCTCGGTTCCCAAGACCGGTATAGTTAATGTCTCGGTTTACAATTCGATCGGACAGCTCGTCAAGGTCGTGACCAACAGCAATTACATTCCGGGAACTTATCAGGCGACATGGAACGGCACTAATGACGCTGGAAACTTGGTAGCAAGCGGTGTGTATTTCTACAGATTCACTACGAAGGATTATGTTAGAACGATGAAGATGGTATTGTTGAAGTGATCAAGGAATAGATACGCTGAATGAAGCCCCGCGAGTGCGGGGCTTTTTATTATGAAGACTTAGTAATGTATTGAAGTCTAAAACGCGTTTTGGATTGCGCGAATCTTGGTTGAGCCTCGCTTGATTTCAACAACCACGACATCAAACCTGAATTCGTAATCTTCAAGACTCCTGTCGTTGATGTACCCTTCAGCGACCTTGCGAATCTGTTGCTGCTTCCGGAGGTCGACGGCATCCTCACCTCCTCCATAGACATCGCTTGTTCTGGTCTTCACTTCACAGAAGGTTATAAGATTCCCCTTCCTGGCGATTATGTCGATTTCCCCCCGTTCATATCTGAAATTTCTTTCTATTACCTCGAACCCCTGACGCTGGAGGAAATCCGCTGCAATCTCCTCACCCCTCGTTCCCAGAGCCTTCTTCGACATGGAATCCTCAGAGTCGCCAGCGATCAGTCGTGCAACTCGTCGAGAAACTCCTGCGATGAATTGGGCAGAGACCATGATCCCTGATGGCCAGCGAATGCTGTGATGTGAGATATCCCTTGTTCTTGTCGAAGGAGTATTGCGGATATTCACACGCGAAGCCGAGCATTAGCTCGTCGCGCGAGGTCTTCGCGAGGATTGATGCAGCGGCGATGGAAAAGATTCTCGAGTCCCCCTTCACGATTGATACGCAAGTGACGGTTTTCAGGTTGAGGAATTTCCCATCAATCAAAACTATCTGAGGCCTGATTCTAAGCGATTGAATCGCCTTGGACACTGCAAGTCGCGTCGCGTTCAGAATATTTATTGAGTCGATCGTCTCGCTGGGTATGTGAGCGACGGAAAAGTCGATGGCTTCTTCTTTGATCACGAGAGAGATGGATGCGCGCCGCTTTTCCGAGAGCTGCTTGGAGTCTCTGACGCTTTCGACGAAGGCTCCGATCGGAAAGATTACAGCGGCTGCGGTGACAGGCCCGGCGACAGGTCCCCTGCCGGCTTCATCGACCCCTGCAATGTATCTCACACCTGCTCGTTGAAACATCATTTCCAATTCAAGAGTAGGAGAAATTTTCATTGCGCATTTAATTTAATTCATAATGTTTCATTTTGCAGTTCACATTTTTCATTCCGATGTTACCGACTCTTAGAAGCAATTGATAATTGGCGGTCTTTGTATTAAGATGTAAATGTGAGAACGAAGTTGGCATTGTTTGTCGTGCTCTTTGTTGCGGGGAGGCTGTATGGTTCCGAAAATGTAAAATTGATAAGGGTGGATGGAACAATCAACCCTGCCACCGCGGAATATATAGTGGGCTCGATCTCGGACGCCGAACATGAACACGCGTCTTTGCTGGTGATCGAATTGAACACGCCCGGCGGATTGCTCGAGTCCACGAGGAGGATCGTCCAGGGAATCTTGAGTTCGTCGGTGCCTGTGGTTGTATACGTTTATCCGAGCGGATCACGCGCCGGTTCCGCGGGTGTCTTCATAACTCTTTCTGCAAACGTAGCAGCTATGGCTCCCGGCACAAACATTGGCGCGGCCCACCCGGTCGGTACCGGCATGGAGGACACGTCGTCTGTTATGTCCGAGAAAATTACGAATGACGCGGCGGCGTTCGTGCGGGCAATCGCAGAGAAACGACATCGCAATGTGTCGTGGGCCGAAGATGCGGTTCGACATAGCATATCGAATTCCGAGACCGAGGCTCTTAAAAAAGGAGTGATAGACCTCGTGTCACCAAATCTCGACAGCCTTTTGAGCGAAATTGATGGAAGGAAAGTTGAAACCAGCAGCGGAACCGTTACGCTTAAGATGTCCGATGCGAAAGTTCAATTCGTTCCGATGAACTGGCGCGAAAGATTTCTGGGAACGATAAGTGATCCCAACATAACCTACATTCTCATGATGGTTGGAGTCTTCGGAATTCTGTTTGAGCTGTTCAATCCTGGCGCGATATTGCCGGGCGTCGTCGGAGCGATTTCCTTGATTTTAGCGTTCTACTCCTTTCAGACTCTGCCGATAAACTACGCCGGACTCGCATTGATCGTCCTTGCGATCATTCTCTTTATCGCTGAGATTAAGATCATGAGTCACGGGTTGCTTGCGATCGGCGGAATCATCTCGCTGTTCCTCGGTTCTGTGATGCTCATAAGCTCTCCCTTCGAGTTGGTAAGCATTTCACTGAGCGTGATAATTACGACGGTCGTCGTGGCAGCGGTATTTTTTATTTGGATCGTAGGTCTTGGACTGAGGGCGCAACAACGCAAACCCACTACCGGTCTGGAAGGAATGATCGGTGAGACGGGTTCGGTCATGACGCAAATAAAGCCTCATTCAATCGGTCAGGTTCGCGTTCACGGAGAAATCTGGAAAGCTACTGCCGAAACTCTGTTCGAAGCTGGCGATGAAGTTGTTGTCGAGTCTCTTGCAAGTTGGACTCTGAAAGTGAAACCCAAAAAATAGGGAGCTCATATGACTGCTTTGACAATTATTATTATCTTTGTGATTTTCTTTCTTGCCAGTGCCATAAGGATCCTTCGAGAGTATGAACGGGCGGTAATCTTCAGGCTGGGGAGACTGATTGCTGAAAAAGGACCGGGCCTGATAATCCTGATACCGATCATCGATAAGATGGTGCGCGTGAGCCTGAGAACGATCGCGCTTGACGTTCCACCGCAGGATATAATTACGCGGGATAATGTGTCGGTGAAGGTGAGCGCGGTGATTTACTTCAGAGTGATGGACCCGCGCAAGGCCGTCGTCGAAGTCCAGGATTTTTTGTTTGCGACAAGTCAAATGTCGCAGACAACGCTTCGCAGTATTCTCGGTCAGTCGGAGCTCGACGAGTTGTTGGCTCAACGGGACAAGATTAATAAGGAGCTTCAGGTAATTATCGATACGCATACCGAACCCTGGGGAATCAAAGTATCCAACGTGGAAGTCAAACAGATCGATTTGCCCGTTGAGATGCAGCGTGCCATGGCACGTCAGGCCGAGGCAGAGCGCGAGAGACGAGCGAAAGTCATCAATGCCGAGGGAGAGTTCCAGGCATCACAGAAGCTTGCAGATGCAGCCAAAGTCATCGGGCAATACCCCACTGCAATTCAGTTGAGATACCTCCAGACGCTCGTTGAGGTTGCATCCGAAAACAATTCGACGACCATCTTTCCAGTTCCGATTGATCTGCTCGCTCCGTTCTTGGAAAAGCAGAATGCCGGGAAGAAATAAGTATCGCGATTCTCAGGAAGGCTCTCAAATGATCAGTAAGCCTCGACCGCTTGAGGCTTACTGATCAGCGTATCTCAATCCGTCTTCTGTCAGCTCCAGGTGCTATTGTAAACCTGTGCTCCAGAAGAAGGATCATATTCCCACCATTGTCCGGATCCGTTGGATTGCCAGGTGACCTTATAAATCAGGATTCCACCCTGGTTCAAATCGACCTCTCCGCTCAGGTCAGGATGGTTGATCAAAGTGGTCGTCTCGAAAACACTTCCGCTTGTGTCGAGTATTTGAGCGACGGCGGTAACTGTGCTGTCGCTGGAAGTAGACCAGTTAAACTGTACCTCCGACTTCGTCGTGTTCGTGTAGCGTACCGACCAGCTTCCGGTCTTGCCATCCTTGCTGGTGGTGCCGGTAAGGTATGTCCAGTTGTTGTACGTTGCGCTGTCGGTTGTTCCGTTGTAAACAAGGGTCCATTGGTTGTCGCCGTTGCTCTCAGTGGTTCCCATCCATTTTTCAGAGAAGTTCGTCCCAAGAGGGAGGGTCCAGGTAAAGGTATTCCCGTTTTGTGTTGGTTGACCTACCATGAAGCTTGACGCCACCGCGGTGTAAACGCCGATTTGCAGAGCGACGTTATTTGCCTCAGCTGCGCCCGCACTGTCTGAAGTCGTTTTGGGGCCCGCAAAATTTGGGTGGTTGAGTTTTGGCGGTGTATTGCTGGAAGAATTAGGGTTGCTCTTCGAGCAGCCAGCCACAAGCACTGCCACCATTAACACAATTCCGATGCGGAATAAATATCTTGCCATTGATGTTCCTCCTTCGATTATGTGAAACGAATCAGACGCACGTCGGCGTAACCACTTTCGTCGGATTAAGCTAAGCGACGCGATTGTCATTGGCAAGCGTGTTTGGTTGACAGCCGCTGATATCTTAGAGAGGTGGCGGCCATTTTGGGGTTGCCTCGTATTAAAACGACAGCTAAATTGGAGCCGGAGGAATTGCCCATGAAATGGCTTATAGCACTGCTGGTCTTCACTCTCGTCTCTGTAGCCGCAGCACAGGAAATTGATTGCACCGTCACTATGAACCTCGATGCACTGACTGCATCGGACCGTGACCCTGTCCAAAGTCTGGGGCATGACATCCAGAATTATATTAATAGCTACAGGTGGACCGGAGAAGATTTCAAGGGCCCGAAGATAAAGGTCACATTGACCATTTACCTTATGTCGGTGTCGAACGGGGTTTACACAGCTCAGGCGTTTGTCGCGAGCCAGCGACCGATATATAAGTCAAGCGACATTTCTCCGATGGTGCGTGTGATCGACAACTCATGGCAGTTCGCGTACACGAAAGACAAGCCGCTTTATCATGATGAGTTTCACTTCGATCCTCTTGCCGGCTTCATAGATTATTACATTTACGCTGTCCTCGGATTTGATTACGACTCCTATGATCCGCTTGGCGGTACGAAGTATTTCCAGCGGGCATCGAATATCGTGGCTCAGGGACAGAATGGCGATTACCCGCAGGGATGGCAGCCAGGAGGTTCAGGCGCCTATTCGCGTTACGGTTTGGTTACGGATGTTCTATCGGGAAAGTACGATATTTTCAGGAAAGCATTTTACGATTATCAATACAACGGCATAGATATGCTGTCTACTCAGAGGGATTCGGCTCAGGCGGTGATAGCCAACTCATTGGATAAGATTGCGAACTTAGTCATACAATCCGGAGCACGCAGTGCGTTGATCAAGATGTTCTTCGATGCTAAGTACCTGGAGATTGCGGATGCGCTCAAAGATTATCCGGATAAGGGAGTTCTGCAGAAGTTGTCGATAGTGGATCAGTCTCATCAATCGACTTACGCGAAGTACTTGAACTGAACGGCAGTTTCGTCGGAAGTTAATTCTCGGTTTTAGCGCCCGGCGCTGAACAATGAGGGCGGATGGCTTATGTACAACACGGGTCGTGCATTTTGCTTTTGTGCGGTTTCCTTTCTCTCTGCATTTTTTGCAACTGATGCTCTCGCAGGTTTCGAGCGAAGATATTCGGGAGCACGCTCGCTTGCAACTGCAGGAGCCTTGTGCGCGTTTGGGGAAGATCCCTGGTCTTTTTACTACAATCCATCTCATGCTGCAAGTATTAGAGAATTGAGTCTGTTTTATGTTCCTTCCATACTTGGCTTGCAGGAAGTCAAGGCGACCGGGATCGCTTATCGCGACAATCTCTTCGGCGTTGATTTTGGTGCCGCGGCTCAGACGTTCGGTTTCGAGTTCTATCGGGAAAATGTTTTCAGCGTGAACGTGTCCACTCCGATATATGACTTCCTTTTTCTCGGCGCGAACGCAAACATCAATCATCTCTACATAAAAAGTTATGGGTCGGATCTGACAGTCAGCATCGATGCCGGGACAAAGATGTTCGTGTCGGAGAATTTCTCTCTCGCCTTTTGCATGACCAATCTCAATTCCGCATCTGCTACTCTCTCCAATGACAGGTTGCCCCAGACGTTCACCGGCGGGATCGCGTTCGAGTCCGAGGAGATGAATGTCGGGGTGGAATATTTCAAGGAATTAGGATTTCCTTCGGCAATCAGAATCGCAGCAGAGTACTCACCGGCTAAGTTCTTAACTTTCCGAGCCGGTTCCGCGAGCGGGACAAATTCGTTTAACGCCGGTCTCGATTTACGCTTTCTCTCGTTCGAGCTGGAGTATGGTGCAGCCTTCCATCGGATACTCGGCATGACGCACTCCTTCGGGCTTTCATTGAAATTCCTGAACGCGGATAAAACTGAATTTGAAAATATTGAGGAGTACCGAAGAGGCTTGCGCAAAGAATAATCGGACTTAACAGGGGCCAGACGGTGGAATTGGGAAAATTAGTTGTCGTGCATGCTCTCCTCTTATGTGTCTTCTCAGAATTGACTCGCGCACAGTCTATTGAAGACGAGATCACCAAGGAGAACATGCTCGAATCCGTTTTGAGTTATTCCAATGAAATTTCGGAGGGGCTGGACAAGATCGATCTAAACACTGCTTCTATTGGAGATTTGCTTTCGATTCCCGGGATGAGCTCGAAATTCGCCGCTTCAATTATTGAATACCGGGGCAAGGTAAAATTTATTCATAGCATAGGTGAATTATCGAGTCTCGATGGAGCGACACCGACCATGATATCTGTTCTCAAAAATCGTGCGGTGATTTCGGAAAAGGAGAGATTGCGCGGAAGCGTGTCCTCCTACCTTAGTCTTTCCCCTCAGAAAGTCGTGCTTTATCGTGAAGCATGCGAGGAAAGCGGTTTAAGAAATTTTCAGAAGCTGAGCCTTTCCTATCGCAACTTTGAATTCCATGCGATCACCGACAAAGATGCCGGTGAGAAGAATTATTTAGACTTCTGCTCGCTTGCATTCTCCGCAAGGAACGTATCGGTTTTTTCATCCGTCATCGTCGGTGACTATGACATTGGTCTTGGAAATGGGATGATGTTTTCGAATCCGGGCAACATATCGAAATCGGCCGGGCCGGTCTCACCTCTCTTCAGCAGGGATGCTTATACGCTGAGGCCATATCGCTCGCGAGCAGAAAATGGAAACCTCAGAGGCGCGGCGCTCGCCATTCCCATCGGCGATCTCGAATTAACCGGCTTCGCCTCCAACAAGAATTTTAGCGCACACATGGATACCTCCGGTGCTGTCACATCCATCGACTATTCGGGTATGAACTTGCACACGCCGGGCAGTGCCGCCCTTCAGAGGCTGAACGAGAGAATCGTTGGCGGAGTCGTGCGCTATGAGGCTCCCTGGTCAGTTTGCGGATTGTCTGCGATTTACTTCTCCTATGATCGCCCATTCTCGAGGTACTACCTTGACAGGCATTTTGTAGTTGATATGTTCTTGCGTTCGCAACTCGACAATGTTGCTTTTTCCGGGGAAGCAATGGCCGACAAGGTCGTTTCTTTTTCGACGAATATCGATCTCGATTACGAAGGAGCGAGGTTTGCGATGGGCGTTCGCGAACTTCGTTCGAGGATCGTGCCAAATTACTCCGGCGTGCTGGCCGAAAGTTTTCCTACGGGGCCGGAGGAGGGAATATATTTTGGTGCAGTGTTTCGGCCCGTGGAAATTGTCAAGCTGGGGTTTTATTACGACCGATTCCGTGTGAGGTCTGTGTCGGGTGAGCCCGACCGTAACGGTGAAGAAATCTACGCGGACTCTTATATCTGGCTGACCCGGTACGAAGGGTCGAAGGGGTCTGGAAGTATTTTGTACTTAAAATATAGATACAAGACAAAGGAAGACTTTTACGTACCCGACTCGGATCTGCCTACGGCTCAATCGACGCTTGCAGGTTCTAAGCAGAACCTCAGGATCGATCTTAGACACAGGTTCCTGCCGGCGTTCTCGGTCCGCGCGAGGTTCGAAAAGAATTTTTTGCCTTCAGGAGAAAGCGGCGAGTTATTTCTTTTTGACGCATCGTGGAAGTTCCTTCCGAATGCTGCCGGAACGATCGACTCGAGGATTTGTTTTTGCAGAACCGGCTCGTTTAACACAGCGTTCTACGAAGTCGAGGATGATCTTCAAGGGGTGGCGCAGTACTCTCTTTTGTATGGCGACTGCGCGAGAATAGCTCTCCTCATCAGCTTGAAGATTACCAGTCCACTTACTCTCGGTGCGAAGATTTCGAGAGATTTGTTCGGCGGATCGAGAGAGATAACGATCGGGTCTGCTTCACTCTTGCTTCCAGGCATAACTTACCTTAGCGTGGAAATAAATTACAGCTTCCTTTAGTTCTTCGGAAACAGCCGTCGCCCTAAACGTCTTCGAACCGCAAAGGGCCGGGATTTTCTGTTTGCTTCTGCGATGTTTGGATTTCGAAACCCGTTTTGTTGAATGGTGTTGAAGTAGATTGGCGGGAGAAGCTCGCTTCAGACGGTCTGCTGCCGGAACGTATGCGGCGAACAGGAGACTCACACTTGTTTGCTGAAGTGAAAGTGCGGCGTCTGAGGATTTCATGTTTCAATTGGGTGTCGTATAATTAACCATGTCTCCGAAGACGTTGGGACCTTAGCATCTGATGGCTGCGGCAGACAATTTCAAAGGTAATCACCAGAAGTAGGCATTTTTCCAAGAAAAAGACTTTTGATATGAAACGAAAATACTCCGCGATAGTCTTTGATTTGGGCAATGTTCTTTTGCCGTTCGACTATAAGATCATTCTTAACAAGCTGGAAAAGGTCGAGATTGGTTTGGGTCAGAAGTTTGCTGCTTTTTACAAAAGCAATTATGAAGTGCATAGAAGATTCGAGCGAGGAGAGTTCTCGACGGAAGAATTCACCAGGATCATGCTCGACGTTCTCGACCACAGAATCAGCAGAGAAGATTTTTGCGAGATCTATTCGAAGATATTCACAGTGAATGATGGGCTGGCTGCGGTTTTGCCCGCTTTGAAAAAGAATTATCGATTGGTTCTTCTGTCCAATACCAACGCAGTGCACGAGCGTTACGGATGGGGAAGCTACGAGTTTCTTCGACAGTTCGATAAACTCGTCCTGTCGCATGAAGTGGGAGCCGTTAAGCCCGAGGCGAAGATATACAAGGCAGTAGAAGCATTCACTTCAGCTGCACCCGAAGAGCATTTTTACACAGATGATGTTCTCGAATATGTCTCGGCCGCCCGCGCGATTGGTTGGGATGCCGTGCAATTTGTCGGGAACAAAGAGCTGTTCGATCAATTCAACGAACGGGGAATTATTTTCGAGGACGACTCAGGCGGGTAAGAGTTCAGGTTTCAAATCAGATGACTCTTACCTTTGCATCAAAGTTGCATTGAATTTCTTCCAGTCAAAATTCCACGGATCTGTTTTTCTTCCTGATGCGATGTCGCTGTGGCCGAGAAGATACTTGATTGGATATTTGCTCTTGAGACATTTGATGAGTGCAGCCACGGAATTGTACTCTGCGTCTGTCGGGGAATCTTTCTGAGTGTTGATAATTTCGATTCCAATCGAGAGCGAATTCACATGCGTGTTTCCATCGGGGAGGTGACTCTTGCCGGCGTGGTATGCGATATCACCGTCAGGAACTAACCTGTAGATTGTTCCGGCGCGATCGATGATATAGTGAGGAGATACGTCAATCTTCCGATATTCGCGCAAGACTCCATCGACACTGAACGAATCCCCACCGAGCGCATAGTAAGATGAGTGAATAATAATTGCTTCAATCTCACGCGGACGACCTCTTACTTGATGCCCCCAGTTGACGAGGTGATTCTCGATCTTTAGCAACGAACAAGGAGAATATGTTGCGCTCTGGTTAGGCCTGGAATAAGTCAGCAGGCATAGTATGATAGTCAGAAGCATCTGCATCCGGGAGTTCTGGAAGGATTCGTGACAAAAAAGCCGCCGTGAATCTCACGAGACTCGGCGGCCTGAAAATCGGGACTTTCAAAAATCAGGAGCAACCGCTTGTTGAGCCGCAGTTCAGGCATTTATAGCAAGAGCCGCTTCTGATCATAATCGAACCGCAGTCGGAGCAAGGAGGTGCATCTGCTTGCTCCTCAAATACTTTCTTTTCGGTTTGCTCGAGGGAGATATTGAATTCTGTTTTCTTCAGCGACAGCAGTTGCGCTCCCGGCTGGGCGTGCGACTCGCCCTTCGGGTCGGCGCCGGCGATTGAATCTACGACAATCGATGCGGGTTGCTCTTCGCGTGGAAGGAACTTTAATCCCATCCATCTGAAGATGTAATCCAGAACCGACTTTGCTATCGGGATGTCCTTGTTGTTCGTGAATCCGGAGGGCTCAAATCTCATATGGCTGAACTTATCGACAAGAACTTTCAGCGGGACTCCGTATTGCAGTGCGAGTGAGATTCCTGTCGCGAAGCCGTCCATGAGTCCACTGATTGTCGAGCCTTCTTTGGACATCGTGATGAAGAGCTCGCCCGGTGTTCCATCTTCATAGAGACCAACGGTAATATAGCCTTCGTGGCCGCTGATGCTGAATTTGTGCGTGACTGCGTTTCGCTCATCCCGCAGTCTTCTCCGGATAACGCGAGCGGGGCTGGCAGCCACTGCCTTTTCTGCCTTCCCGTCTTCATCTTTTTTTGTGCTTAGAGGCTGAGTTCTCTTGGAGCCGTCGCGGTAAACTGCGATCGCTTTCAAGCCGAGTTTCCATGCCTCGATGTAAGCTTGCTCTATGTCTTCAGCCGTTGCGTCAGTTGGCAGATTGACTGTCTTTGATATTGCGCCGGAGAGGAACGGTTGGACCGCCGCCATCATTTTTATGTGACCCATGTAATGAATGGAACGTGTGCCGTTCACAGCTTTGAAAGCGCAATCGAACACCGTTAGGTGTTTCTCTTTGAGGTGGGGTGCGCCTTCTATCATTCCTTTTGCATCGACATATTTTGTAATCTCGTCGACCTGGCTGTCCGAATAGCCGAGAGTCGTCAGCGCGAGAGGAACGGTGTTATTGACAATTTTCAGGTAGCCGCCGCCAACCAGCTTCTTGTATTTGACAAGGGCGATATCGGGCTCGACACCAGTGGTGTCGCAATCCATCATGAATCCGATAGTCCCCGTCGGCGCAAGAACAGATATTTGTGCGTTTCTGAATCCGTATTCCTTGCCGATCGTCAAAGCGTCGTCCCAGACCTGTTTCGCAGACTCGACCAGATAATCCGGAACAGCGTATATGTTTATTTTATCCACGTGAGCTCTGTGCTTGCGGATAACTCCGAGCATCGGCTCCCGGTTTGGCTCGTATCCCTCGAACGGTCCGATCGACTTTGCAATAAGTGCGCTCTGTCTGTAACCCTCGCCGGTCATCAATGCGGTGATCGCGCCAGCGTAGGCTCTCCCGGCATCGCTGTCGTATGGAAGGCCGAGTGACATCAGGAGAGCGCCGAGATTTGCGTATCCTATGCCGAGCGGGCGAAAGGCATGGCTGTTCTTTTCGATTGCCTTTGTAGGATAGCTTGCGTTGCCGACGATGATTTCTTGTGCAGTGATTACGATCTCGACCGAATGGAGAAACGAGTCAATGTCGAACGAGCCATCGTCCTTTCTGTACTTCATCAGGTTAAGCGACGCCAGGTTGCAAGCGCTGTCGTCAAGGAACATATATTCGCTGCACGGATTTGAGGCGTTAATCGGAGCGGTGTTCGGAGACGTGTGCCAGACGTTCACGGTCGTATGAAATTGCATTCCCGGATCGCCGCTGATCCATGCAGCTTCAGCGATCTCGTGCATCATATCTCTTGCGCGGTAAGTCCCTGCCGGCTTTCCATCACAAACATTCTTGCTCACCCATTCCTTGTCCTCGAGGACAGCGCGCATGAAGTCGTCGGTCACGCGTACGCTGTGGTTCGCATTCTGGAATTGGACTGAATCGTAAGCTCCGCCCGGGACGTTGAAGCCGGGATCGTAACCGGCCTCAATCAATGCCCAGGCCTTTTTCTCCTCCTCTGATTTGCTTCTAATGAAGTCCACTATATCCGGGTGGTCTGCGTTCAAAATAACCATCTTTGCAGCGCGGCGCGTTTTCCCGCCCGATTTTATTACACCGGCGAATGAGTCGAAACCTCGCAGGAACGATACTGGACCCGAAGCTGTACCACCACCTGAAAGCCTCTCCTTCGATGATCTAAGAGTTGAAAAGTTTGTTCCGGTTCCACTTCCCCATTTGAAGAGCATTCCCTCAGTCTTTGCAAGATCTAGTATTGACTCCATCGTGTCTCTTACCGAATTAATAAAACAAGCCGAGCACTGCGGCTTGTCCTCGATGCCAACGTTGAACCATACGGGGCTGTTGAAGGATGCATACTGGTTCACGAGCAGATAAGTAAGCTCGTCGTAGAAAGTGGAAGCGTCTTCGTTCGATGCGAAATACCCGCCCTTGATTCCCCATTTCGTAAATGTCCGTGCCACTCGGTCGACGAGCTGTTTTATACTCCGTTCTCTTTCAGGCGTTCCGAGTTGGCCATGGAGGTATTTCGACGCTACGACGTTTGTTGCGGTCGTACTCCAGAAATCAGGGACTTCAACGTCCTCTTGTTGGAACAACACTTCACCCTTCTCATTCGAGATTGATGCCGTTGTTCGTTGCCAGTTGATTTCGTCGAACGGGTGCAAGCCCTTCTTGGTGAAGTGACGATGCAACGATATGCCACCCCACTTGAACTTGGCATCGGTATCTTCTGAAATGAAAGTGTCTGTATATCCCATTTTGTCCTCCCTATCTATTTGAAAAGTTCAACCGCCCTTGCCAGAACCTACTGCTGTTATCCGAAAACCTGGATTCGCAATGGCGATTTCGACAGTGACCAGTTACTGCCGCAGTTCAGTTTTCCCTACTCTCGGTCGAAACTGAGAATCGGAATCAAAATTATTCTTGATGCCGGGCAAAGTCAAGCATTTAAGCGCAAGAATTGACTTTAACTCAAGCTTTGTTTGGTGTTCTAATCTTCGCCGGTCAAAGCGGCGCTTGGGCACTTCATATTTTGGTTGAAGGGCTTGGAAACGAGCTCTGAACGCCTTTGTAGATCTGTGAGCGGAAGAGAGTCTTGGTTAAGCTTCGCCTGAAGGAAGACTTTTGAGGATGGTCTCTACAGCCGTCGTGAGGTCGCTGGTAGTGTAAGGCTTCTGCAATAGACCTTCGGCGTAAGTGCCGAGTATGGTCTCAAGATCAGAAAGCTCGCTGAATCCGGTGCAAATCAGAACCTTGGGTGGGTTGGGCATTTTCTTTATTTCCATGCACGCCTCTTTGCCTCCCATCACGGGCATGACCATGTCCAAAACCACAAGGCGGGTGTCAGGGTTCTCTCTAAACCTTTCGAGCGCTTGAAGGCCATCATTTGCAGTGACGATACTGTACCCCTGTTCGCTGAGTATGTCAACCCCCAATTGCCTGACGCTCTCGTCGTCATCGACCACCATTATCTTCGTCCCTTTTGGATCAACACTCTTGGCGGTCGTCGTGTCGTTCTTCGGGGATTCCTTCTCGCAAAAATAAGGAAGGAACAGCCTCACCTTCGTTCCAGCTCCAGGAGCGGAGTCAACTGTGATGAATCCCTTATGATGCCTGACGATATTGAACGCAGCGCTCATGCTGAGACCGGTATATTTTTTCTCTCGCTTCGTCGTGAAAAAGGGTTCAAAGATTCTCCGCCTTATAGACTCATCCATTCCTGTACCATGATCCTTGATTTCAATCAAGCATTGCTGTTCTTTTCTCGCCGGCGCGAGCGGCATATCGAACTTCTCCATGATACCAGTCAAGCATTCAATCGTTCCGCCGTTCTCCATCGACTCCGCTGCATTCTCAAGAATCGCGAGTAATACCCGCTTCATCTGAGACGTGCTTATTCTCGCTCGGACAGACTGCGTGGAATGTGTCAGCATGACCGTGTATTTGTCGACGTGTGTGTTCCCGAATTCAATTGCAACGTCGTTAACAAATTGGTTAAGGTCAACTACTTCTACTGTCCGCGTGTCCAATTGCGAAAATCCGAGCACCTGCTTGACTAAATCCGTGGTTCGTTTCGAAGAATCTTCAATTATGTCCGCGTAGCGGTATTCCTTTGAGTCGGGAGGAAGCCTCCTCTTGAGAAGGGAAGCATAGCCCATTATGCTCCCAACAATGTTGTTTAGATCATGTGAGAGAGAGGACGCAAGTTTCTCCAATGATTCTATCTTCTTCTCATGATCTACAAACTCATCCTGTGCTCGTCGGTCACCGATATCCTGGATTGAGACGCGGAATATCCTGGCGACCGGATCAAACTTAATCGCAAATTCCACCTCCACGATTCCCGTCGCTCTCCCGGTAAGCTTTGCTTCGAATCTCACGACCTTCTCTGCTGTCAACGCGGCAAGACCGCCAAGCAATTCATTCAGTCTCTGAACGTCGGCCGGTGAAAGATAGTCTTGAATTTTCTTTCCGATTAGATGGTTGTCACTCAGCAAGTCACAGGCAACATGATTCGCGGTTTGAACCGTGCCTTCCGGCGACAGGGTGACGAGGGCCGGGATTGAATTGTCGAGCAAATCCTCGAGCTCCGCCTTCTTTTCTTTCGTGAGTGAGTACAACTCGGCTGCCTGAATGGCAGAGTACAGATATTGTACATAGGTCGACATCGATCCACGCAGGACATTTCTGTGAAGTCCGTCGGTGTGATCGAATGCTATAAAAGAGCTTGCGTTTCCAGCAAAGGGTGCAACGAAAGAGATTCTCTCTCCCGAGAGGTACTTATTCAGGAACTGCATGACAGCTTTGTCTTTTTTCGCCGGACCTGAAATTCTGCGGGCGATCTCCTGTACAGTGGTGTTCCATATCGCACCCGACTCCGATAGTGTTCTCGTTACTTGAACCAGGCCATCGCTCTTCAGTCGCAGAGTTTCAGAAATAAGTTGCGCGTTTGCAAGACTGTACGCCGTGAGATCATAGTCACTACCCGGTTTCAGCTCGCCAATTATCATCGATGAGGTTCCCATCTGGGAATTCGCGCGTCTCAGTGCTCGAATCGCGATCTCGTCCTTGTCGAGCAAGCCAGTCAATTCTGCGATAGCAGCGCAGAGGTTTGTTGACAGTTTTGCCTCTTCCTCTTTGCGCCTTAACTCAGTTCGCAGCCCGGTTCGTCGGCGGTAAGTTGAGAATGCGAATGCCGCGAGAACAGCGAAGATTACTGTGCCCGCAACAATGAAGTATCCGGAGTAATGTCCCAACAAAGAGTGGGACTCCTCGTAGAGAGGGAGAAGGTATCCTGGAAGGCTACGAGGGACGAAATTCAAGAGAGCCCTCTTGAGCCAAGTTCCTCCCCGGATATGAGGTCCAACACAGAACTAACCAGTTCAGCTGATGAAACAGGTTTCGCGAGCCATTGGTCCGCACCAGATCTCTTGAGGCGCTCAATTGCTGCCGCACTAAGATTACCGGATAGCACGAGTACTTTCGGCTGATGACTATCCTTTCGGTGTGCGATTAAGTCGAGCACTTTGAAGCCATCAACCCCCGGCATCATTAGATCGAAGACAAGAAGATCGGGCTTGAGTTCACCCAACATCATTAGTGCTTCGTATCCATCCTGTGTCACATCTATCTCACAATACTGCAACCTGTCGCGAAGCATCTCCCGAACCATTTGAGCGTAAGCCTCATCGTCATCCACAATCAAAATCCTTCTCGGCTGCTCTCCCCTAGAATCGAATTTGATGTCCATGTTGTGCGCCTTCAAAAATTTTTTTAGGTCGGACGGCCAGATCCTAAAATGGCCACCGGGAGTGGCGTATGCCTTCAACTTGCCGGCTCTAATCCAGTTATTGATGGTTCTTGAAGTCACCCGACAGATCTGCGCAGCTTGCCCGACGCCCAACGGCCTTGTAACAGCCAACTTCCCTGCCTGCATTTCTCGTTTTTCTTGTTTTTCGCGTTCTTCTAACTTTAATAAATTCACCGATCAGATTCAACAGAAATCGAGAATTACATCAAAAAAACGACGTGTTCTTCCTTAGACTAAGTACAATCCTGATCCTCGAGCGAAGAAGGGGTATGTGCATGCCTCTTTTGCTTTGGCGGGAGGGGACCGAAGTCTGGATGTGCCGGCCGAAACTCGAAAGATCTCTTGACTCCTGTTTGCGGAAGTGGTATTTTCGGATAGAAAGGTCTGATATATGTCTTTGATCTTTAGCAGGCAATGTGAATATGCTCTTCAGGCGGTGCTCTACATGTCCGCCCAGCCGAAGACGAAGTTCACAAACATAAATGAGATCAGCGGGCGGCTAGATATCCCGATGCCGTTTCTCGCAAAGACGCTGCAACTTCTCGTGCAGAACGGGATCTTGTCCTCGCAAAAAGGGCCGAAGGGCGGATTCAGACTTGAGAAAAGCCCGGATGAGGTTGCTCTGTTTCACGTAGTGGACGCGATCGACGGGACTGACTTCCTGACCTCGTGCGTGCTTGGTTTCCCGGAGTGCTCGAGCAAGAACCCATGCCCGATGCATCCTGAGTGGGGGCAGGTACGCGACCGCGTTTACCAGGTGCTGGCCAGCAAAACCGTGGCAGATTTCTCCAGGGAGATTTCTGCCAGCAAACAACTTCGATCGAAATTCAAGCTGAAATAATTTTATGGATACTTACAGGATAAAAACATCCGAAATATCATCGCCGTCCGGAACCCCCGTGCATCGGCCTTCGACTACCATTGCACGACTTTCGAGATTGCTCGCTCGCAAGAGGCACATGAAGCACCGATTGTCGGCCGACAATCGAAGGCGAATAAAGAAGGTTCCCGACAAGTCGCTTTTGAAGCGTAAACACTCGGACGTTCGAAGCTATGTCCAGCTTCTCTTTTTCCTCTCGACTCTGTGGATCGGAATTGATTTTTATCTTTTTGTGAGGGGACTCGAGACGGGCGGAGCTAGTATGGTGTCACGTCCGCCAGGAGCAGAAGGATTCCTTCCTATCAGCGCACTTATCAGCTTCAGATATTTCATACTGACGGGCATAGTCAATCATATTCATCCTTCCGGTTTCTTCATCTTGATTGCAGTTCTTCTTGTTTCCGTATTCATGAAGAAGGGTTTTTGCAGCTGGATCTGTCCGATCGGATATGTCTCGGAATCGCTTCAAAAACTCGGTGAGAAAATCCTGGGGAGGAATCTCACACTTCCTAGATGGATCGATGTTCCACTGCGCTCCGTTAAGTACTTGTTCCTGGCATTCTTTGTTGTAACCATATCAGCGCTGTCAGTGGATGAGTTGCGCTCATTCATATATTCCGACTACAACAAAGTCGCCGACATAAAAATGTATATGTTCTTCGCACATGTCACGACTTTCTCCTTGGCAGTCATCGGAATCCTGATCTTTCTGTCTCTGTTTTACAAAAATTTCTGGTGTCGGTACGGATGTCCGTACGGTGCGCTGCTCGGCATGATGAGCCTCGTAAGTCCGTTGAAGATCAGGCGCGTCGAACGTACCTGCATCGACTGCGGAAAGTGTGCTGAGGCATGCCCTTCGCTGCTGCCGGTCGATAAACTCGATGTTGTCAGTTCTGCAGAATGCACTGCATGTTATTCCTGCGTGGAAGCCTGCCCGATCAAAGAAACTCTAAATTTCTCCGTGAGCTCCGGGTCGAAAGGACTATCTCAGAGGCAATATGCTCTCCTACTTCTCAGCGTCTACTTTGGAACCATCGGAGTTGCGATGCTATTCGGTCTCTGGCAGAACTCGATTTCCGGTTCAGAATATCTTGCGTTGTTCAAAAACATAGGGGCGATCAGTCATGGCTTCTAATCATTATGACATAAGACCATTGGACATATTAAGACGAGAACATGTCAGACTTCTAGATGAAATCGACGGTCTATTGATCGATACAAATGATCATGGTAATAGAAATGCGGAGAGGACTGCAGTTCCGAACGATCGCAAAAGAAGGTTGAGTTCCACACTGAGATTGCTCGAATGCCACCAGGAAGCGGAAGAACGATATCTCTTTCCTTTGGTGTATGAGATAGGAGAGAAGCTGCTCGCTGACCTTCGGGAGGATCACCTGTTCCTGCTCAACAGTTCCGACATGATTGTATCGACTATGGAATCGGGCGAATCCGATGGCCTTTGCGGTTTCCTGGAAACGCTCAAGGATAGCCTTAAGAGCCACTTCTCAATTGAAGAGAAAAGCGTGTTTGAATATGCTGAGAAGGTTTTGTCCCGGGTTCAGGTTGACATATTGAGAATCAAGTTGGCTTCGACGCCGGTCGTCAAGATATGAAAATGAGTAGCTTCTTTCCACGGGAACACGGAACGTGGGCGATGTGGGTTGTGCCCATGTTGTCGGCGTTGCTGGCGACTCACTTCTCGATGAGCTTCCTCATTCTGTTTCTGTGTTTCGCACTTCTCTTCATCTCCCACGGTCCTATCGTGGCTCTTGCGAAGAAGCAAATGAGCTCTCAAGACGATGAAGTGATAGCAGCAACGGTCATGTTAGCAGCTGCACTTCTTTTCGGCATCGCTCTCATTATGGTTTACAGGCTTCCCTGGCTCCTGGTATTCGGTGGAGTTGAACTTGGTTTGTTTGCCTTCAGTGTCCGCACATTCGTGGAAAAAGAGCAGCGTACATTTTTCAACGAGCTGACAATCGTTGCGGCGCTCACGCTATTGGCGCCGGCGAGTTACTATGTCATTACCGGATTGCTCGATGAAAAGGCACTTATCCTATATGCAATCAACTTCTTCTTCTTCGGAAGCAGCATCTTCTATGTGAAGATGAGAATAGAATTTCTCCGGATGAAGGGAAGGTGGGAAGGCGACGCGCGGAAGGCCAGGTTGGTGACCATCGTGTACCACTTGCTGCTCGTCGCTTTCATCGTTGTCGCGAGTCTGTCGTCCACTGTCAGCGTCCTTGTGTTCGCCGGATTTGTGCCGATGCTCGTGCAAGTACTATCGGCAGCGTTCTCGCACGGACGTCAGCTGGATGGCCGCAATGGAGGAAAGCAATCAAAGGTGAACTTCACGCGGTTGGGAGTCATCCTGGTAGTGCAGTCAGTTGTCTTTCTCTTGTTCGTCGGGATCTTCTGGAGATAGAATAAGAAAACAGAACTTCCGTTCATGATCGGACGAAGCTCATACCTTTCATTTGAATGTAATGTTCAAAGTGTGTTCTTGAGTGACGTACTCATCGTACGGTGCCACATACACGCTTTTGATAGTAGGCGGTATGATTCCGCTGCCGCTCGGCCTGAGCACAAGTGCGACCGTATTCTTTCCTTGTGCTATCAGCCATGCGGTTGAGCCGGGAACGTAAAAATCTTTCTGCGGTCCTTTAGAGAAATATCTTCCAAGAAGTCTGCCATTAAGCCATATCTGCATGTCGCCTGTTGATTCAACATGGAGCCGCCAGGGGATTGTCCAGCCTTCACGATTCGGGAGAGTGAATTCGCCTCTGTAGCATGTTATTAAATGTGAAGACGAGCCGGGTTTCCAATTGCTTGCCGTTTTCCAATTCGAGTCGTCGAGCTTCGCATCTTGCCAACCTGCTAATTCACCATCCAACGAATGGTGGAATAGGAGGCTTGCCTTCAACTGTGTCGCGTTCCCCCATTTTAGAACGACCGATTTGAAGATTCCTTCAGATCCCGCTAAGTTCTGTACACAAACTGCTATAACGTTCTCGCCGGTCTTGGCAAGACTTCCGATAGGGATTGAGAACAATTCACCCGATCCCTTATGCTCACCTGCAAGACTGCCGTTGACATAAACGAGCGCGCTATCATCAATGCCCTTGAAGGTCAATTCGGGTTTTCCATTAACCGCTTCTTCGCTTAGACTAATATGTTTCCTGAACCACCATCCTTCGTGTTCACGTATGAAAGAGTGCTGCGAGCTGCCGACATTCACCTCCGGCCATTTCGAATCGTCGAAAGAGAGAGCCGACTCCGCGGGTTCTTTTTCAGGGTATGCCGATGAGGTCGGTGAGTATTTCCATTTGTCCAAATACTCTATCTGACCCGGAAGGTAAGCCGAAATGCGCTTGAGTCCTTTCTCCTGTTCCATGAAACCGCCGTTCTGTCGACCTTCGTTTTCGTAGACGATCTTTATTTCGTGGGTGCCTTGAGGCAGGTCAAGCGTGGCGATGTTTTCTTCGGAGTTTCCTGTGAGATCCGTGATGAGCTTCCCGTCAACATAGACCGCGTGCCAGTCATCGTCATAGTAATCGAACTTCAAGAGTTTCTTCTCACCGAGTGTGAAGTTGCCGCTATAAATCGTGTAGCCACTTTGGAAATCACGCAGACTATCGAGCGAAGGATAGTCTTCACCGCTCACTTTAATTTCAGTTAAACCGGCTGCGTTCGCTGCTTCATCATCGGCTTTGTATCTTACGTTGGATATCGGAATGTTTCCCAATCCAGGCTGAGGGGTGGTGAATGAGAATTCCAGCATGCCAAGTCGGCCGGTGGGGACGGCCTTCGGTCGCTTGCCATCGATAGTGACCGCATCGAGATTGCGAGGTGCCACGAGCGAAAACAAATCGTTCCCCGGTCTCGTCTGCAAATTCACTTGCACCCCGTTAGCAGAACCTGGACCGTGAACGTTTGGAGAAGAATCCCAGACCACATGACGGGATTCGTTAGGTAATGTGAAATAAGTATTTGAGATCAGGACGACCGGACCGGAAGGTGTTTCATAAACCTGCGTTCGCGCGCCTCTTTCCTTGGTGGTCAGCAAAACATAAAGCCCATCCCAATCGAACAACTGATCCGAACTCTTAATTGTCTCCGAGCACATCGACTCGCCAGCGTAAATCTTTGCCTCATCTCCTTCGTTGCCGTATGCAATGATGAGCGGCTTCCCGTTGTATTCAGTCACTGCCGACACCTGAACGTTTGTGTAATTCAATACCTTTCCGCCCGGAAGCGGGTAGTTTACAGGTAGGAAATATGCATCCCTCGCTCGCATCTTAATTGAAATGGTGAACTGCGATGCCCGAGGCGGCCTGACGTCTATCTGTGCTTCAACAGGACCGTTGTTTGTGTTCCGAACAAAAAGGAATGAAACATTACCGTCTGATCGGAGCAAGCATTCCACTCCTTTCGATTGAGTCGTTGCACCGCCTTTCACCTCGTGCGAGCGCGCCAGATATTGACCGGCAAGTCTAATGAAATCGCCGATTAATTTCACGTTCCTATACTTATCCCAGAGTCCTCCCGGCTCTGAAATCGGAGCGGTATAGTCGTAACTTGTCGTTCTCCCTTTTGATCCCCAATAACCGAAGTTCGTGCCACCGTAAAGCATGTAGTAGTTGAGTGCTTTCACGCCATGCGCGATGACGTATTTTGTCAAAGCATTGATCTGATCGGGACCATATGACTCGAGATCCCTGACACTCTTGTCGCCGACACTCGAAAACCATCCTCCCTGCAATTCCGTAATCATCGGTGGTGAGTTCGGCTCTTCGGTTTTTGCCTTCTCGATCCTCTGGAGTGTGCCTTCGATATTCCATCCGGGATAGAAATTGCAGGCGTCCAGTATTTGTGAAAAGACAGAATCCGTTTTCTCACGAGTCTGTTTTGTCCAGCAGGTGATTATCGGAACATCTATCCCGTTCTTTATTGCGGTCTCATAAAGTGATTTGACATAAACCGCCTTGTCACTGTCCGGCAGATCGAAGTAATCGTACTCATTTTCTATTTGCATCATAATTATGCTGCCGCCATTGGTAATCAGATGACGGCGGATGACCGGCAAGACTTCGTTGTACCAGTATTGTGACCACCTGATATCTTCTTGAGATGATGTTCGAAATCCCATGCCCTTACCCGCGAGCCATTCCGGGAAGCCGCCGACATCCCATTCCGCACATATGTAAGGACCGGGACGAACAATTACATAAAAGCCGAGATGTTCGCAGTCTGTCAGGAATTTCTCGAGAGGAGTAAAATCGGCTTGACCTTCCTGTTGCTCGTGCCAGTTCCACGGGATGTATGTCTCAACGGTGTTGAAGCCAGCCGCCTTTATCTTTTCAAGCCGATCCATCCACAGTGAGGAGTCGCACCGGAAGTAGTGAAAGCTCCCGCTGTAAATGAAGATGTCTTTTCCATGAACGGTGAAACAGTCGTGGTCGAATCGTACAAGATCGGGATGAGAAAACTTGACGGGTAGTGGTTTGCCCTGCTGCGGGTCTCCGCTTAAAGTGAGAACGGCGACGAGCGCGGCTGTGAAAAGGAGAATGGCATCTCTCTTATTCATCTTGCCCTCCTGGAATTGATGCATAATAGATTAAGCACTGAGTTCCTTTCATTCAAGCTGGGCAACCCCAGACGGCACGACTCGATCATTATTTGAAGTTCTTCATGCTCGTATTAAATTGACTCTCGCGATTCTTCTTCATCGGAGTATGAAATGAGTTTACTTGTTGTCGGATCGATTGCGCTCGACACGATAGAGACACCGTTCGGACGGGCAGACATGGTCGCAGGTGGAAGCGCGGTCTATATTTCTGCCGCCGCTTCATATTTTACCGCACCGATCAGGCTTGTCGGTGTTGTCGGTTCGGACTTTCCTAAATCGGAGGTCGACTTCCTTGAATCGCGGGGAATAGATTTAGAAGGATTGCAGGTCGTAGAGGGCGGAAGAACTTTCCACTGGAGCGGCCGTTATCACTACGATCTGAATGAGCGCGACACGCTCGATACTCAATTGAACGTTTTCGAAAAATTCAACCCCGATCTTCCCGAGTTATATTGCAAGAGCACGTATATCGTCCTTGGAAATATCGATCCTGTGCTTCAGCTCCGCGTGATCGACTCTCTCAAACAGAAACCGGAGCTCGTCGTCTGCGACACGATGAATTTCTGGATCAAGGGAAAACGAGACGAGCTCTTAACCACTTTGGAAAAGGTTGACGTTTTGATCGTCAACGATTCGGAAGCGCGGCTACTTGTCTCGGAGCCCAATTTGGTCAAAGCCGCAAGGAAGATAATGAGCCTTGGCCCGCGTATAGTGATAATCAAGAAGGGTGAGCACGGCGCGCTCATGTTCACGAGCGATACGATCTTCTCGGCTCCCGCTTTTCCGCTCGAGTTCATTTACGATCCGACAGGTGCCGGCGACGCGTTTGCCGGAGGATTTGTCGGACACCTCGCGCGCACGGAAGACCTCTCGGTCAATAACCTGAAGCGTGCGGTGATATACGGGAGCGTGCTGGCTTCCTTCTGCGTCGGAAAATTCGGAACGGAAGGATTAAAAGACCTCTCCGATTTGGAAATTCTCGGCCGGTATCGTGACTTCATCGAATTATCCAAGTTCGAAGATTGATTTGCCCGATCCCATCAGGTGGGATGATGGGAGAGTGGTGATCATCGATCAGACACAGCTTCCTCTTGCCGAAGAATTCCTCTCGACTGAAAATTACCGGGATGTGTGTGAGTGGATCAAATCGCTCAGGATCCGCGGCGCGCCGGCGATCGGGATTGCCGCCGCATATGCTGCCGCCCTCGCCGCATTTGAATCGGGATCGAAGGGTGCGATCGATTCAAGATTAGAGAGTGCACTGAAAGAAATCCATGAGACCAGACCGACTGCGGTCAATATTAAAAATGTCCTTGTTCGCCTGAGAAGATTGAGATTAGATGGTAAGAATGTCGGTGAGGTTTTCCTGAGTGAGGCGAATAAAATTCTTTCCGAAGAGATCGAGTCGTGCAAAACAATTGGACGATATGGAATCGATCTTATTCCTGATAAAGCCACGATACTAACTCACTGCCATACCGGCGGACTCGCGACGGGCGGATATGGAACAGCGCTCGGGATCGTTCGAGCTGCGCATGAAGCGGGAAAGGACACACTTGTTATCGTTGATGAGACGAGGCCGCTTCTGCAGGGAGCCCGACTCACGGCATACGAGCTTCAGAAGCTTGGGATAAATTTCAAATTGATCGTCGACAGCGCATCCGGAATCGCAATGAAAAAATTCAAGGTCGATCTCGTCGTGGTGGGTGCTGACAGGATCGCAGCAAACGGTGATACTGCTAATAAGATAGGTACCTACAACCTATCGGTGTTATGTAAAGAGCAGAAAATTCCTTTTTACGTGGCTGCTCCGAGTTCGAGCTTTGACCTGACGGCGAAGACCGGTGTAGAGATTCCTATCGAAGAAAGAAATTCTGAAGAAGTAACCCACTTTCAAAATTGCAGATCGGCACCGGAGGGAGTTTCGGTTTACGCGCCCGCATTCGATGTTTCCCCTGCGGACAACATCACAGCGTTCGTAACGGAGAGAGGAATTATTAGGAAGCCTTTCAAAGAGAATATCGAGAAGATGATTGGGTACGAAAAGTAAAGGGAATAACGGAGTTTTGGATTAGTGGATTGATGGTGTAATGACTTTGCGGAAGCCATCTAAATCCAGCCAGCCGTGGTCTGGTGCTAGAGGAAATTCTTATATCGATGCTCGAAGTTTTTCTGAGAAGGCGCCGGTCGGAGTACAGACGAAGATAACGGCTGAGATTAAAACATCTGACGGCCAGAAATGGACGAAGGACATAACAGTCTCCATATCCGCACCGAAGGACTACAAGCTTTACGATAATTTCCCCAATCCATTTCCCGAACAGGACGTTCGGGAAGCCGATCATCACACGATGTGTTTGTGGATCGGCTCAATCCGTCAACGAAGATCGCATTTGAGCTTCCGAAAGCATCGACGCGAAGCTGATGATCTACGACACAGTTGGTCGGTAGATTGCGCAGGTTGCGGATGGGGATTATCCCGCAGGTTATACAGAGCTGACATGGAGCGGCATAAACAGAAACGGGAACCTTGTCTCATCGGGGGTCTACTTCTACCGTGTAAGCGCTGATAATTGGAACAAGCTGAAAAAGATGATGGTACTGAAGTAGCTATTAGCTGTGAGCTATCAGCTAACAGCTATCTTGCTATCCTCTTTGTCTCCTCCCCCTCTCGTTGTTAAATTAAATGGTGTCCATTGAGAAAACTGAAGCCATAGTTTTAAAGTCCGTCAATTATAGCGACACGAGCAAGATCGTGACGTTCTACACCCGACGCTACGGAAAGATGAGCGCGATCGCCAAAGGTGCGCGCAATCCGAAAACGAAGTTTGGATCTCTCCTCCAGCCGCTCAATTACCTGCAGATAGTTTTCTATCGCCGGGAGAATCGTGGGCTCCAGTACGTTTCATCGAGCGACTTCGTGACATATTTCAAATCTCTTACATCGGATCTGCACACGTTCTCAATCGCGATGTCGCTCATCGAGATCGTGAACCGCGTCATGCACGATGAGGAGGAGAACGAACCGGTCTTCCGTCTTCTGGTAAATTCGCTTGCCATGCTGGATGTCAAAGAAACGTTGCCACAAAATGTGTTTGCACATTTTGGTCTGCATCTTGCGATCGATCTTGGATTCGCACCCAATTTCGATAAATGTCTCGTTTGCGGAAAACCGATCAGTCTTGAGAAGGAACGTGAAGTTTGCTATGTTATCGAGAAGGGCGGTCCGTTGTGCGAGAAGTGTTCAGCGAACGTAAGCCGGGGATTTTTTCTCTCGAGTTCAGCTCTTCTGGTTCTGCGAAGTCTGATTCGTTTGAGCACCGAGACCGCTGCGAAGGCGAAGATAGAGCCGGCGCTTCAAAATGAACTTTCGGATTTCGTTTTTGTTTACTTAAGAAAACACTCTGACAACCTGAAAGAGATAAAATCTTTTTCCATCTTGCGGTCGCCGTGAGGCCCCGGCAAGAAAAGTATATCTGACTGGATATCCCTCGCAGATCTCAGCGACTATGAGTGTGAGAAATTATTGGCAGATCTGGCACATGGAGGAAACGTGCAGTCCGAAAATGAATTGTCCGAAGGACTCCTTCTCACGAAGTGATGCCTTCGGCAGGAGGAGGAAATGAAAATGCAAAAGAGGACACTAATCGGAGCGGCTTTGTTAGTCGCGGTCGGAATTATATTCGGCGCGCTGCTCGTGATGAGTTTCAACAACGTCAGACCGGGCTTCGGATTTTCTGGCGCGAGGGTGGAATTAGGCGGGCCCGCCCCGATCGGAAAAGCAGACTTGAATTTGATGGCAACTCAGAATGCTTTCATCAGGGTATCGAAGTCAGTTACGCCGACGGTTGTCAGCGTCACTGTGACCACCACGCCGAAGATCGGGGCTCCGTTTTTCTTTCACAACTTTCAATTTAATTTTCCCGAGCCGGCCGGAAAAGGGAGTCGGATCGGGAGTCATCGTTACTTCCGACGGCTATATAATCACCAATAACCACGTCGTTGACGACGCGGACAAGAACGGCATCAAGGTGAAGCTCTATGACAACCGCGAGTTCAGCGGGAGGATCGTCGGCACCGACCCGACAACCGACGTCGCGGTAATAAAAATTTCTGCCAATAATCTTCCGGCCGCTGCGCTTGGGAATTCCGACAGTGTCGATGTCGGACAGTGGGTACTCGCAATCGGAAACCCTCTCGGGCTGACATCGACCGTCACGGCAGGGATCGTCAGCGCGCTCGGAAGGAACATCGATGTCAGTGCTTCGCACGACAGTTACGGCATCAGTAATTTCATCCAGACCGATGCCGCGATCAATCCCGGGAACAGCGGCGGAGCGCTCGTCAACATCCGGGGCGAAGTTGTAGGGATCAATACTGCAATTGCCACGAGGACAGGTTACAGTCAGGGTTACGGTTTCGCGATACCGATAAACCTCGTCAAGAAGACGGCCGAGGATTTGATCGCCTACGGCAGGGTCAAGAGACCGTGGCTCGGGATTCAAATGACACACGGAGCGATGGATGAAACGGACGCCCACGCGCTCGGGCTGCCAAAGCCGGAAGGAGTTCTGGTTCAGGACATAATTTCCGGGAGCCCGGCAGAGAAGGCCGGCATCAGGGCCGGCGATGTCATACTTTCCGTGAACGGGAAGGAAGTGAATGCACCGAACGAGCTACAGATAGTTGTTGCCGAACATGTCCCGGGCGATATCGTCACTCTCAGGATATTTAGGGATGGCAAGATCGCCTCCAGGGACGTGACGCTGAGCGAATTGTCCCGGCAGGATCTCGCGAGCAACAACCAGAGCGTACAGGAAAACAACGAGATGCCTGAAGAGAACGGGCAGGTCAATGTCGCGAAGCTCGGAATTTCCGTTCAGACCCTTGACAGGGACACTAAGAGTCAGGCGAAAATTGATGGCGGGGTTGTTGTGGCGAGCGTTTCACCGACCGGACCTTCGGCAGACAGGACTCTTGTACCGAGCAATATCATAACGGAGGTAGACCACCGGCAGGTCAAATCGCCCAAGGATCTGGTGAATGTTCTGAAGGACAAGAAAGATGGCGACGCCGTTATGCTGAGAGTACTTACCAAACAGGGGTCGTCTTACGTTTCGAGATTCGTCGCAGTGGAAGTCGGCAAGTGAATTTGCGAGAAGTATTTATCCCTCTGACGAAGAGTTACCCCAGTTAAAGAGACCGCGTCAACGAGAATTATTGGACCATGACGCGGTCTCAAAGCAACACGGTGCTTTTTGACAAACCGGATTCAGTGTAGAAACTCCTTCACCGTCTTCATGAACAAATCTGGCTGATCGACAAACGTCATGTGTCCGCTTTGCGGAAATATGACAAGCTTCGAGCCGGCGATCTTCTCGTGCATCTCCTTGGAAAGCGAAGGATCGCACTCATCATGGTCTCCGCACGTGATCAGTGTCGGCACTTTGATCGACGGGAGTCTGTCGACGTACTCGACAGATTTCAGGTTACCGTCGATTATGAATTCACCGTCGGAGCCCCACATCTCCCTGTAAAGAGGCCACGACATTACTCCGCTCGCGATGGGATCATAATTCGGGTCGGGTCTCCGCTGATAGAGGTAAGGAAAGTATCCTTCTCCCCAGGCTGCGATCATGTACTCGTTTGTATACCTGTTCTGTTCGTACGGCAGGCCGTGGCCAAATAGTCCTTCCTTCTCCATCTTGTCGATGCGGTCTCGGAGTTCAGGCGACATCTTCTCCTTCATCTTGTCGAAGACCTTGTTCATCTGAGATGTGCTCGGGAAAGTGCTGCAGAGTATAAGATGGCTCAGGTGCTGTTGGTATTTCAGGGCGTATGCCTGCGCAAGAACTCCGCCGTATGAGTGGCCGAGCAAACTCATCTTTCCGAGTCCGAGTGCTTTCCGGACCGCTTCCACATCCTCCACCATGTTCTCGACAGTATACTTCGACGAGTCTTCCAGCTGCTCCGATCGTCCTGAACCTCGCTCGTCGATAAATATCAGGCGATTGTGTCTCGCCAGGGGGATCAGGTAGGGAAGGAAGTAATCGTGAGATGCACCAGGTCCACCATGCACGATCATGAGAGGCGCACCCTTTCCGAACTCTTCATAATATATCATCACGCCGTTTGCATCAACGAAGCCCTGCTGAATTTGATAGACAGTATTTGGTGAGCCTGTTGACTTTAGTTGCGGTTGCGACTGAGCGAACACAAGAGCCGAGGCAATTGCCAACAATGCAGAGATGAGGACAACTCGTTTCATGTTTTGTATCTCCTTTGCAGCGGTTATTTGTTCATGGAATTTGAGAAGCGGATCGGCTTCATTCACAGAATTTGTGAAAGCGAAACGAGAAGTAAAAGGGAAGGTAGCCATGCTGATGGCTCCATTAAAGCGGTGTCCGCACTCCGGATACCCGACGCCGGTGCAATAAGCGTTGGCTTCGAGGATCAGACGCTCGGCGTCGATACAAAAAGTGTCGAGGCCGAAGAAAAAAGCATCGGGCTTGGAACAAAGAGTGTGGAAGCCGATACGAAACCGTCGAACCCGGAGCAAAAAGTGTCGGCGCCGACTCTAAAAGCCTTTCAACTCAGGGGTGTTGACAACAGGTTTCAGTAACGGCAAGTGCATAGCTTCCTACAATCTGTTCGTGTAATTCTCTTTTCCATTCCCGAATCGCTGGCCGAGGGTGCGTTGACAATAAGAGTTGCAACAACTACATTTTCAATAATTATTGGCGTCGTGGGAAAGGGAATTGAGTAGTATGCGTCATCCCCTTTTGCTCGCGGGAGACGTTGTTTCCGGTTTCTTAGATGAAAGTGATTTCATTTGCGGATGTTGAGGTGCAGTAACATCCAGTACAGTAGGAATAAGATCACATGGGTTGTCTACTGGTGGACACAGTTTTGCCAGGGATTCTTTCAAACACTAATATTCGGTATCATGACGTTGGCTTGAGCCCTTCGATGTCATTGGACTTGACTATTAGGAATGTGACGACCGGCTCAGCTGCCACTGCGATTGTAATTGCTTCGATAGGCGCGTGCACTCTTCTCAGCATCAAGCACGACGACGGAAGACTCTTTAGATAATCACTTTCGTGTTATCAAGGATTAGTTCCTTCTCACTGCATGTCATTCTGAGCTGCGGCTTAGCATTAAGAGATTCTGGAGTATCAAGAAACCTTTTTTAAGGAGAATCAAAATGAGATTAAGGATACTGTTCTTAGTTTTTTTATTAAGCACATACTCGTTCGTTGATTCATTAGCTCAGACAATGCCCCTCGTCTATGGAGTTGAGAACACAGGCGCAGACTATCCGATACCTTATTTGCCTTCGTTCAGCGAACTCCCTTCCATTCAATCCTTACCCGACCCGTTTGAGTGGGCCGATGGCAGAGGCCGCATGTCTAACTTCTCGGATTGGGAATACCGTCGTGCGGAGATCGGCGCTCAGATCTGGAATTATGAGATCGGTGAAAAGCCGGCTCGTCCGGACAGCATTACTGCTAGTTACTCTGGGGGCGTGCTTACAGTGAAGGTAACTGTGAACGGCAAAACGCTTACGCTGACTTCGCAAGTCATCCTCCCGGCGGGGACCGGACCCTTCCCTGTAGTGATCGGTATGGATCTTCCATATGGTAGTATCCCATCTGACATCTTTAGCAGTCGCAATATTGCAGAAGTCACATTCAGCTCTAGTCAAGTATCGACTTATGGCAACCCGCAAATTTCGAACCCCTACTACCAGCTTTACCCTAATCTCAACCCCACTAACACGGGACAATACAGTGCATGGGCTTGGGGAGTCAGTCGCATAATCGATGGGTTGGAGCTGGTTCAGAATGTTCTCCCCATAGATCTAAAGCACATAGCCGTTACCGGTTGCTCCTATGCCGGCAAGATGGCACTCTTTGCAGGAGCATTTGACGAGCGCGTTGCGCTTACAATTGCCCAAGAGTCAGGCGGCGGTGGCGCCACGTCGTGGCGATACTCGCATTCCGAGCCTGCTGGTAGCGTCGAAGACATAGACAACACGGACTATAATTGGTTCATGAATTCGATGAAACAATTCTCCGGCAACAATGTTTCGCTCCTCCCGGAGGATCATCATGAGTTAATGGCAATGTGTGCGCCCCGCGCGTTGTACGTCACGGCAAACCCGGATTATACATGGCTGTCAAATCCATCGTGCTACGTCTGTAGTAAGGCTTGTCAGACGGTTTATAATGCTTTAGGCATATCCGATAGGTTCGGCTTTTCCGTTGTCGGTGGACATGTGCACTGCCAAGTTCCAAGCAACCAGATACCAGAGATTGAAGCCTTCGTGGACAAGTTCCTACTTGGCAAGGATAGCGTAAATACGGACAGCATATCTGACAGTCCGTATAATATCGACCTTTCCCCATGGATTACATGGACTAACCCGAGTCTTTCTAACGGCACATCTTTTTTTGGAAAGACAACTTTAGTCTATCCTTCCAATCTTCAGAAAGATCTGGACACAACAAGTGTTACGTTTAAGTGGAACAAGATAGGTGAGGCTCAAAAGTATATTATCCAATTATCAACAGACCCAACATTTACAAACATCGAGAAGAGGGATTCGACAACTACTGATACGGTAAAAACATTCACCGGATTATTGCAAGGCAAGAGATATTATTGGCGTGTTCAAGCAGAGAATAATGCTGGCTCTCCGGGTCCATTTAGCGATGTATTGAACTTCACGACATTTGTGCCTTTACCAACTAAGACACAATCAGGTTATGCCACTCCAGTTCAAGGCCAACCAGAAAGTATTACACTGAGCTGGAATAGAGTACAATATGCCGATCAATATTTAGTCCAAACATCTAACGCACCAACATTCATTAACATCTTCGGATCAATCACGACATCAGATACAGCAATATCTTTACAGCTGCTTTTGGAAGGACAAAAGTACTACTGGCGGGTTCAAGCAAACAATGTTGAAGGCTCTGGTCCGTGGAGCGACGTATGGGATTTTACTTTGACAGGTGTCAAAAATTTTCAAGAAGGAGTGCCAACAGAGTATTCAATAAGTCAGAACTATCCCAACCCGTTCAACCCGACCACAAGAATAAGATTTGCTTTGCCGCAAAGCGGACTGACAAAAATAACCATTTACGATCTTCTTGGCAGAGAAGTACAAACGCTCATTAATAGAGAGTTAAGTGCTGGCTATTATGAACTCAACTTTGATGCAAGCAATTTATCAAATGGAGTTTACTTTTATCGAATCCGGGCTGGAAATTTTGTCGAGACAAAGAAACTACTTTTCTTGAAGTAGAGCACGGAAACACCTAACGAGCCTTTGTGCTCGACCGTCCCATGAGGGCAAGCTGTTTTCAATACTGCTGCGTTCTCACTTCATGGTTTGGAGGAAAAGATAAGCATCGGCACATAAACGCGAGTCGAACTTCTTTCCGCGAACGTCAGTTGCAATTCCTACAGGAGGTAGTGTTGCAGAAAAGAATCGCAGCAGTATTATCCATGTTGTTCTTCATTTCGGAAACGACGTACGCTCAGCTAATCGGTTCCTACGGTGTTAGTTTGGGTGCGGTTAATTCGAATCAAGCCTGGATTTACAATTCCCCCGTCAAGGATGTTCATCCGCGATGGGGATTCACGGCAGGCGCCTTCGTCGAGAGTGCACACATTCCTTTCTTCAGCATCGTCGGCGAAGCGCGGTATACCCATATGGATTTACGGAGTCGATTCCATAGAAGCAGTTCGCGAATTTGCGGGAGATGACTACGAACAGGCAGTGGTCCCGCCTAGAGCCCGAGCTACACTCTCCCGTTTCGACGAGTGTTCCCAACACTATGAGGTAAGAACCGATAGGAAACCCTGACAATACGGTTTCCTTAAATGTCAAGCCTCGTAGCCGCCCATACACAATATCACTATGTTAAGTGGTGAATCTCGTTTAATACTGGAGGAACTCATGAGTTTGCTTTGGCTGCTACCTTCTGTTGCCATCGCGCATGTCTTTGAGGAGTTTTTCTTCCCTGGAGGATTTGGTGATTGGGATCGACAATACAGGCGCGACTTCACTGCAAGCATCACCACCCCGTTTCACATTGTAATCAACATTATCTTCATCGCCTTTTGTTTTCTGCCACTGATTCTCTCCGCCGAGATAGCTATTGCATGGTGGCTCTGCATGGGTTCCGTCTTCCTGGTCAACTCGCGGGCGGGTCGTTCTTGTTCAGGCAGCCGGACGGATGTTTGTCGGATATTTCATACCCCTCAATAGCCTTGCATATCCAATACCGCCTGAATAGAAGGTTGCGCTAACCTACAGCTGTTCTCTTCCTTGCTTTGTACCGCTCGTCGTGGTCGAGAATTCTCTCGCGCAGGCGGATCGACTTCGGTGTGAACTCGACATACTCATCATCGTTTATCCACTCGATGGCCTTCTCCACGGTCATGAGAATCGGCGGCTCGAGTCTAATCGCTTCGTCAGCACCTGAGGCACGCATGTTCGTCAGGTGCTTCGTCTTGCAGACATTTGCGACGATCGTGTCTTCACGAGTGCTTTCTCCGACGATCATTCCTGCATAGACCTGAGTGCCCGGCTCGATGAAGAATGTCATCCTTTCTCCAAGCTTCCACATTGCATAAGCCACAGCGGTTCCGGTTTCGAGAGCGACGACAGCACCTTTGTTTCTCGATTCTATCTCGCCCTTGTACGGTTCGTACCCGTGATAATTGTGGTGAAGGATACCCGTGCCTTTTGTCTGTGTTAGAAACTCTGTTCTGAATCCGATGAGTCCTCTTGCCGGCACGATGAATTCCAGCCTTGTATTCCCGTGACTCGGGATTAGATTTCTCATCTCCCCTTTTCGGCAACTGAGATTGTCGATAACCGTGCCGACAAATTCGTCAGGGACATCTATGACAACATGTTCCACAGGCTCGCGAAGCTCCCCGTTGATTGTTTTGTAAATGACCTGCGGCTTGCCGACCTGAAATTCGTAACCTTCTCTCCGCATTGTCTCGATCAAGATCGCGAGATGAAGCTCGCCCCTTCCACTTACTTTGAAAGTATCCGGCGTATCTCCAGGCTCGACGCGAAGACTGACGTTCGCTCTCAACTCACGCATCAGTCGCTCTGCGAGATTTCTCGTGGTAACAAACCTTCCTTCTTTTCCCGCGAACGGCGAATTGTTCACGACGAAGTTCATCGAGAGTGTCGGCTCTTCGATATTCACGAAAGGGAGCGGGGTAATGTCGGCCGGGTCGCAGATCGTCTCACCTATGTCGACATCTTCCATGCCTGCGAGTGCAATGATCTCGCCGGCGCTCGCTTCGACGGCTTCGTCTCTTTTTAAGCCTTCGAAGGTGTATATCTTCGTGATGCGTGCGTCCTCGACCCTCTCATCTTTGTGAACGACTCGCATCTGTGCGCCATCTCTGATCGTCCCTCGAAAAATTCTTCCGATACCGAGGCGTCCGATGTAGTCGTTATACTCGATGTTCATCACGAGCATCTGAAACGGCGACTCGGCATCTGCCGGCGGCTCTGGAATCCGCTTCAGGATCGTCTCGAAAAGAGGAGACAGATCGGTACTATTGTCCTCGAGCGAGTACTTTGCGATACCTCGCTTGGCTATCGTATAGATGACCGGGAAATTTATCTGCTCGTCACTCGCGCCAAGCGATATGAAAAGATCGTACACTTCGTTCAACACTTCGGCCGGGCGCGCATCTTTCCGGTCGATCTTGTTAATCACGACGACCGGCTCGAGGTTGAGCTCGAGTGCCTTGCGCAGCACGAACTTTGTCTGCGGAAGCGGTCCTTCAGCTGCATCGACGAGCAATAGTACTCCGTCAACCATCATCAGCGTTCGCTCAACTTCGCCGCCGAAATCAGAATGGCCCGGCGTGTCAACGATGTTTATCTTCACGTCTTTATATTTCACCGACGTATTTTTTGCGAGGATCGTGATTCCCTTCTCGCGCTCGAGGTCGTTCGAGTCGAGGATTCGCGTTCCTAGGTTTTGGTTTTCGCGGAACGTGCCGGTCTGCTTGAGCATGTAATCTACTAGCGTCGTCTTTCCATGATCAACGTGAGCAATTATGGCAATATTTCGCAGTCTATAGTCTCTCATCTCAATATTTTCCAAATGGGTTAATTCACCGTGGCGTGCCTGCGCACCGAAGTAAAACACTTCACAACGCGATTCTCAATCAAGCTTCAGCACGCTTGCGAGATAGTGCTTTGTCCGAAGCAATCCTTCGGTGAAACTTTGTTTATCCCCAATAAGATAACATAAGTTGGCGAGATAGAAAAGTGAGAGAGACCGACGTGATTGACAAGACCAACTATCAGAGACTAATTTTGCGAATGGTCTTCGTTATTCGGTCTATGTGTGTCATTTCTGGTTTGAACTATTATTGGAGAAGCCTTGTTGGGATAGGAAACGCCGGACGGACGAAAAGAGGTGTGTTAGAGAGTATCTCAGATGGTAACTCCGTCCGGGTTTTTTTATTTCAGGAATTCGCTTTCGCCAGTGCTCTCACTTCGATTCTTATTCTTCTGCGAATGACAAATGCGTTTATGATTGTGAAGGTCGCAGCAGTCACGTAGCAGGAAAGAATCAATGGGATGACGGCTAGTTCGGTTACGACTGCAACGTAATTAGGATGCCGCAGTATCCTGTATGGTCCCTTCCTCAGCATCGGATGTGTGGGAAGGACAAGAACTTTCGTGTTCCAGTAAACTCCTAACGAAACAATCGCCCAATAGCGGAGAAATTGTGCCGCAAGGAAGATTACGATGAGTATACGCCACTCCGGGCTGACGGGGCGGTTGAAGATTAGTTTCTCGAGCACGAGCGATATAAAAAATGCGACGTGCATTCCGACGATGAACTTGTAGCCTCTTTTGTCGATCTGGATTGCGCCAAGCCCCTTGAGAGTTCTCTCGTGTCGTTTCGCGACGATGAGCTCCGCGATTCTTTGCGCGATGAGAAAAGAAATGAAGATCCAATCCAAAGGAATTATTCGGAGAAATGTGTCAGGTTGTCTTGAACAAGATCAATTCGGAGCTGAAGCCCGGTCCGAGCGCGGAAATGAGTCCGTATTCTTCCGGTTCGTACTCGCGGCTGTTCAGGAACTCACTCAGGACATAAAGGACACTCGGCGAAGACATGTTGCCATGCTCGCTCAGAACTTTGCGTGACAATCGGAGAGCCTCTTCGGTCAATCCGAGCGCCTGCTGATATGCGTCTATGACTTTCAGTCCGCCCGGATGAGTCACGAAGTGTCTTATGTCTGACAATTCGATGTCATTTTTCGCGGCAAGCTCCTCGATGTTTTGCTTGACGCAATTGTTGACAATGGTCGGAATGTCCTTGCTGAAGATGACTTTCAATCCGTTGTCTTTCACTTCCCAACCCATAACATCGAGTGAATCTTCGTAGATCGTCGAGAGGGAATTCAAGAGATTAATTCCTTTGCGATTGTTGAGCGGGTGCTCATCTCCGACAACGATTGCCGCAGCCGAGCCGTCCGAGAACAGCGATGTGCCGATCAGATTGCTTTTGCTGTAATCATCTTTTTGAAACGTCAAACCGCATAGCTCAATGGCAATGAGCAGCACAGCATGTTCCGGAAACGCTTTCGTGTATTCAAGCGCCCTGCTCAGGCCGGCTGCGCCGCCGGCACAGCCGAGTCCCCAGATTGGCGTTCTCCTGATGTGGCGATCGAATTTCAGAATATTGAAGAGTCGTGCGTCGATGCTCGGCGTCGACAAGCCGGTGCTCGAGACGAAAATGATATGGTGGATGTCGCGCGCATTCAACCCGGCGAGGTTCAGACATTTCTCGGAGCATGCAGCCGACATCGCGACCGCACTCTGAATGTAGAGCTCGTTTCGTTCAGCGAAGTCGTGTTCTCTGCCATACCATTCTTTTTCTTCCGTGAAATGGCGCGACGAGATTGTCGAGTGATCAAACACGCTTATGAGTCTGTCGATGTCATTGCGGTGAAGCGAAAACATTTCCTGCACGAATTCCCTGACTTCAGCTTGTGAAATTTTCATTGGCGCATCTTGCGTTGAGACGGCGATTACTCTTGGCATAGAAATTCCCCTGTGATCATGTCAGAAAAACGAAACCTCCACAAATCTAAATACTTTCACTCATGCAGCTTTAACATTTTAAGTCGGAACAAAAATTCCCCTTTCATAATTTTGTGTGATCGCGCGCATTAGTTATCCTATAACGATCCACTTGAACCTTTGTTGTCCACTTCCTCGGAGCACCGGGCCCGAGCAAGGGAGCTGTACATCTACTTATACCTTTGAATCTAAATCTAAGGATTTATTTGTGACGAAAATGAAGAAATGTCTTATCTCGATCGCGATAACGCTTTTCATGGCAGCGTCGCAGCAGGGTTTTGCCCAGGAAGCAAATCGCGGAAATGTTCAATCGACCGTGCAGCAGGCCGGTCAACAGGTTGACTCGGCAAATGGAATTAACTCCGGTGACACGACCTGGATGCTTATCTCGACTGCACTCGTCATGCTTATGACGCCTGGTCTCGCTCTTTTCTACGGCGGCATGGTGAGACGGAAAAATGTGCTCGGGACAATAATGCAGAGTTTCATTGCACTCGGAATCATTACTGTCCAGTGGATGCTCATCGGATATTCGCTCGCATTTGGTCCGGACGTTTGGCATGTGATCGGAAGCCTGAAGTGGTTTGGTCTCAACGGTGTCGGGTTGAGGCCTGATCCCGATTATGCCCCGACAATACCGCATCAGACTTATATGATGTTCCAGATGATGTTTGCGGTGATAACTCCGGCGCTGATAACAGGTGCATTTGCCGAGAGATTCAAGTTCAAGACATACCTTCTCTTCATACTTCTGTGGGCAACGTTCGTTTACGATCCGCTTGCACATTGGGTGTGGGGAGCTGGCGGGTGGATAAAGAATCTTGGCGCATTAGATTTTGCCGGCGGGCTGGTCGTTCACGTGAGCTCGGGTGTATCTGCACTTGTAGCTGCGCTTCTGATCGGGAAGAGACGCGGTTATGGACAGGAGCCGATGCCACCGCATAACATGACGATGACTCTCATCGGCGCAGCGCTCCTCTGGTTCGGCTGGTTCGGTTTCAATGCAGGAAGTGCCGTTGCTTCCGGCGCGCTGGCGACCTCGGCGTTCGTGGCGACGCACATCTCGGCCTCCTCCGCCGCACTTTCATGGATGTTTGCCGAGTGGTATACGAGAGGGAAGCCCACGGTGCTGGGGGCCGCATCCGGCGCAGTAGCCGGCCTTGTTGCGATAACGCCGGCTTCCGGATTCGTCAGCCCTCTCGCGGCACTCGTCATCGGGGTTGTTGGAGGCGTCGTTTGTTTCAGCGGGATAAGACTGAAAGAGAAGTTCCGATACGATGACTCTCTCGACACGGTGGGAGTTCATGGCGTAGGTGGATCGTGGGGAGCGATCGCAACAGGATTATTTGCTTCGAAGCTTATCAACTCTTCCGGTAGTAACGGGCTCTTCAACGGGAACGCATCGCTTCTTGGAGCCCAGGCGTTGGCGCTGGCAGTAGCTATCGTCTATGCTTTCGTGGTGACCTGGCTCATTCTCAAAGCACTTGATAAAGTCATGGGTCTCCGCATCTCTGCCGAGGATGAATCGGATGGCCTTGATCTCGCTCAGCACGGAGAGAGCGGCTATGTCTTTGAGGAGTTTTAGATTGACGGGAATGCCTCCCTTTCAGAGTCCCCGTGATTGGGAGATTCCCGGCCGATGGCAGCACTCTAATTAGCGAAAGGAGACAAGCCAAACTTACCTTAATTGTTTAAGAAAAATCATCGAATTCCTGATTTTAGATTGACAGATCTCGAACTCATGAATATATTTAATCGTAAAGAAGAGGGAAGGAATGCGATGTTGAAGAAGGAATTTCAATGGGAAGCCGTTTGCGACGCGTGTCATGGAACGCGGTTTGTCGGCGTGGCGGAAAATGGCGACGGGTTTGATTTCATCGAATGTGAAAAGTGCCACGGCACCGGGTACGTCTCGGTAATTCAGTTCGGACTTACGAAGGACGAAGAAGAATAAATTTCTTGACACTATCTTCGGTTCTAGGCCAACAGTCTGTCTATGCCGATTCGATCCTCGCCTTGATGATGGGGAAAGAATAAAAGACAATTCTATTGAAAGAGGAATCTGATTTCCGTTTTGTCATCTAACAGTTAATCGTACGACCGGATGATGATGGTACACAGGTGTCAATCCTGTCCTACCAATCGTTGGTGGCGAAAACTCCCGTTTGCAATTTTCATCCTGTATAACGAAACTTAATCCGCGTATGGTCGGATCCGATCGAGAAGTGCCGCGGTGACGTCATGACTCAAGATGGAATTCGCATTTCGGAAAATGTTTTGATTCCTTTCTCGGAGTTGATTTTCCGCACCTCGAGAAGTGGCGGGCCGGGCGGCCAAAATGTGAACAAGGTTGAATCGCGCGTCGAGCTTAGATTCGATCTGGAGAATTCTCCATCTCTTTCCGACGAGCAGCGCGCGAGGGTTAGGACTCGCTTGAGGAATAAGATCGACTCGAGAGGGGTCCTGCGTCTGGTCTCACAGTTGTCAAGAAGCCAGTGGGAAAACAAGGAGATCGTGGTCGCGGAGTTTGGAAGGTTGATGGCCGCCGCGCTCAGGCCAGTCAAGAAGAGAGTAGCGACACATCCGTCGAAACTCACCAAAGAGAAAAGGCTCAAGAAGAAGAGAATACTCTCCGAGAAAAAGAAATTTCGGCGCGATCCCGATTTAGAATAGACTCACAAATAATCCTCACGGTTCTGAACGTTCTTCAAAGTCTCTCCGCGAACAAACCGGAGGATATTATCGAGTGCTGAGTCCAGAGCCTTCAAGAGAATTCCTTCTATCAGGTAGGAATTATGTGGTGAGCCGAGGAGGTTGTCGAGCTCGAAGAAGGGGTAATGCACTTCGAATTGCGCGTGTGTGAACGGCTCTATCCACCAAGCTTCGATGCCAGCCTTGAATTGCGGGTGGGTTTTCAGATGCTCGTACAAGCTTCTCTCATCGACGAGCTCACCTCGCGCAACGTTGACGAATACGGCATCGGGTTTCATCATGCCAAGCTCCTTTTCCCCGATCAGATTTTTGGTTCTCTTATTGAGAGAGATTGTCAGCAGGAGGAAATCCGATTCACGGAGCACGAAATTCAAATCAGCCAGTGTACCGATGAAATCGACTTTCGCTTCGGTTTTGCCGCTCCTGTTTATTGCGAGGATCTTCATGTCGAAAGCACGCGCGAGCTCAGCGGTTCTCTTGCCGATTCCGCCGAAGCCGACAATTCCTAGCGTCGAGCCATTGAGCATCTTGTGATGCATGGTTAGGTTGAATACTCCGCGGCTCAGCTCTCGATGTAATGGTAGAAAATTCCTCGAGAGCGAGAGCATCATCCCGATTGCGTGTTCGGCTATCGGCTCACTGTAAGCTCCTGCGTTGCTGCAGATTGTTATTCCGGGGTCAAGATTGTCGTACGGGATTGAGTCGGCTCCGGCCAGTGCAATTTGAATGAGCTTCGCGCTCCTTATGTGCCCAAGCTCCTCTTCCGGAATATCTCGTCTGAAATTCATCGCGAGTATCACGTCAGCTTTTTCGAGGAGAGCTTTTCTTCCGTTCGGGTTGGCGCGTGCAAGAAAGTCTATGTCTAATGTTCGGCCGATTTTTTTCGTGATCAAGTCGGCCATTTCTTTATTGAGTCTTTGAGCTACGAGTAATCTCATATACCCTTCTTATCTAACCGTGATAGTTGTTGACCGTATGAAGTGCTAGTGCTGCTCGAACCTGTTCAAGATGTAGTTTATGTCGTCAAGGCTGTTGAGTATGAAAATGAAAGTTTCAAGTCTTACCGGGACCTCGGCCGTCAGTTTGAGCCGTATGGTCTTTGCATTAAGGAGAACGCCATAGCTCGGTGAATGTTCCCAATCCTCGAGCGTGAGGTTCATAAGTCCTAAATAATTAGAATGGAATTTTATTAGCGCGAACTCGCTCCCTTCAAGAGCAAAGAAGTTTCGTCCGAGGTCGGTCACTTTGAGCTCCGGAGCGAAGTGAAACATTAATTCGATTTCATGCTCGCCTTCGCCGATGAAGCCGTCCTCCAGCAGAAACGTCCTCTGATGTTTGTTGAATGTAATCTTCCTCCTGTGCACGACGGGTTGAGGCAGGCGTTCGTAAGCATGATGCTGCGCTTCGATGATGCCCTGCTCGTCGGTCGATATCCAATCCAGAAGTTGCGGAGATGTCAGGTCTTTCTTGATGGACCACAGGCCGGAGAACTCCGCCTGCTCCGCTTCATCGATCACCGCCGTGTTATGCGAATACGTCGATCGAAGTTTGTTCCTGAGTTTTATGTCGGAGGTATAACAGTAGGTTCCACGGTCTACCAGGAAAGGATTTTTTCCGGAGATGGTTATGCTGAGAACATCGTTGTGGCCATGACCGCCGCGGCCTCTCTTTCCGATATTGCCGATGTCGATCGAGCAGAAATCTCTCTCGGTCTTAAGAAATGCGAAGCCGCCTTTTGGGAACACTGCGGACTTCACGCGAGAATCGCCTTGTAGAGATGAAAACCTTTCGAAGCCCTCGGCTCCCAGAAGAAGGAGTGCAAGGTCGCCGTATTCTCCTGCAAGCGATTTGAAATCCGCTCTGTCAAAAAGAACAGCGCCCACGGAGAGAATGTCCCGGTGGTCGTTGGTGTCTATTTCCGATTTCAATTTGAAAAGGCGTCCGTCGTCGGAGTCGCCGATTGCTGGCACTCTTCCGTCGCTCATTGTGGCGGAAGCTATGAAGTCGAACATCCTTTCAAGCCGGCTGGTGAAATGCCTGGAAACATCGAACTTGTTCAGCATGAGGATGACATATGCGGCAGCGAACAATTCCGTCACGAAACGTTGATAGCTCGTCGACTTCTCGTAATCTGTCCCGTCGTCATACACCTGGTTAAAGATTTCCAGCTCAAGTTCATGTTGAGCAAACCTTACCCAGCGTTTACCAGCATTCGTGTCGTTGAAAAGAATCCCGAGGTAAACGAGTCCGACAAGATCGGAAATAAGATGGTTGCCGCTCCGGAGAGTTCTCTCGAGGTGATAGCGCAGGAAAATTCCATGTTCGTAGAGAGAACAGAGAAGCTTCATTAGAAAATCGTCATCGATTCTGTTCGAGCCTATGAAGTAGAGCAAGCCGACGATGAGGTTCATCGCTCTTATGGCGACTTCCATCGGCATGTTCCAATTTATTCCGTAACCGACCGGATTGTCTTCTATCCAGCTTTCCACCAGGCTCTTGAATTTATCTGTGTGTGCTTCGCCGTGGCTTATCCAGTACGCCTTGCCAAGCCAGGTGGCCTGATGAAAGCGGTTGAGCTCCCAGGGAATCTTAATGTCCGGGCCGACCGTTTCCTGTCCTGAAGGCTCTCCAGTGTCTATCCTGTCATAGAAAATCAGCGGCCACCGTTTTCCAGATTTGAAATCGAGATGCCAATCGATCTTTTCGCCGAACGAGAAGGTCGATGCGCCGAGTGCCCTGAATTTGTTTTCGTGCACGAGGTCGGCGTCGTCCATGATAGTATCAAATCCGCCGATCGAGGTCATGAGGTTTATGTAAAATTCCTTTTTGTTCAGATCGCTGATGAAAAATCGCTCGCGCAATTTTTGTTTGAACGTCGCGAGAAATTCGTGAGAGTCTTGTGATCTGAATTCCGATAGAAGTTTGCGTGGAGTGACGGGGTAAAGGAAGTGTTTACGCGTCAACTTGTAGAGCCGCGGACTTATCATCCTTGAGTTGGCCAGCTTGACGAATTCGGTTGCAGACAGCCTTAGCAAAATTCCCTCGTTGAGTACTGCTCTATGAATGGAAAATTAAATGCTCGGTGCGTCAGTTGCAACGTTAACCCGCTCGCATCGTGGCTTCAACTCCCGCACGTTCTCTTCAAAAATTTGACACATGCAGCCTGTGGCTATTCGTTGAGATTTCTCTGATGATCGAGTCGGGGGACATGGATCGCTCTGAAGTACTACTGCAGGTCGTGGAGGAAGGTCGGACGTGAATGCGGACCGTGAAAATCCTACGCACTCTTTCGCGGAGGCACGCCGAACCAGCCGATTCGTTCGATGATGAATAGAAGGCCAAGCGAAGCGAGCACAATCTCCGAACAGTAGGAGTTGGCAATATTTCTTCCCGTCACATAAAAGGGTGCAAGCGTCACCAGTGTGTACAGGAATGGAAGAATGACAGCGACCAGCGTCGAAACCTTTTTTCGCGTTACCCATATTCCGATAACAAACAGGACTCCGATTCCGAGATCCGCAAGCATCAGAACCATTTCCCCGAGATGCCCCAGGCGATTCAATGCTCCGATTCGCTCGGCTTGAGGCGGAGATCGCATGAGCAGCCCCCTGCCGATCCGCGGGAAAGCGATGACTATCGCCCGTCTCACGACGGTGCTCATATAGAAAAACGGATGATCGCGGAAAAGTTCGAATGCTTTTGTCTTGAGAACCTGTTCATAACCGGGACTATCGAATTGAACCTGCGGGTCCAACGATTTAGCAAACTCGAATATTTTCTGATCGTTCTCCACAACTCTATATGGATTGTTGAACTGGCCGATCCCTCCCCAGAACGAATGCCAGAACGCGCCACGGGTCGCCATCGGTTTGCCGAAGTTCTGGTTGCTCCGGTATATAAACGGTGCATATGCGAGAGCGAATATGACAATGAGAGTAGCGGAGAGCTTCCACCACTCTCTCCTCGAAGAGAGGAAGTAGAGCGCGACACACAGCGCGACCGGATAAAGAAGCACCGTCGAACGCATCCAACAGACTGCGGCGGCCAAAAGTCCGAGACCTGCCGTATATAAATGTTTCTTCCAAGGCTTCGCGCCACCGTGTTTCATCTCCAGCATGTACCACATAGATGTAACGAAGAGGTATGTCACCCATGCATCCCGGTAAGGTCTGATGGCCATTTCAATTTGAGGAACGAATAAAGCATAGAACAACGAAGCAACGATGCCGACCCTTGCGTTGAACAGCTGCGACCCGACAATGAATATCAGATAACACATCAATACATCGATGAAAATCTGGATGAGGCGTGGATAGATCCATCGTTCCGATCCTGTAATCTTCCAGATTGCCGCGAGGAAGATTCCGTATCCTGGCTCGTTGTTGAAATCGGCGTGAACCTCTTCGCCTTTGATCGGAGGCACATCCTGAAAATCCATCATCCGATGCTGAGATCGACTAAGTGAGAGTATTCTGTCGAGGTGAGCGGTGCTAAGAGTCATTCCGTTTCCAGCAAGAATGTTGCTCGCTATCTCGCCCTGCTGGAAGAACGACCCGTCGAAATCGAGGTTGTTATAATCCCTGGCAAGTACGGCGATTCGGATAGCGAGAGCAAGACACAAAATTAGAAAAAGGACGATCTTTGTTCTTCTCATGTTCGCGATTTACTCAAAGCGCAGTTATTACGATCCCGACGAGGATTACGGCTATGCCAATCAGCTGTGTCGAGGTGAGCTTCTCTCCGAAGACATAGTACGCTGCAACTGCGAGAATAACATACCCGAGACTCTGCGCGATCGGGAAGGCGAGGTTGACCTGCATCTGCTTGAGCACCATCATCCATGTATATGTTCCGGCGACCGCGAGGATAAACCATCCCCAGACATATATGTTTGTCACGAGAGCCAGAATTGCCTTGGGAATGTTCGAGAAATCTATCGTGTAATTGTTGATTGCATATTTCAGACAGAGCTGCCCGGCTATGCCAAGTGCCGTTGAGATGAGAAGTATAGCGAATACGTTTGGTTTCATTTTCACCTCATTAACTTGAGCGAAAATATTTTAGCCGATAAATGAACATCTCTTTCAATATTGGGAGCGGGGTAAGAATGGAAACGGTTGAAGAGCCGGCTGCCCTCTGGTTATATGGTATTCCCAGCTCGGCGATCTTGAGTCCGTGTTTTCGTGTCTCGACAAGAAGCTCCGCGTCTATGAACCACCCGTTGGATCTCAATTTGATTTTTTCGAGGATCGACCTTCTGAAAAGCTTGAACGAGAAGTTGACGTTGGTGACTCTAAGTCCGAACAGAATTCTCACGAGCCTGTTGTAAACAAACGAATACAGCCATCTCATGAACGATTCTCTTTTTCCGATTCTGAAGCCGGCCACAAAGTCCGCGTTCTCGAGGAGAGGCAACGCGGCGGTGAGGTTGTTCGCATCGAACGGGCTATCGGATTCGACGTGCCATATGAAATCGCAGTTCGACTTTGCGTATCCCGCTCTCAGTGCCGACCCCATCCCTTCTCGCTTCTCCTGATGAATGATCTTAATCCTTGGATTATCAGCGGCAGTCTCTTTCACGATCTTGAGCGTATTATCCGTCGAACCGCTCTCTACTATGATTATCTCCCACTTATCGGGGTATGATGAAAGAAATGAAGTCACGTGGTTGAGGATTGTCCTCGCGGTATTCTCTTCATTGTACATCGGGATAATAACGGAAATAGAGCTCATCAAACTGTCTTCCCAGGTTGAAGTGGTTTCCGGGCAAGGAGCACTATCGAAGTGCCAAAGGGAAGTCGGATTTTGGAGATCAACTTAGCTTCCACATGAACCAGCAGTGAAAGCAAACCGTTCAACTGCCGAGCGATCGGTTTCAAATTGGAAACTGGTTTGGTATGATGCCTTGGAAGTAAGTTCTTCGCAATCCGAACGAGTAACACTATCGGGAAAAGGAAGAAGTCCCAGTAAGATATCCTGATTACCTTGAACCCGGCCCGCTCAACCGCCCTGGATAAGCTCCGCCTCGTGTAACGGCGGACACCGTGCACTGACTCATCATGCTCGCTCCTGAGGAATTCAAAAGCCGCATCGGTCACAATCAAGAAACCTTCGGGCTTGCAGACACGGCGTAACTCATCAAGGGCATCGGTCTCATTTACTTTTTTATGATACAACACGTCAAAGCACGAAACAAGATCGAAGGAACCGTCACGGAACGGAAGTTTGCAGATATCTCCCTCGGTAAGAAGTGATAACCCGCGCTTGCGACAGTACTCGATCCCCGCAGGATGAAGTTCGACTCCGTGGGTTTCGCCGAAAGTTGAGAGGAAGTCGACCATCTTGCCGGTGCCGCATCCGCCGTCAAGAATGCGATTAAACTTCCTCCTGTTCGCCCACGACCGCAAGACTTGCTCGACTATCTTCCTTCTTCCGACAAACCACCAGTATGAATCCTCAAGAAGAAAGTTCGTGCGGTATTCTTCAAGTTCCACGGTGACTCTTGAAGAACTCTTTTATTGCGTCGGCGACGGTAGCTAGATCTTTATCGGAGATCTCCGGATAAAACGGAAGCGCCAGGACTTCTTTGCAAGCCTGTTCCGCGACCGGGAAGTCGCCCTCCTTATAACCGAGATTCTTGTACGGTTCTTGCAAATGCGCTGCTAAAGGATAATAGACATTCGATTGGATTCCCTTCCTTTCGAGGAATGACTGGAGCTGATCGCGGAGCGGTGCGCGCACGACATAGACATGCAAGCAGTGGAAGGTGTGGGGCAAGAGTTTTGGGAACTTTATGCCGAGGCCCTGCAGCCGTCGTTCATATTCCCTTGCGATGCGGCCTCGTTCGTCATTCATCTTGTCGAGGTATCTCAACTTCACTCGAAGAATTGCGGCCTGCAGCTCGTCGAGTCGAGAGTTCGTGCCATCGGCGGTTATGATGTACAGGCTTGACTGCCCGTAGTTGCGCAGAAGCTTGAGCTTCTCGGCCAACGCGGCATCATTTGTCACGACAGCACCGCCGTCTCCGAATGCACCGAGGTTCTTCGTTGGATAGAAGCTGAAACAGCCGATGTTGCCAATGCTCCCGACTTTCTTCCCTCTGTACTTAGCTCCGTGCGCCTGCGCAGCATCCTCGATGACTTTGAGCCCTCGCCGTCGAGCGATTTCCATGATTGGATCCATGTCTGCTGCCTGGCCGAATAAATGCACAGGCATGATAGCCTTAGTCTTCGCGGTGATCGCGGCTTCAACTTTCGATGGATCGAGACAAAAGGTTTCGGCATCGATATCAGCGAACCTGGGTACTGCACCTGTCCAGACGATCGAAGAAATAGATGCGATTGCGGTAAACGGCGTTGTAATTATCTCGTCGCCCGGTTCGATGCCGATCGCTTTGATGGCGAGTTGAATTGCCTCGGTGCCACTCGCGACGCCGACACAATGATCGGTTCCACAATATTCCGCGAACTCCTCTTCGAACGCGCGGCCCTCGTCTGCCAGGACATAACGGCCTGAATTCAAAACGCGATGCATTGCATCGTCAATTTCTGTTTTGAACCGTTCGTACTGTTTCGTCAAATCACATCGATAAATCATACAGGAACATACTTATCTTTGTTTTCGATGAAGAACTCTATTGTCTTGCGCAAACCCTTATCAGGTTTTGTAGTGGCGCGCCAGCCGCAAGCCTTCTCTATTTTAGTGTTGTCAAGCCTGACTTCGCCAACTTCGATTCTCTCGACCGCCTTCGGGAAAGGTTTGTAGGTTATCCTTCCTTTTCCGGTAATCGAGATCAGGGTTTCGGCAATCTCTTTCAACGAAGCAGAAAAGCCGCCGATGTTGAAACATTGACCGATGGCGTTTTCTGTGGCATTCAATTCGAGAAGGGCATCGATCAAATCGTCCACGTAAAGAATCTCTCTTGTCCGATCACCGGTTCCGAAAATCTCGATTGCGTCATCATCAAGTGCCGAAAGAATGAAACTTGCAAGAAGACCAATGTCTCTCGGTCTGATGGCCTGTCTGGGGCCGTAAACATTTGTAATTCGGACGACGATTGTATTCAGACCGCAGCTCCTGTTGAACAAAAGGTGGTAATATTCGGCGAGAGATTTGTGAGCTCCGTGTATATCGAGAGGGCGCTGCGGGGCCGATTCGCTGACCGGGTTTTCGGTAACCGTTCCATATTGGGTGCGTGTGCCGGAGAAGATCATGTTAGCTCTGACACCTGTCTCCGCACATGCGCTCAGGAATGCAAGCTGGCTAACACAATTTGAGTAAAGATCCTTTTCGGGGTGTACCATGCTGTCGAGGTGATTGTTATAGCCCGAGAGGTTGAAGACGAAATCGACCTTTTCAATTATCGGCAGCATCTTGGTCCTGTCCGAGATATCGTGTTTGAAAACCTTTATGTTCTGACTGATCCGAGAAATGTTGAATTCGTTTGCCCCGCTTCCCTCCAATTCACAGTCGACGATAGTTACATCCGCGCCGACGTTTGCGAGCCGTAGAGCAAGATTACTTCCGATGAACCCGAGCCCGCCGGTGATCAGGATACTTTTTCCAGCATAAAGTTTTTCAGCACCACCTACTGCATGACCGCGGACATCTGGACTCATCAAGAACGCTTCGAGAAAACCCCTTCGCGGTAGAGATCCTGTGCCTTTTGGTAATCGTCCATCTGTCCTATGTCGAGCCAGTAATATCCGCCCAGCCGGTACTGAACCACTTTCTTGTCTGCTTTCATGAGATCATGAAGCAAATCCACCATCGTGTAGAACGAATCCTTCGGAATGAAAGACAAACTTTCGGGACTCAGGACATATATGCCTGCGACGACTTCAGCTACCACGTCCGGTTTTTCGTCGATCTTCACGATGCGATGTTCCTCCGAGTGAACGACGCCATAGTGAAGTGGCATGTGTATTTCTTTCGTACACACTGTAAGCATCGATTCGTTTTCGCGATGAAAATCTACCAGCTTTGTGAAATCTAGATTTGTAAGAATGTCCCCGTTGATGACGAGAAAAGATTCAGTGAGCCGGTTCTCAATAAGTTTCAACGGACCAGCGGTGCCCAGAGGCTGCTCTTCTTTCGTGTAACTTATCCTGACGCCCCATTTCGAACCGTCACCGAAGAAGGCTTCGAATAAACCTGACTGATAGTTCAGCGCGAGAAAAATCTCGTTGAATCCCTGTTGGCTGAGAGCCTGGACGATTATCTCGAGAACGGACTGTTCGCCGACCGGAAGCAAGGGCTTCGGAATCACCTGCGTGAATGGTCGCAGACGCTGACCAAGTCCGCCGGCCATGATGACTGCTTTCATCCGGCTCTCCTCGGGTCGAAATGAATTTCAAATGACATAAGAATCAACTTTGTACATGTTCAAGTTTGTCGCCATCCAGGCTATCGTCTTTTGAAGTCCTTCATCGAGAGACACATGCGGCGCCCAATTCAACAGACTTCGCGCCTTCGCGTTGTTCGAAACTAATCTCTGCACTTCGCTCGGATCGCTTCGTTGCCTTGTCTTTTCCTGGCGGATGTTTGGTTCCTTTCCCATCAGACGACTGATGGTTTTTGCGAGATCACCTACGCTGACTTCCGATCCGACTCCAAGGTTTATTGATTCTCCCTCGATGTTCGGGGCTGATGCGGCGAGCAAGAATCCTTCTACCGTGTCTTCAACGAACGTGAGGTCGCGAGTAGGATTGAGATTGCCGAGCTTGACTTCGTCTCCTGCAAGGAGCTGGTTGATTATGGTCGGAATAACTGCGCGCATTGATTGCCTCGGGCCGTAGGTGTTGAATGGCCTGAGAATGACGACCGGCAGCCTGTAAGTTGCGTAGAAGCTCTCAGCAAGTTTGTCCGCTGCTATCTTTGTCGCGGCGTACGGAGACTGCGGCTGCAACGGATGCTTCTCATCGATCGGGACATACTGCGCAGTTCCGAAAATCTCACTGGTGGAGGTAACTATGATTCGCCCGACCTCTGATTCTGCTGCGGCCGTGAGAAGGTTGAGTGTCCCGCCCACATTTGTCGCGACGACGTCGCGTGGATTGACGTATGAATATGGAATACCTATCAATGCCGCAAGGTGAAAAACAAGATCCTTGCCTTTGCAGGACTTGCGGACGGCATCCGTATCGCGCACATCGCCCGAGATGATTTCAATTTCCCTTTTTACCTGATCTGGAAAGGAGTCGATAAAGCCCCAGCTGTTCCGGGAATTATATCTGACAAAAGCGCTCGTTCGTGCCCCTAACAGTGTAAGCCTCTCCGTCAGGTGACTTCCTATGAATCCAGCGGCCCCGGTAACGAGAACCTTCTTTCCTTTGAGCGAGTCGAATGGCATAAGTACTTGGATTGAAAAAATATAGACGTAGAGACGGTAACAATCAAGAACGGACTGATTAAATGCCGGTCTCAAAATAACGATCCGGCCACATCAATGTCCCTCCAGCATTGCAAAACTTGACATTCACTCCATGGGGGACTAAATTATTGCGAATTTTGCTGAGAGATCTCATTGACATATTGCCGCGGGGCCTCATATCATGGGCGAACAACCATTTGTGGTTTTGTGATCGGGTAACAAAGAATCTGAAAGTACGTTGTCTTAAGACGGAGACACGTTCCTGCAAGTTTTTATCGAGTGTCGGACGGACCATGAGCAGCGAAAGCGGCCGGCATCTTCTTGAATCATCGGTCGGTCCGTTTGACATGCATGCGCGCCGAAGCATAATTCGGCCTGCAGGCGTGCGGTCGCTAGAGCTGCTGACGTTTTAGTAGGAGGGATTCAATGCCGAATGGCAAGGTAAAGTGGTTCGATGGGAAAAAAGGCTTTGGCTTCATTGAGCAGGAAAATGGAGAAGAAGTGTTCGTCCACTACAGCGATATCAAAACCGACAAGCAATACAAGACTCTCGACAAGGGAGTTGAGGTCGAGTTTGAAATTGTGGAAGGCGCACGAGGGCTCAAAGCTGTCAATGTCACCGTAAAATAGATTGCTGTCAAGTTATTTGAAAACCCGATGTCGATCCAGCTCAGCGGCATTGGGTTTTCTATTTCATGATAAGGAAAGAAGATGAGCGTTGAATTCAAAACGAAAGATCTCGAAAGCATAGGCGAGGTATTGAATGTCAAGCCGGTGAAGCACGGAAACTTCTATCGGTTCGAGCTGTACGACAAGAAATCGAAACGGAAACTTGCCGTCGAGATTTATCCATCGCTGAAGACCGGCAAAGAGAAAGGGAATTTGATTTCCGTTTACACGATTAATTCTCATCTTCAATTGCATCAGTGCACGGGTTACTTGGCATCTGACCTCCTTGGAGAGGTCACGTTCTATTCCGAAACGGACGGAAAGATAAGCGGGCTGATTGTCGAACGCGAGGCCGGTTGTTCCCTCTATGCCAACGTCGACAAAAGCGTTCTGTCAGGTGACTTCACTCGGTTCGGACCGGAGGTCATGCTGAGCAGCATAGCACTATCTCTTGCCGAGGCAAGCATGTCCCAACCCCGGCAGCGGTCCGTCGGGAAGTGAAAATTCGTCTATTCAAGAATCATACTCTGTCGCCTGAGTTTGAGAGAGGGAAAGTTGCTGCCCTCATACGTCAGATCATTCGGGAAGAGCACAAAGCAGCCGATAATATTAATGTCGTGCTGGTAGATGATGATTATCTGCTCGGTATCAATAGGAAGTTCTTGATGCATGAATACAAAACGGATGTCGTCTCGTTTGACTTAAGTGAAGTTGCTGCCATCGACGGGGAGGTCTACGTGAGCATTGACCGCGCGATAGCTCAGGCGAGGCGGTACAAGGTTACTGTGAAGGAGGAGGTCCTGAGGTTGATAGTTCACGGCGTTCTGCACCTCGCAGGCTGGGATGACACGACACGCTCGGAGAAGTTGCGCATGAGAAAACGAGAAAATGCACTCATACGGCAGTTTTTCATGAGACGGAAGAAGGTGTAACTTGACTTTGGAAATATTAGACATATATTTGTCTTGAGGACAAGAATTAGATGCAGGAAAAAATTGTTGAACTCATAGTATTCTTGATGCGTGAGATCAGGCAGACGAGCGATATATCGAAGGTCGATGTGTCAAAACTCTCTGAGAGCGGCTACAGCCAGACCGAGATTTCCACGGCGCTGAGCTGGATTTACGACAAGATGAACCTTCGCGAGCCGTTGAAACGTGTCAGCGGCTCGACGGCAAGGTCCTACAGAATCTTTCATGAAGCCGAAAGACAGATATTGACCAAGGAGGCCCGCGGATTCTTGGTAGAGATGTATGAACTGGGGATGATTGATCAGCTCGACATGGAAAACATAATTGAGCGATCGCTCATGTCCGGTTCGGTCATCGTTGACAAAAATGAAGTGAAGTCGATTGCCGCAAGCGTGCTCTTTGAATATAATTCGCCCGGCAAAGCCGGAAGTCGGATAATGCTCAACAGCTCCGATACCATTAATTAATCCCTCCTTGCGACAGTACGGCGAGCGACACGGAAAATAAATTCATCATTCTTTCAAAATTGGTAGAATTCTGATATGGCAAAGAAACTCGTAATAGTTGAATCGCCTGCAAAAGCCAAAACGATCAATAGATACCTTGGGAACGATTTCGTAGTTGAAGCTTCAGTCGGTCACATAAAAGATTTGCCCAAGAGCAAATTGGGAGTTGATATCGAAAAAGGCTTCGAGCCCGAGTACAAGGTCATACGCGGGAAAAACGAGGTAATAAAGAAGCTCAAGGATCTCTCCTCAAAAGCTCAGAAGGTTTACATAGCGACCGATCCTGATCGCGAGGGCGAGGCGATCGCACAGCACATCGCGGAGGAGCTCAAGCAGGATTCCCAGAAGGTTTACCGCGTCCTGTTTACGGAAATAACGGAGAGCGGAATTAAGCGCGCGATGGAACAGCCTCTCAAGATTGATTCACATCTTGTCTACGCACAGCAGGCGCGTCGCGTGATGGACAGGCTGGTGGGTTACAAGGTCAGTCCTTTGATATGGAAGGCCGTTTATCCGGGTCTATCCGCAGGGAGGGTGCAGTCGGTCGCGCTGAAATTGGTCTGCGAAAGAGAGAATGCGATCAAGAATTTCTCTCCCATAGAATACTGGTCCATTCTCGGAAAATTCCAGACTGTCGAAGATTCCGTACACGGGAAGCGATCGGAGGAATTCGAAGCGAAGCTCTATTCGGTCGGCGGTAAAGTCATAAAGAATCCTCAGGGGTCGGCAAACGCCAGGGGTGACGGAGCAGCATACTACATTAACAGCGAAGAACAGGCAGCAGCGCTCGCCAATTCAGCTAGGACGCCTAAGTATTCGATAAGTTCGATAACTCGCAAGGAGCAAAAGAGAAATCCGGCGCCGCCGTTCATCACCAGCACGATACAACAGGCGGCCTCGTCCCAGCTCGGCTTTTCTCCGAAGCGTACAATGATGCTTGCACAGCAGCTCTACGAAGGCGTCGAGCTGGGACCGGAGGGACGGGTCGGGCTCATTACCTACATGCGTACCGATTCGACAAGAATAAGCAAAGAGGCAATTGACGCGGCGAGGAATTATATCAGAAAAGAGTTCGGTGAAGATTTTCTGCCGGCTGAGGCACGACATTTCAAGAAGTCGAAAGCATCGCAGGATGCACACGAAGCGATTCGTCCGACTCACATGGAATACTTGCCGCAGGAAGTCAAGAAATATCTTCCACGAGAGCTGTTCCTCCTCTACAATTTGATTTGGAAGAGATTTATCGCGTGTCAGATGAACCCTGCAGTTTATGATCAGGTGACGGTCTCGGTCAAAGGAGGAGCATTCGTCTTCAGGGCATCCGACTCGCATATTAAGTTCCCCGGATTTCTTCGGGCGTATGATGTTGCAGAGGAAGATGCCGAAATATCGAAACCGGACGAAGACGATGATGAGCTTCGGAAGTTCAAACTTCCGGCCACCCTCGCGGAGAACGAGCCGGTCAATCTGTTGGATCTTCTCACGCGGCGACATTTCACAACTCCACCCCCGCGTTACACCGAGAGCAGCCTTGTCAAGGAGCTTGAATCGCTGGGGATAGGCCGGCCAAGCACGTATTCTTCAATCGTCTCGACTATAGAAGATCGCGGATATGTCGAGATCAAAGAGCGCAAGCTGTTCGCCACGGACCTCGGAATGAACGTCGACAAGATTCTCGGTTCCAACCTGCCCGATTTCTTCAATGTGAAGTTCACTGCGGAAATGGAATCGGAGCTTGACGAGATCGCAAGTGGTGACAAGAAGTACCTCGACGTGATGAATGAGTTTTACACCCCTTTCGATACTGCCGTGAAAAGTGTAGAAGGAAAGATAGACGAGATAAAATCGACAGTGGACGGCCAGCAGGTTGTCTGTGATTTGTGCGGTGCGCCGATGGTGATCAAATGGAGCCGGCGTGGAAGATTCCTCGCTTGCAGCCGATACCCGGAGTGCAAGAACACAAAGCCGATCGATGCGCACGACGATAACAATCGACCGACCGGCGAGAAGTGTCCCGAGTGCGGCGGCGATCTGATCTACAAGAACAGCAGGTTCGGCAAGTTCATCGGCTGTTCGAATTACCCAACCTGCAAGTACACCAAGAGTATCACGACGGGTGTCAAATGCCCTGAGTGTGGCAAAGGAGAGCTTGCTCAACGTTTTACCAAAAAGAAGAGAATATTTTACGGATGCACGAATTATCCTAAATGCCATTACGCAACATGGGACAAACCTGTAAATGTTCCCTGTCCGCTCGGCGACTCGCCGTTCGTGCTCGGGAAGTATACTAAGGCGAAGGGAAATTATTTCAAATGCCCGAAATGTGAGAGCGAATTTTCTCCTGAAGAGATATCTCCGCAAGATAAGTCTGAGGTGAAGGCCGAAGTTGCAGCGAAGTGACCCCGGCAAAGTCAGATCTTTGTCGACACGTGAGTTTGCAGACAGGTTTCTCGATTACTTGAGGAAGGAAAGAGGCGTGTCAGAGAAAACTCTTTCGACCTACGAGCAGTCTTTGAGGGAATTCAACGATTTTCTGATTGAGTATTCCGGTGGAGTGGAACCGGCCATCGAGGGTTTGCTGGAAGACGGAGTTCGGGCGTTCCTTGTGGAACTTGACAGGCGGGCAAATAGTAGGAGCACCGTCCGGAAAAAACTTTCGAGCATAAGATCGTTTGCGAAGTACCTGGTGAGGTTCGAGCAGATCGACCGCGACTTTACAGCGTTCATCAGCACCCCCAAGGCGACGAAGCCAATCCCTGTCTTCGTCGAGGAAGAGGACGTGAGAAGAATTCTTGAGACGAGACTCGAAGATCCCGTGGATTATCGTGACAGGGCGATGCTCGAAATGCTCTACGGTACCGGAATGCGCGTCAGTGAGCTGTGCGGTTTGAACGACTCCGACGTTGACTTTGACAACAGGCTTGTCACGGTCTTGGGAAAGAGAAGGAAACAACGGGTGATTCCCGTAACCGGAAAAGCGATAGAAGCAGTCTGCGAGTACTTAAAGTTTAGGGACGAAATTTCCGAAAGAAGGGTAGGCGAACCGGCATTGTTCGTCTCCTCGAACGGGAAGAGGATCATTCCTGCTTCCGTGTATCGAGTTGTTGCGAAGAGGATCAGTAAGGTGTCGAGTGTCGAGCGGAAAGGTCCGCATACACTTCGTCATTCGTTCGCCACTCACCTGCTGAATCACGGCGCTGACCTCGAGGCGGTTCGTCAGTTACTTGGTCACGAAAGTCTTTCGACGACACAGGTGTACACACATTTGTCGGTCGAGCAATTGAAAAAGGTTTACAATAGTTCTCATCCTCGAGCTCGCTCGCCGAAGTAGAATACGGAGGGAAGGCGTGCGGAATGACTCCGGGCGGTCACCGGACATTAGCAGGATGAACGCACACATAGAAAAGGAGGAATCTCATGAACATCAGCATCACTTCCAGACATTTCAAGGCTGACCCTGTTCTAAGAACCTATGTTGAGGACAAGGTCTCCAAGTTAGACAGATTCTTCGATGGGGTGGTCCATTGCGACGTGGTCTTTTTGAATGAGCACTCCAAACCTAACGGTACCGATAAAATGGTCGAGATAAAGCTCGCCGTCCACAACAAAATATTGGCTGCCCAGGAGACGACGAGCGATTATTTCAAGGCTATAGACAAAGCGATCGACAAACTCGAGAAACAGCTGGTGAAGTTCAAGCAGAAGCTCCACCACGAGTAGGAGACGCTCGGCGGCAATCGAACTGGAAAAAACTTTCACCGCCCAGGCACTCACTGAAAGGACACCTCGTCCGTTTTAGGCGTGCAATTGGGCGGTTTTGTTTATATATTTCCTCTGCCATGGCATCGCGCGTTTGGGACACCAAAGAAATCAGGCGAAAAGACATAAGCGTCGGTGAGTTCTATAGAATAGCTCACGAAAAGACGAAGATGCATCCCATCAATGGAGATGTTGGTTTCGCCAAGCTCATTAGTGACAAAAATGTGCATCGCCCGGGGCTCGCGCTCGCAGGATATGTGGAGCTCTTCACTTACAACCGTGTCCAAATTTTCGGGAACACCGAAGTGCGATACCTCAGTTCTCTGAAGCTTGAGGACCGGCATCGCGCTCTCGAGACCATCCTCCAGTTTGACATTCCATGTATAATCTTCTCGGACAGCAACGAGATTGAGCAGGAACTCATTGACTCGATTACCACACACGGGGTTTCTGCTTTCGGCAGTACCTTAGAGACCACGCGCCTTGTCTATTTCCTCGGAGAATATCTCGATGAAGTATTTGCGGCCAACACAGTAATACATGGTTCGCTGGTAGATGTCTACGGCATCGGAGTTTTGTTTGTCGGCAAGAGTGGAATTGGTAAGAGTGAAATTGCGCTCGACCTCGTGGAACGCGGTCACAGGCTGGTTGCCGACGACGCTGTCGGCGTCATGCGACAGGGTGAAGACATTCTGATAGGAAAGAGCTCGAGGATCGCGCAGCATTTCATGGAAGTCCGGGGTCTTGGTGTCATTGATGTGCGAAATGTGTTTGGCATCCGCGCGGTGAGAAAGCGTAAGATGATTGAAGTTGTCGTCGAACTCGAAGAATGGGATCCCCATGACGAATATACTCGCACGGGACTCGATCACGATTACATATCGATTCTCGGGGTAGAGGTGCCGCTTATCAAGCTGCCTATCCTGCCCGGCAAGAACATTACCGTCATCGCTGAAGTGATCGCATTGAACCACTTGCTTCGCTCGTACGATTATGATGCAGCGGAGGTTTTCAATCAGAAGATCCAGGAAGCGATAAGAAAGAGAAAGAAGGAGAACACCGGCGCCGGTCGGTACTTCGAAAGAGATTTTGGAAGGGATTCTGAATAGAATGCAGAAGAGTAAACCTGATACTAAGAAGCGGAAAGGACCCAAGGGGGATAAGGTGAGAAAAACGCAGGCCGTCCGGAGCGGGCGGGCCGACACTGAGCCGGGAGTTCTGGTAGGCAAGGTCGCGATTGTGACCGGCGGGTCGAGAGGCATAGGCAAGTACATTGCCAGGCGGCTCGCATCGGAAGGCGCGTCGGTTGTGATAGCCGGAAGAACGCTTGCCGATCTTAGAGTTTCCGTTGAAGAGATATTGGCAGACGGCGGTCGAGTGATCGCGGTGCAGACCGATGTGTCGAGCGAAAAGAGCGTGCACAGACTTCTGACCAAAACGCTTACTGAATTCGGCACGATCGACATTCTCGTTAACAATGCAGGGCAGTATATGGAGAAAGCCGTGACCGATATGTCGGTCGAGGAATGGAACAATATCGTCGGAACTAACCTTACAGGTCCCTTTTTACTTTCGCGTGCCGTCCTTCCGGAGATGATCGAGAAGATGGACGGAACCATCGTAATGATCTCATCAACATCTGGCAAGCGAGCAAAAGCCAACTCTGCCGCATATTCGGCATCGAAGTTTGGCGTCGAAGGATTTTCCGAGGCACTTCTAAGGGAAGTGAGAGATTACAATGTGCGGGTCATTGTAGTTACTCCGAGCTCGGTCGATTCAAGCGACAGAGATGTCCGCCAGATCTTGAAAGGCGGAGAGGGCGCAAGGCTTCGAGCGGAGGATGTTGCGGAAATAGTATTCCAGGCGATCAAGCTTCCTCCTCGTGCTCTTGTTAGAGAAGTGGAACTCTGGGCCACGAATCCATAATTAGCTCACGGCTCGTAGTTCATAGCGAAGCATGGGAATGGATCATTTCGCATTTGAGAATTTGGATGTATGGAAAAAAGCGATTCAATTCGCAAATCTTGTCATTGATGCAGTCGAGTCACTCGGGTCCAGTAGGAAACATTTCAGACTCGTCGATCAATTAGAAGCGGCAGTAACCTCAATTGCCATGAACATCGCAGAAGGTAAAGGTAGGTATTCCAAGAAAGAATTTGTGCAGTTCTTGTACATAGCAAGAGGTTCACTATTCGAGACGATGACTTTGATACGGATTTTCAAGGAGAGAGAGTGGATTGCTGACAGTCAATATGTCTCTCTGAAAGAGGGAGGAAATGAGATTGGCAAAATGATTTCCGGACTGATCAACTCAATAAGAAATAATCCGTAGCTGCCCGCCGGTAGCTGCTATTAGCTATGAGCCATGAACTATGAGCTTTCAGCCATCTTACATAAAGCTTTACGAATCCGGAGAACTTAAGAGGCGGATCGAAATCCTTGACGAGATGCTTGCTGTGTGCGATATTTGTCCGCTCGATTGCCGGGTTAACAGGAAGCAGGGCGAGATCGCGCGATGCTACTCGCGTTACCTTCCGATAGTCAGCTCGTATTGTCCGCACTTCGGCGAAGAACCACCCTTAGTAGGCACTAACGGTGCCGGGAATATCTTCTTCGGAAACTGCAACCTCCGTTGTGTGTATTGCCAGAACTACCAGATCAGCCAGAATTATAAGATCGAATTGGCAAATGAGGTAAGCGTCGAAAGGTTGGCCGAAATCATGATGGAGCTGCAGAACAAAGGTTGCCATAACATCGGGTTGGTATCGCCGACGCATTTCGTCCCGCAGATTATCAAAGCACTTGAACTTGCAATTGAGAAAGGGCTGCGCCTTCCGCTGATTTACAACACGAACGCTTACGATTCGGTGGAAGTCCTGAGCCTGCTCGATGGAGTGATAGACATTTATCTGCCCGACCTGAAGTACAGTTATGATGCTGACGGATACAATTATTCGAAAGTGAAAGAGTATCCGCAGTACGCTAGACTCGCAATAAAGGAAATGCACAGGCAGGTCGGAAGCGAGCTTATCGTGACCGACGATGGGCTGCTCAAGCGCGGCCTTTTGATACGACACCTGGTACTGCCAAACGACATCGCTGGGAGCGAAGAGACTCTCAAATGGATTTCGGAAGAACTGGGGCGGGATGTGGCGATCTCACTTATGTCACAATACTATCCTACGAACAAAGCAGAATCCATCACCCTGCTGAGCCGGCACATTCGCGAATCGGAATACCAGAGAGTTCTTCAGCTCCTCGACAAGTATGGCCTGGAGAACGGATGGATGCAGAACTTCGATAGCCAGGACTATTACAAACCGGACTTCAGCGACCGGATGGAACCTTTCAAGAGCTAGCTAATCATCCGCCAGGTCCGATGGCTTTTCTTCTTCTTCGAACGGAAAAAATATTTCATGCGAGCCCGGGTTGGACTTTTCCCTTATTGACATTCCTTTAGGGTAAATCTCGAGCTCAATTTTGTCTTTCAAGTAGCCTGAGATAATTGCCGAGAACAATTCCTCTTCTTCCTTGCGTGTTAGTCGGCGGGAGGGTACACCACTTTTATTGTCATCCATGACATTCTCTCTTTTTGGTTCAATGACTACTTTCTCCCGAAGGTTTACTTCGGCACTCTTCCTGAGTGTTCTAACATGATTTATCGGAACAAAAACAGTTTTGATTAACGTGGGAAGTTCTACCGATTGCGAAACTTTTATTGGAAATTTCCCCTGCTCATATGTGAAAATCTATCCTATACCCTCTGAACGCCTGGCGGTTTCTCTCTATTTCTTGCTCGGTTGTGCTCTCACATCAGAAGAGAAAGTACTTGACAAATCATCGATTACCGGCGGAAACCAGTTCTCTTGACTTTCTGAAGATTTCATCGAACATCTTTCTCGTGAGCTTGCCGGTAAACGTGTTCTGCTGGCTGGGATGATATGACGTGATGAGATTCAGTCTGTCGTTAATCGCGAGTTGAAGGCCGTGGGCAAATTTCGGCCGTTTTCTGAACTCTGCCATCTTTAGTTCTTCCAGGGAATCGATCGTGCAATCGAATGCAATCTTTCCGAGTGCCACAATAACTTTGAGGTCGTTAAATATTTTCAGCTCTTCGAGCAGATACGGCCGGCAATTTTTGATTTCATCTCTGAGCGGTTTGTTTGCAGGTGGAGCGCATCGAACCGCCGCAGTCAGGTAGCAGTCGTTCAACTTCAGGCCGTCGTCTGCATTTTCTGATGTCTCCCTGTTTGAAAACCGGAATTTGTACAGAGTGTTGTGAAGCCACTCTCCACTTCTGTCGCCGGTGAACATTCTTCCTGTACGATTAGCGCCGTGTGCGGCCGGTGCGAGTCCGACAATCAGCAGGTGCGCGTCGGCGTCACCGAATCCGGGAACTGGCATGCCCCAATAAGTCCAATCAGCAAATCGCGCGACTTTTTCCTTTGCAACCTTTTCCCGCCAGGCCACGAGTCGAGGACACTTGCGGCAGGAAATGATCCTGCGGTTAAGACGGTATAATTTATCGGTTCTGCTTCCGAGCATCTTATGCGAGGTCAAAACTCAAAATTCAAAAATCTCCCGATCAAAAATCACGTCGTGTGATGATCGGGATCCCGAACATCCTGTTCGGGAAAAAGTGCAACTCAAAACTCAAGAGTGAGCGGACTCAAGGTTTGATTCTTGAGTCGTGGTTTTGACATTTGAGTTTACCTGACAATTTTCATTACCGTTGCCATCCTTGCCAGCAACGGTTGTATTTCCTGGTCCCAGAATTTCCAGCTGTGTTCGCCGGGCATTTCATGGTACTCATATAATTTTCCAAATCTGCCAAGCATGTTCGTGAACACTCGGTGAGCCGGCAGGAAATCTTTGTAGCCGTCTTGAATGCCTACCGCGCAGAAAATATACGGCAGGCTGTCCGATCGTTCGCGTTGAAGCAGCATAAGGATGTCGTGAGCATTACGGAATTGCTTATCCGTGTCGCCGAACGCTTTGACTATGCTTGGGTAGATCGAAGCCTGGTCGCCTGGAATCGGTAAGTTGGGATGAGCATGGACGGAATCGATGACGGTTGGAATCGTGATCGCGCCGCTGAGGTCTCCAGCAAAAATGAATTTATTCGGATGCCGCAGCGCAAGGATGAGCGCACCGTATCCGCCCATCGAGAGGCCGGCTATCGCTTCGTGAACCGTGTCGATCGGATAAAGAGAGTTGACGTATTCCGGCAGGTCGTGCATCATATAATCTTCGTAGCGAGCATCCGGATCGGTTTCTGAATTTACATACCACGAATTCTTCGACTCTGGCATGACGACCATCACCGGAAGATTCGCAGTGTAATCTTTGAGATTGGTTCTCGTGGTCCAATCTTTTTCGTCGCCGCCGTAGCCGTGGAGGAGAAAGAGAACCGGATAGCGGTAAGTCCTGTCATAAACGGATGGGAGAAGGATAATCACATGCATAGTATCGTGAACACTGGGAGAATAAAAGCTTACTTCCCGGATTCGCCCCGGTTCACGGGATGCGAGAATCGCTGGAGAGATAATTAAGAACAGGATTGCACAAAAGCGAAAGCAGCTTTTCATTCGGAAACGTCTCAATACATGTTTGACAATCTTCTTGAACGTCAGCCACACGGAAAAAGAAATCTCAACGCTTGTTCACACGCTGAATCTCACGAGGACAATATCACCATCTTGAACGAGGTAGTCCTTTCCCTCGACGTGTAGAAGTCCGGCATCTTTCAGTGCCTGCTCCGAGCCGAGGCGGATCAGGTCGTCGTACTTCATCACTTCCATCCGGATGAAACCCTTCTCAAAATCAGAATGTATTCTTCCGGAAGCTTTTGGAGCGGGCGTATTAGCCGCGACCGTCCAGGCGTGGGCTTCTTTCGGCCCCGCGGTGAAAAAAGTTATCAGGTTGAGGAGAGAATATCCTTCCCTGATGACCCGCTCAAGACCCGACTCTTTCAATCCAAGATCTGAAAGGAAGGCAGCTTTTTCGTCGTCACCAAGTTGCGAGAGTTCCGCTTCAATCTTCCCGGACACTACGACAACCCTGGCTCCTTCCCGCGCTGCGATATCGCGGACCGCGTCGACATATCTGCTACCTGTCTTGACGCTGGACTCATCGATGTTAGCGATATACATGACCGGCTTGTCTGTCAGTAAATGGAGCGAGCGGACGTATTCGTGGTGCAGTTCGTCTTCATAGGTCATGTACTTTGCGAGTCTGCCGGAATCGAGATGTGCCATGAGCCTCACATAGACATCGTACTCTTCTTTCAACTTCTTGTCGCCTGAGCGTGCTTTCCCTTCAGTATCTTTCAGCCTTTTCTGTACCGTCTCTATGTCTTTCAGGATCAGCTCGGTCTCGACAACTTCGATATCTCTTTTCGGGTCTACGGATCCATCGACATGGACAACATTCGTGTCTTCGAAGCATCGCACGATGTGGGCGACGGCATCAACTTCTCTGATATGTCCCAGGAATTGGTTGCCCAGGCCTTCACCTTTGCTCGCGCCGCGAACAAGTCCTGCAATGTCGACGAACTCAATGGTGGTCGGAATAATTTTTTGTGTCTTGTAGAGTGCTGCCAGTTCTTGCAAGCGTGCGTCGGGCACCGGTACGATTCCGATGTTCGGTTCGATTGTGCAGAAAGGGTAGTTCTCGGCCGAGACTCCAGCGGCCGTCAGCGCGTTGAAGATTGTCGATTTCCCAACGTTTGGTAAGCCGATTATTCCGCAGTTAAAACCCATTCTCTAGTGGATTCCTAAGTTCTCACGAGGTGACGGCTCTGCCAGGAATTCCAAACTCCGGGCAAATGCAAACGGCCAGAATACAAATTCAAAGTCTTTGGTGGGTTCTTTATGTTTTGAACATTTGAATTTTGATTTCGTCCCATAAAATAATTCTTGTACCTCGCGATACCGAGAAACGGTATTTGGAGTTTCGGATTCAGGGTTCAGATTACTTTCGAGTGCGGTTGTGGACATGTTTCTGCGATGAAAGCCGACGAACGTTTTCTTACAAAAGGCATAGCCGCTAATATCTCGGCCGGAGATCGTCTAAATCTAGCTCGTCGTCTTCGTCCAGGCCGAGGTCGTCCAAATTATCGATGTCCTCAAGTCGGATTGTTTCTCCATCGACATCTGCCTCGGTCATAAAATCCGACCTGAATCCCATCTCCTTCAGACGCTTTGCCAGCGGGTCGAGATATGAACGCGGGGATTTAGGCGACTTTGCCTTCTTCGCACGGGCGAGCACCTGTTTCACGACTTCGATCAACTCAGAATCGGTTACTTGAAGCTCAAGCTCTTCGATGATTGCAGTGAGGCGGTTGACTATGTTTATATGAAGCATGTCGGATTCGTCGTCGGATCCTTCCTTCAATTTGTCTGCGTAGAGCGCGTACGAATTATCTTTGATTAGTTTCACAAAACTTTGGAGTGAGTCGGCGACATATGCGTCATTCAGCCTGTCGCCCTGTCCCTCGAATATCTTGTCGACTTCGAAGATGCCCACTTCGATTTCAAATGCCAGCTGCTCTCTGTCGACAGCCTTGTGGTTTCCTCCGGAGCGAGGATGTCTTTGCGGCTGAGGTGCGGAATGTTTCCTCGAATTGTCTTTGACCGGACGCTTCTTGTTTCGCTTCATACATCTAAAGCTTTTAAAAAAAAATATAAAAAGCAATCTATTTGGAAACAGATGGAGTACTGGTTCCCGACTCGACCGGCATTGCGGGGATTCGCCGCGCAAGAAGGAATGCCGCCGACAGCATCAGGCCACCTGTGTAGAATGGCCAGGCTGTCCCGGCGGCGCCGAGGATGAAACCTCCCCAGAAGGGACCTATGACTCTACCGAGACTCGAGAATGATTGTGACACTCCGAGCACGGTTCCATGTTCGCCCGGTCCCGCGGACTTTGTGATGAGGCTTGTTAACGGCGGTGTCACGAGCGAGCTGCCGACCGCCATGACAGCCGTTGTGATCACAAGCTCGAAACTGGTCTGCAGACTTGGCAGAACCGCGAGACTCGCAATCAGGATCAGAATGCCGATGATCATGGTGTTTTTCTCGCCGGCTTTTTTCGTCACTTTCCCGATTGCTCCGCCCTGTACCATGATCCCTATCATGCCTATGAGTGCAAACATGTAGCCGTTTTGCGAGGCGCCATAGCCGAAGGCTTCATAAGTGAAAAGCGGGAAGGCAACGTAAAGCACCGAGAATGAAATGGTGTAGAAGAAAAAAATTAGTACGAGGCTGGCTATCGCAGGTCTTTTAAAAGCCTCGTGCATCGCTCCGATGTTCAGAATCTTCGTTCTTCTCGAGAAGGATCGTTCGGTCCCCTGAGCTCCTGCGGTGACGCGAACTCCAGAAGCAGCCGGTACACTTCCCGTCGCGGTCTCAGGCATTGATTCAGGAAGCATGAAGTATGCGAGCACGAAATTCACAAGTGACAAACCTGACGCCAGGAATCCAGGCGCGCCGTAACTGATCTTGCTCATGATGCCACCGACAAATGGGCCGAGCATGAAGCCGACTCCGAAAGCAGCGCCGATCAGTCCCATGAATCGCGCTCTATCTTCAAGAGTTGTAGTGTCGGCTATGTAAGCTTGAGCCGTTGAAATGTTGGCGCCCATGAAGCCTGCAAGTGCGCGTGAGAAAAAGAGGACTGCAAGGGAGCCGGCAAAACCAAAGATCAGATAAGATATGAACGATCCGAAGACGCTCATCAGAATGATAGGTCGCCGGCCAATTCTATCCGAGAACCTTCCCCAAAAAGGAACAAACAGGAATTGCATGAAGGAGTAAGACGAGCTCAGAAGACCGATCACAGTCGGCGTCGCGCCGTAATGTTTGGCGTAGAACGGAAGAAGCGGTATTATTATTCCGAATCCCAGGAGATCGATGAAGACTGTAAGGAGGACTAAATATACGGGGGCTCGCTTCACAGCTATTCGAGAACTTCTCCCGGTTTGAGCCCCATGATCTTTGTCTTAATCGATTTCGGAATAAGTTTCCTGAGCGCTTCCGGTGTCCCGGTCAGGGCCGGAAATGTACCATAATGCATTGGAATGACAATCTTCGGTCTGATTAACTTCACGGCTTCCGCGGCTTCAACCGGACCCATCGTATAAAATCCGCCGATGCACATCAACACGACCTGCGGCTTATAAAGCTTCGCAATCACCCGCATGTCGCTGAACAATCCGGTGTCGCCTGTATGGTAGATGACAAAGCCGTCTTCGAATCTTATGACGAATCCGGATGCATTGCCGCCGTCAATAACCTTGTCGCCATCTGTTATTCCGCTGCTGTGCTCGGCGTGTACCATCGTTAATGTCATGCCTTCGATTTCAGTCGAGCCCGACTTGTTCATGCCAATGACGTTTGATTCCGGAATCCCTTTGCTTTTCAGGTAAAGGGAGATCTCAAAATTTGTGACCACTTTGGCTCTTGTGGACGAGGCGATTTCGACGGTATTACCGAAGTGGTCAAAGTGGCCGTGTGTCAGGATGATGACGTTGGCTCTTTCAACAGGCATAGCGCCCGGCGGAGCCTTCGGGTTCTCGAGCCATGGATCGATGTAGAGTATTTTCCCGTTCGGAGAAATCATCCTGAAGGCCGAGTGTCCGAGCCATTGAATCTTCAGGCCGTTCTTGAAGATTTTTCTTTTGTTGCTCTTCATTCCATCCTCCTACCAATTTTCGATTTATAACTTTTCGATAATTGCGTCCGTCATTTGGTTTGTCGTGACAGGGTTTGCTGCGTTGAGATCTCTTGTCACGCTTTTCCCCTCTTTGATTACACAGGCGACCGCTCTCTCGATTCGCCTTGCCGCTTCAGCTTCGCCGATGTGCTCGAGCATCATTGCCGCCGCGAGAATTATCGCAGACGGGTTGGCGATATTTTTGCCGGCGATGTCGGGTGCACTGCCGTGGACGGCTTCGAATATCGCGGTGTCGTACCCGATGTTTGCTCCTGGTGCGACACCGAGTCCGCCGACGAGCCCGGATGCAAGATCGGAGAGAATATCTCCGAAGAGGTTTGTCGTGACAATGACGTCGAACTGGTACGGGTTAATGACCATCTGCATGGCCATGTTGTCAATAATCTTTTCGTTCATTTCAATCGAAGGGTATTCTTTCGACACGCCTCTGGCAACGTTGAGGAACAAACCGCTTGTATATTTCAGAATGTTTGCCTTGTGGACGACTGTGACTTTCTTTCGATTGTGCTTTGTCGCGTACTCGAAGGCGTAGCGGACGATCCTTTCGGAGCCCGCATGAGTAACTATGCCGATAGTCTCTGCTGCACTCTTAGCTGTGTCTATGTAATGTTCTATTCCGCTGTAAAACTCTTCCGTGTTTTCCCGGACGATTATCAGGTCTACATTTTCGTAGCGGGATTTCACTCCGTCGATCGACCTGGCCGGCCGCAGATTCGAATAAAGGTCAAACTCTTTTCTAAGGGCGACGTTGACACTCCGGAATCCCGTGCCTATCGGCGTGGTGAGCGGGCCCTTGAGACCAACTTTATTTTTGGCGATGGAGTCTATCACCGCTTGAGGCAGCGGGTCTTTATACTTCTCGATTGCGTTGAGGCCGGCTTCTAAGGTTTCCCATTCGATCTTCACGCCTGCGGCCTCTATTACGCGCGTAGCAGCTTGACTTATTTCAGGTCCTATCCCGTCTCCCGGTATGAGCGTAATTGTGTAGGTCATTATTCTCTCTGTAAGTTTGTCCCGACTTGTCGGGACCGCTTCGTGATGGGAAAAAATAAAACCATGATGCCTGAAAATCAATCAGTTGCGTTCTTGCCGGCGCGCTATCTTCATGGAATGAATTTGCAAGTTCTATGGACGCGCAATACATTCACTAATAAGGTAACGCGCGTACGACTTTGTCAGGAGGTCATATGAACAGACAGAAATTCCTTTTCCTCATTTTTATTTCATTAAGCATCGCGCTTCTTGGTGGCTGCGCGAGCATGCTCCAGGCACCATCCACCCATACCCCGGTGAAGCCCGAAGAATTTGGTAAACAGTTTACACCCGAAGAGTTGCGTGGTGACCTGAATGTACTGATGGAAACCCTGGAGGCAGTTCATCCCAATCTCTACGCGTACGCACCCAGGACCCGGATCGACTCGCTCCGACGAGAGATTGAACGGGAGTTGACCACTCCATTGACCAGAGCGGAATTTTATTTCAAAGTTGCACCGCTCGTCGCGTTGCTAGGAGATGGCCATACGAACCTCAATATGCCCTGGGAGGAATATTCGCACTTCCGGACAGGTGGAAGTCTCGCGTTTCCATTCAACCTTGCATACGACACGCTTAACGGTCTTACGGTTGTACGAAATTACTCCGATGATTCGACAGTCGATGTTGACGATCGGGTTTATTCGATCAATGGCCGCTCTGCGGATTCTCTTGCGGCGGCTTATCTTCGCGGATTCAGTGGCGAGCGAATGGCGTTCCGACAACAGAGGCTCACCAACATGTTTCGCATGCTTGTCTGGCTCGACAAAATTCTCTCTCCCTACGATCTTGTTATTCAGCACAATGGTTCCAGGGACAGAGTTGAGAGAAATGTACCGGGCGTTACCTTGCAAGTTGTTCTTCACACTGACTCTCTTCTTTCAAGAAATAACTCAGCTCCCCAAAACTATCGATTCGAGCGACTGAACGATAGCATCGGGTACATTGATTTTCGATCAATGGTGGATGAAGAAAAGTTTCATGAGTTTCTTACGGCAATGTTCACCGATATTCGCACGCGCCCGATCCGCGGACTTATCGTTGATCTGCGAAGCAATGGCGGGGGAAACTCACAATTGGGCGACGATCTCCTATCATTTGTCACGGATTCTTCTTATCGAATGGCGGCACGCAAGGAGTGGAAGATGAGTGCCCAATATAAGGCGTATATGTTGAAGCATGTCCCCTGGTGGATCAGATGGTTCCCATTCACATGGGTATTTCCGGAAGCGAGAAAAACTCTCGGTGCAAGCGACGGGGAACTTGTCGTTGATTCTTTCTCCGTCGGACGTTGTGAAGCCAACCCTCTTCGGTACAGCGGTAAGGTGTGCTTTCTTATCGGGCCGGGAACATTTTCAAGCGCGATGATGCTTGCAAATGCAGCGGAGGACTACAGGTTAGCTACTCTGGTCGGAGAAGAGACCGGGGGAATTCCGAATGCTTTCGGGGAAGTTTATTCATTTGATTTGCCCGAAACCAGGCTCTCTGCTGGTGTGTCGTCCGCGTATTTTGTTCGTGCGAACGGCGACGAAAAAGACAGACGAGGAGTCATGCCCGATATCAAAGTCCGTCAAACACAGGCGGACGCGCGTGCGGGAAGAGACACGGTTCTTGAGCGGGCGAGGGAGTGGGTGCTTGGTGGAGGATAGCGGAACATCATGGCACATTCGTGTTCTGCATTTGGCGGCAGCGACTTATCCTTATGTTAGAATTGCGAATCTTGTCGAGATAACGGGATCTATTCCCTTCACATAATTTTTGTTTATTTTGATGACTCATTTATATATTAAACGGAATTAGACAAATCTAAGACAGGAGGCAAAATGAAAAAATCATTCTTTGCTGGCGTGTTGCCGTTGGTGATCTGCTTCAGCCTCACCGCAAATGCCCAGGTTCCTCACTTTGGAGGAAAGGTGGGACTCAATTTCGCCAACTTGAATGGCAACGACGTCCTTTCAGGTGCTGGAACAAGAACCGGTCTCGTCATAGGTGGATTTATGACCTATGATTTTGTGCCCCTTTTCGCTGTCCAGCCGGAGTTGTTGTACTCGATGAAGGGTGCGTCTGGCACCACTCAAGGTGTTAACTATACTTATTCTTTCAACTATCTCGAAGTCCCCGTTTTGCTGAAGTTCAAAATCCCGTTGGCCCCGGGCACGCCGGTTAGCGCGAATCTCTATGCTGGCCCTGATTTCGCGTTCAACGTTGCTTCGAGTTTTGAGGCGTCGGCAGGCGGCAACAGTAACACAACTGATCTGAGCGATGAGACGAAGGGTTTCGATTTCAACCTTGCTTTCGGCGGTGGAGTGGGTTTCGCCGCTGGGCCTACGACTCTGGGTATTGAGCTTCGCTACTCGCTTGGAACTGGTACGATTGACAAAGGCGGAGGTGACATCAGGAACGGTGTCTTTGCCTTGCTGGCAAGTGTAACGTTCTAAAACCGAAACGTTCCGTAGCATGGTGACCGTCACTGAAATTCTCGGTTGCGTCTTGAGATTGACGTGACGGTCATCTCCTGATCTTCCTCATAAAACCGTCCTCATCGGCATTTGAATGTGAAGCAAGATTTGCTTTCGCAAGATCTCTGTCTTCACATTTTCGAGACTTTGCAAATTCCTCCTCCAATCGTTAACTTTTCCAGTTCGCCGCTGGCGAATTTTGAGGAAAACCCCGTTGGATTACGCTAATTATTACCACATAATGCCTGACGGCACGACAAAGCAGTTCAGTCCCTTCACAGGAACTGAGGTGTGGGCTGTTCCCGGCAGGAGCAGCAAACCGGTTTCTACTAACCATACTGCGCATGCACTGAAGATCGAGCCGAAGGAAAAAGAAGACTACTGCAGTTTTTGTGAGACAAAATTTTTCGAGACGCCGCCGGAGAAAGCCAGGTTGATCAGACAGGGAAACAACTATGTCAAGATTGAATTCACGGAGCCCGAAAAATATTCCGATTCTGTTGCCGAATTCAGACGCGTCCCGAACCTGTTCGAAATCGTCACGCTGGATTACTGGAGAAAGAACTACAGCTATAAGCTGACGCAGAAGCAGTTGCGCTGGCGCGATGACTACCTGAGCAATCCGGTCGGACTACGTCACGTAATCGACATAATAAACTTCAAGCTCGGCCGCCTCGGGAGGACACCCGATGAAATTGAAAAGACTCCTCTCGAAGAGAAGCTCCGCATGGCCGATTCCTTTTTCGGTGGAAGCCACGAGATAATTATCGCTCGTCGACATTTTATGCCGAATGCGGAATACGATAATCAATTGCTTTCCTCCGGTGACCTGACACCGGACCAGCATTACCATTATATCCGCTTCACGATCGACTCGATGGTAGACATTTTCGAGATGAACAGGTATGCACGCTACATCAGCATATTCCAAAACTGGCTGAGTCCCGCCGGAGCATCTGTGGACCATCTCCACAAGCAGCTCGTGGCGCTTGATGAGTGGGGCTCTTCGATTAATGAACAGACGAAGATGGTCAGGCAGGACCCGAATATTTTCAATGAGTACGGCCCCAATTTTGCCGGCCATCATAATCTGGTCTTCGCGGAGAACGAATCTGCAATTGCGTTCGCCGGTATCGGTCACAGGTATCCCACGATAGAAATATTTTCAAAGTCGCAGGCCTCGCGACCACAGGAACATAGTCAGGAAGAGATCCGAAAGATGAGCGACCTGGTGCACGCAATCCACGTCGCAACCGGTTCCCAGATTTCGTGTAACGAAGAATGGTATTATACTCCGATCGATTCGGTCTACAAGATGCCGTGGAGGATTTTGATCAAGTGGCGGATAAACGTGCCCGCAGGCTTTGAGGGAGGGACAAGCATTTACATAAATCCGATGACTCCAACGGAACTCCGTGACAGACTTGTCCCCATTCTCTATAAACTTCGTGACGAGAAAAAAGTTGAGTTTATCAGAATTGCGGAGGAGTGCAAGCTGCAGCCGAATCCGCTGAAATATTATTTAAAATAAAAGAAAGGAGATATAGTGGCACAGCACAAGTCGGCAATAAAGAGGACTCGCCAGAGTCAGAAACGCCGCGCCGCGAATAGAGAGGGAAGGTCGGAGATGAAAACTCTGTTGAAGAAAGTCCGTGCCGAGAAGGACAAAGAAAAAGCGGCGGTCGCGCTCAAAGAGGCTGTCTCAACCCTCGATAGGCTTGCATCCAAGGGATTGATTCACAAAAACAAGGCGGCGAATCAAAAGGCCAAGTTGACGAAACACGTCAACAAATTGAGCAGTACCCAAAGTTAACGTTCGGTCGCGAGGTCACCTTTCGCAGCTCACCACAAAATATTGTCAGCTAATTGTGAGGAGTAATTCGTGAATAAGGAAGACGTACTGGTGCTTTTTGAATACAACCGCTGGGCAGAGTCGCGATTGCTGGCGTCACTTGAGTCGATGAAGCGAGACGACTTTGAGAGGGATCTGCACTCGAGTCATGGCAGCGTGCGGGGAACACTCCTTCATATGATCAACGCCGAGAATATCTGGTGCAGCCGACTTGCCGGGGCAACATTCAAGCCTCTTATTGAATCGGATTTGGAAAATCTGGCTGCCTTCAAGTCAAAGTGGTATCAACTCGACACGAGTCTGGAAGAATTGGTTACTAATACGACCGACGAACAACTGCAGGCTCCCTTTGAATATCGGGATTTGAAAGGCAACAAATATTCTCAACCTCGAATCTGGGCACTTCAGCAGTTGTTCAATCATTTTACCTACCACCGCGGACAGATTGTAGCGATGCAGCGGCAACTCGGTTACGCGCCCGCAAACACGGATTTGATCGCGTTCTATCGAGAAAAGGGAAAATAAAATCGGTTAAGTTCCCGGCCGTCCAACTTCTTCGGGGTTCGTTGCCTGTGGCTGTCCCAAGGGGATGCATCCGCTGAATGTAATGTAATGATGTCAATTGAAATTGCGACGTTGCCGGGGAAATCCGCTTCATCGCCGCGACGGTTGCGGAACCGATTTTACCACTAAAGCTCCTTCAGAAATTTCCGATAAAGGAAGTGTGACAACCTATATATCTTGACTGAAACATGACGAGCTTCGCGGTGACCGCAAAACAAATACGATGGCGGTTGACAATCCTTTTTATTATCGTGGGTCTGTTAATGCCTGAGCCGGGCCATGCTCAATCCCCCCTCGACAGCCTGCTGCGAGTTTACAATTCGAGGCGGGCCCAAGGGATTCACGATTCTGCTCAAGCCTGGATCCTCTTGGATATTAGCCGGATATACGGATCCGCACAGATCACGAAAGCACTCGGATGTGCTCAACTAGCTGAAGATGAAGCTCGGGCAGCCGGACGTCCCAAGGATATTGGCGAAGCATTGCACCGGATGGGCGAGCTGTATCAGGAAACAGGCTTGTTTACTCAGGCATTGGAGGCTTATCTCGTTTCGTTTCGGACCTGCCAGAGTGCAGGCCAGGTATATCCATGGACATTAGTCGACATCGGGAGCATTTACTACGATCTCGATGATACGACAAACGCTTTCCGATATTGGCGCGAGGCTGAAACGTATTTCCAAGGTGAACCTTATGCGCTGGCAAATGTCAATAACAACTACGGACTGATATACGATGTCCACGGCGACTTCGACAAGGCGCTCTTCTACCACAGGAAAGCGCTTCAATATCATCTGAAGACTACCGATTCTACGTTGGCAGCCTACTCCTATAACTACATCGGGAATACGCTTAATAGAGAAGGAAAGTCTGATTCGGGGTTATTCTATCATACAAGAGCGAGAGACCTCCTAAGGAAGGCTAATGACAAACAGAATGCTGTGTTGCTGACGATGAATATGGCAATAGATTATCTACGAATGCATAAGTTCAGGGAGGCTGCGGCGTGCATGGAAGAAGCAAAGAAGGTCTATGGAAAGCTGCCGATGACACCGCAAACAATGGAATCAATTTACTCCGTAGGCAATTGGTACCTTGCTACTCGCCAATATCCTCTTGCCCTATCATATACCGGAGAGGCATTGAAACAAGCGATAGATAATGGTTCGCTTGACCTTCAAGACGCGTCGCTTCGTCAACTTTCTGAGATCTATGAGAAGATGGGGAATTACAGGCAAGCATTCGCGTACACTCAGCAAGATCAGGTAGTGATGGATACGTTGATGGCGCGCTCGTTCGGTCAGCGCACCAGCGACCTGGAAGCAGTATACGATCTCGGAAAAGCAAACGAAGAAATGGCATTTCTCAAGCAGAGAATTAGGTATGAAGAACAGACTCGTTATTACCTCATGGGCGGAAGCTTCCTGCTAATAGTGGTGGTCGGGTTGCTGGCGACTCTCTACATGCAGAAGAGGCACTACGGAGGAAAGCTGGAATCTGAGATTGCAGAAAGAAAGAAGGTTGAAGAAGACCTCAAACATCTGGTCGTGGAGCTCAAAGAGTCCCTTGCCAAAGTCAAGACGCTGAGTGGACTCTTACCGATCTGCGCCTCGTGCAAGAAGATTCGCAACGACCAGGGATACTGGGACCAACTCGAAGACTATTTGAGAAAAACGACCGATGCACAATTCACTCATGGAATCTGCCCTGACTGTGCAAAGAAGCTTTATCCGGGTTACTATCAGGAGCCACGAAACAAAGAATCGTCCGGTTCTGAAGTTAATGGAAATTCTTAGTGTGGTTCGCGAGAATCTGGCGTCGCGCCTGAGCTCGTGGATTCACAGATCGGGTTAGGTTCTACATTTATCTTGTAGTACTTCTCAGTGTGAAGTTCATAACCTTGTCCGGCTTTCTCAATCTGTTGTTGCAGCCACAAATCCTTGCCTAGTTTCCTATAATCCTTCGCTCTCTCAATCATTTTCGAATTTCCCTGCACCTTGTCGCAAGGGAATTCGTCGCAATCAAAACATACGTCGAGTCTTCGTTGCTTGCAGCAATTTCGGATTTCACAATTCGGTCTTCCGTCTCCGCCCTTGCAACAATTCTTGCAGACGAGCCAGGTACCATTCCTACTGAAGAAGTCTAACGCCTTTCTGAATTCAGTAAAATCGAATTCTCTGACAGCAGCCGGCATCCAGTCAGTAAAGCCCTGAGCGTCTACGGATTCTGCGAGAGTAGCAGCGAGCTTTCTGAAGGTAATGTTCCCGCACCATCTTGCGCAGGTACCGCCGTAGACTCCACAATAAGTAATCAAATCTTCAGCCCTCATTGCTCGCCTCTTCATTCATGTGAGCATTTCCATCGGGCATTGAAGTGCCGCTGTCATCGAAGTGATCCGCCCGCACTGTTCAGATGCATCTCCATTGTCCTTTCAATTCTTCTTGCTCCATGTGCGTCAGATGTGGGAAGGCTACTCTTTTGCCCTTTGCATTCTCACAAGAAATTAGGAGAGAGCGGGATGATTGTCAATAATTGGCGACTCATCTTTTTAATCGCGATCTTGAGGAGGAAGTCACGAGAGCTAAAGTGAAGTTTTACTTTCCATGATGCTCCAAGATTCAGAAGTGTATGCCTCCATCTCGGATTGAAGGGACTCCATGAAGGAGTCAGTGTGTTCCTGCGTGGGTCCTTTTATATTCTTCCGGATACAATAGTTTGAAACAATCCCGGCAAATTCCGTGAGTGAACTGAGCATCTGAATGATCGGCAATGTATGCTTCCAATTGTTGCCAGGCGCCTGCATCATTACGAATCTTTTTGCAGTTGGAGCAAATCGGTAGGACCCCGTGGAGGGTCTTGATCTCTGCGGTTCTCTCAGCAACCAAACGCTCAAGCTCTTCCCCACGTATCTCGAGATTTTTGCGTGCCATATCCTCGGCGAGAATTCTTGCTCTCTGTGTTATGCGAACGTGATCAGCGAGAGCAAGTGATAGCATTACAGCGTCAACACATATCCCGATAGCAATGCTCTCGTAAGTGACATGACCAAAAGGCAGAACCCCGCTGATGAGCAATCCAAAAACAATTAGCCCTATCCACGCGCCAGCTTGCCCGATCAAATAAAACCTCGCTTCGGTTCTCCCGCGCCGCCATATCGAAAATCCGACCGCAAAACATATCACGGGATCAGTGAATATGAAAACCAGCCCGATCTGATATGTTGTCCCGACCGGCAAGAAGAAAGGTGAAACTGTCAAGAAGACACTCACCCAGAACAGGAATTTGATCCCGCGGTCGAGTCTCGGATGCTCTCTTGTATGCAGGAACTCAGCGGTGAACGATAGAATTAACACAAAGGCAATACCGGAAAAGAACATCAGCCCTTCGTTTCCAAGCCAAGTGTTCCACGGCCAGATAAACGCCGCACCGAATCCATCCAGAACAGCAGTGGCCAAATAGGCAAACGGTAGATAGAGCACGTAGTAAAGATAGCTGCGTCTCCTGAGCATCAAATACAAAAGCAAATTGTACACAAATAATCCGCCGAACAGTCCGAGGATCATACCATGGAGCACCCAATCGAAGGACGTGGACTTCTCTAATTCTACCTGATCAGTGACCTGAATTGGAACAAGCATACTGGAAGCTTCAGTGCGGACGCGCAAGTACAATTCGATTGAACCGTTCGCACTGATGTGAAAAGGTAGGACGAGATCGATCGCATTTGGGAGATGACGTCGACTGGCAGGAATTCTGTCACCCGAATAGAGAGTCTGTACGACATCCCCAGAATCGACTACGTAAAACGTAAGAGTATCCAACAAGGGGTGTCCCACCTCCAGATAAAGTTTCATCGGACGGGTCTGTTGATTTTTCACCCAGATGTGAAACCAGTAAGCAGACGAAGTGAAGTTGTAATTGGGAGTTCTGGCCAAAACGTCGCGAAACCTCTCAGGGAGTAGCAACACCTCGTAGATGTTGAAATTACCTTTGGGATCCTCGAGTACCTGCAACTTCCCAACCGTAACACCCTCCGGCAGGTCGGAAGCAAGTCCTAAATGCGCAGAGCTGGCAATCATTAAGATTGACAGAAGAAGGAGATTTTTCCTCATTTGTAATCTGGTTCTGAAGGCTACGGTTGATCATCACGCAACCATACCTCTCGTCTTCTTATCGGATTTCTGCGTGGTGGACTTCAGCAGTGCTTAAGTCTTGATTATGGGCCCCAGGTCAACGCTGTATCCGGGCAAAATGAAATCCGGTCAGTTCAGCTGTACTTCCGAACGTACCGACTTAAGTGCTCTCTCCGTCCAGAGCGTCAAGTTTCGGTGCAACCATACGGCCTAGAAAGCGCCATGCGTGGAGAGACTATTCATTCCCATCTCTGCAATTCAATTATGTTGCCTTCAGGATCGCAGGTATAGACGAATTCTATCTTGCCAACCCCCTTGATATTTGTTGTCACAACATTTCCAATTTTACCTCCGCCATGCTTTATGACGTTGTCCAAAGCCTGTGGCACGTCTTTCACTGCGAAAGCGATATGCGTGAAGCCCGACCGGTTTATCAATTTCTTCTTTCGCTTTGCTGCCCTGGAATATTGAAATATCTCCAGCGTAGGTCCGCTCGCGCCGTACCCGGGAAGATACAAGTGGACGCCACGCGCGTGGGCATTCTTCAATGAAGTTGCATCGTCCAACCACTTTCCCTTCAGATTTCTTTCAGGAGGTTTAGGTTTGCAGCCGAAAACATTTATGTAGAAATCAGCAAGAGCTTTCCAGTCCTTTGCAACGATGTTTGTGTGCACATACTTAGCTTTCATTCACCGAATCTCCTCTTGCCTTGATTTCTCTCAGCGATCAGCATGAATCAAAGGTACGACAATGAAATCGTGGCTGTTGTTTGATCATCGTGAGATGAGCTTGACTTTCAGTCGACGCTGCCAAGCTACACTTCAGGATCACGCGTTCTCCAAAATGTGGTAAAATGTAGGCGCTGATCAGATCAATGTCAATAATTTGGCCAACGATCAAAAACCATGATTTGGCGACGGAGGTATCTTTTTCCCGCTTCCGCCGTCTATGTCTTGGCAGCCGACGATTCGCGGTTCGTTTCTTAAACTTTGAGAAAGATAACGGTGTCAAACAGTCTGGTTATGTCTACATCGAGATTGCATTTTGTGTCCGCATCACTTCTCATTTGCGTGCTGCTCAGTTCGACGTCGTTTGCTCAGGAGTATTCGGTTCGAGGCAAGATCATCGACGAGAAGAAATCGCCTCTGCCTTGGGTGATCGTAAAGCTGGTGAATTCGCCCGATTCAACCAAGACTTACCGGTCCCAAACCAATGTTGAAGGCGTATTTCTATTTACAGGGATTCCGGAGGCGACTTACAAACTTGAAGCGACTGCAGTTGGGCGGCGCACGATTTCTTTTGCGGTCCGACCGGCAGGCAAGACCGTAGACGTTGGCAGTCTCGTAATGGTCGAAGTCCCGATCACTATCCGTGAGGTCGAGATAAAAGGGAGGATTCCACCGGCCGTGCAAAACGGCGACACGACAGAATACGCGTCGTCGTCGGTGAAGATCAACCGGGACGCAACAATGGAGGATCTCCTATCGAAATTGCCGGGAGTGATCGTAAACAACGGCACCGTCACAGTCGGTGGTGAAACCGTGCAGCGTGTGCTCGTCGACGGAAGGCCATATTTCGGCGACGATCCGACTCTCGCGGTGCGAAATCTTCCTGCTGAAGTGATAGACCGGATTCAGGTGTTTGACCAGATGAGCGACCAGGCACAGTTTACCGGATTTGATGACGGGCAGTCGGTAAAGGCGATCAATGTCGTGACAAGACGAAATAGACGCAACCTGAATTTCGGAAAGGTGACCGCGGGTTACGGCGACGATGATGGCAGATATGATGCCGCTGCAAACATAAACATGTTTGATGGAAACAGCCGGGTATCCTTGCTTGGTTCATCGAACAATGTCAACCAACAAGATTTCTCGACGCAGGACATACTCGGAGTTATCTCGACAAGAAACTTGACGTCTACGCCCGGAGCGGGTGCAGCTTTCAGAGGAGGAGGCAATCGCCGTGTGAATCCATTTGGCCGATCCGGTGCGATAAGTTCTAACAATCAATTTCTCGGTCAGCAGCAAGGGATTAATAATACGAGCATGATTGGGGCAAATGCGTCAGACAGCCTGGCGACTAATCTCTTCGCACAGGGAAGCTATTTCTTCAATCGCGTCGGCAATCAAAACGAACAAACAGATCACCGCCAGTATCTCCTTGGCGGCGACTCGACAAGTCTCTACGATCAGAACAACAACGTAGCTAGCACGAACTACAACAATCGGATCAACGGCAGGATCGATTACGCAGCAGATGCCTCTAACAGATTGACGATACTTCCAGTTTTGTATTTTCAATCGAACCGCGCAAATAACCTTCTCGGTGCGACTACCACTGCTACGGGCAGTAACTCACAGTCGGAGACAAACACTAACGGCTTGAATAACGGATACAATATCACGGCACATGCGATATATCGTCATGCGTTCGACCTCCCGGGCCGCACCATTTCGATGGACTTCGGCGTCGGCGCAAACCAAAAACATACGGACGGACTTCTTTCTTCCGCGAATCAATATAGTTCAGGAAGCAACGACAGTCTCTCGCAGCAATCGGATTACTTATCCAACGTCGAAACAATTAGCGCCAATCTGATTTATACGGAGCCGACGGATGTCAACGCAATGGTCGAGCTCACTTATAACCCGTCTTTCACTCGAAACACCGCTTACAAGAATACCTACAACTTCGATCCGATGACTCAAGGTTATACCGATTTCTATGCTCCCCTTTCGAACTCATATTCGGACAATTATATGACGCAGAGAGTCAGCATAGGTTATCGGTGGCGGAGTTCATCTATTGTGAGCTCCGGAGGAGTTTACCCAGCCTATGGCGGGGGACCGGGCGGACCGGGCTGGAACGTTATGGCAAACCTGTCTTATCAGTATGCCCAGTTAAGCGGCGACGACTCAACTTCCACCAGCATTAGTATCACAAGAAAATTCTGGGATCTTCTTCCGAGCGTGCTTATCAATTACACGTCGCTCGACCACAAGAACCTCAGAATCTTCTACAGAACATCGACAACCGCACCAGCTGTGACACAGCTCCAACAGGTCATTGACAATTCCAATCCGCTTCTTCTCACGACGGGGAACCCAAATTTGTCCCAGTCGTATTCGCATGTTTTTCTCACACGATACAATCTCACATCGCTCGGTCAGGCGAAGAGCATGTTTCTTCTTCTCTTTGCGACATATACGCAGGACTACGTGGCCAACGCGACAATCATTCCCTCACGTGATACTACCCTGTCGAATGGAACGACGCTGGCTCCCGGTACGCAGTTAACCTATCCTGTGAATCTAAATGGATACTGGAACGTGCGCTCATTTTTTACTTACGGTTTGCCGTTCGATCTCATCAGCAGTGCACTGAACCTTAGTGCAGGTGTAAGTTACACACGGACTCCTGGCATTTTGAACAACATAGTCAGCGATGCGAACACGATCGGACCAACCGCCGGCTTTGTGATCGGGAGCAACATCAGCGAGAATTTCGATTTCACAATTTCATACATGGGGAACTACAACTTTGCGATGAATTCTCAGCAGACGTCGACGGGCAATGGTAATTATTATTCGCATACCGCGTCATTGAAATGGGTGTGGGAATTCTGGAAGGGAATAGTGTTCAATAACCAGGTGAGCAATGCCTTAACGAGCGGGCTTGCGCAGGGGTACAATCAAAACATCGTCCTATGGAATCTCAGTCTCGCGAAGAAATTTTTTGAGAATGAATCAGGTGAACTGAGAATATCGGTGAACGATGTGCTCGGTCAGAACAAGAGCGTGAACCGCTCCGTGACCGATACGTATATTGACGACACCCGCAACGAGGTTCTGACTCGGTATGCGATGGTGACGTTCACTTACACAATAAGGTAAGTCAAAAGCTTGCCCTGAGCGGAGCCGAAGGGTCAAAAGGATCTACTTAGCTCGCCGGACTTAGGAGACGGATTGTTTTATCACCTCGTTGATTAGTACCGTCCTGAAGTCCTCATCTCCTCACGATGGACAGGTGAATGAACGGTCTCATTCATCTTCCAATCCTACGATCCGCGGAAGATAGTGCTCTCGTTTCCGAAGAACTTCGCACAGATGTACAGACTTAGAGCTGCAAAGAATATCAACGAAAGATAAGTTTCTGTCAGCATCAGAGGCGGAATCTTCCCGGCAATAATCGCTTTCGTCGCAAGCGAGACATTTAGAATGGGAATTAGTGCCGTGGTTGCATCGAGGTTCATCCCGGGCATCAGTCCAATAAATGCCGGCACGATTATGACGATCATCATCGGACTAATGATGCTTTGCGCTTCCTTGTACGACTTTGCGATTATCGACAAAGACAGGAGCACCGCCGCGAAGAAAATGGTCAGTGGCAGCAACAAAGATAGCAGCAACAGCACAGAGCGCAGCTCGAGGATTCCGATAATGGCTTTGAACAATTCAGGCGGAATTTCTTTGGTCTGCACAATCCCCAGATACAATCCAACCATCGCGATAGCGGCGGTGAGTATGCCGGTTAAGACGACGACGCCGAACTTGCCAAGGAGTATCTCCATCCTGCTTGCGGGCGAGGTCAACAAAGTTTCGAGCGTTCCGCGTTCCTTCTCTCCGGCAGCCAGGTCTACTGCCGGGTACATGCTTCCCATGAAACAGAAGATTATGAAAAGGTAAGGAAGAAAACCGCCGATGACGTTGGCAATCTGCTCCTTCGCGGAAGCAAGATTCTTCTCCTTGATGTCAATCGTTTTCATGATCGACTGGTCGAGATTCAGCTTCTTGAGCCGGTCCTCCATTAGCCGCTGCTCGAACCCATCGAGGAGACCGGTTAAGCGCTGCTTCTCAATTCCCGTTTGTTCGGTCATCTTATAATACAGTGTCACATTCCCGGACTTGAGGTCGGCGACATCCTTGTCGAAGTCCTGTGTGAACTCGATAAACGCGTTGAGACTGTCGCGCTCGATGAGCGATCGGGCGGTATCAGGGGTAAGACCTTCGATCACCTGCACCGACTTATTGCTCATGAGCATCTGTCTGAACTCGGCTGCATTTCCATGAGTGAGGAGTGCGATCTTTAGTGTCTTTTCCTCGGCTTGCTTCATTTGAGACCTCATCACACGTGAGGAGATTCCAATAAGAATTGGAAACAGCAGAAGCGGGATCACTACCATCGTGATCAACGTTCGGCGATCACGCAGAGTATCCTTCAGTTCCTTTTTGAAAATTACGATGATCGTTTTCACGGCTGCACACCCTCTATTATTCTGATGAATTCTTCTTCCAGCGATTCTCTCTGCATATGAGTGCGAAATTCCTCATAGCTGTTGTTGTAACAGAGTTTTCCATTATGGATAATTGCCAGGTCATCGCTCAGCAGACTGACCTCGCCCATGATGTGCGTGGAAAATAGCACGGTCTTCTGTTTGTTTCTGCAATCGCGGATGAGCTCAATGATATGTTTTGCCGTGATCACATCCAGCCCGACGGTAGGCTCATCGAACACCAGAACATCAGGGTCGTGGATCAGAGTACGGGCGATGGAGACTTTCTGCCGCATTCCACTGGAGAGCTTTCCTATGCGGCGGTCGGCGAACTCATTTATGCCCAGGAGTGTGAAAAGCTCCTCCTTGCGCTTCTCGAATGCACTTCTTTCCATGCCGTTCAGGTCGGCGTAATATTTCACGACCTCGAGCGCAGTCAACCGATCGTACAATCTCGTTGTCCCTGTGAGAAATCCGATCTTCCTGCGAACCTCCCGGGGATGTGCCATCACATCCGTTCCTCCAACGGTTATTGAACCGGACGACGGCTTGAGAAGTGTCGCGATCATCCTGAGCGTGGTCGTTTTACCTGCGCCGTTCGGTCCCAGCAATGTGAAAACTCTTCCGGGCCGGCAGGTGAAACTGATTCCAGCCACGGCGTGTACGACATTTTCTCTGGCAGCAAGCTTTCGAGAAAGTGCAAATGTCTTCCAGAGGTCATTGACAATAATCATGATCTGTCTTTCCCACTCTCTTTTGTTTCAGAAGCGAATTCATGCGGCGACAGTTGATCTCCGTTCTGCTTGTCCGAATGATCACGCATGACACATTAATTGATTTGATGGTGTTCTTAAATGCAGTCTATTGAATTGGTAAAGTTATCAGATTTTTTGCGGAAGTGCAATCACGACATTCTAAATTCGATCTCCCATGCTTCCATTGCCTTTTGTGCATGGTGCAATCCTTTCAATCCCGTAGTTCTCCATTGGCTATTTGGTCAGGTTAATTGTTAAATTCTTAATTATGATCGCTGACATCACGAAGAACAAGCTGAAAGAAATCTTCGGCAGAGGGAATTACCTCGACTCGCCGGAAGACAGAATCGTCTACTCATACGATGGTACACCCATCCTGAGCTCGCTTCCCGATGCGGTCCTCGTTCCGACTTCGGTGGAACAGATAGGCATGTTGATGCGACTGGCCAACGAAGAAAGGTTCGCCGTCGTGCCGCGAGGTTCGGGAAGTGGATTGAGCGGAGGCTCGATACCTTCGGATAATTCCGTCGTGCTGCTTATGAACAAATGGGACAGAGTGCTCGAGCTGGATGAGAATAATCTGACTGCATGGGTTGAACCGGGAGTAATCACCGGGAAATTCCAGTCGCTCGTCGAGTCGCACCGACTCTTTTATCCTCCCGATCCAGGGAGCTCGCCGATATGCACTCTTGGAGGGAACGTTGCCGAAAACGCCGGCGGGTTGCGAGGGCTGAAGTATGGCGTGACCAAGAATTATGTGCTCGGAATGGAAGTCGTTCTTCCGGATGGTCAGGTTATGCACCTCGGCGGGAAGAACACCAAGGATGTCGCCGGTTATAATCTGAAAGATGTCTTGATCGGATCTGAAGGAACGCTGGGAATATTTACGAAGATATTGCTGAGGCTCATTCCGATGCCGGCGGCAAGCAAAACCATCCTTGCGTTTTATGATTCGATTGCTAAAGCCGCTCAGACCGTCTCGGCAATTACAGCTGCGAGGATTATGCCTGCCATGCTGGAGTTCTTAGACAATCCGACCATTCGCGCGGTGGAAGAATTCGCTCATCTCGGTCTTGACAAGAGCACTGGCGCTATTCTTTTGATTGAAGTCGATGGGCCACGTTCCGCAGTTGAAGAAGATGCTGCAGCGATCGAGAAAATCTGCCGCGGCTCAGGTGCGAACGATGTCAGGATTGCGAAAGACGAGGCTGAGGGATTGAAATTGAAAGCTGCGCGCAAAACCGCATTCGCAGCGCTCGCGAGAATCCGGCCGACCACGATACTTGAAGACGCGACTGTGCCACGAAGCGAGCTCCCCGGCATGGTGGATTTCATCAATCAAACTGCGAGGAGGCACGATATCCAGATCGGGACGTTCGGACATGCCGGGGATGGGAACTTGCATCCGACCGGGCTGACCGATGAGCGCGACAAATCGGAGATCAAGAGAGTCGAAGAGTCATTCGATGAGATTTTCAGAAAAGCTGTTGACCTGGGCGGGACTATAACAGGTGAACACGGTGTCGGATTAGCAAAAAAGAAATTCCTTGAAGAGTTGTATGATACGCCGTTCATAAGATTAATGAAGCAGACGAAAGAAATGATGGATCCGAATGGCGTTCTTAATCCCGACAAGATTGTGTCCGTTCGACCACGGTGCGAAGGAGCATTGCCGAGAAGTCGTGAGCAAATTGAAAAGATAATGAGTAAGATGGATAAGCCAGGTGAGGCTTACTTCTGATGCAGGAGATTTCCGATGATCTTTTGACCCGGTGCATGCACTGCGGGTTGTGCCTTCCTGTCTGTCCGACTTATTCACTGACGGGTATGGAAAAAAACTCGCCTCGTGGACGCATCCGGTTGATGAAAAGCGTGATGGAGGGTGTCCTGCCGGTTACGGAATCATTCAAAGAAGAAATGTATTTCTGTCTGGATTGCCAGGCGTGTCAGACGGCGTGTCCTGCCGGTGTGAAATACGGTGCGCTCGTTGAATCGGCGCGAACATTGGTGGAAAAGAATAAACGTCTGAGGTTGAAGAATTTTATCGTAAGGAATGTTGTCGAGAGGAGACAAGTACTTCGGATATTTGCGGTGCTGGCAAGACTCTATAAGGGGAGCTGGATTGAAAAGATTGTTTTGACTTTCCTCAAACAATTTTCTCCTTCAATGTACGGACGCGCGAAGTTGATGCCTGAGGTTTCAGATGAGTTTGCCCTTGAATCGCTTCCGGAGGTGAACGAGCCGGACAGAATCGCGCGTGGAACCGTCGCGGTGCTGACCGGCTGTGTGATGGACGTTTTTTATGGTGACGTGAATCGTGACACTGTGGAGGTGCTGCTCAAGAACGGCTGGCGTGTCGTGATTCCGCACGATCAAGTGTGCTGCGGCTCTTTGGGCGGACACAATGGAGACGCGGAGTATTCAAAGCGCCTCGCTAGGAAAGAGATAGCCGCGTTTGAAAAGGCCGGCGCCGACTATTACGTGATCAACTCCGCCGGTTGCTGCGCATTCATGAAGAAGTATGGCCAACTCCTTGCCGATGATCCGGAATTTTCTGAAAAGGCCAGGATCTTCAATTCGAAAGTCAGAGAGTTTTCTGAGTTCCTTTACGAAACCGGTTACAGGAAGCCTGACATGAGAATCGAAAAGCCGGCGACCTACCATGAGCCATGTCATCTCGTCCATTCGCAGGGGATAAGCAAGGAGCCGCGTTCGATTGTCCAGGAAATTGCCGGCGATAATTTCCGTGAACTTGAAGAAGCAACATGGTGCTGTGGAAGCGCGGGTATTTATAATGTCCTCCGTTATGATGACGCGTCGAGGCTTCTCGAGAGAAAAATTGAAAACATAAAGAACACCGGTGCGGAGCTGGTCATAACAGGGAACCCCGGATGCCTGGCGCAGATCGAGTCGGGAATTAAAAAGGAAGGATTGGACATCGAAGTCTTACATCCTGCCACGGTTTTGAATAGACTCTACAAAGCAAGCTCCAAGCACCAATTGCCAAGTTCCAACCAAGCTCCAACGACTAAATTTCAAATTCCAGATAGTTCCGAGGCACAATAGTGACATTTGTTTCGGACTTAGCTCTTGGAATCTGAATTTTCCTTGGAACCTGGAGCTTGGTATTAGGAGCTTGTTAGGTGATTCCACTCAAAGACAAGAATCCGTCCTACACGATTCCATATGTGAATTACATTATCATCGCAGCGAACGCTGCCGTTTTTTTCTATGAACTCTCGCTCGGTCAGCAGCTCGATGACTTCATTGTTAGATACGGTTTGATACCGCACAGATATTTCTACTCGGTCTCCCATCATACTCACATCATCAGTCGATACGCTCCATTCTTCTCGTCGATGTTTCTGCACGGCGGCTGGATGCACATCGTCGGGAATATGTGGTACCTTTTTATTTTCGGTGACAATGTTGAGGACAGGCTCGGTCACGGGAGATATTTCATATTCTATATTTTGAGCGGGCTTGCGGCCGCCTTCGTCCAGGTTACTTCCGGTCTGCAGTCGCCCGTACCTACGATTGGTGCGAGCGGCGCAATCTCTGGAGTCCTCGGAGCATACGTTGTGATGTTCCCGCGGGCAAAGGTAGTGACTCTCATACCGATATTCTTTTTCTTCGACATCATTGATATATCCGCTTTCCTATTCATAGGGTTTTGGTTCCTGATGCAATTCTTCAGCGGCGTCGAGACGTCGGGAATCGACACATCGGGCGGGATAGCATGGTGGGCGCACGTCGGCGGATTTCTTGCCGGGATTCTGCTGGTTCCGATCTTCAAGCGAAGGCGCGGGATAGTATCTGTTTAGGCAAATAGAACCGGGTCCGATGCGCCATGAAATCGATGTTGGCTACTTGTAATTGAGCAGACATCCTGTCCTCTCACCTTTCTTTCTTCGCGCGTTTTATCTTATCCGGCTGTCTCTTTGCATTGAGTCAATTCGCTGGCGGTGTGATACTTTGAATCGAAACAATAGCACGCGGACAACACGGGAAAGAAGGGATGGTCACAGATCAAATCATTATTAGCTCTATATTAGCTCTATCAGTGAGAATCTGTGTCCTCTTCAGTGTGTTCAGTGTGCAATAATTTGAAATTAGCCCACTACCAATTCGCTCGGAACCTTGACATTATCGAAGAGGACGGTTAGTTTCTTAACAAGGATAGGTTGATGCGTTGATTTGAAGCGAGATCCTGTGGAAGCAGGAATTGCTTTGATATAGATACAAGACAGTATCGTCGAAAAGCACCTTCACAATTTATAGGTTCATCCACGCCAAGCAAGGCGGTCGTGCAAAATTGAGAGTCTGCTGGAGTCACCTGTCTTTCATTCAAGAACGGAGTAACCGTCATGCGGCGCGTTGGATTCGATGCCCCGTGATGATGCGTCACCTGCAGTTGGGTAGCCCAAAAGATCTTTCCGGAAAGATGGAACAAACGATGAATGCCATCTCAAGTGGACGGGACATTAGTGGGAAGGATAGAGAGTTGTAGTATGAGTGAAACGCCAATCTCCGTCTGTTACGAATATATCCAAATCAGTTCTTACAATGGAGTAAATAAATGAATGCTGTTGCTATTCCAGGATTCATTGAGGAGGTCCGCAAGTACGGCAAGATCGACGCGAATGCGTGTCTTAATTGCGGAAGCTGCACGGTTGCATGCAACCTTTCAAACGGTCAGGCATCTTTCCCTCGGAGACCGCTCCAGCTTGCGTTGCTGGGATTGAAGGAGCCGCTGCTGGGCGGACTCGAGCCATGGCTGTGCTATGATTGCGGCGAATGTTCACTTACATGCCCGCGACAGGCAGAGCCGCGCGAATCGATGATGACGCTCCGACGGTATCTCTCGGCCGCATATGATATCACGCGCATATCGTCAAAAATCCTGACCTCAAGGGTGTGGGAGATCGCCTCGCTCGTTTTCGTTGGTCTGCTGGTGTTCGGTCTCGCATTCTTCTATCATTTGTACTTCGTGCAGCTTTCCGTAAGCGATCTTGTTTCCACGCCTATGGGGCTTGAGCACATGTTCAATATCATAATCTATTTCACGTATGCAGTCTTCGCCATTCCGGTACTCATCTTGATCGGGAAGGGAGTCCGCATGCAGCGGCTCACGATGCGAAATGATGAGGCGAGAGTTCCGATTCGACTGTACTTCATCGAAGCAAAAACCCTTTTGCTGCAACTGATAACGCAGAAGAGAATGAGAGATTGTGTGGAGCCGGTCCAGAAGAAGAGGTGGGCGGAACATTGGCTGATGGGATTGGCGTTTGCTGCGAAGTGCTTCATCGTGATTTTTTTCCTGACTTGGTTTCAAACCGACAACATTTACCCCGTCTACAATCCTCAGCGATGGGTGGGATATCTCATCGCAGCAATTCTAATCTTCTTTCCTTCAGAAATAATTATCAGTCGGGCACGCAAGCGTGAAGCGATGCACAAGTTTTCAGAGTTCAGCGATCTTTGTCTTCCGATCATGCTTCTACTTGTTGCGGTCAGCGGCATCATGGTTCATATCTGCCGTTATCTTGAACTCTCAATGACGTGCCATTACATGTATGCGGTTCATCTGGCAATTGCAGTCTCACTGGTCATGGTCGAGTTGCCGTTTGGGAAACTATCTCATGTTATTATTAGGCCTCTTGCATTGTACTTTCAGGCCGTCAAAGAGAGAGCACTCGCTGAGGCCGGGAAGACGGCGGAAGCGAAAAAGGGAGCGGAACCAATCCTCGAAGGGACACAACCGGTATGAGCGAATATACGAACAACAAGAGGGTGGGTGCAGCGCTAGTCGTTGGCGGGGGAATCGGCGGAATGCAGGCGGCGCTCGATCTGGCCGAATCCGGCATCAAGGTGTATCTGGCAGAGAAGAAAGCGTCCATCGGCGGAGTGATGTCTCAGCTCGACAAGACATTCCCGACAAATGATTGTGCAATGTGTACCATTGCACCGCGCCTCGTATCAATCGGGAGGCACAAAGACATAGACATACTTACCCTTTCGGAGGTTGATAAAGTCGAGGGTGATGCGGGGAATTTTAAAGTTACGCTGAATCGGAAGGCGAGGTACGTCGACGAAAGCAAATGCACGGGCTGCGGATTGTGCTTTGCCGGTTGCCCGGTTGTAATCACGAACGACTATAACCTTGGGTTGTCAGACCGAAAGGCGATCTATACGCTTTTCCCGCAGGCTGTCCCGAACAAAGCGGCCATCGACAAGCGAGAGGAGCGTCCTTGCAAAGCAGCTTGCATGGATCGATGTCCGGTACACACGAATGTGCTCGGTTATGTCAAACTGATTTCCGAAGGCAGGTTCAAAGAAGCGTATGAACTGAATCGCAATGTCAATCCATTTCCGTCAGTCTGTGGAAGGGTCTGCTATGCTCCATGCGAGGAAGCTTGCAACAGAGGTCAGTTAGACGAGCCGATTGCCATTCGCCAGCTCAAGAGATTTGTTGCAGACTTTGTAAACGTAGACGAGTTGGCCGTTCCCCAGATAACCAAATCCGGCAAGAAGGTTGCGATCGTCGGCGGCGGACCTGCCGGGTTGGCTGCCGCGAACGACCTCGCTCTCAGGGGACACGTTGTGACCGTCTTCGAGGCACAGGATGATGCCGGCGGGATGCTTCGATACGGGATACCGGAGTACCGTCTGCCGCGCGAAACGTTGCGGAAGGAAATCGACTACATCAGACGACTCGGTGTTGATATAAAAACCCGCGTCAGGGTCGGGAAAGATATCTCGATAGCTGATATACGAAAAGAATATGACGCCGTTTTCGTCGGAGCGGGTGCTGAGCTTGGTATGATGTTAGATGTCGAAGGATCGACGTTGCGCGGAGTGATCGATGGGATCAAGTTCCTCCATGGTGTGAACCTCGGGGAGAAAATTGAGATTGGTAGGAAGGTGGCTGTCATCGGAGGTGGAAATACCGCGATCGATTGCGCTCGCACGGCGATACGGCTGGGCGCTGAAGAAGTCCGGATTGTTTATCGTCGTTCTCGTGCCGAGATGCCGGCTGCAAACGAAGAGATCGAGGCGGCAGAGAAAGAGGGAGTCAAGATTGAATATCTGACTTTGCCGAAGCGATTCATCAGCGATGATGGTACACTTTCCCGAATGGAGTGCATCAGGATGAAACTCGGCGAGCCTGATTCGAGCGGACGCCGGCGGCCTATTCCCGTGCTGGGCTCAGAATTCGTTTCGCCAGTCGATACGGTCATCACCGGGCTCGGCCAGCTCACACAGATCGATTTTCTGAAAGAACTGGGATTATCTGTAAACAGAAACGACACGATCATTATTGATCCTGGGACCGGTGCGACTAACATTGAAGGTGTATTTGCAGGCGGGGATGTCGTCACAGGCGCTGCATATGTGATCGATGCCATTGCCGCGGGCAAGACGGCAGCACGTTCGATCGACAAATATCTCAAGGGCGAAAGTTTTGACAATCAAGAGAAAGACAAGCAACCTGAAAGCCTCTCTGACGAAGAGGTTGTTGCGCTCAAACGACGATTTCCTCTCTCGAAGCGCACAGAACCAAGAGAAGTTCCTGTCGAGGAGAGGACAAATAATTTCCGCGAGGTAGCGTTCGGGTTCACTCCTGATGAGGCGATAGCCGAAGCTATGAGATGTCTCGCCGGACAGATTGAAGGCTGCATTGAATGTCGTGAGTGCGAACGGCGATGCGATGCGAAAGCAATTGACTTTAACCAGCATGATACCACAGTCGAGCTAAATGTCGGAGCGGTGATACTGTCGCCGGGCTATGAGATCTTCGATGCCAGATCAAAACCGGATCTCGGTTACGGACGTTTTCCAAATGTTATCAGCGCTCTTCAGTTTGAGAGAATACTCTCTCCGTCTGGACCTTACGACGGCCATGTCTTGCGTCCCTCCGATGGAAGACCTCCCAAGCGGATTGCATTCATACAATGCGTGGGCTCTCGCGATAGCGAGCGAGACTACTGTTCATCGATTTGCTGCATGTATGCGACGAAAGAGGCAATCATCGCAAAAGAACATGCTGGCGAGGATGTGGCTTGCGACATCTTCTTCATGGATATGCGTGCCTTCAGCAAAGGCTTCGAAGCGTATTATGAATCGGCCAAGAAACAGGGTGTGAATTATATTCGCTGCCGCGTGCCTGGAATTGAAGAGATCCCGGACACTAAGAATCTCAAGATCAAATATCTTGATGAAGATGATCACAAGTTGTCGCGGGAGTATGACCTTGTAGTTTTATCAATCGGAATGTTGCCGTTGAACGATGCTTCGGCGATGGCGGAAAAATTTGGAATCGAACTGAACCAGTTCGGTTTTTGCAAGACTTCGACTTTCAATCCGGTCGAAACCGCACGCGAAGGTATTTATGTGGCCGGTCCGTTCATCGAACCGAAAGACATACCTGAGACCGTCATGGACGCTTCAGCTTGCGCATCGAAAGTCCTGGCTCTTTTGAAGGATGTGAGAGGAAGCTTGATCGCTCCCAGGGTGTATCCACCGGAGACCAACATCGGCGGACAGGAGCCGAGGGTTGGAGTGTTTGTCTGTCACTGTGGGACTAATATCGCCGGCGTTGTAAATGTTCCCGAAGTCGTAGCATATGCGCGGACTCTTCCCAATGTCGTCTATGCAGAAAATAATCTCTACACCTGCTCTAACGATACACAGGAGCGAATTCGCGAAAAGATAAAAGAGCACAATCTCAACCGCGTCGTGGTGGCTTCGTGTACACCGAGAACTCATGAGCCGCTCTTCAGGGATACGATAAGGGAAGCCGGGCTGAATCCGTATCTCTTCGAGATGGCAAACATCAGGGACCAGTGTTCCTGGGTGCATATGCATGAACCGGAAAAGGCTACGGCAAAATCAAAGGACCTTCTTCGCATCGCTGTCGCGAAAGTGAAACTCAACGAGTCACTCTACTCAAAACCCCTCGATGTCATCCATGAAGCTCTGGTCATAGGTGGTGGCCTTGCTGGAATGACAGCGGCTATTGGATTGGGAGAGCAGGGTTATACTGTGCATCTTGTTGAAAGAGATTCAGAGCTTGGTGGATACCTGAGGCGAGCTCGCTACCTCTTGAGTGGTGACGATCCACAAGCGAGGCTCCGGGCTCTCGTCTCCCGTGTCAGAGCAAATGGAAATATTCATGTATACACGAACGCCAGACTCACCGAGACGAATGGCTCGCTTGGAAACTTTGTCTCACGGATCTCGATCTCAGGTGACGGAACGAATGTCGAGGTAAGGCATGGCGTCATCATCGTAGCGACTGGCGCCGATTCGTTGAAGCCCGGTGAATACCTGTATCGGCAGGATCCGCGCGTTTTGCTTCACGATGAATTCGAGGAACGACTGGCAACCGATCAGTTCGAAGGGAAGTCTGTCGCTTTCATCCAATGTGTCGGATCTCGGAATGCGGAGCGTCCATACTGCAGCCGTACTTGCTGCACAGATACAATTAAGCATGCTCTCCAGCTCAAGCAACGCCGACCCGATGCGCAGGTCTACGTGCTGTATCGGGAGCTTCGGACGTATGGTTTTCGTGAAGCGTATTATTCTAAGGCTCGCAAACTTGGTGTAGCTTTCATTCGCTTTGCAGATGATAAACTGCCGACAGTGGTTGGTCATAACGGAAAACTCTCCGTGATTGTTCATGCGGAAACACTGGATCAGACAGTTCAATTACTGGTGGACAATGTAGTTCTTGCCGCGGCGACCGTTCCACTGGAGAGCAACAAGGAGCTTGCGCAAATCCTGAAAGTCCCGTTGAGCGAGGAACAATTCTTCCTGGAGGCTCATCGAAAACTCCGTCCGGTAGATTTTGCTACCGATGGGATCTTCCTATGTGGCAACGCGCACTCGCCGATGGGAATCGAAGAAACGATTTCCCAGGCTCTTGCCACCTCAGCACGAGCTGCCACGATTCTTTCGAAAGAACGTATCGATCTCGAGCCGACCGTATCCCACGTCGTGGAAGAAAACTGTGACGGCTGCGCTTACTGCATTGAACCTTGCCCGTTCAAAGCGATCACGCTCATCGAATACAAAGTGAATGGTGAAGTCAAGCGGCGCGTACAGGTCAACGAGTCGCTCTGCAAAGGCTGCGGTACCTGCATGGCAACCTGCCCAAAGAATGCGATTTACGTTTGGCACTTCCGTCCCGAGATGCTTTCCGCTGAAGTGAAAGCTGCGTTGGAGGTTGCAGGATGATTCGGCTTTTAAAGAGTAGACTGCGTATGGTGCACTTAACTGGAGAAGAAAATCGATATGAATACAGGGATTGATTCTTTTGAACCGCTGATCATCAACTTCTGCTGCTACTGGTGCTCTTACACCGGCGCGGACCTGGCGGGTACTTCACGAATCCAATATCCGACGAATGCCCGTATCATCCGCGTTCAATGCACCGGGATGATACATCCCAACCTGGTGATCGAAGCTCTGACAGGCGGTGCGGACGGTGTGCTGGTCTGCGGATGCCATCCCGGGGATTGCCATTATGTTGAAGGTAACATTCGAGCCAAGGCTCGCGCAGAAGCGATCGAGCTGATGCTCCAGGACTTCGGGCTTGAGCCCGAGCGGTTCCATCTCGAATGGGTATCGGCATCGGAGGGGCCGCGTTATGCGCAGGTAGTAGCCGACATGGTTGAGCAGGTGAAGAAGGTCGGACCGAGTCCGTATCGGGTTACAGTGCAGTCCTGATAAGCGATGAATCAAGGAGAACTAACTCCGCAAGATTTGGAAGCTGCGATCTTATCATGCAACATCAAATAAACTCAGCATTGTGAAAGGAAAATCGTCATGGCAGCTCGATTAGCCCAAGAATGGTTCACGATCTGCGGGGGATGCGAAGTCACCATCCTCGATGTCGGTGAACCGCTGTTGGATATACTACCGAAGCTTGAGATCGTCCACATGCCGGTCATCATGGATCACAAGATATACGGTCAGACAGGCGAGAAGACAGCGATGGAAATTCCGGAGGCGGACGTGGGTATCATCTCCGGCGGCATCCGTACCGAGGAGCACAAACTCCTCGCTCAGGAGATGAGAAAGAAATGCAAAACGCTCGTAGCGATGGGATCGTGCGCATGCTACGGCGGTATCCCGGCGCTTGCCAATCTTTCAACCGTCGAAGAGCTATACGAAAAAGTCTATCATGGCTCAGTCTCAACCGAATCGGATGGCATTCCAAAGGAACAGATACCTCCGTTGACTGATAGAGTCTATGCGATACACGAAGTTGTCAAGGTGGACGTGAAACTTCCCGGCTGTCCGACTACACCGGAGCTGTTTGTCGATGCGATCACCGCTCTGTTAGAAGGAAAGCCGTTCACCTTCAACGCCAAGAGTGTGTGCGACGATTGTCCGTTCGTTCGAGAGAAGAAAACCTTATCCGTACTCAAGCGCCCGCTGGAACCGATCGCGTTCAAGCCGGGCGAGCCGATGAACACCGTCCGCTGCATCATGGAACAGGGCTTCTTATGTTTGGGACCGGCGACGAAATCCGGGTGCGGAGGAGCAGAAGGCACGCCTCGCTGTATCCGTGCGTATATGCCGTGCCGTGGTTGCTTCGGCCCTCTCTCGGATAACGCAAATCCGATGGTCGACATGATGGGAGCGCTGGCGTCGATAGGACTTGATCCGAAATTGATTCCGGATCGGGCCGCCACATTTAACCGATTCGCGGGTGCACAAGGGAGATTGCGTCCCCTTCCGTCGAAAGGAGGAAAGCCGTCATGACACAGACTCTTGTCATCCAGCCTGTGAGCCGCATCGAAGGTCATGCGAAAGTAACCATTCAACTTGACGATGCGGGAAATGTTCAGGACACTCGCGTCAATGTCATCGAGCTTCGCGGCTTTGAGAAATTCTGCATTGGCAGACCAGTCGAAGAAATGCCTCGCATAGTGACTCGAATCTGCGGAGTCTGCCCGTGGTCGCATCATCTTGCCGCAAGCAAAGCATGTGATGCCGTGTTCGGAGTTGAGCCGCCGCCGGCAGGAAGAAAACTCCGGGAGCTCTGCAACAGCATTGCATACATGGAGGAACACATTCTTCATTTCTTCATCCTCGCCGGCGCCGATTTCGTCATGGGTCCTGACGCTGATCCGGCAGTCCGAAACATCATCGGCATCATAGGGAAATTTCCAGACGTCGCGAGAAAAGTCGTTCGTGTTCGGCATATGTGTGCGAGAATGCTAGAGATCATCGCCGGGAAGTCGATACATCCGGATGCGTCTGTGCCAGGTGGATTCAGCAAACCTCTCTTGGCCGCCGAGAGAGATCAAATCAGAAAAATGGCGGATGAGTGCCTCGACCTGGCGAAGTTTTCCATCGACTTTGCGAAGAAAAATATTTTCCCGCAATATCTCGATGTGGTGAAATCACTTGGCGTGATCGAGACAGGTTTCCTCGGCACAGTAAAGGACAACGGTGCACTTAATCTTTATGACGGGAAACTTCGCCTGATGTCGAAGGACGGAACCTTTGTTGATTTCCCATACGACAAGTACACGGACTATATTAGCGAGCACATTGAGCCCTGGAGCTACATGAAGTTCCCGTATGACAAGCGGGCGGGGAAATTCTCAATGGATCTCGATAGCCCCAACGGCATCTATCGCACGAACACACTTGCGAGGATAAACGTCTGCGACTTCATCGATACGCCGCTCGCACAGTCGGAGTTAGAAGAGTTCCGTAAAAACTTCGGCAGGCCGGCCCAGTTAACTCTCCTCTACCACTGGGCGAGGTTGATCGAGTTGCTGTTCAACGCTGAGAATGCAATACGTCTACTCGATGACCCGGAGATCACGAACGTCGAGACCCGCAAGAAGGTCGAGCCTCGAGCTGCGCGCGGCATTGGCTGTGTCGAAGCTCCGCGTGGATCGCTGATTCACGATTACACCATCGATGCGAATGGCATTCTTACGGACGTGAACTTGATCGTCGGGACAACGCATAACAATGCGCCGATCAACATGTCGGTGAAGCAGGCGGCGAAGATGCTCATCAAAGACGGTAAGTACGACCAGGGAATTTTGAACCGCGTCGAGATGGCAATTCGAGCGTACGATCCGTGTCTCTCATGCGCGACGCATAAGTTCGACGGAACTCTCGCGGTGAAGATAGACATTTATGACCATGACGGCAAGTTGATCGATTCGCTGGCGAACTAGTTGGAACGAGACGACCGTTCCGGATTCTATCGTTATTCCGGATCGGTGGAGGTGAAGAGACGGATATACTTCCGGAATTCTGCGCCAAGCGCGTTATGATACTTGGCTGCGGAAACGTTCTCTTCGGCGACGACGGCTTCGGGCCCGCCGTCATCGAGTACCTTCTCAGTCACTATGAAATACCTGGAGACGTTTACGTAATGGATGCCGGGACGGGTGTGAGGAAGCTGCTCTTCACACTCACCCTGGACCCGGAACAGGTGCAAAGAATAGTCATCATCGACGCTGTGGACATGGGAAGGACGCCAGGAGAGATTTTCGAGATATCCGTAGAAGATCTTCCATCTGAAAAAATCGATGATCTGTCCTTGCACCAGGTTCCGTCATCGAACCTAGCGCGAGAGTTGAGAGATGTCGGCGCTGACATTCATATCTTGGTCTGTCAGGTAGGAGCGATTCCGCAAAATGTTGAGCCCGGACTCTCCGCTTCAGTCAAGGACGCACTTCCGAAAATGTGCAGTCTCATTGCGCAAGAATTCTTGAGCAAATCATGAAGTCAGCGTTGTAACTCGGAATCTCCGATAAAAGATTGAGCTGTGAAGGGGTAACGGAGCAACCAGCCCATTTCAAACGTGGGTGCTCGGTAATCAATTGTTGCGATTGACCGTTGCAAAGAGTCATCGGATGAATGGCTGCAAATCCCCTGGGATCTCTCATGAATAACATTTAATCTGATTTTAACCCTTCTCTTCTTGCCCGGACGTAGGTTGTATTTTAATTTTGATCGAGGAGAGAGGTGTATTTCATGTTTCAATCGAAATATGCACCGGGCTGGCCGGGTATTGCGGCGAGGTGGACCTCAAGCGCAAAGTGCGGTGTAGGCGTGGCGTATGCAGGAGTCAGCCCGGTTTGGTTCACAATCTCACATGGAATACTCAACGAGGTTTATTACCCCCGAATGGACCTGGCAATGATTCGCGACATGGAGCTAATCGTGACAGATGGGAGAAACTTTTTTTCTGAGGAGAAGAGGGATGCCAGCCATGAAGTCGGATCCATTAAGCCGGGTGTGCCAGCATATCTTCTCAGGAACAAATGTTTGTCGGGACGTTACGAAATCGAAAAACAAATCGTCACAGACCCGACAAGAGCTGTCGTGCTTCAGAAAATCAAATTCACTCCTTTGAAGGGCTCGATCTCCGATTACTTAGTCCATGTTCTTCTTGCACCGCACATAGCTAATAGGGGCTCGGGCAACACGGCATGGATCGGCGACTACAAAGGCAACACTGCACTCATGGCGTCTCGTGATGGCTTCGCGCTTGCGATGATGTCATCAGCACCATTGAAGGGATTCTCCGCTGGCTACGTGGGGAATTCTGACGGTTGGCAAGATCTGAAAGCAAATAAGCAGCTCACCTGGTTTTATGAGCGTGCAGAAAATGGTAATGTAGCGCTCGTAGCGGAGTTGGACGCAGCCAGCTCCGGTGGAGAATTCATATTGGCACTCGGTATTGGTCGGAAACCCGATGAAGCTGCTCATCAGGCGCTTGCCTCGCTCTATGCTGGTTTCGAAGAGTCGTGCAAAAAGTACATTGGGTTCTGGACGGGTTGGAAGCAAAACCTGTGGTCGCCGAAACATAAGCCGGATCTCTATGAAGTAAGTGAGATTATCCTGAAGGCGCACCTCGGTGTCTATTTGCCGGGAGGAATTATCGCGAGTCTCTCAATCCCCTGGGGGTTCGCGAAAGGAGACGATGACCTTGGAGGATACCATCTCGTTTGGCCTCGCGATATGGTGGAATCGGCAGGGGCGTTTCTTGCGATCGGTGCAAACGACGAAGCGAGGCAGGCGCTGACTTATCTTGAAGCGACTCAAGAAGTCGACGGGCATTGGCCGCAGAACATGTGGATGGATGGGCGCGCGTTTTGGAATGGAGTACAAATGGACGAGTCGGCTCTCCCGATACTCCTCGTGGATCTTGCTTTCCGAAACGGTGCTATTTCAGAAGCTGATTTGAAAAGATTCTGGCCGATGATGAAGCACGCTACGGGTTTTATCGTGTGCAATGGACCGGTCAGTCAGCAGGACCGCTGGGAAGAAGATCCGGGATATTCGCCGTTTACTGTTGCCTCCGAGATAGCTGCTCTCGTTGTCGCGGCCGATTATGCGGGCAGGTTGGGCGAGAATGAACTCGCCGATTACTTGCTTGAGACGGCGGATACATGGAACTCAAGCATTGAGAGATGGATTTACGTCTCAGGCACCAGTCTCGCCGAGAAGCTGGGTGTGGAGGGATATTATGTTCGGATTTCCCCTATCGATGTCGCTGAAGCAGATTCTCCACAAAAGGGTTACGTCCCAATTAAGAATCATCCTCCGGCTGAATCGACGATGAAGGCAACTCATATCATAAGCCCGGATGCTCTTGCACTTGTGCGACTTGGTTTGCGCGAGGCGAACGACCCCCGGATTCTGAATACGGTCAAAGCCATCGATGAGCTGCTCCGACTAGAAACACCTACTGGACCTTCATGGTACAGGTACAATGACGATGGATACGGCGAGCATGAGGATGGACGTCCGTTTGATGGCACCGGGGTGGGAAGGGCATGGCCCCTCCTCACAGGAGAGAGGGCACATTACGAGATTTCGCGCGGAAGAACTGATGAGGCGAGGGAATTGTTAAAGGCAATGGAATCGTTTGCAGGAGACGGCGGCCTGTTACCTGAACAGATCTGGGACTCGCCGGATATTCCTGAGAGAGAATTGTTTTTCGGCAGACCCAGCGGTTCAGCGATGCCTCTGGTTTGGGCCCACGCCGAATATTTGAAGCTCGTGAGATCGCTCGAGGAGGAAAAGGTTTTTGATACTCCTCCTCAGACAATGAGACGCTATCTCAGTGAAAGTCATCCTGGCATGTTTGCTTCGTGGCGATTTAATCATAAAATCCGATCGATGAAGAAAGGATTGAAGTTGAGAATCGAAGTCCTTGTGCCTGCAATTGTGCATTGGTCCATCGATGAGTGGATAACCATAAACGATACGCCGACACGCGATACTCAACTTGGTTTACAGACAGCCGATATTGATGTTTCAAATTCCGGCGAAGGAGGCAAAATCTTGTTCACGTTTTACTGGAAAAATTCTAATAACTGGGAATGTTCCGACTATTCGGTAATCATAACATAAGGAGTGGAAATGGAGCTTGGACTCATTGGACTTGGAAAGATGGGAGCCAACATGGCGGAGCGCCTTCGAAATGGAGGTCATAAAGTTGTTGGCTATGATCGCGATGCAGACGCCGTTCGGAAGGTGATCGACCGGGGCAACGAAGGAGCCAATTCTCTGAATGAGCTGGTCTCGAAGCTGACTTCTCCAGCGATCATCTGGATAATGGTTCCCGCTGGCAAACCGGTTGACGACACAATCAATTCGCTCCTGCCACATTTTAAGAGCGGCGACATCGTCGTCGACGGCGGCAATTCGTATTATAGAGATTCGATCCGCAGAGCTCAGGACCTTTCGAAACACGGCATCAGGATGTTGGATGCTGGCGTGAGCGGAGGAATCTGGGGACTGAAGGAAGGGTACAGCATCATGGTAGGTGGCGACACCGCAACTGTGGAATACATGACGCCTATCTTTGACGCACTCGCTCCCTCAAAAGACAAAGGCTGGGGCCGTGTCGGACCAAATGGAGCCGGACATTTCGTGAAAATGGTTCACAACGGAATCGAGTACGGCTTGATGGAGTCTTATGCGGAAGGCTTTGATCTTCTCAAGAAGAAGAGCGAGTTCGGACTTGATCTCCATCAGGTCGCAGAGATCTGGAGGTATGGCAGCGTGGTGAGAAGCTGGCTCCTCGATCTAACAGCGTTAGCGTTGAAAGATGACCAGCAGCTCAAAGAGATTGCTCCTTTTGTCTCGGACTCTGGTGAAGGTCGCTGGACCGCACTCGAAGCGATTGAGCTCGGCGTCCCGCTGCCGGTGATAACGCAATCACTGTTCGAGAGATTTGCGAGCCAGGACAGCGAAGGATATGAAAACAGGCTGCTCGCAATTATGAGACATGAATTCGGCGGACATGCTGTGAAAGAAGGTAAGTGAGATGAACGGCAAGAAAATACCCCCTTATTTGTTTGTCATCGTCGGAGGAACCGGAGACCTCGCGCGGAAAAAACTCCTACCCGCGATTTTCAGACTATGGGAGAAGAATCTATCTGAGTTCTACCTCATCGGAGCTGGAACCGGCAAAAAGCACAACGATGCTACTTACCGCGACTTGGTCGCCCGGTCGCTCGAAGAAGAAGGTGTTGACATTCGCCAGATGAGCGATTCATTTGATTGGCTTTACTATCATTCTGTCGGCAGTGGTTCCCTCGAGGAATACAAAGGTCTGGCTGACCGAATTCTCAAGATGGAAAAGGAGCTCGGTCTCCCGGGGAATCGTGTTTTTTACCTTGCAGTTCCTCCGTCAGTGTTCCCGAGTGCAATCAAGAATCTTGGGGAAGTAGGCTTGAACAAAAACGGAGGCGAGATAAAACTGGTTGTGGAGAAACCATTCGGGCAGGATCTGCAGTCCGCGCGCGAGTTGAATGTTCTCGTGCACAAGTACTTTGACGAATCTCAGATATATCGCATCGACCACTATCTCGGCAAGGAGACAGTTCAAAATCTCCTCGCATTTCGTTTCAGCAACGCGATGTTTGAGTCGTTGTGGAATCGTGATAGAATCGAGCGAGTCGAGATTACGGTATCGGAAACAGTTGGCGTTGAGCATAGGGCTGGCTACTACGATCGCGTAGGAGCATTGCGTGACATGATACAGAATCATTTGACTCAGCTTCTGACTCTCGTTGCGATGGAGGTGCCAACCGCTCTTGAGGCTGAAGCCGTGCGCCATGAGAAGGTCAAAGTCCTTCGCGCTGTCTCAACCATCTCCACAGGCGATGTTGTTCTTGGACAGTACGCTCGCGGGGCAGTCGAAGGGAGAGAAACGATTGGATATTGTGAAGAGGAAGGGATCAGCAGCAATTCCCACACTGAAACCTACGTCGCATTGAAGCTAAACATTTCAAATTGGAGATGGCAAGGTGTGCCTTTCATTCTCCGAACCGGCAAACGAATGTTCAAAAGCCTAACCGAGGTTTCTATTACCTTCCGTCGGCCTCCAGTCTCCATTTTCAAACAATTTTCCATCAAGGATATCCAGCCCAACAGACTCATAATGACGCTTCAGCCGAACGAAGGCTTCGATCTTCTTTTCAAAGTGAAGGAACCTGGTGATACCTACAAGCTCTCGACACAGCGTCTGCACTTTCAGTATTCCGAAATTTTTGGAAGGATTCCGGACGCCTATGAGACTCTCCTGTCAGATGTGTTGAAAGGAGACCAGACACTGTTTGTTCGTTCAGATGAAGTGGAGTCATCGTGGGAGCTTTACACGCCGCTATTGTCCCATGAGTTTCAGGTGTATAAGTACGCCTCGGGAACGTGGGGACCTGACGAAGCTGAGCGACTTCTCGATGGAGAAAAGTGGTGTACAGCGTGAATCGTGATGTGAGAAAGTTCTTGGATCTTGCACTGTTGAGCCAAGCCGTTGCCAAGAACGTATGTGACCTCACGAAAGAAATCGTCGGGACGAAGGGGATTTTCAAATTTGCGCTCTCGGGCGGTAATACTCCTCGAACACTTTACCGGATCCTCGCAACATCGTATCGCGAAGCAATTCCGTGGGAACAAATTCAAATATTCTTTGCCGATGAACGATATGTTCCCCATGATGACAAACAGAGTAATTTTCGGATGGCAAAGGAAATTTTGTTTGATCCAGTCTCAATTCCGGCAGCGAACATTCATCCTATTCCCACGAGTCTTCAATATCCGGATGAAGCTGCACGTGCCTACGAAAAGGAACTTCGCAGGTATTTTCCGGACGGGGGGAACGCTTTTGACCTAGTTCTGCTCGGAATGGGTAAAGAAGGACATACCGCTTCGCTCTTCCCCAATTCTCCGGCGCTCGATGACAAGAATAGATGGACTGCTGCGGTTGACGTGCCGGCGATTCCGGCGAACCGAATCACACTTACATACCCGATCCTAAATCGTTCCTCTCTTGTCTATTTCCTGGTGTCCGGGACTGAAAAGAGGGAGGCTTTCAAGAAAGTCACAGGCGGAACCTGTGAATTCCACGACTGTCCGGCTGCAGGTGTGAGTCCTGTCAATGGAAAAGTTACGTGGTGGATGGATTCAGCAGTGGCCATGGATTGATTAGACCCTCTTTTTTCGTCGGATCTGAGGAGGTGGCTGGTTCCGAAAAGGGTGCAAATGCTCCGGTCCGACATTTCTTCAGGGTTCCAGCCGGGGTGAGTAGTTTTTGCCAACAGATTTTTAGTAGAATTACCTCGCTGGCGGAAATTTTATAACTTCCAGAAAATCAACAAGTTACCGCCTTGACTTTTGCGACAGTTTTTGTTATTATTTTACGATTTTCAGCGGAGGTTTATTGGCAAAAAAAGAAAAGCGAGTGGTCCTCTTCAAAGGGAGTTCCAAGATTTTGTGCTCGCTTCCGCAAGACGACATCCTGCTCGCCGAGTTCAAGCCTGATCTGGCGATCGACGGAAAGAAAGTCTTCAGGATTAAGGAGAGGCCAAAGATCGCGGCGGAATTACAGGCATTTATTTTCGCATATCTGGAAACGTATCAAATCCCCACTCATTTTTTCAGTCAGACCGGCGGCGAACTTCTTGTAAAACGTCTGAGCATGGTTCCTGTCGAAGTGACCGTCAGGAATCTTGCATCCCAATCCTTCGCGAGACGATTCAAACACTTCAAGGCAAAGCAGCAACTCGATTTCCCAATATTTGAATATCTTCTCAAGGACGAGTCCGGGGAATTTCTGGTCAACGAGACTTACTTGTACGCGTTGCAGCTTGTTACTCCGGATGAATTTAGAACGATGACGAGGCTCGCTAGCAAGATAGATGCGGTCATGAAGAGCTTTTTTGAAAGACGCGGATTTACACTCGTGGACATTTCGATGAAGTTCGGAAAATACAAAGGCGTAGTAATGCTCGGCGATGAAATATCTCCCGAGAACATAACGGTAATAGACAATACGACCGGCGAGGAAATCTCTGTCCTGTCGGCGCGCGATTCACGCGAGGCATCAAAGCAATACCAACTCGTTTACGAGCGCATACTTCCTTCCGCGAAGCGCAAGGCTTAGCAAATATGCTTCCCAGGCTGACCCACTATGGTGCCGACGTTGTCGCTGCCGTCATGATGTCCTGTGTGGTAATCGTACTCCTCTCGTTGCTTGTGGCTAACATCCCTATCAAGCTGGTTCTGGATATTGTCGCCTTGATGGCCGGCAGTTTCACGATTTACTTTTTCCGCGATCCGGAGCGCACTCCTCGCTCTTCGAATGGGTTTGGAGACGATGCAGTAGTGGCTCCTGCTGATGGGAAAGTTGTGTTCACCGGCGAGGTGGACGAACCGGAATTCTTAAAGGCCCGAGCGAAAATGGTGAGTATATTCATGTCGCCGGTAAATGTCCATGTTAACAGGATTCCAATGAACGGTAGAGTAGGATTTCTCAAGTACGTCGAGGGCAAGTACCTCGTCGCATTCGATGAGAAATCGAGCGACAGAAATGAGAGAATGCTGATCGGGATAGAGAACAAAGGTCAACGACTCTTGTTCAAGCAGATAGCAGGCTTCATCGCGCGTAGAATTGTTTGCGAACTCTCCCAGGGTCAGAGTGTCAAAGCCGGCGAACGCTTCGGCATGATCAAGTTCGGGTCTCGGGTGGATGTGTTGCTTCCATCAAACTGCAATGTGAAAGTTGGGTTGAATGATAAGACCGTGGCTGGAAGCACGCTTATAGGAACCTTACAGAATGAGTAGGAAGAGAAACCTGCGCATTTCACGGGCAGTCATCCCGAGTTTCTTCACGATCCTCAACATGTTTTCCGGGTTCATGTCGATCTTGTCCACGGCCGACAGAGATTATGTCTCAGCAGGATGGCTCATCATACTTGCCGCCATATTCGATAGCCTTGACGGCGTGATGGCACGCCTGACGAAGAGCTCCAGTGATTTCGGCGTGGAGCTCGATTCGCTGTCGGATCTCGTCTCATTCGGCGTCGCGCCATCATTTATGATCTACCGGCTCGGGCTCCACTCACTCGGACCGATAGGGACACTGTCGAGTGCAATGGTCATGGTGTTTGGCGGACTTCGTCTTGCAAGGTTCAACGTTCAGCTCGTCGGTTTCGACAAGGATTACTTTAAGGGCTTGCCAATCCCATCGAGCGCAATCACGATCAGCTCGTTTGTCCTCCTTTTCTTCGACAGAACCTCAGGCATAATGAATTCGAATGCCACTCCCTTCTTGCCGATCCTCGCGGTTGGCGTATCTCTGCTGATGGTAAGCACGGTTAAGTATGATACTCTGCCGAAATTTGGCAGGCGGGCAATCCGTTCGCATCCTCTGAAGTTTGCGGTGTTCATGATAGGACTGTTGATTGCAGTAGCGACTTACGGCAGGGCATTGTTCTGGATCTTCTTGTTGTATATAGCAGGCGGCTTGATTCGTTGGGTGATCGAGCACATAAAGGCGCTTCTCTCCCCGCCCAAGCATCTGGAAGAGGAGGAAGACGTCGAGTTGAGCAGTTTCGATATTTGAATATCGACCCGTCGGGACATTTTCGGAGGAATGAAAATTGTTCAAAGCGATAATTGAAGTTACGTTGAAAACCAAAATTCTTGATCCGCAAGGAAAGGCGATAGAGAGGAGCTTGCACAACCTCGGTTTCTCCAAACTCAGCGGCGTCAGGACTGGAAAAAATATCGAAATGTCAATAAGCGAGGCCGATCTCGAAGCGGCTGACAACATGGTTCGTTCCGCGTGCATGAAACTCCTGGCGAATCCCGTGACGGAAGAGTACGAGTATCAGATTTTTGATGAGGCAGGAAGTTCAGTCGTCTCCGGCGGATCCGGCGCGGAATTCCCGGGCTCTCGCGTAAGCAGCGTGAAATCAACAGTTGATCGTTCGCGCGGATGATCATGCGAAAGAAAATCGGTGTAGTTGTTTTTCCTGGATCGAACTGCGACAGGGACGCCTTCAATGCGTTCGGCAGCGTCTTGAATCAGAATGTCGAGTTCCTCTGGCACAAAGATACGAGTCTCGATGGTGTCGATGTCGTCGTTCTTCCCGGAGGATTCTCATACGGAGATTATCTCCGGTCCGGCGCAATTGCGAGATTCTCACCGATCATGAACGAAGTGATAAGGTTTGCCGAAAGCGGCGGTCTCGTGATGGGAATATGTAACGGCTTCCAGGTCCTTGTGGAGGCTGGATTGCTGCCGGGAGCTCTGCTCAAGAATGCGAACCTGAAATTTGTGTGCAAGCAGGTCTACCTGAGAACCGAGACGACAGACACTCCTTTTACCGCAAGCTTGGAGAAGGGTCAGGTACTTAAAGTTCCGATAGCGCACGGCGACGGTAATTATTATGCCGACGATGCCACGCTCAAGAGTCTGCAGGACGGCGATCGGATTGTCTTTCGATACTCGACGAGTGATGGCCAGATAACGGCGGAATCAAATCCCAACGGATCGATTCTGAATATCGCAGGAATCGTCAACGAGAGCAGGAATGTTCTTGGGATGATGCCGCATCCCGAGCGCGCAAGTGAAGAGATCCTCGGAAGTGCGAGTGGAGTGATGGTTTTGAAATCAGTTCTTCAGAGTTTAAATTGAACAGAAAGGGAGGCGAAGATGCTTGAGGATCTGAGTATCGGCAAAATCCTTTTGATAGCTCTTGTGCTTATTATTTTTTTCGGAGGGAAGAAGATTCCGGAATTTGCTCAAAACATCGGAAAGGGAATCAAGGAATTCAAGAAATCCTTCAAAGATATTCAGGAAGACTCCGATAAAGAGGAAAAGAAAGGTTAGCAGGTTCATACCGATCTCGGTCGTGATCCTGCGGAGAGACACGAATGTTTGAAAATATAGGCTGGGGTGAGTTACTTCTAATCATAATCATACTCATAGTATTTTTCGGGCCGAAGCGCATACCGGATATTGCGCAGTCGATCGGGAAGGGCATTCGGGAATTCAGGAAGGCAACGAAGGACATTCAGGATCAGGTCACTCAGGCCGTCAACGAAGAGCCAAGATCGAAGCCCGCGGAGCCGAAGCAGGTCCAACAGCCTGCGCCGGGCCAAGAATTAAGAACCGACACACAGTCGAAGACGGAAGTCAAGTCCTAAGGCAGTCATCCCCCTGCCTGGCTTTTGAAGCACATTCCCGTTAATCGGGTGGCTTTGAAGATACCCTCGGGGATTTTAAATTAATCGAGCAGAATTACATCGTGGTCGGGAGTTCAACTCTCCTCCATATGCTATGCGAACATTTCGACAGTGTTACACGAACAAAACCTAAGGAAGTCCGCCAGGGGCAGACTTCGGAGTGAGAAAGATGCTTGAAGACCTGAGTATCGGAAAAATTGTCTTGATACTTTTGGTGGTTGTGATTTTTTTCGGTCCCAAGAAGATTCCTGATATTGCCCAGTCAATCGGAAAAGGAATAAGAGAGTTCAAGAAAGCGATGCGCGACGTGACGGATGAGATCCAGAAGCCGATGAACGAGCAGCCTAAGGCCCAGTCGCCCACGCCAAGGATGATTGAACCATCAGAGCGACAAGATACGAAGACCGATTCTCAATCAACCACCGAACCCAAGTCCTAAGAGATATTGTCCAGAGTATCAACCCGACCGGATACATACCAAGACTTCAGGAATAGACTCTTCGAGGGTGAAGTTACCTGCGCAAGCGCGGTCAGAGCTTATCTTGAGCGAATAAAGTCCAGCTCGCGACTGAACGCTTTCCTGCACGTATTCGATGAATCGATGGAGGCCGCCGGGAAGGTCGACGCAAAAATAAAATCTGGCGCCGCGGGCAAGCTTGCAGGATTGGTCCTTGCCGTAAAGGATATAATCGCGATCAAGGACAAGAGGCTCACGTGCGGATCCAGGATACTCGAGAACTTTGTCTCGCCTTACGATGCTACGGTAATCGATCGCTTGAGAAGAGAGGATGCCGTTATCATAGGGAAGACAAACATGGACGAATTCGCAATGGGGTCTTCGACTGAATACAGCGCTTACGGAGCAGTATTGAACCCGTCAGATCCGTCACGAGTTCCAGGCGGCTCAAGCGGCGGGAGCGCGGCTGCCGTCGCGGCCGGATTGTGTCACGTTGCCCTCGGCACGGACACCGGCGGCTCGATCAGACAGCCGGCGTCGTTCTGCGGAGTCGTTGGGCTGAAACCAACCTATGGCCGGGTCTCCAGGTATGGACTCGTCGCTTTCGCTTCATCCTTTGACGTAATCGGTCCCCTTGCCAATTCTGTTTATGACGTCGCTCTTGTTTTGGAAGTTCTTGCGGGACACGACGAAAAAGATTCCACCTCTGCCGAGAAAGCTGTACCATCATACACTCAACTGCTCGACCGGGACATAAAAAGACTCAGAGTCGGAATCGCGAGAGAAACATTGAGTTCAGGTGTCGCCGACGATGTGAAGGCAGCAGTCTTAAAACAGGTTGATTATCTTCGCACGGCTGGAGTCGAAGTGCAGGAAGTTTCACTCCCTCATCTCGATTACACAATACCTGCTTACTATATTCTCGCGACGGCTGAGGCATCATCCAATCTCGAAAGGTATGACGGTGCAAGGTATGGTCACAGATCGAAGGATGTGGATGAACTGGAACAGATGTATGTGCGGACGCGCACGGAAGGATTTGGTCCCGAAGTGAAACGAAGAATCATGCTCGGGACATTCGTTCTTTCCGCAGGATACTACGACGCCTATTACCGAAAGGCCCAGCGAGTGCGCCGTCTCATCAAACAGGATTTTGACAACGCCCTCCGGACGGTCGACGCGATTGCGGTTCCGACTGCACCGACGACAGCATTTAAGGTCGGCGAGAAAACTTCGGACCGGTCGAGATGTATCTCTCGGATATATTCACGGTCTCGGCGAATCTCGCTGGGATACCGGGCATTTCAGTCCCGGTGGGAAAGGATTCCAAGTCTTTGCCAATCGGGATACAGCTGCTCGGTAGACAGTTCGAAGAAGAGACAATCTTGACCCTGGCAAGCTTCATTGAAAGGTCAGTTGTTCAGCAGCAGCGAGAAGCAGAAGCTCAAGCGGCTCCTGATGAGAAATAGCGAAGTGAGGTTTCGAGTGTCAAAGGAGCTCTGCTACCAAGTCATCAAAGAGAATTAGAAGAGAACAACAATGAGTATTCTTGTAGACAAAACCACCCGGCTTGTCGTTCAAGGCATCACCGGTGCGGAAGGCTCCTTCCACACGCAACAGATGATGGAGTACGGGACGAAAGTTGTAGCGGGCGTAACTCCGGGAAAAGGAGGAACCAAGCATTTGAACATTCCAGTATTCAACACGGTCGCGGAAGCGGTGGAGAAAGAAGGCGCCAACACCTCGGTGATCTTCGTCCCGGCATCGTTCGCGCCGGACGCAGTGGTCGAGGCCGCTGACGCCGGCGTTCGTTTGATCGTGTGCATCACCGAGGGAATACCGGTTCGAGACATGGTCGGAGTTCATGACTATTTGAAAAAGAAGAACGTTCGGATGATCGGTCCGAATTGCCCTGGAGTGATTTCGCCGGGGAAAGCAAAAGTGGGGATCATGCCCGGCTTCATCCACAGACAGGGTAACGTTGGACTCATTTCGCGAAGCGGTACTCTCACCTACGAAGCTGTCGCGCAAGTGACCGCTCAGGGTTACGGTCAATCAACCTGCGTTGGCATTGGCGGCGATCCTGTAATAGGTACGAAGTTTACCCATGCACTTCAGCTTTTCAAGGATGATGCTCAGACCGATGCGGTGGTGATGATCGGCGAGATTGGCGGCACTGACGAGGAGGAAGCCGCTGCATATATTCGTGAATCGTTTGACAAACCTGTCGTTGGATTCATCGCCGGACGAACGGCGCCTCCGGGGAGAAGAATGGGACATGCAGGCGCAATCATTTCAGGTGGCCACGGAACCGCCGACGAAAAGATGGCCGCGATGCGAAAAGCGGGAATTGTCGTGGTCGAGAGCCCCGCACTGATCGGTGAGACCGTTGCGAGAATATTGGGAAAGAAATCAAAGAGCAGAAGAAGTGTCACGGTATCGAAGAAACTTCACGAGAAGTTGAAGGCGAAGAAGCCATCGGCGATCAAAAGAAACAAGAAATGAGACGCCGTTTCAGAATGAAAATTGTCAGGAATCTGGAATTCATAATTTAAAATTGAGAATGGATTTATGGATCGCACGCTTGCAATTCTAAAACCGGACTGCGTCAGGAGGAATCTTGTTGGCGAAGTGATCGCGAGAATGGAAAAGTCGGGTTTCAAAATCGTGGGAATGAAAATGGTTCGTCTGACAAAGGAAGCCGCAGGTGAGTTTTATTCGGTTCACAGAGAGCGGCCGTTCTACAACGATTTGGTTAACTTCATGACTTCCGGTCCCTGTGTCCCGATGGTGATCGAGAAGAGAAATGCTTATGAAGAGTTCAGAAGAATCATCGGCGCCACCGACCCCAAGGAAGCGGCACCCGGCACGATTCGACGCGACTTAGCAGGCAATAAACAGGAGAATATCGTCCACGGTTCAGACTCTTCGGAAAATGCCAGAGTAGAAATAGCTTTCTTCTTTTCTGAACGAGAGCTTGTTGAATTGCAATAGCATTGCCTCTCAAGAAGTTAAAAACGCTGAGCACAAGATCTCTTCATAAAAATCCTTACTGGGAATACAAGCTCGATCGCTATGCCCTGCCAGGTGGAGAAACCGGGGAGTACAGTTATGTGCACAGCGGGGGCTCAGTGATGGTTGTGCCTGTAGATCGAGATGGAAGAATGATTCTTGTCAAACAGTTCCGGTATCTGTGGCATAAGGAAAGTGTCGAATTCCCGGGGGGAGGAGTGAAGGGCAACGACTTCATTCAAACCGCAATTGACGAGCTCGCCGAAGAAGCAGGCGTCGCGGCATCAAAACTTGAGCCCGTCGGTGAATACAATCCTTACAACGGCGTGTCGGATGAGGTTTCAAAAGTTTACTTTGCCTCAATGTTAAGCAAGGCCGGCAAAAAGAGGGATGCATCCGAAGAATTCGAAGTGATCAAGCTGACATCACTGGAATTTCAGGAAATGATCGACGTGGGCGAGATTTGGGATGGAATGACCCTCGCTGCCTGGTCACTTGCCAAACGGAGAGTCTTCAACTATCTGAAGGAGACAGCCGAATGAGAAGGTCTTTGTTAGTCGCTTATTTTGCCATCATGGTTTCTTCGCTAGGTGCAAGAGCGCAAGGTCAAGTTAAGCCGGGAGATCAAGTCTTTGTCGACAAGTATCTCAATTTGATCGACGGAAAGAGAGTAGGTTTGATCACGAACCAGAGCGGCGAACTTCCTGACGGACAACATATCGCCGATGTCCTGTCTCGAACACCTGGCGTCAAACTCGTCGCACTCTTTGGACCTGAGCATGGAATAAGAGGGAACGCACCCGACGGCGGTACGGTGTCCAACAGCTTCGACGCGAAGACTGGCGTGACTGTCTATTCGCTCTATGGAAAAACCGTGAAGCCGACGCCTGCAATGTTGAAAGGGATCGATGTCCTGATCTACGATATCCAGGATGTCGGGACAAGATTTTACACATTCATAAGCACGCTCGATTTATGTCTCGAGGCCGCAGCCGAGAATCAAATAAAGTTCATTGTCCTCGACAGACCGGACATGTTGAAACCGGATTTGGTCGATGGTCCGGTGCTGGTTGATTCCCTCAGATCTTTTGTAGGAATTCAACCCATCACCAGCGTTTACGGGATGACGCCCGGTGAATTTGCGACGATGATAAACGACGCAGGCATGCTCAAAGGTGGAGTCAAGGCCGATCTGACTGTCATCAAGATGGACAATTACCGGCGGAAGATGTGGTACGATGAGACCGGCATGAAATGGACAACGCCGTCTCCAAATTTGCCGGACATGGAGTCTGTCGAAGTTTATCCGGGAAATGTACTGTTTGAAGGAACGAATGTCTCCGAAGGACGCGGGACCGATCATCCATTTGAAATCATCGGCGCACCGTTCATCGATTCAGGTCGACTCGTCGCACTCCTTGTGCAGCAGCATTTGTCGGGAGTCGAATTCGAGCCCATCGATTTCACGCCTCACCCCTTTCCCTGGGCTACCGATCCGAAGTACAATGGTCAGCTCTGCCATGGTGTGAAGATCGCTGTGACTGACAGAGATTCGTTCAAGCCTGTAGAGATGGGGGTCTTTCTCATCTGGGCAATTCACAACTTGTACCCTGAAGAGTTCAAGTTTCACGACAAAGGATTTGACAGACTTGCAGGCACACCCGGTATTAGGTTGTCACTTGAAGCAGGCAAGACGCCTCAGCAAATTATCGGATCCTGGCAAGAAGGCGAGAGGAAATTTGAAAGACTCAGGGAAAAATTCCTGCTGTACAAGTGATTGTGAGGTTCTTTTCCGACGGGCGTGACGATCCAGAATCTCATCTTGAGGAAAATGGATATCGGACTTTGCGCCATCGCTAATTGTTGCTGCAATTTAATGACACTCAATTTCCGATCCTTTTTTTGCCGCGCCATTCTTGCGGGCTCAGCCGCAATGTTTCTGTCGTGCCCAGCAGCAATTTCTCAATCCCGGCTCGTTCCAGTTCAAGATTCAACCGGACGCGTCGCATCGCGACCTGATTCAACTAAGGCAGCCGCAAAGCTCCTGGTGAAGCCGGTCATTGAATCCGGCACAGTCACCGCCGAACCATCGTACACGATTTCCGATTCTGAGATTGCATGGAACGATTACACTTTTTCAGGTCAGGTACTGCAGAAAATTCCCGGGTCCTTTCTCGCGAATATGTACCAGCCGGGCGATCCATCGCAGCTTTATCTTGACGGACTCGGCAGCGACTATACCAAGTATCTGCTCGACGGCGTCGAATTGAATGAGCCGACTACCTCCTCAATGAATCTCTATCACGTTCCAATGGAGTTTGTCAGGAAAGTCGAATATATCGATGCCCTGCGAGCACCAATTTATCAGTTCAATGCAACTGGTGGTCTTGTGAATTTCCAAACCCCGTTGTACAGTGAGGTGGAACCCTATTCGAAAGTGAGACACCTGGAGGGACCATACAACTATCTGATAACAGACGGGGTGTTCTCACAAAACATCGGTTTCAGATCGAACATCGATGCGGGGTTCGAGCGACAGACGACTGATGAAAGATTCCAGAACTCGAGTTACGACGGCGTGAACATCCGCGCGAAGTATCGGTACAGCATTGATTCGACGAGGCAGATCACGGCAACTGAATTATACTACCGCACCAAAGGAGGCATGAACGGCGGCGCTCTTCCGTACAACGTTAACGCGAACATATTCGATCAGTATGCCATCCCGCTGCGGAGCACGACGGCTGATCTGACTTATTTGCAACATCATCTTCAAGTTGCTTATTCGCAAGTTGATCCGTTCGATTCGACGAGGTATTACACCGCATCCGTTTTCTTTGATTATTACAATTTCAAGTTTGGCGAATTGGCGAATTCCAATGCTGACACTTCATTTTATTTGACTAACATCAGCAGAAGATTCGGAGCCGATTTGCGCGGGAGCGAAAGATTGTTGGATGGCCGGCTGAACTTTGGAGTCGAAGCAGTCCGCGAAGAAAATCCCTTCAACACATTCGCGGTCATCCCATCGACAAATCGCGTGTCAGGATATGCGGATGAGGAGTTTCAGCCCTTCGATTTCCTGAGAGCGGGGATTTTTGGAAGGGGAGATTTCCTGGTACGAGGCCGGCAATCGGATGTCCAAAATTTCTATCCGGCTTTCGGCGTCTCACTCGCTCTTGGAAATGATGCAGGTAGTCTGGAGGTTGGCGGAATTGTTTCGAACCATATTCCTTCGATGTCGGAGAAATACTTCGTCACGGAAGATTTCGTCGGCACTCCGAATCTGCAGGCGGAGACGGACAGAACTTTTCAGATCAAAGGAAAACTCATGCTCGCGGGCGGCCTGGAACTTTCGGTCAAACCGTACGTCAAGCTCATCGACCATCCTCTCTTTTTCCAAACTGAGTACGTTGGGCAGGCCGAGTATCCACGCATCTCGATCGTCAACCTGAGCACGCGAAGGATCTATGGACTCGACGCATCGATAAAATTGACTCTGTGGAAATTCGTAGCGGATGGAAATTTCAATTACGTCGACGAGAAGGTGAACGACGATCAGGCATATTCGCTGCCCAAGTATTTCGCGTCGGGAGAACTGTACTTCCATGACATTTTGTTCACAGGTCATTTGAACCTGAAGATCGGTGTGCGTGGAGAGATCCTGAGCACTTTCAGCGGGGACGGGTTCTATCCTCAGGCACTGATTTACTATCCAGCAACGCTGAATTCGTTCGGACCTTTCGGCAGCTCAGACTTTTTCGTGCAGGCAAAAGTCGGAGATGCCATCATCTATTTCACCGTCTTCAACCTTTCAAATCAGCAATATCTTCTCGCTCCCATTTATCCCGCACTTAACAACAGTTTTGCTTTGGGCGCGAACTGGGAATTCTTGAATTAGAGCTGCATTCCCGCCGGACCTGAAAAAATGAAAGAGTCCGGGCCAAATTAGGAGATTGGGGTTCGCTGCTAAACTAATTCCAGGATCGGGCAATCCGACTCATCGTCATGCTGACGGCGGGTGTTTGTGCTCGTCGAGAGCTTTCCTGACATGAATTGCGAGATCGTCTACAGAATATGGCTTGCCTACGACGTTGTTGGCCCCCATTGAGATAATTTCGTCGATTTTTTCGCCTATGCTCAGACCCGTCGCAATGAGTACGATGACATCTGGATTTATACTCTTCAAGACCGGGAAGACTTCATCTCCGGTCATGTCGGGCATTAGCATGTCGAGCACGACGAGGTCCACACCGGCCCAATGTTCCCTGTAAGCATCTATTCCAGCATTTGCACCTTCAGCCGTCAATACCTCGTAACCGAGACCTTCGAGAATTTCTCTCGTCAGATCGAGAAGCGTAAGTTCGTCATCGATGATCAGAATTCTTTCACTGCCTCGCGGGACCTCTTTCGGAGCGGCCGCCGTTTCATCGACCGGAATTTTGTCCGTAGCAGGGAAATAAAGTCGAAATGTCGTGCCGCGTCCCTGTTCACTGTACACATTAATAAAGCCTTTATGATTCTTGACTATGCCGTAAACTATCGAAAGACCAAGTCCGGTTCCCTTCCCTATCGGCTTGGTCGTAAAGAACGGTTCGAAAATTCTTCGCTGTGTATCGCGGTCCATTCCGACTCCCGTGTCTGAGACCGTCATGCAAGCGTACCTGCCCGGCTGAGCGTCCGCAATGTGTCTTATGGTCTGAGGGGTGAAATCGACATTGGAGGTCTCGATTCTCAACACTCCGCCGCTCGGCATTGCATCGCGGGAGTTTATGCTCAAGTTGATGATGACACTCTCGATCTGACCTACGTCCGCTTCGATTGTATAGAGAGTCGGATCAAGAATGGACTCCACTCTGATATTCTTGCCGATGCTTCTCGTGAGGATCTTCATGGCATCGTTGACGATGTCGTTGAGTCTTGCAGGCTTGACATTGCTTTCGTGCTGACGCGAGAACGTCAGGAGCTGCGAGGTGAGTTCTGCGGCGCGCTGGGCAGATTCGTCAAGGATATTGATATACTTTTTCAAATTCAGGTCTGACGGTGCGTATTTCTTTCTCAGGATTTCAATGGCTGCGTAGATTGAACCGAGCAGATTGTTGAAGTCGTGTGCCACGCCGCTGGCGAGCTGACCAACGCTTTCCATCTTTTGTGATTGAATGAGCTGCTCCTCCAGCGTCTTCGTGTCCGTAACGTCAACGACGGCGGCCTGTATTGCCGGTTTGCCGAGATATGTTATGCCCGCAGCCCAGCCGTCGAGCGTCTTGAACTTTGCATTCGCCGTTATCACGCGGATCGTAAACTGCACATCCTTGTTTGGAGAATGCGATGCTTCGGAAAACTTTTCGTACAGCTGCGCGTAGTCGTTGGGATGAATGAACCCGTCCAGTGAACTCCCGATCAGTGATTCAAGGTCCGTTTCAAACAGATTGCCCAATGTTGGATTCGCATAGACAATGAAGTCGTTCTGGATCACGAGCACGCCTAAAAGCGAATGCTCGACCAAGCTGCGGTACTTCTCCTCCGATTCGTGAAGGGCGCTCTTCACAGTCTGCTCTGCGGTAACGTCTCGTCCGATCGCGAGAATGCCCGTTACCTTGTCGCCCGCACGCAGGGTGGTCATGCTCAGTTCGGCAATGCGCTCTTCGTCGAACTTTGTGAGAAATCTCAGGGTATATCGAAGATGCCTGTCCGGCGAGTGGAACTGTTCTTCGATCTTTTGCATCACCTCGTCCGCACTGTCTGGCTGTGCAATCTTGGAAATCGGTTTTCCCCAGATTTCATCCGCCGAATAATCGGTCAGCTCGAAGAACTTCTTGTTCGCGAAAACGAATTCTCCTCGATTGTTGAACAGGAGAATCATGTCGTTCGCTTGCTCGATAAGATTGCGGTATCGGTTTTCGGAGGCACGAAGTTGTTCCTGAAGCCGGCGTTTTTCCGTGACGTCACGCTGAATACCCCACATTCTTACGAGCCTTCCCACCGACAGTTCGCCCATATATGAATTTTCGAAATAATGAATGTTGCCGAGACGATCCTTTTCGACGGTCTCAGCATTGGTGATTGAGAAATTCTGTTCTATGAATCTAACCTTTGTTGCAATGTAATTATCCATGTCGGCGATGAATTCAAACGCATGCTTGCCGGTCAGCTCAGTCGCATTTGCAAATCCATACATGTGAGCCAGCGCCTGATTACACTCCACAATGATTCCGCGCTCCGTTATCTGTCTCGCTATCTCGCCTTTCTCCTGGGAAACGCTAATCGGCTCCTTGAACTCGATTCTCCATATGCCTTCTGCGCTGTTCTGTATGAAAGACTCATATCTGATTCTCTCTCGCTCCGCTTCAGCCTCCGCCTTCCTTTTCTCTCTCAGATCTGTGGCGGAAACAAGGATGCGGGTGGAGCCGCCATATGTGATTGGTGTAGCCGCTGTCTCAACTTCCACTTCCGATCCATCTTTATGCTTGTACAACTTTGATGGAAGTCGGGTGTCTCTTTTTCCAGCACTGAGTTGCTGCTTTATCTTCGACTCGATGACGGACCTCGGCTCGAAGAGGAGATCGAATAATGTGAGATGCTCCAGGTCGGAACTGCTGTACCCGAAGGTGCGGTAAAAGGCGTTATTCGCTTCCACAATTTTTCCCGAAGACGGCTCAAAAATGAAAATCGCCGAATCGATTTGAGCGAGCGCCGAGGCGTATTTCTCCCTGAATATTCTGTATTGATTGTCGATTTCTTTGGAATGGATCAGCAGCGACAATTGTTTCGCCGCCGCGCTGAGCATTTGAACCGCGGAATCTCTCGTCGCTTGAGAATCGAATCGCTTTGAGAACGCAGCGACGAGAAGTCCGAGGAATTGGGAAGCGAACCTGAGAGGAAGTATCTCGAGAACCTGCACGTCATCCCGGATGAAGAGTTCGTCCTTGATGGGACCAAAAACCTCCGAAGTGTCGTCCATGTGAATGGGAACTTCAGTCTTCAGCAGCGACTCTATCGGTTCTCTGTTGAATCTGAGGGGCTGTTCCGCCTGGTGGGCCGTCGGGCTGGAGGTGGAGAATAGATTCAGATCTGATCCCGTTTCATCCGGAAGAAAGAGAGAGATGAATCGACATTTTGTCAGCTCTGCCAGCCTTCTCTCTACATCGGCCGTGATCTCTTTGAAGTCTTCGCCGACCAGCGCAGCTTCACAGGCTTTTGTAAACGCAGAGAAGAGAGAATCCGTCCGATTCATTTCGTAGCTTCGTTGTCCGCGTACTGCCGCATCATCTGTAAGTAAATCCGAAACTCGACATCCAGGTAAATTTATCCTTGCATCCGCTAATATTCAATTCTAACGAGTAGTCGGGTCAACCGACTGTCATGCGCGAGAAGGAGGTATCCAAAGCGGGGCGGCGACAGGGACATCCATGAGCGCATTCGAACGATCCTTAGTCCGATATCCCGGCTGGTTCAAGCTGGAAAACGTAGTCTCATCCGGACGTGAGAATCTTTCCCAACAAGAGACCTAGCGAGAACAAGATGCCGTACTCGGAATGCAAAACCGACGTGGCTTTCATCGCAGGCATCATTCTGACCGGAGTCGTTTCACTCCTGAAGATCCTGATCGACTTCACTGCCTTAGGGATGCTTGCAAATGAAATCAGGATATAAGGTGATGCGTACTTGAACACCACGAGCAGCGCAGTCCACGCGAAGGTGAGGACGAAGAGCATCTCCAGAAACCTTGTGGCTTTGGACCGCCCGTAAAGAATTGCGATGGTCTTTCTCCCTTTCTTTCTGTCGCCGTCAGCGTCCCTGATGTTATTCGCCAGGAGTATTGCTGCAACCAAAATCGAGATCGGAATGGACATTAGCACTGAGCTTAAGCCCAGTGCTCTCGTTTGGATGTAATATGCAATGAGGACGATGACCGGCCCCATGAAGATCCCCGCGGTCAACTCTCCAAACGAAGTATATGCCAGCGGCCTCGGGCCTGCCGAATAAATGTACCCGACTGCCATGCTCACCGAACCCACGGCCGCTATCCACCAGCCTGCATTCTCACAGATGTAAATGCCCAGGAGTAACGACACTGCAAAGAAGACCACGGCAGTTCTCAAGACGATCCGTTCATCAATTTCCCGACGTACTATAACTCCGCCGATCCCGATTGATTCCATCGTGTCGAGTCCGCGTTTGAAATCAAAGTATTCATTGAACATGTTGACCGCAGATTGTATCAGTACCGAGGCAGCTAACATGGCAATGAACAACGGCACATTTATTTTTCCATCGACGATCGCCATTGCAGTTCCGATGAAAACCGGCATAACGGCAGCGGTGAGGGTATGTGGTCTGAGAAGCAGCCACCATGGTCGATGAAGAAGCGTTTTGTTTTTCATTTGACTTGATTTTAGAATGCCCGGGACGAGTTCATTGCGGATCGCTAGAACAGTGGCCTGTATCTGAATTCGACGCCGATGCTCTTCTCCACAAATTGTTTTGCTGACTCGATGTCGAGACCGTTCACTCCGACGACACTCATGTAGACTTCCGGGATATGATTCTTTGCCTCTTTTGTGAATTCGATCATCGAGTGCCACTGTTGAGACTCTACATTTTGTGACCTGGCTTCAGCTCCTATCAGCTTCTGATACTCCGTCGGGTCAGCGGAGTTAAGACTTATCGACACAGCATCGATTAGTCCTTCTAATTCGGGAAGTATGTCTCTGTGGTTGATCACGTTTCCATGTCCGTCGGTGTCGAGCCGTGTCCGTCCGCCGTTTTCCTTCACGTATCGTGCAACGTCTTTCACAACTTCTAACCGGATTGTCGGTTCGCCGTAACCGCAGAACACGATCTCTTTAAACTTTTTCGGATCGCCGATTTCATTTATCAATTCTCCGGCAGAAGGCTCTTCTTCTATGTGCAGGTTGTGTCCTTTCACCATTGCCTCTCCCTTGCGGTCGCAGAAAATGCAGTCTGCATCGCATCGCAACGTGAGATTCAGGTAAAGAGAGTTTTTGATCTCGTACACGATCTTTGGTTGGGGTTTCTCTCCGACTCCGAAAAGTTTATAAGCGTTATAAGAAGTGATGCGTCGGATGTCCTCAATTGTCAGGTCCTGGAGTTGTGCGATCCGCTCCGCAATGAAGGGGATGTAAGCAGGCTCGTTCGTGTGACCCCGGTGTGGAACAGGTGCCAGATAGGGAGCATCTGTCTCGAGAAGAAAATGTTCAGGCTGAATTGTCCTTACGACCTTCTGCAACTCGGTTTCCGATCCGCGATTCACGGACCTTCCGAACGTAACCATCCCGCTGATGCCCAAATAGAAATCGAGTTCGACCGCACGGGACGCAATTTCGTTGGTCGAGTTAAAGCTGTGCAGAACACCTCTCGGCTGCGGCCTAATCTGGTAATCAAACCGCTTCGGGAGCGTCCACCCGGCGACAGCATGTCTTTCGATGATCTCCATGAGGTCATGATCCGATTCGCGATTGTGAATCGAGACGGGTAGCTGAACCGACTTGGCGATTTCGATTTGTGCTTCGAAGACTTTTTTCTGGACAGCAGGCGCTGAAAGATTGTAATGATAGTCGAGGCCGATCTCACCGATTGCCACAATCTTTCTGTGAAGGGAAAGATCGGAGATTTTTCTCAGCGATTGCTCGTCGGCTTTCGACGCATCGTGCGGGTGATAGCCCACGGCTGCGAAAACGTTGTCGAAGTTCTCAGCAAGCTCGACGGCTCTTTCGCTCGACTGAAGATCCCAGCCGGGGACTATGACGTAATCGACGCCCGCCTCCTTTGCTCTTTGCAGCGACTCCGCAACGTTGTTGAACTTCTCGTTATTTAAGTGAGAATGTGTATCTACTAGATAGCTTGTCATTTCCTCTTCCGAAACTTTTGCTTTGATTGAATCAATTTCGTTAATGAGTACCTTAGATTCACGACATTGGAAACTCAAAAATCTGCCGATCAAAAGCATCACGTCGTGTGCGGGAAAAAGCCAAAACTCAAAGGTGAGGTGGACATGAGTCGAAAGCCGACACCTTTTTGACTTTTGCCCTTTGCGCTTTGACTTTGCATTGTGGCAGGTTGTCGCATTCGGATGAGGAATAATTATCCCGTCCCCGTTTAATTTGACGCAATTGCGGAGGATTAGCAGGCACGGCGTTTGAGTCTATGCTACTTGAGTCCTTTGATCAAAAATTATTCTAGTCGGCAAAACTGACAGATGAAAACGACCTACGGTTTCGCGGCGTTTAGCGGAAATCACTTCGTGAGATGATCACCTGTGTCAAGTCCTTCCGTAGGTAAACCCTTTCCCGAACACGATGTTCGGGATGCCGAGCTTCACAGGACGTGAGTAGATCGGCAGCACAAAATGCAGAAGGGAGATAAGGATGATTGAAATTCGAATGCACGGAAGAGGGGGACAAGGCGCGGTAATAGCTGCGAAGATTCTTGCCTCAGCCATTTTTAAGGAAGGAAGATTTGCGCAGTCGTTTCCGTCGTTCGGAGTCGAAAGGAGAGGAGCACCCGTCCTCGCCTTTACGAGAGTCGACGACAAACCTATTCGACTGCGAACGGCAATTTACGAACCCGACCATCTGATAATACTCGATGCTACGCTGATTAAATCGACCAACGTTTTCTCTGGTTTGAAGAAAGGCGGGACGATCGTCGTCAACAGTTCGAGCCAGATCGGAGTGTTCAATTTTTCGGATGAATATTCTGCGGCGGCAGTCGATGCGGCAGGAATAGCTGTCAAGCATGGCCTGGGTACGAAAAGCATACCCATCGTCAACACATCGATCCTCGGGGCATTCGCGAAACTCACAGGAGTCGTAGGCATCGAGGCAATTGTCGAAGCGATCCACGAAGGAGTCCCGATTAAGTGGGATGAGAATGCGGCAGCGGCGAGAGAGGCATACGCAACTGTCGAGACAATCCAGGTATTGTCTCGCGAACCGGAGTCCCAACCGGTTTCGGGTTCCGAAAAAGTAGATTTAAAATAGAGGCGTGTATTATGGCACAATATAAATTTACGACCGTTGAAGAGATGCCACCGTTAGCGTTTTCTCTCGAATCGACCCGGAAAATATCGACGGGCAGCTGGCGGCATGTGAGACCTATATACAAAAACAAGACTTCACCGTGCGAGGTCGGATGTCCGGCAGGCGAGAAGATACCGGCGTACTTTGATCTGGTAAGACAGAAGAAGTATGAAGAGGCATGGTACAAGATACTGGAAGACAACCCGCTTCCTGGAGTGACTGGGCGGGTGTGTTATCATCCTTGTGAGAGTCAATGCAGCAGAGCTAAATACGACGAGCCGGTGACAATTCACAGCATGGAGCGGTTCGTTGCGGACAAGAATTTCCGCAATAGGAATCTCCCTCCGATTTCCGATGCACCCAAGAGCGAAAAGATCGCCGTGATAGGCTCGGGCCCTGCCGGTCTGACATGCGCATATCATCTTGCGAGGAAAGGTTATCGCGCTGTTATTTATGAAGCAGAGCACGAACCCGGTGGCATGCTCCGCTACGGAATTCCGCGTTATCGTCTTCCTAAGAACATTCTCGACAAAGAGATTGGGGACATAGTGAGTCTCGGTGTCGAGATCAGAACTGATTCGCGAATAGGCGGGAACGTCGCATGGAGCGAACTTGAGAAGTATGACGCCGTATTCGTGGCGGTCGGGGCGACGCGCAGCAGGAAAATGTCTGAAGGACCTCTTGGTGAAATGGAAGGTGAGGATTTGAAAGGTGTTCTGAGCGGGGTAGAGTTCCTTTACGGGCTGAACACCGGTGCCTCTCCAAACGTTGGGCGCAATGTCATGGTTATCGGCGGAGGCAACACTGCGGTTGACGCTGCTCGGAGCGCACTTCGTTTAGGCAAGAAGGCCACGATGCTTTATCGTCGAACTCGTGCGGAAATGCCGGCAGTTCCCGAAGAGATTGAGGAGGCTGTGAAGGAAGGTGTTAAGATTGAATTCCTGGTCGCGCCCGTGAAGATCGAAGGGAACCATGGCAGAGTTTCCGGTATTGAGCTGATGCGGATGAAGCTCGGCGAGCCGGATTCGAGCGGGAGAAGAAAACCGGTTCCGGTCAAAGGCTCTAACTTTACTATTAAGGCCGACGCCATAATCTCGGCGATCGGTGAAGAACCTGATCTGTCTTTCCTGCCATACTCGTTTCTGAAGAAAGGCGTCCGTGTGTTCGTCGACGACAATTACTCGACCGGCATACCTGGTATCTTCGCCGGCGGGGATGCAGCCACAAACCCAAATGGGACCGTAGTGAATGCGATTCGCTCGGGGAAAGAGGCCGCGATGTCAATAGATGAATTCCTCGGTTGGCGAACGAAGAAGGACGGCTTGAGTCAGGATGTCGTCAAGCCGGATGAGATAAACACTTTTTACTTCCCGCATGAGAATCGGGCGAAGGTCCCGAGAATAACAGTCGAAAGAAGCAAAGCCACATTTCGAGAGGTCAACAAGACCTTGACTGAAGAGCATGCTCTTCGCGAAGTGGACAGATGTTTCAGTTGCGGCACATGCCAGCATTGCGACGTTTGCATGGTATTCTGTCCGGATGTCGCTATTCATAAAGATGAGTTCGGAGAATATTCAATCGATTATGACCATTGCAAGGGATGTGGAATATGCGTGAACGAGTGTCCGCGCGAAGCGATGGAACTCGTCGAGGAGGAAGCACAATGGGCGTGAATGGAAAGAAAGGATTTATTCATCCTTCAATCGACAAGGTTCTCGTCATCGAAGGGACGCATGCCGCATCACACGCTGTGAAGTTGGCGCGCGTCCAGGTGATTGCCGCTTATCCGATAACTCCGCAAACAGGCGTCGTGGAAGAGTTGTCGGAGATCGTGAGTGACGGCGACCTTTCCGCAAAATTCATAAAAGTGGAATCCGAGCATTCCGCGATGGCATGCTGCATAGGCGCGTCGATGAGCGGAGCCAGAGCATTTACTGCCACTTCATCGCAGGGTCTGGCGCTCATGCACGAGCTGCTGCACTGGGCAGCGGGAGGCAGGCTTCCTATCGTCATGGTGAATGTCAATCGAGCGATGGCGCCTCCATGGTCGATCTATGTCGACCACAATGACAGCCTCTCGCAACGCGACACGGGGTGGCTCCAGTTTTATGCTGAGAGCAACCAGGAAGTACTCGACACGGTTTTGCAGGCGTACAAGATTGCTGAGACGGTTTCACTTCCGATCATGATCAACCTCGATGCGTTTGTGTTAAGTCACACCTCCGAACCAGTGGCGCTTCCGAAGCAGGAGATCGTCGACAAGTTTCTTCCGCCGAGGCAGGCTTCATTCAAAGTTGATCCTGATGATCCGCATGCGTTCGGGGCTTTGATTGGTCCTGACGCCTACATGGAAATGCGCTACAAGTTATTTCAGGCGATGGAAGACTCGCGCGAAGTCATTCGTAAAGTTGATTCCGAATATTCGGAGAAGTTCGGTCGCTCTTACGGCGGGTTGGTGGAAGAATACTGTGCCGAAGACGCCGAAATCGTGCTCGTCACATCGGCGACTGCGGTCAGCACAGCGCGGATCGCAGTCGACGAGATGAGAAGTCTCGGTTTTCCCGTGGGCCTTTTGAAGGTTCGTGCCTTCAGACCTTTTCCCGTGGATGAGATTCGAAGCATAGCGCAGCGCGTCAGCAAGATCGGTGTGATGGACAGGAATATTTCTTTCGGTGCGACAGGGATGATTTATCAGGAGACAAAGGCCGTTCTTTATAATGCACCGGTGAGACCGAAGCTCTTCGGGTTTATTGCGGGTCTTGGCGGCCGCGACATCACTACGGAAACTATCAAAGAAATATTTTCTTATGTGATGAATCACGACGCGCCGGAAAGTGAAACCATCTGGATTGGTCTCAAGACAAGCCAGGAATCGGAGTCTCGTTCTGGCGAACTGCACCCTGAGGTTTCAGGACAGAACCGAAATCGGCAAGGAGTGTAAGAGATGGGACAGATAAAATACGAGCTGCCGCCCGAAGAGATTCTTTCGTCGGGTCATTTCGCTTGCCCGGGTTGCGGCGGGACGCTGACAATGAGGTATGCTCTCAAGGCGCTTGGAAGAAAGACAGTGCTGGTGATACCGGCGTGCTGCTGGTCGGTGATCGATGGCCCGGTTCCATATTCAGCTGCAGGCATCCCCTTGTTTCACACTGCCTTCGAAACGGCCGCATCCACTGCGAGCGGAATAAAAGCAGGGCTTGAAATGCAAGGCGACCATGAAACGACGGTTCTCGCCTTCGCTGGTGACGGCGGAACGTTCGACATCGGCTTCCAGGCTCTCTCAGGCGCGGCGGAGCGGAACGAAGACTTCATATATATCTGCTATGACAATGAAGCCTACATGAATACCGGCATCCAGAGAAGTTCCGCAACACCGTGGGGTGCGTGGACAACAACTACACCTGCAGAATCACCGAAGGCCGAGCCCAAGAAGAATATCATCGAGGTTCTTGCCGCGCATCGGATTCCCTACTTGGCCACCGCGAGCGTCGCATACCCTGATGACATGATCGCGAAAATCAGGAGGGCAAAAGAAATTCACGGCACAAGGTTCATCCATGTATTTTCACCATGCCCTCCAGGATGGAAGTTCGAGCCGGAAGATTCCATTAAGATTTCTCGCATGGCCATCGAAAGCAGAGTTTTCCCGCTTCTGGAGATTTTCGACGGCGTTAATTACAAGTTGTCTCATGAACCGGCGGGGACTCCTGTTCGTGATTATTTGAAAATGCAGGGAAGATTCAGGCATCTCAACGAAAAACAGATCGAGACGATCCAACACCAGGTGGATGAGGAATGGGAGAGACTTAGTTCAAAATTCAAAACCAAAAAGTCAAAACCACATCTCAAAATCAGAAGTGGATTAGCTGAAAGCTGATAGCTGAACGCTGATGGCTCGTTTTAGAATTCGAAGCGGCAACCAGATGATAGCTGAGGGCGCGATCGCAGCCGGCTGCAGATTTTTTGCCGGCTACCCGATCACTCCCGCCTCCGGGATTTATAAGTCCATGATCGACGAGCTGACAGGGCGCGGCGATGTCGCGATCAGTGCTCCGGATGAGATATTGGCTCTGTCTTTCTGCGTCGGCGCCTCTTTGCGCGGATTCAAGGCTATGACGGCAACATCCGGTCCGGGCTTTTCGTTGATGATTGAAACTTTGCAGTACGCGGTGATGACTGAAACACCGGTTGTCATCGCACTTGTTCAAAGGCTCGGACCGAGCACAGGAGGCGCCACTCAGGGTGGCCAGGGCGATGCACTCCTTGTTGGACATGCGATTGGAGGCGGCTATACGATTCCGGTCTTCTCGCCGTCGAACCCGCTCGAAGCATATGAATTAACACTCCACGCTTTTAATGTCGCTGAGAAATTCAGGACGCCCGTCGTGCTGATGACTGACAAGGAAGTCGGAATGACTTCCGAGAATATCGATTATGAGATGTTGCCGAAAGGTGAAATTGTATGCCGGACAAATTTCTCTTCAGGAAGTGATCAAGGATCGTCCCATCAAAATGATGGTGAAGATTTCAAGACCTACCTCTTCGAGAAAGGATATGACCCGCCGGATTTCGCGCCGATCGGTGGCAACGAGAAGGTTACAGCCACCGGCTCTGCTCACGACATGGCAGGTCGTCTGCAAAAAAATTCTCCTGAGACAATTGATGTATTGAAACACCTGCAGGAGAAAATATCTTTCAATGCCGATAAAATGATTAAGCTTGATTCCGATCTGGTTGATGAAGCGGACACGATAATCATGAGCTACGGCATCAGCGCACGGACCTCAAAGGAGGCCGTCGCCGACCTCAGGAAAAAAGGCGAACGCGTTTCGTTTTTCAATCTCCAGACCCTTTTTCCAATTCCGGAGAATCGAATTCGCGACGCGGCCGCCGGCACAAGAAAAGTTGTAGTGGTTGAAGAGAACATGACAGGTTTATATAAAAGTCAGATTGAAAAACTGTTTGTTGACAAAGAAGTCTTGGGTGTCAACGAAATTGGTCGAATGATAAGACCGGACGAGATTGAGAAAGCTGTCTTGAGCAAGCACTAACATATCGAGCCATGACCGAAATCGCCGCTAACGACATACGAAACCGAAAGACTTTTCTGAGAGTCGATACGAAATTTCCTTTCTGCAAAGGCTGCGGACATCAGCATATCACTCATGCAATAAACGACGCACTCGTCAAGCTTCAACTTGATCCGCACCATGTAAACTTGACAAGCGACATCGGCTGTGTCGGATTGATCGATGCACTATTTGACACCGTCCATTCGCTCCACACGACTCACGGAAGGTCGACGGCATTTGCCACCGGCGTCGAGATTGCAGATTCCATTCTCGCCGACTCCAGGCTCAAGAATATCGTGGTGATTGGAGACGGCGGCGCAATGATCGGGCTGCTCCACATTGTGAACGCCGCACAGCTGAATGTCGATGTTACAGTGATCCTCTACAATAATTTTCTGTTCGGAATGACCGGCGGACAAAACTCCTGTTTCACGCCAATGGACTTTGTTACCGCGACCACTCCGGGTGGAAATATCATTCCGCCAATCGACATTCTGAAGCTTCTCGGGGGAGCGAACGCTGGTTTCCTTGCGCGGAAAACCGCCACGGACCATGACCTTGCCGATACAATTGCTGAAGCGATCGTTCATCCCGGGTTTGCGCTGGTGGAAGTCCTCGAGCTTTGCACTGAGTATGCACTACGTGGAAATTCCATTAGAGGGAACAAGCTTGCCGAGGTCATGCCGGGAAAAGTCATGGAGTTAGGTGTGCTTGCAAACAGACAAGACAGAGTGGAATTCAGTGATGCTTACAGAAATAAATTTGTGAAAACAGAGCGCGCAGCGGAGAAGGATTCATCGGGAATTGTTCCACGATATGAGAGTTCGCTCGAGGGAAAGATAGGAATTGTAATCGCTGGAACAGCAGGCGAGCGCGTCCAGTCCTCAGCACATATGCTTGCGGAGGCGGCCGTGCTCTCCGGCGCAAATGCCACGCAGAAGAACGACAATCCGATCACGCAGGGAACTGGCTTCTCCCTTTCAGAGGTCGTGCTGTCCCGCGACAAGATTCATTACACCGGCATCGACATTCCGGATATCGTTATCGTCATCTCGGAGGACGGAGTCAGAGAATTGAATTCGCAGGGAGTCTTCGGGAGAACAGGCGATCGCACGCTTGTCATCGTCGACGACAGCTTGATGATTCCGAAATGCGCCGGAAAAATTGAGAGGCAACCGCTCAGGCGGACATATTCACAGTCTGGCGCGGCATTTGCCGGAATCCTCTTCGCTGTCAAAGTGACGGGAATACTTCCAGTGGCAGCATTGCGAGACGTGGCTGCGCGGCAGAAAAAGTCTAAAGAACTTTTGTCCATAGTAAAACAAGTCTTCGGGACTAATGATATGGAGGCATGATGGAAAACGGGAAAGCAGAGATCAGGGGGACGATTATCTCTATTCTTGAAGATGCGATCGTGAGCGAGATTGAATCGGAGGAAAAATATCTACACGCGGCGGGGATGGCCTGCGAACCGCAGGTCAAAGATTTTTTTATTTCTCTTGCCAGGATGGAGCGCGATCACAAAGAGCAGCTGACGAAGCAGCTCCAGGAACTGCGTGCCCAGATGACGATCGTGGATGAGATGAACGAGATGTTCTATTGAAAAGTCAAAAATCTGCCGATCAAAAATCATCCCGGCAAAGCTACGATTTGTCGGAAATCGGCATCCCGCACGTCCTGTGCGGGAAAGGGTCAAATCTCAAAACCACAACTCAAAACTCAAAAGTTGTTTGACCATCAACTGATCGCTGACTGCTGAAAGCTGACAGCTCATCTTGACTTCTTAGTTGAATTTCGCACCCTCCATGATCCACGTCTTCAATCCCTGGATTTGATTTGGATTTAGCTGAGAGTATGGAGGAGGCGGCATCACGGGCTGCAGCCTTCCCGTGACGTACTCGATCAATTTGCTACTCGTCGTGTCTCTTGCCACCACGACTCCCGGTGCCGATGTCAGACTGAAATAGCTAGTCAGATCTAATCCGCCGGCCTGAGCTGCATCTGTGGTATTATGGCAGCCGGAGGAAACGCAATCCAGGTTGAAGAGTGGCTGGACTTGCTTTGAGTAACTGACGTTTGAGGAGGGGAACACAATCTCCTGGCCGGTGGTCAACGAATTCGTGCAGGCTGACAGCACCAGGGATAGAATCGGAATCGCCGAAATGGTTATCACTGAATTTATTTTCACGGACGAATTTAATAAACGTTTCGATGGAATCAATGACAGAAATCCGCACACTTCCCGCTCCTTTCAATTGAACAAGTCATAATCTAAATTAAGCCAATGAAAGCGCTGGTCTTCTTCTTTGCCCTGACCTTCTACATGGCTGTATCGAATGTCGAATCGAACCCGATAGAGCCGGCCCCCATCGTTTTTGTGATGCCGAGAAGGCGTCTTGACCTTCCGCGCCGCCGATGCGGAAATCTTTCTAACATCGGAATCCGTTTCTAATAACAGCAGGTGAGAAAATGTTTGCTCTGATTGCGCTTCTCCTCCTCGGAGCCTCGCACCCATCAGTTCACGCTTCGCCGTTCACAGTTGACAGTCTCGGGATAAACGCAAACGCGGGAACGAAATGGTACAGTTACACTAATAAAAAGGCTGGCTTCTATTTCGGAGAAGTGCACGGTGATAACGACGCACCTTATCAGGGTTGGACAGTTTTTGATGATCAGGTAATGAAAGATTATTCCTGGGATGTTGACGGGAGACCACTTGATCGCGGCGAGTCGAAAGTTGTAGTTTATCCGGATAGGCTCGTTAGAGAATATAAAGGCCGGATGACGGAAACCTTCACGATGCTCGACAGCGTGAATGCTCTCCTTATTCAATTGAAGGCGCCGAAGTTTTCGGTTTTTGATTTCAGAATTTTACTTAATGCGGCGAATCCCTCGGACCTGGTGGTGTCAGGAGGTCAGGTAGTGACTTTGGAGAACAAATCTGTTCGCGGAGGGACATTCGGGAATTGGATAGCCGTTGCCGGCCGCAAGCTTCAGTTGATGAAGTCGGAGAAAAATGCCGGACGATTTGTGTCGCCGGCAATTTTCCGGTCAAATGGGAAAGAGATCTCGATAGTTGTCGCTTGCGGCAGGACGAAGACTGAAGCTGTGCAGACGGCGGCCGAATCTCTCAGGAGGCAAGCTGAACTTCTTACAGCCCGGAGGAAAAGAATGCAGGAGATTCTCGATCGCTCATACATGACCTTCGGGAACAGAACATTCGACAAGGCATTCGCCTGGGCAAGGTTATCTCTCGATGCGCTTGTTACTGATCAGGGAATGCAAGGGATCTGGGCCGGGTTGCCGTGGTTCGACGACTACTGGGGGCGCGACAGTTTCATCTCACTCCCCACAATTCTGTGGTCGGGAGATTTCAAGACGGCGCGTCAAATCCTTTTTGACTTTGCCGCGAAGCAAGACACAGACTCCGCCAGTACAAACTTCGGGAGAATTCCCAACCTGATTACTCCTAAGGAAACCGTCTACAACACCGCCGATGGAACGCCGTGGTTCGTCAATGCTGTGTTCCTTTATTACTCGTTGACCGGTGACAGAAACTTTCTCTTTGAAATTTTCCCGGCGATCAAGCGTGCGTTCGTCGGAACCATCAAGTATCATTTTGACGAAAGCTGCTTTCTCGTTCACGGCGATCAGGAGACCTGGATGGATGCTGTCGGCCCAAACGGTCCGTACACCCCGCGGGGAAACAGGGCCGTCGATGTGCAAGCCTTGTGGCTGAGGCAAATACTCGAGACAAGATTTCTGTCAGGTTTTGTCGGAGATACGAGGCTGCGTGATGTGGCGAAATCGATCGCGAAGCGATTGATAGTTAGCTTCGACGGCAATTTCATAAATGAAAAAGACACACTCCTCTACGATCACCTGAGTGACCACGATGTTCCCGACTCCAGCCTCAGACCGAACGAGCTGCTCGCATTGTGGATGGTTGATAACCGGCAGCTGAAAAGCGAAATCCTGAAAGAAGTCGTGGAGAAGCTGACTTACCCGTGGGGAGTTGCGTCTCTCTATCAGGGTGATCCTGACTTCCATCCGTTTCATCACGACGAACCCTACTATGTCCCCGACGCGGCTTACCATAACGGGACCGTGTGGGTCTGGCTTACCGGGCCGCTTGTTTCATCTCTGACCGAAGCGATGGAACAGGATTTTGCATTCAAGAGCACAATGTTTCTCGCTAATGAAATTCTTGACGGAAAAACTGCGGGGACACTTCCGGAATTATTCGATGCCTTTCCCCGAGAAGGAAAGGAGAAGCCTGATGAGTCCGGAGCCTTCAGTCAGGCTTGGAGCCTGGCGGAGTTCATAAAATCAACTTATGAAGATTACCTCGGTGTGCAGATGGATGTTCCCGAGAATACTATCATCTTGAATCCGCATTTGCCTGATTCGATCCGCAGCGTGACGTTCAAGCTCAACGGTGGAAACAATAATAATTATGTGATCAGCTATCGCTTCGATCACGATCCGAAAGAGATCGAAATTCTTCCGACGGACAGCGTACCGGGAACGACAATCAGAATTTTCTTCATGCTGAACAAGGAAAAGCAGATCAGAACGGCTTTCTATTTCCAGGGAAGTGAGAAAATCTTGTTGAAGTTTACACCCGACACGGTCACAGCAGTGAAGGGAGGTGCACCGTTCCCGATTGACAATTTGAAGACAATAATTCCACACGATTCATTCCTGGATAGTCTCCACTTCCAGACTCCGCGGATCAGTCTCGGCTGGAATTTCAAGAAACACGCTGACTATCAAATTTTGAATTCACAAGATGTGAAGCGGACAGGTTTGAATGCGAAATTACTTGCGAGCGCCGAGGATCCGAGCGGTGACGACGATGGACCCGATAGGAAATATGTCTATCCGCTAAATCAAAATTTCCAACCTGGCATCTTAGACATCACACACGCCGAAGTCAGTTACGACAGCAACGATGTTTATTTCAAACTGAGGTTCAGAAATCTTGTGAATCCGATGTGGCATCCGGAATACGGCTTTCAGCTGACTTTCGTCGCGATAGCAATTGGAGACGGGAATGACGGCCAGCTCAGCGTGGGCCGAAATTCGAATTACGCACTTCCAGCTGGTCGGGGCTTCCGAAGGATTATTTATGTTGGGGGTGGAATCGAAGTTTATGACGTAGATGGAAAGAAGATGGCGGTATACATTCCGACGAGCGCAGATACCGCCAATCCACTTGGCGACGTGAAATCAAAAGAGATAACCTTCTCACTACCGATCGCTCTCATTGGCAAGCCGGACAAAGATTGGAAGATCTCTATCATGGTCGGAGCACAGGACGATCATGGCGGCGGCGGTGTCGGAGAATTCAGAACCGTTGCACGAAAGGCGAGCGAGTGGCAGGGCGGCGGAAAAGAAAGCGAGGCTTTGCCGAACGTCTACGACGAATTATTATTTTAGAGAGGCGTGTCTCCCTGGATCTTTCGCCCGCAATCGGCAATAGATACGCTTGTTCTCGCGCGGGGGATTAATCGCGCACTTATCGTAAATACGATTCGCATTGATCGTTATCACTCATTCGGAGGAACCGCTATTTAAACAGCGGTGTTACGGATGGCGAATTCGATATCATGGGTGATCGGTTGAGATTACCGCCATTCACATTAAATCTGAAAGGAAGTTTCATGAGAGTAGCAGCAGTCGTCATGCTGAGTGTTTTATTTGCAGCTTGTTCAAAGTCGTCAAGCAGTAATCCGGTAACACCGCCAACCTCGGATGTTAGTTTCTCGAGTCAGGTGCAGCCGATCTTGAGCGCGAACTGCGCCACGTCCGGTTGTCACGCGGGATCGAGTCCGCAGCAGGGAATGGATTTGTCCACGGGCAAGGCGTACAGCAACATAGTCAACGTGTTGAGCATTGAGATTCCTACCTATTACAGAGTTAAGCCGTCGTATTCCGACAGCAGTTTCCTGTATTTCAAGATAACAGGAAATTCGATCGCAGGTGCGAGGATGCCGTATCAGAGAGCTTCTCTTTCGACATCGGATATACAGACGATAAAAGATTGGATAGATCAGGGCGCGAAGAACAACTAAGAGCAGCAATCAGCGGTCAGCTATTAGCTGATCCACTGATGGGCATCGCCCGGGCAAGTCTCTTGAACCTGACCATGAAGGGCCTTGGCAAGCCAGATAAATAATTCGGAAACTATCCTTTTGACAAACCAAAGAAAAACCGCTAAAATAACTGGTTCAGTTTTAGAAACAAATACCGATGATGGAATTGTACGGCTATGTATTATGTTGTGTAAGTATACGTATAAGTAATGTGATGTCGATACAATGCAATATATGGACTTGACAGTAAATTCATAGTGTTATAGTTTGTCTTTGTTAAACAATGTTAAAATCGACGAAAGGGATAAAGATTTGATTCGTCGAGAAACTATTTTAGTTGTTTAGCGTCTAACAAAGCGCGAGAATAATTTAAGCATAGCAAAAACACCGAGGACTTAAAATGTATTCGGAGGATACTTTTGAGATGGATAACACAAGACGGTATAGAACAGATTTATTGTTTCCAATGCCAAGTATACTTAGTGGTCTTGGAACGCTTTTCAATATCGCAGGGAATTACTATACCTACAATTATTCACCTACGCCTTATGTGGCAGATAAAAGAGCATTGGAATCAGATTGGGGAATGGTCGGAGAAGATTTCAGAACAGTACTTACTTCCCTTGCTGAAATGGAATGACGGATTCCGTATCAGATAAGAACGGAACAGAAAAACCAATAATTCCTACATCCGTTCAAAAACTACAAGAAGAACTAAAAGAAGAATTAAAAGCTGTTCCTGATGAGCAAAAGCGGCAGAGAATAGCTGCTCTTATTTCAGAAACGATTCTTCATATAGGCCCCCTACCTGCACCGGAAACATTAGGACAATATAACGATGTTCTGCCGGGACTTGCTGAACGCATAGTAAAGATGACCGAAAATCAAAATAATCACAGAATCAAACAAGAAGACAAAGTCATATCGAGTCAGGTTTTTCTGAGCAAACGTGGACAATTATTCGGGTTTATTCTTGCAATTATTTTTTTCTTCGTAGCAGGATTTTTAGGATATACGGGGCATGATTGGATTGCTGGTGAACTGGGGACTATAGACGTAGTAGGATTAGTGGCAGTCTTTGTCTTAGGGAGAAAACAACAAACAAAAGAATTAAAGGAAAAAGCCAAATAGCTTTTATCAACCTCTAATCTTTCTTCTGACTAATCTTGCTCAATGTTTTCATCTTTATCTTTTTCTTCTTCGTGTTCAATAAGTAAGTTGAGTTCTCTTTCATAGGGTAAACAAATTTGAAGTTTATGATCCGCGACATTCCCAGTGTGGTTAGTGTTTCCACAAAAGCGTTCTTGTAGAAATAGAAAAGGGGAAATGTTTAGGGGCTTCTGTTGGCTAAGAAGGGATGGCAGGGGAGAAAGGACCAGCGATTAGACATACGCACGGGAAGAATCGGTAATAATTTTATGTCTTAGCTTTTTTGCCTCCTTCTCTAAATAACTACAGCAATCTTCCGATACAACTGCCGTGAAATCTTGATTAATGAGTGCTGGGAGAATAATTTCCAGAGTCACAGTAATTGAGAAACGAAAGGAGGCTGTGCATGGATCGCCGAACGTTTGTGAAGAAGAGTTTAGGTGCTTCGGTTGCATTCGGAGCGATTATGAAAAGCCGAAATATTTTTGAGACATTCGGAACCGCTCCGTTACCTTACGACCTGGTTGCGGTGAGAGGGAGCGAACCGGAACTGATGTTCGACCAGGGTATCAAAGCCTTTGGCGGGATGAAGACTTTTGTAAAGAAAGGCGATCGGGTTCTTGTCAAACCGAATATCGGTTGGGACGTTCCTCCCGAGCGCGGCGGAAATACAAATCCGAAATTAGTTGCAAGAATCATCCAGCATTGCCTTGAGGCCGGCGCTAAAGAGGTCACCGTCGTCGATCACCCCTGCGACGAATGGCAGCGCTGCTACAGCAACAGCGGAATCCAGAAAGCCGTCAAGGATGCCGGCGGCAAGATCGTCCCCGGCGCAAGCGAAAGCTATTATCAATCGGTGTCTATCAAGAACGGAAAGGCACTCACTTCGGCAAAGGAGCATGAGGCAATACTCGCATCGGATGTGTTTATTAATGTTCCGATTCTCAAATCTCACAGCGGGACTCGAATCACCATCGGAATGAAAAACCTGATGGGGAATGTGTGGGACCGCGAGTACTGGCATCGTACGGATGTTAATCAGTGTATTGCCGACTTCTCTACCTACCGCAGACCTACGCTCAACGTGCTCGACGCGTACTATGTAATGAAGCAAAACGGCCCGCGCGGAATATCGACGAACGATCTCGTCGCTATGAAATCGCAGCTCCTTTCCACTGACATCCTTGCATTGGATGTCGCGGGAGCAAAGCTCTTCGGAGAAAAACCTGACGACGTGCGTCATATCCAGATTGCATCTGAAATGAAGATAGGCCGCAGCGATTTGGAAAATCTTAACATCAAGCGGATTTCCATGTGATCAGATCGGACCGTTTGTCCTCCCGGTCATTGCACCGTTCAAAGAGGTCGGGATGGAGGACAGTCAAGAAAGCTCGGGTTGTTTTCTCATTAGTATTTCTGTTCCTGGTGAGCGTGCTCTTCCTGGATCCGTGGCACTTGGTCCCGGCGAATGTACCAGCATATCTAACGGCAGTCGAGATCGCGCCGGCACTCCTCAAAGCAATCACTGTCGGAGGCACTGTCGCAATCGGCGGCCTTGTTGTAATCGTCGCAATGACATTACTGCTTGGCCGGATCTATTGCTCGACAATCTGTCCTTTAGGAACGCTCCAGGATATATTGATTACCATCTCGAGGCGACTTAATCGCCGCAAGCGATTCGAGTACCATAAGTCGCCTCATTGGCTCCATTATTCCATCCTTACGCTATGTGTGATAGCTGTACTGCTGGGAAGCGGCATGATCGTCGGCGACCTCCTCGAACCGTTCAGCAATTACGGAAGGCTTCTAACCGGTTTCGTGCTCCCTCCGCTGCTCCTGGTCAACAATTTACTGGCAGCTTTGTTAGGCAGATTCGGAAACTATTTCCTCTACGACATTCCGCTCCACTTCGGAGAATTGGGGATGCTTGTCTTCACGCTTGTCTTTTTCGTTACGGTAGCTTATCTGAGCATGACAGGAGGGCGGAGGTTCTGCAATTCATTCTGTCCCGCCGGGGCGATCCTTGGTCTCATGGCACGTTTTTCATTTTTGAAGCTTGACATTCGCGATGATCTTTGCAACGATTGTGGAGCATGCGACAGAGTCTGCAAGGCAGAGTGCATTGACAGCGCGGCGAGATACATCGACTTCAGTGCTTGTATCGGTTGCTTCAATTGCCTGCGATCTTGCCCGAATGATGGAATAAAGTATGTGCGGAGGGATGCGCCGGATTTGGCGTCGGCACTGAGCATTTTCAACGCGGGGAGAAGAGAATTTCTCAAGAACATTGGAGTTCCTGCGGCCGCTCTGCTAGTAGCGCCCGGAATTGCAGAGAGCGGGATGATCCGGACAGTTGTGAACAAGCGACAGCCTGTTTCTCCACCCGGCTCGTTGAGCTTACAACATTTCACGAGCCTCTGCACTGCCTGTCATCTCTGCGTGACGTCGTGTCCGACGAATGTGCTGAGACCATCCTTTTTCGAGTACGGCATCTCTGGTATATATCAGCCGATGATGGAGTATGAGTCAGGCTTTTGTAATTACGAATGTGTGATTTGCGGAGAGGTGTGCCCGACTGGCGCGATCCTCCGAAACACAATCGAGACGAAGAAGCGGATACAGATCGGGAAAGCAAGGTTCAGCAAAGACGATTGCATCGTGGTCTCGAAGAAGAAGGACTGTGCCGCATGTTCCGAGCACTGTCCGACGAAAGCCGTTCACACAATTCCTTATGATGCGGGTCTTCTTCTGCCGGAAGTTGATGACGAACTCTGTATTGGATGCGGTGCATGTGAGCACGTGTGTCCGGTCGTTCCAAAGAAAGCGATCACAGTTACGTCGAATCCTGTTCACCTCACGGCGAAGAAGCCGCAGTCAGCGCCTCCTGTCCAGCCCGTGCCAGCGAAACAAACCGGGGTAAACGAGTTTCCCTTTTAACTAAAGGAAGCCTCCTAAATTCCATCCGGTCCAATTGTCCCTGATTGGTTGAACAATTCCAAGGTTCCAGCAGCCACAAACACAAATGGAGTGGTTGAGTCACATTTGTTCAAGTTTGATGGTGCGGGAAGAATGGACATGCTCGGGTGAGTACTCACAAAATGTGAAGCCCACATCTTCACTGTTTGAGTCGTGTGACGATGTGGGCTGTTGCGTCAATGCACGCGACGCGCTCTGCTCGTGCACATGGACGCAAGACTCAGTGTCGCGACAATCTCAGGAAGGAGTCCTAAACGTCTTGACGAGATCGATCATGAGGATTAGTAACGCAATAGAGCCGAGTATTGCGGGAATGATATAAACCTCATGATAGTTCAATCCTGAAAACCAGCAGCCGAATACCGGCGATCCCAGCCAGGCTCCGAGCCATCCCCAGATAACGGTTCCGAGAAATGATACGACACCTGTCCTCACATGCCATTTGAGTCCGTAATGGAGAACGAGGGATACGACGACACTGATCACCAGCAAGATAAGAAAGCTGACGAAATCCATTCCAATCATATACCTTCCCTTTCACTTTGGTGAATAATTTGAATGAATTGAATTCCCGTTTGTCCCGGCGAGGTAAGCTTTGTCGGGGCTCGTGTAAACACGACCTGCTTTCACATAAACAGATTAATGACCTAATCGATCAAAACCAAATATCGAAGGAGGTCAGTGAATCTAGACATGTCCACCTGCGTGGGTCTGACGGAGAAAGTTTCCTACTCGATGATTGTCTCCGTTTCTCGCGATTCTCTATTTCTTTCTGAAGGGCGAACCTTACTCGATCTTTCGGAAATGGTGACTGTTTGCTTTCCGTCGAAGTTACGATAAGCCTCGTGCAAAACCTTTGCGAGATGTACCACCTTTGATTTCGCCCCTTGTGCGATTTGAATGTTGCATGTGCCGCAAGTGGTGACGACCTCTTCCACTCCGGCCGCTTCAATCTGTTTGAATAAATTGCTGCCGGCTTTCATTGAAAGGTCATAAAACTGTTTCTTCAATCCGAATGTACCAGCCATACCGCAGCAGGTGTCCTCGGATAGCTCAACCACTTCGATCTCAGGAATCATTCCCATCAGCCTAATCGGTTGACGGATCACGCCGAGTGGGATTGAATGACATGGGTTGTGATAGGTGACTCTCTTCTTGACGGCTCCGAAATTTGTGTTCAGCCTGCCTTCATCGAGAAGTCTCGTCAGGTAATCCGACAGCTCGTAGGAATGCCGGGCGACTTTTACGGAGTCTTCGGTTCTCACGAGATCAGGATAATCTTCCTTGACGGCAAGCGCGCAGCTCGGCGCGGAGAAAACGATGTCGAAGCCTTGATCGATGTAACCCGACAGCTGCTCGATGTTCCATGATGCATCTGGAATTACATCGCTCTTGCTTCCGGTCGTTATTCGCGCGATACCGCAACATCGAAGTGTGTCGAGAACACGAACATCCACGCCATTCCTCCTCAACACTTCGATAGTCGCGAGCCCTTCGCCGATGACGTTGTTGAAGTTCGCAAAGCACCCCGAGAAGTATATGACTTTCTTCTGGTCGCCTGCCGACTTTCGGTTGATGCCGAATCGTTTGTACAGAGGCTTGTGAAAAAGCGGAAGCTGCCTCCGACTGTCTATGCCGAATAGTTTTTCCAGAGGCTTGCGGAGAACTCTCATTGCTGATGTAAGATTGGCGATAGAGGGAGTAATCGATGCTGCAGACGAAAGCACCGGAAGCCTGTCGATGAATTTGTCCTGCCCTGTCTTCCCACCTCTTTCGAAGAAGATGGTCTTCGCTTCGACCACGATTCCGGGAATGTCGATCTGCGTCGGGCATTCGGTCAGGCAGAGTTTACAGTTGAAACAGTAATCGAGAACATCTTTAAACTCCTGTTTGCTGAGCAGCTCGTCCGGAAGATTGCCGCTGATTATTCCGCGGAGGATGTTCCCCTTTGCGCGCGGTGTTGCCCGTTCGTCAAACGTGACAAGGGCCGTAGGGCAGTAGCTCAGGCACACTCCGCAGCCATGACACTTTTCTATTTCATGTGCGATCTTATCTTCGCTGAGAGAGGTGTGCGTTTCAACCCGGTGATACTTTTCGCCGTAGCGGAGATCGTGGACGATGGAAGTATCCTGCTCGCCGACGATTTTGCCGGGATTGAGAATTCCATTGGGATCAAAAATCTCTTTTACTTTTTTGAAAAGAGAATAGACTTCCTCCCCGTAAAGCCTGGAAAGGAACGGTGTTCTCGACAATCCGTCGCCGTGTTCGCCGCTGAGTGTGCCGCCGAGCGAAATCGCCAGTTTGTAAATCTCGTTTGCAAGGGGGTCGATCTTCCTGAGATGGTCGCTGTTCTTCAGGTCGAGTAACACGATGGCGTGGGTGTTCCCGTTTCCGGCGTGGCCGTACAGCGCGCATTGAACCTCGTGATGTTTAAAGATTTTCTGTGCACGGGTGAGGTATTCGGGAAACCTCTCAACTGGAACGGCAACGTCTTCCACAAATGAGGTCTTCTTTCCGGGCTTTTCTATCTTGTAAAAAATGGAAGACGCTTCCTTCCGCACGCGCCAGAGCTTCGCTGCTTCCTTTTCATCTCGTGGAAGGATTTGCTTGCTCGGAAGACGAAGCTTGTCGAGATGTTCGGAGAGCTTTATGATTTTATCTCCCGCCAGGCCCGGCTCATTTTCTTCGAACTCAAATATCAAAATGGAGACAAAACTCTCTCCGAGTATCTTGTCGATCTGCGCGTCCACATCCCCGCCAAGGTACACCGCGTGGGCGAAAGTTTTGTCTAACATCTCGACTGCGGCAGGGCTGAAGCGCAATGATTCGTTTGCTGCGGCAGCGCATGACTCGTAGGATGGGAAGTAAGCGATCAGATTTCTCCGCTCGACTGGCAAAGACAAAAGTTTGAGTTTCGCTTCGACAACTATCCCGAGTGTACCCTCACTTCCGCACAAGAGCTTTGTGAGATCGATTCCAAATCTACGATCTGCAATTGCCGATTCTCGATCTGCTCCAATGAGAGTCTCTTTTAAGTTGTAGCCGGAAGAGTTCTTCGAGGTCCGGGGAAATCGTTTGTCAATCAAATCCTTGTTCGGTGAAAGGAGCTCACCGACCCTTTGCCCGAGATCATCATTTGAAGAAGTTGGAGAAATTGTGCGAAGCTCACCATCCGCCGTCACGATTTTCAGTTCCAGGATGTTGTCCTTTGTTGCGCCGTACTTAACCGTGTGCGGGCCGGCGGCATTCGTCCCGATCATTCCGCCGATGACGCACTGCTTGCCGCTCGACGGGTCGGGACCGAACATGAGATAATGCGATGATAACAATTTATTGAGGTCGTTCAATACGACGCCGGGTTGTACGCTTACTGAGCAAGCCTCTTTGTCGACGCCGAAAATATTTTTGAAATACTTGTTGAGAACGAGGATGATGCCCTGGCCGATCGATTGTCCCGCGAGGCTGGTTCCCGCGCCGCGACTCGTGATGGGAATTCCTCCCTCGTTGCAGTAGCGGACGACCTCGACCACATCTTCCACATCTTTCGGAACGACCACGCCGAGCGGCTTGATCTGATACATGCATGCGGCCGTGCTGAAGAGTGTCCTCGAAATGTCGTCGAACAGGACTTCGCCTGAGATCCGCTGCCTCAGATCATGCTCGATATTCCGTGCATCGCGGTTTATTTTCTCTCTTGAAATCGGGGGCTTGCGCAAAATAAGTTCACGGCTCGATACGTGAACTTCTGCCGTCACCGTATTGAGCGATTAATTCCTCTTCGCAGTCGCGGCCCGGTCGGGATTCGAGCTGGAAGGTGGGATGGTCGATGCTGAACCTGTTTGCAAGCTGATGCTCCAATTCCTCGGTGATCATGACAGTGCGGCTCAGCTGCATGTCGTCAACAACGATGTGCGCGGAGAGTGCCCGGAAATTCGACGACAGGCTCCAGATATGAAGGTGATGCACTCCGTTTATCCCCGGAAAATTCTTTATGAAGCCCGCGACTTCGTTGAGATCGATGTTCTTCGGAGAACCTTCGGTGAGAATATTGGTTGATTCGAGAAGCAAATCCCACGAGCTCTTGATGATAAATGCGCCGATGATTATCGATATGATCAAATCGAGCGATAAAAAATGAGTTACGGATATGATGATCGCGGTGACGATTACCGAACTTGACACGAGCGCATCCGTCGTCAGATGAAGAAAGGCACTTTTGATATTCAGATTTTCTTTCCTGTGTCTTCCCAGGAGCAGGACGGAAAACGAGTTTGCCGCCAGCGCAACCGCCGCAATGATCAGCATCAGTCTGGAATCGATTGGCACTGGCCGTTGAAATCGTGCCACTGCTTCGTAGACTATGTATGCGCCGATCAAAACGAGAAGAACGGAGTTCACGAAGGCAGCCAGTATCTCGAATCGAAGATAGCCGTAAGATTTCCTTGTGTTCCCGCTCCAGTCCATCATTCGCGTCGCGATCAGGCTTATTATCAACGCGATGAAGTCGCTGAAGTTGTGCATTGCGTCTGAGATGAGCGCGAGACTGTTTGCAAACACGCCTCCGATTACTTCGACAAGCGCAATCAATCCGTTGAGTATGATCGAGTAGAATAAACGTCTCTCCGTTGCTTGTCCCGATGATGATCGTGATCCTGCTGACCTGTAATTCATTGCTGAAATTTGAAGAGGCAGGATTTCATAATCAACTCAACGAAGGAAGTCAGCTCGTAGCTGATGGCTCATAGCCGAGAGAGCCATGAGCTATGAGCCATGAGCTAATTACTACATCTTCTCTCCTCTTCGTACTGTCCATAGATCATCCGAAAGGTTACGGTCGGAGAGATATTCATACGGCATTGTGAAATACCCGTTTTGTCCCCATGCCGTCCCCCACGAGTTGCGCACAAGGAAACGGTTGTTCGCGTCGTTGTAGCCCACGGCGAGTACTGCATGACCGCCTAAGACTCGTTCACCTGGCTGCGGCATGTTCAGTATCCCGGTTCGCGCAACTTCGGGCGACTCGAAACTCTCGTATACCGTGAACCCGAATACGAACGGGAATCCGTCCGCCAGACATGTCCGCATATCATCCAGTGTGACGATGCGGTGGTACGAAGTGATCTGATGCTGGAGAGCTTCTTTGTAACATGTTGCAATGGGCTTGACGGCAAATTTGGAAATAAAGTAGGGCCACTTTTTCTCGGAACACACGCCTTGTTTGGTGAGCGTCTTGATGCCGTCGCGAATCTGAGCGCCCGAATCGGAGCTCACTGTGTGTTCGATAACTCGCTCGTCGTAATAAACGAAAAGTCTGCTGAGATTGACGAACGTGACATGATCCTTTCGTTCCAGGAATTCGAGCGCGCCGACGAGAGCGTTGGCGGTGCAGCTCCCGAGCTGTCCCTGGTTTTCTACTGGGGAACATATCGTTCGCAAATCGACAGACGGCGGAAGCGCCGCGAGCACGGGTCGTATTTGTTCGTAAAGCAAATCACGATGGTCCGGCAGGTCGGGCAGCCATCCGTAGCCGGGCCTGCCGAGTTTCGTTCGTGCAGGCCGCTTTCGGGGAGAAGGTTTCCTTGACTTTGCCATTTGATCCTCCTTTTGATTTGTGTTTTAATTGAAATAAGTTTCTATCTCAATGCGAAGGAATTTGTCTCCGGCTCTCCCGGTCGCGAGCAGGAATTTCGTTCAATTTTTCCTCTGACATGTGCGACAGCATTATTGTTTCCGTTTCTACTCCGCTTCCATTACGAAATCATCCGATACACAACCTGTATATTAAGTCGATCGCAATTGGGTTGACCGATCGCCCGTGTTCCCTGATGCCCGCTGAAATCTTAACCCTTCTATCTGTTTTTGTCAAGAACATTTTTTCGGGAATCCATTTTGTGATTCCGCATTTGCGCCATTACGAGGTTTGTAACTGAGACTGAGGGATTTTAACTTCTTAGACTGGAGGATTTCCCCGCGCGATGAGTGTGGATGTAAGAAATAATGCTCTGATTGTCTCCGAAGATATGTTACGTCTGTTTGAAGGAATCGGTGAAGGGATGGTGGTCACCAATCGATTCGGCGAGATTGTGGGAATGAACAAGGCGTCGGAGCGAATCTTCGGTGTCGGCAAAAACCTCGATCTCCGCAAGGAATCCGCAAACCTCCTGCGTGGGCTTTATGATCCGGATACGAACAAGCGGGTGCCGCCGCCCAATCTGCCGTTTAATCAGTCGATCGCTACCGAACGGCCCGTCGGTCCCCGCGAGTTCCTGCTGAGGCGCGCGGACGGCAAGGAGTTCTATGTTCAAGTTTCGGCATCGCCCATCATGGGGCATGGTAATTTACTGACCGGCGCACTCGGCATAGTGGTCGACGTAACCAACCGGCGGAGACTGGAGGAAGCTCTCACTCAAAGAAATCTTCAGTTGAGTGCCATAAACCGGATTGCTACTCTTCTCAATCGCACGATTGATTTCAGGGAAGTGCTGGAATACTCGGTCAGGCAGACGATGGATATTTTCACCGGCGATGCGGGAGCGATACTTCTGCCCGACAAAAGCGGTAAAAGAATTTTTGTCGCGGCAAGCGCAAATCTCAATGAAGAATTTATCTCTGAGGTTCACGGTTCGGAACTCGGCGATACTGTCTTCGGAAAAGCACTGAAATCCGAGGGCGTCGGGTCGATTAACCGGAGTGTAAACTTTGATGGGGTGCCGCAGTCTTTGCAGAAGTCTTCTTTCGATTCGGTTGTCATTTTCCCTCTCAAGGCAAAGGGTGCTGCTGTCGGAGTGTGTGCGCTTTTCAGCGATGTCGAGCGGGCACTTGAAGACCCGCAGCGGGAGATAATGGAAGGTATCGGGACCGTTATCGGGGCCGCCATAGAAAACTCCCGACTCCACGAGGAGACGATACAAAAGACCCGACTCCTCGAAATTAAGAATCGTGAGCTGCAGCAGTTCACGTATGCCATCACTCATGATTTGAAATCTCCCATACTGGTCATCGAAGGCTTCGCACGCGAATTGAAAAGGAGCGGCCAGCTCGAGATTGAACAGGAAGTCCTGGTGGACGCAATCCTTACTTCTGCTGCACGACTGCACTCGCTCGTGAATGATCTGCTCGATCTCGCAAGAGTCGGAAGTGTCGAAGCGGCTGTTGAGGAGACGGATCTGGGTGAACTTGTCAATCGCGTCTTGAAAGATCTCTCCATCAGACTGTCCGAGAGGAGAATCAAAGTTTCACTTGAAGGCGAATTCCCGAAGCTTTACATCGTGGCACGGTATATTGAAAGAGTATTCACAAACTTGATTGACAACTCAATAAAATATTCGGGCGACCAGCCGAATCCTCAGCTTGTGATCGGCGTGAGCGACAAGGGAGATCATTTCCTCTTTTTCGTTCGCGACAATGGTATCGGCATACCGAAAGAGTTTCACGAGAGAGTCTTCGCGATTTTCCAGCGAGTCAAGACAAGCGATACCGAGAAAGTTGAAGGAAGCGGATTGGGTCTCGCTTTTGTGAAGAAGATCGTCGAGCTCAGCGGCGGATCGGTTTGGGTGGAATCCGCGGGAAAGGGAAAGGGCGCCACTTTCTATTTCACGCTTCCGAAACAATGAGTGATCCTTCGGCTTTCGTTTTCCTGTTTGTTCTCCTCCTCCTTGTGGTAGCTTTTCTTGTAGTGATGCGGGTGCCGGCATTGAGACGAAGATTGCCGTTTGCGCGAGCGGGTGCTGACATCAACGAGGTCCTGTCGGAAAAATTCAGAAGGAGATTCTTCTCTGCGCTCTCGGAAGTCGTGTTCGCAGATGATCTTCGCAAATCCATTTCTTCCATATCCTTGGGGATCATGCAGGCTTTCGAAGGTGACACTTTCATTTTCAAGCGCGATGGAGAGTCGGCGAGCCTGGTCGGGTATGCGGCAAAGAACGTGGGGCGGATTACTAACTCGCTCGCTAAAGCCGGGATTAGAATTGACGTGTCCAATATTCCCCTTACACGCGAACGGGCTGCACTATTCGAGCAGGCTTACGGCGAACTCGAGGATCCTTTTCAGCTGATCAGCGACCTGGCTACATCCGCAGTCAGCAGGAAGATCCAAAATGAGTTAAGGTTCATTCTGATTTCCTTCACTTCAATCACGACGGGTGATGACGGCGGCGATTACTTGATTCTCGTTCTCCTGCGCGAGAAGATTCCGGATATCAAGCGCGCGTTGGATGAATTCGGCCTCCTGCTCAAGTCAGCAATTTACCTCTCAGACTTGAAGAAGAGGCTTGACGAGCTCGAGAATCGCTTCGATGAGCAATTCATTCGCGCAAAGAATGAGGTCCGGGAGAAGGAAGGAATACATCTCTCGCTGTTCGACGAAATGCCGATCCCTGCCGCCGTCCTGGACGAACGTGGTGTCATAACCGAAGCTAACGAAGCCTTAAAGCTTCTGTTTGAAGATGACATCAACGCCGTCGGTCAGTCGCTGTCTTCAATAATGGGAGAAGAACAGCGTCGGGATTTTATTGAGACATTGATGTCTCTCGGAAGCCGCGGAATCGCCGAGATCAATCTTCAAATCTCAAATCCCGCTGCACAGGATGGGGCAAGTCGCGAGAGACATTTTAAAGCACAGCTTGTCTCGCTGAAAGTCAGGGAAGGACAGGGCGCTGGATCCGTCGTGTATTTTCTTGACGAGACGGCGGACGTCAGTCTGCGGCGGGAGCTCGAGCGAACGATCGATACTCTTCGCTCCGACAATGAGCTTGCCGGAAAGATTGCCGCTGAACAGAAGAAGCACACCGAAGAAATCATAAGAAATGCCCGTGTGGCGATGATATCGGTTTCCGGTGGAAAAATCGAACTGGCAAGCGAGATTGCGAAAAAATTCTTCACTGTCCGCGAAGGCCAGTCACTCGAGGAGTTCGCCTCTCAAAACAATATCGCAGACATCCATGCATCAGAACCCACCTTCGAAGTAGTTGCATCGAATGCGAGAGCCTTTGTCGTATCCGCGTGGGAGGGCGGCACAGCAGGCAAGGAACGCTTCTACGTGTTCAACGACGTGACTGAGCTGAAGAATCTTGAGTTAAGATTTCAGAACTCCGTCGCCGAATCGAGCGTGCTTTTCAACAGTCTTCTGCCAACTGCACGCGTGAAGGAAGGCATGCTCGTCGAATGGAACGACGGGTTCGAGAGTCTGGCGAAAGATTTCCTTTCTTCCGATAAGAGCTTAGACGGTTTCCTGCGGTATTTGGGTGAATCTCCTGAAGCGATCAGGTCGGAGCTCCAGTCCAATAATCTGATCATGCGGGCGTGTCGCACTATCGATAGAAAATTCCTGAACATGAGTGCCGTGGTCACGGGGAATTCCACATTCGTTTTCCTTGAGGATATGACTGAAGAGGAAAACATCAAGCAGCGGCTTCGGAACACGCAGGGCTTGCTCACGAGCTCGCTTGAGTCTTTCTCCGAAGAGCCAATACTTATCGTCGAGAACGGTATTCTTTCAGCGGCAAACTTGGCGGCGCGAAGTAAACTCGATGTCAGGTTGGATGAAGCTTTTAGTATCGAGGATTTGTTGACAAAGATCGGGACTTCCGGGGATGACGAAACTGTCGACTTGAACGGAAAGTACTTCAGAGTTGAAACTGCGGCACTCGGAAACTCCAGCGTTTATCATTTCAGGATCGTGACGGAAGAGATTGCCCAGCGTGCTGAGATAAATAGATTGAAGCGCAGACAGGAGATCTTGCGTGAGGTGGCAATGTCCGAACGCTACGAAACAGTTCTCTCCAATATCAGCGAGATTCTCAAGATTGATGGAACTGAGTTCGTGAAGCTTGTCTGTGCAGGGACGTTGCAACGCAATAAGGAGATTGCGGATGTCTATTTGCTGACAGTCTCATCCGGAAAAATCGAGCCATCTCTTTCATTGAGCCTAAGTCCATCCGACGTATCAATCTCTGAACATGGCGGGGTCTTCTCGAGCGACGAGCTTCCGGACACTACGTTTGCCAATGTCGTATCCGCTGGGGATTCGACGCTGTTGATTCAGACCACTGCAGTTGGCGACATTCTGGGCTTTGCGTCGGTGGCAGTGTCGGAAGATTTCCCGCTGCCGGCAAAACTTGGGGACTCATCGGCTCAACTTGATCACGGTCGCAATGAGTTAGAGAGACTTTTGAAGACGGCGTCATGCGTCGTAGCCGGCATACATACACGTCTGTCTGCCGAGAGCAAGTTTGAAGAGAGCGATAGGATCAAACGTGCACTCATCGGCTTGACAGGAATCAGCGGCGTGAAGTTCGAAGAGTTCTCACGCAGCGCAATCGATCTACTTAAGCGAATTGTCGGTTCAGAGGGAGTCGGGATTTATTCGATAGACGGTACGACATCGAAGCCGCTGGCTCAATCGGGAATTCTGCCTGAAGTTGTTTCAATTTCGGGTTTAAAATTCGGAGTCTTTCTTCCACCGTCTCAACTCGAAGGAAGCCGCATGAAGAGTGCGGAAGGGTATTATTTTGCGGTCAGATCGCGTTCGCAGAGATTGGCTTTGATCTTCATATTTGCAGGAACACATCCGGGTTTGCCTGAGTTGAACGCTGTCGCATCCATATCGCTTGATCTTCTTGAATCTAAGAGGTTGGCTGAGGAACGATCAGCTGCTGCCGCGCGGCTCACGGATGAATCGGGCCTTATGAATGAGTTCATGGCAGGAGTTGCGAATTCAAAGACATCGAACGACGTCTTAAGAGTTCTTGGTGAATCGCTGTCGCGCGTAAACAAGGATGCCACAGTTGCGACTGACTCCGTAGAGGAAGCAAAAAGTTCCGCAAAACCGTTGGAGATATCGAGGAAGCTGGACGGCGGCATGGCCGTGTACGAAGCAAACTTTCTGAACTTCGGCGTCGGAGTCGTGACTGTCAGGTGTTCGCCTGATCCAACTTCGGCCACGATGGTTAGACTTGCGGTGGATAAGATGAGGAGCCTCCTCGCGTTGAAGCTGCCTGCAGTTCAGAACGAAGCGGCTGAGTTACATGACAAGCTCGCGAAGGCTAAAGAGGATTTTGCCGCGTTGCGCGAGTCCATGGACAGGATTCCAATCTCGCTAAAGAACGCACGCACCTCTATTGACGGCGCTCTCTCGAGACTCTCTTACGTGAAAGGTGATGAGCGCACAATTCAAGAGATCAGGTTAGGTCTTGCATCGGCCGCCAAAGAACTTTCGCTTGACAGGGAAGATTCAAGCAGGTCTCAGGATGATATATTCGAGGCTGTGAGAGAGTCCGTTACAAGGCAAGAAAGTGCGGCTGCGAGAATTCGCAGTTTTGATGTTTCCATTCTTACCGAATTTAGAACCGACCAGGCCTCTTCTGAATTGATAAAAGATATATTCGTCAATTGCCTGATCGCCTCAGAGGCCGGCGATTGCGAAGTCATGATGATGACGTCGCAGCCGAGTCCGGCCGATTTGGCCGAGGGAAAAGGGAAACACATAAGCGTGAGGGTCACTACGAAACAGGGTGGGACATTGACGAGCAGCGCCATCGAAGGAAGTGCAAGTATTAAATCTCTGGCCGCCAAGCTTGAGAAACGAGGTTACAGAGTTGACGCGGAGGCGCTTGGCGATGAATTGACTGTCGATATTTTCGAGGTTAAGGCAGCGAGAATTTCAGAAGATAAGATCGCGAGCGCAATACTTGTCGAGGATGACGGCGATCTTGCGCAGGAGGAATCTCAAAGTCTGCTTCAGCTGTTCTCGAGACTGAAAGTCGCGGGCGATTCGGTGGAAGCAGCAAGAATCCTCGAGTCGGAAAAATTCGATGCTGCCTTCGTCGATCTCAGTCTGCCATCGATCAACGGACGGGAGCTCTGTCAGCAGATCAAGAGCTCACAACCTGACTGTGTCACGTTCCTCCTTACGAATCGCGGAGGAGAGGAAAAATCGGATGGAGTAGATCACATTCTGCTTCGTCCTCTCGGTGAACAAGCTGTTCGTGACTACTTTCGGAAGTAGCGAGCTCAGTTTCGATCTGCCGGATAATCGGGACATGAATAATAATGGACCGTGAACTTTCTCTTTGCATGATTGTAAAGAACGAGGAGGAATTTCTTCCGGGATGCCTCCGGAGTGTCAAGGGAATTGCAGACGAGATCGTCATCGTGGATACCGGTTCGACTGACAGCACGGTCAAGATCGCTGAAGAGTTCGGAGCAAGAGTCATCTTCCATCAATGGCACGACAGTTTCTCGGAGGCGAGGAATGTCTCACTCGAAGCCGCAACCGGCAGGTGGATACTTGTCCTGGATGCAGATGAGGAGCTGCCACGGGAAACTAGAGATAAGATCCGCGAGATGATCGGCAGCTCAGGCGCGGATGGAATCGAGATGCTGGTGAGAAGTGAAATGCCGAAAGGGGATGCGGCGCTCTATGACGAATCGAGAATCGTTCGGTTGTTCCGCAATGGGAAGGATCACCGTTACGCGATGTCAGTGCATGAGCAGATCAGGCCGTCTATCGAGAAGGCCGGCGGCGAGATACTAAGCTCAAATCTGGTGATCATTCATCATGGCTATTCCCGCGAAGCGGTGCAGGGAAAAGAAAACAGGCTGGATCGGAATCTGAGAATGTTATATGGTGCCCTGTCCGGTTCTCCCGACGACCCGTATTTGCTTTATCAGATCGGGGCAACGTTGATGAGTGCTGGCCGGCGAGACGAGGCTTATCTCGAGTTCAAGAAAGTGCTGATGGTGGATTATCAGAAGCTCGGCTCTCACGTGCTTGACAGACTCTTCATGAAAACTTCTCAGCTCGCGCTTGAGAAGAATGAGTACCGGCAGGCCGTAGAATTTGCCGAGAAGAGCCTGCGGCACAATTCACACAACTCAATTTCGCAGTACGTTGCAGCCGTCGGGTACTTGTCGATGAATCAAATCGCGGAAGGTTATCGATATCTTGTGGAAATTCGCGGGAATCCGGATAGCAATCTACGTCTTGACAGGCAGCTTAATGAATTGATCTTAGCCTGTCAGAAGCTGCTCGGCAAAGGCTGAAAAGCCATGGTTCATGGCAATACTGCCGGAAATGAGCCTTGAGCTTTTCGGGCTAAAGTTCACAGAACCGTTTCCGATACTAATTATAAAGCAAGGTGGTGAGAGGAGCGCCGCCCGGCAGCTTTGTTTTCGGAAACTCCTCTTGCGGCACGGATGCCGCGCAAAAGACAACATGGAGGTACTTACCATGGCTTCCTATCAGGAAGGCTTCCGTATAGCGACCAACATCGGCGCTATGAACGCGTACAACGCGTTGAATTCTATCAACCAGCAGCTACAGGTAGCGCAGCTTCAACTTGCGACCGGTAAGCGTGTCAACAGTGCAGGAGACGATCCTGCTGGATACACAATCGGCACAAAGTTGCAGGCTCGTTCAGCTGGTTTGAGCCAGGCTCTTACGAACGTTGGCGATGCACAGAGCGTTCTTTCCACAGCTGAAGGAGGCTTGCAGGCAATCAACAGTATACTGATCAATGTCAAGACGTTGGTTACGCAAGCCGGAAATGCTGGCTTAGGATCTGATGAGCTACAGGCCCTCGTCACTCAGGTCAACGACTACATGAATGAGGTAGGGCAGATAATCTCCCAGACCAAGTTTAACGGCAAGGCTCTGCTCGATACAACGTTCACCGGAAAGAGCTTCCAGGTGGGCGCTGACAGCGGTGATACGTTGGCGGTTGGTATTTCAACGTCTGTCAGTTCGTCTTCATTAGGACTGAACAGCATATCCACAACCAACATTGCTTCGGCTCTCACTAGTGTTGACAACGCGATTAACACAGTCTCCGGTGTGTTGCAATACGTAGGCTCGTTGGAATCTCGTTTGAGCTTCAAGCAGCAGGTACTTAACACCTCAATCACCAACGTCCAGGCCGCGACGAGCGAAATAATGGACGCTGACATTGCTCAACAGCAAGTGAATGCGACGAAGCTCCAGATTCTGCAGCAAACAGCTGTAGTGCAATTGGCGCAGGCTAATACCACGCCAAGCACGATTCTGAAGCTGTTCGCGTAATTGGCATGAGGGAAACACTCCGTCAAACAGACGGAGTGCTTCTCCATTTTAACTGAGGTGAAACCATGGAAGCTGTAGCACACAAGCCGAGAAATGCTTTTGAAGGATACAAGAAAAATGAAATCATGGGCCTCGCGCCTGCGCAGATAATTCTCAAACTGTACGATTACGTGATTGTCAATTCCAAAAGACATAACCTCGAGAAGGTAAATGCGGGTCTGACTCAGCTCATAGCCGCTCTCAATTTCGACTACAGAGACATCGCTTTGGGTTTCTTCCGCTTATATAGGTATTGTCAGGACCAGGCAAGGAAAGAAAGTTTTGAGGAGGTTGAAAAAATAATCGGTGAACTTCGTACAACTTGGGCCGAAGCTTTCAAGTTGTCTTAGGAGCCGGAGAAACTAATGTCATCTTCATCGATTCCAAGTTTAGGTTCGTCCACATCAAGCTCGATCGATACGCTCGTATCTCAATATATAACTTCAATAAGTCAACCTGTCTACGCTCTGCAATCGCAGCAAGCGCAGACCAATTCACTTGTCTCAACCTATAACGATCTAAAAACAAAATTAACAGACTTCGAATCACAGGTTGCCAATCTTAAAGCCATCGGCACCCTTTCTCCTCTGGCAGCAAAAGCCGTTTCATCTTCGGGTTCCACAATTGTTTCTGCGACTGCGAAGAACACTGCAACTTCCAGCACCCACAGCTTGCTTGTGACACAACTGGCAAAGTACGATACGCTTGTTTCGACTCAACTTTCGCAATCCGGGACAAACATTTCTGGCGCCACGGGAGCAGGGACGTTTACATTCTCGGTGAACGGATCTACACCAAACATTAGCGTGCACGTAAGTGCCGGGGATACGAACGCGACCGTAATGGCGAACATGGCGGCGGCGGTCAACTCAGCAAATATCGGCGTCACGGCCACAGTAATTAACGACACGAGCTCCACTGCGAGACTCGTATTCACGAGTAAGAACAGCGGCTCGACAAATGCTGTCACCGTGTCCGACGTTTCGGGAACTCTGGCGGCGAGTGTCGGCTGGACAAGCTCCGTCATAAGTTCGCGAACTGCCTCCACTCCTACGAACGCGGGATTTGTCAATAGTTCCGTTAATTCCCTTGACTCCAATTTCACTCTCGACGGAATACCGATAGTGCGCAGCTCCAATACTGTCAGTGACGTTCTGACTGGAGTAACGTTTAATCTTACCGGGACCCAACTGCCTTCAGATGATCCGGTGACGGTTACCGTTTCACCTGACACAAAATCGATCCAGTCCACGATCCAAAATTTTATAAACTCATACAACACGTTAATCACAGACATAAGTCAGAACATTACAGATTCGACCTCAAGCTCTGCCGACGGGACAGCCGGTAGTATAATTCGTGGCCCATTAGCAGGAGATGTGAGTTTCATGAACCTGCAATTGTCGCTTCAGGATATCCTGATGAGCCCGGTGACCTCAGCCAAAAATGGCAACCCCAACAATCTGAGTGCGATCGGAATTAAACTGAACAACGACGGGACTCTGTCAATAGGCGATCAGTCTACTCTCACAAGCACTCTGACCTCCAATCCCACTGCGGTCAGTGATTTGTTCAACTCATCCTCAGGAATCGCGGTCCAGCTTGATACCCTGGTGAAGTCGTATTCGCGACCGGGCGGGACGATGGACCAAAAGATAAATGGGGCCCAGGATCAGATCAGCTCGATGAATGATCAGATCAACTCGATGCAGAACAGTATTAACATTCAGGCAGATGCGATGAGAAAACAGTTCACCTCTTACGAATCAATTCTGCTTCAGTTAAATCAAACTCAAACATCGCTGACTAGTATTTGGAATGCAATGTCTGCAGGTGGGCTGATCTAGATTGGCTGAGACTCTGACAGAACACCGTTGTGCTAACGCTACAGTATTGACTTGTAATGATCATGAGAAAAGATAGATTCCGACGCACGACTTTTTCTCGACGAAACGAGCCAGGGCTCATGAGCCCCGAGCTAAGAAATAAGAGGGAGATGCCATGAAACTGAATTGCTGGGAATTTAAGAAATGCGGCAGGGAACCCCGCGGAGCCAAAGTGGCGGAGCTGGGAATGTGTCCGGCTGCGGTTGAAGTTCGTACGAACAATATGAATTCTGGAACGAACGGAGGTCGCGCCTGTTGGGCAATTACCGGTACCCTGTGCGGCGGGAAAATACAAGGGACATTTGCAGCGAAGTTGGCAAACTGTCTGCAATGTGAATTCTACCAGCTGGTGGGCCGCGAAGAAGGCTCGCGCCACGAAAGCGCGAAGGACATATTACAACGATTGAAATAGTCGGCCTTGTGTAATAGGTACTTTTCCTGCTGCACCGTTCCTTTCTTCCTGCTGCAGTTCTGTGAGGCGATGAAGGCCTTCAGAAATTTTTACTAATCAAGTAGGCTTGACCACGATGGAATCTGGAAAAGAAGCAAAGAAGATCCTGCAGGCCCTAGCTGAGAACGCAGCTCAGATTAAGCAAAAAGTCCTGGAAGACGATCTTGACGGTTCGGCGAAGCTTGTGGGTGAACGTGTAGCTTTGGTTGAATCCTTGAGACGGCTTGTAGAGACTAAAGTTTTAAGGGTGAGTTCCGATAGTAAAGAAGAGATGTCATTATTGATGAAAAGTGTTCAAAAAAACGTCTACGAAGCAGTTGGCACCATAAACGCCAGGCTGTCCGCATTGTCGAACGAACTGGCAAAGACCAGAGGTGCTAAGAAAATCGCTGCTTACAAGGTCCAAGGAGGCCGTCATGGCTATTAATCCAATCGATCCACTCGTAGGTTTTGATAATACAAAGGAAGTTAAGAAAAAAGTGAATCTGCAGGATGAACAATCCCCTCAAAATGTGAGCGACAAGATTGAACTGTCGCCTGAGGCGAAGAAGCTCCATGAAACACAGCTTCAGAATAGGTTTTCCGAAATACGTGCGAAGATTGAAAGCGGATTTTATAATTCTGATGAGGTTCTTAGTGCAGTCGCAAATTCACTTGTAAAAGTAATCAAGAACGGATAGGTCTTTTCATTCTTCGTTTTCTCGCACTCTGACGGATGGCGCGGAAACTATCGGTGTGTCAAAATGCATTGAATACAATTTGCCGGGAGGTGTGTAGCATACCTCCGGTTTAGGTGTCCCTTCGTGATCCGCAATGCTTGATTTTCCACAGTTTCCTTGATAAACTGTCACAGCAGAGAAGGAGCGAATGAGGAGCCTGAGAAGCACGTTGTTCATACTGAGTTGTCTCGCGGTAGTTTTCAGTAATTGTGCTCCCGACGCTCCACATGATAACTCTCTTGACCCTGCATCACCGAATCACAAAACTGCCTGGGGCCTAGCAGGTAGAGTTCTGTCTTTGAGTCTACCTTACAGCGGAGTTCCTGCCGCTTTGGTGCTGGTTCAGCAAACAAACACTGCTGAGCTGACTGCTTCCGACGGTAGTTTCAGTTTTCCGAATGTGCCCGCGGGCAACATCACTCTCATCATATCCAAGGCCTCTTATTTGATCGACACGCTCAGGCTGACGATACCTGTCGGAGGAATTTCCGATACCTCGATTCAAATCGATGCATTGCCTCAAATAAGCAACGTGCAGGTTGTCACCAGCAAGGTTGATCACTGGTATCCAGGGCCCGATTACTCTGCGCTGGTTTCGGCGACGGTGAACGATCCGGATGGGATTGACGACATTGACTTCAACTCCGTTCATGTCCGGGTAGATTCTCTGAGTTTCGCAATGAATTATTCAATCATGACAAGAAGCTGGCAGGTGAGCATAGATGCAACCCAGCTCCCGAATCAGGATCTTCAATGGCTCACCGGAAAACAGATGAACGTATATGCTACCGATAGAGAAGGGGGAGTGGGGACAAGTGTGAGCTTCTATGTCTCCAGAGAAATTGAGGCGGAGCCTGTTCCGACATCGCCGACTGGGCTCGACACAACAACTTCATATCCCGTACTCAATTGGGATCCCCCGAAGGTATCTTTCGATTACACGTACCAGATACAGGTCTTCAACATTGGGGGAGCATCCCCGGCACTCGTAGGGTCCCCGATTAGTCTGAGTTCCGATTATGTTTCCCTCAGTTATCCTGACTCTCTGCCTAACGGAACGTATTACTGGACCGCAGCGATCATTGACGGATTTGGAAACAGCTCGCGCTCCACAGAAGCATCTTTCGTGGTGCGGGAGGGAAAATGAGCAAGGTCGAACCGACAAAGGACAATTTCACCGTTCTGTACGAGATCGCGCAGAAAATAAACTCAATCCTCGACAGGCAGGAGCTGCTTGAAAAGGTGCTTGAGACTGCGATGGAACACCTCGATGCGGAGCGGGGATTTATCGTGATGGTGGACGGGAGCGCGGAACGCGGGTACAACGTCATGATCTCCAAAAACTTCAGCAGCGAGAAAGACGTCAGAGACTCGGCTGCATCTTCGTCCGTGATCAACAAAGTCCTGACAACCGGGGAACCGGTACTGACGTTCGATGCGATGAGCGATGAAAGGTTCGAGGCCGCGAGGAGCATCGTGGCACAGCAGATACTCTCGGTAATCTGTGTTCCGCTTCGTTTGCCCGAAGGGTCCCATGAGCATGACAGAACCACGGGAGCAATTTATCTTGACAGCACTAAGTCACGCGGCAAGTTCAACAACGAAACGATGAAGTTTCTTTCTGTATTCGGAACTCTTGCTGCGGTTGCCGTTGAAAACGCTCAACGGTACGATAATCTGAAAACAGAAAACGTTCGTCTGAAGAGCGAAATTGTCAGTGCGAATCTTTTTCCAGGAATAATCGGTAAGAGCAAAGTTTGGAAAGCTGCGCTGGATCTGGCCCAGCGAGTTGTCGACACGGATATATCCGTCTTGGTCACTGGCGAGAGCGGCACCGGCAAAGAGCTGGTTGCACGAGCGATTCACACGCGAGGAGCGCGGAGCGAAAAGCCTTTCGTGGCCATAAACTGTTCGGCGATTCCCGAACAGCTGCTGGAGAGCGAATTGTTCGGCTACAAGAAAGGTGCATTCACGGGTGCCAATGCCGACAAGAAAGGTCTCGTGGAATATGCCGAAGGAGGTACGATGTTTCTCGATGAGGTGGGTGACTTACCTGCATCATTGCAGTCGAAGCTGCTCCGTGTCCTCCAGGAAAAAGAAATCAGGCGCCTCGGCGAGGTGGAGAGCAGAAAGGTCAACCTAAGAATCATCGCGGCAACTAACAAAGATCTGCGGGATGAGATTAAAAAGGGGAATTTTCGGGAGGATTTGTATTTCAGATTAAATATCGTTGAGGTCCATCTGCCGCCGCTGCGGGACCGCAATGATGACATACCGATACTTGTTGATCATTTCATGAAGAAGGCTTGCGAGAGTCACGGTAGGAGTGTCAAGAGAGTTGATCCGGGCACGATGTCACGACTTCTCAAGCATCCGTGGCCTGGAAATGTCCGCGAGCTTCAAAATGCTATTGAGCGTGCAGTCGTCCTCTCGAGAGACGAAGAGCTGAAGGACGAGGATTTGATGTTACAGCATTATTCCGAAGAGGAGCTGCTTCAGAGCGGCGTGACGCTTGAGGAGTTTGAGCGCAGACTGGTCGAGAAGACGCTGGCCGAGACGGGAGGGAATCGAACGCGTACCGCCGAGAAACTTGGAGTGTCGCTTCGCTGGCTTCAATACAGAATAAAGGAATGGAGCGGTGAATCAAGATAGCTTCGCCATCCTCGAAAAGTTAAGCGAAAGTGCCACCACCGCTGTTTATAAGGCACACCAGAATGTACTCGATAGGGTTGTGCTACTGAAAGTCCTCCACAAACATCTTCTCAGAGACAAGAATCTTGTAGCGAGATTCACGCGCGAAGCGAGGGCATGTGCCATTCTTAGGTCGGTGAATATCGTCCAGGTTTATGACCTCACGGAAGTGGATGGTGCTCCCGCCATCGTGATGGAATACGTCGAAGGCAAGTCATTGGAAGAGAAGCTTCTTGACGGAATGCATTCTGAAGAGCTGGCAGTCAAAGTGGCGGATTCCGTTCTTAACGCTCTTTCCTATGCACACGAAAGAGGCGTCATACATCGCGACATAAAACCCGCTAACATACTCGTCTCTGAAGACGGAACTTTCAAGGTGACGGACTTCGGTCTGGCGGCTGTCTCCGATGCCCCATCTCTTACCATGGAAGGGAGTCTGGTCGGCACGCCTGCTTACATGTCGCCCGAGCAGGCGAGAGGCGACGCTGTCGACGGAAGAGCGGACTTGTTCTCTTTAGGTGTCACGCTGATTGAAGTCCTCACGGGCGAGCGCATACTTCTTGGCGCGTCGTATGCCGAATGCATAAACAAGATCCAGAATTTTCAGCTCGAGTCGCTTGAAGGGTTCGCTGAAAAATGTTCGCCGCAGATATTGAATTTCCTGAGACGACTCCTCGCTCCTGATAGGAACGCAAGGTTTTCATCCGCAGACGAGGCATTAAAATTTATCTCTTCGTTTCTCGAAGAGGAAAAGGGAGACGCACCAGCTGAAAGAAATGTTGCGGGCAAAAAACGAAGCACAGTCTTTGTCGGCGGAATTGGAATCGTTTCTGTGCTTGTCGTCGCCCTAGTATTTGCTCTCGGGAAGTTCAGTCGCGACGGCATGCCTCCAGCGAAAGGTACGGTTCCCGACACCTCGTCTCGATTGACTTCGATGAGGCAGGATCATCACCTATCAGAGCAGATGAAAGAGGATTCACCCCCAAGCAAACCCGCGCACGGACAGATAGCTCTTGCAGATAAAAAGGCTGTAGCTACTCAGCAAGGCGCTCACTCGCCGGCAACTTTCCAGGAGACCAATTCAAGGAATCAACCGGGTGTGGCCGAGCAAAGCCGGAGAATGAGAGATGTTACGTCACCTGCGGACAACGACCCTGGCTATGTTTCTGTTGTGTGCAAGCCTTGGGCAGATGTATATGTTGACAGCGATTTTGTCGGAAGGACGCCGATTGCAGGCGCAATAAAAATCCCTCCGGGGAAACACACAGTGCTATTTGCTAATACTTTTTTCGAGCCGATCAGAAAGGAGATCAATGTTCAGCCACGCCTCCTTTCCACAGTTGAAGCTGACTTCCTTAAGAATGCCGGCTACATCTTTGTCACCGTCGATCCCTGGGCCGAAGTGTATGTCGACGAGAATTTGAGAGACACAACCCCGCTGACAAAGCCGATAGAAGTTTCTCCCGGCATTAGAAAGGTGAGATTACACAACAAGGGTTTTCATGATATTGAGCAAAGTGTGAAGGTAAAGCCCGGTGACACACTGAGGCTGAATTTCAGTTTCTTGAGAGACGAGAAGAAGTGACGGCACGCACATTGCACATTACTTAGGCGAATGATGATGGCTTGGCACAGATTAACATTTCAGAAATTATTAATTACGGCTCTTGCCGGAAGTGCGCTGATAATGCAAGGCTCGGCTTTCTCGCAGAGTACAACTCCTCCGGACATGCCTAATCCGCGGGTGGGGATGTGCTCGGCACGACTTGGAAGTAAGCTATTCCTTATCGGTGGTTCACCTTCTCAGCTGCAGAATATGCAGGGTGTTCAATCGCTCCAATCACTTCAAGGCTCGTCAATCGTCGACGCCTTTGATTTCAGTAGTATGGCCTGGGATGAGAAAGTCGCGCCTCTCAATACGCCAAGGGCATTTGCAACCGCAGTAAGCCTTGATGATTCGATTTATGTAATGGGGGGAGTCGATAATCACGGCAGGATTCTGAACAGCGTCGAGGTTTATGACGAGTCGAAGAACGAATGGCATTATGCGCCGAGTATGTTGAAAGAGAGAGAAGGAGCGGCAGCAGTAGTCTACGGCGACACAATCTTGGTCTTTGGAGGAGGTAGCAGGACGGGTGTTCTCCTCACCTTGGTCGAAGCTTACTCGCCCTCCAAACCCATTTGGATTGCGTTCGACTCTACGATCTTTGGGCGTGCTTTCCATTATGCTGTCAAAGTCGGACGTTCAATCTATCTTTTCGGAGGGATAGGAGGCCTGGGTCCTCTGGGAACGAGTCTTGGTCCTTTTGGGATTATTGAAAGATATACTCCCGCGACCGGAAGTGATGAGATGAGATTGTCTTGGGGACATCCGCGAACATATTTTGGAGTTGTCGATAGGAATGACTCGGTGTATGCAATCTCGGGATATGGATCAGGTGAGAACTTGCAGGATTACTTCTATCAGGACATTGATTTGCTTAACTTCGGCGTGTTTGGAGATGAGGGCGAACATGAAACCAGGGCAATGCTGACCAGGACGCAGGTTAGAGCGGGCTTTGTTGCAGATCAAGATGCCAAGGGAACGATTTATCTTTTCGGTGGTCTCTCTCCTGGTTACAAGAGCGGTCGAGTGCCGACCCCCACCGTCGATACGATTTCATCTGTCGTAACCGGCCTAACCTCTGTCGTGGATCAGCCGGATGCTAATCCGAAGACCTTCAATCTATCTCAGAACTACCCAAATCCGTTCAATCCGACCACGGTAATCGGTTATCAGTTAGCAGTGAATAGCTTCGTCACACTAAAGATCTATGATATGCTTGGTCGAGAAGTGAAAACCTTGGTAGACCGGAGAGAAAATCCGGGGGACTATTCGGTTAGCTTCGACGGCACGAATTTGCCGAGCGGCCCTTATATTTACAGGCTGGAGACGGAAACTGGAAGTATTTACAGGAAGATGGTTTTGATTAAATGACAAGGACGGCCATCCGTCTTCTATTCTCATCCCTACTATTTTCGACGGCAGCCTTTCCACAAAGCCGAGGCCAGATCGACTCACTCCTTTCAGCCACAGAATCTCTTTTCGACAGCGGCTCTTATATCTCGGCTGAGCTGCAATCGCGCAGGATGCTCGAAGACAGGAGTCTTCCCGACTCTGCGAGGGTGCAGTTTGAAAAGTACGTGGCTTTCTCGCTCGTTGCCCAGGAAAAAAAGGAATCTGCAATCGATCATTTTGTAGATGCTCTCGAGATTGACTCGACTTTCACGCTCGACCAGGTGTTGACATCTCCGAAGATTCTGAGCGTGTTCGAAGCGGCAAGGGCGGAGTTCAATTCGGAAGTGCGCAAGAAGCAAGCGGCTGCGGCGCAAGAGTTATTGTCAAGACGCGGTTTCCCAAACCAAGCGGCGGCAGGTCCCACTTATAGGGCGCTCCTGTTCCCGGGCTGGGAGCAGATCTATGAAGGTAAGAGAGTGAAAGGCTATGTCCTCTTGGGTGCCGGGGGAATCGCGGCTCTCTCTACAATTGCACTCGATTTTTTGCGACGTGACGCGCGCACAAAATATCTAGATGCTTCGACACCCGAACTGGCTGAAAGTCGATATAGTACATATAATCTTTATTACAAGAGTGAGTTCTATTCGGGATCCGCATTCATACTCATTTATATCTACTCAGGGTTGGATGCGTTTCTGAATCTCCCTCCCTATTTCAGATTTGATTACTCGCCCCGGACACTTACCGAAAGCGTCCATCTTCAAATTACTTTCTGAGCTCTCTTTCTTTTTACCTGCAAGAACTGCATGGAGGTGTGCAACGCCTGCGGCATGGGTGACCGCGGAATGTTTCTTACGCATTTCCAGATTTGATTTGAATGATATTCCGTGGCACGTTCGTTGAACCACCTGTTACTAAAAAACATGGAGGATGAAATGCTTAGAAAGGCACACACTCTTTCTCTTCTCGCGATCATCGGGACCTTGCTTATGTTCTCGAACGCAAGGTCTCAGATGATGAATGGGGGCTTCAATCTGAAAGCTGTCTTGAATGCGGGCAGCGTTGATTTATCATGGGAGCAGCCTAAGAATTTCGACGTGTCATATTACTTGGTCTACCGCGCGGAATTGGGACTGCGAATGTGGACGACCGGTGTGCCCGTGCCCATAAATCTTGGTTACAGTCTGATAGATTCTACGAGCGCGACAGAATATCAGGACATGACGGCCCCGTCGGCCGACACCGTGTTTGTCTACATGGTAAAAGCGTTTGATGCGAAGGGACAGGTCCGTCTAAGCAATACGGTAGATGTATTCGGCAATTCCACAGGATACCACAGAGACAAAGTAACGATCGTATCAACGCCGCCGTTGAATGCGACGGTCGGTTCGCTGTACACATATCAGGTCAAAGCAGTATCCTCGGATTCCACCGCGGCTCTCAAATACCGCCTTGGTGAACATCCCGAACCGATGGCCATAGACTCGACCGGGCTGATTAACTGGATACCTCAGGAAAGGGGTTGGAAAGAGGTTCAAATCATGGTCACCTCGAGCAAAGGTGGAGAAGCCCAGCAGGAGTATACGGTGAGGGTAGCAGGAATCGACGGCAAGATCGCCGGAATAGTCACGGACACTTTGGGAAATCCGATCCCCCATGTTGTCGTCAGATTGTATCAAAGTATTTTACCCGTCATGACCCCCATCGCTGTCGGACCACCGTTTGACTATCAAGCGGAAACTGACTCGACCGGCCACTACTCAACATCTCACGTGGACGAAGGAAGATATTTGGTCCACGCGAATCCATTGAACCCGAACTATCTGCCTGAGTGGTACAAAAATGTTTCGGACATTCAGGATGCCACACCTATCGAGGTCATGGATACTTCGACCCAGATTGCTGACTTCATGTTGCAGAATCGTTTCCATCAATTGCCTAAGTTCACTGTCTCCGGCGTGGTGGAAGATACGGCAGGGACTCCTGTCAGAGGAGCGTGGGTCGTGTTTGCACGCGCAGGGTTTGTGTTGAACGAGAGCGTCGAAGACCAAAACGAATGGTCAGGTGACGAGAATTTCCGCGACTTCTTCCACGACATCAACCTCGATGCAAAAGCGGACCATGACTTTAGGTTGGATGATGATCATTCTCCATATGTCTTCAAAACTTACGTCGACAGCAATGGCGCATATACGGACACGCTTCCGGAAGGACAGTATGTCGTCTTCGCCGAAGCTAACGGATATTACAGGACTTTCTTTAATGGCGAACACAGCGTGCTGTCTGCCGCAATCCTCGTTCTCGTGAGCGACACAGCCAGCGTAAACTTCCAGCTGACTCCGATTCCACAAATTGTGCTCGGACAGATCAGCGGCTCGGTGCTCGACTCGACGAGCGGCGCCGCCGTCGCAGCGAGACTGATCGCGTTCAGAGATGTCTGGGATTATCGCGACACTCTGAAGATGCATGTAATCGGTACGTATTTCGCGGACGCTGACAGCATGGGAGCCTACACATTCGATAATCTGCCGCAGGGATATTACAAGATACTTGCGGTTCCTCTCGGCGACTATGCCCCATCATTCTATAGCTTGAGCGGCCCGACTGTCAGATGGAAAGATGCAACCGCCATCCCGGTGAACGGCAACTCAACGAGTGGTGTGACCATCTATGTAATGCCGTTGCCTGATTCCGCATCCGGTTACGTTTCAATCGCCGGCTCGGTGACTTCTTCGACCAGCAAGTCTGGTGTGAGCGGAGCGATAGTCTACGCAGCCGATGCGAATGGTAACATTGTCGGCTACGGCTTTACCGAAGCCGACGGCAGTTACACGATCTCCGGCATGGCTCCCGGTATGTACAGCGTTTATGCGGACGCGGTCGGATATAGCTCATCCGGCTCATCCACATCGAGACCAGCATACGATGCCAGCGGAAACGCCGTGCCTTCCAGCAATAACAATCTGACCGTCACTCCGGAAACTCCGGACGCTGTGAATGGAAAGCCGATTCAACCAACATCATTTTCTCTCGAGCAGAATTATCCGAACCCATTCAACCCGACAACGCAGATTGCGTTTAGCATTCCGCAGCCTGAGCACGTCACGATTACCGTATACAATATCCTCGGACAAGAGGTAGTCAGTCTTCTTGACGGCGATATGAGTGCCGGTGCTCATGTAATAACGTGGGATGCCCGGAATGGTCACGGCGAGATTCTGCCGACGGGTGTCTACTTCTACAAACTGTCAACTCATGATTTTACGGCAGTGAAGAAGATGCTCTTGTTGAAGTAGAAGCGAAAGTCGTCCCTATCGACCCTTCTACATGAGGGCGGGCAGATCCCGACAAAGGTCGGGATGTCCGCCTTCTTTTTTTTGAGACGCAAAATTTTGCGTCTCAATAACACCTCTTGCCCTCCGGCTGTTAATCAATATACGCTTGTTTGGTAGGTCTCCCGCCCGTAAATTTTTATCGGCAACTCCGACCGAAAACAGCCTATGACAATAGTTCCGATAATCCGTTCAATGTCCTGGTCCGGGACTGCGATTCTTCTGATCTCAGCGGCGGCCTCTCTTTTGTCGAGCGTCGCATTGGGACAATTGCCCGGTTCCCCTATGAAGTCGAATTCCGATAGCACTCGTGAACAGATTGCCAATGATTCGCTCCGGATACCTTCGGACACCGTGCTCAATCATCGGGACACGACTGCTATCAAGGAAGACACTTTGTCCATGCGAAAGGATACTCTTGACATAATCACGAATGAGGCGAACTTCAATACCATTCCCGGTTTTCGCGTGCAGTTGACGTCGACTCCTATTCTCGATGATGCAATCGATGCGAGGAACGAGGCGGACACGCTCCTGACTAGCTACAGTGTCTACATCATTTACGATTCGCCCTACTACAAAGTGCGCGCCGGTGATTTTCGGACAAAGTATGAAGCGAGCCAGGCAGCAAACTATATTGCGAGCCACGGATTTCCAGACGCATGGTCTGTTCCTGATAACGTTTTTAGAAATCCTCCCAAAAAGAAATGAGACAGTCACACAGGCACAGAGTGGTAATGGCACAAAGCAACTTTCAGCTATTAGCTTATGGCTGACTCCTGAGAGCTGACCGCTAAATCTTATGAGCAGATTAAATTTAGTTGGACTTTGTGTCTCAGTGCCTCTGTTTCTTTGTGCCTTTCTTAAAGGATGAGAATTATGAAATCTAAACATACATTCTACTGTTCACTGTTCACTCTTTACCTGCTTCTATTCGCGGCGGCATATGGTGGTACAGACCCGAGACTCGCCAAAGCTTCCCGTGAGGACAGGTCGGGATGGATTTACATTCATGTGGAGGGCTCACCGAATGAGATAGGATACCAGCACGGCTATTTGCTTGCCCCTGAGATCGACGATGCCATCAAGATGATGAAGTTCTACCTTGGACGGACGACTCACAGAGATTGGAAGTTCTACAGGGACGCAGCCGAGAGAATGTTCTGGCCCAAGCTGAGTGACGAATACAGGAATGAGATTGAGGGAATTGCTGAGGGCTTGCGAGCACGAGGAAAGATGTACGATAAGATCGATATCACCGCGCTGAACGGATGGATGGAGCTCGCACAATACTATTTGCCGGCGCTTGCCGAGAGAATGAGGAAAGGTGCAGGTGATAATCGCGCACCGGGGAATTGCAGCGCGTTCATCGCGACGGGAAGTTACACCTCCGATGGGAAGATCGTGATGGCACATAATTCCTGGGTCGACTACATTATCGGAGAAAGGTGGAATGTCATAGAGGACATCGTTCCGGAAAAAGGGAACCGGATATTAATGGACACTTTCCCCGGCTTCATTCACAGCGGAGATGATTTCGTAGAGAACAGCGCCGGCATCCTGATCACGGAAACGACGATAGCACAATTCAAAGGGTTCGATGAAGACGGAATACCGGAGTTCATGCGTGCGAGAGAGGCGGAACAGTATTCCAACAGCATCGATGATTTTATCAGGATCATGACAACTGGAAATAACGGCGGCTATGCGAACGATTGGCTTATCGGAGACACCAGGACGAACGAGATTGCGCGTCTCGAACTCGGTTTGAAGAATCATAGAGTGTGGCGGACGAAAGACGGCTGTTACGTCGGCTCGAACTTCCCGAGCGACAAAAAGACGATCGAGGAGGAAACCACTTTTAAGGTCAGTAACATTTACAGTTCCATGAACGATCGAAAGTCCCGCTGGGAAAAGTTGATGCAGCAATACAAGGGAAGAATTAATGCTGAACTCGCGGAGCAATTCATGAGCGACCACTTTGATCAGGTTCGCGGCAAGGAATCGGTTGGTGCCTGCGTTCTGTGCGGCCACGTCGACGAGGACCTGCGCGGGATTCCGCAATGGGGTTGGGCTCCGTACACTCCTGCTGGAGCAGTGCAGGGCAAGGTGACAACTGGTGACCTGGCTGGCAGGATGGAATTCTGGGTGCACATGGGACACCCGTGCGGCGAGAGTTTCATCGCGTCGAAATTTTTTCAGGCACATCCTAATTTCAAGTGGCAGGGAAGATATTTGCACGACATGCTCTCTTATCCGTGGACGCTGTTCGGAATTAGGAAATAATCGGTTATGGGTGATCGGCAAAGATGGAAAAGCTGAATAGTCATAAAGATCTGGATGTGTGGAAACGAGGGATTGAGCTGGTCAAGAGTGTTTATGAACTCACCACATCATTTCCGAAAGAAGAGTTGTACGAATGGCGAACCAAGTCCGGCAAGCATCGGTCTCCACCTCATCGAACATAGCAGAGGGCGCTTCAAGAGGCAGCAGGAAATGAAAGTATTCCAATCGACGATTGAAAATCGCAAATTGGAGATTCTAATTGGCGCTTTTTCGCTATTGATTTTCTTATCCGGTTGCAACCACGGCCTTGCACCTCTCCCGGTTCAGCCTGGCTTCGGAGGTACGATAAAATTCGTATCGACCTGGCCGCCCCAGGATAGCGTCTATGATATTCGGGTGGTAGCCTTCTATGACTATCCTCCGACGAACATCATCGGCGAAGTCGAGTCGGGCAGCGCGAGAGTTTATCCGGCAATTAGCGCGAACCCGTGGCCGCTCTTCGTTAACTCGCTGGCGTATAGTTTCAGTCTTGATTCTTCCTCCACTTTTCAGTATGTCGCGGTCGCATTGCGGTATGGCGCAAACATTTTTGCAGATTGGAAAGTGGTTGGAGCTTATGGGTACTCCCACGGCGTTGGTGAACCGAAGACGGTCGTTATCCCACCAAATACAATCATAAATAATATTGACATTGAAGTCGATTTCAAGAATATACCTCCTACTCCTCTCAGCGCTTCTGTCGTTTCAAAGTAACAGCCTCTCCCAGACGCGATTGGATGGCAGAGTCCGTTCCGCCGAAGACTCCAGTGCGATCGTCGGTGCAACGGTTTCCATGCAATGGAAGGATGCGCAGAAGTCCGTGAGATTCGGCATGATGACAAAAACAAATGGACGTTTCTCCTTTGAGAAAATTAATCCGGGCACTTTCACTATTTCCGTTTCGATGATCGGCTTCAAACGATTTGATGAATCACTGTCGATTGCAGAAGGAGAGAACAGGCGGACAGAGATTTTTCTTCAGCCTCTGCCGGTAGAGGCCCAACAGGTCATAGTCACTGCAAGCAAGCACCAACAGCTTTTGAGCGAGGTGCCTGCCAGCGTAAGTCTTGTCAGCTCGAGCGCCATTGAGAGGAGAAATATTATTTCACTCGATGATGCGCTTCGCTACGTTCCCGGAGTAAACTTCATTCAGGATCAGGCAAACATCCGCGGCTCGAGCGGGTATGCTCGCGGAATCGGAAGCCGGGTTCTCCTCCTCGTAGACGGCATACCTCTTCTCGCGGGCGACACCGGCGAAGCGGTTTGGGAATCGATCCCCGTTTCGCAAGTCGATCATGTCGAAGTTGTTAAAGGTGCCGGCTCCGCACTCTACGGATCGAGCGCACTCGGCGGAGTCATCGACGTAATAACGAAAGATAACGTAAATGTTAATTCGACGGATGTGAAGTTGTACGGCGGCATGTACGAACAGCCGAGGTACGGCGAGTGGGAGTGGTCGAGCAAAGAGAGGTTTTTCCAGGGAGCATCTTTCGTCCACTCGATGCCGCTCGGTCTCGGAGATTTCGGAGTCACCGCATCGCTCAGCTTCAAAAAAGATGATAGCTATATTCAAAACGATTACTTCAGGAGGGTGAACTTCTTCGTCAAGTCCGCAGGCAGCATCGGGAACAATCAGAGCCTGAAAATCTTTGCCGACGTTTTCAACCAGTACTCCGGCAATTTTTTATATTGGGAGGATCTCAACCACGCGCTTCAACCCGATCCAAGTGCGCTGGGTGAACGCGTGAATTCGACGAGAGCTAACATCGCAGGGATTTACACGAACATTGTTGACGAGGATTTTTTCTACGTGGTTCGTGGAAGCTACTACTTCAACCGCTGGTACGATAACTTCAGCCAAACACTGAGCGGCATCGGCGACACTTCGACTTCGCACTTAGGATATTTGGAACTTCAGGGGACGCTAAACCTTGGTTCGTCGACCATTCTAACGTTCGGCACAGAAGGAGAATTGGATTTCATCAACTCGAATATATTCTCGAATAAGCAAAGCAGCTCAGGCGCGGTCTACCTGCAAGCAGAAAGGAAGCTGGACCGGTTGCACATGACGATCGGTGCGCGGTACGACTACGAGAAGATTCAGAACAAACCCGCGTTCAACCAATTCAATCCGAAGCTCGGATTTGTTTACGATCTCGGCGGCGAACGGACTCAAGACATCACATCTCTTCGAGCTTCAGTTGGCACGGGCTTTCGAGCGCCGAGCGTGGGAGAAACTTATGTCAACACCGGGGCGGGAGGTCTGTCCATAATCCCGAACCCGAACCTCCTTCCTGAGAAGAGCCTGTCGGAGGAGCTCGGCGGGAGAATCCCTGTCTGGCATTTCGGTCTGCTCGACGCTGCTGTGTTCCAGAGCGATTACTGGGACATGATCGAGCCGGAATTCAATTCGACCGGACAGGTTACGTTTCAGAACGTGACCCGTGCTCGAGTGCAGGGATATGAAATCGATGCATCGAGCAGCGCGGGGACAGATTTCCTGACGCTCAATGCGAGCTACACTTACATTTATCCGCTTGATCTGACAGCTCATGAAATATTGAAATATCGCTCGCGTGAACTTTTGTACGCGTCTGCCAATTTTTCTCATTCGATATACCGTGCATCAATAGACTTCAGATTTATAAGCGCGTTCGAGAATTACGACAATGAGCTGGTGCAATCCGGCTACGTCAAAAACGGAGACCAGCGCGTTCCGGCTTACGTGACCGATGTGAGAGCGGGAGTTGACCTGACTTCAATTGGCTATCCGATCGAAGTAAATTTCATTGTCAACAATGCGTTCGAATATTACTACGTTGAGATAATTGGGAATATCGCGCCGATAAGAAACTACTCGCTGGTATTATCAATGAAGTTTTAGATCACTTGAGGGACAAAGGCACTGAGCAGCAAAGTCACAAAGTGCAAACGTGTCAAGGTTTGTTCCAATCCATCAATCCACCAATCCAACATTCCACTCTAAACCTTACCTGTAAGCAATCTTCTCCCCGTCTTTTCAAACATCATCGTCAACCCAAACACCAGAGTTAGTGTCTCGATTATGAATCGGGCTGAGTCGGGTTCAAAAAGTGCGACTATCCAGAGCAGCAGAACCGGCAGGACTATCTTCAAAACATAAATGGCTACCGGTTTCCTGAACGCATGCCGATTGATCGTGCGCTGCTCTTGCGCAAGTTTGATCAAACGCCGGTAAAGATCCGCCGGGATGGTCTCTCTCTGCATTTCTGCCAGCATTCTTTGAACTGAGATCATTGTCTCGAAGTACTCCTCGCAGGCTGTGCACTTCTCAAGATGGGTTATCATTTCCGGGGGGAGATCGACTTTGCCTATCGCTTTCCTCGTGTCAATCATTTCGTCAAGAACATGTCTGAAATTCTCGCAGCTCATAACTCTTCCCTCTTTTCCTTCAACATCCCTCTCAGTCTTTCTCTACCGCGGTGCAATGCAACGGAAACGGTGCCGACAGGCAGTTTCAGGACTCCGGAAATCTCTTCGTAAGACAAACCCTGCCGTCAAAGAATAGGACCATGAATGATACCGATAGAAACCATGAAACTACGGATGCCACGCCTGCGTGCCGAAACGCACTTCGGTCGCTTACGCTCCATAGCTTCAGCGACGGAGCGCGTGCAGGCACGAATAGAACGCATTTGTGAATTTCGCTTCGAAAGACTAGAAACTATTCGTGCAATCCTAAGCCTGAGGCTGATGAGCCTATGGCTCAGTGTTTGAGAATCTATTTCTCGTCGGTATGTCGAATAGATAGTCACCCACAAGCTCCCTTGCAGGTCTGAATTCCCATCATTAAATTAGTTTGATCCTGGGAGGAAGGAAGGTGTTGTCCTACTCACAGATCACGCCCCTTCCAGCGAGGGCGTCGCGGTTTTTTCAAATATTGTCACTCTAGCCCCCGCATTAGCGGGGGCTCTGGGGCTGTAGCTCAGTGGTAGAGCACCCCGCTTTTAGCGGGGGGGCCGCAGTTGAGATCACGGCCCTGTCGGAGTTCTTTCTAAATTGTTGGGGCTGTAGCTCAGTGGTAGAGCATCTGCCTTTTAAGCAGAGGGTCGCAGGTTCGATCCCTGCCAGCCTCACGACAAGCAGAGGGTCGTCCCGCGATGCGGGACCAGCCTCACGACAAGCAGAGCTTGGTTGCGTAGTTCGCGACCAGGCGCGCGAAAGTCACAGGCGGCGAATTTTTGCTGCCGAGCCCTATCGAGGGAGGCGATAGAGTTGAAATAGGGCGAATTGATCCGATAATAAGAATTGATAGCTGCATGACGCCGACGTGGTTGCGCTTGAACTTTCACTCGAGCGATGATGTTATGCTGTCGAAGAATAGAGGACCCTCATCCGCAAGATGAGAGTTTGGCTCACGACCGCAGCGCGTGGGCAAGATTCCGGACTTATTCGTGTGTTCTCGTTCACTTGACAGATGTCATTCGATAAAGTAACTTTTTCCGGGAACAAAACAGAGAGACAAGTCATTGAGCTCAGATAATGGTACAAATGGACTAGGTAACGGCGCCGGAAACAACGGCACCGGCTCATTCATTCATGGAAGTTCTCGATCGCAAGGTCAGGAACAGGAAGTAACTCTTCAGGACGTTCTTCAGAAGGTCTACAGGCGGAGAACAACCGTAGTCATCATATTCGCGGTTGTAACTACTCTCACGGTTCTGTATACCTTTCTTCAAAAACCTGTTTACCAGGCAACGACACAAGTGCTGATTCAAAAAAACAAGACTGGGTCAAGCTCTCTTCTGGAGGGTATGGGTGACCTTATTCAACCATTTGAATCGGACGAGAGAAGAATCACCAACGAACTCGATATACTGCAGACAAATCTCCTGCGGACCAATGTGGCGAAAGAGCTTCTGAACAGTCCGGTCATTTTGGTTGATGGCAAGCCCGATACGATGGAGATCGTCCTTGCCTCCAAAGAAGATATTCAGAAGGGGATTATGCCATTTGCGCCAATAGGTGAGGTCTCTGGGCGTCTCATGGGAGCAGTTGCGTTTACCAACGATCGCAACTCGGATATCATTGTCATAAGTGCAAAGAGCCATTCTCCCCAAGAGTCTGAGTACATTGCGAACACATATGCAGAACAGTATTATGACTTGAACTTAAGTTCCAGCAGAAACATGGCGAGCAACGTCAGAGGATTTCTTGGGAAGCAGCTGGACGATACGAAGAAGGATTTGGATGTTGCGGAGAACAATCTGCAGAACTACATGCAGACGCAGGGGATCGTCTCACTAGACGACGAGGCGAAACAGCTAATAGATGTCATGAGTACATTCCAGGCTCAACGGGACGATGTTGTTATTCAGATGAAGTCTCAACAGCAAGTCTTGCAGAGCTACCGGGATCAACTTGCAAAGATCGAACCCGCACTCTCATCTAATGTTTCCGATGCAATTGATCCATACATCAAGCTTCTTCAGGAACAAATTGCAAAGCTGCAGGTCAATCGAGACGTGGCGCTTGCACAGAATCCGATGGTTGGCAACAGGGAAGTGTATAACCAGATAATAGCACAGACCGACTCGCAGATCACGGATCTCCAGAGAAGGTTGAAGGATAAGACTTCGAAATTTCTAACCATGCAGGTGATGGCAAGTGGATCGCCTCAATCCAGTCAGGGAGGTTCTGGGAATTATGACCCCACGGGTGTTTACAAAGATTTGAAGTTGAAGATTCTCCAGCAAGAACTGGATCTCAACGCCACACAAGCACAGAAGAACGAGCTGGACAAGATTGTGGAGAGGTATGATTCGGAATTCTCAAAGATACCGAAACAGTCTATCGACCTCGCGAAGTTGGACAGAGTTGAAAAAAGCAGAGAGAAGTTGTTCCTGCTCATTCAGGATAATTATCAGCAAGCACAAATCGCCGAGCAGTCTCAATTTGGTTACGTGCAGATCGTAGATCCTGCTGTTCCACCGGGGAGGCCGGTGAGTCCTAAAATTCCGTTGAACTTGACTCTCGGCATTTTGCTCGGTCTCGCTCTTGGAGTGGGCTTCGTATTTGTCTTGGACTATATGGATAAGTCGATCAAATCGCCGGAAGATTTGGAGAAAAGGGGCTTCACTGTACTAGCGTCGATTCCGATGATCTCAGGTTCCAACCCATCTGGCAAGGGTGACGAGATGGAAGAGAGCGTTTCCAAAGACGGCATAACTGTGCCCATGAGACTCATTACCTTCCACAAGCCGTCCGATCCAGTCTCAGAGGCATATCGCTCGCTTAGAACGGCAATTCAATACTCAAGGATCGATAAGCCTGTGAAGGCATTGCTCTTCGCCAGTGCTCTACCGAAAGAGGGGAAGTCAACTACGGTCGCGAATCTGTCCGTGACATTTGCGAGGGCAGGATTGAAAACGCTGGTCCTCGATGCGGATTTTCGACGGCCGGTGCTTCATAGACTGTTCAGCTGTGACAGAAAGCCGGGACTTGTCGAGTATCTGAGAAACGAGGTGGACCTAAACTCGGTCGTGAGAAAGACATTTGTCGAGAACTTGTTCCTCCTTCCCACCGGCTCTCTTCCACCTGATCCGTCTGAGGTCCTCGGGTCGGATGCAATGGCTGCCACGATGGAAGTGCTCAAGGCCAGCTTTGATTTCATCATTATCGATTCTCCGCCTGTGGTTGCCGTGACTGACAGCGTCATTCTTTCTAAGCTTGCAGACGGCGTCGTCTTTGTCGCTCTTGCTAACAGAACTGAGATCGATGTCCTCGAAAAGGCATACTCCACTTTGAAACAGGTGAAGGCCGGGATTATAGGATTTGTTCTGAATGAGTTCGACGTGACGAAAGCTTACGGTGCTTACTACAGATACTACCGGTATTACCATTATTACGGACACAAGGAAGAGAGCAAGACCTAAGTACGCGGCCAGTAGATTTTTGGTAGTGACTCAGTTTCAGCATTCACATAAAATGACGCTTGTCATGCCAGCCCCGTGTCAAGCACGGGGTAGACTCCAGCTTGCATGCAGAACCAAAAACTGGATTCCGGCTCCCAGCTAAGATCATGCTGGGACAAGTTTCGCCGGAATGTCCATTTTGGAACGGTCCCATCAAGAGGGGGTACAGTCCACCGGAATAGCATTCGTGAATCTTCACCCTCTTTTTTATGAGGCTGCATGAAAACAAAGAGAATGTCATTTCTGCGCCACAGGCGCATCAGCCTCTGGCGGAGACGATCCTTGAGAGGAGAAATCTTCTATGAGTTTCGTCAAATGATGGTTGAGCGGTAGTCCATACAGATTTTTCCACTCGTCCCGCCTGTGTCATCATCCTTCGTACAAACACCACCTCTTGTGACCAATCGATCGCCACATAGTTCTTGTACCACTCTCTTTTGCTATCTTTCATCATAAGGTCTCCCTTTTTCAATGATGTTCATCTTTCAACCGTAAGTTACGGTTCTAACACATTAAAGAAAGCAAGACCTTCTTAATGTACCGACATTAGAATTAAAAGTGAGTCACTGCCAGATTATTGAATATCAAGCCTTAGCTTCCTTCCTTAGTATTCCGATTGTCTCCCTGTGTAAACAGTGGGCATCTCCCCATGTCAAGTAACTGCACGGCGGGACGCAACGGCGACGGAATTCCCCTATCCCTCAGTTGTCCTCTTTTCTTCTGCAACGAGTATGCCCCGACGCATGTTGGGCTAAAAGCTAACTTTGGTATAAGAACCCGCGTTCAATTCTGATTGAACGAAGTCGGAATGAATGGCGCTACAATTAGACGCCAATTAATTCTCATCATAACGACCTCTCCGTATTTCAAGAGTTGGGGCTCAGAGATTTCCGTAGTAAGAATAAGGATTCATTTTCGCGGCGCGAGCTTCTGCGTGCAACTTCTCATGATTAACGGGAATGCTATGTGAGATGCTGTTCAACTTCCTGGCTTTGGTATCATGGTACAGTGCGGGACGTGGGATCTTGCTGTACCATCTTGTGCGGATGCGAGCGCAACTGTCTCCTGTCATACCTCGCTTTGAGAACATGATTTGCCAATGAAGGATTCATTCGTCGAAGGGCGACCCGCATCGTCCTGCGAGTTCCGTCCATGTATCTGATTTCATTGATCTCGGCCGTCAGGAGATTTCCGACGTGGCGTGGTTACAACCCGAATGCCGCCGCGCGGATGAACGGTACCGGCTGAACATCATTGCCAGCCGCGCACCGCGACGGCTGCGCCACAAAGTATTCTTGCTTAGCTGCCTTCGAAGGACGTTGTCGGTCGGTCCCGTTTCCCGCACCGCCTCTTGAACAATGGATAGCCCGCCGAAATTCCCCTCTGTGCGCACTGTCACATCACCTCTGGCGACGCTTGCACTATGGCGTTTCATATGTTAAAGTTTTCTGTCAATATATCCGAAATAGACGTATGTCGTCACCGCAGACAGGCACGCGAAAAAATCAAAAAAAAGTTCAAAATGCTCTTGACTATGTGCGCCACACTGATTAATATTTCCACGTCGATAGGTAATGAAAATACTGAATGTTGTGCTCGACAACTTGAGCAAGTGGTGAAGCACTTGTGCCGGTATTGTTGTCAGGATTGCGGAGCGTGTTTGAATTAATGTGCGCTTTTGACATAGAGAAATCTTCGTTTGGAGTAAGATGATATTTGGTTACGGCGAGTTTTGTTTCGGAAGCAAAAGAAATGCTAGTAAACATAGAGGACGGGCAAGCGAGGGTAATGCGATTCTCTTTGACTTCTCCCGTTTGTTTGCATTATCATTTGAAAGAAAAGTAAACACAATGGAGGTACAATGCTAGAAAAACGTTTCGGTTTTCTGAGGCACGGCTGGCTTCCTCTTCTGATGAGTATATTGCTCGTCGGGGGATTCGGCATGTCAACCGCGCAAGCACAGGTGACGGTCGTGTATGATACGACATATGTTCCGTTGAATCATACCATGACTACGAATGGCGACTCCGCCAAATACCTGATCAAGAATCTTAAGCTGCTCGAGACGGCAGCAGGGGATATCCAGGGAGGCGACAAGAACACCCAGGATACTCTTCAGATCATGCCGCCGGCTAATGTGCAGTTTGTTAAGGACTCCGTGGTCACGCTTACTGCGCGACAAATTGGAACTACGGGGATAAAGTTCGACACCACTGGCTTCTTCGCAGCGTATGGCCAAACTCAAACTTCGCTCACCAGCGTGAGGGTGAAGCCAATATATGGTGCAACTAATCATGTGTATTATCTTGCGGTCAGAGTTGCGACAGCTTCCACAGCTCATGATACGATTGTTGTGACAGGGCTGTATTTGCAGTCGAAAGTGACGGCAGCAAAGTTTGACTCAACCACCGCGGCAATAAATGTGGTAGTCGATACTATGAGTGCCGGGTTAAACATTGCTGGGAGCGCAATCATTCCTCTTCCCGGACCGGTAACTCAGATGACAATCACCAATCAACCTGATGCAGCCCAAACAGCGGGAAAATACATTAGCTCGGCTGGAACTCTTGGCTCTGCGTCCGTGGATACCGCGAATGGTATCAAGGTCTATTTTAAGGACGCTGTTGGTAATTACACGCCGTACAACTCGACTGTACCAACTGTAACGGCGGTACTCAGCAACACCAATGCCGCAGGTAGCGGTACGGTGGGCAACACGTCCACGGTCGTCTGGTACGGTCATAACATAGCTGTCGACTTTGGTAGCCTGACGTATACGAAGGCGGAAAAGATCACTCTCAAGTTCACCCTTAGCAGCAAAGACACTGTGAGAAATAATGCCGTCATGACGTTTGTTCCAGGCACCATGAAAAATATCTCGGTGGCGCTGGTCAGCGGGAAGTCTGATACGTTGACGGTTGATCAAACAACGCAATACACCGGGACAGTCACCGACCAGTTCTTCAATCCAGTACTCGGTGCCAGCGTCGCTTTGTCGGAGAAGACGAATCACAACGGTGCGTTTAATGGGCCATTCACCACGGACGGGAACGGTCAAATTGCGGTTACGTTTACCCCGAACAAATATTATGTAGGCACTGATATCTTACAATTCGCTGATAGCGCAAGCAATGTATTGCAAAGCAGGTCGATCCTGATCAATCCGGGTGCAATCGGCGGTTTGATCCTTGACTATGCGTCCTCAGCCAGCGGATCCCAACTTTCAGAAGCTATTGGCGCCGGAGTTCAGGTTTACGCACGTGCGTTCCTCCGCGATTCTTACGGGAATCCAATAAGTGCGTCGAGCGCGACCCAGGTGACCTTCACGATAAGTGGAAAGAATGGCAAGAATACTGCTCTTGGAACACCAGCACTTACGAGCTCGATCACGGAAAATCAGTACCCGAACACGAGCAAGACAGCGGTCGGTATTGCGATTCCATATACTGTGTCCACTAACGTGTACACCGGTGTTGCCGGTGCGCTCGACAGAACGAGTTCTAAGGACAGCGTTCTCGCAACCATGGGTTCTTATACTAATACGCTGACCATTCAAGCCCGAAGCAATGTTCCTGCGACGTTGAAGTTGTTCCAGTCGACAGGTACAGACAGCTCGGTTGTGGCCTCGAATTATGTTAATGCCCTTGCATTCCAGGATTCAGTATGGGATGGATACGGAAACATAGTGACGGCTCCAACTTCATCGGGCGCAACGATTGCTCCGACTAAATCATCGTATGGAATGCTCCTTTCGACATTAGGGAAGGTGAAGTTCTTGCGCACGGCAGATACGACATCGGCAGACACTCTCTATCCGAATGCCGGTTTAGTCACCACTGTTAGCATTGCCTCGTACAAGACAGCTGGCATGGATACTTTGAAGACTGTTGCCGCGACGAGCGCGTCGGTTGCAAAGTCTGCGCCTATTTGGGTTACACCTACTACCCTTGCAAAGCTGGTCATCACGCCGCACTCTGATACGCTTGCAATTGCCGGACAGAAAGAGACCTTTACTGTCGACAAGCAAGATCAATACAGCAACCACATCGACTGGGGTGTCGCTGGAAACTTGACCGTAAGCGCTTACAAGACGGCTTATTATACAAGCGCTAAACTTGACACCAGTAAATTGAACCCAGACATAAGAAGTCAGCTATCTGCTTTGACGGCTGATACCGTCTCATCAGGCCACAATCGCGGTGGCTTTGTGACGCACACGTATACAAGCACTGGTAGCAGCGCGCTTGCGAGCGTGGGTGGTTCACTTGATGCGCAGGTTCCGTTTACCTCATATACGGCTGGCGCTGACACGCAGAAGATTTATGTCAACCTTACCGGAGCAACCAACGACACGGCAACCATAAGGTCGATACCTACAGGTATCTTGAAAGCCTTTACTGCAGTCTTTGACACGGCAGCCTCTGGATACGGTGGCACCGGTTGGAAGGGGAATGCAGGCGATAGCGTGAAGCTTGTGTTTACAGCACAGGATTCGTTGACCCATCGCATCTATACGTATTCTCTTGCCGGTCAGACCCTAACGGTAAACCACACGAACCTTGCAGTAAATGCGACGAAGGATTCTACCTTCTACTTCTCTTACAGCGATAAGAACGGCAAGTTTGTAAAGAGAAGCTCCGGTGCAAGCCTTACCGACACTGTATTTGTGCAAGGTCAGGCTGTGTTCTATCTGCACAAGTTCTGGGTCGATAGCGCGAATACCGTGACGCTTACTGGCGGTGGTTTCACGGCCACATCGACATACTCATTGAAGTGGCTCCCGCTGTCAGCTAGTGGCACCGGCGTAGGATTCTGGGGCGCTACAGTATCAAAAGATACTCTAGGACCCAATGATACGTTCACGTTCACGGTTTCTCCGCGTGACAAATATTGGAACCTCAATTCAACTGAGCAGAACATTATCAACGTCTCCTCGAACCAGACGGGTGGCTTCAACATCGGCTCGAACCCGAAGGTCATAACGGGTGCCACGACCTTTACTGGTACCTTGACTGCCGCAACGAACCCTCTCTACATCTATGTGTTCAACGGTACGAGCACTAGCTTGTATGGTCAGAGCAAGGCTATCGTGATACGCAATGGCCCGGTTGTTGCAAAAGGTGATGTTAGCGGTAATGGAACGGTCACTGCTTTTGACGCAGCTCTAGTTCTGGATTACGTTGTTGGCGACACGGTCCTGTCTTCCAGTGCACTCACCGCTGCTGACGTGACTGGAAACGGTTCTGTCACGGCACTTGACGCATCATGGATACTGCGTAAGGCAGCCGGCGACACTAGCGTCCACTTTGCGTCAGCTACATTGAAGGGCGAGCGCTTTGCAGTTTCGGTGCTGCCTTCGTCCGGTACAATGGCTCTCAGTGGAGGCCAATCCGGTTCTGAAGAGAACCTCGTGAACGTGCCGGTTGCAATAAGCGATGCTCGAAATGTCAACGCAGTTTCGATGAGCCTGAACGTTGGACAGGGTGCCACTGTGGAAGGCGTGACCAGCAGTCTGCCTAAGGATTGGCTGTTCGCGTACCACGTCAGCCAAGGCGTGCTGAAGATAGCCATGGCAGGCACAACTCCTCTGTCTTCGGGCAACGTTGCGACGATTCAATTCAAGCTTGCCAGCCAGTCAGCGAAAGCGAACCTGACCGGCAGTACAGTAATTAATGAAAATGAGGCGCAATCACTTGCTTCCTTCGAAGTCGCTGCAGTTCCTTCGAAGTTTGGCCTCGATCAGAATTATCCGAATCCGTTCAACCCGACCACGATGATCAAGTACCAGCTCGCAAAGCCGGCCAACGTGACGTTGAAGATTTACAATGTCACTGGTCAGCTTGTCAGAACTCTGGTGAACGACAACCAGAATGCCGGCTACTACACGATCCAGTGGAACGGATTGAACAATGCAGGTGAGCAGGTCTCCAGCGGAGTGTACTTCTTCCGCTTAGAGGCAGGTTCATTTGTTTCATTCAAGAAGATGCTGCTCCTCAAGTAAGAGAGCTAAGCGATCCCGACCCGGCAGCTGCCGGGTCGGGAACCATAAAAAAGAAAGGTGAGTCAAATGTTAAAATTTAGTAGAGATGTGACAAGGATATTCGGTCTCGCCTTCGCTATGCTCATACTACAGAGCAGTTTGAGTATTGCGCAGGTGAGCGTAAGCCTGCCAAACGTGACAGGAACAGTAGGTGCAGCCGTTGCCATGCCGATTACAGTCAGCAACCTGGATGGCCAGGGCGTTCGATCGTATCAGTTCGTTGTAACCTACAACCCTCACATGATAAAGATAACGGGGGCAGATATATCAGGGACTCTATCGTCGGCCATTTCGGTTCAGCCAGTCGTGGACACTGTCGGTGGCAAAATCAGCGTAGCTGCAGCGGGTTCAGGATACCTTGGCGGCGTTGGAACGCTGATTAACTTGGATGCGACGATATTGAGTACTGGTACAACTGCTTTGACGTTTCAATCCTTCATGTTCAACGAGGGTACACCGACTGCCAACCTTACGAATGGATCTGTCGGAACTGCCGCAGTGAGCGTGTCTGTACCTGCACTCACTGACACGGTTGGTCAAGTAGTCTTGATACCCATAAACGCTGACAGCACTTTGACTGGACAGAATGTCTATTCGTATCAGTTCAATTTGGCGTACGATACGAGCGTCGTCCAAATCACCGGTCTGGGATATTCCACAACTGGAACGATTTCGCCCTCTTCGATGACAATCACTGCCGGCATGTCTAATCCTGGTACGGTATCAATAGCCGCCGCTGGAGCAGCAACTCTCTCAGGAAAAGGCGTCTTAGTATACGTAACAGGAGTAGTAGTCGGTGCAGGAAAGACATCACTGACTTTGTCCGGCTTCGAGTACAACGAAGGCACTCCGAGTGTTGGGGTGACGAACGGATCGTTGACAAGTACAAAAGTCAACCACCCGCCCAAGATCTCCAGCTTCACGCCCTCGGTGAGCAAGATTCAATTGAACGCTTCGGTGACCTTCGCGGCGACCGCGAGCGATCCGGACCTCGGCGACGTGCTGACATACACCTGGAGTGTCAACGGCACTACGAAGAAGACTGGCGCCGACAACTGGTTCACGACCTCATTCTCGGATTCCGGAAAGACAGATTCCGTGAAGGTCGTCGTCAGCGATCAAGGTGGCCTGTCTGCTTCGAATACCTGGGTCTTCAAGGTTCAGAAGGTGCAGGAGTTGCCTGGCCTCCCGAAGGATTACTCGCTCGGTCAGAACTACCCGAATCCGTTCAACCCGACCACCAGCATCAAGTTCGATTTGCCGAACATGTCGAATGTCAGGGTCACGGTCTATGACATTCTCGGAAAAGAAGTCCGCACACTTGTCAATAGTGACATGGGAGCGGGACGCTACTCCGTAACATGGGATGGCCTGAATGACCAGGGCCAACAAGTCACGAGCGGCGTGTACTTCTACAGGATGGATGCCGGGACCTTTACAATGATGAAGAAGATGCTTCTTTTGAAGTAACAGACTCCAAAGAACATAATTGTTCACAAAGGCCCCTCGAGATTCTGAGGGGCTTTTTGTTGTTATGGGCTCTTGCAAGAGGCACCCGGTAGCAGCGGATCCATGCTCCGTCTTGTGCGCACGAGGTTGAATTGTTATCTTATTGCCTGAGTCTTCAAGGAAAGTCCGCAGGAAATAGTTAGTTGTATGTCGTGAAGCGTGAACTGTGATTTGTGAATAGTTACGAGTAAACAGTAAACTTTGAACTGTGAGCAGTTCGCCGACCACCGTTCACTGTTCACCAATCACTGATCACCGCTCCTCTCACAACTTAAATAGGAAATTAATCAAATGAACATCTCAGTCATCGGAACCGGCTATGTAGGTCTTGTTACCGGAACATGTTTCGCAGAAACCGGCAATCAGGTTGTCTGCATGGATGTCGATTCAAGAAAGATCTCGCTCCTTAAGAAAGGCAAATCTCCTATATACGAGCCCGGGCTCGATGCACTGATTGAGAAGAATCAAAGAGCAAAACGGTTATTCTTCACTACCTCTCTGCAGGATGCCGTAGAAAGTTCGAAGGTGATCTTTCTCTGCCTGCCGACGCCTCCGGGTGCAGACGGCAGTGCGGACTTGAGATACGTCATGGAAACTGCGGAAAGGATAGGACAGATATTAAATGTCCGATCTTCAAGCGGGGAACGGAAATCACGGAGGCCCGGTGAAGCGATGGGTGGCAACGAAGCGGAGGTGTATAAGTTAGTCGTGACAAAGAGTACGGTTCCTGTGGGGACCGGGGACAAGTTGAGGGAGATATTCAAGAAGTATCCGCGAGCGAGAGTCCAGGTGGCATCAAACCCGGAGTTTCTGAAAGAGGGGAGTGCTATTCAAGAATTCTTGTTTCCCGACAGGGTCGTTATCGGCATTGAAGATCACGAAGCTGCGGACATCCTTCAAGAGTTGTACCAGCCGTTTGTCAGAACCGTCCCCAGGATTCTTCTCATGCAAACTCGGGACGCCGAGATGGTGAAGTATGCGGCTAACGCTTTCCTCGCGACGAGAATTTCGTTCATGAATGAGATTGCACTTCTCTGTGAAAAATTAGGCGTGGATGTCGAGAAGGTAAGGATGGCGATGGGCTACGACAACAGGATTGGACAGAAATTCCTTTTCCCGGGAATCGGCTGGGGAGGAAGTTGTTTCCCGAAAGACGTTAAGGCACTCATCAAGATGGGAGAGGAAGTTTCGATGGAGACTTCGCTTGTCAGCGCGGTGAACAGGGTTAACGAAAGGCAAAAGGGCGTCCTTCCCGAGAAGATTCGAGCACACTTCGCGGGCAAACTCGCCGGGCGGAAATTTGCGTTGTGGGGCCTCTCCTTCAAGCCGAAGACTGACGATATTCGTGAGGCGCCTTCGCTCGTGGTCATCGACAGCCTTTTGAGGGATGGTGCGGAGGTTTCCGCATTTGACCCCGTGGCAATGGATAACGCAAGAAGATTATTTGAGGAGAAGAAGGAGAGCCTGACAGGGCGGAAGGTAAACCTGAAAGGAAAAGGCGTGAAGGGAAAAGTCACAGAAGGGAAGTTGAGATTTGTTAAAGACCAGTATGATGCACTCAAAGATGCGGATGCGCTGATACTGGTAACTGAGTGGCAGGAATTCAGAGAGCCGGATTACGATAGGATGAAAAGGTTAATGCGGGGGCATGTGATCTTTGACGGACGCAACATCTACAATCCGGAAAAGGTGAGAGAGCTCGGCTTTGAGTATTATGGAATAGGGAGGCGATGAAGGATTTGTAAATGCCGATTGACAATTGATGATCTGACTAATGAAGAGAGAGGATTTGGAGAAGCGGACGAAAGCGTTCGCGCTTGACGTCATAAAGCTTGTCAACTCACTTCCAAAGAGTAAAGTCTCCGATGTCCTTGGGTACCAGGTCTTGAAGTCTGGGACATCGGTGGGGGCGAACTATTGTGAAGCATCCCGAGGAGAGTCGAGGGCGGACTTCGTTCATAAGATCGGGATAGTCCAGAAGGAGGCAAGTGAGACTATTTATTGGCTCGAGTTGATCTTAGAATCTGAAATCGCAAACGACCAAGTCGTAAAGCCAATTATCTCGGAAGCTAAAGAACTCCTGGCCATTTTTACGGCCTCACACAAAACCGCTGAGAGGAGATGAGAGTCCGTTCCAATATTTACGAGTCTGTAAGAAAATTCGTGTAAATGGATTTTCTTTTTCATAGGGCATCGTTCAATCATCAATTGGCAATTGTCAATCGTAAATCTCTTCCCAACCGTTCACTGCTCTCTCACCGTTTATTCGTCAATTGGCAATCCTCAATCGTAAATCTCTTCCCAACCGTTCACTGCTCTCTCGACGTTCAATCATCAATTGGCAATTGTAAATCGCAAATCTCTCCTCAACTCTCCTCCCAACTCTCCTTCCTACCCCTCACCGTTCATTCGTCAATCGGCAATTGTCAATCGTAAATCTCCTCCCAATTCTCCTCCCAACTCTCCTTCCAACTGCTCACCGTTCATTCGTCAATCTTCAATTGTCAATCGTAAATCTCTTCCCAATTCTCCTCACAACTTTCCTTCCAACTGCTCACCGTTCATTCGTCAATCGGCAATTGACAATCGTAAATCTCTTCCCAATTCTCCTCCCAACTTTCCTTCCAACTGCTCACCGTTCATTCGTCAATTGGCAATTGTCAATCGTAAATCTCCTCCCAATTCTCCTCCCAACTCTCCTTCCAACTGCTCACCGTTCATTCGTCAATCGGCAATTGACAATCGTAAATCTCTTCCCAAATCTCTTCCCAGCTCTCCTCCCAACTCTCCTTCCCACAAATCACTCTTCACCGTTCAATCATCAATCGGCAATCGTCAATTGTAAATCTCCTCCTAACTGCTCCCTGATCCCTTTTCCCCCATCGCCCCAATACAAATCCATCATTTTTCGCCGCATTCTGCGTGTGAACATTGTCACATCCTAAATTCTTAACATAACTTTAAATTCAGACGCTTGATTTCTTCCTTAGGCAGACTTAACTTTATTCCGAGAGGGCGAACAGAAGGAGGAAATTCCCGGTTTAATGAGCGGGAGTAGTTTCTTAATTTCGAGCACTGGCACCTAGCCATTTCCTCCGAACCAATTCTTTCGTTGTTGTTTGAGACGAGAAGGGATCTAACATGATCCATGATAAGGTCTTATCGTCTCATGAAATGTGGAACGGTCCGCGGAACCTTTTGTCGTAAGAAATCTGTTTGTATGTTGAACGCAGATGGTGACGACGCTTTTTTACCGTAGACCTAAAGTGGAGATATCGTTTGAACGACTTGCAATGCGCCTTGCCTGGGGGGGCTGAAGGTCCTAAAGATTTTGAGAAGAAAGTTTGGCGGGTAATCTATGTCAAAGCCCGTCATGAGAAATGCGTCTGTCTGGATTTGACCGAGCGCGGTATCGAATCCTATCTTCCCCTGAGAAAAGAAATAAGACAGTGGAGCGATCGGAAAAAGTGGATCGAGACTCCGCTGTTTTCATGTTATGTTTTTGCGAGAACTTTGCAGAGCGAGTTCCAGAGTATTTACACAATAGATGGCTTTGTAAAATTTGTCAGCTCAAATGGTAAGCCAAGTATTGTACCTGATAACCAAATTGAAGATGTTAAGAGATTGATTGAGTATCATTCTGATGATATCGATGTGCTGGAGGGTGATTATTCCGGTTACGAAGCAGAAGTGGTCGCCGGTCCCTTGATGGGATTGCGTGGCAAGGTTGTCGAGTTAGTTAATGGCAAGAATTTCGTTGTCAGTGTCGATGGGCTGGACAAACTACTTAGTATAAAGGTACCAGCAGGTGCAGTAAGGCTAATTAGCCGCAGCACGGCAGCGCGCAAACCGCGTTCAGGCATGACTGCCGTTAACCTTACTTCATCCGCAACATAATCATAGAGAGGGGGACACACTCTCCCGAATTGTCGGGATAGTGAAGCTCGCGGAGAAAAATTTCTCTAACTACGCGAGCCAGAGGCGTATTCGCTCTATGATGCACAGTTCCTATGTGCGCAAAGCACTTTTTCGAAGCGCAATGGGAGTGAGATGGCGAAGCTGTAGGAAGAATGGCGATTAGCTTTTAGCAATGAGCTGTCAGCAGGGAATACACTTGATAAAACATAATGTCTACCGGTTGCTGCCTAGTGCTTACTGTTTACTACTCACCGCTTGCCGATCACCGTTCACTGTTCACAGATCACTTTTACTAATCACTGATTACAGTTCTACCAATTGAGACGAGTGCGACGTATATTGTTAGGAAGCGAAATCTACCGGCAGGAGCAGAGGCGCAAATGCGAAGCTCGTGTCCATTTGGTATTGCAGGCGCTTGACCCTGTCAGGATTTACGAAGGAGAGGACGCGTCATGGGATTGACTTTTATCGATGGAATGGTGAGAGGACCCAACGGTGTGGAACGATCCGTCCGGTTTCTGGTTGACAGCGGTGCTGTCTACTCACTCCTTGCACAGGAACATTGGAAGAACATGGGGCTGGTTGCGGAGCGAACGATGGATTTTACCTTGGCGGACGGTTCTATGATCAAACGTAATGTGTCGGAGTGTTTTATTAGAATTGCTGGCGGAGAGGGGCACACTCCTGTAATTCTCGGTGAAGAAGGCGATGAATCGCTCCTCGGTATGGTTACCCTTGAGATTCTTGGATTGAAGCTCGATCCGTTTCGCAGAACCCTCGAACCGATGAGGATGATGCTAGCAGGAGTAAGGCGTCCTTAAGAAAGCAGGCGGATGTGTGGCTCCAGCCAAATTAGGTGACACGCTAAAATTGCTCATATCACCATTCACCGCAAACTGTCCATTGATTATTGCACACTGCTCCTTGCTATGAGCCATGAGCCATCAGATATCCACGCTTGCCGGCTTTCAAGCCTGCATCCTATCAGCTATGAGCTAAGTTGCTATAAGCTATTCATACTGCTCACTGATTATCCCGTCAAAATTATTTATCCCGTTCATCATTATTCAAAATGGATTTACGGGATGCCGCAAGGCGGGACCGATCACCATTCACTGATCACTGATCATTGTTCATTGATTATCAATCACTTTTCACTGCTTTTATCCGCTACGAGCTAACCCAACGATGGACCGCATAGTCAACAAAGCCAGGACGCACAAGGAAGCGGAGGATTGGGATCTTCTGCAGCAGATAGAGATGACCTGCGACCAGCGTCATGAAATTGCCAAGGCCCTAAAGGAACGTTTCTTCGGGATCGATAATCCCGATGTTCGCGAGAGCAGGGCATTCGGTAAGCGACTCCGGTTGGACAAGTGAAAGTTCCTTTTTCCGAAGATGTGTCCGAGTTCCTTTCGGTTTTGTCAAGCCGCGAAGTGCGGTACGTGATCGTCGGAGGTGAGGCTGTCATCTACTACGGGCACGCAAGATTGACCGGAGATATTGACATTTTTTATGAAGGGTCTGAGGAAAACGTTAGTCGGCTATATGCTGCTCTGAGTCAGTTTTGGCTGAACGATATACCAGGTATGGCTAACAAGGACGAACTGATGCAGGACGGCATGATTTTTCAATTTGGCGTGCCTCCCAACAGGATAGATTTGATAAATGAAATTGAAGGTGTCAGATTCAAGGAGGCTTGGGAAAACAGGGTGGATGAGAGGTTTTCATTTCAGGGCATGGAGGTGCCGATCTATTACATCGGGCTTGATGAATTGGTTAAGAACAAGAAAGCTCTCGGAAGGCACAAAGACATTGATGACCTGGAATTTCTGACGAAGGTGCAAAACAAAAGAAAGTGAACTCCAGTCACAGATCACAGATCACCCTTCACTGTTCACCGATCACAGATCACTGATTACTGTTCACTGTTTCTATCAGCCATGAGCTATCAGCTAAGAGCTATCCTCACCGATCACTAACTTAATACAAACACTCAGGAGTAACTTATGTCAATAAAGGAAACGGCACTAGTATGCGGCGCCGGCGGTTTCATTGGAAGCCACTTAGTAAAAAAATTAAAAGGTCAAGGCTTCTGGGTCAGAGGGCTCGACCTCAAGTATCCAGAGTTTTCAAACACGGTTGCAGATGATTTTGTGATCGGAGATCTGAGGGACCCAGTTGTTTGTCGTAATATCACTGACCAGCCTTTTGATGAGGTGTACCAGCTTGCAGCCGATATGGGCGGCGCAGGATTCGTCTTCACAGGGGAGAACGACGCCGACATTATACATAATTCTGCGATGATCAATTTAAACATGGCTGAAGCAGCAAACAGAGTGAAGGTGAAGAAGATCTTCTACTCATCTTCTGCTTGCATGTACCCTGCCTATAACCAGGAAGATCCCGACAACCCAAAGTGCTCTGAAGATTCAGCGTACCCCGCTGCTCCAGACAGTGAATATGGTTGGGAAAAATTGTTCAGCGAGCATGTTTACTTGGCGTTTCACAGGAACTACGGACTTAATGTCCGGATAGCAAGGTTTCATAATATATTTGGACCGGAAGGGACATGGGTCGGCGGGCGAGAGAAAGCGCCTGCTGCAGTTTGCAGAAAGGTCGCAGAGGCGCAGGACGGCGGAGAAATAGAAATATGGGGCGACGGAAAACAAACACGCTCTTTCTTGTATGTTAACGAATGCCTGGAAGCGATCAGGCGGCTTATGGAATCGGATTTCATCGGGCCCGTCAACATCGGCTCGGAGGAAATGGTAACTATTGATCAACTTGCTGAAATCGTGATAAACATCGCGGGGAAAAAGTTATTAATAAATCATGTCGCCGGACCTCTAGGTGTTAGAGGCAGGAATTCAGACAACAGGTTAATTAGGGATAAGCTGGGTTGGTCGCCATCTATGAAATTGACTGATGGGTTAACTATTACTTATTCCTGGGTTGCAAAGCAGGTGAAGAATAAGACCATGTCATACGTGCCGACTGAAAAGTGACCGGGACCGGGCAGGACATGAGAGTTCATGCCGACCTAAGGAACAAATGGTATATCCAGTGGGTTAACTTCCTGAGAGAAGCGGAGAATTGGTCCTCAGGGGAAATTGTTCAATACCAACTGTCTGAGATCAAAAGGATTGTCGACTACGCGTACAGGAATACCAAGGGTTATCGTCGCTTGTATGACAAATATGGCGTGACACCTCAGATGATCAGCGAACCGGAGGACCTCAGGAAGTTTCCTCTGGTAGAAAAGGAAATGATTAGAGATTCACTGGATGCCTTTTCGTTAAAAAGTCGTGGAAGTCGGTACGTTACCACCGGGGGAAGTACAGGTATCCCGTTTGGTTTTTACCAGGATAAGGTAGCGTTTTCAAGGGAGCTTGCGTCGAAGGCGCATCAATACTACAGGGTCGGCTGGAAGGAGGGGATGAGGCAGCTGGTATTCAGAGGCATACCGATCATCAATGAGAGACGTATGCAATTCTATCCCCGTTTCAACGAGATGCGATGCTCGTCCTACCACTTGACGCCAGAGTCGATGGAAGTGTTTCGGAGGAAGGCTTTTAAATTTATGCCGGAATTTGTCAGGTGTTATCCCTCTTCAGGATACTTATTTGCCCGGTTCTTAAGAGAAACCAAGAGGGATTTCCCGGAGATCAAAGGGATCCTTTGTGCATCCGAGAACTTGTACGACTACCAGAAGGATTTGCTCAAAGAAGTTTTTGGAGCTCGTGTGTTCAGCCACTATGGACACTATGAACTTGCAGTCCTGGCAGGATTTTGCGAATACGATGACACATACCATGTGCTTCCTCAGTATGGGTATGCTGAGTTACTGAGTCCGGACGGGCAACCCGTTACAAAGCTGGGGCAAATGGGAGAGATAGTTGCCACTTCATTCATCATGCATGCAACGCCGTTTATTCGGTATAGGACCCGTGATTACGCAGTGTTTAAAAGTTGGGCATGTTCTTCTTGTGGACGCCCGTATCAAATATGGGATCGGATTGAAGGGAGACTTCAAGAGTTTATAGTTACCAGAGCGGGCAGGTATATTTCAATGACTGCCATCAATATGCATGATGACATTTTTGATCATCTCAATCAGTTCCAATTTTATCAGGAAGAGAAAGGTCGTGTTACCTTTCGTTATATACCGAAAGATAAGTTGAGCGACGACGACCGGAACGATATTCGAAAGAGATTAATGGTGAAATTGGGGGACGACATTTTGCTGGACATGGAGGCGGTCGAAAATATTCCGCTGACACAGCGAGGGAAACATAGATTTCTGATCCAGAACATGGATATTCCATTTGGAGATAACTAAGATGGTGGATGATGTGAGTCCTAATTTAGTCGGGGTTGTGCAGGTCCGATCTCCTCAATACCCGGTGGAAGCCCCTTACCATCCGCACGAAAAGTACCCGGAGTATCCCTTTGGTGATTCGCTTTCTTCAAATGAGAATGCGGTTTACGATGGGATCCGCGAGCTCTTTCATCTTCTGGGATATGACAAGGAACGTTTTGGATCAAGTCTGTGGAATCCACTTGGCGGTATAATCGAAACGGGGATGACGGTAGTGATCAAACCGAATTTTGTGTTAAGTAAACACTCAAGCGGCAAGGATATTTACTCGATCATCACTCATCCCTCCGTGTTACGGGCCCTTGCTGACTATTGCTGGATAGCGCTACATAATAGTGGCAAGATAATTTTTGCCGATGCTCCCCAATACGATTGTAATTTCCAGGAATTGCTCCAGGCGACAAGGCTCGATGAGGTTTCGGATTTCTATGCCGGTTACTCAGGGCCGGAAGTTCGGATTAGTGACCTGAGGCGGTATTGGTCGAGTTGGAAACATTTCGCTTCGCTCCTCCAACCACTGCCAGGGGATAAAGAAGGTAATGTCACGGTAAGGCTTGGAAGAAAAAGTGCCCTTTACGGGAAGGAAGCGGCAAATAAACTGTACGGCGCGGTGTACAATAGGGCCGAAACCATCGCCCACCACAGTGGCCCGGTCCACGATTATGAATTGTCTGCTACAGTAATGAAGGCCGACGTGGTTATATCAGTGCCAAAGCTCAAGGTCCACAAAAAAGTGGGGGTTACTCTAAATGCCAAGGGGCTTGTCGGCGTCAGCACCAACAAGAATTATCTTGTCCATTATACGTTGACACCGCCGAGCAAGGGAGGAGACCAATATCCAGATGGCCTGTTTAGCTGGAGGGAAGAAAAACTCATTAGACTTGAGCGTTGGATGTACGATCATCTGCTCTCGCCCAGAAATAAAATCCTTGAGTATATCCATCGTTCTGTTTATTGGTTGCACAACAGGACAACCAAACACATCGGCATCACCATTGACCCACGGAAGCGCCTGCTCGACGCTGGAAACTGGTACGGAAACGATTCGGCTTGGCGCATGACTGTAGATTTGCTCCGAGCATTTTACTATGCGGATTCTAATGGAGTATTGCATGATACCGCACAACGAAGGACCTTTTCTTTAGTCGACGGAGTGATCGGAGGAGAGAACAATGGGCCACTTGCTCCTGATCCAAAATCGGCAGGCATTCTGCTGGCGGGGGAAAACCTTATAGCTGTCGACCTGGTCGCATCGAGATTAATGGGATTTGATCCCCTGAAGATGCAGTTGTATTGTGAAATACTCAAAGACAGAGAACTCTCGCCGGGAATTAATGGCATAGACGGAATAAAAGTTGTCTCTTCAGTGAGGGAGTGGGAGAGATGTTTTGTGGATATGCAGAATCCGTATCTTGATTTCAAGCCCCATCCTGGTTGGGCCGGACATCTTGAAGTGACGTCGAAATCACACACAGGTCATAAGAATATTCAAAGGGAAATCTAAATGGATGAACGTGTTTCGGTTGTTGGCCTTGGCAAACTGGGCCTTTGCTTGGCGTCGTGCCTTGCCGAAAAGGGGTTTAATACTCTTGGTGTGGACATTGAAAGCAGAGTAGTGGACGCTGTGAACTCCGGGAGTGCCCCATTTTTTAAGCCGGGGCTGGGAGATCTAATCGCAAAACATGGCGGAAAACGCTTAAGAGCCACGACGAGCCACAAGGAAGCAATTGAGAACACGGACATTACCTTCATCCTCGTGGCGACTCCAAGTAACCCGGACGGAAGTTTTTCAAACAGGTTTGTGGAATCAGCTTTGAGATCGCTCGGTGAGGCGCTTTCCCGGAGCACGAAGGACGAGCATCTATTTGCAATTAGTAGCACTGTTATGCCGACTTCTACGGACTCAGCATTTATACCGATAATTGAGAAGTCGTCTGGACGAAAGATAAATCGTGGATTTTCGGTTTGTTATGACCCCGACTTTGTTGCTCTCGGCAATGTCATAAAAGGTTTTCTCAGACCTGATCTTGTGGTGATCGGAGAGTCTAACAAAACTGCGGGTGCTCGTATCCAGGCCATTCACGAAAAAATGTGTGATAGCGACCCCGTCATATCTAGGATGTCGATAATAAGTGCTGAGATTGCCAAGGTAAGCCTCAATGCTTACATCACGACGAAGATTAGTTTTGCTAACTCTGTGGCGAATATATGCGAGCGGATCCCGGGGGCAGATGTTGATGCAATTACAAGGGCTGTAGGAGCCGACAGGAGGATATCTCCTTACTATTTTCGCGGCGGTTTAAGTTTTGGAGGAACTTGTTTCCCCCGCGATACACGAGCATATGTCGCACTCGCGGAAAAATACAACATCGAGCCAGACATAATACGTGCGGTCGATCGCGTCAACACGTATCAGGACGAGCACCTTGCCGAAGTAGTTCTCCGCGAAATGCAGGGCATCGATGACAAAACGATCGGCATCCTAGGCTTGGCATTCACTTCCAATACGCCCGTGGTAGCGGAATCGGCATCGCTGAAACTCATAAAGAGACTTCTCTTGCATGACCTGCGGGTCGTCGCATATGATCCGCTGGCTATCGATAATGCGCGCGCTGTACTTGGGAGTTCAGTCGAGTATGTCGATTCCGCCGCAACCTGTCTGAAGCAAGCGGGCCTCTGCGTCGTCGCTTCGCAGGACGGAAAAATTAAGACTGCCGTCGAAAATTATCAGGGAGACGGTCCTGCCGCGATTGTCGATTGCTGGCGCATATTGGACCCTGATAAACTTCAATGGCACGTGAAGTACGTGCCGATTGGACGATCTCATTGACTCTTGCTCATGGGAATCGCTAAGCGACATCCTATTCGACGATTCAAATTAGGTAAAGAAGACATGCTCATAGTTGAGATCTTTGGCGGGCTAGGAAACCAGATGTTCCAGTATGCCTTTGCCAGAGCGCTGTCACTAGAGAAGGGGGTACCCTTCGCAATGGACCTCTCTTGGTTCAAAACACAAATCGACACATCTGCTCTTGACAGACCGGACAAAAGGGAATATCTACTCGACCATTTCAACATTGTGGATAACTATTCCTCATGTGAGTCCTCTTCACTAAGTCGTTTGGCTGGGAAGGCGGTCGTCAAGATTCCGATATTGAGTAGAGTCGTGCCCCTATTGGACAAGCGTGTAACATTCGAAATTAAGGAAAACGGCTACGAAGTGGATGACGTTAAAATTCCTTCAGAGGGAACCGTGTTCCTGCGCGGCTATTGGCAGAATTACGAATACTTTCTAGGACACGTGGGCGTCATCGCCAGAGATTTTACGCTTAAGGGACAGATGTCGGTTGAGAACCGGAAATACTTGGAGCAAATCATTGCGTCCAATTCGGTGTCCATCCATTTCAGAAGGGGAGACAGCTTGAAGTCCTACGCCAGGAAGTTCTATGCTATGGCGTCCATCGATTATTTTCTTAACGCTGCCTCGCTCATGGGCGACAAGATGCCTCAGCCAACGTTCTTCGTCTTTTCAAACGACACGGAGTGGGTGAAGGCTAACTTCAAGATTGGTTTCCCGATTGTATTCATTGAGAGCGGCGGACCGGATTATGAACATCTTTTTCTGATGAGTCGATGCAAGCACAACATAATCGATAGTAGCACATTTAGCTGGTGGGCTGCTTGGCTAAATGAGAATCCCTCGAAGATTGTAGTGGCACCAGAGAAATGGGTGCTTGACGAGAATAATTATCACGTCAAAGTCCCGGGCTCCTGGTTGAGATTCAAGAATTAGGGGAGTCCTAATGCAATCTGTCGAGGCGGTCTAGAAATCTAGAACTCTGTGCGGCTATTATCGAAAACGGACACATTCAAATGTTGATTTGGAGAAACGAAAACAAAGTAACAGAACACACGGATCTTATCTGCAGATTTTTAGTGCCAGCGGCGTTGGAATAGGTAAAGACCGTCAAGGAAGAATATCTACAGCCGTCGAAAATATTTTCAACAAACGATGAATTTGCGAAATAATGAAAGTCTAACTCTTGACTAAAACTATGAATCGACCAGTTTTAATTATTGAAGCCGGAAAGACGGAGAAGCAGTATTGGAAAGATATCTTTCGATACCGGGAGCTGTTTTATTTTCTTGCCTGGCGGGACATTCTCGTTAGATATAAACAAACCGTAATTGGCGTCGCATGGTCCGTGGTTCGTCCTTTCCTAACCATGCTTGTATTTACAGTTGTGTTCGGCAGAATCGCAAAGCTTCCCTCCGGTGGTGTCCCGTACCCGCTCCTCGTTTTTGCAGGACTCCTCCCCTGGCAGTTCTTTTCAAATTCACTAACCGAAAGCAGCAACAGCCTCATCCTGAACACGAATCTGATAACGAAAATCTACTTCCCTCGACTGGTTATACCAACGAGTTCGGTCGTTGTAAGCTTCGTTGACTTCCTGATCTCGGTCTTGATACTCGCAGGTATGATGGTGTGGTACAGATCCATGCCCGGAGTCAACATCCTTGCGTTTCCTTTGTTCTCATTATTGGCATTCGGTGCGGCGATGGGGGTGGGGCTCTGGCTTGCGTCGCTTAATGTCAAATATCGTGATTTTAAATTCATCGTTCCTTTTATTGTACAATTCGGTTTGTATATTTCGCCCGTCGGATTCAGCAGTTCTGTAGTTCCGCATAAGTATCAGTTGCTCTACTCATTGAATCCGATGGTAGGTGTGATCGATGGATTTCGGTGGACGCTCCTTGGTAATGCGCCGTTTCCATGGATGAGTGTTGGCCTGGGGTCGCTCATCATTTTCATTTCAGTTGTAAGCGGCATCTACTATTTCAGGAAGACTGAACGGAAGTTTGCGGACATTATTTGACCGTGACTGATACACATTCAGCGATCGAACATCCAAACATCAGATTATCAATTGGCAATTTGGGATCAGAAATTTAGAACACATGTCTGATACGGTCATCACAGTAGAAAATCTCGGAAAGAAGTACATAATCGACCACGAAGTGCGCGGACGGGGGAAATATGTTACTCTTCGTGATGTTATCGCCGACAAGACAAAGCGTCTGTTTTCATTTGGAAGAAATGGCAAGCCCGATCCCGCGCACGAGGAATTCTGGGCACTTAAGGACGTTTCATTTGAAGTGAAACAGGGAGAGAGGTTAGGAATTATCGGACGCAACGGCGCGGGGAAGAGCACGCTGCTGAAAGTGTTGAGCCGCATCGTGGAACCAACGATTGGGAAGATAGCCATCAGGGGGCGAGTGGCAAGCTTGTTGGAAGTTGGAACAGGTTTTCATCAAGAATTGACAGGGCGAGAGAATATTTTTTTGAACGGAGCCATTCTCGGGATGAGCAAAATGGAAATCAAGAAGAAGTTCGACGAAATCGTGGCATTTTCTGAGATTGAGAAGTTTCTTGATACTCCTGTGAAGAGATACAGCAGCGGAATGTATGTCCGTCTTGCGTTTGCTGTTGCCGCACATTTGGAACCGGACATTCTTATCGTTGATGAAGTTCTCGCGGTCGGCGATGCTGAGTTTCAAAAAAAGTGCCTGGGGAAGATGGAGTCTGTGAGCAGCAACGAAGGACGGACTGTCTTGTTTGTAAGCCACAACATGGAAGCGATTTTGAGATTATGTTCGAGCGCGATATTGCTCAACGATGGAACGGTTATGATTTCTGGAGAAACCTCAAGAACAGTTACAGCCTACCTGAGGACCAATCTTGGGATGACGTTGCTCCGGAGATGGACCGATGGCGATCACGCGCCTGGTAATCACATTGTTCGGCTTACTGAAGTTTGCTGTCATATGGAGGACGGCACACTTGCAGAGACATATGACATTACAAAACCGATCGGCATCACGATGTATTATGAAGTGATGGAAGAAGGGCACCGCTTCACACACAGCTGCAACTTGTATAACGAACAGGGTATCCATCTGTTAAGCTCGCATGATATCAGCTCTCCCATCAGAAACACTCCAAGATGCAAAGGGAAATATTCTGCCACAATGTGGATACCTGGTAACTTATTGGCGGAAGGCTCCGTCACGGTTAGTGTGGCAATAGTGGAGCATAGCCCGTTCTCGATCTATTTCCATGAAATGGACGCAGTTGCTTTCAATGTGGTAGACAAGATGGAAGGAAACTCTGCCCGAGGTAAAGACTATACAGGAGGTTTCCCCGGTGTTGTTAGGCCGAAGTTGCCATGGTCAACGAAGCTCATTTCCAATGGCTAATCTAAGCACAAAAGATGGGAATGTGACACTTCCGACGGTATCCATTTGTATCCCGACTTTTGAGGAACCGGCCGTCCTCCGTAAGCTCTTGGATTCTGTTGCCATTCAGGACTTCAAGGATTTCGAAGTGATTATCACGGACGACAGCTCGACGCGTGACATTGAGAGGCTGGTTGAAGAGTATAGAGACCCCCTGCCAATCAGATACACTCGCAATGAAAGAAGATTAGGTACTCCGGACAATTGGAATGAATCGATAAGGCTTGCTAGAGGTGAATATATAAAGATCATGCACCATGATGATTGGTTTAGTCGAGAAGATTCATTGTCTACCTTTGTTAATTTGTTACGATGCAACCGAGACAGCTCATTTGCCTTTTCTGCCACAAAGAATGTTTATGAAGACGGTGAGACAGCAAGTACAGTTATATTAACACGCAAACAGTTACAAATGATTAGGGATGATCCCTTTGATCTGTATTATACAAAAGGAATTTCAATCGGAAGCCCCAGCGTGACGATTTTTAGAAAATCCGTAAATTTACTTTTTGATAGGAACATAAAGTGGTTTGTAGATATTGATTTTTATATCAGGTTATTAAACAACAATCCGAATTTTGTTTATTCTGAAGAGCCACTCGTTTGTGTTTCAGATATTGCCAAGAACAGGGTTACAAGAACAGTCGATTCTGTGGTCGATTTGTCCGAGCGTATTTATGTATTCAATAAGATTAAGAGGAACAAATTAGACAATCTCAGGTTTATCGATTCTATTTTACATAGACTGACGCAATATGATAATCAGGCGTTCAAAAAAGTAAGAAACATCTGCAGGAATAATAATCTTCTATTTGTTTATCATCTTGCCGCACTTCTTAAGCTTAGAGCGTTATCGATAAGATTTCTTAAGAGACAACTCAAGTCATTGTTAAGCCATTTAGGAGTATGGAGTTATTTGAAAGAGATTCGCAGATTTGTTCTCAATAGGAACTGGTAGAAGAATCTTATTCTTGAGAACGTTTTTTGATTTTCGTTGTTCAAAGCATTTTTGACGGAGAAAGTTCGTGGCAAAGGATCAATACTCGGAATTTGGCTTCAGGAGATCATATGCCTATTGGCACTAACTCGCGACAACCTGGTCATAAATAGATGCTGAAGATTAGCAGTAGACTGTCATTCTTTATTCTCTTAATCTGCTTATTCCCAATTGGGTATGGCTTCAAAATATCGGTCTTGGGTGATTTCACTCTATGGATGCTATTTTCGTTTGTCTTTTTCTTTTTTAAGTTCGTCCACGAAGCTTATCAAAAACATTTTGCGCTGGATAGAACAGACTATGTTGTATTAGCTCTTGTTTTGTTGTCGCCAATTGCTGAACATATCTTATTCTACAGGAATTTCAAAGCAGCTACTGTCGAAACATTTGAACCGTTCATACTGTTTTTCCTCCCGTACTATTTCAGTAAGTACTTCATCAAAACCAGAAACGATTTTGACAAAATATTTATGGGATTGACTCTTGCTGCAATTCTTTCTTCAGTGATTGCAATCGTTGAATACCTAGCTGAAAGAAGCTTATATGAGAATTTCCTAACTTCCTTAGTGTTAGACCCAAACGAAGCCTTCAATAATAGCTCACTCATTTATTATCGGGCTGGTGTCGTCAGGGTTGCCGGTGCCTTTTCTCAACCCATTTTCTTGGGGGAATTCCTGCTGCTGGTATCTCTTATAAATATTTTGCTAATCGACAATAATTATTATGAATACAAACTTAGAATGTTTTCATATCTTCAGATTTTGTTAGCAATCCTCGGAGCCGTCCTAAGCCAGTCAAGGACAGGAATCATGTCCTTCGCTCTATGTATGTTCGCTTATTTGCTGTTTAGCAGGAAACGATTGAGTTACATACTAATATTTTCCGTCTTTGTTTTAGCAAGCTACCTGGTCTTTACCAGTTACTTCCCGGATACTTTCAGCACAATAGTTTTCGCTAATGTTAAAGAGCAGGGCGGCATCGAGAACTTAAACGGAAGAATCGCGGTGGCAAGCGCAACATTGTTGTCTCTCACAGGTCAGATTAACTATTTAGGAGAGTTATCACCTTTCTATCGCAATTTTGTAATCGCTCACAATATAGATCTTATTAATGGCATCTTAAATAAAGCGCTGTTGAAAGGCCTGGTTATTGCCTTAATCTATTTGTTCTTGTGGTTCAAGATTTTTGCGAGGAATGTTCAGAGGTTTAAGCGGAATTCATTTAATAAGATATTTCTTTTCATATTCGTTTATCTATTCATAGTGGATAATATCACGCTCCTCACATATCAGAATGAAATGTTTTTTTATATTCTCGTAGGTCTTCAATTCAATGCATTTGCTACAAATCAAGAAAATCCTCTATTTGCGAATTCTTATCGAGACGAGACACGAAAGTATATAATACATCCCCAAGCAGGGGGGTAGTTTTGATCAAGTGAGACCACATGGAGCAGAAACTCCGTTAGTGGGAAGATTTCGTGACGGAGTATGTCTACGGGTTTGATCTACAATCGTAAGCGTCATGTGATTCTCTTGAGACAAAATGGGGAATTGAGAAATACTGATTAGGTTCCGCACTTCAGACAGCAAAGTGGTTCGTCAACGACAAGATTAATGATAAGGGCTTGATTCCTGAAACCTGGGGGAGGGCATAGAATATCAGTCCGAGGGTAACAGTCTTGCTGCCCGTGTACAACGGGGAAAAGTATCTGTCGGAAGCCATCACAAGTATTTTGACTCAATCGTATGGTGATTTTGAATTTCTTGTTATCAATGACGGCTCCATGGACAGATCTGATGAAATAGTCTTATCGTTCAGCGATCCGCGAATAAAGCTTGTTAGGAACGAAAAGAACTTAGGACTTATTGCGACCCTCAATAGAGGACTTGACCTCGCCAAATGCCAATACATTGCTCGCATGGATTGCGATGACATAAGCTTGCCAAATCGATTTGCGAAACAGCTAGCGTTTTTGGATGCCAATCCAGCGGTCGCAGCCCTAGGTACCGGATACGGATTAATAGACGATGAGGGAGCATTTCTCGGTGCTCATACGCACCCTCAGCGTAATCCCGAATTGCTTTGGTCTCTCCCATTTTATTCCCCAATTATTCATCCAAGCGTGATGATGCGGACCGGGGTTATCAAAGATGTTGGTGGATACCGAAATGAAGCACTCTACTGCGAAGACTACGATCTCTGGTGGCGTGTAAGCCGTGTTGCCCAGTTAGGCAACCTTCGTGATATTTTGATCTTGCTCAGAAAGCATGACGAGAGCGTTACGAAGACGAATTTCATGAATCACGTGAGAAACTCTGACAGGGTTCGGATGGCAATTGTATCGGACAGATTGGTTAAAGAGATTAGTGTGGAGTCTGTTTCAACATTGCGTACGGATGGCGTTGGCGTTGAAGGTGACTTGCAGGCGAGTGAGCTGATCTGTTTGTTGTACAAGTCTTTCAAAACTTCAGAGCACCTGACGAGAAATGAGAGACGCGTCATTCGCAGGGATGCCGGGATCAGGATAATGAACGCAATCAGACAGCGATACTGGCATCCAACAAGGTTGCGATATCTGGTTATTGCTTTTATGTTTAACGCTAGATATGCGATCAAGAAATTAGCACGTTACATCCTATCAGATATTCAGGGCATGCCTGTCCGACGTAGTGCTAAGACGTGATATGAGTGATTCCAGTGGTTTTCTTTTACGCAGGGCAAAATAGATTGTGAGAGTTCTTTGGTTTACAAATACGCCGGTATTGAGAAGGAGTCAATTCGATAACCCCTCCGGTGGGACTGGCGGCTGGATTGAGGCTTTGGAAGAGAAAATCTCTCAGCGTGGAGAAATCGAATTAGGTGTTTGTTTCCATTCTTCATCGTCAGAGGGTAAGGATATTGTCGCTAATAAGACAAGCTACTTTGCTATTCCCCCGCATGCGAACAAGAGGAGGTTGAGCGGCCTGATCGACCGACTCACTCACAGAATTGATTCAATCGACGTTGTTGATCCTTATTTAGATGTCGTTCGAAAATTCAAGCCCGATATTATCCATATCTTTGGCACAGAAGGACCGTTTGGTCTGATTATTCCCAGTGTCCGCATACCGGTGATAATTCACTTTCAGGGTAATATCAACGTCATTGAAAAGAAATGGTTCATCGGAGTCTCGCCGCTCGATGTTCTAAGGAATTCCCGCCTGCGTGATTTAATTAAGGGCCGCGGATTTCTGCATGAGTACCTGCTAATGAAAAAGAAATCTAAGCGGGAGCAAGCTATCCTCACTCACTGTAGGTACTTGATGGGGCGCACTGACTGGGACAGGCGTGTATCCCTTTGTCTATCGCCAAATTCGAAGTATTATCACTGCGATGAGATTCTTCGGAAAGAGTATTATTCGGTTATATGGCATAAGAAACGCGCGGAGGTCCTTTCTCTTTTTACAACTTTACGGGGAAACATATATAAGGGCATTGAGACCATTTATGACGCTGCCTATCTATTGTCAAAAAGCGACATGCAATTTGAGTGGCGTGTTGCCGGCGTATCGGAGAAGGACGAAATCGCCAGAATAATGACAAGGCGCTTTCGCAGAGCTGATATTCTGGGAAAAGTCAAACTTATGGGATATCAGAATGCCGAGCAAATTGCAGGATTACTACTTGCTTCGGATGTTTTTGTCTACTGCTCTCATATCGAGAATGGATGCAATGCAGTGCAGGAAGCGATGCTGGTTGGAATGCCGATTGTGACTTCAAGTGCAGGTGGTTTGCAAACAACAATTGAAAATGGAATCACCGGGTTTCTGGTTCAAGACGGAGATCCTTACGCCTTCACAGGTGCAATCTTGCAAATGAGAGATAATCCTGGTTTGGCAAAGGAATTGGGCAAGAATGCAAGAGAGAGGGCGCTCAAACGACATGATCCAAACAGAATTGTCTCCGATGTGATCAATATCTATGAAGATGTCTTAAAATATCATGTGCAGTAACTGATCCGCTTCTAACTCTTATTACTTTTGCTAACCCTATGGGTTCCAGAGTGTGTGAAGACTGTCGTTCTGACAGATTGGTTCTCACACAGTCTCTTTCTCAAGGACACGGATCTAAAGAAGGAAGTGTGAGTAACAGGTACCAGGCTTTGTTGGTACTAATTCGGTTAAAGAACTTATTTCTCGTGGCTATATAATTTCGCTGAAACCACAGTAGAATTCATTAAGGAGGACTTCATGGCAGAAATACTCGTTACTGGTGGCAAAGGATTTATTGGAACTAACCTAACCAATGAATTACGCTCTAGAGGGCATAACGTAATAACGTGCGACATCATTCAGCATCATGATCCGCAGCACTACAAAGCAGATTGTTCAGAGTATCAGCAAATGGAAGTGCTATTCCGTAAGCACAGGTTTGATTTTGTCTATCATCTTGCCGCAGAGTACGGGCGGTGGAATGGTGAAGACCACTACCAAAATCTATGGAAGACAAATGTGGTTGGCACGAAAAATATGCTGCGCCTGCAGGAGATTCACCGCTTCAAGATGATCTTCTTCAGCAGCGCTGAGGTTTACGGCGACTATGACGGGGTGATGAGCGAAGACATTATGGAAAAGATTCCAATCAAACAAATGAACGATTACGCCATCAGCAAATGGGCCGGTGAGCTCCAGTGTCTGAATAGCGCCGCGATGTTCGGAACTGAGACCGTGCGTGTTCGCCCGGTAGGCTGTTATGGTCCTCACGAATATTACAGCCCCTATAGAGGTGTCATCCCAATTTTTGTCTACCATTCCCTGTTGAATAAGCCATTCAAAGTCTATGGCAGTCATAAGCGCATTTTTGATTTCGTGGAGGATACGTGCCGCACGTTCTCGAATATCGTGGACAACTTCATCCCCGGGGAGGTGTATAACATTGGCTCCGATGAAAAATGGGTCGTTGATATTACGACTCTCGCGCGGATGGTAATAGAGATCACCGGGGCGGATCCTTCGTTAGCTCAGTTTCATAAGGAAGAAGGATTCACGACCAAGGTAAAAATAGTCGATTACTCTAAATCACGCCGCGACTTGAATCATAAAGCAACAGTTGATCTTCGCGAAGGTCTGACGCGATATGTGCAATGGATGAAGAAAGTTTACGAAGTCTGAGAACGGAGCTGACTCAGGGCAGCACAGAAACACATACTAACTAATAATAGGGATTACGTAATGGAGGATTACAAAAGCTACTATAAGGGAAAGACGATTCTTGTGACCGGTGGAGCAGGCTCAATCGGTACTAACTTAGTAAGGGCACTAGCGAGTCTCGATGCAAGGCTGGTTATTATCCTCGACAATATGGTGGCCGGATACGAGTGGAATGTGCCACCGTTTAAGAATGTCATGCTGGTAAAAGGATCCGTGTCGAATGACACCGACTTGAAGAGGGTGTTCAATGAGAAGCCAGATGTGGTTTACCATTTGGCGGCATTCTTTGCTAATCAGAACTCAGTGGATTACCCGGAGAGAGATCTTGAAACAAACGGTTTTGGGACATTAAAGGTCTTTGAGTACTCCGTATTGACTAATCCAAGTCGAATAGTCTACGCTTCTTCGGGCTGCTCTATCTATGGAAGTCAGGCTCCTCTTCCTCTGAAAGAAGAGTTCATGTCATTGCACCTTACGTCCCCTTACCAGATTACGAAAATGCTTGGTGAGCTATATGCAAACTTCTTCCACCACAACTACGGGTTGAAGGTTGTCAAGACTCGATTCTTCAATTCCTACGGTCCAGGTGAAGTGCCGGGGCAGTATCGCAACGTGATTCCGAACTTCATTTACTGGGCGATGAAAGGTCAACCCCTCCCGATAACGGGCAACCCAGATGCGACAAGGGACTTCGCATATGTCGGCGATTTGGTGGATGGCTTGTTAAGAGCGGGTTATTTCGAAGAAGCGATCGGCAACGAGATGAACCTCGCATCCGAAAGAGAGATTCGTATTGGAGATCTGGCTGAAATGATTAATAACCTGACATGCAACAAGGCAGGGACTGTCATTGCCGGAAAAAGGAAGTGGGACACGAAGAGCCGGCTCCTTGCTTCTTGCGACAAAGCGCGGAAGGTACTGGGCTATGAGCCGAGCATGAAATTCGAAGACGGTTTGAAAAACACGATCCAATGGTTCCGTGATAATTGGGAGAATATTGAAAAGAGTGCGTCATTTCTTCCCGGGGTGTCCTCGGCAGTCAGGTAAGTGAAAAAGAACGTTTTCATACTTTCGACCATCAAACTCTACAACGGCAACAGTGCTGGTTCGTCTCGCATGATGAATATTGCTAAAGCATTGGCTTCTGCAGGGTGCAGGGTCTATTTGTGTTCTTCGAAATTGGAAGTGAATGTAGACTATAAACATGTTCGCGAAGTGCTTCCAAATATTTTCGTTGTTGGAGAAGAATTTGCAGGCAAACGTTCTGTGCCATACCGGATTGTGAACCGCTATTTCCGTCTTCTTTTGGTGATGCGCTATTTATCCATAGTTCTTTCAATTGTCCGAAACATTGAGGGAGAAAAGGTCTTCTATTTGTATCCACAGCCGGAAGCTTCGATGGATGTTGGAGCGCTCTTCTTGGTGCATTGGATCAAAGGTTATAGAATATTCTGTGATGTCAATGAACTCAGAATCTCGAATCTTGGGATTTCGCAGTTCATTTCTTCGCCGGTTATAAGAGAGTTCACTCGCGTGAAGTACAAACTTGTTGAGGAACTTACAAGATACTATAACGGTCTGGTGGTCATCTCGACAAATCTCGAGAAATATTTTTCTCGATATAATCCCGTGATGGTTCGTATTCCTATCCTTTCTGAGCCGCGTCCGGATAGTAGTGGATTCCGTCCGTCGCTCGTAAATGGGGGTATCTTCAGGATGTGTTTTGCCGGCGAAGTCTCGGTAAGAAAGGAAGGAATGGACGTTTTGCTTGAGGCAATTTCACAGTTGAAAAATAGATTTGCAAACTTTGAACTGCACCTTTATGGCCTCGTCACGGAGTATGACAGCAGAAAAATATTCAGAGAGCTGGTTCCGAAATATGATGTGGCCGCCAACATCTTCTATCATGGCGTTATGAATCAGACTGAAGTGCCAAGCGAGTTACGTAAAGCGCACCTATTATTATTGACCAGGCCGCTCAATACCATGACGCATTATGGATTTTCAACGAAGCTTGCCGAGTACATGGCGTCTGGCGTTCCCGTGCTTATTTCAAACGTTAGTGACAATTCACTATTCATCAGAGATGGCGTAAACGGGTATTGCATAGACCGTTTGGATGCTGCGACAATTTCCACAAAGCTACACCAAATCATTATGAACTATAATGCCGACGTTGACCGCATCTTGTCTAATGCCTATGATACCGTTGACAAGCATTTCAATCCATTGAGGTACAGCTCAATGATGACTTCGTTTCTGTTCGATGACACACACGTTACAAGGTGATCGAAAACTCATGGCGAAAGGCCTATCTATTGTCAGGAAGAGTCGGCTTTGGATAACTCCTTCTTCTTCTGATAAATGCATCAGAGAGGTTTATGATAGCAAGGTGGATTTGTCCAATGAAAGAAAATTTGTGAATGACAACAGAAAGACCCTGAGTTCTCGCGGCTTTGTGGATGAGAAAACCTCAGTCACTGATGTTGGCTGTGGGTTTAGCAGTTCTGTCCTCGAATGTCAGAGACAAGTTATCGACGCCGGGGGGATTGACATATTTGCTGCTGAAATTGAGCTCGCGAGAGAAAGAGCAAAACTATATCGCGGCAATCCTGAAAAATTCCTAACATTGGATGGACAGAATGCGGTGGAGGCGTTAGACCGAAAATTCGATGTCGTGTTTTCCCACCAGGTAGTTGAGCATGTCGACAAGTATAGAGGATACATCGATGGCTCTTTGGAATATCTTAAGCCGGATGGTGCATTCGTTGTTCAGGCTCCGAATTACCTATGGAGGTGGCGTGGACCTCATCACTGTATCTGGTGGTTGCCTTGTATGCCGAGGATCCTTGCCCGGTTCATTGTGAAAATCAGGCACCTTAGCCTTGAATATTTTGATACGAAACTTAGACTCGTCAACAAGTATATGATTCTCTCTCACTTACAGAAAAGGGGCTACAATATCGAGCCGTACAATTCTTTTAAACTTCAGACCATGCAAATCGCTTCAGCAGTAAAGAGATCAATTGCACACATGGTAGAGATTACGAGGACGCAAGGAGTTCTTCGCTTGTTTATGAAATGGTACCCGTTTACTTCTTCAATTTCGCACATTGCTTACGGGCAGGCATGAAGTTCATCCTTACAATAGACACGGAAGCGGACAATCAATGGAATCACGGAATCCCACTTTCTACTGAAAATATTCGTCATGTTCCACGGTTTCAGGAGCTGTGTGAAAATTACCATGTCAAGCCGACGTACTTGGTTACATCAGAAATATGCGGAGACGAGTTTGCAAACAGTATCTTTAGGCAGTACTTAGAGAAGGCGACTGCTGAAATAGGTGCGCACTTGCATGTGTGGACAACACCGCCCTTCGAAGATGCGGAAGGACTTCGCTTCAATGATCGGCATCACGCGTTTGCGACCGAGTTGGCTGAACCGTTTCTCGCTAAAAAAATAGCTAACTTGACGCATCAAATAGAAAATGCATTTGGTGTGCGCCCCACTTCGTTTCGCTCAGGAAGGTTTGGCTTCAATGAAACCTGTGCACGGCTCTTGGTCGACAATGGATACCTGGTCGATTCGTCTGTTACACCATACGTTAATTGGTTTGCGCATAAGGGGTTGCCTAATGGAAAGGGCGGTCCAAATTTCATAGGATTTCCGGTTCATCATTATTCTATAAATACCAGCGGCGGAAAACTCTTCGAAGTTCCTGTTACGATTCTGCCGACAAAATGGCCATTTTCTACTAACGAGCGGCTTATGAGACGTTTTTGTTCGTGGGAAGAATCGCTTGTAAAGAGAATAGCCAGAAAATTGTACATCGGCGGACAACCTCTTTGGCTTTCTCCAGGTAGATTGAAAACCGCAGATTCGTTTAAAGAGGTTGTCAGCAGAGCCACGCACGTTTCTTTACAATTCATTACGATGATGTTTCATTCTAGCGAGTTGATGGCAGGTTGTTCTCCTTTTAGAAGGGACCACCATGAAATAGAGTCGCTATATTCTCTCCTCGAGGTTTTTTTCGAGTTTCTCGAAAAGATGAAGGTTCCATGCATTTCGTTAACTGAGGCTGCTTTGGAGATATCCCGTTCTGGAGAATCTTGCCCTCAGGAATTGTTCTTAGGGGGCATTCGGACAAGTTGAAAATCCTCTTCAGGGAGAAACTGATGTATCCATGTAAGGAGGTATGATGATTGTGGTTAAGCCAAATAGGCACGTGTTAGCTGCAGTCGCTGTCCTTTGTGTCTTCATTGCAATGGAAGTCAAGGTTAGTCTGGCACAGGTGCATTCTGTACAAACTTATATAGCTTACTATGCCGGACTCTCAGATCAAGAAAGTGGTTCTTTGGATGGTTACTCTGTCCTCGTAAATGACCCTCTGAGAACGACGGGACTTCAGAAGATTTTCGATGCACATAAAGGGTTGATAGTTTTTCATTACCTGGATATGACCGAACTTGAGCCTGGTCGCCCTTGGACAGACGATGTCCTTGAGCATCATAATGACTTTTTGCTTAAAACGATCGGAGGCGAGTTTAATAAGAACCTCCCGTTTAGAATTGAATATGCATGGGGCTTCGGGAAGCCATATGATTCAACTGGTCAATACAGAGATAGCTATTACATAGACCCCACATCTAAAGGTTGGGCGCAGTATTACACGGCACTGGCGGATTCCTTTTTGGTACTTGAGAATAGTCAGAACAGAGAAGGTATTTTTGCTGATAATGTTCTCCCGAGTATTTGTTGGAAGTTTGCCAACTTGCCCAAGAATTTGCAGATTGATATTAATGGAGACGGTGTCATGGATGGACAAGACGATGTTGAGTGGGTAAATGCCATGATAGACTTCTCAAAGCGGATTAGATCGAGGCTTGGAGCAAATGTACCGTTGATTGGAAATTTAGGGATGTGGTGGTCATACGGTAATTCAGGTTTCAAAATCTTTGCGGCCTCACCTTTTGATGGAGCTATGAACGAAGCGTTTTTGCACTTTTCGTTGACTACCGATACGTCGGCATACGTTTCCGTCGAGGATTGGAAGGCAAATGTATACGATATGATGGTCGGGGACAGTCTGGGAAAGATCGTGCTATGCCAGGCGACGGGAATTCAAAATGACACACAAGCGCGCCTATTTTGCCTCGGATCGTTTTTGATAGGAGCGACGGAAAAGTCGTATTATAATTATCGTTTTCATTATTCTTACGATACACTGTATCATTTTCCCGAATTTTCTCTTCCTCTTGGGAATCCGAAAGAGACCTTCACCAATGTAGACCAGGCGTTTAACGCATCTTTGGGCGTGTACAGGAGATCGTTTGATTCGGTGGAAGTTTTTGTTAATCCTTTTGGCTATGACGTAAAATTTGATTTAGGTACTCCTAGGAAGGTACTGACTTTAATTGGAGGGGTGACAGAAAAAGGCGGGCAACTCGGCTGGCAAACCCAACAGGTGTTTGACATGAAACCACATTCGGCCGTTATACTTTCAAATGAGTAATTAAGGCGCAGGGTTCCGATCTTAGGATCTTATGAAGTTTTGCTTCTTCGGCAATATTGGTGGTGCCCTATCTGGAAAAACTCCAGGGGGAGGAGAGTTGCAGGTTGCGTTGCTTGCCACAGCTCTAGCAAGAGCTGGGGAGGAAGTTTTTGTTGTTGATCCGTACAGCGGCCGAGACTTCAAGACCGATGACGGTATCAGGATTTTTTCCGTCCCCGGATGGAACCTCGGTATTCGCGTGGTCAGAACGTTCTCGCGTCGGATTCCGACGCTCTTTAAAGTCTTAAAGGCCCAACAAGCGGATGTTTATTACACGCGAACGGTAAGTTTTTCTAATCTCCTCTCTTATCTTGCTGCAAGAGTCGTCAACGCAAAATTCTTTTTCGCAGTGGCATCTGACCTGGACGTGCTCGGCTTCACAGAAAGGTTGAACCATCATTATCTCAAGAGCATGCATCCGTATAACTGGGTTGCGAGCGCTCTTCCAGCGGAAATGGTCACGCCGTTTCTGTTGCGGCACGCAGACGCTGTTCTGGTACAGCACGAAATGCAAAAGATGGAATTGCAGAAGAAAAACATCCATGCTTTCACCTTTCAGAATATTATTGATATCGAGTCCGTTCTTTCGAACGTTTCTGTCACGAAAAGAGAGGGATATGTTTACGTTGGTTCGCTTGACGTCCGAAAAGGATTTGGGGAGTTCGTAAATGTCGCAGAGACTGTGAAAAACAAAAAATTCAAAGTAATTGGTCAGCCGAGAGGAAAAGGCGCAGAAGGACTTTACTGGCAACTTCAACAGTTTTCCAATGTTAAAGTCTTTGGCCGCTTAAGCCATAAAGAAACTATAAGCCATGTTGCAAGTTCTGAGGCTCTCATATGTACGTCGCCGTTTGAAGGCTTCCCAAATACTTTCCTGGAAGCATGGAGTGTTGGTACTCCGGTTATTTCACTTTCCGTTGATCCTGATGGTGTCATAGAAAAGAATAAGTTGGGCGCTATCTGCCATGGGGATCTTGAACAATTGGAGGAGATTGCCCGGGGCGGTCTGGATTGCACGGCGTTCTGTCGAGATGCACTCGTTCGCTATGTTTCTGATTATCACTCATTCAAAAACGCAGCACAGTTGTTCATGAAAATCGTGCAGGAGACAAAATAAAGCTGACATGAGCTTGACATTTCTAGTGACGGGTGGTGCAGGATTCATCGGATCGAACATAGTGGCGGAATTGTTGCGACGTGGTCATAAGGTGCGCGTACTTGATAACTTTTCGACGGGAAAACGAGAGAATGTCAAGCCCTTCATAGACGAAGAGAATTTTGATCTCATTGAGGGCGACCTGCGGAGCTTCCATATTGTCCGAGATGCAGTTAAAGGCGTTGACTTTGTTCTGCATCAGGGAGCACTCCCTTCAGTACCCCGTTCTATAAATGATCCCATTACAACCAACGAAGTAAACATTGTAGGCACACTAAATGTGCTCGAAGCAGCCAAAGAATTTGAAGTCCGCAGGGTGATTTATGCCTCCTCGTCGTCTGTGTATGGCGACGGCGAGCAACTGCCCAAAGTAGAGGATATGGCCGTTCGTCCACTTTCTCCTTACGCGCTAACAAAGTATGCAGGTGAAAGGTATTGCCAAATGTATTTCGACTTATACGGCTTGGAAACAGTGTGCCTGCGATACTTTAATGTTTTTGGTCCCAATCAAGATCCGTCATCTCAATATAGCGCTGTTATTCCCAAATTTATTACTGCCATAACGAATGGGAAGCAGCCTGTTATCTATGGAGATGGTTTGCAGTCCCGGGATTTTACGTATGTTGCTAATAATGTCGAGGCTAACATTCTTGCCTGTGATGCAGCTGAAGCTGTCGGTAGTGTTATTAACATCGCCTGCGGAGAACGAATAACTCTTATTGACTTGGTAAAGAAGATCAATGAGTTGACGGGAAAAGACGTCCAGCCCATAATTCAAAAGCAAAGGCCTGGAGATGTGAAGCACTCGCTTGCGTCTATTGAAAAAGCTCGAGATCTTTTGCACTATCAAGTTAAATATCCTTTTGTTGAAGGCCTGCAAAAGGCGATTGAATTCTTTTCGCAAACAAAACTGTCCTAGGTTCGGAGCAGGGGATCACGTCTGCAGGATCGTATTGGTTGGTAGGGTAAGACTTTCCTATTTGGACAATGTCGGACCTGAGTCGTTAGATTCTTTGGCTGCGATGACATACGTGATTGTTTTTGTCCATCGATGATAAAAAAGACTGATGCTGCCTCAAGCTAATATCCATGAATACGGTGGTCTTTGATGACCACCGCGTAACTCAGTTTTCTCGCGGATTCATGTCAACCAATGCATCGCTTAAGCGATCTTCCCCCTGAAAGAAGGAAGCGCATCGAACCCAAGAGCCGGCTTGTGAATCGTGCGTAAACTCAGCGTATTAGTCCTCAGTTCTTACCCCACGAACGATACGGTTGAAATTGGGCCGGAAGCCGCGGCGTATTTCTTAGCTCAGGGAATAAGAGGGAACACGAATATTGAGTACTCCGTCGCGACAATTTCCAAAAGAATAGCGTCAGATCACGAAGTGAAAGACGGGAATATCACAATTCTCTTTCTTTCGTCGCCGAGGCCAAAACTACTCACTCGCATTATTCGCGACACTTCGAAATTGTTACGTTATGTCAGAACGACAAATGCCAATATCGTGCATGCGCAGGGTGGCGTAGATTATGGCCTGGCGGCACTCCTATCCGGACGGAGGTGGGTATATACTGTGCACGGGCACATCGGTCACGAACTCAAAAAGTGGGCTGGCCCGGGTGGGCCTCAAAGTTCTTGGAATACGTCATCTGGAGGATCATTCTCAAGAAAGCGAGCAATATAATCTCAATCTCACCTTACATATCGAATGATTTACCACCATGCAAACTCGTGTTTGAGATACCCAATCCTGTTGATCCTCTCATGTTCCAGGTAAAACGCCACCCGAGTGGGATGCAATTGCTTGTAGTCGGGTCGATTATGCAAAGGAAGAACCAGCTAGGCTTGTTGAAAGCTCTGATTCCGCTGATGTCTGACTTCCCCTCGTTAGAAGTTCACTTCTGTGGTAGAATCAGTTACAGAAAGTACTATTCAGAAATACTAGGCTTAGCAGAGAGCAACAACATTGCCTCTCGAGTGTGGTTTCACGGCAGTCAGACCAGAGAACAGATATATGCGAGATTGTCAGAGTGCTATATGTTTGTGCTGCCATCTTTTCAAGAAACTGCACCGATTGCAATAATGGAGGCAATGGCAGCAGCAGTACCCGTGATTGCCTCTAATGTGGGAGGAATCCCATATATTATTGAAGATATGCAAGACGGTATCTTGACTAATCCCAACGAGGTGTCGGACATGACAGAAAAGATACGCTACATGCTGAGTAATCCGGAGATTGCGGCTCAGCTGGGTCGTAACGCAAAGAAACGCATGGAGGCTGAGTGCTCTCAAGCGAGGGTAGCTGAGTTGACTGTCAAAGCGTACGAAAAGATGTTAGCTTAACATGGGCTTGACAGCAAATCCCGTTATCCGCAAAGTTGTAATTATTGGTCTGACCGGTATAGGCAATCTATTTCTTTTCAGTCCGGCATTGCGGCAGTTGAAGAAGACTCTCAATGACTCCCAAGTCACTCTCTTAACTCATTCCCAGAACGGCGACCTTCGCTTGTTTGCGAGCAACAATCTGGTCGATGAAATAATCTATTTTGATAATTCCTCTAGCCTGAACATTTTTGTCAGAATTATCAACCTTGCGCGTCTTGCCTGGAGTCTCAGAAAAAGAAAATACGATCTGAGTTTGATTCCATTTTCCGGTGGTGTAGGCTTCGAGCAACGGGTTTTGAGTTTCCTTATAGGCGCGAAAAAGAGATTTCTACACATAAAAAAGATGTCTCGCATTCTCGGGCTTCTCAACACTGATCTTACTCCTAAGATTGAACATGACGTAGACCAGAATATGGATATGCTGGATCAAATAGGTATTCATGACAAGACTGTCGAATACAAACTGGACGTGGAAAAAGAAGATCAAGATTGGGCAGATAGTCAGCTTACTGGAGATGGTTGTCAGGGACTAAGAATAGGCATTCAGCCCGGTGTAAAAAGATCTTATGATTCTACCCGCCAGTGGCCGACGGAAAAATTCTTAAAGCTTTGTGATTCTCTCAGCGAGAAATATGTTTCTTGTTTCTATTTGTTTGGTAAGACCGAGGAACGAGAGATGATAGAGAATGTGGTGAGCATGACGAGAGCGCACACAAAAATGGTCATTGGATTGCCACTTCATAAGGTCAGTGCGTTGATTCAAAGAATGGATTGCTTTGTTGCGAACGATTCAGGTCTAATGCATTTGGCTGCGGCAGTCGGAGTTCCAACAGTTGGAATCTTCGGACCAACCAACCCGGTCCGTACGGCTCCCTACGGGGATCGCCATGCAGTCGTGCGTTCAGGAGAACCGATCGCTCGTCGTTACCTGTTGCCCGGCCAACGGAATGAAGATCTGGACTGTCAGGGGGCGACTCTGAATGAATTGCCCCCTGAAGTTGTTCTTGAGTCTTTGGAAAAACTCATTCCCGATGAGCTGGAAAACCATCGTCGAAGAGCAGAAGTTTCGGCTGAGAGGCGAATTTAGTTAATGAGGGTTGATGCGCTTCATGGATCGCTCGTGAATGGGGATCTAACAAGAAACACAATCCCGGTTGTTGTTTGCGAGTAACCATAAGCCGAAGACGCGCTTGCCATAGATCAATCATGAGCAAGATCTCCAACAGATCATCGACGTCCTTTGTGCTCGTCATGTCACTTGTGTTTGAAGTTTTCCCCCTTGGTGGAACGTTTTCCCAGCCGATATTTCGGACGAGATGTATTTCATTCACGAAGGATGTTCCGCACTTGTTGGAATATGTCGATCCTAGTGGCAAATTTTCTTGCTATTCGACCGACACTACAGTAGCCACTGTCCGTTCCCGTTTCGTGACGGGAAAGAAATTTGGAAAAACTCTTCTCATTGCCCAGGGAGGCATTCCCATTCTGATTGATACTTGCCATGTCACTGTTGTCCCATGGGTAGCAGGAGTTTCTACATTGACTATGGAAAACCTGACTTACCCTCCGTCATATAAATCGACTAATTGGATTAATGCATCGGTAATCGGGGACACCGTGTTTTTGTTTGACTCGAAATATTGGTACACTTCAAGAACTAACCCGCTTCAGCCAATGGACGTGGGGGAATACCCTCCAGAGATTCATGGCGACATCGACAACGAGCCTTTTCTGCACACTGATTTCGGATATTTCATTCTTGGCACTCGAGATTCCCTGCAGGGGCACAGAAGGATCTTGAAAACTGACTTTGGGTTCAAAGCTGCTCATGTAGTCTGCGATTCTTTCCCGCAACATGACGGGACCTTTACTGTATCTAGCGTTTTGGCTCAGGGCTGGGATTCGGATGACTCTGGAAATGTCTATTTAGGAGAATACAATACTGACGATCAGGCTGCACCTCACATAAGTATTAAGATCTACAAGGGGACCGAAAATGGTGAGCACTGGCACGCAGTATACGCCTTTCCGCCAAGGGATAGCACCGGGTACAATGGAGGCGTGCGGCATGTTCATGCGGTCCAGCGTGATCCATATACGGGCGATATTTGGATAGCGACGGGAGATGGGGACGCTCAATCTCGAATCTATTATCATACGCACCGCCTCGAGCCCGATTCAGATGGAGTAGTTCGCCTGAACCTGGTTGGGACAGGCTCACAGGAAACCCGGACAGTTAGCTTTGCGTTTACTGAGCACTACATCTATTGGTTTATGGATGCACCCTACTCTCCGCAGAAGATATTCAGAATAGGACGGAGAAGCAGCTACCCCACAATGACCCCCATGACCACGGGTGCTGAAGACTACAAAGAAGTACTGGGAACGTTCGCCGATAAGCCTTTTTATTTCAACGTCATCCTGCATAGTGACAGTGGCAACATGATAATAGCGAATACTGTGGATGAGCGCAACCAAATGGAGATTGACACGTTGGCAAGGCTGTTTGCAATCAAGGAGGCTCAGGACGGTTCATATCAGGTTCAGGAAATTGCTTCCTTCCCAGCCGCGCGGGATGGCCGGGCCGAGCCGGTTGGGACCGACTTGGCTGGCAACATCTACCTTTTGGAGTCTGGAATTTGGCCGTACGGAAATGCCTTTTGCGTTGGATCTCTTAAATGGAATGATTTTGATTCTGTTGATGTCGCAGCGGGGAATGATCTGAATCTCATATGCCCTAATACAGGACTAACAGTAGCGTGCGACTCAAGAGCCTCCTCTGAGCTGTTTGTGTACGGTTCGTCCTTTTCTGAAAAGAATTTTCCAATGGGGATACAGTCCAACTATCCATTTGAATGGATAGTATATAGTCCACAAAACATGGTCTCCAACTTATTCCTGGGACTTCCAGTCCAGAAGCTGACTGGCTTGACGTTCCAGCGATTCCTTAGTGTGGTTGTACAAGGCCTTCACAGATAGTGCTTGGCAGATAATCGGTCTGTATGAACTCAATGGAACACTGTACAATGCCGTGTCAGTTCTAGGATCAGGTGAGTTTACACTGGGGTCATACAGTCCCCCAATCACTGTTCGTGCGAATTCACTGTCATTTGGGAAAATTGGACTTGGTGCCTCAGATACACTGAGGCTCACTTTGAGGTTTGCAAACACGACCAGGATCCATATTGACTCAGTAAATCAATCATCCCCTAAAGAGTTCACTGCCTATACAGTGAGTCTTCCGGAATGGTTTAATTCGAGTGACTCTCTGGAAGTGAGCGTAGTCTGCAGACCGGATTATACTGGTAGACTGGATGATACAATTAGGGTGTTTTCTAATCTGAGCGCAAATTCGTTCGACATCCATCTTCAGGCACAGGGGAGTCCGCTCGGAGCGGTAAAAGCAGCTGGCACTAATCTCCCTAAGTCCTTCAGCCTGTATCAGAACTTTCCTAATCCGTTTAACCCATCAACAAAAATCTATTTTGGAATTCCGAATCGTAGCCGGATCAGGGTATCCATCTATGATGTTCTCGGTCGACGAGTCGGTATCGTTGCAGACCAGGATCTGGAGGCGGGTTATTATTTTGTTACATGGGACGCCAGACAATTTAGCAGCGGTGTTTACTTCTGTCGATTGGAAACGCTTGATCCGGTCAGTCAGGCCGTGACTTTCTCGAGCGCCAGGAAAATTGCATTGGTTAAGTGATCCCGAATGGAAATGATATTGTGGTTAGTCAAGGCACAACATCTCGGGATTTCCTGAATCGACGGAGCGAAATGCAGGTGAGCCGGGAAGATGAATTGAAACTTTGCGAGCCAATTGAAAAGCTTGAGAAGTACATAATTTCAGAAGGGTACGAAGGGTATGATCCCTTTGATGCCCTGATGTCGCCAATCTTCAAATTGCCGGTATTCAAATCGAACAAAATAATTCGTCTCGGTTTTCAGCAAGCATTGAAAAGAGTGCCGGTCAACTTAAGGCATATTCTCGGTACCCCGAAGGGATTGAATCCTGTCACTCTGGGCTTGTGCATTCAAGCTTACGCGCGCCTGAGTCAAGTGTTCAAGGAGAAGCTGGATTTCTATTCGCATCAAATAGACTACTGCCTGCAGAGATTGGTGGAACTTCGTTCGAATGGATACTCCGGTAGTTGCTGGGGTTATGATTTCGATTGGGAAGCGAGATACGCGCGAATTCATGCTTTCATGCCGACCAGTGTAGCCACGGGAATTATTACAAATGCTCTCTTTACTAATTACAAGTTACTCGGTTCTGCTGAGAGCTTGGAGCTGTGTACGAATGCGACGAAGTTCTTTCTTAGCGATCTCAATAGGGCCTACGGAGATGACGGGAGTTACTGTTTTTCATATTCGCCAAATGACACTCAGGTCGTGTTCAATGCCTCGATGAAGGGCGCAAGACTCCTTTCACAGGTCTATTCAATTACGAATGAGCAATACTTGATGGAGGAAGCAAAGAAGGTTGTTAGTTTTGTGATGAAACACCAAAGAGATGACGGCGCTTGGTCTTACTCGGAAGGCGATACAAGAACCTGGGTGGACAATTTTCACACCGGTTACGTCTTAGATTGTCTCGATGAATTCATAAGGTGCACAGGAGACACGGAATTTCTGCCGGCTTTGCAGCGCGGGTTTGAGTTCTACAAGAACAGCTTTTTCTTAGAGCAGGGGATTCCAAAGTACTATCAAGATAGGACATACCCCATCGACTCGACCGCCGCTGCTCAATCCATCTTGACTCTGTGCAGGTTTGGTCAGGTAAAAATGGCTTCTGATGTCGCCGGGTGGATGATTGATAGTATGCAGGACTCGTCAGGATATTTCTATTACCGGAAGCATAGATTCTCGATGAACCGAATCTCCTACATGCGGTGGTCCAATGCATGGATGTTCCTCGCTCTCGCTTCGTTAGCCTATCACCTGAAAGATGAGGACAATGAAGATTTGGTTTGATCTTTCCAATTCGCCGCACGTAAATCTCTTTTCACCGATTATTCAGAAATTAAGAAAAGACTTTGAGATCGTTATCACCACCCGGCCGCTGGGAAATGCAATAGAGTTACTCGAGTTGCATGGTTTTGACTTTACGGTTGTGGGCAAGCACTATGGTGCAAACCGGTTGAAGAAGGCCGTGGGATACCCGATCAGGATATTGCAGCTATATCAACACCTTAGACGTTGAAATGTGGATCTGGCAGTCTCTCAGAGTTCATTCCATTCGCCGATCGTGGCACGGCTATTAGGGATAGATTCCATATACATGAACGATAATGATCATGCTCTTGGTAACGTTCCTTCGTTTCTTCTGGCTGACAAGATTCTGCTCCCCGAATACTTTCCTATGGAAGTGGCAATAAAACAGTTAGCGAGGGCGAGAAAGATCGTCAGGTACCCCGGGTTGAAAGAGGGCATATACCTGTGGAATCGACAGGATTTATTGTATGACCACCGGGATACCAGGGATTCCATCTACATCAGACCTGAGCCGTGGCTTGCACAGTATTATAATGGAGAGGTAAACTTTCTTGACGGTATCATCAAGGAACTCATCGGTAGCCACAAGTTGGTGATATTACCACGTGATGCTTTACAGGAAGAACATTATGTCTCACTGAATTTGGAAAATACAGTGATTCTCAGAGGTAAGCTGAAGTTGGATCAGGTTGCCAGTAACTGTAGGCTCTTTATCGGAGCGGGTGGAACGATGACCAGAGAACTAGCTGTACTGGGCTTTCCGGTAATATCAGTTTATCAGGATGAATTGCTCTCAGTTGATAAGTGCTTGCTGAACGAAGGACTGATGTACCACAGCAAGCATTTGACCCTCCCTTACGTCGAGGAGATATTGAAGAATCATCATGCGGTGGGACACAATCTTGGACTTATGTCGAAAGGAGAGGAAGCATACAAGATGATCTTGAAAACGATCTATGAAAGCCTCGACAGAGTTCAGATATGCTGAAGACAGCCGTAATCGGTCTCGGCAAGATGGGTATCTCGCACTTGTCCATCTTGAATCAGAATAAGAATACAGAAATCGTAGGTGTATGCGATAAATCCCGACTGGTTCTCGATGCCTTGAGAAGGTTTACCTCGTTCAAATGTTTCGATGATTATAGAGGGTTGAATGAGGAAACAAAACCCGACTGCGTTGTTATATCTACCCCTACCAGCACACATTATGAAATCACAAAATACTTCCTGGACAAGGGCGTTAGTGTATTTGTTGAGAAACCATTCGGGACGGACTACCCTGGATCCCAGGAGCTAACTGAGATTGCACGGGGGAGAAGCTTATACACTCAAGTTGGCTATCACAACCGATTCGTCGCGACATTCAGATACGTGAAGAAATTACTCGATCAAGAAGTATTGGGCAAGATGTATCATTTCATGGCAGAAGTAAATGGGCCTGCTTTTGTCAAGGAGAGCAAGTTCTCATGGCGTTCCAAGACAGATGAAGGTGGAGGCTGCCTGTTAGATTATGGCTCTCATCTGATAAACCTCATTAATTACTACTGGGGTTTGCCGGAGAGAGTGACAGGGACAATTATGAAAAAAATATATTCAGCAAGGTCCGAGGACGCCGTTTTTTCAAACCTTGTTTTTTCGAACGATCTGACAGGCAGCATCTCTGTAAACTGGAGCGAGAAGACATTCAGAAGGATGTCGATTACGATCACAATATTGGGAAGGAATGGGAAAATTATCGTTGACTCTCAGGAGTGTAAGATATTCCTGACGGAGGAGAACAAACCGGCAAGCCTGAGTAAGGGATGGAATTTTAGGTACATAACGGGCCTGGTCCAACCGGTAGATTTTTTTGTTCGCGGCGAAGAATACACGGAGCAATTAGATCATTTCGTACGTGGAGCGTCGGGTAAAGCGAATCACTCTAAGGTGAACTCCTTTGAGGACTCTATAAAGACAAACCATACAATCGATATGTTGAGGAAGGATGCCATCTGGAATTGACCATTGACAGAATACTAATCGGCGACAATCAATTCTGGGGGGTGAATCATGTCTCTGATGAAAGAGGAAGGCAAACCGCTATCAGGTTCAGCGACACAAAGGAGATCATGAAGGTCCTGGATTTCTCATATGATATTGGGATAAGGACATTCGTTTGCACTACGAATCAAAGGGTCTCGGAAATCGCCGACGTTATCAGAGCTAACCCGTCGAGATACCGGGACTACGAAATCTTTCCTACAATTCCGGATGTTCATAAATACGCAAACGCCTTAGGCGACTTAGGTATTATTGGCACTCTGCGCGAGTACCTGCCTTCCAACCCCTTCAGCTTTCTGGCCAAAGGCGGGATGGCTCTGGCTTCGAAGGATTTTATTTCAATCATGGAAATGCTAATTGATTTAGAGATGAAAATGTTTAGGGGCATTAAGACAGGCGTCGTTTTCATCCAAAACAATTTGAACGATCTTCTAATGGGTCTGGGAATGAAGGAAGTCTTCGTCGAGTTCCACAATTACGTAAAGAAAAAGTATGATGCGGAAGCAGGATTCATGACGATGAATTTGCCGAAGATGCTTGCCTTTTTGGAAAACTGCGGCATTAAGAATCCTGTCATTTGTAGCTCGATCAATAAGATTGGCTTTCGCATGTCGGGTGGAATAGAAGAATATGAGCCGGTGATCGCAGAAAAGAATTGCAGGTGTATCGCTATGCAGGTTCTTGCAGGTGGAGCAATTAAACCCGAAGAGGCATTGCGGTACGTTTGTGAGCAGAAGGGAATAGTATCGGTCCTTTTCGGATCCTCCTCAAATGCCAATATTGCCCGAACGAAGGAACTGATAGACAAATTCTCGCAATGACCATCATATGGCGTTCTTTTCTTTGCAACGTCGCATCTCGTATGAGAAATTCCCAAGCCTCGTCCTGCATCTGTTTCGATTTGTTCTTGTTCTAAACATAATCTTAATCCATTTACAAATTGTATGATGAAGAAGAATGCTCGTTGCTTACGTCTTTCTTGCCGCATCATAATTAAACATAAGGAGGGATAAACCGTGATACTCTGGCGTCCTTCATTTCACACACGACTTGCCCAGTTAGTGGACTTCCTGACTGCTGTGGCAAGTTGTGTCATTTCCTATTTTGTCGCAAATCTGCTGCATGGGCTGCATCCCGAGATATTTCCTCAGGTCATTCCTCTACATCCGTCTCACATTCTCCTTGTCCTGGTGATTAGTCTTGCCTATGTAGTTTTATTCAATTCCCAGAACGCATACAGTTATCAGCGTTTTACTTCCATAGCCAGGGAGTATACCATCATCTTGAAGGTAACCTCGCTTGGCATACTCATAAACATTTCGGTCCTCTTCCTGGCTCGAGCAGGAGAAGTTTCGAGGACCACCGTTATCGCCCTTTTCTTCGTAACCGTTGCCTTATTCACGATGGAGAAGACATTGGTGTTCTACGTTGCCGCCTTTCTCAGGGGGAAGGGTAAGAACCGCAAAAGAGTCCTGTTGGTAGGGGCAGGGAGAAGAGGGAAAAAATTCATCGAGGTCGTCGACAATAATTTCAATTGGGGATTGGACATAATTGGAGTATTAACAGATGACACGAACAAAGTGGGGAAGGAGTATTGCGGCAAGAAGATAATAGACACCTATGAAAACATCGGCAGCGTCCTGAGAGAACTTAACCCTGAAGAAGTCATCATTACGATCTCCACAAAGAGATTTGATTTGATCAGATCGCTGCTGGAGGTGTGTGAACAGGAAGGCGTGGTGACACGGCTGAACTCGAACTTTTTCGGGCATATCACCAAGGATGTCACGGTTGATGATGTTTATGGATTGGATATCATAACCTTTAGCATGGTGCATCAGTCGGAGTTGGGGTTGCTTCTTAAGAGACTTATCGACTTCGCTGTTTCTTCCTTTGCACTCGTCCTGCTCTCTCCACTGATGCTCGTTGCAGCATTGGGGATCTTGATCTCGGACGGCAGACCTATCTTGTATCGATGGAATGTCGTAGGTCTGGATAGAAAACCCATTAGGAGCTGGAAGTTTCGCACTATGGTCAAGAATGCCGATCAAATGAAGGCGTCGCTCGCGAAAAGGAATGAGATGAGCGGACCTGTGTTCAAGATTAAAGACGATCCGCGAATTCTCTCTTTCGGCAGATGGCTGAGAAAATGGAGCATAGATGAGACCCCGCAGCTTTTTAGTGTGCTGAAAGGAGATTTGAGTCTTGTTGGTCCGCGGCCCGCCGGTCCTCACGAGCTCGAACGTTACGAGAGCTGGCATAGGAGAAAACTCAGTATCAAATCCGGACTCACATGTCTCTGGCAAATCAACGGGCGGAATAAGATAGATAGCTTCGATGAATGGGTTAAGCTGGATCTTGAGTATATTGACAACTGGTCTGTCTGGCTGGACCTGAAGATTCTGCTGAAGACCATTCCAGCGGTGTTCATGGGAAAGGGGGCTAGCTGATTGGTCTTGTTTGAATTGTTTCCGCAGCGAAGAAGAAAAAGGATTATTGATCGATGATTGTCGTGAGAACACCATTCAGGCTGCCACTCGGTGGAGGAGGCACAGACCTGCCATCTTACTACAAGAAATATGAAGGTTCTTTGGTCACTGCAGCAATAAACAAATACATGTTTATCAATCTGAACCTTCCGGCACTCGTCGACAGGATCAGAATCAACTATTCAAAAGCTGAAACGGTGGGCGTTGATGAAATTGGGAAGATCCAGCACGAAATTGTGCGGGAGACGTTGAGATTTCTGAAGATCAAACAGCCCCTTGAGATCAGCTCCATGGCGGATCTGTCTGCTGGAACGGGAATGGGTTCCTCGAGCTCATATACCGTCGGCCTCCTCAGGGCGCTCAATGCCATGCTCCGGCGTCACATTTCGGTCGAGGAGCTGGCCGAGGAGGCTTGCAAAATAGAGATCGATCTGATCGGGAAGCCGATCGGGAAGCAAGATCAGTATGCCGCTGCGTTCGGCGGGATCATCGCACTTGACATAGACACTCTCGGCAACGTCAAAGTGACACGACTCTCGATTGACCACGAGACGATTTACGAATTAGAAAACCGCCTGATGATGTTCTACACCGACATCCAGAGGGATGCAAATGAGATCCTTTCCGAACAGAGTGAGAAGGCAAAGGTTAATGAAGATGTGGCAATCCGCTCCATGCACAGGATAAAGGAGATCGGTAAGGAAATAAGGTCTGCAATCGAGCGGGATGATGTCACAGCCCTGGGAAAGTTGATGCACGAACATTGGCTTGAGAAGAAGAAGATTTCAGCCAGGATGAGCAACCCCTCCATCGACAAGTGGTACGAAAAAGCAATGGCCAACGGTGCCATCGGCGGAAAACTGATGGGCGCAGGCGGAGGTGGGTTCTTGCTGTTCTGTGTGAAAAGCGAAGGCCGGAAACGTCTGCGCAAGGCCATGGAGGCCGAGGGGCTGAGATATATGGATTTCCAGTTTGACTGGGAAGGAAGCAAGGAGCTGGTGAATATTTGAAATCAGTAAGCAGAAAGTAGTATGTAGTAGTGAGTAGCAAGCAAACAGGCAATTCTTGAATGAGTGAGATTCCAGATAGAGAGTACAAAGGATTTAGAGATCTGAAAGTGTTCCAGCTTTCATACAGATTGGCATTAGAAGTATTTGAGGTTACAAAAACTTTTCCCAAAGAAGAGAAATATTCTCTTGTAGATCAAATCAGACGTTCATCTCGTTCTGTTCCGGCAAACATTGCTGAGGCATGGTACAAGCGACAATACCCGAAATCCTTTGTCAGTAAGCTTGTGGATTCGGCGGGTGAAGCTGGTGAAACAGAGGTGTGGATTGATTTTTCATGCGATCACGGTTATCTGCAGAGAGACAAAAAGACTTATTTTCACCAGAGGTATGGCGAAGTTGGTAAGATGTTGAACAGTATGATAAACCAACCTGAAAAGTTTTGCCACTGAATTCTGAATCGTACATACTTCATACTACCTACTTCATTCTACATACTGTTTGCTAATGGCTCCCAAAATACTCATAACCGGCGTAGCGGGCTTTATCGGCTCAAATCTCGCAGATCGTCTTCTCCAGAGGGGATACAAAGTAGTTGGGATCGATAACCTTTCCTATGGAGTGAGGGAGCAAATTCCCGAAGGCGTCGAGTTTCATCAACTCGATATTCGCGATAAGTCTATTTATCCTTTATTCCCGAGATCCGATTATGTCTTCCATTTTGCGGCGAAGAACTCCATTATCGATTGCCAGATCGATCCGGTCGACACAGCCGACATAAATGTCCGAGGAACTGCAAACGTTCTCGAAGCGGCAAAAAGGGCGAATGTGAAGAAAGTGATTTATGCCGAGTCTTCTGCCATGTATGAAGGGAGCAAGCAGCTTCCTACTTCTGAAACGGAAGTCAAGCCGGAAAGTTTTTATGCGATCAGCAAGTTTTCTTCGATGTACTTTGCCGAAGGATACGCAAGATTCTTCGGGCTGAAGACAACTGCGCTCCGCTACTTCTGCGTCTACGGCCCGAGGCAGGATTATCGCAGAACCATCCCGCCCGTATTCAGTGCGTTCATAATCAAGCTGCTCAGAGGCGAACGGCCAGTGATTTACGGCACCGGGGAAAAACGAAGAGACTTCATTCATGTCGATGATATAAATGATTTCCACGAGATGTGCATTACTGACGCTCGCACTACCGGCAAAGTGTTTAACCTCGGATCGGGCGTGAACTACTCCATCAACGAGATCTACTCTACGATTGCTTCGCTTCTTGGCTCTACTGTCAAGCCTGAATATCACCCTGACTTGCCAGGCGAAGCGTTTGCTAACCTCGCAGACATCAGCGAGGCGAATAAGCTCGGCTGGACACCAAAGGTGAATTTACGGACCGGTCTTATGACCTCAATCGAGTTTATCAAGAAAGAGCTCGCAGCGGGTCGGGTGCGAGGGGGGAGACCCGTCAGTCAGAAATGAGAAATGAGCAATCAGAAAAGAGAAATCGGAGGTGGCTCACCACGCAGGCACGGAATGACCACGGTGAGGTATAGAAGCTTTGAAGACATGCAAGTGTGGAAGGATGCACTTGATCTCGCAGTCAAGGTTTTTCAATGGTCTGAATCATTGCCAAAGAAAGAGGATTACGGGTTGACCTCTCAAGTGAGAAGGGCGGCTCTTTCGGTTTCGGCGAACATCGCTGAGGGATTTGGCCGACACCACGTGGCGGATAAGCTGAATTTCTATTATAATGCACGAGGCTCTCTTTACGAAACACAGAGTCATCTCATGTATGCGCAAAGAGTTAAATACTTGGACGAAGACACAGGCTCTGAATTCCAGAAGTTCATCGGCGAGATTACGGTGGATCTTGGTAAGTTGATCTCATCCCTTTCGGCCATGAGGAGCAAATGACCCTTACCCGATCTCTCGTTTCTAGTTTCTTCTTTCTCGTTTCTAGTTTCTTCTTTCTCGTTTCTAGTTTCTTGTTTCTCATTTCTAATTTCTGATCCCTCCAGATGAAAGCCGTAATCTTGGCAGCAGGCGAAGGGACAAGACTCGGGGAGATGGGGAGGAAGCTTCCCAAACCAATGATCGAGTTCAATGGGAAGCCGATACTGCAGCACAACCTCGAATTGTGCAAGGCACATGGGATCAAGAAAATCTTTATCAACACTCACCATCTTCCGGAAAAAATACGCGGCTACTTTGGCGATGGATCCAGCTTCGGAGTCAGTATCAATTATTCTTATGAACCTCAGCTCCTCGGGACTGCGGGAGCGTTAAACAGTTTTCGAACGCACCTGAGAGATGATCGCTTCTTCGTGCTGTACGGAGACAACTACTCAGACTTTGACCTCTCACTTCTCGAGAAGGCTGCCAGTGAGAAAGATAGCGTCGCGATAGTGGCGTTTCACTATCGGGAAGAGGTGTCTCAGAGTGGTGTCGGAGAATTTGACAGGGACGGCAGGATCGTTCGCTTCGTAGAGAAGCCTGCTGATGGAGAGACTGATAGTCATTGGGTTAACGCGGGCATATATTATCTGAGTCCACAAATTTTCGACTATGTCCCGGCTGGCTTCTCGGATTTTGGAAAGGATATTTTTCCCCGGCTGCTCAGAGACAACGTTGCCATTTATGGCGTCTGTTCGAAAGTGCCATTGAGAGCGTTCGATACACCGGAGCTTCTTAGAGCTTCATTAGCGTCCGACCATGATGCTGAAAAATAAGAACGTTATCGTTACGGGTGCCGGGAGGGGCATCGGGCGGGCTATAGCTGAAGAGTGCGCTGCTCGGGAGGCGACGGTTGTCATTTTATCTCGAACCATAAGTGAATTGCAGGAGACAGAGGCCGCGATCAAAAAGGCCGACGGCAGGTGCTATGCTTGTATCTGTGATATTTCCAGTGATAGCGACGTGAGTGATGTGGTGTCCTTCGCGCATGAGAAATGCGGACAGATCGATGTGCTTGTGAACAATGCAGGTGTTCAACCGCCGATCGGTCCTTTCTCGGACACGGATATGTCGGAATGGAAGAAGAACGTTGAAATAAATCTATTCGGAACTGCACGCTTCATTCATGCGGTACTGCCGGAAATGATACAAAGGAAGAGGGGGAAAATCATCATCCTGTCGGGAGGCGGCTCTACCTCTCCGAGACCGAATTTCACGGCTTACGCCGTTTCAAAGACGGCGCTCGTTCGCCTTACAGAGACGCTCGCAATGGAGCTGAAGCAATTCAATGTTGACGTTAATGCGATATCCCCGGGAGCAATAAACACGAAAATGCTTGAAGAAGTGATTCAAGCTGGAAAAGCATCCGGTGATGAATTTGCTGCCGCAGCCAAGAGGAAGGAAACCGGCGGTGATGATCCTAAGGTTGTTGCCGGACTTGTGTCATTTCTTGCTTCTGATGTCTCGGATGGAATCACCGGCAAACTTATTAGTGCAAAATGGGACCCGTGGAGAGACCCTGCGTTCCAGCAGCGACTGATATCTGATCGGGACCTGGCGACTCTCCGCAGGATCGACGCCAAGAATTTCGAAAAAATAGAGAAAAGATCACAAACTAAGCCCTAACTGCTCAAAGCTAATATCTATGAACGTCGTAATAATTGGCTGTGGGTTGATCGGAAACAAGAGAGCGAAGGCGCTAGGTCCTGATGACCGAATTGTCGCTTGCTGTGACTCGAATGAAACTGCTGCGAACAAGTTTGCTGAAGAGTTTGCCTGTGGGTGCTTCACGGATCATACGGCGCTGTTATCCAGTGTTGATTTCGATGTAGCTTTTGTCGCGGTGGTAAATAAGTATGCAAAGCAAATTGTAATGGACTGCTTGAAATCAGGGAAGCATGTGCTGGCAGAAAAACCGCTCGGCAGAAACGCTGCCGAGTCTGCAGAAATGCTGGCCGCTGTCCGTACCTCCTCGTCCCCAAGTCCGCGAGTCCCCGAGCCTCCCTGTCCACCTCTTCTGAAGACCGGATTCAACCACAGATTTCATCCGGGCATCCGGAAAGCGAAGTCCCTTTTTGATGCGGGTGCCGTCGGCAACTTGATAAGCATCAGGGCAAGATACGGCCATGGTGGACGTCCGGGAATGGAGAGAGAATGGCGCGCATCAAAAGAGTTGTGCGGCGGAGGTGAGCTGCTCGATCAAGGAGTCCACGTCATCGATTTGTGCAGATGGTTTGCTGGAGAAGTTAAAAGTGTCTTCGGGGTTGTCAGGACGAAGTTCTGGCAAATCGAAGTCGAGGACAACGCATTCGTCTACATGGAGGCCATGAACGGCGCCGATATTCAATTCAACGTGAGCTGGACAAACTGGAAAAACATTTTTTCGTTCGAGGTGTTCGGAACGGAAGGTTACCTCAAAGTGGATGGGCTGGGTGGAAGTTACGGCCCCGAGACGCTTGAATATGGCAAGCGGCGGAAGGAGGGGGGACGTCCGGAGATCGAGACAACCGAATTTCCTGCCGATGATGCAAGCTGGAGAAATGAATGGAAAGAATTTAAGTCTGCTATCGAGCAAGGAAGAGAACCCATCGGGAGCGGCCTCGATGGATTGAAAGCGAATGAGATCATTGAGGCAATCTATAAATCTGCTAAAGAATGCGGAGTTGTTTATCTTGATCGATGATAGTTCTGATCCTCGGTCCCGGAAGTGTGGATTAGTATGATGGACAAGAGAATTGGGATCTTAACCGGTGGCGGCGATGTCCCGCCCTTGAATGCGGTCATTCATTCTGCTTATGAATATGGAAGGTCAAACGGAGTGGATGTCATAGGCCTCACAAGAGGATGGCAGGGATTGCTGGAAGAAACTGTTGTGGACATTGGAAAACTGAAGCTCGACCCTGCGATTGGAGGGACCGTCCTTAAGTCTTCGAGAACAAACTTATCAAAAGTTGATGATGCTTATTCGAAAATAAGGAAGAGTCTCGATGATCTGAATCTTGATGGCCTGATAGTAATTGGAGGGGAGGATACACTTTCGAATGCATTTCATCTCAGGGATATTCCGCAGGTCCTGATCTCGAAGACGATCGACAACGACGTCGGCATCAACGAGGCCGGCAGAATTGTCAACTACTTTACACTCGGTTACCCCACGGGAGCGCAAAAGATCTCATCACTCGTCAGCTTGAGTGAGGGACTGAGGACTACCGCATATTCGCATGAGAGGATAGTCGTTGTCGAATCGATGGGGATGCACGCCGGGTGGCTTGCTATAGCATCCTCTTTGGGACACCCTGATTTTATTATCATACCCGAGTTTCCTCTGTACTACGACTTGCTGGTTGAAAAGGTGGCGGATAGATTTCAAAAGCATCGGAACGTGATAATTGTGATCTCGGAAGGCGCAAAGTGGTCGGACGGGAGTTACATATCCGCAGACGAAAAAGATCTTGACAACTTCGGTCATCCGAAGTTCAAAGGCGCCGCAGACTTGCTTGCGAAGAAATTGAAGGCTGATCTGGGGCGGCGATTCAATACTAAGAATGTCAACTCTGTTAACCCATCATATTTGTATCGTTCAGGGAACCCCAATGAGTTAGATTACCGCTCCGCCGCCATGTTGGGAAAAGATGCGATAAATATGTTTGCAAAAGGATTAAGCGAGCCTGTCTTTCTCACGTTGAAGAATTTGGACACCGAATTTATCGCTGAGCCTTTTTGCCTTAAGGAGTTGAGCGATATCGAGGAGTTTCATCGTTTTGTCGATGAAAGGTATTATGATCCGGGTGAATTCGAGGTCGCTCCTGAAGGTTTGACATATCTCGACAGGATCGTTCGTAAAATAGAAATGCCACAATACGGATTTTGACAAAAATAATTTCCGCACTAAAGAGAGAAGCATATGTTTTTTTCGAAAGAATTTCTGAACGAATCAATAGCAGTGATAAACGGATTGGACTCTGCCGAAATCGAGAAGGTAGCAGAGCTATTAGCTCAAACCAGAAGTAAAGGCGGACGGTTGTTCATTGTTGGCTCAGGAGGAGGGGCCGGGCACGCATCCCATGCCGTCTGTGACTTCAGAAAACTCTGCAACATCGAAGCATATGCTCCTTACGACAATGTTTCTGAGTTGACTGCAAGAGTCAACGATGAAGGTTGGGAAGTCTCCATTTTGAATTGGCTGAGAGTAAGCCGGTTTCGCTCGGACGATTGCATCTTTGTCTTTTCGGTCGGCGGCGGGAATGAGGAAAAGAACATAAGCTCAAATCTTGTTCGAGTTGTAAAGTACGCGAAAGAAATTGGCGCAAAGGTGGTTGGAGTTGTTGGGAAAGATGGGGGATACACGAAGGAGATTGGCGACGCCGTTGTTGTCATACCTGTAATCAATTCTGCGCACATCACTCCTCTGACGGAGGGATTCCAGGCGGTCATTTGGCATCTGCTGGTTTCCCATCCTAACCTGCAGGTTAATCCGACTAAATGGGAATCGACCAGATAAAGGACGCTGATCAGTCTTGATCCGATGACTTCATACCTGCGATATTGATAATTCAAGAAAGGAAGAAACGATTGGAAAAGTTGAACATAAAGATTTTTGCTGACGGTGCAGACAAAGCCGGAATGCTTGAGATGGCCAAGAACCCGATGATATCCGGGTTTACCACTAATCCGACGCTGATGAGGAAGGCTGGTGTCAAAGACTACAAGGTCTTTGCGCAAGATATACTTAGCGAGATCAAAGATAAGCCGATATCTTTGAGGTTTTTTCGGATGAGTTTGATGAAATGGAAAGTCAGGCCCTTGAAATATCATCCTGGGGAGACAACGTTTATGTGAAGATCCCGATAACTAATACAAGAGGAGATTCGTCCGCGAAGTTGGTGGCCGAACTATCCCGACAGGGTGTGAGAGTAAACGTGACGGCGATGATGACTATCGAGCAAGTCAAAAGTGTGGTGCCGGGATTGAAGTTGGGACGTGGTGGCTATGTATCCGTGTTTGCAGGAAGAATTGCGGATTCGGGACGTGACCCTGTGCCGGTCATGAAGGAAATCGTCGATTATCTCAGGCCATATCCATCGATCGAGCTGATTTGGGCGAGTCCGCGTGAGGTGTTGAACATAATCCAGGCAGACCAAATCGGCTGCCACATTATTACCGTCACCAATGATCTCATAAAGAAAATGAGTCTCTTCGGCAAAGACCTCAATGAGTATTCTCTTGATACGGTAAAAATGTTCTACAATGATGCGAAGTCAGCGGGTTATGAACTTGAGACGAAAAAGCAATCGGTCTACAGATAATTGACATTCCCACATAGTAGGAAATTGACAAAGCCCTGTCCTGTGACAGGGCTTTTTGCTTGTTAGAGAAATCACATTGTTCCAACTCATTCGGATGATGTTATTGCTATACTTGAAGCAACAACAAAAGCACAAAGTGGTTTGGAAGAAAAGAGGTGCTATTGAAATGATCGAATGACAATGTGTCAGCCATAGTTTGCCTGAAGTTAATAACGCAGGCGAATACGCCGTCGGTGTGTCCCGGATGGATCCTCGGGATGACCGACGGCTTTTTTTGTTTGCAGGTCCCTATATCATACTCCGAAACTTTGGGCAGTGTCTCAGTTTGAACATTCACATAAAATGGCACTTGTCATGCCAGCGAAAGCTGGCATCCAAAACCAAAAACTGGATTCCGGGTGAAGTTTACCCCGCTCCGAGCGGGGCCGAAATGACGCTGCGACTGAAAATGAGTCACCACCAAACTTCCGGTTGTTTCCGCCAATTCCGTAATTCTCCCCTCCCTCATGACTAAAGCAACCACCTAATCTCGACAAGAACCTTTTTCATTATCATAGGTAAAAGTTACCTGTGCTCAGACTACTCGCGCGGGTCAGCCGGTTAGGAGCACCTTTGTATCCGCTTGATATGCAATCGCTTATGTCGTTAGGCAAGAACATGATCTCAAGAACTGATTCCGGTATTCCCTTCGAACCAATTGTGCTCGGAGGGAATGAAAAAAATGAGAAACATATCGATCCTAACGGCAGTCATCGGACTCATCTTGAGAGTCTCAATATCAAATGCGCAACAAACAACTATCACAGGCAATGCAAGTATTCTCGACAGTGCACATGTCGAATGGGTTAACCAATATGTATCTGCAACACCATCTGCGATGGATGGGGCAACTGCAATGGTTGCGGATTCCATTGGCAATGTGTATGTCACAGGTTATTCCTACAGCGCTTCCCAAAATTATGGGTATCTGACAATCAAGTACAGTCCATCCGGTACTAGTTTATGGATGGCTCGTTATAGCGGTAGTCAGTCTGGTGATAGTAGGCCGGTCTCCATATACGTTGACCAATTTGAGAATGTTTATGTCACGGGACTCAGTAGCGACGGCAAACGATACAATTACGCGACAGTCAAGTACGATTCAACAGGCACCCAACAGTGGGCTGTAAGGTATTCCGGCTCCGGCAATGGAAGTTGCATACCGACAACATTAGCCGTTGATGCGGCTGGTAACGTGTACGTCACAGGGTACAGCCCAGTGTCAGGAACAAGATATGGCTATACGACAATCAAGTACGGAGCAGACGGCGGTCAGAAGTGGGTGGCAACATATAACGGTGATGGAACCGGTGATAGCAAGCCAGCCGCCGTTGCAATAGACATAGCGGGGAATGTATTTGTAGCGGGACGCAGTTACGGGCAGAACACAGGCAATGACTTTGCCACAGTTAAGTACAATGCCGCCGGTATACTGCAATGGGTACAGCGCTACAATGGACCTGCTAATGACTGGGACGAAGCGACAGCACTATCTGTAGATGTTTCAGGTAACGCTTATGTAGCCGGTACCAGTTTTTCGACAGAAACAGGATTTGATTACGTGACTATTAAGTATAGCACCTCAGGTGTACAGGAATGGATGGCGAGATACAACGGCTCAACAAATGACTGGGATGAGGCAGCTGCGGTGAAGTTGGATGCTTTTGGGAACGTTTACGTGACTGGGGTGAGCTACGTTCATGGAGCGGGTTATGATGGCTATTCAACTGTGAAATACAACCCTGACGGGAAAATGGTTTGGGCTAAGTCGTATAATGATTCCACGAATTGTCTTAATGCGACGTCACTTGTTGTGAGTACAACAGGCGATGTTTTCGTCGGTGGATACAGCACCGGCACAGATAGCCTCAGCTGGTTCGTTACAGTGAAGTATGATTCGATGAGCGCACAGCAGTGGGTGGCCAAGAATGCTGAGCCGAGCCAGAGTTCCAATGTGCTGACAGCCCTGACGCTTGATGGTCTGGGAAATCTGTATATAGCAGGGTCGAGCAGGTACAACAATCAAAGCGTCTATCGGACAATAAAGTATGCTCAAGCCTCTAGTGGAGGAGCTAGCAATCCTCTTCCAACAGTTATAAAAGGCGATGTCACTGGTAACGGGCAGGTGACCGCTCTCGACGCATCATTGGCACTCAGCTATGTCATTGGTGATACGACTCTACCTCCATCCTCTCTCGCAGCTGCCGACGTTTCAGGGGACGGTAGTGTGACAGCATATGATGCATCCTTGATTATGGATTATGTTGCCGGAGACACAAGTGTTGATCATTATTTCAAATCAGGCACAACAAAGGGTCGGGAATTTGCAGTTTCATCTGTGACCTCGTCCGGCAAGGTTGTTCTCAGCGGAGTTGAACCTGGATTCGAAGAAACAGATATGGTCACCGTACCTGTCGCGATAACCGATCCCAGAAATGTCAATGCAGTGGAGCTGAACGTATCTGTCGGACAGACTGCCAATGTACAGACGGTGACCAGCAAACTTCCAAAAGATTGGGACCTTGTATACCATATCGACAAGGGCACACTGAAAATAGCTATGGCGGGCGTGACCCCTCTTTCTGCGGGTAGGATTGCCGCAATAGAGTTCAAGCTTTCTGATAAAGACGCAAGGGCAAGCGTGTCCGGCAGTGCAATGATCAACGAAAATGCATCACAAGATCTGGCGTCCGTTGAGGTCGCAGGAATTCCGATCTCGTTCGGTCTCGACCAGAACTATCCTAATCCGTTCAACCCGAGCACTACCATCAAGTACCGTGTCGCGAATCAGACCAATGTTGCACTCAAAGTCTACAGTGTCAGCGGTCAGTTAGTCAGAACGCTGGTAACCGGAGCTCAGCAGCCCGGATACTACACGATCCAGTGGAACGGCTTGAACAATGCGGGCGAACAGGTCTCCAGTGGAGTGTACTTTTATCGTCTGGCTGCAGGTGACCAGACCTCGACGAAAAAGATGATGTTATTGAAATAATATTTCGTTTCCAGCTGTCAATTGTTCGAGTAGGAATTAGTGTTCCCTACGAGTTCTGTTTGTGGAGAGAGAATGTCAGCCATCAACACAAGTGGTGTGCTCAAGCCCACGGACTGCAAGCTGCGGATCGTTAAAGACAAGCAACGGAGGCCCGCCCGAATTCCGGTCAGCCTCGCATGGTACGAACGGATCATGCCCCGCTGCTTCGATTGGAACGTATTCGAGCAGCAAACGGGGTACTTGTCCACCTCGAGCGTTACAAGTGCGCAAAGTGCTTTCCAGTCCTGTAACTCGTGATGATCTACGACTCTAAACTACCCAGAGTGATCGTGAAGCTCAACGCCAGGAGAAAACGCGGATCGAGACAGAGTGCAAAAATCTATGTAGATCTGACGGAACAAATCGCGGCCTTGGCCATGTGACAGGTTGCAGAGGAACTTAAAGTTTTGCATATTTTCATAACAGGCATAGGGAGAATGATTCGAGATGCCAACCGTCCTCAGGATCGGGCCGTATAGGTTCCATTTCTACTCGGACGTGCGGAATGAACCTCCCCATATACATGTGGCGATGTCCGAAGGAGAGTGTCCGAATGGATCCCTTCGGGACAAGTTTTGGTTGTCGCCGATAGTGCTTGCACGTAACAAAGGAATTAGACCTGATGCATTGCGTGAGGTCGAGAAACTGATTTTCAAGCATGAGGCCTTTTTAAAGGAGAAGTATTATGAGTTCCACAAGCGTTGAGAGCCTGCGAGAAGTCGAGCCAGCGGCCTCGCGTGTTTGGGTGGAGAAGCGAATGGTATTCCTGGAGCTTACAGACGGAAGGATCGTTGGCTTCCCTGCTTCCCGATTCAAGCGTCTGATTGAGGCTAGTGACGCAGACCTCTCCAAAGTTGAGTTGCGATTGGACGGTTTCGCGCTTCGATGGGAGGAGCTCGATGAGGATATAACTGTGCCCGGAATCGTCGCAGGGAATTTCGAACTCCCCTGATTGCAAAGCACATGGTGGTATCTGTTAGGTTACATATTGTCTGTCTTCTATTAACGCATTTGGATTAACCCTTGGAGGCCGTCCCGGATCTCAGACAGCTCCCATGACAATCGTTTTCCGCTATTTCGATTAGAACGTGTTCGAGCAGCAGACGGAATACTTGTCCGCCCTAAGCGTTGCAACTGCGCAGATTGCCTTCCGGTCCTCATACTCCGCAGGAACTCACTGCGCGTAGCACTATCTCCCCGCACGCCGATGTGCCACCCTCCTACATAGCCAGCCCTATCCACAAAATTATTTGTGACCCTTGCGTCTTGGCGAGAGAATAGCTCCTCTTGGTGGGGAGTGTCCTATTTTGGAAATAGTACAAACTCCTTTGTTAAGATGTCAATTTGAACTGCGTAAACATTACACACCTGTCATTCCCGAATGTTTCTGTCGGGAATCTAGTTAACCCAAGCACGGATTCCTGCCAAGAGCAAAGGGGCATGACCATGAGAGATCTTTCGGGATGATTCTCCATGGAATTAGGACACTACTCCGTGAATGTCCTAATTATCTTTGCCCTCGCCTTGCTTACAGGATCTCTTCCCGGATTCTATCGACAGTTCTTTGTCCGTTCTAATAGCTCCGTTGGCGACTCCTCTCAACGTGTCTCGTTTTCTGATGTCAATCGCGTCTCGGGAAAGACCATATCCGCATTTCCTTCCGAGGATTCATATCCGGATCCAAAAGACTCTTCGCCCGAAACCCTTGAAGCCAGCCCAGCCGATCTCACACCCATAGATGTTTTCTTTCGGACGTCAAGCTCATGTATCTTTCGCTCCAGACGAGCCCTGAAATCGTCGGCACAAATCCCAATCTCGTTTAAGTATTCCTCGACGAATTCTTCATCATTGCTTATGAGATCGTAGATGATGTCACACAAATCTTTGCCCATTGATGCCTCCTTCTGGTTTTCTCTAATTTTGACCTACCTGATTTTGCCTCCAAGTGCCTTTCTCAACCTACGGAGGAGTCTTCTCTTTAAGCAGCAGACTCCCTTCACTTGTATTCCGAGATCTTCGGCAATCTCCTTGTCGTTCATGCCTTTGATCAAATCCTCGAAGACATGAGATAACTCCGTATTGTCGCACAACCATCGTTGAATTCCCTCAATGTCACATTTCACAACTGTAGCCTCTGCAGGATCGTCTGAAGAGGCGGCCCCGTCGAGCGGAGTGCGCACCTCACCTGGACCCTCGTCGGCATAAACCCTTTCCCTCTCTCTCGCTGCCTTCTTCCTCGCCGCGTATACCTCGCTCTTTATGGAGTCGGCAACGTATTTGTCGAAATCGGGATACTTCTCCCGGTTCCATCGCCTTTTCCCCTCGTAGATGTCTACAATCACCTCCTCCACAACGTCTTCACCCGTAACAGCCCTTTCTACCCGGTAGCTATTCCTGGCGCATCCGTCGAGTAGAAGCGACGCGTATGTGCAATGCTTGTTGAGCCTCTTCTTATCCGTGACAAGCCGGTTGATCTCGGCAATCTGATCAGTCTCGTGCGAATCGGAATCTTCTTGCATGGCATTAGCCTCCTCCTATTCGTTTCACATTCCCTGGCCTCCAAGTGAGTCACCGGCACTTACCGATTTTGTTGACCCCGTAACTTGAGAGGTTAGCACGACAGATTTTCAATGGCCCCGCCACAAATCGCGTTAACTTTCAGTCCCTTTATCCTTAAGCTCCGTGAACGGGTTTCAATAATATATAGCTAATCAAAAGAAAAATTTTGCCACTCGGAGAAAACTTTTTTTATGTCTCAAAGCTCGTTTTGGTTAGCTGTAAGTATTCGAGGAGCTGACCGGTTCCTCGACTGATTCCCGACCGTCTTCCGGCTGATTGTCGGCATGAAGTCGCCAGAACCTCGACAGCTTCTCGGCCGGGTCTCGACTGAACCTCGTGCGAAGCACAAACGGCGCCGGCTTCAATCGATCCAGTCGTTAAGTTCAGCCGGGACGAACTTCATAATCATTCTTCAACAAAACCCTCGAGAAAGGAGGTTGCAACAATGGCATCACTCAATAAGTCCCCACTGGGGAAAGCAACAGGTGCCCTGGGCGATGTAGCCTTTAGACAACGACCGGGGAACAATGTAATTGCTCTCCGACCGGCTCACTACAATATGCCGATGGACACTAAGTCCCAGAGTAGACGCCAGCGGTTCGCAATTGCCGCAAGATTCTCGAACGCCGTCTACTCGATTACATCGCTCCAACCGTTCTGGAAGTCTGAAACTCCTCCCGGGATCACGTCGGTAAATCTCATTCTCCAGAAGAACATCAGACTCTTTGACGGAACCGAGTTGAGCAAGTTGAACACTTTGACCCCGACACTTGGATTCCGGGTTAAAGTGAATACCATTTCGGTCGGTTCAGTCTCCGTCGATGTTGCGCTTGACGCACTGGGTACTATTCCGGAGATCGACACCGGGCGGGAGACGCAGGTTCAGCTGGCTTCCGTTCTATACCTGAGTCATCCTGCGATGACAATGCTCGACCAGTACGACTTCCTGCCGATCGTATCGGTGCCTCAACAGCTCAGCTTGTCTGATCCGTTGAGCTTCAGCATAGTCCTGTCGTCTCAGGCATCCGAGATGGTCAGCAACTACCAGAACAAGCTCGCATACTTTGTCCTGGTGACCCTTGATCAGGACTCGGTCCCGGTCCACTACAGTTCAACATTCACCCAATAGGTAGGGAAGGGTGGAGGCCGCGAATGGATCTCCGGACTTATGACCCTTCATGCTCCTTTCTGGTCGTATGCCTCCACTGTTTCACCCTACCGGACACAATGCTGCTCCGCTCGCCGGAGCAGCATTCATGCTTCATACGATAGTGGAACAGGCTATCCGGTGCTCTCAGACTGAGTGAAGAACGTCATCCTGCGGATAAGCGCCGAAGATGCCATCCCGCAATTCCACGGTTCCACAACTCCATTAATCCAACTTTGTCTCATTCCATTATCCCGCAGATGTCCTTTAACATCTTTGCATCATCGATTATCTTCAGTGTGGTTCACATGAAATCGTATCTCAATCGTGTGTTGCTCATTGGAATGCTCTTTTTGCTGCATGGGTGCACAGAGGAGGGAACTCCTATTTTCGAGCTCGTAACGCCCAGGCTTGTTTCCCAGTCCCAGCCTGATTCGATGGCCGAAACCGGGATTGGGCAGGACCCAAATACGGGTGGGATGTTTCTTCAATGGTACAGCACTCACGGGGCAGCGGGATACATGGTCTACCGAACAGATTCAACTGACATGAAGGGATTACCTGTCGATTTCCTGAACGTTGGCAATCTTGCCTCCTCGTTATCGCCGGTCGACACCTCAATGGTCGATGTCTCCGTGCAGGCCGGTGTCAAATATTACTACTGCGTAAAGGCATATGCTCCCGATGGAAGTTTGAGCAAACCGTCTGACACTGCTGATTACATAATCTTGCCAAGGCCTGCTCCGATGTTTCCGACACCGGGAGAGACTGTCCCGGATTCCGCTATATATTTTAATTGGAAGGATAATACGGGAGGTGGTTACACTGTCGTCCGGGTGAAAGACATAACACCAACACCTTCAGCTCTTGTCTGGGTAAGTAAAAGGATTCCGCTATTCCCTGCTTATCCCGCTGTGGGATTCAATTTTGACAGCACGGCAACGGGACGGGTTGTGTCAGGGCATTATTATCAGTGGCGCGTTGATCGTTTCGATGTGGACGGCAATGGAAGGCCTTTCGAAGGATCAAGGTCTCCCTGGTGGACGTTTACGGTGCAGTAACCCGTGTGTTCAGGAGTCCCAATTGAATTCGAGTCCGCTGAATTGGCAAACCGTGAAGTCGCGCTATTTGCGTTTGGTCCATTCTCTTTCAGGGTGAGATCGAAAAGTTCACCAGCTATGATTTCTTTTGGCGAAAGGTCATGAAGTGTGGATGACTAATAAAAATGAATTAAACCAAACCGGAGGTTAACCAAAGTGAAGTCTTCAAGGGCGTTTGCGCAAATTGGGTTAGGATACTGGGGAAAGAATATCTTCAGGAATCTATCCGGTATGGGTGTCCTTCTAGCCGCGTGCGACTCCATCAAGGAAAGGATTGAAGAATGCCGGTCAACGTTTCCGCAGATGAACTACACGACCGATATGCGTGACTTGATGGATGATCCTGCGATAAAAGGTGTTCTTGTCTCTAGCCCTGCGTCTACTCATTACTCGATAGCAAAGAAATTCCTTGAGGCTGGGAAAAACGTCTTTGTTGAAAAGCCCCTTGCTCTAACGACGAAGGAAGGTAAGGAGTTGGTGGAACTTGCCGGGACGAACAAGCGGATACTTATGGTGGGACACATCTTGCAATACCATCCTGCAGTGGTAAGACTGAAAGGATTGATTTCGTCAGGTCAGTTGGGAAAACTGCAATACATTTATTCTAATCGGCTCAACATAGGGAAACTCAGAACAGAGGAGAATATTCTGTGGAGCTTTGCTCCGCATGACATATCGGTCATGCTTTCGCTGGTAGGAGCTGAGCCCGTGGAAGTCCGGGCATTCGGCGGAGCATATCTCAATCACGGCGTAAATGATACGACGGTGACGACTCTGCAATTCCCCAATGAAGTGAAGGGACATATCTTCGTGAGTTGGCTGCATCCGTACAAGGAGCAGAAACTCATCGTAGTGGGTTCCGACGCCATGGCTGTCTTCGACGACGTTAGCGAGGAGAAATTGTTTTTGTATCCTCATAAGATCGAATGGAAAAACGGTTCGGTGCCCGTGGCTCTCAAAGCTGCATACACAATAGTTCCGGTGGATAAGGTAGAGCCGTTGAGAGCAGAGCTCGAACACTTCATTAATTGCGTGGAGGAACGAAGGCAGCCGATGACAGATGGCGTGGAAGGTTTGAGGGTGCTGAAGGTTCTGGAGAAGGCTGAAGAGTCCATCACAAGAGATTCGCCGCCTATTACCCGGACGCCAGGCATGACCAATCCCAAAGCGTTGGGTTATTTCGTTCATGATACTGCGCGGGTGGACAACAACGTTGAGATAGGTGAAGGAACCAAGATCTGGCATTTTTCACATGTCCAGTCAGGCTCGAAGATTGGCAGGAAATGTGTGCTGGGACAGAATGTCAATGTTGGTAATAATGTGACGATAGGTCATTTCTGCAAGATCCAGAATAATGTGTCTATATACGAAGGAGTCACCTTAGAAGATTACGTTTTTTGCGGTCCCTCCATGGTGTTCACGAACATCAAAGACCCTCGCTGTAACTATCCTCAGGTCGGCTCAGAGTTCTACATCAAGACATTGGTGAAAGAAGGAGCATCCCTCGGTGCCAATTCGACCATAGTCTGTGGACATACTGTAGGACGATTTGCTTTCGTCGGTGCAGGCGCGGTGGTGACGAAAGACGTTCCTGACTTCGCGCTTGTCGTTGGCAATCCCGCCCGCATCGTAGGCTGGGTTAGTGAAGGCGGGAAGAAACTTGTTTTTGACAAAAATGGCATTGCCCACTGCGAGAAGTCGGGAAAGAATTATAGGCTCGAGAACGGTGCCGTCAAGGAGATAACGATATGAGAGTTCCATTGCTGGATTTGAAAGCTCAGTATGCCTCGATCAAGGGTGAGATCGATGAAGCTCTAATAAGAGTGGTGGAGTCTCAGCACTTTATACTTGGGCCAGAGGTTGAGACACTCGAGAAGAACCTGAATTCGTACCTGGGAAGCAAGTATGCGATAGGTGTTTCTTCAGGGACTGACGCGCTTCTTGTGGCCCTGATGGCTTCCGACATAAAGCCGGGGGACGAGGTAGTCGTTCCAACCTTCTCGTTCTTTGCAACCGCCGGTGTAGTTGCCAGGATGAATGCTGTGCCGGTTTTCACTGACATCGACCCGGTAACGTTCAACATGGATCCTAATGACATTGAGAAGAAGATAACAGCAAAAACGAGAGCCATAATCCCCGTCCATCTCTATGGCCAGAGTGCCGACATGGCGCCGATAATGGAGATAGCTAGGAAACACAAGCTCGCGGTGATTGAAGACGGTGCTCAGGCGATTGGCGTCCAATACAAGGACGGCAGAAGTGTAGGCACGATCGGCGACATAGGCTGCTTCTCATTCTTCCCGAGCAAGAACCTCGGTGGCTTCGGCGACGGAGGTCTAGTCGTGATGAACGACGGCGTGCTCGCGGAGAGACTCCGGATCATGCGAGTTCACGGCGGGATGCCCAAGTATTATCACAAAGTGATCGGAGGCAATTTCCGGCTGGATGCGATTCAGGCAGCGGTCCTGAATGTTAAGCTGCCATATCTTGAGCGGTGGTCTGAGATGAGGCGTCAGAATGCGGAACTTTATACGCGGCTGTTCATGGAGTCAGGTCTTGCGGAAAAAGAAGGGAGAACTTCTTTCAATGAAAGAGACCTCGTACTTCTCCCGAACGCTATCTACAAAGATTCCGACCAGAAGAACTACCATATCTTCAATCAGTATGTGATCCGTGTCGAGAGGAGAGATGACCTCAGGAAATATTTAACCGACAATGGGGTCGGAACGGAGATATACTATCCTGTGCCGTTCCATCGTCAGGAGTGCTTTGCATATTTGAATTGTAGAGACTTGGACTATCCTCATTCAAATTTTGCAGCTGAGCATTCACTGGCTCTTCCCATTTATCCTGAATTGACTGGTGATCAGATTGAATGGGTTGTCACGTCCATTGCGGAATTCACGAAAAGAGATTAGGGTGGTTTTTCTGCAGGAGTCAGTTACAGGCGAAAACCCGTAAATCCTTTCCGGAGAACCCAGTCGGAAAATCTTGAAGTACCATTTCTTGAGATGAGTTCGGGACTGGCTTGAATCAACGGGTGGCTGTCTGAGTGAAAAGATTATTTGCAAGAGAGTTCTTGTTTTCACGTTTTCAGTCGCAGGCTTATGACGTACAATTCAAATCGTCCTTTTCCTCTCTTAATATTATTGCTCACCACGATACATATTCCGCCGCGGCATGACCCGTCTTGCAGATGACTCGTTGCAATTCGATGGGAAGTAAGGGAGTGGGTTGGTCGCCCGATGACGTACGAAATAAATCTTCCCAGCCACGGCAAAATTATGCAATCGGTGAACATTATATATTGAAGGGTGGTGGGGTAGTTTTCGCAGGTTCAGGCTCTTTCAGAAATTATTGGGATAGATCAAGAACATTGGAAGTGAGAAAGTTTGATAGATGAGGTCATTCGCGCAGGACAACGGAAAGTTTGGACGATTGCATTTGCAGTGGCCATCCCGATGAACAAAGTCGCGCAGTCAAGGCAGGAATGAATAACTTATCCCGATTGTCGGAACACTACCCGGAAGCAACATCGGGCTTATCTTAGGATTACCTTGTGCATCGTATGTGTAGTTGTATGACCACACATTTCTTCTGTTGAGAACGTTTGTTACCTCTAAATATACCTGCAGCGGGCTGTGCAAGAGGAAGAAGGTTTTGCTTATTCTCAAATCAATTCTCTCATAAGCGGGATAATGACTGGAATTCTCGTCGCCCCGGCTCCACAAATACGCTTGTACCCCGGAGTTGTATTCGCTTATGCAAGGTGTGTAAGCGTAGCCGCTGCCGTAAAATCCCTTCATGTTCAGAGACCATTCATTTCCTAAATCGCAAGCCACCATGATAGATACGGTGTGCCTTTGGTCCGTAGCCCTCGGATAATAGCTCTCATCTGTTCCGATCGTTTTTTCTTTCGCCACTGAATAACTGTAGCTCAGCGAGAAGTCGAAGCTCTTAAGACTCATTGACCATTGGAGATCCACACCCTTTGCGAAACCGATTGCACTGTTCTGTTTTGTACCGTAATCCAGACCACCGTACGACTCTCTTAGCACCGGAATCAAATCGGAGTAATACTTCTGATAGAACTCTATGCCGATAAGTCCGCGATTGAGAAATTCTTTTTCCAAACCAATTACATAATGAGTCGCTTTCTGGAAGTGAGTGTTCTCTGCTGATGCCTCTGCTGTTCTCAGCTGATCGTAGTTTGGCAGCTGGTAGTAGACTCCCCAAGCTGCTTTAAGGTTGATTCCCAGAGGTGTCAGGTACGATAGACTCGCCCTCGGAGAATACTCACCCTGTTTGTCCATATCGAAGTAGTCAAACCTGACTCCAAGATTCATCTTAAGGTTCTCTGAGATGTCAAAGGTGCCCTGAAGGTAACTCCCTAAGGCGTATGTAGGCGTTTCAATCACGGTCGTATCGAGGGCCCCTAGGTTGTCAGGACTGACTGACACTGAGGTGTCGGGGAATCTTGTTGTATTCGTTTTGTAAACAATGGCGCCGTACATGTTTGGAGCATAGTCGTAAGATATTCTTCTTATCCCGGCACCTGCATCTAAGTCGAGAAATGAAGTCATCTTATAGTCCAGCTCCTGATTGAACGACAGAGTTCTTATGTCAAGGTTGTCGCTCATGTTAACATTGATTGACTGGCTTGACCACAGGTTGGGGAACCCTGCATACTTGAAGTTCACAGTGGTGAGGTTTACCGGCCACTGATTTTCTGTCTCGCCGGAATAATTCAATGAGGTTCGACTGATCAGCTGATCCGACACGACATTATCAAAGGCAATCGAGAGCAGGGAGCTCGAGTAGTCTCCGCCATAACTTATTATCAAGTCCGAGGATCTTGATATGAGGGTGTTTGTTCCATTAATCTTTCCATAATAGCTATACGAACTGGGCATATGTGAGGGATCTTGTGTGGCGTTATCTCTGGAGTAGAGGAAAGTCACCCTCAACTTGCTCAGTTTGCTGAAGTCATAATTAATGTTTCCCTGTACATCATAGTATCCCGCATAAATGCTTGAACTCAACTTTGCCTTTTGCAGAAGGTAGCCTATATAACTTTCTCTTGCCGCGAGAATGAACGAACCGTTTTGACTGATGGGTCCCTGGAACGACGCAGATAAATCCGTCACGTTGAGGTTGACTGTTCCGGCGTAGTGATCCCTATTTCCTTCTTCGTACTCGACGTTCATTACCGAGCTGAGGGCGTTTCCATACTTCGCACTAAACCCGCCGGCGCTGAAGTCGATACTCTTTACTAAATCGGGGTTAAATACTCCGACGCTTGCCATCGAGATTTCATTCAAGTGATATGGGCGATAAACTTCAGCTCCATTTATCTGTACCATGTTTTCATCCCAGGTACCACCTCTGACATTCACCTTGGCGCTCGCTTCATCGTTGGTGCTCACGCCCGGAAGTAGCTGGAGCGACCGCATCGGATCTCTCATTACACCCGCAAAATCTTTTATCTGCGCACTCTCCAGCTGGATCGAATGGTTTTCTTTGTCTGACTTCCGCTCGGCTGTAACGTTCACTTCGTCAATCAGGTGATTGGTGGGCGTCAACTTCACAACTAATGGAGATTTGTCTTTACTGATTTCGATCGTTTGTGTTTTGTACCCAACATAGGAAATGAGCAACCTGTATTCACCATTTGGTAGAGCGAGTCTGAATTCACCCTTGTCATCTGTGCTTGCGTGGACACTCGTATTCTCGACTATGATGTTGGCAAACCCAAGACCTTCCGCCGTTGATGCGTCTATCACTTTCCCTTTGATGGTGTACGTGGTCTCTTTGCCAATCGCCAAATTCGACATGAGCAGTACGAATAGTATCGATGTTGTGATCGCAAGGAAAGACTTGAGTAAGAGCGAACCGGTAATGGATATCTTGCTTAGCGGGCTCTTGTGTTCTGATTGGTTGTTCCACCGCGCGCAATCAGACAAGGCGCGGGAGCTTCTCCTGTTGCTCGAAATTCTGTTGTTGCCTTCCATGACTTAAAACCTTCCCTTCAAGCTCTTCTCGATTATTCTGTTTCAGTGAGGATAGATCTAACCGAGTGCCTGACGTGAGATTGTTAATAGGCGGAAGAGGCAGCACGCAACGCACGGTGCCATGGGCATTTGCAGGCAATGCGGATCGGGCAATTCAGGAGGGTGTCATGGCTAGTAGGTAATTTTTACTTCGGGGCAGGAAACAGCTACTTTTGGAAAATCGGGCTGGAGGGTGGTAGGAGAGGGAGCAGAAGAAGGCGCATGGTTAGCTATTTTGATTTTACAATGGAAGGATTAATCGTGCGGATCGCAAAGGAAAGTCCACACTTGTATGTGCCGTGCGACTTCGCGAAAGAGAAGAACTGTTCTAACTGGTCCAATTCTGTAGGTTGAATTTATTTTTCCGTTGGGGTATATTTTTAACGTAGGCAGGAATTATGCGTTCGCGCCTATCCTCGTCGGCTTTTCGGCGAACAATGTCTGATGTTCTTTGGCAGTAGACCGAAATGCTGTTGTAGAAATTCTGTTTATTTCCGAATGTAATAGGGAGCAGGTAGGCGGGGGAGTTCTGTTTTTTGTGCTAAGAAGGTTCTTGACTATATTGGCAGTGATGTTGAGATGACTGAAATCGATACCGGCAGCGTAAGCCTTCCCCGAGCCCCGCACCGCGGGGGTGGCGCCACTGGCGCTCATCAAATTTGCTCTGGTACCGAAAAAATAAAAAAGGAGAAAATTAATGGCTACGATGATCACTGAAGAGTGCATCAACTGTGGCGCGTGTGAGCCGGAATGTCCGAACACAGCGATCTATGCCGGCGGCGTCGAATGGGAACTCTTCGGAGAAAAGCGCCCTCCTGTCTCAAATGATTTCTACTACATTGTCCCTGAGAAGTGCACTGAGTGTGTGGGACACCACGATCAGGAACAGTGTGCAGCGGTTTGTCCTGTTGACTGCTGCGTACCCGACCCGAATCATGTTGAGACGGAAGAAGAGCTTTTTGCTCGGGCGTTGAAGTTGAATCCCGAACTGGCGGGGCTCGAACTTGCTGCAGCTAATTCTAGGTTCCGCAAGTGAGCAGATAGAATCGGATCTGACAAGGTCGGGTGTGCACGCCCGACCTTTTTTGTTTTGGTGCCTGAGTTGCCCGGAACCTTTTCAAACATGAGAAAGTCGATCTTTCACTCATCGAAAACTTTTACCCAGCCTTTGAGTGTTCTAATGAAGCACGAAGATGTTCAAGTTGCCATGGAGCTCTAATTGAAAATCGGTCGTTACACGGTGAATGCCCTGGAAACCGGACGTTTCTATTTGGATGGCGGCGCTATGTTTGGGGTCGTTCCAAAGATTCTTTGGAACAAAACTAATCCTGCCGACGACAGAAACCGGATCGAGCTCGCTCTCAGAACCCTTCTCATCAGGGATGAAGGCCATTGCATCATGGTCGACACCGGAATCGGCGAAAAGTGGGATGCGAAGTTCACAGAATATCTATGGAGTGGATCATTCTAATTTCACACTCGAGGGTTCCCTTCGATATATTGGCCTCTCAGCAGGAGATATCACGGACGTGATCATCACTCATCTTCATTTCGACCATGCTGGCGGCGCGACATTTGTCGACAATGACGGCTCGATAAAGCCGACTTTCCCGAACGCTACTTATTACATTCAGAAAAAACATTATGAGTGGGCCATCAAACCGTCGGAGAAAGATCTGGCGAGTTTCGTCAGGGACAAATATGTTCCGCTATTTGAACAGGGAAAATTGAAACTGCTCGATGGCGAGATTGAGCTCTTTCCCGGGATCTTCGTGAAGCTTTCGGATGGCCACACGATCGCACAGCAGAATGTCCTGGTGACGGATGGCGCGAGAACTCTCTATCACCCCGGAGACATGATACCGACATCATCTCACATCCCTCTTCCGTTTATCATGGGTTATGATAATTTTCCGTTGATCACGCTCGAAGAGAAGAAGTCTCTGTTGAATCGAGCCTTTAATATGGGCTGGATTATCTTCTTCGAACACGACCCCAAATTCGCAGCGACCTTTGTTGACAGGACTGACAAAGGGTTCAAAGCGGGAAAACAGGTGAACTTGGAAGGGATAACGGATTAATGGGTTGTCGGATTGATGGCATTTTCAAACGATGTACGGGATGCTTAACGCTGATGGCTGAAAGCTGGCTGCTAATGGTAGACACATTAATCTATGGGAAGGAAAGTAACATGATTAAAACTCGGGAAGCAATACAGATGGCCGTTCCAGTCCATCCCCCTTTGGAAAAGGGGGAGATGCTAGGGGAGATCGAGAGGAAAATTTTTGAGCGACACCGTTTAAGATAGCATCGATTGACGATGATCGAAGGGTTCATATAAGTTGAAGAATCAGACGAGTTCAGTGATACGAAAGAAAACGACGGGAGTGATTAAAGGTTCACTTCACTCCTCGCTTGTTGGGTTTCCCCCTTTCTCAAAGGGGGACAAAGGGGGATTAGATGATTTATTATAACCGCAAACTCAAAAACACATCCCGCACTCTAAGGAAGAACATGACCGACGCAGAGAGACTTCTCTGGTCTAGAATTCGAAGAAAACAGTTGAAGGGCTATCAATTCTACAGACAAAAAATAATTGAGAATTACATAGTCGATTTTTATTGTCCCTCCGCACGAATTATCATTGAGCTAGATGGGAGCCAGCATTACACGGAGGCAGGAATAAGAAAAGACAGACTGCGGGACGGCCATTTGTCAAGATTAGGCTTTCGAGTATTGAGAATTCAGTCTAAGGATGTGTTTGCCAATCTTGATGGAGTTCTTGATATGATATACGAGAGTCTTTGCACTGCACCCCTTGCGTGAGACAGTAAAAAAGGTTAATAAGGTGGAAGTTAATCCGAGAGGAGAACTTCACCATGCCAGTAGAGCGCAGGAAATACACGCGAGAATTTAAAGTGAATGTTGTACAGGCATATGAGTCAGGAAAATCAGTGGCGGAACTGACTCGAGAGTACGAGATCCATGCGAACTTAGTGTACAAGTGGACGCAAGAGTACAGGAACAATCCTACCGGATCGTTCAGAGGAAGCGGAAATGTACCTGAAGTCAGTACAGGACAGGAAGGACGCATATCGGAGCTTGAGCAAATGATCGGTCGACTGACGATGGAGATAGACTTTTTAAAAAAAGCGTTGAAGCATGCAGAGAGCGCATTGGTGGCGAAGAGTCCAAAGGATGGACAGAGCTGATGGAGCCGATGATTAGGCAAGGTGAGAGTCCGCTTCCAATAGAACGCAAGTGTGAATTGGTGTCAGTGCCGCGGAGCAGCTATTACCGTCACAGTGAAAAGCCACAGAGAGTTGGTGTGGAGAAAGATGGAGTTTACACTCAGGTTCAGGAGATCTGTGGTGAGATGCACCGATATGGGTATCGGCGTGTAACTGCGGAGCTTCATAGACAAGGCGTAATAGTGAACCACAAGCGTATTTTGGCATTAATGCGCAGGAATAACCTTCTTTGCAGGAGAAAGAAGAAATACCGTATTGTAACGACTGACTCCAAGCACGCATATCGAATCTATCCAAACTTTGTGAAGGGTATGGAGATAACCCGAATGGACCAGATATGGATATTCTGACATAACATACATTCGTCTTCGCAGCGAGTTCGTGTATCTGGCAGTGGTATTGGATGCATTTAGTCGCAGAGCCATCGGCTGGGCCTTGCAGAGGCACTTAGACGTATCGTTGAGTCTCAACGCTCTCAGGATGGCCATTGCCACACGAACGGTCACTCCTGGACTCATCCATCACTCAGATCGTGGTGTCCAGTATGCTGCAACGCAGTACACCGACCTGCTCAAGGAAAACAAGATCACCATCAGCATGAGCAGACCTGGTAACCCATACGACAATGCAAAGGCAGAATCGTTCATGAAGACTCTTAAATACGAGGAGGTACTAATCAACGAATACGAGACGATCGGTGAGGCACGGCAGAGTATCGCTCACTTCATCGTTGTGGTTTACAACCGAAAGCGGCTTCACTCCAGTTTGGGATACTTGCCGCCGGTGGAATTTGAAAATGTTCAACTAACTAAAAATACTTCCACCTTACAACCCTAAAACAGTGTCTCATTCTAAGGGTTCACTCCACTTCCTGAGAAATCCCCCCAACCCCCTTTAGAAAAGGGGGGGTACCGGACGAGATTAAAAGGGGAATACTCTGAATGACATTATTTTCACGCAGCGTTGATTGACAATGATGGATGAGTTCATAAAAATTGCGAATTCTTCAGAGCTGATTGACAGCAAGGGAATTGTGAGAAAGCTTGAGGATGATGAGATCGCGCTCGTGAAACTTGACGGATATGTCTCCGCATTCATAAATGTTTGTCCGCATCAACACACGCGCCTCGTTGACAAATGCGGCGGACAAATTTCGGGTGAGAACCTGACGTGTCCCATGCATGGATGGACATTTCATCTTAAGACAGGAATATGCGTGGATGTTACCCTTTCTGGCTCCGCTGCTCGGAGTCCTGCGATGACAGGAGATCCAAAATCATGCGGGGACAATGGCTGCGACATCTCGCATTTAAATGATGTTTCAGTTATGAGCGGAAAAGGCGGTAAGCTGAAAATGCTTGAGGTGAAAATACAGGATGGCTCCGTTTTTGTCAGAAGGATCATCAGAAATCCGGTGTGGTGATGAGTGAGGTTTCTGACTTCTTGAAAGACTCCGCGTTGGCAGATGGATTCGACCTGGTCGGAATAACGAAAGCTGAGACGCTTGATCAAGAATCGCGGAGCTTGCGAGAGTGGCTGTCGTGTGGATATCATGGAACCATGGACTGGATGGAGAGAAATCTCGAGAAGCGGGTTGACCCGGGAAATATCTTACCAGGTGCGCGATCGGTCATAGCACTTGGTAAGAATTACTATGCGCCTGCGATCCGCGAGGAAGACTCAGTGAAGATTTCGAGGTATGCTTGGGGAGACGACTATCATGTTGTAATTGAGAAGATGCTGAAGCGATATGTGAGCAAATTGCGCGATCGTTTTACTGAGAACAGATTCTTGTCCTATTGCGATACCGGACCGGTCATGGAAAAAGTCTGGGGGCAGCGCGCTGGAATCGGATGGATAGGGAAACACACGAATCTGATCAACCAGAATATCGGATCATGGCTATTTCTTTCAGAAGTCATAACAGATCTCGAATGTGATTATGATGTTCCGGCGATGGATCACTGTGGAAGCTGCCGTGAATGTATAGATGCGTGTCCGACCGCGGCGATAGTCGAGCCGTACGTTCTCGATGCAAATAAGTGCATCTCATTTCTTACAATTGAAAACAGGGGCGAATCAATTCCCGAAGAGTATGTCTCCAAATTTGATAACTGGGTTTTCGGCTGCGATATTTGTCAGGACGTCTGTCCTTGGAATTTGAAATTTCAAACTCCCACAGGCGAGCATGCGTTTGCGCCTCGTGAAGAAAATCTGAATCTGAAGCATGAGGGCATTCATCTAATGACAAGAGAACAGTTTGAGGCGAGATTTCGTCAAAGCCCCGTGAGACGCACTAAGTACGAAGGCTTTCAGCGAAATGCGAGGGCGATCAAAGAGTCGAAGAGTGTTATATCCAAAGATCCGAAGGAGAACAGTTGAAATACAGAGGGTACATATTCGATCTCGATGGAGTTTTGATAGACAGCTCCAAGATCCACTATCTTGGATGGAAGACCGTCCTTCGTGGCTTCAAGAAGGATGTCGACTACGAGACGTTTCTGAAAAATTATTTCGGGAAGAGAGGACCCGAGACACTTGACCTTATCTTCGGAAATGGGAAATTTTCCTCTGAGCGAGCGAGGGAGATTTCTGACGAAGTCGATATGAATTTCGTTAGGAGAGTTTCTGAGGTCGGGATGCCGGTCAGGGGTGCACTGGAATTTCTGCGTGCGCTCAAGAAGGACGGCTTGAAGGTTGCACTTGCCACCTCGGCACCTCGCCCGAATGTCGATGCGTTCTTAAATGCGTTTGCGCTTAACGACGCATTTGATGCCGAAGTATGCGGTGATGACGTCTCTCACGGTAAGCCGAATCCTGAAGTATTCCTCAAGGCCGCTTCAGGTTTGAACGAGCTTCCGGCGAGCTGTATTGTATTCGAGGATTCACTTCCGGGCGTGACTGCTGCAAAGGCGGCGGGGATGACATGTGTCGCGCTTCTGACGACGACATCGCGAGAGGTTTTGAACAAAGCTGATTATTTCATATCCGATTTTCTTGATGAAGAACTGAAAATTGTGATCCGGTTAAATGGCAAGGAGATAACATGAGTCATAACAAAGTAATCATAATCGGTTCCGGGCCTGCCGGCCTCACGGCGGCAATATATACTGCTCGTGCTAACCTCGAGCCGATCGTTTTCGAAGGGAGCCAACCGGGCGGACAACTCACGATTACTACCGAGGTCGAAAATTATCCCGGCTTTCCAGATGCCATCATGGGTCCGGAACTGGTGGATGTCATGAAAAAGCAGGCGGAGAGATTCGGCGCAAGGACAATGTTCAAAGATGTAAGCGAGGTTGATTTTTCAATGCGGCCCTTCATCGTCAAGAGTGGAAATGAGAGCTTCACCGCCGATTCGATAATTATTTCAACTGGTGCTTCTGCAAAACTCCTCGGCATCGAGTCAGAAAGAATGCTGATGGGTTACGGAGTGTCGGCATGCGCGACATGTGACGGCTTCTTCTTCAAAGAGCGTGAGGTGATCGTCGTGGGCGGCGGCGACACGGCAATGGAGGAAGCGACATTCCTTACAAAGTTCGCAAGCAAAGTTACAGTTGTTCACCGGCGCGATTCATTGCGCGCATCGAAGATCATGCAGGATCGTGCATTCAAGAATCCAAAGATAAAGTTCGTATGGAATTCGGTTGTCGACGAAGTGCTCGGCGTCGAAGAGAAGCGTGTCCGTGGCGTGAGCTTGAAAAATGTGGAGACGGGTGAGAAGACTGAGATGAAATGCGACGGTGTCTTCGTTGCGATAGGTCATCAGCCGAACACTTCGATTTTCAAAGGTCAGATCGAAATGGACGGAGTAGGCTACATCATTACCAAGAATGGCTCTACGGAGACGAATGTGCCGGGTGTATTCGCCGCAGGGGATGTCGCGGATAAGAAATATCGCCAGGCAGTAACAGCGGCGGGAACAGGATGCATGGCCGCGATCGACGCGGAGAAGTATTTAGAAGCTCTTTACCAGAAAGCTGAAGACTAGAAGATAGGATACAAGTAGGCGGCGTGTTGTCTTCGCCGCCTATGGAAATCTCTTACGAGGCTGTCTGTTTTGGCTTCTCTTTGAAGACAAGAGACAGCGCAATACCCGCAATGATGTACTCGATTATTCCGTAGATGAGCCACTGAAGTGCCATCGACCCTGGTATGGCGATCATCGCGTAAGTGGCGTAAGCCGCCGGCACGCTCATCCATACCCCGATGTAAAATCCGTATCGCACGCCTTCAATGATTCCCTTGTTCTCAAACCCCTTTGAGAAAATGAATGAGAAGAAGAAAGCTACGAACACGTTGACGACGTGGAATATCCACATTTTCGAGGCCATGTCCGGACGCCAGACTCCCTGGATCGAATTGTAAGTATTCGCCATAAGCAGCCCGTCGACCAGGAACATCAGAATCTCGAGGACTATGAAGACGACCACGAAACCAAGCCAAACCTTCTTATTCATTTTGCCTCCTTTTTAAGGTTTTTTGTTGACTGCAAAGCTCGCAATGTCCGCCGCATACGGGGGACTCGACAAATTGTAACTCTTATCGGGTCAAGATTCAAATCCGCATGTTACATTTCTTTCGTCGAAACAATTATATTATCTGTAGGAAAATGGACATCAAGACCCATAGAAAGATAGTGCTTGTGGGAGACAAGGTTCTCATTTCACCTGACAAGGATCAGGAGAGGACCGAGCATGGTTTGTATTTGCCGCCCGGGGTCAAAGAGAGAGAAAAAGTACAGGGAGGCATCGTGGTTCAAGCCGGGCCGGGTTACGCCATAGCTAATCCGAATTACATCGATCAGGAGCCATGGTCAACATCTCCACGCGAACCCGTCAAATATATTCCCTTGCAGGCTGAAGCGGGAGATTACGCGTTGTTTCTCCGCGATCAGGCAGTCGAGATTGAATTTGAAGGCGAAAGGTATTTCATAATAAGTCACTCATCAGTCTTGATGCTTGTTCGCAAAACGGATTTTCTGAATTCAGCGGTTTAAAGTAGCTTTCTGACTGCGCGACTGAGCTCCTCGTCATCACCTCAGTCCCGGTTTTGTTTTATGTTAGTCCCCGAGTTGTTAACTTAATAAACGATGAAAGAGCTGATCGTAATTGACAACGTAGCTATTGAAGGGAGTTTGCTTAACCGGAAGTTTGTATGCGACCTCCTGAAATGCAAAGGCGCTTGTTGCAGCCTGCCGGGCGGGAGAGGCGCTCCGCTTCTTGACTCTGAGATAGAAGAGATACGCGAGACGCTCCCGGCAGTTTTGCCGTTGTTGAGCGAAGAGAAAAGGAATTCAATTGAGCGATCCGGCTTCTACGAAGGAAGGAAGGGCGATTACGCGTCTACTTGCGTCGATGATACGGACTGCGTCTTTGTTTACAGGGAAAATGGAATTGCGAAGTGCGCGATCGAGCGGGCTTACAACGACGGAAAAGTGAGTTTCAGAAAGCCGATCTCGTGTCATCTTTTTCCCATTCGAGTTAATAAATTTGGCGGAGACATCCTGCGTTATCATGAGATTTCCGAATGCAGCCCTGCCGTCAGGAAGGGTAAGTCGGAAAAAGTGAGCGTTATTGAGTTTGTCAAAGCCGCCCTCATCCGTCTATATGGGGAGGAATGGTACAATAAATTGTCCCGCGAAGCGGGCTCCTTCGAGGAACTCCGCGCGAGTTCAGAAGCTGTCGAGTCTGGAGAATTACGTGATAAGTTCCGATAGGGTATTGTAGTGACATGTTGAAATTCGGCCAGACACAACGACTTAGCCAGGAACTGAGACTCCAGCCGCAGCAGATCCTATACTACGACTTGCTGCAGCAGCCGATTTTTGCATTGCAGCAAAGGTTGAGAACGGAGCTTGACGAGAATCCTGTCCTCGAGCTCGAAGAAGCCGAAGAGCTTGCCGAAGAACAGGAAATGGAGCTGAAGGATACCGATGAGAAGCCTGAAGACCCTATTGACGAGCCGGAATTCAGCGACGTTGATCTCGATGAATTCAGGAACGACGACACCGAGGTGCACACAAGGCGGCGATCGGAAGAAGGTGAAGAATATGAGTTTGCACCGCCGGCGATTGAGACAATGCATGATCATCTTCTTCAGCAGCTGATCTTGCTTGACTTCAATGAAAAGGAGAAACGTCTCGGCGAAGAAATTGTGGGGAATATAGACGACGACGGCTATCTACGAGAGGATCTGCAGAAGATCGTCGAGGACACGAATTTGGCGTTTCAATTGGAACTTACCGTCCAGGATGCCGAAAAAGTTCTGGCAGGTATTCAGACGCTCGACCCGGTTGGGGTCGGTTCGAGGAATCTGCGAGAGTGCTTGTTAGTTCAGCTCAGGGCTCGCAGCGATATCGAGCCTCGCGAGCGTGCAATTGCTCTCAGGATTATCGAGGAGAATTTTGAAGACTATTCGAACCATCGTTACGACCAGCTTGCCAAGAAGTTGGGTATAACCCATGATGATATAAAACTTGCCGATGCGGTTATACGTAAGTTGAACCCGAAACCCGGTGAGGGATTCCTGCTGCCGCTCGAAACGACCGTTGTCGTTCCTGATTTTGTTGTTACCGAGAGCGAACAGGGCGAGCTGGTGATTACTTTGAATGAACGAGACATGCCGCAGGTGAGAATAAGTCCACGTTACCTCGATATGATGAAACAGGCGCGCGGAAACAAGACCGATGCTCAGACGAAAGATTTTCTGAAGAGGAAACTTGAGTCTGCCAAGTGGTTCGTCAACGCGTTGCAGCAGCGGCGTCAGACTATGACCAGTGTAATGCAGGCGCTGATCGAGACTCAGCGCGAGTTCTTCACCGAAGGGCCTGATCACATCCATCCGCTCATCTACAGGGACATCGCGGAGAGGACGGGCTTCGATATTTCCACAATTAGCAGGGTCGTCAGCGCGAAATATGTTCAAACTGACTACGGTGTCTTCCGCTTGCGAGACCTGTTCAGCGAAGGCCTTAAGACGAGCGACGGAGAGGAAGTAGCCACTCGCGAAATCAAGAACAAGATCAAGAGTATGATCGAATCTGAAGAGAAGAGCAGTCCGCTCAACGACGAAAAGATCACCGAACTTTTGAGACAACAGGGTTACAGGGTTGCTCGCAGGACGGTTACGAAGTACCGCGAGCATCTCAAGATTCCTCCGGCACGAATGAGGCGTGAAGCATGACAAAGACTGTCGATATTCTCGATCGTGAGACGGTGGAGGAGAAAGTCCGCCACTACCAGAGTGTTGTCTTGAACTATGAGAACAAATATTCTCTTTCCTACGAGATGTTCGAAAAGAGATTTCTCGCCGACGCGACTCACATGACGTCCCAGGTGGAGGATGACCTCCTCGATTGGAAAGAGGCGCTCTTGATGTTGAGCGTTTACGAGAGGATGTTGGGCGAATTGACAAGGAGAGGATGAGGAATTCGTGCCTTTGGCGATCTCAAAGTAGTTCCGCCATGTCGATCCAGGTGCGACTCAACTTCCCGCGAGAAGGCGTCAGCATGATTGAACATCGGGCGTAGCCTTCTAAAGTTCGAAAGAATGTTATGGAAATTCATGGAACAACGGTAATCGGCCTTATCAAAGACGGCAAGTGCGCGATCGGCGGTGACGGCCAGGTCACGATCGGGCAAGCCGCGATGAAGCATAATTCCAAGAAGGTGAGAAAGCTTTACAACGACACGGTGCTTGCAGGATTTGCCGGTGCCTCTGCCGACGCATTCACTTTGTTCGAGCGCTTTGAGGACAAGCTTCAACAGTATCACGGCAATTTGAGTCGTGCGGCGGTGGAACTCACGAAAGAATGGCGGATGGACAAGTACCTTCGCCGGCTCGAAGCGCTTCTTGCAGTCATGAACATGGACACTTCACTTCTCATTTCGGGAAGCGGCGATGTCGTGGAGCCGGATGACAAGATTGTTGCGATAGGTTCAGGTGGCAATTACGCTCTCGCCGCCGCAAGGGTTCTCTTGAAGCACACGAATCTCTCGGCAAAGGAGATCGTGCTTGAATCTCTCGAAGCTGCTTCAGACATTTGCATTTATACGAACAAGAGTTTTACGGTTGAAGAAATCTGAAATGCCGAAATCTTCCAAACAATTAAATAACGAATTGACGAAGTCGGAACTCACGCCGCGCGACGTTGTTCGCGAACTTGATAAATACATAATCGGACAGGATGCGGCGAAGAAATCTGTGGCGATTGCTTTTCGCAACCGATGGCGCCGCCAGCAGGTTCCGGAGAACCTGCGCGAAGAAATAATGCCTAACAACATAATCCTGATCGGTCCTACCGGGGTGGGTAAGACTGAAATCGCCCGCCGACTCGCGAGACTCTCGAACGCACCGTTCGTCAAGGTTGAAGCATCGAAGTTCACCGAAGTGGGATATGTCGGTAGAGATGTGGAGTCTATGATTCGGGATCTCGTCGAAATCGCCGTTGCGAATGTCAGGTCCGAGAAGACGTCCCAGGTAAGGGATCGTGCGAAGGCGCTTGCCGAAGAGCGGGTGTTGGATGAGTTGATCCCGCTGAAGTCTCCGCGAAGAGTCAAATCGGAGGGCCCGGAAAACGGTGAAGAGGAGTTGGAGAGAAAGGAGTCGAGAGAGAAACTCAGGTCGATGCTTCGCAATGGCGAGCTCGACATGAGAACTGTCGAAGTGCAGGTGAACATCGATGTCATGCCCATGATGCAGGTCTTCGGTCCGTTCGGTGCTGAGGATCTTGGTGCTAATTTCCAGGACCTTCTCAGCAACATTATGCCCAAGAAGACAAAGACTCGACGTGTCCCGATCCCTGAGGCTCTGAAAATATTTGAGCAGGAAGAGGCACAGAAACTTGTCGACATGGAAGGAGTCGTAAGAGAGGCACTGCGCAGAGTCGAGAACAGCGGCATCGTTTTCGTTGATGAGATCGACAAGATAGCGAACACAGGCGGCGAAAGTCACGGCCCTGACGTGTCGCGTGAGGGCGTGCAGAAAGATCTCCTTCCGATCGTCGAAGGATCGACCGTGATGACGAAATACGGGGTGGTAAAAACCGATCACATACTCTTCATTGCCAGCGGCGCGTTCCACTCTTCCAAACCGTCCGACCTCATTCCCGAGCTTCAAGGAAGATTCCCGATCAGAGTTGAACTGAACAGCCTGAACGAAGACGATTTCTATAAAATTCTCACGATGCCTGAGAATGCCCTGATAAAGCAGTACACCGCTCTCCTGGCTACCGAGGGTGTCGAAATAAGTTTCACCGACGACGCGATCCGTGAAGTCGCGAGGGTCGCAACCGAAGTCAACGAGCAGGTTGAAAATATCGGTGCGCGAAGACTTCATACAATCATGACCACGCTGCTGGAAGATATTTTGTTTGATGTCCCCGACAAGATCGCGGCGAGCGAAGTGAAGATCACTCAAGAGTTGGTGCATGAAAAGCTGAGTAAGATTGTGAAAGATCGCGACCTTAGCAAATATATTTTGTAAGTCAATAATCAAATGTCAAAAGTCGAAAATAATAATTCAAGAAGCCAGTCTGAAGCACCGTGGTTTTGACATTTGGAATGTGCCTTCGCCTTTTGAAATTTTCCCGAACAGGACGTTCGGGAAGCCGAGCATCACAGGATGTGATTTTTGATCGGCTGACCTTTGACGTTGTTCATGGCTGAATTGAGAGTCGAAAAGGTAGATTCAGCTTCTTACGCGAGATTTTTGTCGGACAATCCACCGGACAATCCATATTCACTCCCCCCGATCCTGGAAGCATACAGAGATGCTTTCTCTTGTGAATTCGAGCTGCTATCCGTCTTTCGAAAGGAGACACCGATCGCTTCATGCGCCTTGTTCGTGGGGAGGAGGTTCTTTCAGCCGCTGGTCAGACTCTTACCCATCAGAGCATATGATGGAGTGCATTTTCGTAAGATCGAGGACTCAAAGATCCAGAAGCAGGAATATGAAAAACTGATAGCGCTCCAGGTTCTTGAACAATTCATGGAGAAGAATTTCAGTTTTCATCAAATGGTATTTCAGCCGGGATTTGAAGACGTTCGAGCTTTTCGGTGGGCCGGTGCCAGGGTAATTCCTCAATATACCTACGTCGTAGACATGGAGGCTTTCTCCGAAGAAAACTACACCAAGTCATTGAAGGAAGTTCTGCGAGCGGCTGAGCGTTCAGGTCTCAAATGCGCCAAGTGTGGGGTTGAAGAGTTGATTGCGTTGCAGCGGCTTAGTTACGAGCGTCATGGAAGGAGTGCGCCCGTGTCGAGTGATCGTCTCCGCCAATTGATGAGCAAACTAAGCTCCGCGGGTTTGCTCGAGATCAATTGTGTGAGAAGCGACGGTGGAGATGTGCTCGCGGCACTGGCGAGACTCCAGACTGATACTGCATCATATTTTTATGTGAGCGGAACCAATGCCGAGGGCGAGAAAGGAGCTTCTCACCTTCTCTACGATGAGATACTGAAGCTTGAAAAAAAAGCAGGCAGAACTTTCGTCGATTTCTGCGGAGCCAACACACCTTCGATTAACCTTTTCAAATCCGCCTTCGGGCCGCGACTCGAAATCCACTTCCGCATCTGGCGAGCGAATCGTTTGGGTACTCGTCTGGCTTCACTCCTCAAGAAAATCTGATGAAAGAGACCGGGGATTACTCTCTGACTCAGAGCGCCGGAATTGTGGGGGCATCCAAATTTGTGAACATACTCGGCTTGCTTGCCGCTTCGATGATACTCACGCGCCTTCTCAGCCGTGCAGAGTACGGCAACTACGAGCAAGTCTGGCTCGTTTACAATTCATTTCTTCCGCTCGTTGCATACGGACTCAGTAGCTCCATTTACTTTTTCTCTGCCAGAGAGGACAAGCGATCGGTTTATTCGGCGGCGCTGATCTGGGTAGCAGTGGCAGGAATTCTGACCGGGATTGTTCTCGCGATAGTCGCACCGTTAGTCGCTCGTTGGTTCAAGGCCGATGCACTCACGGAGTATATCCGGATCTTTGCAGTGTATGCTGTAGTGGCATCGCCTTCCCTGATGTTTGAATCTGTCTTTGTTAATGAGAAGAAGGTGGGCCTCCTTCTGGCAGGTAATGTGCTTGTGTCTGTGCTGTTTGCTGGCGGCGTACTTCTATCGGCTTTAGTGTTCCGAAGCCTGACCGTTGTTTTCATTTCCGTGACTCTCGTCGGTGTCGTAAAGTCGCTGTTCCTTCTCGCTTTTCTCATGAGAAGGAGAAGATTAGCTTCTGAAAAGATTTCGCCGATTATGAAAGCTCAGTTATTTTATGCGCTTCCCATATTAGTAAGCAGCATCACCGGGACTGTCAGTAAGCAAATAGACCGGTATCTTGTCACGCTCTTCTTTTCTCCGGATCAGTTCGCGATATATGCCATCGGATCCAAGGAATTACCTATGATCGCCGTGATAACCGGCTCAGCGTCCGCGGTTCTATTCCCGGTGTTCAGCGAGTTCGGCTCGAAAGAAGCGAGTGAGAAGTTTATCGAGGTGTGGCGGAACTCCGTTTCGAAGACAGGCCTCTTCCTTTTGCCGATGATGATTTTTCTCCTCTTCGCCGCAAAAGATTTTATGCATTTCTTTTTTGGTGAAAAATATATCGTCAGTTCTGCGATCTTCCGGATTTTTCTCCTTCTACTTCCTTTGAGGTTGGCGTTCTATAGTCAGGCGCTGCTCTCTTTGGGAAAGCAAAAACTCTACATGTACACTACTCTTGCTGAGCTGCTGCTGAGTGCCGGAGCGTCCTACATTCTCTTGCGAATCTATGGATTGGAAGGGGCCGCGGTCGGCAAAGTGCTGGTTAGCTATGTTGAAGTATTTTTTCTTGGCGCCGTCCTTATTGTCCTGCTGAAGACAAACCCTGGAGAATTTCTGCCGTGGCTCAAGATTGTCAAGATTCTTCTCATCTCCGCAGTCGGGGTGATCCCTCCGTTTCTTATTCGAAGCTACGTCCCAAACGTCTATCTCCGATTTATCGTCGAGGCTGGAGTCTTTGCCATTGTTTTTGTGACGATGGCAATTGTCACAAAGTCCGTCCGCATCGTTGATCCAAAGAAGTTGCGGTTTGTAGTGAACTAATCGTCTTGATGCTTCTGGTGATCCATGATAGTTCGACACTCTATGAGGAGAGACACGTGAAGCGTAGGTTCGCAGAATGTGGCGACCCACGGCCAAGGTCGTAACGCGAGACCAAGCATCTGTCCGAGAGTCTCTGTTTTTGAATTTGTGGCAGAATGGATGTCACCGTTCGGTCAACCTCGATTTCCCCACAATCTTGAACGGCAAAGCTCAAGTTGCTAAATTAGATCTCGCTCCTGTGAAGCAGGAGCCGCGATTGGCGGAGTAGCTCAGGTGGTTAGAGCAGTGGAATCATAATCCACGTGTCGGGGGTTCGAGTCCCTCCTCCGCTACCAATCTCGCACCTCCTAATTTGCTTCCACCTTGCATTTTGTTTGCATTCGTATCACAGGGGGCACCTACGAATCAACTCGTTCAGATCTTTAGGTTATAGACACGTCGAAATTCAATTGGCTAGGTGAAGAAATTACGAGCACAGCGTTTGCAATGGTAACGACGCTGCGCAAATACCTGGAGAGGAACTGTCCGGGCTTCAAGAGTACTTCCTGACCTTCCAGAATATTTTTTTGACGTGTCAGATAGCCAATACAACGATGATTCCTTATCCTGTCTTAGTTCTCACCTTTCAACGGAATTGCATTCAGCTGATTAAACAAGCTGTCAGGAACGTCCTCTCTCAAGAGTATGACAAGTCCGTCTTTCTGAGGAAGCCATGATGCCTGCTGTAGCAAATTTGCATTTATGTTGTCAGGGGCGAGCGCCCACATCGCTCCGCTTGCGGGGTCGACGATTAACCACCCGATGATACCGCCGTTAAGGAGGTTTCCAAGGATGTACCATCCCCCGTTGACACTGCTAGAAATAGTCACAGTTTGCGTGGCGTAGCCATTCTTGGATATCTCTACACGGTAGGTAGCGCCTTGGAAAAAACCGTTTCCTCTTTTTAACTTGATTGTTGCCGGAGTCGCACCTCTCCAGAACAACGAATCGTTCACGCCGAAGACTGTCACGGTCGCCCCGGGTGGAGTTGAGGATACTTGCATATCTTCGAAGCCCCCATTGATTATGGTGGCACATCCGCTGACAGTAAACACTACGACCGCTGCTTGAATCAGAAGTATCCTTAACTTGTGGATCTCATGCATTATTTAAAACTCCTTTCATGGCTCGGTTTACTTATGATTGGCTAATTCGCAGACAAATGCCTTAGCCCTTGCGAACCCGTCTGAGTAACATGGACGGGCTGACGGTCTCCCGATAAGTTGGGAACGATACGGGTCTGAAAAAAACTTAGCATTACTCGCGAGTCTTTCCTTCGACTGAATATTTACCTGACCGCCATGAGAAATGCAAACATTGGGCAAGCTACACGCAGAGAATGAGTTTCACGGTGCATCCCCCTCCAGCATGTTAACGGTGTATGCCAGGGCTTCAAGCCTCACGTGACCGTAAACTGTCGTCGCTTATACGTGGGTTTGTCCCAAGACCCCTTTCACAATTGCAATTGGAACGCCCCGAAGTATCATGATAGAGACTGCGCTATGCCCGAGGCTGTGGAAGTGTGAACCGTCGCTGAGTCCGGCAGCACGGATGGCTTTCTTGAATTGCTTGCTCACAATTTTCCGCGCATAGGGCTTCGTCTTTCCGTGTTGTATGTGCAGAGATTTGTTTTCCGCTGTTTTCTGCCTCATCGAAATAGTCTATGCAGAGTGCGCCGCGTCGCTTCAAGGGAAACACGGTTGACTCCGGCCCACCAGGACTGAATATCATGGCACAGAAGCGGTGGATATTACTGTACACAAAAATGTGCGGTTCATAGCTCAACGGAATCGTATGGAGGGAGTTGGGAAGACTTGTTTTTGTGGAGCTGAAGGGGATCGAACCCTCGACCTTCCCGACTCAATGTTATTGAGTCGGGACGCTCTCACCAGCTAAGCTTTTCTTTTTGAGATCAGTCTTTCAATGAAGGTTCTGCTCTTTTGAGACTTGATTTCCAATTCACGAGCAACTGCATCTCTACGTGAGGTGAACTCCTCGTGATAAACAAGTTCCCATGGGATTCCCGTTCTGGTCGAGTAGGTTTTGCCTTCGTTGTGTTCGTGCAATCTTCGGACTAAATCCGAAGTGTTCCCCACATAATATTTATCCGTCTTGAGACTTCTCAGAATGTAAGCGAAAAACATCAGTGGAGCTGAAGGGGATCGAACCCTCGACCTCGTGAATGCCATTCACGCGCTCTCCCAGCTGAGCTACAGCCCCAATTTTTCAAAGAGTGAAATTCCTCTTCAAAATAAGTGATTCTTGTGAATCGCTCAAGTGCCTAGTTGAGAATCGCCGGAGCAATTTTACTGTCGATTGAGCAGATGCAGCACCTTTTGATAAACCATCTCGACCGTTAGCTCCTTGATGCATTTGAACTTCACGTCCTTCCGGAAGCATGTTAACGGGCGCGGCGAGTAAACGAAGCATGGCGAGCATTCGAGATGAAGGGAAGCAATATCGTAATCAACATGCCAGGGGTGAATGTAGTTTGTGCTGGTTGGTCCGATGATCGCGACGGTCGGTCTCTTCAGAGCGGCAGATAGGTGCATCAATCCGGAATCGTTTGTCACGAAGACACTGCACCTGCTCATGAGCGCGGCGGTTTGAAGAATTGTCTCCGCAGGAGGAATCAAGACTCTTTTTGTCGCCGAATGGTTCTTGATTTCCGTTTTCAACCCATCTTCGTCCGGCCCGCCAAAGACAAGGATATACGCATTCTTCTTCTGAGTCAACAGCTTTGCCAGTTCTCCAAACTTCCAGGGTTCCCAGCGACGCTTTGCCTGATTCTTGAGTGTTGCTGATCCCGGATGGAAACCGACCACGAGGTCGTCTTCTCTTACGCCGGCATCGTTCATGTATTTGCTCGCGTCTGTGCGGTCCCCTTCAGAAAGCGGCAAGACAAGGTCTGGCTCTTCGGTCGCTGAGAAATTAAGGAGCTTTTCCGAAAGGCGAATGTTTTCCTCCACATTATGCAACATGTCATCTTCTTTTAGTCGCACATTATTAAGGAAACCGAAATCGCGCAAATCGCGTCTAAGATATTTTATGACACCGCGTCTCTTCGCACCGATCAGGAACTGTATGATGTTGTATTCCCTCCTGTTTGAAGGATAAACGTTTATCGATGCGTCGTATCTTCCACGGAGACCGGCTACAAAGATGAGCGATTTCATCATCGGCTCACGAAGAAAATCATGGTAAATCACTTTGTTGAAGAGTCCCGATCGCTCATATATATCCCTGGCGCCTTTGAACATTACGAGCGAGTCCATCTCGATATTGGGAAAATTCTTTCTGATGAGTGCGGCGGCCGGCGTGAAAAGAAGTGCATCTCCGATTCCCGGAAGAGCAATTACAAGAAGTCTCATCGTCACCCCTGGTCTGACAAACGCAGACATGTGTTCGGCGGCGTTAGCGTCTTCGACCGATTACGGTTTCTTGCAGATGATTCCACAGGAAAGCGAAGTGTACAAGACGAGCGGCGTCGTGCGCAGAGTCTCACGTATTTTCATGCGCAGATTTGTCAGCGGTCGAACAGGAGTGGGGTTGAGCGGCAATGATACTCCTATTTTTCTGAGCCCTTCCCGAAAGACACGGTAGAAAAGGCTTGGATACATCCATTCGCCATATTTGTAGATCGGCTCGACTCCAAGTAATCTCAGAAGCCTGTCGAGTTCGGGAATTGAAAACTCACGCTCCCAGCCCGCGAACCATTTGTCTATCGCGATCAGAATGTGTTTCATCACCGTGTAAATATGATATCTCTGTGGAACATCGACGAGGAGGAGTCCGCCGCGTTTCAATACCCTGATGTTCTCCCTCAACAATGAGTCGGCTTCCTTTTCTCTGAAGTGTTCGAGAAGTCCCTGATGAAATACCAGGTCGAACGAGGCATCAGGGAAGGGAAGTGAAAATGCATTTCCGCCGACCGGGCTGACGTCCACTTTTTCTTCTGTCGCGATATTCTTTATAATGTTCAATGAGTTAGTCGAATAGTCGAGCATAAATACGGATGCTCCATGATCCACCATGCCGAAGCTGTCCCGCCCTGTGCCCGCGCCAACTTCAAGCACGCGCTTGTCCTTGAGATCCATGACCTTCAGAACATTTCTAAGCACGCGGTCAGCGTTGGAATAAACCTCGTGGACCTCCCTCTTATCTGACCAGAAGTTATCCCAATGAGCCCTTGTCGACTCTTTGCGCGCAGGTGCCGTCTGCGCCGGCGACGTTTGATCTATGTCCATCTGTTACTCTCTGTTGGTTTGTATCCGGTGTGCCCTGAAACGAGGGCACAATCATGATTACTAATTTGCTTCTATTTGTAGACAGATTCAACGTGGTGAGGCGGACACGAACTCTTCGGATTGCACAAGTTCAGATTGCTCAATTCCTTTCAAACCCGTAAATTGATAATAAGAATTGCAGATTCGATTGAGAATTGTTTCCTCATATCGGTCATCGTTGGACTTTTGCCCCTGTAGCTCAGTTTGGATAGAGCAAGAGTTTCCTAAACTCTGTGTCGCAGGTTCGAGTCCTGCCAGGGGCACTAGTACCACATTTTGAATTCTGAATTTTAGATTTTGAATTTTACTTCCTTGATTCCGGAACAAAAAGCTGACAGCTAAAGGCTAATCGCTATCATGAGACTTAGTAATTACTTTCTCCCGACATTGAAGGAAAATCCTGCTGATGCAACCATGGTTAGCCATCGGTTGATGGTGAGGGCGGGGATGATACGCCCGCTTGCTGCCGGTGTCTACTCATGGCTCCCTGTCGGTTGGCGTGTGATGAAGAAAGTGATGCAGATAGTTCGAGAGGAGATGGATGCAATTGGCGCACAGGAGTTTCAGCTTCCGGCGTTGAATCCGGTGGAGATCTGGGAAGAGACAGGCCGAGTCGAAGCGTTTGGTGATACGCTGTTCCATGTTAAGAATCGCCCGTTTGTTCTTGCGCCTACTCACGAAGAAGTATTCACGACAATTGCGAAGGACAATATCAAGTCTTATCGCGACCTGCCGCAGATCTGGTATCAGATTCAGACGAAATTCCGCAATGAGCCTCGCCCTCGTTCGGGCGTGATTCGCGGCCGACAGTTCTTCATGAAAGATTCATATACTTTCGACAGGAGTTTCGAAGACCTCGACAAGAGCTATGAGTTTCATAAAGAGGCGTATAAGAAGATTTTCACTCGAAGCGGCTTGAAGTTTTTTATTGTCGGTGCATCAAGCGGTGCGATGGGCGGTACCGGCTCGCAGGAATTTATGCTTGAGTCTCCCGATGGTGAGGATACATGTGCATTGTGCGATAGCTGCGGATATGCAGCGAACCTGGAAATTGCATCGAGCGGTGTGAAACCGTTAGAGAGACTCGATGGCTCCAAACAGCTGGAAGAGATATATACTCCGAACATCAAGACCATCGATCAACTTGCCGAGTTTCTTCATGTTTCGACCGAGCGTCTGGCCAAATCTCTCGTTTACAAAGTTGATAACATGCCGGTGTTGATTCTGATGTCAGGCAACGATCAACTCAATGAATCGAAGCTGGCTGGGGCACTTGGCAAAACAGCTTCGGCGATGGACCCTGAAGAACTTATGAAATACACAGGCGCGAACGCTGGTTCAATCGGTCCTATTGGCTTGTCTGAAAAAACTACTTCGGGAACGAAGTTCAAAATAATTGCGGACAATCGTCTGAAAGACGCAAACGAGTTGATCAGCGGCGCCAACAGAGACGACTACCACATCGTGCATATCGACTTCAAACGCGATGTGAATATCGATGGTTATTATGATCTGCGGACGATTGAAGCTGGCGAGCTTTGTCCTCAATGCAGTCATTCTTTGAGAATCGTGAACGCGATCGAGCTCGGACACATTTTCAAGCTCGGAACGAAGTATTCCGTGGCGCTTCATGCCTATTATCTCGACGAATCCGGAAATGAGAAGCCGATCGTTATGGGAAGTTATGGTATCGGCATCGAAAGGATCATCGCCTGTCATATTGAACAGAATCATGATGAAAGTGGAATAATCTGGGATAGGACTATCGCACCTTTCATGGTTCATCTCGTTTCTGTGAATATGGACAGCAAAGATGTTGTGGACGCTGCCGAAAAGATCTTTGGTGAATTGTCGCAAGCGGGTGTGGAAGTTCTCTACGACGATAGGCAAGGCGTCAGCCCGGGCTTCAAATTCAAAGACGCTGATTTACTTGGAATGCCGCTCCAGATTATCGTCGGCGATAGGAATCTCAAGCAGGGAAAGATTGAATTGAAATTCCGAAAGACCGGCGAGCGAAAAATTATTCCGAGTTCTGGTGTCGTCGACGAAGTCAAGAAAATTTTGGAGAGTTGACTCTTCTAAAATTGGCGAACGATTCGGATCATTCTCGGGTTGTATGTTCGGTGTATCGGCTTTGAGATACATTGAGAGATCTGAAATGGTTTAGGATGTGATGAGATACAAACTGCTTATCGGTGGGGAGTGGGTGGAGACCGGCGAAATTCTGTCAGTTGTAAATCCATACGACTCAACGGTAGTTGGTGAAGTCTTCCAGGCGGGAATGTCCGAGATAGAACGCGCTATTGATGCTGCACATCAAGCCTTCGAGCTAACGCGTAAGCTCCCTTCTTACAAGCGTGCGGAGATTTTAGAGAAAGTCGTTGACCGGCTTCGCGAAAGAAAAGACGAGCTTGCTCGGATCATGACACTTGAATCCGGTAAGCCGATCCAATTCACGAGAGGTGAAGTGGACAGAGCGATACTGACGTTCTCGATCGCAGCCGAAGAGTCCAAACGCATCAGCGGAGAAGTCGTCTCTCTTGATTTGGCCGTCGGCTCGGAGAATCGTTGGGGTGTGGTTAAGCGTTACCCGGTTGGGCCAATTGCCAGTATAACGCCGTTCAACTTTCCGTTGAATCTTGTCGCGCACAAGGTCGCACCGGCACTCGCCGTGGGAAATACCATTGTCCATAAGTCGCCTCCTCAGACGCCGATCACTTCAATTATGCTCGGCGAAATACTTCTCGATTCCGGTGTGCCGGAAGGTGCGGTTAATATTATTTCGTGTCGAAATGAAGTTGCGGAGAAACTCGTGATCGATTCCCGGATGAAGATGCTGAGTTTCACCGGCAGTCCCAAAGTTGGCTGGCATTTGAAATCGATAGTGCCGAAAAAGAAAGTCGTGCTTGAGCTTGGCGGGAATGCCGCGGTACTCGTTGAACCGGACGTGAATCTCGAATCCGTCGCCAAGCGACTTGCGGTCGGCGCTTTCGCGAACGCCGGGCAGATCTGCATCTCCGTTCAGAGAATCTATGTGGATGAATCCGTTTACGGGAAATTCAAAGAACTGTTTGTCGAGGAGACAAACAAGTTGAAGGTCGGCAACCCTCTCGACGACGAGGCGATCGTCGGGCCGATGATCAACACTTCCGAAGCAGACCGGGCATTCAAGTGGATCATGGAAGCGAAGGGTGCGGGTGCGACACTGCTGGCGGGCGGCGAGAGGAATGGAAACATAATTCAGCCGACGGTGCTTGAAAATGTCCCCGCTGATGCCAACCTTTACTGCGAGGAGGCATTTGCGCCCGTTGCTATCCTTGAATCATATTCCGATTTCGATGAGGCAATTCGCAGAGTGAACGACACGCGCTTTGGACTGCAGGCAGGAGTGTTTACGAATGATTCGAGAAAGGTCTTCAAAGCGTTCGATGAAATTCAGGTTGGTGGTGTGATAATAAATGATTACCCGACTTACAGAATCGACAACATGCCGTACGGCGGCATCAAAGAGTCAGGTTTCGGTCGCGAGGGCGTGCGGTACGCAATCGAAGAAATGACCGAGCCGAAGCTGCTTGTTCTGAATGTTTCCTGATCCCATGCGGTGCCGAGAGACATGGAAAGCTTGCAGTGAGATTCCCAATATTTTTATTAGCAGTGACATCATGGTCGTGCGCGGTTTTGAAAATGTCGGCAAGCGTGGGACTTTCAGAAGTTCCGAACAGCTTCGAGCTTGGTATTCAAGACACTACGAAGGCAGTTTTTGTTTTCGATTCGGGGATTTATATGGATTTTGATTTGAGCGGCTCGCGCAGAGTTTCAGTCCGGCCCGGTGCATCGCAGTTCCTTGCCGAAGGTATTTTGCCGGGTTGGTATTACATCGACGTGATCGGTGCGAGCATGTGGGTTCGCGGCCTTCCGGTTTACCTGAGTGGAGGTGACTCGGTCGCGATCCAGGTGGGAAACGATTACTTGGAGTTGAACGGTCGGACATTCTTCAGCGCCACACAAACAAGGAGTACTCTGTTCGCATTTGTTCCGGCACTTGCCATGGACTGCGTGGGGTGTACCACGATGCCACTCCTCAAATTCGATGGAGAACAGGTGGATTACATTCCGCCATGGGTTGCCGTGGATCCGGGCTGGCACACGATCGAGATATACAGCCCGTTCGATAACGTGCAGCTTTATTACCGGACCCTTTTTGACAATTACACGATCACGCGTTTCACTATTTACCCGATCTCAGTGAATTAAATATGCCTCAGTTTGTTCATTTGCATAATCATTCTCATTACAGTCTGCTTGACGGTGCGACCCAGATCGATGATATGATACATCGCGCGCTCGAATTCAAGATGCCCGCACTCGCTTTGACGGATCACGGTGTTCTGTTTGGCGCGGTTGAACTGTACACCCATGCGAAGAAAGCCGGCATCAAACCGATAATCGGCTGCGAGATGTACATCGCCAAAGGAAAGATGACCGAGAAAAATGGTTACAATCATCTCACCGTCCTCGTGAAGAACTACACCGGCTACAAGAATCTCGTCAAGCTGGTTTCTCTCGCACACCTGGAGGGATATTATTACAAACCGAGAGTGGATTTTGAACATCTTCAGCAGAATCATGAAGGACTTATCGCTTTGAGCGGATGCCTGAGCGGTCCGGTATCCGAACCGCTTGTCAACGGCGATTTCGAGAGCGCAAGAAAAGCTGCAAGAATGTATAAAGATGTGTTTGGCGAGGATTATTATTTGGAAGTTCATAGTCACGGTCTGGATGAAGAGGCCGCTGTTCTTGCCGCGATGCCGAAGATCGCCAGGGAAATCGGTGCGAAGTTGGTAGCCGTCAACGACGGTCATTATCTCAGACGCGAACACGCTATTCCTCATAATATTCTCCTGAATATTTCTCAATCGAGTAACGGCTCTAAGGATCCGACAGAGCTTCGCTACAAAGTTCCGGAGTTTTACTTCAAGAGTCCGGAGGAGATGGAGAAGGCGTTCGCCAGGTTTGATTTTGGGCCTGAGGCACTGGAGAACACCCTTGAAATTGCAGACAAATGTGATTTGCAGCTTGAGTTGAAGAAGAATCTGATGCCTCGGTTTCCGATTCCGGAAAATTCGGGCGTATCCAACTCGGAACAATATTTTGAGAAACTCGCCCGCGAAGGCCTGGCAAGGCGATACGCGGAACTGACTCCGGAGATCGAGAGACGGTTCGAGCACGAGGTGGCGATCATTAAGAAAATGGGATTCGCGGAATACTTTCTGGTCGTTCAGGATTTCATAAACAGCGCGAGAGAAATGGGGGTCCGCGTCGGGCCGGGAAGAGGAAGTGCCGCCGGTAGCATTGTATCTTACTCGCTCGGGATTACGAACGTCGATCCGCTCCACTATGGACTCCTGTTCGAGAGATTTCTGAATCCAGATCGCGTGTCCATGCCCGACATCGATGTGGACTTCGCCGATAACAAGCGCGATCTCGTCATTGATTATGTCAAGAAGAAGTACGGTGAAGAGTCGGTCTGTCAGATAGTCACGTTCGGTACTTTGTCATCGCGTGCCGTATTGAAAGATGTGGGAAGAGTTCTCGGGATTCCTCTCTCGACAATCGATTCAATCACAAAGCAGATACCTGTAATTCTCGGTCGTGTTACTCCGCTTGAAGAGGCTCTCGATTCGATCGCCGAACTCCGATGGGTCAAGGAAAGCAATGACCCAAAGATAAAGCAGCTTGTCGAGTGTTCGCTCGTTCTCGAGGGAACGAACCGAAATGTCGGCACGCATGCCGCCGGTGTTGTAATTGCTCCCGCCAAGATCACTGACTATGTTCCGCTTTACAAGACTCCTTCGACGGAGGTGATCACCCAGTACGAGTATAAGAGCCTCGAGGAAATCGGCTTGCTCAAAATGGATTTTCTCGGACTGAGGACGCTGACCGTCATCGAGAATGCGCTCAGCCTGATAAAGGAAAATTACGGAAAGGAGATCGACCTCGATAAGATCGCGTGCGATGATCCGAAAGTTTTTGAGCTGTTTGCAGCCGGACAAACCGTTGCCGTGTTCCAGTTTGAAAGTTCCAAGATGCAGGAATATCTCAAGAAGTTGAAGCCGACTTCCCTAGAAGATCTTGTTGTAATGAATGCGCTTTACCGGCCGGGCCCGATGGAGATGATAGACGAATTCATCGACAGAAAATTCGGGCGGAAGCCGATAGAATATCCGCACCCGAAGATGGAACGGATATTGAAACCGACTTACGGAGTGATTGTGTATCAGGAACAGGTGATGCATATCGCCAGTGACATAGCCGGATTCACACTTGCACAGGCAGATATGATGCGGCGCGCCATGGGCAAGAAAGATAAAGTTCTCATGGCAGAGCAGAAGAAACTTTTTGTCGAGGGTGCTGTAAAGGATTCCACCGACAGAAAGCTCGCAGGCGAAATTTTCGATTCGATATCTAAGTTCGCTTCGTACGGTTTCAACAAGTCGCACAGCGCTCCTTACTCGCTGCTTGCCTACCAGACCGCTTATCTGAAAACCTACTATCCTGCGGAGTTCATGGCGGCGACGCTCACCAGCGAAATAGGAGATCTCAACAAGACCACTCTCCTCCTGGACGAATGCCGAAAGCTCGGCATCACAGTCCTCGGACCCGATGTGAACAATAGCCTTGCCCATTTTTCTGTCAGGGAAGGGAATTTAAGGCTTGGGCTCAGCTCAATAAAGAATGTCGGTGTAGGTGCCGCAGAGGAGATCGTCAAAGCACGGACCAGCGGCGGTGAGTTCGGAAATATATTCGATTTTGTGTCGCGGATCGATTTGAAAACGGTGAACAAGAGGGCTCTCGAAAGTCTCATCAAAGCAGGCGCGTTTGACTCGATGGGGCACAAGCGCGCACAGCTCTTGAACTCTTTCGAGATCATTGCCGAGTTCGGCCAGTCAGTTCAGGAAAGCAGATCAAGCTCGCAGTCTTCGCTCTTCGATATGCTTGAGGGCGACCAGAAGAAAGGTGTGACTTATCCTCGTCTGGCAGATGTCGAAGAGTGGAGCCAGGGAGAGAAGCTGAATCGTGAAAAGGAAATGGTCGGCGTTTACATCTCAGGACATCCTCTTTTGAAATTTGAGCATGAGTATAACTCGTTTACGAACGTCAGGCTTGGCGACGTGACGACAATCGAGGGGATTGGCGCGGCGAAGGCGGCCGGGATTGTCGTCGATGTGAGAAGAAAGATCGACAAGAAGGGAAACACTATGGCCTTTGTCCAGATCGAAGATTTCACGGGCAAAGGCGAATTGATTTTCTTCTCCGACGCTTATTCGAAATATGAGAATATCCTCTTCTCAGATTCTATAATACTCGTTTCCGGAAAAGCCGAATCAAACGGTGATTCGGTTCGAATAGTAGTCGGTGAGGCTTATCCGCTTGAAGAGGCAGCGGGTAGATTGACAAAGAGCATTGCGGTGTCTATCGATTCGAGTGGCAGATCAAGAGAGCTCCTCTCGTCGTTCAAGCAGATGCTCGGCGATTATTCACAAGGGAATTGTCCAATCTTCTTTAGCGTTACAAACGGAGAGTCGAAACCCAAGATCTACAGATCGAGCCTTTCAGTGAACCCGAAACGGCAATTTGTGGACGCTCTGTTCGGTTTGTTTGGAAAAGAGAACGTAAGACTGCTTTCATGAGATAAACTTAGGAAGGGATTAGCTAGATGAAACCACTCGTCATTGGTTCTGGGAATTTCGAAGAAGAAGTTGTTAAGAGCAATTTGCCGGTTCTGGTTGATTTTTGGGCATCATGGTGCGCGCCATGCCGCATGATCGCACCAGTCGTGGAAGAGCTCGCGAAAGAGTATGATGGAAAGTTGAAAGTGGCAAAGGTAGATGTCGATGCAAATCAGGACATCGCCGGCGCACTTGGAATCATGAGCATTCCGACACTTCTCATTTTCAACGGCGGAAAGGTTGCCGACCAGCTCGTGGGTGCGGTTCCAAAGTCCATGTTGGTTGACAAGATTGAACGAGTCCTGGAGCGAAATTAAGAGAACTCGATCACGGTCAACTGTCGGTTATCGGGCGGTAGTGATTTCAATCTCGCGGAAAGAAAGAGTAATGAAAAGTGACAAAGCTTGAAAGCAGATTGAAAGTTTACGTAACCTCCTGGTGTCCGGATTGCAGAAACGTGAAGCGATTTCTCGATGCGCACAATATTGAATATGATGAGATTGATATAGACAGAGACGGCGAAGCAGAAGCACTCGTGATAAGGGTCAGCGGGGGCAGGAGGATAATTCCCATGATCGATACCGGAGCCAAGTTTCTTTTCAATCCGCCGCTTAGTGCTCTTGCGAAAGAGTGTTTTTGAACTGTACCATGACGCGCGTGCCGCACGCAGTCATTGAGCATTAATTGATGGACGAACAAACCTGAGGAGGAGGAAATGAGGAGACTAGCTGTTGTACTGTTTGTAATATTTGCTTTCAGTGCGGTCGCGGGCGCGGCCGAAATCAAAACAATGATCGTGAGATACCCGAGCGGGTCAGATACTGTCACGGCGTATCTGGCCGTGCCGGAGGGAGGCGGACAGCATCCTGCACTGATTGTCATTCACGAATGGTGGGGGCTGACAGATTGGATAAAGGATAACGTGAGAGACTTCGCACGGAAAGGATACGTGTCACTTGCAGTAGACCTTTATCGCGGCGGACTTACCAATGATCCGCAGGAAGCTTACAGGCTGATGACATCTGTTCCAAGGGAACGCGCGACGGCGGATTTGAAGTCGGCCTTCGATTACCTTTCCGACATGAAAGAGGTGAACCCATCGAAGATAGGTGTTATTGGATGGTGCATGGGGGGATCGTACTCTTTCATTGCCGCTGTCAATCTTCCGAAGCTGGCGGCTTGCGTAATCAATTATGGAAAGGTCGACACATCAAAGTCGGCAATCCAAGGAATCGCGTGCCCTGTTCTGTGCAACTTTGCCGAGAAAGACAGAGCTTACACTCCAGAGATGGGAAGAGCTTTTGCCAGCGCGATGAAGGCGGACGGTAAGAGGATCGAGTTCCACGTTTATCCGAATGTCAACCATGCCTTCATGAATCCGAATAATGCCGCAGGTTACAATGAGGCTCAGACTAAGATCGCTTTGCGAAAGATCTACGCTTTCTTGAACAAGTATCTCGCAAAATAAAAAGTGAGCCATCGGTTGCAGGCAGGGAATGTGTGCGGTTTGGAAAATCATCGTTTGAATTCTAAATTTATTGTCGAAGCCGGCTCTTCCCAAACTGTAAATCGGAAATTTTCGATCATAAGTCCGTCTGTCCCCATCGTCTAGTGGCCTAGGACATCGCCCTTTCACGGCGGTAACAGGGGTTCAAATCCCCTTGGGGACGCCAGTTCTCACTCATCCCGATGGCATTTGATCGTGCCACATCATTTCGTACAGTCTTGACCAGGCTGTTGAAGGAGAGAAATGAGTAAGCGGTTCGAAAACTTCTCGAAGTTTTATCCTTTCTACCTTTCTGAGCACAGCACAAGATGGTGCAGGCGTCTGCATTTTATTGGAAGTATCCTCGTATTGTGGTCACTCCTCCGGTTTATTCTAACACTCCATCCACTCTGGATTGTCATGATGTTTGTCTTCGGATATGGATTCGCCTGGATAGGACATTTCTTCTTCGAGAAAAACAAGCCGGCTACATTCACGTATCCCGTCTACAGTTTAATGGGGGATTGGGTAATGTTTGTCCAGATCCTCGTAGGGAGAATCAGGTTTTGACGTGAAAGCTGGCAAGGTGACATTATTTTGTCGCAACGCAATGCGGGAGTGACTTTTTTTAGTTTGAGTATTCCTTGACAGGGTTTGAGTTTCCTGCTATATTAACTAAAAAGGAAAAGACAGCGAAGGTTCGTTAAAGGTTTAAATTCGATGCGGTGTAGACCTTTGACGAATTTTCATCGCATAGCAGGACGTGGCTACGCGAGCAATTTGCCGAATGACAGTGCAAAGGGTCTGCACAGCGTTCGGCTTTTTTTGTCTCTGAGGCGCTGGTGCCCTTGACAATACTCTCAGATAAACGTCCGGAAGGACCCCTTTGGGAAAAGAAAACATAGTCGGAATTCTGCTCTTCCTTCTTTCTGCCGTCGCCGTTGCACAGGATATGAAGGTGCTGTCGCAGGGAAGCAATTCGGTAACCATAGAGGTGACACCTGACTCCTTGGGAGTCGACACCGTGAAAGTGGGCAGGGTATCTTACTTGAACTTTTCGTTCATGCATGCGCTTGCGGAGCTGAACTCAAACGGAAGTTACCTGAGGCAATTCATACCCATACTGGTCGGAGTGTTCTCGAAGCAGATCCAGGTTCAGGTTCTTTCGACAGATTACACGACTTTATCACAGCTGCCGCCCGATCGAAGTCCGAGAGTGCGGAACATACTCATTCCACGATCAGTCTCCGAGTTCGTGTCATATGACCTACCCTTTGAACAGCGCAGACACATCGCATCCAGGATAAGAGTATATCCATTCTCATATGACAGCTCATCGGGTTCGTACAAGTTTTTGAAGAGAGTCATCTTCCAGGTTTCATCTGTCGGGAGCAGTGTGACCACGCAGAACGTCGGCACCGATCCTCTGCTGTCGCAAACGTTGATCAACTATCCACAAGTGCGAAATGCCGTGGTGAGCAGGCCACCTCAATTGCTGAAGACTACTGCATCGAGTCTGCTGGCCCTAGGGATCTGGTACAAGCTTTCCGTTTCTCATAGTGGAATATACAAGCTCACATATTCTGCGCTTAAGAATGCGAAGGTGCCGGTCGATAGCGTTCAACTGAGCACGATTAGAATTTTCAATAACGGCGGAACTGAGCTTCCTCAGGATCCCGACTCGTCTCGTCCGAGCGATCTTGTAGAGAACGCGATTTATGTTAACGACGTCAACGGCAACGACAGGTTCGATCCCCAGGATTACATTCTATTTTATGGCAGGTCACCGCGGGAGTGGTCATACAATCCGGCGACGAAAACGTATTCACATTACCTGAACCACTATACAGAGACAAATTATTATTTTATGACTTTTGGAGGTCAGCCCGGGAAGAGGATGCAGAACGTTCAGAGTTATCACTCCACCTCATACTACGTTCCGCAGAATTTCACAAGCGGCATTTTTCAAGAGGATGAAATCTACAATTTGCTTCGCTCGGGCAAAGATTGGTTTGGCACGGAACTTCAGATGGCAGCATCCGGCAGTTCAAACTCAAATGTCGTGATTTATCTGAACAAGCTCTATGGATTGGATTCGACTCAGAGCATTACGTACAACGTCCGCCTGATATTGCGAAGCGACGACTACAACTATTTTAGGGTATATGAAAATGCAACCGGCACTCAACTCGGTACGATAAATGCTGGTCAGGTCGATTACACCGACGACGTCGGTTATTTTGCTTACCCTCTGGCGCCAGTGGAGTTCACCGGGACCGGTAATTTGACCGGAGGAAATAGTCTATTAAAGATTGCTTACAATTCGAACTCCTCCACTGCGATGGGGTATGTGGATTGGTACGAGATCTTTTACAAGAGGAAATTCCAATCCGTGAATGACGTACTCAATTTCTATGCACCGGACACGAATGCTGCCGCTTATTACACTGTCAGAAGTTTTTCCAGTAATAGCGTCAAAGTCTTCGACGTGACCGATTTCGCAAATGTCAGATTGATCCAGTCCGATTCGATCGACAACGATGCGGTCTCGTTCGGAATCCAAGCCGTTTCGGGTGCGTCGAAGCAGGTCTATGCCGTCGGCGACAACGGATATCTTACGGTCGATAACATCTCGTCGGTTGAGAACTCCAATCTTCACGGACAGGTCGACGGGGCAGACTTAGTAATCATTACCGCCCCCGATTTTATTTCTCAGGCGACTCAGTTGATGAATTTCAAACAGAGTTTTGATGGATTGAAAACTGAAGTTGTAACGACTACACAAATATATGATGAATTCGATTGCGGCATTCCTGATCCAACGGCAATTCGAGACTTCCTGAAGTACGCCTACACAAATTACTCGAGGGTGCCCTCGTATGTAATTCTGTTTGGCGCTGGGACCTATGACTACAAGAACAAAGTTGCGAACGTTCCGGAGTATGTCCCCGCATATGAATCCAACGAGTCTCTCAGCCAAATTGACACCTATTCAACTGACGATTATTTTGTCGATTTCACCGCTCCTTTAATGCAGGCGCCGGTCTCGATGTCGATCGGGAGATTATCTGCGAGAAGTCAACAGGATGCCGATGCGGTTGTAAGCAAGATAAAACAGTATGAATCGAATCCGGATTACGGAGGCTGGAGAAATCTCGTCACATTTGTTGGCGACGACGACGTCACCACTGGTGTCGTGAATGATGTCGGGGATGACATTTTCACCTCGGATGCTGAAGGTCTGGCGGCAGGAGTACCGTCTGAGTTTGACAAGAGAAAGATTTATCTTGCGGTCTATCCTACTGCCTTCACTTCGGAAGGCCGCCGGAAGCCGGATGCCTCGGCAGATATCGTGAATCAGATAAATCAGGGGACTCTCCTGGTAAACTTCGTCGGCCATGGCGCCTGGAACTTATGGTCTTACGCACACATTTTTGATAACAGCGTCACGATCCCTCAGCTTACGAACTCGACCAGACTCGCGCTGTTCGTCTCAGCAACCTGCGATTTCGGAAGGTACGATGATCCGCAGGACCAATGCGGGGCCGATCTTTTAGTCACCTGGCCGCAGGGTGGTGCCATTGGAGCTGTAAGCGCGACGAGAGTTGGTTATGATCCCCCCAACGTCGAACTGAACTCAGATTTCCTGCAGGCATTGTTGGCCAGAGATTCACAACGTAATCCGATGCGAATCGGAGATGCGTTCTTCGACACGAAGGAGCTGGACTACGGCCAGATAAACGGCTCCAATGATCTCAAGTATCAGTACCTCGGAGACCCGACCGTTCGAATTGGCATGCCAAAGTATCAGGCCACGGTAGACAGCTTGAACGGAAAATCTCTTGCGCAGATACAGCAGGTTCGTGCTCTCGACAAGCTTGCGCTCAAGGGGACAATTTACAAGCCCGATATGACGATCTGGAACAGCTTTACCGGCACAGCCTTGCTAACGGTCTTCGATTCCGACAAAAGAACTCTCATCCCGCAATGGGGCTATACATACTTGTCGCAGGGATCGATTCTATTCCGCGGAGAGGTCTCCGTCAAGAACGGAGTATTCGAAGCAACGGCGGTGATGCCCACGGATATTTCATACAGCAACAGTACCGGCAAGATCGAGCTGTACTTTGAAACCGGGAGCTCCGACGGTTCGGGATATACGAGGAACGTTATAGTGAATGGAACTGATACGAATGTCGTTCTCAACCACATCGGCCCGCAGATAACGATTTACTTTGATTCGACAAACTTCAGAGACGGAGATATTGTTTCCGAGCATCCGACTATGTATGTCAACTTGCATGCATACAATGGATTAAATCTTTCCACTGTTGCGGTTGGCCATACGCTTGAGGCCACATTTGACGGACAACAGTCGGTCGATCTCTCGCCATATTACGTCGGAAGCGTGGACTCTTACCAGGACGGTCGAATCGCCTACCCGGTCACTCTTTCGCTTCCTTTCGGATTGCACTCGGTGACTGTGCAAGCCTACGATGTGTTTAACAATAGGTCTGATACCAGTGCCACGTTCGACATTGAATCGTCGGAGCAACTGACAATTCAGAATGTTTACAATTATCCGGATCCATTCAGCAACGGGACGTCATTCACATTTCAACGGACTGCAATCGGCGGAGCCAATGAACCTGTGAATGTCACGATAAAAGTTTTCACGTTGAGTGGAAGATTGATTAAAACAATAAAGTCACCATTTGAAATGGGGACATTCGTGAAAATACCGTGGGACGGTCTTGACGACGACGGGAACAGGCTGGCAAACGGTGTCTATCTCTACAAGGTGATTGCGTCCACGGTGGATGGCTCGCAGACCAGCGAGGCGCTCGGGAAGATGGCGGTCGTGCGATGAGCCGTACAACTTCTAAAATTGCCCGAACCAAGCACGGCTTTCAATGTGCTTCATTGTGCATACACTGTCGGTTAGAAGAGTGTCCGGAGGGATGCGTAGGAAGTTTTGAACCAACCTTTTATAATAAGTCTACAAAGGAGTGAATGGTTATGAAAGTAGTAGTGATTTCGGCGGTCCTGACGGTCGTTTCGTTGGCGCTAAGTTCAAGTGCGTTTGCGCAGGGAGAAACCGCTGTTCCATTTTTATTGATTTCTCCTAACGCTCGCGCAGGTGGAATGGGAGAGGCTGGAACCGGATTGGCAGATGACGGCTCTTCTGTTTTCTGGAATCCCGGCGGTCTCGCCTTTTTGAAAGGGGATCAGGTGAGTCTTACGCATGCTCCGTGGCTGCCCGAGTTCAGTTCGGATCTGAGCTACGATTTTCTCAGTTACAATCACTACCTGGACACCTGGGAAGGTAATTTCGCCGCGAGCGTCACATACTTTAATCTTGGCACGTTCAACAGAACAACGTCCGCAGGCCCTGAGATAGTCGGTACCTGGCATGCCTATGAGTTTGCGATCACCGTGGGTTATGGAACGCAGGTCTCCGAAGGGCTCGGATTAGGAGCGAACTTTCGATATATAAGGAGTGAACTATCTCCGACCGGCACGGAGCAGGAAGTCGGCTCCGGTATAGCTTCGGATGTCAGCTTCGATTTAGGAATGTTGTATCGACCACAGAAATTCTACCTCCCGATTGTGGGGGAATTTGGAAATAGACTCGGGCTAGGCGTCTCGCTCACCAATCTCGGTCCCTCGCTTTATTATATCGATCAAGCACAGGCAGATCCTCTCCCGACAAATCTCAGAGTCGGTCTATCGCTGCACGTGGTGAAGAGCGATTACAACAATCTATATCTTGTCTTCGATGCCAGCAGAACCGTGGTACGAGTGAGAACAGATTCTGTCGGCACTCCGGACCCGACGAATCCCGATTCGACCGACTGGACCTACTCCCGCAGTGTCGATCCGCTTCCTAAATCCCTGATCACAACATGGAGCGATGGGAGCGGCTTGAAGAGAATAATCTTGAGCATGGGTGCCGAGTACTGGTATGGAATCGAAGGAAATCCAAGACTGGTTGCACTGCGAGTGGGTTATTACAAAGAGAATCCGAATTTCGGCGGACGGAACTTCCTGACTTTCGGAGCAGGCATACGCTATGACATATACGGCTTCGACTTCAGCTACATCTCCACTTTCGATCAGAACAATCCTTTGTCGAACCAACTTCGGTTTTCTTTATCTCTAAACTGGGACAAGCAACCTGAGTTTTAGATTTTCAGTCCCGGCTCTCGTCGGGACTGCGGCTATAATTTTCCAGGCGGCGTCGCTCCACGCTTCGCAAGGAAACCGGGGGTACGTAATGAGTCACCCTGTCTCATTGTGCGGCGCTGCAGCGACCCCCAAGACTCAGGCAATCGGTGTCAAAAGGGTTCTGGCTATCATGGTACAGTTCCAGCCCGACAATGATAGCCTGACAAGCGGCAATGGCCAATTCCTCGTGTCGCATGGAATAGGTCTCGATGCTCCGCCGCATGACAAAACGTATTTCCAGAATCATTTCCTCTTCCTGAAAAATTATTTCGAGAAAGTTTCCGGCGGAAAGCTCAGCCTGGTCGATTCCGTCCTCGATTCCGTCGTTACTCTTCCTCATCAGATGAAGTACTATTCTCCGCAGAAAAGCGGGGCGACAAATGTAAACAACCTCGGGCTGCTATATCAGGACGCCTGGCATGCCGCTGATTCGATCTACAAGAATTTCGACTTCAGCCAGTTTGATTGTTTTGTAATATTTCATGCGGGGTCCGGACACGATGTCGATCTCACGAGTACGCTCGGTTACGATGCGCGACCGTATGATATCCCGTCGATTTATTTGAACATCCAGAGTCTCAGAAAAATGTTCGGTCCGGACTATGGCGGTGAAGCCGTGGACAACGGCGGCTTCTTTATTCCCAATTCTATTATCATGCCTGAGAGTGAGTCATACCAAATCTACGACGCGACTGGCTCTCTGATCTTCGGTTTGACGCTTGGAATAAATGGCCTGTTCGCCGCGAACTTCGGGAGTTTTCTCGGACTCCCGGATTTGTTCGACACCGAGACGGGTGTGACCGGCATAGGCAGATTCGGGCTCATGGATGGGCAATCATTCTTTTCCTACGGAGGGATATTTCCACCTGAGCCATCTGCGTGGGAAAAGGCGTATTTAGGTTGGGTGACGCCGGTTGAGGTTTCGCCTTCGGCTTTGACGACATATCGACTTTATGCAAACGCAACCGGCAGGTATTCTGTTTTGAAAGTGCCGATCAACGGAAGTGAATACTTTTTGCTGGAAAATCGCGAAAGAGATGCGCAACATGATGGAGAGAGCATTACGGTCCTCTACAATGGTGGAACCAAGATTGTGAAATTCAACGACGATACGACCTACTTCGACGGTCAGCAAATCAAAGATATCGATGGCGTCGTCACGGACGCCGATGAGTACGATTGGGTGCTGCCGAACGACACGACACTAATTCATCACGGCGGTATTCTGATCTGGCACATAGATGAATCAGTAATAAACCAGAATCTTGCGTCTAACACTGTCAATGCTGACTCATCACACAGGGGAGTCGCATTGATGGAAGCCCACGGGGCAAATGAGATCGGACGATTCGTTCTGACCTTTCTCGGAGGCTCTTACTATGACGGCGCATGGAATGACTTCTGGTTCAGCGGAAACCCGGTCAGAACTTACTTGATAGGCGGCAACCGATTCACGCCATATACATTGCCGAACTCCGATAGTTACGATGGCGGCAATTCCCATATTTATGTCACTGATTTCAGCAGTGCCGATAGCGTGATGAGCGTCGATGTGAAGCTCGGCGACGATACCGTTCAGACTACGGCGGGATTTCCTAAGAATATTTTCGGAGCAACCATCAATTCGTCGCCGGCTTTCGGACATCTGAGCGCCGACGGAACACTCCAGGTGATCGCCAACAACGGGAAGTCTCTCTTTGCATTTAATATGGACGGAACTTCTGCGGGATTCGATTCGACGGGATTCTTCTCCAAAGTCGGCGGTGCCTTTCAGCCCGTCGTGCCGACGAGCTCTTTAGGTTCAAACGTCCTTTATGCGATGGACGACTCCGTCCTTTACGGGCTCGTCGACCGCGACAATATCGAGCCCGGCACAGCGGACACACTTTTCACATCGCGAGTTCCGCTGCCAACTTATCAGGCAGGAACGCCGCTGCTATCTGTTGGAACGAAGCTGATTCTGATTCAGGCAGCATCAGAGTCGTGGACTGTTTTCTCTTCGGACGGACGCTACCTCGGAAATTATGTTCCTTTGATCGTAGTAGCGAGGCCTGCAGGAGTTGCGTCGGTGCTCGCAGGAACATCTCCAGTCCTCTCCAAGTTCGCCGCAGCTGATACGAGCAACATTTATCTCAATATCTCCGGCTATGTGTTTCCCTTCAGCCTGAGCAATTTGAATCCTTCAAGTTCAGTCAGTTACCCTGTTCCTCCAAGGCAGGGCGTGCAACCGATAATTCCAATTGCTATCACCTATGGAGCTCTCTCACCCGGAAAGAGTCCTTTCTTGGTTGAACTTACTTCGCAATCTGTCGTATTGGACACAGCTGGCGGGACACCCGTGAAAGCTTTCGTAACGCTCCCCGGCGACACGATCACCGGCGGTCCGTTCATCGCTGATCTTGACGGCGATGGTAATCGGGATATTATTTTCTCAACCCAGACAAAAATCTATGCCATCTCTTACACGGGTGCCGTGCTGAACCACTTCCCGATTTCGACCGTTGCGAGTGAAATCCTCCCCTCCGACGCGAGCAAGATCGTCGGCTCAGTTGTCATCGCCGATTTGGACGATGATGGGAAGCTGGAAGTGATTTTCGGAACTAAAGGCGGAACACTTTATGCTTTTAAGGGAGCAACCGGACAATTGTTGCCCGGTTTCCCGTTGAGTATCGCCGGCGGACTTGCCGGAAGCCCTGCAGTGGCGTATGACCCGAGTGGAAAGTTGTATCTCGACGCGATCGGACTTGACGGATATTTGTACAGTTGGACATTCAGAGGAACTTCTCCTGATCAGGTTGTCTGGGGAAACCTGCTTCATGACAACTCTCATCTTAACTCGATCACCACGTCTCCGCAAAGTGTCCAGCCGCAGCCCGTTCAGAGCTTAATGCCCAGATCGGAAGTGTATAATTGGCCTAATCCCGTGACAAATGGATCGACAAAGATTCATTTCTATCTCCGTGACAACGCGCAGGTTTCGATAGGCATATTCAGTTTTGCCGGCGATAAGGTCGCCGACATCAGGACCAGCGGAATTGGCGGAATGGCCAACGAGGTGGACTGGAGTGCCACCAGGGTGCAGAGCGGGGTCTATTTCGCAAGGGTCGAAGCGGTCTCCGCGAAGGAGAGAGACGTGGCGATCATAAAGATTGCAGTAGTCAGGTAACGCCGCACACCGATGACATTGATCGAACGGATCCTCACAAAATGTTTTGTGTCATTACTCTGCGAAGACAAGTCAAGAAAAGCGAACAAGGTTTCACACTTCCATCGATCCATTTATCTGTTTATCCATTATTCCTTTATTCCACTCTTCCTCTTTGCGGTTTCCGCATTCGCTCAAGATGACTACATCCACCCCGAATTGACGTGGCACACGATCGAGACTAAACATTTCTACGTCGACTATCACCAGGGTGAAGAGCGCACTGCACAGCTGGTTGCAAAAATCGCGGAAGAAATGTACGGACCTGTGACTTCTCTGTACCATTATGAGCCGACTCAGAAGGTGTCGTTCATCATCTGGGACACTGACGACTATTCCAACGGAGAGACTTATTTTTTTGATAACAAGATAAATATCTGGGCTTCATCGCTGGATTTTGATCTTCGTGGCACTCACAACTGGCTTCGCAACGTCGTTACGCATGAGTTTACACATGACGTCCAGATGCAAACGGCCATGAAATTCGGAAGGCAGGTTCCGGCAATTTATCTCCAGTGGCTCGGATACGAAGCGGAACGAAGACCCGATGTTCTCTACGGATATCCGAACGTTGTGGTGAGTTACCCGCTGAGTGGAATAGTAATCCCGGCATGGTTCGCCGAGGGCGTCGCGCAATATAATGTTCCTCAATTGAACTACTTACATGATACCTGGGATACTCACCGCGACATGATTCTGCGAATGTACGTGCTGAATCACAAAATGCTGTCGCTGGATGAGATGGGCGGATTTGGCAAAACCAGTCTCGGCAACGAATCGACGTACAACGCAGGGTTCGCATTCGTCAGCTATCTCGCCGGTGTTTATGGTCCTGACGTTTTGAGAAGACTCTCTGACGCGATGCGCTCTGTCAGTGCGGTGTCAATCGATCATGCGTTCGAACAGGTTCTCAATAAGCCCGCGGAACAAGTGTACGGAGAATGGAAGAGTTTCCTTAAGCAAAATTACGAATCGAAAACGATGGAGATAGTTCGCAACCTGCACCAGGGTAAGATCGTTCGAAACGTCGGATTTGCCAATCTTTTTCCCGCTTTTTCTCCTAACGGTAAGCAGGTCGTTTATTGTTCCAACAAGGAGCATGACTTTTTCGGTACTTCTTCGATCTACGTCTACAATTTTTCAGACACCAGTGAAAAGGAACTTGTCAGCGATGTCTCAAGCGAGCTCTCGTGGTCGAGCGACGGACGATATATCCTTTATTCGAAATTGACTCGGCAGAACAGTCACTGGGATGAGCTGTACGACCTGTATTGCTACAACATCAAGCAAGATAAGGAGGTCAGGCTGACGCACGGATTGAGAGCAGACTACCCGGCATTGTCCGGCGATGATAAGAAAGTTGCTTTCGTATCCGGCAGTGACGGGACGTTGAACCTGTTCACTGCGGAAATGAGTCTGTCAGGTTGCAAGGCTATTCACAAGCTGACAGATTTCAAAAACGGTGAACAGATATATTCGCCCCGGTGGTCTGCGGATGGGTCGAAGATCGTGTTCAGTTATTCTCTGAATTCGTCAAGGCAGATTGGAATCTACAGCTTCGCCGACAGCTCATTGAAGTTTGTCACGCCGGAAGGTGAAGAGTCACGAGATCCTATTTTTGCGGACGACGACAGCAGCATAATTTATTCAACCGACCACAGCGGAATATTCGACATCTATAAACAGAACCTCTACACCGGCTCAACGACAGCATTGACCAATGTCGTTGGAGGAGCGTTCATGCCATCGCTTTCGAAGAATGGAACGCTGGTTTATTCTTCATACCAGTGGGATGGTTACAAGATCGCCGCTATTGACTCAGCCGTGCCGATATCCAATCCGCCGGAATACCGTGTTGATGTCGCGCCGCCGTACCTCGCTTCAGCTGCCGACGATTCCTTACGGTCGCGCACGATTTCGATGACGACAACTCCGCCAGACAGCCTGAGATATATCTCTGAAAAAATCTTCTCCGCAAACGATGTCACCATCCCGGATTTCAAATCCGGACCTTACAAAGGTACGACGACAAGCATGTCGTTTTACCCGGTGCTCCTGTTTGATAATTATAATCCGCACTCGAGTTTTCTTGATGAGTTGAAAGCCGGTGTCTATTTCAGTTCGGCTGACGTGATCGACAAGTACGACATCTTCGGAGGTGTAACAGTAAATAAGCTTCTCGAGCGTGACATTTTCTTTCAGCTCGATTACAACGATAAGATCCCCGGTCTTTCTTCGCTGGGAATTTATCCTAAGTTCACGCTCACGGCATACAATTTGTCGCGGCAGACAAATGCAAACTTCACTCTAGGGCCTGACACTATCAAAGCCGTTCCTGTCACCTACGACCTTATAGAAGTCGATGCTGCCTTCGGCGGACCACTTTTCTGGTCCTCACTGAATTTGGCTGTCGGGTTCACTTATGACAGCTATTCGGTGACACAGTCAGGGTTCGTCAGTCCATCAACCAATTATTATTACTCCTCGATCGGATACACATATTTCATCGGGCGCACTCTCTACGGACAGCTTGACTACGATGGAATCTCACCTGCGAGAAATTCGTGGATCAATCCGCTGGGAATTCGCACTCGATTCAAACTTTCGGCGGCTTTGGACAAATTGAACAATGGTGAATTTGAAAATACTAATCTCATCATTCCCATTTATCAACCGTACCGTTTTGTTCAAGCGGAGTTAATGAACTACTTCGCCGTGCCGCTTCTCAGAGACGATGACGGACTGGCGACTAAGTTGCACTTCGGCTACACGTTTGGTCCTGAGATAAATAACTTCTTCGATTTCTACGCGGGCGGATTGATCGGAATGAGAGGATATCCGTTCTACGCTATCGGTGGAAATAGACTCCTGTCGTTAAACGTTACTTACAGATACCCGCTTTTCAGGGATGTGGACAAACAATTGCTCCAATTTTATTTGAGCGACGTTTATCTCTCGGCATACGGTGACATAGGCAATTGCTGGAATGGTGATCTGTCCGGAACAAGATTCAAGAAAGACGCTGGCGCAGAGTTGAGGATGAGCGGTTTTTCTTTTTACAGTTTTCCAACGGCAATCTTCTTCGATGCGACTTATGGATTGGATAAATTCACGACTCAGCTGCGCGACTTTCAAACAAGCGTGACTTACGGGAAAGAATGGAGATTCTATTTTGGCTTGACATTCTCATTCGACATCATAGATTTTGGGAGGCAGTTATGGGTAAGATCGCAGTAGCATTTCTCATTCTGACTTCTGTGGCTTGTGCACAGACCAGGACACTGAGTTTGTCTGAAATCAATCGAGGCCGTAATGACGGGGTCGGTCTAACATCCGGTCTTTATCCTGAATCCGCTAGCGCACTCCTGGGCGGAAACGATTTCTCTCTTTTGATGCCAACCGAGACAAAGCAATCAGCGAGGAAACTCACCGGAGTCTTATCGCGAGATCTCTTCTCGACGCAGCCGGAAAGTCTAACACACAAAGACTCGCTCGCGATGTTTGAGTCACGTTCGTCGTTAAAGTCGGGTTTCTTTTCGCTGCTAATCCCTGGTGCGGGTCAACTTTACAATGGTGGTACGGGCAATTATCTCAAAGCTGCGGGGTTCCTTGCAATTGAGGCAGCCGCGATCGCTGTGAATATCATGTGGACGAATAAGGGAAACAATCAGACGAACTTCTTCCAGAATTATGCGGACGCGAATTACAGTGTCGTAAGGTATGTACAGTGGATTCAGCTGAATCTGCCAACGCTCGAGAATCAACCCGGTGTTACAAGCGATGTCAGCACGGCAAATCTCTATGCCTCTAACAATGAGATATGGGTGAACCATAAAGGGCCTGACCCGACTCAGCCTTCGTGGACTCAAGTCGATTGGGGAGCTTTAAACAGAGTTGAGAGCGCATTGGGAGGATTCTTTTCGCATAATCTTCCGGAGCATGGCCAGCAGCAATATTATGAGCTCATCGGCAAATATCCTGAGTTCAGGGAAGGTTGGAACCCAAATGCGGCGACAGACAATGTGAACACGACGTATGACCAGATCAAGAACGACGTCCAGGTAGCTCAAGATAATTACTACATGGATCAGCGTGGCAAAGCAAATAGTCTATATGCAGTTGCCGGTACAGCTATAGGTGTAGTTATCGCGAATCATTTTGTCTCTGCAATCGAAGCAGCTGTCTGGGCGCATGGACATAATAAGTTGATTGAGACAAGCTTTGGTGTCTCGCCTGTTCCGATGCCGGGCGCCGGGTATCAAACGCGGGTGAATGTAGCGGTAAACTTCTGAGCTTTATTCTTCGTAGACTTTTTCGCCGGGGGCACGAGATCTGCGGAAAGTTTCCACGCGACATCTTCTTATTTCCATGCCCCCGTTACCTGAGATCCTGATCTCGTTAAATCCGGCTTCGTCCTTCCGCAAAAAGTCTTCCGCTTCCGATTTCGATCCGATAGTGTCCAATGCTGTGCTGGAGAATAAGATCCCGGAACGTGAATAAATCTCCTCGATGTGCGTGTGACCGTGAAGCACGACGTCGACGCCGCATCTCCTGAATGTATCTTCTACATTCCTTTTGCCGTGAAGCTTCAATGTGTGAGATTCAAATGCGTGATAGGCTCTGGCGCCGAATGATTCTGAATAAGGCCGGTATTTGCTGAAGTGGTGATGTATCAAGACGATTTTCTTGAGTCCCGCAACAGAAGGGTGGTTCAGTATTTGTTTCACTGAATCAAGCTGTCGGTCGGAGACATGTCCGTTTGAGCCGACGGGGTTGAGGAGCGGATGAAATTTCCTGATCGAATTTATCCCGACAATTGCAGTAGGCCCGACAATCTTTACGAACGGGAAAAGTTTCTGGCCTTCATAGGCCTTCTTGGAAAAAGTTTCTCTGAATGTCTTTTCGAATAGGCCAACTTGTTCACGATAATTCACAGATCGGCAGTGCTTGCCGAATGACAGCAGGTCCTCCGCCCTGTGTACGCCGCCGAAGATATTGTGGTTTCCAATAGTCACGCTTAACTTTTCATAATCGAGTAGTCCGAAATGCTTCAGCAATCTTCTCGTCGACCTGAAGTCGCGCTCCTCTCCGTGACCGGCTATATCACCCGTAATCACGACATGATCGTAGTTTTCGTCAATGATGTACGCGAGGAGGCTTTTGAGTTTGACAATATTGTAACGGTTATACTCCGGACTGATGTGCGTATCCGAGAGATGCGCAATCCTGAATATTGGTTCTATCTCGCTTATGTCTATGCTTTGTAATTCCACGCTTTAATTTACAGCAAGCATATTAAGCCACTGTTTTTTGATTGTTGTGATATAGTTAAGAATTTACTTAAGATCAGCTATGCAAGGCCAATCGGAGGAGTGACATCTACAGCGCGGAGGACAAATTTTTGTTTGAGGGAGTCCGAGACTTTCTCAGCGTCTTCTCGACGCTCGAAAAAACCGTAGACACTGCTTCCGCTGCCCGACATGAGAGCGAACTCAGCACCTTGCGAGTACATCACGGATTTGATTTGACCGATGACGGGAAATTTTTCGAACACCGGAGTCTCAAAATCATTAACGACGAAATTCTTGTAGTCCTGATAACAATCTCCCAGCTCGAGCAGCGAATCTGCTAGTGACCTCTTACCTCTTCCCGTCGGGGTCACGAGCGAATAAGCCAGGGCAGTCGAGATGGACAGATCGGGTGTTGCAGTCAGGATGTATCTCTCGATGCGGTAATTGATAGGTTCAACCAATTCCCCCTTTCCGGTAGCGAAGGAAGGCACCTTCTTCAGAAAGAATGGAACATCCGCTCCGAGCTGAACTGCAATATCGTGCAGCTCGATTTCGCAGAGCGGCCCTCCGTAAAGCTCCTGAAGCGCAAGGAGAACTGCAGCGGCGTCTGAGCTTCCCCCGCCTAATCCGCTGCCGATTGGAATGTTCTTCTTCAACACCATCTTGACTTCTGCGTGTATGCCGGTTCTCTCACAGAAGAAATTCAGAGCACTCAGGCAAAGATTGGCGTCTTTCTCGAGTTCTATGTTTGAATAGAACTCGTGCTTGTCGGATTTGCTGATCTCCAGTTCATCAGCAAGGTGGATCGGGTAAAATACTGTCTCGATGTCATGATACCTGTCCGAGCGCTTGCGAATGACGCGCAGGCCGATGTTGACTTTTGCCGGTGCCGGTATCTTCAATTCATTCTCCAGGTCGAGATGTCGGGTCCGATGATCATTCTTCTACTAAAATAAGAAAGTGATCGGAGATAAACACGGTACCTTCTCACGAACACCGGCAGTAGCAGGCTCCGATTCCAACTCAATCACCTGGAGGTTGGCAACAGCAGGAAAATTTCAGTGGTATCTTTAGAGACAAGCCGCTAAATTTCTTGGACATTTGTGCCGCCATCGATGGTAGATGATGTGACATGTCGAGTCGATCATTCGTGACTATTCAAAAACCATTCGTCGTAAAGAATGCACTGGATCAGCAAACTCATCAATGAATCAGATCGCTTTGAGTGCGGGGCGGTGGCCTTCCACCTTCCGATGCCATGCATTGTTCAGGAGGCGAATGTTTCGTACGGCGTTGAGTCAAGAAGGAACAGTGTGGACCGATCCTTGATAGTCCTGCACGCGCATGACGGATTCATGCGGAGTTGCCCGCGATGAAATTCTCTCTGACTAGTATCCTGCCAAAGATTTTTCCGGCGGTCCGGCCTGGCGGCAATCGGTTTGAGATCTCACCCGAACTTCTGAAAGCGTCGACCAGCACGCCCGACCAGCTTTATACACATTTCGGCACAGTGGCCGAAGGACTCACGACGGAGGATGCCGAGCGCAGGCTTGAAGAGTACGGCGCAAACGTCGTGGTTCGTGAAAAAAGGAGCGGCTGGACACGACTTCTCGTGAGTGCCATCGTTAACCCGCTCGTGATTCTGCTTGTTGTTTTGGGAACGATCTCATTTCTCACACAGGATATTGATACGGGCGTCATCATCACGTCAATGGTGCTGATGGGTATCGTGCTGAGATTCGTTCAGGAATATCGCGCTGATACCGCAGCAGCAAAGCTCAAGGCCATGATCCGAGTGACGGCAACAGTCATGCGAGATGGAATTGCGACGGAAATTCCGCTTTCTCAAATTGTACCCGGTGATGTCGTGAAACTTGCCGCGGGCGACATGATCCCCGCAGATGTGCGGCTCGTTGCATCAAAAGACCTGTTCGTTATCCAGAGCAGCCTTACCGGCGAATCGCTTCCCGTAGAAAAGTTTGATGTTCTACAAGACGGCAGCGCCCGATCTCCGTTCGAGTTACACAACATTTGTTTTCTGGGCACGAGTGTCGAGAGTGGAAGCGGAACGGCCGTCGTCGTAAACACGGGATTCAATACGTACTTAGGCGGTATGGCGGGAATGATCACCGAACATGTGCAGGAGACTAGCTTCGACAAGGGTGTCCGGCGCTTCACATGGCTGATGCTCCGATTCATGTTCGTCATGGTGCCGTTTGTCTTTTTGATCAACGGCGTAACCAAGGGAAACTGGCAGGAGGCTTTCTTCTTCGCACTCGCGGTTGCCGTCGGACTCACACCTGAAATGCTGCCGATGATCGTTACGGTCTGTCTTTCCAAGGGCGCTATCGCCATGTCGAGGAAGAAGGTCATCATCAAGCGGCTGAACTCGATCCAGAATCTCGGAGCGATGGATGTCCTGTGCACGGACAAGACCGGCACGCTTACTATAGATCATGTCATACTCGAGCAGCACTGCGACGTTGTCCAGCAGGAGAACGATGATGTCCTGATGATGGCTTACCTCAACAGCCACTTTCAAACCGGATTAAGAAATATTCTTGACCGTGCGATCCTTGCACGCAAGGAGGTTCAAGAGCGGCTTCAAATTCCCGAATATGAAAAAGTCGATGAGATACCGTTCGATTTTTCGCGCAAGGTGATGTCGGTCGTCGTCGAGTTGCCCGATTCCAAAACCAGGATGATTACTAAAGGAGCACCTGAAGAGATTTTCAAGAGATGCACCGACTTCGAGCTGGACGGCGAGGTTCATTCCATCGACCCGGTTCTCATTACAGACCTGAAGGAAGAATACGAGCGATTGAGCAGCGATGGATTCCGTGTGCTGGCGCTTGCCTACAAAGATCTTGAACGCAAGCAGGCATATACCAAAGACGATGAAACCGGGATGATACTGAAAGGGTATCTCGCATTTCTCGACCCGCCGAAGGAGACAGCGGCGCCAGCAATTCAAGCTTTGCAAACTCATGGAGTCACCGTGAAAGTGCTCACTGGCGACAATGAGCTGGTGACAAAAAAGATCTGTGGTGAGGTCGGACTTGCAGTTGACCACCTGTTGTTGGGGGGCGACGTTTCGAAAATGCCGGACCAGGAGCTCGCAGAAGCTGCAGAGAAGACAACGGTCTTCGCTCGTCTATCGCCTGCCGACAAGCAGCGCGTCGTCAAGTCACTTCAGTCGAGAGGACATGCGGTCGGTTTCATGGGAGATGGTATTAACGATGCTCCGGCCTTGCGTGCCGCGGACGTTGGCATCTCGGTTGACTCCGCCGTTGATATTGCCAAGGAATCTGCCGACGCTATTCTGCTCGAGAAAAGTCTGATGGTGCTCGAAGAAGGAGTGCTTGAAGGAAGAAAAGTATTTGCCAACATATTAAAATATGTCCGGATGGGTGCGAGCTCGAACTTTGGAAACATGTTCAGCGTACTGGGCGCGAGCGCCTTCCTGCCGTTTCTCCCGATGATGCCGGTGCAGATCTTGACGAACAATCTTTTGTACGACGTATCGCAGACCGCTATCCCCACGGACGAAGTCGATCCGGAACAAATTGCGAAGCCGCGCCCGTGGTCTATCAACGAGCTTTCGCGATTCATTCTCTTCATCGGGCCCATCAGTTCAATTTTCGACTACACGACATTCTTCATGATGCTCTATTTGTTCAACTGTTGGAACCCCGTCCGGGCGTCGCTCTTCCAGAGCGGTTGGTTCGTGGAGTCGCTGCTTACTCAGACGATGATCATTCACGTTATTCGCACAAATCATATTCCCTTCCTGCAGAGTCGTGCAAGCTGGCCTTTACTCGTGACAAGCGCGATCGTCATGGTTATCGGCATTTGGCTCCCTCATTCGCCGCTTGCAGGCCCGCTTGGTTTCAGAGGCCTGCCCGGACTCTACTGGCCGCTTCTGGTGCTGACATTGCTCTGTTACGTCATCCTGACTCAACTCATTAAGAATTTTCTTCTGAAGAAAGGGTGGCTGTAAGCCTTCTGTGAAAAGGACAACCGGTTGAAAGAAAGTTTCAGCAAGCCTACCGCGCCGGCGATGCGATAGACCTCAGAGCGGACCTTCTGTCCCGCCAATTTGCCATGTTGCAGCTCGAGCTTTGGAACCAACGCAAATTGCTTCACATTCCGAAAAACGCGAAATTTATCCGCAATGTTTGTCCCTGCTATGGTTCTTGTGAATCTCTATCCCGCACGACCAGCCGGTTCCATTTCACAAAAATGAGGAGTGCAAAATGAAAGTCTTCATCCGCGTTGCGCTATTCGCATCCTTGATCGTTCCTTTGATAATTTTTACTGCGCGGGCCAATGAACCTACGAACGTCGACAGGCTTGCATCGGCACTCGACTCGATTGCTGCCACTTCTTTCGAAAATAATTGGAAGGCGAGCGCAGATCTCAGCACCGCAGTTTTCGACGGCAACCCAAGCTCACCTGACTTCGACGATTCGAAATGGAACAATGTCAGACTCGGCGAGGAAATAGACGCCGACTCCTGCTGGATGAGAAAAGTGGTCGTGATTCCAGAAAGCATCTTCGGAAAACCGGTCCAGGGAAAAATAAGTTTGCTCGTGACTCTCGACAATTACGGCTACATGTGGATTAACGGGGAAGAACGGGGGTACTTCGCCTACGACAAGGAATTCCTTTTGACGAATGACGCAAAGGCTGGAATGAAATTCACAGTTGCAGTCAAGGCTGTGAATGGTGGAGCCATGATACATCTGTTGCGTGCGGAATTGCGGACGGGCATCACTGTGGGGCCAAATGACAATTCATCTTTGCCGGATATGTTGCGCGACCTCGCCATGAGTTTTAGAGTCGGACAAAAAACACTTGGCTTCGATACATACCAGACAAATGCTCGCGTCAAAGTCGATCCGCAAATCGACAAGTCTAAGATGAACCATGACGACAAAGTGAAATTGTATGATCTCCTGCAGAGTCTCGCGGCACAGGTAAACGTCGATGCTTTGGAGCATGGCGAGGCAGAGAAGTTTGTTGCTTCAGTCGACGCCGTGCGATCGCACCTGAAACCGATAAAGGATTTCGTCAAGCGATACACTCTATACTTCGTCTCAAACGCCCACATCGATGCCGCATGGCTATGGCGTTATATCGAGACTGTCGAGGTCTGCAAGAACACTTTCGCTTCCGTTCTTCACATGATGGATGTCAGGCCGGACCTGACTTATGCGCAGAGCGCAGCTGCTTACTATAATTGGATGGAGCGAGATTATCCGGAAGTGTTCAACGGGATAAAGCAGCGCGTGAAGGACGGCAGGTGGGAAGTGGTCGGCGGAATGTGGATAGAGCCCGACTGCAATCTACCGAGCGGCGAGTCTTGGATGCATCAGCTTCTCTATTCTCAAAATTATTTTGAGAAAAATCTCGGAGTCGAAGTGAAGATAGGCTGGAACCCCGATTCCTTCGGATATAACTGGGATATGCCGGAGTTCTACCAGGACGCCGGGATCGATGCTTTCGTTACGCAGAAGATCAGCTGGAACGACACGAACGTTTTTCCGTACAGAGTCTTCTGGTGGGAATCGCCGGATGGATCGAGAATATTGAGCTATTTCCCGTTTGACTACTATAACGAGATTTCCAATCCTTTTCAGCTCGCCGACTGGATGCGGCAATTCGAAGCCAATACCGGTTTCACAGACATGATGGTTCTATTCGGCGTAGGCGATCACGGCGGCGGACCGTCTCTCGAGATGATGAAGAGAATAGATCATTTGAAAACTCTCGACATTTATCCGAAGATCGAGTTCGGTATGGTCGGAAGTTACATAAACTGGCTGAAGAGTCAGGATCTATCGACACTGCCGGTCTGGGACAGCGAACTCTATCTGGAATATCATCAGGGTACATTTACAACACAATCTGAGACGAAGAAAGCGAATCGGGAATCGGAAGTCCTGATGACGAATGCGGAGAAGATCTCTACAATTGCCACGATGTACGACAGGCAGTATAAGAACGAAGATTTCGAGACTGCATGGCGCGATGTGATGTTCAATCAGTTTCACGACATTCTGCCGGGCTCGGGCATACGTGAGAATTATATCGATGCAGCGAAGAGGTACAAGAGAGCCGATAAGATTGGCGAGTATCAGCTCAAGAGTTCCTTGAAGCAGATTGAAGAGCACATCAATACTTCGGAGCTCAGAGGTAAACCGATTGTCGTATTCAACCCGTTGTCATGGACAAGGACAGATGTGGTTAAGCTGAAGCTGCCTGAAGGCGACTCGAACAGCTGTGCAATTTATGATTCAAACGGTAAGGAAATACCTTCGCAAATTGTTCAGAAGGGTGAATACTCGCGCGAGATAATCTTCATTGCTAACGATGTGCCTTCGCTCGGTTATAAAGTCTACGAGCTGCGGAACGAGAATCCGGCTGATGAGATGCGGCAACTTGCTTCTCAACAGCTGAAGATCGACGGCACTTCCCTTGAGAATCAATTTTATAAAGTCGAAGTCGATCCCGACTCGGGCTGGGTAAAAAGCATTTATGACAAAAAAAACGGCAGGGAAGTGCTGACGGGATACGGCAACCGTCTCCAGTTCCTCGAAGACAAGCCGAAGCAATGGGACGCATGGAACATCGGATTTACCGGCGTCGAGTATCCATCCAAGTTCAGGAAGATCGAGGTTATCGAGAAAGGTCCTGTCCGAGTCGTCCTGCGAGTGTACCGTGATTTCCTCAAACCCGGCCAGGTCGGCTCCTTTCCGACGGACAATTTTCCATCATCTTTCTTCAAGCAAGATATCATTTTGTACAACGGGATTGACCGAGTTGATTTCGGACTCGATGCAGACTGGTGGGAAACGCACGTCATGTTGAAAGTCGCGTTTCCTCTGAATGTCCAGGACTCGCTGGCTACTTATGAGATTCCCTACGGCTCGATTGTCCGCGCAACCGTTCCATCAAACAGCTGGGAAAGAGCGGAGTTTGAAGTCCCGGCCGAGAGATGGGCGGACATGTCGCATGACGGTTTTGGTGTCAGCCTGCTGAACCAGGCGAAGTATGGTTACGACACAAAGGGAAGCATGATGAGGCTGTCGCTCCTTCGCTCACCTATCTGGCCCGATCCGACCGCCGACCGCGGCGAGCACGAAATCAAGTATGCGATCTATTCGCATGATGGTACATGGAAAGATGGTGGAACAGTCCAGCAGGGTTACGACTACAATTATTCTCTCGTTGCATACGTCGGCACGACTCACAAAGGAAAGCTTCCGCTCAGTTATTCGTTCTTCCGGCTGACGCCGTCGAATCTGGTCCTCACTGTTGCGAAGGTGGCGGAGAAGTCGGATGCCTGGGTCGTTCAATGGTACGATGCGTCGGGCAAGGATTCGCAAGCCGATCTTGCCTTGCCGATGACTCCGAAAAAAGTTGTCGCATCGAACTTCCTTGAAGAAGATGGCAAGCCTGTACTATTTAAAGGAAATCATGTTAGCATTTTGACAAAGAAGAATTCGATAACAACCATAAAAGTATATTTTTGAAAAAGGGACATAGGCACTAAGGCACAGAGGCACAAAGCGGCAGGGAAATGGTGATGAGGTAACAGAGCAGAGATATAGTGATGAGAGTGGTGGCTGAAAATAAGAAGATTGTCAGAACATATCGAGACTTGGTCGTTTGGCAAAAAGCTATTTCATTTGTTACCGATGTTTATGAATTAACGGAAACTTTTCCAAGAGATGAGCAGTTTGGTCTGGATTCTAAATGCGCAGGTGTTCGGTATCGATTCCGAGCAACATCGGCGAAGGATATGGAAGGAGGTCAAGCGGTGATTACATGAGGTTTCTTCAAATTGCGATGGGCTCGATTTTCGAAATCCAAACCCAACTGCAAATTGCATTGAATTTAAAGATCATAAGCTCAGGAGAGTTTGATACGATAAACGAAGGTAGTCGAGAAATTGAGATGATGTTAAGTTCGCTCCTGAGCAAACTGAATAGGAGTTGACTTTGTGCCTTTGTGCCTCTGTCACTTTGTCCCTATCAAATAAGGAATTCCGCAGATGAAGAAAGACATTCAGTATTATGACATGCCTCAGATCGAATCGATCCAGCAAATGATTGTCGATTCGGCACGGCTGCGCGGCGACAAGCTTGCTTTACAGGATTTCAACAACACTCCGATTTCGAAGGTGAGTTACAACTCTCTTCTCGACAACATCCTGCGGTTTGGTTCCGCTCTCAAGAGTCTTGGAGTTCAAGAGCGAGATCATATTGCAGTGATAGGAGAGAATCGGGTTCAGTGGGCAATAAGTTACTTGACGGCGATGGCGTTTAATCTTGTAATCGTGCCCGTCGACAAGAACCTCGGGGTGAATGAGATCCTCAACATACTTCACGAATCGGAATCAACGTCGGTTGTGTTCTCCGAGACTTACGACCCGATGTTCCGCGAAAAAAGATCCTCGCTGAAACATTTGAAACGATATGTCAGCATGGATCTGAAGAGTCAGGAAGATGGGTTCTACTCGATGACGGAGTTGATTAACCGAAGTTCCGGCATCGACCCGGCAAAGCTGCCACAGATTAATCCCGACGAGATGGCAGTAATTATTTTCACTTCGGGCACGCTTGGCAGGGCGAAGGGCGTCATGCTGAGTCAGAAAAATCTCGCCACAAACCTTATGGATATGGTAAGACAGTTCGGGATTTTCCCGGAAGACAGATTCTTATCGGTTCTTCCGATGCATCATACTTACGAATGTACCTGCGGTATGTTGTGTCCGTTGTACGGCGGATCATCGATTTTCTATGCGAGGTCTCTGAAAACTGTTGTCGAGGATCTGCAGAGGTCGAAAGCGACTATCCTGCTCGCAGTTCCATTGCTTTATGATAAAATGTTCAAGGCGATATATCGCGGAATAAAAGAGAAGAAGCTTGTTGCGCCGATCATTCGTCCAATGATAAAAGCCACGGATATTCTGACGAAGATCGGGTGGAAGAACTCCAAGAAGCTCGTGTTCGGAGAGATTCATCATCGATTTGGTGGTTCGATACGATGCTTCATTGCAGGCGGGGCCGCGCCCGACCCGACGGTGGCGAAAGGGTTGCGGGAATTCGGTTTTAATTTTGTCCAGGGCTACGGACTCACCGAAACATCACCTATACTGACGCTGAACTGCCTGACGCATTTCAAGGACAACGCCGCGGGTTTGCCGCTTCCACACGTTCAGCTGAAGATTTCAAATCCCGATGAAGACGGAATCGGCGAGGTCTGCGCAAAGGGTCCCAACGTAATGGTCGGTTATTACAAAAATGAAAAGGCAACGGCGGAATCATTCGACGGTGAGTGGTTCAAGACCGGCGACAATGGCTTCGTAGACGATGACGGGTTTCTTCACATCAGCGGCCGCAAGAAGAATGTAATAATCTCCAAGAGCGGCAAGAATGTTTTTCCTGAAGAGATCGAAGATGTGCTTAACAGAAGCCCTTTCATTTTAGAAAGCATGGTTTACGGCGAGACAAATGAAAAGGAAGGTGAGATCATTTGCGCGCAGATAGTGGTGGACGCCGAGGCTTTCATCGAACTGTCTGAGACCAAAGGAGTCCAGATAACGCCGGAACTGATCCATGATGTTATCGACGGTGAAATGCGAAAGGTTAACGGTGAGCTGTCGTCTTACAAACAAATTAAGAGGTTTGTCGTTCGTGACCAGGAGTTTCAGAAGACTACTACTCAAAAGATCAAACGATTTGCTGTCAGCACGGCAGCATAAGGCCTTCTTAGATTGGAGCGGATATTATGAGCTGGTTCCTTAAATCACTCTTGCCAGAGAAATGGAGAGAAACAGCTGTTGGTTTTGTAGTATTCATCGGCTTCTTTTCCTTCGGATTCAATGGCGGCATGTCTCCAAGCGCACAAGGTTCATCTCAGCCTAACTTGCACGGAGCCATCGAATGGCCTCACTTGATTCCATGCAGGATTCACGAAGGGGCGAACAAGGATCTCTTTGTCATGACGCTCGGCAACGTGAAGACATCTCTTGCCGATGGAATGTTCAATCCCGTCAAGGACGAAGTGATCTTGAACGACGGGACAGTCATTGAGAATTATTACCGCGATTCTCTCGGAATAAAATTCTACAAGCCGATTGACAAATCCGTTTTTCCGCTCCCGCCATCGGGATGGTGCTCGTGGTATTATTATTACCAGGATGTTGACGAAAAGGAAATCGAACGGAACGCGAAATGGATCGCTGACAATCTGAAGGATTATGGTGCCAGGTACATTCAGATCGATGACGGCTGGCAGGGAAAGGGACACGGCTCGGGTGACAACAGAGACTGGACGACTATCGACAAACGCTTCTCCGGTGGAATGGACAAACTTGCCGCCTACATAAAAAGCCTGGGCCTCAAACCGGGCCTCTGGCTTGCGCCCCACGGGCAGAGTAATCCTGAAGTTGTCGGGAAGAATCCCGGTGCTTTCATCTTGAGCGATGACACTTCCGCTTCAAAAACCTGGGAGGGAAATTACTTAGTCGATCCATCGACGAGCGCCGGTTTGGATTATCTGAAAAATCTTTTCGCGACTCTTGCAGGCTGGGGTTACGACTATTTCAAGATTGATGGGCAGCCTATAGTGATCGACGAATATCATCAGAAGAAATCCTTCATGAGGCATCCCTCCGACAACGCCGACTCGCTTTATCGTGCGACGATAGAAACCATCAGGAGAACAATCGGCAACAATCGCTACCTTCTCGGATGTTGGGGGATACCGCTCGATGGTATTGGCATAATGAACGGTTCACGAACAGGCGACGACGTCGACCTGGGCTGGGGCGGATTTAATGCTGCTCTCGACGCGACGATGCAGTACTATTTCCTGCACAACATCGTATGGTATTGCGATCCGGATGTCATGCTTCTCCGCTATCCTCTCACTCTCAATCAAGCGCGGGCATGGGCGACATTGCAGGGCCTGACCGGCGAAGCTCTCATGGCGAGCGACCGGATGATGGATCTTTCAAGCGAACGGGTCGGGATTCTGAAGCGGGTTTTTCCAGCCGTCGATATCCGACCGCTCGATCTTTTCCCGTCGAAGATTCACAAACACATCTGGGATTTGAAGATAAACCACCTGGGCAAGGATTACGATGTCGTTGGACTCTTCAACTACGATGAGAGCAAATCGAAAAGTCTTTTCCTGAGATGGAAGGATCTTGGCTATGAAGATACTTCTCTCATTCACGTCTTCGATTTCTGGAACAAAGAATACTTGGGCTCTTGGCAGAAAGGTGTAAGCTTCGATTTGCCTCCGGCGAGCTGCCGCGTGTTTACTCTGATGAAGGATAACGGACACATACAACTCATCTCGACAAACCGTCACATCACTCAGGGCTATGTCGATCTCGCTTCACTCAAGTTCGATGAAAAGACGAACACATTTCATGGAGAGAGCAAGGTCGTCGCTAACAACCCGTATGAATTGTACTTCGCTTTTCCACGCGGCGAGAACTTCGTCGTGAAGAGCGTGAAGGCGGGCGATTTGAAAGCCGAGGCAAGAAGTCACCAGGGCTGGGCGGAAGTGAAATTCAATTCTCCGAAGACCGGAGAAGTCGAATGGGAAGTGTCATTCGCTCCAACTGATTATTATCATTTTTCAGTTGCAGCCCCGTATGGTCTGACTGCGACAAATGCAGGTCTCGACGGCGTTACTCTAAAATGGGACGATCAGTATTACCTGAATGCCGGTTGTGAAGTTTTCCTGAGCGGCGAACTTGCCGGCTGCACCCCGACGAACAGATTCTCGATCGGCAGTCTGGATGTTGACAAGACTTATGACGTGGCTGTTCGCTCGGTCTGGGAAGACGGGACACTGAGCAAGAGAGCCGATACCACGAGTTTTGTTCTCAGGAAACTCCTGCCGGGTGAAATGTATCTCAGTGAAGTGGAGCCTGTGTCTGCAACTTCCGGTTGGGGTAGCGTCGAAATGAATAAGTCGGTGACGGGAAAGAAAATTTCTGTCGGCGGGAGGGAATTTGAATTTGGCATCGGTACTCATGCGAATTCAGTTATTGATTTTGATGTGCATGGGTTGTACGGAAAATTCTCTGCGGTTGTGGGGATAGACGACAACAACGGAAGCGACAAGGCGAGTGTCATGTTTGCTGTTTACGGCGACGGCAAAGAGATGTGGCATAGCGACTCTTTGACCAAGTCAAGCGGAGCGATTCCGGTTTCAATCGACATAAAAGGCGTAGAAAGACTGGTGCTGAAAGTAACTGCTGCGGGGAAGAGTATCGATTACGATCATGCAGACTGGGCGGACGCGAAGTTGGAGAAATTAACGCGCCACTGAAATCGTAAGTTGCCATAGCACAGACCTGCTCTGCATCGACAGCGTGCTATTTGAAGAAGCGAAAGAGTTTCTTATTATGATTGTGATGATTGGAAAGGAGGAGTGATATGGGGCTGACGGTTTTAGAATTAGAGGTCGGGAACCCAGCCAGGCCTGAGATCACGGAGAGAATCGAGTTCCTGATTGACTCAGGAGCCATTTACTCGGTTGTGCCTGCGCATGTATTGGAAAAGTTCAACCTGAGACCGCTGACCGAACAAGAATTTCGGCTCGCCGACGGGACAAAGATCAGGCGCAAGAAGGGATGGGCCTTGTTTAAGTATGGCGAGAAAGTCGGTGTGGCAGATGTGATTTTCGGCGAGGAGGGCGATTCAATTTTGTTGGGTGCGCTGACTCTCGAAGCATTGGGCTTGGCCCTCGATCCAATCAAGCGTGAATTGAGAGAACTCCCTATGATTATCGGATAGATAACGATGCGAAGTCGAATCGTAAGACGAGGATAGCAAAAGATCAGCTTAACGCCATCATTTGAGACTGAGGCTTGTCTGCAAAATGTCCACCCTTCTGTAAGAATAGCTTAACGATTTGTTCTCCTAAACTAAGTCTTCTCTTAACCATCCGTTAACGTTACATCGGTACCTTGTGACTAATCGCGTCACATTTTGGATGGAGAACGAGATTGATTTTTAGAGACGGACTTAACCTTTTCCCGGTCGCGCAAGTTCGATTGAGAATTGCCTGCACGCTGTTTCTGCTTCTTGTCACTGTCCCGTCAGTAGAAGCGGTGGCGGGGATAATAAAGGGGCACGTAAGAGAAAGAAAAACCAATTCACCGATACCGGGTGCGACCGTTTTCATCGAAGGGAAGAGTTTCGGAGCAGTGACGGACACGCACGGCGAGTATTCAATCGATGACGCGCCGCGCGGGAATTATAGAGTCGCCGCGCACGTGATCGGATACGTCAGCATAGACACACTCGTAGAGGTGAAAAACGATTCAAGCGTGGTAGTCGAAGATTTCTATTTGAGCGAGAAACCAATAAGACTGAAAGAAACGATCATCGAGGCAAGGGCGAACGATGCACTCGAAGTGTCAGCGAGAGCTACTGAGAAAAACTCCGGAAATATCGTCAACGTGATTTCGGCGCAGGCGATTGAGGAATCCACCGACAGAACAGCCGCCGATGTTCTCCAGCGCGTTTCAGGAATGTCGTTGATCCGCAGTGAGGGAGAAGGACGCTATGTGGTTATGCGCGGACTCGAGCAGCAGTACAACAATACTCTCCTTGACGGAATTAAAATTCCAAGCCCTGAATCCAAGGACCGTTTTGTCCCGCTGGATATCTTTCCCTCCGCGCTGTTCGAGCGCATAGAGGTGGTGAAGTCATTGACGCCGGAGACTGCGGGCGATGCAATAGGTGGATCGACAGACCTAATTCTGAGGAAGGCTCCTGAAAATTTCACATTTTCCTTCAGCGCTGCAAGCGGATCCAGTTCCGGTGTATTAGGAAACAGTCTAAGTACGTTTAATACAGGTGCCGTAAACGATCTCGATCCTGAACGTCTCCACGGAACCGTCAGCGCCGAAGATCCCACAACGCAACTCAAGCCTCGGTATAATCCCGTAAGTTCGGATTTCACAACCACAAACTTAGTATTCACGAACAAGGCCGCTCCTCCTGACGGCCTCTTTTCTGGCCTGATAGGCAATCGCTTTTTTGACGATAAGCTGGGGCTCATAGCGTCAGCCAGCTTTCAAAACACTTACGATCACGTGCCAGTAGATTTCTATTCTGTCGGTTCAAATGTAAACAGGATTGACAGTCTCGGCCATTTGATTCCGTACGCATCCAGTTTTGACAATCAAAATTACTACACAAACAAAATGCGCGGTGGCGCAGTAATCAACGCAGATTTCATTGCGGATGCAGGACACGAACTATCTGCAACATACCTCTTTGTCACTCAACGGGAAGCGCAAACGAGGCACGGAGTTCAAATCCAGATTGACGGAACCCGGGGAGCGGCAGACCTTACATACACACACAGATCTGCTCTGCGAACTCAAGATGTTTCCAGCATATCTCTTGGTGGAAAAGATTTTACAACGTCGCCTCTAGCACTGACATGGACTCTCAACTACACGGATGCCGTGCAGGATCGTCCAGATGAAGCAGAATATTCGGTTCTGCAGAACTACGATGCGAAAGGAAATCTTTCTCCTACACTGGGTTTGGGCGGCATAACACATGATTGGAGAAAAAACGATGATCGACAATATCTCGGAAAGGTGGACGGAATATTTCATGTCACTTCCGATGGGACACAAACTCTTCAGGTCGGTGCGCAGTTGCAGCAACTCAAACGAGCGAACTATGAAGACCAGTACAAACTGAATCCATACGTCTTTCAAAGTGGTCCGAACAAAGGCCACACTCAGCCCTTCACCACGATCGATAGCGCAGTTGTGACAGTGTTCGGATACGGGACCACATCTGGTACAACGGTTTACGGTTACCAAAACTATAAGGCGAGCGAGGTTTTACTCGCATCATATTTGGAATACATCGCTACTCTCGGACAACTGCAAATTCTTGGCGGGGTAAGATGGGAGCAGGCACACGACACCTATTTCACGATGGCGACGCCGGTGGTAGGAGGAGAGCAGGCGGACGTTAAGATGGTGGATTTCCTTCCCGGAATCAGTTTCAGGTATGAACTTACACCGGAGCAAATTCTCCATCTCTCAATAACACAGAGCATGAGCCGCCCGAGTTACTTCGATCTCGTCCCGGCAGTTGATCGTTCAGACGAAAGTTCAGCACAGGGGAATCCAAATCTTCGGGAGGCACGATCGACAAACGTTGACCTCCGTTACGAGTATTATCCAAACTCATCCGACATATATTCTGCCGGCGTGTATTATAAGAGAATAACTGACCCTATTGAAGATCAATTTCAATCTGTAGGCGTCGTATTGTCGACACAGAAGGTTAATGGCCCTCCGGCGACGGTTTATGGTTTCGAGGCAGTCCTCTCAAAACATTTCGGCGGATTCGGCATAACAGCCAATTACACCTATGTCGTCTCACGCATCACAAGCACAAAACAAGTTACCGTCGTGGACATTAATGGTGATCTGACACAAACGTATTACCAGCAAACACGTCCGCTTCAATCTCAATCACCACAAATTGCCAACGTTATAGTTTCATACGATAATGAAAATTGGGGAACGGGATTGGAGCTTTCCTACAATTACACGGGAAGGCGGCTTCTTGCCGTGGGCAGATTGGACGGCTATGACACTTACGAAGACGGCGTTGGAGACCTTGATCTTTCTGTTGAGCAGACACTTTTCTTCAATCTGAAGTTGAGTATAAAACTGATCAATCTCACGAACTCGCAAGACATAACCGAGCTCGCCTCCGGAGAATATGTTCAACATGCACCGATTGTTATTGAACGCGACCTGAATAAGATGCGGGGCTCCGTGGGGATTAGCTGCAAATTTTAGTTTCACAAACACAAATCATTAGATCGACAATTAATACTAAAAGGAGGAAGTATGCCAAAGTTCTTAACGATTGCTTTGCTTTTCTTTTGTGTGGCAGGAGTAGCATTCTCACAGACCCTGCCGGATACGCTCTCGGGTAGCGTCAAGGGAAAGACCGTCGCCAGCCACACTTACATTGTAAATGACAGTCTGGTCATTAATGCCGGTGACACTCTCATGATCGGCGCTGGTGATACGCTTTTGATGAAGAACGATCTTGCGACGGGTGCCGCATGCTGGATACATATTCTCGGTACTTTCATTTGTGAAGGTACAGCCACGAATCGCATTGTGATTACGACAGCCGATGTTGATTCCGCCAAGCGGCCGGGAATGTGGGGCGGTATTGTTGGAGATTCTTGCAAATACGTGAGTGTTAAGTTTACCGACGTCTTATGGGCGGGAGGCAATGACGCATCCGGTCATGCCTACCGTACGTTCGATATTTACTCTGATTATGCCAACACCACAACGACTTATTTTACTGATAACTATGTTGTTGGAACCGTTGATGACTGTATCGGTCTACATGGCGGAAACGCGAGCGTTCTCCGAAATACGATCAAGTGGTGCGGTGCCCCTGACGGAGACAATATCAACGTGAAAGCCGGCACGATCGGCGAGATTGCATATAATGTCATTTGGGCATCAGGCGGGAATGGAATTAAAATAAATGCCGACCCAACTTTGCCCCGCCTGACAGACATGTGCGTTCACAACAATACCATAGCCGCAGGCGGATGGCGCCGCGTCGACGAGTTGGGATACGCCATTCTTGTTGATGCAAGTGCTCGCGCTCAGATTTATAACAACATAATGGGCGATATGTACGAAGAGCTTGAAATAACCTCGGCCGCTGATAGTGCGAGAACTGTACATGATAACAACCTGTTCTTCTACTCGGTTGACAGTTTAGGAGGAATGGCCCGGTATTATCCATCGGATGGCATCGGAATGCCTGCGCCGCATGATATTTTTGATGTAAAGGCGAGCGCTCTCTTCAAGAGCTACGCACCGTATTTCACGAATGACTGGATCGCGCTCGACGGTAACAATGACTACCACCTCCTCGCGACAGCCGCAGCATTGGGAGCCGGGATGACGCCTCCTCTGCCGACAACTTCCAACCACTGGGGAAATCCATACTTTGGAAATGGTACGGTGGCATTGCCGGGAGATCAGAATATCGGAGCACTTGGAGTCGCCATCACCGCCGGTGTGAAGGGTCAGGGTCACGCGGTTCCATCGAGCTTCGGGCTTGCCCAGAACTACCCGAATCCGTTCAACCCCAGTACGGAAATCAGTTATCAGTTAACAGTAAACAGTTTTGTCACACTGAAAGTTTACGATATGCTTGGGAGAGAAGTGACAACTCTGGTGAATGAAACACAAAATGCAGGGAATCACATCATTACCTTCGACGCAGGTAATTTGCCAAGTGGAGTTTACCTGTACCATATTCAGGCCGGAGCATTCTCGGCGACGAAAAAGATGCTGCTCGTTAAATAGTATTTTTTGATGCTTTCTCATTAAATTCTCGGTGCAATCCTTCGTGGATTGCATCGAGACTTCTTCTTATTACACTGGAGGTTTTGTGAAACCAAAGAAACGACTGTTCTATTATCTCATCATCATTCTTCTTCTCGCGTACAGCGCGGCGCCTCTTCTCGCACAGCAGGAAGTGAAAATCGCCCTCTGGGGCGATTCGAGAGAAAATGCAGAGAATGCCTGCTCGAACATCGCGCACATTCTGCTATACAAGATCACCGATTGGACTTTTCAAATTCATACGGGGGATTTCACGCACGACGGTACGGATGCAGCGTGGCAGCGAAGCCTCCACTATCCCGGAGTGGACAGCATATTCGTGCACGGAAAATTTTTCATGTGCACGAGCAACCACGAATTCAAGAGCAGCGACGGCGAAAAGGATTTCGATAAATACACAGCCGGAGTATTACCTGTAAATTCGGCGGACGGCACAACTCATTTCTATTCCTACCATGTTTCCAACGTCGACGTGATTTTCTGCGACGGATATGCCACCGAGTCGAGCGTCATGCAACACTGGCTCGATAGTCTTCTTTCCACGATTCCCAGCAGCGATTGGATCATCGGCGTCTGGCATAATCCGACTTACGATGACTTATCTTATAAAGAAGGTTATTACAATACCTGCATGCCGTGGGTAGAGAGTCTTTATCAGCATCACGCGAAGTTTATCTTCAACGGTCACGCTCACATTTATCTCAGGACGAAACCTCTCCGTCCTGACGGTACCGCGGACGAGGCAAACGGAATCGTGCACGTCATAAACGGAACGGGTGGAGCGAGCTTCAAAGACCCGACGCCGGAGAGTCCGAAGACCGCGTTCACACCCTCCGAGAAATCTTTCCCGTGCATAACCTTTCTGACTATTAACGGTGACAAGGCCGAGCTAGAGACCGTCGACGCAAGACCCGGACATAACTTGCGCGTGATAGACCAATGCAATTATGAGAAGTAGCGAATTCTGTTGGCCATTGCCCGCCGGCATTTTGCGGTCGGGGCCGTCCAAAATTGGGGAAGAAGGATTGTTTGTGGTTGCGGTAGTCACGGAACGCAGCCGAAAAGCCGCGAAATGACTTTTTGATGTAACGGAATGCCAATTCGGCGTCGCGGAATGGGGCTGCAATGCGACGGAATTGAGTTTCGATGTCACGGAATGCGATTACCACGTCACGGAATCAAGTTGCAACGGAGCGGAATGGAGTCGCAATGCGGCGGAACGGAGTTACGATGCTACGGAATCTGGTTGCAACGCGACGGAATGGGCTTGCGATGCGACGGAATGTAGTTGCAATGCCACGGAACGAACCCACAATGCGACGGAATCGAGTTGCGATGCGGCGGAATCCAGTTGCGACGTCACGGAATGGACTTGCAATGTGACGGAATGTGAGTCAAACGCGACGCAGTTGAGCTCTGACGGATCATGGTCGAGGAAAGACGGATAGAAATCGTGACCGAATGAAGCGGGAAGCTGGCAATTTGGATTCCCCCTGGGCCTAAAGACAGGAATATCGAGCAGGAGACTTCCTCCGGGGACGGCGTGGCAGCAAAACTTGATTTTGCACCAAGACTCGTACAAATTGATTTGTTCCCCGAGCGGGATCCGCCACTTGTCAGGAGAAAACTTATCTGAGTAACGCCAGAAATGTGGCAGCGGCATGAAACCTAAGAACAGTTTGCAGAGATAGATAGGATTGTGAGGGAAATGATGAAGTGAAAAGAGAAGGTAGATGCTATTTTGAAGAGATAAAGTTCTTCGAATTCATTTCGATAATCAAAAGACATTCGGTGTGATTTGCACACTTGATATTGAAACAGTTTCTTTTCAACATATGTTAAGGGAATAGGATGGATAAGTATCGCAGCAAGCTCTTAGAGGCAATGGTTTTCTTTTCGTCAAGACGGGGGGTGAGAAACCCATCAAAAATGATGATGTACAAATTACTTGCTGAATTAGATTTCAGGCATTTCCAGCAAACTGGACTTCCCGTCACAAATTTAGAATATAGAGCATACAAGTGGGGTCCATTGCCTGAGAAATTGCACCAAGAGATTACTAAAGGTGATTCATTGATCCTTCCTGCTGATTTTGCTGAAGCGTTGAAAGTGGAAAAAGCGGAATTTGCGGGCGATGATGGAAAAGTCTATGAAGGATTCAAATACATGGCGCGACGTAGACCTAATCTCAAGGTGTTCTCTCCACGTCAACTACGACTTCTTGAAGAGGTTGCGACAATTTACAAAACGGCAACCGCGACGGAAGCTTCTAGGGCTTCCCATGAGCCGGACAAGCCGTGGACAATTACGGTGAAGAGAAACGGAGAAAAAGCACTGATTGACATGCTGGAGACAATAGAGCTGAAAAAGCCATTGACAAAAGAGATAGCTAAAGATAGATTAAAGGAACGAGAGGCATTGATTTACAACTACGGGAGGTGAGTGCAGTTCAAGCGGGGGGAGGTTCTCTATCATCGTAAGTTCATTTATCCTGCTACAGGTCTGGAATGTGACAAGCTATTACTGGTTGTCAACAAGAGCCATAGTGATCCTGATGATGTTGTGATTATACCTTGCACAACCAGGAGAAAAGAAGATCTGATTCCTTACAAGGCGTGGTGTGACACTGCGTTTCAAGTGTTTTATTTTGAAAAGAAAATCGGTTTCTACAATGAAGGGACTCTGCTGCAATTGCACTTCATTCAAACTCTGTCAGTTGAATATCTACGACAAAGAATTGCAGGTGGAGAAATAGAGCGACTCAAGAATGGAACAACGGAAAACGAATTCAATCAGATCATAAATTGTCTGAGGAAAATTAAAGATGATATTCCAATGGAAGTTCAGGAACTAATCTTCTGATGTTTGTGACGTGATTTTTTCTGTTCAAATAATTGTCCGCCTGGGATGAACTTCATATAAATGTAATAGATGGCAATTCGCTCCCGCATTGAATGGACAGAAATGACTTGGAATCCCGTGACCGGCTGCACGAAGGTTAGTCCCGGATGCAAGTTCTGTTATGCTGAACGAATGGCTCGTCGCCTTCAGTTGATGGGACAACCACATTATTCAAACGGCTTTAGGCTTACCCTGCATCCTGATTCTCTCGAACTCCCCCTTAAGAGAAAACAGCCAAGCATAATTTTTGTAAGCTCGATGTCTGATCTGTTCCATGAAAAGATTGCAATAGAATTTTTGTCTGAGATCTTTCGTGTCATGAACCAGGCGAGTTGGCACGTCTTCCAGGTATTGACAAAGAGAGCGGAGCATCTGGAAGTTATTGCCGATAAGTTTTCCTGGTCAGATAATATCTGGATGGGAGTATCGGTGGAAAGCGAAAAGTATCTGTGGCGCATCGATCACCTCAGGTCAGTTCCCTCCGCAATAAAGTTCCTATCGTTGGAACCACTTCTGGGTCCTCTGCCGAATATTGATCTGCATGGAATCGATTGGGTCATTGTTGGAGGCGAGTCTGGCCCGAAAGCGCGCCCAGTGAAAAAGGAATGGATAACCGAGATTAGAGACCAATGTTTAAAGGCTCAAGTCAAGTTCTTCTTCAAACAGTGGGGTGGGATGAACAAGAAGCTTGCAGGTCGAGAGTTGGACGGAAGAACCTGGGACGAGATGCCCTCTCGTAAACATGATCGTCAACTTTCGTTGATCTAACCGCCGTTTGCTGCTGGGAGGCGCTTGATCTCAGCTTTTTCCCTACGTTGCTTGCAATTCACACCTTTGATATATTTACCCCTGTAAAATTCCTCTTGCCCCTACGGAAAACATTTCATCTGAACATTATTAGGCAGAAACAAAACGCCGTTGTTCGATTATCGCTCAGGCGGAACAAAGGAGAGACATCATGGTACGAGCAAAATGCAGAGTCACCAAGGTTACTAAGACCGTTGAGGGCTCTGTGTGTGTCAGCATGGTCGCAGTTTATGATGATCGGATAGAAGAGAGTAAGCGATTCTCGAAAGCCACGCCTGCGGGGAGTATTGAACTATGGGTCGACAATCCTCCGGCTTCGGACTATCTTGTGCTCGGAGAATACTTCTATGTCGACTTTACGAGATGTGAGCAAGCTGGATAAACCTTGACCATAACTACGCAGGAGCGCTCTTCCGGGAACAAGTATATCGTCACTTCTGCCCTGATGGGATTTGGACATCTGCGGGCGGCGCATAATATTGCGGGTCATAGCAAAGCACCCGTGGTGAGAGTGGACAACGCTCCATATGTGAAGGCGATCGACGAGCTTGTCTGGCGCTTTGCGCAGTACACACATGTCTATGCGTCAAGAGATACGGAAAGCCGCAGCAAGTTTCTCTACAAGAGGTTTGAGAAGCTCATGGCATTACCTGACGACCATCGGCCTCCTTCTCTGAGAGAAGCAAGGTTTGTACGGAGGCTCCAGAGACTCGGGGTGGGCAAAATGTTTTTCGATTCGTTCGACGGAGCTTCGCCCACGCTTCTCCACACGTTCTATCTCCCCGCGATGCTGTCGGTCTACTACAGATATCGGGGGAGAAATTTCCTCCTGCTTTGCGATACCGACTTCCATCGCGTCTGGGTTCCGGTTGACCCGGAGAAGGGGAATTTGAAATATTGCGTCCCGATATCAAAGTCGGCCGACAGGTTGATATCGTATGGCGTGGACAAAGACAGGATTTATGTCACGGGATTTCCACTGCCGGTCGCAAACACCGGCGGAAGGGATTTGAGACAGCTTGCGACCGATTTTGAAATCAGGAAGAAGAGATTGAGGCGCGATTCTTCGCTTCCTCTCACAATAATGTTTCCATTCAGCGGTGCGGGAGCATATTCAAATATCCTCACCGATCTGGTGAAGTCCATTCTCGATGAATTGAAAGAGGGAAGTCTCCGTTTGATTGTCTCATGCGGAGACAATGAACATGCGCTGAATAATGCCGAGAACCTGTTTACCAATTACGGGATCGACGAGCTCGAGTACGCCGAGATCATGTACGATCAAGATATCTTCGCAGCGTTCGACAAATTTAATTCTGCATTGAAGGCGACCGATGTCATGATTACGAAACCGAGCGAGATGGTTTTTTATGTGGCGTTAGGTATACCGCTGTTATTTCTTCCTCCGATCGGTGCGCACGAAGCAAAGAACCGTGAATACTTGTTTGAGAATCACTGTGCGGTCAATATGATCCCTCCATCCGATTTCCCGAGATGGATAGAAAAGAGTCGTCGAAGCGGTGCTCTCGAGGAACTTGCTGAGAATGGTTACTCGAATCTTCCGAAGACAGGCACGTTTGAAATAGACGAGCTCGTCGGCGCTGCGAGCGGCTAACGGGTATCGACGCTGTTGAGGCGACCGCCACTCATCGATTGACGGCCGCCTTCGTCTTATTCCCTATTTCGACTTGACCGGATACGGAGGAGTCTCCGGGAACGTGGCCGGATTTTCTTTTATCTCTTTGAGCGCAGCTTGAATTGCTGTCTCGAGCTGGAGATCTTTTCCCGCCATCACCGATGCTGGATTATCGTCGATGTAGATATCAGGATCGCCGCCGTGATTCTCGATCCACCACTTGTCTTCTCTTCCGAAGAACCCGTTATTGGACTGCTCAACCTGCCCGTTGTCGATCGTGGTCTGCGTGTTGAGTATTCCTGTCAGGCCGCCCCACGAGAGAGTGCCGACAATGGTTCCGAGATGCCTGGCTTTGAAATCCATCAGGAAGGCCTCACCGTCGGAGCCGTTGTATTCATTCGTGATGACGACATACTTGCCGGTCGACGTGCTGCCGGGATATCTGAACGGGACCATGTTTGCCAGAACGTTGTGTGCGGCCATTTGCCGCTCAAGCTTGTCGATCAGGAAATATTCCGTCCATCCGCCGGAGTTGCGCCGCACATCTATGATGATCCCTTTCTTGTAGCGGAACGCTCTCCAGAATTTATCGAACTCGCCGATGTTACCCGATCCCATCGCGTTGATGTGCATGTACCCCAGCTCGCCATTGCTTTCCTTCAACACCTTGCGGATGTTGTCTGTGAGCCATTTGTAATATCTAAGATTCGGACTGTTCATTATCGGCGTTACCTCGTAAGTGCGCGCTCCCTCTTCGGTCGGTCTATTGTTGATCGTTACCTTCACCTTCTGATCTTTGACAACCTGGAGATACTTGAAATAATCTTCGGGCACTTTAATCTGGTGTCCGTCGATAGCTATCAGATAATCTCCGACTTTCAGATCGATGTCCGGTCTTACAAGTGGAGAAATAAGATCGAGGTTATACTCTGTCGGCCCGTAGATCGTCGCGAATTGGTAATAGCCTGCCGGCTTGCCCGCCACGAGGTCGGCACCGAGCCAGCCTGTGTATACTTTCGATTTCGGCGCTTCCTCCGGTCCATTGTCTCCGCCGCTTATGTAAGTGTGAGAAACGTTCAATTCACCGACCATCTGCTGCAAGACCCAGTTGAGTTGTTGACGGGAAGTGATATAAGGAATGTATGCCCGGTACCTATCGCCGATTGCCTTCCAATTCAGAGCGAACATGTTCGGATCGAAGAAGAAATCTCTGTACCAACGCCACGTGTCGTCAAATATCTGGTGCCATTCCTTCTGAGCGTCGACGGTGTAAGTCATGCCTTCGAGGTTTAGCGAGTCACCGAGTTTTTTGCTCTTGTATGCCTGGTCCCAGGTCGTAGAATAAAGCTCTTTGTTCTTCTTAATGAGAAGATAATCACCATTCAGCGACGTGCCGAAGTCGGCGATCTTGTCATCGAGCACGATCGCCTTCTTATCTTTCATGTCGAAGATATGGAGATCCCATTTTGTTCTGCCGCCGGGATTGAAGATCTCTCCGTATTCTTCTTCGGTGAATTTCGGAACCGAGCACCAGGCAACTCTGTCGCTGCCGGCTTTCAAATAGAAATAGTTTCCCGCTCCTGCGGGAAGGGGATACGTTCGCTGCTGGATTCCTTCGATGTCGATGCCGAACGTGCCCGGAGCTTTAGGCTCCTCTTTTTCTACCGCATCATCGAACGGCGGCTTCAATCCCGCGCGGAGCTGTACGACCATGACTTGCTGAGGGGTGTCGATGACGTGATCATCTTCATAGAAATCCATTTGAACGTCGAACTTCCTGCTCGACAGGTAATACAGATATTGTCCGTTTGAATCGAAAGTCGGATTTATGTTATCGAAGAAATCGTCCGTGATCGGGTAGCTCTTGTTTTGTTCAAGACTGTACAGATAGATCGTGCTGTTCTTGTTGTAGTTGACAAAGCTGTACGCAATCCACTTGCTGTCCGGTGACCAGCAATAATCGCTTATCTCCCAATAGAACTCGTCGTTCTTCAACTGGTTTGATTCGGCAAACTTGTGAATCTCTTTGGTATCGACATCGACATAGAAGAGCGCGAACATCTTGTTGCCGAACAGAATCTTCTTGCCATCCGGCGACCACACAAGGTGGTAGTCGGTCTTATCCAGAGACTTTGTCAGTTGAATCCAATCGCCGCCTTCCACCTTCTGAAGACATAGCTCATACTCTCCGGTTTTGTCCGAGAAGAATGCGACCCATTTGCCGTCGGGCGAGATTTGCGGATAGATCTCGCGTGTTCCGGGCGTGTTGGAGAGATCGATCGTTTGTCCCTTTTCAGTCGGGACGATGAATACATCGCCTCGCGCTTCGACAGCGACATTCTTTCCATCGTTGGAGATCGCAGCGTAGTGGATATAGTCTCTCGGATTGATGACCCTGTCTCTCAGTTCCCATTTATCGGAAGGAACATTCACTGCAATTTGCTTGCTGTTTCCTGTGGGGACATCCATGACATTCAAATAACCATCATGGAGATAAACAATTTGCCTGTGATCGGTTGACGGGGTCATGACATCCACGTCATTATAGTTTGTCAGCTGTGTGACCTGCCTTGTCGCGAGGTCTTCTTTATAAAGATTGGAAATCCCGCTGCTGCTGTCAGAGACATAATACATGTCGTCGCCGATCCACATCGGGTACGAGTTCACGCCGACGTAACTCGTGATCGATGTGAACTTGGTAGCATTAAAATCATACATCCATATGTCCGGATGCCAGCCGCCTTTGTATCGTTTCCAGTAGTAGGCTTCCGGTCCCTTTCTGACATAAAGCATCTTGCTTCCGTCGGAGTTGAAGCTGCAATCCACACCGCGGTCAAGCGGAAATCTCTCCGGGGCCGAGCCGCTCTTGTCGACAAAGTACAGGTTCGGATCTCTCATGATGAAGTTTTCCCAATAGGATCTGAACACGACTCGTTTGCCATCCGGTGTCCATGTTACTGTCTCGGCTCCTCCGGGGTTATATGTAATTCGCGTCGGCATTCCTCCTTCCACCGGCATGACATAAATACTCTGAGCGCCGTCGTAGGTTGCCGTGAAGGCGATCCACTTCCCATCCGGAGAGAACCTCGCTCTGTATTCAACTCCCGGAAATGTCGTCAACCTTGTCGCGGTGCCTCCGTCTGAGTTCACAAGCCACAAATCACCTTCGTAAGTGAATACAATCTTGTTTCCGTTTATGTCGGGATCGGTCATGAACCTTGCCTGCTCCTGAGCCATAGCGGAGGCAAAGAACAAGAAGATCAACGAAAGACTCACGTAAGCTTTTTTCATTGGTCCCTCCAATTGGTTATGTATGGAAAATACAGAATCGGGAAATAAATTCTTAAACCATCCGCATCACAGTCAAGACCGTGAGAGTTTTATTAGTCTTGAGAGATCGCGAGTGTTTAATTCAATCGGTTATTTTGCACTGTTCATTTCTCGCCGGACTTCACTTCAACCCAGGGCTGCGATGGACGGTCTTTGATCAGACCCGTCATCCAGTCATACTGCGGATGTTCATCGAGGAACTTATTCGCGCTAAATGCCATTCCGCACGCCGATCCCCACCGTGCAAGGAAAGACATATTCTTTGCCATCTTCGCGTCTACGACTTTCGCGTCGAGCGTTCCTTCGGGAGCGAACGGAACATCTGATATCGACGGCATGGGATCGAGATCGAAATGGGCACAGAGACTTCGTGCCCCCGGTCTTACCTTGTTCAAATACGTGTCATAGTGATCGGCTTCAAATTGTTTTGCCAGCTTAAGATCAATTTTGCCCGCATACCGTTTCATCAGCTGTTTCCATCTAACGCGGCGGGCGATCGAAGACCGTATGATGTTCTCTTCATCCATGTTTGTCTCGAATCGGAGGATCTTCAGATTCTCCGGCACGTTTGACCCGACAAAGTAGCTGTCCTTCTTTTTTTCAAACCCGACATTTTTCAATCCTAATTCGAGCCGTGCGATCTCGTTTGTCTTGATATTGCCGAGCAGCCAGGCGTTCGCATAGCCGCCGTTGTTGTTCTTTTTCATCATGTCACACCATTCATCGATTGACGAGGCGTACTGCGTGGCATGTCTCATACGCGAGAATTCCGGAGCGCCTTTCGCGTCGAATTCCGTAAAGCCGCCGATGGTTGTCTCGGAGCCGACAAGTCCGGCATCGGTAATGAAGAAGTCCGTCCCACTGTGAATAAAGCCGGGGAAGGTTTGCATCAGAATGCGATGTCCGTTGTCGGGTGCGATATTGATAACGACATTGCACTCCGGCTCTTCGTATCCGCCCATGGTATTGTGTCCGAGCACGATCTGGCCGTCGGCCGTCATGCTGCCGGTAGCGATGAAGGAGCTGCAAGACTCCTTCTGAGGCTCGGGTGAGTTCAGTTTCAGTGAGTCCTTTATTGTCGGCCACCAGTAGCCCATCAATTCCATGTAGCCGTTGAGAGCGACAATTTCATCTCTCGTGGTCGAGACGCCCGCAGCTCGCATTCCTTCAACGATCCCGTCGATCTCCGCCAAATTTTCCGAGTCGACTCGGGGTGTCAGAATCTCCCCGGCTTTTTGAACGTACCATGACCACTCCATGGCGCTCTGGTATTCCCATTTCTTCTTGAGAACGCGGAGGGATTCCTTGATCTCTTTGGCAAGCAAGTAGCCGTGCTGGAATCCTCGCTCCGTCGGTGTACCTTCTATGTGGAGGTATGTCCATCCTTTCTTGTCATGGCGATTGGCATTTGCGAGCCATGATTCCTGTTCTTGCGTCAGAGGAATTGAAGTCTGCGCAAATGACTGAATTGCGAAAAGAAGAACAAGCAAAGTGCGGAACATATATCGATTCTTCATTTCAATCTCCCAATATGTTGATGAAAGCTCCAGATGATCCGTATGACGAACATGGACCGCGACCCGTTTTTGATTCCTTTGAAATCATTTCATTATTCAAGCTACTCTTTCCCGGACTTCAACAGTAGACCGAGCCATCCTACTCCCACACTACTTTTGCACGGCAAAGCTCGGCGTTGTCTCGCTCTCTTTTGATCTCGCAATAGTAATGGTCATCGTCAAATGCCGTTGAGACAAAAATCTTGTCGTTCAGCTGAGCCTCGGCAAGAAAGTTTATCTCAAATGACTTGAGTGTCTTTGCGTCGAGAAAATCAATTGGGAAGCTGTCGAGTATCCATTGCATGTACTTCGACGAGTTGACATGTTTGTTTACGTCGAGGTCCGTGTAGCGAACAATGTACTCAAAACCTGTTTGCTCTGCGGGTTGCGATTCGATCTTCTGCAGCTTCACATCTATCTCGTGTCTTTCTTGTTGAAGCGGGAAGTTTCTATTCAGCTTATCGATTCTTTGTATGCGCGACGTTTTCCTATCGATTATCAGCCATGCGGACGTTGCGGAGACGAGCTTTTCTCCGGTCTGCGAATACATGATGAAGTCTCTGAGGCCGAAGAGATTATCGGTTCCCTTTCCCCACGTTTCGACGAGAATCTCATCGTTCCATGTCGGCATTTTGTGGAACACCGCCAGAAATCTGGACAACACCCATAATTGACCCTCTTCGCGGAGCATGTTGAAACTGAAGTCGGAGTCTTTCACATGAGACCATGCGGTGTCTAGCATGAAGCACAAAAGTAGGTTTGGCCGCGCGCGACCTCTCAGGTCGACTTCATACGAATGTATGAGGTAGGTTTGTTTGTGGACAGCGTCAGTACCGGCGTTCATTGAACAATCACAGTTATGTTTTCATGAAACAGGAATGATTCTGTCCACCATGTAAATATGTCACGGAAGTAGCTGAGTTGCATTGGCAAGGATAGTTGTCAGGATCTCCCCAAATCGGATTCAGAGCAAGAAAGCGATTGCTCGCATGGCAAGAGAATCGGGGTTAGACGCGCGGCGCGCCACATCATTCTTCAGATGCCAGCGGCTTGCAACCAACCCATATACTCCCCCGCTACGAGAAGGAGGATAATGGCAGCATTTACGATAATGCCTGCTCTGGAGTCAGGCCAGCTGGCTATGCAAATAAAAAGTGACACGACGGAGACTGTCAGCGTAGCGGGTCGCCACCAGGGTAAGAAGAGAAAAACGCCGACGGCGCATACCACGAATGCCGCGGCTAAGACGGCCCACAGAATTCCAACGATCCTGATTCCCTTGTCTCCAACATCGACCCCGCCACCGAATATCGTTGTCTTATAAGACAGTCGTTTGAAATATCCGATTCTCCAAGGTACAACAAATCCTGCGAGGTGCGCGAACGCATGCGCAATCAAGACGAGGCCGAGGACAATGTGCATCTACATTGCTCCTGTTTGTGGAAAGTTTTGTCTTCTTCGATGGTTTCAGCGTGATCGACTCGACAATTTACTTGATCTCTTCAACAAGCACAAACCACGGGTAGTGGGGTAATTTGATATTACATTACTGTTGAAAAGGAGAAACGAAGATGAGTTTCTTAAAGATCGTGGCATTGGCGCAGGTCGTTTTTGCCGTTGCGTTGTTTGTTAATATGGTGTGGGGTACGATTTCGACTCGGTCATTTCTTAACGTGGTCAAGGATGACGTAGTAAGTGACAATGGCGGCAAGGATAACTCCAATGACGGTAAAGACGATTATTATTATCGTCGTGCTTATAGTAAACTTATCCGGGCGTTTTTGGTTCTCGCTGGGTTGTTTTTGTTGCAAGTCTCCTTTTTTTTCACGCTCACTAAGTAAGGCTGATGCAGCTACACAGGCCGGACTTCCGCCAGTTGCCGTTTTGACGATTCGTTCAAGGTTGGCTGTCGATTCGTCTTTCCACGCTTCCTTTAAGTTCTCGATTTTCTTTTCGTCGTCCTCTGATCCCATTTATTCCTTTCTTTGAAGATAATCCGTAATTTCGAGCTAAGAAAGCTATTTTGATTGTGGTGGTGAAAATAGCTAATTTTTGTTACCTGCATGAGCCAACAGACACCACAATTCGACAAGATCAAGGGTAGATATATAGACGGTAAGTGGGAGGGAGGCATCTTCAGGCTTCAATATGTTACACAGCACGGCAACCGACGGGAAAAAGTCTTATCTCGAAAATCGATGTCTCAATTTGCGGACATGGCAGGGGTACACTTTGCAGAACTATTTAGCCAATGGCAGGGAGCGAGTGATGAATTAGAGCGCGAGAGAATCGAAGACGACATGGAATATGAACACATTCAAATTTTATGGCCGACGATGTTTTCTACGGCTGTCAATGGCGGAGACTTAAGCGTTTTCTTTGATGATTCCGGCATTGAAGAGAAGGCGGAATCGAAAGTCGAGCGGAAGTATTCTCCTAATTTAAAATATCAGGACTTTCACCACGAAAGATTTAGGGAGTTATGCAACGAGGGTCTAAGCCAAGAAAAAGCCTACGATAAACTTGTAAAAGAATTCCCGAAGGACATTGAGGCAAGTAAATTCGATAGTTTCGCTGTGCGACATAGGGAGTGGGTAAAAAGCAAAAGTAACCTTTCGGATTCTCGAAAGTAAACTTTCGTTTTTCCGAAAGTAACCTTTCGGGTGTGCTTCAGACTTTCGTTTTATCAAAAGTGACATTTCTTACGTTTCAGACTTTTCTGCGCTAAATTGTACCATCTTAGGAAAAGAAAAAGGCAACCTGAATTCCCTTAACTAACTCAGATTGCCTTTGAAGCGAAAGCCGACGCTATCGGCAAGAACAGGAGCGCCGAATGAGCATCCAGCTCAAAATATCGAAACAAGGCGGACATTAGTCCGCCACTTTCGGCACACAAGATAACTCCGTAGAACCTCACTTGTCAACTGAAAAATATTCTTTATTTTTCTCTTGACATTGATAACACTATATTGTATATTGTATCCATGAGAACAGAAAAGATAATTCACACGGCGAAAGACACCGATTATTACACGGTTGCCGAAGCTGCCGACGAATTAGGAATCGAGGCGCAAACGATCCGGGATTATCTCGTAAAAGGCGCATTGACTACCTACAAGTTTAAAACTCTGACACTGATTAAGCGTGATGAGGTGGAACAGTGGAAAGAGAAACAGAAGTGAGTAAAAAACGAAACCGCAAGTGTTTCAGCACCTGCGGCTTCTAAAATCAACCGCCTGCATGAACAAGCGATCAACTCCGACAAAAGTTAGTTCCTTGCAGGCTCAAAGTCAAATAGGAGACTGCAATGAACGTGCTACCCCTCGAAAAGAAAATCTTCATTCTTAATTCCCTGGCAGAAGGAAACTCGATTCGTGCCACCCAACGCATGACCGGCGTTGAGAAGAAAACCATTATCCATTTACTTGTTCAAGCTGGCGAAACGGCGAAAGAGTTAATGGACGGCCAAATGATGAACCTACACTGTCAATTTGTTCAGGTTGACGAGATTTGGACTTATGTTGGAAAGAAGCAAAAGCAATGCACCGACGAAGAAAAGCGGGCTGGAGAGCTCGGGGATCAATACGTTTTCGTCGCTATTGACTCGGAAACGAAGCTGGTCCCGGCTTTCAGCGTCGGGAAACGGTCTGCCGATAACGCTTACTCATTCATGCGGGAATTGAAAATGAGAATCGCTAATCGGTTTCAACTCTCCACGGATGGGTTCGGCCCCTACTTCGGTTGCGTCGATGAAGTTTTTCACGATCAAATTGATTACGGGCAGATCGTTAAACAATATGCAGAAGATGGAAAGGGGGAAAAGAGATATTCCCCGGCTCAGATAATACGTGTCGAAATAACCCCTATGATTGGAAGCCCTAAAAGATCCCGGATTTCAACAAGTCACGTTGAACGGCAAAACCTGACAATGAGAATGCAGATGCGAAGGTTCACGAGGCTGACAAATGCCTATTCCAAGAAGCTGAAAAACTTAGAGTGTGCGGTCGCTTTGCACTTCTACCATTACAATTTCATGCGAATTCACCAGAGTTTAAGAGTAACTCCGGCGATGGAAGCGAAGGTTACAAGCCGGTTGTGGGATTGGGAAGATTTATTGAATTACGGACGCGAGAGAGTAGCGGCGTAAAATAAATTAAGTGTGTCACACAACGAAGGGAAATTCCAGATTCAAGCGGAATTTCCCTTTTTTATTGCAAGTCGATTCAATGGCTATTTGTGCCATGATAATTGACAATCTGGGGAAAGGAAGTCAAATTCCGTATGTGGACACACTAACCTTAGAAGATGGCACGGTCGTTAAGAAAACGGAAGATGGGATATTGGTTTGTCCTCCTAAGAGGTTTGAGCGTCACATTCCTAAAGACCAATATCTTTACTCCGATTACAACCGCAAGCGGATAAGCGTTGGAAAACTAATTGAAGCTATCGAGAAACTTCGTGACTTCTTGAATGAAATCGACTTGGAAAATCCTATTGCTGGGAGTCTTTCGCGCGATCAGCTCGAAACTTTTCTGAGTAAAGATCACGAAGAAACCTGACTCGGTTACATCTCGTGCAGTATTGAACGGCAAGAAGTAGGGTTTCATTTTGCAAGCGAATTTCTGTATCAACTGATTCCAATTTACTCATTTGGCCATCACATTTTTTCCCGTCTTTTTCACCGTCGCATTTATCCAAGTCTAATTTGTCTTTGAAATACTCTTCTTCATCTTCTAACAATGGGTGTGGCATTTTGATTTCTTTCTAAATATAGTCTAATGGTAATCTAATGTAGCCATTAAAATTTAATCGTTTTAGTGGTTATCTCCTACCTCGCGGCGGACAAGCTGATAAAGATTACTCATTAACACCTATCTTCAATTGATTTGCTGATCTGTTGGTGTTCTGTTTCTGTCTGTTCACTTGTGGTTTTGTTGGTCTGTCACTCACAAATTGTGAGTGAATTTGTGAGTCGGTCAACTTTAGTTGTGTTACACACTTAGCGTTTTTATCCTGTTTCCCCGCAAGATTGCTCAACTTTGGGCGTGTTGCTGTCGTGGTTAGTCCTTGTTACGTTCATGCGGTCTTAGAAAGTGGGTGTTGAAAACTGGCGGGTATGATGCTAAATAGAAGGAAAACTTAGGAGGAATTATGGCGGAGAGTGGCTTTTATATTCCTGAAAGGAACAGGTCGTTACTTGCGCAGACGGCAATTGTTGAGATTAACGCGAAGCTGGACGTATTGACCGAAGCAATGATCGAACTTCACAGTACATTATTTTCAGTCGGACGAGAGGACGTAAAGAAGCGATTTGATGACAGATTGGGCAGGTATGAAGTTGAAGAGTTGGCAAATCTTGTTCAGAAATTTGGGGAAATTTCCTCTGAAGGGAGTTGAGAATATCGTTGTAAGTGTTGGGACTCATTTCGTTATTCCTTTTGGTGAATAATATAATAACAAAAAGCGGAAATGGTTCCCGGAGATTTGATTTTCTTTAACCAAATAGCACCAGTACCAAACCACGAAGGCCTGAAGGCCGCCATCCTCTTGCGAGGTCGAATGAGCTCCGGCGGCGGCCATCTGAGGTTGAGACTTATTTTGGAGTTGGTCCTTCTGTTATTTGCACGAGGTCGTCCGGTCTGATCCATTTTGCATATGCTGACTTCACATCGTTGGCATTCAACTTAAGGTAGATCCGTGCCGCACGAATCGGCTCGTCCAGAGGCAGGTCGTTGATAGCTCGACTGAGCAATCCATGAGCGATGCCATCCTCGCTCGCCTCGGACAGAGGTATTTCGCGCATAAGGAGCGCTTTTGCCTGCTCGAGTTCTTTAGAAGTAACGTTTGAGTCTTGTATTTGTTTTAGGTCCCGCACGATTATCGCGCGTGCTTGAGAAACCTTGTCGGGATCACAAGCGTACGTCACTTGATAGCTTCCGCGGGTCTTGGCGATGTTGAAGTCGGAGCTCACGTAGTAAACCAGACCTTCGTTTTCGCGAAGATCGCGGTACAGCCTCGTCGCGTAGAATGCACCGCCAAGGACGTGATCGCCAAGTTGCAGGGGATAGTAATCAGGGTTGGAGCGGGTAATTCCGAGCGTCTCGGCCAGATAGACTCGATCCTGAACCCGGCTTGCATCAGGCACCGAGGCAATGGATGGTTTGTTCTGCGGAACCGGAGAGAGGTCGGTGTTCGGTTTGGGCCCGTTCGCCTTCCATTCGCCGAAGTATTTTGCAATGACTTTCTTGGCATCGGCGGGAGTTACCTTGCCGATGACCACGATAGTTGTCATGTCCGGACGGAACACCTTGTTGTAATAATCCTTGATATCGCTCAGACTCAGAGAGTCGATGGTTTGCGGCGTACTCTGTCTGAGATCAGGGTCGTCTTTTGGAAGAAGCGCTTTGTGGAGAGCGCGAGTTGTCAGGTAATCGGGGCTCTCGAGCTGGCCGGCAACTGTCGCGGCGGTGCGGCGCTGAATTATCTTGAAAGCGTTTTCGGGCAGTGCCGCATTGAGTTCGTTGTCTGCAAGAAGCTGTACTCCCCTGTCAAAATTGTTGCTGAGGACGCGGACGGAAAATCCTGAACCTGCGGATTCGGTTGCACCGATATCATCAAGCGCCTTCTGTAATGCTACCCTGTCAAGCGTCTTTGATCCAAATTCGAAAAGCTGGTTGAGAACACCGCTGACTCCCTCTTGACCCTCCGGAGTTTGGAGCATCGGGTTGCTCTTTATGCTTCCTTCAACCGTAATTGTGTTGCTGACCGACTCCGGCTGAACGATCAGCTTGATTCCGTTCGGAAGCTGCGTTACGGACGGGTTGACTGTCGAATGAGGTACTTTGAGTCTGCCGACAGCGGCCTCCGCCCATGCGGGAAGCTTAACTTCCTTGGTCTCTTTCGGGGCGAATGATTCCGCGCCGCCGAACCCTGTGGATGAAATCGGTTTTCCGGATGCCTGCGGCGTTAGCGCCGCGACTATTGCATGGCTCGTATCGATGTATTGGCGGGCGACTCGATTCACATCGTTGACTGTCACTTTCTCCATAGCTTGCAGATCTTCATCCGGAGAATTTCTCCCCTCAATCGCAACAGCAGACGACCAGGTCTGTGCCAGACCGGACACGGAATTCTTCTGGAACTCGGCGTCGGAAATCTCGTGACGCTTCGAAGCCTCGACAAGATCAGGCGAGACGCCGTTCTTTAGTTCCTGAGAAAGAACGTCGTTTATTTCCTTTAGGAGATTGTTTGAATTGTACCCTTTCGGAAATGCGGCAAGTGCAAAACCTACGCCCGATCTGGGCAGAGAAAGATATTCGAAGCCAGCGAACAGAGCTTTTCCCTGCGGGACAAGTGCATACAGATTTCCGCGTTGACTGCTCAGGACATCAGAGAGAACCTGTGCAGCTGCGTAGTCAGGACTGTCCGTGCCCGGAAATCTATATGAGATAACCGCCAGACCGTACGGGAGATCGGTTGGCGAATTGAGAGTGTCGGGTTTAACGCCAGTGAAATCAAATGCGGGCTTCTCGGGCAACTTGCGCGAAGGAATGTCCTCAAATAATTTCTTCACCTCCGCAAGCGCCGTTTGCGGATTAACGTCGCCTACGATCACAAGTATGGCGTTGTTCGGAACGTACCATGAACTGTGGAACTGATCGAGCATTCGAGCACTTGTACTGTCGAATGATGGACGAGTTCCCAGCGCATCGTGCGCATAGGGCGTGTTCTTGAACATCGTCTCGAGAAGTCTGGTGAAGAAAACATATTGGGGGTTGGAAAGATCCTGGGCGACTTCCTGTTCGATTGCGCCGCGCTCTTTATCCCAAAGGCTATCACTCTCCAGGATGCCTCTCATTCGTATGGCTTCGATGTGAAGTGCGACGTCAAGATCTTCCGCTGGGACAGTGAAGAAATATTGTGTTACCATCTGCTGGGTATCTGCGTTGAAGTCTCCGCCCATCGCTGCTGTTATGTCTGCGAGTTGAGAGGCAGATAACCCGGGACTGCCGCGGAACATCATGTGTTCGAGAGCGTGTGCGGTGCCAGGAAATCCTTCCGGCGCTTCATCCGATCCGGCAAGGTAATTTATCTCGGTCGTGACAACCGGCGCGAGTGGATTACGAACGATGACTACACGCAATCCGTTGTTTAGTGTTGCTCGCAGAACGGTCTCGTTACTCGAAGCTTTCTTCTCAACTGCGTAGGCGGGCGATGCGCCGAAGGGGAACACGGTCGTCCCAAGCAGGATAATGCATGCCACCAGTTCAAAAAACGCGGCAACAGTTCTCGATTCGTTCATTGAGACATGTGCCTCTCGGAATCTCTTGTACATCTCTTTCTCCTGGTAATTTGTTGGAGGGGTTTTGGTTAATAAATTCGCAAGACTCATTTCTTGAATGATCCTTTTTTCCCGGCGTTCCTGTTCCAGTTTGTACCCTGAGTATACTTCTTTTGGTATCGACCTTTCTGGTTCCGCCTGCCGGACGATTCTTTCTGAAGAGAGAATTTAGGTTCCGGCAGCGGGGTGAGCAGATCATCTTCCGGATAAACAGCCGGGATGTTCTCGCCGAGGAATTCCTTGATAGCAGGGAGTGAGTAAGAATCTGTCTCCGTAGCGAAGCTGATCGATATGCCGCTTGCTCCGGCCCTTCCTGTCCTGCCGATGCGGTGGACATAGTCTTCGGGATTTTCGGGAAGTGTATAGTTCACGACGTGGCTGATTCCTTCAACATGCAAACCTCGCGCGGCAACGTCTGTGGCAACAAGGACCTTTATCTTCCCCGAGCGGAAATTTTCCAGACGTTTGATCCGTCTCATCTGCTCAACGTCTCCCGACAAGAGCGCGCAGTTGATCCCGTGAGACGAAAGCCTCTCCTTTAAATCTCTGGCCGTGTCTTTTCTGTTCGTAAATACGAGTGCGCGCTGTAGCCCTCGAACCGTGACAAGGTTGTACAGAATCTTGAACTTCTCCGAATCCGTCGTCAGATAGAAAACTTGTTTTATCGTTTTGACGACAACCTTCTCAGGCTCAATCTCGACGACGCTCGGCTCGCGGGTCCACCTTGATGCCAATCGGTTTACCTCCGGCGTGAGGGTGGCGCTGAATAGCATCGTCTGACGTTTTTCTTTTGGCGGTGTGCTTTCAATTATTCGCCTGACATCCGGTATAAAACCCATGTCAAGCATGCGGTCAGCCTCGTCGATGACGAGAATCTCGACCCTGTCGAGACGAATGTTTCCTTGCCTCTTGAAGTCGAGCAGCCTGCCCGGAGTTGCAACCACAATATCAATACTCCCGGAAGCGAGGATGTCCTTCTGCTCCCTGTATTCGATCCCGCCCAGGACTGCGAGAACTTTGATGCCTGAATATTTTGTCAGGCCGTCCGCATCCTTCTTTATTTGCAGGGCGAGTTCCCTCGTGGGAGCGAGGATGAGAACGCGAGGCGCTTTGCGACTCGGCTGCTTCACCGGATTCTTGAGAAGATGGGTGATGATCGCTATGAGAAAGGCCGCGGTTTTTCCCGTTCCCGTCTGAGCGCGGCCAGCTGCGTCATTACCTTCAAGCAACTTCGGAAGTATCTCACCCTGGATGGGTGTGCAATATTGAAAACCAAGATCGTAGATCGCATGCATTACTTCCGCCGGCAGATCGAAATCGTGAAACCTTTTCTTCCCCTCAAATGGCTTAACCATGAATTGAGAAGTATTCCAGGTCGTCGGAGGCGTTAGAATGGCCGGAGTAAGAGAATCGAGGGCGGGCTTCCTGTCGCCGGTCTCTGATTTTTTGCCTCTGCCAAATAAACTCTTAAAAATTTTCCTTATCACTTTTCTCCATTTTCTTCACAGGTGTCAGCTTTCAGCGATGAGCAAATTGTTCACACCACCACTGCTTCTTTTTCAAGTTTGACACCAAATCTTTCAAACACGGCCTTTTCAATATCAGATGCGAGCGAGAGAAGTTCTCTCGTGGTGCCGCTATGATTTACCAAAGCAAGCGCATGGTTCGATGAGATGCCGACTCCATTTCTCACGTACCCTTTATGGAATCCGGAATTCTCGACCAGCCATGCGGCAGGTATCTTTATGCCTTCGACACTTTTGAACGAGGGAGGGCGTTCAATTGCGAGAGGCATTAATCGTTCGACAAACTTGTTGTATTCCTCTTCAGAAAGAACCGGGTTGACAAAGAAGGAGCCGACGGAACGTGAATTCGGATCCGCGGGATCAATCACCATGGACTTCCTTCTGCGAAGTGCCAACACAGCCTCCCGAACCTGTCGCAGACCTGTTTTTCCCTTTTCCGCTTTCCATTCTCCGTTTCTCTCTCCCATTGGTCCCAGGTAATTCCTAAGCTCGTCATATCTTATGAAAGGCTCTCCCGATTTCTTGAGTCTGTAACAGACTTCGACGATCACAAACTTATCCTTGTCATTTCTTTTGAATCTGCTATTGCGGTAGCCGAAACCACAATCATCAGAGCTGAACCGGATGACATCCAGCGACTGCCTGTCAATTACCGATACTTCGATGATCGTTTCGCCAACTTCCTGGCCGTAGGCGCCGACATTCTGGATTGGGGTCGCACCGACGAGTCCCGGAATGCCCGATAGGCACTCGACACCCGACAGATTTTTGTCAATGCACAACTTTGCGAAGTCATCCCACACTTCACCGGCCGCTGCAACTGCTATTGTGTGCTCATCCTCATCTTCAAACCGTACTCCTTTCAAATCCACTTTGATGACCAAGCCATGAAAACCTTCATCCGGAAAAATCACGTTGCTGCCGCCTCCGAGAATCTGGACGGGAAGTCTTTCACTCGCCGCAAATCTCAGAGCGGAACGAATATCATCCGTGCTTCGAGCGATAACGAAATACTTTGCGTTTCCTCCAAGCCGAATTGTTGTGAACTCTGCAAGTGAAACATCGATTCTCAATCCTACCGTCTTGTCGGGCGGAACTATCATCAGTTAAAGATAACGAACGCAGTCGAAATTATCCCGTCGTGAGTGAGTTCCACCCGCTTACTACCGCTCAGCGACCCGGCAAGCATAGTCACGCCTGCTCAAATTTCCCTTGAATCCGTGCCAGGGAACCGGATACTTGTGGTCAAGTTCACAGGGGAATTGTCGATAATAATATCGACCTAATCATCATCATAATAATTACTTACGATAAGGAGGCGAATTGTATGAAACTAACTATTTTCAAGAAACAGGTTCTTGGTTTCTCCGTCGTCCTGCTTCTTGTCGTAGGGGTCGCAGTCTTAAATCTGGTCAGCACGATGAAGGTGAGATCTGACATGAACAAAGTCATCGATACGCAGTTTGCAATCTACTCAGAAGCGGAAGATCTCCAGATAAACGTTCTGGAGGGTCGAGTGAATGGCAAGCAGCTTCTGATCTCCGGTGACACCGCGCTGACCAACGTGATAGGTAATCTAGTCAACGAGGCTAAGGGACGCGCAGGCAAAATTCTTGAGCTTACAGCTTCTGACGCAATCAAGGAAGCGGCACAGCAGATCCAGCTCAACTGCGATCAGTACCTTAGCGATATGCGTGCAGTCGTCATGATCTTGCAAGAAGAATCTCACAAGACGGGAAAAAGCTTCACGGCCTTGCTTGCTTCCGACCCACTAGTGAAGCTGCAAATGAACAAGTGGATAGCGGATGGAAATATCATGATGGCAAAGGGAAAAGAAATTGTCGCATATGAATCTAAAGCCGTAGACTCATCGACAACTGAGATCCACAGCACTCTGAAAAGTACGTACTTATCAGTTCTCGTGATAGCTCTGATCGCAGTGGTCGCTGGGTTCGGCATGGCAATCGTTCTGGCCCGTCGTTTCTCAAATCCGATCCGGGTACTCAACGAAGCCGCCAAGCAGGTCGCATCGGGCAACAACGAGGCAAAGGTTGAGATCGATAGTAAAGACGAGATAGGGGAACTTGCATCAGCGTTTAATGCAATGGTTGAAAATATCAAGAGGGCGTTCGTAGAAGCTGAGAAGAAGGGGGAAATTGCGGAGGAGGCGGCAAATGGAGCAAAGCTGGCGAATGTTCACGCCGAATCTGAGCGCCACTATCTTGCGGACTGTGTAGATGTAATGCTTCTCGAAATCAACAAACTCAAAGAAGGCGATCTTACGGCTAACCTGTCATGCGAAAGGGATGACGACATCAAGAAGCTTTTCGATGGCTTCAATCAAGCCGTTCAAACCTTCAGAGACATGATAAGAGAAGTTGCTCAGACCGTTGAGACAACAGCGAGCGCGACGACTGAAATCAGCAGCTCAGCCGAACAGCTTGCTGCCGGATCTCAGGAGCAATCTGCACAATCAAATGAAGTCGCCACCGCAGTAGAACAGATGACGCGAACAATCATCGGCAACTCTCGCAATGCATCAAAGACAGCAGAAGTTGCAATGACTAACGGAGCACTCGCAAAAGAAGGCGGAGAGATAGTCCAGAAGACCGTGCACAAGATCCGAGAGATTGCCAACGTCGTTTCCAAGTCAGCGACGACTGTAAAGAAACTAGGTGCGTCGAGCGAACAAATCGGAGAGATTGTTCTTGTGATAAACGATATCGCAGACCAGACTAACCTTCTGGCATTGAATGCCGCCATCGAAGCGGCAAGGGCAGGGGATCAAGGGCGCGGCTTCGCGGTCGTTGCTGACGAGGTCAGAAAACTCGCAGAGAGAACGACTCAGGCAACTAAACAGATTGGCGACATGATCAGGACGATACAGGTAGAGACAAAGGATGCAGTAGAAGCGATGAAGCACGGGACGGACGAAGTGGACGACGGGATAGCACTGGCAGATAAAGCTGGAGAAGCGCTTCAGAAGATTGTTGTGGAAAGCAAGAACTTGACGGACATGATAAATCAAATAGCCGCTGCGAATGAGGAACAATCATCGACGAGCGAACAGATCTCCAAGAATGTCGAGGCGATTTCATCCGTGTCTTCAGAAGCAGCACACGGAGTGTCGCAGATCGCACGCGCTGCCGACGACCTCAACAAGCTCACCGAGAATCTCCACTCACTCGTACTGAAGTTCAGGATCGATAACTCGACCAGGCCTTCAGGCAAAAACGGAAACGGGGCGGAAGATTTGACGAAGCTTGACTTCGAGGACGTAAAGCGAGCACATAAACAGTGGAAAATCAAACTTGCCAATTGCATCATGGGCAAAGAAAAGATTGACCCCAAGTCCGCAGGTGCTTATAGAGAATGCAAGCTTGGTAAGTGGTACTATGGCAAAGCATCAAAATACTTGAAGGGCAACACGGCTTTTGAGGAGCTTGGCAAATGGCATGCTGAACTGCATCAAAAGGCGGCCGAGATCGCCAGTCTCTGCAACGAGAACAAAGCTTTTGAAGCCGAATCGCATCTCAAATCGGTTGAAGAGGCTTCAACGCATATCGTGAACCTTCTTGATACAGTCGAACACTCGTCTCTCGCAACTGTGTAAGAAATGGAAAGCGGGTCTACTGACCCGCTTCCTCTTCAAGAGGTTTGACACTGTGATCAGAAATCTGAACGAAGAGCAAGCGACGAAATTGACAGTAATAATTTCAAGCCTTAGCTCAACAAACGAAAGGAGTTGAATCATGTCACGTCTATCTCTAGACAAGGTTCTATTGATAGCGGCTTTCGGAATGGCGACGCTGTCCGCTGCTAATTCAGCTTACGCACAACTGCAGATCACATCTCCTGACGGACAGGCCTCAATAAAATTTGGAATCTTGTCGCAATTCCAGGCCGAAGCTCTTACCACACCTAACGGCAACAACACATCCATGGACCTTTATGTCCGACGATTTCGCATTCTCTTTGGCGGCAGCATAATGAAGAACTTGTCATTCTTCGCGGAGACCGATAATCCAAATCTCGGGAAGGTTGGAAACTCTGCAGCTGGTGCCACGGCGAAAGGAGCCGGCGATACTTATATCCAGGATGCATTTATGACTTATTCATTCAGTGAAAAATTCATGATCGATGGCGGAATGCTTCTCCTGCCGGTCTCTCACAACGCTGAACAGTCAGCAGCATCCCTTCTTGGAATTGACTACGGGCCGTACACTTTCACTTGGAGTACACCAACTGGATCGCGTGTCGGTAGAGACTATGGCATCGAGGCTCGCGGCTTTCTCGGCGAAAATCATTTCGAGTATCGTGCCGGCGTCTTTCAGGGCTACAGGGGAGTGAATTCTCTGAATCCGGAAAGGATAACAGCCCGAGTGGTGTGGTATCCCTTCCAGAATGAACCGGGATATTTTTATGCCGGTACATACGTGGGTGCAAGGAAAATCTTGGGAATCGGTGTGAGCTTAGATCACCAATCCCTTTACACCGCTTATGGGGCCGACCTTTTCTATGATTACCCGCTCGATAATAAGGACGTGCCAACAGTTCAGGTGGATTACACACATTACGACGGCGGCACTTTCTTGCCAACGATACCCAAACAGAGCGTTGTCTTTGCTGAGGCAGCATATTATTTCCATGATGTCAATGTAGCTCCATTTGTGCAAGCCAATTATGATAATATGAACACTTCGATACCGGGCAAGTCGGGATTTGCCAACCAGCATTTCATACAGGGCGGTCTGGCTTATTACGTTAAGGGACAGAACTTGAACGTTAAGTTCGGTGCTGGCTCATGTGGTGGGGATGGCATCCATACACAGACGCAGCTTCTGTTGAGGGTGCAAGCCTTCATTTTCTAATTCCCGGATAGACTTCCATCTGCTCAAAGGATCCCGTCCAGCCAATAACGAGTTTCAAAATGGCGGACGGGATCCGGCAATGACGTTTCAAAATTTCATTTTGGGGAAGCAGAATAATCAAGTCTGCGGAATTCCTTCATTTGAGTTCTTGACATTTACCAAAGTGGCTTCTACATTTCATCGAACCTGAAGATAAGTCCAAACTAGTCGGGAGGCTGCGTGCGTTTTCTTTACCCTTGATATGACATTGGTTTTATGGGAAAGACTTAAACTCAATGAAAGGTCAGGGCTAAGAAAATGAAAAAGACTTTTTTTGTGTTATGCCTCCGCTTATTGGCGATTGATGTTGCCTTGGGGCAGCAACTTGTTTCAGTTCCGGTCATGTATATTCCAATCTCAGCGGATGCAAATGGAATGGGAAGTATTGCCGCATCGCTTCCTTCGGATAACGCGACCGCGACTCTCGCTAACCCGGCCCAGGTCGGACTTTTCGGTCTCACGGGAATTCTAAATGCAAGCACCTATGTTTCAAAAACTCCTTGGAATTCCGGCACCCCCATTTCACTGAATGCCTCCGCAGCAAACGTCGGGATTAATGTGGGAAAGCTTTTCAACACCCCTGTCAAATGCGGCCTTGGCGCAGGATATTCCAGAGTCTTCTTCGATGAGGGAATAGTCACCTTCATGACGTTCAATAACGGACGCGTTGATACAATTGGGTCTTCACCTGACTGGGAAAAGCAGGAGAACTACACGATCGGAGTCGGCGTGGCCTGGATTGTCAAGTTAGCACTTGGCTATAGTTTCAAGACGGTAAATTTGGAACAAGCGGCAGTTGATTCGAGTGGCGTCCGGTCCGTTGCGACCAGGGTGAATGCTCACGACTACGGCATCATGGTACAAATACCCATCGTGGAAATCATTTCATGTCTTGCAGACAAGCAAATTATGGTGGCTCAAAAGCTACAGCCGACATTCGATATAAACTTGGGGTACTCTAGGCGGAACATCGGTGGATATATATCGCTTCCTAATTTCCTGCCAGAACTTCCTCTTGTGCCTCTTCCTCGGACGGCAGATCTCGGATTGAACCTTGACATCGGCTTAAGAACTACCGTCAAAGGCAAAGTCTGGAATTTGCTATCATTCATTTGGGCAAGAGAAGCTGAAGACGAACTTGTTAACGTGCAAGCCATCCCGGCCCCGGCCGGAGGCTATAATTTTCAAGCAAACTATGAGTCGGGTCTCGGAGGCATTCTACCTTTCGATAACCTGATTCTTGGTAAGAACAGTGGAAGGGTTGATTTGCGAAAGGGATGGCAAGTGGGAGTGACAGAATTCTTCTTCATTCGAGGAGGATCGTTCAGACAGTTTGTCTCGGACTATTATACGTTTGGAACAAGTTTTAAACTTGATGGACTTCTGAAGTTGCTTGGGGCAATCGACGTAGTGGACATTAAAGATGGGCCCTTCGCATTCTTAGTCGACCATTTCGATCTACAGTACCACTACAGCAAGTATACAGATGGCGAGTACCGCGGATTAAACGGCACCACTTTCAAGGAAATCAATCTTGTAATTAAGTGAATGCCATGTGACTCTTACTCCAGTCCGCTAAGCAGGACTCCCGACAGCAGCTTCGGGTAGAAGTATGTCGACTTCTGTGGCATGACCGCGCCGGCGTCCGCGACTTCGCGAACCTGCTCGACCTTTGTCGGATTCAGAATGAATCCAAGCTGCGCTTTGCCACTCTGCACGGCCGTGTCAACTTCGTGGCGGTCAATGGTGTAATTGATGTTCAGCTTTCTTTCCTGTGCTTCCTTCGAGATTCCAAGAGTCTGCAGGAGAACATAATCGTGGAGGAGTGTGACGTCAAGCCTCTTCACCGGTGCAGGCACATTTTCATTGACAATCGAAATTACATCTGCGCCGGCCTTCAATTTCATGAGGTAGTATTTCTTCTGTGGGAGTATCATTCCGAAAGAGTGAGAACCGGCAGAAGCGAGCGAACTTGAAAGTGAATCCACATCCGACTTTGTCGTCAAATCGAAATGTGTTTCTATTGTCCCGGTAAATTTGTTCGGGTCAAAAGCATGCAAGCTGTGAATTGCTCTGTGAGTCGGATAAACGATCAGTCCTTCGTCAAAGATGTTCGTGAAATACATCATCACGAAATTGTACGCCTCCTCACCCGTGTGCTTCGGGTTTTTCTCTCGCATGAGCCGCTGGTACTCGAGAGCCGTCTCATACCGGTGGTGTCCGTCTGCAATGTACACAGGAATCTTGCTCATCGAGTCTTGAAATTTCTTCACGGTTGAAGAGTCAGTGATCCGGTAAATCCTGTTATTTACCCCGTCATGATCCGCCTCCAGGAACGGCTTTAGACCTTTCAGCTTGTCGTATTCCTTTTCAAGCGTCTTGCTCTGATCTCCATACAGACAGAATATCTGGCTGAAAGTTGCCTTTGTGGAGATCATCAGATTCAGTCTGTCTTCCTTCGGCTTCGAGAGTGTACGTTCGTGTGGAAGTACCACTCCGGCCTCGAATGGCTCCAACTTTATCCATGATACGAATCCGCGACGCGTCGCTGTCTTTCCATCCTGGGTCTCAAAAGTCTGGAAGTAAGGGTAGATGCCCGCTTCAGTCTCCTGGACGAGAATGTTATCGCGCATCATCCTGTTCATCTCCGATGCGGCAGCTGAATATGGATCGCGCTCACGATTCAGATCGAGCCTGACAATGTTGTCCGGACTTTTCTGATAGAGTTCTTCCTGCAGTGCCTTGTCGATCACGTCATATGGTGGTGCGACAACGTTCGAGAGATTTGAAATTCTGGTATTGTAATGAATTGCTTTAAAAGGCCGGATCGCTGCCATTGTCATTCTCCTATGTGTGAAACATATATTAATAAACGTGACTTTTGAGTTGCAAGGAAAGATGAAGCAAAGTTGTACTTTGAAAAGAGGAGATGCAGTTGTTACTTAACTGTGGGTTCTTTGCTACCTGGCTGATAACTCGGAGAGCAAGTCGTATAACATCCCGACGGTCTTTATACCGTTGAAGAAATGGTTCAGATAGAGATGCTCGTTCGGTCCGTGACTGTTCTCATCAGGCAAGCCGAAACCGAGGAGGACAACGGGTGCGAGGAGCGTTTCCTGGAACGTGAGGACTTCGGGGATTGAGCCGCCTTCGCGGATGTAGAACGGCTTTTTGCCGAACACTTTTTCGAGCGCTGCGGCGGTTGCCCTGACCGCAGGATGATTTATCGGAGTGAGCACAGGTTCGGATCTGTACATATTTTTTATCGACAACTTCACTGTCGGCGGGGCAATTTCATCCATGTAGCTCCTGGCCAACTCCGCAATCTTCTCCGACTTCTGGTTCGGAACGAGACGCATGCTCACCTTCGCCGAAGCTTTTGCCGGTATGATTGTCTTTGCCCCTTCGCCTGTGAAGCCGCCGTAGATCCCGTTTACATCGAGCGCCGGTCGAATCCACAAGCGCTCGTTCGTCGTGTATCCGAACTCGCCATAAGGAGCAACTGCACTCGACTGTCTGAGGAATTCCTCGTCACTGTAAGGCAGTCGCCCTATCTCTCTCCGCTCGTCTTCCGGAACTTCAATTACATCATCGTAGAAATGAGGAATGGTGATTCGCCCGTATTTGTCATGAAGTATTGAGATTATGTCTGCGAGGACGTGAACAGGATTATCAATGGCTCCGCCGAAAGAACCGGAGTGAAGGTCAAGCGAAGAGTTCTCTACTGTAACTTCTAAATAAACCATTCCTCTCAGGGCGTAGCAGATCGACGGGATATCGCGGCCGTACATCGCCGTGTCTGAGATAAGGACAACATCCGTTTTCAACATATCGCGATGAGACTTTATGAATGAATCGAGGTGAATGCTTCCGATTTCCTCTTCTCCTTCGAAAATGAATTTCAAATTGACAGGAGGATTTCCGAAGAGATTCTTATAAGTCTCGAACGCCTTGATGTGGATGAACAATTGTCCTTTGTCGTCGGTCGAGCCGCGAGCGTAAAGATCATCACCGCGCACAGTCGGTTCAAACGGTGGCGTCTCCCATTCATCAACTGGATCGACCGGCTGGACGTTGTAATGTCCATAAATGAGAACCGTCGGTCTTCCGGTAGCGTGGATGTAATCTCCGTATACAAGCGGATTGCCTTCGGTTTCATTCAGCCTGACGTTTTCGATCCCGATCGAGCGCATCATTTCCGAAATTGTTTCAGCGCATCGGTGAACGTCCGACTTCCTGGCTGGATCTGCGGAGATGCTCTCGATTCTCAGAATCTTGCCGAGCGCGTCGAGGAAATCGTTGCGACGAGAATCAACATACCTGGAAAACTTGTCGTAATCCAACTCGGCCTCTCATGATTTTGTGTGAGGTAATATAGCGAACGATCACGGTAAGCGACACAGTCGTATTACTTAGCCGACTCGAACTACTTCTATCCTGTCGACCAACATCGCGCTTCCGACAAACCCTCCGGAAATCATCCAGATCCAGAGATTCGAGCCGGCAGGACAATATAATGAGTCCGATGACGTGTAAGATGTCCAAACGGAATCGCTCACGACTACGGAAATGCCGGCGGTCTCTGCGAAAGGACTTGGTGAGAAACCCAAACCGACTGCGCCACCATTACTCAGATTTTTTCCCCAGCATCGAATGACATAATTGCCTCCTTCCGTCACTACTCCGATCCTGAATTGCGCGTGCGGGACGACGCAGCCGCCCGAGACGTATAACGATTGTCTTCCGCCGTCTGGCGGGGCATCGTTTCGAAACACCCTTTCACCGTACCCCGTCCATCCAACCGTGTCGGCAGACGACTCAAAGGAATTAGAATAAATGACTCTTCCGAGTTCGGCGCCTGTGCTTGTTGAATTGCTGCATCCACTCACGAACAGGAAGGACACAGCGGCCACAACGAGAATTAATGTTTTGATTAACATCATGGCACAGCTAAAGAAATATTCCTGATGTTCTTACTCTGAAAAACATTTGAGACCACATCACATGCCCGCCCCCCGGTGAACCTCCACACAGTAGATTACTCTGTTGCCATCGTCAATCCGTGTGCAGTAAAAGACATAGCGATCGAGTGGCAGGTTGTCAAACTCGGCCCGAGCAGTATAATTACAGAAGCAATTGCAATTGCGTTCTGCCGTGTCCGTTACCGCAACGAAGATTGTGTCGTGGCTTATCTCATTTGAGAATTTGAATCGATTGGAGTCCGGGCAGCAGTTGCCTACAAGGCAGAAATCCACTGTGAGCTTGTCGGTAAATTGGTATGATATGCATGAATCTATTGATGAGACATTGTCCAATCCGTGAGATTGGCAGCGCCCGACCTGGTAAAGAGAAGCTCTGACCGGTTGATTTCCCGGATTCGACGATTTATCCGAACAGGAAACAAAACTCCCCATCAGGATTGCAAGAAGAATTAACAGCCCGCTGTATCTCATAGGAACACCTCCTGAGTTTAAATAATTCTATAAGGTGCTACGGAATGTTCCCTAAAAGGTAAACTTCACCTTAAGTTAATGATCAAGCGCGGAGTATTCGAGCATCTGTTTCGTCAGACTCAGAGGATATTCAACTCTAACGTCGACAACTTTCCCTTTGTTGATGACCGGCTTCAAATCCGGCATGACGAATCCTGTGTAGGCTGAAACATTCAGCTTCTTCACTCGCCTCAATACTTCATCGCGCCACGATGTGTTGATCTTCAGACCGTAGGTGTCAATGAGGTTCTTCGCCGCCTTTAAATCACCTTCTCCTTTTATTCTCATCAGTTCGGCGAGAAGCTTCCCGACCATCTCGTGCATCTTTTCATAATCGGTAATGTGGAAATATGTTTTCCCTCTCCTCGTTTCGACTTTGATTGCATCGGAGTTCTGCATGACGTAGTTGACGACCATCTGGCGGTCCTTCATATGATCTTCTTCCAGCTGATCACCGGTCGGGATTCGTCGAAGTTGAAGAAAACCATTTCTAACATAACTCTCATACATCGCTTTGCCGACATCGTCGCCCGTGACTATCTTGAGCTGTTTCAATTTCGGATCGAATATGTTCCAGAGCGCAACGAGATCCGCTCTCGCTTCCTCGAGAGTCGAATAATACCCCGGCAGATGATCCGCGGGGTCGCCTTTGAGACTGTCGCTCACTTTTCCGGAGCCATGTCCCAGCACTTCATGCATTGCGGTCAACAAATTGTCGGCAAGCTGCTCGTATTTCTTGGCACAATTCACTTCCGTCCTGTTATAACAAAATTCTTCAAGCAAGCCCTTCGGTTCGGATGCGTTGTAAGCAGCGACGACATTGTGGAGCATAACACTCTTGGAGCCGTAGGTCTGGCGGATATACTGCTCGTTCGGGAGATTGATTCCGATTGCGCTGATCGGTCCGGCGTCGCCGGTTTCGACAATTACATTGACGGCGTTCGCTATCGGAGCCACGACATTTTTCTTTTTATAATCATCTTTCCACGGCGCCCGGTCTTCGAAGTACTGAGCGTTCTCGGCGAGCTTCCGCATCAGTATGGTCTGTTCCTTGTCAGTGAAATAGACCACCGACTCGAATTTCCCCTTCTGCCCGCGCGGATCCATGTAAACTTCTATGAAGCCGAGTATGAAATCGACATTCGACGAATCCTTGAGCCAGCTGATGTTGAATTTTTCCCAGTCAGCAGTATCGCCGGTCTGGAAAAACTTTATGAGAAGGTTCAGAGTTTGCGCCTGGTGTTCATTTGCAGCACACTCTTTCGCTTTCTCAAGGTTTGCAACCACGTTGGCCAGATCTTTGGCATACATTCCGGGCTGCGTGTCGTCGCCGCCGCATCTCCAGACCAGCTCTTCCAACTCGCCGTTCTTCCGGATCACCTTTGAATTGAGAGGATGTCTCTCGTTTCCCGCTTTTGCCCATTCGTCCACATCGGCAGCGGTGAGTCCTTCATAGAAGTTGTTTGCACTCTGGGCGATGAAATCGTGGCCGGGGCTCTTGTCTGTCACTACGGCCATGAAGTTCGGGTCGAAAATTGCCTCTCTCAAGATTTCGAATTTCTGTTCGACAGTCTCTGAAGGTTTGAGTTGAAACTTCGCGCCGTTTTTCCCGGCGATTGTCAATGCTTTTGCGAACTGCTCCGGCGTGCAATCAGGTACGAACTTTCGCGCGGTCGCATAATCGTACATGCCGTTATTAATCCAGAAGAGTTTGGTATACTCCTGAATCGCTTTGAGTGTCTTTACCGGAATGCGGTTCGGATGGGACAGGATCGCTTCACACATTGCCATGATATCGAGTGCGTACATATTCGTTTGATCGATGGCAATATTGCGGCCGGCGATTGCCGCCTGCGACATGTAGTATGCGAATATCTTCTCCTTCTTCGTCAGAGATTCGAAACCGTCCGCATAGAGCTGCACCGCTCTAGCGTTTCCGATTTTTTCAAGCTCATAGATTCGTTTCGGTTGCTTCTTCGTTTGTGCCATGGTCGTTGAAAATAATAAAATGATTGTGACTGAAACTAGAAATGCACGGCTCATAACCGCCTCCAATTGCCCTGAATAAAACCTTTCCGCTATACCCCTCCCCTCAATCTTGATAGAGAAGCATAGCGGTACGCGGATAAGATTCTTTTACGCTGCTGTCTTTACGGCCTCTACCAGGAACTTCCAGAACTTTTCGACGCTATCGATGGCAACATGCTCATCCGGTGAGTGTGGACCGATGATCGTCGGGCCGAATGAGATCGTATCGACCCCGCCTCCGACTCTGTCGTTGATGATGCCGCATTCGAGTCCGGCGTGTATCGCTTTCACCGCCGGCTCCTTGCCGAAATTGTTTTTGTAAACCTGTTTGCTCTTCGCGAGTATCGCAGAGTTCACATCCGGCTGCCAGCCGGGATAGCCGTCGCTGACCTTGATCTTCGCGCCGGCGAGCTGTCCGACAGACGCGACCTGTGCCGCGATCATATCTTTCTCGGATTCGATGGAGCTCCGCTGACTCGTCACTATCGTAACTCCTGCCCGCTCCGTCCTCATCACTGCAACGTTTGTAGAAGTCTCGACTAAGTCCGGTATATCACTGCTCATCCTGATAACTCCGTGCGGCAGCGCGGCAAGCGTGCTCAGGACTTTCCTCTTCGTCGCATCGTCGAATGCCTGTTTCGCTTTTCTGCCTTTTTCGACGACCACCTTCACATCAGGATCGACCGATTTGAAGGCGTTCACGAAAATCTTTTCACACTCTGACGCAATCTTCTGCACCTTTGCCCCGTCAGCTGCCGGTACAACTATCATTGCATCCGCTTCGCGGGGAATCGCGTTGTGTTTACTTCCGCCTTCGAGAGAGACGAGCCTCATCTTCGTGTTTGCATCGATCGCCATCAGAGTTCTCGTGAGAAGCTTCAATGCGTTAGCCCGACCGAGATGGATATTGACTCCGGAATGTCCGCCTTTCAAACCACGGATCATGACGTTCAACGCAGCGACTTTGCCTGTCACAGCCTTCTTCTTCGTGGGAATCGTAATTGTTGTATCGAGTCCGCCGGCGCATCCTATATATAGGACGCCTTCCTCTTCGGAGTCGAGGTTCATCATGATCTTTCCGGTGATGAAGCCGGGCTCGATATGATTTGCCCCGGTCAATCCGGTCTCTTCATCGATTGTGAACAGACCTTCGATGGGGCCGTGGACCAGAGACTTGTCTTCGAGAATCGCGAGCAGTGCTGCGACGCCAATGCCGTCATCGGAGCCAAGCGTGGTTCCGTCAGCTTTGATGAAGTTTCCTTCCCTATGAAACTTGATACCGTCCTTCAGGAAGTCGTGCTGGACGTCACGATTCTTCTCGCACACCATGTCCGTGTGGACCTGCAGTACTATTGTCGGGGAATTTTCTTTTCCGGGACTTGCCGGCTTCATCGCGACGACGTTTCCGACCTTATCCTGTTTGGATTTCAGTCCCATTGCCGCGGTGGTCTTCTTGATATACTCGAGGACCGCCTTTTCATTTTTCGAGCCTCGCGGAATGGCGCTGATCTGCGTGAAGTACTTCCAGAGCGCTTCCGGTTTCAATCCTTGGATAACTTCTTCGTTCATAGTATCCTCTCAAGTTTAAAATTATTGCTGAGCTCGGTCCCAATTTTGTCGGGACGTTTATGCGAAATAGCAAACCATGAAAGCTGTAAGACGATGATTACCGATCGGAACTTCTGCTCCACCATGCAGAGAGAATCTAGGCTATGAAGATGATAGAAGCAAAGCCACAAAACGGGCCAATGACTGCGGAATGAATCCATTTGATTGGTTCCGTCCGCTCCGCCGAGAAATCAACGGGAGAAAGCCTCGAACGGACTTCGCGATTCTACTTTACCACGACGAGCTTCTTTGTTTCAGCAAAAGTCCCTGCGACCATGCGATAAAGGTACATGCCGCTGGAAAGATGTGAGGCATCAAACGTAACCTCGTAATTTCCAGGGCCATAGTTACCACTTGCAATCACTTTTACAACCTGACCCAACGTGCTTACAAGCTCAAGATAGACATCACTCCTTGCAGGCAACGAGAATTTTATCGTTGTTGTCGGGTTAAACGGATTGGGATAATTCTGGCTGAGCGCATACTCGGTCGGAATTGGTGGCTTATCGTCAACCCCTGTCAACACTCCTTTACCGCTGACAGCAATTGAATCAGGCGAGCCCTCCGCATTGTGTGTCAATATTATAAACCCAGATTTATCCAAGGTATCCTGAGGTACAAAAGTGATAATCAAATAGGCACCTACCGACGGTACGAGCGTCATTGTGGCAGGAGCAAAGGTGAAGCTCTGGTTGGTGGATGAGACACCGCTGACCTTTAGAGTGTCGGTACCTGGATTGGAGACGTTGACGCTGTCCTTTTTCGTCGCCCCGATCTTTACCTTGCCGAAACCCAGCTGCACCTTCGAAAGAGAGAATATCGGTTTTTTGATGACGGGACTATATTCAATAACTGTGATGTTATCGAGCCAAACTTCAACGTTTCCAATATTACCAAGTAAAAAAGTAAGCTTAACGTTATCATCGTCTTCATCAAGAAAAGTAGTTGTATCCAGAACGGTTAATGTCTTGGTTGTAAGTCTCACGATCTTTTGTGATAGAAAACTATAGGGGCTATGGTACTGTTGTATCCCTGCCAGTATTGTTGCGCCTTGGCTCGCACGAGCCTGATACAATATATAATACTTACTTCCTTTCAATACTTTCAAAGCCTGTTTGAATTGTACATGCCAGTCGGTACCGGTTGAATTTGTAATTGTAATATGCGCACTCCCCTTTCCTTCTAACGGATTTGAAGTCTCCAGTTCATATTTAGCATTGCCGCCGCTATTTAATTCCAATTCCCATGGATTTATCCCGTTTTCGAACTTGCCGTTGATAATCTTTTCCTGACCGGCAACATCGATAGTGGGGACTTGCGTTGTACCTTCGGGAATATTGGATTCCACGACAGAGACTTCGTCGAACCACACCTTATCTCCATTGTTTAGTGTCCCGAGCACGAAAGTAAGTTTGACATTACTATCGTCTTCATAATTATCCACGGAGTCGACAAAATTCTGTGTTACAGTATTTAAGGAAACGTGTTTTGAAAACAGAATTGAATAACTATCATGATTCTGTGCTATCCATGTATCAATCTTTACCGCTTTACTTGCCCGGGCTCTGAATTTTATATAATAGCGTTTATCTTTTGAGAGTGCCCCAAACACTTGTTGAAATTGCAGATGCCAATCTGTAGAGTCTGAAGCATTAATAGTAACGCGTGCGCTTCCAATTCCTTCAATAGGATTTGTACCGTCTATATCAAATGTCCCGCTGGCAGTGCCAAGTGCTTCTAATGCCCAGGAATCAGCGCCGTTTTCAAATTTACCATTTACAATTCTTTCTTGAGTAATGGTAGATAACGGAAGGTGCCACACTCCGCCACCCTGAATCCCCGCAAATAGATTTGTGCCGCCGACAGCAAGGGCATAGACGGTCTTGTTTGTTAGTCCCGAATTCATCGCAGTCCAGCTTGTGCCGTTGTTAGTGGAAAGAAAGACACCGCCAGAGGTTCCGGCAAAAAGATTTGCGCCGCTGATGGAAAGGCAATTAACATACAGATTTGTTAGCCCCGAATTCAGAGCAGTCCAGCTTGCACCATTGTTAGTGGAAAGAAAGATGCCGCCACCCCAAGTTCCAGCGAAGAGATTTGCGCCGATAACGGTAAGGCTGTGAACATACATGTTTGTTAGTCCCGAATTCATTGCGTTCCAGCTTGTGCCGTTATTGGTGGACAGAAAGATTCCTCCGCCGGAGGTTCCAGCAAAAAGATTTGCGCCGCTGATGGAAAGGCAATTAACAAAGGGATTTGTTAGCCCCGAATTCAGAGCAGTCCAGCTTGCACCATTGTTAGTGGAAAGAAAGACACCGCCATAAGTTCCCGCAAAGAGATTTGAGCCGCCTGCCCCATTGGGGCTGACAGCAAGGCAACGGACATCCAGATTTGTGAGTCCCGAATTCACTGCATTCCAGCTTGTGCCGTTGTTGATGGAAAGAAAGACACCGCCACCCGCAGTTCCAGCAAAGAGATTTGAGCCGACAACGGTAAGGCAGTAGACATCCAGATTTGTTAGTCCCGAATTCATAGCATTCCAGGTTGTGCCGCTGTTTGTGGAAAGAAAAACACCACAACCATGAACTCCCACAAAGAGATTTGTACCACCTGCCCCATTGGGGCTCACGGCAAAGGTGTGCACCCACAAACCTGTTAGTCCTGAATTCACTGCATTCCAGCCTACACCGTTGTTGGTGGAAAGAAAGACTCCCCCACCATCGGTTCCAGCAAAAAGATTTGAGCCGCTGACGGCAAGGCAGAAAACATACGGGTTTGTTATTCCCGAATTCACCGCAGTCCAGCTTGTGCCGTTGTTCGTGGAAAAAAAGACACCACCGTTGGTTCCCGCAAAAACATTGGTCCCGCTGACAGCAAGGGTATTGACAGTCTTAGCTGTCAGCCCAGAATTGACGGCTGTCCAACTCGTGCCGTTGTTTGTTGAAAGAAAGACACCGCCGGAGGTTCCGGCAAAAAGATTTGCGCCGATAACGGCAAGGCTGTAAACATACATGTTTGTTAGTCCCAAATTCACAGCATTCCAGCTTGTGCCGTTGTTTGTTGAAAGAAAGACTCCTCCACCAATGGTTCCCGCAAAAAGATTTGCACCGCCTGGCCCATTGGGGCTGACGGCAAGGCTGTAAACATTCATGTTTGTCAGTCCCGAATTCACTTCAGTCCAGTTTGCACCGTTGTTTGTGGAACGAAAGATTCCTCCACCAGAGGTTCCAGCAAAGAAGTTCGTGTCGCCTGCCCCGTTGGGGGAGACGGCAAGGACATAGACATAAGTGTGCGTCAAGCCGGTATTGGCTGCAGTCCAGGTTGTACCATTGTTAGTGGAAAGGAAGACACCGCCCGAAGTTCCGGCAAAAAGATTTGTGTCGCCTGCCTTGTTAGGGCTGACAGCAAGGGCACGGACAGTCGTGGCTGTCAGCCCAGAATTGACGGCTGTCCAACTCGTGCCGTTGTTAGTGGAAAGAAAGACACCGCCACCATAGGTTCCCGAGAAGAGGCGCATACCACTATTTGCGAAGCAATAGATCGACCCACCGTAGGGACCGTTGGTTTGTTGCCATTGTGCATGCGTCAGACCCGGAATTAAGAAGTACGCAAAAAGAATCACTGATGAAATTAGTAACTTTTTCATGACTCCCTCCTCTCGTTATCCTAGTTGAAATTGTAGCTAATTACTGAATGAATGTGGTTGCGATGCGTTCTCAGAAGAGGTCGGGACGATTGGACTGGATGTACTTAAGCTGCGGGATGAACGAGTATATGAACGCGTCACAGCCTTTTAGAATCACTACTGCTGTTCTGCGGCCATGCACGATTAGCCGCACCGCGTCTTTGTTAAACTCTATCTCAGACTAACAAAGATCAACATGATTTCTATCCCCCATCGACTAAGTTTATAGTGCTTGGATCACAAATGCAAACAATTCGTGAAGTTGACTTTTCACAAGCGTGCGCCTAGCATCTTGCCGGTTATTCTCCGATTCCATCTGCTCCGCGGAGCAGAACAAGGAGGAGACCAGACGCTAAAAGTACCTGGCGCGATTGTGACGGTCAGATATCACGGATCGAGCGCGGGAAGGTTCGCCACAGAGTATCCACTGCCAACGTTTGAATCATAAAAGATATTTGCGTCAGACGACTGTGCCGAGATCATGAAATAATGGATGCCACTTCTGAGGGATGTAGAATCATAGAGTGTCGAAGCGACATAGGAATAAGTGCCGCACCTGTGGGCCGGCTGATTAGCGAGCCACTCCCAAGCAAAAAGATCTCCTGCAGGCGTGATTCCAGTTTTTCTAACTGATCGCCATATGCTGTAGTGTGAAAGCACGTTTACATCCGCGTCCAAGGCTGACCCTTGCCAGATGAGTTCAATGCGTCCCCCCTTGTCAGATGGCACATCCTTGACAGAGAGCAATGTCGGACCATAAAGGGAAGAAACTGGCGCTCGCCATACTCCTTCGTCAGTTCCCAGGAAGAGATTTGTGCCACCGGACACAAAAGCACGGCTGTTCGGATTCGTATACCCTGAGTTAACTGCGGTCCAGCTCGCACCCTTGTTGATAGAGACAAAAGCTCCACTGCTGGTTACCGCGAGGAGAGTTGTATCGACGACAGCAAAGAATTCGATGTACGTGTTCGTTAGCCCAGAATTCACGGCTGTCCAATTCGCGCCGTTGTCGGTAGAACGATAGACACCACCATTGGTACCTGCAAAGAAACTTGTGCCAATGACCGCAAGGGCGTTGTCATTAACATTGGTCAAACCAGTGTTCACCGCAGTCCAACTCGTACCATTGTCAGTGGAAAGGAAAACCCCGGAAAGGTGGAACCAGTCGCCATAAATTCCTGCCAGTAGATTCGTGCCGCTGGCAACAAGAGTTGTGACGTGCAGGTCTGTTAGTCCCGAATTGACGGCGGTCCAGTTTGTACCGTTGTCGGTGGAAAGGAAAACTCCGCCGCCGTAGGTCCCGGCAAATAGATTCGTGCCAGTGGCGGCAAGTGCAAAGACATTCACATTTGTCAATCCCGAGTTTACGGCGGCCCAGCTTGTCCCGTAATTAGTGGAAAGGAGGAGCCCGTTCCCGATTCCCGCAAATAGATTCGTGCCGCTGACGGCAAGTGCATGGACGTACGCCTTCGTATACCCCGAATTTGCAGGTACCCAGCTCGCACCGTCATTGGTGGAATGATAGACTCCATGTCCCCAGGTCCCTGCAAAGACATTTCCACCGATGGCGGCAAGTGAAATCACTTCCAACTTTCTGAGTCCCGAATTCGCCGCTGACCAACTCGTCCCGTTGTTGAAAGAACGAAAGACACCGTCACCATCGGTGCCCGCGAGAAGAACCGATCCACTGACGCCAAGGGCATAGACGTACTTACTGCGTTCAGTCGTGAGTCCTGAAATTGTGGCTGTCCAATTCGTGCCATTATCGGTGGAACGAAAAACTCCACCGCTATCAGTACCCGCGAAAACATTTGAGCCGCTGACAGCAAGAGCATGCACATACTTACTTGTTAGACCAAAATTTACGGCTGTCCAGTTTGTGCCGTTGTTCGTGGAGAGAAAGACACCAGCGCCATAGGTTCCTACGAAAAGATTGGCGCCGCTGACAACGAAGGCAGTGATATTCCAGCAGCCTGCACCTGTGAGTCCCGAATTCACAGTAGTCCAGCTTGTGCCATTGTTAGTGGAACGGTAAATACCACTATAAGTTCCCGCAAAAAGATACGTGCCGCTTACGGCAAGGGCTTTGACACCTGTGCTTGTGAGTCCCGAATTCACAGCAGCCCAGCTTGTGCCGTTGTTGGTGGAAAGGAAAACCCCACCCCAAGTTCCCGCAAAAAGATTTGTGCCGCTAACGGCAAGGGCGTTGATGTCCATGTTTGCATATGAACCTGTGAGCCCCGTGTTCACGGCCGTCCAGCTTGTACCGTTGTTGGTGGAAAGGAAGATTCCGTAGCCAGTACCTGCGAAGAGATTCTCACCGCTAACGGCCAGGGCACGAACATCCGTGTATGTGAGTCCAGTATTCACGGCGGTCCAACTTGCACCGGCGTCCGTAGAGAGGTAGACACCTTCCCATTGGTTGATTCCGACGAAGAGACGAGAACTCTTTGTAACGAAACATCTGATTTGTCCGTCGTATGGCCCATCGGTTGGTTGCCAATGAGTGTAAGTCCACTGTGCAACCGTTGGCGCAGGAACTGTGAAAAACCCAAAGAAAATCAGTGATGAAAGTAGTAGCTTTTTCATAACTCCCTCCTCTCGTTAACCAAGTTGAAACTGTGGCTATTTAATGACCGCAGTTGCGACGAGCGCTAATAGGAGGTTGGCAGGATTGGACTGGCTGTACTGAACCTGCGGGATAAACGAGTAAATGAACGCGTCACAGCCTTCTAACATCACAACTGCTGTTTTGCGGCCGTGCACGATTAGCCGCACCGCGTCTTTGTTAAACTCTATCTCAAACTAACAAAGCTCAACATGATTTCTATCCGCCATCGATTAAGTTTATAGTGCTTGGATCACAAATGCAAACAATTCGTGAAGTTGACTTTTCACAAGCGTGCGCCTAGCATCCTGCCGGTTATCCTCCGATTCCATCCGCTCCGCGGCGGAACCTGCAAAGGGGCTCGGTTCACGTCGCGCAGCGGAGCGGTGAAGCGGGGGGTGTATCAGCTTAATTTCTTGATGAACTCTTCCGCGCTACGCAGTGCTGCCTTGACGACATCCGTGCTGTGGAGGAACCCCCTGTAGTAGCCGGCGATGTGGAGCTCGTCGTAAATATCATCGAACGCTTTTAACACTTTCCCATTGTACGGCGAGGCATATTTCTTTAATGATTTCTCGTACTCCTCGACTTTCTTGGGAAGAGCTTTCCTATCAACCCCTTTCCGCAATAGGAATTGATCTATAGCTTTGATCACACCAAGGTAGGCTACTCCGCAGGCGGACTTCACGTATTTGTCGTCGGCATATTTCCCGTCCTCAACTGAGGACTTCAATAGTATTTCTTTCGCATTGTTGATGTACCTGAGTGCTTCTTTCATGCTATGCCCCGCTATCATTTATCCCAATTAATGTACAAGAACAGGCATACAAAATCCACTTGCTGCGGGAATCATTGTCAGGAGAAGAACAAAGAAATGGCTTCATCAGGGTGGATTATCACTTTCATTCCAATCTTGTCACCACCAGGTCTGCTGCAGGATAAAATAACGGGAACGGCAGCCCGCGTTTTGACTTGTACACCTGCCGCACCTGAAGGAGACGAATTTCAAATCTTGTCGACTTGCCGAACTCGACGGCAGTGGCTTCGCCAACTTTGAGCTTCACTTCGCGATTCCGACGATCTGGAAGTGTTACGACAATTACCGCATCTCCTAAATATTCATGGACACGCTTCGCAGAGATTGTGACTTTGTTTTTCTTCGCGACGGAGTATCCCTTCTCCAAGACGGTTACGATGTCGCGCGGACCTGTCCTGCGTCGGATGATCGTCTCACTTGCTTTCGGAAACTCGTAAAAAGCGTGAACCGATCCGCGCTCGCTCCAGTTGTCCTTGATGTACTTGAACGCTTCGTTGATCAATTTCATCTTCGCCGTCCCGATCCGCTGCATCTTGATGTCTCCTTCGAATCGGTCGGGATGCCATGCCTTCACCTGGATGCTGTATGCTTCCCTCACTTCCTCAAGCGTTCTCGGCCTCGATAGTTCAAGTATCCGATATGCATCCTGCCAGGTCATGTGTCAATTGCCAATTGTCGATTGCGGATCGTCAATTGTTTCTCTTCCCATCTCTACCAGCTTCTTCATCGTCTCGAGATTCCTCGTAGTGGCGGTAACATTCAAGACTTTTTCGATCGTGTTGTTGTTGAATGCCGACTTCGCATATCCATTTCGGCAGAGGAGATAGACGGTGCGGTCGATTACCTCGAAGTCATCGATATCGTTCCTCATTCCGACGAGCTCTGCGACCTTTTCCCTCACTGGCTTCCTCGAGAGCACGGTGAGATAGATTCGCTCGCGTTCTGCCAACTTCTTTCCATCGAACGGATTGCTCGCAACAATCTTTTCGAGATCGCTCAATTCCAGGACGAGTGCCTCCACATCGAACTTGAACCGACTTTTGATCGCGGTTTTGATCTGGGTCTCCAGGTCATGCGCTTTTTCCTTTTCACTGGTAAACACCACGTTGCCGCTTTGTATGTAAGTGTGCAAATTCGAGTAGCCGAGCTTTTCAAAGAGTACTTTCAGATCCGCCATCAGAATTGTCTTCTGACCGCCGACATTTATTCCGCGTAAGAGAGATATGTACACCGGCATTTGATTCAATAACCTCTTCTCATCTTGTTAATGGGTGACCACAACTCTTCGGCGAGATCACGTCGCCGCTATTGATATTCAGATTCAGTCGCTTAGTGCAAATTCTACCGCCGCCTTCGCGTGGATTTCCAGCGTGTCAAAAACAGGGACGCTGCAATCCGACTGATTGAGGAGAAGCGGGATCTCGGTACACCCGAAGATTATTCCATCAGCGCCTTGTGTGGTTAGCTTTCGTATGATATTGAGATACCTCTTCTTTGTCTCTTCCTTGAAGATCTCTTTTCCGAGCTCGGCAAATATGGTCGTGTGTATAAAATCTCTCTCGCTTTCCTCCGGAATCAATGTCGTGATTCCATGCCTGGCGAGTCGGTCTTTGTAGAACGGCTGTTCCATCGTAATCTTGGTTCCGAGCAAGCCGACCTTGTTGATCCTCCGCTTCAGAATTTCTTTTGCAGTTGCCTCTGCGATATGGATGAGCGGAATGTGAATCCTTTGCTGCAACATGTCAGCGATCAGGTGCGGGGTGTTCGCGCAAAGGAGCAGGCAATCGGCGCCCGCAGTCTCCAATCTCCCGGCAATGTCTGAGAGCAAATCGAGAGTTATTCCCCATTCGGCAGGATCCGTGGGAGGCTTGGATTCCTCCATGTTGCGGGAGTAGAGAAGTATCTTCGCGGAGTTAAGACCACCGAGTCGTTTGTTGATTTCCTGATTTATTAACCTGTAATACTCGAGGGTGGAAACCCATGTCGTTCCCCCGATGAGTCCTAATGTTTTCATACGACCCCCATGTCAAGATTGATTCACGTCTGTTCCAATTATTCACTCCACGGACAACTCGTTAAGGTCGATCGATAAAACTTCCTTTTCTACCTCACCTGTTCCAGTCGATCATGCCTTTCTTTTTCCCTTCGACACGTAATCGAAGAAGCGCTCTGTTGTCTTACTGGATGTCCACTCCGAGCGAATGCGAGTTTTCTTCTCGACTCGACGCAGAGCTGACAGGAGAGTGCGATTTAATTCCTTGGCGCTTTCGCCGGCCATCCTCGCCTTCACCGTGAAACCGTCGCTTGTTGGCTCGACCACCCCGTGCCCGAGCAGCTCTGTCAACACCAGCTTAATCTTCGCCGGGCTCTCAGTGCTGATGCTGGCAACGAGTGTGAACTTTTTTTTAGTCATCCCTTACAGCCTCCCTTTCAAATTATATACTCGACCTTCGTGCAACCTCCATTAGTCTTCTTGATCTCACTCAAATTGCATGGACTTTAATGCTAAGATACACGGCAGCGGGCTATTTTGGAAGCGCAGATTCAAATCGAAAAGAATTCTCCGGCGTCAAGCGGGCGGGAGATTATTCCGATGTAAAGAGAGTGAAGAAGTGTCCGGGTACAAATGGAAAGTCCTATCATAAACCGATCATTGCGCCGGACGCTCCTTTTCGTCAGGTCTAAACGATGACAGTGAACAGACAATCTGATGACATTAGATGTTGAAATAGAACCGAGGTCAGAGAAGATCCGAAAGGCGCAGCGGACGAGAATGGTGAGATGGGCCATAGGATTAGGAGCCTATGGGACGGGCCTTGCGGCAATTTGCGCTGCTGATCTGCTCGGCATCGATTCCATGCCGCCCGGAATTTTCGTTCTGTTTTTTGCACTTGCAGCATTCGGCAATTTCGTGTTTGGCTTCCTCATTAAGTCGAATCTGAACTTAAAATTCAGGGATCCCAGCCTCACACTTGCCCAAATGATCTACAGCTATCTTCTTGGAATCATTCCACTTTACTACATGCCAAGGGCGCGGCTTTTGATCATACTGCTCATTGTCCCTTCATTTTGTTTTGGGATGCTGCGCTTAAACCTCCGCGATCACATTAAGGCGGGCATTGTGATCGCGTTCGATTATGCTGTTATATTGCTGATCGAATACACACAACATCGTCCACACTTTGAATTGTCCGTAGAGTTGTTCCAGTTTATTCTAACCATCCTCATACTTACATGGTTCACTTTCTTTGGAAGCTTCGTCTCAAATATCAGGCATCGTTTGAGATCACAGAATTTGGAAATACAGAAAGCCAATGAAAAAATCAGGATAGATATGGAAGAGCGGGAGCAGGCTCAGGTCGAGAAAGACAAGTTGATCACGGAACTTAAAGATGCACTCGGCAAAGTGAAGACATTGAGCGGCATGCTGCCGATCTGCTCGTCATGCAAGAAGATCCGCGACGACAAGGGATATTGGAATCAAATAGAAGCGTACGTTCACGATCACTCCGACGCGGAGTTCAGTCACGGCTTATGCCCGGAGTGTGCGAAGAAATATTTTCCCGAAGCTAATTTGAACCGGAGAACAGGGTAGGGTACGAAGTGCACATTTCTTATTTTCTTCTTCGCTTCACGTTTCTCCGCTGACCGTGTTCCTTAATCTCTCCCGACATTTCTTTCAATCGCTTTGCAACCAGATGAAATACCGAATTTTTCTCGTACTCACCCTTGGCGCTTTCCCTGCCGGCAGGTCTGCCGGTGAGGATTTCAATACCTTCCTCGATTTTCTCAACAGGATAAATGTGAAACTTTTTTTCTTTGACATCCCGCACGACTTCATCGCGCAGCACCAGGTCTTTCACGTTTCGCGTCGGGATGATGACTCCCTGGTCTCCGGTCAAACCCTTTGCCTTGCAGACCTGGTAGAAACCTTCGATTTTCTGGTTGACTCCGCCAATGGGCTGGATATCTCCCTTTTGATTCACGCTTCCGGTGACAGCTATGCCCTGTCTGATGGGGAGGTTGCTGAGGCTGGATAGAATCGCGTACAGCTCTGTGGACGACGCGCTATCGCCGTCGACTCCGGAATAAGATTGCTCGAAAGCTATGCTTGCCGAAAGAGACATGGCTTTTTGCTTCGCGAATTTTTCGCGGAGGTAGCCTGACAGGGTCATCACACCCTTGTCGTGCAGTTTCCCGGACAGGTTGGCTTCGCGCTCTATGCTTGTGATGCCGGCTTTTCCCATTCCGACTGCGGCCGTGATTCTCGTCGGCCTGCCGAACGAATAGTAACCGATATCGAAAAGCGAGAGTCCGTTAACCTGTCCGACCCGGTCACCCGTTGTCGCGATCATTAACACGTCCTGCTCGATCATCTCCTGGACCTTCTCTTCGACAAGGCTGTTCCTTTCGATGAGCGAGTCGAAGACTCTTCTGTACATCTTCGCGGTTCACAAGCTTGTGTGCGTTCTTGCTCGCCCAGAAGCTCGCTTCGCGGAGAAGGTCGGCAATGTCGCTGAACCGGGTCCAGAGCTTGCCCTGTCTTTCGGCACGGCGAGCGGCAAATTCGATTACCGCCGCGACGCCCGATCTGTCGAAGTGCATCAGCTTTTCGACTCTGCAGATTCGAGCTATGAACCCCGCGTACTCTTTTATCTTCGTAGGATCTAAATTCACTTCGCTATCGAAGTCGGCTTTTACCTTGAAGATCTTCTTGAAGTCTTCTTCCGCCTCGTATAGAATTCCGTAAATGTAGGGGTCACCTATGAGAATGACCTTGACGTTTATGTCGATAGGTTCCGGCTTCAACGCGACAGGGCTGATCTGAAAGAAAGTGTCGAGTGACTGGATTTCAAGTTGCCTGAATACGAGCGTTCTCTTGAGTGCCTTCCACACCCCCGGCTCCGTCAACGCGTCGAGTGCGTTGAGCACAAGGTATCCGCCGTCTGCCCGGAGAAGTGCGCCGGCCTTTATCTTCGTGTGATCGGTCTGAAAGAATCCGCGCGCGTCGACAGTCCTTTCGATTGTCCCGAACAAATTCGTGTAAGTAGGACTTGTCTCAATGACGACCGGGCAGGGCTCCCTGTCCGTGTTGTCTTGAATCAGATTCACCCGGTAAACAATGAAGGGATCGTTTTCCATTTTTGGGAAGATGACAAGCGAACCATCGGAGCCGCGCTCCTCGTTCTGCTTGAAGATCTGAATGTTATTGAGTGTGAAATCCTGGACAAGCTTGAGATAGTCTAGAACCTTCTGATAATTCTTGTATCTGCTGGCCAACTCTTCGAAGATAGAACTCACGACGGTGGAGACGGTCTGTCTCTCCATGTCCTCTACCTTCCTCATCATCTCGCCGGCAAGTGCGGAGCCTTTCCTCGCGATTGTAGCGAGATCCTTTCTTAATTCCTGGAGCGTGTGCTCGGTCTTCTGGTACTCGGCGGCCGGAACTTTTCCTTCGGCTGAAAGTCGTTCGAGCTCCTCGATGGTGATTGGCTTGTCCTGGTAAACGGGGAATACCTCAGGTTGGGTTACCTGTCCGACTTGCACCGGCATGAGCGCGAATGACTCGCCCTCGACTTTCTTCTGGAATTCCATGAGAAGCGCTTTTTCTCTTTTCTCATAAGACTCCACGACCTTATTTCGCGCATCCGTATACGCTTCTCCAGTCAAAAGCTCCGGTATCTTTCTTCGAAGATATCTCACCGTTGCTGCAAGGTCATCTTTGAATTTCTTGCCGTGACCCCGCTCGAATTCGAGCAGGTGAGGATTGTCAGGCTCTCGGAAATTGTGAACGTAGCACCTGTCTGGAGCCGGAGTACACTCGACGGAAATATCTTCGAGCAGCCGCTTGATTGTCGTCAGCCTCCCCGTACCGGCAAGTCCGCTGATGAATACGTTGTAGCCCGGACTCTTTATCTCGACTCCAAATTTCAAAGCCTTTACGGCTCTTTCCTGACCGATGATCGCATCGATCGGTTCCAATTCTTCCGTCGACCTGAAATTGAGCTCTTTTTCGGGACAGCGCCACGTCAACTGCTCCGGCGCCAATTCGGAAAACTTCTTTTGAGTTTTCAAAGTATGCCCTGCCTTTTTCACAATTTATCCGTCGAACGTTTCAAAGACAATGGAGCACCATGACCGGCATTCACCTGTCGGCCATAGCAGGAAAGTTGACAGGCACGCCCTTCAATACGCAGCTTCAACAAAACGATCTATCAGTTTTTAGCTCAGGCATGTTTTTCCTTTTGCAGCTGAAATTTAGAAAATGCATTTTAGAAGTTAAGACAAAGCCTCGCGAAGGTTCTTCCAGAATTGAGAGCGAATTAATTGAGCTCTCATGGCGTCGGAAGGAAGTCCTTCGCAAGGATTTTTCAATCTTGCCGGTTTTGCGGTGCACCGGTATCTATCTAAATGAGCTGCCCCGGAGCGGAATCAGTGTCTCCTGCCTCCGGGGCGCTTTGGTCGACGACAGACCAAAATCCTATGTTGCTAAAAAGCCCAGCGCCAGAAATCATCCCAGCGGCCGCATCTGCCTTCCTGGAATGAAGCTCTTATCGCTTGCTGTATCATCACGTAATTGCGGAATGACATGTCCGTCGGATCGAGTATGGCTCCGTTGTACGGATTGACGAACCATGACCCCATGTTAAAGTTGAGTGCGATATTGACAGACGACGTTGTATTGGAGATGGTGAAAGTCCCTTTCACTTTGAACTCGAGATTCTGATTGTCTTTGAACTCGAACGGGACCCACGCGCTGTCTTTATGTACCGCGCCCCATACGACGATGCTGTAATCTGTAATTGCCGAATCATCATCGGTATGGCGGGCATGATTGAAATCGTCGCTGTCCTCGAATTTCTCTCCGACGCCGATCCTGTGAATGTCAAACTTTATCCCGGTGTAAGTTCCTGCCGGCAGAGTTGCGCTTGCGAAGTTTATCGCGACTGTATCCCTCACGTGAACCACGAACGGTCCGTGGAAGTTTACACTCGTGTCATTTTCATCTATGTCGATGAACGGAATGCTGCTGCTCGTGTCGACCGTGACGGTGTCGATATCGGATTCGAATTTTATTCTTGCGAAGACAACGATCGCGCTGTCGATGCGAATGGAATCGACTCCTGAAGTGCTGCTGCTGACCTTCTCAAATCCAATCGGAGTGTGGGCATTTGTAAATGCAACCGACATGGTCGCATTCCCGGCCGAAGAGGATGAGGAAAGCGGATTTATGGATTTCGTGCACCCAAACATTATGAACGAGAGGAGTATCAAACCTGCGATGCTTCTAGACAACATTCTGTCCTCCTTTTTTGAGAACCTCATCTTCATCCGGTGTGCCGCAAAAGATCATGAATGGCGAGTCGATTTGATCATCTACACCTGAAAGCATGAATAAAATGCTCCTCCTCATGCAAACTTTGCGTGCGAATCTGTGATTGTCCTTTGAAAAAAGAATGATCAGCCTCCTTGACCGACATGTTCAAATGATTTCGGAGGTGCGAAGCTATGGTTGATTTTAAAGAGCGATTTGTGAAGATTAATCGGAGGGCAACTTTTGTCAGGTTCATGGGTTATTACAAAGAATGTCGCCAGGTTGTTTCGATTTGTAATCAGGACGATCTGAAATCAGTCTAAGAAAGGCGAGCGTGCCGAAATCCGAGGACGGCCGGAGCTTCACTGAGATTTACAATCGCCACAAGACCGGCATCTACCATTTTTGTCGAAGGATGCTTGCCGATGGCGACGAAGCAAAGGACGTTGTTCAGGAAGTCTTTGTGAAATTTTTTGAGAACCGCGTGATATTGGAAGGCGACACACAGATAAAAGTCTGGCTTTTCAAATCCGCACGAAACAGATGCCTGAACTACATTCGTGACAAAGGGAAGCTCTCTAACATCGGAGACGGCGAAGAGCCCGTTGATTCTTCGACGATTGTTCCTGAGTCAGGTGACTCTGCAACGATAGTCGCAAAACTGCTCGACAACCTGCCGAGTGATTATAGAGAAATCCTGATAATGAGAGAATGGAGCGAGTTGAGTTATGAAGAGATTGCAGAAACTCTCGACACGACTGTTTCGGCAGTAAAGTCAAGACTTTTCAAAGCGAGAAAAAAGGCACTTGAAATTTATGAAAGATTCTTTGGAGACGAATAATATGGAATGCGATAATGTCCAGGAAGCATTGAGTGCTTTTCTCGATCGAGAGGAGAGCTCGGCGGAGATGGAAACGGTTTTGTCCCATCTTTACGAATGCAAAGGCTGTCAAGGATTTTTCAATACAGCTGTCAGATTACGACGCATTGCAGAGGAAGACAGAAAAGCTTATCCGACTGAACTCGATGACAGAGTATTGAGACAGGCAGCACCGATACGGAGAGTGAGGTTGTTCGAGTATCGTTTCAAGCTGCCGGCTTATGTCATATCCGCGGCGGCGGTGATTCTCCTGGCAGTTTCGTTCGCGATTGGATTCATGGTACAGGAGGATGTCCATCAAAAAGAGATGGACGCAATTTTGAAGGCGCCGCCGTCACAGATTGTTTACGGAATGCCGACACAGTGGGTTTACCCGGCGATGAATCATCAATCTAATGGAGGTGTGAGATGAACATGAAAAGAGAATTCGCACTTTTTCTCACCTTGTTGTTTCTAAGCGCTGTCTGCTTGCGGGCACAGGATAGCACAGACGAAAGTAAGAGTGGACATGATAGCGTTGCCGCAAAGTCATTCGCTCTTCATTTGAGCCCTAGTCCAGATGTGCAGGACACTACGCCGCCGCCAGATTTTGTGAATGTCGACCAGATGCCGCAGGTTATTTCCCCCAATATACCTGAATATCCTCAAGTCGCAAAGAGAGATAGCATCGAAGGGAGAGTCTATGTTAAGCTATGGATCGATAAGGAAGGTCTACCCAGGAAAGGTGTTGTCTTGAGGAGTGACAACGCGATCTTCAATCAACCATCAATTGATGCCGCGATGAAATATAGATTCAGGCCTGCCATTTATAGAGACAATCCTGTGGCAGTCTGGGTGGTGATTCCGTTTAACTATAAGTTGAAGCCAAGCCTGGCAGAAACGTCGAGCGACACTGCTCTTGTGAAGGAATACCGCAAGCAGATGACAGAAATGGCAAAGGCGCTAACCAGGTCTGAATCATACGAAGAAATGATTAAGAAATATGATCTGGCGATGTATTATGAGCGCAGGAAACAATATGCAAAGGCGCTCCAATGGTACGAGGAGTTCGTGAAGCAGTCTAAAGATTTTCCCAATAGCCCGGAAGAGATGGTCCGTTATGCAAACATGATGATTAAGAAGTATTCCAAATTGCCGCCAGCCGCAAAATGATCTCCTCACTTCGCGCGTCCGTTCTGGCAACTTTATATTTCCTCTTGGTTTCTAATGCCGGAGCGGCTACGGTTCCAGACTCGACAAAGTCCGACAGCGTTGCAAACTTTAACAGGGCAGTCAAGTATTTCAACGCAGCAAAGTATCGTGGTGCACTGAAGATATTCGAAGAGTTGGCCCATGGTCGATCCGATCCGATTTTGGATTATTGCGCCGGAGTCTGCTCGTACGAAACGGGCGATTACAAGAGTGCCTTGAACCTGTTGTCAATTCTCGGGCCGCGTGATTCCTTATATTCCATGGCAAGTTACTACAAAGCAGAGACAATGATCGCATTGCAAAACCCTGCGGCCGCGGTCGTCTATCTCAAGAACTCCTTATCCAAGGATTCTTCCTATGCACCGGCCGGAATTGAGCTGGTGAAAACACTTTGCAATTTGGAATGGTACGAAGATGCTGAGGAGTTTGTCACGAAACGAAACGAAGAGACTGAGGTTATGGCACTCTGCCAATGTTTGCTGAGCGCCAGCAAATATGATGATGCTTATCCAATTCTCGTTGAGCTGGTTACTGAGGACTCAACAAATGCATCAGCAAAAATTATGTTGGCTGAGACTTATTATGGTACACAGAAGTACGAACTTGCGGCCAAGGAGTACTCTTCCATACTTGAGGCATTCGGACAATCTCCACTTGTCATTCGCAAGTTGTCATTGTGTTACGGGCACATGGGAGGGACAGAAAATCTCGAGACGGCTGCCAATTTGATGAAGCGTTATTTCAAACTCGCCGCCGACTCTTCGTTCAATGATCTAGAGAACATTGGTACTTGGTACTTTGACCTCTCCAATTTTGGCCTGGCTGAGTTCTATTTCCAATCGGCTCTAAATCGAGACTCACTAAATGCAAGCGGGTATTTCAACCTGGGCCTCGCCCTGTTGAAGTTAGACAAAGTTGAAAAAGCTGCTGACAATTTATCGCATGCTTACTCGTTGTCGATGCGCAATGTGAAGTTCAGTCTTTCTATTTTGAAAAGTCTTGCAGCTGCGGAGCTGAGAATGAAAAATTATCGACAGGCGATTGACGAATACAAACGCACAGTTGAGTTGGATCCGGATGATGGTGAGGCGGTATATGGATTGGGGCTTGCGTACGACCAATTGAAAAATATGAATGCTGCTTTGTACTGGTACAGGAAGTTCATAGCCATGATTCCTGACCACGGATTGAATCATTCGTTCGGCGAGTATGCGAAACGCCGATTGAAAGAGATCGAGGGGCGAAACGGGCATTAGAGAAGCGTCTTGACCGTTTGCTTTATGTAGTTGACTCTCAGCGGGGAAAGTGATTATAATATCCGTTAGCTCTGACGGAATATCGCAGAGTGCCAAGAGCGGAGTAAAGGCATGCTGAAGAACTACTTCAAGATCGCTTTCAGGAACCTTTGGAGACACAGGACCTTTTCCTTCATAAACATTGCGGGTTTGTCGATCGGGCTGGCTTCGGGGTTCATAATTTTGCTCTACTCGATCAATGAGCTGAGCTACGACAGATACAACAAGAATCTAGACAGAATCTACCTGGTGACATCGAAGCTTCCCATTCCCAATAGGGAATGGGTCGAGCCGAACACACCATTCCAACTCGGCCCGATGCTCAAGGATCAATTTCCCGAGGTGAAAGAGGTTGCAAGATTTCGGGACGGGAAATGTAGTATCAAGTTGGGTGACCGAACCTTCAGTGAATTGAGGTGCATCTCTTGCGACCCCAGCATCTTTAGAATACTCACGCTGCCGTTGGTGGAAGGAAGTGCACAAGAATTCTTCACTGAAAAGAACTCTATTGTTATGAGCCGTCAAATGGCGCAGAAATGCTTCGGCAGCAAGGATCCGATCGGGGAGATCGTCACGCTCGAGTTCTACGGAAATTCATATGACCTGAAGGTATCTGCCGTCATGAAAGACATTCCGCGCACCACGACGTTCCGGGCGGATGTCATCGTGCCGATATCCGTAGCCGAACAATTCTTCGACAAGGCTTATAGCGTCGCCGAAAAGAATCCTCTTGAATCATGGCGGCTGCCGCTGCTCCCGACGTATGTGTTGCTGTCTTCTTCAAATGAAGCGAGTCAACTTGACAAGAAGCTCGCTGCGTTTTCTTCCGCCCATACCGATCCGAGCTTTCCAATCCAGTTCCACCTGTTCCCTGTGAAAGATATCTACTTTCATTCATCCGACTTTGTGAACAGTCGATTCCCGACGGGAGACATAACTGACGTCACCATTTATTCGGTGATCGCTGTTCTGACGCTTTTGATAGCTTGCATTAACTTCATAATTCTGAGCACGGGAAGAGCGAGCACTAGGACGAAGGAAATCGGCATACGAAAGGTTGTGGGAGCTAAACGGATCGATCTCGTGAAGCAGGTCATGACCGAGTCCGTCCTGATCGCGGTTCTGTCTTTGCCCGTCGCATTGCTTCTTGTTGAGGCGTTCCTACCATACTTGAGCGACCTGCTCGGGAAGGAGCTGCCCGCCAATTACTTTCACAATTGGGTGTTCATACTTTTGTTCGCGGCTATTGCGGTCGTGGTCGGACTCCTCTCAGGAGGCTACGTTTCATTTTATCTTTCCGGCTTCAGTCCTGTAGAAATTTTCAGAAGCAAGTTCAGCGTGGGAAGTTCGAGAGCTACCTTCCGGAAGGTGATGATTACGATTCAGATGATAATATTCGTCGGGTTGATCACAGCTTCAGTCACGATTTACAGACAGATGCGCTATCTGCATAACAAAGATTTGGGGTTTGACAAGAATGATTTGCTAGTACTTTCTCCTGATAACAGCAACATCGGCGGAAGTTTCGAAGCTTTCAGGACAGAGTTGAAGAGTGATCCGGACATCACGGATGTATCTGGAGGGCAGTTCGTGCCGGGGACGGAGTCGGGCGCTACTGCGGTCATTGTTAACAAGATGGACCCGACGAAGAAGGTGAGCTGCGAGATATTTTCAGTTGATAGAGATTTCTTCCAGACGATGAAAATGAATTTTCTGTACGGAAAAGGATTTGAAGGAGTCGCGCCGGCGGAATCGCAGCATGCTGTGGTGATGAGCGAGTCCGCATTGAAGGCGTTCGGGATAAAAGATCCATCACAGGAATTATTCAACGGCCTGAGAATTCTGGGAGTAGTCAAAGATCCTATCATGCATACCCTTCATGAGAAAACCGTTCCGACCCTTTTCAATGAAGGCACTCAATCTTTAAGCGAAATTGTGGTGAGGGTGCGAAACTCTGCTTCGATGTCATCTGCAATCCACTTCATTGAAGACAAGTCGAAGTCGTTCAACGAAGGCAAACCGATGACATACCAATTGTTTGATGACAGATTGGATGACCTGTATGGTGACGATTATAAATTTGCCGAGATGATCGGATACTTCACCGGGCTGGCGATTGTCATCGCATGTCTGGGCCTTTTCGGAGTGTCTCTCTTCGTCACTCAACAGAGAGTGAAAGAGATAGGCGTACGAAAGGTCATGGGAGCATCTGCGGGCAACATCCTTTATATGATCGAAAGGGAATTTGCTGCCCTGGTGCTAATATCGGCAGTGATCGCTATACCAGTCGCAGTTTATTTCATTAACGATTGGCTTAAGAGCTATGCCTATCACATTAACGTGAATTTTTTCGTGGTTGCAGGTGCTGTCGTGATCGCGATGTTTGTCGTCCTCTTGACCGTGGGATTCCAGGCTGTGAAAGCGGCGCTGGTTAATCCGGCAAAGTCCTTGAGATACGAATGATCAATTGCAGAAGGAGAATCTAATGTGAGACTTCCATTGATCATGCTTCTCTTCCTCGTGCAGGGAGTTTTTGCTCAGGCACCGGTTAATTCGGATTCGCTCCGGACTCATCCTCCTTTTTCAGTTCCGCAACTTCACAAGGTGATTCCATCTTGTGCAATGAATTCCAAGCCGAGAATGGAAGATGACGGACTCGTCGTCGGGAACACCAAATATTGTATCCGGATAATGAAACCTGATACGACGATTGATTACAGGATGCTTAAAGTCACTCCTGATATGAGTGCGCTTGAGAGGATGCCCATGGCGCGGCCGCAAGGTTGGGTGCCCGCGCCCGATCTCAAACACCTCGTCGAGCCGAAAGAGAACGGCCGCTGAGTTCTTCGAAAATTGGACTTAGAGCGGCATTTCCACCGGACCCTTTACTACCCCTCACAAGAAGTGCACGCTGACAGAAGTAATTGTGAGTGTGACTGGATGAATCGCTGAACTCTCGGTAAGTCGGTCTCGAGTGCCCTTCTGCCAAGTGGGTGGACAGGATCCTGTCCCGGTCGAAATCCTTCCTCTATTTGATCAGACCTTTACCTGTTCCATCATGTTAATAAACTCATCGAACAGGTAATCGCTGTCGTGCGGGCCGGGCGATGCCTCCGGATGGTATTGGACGCAGAAAAGTGGAAGACTCTTATGCCTGAAACCCTCGAGTATGTTGTCGTTCAAATCTATGTGAGTGATCTCGTAGTCGGAAGATAAGCTAGCCGGGTCGACAGCAAATCCATGGTTGTGTGAAGTAACCTCGACAGTTCCGTTCATCATATTCTTAACCGGATGATTTGCTCCCCGGTGACCGAATTTCATTTTGAATGTCTTCGCGCCTGATGCGAGAGCTACAATTTGATGTCCAAGACAAATACCGAAGATGGGTTTTCTTCCGATAAGATGTTTGACGTTCTCGATTGCGTAGGTCACCGCTGCCGGGTCGCCCGGACCATTTGATAGGAAGATTCCACCCGGGTCGAGTTTCAAGACTTCGTCCGAAGGAAAACCGGCCGGAACGACGGTGACATCGCATCCGCGTTCGTAGAGCTTTCGCAAAATGTTCGTCTTGATGCCGTAGTCATATGCGACTACTTTGAATTTCCAATCCGATTTTCCGTTTGTGGAAAAACGATATGCATTTTTGGTCGTTACAACTTTCGCGAGATCGAGTCCGGACATCGAAGGGAATTCGCGTGCTTTCCTGATGAGCGATTCGTCATCCAAATCCGTTGTCGAGATCACGGCGTTCATCGCGCCGACATTTCTAATTATTCTCGTCAATTTGCGCGTGTCGAGCCCCTCGATGCCAACGATGCCGTGTCGACTCAGGTAATCACCCAGGCTCTCCGTCGCCCGGAAGTTGCTGTAGAACTTGCTGTATTCTCTGACCACGAACCCGGCAACCTGGGGCTTTGACGACTCAACGTCTTCGCGGTTGACCCCGTAATTGCCGATATGCGGATAAGTCATCGTCACGATCTGTCCGCAGTATGAAGGGTCGGTGAGAATCTCCTGATAGCCAATCATGCTCGTGTTGAAAACAACTTCGCCGGTAGTCTCTCCGTCTGAGCCGAATGATTCTCCTGTGAAGACAACTCCGTTTGCAAGTGCAAGCTTTGCTTTCAAATGTGCTCCGAATCGTTTTCTAAATTTAACAACGATAATCTTCGGTTACAATTTAATGAACATCCAGTTTACCTGCGGATTGATGGAGCCTCCCGGGAAGAATTTTGTGAACGGCACTGAAACGGGCATGTGGAAAAGTTCCCTGACAATTTTGTCTGCGCCTTGAGCTTTCATCGTGGTTATGAGCGTCATACATCGTGGTTCACATTACTTACAGATGTTCTTAAGTTTAATGATTGTGGTTCCCGGTTTTGTTACTATTTCTTGCTTCTGTTAGCGAATTATTCCCATATTTGATGACAAAGTTAATTTGACACTTGACTGCCCCACAAACTCTAGGAGTTCGAAATGAAAAAAATCGAAGCAATCATCCGCCCTTTCAAAATCGATGATGTTCGCGAGGCGCTGCTGGAGATTGGCATCAAAGGGATGACAATAACAGAAGTGAAAGGGTATGGTCGCCAAAAGGGGCATACCGAGATGTACCGCGGCTCAGAGTATCAAATTGATTTCCTTCCCAAGATGAAAATCGAGATCATAGCTCCGGATAATAACGTTGACAAAATTGTCGACACGATACTGAAAAGCGCGAAGACCGGTCAGGTGGGAGACGGCAAGATTTTTATTTATCCCGTTGAAGAAGTCATCCGCGTTCGAACAGAGGAGAGCGGCGAAGCAGCATTATGATAGCTGTTGGCTTTTAGCTCTCAGTCGTTAGCCGTGAGCTATCGTTCCGGTTATGTCGCACTCATAGGTGAGCCGAACGTCGGAAAGTCGACCCTACTCAATGCCCTCCTCGGACAGAAACTATCAATAGTAACTCCCAAGCCTCAGACAACCCGCCATAAGATTGCAGGCATATTGAGCGGGGAGAATTTTCAGATAGTCTTTTTGGATACTCCTGGTCTCATCAAGCCGAAATACGCACTCCAGGAGGTGATGATGTCGTCCGCGAATGAAGCGCTGGGCGATGCCGACATAATAATGTTGATTGCGGATGCGAGCGACGCGAAGTCGGTCGAGGTACTGAAGAGTTCGGAGATGATCTCCCGCGTTCTTGAATTGAAAGGCTCGCGACCTGTTCTTCTCGTCCTGAACAAAATCGATCGGATTGGAAAAGGCGAGATCCTGCCGATGATCGAATCGCTGGGAGGGGCACATAAGTTCGAGGAGATAATTCCCGTCTCGGCATTGAAGGGTGAGAATCTGGATGATCTCGAGCGCACAATCATAAGATATTTGCCTGAGGGGCAACCTTACTATCCCGAAGATCACATCAGCGACAGGGACGAGAGATTTTTCGTGAGCGAACTTATCCGCGAAGAGATTTTCAAAGAATACAGAGAAGAAGTCCCGTACTCGACCACGGTTGAGATCGAGGAGTTCAGGGAGAGTGAAAGTGAGAGGAAGACTTACGTGCGCGCCGTGATTTACGTTGAGAAGGATTCTCAGAAGGGGATAGTCATTGGCAAAGGAGGGAGTGGACTCAAGAGTATCGGGCAACGTGCGAGGAAACAAATTGAAAAGCTCATCGGAAAAGAAATTTTTCTCGAATTATTTGTGAAAGTAAAAGACGGTTGGCGCAACGACAGGAAATCGTTGTCGCAATTGGGATACAGGTAGGAAAGTCAAAAGTCGAAGGTTAGAAGTCAAAACAAAAAGATGAAGCCACAATTTGGGATTATGCTGTAAAGTGCGGAAATGTGTGACCGCCGCCCAGTGAGGACGACGGTCACACGAAGTTTCTTGCTTCTTATTACTGACTTCTAATTCTCTATTGCTCTATCTTTCCGCTCTTTATCTCGTTCACAATTCTATCGGCGTGGTAAATGTACTTCAACGCCTGTGTGATTGCGTCGGAGTGCACGGCTACAGAGCGGTTTAAGGTTGGGACGTAAATGAAATTGCCGGGCAGACTCTCAATGTTACCATCGAAGATTAGTCCGACGATCTGACGATTCTCATTTATCACGGGACTGCCGGAGTTGCCGCCGATAATGTCGTTCGTCGCGACGAAGTCAAGCGGCGTACTCAGGTTGAAATCGGCAGGCGGGTTTTGCCATTCGGATGGCAGACTCCACGGATATTGTTTGTTGAAGCTGTAGTATCGGTTGTACATCCCGTAGAAAGTGGTCATCGGCGGCGCTATCGTCCCGTTGTAATCGTATCCCTTCACTACCCCATCGGCAAGTCTGAGGGTAAAGGTTGCATCGGGTGGTATCGATGTGCCGTAAACATCGTACAAAGCGCGCCCGAGAAGGAGGGTCTCCGAAGTTTCAGCGGCCGTGAGCTTCTGATATTCCGCTCTGAGATCGTTCGCAGTTTGTATTGTACTGACCGCGTATTGAATGAACGGATCTGTTGAATTCAAAATATCATCTGGATTTCCATTTAGCATCGCAACGACCTTTGCACTGTCACCGAGCGAGGTATTGCTGGCAAGATAGTCCGCTGCCTGATTCGGAGTCCGCCCGCCCAGAAGACCGTTGAAAGCTTCGTCGTTAGTTCCGAAGGCAGACCGCATGTACTTCAACCGAGAGGCGAGCATTGCCCTTTCAATTTCTTTGTTGAAGTCAGCGGGGAAGAATTTGACTTTGAACGTATCGAGAAGTGCTCCCTGCATGTTCTTCGGCCTTTCGTTCTCAGGCATCTTCATCCTGTTTGCGTACTCGACAAGCCTTGAAGCAATGCTGAAATATGCTGAGCCACCGAATCCTATCGTGCTGTAGGCGTTGACCCTGTTGAACGTCTGTGCCATCTTATCCTGAATACTGGCGATGTCTTTCCAAACCGATCCGTACTTTTCTTCGAGTGCCGGGTTCTTTTCAACTGCTGCCTGGAAGTCCTTTTCAAAAGCCTCTTTCCTTGCCATTAGATACGGATCGCGCAGTCCTCCGAGGTAGCCTGTGACTGCTTTCTGAGAGTTTGAAATCCCGAAGAGCCTGGTTTGGTATTGCAATTTCTTGTCAGGATGTTTGGCAATGTAATCTGAATAGATTGTGGCAAGGTTACCCAAAAGATTGAGAAAATACGGATAAGTATAGTCCCTTTCAAATTTCAATTGGGCAACTGTCTGAAGCCTGCTCGTTCTTCCCGGATTTCCGATTACGAACACGGGCTCATTCTCCTTTGCGCCGTCCGCGCTCCACTTGAAATAGTTTTCAGAATGAAGCGGCTTTCCGTCGCTGCCGTAGATTCTGAAGATGGAACAATCCAGATCGTAGCGCGGATAAGTGAAGTTGTCATAGTCGCCGCCGAAGTATGCGACGATCATTTCCGGCGCAAAGACCAGCCGGACGTTTGTGTAACGGTGGTAACCGTAGAGGGAATACTTCCCGCCGTTATAGAAGCTGACCACCTGAAACACCATCGAGTCGGCAGGGTTCTCTTTCTTGAACCGCGCCCAATATTCCTTTTGGAGTCTCTGGATCCCGGCGTTCCCATTGGCAACCTTTTCCTGATCAGTGGCTCCGGTCTCAAACGCTTTCTGAACTTCCTCGGTAACATCTTTCATGAGCACCAACTGGTCCGCGTACATACCGTCGACTTTTCTTTCCTCATCCATAGTCTTTGCATAAAATCCGCTGTCAGGTAGATCTTCGCCAAGCCTGTTCACCTTGTCCAATGCGTAGCGTGCACAGTGATGGTTTGTGAGAAACAAGCCATCTTCTGATATGAATGAAGCCGAGCAGCCGCTCAATCTCAGAGCGGAGAGTCTGGTTTCTGAAAGCCATACAGAATCGGGACTGAAATTGTAAGCTTCTTTGAAATAGTTCATTGGCGGATAGTCAAATGTCCACATCTTTCCGTTATCGAATTGTCCGGCTTTGACGGTATCCGGATTGAAATATTTCTGGGAAGCAGATTTTGTAGCCTGATAGCTCGAACAACCAGCAAGAGCCATCATGGCGACAACGAGAAACGCTGGAAATTTTCTGAAGGAGAAGTAAAGGTATCTCATACTGACCTCATTGTGGTTTGTTTGATCGCTCGAAATTTAATTGGCCGACAAACATGATTCCATTCCAAAAGGAAGTCTCCGAGAGTTTCGTCGCGAAGGCTGCGTTCGCTTGCCGGGGAAATCTCTCACTTGACGGAGGCGATCATGGCACATTCATGCGCTTGGGGGCACACTTTTAAGTGATCATATATTTGACAAACCGGCGAGAAAGAGATTTCCAAACACTGAGCCATAAGCTCATCAGCCTCAGGCTGAGAACCGCACGAATAGTTTTTAGTCTTTTGGAACGAATTTCACGAATACGTTCCGTTCGTGCCTGCACGCCGAAGTGCGTTTCGACACGCAGGCGTGGCATACATAGTTTCACGGTTTATATTCGTTCAGTTCGTGGTTCTATTCCTAGACGGTATGGTTCGTGAGACAGGCAATCCGGCACTTTAAATGTTGTTATTTCTGTCCGTGCTTGATATATTTTTTAGTCCCAAGGGACCCTTTGGGAGAAGAGTCTGGCATACCAAATAGAGGAGCGCAGTATGAGTTCAAAGATTCTCAGACAGATTTTACCCGCAATATTTCTGGCGGTGGCGTTTTCGGCATGTCAAAAGAGTCCGCCGATAACGGTGCCTCCTTTGCAAGATTACAGAGACGGATCAAATTTTTTTGCAATTAAGATTCCTGCGGACTGGCAACAATCAAGCGAGCCGGGCAAACTAAACATTTATAATACTCAGGACGCGTGGAATAGATTTGCCGATCCCACATCAAGTTCCAAATCCGCGGTTAGAATTTATATTCATGCTGAGGATGTTGGTGCCCAGAAGCTCGACGACGTTGTGGAAAAGTTCAAGGACGACCTCAGGCAGCAGCAGGCTCAGATCGATCCCGATGTACAGACTGTGCTCGCTGGGAATCCTGCCGTGAAGGTACCATATTCCTTGAAGATCGACTCAAAGAACGCGATCTATGCATATTGCGTTCTTACCGTTGCTGATAGCGTCGAGTATGGTTTTGAGTGCCAGGGGTTCAATGAAGATTTCAAGCGCTATGCTCCGATTTTCGATACGGTACAGGCGACCTATCGCATTATACCGAAAGCGGTCGCCGCCCAGCAGCTGCCGGAGGATTTGATACCATCCCCGGCGTTCGCGACTTACCAGAATGATGTGTTCGCCATTCAATATCCGGACAACTTCAAGGTTTCTACCAAAGCGGCATCCGGCGACATCAAGTCGTCGATTTCTATCATGGGTTATTTCCAAGATTGTACGATAGAGGTTGATGTGCTTGATGCGAAGAAGCTGTCTGTTGACAAGGTGTTCGATCAAAACAAAGGTAATTATCCGAACTCCAAGAGTGAGAAGACTAAGCTTGACGGTCTAGATGCCTACATGATATCCTATTCGCCAGTCGCAGGAATCCAGAGGCGTGTTTACTTCGTCGTCAAGAACAATAATTGGATCAGAGTCATTCTGACTTGGAATGAGGTGAATCAGAAAAAGTACGGTGCGGATTTTGATCGTGCGTTCGAGAAAGCAGCAACAAGCATAGTGTTGAAATAATTTCTTATCGTAATCGGTTTTCGGCGGTCGGTGATAACGCAAAGACTGAAAGCTGACCGCCGATGGCTAACAGCTATCACCTGAATTGATTCACTCGCTATTTGGAGACGGGGTAGAGTTCTACAACGTTGCTCATCGCGGCTTCTCGGCAATAGCTCCCGAAAATACTCTCGCCGCATTCGAAAAAGGAATCGAGGCGGGTGCGAACATGCTCGAGATGGATGTAATGCTCACCGGCGATAATCAGGTAATCGTGTTCCATGATCATCGCCTCGGAAGAACGACAAACGGGAGCGGGCTCGTCAACAGGTCGAATCTCAATTACATAAGATCTCTGGATGCCGGACTCTGGTTCGGTCATCGGTTTCGCTCCGAAAGGGTTCCGCTTCTTGACGAAGTGCTCGAGATTTCCGAAGGCAAAGTCAGACTGAATATCGAAATGAAACAGCGGCGGTCCGGTAAGATTGCGATTGCACCGCTGGTCGACAAATGCCTTAGGATAGTAGACCGCCACCGGATGAACGAAGAAGTTATCTTCTCATCTTTTAACCTGGAGACGCTCCGTTATTTGCATTACAGGGCGCCGAGTATGCGCCTGGCTCCGCTTTACAGGCATAACCTTAATCCAACTCCGCGATCGTTTCCGCTCCAGTACGGGGCACAGGGAGTAATCCTGAATCATTTGTTTCTTAACCGCACGACCGTTCGGCAGTTTCATAACCTCGGCATGAAGGTTTTTGTTTATACAGTGAATGGGCTGAGAAGAATCGAGAAGATGATAAGAATGGGGGTCGACGGAGTTATCTCGGATAACCCTGCCGCAGTCAACTCGATCTCGAAAAGGATCCTGGGTTAGAAGCTGGTTGCCTCAACCATGGTTGAAGCCGGGATCAATTAGTTCTTCTCGAATTGCCCGCGGCAAAATGTTGATAGGAAGAGAAGCTTTCGTATTCGTCCAGTCTGCCGTCCGAACGCCTTATAACAACCTTTGCATTTCCCTGCTTCATTCTCCCAATTGCTCTAACGTTTCCTTCCAGTGAATAAAGTTTGTGGAAGTCTTCTTCTGCGATTGTGAAGATGAGTTCATAATCTTCACCGCCAAAGAGAGCGTAGTCGAGCGGGTTGTCGTTGAACTCGCGCGCGATTGTCTTTGTGAGGGGATCGATCGGTATAAACTCCTCCTCGATCTCGGCAGTCAAATTGCTCTCTTTGGATATGTGCAACATGTCCGACATCAGCCCGTCACTGACGTTGATCATTGAATGGAGCTTGATCTTTTCAGTCAAGTCTCTCGAAAGTGTGACCTTCGCATCCGGGAGAAGATGTTTTTGAAGGGCATCGTCGTACCCTTCGAATTTTGGTACAAAGTCCGCTGGCTGTCCTGCTTCCACGTATCGATTCTTTTCTCTCTGGAGGATCTTCAGACCGGCTTGAGAGCGGCCGAAGTCGCCCGTAGCGCAGATCACGTCGCCGGATTTTGCCCCGCTTCGAAGAACGTGTCGTTCGGGTTCCACTTCGCCGAGCAGTGTAATACATATGACCAGTCCGATGGGAGATGCCGATGTGTCGCCGCCGGCAATTACACATCCGTACTTACCGAATTCATCAGCGAGCGGCGCATAGAATTCTTCAATCATCTCCAAGCTGATGTTCGAATGAATTCCAAGAGACACGAACGCGGCCAATGGCATGGCGGACATTGCAGCGACGTCGCTCAGGTTTGCTGTTGCCGCCTTTTTGCCGAGGTGCTTCATTGAAGTGTACGACAGATCGAAATGGATACTTTGAATCAGGATGTCCGTTGTCACTACTGTGAGTTTGTCGGGAGATGGCTTGATTATCGCCGCGTCATCACCGATTACCCGAACAACATTGGGATTTGAGAATCTTGAAGCGATGGCGTTGAACTTATCGATAAGTCCGAATTCGCCGACCGTGGAGATAGGGGTGAACTTGATGTCCAATTGTTCTCCTCGGTTAAGTTACTGAATTATGGTGTCAAGTCAAATTCTGCAGCATGGTCTGGCTGGGTTGAATGGATCCATGTCGTTGACTCAGACCTTCGTTGAAGATTGGGCGTTCGGAGCTTATATTTTATATGCCTATAAAAGCAGTGGACCTGGCAAAACACCTCAGCAAGACTCTGCTGCGGGTAGATGGCGAAATTGGCAGACGCGCTAGCCTTAGGAGCTAGTCCCGTAAGACGGGATGGGGGTTCGAGTCCCCCTCTACCCACGAAGGCGGGAGGAGATTTGAGATGTCAGATAAGCGTGCGATTTACCCTCCTCTCTCATATTTTTCCAAATCATGAGGAGAAAAAGTGGATTATAAAATCACAGACCTCGGCGGATTGAAGAAACAGCTCGAGGTAACTGCGACGTTGGAAGACCAGGCCGTCAGAGACAAGTTGGAAACTGCCTATTCGGAGTTCCAGAAGAGCGCTGCGATCCCGGGCTTCCGAAAAGGTAGAACCCCGATTGAGATCGTTAAGAAGCGTTACGGCGAAGAGATTGAATCGGAATCGGTGCCCGAGATAGTGAATGAAATTGTGAAAGGGATCTTTGAAAAAGAGAACACCAGAGTTGCCGGTGTTGTCGACTATAATCTTGATTCGAGAAAGTTGGGTGAGCCATTCCACTTTCGATTGACTTATGAAGTGGTGCCCGACATCGAACCGAAGGATTATAGAGGGCTGAGCCTGGAACGTGCGATGTACAAGATCACGGATGAAACTGTGGAGCACGAGTTCATGCACATCAGAGAGGCCAATGCGGAACGGCAGGAAGTTGACCAGGTCCCGGACGAGAATGGAATAGCCACCGTTGATCTCCAGGTGGTGGACGATAGCGGCGTTCCGTTGATTGGACAGCGACGAGAGAATTACAGAATAGATCTTCGAAGAAAGGCGCCGGAGCTGCACGAGATACAGCAGAGACTGATGACGAGCAAAACCGGCGATGAATTTGACATTGAGCTCGAGACTTTCGACAAGACCGGTCGGGCGATAGGCAAGAAGCGGTTCAGGGTTCACGTGAAGAAGATGGAGAGATTCATTCTGCCTGACGCGACGGACGAGTTTGCAAAGAAGGTCTCGGGTGGTAAGATGGAGACTCTTGCCGCGTTGAAGCAAGACATCGAGAGAGAGTTAGAGCATTATTACGAGGAGAAAGCAGAAGAAGAACTTCGCGACAAGATTGCGGAGGATCTTTTGAACAAGAACCACTTCGAGGTGCCTGAGAGCATGGTCGAAGATTATCTCACTGACCTCATCGGAGAACTAAAGAAACAATCCGGGAATCAGGAAGTGGACGAGCATTTTGTAAAAGAGAGATACCGGGATGCCGCTATTAGAGCGGTCAGGTGGAATCTGCTTGCAGCCGCGATCATTCAGAAGGAAGAGTTAAAGGTTGACGAGGCGGTTCTTGAGCGTACCGCCGATGATGAAGCATCGAAATACACACTTGACAGAGACAGGCTTCTTAATTTTTACAAGAGCTCCAACGATGTTAAAAACAAGCTTTTGTTCAACGAAATGTTTAATTTTATAATTGATAATTCTGAAGTAAAGGTCGTCGAGAAAATAGCATCACATGGTCATGAGGAATGAGAAATGGAAATCTATAACCAGTTGACAATTCCCTACGTCATTGAGCAGACAGGCCGTGGGGAACGCGCATACGACATTTTTTCCAGACTGCTCAAGGAAAGAATCATATTTATCGGGACACAAATTGATGACACGGTCGCGAGTCTGGTAATTGCACAGCTCCTTTTCCTGGAGAGCGAAGATCCGAACAAGGACATAAACCTCTATATAAACAGCCCCGGTGGAAGTGTGTCGGCCGGATTGGCTGTCTACGATACGATGCAGTACGTGAAGCCGCCGATCGCCACGACCTGCGTCGGATTGGCTGCGAGCATGGGTGCTGTGCTCCTTACTGGCGGAACCACGGGAAAGCGGACATCCCTGCCGAACGCACGCATAATGATTCACCAGCCGTGGGGTGGTTTTCAAGGATCGGCTGCCGATATAAGTATCCAGGCGGAAGAAGTCATAAAGACGAAACGTCGACTGAACGAGATACTGTCACATCACACAGGGAAACCTTTCGCTCAAATTGAAAAAGACACTGACAGAGATTATTTTATGTCCGCTGAAGATGCAGTAAAGTATGGTTTGATCGACAACGTTCTCGTGAAAAGAGAAGGCAAAAAGAAGTGAAACTAATTCGGAGTGATAAAAAAACGTATGGGCGACTTGGTCCTATTTGTATTGCTCATTTTTGTTGTCCTGTTCGCAATTGCGGTTCCAACTGTGATTTCGGACTTGAAGACACAACGTCACAAGGATATTGCGCCGGAGGTGCATCAGCCGATGGCTGAGAAAAAGGATTTCTAGTTTACAATGGGTAAACAGCATCAGGAAGAAATGCGCTGTTCATTTTGCGGGCGAGACGCGAAAGAGGTAAAAAGCTTTGTTGCAGGGCCTGGAGATGTCTATATTTGCGACATCTGTGTGGAGCACTCTGTGGAGATCCTTCGAAGCAATATTCCGGTTTACAAGCAGCAAGCTGAAGAAAGTTCCGAGCGAACTCCACTTACACCTGTAGAAATAAAGATGGCGCTTGATGAACACGTGATCGGGCAGGATCACGCGAAGAAGATCCTTTCGGTTGCGGTATACAATCACTACAAGAGAATCTCTCTTCCGCATGGATTCCTGCCGCAAGACGATACGGAAATCGAGAAGAGCAACATACTACTCATTGGTCCGACTGGTACAGGCAAGACTCTTCTTGCCCAGACGCTCGCCCGTATACTGAACGTTCCGTTTGCCATCGCCGACGCCACAACTTTGACCGAAGCCGGGTATGTCGGTGATGATGTTGAGACAATACTTGTCCACCTTTTGCAGAATACGGATTACGATGTCAGCCGGGCCGAGCGCGGGATTGTCTACGTTGACGAGATTGACAAGATTGCGCGGAAAAGCGACACACCTTCAATCACGCGAGATGTCTCCGGTGAGGGAGTTCAGCAGGCGCTTCTGAAGATCTTGGAAGGAACTATTGCGGGCGTACCACCCCGGGGCGGAAGGAAACATCCCGAGCAGCCTCTCATAAATGTTAATACCAGAAACATCCTTTTCGTTTGCGGGGGCGCATTTGAAGGGCTCGAGAAAATTATCTCGCATCGAGTCAGCGAGAACCCGATCGGCTTTGGTGCCGATATCAAATCGGCCCGTGATGATCAGGTGAATGAGCTCTTGCCGCTTGTTCAGCCGGATGACCTCCTGAAATTTGGGCTGATCCCCGAATTCATCGGGCGGTTGCCTGTTGTGGCAACGCTGCATACACTGAGCAAGGATGCAATGCGCGATATACTTACGCTTCCTAAGAATGCGCTGGTAAAGCAATACAAAAAACTTTTCAAGCTCGAAGATGTCGAGCTCGATTTCAACGATGATGCGCTAATGACTGTCGTGGACAAAGCAGTAGAGCGGGGTACTGGCGCGCGTGGTTTACGCTCCATTCTGGAAGAAAAAATGCTCGACATAATGTACAACCTGCCTTCAATGCCCAACATTTCCAAGTGTGTGATCACAAAGGAAGTTGTCACTTCCGGCGCGGAGCCGGTCTTCCTGACGAGAAAAAAGCAGGCTCTGGCCTAACATCACCTCTGGATTATGCCGGCGAACACTCTTATCTGAAGCACAGGCTGGAGTTCGCTTGTGGTCATGATCGTGACGTATCCGTTGAAATTTGTTGCATCCTTCGGGTGTAGGTAGAAATTCAAATCAGTATACTCGCCGGGCTTTAGGACTTCCTTCTTCAATTTGTATGTTAACTCTTTGGAGGGGGTCTCTACTTTTGTTATGCGAATCGTCTGGTCCGTCGTGTTGTTCAATGTGATACTTGTACTATCAAGTCTGCCGGGCTTCACGCTGTAGAAAACGATGTTGCTGGGAGTCGGCTGTATGGCGTATGCAACATTTCCTACCATCTTTATTGAGATGAGCTGGTTCCTGGGATCAGAACTGGCTATGTAAATGTATTTTGTTACTTCTCCGATATAGCCGGCCGGGTTGAACTCGACTTTTATCTTTGTCTCATGACCAGGCGCCACGACGCTGTCCGATAGCATTGCGATAGTACAACCGCAGCTAGTGCTCACGCTCTTTATGGTAATGTTTTCGCCGCCAACGTTTCTCAAAGTAACCGTTTCATGGACTCTCTCGCCGGTTTGATAGATTTTGCCGAAACTTATTTCGTTTCCTTCAAGAACTTTCAGTTGTGCGGTTGCTTTCACGGCCGGGCCGAAGAGAAAGACGACCGTCGCTGCTAAATAGACAATGTTACTTTTCATTTTTTTCCCCTATAAAAAGTCTTAGTAATTCTGGATCTGGTTTGTCGTTGGCGGCTGGCTTTTCCGCAGACGAATCGTTCGATGTATCTTTTCCATGCTTTGGTTCGCGTACAAGCGAAAGGAATTCTCCACTCTTAATCACCCTTGCGCCGCACTCTCTTGCGTAATTGATTATCGCGTGATCGTTGCTGACTACAAACAAGGATCGCCTCCCTGGTTGCGCTCCGATCTCCTTTTTTATTAGATCATCCGCAGTCTCACGGGGCGGTGAGAATCTTATCTCGAGATTCTCCGCAATTCTCTCTGCCGAAGAGGAGTGCCTCCCGTCGAATATGATTGTCACTCTTTGTCCTCGAAATCTGCCGGAGCGCCGAATCTCTTGAGCGAGCTCATCGCGAGCAAGCTCCAGTGAATTCTTCATGAGCTTCGATAATTTGTGATCTGCAAGAATCACATTGTAGCCATCGATTATCCACCGCATATTATGAAAATATAATTCGCGCTTTGAGTGATTCAAAACGTTCTAGAGATGGAATGATCTGTTTCGCATTCTGCAAAGCCGCTTCTTACTTCGCGACACATTCTTGGCGTCGAAGCCTCAAAACCACAACCATTCATCATTTTCCACTGGCACGGAATGTGAAGCTAAGAAAGACAGAAAGATTTTGACAGTTCATTAAACAAAGTTGAGTTTTAGCAGGGTGAGCTGGTTGCCTTCACCAAGTTACAAAGAGTTTGCATACCCGCAAACAGCCCCCTGACATGGGAAGAAGGTCTTGCCGCTTAGTTATCCCACGCTGCCACAAATCGCGAAGCACGACTCGCATGCCCTAATGCAGCCTCCTAATTTAGCGGTCAAACCCCAAGTAAAGATTCTTCTTCCCGCTGCGGAAAACAGGCACTCCTGCCCGGGAGTGCCTCGTTTTTTATTCGATTGAGAGGTCCGTTTGCAAATCGGATGTGGGACCGAGAGGCCAGAAGCGGGCAAAATCTCAAGGACTCCGTTGTTGGTTACGGCTGCTGAACGCACAAGGAACTTGTTTAATACAAGAGAGCAACGCGACTTATTGTTTGCGAGCCTGATAGGAGCTACAGTTCTGGCGATCATAGCCACGTCAGCTGTGCATTTCATCAGAAGCGAGCCGGCCGGGTTTGGCAGGATCGTGATTGGCGGAATTTCGGGAGGATTCGGAGGGGTAATGGGGCTTCTCATCATTAGTGAAGTCGTTAATCAGAAGTGGTTTGCGGCCGTTATCCTTTCGGTGACTGTGGGAGTATTGGATGGATTGTTGGTAGGAGCTGCCGTCGCACTTTTCCCATCCATTTTTTGAGTGAAAATCCCGGTCTGCCTCTCTAAAGAGGGGCGGGATTAGTGATTCCTAAGCACCTTTCTTGATTAATTTCCCTTCATATCATTTTTTTTCTTGACAAATAAATGAACCCTTTTTAACTTCCTCAAGTCGCATATTAAACTATCCGAGTTTAAGAGTGACTAATTCTTGCCCTTTGGCCGCTGTTTGCTGGTGGGCAATCTCATTTCAGAAAAAGTGAGGTAAGGCTGATGCGAAAACTTTACTATTACTCTAGGTCCGACTTGAGTTACAGGGCAATTAGTGGAGGAAGGTTATCATTGGGATTGCTTTCCCTGATAGTTGCATCGTCTTTGCTGACGATGGTGTCGGGCTATTTCGGCTTTGACTTGTTTGGACTTAAGAGTCTGCGTGCGGACAGCGTGTCGAGAGAGAATGCAGTGTTAAAAGCTCAATTAGGATCTTTGAACGGAAAACTGGACAATTTTCAATCCGTTATGAAAGCTCTTGGACAGAGCGATTATCAGTTGAGGACATCCGTCAACTTGCCTCCGATACCGCAAGATATGAGGAGGGTTGCGGTTGGCGGAGTGGAAGTGAACAGAGACTATGGTGTCTCTTCGGACGCCAACGGATTGATTGCGAGTGCAACTAATACTCTTGATGTCTTGGGAAGAGAAGCGAAGTTGCAGCAGCAAAGCTATGCCGACATTTTGGATAAATATGAAAACAACCAGAAACTATTCGAGCATATTCCGGCGATCGATCCCATACGTGGAGGGATTGTCACAGATGGCTTCGGTATGAGGTTTCATCCGATCCTGCAGATGCGTCTGATGCATGAGGGAATTGACATAGTGGCCGATGTCGGAACAAGTGTATTTTCGACCGGAGACGGAACTGTTTCTTATGTCGGTCCGCGCGGTGGATATGGGACCGTAGTAGAAATAGATCACGGTTTCGGTTACACAACTCTATACGGACATTTGGCCAAGTCGCTCGTTAGAGAAGGACAGAAAATCAAGAGGGGTCAGATAATTGCGCTTAGCGGAGATACAGGCCTGTCAACCGGGCCGCATTTGCATTACGAGGTTATCAGAAATGGAATACACGTTGACCCCAGAGCGTATTTCTTTAATGGTCGCGAATATGATGAGGCCAAGGTCTATGGCGAACTAGCGAAAAAGTGATTTTGTTCTATTGATGGATGATGAGAGGCGCTGAGCGCCTTGGAAAGAAAGGAGGGAGACTATATGATATGGACGCCGGAACTCGCAACCTACCTTGAAGATGCTCCCTGGCCTGCTACGAAGGATGAGCTGATCGATTACGCTGTTAGAACTGGGGCACCAATAGAGGTCGTTGAGAATCTTCGTGAGTTGGAGGATACTGACGAGCCATTTGAGAGTATTGAAGAAATTTGGCCGGATTATCCGAGCGACGAGGATTTCTTCTACGAAGACGAAAGCGAATATTAAAGTTCCGTTTTTCCTGCTGAGCCCAGTTGGATTCTCGAATTCGACTGGGCTTTTTTGTACCTTTGGTAATCCCTGATGAAGTCATTTTATTTTGCTGCGGTGTTTCTTTTTACTGCATCTGTCGCGGTTGCCCAAGAAGGCTACGTGATACACTCGATAAACTTTGAGGGCAACAAATCATTTTCCGACGGAGATCTTCGTGACAGGATACTTACGAAGGAATCTCCACCGGCGATCCTCCAACTCGCCTATAGAATTTTTCACCTCGGCGGCCCACCTCAGTATTTTGATCCATTTGTCCTGAGATCTGATTTGCAGCGCATCAGGCGGTTCTATGAAATAAATGGATTCTTCTACGCCAAAGTCGACAGTTTGATAAATTATGACACGGCAGACAGCGCAGTCGACGTTTACGTGAGGATAAAGGAAGGTCCTGCCGCTTACATAAACTCCGTCTCATATCATGGACTTCCGGACAGCACCCGAGAATTTGTCGGACTCCTGAACGAGAAGCCCTTTCTCACGAATGGGATTCGTTACTCGGCATCGAAGGTCGATCTGGAGATTGACCGCGTGATTGCTCTTCTGCAGAATGACGGATACGCGTATGCACGTAAGGACAGTTCGGTCGTCACGATCATGCCGGGAAACTCTGACAGCGTTAAGGCAGCGATCAACTTGTATTTTGTTGCGGGAAAGAAATATTATTGGGGGGCGCTTGCCGTATTGCCTTTAGACAGCGGCGACGTTTCCTATGAGAAGCATATTATCCTCCGCGAGATGCTTTTCAACTCCGGAGATATCTACAGCCTGGCTAAGAAAACGGAAAGTGAGCAAAGGCTTGATGCCCTCAATTTGTTTGAGTCAGCCAAGATTGCTATTCCGAGCGTCAAGGCGCGGCCGGTTTCGGATACTCTGCCGTGTTCTGTCTCTGTCAAGTTGCTCGCGGCGCACGCGATAAGCCTAGGCCCGCTGGTCGATGACGAGAATAATGCGTTTAATTTCGGCGGTCAAGTAGACTACCTGGAGCGCAACTTTTTGGGTGATGCAAGACTCTTCGACGTCACCACGAGTCTTCGGCTGCAATCGTTCAGCCTGGTTACCTTCAGCTCGAAAGTGCTCAGCGACACCGTGACCGTCGGAAGAATTGACGCCTCGGCTCAACTGACCCAGCCGTACTTCTTTTCAAACAGAACGAGCCTGACGTGGGGTGTTTCATTCTTGGTTGACAAACAAATGCCATATTTACAATTAGTCCTCAGAAACAAAGTCAGCATTAGTGAGAGGCTCGCCGAATTCACGAGCGCTCGCATCGACTGGGACATCGAACGTGCAAAGGTCGATTCGCTTCAGGCTATTCCACTGCCACAAGGACTTGAAACGCCTCAGTTCAATTCAATAATTTCGTTCACTTTGCAGCGTGATGAAACCGATAACTATGTTTCCCCTACGAAAGGATTCTTTAACTCGATGACGTTGGAAGAAGGAGGCATACTTCCGGGTCTGATCCATTCAGCATTCACTCACTTGGAATTTCCATATGCGAAATACTGGAAGTTTACTCTTCTGGGAAAATGGTTCTTCTCGTTGAATGAAAGTTCAACAAATATCTTTGCGCTGAAGGCCAAAGTTGGCTATGCCCAGGAGTACGGAACATTCGAACAGGATTTGAGCGGTCCGATCCCGTTGAACTACAGGTTCTTTGCCGGTGGATCGCAGAGCATCCGAGGCTGGAGGACACGTGAGCTTGGTGATGTGCCAAATCCGGAATACGGCGGAAACACATTGCTTGAAACCAACTTCGAGGATCGGTTCCGCATAGTTGGAGACTTCGGCGGCGTTCTTTTCCTCGACGCAGGGAATCTCTGGAATTCGTACAAGAACGTGACGATAAGTACTATCGCGGCCGCAGTTGGGTTCGGCTTGAGATACAGTACATTCTTTGGACCGCTAAGAGTCGATTTTGGGAACAGGCTATACGATCCGGAAGCAACCGGGCACCAGTTCATATTCCAGCAGAACAGGACGACTCTTTTGCGTCAGCTGGTCGTTCACTTCGGAATTGAGCAGGCATTCTGATGAGCTGGGATAGAGTGATCGGTCAGCAACGAGTGAAAAGTCTCTTGAGACAGATTTTGATTTCCGGCAGAATACCGAGCGCATTTCTGTTCGATGGGTCGGAAGGTGTCGGCAAAGATGCGATGGCTATAGAGCTGGCGAAGACACTCAATTGCAGTGAGAAGAATGCCGAGGCGTGCGATCAATGTGACTCGTGCAGACAGGCAAACGCTCTTCAGCACCCAAACATCCGGCTTGTATTCTCGTTGCCCCGTGGCGAAGGCGAGACCAGAGACGACGGTCCGCTCAATAAGCTGGATGATAAGACGATGAAGAAGATAAAAGAAGAAATCCATTTGAAATCGCAGGACCCATACCACCAGATTTCGATTCCGAACGCGCAGGTTATTAAGATCAGCAGCATACGCGAGGTCATCAGGGAAGACTCCCTGTCGCTTTACCAGCGGGGCTATCGCGTCATAATTGTGATGCAGGCGGAGAAGGTCGGAAGCGAATCAGCGAATGCGCTATTGAAAGTCCTTGAGGAACCTAATCCTAACACGGTGTTCATCTTGACAACCAGCAGGCGGAGTGCGCTTCTCCCGACAATCATTTCTCGGTGCCAGACGCTTCGATTCGATCTTCTTTCGGAGAAAGAGATATCGACTGCCTTGACATCGAAATATGGTGTGGTCGCAGCTGATGCTAAGTTAAAAGCGAGGCTCGCAGCAGGTTCCTACAGCAAAGCAGTGCAGCTTCTCGAGACCGATACGGTTGAAATACGAGATGAAGCTCTCGATGTCTTGCGTGATGTGGCAGTGAACAACTATTCCCAGATTGCATCTCGAGCCGTAAAGGTGTCTGAGTCCAGGGATCTCATTAGAACGGAGACTCTTCTCAAGATGATTCAGATATGGCTCCGCGACGCAGCATTGATGCACTACGGGTCGCAGGATGAAATTATTAATCAGGACAAGTCGGACATATTGGGCAAAATGGTGAACAGCTTTGATAAGGAGCATCTTGTCGAAGCGGCAAGCGGCATAGACAGCGCCATTTCCCAGTTACACGGCAATGTGAATTTAGGACTCCTTTTCGTAAATTTGTTGTTGAACTTAGGCGAGTTGCTCAACAAGAAAAAAGAGGCTCAAGATGTCCGGTGATTTCACTGATTTTGAGGGCTTGGAAGAGCTTGAAGATAGAGATTTCGAATTATCAGTTGAAGAGATCGAACCAACTTCGGTCTCTGAGTACGCGGGGCCGTGCAGCAGTTGTACGAATTGCGCTACCGGTTCGTACCCGTTGGGAGCTGATCTTGAGAATCGGGAGGCGGTACTCGATTTAGCAGAGGTCGAGTTCAAGGCTAACCGTTCCGGGTTCTTCACGAATGAATCTGGTTTTCCGCTCCGGGCAGGAGTTTTGGTCTTGCTTGAAGCCGAACGAGGGGTCGACTTAGGGAAAGTAGCCGCCGTCGGTGAATCGGTTCGCGACAAGAGACGCTCGTTGGGACTAGTCGGCCAACCGATGAGGAAAATTCTGCACACCGCAAAGGACGAGGAGCTAAAACAGCTCGACGAGAATCGACATGTGGAAGAAAAAGCCGTCACGATCTTCAAGGAAAAGTGCAGGAAGCGCAATCTTGAGATGAAACTGACTGCTGTGGAGTATCAATTCGATCGCACGCGGATAACTTTCTATTTTACAGCCGAGAGTAGAGTCGACTTCAGAGCACTCGTTCGCGATTTGGCCGCCGTCTACCGGACGAGAATTGAACTGAGACAGATCGGTGCACGTGATGAAGCCAAAAAAGTTGGAGGAGTTGGCTTGTGCGGAAGAGAAGTCTGTTGCGCGGCCTGGATGACGCAAATCCGGCGTGTCACACTCGAGCACGCGAGATATCAAAACCTTTCTTTGAATCCGACTCGCCTTGCGGGAGCATGCGGAAGATTGAAGTGTTGTATCTTGTTCGAATTGCAGAACTATGTCGAAGCACTCAGGAGGTTTCCTCCGTTGAATTCGAAAATCGTCACGTCAAAAGGGAACGGATATATAGAGAAGCTTGACATTTTCAAAGACCGAATTTTTCTGAAATACCAGAACACCGGCGTCGTCGAATCTTTGGATCTGAATGAATTAAAATCCTATCAAATACAAAACCGGTGACGGTGACACTTTGCAGCCCAAATTCTCCCGTACTCTCGTCACGGCAGCACTTCCATATGCGAACGGCCCGATTCATCTCGGACATCTCGCCGGCGCGTACTTGCCCGCCGATATTTATGTCCGCTATCTTCGGATGAAAGGTGAAGACGTAGTCTTCATTTGCGGCTCCGACGAACACGGCGTGCCGATTACGATAACAGCGGACAAGGAGGGAGTCTCCCCGCAACAGATTGTGGATCGCTACCACGCGATGAACAAAGAGAGCTTCGAAAAATTCGGAATGAGTTTCGATAACTATTCGAGGACAACTCTTCCCGTACACCACCAGACAGGACAGGAATTCTTTCTTGAGTTCTATCGACAGAAAATTCTCATCGAGAAAAACGAGAAGCAGCTCTACTGTGAGAAGGATCGCATGTTCCTTGCGGACAGGTACGTTGAAGGTACATGCCCTGTCTGCGGGAACCCGGAGGCTCGTGGCGACCAGTGCGAGAAGTGCGGAACGTGGCTCGAACAGACGCAACTTATAAACCCGAAATGCAAGATCTGCGGAACGACACCGGTCGTTCGGGAGACGAAGCACTGGTATTTCCCTCTGGGACGCTTTCAGAAGCGCCTCGAGGAATATGTGAGCTCAAGGAAATGGAAAGAGAATGTGCGCGGTTACGTCGACAGCTGGCTCAAAGAAGGATTGGAAGATCGCGCGGTGACTCGAGACCTGCACTGGGGTATTCCGGTTCCACTACAAGGCTATGAGAACAAAGTCCTTTATGTGTGGTTCGAAGCGGTCCTGGGATACATTTCCTCAGCAAAGGAATTGTCCCAGAAGAGAAACGAACCAAATCTCTGGAAGAAGTATTGGCAAGATGAGGGTACAAGGTATGTCGCATTCATTGGCAAGGACAACATTGTCTTCCACACGTTGATTTTTCCGGCGATGCTGATGGCATGGAATGACGGCGGCAAGTCGCGGTACATTCTTCCGGATGCTGTCCCTGCAAATGAATTCTTGAACTTCGAGGGGAAGAAGTTCTCGAAGAGCCGCGGCTGGGGAATTGACCTGAAAGATTTTGTCGAGATTTTTCCAGCTGATACTTTGCGCTATGCGCTTGCATTGAACCTGCCGGAGTCCCGTGACAGCGACTTCTACTGGAAAGACTTTCAGGCCCGTGTTAACAATGAACTCGCCGATACACTTGGAAATTTCGTGAATCGGACTCTTCAATTCATCCAACGCTATTATGACGGGAAGGTCCCGCAGGCCGGCGGCATGAGCGATCTTGACGGTTGGGCGTTGCAGCAAATGAACGAGGCGCCGAAGAAAGTGGGGAAGTTGTTCGACGACTTCAAGTTCAGAGAAGGGGTTATCGAGGCGATGTCGTTGGCGCGGTCGGCGAACAAATATTTCAATGATTCCGAGCCATGGAGGACTCGCAAAGAAAATCCAGATCAGTGTGCGACAACGATAAACATTTGCGCTCAGCTTGCTCGGTCGCTTGCTATTCTCCTGTCGCCGGTCATTCCATTTTCGGCGGAAGGAATATGGAAAATGCTCGGACTCAAGGAGTCCGCGTCAACTGCACAATGGGAGTCAGCCACAAGAATGGGGGTTGAGCCGGGAATACAGATTGGAGAACTGAAGATCCTGTTCAACAAGATTGAAGACTCGGTGATTGAAGACGAGATTCGCAAAACAGCGAGCGGCGAGGCCTCGACTCCTGAGGCCGCGACACCTTCCTTTATCCCCCTGAAACCGCAAATCTCGATTGATGACTTTCGCAAGGTTGACCTGCGGGTGGCAAAAGTCTTGATCTGCGAAAAGGTTCCGAAGTCTGAAAAGTTGTTGCGGCTCGAAGTGCAGATCGGCGAAGAGAAGCGCCAGATAGTCGCAGGCATTTCGAAACATTTCAAGCCTGAGGATCTTGTCGGGAAGAACATAATTGTCGTCGCGAACCTTGCTCCTGCCAAGTTGATGGGAATTGAATCGAATGGGATGCTCCTCGCAGCTTCTACCGAAAACGGCAAGCTCACGTTGCTGACGACGCTTTCCGACATCGACAGTGGAAGTGTAGTGAGATGAACATAGAATCAAAACTCAAAACAGCTACTAGGTATCAGCGTTCAGCTATCGCCTAACGAACGGCTCACTTTTGGGTCTCGTGCTGTTTGGATTTTTGCTTCATTTACTTCTGCGCTTTTTAACTCGATAGAATTCAATGGCGGTCCGTCCAAGAATACTCGTAACCAGACAGATTCCTGAAACTGGCGTCAGACTTGCGAGAAACCATTTCACTGTCGCCATAAACAGAGAAGACCGGGATCTGTCGCAGAGAGAGCTGAAGCAGAAATTGAGTGGGGCGTTCGGGGTGATCGCGATGATGGCAAATAAATTCGACGAAGAATTCATTTCAAAACTCGAATCACTCCGCGTCATTTCGAATTTCGCGGTTGGATTCAACAACATCGATGTGAAGGCCGCAACCAGGATGGGTATTGTTGTAACGAACACACCGGGAGTTCTGACTGATGCGACAGCGGATATGACGTTTGGCTTATTGCTTGCGACGGCGCGGAGAATTGCAGAGGGAGACAGGCTTGTCCGTGCAAGAAAATTTAAAGGTTGGACTCCGATGATGATGCTTGGCTGCGACGTGAGCGGGAAAACCATCGGGATAGTCGGGGCAGGAAGAATCGGGTCGGCTGTAGCGAAGAGGGCACAAGGTTTCGCAATGAAGATTTTGTATGTCTCGCGAAGAAAAAACGAAGCAATAGAAAGAATTGGAGGCACAGGTGTGACTTTGCAGGAGTTGCTTGAGCAGTCGGACTTTGTCAGCCTGAATGTGCCTCTAAGCAATGAGACGAGAGGAATGATTGGGAAGAAAGAGTTCAGCGTGATGAAGCCGACTGCGATTCTCATTAACACGGCTCGAGGTGAAGTTGTGGATGAAACTGCTTTGATCGCCGCTCTAAGGAAGAAGAGGATCGCAGGCGCAGGACTCGATGTCTACGTTAACGAGCCGAAGGTCAACAAGAAGTTCCTCAAGCTCGAGAACGTTGTGCTCGCACCGCATCTTGGCAGCGCGACATTTGAGACTCGTGCAAAGATGTCGGAGATGGCTGCCCTGAATGCGATCGCGGTCCTGAAGGGAGAGCGACCACCGGCGGTCGTGAATCCGGAAGTACTTCAGAATGGAGTGTTCGTCATCCCCAAATCCCGAGTCTGACTTTTGTGATTCTTTGGCATAAATGATAATGGCTGGGTTGGGCTGGCAAGAGCAGGTATCGTTTTTTCTCGGGGCCGGTCTGAATTATTGTTAGGAAGCAAGATCAATTTAATTGACGAGGTTGCGACTATGAAAATCCGAGCTTTCATTATGCTTTTATTCCTGCCACTGTTCACCTGTCATCCAAATAATTTGGCGTTGCGGTAGCATCCTTTGATCGCACCTACTGTGTCTTATGAAAATAGGATTTTCAAAAATTCGACTTTGCGACTATCACGTTCTTGTCCGTAAGTATGTAAACCTTGTCGCCCTGGAAGGCAACATCGTTGAAGTGAGCAGGCTTTGAACCGAGAATATCATCCCTCGAAAATCTCGAGATCAACTCTCCAGCCATTTTGAAGAAGTATAGTGTGTCGGAGTCGCAGACTCCGATCTTGTCATCGTCAATTCCTATCCCCGTCGGGTCGTGCAAGATCCCGATGCCTATCGAAGTCAAATAATTTCCGAAGTTGTCATAAACCGCGATTCTTCCCTTGTCGGATACAAACACCTCATCGTGTGGCCCGATTGCGACTTGCTGCGGCATCGTGAGGCTGCCAGAACCCTGACCGTAACCGCCAAAAGTTCGTTCGACGGTAGAGAAGGTGTTCACTTTCAGGATTCTAACATTTTCGTCGTCGCAGATGAAGAGGTCGCCTAACCTCGAAACGGCCACTCCTGACGGATACCCAAATCTCAAGGCATCGTCTGAGGAATTTCTGGTATAAAGGGTAGCAACATTAGCGAGAGTTCTATCGAAGCGTTGGATCCTGTGGTTGTTGTAGTCCGCAACGTAAATCTCTACGCCGTTCGTAGCACAGACATCGTATGGTGCATCGAATTGAAAGTCTCCCCAGCCATAGCCCCCGACTTCGCCGGTTGAGTCGCCAGCGGGATTGAATCTGAGAATTAAATCTTTGTCGGTGTCGGCGACATAAATTGTTCCCGCCGGATCGATGCTTATTCCTCTCGGGTTATAAAGGTTTGCGAAGCTGGACTCTGAAACGAGTGAGGGCAAAGACTGGAATGAAGTAAAGATGAACGAACTGACAAGGGTCAATGCGATAGCGGAATTGCGCTCCAATGCTCGCACGCGGGTATCACGCAAGTGACGGAGGGAACTGATGGTACGGCGGAAAAAATTCTCGCATTTTGTCCTCAAGACATTGGAAATCATTCGCATCTTTCGTCTTGAGAATATTTTCAACGCGGCCGAATCAATCAAGACTTCTAAGAACTTTGTCGTGACAAAGAGGGTGTATGTAACTGAAATCCGCGGGGATCACTTTCGTATCTAGTTCCCATTTCCTCGATGATGCCGAAATAAATTGAATGATATCCGAATTTCTCTCTTATCTTGTCTATGCCATCCAGCAAGTCTGCCCGTTTCATTTTGAACTGTCGGAACAAATCAGGTTGGCTGTACTCCCGCCTGATATTCATAACTCCAACCCCCACCAAACGGACCTTCATCCCGCTTAGCCAGAGTCTCTTGAATAGGTCGAAGGCTGTTGACGCTATCTCGAATTCAGAATTGGTGGGCTCGTCAAGTGTGTAATTTTTCTGATATGTTACGAATCGTCTATTCGGGTAAGGGCTTGCTGTTCTGTAACCGTGAAGTGGAGCCCCGTCGGAGTAGCGGAGCTTTACGACAACCGTCGAGGCCATCAGCTTCTTCTCCCGCAGAGAATGCGCGACCTTTTCTGAAAGGTAAAAGAAAACGGATGAGATGAATTCTTCATCGTTCGAGTCTTCATGGAAGGTGGTGCTGCGCGAGATTGATTTCGCATCGCGGTCGTCATCTGAAAGGCTGCTATTCCCGATACCGTTGGCAGCATTGTGTAAGTAGACTCCGACTACGCCAAAGACACTTTTCAACAAGTCAGGGTCTTTGCTCGAGAGTTCTCGGATGGTATTGATCCCGAGTGCTTGCAATGCCTCCGTCGTTCTCCTCCCGATGCCGGGAAGGGCCGAAACGTGTAGTGGCGCGAGAAAATTTTTCTCCTCTCCCAGGGGGACAACGAAAAGTCCGTCCGGCGGAAGAGCTCGAGAGCCTTCTCTTGAGATCTTCTTCGAAAAATCAGAAGCTACTTTCGCACATATCTTATTGGAGGCAATTCCCATCGACGCGGTGATTCCGAGCTCGTCGCGGATCGCACGCTTGATCGCCACGGCAAGATTACCTGGTTGATAGTTCCACAGGTGAAGACAGCCGTTACAATCTAAGAAAGCTTCGTCCAAGCTGACAGCCTGAACCGCCGGTGAGAACTCATGCAAAATTTCTATGAATCGTCTCGAGAACTTTTCATAGTTCCTGTAATTACCTTTCATGAATATCGCTTCGGGTGCGATGCTGTATGCCTTCGAGAGTGGCATCGCCGTTTTCACACCCAACTTTCTCGCTTCATAATTAGGACAGGCGACAACTCCGCGTTCGTTTGGCAAGCCACCGACAATCACAGGTTTTCCTTTCAGCGACGGGCAAAGCGCTTCCTCGACGGATGCAAAGAACGCATCGATGTCGATGTGGAATATTGTCGGATATTTTTCGCTGTCCATTGTCTACTTGAAAAGTTAGAAGCAGGAGATCGTAAGCATGATCATCAGACAATCAACAATGTCGATCATGTATCAATTATTCCACCACTCCAGTATTCCAAATTCATCTCAACCTCTTCACCGTTAGCTGATTGTCGAGCAATCTCAGCACTGCCAGGACCTTGCCGATAATCTTTATCGAGACGGAATCAGAATCTATCGGCTCGAATTCCGGATTCTCAGGCTCGAGGATAACTTTATCTCCCTTTCGCCTGAACCTCTTGACAGTTGCTTCTTCGTCATCGATGAGTGCGGCAACTATATCACCGGGTTCTGCTGCGGTCTGCTGCCTGACAAGAACAAGATCGCCGTCAAGTATCCCCGCGTTCTTCATGCTGAATCCCTCGACCATCAACAGAAAATTACTTTCGCCTTTGACGAAAGCCGCATCCAGCACGACTTTCTCTTCGATGTTCTCGACTGCGAGTATCGGTTTGCCTGCGGTAATTCTCCCGACGATAGGTACTTCCGTGCCGGTTGGGAGAAACGAAAGCTGTATCCCGCGACTTTTGTCTCTCGTGCGTTTGATGTGCCCTTTTCGCTCGAGTGCCTGAAGGTGCCTTTCAACACCGTGATTCCATTTCGCACCGATGTGGTTGGCGATCTCGCGAATTGTCGGCGGATAGCCTTGCTTCTTGTAGTGGCTTTGAATGAATTTCAGAACTCGCTGCTGACGCTCGGTAAGCTCTTCCATCTGATGCTCCTCAGGATAGTAGACTAATTTCTACTTAATATGTAAGTTGCCTCTTCAAATGTCAAGTGTTCACCGGAGGATTCCCGGAATTTGTATGAAATGGCATGCTTCCGCGGAATCTCAATCGTTGTTATAGTTAATCAGGTTAATTAGATTCATAACGTTAGAGCGATCTCCTATGGAAAATTTTTCCGAACATCTGAAAAGGCAACGCGAAGAAAGAAAGATTCGGCTGTCTGACGTGGCAGTGCAGACAAGGATCAGCATCAAATTCCTCGAAGCAATTGAGGCGGGGAATTTTGATATTCTGCCGTCGACATATATCAGGGCCTTCATCAGAGATTATGCTAAGGCCATAGGCATGGATCCTGATGAAACAATGAAGCGCTTCGATTTGCATATTGAAGCTCTCAAGGTGGCAGCGGAACAGTCGGAAGCGCCAGCTGCAAACAAGGCTGCACCCAAGCCGATAAATCTTACAAACGCACAAAAGGTGGCAGCCGGTGCTATCGGTTTGGTGATCCTGTCAGTTCTTTCCTACCTGGCTTTCTCTCCTGGCAAGAAACAGCCTGTTGACATTAATGCCTACGAGAATGTCGAGGAGGTAAATCAGAGGAAATTTGATTCTGCTTACACGGCGGCAACGACGACAAAATCCGATAGTGCTAGGCTGGTTCTGAGCGCGAGCGACACCGTATGGGTTAATCTTGTCATTGATGATGGTAAGACATACGACTTGATGATGAGGCCGGGGAACAGATACGCTTTCTGGGGAAGAAGAAAATTCGGTATGACGATCGGGAATGCCGGCGGGTTGACTGTCTCGCTGAACGGTCACGAGTTTCCCCCGTTTGGCAAATCAGGTGTCGTGATCCGCAATGTTACAATTCTCAAAGACGGTACGATCAAGAAGTGAGAAGTGCCGGCACGACTCCGCGACGCGGGACCGAGAGCATTCAATCCACAATAGAAAAGTTGCGTAAGCAAATTCGAGATCATGACTATCGCTACTATGTTCTCGCACAGCCGATAATCAGTGATTTCGAATACGACCAGCTGATGAAGAAACTTGCTGAGCTGGAGTCGGAGCATCCCGAACTCGTCACTCCGGACTCTCCAACTCAACGAGTCGGGGGAAGGCCGACAAAAGGCTTCAAGCGTGTCAAGCATGCTCTGCCGATGCTTTCGCTCGAAAAGATAGATGCATCTGAGAATCCTACGAAGGAAGAGGAACCGGATCGCGAGAAGCGCAATCGCTTGCAGGATCAGCAGACTCTCCCGAAGCTGTTCGATTTTGACGCCACGATTAGAAAATATCTGAAGTCGGATCGCGTGGAATATGTTCTTGAGCCGAAGGTTGACGGAGTCTCTATCGGAGTGTATTACCGCGATGGCAAGTTCATCTTAGGAGTCACGAGGGGCGACGGACAATACGGTGACGATATCACGACAAATCTTCGGACTGTCCGTGCCATTCCTCTTGAATTGAACATGAAAGATCCGCCGGCTCTTCTGGAGGTGCGCGGCGAAGCTTACATGTCTACAAGGGACTTCGAGGCATTGAACAGAAAATTGGAAGCTGAAGGAGAAAAAAGTTTTCCGAACGCACGCAACGCCACGGCAGGCGCCTTGAAGCAGCTGGATCCGCGGCTTGTCGCTCAACGGCCGATCAGCGCGGTCTTCTACGGTGTTGGCGCATGTGAAGGAATAAGTTTCCAAACTCATTCGGAGATGATTGAATCTCTGAAGCGCTTCGGCCTTCCAATTCAGCGGAAGTGGTGGCTCTGCAAAGACATGAAAGAGGTCATCAACCGTTACAACGACGATGTGGTGTGCCACTATGATGAAAAGTGCGATCTTCGGCATGAGCTGCCGTACGAAATCGATGGGGTTGTCATAAAAGTAAATAAAATGTCGGATTGGGATAAGATCCCGGCAAAAACCCGTGCTCCGGGTTATGCCATCGTACACAAACCGATTCCGTGGATAACTCCCGCCGAGACTCTGCTCAAAGGCATCACCGTTCAAGTTGGCCGCACCGGCGTTCTTACTCCGGTCGCCGAGTTGGAGCCAGTCTTCCTGCAGGGCTCAACAATCTCGCGCGCAACGCTTCACAACGAGGACGAAATCCGGCGAAAGGATATTCGAGTCGGCGACACAGTGGTCATTCGAAAAGCTGGCATGGTGATTCCTGAGGTTGTCGAAGTCATTAGATCGAAGCGTCCGAAGAACGCGAAGGAGTTCGATCTTTTCGAGCATGTTGGCGGCAAGTGCCCGGCGTGCGGCGGCAAAATCGAGAAGGAGAAAATTTCAACCGGCGGCGAAAAGGGTGTTGCCTGGCGTTGTCAGAATGTTGCGGGATGTCCTGCTCAGTTGACCCGTCGCGTGGAATATTTTGCTCACAGGAAGGCGCTTGACATTGAATCGCTCGGCGGAATCGTGGCCGAAAAGTTGGTCGAACGCGGCCTCGTGAATGAGCCGCTGGACTTGTTCGATCTGACAGTCGATCGACTTGCGAACCTAAATTTAGGAACCGATGGCGAGCCGCGAGTTTTTGGTGAGAAGAACGCAACAAAAGTAGTTGAAGCTCTTAATCGAGCGCGCACCATGCCGCTTGATCGGTGGATTCACGCCCTGGCGATACCGGAAGTTGGTGAGGCGACCGCTAGGCAGCTTGCGCAGGTCCACGAATCGCTGGACGATCTCGCGTCTTCGCAGATGCTTCGTGACATTCGTAATCTCGGTGTGAAGAAGGCGGAGCGTGATTCGGTTTCGCCGAAGTCGCGCAGAAATCCTGCCAAGAATCCATCCGAACTAAAAGCGAGACAGAAGAAGTATGACGAACTTGTTAGGGAGATTTCGGAAATTGAGAGTCAATTGACTGATGTCAAGAAGGATCTTGCGGAGGTTGGCCCGGTGGCGGCATCGTCAGTGCTTGACTTCTTTTCGTCGCCGAACGGAAAAAGGATTCTGCAGCGGCTTCACAAGCTCCACATTCAGCCGTCAGGTGCTCCAAAGGCCGCCGGCCCGTCAGGCCTACTATCAGGTAAGACGTTCGTCCTGACCGGCATGCTTCCCTCACTTCCGCGCGACGAGGCTTCGGATCTCATACGGAAAGCAGGCGGCAGCGTGACAACTTCCGTGAGCAAGAACACTGACTATGTTCTCGCCGGCGAAAGTCCCGGTTCCAAATATGACAAGGCGCAGAGACTCAAAATTCCGATATTGACCGAAGAAGATTTCTTGAAGCTGATCGGCAGGAAAAAGTAATGACCATCAGAAATAAGATCGCTGTCAGATATGCGGCAAGCCGCACGAGACACATCAAGAAAATCATAAATTTTAACGACGTACTGAAGGCATCTGAAGCCGTGGTTTTTCTGATGCCGAGGAAGAGCATGGAGTTTTATCTTGCCCGTTCCGTTGTTGAATCCTTTTTGCGATACTTTCGGCGAGTCGTCCTTGTTGTCACCGAAAATATGCGAGAGCTTGCCACGTATAGAAGCGAGGTGATCGTCGTGTCTCAGGCAGACGAGGGCTGGCTGAAGCTCCCTTCACGTGAAGTTATCTCAAGGCTGCGCCGCGAGAAGTTCGATATCGCGTTTGACCTTAGTTTTTCCGACGATATTTTTATGTCTTATCTTTGTCGGAGGTCGGAAGCAAAAATCTCAGTCGGATTTTCAAAGGCTAACTCGGACCATTTCTACGATCTGCAGGTGAGAGTGCGGCAAGGAAGCGATATGAAGAAAGCATACGAGAGCCTGACTCACACAATTAAAATGTTTAAGGAAAAATGAAAAAGAAATTATTCGAGACCGAGAGCCATAGAGGATACACTCTTCTGAAACTCAATATCGATAAACTTGACACGCAGGCTTCTCCGCAGCTCAAGGCAGAATTCTTCGTGATTTGCCGCTCGCCGCTGAAGAAACTCGTTGTCGACATGAGCCAGATCAACTCATGCGATTCGTCCGGGTTGAGTGCACTCCTCGTTGCCGAACGACTGATGCGCGAGCTCAAGGGCGGCGTGCATCTTATCATACCGAACCCGGACGTTCGCAACCTCTTCAGAATTACTCAGCTCGAGAAGGTCTTCACCATTCACGTCTCTGCCGAGACGGTAAGCTGAAGGACTGTCGGCATTTCCCCAGACTATAGTTCGATAAGGAGCGTCGGTGGGATTCACCACGATTGATTACGTAATTGTCGTTGCATACCTGATCGGTGTTGCGGCGTTCGGGGTCTTGACCGGCGGCAAACAAACCAACACCAAGGATTACTTCGTCGGCGGGAGGAAGATACCATGGCTTATCGTCTCTTTTGCAGTCGTTGCAACGGAGACAAGCGCGATAACATTCATCTCGATTCCCGGTCTTGCGTACCTGACTAATCTGAATTTCTTGCAGATTGCGATCGGTTATATACTGGGTCGAATAGCGATAGCGTTTCTGTTTTTGCCGCCGTATTACCGCGGTGAACTTGTAACTGCATACGAACTTTTGAGGACACGCTTTGGCGAGAAGACACGGAATTACGCGTCGATCGTCTTTCTCGTCACACGAACGCTTGCCACCGGAGTCAGACTATTCACGACCGCGATCCCGCTTGCCATTATTTTCCAGGGTTACAAAATCTTCGGCGGACTACCCGTCGTCTATGTCTATGCGATCGCTATACTCGTAATCACGATTTTCACTTTCATTTATACTTACACGGGTGGGATAAAGGCCGTGATCTGGACGGATGTCATACAGATGTTCATCTACATTGGAGGAGCTGCCATTGCGCTCCATGTAATGCTGTCGCATCTCCCTGGAGGATGGAACACAGTCATCTCTACGGCACTGGGAAAGGGCAAGCTTCAGTTCATACACTGGGGCTTTAGCGGCGGTCTTGCTCACTTCTTCACGATAAACTACACCTTCGTCGCGAGTGTATTGGGCGGTGGATTTCTTTCAATGGCTTCTCACGGAACCGATCAGCTGATCGTGCAGCGGCTGCTTGCCACCGACTCTCTGAGAAGCAGCCAGAAGGCCGTTATTGCCAGCGGATTCTTTGTCGCGCTGCAATTTCTTTTCTTCCTGATAATCGGGCTCGCACTCTACGCTTTCTACAATGCGTCTCCATTCAAAACCGGCGACCAGATTTTTCCGAAGTTTATCGTGGAACAGCTCCCGAGCGGAATCAGCGGGATAATTGTCGCGGGCCTTCTCGCGAGCGCGATGGGGTCACTGAGCGGATCGATAAATTCTCTGGCATCATCGACGCTGATTGACCTCTACAAGCCGTACTTCGGCAAAAAGAACAGCGAGGCTGAAGACCTCAGACTCTCCAAGCTGTTCAGCCTTATTTGGACATTGATACTCGTGGCAACGGCTTTCATCTTCATAAAATCGAACGAGTCCGTAATCGAAATCGCACTCTCAATTGCCTCGGTGACATACGGTGGTCTTCTCGGAACTTTTCTTCTCGGAGTCTTATTCAAGAAGCCGGAACAGATTGATGCCATTATCGGCTTCACGGCTGGCCTGCTCGTGCTGATTTATATCTTCCGTTTTACCAGCATCGCATGGACATGGTACACCATGATTGGATCGATGACAACGATTTTTGTAGGGCTGGCATCTTCGAAGTTCCGCCAAATCCAAAGCGCGTGATTTATTCATGATGCAGGCAGTGGCAAAGTGGCAGAGGCACAAAGGCACAAAGTTCGCTCGACCTGCTTATCAACTTTTCGCTTTGTCACTTTGTTACTCTGTGCCTCTGTTACTTTGTGCCATCATTTTCTTATCATGCGGCTCTCTTCGACTTTTGCGAACGACAACCAGGTCCTCTGACAGCTGGTCCATGTTCGGACAAAATTCTTTCCACAATTCGATGGTAAATCTCGTATCGACCCGGTTGGAGAAGTTGTGGGTTTACGATGTCGGCGCTGGAATGGGAAATTTTTCTCCAACCATTGTCGACAATGTGGCTTTCGTGGGAACGCTGCGAGGCGATATCTATCTGCTGAATATTAAGACGGGAGGGAAGATAAGCTCCAAGACATTCGGGGGTGCGATTTTCTCCGGACCGGTCGTAGATGACAGTTTGATGATTGTTGCTTCCTCGCAATCCAAGGAGAACCTTTTCGGGTACGATCTTTACAAAGGCAGAGTAACATGGTCGAAGAGTATTGCCGATGTTGAGTCATCACCAACGCTTCGTGAGAATAGTCTATACGTATCGACTCTCGCTGGAGACATATATAAGATTAATCCGAGAACCGGCGAAGAGATATTTCATGAGACTGTACCCGCTCCGATAAGGGTGTCACCGGCCGTTGACGACAGTGAGTGCGTTGTCGGGTGCGACGATGGAAACATTTACGCTTTCAGTTCGACCGTCGGAGTACGATTGTGGAGTTGCAATGCTGGTTCGCCCGTGTGGTGCTCTGCCTCGATGAACGATTCGATGATTCTAGTCGGAACAAATTCCGGGAGATTAATAGCGTTGGGGAAGAATGGCGCGATCAGATTTGATTTCTCTGCCGGCGGCAAGATTCTGTCTATGCCCATCTCGGACGGAAAGGGAATCTATTTTGGCAGCGATGACGGGAATTTCTATGCTGTGAGTCTCCGAGACGGAGCGCTGCTCTGGAAAGTCCAAACCGGAGCACCAATAATAGCCTCGGCATCGCAGACAAAGAATCAGATAATATTCGGCGCGTTCGATCAGAATCTCTATGTCGTGGACAAGAGCGACGGCAAGGTGGTACAGAAAATAGATCTGGCAGGACGCGTGAGGACAGCGCCGGCAATCGAGGGAAATTATCTGGTTCTGTGTGCCGAAGATTCGAACGTGTTCGGCTTTCTTATTAGATAGTCGTTCGATCTTTGGTCAGCTTACTGTTCACTGTTTACGTTTCACTGTTATCAGATTTCTAAATGCCATTTAAAAAAGCCATAACTAGTCTCAGCGATCATCTGCAATCGGGTGCACTAAGGACGCTGGGGTTTTTCTTGAGACGCTTCTCTTTGAAAAGGGTTCAAAGAATGGCAGCGTCAACGGGACGATTTGCCTATCGCCACATCCCGATACGAAGAGATGTTGCACTTGCTAATTTGATCTTATGTTTTCCCGAAAAGTCTGGAGAAGAGATAGAGAGGATACTTGAAAGATCCTACGTGAATATAGCGACGGTTTTTTTTGAGTTTCTTTATTTTCCGAAGTTCACAAGAGACAGCCTTGGAGAACTCGTCGAGTTTCCTGAGAAGTCGCGGCGTCTGATAGAGTCTGCCCTGGACAGGGGTAAAGGCTTGATATTGATCAGCGGCCATTTTTCAAATTGGGAGCTGGTCGCGCTATCGATCGGTGCATTCTCCCCGAAACCCTTCTTGATAGTCGTTCATCCGTTCCATAACAGAGCAGTAGACAAGCTCGCGAATAAGTATCGCTGCCTGCTCGGCAATGCAACGGTGCCGATGGCAAATTCCGTCCGCGCGTCGCTGGGTCAGCTGATGGACAATGGCATAGTCGCACTTCTTGCCGACCAGAGCGCCGCAAAAGAAAGTCCTCCGGCGAAGTTCTTCGGAATAGATGTGCCGACTTTTCAGGGCCCGTCATCCTTCGCGTTGCGTACCGGAGCTGCGGTTCAGGTCGGGTTTTCGATCAGGAAGGAAAATGGTACGTATCGCCTTGATCTGCACGAGATTGATTACGGCGACTTGAAGGACAGCTCCGACGAATCCGAAAATACCAGGGAGCTCACCCAACGTCACGTAAGCGCGCTGGAAGAATACATTCGAAAATATCCGGAGAACTGGCTCTGGTTTCATAAACGATTCAAACATGTCCAGGCTTTCCAGGAAATGTTGCAGAAAATGAGATGAAGAGGAGGAAGTGCGGATCCTCGTAATCCAAACTGCTTTTCTCGGTGACGTTATCTTGACATTGCCAATGGTGCAATCGCTGAAGAAGGCAACGAAAGACGCGCAAATTAGTTTCGTTGCAATTCCCGATACGTCCGAGATCGTCCAGTCCCATCCTGATATTTCCGAAGTGATCGCCTATGATAAACATGGCAAACAAAAATCTCTTGGATCTTTCCTGTCGTTGGCGAAAGAACTGCGAGAGAGAAAATATGATATTGTGCTCAGTCCGCATCGTTCAATAAAAAGTTGTTTGTTGACGAAGTTGAGCCGGGCGAAAATCCGAATCGGGTTTGATAACGCTGCATTGAGGAGTTGTTTTACCGCAAGACTTCCCTGGAAGTTCGGCGTTCATGAGATCGATCGCAATATTTCGCTTCTTCGACCGCTCGGAATAGAAGTTCGTCGTGAATCCCCGAGACTCTTTCCGACCGACAAGCATCGGAAGGATGCCGAGCAGTTTCTTGCCGATAACGAAATCAGATTGCCCTATGCAGTCATAGCGCCCGGGACAGTTTGGGAGACCAAGCGGTATCCGATCGAGATGATGGCCGATGTGGCGAGGAAACTCCTGGAGAGATTCGCCAATGTTGTAATTGTCGGTGGGAAGAAAGATGTTGGGTTTGTGAAGGACCTTGTGGGAATTGGACGCGGAATCATCTCGGCGGTTGGTAGGTTTTCAGTTATGTCGTCAGCGGAAATCGTAAGACGCGCTTCACTTCTGGTTGCAAATGATTCCGCGCCAGTACACATAGCTTCTGCATTCAATGTGCCGACGGTCGCCATCTTTGGGCCGACGGTGAGGGATTTCGGTTTCTTTCCGTACCATGATAGGTCGGCCGTCGTAGAGGTCGATGGATTGAGGTGTCGTCCTTGTTCAATGCATGGAACGCGGAGGTGTCCGATAGGCACGTTCGCTTGCATGAAAAGAATAACGCCTGACGAAATTGTGTCGAGAACGTTCGAATTGCTCGGGAGCGCCGGTGACCAGGGCAGTTAGCGCTGACAAAAAGCGCGGGGTCACACAGGCCGCGCAGGTAATTCTGAACGGCGGCGTAATAGTCTATCCGACGGAAACAATTTACGGGCTCGGGGCGAATGCTCTCGAGCCGAGAATTGTGGAAAAAGTCTATGCGATAAAGGAAAGGCCGAAGTCCAACCCGATTCTTGTGTTGATCCCGGATAAGATTGCACTTGACGAACTTGCTCTTGGAATTCCGGAAGCTGCGGAAGAGTTAATGACAAGGTTCTGGCCGGGGCCCCTGACGATCGTCTTCAAAGCCGCTCCGATCGTCTCTCCAATCTTGACAGCCGGTTCAGGCAAGATTGGGATACGTTTGTCAAGCAGCGAATTCTGCCGTCAGCTCCTCGATATCTGCAGGATTCCGATAACGTCAACGAGCGCAAATCTGTCAGGTGAGCCGAATCCGAATTCGGTCCGCAGGATAAACCGGAAAGTCCTAGATTCAGTTGATCTGATCGTTGACGGTGGAACGCTTACTTCCCAAACCCCTTCGACAGTTGTGGATGTTACAACTGGCAGAATTGAGCTTGTTAGGGAAGGATCGATATCATTCAAGAAGATTCTGGAAACCGAAGGATAGAGATTTAAAACTGAAGAGTCAAATGTCAAAACTCAAAATCACAAATCAAAATTCAATTCTGCATCTCATCGTTCTCACATTTGAGTTGTAGCTTTTCCCGAACAGGAAGTTCGGGATCCCGATCATCACAGGACGTGATTTTTGATCGGGAGACTTTTGAACTTTGAGTTTTGACATTTTATTGTTCAGCCCGCTTCTCGAATGTCAACAGCTCGGACATTTCGGAGACTAACGGTTTCCTTTCGAAGTAATTGTATTTCTGCGACGACCGCTCCAACAGGAACACTTTTCCATAGATCTTGTAATTGGCATCGGCATACATCCGCTCGACCTCATATGGATAATCGGCTACTCCAGCTTCGCTTGTTTGTGGAGTGACAACCACTGAGACCCTCCCTCCGACTTTCAGGATTCTGTGCGTTTCTCTGAACACCGTTTTGAATTTCATTTTGAAATTCGAGAGAGAAACGGTCAAATCTTCAGTACTGGAGCAGAATTCTTGGGGCAAATCCAGAAAAACATAATCCGTTGAATTTGCCTCCTCGGGGATTCCTGTCAGAAAGACGTTGTTCTGTTTTATCCGATCGTCCGACGGTTCTGCGTCGTACATCTTGTACTGTCTGTCTCCGAAATAAGGGATCTTGTCAATGATATTGCCGACCGTTCCGCTTCCCGCAAAAGGATCGATGATTCGTGCTCCGGGGTCCGTGTAATAGTAGATAGCGTTTGCCACGATTTGACCTGCTATTCTTCCTTTATATCCCTGTTTGCCGAAGCGAGGATCCGGCGCCTCGAAGCTCCACACGTTAGTACTTCGGAGATCGAACCCGAATTTCGTGCGGGCCGATTCGCGTTCCGTCAAAACATCTTCGCGAATTTTCTTTCTAAGTTCCGCGATCGACCACTTGTTCTGGATTGCGGCCTTCTCGTAATCGCGTCGTCTGTCGTCGTCACTGACCCTGGTCGCGAGCTCGAAATAGAAACTCTCTGGGAGCCTTCGTTTCTTTAGGTCGGGATAATATGTGAAATACATTTGACATTGCTTCAGAAGACTCGGCTGGAATTTGAAACCTGGATATGAAGTCAGGACTTTGTAAAGCTCTTCTTCCGACAACTTATTTGATTTCGCGTACGGCAGGATCTTTTCAACGACGAATCTGCCGACATCCCAGAAACTGTCAACGGAGAGTGAATTTAGCCGCTCGGCAAGTCTTTGCAACGGATCGCTTTTCATTTATGTGCCACTCCTTTTAACGCACACAGAAAACACTGAAGAAGCACAGACATTCACAGATGAATGTGTAAGAATCATTCCCATTGGTGCCATCAGTGCACTATTGCTTTTCTATCGTTTGTAAATATCTTCCTTCGAATTTCTGGTTTGCGACCGAAGTTCAATAGTAATCCGATGTCGATGTCCGTTGCCTTCAAATAGTTGATCAACTGGAGTTCATGTTCGTCGGCCAATCGTTCAATGGCTTTCAGTTCAACTATTATTGTGTCATCTACGATAATGTCAGCATAATAGTCACCGACCAATGAATTCTTGAAATACACTCTTATTGGTTGTTGAGTCTTCGCGCGCAAACCTTCTTGCGCGAGAGCGATCATCATCGCATTTTCGTAGACTTTTTCCAAGAAGCCAAAACCTAGCGTATTGTAAACTTCATAGAAGCATTTGATAATCTTATCGGTCAAATCTTTATGGAGGAATTTGTCATTATCTGCGGTCATCACGTGTTTTTCTGTGCTGTCCGTGTGCGATCTTTCTTCTTTGCCCAATTGCGAACATAAGTGACTATATCTGAAGTCAAGGTGCCTGGCGTAAACAGTTCGCCGACGCCCAGGTCTTTCAACGCTTTGATATCTTTGTCGGGAATTATCCCTCCTCCGAAGAGCAGGACGTTGTCAGCGGAAGATCCGGTGTACAGCCCTTTGTCCTTCATGAGAGCAATGACTTTCGGAAATATCGTCATGTGTGCCCCACTGAGGAGACTGATTCCGATCGCATCGACGTCTTCCTGAATCGCGGCGTCGACGATCATTTCGGGAGTCTGGCGGAGTCCGGTATAGATGACCTCCATTCCGGCGTCTCTGAGGGCGGCTGCAACCACTTTTGCACCACGGTCGTGCCCGTCAAGTCCGGCCTTCGCGATCAGGACGCGGATTTTTCTTTCCATCATGTACTCCTAATCAATCCTGCCTGAGAGCCGTGCTGAATGTCTCTCGCACTTATCTTCCTCACAAAAAACACAATTAGCTGGCGTTAGCATTGTCCGAGTTGTTCTTGCTGTGACTTTGATTCGAACCGGAGCCATTGAGAGACACGCCATATCGTTTCTGCATGTAAGATAGCACGCCGGCACCAATTAAAACAGCGAACCAGAGTGTCGCGGCCCGGATTATGAAGGTTGCAGCGACTGCGGAGCCTTTAGGAATTTTGGCGAGGATGAGAAGTCCTGCAAGCGAAGTCTCCGTCGCGCCGAGTCCGCCGGGCAGGAATGATACCGCACCCACGATTGTGGAGAAAGCGTAAATGAATCCTGCCGAAAAAACTTTTAGGTGTACATTCAATCCATCCAAGACGAAGAAGAAGCCCATGCATTCCGAGGACCAGGCAAAGAGGCCGAGGATCGACGATATAATGAGTGCCTTTCCGCTCAACATCCTGCGCGAGCTCTCGTAAGCTGTCTCGATTTGCCTGATCCACCGTGCTACGAAGGGGATTTTCTCTGCCAGTCTGATAATCTTCATCGATGCCGATCGGCTGGATATTAGCGCGATCGCGACGAGGAAAATGAGTCCGGCGATTATAATTATTCTCTTCTCATAACCAATTGTGTATGCGCCGATCAAGGATATCGTGAGGAGCGCAAGAATGTCTGTAATTCGCTCGGCCACGACAATCGGAGCAGACTTGCTGATCGGAATCGAGTGCAGCGACTTGAGGAAATACGACTTCACGACTTCTCCCATTTTGCCGGGAGTCACGGACATAGACAATGACGACAGGAAGATCCCCAGGCTCTGTGACCGGGAGAGTGTTATTCCCAGGGTATGAAGATAGTACTCCCATCGAACGAACCGAATGAGATAATTGAGCAATGAGAAGGACACTACAACAGGTAGTATTTCATATGAAAAAGTTGAGAACGCATCTTTCAATTGTGTCATGTTGGCGTAAAAAGAGAATACGACCCCGATGAGCGCGGCAATTGCGAGCGAGATGAAAAGCTTATCGCGGAGTTTCTTCAACATTTAGACAAGCCCCGGCGACGTCGGACGAGAAAAGCTCTTAAGGGCGAGGTAGAACTTGGACAGAGGGAGGCCCACCACATTGTAGAAGTCGCCGTCAATTCTTTCGACGAAGAGCGTGCTGAGATCATCCTGTATCCCGTAGGCGCCGGCTTTATCCAATGCAACCCCTGATTGGGCGTACTCATCTATTTCGTCCTCGTCGAGTCTTCTGAATGTAACGTCGGTTACCGCGAAGTCTTGAAGAATCTTGTGTTCGGGAACTTTCAGAAGTGTGAAGCCGGTATAGACCTGATGTGTCCTGCCACTTAACAACTTCAGCATTCTTCGGGCATCTTCGACATCCTTTGGCTTGTTCAACACTTGGCCGTCCAGGTAGACGATCGTGTCTGCTGCTGCCACTATGCCTTCCTTGATTTTGCTCGAGGCTTCCTCGGCTTTTTTCCCTGAAAGGGTGATAACGAATTCGCTCGGGCTGTCTGCAAGATGACCATCTTCGTCGACTTCGATGTCGAGGGGCGTAAATTCTATTCCAACCATCTCGAGCATCTGGCGCCTGCGGGGCGATCGCGAAGCTAAATAGATATGCGGAAGGTCCATGTTAATTGCAGATTCTGAGTTGTGAATATTGAATTAAACATGATAATTCAGAATTCACGATCTCTTAATACTCCTTCTTCACTATTGTACCAGGGTAGTAATGCGAGAGGATTTGAAGGTAATTGTAACCGAGCCGCGACATGCCAAGTGTTCCCCATTGACACATCCCGACACCGTGTCCGCTTCCTTGACCCTTGACTATGACGTCTTTGATGCTGCCGTTGTCGTTTCTTGTTATCAGGATTCTGAACAGACTGCTTTTCAAGATGGTCCCGTCGCTGTTCTTGAAGAGGTACCTTGTCCTGTCCCCGCGAACGTAGTAAACGTCGCCGTTCTTCATTATTATTCTCAATGTGTCAACGCGGTACGACTCGAAGCGATTCGAGACTTCCAGGTCGATAACTTGCTGCGGACGGCCGGCGATCCTATTCGCATAGACCGGATTTGCTGTGCCGAGATTTGTCGACACCATATTGTTCAGCTCGGAACTTGTGTATGTCACCGCCCAATAGAATTGAGGCGAGTAAAGGCAGAAAGGCTGGCCTGTAGCGGAGTCGATGTCAGAGACACCGGCCAGATACGGCAGTGCAGGTTGTCCCTGCCAGATGTGCTGAACGTTTTCGGTGTGTCCACCGCAGGTCGAATGAAAAAAACATCTCGCAGGTTGGCCGTCGTACTCCACAATCATTCCCGCAGTGAGCTCGATCGCGCTGTCGGCGAGCGGTTTGTATCTCTCCATTCCCGAATATACCTGATCCCGCGTGTCGGAATAAACATCAAAGTCACTTGAATCCCTGTCGATTCCCGGCTCAGACTGAGACGACACAAACTGTTTTGACATTTTGTAAATGGCGAAGTTTCTTGCCGCGATTGCCTGAGCCATGCACGCCTGAAATTCGTCCGGCGAAATGTTGTTGACAAGCTCGTTGGGGACGACGCCGCGCAGATAAGTCTCGAGAGCGACCGAATTCACAACCCGAAATGTTTTGTTGCCTTCCGGAATTATTTCTATCGAGCCTGGGTAAGTTTGCGAACCAAAAATCAGTCCGACGCCGCCCTGGCTCGCGACCGAATTGCGCGAGGCATCGGCCTGGGAGTTGGGCGGTTCAATCGTCACGGAAGATGAAAATGTCAATTCCTGATTCGGGAGACTGGCTTCGGGTGTACCATCATGCGAAAAGCGAAAGGATAATTTCGAATCTGCAATCTCTGCTATCGTGACGCTCCGGTAGCCCAATCTGAAATCACCATTTACGCGCAGAGACAGAGCCCTGAGGTTTTCTGCGAGGCACACTCTAATTACCGGCTCGCTCGAATAGGGGAAAGTGTTTCCGGCCCAAGTGCTTGCTACATGAAAGATCGTGAACGCGGAGATGATAAGAAGCTGCAGTCGGATTGGTCTTTTGGAGTGAGAGGTTCCCTTTACGGGAATCATCTAAACATTGCTTTGATGCTGCCCCAGGTACGCTTCGCCACGCCAGAGAGGCCCTGCGAATAAGAGTACGTGACGGTGATGGTGGTGGAGTAGTCAACGTTTCCGTCACTGCCATCGGCTCTTACGCGATATCTAAAAATCGAGGTCGATGTAGTTTTGTAAATTCCTTTGTCGGCATATTGGTAAGTGCTTCCTGAGCCGGTCGGAGAAATTTTGCCGAGTTCATAGAATTGGTTGTCGAGCTGCGACGCCTTTTCCACGGCGAAGTCTTTAATTCCATCTTCCTGGGAAGTTGACCAGTCGATGGTAATACTGTCCGAGTTTGGATCAGCGCTTCCTCTGACGTTTGAGAAGCTAACCGTCGAGGTTGGGGAAAACGCCATCAAGAGTATCGCGAGAGCAAATAATGCAGACTTCATTGACCTCTAAATTTATCTTCGAGTCTAATATAAGTCAAGTCTTCGGTGCTTGTTATGTGACAAATGTGGTACTTCCTGACCTCCGAATGTCGGTGTTGAAGATTGGCCCACCCTTGTCTAATTTGAATGGTTATGCTTGAATATTTCGTAGATTTGCTGAAGATTTCGCTGCCAATCCTTTATTTATTCACCATTTTTCTTTACGGATTGGCATTCTTTCTGGATGAGCAGTTCGGAATTCGGAACAGGACGAAGTTCCTGGTGGCAACACTCATCATGCACGCCGTGTACTTAGGCTGCCACACGCTTCTGACCGGTCATCCGCCGGTCACTTCAGTGTTCGAGATAATGACTGTGGTGTCATTCGCGATCGGGGTCGCCTATGTATACATCGAGACGAGATCGCATGTTAAGGACACAGGAATGTTTATTCTCTCGCTTGCGTTTTTATTTCAGCTGGTATCGGCAGCGTTCATCAAAGACTTTGTCCAGCTCAAGCCGGTCTTGAAATCGAGCGTCGTTGGCCTGCATGTCGCCAGTGCAATGCTCGGTTACAGTGCTTTGACAATTTCCGCAGTTTACGGCGCGTTGTACTTGATGATGTACCATGAAATCAAATCGAGCAGGTTCGGGATCATTTACCGCAAACTGCCCGATCTGCGGACTCTGGAGAAACTAAGTTATAGATCAATAGTGCTCGGTTTCATCTTTCTCACAATTGTTATTTTTATCGGCTATGTCTGGCTGCCTAAGACCGTGGATGATTTTTCATTCTACGATCCCAAGCTGGTTATCACCGACATTGTGTGGGGAATTTATCTGGCGGCCCTTTTGTCGAGAAAAGCAATGAGATGGACAGGACGCACCGTAATAATTGTATCCATCGTCGGATTTGCTTTGACGGTCATGTCCATGGTAGTAGTAAATGTGTTTATACCGAGTTTTCATAATTTCAGATAGATAAATGGCAGTCCTGAATCTTTATATATTGCCTGCCATTTGGCTACTACGAAGAGATTAAGGACGAATGCTAAAGCTCACGGCGGTTTCGATAAATCATAGAACCGCAAATGTCGAAGCCCGCGAAAAGATATTCTACGCACCGGAGCAAGTAAGGGATATTTCCGAGAAGATCAAACCGATCGCGCGAGAGTCGTTGATCCTGTCGACTTGCAACCGCACGGAATTGTACGTCATTCCCTCCGGGGGACCGCAAACGCATGTGGACCTGTACCATCTTATTCGTGAAGGGAAGGAACTTGCCGATGGGGAGCTGGCTGTCGGCTACGAAACATTCGATGGCTTCGAGACCGTCCGGCATCTTTTCGCTGTGGCTGCGGGCATTGATTCTCTGATGCTTGGCGACATCCAGATTCTCGGCCAGGTCAAGGATTCGTACAACACCGGCGTCGAGCTCGGAATGATCGGGACGATATTGCACCATGCCTGCCAGGTGGCCTTGAAGGCTGGCAAGCGTGCAAAAAACGAAACGAAGATCTCCGAGGGCGCAGTGTCTGTAAGCTATGCGGCTGTCGAACTTGCGGAAAAGATTTTCGGGAATTTGAAGGGCAGGACCGCAATGCTCATCGGTGCTGGCGAGACTGCCGAGCTTGCAGCGAAAGACTTGAAACCAAAGGAAATCGGAAGGCTGTACATCGCAAACCGCACACTCGAGAGGGCAAAGGGTCTCGTCGAGGAAATCGGTATCGGCGAGGCGATCCCTCTTGACTCGCTTGCGCAAAAACTCCCGGAGGCGGACATAGTCATATCGAGTGTCGGTGGATCGGAATACGTGCTGACACGCGAGATGGTGGCAAATGCGATGAGGGGGCGGGAAGACAAGGCGATGCTTATAGTTGACATCGGCGTTCCACGAAATGTAGAACCGGCGGTGAAGAAGGTGGCGAATGTTTTTTTGAACGATATGGATTCGCTTCACTTGATCGTCGAGAAAAATATGGAGATGAGACGCTCCGAGATTCCGGCGGTGAGACGAGTGGTCGATGAGGAGTTGAACGATTTCATAAAGTGGTACAACTCCCTCGAGGTTGGCCCGACAATCAAGAAGCTTCGCGACAAGATCGAACAGATAAGAAGTGAGGAAATCAGACGCCACAAGAACAGGATGAGCGAAACGGATGCAGAGATCGTCGAAGAAGTGACTCGCTCGCTTGTCAACAAAATTCTCCATGAGCCAATGACCAACCTGAAGAATGCGGAGAACGGAATTTCGCTAGTCGATCGTGTCAGGGTATTAAAGACCCTGTTCGGACTTGAGGAAGATGAAAAAGGTTAGAATCGGGACACGCGGCAGCCAGCTTGCACTCTATCAGGCGAATGCGATCGCCAAATTTTTCCGCAGGAATCATCCGATGATCGAGGTCGAGGTGGTAACAATAAAAACTACTGGCGACAAGATACTCGATTCGCCGCTTTCCAAAATCGGAGACAAAGGACTTTTTACAAAGGAAATAGAAAAGGCGCTGCTTGAGTCCGAAATCGACTGCGCAGTTCACAGCTTAAAAGATCTGCCTACTATTTTGCCGCCCGGCCTCGAGATCGTTGCTTTCGGTGAGCGCGAAGACGTCCGTGACGCCTTCATCGGCCAGGATAATATGAGGCTGCTCGAACTTCCCAAAGGCTCATCGGTGGCGACCGGAAGTCTGAGGCGACGCGCACAACTCCTTCACATGAGGAGCGATTTGGTCCCCGTCGACATCCGGGGCAATTTGAATACTCGACTTCGCAAACTTGAAGAGGAAGGTTACGCAGGATTGATTCTCGCATACGCCGGCATCAAACGGCTCGGGATGGCGGATAAGGTCACAGAAATTCTTAAACCTGATGTGATGGTTCCTGCCGTCGGACAGGGAATTATTGCAGTCGAAGCGCACGAAGACAATATGGGAATCAAGGAATTGCTCCAGGGCTACAATAATTCCGCTTCGCAGACTGCGGCTGTCGCTGAGCGTGCATTCCTCCGTCGGTTGGAAGGCGGATGCCAGGTGCCGATTGGAGTTTACACTTCGTTTGAGAGTAAAGAACTGACCGGCATGGTTGCTTCGCTCGACGGAGAGAGACTGATCAAAGATTCCATAAATTTCGATTTAAGCGATCCTGTTAGGGCTGGCGACGATCTCGCCGCAAAACTTCTGAATCTCGGAGCGGATAGAATACTCGACGAGATAAGAGCAGCATCCAATTGATCACAATATTTCGATCAATATGACGAGTGATCTGCCCCTTTCGCGAAAGCGGATTGTTGTCACCCGCACGAAAGAGCAATCCGGTTCTTTGACGTCAATGCTCGAGAAACTTGGCGCAGAAGTTCTACTTGTTCCAACGATCAAGATCGAAGCTGCTGAATTGTCGGATGAATCCCTCTCTCTGCTGAATGGTTTCAATGATTATGACTTTGCCATTTTTTCGTCTGTAAATGCCGTGAGAAATTTCTTTCACTTTTTCAAGGGAAGTGAGGAAGCATTGCATCGGCCGACGATCATCGCCATTGGAAACAAGACGAGGTCTGTCCTGGAGGAGTATGGCTACGCTGCCGACATCGTTCCTCAGAAATTCAATAAGAAAGATTTGCTGCTGTCGCTGCAGAACATTGAGCTAAATGGGAAAAGGATTCTGATACCTAAAGGCAGTCTGTCGGGCGACGAACTAGAAGAGTTTGTTAGAGCCAAGCGAGGAATCGCAGACTCAGTTGTTGTTTACAGTACACTGCCGAATGAGTCGATCGACGATTCGGTGAAGGACGAGGTTTCCTCCGGCAAATTCGATATCGTAATCTTTTACAGCCCATCGGAAGTCAAAAACTTCCTAAGCGTTTTTGGGAGCGAAATCGTGAAAGGAAAGCGGATTGCCGTCATAGGTCCGACAACAAAGAAGGCTGCTGAAGTATCTGGGCTCACGGTCGACATTGTTCCGGAGAATTCGACCACTGAAGGCCTGATAGAGTGTCTGGTTGAGCATGAAAAAAATCGATAACGATCTGATTCTAAGAGTTCTAAAAGGCGATTCTGCCGAGCGAACGCCGATATGGATCATGCGCCAGGCCGGGAGGTACCTGCCTGAGTACATGGCCGTCCGGGCGCACCACGACTTTCTCACGATGTGCAAGACGCCTGAACTTTCCGCTGAAGTAACAATTCAGCCTGTCGACATTATTGGTGTAGACGCAGCTATAATTTTCTCGGACATACTCGTTCTTCCAGAAGCGATGGGTATGAACCTGGTCGTGGAGGAAGGCAAAGGTGGCCCACGCTTCACAAATCCGATAAGGGAACGATCAGCACTTTCGATCCTGCATGACGCGGATTGTTCGCATGATTTGAAGTACGTCTCAGACGCCATCCGAATAGTGGTCGAGCGGCTGGATGGCAAAGTGCCGCTCATTGGGTTTTGCGGATCGCCATGGACGATGCTCGCTTACATCGTCGAAGGGAAAGGCGGTGAGTTCGTTCATGCTCGCGCCATGCTTTATGATGATCCCGCAAGCGCTCATCAGTTACTCCATATGCTCACGCGAAATTGTGTTTCGTATTTGAAGCTGCAGTTCGCGGCCGGCGCAAATCTCGTTCAGATATTCGACACCTGGGCGGGTGTCCTGCCTCCGTCGCTATATGAAGAGTTCTCACTTCGTTACATCCGCTTGATAGTCCAGTCTCTCGGACGTGATGCGCCTGTGATTATTTTTTCCAAGGGCGCAAATCATTCTCTCGAGAATATTGCAGCTACAGGTGCGTATGCTGTCGGAGTCGATTGGACTATTCAGATCGACGTTGCTGCAAAAAAGACAGGGACGGTAGTCCAGGGAAATCTTGATCCAGCAGTTCTCTTTGCTGGGCCCGAAGTTATTGATCAGCAAGCAAGGAAAGTATTGGCGAGCGCACCGAAGGGGAAGCACATTTTCAACCTTGGGCATGGAGTCTTGCCGAACACTCCGGTGGATAATGTAAAAAGATTGGTTCGATTCGTAAGAGATTGGCGCCATGATTGACAAAAAAAGTTCCAAGGACCGGGTTCCATACTCCGAACAGATCACAAACTCAAAATTCCAATTTCCAAAACACAACGACTCAGAGTCTGTTCGTGGTTTGGAATTTGTTTCTTGGATCTTGTTTGGAGCTTGGCATTTGGAGCTTGGAGCTTAGAGGGGAACGGATGGGAAAAATCGGAGTCGTTCTCTTCAATCTCGGCGGTCCGCTCTCGACAGACGACATCGAAGAGTTTCTTTTCAACCTCTTCATGGATCCATACATTATTGAAATTCCGTTGCGCGGCTTCTTACGAAGGGCGCTCGCTCGATTCGTCGCGAAGAGGCGGGCGGAGAAAACGGCATTTTATTATGAGGTCATGGGCGGAAAGTCTCCGCAGTATGAACTGACAATGAATCAAGCCGCTGCACTGGAGAAGACGCTGCGTGAGACTCATGATGCAAAAGTGTATGTCGGCATGCGCTACTTCAAGCCATTGATCGCAGATACCTACAGGACAATTCTGAAGGATAACATTGAAAATGTGATTCTTCTTCCACTTTACCCGCAGTATTCACGGACCACGACTCTGTCGAGTTTCGAAGAATGGGACCGTGTCACGAAGAATCCGGTCGGCAGGATGAAAGTTCTTAAGATCGAGAGTTATCATGACAATCCCCTTTACATCGATGCAGTGGCAGGCCGGATTAGCGAGGCGCTGGGAAAATTTGCAGCCGGCGTCCGCGGTACAGTTCATATCCTCTTCAGCGCTCACGGTGTTCCGGTGCGCGTGATAGAACGAGGCGACCCATATGAGCGGCAAATAACAGAGACCGTTGAGCTTCTCTCGAAGCGATTTCCGAACCCGCATTCGCTCGCTTACCAGAGTCGTGTCGGGCCGGTGAAATGGCTCGGGCCGCCGACACTCGATGAGATCAAGCGGCTTGCTTTGGAAGCCGTGAAGTATCTGCTGGTCGTGCCGATAAGTTTCGTTAGTGAACATTCGGAGACTCTGTATGAAGTGAACCACCTTTTCCGGAAGGAAGCCGCACGGGCCGGCATTCAACATTTCGAGATGATGGCTGCACTGAACGATTCACCGAAATTCATAAAGGCACTGTCGGAACTTGTTATCAACAAAGTTAAGGAATTTAAAGGGCAATGAAAGTTGCGGTCATCGGTGCCGGTATCTCCGGGCTTTCAACGGCACACTTTTTACAGAAAGGTGGAACAGAAGTTGTGGTTCTCGAAAGGAGCAATCTCCCTGGCGGGACGATCGCTTCGAAAGCCATCGACGGATACCTGGTTGAAAGTGGCCCGAACAGTACTTCCGAAACGAATTTCGTAATCGACGAGCTGCTGGATGATTTGAAGATTAAGCATGAGAAAGTTTACGCTGATGAGAACTCCAAATATCGCTTTATTATTCGCGGCAGGAAACTGCATGCGCTTCCATCAGGAGTCGGCTCGTTTCTATCGACGAGACTGTGGTCACTCGGCGGAAAGTTGAGGCTTTTCGGTGAGCCGTTCATCGGCCGCGCAAGCCATGAGGAATCGATTGCGGATTTTGTGACGCGGCGGCTCGGCAGTGAGTTTCTGGATTATGCAATCAATCCATTTGTTGCCGGTGTCTATGCAGGCGATCCATCCGATCTCAGCGTGAGGGCGGCATTTCCCAAGCTTTATGCACTCGAAGAAAAATATGGCGGCCTGTTAAGAGGCACGATCGGAGGAGCGCGCGAAAGGAGAAGACGGCCGGAAAAGGCAAGAGTCTCAGCGAAACTCTTTGCATTCAGGAGTGGAATGGGAATTTTGCCTGCCACGATTGCAGGATCGCTTGGAAGTTCGATGAAGTATAACGTCTTGGTCCGAAGAATTGTACGGGATGCCGACGGGTATTTAGTGGAGTCTTCTCACGGAGGAAAGTTGGAGAGCGAGGTCTTCGACAATGTCGTACTGGCGGTTCCGTCATATGCCGCAGCAGACATCGTGAAATCATGGCTGCCGGAACTTTCGAGCGAGCTCTCAAAAATAAAATACCCGCCCGTTGCCGTGGTGGTGCTCGGGTATAGACGCGAAGATGTGAAGATTGATCTCCGTGGTTTCGGATTTCTCGTTCCGGAAATTGAGGGACGGAGGATTCTCGGAACTATCTGGAGCTCGAGCATATTTCCGAACCGCGCTCCCGAAGGGTTTGTCGAATTCACAACATTTGTCGGTGGCTCGCGCCAGCCAAAACTTGCCAGATTGTCGACCGATGAAATTGCAGTGCTCGCTCATGAGGAGAATGCCGCGTTGATGAAGATTAATGGCAAGCCGGTAATGCAAGCGGTCTACAAATGGGAGAAGGCAATACCGCAATACAACATTGGCCATCTTTCGATCACGGATGCAGTACGGCATGTTGAAAGCCTGCATAAAGGATTCTATATTTGCAGCAACTATAAGGACGGAATTTCCATAGCAGATTGTATCGCAAACGGGAAGGAGACCGCTGGAAGGATCTTAGCTTGAACTGCCGTAGGTTCAGAGTTCTTGAATTATTTAGTTAGTGCAGCAGAAGCGGTTAGATTTTGAGAGAGAAGGGTCGTAATTTTTTTATAAAGGAGGTTTGAGGTGAGATTGACGGCAATATTTCAGAAATTTCCTGATGGATACGTTGGTTTTGTCGAAGAGCTGCCGGGAGCGAATACGCAGGGGAAGACCCTTGATGAAGCGCGCGCAAATCTCATGGATGCCGTTGAGTTAGTTCTTCAGGCAAATAGAGAACTTGCAGAGGAGACGATTATCGGCAAAGATGTGATTAAGGAAGAGCTGACCTTAACCCGCTGAAATTTGAAACGGTCTGATTTGATTCGCCATTTAGAGAAGCATGGATGTGAGCTTCTGCGAGAAGGTGGTAAGCACAGCCTTTACGTCAATCGAAAGGCGAAGAAGACATCAACCGTTCCACGGCATAAAGAAGTAATTGATTACCTGGCAGAAAAAATTTGCAAGGATCTTGGTATTCCGAGGCCGTGATTGGACCTTGCGAAGTCTTGGAATCTCGTCAAGTGCCGCCTTTTGGTATCCCGCATACAAGACGGTTGAAACAATTGAGCGGGAGATGAAAGATCCGAAGAACCCCTCAGGGAAATCTTCGCAAGGTCAGAAAGGAGTGAAATGACATGATTACATTGACCGAATATCAGAAGAAGACAGGCTTCCCGACTGTTCGGATGCGAAGGCTCAGGATGACGGAGACGGTCAGGGAAATGGTCCGTGAGACAGTGCTACAGCCGTCTGATTTTATTTACCCGATGTTCGTAGTGCCGGGAAAGAAAGTTCGACACGAGATTTCTTCGATGCCGAATGTTTTTCAGTTATCTGTCGATGAACTTGTTCGAGAATGTGAAATCGTTTTGAAGTCCGGAGTAAAATCCGTTATTCTCTTCGGCATCCCATCGCACAAGGATGAGTATGGATCCGAAGCTTACGACGAAAATGGAGTAGTCCAGCAGGCGATACGCGAACTGAAAAAACAATTGCCCGATCTTTTCATCATCACCGATGTTTGCCTGTGCGAATATACTTCACACGGTCACTGCGGTGTCCTGAGAGAAATCTCTCCGGGACAAATTGAGATAGTGAACGACGAGACGCTTGAACTTCTTGCGAAGGAAGCCTTGACTCACGTTCAGGCCGGTGCCGACATGGTCGCGCCGAGCGACATGATGGATGGCAGAGTTGCCGCGATTCGAAATCTCCTCGATGAGAATGGGTTTCTTTCAACTCCGATAATGAGCTACGCTGCGAAATATGCTTCCGGATTCTACGGACCGTTCCGCGAAGCGGCGGAGTCAACTCCACAGTTCGGCGATCGGAAGAGTCACCAGATGGATCCGGCGAACTCCAACGAGGCGGTTCGGGAAGTGGCTCTCGACATTGATGAGGGCGCGGACATTGTCATGGTGAAACCCGCACTTTCATATCTTGACGTGATCTATCGTGTGAAGAATGAGTTCAGAATGCCAACCGCGGCCTACCAGGTCAGCGGAGAGTATTCGATGATAAAAGCGGCGGCCCGAAACGGTTGGCTCGACGAGCAGAGGATCATGATGGAGACTCTGACGGCGATAAAGAGGGCCGGTGCCGATTTGATATTGACTTATTACGCGGTCGATGCTGCAAAGCTGCTGAAGAAATAACCACGCGGCCTTGTCAAGGTTAGCGGGTAAATAGTCACAATGCCGAGAGTTTTTGTCACGGGAGCTAACGGGCTGGTCGGCTCGAATCTCTGCCACAAACTTAGCAGCAGCGGATATGATGTCGTGGCGCTCGTGCGCGAGAAGTCAAACCTTCTCGGGCTCAAGGGCTTCAAGGGTCAAATAGTGCATGGTGATATCCTCGATGCCGAAAGGCTCGCATCACTAATGAAGGGTAGTGATTATGTTTTTCATACCGCTGGTCTGGTGAGTTTTGACAACAGGCGCCGAAGAGAATTATATCGTGTGAATGTGGACGGGACGCGAAACGTGATGAATGCAGCCCTGCGAGTCGGTGTCAAGAGAGTCGTCCACACAAGCTCGGTTGCCGCGATAGGGACCTCACCATCTGACGATGTTGCCGATGAAACCGCTGAATACAACAGGTTCAAATTCAACGTCGCATACGCAGACAGCAAACATTTCGGCGAATTGGAGGTTGGGAGCGCGGTCAAGCGCGGGCTCGATGCCGTTATCGTAAACCCGGCGTCCATCGTTGGCCAACGCGATGTTTATTCCCACCTTGGAGTTCTCCTGCGATTGTTGAAAGGGAGGAAGTTCGTCCCCTACGTCCGAGGCGGGATGTGTGTGGTCGGGGTGGACGATGTCGTGGAAGGAGAGATGGCGGCTCTTAGATCAGGACGAATCGGCGAAAGATATATTCTCGGAAGTGAAAACATCTCTTTTCAAGATCTCTTTCGGAAAATCGGTGAAGTCGTCGGCGCATCTGCTGCGAATGTTCGTGTGCCGATTTGGACAGCCAGAGTGGCCGCTATTATTCTTGAGATTTTATCCGACCTGACAGGAAAACCACCCGTATTGACAAGAGCACACGTTGTGAGTGCGACAGTTCCACATTATTTTTCATTCGAAAAAGCGAAACTCGAACTTGGTCACGAGCCGCACCCTATCGTGGATGCGATAAGGAAGTCGTACGAGTGGTACGTTGAAAATAATTTGATATGATTCAAATCTTGTCAATGTCCCGGTTATTTTTGATAAGGTTATTGGATTTAGTGAGGTTCCGATGAAGAATCTGAGCACGAAGAAAAGCAGTAGACTTTTTGCCGAGGCTAAGAAGTATTTGCCAGGTGGTGTGAACTCACCTGTCAGGGCGTTCAAGTCAGTGGGAAGCGATCCGCTTTTTATCAGCAAGGCGAAAGGCCAATATATTTATGATGTGGATGGAAACAAGTTCATAGACTGTGTTGGTTCGTGGGGGCCGATGATTCTTGGACATGCGCACCCGCAGGTTGTCTCTGCTGTAAAGAACGCGGCAAATAGCGGCACGAGTTTCGGCGCGCCGACTGCATACGAAGTTGAGATGGCAAGACTCATCCGGAAAATGGTGCCGTCGGTAGAAGTGGTGAGGATGGTAAACAGCGGAACCGAAGCGACGATGAGTGCTGTCAGGGTCGCACGCGCATTCACGAATCGCGAGAAGATCGTGAAGTTCGCAGGATGCTATCATGGCCACTTCGACAGCTTTCTCATCAAAGCGGGTTCCGGTGCGACGACGTTCGGATTACCCGACTCGCCGGGTGTTCCTAAGGACTTGGCGGCAAAGACTCTCGTGGCTGAGTTCAACGACGTTGGTTCGGTGGAGAGACTATTCAATGAGAACTTGAATGAAATCGCCGCGATAATCGTCGAACCTGTCGTCGGCAACATGGGCGTGGTACTTCCAGAAGGAAATTTCCTTAATGATCTTTTGGAAATCGCGCATGATAATGGAGCGCTGATAATTCTCGATGAAGTCATGACCGGTTTTCGACTCAGTGCGGGCGGAGCGCAAGAAGTGTACGGTGTCAAACCTGATCTGACAACTTTCGGAAAGATAATTGGTGGCGGACTTCCTGTTGGTGCCTACGGCGGACGGGAAGACATCATGAGAATCGTTTCACCCGACGGGCCAGTATATCAGGCGGGAACACTCTCGGGAAATCCGCTCGCGATGGCAGCTGGGATCACACAGTTGAAAGTTCTTTCCGGGAAAAAGAATTTGTACAAACAACTGGAGAAAACGGGAAAGTTACTTGAGGAGGGAATAAACGAGAACCTCAGGAAGCTCGGTCTCAATTACACACTCAACCGCGCAGGTTCGATGTTTACACTTTTCTTTACCGGTGAAAAGGTTCGCGACTTCAAGTCCGCCCTGAAGAGCGACACAGACAAATTTGCGAAGTACTTTGGCGAAATGCTAAAACGTGGGATCTATCTCCCACCATCTCAGTTCGAGGCCGCATTCATCTCAACTGCACATGTCGAGCGCGACATTGAGAGAACCATTGCGGCTAACTACGATTCACTAAAAGTTGTAATGTAACTTTCGGATTGCGATTGATCGTAATGGCGCGAGGTGTAACTTGGTGTTGCGGCGTCTTATGCTGAAGATGTTGACCCCCCGAGCATGAGCGGATCGAATCGAATTCAAGATCAGGGGTGTTAGTGATTGTGAGTCTATAGAGAAATTGACAAACGGACTAGACCTGCCGCGGCAGCCGATCCGATTCCGCAGATAATCGCGAGCCTACTTCGCTGCGACCCCGCTTTGATCGACCCGCTTCTTTCTTCCTCTGTACATTATCCCGATCGGAACTACGATTATGTATCCGATGAAAAGAAGGATTGGGACAAGGTTAAGGGGGATGAATCCGTACACAGTGTCGTTGGTGGCAAGGATGATGTAAGTCACGATGATCAAGAGCGCGCCTCCGACGATTATCATATAATTCGCTCCCTTCATCGGCATCTCGACTGGCGTCTTTGCTTTCCGCTGTTTGTCGACTCGCTTTGTTTTGATCGCTCTTGCCATTTTTGATTTTCCTTTTTTATAATATAAATCTGAAATCCGATTTAATTCAACACAACCGCTAAAAGAAGAAATTCGAGATCCGGGACTCAAGAGTTGAGAATAAAGACGACGCGAAAGGAAGGTCTCAAATTTGAGAAATGATGCTCAGGAAAGCTGGGTGCGGAAAACTGCCTCAACCTTTCACTTGGTGGCTAATTGCTGAAGGCTAAGCGCTGCCTCTCGACATGAATTGAAACTCTCCTTTTGACTCTCTAACTTTCATCTGTCAGTGCCTGAGCTTGTACCCCCGGCGGTATGCTAAAATGCGATATTATGAATAAGATTCTAAAGATCGGGTTCAGGCGATGCAATCAAATCGGTCCAACGTCATGCCAAAGCGCTTATCCTATCAGATAATAATCTCTTTGACGATCATCGTCATGGTTGTGTCCGGAATTTCCGGATACATCAGCCTGAAGAATCAGGAGCAGCAGATTCTCAGAGCGATGGTCAACGGGGCAGATGAGCTTTCCCGTGGAATAACGAGTTCAACGTGGCACGCGATGCTTGCGGACGACCGCAGTGCTGCCTACGAGGTCATGAAGACAGTTGCCGCAAATCCCGGAATAAGCAAGATAAGGATCTTCAACAAAGAAGGTAGGGTAATGTTCTCGACGAAGGTCGAGGATGAGATGAAGGTGGACAAGAACGCAGAAGCCTGTGTCATGTGCCATTCTTCTTCGAAGCCTCTGCTAAACGTTGATGCATTCTCACGCTCGCGTATTCTTCGCACAGCGGGCGGGAGCCGCCAACTCGCGATGATCACTCCCATTTTCAACGAGCCTTCATGCAGCGATGCCAGTTGTCATGCACATCCGAGGACGACAAGCATGCTCGGCGTTCTCGATGTCGCGTTTGATTTGAAGCCGCTCGATCAGGAGATGCAGGTCGCTCAAGCAGAAGTACTCGTTGTGACCGGAATCCAGATTCTTCTGATCGGTCTCTTCATCGTCTTCTTCACGCGGCGGTTTGTCGACAGGCCTATTCACAAGCTGATAGAGGGGACGCGCGCGGTCAGCCAGATGCATCTGGGTCGTGTCGTTGAAATCAGCTCGAGCATGGAGCTCGGCGAGCTTGCACATGCATTCAACATAATGAGCGAGCGTCTCAACAAGGCGATGGCGGAATTGAATCAGGACGCCCTGGATCTCGAGGTGAAAGTGAAGGAGCGGACAAGGCAGCTCGAGGTTGCACACCAGCGGCTTCTGCAGAGCGATCGCCTCGCCTCGTTAGGTCAGCTCTCTGCAACTGTGGCACATGAAATCAATAACCCGATCTCCGGAGTATTGAATCTAGCGATGCTTCTCGATCGCATTCTGAAGGATGACGGCATACCTCAGGAACGCATCCCGGAGTTCAAGAAGTATCTGAGTCAGATCATCAACGAGACGACCCGTGTCGGCAGGATTGTATCGGACCTTCTCGCATTCTCGAGACGATCAAAACCTCAAAGCACAAATGTCGATCTCAACAGCGTAATCAAGAACACTCTTTTGATTCTTCGACATCGATTGAAGCTGGGGAACATTGAGCTGGAGCTCAAGCTTTCAGACAATCTGCCGAAGATTGAATGTGACAGCTCACAGATGCAGCAGGTGATCATAAATCTCGTAATGAACGGCGCGGAAGCATGCCAGAACAAAGGTTCCGGCAAAGTCTCAATTACCACTCGTCAGGACATCAACTCGATCATTCTCGAGGTCACTGATACCGGTGACGGGATCTCACGCGAAATCATGTCGAAAATATTCGACCCGTTTTTCACCACGAAGGGTGAAGGCAAGGGCGTAGGCTTGGGACTGTCGGTCGTCTACGGCATAGTCGATGCTCACGGGGGAGACATTGAGGTCGACAGCAAAATAGGTGCGGGAACCGTTTTCAAGGTGACGCTTCCGATAAAACGAACCTCTCCTTCGGGCGGCCAGCCCCAATTTGGAGGAGACCCGCTCCGCGAAGCGACTTCCGATGAAAAGAGATAGGCCTGATGGCAATTATCCAGCTTGCTTCAATCGGCAACGTGGATCACGAATTGATGCAGATGATCAGCCGGCATGTAAAGGAAATGTTCGGGTTGGAAGTTGAAACGCATACGCCTCTTCCCGCGCCTGATTACGCATACGATGGAAAGAGGAGTCAGTATAACTCGACGGCAATCCTGCAGCACGTTGTGCCATTATGTGCGTCGGGCGTTTCCAAATTCCTCGCGATAACGGAGGCGGATCTATTCATTCCGATGATGACGTTCGTTTATGGTCAGGCGCAGCTTTCCGGAAAGGTTGCAATCGTCTCGCTGGCTCGGTTGTCTCCGGCGTTTTATGGATTGGCGCCGAACAAGGATCTTCTCGTGAGAAGGATGAGAAAAGAAGTGTCTCACGAATTGGGACACACATTTGGGTTGGTTCATTGTTCCGACAGGACTTGCTTGATGTCGCTCTCGACGGAAATTATGCAGATCGATGTAAAGTCCGAGGACCTTTGCAGGAGTTGCTGGATTGTATTGCAGGAGAGTTTGACAGCGTTCAAGAAAGAAACGAATAAGAGTAAAAATGTTGTGGAGCTTCACAGATGAAAACTCAGTGGGAAATTCTGGTTGTAGATGACGAAGAGGTGATGAGAGAATCGCTTGCCGCATGGTTGCGTGAAGATGGATACGGAGTTGACTCTGCTGTTTCCGGGAAGATGGCGATTGATAAGGCGAGGGAAAAGGATTACGCGATTTATTTCATAGACTTGAAAATGCCGGGCGGGATCGACGGCATCGAGACGATGATGGAAGTGAGAAAGATCCGCCCCGACGCTTCGATCATAATCATAACGGCCTACGCCACGGTTGACACCGCGATCTCTGCAATGAAGGAGGGCGCGCAGGAATACATAGTCAAGCCGTGCAATCCCAAGGAGATTTCGATACTTGTCGAGCGCATCATCAAAGTAAAAAACTTGCAGCGCGAGAATCTGATACTTCGAAAAAAGCTCACCAAACAATACAGCTTTCACGACATCATAAGCAAGAATCCTAAGATGGAGGAAATCTTTCAGCTGATCCAGGAGATAGCAAGCCTGAGAAGCACGGTGCTCATCCAGGGTGAGAGCGGAACCGGTAAAGAGCTGATCGCGCGTGCAATTCATTATTCCGGCGACCGCGCTTCGGGACCGTTCATCGGAGTCTCGTGCGCTGCACTTGCAGAGACACTTCTTGAATCCGAGCTGTTCGGTCACGAGAAGGGGTCTTTCACAGGAGCTGTTTCTCAGAAAAAAGGGAAGTTCGAGCTCGCCGACGGCGGGACGATCTTCCTAGATGAGATCGGCGACATTTCTCCGAAGCTGCAGATGGATTTGCTTCGCGTGCTGCAGGAGAGAAGTTTTTATCGCGTCGGCGGCACCGAAGAGATTACGGTCGATGTTCGCGTGATCGCAGCGACGAACCGCGATCTGGCGGATGCCGTCAAAGCGGGCACATTCAGGGATGATCTCTTCTATCGATTGAACGTAATTAATATTCAAATACCTCCTCTCCGGGAACGCCATGAGGATATTCCACTACTTGCGAGAAGTTTTGTCGAAAGTCTTTCACATGAGCTTGGTAAAGAGATAGATGACATCACTGAATCGGGACTTAAAGTGCTCATGGATTACAACTGGGCAGGCAACGTTCGCGAGCTTGAGAATGCGGTCGAAAGGGCGATGGTTACGTGCAAGAACAAAGTCTTGACTGACGAAGATTTCGGTTTCCTCGAACTCAACGGTTCCAAGCGTTCGACGTGGGACGTGCCAGACAGCATGTCGCTGGAAGACGTTGAGAAGCAGGTGATCGAGGCGACGATAAAGCGGACTCAGGGAAACATAAAGGAGGCCGCTGCAGTTCTGGGCATCGACCGCTCGACGCTTTACGACAAGATCAAGAAATATGATATAGAAAGGTGAGCTCAGGAGGGATTCAGAGCTCTTACACCGATGAATGTCTATGGTTGTAGGAACATTTCGCCCAGGACACCGTCCCAATTGACATTAGGATAGTTTTCCGGAAGATCTTTCACGAGTTCGCCGCCGTCTGCAAGAGTAAGGCCAGCCTTTTCACTGGCAAGCATAAACTGCAAACGCTCAATTTCCCTGATCAACCACGCCCGAACTTCTGCACCCGATAGTAGATGCCGAAGGTCTGTAATTGCATTAGGTCTGATCTTCAGGTAATAATCGGCATCGACTCCACCGGTCGCAATAACTTCGCCGTCAACTGGCGAGAGCACTCGTATCTTCGCATCCCCTTTTCTGAAATTCCATCCAGTCCCGTTGACATGCATCCTCGTTCCCAACTGCGGAAGCTCAACGGCGTCCGGCCTGCCGAGGATTCGTTTTCCGAATTCATCGAGCCCGACCGTCAACGTGCCATCGCTTTCTTTCTGTACCCAGGTGTGTCCGCGGTGATACAAACGGTCCTTCCGCATGTCCAATCCGAACATCGACTCACGGTTCTCATCGTCGGCGGATGCAAGTCGTGATGGAGCATTTTTAACGGCGACCAACTTCGCATGGAAGTCGCAGGCGCGGCAGTCGAATCCGTTTGGACAAGTTCGACTTTCTATTTCGCCGGCGATCACGTGCCGGCAGGCCTTCGCGTAATACGGTAGATCATTGAAATCGACGTGCCATCTTATCTCATCGATGTGGTCTGATTTCAGATCTCTCGATGCACGGAGGGCGGCGACACTAAATGTGACAAGTATGATCGCGGCGACCGAATAGAATATTGTCAGAAATATTAGATTCTCTGCTTCCCAGGTGAACCCATAAACCCATGGCAACATTTCCTACCTCAATTTGATTTTTAAGTTGAACGATTCCATAAAGTCAAGACTCAAAGGCCAAAAGAAAAACTCGCGGTTGAAAAATCACTTGAATTAAGTCTCGCAGTGTACTTCTAATTTGTGACATGTGACCTTTGCTATTTTTCATTTGCTAATTCCATCTCTTGAGGAAAGAGCCTGAGATATCTGAACGAAAACGAATATATTAAGACTCCATAAGCGACGACGAAAAGGAATGTGGCGACCTCTTGCCAGCTTGGCGTATAAAACATAAACTTGTCAAAGGCGAGAGTCGGAAGTGCCAATGTTTGTATAGTCATCACGAACCTGTTGAGGAGTATTCCGCAACAGACGAGCCCTGCTGAAAGCACAAGCCATCCGAGTCTCAGCTTTTTGCTTCCAGCGATAAGGATGACGGCGGGAACCAGACCGAACAGTATTATTTCTGCGAAGAGCATCCGGATGTCGAACGGCTTCCAAAAGAAAAAGCTCATTCCGGTAAGGCCGAGTGACGGAGCTGTTCGATTGAGCCATGTCAGGGTGTCCACTGATTTCAGAGACACATAGAAAATTAGAAGTGTGCCTGAAATCCTGGCAAGAAGCCGGTACACTTCTTCTTTCACAAGATGTTTGTGACTGATTTTCGAAACGAGCCATGTTGTTAGAAGAATGAAACTTGGTCCCGCCGCCGCAGCCGAGACTATGAAGAGGAAAAATGTTGTAGGCCAAATTGCGATTCCCTCGCGGAATGCAAAGGGCCTTCCTTGCAGAACGCCGTACAATCCGCCGAGCGATCCCTGGTGAAAAAAGGAAAGGAAAGTTCCGACGCCGGCGAGTATCGGCATTACCTTATGCAGTTCAAATTCGAATACGAGAAAAGTGGGAATCTCTTTCAACTTTCGGTTCTTCAGCACAACCGGCGCATACTCTATCGCAAGAACTGTCAAGTAGCAAGTTATGCAAAACGTAACTTCGGTCAGCATCGAATGAACGTTCGGATGCCAGAACGTGAACCATGCTCTCAGCGGTTGGCCGACATCCACCATCAAAACCAGGATCGCACCGCTATAACAGATGAACCCAATAACCACGGCGCTGTTTATCACCGCACGCAGTTCATGCTTCTTCAAAATGTAGAGGAGGAATCCGGTGAAGAACGCGCCGGCGCCAAGCGCGATCACTGAAAGGTCGAGAAATATCCAGAGACCGAACGCAAACCGGTTATTCATGTTGGTCTGATTTAAACCTTTCGAAAGGCACAGGTATATCGCGTACATGCCGAGCGCCAACATGAATGACCACGGCAGGATCCAGAAAAGGAATTTCTTAAAAGGAGCGCGGTTCACGCCACGGGCGACGAGGTGGCTATCCATTGACATTCTCCCTATCTGTTACGTCGCTCTTCCCGAGTTCGCGAACCCACTCTTGCTCTGAAACAAAGTAAACCTTCGGCCCGGTGCCGAGATTCTCGAGAAGGCGGAAACTGTTTTTGTCTGCGGCGAGTCTGCTTGCTTCACTCTTTTCATCGAGGAGATCACCGAATACCATCGCTCCAGTGGGACAGGCTTCCACACATGCCGGGATGTAGTCGGCCGGATCAATTTCGTCTTTTCCTTCGATAGCTGCTTTGGTCCTTGCAGCCTGAATCCGGTGGTAGCAGAAATTACACTTCTCAACGACGCCTCTCATGCGTGGTGAAACATCCGGGTTCAGAGTTTTCTCCATTCCGCTCGGCCATGTTGGATCCCACCAATTGAAATATCTTGCATGATACGGGCATGCTGCCATACAGTATCTGCATCCTAAACATCTAACCGGGATCTGTCCGACTATTCCGGTCTCAGGATCGACCTCGACCGCTTTCTGCGGGCAAACAGAAACGCACGGTGTATGGTGCTCGCACTGCTGACAGGAAATCGGGAAGAATACAGATTTGTTGTCAGGAAATGGAAGGCCGTTATCCGCTTCGTACACTCGGAGCAAGGTAATCCCGGTATTATCGGTTGAAGCCGACTGGCCTGGCGGGACGTTGTTCTCAACTGCGCATGCGACCATGCAGGCGCCGCAGCCGGTGCATTTGTCAACGTCAATCACCATCCCGTAACGAGCCTTCACGCCGGAGGCCGGTGTTTCGGCACCCGGGCGTGCCTTCTTATGACTCTGTTTTTCTTCTACGACGGAATTATATCTGCTTTTGTTGTTCGCCATGTTGAGTTGCTTTCTATTTTGCAAATTTCCAGAATGCTCTTTATTGAAAGTGTTTGTGCTTGATCAAAACTGGTTGGCGATGGCCCAATCGCAACTTGAATGACGCCGGGCATCACCGATGCATCGAATCGGACTTTCAGTTCAACGGAGCCATTTTCTGTTTTTATAATTGCCTTGCCGCCGTCTTTTAATCCTCTGTTTCTGGCTGTCCCTGGATTTATCGCGGCGATGTCCGCAGTATCTCGAAGATCGGATTCCCGATAAAGTTTTGTCATTTCCGGGTGAATCTGTCCGATCGACTCAGCGCCTCTCAATCCGTAAGGGAGAAGGAAAATTGCCGACTTGTCAGGACCTCGACGGGAGGAAGAGATGATTTGCTCGAATTTTTCTTTTTCCCCAATCAAGGAGAAATGCGGTTGTTGGAGATTGGCTTTGGTTTCATCGATCCAGCAGCCGCCATTCAACAGTATGTTCATGAGTCGGTCTAATGAAGCGATGCTTGTCAGCTTCGATGTGTTGCCGTTGACGGCGTCAAACACGAACCCTGTCTTTTCCTTGAATATCTTCTCGACTCGATTCCTCGATAGCGACGCGATAGTAAGTGCCTTGAGATTATTCTCAGATTTCGAATGTGTTGCAGTCGCAATCGTCTTCATGAAATTAAGCGGCTCGACAACTTGCCCAGGAGCCGTCAGTATCGGAGACGAGATGGAGTATGACGCTACCGGTGCACCTGCAGGTGTTGGAGAATCGCTATAGGATTCCAAGTATCCAGTGGATGGAAGAAGGTAATCGGCATGTTGCACGACTCCGACAAGATGAGAGGCGAGACCCACGACGACCGGGCTGTTCGGGGAAAGTTTTCGTTGAATCAGAGGCCATGGGATCACATTTCCCGATGTAGCGGCATCCATGATCAAGACTTTTATCGACGAGTCGGGAATATCTTCGAGCCGCGTTTCCGTGGCCAGTCTCACCTTATCCTCAAACGGTCCGGGAACCTCACTCCGCGCAACAATTCCTCCCTGCGTTCCTGGAGCTCCGAGGAGAATGTTTAGATTCATGAATATTGTTTGCTCATCGCGACCAAACGGTCCGGTGCCGGGATCTCCACCTGATATGACGAGCGAGGGTCTGCGAGACGCGAGTTCTCTGGCGACATTGACAATCTTCTCGGCAGAGATCCCTGTTTGTTCTGAGGCGATCGCAGGAGAAAAATCTTTTGCTAATCCCAAGAAGTGGTTCTCTGACGCGGCAGAAGTGTGTTCCCTGAACTTATCCACGTCGCAGAGATTTTCATATATTATTACATTTGCAAGCGCGAGTGCGAAAGCTGCTTCTGTTCCGGGGACGATGGCTATCCATTCGTCGGCAAGCTTTGCAGTTTTTGAATGGACCGATTCGACCTGGATTATTCTGAGTCGATCGTTCCCTCTTCCTCTTCGGTTCTTTACGATCTTCGAAAACTGTCCGAGAGTTCCCCAGCCTTCAAGCACAGGAGTTCCGAAGCTAAGAATCGTTCGCGTGTTCTCCAGGTCGAAACCGAATGAAGCAGTCTCACGCTTTAATAGCTCTCGAGATATGTGTTCGGGAATTCCCTCGGTTGTATGTGGATTTATATAAAGCCCGTTCGAAGTCTCAGCAAGGAACTGCCGGTATACGTACGAGATCGATCTGCCTGGTTGCATATCGAGTATTGCAATTGACTCATTGTCCCTGCTTGCGGCAGAAATTGCTTCGCTGACTGCACTCATAACATCTTCGTATGAAGCAGCTATTGTCCGAACATCACCGCCGCTGTCCACTCGCTTGTAAGGTTGGAGAATTCGGGACGGATGATACGGAAGGAGATGGCCGCCGAGTCCCATTTCGCATAGAGCGCCGCCGCTCACTGGATGTCCGGGTATTCCCATCAAGCTGACAGGTTGACCTCCGACGCACCTTGCACGAACTCCACAAGCCATCGGGCAAAGCGTGCAGGTTGTATGTTTGAAACTTATTCTTCCTTTTGGGGGGATTGGTGTCCATGACCAGTTCTGCGTCCATTTCGCAGTCTCGTCGAGTATCTTCCACGGGATGGGAGTTAACATCACGCCCACCGCCGAACCGCCTATCAGCTTCAGCCAATCCCGACGCGTTATTCCGTTAGACATTGATTTACCTGAGCTCTAAGATCGTTTGCAGCATTCTCAGGTCACAGAATTCAAATAACAAGCAATGCCTCGTCCGAAAAATACATTCGGAGTGGCGGCTGTAACCCGGAGTTTGGTTCTTTGTTCTCATCGGACGAATAGATTTCTTCTTGAGCAAATTCATTTGTGACAACTCACGCAGCTCTCGTTGACCCCACGCTTAGTGTGGCAATCGGAGCAGTCGTCCATTCTCATTCCGCGAGATTGAGTGGACGGGACATTAAACAGATTCTTTCCGAAGACATCGAGACTGTAGCCGCTGATCCTGCTGAAATGTGCAGGCTTTAAGTCCCTCGTATATGCATGACCGAAATGGCAGTATTGGCAATCGATTCCGGCCCGCTTCACATGAGTGGCATGCGAGAAGAAAACGTTCTCGGGTTGCCTTGAATAGATTGCCCAGGGAATCTCGCGACCTGGTTTTATGTAATTCTCGACCATGTACTCTTCCGCTTCGGAGACTCCCATCGATTGCGAATGGCAGGTTGCGCATTTGGCAGTCGATGGTATACCGCAGAATTGTCCGTTGCTATCAAAAGTGTGGCAGTCCTCACAGGTTAATCCGACGTTATCACCGGTATGTGCCAGGTGACTGAACTGAACAGGCTGGTTAACGGGCTTGTAGATAATGTATGGGAAAGCGATCCATCCGAAGACAAGCATCGTCACGGTACCGGCAAAGAACATTATCTTGCCACGGATTTTCGCTGCAGGGACGCTGTTGATCACTGACGTTCTCCAGATTTCAATGTCCGGCCATCATGGACTGAGTGAAAAGAATTCATTGAATAACAGAAGTGTTTCTTCTTTGTTTAAATGTTCCAGTATGTCTTCACCGAATGTTCCGCCGTCTGCCATCAAGCGCTGATCGTTTTCGTGCGTGCCAACAAATTTCTCATGTACGAATTCAGTCAGCCGTCTAGACTCACTCTCCATCCACACACGAGCATTCTTTCCATGGACCAAACCCTGCTTGATGTCGGCGTCGTTCTGCCTTAAATCTCTTTGCGCTGTTCCTTCGAATAGCCAGCCGAACGTGTAAGGGTCCGTAGTCAACCTGCCTGGATCGACTCTCAGGTGTGAGTTAATTGACGAGATGGAAATCTTGCGTGGGAAAACCATCTGGAAGTCGATCCCGTTTGACGTTATGGAGACGGTGGGATGATGTTCACCGGCGGTTGTGGCAAAGGTGACTTTCTCAACCTTGCCCAAGACTTTCGCAAGGAACGGATCGATACCGACGTGGCAGAACTTTTCGTCATCGATGTCAGCCCACATATGATTCGCAGAATAAAAGAGCCAGCCGGTTGTCTGGAGCCCATCGATTAGCCAGACGCTGCTCTCGCTCTCATCTAAATCAGACCCGGCAACGTCGGTGATACGTGAAGCAATCTGACCTGGATTTTGCAGCATCATTAGAAGTTCACAGTAGCGGTGGCTTGAGTTTCCACATCTCGATAAGGTCAGATCGTTGTAGGGAACGTATTTCACGACCGACGCGGCGGAGCAGTACTGCACAAGAGACTCCTGTAGGAATGGACAGTGAGTGCGGCTCGGAAGATCCTCCTGACGCTGCTTTGCAGCGGGGCATGTAACGTACGTTGGTGAAGAACACCTTTCGTTGCTTTCATCGCCTTGGCTGCGTACGATCATTTTCTTGAATTCCGATACGCAGCAGAATTTCACCTGAGCTTCCCGCAAGAATGGGCATCTCATAGGAATTCACCTGATCCTTCAATGGCCGCCACGCACTGCATTCTACTTCTCCTCGGGGGAATTCTTCTTGCTGCTGGCTGTCTTAATGCCGTCCTCGGTGACGACCAGCATATCGTCATTGTCTATCTTCTCGCCGCCGTCAGCCATGGTGACTCCAAGTCCCGACACGACGAATGCGTGATCGTCGGCTTCTGCCCGCACAGCGGCATTTGCCCGCGCACGCTCTCTGATTTCTCTGAATGCCACGTAAGCGATCACGAGTACACACGCAAGCGTCACCAATCCTAAAACAAGGTTGGTCACATTCAGCCAGAATACTTCATTGTAATTGGACATGATATGTCTCCTTTGTTGGACTACTCGACACTTTTCTTTCGAAAATCATAATTCGGTCATTAGTTGCTCAACCGGCGTGCCGGTGCAATGACAATTGTGAGTCTACGTGCAAGATCTTGTACGGTAAGAGGATAGAATCACAGCCTCGATGAATGCACCGCCATCCTCACATTCATTGTGTGGGTGAAGCCAACATCGCAGTTGTTGAATCCGACATGACGGTCAGTGGGTATAGATCAGTATTCATCTGAGAATGGGAATCTGGCATCCGAAAGCCAGGAAGCAACTTCCGATAATGGAACGCCACGTCATTGATTGGGAAATCACTCAATAATATATTTGACTGTGATCATAGGAGTTATGGATGCCCGAAAACACTTTAGCTGAGTTACATAAAAAACTAGGCGCGCAATTGGTTCAAGTCGATGGCACTTCGGTACCTGGAAAATACACTTCGCTTGAGGAAGAATATTCTGCAGCAAGACGGTACGCCGCTTTCTTCGACATATCTCACTTCGGCAAACTGAGGATTACCGGCAAGGATGCCCTGGACCTTTTGAATAGAATATCAACGAACGATCTGAACGGCATGCGCCCGGGAATGGGGAAGCAAACCTTTTTGACTACCGAAAAGGGGCGAGTCGTCGATCTCTGTTCGGTGTACGTCCAGCAGGGAAGCACGTTTCTTCTCACAAGTCCGGGCAACTCTGAGAGTGTGAAGAAATGGATTGAGAAGTTTATCATCTCCGAGGATGTCAAGGTCGAGGACATGACGCACAGCTTCCCGATGTTCTTTGTGGGCGGCTCCGAGGCGGCAAGTTTTCTGAAGCATGTTTCACATTCGAGCCACAGAACTCTTCTGGATTTGTCCAAGATGCCGCGGCATAATTTCGTCCGGACATTTCTTGGCTCGCATGACGTATTCCTTGCAAGGACAAACATGGTACTGAACGATGGGTATATCATCTTAATGAATCGGGATGGAGAAGAGGCCATTTGGAGTCTGTTGCTCGATAGCTCAAAGTTGCTCGGTGCGGCGCCTGCCGGGCTTGACACCTTCGAGGAGCTGCGCATCGAAAACGGCACGCCGCTTTATCCAGATGAGCTTAATGAGAATGTCAATCCACTTGAGCTGAATATTCTGGATACGATAAGCGATCGCAAGGGCTGCTATGTCGGGCAGGAAGTCATCGCCAGGCTTCAAACATACGAGAAGGTGAGGCGAAGGCTTATAGGTCTTGTCTCAACTTCAAAGATGCCGCGCGGCGCGAAGGTGTTCGACGTAAAGCAGTCGCCCGCCGGAACAGAAGAGGAGATTGGATTTGTCACGAGTTCGACAAAGTCGCCGGGGTTAGGCAAAGAGATCGCCCTTTCGTTCATCTCGATCCATCAGTTGATTCCCGGCGCGAAGTATGCTGTCAGGATTAGTGGAAAGAGCGTGGAGGCGGAACTGTCGACTCTCCCTTTTCTGGTTTGAACTAGATGAGAATAGGAAGCTCCTGCAGCGAAGGGTGACTAGCGCGCAATGGAACAAATAAAAATATCGTCGGTGGAAGACAGGGCCGCGATCTATGCAGAGCTTCTACCGCAATTGGAGTCGCTTGTGTCCGGCGAGAGAGACTTCATTGCAAATCTCGCCAACGTTTCTGCCGCACTGAAGCAGGCTCTCCCCTATGCGTCTTGGGTTGGATTCTATTTGCTCAAAGACGGCGAGCTCGTTGTCGGCCCTTTTCAGGGAAAAGTGGCGTGCACTCGCATAAAGATTGGAAACGGTGTGTGCGGAGCTGCGGCTGCCAGGAAAGAGACTATCATTGTTCCAAATGTTTACGATTTCCCAGGCCATATTTTCTGCGATCCCGACTCGGAGAGTGAAGTAGTGATTCCATTGCTGAAATCCGGCGACCTACTTGGTGTCCTTGATCTGGATAGTGCTGAGTACAATTCATTCAATGAAGCGGATGCGAACAATCTCCAGCGCGTTTCAGAGTTAGTCGTGAGAACGTATTCTGGTACAGAACCCCCATTTGTCCCGACGAGCCTTGGCTGATTTAGTGATGGAAGTTGAATCGAAGGGTCCTCGAAGGAGTACTTCGTGAAAAATGATAGAAGAGTAGCTCTCATAACCGGAAGCGGTCGAAGGCTAGGACGACAATCCGCATTCGCGCTTGCAAGGGATGGGTGGGACATTGTTGTGAACTACGCTCATTCATCGAAGGAAGCCGCCCGAACGGTGAAGGAAATCGAGAGACTCGGCGTCCAGGCAATTTCGGTGAAGGCGGACATCACGAATTCAAAACAGGTCGACGAGATGTTCCGGCAGGCTGTGGAACACTTTGGAAGGCTCGATCTTCTCGTCAACAATGCAGCCATATTCCCGCCTGCGAAAAAGTTTACCGAGATTTCCGATAAACTCTGGGATTATGTCATCTCGACGAATCTAACAGGCCAATTTTATTGTGCAAGAGCTGCTGCGAACTCAATGGAGAAACGCGGCGGCAAGATAATTAACTTTGCATCGCTCGGCGGCCTACAGGTCTGGCAGGAGCATATCGCTTACAATGTCGCTAAGGCCGGCGTCATCATGCTGACCAAAGCTCTGTCGAAAGCGCTCGCTCCCAAAATTACCGTGAACGCGATTGCACCGGGGACCATCATAATTCCCGGCGAAGAATCTGCGGATATCAGGCACATTGAGGAGAAGAAGATACCACTCAAACGGTACGGGGAATCAGAGGACATAACTTCGGCGGTTCTCTATTTCGCCAATGCTGATTATGTGACGGGGCAAGTTCTCGCTGTCGACGGAGGACGGTCAGTTTTATGATAGATTCTTCATGGAACCTCGATGGGTCATGGAGAATTTCCGGTCATCAATTGATGGATTTATTTAGTCATCATGATTTCTGACTTTGATATTGACATGAACTTACGATTTGGAACTTCGGAATTGCCACGTGCAACGGAGGTAGATGCCATCTAAGAAGGCTACCACTTCTCACATTCACATTCACGAGAAGGCTTACAAGAATAGTTCGTTTCTGAATAGTCCGGACGCGAGGGTGATCCGCATCCTTTCCGAGTATCTCGAGCCGCTTGCGCGATTCCGCCGCCTAAGAATCCGCGACACAATCGTGTTCTTTGGTTCCGCTCGAACCACGACCATGAAAGAAGCAAGGAAGGCAATGAAAGAAGCCGAAGCCAAGCTTGCCAGTGCGGCGAAGAAGAAGGTCGACTCGCGCCGGTTGAGAAGATTGAAGGACGAGTTGAAACGCGCGGCTGCCGGAATTGAGATGGCAAGATACTATGAAGATGCGATGAAACTGAGCGAGATGCTTACAAGATGGTCGAAGAAGCTGAGCAACGGAAAAGGGCAAAGGTTTGTCGTCTGTTCAGGCGGGGGACCGGGTATAATGAGCGCGGCTAACAGAGGTGCGATCCGTGCACGGGGCTTGTCGATCGGTTTGAACATCAGCCTCCCGCATGAACAATATCCAAATCCTTTTATCTCCCGGGACCTTAATTTCGAGTTTCATTATTTCTTCATGAGAAAATTCTGGTTCGCGTATCTTGCGAAGGCGCTTGTCGTTTTCCCCGGCGGATTCGGCACTCTCGACGAGCTCATGGAGATCCTCACCCTTCTTCAGACGGATAAGATCAGGAAGAAGATGAGCGTTCTGATTTATGGTTCCGAGTACTGGAAGAAGGTTTTGAATCTCGAGGCTCTCGTCGATGCGGGCTCGATCAACCGTTCGGACCTGAAGCTCTTCTCGTTTGCTGATGATCCGGTTACCGCGTTCAAATTCTTGACCAATGAACTAAAGAAGAATTACGGCCTATGAAACAAGAACAGGATTCAAGATTCCGGGCTTTGATGAGGCTCATCGACGATGAAGATCCGCAGGTGTCGGCTGCCGTAGAAAAGGAACTCCTTGGCAGTGGAGACGAAATTGTCCCTTTGCTGGAGAACGAGAGGGAGAATGCGGAATCGAAGATAAGAAAGAGAATAGAGGATCTAATCTCAAGGATCTATCTCGAGAAGCTTCAGAGACATTACGATCTCCTTCTGGATTTCGTGTTGCAGCGAGACTTCTCGTTGGAGCGGGCCTTGTTCCTGCTTGCCAAGCCGCTGTATCCGGAGGTAGATTATGTGCTGATCGAGTCTCATCTCAACGAGCTTGCGAACGAACTCCGGAAGAGGATAACAGTCCTCGAAGATCCTTACGACATCGTTCAGCGTGTCAATGATTTCTTCTTGAATGAAATAGGATTCTCAGGCAATTCCAAGGACTATTACAATCCCGACAACAGCGTACTTCATCGAGTACTCGAGACTCACCGGGGCATTCCGATTTCTCTCGGCACTGTTTACTTGCTTGTGGGAAGGCGGTTGAACCTGCCGGTCTTCGGCGTCGGCGCGCCAGCTCACTTTCTCGTAAAATTTGTCCTTGAAGGAAAAGAGATTTATGTCGATGTTTTCAACGGCGGCAGAATCATGTCGAGAAAGGACGCACAAGAGTTCATAAGCGACATGGGATTTTCATTCGAGCCTCGCTTTCTGAAAGAATCATCTGATCTTGAAGTGCTCGCGCGAACATGCCGCAACCTGGCGCGAGCTTTTTCGGCGGCGGACGAACAGCCGAAGGCCAACGTGCTGATGGAGCTATCGATCGAACTTGAAAGGTTGATTCCGATTTGAAGATATATACGCGGACCGGCGATAAAGGTGAGACGAGTCTATTCGGCGGGAAGAGAATTTCGAAGGATGAACCTCGCATTGAAGCGTATGGAAGCGTGGATGAATTGAACTCGGTCGTCGGGGTGGCGCGGACTTTTGTCGAAGACAAGCGCGTGAACGAAATTCTGGGGATCATTCAAAATCAACTCTTCGTCCTCGGAGCTGATCTGGCAACACCCAGCGATGTCAGAAGTACGGCGACGATGCGGATTTCGGATGGAGATTGCACGTCGCTCGAAAAGACCATCGACGAGATCGAAGTACAGCTTGAGAAGCTCGATTCATTCGTGATACCCGGCGGCTCAAGAGGCGCCTCGTTGTTGCATCAGGCTCGAACAGTCTGCCGGCGGGCCGAACGTCACATTGCATCGCTGAGAAAACGCGGCGAGATTTCGGCACAGACTCTGATCTTCTTGAATCGACTTTCGGATTTGCTTTTTGTTCTTGCGAGGTTCGAAAACAAGAACTCCGGCATCAAAGACCATCCTTGGAACCCTCGATCTGGCTCTGATAGTCCTGCATGACATTTCTCAACCCGCTAATTCTTTTCGGTCTGGTCGCGGCTGCCGTTCCTGTCCTGATTCACCTGTTGCAGCTGAAGAAGCTTCGTCAGATCGAATTCTCTTCCATTAGATTCCTCAAAGAGATTCAGCACGCTTCCGCGAGGCGGGTGAAGTTGAGAGATTATTTGTTGTTGCTCCTCCGTGCGCTTGCGATCGTATCTCTTGTGGTCGCGTTTGCCCGACCTTCGCTTAGGGGTATTGTAAATGGGAATTCAAAAACGTCTGTCGTGATAGTGGTAGATAATTCTCCCTCTACTACTGCGAGGAATGAATACGGCGAGATCTTCTCGCAGATACGGACCGTGGCTTCAAGCCTGGTGAATAGCTTTCATGTCGGTGACAATGTCGCACTCGTCTTCACTTCCAGTTCAGGAGACACGTCGCAAATATCATCTACGATAGACCCCAAGTCTCTTTCGACGCAGTTGTCGAGAGCAGAGGTCTCAAACGTCTCCGGCACTTACGCCGATGCGATCCGGCTGGCGATTGACGAACTCCAGTCAGCGGGCTATGCAGCTAAGGAGACATATGTTATCGGCGATTTGCAGCGGACTGAGTTTGTCCCGGAGGTGCACAGTTCTGCCGTGATGAGAAATGAGAAGGTTCCTCCCAATACTAGAATTTTTTTCCTGCAGACCGAACGATCTTCGAGTGATAACCTGTCGATTGCCGGCATCAAATTCCCCGATCCTGTAGTCCAAGTAAATACTCCGACTGAAATTGAGGCAACCATAGTGAACAATTCGTTGCAGGCGGGCTCCGAAAAGAGCGCCGCGGTGGCGAGCCTCTACCTGGACGACCGGAAAGTTGCCCAGTCTGTTACCGATCTTCCGGCAGGAACTTCGCGGGTTGTGAGCCTTGCGTTTAATGTACCTGCTGGCGGGTTACACAAAGGTGTGGTGAAAATCGATGACAATTCAATGCAAAGCGACAACAAGTTCTACTTCTCGTTCTACGCCATTCGCAGGTTGAGAGTCATGGTTGTGGCACCAGATCCCGTGAAGAGTCAGGATGATTTTATTATCAGTGCCACACGGGCAATCACAGACACTTCTACAGAGATAGATACAAGGGTATCGTCTCCGGATCAATTTGTCTATTCGGACTTATCCGGAACCGACGTTGTGGTTCTTGAAGCTTATTCGGTCGGACGTAACTTTGAGGAGAAGCTCACCCGGTTTGCCCGGACCGGTGGCGGAGTTATTTTGTTTGCGCCTGCTCCATCACAAAGCGGTGCCTTTGCCGGGATTGTCGGCGCGATGAACATTGGAAACGTCACAAAATTCTATTCGAGCAGAAACGGAAGTTTCCTGAGCGTCGATAAGATTGATGCGGGCGACGATTTCTTCTCAGGAATTTTTTCTTCGAGACAGAGTGCGGATGAGATCAAGAGTCAACTCGTGACAAAGATTTTCTATGACGTTGAGATCGAGCCAAATCCGTTCGCACATGTTTTGATGAGCACTTCATCCGGCCCATTCTTCCTGGGAAGAGAAGTGGGAGCCGGGTTTGCTTTTGTTGTTTCATCACCTGCCGACAGCCTCTCATCGAATTTTCCGATGTCGCCGTTCTTCCCGGTAATTGTGCAGCGCGCCCTGTTTTATTCGGCTTCTGTCAGACACAGACCAATCCGGATCTTTGCCGGTGAAGGTGCCGATTATCGCTATTCAGGTGTTGGAACGAAGAGCGCGACTCTGATTTCACCCGATGGCAGCAGGTCAGAGGTAATCCCGGATTATGTCGGAGGAACCGCGGACTTCGCCTTTCACGGTCTGGACCAGTTGGGCGCATACTCGCTGGTGGAAGGAGACACACTCTGCGACATCTCCGTGAATGTCAACCCGCGCGAGTCCAACCTCGCACCTGCCTCGCGAACGGAGATCATCAACTCTGCAAAGATGGCGGGCTTTGTGGAAAACAATGTCTTCATATTAAATGCTGACAAGAACGCCGTAACAAATATCGAAAGATTGCGGCGTGGTGAGGACCTTTCGTCATTCTTTGCCGGAGCAGCATTTGTGTTCCTGGTTCTCGAAATTTTCGTATCGAGGATGAAGACTTTTCCGTCAACAGAGCACTTCGCGAGCCAGGCATCACGCGATGTGAGTGGATCGGGTTAGTGGAACCGATTAAATTGTGTTAGGAAATGATAGAGCGCTCAGACATTTGGACGAGCAAGCGTCCTTCAGCGTACGGAGGTGTGACAAACTAAGTTGATTTCAACAAGCAACAATCGAAATCGCGCGCTTGTCGTCGGGGTGGAATTCAGGAAAGACGAGTCGCGGCGGGTGGCGGGGGCGCCCGTTGGAATCGATGAATGCTTGGATGAGCTGGTTCTTCTCGCAGATACCGCCGGGGCGAAAGTCGTGAGACGAATTCTTCAAGAGAGACAATCTCCGGATCCGGCATACTTCATTGGGAAGGGAAAAGCCGAAGAAGTTAAAAACATATGCGAAGCCGAAGATATCAGTCTCGTTATTTTTGATGAGGACCTTTCGGGCGTTCAGATCAGAAATCTTGAGAGCATAATCGAGAGCCGCGTACTCGACCGGAGCGGACTCATACTCGACATCTTCGGCTTGAGGGCAAGAACGCGTGAAGCGAAACTCCAGGTTGAGATGGCGCAGCTCAGGTACAACATGTCTAGACTTGCCGGACAATGGCGGCACTTCTCGAAACAATACGGCGTCATAGGAACGAGAGGGCCCGGTGAAAAGCAAATCGAGGTTGACAGGCGCGTAATAAAGAAAAGAATTTCTGTGCTCCGACAGAAATTGGAAGCTATCTCCAGTCAGCGGGAGTTGCGCCGGGCAAGACGAAACGAACTACCGAAGTTCGCGCTAGTCGGATATACGAATGCGGGCAAGTCTACGCTGATGAATGTTCTTAGCGGTGCAGAGACCTTCGTGGAGAACCGACTCTTCGCGACTCTTGATACATTCACAAGAAAGACCTACCTGACTCGCTCGATACAGTGCCTGCTCGTTGACACGGTTGGATTCATCCGCAAGCTTCCGGCAGATCTGGTCGCTTCATTCAAATCGACTCTCGAAGAGGTCGCATTTGCAGATTACATTCTCCATATCGTTGATCTTTCAAGTCCCGCCTTCCGTGAGCAGATCGAAGTCGTCAAGGAGACGCTCGCCCAATTAGGATGCAGTACCAAGCCAACCATTTTGGTGTTCAACAAGATAGATCGCGTTGCCGATTTCGGAATCGTTCGCAGTGTGTTAAACGAGTACAACGGCAACTCAGTGGCAATATCTGCCGAAAGGCAGATTAACCTGAATCAGCTGAGAGATGGAATGCTCCGACTGATGGGCTCTGACATTATCGAAAAGTCTTTTCGCATAAAGCCGACGCAGTCCGAGAAGCTTGCCAAGATATTGTCTGTCGCGGAGCTCGTTCAGGAAAGCGAGCAGGCAGACAGCCTTCATCTGAAAGTTCGGATGAGAAAGAAGGACTGGGAAAAACTCAAGCGCGACATTTATGCGTGAGAAATTCTCGGGAGTGTGACTCGATTTGAACGTAATCGACAAAACTCTCTACCATCAAATTCATCCTTTCAAACTGGCGACGGACATCATCGCGGCTTTTGTCGCCGTCTATTTGATATGGCTTCATCTGATAATTGAAGGGCTGGTGGTTGCATTCGTTCCATCCATCTTCATTTCTCTTTTCATGATAAAGACTATGGATTTCGAGAAGGAGAAGAACTCGAGGTTGGGGAAGTATTTGAAAAGGCACATGCGGCGCGGAGCCGACGGCGCGCGTTCAATTGGATTTCTCGTGATGCTTATCGGGGGATGGTTTCGTTTGCTGTGGCTGATCGCGTTGGGCTTCCTTGTCATCATCGCGGCTTGGATGAATGGCCTGATCTACAAGCGGCAAGTTTTAGTTGGTGGCACAAAAGCACGCGGTAACAGGAGCACTAAGTAAACCAAAGCATCGTTTGCTGGAGCTACCTTTCAAACAGTAACCTTCTGTTTCATTTCCTGTATTGTCTTTGTTCCCCTGTCCCTTTGTCACTCCTTTTCAGATTTATTCCCATCTTAAACACAACTTCACATTAGCTTAAAACAGTCTTTGTAATTTGTGTCAAAGGGGTAGCAAAAGGCGCTGCAACAGACCAGAACCTCCACGAGACCAAACCAACCAAGCCACAGTTCGAAGCAAGCGGCGCCTTTTTTTCCTACGGATATGTGCGTCCCGTCTGCATCCCATTTCTGACGAGAATCTTTCGTCTGGATCAGTTCTTCGTCGCGATTCCTCTGCCCACCAGTAGTCTCCTTCCAAGTTTCTCAGCAGTTGGGTAGTGGGCTAGTTTGAACCGAAGCAATAGCGCACAGATAACAGGGGAAACACAGGATGATCACGGATCGAATTATCATCAGCTCTGTCAGTGAGAATCTGTGTCCCCTTCAGTGTGTTCAGAAAATAGCCCACTACCGACAACTGTTTTGGACATAAATTGGCCGGCCAGCGGAACAAAATCAGCGCGCTGTCGTAAGTATGAGGCAGAGGCTTGCGATGCTGAGAAACTGTGGTATCCTCTTGCTAATTGGGAAAAGATCCGGTCTGTTTGGATGATAAGTAATGTTCCCGCCGAGTATGTGGCGAGGTTCGACTCCCAATTCACAACGAATAACAATGGAGACTGAGTCATGAAATCAAGAGTATTGGTTTGTGCGCTGGTGGCCGTGCTCGCTGTCTTGGCAGCGATTCCTATCGGAAATCTGCGGGCGCAGGAGACGCGTCGGCTGCTTAATTTGCGGGGCGATTGGAAATTTGAATTAGGTGATAATGCTCGTTGGGCCGATCCGAAATTCGACGACAACCGGTGGTCTGAAATTTATGTGCCGGCTCGATGGGAAGACGAAGGTTATCCCGGGTACGACGGATATGCGTGGTACAGGAGACATTTCGATGTATCGAATGATTGGCAAGCAAAGGATCTGCTGCTGGACCTTGGCATGATCGATGACGTTGACGAGACATATGTGAATGGTCAGCTTGTTGGATCCATGGGAGCATTTCCTCCGGAATATTCATCAGCATACAATGTTGAGCGGCGTTATTCGATTCCTTACGATATCCTAAAGCCGGGTGACGATAACGTGATTGCCGTCCGGGTGTATGACGATGGCGGAGTCGGAGGGATAACGAACGGACACGTTGGAATATATGAGCGCATCTATCGCGTCTACCCCGACCTCGCGCTCCCTTCGGTATGGAAATTCAGGACCGGTGACAACATGGATTGGAAAGAGAGCAATTACGATGATCAGGACTGGAAGAATGTTCATGTCCCCGCCTACTGGGAGACGCAGGGATTCAGAGATTATGACGGTTACGCCTGGTACCGGGTGACCTTCAGAGTCCCATCCGGTTATGATGGTCGGAATCTCATCGCTCTCGTTGGGAGGATCGATGACTTTGACGAGGTCTACTTGAACGGTGAGCGAATCGGGAGGACCGGGCCTATGCCAAAATATCCGATGAATCATAACGACTCCGACGAATATCTTCAGCTACGTGCCTACACGATTCCGAGCGGCCTGCTGCTTCCCGGCAAAGAAAACGTTCTCGCGGTTCGCGTATATGATTGCTGGCAGGGAGGTGGGATATATGAGGGACCTATTGGAATTGTCACAAAGCAACATTATGTGAAGTCGAGGCACTCGCTCTGGAGAGTCGAGGAATGGTTCCAGAACCTGTTTGACGATATTTTCCATTGATGTTGCAGATTGCCCGCGCGCGAATTGACATCGTGTCTTATTGAATTTGAGGTGACCTTTAGACAGCGACGTTCAATTCGCGCAGAGGGTGAATAGGAATTTCTCCGCCTTACTACCATTTTTGTTGCTCAGAATCTTTCATTGACGCCTCCCCGTTCGAAAGCGGTTGTTAGCTTCACTTCTTATCATCCATTAAATTATCTTTCCGGAATTCAGCGATCGATTTGATTATCTGAAACGTGGAGGATGGATGATAAAGCAACCTAAGAAGAGAACGCGAACAAAGAGGGAATCGCGAACAAGAAAAACCGGGAGATCCTCGCCGCAGGTTTTTGAAAAGGATTCTCTTGAGGTTCTCCGTTCAGGGCTCGACGAGTTAGAGAAGGGATTCACGAGCCTTCCTCCAGCAGTGACTTCAGTCGGGAACAAAAGGAATTTTGGTAAAGTCATCCGCGAAGTCGCAGGACGACTGAAAGATAACTATCCTTACTTTCATCCTTTGTATGCCGGACAAATGTTGAAGCCGCCTCATCCTATTGCGCGCGTGGCTTATGCGCTGGCAATGTGGATCAATCCGAACAACCATGCGCTCGATGGCGGAAGAGCCAGCTCAAAGATGGAAAAGGAAGCCGTTGCCGAAATCGCAAGAATGTTCGGCTGGCAGACTCATCTCGGACATCTCACTGGCGGCGGCACGATGGCGAACCTGGAAGCTCTCTGGGTAGCCGGCCAACTGAGCCCCGGGAAGAAAGTCGTCGCATCGGAGCAGGCACATTATACCCATTCACGAATAAGCAGTGTTCTCGGTTTGAGGTTCGAGGCAGTCCAGTGTGATCGCACTGGCAGGATGGACATCGAAGCATTGGAGCGAATTCTCGACCACGATGAAGTCGGCACTGTTGTCGCGACCATTGGAACCACTGCGACCGGTGCTGTCGATTCATTGTCACAGCTTCTCGAGTTACGTGAGAAGCACGGCTTCCGTCTCCACGCCGACGCCGCTTACGGAGGATACTTTTGTCTGGCAGACAATCTCAACAAAGAGACGAAGCTGTCGTTCGACAGGTTAGCCGAAGTTGACTCGATAGTCGTCGACCCACACAAGCATGGACTCCAGCCATACTCATGCGGCTGCGTCATCTTCCGCGATCCTGCTGTCGCAAGATTTTATAAACATGACTCGCCTTATACTTATTTCACCTCGGACGAATTACATCTTGGCGAGATAAGCCTGGAATGCTCGAGAGCAGGTGCATCAGCTGTTGGGCTGTGGGCGACACAAAGACTTCTCCCGCTCGTGAAGGGTGGTGAGTTTGCGACCTCGCTGGAGAGATGCCGTAGAGCAGCGCTCGATTTCTACCGCAGGCTCCAAACCGATGGAAGATTTATTATCCCTTTTGCCCCGGAGCTTGACATCGTAGTCTGGGCCCCAGCGGCGAAGACTGTCAGTGAAGCATCAGACCTTTCGAAATTGATTTTCAGAGAATCCGCAAAACGTAATCTTCATCTCGCATTGGCGGAATTGCCTGTGAAATTCTTCGAGATGGTTCCTGTCAGGATGGAGATTGATCGAGAAACGATAACATGCCTCCGTTCTGTTTTGATGAAGCAGGAACATCTGGATTGGATACCGCGGATCTGGGAAATTTTGAATGCGGCAACCGATGTTGTGATGAGTGACAGGTAATCGAATAGATGTATGAGAAAGTGATCGTCAACCGAGGATTCAGTATTCACGTTGAAAGGAATGACTTTTTTGAATGGGAACATTAAGACACTTGTTCGAAAATAATAAACGATGGGCGGAAGGGTTGAAGGCGAAGGATCCCGAGTTCTTTTTAAGGCTGGCAAACCAGCAATCACCGAGATATCTCTGGATCGGATGTTCGGACAGTCGGGTCCCCGCCACGCAAATCGTGGATCTGCTTCCCGGCGAGATATTCGTCCACAGGAATATCGCCAACATGGTGGTACACACGGATTTCAATTGTCTATCGGTTATCCAGTTCGCGGTCGAGGTGCTTAACGTGAAAGACATAATCGTCTGCGGGCACTACGGTTGCGGCGGGGTCAAGACCGCATTGGAAGGGACAGGAGATGGTATTCTTGCCAATTGGCTGCGGCATCTGAGGGATGTATATATCCGTCATGAAATAGAAGTGAGTGCGTTGTTCGATCAAAGGCTGCGACACAATCTTCTTTGTGAACTTAACGTCATGGAGCAAGTTTGGAATGTTTCACAGACGACGTTTGTCCAGGATGCCTGGAAGAACAGGCAGGAGGTGGATGTGCACGGTTGGATATATGATGTGGGCGATGGGATATTAAAAGACCTCGACATTACCGTCACAACCAGGGAAGAGGCGCTGTCAATCCGAAAACGGATATAGTGGAATCAATTGAAGTTATCCCGGTATCACTATCCAATTACATCGCCACGCCTTTCATCTGAAGAATTTTCAAAAATTTTTGACCTGCGTTTGTTAATTTAACCGTGGCTTAAAGTACGTGAGTTGATCTATGAAACGCAAAATCAAACAACCTGACATTCAAACCAAGTTTATCGTTGGGCTTCTTCAAATGGCAGTCGGGAAGAACATCGATGATAATCTCCGAAGGGCTGTATCATGGATCGAGAAGGCGGCGAAGAAAGGTGCCGAGGTCATCTGTCTGCCGGAATTATTCAGGTCACAGTATTTCTGCCAGACCGAGGACATCAAGAACTTTGGATTGGCGGAAACGATTCCTGGTCCATCGACGAAGGCAATATCGAAAGTTGCAAAGCGGTACAAAGTCGCTGTCATTGTGCCAGTCTTCGAGAAGCGTGCAATGGGAGTCTACCATAACTCTGCTGCAGTTATCGACTCGACAGGAGAGATTGCCGGAGTCTACAGAAAGATGCACATTCCGGACGATCCGGCGTTCTATGAAAAATTCTATTTCGCACCTGGCGACCTCGGCTTCAGGTCGTTCAATACCAGGTACGGAAATATCGGCACGCTGATCTGCTGGGATCAGTGGTATCCTGAAGCAGCGAGGCTAACTGCTCTCAAAGGCGCAAGCATTCTCTTCTACCCAACCGCTATCGGTTGGCTTCCGCACGAGAAAGCACAGCATGGCAAGGCGCAGCTCGAATCATGGCAGACAGTCCAGCGCGGACATGCGATCGCTAACGGAGTTTATGTCGCCGCAGTCAATCGCATCGGGCTCGAACGGTATGACGAAAGGAGTGCAGGCATAGAATTCTGGGGACAGTCGTTTGTAGCCGATCCGCAGGGAGTCGTTGTTGCTCAAGGATCAACCGACAAAGAGGAATTACTTCTTGCCGAGGTCGATCTGGCAAGGATTGAGTATGTCAGGATGAACTGGCCGTTTCTCAGAGACAGAAGAGTGGACGCATATGATGGAATTAGGGAGAGATTCATAGGGCGGTGACCAATCCGAGAAACTCAAAAGTCAAATTTCAAAAGTCAAAGGCAGAAAAATTGGGGGATGTAAGGTGGAACAGGAGATTAAGAGACGCTGCTACTATTTCTCGTTAGAAATCATTAAGTTCGTTGATTCATTTGAACCGAAAAGGATCCACTACAGTTTGATCGACCAGCTGATAAGATCTGCCACTTCTATCGGGGCAAATCTCGTTGAGGCACGAGCGGCTCATTCAAAGAAGGATTTCATCAAGTTCTATGAGAATATCCTTGAAGTCTGCCAATGAAACCAAATATTGGATTTGTTTGCTGAGAGATGGGCTCAATGTCAATAGTGAAAAGGCAAAAGCCCTGCTCAAAGAGGCAGATGAAATCTCCAAAATCATCGGGTCGATAGTTATTAAACTCAAGAAAAGCAAGGGACTGCTTCCCGGCATCAGTGAGCAATCGATGGAATATTTGCCTTTTTGACACTTGACTTTTGAATTTTGACTCATAATATGCGCAAAAAAAAATCAAACACTCTGCCGTCCCAATTCGGTTACCGTCTCCCCGCCGAGTGGGAGCCTCACGAAATATCCTGGATCGGATGGCCGCACAACAGGAGTGACTGGCCCGGGAAATTTGCACCGATACCATGGGTCTATGCCGAAATTGTCAGAAGAATTTCGGCACGCGAAAAGGTGAGGATAGTTGTTGAATCACGTGAGCATGAGGAAAAAGCGAAGTCAGTGTTGAGATCGGCAAACGTCGATTTGACAAATATCGAATTCTTCTTTTTCAAAACCGACCGCGGCTGGATGCGTGATTCGTGTCCAATCTTCATCAAGAACGAGAATGAAATTGCTCAGGCAAATTTCAAGTTCAATGGCTGGGCAAAGTATTCTGATTTCAAGAAAGACCGCAAACTTCCTCCTTTCATTTCAAAGAAGCTTGGCTTGCGCGTGTTCACTCCGGAACATGGCGGCCGACAAGTTGTCCTCGAAGGAGGTGCGATCGACACAAACGGAAGCGGAACACTAATTACTACGGAAGAATGTCTGCTCGACGAGAGAATTCAGGTGAGGAACCCGGGCTTCACCAAAAGAGATTATGAGGATGTGTTCAAGCGCTATCTTGGAATTACCAATGTCCTCTGGCTCGGAAAGGGAATTGGCGGTGATGATACCCATGGCCACGTCGATGACCTGTGCAGATTTGTGAATGCAAATACTCTCTTGCTCGTTCAAGAAAAAAATCCGCGCGATGACAATTATAGGCCGCTTCAGGAGAATAAGGAACGACTTCAGGATTTCAGACTAGTCGAAGATCCTGTTCGCGGGCAAGACGGATCCAAGCCCGACGTAGCTTTTCTCCCAATGCCTGAGCCAGTGATATTCAAAGGGCGAAGACTTCCAGCGAGCTATGCGAATTTTTATTTCTCTAACGCCGCCGTTCTCGTTCCAACCTTTGACGACCCCGCTGACAGAATCGCGCTCGGAATTATCGGTGAGCTGATCAATGATCGCCCGGTGATAGGCATACATGCCCTCGATCTTGTTTGGGGATTGGGAACAATCCACTGCTTGACACACGAACAACCGAAGAGATAGTTTCAATAGCCAAGCTTGGCTGTCCGGTGCGAATTGTCGATCCATCGGTCGCCTGATTCCCATCATCTCTGTTTCTAATCCCTTATCGTCGGTCGTGACCTTGGCGACATCTCGAAGTGAAACCTGTGACTCGAATCACCTGACTTCTGCTGTAATTTGTATGTGCTGCAATCTCGGATTATCTTTTTCACGGAAGTCGTGCAGCGAATAGGATGTCAACAGAAATTTCGTAACTCTTCTCTTAGGGAACCGTAGTACTTTTCGCGAGCTTCCAAAGAGCGTTATCCCCCGGATTGGCAGTATAAAGAATTAGCGATTTGTGGAAAAGGAGGATTGATGAGAATCAGTATATCCCTATTCTTATTCATGATGAGTGTGTTTGCACCGAGAGCGTTCTCACAAACGGGAACTATCACCGGCAACGTGAGCGATGCGAAGACCGGGGAGATGCTGGTGGGCGTGAATGTGGTCGTTAACGAGTTAAACAGGACGGGCGTGGCGACGAACGAGAGCGGGCGTTTCAAGATAGGCGTGCCGGTGGGAAGCTATTCTCTGAGAATAAGTCTGGTGGGCTACCAGACAATCATAAAGACCGACGTTGTGGTAACGACAGGCGGAGAGACTCATGTTGCCATCAAAATGCAGGAAACTCCGCTGGAGCTAGGCCGGGTTACTATCACTCCCGACTATTTCGACAAGGCCGCAATTGAGAACACACTGAGCACAGTTGTTCTTGGCCCGGAGGAGATCAGGCGATCACCCGGTTCAGATCAGGATTTCCAGAGAATACTTCAGTCGATGCCCGGTGTGTCTTTCTCAACGGATCAGTCAAATGAGCTTCTGGTCAGAGGCGGCGCACCCGATGAGAACCTCACCGTGCTCGATCATATGGAGGTACACTCGACGAATCACTATCCCAATCAATTCAATTCCGGCGGGCCGATAAATATGATTAATGTCGACCTGATTCAGGACGTTCAGTTCTCTACAGGTGGTTTCATATCGAAATACGGAGACAAGATGTCGTCCGTCATGAACGTCACGACAAGAGAGGGAACTCGCGAAAAAATTTTCAGTGGAAACGCCAGCCTGTCCATGGCGGGTTATGGGACCTTGCTCGAGGGAAGGATAAATGATGGACAGGGCTCGTGGCTTCTCTCTGCAAGAAAGAGTTATATCGATCTGATTGCAGGCGCCGTCGGATTGACTGCGGTCCCGCGGTATTATGATCTGCAGTCGAAGGTGACTTATGATCTCTCGAAAACTCATAAGCTATCTTTCTCCGGCATCTACGGCAATGACGCTATAGACATTGTCGGAGAACCACAAATAACAAATCTCTCCTTGGCGGGCAGCCGAGACTCGGTTGACGTTTACAACGTTGATGTCAAGCAATATCAATATGCTGCGGGACTGACCCTCGAGAGCAGATGGTCTGACAGGCTCGTCTCTTTCGTGACGATCTCAAAGAACAACTATAGCGACAATTCGTTTGTGACGAGCGATTTTACCGAGCGAAGATATGCCTCGGATGGAAAGGTAGTCGGCACGAGTATTCTGAGCAGAAGGAATGTGTACGTTCAGAACGCCGATAACGGCGAGAGTGCACTGAATACTGAATTCATCTGGAACATGAACAGGACCCATGAATTTGATTTCGGAGGGTCATTGAAGTACATAAACTTCAGATCGATCGAATCCATAGATGCCGATACCGCGAGATACGATTTGAACGGAGATGGCATTTTCGATGCATCGGTTGCAGTGCCGCCTTCGAAACTGAATTACGATTTCCGGTTTCCCGATTACTATAAAGGTTATACGTATGTCAATGACAGGATAAGGTTGTTTGACGGGGGGCTTATTCTTAATCTTGGTCTGAGATACGATTACTTTTCGTACAGCCGGCGCGGAAATATCAGCCCGAGATTGTCTGCCTCTTATTCGTTGGTTCCCGGCATTACGACTTTGAACTTCTCTCTTGGAAGGTATTACCAGACGCCAGCGCTCCCCTACTTCGGCGATAGATATCAGTCCGAAGTGAATAGGTATCTCGGAAACAGTGAAGCCGATCACTATGTGTTGGGCATCGAACATTTGTTGGCAGAGGGATTGAGAATCGATGTCGAGGGATATTACAAGAAATATTCGAGACTCCCCATATCGGAGAATTTTGTCTATTTCTATGACAGAACATATAGATCCGAGAGAATTCTTAGTATCGGCGAGCAGGACGTATATGGCGCGGACGTTCTCATCCAGCAGAAGCTGGTGAAAAATATCTACGGTACACTAAGCTTCTCGAGAATGTTCACCAAGTTTCACGATCCGAGGATAGGGATGGAAGGGAAAACTTTTCCTTCAGATTATGACTTCCCTTATGTGGTTACGATAATCGCCGGGAAAAGATTCTCCGGCTTACGATCCGACCTGGACAGGATGCCTTTCTTCATCAAGTACCCGAGTTACATCCTTCCGTTCTCTGATGACATGGAAATCAGTGCAAGATGGAGATACGCTACAGGGAAACCATTTACTCCTCAGACATACACCACGACCGAACAGCACAGGGAAGATGGAATGAAATGGACGGCAGGTTCATGGGAGGCGACGAGCGACATAAACTCTGAAAGGTACCCGGAATATCATCGGCTCGACCTGGAGCTCTCGAGTCGATTCAACTTCAAGAGTTGGAATCTGGTAATTCTTTTTTCCGTGCAGAATATCTACAACAGAAAGAACATTGCGTATTACCAATACAACTCCGACGGTACGAGGGAAAATGTGTACCAGTTTGCATTGCTTCCTGTTGTCGGGATTGAGGCGGAGTTCTGAGAATAGCGATTAGCAGTTGGCTATTAGTTGGTAGCTGATGGCCAGCAGCTAATAGCTTTTTGACCACATTCCCTGGAACGCGTAACTTGCAGGCGATACGGTGATTGAGTCAAGCCATCCGATTGCTTGTTCTGATGTGGCAAATATTAGCGAGGCTCAAATGAAAAATACTGGTGTTTTGTTTCTCGGAGTTTGTGTCGTGCTTGCGATTCTTCTTCTGATAAAAGCCATAACCATCATAATCAGCGGGGCGGTTTTCGCGATTGCATTGGTTGCCCTTGGCCTGCTGTCACGCGGTTCCGGAAGAGAGCAAGATCGCCCCACAAAGCCATGAATATTTTGAGATGTTAGGAGTCTGGAATATTTCCTGGCCGACTGATAAACTCTTATCTGATTCAATCGAAATGATAGATTGAAAAAGTCACATCAGCAATGATAAGATAGCAGATATTGCCAGCGAGGAGTTTTCAATGAGAATAGGTATAGCTTGCGACCACGGTGGATTCAGTCTCAAAGAAGAAATCATGGTGAGATTGAAAAATGCGGGCTATGAGTTGAAAGATTTCGGCGCCGTGTCGTTTGATAATGGTGACGACTATCCGGATTTCGTCATCCCGCTTGCGAGAGCTGTCGCGAGTGGCGAGGTGAATCGGGGCATAGCCATTTGTGGAAGTGGCGTGGGCGCTTCAGTCGCAGTGAACAAGATCAAGGGCGTGAGAGGCGCGCTCATCCATGATACTTTCTCAGCACATCAGGGCGTCGAGGATGATGACGTAAATATCCTATGTATGGGCGGGCGGGTAATCGGGAGTGAGCTTGCCTGGGAAATTGCGAAGACTTTTCTTAGCTCCAATTTTAGCAAAGCGGATAGGCATCTCCGCCGAGTTTCGAAGGTCGCTGCATTGGAAGCGGAAGAAAAAAAGAAATAGAGAGTAATTCTTGTAGGTATCTTGACGGATCGTCTTGCCGCATTTGGCTGGCTGATCTCTTGGGAAATTGGCGGGCAGAGATTAAATTTTAGTGGTAAGCTTAGTTTGACTTTAAGCATTGCCCCGTGGTGTAACTGGCAACACGTCTGACTCTGGATCAGAAGAGTTCAGGTTCGATCCCTGACGGGGCAGCAAACCCATAAGCTGATAGCTCATTGCTGATTGCTGACCGCTATTCCACGGCGCTATCGTCTAGTGGCCCAGGACGTCGCCCTCTCAAGGCGAAAACACGGGTTCAACTCCCGTTAGCGCTACTCTCCATCTGGTACCTCCCAAAGGCATTTGCTCGCCAATCATGTCTGTCGTTCGACTAAACATGCCTTCCGCAAAGCTAAGAAAACCTTCCGAAGTTTCCGCATTGAGGGAATTTGGCATACTTCGTGTCCGCGAATTGCCTTCGAGCACTTTTGTCAGGCGACTACTGAGATATCCCATTCAAGCGTTGGGATCCGATTTGAAACGAATAACAAAAAACTGCCATCCAAAACTTGACTGATGTTTCATACTATGATTCCGATATAATATATGAGTCCCAGCTGGAGGCGAACTATGAGCATACGATTTTGATTCCTGGCCATATGAAAAATCATACATTTTCCTTGCGACTACTGCTGCTGGTTTCGTTAGCCGGGGCGCTGCCTGCCCTCGCTCTCGACCGTCATAGGTCGATCGCTCAATACGCACATAATACCTGGACATTTCAAAGTGGACTCCCCGCAAGCGCAGTAAATGCCATCCTTCAAACTCAGGACGGTTATCTCTACCTTGGCACTTCGGCGGGGTTGTTCCGGTTTGACGGCGTCAGTTTTACTGAAGTGAGCACCGAATCACAAGATGAGAAAGCCAGCCAGACAATAACTGCGCTTTGCGAAACTCGTGACGGCAGTCTTTGGATCGGAACAGCCTCGGCTGGGCTGAGAGTTCTCAAAGACGGAAGAATATTGTGCTATGATTCGAGAAATGGATTTCTTAATACACATGTTCGCGGGTTCCTGGAAACGCGGGCTGGCCACCTGATCGTTACGACAAACATCGGTGTCTATTTGTTTAAGGACGGGAAATTCGACCAAGTGGTTTTGGATCAAAATTTTATAAACGGTATCGCGGAAGATCCTCAGAACAGAATCTGGGTTGGCACTGTAGATGGAGTTCGAATCTTTGACGACAACGGCATGACAAATCCGGCCGTAGTCAAGTTGAAAGAAGGATTGCCTTACCCATCCATCATCAGCGTCTTCGGCGATCGAGAAGGCAATATGTGGGTCGGAACCTATGGTGGATTAGCGCGATTCACGGATGGAAAGGTGCAAACTTATACGACGGGGTACGGCATTTCCAACGATCGCATAATGGCCATCTTCGAAGATCGCGACCGTAACATCTGGATTGGAACAGAGAATGGAATGGATCGCTTTGCTGATGGCGTGTGGACTTACTTCACGAACTCGGATGGTCTCACTGATAATGAGGTAATATCATTTGCAGAAGATCAAGAACACAGCCTGTGGGTCGGGACAGCAAACGGACTGAACCAATTCGAAGATCCAAACATTATCACGTACACGAAGAGCGACGGTTTGGCAGATAATCATGAATCAAGTATCATTGAAACACCTGACAGCAGCATTTACTTCTTGAGCGATCAGACCTCGGTAATTACTCGATTGAAGAACGGAAAGTTTACTAAATATGAGAGCCTCGACATTCCCGGTGGACCTGCTTTCGCGGCGCGCGACGGCAGTGTTTGGATTGGTCATACGGGAGCTCTGTTGAATTTGAAAAACGGGAAGCTGCAACGTTACGACGAGCGGGCAGGCGTGCCGCAAAGTTGGATCTCCTCAATTACCGAAGACGACACGAGTCTAATATTCTACGCTGATCATGCAGGGCTTTTCAGATTTGTTCACGGACGAGTGGTGCCTTACTTGTTAAACGACAGGAAGCAATATCCCAAGGATGAGTATATCGTAAGTTTCTTCCGCCAGGAAAATGGGACATTGTGGATAGGCGAGGGAAATAGATTGGCGAGAATACAGGGTGGAGTTTTATCGACATTTTGGAAACCAGAGGAAGGGGCCGGCAACTGGATTTCTTCGTTTTACGACGACCAACAAGGAGGTTTGTGGATAAGTTCGACGCCGGGCGGACTTATTCTGTTCAAAAACGGGAAGTTCACTTTTTTTAATACGAAGGTTGGCCTCTTGTCCAACGAAATCAGTTGTGTACTAGGAGACAACCAGGGTGGTATCTGGATGAGCAGCGGAAAAGGGATCGGGTATGCCAAACGACAAGAGCTCGAAGACTTTGCTGCGGGAAAAGTTCATAAGATACATTCGATAATATATGGGCCGGCAGATGGGATAAAGACTAATGCGACTTTTATCCAGTGGCAGCCTGTCGGCCTGAAAGACTATAATGGCCGCATCTGGTTTTCGACGAAGCAAGGAGCCGTGATGATTAATCCCGGGGGCTTTGCGAAAAATGGGCTTCCGCCTCCGGTACTAATTGAAAATGTCGTCGCGGACCAACGTACTGTGCCTGCGGACAGATTCGCAACATTTTCTGCCGGGACGGACAAGTTAGAATTCCATTACAATGGGCTGAGTTTCAAGGTTCCTCAGAAAGTCAATTTCAAATATAAGCTGGAAGGCTACGACCGTGATTGGGTAGATGCCGGGACAAGGCGAACCGCTTATTACACCAATCTTCCTCCCGGAGATTATGACTTCAAAGTCATCGCTTGCAACAACGACGGAGTTTGGAACAAGACCGGAGCGAGTTTCGCTTTCAAACTCAAGCCTCACTTCTATCAAACATATTGGTTCCTCTTATGTCTTCTTGTGTTTGTGAGCGGAGCCGCATTTGGAGTCTATCGCTTGCGTGTCTGGCAATTATTGCAGAGAGAGAAAGTGCTTAATGTCCGCATTCAGGAAGCGCTGGCCCATATCAAGACTCTCGGAGGGTTGATCCCGATCTGTGCCAATTGCAAAAAAATACGTGATGATAAAGGATATTGGGAAATCCTGGAGAAGTACATCCAGACTCATTCGGATGCACAATTCTCGCACGGCATTTGTCCGGACTGTGCCGCCAAGTTGTATCCGGGTTTAGAAATTGAAAAAGGGAAGGACAATTAAGAAATATTTCCGACTTTTCAGTCGAGATATTTCTTTACGGTAGATTCGAAGAATGCTTTGTTTCGAGTCCCAATCCACTTGTCAACGATCTTACCATCTCGGTTCACCAGGAAGGAAGTCGGGATCGCGTTGATGTTGCCATACGCATTGGCGATGTCGTCGTTGTCCACGACGATTTGATAAGTTAGTCCGTTTGATGTCGCGAAATCTGAGACATCGGAGAGAAGGTTGTCTCCCTTGTCAACTGAAACCCCGATCACGACAAGTCCTCTTGAAGCATAACTCTTGTTCAATGACTCGATATCCGGAAGTTCAGCTTTGCATGGTCCGCACCATGTTGCCCAGAAATTCAACAAAACAGTTTTTCCTTTAAGATCACGGAGCGAGATCATTTTCCCGTTGCTATCAAACCACGAAAAATCCGACGCGATCTCGCCGGCCGAAGGGTGCACGCCCGACACGAGAGAGACGTTATTCTTGTATTCAGTGTGAGCAGTAGATTGCGAAGTTGGTTTCGGTGTTGGCTTGCCGGTGCAAGAGCTCAGAAGAAAAGCCATTGTTAGAGCAGTGAGATACTTCATCAATGCTCCGTGGCAGTCCCGGGTCTCAGGTATGCCGCCAAATCTTTCTTCTCGATGTTTGCCGTGGCAATACAGACGTGGTCGTCATTACTCCAAGCAGCCTGCGTATCGCCATTAGAATCCTCACCCCAGAACCACCCGTTGTTCTTAATAGCACTTTTACAATCGGAAGAGAGAGAGACTTTTCTTGAGTCGATGATCTGTCGAGGGAAACTGCAGATGTAAACATAATTCTCACCCATCTTGTAGACGACGTGAGCCAACTTGTTCCCACCCTGGGTGGAGACGCTTCCTCCGACCCAATCCGCGCTCGGCAAAGATGGCAGTTGGACTGGGTAACCGGCATTCTGAGTTATGAAGGCTGCAACATCTGCAGTGGCGATTGAAGTCACCTGCGGTTTAAATTTTCCGCTGAGCACGTCCTGGAAATTGCTCTCAGCTATAGAGAGAGCGTCTTGCTGGCCGATTGGAGCGACGTTCAGCTCATTCGATTGGGAGGACGGCATTATGAGATCTGGTTTGTTCGCGAAGAACAGGACGACCGCGAGAACAAGAACCAACCCCACAGCCAGGACAGGCTGAAAAGTGCTGTTGCTGATCAATCGAGCTAGGAACCCTTCATCTTTCTGAGTCGAAAGTTGAGTGAGAATCGTTTGCTCAAGATCATACGGCACATCCACGAAGGTTATCTTTCTCTTGAGGTATGCTTTGGTCAGCCTCTCAAGCTCATACTCCTCCCTGCAGCTTCCGCAAATTTCTATATGTTCATAAAATCCTTGCGAATCATTCATCAGGAGCTGTTTGTCGACAGCTCCGCTCATCAGCTCGCGCGATTCTCTGCAATCCACCTTTGTCCACTCCTTCCACATTCAATCTGCATCTGTCTCATCATCTACATCCTTGAAGCCGCGGACCAATGCATAATCTCTCAGCATTGAGCGCAGCATTTTCCTTCCCCGGTGGAGACGTGATCTAACCGTCCCGATCGGGATCTCGATAAACTCTGCAATTTCCTCGTACGTGTAGCCCTCGATGTCACAAAGAATGACTACCGTCCTGAAATCTTCCGGGAGTTCCTGCAATGCCTTTGCAACCTCGTCTTCGAACAAATTTCCAAAAATCTTCTCCTGTAAATCATTTGTATCGACCGTGGTGTCCTTAACGCTCGCGTAGAAATCCTTAATGTCATCGTAATCAATCTTGTCGGGTTCCTTCGACTCTTTTCTGTACCGGTTGATGTACGAATTCTTCATTATTCGAAACAACCACGCTTTTGCGTTCGTTCCCTGAGAGTATTTGTCGAAGAACCTAAAAGCTTTCATATACGTTTCCTGAACCAGGTCCTTCGCGTCGTCACGATCACCCGTCATGCGCAGGGCAAAGTTGTATAACGCCGCCATGTGAGGCAGCATTTCCGTTTCGAAATTCTTTTGTTTCGAGTGAGCTTGTTCCATCTTCACAAAATGAGAGCGCCGCGCGCTCAATAAACTTTTTTATTATAACACTCAAGTAAAACTAAGGCAAGCATATCGGAGATGAGCAGCACAGTACTCCTTGCGATTATTGGATATGAAGTCTGCCATTCGCTAAATTAGCCAGTACATATCCAGCAGAGATCAACTCACGCACGGAACCTTCGTAGAAAATGGAAACGAGGAATAATAATGATTGAGAGAATTCTTGGGGCCGGCGGTCCCGAGCTGACCGTCGTCGGTTTTGGTGCGTGGGCGATCGGAGGTCCGTGGGAATTTGGCTGGGGTCATGTGGACGATGATACTTCGGTCGCCGCAATCCATCGAGCACTCGATCTCGGGATCAATTGGATAGACACAGCTGCAGTTTACGGACTCGGACACTCCGAAGAAGTAGTCGCGAGGGCTCTTAAGGGAATTCGCGATAGAGTTTTCCTTGCATCGAAGTGTGGAATGGTGTGGGACGAAAACGGAAAGGTGAGAATACATCTCGGGCCAGCAAGCATTCGCAAGGAAATTGAAAACAGCCTTCGCCGCTTGAATACTGACCATATCGATCTGTACCAGTTCCATTGGCCCGACCCCGATACTCCGGTTGAAGAATCATGGGGTGTGATGGCGAAGCTTAAAGAAGAAGGTAAAGTCAGGTTTATCGGCGTGAGCAACTTCGATGTTCCTCTCCTCGAGAGATGCATGGCGATTGCACTGGTTCAGTCACTTCAACCGCCGTACAACCTTCTCAAACGAGAAGTCGAAAAAGAGGTTCTCCCATTTTGTCTGCGTAGTAACATCGGAGTCGTGGCGTACAGTCCTATGATGTCCGGACTGCTCACCGGGAAATTTGACATCGACCGAGTCGCCGCTGACGACTGGAGAAGAAGAGAGAGAATGTTTAGGGAGCCGCTCCTTTCAAAGGAGATCGCTTTCGTTGAGGAGCTTCGTCCCATCGCGGCGAAATATGGGAAGACCGTCGGGCAGCTGGCTGTCGCCTGGGTTAACATGAATCCGGCCGTTACATCATCCATCGTCGGCGCAAGAAGTCCACAGCACGTCGAGGAAAATGTTTTGGCGGATTTCAAGATTGACCGGGAGGACCTTGCGGAAATTGAACGAGCGCTGGAAAAAATATGAAGACGGTCCATGGGAGTTATCGCCGTGGATTTGCTTGCCTTCGACTGTTTCTGGATGAATGACCGTGTCAAAATCTAAAGTCGCCGTCATAAAGACTCAGCCTGGCACTGTACTGAACGATTATGCAAGACTCATCGAGCTGGCGGATGTCGGGAGCTCGCTTGACCGCAGCGCGGTAACGATCCTGAAAGACAACATCAGCTGGCACTTCCCCTACCTGTCTGCAAATACGACGCCCTGGCAGCTCGAGGGGACGATACTCGCACTGAAGGAGATGGGTTTCAATGAAATCGTCGCCGTCGGCAACAACACCGTGGTTACCGATGCGGATAGGGGTGAAAAGTTGAACCGACTTGATCCGATCTATCGAAAGTATTCAATAGAGGAGAAACACAATTTCTTGCCCGATGAAATAAGATGGATTAGGTATTCTCCCCGGACGAAGATGCTAGCTCTCGATAAGATCTTCCCGGATGGCATTCATGTCCCCGAGTTTTTCATCGGTAAGAATATCGTCCACCTTCCGACGATGAAGACTCACATTTACACCACGACAACCGGCGCGATGAAGAATGCCTTTGGCGGACTTCTGAACACGCGGCGGCATTACGCGCATTCGTGGATTCACGAAACACTCGTGGATCTGCTTGCCATTCAAAAAGAAATTCACTCCGGAATCTTCGCCGTCATGGATGGAACGATCGCGGGAAATGGTCCCGGTCCTCGCACGATGATTCCGGTCGAGACCGACTTCATCCTCGCGAGCGCGGACCAGGTTGCAATCGATTCCGTGTCCGCAAAAATGATGGGCTTCGATCCGATGGGAATAAAGTACATCAGGCTCGCGCACGAGGCAGAGCTCGGCGTTGGCGACCCGCGGAATATCGATGTCGTCGGTGAAGACATTAGCTCGGTGAATCTCCATTTCTTTGTCGGCGACAACGCAGCAAGCAGAGTCGGCGATGTCCTGTGGTTCTCTCCAATGAGAGTTTTCCAGAAACTGTTCTTTAGAACTCCGCTTGTCTATGCATTCGTATTCGGAAGTTTTTTTTATCACGACTATGTCTGGTGGCCCGCAAAGGGAAAAAGGATTCAGGACAGGATTAAGCGAACCAATAAATGGGGAAAGCTCTTCCTTGATTACCCCGAGTCTTAAGACATATCTTGAAGTGAGTTGATTTCGTTGTGACGTAGCGGAGTCTCTTCTCGCGAGTTCAATTCGTGGGAAATGCTCAACCGCATACGATTCTAATGAACGGAGAATGAATGAATCTTACACACGCGCTTGCCTGCGTTGCGCTATTATTTGCCGGATGCGTTTCGGAACGATTCGTGACGGCGCCGCGTCCTCAGAGAATCGTCTTCTTTGGCGACTCGATTACGGAATTGGGCGGCGGACCGCATGGCTATGTCACACTCTTGGCTGACGCTCTGAGAGAGAAATTTGGAGCGAAAGCTCCCGAAGTTGTGAATGCGGGCGTCAGCGGAAATAAGGTGCCCGATCTGCAGATTCGTCTTGAGCGCGATGTATTGTCGAAGAACCCGACCGTCGTGGTTATATATATCGGCATTAACGATGTCTGGCATTTTGCCCTGCCTGGATTGAAAGGCACGGATAAGGAAGACTACGAATCCGGACTGCGAGATATTATCTGGAGGTGTCACGCGGCTGGAGCCAGAGTGATCCTTTGCACCCCGAGCGTGATCGGTGAAAAAGTGAACGGCGAGAATCCACAGGATAAGATGTTGGACGAGTACACAGAGATCAGTCGCAAAGTTGCCAGAGATACCGACACACAATTGTGCGATCTGCGGAAATTTTTCGTAGATTATTTGAAGCGGCACAACCCGCGGGATTTGCGCGAAGGCATTCTGACAGTGGACGGTGTCCATCTCGATGACGAAGGTAACCAATTTGTTTCCGGAATAATGTTGAAGGCACTCGGATATTAAGCGAGGAGATCAGTTCTACTCATTCCGTGAAGTTTGACAATTTGACATTTTGGAGGCAGAAAATTTTCTCTTTGTGTCGCACCTTTCACACAATTTGTCAAGCGTCAGTGTCAGTTGCGATGCGAGAGTCATCGAATTTACCTTTTTGAAATTCCTTCCTGTTGGCACACCGATTGAACATATGTCGGGTTGAAAACAAAAAGGAGGAATTGGTTATGGCACTGATTAGATTTAAACCCGAACAGGAAGTCTCCACATGGACACCATTCAGAGACCTGATGAACATGCAGCGAGAGATTGGTCGCGCCTTTGATAGTCTTTTCACAGATGTCGATGGCGACGGCGATCACCTTTCGCAGTGGAGGCCGCGTATCGACGTGATGGAGCATGCCGACTCTTTCGTAATCAAGGCTGAGTTGCCCGGTGTCAACCGGAACGATGTTAAGATCACAGTTCGCGAGAACATCCTGACGATCAAGGGCGAAAAGAAACAGGAAAAGGAAGAGAAGGACAAAAGTTATCATCGCGTCGAGCGCTCGTACGGCAGCTTCGAGAGATCATTCACTCTGCCATCGGGCGTGAAGAACGACAAGATCGATGCGACTTACAAAGACGGTGTCCTCACGATAACTTTGCCGAAGGTCGAAGAGGCAAAGCCGAAGGAAATCGAAGTGAAGGTTTCCCAATAAGAATCTCGACAGGTCAGGGCTCCCGAAAATCGGGGGCCTTTTTATTTTTTTAAAGAAGGAAATATGTTACAGCAAACTACAGTCCACAAGAATTTGAGACGGTTCGGTCTGCTGAATACCTTTTTTCAGGATTCGACAGAAAAAAGAGAACTGAACAAAGACATCAAGTTCTTGAGCGACGATTACACGGCTCTAGTCAAGATCGCCGCCAATCTATCTTCACATGTGAAATGGATCCCTTATCCATTTCTGCTCAATCGGATCAAGAAAATTGCGGAAGAGATAAGGGCTTTGGGAGAGATATTGCGAGCTAAGATCAGCGAGCTCGGAGGCCAGGTGCCGCAGGTCACGACTGAGAATCGCGACGTCCGGGAGTTCAGGCAAAATGTGAAGCGGCTGGTCGAGGACATGGAAGAGCATGCGGCCCTCTGCGAGACTCTGACACACCAGAAGAATCTGATCAGGGACGCCGGTGTCATCAGGGTGATAGATTCTGTGACACTGGACATGCAGAGGCAAAAAGATGAGCTGCTTGATATTGTAATGAGACTTTCGTGAGAGGAGGAATTGATGACACAGCAAGAGTTTGACAAAGACGAACAGATAGTCATGGAAGATCCTGGAAAGCTTTACAGCCAGGAAGTGCTTCCGATAATGCCGCTTCGGAATTCGGTGTTCTTCCCGAAACAGATGATGCCGCTCTCTGTCGGAAGAAAGAGCACCATACAACTTGTGGACGAGGCTTTCCGCGATGACCTGCCGATACTGATCGTGGCGCAGAGAGATGCGAACACGGAGCGGCCGACCGCAGAAGACATCCATAAAATTGGCACGGTAGCGCGAATACTGAAAGTCTACAATCTGCCGGACGGATCCAAGAGCGTATTCGTTCAAGGTCTGTACCGGGCACAAATTTTCAACCTCGTACAGCAAGATCCTTACATGAAAGGTTTCGTTCAAAGGGTCGAGGAGGAGACAGCGCAAAGCATAGAGATCGAGGCGCTGGTCGCGACAATAAAAGGTGGATTCAAGAAGGCAGTTGATATTGCACCCGATCTTACGCCGGAGCATTTGGGCCTCATCCTGAATACGGAGGACCCAAGCCAGGTTGCCGACATGGCAATGTGGCTGGTCAGTATTCCGGTTAACGAGAAACAGGAAGTACTGGAGGAACTGAATGTTCACGAGCGATTGAAAAAAGCGAACCTCTATTTAAGTAAACTCGTCCAACGACTCGAGCTGGGGAACAAAATCCAGAATGAGGTGCAAGACGAGATTAACAAGAGTCAGCGCGATTACTTCCTGCGTGAGCAGATGAAGGCGATTAAACATGAGCTTGGCGAAGACGATGAGAACGTCGAGATAAACGAGCTTCGCAAACGTATAGAAGAAGGTAATTATCCGGAAGAAGTCAAGAAGACGACGACGAAGGAACTTGACAGGCTGCAGAGGATGCACCCGTCCAGCGCTGAATATACTGTCGCTCGCACGTACCTTGACTGGCTCCTCGATCTTCCTTGGAGTGTGTCTACGGAGGACAACCTTGATATAGCGGCGGCGGAGAAGTCGCTTGAAAAAGATCACTACGGTCTCGAGAAGGTGAAGAAGAGAATCCTCGAGTATCTTGCCGTTCGCAAATTGAAGAATGACATGCGCGGACCAATACTGTGCTTTGTCGGACCACCTGGAGTTGGAAAGACGAGTCTGGGCAAATCGATAGCAACTGCGCTCGGCAGAAAGTTCGTGCGAATGTCCTTGGGCGGTGTCCATGATGAAGCCGAGATTCGCGGGCACAGGCGCACTTATATCGGTGCTTTGCCTGGAAGGATCATTCAGGGAATCAAAAAGGCAGACTCAAATAACCCTGTCTTCATGCTCGACGAAGTCGACAAGATCGGTATGGACTTCAGAGGCGATCCGTCAAGTGCGCTTCTAGAGGTTTTGGATCCGGAGCAGAATTTTTCATTCAGCGATCATTATTTGGAGATACCGTTCGATCTCTCGAAGGTCATGTTCATTGCGACTGCAAATATCATGGAGCCTATTCCCCCTGCGCTTCGTGACAGGATGGAAATAATAGAGATACCGAGTTACGTCGAGGATGAGAAGCTCCACATTGCTAAGAATTTCCTCGTCCCGAAACAGGAATACGAGCACGGATTGAATAAGGAACAGATCGAGTTCACGGACGAAGCGTTGCATCTCATAATTTCGGGGCACACGAGAGAAGCCGGAGTGAGAAGTCTTGAGAGAAAGATCGCCGATGTGTGTCGGGGCGTAGCCAGAGAAGTGGCGGCCGGTGCGAATAAGAAATTCAGCATTGACAGCGAAGCTATCGTGAGGTACCTCGGACACCAGAAGTTCTATCCGGAGATTTCCGAGAGAATAAATAAGCCCGGGATTGCAACGGGTCTTGCATGGACTCCGGTCGGTGGAGATATACTCTTCATCGAGGCGACCAAGATGAATGGCAAAGGAAATCTCATATTGACGGGCCAGCTCGGCGATGTCATGAAAGAATCTGCACAGGCTGCGCTGAGCTTCATAGGCGCGAACGCAGAGGAGTTGGGTGTCGAACGGGATTTTCGTGAGAAGTACGATATACATGTGCACGTTCCGGCTGGCGCTGTTCCCAAAGATGGCCCTTCCGCGGGAGTTACGATGCTTACTGCGCTGGTCTCAGTGCTGACCGGAAGGCTCGTGCGCAACGATCTTGCGATGACGGGCGAGATTACTCTGCGCGGTGCAGTCCTCCCAATCGGCGGTGTGAAGGAAAAGGTGATTGCAGCCGTGCGGTCAGGAATAAAGACTGTCATTCTTCCCAAGAAGAATGAGTTTGACGTTGAGGAAGTTCCGGCGCATGTTCGTGAGCAGGTGAAATTCAAGTTCGTAAGTGACATGGAGGAAGTTCTCGGTTTCGCCCTCCGTCCGACGAAGAAAGAGGAAAGAACACCGGCTTCCGCTGAGCCTGCGATCGCAAATTGATCGCTGATTGATGCCGCCTTCATCGAGATTTGTCCACGAGCCTCTTCTGGAGGGATGCCCGATGACAAATGGTAACTTCGGCTTAATTTAGGATCATCAATTGTGTGTTGAGTCCCCCTCCAGTCGGGCGGTCACATAGCGAAGGAGTCTCAAGTGCAGGTCTGAAGTTCGGGTTTACCTGCAATAGGTCAGAGAGCCGAACCCTGGCATTCTCGAAATCACCCGCTCTGACATATGCATAGCTTAATGCAAGTCCGTTGCTGAGCCGTTCACCGGGACTCTGAGCAAAGCCGTCCATCTTCTCATAGAACTTGGCGGCGCCGGCGGCGTTTCCCCTCTCCATCATGATATCTCCGAGTGTGCGGTATGCCTGGATCGTCGGGTAAATGTGGATAGAGCGCATCATGACATCCCCCATGTCGTCGATACGCTTTTCTTTTAGATACAGCCTCGCAAGATCCATATACAATTCTAAATCGAGAGGAAATTCTCCGAGAAGCGTCTTGTATTCCCGTTCAACATCTTCCCAATCTCCTCTTCGTTGATAAAAGTAAATCGCTTCCTTATGTGCTGTTGTCCAATCCAATTTGTCCAATGCCACTTCCTGTGCGATGAGGCCGAGCGTGTCTGTCTGTGGAACGGTATCCATCGTCGGCAATCTATCCTTGAATGGCCAACCTGATGTAAGAATCTCGGTATTTTGCGCGGCGATCTGTTCGTCGAGCTCCGAAATAGGACGGTTCTCCCAGAGCTTTTCGTCATTGATGGTGTCGGCAGACTCCATTCCTGTTGCGATGCAAACAAACCGTTCTCGCGCATGACACGGGTGTAACTCTTGGCAATTTGAAAATAGCCTCGCGAGTTGGGATGTAAATGCTCGGTGATGAGATTATGGCAGATGAGAGAATCCGGTGAAAGAGATTTGAAAATTGCCTCTACATCGTCGATGAAGCAATGCTTGTCATCGTCCATTGAACGGATAAGGTCGTTGAACTTGCTATCGGTTCGGAAACGCAGCTCGTCGTAATCTCGCGCGAGAATGTACTCGGGAAGTGCCTCTCCCTTTTTGCCTGCCGCATCAAGGCATTGGGCAAGTCGATAATGTGAATCGGCGTATGAAGAATCAATTGCGATAGCTGACCGAAAGGCAACCATGGCTGAATCCAACAGACCTTCTGACTGGAGCTTCAAGCCGATTCGATAACGCTCTTGAAACAGAGACATTTGTTGTTGCGATAATGCTGGCGAGTTTTTCGATATGAATGGAGGTTGGTCACGGAGGTCCGACACCTGGGTCCCGAGAATGAGCGGTATCCCTTCCGAACGGCAATACTCCTTTAAGTCATCGAGATTATCACGGAAAATTGAATAGGCGTCGTTGTATATCCGGCTTCCATTTGGAACATATTGTCCTCGCGCAAGAGCTTCCATCTCCGTACCGCGTGACATTGAGCTGCTGGTGCGGCTGAAGAGCTCGGTCACTTTCAGAATTACGTCGTGCAACAACTGAAAGGTCTTGAGATGGACTAGTCTGAGGTAAGCCAGTATGAGAAAACGATAGGGACCAACAGTTTGGTTGGAGGCGACTCCGAGAGCACCGTAGAATTCATTGTGTCCGTCATAGTCGATAATCAAATCTGGCTGATATTTCCCGAGCTCGCGCGCTATGTCGAGTACTGTGAAGCTGTTTACTGCGGTCATTCCCAAGTTGATCACTTCCACTTTCTTCTGCGGGAAGGTGGCTTTCAATCGGTCGCGAAGATAAGTGGAGAAGGATCCGTTGAACAGGTAAGGATACCCGACAGTTGTGGATCCACCGAGACAGAATATTCGGTAGACCCCGTTCGGTTTCGGCATTTGGAAATAGTCCGGCGACGTCGATGGTGCGAATCGTGAATTCCCGAAGTAACGGAATTTAATGTCAGGGTTAAGCTCGTAGTATATCTGATGGCGGATCTCATGGCGCTTGAAAAGAGATAGATCGTGTCCATAACCTGAGAGGCGGAGCGCAAGCTCGAGACAGACGAGGAATATTACTGGTGTAGAAATTGTGATTGCGAAAAAAATGTGCCTCTTTCTGGGGCTCAATTGAGGCGTAAGAGGTTTTGCTTTTTTCATCGCTCTCTTTAGAAATTTGCATACGATTTTAAGTCAGAGTCTATACAAATGAAACAGCCGAAGTCATCACCGGTCGGTCAAGTCTCGTTGTAAATCCTCGTGCTTTTGGATATATTGGCTGAACCATTATGGGCGTGATTCGGAAAATAGGGCGGATAATATACAAATGCTGGATGGCATTTGCACACTTCCTCGCGGCGGTAAATGCGACACTTCTCCTCACTATAGTGTATTTGATTGTGGTGGGTCCGATGTCTCTCATCTCGAGACTAATGCGCAAGGACCTGATGGCCCATCGTATCGCACCGTCGGGGTCTTTCTGGAAAGCGAAAGAAACTACGCCGCACACTCTTGACCAAGCTCGCCACCAGTTCTAGGATCTTACGGTGAACATCCTCGGGATATCTTGCTTTTATCATGACGCCGCTGCTGCTTTGGTGCAAGACGGTAAACTTGTGGCCGCTGCTCACGAAGAACGGTTCACTCGCAAGAAGCACGACCAGGGATTTCCTAAACATGCGATCGATTTTTGCCTAGACTATGCCCACTTGAAACCACAGGAGCTTGACTACATCGGATTCTATGACAAGCCATTTGTGAAGTTCGATAGGATCCTTCAGACTTATATTGCCACCTGGCCAAAAGGTCTGTTCTCATTCCTGAAGGCGATGCCGGTGTGGATCAAAGAGAAGATCTGGATTCCACAGACCATCAGACACGAGCTCGAGTATGAGGGGGAAATTCTCTTTGCGGAACATCATATATCGCACGCAGCCAGTGCATTCCTTGTGTCTCCGTTCGATGAGGCGGCAATCCTCACGACCGACGGTGTGGGTGAATGGGACACAACAACGCTCGGGTACGGGCGCGGAAATGACATTGCACTTCTGAAGTCTATCCAGTTCCCACACTCACTCGGTTTATTTTATTCCGCGTTCACTTATTACCTCGGATTCAAAGTCAACAGCGCGGAATATAAAGTGATGGGACTCGCTCCATATGGTGAGCCCCGGTTTTACGATTTGATGATGAAGGAGTTGGTCACGCTGAGAGACGACGGGAGCTTCAAATTGAACATGCGATATTTCACCTATGAGTACGGCTTGAAGATGGTGGGGAGAAAATTCAGTAGACTCTTCGGCGAGCCTGTACGTAAACCCGAGTCGAAGCTGACGCAATTCCATAAAGACGTCGCTGCTTCTCTACAGATGGTAACGGATACGATTGTCGTGAAGATGGCACAGCACATCGAGAAAGAAACGAGGTTGAAATACCTTTGCATGGCGGGAGGCGTCGCACTCAACTGCGTCTCGAATAGCAAGCTTCTTGAAAACACTTCTTTCCATGACATTTTCGTCCAGCCAGCGGCAGGAGATGCAGGCGGTTCAGTCGGAGCAGCATATTATATCTACAACACAATCCTCGGCAATCCTAGATCTTTTGTGATGAATGACGCTTTCCTCGGACCGGAGTTTTCAGACGATCAGATAGAACTTTATCTGCAGTCTAAGAATATTCCATACAGAAAATATGGCAGGAAGGAGCTTCTCGAGGAAACTGCTCACATGATTGCGGACCAGAAGGTCGTGGGATGGTTCCAGGGAAGAATGGAGTTCGGCCCGCGAGCGCTGGGAAGCCGGAGCATTGTCGCAGATGCTCGCAACCCAAAGAATCAGTCGGTTGTTAATTTGAAGATTAAGTTCCGTGAGAGCTTCCGGCCGTTTGCCCCAACAGTGCTCGAGGAGCGGACTGGCGAATACTTCGAGTTCGACCGCCCGGGACCGTTCATGCTTTTTGTTGCTGTCGTTCGTCCGGACAAGCGCGTTATCCCGGCCGTGACTCATGTGGATGGCTCCGCGAGATTGCAGACGATCTCGCGAGAACAGAATGACTTGTACTACGATCTTATAACGGAGTTCGATCGGCAGACAGGATGTCCTGTCATCATCAATACGTCCTTCAATGTCCGGGGAGAACCGATCGTGTGCACGCCCGAGGATGCGTGGCGTTGCTTCATGAGAACCGAGATGGATTGCCTCGTGATCGGAAGCTTCATTCTTGAAAAAGGGAAACTCGGTGAGTATAGCGGAGAGGTTCTTGAACAACAGTTTGAACTCGATTAATTTCACCTGGCAGCGAGTATATCGTGATGGCTGAGAAAAGGGAACCATAGAAATGAAAGCATCCAGGAGACTTAAGAACAGGCTGACAATTTTCGGCGAGTTGTGGGCATTCATGAAGGTGCGTAAGAAATGGTGGCTCGGACCAATCATATTCGTCCTGCTGTTCCTAGGTCTGTTCATCGTACTCACCCAGGGCTCAGCTCTCGCACCGTTTATCTATACACTGTTCTAAGCGAGCCGCCCAACCGATTTCACCTCAAAAGGCGAACAGTCAGAAGCAAATCTGCGGTAGAGACTTTTTGTCCGGGGATTCCACAAGTTTAATCGCCAGACCTTTCGCTCACCGGCTCAACGATCAAGGTTTGTTTTACTCTGCCTCATTTCTTAATTTGAAAGAGGTGAGGTTTTTTAATTGAGGAAGACAAAATTGGTAGAGAACATTCCATGTGATTCAACTGGCTCCGGAAAAGATCTTGCGGATCTCAATTCGGCAGTAGCCGAAAGCGATGACGTAAGTCTGAAGATAGAGAGGCCGAGGACTTTTTGTGGCGTTGTCGGTGTCTACGGTACAGAGAACGCCTCGAGTTACATTTATTACGGACTTAATGCGCTTCAGCACCGCGGCCAGGAAGCGGCAGGCATTGTGACGAGAGAAAGAAAGGGTGACAAAACTTTCTTCAACATACACAAGAAAACCGGACTCGTTGCCGACGTGTTTAAGGATGACAAAATACTCCACGATGTGTTAAAAGGAGATTCGGGAATCGGACACAACCGGTATTCTACCACCGGCTCCGCAGAGAGTGGAAAGAATGTCCAGCCGATTGTTGTCAATTACCGAAAAGGAAATCTCGCAATAGCGCACAACGGAAACTTAACGAACTCCCACAGGCTCAGGGATGAGTTGACAGAAACAGGCACTCTTTTCCAGACGACCACGGACACGGAGATCATCCTGCATTTGATTGCGCGAAGCCAGAAGGAGACGCTGATCGACCAGGTCTACGAAGCACTTCAGGCCATCCGCGGAGCATTCTCACTTGTCATACTCTCTGATGATCAGCTGATAGTAGCGAGAGATCCCTACGGGTTCCGTCCGCTTGCGCTCGGGAAGCTGGGCAGATCTTTCATCGCCGCTTCGGAGACTTGCGCGTTCGACGTGATGGGAGCTGAGTACCTGCGCGATATCGAGCCGGGTGAGATCATCGTCATTGATGACGAGGCGATCGAGACAGGAGAAGTGCATTCCGTTTTCCTTCCCGACATTCCGAATCAATCTCGTCATTGTATTTTTGAGTTCATCTACTTTTCCCGCCCCGACAGCAAGATTTTTGGCGAGAGCGTCGACAAGGTCAGACGAAAGATCGGCAAAGGGCTGGCGGAGGAATCACCTGTCCAGAACTCTGCCAAAGGCGGATCCGTCCCCGGGGGAGACGAGGATGAGAAGCTTGTCGTGATCAGCGTGCCGGACTCGTCGAACACCGCGACACTCGGTTTTGTCTCTCAGAGCGTGAAGATGGGAATAAAAGCCAGGTTCGAGATCGGTTTGATAAGGAGTCACTATATCGGGAGGACCTTCATACAGCCGAGCCAGGATGTGCGCGCGATGAAGGTTAAGATGAAGTTCAACACAGTCAAAGGCGTCCTGAAAGGCCGGAAGGTAGTCATCGTGGACGACTCGATCGTGCGCGGAACAACGAGCAAGCAGCTTGTGAAACTCATCCGGGAAGCCGGGCCCTCCGAGGTGCATTTCAGAGTCAGCTCTCCGCCAATCATGCACCCCTGCTACTACGGAATGGATTTCCCCTCCGAAGAAGAACTCTTCGCGAACCAGATGGATGGCGACATCGGGCAAATGACCAGAGAATTAAACGTTGACTCCCTTGCTTATCTGTCGCTCGAAAAGTTGCTGGAATCAGTCCCGACCGACGAGCGCAGGAACTATTGCACAGCTTGTTTCAGCGGCATTTATCCCACGGAAGTCGAGCTCAACAGCAAAGAAGAGTTTGAAGCCAACATAAATGAAACAAAGATAAGTTAACAGTGAAGAGTTGACAGTTAACGGTTCTGATTTGTTTTTACCGCTGCGTTCCAGGTGGCTGAAGTAATCTTCAATCCGAGAACTGCAAACCCCTGATCTAAAATTTACTGGAGATAACGCATTGAAAGTTGAGAAACGCTGGACATTGTCGAATATTCTCAGCTTGAGCCGCGTTGCACTTCTGATTCCGATAGTCATCCTCGTTTTGAAACAGGGGGCGGGTTACCGGATAACTGTATTGGTACTGATGTTAGTCGCGGTGTCGACAGATTTTCTCGATGGCATGCTTGCACGTATGTTAAATCAGGTGACCGAATTCGGAAAGCTGCTCGACCCGGCCGCAGACAAGATTTGTATTGTCACAATGTCAGCGGCATTGGTGCTGGCCGGTGATGTTCCATTATGGTATATGGTTCTTGTCGCCCTCCGAGACGTGATTATCGTAATCGGCAGCTCGCTCATAATAAGTCGCCGCAAAATCGTTCTCCAGTCGGTGTGGGCAGGGAAGTGGACAGTGACTTTCGTCGCGGCCTACCTGATCCTCGCGACGATGAGGATTGATGCCGTGGCTTCCGTAAAGACTTTCTTTCTCTACCTGAGCACGATTTCACTTTTTGTATCGCTTGCGGTTTATGCGAGAGTCTATCAAAAGCAAATGGCCAAAGATGATAGTCCAAATTATACATAGCCTGTCCGTCCCTATATCGCATGGACGGCCGGCATATGAATAAGAATTATTGACGCATGGGATTGCTAGATCGTTTCAAGAAAATTAAAGACGGACTTACGAGGACCCGCTCGAATTTTGTCGACAGGATTTCGAAGGTCATTTCCGGTAAGACGAAAATAGACGACGAGCTTATCGGTCAGGTCGAAGAGGCACTTCTTTCGAGCGACATCGGATTTGACACAACGGGAAAAATCATCAGCGATATCCGCGCGAGAGTGAAGTCGGAAGGATACGAGGATCCCCGGATGCTGAAAGAACTTTTGAAGGAAGAGATTGCAAAATGTCTTACTGAAGCGAACGACTCAGGGCAGAGAATTGCGAAGCCCTATGTGATAATGATTGTCGGAGTTAATGGAGTCGGCAAGACGACAACCGTCGGGAAGCTCGCGTACAATTTCAAGAGTGACGGGAACAAAGTATTGATTGCTGCTGCCGACACGTTTCGCGCTGCCGCGAACGAGCAGCTGAAAATATGGGCGGACAGGGCCGGAGTGGAGATTATCCAGCAGCTCCCCGGCACAGATCCGGGGGCCGTTGCATTTGACGCCATCAATGCCGCAAAGGCACGGGGCGTCGATGTCGTCGTGATCGACACTGCGGGTAGACTTCACACGAAAACGAATCTGATGGAGGAGTTGAAGAAGATCCGACGTGTCGTCCGGAAGGTGATTCCCGATGCTCCGCACGAAGTATTGCTGGTTCTCGATGCTGTAACCGGACAGAACGGCCTCGTCCAGGCCCGACAGTTCCTCGAAGCTTCCGGCGTGACCGGCATTGTGTTGACTAAACTTGATGGCACAGCGAAAGGCGGAATTGTGATCGCGATAAGTCAGGAGCTCAAACTACCCGTGAAGTATGTCGGCGTCGGGGAAGGAATAGATGATTTGCAGCCGTTCGACAAGAAGACTTTTGTCGATGCTCTGTTTAACGACGGGTCGTCGAATCAGACGAATGCTGGTAGTGCGGGTATGGAGGCAGCTTGATGTCGAAGATCATAGTCCTTTCCGAAGAGGTCGCAAGCAAGATCGCTGCGGGAGAAGTCGTGCAGCGGCCGGAGTCGGTCGTGAAGGAGCTGATCGAGAACTCGATCGATGCCGGTGCGAAGTCGATAGAGATAGAGGTGAAAGATGCGGGGAAGAGTTTCATACGAGTAACCGATGACGGCGCCGGCATGACTCAGGAAGATGCGGTTCTCGCGTTCGAGCAGCATGCCACGAGTAAGATCGCGACTTATCAGGATCTTGAGTATGTCTCGACCCTCGGCTTCCGCGGAGAGGCGCTTTATTCCATTGCAGCCGTCTCCCAATTGGAGTTGAAGACAAAGACCGAGGAGGAGGATGCGGCGGTTCACCTGCGAATCGATGGCGGGAAATCAGGGAAAGTCTCCAGAACTGCTCACGCCAGAGGCACGACCATCATCGTTAAGAATCTTTTCTACAATACCCCGGCGCGGAGAAATTTTCTGAAGGCAAACCCGACCGAGTTCAGACATATTTACCAGACGGTCTCGCGGTACGCCATTGCTTTTCCCGGGATTGCGGTCACGCTCCGGTCGGGCGACGAAGTTGTCCTGCGCGCAAAATCCGGAACCGTGCGAGAAAGGCTGGACGAAGTATTCGGCGCGAAATTCACCGATTCACTTGTCGCATTCGAGGAGGATTACGATCGCCTGAAGATCAGCGGGTTCCTCGGAAAACCTGAATACACCAAGCGGACTCGCGGCGAGCAATTTCTTTTTTTAAACAAGAGATACGTCGTCAACAAGGCGATTAACCATGCTGCGTTTTCAGCTTACGAGAATCTTATTGATAAAGGAGACTTTCCGTTCTTCGCGATATTCATAGATCTTCCTGCGAACGAAGTTGATGTGAATGTTCATCCTTCGAAATTAGAGGTAAAGTTCAGGGACGAGCGTAGTATTTACGGGGCCATTCGTTCGGCGACGAGGGCCGCACTCGTTCGGAGCGATCTGGTGCCTGAGATGGCAGTGGCCGGCGACTCGGGGAAGTTCGTTAGCCGCACGACAGCAGACTCTTCCCGCCTCCGTCCGGGTGTCGACTTCGGCGTCCAGTCACGCGGCGGAATAGTACCGGTCATGTACGGTCCGAGATCCGCTCAGCGCCTCATCGAGGATGAGAGAATAGCGGATGCAGTCGATCCGCTCTTTGCATTGAGGTTACCACAGAGTAGACCTTTGGCCGAAGGCGAACCGACGACTCAGAGCGAGGCCGTCGATGAATCCGCAAATATCATCTACCAGCTGCACAACAAATATATCATTTCTCAGATTTCGACGGGACTTCTTGTTGTCGACCAGCATGCCGCGCATGAGCGTGTGATTTACGAGCGGGCATTGAAACGTTTCGGCGAGCAGGGACAGAATACACAGCAGCTGCTTTTTCCAGTAAGCTTGAATCTCGACCCGGCTGATTTCACTGTGGCACAAGAGATCATCGCCGATCTGAATCACATGGGGTTCAGTATAAAACTGTTCGGCGGCTCGACCGTGGTTCTCGATGGCGTTCCTGTCGACTTGAAACCGGGGAGAGAAAACACAATACTCACGGAGATTATTGAAGATTACAAACGCGATAGCGATCTGCGGCTTACTCCGCGCGAGAAGCTGTGCAAGACTTTTGCGTGCAAGGCTGCAGTGAAGGCGGGAGACCATCTTACGACTGAAGAGATGGAATCGCTACTGGATCAGCTTTTCAAGGCTGAAGTGCCGTATGTCTGTCCACACGGAAGACCCGTGCTCATCAAGATTCCGCTTCTCGAGCTTGACAAGAAGTTCGGGCGGATATAGATCGTTTCTTCCGGGTGAGTGCGGTTAATTTGAGTGATGAGGGTGATGGCGGGACGGGAACGTCAATATGCAAAGGGCTCAGCTGGAGGCTGATGAGCCTCTGGCTCAAAAAGTCAAAAGGCCAGGGCAAGGGCCATCTAGATTAATTCCGCAATTCGGGTTTCGAGCTTGTTTGGAATGTGAGTCGCGGAAGTCACTTCCGAATAGTTCCCGGGAAATGGAGATTAATTTTGTCCATGTGATTGGTCGAAAAGTTCCTCACTGTTCTTCTTGACATTAGTTTCGACTTGGGTTAAACTTTTGTTGTTAGATAGATCGGGTGCAACGGTATGCAGGATATGAAGGATGTAATTGGACGCAGGGCAAATCAGCGATTGATGATGATCACCAAAGTAGACAGGTGCAGCTAAGGATCGACTAGGTTCTTCCCGTTCTTCAGGATTACGCTGAGCGGGACGATAGATACTATTCCCGAATGTTTCTATGCCGCTCAATTATTCTATATAAGTATGCGGCATGGAGTCCGTTGCGCAAGTCGGTATCAGGAAATTGGTTGATAAGAAAGCGTAAAAATGATGCGATGGATTCTATCTGAAATGTTTATCAGCGTACCTGGCGCTTGGACATACTTTGCAGAAGCACACCTCTTCTTCAATGTGTGTCTCAACAGTTTTTTTAGATTCTGAACAACCGCAATCAAAGTGAACACCTTCTGTGCTTTATCTAATCCCCGAACATTAAGATGCCTGAGCCCATGGTTGTTTTTAGCGTCTGCGAAAACTGGCTCTGTCGTTATCTTTCTTGTTCTCATCGCTTCCTTGTAAGCAAACGACCTTTGTCTCCGTTTCAGATCGGCTACGTAACTGTAATACAAAGAATGCCGGATGCTTCTTCCTTTCCTTCCGGGCTTGCATTCCTCCTTCAGATAGCATCCTTCACACGTCTTAGTATCTGCCTTGTAAGTGACCTCGTCTTCCCTCCTACAATAAACTTCCAAGCTTTCACCAGAAGGGCATACATATCTGTCGTTTCTCTCATCATAGATAAACCTGTCTTTTGATAGCCCTCCATGAGAGTTCTTGGCTGATCTCGTCGGAACATACAACGTTATGCCTTCTTCACTTAGCTCTTTCACGTTCTTATCACTGTAATAATTGCTGTCCGCTCCTAACGAGTTAAGCTCTAGGCCGTTCTCCTCCAAGTTCTCCCTTGCTTTTCCAGCAACCCCAACCAATGCTTCCGAATCGGTGTAATCTGCATGCGTCGCTACAACTGCCGTTATCACATTGCAAAATGAATCTACCGACAATTGCTCCGCGTAGTACAGGTCTGTCTTATTCTGCTTCTTGAAGGCTATCCGACTATCCGGATCAACCGGACTATAGTAATCTCTATTCGAATATCTATCTATGTTATTTCTCGGATAACCACCTGTATCCATGAGCTTCACCGAACCACTGTTGCCATGTTTGTCTTCATCCACTCCGTCTCCTTTCATCTCCTCTGGCTTATCCGGCCCTTCTTCGTTGTTCTCGCTCAGTGTCCTCTCTATGTACTCGCTTACTGTTAATGATGGCTCTTTACGAACTGTGCTCTCAAGAGACGCATTTGCCTTTACAAGTGTCGAATCTATCGACTGGTGCCCACCCGATACCAGGCCTGCGTTCACGCACATAGTCAGGACTCTCCTGAACAACTCATCATAAATCCCCGCGCTCAGCTTCGCCCTTGTCCTCGATATCGTGCTGTGCCAGGGAATCTCTTCGTCTAAATCATATCCCACAAACAGTCGTGCCGACAACGAGTCCGATACCTTCCTGACCAACTCCCGATCATGCGTTATTCCCTCAAAATACCCATACAAACACATCCTGAAAAACACTCCCGGATCTATCGACGGATTGCCTGTTGAACCATACAGGTTCTTGCATCTCTCATATACAAACTGTAAATCCAGCACCTTTGAAACCTGCCTGTAAAAGTCATCCTCCGGCACCATCTCCGTTAATGACACCTTGTAGAAAAGTTTCGTCTCAAAGCCCTTCTGTCCTAACATCTCCTCCCTCTCCTATATATTCTATCATGGTACAATATAACTGTTCTGCCCTCCCTTTTTTCCATCTCCTCTCCGAGTTCTGCAACGGACTCCATGCCGCAAGGCGGCATCGGGAATCTGCAACAATTGAAAGAGGGTCGTGCAATGAGACGGGTTGTGTTGGCATTAGGGATTGTTTTCACAACGGCAGGTCCGCTGCTTGCGCAGGTGCATATCCAGGAGAAGGTTGTGATCACTCCTGCCCAGCCGAAGACGGTGCAAGGAGGGAGTAACAATCATACTATACGATTCGAGTTCGATTGGGACGAGGCATCGAAGGGGATGGTCGGTTGTGCTGCCGGATGCGGGTATGGGCAGACGGTGGAGGGATCTGGCAGTTCCGTCGTAATGACCATTTCTTCAGCGCCGGTACAGGAATATGATTTTGAGGCATATGCCTTTGAGGATTATAACGTGGAGATGGTATTAGTCCATTATTCGTGGTGGATTTTCGTTGACGACTCATTGGTGGAAAACGAATCAGGTTCCACCTGGCTTTGGGGCGTCGCCTACAATGGCAACAGAGAATGGGCCACTTGTGCTGCCATCCGTTTCTTTACACCCTATTATTCCACATTTGATTTCTCTCTGGGGATTCACCAATTCGCATGGGGAGATTCGACGGGAATGAGCATGAGCGGCGACTTCACTGGCGACTGTAGCAACACCGCTTGGGTACCTACAGATCCGGTTACATTGACTATTGTTTCCGGGGCGCAGTATGCGTCCTTTCACAGGACCGACCCCCAGACCGGAGCGGAAACGAAATTGGGCTCCGATGTAACGACGACGGGAGACAGAATAGGGGAGTACTCACTTGTTGCTGATGGTATCAACCCTGCTTCTGACGGTGGCTGGGTAACAGTTCAGGCAGAGAGCGATGGGATGACCAAAACAGATTCAGTACAGATACTTCCCACATTGGATCATTTCTATGTTTACACGGACCCGGACACCATTGAGCATTCTGATGGTGCCTCGATATATGTTCAGGGAAAAACCGCTGACGATCAGGATGTAGATTATGACGGAGATATACAAATATCTGCAGCGCCACCTGGGTATGGAGAGCTTGGTACTGAAGCGCCCGCATCTAAAACAAAGAGAGGCGGCACAGTGGACGACGTTCGACATTGAGCGTGTTGCCAGGCAGCGCAAAATCTCATTCTGGATCTCAAAACGTCCATGGGATGAAGAATAATTTTCGTACTGCAGAAGCTTCCACGATCGTTGCGAATTATTGGACAGCATACTTCGGTGAAACGTACTACGTAGCCGACGGTGACGTGCCAGACACAAATACTACCATTACCTTCACTGTTTCCGCCGTCAACAAGCCGAGTGCGACGGGGACAGGAAGCGTGGTGATAGTGGGTCAGTTTTGTCAAAATCGTGGTTGGTGGGCTCAAAAGAAGTACGATAACTATGTCAAAGAGAGAGATAAGAATGGGAATCCGGTTTATTACACGATCAGTAGTAAAGGGTGTGCGCTGACAACTATGGCTATTGCGGCGAAGGCCGGTGGAGCCAGTATTGATCCAGGTTTGCTCGAGCAGTACATGGAAGACAATAATGGATTTGACGGTGTAGGAGTCAAATGGGATGTGATATGTAACCTAAGTGGCTTTACTAAATTCCGTCCTCCGATCAAAGTTGGTAAAGGCTTACAATACAAGAGGCAGAACGGTAATTTGATAGTTGACGAAGATAATAGTATACCAATGGATCTTTCAAGGGTGGATCAGTTTTTGGCAGATCGAGCTCTTGTCGTAGCACAGGTCTACAATCCAAGCACAGGGCACAACCATTGGGTTTTCGTAAGGGAAAAGCAAGGAGATGTCTACAAAATTCTCGATCCTGGTTGCTACGCGGGGCGAACCGATCTTTCCGCTTACTACAACTGTGTGTTTGAGATCGTGGTGTACCGCAGAAAGTAGAGCATAAAGGAGTACATTTTATGAAACTCAAAGCTATGTTTGGACTTCTCATGATGTTCTCAATGAGTAGCCCTATTCGTGCACAAGGCGCCGGCGTAATTTACATGACCTCCGATATTGCGGTTCACTTTATTGTTACTGACCCGCACGGACGAAAAACCGGCGTAGACCCCAGAGGGTCAGCTAATCCATGGATTGGTAAAGAGTACGATGAAATTCCGGGCGCAAATTATTCTACCGAGGGAATTGGGGACAATCCAGATAGCAATGATCTGCAAGAGTCAGACCTATCGCATCAATTTACGTGTGAGATTCATACACCAGAGGACGATGGGATATATCAGATAGACTGCTTCGGACTGGAATCGAAACAGTTTTCTCTCTATGTACACCTTACGCCAGATGATAGGACGCGGATGCAGGCATTCAACACCCGGTTTATCGGTGTCATCGATTCAAACGAGCTCGTTTCCTGTCGTATTGAATATCACGGACAGCCTGGCGGGATAATTAGATTTGAAAAGATTGTGACTCCTCAGATTATTGGCCAGGATCTTGACAATTGTTCAGAGCTGGGGCTTTTTGGCGACACCGAGCTGTTTCACGAGTTGGCCAACATGCCTCCTGCTGTTGAACAATATCTTTCCGGAGGCGATTCTGCTTCCGCGCGGCAACAACTTCTGCTGTTTCAGACGGTACTGAGTTCAAAAGCCAATGACACTACCAACGTAACACCGGTTCCACAAGGCATGATTAGCACCGATGCATGGCACATTCTGCATGATGACGCGCAGTCTCTTATTGCTCTTCTACCTTCATCGCCTCCGGGCATTATCGTCAAGCTCGTTAGCAGCATGGGCACAAAACTCACCAGCGGTGCACTCCAATACTACGAAGGTAGCTGGAAGGACGCGACAAATAATAATGATGGCGCCTTCACAATAAACACAACTGCTAAGACCTTGAGCCTAAGAATGACCTATGAATACGGCACACAAACAAAATCAAATGTTACAGTTGGACCCGACACGGTCGTATTTCAAACAGTGAATGCTCAGATCAAGTTGCAGGATAGCAAAGGCAATCCGATGGATACTGGCACAGTACAGTATTACGCCGGAGCCTGGAGGAACTTAGGAACAACTATAAACGGAGTAGCGACAAAGGAACTCCTGCCAAACAGCTACACGTTCAGAATGACTTACGCCTATGGAAGTAATGACAAGCAGCAGAACATCGGCACAAATCCAACCGTGATCTTCCAGACTGTGAATGCCGTTGTTCAACTCCAGAACAGTCAAGGCACATTAATGGATCAGGGCACAGTCCAATATTACTCCGGTGCATGGCGGGACTTAGGAGTAACCTCGAATGGTGTGGCAACGAGAGAATTACTGCCGAACAATTACTCTTTCAGGATGACTTATGCTTACGCGAGCAATGATAAACAGCAAAACATAGGCACAAATCCCACCGTTGTGTTCAAAACTGTAAATGCAACAGTTCAACTGAAGAACAGTCAGGGGAATCTCATCCCTGCCCCTTCGGGGGACCAGGGAACGGTGCAATATTATGCCGGAGCATGGAGAGATTTAGGCTCGACGAGCGGCGGGACAGCTGCAAAAGAGCTATTACCTGCCAATTATACATTCAGAATGACTTATGAATATGTATCCAACGACAAAGCACAGGATATTTCTGCAAACAACACAGTCACCTTCTCCACTGTCTTATGCACGGTGCGAGTGAAAGATTCACAGAACCAGCCTGTCAATAATGTTCAGGCGAGCTATTACTCCGGAGCCTGGCGACAGATCGGTTCTACTGTGAATGGTGTGGTAACGAAAGAACTGCTTCCTGCGAACCTGACATTCAGGATTACTTATGGCACAGCTCACCAGGACAAGACGCAAAACCTGTCGACGAACAACATTGTGGACTTTAGTGTGCAGCCGTAGGAGGAGCAGTTATCAATGAATGAAGAACGGAGTAAGTAGGGATGAAGACATCGATGTTTGTTCTGCTATTTGTGGCAGCAGCATTTGCCCAGACGGCGAAGGTTGCATCGACCGACACGTCAAGTAGAGTCTGGCAAATACCATTTGCATCGAAGGATAATACGATTTCACTCAGCGTAGAGAACAACTCCAACATCGCTGCGAAGGCGGTGTCTGTAACTTTTAGCAAGCTTCCCGACTGGCTTGCCTTCAAGTCGAGCACGGCATCGCTGGAAGATTTGTCTCCAAACAACTCGAAGGATGCCGAGTTTACATTCTCTGTTGATAAGAAGGCACCGGTCGGAATACAGACGAAGATAACGGCTGAGATCAAAACATCTGACGGTCAGAAATGGGTGAAGGAGATAACGTTGTCCGTGTCTGCACCGATGGACTATAAGCTATATGACAATTTCCCTAATCCATTCAATCCGTCAACGAAGATTGCATTTGAGCTTCCGAAAGCGTCGCACGTGAAGCTGATAATTTATGACATCGTCGGTCGGGAGGTTGCGCAGGTTGCGGGTGGAGATTATCCCGCAGGATATACTGAACTGACATGGAACGGCATTAACAGGAATGGTAACCTCGTCTCATCGGGTGTCTACTTCTACCGTGTAAGTGCCGACAGTTGGAACAAAGTTAAGAAAATGTTGATGTTGAAATAGCCGTCAGCTATCAGCGATCAGGTATCAGCAAACTTATTGCTCAACTCATTGTTATGGTCAGCTGACTGCTGATAGCTGATTGCTGTGAGCTCTTTTGACTTCTGCCCTTCCTTTGACGTACTAAAATTAATTTTGCCTGCTAGTGTCAGCCGAGAAAGGAAGCGGGTCGTACAGACTACGGCAAAGTCCTTCCGTGTAGTTGCCCCTTACCTCTAGGTAAGCTGAGACATTTGTCAGCACAACAACGCCGACCCGGGTGTTCCGCTCGAAAATCACGCCGGTGGTGTAGCCACCTGTAGCTCCGAACGCCCCTTCATGATGCTTGCCGCGTTCACTGTATGCCGCCCAACCAAGTCCACCTGTGAAGTGCTCGTCAAATTGCTTCGTGGTTTTCTGAGCGAGAAAGAAATATGTAGTGTCGCTAATGTTTGCTTTGAGGTATTTCACGAGATCTCTCGCAGATGATTTTATCCCGCCTGCCCCGGTGAGAGGACCGCAATCGCCGCCGCCAAATGGAAGTGGCTCGCCGTTTTCATCCCTCCCACTTACCATTAACCGAACACGTTCCTGGGTCAACGTAACAAATGTATTCTTCATGCCTAAAGGATTGCATATGGATTCGAAGAGTAATTCTTCGTATGTCTTTCCCGAAATCAACGTCAGGAGATGACCTAACAATCCACCTCCGAGGTTGGAGTATGTTCTCTTTTCACCCGGTGTCGATTGAAGCACCAGCTGATTCGATAGGTAATCGTAAAGTCTCTTTGTGGTGTAATATTCGTAAGGACTGTAGCGGTCAAAAGGATGTTCGTTATCGTTTCTGACATTGCTCGGCTCAAACGGCAGGCCGGAGGTGTGATCCGCAAGCTGAACGAGAGTCATTTCTTTTCCGTTGAGGGAGCTCTGATTCATATGTATCGGAAGGATATTCTTGACAGGCTCGTCCGCCTTCACCTTGCCATCGTACACGAGTTTTGCAAGCATAGTGCCGGTGAAAGTCTTCGTGATGGATCCTATTTCGAAGACGCTGTCGCGGTTTTCAATGTAGACTAAAGAATCATTGCGTCGTTCGATTCCAACATATTTCTCCGAGTCACCGGTTATGATGCAAATCGAGAGCTGTGTTCCGTTCGGGAAATATTCTGCGCGCTCGAAGACCGCTTCTGCCTGTGACGAATCGAGTGAATTCGAACCGTTTGTTAACGGCAGTCCCACCAATTGACTTCGACTAAACAATGAACAGGATGCTAACGCGAAAAGAAGGACTGCAAATGATATTCTCACTGGATACACAGTTTTATTCTCTCGATACATTTTACGAAGTCATTTCTCCGCTATCACGAGCATTTCAAAATCTTCGGTTGTCAGAGGATCGTTGCGACTGAACGCGCCCAATTTGCATCCATTAATTTCAACCGACTTGAAGCCTAATGACTTGAACAGCCAGGTTATCTCGGATGGTACATAGTATCTCTCGTTGCACTGAATGCTCTGGGATCGCCCAACATCATCGACATAATCAAATAAGGAAATATTTCGGAATGTCATAAGATCGAACGAATTGCTCGGATTGTAACTTGCACCCTTGCCGCTATTGATGAAATCCTTGACGGAATGAAAGAGAGGGAAGAGCCCGTTGAGCGTTGTCAGTATGAACTTGGAATTATTCCTGAGCGCGTTTGCGGCAGATCGGAGTATCATAAAGTTCATTTCGTCAGTTTCCATTAGCGGGAAGGAGCCTTCACATAGCATGATCACGAGGTCGAACTCATTTGAGAAATCCAGCTTGCGAGCATCGGCCCCAGTGAACTCGACATGGACTCCCGCTTGCTGTGCCTTCAGTCTGGCCTTTGCGAGCATCGATTCGGACAAGTCGATGCCGGTGACTGAGTATCCACGCCGTGCAAGTTCGATGGAATGACGACCGGTGCCGCAACCAATATCAAGAATCTTTGTGGAGCGGTCGAAGTCGATCTCCTTCTCGATGAAATCGACCTCACCAAGAGTTCCCTGCGTGAATGGTTCCTTGTCGTACTGATCGGCATAATTGGCAAAAAACTGCTCGTACCACTGTGTCATGTGAACCTCAGAATTTCTCGGTCGGTGTGTGATCAGTCTTGATTGAGCGATTTCATTCTGCAGCAGCGAGCCTGACTTTGAACGTGTGATCTTTCGATTTCGCGATTGATACGACGCTGTCCATTTTGACAAGAACGCTTCCTTGCAGGTCGATTCGCTGAGAAGCCTGCTCGGATTTGACCATAGTGTCGAGATTCAAATGATACCTGACCAATACCAGGTTGTTTCCCTCCAGCTCGACGTCGCCCTGGAAAGAAAATTCAGAGTGTGCCTCAGTCTTGTCTTGGGTTTGGCTGAATGAGAAGTGTCCGTCGGCAGTCATTACAGTGATTCCTTGAGTATCATTCCCTGGCTCCATTGTTATGTTGACGGCCAACGTCTTTTCAAGGTGGCGCATCCCTTCATTGCCTGACACTATATTTTGCTTTTTTTGTTGAGCCACCGTCAACGCCGAAATGCAAAGTATCAGAATGAAAGAAGCGAATATCATTCCTGCTTTCTTGGTCATGGTACGATTACTCCTTTCTTGAAGAAACAGTGATGCGTTCGAAGAACAAACATCGCACTGTACCGAGCGTGCTCGTCATTTGAGCAAAAGAAGTTCCGTGGTATCATGGTGCGCTCCGGCCTGTTCACGTGAAATTGGTTCATTAAACTAAATCCTTTCAGTCTTCGTAAACGTGCAGGCGTCGTTGCTCCTGCTATCATTTGCCGCCGCTAACTGGATCTTCCTTTATGTCAAACCTGACGTACTCGCCTCTTCCGTTCCGGATGCGCGTAACACGATCAACGTCGTTAGCCTTGATTCTTTTTTGGCACTCATCGCTTCTGACAAAGTTATCCCCTCCTCAACCCAAGTGCAAGCACGGCGAAATGCTGTACCATGTCGTCTCAATCTATCCTCAGGTTGTTGAACCTGGCATGACGCCAAGACTAAAGCTCTTGTTCAACCGTCATGCAATACCTCCCGAGCGACGTGTCGCTGATGGATGCCAATGGCTGAGAATTCTCTGTCAAGCCGCACCCGGCATAGCCGATTCACATTTTTGAGCCGTCAGACCTTAATAATGCCGGGTCAATCTCCTAAAACCGTCCGTTAGCCTGCATATGTCACTATTCGATCTGGAATATTCTGGTGTAAGCGGCCATGTTGTCATTGTCAACCTCCATTCGTTGGTTGTCGGTCACCATTTTGAGTTCGTCAGCTTTCATTTTGCCCGTGTCAATGCGGATTCAGTTAATGTAAGAGCTCGTTTCGTGAATGCGAGTGGTCATTTGACAATTGTAAGTGATTGTCAAGCCAGTGTCATTTCCGATTTTCTTGGTGCAATTCCGAATCTAACTGCTGTCGATCTCCATTTATTATTAGCTCTGTCAGTGAGAATCTGTGTGCTTTTCAGTGTGGAATAATTTGAAATATCCCACTACCGCCGAAAATGGAATTTTGACTTTAACTTCCGTCCTTTCTTATATTGAATTTCACATTCTTCGAACAAAAAAACAGAATTCTTTAATGTCTCAGACTACAACGTCACTGCAGGGGAAGAGGAGAACTCACACCTGCGGTGAACTCAGAGCAAATAGCATCAGTCAAATCGTAACTCTGAATGGCTGGGTCGACCGCCGAAGAGATTTGGGCGGCGTGATCTTCGTCGACCTGAGAGACCGCTACGGGAAGACCCAGGTCGTTTTCGCGCCCCAGCACAACGAATCGGTCTATCAAACTGCGAAGCAGCTGAGAGGCGAAGACGTCATTGCGGTCGTCGGGAAAGTCCAGCATCGTCCTGACGGTACAACCAATCCAAATCTCCCGACGGGAGAAGTGGAAGTCGTCGGCGACGAGCTCGTGATTTTGAATGAAGCTGACACGCCGCCGTTTCCGATCGAAAGTGAGATCGATACGAGCGAGGACTTGCGCCTGAAGTATCGTTATTTGGATTTGCGGCGGGAGCCGTTGCAGCGCAACCTGCAAACGCGCCACAAGACTGCCCAGGTTGTCCGCCGCCATCTCGACAGCCTGAACTTCCTCGAGATTGAGACTCCGTTTCTCATGAGGAGTACTCCTGAAGGTGCACGCGATTATCTCGTCCCCAGCAGGATACATCGCGGCAAGTTCTATGCGCTTCCGCAGTCTCCTCAGACTTACAAGCAAATCCTGATGGTGTCAGGATTCGACAAATACTTCCAGATCGTAAAATGTTTTCGCGACGAAGATCTCCGTGCAGATCGTCAGCCGGAGTTTACTCAGATCGACATCGAGATGTCATTCATATCGGAAGAAGACATCTACGAGATGGCCGAAGGTTTGATGAAAGAGCTTTTCAAGAAAATAAAGGAAATTGATCTGAAAATTCCGCTGCCGCGCATGAGCTATGACGAAGCGATGACAAAATACGGGACCGACAAGCCTGACATGCGGTTCGGACTTCAGATTGAAAACGTGACCGACATTCTTCGCGGATCGGAGTTCAAGGTTCTCGAATCGAGCATACAGGGGGGGAATCTTGTCTGCGGAATTAATTTGAAGAACCAACCCGGTTTGAGCCGCAAGCAATTAGATGAATTGGTCGAGCTTTCAAAAACCTGTGGCGCCGCCGGCCTCGTGTACTTCAAGGTGACGGCTGATTCCTTGGAGTCTTCAGTTTCCAAATTTTTCACCGTTGACCAGCTGAAGAATTTGCGAGAGGAATTTTCGGCGGAGAACGGCGATTTGATTTTGCTTATCGCACAGTCCCGTACAAAAATTTTCCTCACGCTCGGCCAGTTCCGGCTCGAGCTCGGAAAACGGTTCAATCTCATCGATCAGAACAAGAACTCGCTTCTATGGGTCACCGAATTTCCGCTCCTCGAATGGTCGGAAGACGAGAGAAGATTCGCGGCGATGCACCATCCATTCACATCGCCGAAGGAAGAAGATATCGAGAAGCTTGACGAGGGATTGACGGAGTTTGCACATAAAAAGCGGTGGGCTCCGGAAAATTCCGTCAACAAAGTCCGCGCGCGCGCATATGATCTCGTCTGGAACGGGAATGAAATCGCCGGCGGCAGCATAAGAATTTCAAGGCCCGATCTCCAGAAGAAAATGTTCAAATGTCTCTCAATATCCGAAGAGGAAGCGCAGAACAAATTCGGTTTTCTTCTGGAAGCGTTCAAGTACGGAGCTCCTCCGCACGGAGGGATCGCCTTCGGATTCGACAGGCTCGTTATGCTTTTCACCGGCGGCAAATCGATCCGTGATGTCATCGCATTTCCGAAAACGGCAAGCGCGGTGTCTCTGATGGATGAAGCCCCCAGCGAAGTCAGCCGTGAACAGCTTATCGAGCTGCATCTGAAAATTATTTAACAATATCAAAGGTCAAGAGTCAAAGCTCAAAACTACAACTCAAAACTAAAATATGAGTCGCGGCAGTTTTGACCTTTGAGTTGTGGCTTTGACATCTGAGATTTGACTTCTGACTTTTCATTGGGAGTAGGATCAAGAAATGTCTTTTGCACTCATTTTACTTTTAGGCATGCGCTCCATGTTAAATGACACCACCCCAACCGGCGGTCTGCTCGGCAAGTTCGTGAATGTGGAACTGACTCAGCGTGCGATTTCCGCTCAGTACGAGTCCGGGAAAGCGAGGCTGGAAGTGTTTGACACCGGCATCGTTCACATTTCCATAATGCCGGGAAATGATGAAAGAAAGTCGTTTGCGGTGATCGAGACGCCGGATGAATTGTCAAAGTATAATTCGACCGCGAACAAAGACAGCATGTCGGTGAATGTTCCCGATGGAATCATTAGCTACATGCCGGAGACGATGAAGCTGAGTTATGAATCTTCAAACGGCTCTGATGTTCTTGACCTGACGAACATTGAATTTAGCGATTCGGGTTTCGTCACTTCGTTTGATATACACGGCGCGAAAACTTTCTATGGGCTTGGCGAAAAGACACTGCCATTCAACAAATACGGCAGCTGGTGCACGATGTGGAATTCCGATTTCCCGGCTTATGCGGTGAAGTTCGACCCGCTGTATGAAAGCATTCCATTCCTGCTGAAGGCAGATACGAGCGGCGCCTATGGTCTTTTCTTTGACAACACATCGCGGTCCACATTTGATGTGGGTGCTGCGGACGGCGATAAACTCATTTATGCATCGGCGGGCGGCGCGTTCGAGCTTTACATAATAACCGGAAAGAACGCTTCGGATGTTGTCAGAAGATTCAGCGAGCTTACCGGCAGGATGAACATGCCACCGATCTGGGCTCTGGGATATCAGCAGTCGAGGTGGAGCTACTACCCTGAGGAGAAAGTTCTCGAACTTGCTCACGGCTTCCGTGAGAATCAGATTCCCTGCGATGTGATTTATCTCGACATTGATTACATGGACGGATACAAATGTTTCACCTGGAGTCCGAAAAACTTTCCTACGCCGCGAAAGATGCTCGACACTTTGCACGACCTCGGATTCAAGATCGTTACGATAATCGACCCGGGTATCAAGAATGAAAAAGGTTATCATGTCTATGACAGCGGCGTGAAGGAAGATGTGTTTGTCAAAAGACCGGGTGGAAATTACTTCGTTGGAAAAGTTTGGCCTGGCGACTGCGTGTTTCCCGACTTCTTCAATGAAAAGGCCCGGGAATGGTGGGGCAGGCAATACAAGACTTTGCTTGACGACGGCGTCGATGGATTCTGGAACGACATGAACGAACCGAGCGTGTTCAATTCACCGAACAAAACTTTTCCGCTGGACGCGGTACACCATGCTGACGAGGATAATGCGGGTGGCCATGTAACGCACGCCGACGTTCACAATGCTTACGGCATGCAGATGGCCCGAGCGACTCGCGAAGGATTGCTCACACTCGAGCCTGATAAGCGTCCTTTGGTATTGACGAGAGCAAACTATGCAGGCGGGCAGCGATATGCTGCCATGTGGACAGGCGACAACTTCGCGAGCTTTGCACATATGAGGCTTGCGCTCTCAATGTTCTTGAATCTCGGAGTCAGCGGTCAGCCTTTTGTCGGAAGTGATGTGGGCGGATTTGTCGGCAATCCAGATGCGGAACTTTTCTCACGCTGGCTGGAACTCGGTACGTTTAGTCCATTCTTCAGGACACACAGTGTAATCGGATCCAAGCCGAGAGAACCCTGGGCATTCGGCAAAGAATATGCTGCGATTAATCGTGAGATAATTGGTCGCAGGTATGAACTGCTGCCGGAGATATATACCGCATTCCGTAATTCCAGTCAGAGCGGTTTGCCGATTGTCAGACCTTTGTATTTGAATTTCCCTGATGATGAAAACGTATACGGTATCTCGGATGAGTTCTTGTTTGGAGATCATCTTCTCGTTGCACCTGTTTTCGATTCAGGGGCTGTTGTAAGAAGAGTGTATTTGCCGAAAGGCAGATGGGCAAGCCTCTACGATGGATCTGAATTTGAGAGTGGATGGCACGATGTGAATGCGCCAATTGGAAAGACTCCCGTTTTCGTGCATGATGGTACAATCCTATTCATGCAAAATCTGATTCAATCCACGAGCCAGCAGGCTGATACTTTGATAGTCCGGCTCTACGGAACGGAAAGGGCAAACGGAAGCGCATATTTCGATGACGGTGAATCGTTTGCATATCGTCATGGCGATTACTTCGAAATGAGTGTCTCCTTCGAAAAGGACGCATCCGGTGGATCATTCGGGTTCTCCAACCGCGGTCAGTTCAAACCGGGTTACAGACACATAGCCGTGGAGACCAATGTCGACAGCTTGCGTGCGATTCATACCGCTGTCATGCGAACAGTCAGTGGCCAGGTTTTCGACGGCGCATTGACACGAGTTGGCGAAAGGACAATTATAGTTACCTTTCCCTTTGAGGCGGGTATCGAGTCGATAGTGCTGAAATAAACATTCCGCCCCAATCATACTGCTGACGGATAATTCGATTTTCTTCTATTCATACTTGTTTTGCGTTCCACTCTCTTCTCCCTAACCGACAGCACCTACGTTTTCGGCCAGTCTGATCGCTCTGTAATAATATTAGCCACGTACCTTCCTAAGTACCTTTTTCCAGAATGAATTTACGGGTTTTCTCCGGCATACGAGTTGACAATTATGCGTCTGAATATGAAAGCGTCACACTTCAGTGTGCTTTCATACAGTTCAGGGGGCAATCGGCTTCGAGCCAAAAGACTTTAAAAAAAACAATCTACTTGGAGGAAAACAGTGAAAAGACTAATGTTAGCTGCGGCCTTACTTCTTGGAACCGCATCAATGTCGTTTGGCCAGACGAGCGCCAGCGCTACTGCAACAATCAATGCAACCGTAATCAAGGGCTTAAGCATCTCCATGTCTAATGCAACACTTAACTTGGGAACTCTTGTGGCTGGTGCGGACTCGGCGGTGGTCGATCCGAAGTCAGGTACGGTTCCGTACTTCACAATAACGGGCGACGGCGGACACTCGGTCAATGTTACGTATGATGGAACAGTCACGTTGAGCGGATCGGCTGGCGGGACCCTGACATTCACCCCTGACTTTGTCGGCAATAATACTAATAGCCAGGTGGGTGCGGGCTCCCTGAGTTCGTCAGTTACACTAAGCAACTCATCCCCTAGTAACGGCAACTATTATTGCTGGCTCGGCGGAAAAGTCAACCCGATCACAAGCACTCAGACCCCCGGCACTTACACCGGGACGTTCCACATGTCCATCACGTACTAAGAGGCCGACGTGCCATCAACGGCTGGTTGGTCCTCAGATAGCATGAAAAACATAGAAGGCTTAGTCCGATGGCTAAGCCTTCTGATTTTTTTCACGGCTAAGGTTGCGAGCGCACAGAATCCGACCGTTGCAGTCATCTTGGGCCAAGACCTTTCGTTCGGGACGGTGCCTACGAATACGACCGATGTAGTTGCGGCGTCCGATCCCGGTGCAGGCACATTTCAAGTCCAGTATTACACGAACGCGAACAAGACTGGTGTGCTCTCACTTACTTTTGCTCTTCCGAATAATCTGAGATCGGGAAGCAACGCGTTGCCGATCACCTTTGGCGCAAATTCGGCAGCATACAATTTTACCAACAGCTTATCTGGAAGTACGTCATTCGATCCATCCCAAGGCCTTTCAAACATAACAGTGCAGCCCCGGACTTCTTACGTGATGTACGTGTGGATTGGCGGAACGGTCGGTCCGGGTGTCGGGCAGGCCGCAGGAACATACACCGGCACTATAACAGTCACGGCGAATTTTGAAGTCGGCAACAAGTTGGTCAGTTCAACTCAATCCGTAAGTGTCACTGCAACCGTAATCCAGGGTCTTTCGCTCTCGTCTTCCGGTGCGCTCAATTTCGGCCCGATTGTGGCAGGAACTACCCCTCCTTCATTGGATGCACGGACAAACGTAAGTGCCCCATTGTTTATGGCGTCAGGTGCACCCGCTAAGGAGATTGCCGTTTCATATTCTGCCAGCACATCGTTGAGCGATGGGTACGGTCATACATTGACTTTTGCGCCGAGTGTTTGCGGCTCGATTCTTCAGACAAATCAAACGGGCTCTTCGTCCGTCACTTTGGGTTCGACGATAACCTTGAGCAGTGGCAGCACAGGTTATTACTATTTCTGGATCGGCGGAGGATTAGGTGCAATTCCGACCGGACAGGCCTCCGGCATTTACAGCGGCACCTTCACGCTTTCGATAAGCTACTATTGAACGACTGAAAAGGGATTTCTTATTGATTGGGTTACAGCCATGAAAACATTTTTTGTTCTGGCGGTTGTTCTGCTGATGTCGTCGCTCGCACAGGCCCAGGTCCTTGTGGCGCCGACACTCCTCTTCGTCAGCGATCAATCGAGGTTCGGGACGTTTTTTGTGATGAACCGTTCAAATGTTCCTCAGGAAATCTCCATCTCGTTCAGATTTGGTTATCCGGTGTCAGATTCGACTGGGAACGTTTGGATGCAATATGACGACAGTTTGATGGCACAGAATCATTCCTGTCGATCGTGGGTGAGAGGGTTCCCCGAGAAATTCGTCATCAATCCCGGGCAACGACAGGTGGTCCGCTTGCTTATCAGTCCGCCGCCGATGATTCCGGATGGTGAATATTGGACCCGCCTCATCACGAGACTCCACGCCACAATCGAAGGCGATGGATACGATCACGACAGGGATTACGGCAAACATAAGTTTCGTAGTCCAGCAGGTCACTACCATCGTCTACCGCAAGGGCGTCGCAAGCACTGTCGCGGATTTGCCGGAGGTGAGGATAGCGCCAGATTCAACGTCGATGAATTTGTTGGCGATCGTATCTCGAAGTGGAAACTCTCCCTTCTTCGGTAGGATATTTACCACCCTGAAAGACCAGACGGGAAACACAGTATACAGCGATCAGCAATTAATTGCAGTGTACCAGGATCGTATGATTATTAAGTTTGCTTTGCCCCTCTCCAGGCTTCGGTCAGGAATGTACGCTGCCGACGTGACATTGGACTCTGAGAGAGATGATATACCGCCAGATGATTTGTTGAAGATCCCCGCTGTTTCCAAGACCATTTCTTTCTCATTCCCATGATTCTCCGGCTTTCCAGAATTTTCCTTATTTAGCTTCCGGATAAGCGGGACACGAGCGGATGAATAAAATCTACACAAAAAAAAATCTCTGGTTAGTATTGCTGGTACTCGCCGCGTCATGTAAGCTCGCAGCACAAGAGCATCAGCAAAAGCAGGATGCTCAAGAGATTTATCTTTCCTTCAACTATGGTGGTGTGGTCAACACTGTCGTCACGGGGCTCTACTATCAAGATTCTGTCTATCTGCCTATCGATGCGATCTTCAGTTTGCTTAGTGTCAATAGAGAGATCGACACTCGCTCAGGAACGATAAGAGGATTTTTCTTAGATCAGGAAAATCCCTACGAGGTAAACTTCGAATCGGGGCTGGCAAAAATCGGCAAGCGGGAATTGACTTTCGACACCTCGAAGGTGATTCGTGAGCCGCTCGATTTCTATATTCTTCCATCGTTATTTCAAGACATATTCAATTTGGACTTCGCAGTCGATTTCAGCTCGCTTTCTCTCTCGCTGGACACCCAGGAAGAACTGCCGATTGTCAGGGATTACCAGAGAGAAGTACGGCGGAAATACCTTGTATCTGCTCCTCAGGCATCTTTGATTCAAGCTCCTCTTATTTTCCCGAGGCAACGACAGCTTCTGAATGGAGGTGTGCTCGATTATTCGCTATCGGCGTTCCAGGCTGGAGGTCTTACGGGATACAACTACAGCCTGAACGGAGGAGCAGAACTCCTCGGAGGTGAAGCAGAAGGCGCAATCTTGGGAAGCATCTCCCAGGGGAATTCACGTTTATATTCGAGTAACTTGAGCTGGAAGTATGTTTTTGATTCGTCAACGTACATTACAAATGTCGGGATAGGAAATCTCTACTCAAACGGTTTGACCCAATATGGCTTCCGCGGTGTGCAGCTGTCGAACGAGCCTGCGACGATTCGTACTATGTTCAGCAGTTATGTCATCAACGCATACACAAGTCCGAATTGGGATGCTGAGCTTTATTTGAATGGCCAGCTCGTCGACTATGCCAAAGCGGATGCTCAGGGGAACGCACGATTCACAATCCCTCTTATTTACGGGACTTCGTTTGTCCAGCTGAAGTATTACGGCCCGGACGGGGAGTTTAGCGAGAGTGACAGAAGGTTTCAGATACCTTTCACCTTCAACCCGCCCGGTCAAGTCAACTATGATATTAGCGCGGGGAAACTTAACAATAGCGACTACAATTTTATGTCGGGGGACGTGCTAGTAGGTATTACCGATTGGCTGTCGGATAAATTAGGAATGGATTACGTGGACGAGCCATCTTTTTCGAAGCCACTTATCTATAATTCACTCTCAATGCGGTTCAGTCCCGAATACATCCTGAGCATGAATGTTGCTCCTTCAGCCATATATCAAACGACCTTCAATGCAATATATGCCTCTCAAGCTGCGTTTGACATTGTTTACTCTCGCTATCGTGAGAATATGCTTTTCAATCCGGGCGGCAAACTTCAAGAACTCCAAGGCGATGCATACTTACCATTCTCAGTTGGAAATAGCGGGTTTAATTTTAGACTGGCGGGAAGCGCACAGCAATATGTAAACGGCCAGGAAGCGTTCAGCTACTCTGCTTATTCCACCTTGAGCGTACCACAGTTCAACGCGTCAGTGGGATATGTCGGATCAGTCCTGAGCTTTGTCCCGGGATCTAACATCCTGAGCAGCAATCTGACTGCATCGCTCTTGTATTCACTGTTTTTTAGTCCCGGCCAATTTCAGTTTTTGAATGGAACTTTGATTGAAGCAACTGCCCGCTATGGTCTTCAAAGAAATTCTCTGGATGATATAAGAATTGAAGCCTCAAGGAACATTCAGAGGTATGTGAGGATTGCAGTATCTGCAGAAAGAGATTTCGTCAACAAGTTGACGACTTTCAATCTACAGGTTATCGCTGATCTTCCGTTCACACGTTCCACAACAAACGCTCAAATACAAAATGGCAGCAGCTGGTACAATGAGAACCTGTCAGGATCGGTTGGCTTCGATGGCAACTACGGGCGCTTCATTCTTAACGACCTCGGTTGGGTCGGCCATTCCGCCGCCTCGATGAGAATGTTCATCGATGCAAATGGAAATGGCGTCTATGATGATGGAGAACAAGTGATAAAAGATGGCTCCGTCAGGATGCGGCAGGCCACTGCGTCCGAGACTTCAAGCGACGGAGTAGTAAGAGAATGGAATCTATTGCCATATACTCAATACAGTGCCGACATAGATATCAACACAATCAGAAATCCATTATGGATACCGAAGGAAAAATCCTTCTCGTTCGTTACCGATCCGAATTCTTTCAAGAGAGTTGATGTGCCTTTCTTTGTCGGAGGAGTGGTTGATGGTACTGTTTTGGAATTCAATGGAACCGCATTAGTCGCCGTTCCAAGACTGACGCTTGAGATCAAATCACTGACTTCCGACCTATCAAAGGCTATCGGCGTTTTTAACGACGGCACGTTCTATTACATGGGACTACCCCCTGGAAACTACATTGCCTATGTTGATTCGAGTCAGCTTAGTATTCTTGATGCTCGTTCGGATCCGAGCGTGTTGACTTTCAGCGTTAAGTCGTCGGAGACAGGCGACTTTGTCGAGGGATTACAGATAAGGTTAGTACGGAACAGTCCCGCGTTAACCGAAAAAGTCTCTGCGAAGCGTTTTGCATCAGAGGCAGCTGTCGCTCCGGTTGTACAGAAATCGGCACCTGCACCGGTCACTGCCAAATACATTGTGCAGATCGGCGCATTTTCATCTTTTGATCACGCTGTTGCGTTTGCTAGACGAGCGGGATTGAGAACCCTGCAGCGAATGAACGTCCGCGTAAACTGCACTTCTCATCTGTATGTTGTGCAGACCGACACAGGTGACAGTAAGCAGGCATCACTCGACATGGTGGACGCCCTTATGAACAAATACGGATATCGTGATGCGTTTGTGGTCTCGACGAATGTCCCAGACAGCGCCTGCCTTTACTCGATTCAAGTCGGGGCTCTTCACTCTTTAAGTTCTGCCGTCGAATTTTCCCATAAAACACAGAGAGCAACCGGGCTCGAGGCGACGGTGAGATTTGAAAAGACGAACCAACTTTTTTCGGTAAGGATCGGCCCGTTTAGTTCTAAAGCGGAAGCGGATAGGGTTTTGAGCAGCCTAAGGAAAATACGTTCTTACAAAGATGCGTTTGTAGCTATTTAAGGTAAGAGCGGGACGTTGGTTTATTATGCCGCTCTATCTCGAGCGTCAACAGACGAAGACTCTGTCAATGTTTTCGGCAGCGCGTTTTTGTAGAACAAGTGTGATAACGACAGCGCATTTCAGTTGGAAGGAAATAAAGTTTAGGGTGTGCATTCAAATGATCAGGCACAAGTCTAAGCTTTAAAGATGCGATAAGAATTTCTATCCCACATAGACTACCTTTTGGCCCGATTGATCACGGCTATTTAGCTCGATTCCCACTTCACTTTCCTTGAAAATCAAGACTTTCTTCCGTTAATTTCCCCAGTAAATTTTGCCATGCTGTGGTAAGAGTTACTGAGTCTTGGCGTTTTGAGGAAATGACGAATTCCCAAAATATTCTCATAAGTGCTCGTGTCCGTGCCAGTTATCTGCTCGCAAACGGATCTGGTTATCGGAACTCTTTTTGGCATTGCCTTGGTTGATGTAATACTACAAGGCAATGAAAAACTCAAAGTACATATCGCTGATATTGACCTTTATCGGTATGATAACACTCGCGCGCACGTCGAATGCTCAGGGGAAGATTGCTGCAGGCACAGCTACGATCTCGGTCACCGTTGTTCGCGGGACAGGAGTAAGTTTCAGCCCTTCGAAGAGTGTCGATAAGAGCTCTCCGGCCGTCACGAGCAGCGTTGTTCAGTCGGAATCGGGGATAACGCTGCACAGCACAAGCAATGTCATGGTACAGTTCAACTCCTCGGATGGGAGTGTCAACTCACGGATGAATTTTCGTCAAGGTGACACGAAGACTATCACGGCGAAGGAACTCCGGGGCGTCAAGAGTGTTCAGATTGTCTACCTCGGCATCTGATTTGGATTGCCGAGGATAGAATCCTACCGCACAGAAACTTTTCCGTTCGTTTGTAACTAAACCCTCTCAAACTCTGTGAAACTGCCTTTGAATATCTTTTCCTTTTCTTCTCGTGGCAGCGTCCGGTTAATGAGAGGATAGAGTATCAGTTCTTCCTTCTTATTGTGGACAGCCAATTTCCCAACCAGGGCTTGGATGTTATCCTGCAACGTTGTCGGATCCAGAAGGTCGGCGGGAGTGGAGATGCATGATGTGATTTCGCGGTGTTCAGAAATCATCACATGTACGGGACTCATCTGGTTGGGTGAAGCGTACTCGCCGAATGCGGTAAAGAGAATGGTTTCTTCAAGTTCGATGTGTTTCAGAAGCTGGCTTCTTATTTTCGAATAATGAATCTTCGATTTTTCAATTCCGTCCTTTGAATTCTGGAGATTGGAGATATTGAAATCAATTCTCTTGTGGTCATACTCAAAGAGTGACCACACATCGGATTTCTTTTTTCCCGCCTCGATTTCGTGAGCCTGTGAAATAAGTGAATTGAGCTTCTCTTCCGAATGCGTCTTGGCGAGTCGCGGCATCAGAGTATTTTCTTCTTCGTTAAAATGTTTGTCGAGAAGTGCCACGAAATTGTTGACTTCGGAGATCAATTGGTGCGTCTGTCTCTTGGAAAATGCCGCGTCGATAGAGTCGAGACTGTGTTTTATTTCTTGGTGTTCGAGAATCATGTTGTTCACGAAGCTGGCGTCATCATCGGCGGCATAAAGCGTGACCTCCTCGGCCTCCGCATGAGACACAAGATATTCGTTGCAATATGATATCAGAAGGGAAGAATCAGATGGTGTTTCTTTCGCACGATTTGCTAATGATCTTATTGTGCCGATTAGATTTTCATGATGAGCATGCAATTTCTCAAGTGGTTTCATTTTCTCCTTTCTCTGTCTTTTCCTCTGTTTTCGAGAAAATCCTAAAGACTAATTTCGAAATTCCAAATGCCGCCTTGCGGCATCCCGACATATGAATAATTTTTGACGGGACAATACCAAAATCCTATTGTTCAAAAGACAAAATCAGAGAAGGTTTAGAGTTTTGCATTTAGAATTTTCAGTCCTGCTTCGAACACTTCTCTGCAGCCTGAACAACATCTTCGGTTGGTTGGTTCAAACCGATATGCCTGTAGACTATTTCGCCATTCCTGTCGAGAACGGCAATCTGACTGGAATGGAGAAAATCTCCGTTTGATTTCTTTCTGTACTCAACACCGAGAACTGCAGCGAGTGCTCTGATATCGTCGTCTGTCCCTGTGAGCAATGTCCATTCGTTTCCGTCAAGCTGCTGTTGGTCTGCAAGAGTCTTGAGAGCAGCGGGAGTGTCTCTTTTGGGATCGATCGACACGAGGACAAACCCTACCTTTCCATTGAGCTCCCGCGGCAATTTCGATTCGATCGTTTTCATGTCGTTAATAGTGAGCGGGCAGGCATATGTACAATGTGAATAGAACATGGCGACTATTTGGACTTTGCCTCGCAACTCGGACAGGTTAAGAGTCTTTCCATTTTGATTCTTCCAATCTGACTCGAGCTGGTAGATGGAATTACCGCTTAGTGTCGAGGACTCATCATCGTTGACACAGCACATGCGGTGGCTATCGCCGGCTGACCCTTCTTTCTCGGTCGCCCGTAGACTCTGTTGTTTCACTTCGTTCTTGTTCTTAGCTAAAGCCGGATGCTTAACAGCTAAGAGCTGTCCCTTGAAGAGCGCTCCGGTTGCCAGACTCCCCAGAAGAACAGCTGGCAACAACAGCGAAAGAATATTCTTTTTCATTTGTTGAATCCTTTCTTGTCCAACTTTCTAAGTGCTTGCTTTTTGACGGCTGACTTCAGAAGGTTCACGTTTGTCAGCGAAGCTTCAACGGATGAGCGAGGTTTCACACGGGCGCTGAGCGAGCGTGCACATCTGAATCCGAGATTGGGAAGGGAGTAGTTAGCTTTGAGTGAACTGCGAAACGCGAAGCGAAGAAAGGCCGAGTAATTTGATGGATCGGAGAAATCCACGGAAGAGCCGCCGCAAGATAGGATTGAAGGCGAGTTTCCGTCGTCAGTCGGAGTGCCGTTGAGCAGCACACTGTCGAAATCTTCTGTCCATTCCCAGATAACCTTGTTAGGGCCCGACATCTTGACAATGTTGTGCGACCTTGCGGCGGCGTACTCCCACTCGTCGGTCGTCGGAAGTCTGCCGCCGATCCATTTACAGTACGCTCGCGCGGCAAACCATGAGACAAAAGTGACAGGAGCCGATCGTTTTGCGTTTGCTCCGAGAAGCAGATCACCGCTCCAATTGCGGAGATAATTCTTGTCTGCGAATATTTGCTTGACTTGCGAGCGACGCCATCTCGGATTTGCCTCTACGAATTTCAAAAATTCTGAATTTGTCACGGGCCGCAGGCCAATGTAAAACGAATTCACTCGAACTCTTGTCGTCGCGCCTTCCTCCTTGGAAAAGGGAACGTAACTACCACCATGGACGAGCGCCACATCCGCAATCGGTTCAACAGCCGAACCGGATCGTTCCTGGCCAAACGCAAAGCTCGTGATGATCATGCAGGCAAAGAACGTCTGTCTGAAGTAATCGCGGAAGAAAATTGAGAGACTATGCATTCAATTGCTCTTGTTAAGAGAGAGCAGTTTTTGGTTCCTGATATTTGAAACCTCTGCCGGGGTTACAGGACCCATGCTATGTCCGAAACTTTTTCTCACGAATGTCAGGACCTTCGCGATCTGCCGGTCGTCAAGAGGCTGCGGCGGCATGGTATTATTGAAGGACTTGTGGTTCACAACAAGAGGACCGGTATGTCCATGCAGAACAAAATCGATCGCTTTCTCCTTGTTGTTCTGGAGAAAATCTGATCCTGCGAGCGGAGGAAAAACGTTCGGGATGCCCTGAGCGTTCGCCTGATGACAGGCTATGCAGGTTCGGTCGAATATTTGTTCACCAGTTTCAGACTGGCTCGCTGATGTGTTCTCCACTTTTTCGTCAGACCGGGATGAAGGAGGAAGCTGGTCGTCTTGCGGAGAGACATCCGTGCCACTCAAGGCCTGCTGGCCGAGATAAATTTCGTCGGCCTGCTTGCCGGAGTAGACAAGTTCGTTGCTGCGTCCAGTTACCAAAAGCTGTCCGACTGCGCCCTTGTTAAATGCCCGGAAGATTGAATGATCGACTATACTGTAAGTGCCTGGTACCTCTGTTTTGAACTCGACGATCGCGGCGCCTCCGGCCGGAATCAAAGTAGTCTGAATATTACGCTCCGTGACTGTGGAGCCGCCTTCTCCGTAGACCTTGTCAAACACCTCCCCGATGACATGGAAAGAGGAGATGAGGTTCGGTCCTATATTGCCGACATACATGCGAACGGTCTGTCCGGTCTCGGCGGTTAGAGCATTCTTTCCGAGAAGGGATCCGACGGAGCCGTTGAACACGACATAGGTAGGCCGTTCATCGAGAGCTTTCTGAAGATCAAATTGTTGAAGGCCCGCCGCGCCGTATTCACCAGTTGTATAAAACTCGCTCTGCATAACGTAGTATTCCTTATCAACTGTCGGAAAGCCTTCTTCAGGCTGAACGAGGATCAGACCATACATTCCATTCGCGATGTGCATAGGAACCGGGGGAGTAGCACAATGATACACGAACAGACCGGGGTGCAAAGCTCTGAATGAAAACACGGATGTGTGTCCGGGTGGAGTTATTGACGATGCCGCGCCGCCGCCGGGACCGATGACTGCATGGAGATCGATGTTGTGTGCCATCATATCGGAGGGGTCATTACTGAGATGAATCTCTACGAGATCGCCGTCACGAACCCTGATCATCGGGCCCGGCACTGTTCCGTTGAATGTCCAGAAATTGTACTGCACACCGTCGGCGAGCCTCCCGATCTTCTCTTTGGTGAAGAGGCGAACGATCACTTTTGCAGGATGATTGCGTGCTATCGGCGGAGGGACGTTCGGAGCTGATGTGAGCACGGCATCTTCAGTTCCTTCAATCTCATTTGAATAACCAACTCCGCATCCTGAAGTACTTATGATTAATGCAGCTGCCGAGACTGCCAATACGACGGGTAACACTACCGCAAGGCTTCCAATTCTTCGCGTTTTCATTTTGTTTCCTCCTTTTCGAGGACATCTCGCAACTTGAGAAATCTGCATAGTTGACCGACTTTCTCTACGATTATATTTCGGATAAAACACTCTGAAATCATTTCAAAAAATTTTCCTTTCCTCTCGCTGCAATTTAAATGACCTAGATGTCTTCGGATATTCATTTCTAAATCAGACCTTTTCATCCTAATATAGGAGATAGCAAACAATGTGTCAAGTCCCTTCACGTAAAATAATGAACGGGGGTCTTAGTCGATTGGAGTTGCTCTTCTTTCGGTCAGTTCGACTTCAATCTCCAATCGAGGTTTGCGACCTTCCATCCCGTCAGAAAGATCAGTTCCGCGCGCCGCGTCAGGGCTAGGAAGTCTATCTTGTCGCTCGTATCGGTAGGCTTGTGGTAATCGGGATGAAGCCCGCTGAAAAAGAACGCGATTGGAATGTCCTTCTTCGCGAAATTGTACTGATCGCTGCGGTAGTAGAAACTGTTTGGACTTTGGTCTGCATCGTAAGAGTAGTCGAGTTTCATTTTTACTGACTGACTATCGGCTGAAACGAGAAGCGAGTCAAGCTCTACGCTGAGTCTCTTACTCCCGATGACATAAACGTAATTGCTGTCTGTCTTCGCATGAGCTGTATCGATGCGGCCGTCCATGTCGGTGTTCAGATCGGCAACCACTTCTTTCAGCGGAACGACAGGATGTGAAACAAAGTAGGTCGATCCAAGAAGTCCTTTCTCCTCTCCGGTTACTGTCAGGAAAATTATGCTCCTCTTAGGCTTTATCTCCGATCTCGAGTATGCTTCGGCGATGCCGAGAACTGTGCTTGTGCCGGATGCGTTGTCATCGGCACCATGATAGATTACTCCTTCGGGAGTCTTCCCGAGATGGTCGTAGTGAGCTGAATAAATCACGTACTCGTTCTTCAGGACCGGATCGTTGCCCTCCAGCATTCCAACGACATTTTCCGTCTGTCTAATTTCGGACCCTACACGAACATTCACAGTTGCTCGAGCGAGCTCCATTGATACGGGAACCTTTGCGGAGTCGATAGTTCTGGCGAGCTTCTTGAGAGTGATGCCACGGTCCATCAACAACTCTTCCGCAACGCTCTCTTTGACATAAAGAAACTGCATTGGCGCTGCCTTCTTCTGCGGTGAGCTGTTGAACTCGAGGCTCATTGTCTTCATGCCGAAGAGGGAACCGAGGCGCTGCTGAAGCTTCGAAAATCCCGCCTCCCCGCCGGCAACAACCAGGACCGCTGCCGCTCCGTGCTTCGCCGCTTTGGTTCGCTTGTACAGGCCTGTCTTCACCATCATGTCGGATGTGTCTGCGAAGGATGGATTGCCGTCGAGAAGAAGTACGATTTTTCCTTTGGCCTCGACTCCCTTATAATCCGAATATGATTCGTTCTCAAAACCATATCCGGCAAAAACCACCGGAGCCGTTACGGTAGTGTCTGCCGCGCCGAAGGGCTGTACCTGCAGGTCTTTACTGTTCCAGAAGATTTTTCCATTCGTCTCGACAAATGACGAATCGCTAACGTAATGGACACCCACATTGAAATGCTGAAAGTAAGTGTCGTTGTCCCCGATCGGCTTCAATCCGAAGAGCTTAAATTCATTTGAGATGAACTCGGCCGCTCGCTTCTGACCGGGCTCGGTCGTTTCTCGTCCTTGAAGTGAATCTGAGGCGAGATACACCAGAGCGGATTTCATCTGACTCATCTGAATCAGGCGGAGAGCTTCGATCCCGGCCTTTTCGTAATTAGTGTTCGTCTTCTTCGCAGGTTTAAGCGGACCTGAAACGGCAAGTTGACTCAAGACCACGAAGGCGAGAATCGAGTGGCGGAGTCTCATTTATTTTCCCTTTCCTTTTTGTCGGTCAAGCGCTTCAACTGCACAGACCGCCGCTATGTTGACTATCGCATTCACGTCGCAACCTTGCTGAAGCGCGTGAACCGGCTTCTTCATTCCCATCAATATCGGACCGAGCAAAGCGGCATCGCCGATTTTCCCAACGAGCTTATACGCAATGTTCCCTGCATTCAGATCCGGGAAGATCAGAGTATTTGCACCGCCCTTCAGGTTTGAGAACGCGTAGACTTCCTGAATCACGTCCGGAGACAGTGCGACGTTGGCCTGGATCTCGCCGTCGATTATCAGGTCGGGCTCCAGCTTGTGAGCGATCTCGACAGCTTGCTGAACCTTGATCGACTGCGGGAGTCTCGTGTTCCCGAAGTTGCTGAATGAAAGCATCGCGACCTTCGGCACAATATTGAAGCGCCTCACCACCTCTGATGTCATGATGGCTATCTCTGCAAGCTCTTCCGCGGTGGGATCGATATTCACGGTCGTGTCGGCAAAGAAGTATGGATCCTTTTTCGTCATCACTATGTAAAGTCCCGCCACTCGCTTTCTGTTTTCGGCGATCCCGATGATCTGCAGTGCCGGTCTGATGGTATTGGGATATGACTGAGTCAGGCCAGATATCATCCCATCGGCATCACCAACGTGTACCATCATTGCGCCAAGATAATTCGGCCTTTCGGTGTATCTTTCAGCCTCAGCGCGAGTGAACCCTTTTCTCTGGCGCAGTTTGAAGAATTCTTCAACATATATTTCTCTCTTTTCGAAATGCATAGGATCGATTATCTCGATTCCCTCCAGGTCAATCTTCATCTCATGCGCCTTCGTCTCGATAACCGACCTCCTGCCGAGCAACACCGGTATTGCGATCGTCTCGTCGACGATGATCTGGGCCGCATGAAGTATCTTGGCCTCTTCGCCTTCGGGGAACACTATTCGCATTCCGCTCCGATGAGACTTCGTTATTGCGGTTCTCACCACTCCTCTCGTAATGCCCATTCGCTCCTCGAGCTGGAAAACGTACTTCTCCCAATCATCTATTTGAATCCTTGCAATACCGGTCTCAACTGCCGTCTTTGCAACGGCAGGAGCCACCCACGTGATCACGCGCGGGTCGAATGGTTTTGGAATGATGTACTCTCTGCCGAATTCCATCTCCACGCCGCCGTAGGCGTTCTTTACGGAATCGGGGACGGGTTCCTTCGCGAGGCGAGAGAGAGCTCTCACAGCGGCAATTTTCATTTCGTCGTTGATCGTGCGAGCGCGGACGTCGAGCGCACCTCTGAATATAAACGGGAAGCCGAGGACGTTGTTGACCTGGTTAGGGTAATCGCTTCGTCCCGTTGCCATGATAACATCGGAGCGTGCCGACGTTGCATCCTCATATGTTATCTCCGGATCCGGGTTAGCCATCGCGAAGACTATCGGGTTCGGCGCCATGGAGCGGACCATGTCTTTTGTCACCACGTTGGCAACGGAGAGCCCGACAAATACATCAGCGCCGGCAATTGCCTGCGACAAATTGCGAAACTCAGTCTGCCGCGCAAACTGCTCCTTGTACGGATTCATGTCGATTGGTCTGCCCTTATAGATGACTCCCTTCGAATCGCACATAATTATGTTTTCTAATTTCGCTCCAAGCTTCAGATACAACTTTGAACAGGCGATCGCGGCAGCTCCGGCTCCGTTGACAACTATCCTTGCTGTAGCGATGTCCTTCCCGGCGACCTCGAGCGCGTTCAAGAGAGCGGCTGAGCTTATGATGGCCGTTCCATGTTGGTCGTCATGAAACACCGGGATATTCATTGTTTCTTTCAACTTCTCTTCGACGTAGAAGCAATCCGGCGCCTTGATGTCTTCGAGGTTGATCCCTCCGAATGTCGGCTCGAGCGCCTTCGCTACTGTTACAATTTCTTCAGGCGTCTTGGCGTCGATCTCGATGTCGAATACGTCAATGTCGGCAAATCTCTTGAACAAGACTCCTTTGCCCTCCATGACAGGCTTTCCTGCAAGCGGCCCGATATTGCCAAGTCCGAGAACCGCGGTGCCATTCGAGAGAACGGCAACCAGATTGGCCTTCGATGTGTACTCGTAAACTGCGTCGGGGTTCTTGTCGATCACTCTGCAAACTTCACCGACTCCCGGCGTGTATGCCAGAGACAAATCGCGCTGTGTCACACATGGCTTTGTGGGCACGACTTCGATCTTTCCTCTTCTACCAGATGAGTGGTACTGAAGAGCATCTTCCACACGAATCTTCATTTGATACTCCTTGTTTAAATCTCGTCCATAGGATCCCGATCTTCGTCGGGACAAGCCCGACCGCCCCGAGGTAGCGAGGCGACCGATGTTTCATTGATGTACCAAAAAGTTAGTTAGCGGGACGTGAAAGTTCAAAGCTATCGTTGGGAATTAAGAAATAGCACAAAGGGACAAAGGCACACAGGCACAAAGCGTGGTCGCCTATTCTTACTTGATTATCTTATACAAGTATGTCCCATCAACATTGATTTGTGTCTTCGGATCTTTCTTTCACAACGATTGCATCATGCAACGAACATTATAACGACAAAGTTAGCACTTTGTGCCTTTGCATCTCCCGCTCAACAATTTCACAGAAATATGCGGGATGCCGCTCATAAGATGAATTTCATATTGGAGCGGCATTTGTGTCTTAGTGCCTTTTGAATATATGTCCACCGGTTCTGGGACGAATCTGGGATCATGCTAACCTTGTTTAGGCTTATGTTCTCTGCTATATTTTTGAGGACAAATCCCAACCTATTGATCACTGTCGGAGAGAAGTTTGAACGATTTTAATGAAATAGAAGAGGCTGGCGGCATTAAGAAAGTGGAGGACATCCCCGCCCGGCTACCTGTGCTGCCCTTGAGAGACTCGTTAGTTCTCCCGTATATGCTTTTCCCCATCCTTGTCGGAAGGGAACAGTCTGTCCAGGCGGTCGAATTTGCCGCGAAGGAAGACAAGTTCATACTCCTTGTCGCACAGAAAGACAGCAGCCTTGAAGACCCGACGCAGGATGAGTTGTACAGGGTCGGGACAGTTGCAAGAATCCTGCAGGTATTGAAGCTTCCCAACGGTCTCCTGAAGGTGCTCGTGGATGGCGTGGCACAGTCCTTCGTCAAAAAATTCTACGATGAAAAAAAGATCCTTCACGCCGAACACTCGATCAACACTCAGGCATCCAAAGGAGAGATCGAGCTCGAAGCTCATGTGAAGCACGCGACCCAATTGTTCCGCGATTACGTGAGGAACAGCCGCGACATTCCGCCCGAGACGATCATGTCGTTCGAGAACATGGAACAGCCCGATAGGAAGTTCTACTACATACTCGCCAACCTGGAGCTCCCCGTCCCGAGGAAGATCGAGCTTTTCAGCCTGAAGAGTCTCCGCGAGCAGTATGAGCAGATGATAAGAATTCTGGCTGAGGAAATAAACATTCTGAAGATCGAACAGGAGATAGACGACAAGGTTCAGGACAGCATTCAGAAAAACCAGCGGAAGTACTACCTGCAGGAACAGGTGCGGATCATGCAGGATGAGTTAGGCGAGGAGAGTCCGACAGGTGAAATCGCACTTCTGAAGGACAAACTGGAAAAGGCCGGTATGCTGGAGCCCGCGAAAACAAAAGCTGTCGATGAGCTCGACAAGCTCAAGAGGACTCAGCCGTTCTCGCCGGAGGCGACGGTCATCCGGAACTACCTCGACTGGCTGCTCGATGTGCCATGGTTCAGGAAGACTCGCGACAATCTCGACATCGGCCACGTGAAGAAGATCCTCGACGAGGATCACTACGGGCTCGAGAAGCCGAAAGAGCGGATCGTCGAGCAGATAGCGGTGCTGAACCTCGTGAAGGAAATGCGCTCACAGATACTATGCTTCGTCGGCCCGCCGGGTGTGGGCAAGACCTCGCTGGCAAAATCGATCGCCCGCGCTCTCGGCAGGAAGTTCGTCCGACTGTCGCTGGGCGGAATAAGAGACGAAGCGGAGATTCGCGGACACCGCAGGACGTACGTTGGTTCTCTCCCCGGAAGAATATTGCAGGCGATGAAGAAGGCTTCGGTCGTCAACCCGGTCATGCTTCTCGATGAGGTCGACAAACTGGCATTCGATTTTCACGGTGATCCTGCCGCCGCTCTGCTGGAGGTCCTCGACCCCGAACAGAATCATTCATTCCAGGATCATTATCTCGAAGTCGATTACGATCTCTCGAAGGTGCTGTTCATTACCACGGCTAACGTCCACGAGAATATTCCCGAGCCGCTCGAAGACAGGATGGAGATCATCGAGCTTCCGGGTTATCTCGACTATGACAAGATTGAAATTGCGAAGCGGCATATCATCCCGAAACAACTGAAGGCACACGGCATCGGCGAGAGATATGCTCAGTTCGAGGAGCCGGCGTTGATGAAGGTGATTCGCGAATACACCTGGGAGGCTGGCGTCAGAAATCTGGAGCGTTCCATCGCGGGAATTTGCAGGAAGATTGCAACGGAGATCGTCGTCCAGAAACACGGGAAGCGGAAGAAGATATCCCCCGTTGTGATCGATGAGAAGAAAGTTGAGGAGTTTCTCGGCGTTCCCAAATTCCACTCCAAACAAATCGGCAAGAAAGGGAGGCTGGGTGTAGCTCTTGGACTTGCGTGGACAAGTGGAGGTGGCGATATTCTGAACATCGAAGCGATCTTGATGAAAGGCCCGGACAGAGTGCAGTTGACAGGACGGCTCGGCAACGTCATGCAGGAATCCGCGCGCGCCGCGCTGACCTATGTCCGCGCCAACGCAGCCCGACTCGGCATTCCGAAAAATTTCCAGAAAGGAAAAGAAGTTCACATACATATTCCCGAGGGCGCGACGCCGAAGGACGGACCTTCTGCCGGACTCACAATGGCAGTCGCACTTATTTCTGCCGCCGGGAATAAACTTGTCCGCACAGACGTTGCCATGACGGGCGAGATCAATCTTAACGGCGAAGTTCTCCCTATCGGCGGACTTACCGAGAAGATGCTCGCCGCGAAGAGATATGGAATCAAGAAAGTGATAATCCCAAAAGAGAACATGAAGGATTTGACCGAGGTACCGGAGAAATTGAAAGAAGGGATTACAATCGTTCCGGTCGAGAAGATAGAAGATGCATTGAAGCACGTGCTCATAAATGGCTCGTCAAAGAGATGACCTATCTAGTCACCGCTCATAAGTGGCACCCGACAATTTCTAAGATTCTTAGGCTGGAATGAGGTGAGAACTCGATGAAACAACTGAATGAACGAATAGTGGTTGATCCTGCAATCCGATTTGGTAAGCCGGTAATCAAAGGAACGAGAGTTCCGGTTGAAGTTGTGCTCGGCAGGCTGGCAGCGGGGTTATCATACGACGAAGTGATGAAGGAGTACGATATTGCTAGGGAAGATATTCTAGCTGTGTTGCAGTACGCTTCGCAGTATTTCGCTCACGAAGAAATTGCATTTGTAAAATGATATGCCGGTTCTTCTGGTTGATGAAGACTTGCCGCGTTCAACGACCTCTTTGCTGAAGAAATTGAATATTGAGAGTGTTGATGTTCGCGATTGTGGCTTGCGCGGGAAATCTGACGAGGAAATATTCAAATACGCTGTGGAGCATAAGGCGGTTATCCTTACTGCTGATAGAGGATTTGGGAATGTCCATCGTTTTTCATTAGGTTCTCACAGTGGAATTATCATTCTTAGGATTTCGAATGAGATTTCGTCGCTGGATTTTGAAACATTTGTTACTCAAAATCTGAATGAACTGGACATGGAAAAGATCGCAGGCTGTGTCGCCATTGTTGAAGATGATAAGATAAGAATAAGAAGATAGCGCCCGGAACAATCCAGATGACCTATCTAGTAACCGCCCGTAAGTGGCGACCGATGCGCTTCGACGAGGTCACGGCACAGGAACACGTCACCGTGACAATTAAGAATGCGATTCTCCGGAACCGCATCGCACATGCCTACCTGTTCAGCGGGCCGAGCGGTGTCGGAAAAACGACAACCGCCCGCATCCTCGCTAAAGCGATAAACTGTCCGAACGTGAAAGACGGCGAGCCGTGCAACGAGTGCGACATCTGCAAGGAGATAACTGAGGGACGGAGTCTGGACGTCATCGAAATAGACGGCGCCTCGAACCGCGGCATAGACGAGATACGCGATCTGCGCGAGTCCGTCCGGTATTCGCCTTCAAGACTGAAATACAAAGTTTACATCATCGACGAAGTTCACATGCTTACGAAAGAGGCATTCAACGCGCTTCTCAAGACCCTTGAAGAGCCGCCGTCTTACGTGCTGTTCGTGTTTGCGACGACTGAGCCTCACAAAGTTATCCCGACAATCCTCACCCGCTGCCAACGCTTTGACTTCAAGCGAATCGAGATCGAAAAGATAATCGAGAGACTCAAGTTCATATCGAAGGAAGAGAAGATCGCGGTCGATGAAGAATCGTTCGTGACGATAGCAAAGAAAGGCGACGGCTCGATGCGCGATGCGCTGAGCATCTTCGACCAGGTCGCCGCCTTCTGCGGGAACGATATAAGACATGAAGCCGTCGTCAGTGCATTGAGCCTCGTCGACAGCGAGCTGTTCTTCGAGGCGACAGGCATGATTGAGAAGAGCGACTCGAAAGGCGCGATCGAGCTGACCGCACGAACCGCCGCGCGCGGCTACGACCCTGTCGACTTCCTCGAAGGACTTGCGGAACATTTCCGGAACCTCCTCGTGGCGTCGACAACAGGGAAAGCCGAATTGATCGAAGCGTCCGAAGACATCAGGAACCGGTATATAGAAACTGCCGCCAAGTTCGACTCTTTAGATTTGCTCCGCCTCCTAAAGACGACCAGCGAAGCGATACAACAAATCAAGTACGTGTCGCAGCCGAGGATAAAACTCGAGATGACGATGCTGCAGCTTGTCAACATGGAGCGCTCCGTCAGACTGCGTGAGCTTCTTCAACAGCTCGAAGAATTAAAAAAAAACCTTCCGAAAACGGAACAGGTCGGAGTTAACTCCCGAGAACAAGTTTCACCGGGTCAGGGCCGCGTGCAACCGAATTCAACTAATCCAGGCAAGGGAGTGTCAGTATCGAGAGAGTCACGCTCCACTTACTCCGAAAGAACGCCGACTCCTCCTGCCAGGCCCGATCCACTCCCTTCAAGACAGACCGGCAGACTCTCCGACAACAGGCCGGCATACGGGAGTCCGGATGCGAGCAAGACCGATACGAAAAACGAATCTCTACATCCCTCGGCTGGAGGCTCAATCAAGGAAATCCAGGTTAGATGGGAAGAATTGCTGCAGGTTGTCAGGAAAGAAAGAATCGGTGTCTGGACACAGCTGATAAATTTGAAGCCGCTCGACATCCGGAACGGTTGGCTGATGCTGGGAGCGCCGAACGACGTCGTCATAGGAATGACTAAACCTTACAGATCATATATACAGGACACAATCTTCAAGACCCTCGGCATGAGGGTAGCGATCGATTTCACAATCGTGAGCAGCGAGCCCGAGGAAGAGTCGGAATCGGACCCCAACGACCCGCTGATCAAATATTTAAAGGATGAATTCGGTGCTGAACCAATTGAATGAATCTTTGCTTGTTGATGATTTCACCGCAAAGGCGCCGAGACGCAAAGAGAAAGACTATTTAATGTTGACTTTGCGCCTTTGCGTCTTGGCGGTAATTCTTTTCACCCAGGTTTCTTCGGTAGTAGCACAGGGAGTCGGGTTGACCATCGGGAAATATGCCAACGACTTCCTGTCAATCGGAGTCGGCGGGAGAGCGCTCGGGATGGGAAGTGCGTTCACTGCCGTCGCCAACGATGTAACTGCCGGTTACTGGAACCCCGCCGGACTGTCGAGGATCCGATTCCCCGAAATAATGCTGATGCACGACCAGCGTTACGGCGATGTCGTGAGCTACAACTACGGCGCGGCTGCCATGTCTCTCTCGAAAGATGAGACGGTCGGCGTCAGCGCGATCCTTCTCACCGTCAGCGGCATACCGAATACACAGCTTGCAGGTCTGGACGCGTCAGGCAATCCGATCAACCCCGCCTCCGGAGATTTCGGCAGCCTCAACCGGCTCGACTACTCGAAGATAACTTTCTTCGGAGAGACCGACGTTGCCCTGATCGGGAGTTACGCAAGAAAATCGGGCGATAACTTCGCCTACGGTGCTAACGTGAAATTCATCCGCAGGAGCATCGGCTCGACATACGGAACCGGAATCGGTTTCGACGTCGGTGCGATTTACACGCCGGTCAAGAGCTTAGACTTAGGTGCAAACCTGCAGAACGCGACCACAACGGTTGTGGCCTGGACTACCGGTACGACTGAAGTAGAAACTCCCGTCCTCGCAGCCGGCGCCGCGTACCATCTTGCGGTCGGCCCTGCAACGATACTCCCTGCTGTCGACCTGCTATTCAACATCGACAATATGCGCTCGTCCTCGGCAGTCCATTTAGGCCCGCTGAGTGCCGACCTCCGCGCGGGCGCGGAAGTTAATTACAAGAACGTGATCGCAATTCGCGGCGGGTATAACGAAGTCAAACAGTTCACAGTCGGTGCAGGGATCTATCTTCCGAAGTTAGAGATTGACTATTCGTTTGCGAGGTTTTCTTATGCCGACGCGCTTGGCGATACCCACAGAATATCACTCAAGCTTGTTTTAGAAAGCGGCCCGCATTCGTAAGACCACGCCCACCGTCATTCCCGAATGCTTCTATCGGGAATCTGCCATAAAGGTGTCCGGGTTCCCGTCGCTGCCTCGATAAGTGCAATGATGAGTGCGCTATCATTTCCCAAATACATGAACGACAAATCAGGATTAATCTCTCGTTCGAAGAGATCCTCCGTAATCGGTTCCGGGTTATCTCTTTTTCTTTTCACGCTTATCACTTTCTTTCTGAGCTCCTGCTCGCACAATTACGAGCCGATAAAATTTAGCTCATCCGAAGAGAGATCGTACCTCAACGACCTGGCAACGTCGAGACTGCACAAAGACATTTTTTTGAAGACCGATCTTTCATCACCGCTGTCGAAAAAACAGAAGGCCGAGTTCAAGAAATTGAATTACTATCCTCCGAATCTGGGCCTGCTATTTCGCGTGAAGCTGTTGAAGCTGGATGTGCCGGAGAGTGTCGGCATACAGGCGACTGGCGGCGAAGTGAGGCGTGCAAAGAGATACGGCAAATTCGAGTTCGAAGTCGGCGGGAAGAAGTTGACGCTCAGCGTTTACAAAATGGAAGACGAAGATGCCGACATGCTCTTTCTCCCGCTCACGGACAGGACGTGCGATTCAACGCAGGGGAGCTCGTACGCGGGCGGGCGGTACATCGACCTGAAGGAGAACGATTCGGGGAGCTACACGCTCGATTTCAATTACGCATACAATCCATACTGCGCATACAGCCACAGCTTCAGCTGTCCGATCGTCCCGCAGGAAAATCATTTGGATGTTGCAATCGCAGCCGGCGAAATGAAGTACTGAACCAGCGGCCGTCTTCCCGGGGAATGACATGTGCTTCGAGCTACTTTGCCGCTGCAGCGTCGAAGTTATGCTCTGCGAACTTTCGGTACGCATTCTCAAGATGGAAATTCACGGCATTAACGCTAACGTCCAGAAGCTCTGCAATCTCTTCACGCTCCATTCCTTTAGCGAGGAGTTCAAGTTCTCTTATTTCTATGCTTGTTAATCCATACCTGCTCCCTGGCGGACTCAAGTGTTCAACCGGCTGCGTTGTTACGGTCTTGTCTTCCACTCGTGTTGCTCCAAATTTTCTTGAATCCCTTGCGATCAGCCCCGAGGATATGCAGATTTCGAACCGAACTTCATATCTTCGGACCCCCTCGCATACGAACTGACAATCAACATGCCGTCGGAAGAGATGCGAGAACAGCGCATTCTCAAATGAAGAATGACAACAGTGAGAAAGGCATTTCTCAACCATGGGTAAGAGGTTGCCGCTGCGATTGCGCGAATGATCTTTGTGGTCAATTCTACTGGATCGTCTTATGATCCCTCAGAGATACAAAGATCGGGATGGAAGAAGAACAAATTAATTTGAACTTTCCCTTGCGATCTTTGCGATGAGCGCGTTGCGCCATCTCCCGCTCAATTATTTTATACGAGTATGTCCCGTCAGAAACCATTTATATGTCGGGATGACGCAAAGCGCTCACGGGATCCCGCTTCGCGGTGACCGACATACAGATATTGTGAACGGACTTTGCGAGATATTTTCGTTCTGCAGAGTCAAAATGGCTCACTTCCGGGGAAAGGGCAGCGGGCTACCTTGGATCGAAACAATAGCACGCAGATAACACGCGAAACACAGCATGGTCACAGATCAAATTATTATTAGCTCTGTCAGTGAGAATCTGTGTGCTTTTCAGTGCGTTCAGTGTGCAATATTTTGGAAATAGCCCCCTACCGAAGGAAGCGTGAACTTGACAATCTCGATTCAATTTGATAACGTGAAGTGAGTCGTGGTCAGATTCCAACGACGCGCAGAAAAACAAGAAAGGGGGTGCGTTATGAAACAATTACGTTTCCTTTCGGTCGTAGGGATCATAGTATTTGCCATCCTGGCATTATTCCCCGCATCGATATTCGGTGATGGGCCGTTCGGTCCCAGCGCCCTTTTCTCGCAGAGGCCTTACATAACGTTCCACACAATGCATATCACTCCGCATGAATGGAACTTCGATGCCACGGCGTATTACCCTGACGCGCAGCCGGGAATGACCAAGATAAGTGTAGCCTGGTTTTGGTGGAGCGCGCATCACCATGGCTGGCTGCAGTATCATGGAACGGGTATTAACAATAGTATTTTAAGCGGCAATGATATGAGAGGATTTATTGATTACTTCTACTGCATCGTTTATTACTACTATACAAACGGGCAGGTTGCCGCTGCACTTCAGTCGAATACTTACCTTCAAGGTGACGTTGAGCAATAATATCTCCGTTTCAATTGTCGACCGATCAGAATATGCAATCCCGCATCGAGAGTGGGATATGGAATCAGCCGGTGGGAAAATCTGGTAGTAGCTCGAGTTGAGATAGCAGAGAATCCTTGCGAAGTCACGCCGAAGGTGGACTCGCCTCCGGCGAGGTTTCCCGGAAAGAGCAAGGGCATCTTCGCAAGGCGGCCTCTTTCGTTCGATCAGCGAACCTGATATTATCTGTCGACTTTCGCAACCCACGTTGAAAAGGTCAGCCATGAATTGTCATGCATCGCGTTATGATGCTTGACTTTGCTATCCTCTCACTTTAATATTTCGCGCGGCTAACAGGAACCTGTTAGCTCGTTGGAACGGGAAGAACATGCGGCAGGATGGCTAATTTGTCCGCCCGCCCGTCCTGCAACGTTGAAACCATAGTATGGAGCTGTAATGAAAACTGCTTTGCTTTTACTAATAATTATTCCGGCAATGAGTCTCGCGCGAACAAATCCCATCACTGAGAGAACACATCAGCATCAATACATCAACTTCTCGGCGATAGGCAAGCGCCTCGACGCGCCTGCCGACAGCATTGCACCTGACACTTCAGGAATGAGCAACCTGACCTCCGTCGAGCTTTCGCAGAAGATGGTCCCAGGATGGAACGTCGGCAATTCGCTGGATGCCAGTCCGTACGAGTACTCATGGGGAAATCCTCTCATAGCACAACAGCTAATGGATTCAGTAAAAGCCGCCGGGTTCCATTCCGTGCGCATTCCGATCGCATGGAGCAGTCACTTCACTGATACCTCCACGTATGCGATTGACACAACATGGATGGCTCGCGTCGAACAGGTTGTAAATTATGTTTTGAAGGACAGCATGTACGCAATTATAAATGAACACTGGGACGGCGGCTGGCAGCAGCCGACTTATGCAGACTCCGCCTATGTCAGTCATCGCTTATCAATAATGTGGAAGCAAATTGCCATCCACTTCCGTAACTACGATGACCATCTTTTGTTTGCAGGGATGAATGAGGTTGCGGTCACAAACGATTACGGCCTCCCCACTCCGGAACGTGCGACCGTCGAGAATAGTTTTTGCCAGACTTTTGTCAATACGGTTCGCTCGACAGGCGGACGTAATGTCTATCGATACTTAGTTGTACAAGGATATCGAACAGATATTAATGCCACGGTTGGTTATTTCGCAGTGCCGACCGACGTGACGCCGAACAGGCTGATGGTAGAAGTCCACTATTACGACCCGTATGATTTCACAATTAACACCGGCGGCTCCATAACCGAATGGGGAATGTATGCTAAGGACCCTTCGAAAACCGAAACATGGGCAAACGAATCTTATGCCGACGGTCAATTCCAGAAAATGAAGAGCAAGTATATCGACAACGGCTATGGTGTGGTCTTAGGCGAGTATGGAGTCATTGCGCGATTTAATTCGACAACTAAAGCGGTCGACGCGCAATCTGAAGGTTACCGTAGATACTACATGCAATACATTACGAGGTCTCTCGAGAGACACGGCCTGGTTCCTGTCTACTGGGACAACGGGGGCACGGGAAATTACGGAATGGGGATCTTCAGCCGGTCGACCGGTGCAGAGGCATATCCTGACATAATTCGAGCTGTCGTTGATACAAGTAGAGTTGATTCGGTGACGGGAGTATTGATAAGGCCTGCAGGCCCGGCGAAGTTCTTCCTCGGACAGAATTATCCCAACCCGTTTAATCCGACGACAGCAATCAGCTATCAGCTTTCAGCGATCAGCCATGTTACGTTGAAAGTGTATGACGTGCTTGGCAGGGAAATCGAGACGCTGGTGAATCAAAAGCAGAACGCGGGAAGTTACGCCATCACATTCGACGGATCGCGTCTCTCAGGCGGCGTGTACATCTGCCGACTGCAAGCCGGCACATTCACTGATGTGAGGAAGCTGATGCTGATAAAATGAAGCGACTGTGTCATCGGAAAGCCAAACACGGAAGTTTTTGATCGCCTCCGGACTTTCCTCGGTGAGAGGCGGTCGTCCCTTCGCAAGCTTGATGTGCATTTTGAATTGAGGCACTACCTCGCATTTCATAACTTTATCCTCATTCGCGAAACGTTGATAGTTACACCAGCCGTGACGGCAGGGATAACAAATGGACTTTGGGATCTTGACGAATTGGCCAAATTATTAAAACAAGATGCAAATCAACGTCTTTAGTGACGATAAATTGCTCCGATAAAGTAGTACTAAATGTATGTGACATGTGCACTTGATAAGTACGTTCTCGTTTACGTATTTTGGTGTGTCATTTCAGATGTCGATCAATAGGATAAAAGATGTGAGACTTTTGCGCAACATGCCCTGTTCAATTGATTACTATGCTTCATAATAATACTGATACATTCTGATATAGAAGGGAGAGGACGTATGGCACATGTAATGGATCATTCATCCATTGAAAGATTTGCCACCGCCAAAAAAGAGCGAAAGAGCGTTACGATTCCCAAGAGACTTGCAAAACAAGCGAAGATCGTGATTCAGGATCATGAGATGTCGTCTCTCAGTGAGCTCGTTACTATTGCTTTGGCCGAATACATTGACAAGCTTGAAAAAGCAAAATTTGAAAAAGAAATGATAGAAGGCTACCAGGCAAACAAAGAATACTACGAAAAGATGAGCGGCGAGTGGAAGTTTGCCGATAGTGAGTAATTTGTCGCAGTCATCGTTTAATTTCATTCGAGGGGAAGTTTATTGGGTATCCCTTGATCCTGCAAGAGGGATGGAAATGGGGAAGACACGACCTGCCGTGATTGTTCAAAATGATATCGCAAACGTTCATAGCCCTGTCCTTATTATCGTTCCGATTTCTACCGTCAAAGAGATTACCAAACCACTTCCAATAATGGTGCCCCTTAAGCAAGGAGAAGGTGGCTTGAAGGAAGATAGTTATGCCGACTGCGGTCAGATTCGAACTGTTGATAAGAAACGGATAGCGACAAGAATGGGGGTCCTGTCGAATGCTGTCATGGAAAAGATCGACAAAGCCTTGAAACAATCTCTGGCACTTTCATAAACGTTTTTCTTTATCTTCCCACGCTCAATTGAGTTTTTTCCTTCCATTGAATTTCAAACCCGGTCACTACCAAATCTTCGGTAGTGGGATAGTTTGGATCGAAACAATTGCACGCAGATAACACGGGAAACAAGGGGTGGTCACAGATCAAAATACTGTTAGCTCTATCAGTGAGAGTCTGTATCTTTTTCAGTGTGTTCAGTGTGCAATAGTTTGAAATTAATTCAGGCATTCTCATGACAAAGCCACCTTGAAAGGCCCATACTCTGCACACTGGTCATTCCCGAATGAAGGGTTTTCCGGGACGGCTGTCCATGAAACTGAGTCACCACCGAATCTTCTTGACTTTTTCAGCAGAACCTGTTAAATGTAATCGTCGATAGTAATTCGGGTTTTGTTGTGATAGAGTAAAGGAATAGATAGAGTCGTGCAAAGGATGTGGCGATCCCAATGTTGAGTCGAAATCTGATAAGGCAATAGTTGGACTTGACCCTGGTCTTTCATCAGGGCCATGGCAATAAAAAATAGCGCACGGACAAACACAGATGCGGCAGATTCTCGCGAATCAAAAAGTAAAACGGAATGCGAATCAGTGTGAATCCATTCAGATCAGTATCATCAGCGTGCTATCTCTTGCTATTGTATTTTTCGCGATTGATTAAGGGATAATCCGGGCTGCGCGAAAGTGCGCGGCGACGTATAGACTTTCTGCGGAACAAGGAAGGCATCGATGTCTTTAACAACGATTTCCGTTTCGCGTCGTGTCACAACGGTCATGTTCTTCCTGGGGATTACCCTGCTGGGAATTATCACCTTCACACAGATCGGGGTTGACTTCCTACCCGCGGTAAAGATTCCAGAGCTCCTTGTTGAGACGGACTTCAGCGGGGCACCGCCTGAAGAGGTTGAGAAGACTGTCACCCGGCCAATCGAAGCGGTTGTCTCGACTGCAAGCGGCGTGAGAAACGTCAGGAGCGTCTCCCGCGAAGGAAGGTCGCTCGTCACGGTCAGCTTCTATTGGGGAACCAATGTCGACTATGCCATGCTCGAAGTGCGTGAGAAACTTGATGGGGTGAGGGGCTCGCTTCCCGGCGACGCAGGCAGGCCGACCATCTTCAAAATTGATCCATCGACTGAGTCGATAATGACATTAGCTGTCAGCTATCAGCGATCAGCTATCAGCAGTAGGGGATCAGATGTCAGTGCCTCCCGCAAGCGGGATCTTCGACAGCTATTAGGTGTCAGCGGTGATCAAACGAACTTCGCCCAGCTCGCACAGCTGAAGGAATTTGTGGAGCATCTGGTCAAACGCAGGCTCGAACAGATACAAGGAGTCGCGCAGGCCGCAGTTGCGGGAGGCATCGAGAGAGAAATAAGAGTGGATGTCGACCCGCAAAAGATGAGCTCGCTCGGGCTGACAATGGAAGATGTCGCACAGGCTCTCAGGAACTCGAACGTGAACTTAGAAGGCGGAACAATAAATCAAGGCGTGTTCAGATACTCGCTGCGAACGGTCGGAGAGTTTCAAAGCCTTCGGGATATAGAAGGCGTTGTCGTGAAACGAAGCGGAGACAATTCTCCGTCCGGTGGATTTCCGGTCAATACATTTGCCACAGTCGATGAGAGCTTTGCAAAACGAGAAGGCTTAACGAGACTCAACGGGAAAGAGGCAGTTCTCATTTTCGTCAAGAAGGAAGCTAACACCAACACGATCACTGTGAGCAAGCGCGTTGAGGAGGTTATCGCTCAGCTAAACAACGATTTTCCCGATGTGTCGGTCTCCACGATTTTCAACCAGGCGGAATTCATCGGGAAATCTATTTCAGATATTGAGCAGGCGATCGTCTTTGGTGCTTTGCTCGCATTGATGGTCCTGTTTGTTTTCCTCCGTAATCCTAAGTATCCGCTCCTTATCGCGGTGGTCACGCCGATATCGATCCTCGCCACGGTCGTGCTCATGTATTTTTCAGGGGTGAGCTTCAACATCATTTCACTAACCGGTCTTGCGCTTGGAATCGGTATGATCGGAGACAATGCGATAATCATAGTTGAGAATTTCTCGCGGCTCAGGGAGAAGGGATATTCGGTAGTCGATGCCGTTATCGAGGGATCGAAAGAGATAAACCTATCAGTCGCGGCATCGACGTTCACAAACGTCGTCATATTTTTGCCGGTAGTTTTTGTGAAAGGGCTCGCACAGAAGCTTTTCCTGGACATGGGACTCACGATGACGTATTCTCTTTTGGCGTCATTGCTTGTCGCGGTAACGATCGTACCATCATTCTTAGCAGCGATGAAACACGGCGCACCCGCCGCGGTACCAACCTTGTCAAGGTTCTCTGCTCTCTATGAGAAATTCATGTCATGGTACATGAGGTTCCTGAGATTTTCATTGGACAGGCCGGTGATAATAATCGGGAGCACTGCATTTCTCACGCTCATCTCGCTCGGCACTGCGTTCCTGATAAAAGCCGAAGATGCGCCCGACATTGACCAGAGCCGGTTTGTCATTCTCGTGAATCTTCCTCCCTATTCGAGTTTGTCCGCGACGGAATATGCGGTGAGAGAGATCGAGTCGGTGCTTCGGAAAATTCCGGAGATTGAGGCGGTAGTCTCCGATGTCGGCGTCTATTCTACGGAAGATTATTTTGAGGTGCTGAAAACTTCCATCAACTCGGCGAAAATAGAATGCCGCGTCAGGTCTGACAATAGTGTCAGATACACTGTCGACAGGCTGCGATCGCTCCTCGGGTCGTTAAGAGGAGAATTGCTTCAGGTCGGAGCCGAAGCGATGATAACGAGGCCATCGACAACGTTCGAGAGGATTCTCGAGCCGAGAGAGAATGATCTGGACATCGAGGTGATAGGCAACGACCTCACCAGCTCGGCTGCAATTGCCGATTCTGTAGTGACAAAGTTAAAGGGCCTAGATTATCTGACGGACGTTGGTCATGAAGGGGAGCAGGCAACGCGTGAAATCTGGCTCCTCCTAAACAAGTCATCGGCACGATCCTACGGTATTGATATGATGAGTCTGACGAACGAGATATCCGATTTCATTCAGGGAGTGACTGCGACGCACTTCGATAGGTTCGATGATAAATATGCAATACGGGTTGTCTCTGCCGCCAGTGCAAACGAAGGCAACGTGTTGCAGACAGTTCTCGACCGTAATGTAAGGAGATCTTCAGGATCTCTCGTACCGGTGAGGGAATTAGTCAAAGTGGAGGAGCGAAGCGGTTATTCGTCCATCTCTCATGATGATGGGCAGAGAGCGGTCGTGGTACGCGCAAACGTTACGACGAAGGGCATTCTTGGCGCAGCCAATGCTTTGAAGCCGATCATATCAAAAATCCATTTGCCTTCCGGGACTCAAATAAAAATCGGAGGGAAAATTCAAGACATCAGGGCGACATTCACCGGGCTTTTCATAATAGTTCTCCTGGCGATCTTTTTAGTGTACATAATTCTTGCATCCGAATACGAATCGATACTTTACCCACTCGTGGTTCTGACGACGAGTCCACTGGCACTTGTCGGGGCATTCATATTCATGTTCATTTTCGGGCAGACATATAATCTGATGTCCATGATTGGAATCGTGATTATGCTTGGCGCGATAGACAACGATGCAGTCATCGCGGTCGACATGATTATCTCGAACCGCAGAAGTGGGATGGGACTAAACGATGCAATAGCTGATGGAATGAAGAAGAGATTTCGGCCAATTGTCATGACGACGCTTACATCGATTCTCGGAGTCGTTCCACTCGTTTCAGGATGGGGCAAGGGACTCGAATTAGCTGCGGCCTTGAGCTATCCGATAATCGGTGGATTGATTGGATCGACACTTTTTACTCTTTTCCTGATACCTGTGCTCTATAAGTATTTTGATCGTCTGTCGGGTTCTATGACGAAGGCTGAGTAAACATGTAGGAAGGATCGATGCCGTCGCTTAGGAGAAAGATTGTAGAAAGACCGATAACTGTTCTGATGATTCATGCATCGTTTGTAGTTTTTGCCTTTTTTGAAATGTCTCACTTACCGGTCGAGCTCTCACCTGAGTCGGATCTCCCAAGATTGAGCGTGGTAACGGATTATCCTGGAGCTTCGAGTGAGCTTGTCGTGCAAAGCATAACGCTCCCGATCGAGGAGGCCGCATCGGCACTTGATGAGGTCAAGGACGTTTCTTCCACATCGCAGCAAGGAGTGTCGATCATCAGCATCCAGCTTCAAAAGAATGCAGACGTTGATTTCGTCAAACTAAGTCTTCTCGAGAAGTTGAGCGCCGTTTCGGAACACTTGCCCGGAGGAGCGAGCTTTCCAGTAATCGTGAAATATGTCCCAGAGGATTTCAGGCAACTGCAGGGGTTCATGACTTACACGATTTACGGCGACCTTCCACTGATGCAAATGCAGGAATTAGCAGAAGGCCACGTCAAACCTTGGATGCTCTCCGTGAAAGGCGTTGCTTCCGTCCGCATTTTGGGAGGAGCAAATCGGGAACTGTATGTGCTAATAGATCGGAACAGAATGTGCGCTTTCGGGGCGGAATACCAGAATGTTCTTCGAGCGCTTCAGGAGAATCAGTATGTCCAATCGAGTGGTGAACTCGCGCGCGGCAATGTTCGTAATTCTGTGCTTGCAGGGAATGAACTTGAGAGCTTGAGCGATCTAAATGACATAATGATAAGGGAGAGCGGGGGTAGGGGGACGGTAAGACTCTGTGATCTGGCGAGAGTTCTTGATTCCATTTCCACTCCACCAATGTTGGTGAGAATCAATGGTAAGCCTTCTGTGGCAATCGAGATTGACAAGGAACCCGGAATAAATATGCTGGATGTTTCGTCCGATGTGGGTATGAAAGTGGCTGAGATCGGGAAAAGTCTACCATCAGGCATGCGCATAGAAAAGGTCTCCGACAGAAGTGCGGATGTGAGACGGGAAGTCAATGAGCTGGCCGGCAAAGCTCTTTATGCTGGTGCACTCATTCTCGCGGTGGTCTTTCTCTTTTATTTTCGGAGGCACCATTTACTGAGCAATCTCATGATGTCTACCACGGTGGTCACATCGGTAGTCTTTTCGTTAGGAGCAGGAGTAATTTTCCTTTCAATGACCGGTATCGGTCTAAACATAATGACGTTAGCAGCGCTTGCTCTCTCATTGGGTATTGCGATTGACAACAACGTTGTGGTCAGCGAGAGTATCTGTCGCGAGTTCGAGAAAATGCCGGATGGGAGCGGAGCACATTTCTTAGATCTAATCACCGCCGGCGAAAAGCAAGTCTGGCTTCCGCTTACAGCCGCCACATTTACGACAGCAGGTGCTCTTTTGCCCGTCTATTTTCTTCCCCCGGAGATGAAACAATTTTTCATCCCGTTTGCCGAAACAGTGGCAGTAGTACTCATCTCCTCTCTCCTAGTTGCATTTACTTTTTTGCCTGTCACCATAATGTTTTCAATCAGAGGTGGCGTTCATACGCTGTCACATGGAGATCCGAAACCACTATCATTTCTGAAGAGAGTCTACATCCCGACATCAAAATGGCTGATACGCCACAAGAAGTTCTCCATTTTCGCGGCTGTCTGGCTCGTGGGGTTCCCAATCTGGCTCTTGCCCGAGACCGTCAGCTACGAGCAATCGGACCAAGCTGGATCTTCGACAGCCGTCAGCTATGTAACCCGCTGGGAGGAGAAAGTCGCTGTAGCCCTTGCCTCCGCTTATAACTCAACCTTCGGAAGTAAATTCTATCAGGGTATACGTCCATACATTGATTACGGTCTGGGTGGAGCGACACAGCTCTTTTTCAGGCATGTATTCAAAGGAGAACCCTGGTCGTTTGGCACCGAGAGTTATCTAGTCATGAGTGCTTTTGCGCCTCAGGGAACGCCGATAGAAAAGACGGATCAATTCGCGAGGCAGATAGAGGGAACAGTTCTGCCCTATACCAATTCGATTAGGCAGATGACGACTCGATTGACATCTGAATATGCGGCGGTGAAAATTGACTTCTCCGATAGCGCCGCAACTACAGCGGTTCCGTTCATGATCAAAGACAAACTAACTTCTCTTGCGGCACAGGCAGGAGGATTCACAGTCTCAATCGCAGGGTTCGGTCCCGGTTTTTACAACAGCGGGGAGACCGCTCCGAACTTTACGATAACTGTTACCGGGTATGATTACGAGTCCGTCCGAGGGATAGCGGATAATGTCCGAGCGATACTTGCGAAGAATCCGAGAGTCGACAATCTTCAGATAGATAGACTTCCGTGGGAGTCCGAGAATTACGAGATACGAGCACGAATCGACCGCGGGTGGCTAAACTCTGTTGACATGGGCGTGAATCAATTCCTAAGAAGCTATATGCCATTTGTCTCCTCTTCCCTCCAACGGTCATCGATTCTGATTGACAACCAGCCGCTCGATTTGATCGTTAAGTTCGACCACTACTCAGACCAGTCGACGGAGAACCTCCCGAACCAGGAGATTGACATAGGAGGCGGCAAAATCATGAGGGTCGGCGATGCATTGACCTTCAAGAAGAGTCCGGTAATGCCTGTCATCGAACGATTGAATCAGCAGTATATAAGGTACATCACTTTCGATTTCAAAGGTGCATATGAATTAGGCAACCCATACGCCGACGAAGTTGTGAAATCCGTCTCCACTCCACCCGGATATGAAGTCAAGCGCCCGACCAACTGGTTCACATTTGAAGCGAAGGAGACCGTTCCGCTTGTGCTTCTGAGTGTGCTGGCAATCTTAATCGTTTTCATGATCACAGCTTCACTTTATGAATCATATAAGAAACCAATGGTGGTGCTCCTGTCCGTGCCCATGTCGCTTGTCGGTTTATTTGCCGTCTTCTTCTTTGCAGGAGCAAACTTCGGTCGCGGCGGTTACGCTTCGGTGCTCTTCTTGATTGGACTGTCGGTAAACAACGGGATTTTACTTGTGGATAAGATTAGTAGTGTCGTTGGAAGGAGGCGGGCCACAGACCGGACGTCGCGTGCCGAATCCCTCGACAGGGGAAATCCTGCTTTGGCCGAGCCGTTCTACTCAGCAAGAATTAATATAATAGCTGGCGCCGCATCCGAACGCCTGCGGCCAATCCTGATGACGACCCTTGTAACTGTTTCAGGTTTTCTTCCATTCGTAATTAATGCAGACATTTATTCTTTCTGGTACCCGTTCGCGCTCGGCATAATCGGGGGAATGATCGTTTCAGCTTTAATGATATTGCTTTTCACGCCTGTCTTTTACGACTTAATAGCGGGAAGGGTAAATAGTAGAAGAAAAGGATAATGGAACAGAAGGTGATCAACACTAATTATGAATTAACTAGACTCCTTTAGGAGGATTGAAGCATGCGGAAGAAAATCATGATAACCGGAGTGGTGATCTTTATGGTACTGCTAGGAGCAATATTCCTGACATTGCAGAGGGACAAATCAACGGTGAGCGAAGTTGAATCATCGACGCGTGAGAGCACTGATTCAAATCCGTCTTCACAAGGGGGTGACGTCGTCTTTCCTGTCAAAGTTGCAGTTGTCCACAGGGGGGATCTAATCCATTGGATAAACTCGAGCGGCTATGCTTACCCTAATTTGGAAAACGAAATCAAGCCGAATCTGAGCGGGCAGGCTGTAGAAGTAGATGTTCATGATGGCAAGATCGTTCATAAAGGCGACACCCTTTTCCTGCTCGATGATCGGGAACTTCGGATCGCACTCCAGATAGCTGAGGACCAACTCATAAACGCTCAAGTCGATTATAAGCTTGCCAACGCAAGTGCCGTTGACACGACCGGGGAATCAAGGTACAGACTTCAGCTTGATAGTCTTCGACGGGCGTACAATGAGGCTCAGTTAAGATCACAAAGGGGTGAACTCTCTCAATCGGTTCTCGAAAGGATCAAGCGCAACTACGATGCTATTACCATTTTCACGAGCCTCAATCGTGAAGATGTAGTCGCAAACAAAGTCGGGTTAGACCGTGCGGAGTCTGAATTCGAGGATGCAACCCTGAGGCTCAGCTATGCGACGCTTAAAGCGCCGTTCGAGGGCGTCATTGCTGAGTGTTTGGTTCAACCGGGCGGTTTCGTTCAAGTTGGTCAAACTTGCATGCGCATCATGGACATATCAACGATAAAAGTAAACTGCGAGGTTACCGAAACAGATCTTTCAAAGATAAAGGTCGGAGATGAGGCTAAGGTACAGTTTGTTGTTTTTCTTGAAAAGACATTCGAAGGTAATGTAGTTCAAATCAATCCCGTCGTTGACCTTCAGAAGCGTACTGCAACTGTCGTAGTCGAAATAGCAAACGGCTCAATGAGAATTAAACCGGGGATGTATGCTTCTGTTAGAATTGCGAGCGACGCTGATCGCGATGTCTTACTTGTACCGAAGTCTGCAGTCCTGTTCAGAGAAAACAGATCGCTAGTGTTCACAGTTTTGAATGAAGTGTCTCAGTGGATCTATGTTAGCCTTGGAGAGATGAACGAGGATTGCTATGAAATTAAGGATGGTCTCTCGAAGGGCGATACGCTGGTTGTTGATGGAAACTACAATCTGGCACATCAGGCAAGTGTGAGGATAACGGAAATAACAAAGTACTGAAAAAAACATCTGAGGCTAAGACGGGCTGCGAACGGAAAGAACAAATAAATAGCGTGATCATTTTTGGACCCAAACTGGACAGTGGGAGGGGTAATACAATGGCGGGGGACAAGAAGAAAGAAATCGAAAAGATTCTTCAGCAAAACATTCCCAACCTGCAATTCTCAGTTGAGAGGCTCGCTGAGGGAATGAAGCTTAGCGTTTCTCATCTTCGAGAGATTGTGGAATTAGAGTACGGTGAGTGTCCACGGTCGCTGATAGAGACGGCAAGACTCAAAGCTTCATTGAAACTAATCGCAAGCGGGAGCGTGAATCTCTATTTGATATGCAGGGAGGTTGGCTTCCAGCACATAAGGACTTTCAGAAGAGTATTTGAGAAGAGGCTCGATATGACACCATCAGAATGCAGGAAACTTTTTCTGGACCATGGACAGCGGGAAGAGACAATTCGCAAATTGTCAAGGAAGTTGGATCAAAAGGGAAATGTCCGTTGATTCTGTCCGATCATATTGTCCGATGGTATTGGCATCTTGACAGGCAAAGATGTTTTGTGATAGTTTGCAGATGTGATACGGGATGTATCAAAACAAACTTTCACAAAAAACGAGGAAGGGCAGACACATGAACGGCTTCATCAAGTTATTGCGGAAAGCGGGACTAACAGTAGTCGCGCTCACTCTCTTAACGCTTCTGAACGTGCAGACGAACGCCAAACAGCCAGGGGATGGCGGTGGTGGAGGTGGCGGAGGAGGCGGCACTACCCTCGGGCATTGGGCAAACTACGGCTCAGTTACGCAATATGTAACATGTGTGACTATCACATGGACGCTCACGATAGTAAGTGGTATTCCTACTTGGACTTCTTCTACCACGGTCACGGTAAAAACCGCTTTTTATCTAAAAGAACAGTGTGATCCGCAGGGGAGTGAGTGCACTCTTGGCACAACCCGATTGACATACCAAGGAGGGGGATGCTGAACTTAGGAAGTCCTGGAATGACGAGGAAGAAGGGAACCTTAGTAGCCGCTGCAGTCATTGTTTCTCTAATGATTGCGGCGGCGTATTTTGTCAGTCCCTTTCTTCGAGGGAGAGCAGAACTTCACCTTTCGAGAACGGCAGGAGTGTTCGCTACTCTCATAATGGAACATCGATCGGTGAGTTTCTTGTTGAAGCCAGAATTGAAGATCAGGCTCGACGCGCCGGATACGCTTGTACTTGATAACAGTCTTTTCAGAATGACCGCTTATTGTGACAGCATGTTGATGATTGTAAATCAGGTTGAGAGGCAATTACTGATAGTGAATAACAAGGGTGAAATTCTGAATGTTATCGGACGGACAGGGGCCGGTCCAGGAGAGTTCATGGATATCACATGTATCGCAGTATCTCCGCGTAGATCACTCTATCTTTACGACCACATTCTCGAGAGGTTTACTGTCTTTGACTTGAATGGAAGGCTCTTGAAGATCTTCAGACTAAGAACCTCCGGCATTCCAATACGACACATAGCAATTGACAAAAGTCAAATGATACTTGTACATCATCCTCCCTCGAAAGAATACCCGGCATTTATCTCAGTCTTCGACTCAAATGGCACCTTTGTGAAGAACTTGCGAGGTGGCGTTGACTGGGGTTACAATAATTATTATCTGAGGGGGTTCCTCGATGGCGATCTAATGATTACAAATGATGGGGACGTAGTCGAATCCGATGATTTCTCTTACAGGATCTATGTTGGCGACATGATGGATAGGTTCAAAGGAGTCGGAGGGAAGCCCAGTGGCTATGAGGATCCGCCGACCATAGAAAATGGTTCTCCAGCGGAGTTCATGAAGACCCTGCAGAAACTCGCGTTGCCGCTCTTCTTTTTCTCATACAATGACTCCGTGATTTTCCAAGAGTATGTGTCAGCCGAAAACAAAACGCGTGGATCAACTGGTGTTTTCCGAGCTATCGACCTGTCAGGAAATTACTTGGGAGAGATGGCAATAGATAGAAATTTGTCCTTGTTTCCTAACCTAGGCGATCCCTCCTTTTTGATTTCGGTGGTTCCGCGAATGGAAGACGGTCGTTGGAACCAGAGAACACCTTTTGACTTTGTTATATATAGATGGAAAACACTTGATGAGCTTCTGAGTGATAGCACTCAAAGTGTACCTCTGGATACTGCCCGAGGAATTGGGACGCTTAAAGAGCTGGGATCACTCGTAAATATCAAAGCCATTGGATTTGTATCACAGAGAGATTGTGAGACGTGTGTCGAGGTCCTTATATCCGAATTGAATCAACTGAAACTGAGATTAAGGGATAAAGGAAGGTCCGTTGTGCTTGCTGTGATAAATAGCGACAAACAGTTTTCACAAGAACTTGCAGCGCGTTACGGTGGTGTTTTGGAGATAGTTCCAATAGCTAGCCCTGTGAGCCTTACTTCACCTTCAGTATATCTTAACAGCAACGGAGCGTTCGAGCACCTTACGATCGAGTCAACCGAATCCGGTCTTTTGGGATTCACCCATCGTATGGACTCCGTGATCACTATTCAGCGATGACCTGCTGCAGAATACATCCTGTGTAAAGTCCTAGCGCTGAGGTGTCACTCCATATTTTGTCAGCGAGGTAGAGAAGCCATTGGTAGTCTGATGAATGGGATTAGGGAAACCCCGCAGACTTTTTCATGCTGCCCATACCTGTGTCATTAGCGATTATCTTGATATTGGTGATTCTTCTTTGGGCGAGAGTGAAAATAGCCGAAGTGATAGATGTGTAATTATTCTTTAGTGCAGCGTTACACGAAATAGCATTCAAAAACTCGAAGTCTTCATCTGCTAGGTGGAGACTTCTGAGTTTGGATGGAATCAGTGAAAATATCTAGCAAGATCGCTCAGATAGCGATTGTCCTCGCGGTTAGCTTGGGTGGCGCAGTATGCTATTTTCAACCGAAAATAACTCTCAAGTTAGTCCAGACTTTTGGGGATACTGACAAAGCATGGATAGCTGAGGCGACAGACATTGCTGTTGGTAAGGGCGGCACCGTTTATGTTGCCGACAAGTTGATGCAGAGCGTGGACGTATTCGATAGAACTGGCAGGCTCCTCATAAGAGTTGGCAGAAAAGGGAAAGGGCCGGGTGAATTTGTGGATCCAAGCTACGTCGCATACGATAGGGGCAAGATAGCAGTCGGAGATTTCCCCTTTCCAAGGATACAAATTTTTGATCAGAAGTTTAGGTTGCTTTCTACCATATACACGACCGCACCTGTGGGTGGTCTTCCGGATCAGGTGAAGTTCATAAATCTCGGCAACGGGTTATTGGCCCCGGAGATCTGCATGTTTTTCAAAGTCACTTTCGATAGACGGGATAACGTATTTCTCCTGTCCGAATATTGGGCAACGGGAGAGGTTATTTACGTAATGAGCCGGGACGGAATGATCCGTACAGAATTCTCTGTTCCCGAACAAAGTAAGATCCTCTACATTGATGAGGAAGAAAATCTCTATCTGTCTGCAAATCACGCGCAGATTGTTAAGAAATACAAGATGATCTATACCGGCTTCTGAAAACTTCATCACTAATGAGAGCACAAAGAGTCGCGAGGATAACCGCGGTATTGCTCGGGGTATTCTTCATTATCACCGGCGTGGCAAAAGTTTTTATGCTCAATTCATTTGCCGTCACAATCTTCACCATAATCTCCGCGTCATCGTTTGGCTCGAACCTGATCGCATGCTTCATAATCTCTGCAGAGATCGTCGGCGGCGCACTTCTCCTCCTGCGATTCAAATTGAGGCTGGTTGCAGTCCTTATCTGCGTTATGCTTTCTGTCTACATATGGTTACTCTATTCATCCATCATGCAGGGGAGAGAAATAGAATGCAACTGTTTCGGCATATTGAATATCTCTCTTCCGAATTTCCTCGAGCTTGTACTGGACTTTTTCATCTTTGACATGACTGCGGTTGTGGCATTTGTGATGACAACCAATGCGCGAAATGGTAGAGGTGGAGGGTTTGGAATATCCACCGTGCTCATCGTGCTCACGATCTTCTTCGTGCAATTCAGGATTCTAAGCTCTGCTCATGAAACTCTTCAGGCGTCATCCGCTTATTCATCCCAGATGAAGAGCATTTTTGACCTGGTGAGAGGCGGAGGAGGCAATTCACTTGCGCGCGCCAGTGGGAATTGCATGGTTCTTCTTGTGGACTTGTACGACTTCAATTGCTCTATTTGTTTCGACGACTTCACTGCGCTTTCCGACTCGATTGCGAATCACTACGGAGAGATGCGGGACAGAGTCATCGGTGTTTTCCGATCTAACGAGGTCATGAGCTCGTGGAGCTCATCAAATATTGAGAAGTGGGCAAGAGCAAATCACATCTTCTATCCGATCACCGTGGCTGATGAAGAGATGTTCACCAAGGCAATGATCCCGAAGAGCACTGTCGTTGTCTTCAGCCCGACCGGCCATCCACTCCTGCGCTGCGCTATACCGACGGGGGTCGATAACCGAAAGAAACTGTTGAGGCTGATTTTGGGAAATTGAAGAGGGTCATTGAGGAGCGGAAGTGGATAGTTAATATCTGATTGTGCGAGAGTTAAACTCTCGCACTCAACTGTTGTTCTGCAGTTAAACTGCAGAACAGTGGCGTAAAAGCATACCGTACCAGATGTATTCCCGGTCTTTAGTGAAGGTGTGCTTGCCCGCGTATCGAGCCGAGCCAAAGTAACCTGCGTAATTGGTAAACCGGTTTAGGTTAATCTGGACGAACTGTTCCACGTTATTGACCATAAGCTGTCGCGAGTTGTCCAGGCCGACCAATTGGTTGCATTCCCCTCCCTCCCGGGAACGGAAAAGATTGAAGAGTGCCCAGATCACAAATGTCTTTTCGAATAGGAATCGTTGGGCGGGAAAAAAATTGAACCAGAACAACGAATCGGATGTGAGGGATCGAACTTCTCCCAGGTCCCAGTGATTTGGGACGGGAGCGAAGGGAAAACCGAAGGGATATGCCGAGGATTGGGGTTCTATATGATAGATGCCAAGAAGAAGCCATTCGCCTGTGACGGCTCTGAACCGGTCGAAGACCTGGGCAATCTCGGTTTCCGTGCCCCTGACATAGTGAACAAAGCAGGACTGACCCGCCGGAATTCTTTTTTCCCAATACCCCATCCTTTGATCCTGGACCTGACGGAATTTGGCTCCAACTAAAAGACGGACAAGGGGATTAACATTCTGGCCGAATGCTCTTACCACTTCGGATATTCCGACTCTTTGAAACACAGCATGAGAGGACGGAAGATCGGGAATAGTCCGTGGTGCAGGACCAGTTTCGACAGCGACCAGAATCTTTTGCGAGTAATTGAATTCTCTTTCCATATATTTCCTCCTAAAGATGATTCTTACCCTAACTGTTCACCAAATGAGCTGCCGTTCCTGATTGTTGGTAGTAACCGGCAGATCTTCATCCGCGAGTAAATTCACGTAAAGACATCTGAAATAAATACAGCAAGTGAACTTCCTTACTCGGTAAATGATATTCAAAGAACATCGGTGAGGGACAATTCTGTTCCGCTCCGCCATCACAAAATTTTGAGTGACTCGCGATCCCTACCAGGGTCGGGCAAAGCCAATCACAACCTATCCGTCCTTCTTGTGAAACAAGCAGGCAGTTCAGGTGAATACAGTGAGTTCGATACGGGAGCTTCCCGAAGGGATGGCTCTGCCACTGGTCCATCACAACGTGCGAAGTAAATATTGAAAGATCCCACTGAGGTTGCTTCTTCCTCAACCTCCGCATATATTCTGCCGAGGCGCGAGACAAGATGGCAGGTGGGCAAATATCGGAAGGTGAGGACATCAGAAATCATACGACAACAAATATTTCGCGCGGACATATTTACTGCCGGCCTGCGCGCCGCTTTTCGGCGGGGATGTTATGCGGCAGGTTGATTGTCGTTGGTGTCAACTTCAGTTAACGGAGGCATCAATTGGCTAAGAAGAAAAATGGATGTCTTGTAACAATCATTGTTGTTATTGTATTGCTCGTTTTAATGGTTTGGTTTGGAGGTACTGAAACAGTTCAGTGGGATTCGGCAAAACGAAAGAATACCACCGAATCTTACAATAAGTACCTAAAGCTGTTTCCTAATGGAGTGCACACTACCGAGGCAAGATCAAGTTTAAACGCGCTAGCCGGTGAATCCGTTTGTTGGGATAGTATCAAACATGAAGGTAAGATTACAGATTATGAAGCCTATCTAAAAAAGTATCCTGGAGGTACCTTTGCTAATCAGGCAAATCTTTTAATAGAGAATATCATCTGGGATAGTACTTCACAAAGAAACAACATTGATTCATATGAATTGTATCTCAAGAAATATCCCAAAGGTTCTCATATTAATGAGGCAAGAGAGGCTATTGAGAATTTGAACTCGGGTTGGGACAGAATTCTGCGTGAGAATAATATTTCATCTTATCAAACGTATCTAAACAGCTTTCCAAATGGTTTCCATACTATTGAAGCAAAAATACTGATGAAGAGGCTTACTAATCCGTATATGGCGGATATGCTCATTCTACTTGTTGAACATCAAAAACTTGATTGGGAAAAAGCCTGTAAATTAGTTTCAAAAGTCCCTGAAGATTCTCTAAAGAAATATGCACATCTATTACTCGACCCACCTGGAACATCTTGGATCATGGCTGCTAAGTCAATTAGTTTGATTGAATCCGATTACGAAGATATCCTGAAAGACGAGTGGAAATTTCGGGGAGGTGCAACTCTATGCGATAAAAGGGGATGTTGGAATTATGCAAAATATGAATATTATACCAACTACCTTCCTGATGGAGTTCGTTGTGAAGAGCACAAAAAATGGTGGCGCTAGGAGTAAAATTCAAAATAGGTCCTGATGTCTTAGGCAATTGTACGCCAAAAATACCGCTCGACACGGACAGCATATTTCAGTGCGGCATTTGTGTAATTATTAATTTGCGTTAGCGGAGTCTCGTCGCTCTTTGAGGTGCGCTGATCTTAGAAATATTCTTGTGAATAGAAGGTTATTGCAATTGTTCGGCATTCTTATTCCGGGCTGCCGATTAGCGGCAATCTCGTTAGGCGGCGAAATCAATTTTTATTTGATGGAATGAACTACAGGTTAACATGTTTGTTCTTGTCCGAACGCTCACATACGCCACACTCTTCATCGCCCTCGTCCTTATCTATGTACCGGGACGCCTTTTGTCGTGGTCGGGTATCGTCCGTCCCGCGTCGATTGAAGTGCAACAGATTGTGGGAATGGCGATCGGCATCGCTGGAGCGATAATCGCTCTTTGGTGTGTATTCACCTTCGCATTCATTGGAAGAGGTACTCCGGCTCCCTTTGATCCTCCTCGCCGACTGGTCATTCAGGGTCCGTACCATTTCGTCCGGAACCCCATGTACATCGGTGCGGGACTTGCGCTTGCTGGCGCTGCACTATTCTATGAGTCGATGCCACTTCTGGGTTACACTGTATTCTTCTTTCTAGTGACCCACTTGTCTGTAGTGTGGTACGAGGAGCCAGCTTTACGACGGACATTCGGGCAAGAGTACGAGACATATTGTCGCCGGGTCAAACGATGGTGGCCGAATGTATGAAGGGTAATTCATTCTGTTGCCGCCTATCCGGTCGCTTCCCGCTGGCGATCATCGGGGTTTCGCAAAGAGCGCTCAACAAGCTGACGGAATAAGTGTGGGTACGTTAATCATGGCTTGCATAGGTTTTTGTCGCTTGAGAAAGTTTAGGTTCAAGTGCATGAGTTTCTCGAAGGAATGTCATCAGTACAACTCGTGCACGACGTGCGAATCAAATCTTGAGAGTCTCCCACTGAAGTTGATTCTTCCTGAACCTCCGCATATATTCTGCCGAGGCGCGAGACAAGATGGCAGGTGGGCAAATATCGGAAGGTGAGGACATCAGAAATCATACGACAACAAATGATTCGCGCGGAGATATTTACTGCCTGCCCTCCCGCGGCGTATCGGCGGGAATGTTATGAAGATGCGTCGTGGGCTAATCACAGTTGGACCGGGTAGCTCACATGCAAAGTAGGTCCACGTGAAAGATGCGAAGTACTTGGAGGTATTGAATGGGATTTTTTAAAAAGCCGTTCGGAGGGGCCCCGCCAACCATCAGGGGAAAGATTCTTATTGAAGATGTAATGCTTGAGCCGAAACCGCATGACGCAAGAACCGTTTTTCGGAGTCAGTTACTGCTTCAGCTTGGTCTTATGCCCGGAATGCGATTGCGGCGATTGTTTGATGTGAAGCGAATGGTGGACACAGCTGAAAAGGCAGACACTATAATTCAACTCATATGGGATTTGTTGCCCGTAGGCCGTTACCAGGGTACATCACAACTGGCGTTATTGGTTGTCTGTGAGGTGCGTATCCTCCATAATAAACCTACGCCGACTGTCATTAGCCGAAAGATATTCAAAGGTTCATCGCCTCCAGAGAAGATAACGTCTCGCCCTTTGCGTTACCAGAAACCGGTACTGGGGGATGTCCCATGGTCTGATATAGAAGAGCACTTGAGAAGCATTCCTCTCGAATGACGGCGTCAGGCAGTTAGGAAAGCAAATCAAGTCATGAGATTTTGAAAAGACGCATGAAATGAAAAGCGCTTCCAACCTTTCACCGCGACCGACCGCATCAAAGCAGCGTGGTTGTTTTCAACCCGGCCGGCCATCCACTCTTCCGCTGCCAGGTACCGACGCGAGTAGACAACAGGATAAAAAGCTGAGACTCTTATCAGGAAGAAGATCAGGTATCTTAGCATTTACAACTGGGAACCGATAAGATGTAATCAGGCTGCCATCGCAGCGATTCGTGTCGCGACAAAGTTCAGATAAGATGCTGCGTACTGCGGCAGCCGGAGTGACATAAGTGTACACACTCTATTTTACTCGCTCTCGAAGATCTTTCTTCCCATCCCGGTCTTGCGTCGTGTAGCATGACTGAAATGCTTTTCTAAGCTTGACATTGCAAATAGCCATTATTAGATTTGGGTGTAAATAGGATTAGTCAGGCAGGGCGCTCGAGCCACCGGATGTGGTGTAGATAGATTCTCGGAATGTTGTTGCGACTCTCGATGATGAGTGTTAGCGGAGCACTTGTATGGAATAGAAGAGAGTCGCGCCATCGGTAGGTAGATAGCTGAGCTATCGAAGTATTGAGACTCGCACGAATTCGTTTCTTGTGCGCGCATTCAATAGGGAGGCCGAGTGGAGAGAGAAGTGCGGTTCAATCCTTCAACAACAATCAGCTATCAGCGGTCAGGTATGTGGAGCTGAAGGTATATGATATGTTAGGAAGAGAAATTGCCTTATTGGTTGATGGGAAACAAGCTCCTGGCTTGCACACAGTGACATTTAATGGTTCAAGAATTAGCAGCGGGTTGTATATCGTGGTTCTGGAGATGCCACAAGGCGTACTCACGAGCAAGATTGCGCTAATAAAGCGAGGTAAGGAGGTTCGAGAATGAAAATAGAAATTTCTATGGTCGCATTTTTGCTCTTTGTTTCAATCGAGGTGCACGCGCAGAAACCATCCATCTACCCTGAAGCACCAGAGAGGTGGAGCAAACCGGAACCGATATTTAGTAAAGTTATATTGGACAGTTTCGACCGGGCCGAAAAACCAACTGTCACCGCAGACGGTAAGACTCTTTACTTCGGTTCCATCTGGAAAACACAGTTGACAGATACTGGCTGGTCAATGCCGAAGTATTTGCCCAAACGAATAGCCGATCCAAATTATGCTGGAGCGGATCATCCTATTATTTCTCCTAATGGTAAACGTTTGTTCTTTGACTGGTTCGTGGGTAGCTGGTTTGCCTACTACTGTGATTGGGACAGCTCGATCAACGACTGGGGACCTGTTCAAGACGCTGGATATGCCATAAACTACTCGCCGAATCCAGAAGTGAGTCCCGGCGCGACGCCCGGATGTTTTCTTGACGACACGACTCTAATTGTCCTGAAAGGAGGATATAATGAGGGGTATATTACTCACTGGCACAGTGCTACGGCAACTTGGGACACCGCTGTGCCGTGGGGATTCGGGACTGAATCTGGGATCGCAGTCACTCCGGATAGGAAAAAAGTATATACTTGCACTCTGCGTAACGATACAACACGAGATGGGAAGTACTACAGTAACTTCGATCTCTTAGTTTCCTATTATGACACGACATATTGGCGATACAATATCCTAAACATATCGCTCATGTCAGACAGCTTATATTTTGCTGGGGTCGATTCGGGAAGGTATGAAGGATTCCCTGCAATTACGGCGGACGGGAAGACTCTTTTCTTTGAAGCAGACTATCAAGGCAAATATACGATCTATGAATCGCATTTGGTTGTTGACGAAAATGGTGACTCGGTCACAAATGCGGTGGTTTCATTTGCACCCGTTCCGCCAACAGGTTTCTGTCTCTTTCCTCCATACCCGAATCCGTTTAATCCAGCGACGACAATTAGATACTCATTACCCGTAAGGAGTAACATCAAACTTATTGTCTATGACATTCTGGGGAGGCAAATAAGAATACTGAAACAAGGTATTGAAGCCCCAGGAGAACATCAAATTACTTTTGATAGCACGGGACTTTCAAGCGGAACGTACTTCTTGCTCCTTAAAACCCCGGAGAAGATTTTAACAAGCAAGGTGATGTTAATAAAGTGAACAATCACAAATCAAATAGGAGGATCAAAATGAAAACGAAACTATTTTTCGGAATGCTAATTGCCACCGCCATGCACAAGGTCAAACAGAATGGCCGGGCTTCCAATGTTTATACTTAGGTTCGGGCTCTTCGCAAGGGATGAGAACTGCTTCCAGTGTGAGTACAGGAACAAGGAACATGGTCATCGTTCTCTGCGTGGAACAGGGCCAATCTGATAAGATCCCTGTTCATCCCAACACCAGCGATCTGATAAACCATATCCCAGATTATTTCAGCAAAGCGACATTTAACAATTGGCAAGTAAATGTTCTTGATGTTCTTGTAAGAACCACGATCAACGATACAGCTTATGCCTTCGTGCTTCCTGGTCTTATCGGGAGCGATGATTTCATTCCGGCTCCGTATGTGGATACCGTTCTGGCGCATGCTGACGCGATCTACAATTTTGCCAACTACGATATTGACCATGATGGTATTGTCGATTATCTAGCGTTTATTTGCTACCGTCACACCGCAACCAACAGCAGAGGAACGGTCGGATTGCCCATCGACGATTATTATACAACGAATGACGTTGAGAATATTAACGGTACTCAGGTTCAGGTAAAGATTGATGGGACAGACTTTGAGTATGACAACGACCACTCGTTTACCGAACGCGCCAAAACTCCAGAGAGAACTGAGTCAATACTATTTCACGAGATGGGGCATTCCCTTTTTGGCTGGCCGGATGTTAATCACAACGGTTTTACCTATTACAACCATTGGTCATTCGGAGATTTTGACGTCATGTCTTCTGAATGGGGCGGCTTCAACAATGTCTCATCGCTTTATAACCCTGCCTTCAGGGCAGCCAGGGGCTGGGTGACGCCGACCAACGCATCCGGTACTCAGACGTTTTCCGACTTTGATGCAACGGGACAAATTTTTTCTTATGCACTTCCTTCTTATTCAAATGCGCTATCGAACCAACAGTACTTTTTTACTTACTACACGAAAGATCAGAACAATCATTGGGAGGCAAATTGGGAGGTGCCTAAACTATCCGATGGAATTCACTATGCGGGCGTACTTGTTTGGCGAACCGTTGGAAGCGATATGTTCTCAACTCATGCTTATGAGGATCGCAAATCGATGCCCGTCACGTTGGAATGCGCTCACGGAAAGTGGGACTGGAACGAAAACAACCCTCCGGATATCCACTCGATCAACACGGGACAGGCCGACATACTCAATGGCTTGGACAGTCTGCAAGTGCAATATTCTTATTTGTGGAAAAAATACAACTCAACCACAGGTGGATATGATTGGCAATTATATCGGGGAAACCTTTATCAGAGAGGAAGCGCTTCATGCTTCTTCGATCCTGAACATGCAAAGACTTTTGCCTTTTACACCAATCCGAGCAGCAATGAGATAGCTTCTGCAGATGAGTCCAGGTCGATTACTCCCGGCTTTGCTATGAAAAACCTGCGGTGGGAAGGCGGACAGGCGAAAGCGGATTTCGTCACGGGTACAGATGCGTACACGATTACTGAAAATGCCACTCTCACCGCGGGTACATGGTACATTAACAACACACTCAAGGTTGCAGCGGGAGTAACATTAACTATTAACCCGGGTGCCATATTGAATTGTGGAGATATAATCGTTGGCGGCAACTTAGTAGTAAATTCCGGTGCCACTCTTACTATTTCCTCGGGTACCAACTTGACATTCCTCAGTGGAGCGTCTCTTACGGTGAACGGCACGCTTGTCGCCGACACTACTTTTACAATTCCGATCGGCTCGACCATGACGGTGAATCCCGGTTCAACGGTGGTTTTTGGTTTATTTACCGAGCTTATAATCCGCGGAATGATTAATGCAAATGGGGCTACATTTACCTCTAATGTTCAGCCAAGATACAGTTACGGGTTTGTATTGGTGAATGCTACCGGCTCTTCATTTAGCAACTGTACTTTCTCAGGTGTCACTTATCCGATTGACGACAACGCCAGCAACCCAACAATAGACCACTGTACTTTCAATAATTGGAGTTGCGAGGATGCGTTGGGTTTCTATGGATTTAGTCCGACCATAACAAACTGCAAGTTCGAAGGCTCCAGCCAAACAAATAACTCGATTCGTTTTACGGCAAACTCGAACGGAACGCCTTCCGGCGGAACAGTGAGTAACTGCGTGATTGAGAATAGCGGCGCGGGGAATGGAATAGTTGTCATGGGAGGTTCTAGTCCAGTCATAGTATCTGACACAATCAGGAACAACCATTATCACGGCATTGTCGTCGTGGAGAATGGTTCTGGAAGGCCGAACATTAATTCCAATATACTGGCCTGTAACGGTGTCGCAAACGGTGCCCCTACGTATAACGGTACCGACTTCTATATGTCAGGAGGTCTGTTGCGATTAAACGCAATAACCGGAAGCAACTTCGGGATTTATTGTGACAGCTATTCTTCTCCATCATCCACAAGCAATCCACCATTCGGTGAGCGAGGGAGCAACATCGTCACCAACAATAGAATCGGCATGAACGTTTACAACCACAGCTATCCCGTTTTCGGCACAACAGGTCCGTGGGGACCGGACGGCGGATGCAATCAAATATACGGCAGCACCGACTACGATATCGCTGCAACCGTTAGCAGTATTGTCACGGCTGAATGGAACTGGTGGGGACAGTCTCCGCCGAATCCGAACAAATTCTTTACTGCGACCAATTCCACTATTGATTACAGCAATTGGCTGCCTAACAGCAACTGCCCATTTGGAGGAGCGAATATAGTGAAGGCACCGGATAGGAAGACCATTACGTCCGACCCTTCATCGGAATCTACATCTATCCTTTTTCAACAGGCTATGATTGCTCGCAGTAGCGGCTTGTATGATACAGCTAAGACGCTCTACAGAAGAATCCTTCAGATAACAACAACCGACGTTGACAGACAGCATGCCTTAGTCGGACTATTCAATGTATTTCAGGAGTCCAGCGACACAAGCATTGTGGCAGATTTTCAAAGCTACAGCCCGAGAGGAACTTCTTCGCTTAAATCTTCCGTCGAGCTTGGCCAGATAGCTGAAGAACTTCTCGGGCAATCTTATATGGCTACGAAACAGATTCCTAAAGCTCATGCCGTGGCAAATGATCTCATAGCCAAATATCCTGGAACCGATCTCGAGAAACGCGCCCTCATACTCATTGCCTCGCTGCGTGCATACGATCCGAGCACAGACAAGATCTCCGCTGAAGCGGTCAATGAATTGAAGAAGCGATTCGGTTCCTCTATTGATCAGGGGCTCATTGCGGCTCTGGACGTGTGGGATAATGTTCCTCAGATTGAAATTGCCTCTCCATCAGCATCTCTCAGACAAAGCACCAAAGGCGTAAGCGCTGTTACTATGAGTGCGAGGCAAGTGGAATTCCAAATGGAGAATTATCCCAATCCATTCAACCCCTCTACCATGATTCGTTACCAAATCCCGAAGGCGGGCAAAGTCATACTTAAGGTTTACGACATACTCGGAAGAGAAGTGAGAACACTAGTAGACGCTTATCAAGAGGTTGGATGGCACTCCGTTCAATTTAATGCGGACAACCTTGCAAGCGGTATTTACTTCTATCGTTTCTCCGCACCCGGTATCAACCAAGTGAAGAAGATGATCCTGATGAAGTAGACTGAATTTGACAAATCATCAATAGTTTCAATGAAGGCGGATCGAGTGGTCCGCCTCTTTGATTGTGCGCCCTGCAGGGCGCACCTGCTTGAAGATGCCCACTCTGGTTGGACATTAAGAATAGATTCAGGTAAATTTATATAAAGACTTCTTGCTATTCTCTGATGAGGAAGAGGAACGCTTTTGTGATGAGATACTACACAATGTCAGTTATCATTAATCTGGCGCTTGTTTTTTCATTTGCCAGTCTCACTGCTCAGGAAAAACCAAACCCAATTGTTTATCCGTACGGCGGAGAGATAGACTCCTCTCGAAGAGCAACCCTCACCAAGGCTCCCCCCTTGAATTTCAAGAAGTCGGTCAATTTCAATGGGGTATACTTTCCCAAGGGTGTCCCCTCCAACACAGCCTCCGCCGACAGTGTCGACTTTACTTCCGCTCGCTTCGAAAGCAACGCGAGTTTTAGTGGCGCTCAATCTGACGAAACTGTTCTTCTCAATAGGGCTCGCTTCATTGGCTACGCTGATTTTTCCAAATCTCAATTCGATACCAGTGCCGAATTCCAGTTTACGCAGTTCGACAGTGGTGTGTCGTTTAACCAAGCCATTTTCAGGAAACAACCGGACTTTGAAGGCACCACGATTAGGCGCTACTTAGACTTGAGAGGTACGCAATTCTTAGGCGGGGTGGATCTCAGGAGAGCAGACCTCGATTCCGTAAGCGTGATCTATATTGACGATCATACATCTTTTCCAGATGGAGAGTTTTGGGTAAGATGGGATCAGATAGGAGGACGGCTTCGTTTACATCTTGAGCATGCTGACTCATGCATAATTTACCCTTTTTTACTCGCATCCATGCAAAAGCTAACAGAAACCGAAAAGGACAGCATAAGAAAGATTGATTATCGAAATCTGGAAACCTTTTATCTTAGACTACGAGACAATTATATCGCCCAGCGTGATAATTCATCAGCAGATGATGTAATGTACGAGCTGGCTGGAGAAAAGGGGAAATACATTGGCGGATTTTGGTGGACAATATACGGCTGGCTCTTCGGCTGGGGGTATCAACCCTGGAGATTTCTGGTGCTCCTGGTTCTGCCATTGATACTGATCTTCACCTGCATCTGGTACTGGTTTTACTTCGAGCTTGTCATCAGGCTAATTGATGATAAGATAGAAGAGGAATTTTCTTCCAACGCAGACAAACCCTCCTTTGGAACAAGGGATGTGCGCCTGGGACGGTTATCGAAGATTGTTCCCAGATTAAAAAGCTTACGAGTTTACATCCCTTCGGATCCGAGCAGTGGGTTAGGCTTGCTTTCGCGCTCTTGGCATATAGTCTTTTTCAGCGCTTCCGTATTACTGGGCATTAGATTCAAGAAGCAGTGGTTTCAGAAAATCCAGTCACGGAACAGACCTGGAGAAAAATGGTTTCTTAGAATGATAACACTCGAGTGGCTCACCGGCATAGCATTGTACATAACTTTCACCTTATTCGTAAAAGGTACATGGTTTCAATTCATCAAAGGGCTGTTCGGCATCTAATGGGAATTGATCCTTCCCGACCTTATCCTGACAAACGTCCGATCTCCGCGATGTCTCTATTCTCGAGAATCTTTTTGCGATAACCTTTCACGGAAACGTTGATCATCGCATCGGCAAGTTCTTCAAGTGTGCAAACATGATTCGGCAATACTGCCTTCAACAACGGGTAAGCTGGTGCTAGCAATTTGGAAATCGCATACGCATTCTTCAATCCTTTGATCGGCTTGATGAACCCCGGCCTGAACATGTACGCCGCCTTGAGGGGAAGTTTCATCAGATCGTTCTCAGTTTTCCCTTTCACTCTCGCCCACATGATGCCGCCCTTTTCTGTGCTGTCTGTCCCTGCACCGGAGACGTAGCAGAAAGTCATATCCGAATTGACTCGCGATAATGTCTTTGCGGCTTCCATCGTCAGATCGTATGTGACTCTTCTGTAATCAATTTCTTTCATTCCGATGGACGAAACGCCGAGGCAGAAGAAGCATGCGTTGTAGCCGGTGAGATGTCCCTCGATGTCAGAGTAGTTGAAGAAGTCAGCGTGAACTAGTTCCTTCAGTTTGGGATGCACCACGTTGCATGCTCTTCTTCCGATGACTAAGACCGACTCCACGTCCGGATGCTTGAGACTCTCGTGGAGAACTCCTTCGCCGACCATGCCGGTCGCGCCGAATATTATCGCTTTGATTTTCATATCTGGTTTAATCTAAAATCATTGCATGAACGAACCAAACTGCAGGCAGTGGCTGGTAGTGACCATATTCAAGTTATTGCACACTGAACACACTGAAAAAGACACGGATTCTCACTGGCAGAGCTAATAATAATCTGATCTGCGATCATCCTGTGTTTCTCATGTTATCTGCGTGCTATTGTTTCGATCCAAAGTAGCCCACTACCTTCCAGGTCACAATCAACTCCTATGTCTCTCACTGCACCGACATCTCAATTCTCACCTCTGAAAACCGATCACTGAAAACTTGAGCCGGAGGCTCATGCGCCTCTGGCGCAGATTACTGATTACTGATCACTGATTGCTGATAGCTGACAGCTATTTTGTAACAAATCATTGAAGAATGCGAAGAGTAGAATTAGATTAATGAACATGCGAATAAGCCTAAGGAATAGCCTTTACTTTTTAGCCGCCGGCGCTATTGCGGCGGTCCTCTTCGTCTACGATTGGATCAGAATTGCGATTAATCTGGAAGATCCGGTCCTCAACACGCTGCGGGACCTATTCTCGATCGTCGCGTTTGTATTCTTTTATGTTGCCATTTATTCCTTTCGTGAAAAGAAGCAGCGCAAGCCTCTCGAAATCCTCCGCAAGCTCGTCGCATACGGGTTTTTCTCCGCTGCAATAATTTCCACGTGGGGAATTATTCTTGAGAACAAAGGAAACGCGTCCGGGAAGTTTGTGCCGCAGAACGTTATCCAGCTTATCGCGACGACGGCATTCGCGTTCGGCATCGCGGCATTTATCATCCTCTTCCTGATGTTTTTAAGCGACATGGTTTATTTGAAACCCGACAAGAGGGTGAGGAGAAGATTCCAGATGTTCTTGGGCTTTGCGATCGCGGCCTCGGTCTTGTCCGCATTCCAGGGATCTTCGTTCCTGACCATCCTCGCCGACATAGCGATTGGGATTGCCATCCTCATTGCGGTGATGCACATCGTCAGCATGAACTGGATCGTTTTCCTTTCGAGGAAAGAGAAATATAAATCTCTCGCGCATTCCTTCTTCCTCATCGTTCTGTTCGGCTATTCGTATGCATCGATCGGTCCTGCGGACTTAGCCGGCGGCGTCCTCCGGTTCTACAGCACTCCGATGCAGGAGTTCTCGAAGATTGTGTTCCTTTTCCTGACGATATATTTCTCTCTCGCGTTCGTCGTTACGATGTTCCATATTCCGACGACAGGAGTTTTCGAAAAGAAAAAGCGCGAGCTCGATTCATACCAGAATCTTAGCAAAGTTATAACGAACGTGCTGGACACGAGTGAGGTTTTGAACAACACCGTCACCGTCGTGGGCACCGTGACTCAGGCGAACAAAGTGTGGATCGAGCTCAAGGATGGAGAACACGGCGACGCGAGCGGCGCCCTGAAAGTAAGCGCGACGTACAGGACGAGCCAGTACGAGCTCTCTGCATTCAATTTCGATAAGGTCAGGGAGCAGGTTCGCTCGAACAAGCGTGTGATCGTCCACGACACCGACGGATTCGCGAAGCTGAACCTGAACAGCTTTCCCGCGAAGTCGCTGATCGTTGTCCCGCTGACTGCGCACGACGATTTCATCGGCGCGCTTTACGCCGCGCACGACATGCCATACGCATTTGACGAGGAAGAGATATCGACCGTCAGCGCTTTCGCAGACACCGCCGCAGTTGCTATACAGAATTCTCTTCTCTTTACGAGGTCGATCGAGAGCGAGCGGCTCAAGCACGAGCTGCGCATCGCTCATGAGATGCAGATGAAGCTCATGCCTGTCTCACTGCCGAGCTCCGACAAGTTCGAGACAGACTTTCTCGCGTTTCCGGCGTTCGAGGTCGGCGGCGATTATATCGACTATGCACAGATCGACGACCGCAGGTATGCTTTTGTTGTCGGCGATGTCTCGGGCAAGGGGACTTCTGCGGCATTCTATATGGCGTACGTGAAGGGGGTCTTTCAATCTCTCGCCGCCTCTGCAAAATCTCCGCTCGAGATAATGATGGCGGCGAACGAAGCGGTCAGGAACACTCTTCAGAAGAATTTTTTCATTACATTAATATATGCAATGCTCGATTCGAAGACCGGAGAGGTCTCACTCGTGCGCGCCGGCCATACGCCCGCAATCCTCATCAGCGGAAAAAGCTGCAGGCTGATAAGACCGTCTGGTGCCGGGCTCGGACTGGAGGATTCGAGCGATTTCGGAAAACATCTTTGTGAAGAGAAACTAATTCTCGAACATGGCGACACTATGGTTCTCTACACAGACGGAGTGACGGACCAGCGCGACCCGGGCGGGAATGAGTTCGGAGAAGAACGCTTCTGCAATTTGTTAAAAAACCTGAACGGCGAATCGGCGACTGAAATCAAAGGTGGCATCATCCGCGCTCTGGCTGAGTTTTCTCAGGGCACCGATGCAGTTGATGATACGACTGTATTAATTTTAAAGTGGAAGTGAATGGACTGGCACAAAGGAACAGAGTTGCAACGGCACGAAGTCAAAAAAGGCTCTGGCATTCTTCGCTTTGTGCCTCTGCGCCTGGCTCACTTTCCGCCTTCTGATAAGATGAAAGTTTAAGACGGAGGATTTGACTGATGAACGAGTTTAAAGTGCTGACACGAGAGACGGGAAATGCCGTGGTCATGGAGCTTCATGGTTTCCTAGATGCCCATACTGCACCCGATCTCGAAAAAACTTTTTCTGAGCTCCTTGGCAAGGGCAAGTTCAACATCGTCGTGAACTTCAACGGGCTCAACTACATCTCCAGCGCAGGCCTGGGTGTTTTCATGGCATACATAGATGAGGTGAGAACCAACCACGGCGACATCAAGCTGGCAAACATGCAGCAGAAAGTTTACAACGTTTTCGATCTGCTCGGGTTCCCGTTCCTCTATGAGATCTACAAGGACCAGGATGAAGCGCTCAAGAAATTTAGTAGTAATTGAATTGACTTTGATGGTATGACGAAGGTACTGTGAAGAAGACTGATAAAATAGAAGATTACAGGTCGTTCAAAAGCACGACAACCGCTCTCTCGGATGTCCGCGAATTCGTGAACGATCGTGCGGCGAGCTTCGGCTTTGGTGATAAGGAGGTATCCGAGATTACGCTTGCAGTGGATGAAGCTTGCACGAATGTCATCAAACATGCATATAAAGGAAATCCCGATAGTCAGTTTGAAGTCCGAATAATTGCGAGCGGGATTGAGTTCGAAGTAGTTGTCCGCGATTGGGGAGACAGTTTTGATCCGGAAAAGGTTCCTGTGCCGAACATAAAGGAGAAGGTGAAGAGACACAGAGCCGGGGGTCTTGGAATGTTTCTCATGCGAAAGCTTATGGACAGCGTGGAGTATCACGGCAGGGACGCTGCAAATGAAGTGCGACTTGTCCGCTATCTGCGAAGTGAGCCGAAAGCCTGAGCCGGGTGTCGATCGATTCCCGGAGCTGACAAATTTCTTCGCGACTGCCTGCTGTGACGCGCGATCTTTCTTGAAGGAGTAACCGGTTTGAGCAACGATCAAATCGTCGAGTTGACATCTCTCATCGAAACCGCGAAGATCCTCAACTCATCATTGGACTACAAGTTTATCTTGAATCATATAATGCTCGCGTCTATGGGGAAGCTTGCAATTTCCAAAACTGCTGCCGTGGTCCAGTCGCCGTTTAGCGCCGAGAGGGAAGAGACCCCGTTCATTAAGATCGGGAAGGGAATAAGTTTAGACGATGCGGCCATCGCGGAGTTGTTCTCGCTTGATCTTGAGGGTTCTGTCGAGTCAGCCGCCGTTCGAGATTCTCTCGTCGATAAGCTTCTCGGAGCGGGAGTCAACAGGATCTTCGCGATCAGGAGCTCGCACAAGCTATTCGGATATTCTGTTCGTGGGAAAGAAATTAGTTGGAAGTGAGCTTGTCCCTTCCGAGATAGAATTCGTACTTACGCTGTGCAATATCGCTGCGGCGGCTATTGAGAATGCGGGCATGTTCCAGCAGTACAAGGATTCTAACTTCGAGCTGCAGCGCCGCGTACAGGAGCTGCAGACGCTTTTCGAGCTGAGCAAGGAGTTCAACCTACTTATAGATGAATCGCGCGCGCTTCGCGTACTCGAGTTTGCAATTATGGGACAGACCGGAGGCCGGAAGTATGCCGTCTGCCTGGTGCGCGATTCGAAAGCCAAAATGCTAGTGAACAGAATTCCGGGAGTAGAGAAATGCGACCTGCTGGCGCTCAGCGATTTAGAACAAGCTGCGAGACTTTCCGACGTCTCTAAGGAAATGCCGCCGGCAAAGGAGCTCATGGATTGCGGCGCCGAAGTCGTCGTACCATTTCAGCTCCAGAACGAAACGAAGGGGATTCTCATTCTCGGGGAAAGGCTGTCCCGTGCGCGGTATTCGGATTCGGAGATAAGTTTTCTTTCGTCGCTCTGCAATCTTGCGGCGATGGCGATCGACAACGCGAGGCTGTTCGAAGAGTCGCTGGCGAAGCAGCGCCTGGAGGAAGAGTTGAATCTGGCACACACTATACAGGAGAACCTTCTTCCGAGAGAGATGCCGAGATTTGCAGGTTGTTCGGTGGAGACATTCCACATCCCTACGAAGCAAGTCGGCGGCGATTATTTTGACGTGATTAAACTGAGTGAGAGCCGGATCTGCGTTGCAATTGCCGATGTCTCAGGCAAGGGTTTCCCGGCCGCCCTTCTCATGGCAAATTTGCAGTCGGCATTCAGAGCTTTGATGGCAACCGGATTGCAGCTGGACGAGATTGCTCAGCGACTGAACGACATTGTTTACGAGAATACCGACTTCGATAAGTTCATAACTTTTTTCGCGGCGATATATGATTCGACTGATCGTATGCTGAAGTATGTCAATGCAGGACACAATTATCCGTTCCTGCTAAACGCTGCCGGAGATGTGAGGAGACTTGATAAAGGCGGCCTGATGTTAGGCGTGATGCAGGGAATCAAGTACCAGACCGGAGAAGAGAGAGTTGAACCAGGCGAGGTGCTTTACTTATTCACCGATGGAGTGAGCGAGGCATTGAACTCGGAGGGGGAACAATTTACGGAGGAAAGGCTTGAACGGTTCCTGAGATCGAACGCGGCTTTCAAGCCGGCAGAAATTCTGGAGAATATCAGGAAGGAGATAGCGCTTTTTGTTGGCGACTCTCCTCAAAGCGATGACATAACTCAGGTTTGTGCGAAGTTCTCTGACACAGAAGTTCCGGCTTCTTAATCGGCTTTGAGACGTGTGATCGGATATTTAGGAGGCCGACTCCATGGCGCTTCGGTTGAATGAACAGGACAATTGGAATTGATTCAATTTTTGTTTTATGGAAATTGTTTAACTTTCACCAGGACATTGTTGGCGGATCGAACAGTGTCGCGAATAGTTTGTTTGAGTAATCATCGGAAGTTGAGCTTGCGGAAATAAACTCGTATATCCACCATTTACCGATCCGCATGACGAGATTTGTGTTCGAGGAGGACGAATATCATCTATGGAAAAAGAGGCTCAGTACAGAACATTCTTCCGGCTTAGCAGTATTGTTACGGATCTTTTCCCCGTGGCCGGCGGACGTGTCCTTGATTATTCGCTAAAGACTCTTCTGGGAAACGGGATTTTGCTGAGATTCGTTGAGGGGGGCGCCAGGCGCGTGCTCAGAAGAGTAAGGCGGTTCGATCGCTTTCTTGTAATAGCGGATATGAATATCGGTGATGCCATAATTACTACGACAGCCGTATCGGCTCTCAAAGAGATTTTTCCGGAAGCGGAAATAGATTACGTGATAAAGAAATCCACGAAGGATCTTTTGGAAGGGAATCCTGAAATATCGAGCCTGTATCCCGTCTATGTCGGGGCGCCTTTTCCGTCAGAAAGCGATCTGTCCGAGCTCAAGCATCTTGTCGCCGAGAAACGATATGATTTAGTCTTCAACTTTAGTCCGATGATCGAAGACAGAGTGCTGGGCAGTGGAAACGTTATCAACTATTCCGCCATGGCTGCACAATTGGTGAGGAACGAGAGATCCAGAGAAGTCGCCAATCATGTTTCTTTTCAGACGCACCAGTTTATTGGAAGAGTGTTCAGTGATTTCGCACCCCCCAGTTTCGGGGAGCGCTTCACCGGGGCACGGGTGCACCTTTCAGACGACGCTGTCGAGAGTGCCGGAAATTTCCTCCTGAGCCACGGCATCTCAGACGAGATCCCGATAATACTGTTCAATCCTGACTCGTCGGCGAGGTTCACCAGGATGCCTCTCTCTTTCCAGGCCGATCTGTTAAACTGCCTGGCCGATCTCCAGTGTACCATATTGCTGGGAGAAGGGCGTGTGGAGAAGTACGTCGAGCGCGTGCTGAGGTATTCGCTATCACTGGCCGAGAGGAGAAAGGTCGTCGTCGTACCGGCCGATGTGGAGCTTGATGTTTACGGTGCGCTCATCGACATGTCTGACATGTACATAACAGGTGACACCGGCCCGCTTCATCTGGCAGCCGCCCGCAAGTTTTCGCGCGACACTCCAGGCAGAAGCCTGAGGAACAGGACCGCAGTCTTTTCGGTTTTCGGCGGAACTCCTCCGCGAATGTACGGCTACGATTCGAGAACGCCGGGGTTCTTCGCGGCGAACCAGGATGCGCCTTCAAGGGCATTTGTCGCAAAGAGCCCGTGCAGGAATATTTCATGCATTAACAAGATGGCAAAGACCTGCAGGGAAGTCAGATGCTTCGAACGGCTTGATGTGGATGAAATCGTCTCGGAGTCCGTTAGCCATCTCGAGACCGCAAGGAGATACCGCAACCTGGAACAGCAGGGCGTCCTTGCAAAGTAGAAATCCGTTCTGACTCCGGAACCGCTCCGATGAACACTTTCATGTTTCTTTTCCTTACTTACATTATGGGTTTCATGACCGCGATTCCGATCGGAGCGACGCAGATCGAGATAGCAAAGCGCTCGCTCAACAATCACCTCCGCGCCGCTTACATGGTCGCACTCGGCTCGGTCAGTTCCGATGTGATGTACGGATTCATCGCGCTCTTTGGGGTAGCCCCTTTTCTGAAGAGCAAAACCGTGGTCGCAATATTCGATCTGGTGGCTACGGCGATCCTGTGGCTCCTCGCGTTCCTGACGCTCCGCGATGGGTCAAGGGCAAACATGCTCGAACTAAGTCATGCCACACTGCGGAGCAAACGATTAGCACTCGTTACAGGCTTTTCGCTTGCGATCACTAATCCCATGATGATTGTCTGGTGGCTCATCGGCGTGAAGATCATGAAAGACCTGGGACTCGTGTCAGAGTTCGACACGAATGTTTCGCTCCTGTTTCTAATTATCGGCGGTCTGGGCCTCGCGTCCTACCTGTTTACTCTGGCGAACATGCTGCACTGGGCGAAGAAGTTCATATCGAATGAAATGATGAAGAAAGTCAATTACGCGTTGGGAGCTGTCCTCATTTTGTTATCGTTTTATTTCCTGCTGACGTCGCTGCATACGCTGCTCCATCTCTGATCTCGGAACTCAGATGAAGCTTGCGGGGACCAGATCCGCAGGGTCTTCAAACACATTTGTACCGTCTCGGTTCATTTCACCATTATCAACTTCTTTGTCGAGACAGACTTCTCTCCATTTACACCACCGGCCACGATCCGATAGTAATACACTCCGCTCGCAAGACTGTTCATGTTAATGAGCTTGTCATATCTTCCGGCGTCCATTGTTCCGTAATTACGATATTCCACCCTCTGTCCGAGCACGTTAAAGATCTCGAGTGCCACCGTCGATGTCTGGTTCAAATCGAAACGGATCGTTGTACTCGGGTTGAAAGGGTTAGGATAATTCTGGTAAAGAGCGAACGCTCTTGGCGCGTTGACCGTCGCGGAGATAGTGGTTACATCTTCAGTAGTGCCGCTTGTGGATACGCTCTGTAACTTGTAAAGATATGTGGAGCCAGATTGCACTTTCCTGTCCGTGAAGCTATAGTTTCTTCCGGACGTACTCGTTCCCAAGCCTTTCAGATCAGAGTTGTTCTTATAGCATGAGATGAGCTTGAACGCCGTTGTCCCTTGATCCTGGCGGAGCACGTTGAAGCCAGCGTTGTTCACTTCTGACTGAGTCTTCCAAGTCAGGGTAACAGAGCCATAGTCCACCTTTGCCGCGAACGATGTTGCTTGCACGGCCAAGCCGTTTTCCCCTCCTGAGCCCATAGTCCAGTCGGAGAAGCCCGTAAGATTCGCTGTAATTTCGCGCGGGTCGCCGCTGACTGCGAACGGTCCCGCATAATATTGCCAGCCCGAGCCGCTATTTCGATACAGGAAGACCTGAGAAATATCCACGCCGTTATCGAAGTCGCTCAGCCAACTGAAGGTAACACTCCTCCCGCCTGTCGGCTGATTGTCCGCAGTAATCTGCCATGTTGTGGCTATGCCAGAATTACCACCCGAAGTAACGATGCCCGCGCTCCCTGTCTTTCGTGTAAACCCGACGCTCCCTAGATTGTCTTTCCCCAGGGCAATGACAAGACCCAACATGGATAGCGAACCAGTTCCGATCTGTCTTGGATTCACTTGAGCAGTTCCAATAATTTTTCCATTTGAAGTCTCTGTCGGGCCTGCGGCATTTACGTCGAATATTATTTTGTTGTTATCGCCCGTAACTAAATTGCCACTAGAAAGCTCCAAAAGCTGGGAGACTGTCACATTTGAAGGTAATGTTAGGTCACTGCTACTGACTACGAGATTATCCAGGGTGGGTGGTGAAGCGAATATCACGGTGACATTCTTCAAGATATCCATGCTCCCAGAATAAGCGGTTGGCGTATTAACGTGGAGAGTATCTCGAGCGTTAAGTGCACTTAACGCTGTTGCTATATCGCTGTTGTTAGTAACCCATGACCATGCGGTTGCTGTATGGGAAACGCCTACATAATTCCTACCCCACCAGGGAGAATAACTAATATTGTCGCTCACGCCATTCCCTCCTCCAGGGATATTCGTTGTTGCCTTTGGACCACTGGGATTGCCCCACCAGTTCTGTGTGGCAACGACGCCAGTTGATGTGCCAGCATCCGCAATAAACTCTTCGCTGAGGATCCCATTTAAATAGCCGCTAATCGAGTTTTGTGTGATGGACGTGTTGTTGTTTGGGCCTCGAAGCCAGATTGCAGTACCTGAACCTAGTGTGTTGCTGGTGATAGTGTTTCCGGAGATTGTGGCTCCCAAGACGCCGCCCTGGGCAGCCTCAGTTGGCGTCGTGCCCGGGTTACGAAAAACAATCCCAGCTCCATCAGCGCTAATCTGGTTGTTATTGATTGTAACATTAGTGTACTGTGCCATTCCCGATCCAGAGTAGCCGCCGCTCATAAGAATAGACCAGCCGTTGAATCTTGAAAAAGTGTTGCCATTAATAGCTACCGAAGCAGAAATGGTTTGGGCCACGCCGTTGACCGCGTAGGATTTTACATGAATGCCTTCGGGTGCAGTGGTACTCCCTCCCGACGTATTAGCAAAGAGATCGTGAAAGTTGTTGTTGGTGACCGTGGCGCCGCCGAGCGGCATTTCAAGAAGAACGGGCTGCCAGAGTTGCTCAAATTCATCGTGGGTAATATTGGTAGTTGTCCCAACAGGCGCACCGGAAACCTGGATGGCAATATCAAATGGGTTAGTACCATTGTCCGCAACGCCAACAAAATGATCATTGCTGATGGTCACCGAAGGGGGCGTCGGAGCTCCGCTGCCAAAGGCAATTGAGACAGAGACCACTTCTCCAATCGTCGTGTTGTTAATCGGATTTCTGAAGGTGAACCCGTCGATCTTGACCGAGTTACGGGGATTCCTAATATAAATTGTCCCTGGGTAGGTACCGTTCCCGGATACGACGGTATTATTTCCATCTATGATGGTCGAACCAGCGCCCGCACCTTGTAGCGTAAAGCCTTTGTTAGGAACTACTATCTGGGATTCATGGTAAGTACCTGCGGCCACATAGACCGTGCCACCAGGATCAACCGAGTCTATTCCGGCTTGTATTGTCTTCAATGCATGGTCCCAAGAAAGCCCGGTATCGTTATCATTAGATTTTGAAGCGTCTACGTATCGCGGTCGCGGCCCCTGCGGCCCCTGTGCCCAAACATTCTCTATGAGCAGCAGCACAATCGCTGCTGATGCTAAGAATACTCTTGCACAATTCTTCATGATCTCCTCCATGTCTTGTTTGTTGACTTTCATAAGTAGAAGCCAAGACGGGATTACGGTCGAAAGAATCGTTAATGACTACGGGTCGAGACTATTCCCAAGAGATTCGTAGTATGAAAGAACGCAGCACGGATGGGAGTTTCCAGTTCTTCATGACGACGTCAGTATGACTGCCATTTCTCCTTCAACGTAAACCCGATAACGTCCAAGGTAAAATGAAGGTCCTTGAGCAACTGATGATATGTCAGGTCAGCGTTGCTCTGCGGAGCCCGTCATAAATGTTGTCTGGAAGTTGAGTGCGGAGGGTACCTGATTATAGCACCTATGACAATGGGAATTTATCCTGCCCCGGCGCTAAAGTCAAGTTTGCAAGTACCACAATATGGTTGTTTGCACCGGGTCATCTTTGTCCCGCAAAGACGCCGGGAACGTAGAAAACGAACCGGTTTGGGCATTTTCCTCTCAGATCCTAAACAGTATCCATCCCGTCCCTTGCATCGTACACCTAATGCGGCGATGAACGTATTCACCGGATAGAGAGATTATTTGAAACTATGTAACCTATCTGCCCCCAACTTTTTTATGATATGTGAAGTCGAAACATATGAAGACGCAAGGAAGACAAAGAAGCGAGGAGAGCGTGGAGGAGCTGACTAGCGACAAGGACCTTGTCTTAAGAGCCCAGAGAGGTGATATGAATGCGTTCGAAAAACTTGTAGAGAGATACGACCGGCATGTTCTGTCGCTGGCATTTTCGTATACGAGGAATTCGGACGACTCAAAGGACATTTACCAGGAGACATTGATCCGGGCTTACAGGGCAATAAAGAATTTTGAATTGAGGAGCGAGTTTTCAACATGGCTTTACAGAATCGCAACAAACGTTTGTCTCAGCTTCAGATCGAGCCAGAAACGGAACGCAGGGATGTTTGAACGTGATTCATGGACCAGCGGAAATGCCGATGATCCCGGTTCTGTGGCTGACTTGCCGTCTGGTGATTCAGTGGAAGGGGAGTTCATGCGAATGGAGCTGGCCAAGCTTATCGAACAGTCACTCGCAATTCTCTCGCCCATGCAAAGGTTAGTCTTCGCAATGAAACATTATGAAGGATACAAACTCAAAGAGATAGCGTCGATGACAAGCTGCAGCGAAGGAACAGTCAAGAAGCATCTATATCTGGCTGTCAGACGATTGCAGGAAGAATTAGCTGGGATACTTGAGTAGGAGAATGAAATCATGAGACACAAGAAATACGAAAACTTGATCGTTCTGTGGATTTACAACGAGACTTCCCAAGAAGAGAACAGGAAGCTCGAAGATCATTTATCTTCTTGCTCCAGATGCAGAGACTTTAGAGAGGATGTCGCTAAGATTCTGCCGCCAAGGAATGTGCCGGAGAACTTTTCACTCGATGCTGCTCTGCATGTGGCGAGAAAAAATCTTCATGAATCGTTAAGGGAAGAAGACTCGAGTAGAATAACAGGCGGAAGAGTCCGCTGGTCGAGACCAGGACCTCAACGTGTGTTCGCCCCCGTCCCGGCTTATGCGATGGCGATCGTTGCAATCCTCATGTTCGCGGCCGGCGTGGCGGCAAGCTACCTGTTCATCAATCGCAAAGCGTCGACTACCGCTAGCAATGCATCGTTCCTCTCGGAGCTCTCGTTACAGAATCCCGACAACACAGCAATCGACGACGTTCGCTTCCTTTCCAACGATCCGAAGACCGGAGAGGTCCAATTCTCATTTGACTTCATCAAGCGGTATGAGGTGAAAGGCAAGGTCGACGATCGCGATGTGCAGAAAGTGCTTGCGTACGCATTAGTGAACTCCGATAACGCGGGCACGCGCCTGCGTACGATAGGAATGTTGGATTCGTCGTCTGCCGCAAGGCCGGATGCTGAAATCAAAGCTGCACTTCTGAAAGCCGTGAGGTCGGACGATAATACAGGCGTTCGTCGCGAGGCGCTTCTTTCGTTGGAGAAGATGCCATTTGATAATCAAATAAAGGATGGCTTGCTGGCAATTCTCCAAAACGACAAGAACCCCGGGATGCGCGTTGCCGCGATAAATATTTTATCTGAAAAAGAATCGGCGAGCGTCTCGGCCCCCGCCGCGACAAAGCATATTGATCCAAGAGTTTTAGATGTATTGAAAGAGAAATCAACGTCAGATGATAACAAATATGTCAGAACGAAAGCAGCAGATATGCTCAAAGAATTCAGGGAGTTGTAAAATGAAAACGCTAATCAAATCAACTGTGTCACTTGTAATCTTCTTCGCATCGATTGCCTTTGGCGGGGCGACCTCGTCATATGATTTGCAGAAAAACTTCAATGTGTCGAAGGGCGGCAAACTCGTTGTCGAGGTGAGCGGCGGAGATATTCAGGTGAGAACCTGGGATAAGGCTCAGGTGCAAATGATCGGCCGGAATGTCGGCGACGAAGCGGATCAAGTAGAGACCGAACAAACGGGCAACACTATCTATGTAAAGTTCAAAGTGCATGGTGGATGGTGGCCATCCAACCGCGATCTCAGGTTCGAGTTCTACGTCCCGAATAATTTCAATCTTAACCTTTCTACGTCCGGCGGCGACGTTACGTTGGACGGATCGTTGACCGGCGATGTCGAGTTCTCCACTTCAGGAGGAGACCTGAAGATTGACGAATTGAACGGTACTGCAGAAGGACGAACCTCCGGCGGAGACATAATGGTTCATGATGTCGAAAAGAGTTCGGAGTTCTCGACGTCCGGCGGCGACATACAGGTCGATCGTGCCGGCAATGACCTTGATATCGAGACATCCGGTGGAGAGATAACGGTTGGAACGGTCGGCAAGGATCTTCATGCGGTGACAGCCGGCGGCGACATAGATATCAGAAAAGTTGGCGGGAAGCTTACCGCGTCGACTTCCAGCGGTGATATCACTGTCGGAAGCGTCGGCGGGAGCATCGATGTGTCTACTTCAGGCGGCGATATTTCTTTGACGTCCGGCAGCGGAAGGATATCTGCCAACACTTCCGGCGGAGATGTCAGCATATCGAATGTCGTAGGGTCTGTGGAAGTCTCGTCCTCCGGTGGCACTGTTAAAGTTGGCCTCACCCCGAAGGGCGACGAGGAGAGCGACGTGGAGTCAAGCGGCGGCGACGTGTACCTGTTCATCCCCTCGGATGCGAAAGCCACGGTGCACATGGAAGCTTCCGGCGGAGATGACAACGAGATATTCTCGGATTTCCCGGTGACATTGCGGGAGAAATCGAACTTCTATGGTGAACGAAGGGGAGAGATAATGCTGAACGGAGGAGGTCAGGAAATACACCTCCACACTTCTTCTGGAAATATTTACGTTAAGAAACTCAGTTCGTGGTCGCGCTAAAATAATAAGGAGGAAAAAATGAAGAGCTTCTCTACTCTGGTCGTCGCGATTCTGTTCTCGGCATGCGGAAGCTACGCATTGGTCCATGGAGACAGAATTAAAGAAGAGTTTCACCAGTCGTACGCGCTGGCCGCTCATGGATTGGTTCGTCTCCATGATGTGAACGGCGATGTCGAGGTAAAGGTGTGGGACAAACATGAGGTAAAACTAGATGCGGTAAAATACGCCGTCGATGAAGAACAAATGGATGAACTGAAGATCGAGGTTGACGCTTCGAAAGACGTTGTGGACATCCAAACGAGATTCCCGAAGAACAATGACACGCACAACGGCGAAGGTCCGATCGTCGATTACGTCCTGACGGTTCCGAAAGATGCAAACCTCGATGAGATTAAAACGGTGAACGGCGCGATAGAGATATCGGGCGTTGAAGGAAATGTAAACGCGTCAACCGTCAACGGGACAGTTGATGCGGCCGGCCTCAAGAACAGCTGCGAGCTCAAGTCCGTGAACGGTAGTGTTCATGGCAAGTTTGCTTCCTTGCCCGGGGACGCGAAAGTCAAGATCGCTTCGGTCAACGGATCTGTGGTCGTCGACTTGCCTGCCGGAGTGAATGCCTCGGTCAAGGCGAAAGTCCAGAATGGGAAAATAAAGGACGACTTCGGAATATCAGCCTCTGAGAAACATGAAAAGTTTCCGTTTGTGAAATTGGGCGATTCACTGAACGGCGACATAGGGAACGGCGGTGCAAGAGTTGAGATGAGCACCGTTAACGGAAGCATAAGAATTTTAAAATCTGCAGAATGAGGCCGGAGATGACTACCAGTGCCCGGACTGTTGTAGCGTCTACGTTCTTAGTGATGTGTCTTCTCATTGCCGCGGCTCCTGGCGCCGAGACAAAGCCCCCGTCGCGGATTAACGCGGTGAGGACAACGTCCGACATAAGAATCGACGGCATGCTTTCAGAACCCGTTTGGCATCAACAGTCATTCTCGGATTTCACGGAACGTGACCCGAACGAGGGTTCCATGCCGAGCCAGCGTACTAAGGTCTGGGTCGCGTATGACGACGAGAATCTTTACGTGGCGGCCCGGATGTATGACACTTCCCCGGATTCAGTCGTTGCCAGGCTCGCGAGGCGAGACATGGATGTTTCCGCCGACAAATTCACGGTCTATCTCGATCCCTATCATGATAAGAGCTCAGGGTATTACTTCGGTGTGAATGCGGCGGGCACGGTGTATGATGGCACACTTTATAATGACGACTGGAATGACAACAGCTGGGACGGCGTTTGGCAGGCAAGGACTCGCATCGATTCGGTAGGCTGGACTGCTGAGATAAAAATCCCGTTTTCCCAATTGCGCTTTCAAAAGAGTGATTCCATGGTATGGGGAATAGACTTCGAGAGATTCATCGGCCGCAGCAACGAGGACGACTACGCGGTCTACACTCCGAAGAACTCCAGCGGGTTCGTATCTCGTTTCATGCAGCTCACAGGTATTGAAGACATCGATGCGAGCAGACCTCTTGAGGTACTTCCTTATTTCACTGCCAAGGCGGAATATGCAAATGTCGGAGCAGGTAATCCCTTTAACGATGGCTCGAAGTACAGTCCCGGAGTGGGCGGCGATTTCAAAATAGGGATCGGCAACAACCTCACTCTCGATGGTACGATCAATCCTGATTTCGGACAGGTTGAAGTGGACCCTGCGGTTGTCAACCTGAGTGATGCGGAAACATATTATAATGAGAAAAGACCTTTCTTCATCGAAGGAGCAGACATCTTCAACAACTTCGGATATGGTGGAGCGAATAATTACTGGAATTTCAATTTCTCCAATCCGTCTTTCTTTTATAGCAGAAGAATCGGAAGGCCGCCGCAGGGGAGTCTTCCGACGGCTGATTACATAGACGAACCGAACGGGACTCAAATAATCGGTGCCGCAAAGTTGACGGGAAAGGTGGGCGACAACTGGACCGTCGGAGCGATAAGCGCGCTTACTGCAAATGAGACCGCAAGGGTCGACAATGCGGGAACAATATCGAGTCTACCGGTCGAACCACTAACGTATTACGGTGTTGCCAGAGTTCGCAGGGAGTTGAACGGCGGCATGCAAGGAATCGGTTTAATAACGACGCTTTCGGAAAGGGACTTTCAATCGAGTGTTCTCAGGGATCAGCTTAACAGCAGTTCGCTTGCGGTCGGGCTCGACGGATGGACGTTCCTGGATCACGACAAAGAATGGGTCGTGACAGGCTGGACCGGGTTCAGCCAGGTTCACGGTGATTCAGCGAGAATCCTCACGCTCCAACAGGATCCTGTTCATTACTTCCAACGGCCTGATGCGGGCTACGTGCACATCGACAGCGGTGCGACCTCACTTTCTGGCTACGCAGGACGATTTGCGCTTAACAAACAAAAAGGAAATTTATATGTAAATGCTGCCTTCGGCTTTCTCAACCCCAAATTCGATGTCAATGATCTAGGATTCATGTGGCGAGATGATATGCTGAATGGTCATGTCGTCGTCGGGTACCAGTGGACCAAGCCGGGTTCGTTCGCGCGTCAAGCAGGTCTTTACCTGGCAATGTTCAGGACGTATGATTTCGGCGGTTATCTCACCTGGTCCGGCTACTTCCTTTCCAACAACATAACCTTTCCAAATTATTACAAGCTGTCCTGGTTCTTCGCGTACAATCCCAAAAGTTACAGTGATTTTGAAACCCGCGGCGGTCCCCGAATGCTGAATCTGCAAGGCTGGGAAACCGATGTTTATCTGCAGTCGGATGATCGACAGGAATGGATGCTATCAGGGGAAGTTCATTCGCTCTCATACCTGACCGGCGACAGAGATTTGAACCTGATCCCCGGTGTTACATGGAAACCAGGGAGCAACTTATCGCTCACGTTCCAGCCGGCTTGCGACTGGACAACCTCAGGCGCTCAATGGGTGGGGATCTTCGGCGATCAATATGCGACGGCCACCTACGGCAACAGATATGTATTCGGCACAATGAAGCAGACCACGTTATCTGCTACGATGCGGGTGGACTGGGCTTTCACTCCTCAATTGACCTTTCAAGTCTATCTCCAGCCTCTCATCTCCGCAGGCAAGTATACCAACCCTAGAGGATTGGCAAGGCCCGGATCATACGACTTCAATGTTTATGGACAGAATAGTTCCACGATTTCGGAGCGAGATGGAGTCTATACAGTAGATCCGGACGGTCCGGGTCCAGCGCCGGCATTCACATTTTCCGATCCCAACTTCAATTTCAAATCATTGAAAGGAGATGCCGTGTTGCGCTGGGAGTTCATGCCCGGTTCGACGGCTTATTTTGTCTGGACACAAAATCGGATGAATACGGATTATCCCGGCATGATGGAATTTACTCGGGACATTAGAAGTCTGCTCTCCACTAAGGGCGACAACGTGTTTATGATAAAGATAAGTTACTGGTTCAACACGTAGAAGCGAGCCTCAACCCGGATAAGGAATCTTTTTCAAGGTCAGCGGGGGAGCCAGCACCTCCGCTGTCCTTTCCGGGATTACCGGTTATCTCGTGCAGACTGAGACGGAACGACAGGGCAGCACTGAAGTTTTCTCGCACGGCCGGCGAAATAAGGTTGACTTTCACGATCTTTGCGGATAGATTCTTGGGTTAATCTTCCTCCAAACAACTCGGAAAAATTGTGGTGACTCATTTTCAGTCGCAACGTCATTCCGGCGAAACTTGTCCCAGCATGATCTTAGCTGGGAGCCGGAATCCGGTTTTTGGTTCTGGATGCCAGCTGGAGTCTGCCCCGTGCTTGACACGGGGCTGGCATGACAAGTGCCATTTTATGTGAAAGTTCAAACTGAGACACTGCCGGAAAAATGAAAGGCGGTTAAAGTACCCATGACCTTTGAAGACGAGTCGACAACAGACCTCATGCAAATTCCCGGAGTCGGGAAGTCGATTGCACGAGACCTGCAGGGAATTGGGATAAGACGAGTGAGTGACTTGAAAGACAAAGATCCGAACGTCCTCTACCAGTTGTCAAACGAACGAGCCGGGCGTGTTCAGGATCGCTGCCTTCTCTATGTCTTCAGATGCGCGGTCTACTACGCTTCCGCCGACAAGTCCGCGATGTGTATTGAAAAGTTGAAGTGGTGGAACTGGAAAGACCCCAAACCTGCAAGAGAATTGCTCAACCAATAGAGGTCTGCGATGAAGGAAATGAATAATGCTCTGTCCTGGTTCGAGATTCCGGCATTGGACATAAATCGCGCGCGGAATTTCTACGAAAAGATCTTCGAAATAGAGATGCAAGAGATGACGGTCGGAACCCATTTGAAGATGGCTCTATTCCCGGTGGGGGCGGGCACAATTGGCGGTGCTCTTTGTGAGTTCAAAGAGTTCTACAGACCAGGTCAGGACGGTCCTCTCGTGTACTTAAACGCCGATCCGGATCTGCAAGTTGTTCTCGAAAGAGTGAGAGCAAATCACGGTAGAGTGATTGTCGGCAAAACGCAAATCTCACCCGAGTACGGTTACATGGCAGTTTTCGAAGATTGCGAGGGGAATCGCGTAGCTTTGATGTCGAAGAGTTGAATCTGAAAGTGTTTGGCTGGAGGAATTAGTTCATGAGCGGAAACACGGACGGAATCACGGAAGATTATGTGAATGAGCAGGTCTCAAAAGGGAAACCATACTTTCTCGTGCTATTGAAGAGAGGTCCGGGCTACGATCGGATGTCCGGCCAAAAGTTGCAGATGGAGCATTTGCAGCGTCTGTTTCGACTTCGTCAGGAAGGGAAGATATCATTGACGGGTCCCGTCACTGACGATGCGGACATAAGGGGAATCGAGATTTGCAATTTGTCCGACATCGAAGAAGTTAAGAAGCTCACTGAATCAGATCCTGCTGTCAAGGTTGGTCGTCTTATCTATGAGGTTCATCCGTGGTTCGGCATTCCGGGTGACACACTTCCCTAACAAATTGAGTTCTTGAAACAAGTCCTGCATAACAATCGAGGATTAAATAGTCATGAAGTTCGAACGCGCTTTCTCCGGGGCACCGTGGGAATCGAAAGTTGGATACTGTCGTGCAGTGAAGGCGGGGAATCATATCTACGTTTCCGGCACTGTCGCTGTTGACGATGACGGCAGGCCATTTGCTCCCGGTGACGCTCGCCAACAGGCGCGGAGATGTTTTCAAATAATCGAAAAGGCATTGAAGAGTCTTGGAGCTGATCTTTCATGCATCGTGAGAGTCAGGATGTTCGTCACGGATATTTCCCGTTCTGCAGAATTCGGCGAGGCGCATCGCGAGTTTTTCGGGGCGCATCCTCCCGCCAACAGTATGATTGAAATTAGGTCACTTATTGATCCTGCGTTCTTGATAGAAGTGGAAGCGGATGCAGTCTTATGATCTGTGGCAAATGATGAGTTGTCCATCTCCATTTGACCACTAAGTGACGGCATTCTTTACCGAGGTTGTCTAGTTCACAAACCGCACCGTCCAGGAATAGAACCACGAATGACACTGGAAAACGTAATCGTGAAGTTCGCTTCAACAGATTAGAAGCTGTTCGTGCGATTCTCAGCCTGAGGCTGATGAGCCTAAGGCTCAGTGTATGAAAATCCCTTGCTCGCCAGTTTGTCAAATATATAATCACCCTCGTTTCACTTTGATTTTGTGGTTTTCGACAACTATATTTTATGCCGCGACGCCGGAAGACTGGCACTTGGCATACTGAAGGCGTCGTAAGTTGTTTGAGTTGAGCAATTGGGGCGTAGCCAAGTGGTGAGGCATCCCGACAAGGTCGGGACATTCGTAGGTTCGCGGCTACTGCCTTAAATTGAGAATGGTCATTGAAAAGTTGAGTGTAGGGATTCATTTTGGTTACACCGGTGTTTTTGGGGCGTAGCCAAGTGGTAAGGCATCCCGACAATGTCGGGACATCCGTAGGTTCGTGGCTACTGCCTTAGATTAAGAATGGTCATTGAAAAGTTGAGTGTAGGGATTCATTTTGGTTACACCGGTGTTTTTGGGGCGTAGCCAAGTGGTAAGGCATCCCGACAATGTCGGGACATCCGTAGGTTCGTGGCTACTGCCTTAGATTAAGAATGGTCATTGAAAAGTTGAGTGTAGGGATTCATTTTGGTTACACCGGTGTTTTTGGGGCGTAGCCAAGTGGTAAGGCATCCCGACAATGTCGGGACATTCGTAGGTTCGCGGCTACTGCCTTAAATTGAGAATGGTCATTGAAAAGTTGAGTGTAGGGATTCATTTTGGTTACACCGGTGTTTTTGGGGCGTAGCCAAGTGGTAAGGCATCCCGACAATGTCGGGACATTCGTAGGTTCGCGGCTACTGCCTTAAATTGAGAATGGTCATTGAAAAGTTGAGTGTAGGGATTCATTTTGGTTACACCGGTGTTTTTGGGGCGTAGCCAAGTGGTAAGGCAGCGGCCTTTGGAGCCGCCATCCGTAGGTTCGAATCCTGCCGCCCCAGCAGTGATGAGCTTTTACGTATACGTGCTGCGGAGCTTGAGAGGTCAAAGGTTCTACATTGGCCAGACTAACAATCTCGCAGACAGGCTCAGAAGACATAACGAAGGAAGAGTGAGATCGACAAAGGCTTTTGGGCCGTGGTCGATAGTGTACTTTGAGAAATATGAAAGTAGATCAGCGGCGATGAAACGTGAGCGGGAGCTCAAGAGTTTCAAAGGGACTCAAAAGTTTCTAACCCTCGTTGGCGTCGGCAAGTGGTAAGGCATCCCGACTTCGCGATGTGAAGTCGGGACATCCGTAGGTTCGAATCCTGCCGCCCCAGCAGTGATGAGCTTTTACGTCTACGTGCTGCGGAGCTTGAGAGGTCAAAGGTTCTACATTGGCCAGACTAACAATCTCGCAGACAGGCTCAGAAGACATAACGAAGGAAGAGTGAAATCGACAAAGGCTTTTGGGCCGTGGTCGATAGTGTACTTTGAGAAATATGAAAGTAGATCAGAGGCGGTGAAGCGTAAGCGGGAGCTCAAGAGTTTCAAAGGGACTCAAAAGTTTCTAAACCTCGTTGGCGTCGGCAAATGGTAAGGCATCCCGACTTTGCGATGTGAGATCGCGATATTAATAGGTTCTGCGCCGCAGGCGCATCCGCCTTTGGCGGAGAATCCAGCCGCTCCAACTTTGAGTTGGTGTCTGGAAGAAGTTAACAAGTCTGAAATCATATTGACCGAGTGACAAGGCGTCCCGGATTTGCTATCGGGACATCCGAGTTCTTCAACTGCAAAGAATCCTTGTCGCGAGGAAGAGAATCAAAATCCTAAATGGACGGAATAAAAATATTTTCGGGTCGGAGTAATCTTCCGCTTGCCGAGAAGATTGCGCGTGAAATTGGAGAGCCCCTCGGCGAAAGAGAGATCATTAATTTCAGCGACGGCGAGATCTGGGTTAAATACTCAGACAATATCCGCGGGGCCGACGTGTTCATTATTCAGAGCACATTTCCGCCGGCAGAAAATCTGATGGAACTTCTCATCATGATAGATGCCGCGAAGCGTGCATCCGCTTCCAGAGTAACAGCAGTAATACCGTACTTCGGATATGCGCGTCAAGACAGAAAGGATCAACCGCGCGTGGCAATCTCCTCTAAGCTGGTTGCAAACCTTTTGACAGAGGCCGGAGCGGAACGAGTGTTGACGATGGATTTGCACGCGGCGCAGATACAGGGTTTCTTCGATATACCTGTCGACCACTTGTATTCCTCAGCCGTTTTCGTAAGGCACATAAAGGATTTGAAGATACCCAATCTTGTCGTGGTTTCTCCTGATGTCGGCGGGATAAAATTTGCCAGAGCATACGCGACGAGACTCGATGCCGATCTTGTCTTGATTGACAAGCGCAGACCGAAAGCAAATGTTGCTGAAGTGATGAATGTCATCGGCGAAGTCAAGGGCAAGAACGCGCTGATCGTCGACGACCTCATCGATACCGGCGGCACATTCGTCGCCGGAGTAAACGCGCTCAAGTCTGCAGGCGCTAACGACGTTTACGGAGCATGCACTCATCCTGTCTTCAGCGACAAGGCGATGGAAAAAATAGAGGAAAGCCCGATAAAGAAGCTTGTCGTCAGCGACACGGTTCCGCTAAAGGGACAATCGAGCAAGATTGAGGTGAGATCGGTTGCGAGGCTCTTTGCCGAGGCAATCAGAAGAACATATCAGAACGAGTCTATCAGTTCATTATTCGAAACCAAGTAAACCCGGCATACCGGGATCTCTTTAGGAGAGGTAACGATGGAAGAAGTTGTATTGAATGTCGAGAAGAGGACGTTGGTGGGCAAGAAAGCGAAGAGGCTTTTTGCTGAAAAGAAAATTCCGGGAGTCTTTTATCTCGGGGACGAAAACATCACCTTGCAGGCTGATGAGGTCCCGGTCCGCACGCTTGCGAGATCCCGCGCCACTCATATCATAAAAGTGAAATTCCAGGATGGGACCGAGCGCAGAGCGGTATTGAACGATGTCCAATACGATCCGGTGTTCGGAAAGATACTGCACTTCGACCTGCACGGGATAAGAGAAGGAGAAAAGATCTCGGTTCAGATACCCGTCCTCCTTGTCGGCACAGCAAAAGGGGTCAAGGATGGCGGTATCATTCAGCACTCGATTCACAGAATTAGAATTCAGTGCGATCCTGAACAGGTTCCTGAACATGTGGAGATTGACATAACGGAGCTCGACATCGCGGACTCCATTCACATAAAGGATATAAAATTAGAAGGCGTCAAGATTCTCGACAATCCCGAATCGGCCATTGTAACCGTTGTGCCGCCGCCGACGATCAAGGAGGAGACTCCGGAGGCCGTGACAGCGGAGGCTGCTGAACAGCCGGCCGAGCCTGAGGTAATTGGCAAGTCGAAGAAAGCAGAGGAAGGTGAAGCGGCCGAAGGCGATGAGACCAAGGAAAAAGGAAAAGAGAGAGAGAAGGAGAAGGAAAAGAAGAGGGGCGAGTGATCTTTTGCTCAGGAATTTGATTTGGTAAGCAGGAAGATGATCGTAGGTCTGGGAAATATCGGTCGGGAATTTGAGGGGACTCGGCACAACGTCGGCTTCAACGTGGTTGACGAAGTAGCTTCAAGATTTAAGAAGGACTTTCTCCCAGGGAAAGGTGAGTACTTCCTTTGTGTAATATCTCATGCGGGAGAGGAGCACGTTCTGCTCAAGCCGACGACATTCATGAATAACAGCGGCGTAGCAGTGGAAGAAGCAACGACCAGGTTCGAGATCCGACTTGAAGATTTGCTGGTGGTTTGTGACGACTTCAATATCCAGCTCGGGAAACTCCGTTTGAGACAAAGCGGCAGCGACGGCGGACATAATGGCATTTACTCTGTTATCTATCATTTGAATGACGATCGCTTTCCCAGGCTGAGATGCGGTATCGGATCAGGTGAAGTCACGCCAGGGAAAGACATGGCAGATTTTGTTCTTTCAAAATTCGGAGCAGACGAAATTCCGGAGGTTGAGAAGATGGTGAAGAATGCCGCAGACGCGGTATTCGTCTTCATCAACGAAGGTATTGAGACTGCGATGAATAAGTTTAACTGATCCGGACAGACCTCACAGGTTTTCAAAACCCGTGAGGTCTCCGATGCAACTAAAAGGAGGTGAAGTACACTGAACATAGCACAGCGCGAATACGAAACGACGTATATTGTTAATTCCAATCTCGAAGACAATCAGGTTGAAGAGGTGATCGCACGCTACCAACAGTTCATCGTAAAGAACGGCGGCGAAGTAACAACTGTCGACCGCTGGGGAAGAAGACGTCTCGCGTACACTATCAGAAAGAAGAACGCAGGCTATTACGTGCAATTATTTCATAAGTCCCCAACCGACATCGTTCCCAAATTGGAGCAGGCATTCAAGCTCGATGAAGATGTCATTCGTCACCTTACGGTTGTGGTGGACAAGAACATGCTCAAAGCCCGTGCGGGCGTGAAGAAATATCGCCGTCGGCACGTCTTCAAAAGCGAGCAGGCTGATGTTGCCACCGCTGTAATAGAAAAGGATCATGATGAAAAGCAGTAGCGATAGGTCTAAAGCTTGTCCCTACAAATTATTGATGGAGGATGTATGTCAGATCTAAAGATGCCCGAAATGAACAGCGTCGTTATCGCAGGTAACTTGACTAAAGATCCGATTTTTCGTCAGACAACTAACGGAACACCAGTCGTGAATTTCACCGTGGCTTCCAACAGGAAATTCCGCGACAGCGGCAACCAGTGGCAGGAAGATGTTTGTTATGTCGGCATAGTAGCCTGGAACAGGCTTGCAGACAGCTGCCGCGACAGATTGAAGAAAGGCAGCGCAGTTCTCATAGACGGAGAATTGCAGAGTCGCAATTGGAAGACCGATGACGGTCACAACCGCTCTATTGTTGAGATCAAGGCGAGGCGAATACAGTTTCTGAACAGGCGCGGGCGTATGACAGAGATTCCTACCGGACAGGCCTCTGAGGAAGAGCCTTCAACATTTACAGACGAGTCCTTCGATCGATTTTTATCGAACGAAGAATCGGAGCTGCTGAAAAACAACGGACACAAAATTAGCGAGTAATTAAAGTGGTACCAGTAAAAGAAATAAAGAAGCGAAAGATCTGCAGGTTCTGCGAGAGCGGCGATGTCTACATCGACTACAAAGACGACAAACGTCTGATCAAATTCACTTCCGAACAGGGAAAGATCATTCCCCGAAGAGTTACCGGAACATGCGCAAAACACCAGCGTCAGCTTGCACTTGCGATAAAGCGAGCGCGTCATCTTGCGATGTTACCGTTCGTTTCGGATATAATCAGGTAATAGTTAGCAGTCAGCTATCAGCGGTCGGCGATCAGTAGAAAACGGAAGCCAGAGAGCTGATTCCTGATAGCTGAAAGCTGATCGCTTATTCAAGGAGTTAACATGAAAATTATTCTGAGAAGGAATTACGAGGCACTCGGCGAAATCGGGAAGGTGATCGATGTGCGCGACGGCTACGCGCGGAATTTTCTGATTCCTCAAAAGGTGGCATATCCATATTCAACGGGTCACATGAAAATGGTCGAGGTTGAGAAGAAAGCGTACGATGCGAAGGTGAATCGCGAAGTCCACGATGCTCAGACGCTTGCACAGAAGATCAATGGCCTCGAGATTACGATCGAGGTTCAAGCGGGCGAAGAAGATAAATTATTCGGTTCTGTCACCTCGCAGATGATTGCGGACAAGTTAGCCGAGAAGGGCTTCGAAGTGGATCGACGACGTGTGGAGCTCACCGAGCCGATTAAGTCACTCGGCAGTTACAAAGTGCCGGTAAAGCTTCACCAGCAGGTCTCTGCGGAAGTCGGCGTTTCGGTAATAAGACAGGCGGAGTGATCCGACAACAAGGGGATAGATATTTTGAATCCCGCTGTCAACGTTTGCATCCCATCTGATGATGGTTTCTTGACTGACTTCAAACGCGCCTATATCTTAACGGGGAGAACGAATTGGAAAATGTAAGTATCCTCACGGCGTTTGTCTTCGGAATAATTTCCTTCGTATCGCCGTGTGTCCTGCCGATCGTGCCAGGGTATTTGTCGTTTATTAGCGGCTACAGCTTCGATGAGATGGTGAGCAGCACCCGCTCAGAGTTGTTCCGAAAGGTCACTCTGAACTCGATACTTTTTATCATTGGATTCTCTATAATATTTGTGTCGCTCGGGGCTTCGGCCACCGTGATCGGACAGTTCCTGGTTCAGAAGCTTAATCTGCTTTCGAAGATAGCAGGCGCGATCATCATAATCTTCGGGCTGCACATGTTGGGGTTATTCAAGATAAAATTTCTCAATTATGAAAAGAAATTTCATGCCGACAAAAAGATTGGACCGTTTGGCTCACTCGTGGCAGGGCTGGCCTTCGCGTTTGGTTGGACGCCATGCATTGGGCCCGTCCTCGCAGCGATTCTGACGATTGCGGCGCAGCAGCATACGGTCGGGAAAGGAATAACGCTTCTTTCAGTTTACTCGTTAGGCTTGGGAATACCGTTTCTAATAACGAGTCTGAGCATAAATGCATTTCTCGCATTCTTCAGGAAGTTTAGTAAGTACATCAGGTGGGTTGAGGTGGCGGGAGGAGCTCTGTTAGTAGCTGTAGGAATTCTGATAATGACGAACAATCTAACTGTGCTTTCCAGTTATTTTGCAAAGTGGTTCCCGTTTCTAAACCAACTATCATGAAAGCAACTAACCAAAAGGAATACGATGAGCAAGACGATTGAGACATTGGATGATGTGGTGATTCGATTCGCTGGTGATTCAGGCGACGGAATGCAGCTTACTGGCACGCAGTTCACAAACACGACCGCGCTGGTCGGCAACGACCTAAGTACGCTCCCCGATTACCCGGCGGAGATCAGAGCACCTGCCGGAACGTTGTTCGGCGTGTCCAGTTTTCAACTTCGCTTTTCAAGCTGGGACATCCTGACTCCCGGCGATCAGCCGGATGTTTTGATAGCGATGAACCCGGCAGCCTTGAAGGTCCACCTGAAAGATTTGAAGAAGGGCGGGTTGATAATTTCCAACACCGACTCCTTTGATGATAGAAACCTTGATCTTGCGGGATTCAAAGCTAACCCACTGCTCGACGGGGCTCTCGGTAATTACCAGGTTATCGAGGTGCCGATCACGAAGTTGACGCTGAACGCGCTGCAGGGACTTGGACTCACGCAGAAGGAAATGGTGCGGTGCAAGAATTTCTTCGCGCTCGGCTTGATGTACTGGATGTATTCTCGGCCGATGGAGCCAACTGAAGAATGGATTCATGACAAGTTCGGAGATGAGCCGAAGATTGCAGAAGCAAATTCAAGAGCACTCAAGGCCGGTTATTACTACGGTGATACTACCGAGGCCTTTGCGTCAAGATTCGAAGTGAAGCCGGCGCAGCTCAAGCCAGGACTTTACCGGAACATCACCGGCAATGAGGCGACGTCGCTCGGTGTGATCGCTGCCTCGCAAAAAGCAGGCATACCCCTCTATTACGCAAGTTACCCGATCACACCCGCTAGTGACATCCTTCATAATCTTTCGATGTACAAGAACTTTGGTGTGAAGACTTTTCAGGCCGAAGATGAGATAGCGGCGGCGGGTGCAGCCCTGGGCGCATCTTACGCCGGAAATCTGGCGGTAACAGGGACGAGCGGGCCCGGTGCAGCTCTGAAATCAGAAACGATAAGCCTCGGCATCATGCTCGAGCTCCCAATGGTAATCATCGACGTTCAGCGCGGAGGTCCTTCGACCGGCCTTCCGACAAAAACTGAACAGGCCGATCTCCTCTTCGTGATTTACGGACGCCACGGTGAGGCGCCCGCACCGGTTATCTCAGCCGCTACACCCGCAGACTGTTTTTACATGGCATATGAAGCGGCGAGGATAGCCGTGAAATACATGACGCCGGTTTACTTGCTGACGGACGGTTACCTTGCCAATGGAAGTGAGCCGTGGCTAGTGCCTGATGCAGATAGCCTTCCACCTATACCTGTGAGTTTCCGGACGGACCCTGAGAATTTTAATCCTTATGCGAGGAACGAAAACAACGTCAGACCGTGGGCAATCCCGGGAACTCCCGGTCTTGAACACAGAGTCGGCGGGTTGGAGAAACAGAACATCACAGGCAACGTGAGCTATGATCCCGACAACCACGATGCGATGGTCCATCTCAGAGCAGAAAAAGTGAGAGGCATCGCGAAGGATATTCCGCTTCAGGAAGTCTATGGCGAACAGAGCGGAGAGCTGCTTGTCGTCAGCTGGGGCGGAACTTTCGGTGCGGTCAGATCGTCTGTCGAAAGACTTCGCAAGACCGGACACAAAGTATCTCACGCTCATCTCCGGTACTTGAATCCGTTTCCGAGAAATCTCGGAGACGTGCTGAAGAATTTCAAGAAGATTTTCGTGCCAGAGATAAATCTGGGACAACTTTCCAAACTCTTGAGGACCGAATACCTCGTTCCTGCAATTCAATTCAACAAAGTGAGAGGTCTTCCTCTGAAATCGATAGAATTGGAAAAAGCAATGATAGATGTGTTAGGAGGCGTGAAGTAATGGCTAATACAAATGGAAATGGTGAAATGTTGACGAAGAAGTACACGGCGAAGGATTTTTCATCTGACCAGGATGTCAGGTGGTGTCCTGGATGCGGTGATTACTCGATTCTTGCTCAGGTTCAGAGGATACTGCCGGATCTCGATGTGCCGAAGGAAAAGCACGTCTTCATCTCAGGCATCGGATGCTCTAGCCGCTTTCCTTATTACATGAATGCTTACGGGGTTCATGGTATTCACGGTCGTGCTCCTGCGATAGCGACCGGAGTGAAAACGGCGAACCCCGATCTAACAGTTTGGGTAACAACAGGCGACGGAGATGCACTCTCAATCGGAGGGAATCACTTCATCCATGCATTGAGACGAAACATCGGGTTGAAAATACTGATGTTCAACAACCGGATCTACGGCCTAACGAAAGGACAATACTCTCCGACTTCGGAACTAGGGAAGAAGACGAAATCGACTCCATACGGAACAATCGATTATCCGTTCAATCCGGTCCAGCTTGCACTCGGTGCCGAAGGAACTTTTGTCGCACGCTCGATGGACAGAGATCCGAAACATTTGCAGCAGGTTCTCCTCCGCGCCGCGCGACACAAGGGGACAGCATTCTTAGAGATTTACCAGAACTGCAATGTCTTCAATGACGGTGCATTCTTTATCTATACCGAAAAGGAAAGCAGGCCCGACAACGTCGTTTATCTGGAGCAGGGCAAGCCGCTTCTTTTCGGAAAAGAAAATGACAAAGGAATCAGACTGAATGGATTCACTCCTGAAGTCGTTTCCTTGAAAGATGGGAAGTGGAGCGCGAATGACCTTCTTGTCTACGATGAATCTTCGCTTGACCTCGCGGTTCTTCTCGCCACTTTCAGCGAGAGAGTTGGCTTCCCGACTCCGGTCGGCGTCTTCTACCAGATCGAGCGAGAGAGTTATGAAGATATGATGACCCAACAAATCACTAACGTGCAAAAGAAACGCGGCGCGGGCAACCTCGACAAGCTTCTCAAATCGGGGAACACCTGGGTTGTTTCTGCAAACTAACCGATCAGGGCGGCCTTCAAACCGCCCTTTTGTTTTTCCATGATTACTAAGAGCGCAATAGAACACACATCGTATACGTTAAACAGATTCTCGCGAATTCTGGAAAAAAGTATTGATCGGTGGAAATCCGTATGTTTCCGTGTCATCCGTGTTCTATTTATTTTGACGGGATATTCATGATAATTATTCGGGAGACTTGATGGACGACTGCGAAATGGCGGATGTTTTTCGAAAATTGATTGATGCCAACGAGAAATTCGTGTTGACTACCCATGTCAATCCCGATGGAGATGGGCTCGGATCGGAGCTCGCTTTGAACCGCTTCCTGAGCAAGCTTGGTAAGAACTCGGTCATACTGAATCACAGCGAGACTCCAGCCAATCATGTCTTCCTGGATCATGATAATGAGATAAGGAAATTCGATTCGGATCGAGATGGAGAGCTGTTGCTTCACGCCGATGTCTTGATCGCACTCGACATGAACAACTCGGCTCGACTTCGAAGCATGGAAAGATATTTTCTGGAAAGCAAAGCAACGAAAGTTATTATTGATCACCATCTCGACGGTCAGGACTTTGCCGACCACATGCTCGTCGATCTCGATTCACCCGCTACCGGAGAGATAATCTATAAATGTTTGTCGGCATACGATCCAGGCCTGCTGGACAAGAATATTGCCGAAGCGTTGTATGCCGCTATCATGACAGACACTGGCTCGTTCCGATTCCCGAGGACTGATGCCGAAGTTCACAGAATAACCGCTCATCTCTTAGAACTTGGAGCAGACCCTGTCTATGTTTACAACAACCTTTTTGAGAAGAACTCGATTGGAAGAACGCGACTCCTTGGTGAAGTCCTTGCCAGCGTCCAGCTCGGTTACGGCGGCCGGCTGGCGTACTTTTCGATCACTCGCGAACAGTTGAAAAGAAATCAGGTCGCCCCGGATGATACAGAGCAGTTTGTCAACTATGCTGGCGCGATCGCGGAGGTTGTGGTCACCATCTTCTTTATGGAATTGTCCGATGGTGTGAAGATAAGCTTTCGCTCCAAGGGAGACATACCCGTTAACGAGCTTGCCAAGTTGTATGGTGGTGGCGGCCACAAGAATGCGGCAGGTGCGAGACTGCATTCCGCTCACCTTGAAGAAGTAGTTCAGAGAGTTTTGAAAGACGTTGTCAAGATTTTGCCAGACTAGAATTCTGTCGGAGGGAAAATGAAAGTAGAATTTCTGGAAAAGAAATTCATTCAAATCAAGAAAGATGCTCTTGTTCTTGTCGTCACAAAGGAGGACGTGTCACAGGGAAAAGATCCGCGCGAAAAGGCGAGCAGACTTTTCTCGGTCTTTCCTGATCATACGACACAGCTGGAAGCAGCGTTGAGGGGGACTCCTTCTGTGGCGATAAGGGAGAACAACTGACAATGTATTCTATGGGCAAGTATCGAGTCGTCTTCTTGGTGGGGGTTGGCGAGAAGACGCTGCTGACGACTGAGAAATTGAGAAGGGCCGCGGCGTCCGGAATTAAGTCTGCCCGATCGTCGAAGGCCACGTCTGTCGTTCTCTCGGCGCTTGACCAATCTGTCGAACAGGTGAGCGATTATGAAACGGTGCATTCGCTATTAGAGGGCGCATTGCTCGGGGGATATAAATTCGACAAGTACCTTAGCCGTGATAAAAAGAATTCCCGGATAGATACTTACGTCGTTGCTCTTGATGGTGTCAGGTCTTCGATCGGGAAAAAGGCAGCGAGGGATGCGCAGCTCCTTTGTGAGGCTGTTTATCTTACGCGGGATCTTTCGAATGCGCCGCCCAACGAAATCTATCCGGAGGCGCTCGCCGAAATAGCAGCAAGGATGGCGAGAAGATTTCACATCCGGTCGCGAATCTTGGATGAGAAACAAATTCGGAAACTCAAGATGGGCGGTTTGCTCGCCGTGAATTCAGGAAGTGCGAGGCCGCCGCGATTCATCACACTGGAATATAAAGGGAATCCCGCAAGCAGGAGTTGGTACGCCGTCGTTGGAAAAGGAATAACCTTCGACAGCGGTGGAATCTCCTTGAAGCCTGCGGCCGGGATGGGTGAGATGAAGATGGATATGGCTGGCGCAGCTGCTGTAATCGGTACTATGCAGGCGCTGGCTTCTTTGAGAATTCCGGTGAACGTCGTGGGGATTGCTCCATCGACGGAGAATCTTCCGGGTGGCTCGGCGTATAAACCGGGTGATGTTTTGACCACAATGTCAGGAATCACCATCGAAGTTGACAACACCGATGCAGAGGGAAGAATCATTTTGTCAGACGGACTCTATTACGCTCAAAGATATTGGCCGAAGGCGATAATCGATCTCGCAACTCTCACGGGCGCTTGCGTAGTTGCACTCGGTCAACATGCAACCGGTATGTTCGGGACGAGCGAAGATGTGATGGCGCAGCTCAAGGAAGCGGGGGAGAAAACCTACGAGCGCGTCTGGCAGCTGCCATTATTTGAAGAATATGAGAAACAGATCAAAAGCGACATTGCTGACGTGAAAAATGTTGGTGGCCGCTGGGCAGGCGCGATTGCCGCTGCGTTGTTTTTGAAAAAATTCGTCGGCGGTTATCCTTGGGTTCACCTCGATATTGCCGGCACAGCGATGCTTGAAGAAGCGACTGACTACTCGCCAAAAGGCGGCTCGGGTGTCGGGGTGCGGTTGCTGACTCAGTTCTTCAAACAGGTGGCGTCAACCTGAAACACAATCAAGCTGCAGCTACCAGATGGCCTATCGATTGCGACAAACTCGATCGACGCCTGCCGGGCGACCGCACGTTCAACTCGTGCGTCTAAATATTTCTCAAAAACTATTCTTTCTCTAGAATTGTTACACATTTGAAACCTCAAACGGTTTTCTTCATCATATGTAATGAAACTAAAAAGTTGAAAGGATAAACAGATGGCAAATATTGTCGAAGCAACGACTGCAGGTTTCAAGTCGGAAGTTTTGGATTCGACGACCCCGGTTCTGGTAGACTTCTGGGCCCCCTGGTGCGGGCCGTGCAGAATGGTCGCGCCTGTAGTTGAGGAAATTGCGAAGGAGTATGCCGGCAAAATAAAAGTTATGAAACTCAACACCGACGAAAACATGGACATCGCAGTCCAGTACAATATCTTGAGCATTCCGACGCTCGGATTCTTCCAGGGCGGAAAGATGGTCGACAGGATAATCGGGGCGGTTCCGAAGAAAGTCATCGTCGAGAAAATCGGGAAGACATTTCCGGCAAACTGATGCCCGGTCATAGGTTCGAAGCGAAACATCACAGGAGGCTCGACTCCCCTTACCGGCGGAGAATACTTCCGCCTGCTTCCACGCTGAAAAGGTTTGGATTGAAGAAAGGTATGACGATCGCCGACATCGGCTCCGGAACCGGTTACTTTTCCATTCCCGCCTCAAGAATTGTCGGCAGGGACGCAAATGTCTATGCAGTCGATGTCTCAAGGGAAATGCTTGCAATGTTAAGACGTGGAAAACCATCTTCGAATCTGGAGTTGGTTCATACTCGAGATGGTTATTCATTTGATATAGAAACCGGTGCCGTTGACTTTGTCGTAGCGAGCTCCATCCTCCACGAGAACGAGCCCGTCAGGTTCTTGAAGGAGATCAGGAGGATTATGAAACCCAACGCTACTCTTCTCGTTATTGACTGGCGAAAGATGCCGATGCGCTTCGGTCCACCAATGGAGGAGCGGCTGACACCTGAAGAGGTGGAGATTTTTTTTGCGAAGAGCGGATTAAAAACAACGGAGAGAGCGGTTCTGAATGCGAGGTATTTTGCTGTTGTAGGTAAGAAATGATTGAGCAAAGTGAGAATAGATACCGCGATAGCGAGATAAGATCGTACCCGGACGAGCCGATGGACCAGAGGATTTGAGGAATGATTAAACGAATCTTGAATGAGGTGAAGTAAGATGGCACGCACGACAAGGCAGAGAAGTTTCTTTGAGAAGGATATTCACCTGGTTGTAATCTCTTTGGTGCTCCTGGTCGTAGGAGCAGTTTACTTGAACAAATCTGATGGAAAGGGAGACGCGAAAGATTCCGGAATGCCGTCGCAGGCCTCTGCAATGGAAGCGCCTCCTGATGGAAGAATCGCACCGGATTTTTCGCTCACGTCGACGGATGGAAAGATGATCAAGCTGTCCGACTATCGGGGAAAAGTCGTGGTCGTAGATTTCTGGGCGACGTGGTGTCCGCCGTGCAAAGCAGAGATACCTGATTTCATCAAGCTGTATTCGCAACACAAAGATGAAGGATTACAGATGATAGGAATTTCTCTCGATGAAGGCGGCCTAAAAGATGTCAAGCCTTTCATGAAGGAGTACGGCATCAATTATCCGATCGTGATGGGCACGGAAGAAGTTGTGTCGGCATACGGCGGAATCAGAGGGATACCTACGACGTTCGTGATCGACAAGACGGGTCATGTCCGAGGCGCATTCGAAGGTTACCGATCGGCTTCTGTTTTCACAAAGTTGATTCAGCAGTTGATAAAAGAGAATTGATTCATTTTCCCGGAGAACAATCATATGAAGGCCGAATTGAAGCAAGTTCAGGGGAGCACGTTCGTTGCGAGAGCAGATTCGAATCATTGGGTGATCATGGATGAACCGGCAAACAGCGGCGGCAGCGGTGCAGGTGCAGGCCCGATGGAGCTGGTCCTTATGGGATTAGCCGGATGCACGGCAATGGATGTTGAATCGATCTTGAAGAAGAAACGTGCAGGGATGACGAAGCTTGAGATTGAAGTGACCGCAGAGCGTGCAAACGAACCGCCGAAAGTCTTCACGAAGATTCACATCGAGTATTCCATTCATGGGAATGTTAGACGTGCAGATGCGGAACACGCGGTCTCGCTTTCGCAGGAGAAGTACTGCTCAGTCGCAGCAATGCTGAGACATTCCGCAGAGATTACTTATGATATCAAGATTGTCGAATAGTGAATTGATTTTTCCGGAAGCTTGGAATTCTTTCGGATGAAACAATGAGGTCGGCTAATCTCTTGACGTAGAAGACCTGCCGACCACTATCGTCTACAACTTGAACTTTCCGTCCCACTCCTTCCGCATTTTTTCCAGAAACTCGTAGTGCGTCAGGTCGAAATGTATCGGGGTGACTGAAACGTAACCGGCCTTTAATGCTATCTGGTCGAAATCGCTGTCGACGTTGAGAATGCTCATGTCTCCGGCGAGCCAGAAGTAATCACGGTTCTTGGGATCTTTCCGTTGGTAGAATTCATCTTCCCATCGTGAGCGTCCCTGTCGGGTAAACTTGATCCCCTTTATTTTCCTTGCCGGGATTGCCGGCACATTTATATTCAGGATTGTATCCGCGGGGAGTCCGCTCTTGCATATGAACTTCGCAAACATCGCAGCAATTTTCGCGGCAGGTTCGAAGTCCGGCTTTTGAGTGTACTCTATCGAGACAGCGATTGCAGGGATTCCTAGTATCGTTCCCTCCGTGGCGGCGCTAACTGTTCCTGAATAGATGACGTTCACGGCGGTGTTGAGTCCGTCGTTGATTCCAGAAATGACAAGGTCGGGTTTCGACTTCAGGAGCGACCTGATTGCGAGTTTGACCGAATCGGCTGGCGTGCCGTCGACGGCGTAACCGAAGAGTTTGCCGTCGCGTCTGAATTCATGTGCTCTCAGCGGTGTGCGTACGGTGATTGCGTGACCGACAGCGCTTTGCTGTATACTTGGCGCAACGACCGAAACGCGGGCAAATCGCTTGAGTGCTTTGACGAGGATGTAAAGTCCGGCTGCGTCGATGCCATCGTCATTCGAGACAAGTATGTGTGGCCTTCTTTTCATGACAAAATTTAGCAGAAAAAACGGACTCGTTCCATTCGAAAAGAGGCATCTTCCTGGCCATCATGGAGCGGACCATGGGATCTGCTGAGAACAAGAGCCATAGCTTCGAGTAGCCGAGGAAAGCGCGGTACGGAGGTGTATCAGCTCGTATGATGGCCACTAGTTGATAAAATTAGTTGTTACTTATTCTGGAATTAGTTAACATTAGGCCAAGGATTGGCCATGAGATCAGTCAAGAAGCGCCCTATTCGAGTCGTAACGCTGTGTGAGCGAATCAATTAAAATGAGTCCTCTTCGCGCCGACCTCTCCATGACTGGTCATATCCAGATATTGTTAACCCTTAAGCTTCCCAGATGGACGCCTGGGAGGAACAAATTATTGCTTAACTATTTAGAGGAGTCAAGATGAATATCTACGTAGGTAACATTTCCAGGGACCTCAGCGAGGAGGAATTGCGTGAAGCATTTGCTGCGTTTGGGCAAGTATCAACTGTTAACATTATAAAAGACAAGTTCACTGGAGAGTACCGCGGTTTTGCCTTTGTGGAGATGCCGACGAAAGAGGAGGCGGATGCTGCCATTACGGGTCTGAATGGAAAGGAACTGAAGGGGAGAGCGCTGAACGTCAACGAAGCGCGGCCACGAACCGACGCCCGCCATGGAGGCGGAGGCGGAGGAAGAGGTCCGAGACGCGACGGCGGCGGCGGCGGCGGACGACGCAGGTTCTAAAGCTTAACGCTTTACAGATCGCGGACAGAGTTCGCAGTTCCAACCTGACGTTGGAAGGCCGGAGTGTTGATCCTTTAGGTGGTTTGCCGGGGCGGGGAGTCTTGCGCTTGCATGCGATTCGATTCTCTGCCAGCGGCGCCGCGACCTGAGCGGTCAGCACAACATCACCGGCCCTCACGCAATCGTGTCATTTTGTCAACAGGTCGAGTTATGAGCTGTTTGCGTAATTTGCTCTCGACCTGGTAAATTGATTTTCACAACCTCGGTTCATATATTAGCTGCGGTTTGCCGATCAACTCGCGTCTCCCGATCCGAATACATCGGTGAATGTTCGGGATCCCGCACTTCATGTGCGGGACTGTGATGCTCGGCGCCCTGGACTTCGTGTTCAGGATCTCGTAATCTCTATTCACGGAGGTTTTTTTTTGCGCAAGAATCGCTTTAAGATCACTATCATCATCGCTTTCATTGCCCTTGCGCTCTACTATCTTTATCCGACCTATGAGAGCGCAACGTATCAAAAACAACTGACTGAACTTTCCGGTCAGGCAAAATATCTGAATTATCTCAAGACCCATCCGATTCCTCAACTCCCCGACTCTCTGAAGCAGGCATATCTTGATAGCCTCGGAGCGGCGTTCTCGGCCGACAGCATCAACTACTTCGACGCACACGCCAATAGCATAGTGGATGCTAAGTTGAAAAGGATAAAACTCGGTCTTGATCTTCAGGGCGGGATGCATATCGTTCTCGAGGTCAACGTGGTGAAGATGCTCGAAGATATGGCGAAGAACAAAGACCAAACGTTTGATCAAATCATGCAGCAGGTCTCTGCTCAGTCTAAACAGAGCGAAGTTTCTCCGCTTGACCTTTTGAAACAGCAATTTGACCAACGCGGTATCAGACTCAGCCGATACTACGGCGATATTCGTGACGATAACAGCAAGGTCATGTCCTATTTGAGTGACCAGACCAAAACCAGTGTCGATCGGGCGATGGAAGTCGTCAGGAATCGCGTTGACCAGTACGGCGTTTCGGAGCCATCTATACAGAAACAGGGGAGCACGAGGTTTATTGTTGAACTTCCCGGCATCAGCAACGAATCGGAAGTCAGGCAGCTATTGCAGAACACCGCACTTCTTGAGTTCAAATTGCTTGAGCCGGAGGACGTTGTTATAAAAGTGTTTCAATCCATAGATAATATTCTCGCGGGAAAAACAGATACGCTTGCCGCTGCAGCCGACTCGGCAGTTTCCGACTCGAACATGACCCAGGCTCAATTTGAGAGAAAACATCCGTTCTTCACGATCGTGCGAATGGACAGCAGGACTGGCGACGCATTTGTCGCGGAGAATGACCGTGATCGGCTTATGCGGATATTAAGTCGAGAAGACATCGCACGCGTTATCCCTGCGGGCTTTCAGTTCTTGTTCAGCGCCAAGCCGCAGATCCTTCAGCATGGTGAGAAGTATTACGGCTTGTTTGTTGTGAAGAAGGATCCTGAGTTAACCGGTGGAGTTATCACGAACGCAAGGGCGACTCCATCTCCTAACACCGGCGCTCCCATTGTCGAGATGACGATGAATTCTGAGGGCGCACGAGATTGGTCTCGAATCACCGGGGCGAACGTCGGAAAAAGGATCGCAATTGTTCTCGATAACGCCGTGTACTCGGCACCGGTAGTCCGTGGCAAGATTCCAAACGGCAGTTCGGAAATCGAAGGCATGGCTAACATGGATGAGGCAAATGTGCTCGCGATCGTCCTTCGTGCCGGTGCACTCCCTGCACCTGTGGATATTGTTGAAGAGAGAAATGTCGGCCCTTCCCTCGGAGAAGATTCGATCAGGAACGGTTTTACATCCGGCGCAATCGGTCTGACATTGATCATTTTGTTCATGGCGTTCTACTATCGGGCTGGTGGTCTTGCTGCTGACTTCGCGCTTCTCCTGAACATCTTGTTCATCCTCGGCGTACTGGCAGCGTTCCACGCGACGCTGACACTCCCGGGCATAGCGGGCATGATCCTGACGATCGCCGTTGCCGTCGATGCGAACGTCCTTATCTACGAGCGCATTCGCGAAGAGGTTGCGACAGGGAAGACGCTCAGAGCTTCGATAGACCAGGGCTATGCCAAGGCATTCACGGCCATATTTGATGCCAACACTATCTCGCTTTTCACCGGCGCAATTCTCTATCAGTTCGGAACCGGCCCCGTTCAGGGATTTGCCCTCACGCTTATGATCGGTATCGTCGCAAGTCTATTCAGTGCGATCATAATCACTCGCGTAATTTTCGACACTATGGTGGAGCGGGGCGCAACGAGCATCAACTTTGGGTAATGTCGGATTATGAATTTTGAATGTTGAATTCTCAAATGAGAATTCGAATTTAAGAATTTAAAATTAGAGAGAGTAAATGCGTTTTTTCCCGAGAACAAACGTCGACTTTATCGGAAAGCGTTACATGTGGTACACGGTTTCCGCCACTCTGATTTTGCTCGGCCTAATCACTGTTGCAATTCGTGGATTGAATTATGGAATCGATTTCAAAGGCGGAACGGAGCTGACCCTGAACTTCAACCCCGCGCCCAACATTGGGACCGTCCGCTCTTCACTTGACAAGATCGGATTCGGAGACGCCGAAATAAAAACATTCGGTGTGGCCAGCCAGCTTCTGATCCGCGTGAAGGCAACAGAGCAGGGAGTGGTTACCGGAGACAATATCATTTCACAACTCAAGAGTTCTCTTCCGGGCACTCAGATCCAGCTTCTTCAGGAGAACAAGATCGGCCCGAAGATTGGTCAGGAGCTGAGACAGGATGCTGTGATGGCGATCTTTTATAGCTTGATCGCGATTTTGATTTACGTTTCATTTCGCTTCCAGTTCATCTATGCCGTTGGAGCCGTCATTGCACTGTTCCATGATGTGCTGATCACACTGGGCGCCATTGGAATTTTCGGCTGGCTTGTTCCGTGGCTGAATCTCGAGATCAACCAGACGATGGTCGCGGCCTTTCTGACGCTTGTCGGCTATTCGATGAACGATACGGTTGTCATCTTTGACCGAATCAGAGAGAATCTGAAAATATACAAGGGCGAAAACCTGATTAGGGTAATGAATCGCAGTATCAACGATACTTTGAGCCGCACCATAATCACTTCCGGTACGGCGTTCTTGGTTTTGCTCGTGCTCCTCTTCTTCGGTGGAGAAGTCACGCGAGGATTCGCATTCTCGATGCTGATCGGAGTCGTTACCGGAACGTATTCTTCCATTTACGTTGCATCTGCGATTGTCGTGGACTATAACGTTTACGTCAAGAAGGTCGACCTGCGTCTTGCGCAGAAACAGTCGCCAGTCTTGGAGATCGAGAAATCATATGAAGTTGCGGCAAAAAGAGCTTAAGGGGGGCGTGGTCCTTCTTGAGGTCGAGGGCAATATTGTCGGTGGACCTGACGCCATAAGTTTGAATGACGAAGTTCATAAGCTTGTAAACGGCGGGACAAAAAGATTTATCGTAGACATGAAATCTGTCGAGCACATAAATAGCAGCGGCCTCGGGTTACTGATTGCCAGCTTGAATGCAGTTCGGCAGGCTGGCGGCGATCTGAAAATTGCCAACGCCAGCCCTCGTGTGCTCGACTTGCTAAAGATTACCAAGCTTAACCAGATCTTTGAATCGTTTGGATCTGTCGATGAGGCCGTAAAGAACCTCGTGTAGCTGTCTTCAATTCTCAATCATAAATCTTTTGATTTTCAATTACGCGGGATAATTCCCGCAGGCTTTCTAATTCCTGATCAATCATTCATCATTTAAAATTCTTAGATTCAGATGTCGGTTAAAGTGATTGTCGGCGCCCAGTGGGGTGACGAAGGCAAAGGAAAAATTGTCGACCTGCTCAGCGAAAATGTCGACATAGTCGCTCGCTATCAGGGCGGTGCCAATGCCGGACACACGGTCGTCGTTGATGGGAAGACATATGTGCTTCATTTGATTCCATCCGGTATCCTGCATCCGAACGTAGTCTGCGTGATCGGTAACGGAGTCGTGCTTGATCCGCAGGCTTTTCTAGATGAGGTGGCGCTTCTCGAATCGCACAACCTGAAAGTCCGGGGCAGACTCTTCATTTCGCACAACGCTCATTTGATAATGCCTTATCATAAGTTGATCGATTCGTTGAAGGAGCAGGGTGCTGACAAGATAGGAACGACAGGCCGCGGGATCGGTCCAGCATACATTGATAAGTTCGCCAGGGTTGGAATCAAGATTGTCGATCTGCTTCATCGCGACGTTCTCGTAAAGAAGATCAAATCGAACATCGAAGACAAGAACCAGCTGCTCAGCAAGATTTATCATTCATCTGAAATCGACGTCGATGAGATTGTGGAAACTTATTTGCATTACGACAAAATGCTCGACGAGTTCATTACCGACACTTCTCTCTATCTGAATCATGAATTGAAATCGGGCAAGAGGGTACTTGCCGAAGGCGCACAGGGCGCGATGCTCGATGTCGATTTCGGAACTTACCCCTATGTGACATCGTCGAATCCGACTAGCGGCGGAGCTTGCACGGGACTCGGTGTGCCGCCGACAGAGGTTGACTCGATCGTCGGAGTGGCCAAGGCATACACCACAAGAGTCGGCAATGGACCTTTCCCGACCGAACTGACAAATGAAGTCGGCGAGAGTCTGCGTAAGATCGGAAGCGAGTATGGCGCGACGACGGGAAGACCGCGTCGCTGCGGTTGGCTTGACCTCTTCAGCCTGAAATATTCTGTCATGGTGAACGGCATCGAAGATATTGCACTGACCAAGCTCGATGTGCTTGATGGATTCGACGAAATAAAGGTGTGCGTGGGCTACGATTACAGAGGGAAACCGCTCAAAACGTTTCCACTTGATCTTTGCACGATCGAAGACATCGAGCCGGTTTACGAAACACTCCCCGGATGGAAAACGAAGATATCGTCTGCAAAGGAGTTTGCCGAACTCCCGGCCAATTGCCGTTCATACGTTGATTTCATCGAGAAATACCTCGAGACAAAGCTCAGCGTAGTTTCGGTGGGTGCCAAGAGGGAACAAACGATTATCCGATAGACACACTTCCAAAAGCAGAAGAGGCGCGGTTCGGCGTAAAGCCAATTTAAATGCTCCCACATCTGAAACGGTAAGCCGGTGCACGAGCAAATTGGAATTACAAGAGTGAGTGTGTATCACTGCTTATTCCGTCTCATGGATAATTGACGGGAAGATTCAGTCCTCTTAGAATTCGTAGAAGAGACCGAGCGTGAAATTGGTGCCGTCAACGTTTACCTTTCCGTATTGTGTTCCCGGCAGGGCGATCTGAAGTCCTTCGTAGTTTGTCGAGGGAGAATTGAAGCTGGAGGTGGTGTTGAACTCCGGTGATCTGAATTTCATCTCCGCGCGGAGTCCCCACTCATCCGTGAATTTGTACGCAACTCCCGTCGCCACCTGTATGCCGAACGATACTGCGAGCGGAGTCTCAGCTTCGGCGTTGCCGATTTCCAGATTCCTCCTGCCGAAACAAAGAGCTGGCCCGCCTCCAAGGTAAATATTCCACTCGTCTCCCAGAATCGGTATGCTGAAATATCCGTTTAGTTCAAGCAGCCACAGTTTGAATCCATCCTTGACAGGTGCGCCGACGTATTCACCTGAGGGAGAATATCCATGGATGACATCAACGACCTGTTCGGTATTCAGAGATTGAATCGTAAGTCCGATGCTGTTGGCGCGGCTCAGGATAGTCCTGATATCTGCACCGAACGAGAAGAAGCCGCCGAAGCTGTTGTACGAGCTGCTTAGAATTGGATCTTCGTCGCGAGGCGCGGGATAAACGCGAGCAGAAGTAACGTAGTCGCCAAACCCGCCGAGTTGAAATCTAAGCTCTTGTCCGCACGCTCCCGAGATGGAAAGTAGTACACTTATGCAGACTGCGGCGAGCTTTCGCATCCCGGAGATTACCTGAATATTTTTGCACGGTTGTCTTCGATAGATGCCGACTCTTTCATTTGCTGCAGCCATTCGCTGACGACGCTGTTCTTCTCCTGCTGTATCAGCTGCTGCATCATCGACATGCGTTGAATCTTGTAGCTGGTCGAGTCGAACGGCGTCTTACTCATAAGCTGGATGACGTAAACTCCGGCTTCGCCCTTGACAGGTTTGGACATCTGTCCGACGTTCAACTGCGCAGCTGTGGCGGCGAACGAGAAGTCTCTGCCAATTCCAGGAACATACTCCCCGGGACCGAATGGCTGCGTCACGCCGTTTCTTAATCTCGAGTCGAGCGTCAGGAGTCTGTTCACGCTGTCACCAGGCGACAGTTTCTTCGTCAGCTGATCGGCATACGACAGCGCCACATTGAACTGCTTCTGTTTCTTGATCAGGTTCCTTATCTGGGCAGCGACCTGCTCAAATGGCGTCACGCCTGCGTTCTTGATCTCGCTGATCATGAAAACCGCAGAACCTTGAGCAATGGTAGTCATGTCGCTCATGTCCCCGAGTGAGCCTGAGAAAGCCCAGTTGACTATGTCTTCGTTAGCACCGATTCCCGGAATGAATCTCCCTTTGGTGAACGTCGGAGTTTGTCTCGCAGTCAAGTTCATAGTGTTCACGGCCTTGTCAAAGCCATCCTGCTTGGCAAGATAAATGAAATCTTCAGCATGCTGCTTCAAATCATCCTTCGTTTGTTGGGAGACCTTAATGCTCATCTTGACGTCGGCAATCTTCAGTTCGCGCGAGTCTTTGGCGAGAATCTTTATGATGTGTAAGCCGTACTGTGTTCTGACCGGTCCGACAATCTGGCCAACGCTCGCCTTGAAGCATGCATCTTCAAACGGCTTCACCATCATCCCTTTGCCAAACCAGCCCAGGTCGCCTCCCCGCTGAGCCGAACCGGGATCTTGAGAATACTCTCTTGCGAGTGAAGCGAAGTCGGTCCCGGACTTTGCCTGTTTCAAAACACTCTCAGCAGCTCGGTAAGATGAACTTGAATCCGGACCGGGCATAACGTGCATCAAGATATGTGCTGCATGAACATATTCCTGCTTGCTCTGTTGTTCGTCCATGATCTTGATCAGGTGATAACCGTCTGATGCAAGAAACGGACCGATTACATCGCCTTTCTTTCCCGCAAAGGCTTGAGCTTCAACTTGCTGATCAAGCTGTCCGTGACCTACAAACTTATCGTCATATGGCGTCTCTGAATAATCTTTGACCAATTCAAGAAAATCTGTTCCGCCATTTGCGAGCGAGGCCACCCGGTCGATTTCAGTCTTGATCTCTGAAGAATCTCCTGCTGAAGGACCAATCGGAAAAACGACGTATTTGAGCCGGCGGGTAGGTTGCGTTTTGAAGTCATCCTGGTGGGATGAATAATAATCATGCATCTCTGATTCGGTCGGTTTGATGCTTGAGTCCGGATATATTACCTCGGGTGGAAACATGACATAGTCGGCGGTCAGTTTCATATTGCGCTGAGCGAACTGCATCTTGAGCGTGCTCTCCGGAATCCTGATTGCGCTGTACAGACGGCTGGCCAGCTTCTCTTGCAGACGCTGTTCCTTCAAATAATCTTGAACATTGTTCCAGAACTGCTGGATTTGCGGATTGTTCGATTCGAGAGCAGCCTGAAGTATCTGACGGTTTATCTGTCCGGTCGAGTCTTCAAAGTTCTTCTTGATCATGTCCGGCAAAGACTCCGGATCATTTGTAACCCAATTGACAATCTCCTGATCGGTGACGACTATGCCGAGCTTCTCCGCTGCTTGTTTGACGAGCGTCTGGTCCACAAGCCCATCCCATACCTGGTCTCGGAGCTGAGCTATGACCTGGTCATCGGGGTCCTGCTTCGAGGTGGTCTTGTAATTCTGGACCGCATTCTGGAGAGCGTTGTCAAACTGCTGAAACGTTATTTCCTCTCCATTGATCTTACCCACCGGGATAGACTGATATTGGCCCCTTCCCCGGCGGCCGCTCAGATCCATACCCCAGTCGAAAACAATCATGGCGATGAAAAGGATAGCAAGGCCGATCAATATCGCGGGCATGTTGTCCCGCATCTTTGTCATTATAGGCATGTTAGGAAAGTTTCCTCTTTAACAAAGTTGTCCTCTCTCGCACGAGGCGAGTCGGAGTTGATAAAAATTAATACGCGGCGAAGCCTCATATCTGCCGGTACGTGACCGTAAATCCACCTTGTCGTGACAGAGACTTTGCCGCTTCAGCCAAAAAATATAACCGCAGGCTTCATGAAAATCAATTTACGCCTTTATATGCTTGACGCGAGGTCGACCTTCGCGAAAAAGCTTGTTCGGCAATTAGAGTCGCTATGTACGTCGACGAGGTCGTGGCCTCGCTCCTCCATGATCCCGCTGTCGAATTGTGTTGAATACTTTGCCGGATGCGATTAGATTTTGAAGAGTAAAGAAAAGCAAACCGGATCTGAAGGAATCCGGTGATCCAATAATAAAAGCGTGGTCAGGCAGCGAGTGAATGTGCAGGAATCGTGAACTGCAGCTCCATGATGCATCATATGCTTAAGCGCCGGCGGGCTTCGGCGTACAAACGTCTATCCCAACGTTTGAGATTTCCGACTAAGGTAAACTCCTTCACCTTCAAGTATGTGTTCAATCCGTCATTATGATCATGTCAAAAAGGCCCTGACCCTATCATGCCGCAATCTATATTCCATCGAAAGTGAAAAACAGAGGAATAGGAAATGCTCATCAAAGTTCTTGGTTCAGGTTGTTCGAACTGTAAAGCTTTAGAAGATCGCGCGAAGCAAGCCGCAGAAGAACTGAAGCTGTCGGCAGAGATCAGTGAGGTTCAGGATATAGAGGAGATTGCCGGATACGGTATCATGCGCACGCCCGGTCTTGTGATCAATGGCAAAGTGCTGCTATCCGGTTATGTTCCCCAGATTGAAGAGATGAAAAGTCTGTTGTTGGAGAACCTGAGTAGCCCGTCAGTGTAAGTTGAATGCTTAACGGATGATGACCGTACTCTTGAGCATTCCTTCTTGTTGAGACTGTACGTTGAGACTGGAATCATAGGGGCAGAATGTTGGTTTTTATTTTCACGTGCAAAAACAAACCGGTTTAGTTATGAGGGTTAAGAAAATCCTGGTGCTTTGCACCGGAAACTCTTGTCGCAGCCAGATGGCAGAAGCGTTTTTAAAATCGTTCGACGAGAATCTCGAGGTCCGTTCGGCCGGGACTAATCCGGCCTCGGTCGTTCATCCAAAGGCAGTTCAGGTCATGAAAGAGGCGGGATTAGACGTCAGCCGTTCCTATCCTAAAAATGTCAGGCAGTTCCTCCACGATTCGTTTGACTATGTGATTACGGTGTGTGATCACGCAAGAGAGACCTGCCCGGTGTTTGTCGGAAAAGTGGGTCAGCATGTCCATGTCGGCTTTGACGATCCATCCTTCGCGACGGGAACCGACGAGGAGATAACCAATGAATTTAGGAGGGTGCGCGATGAGATCAGGGAAGGAATGATGTCATTCTATGAAAAACTCAAAGCCGGTGACGACGAGTAATGCTGTAAATGCATTCCAATAAGATTGAGAAAGTTGTTATCGCGAGCCAGGTCGTTTTGTAACCTCTGCCTTTGATTTTCCTCCCGCTAACGGTTATATTTTCCCTTCAGAAATGGAATCTCCAGCGCGATGAGACTAACTCCGATTCAGATCCGTAAGCAGGAGTTCTCCAGAAAGATGCGCGGGCTCGACCCAGGAGAAGTTGAGGCTTTCCTGGCCACTGCTGCCGCTGATTTCGAAGAACTACTGAAAGAGAATATGGAACTGCGGTCCCAGAAGGCAGCATTGCTCGAGGAGCTCCAGAACTATAAGAAGCTTGAGGATTCGCTCCGCTCGCTCGTCTCGCAGGCGGAAAAGGCCGCGACCGAATCCACTGAGGCTATGAAAAAGACAGCGAGGATCATAGAGCGTGAAGCTGAGGTGAAAGCTCAGCAGCTTCTCAACGAGGCGACGCAGGAGCTGGCCCGAGCAAAAGCTAAACTGGCCGAAGTAAAAAACCTGAGGGATACGATCGTTAAGACAGTTCGGACAATTCTTACGGCACAGCTCGATATGCTTAGCTCACTCGAGAATGAACTCTTGAAGCGGGAACCGACCGAAGAGGTGCTCGACATCAGATCGATCATCGAGTCGATAGAGAAATCGGGAACTGTCAAATGAGCGAGCTCAAGGAGAGGATTCAGGAATCAGTAGACTTCATCAAGACCAAAATCAAACTTCGGCCGACGATCGGCATTATCCTTGGCACCGGTCTCGGTGCTCTTGCCGATGAGATAAAGAAAAAAACGAGTATTGATTACGGCGATATACCCCATTTCCCGATTTCGACAGTCGAGTCGCATCACGGGAAACTAATCTTCGGAAATCTGGGGGGCAAGAATGTCGTCGCGATGCAGGGACGCTTCCATTTCTATGAAGGATACTCCATGGAGCAGATAACTCTGCCTGTGAGAGTGATGAAGTTTCTGGGTGCCAAGACCCTGATTGTGTCGAATGCTGCGGGCGGACTCAACCCGAATTTCCGCAGAGGCGACATTATGCTCATCGTCGATCACATAAATCTGCTCGGTCAGAATCCACTCATCGGGCCAAACGATGACTCGATCGGCCCTCGTTTTCCAGATATGAGCGAGCCGTATTCTCAGGAGCTTGTCAAGCTCTCCATGCAGGCGGCGCTGGATATCAAGATCAGAGTTGAGCGTGGAGTTTTTGCGGCGATGACCGGACCCAGCCTGGAGACGCGAGCCGAGTACAGGTTTCTGCGCATGATCGGTGCGGATGCCGTCGGGATGTCCACGGTGCCGGAAGACATTGTGGCCGTTCACATGGGAATGAGAGTCTGTGGTTTCTCGGTGATCACAGACGAGTGCTTCCCGGATTCTCTTGCGCCTGCCGACGTTGATGAGATCATCCGCGTGGCGAAGGAAACGGAGCCAAAATTGACAAAGTTGATGAAGACCGTGATAGAGAGAATATAGTGGAATGGAAGGTTTACAAGGTCTCGGAAAAACACTCGTCCTTGTCGGAGGAATAATTGCTGTCGTCGGACTTGTTCTCGTCTTTTCGGATAAGGTCAGCTTCCCATTCTTGGGGAAGTTGCCGGGTGATGTTTATATAAGGCGGAAGAATTTTACATTCTATTTCCCGATCGTCACGAGCATCGTTCTTTCTGTGCTACTGTCGTTTCTGTTTTATCTGGTTTCTCATTTTTCAAAGAAGTAAATATTTTCACAACAATGGAATATTGGTATAGTGGATTTGTACGGTGAGTAAGTTCAAAGAGATAAGCGACAAGTTGAAATATTCCGACCTCGAGCAGGAGGTGCTGGAGTTCTGGCAGAAGAACAAGATTTTTGAGAAGAGTGTCAGTGAGCGCGAAGGCAAACCCAATTTCACTTTCTACGAAGGACCTCCCACCGCGAATGGTCGTCCGGGAATTCATCACGTCCTTGCGCGAACGCTGAAAGACCTCGTCTGTCGCTACAAGACGATGCGCGGCTATCAGGTTCACCGTAAAGCCGGCTGGGACACCCATGGCTTGCCTGTCGAGATCGAGGTCGAGAAGAAACTCGGCATCAAGCATAAGGACGAGATCGTAGATTACGGGATCGAGAAGTTCAACGCCCTCTGCAAGAAATCTGTCTTCGAATACAAAGACGATTGGGAATCGATGACCGAGCGCATCGGATACTGGGTGGATATGAACGATGCTTACATTACTTGCGAGAACTACTACATCGAATCGGTCTGGTGGGCACTCAAGAAATTCTTTGATGCGGGACTGATATATAAAGGATACAAGAGCCAGCCGTACTGTCCCCGTTGCGAAACTTCTCTCTCCTCTCATGAAGTCGCGCTAGGCTATGAGGATGTCAAGGACACTTCGATCTATGTCAAGCTGAAAGTTAAGGGCGAAGAGAACACTTACTTTCTTGTCTGGACCACGACGCCATGGACGCTTCCTTCGAATGTCGCAATTGCTGTGAACAAGGATGAAGACTATGTGAAGGTGGAGAACAAGGGCCAGGTTTTGATCTTGGCAAGAGGGAGACTCGGAGTTCTGGACGGCGATTACGCGATCGTCTCGGAGTTCAAGGGAAGCGAGCTGCTCAACAAGGAATACGAGAGGCTCTTCGATTACACGACAGTCACGAAGCGCGGGTTCTATGCTACTCACGGCGACTTCGTTACAATGGACGACGGCACCGGGATAGTTCACATTGCCCCGGCCTTCGGCGAGGATGATTACCAGACCGGCAGAGCATACGATCTCCCATTCCTGCAGCTTGTTGACAAGAGCGGAAACATGACTCCTGAAGTCAGGGATTTTGCCGGAAAGTTTGTCAAGGACGCCGATCCCGAAATCGTCGACAACCTGAGACACCGCGGTCTTCTTTACAAGAAAGAGACGGTGACTCATAGTTACCCGCATTGCTGGCGGTGCAAGACCCCGCTCTTGTATTATGCCCGTGAATCATGGTACATCGCGACGACAAAGTTCGCGCCGAAGATGGTTGAGCTGAACAGGCAGATCAATTGGGTTCCGCCGGAAGTGGGAACCGGAAGATTCGGCAATTGGCTGGAAGAGAACAAAGACTGGGCCCTGTCTCGAGACCGCTTCTGGGGGACTCCGCTCAACATCTGGATCTGCCAGGATGAGAAGTGCGGGAATCTGCAATCGATCGGCAGCGTCGAAGAATTGAGAGCGAATGGAAAGAATATTCCCGAAAACCTCGACTTGCATAAGCCGTTTGTCGATGAGATGACGTTGATATGCAAGAGATGTGGAAGCGACATGAAGCGGACACCTGAACTAATCGATGTATGGTTCGATTCCGGCTCGATGCCCTTCGCGCAGTACCACTATCCTTTCGAGAACAAAGATTGGTTCGAGGGCCATTTCCCCGCGGACTATATTGCCGAGGGAATTGATCAGACCCGCGGGTGGTTTTACTCGATGCATGCAATCGCGACTTTCCTGTTCGATAGCCCGGCCTACAAGGCTGTCATCAGTCACGAGCTGGTTTTGGACAAGGACGGGCAAAAGATGTCCAAATCGAAAGGCAATGCAATTGATCCGTTCAAAGTGGTTGCCCAATATGGGGCGGACACCGTTCGCTGGTATCTTGTAGCTTCAAGCCCGCCATACAAGCCGAAGCTCTTTGACGAGAGCGGGCTTCTTGAAATTCAAAGAAAGTTTTTTAGCACGCTGCTGAACACATATGCCTTCTTTACACTTTACGCGAACATCGATGGGTTCACCTATTCGGAGCCGAGGATTCCCGTTCAGGAACGTCTAGAGATCGACCGCTGGGTTATTTCTGTCATGAACACGCTGATCAAGGACTACTCGAAGTGGATGGATGACTACGACATCATGAAAGCGGCAAGAGCTGTATCGGATTTTACGATCGATCAACTTTCCAATTGGTATGTTCGCAGGAGCAGGAGACGTTTCTGGAAAGGTGAGTCGCCGCAAAGCGGGAACCCTTCGGGAATGGCGAATGACAAACTGTCCGCCTACCAGACGCTGTACGAGTGCCTGGTGACTGTAGTCAAGTTGATGTCTCCGTTTGCGCCTTTCCTTTCTGAGAAACTCTATGCCGAACTTAACAGCGTGACCGGACTTGAACCTCATCAATCGGTTCATCTGTCTTTTTATCCGAATGTAAGGCAGAACGAAATTGACGCTGAGCTCGAGGAACGCATGGGGCTGGCTGAGAGAATAGTTTATCTTGCGAGAACGATGCGGGCCAAGTCCAACATCAGGGTTCGTCAGCCGCTTCGACGAATGATCATCCCCGTCTCTTCGGATCATATGCGCGAAACCATTTCGCAGGTTGAAAGCGTCATTCTCGACGAAATCAACGTAAAGTCCACAGTGTATGTCAATGACGATTCGGAATTTGTGAGCAAGGGCGTCAAACCCAACTTCAAATCAATCGGTCCCAAATTCGGCAAGGATGCGAAGGTCGTCGCCGAACTCATAAAATCAATGACTGCGAAGGAAATTAGACTTCTCGAGCGGGAGGGCGCCATTGACCTTCGCACTGACAGCAAGGCGTTTCATGTTGTACTCGGTGATGTCGAGATTTTCAGTCAGGAGCTTTCCGGTCTTCTTGTGGCATCTGACGGAAGCTTGACCGTGGCGCTTGATACAGAGCTCGACGATGATCTCAGGCGTGAAGGCATTGCTCGTGAATTTGTAAATCGAATTCAGAATCTCAGGAAGGATGCTGGATTCGAGGTGACGGACAGAATAACCGTTTACATTGATTGTCCGAAGGAGTTTACTGATGCCGTCACAAAATTATCCGATTATATAAAGTCGGAGACACTTGCCGTGAAACTTTCCACCACGATTGAACATGGCGAGTATTCTGGAGACGTTGAAATAGAAAAACAGAAGTTTAAAATTTCAATCAGCCGGGTCGGCGCCGTAGCCCCGACCTTATAGGGATAAGCAAAGGAGTTTGAATATGGCAAAGAAAGCAAGAGGAAAAGGCGCGAGAGAGGAGAAGGCGAGAGCCGCCAGGAAGGTGAGGCACAAGAAGGCGATTGTGCATCCGGCGAAACGCGCCGTCAAGGCGTCGCCGAAAATCACGGCAATTTCTAAGAAGGGGTTCAGCAAAAATGAGGTTGAGCATTTTCGCGAGATCATTCTAGAAAAGAGGAAGCAGATTCTCGAAGAGCTTGAGCTTATGAATGAAACGCTCAATGACAATTCGGGCGGCGACTACTTCGAAGAGAACTCACCCTACTCTCTCCACATGGAACAGGGAACCGATACGATGGAGAAGGAGAAGAATTATCTCCTGGCAGCCCGGCAGCGAAAGTTCCTTGAATACTTGGACGACGCCATCAAAAGGATCGATAGGGGGGTATACGGTTTCTGCCAGGACTGCGGAAAGCTGATCGACAAGGCGCGCCTCGAAGCAGTACCGCATGCGCAGCTGTGCATTTCATGCAAGCTGAAGAGAGGCCAGTGATTTGAAAGTACTTTATGTAACTCTATCGGTCGTGGTTGCCGATCAGGTTACGAAGCTGCTCGTGAGAGGTGTGCACATTCCTTTGATCGGGGTCGACGTTACCGGCATCCCACTTTATTCGAGCAAGTCGATCATCGGGAACTTTCTCAGGATCACATACATTGAAAACCCCGGCATGGCTTTCGGGATCGACTTTGGCTGGAAATCGTTTTTTGCCATCTTCTCGATCATTGCCAGCATAGCAATACTCTTGTACCTGTACAAAGTCAGACAGGAGAGCAGAGTTGTTAGATTCTCGCTCGCGTTAATTCTTGGCGGCGCGATTGGGAATTTGATAGATCGCGTTTTCTACGGACCCCTTTTCGACGGCACCGGTTTCTTTCACGGTCGCGTTATAGATTTTATCGACTTCGATTTTTTCAACGTGAATATTTTTGGCTACAACTTTTCCCGATTCCCCGTTTTCAATGTTGCCGACGCGGCAGTTACAATAGGGGTCATAATGCTCCTTCTTTTCCATAGGAGAACCGCTGATGAGGCGGAAGTGACGCTCGTTAGCGATGAGAAATTAGAAAGCAGTCGGCAGGGAAGTGAAACAACAGACACTGCGAAAGGTTGAGATAGTTGTCTCCCCCGGACAAAAAAGAAGAGAACGGATAGACAAGTTTCTGGTGGCTCAACTCGAGGGTTCGAGCCGGGCAAAAATTCAAAAATATATTGGCGACAATCGCGTACTCGTAAACGGCAAGCTGGTCAGGGCGAGTTATAAGATTGCTCCGGACGACAGGATAGTTGTCAGTATACCCACATCGGCTCCGTCGGATAAGGTTGTCCCTGAAGATATTCCCCTCGTCGTTATTTATGAAGATGAACATCTGATAGTGGTCAACAAACCGCCAGGGATGGTCACACACCCGGGCCATGGAAACTGGACCGGAACTCTGGCCAACGCTCTCCTCTTCCACTGCAATAAGCTTTCAACTTTGAATGACGCGGCGATAAGACCGGGTATAGTACACCGGCTCGATAAGGATACAAGTGGGCTGATGGTCGCGGCAAAGGATGATGAGACGCATGCCTCGCTCGCGAGACAGTTCTTTGATCATACGATAGATCGTGAGTACTGGTCGCTTGTGTGGGGAAGACTTTCCACGGCACACGGAGTAATAGAAGCCGATCTAGGAAGGAGTAAGAGCGACAGGAAGAAATTCACCGTAGTTGAAGAGGGGAAATTTGCGGTTACCGAATACGAGGTCTTAAAGGAGTTTGAATTTCTTTCCCTTGTCAGATTGAAACTTCGCACCGGACGAACTCACCAGATCAGGGTTCATCTTTCCCACATTGGACATCCGGTCTTTGGCGATCCCACGTATCACGGACGAAGAATCAACTATGGAGAGATCACTCCCCGGTTGAGACAGGAAGTATCGCATCTCCTGAGGATCATCAACAGGCAAGCGCTTCATGCAAAGACTCTCGGCTTCGTGCATCCTGCCACGAAGGCGCGCATGCATTTCGATTCTGAGCTGCCAGGAGATTTTGCCGAAGTGATCCGGGAAATAAGTCGTTAGACGGCCGACTGCTTGAATTTTTTGTCCTCATTTTTTGTTCTCTGAATCGAGAAGTCTCATCATTCGACGAGGAGTATTGTGATATGTCTGAAAAGTCATTGAAGAACAACGAAGAGTGGAAGAAGGAACTGTCGCCCGAGGAGTACCGCATCACTCGCGAGAAAGGAACTGAGCGCGCATTCACGGGGAAGTATTGGGATTTTCACAGAGAGGGAACATACAAGTGTGTCTGCTGTGGAAGCGGACTTTTTGATTCGGAAACGAAGTTCGATTCAGGATCCGGCTGGCCGAGTTTCTTCGAACCGATCTCACACGGAATGGTCGAGGAAGATAAAGATGAAAGTCTAGGCATGAGCAGAATCGAAGTGAAGTGCAGCAAGTGCGGTGCACACCTCGGTCATGTGTTTGATGACGGACCCCCGCCGACAGGCCTCAGGTATTGTATTAATTCTGCAGCGCTGAGATTTGTAGGTAAACAGAGCGGTTAGCCTTTGTCCCTTAGCCAGAAGCTGATCGCTGATAGCTGACTGCTTTCTTATTGACTTCGTTCTACCCGTGATCCGCAACCGGTTCTTGCAACGAATACATCCCCGTTTTCGTAGCCCACTTCCCTGTATCTGTGAGCGATCTCGCTTGCCAATTCCTTCTCCTGGTCCCGGTTGACCAAGCAGATAACACTTCCCCCAAAACCTGCGCCGGTCATACGCGCTCCGTAAACTCCATCAAGCTGCTCGGAGATCTCGACGAATGCATCAAGCTCGGGCGAGCTTACTCCATGATTTTCGCGAAGGCTCATGTGCGACTCCAGCATCAGTTTCCCCACCAGTCCCATATCGTTCTGCGTTAGTGCGGACACGGCTCGTAGGACCCTATCATTTTCCGTTACCACGTGAAAAGCTCGTAAGTATAGTATTTCATCGATCTCGCTTCCGACGGTCTCCAAATCGTTGAACGAGACGTCTCTGAGTGAACTCAACTTTCTGTTCAGCTTCTCGGACAGCGCCACAACCGCCTCCTGGCACTGTTGTCTGCGCTTGTTGTACTCTGTGGTTGCAAGAGCCCTCTTCACACCGGTTACACACACCAGGATGGAGCAATCCTGCGGCATGGGAACGTACTGATATTGAAGGGAACGAGCATCGATGAGCATCGCCGTGTTCTCTCGAGCGAACTTCGCGACGAATGGATCCATGATGCCGGATTGGACTCCGACAAATTCATTCTCGATCCGTTGTGCGAGTATCGGTACCTCAATATCTTTGAGTTTTATGTCGTACAGTTGCGTGACTGCCTCGATGATTGAAACGACATAGGCGGCTGATGAGCTCAGTCCGCTCCCGCGAGGCACTGTGCTCCCGATAGCGAAGTTCGTACCGTCCACCTGTTTTGCTTCGCCGAGGAGCGTACAAGCTCCCTTGATGTAATTTACCCAGAAGTTGGAGTGTTCGAATTTCCCCGAGAAGATTTCGAAGGAAGTCTTCTTTCCAAGTTCTTTGGAAAACGCTATGAACAGTTTTCCGCCGCGTCGCCCGGCGGCCGTGTACGTGCGTCGGTTTATCGCGACCGGGAGTACCAAACCTTCGTTGTAGTCGGTGTGTTCTCCGACTAGATTGATCCTGCCTGGTGCGCTCGTGACGATGTCGGGAGATTTGCCGAATTCAAGACGATAGAGTTTCGTCAATTCCTTCTTGACATCGTCTTCAACTTCCAGGTCGGATTCACCGCCATGTTGTAATTGGCGCACGGGTCTCGTTCTCCACTTCAAATGACGTCCCAATCCGACAACGACTTTCCTTCTCGCTTGTTCTGGGCTCAGGCATCAGCTCTGCGATGAGTTAATGCCGACGCTTCGCTGGCATCAATATGTGAGCAACTATGTTATCTAAAAGGGCGATCTCTCGCCTGAACCGACCACTTCAAGGAATCCTAAGCCTCTGTCGCCGCAGCCTCCTCGACCTGGATGAGTTCACCTGTTTTGAATTTAATAATGGCCGCGATATTTTCCAGCGAAGCGATTAGATTGGGGCTCCGGATGTGGCGGACGGATGCGCCCTGACGTGCGGCTTCCTCAACAACATCATAAACCACATCGGCGACTTGAACCAGTGCCTTGCCGCAGGAGATGCAGGTTCTCTCTTCGAGGTGAGGCATCCCGCATCGGGGGCAGAGAGATCCTTTTTGCGAGAAGTCTTCTGCCACCGCCAGCGTCTGGAGATTGTAGTTCTGTAATGTTTCTATCACGTTTCTAATTCCTTTCACGGCATAACCATCTTTCTCAATCTCGCCAGTTATCTTTCTGAGCAACTTGTTTTCTTCCTGCATCTCAAATTGCTTTTCTGCATCGAGCGTCTTTGAAAGAATGTCGTTCTCTCTGACATGTATGTCGATTTCGAAGATGCCTATCAAATTTTCATGGAGCTTCCCATACAAAAGTCGCGACAGGTGGTCGCCAATAGGTTTCCGCCCACCGATCATAAGTTTGTCAAAGTGATGATGCAAGAAGTGGGTCTTCAGGAGCCCGGCTACAGACGAAAGATGAACCCGGGTCTCTTCTTCCTTCTTCTGCATCAACCTCTTCTCCCGCTTCATGAAAGTCTCCGATAACGGCTTCTTCGGGTTCCTCGCTTTCGTCGCGAAGTCCAGATGCTCCAGAATTTCTCCCATGTAAATCTCAAAGAACCGGGCGTGGCGAGAGTCGACGAGTGCAATCCCAATACGGCAGTGCTCCTCCAGCAGCGCAAGAAGCGGGCGGACATAGAAACCCGCATCGAGCGTTAGACTCGACTTAACCGGCATTGGCAGCCAGTAAATCTGATAGAAATTCTCCACCGAGTTCGAGAAGATCGCCACCGACTTGAATCTCGGGGCGAAGCTCTCCATCGATATGAATTTCTGAATGCGCTTGAGATCCTCCTCAGCGGCTTCGGCGTGTCTGTGGTTGACATTCAACGCGGCAAGTTCTCTACGAGCGTTCTTGACCAAGTCTTTTGCTTCAATGTCCCATGTACCTTTGTTGCGCTCGCTTCCGTCGGTATTCAGATAAAAGGAAATGGCAACGCCTTCTCGAGCTATGTAGTTTGTCAGTAGATTTATCTCTTGGCGTGTGACCATGCCTTCCTCCCTAACTTATCACATTCAATCTAAGTTCGGCTCAATCCAAAGTCAAACCTCAACAGTCAGGCCTTCAACCCGAGCGCAGGGTTGTCGACAGCACTTTCGCACATACATTGGTCTTGCAAAGTTGAGATTTATCTTGCAATTTGCACGTCGAGGTTCTCCTGATGGTTTGTCCTCCCCCACTGAAAGGTTCCACTTCGGGAGTAAACTCGCGTTTTTCCAAGTTTGTTTTTTTGGCACCTTGTTTGCGTAATGTTTATACGTGCGCGACCAAGGAATTATGAAAAACGTCCTCATCGTAGCGAGAGACGTAAGAGTTGCCGGCTTGATCAGGGAGTATTTATCTGAAACCGGTTACGACGCCCGTTTCGAATTGAATCTTGACGCTGCGCTTGAAGCATTGGTCAAAACAAATGTCGACCTCTTGATTGTGGATGGAGAAATGCCAGAGAAGGTGTTGACATATTTCGTCGAGGCAGTTGCTCGCATAAAACCCGGGATACCGGTGATTGCTGTTGGAATATCCGAGCATGAAATGCAAAGCAAAGCACTTTCTGCCTTTGTAACAGCTTTTGTAGAGAAACCATTTAGTATTTCTGATATCTCAAACACTATTAGAGAAGTGCGGACGCAAACTCTTGCGTCGTCAAAATCAAACTAAAATGAGGGCGAAATGGCATTGAAGGTATCAAAGCTTGCTGACGGAGAGATTGCAGTCGTTGAGCCGAGAGGAGAGCTGATCGGCGGTGATGAAACGGAAGAACTCCGGTCCGAAGTCACCAAGTTGTCTGCTGATGGAAACAAGAAACTTGTGATCGATCTCGGCAAGGCTACTTATTTGAACAGCACTGCAATTGGCATTTTGATCTGGGCGCATACCCATTACGCGAAGGCCGGCGGCGAAGTGAAACTGGCAAACTTGAACAAGAACATCAAGAATATCTTCGTCGTAACGAAACTCACCATGGTTTTCGATGTCCGCGATACTCAGATCGACGCAGTTGCGAGTTTTTCAAAAAGCAAGAAATAGTTTTGTGTTTAACTTAACATTTCAGCCGGAGGCTGGTGCGCTTTCGGCGCAAACAAACAAAAACCTTCAAAAGGAGGCTTATCTGAAATGAAACAAGGCTTATTCGCGGCGATTCTTATCCTCGTTGCATTTGCTGTTTCCCTTTATGTTTACCTGAACCTGCTGCCGGATTACATAACTAAAGGTGGACCGCTTGTCGTAGTTCTTCTGATGCTTTCGATAATGGTGTTCACGTACATCTTCGAGCGCATCTTCTCTCTGCGAAAGGCGCAGGGAAGAGGTTCTCTGACAAAGTTCCTCAAGGACGTTGAGGATCATCTGAACAATGGTGACATTAAATCGGCAATGGAAGTCTGCGACAAGCAGAGAGGTTCGATGGCGAACATCATCCGCAATGGACTCCAGAGATACCAGGAAGTCATGAAAGACAGTCACATTACTGCCGAGAAGCACATGACCGAAGTTCAGCGTGCAATTGAAGAGGCGTCGATGCTCGAGACTCCGCTGCTCGAGAAGAACCTCATCGTACTCTCCACGATCGCTTCGATATCGACAATGATCGGCTTGCTCGGAACTGTGATAGGAATGATTCGCGCGTTCAGAGCCCTGGCCCATGCGGGAGTGGCTGACGCAAGCCAGCTTTCAATCGGTATCTCCGAGGCTCTCATCAATACCGCCGGTGGTCTGATCGCCGCTATCACTGGCATTATTGCTTATAACTATTTTGTCAACAAGGTTGACTCGTTCACATACATGATCGACGAAGCGACAGCGAGCATCATTGCGATCCTCAATTCACGAAAGTTCGAAAAGTAAAGACGCAATGTTTTGCGTTTTTAAGGAGTTGAACATATGCCGAGAATAAAAAAGAGACGGCTGGGGGTCAAGATGGACATGACTCCGATGGTCGACGTTGCAACGTTGTTGGTATTGTTCTTCATGACGACGACGCAATTCAAACCACCGGAGGATGTTCAGGTGATCCTGCCGCGGTCACATTCGACGTTTAAACTTCCTGAAGCCGATGTCATGAGTATCACGGTCAATAAGGATGGCAAGATTTTTATGGGAGTCGATGCACAGCAGCTTAGAAGATCTCTTTTCGAATCCATGTTTCCAAACGGGCTTGAAGTGAACGGACGTCTGATGCCAGTCTGGTTAGTCGAGTCCGTGCCGATTCAAGAGAAGGAGCTGCTGCAACTTACTGTCCAAGCTCGCGTGAGTAATCCGAGGCTGAGAACAGTCATAAAGGCTGACAAGGATGCACCTTACGGTCCGATAATGGATATAATGAATGATCTGCAAAAGGCAAACGTCACAAGGTTTAACTTGCAGACGGATTTAGCCAACGATACACCGGGAGGGACGTAAGATGGCTGATGTGCAAACCGCCGAAGCTCACGGCAAGAAAAAGGGCAAACATAAGAAGAAGGGACGGGTATCAATCCGCATCGACATGACGCCGATGGTGGATCTGATGTTCGTTCTATTGACTTTCTACATGGTCACGACTGCTTTCAGTTTGCCGCAGACCATGGAAATCAACCTCCCACCCAGCGATACACAGGTCGAAGTTGCCGCATCGAATCTGATGACACTGAGAGTAAATGAGAAGGGCGATATTTATTGGAGTATTGGAACCGATGCACCGCAGAAAATTGAGTGGAAGGATTTTCCTAAGTTTGTCGCAGATAGAAACAAAGCTAACACGCGCTTGATAACTTTGATTAAAGTTGATAGGACCGCTAAATACAACAACATGGTTGATATTATTGACGCGTTGAACGTTTCAAACGTGACGCGATTTAGTATCGCACCGATGACAGATGCTGATAAGACCGCCCTTGCAAAAGTCGGCGGTTAAAAAAACAAAAGGAGGTCGATCAAAATGGCTGAGGAAAAGGCCAACGAAGCCGCGAACGGTACCGTCCAATACGGGGCCCCGGTTCTCAAGAAACTGGCGCAGAAGTATACCGGACTTGGACTGGCCATCGCGGTGGCGTTTCACTTTGCCGGCGTAGGTGCGTACTGGGGTTCGCAATATTTGAATCGCGAAGACGAGAACGTACCCGTCGTCAGAGTACTGAAGTATAGCGAGCTTGGTCCACCACCTTCGATTACAAACCAGCAGGCGTTGCCTCAGGTGGCAGTTTCAGCGCCGATGGCAAAACCGAACGTTGGTGTTCCAGTCCCTGTGCCGGATGCTCAGGTCTCGCCGGAACAGACAATCGCTACCCAGCAGGAGCTGAGCAAGATTGCCGGGCCGGTCACCGGCGGCTCGGGCGGCGATTCAGTCGGAGTAACCTTCAATCCTAATGATTTCAAAGTAGGCGACGACGCACCGCCGCCTGACTTCGTGCCCGTTGAAAAGGAGCCGCAGGTCATAAAACAGGTCACCCCGAAGTATCCCGAGCTTGCTCAGAGAGCAGGAATCGAAGGTAGAGTCTGGGTGAAAATCTGGGTTGACAAGGATGGCAAGCCTCACAAGTCGGTCATTCTCAAGAGTGATGCCGAAATCTTCAATCAACCCGCGATCGATGCGGCGATGCAATACCGGTTTACTCCCGCGATCATGAACAAGGGACCAGTCGCTGTCTGGGTTGTCATCCCATTCAATTTCAAACTCACCGGGAACAAATAGTGATAGGGTGATGACAGCCGGAAAAGTGGATGCCGGCAAGATACTGAGATATTTTGCATATTTTATGTCCGCCGTCTTTTTTTTCGGCGGACTTTTTGTTATTTTTGGCGTGTTCATTTCCGATAATGTCCCGAAGCAGCTCAGGATAACATTTGGAATAGTGCTGATGCTTTGGGCAATCTATCGACTTGTGATTATCCGTACGAAATCTAAGCGCTATGAAGAAGATGAGTAAGTCTGTTAACATCCTCGTGGCAGTGTTAGCTCTGGCTGTCGCTTCATGCAATCTGAAAAAGCCAAGCTCATCTCCCACGGAGGGGACCCTGGAAGTTTATTGTGCAGAATCGGTTTCACCTGCTGTCACACAGATTGCCAACGAATTTATGGCGATGTATCAGAATGCTCATATTAATGTTCACCCAGTCCCTACTCGCGTTGCAATTGTCAAACTTCTCAACAACGAGACCACTCTCGCCGTTGCTTCGAGACCATTCAACCAGGGTGAGCTGGAGGTCATGAAGAAGTATAAGATCGACGTCGATACTCTCAGAGTTGCTCTGGATGGCGTCGTGATAATCGTCAATTCAGAAAACCCCATCACGCAGATCAATACCGATCAGCTGCGGGACGTGTTCTCGGGCAAGACAGTCGCCTGGAACCAACTTGTAAAGGGATTTCAAGGAAGAATCATTCCTGCACTCGAGAGCCCGAATTCCGGCACGGTGGAATTCTTCAAGAATAGAATTCTCGGCGATGAAAAGTTTTCCGAAGCGTATCCGTGCACCACGATGGCACACGTTTACACTTTCGTACGTGACAACGAGAGCGCAATTGGATTTATCAGCTCGAATTGGCTGAGCTCGGGACCGGGGCTGCTTCCAGGCAAGAAGCCCGCACCTAAGGCACTCGAGGTTGCAGAGGTTGATTCGACTTCGATGAAATACATAGACCCGAATTCGTTCGGAAGCTACTACTATCCGTATCAAGCACATGTCTATCGACATTACTACCCGCTTACCAGACCAATCTTGTTTTTGTCGAGGGATTTTGAAGGAGGCATTGCTTCGGGCTTCACGTCTTTTGCCGCTGGAGCTTCAGGCCAGAAGATGTTTCTTAACAACGGATTGGTTCCAGCTACTATGCCTGTTAGACTTGTTCAACTAAACAATCAACCGCTATGAAAAAACTCACTCTCTTTATTCTCGGTATTCTCATTATCAGTTTTACAGGCGTAGCCAATGCTCAAGACAATTTGAGTCAAGGCATGAGTCTGCTCAACAAAAACAATTGTGCGGGCGCTCTGCCATACTTGCTGAAAGCTGTCTCCTCTGATCCGAAATCCCAGAAAGCGAATCTCTATCTCGGAAACGCGTACCTATGTCTTGGAAAACTGGACAGCGCGGAATTGTTCTTAGGTCAGGCAGTCAAGCTTGACGATGAGTCAGCCCCAGCCTATTACGGATTAGGCCAGACGTACTTGAAGGAAAAGAAATATGCGGATGCAATTGACAATTTGAAATCCGCCACGAATTATGATTCGAAGAATAGCATATACGTAATCACGCTCGGGCATGCCTACCTGGCTTGCGATTCGCTCGATTCTGCGATGAAAGCCTTTTACAAGGCGAGGGACATGAACGACAAGGATCCGCGTGCTCTCGAAGGCATCGGCGAAGTTTACGAAAAGCAAAACATTTACGATCCGGCGATTGAAAACTACAAGGAGGCATTGGCACTCGACTCAACTAACGTTCATATCATGTTGGAACTTGCTGACGCATACATGAAGAACAACGACGGCGGGGACGCGTATGAAGAGTTCGTGAAGATTTCTCAACTTGAACCGAACAATGCAGATGCGGAAGGCCAAGCTGGCGATCTCCTCTACATAAACAAGCGTTATCGCGACGCTTTTCCTTTCCTCGAGAAATATCACCAGCTAGTACCAAATGACGACAAGGCGCTGCTCCATCTTGCTGAGTCTGCCCTCAATGGAGAGTTCTACGAACAGGCTGTGAAGTACTACCAGGAATACCTCAAGAAATATCCAAACTCTCTGGTTCCGAAGAAATCTCTTGCCGCTGCATTCTTCTTTGAGAGGAAGCCGGTCGACTCTTATAACACTTACAAAGCTTTGCCAATAGATTCTCTCAATGTCAAAGAATTGGTAAGGTATGGCTTGGCAGCCGACGCCGTTCATGATACTGCGGCAACAATTGACGCTTGGTCACGTGCAGTAAAATTAGATACGACCCTTTCTCCGATCGAATACAGGCTGGCGAGCACTTTGTTCGGTGCTAAGAGGTATGAAGAAGCCATAACTCATTTCCAACGGCATCTCGCATTGGAGCCTAACGATGTCACGGCGGAGTTGAATATGGGTTTGTGTTACATAGTTCTGAAAGATTTTCCCAATTCAATTCTTGCATTCAAGAAAGTGACCGATCTAAAACCCGACTACTATCTGGGATTTCGGTGGCTTGCGCTTGCTTACGTTTACGCGGATTCATCGGAGGAAGCGACGAGCGCTTATCAGACCATGATAAAACTTGCCCTGGCGGATACTTCCGGCGAACATTCACCCGAGCTGAACGAAGCGTACCGGTCGATAGCGGCTTATCAACTGGCGGACGGAGGCAAACTTCAGAAAGCGGAGAAGATCGATGAAGCCAAGAAGTTCTACAACGAAGCTTTGACTAATCTTCAGACCGCGTTAAAGTACGACTCCAAGAATGCACGGACTCACGCTCTGCTTGCTGACGCTTATGCTTTGCTCGGCAAGACCGAAGAGGCGTGTAAGGAGATAAAGGCCGCACTGAAGCTTGATCCGAAGAACGCGGAGATGTTGAAACTTCAAAAGGATCTGGGCTGCGAGCAGAAAGAGTAGCCTTGACGGTGTCCCGTGTCGGGGGACGTTTTTTTCTTACTGATTTAATTCCAAACGAAACTACTAATGATTGCATTGTAAGGAAGGAGAAACCATAGTGGAACTAGGACTGATTCTGTCCATCAGCGTGCTTTCACTTTTGTTTGCTGTGTACCTCGCAGTAAGCATCTTAAGACAAGATCGTGGAACACCGGAGATGCAGAAGATCGGAGATGCAATACGCCAGGGTGCGGAGGCATTTCTGAGAAGGCAATACTCAACGATTGCGATGCTGAGCGTTGTCTTTGCTGCAATAATCTTCTTGCTATACGCGTTTGCGAGAAAGCCGATGCCGAATGATCCTGTCGATCCGGTCCGTCTGGCCTCTTACACGGCTCTGTCTTTTCTTTTCGGTGCATTGTGCTCGGGGGTTGCGGGTTATATAGGAATGTTCGTTTCAATAAGAGCGAATACGCGGACCGCAAACGCAGCGCTTTCTTCCCTCAACCGTGCTCTTCAGATTTCGATGCGAGGCGGCGCCGTTTCCGGACTGTTTGTTGTCGCAATGAGTTTGCTCGGTGTGGGAGGACTTTTCGGCACATTGCAAGCTCTCAACACTCCGGTTGAGAAAATTCCGTTCATGATTGTCGGGTTTGGTTTTGGTGCGTCGTTCGTCGCACTGTTTGCTCAGCTGGGCGGAGGAATTTATACAAAGGCGGCCGATGTCGGCGCAGACCTTGTTGGTAAGATTGAGGCAGGCATTCCTGAGGATGATCCGAGAAATCCGGCTGTGATTGCCGACCTCGTTGGCGACAACGTCGGAGACTGTGCAGGTCGCGGTGCGGATTTGTTCGAATCGACCGCAGCCGAAAACATCGGCGCAATGATCCTGGGCGTTGCTTTATTTCATTTCTTCGGGATTAAAGGAATCATGTTTCCTCTTGTCGTTCGTGCATTCGGACTTATCGCCTCGATTATCGGCGTGATGTTCGTTCGGACTCGTGAGGATGCAGATCCCATGAAGGCTTTGAACAGGGGTTATTACATAACTGCCGTGCTGGCAGCGATTGGATTTCTTATCGGTTCGAGATGGCTGCTGGACACTCCGAGCGCACCGGATGCATGGTGGCATTTCTTTGCCGCAGGAGTCGTAGGAATTCTCATGAGCATCGCCTTCGTTTATATCACGCAGTATTTCACCGAGTACAAGTATCGGCCTGTGAGATCGATTGCGGAAGCTTCCCAGACTGGACCGGCCACAAACATTATCACCGGATTTGCGGTTGCCCTTGAGTCGACATACATGCCGGTCATCACGATTTCAATCGCGATCGTCGGTTCTTACTACCTTGGTCTGACAACTGGAATTCCAAACGCCGGCCTCTTCGGAACCGCAGTCGCAACAATGGGCATGCTCGGCACCGCCGCTTATATACTTGCAATGGACACGTTCGGTCCAATCACTGACAACGCGGGCGGAATTGTCGAGATGAGCGGCCAGCCTGAGAATGTCAGGAAGAAAACTGACAGACTCGATGCAATCGGGAACACGACGAAGGCCTTGACTAAAGGTTACGCGATCGGGTCCGCCGCGCTTGCCGCATTCCTTCTGTTCTCGGCATATATCGATGACGTCAACGTTCTCTTGAAAGAGAAAGGTCTCCCCGCGATGAGCTCTGTGAACATTGCTAAGCCGGAAGTGTTTATCGGAGGTCTACTTGGCGCTGCGCTCGTCTATCTCTTCAGCTCACTTGCGATCAAAGCAGTCGGTAAGGCCGCTTACTTTGTCATAAATGATGTGAGAGCGCAATTCAAGGAGAAGCCGGGAATTCTCAGCGGAACAGAGCAGCCTGATTACGGGCGAACGGTAGACATCGTTACCCGCGGCGCCTTGCGCAGCATGATCGGTCCGGGACTGCTTGCAGTCGGAACTCCCATTCTTGTAGGAATCATTTTCAGGTGGTTCAACGTCGGTGCAGAGGCAGTGGCGGCCCTTTTGATGGTCGGAACAATCGCGGGCATCTTGCTCGCAACCGTCCTCAATAACGGAGGCGGCGCCTGGGATAATGCGAAGAAGTTCATTGAGACCGGAATGTTTGGCGGAAAGAAGAGTGAGACTCACAAGGCAGCGGTCGTCGGAGATACGGTTGGTGATCCTTTTAAGGATACCGCGGGACCTTCGCTTCACGTTCTGATAAAACTTCTTGCCACGATTACCCTCGTGCTTGCTCCCCTATTTGTGTGAGTCATCCTTGATCCTGTGAGGTTTCTAAAACCTCACAGGATTCGAATCTAACTTCCTTCGACTTATTTGTTCGAGGTGGTCTGTGCCTCGATCGTCTTCCTCGGGAATCTGCCGTCCATCATCGCCGCATTGTAAGCGAACGCAGCCATGATAGTTGCTGACTGCTTCAAATCTTCGGCCGGTGCACGGTCATACACATCCATTATCGAATGATGTGTAATCGTTCCGTAGTCCAACGGATCTTGAATGAACTGGAAACCGGGAAGCCCTATGGCATCAAATGACAGATGATCTGTGCCGCCTGTGTTTCTAAATGAGATGGTGGATGCGCCCATCGATTCGAATGGCCTCAACCATTCACGAAAGATAGTGCGCGCGGCTTCGTTGTTCTGGAGATAAATGCCGCGGAACTTGCCCGCGCCATTGTCGTCGTTGAAATAGACTTGAAATTTTTCAGCCTCAGGTTTTATCGTGAGAGGACCTTCGGGTTCGAACCATGTCCCACCCTGTTCACCGAAGTGGGCTTTCACGTAACCTCTCGAGCCGAGTAATCCCTCTTCTTCGCCGCCCCAGAGTGCGATGCGGATGGTTCGACGCGGATGAAAGTTCAGTTCCTTAATGAGACGCATGGCTTCAAGGCAGACAGCCGATCCTGTCCCGTTATCGGTTGCGCCTGTGCCTCCATGCCACGAATCGAAATGTCCGCCGATCATGACCACCTCATCTTTGAGGTCCGTGCCAGGAATTTCTCCGATGACGTCGTAACCGGAATCGGCCTTAGTGAATTCGACCTGGAGATTCATCTCTATCTTCGGCGCGACGCCCATCTCAATCATTCGAAGTAGTCTGTTGTAATGTTCCGCGCCGACAGAGATTTGTGGAACTATCTTCGGTGCATTTTCGTCCCAGGCATTAGGCCAGCGTACGTACGGAGTATCAGGATCGACCGGGACGCTTGCCTGTTGCACAAAGACGTTGCCGTCATCGCCTGCCGACTCTGTCAATATTGCCGCTGCTCCTTCCTCCTCACATATCTTCAACTTTTCGGAATTGAAACGGATCCTTGCTTTGATTTCCGGCGTGAGTCGCAATCGAAACCCTTGACCCTCCGGACCAGCGTTAGCAAGCTTGAGCAAGGTGGAATCAGGAGTGCGAGTCGCAAGGGGCTGGAATCGCGGCGATAACTGGCGGGGCTCGTCGAGAAGGACGAACTTGCCTTTCAGTTTTCCCCTGTAAGATTTCAACGCCTCGACGCTGTCGGCCTTTAAATAAATGAGTTCGCCAATGATGGTCCCCTCTGTGTTTGGAGACCAGGCCTTCGGGTAGGAGATGAGAGGAAATGTCTGATCTCCAATAACGTTGGCCCAGTATTGCTTCAGCTCCCACCCCTTGCCCATAGGAGTCCATCCTTCAAGATGAACATTTGCCAGACCGATAGACTTCATTTCATTAATAGCCCAGCCTGCCGCCCTCATGAATGCGGGTGACCATGTCAACCTGGGCCCGTAGACATCAGCGATATAGCCGAGAATCTGTAATACATCAGAGCTGTCTTTTTCCGCCTTGATGATTTGCGCCACGGCCGAGGAGTCGTAAGATTGCTTCGTCTGAGCAACTGCGAAGCTTGCTACAACTGCGGATAGTATGAATAACGACGCGATACGTTTTTTCATTTTGCCCTTCTTTTTTTGTTGAAACCGTTTTGGTCGATGACATTCGAATTTGACGAATCAGTGACGAAATCACAACACATTCCTACTCGAACTCTCTAGAAGTTGTCGCATGGCAGCAGAATACCTCACCGCACAATTGAAGGTGAAACATCGTAATTTGTCTAGCGTAGATAGATTTGTGCAATGTTTGCCAATTAAAAAATTGTCCGAAGGTTTTCGTTCGGGCGGGAGAGAAGACAAAATGAAGAGAATCATATCATGTGCGATCCTTTTTACGATCTTTACCGTTTCAATCGCGTCGGCGAGGACTTACTCCAGGACAGAGATGAAAACGTTCAACATCTCTCCGAATGGGAAGGTCATTGTGGAGAACGTGAACGGTGGTATTAGAGTCGAATCCTGGGACAAGAACCAGGTTTCGATGGAAGCTACGAAGACAGTGAGGGCAGATGATCAGGAAGAGGCAGATGAATATTTTGACAGGCTCAGGATTGATATCGATAGTGGAGACGATTATGTCGAAATTCATACTCGTTATCCTCACGAGGGCTGGGGCGGATTCTGGAGTTGGCTATTTCATGGCGGGTCGAGATATGTAAATGTTGAATACGTATTGAAGGTCCCGTCAACGATCAAAGTGGATGCACAATCCACGAATGGCAGTATCGAAGTTCATTCAATCGTGGGAAGTGTACGAGCAGGCTCCACAAATGGGAGGTTGACGTTTGAGGAAGTGGGAGGTGAGGTAGACGGCTCGACAACGAACGGCAGTATCACCGCGACAATCTCCGATGGAGTGAAATTCCGGGAGCTGAACCTACGGACAACCAATGGATCCATCAAGACCTATTGCCCGGAGAACATAGATGCCGATCTCGACGCGCACACTACAAATGGAAACATCCAGACCGAATTCCCCGTTACTGTGCGAGGCAACTTCAGCAACAAAAGTCTTGAAGGTAAGATAAACAGAGGCGGAAACAGAATTTATCTTCACACCACGAACGGGAGCATCGAGATCAACAAGCGATAGTTTTCCTGAACGCTCGCAAGGTTGATGATTTACGAAATTGGATTATTGGATTAATGAACGAACGTAACGGGAAAATGAATCCGGCAGCTCACTGATCCAATAATCCATCTCTTCATTATTCCATTGTTTTTAGACTTCCTCGTCGGTAATTTTCCTCGATTATGAGGAGAGTAATTGACAGGATACTTGCCTTCGGGAGAATGATCAGATTTTCTCACACTCTCTTTGCGATGCCGTTTGCCTTGACGAGCGTTGTGCTTGTCTCGTTTTCAAACAGGGTCACTTTGAGCAAACTCCTGTGGATAATTGTAGCGATGGTCGGTGCTCGATCGGCCGCGATGGGGTTCAACAGGATAGCAGATCGTGAGTACGACGCCAGGAATCCGCGAACGAAAAATCGCGAACTTCCCACGAAAAAAATTTCACTTGCAGAAGCATCGGCATTTGTGTCTATTGCCGCACTGGTTCTCGTGCTCGCAGCGTATGAACTCAACAAGCTATGTTTCTATCTGTCGCCGGTCGCACTCGCGGTGGTATTTTTCTACTCATTCACTAAACGGTTCACCTGGTTCTCTCATTTATTTCTCGGGCTGGGGATGGGCCTTGCGCCGTTGGGCGCGTGGCTGGGGATAGCGGGAAAATTCTCGCTCGTCCCGATCATTCTCGGTTTGACGGTTGTGGCGTGGGGTGCGGGGTTCGACATAGTTTATTCTTGCCAGGATCTCGGGTACGATGACCAGGTTAATCTCTATTCTATGCCTCGCGTGCTTGGCGTCAGCAAGGCATTGAATGTTTCTTCGCTGCTTCATCTGATCGCATTCTTGTTGTTGGTATCGCTGAGATTCCTTCTGCCGCTCGGGAACATTTATGTATTCGGTCTCGTCCTTGTTGGGGCAATGTTGATTTATCAGCACACAATTGTCAAGCCGGGTGATCTCAGCAAACTGAATTTTGCATTCTTCAATCTGAACGCGTATTTGAGCATCGGCCTTTTTTTATTCACACTCGTGGATGTTGTCACCTGATTTCTACTCCAGATCTAAAGGCGGCGGACACCGTCAACGATTCCGGCGGCATCAAGTGAAGGTCGTTGTGAGACGGGTTATGAAAAAGGACTCAACCTAGCTTTTGCGTTTCTGAAAGTGAAAAGCGAGAGAAAACAAATATTCCAAACAGACTCCGGAATTACCGTAGAGAGACTGTACGTCCCGGAGAATTTCGAATACGAGAGCAAACTCGGCTTTCCGGGCGAATTCCCTTTCACGCGCGGAATCTATCCGACTATGTATCGCGGAAAACTCTGGACGATGAGGCAGTACGCAGGCTTCGGCAGCGCTGATGAATCAAACAAAAGATACCGTTATCTGCTCGAGCAGGGGATAACCGGTCTGTCAGTTGCCTTCGATCTGCCAACTCAGATGGGTTACGATTCCGACCATCCGATTGCAGAAGGCGAGGTTGGCAGAGTCGGAGTTGCCATTGACTCGCTCGATGACATGGAACGGCTCTTCGATGGGATCGTTCTCGAAAATGTAACGACTTCGATGACAATCAATGCCACCGCCGCGATTCTCCTTGCGATGTACGTCGCGGTTGCGAGGAAACATGGCGCGGATCTCAAGAGAATTTCGGGGACAATTCAGAACGATATCTTGAAAGAATATATCGCTCGCGGAACATACATCTATCCGCCCGTCCCGTCTCTGCGGCTTGTTACGGACATTTTTTCTTTTTGTGCCGAGCATCTTCCGAGATGGAACACAATCTCGATCAGCGGCTATCATATTCGTGAAGCGGGCGCAACCGCCGTACAGGAGCTTGCATTCACTTTTGCGAATGCTATTGCCTACGCCGAAACAGCGATCAAAGCGGGACTGAACTTTGACAAGTTCGGAGCGCAACTGTCGTTCTTCTTCAATGCGCATAACAATTTCTTTGAGGAAGTTGCGAAGTTCCGTGCAGCTCGCCGCATTTGGGCAAGAATTGCGAGAGAGAAGTTTCATGCCACTGACCCGGAAGCCATGAAGCTCCGGTTCCATGCGCAGACCGGCGGTTCGACTTTGACAGCGCAACAGATCGACAACAATGTCGTTCGAACGACGATTCAGGCGCTTGCGGCGGTTCTCGGTGGCTGTCAGTCGCTTCACACGAACAGCAAAGACGAGGCTCTCGCGCTGCCGACTGAAGAGTCGGTCAGACTCGCTTTGCGAACTCAGCAGATTATCGGGTATGAATCAGGAGTTACCGACACGGTGGATCCCCTCGGCGGATCGTATTTTGTGGAAAAGCTTACAGATGAAATCGAAGAGAGAGTGCGACAATACCTTGCGAAGATCGAGTCGATGGGTGGAGCGGTGAAAGCGATCGAAGCGGGTTTTTTCCAGAGTGAGATTGCCAGTAGCGCGTACGAGTACCAGCGTGCGATCGAGACAAGGGAAAAAATTGTCATCGGAGTAAACGAATTCGTCACGGAGGAAAAAGAACGCTCGAACATTTTTGAGGTCAACGAGCGTGTCAGAGACGAGCAGGTTGGAAGGTTGAGAAAGATGAAGGGAGAACGGACCACGGAGGACGTAGAAAAGTGTTTGACGAAGTTGAAGGAGGAGGCGAGAAGCAAAAGCAATCTCATGCCGCTGATAATTGACGCGGTTGAGAATTATGCGACGCTCGGAGAAATATCGGATGCGCTAAGAGAGGCGTGGGGAACTTACAGCTGAGTCGAAAAAAATAACTTAGTAGAAGAAGTGAGAGGATTGATGTGAAGATCAATACCAAAGAATTCCTTGTCGGGGAAGGTGAGAAGGTGGATCTCAAAACGCATCCTACATATGTCGAACCGGTTTACAAATCGAAGAAGCAGTACCGCAAGTTCCTCGAGGACCACGTCAAAGGGCTCAGTTCACTTCAGAATCTTCATTACGCCTCGAACCGTTATGCGGTGTTGCTGATTTTTCAGGCGATGGATGCCGCGGGTAAAGATGGCACAATCAGACATGTGATGTCGGGTGTGAATCCTCAAGGCTGCCAGGTCTTCAGCTTCAAAGAGCCGAGCGCCGAGGAGTTGCAGCACGATTTTCTTTGGCGCACTTCCAAATGTCTTCCGGAACGTGGACGAATCGGAATCTTCAACCGGTCGTACTACGAGGAAGTTCTGATTGTTCGTGTGCATCCGGAGATTCTCAGCAATGAAGGCATCTCCTCTAACTCATCAGGCGACAAAACTTTCTGGCATGAGCGCTATCGGTCGATTGTGGATTTCGAAGATCATATGCACCGGAACGGGACGAGGATCGTAAAATTTTTTCTGCATCTTTCCAAGGACGAGCAGCGAAAGCGTTTCCTCGAGCGTATTGAAGAGCCGGAGAAGAACTGGAAATTCAGCGAGGCCGACATCAGGGAGCGAAAATACTGGAAGGATTACATGAGGGCTTACGAAGATTGCATCAGCGCGACAAGCACAAAAGGCTCACCGTGGTACATCGTCCCTGCCGACGACAAGGAAAACGCTCGATTAATTGTATCGCAGGTCGTCATAGATACACTCGAATCGCTGAAGCTGAGTTACCCGAAGACGACTCCTAAGCGCAAAGAGGAACTGAGATCGATCTGCAAACTTCTCGAAAAGTCATAGCTCCCGGCAAATTGTCGTCGGCGACGGTATTTGTCGCCTGATCTCATATTCATCTCAATGCCTCTTCCAACACAGTCGCGGCGTCTGTCTTTTCGTCGCGATACTTCACTATCACAGGTGTATATAATGATAGTCCATTCCTCGAAGCGAATTCGGATTTCCCGGCAATGTTTCTCGATCCCGGAACGACGACCGCTCCTTCGGGGATCATGAGTGGGGTGTTCTTTTCCCTCTTATAGATCTTTCGCTTGACCAGGTCGTAGACCGGCGTCGAGCCCGTGATAATGCAACCCGCACCGATGACGGCGCGGCGCTTTATAACTGCACCCTCGTATATTCCGCAGTTCCCGCCTAACATCACCTCGTCTTCAACGATCACCGGGAAAGCTCCGACAGGTTCAAGTACGCCGCCAATCTGTGTGCCGGCGCTGACGTGCACTTTTTTCCCGACTTGAGCGCACGAGCCGACAAGCGTGTGCGAGTCGAGCATAGTTCCTTCGTCAACGAAGGCGCCGACATTTATGTATGAAGGAGGCATGATTATGATTCCATGCGCAATGTATGCACCTCGTCGAATTGCAGTCCCGCCAGGTACGACCCGGATTTGATCCTCGATCAAGATTTCCTTCACCGGAAAAGTATGCTTGTCATAAAATTGTTCGTTCCAGCCTTTGCCCATTTTGATGAGTCTGCCTATCTTGAAGGCGAGGAGTATTCCTTTCTTCACCCACTGATTCACTCTCCATCCTGTCTTGTCCGCCGACAGAGGATCAGGTTCTGCAGCCCGGGCCTCTCCGATGTCGAGAAGTTCAAGAAGACGGTCTACAAAGGATTCCGACTCCGGATTCTTTCCAAGCGTGTCGTAAAATCTTTCTATCTCAGCAATCAACAGATCTCGGCTCATGATGCAGCAACTACCTGTATCAGTTCCAGTTCAGACAAAATCTTCTTCAACTTCGCTCGCGTCGAATCTGTCGGAGAAACAAGAGGCAGTCGATAAACTTCTTCGATCATCCCCATCATTGCGAGTGATGCTTTTACCGGGATCGGGTTCGACTCGATGAAATTTGCGTTCATCAACGGCAGAAGCTTGTAGTGGAGCCTTCTTGCATTCTCCAGATCGCCGGCAAGACAGGATCTCACCATGTCGCCAAACGTCTTCGGGATTTGATTGGCAACCACCGATATTATTCCATCTCCTCCAAGCGAGATTACAACGAATGCGATCTGGTCGTCGCCGGAATAGACCGCAAGGCTTTCCGGTCTGCACCTTAAGATCTCCATTATCTGGGGAATATTCCCGCTCGCTTCTTTCACAGCGACTATGTTCGGGATTTCTTCCGCCATCCTCAAAGTCGTCTCCGCGTTGATATTGCTGCCGGTACGGCCGGGGACATTGTACACAATTGTCGGAATGTCCACGGCCTCCGCGATCGCGGCGTAATGCCGGTAGAATCCTTCCTGCGATGGCTTGTTGTAATACGGAGCGACCGAAAGTACTCCGTCGGCACCGATGGACTTCGCATGGACCGTAAGCGAGACAGCCTCGCGTGTCGAGTTGCTTCCGGCTCCGACAATCACCGGGACACGATGGTCTGCCTGCTCGAGAACAATTTCCATGACCTGATGATGTTCAGAATGCGAGAGCGTCGCACTTTCTCCGGTTGTGCCTGCAGGTAGAATGGCTTCGATCCCATTTGATATTTGGAATTCCACAAGTTCGCGGAGACGTTGCTCGTCAAGTGATCCATCTTTCTTGAATGGTGTTATGAGTGCAACGCCTGTCCCGCGGAATAGTTTAGATTTCATCTTAGCCTCGTTCTGTTAGTTCTAAATTTCACGATCGCCGTGCAGCAAGTGATTCTCAAAATGGATAAGCGGCAGACTGCCAATTTATTTTTTCTCAATTCAAAACACAGGATTCATAATTCATAACTGGGACAGGATGTCTCTAAAGGTGTAGAATCCTCTTTTGCCGATCGACCATTCGGCGGCGATCACCGCGCCGAGTGCAAACCCTCGTCTTCCTCTTGAGGTATGGGTCAATTCGATCCGGTCGTTGTCGGAATCGAATATGACCGAGTGGGTGCCAAACTCGGAGCCGACTCGCAATGAATTAATCTGGAGTTCGTCCTTTTCAATTTTCCCCTCCGGTAAGCCCTTGCGAAGACGTTTCTTCGACGGGAAATTTTCGAGGATCGAATTTCCAATTGTAATTGCCGTACCGCTTGGCGCATCTGCCTTCTGATTGTGGTGGGATTCAAACACGGCACAATCGAAGCCGTCGAACTGTCCGAACAGTTTAGCGGCCTCTTCGACAGTTGAAATGAAGAGATTCACGCCGAGGGAAAAATTCGATGCAACGACAGATGCGATTCCAGATTCATTCACAATTTTTTTGACATCATCCGTGTCTTTCTGCCAGCCGGTTGTCCCGATAATGATCGGCTTTTTCACTGTGGCAGCAAATCTCACATGTTCCAACACTGCCGCGGCAACAGAGAACTCGACAAGAACATCGCAGCGCGCAAATGCGTCTACCATGTCCGAAAGTCTTTGATCGATGTCTGCGATGGCCGTGATCGAATGTGAGCGCTGCTTTGCTACGGCTTCGATTTCTTTTCCTATCTTTCCGTAACCAAGCAAGCCGATGTTCATACTCACTTCCCAATTTTCATTTCAAACCTTGTTCGGAATCAGAATATCAGGTGGGCGAAATAACTGACCAACGACGTCCCGGGTTTGCCGGAACGATCAGCTTCCCGAACACGACGTTCGGGATGCCGAACATCACAGGATGTGATAAAGATCGGCAAAATAGCGCTCCACCCGCTGTTCCTCCGCAAAAACATTCAGCCGAGCCACGTGCCATCGGCTCGACCTCCCGAACCGGATGTCCGGGAGACGGATGACAGTCTGCAAGTTGTTCGCTTGTCCGGAACACCGATGTCAGTAGTGTTCGGGATCCCTAACCCGGGACAGCCCAACCAAAAACACCGAAGTCGAGTTCATGGTTTCGGCGGTGATTCCTTTCCTTGCGCTTCGTCGGCTCTTCGCGCCTCGACGCGAGTACTGATAAACACCGCGCCTCTATTTAACTACTGCGCCATAGACCAACTTATCTCTGACGCAGATGAAATATAATCGGGTGCTACAACTGAAGCAAGATTTCAGGAATATTCTAAACTGGTTATCCCACTGGCATTGTTAAAAAGACCGAGCAGACTTAAACTTGTGACACAAAGAAATTCGGAGAGGAGAATGATGAAGAGAGTTTTTATTGTGGTTGCTCTTTCTGTTTTCGGGGCTCTTCAAGTGCGCGCTCAGCTTCCCGGTGAAAATGGTGGCCGCGTGCTTCTCCCGAACGGTTGGTGGCTTTCTCCGGCAGGAACTTCGGTCGAGCTCGGCGATCTTCCGCTGAACGCCGCACTTTCACCCGACCAGAAATTCCTTGCGGTCACACACGGCGGAGAATCCAGGCCGGTTCTAATGCTTGTGGATCTGGCTGACCATAAAGTGGTACAGTCGATTCAGTTGAAGGACAGCTGGTTGGGAATTGCATTTCTTGGAAATAGACTTTTTGTTTCGGGAGGCAACCAGAATTGCGTTTACTCGTTCAAACTTGCAAGCAGCAGGCTTGTAAATTCAGATACGATTGTGTTTGCTGCGCCGTATCCGAAAGAAACCGCGTGGGCTGCAGGTCTAGATGTGAACGACAAAAATCTTGCGGTGGTATTCAGAGGCGACTCGACGCTCAGGTATTACAGTTTTGACAACCACGAATTCCAAAAAGTGAAACTCGATGGTATGCCATATTCGTGCAAGTTTCTCCGGGACGGGACACTCCTTGTCTCGATATGGAGTGCGAAAAAGGTTGAGGCATTCAAGGGAACGAAGCTCTTGTACCGGATTAAGACCGGCGATCATCCTACAGATATTGCAACAAAAAATGACGGCAAGATGGTCTTCGTTGCGAATGCAAATGATAACAGCGTGACTGTCATCGATATGAAAAAACGTCGCGCGATCTCAAGCCTGTCCACCCCGCTCTATCCGGATTCACCCGAGGGATCGACCACAAATTCTGTTTGCATCACAAATGACTCGAAATTCTTGCTTGCCGCCAATGCAGATAATAATTCGCTCACGGTAATGAAGCTCATGAAGAGGGAAGGGGCTGTCCCGATAGGGTTTATTCCTGTGGGATGGTATCCGACGAAAGTCATGGAACTGAATGATGGTACAGTGCTGGTTCTGAACGGGAAAGGAAATCGCTCTCTTGCGAACCCGATGCATCAGTATATCGGGACGATGCTCAAAGGTACTCTGTCATTCTTCAATTTCCCGGATGCAAAAGAGCTGGCGGCGTACACCAAGCAGGTTTACGCAAACACCCCGTACAGACCGATCGAGTCGAAGGAAGCTTCTTTTGAGCCGGGTAATCCAATTCCAAACGAAGTTGGTGGCCAATCTCCGATCAAGCATGTCTTCTATTTCATAAAAGAGAATAGAACGTACGATCAGGTGTTTGGTGATATTCCGGAAGGCAATGGAGACACGAGTTTGGTCATGTTCGGGGAAAAGATCACGCCGAATCTTCATAAGCTTGTGAGAAATTTTGTTCTGCTCGACAATCTCTATGCTGATGCAGAGGTGAGTGCGGACGGGCACAACTGGTCAACGGCAGCTTACGCGACGGACTATGTTGAAAAGAGTTGGCCGAACAATTACGGTGATCGGGGCGGGCCTTACGATTTTGAAGGCGGCCAGCCGACCGCAACTCCGAAGGCGGGCTACATTTGGGACCTGTGTGCAAATCATGGTGTGACGTTCAGGGATTACGGCGAGTTTGTGGATAACGAGCCGGGTGATACGTCTGAAAATATAGCGCGCGAGAAAATTCTTCTTTCACATTATGACCGGGCGTATCGAGGCTGGGACTTGAACTACTCGGATGTGAATCGATTTGAGGCGTGGGAGAAGGATTTCTCAAAACTCCTCGCCTCCGGAAAGCTGCCGCGTTTCAACATTATCAGGTTGCCGAACGATCACACCGCCGGCACTAAGAAAGGCGCCTTGACTCCGCAGGCGATGGTTGCCCAGAATGATTATGCATTGGGGTTATTTGTGGACAAGATTTCACACAGCAGTATCTGGAACGAGTCTGCGATATTTGTCATTGAAGACGACGCACAGAACGGGGCAGATCACGTCGACGCCCACAGAACTGAAGCGCTCGTCATCAGTCCTTACGTTAAACATCATTTTGTCGATCACACCCTTTACACCACCTCTTCCATGTTGAGGACAATGGAGCTTATACTCGGGTTGCCGCCGATGAGTCAGTACGATGCCGCGTCGACGCCGATGTTCAATTCGTTCACAATGCAATTGGACACCGCCGCTTATGAAATTGCTCAACCGCGGATTGACATTAATGCGAGGAATCGATCAGGTGCATACGGGCAGAACATCATGGAACACATGAATTTTAACGTGGCGGATGCCGTGCCGGATCGATTGTTCAACGAAATATTGTGGAAATCGATCAAGGTCACTGACATGCCGGCACCGAGGTATTCGATATTGTCGGGAGATAGAGGAAAGTAAAGGATAAATCAAAAGTCAGAATTCAAAGCTCAAAAGCACAGTCCAGAGGTCAAATCTGGATCGGCACGATATTTACCTTTGAGTTGTAATTTTGACTTTTGAACTTTGACGTTTGACCTTACTTCATCAGCATCATCTTCTTCACAGACACGTAGCTCCCCGCTGTGAGTCGGTAGAAATAGACGCCAGTCGCCAGACCATATTTCAAAGCATTGAACGTCGTTTGATGTTCGCCCCCATCAAGAGTTCCTAGCGAGAGGTTTGCAATTTCGCGGCCGAGGATGTCGAAGACCTGGAGACGTACCGGACTCTTTGCCGGAAGGTCGAAGACGATTGTGGTAGCAGGATTGAATGGATTGGGAAAATTCTGGTAGAGCGCAAAGGTGGCCGGTAGACTCACTGTATCGATTATGTCTCGCGGCACGATGGCAAAAGTGGAGAAGTATGTCGTCGAAGTGACTAGACTACCATTCTGCAGGGAGACTGGCAGGCCGTACCAGTGTGAGCCTCTGTATATCGCGGGCGCATAAATGCTTGTGTCGAAGGACGCCGAGTCTAATTGGATCTCCACTTGCTGGTAGAACAGTTTCCCTTTTGGGCCGATTGAGTAAATGTAAAGCGCATTGCTTCCGATTGAGTCGGTCGTTCCTTTGTACAGGGTCGCATAATAGAAATTTGGAGATGGCGGGACCGTCACGCGGAAGAGGCTGTCGGGCGAGACCAACGGCGTGGCCACGTTGCTTGTCACGAGTGTGGATCTGAATGTAAATGATGTGTCGGCATAATTTGCGCCAAGCAGTTTCGCGGCTTTGATCGAGACACCTGAGATGCCGTCTCCATTGATTGTCGCGTTGTTCGCGATAAACTCGGTCGGTGTAACCTGAGTGAAGGTGAGCTGTGTCGCCCCGCCTGGCTGAGCGAGCGTTCCACAGAGGCTCTCCGGCCTGAGAGCGGAATCTCCTACGCAGATGACGCTTAGTTGTCCAGGAGACGAGGTGCCTTGTTCTATCCCGACAGTCAGTCTCGGAGGAGAGGACGAGATGGTAGGATAATCGAAGACCGCACGCATCATTAAGTTCCAACCTGAGAGCGAGACTGATTTTCCGGCGGTCGTGTTGATATCGAGATTGGAAATCGGGACCCAACCACCGAGGTCAGTGGGAGAATAAGCGAACGAGTAATTGGTGCTGGTCTGATGATTCAATCCAACCGAAGTGCTCAACGTGTCATCCTCAGTGAAGCCGACAAAAATTGATCCCTGCAGGTTTGTTAATTCGCTCGCATAGGAGGTTAAATCGACATCGAAGTACGTTTCATCAAACGAGCTTCGGTTGACCTGCACCGTAAATGGAGTAATGAGGTCTTGTCCCGGCATGCCGTTATTATTTCCCCACACATGGAAGATGAATTGTTTAGGCGCATTTGCAGGAACGGTGGACCCTGTGAACTCCTGGGCAAATGCAACAAACAGTTCTGCTTTGACGAGTTGATTCGTGGGCGAAGCGGGCATGAATTTGACTGCCCATCCGGAACCCTGCCGATTATTCGGGAATCCCAGGAACGTTGCACCGTCAAGTGTGTCCGGCATGCCTCGGTCATATGAGATTTCTTTCAGTACATATTTCACCTTGCCGATGCCCGAGAGAGATATGTTCGCGTCTCCGGCGCCCGCGACGTTAAGAAGCGAAAATGTAATGTCCTTGTATGTGGAGCCAAATCCCGGTTCATAGAATGTTGTCGAAGGTGGAAGAGACTGTATGCGGGGACGATTTCCGGATTCGATTGCTGAGATATCCAGGCCGGCGGAGTAATAGCTTACGATGAGCGAGTCGCCGCTTGGAAAGTCGAGGTATGTCACCGCCATGTACGTCGTCGTGTCCTGAGCAGCGCAAACATTCGGATCGGCAAATGTCTTTGAAGGAGTCGGACGAGCCGTTATCGGATAACTGTAGCCGTATTGTCTGCCGACTGTCGTGTCGTTGAGAGCGTTGGCGATGACCCAATTCTGAAATACCTGATTGAAATTCAATGTGCTTCCGACTTCGGCAAGAGTGGAATTTATTCCGGCTATTCCTTCTGCCGGATTCTCGACGAAATCTTTTGCGAACACATCGCCGAACTGTTCGAACAGGTAGCGGATATATATCGTTGCGCGCGAATAGTCGGCAAGAACTGCGGGATCGGAGCTCGAGTGCCACGTGAACAGCGGGACATTTGTGTTATTAAAGTACAGAGCCGGGCTTCTCATGGGATAGCCGCAGACCACTTCAGCATTTGTCGAGCATCCCTCGTTGAGGAAAGTGACTTCGTTCGGGTCGTAGTGCCAGTGAATAAGGTGCTGGAACTCGTGAGCGAGTGTGGGGAGCGGTGCACCGGGATCTCTTGTACCGTCATGATATATGCCGGGGTAAGAATCAATATAGAGCATGTCGCGCTTGTTGCTGCCATAGCTGTACTTTCCGGTTGATGGATCGGGTTGATCGTTGGAAAGGAAGAATCCGGCTATGTACGAAGAATTACTTTTTGCAGAATCCCACCCATCTTTTATATCTGTTATGAGAAAATGGACGTAGCCGTTGCTCACCCCGGAATTCGGCGGCATCCCAAAATAATTCTCCTCGAGTTTCACGATACCTTCGTTCGGATCATCAGAGCCTTGAGGTGTTTGATTCTCGAGGGCATTCTGGATCGACCGGACTACGGAAGTATCAACATGTCCGTCTGCAAGCTCCGTTTTGTCGACCCAGATTTCCGTGAGTGAACCCTTTGCCATCAGGATTGCGCTGACCGTGTAGTAGCTGCTCGAGACGAAGTTGTACACGAAAAACTGTTCGACCATTCCGATCGTATCTTGCGCGACAGCAGATATTGTTTCCTTTGCACGGCTCTCCATGAGCCGGTAGGTTGCAGGATGAAGACTCTTCGTGTTTGAGATTGCGCGCGGAATGACTGATGGATCAGCGAAGACAGGCGAACCGCATATTGCTGCAGGTGTTCTTCCGGTTCCCTCCAACATTTGTGAACGCACCGGAGGTATCAGGTTGCAAAGAGTGCCCATCGCAACAAGAATTAGTAGCTTACGGAGAGACTTGCCCATTTCTACACAAAGGCTTCGTCGATCCGGAGAAATCTTAGAAGGACATTCACCTCCCCACCTTTTCAGTTCGTCTCCTTTTCAGAAGTGAACATCCGCATCGGGAATCTAAGCAATAACAGTATAAGGAAAAAAGATGCGAGCGAGGAGAACTTGTAAACTTGCTCGTGCGCGGGCGGCAACAGTTCGTGCCTGAGTGTGAACGCGACAATTGCGAAGCCTAATGCAATTCCAATTTTCAACAACCGGCCTATCTCATATTGAACAGGATAGAACCTCTGAGAAACGACGTAGATCGCGAGCGCCATCCCTGCATACGCCAGGAAGGTGGCCCACGCTGCTCCGAACATCCCGAACTTTGGGATGAGAAGAAAATTTGCGGCAACGTTTATAGCGGCGCCGATTCCCGTGATGTACGGGAGATGTGAAGTTTTCTTCTCAATGTAAATTCCTGCCATCAAGTTCACATAAATCCCGTTGAACAGGTAGCCGAGGAGGACGATTGGAACGATCCCGAGACCGGACCAGTATGCCGGGTTTATTATGAACCTTCCGAAGACCCGCAGCTTTACCAGATCATCTATATAAAGCGAGACTAGGACAACGACGATCGAGCTGAAGAGAGTGAAGTATGTCAGGATTCTCGCGAAAAGCTGTTTCGCGCCCGGTTCGCTGGCATGCGTTAGAAAGAAAGGACGCCAGGCGTAATCATACATGGAGACGATGAGCATCATCAAAATGCCGAGGCGGTAGTTCGCTTGATAAATTCCGACCGTGCTCTCGTTGGTGAGCGCTAGAAGAATAGGTCTGTCGATGACCTGCACGATCATTGCCGCGAGTCCCGCCGGAATGTAAGGCAAACCAAACTTCAGCAATGCGTAGAAGAGATCTTTGTGAAAACTCATCTTAAGTCTGGATAAGATAGTCGGAAGAACGAGGAGCAGGGTAGTCCCGGATGCAATGACTCCGCTAATGAAGATGCCTTCAACTCCTGCATGATATTTCAGAAGGAGTATCACATTTGCCAACACGTTCACGACGATATTGACCATCTTCACCGCCGCAAAGGTTTTGACCTTCCGCTGAAGTCGCAACGCGGCGAAAGGAATTATCGAGAGCGAATCGAGAAGCAGGATTATCGCAGAATATCTAATTGTATCGGAGTATTTGCCAGGGACCGCGACGATCGAACCGAGCGAGCTGCTGTTGAAGAAAATCAGAGATGAAAAGATCAACGATGTTATCAAAATAGAGAAGAACGGTGTAGAGAAGATCTCTTTATCGCCACCTATTTCCCTCGTGGAGGCGTATTTGAAATATGCTGATTCCATTCCGTATATATAGATGATATTCATGAAAGCGATGTACGAGTAAACTGTGGCGACCACACCATACTGGGAAGTTGAAAGGACATTTGTGTAGAATGGGACGAGGAGGAAGTTGAGGAATCGGCCGATGATGGTGCTGACGCCGTAAATCGCGGTGTCGGCGCCGAGGGATTTTATTTTATCAATCACGGGAAGTCGGATAGATCATTAATAGTGGGCAAGCATCATTTAGTGTCTTTGCGCTTCTGCTCGGGTCAAGAAAAGAAAACCGCGAAGTCGCCGAGACGCAACGGGGAAAACGTAACTGATCGATTTTGCGCCTTCGCGACTTTGCGGTGACAAAAGAACTTCAGATTGTCTCCGCTATACTTTTATTCCCGGGCTGTGTCCTTTTCGGGGTTATCCTCGACCAGCATGATCGGGATATCGTTTTCCACTCTATACACGTGCCCGCAGCTCTTGCAGGTCAGTGTGTTTGCTTCCGGGTTGTAGTCCAGATCGCCGCGACACTCGGGCTTTGGACAGCAAAGTATGTCGAGCAGTTCTTTCTTAAGCATTGTTCTCTCCTTCCGATAACTCAAAAATCAAAATTCAAAAGTCAAACCACACACCAGAAGTTAAATCTTGAGCGGAGGAAGTTTACATCTAAAACGCTTTTGAATTTTGAGTTGCACTTTTGACCTTCGACTTTTTCCTTTTGACTTCATCTTATAATTTTCCTTCGAGCAAATCCAAGAATATTTTCGGGGCTCGTACTGGCTTTCCTGATCTCACGTCGACAAAGCTGTGCACGGTGTAACCCTCGGTCATCTTCTGGCCATCTCTCAAGATCTCGTAGTCGATCCGGAGCCTTGCTGCCGGTGGTTCCTTCAACATGCTGACGACATCGATCACTTCATCATATTTAATCTGACGCAAGTACTTTGCATATGCTTCAGTCAGAGGCAGGAAGAACCCAGCTCCTTCGAATTGGCGATAGGTCATCCCAAGCGACCGCATCAAGTCTGCTCTCGCCACTTCGAAGTACTCGAAGTAACGACCGTTATACACCCCGTGCATCTGGTCGGTGTCGGCATAACGAACTCTGATACTACTCTTGACCGAGTACATTCTTGAAAGTCAAAACTCAAAAGTCAAAAATCAAAGTGTTCCGTGAATACAGGGGTCATTCATCTCACCAGTCCGGCATTCTCGGTTTCGATTACTTCTCAGAGAAGAAACCCATCCCCCCGAATTTCTCAATTCTATTTTCTACGAGTTTCTCTGGCTTGATTTTCCTGAGCGGCTCTAATTCCTCGATCAATATTTTCTTAAGTATCTCGGCAGCTTCCTTCGGATTCCTGTGAGCACCGCCGGTCGGTTCCGGGACTATCCTGTCGATGATTTTCTGTTCGAGCAAATCGTTCGCGGTCAGCTTGAGCGCTTCGGCGGCTTGTTCCTTATAATCCCAGCTTCTCCAGAGTATCGAGGAGCATGACTCGGGCGCAATGACGGAGTACCACGCGTTCTGCATCATCAAAATTCTGTCGCCAACGCCGAGACCTAACGCTCCTCCAGAAGCTCCCTCACCAACTATGGAGACAACTATGGGTACCTTGAGCTGAGACATTTCGAAAAGGTTTCGGGCGATCGCTTCTGCCTGTCCCCGCTCTTCTGCCTCGATCCCGGGATATGCACCTGGAGTGTCGAGGAGCGTAACCACGGGTTTTCCGAATTTCTCGCCGAGCTTCATGAGCCGCAAAGCCTTGCGGTAACCTTCCGGATTCGGCATCCCGAAATTTCTGAAGATGTTTGACTTCGTATCGCGGCCCTTCTGCTGTCCGATTATCATCACCGTCTTTCCATCCAGCTTTCCGAAGCCGCCGACTATTGCATGGTCATCCCCGAAATATCTGTCCCCGTGAAGCTCGATGAAATCAGTTGTCATCAGGTTTATGTAATCCAACGTGTAAGGCCTTTCCGGATGACGGGCTAATTGCACGCGTTGCCAGCGGGTTAGGTTTGAATAAATATTAGTCCTGAGTTCGCTGACTCGCAACTCAAGTTTCTTAATTTCGTCTTCAATGTCAAGCTGGTCCGACAACTTTCGCATCTCTTCAATTTTCTGTTCCAGCTCGATAACGGGTTTCTCAAATTCGAGGATTTGTTTCGACATAATATCTAAGAAACTAACCGCCACCACGTATAAAGTCAAGGGTTCGCTCCGGCAGCCGAAAGCGCTCAAAAGGTCCAAATGCTTCCGCTCTCTTGTCCGGATGAACTGACATCGGAACGTGTTTTTAATTTGGAATTGGAGATTTGGAGTTCTTAATTACATTATGAATTGGACGCCGATCCGGCAATGTGCGCGGTTGTCAAAGTTCACTATTATGCCATATATTGTATGAAGTCAGGAGGAATATGAACAAAACAGTTGCATTCATTTTGTCTATCGTTACGAGCCTGTCGGCTCCCGGCTGGTTGCTCGGACAGGATCTCCTGACAAATCCGCAAAACCAGAAGTACCTTTTCACTTCCGGAACTGATGAGACTCAGGCATTCCTTTACAACCCGGCTTATCTCGGGCTTTACAATCGCGGCGAAGCCCTGGATGGATATTACTTTTATCCAAGCAAAAGCATGCTGGTTTTTCCGGACGTTTCGTTCCACGATATAGGAATTTTCGGACAGACCGGGAAGTTCGGACTCGCATACAGAAACGCAGAGAGTTCCGAGGAAATCTTGAATCAGTATTCGGCCGGTTTAGGATTTGGAAATGAAAGAGCAGCTGTTGGAGTTTCGCTGTCTTTAATGAGTATCACGGCAGTCGACTCGAGATGGTTCCCGTCTGTCGGAATTATCCTGCGTCCCGATTCGTACGTTAGTTTCGGAGCTGCTTATCACAACTTTTCCAGGATCCCATTTGGCTATGATCCGATCGAAGAAACGACGAACATCGGAGTCGGGATCCGTCCATTCGGGACGGACTTCCTTACTTTGAATGCGGATCTCATCACGCCCGTGCATAACGACGGATACAAAATTGGAATCACGATGGAACCGATATTGAGTTTGAAGGTATATGGAATCTATGATCGGTCGGGGTATCGGTACCAGCCGGCAATCGTTGAGCCGCAAGGAAACCCTGTGCCGCCCGTTGTTCCACCATCGATGTGGGCAAATAATTTCTCAATCGGCGTGAGTTTCAATTTCAGTCCGCACATCCATGTTGAAGGTGCATCCAGCTATCAGTCCGGACGATCATCGGGGTACGCTGCTACCTACGGACGGATAATGTTCACATCACAGGAAATGCCGACAATCTTATTCGATCATAAGATCGCGGAGATAGAGATCAAGGGGAAGATTCCAGATGAACGCGAGCAAGCTTCCCTGTTTTTCAAACCACCCAGGACTCTTCTCGATTATGTCGGGGAAATAAAGAAGTGCGGCGATGATCCGTCGATCGTTGCATTAATCCTGAAGATATATCCCTATTCGACAAGTGAGGCTTTCTTCGCACTCTCAGGTGAAACTCAGGAACTTTCTGATGCAGTCAGGTATGTTCATTCGAAAGGAAAGAAAGTATACGCCTATTTGACTGACAACAGCAGCGTGGATGAACTATATCTAGCGAGTGATGCGGACAAAGTTTATATGGCACCTTTGGCATTCATCTCTGGCTATGGTGTCGAGATGGATTTAATAAGGCTCAAGGGTTTGTTCGATAAGCTCCATATTTCATGGAACGCGCGAACCGCTGGCAAATATAAATCGACCTTTCATACGATTTATACGGACTCGGCGTCGCCGGAACAAGCGAAGCTTATTCGCGGACTCGTCGATGATGTCTACCTGCAAATGGTAAAGCAGATCGAGTTGAATCGTGGCATCACGATGGATGACAGTCTGAGGTCTGCATTATCCGGAATTATCTCATCACGTGATGCGGCAAGGCTTCATGTTATCGATGGAGTCTCCTACTACGACGAATTCAAGAAAGACGTGAACCGGGATCTGCTTGGCACCAACGCCAGTCTCGCCGGCGCGGATCCCTGGACCATGCAGAAGTATGAGACTCGGTGGGGGAAGAAACCGGAAGTGGCGGTGATCGGAGTTTACGGAGATATTGTGACGGGGGAAAGTTCGCCGCCTGCTCCTTTCCCGATTCCATTTTTCGGAAGTGGCAGGACGAGCGGTTCGGAAACTGTTGCAGGTCAGATCAAATCTGCCGCCTCCGACAACGACATCAAGTCTATCGTGCTGAGAGTCAATAGCGGTGGCGGTTGGGCTCTCGCCTCGGATGAGATCTACAATGCGATTGAACAGGCGAAAAAAGAAAAACCTGTCATTGCATCATTTGGAAACATGGCCGCGAGCGGCGGATATTATGTCGCAGCTGGAACCGGGAAGATATTTGCGGAGCCTGCGACTCTCACAGGGAGCATCGGAGTTGTGATCGATTTTCCAGTCCTGACCGATTTCTTCGAAAAGGACCTCGGAAGTAACGTCGAAGAATATCGTGCCGGCCAAAACTCGGGTTTGCTCTCGCCGTTTCATCGCTGGGATAGCTCGGATCTTAGATATGTAGATGAGTTTCTGACCGAAACTTACGATGACTTCAAAGCGAAGGTCTCGGAAGGGAGAAAGTTGCCCCTTGATCGGGTGGAGGAGCTGGCACAGGGGAAAGTCTACACCGGCTTGCAGGCGAAGCCGGACAGGCTGATAGATGAGTACGGCGGTTTGGATAGAGCGATCGAGTATGCTGCCGGCGTCACTGGAATATCTGAAGATTACGACGTGAGAGTGTTTACAGTGCCGGGTCTGAGCTTCGGAAGTTTCTTTAACATTGGAGCGGCAGTTTTGCAGGAAGTTTCAAATTGGAACGAGTCTAATCTATTTCTATTTTCTAAATGAATAAATAACAACTGGAGCAGTGCTATGAAGAAAAGACTATTTACACCAGGGCCTACGCCGATTCCGGAAAGCGTGATGCTTGCCATGGCTGAGCCAATAATCCACCACAGAAATCCAGAATTCGTGTCAGTCCTTACAAGCGTCAATGAAAATCTGAAGTACCTTTTCCAGACAAAGAACGAAGTCGTTACTCTAACCAGTTCAGGCACCGGAGCTATGGAAGCTTCCGTTGCAAATCTTCTTTCGCCGGGAGACAAGGCGATCTTCGTGAATCTTGGAAAGTTCGGCGAGCGGTGGGGCGAGATCATGAAAGCTTACGGCGTCGAACCGGTGGAGATCAAAGTCGAATGGGGGACAGCCCCGTCGGCCGAGCTCGTGCTTGATACGCTGAAGAAAAACCCAACGGTCAAAGCTGTGTTCCTTACGCACAGTGAAACTTCCACGGGCGTGTTCACCGACATCAAAGAGATCGCTGCGGCGGTCCATAGCCAGTATGATATTGCCGTTGTTGTCGATGGGATTACATCTGTCGGAGCACACGAGATGCGTTTCGACGAGTGGGGGCTGAACGTCATCGTCACTGGTTCTCAAAAGGGTTTGATGATTCCTCCCGGACTCGCGTTCGCGACCTTGAGTGAGCGAGCGAAGAAAATGCTTGACACTTCCAAGCTTCCTAAATTCTATTTCAGTTTCAAAAAGGCGTTGAAGGCACACGCTGACAACGACACTCCATTCACTCCGGCCATTACACTTGTCGTCGGGCTCGAGAAAGCACTGCGGATGATTCGTGAGGAGACCGTCGAACACATCTGGTATCATCACAAAGTTCTCTCTGAGGCCGTCAGAAATGGATGTGAAGCGATCGGCCTGAAACTATTCGGCTCGCCCGCCTCGCACGCTGTCACCTCAGTGTACGTGCCGGAGGGAGTCGAGTATTCGAAGTTCAATAAGATTCTCAAACAGAAATACGGTATTACCACTGCCGGAGGGCAGGAACACTTGAAGGGAAAAATTTTCAGGGTCTCGCATCTCGGCTACTTTGACGAGATTGACATCGTGGGTGTTGTTGCCGCGCTTGAGTGGACGCTGCACGATTTGAATTTCAAGTTCGAACCGGGATCGGGAGTCGCGGCAGTGCAGAGAACTTTTGCAAGCTATTCAGAAGAGAAAGCCGGGGTGGTGAAATGAAGATTCTCATCACAGATCCAATTGAGCAAGTATGCACCGATATCCTGCAGCGAGACGGGATTCAAGTAGATGCAAAGCCTGGACTGCCGGCAGATGAAATCAAGAAGATAATCGGAACATACGATGCACTTATCGTGCGAAGCGGGACGAAGGTTACCGCGGACATCATCGCGGAAGCAAAAGAGATGAAAGTAATCGGGCGTGCAGGCGCGGGTGTGGACAACATTGACGTTGGCGCGGCGACTCGCAAAGGGATCGTCGTAATGAACACGCCGGGCGGCAATACCGTCTCCACCGCTGAACACACCATGGCACTTATGATGTCAATGGCGAGAAATGTTCCCCAGTCCTTCCACGATTTGCAGAACGGAAAGTGGGAAAAGAAGAAGTATATGGGAACCGAACTCTTCGGTAAGACCCTCGGTATAATCGGCCTCGGCAAGGTAGGGAAGGAAGTGGCAGCAAGAGCCAAGGCATTTGGAATGAGCACCATCGGATACGATCCGCTCGTGTCCCCGGAGGTGGTTGCAAAATTGGGGGTAGAACTTGTTCCGCTTGATGAGATTTACAGGCGTTCTGATTTCATAACAGTCCATACTCCGCTGACCGAGGAGACTCGAGGCATTCTTGGCGAAAAGGCGTTTTCTGCCTGCAAACAAGGTGTCCGTGTAATCAATTGTGCCCGCGGCGGTCTGATCGATGAGGCGGCACTTCTGAAGGCGCTGGAAAGCGGAAAGGTCGCCGGCGCTGCGTTCGATGTCTTTGTAAAGGAACCGCCGGGTGATAACCCGCTTTTGAAGCATCCGAAGGTTGTCGCCACCCCCCATCTTGGCGCTTCAACGGAGGAAGCTCAGGAGAAGGTGGCGAAGCAGATCGGCGAACAGCTCGTCGATTTCTTCAAGGGGAGGGGAATCGTCGGTGCAGTGAATATTATAGACTACCAGACCGCTGTCAGCGATGAGCTACGAGCCTACCTTGTTCTGGGAGAGAAAATCGGGTCACTGCACGCGCAGCTCATAGCAGGGAAAGTGAAATCCATTACAGCGACGTACCACGGTACGCTCCTCCAGAATTCCTCGGAACTCCTCTCGACTGCCGTCTTGAAAGGAATGCTTGACAGGCTGATGTATGCTCCGGTGAATTTCGTCAATGCTTCTCTGATCGCGAAGGAGATGGGGATCACCGTCGGCGAAAGGAAAGAGCACGGTGGAGAGCACTATCCCCGCCTCCTGAGTATAGAGGTGCAGACTGACCGCGAGGTGCGTGAGATCGCCGGGACTGTCTTTGCTGAAAATGAGATGAGGATCGTCGGGATCGATCGCTTCCATTTTGAGATCGCGCCGGAAGGTCGTCTTCTATTTTATACGAATATCGACAGACCCGGTATGCTTGCGGCTGTTGGCAGCTTGTTGGCATCGGCAAATGTTAACATTGCTGGGATGTCCCTGGGCCGGTCTGCTCCCGGGGAGCGAGCTCTGGCTGTGATGAATGTGGACGGCGATATTCCGGAGTCCGTTCTGAAAGAGATCTCCAAAGTGCAGGGGGTCTTCGAGGTAAAATCGGTGAAACTGTGAAAAAAAACTTTGCTTCTCACTTGACAAAACAAACGAAGCAGATTATATTGCAGCGAAATTTATGCTGGCTGTTGAGCAGAACAAAAGTCCTCATTCATTCCTAATCGAATTGTGGGAGGGAGTATCTTAACCAATACTCCCTCATTTTTGTCTTAGAACGATCTCAAATTATTCCGGAGGAAATTTGTTGGTTGATTCCCCGTTTACTATTTCTCACCTACTTATAAACTTCACACTCAAGGAGGTAATATGAAGCCAACAAGTAGAATTGGACTGGCTAGCTTGTTTCTTGTCGGTCTGATTGTAAGCATGTTTGGGTGTACAAATGTGGATCAGACTATGGTGCCTGTTACGAGCTTCCAATCAACTGTCCTGTTTGTTGATTTGTCGAACACCGGCACAAACATGGCGATAGCCTACGATGCTGTCTCTGCGGGAACTCTGAATTACGGAGGGCACTCTAGCGCGTATGTTAGCATCCCTTCCGGGTCCAGAAATATGAGGTTCACGTACGGTTCAGCTATTGATACACTACATCAAAGCTACACTTCTGAGTATCAATACACTTACTTCTCCATTTATGAACCTGCAAACGGAGATGCAGCGAGAAGATATTGGCTGCTGGGGCAGACTTATACTGTCGGTGCAGCGGCTCCGAAAGACTCCGCGCTGGTGAGGTTTGTTAATGTTTCGAGCGACACGGCGGCGGCCTTTTCAAGCGGCTTAGATTTCACCTTCGGTAGCAATGCGCCTGGAGCAGTTACTTTTCCCGGCTATACAAATTACTACAAGGTGAGGGCTGGAAACTCCAGTTACACTGTTGTGGCTGATGCAAGCGGAGATACGCTGATGAACAATGCGGCCTTGAATGGTCTGCAGTCAACTGGGCGGTATTCGGTTGTTATTTATGGAAATCACGCCAGCCTACAGGCGATGGTCTTACAAGAACACTAAAGGAGGACAATGATGTTTAAGAAGTTTGCTATAGGATTACTCCTTGCGCTTGCGATCCCTACTTTGACATTTGCTCAGTACGGGAAGATGTCAGGCAAAGTTACGGATCATGAAACCAGGGAGCCCCTTGTGGGAGCGACTGTGGTCATCGAGGGGACGGCTTTGGGTGCCTCGACTGATATAAATGGCCAGTATGTCATTCTAAACGTCCCTGCTGGCACCTATGATGTGAAGGCTTCGTATGTCGGCTATCATTCGCTCACGATTACTGGAGTCAGCATTCTGTCGGGCTTGACCAGAGATCTTCCGATCGAGCTTTCCAGCACGGCAGTTCAGGTAAGCGGAGTGGAGATTATCGCACAGAGGCCCTTGATCGAGAAGACCGCGACGAATGCGGTTCGTATCACGAGTTCGAGCGACATCCAAGCGCTGCCGGTGAGGGGAGCCCAGGCATATTTTACTCTACAGCCTGGCGTTGTCCTCCAAAACAACACGGTGTACATCAGAGGGAGTCGCGCTGACGAGGTCGGCTATCAGATTGAGGGCGCCGACGTGAAAAATATCGTCAGCAACGGCAATTTCGTTAATACGATTCCCGAGGCTTTACAGGAAGTTAGTGTTCAAGCTGGCGGTTACAGTGCGGAGTTCGGTGGCTCGAACGCTGGTATTGTCCAGCAGATTTTCAAGACCGGCACTTCAAAGTGGAACGTCACCGCTCAGGGTGAGACCGACAACTTCGGGAACTATCCGGCGAAAAAATTTGCTGACACGTACTCATATGGTTATTCAGATTATGTATTGACCTTGGGCGGTCCGATAATGTCCGACAATATCAAGCTATTCCTGGCCGGCGAGAACAATTTTCAAAGAGACAATTATGCCAGTGGTCCCCTATTCTGGTCAGGAGCCAATTTTGGATATCTGCATGACAACGGATCCGCTGGCGGAAGCAAGAATGACTCGGCGCTCGTTGCATGGAACAGCGGCAACCTTCCGCTCGGAATGAACAATAGAGGAACGCTGAACGGAACGCTGCTGTTCGATTACAAGCCTGTCCAGGTCAGAATTGCGGGTGCGTATACCACTAACAGGCAGCAGAACAGCTCCTCTATTTATAATATCTTCGATCTCGCGAGAATACCACTGTTCCAGTCCAACAACCTTCTCTTGAATGGTAAGCTGAGTTATTTCTTGTCAGCAAACACATTCTTCGAAGTTAACCTAAATTATTTGGACTATAGGGATCTCACGACAGATCCGAACTACGGGACCAACGTGTTAGCTTACGGCGATAGTATGGCTGCTGCGGCACACGGCTGGAACTATGTCAATGAGATTTCTGGACCTGCTCAGTATGTTTTCTACGGGTTCCCATTCAATCGTCCGGGAACTGACCTTACGACTCCGACCAAGAACCACTCTGGCTATCTGGGCGGTTCGGTGGACCTCACGTCGCAGATCGCGAATCACGAAATAAAGATCGGCGGCTCTTATGAGTACTGGTCTGTTAGACATTGGGCAGTTGGCGGAGGCATATTCGGTACGCTTTACTCCCAGCCTGATAGTGCAAGGAGTCTTAACGGTCTCGCGTATTTGCTCCGCAGCGCTGCGGTGAACAACTATGGGTATGATGAGACGGGCGCTGTCTATAATGGCAGCGGGCCAAGCGCTGCAAAGCATCCATATATGGCTGCCGGATATATTGAAGACAGGATCGAGTTCAGTGACCTCGTAATCAACGCAGGTTTGAGACTGGATAATATCTACATGGACAGCTGGGATATGCCGGACCTTGCGAATCCTGGATACGATTACAGCACTTTCTCTCTGTTTCCTTATTCAAGCACAGATACAACAGGATACAAGATCGGCAGAGTGTTCACTTATCTCGAGCCGCGTTTAGGTTTCTCGTTCCCCGTGACGGATCGGACTGTGTTCCATTTGCAGTACGGAAAATTCGTGCAAGCCCCGCAGTATAATCAGGTGTACGAGGGTCAAGCTACGATCGCTCGCTTCCTTTCGGGTCAGTTCTACTTCCTTGGCGGCGACGTTGCATTGAACATAGGTCCGGTAAGAACAACACAGTACGAAGTTGGGTTGTCTCAACAGTTCACAGACTTCGCTGCCTTTGACGTGACCGGATTCTATAAGAACGTTGGAGGACAGTTGGTAGATCAGAAAGTGAATGTCATCCCTGGAGCTCCGGGGCGTGACTACCATGTCTTCACGAACGGAGACTTCGAGACTGTCATGGGTCTGGAGTTCAGCTTGCGAGTGAGGAGAGTCGAAAGACTTGAAGCAGACATCAATTACACACTGCAGGATGCAAGAGGCACCAATTCCTTTGCCAATGGCGCCGAGGCTTTGCAGGAAGTTGCAGGGATCCCCATAACGATGGTAACGCCTTTGACTTATGATCAGGCTCATCGCGGATCCATCATGCTTGATTACAGATTTGCCAAGGGTGATGGCGGCCCAATTCTTCAGCAACTTGGATTGAATCTTCTTCTCACATTCAATTCCGGACATCCGTTTACTCTCGCGACAGGTGGTGCGAGTCAGCAAGGTCCGAATACGGGCGCAATACTTTTCGACAACGATGCCCGCGCAAGAATTCCACTGGAACCAGTCAACAACTCCACTACGCCATGGGTCTATGAGCTCGATGCAAGAATCGACAAGAACTTCGATCTCCCTGGCGGAATCGGACTCGACATTTATATCTATGCGCAGAATCTGCTCAACACTCAGAACGTGATCAACGTCTATTATCGTACAGGCAACGGTTATGCAGATGGCTATCTGACAACGCCTTCGCTCAGCGCGACGATCATCCAATCTCAGGGTGCATTGTATGTCCCCATGTACCAGGTCATCAATTTGCAGGACAACCAGAACCAGCGCGATAACAACGGATTCGATAACTTCGGCATGCCGCGCCAGATCAGAGTTGGTGCGAGATTGGAGTTCTAACAGATGAGCAGAATCATCAATCATAAAATTCAAGTTTTCAAAAACTCAGGAGATTGTTGATATGAAATCTCATGGCAAGTTGCTTGTGCTTTTTGCCGCTCTCTTGCTTGTTGCATCCGGAGCTGTTGCGAAGGAAGGACCTAACGGCAAGAAAGTGCAAAGGCCCAACAGAGTAGCTGGATCACCAGCCTCTACACTTTTTAATATTAATAATTACACGGCATGGGCACAGGATGATGCCCTTTTTCCACCGAACGTTGCGGGTTCGTGGGATGGCGAATTCCCGAGAGGATCGGGAGTCGGAGACATATTCCAGGAGGGAATAGTCTACGGTGGCTTCGTTAATGACGGAGGCACCCCAGTTCTGCGCGTCGGTGGTGTGACATACCCCAGTGGCATGGAGGCCGGCAAGATAATTCAAAACGCCTCCGGTGTGACCACTGGTGAAGAAGACCCTCATGCGGCGGATGTCCGAATCTGGAGAGTGAGGCCAGATGTTTACCCCGGACAGCCTGCTAATTCCGTTCCCGATCTGACTATTGATGCGGCGACTTACAACCAGATTGCGAGCAGCGCAGTAACTGCGGCCCAGACAGAATCCATAAAGCAGCAGTATTATACAGATTGGCAGCAATGGCCCGCTTCAAAAGGTGCGCCCTGGTTTGTTGATACCGTCGGTGTGCTGCAGTACAACGATGCTACTCATACTTTTGATCCGACCAATCCGCATGACATACCCGGCGTTCCGGGAGCAAACCAGACCATCTGGCTTGTCTGCAACGATCTGAACACTGGTCTGATGAGCGCACTATATGGTGCTCCCCCTGTCGGCATGGAAGAACAGCTGACATTGTGGGGATATGCAACGTCGACTCCATTGAATAATATTTATTTCAAACAGGTGAAGCTCATCTATAAGGGCACTGCTAACAGTAACCCTAACTCTGAAATCGATAGTATGTATGTTGTGCAGTGGAGAGACCCGGACGATGGAGATTCTGGTGATGACTATGCTGGTTGCGACTCTACTCTGAATCTGGGTTTTGTTTACAACGGCGAACCTGTGGATTCGAAATATGCCTCCATAGGGCTTGCCCCCTCTGCGACTGGCTCGGTGTTCTTGCAAGGGCCTTCCCACTTTACCGGGAACGATGCCGACAGCGCGGTCATCGATTTCCAATGGAAACATGGCTACGCATATTGGCATCCAGTTGCATTAACTGGCTACGATTACTTTGCTGCCGGGACAACGATTAGCGATCCCGATCTTGGTGCCTATTCTGGAAGTCAGCAGTGGTTTAATCTCATGAGAGGCGATCTGCCCAGGCCCGCGTATCCTGCCGGAGTGCCGTTCTATTCTTCCTCCGGGTATGCGTCAGCACACGGGATTGTGACCAACTACATGTTGAGCGGCGACCCGGTGACGCACTCAGGCTGGGTTGATGGCTATGACGTCAACGCAGGTGATAGAAGAGACGTCAGCGTGTCGGGCCCGTTTACCTTGGCCCTGCACGACACCGTGGAGATTGTCGACGCAATGGTTGGCGGAATTGGAGTTAACTATATATCAAGCGTCTCAGTGCTGAAGTACAATACCACGTTTGCCCAGTATGCGTTCACCAACCTGTTTGTGTTACCTTCACCTCCGCCCCCGCCTCAAGTTACCGTAGCAGCACTGAATGATACGGTTATACTGAATTGGGCGACCAACGAAACAAGCGTAAACAAGATCGAAAGTACTGCAGGCGGTGGATTCTCATTTGAAGGCTACAACGTATATCAATTGCCTTCGACAAGTGCATCGCTTGCTGATGGAATCCGCATTGCGACGTACGACTTGAAAGACGGAATATTGACTGTTCTTGACAATGCCATTGACCCGGGAACCGGTGTTGTGATTACAAAACCGGCGGCGTTCGGCACTGACTCAGGTATTCAACGATTCATAACGATTACGCAAGACAAGATTCGTACTGCTCCACTCGTTGATGGGCAGACATATTATTACGCTGTTACGTCGTACACCGTAAACCAAAGCCCTGAAGCTCCCTTCCATGTGTTGGAGAGCGCACCGGTGGCGTTGACGGTCGTACCGCACAGTCCTAATCCCGGAGTTAGATTCGGAATGGCTGCCGGAGACACCGTCACTGTAAGGCATACGGCGGGGACGAGCAACGGAATCATAACACCGATCGTTGTCGATCCCTCGGCCGTTACCGGTGACAATTACCAGGTGACATTCCAGGTTGATCCGAATACTCAGGTCACTACGTGGACTCTTGCAGACGCAACGAAGAACAAAGTTCTCCTGACGAATCAGTCTAACCAGTCCGGCGACAACAACTACCTCGTTACTGACGGACTTCAGGTGATTGTGAGCGGCCCGCCTCCTGGAATGAAAACCTATAACATTCCGTCAGGCAAGAGGGACTGGACCTTTGCCAACGCGCAGAGCTTTGGTCTTGAAGGATTCTCGGGAGCAATTGGGATGGCGTACAACCAGTGGTTTAGCAGTTCAACGATTCTCCCCTCGCAATTGCACAAAGTGCTGATTAAGTTTGCGACGATTGACGCGAATTATAATATTACGACCCCGAATGATCCCAATGCGTCGATGGCCTATAGGTATCTGCGCCATGCAAGCTCAGCCCCTGCGGATCCTTCCTTCCTACCATTCATAGTGCATCCGACCGCTGGTTATGCCTACCAGGATAGAAGGCAGGTTCCGTTCTCGGCTTTTGACGAGGACAACAACAACCAGCAGCTTGATGTAGGCTTCCTTGAGAACAACGTCGTTGGTGGCAGAGTCGACGGTAAGTATGATCCGCCATCTAACAATGATGGAATTGATAACGTTGCCACGACTCGTGAATGGTTCTTCATATTCGGCACGAACTACAACGCGACTGTTGACAATCCCGCCATTGCGACTGACATCCTGGATAACACGGTCCCGATAATGTGGTGGGGGACTCCTAACATGCGCGGAACCAACTTGTTTGCTGACATAGACGAGTTTGAGATTGTTCCGAATTATGTGAACGGTTCTGCCGATGTATTCTCGTTCACGGCACCTACCGTGAGCAGTAATGTTTCCCTTGCGAAGGCCGATGTTCAGAAGGTAAACGTCTTCCCGAATCCGTACTATGGTTTCCAGTACAGAGAGACAAACGCGTTGAATAAGATCGTGACATTTAACCATCTGCCGACGCAAGCGACCTTAAGGATATACAACCTCGCCGGCGTGCTCGTTAGAACGATTAACAAGAACGATCAGTCCCAATTTGCTACCTGGGATTTAAGGAATCAGAGCTTCCTCCCGGTTGCAAGCGGCATATACATTATCTATGTCGACATGGGCCAACTTGGAACGAAGATCCTAAAACTGGCACTCGTTCAACAAGAACAGGTGTTGCCAACGTATTGATGATTGTTGATGGTCCCGACGATCAATCGGTCGTCGGGATTCAATTAACTAACAAAGGAGTAGAATATGAAAAGAGGTTTACTCGTAACAAGCTTGATAGCCTTGACATTCACAGTCTCGTCTGTGTTTGCGCAGGACAAGTCAGGAACCTCGGCGGCACCTGAACTATTGATCCCTGTTGGTGCCAAGTATGAGGGGATGGCAGGGTCGGCGAATGCTTTTGTGACAGGCGTGGACGCAATCTTTTGGAACCCGGCCGGTCTGGACATGGAATCGGGGACCGGCGGTGCATTGTTTTCTTACAGGCAGTACATTGCCAACATCGGCGTAAGCTACCTTGCCATTGGCGGAAATCTCGGTTTCGGATCGCTGGCGCTGTCTCTCCGTTCTTTCAACATGGGAACGATTGATGTCACCACGATGGATTTTCCTGATGGTACCGGTGAACAGATTAGCCCCACATTTTTCATCGGAGGTCTGACCTATTCGAAGCGATTGACTGATCGGGTGAGTATCGGTGCCACAATCAATCTGATCAATGAGAGCTTTGGAAGTGTCAGCGCAACCGGCATAGGATTCGACGCTGGCGTCCAGTACCAGGACTTGATCGGCATCAGCGGTCTTGCTGTCGGAGTTTCGGTGAAGAACATCGGAACCACAATGCAGTACGGCGGTTCAGGCCTATGGGTCCAGGCGGACATTCCGAGCGCAAACGTCGGCCTGACATACTACAAATTGCAGGCGGCGTCTTTCCAGCTACCGTCAGTCATTGACATCGGACTGGGCTACAAGAAGGCATTCGACGACAACAATGCGCTGGAAGTTACGGCAACGTTCGAGAACAACAACTTTGCGATCGACGAGTATCGCGCCGGAGCACAATACACATTCATGAATACCATATCAGTGCGCGCGGGATATCTCTTCAGCCAGACCGGCGGCGCGTTCGCCAGCAGTGGTGGAAACGTCTCGATATTTGAGAACTGGACCTTTGGTGCAGGGGTCGACCTGAGCAAGCTTACAGGCCTCGGCCTCACGTTCAACTACGCTTATGTTCCGGTAAGATACTTCACGAGCAATAATTTATTCGATCTTCGGATCGCATTTTAACCTTTCCTCTTGAATTGGGAGCCGCCGGGCGTTTCTTTGATCTCCCGGCGGCATTTTTTTTTGCAGATACGAATGATTCTTAGTTACTCATTTTCTCCCCGTCGATTCACTGCCTTGAGAGAGGCGCATGTTTGATTCTCCTGCTCGAATCCTCAGATGTTTTGTTCTAGTGGTCGTTCTCTCCGTCACAGGTTGTAATTCACCTTTTCAGGTAAAACAGGTTTACAAACCTCAACTGGTCTTATATGGAATCGCTTTCCGTGGGGATTCTTCCCTGGTCGTGCGGATCGAGAGGGACAGCGAGACATCGTCGGATGATTCAACTAATTCAACCCGAATCCCCGGATTGACCGGCACTTTGATAAACGGAGCCACCGGGAATTCAATAACAATGTCACCGGTTTTTGTCAACTCACTTAACTTGCTGCAGGCAAGCATAAACCTGAAACAGGGATCACAACTTGATGTGAGTGTCGAAGCTACAGGCTATCCTAATTGCTCAGCTACCCTCGACGTCCTGGATAGTGGTGTTATCTATCCTGCGTATTACACCTTGAGCGTTCTCCACGAGCCGTTTGCGAGTCAACAAAATCCTCTCTTCACGATCTACCCGTCTTCACACACGATGGCCATCCGCCTCGTTATTACTCTTCGTTATCAAGGAGTTGATTTGAACGGGGATCCTGTTTCGGGAGAGATTCGAGTCAATCCAAGTTACGAACAAGACACTACCTCTTACTTTCTGAAGATCAATGGCGCTATTACCGAAATCGATTTTCCACTGCAGGATTACGCCTCTGCATTTGCGCACGCGACCGGCCAGCTGAGTTCCGGAACAGTCACCGCTGTCATAAGTCTTCTCCAAATAGATGCAACCCTTTACGATTTCTATAGCATCTCAAACGGGTTTAATGATCCTCTTACGATGAGAACAGAAAAGCCTGTCTTCACCAATGTCACGGACGGATTGGGTTTCTTCGGTAGCGCTTCTAATGATTCCATGTCAGTCAATGTGTATCCTTGAACATGATGGCAAGCATTTGGTGAGAGCGAATTGAGGCCGGTCCTATTTTTCTTGTGTACCATGATGCTTCTCGGCTCAATAGGGAAATGCCAGGAGAGGACATACACGCTCAGGGGCTCAGTCGTCGACTCTTCCACCGGTGAAAGGCTGCCTTACGCAACAGTGCGGGTTGAGAAGACTACAATTGGAATTTACACGAACGGAGAAGGATATTTCGTCCTGCCGAAAATATCAGTCACGTACAGAAGGATCGTCGTCAGCGCCGTCGGTTATAGAGAAAGAATCTTTGAAATAAAGAGCAGTGCTGCTGTCGTGAATGTGACCTTCCAACTTACGGAAGAGCCTACCACCCTGTCGCCGATCGAAGTGACCGGCGAGTATAAAGGGAGGATGGAACCGATGGCGCCTAGCACGACTGTTCTGTATGAAAGAGATCTGGAAAAGGCGACGGGGGTTCTCAGCAATGATTTGGTCCAGGCTGTCACCCAGCTGCCGGGGGTCGTGACTGTCGGCGGCATATCGAGCCAATATTATGTTCGTGGCGGAGCCGCAGATCAAAACCTCGTGACGATTGACGGAATCAGAATATACAATCTCTTCCATGCTTTCGGTCTCTTCAGTTTTATCGATCCGTTGATCGTTAAGGTTGCCGATCTGAGTACAGGCGGTTTCCAGGCACAGTATGGCGGCAGACTGTCATCCATTCTGAGCGTGGAGACGAAAGACGGGGACGCGCGCAATTATGATGCTGCGGGGAGTTTCGATTTGCTTTCTTCCGATGTCATGGTTGAGGGACCTCTGCCGCTCGGATTTCTCGGCAACAATTCTAGCTTCATAGGATTTTTCCGGAACGTCACTCTACAAGAATTCTCTCAGGAGATATTTTAATCGGAGCATACCTTTTCAGTTCTTCGACGGATTTGCAAAACTGACCACGAACTTCACTTCGACAGGTCACATCTCAGTAGAATTCTTGTCCACCGGAGACCGGATTTCGAGCGAGAACGCTGTCGACCCTGATTTTCATTGGACGGATCTCGGATATTGTATCTCGGCTAATTACCTATTCGGCGATCTGTACAGTTTCAAATTTTCAGTCTCGAATTCGATCTACACCGCCGAGCAAGTTCCCAAGTCTGCGAGCTATATTTACTACGAATCGGATCAAGTCCAGGACCCCGCTTTCTATGGTGACCTGACTTACCATCCCAGCGCGACAGCTCAACTCGATTTTGGACTTCTGTTTAATTTCCCTTCATATAATTTCACTTTCACGAATGCATATGACAATGCGTTGAGCATAAGCCAGCAGGAAGTTGAACCGAACATGTGGATCGCCTACAAATGGGAAGCGATCAAAAACCTTAACGTGGAGCTCGGGCTGCGCCTCGATATTGCAAGGACGTTCCAGTATGCAGCAGGGGGCGGGAAGGGCTATCTGGCAGATCCCCGCACGACCTTTACATATGACCTCTCGAACAATGCATCGGTGTATCTCGCGGCGGGCCAGTATCATCAACGGATAATCAGCCTTAATAACGAGGATGACATTTATACCCCGTTCGATCTGATAATCTCAATTCCTGACACCGCTTCAAACCTTGATGACGAAGAGGCAGACCACTTTATCTTAGGGGGACAGTTCTTCCCGGTCAATGTGCTGAAAATAAAGAGCGAGGTCTACTACAAAGACTATACGAAACTGGTGACGGTCAATCGAAATAAAGTTGATCAGAACGATCCTGATTTCATTTTGGGAACCGGGAAGTCTTACGGGCTTGAGCTCAGCTGCGAATACGATGTCGGCGATTTTTATTTCACTTCGAATTATTCATATGCGAAAGTAACAAATACTTCCGATGGATTTACTTTCGCGCCGAGGTACGACAGGCGACACCAGGTTAACCTTTCATCAGGTTGGGAGGCATTTGACAAGTTCTGGATAAGAGCACACTGGGAGTACGGTTCGGGTTTGCCGTACACACCGCTTTCTGGATTCTATCCGGAGTTGCATATTGATCCGAACGATCTGGCAGGCTACACGAATGCCAGCACATCAAGTCAAATTGTCTTTGGCGAGAAGAACAGTGCAAGAATGTCGCCATACCATCGTCTCGATGCGAGCTTGTCATACAAAGCAAGACTTTTTGGAATGGAATTGACATCTGAGCTCATGCTGATAAATGTTTACAATAGAAGAAATGTGTTTTATATTAATAACGTGAGTGGAGACGTTGAATATTCTCTTCCATTCATAATAAATTTTTCATTGAGTTGGAGGATATGATGAGCAGGCAGACGCTTACTGTGCTTGGGGCGGTGGCGGGGATTCTTTTGTCCGTCGCTTCCCGTGGAGTTGTTGCTCAAGGCCGTCTGCTTTCGGCCGTGAACTATGCAGAATTCAAGTACGATTCAACAGTCGCTGACGTAGAAATCTATACATCCATTTCACCCGCAGAACTTTCATATCATTCCGTCAACGACTCGAAAGGGAATAAGGCCAATCGCTTCTCTTCGGAAGTTCGATTGAATTTCAAATTCAGGAATCTTTCTACGGATTCGATATTCCGTGTCCGGGATAATATACCTATCGGAACCGTGGACACAAGTTCTATTCAGACGTTGTCGCGATTCGTCACGATAACCCGTCTGCTTTTTGAGGCGGGCAAATACGAGGCAATGGTTTACGTTAGCGGAAGCGACTCAAGTTCGGTCGTCGACAGCGCGCGGTTTGACCTTGTCGTTCATAACTTCCCCGGACGTGAACTGAGTATCTCCGACATTGAATTGTGCAGTGATATTTCAAATGGCGCGAGCGAAGAAGACCTTTATTACAAGAATACGCTTCATGTCGTTCCGAATCCGAAAGCTTTATATGGACTCGGTATGCCGACGATTTCGTATTATGCGGAAGTGTACGGACTTGGAAAGTCAAATGACAAGACCGAATACGCGATCGCGTGGAACGTCGTAGATACATACGGGCGAGTGCTGAAGGGCCAACCCTCTGTGAAGACCGGCTCGTCATCCAGTGTCGTGGAGATCGGTTCGACAAATATTTCCGACTTGCCATCCGGAAAGTATGCAATGGAGCTCACCGTCGCGGATTCAATCCTGAAACGTTCGGCATCGACGAGCCAGTACTTTTTTATTTATAACCCGTACGTCAAGCAGCCGGAAATCGCCGCGGGCTCAAACATAGACGTGATCTCGTCGCCGTTTTTTTCCATGGGCGAAAAAGAGCTGGACAACATTTTCCATGCCTCTTCATATCTTGCATCCCCTCAGCAAGGCGACTTTTACAAGAAGCTCACGACAGTCGATGGGAAACGCCGATTTCTTGCCCAGTTCTGGAACGAACAAACCACGAAGTCGGGACCCGACGGATTTAACTCCTGGTCCGAATTTGACAAACGTTTCAACGAGGCCAATGTAAAGTACAAAACCGCATTTAAGACAGGATGGTTGACCGACCGTGGACGGGTCTACATCGATTATGGGCAACCCGACGATATCGAGCGGCATTCGAGCTCGTCAAGTAGCAAGCCTTACCAAATATGGACCTACAACTCAATTGAGGGCGGAGTGATTTTTGTGTTTGTCGATCTGACTGGTTTCAACGATTACGTGCTAATTCATTCGACCAAGCGAGGAGAAGTTGAAAATCCTGACTGGCAGAAGTACGTTCAACTGCAACAGTAGAAGTGCATCTACCTAGCAGGACATGTTGATTTGACAGAAAAGCAATGTCACCCATTCTTCTTGCTAAAGTTGTGGATCTTTTCTAAATTAACGTTGAATTTCTGGAGGTAAGAAATGGCAGAAAAAAAGTGGTACAACGTCTTCGTGTCGGTGGAGGATGAGGAAAAGAAATCTGAGAAGCCGCAGGTCACAGAAGGGCAAACACACTTAGAGGTTTCAGAGCCCGAGCTCGAACAGCCAGTAGCTCGTGTCGGCGAAGAGCTGCCGAGCTTCGAAGCTATTTTCCAGGCGTTCGGGATAAAAGAGCCGGCGAGCGGGTTCACGGTTTACCGAGCTGAGGAGCTTCTGAAGAGTGTTTACTTAAAGACCGCTTCTCCAGAAATCAAACGAAGTGCTTTGATGGTCGCACTCGAAGCTTTGAGAATCCCTGCTGAAGAAGTTATTCAGGATGCAGTCAAGCGAGATAAGGCGCTTACTCAGTTCGAGAAGATTGAGGAGCGAAGGCTGCGAGAGCTCGAGCAAAAAAAGAGCGAAGAGAACAAACGGCTCCAGGAGGAAATGGAAAGAATTTTCAATGAGATCCGGGAGAAGATGGAAGAGAATAATGCCATGCTAAAAGAGACACGCGAAAGATTCCAAGCATGGCAGCAACAGAAAGAGAAAGAGGAGCAGAGACTCTCAAGCGTGTTGCAGTATTTCGTATCGCAGGAGATGCCAGAGCAGGGACACGCTGGCACGAAGCGCAAACGCACGGCGTCGTCAGATAATTAATCCGGGAAGTCAGGTAGCCATAGCATATCGCAAGATAGTTACTCTGAATGCTGGATTCGAGATATTGTGCAACTTCAAGAATCGATTTATGAACTCCGGCATAAAGTCAGTCTGCTTTCCAGGTGTTCGATAGTTCATATCTTTGCAGATTAATTCTTCTTTCGTGGAATGCGAACATGCTTCTCGAAGCACTCTGCCTTGTGAACGGTTTGGATGACAGGCGTCGTCCGGTAATGCGGGAAGGGCTGCTGATCGTCCGCTCAGGATTCCGGACAAAGAAATTAGGATCTGTTATCCGCGCACTGAGATGAATGATCTGGATATTTGGCAATAAATGGCACGAGTAAAAATCGAACTCGGCGGCAAGGTCGTGATTGCGGTTGTCATTCTGGGCGTTGTGTTATTAGTTTTTCTGAGAATTATGGCCGCTACAGGGACAAAGAGCCGGGTCTTGACGGGCAATCCTTCGCCTACTGAGGGTTCCCAATCGGGCGTCGTGCGATCGACGGCTCCTGGACAAACAAAAAGCGAGGCGATCAAGAGCAAAGAGCCTCAACCCGCCGCGACTCCGGAAAGAAAAACTCATGCACCATCATCGGTGGAGTCGGAGACCTCAGGTGGCCCGATAAAGATATTCTTTGAGTTCAACCGTGCCGGCATCAACAAAAACGTTTACTGCATTTTTGACAGGATAGAGAATGTGATTCAACAACAAGGGTCGCATCGATTGCGGATAGTCATAGAAGGCAATGCGGATTCGATCGGACCGAAATGGTACAACGTGGATCTTTCAAGGAGGAGAGCCGCTCGGGTTGCCGATTCTTTGTCCAGGCGATTGGGCATTCCAGTCAAGAGCATCGAACTTGTAGCCAATGGGTCAAGCAAACCGATCACGTCCAACAGGACACGTGATGGCAGAGCCGAAAACCGGCGTAGCGAAGTCTATATTTACAACTGAAGCTTGCTACACGTAGAAAATTCGATCGGCACGCGTACGAATTGACGTCTGTGTTTCCGCTCCAATGTGAATCGCAATTTTGGAGAAAGCCGCTCGAAAATCCGACAAAGTTCCCACGTGTTTTCTCTTGGTGTTTATCCGAATATGCTGGTACAGAAAATGGAGGCATGAATGAGACAAAAGTTTGTTGTTGCTTTTGGCGCACTTCTGTTCGTCACCGGAGCTGCTTTTGCGCAGCACAATTACTCAATTCCTATAGACAACTGGACTTACGACGTAATTCAACAACTTCAGACGCGAGGCTTTCTTCTTGATCTGAGTCCGGGTATCAAGCCCTACCGCAGGATGGAGGTGGCTGAAGCCCTTCAGAAGCTTGAGAAGAAAATGAGCGCTTCAAGTGTGACTCAAGCTGACAGATGGCTGATAGAAAAACTTGAAAGAGAATTTTCTTACGAGATAAATTTGCTGGAAGCGCAGAAATCAAATCCGGATACCGCTTTCACTGGTGCCAGATTCTCGGAAGAAGCCTTTCTTAATTTGGCGAAGGGAGATTATGGGACCTTCAAATATGCAGACAAGCTTGAGTTTCGTCCCACTCTTCGGACCGAATTCGGATTCGATATTGGCAATCACCTCTCTCTTTACACAGACGCCACTATCGACCAAACACTGAAGGATGATACGCTTTACACAGGCTCGTCGAAATTCGGCCTTGACGCCCTTCACCAGCAAGCGTACATTCAATATTCCAACCAGTACGTGGATTTCACTTTCGGTCGCGATTATCTTTCATGGGGTTTCGGTGACGATGGTAAAACTCTCGTTTCTCCTACGGCAGGGGCCTTTGATATGGTATCGCTCCTCATAAAGACACACGTTGTGAAGTTCAGTTGGTTCGTTGCTCAACTTGATCCAATGCCGGAATTTACGCCGGACACGAACAATTATACTCCGTTCGCTCCCGCCCCCACGTTTGGCCAGCCAGATCCAATGGCGAACAGGTACTTCACCGGTTCCAGATTTGAATTCAACATTGCTGACAAGGTATTCATAGGAGCATACCAGGCCGCGACTTTCGGTGGACCCAATGCGTCGATCAACTTTGAGAATACTAATCCCGTGCGAGTTAATTACGAAACGACTTCGAATGACAACCTGTCAGGGTCCACGAATAATTTTCTTGGCGGAGACTTCAGCATTTTCTGGCCGAAGGGTTTCGATTTTTACGGCAACCTGACGATTGATGATTGGCAGGTAGATCATAAAACCAAGGGAGACCTTAAGCCGAACCTGTATGCGATTCAAGCTGGCATACGCGCATCAAATGTCTTTCGGAATTTCGGAATGGATGGAAGTGACGTCAGCATGCAATATATGATGGCACGCAACCGCGTCTACAATGAATACAATTGGGTCAGCTTCCAAAAACTCTTGCTGCGAAATTATCCCGTCGCAAATCCTTACGGGGATGACTTCTGGAACATTGACTTCCGGCTGTCTCAATGGTTTTCATATGATTGCAAGCTTGCGGTCGAGGTCATGCACCTCGAACACGGGAGCAGTAACATTTACAGTTTCTATACGATGCCATGGTTGACCAATCCGAATGTCACGGTGCAGACTGGCTACTCGGAACCATTCCCCTATGGCAGGCCGCAGGTCACAAATCTTGTTCAGCTTTCCGCACTGTATCAGCCTCAGGAGAATTTTTACGCGCAAGCAACAATGAGCTACGCACATGACCACAACTATGAGTACTCACCAGGAATGAACAAAGGAGTTCTATCTTTCATCTTTACGTTATATTACAATTTCGCCACGTCGTTTCTCTTTCAGTAAGGTGACGGGGTTGATCGAGACATGAAGAGCAAGAACGAGGAATTAAGGCGACTTCAGGAAGAGGCAAAGGCGGGCGGCGGGCAGGACCGGATAGATGGGCAGCATAAGAAAGGCAAGCTGACCGCACGCGAACGTCTTGAGATTCTACTCGATGAAAGCTCGTTCGTTGAGCTCGACATGTTCGTCAAGCATCGTTCGCATGACTTTGGTTTGGAAAGCCAGCGCTTCCCCGGAGACGGCGTAGTTACAGGTTATGGCAAGATTGACGGAAGATTGGTCTTCGTGTACAGTCAGGATTTTACGGTGTTTGGCGGCTCTCTGTCAGAAGCGCATGCCGAGAAGATTTGCAAAGTGATGGACCTGGCGATGAAAATGGGCGCGCCCGTCATTGGCTTGAACGATTCGGGAGGCGCGAGGATCCAGGAAGGAGTTGTCTCGCTCGGGGGTTACGCCGATATTTTTCTCAGGAATACTCTCGCGAGTGGGGTTATCCCCCAAATCTCCGCGATCATGGGCCCCTCGGCCGGCGGCGCCGTGTATTCACCCGCCATCACTGATTTCATCTTTATGGTGAAAAACAGTAGTTATATGTTTGTGACCGGGCCAAACGTCGTGAAAACAGTTACCCACGAAGATGTTTCATTTGAAGAGCTTGGCGGGGCGGTGACTCACGCCACGAAAAGTGGTATCTCACATTTTGCGTGTGAGAGCGAACCTGAATGCCTTCTCGGAATTAGACAGCTCCTCTCATTTATCCCGTTGAACTATCGAGAGGATCCGCCTCGTACCAGAGCGACAGACAGGGCCGACAGAGTTGAATCAAGGCTCGATGCGATCGTACCCGACAATCCCAATAAGCCATACGACATCAAGGATGTCATCAAGCTTGTTGTCGATGACGGCCTTTTCTTTGAAGTCCACGCACTCTTTGCTCAAAACATAGTCGTGGGATTTGCTCGGCTTGACGGAAGATCGGTTGGCATAATAGCGAATCAGCCTGCCGTCCTGGCCGGTGTACTTGACAACGATGCCTCGGTCAAAGCGGCTCGCTTCGTCAGATTTTGCGACGCGTTCAATATTTCACTGTTGGTTCTTGAAGATGTTCCGGGATTCTTACCCGGGACAGATCAGGAGTGGAGGGGAATAATCAAGAACGGGGCAAAGCTTCTCTTTGCGTTCAGTGAAGCTACTGTTCCGAAGGTCACGGTCATTACGCGCAAGGCTTACGGGGGAGCATATGATGTAATGAATTCGAAGCACATTCGTGGAGACATGAACTTTGCGTGGCCCTCAGCAGAAATCGCGGTCATGGGCCCGAAGGGAGCGGTGGAGATTATTTTCAGGAAGGAAATCGAGAAGGCTGAAAATCCCGATGAGGTCGAAGCAAAACTAATTGCCGATTATACTTCAAAATTCGCGAACCCATACATTGCTGCAGAACGCGGATACATTGATGAAGTCATTTTACCGAGTCAAACCCGTCCGAGACTCATCCGAGCTTTCGAGATGCTCGAGACCAAGGTTGACACAAATCCCAAGAAGAAACACGGCAACATTCCGTTGTAAATTCAAAAGTCAAAGGTAAAAGGTAAAAAACGTAAGCCGAAATCTCGGCTGAAGGTTGCTTGCGCTTCGGGACTTCAACGACGGAGTGCCGGTGGCGGTTTGGCTCGAGAACCCGAATCGAGTCATGCTTGACTTTTGAGTTGCAGTTTTTCCCGAACAGGATGTTCGGGATCCCGATCGTCACACGACGTGATTTTTGATCGGGAGATTTTTGAATTTTGCCTTCTGACTTAACTGAGCCATCCGTTTACTTTGTACCATCTTATCGTATTCTCGATTCCCGCTTCAATCGTCAGTTTCGAATTATAGCCGAGCTCACGTTTGGCTTTTTCGACGCTGCATGTCCAATTCGATTGTACCATGTCGCGCGCCTTTTCAAGGTTGATCAACGCGGCCTTGCCTCTGAGCCTCGCGATTGATTCGCTTGCTGCGGCCACGGTATAAACTGCGAGGTGCGGGATCCTCACCTTAAGCATCCATTTATCCAGAATCCTCTTCGTTATTCTGCCAATCGAACTCCAGTCGTAAATTGCTTCGTTGGAGATAAAGTATATTTGGCCGGCGCCCTTCGGATGTTCGGCAGCAGCGATGATCCCGTCAACCAAATCGTAAACGTGTATCAGACTCAGGATTTTTTTCCTGAAGCCGGCTATCGGGAGAAGATGACCATTTGCGGATTTGAAAAATTCGAAAATGTCCTTGTCTCGTGGTCCGTAAACAGCAGGTGGTCTTATGATCGTGACCGGTATGTCGGAGGCGACGGCAAGGCATTCCTTCTCCGCTTCCATTTTGCTCTTGCCATATGTTGTAATCGGATGATACGGTGTGGTTTCATCGACAGGCTCAGAGTTGGTCCGGGGCCCACGGCAGTAAGACTGCTCGCCAGTGTGAATCGCCTGATGTTCGAACCGCTTTCGACAGCGGCGGCAAGGAGATTCTTTGTTGTCAGGTAATTTCCCCTGAAGTAGCCCTCTTGGTCTTTTGATTTCGTCACGCCGCCGATATGGAAGACATACTCAACGCCCTCTACCGCCGTGCGGAGCGACTGCATATCGTCAAAGTCCGCCTGGACAAATTCTACCGCAAGGCCACCTAGGTTTTCAAGCCTGGTCGTTTTCCTCATCAAACATCTGACCTGATAGTTGCGCTGGAGTAGTTTCTCCACAAGGTGGCTTCCAATAAATCCGGTCGAGCCAGTCACAAGTGCCTTCATAACAATGTGCACTCCGTTTTTGAACTGCAATTTAGTTTAACGGACTTATAGGAAAAAGGCACCAAGCCACAGAGCAGCAAAGGCACAAAGAAATGAGGTGCCGTTTCTTTTTGCATTGTGCCTCTGGGACATTGTGCCATCTTTTTCTAAATTGAACGCGTAACCCCGTTGAATTATATTCGTTGAATAATCTTAACGAGTTTCATGGAGAAATGAATGTCAGGACTTCCTGAAGACGGCAGACCATCAACCACTATCGATAAGCTGTCTGAGTTCGACGGCAAATCGGTATCGATTCGTGGATGGGTTTACAACAAAAGATCGAGCGGGAAAATCCATTTCGTTCTGGTGCGTGATGGGTTCGGCATCGCACAATGTGTTATCGTAAAGAATCAAGTTTCTCCAGAAGTCTTTGATTCTTACGATCCGCTCACCCAGGAAAGTTCTGTGGTTGTAACAGGAATGGCGCACAAAGATGATCGAGCGCCCGGCGGCTACGAGCTTCAGGTGGAGCGTCTGGAGATTGTGCACATCGCCAAGGATTATCCCATCACGCCAAAGGAACATGGTACAGAGTTTCTCATGGATCATCGGCACCTTTGGCTCAGGTCATCGAGGCAGCATGCAATTTTGAGGGTGAGGCACCAGATCATAAAAGCCATCCGCGACTTTTTTGACGGCAGGGGATTCACGCTGGTTGATTCTCCGATTCTCACGCCGGCTTCAGTGGAAGGGACGAGCACACTGTTCGAGACGGACTACTTCGATCTTGGAAAGGCATATTTGACACAGAGCGGGCAGCTCTACGCAGAGGCTGCTGCAATGGCATTTGGAAAAGTGTATTGCTTCGGACCGACATTTCGTGCAGAGAAATCTAAAACGAGACGCCACCTGACAGAATTCTGGATGGTGGAGCCGGAAGTTGCCTGGGCGGATTTGAACGACGACATGGACCTTGCGGAGGAACTGATCGAGCATGTTGTTCAGACGGTCTTGAACAAGTGTGAAGGCGAATTGCATGCGATTGAAAGAGACACCACCAAGCTGCAGCTGGTGAAACGTCCTTTCCCGCGCCTGCATTATGATGAGGCAGTCGTATTCCTCAAGAAAAACGGAATCGACTTTCAATATGGTAACGATCTCGGCGCGCCGGATGAGACGATGATCTCGCAACAGTATGATCGCCCCGTCATGGTACACCATTATCCGGCGGCATGCAAGGCATTCTATATGAAACGCGATGCGGAAAGGAATGACCTCACTCTTTCCGTGGACGTCCTGGCATCTGAAGGCTACGGTGAGATCATTGGCGGGAGCCAGCGTGAAGACGACTATGACACATTGCTCAAGCGGCTCGAAGAATTCGGTTTGCCGAGAGGACCTTTTGAATGGTACCTTGACCTGAGAAAATATGGAACCGTTCCTCACTCCGGATTTGGTCTGGGCATCGAGAGGACGGTGGCATGGATATGCGGACTCGAACATGTCAGGGAAACAATTCCATTTCCGAGAATGATCTACAGGAACACTCCTTGAGTGAGTCTAGCCGAGCGGGCGAGAAGGAAAACATAACCCGAAGTCAAAGGTCAGAATTCAAAAGTCAAAATCGGATGTCAAAAATCAGAACTTAGATCGGATTATTTTTGAGTTTTGAGTTGCAGTTTTGACATTTCCCGTTTGACTTTTGACTTATTAGAATTTAGAATCTTACTCATTAATGAGGGCTAATGCTTCAAGTCATTGATCTTTGCAAGACATATGCTACCACTACTGCGCTAGACGGCGTCACATTTGAAGTTCATCCAGGTGAAATCTTCGGACTCCTCGGTCCGAATGGAGCCGGCAAAACTACGGCTATCAGAATCTCTCTCGGGATCATAGAACCAGACAAGGGCGTGGTCCGATTCAATGGAAGGGAACTAACTCCTGAAATAAAGAGCTCGCTCTCATATTTGCCAGAGGAGCGCGGTTTATATCGAAAGAGCAAGGTCATTGATGTGTTGACATACTTTGCAAGCTTGAGGAATGTCAAGCCTCAGGAGGCGAGGAGACGCGCGGAAACCTGGCTTAGAAAATTGGATTTGGCAGGATATGCGGGCCGGAAGGTCGACGAGCTGTCCAAAGGAATGCAGCAAAAAGTTCAATTCATTTCCTGTGTAATGCATGATCCGGCTTTTCTGATACTTGATGAACCCTTTTCCGGTTTGGATCCTGTGAATCAAATGGTTGTAAAAGATATGATGCGCGAGTTGAAGCAGGCTGGAAAGACGATAGTTCTCTCGACGCATCAAATGGAACAGGCTGAGAAATTATGTGATAGAATTTGTCTGATAAATCACGGGAAAGTGATTCTCTACGGCGAACTGGGTGAGATTAAACGGAGATATGGCAGCGACACAATTCATCTGGAGTTTGAAGGAGATTCGTCCGCGCTTCGTCACCTCGATGGCATTTCTTCTATCGATCTGTATGAGAACTACGCCGAGATAAAGATGAAGGAAGGTGTCAGTCGTCGAGCATTCTTGGAAGAGGCACTGCAGGCAGTCGATGTCACGAAATTCTCGGTGGAAGAAGCATCGCTGACTTCCATATTCATAAAGGCGGTGGGAGGCAACGATGTCAATTAAGAAAGTGCTGACTATAGCCAGGTGGGAATACGTTGAGAAGGTGAGGACGAAGGCGTTCATCATATCTTTGATTGTTACCCCGACATTCATAATAGTCATGTCTGTTCTCCCCGGCCTATTCATGACCAAATCAGATGAAAGCACCATCATGGTCGGGATAATAGACAGCACGGGTGTCGTGGCGCCCGCATTGAATTCGGACCTGACGGAAAAATATAAGCTTCCGGACGGAAGACCAAATTACCGGGTTGTCACAATTGCGCCCGGCAAAGATGCGAGAGCCGAGGCCAGCAAGTTGGTTATGCAAGGACAAATCTCTTCCTACATTGTCGTGGACTCGAGCATCTTCGGGTCTAGAAAATTTAAGTATGTCTCCCAGAACGTTTCTAATTTCAAGGAGATCGAAAGGCTTCAATCCGCAGTTAAAGATATTGTTGTCAGCAGCCAGCTGCAGCAGCGTGGAGTTAATCCTGATCTCGTGAAGGAGGTTTCGAAACCCGTTGATATGGAGACGGTGAAACTTTCTAAGACAGGACATGAAGAAAAGGCGGGAGCCGTCTCGAGCTTCTTCATGGGATACATCTTCATCATGGTTCTTGCCCTATCAATGTTGATGTCAGGACAATTGCTGGTGCGAAGTGTTGTGGAGGAAAAAACCAACAGAATAGTTGAAGTGTTAGTGTCGTCGGTGTCGGCGGATGAAATAATGGCCGGCAAAGTATTTGGGCTCAGTCTTCTCGGCCTCACTCAACTCACAGTCTGGGCATTGATAGGCGGGGCATTTGCCGGACAGATGGCAAGTTTCCTGACAGTACCCGACAATGTCTGGTGGGTATTGATATTCTTCATTCTCGGCTTCCTTTTTTATTCTACGCTATTTGTAATGGCAGGTGCGCCAGTCACGACCGAGCAGGAGGCTCAGCAAGCGATGACTTACGTTTCCATGCTGCTCTTCTTCCCGATCGTCTTTGCGACACTCATAATTCAGGACCCGACCGCCGTGTATATAAAGGTGTTGTCCCTCATTCCGTTCTTCACGCCAGCGATGATGGCTTTTAGAATCTCCGTGCAGTCGCCTGACACGTGGGAGCTGGTGGTAAGCGCGCTCATCCTTTTGGCCTCAACCTACTTTTGCATGATTGCGGCCGGTAGAATCTTCAGAATTGGAATCCTCGTTTATGGTAAGCGCCCGCGTCTGAAGGAGTTAATGCGATGGGCACTCAAAAAGAGTTGATCGGGGAGAGTTCCACTCGGCTCCGTCCGGCATTTCATCTTTTCCACAGAATTACTGTCGGCGTTGTTTGTTTGCGGGCAAGAAGCTAAATTTGTATTCTTAACTATTGCTCAATCAGCGCTCTTCAGCGCTCTAAAAGGAGAGGTTTGAGAAAACTACTCATAGCAATCGACGGTCCCGCAGGTTCCGGTAAGAGTACCACCGCGAAACTAGTAGCGAAGAAGCTAGGATATGTATACATCGATACGGGTGCAATGTATCGCGCGATTACATTGAAGATACTTGGTTTGAAAATCGATCCGTCGAATGAAGCTGCGGTAGTTAGTGCTGCCTCAAACTCTGACATTGAAATTATCAATGATGCGGGAATTATCCGTGTGATTCTTGACGGAAAGGATGTAACCGAGGAAATAAGGTCTGAAGAAGTTACGAGGAATGTAAGTCTTGTGAGCTCATATGCCGATCTCAGGAAGATCATGGTTGAGAAGCAGCGTGAGACAAATTCTGAAGAAGGGCGCGTGGTAGATGGCCGAGACATCGGTACCGTGGTTTTCCCTGAAGCTGATCTAAAGTTTTTTATGTCGGCAGACATCATGGAACGGGCCCGCAGAAGACAGATCGAACTTTCCGCGAACGGCGAAGAGATGCCAATAGTCCAGGTCGTCCGCGAACTGAAGGAGAGAGACCTGAAAGACTCGACACGACAGGCAAGTCCGTTGAAGAAAGCGGACGACGCGATTGAAATAGATACGACCAACCTTACTATTGACGAACAGGTTAACAAGATTCTAGAGTATGTAAATGAAGCCCTGGTCGTGGCAGAAGGAATAGAAAGAAAATGAAAGTGACCGTAGATAAAAATAGCGGCTTCTGCTGGGGAGTCGTGAGAGCGATCGACATGGCTGAGGAAGAACTCAGCGGGTCGGGAAAGCTGTATTCGCTTGGCGACATCATTCACAACCCTGAAGAGATCGCTCGCCTTGGTGACAAAGGGTTGCAGACTATCTCTCACGCGGACCTCGAGAGTGTGAAGGATGCTAGAGTCTTGATAAGAGCGCATGGTGAGCCACCGTCGACGTACGAGATCGCAAAGAAGCACAACCTGGAGCTGATAGACGCGACCTGCCCCGTCGTTTCGAAGCTGCAGGAAAGAATTAAGAAGTTTAATGACGATCATTATCAGGTCGTAATATTTGGGAAGAAGGACCATGCAGAAGTGATCGGCCTGCGCGGCGTTTGCAACGATCAAGCAATCGTGGTCAAATCGGTTGAGGAAGCGTTGCAGAAAATAGACTTTACTCGAAAGACCGTGCTCTTCTCACAGACGACGATGGACAAGCCGACCTTCTACGCAATAAAGGAAGCGCTGTCGAAGAAAGTCAAGGATTTCGTAGTTGGGACGATGGAAGATATTGCGAAGACCTTTCTTGCAAAGGACACTATCTGTGGGCAGGTCTCCGGCAGGGACAAGAAGCTCAGAGAGTTTGCCGCCCAGAACGATGTAGTTGTGTTTGTTGCGGGCAGGAATAGTTCCAATGGCAAGGTCCTGTTTGAAATATGCAGGGAAGAGAATCCCTCCTCCCATTTTGTCGAAAATGAAAGCGAGCTTCAGGTTCAGTGGTTTGAAAATGCAGAGAGCGTTGGTATTACTGGCGCGACTTCCACTCCTCAATGGCTCATGGAAAAAGTGAGACGTGCTGTTTTGAATCTTGAACCTGCGATCGACGGTCTAAAGTTTAAAGTCGCAAATTGACAATTGAAGGAAACCGCCACAATGCTGCCTTGTGGCATCCCGTGAGCGCCCTGCGCCATCCCGACATACAAATGCTTTCGGTCGGGATATGCCCGTATAGAATAAGCGAGCGGGATTAACTGATGTTAAACGAAAAAAGTTCGCTCGGCATAAGGCTTACTGGCGGCGTTTGTCTTTTGCTGGGTGTTCAACTCATTGGTTGCCCCTTATGGAAATGATTCCCTTGGGAAAGGTGATGGGGACACGAGCAACTCTAAAGGAGAGGTTTAATGGTCGAAGAAGAAAAGGTCACGGAGGTGATGGTCATGCAGAGCTCTGATGAGACCGTGGCAAGAAAAGTGCAGATAACCAAAGCAAAGCTCATAGCCGGCGAAGATTCACCGTATACCGAGGCGGAGCTGAAGGAAATGGTGGATCTCTATGACAAAAGTCTGAAGCAGTTTGATGCAGGCGAGATTGTCAAAGGACGAATCATAGGTTTTACCGAAAACGATGTTATTGTCGACATCGGATTCAAATCATCGGGATTGGTTCCGAAGATTGAATTCCCGAATTTGAATGAATTGAAGTCAGGCGATGAAGTCGAAGTCTTTCTCGACAGTGTCGAAGATCAGGATGGTCAGGTCGTGCTGTCCCGACGCCGTGCTGACTTCATCAGGATCTGGGATCGGATCGTGAGCGCGCATGAGAACCAGACCGTGTTGCAGGGGACGGTTCTGCGCCGCGTAAAGGGCGGACTGATGGTAAATCTGATGGGACTCGAGTCGTTCTTGCCCGGTTCGCAAGTCGATGTCAAGCCGGTCAGAGACTTTGATTCCTTTGTCGGAAAGACGATGGACTTCCGCGTCGTGAAAATAAACGAGGCGGCAGAGAATGTGGTCGTGAGCCACAAAGCTCTGCTCGAAGCTGAGCTCGAAGAACAGAGGAAACGAATTCTGTCGAAGCTGGAAAAGGGCCTTATCCTCGAAGGGACCGTAAAAGCTATTACAGAGTTCGGAGTATTTGTCGACCTTGGTGGCGTTGATGGGCTAATTCACATAACCGATCTTTCATGGGGCAGAGTCAATCATCCGTCCGAGATTGTAAAGCTCGATCAAAAGATCCAGGTTGTAGTGACTGACTTCGATGAAGAGAAGAAGCGCATTTCTCTCTCGATGAAAGCTCTGCAGCCCGAACCGTGGAAGAATATTGAAGACAAGTATCAAGTCGGCCAGAAAGTCAACGGAAGAGTGGTATCCTTGACCGAGTATGGTGCGTTCGTGGAAATCGAAAAGGGAATCGAGGGTCTCATTCATATTTCGGAGATGAGCTGGACCGAACACATAAAACATCCATCTCAGAAAGTCTCCATGGGTCAGACAGTCGAAGCTGTTATTCTAAGCCTCGACAAGGACAACAAGAAACTTTCGCTCGGGCTCAAGCAGCTGGAGCCGGATCCGTGGGAGCAGCTCATAGAGAAGTATCCCGTCGGCTCGAAGCATAAAGGAATTGTCCGCAACTTGACTAACTTCGGCGTGTTCGTGGAACTCGAGAGCGGAGTCGACGGCCTGATACACATTTCCGATCTATCATGGACACGAAAAATTCGTCACCCTGGCGAGATCGTGAAGCGCGGAGACGAAATAGAGATTGTCGTTTTGTCCGTCGACAAGGAGCAAAGAAGAATCTCACTCGGTCACAAACAGGCAGTCGAAAACCCGTGGGACAAATTTGAGGAATCGTTCAAGGTTGGCTCCGAAGTCGAAGGGAAAATCATCAGGCACATCGAGAAGGGTGCTATCGTCGAGCTCCCCGGTGAAGTTGACGGGTTTGTGCCGCATTCTCACATGTCGCCGGTAAATCTAAAGAACTTCGTTGTGCATTTCCCGGCAGGCGAGCCATTGAAGGTCAAAGTCATTGAGTTTGATAAGGAAGGGAAGCGGATTGTTCTGAGTGTTACGGAATATTTCAGGGACAAGGACCCTGCCGTGTATCAGGAGTTTCTTACGGCTCATAAGATAAACCCTGATGAGAGGCGCGAACGGAGGTCACGCGTCGCTGAAAGAAGACCGAAGGACCAGTCCGATGCACCGCTTCCTGCACCTGGAAAAGAAACTGTAGCGGCGGAAGAAGCCCAGCCTGACGCCTCGGCCAAAGAACAGGCTGTTAGCGATGCGGCTGGATTGGAAGAAGGTGAACGAAAAGAACCTGCAAAACCGGAAGCTCAGGAACCTTTGCAGGAGAATCAATAAGCCTCGGAAGACCGGAGGTGACTGGCCTCCGGCTTGATTCTCAGCGGCTTCCAGTTGAAATTGGCGACGGTAATGAGAAGAATATCTTCTATCCGTTTTTTCGCAGTAAGAGAGACGAAGGGCATAGAAAAAGTGCTTCGCATACATTTGCGCGTCGGATGACATCAAAGTCAAATGCAGTTGAATGGAAAAGAAGCGAGTAGCATTCGAGAGTCTTGGCTGCAAGCTAAATTATGCCGAGACAATCCAAATAGAAAAGGAATTCATACGACGGGGGTTTGATGTCGTCGACTCCTCGGCACCTGTCGACGTTGTCGTAATAAACACCTGCACGGTTACGCAGAGTGCGGACAGCGATTGCCGTCAGGTAGTGCGAAGAGCCCTCCGGAATTCACCCAACGCTTTCGTCGTGGTCACTGGGTGCTACGCTCAGGGCAAACCGGATGAAGTTGCAAAGATTGAAGGCGTCGATCTTGTGCTTGGTGCCAGGGAAAAATTTCAGTTGTTCGATCATGTCGATGACTTTGCGAAGTCCGCCGGAGGCGGATGCGCCTCAGGCGCAAATTATCACGCTCGAATTTTCGCCGGGCCCATCGACGAAGCTGTTGAATTCGGCGCCGCCGATTCCGCGGTGGATAGCACGTCTCTCCCTTCGGATATACGCTCCAATGTTCAGTTACGCACACGCGCATTTCTAAAGATTCAGGACGGATGTGATTATAATTGCTCATACTGCACCATTCCTAAAGTTAGAGGCGCAAGCAGAAGTCCCTCGATACCCTTCCTGATAAATCAGGTGAATGAAGTCGCTGCGCGCGGGTTCAAAGAAGTTGTCTTGAGCGGAGTTAATGTCGGTGACTTCGGTGCCAGAGGCGATACATCATTGCTCGATCTGATAACTCAACTCGAAAAAGTTGACGGCATCGAGCGGTTCAGGATTAGTTCGATTGAGCCCAACTTGCTGACGAAGGAGATCGTGAGGTTCGTTTCTTCGTCTGACAAATTCTGCAAGCACTTTCATGTCCCTTTGCAGAGCGGAGCTGATGAAGTCTTACGAAAAATGCGCCGCCGCTATAATTCGAATCAATATAGAGAAATAGTTGAGTACGTGAAGGAAATGATTCCTGCTGCCGGAATTGGCGCAGATGTCATCGTCGGTTTTCCAGGCGAGACGAATGAGCTCTTCGAAAAGAGCTACAGTTTTATCGAGAGCCTGCCAGTTACATATCTGCACGTATTTTCTTACTCTGAACGAGACGGGACAGATGCTGTAGGCTCAGGAGAGACGGTGGACCCGCGGGTTAGGAGGAAGAGGAGCGAGATCCTGAGGATGTTATCGACAAAGAAGCGCTATAGGTTCAATCGCCAGCACGTGGGAAGAATAATGAAAGTTTTGGTAGAAGAAGAAGTTAAGAACGGGAAAATGTTTGGGTTCACTTCGAATTACATCCGCGTCGAGATCGATGCCAATCCTTCTCGTGTAAATGAATTGTCGGATGTGCTGATAACTGGCGTCAGCGACAACACCGTCATTGGACAGGTAATCTCATGAAATATCTTTGCTCTGGAATTGGTCTTCTCATCGTCTCGATGTTTGCTCGGCCCACTTTCTCTCAATCCAGGCTGGAACTCGGAGCTCGACTTTCCTCGAATCCCGAGGTCGGGCAGTCTGCCGATAAGTTCGCAGGTGCAGGTGCCGGACACAAGTCTCCTGGGCTGGCCGCGTTTGCTTCACTCGCTGTTCCAGGGCTTGGGGAGCTCTACCTCGGGGAGATACGACGTTGGCAAGTATTCCACGATTGCGGAGGCTACGCTTTGGGTGTTCTACACTGCAGTAGAATTGTACTCTGATCAGGTCCGAAGCGATGCCATAAGCTATGCGAGAGTCTATGCGGGGGCGCAAGTTACCGGGAAACCCGACCAGTTCTTTGTCGATATCGGGAATTTCCTCAATACTGAAGACTATAACGTGAAGAAGATCCACGACGGTGATTACACGTTGATTTATCCTAATACTCCCTCGTCCCAATGGCAGTGGCAATCTGATGCTGACAGGGCGAGGTTCAAGAATCTGAGGATCAAAGCCGACCAGTATTTAAACTATGGTAGATACACTGCCGCGGTGATAATCTTGAACCACCTGATAAGTGCGATAGATGCAGCTCGACTCGCTGCCAACGTCAACGCTTCTGTGGCCAGCTCGCTCAACGGTTCTCCCGAGACTTCAGGGGTTTATCTGAAATTGGCCGCCAGCTTTTAGATAACGACAACTGCGAACCGGTGACCGCAGGTTGGAGGGGGAAGATCGGGGAGATCAGGAATCAGGGAAAGTATAAACATATATAAGGATCTTCACCCGCGTCAGAAGTTATTAATGTGACGATTGAAATGTCCGAATTTACAACGAATTTTTCCTTTGGCGGAAAAGACTATTTGGTTGGCTAGATCATTCATCATTCCAAATCTAAATGCGCAACATCGCACTGTTAATCGAATATGATGGTACAGCTTACGGCGGCTGGCAGGTTCAAGCAAATAGCAACAGTGTCCAGGCGGCTCTTCAGGGTACGCTGTCTGAATTGTTACAGGAGAAAATCAGGGTGGTCGGAGCTGGCCGCACTGATGCGGGAGCGCATGCCTTTGGACAGGTCGCAAACTTTCATTCTGCGACCGAGTGGGAAGCAGGCAGGATCGCTTATGCGCTGAACGGAAGGTTGCCGCGTGATATCGGGGTGCGCGCGGCCGCGGATGTCCCGAGTAATTTTCACTCGCGATTCGATGCAGTTTCCCGGAAATACGTATACAGAGTCATCACGTGGAAGTCTCCAATCATGAGAAGCTATGCAGCGTTTCTGCCGTATGAGTTTGCGATTGAGAAAATGAACGAGGCGTCGCTTTTAATTACGGGAGAGAGAAGTTTCAAGTCTTTTACGAAGTATGCTGACCAGCAAAGACACTTCATTTGCAAAGTGACAAAGGCTGAATGGAACGCGGAAGACAGAGAACGAGGAACGGGAAACGGAGAACGAGGTCCAAAGTCCACGTTCCATGTTCCGTGCTCCGTTCTTTGCTTTGAGATCGAATCAAATCGTTTTCTCCACGGCATGGTGAGAGCATTAGTCGGGACCATGGTGGACGTGGGTCGCGGAAAGATCTCCGTCGATCAGTTTCGGCGAATCATTGATTCCGAAAAGAGGTCGCTTGCTTCTATGTCCGCACCCGCAGCCGGATTATTTCTTCAGGAAGTGAAATACGGTTTTAATGTTTGGGGGGATATGAAGTATTGGAGCGAGAAACAGGACTAAGAGCCTTCGAGACTCGAGTTTACTACGGGAACCATAGAGACTGAATGTTAATGCTCATTTGCCGTACAAAAACTAGTGCGAGCTTAACTGAGTAGTTTGTCGCTTCGACTTTTCGATGTCGCGACGCATTTGATACTATTCTCCTGTTGCTGTTCGTTGCAGAAGAGTCGCCGCGGAACAGGCGACCAAACTTTGTATTCCGCTGATTTTGAATCTCAAGCGATGAAGAGAAATACAGTTCATAGTGGAATCGCAAGAGGCATTCAGTACGCTTCTTTCACCAATCTTCTCGTTCAGCTGTGAACTTCAAACCGGGCTGCAATTCTTGCCGTTTGACCTTCGTTCCCGCGTTTCCTTCTTTGTTCGGCCATCCCATTATATCATGATTCTATTGCCGTATCAGAGCATTGCTGCTCCTTTGAATATGTGTTCTCCAGCACATCCCGTAATACTGTCACGAGCAGAGTCATTATCATGGCAAATTTTCCTGTTAGCGGAAAAATTTTCCCGACCTAATTCTCCGCAATGCTCACATTTTTGCGGGAAAGACGCAATAATACCGTGCCTGTCGTCTGGCATTGTCGTTGCACCTTTCACTGAGTTGGGACGGTTCGGCCGGCTCAAGAAACGCCACAAAGCTTGACTTTCTTGGCACATGCCGTTTATATTCCGTCGTAGAAAGGCGTTTAAGAGTTTTCACTTAACGTCCCCTAAAAACTAAAAGGAGGTAAGTATGGGACAACAACAACTTCTGCTTATTGTGCTTGGAGTCATAATCGTTGGAATCGCAATAGCGGTCGGCATTTCAATGTTCAAGAGTAACGCCATGAACTCCAATCGCGATCAAGTTATCAATGATTTAAACAACCTCGGTGCTTCGGCACAGCAGTATTATCGCAAGCCAAAAGCAATGGCAGGTGGTCAACAGTCATTTGCTCAGTTCACAGTTGATTCCTTACAGTCGAACAGTGCAAATGGCTTTTATCAGTTGGCAGCATCAGCTCCCGCGGCAATCTCCAATCGTCCAGCGGCACCGGCGTCGTACACTGGCGATTCTGCTGCAACGGTTACCCAAACACTATTCATCGTGGGTTGGGGAACTGAGGTTGGCAAAGATGGGAGTCATCCGGTTCAGGCATATGTTACTGTGTCGAACTCAGGAATAACTTCCACGGTTCTTAACTAAGTCTTGGTAGGTTCTAAATGATGGGCAGTGATCTCAAGTCTCTGGAGTTAGCTGCCCGTTTTTGACCTTAGAGATTGGCAAGGTCCTAGGAGTCTGGCACACCTTACCTGCGATTGAATGTCGGCTACTGAAGATTAGTGTAGAAGGCGCGTGTGAGGAAGAGTTTCCATCTGAAAGTCACTAAGAATTAAAAGGAGAGAGAAATGGGACAGCAACAACTTCTACTTATTGTGCTTGGAGTCATAATCGTTGGAATCGCAATAGCGGTCGGCATTTCAATGTTCAAGGGTAACGCCATGAACTCCAATCGCGATCAGGTTATCAATGACTTAAGCAACCTCGGTGCTTCGGCTCAGCAGTACTATCGTAGGCCCACTTCAATGGCAGGTGGTCAACAGTCATTTGCTCAGTTCACAATTGATTCCTTACAGTCGAACAGTGCAAACGGCTTTTATCAGTTGGCAGCATCAGCTCCTGCGGCAATCTCCAATCGTCCAGGGGCACCGGCGTCGTACACTGGCGATTCTGCTGCAACGGTTACCCAAACACTATTCATCGTGGGTTGGGGAACTGAGGTTGGTAAAGATGGGAGTCATCCGGTTCAGGCATATGTTGCTGTGACGAACTCAGGAATAACTTCCACGGTTCTTAACTAAGTCTTGGTAGGTTCTAAATGATGGGCAGTGATCTCAAGTTTTAGGGGTTAACTGCCCTCTTATTTTTAGCTTCGAGGAGGCCAGAGGTTGCCGGAATTTAGGTTTCAAGGCATAAAGCCGGGGGGACGCGCGGTGCAAGGCATCGTCTCAGCGGACACTCGCAATCAGGCGCGGAAGATCATCCTTGAAGTGGCTCAGAAAAGCCAGTTCAAGCTTACCGACCTCAAGGCGCGTTCCACCTATGTCTACAGAGTAAGAAGGAACGGCGAGAAACCGGTCTCGGGGGAGCAAAAGGCATTTTCTAAAGAGGAAGTCGTACAGGCTCTTGAGCACCTTGATTACAAGGTGATCTCCGTCCAAAGGAAATTCCTGGATTTCAAACCTAAACCGCCCGCTACGGAAATCGTTACATTCGTTCGCGTCAGTGCTGACTTGTTGCGGGAGAAGTTACCGTTCAATGAAATACTGCAACTTCTGACTAACGATATCGAGAACAAAACTTTGAGGGACTCAGTCAGGGACATAAATAACGATCTGAAGCAGGGCAAGGACAGCGAACAAGCGTTTCTCAAACATGAGAAAGTCTTCGGCAAATTCACTGCTCACATGCTCGGCCTGGCTTCCAAGAGTGGTAACATGGCAGAGATATACGAAAGCACTGCGAAGTTCCTCGAAAGACAGGCGGAGTTCAAGAAGAATCTGAAGAGCGCACTCATCATGCCGGCTGTAACTATGTTCGTCCTTCTAATAGCCGTGATATATTACGTTGCCTACATATTCCCGGCAACGGCGGAACTTTTTGCAAAGCTCGGTCAGGTTCCACCGATGACTGCTGCCACTCTGAAGTTGAGCCACTTCCTTACGCAGAATTTCCTGTGGATGGCGTTAGTCGTTATCGCGGGCTCCATTTTGTCAGCGCGCTTCCTGGGTACGGAGAAAGGAAGATTTTTTCGGGACAAGTACATAATCAAGATGCCCGCCATCGGCGGCTTGCTGCACAAGCAGAACATTGAAATTTTCTGCAGAGTTTTTTACGCGATGTATAGCGGGTCCGGCGAAAACATAGACATAATCAGGTTGGCAGCCGAGGCATGCGGCAACAAGTATATGGAACACCAGATCAAAAGCGTGGCGATACCGATGATGGTGACGCAGGGAAAGGGCCTGACTGAGTCACTTGCTGCAACAAATGTCTTCACCGAGACGACCATCTCTCGTTTTCACAGCGGTGCGGAGACTGGAACCGTTCGTAGCACTGCACTGCAGCTCGCCAATTATTATGAAAAAGAAACCGGGTATAAACTTAAGAATGCGATCGACTTCATTCAGGTAATTGTATCGATGATTATTATGATCGTGATGATCGCGCTTACTATCGTATCTTCGGAATCTGCAATGATTAGCCCGAAGCAGCCGGGAGTGTAGCGGAGATGTCAAGCAAAAGGTCGGAAGCCGGAAACCGGAGAATGGATGCCCGACCTCGGGATCCGCTCCATGATCTGCATAGTTCGAGTAGTCATGCCTGAAATTGATATAAGTGATAAGTTAGGGTATACGCTTCTCAAGAAAGGCATTATTGATTACGAAACTCTTGAATCAGCCATAAAAAGGAAAGAATCGGAAGACCCGAAAAGCCGCAGGACACTTGCCCAAATACTTGTATCCGACTTCAATGTAGAGCACGATCTTGTCTTCCGGGAGGTAGCGAACCTATACGGCTTCCGCGAAATATATCTTGCCGACGAGGTGATTGACGCCGAGAGAATTGATTTCGTAAAGAAACTGGTAGAGTCGGGCGACAACGTTAAGGATGAGATCATCGGTGCCAAGATGTTGCCGCTCAAGTTCGATGAGGCCCGAACGGACAAGCTCGTGATTGTGGCGGCAGATCCCACCAACAAAGAGATCCCCCGACTTGCGAGAAGCTTCGCAGCAAAACGATATGAAGTTGCTTATGTCAGACTGAAAGATCTCCAGGGCCTTATTGATAAGGTCTTTCCGCCGGAGAATGAATTTCTGAAAGTCCTGACAAGCTCATCTCAGGATGAACTCGGCGAGATCACAACGGGTGAAGAAGAGGGAATAGACGAGCAGCAGCTGGAAGCGGAAATCAACAAGAGTGTTCTCATTAACCTCGTGGAGGGAATGCTCGTAGAGGCCGTAAGGAGAGGCGCGAGTGATATTCATGTTGTCCCGAAGGACGGGAGCAGAACGGATATCCATTTTCGTGTCGATGGCGACTTAATGCTGTGGTACACGCAGGAGGGAGTTTTGCCGGAAGCGGTCTCAGCGGTCATAAAGGACAGGTCGAAAGGAGCGGATCGATTTGAACGCGAAGCAGCGCAGGATGCATTCATTCAACGTAAGATTGATGACCATTGGATCAGGTTCCGTGTTTCTATACTCCCGATGGTTGCCGGCGAATTCAAGCACAAGTTCGAGACAGTTGTAATTCGCGTGCTCGATGATCGAAAGGTCATTACGGATTTAGAGAAATTAGGGTTGCAAGGCCCCGCTCGCGAAAGTTTCTACAAGGCGATAAAGAAACCGCAAGGTATGATCATACTCACGGGCCCCACGGGAAGCGGCAAGTCAACAACTCTTGTCGCCGCGCTTTATCAGGTGATAGATTCCACTGTAAACGTGCTCACTGTGGAGGATCCGGTCGAGTACATCATCCACGGTGCAAGACAGCTTCGCATCGGCCCGAAAATGAACTTTGAACAGGCTATCAGGTCGATCTTGAGACATGATCCTGACATCGTGCTTGTAGGTGAGATTCGCGACAGGGAGACTGCCGATATCGCGGTTAAGTTGGCAAACACAGGGCACCTTACATTCTCGACAGTGCATACTAATGATGCGCCAAGCGCAGTTGCCAGACTTTACAAAATGGGTATTGAGCCTTTCTTACTCGCGAGCGCCGTCAACATTATTGTAGCTCAACGACTCGTCCGCACGCTTTGCACCAACTGCAAGAAGCCCGTTGACAAAGACGAGCTTGATCGTGATTCTTATCTCAGGTTTGGATTTCTAGAGAATGAGCTAAAAGACCACGTGCTATACAAGGCAGTGGGCTGCGACAAATGTGGCGGCACTGGCTACAAAGGGCGGGCGGCTATTCATGAAGCATTATATTTCACGCGAGAGATAAAGCGCATCATAATGAACGCAGGCGAGAACATCAACGAGGATGATATACGTGAGCAGGCGACCAAGGATGGCATGTGGACACTTCGACGGGCTGGAATCAACCGCGTCTTGGAAGGTATAACCACGATGGAGGAGGTGGCGGCGACCACGACCGAGGATTGATGGTGGATTTGCGGAATGCAGCAATGATGAACAAAGTGAGACCGCGTCGGAAAGATGGGGCGGCTGAATAATGGATATGCGGCTCCCTTATTGCCGTATCCTGTCTCGATCCTCGAGCTTCCAGCAGTCTGTTTTTGTCTTGCGTTTTTTTCTCGCTGATATGTTTCGGCGTCTCGACAAATCTATTGGGAAGGACTGATAATGGAAGCAGCGATTCAACAGGCTCAGCCCGAAGCGAGAGATCTTCTACAACAGCTTTCTTCACAGGTCTCTGATCTGGTACGAGGCATAGAGCGACACATATTTATCGGAAACATGGTCGGAAACATTCCCGATGATCAGCGTCGCGACCTCAAAGATTTCCTGAACCATCTTCTTCTGAAGATGCATGAGAACAATGCATCCGACATTGATTTCGGCGGGTTCGGTTCTCAGGGCAGGGTCTGGTATAGGGTATTTGGCTCAAAACGTCCGGATGAGTCATGGGGAATGTTTACAGCCGATGAGTCGAGCATCCTGGTTCAGAACATTCTCAGCGAGCGTCAGCGACAGTTCTTTTATGATAGACGTAATCTCGATTTTTCGTATATGCTGGCGGACGGCGACAAGACTTATCGATTCCGCGCCGATGCTTACTTAGATCTCGATGAAGTTGCGCTCAACATGCGCGCAATCAATGAGCACGTTCGTCCCGTTCAGGAATTGGCATTTCATCAGAATGTGCTGAAGGTTCTCAGCCTTGCACATACCAAAGAAGGACTCATACTGGTCACGGGCATTACCGGGTCAGGGAAAAGTTCGACATTAGACTCGATAATTGATATGAACAACCATACGGTTTCAGGACATGTAGTCATAATCGGTTCGCCTATTGAATACGTACACAAATCCGATAAATGTATTGTGCGCCACCGTGAAGTTGGGAGGGATGCCTTGTCTTTCAAAGAAGGCGCCATCGAAGCATTGAGGCAGGACCCTGATATTGTGATGATTGCGGAGATGCGTGATCCGGACACAATCATGACAGCCCTTGAAATCACCGACAGCGGGCACAAGGTTTTTTCAACTTTACATACCGCCTCGGCTGTCGAGAGCATCGATAGAATCGTCGCTGAGATGCCTCCCATCGAGCAGGAGCGTGTCTGGCAACGTCTTGGCGATGTGTTACAGTGCGTCATATCTCAGAAACTCGTGCCGAGTCTTGACGGAAAGCGTGTTCTTGCAAAAGAGGTCCTTGTGGCCAACTCATCCGTCAAGGCTGCGATCAAGAACAAGAACACGAGCGAGATTTATCAGATGATTGCAGAGAGCTCTGATATCGGAATGGTGACAATGGAGCAGGATCTGAAACGCTTGTTTGCACAGCGAAAAATTTCCAAAGAGAATGCGATCAACTACGCGAACAACAAGCGCAGGATGGAACAGCTTCTGCAGATGATGTAGGAATCTAGGTAGGAGGTCAGAATGGCTTCAAGTAGCGCTATAGGATTTTACGCTGACGGGATCGATTTAAAAGTCGCGCAGGTTGTTAGGCACGGAAATAAGATATCGATCCTGGATCTATACAATGCTAAGTTCGCTCAGAAGTTGGAAATGGCCGCTTCCCTCGGCGGTGTCGGTTCTGAGTATCCGGCCGAGACCATTGATTTGACGCAGCCTAATATAACGGAAGCGCCTGCAGCAGAGAACAACTCCGCGATTGTTACGGAAATGTTTAACAAGTACAGAGCGACAAAGAGCGTTCTTGCGCTTTCGTTAGGGGAGCCATATGTATTCTATCATCCTGTTGAGGTCCAGGGTAAGCAGAACGAGGATAAGATAATTTCCAGAATTATACAGGAGCTTCAGGCGACACGGTCCGGAATCACAAAGGAACAGATTAAACTTCTTACAACGACTTCTGAATCAGGATACGTCGGCGTAGTAAGGGAGCATGATCTTCCGATTCTTGATCTCGTGATGAGCGCTCGTCCCTTCCTGGGATCAAGTATGCCCAAGATTGCATTCATCGAAAGCAGCGATATTGCCCTTGTAAATCTTGTCAGAACCAACTATACCCTCGGCGAAGATCAGGTCACAGTCATTGTATATGTTGGCATGGAATATACTAGACTGATTTTCATGCGCGGCAAAAACCTCTTCAACATTGCTCCCATCATAAGCGAGGGGGCGGACTCGTTCAGCGTCCAGAATACAATTTATAGTAGGATTCTGTTGGGACAGGATAACCTTAGCTTGCCGCGAATAGACAAAGTGATATTGTGCGGCGAGTGCAAAAACTTCGATATAAAAGGTTTTCTCTCTTCGCTTCTTGTCGGTGCTGACGTAGATTACTTGCAGCTTGAGAAAGTCGACTCGTCCCAGCTTCCCGCGGGCGGTTCGGATTTGATACCGCAATATGCTGTGCCGATTGCCAGTGCAGTTCGGGCTGTGGGCTGGGGTGCGAAGAATTATTACGTTGCGGATCTTACACCGGACAGGATTCGCGAGAGTCAGAAGATTTTCAAACTGGCGTGGCATGGTTTAGTCCTCACGGTATTCGTATTCGTTTCAACTTTTTATTACAGCTATAACTACGCGGCGAACCAGAATCAACTTGCGAGGTTGCGGGCCGATCTTGAATCCAAGAAAATGCAGGCTGCCGAGGTGGCCGCTCTCAAAGCTCAAATCACGAATGTGCAGGCCGAGATCAACAAGTATTCCACTGCCACAACTATACTGGATTCCTTGATGCCAAACACCGACAGGTGGTCAAATCTGGTAAGTTCACTCTCGAGCGCGGTCGGAAGAGTCGGGAACCTGTGGTTGACTGATGTCCATCAAATAGACATGGGAACTTACTCAGTGGAAGGTTTCTCGGCTTACCGTGACAGGATACCACGGTTTGCGATGAGTTATCCTGGCTCGGTGTTGAAGAAAGTTACGGTGGCCGACATACGCGGCAAGACCGTATATAATTTCCAGATAGACTTGAAATACTCGAAGAAGTGAGTACGCAGAATGTCTTACGCACTTAGAAACACAATTGTTCTCGCCGCTTTCTTGGTGGTGATATTCGGGGTGGGCTTATACGTAACAGGCGTCGTTCAGCCGCGACAGCAGCAGAAGCTCCGCACCGAAGCTGCGTCGCTCGAGCAGACCGTAGGTCAACGTCCGGGAGTCGAGAGTGAATTGAAAACCGCAGAGGATAAACTTGCCGAGATGAAAGAGAAGTATTCGAAAAGATTCAAGGTAATACCCGGCAATGACACGACCGCGTTGACATACGCTTATTTAAACAGAATAATGGATGCAAGCGGGTTCGTAAAATTCGACATGGTTTATCAGGGTCCTCACACCCTTGACCGATATGGATATAATGTCTATAACCTGAAGGGCGAAACTAGTTACGATAACCTGTTCAGGTTCATCTGGTATCTTGAACACGCGAGGTTGTTGTATAAGATCGGTGACCTTTCCTTAACCGGACATGAAGTGCGCGAAGAGACAAGGGAAAAGCCCCAGACTATTGTTCCATTTACAATGGACCTCGATGCTTATTACTCCTCAGTGGGCGGCGTTTCGTCTGAGTTGTCAGGTGAAGACCCGACGTTGTACAGGCAGGTAGGTATCGGCCTGAATTTCCTGAAGCCTTTGATCTCCAGCGAGCCTCCGCCAAATCTTCGCGGACTGGTGGATGTCGAGCGGTCGGATCTGAGAGCGGTCATGTCGGACAAGATTTTCATCGTTGATGAAAAAGGAGTGGGACACGTGCTGAGGGAAGGAGATGAAGTTTACCTCGGGTACCTGACAAAGATCGATCCAAGTAAGAACGAAGCCGAATTTACCCTGAACAAGGGAGGCATCATCGACCGCGTGACTCTGAAAGTAAGATTTGGAAAATAGAAGAGGAATGTGATGAAAAAGTTGTTATTGCTTTCCCTGATTGCAACTTCTCTATGCGGGACAGTGGAACTCAAAGCTCAGATCAATGCCGAACCGAAGGAGCTCCGGCATCAATATGTTTCACCGGATCAGATTGTGACAATTGCATTGACTACTCCATTCAATCAGGCGATCAGCATTCTCGACAGTTACAGCAGGAAGTTCTTGAACAAGATCATAGTTGATCCTGAGAGCAGAACGATGCCGATCGGGGTAGATGTTGACCGCATGCAGTGGCTTGATGCGCTCGAAGCAATATTGCGGACGAACGGTTTGTGGTACAAAGAATATGAGAGTTACATACAGATAATTCCGGGTCAGCAGCCGCAGGTCACCGTGAAAGGGGAATCCAAGGAGCAAGCCTTGCCTCCGGGGACACCGACTCTGGACAGCAGGGAGGTAAATATCGAAGCCATTTTTTTCGAAGCGAGATATCACGAAGCTTAACTCGCATGGGATCAACATCAATTATATTATCAAGGGTACATGGAATAATTTGAGCCCGATTGGCGGCAGCGGCAGTACGCAACCCAATATTGTCGTGACCCCCGGCGCTACGGTCAACGGCGGCATTCCCAGTGTTCCCGGACAGCTGAACCTGAGCGGCGGGTATAATGTCAACGACTTCGGTACGCTTTCGGCTCTGTTCGGTGTGCTTGAGTCAGAAGATTTTGGAAGAGTTCTGGCGAGCCCCGATATCACAGTAAGATCGGGTCAGGCTGGGATGGTTCAGGTCGGACAGAACTTTTTTGTGACCACAAGAGATTTTGCCGGCAACACGTTGCAGACAATGCAAAATGCCGGAATAATAATCAACGTCACTCCCACGGTCTATAGTCAAGACAGCGTTGACTTCATAAGTTTAGACCTTAGCTTGATAAATAGCTCTCTGGCAGGTCTGGGTACGACCAGCATGATTGTAAACACCGAACAGGCAACGACTAAGGTTCTTCTGTTGAACGGCGAGCAGACAACAATCGGTGGCTTGTACAGCACGAGTCAGACAAATCATCGCGAAGGAATTCCGGTTCTCAAGGATCTTCCGTGGTGGGTGTTGGGAATAAGATACCTGGCCGGCTCCGATAACATTACAACCGAGAGCAAAGAGCTAATTATCCTATTGAAAGCTAACATACTTCCGACATTAAAAGACAGGGCGGCAGAATATGCCAAGAGCAGTCCGCCTAAGAAGTCGTTACAAGAAGAAATGCAGCAACTTGAAAACCGCATCAAGCAATATGATAAACAGACCGGAAAGTGAGGGGGACTTAATGTCGAAACCAAAAGTGTTGGTTGTCGATGATGAAGAGGCCTTGAGGTTTTTGCTCGCCAGTGAGTTGGAAGCGGAAGCATTTGAGGTCCAGAGTGCAGGTGATGGTGAAGAAGCGATTGAGTTTGTCAGGAAGAAGAATGAGCAGAAAGAAAGATTCGATGTGATTCTGCTGGATATTAAAATGCCCAAGGCAGATGGATTTGAGGTGTTGAAGTATGTCAAGAGCAATGTTCCCGAAACGAAGGTAATAATGCTCACCGCCTACGCCGATGTGAAGAATGCGATCGAGTCACTACGGCTTGGTGCATCCGATTTCGTCAGCAAACCTTACGATCTTGATGACATTCTCACTTCAATCAACCGAGCCCTGGGGAAATGAAGATAATGGAAGTGTCTTTGATATTTAGGAGAAACCAACATGTCTGCTCGACAAGCTCGATATAGTATTCTTCTTCTGTTTGGCATCCTGACCGCAACTTTTCTATCCAACTGCAAAGAGGGGATTGTTTCTGTGAGTGCCCCGATATTGGTGCATATATCGGGAACTGTGCTCGACGCTAATAGTTCTACGCCCTTGAGCGATGCTTCCGTTGTGTTGTTGGTTGGAAGCACGAAGGACTCTGCTTTTACCAAGAGTGACGGGACGTTTGAATTCGTAGTCGATGTACCGGATTCCACAAAAGGCGCGAACATAACAATAACAGTGAATGAAACCGGATATCTTACGAAGACGATTGGCGCCAATGTGAAGAGCGACGAGAGTTACCAGATAAGTCTGAGCGTCAATCCTTCGACCTATGCTGTCGTGACTGGAGCAGTCCGCGACAGCACGACCGGCTATCCTCTCCGTGATGCGAGTGTCCTGATTTCGCTGCCTGGAGTTGTAGACTCGGCGGCAAGCCTGCAGGATGGGTCTTTTACAGTCAACGTCAATCTCGTCGACCTTGATTCGCTATCTGTGACCGTGACTGTATCAAAAGCAGGGTTCAAGATCTATCGGATTGCTCGAACGATAGCGAGGGGACCGAACAGTCTCGGCACCATTCGTCTTCCGATAGATAAGGGATCAACTTTCGCACATGTTGTTGGTCATGTTACTGACAGCCGTAGCGGTCAGCCGGTGACGAACGTGTCTGTTCTTCTTTCTTCTTCGTTAACAGTTGACAGCACGAAAACTCTGAGCGACGGGAGCTATTCATTCGACCTGAATCTTCAAGGGCCGTCTTCCGTTTCCGGAACTCTAACGTTCCGGTTGAGCGGTTTCCGTGACACGACGGTGAGTTTTGCTGTGAACGCCGGACAGACATTGACCCAGGATATGACGCTTGCTACAACGCTAAACTATGCAATCGTTTCAGGCACGGTCAGAGACAGCGCAAGCGGACTTCCTCTTCAGGGTGCAAGCGTGCTGATTTCGTTGCCAGGGTCTGTTTCGAAAGCCAAGCTCGCAAGCTTAGGTAAAGCACACCTCCACTCAATTTCTTCGCTTGTTCTCGATTCAACGACGACCCTTGTCGATGGCTCATTCAGCATGGCAGTCAATCTGGTTGACCTGGATTCAATTTCTACGACCATGACAGTGACAAAACCCGGCTTTAAGATTTATCAGACCGGCCGAACGTTTTACAACGGAATGAATAATCTCGGCAGTATTTTGATTCAGGTAAATAACAATACGTCGATTGCCCATATCACGGGACACGTAACCGACAGTCGAACTAGCCTCGCTATCCCGAACGTTTCAGTTCTTCTTACTTCTTCGATAAGAACCGACAGCACCACGACATTGAATGACGGCAGCTATTCGTTTGATGTCGATCTCAAAGGGCTGTCCAGCACTACGGGTTTACTATTGTTCCACTTGAGCGGTTACAACGACATGACGGTAAACTTCACCGCAAATGCCGGACAAACGCTGAATGAGGATGTCGTTCTGACATTTCAACAAAGTGCCACTTACGCTAATGTTTCCGGGACGGTCCGTGACAGTACGACTGGGTATCCGCTCGGAGGTGCGACTGTTCTCATTTCCCTTCCAGGCTCTTCAAGCTCCGCCATGAAACTGATGAGTCATAATAAACTAAACGCCAAATCGGTTTCGTCTTTGATAATTGATTCAACAACGACACTCGCAGATGGTTCGTTCGCAATGAATGTTAATCTATTCGACCTGGATTCGATGTCTGCGACCATGACTATAACAAAACCGGGATTCATAATCTACCAGACCGTCCAGACGTTTAAGAAGGGAACTAACAATCTCGGCAATATCCTCATCAAGATCGACAATGGTTCTTCAGTCGCTCACGTATTTGGCTATGTCAGGGACGGAAAGAGCGGCTTGCCTATTACAGGAGTGTCGGTACTGCTTTCATCGGCCATAAAGGTTGACAGCCTAAAAACGTTAACCGACGGAAGTTATTCTTTTGATGAGGATCTCAAAGGATTAACCTCGCTATCCGGTACACTTTTGTTCAGGTTAAACAGTTACAATGACACAACAGTCTCGTTCACCGTAAGCGCCGGGAAAGCATTGGAGGAAGATGTTGCCCTTTCTGCAAAGCCGACGGTTGTTGGAGGCGACAGCTCGACGGGGAGAGGTGTTGCCAGATCCATTGCGCTTGTCAGCGTGTCGCGGCAAGAGATCGCAATACATGGTGTTGGAGAGAATGAAACAAGTCTCGTCGCGTGGCAGGTATTAGACAGTCTTGGCTTCCCGATCGATATCAATCATCGTGTCAACGTCACATTCATATTATTAGGGATCCCGGTCACTGGTGATCCTCAGAGCAGTGCCTATGTTACTCCGACATTCGGCGCCACGGATGGTTCCGGCCAGATATCCACGACGGTGAATAGCGGAACAGTCGCCGGCACAATCCAGCTTGTTGCCAAACTGAAGCTTTCGAATGGAACGGTCGTCCAGTCATCTCCAGTTCTCATAACTATTGATGGCGGCTTGCCCGATCAAGCACATTTCGAGCTTAACTCCAATCCCCCTCATGCCGCCAACTTTGCCGGATACGACTGGTCAGAAGTTACTCAAGGGTTCACGGTGCAAGCGGGGGACAAATATGGAAATCCAGTAACCCCTAACACCGCGATTTATTTTACCACGACTGCGGGCGTGATAACGGCTGCAGGGCAGACTGGTGCCACAGGTCACGCGAACGCTACTCTGTACAGCGGTTTTCCACTTCCGAAACTTTCGGGACTCGACCCCACACGCTTTGGGGACGGAACTGGGTATGCTTATGTCAAGGCATTCACTCAAGGAGAGAATAACACAATTGTAGCAGATAGCAGTCTTATCTGTATTTCTGCAAGCGCGGCATCGATTCTCTTTAATGATTCGACATCGATTCAGCCCATCCAACTTCACGACAGCATTGGGTATGCGGTTGTCCGTGTCCATGTTTCGGATAGGTTTGGAAATCCACTGGAGTCAGGAACTACCATAGGTTCGAGCGTTGATATTACGCCTCCTCCGCCAAATTCTAACATAACCTGGAGCATCAAGAGCGGAGGGTTACCCTCCGATGGTAGCGGAACGGGGCTCGGCGATTATCTAACGCGCGGCCCTGGAAGCACAGACTTTACACTGGTTATCACAGGAAGTGCGTACCCGGCATCTGTGCTTGACTCGTCTCCGTTGTCCTTTAGCGTAACCGTCAAGGTCAGCGGGAGAAATACAGGCGCGGGAATGGTGTCCAACACGTTTACCGGGCAGTTAGTGCCATAGGACTTTGAGGATTGTACAGGGCTTCAACATAAAATAAAAAAGGGGTGCAATATTCCGGGCTTGCACCCCTTTGTTGAGCGTTGGCTTGGAGGGAAACTTTTCTATTTTAAATAAATCATTTTCTTCGTCATGCTATAAACCCCTGCATAGAGTCTGTAGAAATAAATTCCTGAATCCACTTGCTTTCCGGTGTCATCCTTGCCGTCCCATTCTGTTCTGTACACGCCTGCCACGAGAGCTGAATCGAGGAGTGTGCGAATCAAAGCACCACCTACATCGTAAATGACGATCTTTGCATCCACGTCACTCGCGACCTTGAATTCTATCTTCGTGACATTGCTGAAAGGATTAGGGTCGCTTTGCTCAAGGACGATAAACTCGTCTGCTGAGTTGTAGTTAGAGACCGAATAATCTATCTCGCATATTCCGCTCGTGCGTGAGGAAGCAAAGGCCGCAGCTATCTGGAAATCCTGATCTTCATTTAAGGGGATACTTATGATCGTCCCCTCACCAGGAGAGATGCCTCTCCCGTCTATATCGAGTAGTACAACCGTGAGGATGTTTTCTTGGAAGTTGATGTAACTGTTCAGTCCCTGCAATCTCGGATGAAGTTCTGGAACTCTATATCTGAACTTGTGTGGAAACATGATCTCTAGCCTTAGGGCCGAAAGCGACTCCTCATTGGAAAGCTTCACTTCGATCTTGTTATGAGCGATCACAAATTGTAGTCTTGTCTTCGCGTAAGTTTGTGGCCTGAAAGAAACTTGCGGCTGCTTTTGCTCCGCAAGGGATGCGGTCAGATTTTCTTCGGGCGATATGTTCTCTATTACTTCTGCCATTCTATCTTTCAGTTTTCATGTTCAATTAGTATCCGCAACGATTGTGCCAGATAATGACTTAGAGTTAACAGTTCGATTTTGTCATTGACCGGAAGGAATTTTTAAAAATGAAATCACTATCGAGGCTCTCGCGCTAAGTCAGGCACAGGAAATATTACACGTGCCCGGAAAATTTTACTGAAGGCAGGGCCAAAACCGAAAACTTTCTTGTAAATAGAGGCAACGAAGGCTTGACTTTTGTGCGTTCGGCATATATATTTCAATGCTTTGAACGGCATTTCGCCGAAGTTGGCTTGGAAAAATTTGATTTTTGTAACGCCCTCATGAGTTTTTGGGGGCGATTTTTTTCTGTCGATGAAGCGGAATCGTCCGGAGTTCTTTGACAAGTTTGTGCACAGCGAGAAGTCAATTCGGTTTTAAGGTTCAGCCTTGACACAAAGAGATGTCAGGCGAACTCTCAACTCAAAGCTTTCGATTCGCCTTCGGCGGGTCAGAAGTTTTTTACCACGGAGAGTTTGATCCTGGCTCAGGACGAACGCTGGCGGCGTGCCTAACACATGCAAGTCGAGGGATACTAGTGTAGCAATACGTTAGTGTCACTGGCGCACGGGTGCGTAACGCGTAGGCAATCTATCCTCAGGTTTGGGATAACCCCGAGAAATCGGGGCTAATACCGAGCGATGCAGCGGCACCGCATGGTGACAGTTGTTATAGTCTCGGCGCAAGTCGAGACGCCTGGGGTTGGGCCTGCGTCCTATCAGGTAGTTGGTGAGGTAACGGCCCACCAAGCCTACGACGGGTAGCTGGCCTGAGAGGGTGGTCAGCCACACTGGAACTGAGACACGGTCCAGACTCCTACGGGAGGCAGCAGTGAGGAATATTGCTCAATGCCCGAAAGGGTGAAGCAGCGACGCCGCGTGAGGGATGAAGGCCCTATGGGTTGTAAACCTCTGTAGGGAGGGAAGAAAATGGTGCTATGCGCCACTGACGGTACCTCCAAAGTAAGCCCCGGCCAACTACGTGCCAGCAGCCGCGGTAATACGTAGGGGGCGAGCGTTGTCCGGAATCACTGGGTGTAAAGGGTCTGCAAGCGGGCCTTCAAGTCAGAGGTGAAATCCTGCAGCTCAACTGTAGAACAGCCTTTGAAACTGTGGGTCTTGAGTCCGGGAGAGGATGGCGGAATTCCTGGTGTAGCGGTGAAATGCGTAGATATCAGGAAGAACACCGGTGGTGAAGACGGCCATCTGGACCGGTACTGACGCCCATAGACGAAAGCGTGGGTAGCAAACAGGATTAGATACCCTGGTAGTCCACGCCCTAAACCATGGGTACTAGGTGTTCCCGTTTAACGGGGGTGCCGCAGCCAACGCATTAAGTACCTCACCTGGGGAGTACGATCGCAAGGTTGAAACTCAAAGGAATTGACGGGGGCCCGCACAAGCAGTGGAGCATGTGGTTTAATTCGATGCAACGCGAAGAACCTTACCTGGGCTTGAAAGGCCAGTAGTAGAATCCTGAAAGGGAAACGACTCGTAAAGCCGAGAGCTGGTACAGGTGCTGCATGGCTGTCGTCAGCTCGTGCCGTGAGGTGTTAGGTTAAGTCCTGCAACGAGCGCAACCCCTGCCATTAGTTGCCATCAGGTAATGCTGGGCACTCTAATGGGACTGCCTGCGCAAGCAGTGAGGAAGGTGGGGATGACGTCAAGTCCTCATGGCCCTTACGTCCAGGGCCACACACGTGCTACAATGGTCATTACAACGGGTCGCAAAGTCGCGAGGCGAAGCCAATCCCTGAAAAATGGCCTCAGTTCGGATTGCAGTCTGCAACTCGACTGCATGAAGCTGGAATTGCTAGTAATCGCGCATCAGCACGGCGCGGTGAATACGTTCCCGGGCCTTGTACACACCGCCCGTCACGCCATGGAAGCCGAGAGCACCCGAAGTCGCCATGCTAACCGCAAGGAAGCAGGTGCCTAAGGTGAAATCGGTGACTGGGGCGAAGTCGTAACAAGGTAGCCGTACCGGAAGGTGCGGCTGGATCACCTCCTTTCTAAGGAGCCTAAACCGATTGATCTATCCTGTGCACAGCTTGTCAATGTTTATCCAATGCTCAATAAACAATTATCAATGATCGTCGGTCACTGTTAATTGACAATTGAGAGATGTTCTTTGATGTACTGAAAGACACTGGGTCCCGACAAAGTCGGGATGGTTAGAGCATCCCGACATGACGAAGTCAAGTCGGGAAGGTCAGTGGTTGACTAAAGTTCTTTGAGCGATTTGTAACTGATAATACACTGGGCCTGTAGCTCAGGTGGTTAGAGCGCACGCCTGATAAGCGTGAGGTCAGTGGTTCAACTCCACTCAGGCCCACTCGGCGCGCGCGGCTAATTCGCCGGCTACGGGGCTGTAGCTCAGCTGGGAGAGCACCTGGTTTGCAACCAGGGGGTCGAGGGTTCGAATCCCTTCAGCTCCACCAATCAATGCTCAATGAATAATTATCGATGATCGCTGATCATTGTTAATTGATAATTGAGAAGAGTTCTTTGACAATTTGGGAAGAGCAAGTGTGTTCGATGTTTAGTAGCTGGACGATTTGTCCCATGATGGATCGTTGCGGCCAACGGATCGAATTTGCTTGTTGAGTCTGGAAACATTTTTCAAGGATTATTTTTAATAATCCGTCCCTAGATTGCCCACGACCTTAGTCGTGGGAGTTAGAAAGTCTGGTTACTCTAGTCTCAATTTAAGATTTTTCGGTTAAGTTGCTAAGTGCATACGGTGGATGCCTTGGCACCAGAAGACGATGAAGGACGCGGCTACCTGCGATAAGCCTCGGGTAGGTGGAAACAACCCTTAACCCGGGGATCTCCGAATGGGACAACCCCGCTCCGGTAATGCGGAGCGACTCCGCGATGAATTCATAGTTGCGGAAGAGGCAACGAGGGGAAGTGAAATATCTCAGTACCCTCTGGAAGAGAAAGCAATAGCGATTTCCTGAGTAGCGACGAGCGAAATGGAAACAGTCTAAACCGTCCGATATGTTAAAGGCTGCAACCGTTGTATCGGCGGTGTTGTGAGGCGCTTGTGGACCGATTTGCAGTAGGTCGGAGAGTTCAAATTACGGCGTTAGTCGAAGTGTTTGGAAGTGCACACCATAGAAGGTGAAAGTCCTGTAAGCGAAAACGCGCGTGACTCTCTGGCAAGCGTTCTCAAGTACCACGGAATGAGTGGAAGTCTGTGGGAATCCGCGAGAACCATCTCGTAAGACTAAATACTCTCTGGTGACCGATAGTGTACAAGTACCGTGAGGGAAAGGTGAAAAGAACCCCGAGAGGGGAGTGAAATAGTACCTGAAACCGTATGCTTACAAACGGTCGGAGTCCGTCCATGCAAGTGGACGGATGACGGCGTGCCTTTTGCTTAATGAGCCTACGAGTTGCTCGTCCGTCGCAAGGTTAAGGCCATAACTAGGCCGGAGCCGTAGCGAAAGCAAGTCTGAATAGGGCGATTCAGTGGCGGGCGGCAAACGCGAAACCGGGTGATCTACCTTTGGCCAGGGTGAAGTGGGGGTAAAACCTCATGGAGGCCCGAACCGGTGTGGGTTGAAAACTACTCGGATGAGCTGAAGGTAGGAGTGAAAAGCTAATCGAACTCGGTGATAGCTCGTACTCCTCGAAATAGCTTTAGGGCTAGCCTTAGGTAAGAATGTTTCGGAGGTAGAGCACTGTCTGGGCTAGGGCTGTCACAACGGTACCAAACCCATGCAAACTACGAATTCCGATAACATGTTTCCTAGGAGTCAGGCGGCGGGGGATAAGCTTCGTCGCCGAGAGGGGAATAACCCAGACCATCAGCTAAGGTCCCTAAATACAAGTTAAGTGTATCAAAGGATGTTGAGTTGCTGAGACAACCAGGATGTTGGCTTAGAAGCAGCCATTCATTCAAAGAGTGCGTAATAGCTCACTGGTCAAGCGACTCGGCGCCGAAAATTCTCGGGGCTAAAACTTGTTACCGAAGCTATGGACTCCGTCCCGACTTGTCGGGACGGATTGGTAGAGGAGCATTTCATTCGCGACCATGGTGGACATGGTGGTACAGCAATGTGTCAGAAGGCGTGGCGCGAGCCATACTGGAGTGAATGAAAGAGAAGATGTAGGCATAAGTAACGATAAGACAAGTGAAAATCTTGTCCACCGAAAGTCTAAGGTTTCCTGAGCAACGTTCATCGTCTCAGGGTTAGTCGGACCCTAAGCTGAGGCCGAAAGGCGTAAGTGATGGAAAACAGGCGAAAATTCCTGTACCTGTCTGAAATCGTTTGACTGTAAGGGGTGACGCAGGGGTGAAAGATCAGCCGTCTGTTGGCTTAGACGGTCTAAGTGCGTAGGATAGGAAGGTTGGCAAATCCGCTTTCCTGCCGCAAGGCGAGTCTGAAACACGAACGGGAGGGCTTATGCCCATAAACTGATCCTAATCTGGCTGCCAAGAAAAACCTCGTATGGGAGATTTTAGGCGGACCGTACCGCAAACCGACACAGGTAGATGAGGAGAGTATCCTAAGGTGCTCGAGTGAGCCGTGGTTAAGGAACTCGGCAAATTAGTCTCGTAACTTCGGGAAAAGAGACTCCTGCCCTCGCGGCAGGACGCAGAGAAATGGCCCAAGCGACTGTTTATCAAAAACACAGCACTTTGCTAACACGTAAGTGGAAGTATAAGGTGTGACACCTGCCCGGTGCTGGAAGGTTAAGGAGAGAGGTTAATCGCAAGGTGAAGCTTTGAACCGAAGCCCCAGTAAACGGCGGCCGTAACTATAACGGTCCTAAGGTAGCGAAATTCCTTGTCGGGTAAGTTCCGACCTGCACGAATGGTGTAACGATTTGGGCACTGTCTCAACCACGGGCTCGGTGAAATTGTGGTACCGGTGAAGACGCCGGTTCCCCGCATCGGGACGGAAAGACCCCGTGAAGCTTTACTATACCTTGGCATTGGATTCGAGCAAGGCATGTGTAGCATAGGTGGGAGGCTTCGAAGCCAGGGCGCTAGCTCTGGCAGAGCCACAATGTGAAATACCACCCTTGTTTTACTTGGACTCTAACCCAGAGCCGTAATCCGGCCCGGGGACATTGCCAGGCGGGTAGTTTGACTGGGGCGGTCGCCTCCTAAATGGTAACGGAGGCTCCCAAAGGTACCCTCAGCACGGTTGGTAATCGTGTGTCGAGTGTAAAGGCATAAGGGTGCCTAACTGCGAGACCAACAAGTCGAGCAGGTGCGAAAGCAGGGCTTAGTGATCCGACGATTCCGAGTGGAAGGGTCGTCGCTCAAAGGATAAAAGCTACTCCGGGGATAACAGGCTGATCTCCCCCAAGAGTTCACATCGACGGGGAGGTTTGGCACCTCGATGTCGGCTCATCGCATCCTGGGGCTGTAGGAGGTCCCAAGGGTTTGGCTGTTCGCCAATTAAAGCGGTACGTGAGCTGGGTTCAGAACGTCGTGAGACAGTTCGGTCCCTATCTGATGCGGGCGTAGGAAACTTGAGGGGTGTCGCTCTTAGTACGAGAGGACCGGAGTGAACGGACCCATAGTGTACCAGTTGTCGCGCCAGCGGCACGGCTGGGTAGCTATGTCCGGAAGGGATAAGCGCTGAAAGCATCTAAGCGCGAAACCCACCCCAAGATGAGGTCTCCCTTTTCCGCCGCAAGACGGAAACTTAAGACCCCTGGAAGATTACCAGGTTGATAGGCTGCAGGTGTAAGTGCGGTAACGCATTCAGCCGAGCAGTACTAATAGGTCGTGAGACTTAACCTAATCTTTTATTGAGATTAGAGATACGCCAGATGTTGCCGATCATAATTCACATCGTGTGAAGATCGGCATCCCGAACGTCCTGTTCGGGAAAATCGAAAGATGTTTTTGTACCCTCTTGCATGGTGTACCATCATGCAGGACTTCCCAATTGTCACAAGTTTTTTCCGGTGACTATATCGAGGGGGAAACACCCGTTCCCATTCCGAACACGGCAGTTAAGCCCCTCAGAGCCGATGGTACTTGATGGGTAACTGTCTGGGAGAGTAGGTCGTTGCCGGGAGTATGTTAGACCCCGCTCTTGTAGCGGGGTTTTTTTATGGATGAAGTTTTGGAGCCGATGCCTGCCCGCCGAAGTGCTCCGCACCAAGGCGGAGTACTTGATGGATATTTGTCGGGAGTCCCGCCTTCGGCGGGATAAGATCCGGTCGTTGCCGGGAGTATTTTGAACCCCGTCCCGAAGGACGAGGTTTCCTTTGTTCCTGAGGTCAAACTTTTCCTGCGCGTTCAATTTCTTCCGTCAGCTTGCCCCACCTGAAATACTTCTCTTCCAATTTATTTTCAAGTTCTTTGTACTCAATCGAAATCTTCTTTGCTTCTTCGCCGTTTCTGTAAAATTCTGAATCGGTCATCATTGTCTCGATTTCTTTCCGTTTACTTTCCATCCGCGATATTTCCTCTTCAACAATCTTCAATTCTTTCTTGATAGGTTGCAACCTTCTTGAAAGCTCATTCCTCTTCTCCGCTTCGATCCGTCGCCGCTCCTTAGCAGATAATTCCATGTTCCGTTCTCCGTTCTCACCATTCTTGTTCTGCTCTTGCGCTGTTGTTGCTTCTGGCTTCACGGCTTCTTCCTTCCTCTTAAAGAGATAGTCGCTCACATTTCCGATAAACGTTCTCACTTTCCCATGACTGAACTCTGCCACTTTGTTTATAAGCGGATCCAGGAACGCTCGGTCGTGAGACACAATGATGTAAGTTCCTTCGAACTCTTTCAGGGCATCTTGAAGGACTTTTTTCGATTTCATATCGAGGTGGTTCGTGGGTTCGTCCATGATTAGAAAGTTCGCCGGCTGTAGGAGCATTTTCGCAAGCGCGAGCCTGCTCTTTTCCCCACCAGAAAGGACGGAAACTTTCTTGAAAACATCATCGCCGTGAAAAAGGAATGCACCGAGAATGGTCCGTAACTTGGTCCGAATTTCTCCGCCGGCGACGCTGTCAACAATTCCCAACGCGTCGCTCGAAAGATCCAATTCTTCAGCCTGATGCTGTCCGAAGTAAGATGTGGTGACGTTGTATCCCGTCTTTACTTCACCTGAATCAATCGGTTCAACTCCTGCCAGCATTCTCACGAAAGTAGATTTACCTGCGCCGTTCACTCCGACCACCGCAATTCGATCGCCGCGCTCGACTGTGAAGTCCAAACCTCTGAAAATTTGTTTTTCCTCGTAACTTTTGTAAACGTCTTTGACCTCCATGACGATGCTTCCGCTTTGCCGGGCGGGAGGGAAATGAAAATGTATCTCCTCTTCGTTGTCTTCGATTTCTATGAGATCCATCTTCTTGATTTGTTTTATCCGGCTCTGGACCTGACGCGCTTTCGTCGCCTTGTATCTGAAGCGTTCGATGAATCGCTGCGTCTGCTTGAGCAGCTGCTGCTGATTCTTGTATGCATTCAATTGATGTAGTCGCCGGATTCCTTTTTCTTTTTCATAGAATGAATAATTGCCGGAATATTCTTCAACCCTTCCAAGACAGATCGCCCATGTTCTCTTTGTCAAATTGTCAAGAAACGCTCTGTCGTGCGACACAAGGACAACGGCGCCATTGTAAGAAATGAGTTTTTCCTCCAGCCATTGGAGCGATTCAATATCAAGATGGTTCGTCGGTTCATCGAGTAGAAGCACAGAAGGCTCTTTGAGAAGGAGCTTCGCCATTTCGATCCGCATTTGCCATCCACCGCTGAACTCATCCGTCTGTCGTTGAAAATCATCCATAGAAAAACCGAGACCGATAAGAACTTGTTCGATTTTCGATTTCATCCGGAACGCATCGAGGTCTTCAATCTTATGTTGGAGCTCCCCAAATACCTCAAGCGTGTCAGAGTATTCTTCCGAAGCCGGATCGAGTTCCTTCAGTTGCGCTTGTGCTTCCTCCAGCTCCCGTCGCACATGTAGTACATCTTCAAATGCGGTTTCTGCCTCTTCATAGAGAGTTCTTCCAGAAGATGCGATTCCTTCTTGTGGAAGATAGCCCACCGTCACGTAATGCGCTTTGTTGATGACGCCGGTATCGGGTTCGGAAATAGTTGCTATGATTTTCAGCAATGTGGATTTGCCTGCTCCATTAGGGCCGACCAGGCCGATTCGATCATGTGCACCTATCGTGAAAGACACATCACGGAGGAGAAGCCGCTCTCCGAACCGGACGAATATGTTGTTAGCGCTCAACAATTTTTGTCTGCGAATCTCTTCAGGAAGAATTTGTTAAATGAAAATATAACCAATGGTGGATGAATAATGAGATGCCGCCGGAAATCTGGATCATGTGCTTGGATCAGTCGTGGACAGAAATTTAAAAGGTTGGCCGCTGCCTCACAGATAAGGCACTGTCCGCATTTAGAAAGCTCCAGCGGCCGATACTACTTACTGATCATTTCGAGAATTCTATTTTCCACTTGTACGGCATTGTTCAAGATCTTTGACAGAATATCTATCTCTTCACGCATAACTGATGGGTCTTCTTTTACGATCGCGTCAGCAATTCCCGGAAGCGGTTGACTGGCATAGCCTGTGTAGTATCCAGGCGCGTAGATCCTGTGCTTGAACCATTCGCGACCGGGCAGTCCTTTTGCCGAGGCAAATTCGCGTTCGACAGACATTAGATACGCATTGATCTCTCCGGCTTCTTCCTGATTTAATCTGACCGTTGAAATCGCCGAGTCGACTTTTTCAGCTGCTTCAAAGAAATTCTCAGCGGGGGTCTTCGCCGGTTGGAAGTCGACGTTTTTCAGCTTCAGATCGTCTTGAGCCTTCTTCTGCAATTGGTTCAGGTAAGATATGATTTTCTTCGCATAGTCGGAATATCTGAATGGCAGAGTAGGATCATCGGCCAACCGCAAGGTCGCGATTCCGAGAAGCTGCGCGACGGAAGCATGGTATTGAAATGTCGGATCTCCCCAATGTTCCATCCAGTAAAAATTGTCCAATGCAGAATGGTAGACTCCATATGGTCCGCCGAAACCAAAATCAAATGACGGTATGCCCAGGTGATCGAGGAAAACTGTGAAGTCGGAGCCGCTGCCGAGCCTCCCGAGGGTTGTCGTCGCAGTGTCTGGGACCGAGTCGTGCTTCTTAAAATATTCCTTGTTCTGATTAATGTACCAGGCATCGAAGACGCTCTTCTGAGTCTTCGGATCGGTCACGGATTTTGCGACATCCATGACAAACCTGTCGAGAGATGGCACTGAGCTCGATCCGAAGTTTGATCCGCTTACAGGGGCGTCGATGTTTATGTAAGCCACTGCGTCCTTAGAAAGTTCCTCGGCATTTTGTTCTCCCCATTCCGTGGAACCGATCAAGCCGTACTCTTCTCCATCCCACGAACAGAGTACGATTGTTCTCTTCGGATGCCACCCCGACTTAAGGAGTGCTCCGAGTCCGCGTGTTGCCTCGAGAAGTGAAGCTGTTCCACTATTAGGATCGACGGCGCCAAATACCCAGGCATCACGATGATTGCCTACGATGACCTTTTCCTCCGGATACTCATTTCCTTCGATCGTTCCGATGACGTCCCAGATAGGTCTTATCGCGTAATTCATGTCAAGCTTCATGTGTACTTCAGCTGGACCCGGTCCAATGTGGTACGCAAAAGCCAACCCCCCTTGCCAATCGTGCGGTACGACCGGACCTGCGAGGTTGCTGAGAAGCTTTTCAGCATTGCCGTATGAGATCGGCATGCAGGGTATGTGAGGCAAATCGGTGACTTGGCTCAGCGGAATTCTTCGAGCGTCTTTGGTCGAGGCATATCCTGGTGTCAGCGGGTCACCGGGATATATCGTCAGGTCCTGAACGCTTCCGCGTTGCACGGCGCTCGACGGGCGCATCGGCCCTCGCGGGTAGATGTCGCCTTGATCGTATCCGTCATCGGCCGGATCTGAATATATGATCACTCCTGCTGCATGGTGTTCCTCTGCCACCTTTACTTTTATTCCTCTAAAACTTCTTCCGTATCTCACGAGCATGATCTTGCCGTGTACGTCAACTCCAATCTGCCGAAGGTAATCATAGTCCTCGGGCAATCCGTAGTTTGCATAGACAATATCACCAGTGAGATCGCCGCTTGGAGAATATGCATTGAAGGGAAGCACCGCATTCGAGTTGTAGCTGTCCTTGTCCCATTTCCAGCCTTTCTCGACAAGATCAAACTTGCAATCTTCCGGCTCAGTCATTTCGAGTTCTTCTGATTTCGGATAAGGAAGATAGACGTAGTAAGTGATGATTTGGGACTTGATCCCGTATTCTTGAAAGCGGTCGTTCACAAAGACCGCGAGCATACTATCTTCCGGGCTTCCTGCTACATGAGGTTGCTGGGTCAGGATGAAGAGATTTCTCCTGCAGCTATCAGGGTTAGGTATCTTCAGGAATTGCGACTCGGGGTTCTCTATTGTCTGCCCAATGGCGGCAACGAACGAAAGTGCAAGGTACGTGAGCATGGTGAGCAGTTGGCGCTTTGACATTTGGTTTGACTCCTCTCTGAAAAATTAAAGCAAAATTATGTATGCCGATCCGCAAATACAATCTTTTTTAAAACGACCTCCGTGATTTCACGTAATTTTACTTGATTTATCCGAGTAAATATAATTAAGTTGAGTGCAGATACTGACTGTCAGTCAGAAAATACAATAAGATCTAATCAGGAGGACGACATGGGAATTGTGGAACGAAAAGAACGTGAAAAGCAAATGCGGAAGGAAATGATACTCCAGGCATCCGAGTCGGTATTTTTCGAGAAGGGACTTCGTGGAGCGACTCTCGAGGAAGTGGCTGAAAGGGCCGAAGTAAGTAAAGGGACGATATATCTTTACTTCGCGAGCAAAGAAGATCTTTACTATTCTCTCATGACGAAGGCACTCTCGATGTTGCTGAAGTTTTTTGAAGACACGAAACCTGATGAATCCGATCCCCGAAGTGCTCTCCCCCAGTTTGGCGCCGCATATCTCAAGTTTAGTCGTGAGCAGTCATATCTCTTCAAGATGCTGGCGGCAGTTGATAATCCTGTGGTGAATGAGCAGGTATCCCAAGAGGTATCGTCGGAGCTTGCAGAGATGAGCGACAAAGTCTTGAGTTACGTGGCGAAGTTTGTTCAAAAGGGAATCGACTTGGGTAAGTTTCGAAACGATTTGTCCTCATATGAGGCAGTAATACTATTCTGGGTTTCCCTGAGCGGTGTCCTCAATTTAAAAGCGCGTTCGGTGGCGACGCTTGACGCCAAACGCACCGGCAAAGATTTTGTCTTGCATCAAGTGGAATATGATTCCCTTTATCATAAGTGCGTGGATCTCTTTATGAGCCATCTTGTGAAGCACGATTTGCCAGGCGGCAAGCGGGAAGAGAGAATTAAGAAAAGCCAAAAAACATTACGTCACTTAAGTGGGGCTAAACAAAAATGAAATACCGGAACTTAATTTTGATCCTTGGACCGGTGGTTCTTCTCGTTGTACTCGTAATTATTGCCAGGCATCGCTCTCACACGACTGCGGACGAGAATGCTGGAGCTTCGACGATCACGGTTACGGTGTCAAGAGTGATGCGAGGTTCCATTACTAATCAGATAAATGTTACGGGAACCCTTGAGGGCACTCACGAAGCCGACATAATATCGGAAACAAGCGGTAAGATCACGAAGATTAACGCTGAGGTCGGCATGTTTGTACCGACCAACTCAGCAGTTGCAGAAGTTGAAAACGATCTGCAGGAAATCGCAGTGGAGGCAGCACACGCGAACAATGACAAGGCGACGGCGGATTTGAAGCGTGAAAAGAATTTATTCTCTCAAAATGCCGTGTCGCAAAGGCAGCTTGAGGAGGCAGAAGTCGGAGCCAAAGCGGCATTGTCGCAATTGAAGCTGGCACAAAAAAATTATGACAATACTTTTTTGAAGACCCCTATCGGTGGCCGACTCGCGCAGAAATTTGTTGTGATCGGTCAAATGATAACTCCGGGCACTAAGGTAGCTACTGTCGTAGATGATAGCCGCATGAAGTTGAAAGTCGGCATCCCGGAAGATTACATATCCGCCGTGAAACCGGGTAGTGATGTTCAGGTCACTTCTGATGCCGTCCCGGACAAGGCATTTTCGGCTAAAGTGAAAACCATTGCCCTGAAAGCTGATCCACAAACAAGGACTTTTCAAGCCGAGATAGAATTGGCCAACGACCATGATAGGTCGTTGAAAAGCGGGATGTTTGCCAGAACGGTGATAACCACATCGGCTGATGCTGGATCGCTCGTTGTCCCTGTAACGGCGCTGACTGAAGCGAGTGAAAATACTCCGGCAGTATTTGTCGTGAATGATTCGGTCGTCTCATTGAAACATGTAGCGGTTGGAGCCAGGAACGATTCGCTCGCAGAGATCGTGTCGGGGCTTAATGCCGGCGATTTGGTGGTTGACTTCGGTCAGCAAAACATAAAGGATGGCAGCAGAGTAAAGTACGCGATAAACAACTGAGGAACGAGCGGCGAGTTCAGGCTCGTCGCATATCAGGGAGCTGAATTAAAATGAGACTCACAGAAATTGCCATAAAGCGACCCGCTTTCATCACGATGGTTTTCGTGGCACTTGCGGTGCTCGGTCTGTATTCATACAACCAGATGGGCGTTGACTTGCTGCCAAAAATGGATTGGCCGATCGTGTCAGTGGTCACCATTTATCCGGGAGCCGGTCCAAAGGAAGTTGAGAATGATATCTCCAAACCTCTCGAAGACGGATTAAGTAGTCTAAATAATATCGATAACATTCGTTCCTATTCTCGGGAAAATGTTTCGGTCGTTGTGGTGCAGTTTTCTTTCAGCACCGATATTGACGTTGCAGTGAACGATGTCCAGCGAAACGTTGATATGGTTCGGTCGACGCTGCCGAAAGAGGCGGACGCTCCGAAGATTCAAAAAGCAGATCTCAATTCGTTCCCGATAGTGCGAATTTCTGCCGAAGGATCGATGGATCCGACAGCCTTATATCAATTCATAAAAGACAACATCCGACCCGCACTTGAGCAGGTGCCGGGAGTGGCGGCGATTACTCTGGTCGGCGGGAAGCAGCGTGAGATACGGGTGGAAGTTGACAATTCCAAACTGAGAGCATATGACATTTCATTGATGCAGGTAGCGCAAGCCCTCGGGAGCGACAACCTGGATTTTCCGGCAGGAACAGTCACCGCATCGAGCCGTGAATTCACGGTGAGACTGTCGGGGAAATTCAAAAGCCTGGATCAACTTCGTAACATGGTGATTGCTTCCACTTCACAGGGCGTTGTTCATTTGAGCGACATAGCTGACATAAGAGACACTTTTAAGAAAGAAAATCAAACTTTCAGCAGGATAGAAGGCACCTCTGCTATCGGTTTAATAATTCAGAAAACTTCTGATGCAAACTCAGTTCAGACGAGCGACGGCGTTCAGAAAGAGTTGGCGAGCCTTGAGAAGATTTACTTGAATCGAAACTTGAAGTTTACAGTCGCTCAGGACATTACGCGATTTACTCGTAATTCCGTCGATGAAGTCAGGCGGGATCTTGGACTTGCCATATTGATGGTGGCAGTCACACTTTTTCTATTTCTTCATTCGGTTCGTAATTCGATAATTGTCCTCTTGTCGATACCTACTTCGCTCGTCAGCGCATTTGTTTTTATGTATGCGATGGGATTCACTATCAATCTTGTCTCGATGATGGGCCTTGCATTGGTGATCGGAATTCTTGTCGATGATTCTATTGTCGTTCTTGAAAATATTCACCGTCATATGGAGAAGGGCGAAGATAAGAAAACTGCCGCGGTAAATGGACGAAGCGAAATCGGATTCGCAGCGATCGCTATCACTCTCGTTGACGTCGTTGTTTTCCTTCCGATAGCAATGGTTGGTGGATTGGTCGGAAAAATTTTCAGAGAGTTCGGATTAACTATTGTCTTTTCGACTTTGATATCGCTTTTTGTGTCGTTCACTTTGACTCCGATGCTCGCATCAAAATGGTCCAAGGTCACTCATTATGATCGGTCGACTCTCGTCGGTCGATTCATAATTTGGTTTGAGGAATTCGAGAAGCGACTCGATGCGGCATATAGAAGAGTCCTCGACTGGGCTGTGAGAAGAAGAAAGACAGTGCTTGCGATCAGCGGCTTAACACTGGTAATCAGTTTGCTGCCGCATCCGCTGCACCTGATCGGCACCGAGTTCTTGCCACAGGCCGACAGAGGGGAATTTTCTTTGAATGTCGAGATGCCGGTCGGAACCCCTATTGAGAAAACGAATGAGACTATCGCCATGATCGAGGATCAATTGCGAAAGGATCCGAACATAGACCAATTTTTCAGCACTGTTGGAATGTCAGAACAAATGCTATCTAAGTCTACCACGCCCAACGTGGGACAGATTCAAATCAGACTTGTGCCGTCGTGGAAACGCAAAGTCACCACCGATCAGGAAATGTCATATGCCAAGAGTGTTGCAAACAATTTTCCAGGTGTGGTTGGCAGAGCAAGTGAGATAGGTCTTTGGGGCACCGCCAACTACTCGCCGCTGGAAGTGGAGATCCAAGGTGAGAACCTGTCGGAAGTCGTGGCAGCGTCCCAGAAGGTCTCGGATATAATGGCGAAAACCGACGGGGTTACCGATATCAAGAGCACATGGGAAAATGCGCGACCGGAATTGCAGGTCGTCGTGGATCGTGAAAAAGCGGCTTCTTTTGGACTAACTCTCGGTGATGTTGCGGCTGTTCTCCAGACTGCTATTCAGGGAAATGTCATAACAAAGTACAACGATAATGGTACAGACTATGACATCAGGTTGCAGCTCTCGGAAGAGAATAGAAACCACGCATCCGATATTGGAAATCTCTCGTTGATGACCAGAACCGGCAAGCAGATTTATCTGAATCAAATTGCCGACGTCGTTAGCGGAAACGGTCCAATCGAGATTGATAGGAAGGATCGCGAGCGTCTGGTTACGTTGCTTGGAAATTTGACCGGATCGAGAAGCCTGGGCGATGCGACTCGTGACATAAAGACCGGCATTGCGGCAATTCACCTCCCATCCGACATAAAGGTGTTCTTCGGCGGTGACAACGAAAATATGTCGGACATGTTTCGCGATATGATGCTCGCTCTGGGAATGGCTGTCCTGTTTGTTTACATGATCATGGTTTCACTTTTTGAATCATACGCGCATCCCTTCACGATCATGTTCTCGTTGCCCGTGGCACTGGTCGGCGGTACATCTGCCCTGCTTCTTGCCGGACAAACGCTGAACATTTTTTCGATGATCGGCGTAATAATGTCGATGGGACTGGTTGCGAAGAATGCAATTCTATTGGTGGATTACACAAACACTCTTCGATCGCGCGGCTACAAAATGATCGATGCCATTCTCGAAGCCGGCCCGACAAGGCTGCGGCCGATCATCATGACTACTGCAACCATGGTGTTAGGAATGCTGCCGCTCGCTCTGGGTCTCGGTGCAGGAGCGGACCTTCGGCAAAGCATGGCGATCATCGTAATTGGTGCGCTGATCAGCTCGACCTTATTGACATTGATACTTGTCCCGGTGATGTATACTTATGTCGACGGGCTAAAAGCGAAATTTCCGGCTTTATTCAAAGAGATGAAGTGGCTTTCTATGTTCAAAGGCAAGCCTCGTCCGCAATACGCAGAGGCCTTCACTGTCCAACAGACTTCAATTGGCGGAAGCGAACCCTTAGCGAGTCCGGAAAAATAAAAGATGGTTGATTAAATCAGATGCCGTGAGCCTATCAGCTCTCGCCGGGATATCTATCCGTAAATGTTCTGTTCGTCGAACTCTTGGATGAAAAAACCCTTCCCAACTCTACTAGACTTGCCATTCAAAATGGCAAGCGCGAAGAAGAATGCCGCGATGGGAAGAAAAAGCAATCCAAGTACTTTCAATAAGCTGCTCATTTCTTGATTAACCTTCTGCCTCGATTATTTTGTTTAACTGACAACTTGAAGAAATGAAATCGATCCGTGATGCACAATCCTAAACGTACAGTTAGACTTTCGTTTCACTCTTCCTATAGAAATTTATCATCAAAAATTTGTACAATCAAGATTATTTCGGATTTTTCCCGGATTTCTTGACGGTTTGTGCCGGAGCTCACAATTGTTTTCATTATCTCCATGTTCCATGTCATGAAATTTCACCGATCTGTTTTGTTGCATATTTGTCCATGCAAAGGTATTTTTTGTAAAAAATGGCTGTGAGATGACCGACAACTATCAGAAAACAAGCGAGGAACAAAGTCAGTTCCGCAACGCCGGAAACATGGCAGGGCGAGACAGACCTCCCAAAAGAATTGACATCTCAGTCGTAATTCCTCTTTTCAATGAAGAGCAATCACTAATGCCGCTGTCGCTCTCAATACGAGATGTTCTCGACAGGATGAAAGTTACCTACGAGGTTATATTCGTGGATGACGGTTCGACTGACAATTCCCTTAAATTGCTTAGAGAGATTCACCGAAAGAATCGGCGATACAAGTTCATTAGCTTCCGCAAGAACTACGGGAAATCGGCGGCGCTTTCCGTCGGGTTTCAACATGCGGTCGGAAGAGTGATCGTCACTATGGATGCGGATCTGCAAGATGATCCCAATGAGATTCCCAGGCTGATTGATAAGCTGGAAGCTGGATTTGACCTTGTGAATGGATGGAAGAAGAAGCGGCACGACCCAATCTCTAAGACTATCCCGTCCAAACTGTTCAATCTCACCACTTCGCTTCTGACCGGAATAAAGCTCCGCGATTTCAATTCGGGGTTGAAGGCTTACAGGCGCGAGGTCGTACAAGACATTAAAGTATACGGAGAGATGCACCGCTTCTTGCCGGTCCTTGCACATTGGGCAGGTTACAGGGTTGCTGAAATCCCTGTGATCCACCATCCAAGGAAATATGGAAAGACAAAATTCGGACTCAGCAGATTCTGGCATGGGCTGCTTGACTTGTTCACGATTTTGTTTACGACGCGATACAGCAAGCGACCACTTCACTTCTTTGGTGTTATTGGGTTGTTCACTTTCATCCTGGGATTCTTGATAGATCTCGATCTAACAATTGAATGGATAATGGGCAAGACCGCGATAAGCAATCGACCCCTTTTCACGGCAGGTATACTCCTAATTATCGTCGGAGTTCAATTTGTATCGATTGGGCTGTTGGGTGAAATGATAACCAGAACTAATTCCGCCGAGGAATACGTTCTTAAGGAAAAAGTTTTCAACTGAAAGAGCGCGCGATCACGACTTCACAGGATCACCTCTATTGTCAGGAAGGATGATTGTAAAGACCGACTGCCGGCATTATCGGGGGTTTATTCCGTGCAAGCCTCATAAACTTTATGGCGTTCATTGCGAGACTTGCGAACACTATGATCCCGTGCATGAGCGTTTCCTCATAATAAAACTGGGGGCATTAGGAGACGTAATTCGCACAACACCACTCCTTAGAAAAATCAAGGCGCTCCACCCCAGAGCAGAGATCTGGTGGCTCACTCATACGCCGGAATTTCTGCCGGACGAAGTGGATCGGAAGTTGAAGTTCGAACTATCTTCTATACTTCAGATCGAGGAGACAGATTTCGATTATCTTTTCAGCCTGGACAAGGATTATGAGGCGGCTGCGCTCGCCAACCGTGTGCGAGCCAGAGTGAAAAGAGGATTTCTTCTTCGTGAAGGCAAAACCGAGCCAGCCGACGACCTGGCTTATCAGAAATACCTCACGGGAATATTTGATGATGTCAACAAGGCAAATACCAAAAGTTATTTGGAAGAGGTCTTTGAAGTTTGCGGTTTCACTTTCAGTGGAGAGAAATACCTGCTCTCCAATTTTAGTTCCGATGGCATTGAATGGGAGTTGAATCTGCCGCGTCCATTGATCGGACTGAATACGGGTTGCGGTGGGAGATGGACGAGCCGGTTGTGGAGCGAAGAGAGCTGGGCAAGCGTCGCGAAGGGGCTAATCTCAAAAGGCTGCGGTGTCCTTTTGCTCGGTGGAGAGCAGGAAGACCTGCGCAATAGAAACATAGCTGCCATGAGCGGAGCACAATACCGCGGCTACTTTCCGCTAACGCGATTCATCAACCTTGTCGACCAGGTTGATCTTGTGGTAACCGGCGTCACCATGGGAATGCACATCGCGATTGGGCTTAACAAGAAAATCGTCCTCATTAATAATATCTTCAACGGAAACGAATTTGAATTGTATGGACTGGGAGAAATCGTCGAGCCGGACAAAGAATGTAAATGTTTCTTTCTCCCGAAGTGCGTCAACAAAGATTACTTTTGTCTCGACCACCTTCCTTACCAAAAAGTCCTGGCGGCCGTGACTGAGGTCTTGGAGCTTCCGACTGCGGTTTCAACCGCAAGATGAAAATCGTAATCATAAGCACCGCATATCCGCTGCGTGGTGGGATCGCCCATTATGTTTCGCTCTTATATCAGCATTTGTCTAAGCGTCATGAAGTCTCCGTTATCACCTTCAAGAGACAATATCCTAAGATTCTTTTTCCCGGGAAATCGCAGGAAGAGAAGGGCGAAGTCTCTTTCCGACTGCCCAGCCTCGAGGTGATCGATACGTTGAATCCATTCACCTGGTACAAGGCCGGCAGAATCGCAGCAGCTGAGAAGCCGGATTTAGTGATCTTTAAATACTGGATGCCTTTCTTTGCGCCGGCGTTTGGAGTTGCAGCGCGCGTTGCGAAAAAGAAGTCGGGCTGCAAAGTCTTGTTCATCTGCGACAACGTGCTTCCGCATGAACGAACACCGATTGATAGAGCGCTCACCTCCTGGCTGTTCAAAACCGGAGATTATTTCATTGTCCAATCAAGATCGGTGGAGAAGGATCTGCTCTCGGTTGTCGATGAACCGAGCTACAGATTTGTCCCTCATCCTGTCTACGAAATATTCGGAAAGCCAATTGAAAAGTCTGAAGCGAGAAGAAGAATCGGGATCGAAGAAGGCGAAAACGTTGCACTCTTTTTCGGATATGTTCGGAAATACAAGGGACTTCATGTCTTGATTGATGCGGTGCGAAAGGCGCTTGGAAAAATTAAGATGAAGCTTCTCGTCGTCGGCGAATTCTACGATGACGAGGAAAGCTACCGTCAACAAATTGAAAAGCTGAACCTGAAGAACGAAGTGAAAGTTGTAAGCGATTATATTCCCAACGACGAAGTCGCAACATATTTTTCCGCTGCTGATGTCGTCATCCTTCCTTATATCGACGCGACCCAAAGCGGCATCGTCCAGATCGCGTATAATTTTGACAAACCGGTGATAACCACCGATGTCGGAGGGCTTGCTGAAGTTGTTTTAGATGGTGAGACCGGGCTGATAGTTCACCCTAACTCGCGGGACGAATTGGCCGGAGCAATCGATAGATTCTTCTCTGAGAAACTGGCCGAAAAGTTCTCAGAGTCAGTCGCGGAGCAAAAGAGACTTTATTCGTGGGATAATTTGGTAAATGCAATCGAAGAGCTCGCTGGGATGAACACATGAGATACGAGCCGATCAAAGACAAGCTGAGTCTCGTCATCGGTAATAGCGTCTTTTTGCGCCGGGCACTTTATGCGTTTCTTGGAATAATCTTTTTGCGCGAGTGGCATGTCAAGCGTGCGCTCAGAAAGATTTTTCGGGTTGGAGGAATCGATAATGTGCTCGATGCAGGTAGCGGTTTCGGACAATACTCCTTTTACGTTGCGAAGAATATGGGAGCGAATGTTCTGGGGGTGGACATCAACTCGGCTGAAGTCGAAAAGTGTAATGTCTTTGCCAAGAATCTTGGAATGACAAATCTATCCTTCGAGGTTGCAAACCTTGAAGCATTGGATCTGGCCGAGAAATTTGATCTGATAGTGTCGGTCGACGTAATGGAACATATAAAAGATGATGTCAGGGTATTCAAGAACTTCAACGAGGTTTTGCGGAAAGGTGGGAGAGTCCTGATTTCTACCCCAAGTAATTTCGGGGGATCGGATGTGCATGACGAGGGAGAACATTCATTTATCGAAGAGCATTTCAGAGAAGGCTATTCCGCAGATGATATTACGACTAAACTCAGCGAAGCTGGTTTGAAGGTCAAAGAAATTCGTTATACTTACGGAAGCTGGGCACACAAATACTGGACGCTCGCAATCAAGTGGCCAGTGACGATGCTCAACAAAACGTATGCTGTGTTCCTTATTCTCCCCTTTTACTACCTTCTTGCACTCCCATTGTCTCTCTTGTTTATGATGATCGATTATCTTGGAGAACCGGTCAGGGGAAGTGGACTCTTGGTGATTGCGGAGAAGACGTGAAGAGAAACAAGGCACGCAATTCTCCAAAGAAAAATGCCGAACTGAATATTCTGAAGCCGCTTGAGCGGGTGTATGGCTGGAAGTTCTTCCCTTTGGCATTTTCTCTATTGTTTATGGCCGTCATGATGTACTTTGCACTTACCCTTCACAAGGTGGGCGACATCGATGTGGAAACTGACTTCTATGGCGGGTATGCTCCCGAAGCCAGAGACTTTATGATGGGCAAGATTGTAATTGATGCATATCATGGCCCGCTTTATCCATGGGTGCTTGGCATGCTTGGAAGGATTGTAGGAGACATTTTCACAACGGGAGTCTTAATATCAGTCATTTCTGCTTCTCTGGTAATTTATTTTGTTTTTGTGATTATTAGATCCATTTCTTCAACAGATGTAGCCTTTCTTGCCGCTATACTTACGGCTGTCAATACAACCTTTGTCACATACAGCTACTATGCAGGTACCGACATGTTTTTTGTGATGCTGTCGCTTGCTGGGGTTCTTTTATTATTTAGAAAAACGGAAATCTCTCTCTTTGAGATCTCCCTCTCCGCTGTCCTATTGTCTTGTTCCTATCTTGTCAGGTATAACGGCTTGATATTTTTGATCTCAATTCCTGTCGTCATATTGTCAGGTGCGATTCAAATAAAGGGAAGTAACAAGTATATTGCAGCTGCGATTTGGGTGGTTACCTTTCTCATCATCATAGCTCCGTGGTCGATTTATTTGAGGATTAATAAGGGAAGTTTCTTTTATAATGCCAATTACCAGAACACGGCATTTGAACTCTTTGGGGGTGGATATGGTAATTGGGACAAATTTTGGTCTCAACAGGCAAAGCAGTATACATCTTATTGGGATGTGATCGCAGCTAATCCTGTGCTGTTTGCGCAAACTATAGTGAGGAATGTATATTCACATTTTGTCGGTGATATGACCGACTTGAATAATAAATTCGTCGGAGCGTCGTCGGCACTTGGTGCTGTCCTCTTTGCTTTTTCACATCCGCCAAGGAGAAAAATCGGACTTGTGCTGATTTTTATTTTTTTCTTTTGTGTGTTGTTGACGGTTTTCTACACCGCAAGATTTTCCCTCTTTTTGCTTCCTATGTATTCTTTCTTTGCTGCATATCTCGTCAAGACGATCCTTGCAAAAATCCGTGCGAAGAAGAGCGCGATTACCGTAGTCAATTTACTGGCAGTTGGGGCGGTGATTGTTACATTTGCAGACTCGTATGCGTTCAATTCTACGAACATCATTCCGAGTACACGGTACATACTGGACACCAGCAAATGGTTTCATCAACAATTTGATGATAAATATGAAAATCAACGGATCGCGGCCAGAAAACCGCACATTGCCTACTTTCTTAATATGAGGTTTTATCAATTCCCCGTGGTTGACAGTTACGACTCGCTTATTGCCGTCTTGAGAAGAGACAGTGTGAAGTTTCTCTACTATGGTACTATTGAGTCAAGCGACAGACCCCAGTTTAAAGACCTCCTTAGCGTAGACAAAGAACATCCCGGGTTGAGACCTTTATCCGTAGAATTTGGTCCGGAGAATGAAGTCGTCGCGTTGTTCTATGAAGTGACAAAGTGAAGGAAGTTTTGATCTTTGCATATTATTCTCTCCCGTCGGCTGTTTCTTGTGTTCAGATAGTATTGAAATTTGTCAAGTACCGTACCCATTTTGGGAGTCTGGAAATTGACCATACCTCCTAGAACAGTGAATACTCCGCTACCCGCTAGGGGAAAGGGCTCTTGGTAATTGCGGAGGAATCGTGAATAGGGACAGGACTCGAAGAAAGCCGCATAAGGGTGGTGAGGGTAATATTTTTGCTCCTGCAGCTCGCTTATACGACTGGAAGTACTTTGCCTTGGCATTTTCTCTATTGTTTATGGCCGTCATGCTATACTTCGCTCTTACTTTTCACAAGGTTGGGGATTTCGATGTTGAGACGGACTTTTATGGTGGATATGCTCCTGAGGCCAAAGGCTTCATGATGGGCAAAATTGTTATTGACTCGTACCATGGCCCGTTGTATCCATGGGTGCTCGGCTTGTTGGGAAAGATTGCGGGAGACCTCTTCAGAACGGGAGTTATGGTATCCGTGATTTCTGCATCTCTGTCGCTTTATCTAGGGTTCAAGATTATCAAAGCTATCTCTTCAACGGAAGAAGCTTTTCTTTCCACTCTACTTATTGCCGTGAACACAACTTTTGTTATGTACACCTACTATGCTGGTACAGACATGTTCTTTGTGATGCTGTCGCTTGCAGGTGTTTTTCTATTGTTTAGAAAGTCGGAAATCTCGCTCTTCGAGCTCTGCCTCTCCGCTGTCCTTTTTTCGTTCGCCTACCTTGTCAGGTATAATGCCTTGATATTTCTGATTTCGATACCTTTCGTTCTCTTGATAAGTGCGGTTCAGGTGAAGGGAGCTAATAAGTATGTTGCAGCCGCGATCTGGTTTGCGGTCTTCCTCGTGATGATAGCTCCCTGGTCCATCTATTTGAAGATCAACAAGGGAAGTTTTTTTTATAATGCCAATTACCAAAACATGGCATTTGAACTCTTCGGAGGCGGGTTAGCTAATTGGGATAAATTCTGGTATGCGCAGGCTTCTCATTATACGTCGTACTGGGATGTGCTCTCTGCGGATCCGATCCTCTTTGCAAAGACGATTCTGCAAAATGTATATTCACACCTGGTAGGTGACCTCACCAATCTCAATAATCAATTCGTCGGAGTATTGTCGGCTGTCGGGATCGTTCTGCTTGCCTTTTCACATCCCTCAAGAAGGATAATTGGATTTGCAGCGATATTCTTTTCATTTTTCTGTGTGCTGTTGACAGTTTTCTACGCGGTAAGGTTTTCTCTCTTTTTGCTTCCGGCGTACTCCTACTTCGCTTCGTATGTGTTCAAGAGAGCTCTCGAAAAGTTTAGTGCGAGGAAGAGCGCGATTGTTCTGGTCAATTTGCTGGCCGTTGCTGCTGTCACATTAACTTTTGTAGGCTCGTATGAAATTAATTCCGAGAACATTGTTCCAGGTACGTTTGGGATAATAGACACCAGTAAATGGTTTCACAAAGAATACGACGACAGATACGACAATCAACGGATTGCGGCAAGGAAACCGCACATTGCTTATTTTCTTAACATGAGGTTGTATCCGTTCCCCATGGTTGACAGATATGATTCACTAATTGCTCTCTTGAGAAGAGACAGTGTGAAGTTTCTTTACTATGGGGCATATGAAGCAAGCGATAGGTCGCAGTTTGCCGACCTCATTAACGGACACAAGCAACACACCGGACTGAAATCCTTGTGTATAGTCGTTGAGCCGAATGCCAGTGCCAAACCAATGTCTGTATTATATGAAGTGACAAAGTGAAGAAAGTCTTAATCGTAACATATTATTTTCCTCCTTCCGGTGGCCCCGGTGTCCAGCGTGTGTTGAAATTTGTCAAATACCTCCCGCAATTTGGTTTTGAGCCAATTGTGCTGACCGTCGAAGGCGGTGATTATCCTGCGATCGATAAATCTCTCTTAGACGCAATTCCCAAGACCTTAGAAGTGGTAAGAACGAAAATCTTTGAGCCATACAATATTTACAGAAAACTGACCGGCAAGAAGGCGGGAGCTGCTGTTGACATCGAGAACATCCCATCGGGAAAAAAGAAAGGCCTCTCAGAAAGTCTTGCCGAATTCATCCGTTCATCGTTCTTCATTCCCGACGCTCGAGTCGGGTGGATCCGATATGCGGTTCCGATAGCGGAAGAAATAATAAAGAGGGAAAAGATCGACATCATCTATTCAAGCTCTCCACCTTACACGACTGCTCTGATTGCGAAGAGATTGAAGAGAAAGACTGACAGGCCGTGGGTGATGGGACTGAGAGATCCATGGACCGGTTTCATCTCGGCACCGCAAAGATGGTTTTTGCCGAGAGCGATAGACAAACGAATGGAAAGGAGTTCCGTCGATTGCGCCGATGCCGTGGAGGTTGCCTGGGAAGGAATCGGGAGAGACCTGATTGCGAAATATCAAGAAATGGATGCTTCGAAAATTGTTTACATTCCAAATGGATTTGACCCGGAAGACTATCCCGAGGTGCCGTCATCGTCTGGGGGAAAATTTCGGGTTACCTATACCGGCTCACTCTACGGGAGAAGGAATCCGAGGACTCTGCTTGACGCCGTGAAGGTGTTAAGAAGGTCGGGCGAGATTTCTCCCGATAACTTCATCGTAACCTTTGCCGGGAGATTCGGAGCGGAAGTCAGAGAGATGTTCTCGGAGCCGGAGCTCCGCGGAATGATCGAGGTAAAGGAATATCTTCCTCACGAAGAAAGCATAAAGTTGCTTCTGCAATCCGACTTGCTCGTTCTCATAGTTGACGAATCCGAGTTGAGTGACGAGATTGTTCCGGGGAAAGTGTTTGAATATATTGGTGCGAGAAAGCCAATACTTGCATTTGCCCCTGAAGGTGCAGCCGCGCGAATCATTCGCAGTACGGGCACAGGTACAGTCGTTCCTTCGAAAGATGTTAAAGCGGCAAGCACGGCGATACAATCTCTCTACGAATGTTATGCAGGCAAGGCCGAATCATCAGAAAAGACGGCAACCTTTTTTGATCCAAAGGGAGATGTCATAAAAGAATTTGAAAGAAGAGAAGCTACTAGGAAGTTATCCGCACTTTTCACAAAAATATTAGAGTAAAAAAATGAGCAAGCAGCCAGGTAAACGACGGAATGAAAAGAAAGTAGTTGAGGAAAAGCCGCTGGTGCCGCAAAAGTTTGAGACGCCAATTCTCATTGTCCTGATTCTAATCTCGCTGGTTGTTTTCCTTCACGAGGCGATTTTTCAGAATAAGATTTTCAATTCGGGGGATATCGAAGCTTCGATCAGTCTCCAGCCATTTCTTGATCAGGCGAGCCGACAGAATGTTTTCCCGCTCTGGGTACCATACGTTTTCAGCGGCATGCCATGTTTTGCAAGTTTGCTCGTTGGAGCGGATAGGTGGTACGACATATCGGTTTACATTTGGGAAACCATTGATCATGTAGGATCCGTATTCCTCGTAAACAAGGATGTCGGTTGGGTCATGATTTATTATTTTCTTTTTGGGATTGGAATATTTACTCTCCTGAGAACGTCTGACTCTCACAAAGTTTGCGAGCTTCTTCGGTTCGGTGGCTACAATATTCTCCACATTCGTTATCCTGTGGATAATGTTTGGCCACAACACGAAGATCGCCACGATAGCTTTCTTCCCGTTTATATTCCTTCTCGTGATTGAGTTGGCTCGCGAGTTCAGATGGTCTTACCTTCTCGGACTTGCCGTCGCCCTTCATCTCCAGTATCAATCGACTCACGTCCAGATGATTTTTTATTCCTATTTTGCGATTGGGATATATCTGATTTTTATTTTCATCCGAAATTTGGTGAAGAAGGAAAAAGTGAATGGAATCGTCAGGTCCGCTCTCCTCCTAATTGTCGCGAGCATAGTCGCCATACTAATGTCATCGGATCTATACTTTTCCACATTTGAATACAGCAAGTATTCTATTAGAGGTGCTTCACCGATAGTTCAGACTTCTAAAGACAAATCCCAAACGGGAGGAGGCCTGGATTACCAGTATGCTACAAACTGGTCTTTTGGCCCCCAGGAACTGACTACGTTTTTCATTCCATCATTCTACGGCTTCGGCGATATAACATATAACGGCCCCTTGTCGAACAACCAGGAAATTCAGACAAACACTTATTTCGGCCCTGAACCTTTTACCGATGCCCCTGAATATATGGGAGTGATTGTCCTGGTGCTCGCGGTCATAGGTTTCATGAGAAATCGTCGGAATCCAATGGTGATCTTCAGTGTAATCCTTATCATTGTCGCGCTCCTCATTTCCTTCGGGCGGGAGTTCCCGCTGGTCTACAATCTCATGTTCAATTACTTTCCCTATTTCAATAAATTCAGAAATCCGAACATGATACTGGTTCTGGTCAAGATATTTGTACCAGTACTTGCTGCATTTGGAGTGGATGCGATTTCGAAGGCGAGAGAAAATTCGGACGCTGCTCTTGCGAAGAAGATGCTGGTTTGGACCGGCATTTTTGGAGGACTTCTTGTCCTGACACTTGTGCTCCAGGGCTCGCTCCAGGATTTTTACCGGGGTGTAATCCATGATGCTGGAAGACAGTTTACGGATGCGGGTTTCTCGATCGTATTCGATAACATGATCGGCGACTTGTACATATCTCTTTTCATTTGCCTTCTCACGACGGGAGTGATTTACTTCTATTTGCAGCGGAGGATCACATCCGTTGTCGGCTTCGGAGCGTTGACTGTGATTCTTTTCTTCGACTTGTGGCGCGTGGATTACAAGCCTATGAGATACTCTGATCGACAGGTTCAAGCCGAAGAATTTGCCACTCCAGATTATGTCCAGTTCATCAAACACGATACTGGACTATACAGGGTTCTTCAATTGGAAAACGGGGCCGCAGCAACGTCAAACAATCTTGCCTATTATTTTCTTCAGGGTGCCAATGGGTACTCCGGCGCAAAGCTGAGAATATATCAGGATATGATTGAAGTCGTCGGCCTTTCCAATCCGAATGTGGAGCGACTGCTCGGAGTCAAGTACGTCATCACGAACAAACCTGATCCTACGCAAGGCAGAGTTGTCTTCTCGGGATCGCAGATCGTAGAGGAGAATGACAATGCTCTCCCGCGAGCATTTTTTGTGGATGGTTACAAAGTAGCCGACGGATTACAAATACTGAACTCATTGAAGGACGGCACATTTGATCCGAGGAAGACCGTTTTCTTTGAGAGCGATCCCAGGCTCACCACGGAAGCTCCCGACACGAATGCCTCGGTTCAGGTTGTAGACTACAAGATTCAATCGATGAAATTGCTGGCGCACGCGAGCGGCAACAATCTTCTTCTTCTTGGTGAAGTTTATTATCCCGCGGGTTGGCATGCTTATATTGATGGAAGGCCGACTCAAATATACAAGGCGGATTATTTCCTTCGCGCGGTTCTCGTCCCCAAGGGTGTTCATGAGATTGAATTCAAGTTTGAGCCGAGAGTCTATTCGATTGGAAAGTCGTTATCCTTGGCAAGCAACATCGTCGTCATCGTCCTAATGGTCGCCGCATTATCGGGAGCCATTCTGAAAAGACGCGGGAAGCAGCAGCAACAGGTCCAGAATAGTTCTAAGTAAATACCGACCCGACTTAACCGCACTGCCTCATGGCATTGCCAGCTTCACATTGATTAACGAAGCGACGTTTCTTAATTTCTGATCAGATGGCAGTCCCAAATGCATATTATGACTTGCCATGCGGCATAACGAACAATTTCTGACGCATGGAAACTCAGGTTCGCAATCTAAACATCAATCCGAAATTTGTCAAAAACCTGTTATTGCGCTTCATACGGGAAGAAACGGAGAAGGTCGGATTCAAAAAACTTGTCATCGGACTTTCAGGAGGTGTCGACTCGGCGCTTTCCGCGGCGCTTGCAGCCGAAGCGATTGGAAAAGAAAATCTCCTCTGCCTTATTCTGCCATTTAAGAGTTCGTCGAAAGACAGCGTTGAGGATGCGAGAACTCTTGCGAATAAGTTCGGAATCAAACATGAGATCATAGACATCAGTCCTTCGGCAGACGCATTGATTGGTCGTGATCCGTCGATGGGCAACGTTCGCAAGGGAAATATTCTTTCGCGGATCCGGATGGTTCTCTTGTATGATGCTTCTGCGCGTGAGAAAGCACTTGTGCTTGGAACGAGCAACAAAACAGAGTTGCTGCTCGGTTACGGGACGCTATTCGGGGACATGGCACACGCGATAAATCCAATTGGGGATTTATATAAAACACAGGTGTGGCAGCTAGCGGAATTTGTCGGCGTACCCGAAAAGATAGTGAAGAAGAGACCGACCGCAGACCTGTGGGCGGGGCAGACCGACGAAGGTGAGCTTGGCTATACATATGAGGACATAGACAAGGTACTTTACCTCCTTGTGGACCAGAAGATGAAAACGGATGAAGTGATTTCGTTGGGATATACTGCAAAGATGGTGAATGATCTGCATGGGATGATGGTCAGAAGTCAATTCAAGCGTCGTCCACCCATCATTGCAAAAGTTGGCCACAGGACAGTGAATGTTGACTTCAGGTACCTGAGAGACTGGGGAGCGTAGTGTCGGAGGATTCTCTCGGGGGAACGAAGAAGCCGGCGGGATGGCATGCTTCCGCCGAATCGACTCGGCAAGGAAATCTATTCGTTGTTGCGACGCCAATTGGAAATCTATCCGACATAACGTTCAGGGCGATTGAAGTTCTGAGATCGGTGGATTTCATCGCAGCGGAAGACACCAGGACCAGCTCGGTTCTCCTCAAGCATTACGGCATATCCAAGCCGTTGCTCAGTTTCCACAGTCACAGCAAGGCGAGCCGGACAAACGAGATTCTACAAAGGATAGCCGACGGTTCCAGTGCAGCTTTAATCACAGATGCTGGAACTCCGGGAATATCAGATCCAGGTTATTCGCTCGTACGCGATGCTGTGGAGTCGGGAGTGAATGTCGTGCCAATTCCGGGTGCGGCGGCTTTTGTTGCAGCGTTGTCGTCGAGCGGCCTCAGAACCGACCGGTTTGTCTTTGAAGGCTTCTTGCCTTTGAAGAAAGGGAGACAGAAGAAGCTGTACCGGCTTTCTGAAGAAACGCGGACGATTGTCTTTTATGAGTCTCCCCATCGGATAGAGAAGACCCTTAAGGACCTGCAGAAATATTTTGGCGATAGACGCTGCGTCGTAGCCAGAGAACTCACCAAGGTACATGAGAGCTATTACCGAGGGACACTCTCAAGCGTGTCAGAGCTCATCCCCACTTCGGAGATGAGGGGCGAGTTTGTGGTGATCGTGGAAGGCAGTGAAGCATGAGGAGTTTGATTCCACAGGGTCTTGAGAATTCATTCAAGGGTTTGCTTGAGCCGCTGGCTCGTTGGCTGGGGTCGAAGAATGCAAACCCCAATTGGCTTACGACGCTCGGTTTCATGTTGAGCATCCTTGCCGCCTGGGAAATCGCCGGCGGAAGACTCGTCGCCGGTGGAGTGTTAGTTCTCGCTGACGGATTGTTCGATACGATTGACGGCGCCGTGGCACGGAAGACCGGACGCGTAACAAGATTTGGTGCTGTCTACGACTCCACAATTGATAGGTACTCAGAGGTCGCTGTATTCTTCGGCCTGGGCTTCTATCTTATCGGTCATCATTTTTATATGACGTCCGTGGCCGCTGTATTTGCCATTGGCGGCTCGATCATGGTGAGTTACATACGTGCTCGCGCTGAGACGCTCGGTTTCAAAGCAAATGTGGGCTTGGCGAGGCGGCAGGAGAGAGTCCTAATATTAGGCTGCGGACTCTTGTTAAATGTGTTCGATGATTCGTTCGAGAAATTTTTCGGCTCCTTCATCGATAGAGTCTTAGGAAATAGCTTTGCTCATCCACCCCTCGCTCTCGCAGCTTCCGTTGTCTTGTTGGCAGTACTGACTAATATCACTGCATTGCAAAGGCTCTATTATGTCTACAAACAGTTCCGGGAAGAGAATAAGCCGAGCCGATGATTCCTGTCCCCTCGTCTGTCACATGACGAGAACAGGCCAGATGTTTACATGCGAGAAGGATTCTCTCTGTCCGCATGAGAAAGCCGAAGGACAAGTTCGTTACCAATTGGAATTGAAGTTTGAAACTCCCATCGATGTCGTGTAAATAAAAAAGAGGCGGATGAAAGAAGAAGAACGTCACAAAAGGGCTGAGGAAGATGCCTCTCTCGTCAGGAGGGCAGCTGCGGGAGACGAATCGGCTTTCAAGGCTCTCATGAAGAGGTACAGAAATCCCGTAAGCCAAATCGTCTACAAACTCGTCAGAGACAAAAGCCAAATCGAGGATCTTTCACAAGAAGTCTTCATGAAGGCGTTTCAACACCTCAAAGATTTTGACTATGAACATCAGTTTGCTTCATGGTTGTTTAAGATTGCAAACAATCACTGCATCGATTACATAAGAAAGAAGAAATTGAGAGTATATTCCATCAGTGACCAGACTCGGACTGAGGACGGAGAAATGGAATATGAAATTCCGGACTCAACTTACGAACCCGATCTCAATATTCTCCGTGAGCAGAAATCTCGTTTGGTCCGGCAAGCTATTGTTTCTCTTCCCAAGAAATACCGTCAGGTGATCGTCCTAAGGCATCAAGAAGAACTAAGTTACGAGGAGATTGCAAAGAAGACGGGTTTGCCGATCAATACGATCAAGGTCCAACTGTTTCGTGCCCGGGAGTTGATGTACAAATTCCTGAAAGATAAGATCAGACACTACTGAAACTTAGTTCGGCTGCATCCGTAGTTGATTAGTGAAATGAAAACTCTCTTGATAACGACAATGCTTTTCTGTTCGACAGCTTTCTGTCAAAAGACGCTGAAGACAGAAGAGAACCTGAACGGTGTGAAGTCAATAAGAGCCACAATTGATCTCGGCACTGTAGAACTGAGTCTCAGGAGAGTGCATGACGCCGAAAAAGCATTTAGGCTCGACTACAATTATTCTGAAGATGAGAAAGTCCCCGTGCTCGAATATGAGACTGAGGGCGAACGAGGGATTTTTCACCTTTCAAACGGAAAAGATGGTGGCCATTTCCCGCTTTTTGGAATTCACGGGAAAAAGGACTCCGCGAATATTGAGCTTGCGAGTTCCGTTCCTGTTTCTCTGTCAATGAACTTCGGTGTATGCGATGCGAGCGTAGATCTCGGCGGAATGGAAATCTCCGATGCCACCTTCTCAACAGGCGTGTGCAGTTTTGATCTGACATTCTCCTCCGCCAATGATATCGAGTGCGACTACATTAATGTGAAAACCGGAATTTCCAGTGTCTCCGTGGAAAACCTCTCGAACGCGCGGGCGAGACGCGTTGAGATTAATGGTGGACTCGGATCGATCAAAGTAGACTTCGGAGGGAAGATCCTCCGAGACTGCAGTGTGAGTGTAAAGAGTGGATTGGGTTCAGTTGAAATCTCGATCCCGTCAAGCATAAACACCATGATTACCGCGCCAAGTGGGTTCCTGAACAGTGTCGACGTGTCAGGGTTTTATTCGGAAGGCGACGGCGTTTACCGTTCCAGTGTGAACACAGGTCCCGAGCTCAAGCTTCACATTGATTCGGGGCTGGGCGGCGTGACCATAAAGAGTTACTGAAGCAGTTTGAATTTGACTACCCCTTGTTCCGGCCAGGAGTCAATGAGATTGTCCTTCTCGTAGACCGACACTGCAAACGACGCCTCGCCGGATTCTATTGTTCCCGATGTTAATGCCACCTGGATATCCTTCCCGACAGAGCAGCGGACTCCAAACTTCACCTCATTACGATGTTCGTTTAGGTCCGCATTCATTAGATTGATACCCGAGCGCAAGGAAACCTCTCTTCCAATTTCCAGTGTCACTGTCCACGGACCGACGAAATTAATAACTATTCTCTCGCCAGAAATTTTCTGGGAAGTAATGATTCGTAAGAAAATATTCTCCCGGTCGTTCCCGAAATTCATACGCTCTATTAACATCCCGGCCTTCTGCATTGCTCCGAATGTGTTCTCGCGCTGAGCAAACCCGGCATTTTCCCATTCCTTGTCCAGCTTCTTTTGGTCCAGCCTTGGAGAGATCATTTGGGTCGGCTGTCGGTAGCTGAGTTGCGCTCTCTTTAGTTTTATTGGTTCGTCCAGCTCCGCCGGAGGTTGTAGATCAAGGTTGACGTAAACCTTCTTCAAGTGGTATCTGAAAAGTTTGTCGAATTCGCCCGCCAGCGGGGACTTGTGCTCGTCGCCGTACCACCAGCACCAGTCAGAACCCTCCGAGATCATGAGTTCCCTGTACGCCTCGGCCCTCAGTGCGGGGCGAATTTTCTTAGACGTTTTGTCGAATGTTTGGCGAGCATTGTACAAGAGATCCCATGCTCTGTTGTCTTCCTGTTGGCCGATCCAAATGTTGAAATTGCCATTTATCCATGAACCGGGCTCAATGTGACTTAGAGTGTTTCCTGATTTTACTTTGACTTCACACGGAAGCACAGTCTCGATGCCGCCTTCGTTAGTCAATAGATGGTAGAGAGTTCTGAGAAAGTCCTTTCCATCGCTCTGGTAGAACTCCCAGGCATTTTCACCATCGAGAATGATCGGCACGACAGCGAATTCGAGAGCTCCTTCTCCAAATTCAGCGGTGATCGAATCTCTGATCTTCAGCAGCCTCGAAACAAAATCGTGAGCAGCGTCATCGGGACTCCAATTTGAGTATGCAAAGCCTATCATGTCAGACAGGACGTGATCGCGGAAGAAGATCTTTATCGGTTTGTTAGCGGAAATGAAGTTGTAGGCAAAATATTTCCGTGAGAACTCATTGACCGGTTTTTTCCTGAGTCTTGATAGAGTCTTCCAGAGTATCATTTCATCGGTAGCAGTCCAATCGATCCTGTTCTCCGTTAGAATTCTGAGAGCGCCATCGCTCAGCGAACCTTCGCTTGGCCACATCCCTTTCGGGCGGATTTCCAGAATTTGTCTGGCGTAAGCCAAGGCAGATTTGACCTGATGTCCGGCATCCTCAGGATGTTTGAAGCGATTGTCGGGAAGAGTTATTTCGGGACTTGCCTCCACGCCTGCCTTGCTGTCACACAGCAACGGCAAGATCGGGTGATAAAATGGCGAGACGCTCAGCTCTATTTGATTTCGCTTCAAGGACTTTACATGGTGTGGAATGATGCCTTTCAGAATGTCGAGCTGCGCTCCCAACAATCCCAGTTTTTCTTCTTCGGAAAAGTTTCTTTGCTTGTCAAGATAATACTTGAAAGGCGGGTCGAAGCGCGAATACTCTCCCACCCAGGAGAGGTTCCACCAAACCTGCAGGTCACGAAAATCCTGGATCGTGAAGTTGTTGATCGCAGATCTCAACTGGAGGTCGTTATTCACGATCCCGCGCTTATCCAACAGTTCTCCGTAGCGCGGATACCGCCTGATCATCCGCCGGTCATTGGCTAAGAAAAATGTCGTCAGTGCGTCGACCTTCTCCAAATCGGTGAATAATTCGGGATTCTTCGAGGAGAGGATAAACGCGGCGTCAGTGGTAGTGCCTTCTATGTAACTGCGGATCTGCTCAAGCAGCACCGGAGTGAAATTAAACGTTTGTCTTATTCTCGGATAGTCGTCCAGAATGCGCACCATATCCCAGTAATCCTTAATACCGTGCATTCTAACCCACGGCATCAAGAATGTCCCGTCAGCTTCATAGTAAGGCTGGTGGTGATGCCAGATGAAAAGGACTTTCAGTGGATAGTGCTTGCTCACCTTCCGAGAAAATCCGGTCCGTATGGTGGTGCGTTTATGTCCCACAGAGGATTGATTAGCCGGTAATCGCCGAAGCCGGTGTCATCGACAAAGACAAACTGCCGATCCTTCTGGTAATAGTACCACACTTCGTATGGCTTGCTGTCGAGTTCGAACGGATGGCGGTCGACGCTATTGGGCGGTCCGAAGAGTATGTAAATCATTCCCATGTCTGTCTTCCAGCCGGCGATGTAGTGCGAAAAATGTTGATTGGCATACGCGACGCGATCGAAGTATTCTGCCATGATCGGATTGCTTTTGGCTGAAGGGTTGGGATTGTATTTCAGCCAGAAGTGGACGAACCGTTTTTCTTTTGTGAACATGTCAGGTGCTGACTTAATGCTGTCTATTGCCTTCGAACTCGCGATGTACATCATTTCGTCCGCGGCCTTGTCGAGATCGGTGATTGTCAGAGGCAGCTCAGGAAAATGGATCGAAAAAAGTCTGGTGGCATTCGCAATTATCGGGACATCCTTTCCCTCGGAGCTGCGCAGCGTCACGCTCAGTTTGTAAATACCCATGGGGATGGAATCTTTTGGGATGTCAGCAAAGATCCTGTCTGTTCCTCCATCGCTTCTCAACCACTTCGAACCCGAGTATACCTGCGCGTTCTTTGCTCCGAATATCTCAGTGGTGGCAATCACCGAGTCCAAGCCTTTCGGGAAATAGACTTCATAGAAAATTGGGAACGTGCTGCTTTCGGAGATGACATTTCCTTCGACGTTCGGAACGATGGCATGTTTTCCGTCCGACTCGGAGGAAGCTTTCAGCAACATTATGTCTGAAATCGATTCGCTTTGACTCGAGTAGTCTCTCGCAACGAAGCTCCGTTCCGCCATGAAGGTCTTCTTCGTTTCCGAATCGGTGACCGATACCTGAAGGACGTATGAACCGGGCATCACACCGAAATGTCGCTGAGAGGATGAGCAAATTGACCGGTTGGTTGTTTCGTCGAAATTCGGAGTTGTTGCGCTTTCATCCCATGACTCTTCCAGCGTCGGATTCCCATCGCTTTCTACAAGTTGAAGGGAAACCTCGTATGAAGCTTTGAATTCGTTCCCATATTTGATGAACTGCAGTTCACTGTACGGAATCTGAAAATAAAAATCCAATCTGCTCCGGTTTGTGTCTGCCCGAAAATTCAGTGCATCAAAGTAGAAATGTGGCGGTGCATAAGAGAATGAATGCTGCATCTCAACCTGGGCCGACGCCGAAAGCGTCAACAAGAAACACAAAGCGATCATGGTCTTCATATTCTCTTCCCTCCTTGAACAACCGTACCATACAAATCGTGTTCATAAGCATCGTCGATCATTACGTTCACGATCCCGCCGACCTGGACTGTATTTCCCGACGTCACTATTACTTCGGAGTCAATCTCTGGTGCATCATGGCTAGTCCTCCCCACAAAATTGTCGTCTTCCTTCCGGTCGATTATCACCTGCAATTCTTGCCCGACCTTTTTTCTGTTCGACTCCGCGATGATTTCTCTCTGCATCTCCATTATCGCCGCTTGACGCTCCTCTTTCACCGCTTGAGAAAGAGGGTCGCCTAGTATCGATGAGACTGTACCGTCCTCAACAGAATAAGTGAAAACTCCGAGCCTGTCGAATTTGAATTCGTTGACAAATTGGTACAGCTCGTCAAATTCCTTTTCGCCTTCCGCAGGATAACCGACAATCAGCGTTGTGCGGATCGCGATGCCTGGTACCTTCGCGCGGATTCTATGAAGAAGATATTCCAGCTTTCGGCGAGTCATTCCTCGTCTCATTGATTTCAAAACGCCATCAGCGACGTGTTGAACTGGAATGTCGATGTACTTGCAGATTTTGCCGCTCTCCCTGATGACTTCAAGTAAGTCTTCCGGAAACTTCGCCGGATATGCATACATCAATCGTATCCATTCGATGCCGGAGACATTGTTCAACCTGGACATCAATTCGGGAAGTTTTCGCTCCCCATAGATATCGATGCCATAGTAAGTCGTGTCCTGTCCCACGACGATCAGTTCCTTCACGCCTTTCTCTGCGAGAAGTTGGGCTTCGCTGATGATCTGCTCGATCGGCTTTGAGACGTGCCTTCCGCGCATCAGCGGGATCGCACAAAACGAACAGGGATTGTCGCATCCTTCAGATATTTTCAAATATGCGTAATGAGCCGGTGTAGAAAGCACTCGGTCGCCAAGCATTTGATATTTATACTCTGCTCCAAATTCATTGAGGACATTCTTGAGGTCATTCGTTCCGAAGAACGCGTCAACTTCCTTCAGGTCCTTCCGCAGTTCTTTCTTATATCTCTCGACGAGACATCCCGTGACGATGAGTCTCTCTATGTCTCCGGACTTCTTTCGCTCTGCGACCTGCAGAATTGTCTCGATCGATTCCCGCTTGGCATCCTCAATGAATCCGCATGTGTTAATTACCGCAACATCAGCTTGTCCGAGTGAATCGGTGAGTGAATAACCGTTTGCTTTCAACTGCGCGGCGAGTACTTCGCTGTCGACCTGGTTCTTCGGACATCCGAGAGTGATTATGTGAACTTTCTTTTCTCCCATAATTTAATTTACCTCCGTCCATTGTCCCTTTCAACGTGCAAGTGATGACTTCATGGATACGACGCAGCAAGGTGACCATGATAATAATGTTCGATTTTGCCGTGACTCAAATTAGTGGACTTCGATTATTGGGTAGTGGGCTACTTTGGATCGAAACAATAGCACGCAGATAACACGCGAAACACAGGATGGTCAGAGATCAAATTATTATTAGCTCTGTCAGTGAGAATCTGCGTGCTTTTCAGTGTGTTCAGTGTGGAATAATTTGGAAATAGCCCACTACCGGTTATTGTGTAAAATTGAAACTTTTGCACCGACAAATTATATTAGCGCGTTGGATGTCAGATAATCGCGTCTCGGTCGTTTCTCTTTGCCAAGTAATGGAGGTCTTGCGCCGGTTTGTGTTGTCACGTCGCAGCGTCAACCAAGTGGAGTGTTCCTGACGTTCGGTTGATATTGCTGGAGTAGCTCAGCGGTAGAGCAGCGGTTTCGTAAACCGCAGGTCGTGGGTTCAAATCCCACCTCCAGCTCTGTTTCAACTCAAAGGACGTGATTCTCTGGACTTCGATGACTGGCGGGTGATAAGTCATTCATGTGACGACCTCCACGTTGCGGAATTTAGTAACGGTGCAGTTCTGTCTTGCACGAGCCACCAGACCCGGGGTGACTAGCAAACGAAATTCTACTATTCTGAATTCATCCTTACCGAATATCCTACGCTGACGTAACGAATGGTCTGGTGCCGTTTCGATTATTTGGGAAGGCTGTTTCCCCGTCGTCAGACTGAACAGAAAGATCTATATCTAATGTCCGCCAAAAGGATGGATTGATACGATCTCACCGAAATTCCTCTCAAGTGTTCGTTTGAGAAAGCCGATAATAGGAATGTCGAAATAGCATTCTGAGAAATGCTCTTGAAAGTCTTGCATACGACGGAATGTGGTCTCTCTTCTTTCGGATGCTGGTTTTGGACATGGAATGAACTGAAAGTTGTTTGAAGTGAACGCGGGAGCCTGATTTGATCTCCAGTTTATTGAGGGAAATACAGCGCCGAAGCCTCTACTGCGCACTGGCTCTACTTGTTGTTTTCGTTTTCACCGGCATAGTGGGTTACCTACAAAACGAGCGAACGCTTGTAATGCTCAGCCTGCTAGGGAATGCTGGCATGACTTTGATAGTCTTCATGCTGGTTTGGCAGACGATCGCAAGGCCTCTGAAACAATTGGCAGTCAAAGGTCAAGTGCTGGCAGACACGGACAGTGTTTCCTTCTCGGACGGCCTGGCAGCTCTGGCACATGGCGACTTAACCAGTCGGATGAAACTTCAATCTGGGTTAGCGCCTGCTGCTGCATTCTCGGAGGTTAATAAGCTTGTTGACGTAATCAATACGATTGTCGCCAACATGGGAGAGAGTGCCAAAGACTTCAACGCCGTGACTGACGAACCGTGCCAGCGTCTCTTTTACGTTGGGGCCGATGCGTATCTTGAGGGGCGAAAGTGTGGCGATGCTATCGGACAAGTGCTCAATGGCCAGGGACAGATCCTTCTGATCGTATCGCGCCTCTCTCAAGTTTCGATGATGGTACGTCGCAAAGGTTTTGAGAGTGTGCTGCACGAAAAGTATCCGGGAATCAGGATACTCGATGTAGTGGAGGATCAGGGTGGTCCGGCAAAAGCGTACGCCCTGACTAAGGAGCTGCTGAAACGCTATCTTCATCTCGATGGCATTTATGTTGCAAACGGCGGTGGCCCGCCTGGTGTCGCACGTGCAATAGAGGAAGCCGGTCTCGGCGGTCGCGTAAAAGTCGTGTGCCACGATCTGGTCGATGAGACGATGCGCTATCTTGCAAATGGGGTTATCACAGCCACGTTGAGCCAGGATCCGTATGCTCAGGGACATGATCCGGTCATTTATCTTTTCAATCATCTGGTCACAGGATGGCGACCAGATACTCCGCGGCTTCTGACCACGATGGAGATGGTCACACGGGAAAATTATCAACACTACTGGCAGCCGGGGCGCGGCGTCATAGAGTCGGATGGCGCAGCCAAACGTCGGCCGAAACCTATTCGAGCCGCCGGCAAGCTGTTGAGAATTGCCGTGCTCGGTCGGGAAGAGAGTGCCTTTTGGGAACCTGTGCGCGCAGGAGTGGTTGCTGCTGGAATCGAGTTGCTGGAGTTTAATGCGAACGTTGAGTGGTTTAACCCGGAAGGGGATAAGATTGCCAGTGTAGATGTTCGCGGTCCGCTCATCGAAAGTCTTGTGGCGGAAGGCTGCGACGGTATTGTGACGGATATTTTTGATCGGGGTTTGATCCGGTACGTGAACCGCGCTGTGTCAGCCGGCGTTCCCGTTGCTACCTTCAATGGCGAGCCGAACAGCTTGCGAGGAATGATGGCGATGATTTCCGATCATGCTAAGCTGCTCACCGATGTGAGCCAGAGGCTCGCGATAGTAGCCAGACAAACGAGCGGCGCCACCCAGCAGATTGCGGATACCGTCCATCAGATAGCTGATGCTTCCATTAGCGGAGCAGCTGCCGTGTCCGATGCCAACACCAGAATTCACAGCATAGCAGGATCCGTCGATGCTATTGTTCAAGGGACAAGAGAACAGGCTCGCGCCACAGAAAGCGTTTCGTCTGCAACACATCATATTTCAAACGTTGTGGAGACTACTACAAGGTCGATTCAGAATGTTACGAGCGCAGCTTCTCAATTTGTAAATCTCGCAAGACAAGGTGCAGAGGCCATTGAGCAAACGCTCAATCAGATGAAGAATTTGCAGGCAGCCGTCGCTAACTCTTCGGAAACAATTCGACAGATGAATACTTACTCCCAGCAAATCGGGGATATCATTGTGACCATCGGAGACATCGCGAAGCAGACCAACCTGCTTGCTCTCAATGCGGCGATCGAAGCATCTCGTGCGGGAGAACACGGCAGAGGTTTTGCTATCGTGGCCGATGAAGTTAGAAAGCTGGCTGAGAAATCGGATGCCGCAGCGAAGCAAATCGCTACCATCATTCACACTATACAGGAAAGCATAGCCGGAGCATCAAGTTCGATGGAGGTGGCGACCAAGCAGGTGCAGGAGGGAAGTGCGCTTGCTTCTCATACAGGCGATGCGCTGGAACAACTTCTTTCGTCTGCGGTTTCAACACAAGAACAGACGGAGACTGTGGTGAAGGCCAATTCTGCCGTCTCATTAGAGATCAAGAATCTGTTGAGTGCGATCCAGAGTGTTTCCGCAGTGATCGAAAGAAATCTTGCTGCAACGCAGGAAGTCACCGCTAACATAGACCAGACACTAGCTACAATCGATAACGTTGCAGCCGTTAGCGGGCAAAACTCGATCGCAACAGAGCAGGTATCCGCCGCGACAGGTGAAGTCTCTGCTCAAGCGGCCGATGTCGGCAAAGCTGCGGAAGCACTGGTGTCCATTGCTGCAGAGCTTCACGGCGCGACGAACATGTTCAAAATTAGTTAGCTCTGCCGAAGTGTTGGATCATTAAGTCGGAGTTTGTAGGGCAAGAGGGAGAAGGCTCTCATCGTCAACGTACGATCACATCTCCGGTAAATGCATTTCCGACCCTATCCATCTTATCGTGGAATCACGCACACGGCACTCATCCCCAAAATTGAAGTGACGCTTGCCAGCCGATAGCTTGTGGTCACTTACTTTTCACTCACCCACTTTTGCGATTTTGATTGCATTCAGCTAAAATTAATCACCTAAATCGCTTGCGAAGAGGCTTTAGTTAGGCAATTGAACAATTACAGAATTCCAGCGAATTTTAAAGATAAAATAGAAGACCCATGAAATACGATCTGATAGTTATCGGAGCCGGCCCCGCCGGCCTGTCCGCCGCAATAGAAGCGAAAAAGAATAATCTGTCGGTACTAGTTCTCGACAAAGGATCAATCGTAAACTCGATACAGAATTTCCCGTCGAGCATGATTTTCTTTTCCACAACAGAACTTCTGGAAATTGCGGGAGTTCCCTTTATAGCGAGCTCGCCTCATCCGACGCGAACTGAATCGATAAATTATTATGCTCGTGTCGCAAGATCGCATCAGATTGTCTTCAAAGGAAATTCGAAAGCTCTATCCGTAAATGTCTCGACGGATGGGTCGACTCGTTTCAGCGTCGAAGTCAAGAACATGGTCACATCGAAGTTGACCTTTGTTTCGGTGGATAAAGTCATCGTCGCTACCGGTTTCTACGATAACCCGAACATGCTGAATGTCGATGGAGAAAGTCTTCCGAACGTTTCTCACTATTACAGGGAACCGGGCCTGCACTTCGGCCAGAAGGTAGTCGTAATAGGCGGGAGGAATAGTGCGGTCGAGGCGGCTCTGGATCTGTACAGGCATGGAGTCGACGTCACACTGCTTCATCGAGGTAAGTGGTTCGGGCAGAATGTTAAGTACTGGATTTTGCCTGATATTGAAAACCGCGTTAAGAATGGAGAAATCTGTGCGCGTTTCAATTGCAGAGTTATCGAAGTGAAGCCTGATGGAGTCGTCGCTGACGTTGATGGAAAAAGGGAAGAAGTTGAATGCGATTTTGTTTATGCGTTGACTGGCTATCACCCCGATGTGAGTTTTCTCAGAAATCTCGGTATCGAGGTCGACGAAGAAACGGGCATTCCTGCACATGATCCTCGGACTCTCGAAACAAATGTGAAAGGGATCTACATTGCCGGTTCGATTGTCGCCGGATATGATTGCAACAAGATCTTCATCGAGAACGGCAGGGAACATGGGAAAATTATCGTCGATAACCTGGTGAGGTAATGGCACTCTATCTCACCGAAGAAGAAGTCGAAAAGCTTGTCGATATCCATGATGCGATTGCAGCGATGGAGAACGTGGGGAAATCGATGGCAGATAATGAAACCATTTTTCTCCCAAGGACGAGACTGCGGATGAGGAACGGATTTCTCCATTTCATGCCCGCATCCCTCGAAGCGGAAGGTTATTTCGGATACAAGGCATACACAAGCTTCAAAGGCTCGGCGAGGTTTCTCGTTTTCCTTTTCGATAATAGCAACGGCGAACTATGTGCTGTCATTGAAGGGAATAAGCTTGGGCAGCTTCGAACGGGTGCGGCGAGCGGGGCGGCGATGAATCTACTTGCTCGGGAGGATGCTGAGACATTTGGTCTGGTCGGTTCCGGGTTTCAGGCTGAGAGTCAGCTTATGGCGGCGATATCGGTGCGCGAATTCAAGATGGTAAGAGTTTTCAGCAGAAGCTTCGAACACGCGGAAAAGTTCTGTGAGAAGTTCCAATTCATATCGACTCCGAAGTTAGAGCCGGTGAAGAAAGTCGAAGATGCGGCATCAGCGGATGTTGTCACGACAGCGACGAGTGCCGTGTCTCCCGTGCTGCTGGGCGATATGATAATGCCAGGATGTCACATAAATGCGATTGGCGGGAACATGCTCATGAGGCGCGAGCTCGATGAGAGAGCAGTTGAGCGCGCCGATCTGATAGTGATAGATAGTCGCGAGCAGGGAGAAAAAGAGTGTGGAGACTTTCTTCCCTCTCTTCAAAAGGGGAAACTCCACTGGGCTGATGTGTTTGAATATCATGACTTGTTTAACGGAAGGGCAAGAAGAAAATCGGAAACTGACATAACGTTGTTTAAATCGCAGGGGATCGCTCCCTGGGATGTCACACTGGCAAAAGTCGTCTACAAACGCGCCGTGCAGCAGAGACTGGGCAAGCAAATCCCGCTATGACTTCTTCAAAGGAAGCCATTCTAAAAAGAAATCCGAAAATAAATTTGCTCGGTAAGTCGGAGGAAGAACTCCAGGAGTTCTTTTCAGCGATCGGGGAGGAGCGATATCGTGGCAAACAGATCTTCGGGTGGATATACCAGAAACGGATCGAAGATTTCAATTCAGTAACAGGCTTCACGAAATCACTTCGCGCAAAGCTTTCGGAAATTGCGGAGATCAGATGTCCCGAAATTATCGGGTTTGAAAAATCGCCCGTCGATGGGACAACGAAATTTCTCCTGAGTCTCGCGGATGGGAACAAAATCGAGACCGTTCTAATCCCTAAAGAGAAATCTCCGGACGATAGGGGCTCACCGAAGGAGACGGTATGCGTTTCAACTCAAGTTGGTTGTGCGCTCGATTGTAGGTTTTGTGCCACCGGTGCGATGAAGTTTTCGAGAAACCTGACTGCCGGGGAGATTATTTCGCAAGTCATGATAGCCCAGCGGAATGCTAAGAGACGCATTACAAACGTCGTGTTCATGGGAATGGGAGAGCCTCTATTGAACTATGATGCAGTTGTCAGTGCGATTCGAATTCTGACCGACGACAGGTCCATGAACATCAGAGCGAAAGGGATAACGGTTTCCACCGCCGGGATTGTAGATAAGATTTCGTTGCTGGCAAAGGAGCGGATGAAATTTCGATTGGCTGTTTCGCTTCACAGCCTTGACGATGAGATCAGATCCTTGCTAATGCCGATAAACAGGAAGCACAATCTCACGCGTCTCATACCGGCGGTCAAGGAATTCGCACGCCTGAGACACGACAGGATAACATTTGAGTATATTCTTTTTGACAAACTAAATGACACGGGTGCGGACATAGCGAGGCTTGTCAAACTTTCCCGCGAGCTCCCGCTCAAAATAAATTTGCTGCATTACCACCCCATCAGCCATCTAAGCAGTCTTGGCTTGCAGGTTGATCCTGCGGCACTTAAACTAACAGCGAGCAATCGCGTCGATGAATTCGCGAACGAACTTCGCGAGAATGGAATTACGGTATTTGTGCGCTCTAACGCCGGCGAAGACATAAACGGTGCTTGCGGCCAGCTTGCAGCGAAAAACATTCGTAGAAGAAGAGAATCAAAGGCAAGCATATGAGAATTATTCTGTTTGGACCACCCGGAGTTGGAAAAGGAACGCAGGCAAAAATTTTGTCGAATGAACTGAAGATTGTTCATATAGCATCTGGCGACATTCTCCGCGAGGCAATCGCGCGCGGCACCGAGTTGGGGAGAAAGGCAAAATCCTTCATGGATCGCGGCGATCTCGTTCCCGATGATGTCGTGATTGGAATAATACAGGACAGGTTGAAAGAGAGCGATGCGAAAAATGGATTCATCCTGGATGGTTTTCCACGGACGCTTCCGCAAGCGCAGGCACTTGACAGGGTGTTCGAAAAGGCCGGTCTGAAGATTGACCGTGTCGTCAGCATGGAGGTCGACAAGAATTTGCTGATGGGGAGACTGACCTCGCGAAGAGTTTGCAGGAATTGCGGATCGATTTTCAATTTGTTGGTAGATGAGCTTGCCGATTCCAAGTGTCCTAAATGTGGCGGCGAACTATATCAGAGAGATGACGACAAACGGGAAACTATTGAGAGGCGTTTCGAGGTTTATATAAAGCAGACCAAGCCTGTGAAGGAGTTTTACGACAAGAAGAAAATGCTTATCGAAGTGGATGGAATTGGCGAAATTGGAGAAGTAACCGAACGTCTGAGAAAAGCGCTGGATTAGTTGCCGCTCCTTATGACCATAGACACATCAATCCTTTTTGGAGCAGGTTAACTTTATCAAGAACTCGAGGAGGAAATATGTCTAAATCTATTTTCACTGCCGTGGTTCTTCTGACATTTGCTCGTTTTGCGGCGGCGCAAGATTTGGGAAGTACCCTGAGCAAGGTAGGAAACCAATACGGTGAAGCGTATGTAACGCCGGCGGCAAATGCGTTCGGGATGGACCTCAACTCAGGGCTTTTCCGGACAGCGAACGTTGGCGGAATGCTCCCGTTCGGATTGAACCTCTACGTCGGAGTGCAGGTGGGCGGAACTCTTCTCAAAAGCTCCGACAAGTCGTTCAGCTTGACTTATCAGGATACCATGCAATACACCGACCTGTTTGGAAATGTTCACCGCGTTCCGGCGACCTTCACAGCCACAAATGTGCCGACCGTTTTCGGAAGTAAGCAAAGAGGCGTGGTCAAAGAGACTCCCAATGACCCGTTGCTCATAGCTTATTCTCAGACTGATACTACAATCGGCGGGCTGGTACATACAAGCATTGCACCGCTTCCGATACCTCAGGTTGGGTTGGGAAGCCTCTTCGGCACAGATGCATTCGTACGGTTTTTGCCAAAGGTGAAAATATCCAACTACGGTTCAGCTCAGCTATTTGGCTTTGGAGTCAGGCACAGTATAAGCCAGTACATTCCACTTATTCCGGTCGACATCGCCGTTCAAGTTGGATGGCAAAATTTTTCGATCGCAGACACGGCCGGCAGCAAGGCAGTCAAAGTGTCCACCTTCGCTGCGAATGTTGAAGTGAGTAAGACCCTTGCGATACTTACGGTGTATGCGGGACTTCAAACTGAGAAATCCACAATGGATGTGAATTACACTTACACTCCTTCCTACCAGAATGCGCAGCCGGTTCCGATTTCGTTCAGCATTAAAGGAAAGAACTCCTTCAGGGCACTTCTCGGATTGAACTTAGGACTCGGTGCATTGAGTATAAACGCCGATTACGACATTGGCGCAGTAAGCGCCGTCACTGCGGGAATCGGGGTGACAATCTAATTCTCGTGAAAGTGAGACGCTTCTTAAATTTAAAGACGGTTCGCACCTGACGCGAATCAGAATTCACAACGGGATTTATTCGTTAAACCGTACTAGCGGTTGGAGTGTCTCACCATTTCGAAAGGAGCAGCCTCTTGATATCTAGTTCTAGTCATTCAAAAGCACTTCTTAATTCAACAGTCTTGACTGTTCTTGTCTGGACTTGCAGCGCGTTCGCCTTCGCGAAGAACTACGGCGGAGGAACCGGGACTTATAAGGCTCAATCGACCATTGATCCCAACAAGCCGGCTTTATCGGGAGTAGTTGTGGTGAAACTTAAACCCGGCGTCGCAGCGAGCATTGAAGAACTTTTCAAAGTCCCGGAATTGCAGGGGCGTATATTGAAAGAGGCTAACCCCACGACGATGAGATCGATATTCCCAACGTCTCGCATCGGGCTGGACAAGGCTTCGGAAGTGCTTAGCGACATTTATTACGTTCACTATTCCGGAACCGTTACACCATCGTTGATGGCACAGTCTATCGCCCGAAACCCCGATGTCGTTTACGTGGAACCTCATTACATATACAAAGTTAGTGATTTTATTCCAAATGACTCTTTGCTTTCGCAGCAATACGCTCTGGCTAAGATCCAGGCATTTAAGGCCTGGGACATTACTCTCGGTGACACCGGTGTTGTAATAGGAATAGTGGACACGGGGGTAAACTGGATGCATCCTGATTTGTACCCTAACATTTGGCACAATCCCCATTGGAGGACTGATACGGATTATCCGGCCGATTCAATTGGGTGGGATTTCGGAGGCAGAATCGGAATTGCAGATAATAATCCGGAGGAGGATTTCTCTCCGCCCAGCGAACATGGTACCCACGTGGCAGGTATCGTAGCTGCAGTTGCAAATAATCGCATCGGAGTGGCCGGCGTCGCGCCTGGCTGCAAGATCATGCCCGTGAAAACTTCTAGGGCTGATATGGTCGATCCTTCTTCGGGTGAGCCGTACGTTGTTTATGGTTTTGAAGGGATAGCCTATGCGGCGGACAACGGCGCCCGTGTGATTAACTGCAGTTGGGGTGGAGTTGGATACTCGCAGTACGAGCAGGACGTGATAAACTATGCTGTCTCGAAAGGAGCATTGGTTGTCGCCGCGGCAGGGAACGATCACTCAGACGAATTCGAGACGCCTGCATACTACGATAATGTTATGTCGGTTGCTGCGACCGACATAAATGATAATGCGGCCTACTTCACGAACTTCAGCTATAATGTGTCCGTGTCGGCGCCTGGAGTAGAGATCATTTCCACTTATGGAACAGACTCATACGCGGCTCTTAGTGGAACCTCGATGTCAACACCCTGTGCTTCTGGAGTGGCAGCACTTGTCGCAAGCAAGTATCCTGGTTATGCGTCTCAACAAATACTCGAACAGGTTCGCGTGAGCGCGGACAATATTGACAGCATTAATGCCACCTATGCACATATGATTGGTTTTGGAAGAGTGGATGCTTACAGAGCGCTGCAGGTGTCATCTCCGGGAGTTCAGATAGACGATGTGTCTTTTAGCGATTCGGTTGGTGGAAATAATGACGGAGTCTTCACTGATGGAGAAACAATCCAGATCTTTGGTACGGCGATGGATTGGTTAAGTCCTACAACCAACCTGCAGTTGACGCTCACGACAAGTGATCCGTATGTGACGATCGTTAACCGGGCCGTCTCGATCGGCGTTCTTCAGACCAAAGGCAGTTTCGACCTGAAGAAGAATCCTCTGAGCTTTAGACTGAATAACGGCGTGCCAATCGGACATCTGGCATCTTTCACGATAATTATTAAAGACGGGAATTACACGGACTATGAGGGATTCACGGTACTGTTGAAGCCACCTTTCAGTCAGTTGAATGCGAACAACATACAGACAACCATTACAGCGAGAGGCAACATCGGATTCAATGATTATCCGAACAACACGCAAGGAATCGGCTTCATTTATGTGCCGGATAACGACAGTCTCCTTTTTGAAGGAGCGTTCATGGCGGGGACTTCGGCTGCCAAAGTGGTGGATGCGGCTCGAGACTCGACAGAGTATGCCAGTGAGGAAGACAACGACCTCAGACTTATCGATTTAGTTCAGGTAAAGACTCCCGGACAAATCGCCGATCAGGAGGCGACGACAGCATTCTCAGACAGCAATGCCACTTTCAACCGATTGGGCATCGAAGTAACGCTCCATACGTATGCCTATAACCGCGACTCGACAGGCAATTTCGTAATCCTCGAATATAGAATTCGAAACCTCAACTCAACTTCCATTGACAACTTCTATGGTGGAATATTTCTCGACTGGGATATTGGCCCTTCAGGAGCAAACAACATAGCATCGTATGATCCGAGTTATCAACTTGGATACGCATACGATTCCACGAGGAACACAAAGACTTATACAGGCTGTGCGCTGATTTCAGGTGCCAAGGTGAACTACACTGCGATCGACAACGCGGACCAGGCCAACGGCATCTACAGCGGTTTCACAAGGCCTCACAAATGGCAGGCGATGTCCAGCGGGACAACGCACACTTACGCTGGGCCCAGCGATATCTCGATGGTTGTCTCCGGCGGCCCGGTTTCAATACCGCCGAACTCCGACACAGCACTCACGTTTGCGCTGACTGCAGGAGAGTCGCTGCAGAACCTGGAGGACGCTGTTGCAGTTGCAAAAGAGATTTACGGTATCCAGACCGGCGTAATAAGCCCGAAGATTCCCGGACTTGCCGCACTCTACCAGAACTACCCTAACCCATTCAATCCGAGCACTGTGATCCCGTTCGACTTGTCACAAGAGGCGCGAGTCACGGTTGCCATTTACAATGTGTTGGGTCAGAAGGTCGCAACAATTACGGACAAGAATTATTCCGCAAGCCACTATGACCTTAATTTTTCAGCGAACGGTCTGGCAAGCGGGGTCTATATGGTACGCCTCATGGCTGTCTCGAAGGGCCAGACTTTTGTTCAGACCAAGAAGATGGTTGTCCTTAGATGAGATGCTGAGAGGCTACTTCTCCGAGAATTTCCCGAGAAGGAAACTTTTGAGCGAGTCGAAGTCGTTGAAGATCTGATCCGAACATCCAAGCACCCAACTTGGAATTCTTTCGATCTCCATTCCGGAAACGAGGTAGACAGGCTTTCCGAAAATAGCCGCAACTGTAATTTCACCTTTTGTTCCAGCCCCTTGCTGTGCGCTCTCGTCGTAGAAACATATGACATAATCGCTCCGGAGAATTATCTCCTGCGAGTCCAGCTTTACGATCTCCTTCGCGATTTGTCTGTGCTTCTCGAGATTCTCCGACTTTGTTTCGCGAAAGTCTATCCCGGGATATCTTGAGGTGAGGAATTCTTCGCTAGCTTTCACCGGGTTGAAACACTTGTGTTTGAGCTTCTTGTTGAGCCAGACCTCTATTTCGCGACGCCAGTCTCCCCCGTAATTCTCGGCATATTCCATTCCGCCGGATAAGTATGCGACATGATTCATGGATTAAATTAACAAATCAGATTGGATTTCTTCAAACGAAGAATGAGGAAGATGTAATTTGGCTTCGGGTCAGGGACGCGCCCCAATAGCACATTTTCGGGAGCGCCGCAAACTTGAAAATGCTTTCTTCGAATGGTACATTTTTGCGTGCAAGATTTGAAAGGGCCTACTTGCGAGAATATTTGCTGCAGCTACCGTGAAATCTTGGACTAGACAACTCAATTCTTTCATTGAATAAATAGAGGCTATGACAATGGGCTCATTCAAGATTTGGATCGAGATGGCGATTGCGGGATTCGTCTACGTACTTGCAGGGTTCTTCCTCTGTCTCACCTTTCTCAAGATTCCCGATCTCTCTTTTCTACTACCACTCTCGGGCTTCGCCCCGTATCTTTCCCTCGCGATCCTCCTGTTTTCTTACGTTGTAGGATTAACAATCCAGATAATCTCCCAGAGGCTCTTCAAATCAAGAGAGGAAATCGAGAACGACATCGTGGCACAGGCATCTGCTATGCGTAACAGCAGTGTGCCCTATCGAGCCATACTTTTTTTCAAGACCGAGTACAATGCGTTCGTTCTATTTCGGCTTCTCTCGCTCGGGACTTGCCTTCTCGGCTTCTCCATGTATTTTTGGAAATCTTGTGCAGGCTACACAATATATCGACTGGCTGCTGGAATTGGATGTTTTGTACTCGCCGGCATTTTCCTATGGGCGTACATTGCAAAATATCCCGCTCAATTAAAGCTTGCGAGTCTCTGGAGCAAGCTCGCAGATTCTTCGCATGGACAGAAACCGCCCGCAGACATTTCCCACTGATTTTGTGGCTTCGGTGAAACAAAGTAAGAATGTTTCAAAACTTTTTCAGAAATATACTTGACATTAATTTCCAGATTATTATATTGAATTAGTTCTTTATACAAGTTGGTTGTATTCATCAAGAAGGGTGGAGGGATCAGGCCCAAAGAAACCCTGGCAACCGTTCCGACTGATCGTTTCGATTCGTCGGGAGGCCGGTGCTAATTCCTGCCCATACTCGTTCATGGTTCGAGAGCGAGCTGCATGGGAAAGATGAGCCAAGAATCTGAACCTCTTCTTGCCATCGTCCCAAAGCAGGAAGAGGTTTTTTGTTGTTGAGTCGCAATATTTTGCGTCTCAACAGATGATCAATTGAGAATCATACATAATACCATAAAGGAGGAGAAATAAATGAGCACCAATGGCAAGGAGAGAAAATATCATTTCGAGACTCTCCAACTTCATGCCGGACAGAAACCGGATCCGACGACAAACTCGAGGGCCGTTCCCATCTACCAGACCAGTTCATACATCTTTAATAATGCGGAACACGCTGCGGCACTTTTCGGGCTTCAGCAGTTCGGGAACATATATACCAGAATAATGAATCCGACGACTGACGTGTTTGAGCAAAGAGTTGCTGCGCTCGAAGGAGGGGTGGCAGGGCTGGCGACCAGCAGCGGCCAGGCGGCACAGCTGCTCGCATTGACAACTCTTGCTCAGGCAGGAGAAAATATCGTCGCCACTTCGGATTTGTACGGCGGAACTTATAACCAATTCAAAGTGACGTTCCCGCGTCTTGGAATAAATGTGAAATTCGCGGAAGGCGACGAGGTCTCGAAATTTGAAAAACTCATCGATGATAAAACCAAAGCATTATATATTGAAACGATCGGCAATCCCAAATTGAACATTCCGGAAATAGTGTCACTCGCCAAGCTCGCACATTCCAATGGCATTCCGCTCGTCGTCGACAACACTTTCGGGGCAGCAGGATATATTTGCCGGCCGATCGATTTCGGCGCTGACATAGTTGTCGCTTCGGCAACGAAGTGGATTGGTGGCCATGGCACATCGATAGGAGGAATTGTCGTGGACTCCGGTAAGTTCGATTGGGGAAATGGAAAGTTTCCCGTGTTTACCGAGCCAAGTCCGGGCTATCACGGAATGAAGTTCTATGAAGTGTTTGGCCCTTCATCTCCATTCGGAAACATTGCGTTCATAATTCGAGCGAGGGTAGAAGGCCTCCGCGATCTAGGTCCTTGCGTGAGTCCGTTTAATTCATTCTTGTTCCTGCAAGGGTTAGAGACTTTGTCATTGCGCGTGGAGCGTCATTGTGAGAACGCACTGAAACTTGCGAAGCATCTGAAGAGTCACTCCCAAGTAAGCTGGGTGATCTATCCGGGCTTCGAAGACAACCCTTATCACTCGAAAGCACTCATGTATTTCAGGAAAGGACTCTTCGGCTCGATGATAGTATTCGGAATAAAAGGCGGCCTGGAAGCCGGAAAGGCTTTCATCGACAACCTGAAGCTCACAAGCCTTCTGGCCAATGTGGGCGACGCGAAGACTCTCGTAATCCATCCTGCCTCAACAACTCATCAGCAGTTGTCAGATGAAGAGCAATTGTCGGCAGGGGTGACGCCGGACTTAGTCCGTGTGTCTGTCGGAATAGAGCACATAGACGACATAATTTTGGATTTCGATGAAGCGCTCGATTCGGTCAAACGGACAGTGCCCGCGTAGCAATACAGCAAACGCATGATCGAAACACTTTCCAAGGTAGTCGTAAAGACCCAGAGGGTTCGGCTTCACACTGAAGCCGAGCCTCTCCATTTTGAAGTCGGTGCGGAACTTGGCCCCATAGATGTGGCCTTTGAGACTTACGGTGAGCTGAACGGCGATAACTGCATTCTTGTGTGCCATGCTCTTACAGGGAGTGCTCATGCTGCATTTTATAATACCGACGAAGACAAGATCCCGGGGTGGTGGGATGGAATAATCGGTCCGGGGAAAGCACTGGACACTGACAGATATTTCGTCGTCTGTGCCAACATCCTGGGTGGATGCTATGGCACCACCGGTCCGGCAACGATCAACCCGCGGACGATGAAGGAATATGGTACATCGTTCCCCGTCACGACGATTCGCGACATGGTACGCATACAGAAGAAGCTTCTCGATTGGCTTGGCGTAGAAAAGGTTCAGCTTGTTCTTGGCGGATCAATGGGCGGTATGCAGGCTATCGAGTGGGCGGTGATGTACCCTGAAACGATTGCCCGTGCTGCCCTTATCGCCACTGGTGCCGGACACACTTCATGGGGTATCGGACTGAATGAGGTCGCGCGGCAAGCTATCTTCAACGATCCCGCATACAGAAACGGCGACTACTACCCTTCCGGTCAACCTTCTCACGGTCTATCTCTTGCAAGGATGATAGCCATGATCAGTTATAGAAGTCCCGAGTCGTTTGCCCTCCGGTTTCAACGGGATAGGATGCGCGGGGACGGCGGCCAAAGCTTTTTTGATTTGAAGAATATTTTCCAGATCGAGAGCTATCTTCACTACCAGGGAATCAAACTCGTCGAAAGATTTGATGCCAATACGTATGTGTACATCACCTATGCCATGGACCTGCACGACGTCGCGCGTGACCGGGGCAGGCTGGAGGATGTCCTGGGCGGAATAAGCTCAAAAGTACTCTGTGTCGGGATCACTTCCGACATACTATACCCTGCTGTCGAGCAGCGCGGCCTCGCAGAGCTGATTCCACACGCTCGTTATGCGGAAATTCAGTCAATTCACGGACATGACGCATTTCTCATCGAATTCGAGCAACTAAATCTCATCTTGAAGAATTTTCTGAACGTCTGACTCGGCTTTGCTGAGTCATAGAGAAGTACCCGGTTTACTCGGCCATGGCGCGAGTTCCATGGAAGGGAATGGTGTTTGACGAGTATCACCAGCGGGTCTCGTGAGTGCCATGATAATTGCAAATCTGGTTTCATTTAGTTAAAATAATTCTTGGTATTCGCGAATTATGCATATCCTTTTGGTCGACGACGATTCCGAGAACTGCCTTGCCCTTGCCGAGGTACTGAGGGCTGAGGGCTACTCTGTCAATACCGCCTCAGACGGGCATGAAGCATTGGAAGTCGTGAAGAATGAGAGCTTTGACGCTATCATTTCAGATGCATTGATGCCCCGCATGGACGGGTTTGTGCTGTGCAGAACCTTGAAAGCTGACGAAATGTACAGGCACATACCTGTGATAATCCTGACGGGCGAGTACACGGACAAGTCTGACGCGCAGTTTGCAATGAGCGTGGGAGCATCAGAAGTTGTGAGGAAGACCGGCAACCCCGATAGGCTTCTGGAAGCACTTTCAAAATTGTCTCGGGGATCCATGCGGAATAAAGTCTCGGATGGGATTGAGGAAATCTCACATTCGAATCGTATGCTTCCGGAGGAAGAGTATCTAAGGGGGTACAGCACCGTCCTGGTTCGAAGGCTTGAAGCGAAGATGGCGGAACTCGAAGAGGTCAATCGCAAACTCATTGAAAGAAATGTGCAGCTCGAGCATGAGCGGAAAAAATATAGGCAATTATTTATTTCTGCGAACGACGGGCTGCTCCTCGTCAGCCAAGTATCGGGAGCCGTGCTGGAATCGAATGTTCACGCGCGGAGGATTTTGAAGCTGGCAGAGACGAATCTCTCGCAGACGAAACTGGAAGAGCTCAAGCCGTTTGGTGAAGTTCTTTTCAAGAAGATCTCGCGGGGAGAACCTGTTCAATTTGAGGGCTCATATGAGAGCGACGGTTCTAGGATTTTCCTGGACATCAGCGGGTCTTCGACCGGCACAGAAGATAATCTCTACCTGGTAATACTAAAGAACATAACCAGGCGAAAGGAGTGGCTGGAGAGATTCATCGCGCTGGATAAGCTGCGCGCGCTCGGGAGGCTCTCGCAAGGTCTGGTCCATGAAATCGGGAATCCTCTGAACGTCATTTCTGTAAACTTGCAGTTCCTGGACAGGAGCCTGGACGATAATTCATCTGAAAAAAAATTCGCGAAAGCTGCACTTGCCGGAGTTAAGGCGATCGAGAATGTTTTGCGGGAAACGATGAACTTTGCGCAGCCGCAGATTCCGGCCAAATCCAACCTGAAGCTGGGTGTCCTGCTGTCCGAGATCGCCGGACTGGCAAGGTCTTCTCTCCAAAGATCGAAGATCGATTTGGAAATCAAGCAGGTCGCGACGGACGATGTCGTCTACGCCGACAAGTCGCAGTTGCTTCACGCTATCTTAAATATTGTTGAGAATTCAATTGAAGCGATGCCCGGTGGCGGCAAGTTATTGTTCAGGCTTGAGACTTCCGCGAACGGGCGAGAGGTTATTCTCAAAGTGTCCGACACGGGGGCTGGCATGGACGAAGACACCGTCAAGCTGGCGATCGAACCATTCTACACCACGAAGCAGGAAGCGACCGGAATGGGATTGTCGATTTCAAATCGCCTTCTCGAATTGAATGATGCGAGTCTCGGTTTTGAGACTAACCCGTCTGCCGGCACAACTGTTATCGTGCACTTCAGGCGAGAGAGACGGTGATGGCGAGCAAGATCGTGATCGTCGACGATGACGAGCTGCTCAATAATTCCCTGAATGCTGTCTTGACAAGAAGCGGGTATGAAGTCGTTTCAGTACTGCGGGGTGAAGAGGCATATCAGCAAATAGTCGATTTCCAGCCTGACATCGTCTTGCTGGATTTGTATCTCGGTTCGACGACGGGTTTAGACATTCTTCAAAAACTTCGTACGGAGAATAACGACACGCCGGTAATTTTAATTACAGCCTTCTCGGATGTGAACAGCGCTGTTCGTGCAATAAAGCTGGGCGCGGAAGATTTTGTGTTGAAGCCTCTCGACCTCGAGCAGTTGGAAATCCTCATCAACAAGACCTTGAGCAGAAAGAACTTGGAACGCCGCTATGAGCTCTTGAAAGACGAGCTCCAGCAGAAATTTGGCCCGTATGCAATTGTCGGGAAGAGTGAGAACCTGCGGAAAATTGTCTATACCGCCGAGAGACTTGCGCGTGCAGATACGACAGTGCTGATAGTTGGTGAAAGCGGTTCGGGTAAGGAGCTTATCGCGCGATTGGTCCATGAGAAAAGCGACCGTTCGGATGGTCCGTTCATTTCGATCAATTGCGGTGCGATCCCGAAGGAACTTGCCGAAAGCGAGCTGTTCGGATATGAGAAGGGTGCCTTCACCGGCGCAATGGATAAAATGAGACAGGGAAAATTCGAGCTTGCGAGCAGGGGGACAATTCTGCTGGATGAAATCGGCGAGTTGAGCCAGGAAACGCAAGTCAAACTCCTTCGCGCTCTGGAGACGAAAAGGTTTTATCGGCTCGGCGGTGCCAAGGAAATCTCGGTCGACGTTCGGATAATCGCCGCGACCAACAAAAATCTGAAGACCGCTGTAGAGAACGGAACCTTCCGGGAGGATCTTTTCTATCGACTGAATGTTGCACAACTCCATGTCCCGCCACTTCGCGATCGGGTCGACGACATTGCACTTTTGGCAAACACTTTCCTGGATGAATTCAACAAGAAATTTGGAAAGTCGATCAAGGGCTTCACGTCGGATGCGATCAAGTTGCTGGAGAGATATTCATGGCCCGGAAATGTGCGTGAATTAAGGAACGCTATCGAACGTGTGGCGCTGCTTGAATCTGACACAGTTGTCAAATCGGAACATCTTGGTTTCCTCAGCTACAACCCGGGGTTCAATTCCACAAAGATGTTGGAGGACAAGAATATCGTCTCTGTCCCGACTCAGGGGATCAAGATGGAGGATATCATGCGCGAGGCGATCCTGCAAACTCTGGATATTACGGGTGGGAATCAGATACGCGCGGCGAAAATCCTGGGACTAACAAGATCGCGTCTTCGTTATCGGATGCAACAGTTGAAGATCAGGTACGAACCAAAGAAAGAAGCCTGATTTTGGATTTTGAATTATGAGTGTGGAATTTCTCATTCATGATTCAAGATGAGTAATTAAGAATTCACCTCTATGAAATTCGATCAAGTCAGAGTTAGGTTTGCGCCGAGCCCCACCGGCTTTCTGCACGTTGGTGGACTAAGGACCGCGTTATATAATTTCCTTTTTGCGCGCAAGACCGGCGGCAAATTTGTACTTCGGATAGAAGACACGGATCGAGCCCGATACGTGGAGGGCGCAGTCGAAAATCTCATCGAGACGCTTCGGTGGGCTGGACTTCAGTGCGATGAAGGTCCGCATATCGGAGGCGAATTCGGACCGTACATTCAGAGCGAACGTGTAGACACTTATAAGAAATACGTCAATGTCCTGATTGAGAAGGGATCTGCCTACAGATGTTTCTGCACGCACGAACGACTCGAGACGATGCGGAAAGAACAGGAGAAGAAGAAGCTTACTCCGAAGTATGACCGCACATGCTTGCGGCTCTCGGAAAAACAAATCCAGGAAAACCTGGAGTCAGGGAAAACATATGTGATCCGGATGAAAGTGCCTGACCACACTCTAGTCAGATTTTCGGACGTTATTCGCGGAGAGGTTGAGTTCGCCAGCGACCAGATCGATGACCAGGTTTTGTTGAAATCCGATGGCTATCCGACTTATCATTTGGCGAATGTTGTCGACGACCACCTCATGGAAATTTCCCATGTCATTCGCGGTGAAGAGTGGCTGTCAAGCACGCCGAAGCATGTTCTGCTATATCGATTCTTCGAATGGGAACTGCCGACATTTGCACATCTTCCTCTCCTTCTGAATCCCGACCGATCCAAGTTGAGCAAACGGCAGGGAGACGTTGCAGTAGAAGATTACCGCAAGAAAGGATATTTGAAAGAGGCACTGATAAATTTCGTCGCGCTTCTTGGCTGGAATCCCGGAGACGATCGCGAAATTTTTACGCTTCAAGATCTTGAAAAAGAATTTACACTCGAAAAAGTCAATAAGCCGGGAGCGATATTTAACATTCAGAAACTGAACTGGTTGAATCTCCAGCATCTCAAACGCAAATCCGACGAGGAAATCCTGAAATTGTTGAGAGAGCATCTAACCCACCCTCCGCCCCAGCTGACAAGAGAGGAACGGTATTCACTTGCCGTGATTTCCGCCTTACGAGAGAGAATAACTTCTCTGGGAGATTTTGAGGAGAAGAGTCGTTATTTTTTTGACGTGCCGGATTATGAGAAGATGAACAGCGCTGACATGAAACGATGGAAACCGCAGTCACCTGAGTATTTGAAAAGATTAACGTCTGAATTTTCCAAGTTAGAGAATCCGAAGAAGGAAGATTATGAAGCTGCACTGAAGCGGACAGCGGAGTCGCTGAAAGTTGGAAACGGTGAGTTGATTCATCCGTTAAGGCTTGCTGTGTCGGGGGTTGGAGAAGGTCCGGGAGTTTACGATATTGTCTCAATCCTCGGCAAGGATGAAACTATTCGACGAATCAATTCAGCCATCGAAAGAATCAAGTAGCTAATGGAAAACGAAAAGAATCAGGGAAACATCAGGGTGAGAAGTAAGGAGGACGGCACGTCAGCCGAAGATTCGTCAATGGCGAAACGTGCATCCGGCGACAGCTCCATGCCGCAGGCGGAGAAAAGAAATTTCATCCGGGATATTATTGACGAAGATTTGAAAGCAGGAAAATACACCAGGGTCCACACACGGTTTCCCCCGGAGCCGAACGGCTATCTTCACATCGGTCATGCGAAGTCCATCTGCCTCAACTTTGGAATTGCGAAAGATTACAGCGGGCTCTGCAATCTCCGTTTTGACGACACGAACCCCACTAAAGAGGAAGTGGAATATGTGGAATCGATCAAGCAGGATGTGCGCTGGCTCGGATTTGATTGGGAAGATAGACTTTACTACGCGTCCGACTATTTCGATCAGCTGTGCGAGTACGCTTTGGTCTTGATAAAGAAAGGAAAGGCGTATGTGGATGATTTGGACGCTGACCAGATTCGCGAATATAGAGGAACGTTGACCAGGCCGGGTGTGGAGAGTCCATTCCGTAACCGGTCAGTGGAGGAGAACCTCGACCTTTTCGAGCGGATGCGGAAGGGAGAGTTCCCTGATGGTTCCCGGACGCTGCGGGCGAAGATAGACATGGCATCGCCCAACCTCAACATGCGCGATCCGGTGATGTACCGTATCCTTCACGCCTCGCACCACCGCACCGGCAACAACTGGTGCATTTACCCGATGTACGATTGGGCACACGGGCAGTCGGATTCGATCGAGGGGATAACACACTCGATCTGTACGCTGGAGTTTGAGGACCATCGTCCTTTGTACAATTGGTTTGTCGAGGAGCTCGGTGTCCACCATCCGAGACAGATTGAGTTCGCACGGCTGAATCTGACATACACGGTGATGAGCAAGAGGAGACTTCTCCAGCTTGTGCAGGAGGGTCATGTGAACGGATGGGATGATCCGCGCATGCCGACTATCTCAGGCCTCCGTCGCCGCGGATACACGCCGGAATCAATTCGCCTGTTTGCCGAGCGCATCGGTGTTTCAAAGGCTGACAGCACTATCGACGTGTCTGTACTTGAAGACTGCCTTCGATTCGATTTGAACAAAAGAGCACCACGAGCGATGGCGGTGCTCCATCCGCTTAAGCTCGTTATCGACAACTATGCGGATGATGAGATCGAGGAACTCGATGCCGTCAACAATCCGGAAGACGCTTCGATGGGTGCACGGAAGATTCCGTTTTCAAAAGTTCTTTATATTGAGCAGGACGACTTTCGCGAGAATCCGCCAAAGAAGTATTTCCGGTTGTCGCCTGGAGCTGAGGTCCGGTTGCGCTATGCCTACATCATCAAATGCCTTGACGTGGTAAAAGATCCGACTGGAAAGGTCGTTGAAGTGCGGTGCACGTATGATCCGGAAACCAAGAGCGGCTCGCCTGCCAGTGCGCGAAAGGTGAAAGGGACGATTCACTGGGTCTCTGCACGGCATGCGATCGATGCAGAATCTCGTTTGTACGACCGGCTCTTCAATGTCGAAGAACCTGTCGGGGAAAATTGGAAGGATTTCATCAACCCTAATTCACTAGAATTGGTGAGAGGGTGCAAGATCGAACCAAGTTTGGCGAACGTGAACCCACAGGACCGCTTTCAGTTTGAACGACTTGGGTATTACTGTGTCGATGACGACTCAAAGCTTGACAGTCTCGTTTTCAATCGCACCGTGACGTTGCGCGACACATGGGCGAAGATCGCGAAAGAGTAAAAGTCGCGGGGCGTCGCACTCTGTTCTTTTTGCGAGTGTTCCCGGGAACTTCTCGATAGATTCAGTCTCTCAAGACGGGAATTTTTCATGACCTTGAGCATTAGTCTGGAATGTCGGAAAAAACCCTTCATGATCCATGATTTAGAAATTGGAATAGTAGTTTCTTACGGGTTTTATTCAGAATAGAGAAACGAAAACAAAAAGTCAGAGGGGCAAATGTTTTCGCAGGTTACGAGCGCGGCTACGTACGGAGTTAACGCCTTCATCGTTGAGATCGAAACGAATATTGGTGGCGGGCTTTTCAATTGGTCCATGGTCGGTCTGCCGGACAACGCGGTCAAGGAGAGCCGGGAGCGGGTCTTAACTGCGATAAAGAATTCCGATCTGAAGTTCCCTAACCACCGCGTCACTATCAACCTTGCGCCCGCCGATATCAAGAAAGAGGGAAGTGCGTTTGATCTTCCGATAGCAATTGGTGTTGTCGCTGCGATGGGACAGGTTGATCCCATGGAGCTCGACCGGTTCGTCATTCTTGGAGAGCTCGCACTTGACGGCACGGTTCGTCATGTGCACGGGATGCTTCCGATTGCGGTGGAGGCACGCGATTGCAACATGAAGGGATTGATACTTCCCAAGGGAAACGCCAAAGAGGCTGCGATGGTTGATGGCTTGAACATTTATCCCGTCGAAACATTGTCGGAAACCGTCCAATTGATCAATGGTGAGTACAAACTTCTCCAGCCGTTCAAGGTAAATAAAGAGGAGATTTTCAATCAGGAGCAATTGTATCCGATAGACTTTGCAGACGTAAAAGGTCAGGAAAATGTCAAACGGGCGCTTGAGGTAGCTGCTGCCGGAGGGCACAATGTCATCATGATCGGTCCACCCGGAAGTGGGAAGACGATGCTCGCGAAACGGCTACCGACGATTTTGCCGGACATGACTTTTGAAGAGGCACTGGAGACGACCAAGATCCATTCTGTGGCAGGGCTTCTTCCCGTTGATGCCGGGTTAATAGCGACCCGGCCGTTCCGGTCACCGCACCACACCATATCCGATAGCGCGCTCGTCGGTGGCGGAACAATTCCTAAGCCGGGCGAAATCTCTCTTGCACATCATGGTGTTCTCTTCCTTGATGAGCTTCCCGAGTTCGACAGGAGCGTGCTCGAGGTTCTCCGTCAGCCGATCGAGGACGGACACGTCACGATAAGTCGAACGAAAATATCTCTTGACTATCCGTCGAAGTTTATGCTCCTTGCGGCTATGAATCCATGTTTATGCGGAAACTACGGAAATCCTAACGTGACATGCACCTGTACCATGGCACAAATCCAGAAATACATGTCGAAAATCAGCGGGCCGCTCCTGGATAGGATCGATATACACATTGAAGTTCCCGCTGTGAAATATTCAGAGCTGTCGAGCAAAAGGACAGGAGAGTCATCGGTTGCAATCAGAGAAAGAGTCGAGCGGGCGCGCACCGTTCAGCGGGAGAGGTTCAACGGGCGAAAAGGTCTTTTCAGAAACGCAGACATGCAGAGTAAAGAGATAAGAGAATTCTGCCAGGTGGACAAGCGAGGGGAAGACCTTTTGAGACAGGCGATCACTAAACTTGGACTCAGTGCCCGGGCGTACGACAGGATTCTGAAAGTCGCAAGAACGATTGCAGACCTGGCTGGTTGCAACGAGATTTTGCCTGAGCATATCGGGGAGGCGATACAATACAGGACACTCGACAGGCAGCTGTATCTCGAAACATAGCAAGGATGCTGAGTTAGGATATCTCTGAGATGTGGATTTGCAACGAGGCCACGTGTCGATGTAATGACCTGTCTTGACACGTTTACTACCGTGTTGATAATCCTCAGTATTCACTTTAAATTAAAGTGAGGTCAAAGAGGAATTTCCTTGACAATCAGTAGTGGACAATCATACATCATTAATAAGGAATGATTCATGTGTGACCCTCAGGCTTCAAAACTCCCCACAAGCGATTTACAGCAAGCCAGTTGAATTCCGGGAATCTTCAAGTCTTCGGTCGGATCAATGAGGCCTAATCGATGATCGGCAAGACGATCTCACATTACAAGATTCTTGAGATGATTGGTGGAGGGGGTATGGGGGTGGTATACAAAGCCGAAGATCTTAAGCTCAAGCGCGTTGCCGCTCTGAAGTTTCTTCCACCTTCGTTGACCAGTGACACGGAATCGAAGAAACGCTTCATCCAGGAGGCGCAAGCAGCCTCATCATTTCAGCACAATAATATATGCACCGTTCACGACATAGACGAGACGGACGACGGTCAGATGTTTATCTGCATGGACAACTATGAAGGGGAAACCCTGAAGGAGAAGATTGGCCGTGGTCCACTGAGCATTGAAGAAGCTGTCGACAATTGGACGATCAAACCACAGTAATTATGAAGCTGCATGCCGGATGAATCCTGAAAATATTTCTCATTTTGAAATTAAAGAAACTCTCGGCGCCGGAGGCATGGGAGTTGTCTACAAAGCATATGATACAAAACTCAATAGGTTCGTGGCGATTAAAACACTCGCACCTCACATAGCCCACAACCCCGAATTCAGAAAAAGATTTCTAATTGAATCGCTCGCCGTTGCAGCTTTAAACCATCCGAACATTGCAACTATTTATGAAACCTGCGAAGAAGGGAACGACGCCTACATTGTCATGGAGTTTATTGAAGGCGAAGAGCTAAGTAAAAAAGTATCAAAAGGAAAACTGGAAACTCTGCAAGCACTCGATTACGCTGTTCAAATTGCAGAGGGATTGAAAGCCGCACATCAAAAGGGAATTGTTCATCGTGATATTAAAAGCCAGAACATAATGATCACCGGCTCCAATCTTGTTAAGATCATGGATTTCGGTTTGGCGAAGTTAACGGGGCAGTCGATGATGACACAAGAGGGTGCCATGATCGGCACTGTTAATTATATGTCGCCTGAACAGGCACGCGGCGATAATATCGATCAACGTACCGACCTTTGGTCGCTCGGCGTGATTTTATATGAAATGCTTACGGGAAAACTTCCCTTTAAAAGCACGTACGAACAGGCAGTTATCTTCCACATTTTAAACGAAGAACCGAAACCCGTAACGGAAATTGTTAAAGATATTCCCAAAGAAATTAGTGAAGTGCTGAAAATCCTTCTCTCGAAACTTCCTGAGAACAGGTATCAAAGCGCCGATGAACTACTTACAGATTTGAAAGCAATCAAACAGAGTTTGGAAACAGGGATTCCGGTTGCCCAAATAAAAACCGGCACCGGCACTGTTGAATACATTAATAAATTGAGAACGGAGAAAAATGTTTCAACCGCGTTCAACCGTAAAAGAGTAATTTCAATATCTGCATTAATTGTCATGCTATCCCTCTTAGCAGTTTTTAAAGGCGGCGATACATTAAAATTACTAGGCATCAGTTCATTAAGCGGGGAAAAACATATTGCGGTTTTACCTTTTGATAATATCGGTAACGATTCCACCAACCAGGTTTTTTGCGCCGGGCTTGTTGAAACCATTACGAGCCAGCTTTCGCAGTTTGAACAGTTCGAAGGTAAGCTGTGGGTGGTACCTTCAAGCGAAGTTCGCATGGATAAAGTTACAAGCCCCGAGGATGCGTTTAAGAAGTTTGGAATCAATTTGGCTTTGACAGGCAGCGTACAAAAAATGACTCAGGGGTACAGACTGACATTGAATTTGATAGATGCAGAAAGCAAGCGCCAGTTGGCTTCAAGAATAATTGACGATCCGATGACGAGCAATTCTTATTTGCAGGACGAAGCCATAATTAAAGTTGCCGATATGCTGAATGTTGAGTTGAAGCCTAAAAGTCTTGAATATCTTACTGCAGGAAAGACTGCAAGCGCCAAAGCGTACGAATTATATTTAGAGGGACGCGGTTATTACGTTAATTCGGATAATCAGAAGAACCTTGATAAGTCGATTGAATTATTTAACCGCGCAATTAACTTAGATTCCTCATTTGCCCTTGCCTTTGGGAGCTTGGGTCAAGCTCAATTATTCAAGTATCAAAGAACAAAAGATATTTCTTTTATTGAAAGTGCAATTAGAAACTGTGACAGGGCAATTGAATTGAATGACAATTTGCTTTTGGTCAGGAGAACCCTTGGAAATATATTTATTGAGGAGGGGAAATACGAGCAAGCAAATGAGGAATTTCAAAAAGTTCTTGAAATTGATCCGGCTAATTCCGACGCCTATAAGGGACGAGCATCTGCCTTCATGAAGATGGGTATGACAAAGGAAGCAGAAGCTTCGTATAAAAAAGCAATCGAAATGAAACCTGATTATTGGGGTTTGTATAATCAATTGGGATGGTTTTATTACCAACAAGGAAGGTACCGCGATGCCGCGGCTCAGTTTCAGCAGGCAATAACACTTAATCCTGATAATTCTACCGGATACATGAACCTTGCAACTATGTATTACTTCCTTGGTCAAAAGGATGATGCCATTAAGATGTTTAAGAAATCACTGGAAATTGAACCGGATTACAGGGTATACTCAAATCTCGCGACAATTTATTTTGGCGAAAAAAAATACAAAGAAGCGGCACAAATGTATGAAAAAGTTGTCGACATCAACAAAAATGACTATAGAATGTGGGGTTATCTCGCCGCATCGTATTACTGGACACCGGGTGAAAGAGAAAAATCGTTTGAAGCGAACAAACATGCTCTCTCGTTGGCCGAACAGCAATTACTAATAAATCCTAAAGATCCTGAGCTTATTACAGTGATGGCTTCTTACTATGCTATGATTGGTGAGCTCAATAAATCCAAATCTATGTTAAATCAATTGCGGTTCCTGGAAATAACTAATACTGAAACAAATTTAAAGATCGGAATTATATATGAAGAATTTTTCGGAGAGAGAGAAATTGCACTCAATTGGATAAAAAAAGCTCTGGAAAAAGGATACCCAGTTGAAGAGGTGAACAACACCCCTCAACTGCAGAACCTAATTAAAGATAAGAGGTTTATAAACATAATCGCAGAGCTTAAGAAAAAATCAGGTGCTATTAATTAAGAAAAATTCTGGAGAATTTAAAAATGCTGTTTGTTCCTAAAATGTTCGTGAGAGCTTGTAAAACTATGATTAGGGATTCCAAGATCTATTATAGTTTTCAAACGAGAGGAAGAAATTGGTTTTGCATTAAACCATCGTTTTAGTTGTCATCGCAATAACTAACAAAATAAGGAGTAATAAACATGAAAACAGCAATGTACATATCGCTATTGTTGTTATTCTTCGTATTGCCCACCTTAGCGCAAAATCCGGACACAGTAACGGTTGACAGGAATACTACCGTTCCCAATGTTATCCACATACGTCCATCGCCTCGCGCTTTCCCTGATTCTACATTTGTGTATTTTGTTAATAAGGCTGATACAACCATGTATCTCGTACCTGATTCTGCCAGTGCAATTAAGTGGGCGCATATTTTTAAAGGTGCAATTGAAATTAAAAAGGATCACTCAAGAAGGAATCCTTTTCGACAGCGTGTATGGCATTTTCAGGGAGAACAGTTCCCCGATACATTATATTGTATCCCATCGGCGAATCCACATCATAAAACAAAAATGGCACAAGATAATCCATCGATGATCGTTGTGCAAAGTCCTCCCACACAAGGGAAAAAATAAATTCATATTTTCCCCGGGATTTCGTCACGGTGGAAATGCAAATTGTTTGCTGTAATTCTCACCCATCAGCCTGTCCATAGACAGGTTGATGGGGCGAGGTGTACTTTTAATAAGATTTCTGTCAGAGCGATGGAAGCGAGATAATCCCATGATACTTCTACCGGCTGCGTGGTCATCTTGAAAACGCACGTCGCGCGCTTCAACCATTGAAGATCGATGCAGCCGACGAGTATTTTCGACGATACGAAGCCGGCCTCACAGAGATGGAGGATGACTTGCATCGGCAACGGATGCGGATGATCTTCGGCGACCTTACCCGTTCCTCTTAATGATGCGACTCGTCTCCCACTTGACGACCGCACACCCCTAGATTTTCAGGAACCGAGCAAGGACGAGCTTTGTTGTTAAATGTATCTTATCTAAATCTAACACCATTGCATTTACAGCGGTTCATAAAGAGGTTAGCGAAGGACGAATGTCGTGTCATTATCTCGCTAATCGAGAACATCTCTCCCATTCCCGCTAGTTGGTACTTGTTTGGAAATGAAGAAGCTCTAACATAAACTAATTAACGGCAAATTTCCCTGACAGGCAGAAGTGGACAATCATACATCATTAGTAAGGAATAGTTCATGTGTGGCCCACAGGCTCCAAAACTCTCCACAAGCGATTTACAGCAAGCCGGTTGAATTCCGGGAATCTTCAAGTCTTCGGTCGGATCAATGAGGCCTAATCGATGATCGGCAAGACGATCTCACATTACAAGATTCTTGAGATGATTGGCGGAGGGGGTATGGGGGTGGTATACAAAGCCGAAGATCTTAAGCTCAAGCGCGTTGTCGCTCTGAAGTTTCTTCCACCTTCGTTGACCAGTGACACGGAATCGAAGAAACGCTTCATCCAGGAGGCGCAAGCAGCCTCATCATTTCAGCACAATAATATATGCACCGTTCACGACATAGACGAGACGGACGACGGTCAGATGTTTATCTGCATGGACAACTATGAAGGGGAAACCCTGAAGGAGAAGATTGGCCGTGGTCCTCTGAGCCTTGAAGAAGCTGTCGACATTACCGTCCAGGTTGCACGCGGCCTGGCTGAAGCCCATAAGCACGGGGTCATCCATCGGGATATCAAGCCGGCAAATATCCTTATCACCAAAGGTGGTGTGGCAAAGATTCTTGACTTTGGACTTGCGAAGCTCGTTGGAGGATCGATGCTCACGAGCGAGGGGACAACGCTGGGGACTGCTGCCTATATGTCTCCTGAGCAGTTGCTGGGGGGAACAGTGGATGCTCGAAGTGACATTTTCGCGGTAGGGGTGATCATGATCGAGATGTTGACGCAGCGACTGCCGTTCAAGGGAGAGCATGCTGCGGCACTGATGTATTCAATCATCAATGATGAGGCGATGAGCTTGAAGGAGCTCCGGAAGGATGTACCGGAGAAAGTCGTCGAGTTTTGTGAGCGATGTCTGCAGAAGGATGTCAATGCCCGTCCGCGCACCATGGACGACGCGATACGTATTCTTGGGATAACAGAAAAGTTCAAGGTTGTCATGGTGGGACATTGGCACCGCTGGTCGTGGAGGATGCGGGCTGGAGTGGTGGCATCGGTAGCTGTGCCCCTGGCAATCTCGCTCTGGCTTGCACGACCGCTGCTAATACCTTCATCCCAACCGGAGATCACAAGGCCTGTCATTGCAGTGCTGCCATTCCGCAATCTCACAGGCCGGGCCGAAACGGCTGAGTGGCCTTCCACAATCCAAAACATGATCATCAATAGTATCCTCGGCTCCGAAGGGCTTGCAGCCATCGATCAGTATACACTCAGCAGCCTGATTGGGGATTCCATTGATTCCGGCGACGAGCAAAGGGATCGAATGGCGGAAAAGCTCGTAAAGGCGGGAAAGGCACAATATGTTGTTGATGGGTCCATTCGATACAGCGGGAACAGGTATGTGATCAAGTATACTCTTTTTGATCCCTCTGCGGGGGGACTCTTGACGACCCCAAAGGCAGTCACCATCGCTGGCGAAGACTCGCTCTCATCAGGAGTAAGAATCCTCTCAAATGAAATATTGAGCTATCTGCAGGTGAAGGTCGTTTCGGCCTCAAGCGGAATTGACCCACGGCCGTGGATCGCGGGTGGATCCCAGAACATCAAAGCCGTTCAGGAACTCTTGGATGCAAATCAGTTGATATTCAATGGAATGCGTTCGGCGGCTCCGGCGCACCTCCGGCGTGCGATTCAGCTAGACTCGACCTACATCATCCCGCGAATTGGATTAATCTCATCGCTTGTGGCGAACGGAAATCTCAAGGAGGCCAAGGCACAATATGAGACTTTGCTGCGGTTCGAGCCAAACGCTAATCCATTCGAGACAGCGCTTATCAACTGGGCTGGCGCTTACATAGCCCAGGACCTGGTCGCTGAGATCCGGTATCTCAAAATGGCGCTAGAGTATTCACCTGGTAACCAGGCGTTGTTATATACACTCGCAGCAATTGACACGTATGCCAACGATTATCAGGGGGCCATCGATGCCCTTCTGCCAGCCATCAAGACGAATTGGCAGTTCTCGGAAGCTCACTACCTGGTTGCTTACTGCTACGACCAACTGAAAGAGTTCGCGAAGGCGAAAGAAGTCATGGAGCACGCGCTCACTCTGCGCTGGGTGGATCATGACATCTACGGACTTCTCTCAATTTATGCCCTACGGGACAAGGATACGACCAAGGCGCGGGAATACGAGAACGCGTATCTGCAGGCCGGGAGAGCGGGCGGTTTGCCGGAACACCAAATGTACGCGACCCTGGCATCCAACAATCTGTCGGAAGGGTTCTGCGATAGAGCAGTGAAATACTATGAGCTAGCCGCATCACTGGAGCCAAGAAACGCCGCGTACCGAGACGAGCTTGGCGAGACCTTCTTCCTTCTTGGAAATCGCGAGGCTGCTGAGAATGAATTTCTTCAAGCGGTACGGCTCGATCCGTCGCAGGCTCATCCACATCTCAGACTTGGAGAGTTGTACGAGACAAAGAAGGACACAATTGCTTCAATTCGACAGTACAATGATTATTTGAAGCTTGACTCTGTAAGCAACAGCGCCGTTGAAGTTCGACAACACCTCTTCGGTCTGGAAACGCGCTCAAAGAATATCGCGAACTTGCGAAATGCAAGTCGCACCAACTAACCACATCACCTACTCTCAGAAAGGAGTCGATCTGTGAAAAAGGTCCAGAACCAAGGAACAAAACTTGTGACCTTGAAACACGTTGTTTCAAGGGCCTCAAAGGACGAGGACTTCCTTAATTCGATGCTCAAATCCCCTAGTGCGACGTTAAAAAACAATGCACTGAAGCTATCGGAGGCCGACGGGAAGAAGCTAAAAGTCATGGTCGCAAAGACTCGAGCGGCCAGAGAGAATCCACGACCAGCAGGCCCCGACACCATTAATCCCTGGGGACCGTGAATGGTGCTGCGATAGGAGACGCTCGGTAACTCGTGCCGGTCTAAAAGAGTTCGCGGTTCTGAAATGAACCGCGCCTGTGAGCGTTTGCGGTATGGGAAGGAGCCTCATTGGGGGAACGCCGTGCCGAATTTGCCGGCGCTCCGAATCTTTGGAACGAGGTGCGATTGCCAGAGGATTATTCACATTTATAAGGTACTCGATGGAGCGCGAACTAAGAATTAAGGAATCATCAAATCAGTACTACAATGGTGCAGTCTCGCGCGTGATCACGCGGAGGGAGAGGTTCATTCACACGCTCCCTCCCTCGATCGCGAGGGATCTTCTCCAGTACTTGAAACTTTCTCATCGCGCACGAGAGAGACGTCGCTCTTCGAGGTCAGCTCATTACATACATCCCTACTGGATACCCCTGTCGTTGTGGCTTGGGCAGATGTTCCGCTCCCGGACGAAAGGACGCACTCCCATCGATCGGCGATTCATCAACGATGTGCTGTGGGCGCAGTTCTGCATGATGCAGCAGATAACAATACATGACGACTTATTTGATCGACACCAATCCAATCTCGCGCTAATCTTCGCGGCCAATCAATTTCAAGTTGAAGCCGAGCGTGTGATGTCAAAGCATTTTGCGAGGGAATCGCAGTTCTGGAGCATCTACCGAACATCGCTTGACATGACTAATCGTGCAATTCTCGAGGTGAGGTCGCTTCAGCGCTCCAAAAATCCTGAGCCGGAAGATATCCTGGCGCAACACGCCAAGGTTGGTGCACTCCTGAAAGTGGGATCCGCGGCGATCTGTGCCAAGATGCATTGGATGCGACAGTTCCCTCAGGTGAGCCGGTTCGCCGACGAGATGGCCAAGATCGGTCAGGCGGTTGACGATTTTGCGGACATCGAGGAAGATCTCGAGAGAGGGGAAATTAACTACGCCTCCGCGTGCATCCTACGAAGTCAGCGGAAGAGGTTGCCAGCCGGCAAGGACGCTCTTCGATTGATTCGTCATGCTCTGTTGGTTGATGGTGCAATATCACTATACCTTCAAGAGCTGCGGGGTCATCTTGAAAAAGCACGCCACGCGCTTCAACCACTGAAGATCGATGCGGCGAAAGATTACCTCGCTCGATACGAGACTCACTTCACGGCGATGGAGAGGAGACTGCATCGGTGGCGGATGCGGCTGATCTTCGGCGACCTTGCCCGTTCCTCTCAGTGATGCGACTTGTCTCCCGCTAGACGACGGCACACCCCGAGATTTTCAGGAACCGAGCAAGGACGAGTTTTGTTAACAAATGTACCTTATCTAGATCTAACACCATTGCATTTACAGCGGTTTATAAGTAGGTTAGTGAAGGACGAATGTCGTGATTTCATTTTCACTAATCGAGAACATCTCTCCCATTCCCGCTAGTTGGTACTTGTTTGGAAATGAAGAAATCTTAACATAAAATAATTCACGGGGAAATCGAGCTACTCATGGATCAGGAAGAAATCAGAGAGCGTGTGAGTAAATTATTGCGCGTGGCGGATGAGTGTGTGAAAAATAAGGCTTATGATAAAGCACTTGAAGCAGTGCGCACGGTGTTTACCATTGATTTGAAGAACATGTATGCCCGCGCCTACGAAGAACGAATCCTGGCTCTTGAAATCGAAGAAGAGCGCGAGAGGATGTCAAAGGATGTCGAACAGAGGGCCGAATTGAAGATCGAGGCTGAGCTGAAACGCAGGACGGATGAGATTTACAAGACTATGGAAATTGAAGCTCTTAAGAAAAAAGAGCTTCAATCGAAAGAACAGAGTCTTGAAGATCGAGTACGTCGCGCGTCTGCTGCTGAACATGAGCAATTTCTCCAAAAAAATATATCTACGATCGAGACGACTGTGCAAAAGAGCATCGAGGAACTCGAGAATCGGATCACCTCTAAGTTGCATAAAGAGATGGACAAGATTGGCGCATACACGGGTGTGCCCGCGATGTCAATGGATCAGGTCCGATCTTATTATGAATCAAAGTTGGAGAAGATGAACCAACAGTTTGAAGAAGCCGAAACCACCAGGCGCAAAATCCATGAAGATGCCTTTCTCAAGCTGTCCGAGGAACACCAGCGCACGCGAGATGAAATCGTCAAACAAATGGAGGAAGATCGGGAGCTGTTATTGAGACGAGAAAGAGAACAGTCGAGACAGCTCGCATTGGAAGCGTACGAAACTCTCCTCGCGTTAACGGAAGAGATTGGTTTTCATCAGGATCTCCGGGAGCCTCTTCTGCAGGCGCTGAGGAAACCATTTTCGATTACAGATGAGGAACACAATGAGCTGAAGCGTAAGATCCAACTGGCCTCATATATGTCCGTCCTGCGCGAGGCATGGCAAAAAGGAAAACCTTCTGAGGAAGATGTGGAGAACTTGAAAAATCTTCAGAACCTTTACGGAATCTCCGATGATGAAAACCTCCTTCTAACGAGAACAGCCAAAAAAGATCTTGGCCTGCCGGATGAAGCCGCCGTCATACTTGTGGTCGATGATGACCCGGTTGTGCAAGAGTTCATTTGCCATACTTTGAAGCAAACGTATCGTACTGTCTTTGTTGCCAAGAATGTCGACGAAGCCGTCGCCACGACGTTGCACAATCAACCGGCATTGATTCTCTGTGATCATCATTTAGGCCCCGACAGTATCAACGGCATAACCTTTTACGAGAAAATACAAAAGAATACATACGGAGACTCATTGAAGAACGCGCGTTTTGTTTTGATGAGCGCACTGCGAAACGAGTTTTTCCTTGCAAGCGTCAGGAACCTCGGAATAAGCGCATTGCTCTCGAAGCCATTTACGAAAGAATCACTTGAAAAGACCCTGAGAGAAGCTCTACACTGACGTGGCTCGTGAGAATGCAAAGCGCCTTCACTTGACGTAATTCAAAAAGTTCCTTGCCCGATATGAAGGAGTACTTTCACGGGTGTAAAAGAAATAAGACCGGATGCGCGCGAAAGTTTTTTTGTCAAGCTTGCAGTTAGGTGCAAGTATACAAATTGAGAAGTGATCACACACAATTATTTAGGGAGATCAATAGACTATGGACGAAGATACTACTTCCCTTAAGAAGCGAATCGAAGAATTTGAAGAGATGTATCGATTTACATTGTCCCTCAGCTCTGTCATGAGTGTTTATGAAACTATTGAGGCTATTGCCGAATCCTGTTTGAAACTCTGCCATGCAGATCGTTCAGCGATTTTGCTGCTCGATGAAGCCTCTGAAGATCCGGCGACAACGGTTGTCCGCAGCACAGCAAGACTGGAACATGAAATTGACCATCGTATCAACTCAATGGTCGTCGGATGGATTGAACATCACAAGAAACCGCTGTTGTCCGATGACATCCTGGAAACACTGAACATAAAGGACCCGGCACCAGCTCTGCAGCAGATGGGTTCTGCATTGGCAGTTCCCCTTGTCGCCGGCGACAAGATCGTCGGCGTCATAAATTTAGTAAACTCCCGCGGTGGTACTCCGTTCACACAGGATTCCTTACGAGTCGCCAATCTCCTCGCACCCCTTGCTGCCCAGTTCATTGTAAAGGCGAGAGCCCAGGAATCTCTCTTCAATGCTAATGAGAAGCTTAATGTAGCACTTCGCAAACAGTAGACATCCTCCCGATTAGCAACAATAACCCCATCGCTGAAGTAGGGATTGTTTGTGGATGTATGTGTTGACTCCAGGAACACGAGCCACAGCAGACTGACGGACACCTAATTTATATCTTGAGACATCTAAGAAATCAGTAAAAGAATGAGCCATACCCGATGATGGTACGTCAGATGAGGAGAAGGAACCACTCATCGGAGGAAATAATGCGTAGCAACAAGATACATAACATAGACTTGTTCACTCAGATAGCGAACGAAAGTTTCCGTAAACACATTAAGACACAAAGCAAGCAAGCGTTGGAGATCATCAACAACAAGATAGACTGGCCACGCCTGATGGGACCTATTGAACGAGCCGTTGCCAAGGTACGCACAGTGAAGTCTCCTGCAGGTCGTACTCCAACGGATTTGCTGGTGATCGTAAAATGTTTTCTTTTGCAATCGATGTACAATCTATCCGATCCTCGACAAACTCTACGCACTTCGGTTATTCGTTTGTCAGCCGAGTGATTGCAGAAAGGGACCTAATCGTTTTAGGGTTGCCCGGAAAAACTTTCCTCTCCCGTTCTCCAGCCGCCAAAGGGTGGATTCATCAACGTGCAATTGTTTTGCTAGCTTCCTTGTGGAAACACCGTGAAGCAGCCGGTACCTTTTGATTTTCTGACCGATGGTTGTTGCGGGGAAAGGGTCTTCCGGGACGTATCCAAGGAAATCGATTATCCTCCGAATGTGCATCGGGTGCGGTTCGCAATGGTTCAGTTCCCAGCCGACGACCGTCATTTCATCGACATCCAACATCGCCGCCACCTCCGTCTGGCGAATATTCAGCTCAAGCCTCCTTTTCCGGACATGGTCTCCGAGGGTCAGGAGTGACTTTGGGTAGGCTTTGGAAAAGGGCTTTTTAGCCTTTGATTCGACATCCAGAATGGCAACGCAGGGGCGTTTATGCGGAAACTACGGAAATCCTAACGCGACATGTACCTGTACCATGGCACAAATCCAAAAATACATGTCGAAAATCAGCGGGCCGCTCCTGGATAGGATCGATATACACCTTGAAGTTCCCGCTGTGAAATATTCAGAGCTCTCGAGTAAAAGGACGGGAGAGTCATCGGTTGCAATCAGGGAAAGAGTCAAGCGGGCGCGTACCGTTCAGCGAGAAAGGTTCAATGGGCGAAAGGGGCTTTTTAGAAATGCAGACATGCAAAGCAAGGAGATAAGAGAATTCTGCCAGGTGGACAAGCGAGGGGAAGACCTTTTGAGACAGGCGATCACTAAACTTGGACTCAGTGCCCGGGCGTACGACAGGATTCTGAAAGTCGCAAGAACGATTGCAGACCTTGCTGGTTGCAACGAGATTTTGCCTGAGCATATCGGGGAGGCGATACAATACAGGAGCCTGGACAGGCAGCTGTACCTGGAAGCATAAATTTCCTCGGGCCTCACTCTGTAGTTTTCCTTTCCAATCAACAAGCTGGAAGGCGCGCTCCACATTTTATGTACGACTCGGTTCACACCCTTGCTGAGAGCGTGTGATGATTGGAAGAGGGGGTGGTAACATTTTGTCAATACCTTCTCGGGTCGCCAATTATGAAGAAGGAGTGCCTTAGAAAAGAGGAAAGGTCTTTCATGGCGTGGGTCTTTCGATTATTGTGCACGTGATTAAAACGATTTCGATGGTGGAGCAGTTCCGGCAACTCATACTTGCGTTTTTGACGAGCGAATTCTAATTTTGTTCGGGTCAAGGGACGACGCTCAAGCTCACAATGGAAGTTAGGAGGGAGTTATGAGAAAGTCGATATGTTTGCTGGGATTATTTCTCGTCACTGCCGCCGTCTGTTATTCACAAGAAGTTCCACAGGATTTTCTATCCGGTGGGCAAAAAAGTGAATCGTCCCGTATTCAACATTCGAATCCAATTCTCTTTCCGAATTCCAATAATGGCTTTCTTCTTGTCTGGGACGACTACCGAAATGACAGCCTGGAATACTATGCACAGCTATTCGACTCAGGTGGGAATGCCATTGGGAAGAACTTCCCGATCTTCTCAAATACGCTGGTTGCATTTGCTCCGGACACTTCATTTTTCACCGAAAAGTATGAATCCGTTGACATCGGCGGCCCTTTTTTCGAGATCGATTTTATTGGTTACTCGTGTAAGTTTGATGGGAAATGGTCACTGTCTTTCTTTGACCGTAGTGGCCCGATGACAGGCACAGACTGCGTTGGAATTCGTTGTGCGGGAGGTGGGTATGACTTGCTCAGCTCGGGAAATGGATACATCAACTTATCAGGCGAAGGCGGAAGCCTCTCCATTTCTGCGAGCGATTGGACGAATAAGGGACTTTGGAATTGGAATACGGGATATGCCCAACCGATTGATGTTATTAAATATTCTGCAACATTTGATTCAGAAGGTAATTTTGCGATCTCTTGGCTTAACGCCCGATTTCAGGGTTCTTCTTACACTCCAACCTATGAGATGATGGGTTCTTTCTTCGACAGGAATGGTGACACTCTTGCAACGAACGTATTATTGAGATCGGAAACTTCGCCAAACCTTGATCTGAGCTGGTGGAGTGAGGAGAAACTCCGGATCCTTCCTTTAGAAGACTCTCTCTATGAACTCTTCGACTACGATGCTTATTCTTTTGTTTTGACCTATTGGAAAGTCGACCACTTCGGGCGTCCTGTTGGAAAAGTAGATACGATAGAAGTGTCTCATGATACAAGTGCCAACAATGCGTCTGCGCAGCGCAGCGCGAATCTTGCTTTAACACCAATTCTGAACGACAGATTTTCTTTAGTGATAACTGTCTCCGAATCCGGTATCGGTTCTCCACGGAATTACAATTCGGTTCTCAACTTTGATGGGAATGGTGATCCGATCGGAATGATGTTGGAGGATACCACGATCAATTTCCTGCATCAGAAATCTTTGTTTGCGACTCCCGACTCAGTTCTGTTGGTTCCAGCTGTTAAAGACAGTGACATATACCTGAATGCTTATCAGGGTCTTGCACTTAAGTGGAGCAAAAAGGTGAACGACGATATCGTGGGAATCAAAGACAATGAGTCATCGCTTCCAACCAATTTCATGTTGTATCAAAACTATCCCAATCCCTTCAACCCAACGACGACGATCAGTTATCAGTTGCCTGTCGTCAGTCATGTCACGTTAGAGATTTATGATATTCTTGGGAGAGAAATCGCGGCTCTGGTTGATGAAAGGAAATCTCCTGGAACATACAAAGTAAAGTTTGACGGGAGCAGATTCGCGAGCGGTGTTTATTTCTGTCGAATGACTGCAGGCAGTTATGTCTCGACTAGGAAGTTGTTGCTTTTGAAATGAATTTACAGACGATCACAGGGAGACAAACCAGACATTTCCCTTGTCCTCCTGCGCTCCTTGTTTGAGCCGATCGATGTGGGTAATTTTCTGGTGGATCACCGGGGACTCTCCGTAGGGTGTGAAAATGGAATCGCCTATCTAGCTCAGCGAAATTGCAGTATTCTCTGTACTTGTCGTTAGGCGTGCATATGGACTGCACCCTTCTTAGGTGATTAATCTTCAATCTTACATGAACTTGTGCGTAGCTTGCGCGCATTGCTTCACGTCTTCGTTGCATTGATTTCAGCAGTGACAACATTAGTGACTGACCTGTCCCCGTATCATGTACCAATGCAATGTTAGTTATCCGATCAGGCATTGACAAACCGAGTCGTCCACTGAGCCCCGATGGATAACAGCGAAGGGGAGGTAATTAAACCGTTGTTCGCTCCGGCGACCAAATCCGCTTGCTAAAAAGAATTAGCTACTCTTTCATCCTTTCGACCTATTGGATAAAGGGGGTGTGATTGGTACACTATCTTACATTCAGAACGATTTATCCCATAATTGAATGGCAGGAGATAAGCCGGAAAGTTCTTGTGATACATAGTCCACCTCAAGAGATTGCCATGATGCACTTGCTTGTTTCGAAAAAAGCAGTGGAAGCAGCGAATGTTGCGTACCAGCGGTATGCCCCGGAGCAGGTACTGAAAAAGGACATGTAAGTCTTTGGATGATAAGAACAATGAAAAAGAGATTTTAAAAATAGGAGGGTTAGCAAATGAAGATTAGACCGTTGGCAGACAGAGTCGTCGTGAAGCCATTGCCGGCTGAGGATAAAACCAGAGGCGGACTCTTTGTTCCCGACACCGCGAAGGAACGTCCACAGCAGGGTGAGGTGGTCGCTATCGGACCGGGACGAGTAACCGATGATGGAAAGAAAATCCCGGCTGAAGTGAAAGTCGGAGACACAATTTTGTATGGAAAGTACTCCGGAACTGAAGTCAATTACGAAGGCACGGAGTATCTCATTATGCGCGAGAGCGATATTTTTGCAATTATGCAAAATAAAAGGAGTGTAAAATAATGGCAGCAAAGATAATACAATTCGGTCCCGATGCCCGTTCTGGCCTAAAGCGCGGCGTTGACAAGCTTGCAGACGCCGTGAAGGTAACTCTCGGACCACGCGGACGGAACGTCATCATCGACAAAAGATTCGGCGCGCCGACAGTAACGAAAGACGGTGTGACGGTGGCGAAAGAAATCGAACTGGAAGATACGATCGAGAACATGGGTGCGCAGATGGTGCGAGAAGTAGCATCGAAAACGTCGGATGTTGCGGGTGATGGTACAACAACGGCTACTGTTCTTGCCCAGGCAATATTCCGAGAAGGCCTGAAGAACGTAACTTCGGGTGCAAACCCGATGGACCTGAAGCGCGGTATTGACCTCGCCGTCGAAAAGGTCGTCGCCGGCTTGAAAGAGATGAGCCGAGATGTACTCGACAAGAAAGAAATCGCACAGGTCGGAACAATCTCCGCGAACAATGACAGCGAGATCGGCGGGCTGATTGCAAACGCGATGGACAAGGTGGGCAAAGACGGAGTCATCACCGTTGAAGAGGCTAAGGGTACCGAGACCACCATGGAGGTTGTCGAAGGTATGCAGTTCGATCGTGGTTATTTGTCCGCTTATTTCGTAACCGACACCGAGAGGATGGAAGCGACGATGGAGGACCCGTACATACTGATCCATGACAAAAAGATCTCCTCCATGAAAGATCTTCTTCCGATTCTTGAGAAAATTGCGCAGACAGGACGATCGACAGTGATTATAGCTGAAGACCTTGAAGGCGAAGCTCTTGCAACTTTAGTCGTCAACAAAATCCGCGGAACCCTGAAGGCGGTTGCGGTCAAGGCACCCGGCTTCGGCGACAGAAGAAAGGCAATGCTGGAAGACATCGCCGTTCTTACGGGTGGGCAGGTCATCTCTGAAGAGAAGGGCTTCAAACTCGAGAACGTGGAGTTATCGTTCCTGGGAACAGCAAAGAAGGTGACCGTCGACAAGGACAACACCACGATCGTCGAAGGCGCTGGAACGAAAGACGACATCAAGCGCCGCATCAACGAAATCAAGGCCCAGATCGAAAAGACGACATCCGACTACGATAAGGAGAAACTCCAGGAAAGACTTGCAAAACTGTCCGGGGGAGTCGCAGTTCTGAAAATAGGAGCGACGACGGAAGTCGAGATGAAGGAGAAAAAAGCCCGCGTAGAAGACGCCCTTCACGCGACGCGAGCGGCCGTCGAGGAAGGGATCATTCCGGGCGGCGGTGTCGCTCTTATACGATGTATCGCTCAGCTGGATACTGTCAAGACCGAGAACCACGATCAGAAGATCGGAGTCGACATAATAAAGAAGGCGCTCGAAGAGCCGCTGAGATGGATTGTCAACAACGCGGGACTCGAGGGCTCCGTCGTACTCCAGAAAGTGATAGACGGAAAGGATGATTTCGGCTTCAACGCTCAGACTGAAATATACGAGAATCTTGTTAAGGCAGGTGTCATCGACCCGACCAAGGTGACGCGAACGGCGCTGCAAAACGCTGCCGGTGTCGCGAGCCTTCTCCTAACGACTGAAGCAGTAGTCTGCGACCTGCCGGAGAAGGAGAAAGCTTCAATGCCGACTCCCCCGATGGGAGACATGTATTAAGCAAATCGAAACAAGTAAGTCAATAAGAAAGTCCCGCAAGGGCGGGCCTTTCTTATTTCTAACAGAAGAATAATAAAGAAAGTGTTGTTCGAAGTTGTGCGCTGGGAAGTAGCGAGCTACTTTGAGCAGATCACAATCTGTTTGCGGTCTTGGCGGTTAAATCTAACCGCAAAGAACGCAATGAAGACGCAATGGACGCCAAGAGAACTTGTAACATCAAAATAGTCCATTACCCTTTTTAGCATTACATACCCCTGCTTCCAGGCCTGTCATGTCTTCGGCTCCCTCCAATAACGAGTGTCACTTGAGTTTAATCAGCTGAAACACTTAGCTTATCAAAAGTTCAAGCAAAATTTCCGAGGAAGGCGTTTAGCATGAGCCAACATCCCGCTGCGTTCTGGAGTATCTCCGAGACAGAGGTGATGCATCAACTTAAAACAAGCAAGGAAGGATTGACAAGCGTTGAAGCCACACAGCGACTCTCCCTTTATGGCTCTAATCTCCTTAAGTCCAAAAAGCGTTCGGATGTACCTGCGCTTCTGATTTCCCAATTCAAGAGCCCACTTATCCTCATCCTTTTGTTTGCGACAGGACTGTCTTTCTTTCTGCATGATCCCGTCGACGCCGCTATCATTCTCGCAATTGTCCTTGTAAGCGGGCTTCTTGGATTTTGGCAGGAGCGAGGTGCGGCTAATGCGGTGGAGAAGCTGCTCGCCATCGTGCAGATTAAAGCTGCGGTTCTTCGTGATGGAAGTTCAAAAGAAATTCCGGTCGAAGAAATTGTACCCGGTGACATTGTAATTCTAAAAGCCGGAGATGTTGTTCCCGGAGATTGTCTGCTTCAGGAATCGAAGGATCTCTTTGTCGATGAAGCGACCCTGACAGGTGAAACATATCCTGTAGAAAAGATCGTCGCAGTGCTGCCGGAAGAAACGCCGCTCGGTCAGAGAACAAATGCGGTTTGGATGGGAACACACGTGGTAAGCGGAGACGCACATGCACTTATTGTGCACACCGGCAGGGAGACCGAATTCGGAAAAGTTTCTGATCGATTAAAACTCAGGCCGGAGGAAACAGAATTTGAGCACGGCATAAGGCGATTCGGCTATTTCCTCATGGAAGTTACACTGGTGTTGGTGGTTGCAATATTTGCCGTCAATGTTTACCTGGTGCGTCCGGTCCTGGATTCCTTCCTTTTCTCTCTGGCACTTGCAGTCGGCCTAACCCCACAATTGCTGCCGGCAATCATCAGCATCAATCTTTCCCATGGCGCTAAACGGATGGCTCAAGCGAAGGTGATCGTGAAACGCCTCGCATCTATCGAAAACTTTGGCAGCATGAACGTGATCTGCTCGGACAAGACCGGCACACTAACCGAAGGGATAGTACACCTGCAATCCGCGCTTGATGTCGAAGGTGCTCCAAGCGAGAAAGTTCTTCTGCATTCCTATCTCAACGCCTTTTACGAGACCGGCTTTACGAATCCGATCGACGAAGCCATCCGAACTTATCGCAAGTTTGACGTGACCGGTTACCAGAAGGAGGACGAAATCCCTTATGATTTTCTTCGCAAACGGTTGAGTATCCTTGTTTCACATGATGATACCCATCTGATGCTAACCAAAGGGGCGCTTCTGAATGTGCTCGAAGTTTGCTCGTCGGCAGAATCCAAAGACGGTACGATCGTCGATATCGCCGTGGTGCGTGATAGGATCCAGGCGCACCTTGAGGAGTTCAGCAGCAAAGGCTATCGCACGTTAGGTGTTGCCTATAAGAACATGGGATCTGAGTCACGCATAACCAAAGCCAGCGAAGAGGGGATGACGCTTTCAGGATTCCTTGTGCTTTTTGATCCGCCCAAGCCAGACATTATCGAGACCATTGCCAGCTTGAAGAATCTTGGTGTGACACTGAAGGTTATTACGGGAGACAACCATCTGGTCGCTTCGAGCGTGAGCAAACAGATGGGACTAGTGAACACAAGAATCATCACCGGACTGGACCTTCGTGATATGAGCGATGGCGCGCTGCTTAAGCGTGTGGGTGACGCCGACATCTTCGCTGAAATTGAACCGAACCAGAAAGAGCGCATCATTATTGCTTTGAGGAAGGCTGGTAATGTTGTGGGCTATATGGGAGACGGCATTAATGATGCTTCGGCGCTCCATGCCGCCGATGTCGGCATTTCCGTGGACACTGCTGTGGATGTCGCCAAGGAGGCGGCTGATATAGTATTGCTCGAAAAGGATCTGGCCGTACTTGTACGGGGTGTGCGTGAAGGTAGAATGACGTTTGCAAATACGTTGAAGTATGTGTTCATGGCGACAAGCGCCAATTTCGGAAACATGTTCAGTATGGCCGGAGCATCTCTCTTCCTCCCCTTTCTCCCGTTACTGCCGAAGCAGATCTTGCTCACCAATCTCATGACGGATTTTCCGGAGATGACTATCGCCACCGACAGGGTGGATAAGGAAATGGTGGACTATCCCCGGCGCTGGAACATCAAGGCCATTCGCAAATTCATGATTACTTTCGGAATTGTCAGTTCGGTGTTTGACTACCTTACCTTCGGCGTACTGCTGCTGATCCTGCACGCGACTGAGGGCCAATTCAGAACTGGGTGGTTTGTGGAATCAGTCGTCTCAGCATCGTTGATCGTGCTTGTGATCAGAAGCAGGAAACCTTTCTTCAGGAGTAAGCCGGGGAAATACCTGTTGACGGCAACTCTGTCGGTAGTTGCTGCGACGCTGATTTTACCCTTCACACCGCTTGGCGGGTTATTCGGATTTAGCTCGATACCGATTTCGTATCTTTTGTTCATAGGGATAGTTATCCTTTTGTACATCATCACTGCGGAAGCGGTGAAGAGAATTTTCTACAAGAGGGTGGAAATTTGAATAGACAAGGGCAGGAATAAAAAAGCAGCAACGAGCCTGTCGAACAAGGGATGGCGAACTCGCTACCGAAGGAGAGCTGACCTGTAAAGATACCGGCTGGTTCATGATCAAATGTTGAAATCTCCCGGGAAGATTGCTTCTTCGAGAACCTCCGCATATATTTTGTTGAGGCGCGAAACAAGATGGTACAGTGGGAAAGACGGCAAGCATAGGCTTCTAGAAATGAGACGAAAACAATCGTTTCACTTGCACATAACATTCTTACTGCCGGCCGGCCCTCCGATTATTGGCGGGAATGTGACGTGGATCTATGGCAGCCTAATTATAGTTATGCACAGCCATATAGTAACACAGATTCATTAATGATTTATGAAGAACATTTGTATTGAGTGTGGAAGAAAACGTAGATTATTTTCACATAATTATGCCGGACTCAATGTTCGAGATGCGATAAAATCCTCGCTATCCTTTGCAATTTCCCAACGATACAAGGACCTTACTTTACCCGGCAAGCCTGGAGAAGACTTTTTATGTTCTACTTGTGCAAACAAGCGGAAAGCGGAGTGCGTTATCCACGGTGTTATTAAAGACAAGTTTTCTAGGGGTCGCCCGCCAATTTGCATTCATTGTCAAGAAGAGAGAGACAAAGAGATAAAATATCGATCTAATCTGCTCAAAAAAAGACTTGATTTACCCGGTAATGAAGATGCTCGTTTCTATTACTACAGAGGAATAAGGCGTCTGAATATTGATTGGCCCGGTGGACATAGTGACTTGGTCAAGGCTGCAAAACTACTCGAAGAAAAGGGAGATGTTGTAGCGTTGCAGATAGTTATGGAGAGAATAAAGGCTGCTAGTTTTCAAGATAGGACTTCAAGTATGAATGGATAATATGATGAACAGTGGAGCCTCGGTTCTACGGTAGTTCAGTTGTCGCAGCAAGTCCGGTCTCCCGCCAACGATATTCATCCCGCTCATTATTATCAAAAATAGGATATGCGGGATGCCGCAAAGCGGCATATGTCGGGATCCCGCTTTGCGGGACAGGAATTGGGTAATGTCGAACCTACTTCACATAAGGCCGGAGATGCGTTGCTTCGTAATTATCAGCACTAGAATAAATCATTCGTAATCCTCTCCGCTTCCGCCCGCCTCCGACTTCTACTTCCACACCTCTGCGCTTTGCCTCAGCTTCTTGGCCTTCTGCAGTACAGCATCCGTTCATACTGATGTTGAAACATTCTGCACAGAAGTTGGATTCGCATCTCAAGTTTCGATCCGAGAATGTACCAATCCGCTATCCCGTCTTGACTGAGAGATAACTGGGAATGACCCGTGAGTGAAGATGGAGAGTAGTACAGGCTCAATGCCATGTCTAAGACAAAGTTCAACGTAAAAAAACTCTACAACCAGACGCCTCTGATTGCCATCGGTGAGTGAATCGTTTCTTCCCGCTTGGCCGGGGTGAAGGAAGCTGCCATTCCGCCGCTCTGAGGAACTAATCCCTTTGACCGATTTCATCAGTAAGCCGTCCATGACGAGTAATCCCGCACTTAGCAAAGTCAAAGGTCATTTTACGATTTGATTTGCTTGACTTATACCTGTGTAGCATGATATTTTATTTGGAGAATGGCCGCATGAAGAAGAGAATTCGAATACTCATTGTGGAAGACAATCGGCTTTTGCGTGAGGGGATATCGGCGATGCTTAAAGAGCAGCCTGATTTTAAAGTAACAGGTGCTTTTGGGGATTGTGCGATGGCTTTTCAGAGTATTCGTGAATCGAAACCTGATGTAGTTCTTCTTGATCTTGGCTTGAGGAATCAAAGCAGTCTGCAATTAGTGAGAGCAGTCAAGAAGGATGCCTTGGCAACCAAAGTTGTTGCGATGGATCTTATCCCGGCACAGGCGGACGTCATCGAGTTTGTAAAAGCAGGAGTGTCGGGGTTCATCATCAAGGATGCGACAACTCAAGATTTTCTACAGACGATTCGATCGATTGCCAGGGGTGAAACAATTCTTCCTCCTATCATGGCCGGAACTCTCTTTTCTCAAATCATCGAGCAAGCCCTAAATGGGAATAAGACCTCCGTGATTCTTGAATCGGTGCTCTTGACAAAACGTGAACGCGAAGTGGTCGACTTAATTGCCGAAGGTCAATCCAATAAGGAAATTGCCCAGCAGCTTCATCTCTCAACCTACACGGTAAAAAGTCACGTCCATAACGTTCTTGAGAAGCTTGCGCTCCGTACCCGGTTACAGATTGCCAGCTACGCTCACGATTCCGACGGCCGTAAGAATGCAGTTGATGCGGTTTCGTTGATGGGCGAGTGATTCACCGCCCGCCCCTCGGCTATACCGGGGATTTGCTCACCCATAAGATGTAATTCCTTTTTCACTCCCATGAACGATTGATTTACCCCTTCAGTCTTTGCAGCTTTCACTATGAGAAAAATTCGTATGCTGCTTATTGAAGATAACCGTCTTCTCCGGGAAGGAATTCTGGCGATGCTGAGGAAGGAACGGGATATCGATGTCGTCGCCGCGTCAGGAAATAGGGCAAACACAGTCCTCAAAATCAATCGATTGAAACCGAATGTGATTCTGTTGGATTTAGGTTTGCGAAGTCTAAACAGTTTGCACGTGGTTGAGTCAGCGAAGAAAGAGTTCCCCAAGACCAAGGTGATTGTGATGGATCTTGCTCCGGTTCCGGCAGATATCATGCAATATGAAAAAGCGGGCGCGTCGGGCTTCATCCTTAAAGACACATCGCCTGATGATTTCCTGACGACTATACGAGCTGTTTCAGAAGGTAAGAAAGTTCTCCTCCCTTCTTTGTCCACATCGCTTTTCTCACGGATCATTGAGCACGCTGTCAAAGGTGGAAGGACAAAACTGAGGGAGGCGTTTCGGATGACGAAACGTGAATTGAATGTCATTGTGCTCGTCGGTGATGGCTTGACCAACCGCGAGATCGGACAAAGACTTCACATCCCGGTCTCTACTGTCAGGAGTCATGTCCACAATACGATGGAAAAGCTTGCATTGCACACGCGATTGGAAGTTGCCAACTATTCTTTCCGTGATGACACTATTAAATCAATTGCCAGGAGCATTTCCACGGTGGATAGTTAGTCTCCTCGAAAGAATCTCGGCCTTGTAGCGGGAACTTACTCACCGTTCGCTAAAGATGTGAGGCAAGCCATTAGACTGGTCATCATCAAAGAGACGACATGCTAAAATTCATTTTCCTCTGTCTCATGCTGATCTGCATAATTGGTGCAACGAGTGCGCAGTCACAGCAGAGATCCACGACAGTTTACCCCGCGTTCTCTGCGGGGTTCAGTTGGTCATCACTCGAGGATGGAAGCATTGTGCTCTCCGTTGATAAGCCGGTGTACTTCCCGGGGGACACCGTTCGTCTTTCAATTCGACAAAATGACAGCGCCGCAGCGGCTGCTGTCACCCCGATACTGGCCGCCGAAGGAATAACATTTAGATACATCGGCTCCAATACGTACTTCGCTGTCATTCCAGAAACTGTTATGCCGGGATCATATCACGTCAGCCTAAGGGTGGTGGATGCTCAAGGACGGCGTTTCATCTATGAGACAAATTGTGTCGTGGAGGTCGAAGAGTACCAGGCTGTCGAACGGATCGACAATTATGCATGCATTGGTCCCGAAGCCGGCAGTAAGGAACCGCTGACGGCAGAAGTACTCGACCGCGAACACATACGAAACCTTCATGTGATCTTTCACCGCGACAGTATTCACGAGCGCATGGGACCGCAGTTCGTCACGATCAGGACTACGGTACAGTCGAGAGAAGGAATCTCTGTGCAAACATACGAACGGCGTGTGATGACATTTCGAAGTCGCGGCGGTCCAAACCGTGATCTTTCAATGTTTCTTCAGTACCGTAAAGCCTACGGTGCCTATGCCGCAATCCGTCCGGATGAACTCGAACAGGTGCAGGTGGAGGTGGACTCCCTGCCTGATTGGGCGATTATAAAAGTCAGCATCGAACCTGATTACACCGTCACAATCGGTGAGGTTGACAAGTCCAATTCCGTCACGCGGTATTTTCGCGTACAAGGGCCGGCGATCGAAATGGGGTTCACACTCGGCATCCCAAAAGTTTTGTACGACACCCAAGCCAAGGATACCGTGGAGTACGGCAATACCAGTGCGATGATTCGATTCTATTATTTTGACGGGATATCGGGACAACGGTTCCCCGTCAACTTTGGAATTGGAACGTTCGGGGTGAACTCGCCGATCGATATGAGTGTCGGTCGAGGCGGTTTCGCCATGTCGATCTTCCTGGATATTGTTGAGCTTATGAGGAGGGTTGATGTAGGCTTCCCCATGAGAATCAATGCAGGTCTGGAATTGGTTCCCTTTTTTCCTATCGACAAGAGATCACGCCTTTTGCTAAATGCACAGGTAGGCTTAACGCTCTAAGTCATCTTCACTCATGTTGGAGTGTCTAGGGCTGTGGATGTCTCTGTCCTTCGAAAGCAACTTCCGATATCAATTAGTATAAGTGCATCTCCCTCCAAGTGGTAAAAAGATCCTCTCATGGGTGGATGACTTCTCACCCATAAGTGCGTAGTTCCCTTTTCATCCCTTCGCCTTATTTTCCCGCCTCGCATTTCGTTCTATGTTGGTACAGTGAATCATAGAAGTGATCACAAAATAACTTATTAACCAAAGAGAGGCTTCAGATGAAAAAGTTTATCGTATGCTTAACGTTGGTTATAACTCTTGCGGGTTATAGCCGTGTCCAGGCACAGTTCAAGGATCCCGTGGCGGCATGGGGTGTTTCGCTTGGCGGCGCTCAGGGAGATATCGCCCCTGGTGACAAATGGGTGATGCAGTATCGTGGATATTTTCAGTATGAATTTGTGCCCGCGTTGTTGGGTCAAATTGGTGTGGGTTACGCTAACCTTAAGGCTCCTAGCTATGGGGCAGAGGTCCTCATGGCCGATCTTCGATTACTCGTCGTCCCTTTTTCATTACCCAATTTGAACCCGTTCATCTATGGAGGTTTAGGACTATCGAAAACCCTCAACATCAACAACTCGAATTTTTTACCGATTGTTCCATTCGGTATCGGTATCCAAACCAGAGTTGCCCCGGGACTCTTGCTGCAGATCAGTGGCGGATATGATTTGTCCCTTTCGGATAAATTAGCGCCTGTGCCTGTTACCAATAATTCTCTTACAAACAATAAAGATGACGGATTTTTTGTCTTTTCTATCGGACTTGCGTTTGGTGCGAGTAATGGCATCTCGGCGGAGGAGCAGGCGGCAGAGGCACGGCATATACAGGATTCAACCAACGCGGCGGCAGAAGCGGCACGTGTGCAGGCAGCGAACGCTGCTGAAGCACAGCGTGTGAAGGATTCGACCAATGCAGCGTCGGTGGCAGAGGCGGCGCGTATACAGGCAGCGAACGCTGCTGAAGCACAGCGTGTGAAGGATTCGACCAACGCAGCGTCGGCGGCAGAGGCGGCGCGTGTGCAGGCAGCGAACGTTGCTGAAGCACAGCGTGTAAAGGATTCGACCAATGCAGCAGCACTGCGGTTGGCGCAACAGAAGAGTAGCGATACCCTTATCGTTCTTATTAAAGGCAAGGCCGTCGTTCTTAGGGGTGTCAATTTTGAGTTCAATAAGGCGACACTCACGAAAGATTCTGAGAGGATACTCTGGCGTGCATACAACGCGATGGTCGCGAATCCCAATGTGCGGGTGGTAATCACCGGGCATACGGACAATGTGGGAAATCAGAAATCTAACCAGGTACTCTCGTTGAAGCGGGCGCAGGCAGTGAAGAACTGGCTCGTCAAAAAAGGCATCGCATCGAACCGCATGAGAACTGTCGGGAGAGGCGAAAACGAACCTATGTCTTCGAACAAGACGGAGGAAGGTCGGGCAGAGAATCGACGCATTGAATTCTATGTCCAGTAATAAGCTTTGGCGAAAAAGCGACAAGAAATGCTCGAGCACAAGAATTTATGTCCATCTGAACTGACACGTCGGAAGGCGTGTCGGGTCCAGATGGGTAAACCACTTAACGAAACGGGTCATGATCATTGATCATATGGAGGTCTTTATGAAGATTCATGCTATTAATTCAATCCGAAGGATCCCGACCTTTGTCGGGACAACTTCTTTAAGCAGGTGCGTGCGCTTCCTCGGGGTCGTACTGCTGTCTGTCTTTATGGTGCATACCGCCGCTCTTTCACAACAATTGCCAGTGAATCTTGGAACGGCCGGGAATTTCGTGATTCTTGCAAAAACAGGAGTCTCTACTACCGGGACCACTGCAATTACTGGAGATATAGGAATTAGTCCAGCCGCCTCGTCATACATTACCGGATTTTCATTAATAGCTGATGCTACAAATGTATTTGCGACATCGAGTCTGGTGACCGGAAAGATATATGCAGCAAACTATACAACTCCAACCGCTGCTAACCTAACCACGGCCATAGGCGACATGGAAACCGCGTACACCGACGCCGCCGGACGAACACCGGTGCCTTCTGGAACATTTTTGAATGTCGGTGCCGGCGAAATAGGCGGGCAGACCCTTGTCCCTGGCCTCTATAAATGGACGACCGGGGTTACGATTTCAACGGATGTCACTCTCAACGGTGGAGCAAATGATGTCTGGATCTTCCAGATAGCAGGAAATCTCACCGTAGCCAACGGCAAGAAAGTCATGATTGGCAGCGCACAGGCCAAGAACATCTTCTGGCAGGTTGCCGGTCAAGCAACACTTGGAACGACGTCTGACTTCAAGGGAATTATATTGTGTCAAACACTGATCGCTCTAAATACCGGTGCAACGATGAACGGCAGAGCGTTATCACAGACCGCAGTTACTTTAGTCGCTGATGGCGTCACCGAGCCCGCGGTGGCGACCGGAGTTGGGAAGGTAGTACCGCCTAAGGAATTTGTACTCTCGCAGAACTATCCCAATCCATTTAATCCATCCACGACGATCCATTACAGTCTTGAGAAGGCCGGTATGGTTTCTCTCAAGGTCTATAATTTGCTTGGCCAGGAAGTTGCCACGCTTGTCAACGGGCATCAGGAGGCTGGCAGCTACACCGTGCCGTTCAATAACAAAGAGGGAGAAGTCACTCTTGCGAGCGGAGTATATTTCTACCGCCTGGATGCGGGCTCCTTCGTCTCCATTAAGAAGATGATCCTCATGAAGTGAGCGATGGTTTACTTGACGAGGGATTTTGTAGGGCTTCCTGTAAATCAAGACATTTTTTGTTGGATTTTGATTTAGAGTTCAGCGCTGCCAAAGCAGCACCGCCCATATCAGGACGTCGCAAGTATCAGAAAGGACATTAGTCTCATGAACACGATATCAAATACAGAGCTCGTCGTCGCGTCTGTGTTCTTAGTACTCTATTTTCTGCTCTGCGGTGGAGAGGTGAGCGCGGGTGTCGTACTGCTCGGTTGGATACTCATCACGAGGAAGGCGCAGAGCGGGCGGTGGGTGTCCACAAAAGCGCGAAGCGTGTGGTCGTCTATCAGCCGTGTTGGAGCCGAAGCGAATCTCCAAAACCATTTGCAGAATAGATCGATGCGCCACAACTATCAAACACAAAGGAAATTAGCCGGATGAATGAGAACAATAAAAGAAGCATAGTGATCCTTTTTGTAGTGGTCGCAGCATTTCTCCTGTTCTTCGGCGGCTTGGCTCCGGGAGAGGGAGCATCAAACGGGTTGACGAATGGGAGTCAGTGGACGGGCGGCAACGTTTTAACGTGGCTTTCCGTCCTGTTTGCTGTCGGTCTTTGTCTCTTGCTGGATCGGATGCTCTTCAATAAGAGTGCATAACTTTCGTACGATGTGTGAAAGTATAATAATAAAACAGACATAGAGGACAATTATGAAAGGCAACGAAAAGGTACTTACAGTACTTAATCAGCTTCTGGCCGATGAGCTAACGGCCATCAACCAGTATATGGTACATTCTGAGATGTGCGAGAACTGGGGCTATAAAAAGCTTCACATGGAAATTAGAAAACAGGCAATGGATGAAATGCATCATGCCGAATGGCTTATCGAACGAATAATATTTTTTGAGGGTGCGCCGACGGTTTCCAAACTTAACCGGATAAGAATCGGCAAGACTGTATCGGAAATGATCGACTGCGACAACAGCGATGAACTTGATGCTGTGCGCTCTTACAATGAAGCAATCAAACTTGCTCGTTCAGTTGACGATCAAGGTACTGTTGATTTGCTGACAAAGATTCTCAAAATGGAAGAGGGACACCTCGATTGGGATGAAATGCAGCGAGCACAGATCGAGCAGATGGGGATGGAGAACTACCTGGCCGATCAAACTGAAGGCGCGGCAATTTGATCCGTGGGCGATCCCGGCAAGATCCTATTGTGGATTTGTTGATCTACCGGTGCCGTCATAATCTGCGCCCGGCTGCGGCAGTTGCGCAAGAATGTTGCTTCTTGCTCTGTGTTGAACATTGAAGAAATTGAACACGAAACATTAGAAAGAAGAGGATACTTACCATGTTATACACAATCGCGGTTGTTCTGATAGTTTTGTGGCTTCTTGGAATACTCACGGCCCACGCTATGGGCGGTGTTATTCATATTCTGCTTGTAATTGCAATCATAATGATCTTAGTAAGAGTTATTAGTGGACGAAAAGTGGTTTAGACTAATGAGGTAATTCTTGTTCACTCTCTTGCTCTGGCGTTGGAGTCCGGCAATCCTTGTTGACGCCCTTAAGAACATTAATCACTCTCGTCAACAAGCTGCGTTGACAAACAGAATTGCATAAACTCACAGAAATCTATGGTCATTATTTTCGACTAAGAATGGAACTATTCCGTCTCGATCAATCGGACGACGTAAGGAAAAACAAAATGAAAATACTGTACGCATTATTCTTTCCGCTTTTGATTTCGGTATCACTTCATGCGCAAAATAATTTTGCGCCTGAGAAAACAATCACGTTAGATCAAAATACATGGTTAAGCCGGCAGATGTCATTGAACGAGATTAATCGTTATCCCGATTTGGTTTCTAATCCTAATGAGATATTGGTCCCGGACACTACTAAGACTTCTCCAACGGATACCATGAAGTATAATATGTATGGCAGTTTACTTAATGATGACCCAATCTATAACAAAAGGTATCCTTTGTGGAATCCGATCCTTAAGATTACCCTCGAAAATGCGCTCATAAATTTGGTCGATCATTATGTTATTCGTTATGATTGGGCGGTAGTTGGACTCTCTTCGTGGAATCGAACTTTCTTACGATCCGGATTCCCCTGGAATAACGGATGGAAATGGGATATTGACAGATTTGGCAATAACTTTTTACTGCATCCTTATACTGGAGCAGGCTATTACAATTCGGCACGAGCGTCCGGATATGATTTTTGGGAGTCTTCGGCGCTTACATTCTTCGGATCGTATGAGTATAAGCTCTTCGGAGAGAATGGCTGGCCAAACGGCAAACCTGAGAGGAATGATCTGATTGCTACAACTCTCGGTGGGATGGTTCTTGGCGAAGCATTGTACAGATTAGGCTCAGACGTTATCGATGAGAGAACTACGGGTGTGGAAAGAGTCGGTAGAGAAATCGCGGCCTTCTTTATTAGTCCTGGCAGGTCGGTCAGTAGACTTCTTGACGGGAAAATGTTCGATCATCTCACGGAGGATGTATATCAAACAGAACCCCTTAACATAACATTAGCCGCCGGGTATCATAGGGTAAATGCGGGGACAAAAATCGAGAATCCATTATCTAATAGCTTTAATCTCGACATGATTCTTGATTACGGAAACCCTTTTGAAAAAATATCCCGAAAACCTTTTGATTATTTCAGGCTCCGGACAGATCTCGATTTTGGAGTGGGAAGAAAAATTGTTGACAATGTAACCGGGTATGGCATCTTATATGGTGGTAATGTTCAATACGGTAACGTGGAAATGTTAGCTGGAGTATTTCAACATATGAACTATTTTGATAATAACACCTTCGAATTGGGTACTTTTGGTTTTGGGCCCGGAATAGTTTCTAAGCTGCCAATGAGCAATAACTCTAGTCTGTATACTAATCTTCATGCTGCTATAGTGCCTTTTGGCGGACTCAGTACTCGATTAGGACCTATTGATACTACACAGGTTAGAGATTATAATTTCGTCGGCGGAGCGGAGTTAAAGCTTGAAAGCAATTACAATATTGGCGGATGGGTAAACATAACATTTATAGGTTATTACTGGTGGTTGCATACGTATGCCGGAATTGCAGGAAATGCTTACGTAGGATTAATCAGACCCAGAATCGCAGTCAGGCTTTTCAACAATGTGAGCATTGGAATTGAACATATGGTGTACTATAGCGATAGGTACCCGCGTGATTTTGTTAGTGTTCATACCGTAAGAACCGAAGAGAAAATTTTCCTCCAGTTATCTTTAGAAGAATTCAAATTGAAACAATAGAGAGAGTTTTTCTGAGCTTTCAATAACAGGTAAGAAATAAAATGGACACAACCATGAAGAAACTCTTTTTGTCACTTCTCCTGACGATCTTATGTGGATCTTCAATGTTCGCACAAAATCCCGCTTCACCGGATTCCGTACAACGTTATAAATATACTTTCTCTCAGTTCGGAAATGAGACATGGAGATTCATAAAGCAGCCGACCAAATGGGATGGAAGCGATTGGCTCAAGATAGGTGCGATAGGCGCCGGGACATTTATAATTATGGAGACTGCCGATCAACCTGTTCGCACAGCAGTTCTGAAAGATCAAAGATATTACTACAGCGCTCCGATCGTGTTCGGCAGGATGTGGGGAGAACTTTATTCGCCCGTAGCATTGTTTACCGGGTTTGGATTGTATTCGGTCTTAAAAGATGATATTGGAGCAAGAAAAATCGCTTACGAGATCGGGCAGGCTTCGCTCTATGCCGGCGCAGTCAATTATTTGTTAAAAGTGGCAATCGGCAGGGCGAGACCTTATACGGATGAAGGGAAAACTTCATTTCACCCGTTCTCATCACTTTTTGACGTGGCTTATCAATCATCTCCCGGCGGGCATAATACTGCTGCGTTCGTCTTATCCACTGTTCTTTCAAGAAATGCTAAACCGGTTTGGTTAAAAGTATTGGCTTACTTACCGGCCGCGCTGACTTTTGTGTCACGGGTTTATCAAGATCAACACTGGACATCCGATGATTTTTCCGGTGCCGCGCTGGGTTACTTCGTTGCTACTTGGGTTGTCGATCAGCATGAGAATAACAATTCCATAGTAAAGGTTTCTTCAGTATTCCCGTTATCTATCAGCATTGCGTTCTGAACTAATTCAAAGGAAGTATGTACAATAAGTAAGATCAGTTATTGCAATGGAGATTAAACTAAAGAATAAAATAAACAATAGATTCTTAGTCATTGCGTTTCTTGTCCTGGTGGTGGTGTTTTTGTACTTCGGTGGCAGGGCGATGATGCACGGCGGAATGAATGGAAGGATGAATGAAAACGGTTGGATTGGCGGCAGCGGTTGGGGATGGTTTCCTGCTATGGTTACTCTCGGTTTTGGTGTCTTAATTGGTTGGCTACTCTTTAGAAAGAAAGTGTGATCATGACAAAGAAATCAAATAATCAGTTCAATCTTTTTATTTTCATAATCTTTTTAGTTACTGTTATCGGCCTGGTGAAACCGACATATTCGCAGTCTCCGGTGAGTGATTCCTCATTTCATCCTTATGTTGTTAACTACTGGGTAAGCGGGAGTATCTGCGGCCTCGGAGCGGTGGCAAATATCTTCGGAGTACCACAGTCGCAGGGGAAACAAGAGGTGACCCTTTCAGAAATGCAGGCACTGAACAAAAGTGGCATAAACAGTATCGATAGCTGGGCTCTAAAGCAAGACCCCTCTAAAATGGCTGCCTACGAAAATTATTCAAGTTATACCCTCGCGTTATCTGTTGCTCTTCCGGGTCTCCTAAGGATAAATGAACGGTTCGATGCCATCGTCACCGGCGCATCTGATAAAGGGACGTGGGTCCGTCTTCTGCATCCGCCCGTTGAAGGAAAAGTGGTGAATGGCTTTGAAGGTTTAGATGTCGGTCACAAATGCCGGGTACAATTATTGCGTACGGATGTAGAGCGTGGATATATTGATTTCAAAAAGATAGAATAAGAAGTTAAGTCAACCTAACTAATCCTATTCATAAATCACTCCCCGAATACCAATTCATATCGTCTGTATCGGAATCGAAGCAGATCGTATTGGACAGCCCGTTGGTATTCAGCATTCCCCTTGCAGGCACGGATGCAGCGAAAGTTCGAAGCTATGAGGACAAGAAGCTTCTCTGTACCGTGATAACTCTCGATCGTGAAAATAAGCCGGTGAGATATTCAGGTAAGCTGGTTAAATAGTCTGGAGTCGTTGTCTTACAGGCGGGAGTGTGGGAAAGAGATTGAGAGGCGCTCTATCGCCCCGTGCTGGTCATTTCAAAGTTAAAGAACGCTCAAAAGAAAGAAGATCTTGACGACCATGTATCACGGTGAGAACATAAATGGTCGATTTTCTTAACCTGTATATAATGCGGTAACCGTCGATAATGATTTCTCGCAAACCCGGATCATCTACCTCAGGCACCTTTCGGCCGCTCAATGGAAATTTCCTGAGCCGATCTACAGCATCATACAATTTTGAGACAACTACACAGGCATAGTGCAATGAATCGCGCTCGATGAATTTGCCGATTTGCTCAACATCATCGACAGCACTTGCCGTCCATGTTATTTTAGCCATCGGTGCAGATGATTTTTGACATCCTTATGAGAGAGAGTCTTTCGTTGTCTCACATCTTCTTGCGCGCGCTCGATCTTTTGCAGGACATAAAGTTCGTACATGATGTCGTCGTAGGTCGCATCGCCGGGAAGTTTCTCCAGCGCATGGAGTGCGGAGGCCTTTGCGTTTGAAATTCTGTCCGATCCATGCACGTCTTCTTTCTCCCTGTATGCGGTCTGCTGCTCCTTGAGTTTTGCCATATGAGCCTCCTCCTCAACCGATCTAGTCTTTCGAAAGATTAATTAAATGCTTCATAAAAATCCAGCAAGCTTTGCCAATTGACTTCTTCTCAAACTCCTGTGAGCGCTTGCTGCGCCATCTCGCCCAGCAGGATTTGGTAGGATAAATCGAGAAGCTCTGCTTCCGATTCGAAGGCGAGCTTCATGAAACATAGCCCAAGACGAGCTTGTGATAGAGAAAAGATACAATAAGAAGTTAAGCCAACCCGACTAATCCTATTGATAAATCGCTCCCTGAATACCAATTCATATCTTGTGTAACGGAGTCGAAGCAGATCGTATTGGAGAGCCCGCCGGTATTCAGCATTCCCCTGACAGGCACAGATGCAGCAAAAGTTCGAGGCTGTGAAGACAGGAAGCTTCTCTGTACCACGATAACTCTCGATAGTGGGAACAAGCCGGTGAGATATTCAGGTACGGTGATTAGATAGTCGGGAGTCACTGTCTTCCAAGCGGGAACTTGGGAAGGATTTACAGAATGGCGGTAAGGTGGAACAGTATGTCCCGCAAGGGCGGGAACATTAAGAGGAGGCTTACTGCTCCGTGGAATAAAGGAATGTGAAAGAACAGTTCTTATTGATATTAATTATCATTCAAAGGTATTCTCTCGCCAATTCTCAAGCTAATCTTCTCAAGGGAGGCAAGTGCCACATCCTTTACTTTGGTTCTAGCCAATCCGCCGTCATCTCCTAATGCTGCCTTAAGCGGCTTGATTGCTTTCTTAGTTCCCACAACTCCGAGCGCTTTCGCCGAAACCCATCTAATATTGCTGTCCTCATCCGTAGCCAGTTTCTTGATCAATAAATTAACAGCCATCTTACTTCCTATTCCACCAAGTGCCTGAGCCGCTAAATAACGAACATTCCGCGCCTTGTCGGTGGCAAGAGCTTTGATCAAAGCGTTCTCGGCCTTAAGTGATCCTATCGCGCCGAGCGCTTCTGCTGTGGCACAGCGGACTTCAATTTCTTCATCAGTCTTGAGGGCTTGTATTAGCGGACCAACTGCGGTGTCGCTTGTTATATTGACAAAGGCAGCCGCTGCATGATATTGAACTCCACCCTTCTTGTCTGTTGTGAGAGCTTTAATCAGTGACGTGACTGCTTGCCCACTTCCTATCGAGCCAAGAGCCTGCGCAGCATATTGCCTTGCGAGACTCGCCACGTGAAAATTCAGGATCTCAATCAACAAACCAACGGCTCTCTCGCCTCCTATCATGCCAAGTGCGTCTGCAGCAACAAATTGGATTTCACTTTCAGCATCTCCAGTAAGGATTTTGATTAGAGGATCTATTGCTTTCTCGCTCCCTATCGTTCCGAGTGCTTCTGCTGCACTCCACCGAGCCCTTGGGTCATCACTCGCGAGCATTTCGATCAATGGATCAATTGCTGCTTCGCTTCCTGCGGCCCCCAATGAATCTGCCGCGCTTATTCGGAGACTGTTGCCTTCGTCAGTCATGAGGACTTTGATTAATGTTTTGATAGCTCTTTCATTCTGAGATATGCCCAGGGCGTAGGCTGCAGCTTCCCGAATCTCTATATCCTCACGATGAGATGTAAGTATCTTGACCAGCGAATCAACAGCTTTTTCGGATCCTGATTGTGCCTAGCGCCACCACAACGGCTTCCCTGACAAAATGGTGTTTGTCAGTCGCAAAGACTTTGAGCAAAGGGCCGATTGCCTTCTCATGCCCAATTCCGCCAAGTGCCATTATGGCATTGTACCTCACCTTGCTTGATTTATGTTCGTTAAGAATTTCGATCAATGAATCGATTGGTTTCTCACTATCTAACACAATAAGCGAATCTGCGGCGCTTTCCCCTAACTCGGCTCGTGTGTCAGTCTTAATAACATTCAGCAACGGATCAATTGCCTTGATGCTTCCAGTTCTACCGAGAGCCTCCACTGCATCAATTCTGACTTGAATATCTTCAGACTGCAAATCTTGGACTAATTGTTTAATTAGCTCATCAGGTTCAGTTAATCTGAGGACATCGCTAATCCTTTCTTTTAGGGAATAGAATTTTGTCGATTTACGAGCCGCTAAAAGCTTGTTGACAATCTCCTCCTTAATTACAGGTTGCGTAAAGTCAGCGTCTCGCAGGCATTTCCCGAATAGTAAAAGATTACCGTAGAAAATATCCTCAGGAACGTCATCTTCTATTTTCTTGATAAGACCTGAAGCGTCTTTGCTTATCCCTGCGAAGAGAAGAATGGGTTCTTCCCACCAAGGCTCAGATAAATGTTCAGTGATGGTCGATAATCCATCCTCACGCTCCTTTAGCTCTAAAGCTGTGAAATATTCTTGAAAGGACAAGTGGAGAAAATCATATTTATTAATTGAGATTTGTCTAAGTAGATAACTTCTTTTCCATATCTCGTTAAGGATAGGCTTTGCGTCCCTCTTGCTCAATTGAATTTGAGGAAAATATTTCGACATTTCCTTCAAGATTTCTTTTTCGGTGAACACTTTCATGTTATTTGCATGGCCGTAAAAAGCCAGTTTTCTCAAAATGAATTCTTTCTTGTCTATGGGATATTGATTCTTAAGCCTCTTTTGGGCGTCCCACCTATTGAGCAAGACTTCAACGCATCGTTTATAAAGAGATGACCTTTCCTTCGGCAATTCTGTGTCTTCTTCATAAATAACAGCGACAATTGAAATCATCAACGGATTTCGGGCAATTGCTTTGACTCGCTCGCTTCCATTAATCGCTTTAAAAAGAGAGTTTGCCTTGTCGGAGTCGCCGAACCAATTTTGGACAAACTGCCATATCTGCTCATCGTTGAACTCCATCAGATCCACATTCATGAAATCTTTCAGTTCACCATGATACCCGGCAGCTCTCGACGTTACGACAATGGGGTTTTTCCGATATCTTTTGCTGAATATTTGGATCTCCTTACTAATGGAATTTTGTTTTTTCTTGGTTGCAAGCTCGTCGAAACCATCGAGAAGGATTATACATCGTCCATCCTTCAAATCCTTTTCGATGAATTCTTTTGCCTTGGGAAACTGATATTTTTGAAACACACTATTAACGAATTCCCTCAGGCTTTTCTTACTTTCCGTAAACTCTCTCAAGGTTATCGGAATTGGAATAGAGACCCTTTGCTGCTTTTCAAGATTCTCTTTGCATGACTTCAGAGCCAGATGTCTTAACAGTGTGGTTTTGCCAGAACCAGGGACTCCGGTAATAACTAATCGCGGATAGTCTTTAACGGCTTTTTCAACATTGACTACATTCTCTCTTCCGCGTCGATCCCCCACTTCTTTTCTCCGCTGGTCGTTCTTAAATATCTCTCGTTCTTCCTCGTCTGGAGTCTCGGGATCTACCATCTTCACGATTGCTTTCAGCGACACATAAATTTTCTCCAGCGGAATAGAGTCTTTCTGTCCGATTGCTGAGATGTCTTTGATTTTTTCAAAGTCGCTTTTCATTGCATTGAAGTACTTATAGAAATAGTTGTACTCATCCCAGAAAGCAGAGGGCAAATGTTTTCCGAGAAGACAAATGAGTCGGGGCCCGTCAATGTATGACACACGGTCATCCTTGTTTGAACCACGGAGGTTAGCAGATAAAGACTCTTTCGCGTCCTCATTTATTTCATTCGAGGTCAGCAGGACAAACTTATCAATCTTCTTTTTCTTGTGGTCGGTGGGATCGTTAAATTCCTCACCAAGTGCTTCATAAATATCTCTGGCCATATCAGAGGTTTCTTTTGTAGTAATCTTTATTCTTTTTACCTGAACTGCGGTATATACTCTCCTTTCATACTCATCATCCTTGAAGTAGATCATATCCCTGCCAAACTCCAACCTCTTGTGAGTATATTGGATGTTCTTGCACCCCATAGTCTCCGATTCGTATAAAGGAATCAAGAACTTTTTTGTGAGTTCTTTCTCGCTCAAGTTCTGCAACATTTCGAGTTTTTCTTTTTTATCCATGAGTTGCCTCCTTCACATAGACATTACCATATCCAAATCCAAGATGGAAGTCGCGAGATGTCACAAGCCCTCTGACTTTTCAGTTATACCTTCCTTCTCTGATTCCCGCCCATCCTGAAGATCCCGCCTTTCCACCTGACCCGTGGGCGGCTTCTTAGCTGATGCCTCATAGGCGCGCAGGTGACGGCACCGCAACATCTCTTACCATGATTGCACGCGTAAACCTACCACGAAGTTGAAATGCTCATCTTGTGTAATTAGTGGGAGATCGAGTTTCTTACATATCGCCGCTATCCACAAATCGTTTTCAGGGATCGGCTTCCCGGTTTTCTTTAGAGCAATACGAACCTCAGCATAATGACGAGCCACTTGATCATCAACGGGAACGAGGACGGAGTGGGCTGCGAACAGCTCGACTGCCTCTAAGTTGTTCTTTGACTGAGAACTATTTGCAGCCCCGTAAAGCAATTCACCATAAACTATTACAGGAAGGAAAAGCACATCGGCGCCGTTGAGCAGTTCAACGGCGGCAGGAATCCCCGATCTGTATGCAATGAAAGCATTTGTGTCAACGACAAGCTTACCATTCATTGTCGATGCGTTCAAATTCGCGGTCTATCGTCGCCTTCATTTCTTCGGCTTCTTGCGTTGACAACGTTCCAACAAGCTTGCTTAACCCCTCCTTTGGCGGGGGAACGTAAACACTGATCTCAACTCGTTGGTGATCTTGCAGGCCCTCTAAGGGTGATAAGGGTTTGAGAACCTTATCCTCGTATATCGCCTCGACAGTTTTGGTCATTAGCACCTCCTTTTCTCCGTCTGCCAATAATATAACATAAGACGACTCTAAAAGTCTTGTTCCAAGCTAAGACTCAGGATGCCCACGTTTATTTCGCAATCCCTCTGACTTTGGAATCATACTCTCTTTCTCTGATTCCTCTACGAAGTCGTAGACCTTCCCGCCCTTCCGGAGGATCTCGCCTTTCCACCTAATCCATGGGCGGTCAATCATCTCGAACGAATATAGCTCCCCTAATTGTATTATCAATAAGGGAGCAGGATTCTCTGCGATCCATCATCAGAACAGGTACCCAAAAGGATGTAGCTCTCTTTTCATCCCTTCGCACTATTTGCCCGCCTCACATTTCTTTCTATGTTTGTACGGTGAATCATCGTGGTGATCACAAGATAAATTATTGACCAAACAGAGAAACTTCAAACGCCATTAGTCTTATGAACACGATGTCCAAAACATCGTTAGGCGTCGCATCTGTGGTTTTGGTAGCCTGTTTCCTGCTCTGCGGCGGCGAGTTGTGCGCGGGTATTGCACTGTTCGGTTGGATACTCATCACGAGGAAGGCGCAGAGCGGGCGGTGGGTGTCCACAAAAGCGCGAAGCGTGTGGTCGTCTATTAGCCGTGTTGGAGCCGAAGCGAATCTCCAAAACCATTTGCAGAATAGATCGATGCGCCACAACTATCAAACACAAAGGAAATTAGCCAGATGAATAAGAACAATAACAGAAGCATAGTGATCCTTTTTGTGGTAGTCGCAGCATTTCTCCTGTTCTTCGGCGGCTTGGCTCCGGGAGAGGGAGCATCAAACGGGTTGACGAATGGGAGTCAGTGGACGGGCGGCAACGGTGTAACATGGTTTTCCGCTCTGCTTGCTGTCGGTCTTTGTCTCTTGCTGGATCGGATGCTCTTCAATAAGAAGACGTAGTCCACGTGCGATGTGTGAAAGTATAATAATAAAACAGACATAGAGGACAATTATGAAAGGCAACGAAAAGGTAATCGCAGTACTTAATCAGCTTCTGGCCGATGAGCTAACCGCCATCAACCAGTATATGGTGCATTCTGAGATGTGCGAGAACTGGGGCTATAAAAAGCTTCACATGGAAATCAGAAAACAGGCAATGGATGAAATGCATCATGCCGAGTGGCTTATCGAACGAATAATATTTTTTGAGGGTGCGCCGACGGTTTCCAAACTTAACCGGATAAGGATCGGCAAGACTGTATCGGAAATGATCGACTACGACAACAGCGATGAACTTGATGCTGTGCGCTCTTACAATGAAGCAATCAAACTCGCTCGTTCAGTTGACGATCAAGGTACTGTTGAGTTGCTGACAAAGATCCTTAAAATGGAAGAGGGACATGTGGATTGGGATGAAATGCAGCGAGCACAGATCGAGCAGATGGGATTGGAGAACTACCTGGCCGATCAAACAGAAGGCGCTTTGAGTGTGAAGGCAACATGATCGCCGCGGAAGGTAAAGGTAGAATGATGCCTCTGCTTTTGTAATCATCGATACGAAGGAATGTACAAGCGGTGACTCAGATTCAACTCAAAGTGATCACAAGCCAAATCAGAAAGGACTTAATCATGAAAACACAGTCCATCCCGGTATTTCAGAGAACCACATCGATTGTGTGGGTCCTGTTGTTACTCGCTGTCGTGACCACAGCGCATGCCACGACCCATGTCATCCAGTTCGGAGGTTCGATCGGATTAGCTTATTCACCGAATTCTCTCAGCGTTTCCGTAGGGGACACGATCAAGTGGGAAGGCGATTTTAGTATGCATCCGCTGAGTTCGACGGGTGTCCCCGCAGCCGCAGCCACCTTTCATCAAGGTTCCGGCAGCGTGTTTACGTATCCTGTCACAGTAGTGGGCACATATAACTACCAATGCGATGTCCATTTTTCGCTGGGGATGATCGGATCATTCACTGCGTCCCAGGCCACCGGTATTGAGAATGATCGGACGTCTCTTCGGCCTGATGCTTTCAGTCTGGAGCAGAATTATCCGAATCCGTTTAATCCAGCGACCACTATTTCCTTTAGTCTTCCATCTAAATCTTTTGTATCGATGAAAGTATTTAATGTGATTGGAATAGAAGTCGCAACAGTTGTTTCTGAGGAATTGCCGGCTGGAAATTACACTATGCAATGGCATGCGGACGGATTGTCAAGCGGTGTTTATTTCTATCGTCTGCAGGCGGGATCATTTTCAGAGACTAAGAAACTTATTTTGCTGAAATAACCGGCAACTGGAATTAACAAACGATATCACGTTGCTCTGCCGACTTTGTCTGGATTGCTCGACGGTCTTTTCATTTTGGCAGAAATCGACGATTGAGTGGCAAGTGAAAATGAATTCGTTGTGTTTCTCAGGGAATCGAAAACCAGTTGTCGTTCGGACCAAATGTTATATATGATTTTAATCAAGGAGTTATAAAATGAAAAACGTTGGATTATTGGACCCTTATCAACTGGGTAACATTGATCTCAAAAATCGAATCGTCATGTCTCCCATGACGCGGTCTCGTGCAATTGGCAACGTCCCGAACGAATTAATGGCTGAATTCTATGGACAGCGTGCCGCTGCCGGACTCATCATCACTGAAGGGACTTCTCCTTCGCCTAATGGCCTCGGCTATAGCCGCATCCCCGGTATCTTCAGCGAAGAACAAGTGGAAGGTTGGAGGCAAACTACAAATGCGGTTCATTCCAAGGGTGGAAAAATATTTGTTCAACTCATGCATACCGGGCGTATCAGCCATCATGCTAACATGCAAGAGGACGCAGTAATTATCGCGCCCTCAGCTGTTAAGGCGGCCGGGCAAATGTGGACGGATACCATGGGATTGCAGGACTATCCGGTCCCGACTGCAATGGTCGATGAAGAGATAGAGCATACGAAACAAGAATACGCTACAGCAGCTATCAATGCATTAAAAGCAGATTTTGACGGTATAGAACTTCATGGTGCAAATGGATACCTCTTAGAGCAATTCCTATCTCCTGTGAGTAATACAAGAAATGACAACTACGGGGGAAGCATTGAAAACCGTTGCCGTTTCTTGTTAGAAGTAGTAGGAGGTGTAATTGAAGCAATTGGAAAAGAGAGGATCGGTTTACGGCTATCTCCTTATGGTGTAGCGAGCGACATGCCCCACTATCCTGAAATCGATAACACGTACAAATATCTTTCCGCACAGCTCGGTCACATGGGAATACTGTACATCCACATAGTAGATCACAGTAGCATGGGTGCGCCGGCAGTGCCCATCGAAATTAAGAAAGCCATCCGCGAAAGATTTCATGGCACAATTATTCTGAGTGGTGGATATACAAAGGATCGCGCTGAAAAGGAATTGCAAGTCGGACTTGCGGACCTTATCGCATTCGGCAGGCCGTTTATCAATAATCCTGACCTCGTTGAAAGATTCGTTAACGGCTGGCCACTCTCAAAAGAACTTGATACGAATGCATTCTATTCTCCGGGTGAAGAGGGATATACAGATTATCCGGTATACGCTAGCGGAGAAATGGAGACGCAATGCAACAACAAATGAACAGACAAATTCTCCTGGTCAAGAGACCTATCGGAATACCGGATGAGAGTTGTTTCAAGTTGGTCACATCCGCAATGATTCAGCCGATGAACGGACAGGTATTGCTGCGGACGCGATTTCTTTCCGTCGATCCGTACATGCGGGGCAGGATGAATGATCGCAAATCGTACGTCCCGGCATTCCAACTCAACGAAGTTCTGAACGGAGGAGTTGTCGGGGAGGTCATTGAGTCAAAGTCGAATAACTTCGTTAAGGGAGATTTTGTTGTCGGAAATCTCGGTTGGCAGGATTACTCCATAGCCGGCGAGAAAGAAATGCGGAAGATAAATCTTGAAATTGCTCCGGTTAGCACAGCGCTGGGATTGTTGGGAATGCCCGGGCTTACCGCTTATTTCGGATTGCTCGATATTGGAAAGCCAAAGCAGGATGAAACAGTCGTTGTCTCCGGCGCAGCCGGTGCGGTAGGAACGATTGTAGGACAGATCGCCAGGATACATGGTTGTCGTGTCGTCGGCATTGCCGGGTCCGACAAGAAGATCAGGTACTTGATCGATGAATTAGGCTTTGACGCCGCAATCAATTATAGAACTGTTCCTAATTTAAGGAAAGCATTGAAGGAAGCTTGTCCTTATGGTGTAGACATTTACTTTGATAATGTCGGCGGTGACATCTCGGACGCAGTCATTTCTTTGATAAACAATAACGCCCGCATTCCCTTGTGTGGACAGATTTCTTTATACAACGAGACAAAAATTCCGACAGGTCCGCGAATCCAGCCTCAGTTACTTACACATAGCGCCCTCATGAAGGGCTTCTTAGTACATAACTATTCGGATCGGTTCGAAGAGGGGATACGTCAATTGGCGGGCTGGATGAAGGAGAAGAAACTGAAGTATGTCGAAACCATAGTTGAGGGGCTGGAAAATGCTCCGAAGGCTTTCATCGGATTGTTTGCTGGAGAGAATCTCGGCAAACAGATTGTGAAAGTCAGTTGATGAGCAACAAAAGAAGTGTAAAGTGGCAATGCTTATGAAGGAGGACAACAAATGCAGCCATCACACGCAATTTTAATTCATTAATGGACAGAATCCCGACAAGCCGGGAACTAGTTCATTTCAATCACATGTACTAATAAAGGACAAACATCATGCGTCATTTACTTGCATTGATCGTGGCCGTGTTCCTGTCGAGCAGTGTATATGCACAGTTAAGTCTTAGTGTCGGCATCAATGTAGATCGTCAACCAATTTGGGGTCCGACCGGTTACGATCACGTTGAATATTATTACCTGCCCGACATTGGAGTTTATTACAATGTTCCCCGGCATTTGTTTTTCTATAACGAAGGAGGACGCTGGAGGAGCGGATCATCTTTGCCTTCTCGTTATCGTGGTTATGACTTGTATCATTCTTACAAGGTAGTGTTGAATGAGCCGACCCCGTATCGAAATGACAAAATGTATAGAGAAAAATATTCCTCATATAAAGGTCGTCACGATCAGCAGCCAATCCGCGATAGCCGTGATTCAAAATATTTTGTGATCAAAAACCATCCCGAGCATAATAACTGGGTAAAGCAACAAAAGCATGATAATGGTAATGGCAAAGAAAGAGGTCGCGACAACAAACGGGAAAGGAAATAACAGACAAGACAAACAGGATCGGCTTGAAAATCTCGGCAAACAGCTTGTGAAAGTCAGTTGACAAACAGCTAAAGAGGTGTACCATGGAAATACTCATACATGAGGACGAACAGAACATGCTGCCGCCGGCTGATTGGTCCGCGGAAATCCAGAAGCTTCAAGAAGAGCTATTAAATGAGCGTGACCGGACGCTTCGTGCACTTGCAGACTTTAATAATTATCGCCGCCGCGTTGAGCGTGAAGGGAATAAGCTTGCCGAGGAGGGCAAGCGACAGATTATGCTTCAGTTCTTGGACATCATCGACGATTTGGAGAACGCAATGCGGTGGGCAAGCGGCGAAGAGGGACCCTTTGTGCGGGGCGTGCGAAGTATCCATCAAAAAGTTCTTTCCCTCCTGGAAGCCCACGGAGTCATCCCTTTCGTGAGTGTCGGTACACCATTCAACCATAATCTGCACGAAGCTGTGGCAATGACGAAGCACGAAGGTAGTGAACTGGGAATCGTTGTTGATGAGCTGCGTCGCGGCTATCTCTGGAACAATGAACTACTGCGCGCAGCGCAAGTGCGAGTTGCGGGATGATAAATACCCTGTGTGATAAGGTTCTGGAATGAGTACAAAGTGACAAGACTATGATCTACAAAGATTACTACAAAGAACTGGGGGTTGGAAAGACAGCAACTCCTGCAGAGATCAAGAAAGCGTATCGAACGCTTGCCCAGAAATATCATCCTGACAAGACCAAGGGAGACAAAACGGCTGAAGAAAAGTTCAAGGATATCAACGAGGCAAACGAAGTCCTCAGTGATCCCGTCAAACGGAAAAAGTACGATGAGTTCGGTGCGGATTGGAAACATTACGAAGAAGCCGGGGCGCAGCCTGGAGGATTTGATTGGTCGAAGTATGCGAGCGCCCAGGGCGGACAAAAGCGGCGAACGAGTACGTATGACGCCGACACGATGTTTAACGATGAGAGTGTCAGTGATCTTTTTGAAATGTTGTTCGGACAACGCAGCGGCCAGCAGCGAGGAAGACGGAGCGTTGTCATCAAAGGCGAGGATATTGAAGCAGAGACCACCCTCTCACTTGAGGAAGCGTATCATGGGGCGACGCGGCTCATCCATTTGAATGGTCAGACGATCAGGGTAACGATCAAGCCGGGCATCGCAGACCAGCAAACTCTGAGAATTCCCGGCAAAGGGGCAGGCGGATTAAACGGCGGTCAAAACGGCGACCTCTATCTTACCGTTAAGATTGCGCCGCATCCGGAATTTCACAGGAAAGGAAACGATCTCTACCGTGACCTCCCCGTTGACTTGTACACTGCCGTCCTCGGCGGTAAGACTCAGATCAAAACGCTGAAAGGAAGAGTCGCAGTCACTATTCCGAAAGGGACGCCAAACGGCAAGGATCTCACACTTCGGGGACTTGGAATGCCGGTCTATGCAAAGAAGAATGAGTTTGGAAATCTACTGGTGAAAATTCACATCTTGCTGCCGGAGCATCTCGACGAAGAAGAGATAGAATTTTTTAGAAAATTGGCAGCACTGCGGAAGTAGTACCATGGACTGTCGCGCAATGAACGACCACTTAGTAGATCAAAAGGTTTTTCAATACCAACATTTTACTGAAGAATTGATTCGGAAGGGATAGCTATGAAAACAAAATATGTACTTCTCTCAACCACGATCCTCGTAATCGTCCTTGCACTAACCTTGTTTGGACAAAGCACCCACGAAGCGAAGACAAAGGCCGTCATAAAGAAAAATGATATTTCGAGCATGATGGGGAAGCCAACCTATGAGTCCAAAGTCGATAGCCTTAACACAAAAGTGTGGTTACTAACGCAGGCGCAGCACAAAAAAATGATGAAGGGAAAAATGGGTCTGATGATGCGCCGTGAAATGGAGAGCTTGCACAAACATCCCGCGATGGGTCAGATGAGTGATAGCAGTATGGGGATGGATATGGCGTCAAGGAAAGCGATGATGGAAGGTACCTATTTCATAATGCTTGATGTAAGAAATACTGCAAGTGGAAGGGAAATTGCTAACACCAGTGCCAAGGTCCAGATTGTGGCTCCATCAAAGGAGAGCTTTTCTGTCGATCTTAAAGCTATGATGAGTCATTTCGGAAGCGCCCTGACGCTCAAAGAAAAAGGAGAATATCTGTTTACTATTAATCTCAATGTTGGCTCGGGCTACAAAACTGCACAGTTCAAATATAAGGTAAAGTAAGGAACATACTGCATGTCGAACACATGAATATTTACATGAACATTCTGATTGAAAGATTGCACTATGGAACTTGCGGTTTTTCTTAAAGGAATCATTATCGGTTTCGCGATGGCAGTGCCAATTGGACCCATCGGAATTTTGTGTGTCCGCAAGACACTTACCGAGGGACAATTACGCGGACTGATCATAGGTCTTGGAGCCGCAACTGCAGATCTGCTTTATGGTTGTGTCGCTGCATTTGGACTTAAGATTATTTCAAATACGATTGTCGGTCAACGAATTTGGATACGATTAGTCGGTGGAGCGCTTCTTATTTTCCTAGGCGTAAGAACATTTCGCGCTCGCCATGTTAAACCAAATATTCCTATCAGCAGCAGTGGATTTTTGAGATCATATTTCACTACTGTTTTTCTAACGCTTACTAATCCTTTAACCATTTTTGTCTTTATTGCTGTGTTTGCTGCACTTGGGTTAGGAAATGGACTCGGCTCTTTTTCTGCGTCAGCTCTGGTTGCAGGAGTTTTTGTTGGCTCATGTTTATGGTTTTTGTCTCTTAGTTCTGGGGTTACACTTTTTAGAAAGAAGTTCGATAAGGCCGGACTACGATGGGTAAATCGAATTGCCGGCATTTTAATAATTACCTCCGGTGTTATTGCCATGGTGAGTTTGTTATGAATATTATTTCCCCTTTATTTCTTGATGGTTTAATTGTGTTCACCAATCAGCGGATGCGAGTCGGATCCTACCACATTGTTTATCACTGAACAGTTGAAGGAATTGTCATGAAAGATGTGCCCGGTTTCCTCTCTTGGGTTTTCGTTACACTCATAACGCTTCTTCCCATCGTCAATCCTGTCAGTACGGCCGTTCTCCTACTCGGTATCAGTACGCATCTTAGCAAGGAGGAGAGGAATCGTCAGATTACGCGCGCGTGCATATACATGACAGCTATCCTGGTCGCATTCCTTTTAGCGGGTCACTTGATAATGGTTGCATTCGGGATTTCGATACCAGGCATCCGTATAGCAGGCGGGATGGTCATCGGCTTCCTCGGGTTCCGGATGTTGTTTCCTGACGAAAGTAAGCTCACTGGAGAAGGGAAGCTGGAAGCACAGCAAAAGCGGGACATTTCGTTCAGCCCTCTTGCCATGCCGAGCTTGAGCGGGCCCGGTTCCATCGCAGTCGTCATTACCATGTCGTCGTCCATCGATGTCCGCCATGGCTTTGACAAGGTCTTTGCTTTTTCAGGAGTGGTTTTGGCAATTATCATTACCGCGGTCATTTCATGGCTGGTTCTCCGCGGGGCAGGCACAATGCGCCGATTCCTCGGTGTGAACGGAGTAGACAGCCTTTCGCGCATCATGGGATTTATTCTCATCTGCATCGGCGCTCAATTTGTAATTAACGGCGTGCGAGACTTGATACTTGACGCGGCATTTTGGAGAAGCATTTCTTAGGAATACGATGGGATTTACGCGCAGGAACATGTAAGAACAAGCGTTGGGGAGAAACCATCGAGCTTGTAGCAGAGGTGAAGCTTCATTCTGTTTAAGGAGCCGGACTAAAATGCGCTGGACAAATTCTTGGTATCTGCAAATTCTGTCGATGCTCTCCCATTTTCCGATCTTTCCCTCGATGTGCTCAAGCTGTCAGACTCTGGTGGATATGTTATCGAACTTGCGAGAGGCAGTACCACCGGGCACTTCAATCCTCCTGCCTATTATGGCAGTTTAATGATTGGCATCGTTAAGTTTCCTCGTCAAAAGGATGTAGCCCCCTTTTTCATCCCTTTGGACTATTGTCTTGCTCGATAGACGATTCTATAATTTAATGATGTATGGGTACAAAATAGCGAAATGTCTTCCGGGAATTTGCACCGACCGGTTAACAGATGAACTTTTGGTGTCGGCCGAAATTGCTAATGACAATATCTATTACTCGTAAGAGGAACAAAATCATATATAGAGATGAAATGCCATGAAGAAAAAAGAAGCGCTATCTCATCGCAATATCCTTCCAAAATCCCCTACAAGTATTCAAGGATTGGACGAAATCACGGGCGGGGGACTACCGAAAGGCAGACCGACGCTTGTATGCGGCGGTGCGGGGTGCGGAAAGACCCTCTTTGCCATGGAGTTTCTCGTCCGCGGGGCAACGCAGTACAATGAACCGGGCGTCTTTATATCGTTCGAGGAAACAGAGAAAGAACTCGCAGCAAACGTTGCTTCGTTGGGTTTTGATTTGGACGACCTCGTAAAGCGCGAAAAGATCTGGCTTGAGCATATTCACATTGAACGAAATGAAATCGAACAAAGCGGTGAATACGATTTGGAAGGCTTGTTCATCAGGATCCACGAAGCAATTGAGAGTATCGGTGCCAAGCGTATTGTGCTGGATACCCTGGAATCGCTCTTTTCGGGTTTGCCAAATCCCCTTATACTCCGTTCTGAACTGCGCCGGTTGTTTCACTGGCTGAAAAAGAAGGGCATAACGACAGTAGTTACTGCGGAGCGGGGCGAGGGTACGTTGACGCGTCAAGGTATGGAGGAGTACGTCTCCGACTGCGTCATTCTGCTCGATCATCGCGTGAGCGATGAGTCATCCATACGACGGCTGCGTGTCGTCAAATATCGCGGTTCAACCCACGGTACGAACGAGTATCCCTTCCTTATCGATGAAGATGGTTTTTCCGTTCTGCCTGTCACTTCACTGGGACTGAATTACTCTTCGTCCCGCGAAAGAGTTTCCACCGGTATTCCGCGTCTCGACACAATGCTCTCCGGCAAAGGTTACTTTCGCGGCAGTACGGTGCTTGTCTCAGGCACCGCCGGTACGGGCAAGACGAGCATTGCCTCGCAGTTTGTCGAAGCGGCGTGCAAGAGGGGAGAACGCGTTCTCTTTTTTACTTTCGAAGAATCCCCCAGTCAGCTTATGCGCAATATGCGTTCGATTGGAATAAGTCTGGAACCGTGGGAAAAAAAAGGATTGCTTCAGTTTCAGGCAACCCGTCCTACACACTATGGCTTGGAAACTCACCTCACCACGAGTATCAAATTGATCAATAAATTTAAACCGAGCATTGTTATCCTCGACCCCATCAATGCGTTCGTGTTGGGAGAGAACCAGACTGAAGTCAAGACAATGTTGCTGCGCCTCGTAGATTTCCTGAAGATGAAGGGGATCACCGCATTCTTCACAAGTCTCACTTCCGCGGGCGATACTATGGAGATTACTGATATTTACATCTCATCCCTGATAGATACATGGCTGCTTCTGCGTGATATTGAAATTGGAGGTGAACGTAACAGAGGACTGTATGTACTTAAATCGCGCGGCATGGAACACTCCAACCAGATACGCGAGTTCAAGCTGACAAACGAGGGTATCGATCTGCTCGATGTCTATATCGGTGCGGAAGGCGTATTGACGGGTTCGGCGCGATTATCACAGGAGACGAAAGACGATGCGCAACAATTATTGCGTCAGCAAGAAATCGGACGCAGACAATTTGAATTAGAGCATAAGCGCAAAGCAATGGAAGCTCAGATTGTGATGCTTCGATCCGAATTTGAAGCGGAAGAATCAGAAGCGCTCAAAATTATCGGGAGTGAAAAAGTGAGGAATGAACGCTTCGCTCGAGACAGGACAAAAATGGCCAAGAGTCGGAAAGCTGATATCCATATCAAGACAACCGGCACAAGGAAGAAGACGAATATTTAAGGGGACTTAGTGTGAAAATCAAACATGAAAAATTGAAAACCAGCCGGTCGAAGACTCGACGCGTTGAGCGAAAGAAACAGCCGGCCAAAGCAAGAAGCGACAAATGGGTCTTGCGTTTGTATGTTGCCGGACAGACTCCCAAAGCCGTCACCGCATTCAACAATCTCAAAATAATTTGTGAAGAACAATCAAAGGGCAAATACCACATTGAAGTAATTGACCTTTTGAAGAATCCACGGCTTGCTCGAGATAATCAAATCCTCGCCGTCCCGACATTAGTACGTAAACTGCCCCTGCCGGTGAGGAATATCATCGGCGATCTTTCCAATACGGAACGTGTGTTGGTTGGGTTAGACCTCATAGCACGCAGCGCGCTGATGGGCAAGTAAAAATCCGCCGCGGCAATAGTACTAGAGTCGAGGATAAATCAGCAGTTCGATGCCATCGTTACCGGCGCATCTGAAAAGGGGACGTGGGTCCGTCTTCTGCATCCGCCTGTCGAAGGAAAAGTGGTGAGCGGCTTTGAAGGCTTAGATGTCGGTCACAAATGCCGCGTACAATTACTGCGCACGGATGTAGAGCGTGCATATATTGATTTCAAAAAAGCAGATTAAGAAATAAAGCCAACCTAACTAATCCTTACGATAAATCGCTTCCCGAATTCCAATTCATATCCGGTGCCTCGGAGTCGAAGCAGATCGTATTGGACAGCCCGCCGGTATTTAGCATTCCCTTGACAGGCGTGGATACAGCCAAAGTTCGAAGTTACGAAGACAAGAAGCTTCTCTGTACCATGATAACTCTTGATGCTGAACACAAGTCGGTAAGATATTCAGCTACGCTGGTCAAATAATCGGGAGTTTCGTCGGTACATCATTATTCGTTATGGATTTGATTGATGAAATCTATACGGTGGCATTTCCAAGACTCGCAACCGAGATCATGGGAAAGAGAGTAAGGTATTACGCAACATAATTGTACTTACTCGTATTTGCTCTTGGAGTTGACTAAGTTAGTAAACCTTATTATATTTTTTCTAAGAAGGAGAGAAGTCAAAGCATGAGGCCACCTGATACGATCGACTTCGGCAAAACAGTCAAAGAACAACGACAACAACTCAATTTATCCCTATCAGATTTAAGTTTAAAGCTAGGGGTTACAAAGGGTTATCTGTCTCGCCTTGAATCAGGCAAAGCTGTGCCATCTATAACGATGGTTAAGAAGTTGGTGAAACTCCTCAAGCTTGATTCAACTCAACTTGGTATTCTTGCTGGCTATCTTCCTTCCGATGTTGAAAAAATACTCTATGCAAATCCGGTTACGGCTCCAGCCATTTTGAGAGAAACGTTTGGAGAATACGCCAGACCAAAAGAGCGATCTGCCGACAAAATCGATCAGGAGGAGTTTAGCTCTTCTAAGTGGAACTCTCTCTATGAACTGGTACACGCGGACTGCTTTCGATGGCTGGAGGAGCAGAAGAGCAACTCCATTCACGCCATTGTGACGGACCCACCCTACGGATTGAAGGAATACACTGAGACAGAAAAGGGCAAGCTCCGAAACGGCAATGGGGGTGTCTGGCGCATTCCGCCGAAGCTTGACGGATACGAACGCCAGCCCCTGCCAAGATTCACAGTGCTCGACCAAGAAGAGAAACAAGAACTAAACCGCTTCTTCTTTGAATGGGCACGGAAAGCATTCAAAGTGCTCGTTCCGGGCGGACATATCTTTATCGCTGCGAACCCCCTTCTCTCTCATTTGGTGTATGATGCGATTGAGAGAGCAGGCTTCGAAAAGCGTGGAGAGATCATCCGCTTGGTACAAACTCTTCGGGGCGGAGACAGACCGAAGAATGCTCACCACGAGTTCAGTGGTGTGACAGTTATGCCGCGTTCATGCTGGGAACCGTGGGGCCTTTTTAGAAAACCCTGCGAAGGCAGGGTTCAAGATAATCTACGCAAATGGAAAACAGGAGGCCTTCGCCGCATATCAAAAGAACAACCGTTCTGTGATGTTATTAAAAGCTCTCCTACGAGAACCAGCGAGAGGGAGATTGCACCGCATCCTTCCCTTAAGCCGCAAGCATTCATGCGACAAATTGTTCGTGCGGCCTTACCACTCGGGGAAGGTATTATTCTGGATCCTTTCATGGGAGCTGGCTCAACGATAGCCGCGGCTTGCTCGATGGGATATCAAAGCATTGGCATTGAGTCTGATTCGGAGTACTACCACGTCGCGGTTAAGGCAATTCGTAAACTTGCTGCCTTGCCACCTAACGGACAGGGTGTGTCAATCGAATATTTGGATAACGTGGCTCAGGAAGAGCTATTTGTGGCCAGCTAAGATATTTCGGTGTTTCCCTACCCCGACTCCAGGGAGCCTGTATAAAAAATTAGCGCGTAGCTTTTCAACTCCAGTTGTTGTAATTGAGGCGGTGGGAGTCCTCCTCGAGGCACCTTTCCTTCCGGAGAACGACCAATCTTTCTTTGTGAGCTTGGCACACAGAATTTCAACAAAGGTTAAAGGAACTATTTGACCGTTATCCTGCATGCCTACAACATAACGAAATATGAGAAGCCAACTGTCTTCCGGGTTGTGCCCCTGCCATCCACCTCTCTGAATTGAGGTCTTCACTTCAATTCCTTCGTCTCCCTTTAAAACCAGGTTGGAACTATAGTATCCCTTTGGAAGCAGATCCGGATGTCCTCCGACTTTTAGATTTGCAACAACTGCATGTGATACCCTCGCGATGTTCTTTACAAGCAACTCCGATAGTATTCCTGAAAAAGAATTGCCCAGCAATAATTCTTCCAACGGACGGAAACCACTGTTCGTCAGGTAATCGTTGAGCCCGTTGAACAAGCGATGTGTTTCTGAAACTGCCTTTGATACTTCATCTATCGTTAAATCATATGGTAAGGCTCCGTAACGATTAATGTACTTAGACTCAAGTTGACTAGGACGGTCCATATTCTCCTTGCTGTGCTTTTTGGATTGCATTGGTCAATGTGGCTTTCCCACGCCGGAGCTTGAGAAAGAATGAAAGAGATAAGCTTTGTCGCCACTTTTGTCTGATCACTGGCTTCTGCTTATCTATTGCCTAAATTTGCTCGATATTATCTCATTGTCTTCAATCACCCTTGGAGAAGACGATAGTATCCTAGTCAGTATCTCTGAACGCTTTGAAATGGTCATGACATCTCCTTTATCAAAGTCATAAACCAAATCACTTTCATAGCACAAGGCATTTATGAATGACAGCGCGGGGAAATTATTCAATGTACCATGCGGAAGGTTGTCAGCTACAGATGGGCTAACCTCAACGCTGCCGTTAATCCCACATTTTCGGACAATCTCGATCAGGGCTCTGCGTAGACCATTGTTTGCATTAAATGTCGAATTATTAATTCTATAACCCTGCAACAGATAGAATCCACTAACACAATCCAGTGTTAACCCAAAAGTATCCTTTGTGGAATTGATCTCGACCGATGCAAGTAGTCCGTGGAATTCTTTCTCGTAGGTGTTCTCAGAATCTCCCATATACACGGTGACTTCGTCACCCGATTTTAATCCAACAAGGCTCGTATTTCTTCCGATGGCGTTCAATTCGATCTTTGCTGTCGGAAGCGCATCTACAGAAAATGAAGTGTTCAGGGTTTTGATCGTCTGGATGCCGGCCTCCTTTTCGCCTAGCTTCTCCTCTATGACAATAGAACCCGACTTTTTCGAGTTGAAAACAAGTCTCAGAATATCGTACTTTTCCATCGCCTAGAAGTTAATGTAGTCAAATTTTACCTGTCTCTCCACAAAATGGAGGTTTCCAACCATGAAAGGTTGTGCAAATTTGAGAGTTTTCCAAAAGTCAAGTTCGCTGAGCAATCTTCGCGCAATTCTCCTCGCATCTTCAAAAGTAGATTCAGAAACGAGAAAGACCGGGGAAAATCTGCCATGCTGTACAGTTGCCGGAGTTTGAACATAGCTACAGACCTTTATCGTATTAAGGACATCCGTTTCAAAATCGAAGACTCTGTAAATGGAGATTAATTCTCTCTGCTGTTCATAAGGTGAACTTGCTCGAGTAAAATAGTTTATGACCAGTCTTTTCGTGGCATCTTCATAATTAATGTAGAAGCTTGTAATAGCCAACTCCGTTTGAAGTCTAGCTTCTATTGTAGTCAAAATGCTGGCACTATCTATAATACTATTGGAATCTACCCGTGGTGCTTTTCTATTCCCTCGTAAGAGCCCAATGAACTCAGATACTTCCGGATGGCTATCGTCAGCGGGATTATATCTAATCGCTTTCAGCCCATACCTTTTCTCTGCTGCTTTTATCTCAAAGTCAGACTTTTCCCCCAAGAATGCATAATGTAAAATGTTCTTTCCATTATTCACTTGGTTTAGGTAATCTAGAATCAAGCTAAAATGTGGGTCTGTAAAACTGCATCCAAGAAAACATATGGTCGATGTGGAGAAAACACTTTTCATGGCTGTTTGGACATCGTTGTCCTGATACATGAGTCGGTTGTAATCCTCCCTCGTGAGGACTATTGAATCTTGGTCAAGAACATCACCATGAATCTTAATTACAATTCTCTTCTCTTTCTCCAACGCCCTCATAGCCTCGGAGATATTCTTATTATTATAACAATTGAAAACACCTTTCCCGCCAACTTCAGGGATCCTATCGTAGTTCGTGGTCAGTATTGCTTTAAAAGGCATATCTAAGAGATCTCTGTACGCTGCCGGAACATCCGTCAAAGCAAAATCCTTTTCAAAGTTTTTCTCGATGATGTTCCTATACTCGTTTCTCCCGAGTGCATCTGCACAATAGCTAGCAACCTCCAAATAATCTCTACCCTCATCCACCTTCGTTACTAATTCGCTAGATTCAACATCTAGTTTACCGTCCTCCTGCGCAGCGGCAACTAAACTCTTCAGAAAATTTCTCCATGAGGGGAATAAAGGCATCGAAAGCCCTGCCCCCACAAAAAAGACTACTCTATTCGGTCTCCCCGTGTAGAGGTCGAAAAATTCTTTGAAGTTATTTGTCTCCGAAAAGTGCCCACTCATAGCCACAACTTTAGAACGTGTCCCAAAGTCTTGATATTGAACGTGACAAAATGTTTTCAGTCCTAGCTATTTCTTACATGGTAAACTTGGGCTGTACCGTGACAATTGTTCCGTAAATCCATCTTCTTATACAAAACCTCCTGATTTTGTGATCGTACTTCCTTTCGATGCTTCACCACTGCCCTTCCGGAGGATCCCGCCTTTCCACCTGACCCGTGGGCGGCAGTCATCTCGAACGAATATAGCCGTCACTAATTGTATTATCAATAAAGGAGCAGGATTATCTATGATCCATAATCAGAACAGGTGCTCAGAAGGATGTAGCTCCCTTTTCATCCCTTAGAGGCATTCTCTGCCGACACAATCGGGCGTATACTTCTACTACGACAATTGGGGCCAGATCCGGAAATCCGGAATGCCTTCTAAAAGTGGGCGTCTGTTCTACGTCGGTGCCCGCAACACTTGCGACAACAGATTATCCGGCCCGAGTGATACCTCACGGCGACAATAGATAAACAAGTTTACAGAAAATAAATCACAGTCTTCAGATTTAATTATCTAAAATCATGGAGGAAATTGAGATGAGAAAGAGTAGCTCCTTTGCAGTATTGGTCTTCATCGTAATTTTTGGCATTGGCTTAGGATTAGCATTTGCCACGTATAGTGTCACGGCTAACAATGTAAGCACATGGATTGGAATCATTGCCTTTTTTGTCGCCCTTATTGTTGCTCTTGCGATTAAGGTTGCAGATCAGTGGGATAAGGCGGTGATATTGCGGTTAGGCAAGTTCCGCTCCCTCAAGGGCCCGGGACTGTTTTTCATTATCCCGGTCATCGACGCGATAGCTTACTGGATTGACACCCGCGTCATCACGACCGGTTTCAAGGCAGAGAAGACTCTTACCAAAGATACGGTTCCGGTGGATGTAGATGCGGTACTGTTCTGGAAAGTTCTGGATCCCAAGAAGGCAGCCTTAGATGTAGCCGACTATCAAACCGCAATAAGTTGGGCATCCCAAACGGCTCTGCGTGATGTCATAGGCAAGACCATGCTTTCAGACATGCTGGAAGGCAGGGATAAGATTAGCAGCGAGTTGCAGAAGATCATTGATCAGCGCACCGAGCCATGGGGTATTAATGTTATTTCAGTGGAAGTCAAGGACGTACTTATTCCCCCGGCACTCGAGGATGCGATGTCGATGCAGGCACAGGCTGAGAGAGAACGTCAGGCGAGAGTAATTCTGGGAGATTCGGAAAGACAGGTTGCGGAGAAGTTTGAAGAAGCGGCCAAGACCTATACCAACAACCCTGTCGCTCTTCACTTGAGAGCTATGAACATGCTTTATGAGGGTTTGAAGGACAATGCGACGATTGTAATTGTACCCAGCACGGTAGTGGAGACCATGCAGCTTGGCGGCATGGCCGGGTTAACAGCCTTGACTATGGGAATCGGCCAGGAGAACGCGAACAAGGAGAAAGAAAGCAAGATCAGAAAACAAGAATGACCTCAATAAACGATTAGTATTGTCGAGACTTGATATCACTTCGACGCCTTCGGCAGGAGGAGGCTAATCATCTCGGAGACGCGACTGGCGCTACGGTGATTAGCACGGTTATTCATGCTGCAACAGATAACCGAGTTGCATTAAGTGGGCGAAAGGACAAACCTCTCAGGGCCAACGGGCAAGGTAGAAAAGTTAATTAAGCGACAGGTGTCAGGATGTGGAAAGCAGTTGCGACAGTCCTTCACCGTCACAAAAAGGAGAAACAAATGAGAGCCATTATCCAATTACTGATTGTGTTTTGCCTGTTCGCAAGCTCGAGCCCATTGCTTGCCCAATGGGTACAGACAAATGGCACCAGAGGCTTTCAAATCCAATGCTTTGCCGGGAGTGGCACAAATCTTTTTGCCGGAAATTATGACGGCGGCGTCTTCCTCTCCACCAACAACGGCAAAAACTGGACAGCAGTCAATTCAGGAATGACTGGCTCTATCGTTCAGTCTCTTGTCGTCAGCCCCAACGGGACAGGCGGCACGAATCTTTTTGCCGGAACCAGCGGCGGCGTCTTCCTGTCAACAAATGATGGTACAAGCTGGACAGCGGTAAATTCCGGACTGACGGACACTTCTGTCAATGCTCTTGCCGTCTCCCCCAACGGCACAGGAGGCACGAATCTCTTCGCCGGGACTCAAGACGGAGGTGGCGTCTATCTTTCCACCGACAATGGCACAAGCTGGACTGCAACCAGCAGCGGGATACTCAAAACAATTTATGACGCCTCTCGCTACATCTCTGTCTGGGCAATTACGGTGTCTCCCAACGGGACAGGCGGCACCAATCTCTTCGCAGGCACGGACAACGGTGTCTATCTTTCCACTGACAACGGCACAAGCTGGAGTGCGGTAAGTACGGGTTTACCGTCAACGGTCGTGTATCAATATTCTATTGTCCACTCTTTTGCCGTCGTGGGCACTGACCTCTTCGCCCAAACCTGGGGAGGAAATATATATGTGTCAACTAACAACGGCACAAGCTGGACACGGGCCGATTCAGGATTGGCAAACACCCTTGTTCAGTCTCTTGTCGCCAGCGGTACGAATCTTTTTGCAGGGACTTATGGCGACGGCATCTTTCTTTCCACCAACAACGGCACAAGTTGGACAGCGGCGAGCACCGGTATTCCGAGCACTGTCGTACAGGTTCTTGCAGTCTACGGCCCGAATCTCTTTGCCGGGACCTACAACAGCGCCGTTTGGAGACGACCTTTGTCGGAGATGATTGCCGGCGAAGCAAAATAATCATGACGGAGTTCCAACTGTCTGAAGATGACTGTGGGGCCTCGGAGTCAGTGGACAAATAAACATTTCTGCAAAAGAGGTTGTTATGAGAACGTCCGCAGATGTCACAAGGAGCAGGCCCCACTCGAAGCCTGCCGTTGGATTGTTTTCTGATCAGGATTATTCTGATAATTCGAAGAAGCTTATGCCAATCCACTTTCATTAGCATACGTCCGTCTCAAAGTAATTCAAAAAATATTCTTGGATTTCACGAACAATTGATTTTACCTCGCTAACTGTCGCTTTGACGATCTTTGCTATCTCCTTCAGCTTAAAACCTTGAATCAGGCACTGAACGATTCTTCTTTGAAGAACATTGAGTCTATTGACCCAGATGCTGTAATCAACATTGAATACCAAAGCTTCGCCGATAGCTTCTTTGGATTTGGAGCTGATTGGCATCGTTAGTTAGGGAAAGGATGTAGCTCCCTTTTCATCCCTTGGAGGCATTCTCTGCCGACACAATCATGAGTATACTTCTACCATTAGAAAACTCACAATATGAGGGGAGTACGATGAAATCACTTAGTAAAATATTTGCGGTACTTATTGCATTGAATATTATTTCTGCAATGTCTCCGCAACAGGCATCAGCACAGCAAGGTGCTGTTAATTTCCAGGTTTTTTATGATCAACTGAGTCCTTACGGTCAGTGGGTTGACTATCCTAGTTATGGCTATGTATGGATTCCCAATGCCGGAGCAGACTTTGTTCCGTATTCGACCGGAGGCTATTGGGTCTTGTCGGATGATGGCTGGACGTGGGTGTCAGATTACGACTGGGGATGGGCACCTTTCCACTACGGCCGTTGGGATTACGATAATGTTTATGGTTGGTTTTGGGTTCCCGACAATGTGTGGGGGCCTTCATGGGTCACGTGGAGACGAGGCAACGGCTATTATGGCTGGGCACCGATGCGACCCGGTGTCAGTATTGATGTGTCCTTTGGTGGGTCATACAATATGCCCGGCGAACGATGGACATTTGTAAGGGACAAGGATGTTAGAAGGCGCAACATTGGCAGCTATCGTGTCGATCCGACAAACAATGTCACGATCATCAGGAACTCCACGGTTGTCAATAGAACTTACACCGATGATAGCCGACATACCGTTTATGTTGCAGGCCCTGACAGAAATGATGTGCAAAAAGCTACCGGTAGATCTATCAAACTGGTAGCAATTCAAGAAAGCAATAAGCCGGGACAGGCTTTGAACCATGGCCAACTGCAAATTTATAGGCCGCAAGTACAAAGTGGTAATAGTAATGGACAGAGACTTGCACCGTCGAGAGTAGTCAGCATAAAGGAAGTGAAACCGTCGTCGGAAAGGACAGTGTTGACCCGACCACGGAGTGTCACTCCCCCCAAGGCTAGCCCTGTCGTCAAGCAGCAAACGACCCAGCCGCGGAACGTCAGTCCATCTGTTAATAAGGCAAGGGGACAACAGTCACAAACTGTAAGGCCACCGGTTAACAACCGTGTCAAGCAGCAGCCTTCCCCGCCGCGGAATGCCAATCCGTCTGTTAATAAGGCAAGGGGACAACAGCCACAAACTGTAAAGCCACCGGTTAACAACCGTGTCAAGCAGCAGCCTTCCCCGCCTAAGAATCAGCAATCACAGCCCCGGCCGAAGCAGGAGGAAAAGAGATCCAATTGAGCTTCTCGCACTATAAATCATTCAGGACACCTAGTCAGACCTTAATCTCTTATAGGATAGGACCGAAGCCTTTGATGAGAACGATTACTGAGAATGTAGGGAAGTGGTACTCTCTGGCCCTTCTCCTCGTTCTTGTCATATGCGCGGCAGGAATTGCGCTGTACTGGATTGACAATCATGCGTTCCTTTATTTTGGTGATGCGGTATCGCGCATCGTCAAATCTCGTGAGTTCATAGATTCGCAGCGCCCAGGTATAAGCAACATTGGCACAGTCTGGCTCCCGCTTCCGCCACTCTTGCTTCTTCCTTTTGTATCGATCAACAGTTTGTTCTATTCGGGAATTGCGGGAGCAATGGTCGGCATTCCATGTCTCGTGGGCACGGGTCTTCTGCTCTTTGCAATTATCCGGAGAATCACGCGTTCGCGTCCGATCGCATTTCTTGCTGCCTGCTTGTTCACACTTAACCCGAATGTCGTGTACATGGCACTCACACCGATGAGCGAGCCAAGTCTCTTCTTCTTCGTCACCCTCGGCGGGTATGCGCTTCTGCGATGGCTGGAAAGCGATAGTATGAAGTGGCTCCTATTGTGCGCCGTAGCTGTGATGTTAGCTACTTTGTGTCGTTATGAAGCCTGGGTCCTCGCTCCGTTTGTCCTGCTCGTGAGTGCATCGAGAGGAATCCGTTTGTGGAAAAAATCAAAAAGGTTGTTTGCGATCAAGATAGCAGGGATTGCTGCAATTAGTTTTGCCGGAATAGCGTTCTGGCTCATCTGGAACGTGGCGGAATACGGCGATGCGTTGAGATTTATAAATTGGTCGGCCTCCATTGCCCCAACCGCTTTCAGCGACTCTTTCCAGCAGCGCCCGCTGCCTGACCTCGTCACATTCGGTCGAGCGATCTTAACCATCTTCGGTCCGGTTTTGCTTCTAGTTGCCGCTGGCGTGTTCATCAGCTTCCGGTATAAGGCTGTGGAATTGAACCATGTTTTGCTGCTCTTGTTCTTCGGTTTTCCTCCACTCTTCATTTTGGTTGCTCTGCTGACGGGTCATGTGTATATGGATCAGTGGTGGTGGAATTGGAGGTTCGTGCTGACATTAGGCTTATTCTTGTCGGTGGCAGACGCAATGGGTCTCTCCGGATTTTTCAGCAGAGTCCGGTCGCTGTCCGTACGCGTTACCGTGATTGCCGGCCTTCTTGCTATGCCACTTGTCCAGATCGCAATTCCATCGGTTGGTGTGGCGACTTTTAATGACGCCGCAAAGAGTCTTCTTGATACGACCCCGTACGCGACCGCGCTTGGCGAACGGCTGCACTCGATAGATGATAAAAGCACAATCGCACTGCTGACCGGATATGGTCAGGCACAGAGAATTATGATTTCCAGCGGTTTGCCGCTGAAGAGATTTCACATCATCTGCAATCCGGATAAGAGGGATTTTCTTGAGCCGCTGTGGGAGTCTGACCGGTATGTTGTAGTCGAGAGCGACTTGAGCCGGAAATCAGAGGAGCTAGCTGATAATTGGCTTTCTCGCGGGGCACTGCAACTTCGCAATTATAAGATTTTTCAGGAAGATGGTCACTATATCTTCATGGAACGCGGAGGAACATTTGCCTTAAAGGAAACGAATGAGTTTACTCAAAAGCCTGTTCCGGAAATTGCCAACACACGGTGATGAATCTCTTTCTGGAAAGGTGGGAAATAAAAACTGTTGGAAGACCTGAGCAAACGCACGAAAAGAATAAGGAGATAATCATGAAAGCATTAGTATATCATGGAGCGGGCAGACGTGCATGGGAAGAAAAGTCAAAACCCAATATAAAGTATGCGACGGATGCAATCATTAAGGCAACGAAAACCACCATTTGCGGAACGGATCTCCACATTATGAAAGGAGATGTTCCCGAAGTCCCCGATGGACTCACGTTAGGCCACGAAGGAGTTGGCATCATTTCAGAGGTGGGATCGGCCGTATCCAATTTTAGAGTCGGCGATAGGGTACTGGTCTCGTGTATCACCTCCTGCGGGAAGTGCGATGCTTGCAGGAAGGGAATGTATTCTCATTGCGAGAACGGCGGTTGGATACTTGGACATCTTATCAACGGGACACAGGCAGAGTATGTCAGGATACCGTATGCCGACACGAGTCTGTACCATGTTCCTGGCGGCGCCGATGAGGAAGCCTTTGTGATGTTGAGTGATATCCTGCCGACCGGATTTGAATGTGGCGTGTTAAACGGCGGGGTCAAGCCCGGAGATACTGTAGCAATCATTGGCTCAGGGCCAATTGGTCTTGCAGCACTGCTAACTGCGCAGTTCTATTCGCCGGCTGATATCATTATGGTCGACACAGATGGCAATCGTCTTGATGTGGCCAGGGCCTTTGGAGCGACGAAGCTGGTTCAAAGAATCGATGGGAACGTCGTCAATGACATAATGAAGCTCACAAACGGGAAGGGTGTTGATGTAGCCATCGAAGCCGTTGGAATTCCGGATACGTTTGATATATGCCAATCCATTGTTGCGCCGGGTGGACACATTGCAAACGTCGGTGTACACGGTAAAAGTGTTGAGTTACATCTCGAGAAGTTATGGTCAAGCAACATCACTATCACGACGCGGCTTGTCGATACCGTAACAACGCCGATGTTACTGAAGACAGTTCAATCCGGAAAGCTCCAGCCGCAGAAATTGATCACTCACCGGTTCGCGCTCGATCAGATCATGAAAGCATACGATACGTTTGGAAATGCGGCGAAGGAAAAAGCTCTGAAGGTCATTCTCACGAATTAATGTGAGAGGATATGATTGCAGGAGTCATATTTGTTGAAGGAGATATTCCATGAAATTGTATGAGAAAACCATCGTGGCAGCAGTACTCGGTTGTTTAATGGTTCTGATGGGGAGTTGTTCATCATCCATACTTGTTTACGAATGGAGTGATCCTTCATTTCATGAGCCTCCGTTGAAGAAGATATTAGTCATCGCTATAAGAAAAGATCTTCTTAAGCGGCAAATTTGGGAGGATGCTTTTGCCGGTGAGCTTTCCCAACATGATGTCCAGGCAACCTCTTCTTACCATTTGTTTCCGGATGTGCTGCCGGATACAAATCAAGTCATTGAAAGCGTTCAAGAAAATGGGTTCGATGGGATCCTGGTGACCCGTCTTCTTCTTGCGGATACGAACTCTGATTATGTTGACAGTTCCGTTACAACACAACAGGCACAACGATATAATTTTCGAACAGGGTATTACACATATTATGGACAATATGTTCAACACCCGGGATATTTTGAGTCTCAAATAATTAAACGGCACTCTATAGATGTATGGGTGGTTAGGAACGAAGGAAGAATGATTTGGAGCGCTACAAGTAATACTTCTGAAATGAGTACAATTGAAGCTGTGCGAAATGAAATCGCCAGACTCGTGGTACACGAATTGGTCCGGCATGCTATTGTTAGATCTGGGCAGTAAAGAGATGGTGCAAAACACAACTCACATACTGCACCGCGATTTGAAGGTCAATGTCGCCAACAAGCGAGGGAAATGACGGAGGACATCACGGAGCGCGCATCATTTAATTCTACAATAAATCGCATTGCCTTCATTGGCAACTACCTACCACGGCAATGCGGCATCGCTACGTTCACAACTGACTTGTGTGAGGCAATGGCCGCCAAATACAGCGACAAGACTTTCATTGCCTTGCCCGTGAACGACACCGAGTCAGGCTATGACTATCCCGAGCGAGTCCGATTTGAGCTAACGGAGAAAGATATTGATTCCTACCGCCGCGCTGCCGACTTCCTGAACATCAACAATGTAGACCTCGCCTGCCTGCAATTCGAGTACGGCATATTCGGCGGCCGAGCCGGCAGCCACATCCTAGCACTCTTGCGCGAATTGCGTATGCCGATCGTGACAACTCTACATACTGTCCTACTCGAGCCCGACCATAATCAGCGGCGGGTGTTGGAAGAAGTCGCAGCGTTATCCGATCGGTTGATTGTGATGAGTGATCGCGGCGCCCGATTTCTTCAAGAGGTATATCACGTAGTTCCCGAGAAAATAGATCGGATCCCGCACGGCATTCCCGACGTGCCATTTGCGGACCCGAGCTTCAATAAAGATTTGTTCGGTGTCGAGGGTAAGATTGTATTACTAAGCTTCGGATTACTCTCGCCGAACAAGGGGATAGAGACTGTCATCAGTGCTCTTCCCGATATAGTGGCGCGGTATTCGAACATCGTTTATATGATCGTCGGTGTGACACACCCCCATGTTATCCAGCAGGAGGGAGAGACGTACCGGATGTCTTTGCAATGGCTGGCACAGGAGAAAGGTGTGGAAGGCAACGTGATCTTCTACAATCGATTTGTCAGTCTAGAGGAACTCGTTGAATTCATCAGCGCGGCAGATATTTATATCACTCCTTATCTCAACGCAGCACAGATCACTTCCGGTACGCTGGCGTATACGCTCGGTGCCGGCAAAGCGGTTATCTCGACACCTTACTGGTATGCAGAAGAAATGCTTGCCGAAGGACGAGGTGTGCTTGTACCTTTTCGTGATCCGGCGGCAATGGCAAAGCAGGTAATTGACCTGCTGGTCAACGAGTCGGAACGACAAGCTATTCGCAAACGGGCATACATGTTTGGGCGGGCGATGATCTGGCCGCAAGTGGCGCAGGGTTACATGGAGAGTTTCGAACGTGCCCGGACTGAGCGGCGACATTTCACTCCACCGGGCTTCACAGTGAAAGCGCTGGACAAACATCCGGGCGAGCTGCCTCCACTCAAGTTGGATCACCTGCGTCGCATGACGGACGAGACGGGTATGCTGCAGCATGCTCTTTTTACCGTGCCGAATTATCAGGAGGGCTACACCACCGACGACAATGCGCGCGCATTAATGGTGAGCGCCCTACTGGAAGAGCTTGGAAACGGCGAAGCGCTGGAACTAGCTTCACGGTATCTTGCCTTTATTTGGTACGCTTTCAATTCTGATTCGGGCAGGTTCCGCAACTTTTTGGATTATCGACGACATTGGCTTGAAGAAAAAGGTTCGGATGATAGTCATGGCCGGGCTTTGTGGGCACTGGGTACGGTGTTGGGCCGATCTAACACGTCCGCACTCCAAAGCATGGCCGGCAGACTATTTGAGCAAACCCTGCCGGCTATTTCGGACACGACCAGCCCACGGGCATGGGCATTCGCACTAATCGGCATTCATGAATACCTGCATCGGTTTGCCGGCGATCGCCGGGCAAGTCAGGTGCGAGGAGAATTGTCCGGGCGGCTTCTTGCGCTCTATCAAAACCATCGTGTGGATGAATGGTGGTGGTACGAAGACGCTCTGACTTACTGCAATGCCGCGCTGCCACATGCTCTCCTGCTAAGCGGTGAATCAATGTCGAACAAAGAAATGGCCGATGCTGGATTGGAATCACTTAGCTGGCTGATGGACTTGCAGCACACCGATGGCGATGGCGGGCACTTCGTTCCAATAGGATCTAATGGTTTTTATGTCCAAGGCGGCGAACGTGCTCGATTCGATCAACAGCCGGTAGAAGCTCAAGCGACGGTATCGGCTTCACTGGTCGCATGCCGGATCACCGGGGACAAGCGCTGGAGGAAGGAAGCCCGGCGTGCGTTCGAATGGTTCCTCGGGCGTAACGATCTAAACCTTCCCATTTATGACCCTACAACGGGTGGCTGCCGCGATGGCCTGCATCCAGATCGCCCGAACGAGAACCAAGGAGCCGAGTCTACACTCGCGTTTCTTCAAGCCCTGCTAGAGCTCCGACTGGCCGACAATACTCTTTTATCAATGGAGATACAACATCAATGAGTAATCATTTTCCGGAATTATTTCTTCGCAATAAATCGAATCCAATCCTTGCCGCTGCTGACTGGCCTTATCCGGTCAACACTGTCTTTAATCCTGGCGCCATATTGCTGCCAGACGGAACCACGCTCCTCCTTTGCCGGGTCGAGGATCGACGAGGACTTTCGCATCTGTGTGCTGCCCGCTCTGCAAATGGAGTGGACGGCTGGCAGATTGACCCGCAGCCTACTCTGATGCCCGATCCCGAACATTTCCCCGAAGAACTGTGGGGGATTGAAGATCCACGCATCACCTTCGTCCCCGAATTAAGTAAGTATGCTGTCGTCTATACTGCCTACACGCGCGACGGCCCCGGTGTGGCACTTGCATTCACCGAAGACTTTTCCCGCTTCGAACGCTATGGCCTAATCATGCAGCCGGAAGACAAAGATGCTGCTCTCCTGCCTCATCGTATTGACGGCCATTGGGCATTGATCCATCGTCCGGTCGGTGTACCCGGCGCGCACATGTGGATCTCTTACTCAACGAACCTGCGGCATTGGGGCGGTCACAAGCTTATGCTGGAAGCACGGCTGGGTGGATGGTGGGACGCGAATAGAATCGGACTCTCATCCCCGCCCATCGAGACTCCGCAAGGATGGCTGGTAATCTACCACGGAGTACGGGAGAATGCTGCCCGTTCTATTTACCGGCTTGGTCTTGCATTGTTTGACTTGCAAGTTCCGGATCGGTGTCTCAAGCGAAGTTCAGAGTGGATGTTTGGCCCCGAAGAATCGTACGAGCGGCATGGGGACGTTGACGATGCCGTCTTTCCGTGCGGACACACCATTGCCTCTGATGGTGACACGATTCGAATGTATTATGGAGCTGCTGATACGTCTATTGCGTTGGCCACCAGCAGCGTACGCGCCATGCTCGAATGGCTCGATCAGCATAAAGGAAAACTACAGGAAAGAAATCATTGACACAACAAAGGACAGTTTACACACAAAAAGTGTTAACCACTCTTTCATCCTTTCGGTCGATTCCCTTTCACACAAATTATCGATATACTTATTTAAGCGTGGTGAGAAAGGAAGTCGCGCGGTGAACTTGTCGAATTTGAAGGTTAGAGAAGAACGTCGAAGATGTCACGAAGTCGCTACACTTCGATTGGCAAATGGTTGATGGTCATGCATTCAGTCCATTAGGGGAAAAGGTTTTGAAGAAATTGGTCTTACTGAATGCTCGAGATCGTATTATTGGGATTATGGGGATGTCCTTGATGGCGACATACAGCGTCATACTGACAAGAATGCCTCTGCGTTTTCAAAGCGAAGGAGAGAAATAAGGGTCTTTCATAGTTTCGGTGCGTAACACTTTATAAAAACGGTCAAGGTTTGCGCAAGAGCCATATGTGATCATTTTCATAGAGACAATTAGCTCGGGGTTGAGTCATTTCTACTTTAGAGATATCGCAACTCGTCTGCCTTAGCCAAGTCATTTGAAAAACCCAGCTATCTTTTTCAAGGTCTCCGGAAAATGTCCTCCTTTGTCCTTCTCCAATCGGGAAGGCGTGGCTTCGTCAATGTGCAGTCGCCTTGCAAGCTGTTTCCTTGTCATGCCATGAAGCAGTCTATAGCTTCTGATTTTTTGACCCAAGGTCTTGGCGGGAAAGAGGTTCTCCGATACGTACCCAAGGAAGTCGATGATCTTCGGGAGGTGCCTTATTCGAGGCTGGCAGGGTGTAAGGAAATTCTCCCGGAACACATTGGGGAAGGGATACAGTATAGGACACTCGACAGGCGGTTGTGTTTGGAGTCCTAATTCTGACGCTGCATGGGCTTGAATATCATTTCGTGGTTCCACAGTTTTCCAGATGTAATGTGGTACATCTTCTCCGTTCGCATCACTCCATGCTATGGCTTTCACCGGCTGGGACACTACGACGGAAGGAGTTATGACTGGATCGCTTTCGTTTCAGTGCTCATCGGTGCGATTGAGTTTCGGAGTTGTCACTATCTCGTGGATGAGCAATGGCGGGCCGCGATGGGGATCCGCAACAGGTTGGTGGAAGTAGAGAGCATCGGGAAACACAATATAATGTTTGATGATGACGAAGATTCCAGTGTTTTTATGAAAGCCGGATCCTCGGTGGCGACGCCTCCGTCACCATGACAATGCTGCTCACCAGGGGAGATACGTGAATGATAGGTGTCGCAACGTTTCTTAGATCAAACGGGTAGACTTGTGAAGAAAGAACTCTACTTATGGGAAGAATAGTTTATGCAGGGACGATGGTAGTTTTGATGTACTTACTATCCGGCATTTATCCGGGCTTGCCAGTACTAAGAGCAGGCCTGCCCGCACCCGGGAATAACAGGGTCGCCTATTATGTTTTTGATTCCGGCGGACCTGATCATTTTCCTCTGACAACTTTCAGCGACGAGGCCAACATTGTGGTGCTGTTCGAAGGAACATTGTGGGAATTGGCTGACTCGGCACATTATTCTACCGGCTGGATGACTACCACAAACGTTAATTACCATTATTATAGTGAAATAATCAGAGACGTCAGGATATTACAGGGAAGAGGCGTCAAAGTCTTGATGAATGTTGATGACGCGCCATCATGGAGCACTTCTACTCCTTTCACCACATATGATGGGACAAAGTATGACTATCAACAATTTGCTGCATTCATCAAAGCATGTGCAATTGACATCCTACACCTAGACGGTATTTCCCTCGACATAGAGCACAAAGCAACAGGCAACGCTGCATACGTAGCATTAATAAAAGAAATCGGAAAATATTTTGGCCCGCTCTCATCCAATAGTACGTCACAGATTTATACGGCGGCAATCTACTCCGGTTCCGGGGGAGTGCCGGGTTCTGTGATAGGTAAGTCCTGGGATGTTGCGGCATATTTCAATTTTGTAATGGACATGGCATACTTCTCATCGAATTATGTCTCTCGCTTTAACCAGTGGGCCGATTCTATAGGCCCATCAAAAACTATGGTCGGGGTCCTGAATGATTATTATGATATATCGCATGCTACTGCTGCTGCGGCTTGGCAACCTCCCTCTTCTCCCAAGGCGGGTATAATGGTATACGCCGCGAACAATCTTAAGTCATATACTGATGCGGTATTCAATGCCCTCGTTGCAGCTCCGGATATTCCACAGACTTTCACACTCATGCAGAATTATCCCAACCCTTTCAATTCCTCTTCCACAATCACGTATGGGTTACCAATTGGCGGACTCTTCACGCTTAAGATCTACGATGTGCTCGGAAGGGAAGTGAAGATTTTGGCGAATGGATATCGAGGTCCGGGAACTTACCCGGTTCATTTCGATGGGAGTAGTCTGGCCAGCGGAATCTACTTCTATCGTGCGACTGCCTCCGGTATGAGCCAGACAAAGAAGATGGTTTTGCTGAAATAAGATCTGCTCAATGTCTTGTCCCCGGGGAAAACTCTCCTGCTGTCAGGAATTCCTCTCTTAAGGATATGCCAAATGACAATGTTCAAGTTGAAGCGTCGGACCGGATCGAAGTAAGTGTATTTTTCTGGGGACACGGTTTCCCATTGGTCGATAGTGATTTTTAGTTTGCGGGTCGTGAAGTCCACGGTTGTCAAGGGAACAATGAGAATTGTACTTTTGATCCTGTCGATGATGGATTAGACATATTATTAGTGAAGAGATTGGGCTGGAAAGATATTCGCAGCTACTAAAGCGATGTGGATGCGGATTGTCGAGACAGGCAATCATATCTCTAGGCCTAGATGGATGGTAAGTCAGAGATTTCGAGACGCGCATGATTGCTGCACACTCTCGACGATGTCTTAAAACTTATACTTGTCACATTTGACATTAGCTCACCCATCTGATAAATTTCTCCGTTGTTTCTTCAACTGAGAGCGAGCCAGCGCGAGTCGGCGTAGCAAGCCATGATGTTGCCACAAAGAGATTCAAGAATCTTTCGTAGAAAGTGCTTCTTCTGAGCGTCTTCGTGAACCGATGACGACACACCTGCTGTGAGGACGTAAGGGTGATTACCATTAACCCTTTGATCCGACCTGAGAACGAAAATCCGCGGGCTTTTCTACCGCTCTCAATTCAAAGTCTCACATGCGAGGACTGGTAACATGAAAAAGTTTTTTCTATTGATTGCGATTTTCTTGATGCCTGCTCAAATCCTAAGATCACAGAACATGAGGGCAGACACTGTTGAAATGAAATACCTAGGTGAAGTAGTGATTTCGGCTCCAAGGATGAGTCTCTCACTCAAGGAGACACCCTTTTCAGTCAGTCTCGTTGATCCAGAGATACTCAGTTCTCTTCCTCGTGCCGTTGCGGTTGACGAGCCGCTTAAGCTCGTGCCGGGAGTGAAAGTGGACAATCAGGCAAACGGTGAGAGAGTTCATATGTCGATCCGGGGCCAGGGAATCCTGACGGAGACAGGCATTCGGTCAATTAAAATTTTGCTCGACGAGTTGCCTATCAATGATCCTACGGGTTTTGCGCCCGACTTCTTCGATGTTGATTTTGATGCCGTCGATCGGATTGAGGTGTTACGAGGACCGGCTGCATCACTTTACGGCGGCGGTGCAGCGGGGGGTATAATCAATATCATAACGCAGAACTCTCCCAGGACACCGCTGTTCGGTGAGGTATCCACCAGCGGCGGGTCGAACGGATTCTGGAAAGGATTTGGCCAATTTGGTGGCGACGTTAAGGACGTCAACTACCGAGTCTCCTTTTCCAGAACCGGCGGTGATGGCTATCGAGTTCATACACACTTCTGGCAAAACAACATCTATGCGAAGGCCACATACACTCCTGATGCTTCTTTCCAGTTGACTCCTATCCTTGAGTGGTCCGATACTTATCACGAGAACCCCGAAGGTCTCAGTCTCGCTCAGTACCTGCAAGACCCGAAGCTGCCTAACGATGATGCCGTCCCTTACAACGAACACATGGAAATGAACCGAACGACTGAGGGAATCACCGGGCTCGTTCGTTTCCTCGACAGTCATGAAATCCGATTTAGCGGTTACGTCAAGCGATCCGAATACGCTGAAGCGAACAATCACGTGTTCGACCATCAATTGCTCACAACACCTGGCACGTCGTTGCAATACACTTTCATGTCCAGTTCGCCGACAGGGTTCTTCAAGAATGAGTTCAGCCTCGGAACCGATCTGCAGTGGCAGACCAATGATGAACATCTGAACCCAAACTATCATGCCTTCGAGGGCGACACAGTGCTCGCAAGACAGCGGATCTGGCAATGGGGAACAGGTGCCTTTTTGATAGACGTGGTTGACCTTGGCAGTGTTTGGAGCTTGATGGGCAGTGTGCGATTGGACAGGATTCACAACGAGCTTACCGACCTTATGATCACTGATTCGAGCGACCATTCCGGTAAGGCAGATTTTTCCAATATCACAGGAAGATTCGGTGTGACATTTTCTCCGTTCCGTAGCACGACACTCTATGGAAGCTGGGGACAGGGGTTCATACCTCCGTCCACCGAAGAGCTCGGTACTAACCCGAACGGGTATGGCGGCTTCAACCCGAACCTTAGCGCTGCAACATCCAATTGCTTCGAGGTCGGGGCGCGAGGGACATTTGTTCCTGTCGTCAACTACGATGTGACTTGTTACTATATGACGACCAACAATGATTTTGACAGATACCGAATGCCCGGTCGAGGGAACGGCGAGGAAGGCACATTCTATCGAAATGTAGGTGCAAGCAGAAGGTTTGGACTCGAGTTATCATGTATGTATAGGCCGGTGAAACAGCTCGTTCTAGAGATCGCTTACACATACTCTCACTTCAAGTATGATATTGCTTCTCCGATCCCGATCCTGATGGATGACACTACTATACACAAGTTCATCGAGAACGGAAACTGGCTTCCGAATTCTCCTCAGCATCAACTCGTGATTGATTTGAGTTACAAGATCACTGCGGACGTCTCGATCGGTTTGACATCTGAGACACTAAGCGAGGCGTACATCGATGGTGCCAATGTGGAATCCGAAGCGGCACCGGGCTATACGTTGTTAGGTGGTCGAATTGTGTATCGCTGGCACGTTTCAGATATCGCCGGTGATTTCATGGTCCACATGAGGAATATCATGAACAGGAAGTATGTTGCCTTTACCGAGCCGGATCCTGGAGGCAACTCGTACCAACCGGGAGCGGGAAGAGAAATTTTCGCTGAAGCGAGAATTCTATTCTGATCAGCAAGTTCCGCCGAGATGATTGGTACTGATGATCCTCAGCTATCCATCTCCCACTTGGATCGAACGACGGTAAGCAGATCCGATTTCGTTTGAATCATGAAAGGTTCCAGATAGCCGATTCTACCTGAGTCTCAAGCCGGTTGATATTTCGATTGCGTTAATCAAGGCAGCTGGGGGTGCGAAGTGGTACATATCAATAAAAATGGCGCCTTATCGGCGCCACCACGAAAAAGGACCCTGCAAATCGATATTCTTTACTTGCGTTTACCTTTCTTGGAGCCCTTTGCTTTCGTTGTCTTCTTCCGCCGCGGAGCGGGCGCACGCTTTTTCGGCTTTGCCTCTTTGGGCGGAGCCTGCGGACCTTTGACTAACCCAACCACATTTCCCTCTGGGTCGGCAAATTGCGCGAGAGTTACGACGTTCGGGACCTCGGTCAATGGCATAATAACCGTCCCGCCAAGACTGACCGCCTTGTCGAGATGTGCCTGTACATCTTCCACCTGAACGTAGAAAGTAACGCTTGGATGGCCGTTTTCCTGAACTTGGCCGATCCCGCCGTTGATTCCCATCTTAACTCCGGTATCAACCATTCCGTAATTCATTTGCGGGTCAGGGTTAATTTTCCAGCCAAATAAGCCGGAATAGAACTCCTGGGCACGCTTACCGTCCTTTGCATTCACTTCGAAGTGAGTAACCGGTGCTGCCATTTTTTTCTCCTTTGATCAGTGTCTGAATGTATGATTAACTTGAACAAACACAGCCAGTTTGCTTGGTCAGGGGGCCTCAAGGAACAATGCAAATTAATAACTGGTATGTAATGTGTCAAGTTGAATTGAGACCAATCACACTCGACAACGGAATCACGGAGGGAAACATTTGAACCCATGTCGGTTGCTTTTCCTCCTTTCAGGCTCTACATTTTTCCATATCATCCGGAAACATCTATCGATTAACTCCGTAGGACTCACGAAACAATCTTTAGGAGGTAAGAATGAAACGTTTACTGCTCGTCTTTTGCATTTTTGCTTTATCGGTTTTGTCGTTTGCAACTATGAGGCAGGGTTATTACAGATATCCTGCAATTCACGGAGACAAGATCGTCTTCACTGCGGAAGGAGATCTCTGGACTGTCGGCCTTAACGGCGGGGTTGCTACAAGGCTAACCACAAGCGAGGGCACAGAGTCGTACGCGGCAATTTCTCCGGACGGAACAACAATCGCATTCTCGGCACAGTACGAGGGCCCAACGGAAATCTACACGATGTCGATCGATGGTGGCGTGCCGAAGCGCATGACCTTCGAAGGTCAAGCAGCGATAGTGGTCGGGTGGACGTCTGACGACAGAATTATTTATGAGACCTCGCATTATTCAACTTTGCCGAATGCACAACTCATGCTGCTTGATCCGAAGACGGGAGAAAAGACACTGGTCTCTCTGGCACAGGCGAGCGACGGAGTCTTCAACGCAACGGAAGACACGCTCTTCTTCACGCGACTTCCTTTTCAAGGGAGTCATACGAAAAGATATCAGGGCGGCACCGCACAGAATATTTGGAGGTATGTGAAAGGGTCGGAAGAAGCGATCCCTCTCACCGGAGACTACGCCGGCACAAGCAAGAATCCGATGCTGTGGGAAGGGCGCGTCTATTTTGCGACCGATCGTGATGGCACAATGAACATCTGGTCGATGAACGCTGACGGTAGGGATTTGCATCAAGAAACATTTCACAAAGGCTTCGATGTCGCATCGCCCGCATTGGATGAAGGGAAGATAGTGTACCAGTGTGGCGCAGACATCTATTTGTACGACATCGCGTCGAAGACCGACAAGATTGTTCCGATCTCATTGTCATCTGATTTTGATCAGGAGATGACGCAGTGGGTCAAGAAGCCTATGGATTATTTGACATCTGTTCACGTTTCCCCCGATGGAGATCGGGTTGTTCTTACAGCACGAGGACAGGTTTTTGTCGCACCGGTGGGAGAAGGACGGCTGGTCGAGGTGACGCGTGAGTCCGGAGTGAGGTACCGGAATTCTCACTTCATGGCTGAAGGTAAGTCGCTCCTCTTGCAGTCTGACCGAACCGGCGAAGTCGAATTCTGGAAGTATCCCGCAAACGGCGTCGGAGCAGGTCTTCAACTTACCAACGACGGCAAGGGTTTTAGGTTGGACGGCATTCCATCCCCTGATGGGAAAGCGATTGTCTACAATGACAAGAACTATCGGCTTTTGTTGTATGATTCAGCTTCGCAGAAGACGAAAGTCATTGCAACGTCTCAATATGGAAATTTCGGTGACTTGGTGTGGTCGCCCGACAGCAAGTGGATTGCATATGTTTCTCCGGCGGCGGACACTTACGGTCAGATCGCAATCTACAGCGTCCCCGAAGACAAAACCACTTTCCTGACTGATGATCGTACTGACAGCTATAGCCCGGCATGGAGCCCGGACGGGAAGTGGCTCTACTTCCTGTCGGACAGAAATTTTCAACCGATGGTCTGGAGTCCGTGGGGACCGCGAGAGCCGGAGCCCTTCTTTGCAAACACGACCAAGATATACGCGATCGCTCTGGCAAAAAACTTGAGATTTCCATTTGCGCCGCCCGATGAGCTGCAGTCTTCATCTGCTTCACAGTCTGAAGAAAAGGAAAAGCCAAATGATAAACAGGGAAAGAAAGCTGATTCAAATGAAAAGCAAAAAAGTGTTGAAGTGAAGATAGATCTTGACAGCATCCAAACAAGGATTTACGAAGTGCCAGTCCCTGCCGGTGAGTATTCGAATCTTAGCATAAACGATAAAGTGCTCTTTGTACAGGAGAGCCCGGTAGCCGCTGAACGAAAGACGAAGCTGGATGCGATCGAGATTAAGAACAAAGATGTATCTGCTAAATCGGTCGTCGAGGACATCAAGGCGTATGAGCTTTCGGCAGATGGTAAAAAGATAATGGTCAGGAAGGGAGATGCGATCTACGTGATCGACGCAGCCGCTGCTCCTGTCACCGACTTATCGAAGAACGCCGTCAACCTGAGCAAGTGGACATTCTCATTCGACCCGCGCGAGGAATGGAAACAAATGTTCACGGAAGCCTGGCGACTCGAGCGGGATTTCTTTTACGATCCGGGGATGCAAGGTGTCGAATATGAAAAGACAATGCAGAGATACATGCCTCTCGTCGATAGAGTGCGAGACAGGGATGAGTTAAATGATTTGATAGCTCAGATTGTCAGTGAACTCTCTGCGCTTCACACGTTCGTTGTCGGGGGTGATCTAAGGCGCGAATCACATCAAGTGGCGGTGGGTTCGCTCGGCGCGGCGCTCTCGCGCGACGAGAAAAATGGTGGGTATAGAATCGACCACATTTATACATGTGATCCCGACTATCTCGACGATGGTTCTCCTTTAGCTAAGACTGGCACGAAGATAAAAGAAGGCGATGTCATTCAGTTTATCAACGGGGTCTCGACGCTCGCTGAGCAATCACTTAGCGAGTTGTTAGAAAACCAAGTTGGACAACAGGTCCTCCTGCATTTGAAGTGTGGGGCGACCGGAAAAGAATATGACGCAGTCGTTACTCCAATCTCCCAGCAGGCAGCATCCAACCTGCGGTATGATGAGTGGGAATACACTCGCCGCCTTGCAGTCGATAAGGAGAGCGATAACCAGATCGGATATGTCCACCTTCGTGCAATGGGCGGAGGAAATTACATAGAATGGGCGAAGGAGTTCTATCCGGTGTTCGATCGCCAGGGTTTGATCGTAGACGTGCGACACAATAATGGCGGCAACATCGACAGCTGGATACTCGAGAAGCTTCTCCGCAAAGCTTGGATGTACTGGAAGGACAGGATCGGTGTGCCTTCCTGGAATATGCAATATGCTTTCAGGGGACACGTCGTTGTCCTATGCGATCAGTCGACTGCTTCCGATGGCGAGGCATTCACAGAAGGATTCAAGCGTCTCGGACTTGGGAAGGTCATCGGAATGAGAACATGGGGCGGCGAGATATGGCTGTCGTTCGACAACTGGCTCCGCGATAATGGAATTGCTTCTGCTGCCGAGTATGGTGTGTACGGTCCTGAAGGAAAGTGGCTCATCGAAGGACACGGCGTCGACCCAGACATGGTAGTGGACAACAGTCCGGGCCAGACCTTTGAAGGAAAAGATGCACAGCTTGAAGCGGCAATAAATTATCTGAAGCAGGAGATAAAGGATCATCCGGTCCAGGTTCCGCCACCTCCGGCATATCCGAATAAGGCGATGGATTACAAATGAAATTGAACGGGGTAATCTCCTGACGGGATTTTGTGAGCATCCCTCTGTCGATCTCGAGAAAGGGAGCGAAGAGGGATGCTTATGATCCTTGTTGGAGAATTGAGTGAGTTAAACGAGCTGATCCATCTGACAATAGCAGTTTGGTCATCTGCCCGGCAGTGGAGCTTCGGGAATGCTCTCGACACTATTCTTGCCCACAGTTGCCAGCCCGAAAATATAGTCATCCTTGGACAGCGCTTTTAGATTGTATTCGACCGTAGAGTCGCTCGAATATGGAACCGTGATTTCGCCCGACCAAAAAGGATCATAAGTTTTTCTATAATAAATCTTCCAGCCGGCGATCCCATTTCCTCCCGACGGGTTAACCCACTTGAATCGAGTCCCGTATTCGAGTCTGTCAACCAACATCTCAGCTTTTTGCGGTGAAAGTGGAGACATGGATAGGAGAGCGGCGATCATGGAATTCACGCGACAGATATTCGCCAAATATCTTGAATCAACATATTCCGGCAGATCTCCGTACTGGACTTCAGTTACTTTTCCATCAATTGTGTCCGCGGAGACCCGCACATCCTGATGCTGGTGATGGTAATCTTCATTTGGTTCGGTGAAACGAACTCCGACGTATCCCGATTTGTTGAAGGACTCCTGATCTCCACCCCGAAGAAATCGGTCCTGTCGAAATACCAAATCCGTATTGAATGCAGGAAGAAATTTCTTAACCTGCGAATGAATGTATCTTGCAAGTTCCCTTGATGGGCTGTCGTTCTCGTATCCTATGAAATTGGGATTGAATTTTCGCTGACCGATTACGATCTCATTGTATCCTTCAGAGAAGACTCGTACCACGTTGTTTTCCACGACGCCGTTGCCGCCCCTTATTCCACCGACAATGTCATTATTCAAATCCGCAATTATGTCCATGTTTTTCTTGCGTGCTTCGCCAGCAAAATGCTCGCTCCCGTAGAGCCCCTGTTCCTCACCATCGAAACATATAAAGATAATATTTGCATCCGGCTTAAAATGCATTGAGGTAAATGCGCGAGCAGCCTCAATCGCTACCGAAGAACCGCTGCCATCGTCATCAGCACCTGGCGCATCTGAGGTATCGTTTATTATGTCGGTGCACCTTGAGTCATAGTGTCCGGAGATTACGACATACCGTCCGCTGGTGCCTTCATTGCCCGACAAAATTCCGTAGATGTTAACGAGCTTAGTCGGCCTGGAGATCCTCGGAACTTTATCAAGAACGAACTCGTCTTCATAAACCTTGAAGTCGGGATCTTTGGCAGCGAATAACTCAAACTGTTCCATGATCCATCTTCGGGCTGCGCCGATTCCTCTTTTCGCGTTCGTAGTATCTGACATCGTGTGTCTGGTTCCAAATGAAGCCAGCATATTGTCAAACGATTTGATCGAGTCCGTAGAGATCGATTTAAGAAGATTTTCAATTTCTCTGTTTGTTTGCAGGTTGTTTTGGTCACCGACGCTTTGGCCAAAAGTGGTCGCACAGATGAAAAATATTCCGATGCTTTTACAAATAAGATTCATTTCGGGTCTTCTCTTTGGTCAAGTACCGTCCCGAAAATATTGCCGGTGGTTGTCTGTGCACTTAGCTTGCTCGTCGTCAACAAGAATGATATTGACAACAAGGACGTTGCTGGGTGCAGAGCAGACTGGCACTTCTGCTTCATTGTGTCCTCCTGTTTGATTTGTTTCATATGATACATTCTTTGGAGGAATCGACCGCACGAAATCCTGTCAACGTTTTACCGTACTCTCGCTCAAGTGTTTAATTTCTGGAATGAGTTTTCATGAGTGTCATATGCAAACGCGGTTGATGCCCAGGCCGGATAGAGAATAATTGAAGTCTTTTTTGGGGAGAGGGAAAACGCTTCCGGGTATTCGCAACGGTTCCTTGAAGGTGGGATTGTCCCTGACACAAGCTGATGGCTGCAGAAATAGCTTCGGTCTAACGGACTCGAGCTCTCCTTCGGAAAGGAGATGTCTCCTCGGCAGGGTAACCACGCACCCAACATAGAGTTTTGACTCTTCATTTCGCTCTTACAGGTGTACTAGACTAATGACCAAGCCGGGCTTTCTTGCCTAGATGCAAGAATGGTTAACGGAGTAGCCCACTGAATAGTTCCGAAAGACATGAGTTTCAAAAAAAAGGACTTGACATTAAGGTGTAATTATTTGTATGTTTTTTGTGCGTTATCGATAAAGTAATCGTTAAAGTTAGCGATTCACTGGAGTGACGGATCTGGATTCCAAAGCTGCTCCAGATCGGCGGTGCTCTTGAGGTTCAGGGCTTGAGAGCCTGCGAAGTTACTGCAGACACCTTCTTTTTGGTCTTGGCAATACACCTTTTCAGAATTGCCAAAGTATCTCTCTCTGAATTGTTCCTGTTGTAGCAACTAGAACAAAAATCGTGCAGTGGCGGCGGCGTGCTGTTTCTTTCTTGAGAACATTAAGGAGCAATCATGAAAAAGCTTCGCGACTTTGCATTCGCTTCACTTCTTATGTCCCTACCGAGTTTGGTCTACGCACAAGGATCTCTACAGGGCACGGTAACGGACTCTTTAACTGGCGGCCCCCTTGTAGGTGCAAACGTTTTCTTGATCGGCACCTCGATGGGAGGTAGCACGGATTTAGATGGAAAGTATAAACTGATGAATATCCCGTCCGGCCAGCATAATGTTCGCATATCATATATCGGATATATGAACAAGACAGTTGGTATCACAGTCAAAAGTGATGAGATCACAACTCTGAATGCCGTGCTGTCGCCGCAGGAAATTCGCGGAAGAGAAGTCGTAGTGACTGCTCAAATGAAAGGTCAGCTTGCCGCGATCAATCAACAGGTGACGGCGAATACAATTGTCAATGTCGTTTCAGAAGAGAAGATCCAGGAGTTGCCTGATGCAAATGCTGCAGAGGCAATCGGAAGATTACCCGGTGTGTCTATCATCCGGAGCGGTGGCGAAGCGACCAAGGTTGTTTTGAGAGGGCTGAGTTCTAAGTTTAGCAATATCATGGTTGACGGTGTGACGATTCCCGGTACGGATTCCACGAGCCGCGACATTGACCTAAGTATGATTTCACAGGGCTCTCTTGCCGGTGTAGAGTTGTACAAGGCACTTCTGCCTGATCAGGATGCCGATGCAATAGCGGGAACGATAAACCTGGTCACAAGAAAAGCTCCTTCCGAAAGACTCCTGCGGTTTGATCTCAAAGGTGATTATAACCGTCTCATGAATTCGGCAAGTCAATATGATCTTTCCGGCCGGTATGGCGAACGGTTTTTCAATGATGTACTTGGAGTACAGATTCAGGGAAACTTGGAAAGCAAGATCCGGAGTAAAGAGAATACCGCAACAGGTTATTATGACTTTGACAATAATCAGCTGCCAATGTATAATCCGACCGGGCCATATCGTAATGATTACAAGATCGGCCAATTCACGACTGCCTTCACTGACGAACTTCGAAAGAGGAGTGGCGGACAGGTAATTTTTGACCTGAATACTCCTGACAGCGGCTCGGTAAAACTGAGCGGCCTTTACAGCGGCACGCAACAAAAGATTTTAATTAATAGTCGGGTCTATCCCGCGGGCACGCCTAGTATCGTGTGGGATTATAATTATCGATACACGGAACTCGGAACGAGCACGGCGAACGTTTCATTACAGGGAAAGAATTTCTTGTCCGGGTTCGAGATTGATTGGATCGCGTCATACGCTCATTCCAGAGTCGATAATCCGTTCGATTATGCCTTGAAATTTACTGAGGTTCCAGGCGTAAAAGCAGGAGAGTCCGTTCCATCGGGTAAAGATCACCCCGAAATAAATATCATACCTTTCGCGGCGAATGATTACACAGCCGCTGCTTGCAGCAGTGCTGTTCGTTATCAGGAGCAAAATTTTGAGCGCGCAAGGACAGCTTCACTGAATGTCTCAAGGAGATATACACTGACTGACCTGCTCTCGGGTGAATTGAAAATTGGGGGAAAATACAAAGAGAGGTCGCGGTGGATGGACCGGCTGGAGGATGATGATAATTCATATCTCCACGGGTTCTACTCCACAAACGCAGATGGTTCGCCGATAGATCTTTCAGGTACGCGATTCGAAGACTATTTCTCAAACCGCTCGGGGCGTTCTCCGTCGTTATCCGATTTTGTTGATCAACCGGCACCGTCTCGCAATCTGTTGGGCCTTTATAGGATGAGTCCGCTCATTGACGTGAATGCCGTGAGGCAGTGGTATGATCTTAACAAGAACGGGATATCCGGTGCGTCGCTGGAATACAATCCCAACGCTCAGGCGGTTCTTGATGGCTATGGCATCGCTGAGAGAGTGTCCGCTGCATTTCTCATGAATACACTTAACATCGGAGAGGAAGCCACGTTGATCGCAGGCATAAGGGTTGAAAGTGAAAGGAACGATTATAACGCAAACTTTTCCCCTGGAGGTCTGCAGACTATCGGCACAGTGGTTTCTGCACCAGCAGGAATTGTAGACACAACGACGGCATACAAAGATGCAGTCTGGTTACCCAATGCCCAGCTCATATTAAGGCCTTCCGATTTCCTTACTTTTCGATTGGCCGCTTATAAAGCGCTGGCAAGGCCAGATTATAATCTCCGCTTGCCGCAATTCATTATGGGAACCAGCACTCCTACACTGCTCACTCTGGGCAACCCGAACCTGAAGGACACAAAGGCGTGGAACTATGAAGTGAATACCCAGTTGTACAGCAATACGATCGGCCTGATATTGGTTTCGGTGTTCTATAAAGAAGTCGATGATCTCTACCATGAAATGAACGCCGTGAATATAAGCAGGGGATTCGATTCACTATTGACAGCCATCGGTGTCACATGGCAGAATGTTCAGCCCTTCCAATCGTTGCTTGCGAGGACGGGAAGTTATGCGCTAAGCGTGGCTTATAATTCGGACCGACCTTCACATGTCTGGGGTTTGGAGTTTGAGCATCAGATAAATTTCGGTTTTCTCCCCGGCTACTTCAGGAATATCACATTGTCGTATAATGTCTCGATAACTCGCTCCGAAACCTTCGTAATCCTGAATCAAACCAGGTCAGACTCCATATGGCAGGTGAACCCCCGGACCCACGACAGCACGCACGTTCTCGGTCCCTCGTATAACGTACCGATCGAGGCGCGGAGACAGTCTGAGAACCAACCGACACTCTACGGAAATGTGGCACTGGGTTATGACATAGGCGGCTTCTCCGCAAGAGTATCGGTTTTCTATCAAGGTCAGTATGTTCAACAGTATTCGGCAAACGGCACAAACGATATCCGGGTCGACAGCTTCGCAAAGTGGGATCTTGCTCTGAGACAGCAAATCTCTCGGATGTTTTCTCTCTATCTCAATATCAATAACCTGACAAACAGACAGGAGACTACATCAAGGGCAAACACTGTGATGAATTGGCATCTGATCAGTACGGCTCAACTGTATGGCACATCAGCGGATTTCGGAGTTAGAGTGTCGTTATGAAGATTGGCGAGTATTCTCTTTCCAATTATTAATTAATTAACCTACAACTAGGAGGATGTAATGATGAGCAAAAGGTACAGTTGGTTCATGTTGCTGTTGCTACTTCTGCCGGCGGCAGCAAGGAGCCAGAACCTGGTAATTCAGGATTGGTACTCGACAGGCCAATACCTTAATACCCAAATAGTGAGCGATACGAGCAGCGCCGCCTTCAAGGCAGGCACCCGCGTGTACGTCCTGAAAAAGGATGGTATTTATGCTTGGAACACTGCAATTACTTTCAACGCAGGAAGCAAAATTACAATCCAGGCGGAAACCGGGACCACGGGACATTATGACCCGACAATTTACTTTTATCCGACGACTGCTGGCACTGGCGCGCCTCCCGGACAAATGCTGAGTCTGAACGGCAACTCGACTGTCCAGTTAACCCACCTCATGATATCAGGCTATGAGGAGACTGTCGACTCACTTCTCATACCATCGAACACGATGATATTGAGAACCCTGGCGACCGGCAGCAACAACCGCATCATTATCGACAACTGCATAATGAAGACAATTGCCGGCCAGATCATCCGAACGGAGGGACCGGCAACCTATATTAAAATAACGAATTCAATCTTTGCAGACATGGGACATCCCACGTCGAACTTTGGAGCCGGGAAGTTCATTGATTGCAGAGCTGTTAGAATTGACACTTTGATAATGCAAAACAACACATTTGTGAATTTGTATGATCGCGTTGTTCGACATTATCAAGCCACGAATGCCAATTGCATTGCGAACTTTATCTTTGATCATAACACTGTGTTGTACGATATGGCCTACCACGGATTCCTCTCGCTTGGCACAGTAGACTCCACCGGCAACGGTACTCTGCAGATAACCAACAACCTGTTGATCGACCATTTTGCCCTGGGGGAGGATACTGCCTATGTACGCCAGGTGGAATTCAGCGATCCGGGCGAGAACGATCCGGTAAATAACCTGCCGAGAATGGCGTGGGTTTTGACAAACAAGAACAACGCCGCCAAGTGGACCATTCAAAACAACTATTATGCTTCTTCAGATTCCGGCAAGGCGATCCTTGCCCTTGGTCCGCCCAATGACAACGTCTATGCAGGACCGTATTATCATAAGCAAGGTCCTCCATTCTTGACCTGGAACATTAACAAAGTACTTGCCTCTCAAGGCAAGGATACGGTGAACACCTTCATTCCGGTCAGCACTGTTAAGGTTACAAAGGCTCCAGGTCTGATGACAGAGTTGATTCGATGGGTCTTAAACAAGAGCCTGGATAACAAGAATAAGCCTCAGCTTAACATAACCTCGAATTGGAATTGGACCTACGATTTTCATCGTCACAAACTCGAGTACTATTTCGATACATTGAACTGTTCCTATACTGCCAGCACTAACCTGGCAGCTGCCGCAACCGACGGAACGATCATTGGCGACCCACGCTGGTCTTTCAACGGTGTGATCGTTCCAACGGTCTCGACTGTATCGATAGCTCAAGCTCGGCAACAGGGCAGCAGCTTGATACCCGATAATCTCAACGACACTCTCAAGATCTTTGGGGTTGTCACGTCGCCAAATCAATCGAGCACGACGACGTTCTTACTTCATACAGGATGCAACCGGTGGAATCGATGTCTTCTATAACGGCAAATGGGCAAGTACCTTCAGTGTCGGCGATTCAGTCTTCGTCATCGGAAAAATCTCACAATACCGTGGACTGACTGAGATAAGTCCGCTCGCTGCGGATGCATCATTCTTCGGATTGCTGAAACATAACGCGGCGGTACCGAAACCTGTCCTTGTCACACTCCATCAGTATCTGCAAAATGCCGAAACCTACGAGGGTCAGCTCGTCCAGATAGACACACTTTACAAGGCATCCGGCACATGGGGATCGGGCGCCACTTTGATGTTTATGAGCTCGAGCCATACCGACACTGCCCAGGTCTACATCAATGCCGGCACCAATGTCGGCGCGGCGGCCGAGCGGCAATATCCCGTGAACATAGTTGCGATAGTAAACCAGTATTCGTCCGGTGCAAGCGTGGTGACCGGGGGATACGAACTTGTTCCGCCGGACTCGTCAGATGTCGTTCATGTCGTGCCGGTCGGAGTCAGAGAGAGAACGGACGGGATACCTAAAGAATTCTATCTGAACCGAAACTACCCGAATCCGTTCAACCCGTCGACGACAATTGCGTACGGACTTCCGAAGGAAGCGCAAGTCCAGGTCGCAGTCTACAATATTCTTGGTCAGCGTGTCGCCCTGCTTGTCGATGGCGTCGTAAAGGCCGGAAACTACCAGGTTGTCTTCAACGCTAATAGGCTCGCATCAGGTGTATACTTCTACGTTATGCGTGCGGCCGACAAGGTGTTCAAACAAAAAATGGTTCTATTGAAGTAGCACCGTTTTCGCGACAGTATTAGATGAAAAGACCGTCCAGCGTGACGGTCTTTTCTTTTTTTGGACAATGGATAGATTTGCAGAGGTCGTTGGCAAATTGACAAACTTATTGCATTTATAGTGGCTCGTCCATAGATTTCAACTCATCAACAAAACCCGCGAGGCCAGTTAGATGAATCTATTCCGTACCAAGAAGCTCAGCGACATAATAGCGGATAGCGAGAAACCCGAATACAGACTCAAACGAAGCCTGAACGCCTTCGACTTGACAGCGCTGGGCGTTGGCGCAATCATCGGCGCCGGAATCTTTGCGATGACAGGAACCGCGGCGGCTGGCAGCGCAAACTATGCTGGAGCAGGTCCCGCGCTGGTCATCTCTTTCATCATCACCGCAGTCGCCTGTGGTTTCGCCGCACTTTGCTACGCGGAAATAGCGTCGATGATACCTATCGCGGGAAGTGCCTACACGTACTCTTATGCCTCGCTCGGTGAGCTCATCGCGTGGATAATAGGATGGGACCTTATACTCGAATATGCAGTCGGCAACATTGCCGTCGCCGTGAGCTGGGCGGGTTACTTCCAGGAGCTGATGCGAGGTTTCGGGATTAACATTCCCTGGTATCTCATCACCGACTATCGCACAACATTGGCTCAGCCCGGACTCATCGACACAGCTCCGCATATATTCGGAATACCGATTGTGTTTGATTTGTTCGCGGTGCTTATCGTCGCGTTTATCACATATATCCTCGTCATCGGAATAAAGGAGAGCGCGAGGTTCAACTCCATAATGGTCGTAATCAAAATCGTGATCCTCCTTTTCTTCATCGGGATTGGCTCATTCTTTGTCAAACCGGAAAACTGGACCCCATTCGCGCCGAACGGGTGGAAGGGAATACACACCGGTGCCGCCATCGTGTTCTTTGCATATATAGGATTTGATGCGGTGTCGACTGCTGCGGAGGAAACAAAGAATCCTTCAAAGACTTTGCCGATTGGAATGATTGCGTCACTTGCAATCTCAACTGTTCTTTATATTGCAGTGGCATTGGTCCTGACGGGATTAGTTCCTTACACAAAACTCGCGACCGCAGAACCGCTCGCACTCGCACTCCACATCATCCATCTGAATTGGGCCGCAGGTATCGTCGCATTCGGCGCAGTCATCGCAACGACTGCAGTTCTTCTCGTCTTCCAGCTCGGGCAGCCGAGAATCTTCTTCTCGATGTCACGCGATGGACTCCTGCCGCCGAGTTTTTCAAAAGTTCATCCGAAGTACCGCACACCCCACGTGACCACGATCCTCACGGGGATCTTCGTCGCTTTCTTTGCCGCGATTGCAAATATCAGCGAGGCAGCCGAGCTGACGAACATCGGTACCCTCTTTGCCTTCGTCCTCGTGTGCGCCGGAGTGCTGGTTCTGCGGGTGAAGGAACCAAACGCGAAGAGAGGATTCAGGACTCCTCTGATGCCGATCATCCCGATACTCGGAATGCTTTCTTGCTTCTATCTCATGCTCGGTCTGCCGGAGGTTACCTGGTTTAGGTTCGTGATTTGGCTGGCGATCGGCCTTGCGATCTATTTCATGTACGGCAGATGGCACAGCAAGTTGCTTTCTTCACAGGCGAATGCGGGGAGTGGAAATGCACAGCGCGTCTCTCCGAGAAATGAGGAATAAAATGAAGATCAGGATTTTTATTCTTGTAGCGCTTGCTTTCACATTCGGGCAGATGGTAGGTGCAACGAATACTGCTGAGGCGCAAGCCCGATCGGACAAATATGTCATCGTCATTCACGGCGGAGCCGGAACCATAAGCGAATCGATGCCTGATTCTATTAAGCAGGAATATTATGCATCGCTGAAGAAAGCTTTAGGAATCGGCAAAGAGATTCTGGCAAACGGGGGAACGAGTCTCGATGCCGTTGAAAAAGTGCTTCTGTATTTCGAGGAAGATCCGAAATTCAATGCCGGCATAGGAGCGGTCTACACTTCGGCAGGCACTCATGAGCTGGATGCCGCTATCATGGACGGGCGTGATCTATCTTGTGGCGCGGTAGCGGGAGTTGAGCACATTGCACATCCGATTTCACTTGCAAGACTTGTGATGGAAAAGACTCCGCATGTTCTGCTTGCTTACCAGGGTGCGGAGGAATTTGCGAAGACGATGGGAGTGAAGCTCGTTCCCAACAGTTACTTTGATACTCCGCTCAGGAAGAGACAGTGGGAAGAATATATGAAACAATTGAAGGAAGGAAAGCACGGTACGACCGGGTGTGTTGCGCTCGATGAGTATGGTAATCTTGCTGCGGGCACTTCGACAGGCGGAATGACGGGGAAATTACCGGGAAGGATTGGAGATTCGCCGCTGATCGGCGACGGTACTTATGCAGACAATAGAACATGCGCCGTCTCCGGCACCGGCTGGGGAGAGAAGTTCATCAAGCATGCGGTCGCGTTCAATATCTCCGCTCTGATGGCGTACAAAAGTCTTTCGCTGAAGGACGCAGTGAACGAGGTCATTTACAAAATCCTTCAGCCGGATGATGGAGGAGTAATCGCCGTCGACAAAGACGGGAACTATGCCATGGAGTTCAACACGAGCGGGATGTTCAGAGGCGTCGCAACTTCCGGCGGAACATTTGAAGTAAAGATATGGAAATGAGAAGATAGCAATTAGCCTTCAGCTATCAGCGGTCAGCTAAATAGGATAGAATCCGACTCCGCCGCCGGCACCGAAGCCGCCGCAAACGAGTCCGCAGAAGTAAGGAAGAAGAAGTCAGAGGCAAGAAGTAAGAACTCAGAAGATGGCGGAGGCCGAGAGGCTTCCGCCTGGATTTCCAGTGACAAGGTGGTACAGCGTCGATGATTAAGTCCCCTCTTGAGGAGGATTTAGAGGTGTGTAGGAAAGGCGCATGAGAAGAAAAATAATTCCGTACAATTCGCAGTTGAAAGAGATTGCCCGCAAACTCAGGAACAATAGCACGCTGTCTGAAATATTGTTGTGGAGAGCGTTGAAGGGGAAACAGATGCGCGGTTTTGATTTCCACCGCCAGAAGCCGATCGATAGATTTATTGTTGATTTTTATTGTCCCGATCTCTTTCTCGCCATCGAGGTTGATGGGATCAGTCACGAAGGCAAAGAGGAGTACGACGAGAACAGGCAGAAGAAGCTCGAGTCGTTAGGCGTGCATTTCCTGAGGTTTCTTGATTCGGATGTTAAGACTAATCTCGACGGAGTTGTTGCTGCTATTGAAGAGTGGATTGATGAGCACGCTCGTAAGGTCGATGGATAACTCATATGATGGCGCAGTGATTAAGTCCCCTCTTCAGAGGGAATTTAGGGGTGTGTAAAAACACCAATAAAGAGAAATACCGCCATGTTTAACAACAAATCTTTCGGCGAAGAGATTTGTCGCCCTATCTGTTCTCGCAATTTGTAATCCCGCGGAAGTTAGATTCGTAATCGTGCGGAAGGAAACGAAAATAGGGGAGACGACAGTGAGGAGATGACTTGGTGATGCGGAAGCGAGATACGATATCCGAACCCACCCCTGTAGTCCCCTCCGGGGGAGGGGACGAGCGCAAGTTGTGACTCCGAAAAATCAATTTTCGTTTCTGTGTCATAGCCCAGTGGAGAGGTTGTACTTTGAAGAGGGAACGGATAAATTCTCAAAGAAATAATCCGCAAGGATAGCGATGATTCCAATGCAGAAGACATAAGGAGCATCGCCGAAAGTCTGACTAAATCCGAGAGGCGACTCAATCAGGGCTTGCACGGCTGAGTGAAACAACATCTTTCTCCACAGGAAAAATGGAAATCATTGAGGCTTCTGAGAGGGCGCGAGCGACGGCGTCTCTTTAGGCTTGATATTGCTAATTCGAGGAGGGCACCCCGCTCGACTCTTGCACCTGCCGGAACGACTGAGACAGGGATGGTCAAGACTCTTAAGTATCTGGGGGAGAATGGGTTCAAGAGGAATAAGACAAGGTGGATGAGCGCGCACAGGCGACGGCACGTGATCAAGGTACCAAGAGTTTTCTCAATCATTAAGAATCCCGAAGAGACATTAGAGACGCTAGACGAGATAGTTACGGCAGCCAAAGATCCATCCATTGTTGAGCTTTTCTTCGATCATGGAGATTGCTCAGTGATGGGTCTCGGAGCATCGACGATTGTCGACATTTTGGTGCTGGCAGCTCAATCCGCTTGGAGGCAAACGAATAGGCGGGTACGGCTGAGTGGCCAATATCCGTCAGACCCGACAGTACAAGAGATATTCAAGATCGCGGGGCTTATTAAGCATATTCGGCATCCTGATTCAGTTTTGCCTCCTTATGTGGCTAAGAGATACAAGATTTTTGAGCTGCAATTTGGTGAGAAAAGTCCTAAGACATCGGCGAGAAAATCCACGCGTGCCGAAGTCGTCATTTCGGAATTGACGGAATACTTTTCTGACTTGCTTGAAGAAAAAGGATATTCGCTAACTGGCAGAGGTAAAAATAATTTGAGCATGCTGGTCGGAGAGGTGATTGACAACGCCGAACAACATTCCGATCAGAAAGAATGGTTTGTAATTGGATACATGAGCCAGATCACCAAAGACCTTAGTAATTGCAATGTTGTAATTCTGGATTTTGGCAGGACAATAGCAGACACCTTGGAAGGTGCTCACGGAAGCATGCCAATCCGGACAGTTGAACACATGGATGAGCTCATAAAGAAACACACGTCGCGTGGGTTCTTTCAGATTGGCGGCAAATGGACGAAGGAGAATTTCAACACGTTGTTTGCTTTGCAGGAAGGAGTTAGCAGATTAAACAGGGAAGACAGACTCAGCGATCGAGGCCATGGCTCGGTTAGCATGATCGAGTTCTTCATGGCTCTAGCGGGTTGCGAGGATGGGACCATGAAACCTGAGATGGCAATTCTGAGTGGCAACACTTATATTCTATTTGATGGTACATACAGATTGAGGGATGTACTAGTCGAGGGAGAGCCGAGAAAGGTAATTGCGTTCAACGAAAAGAATTCGCTTGATGAGAAACCAGATGATCGCTACGTCAGGAATTTGTCACATTTCTTCCCGGGAACCATCATAACAATGAGTATCCCATTAGATAAGAAGCACCTAAGGAAATTGAAAAGCAATTAGGTGGGATTATGAAGGATCAGACCTTTAAGATTGACTTAGGACAATTCAAGAGTGAAGAGTCTCATGTTTTCGCTGGACGCAGAAGGGGGGAAGCGGTGCGGGCGGAGCTTGACCTGCGGAAGCTTGAGCAAGAATATGAGAGGATCGAGGTGATTGTTCCAGGGGACACTATTTCAATCAACAATTCTTTCTTCCTAGGTATGTTCGGCGAGAGCATAAGGGATCTCCAAGAGGGCGGGTTCCGGCAGAAGTATGCTTTCAAGACCAATGATGTGATCAAGGAAAACATTGAACAGGGGATCCGGATTGCAGTCAAAGAGAGTTCCGTTTTCTGAGTCGTCAAGAGGAGCCGTTTGAATCCGTTTAATCTCTATGTTGCAAATCCGCATGGCCTTGGGACAGTTTGGGATATGGTCATCAAGGTGGCGGCTGTTGCAGTATCTTTTGTTAACTTACTGGTTGTCTGGTATGTTTTTGATAGCACCAGAAAGACCAACAGGAAGCTCCTATTCAATCAACGAAGATTGCTCTGGTATAGGGAGCTAGTAGTTGAACCTTATAGGAGAGAGATTGACAAATGCTATGACTCATGTACGAGGCTACTGGATAACAGCCAAAAAACGGTTCTCCATCACCTTAGCGCTGGCCAGGTTGTTCAAGCAAGTGAATCAGCAAGACGGAGTATGGGAAACTTCAGCCGACTGGTCTTTGACTTGAGACGGCACATGGTCGACGTGATTTCCGCTATGGACATTAACTTTGCCGAAGACCTCCACGTCCATTTTGAAAGATTGCAAGATGATGTCACTCAACCCTTTGGTACACTCCTTCCTCCAGTTCAGAAGTCATCGATAGATTTTGGAGATATTCTGAGACAGGACAGAGTTCAGCTATTTAGGAAGCTTTACGAATTTGAAATGTCCTTGCTCGGAGAGCCACCGACTGGGTTAAGGGCCAAGAAGAAGCGATGATCATACAAAATAGTATTGTGATGGTGGCCGACATTCAGTAAAGTAATGAGAAAGACTAGGTTCGCATATATGTGTTGGAAAGGTCTAATCGGATGAGTATCGAAGAGATGGTGAAACAGCTTCCTGAAGAGCTCCAGAATGAAGTAGTGAGATTTATCCAGTCTCTATTGCAGAAGCGAACTAAGAGGCAGCGTGTTCAGATGGAGTTCGATTGGGCAGGCGCGCTGAAGGATTTCAAAGACCGATATACGTCGGTAGAATTGCAGCATAAGATTTCTGAGTGGCGTATTGGGGATTTGTGAGAGCGCTTCTTGACACAAACATCTTCCTTGAAGTCTTACTCGACCAGGAAAAATCACAAGATGTAAGGAAGCTGCTCTCCACTGGAACGAAGCATGACTTCTTTATTACAGATTTTTCTTTGCATTCGGTAGGGATTCTCCTCTTTCGGACTAAGCGCGTCGATGTTTTCGCCAAGTTTGCCGCTGATGTGATTGAACGCGGTGGAATCGAGGTGCTGACCATTCCTATTGGAGAAATCGCCCGTATATCCGAAAACGCCAAGCGCTTCAAGCTAGATTTCGATGACGCTTATCAATATTCTATTGCCGAGAGACATGATCTTACGATGGTCAGTTTCGATACGGATTTGGACCGCACCGAGCGAAAACGAAAAACGCCGCTTGAACTCTTATAGCCTATCTCGTTTGCTGCCGGCAATCTAATCTCTAATCTTCCCCAACCTCTAATTATTGCAAAATCACCCCTTCAAATTTATATTGAATAAATGTCAGTCCGTGTTTTGAATAGCCTGACATTCGACATTTATATAATGGATTAAGGGCGAATGAATTACGAGGTGAGAGGAGCGTCCTCTATCAGAGGCTCATTCAAAGTTCCGGGCGATAAGTCGATTTCTCATAGAGCCCTGATCTTTTCCTCGCTTGCCAACGGGGTGTCGAGAATAAAAGGAATTTCCTCCGGCGGCGACGTGAAGAGCACATTGAGTTGTCTGTCTGAACTTGGTGTGAAAATTGACCAAAGCGAGGACGTAGTTGTTGTCGATGGCAAGGGGAAGTTGTCCTACGCTGCCCCTCGCGCCACGCTCGATGCCGGAAACAGCGGGACGACAATGCGACTTCTTACCGGAGTTCTTGCGGGACAAAAGTTCGAAAGCACAATCACCGGCGATGAGGCGCTTCGACGCAGACCGATGCAGAGAATCATCGAGCCGCTTTCTCAAATGGGCGCGAATATTGTCCCGTCTTATAATATGACAGCGCCATTAAAGATCTTTCCAGCGACCGATTTCCACGGAATAAGATACGAGCTTCCGCTTCCTAGCGCGCAGGTCAAGTCAGCAATTCTCCTTGCCGGCATGTTCGCAGAGGGCGAGACGACAGTCGTCGAACCCATCGAATCTCGTGACCACACTGAGAGAATGTTGAAGTTGAACAAGGTGAAATCTTCGTGCGGCTACGAGACTAAGATTTCATGCGATTACGAAGTCGAGCCGATGGAATACAGTATTGCGGGTGACATCTCTTCGGCGGCTTTCTTCCTCGCTGCCGCTGCTCTGCTTCCTAATTCCTCCGTCACCGCTGTCGGCATAACATTGAACCCGACTCGGGCAGGTTTCATTTATGTGCTTGTCAAGATGGGCGCCCGGGTTGAGATCAACAATGTTCGAGAGGAAGCTGGGGAGCCTGTCGGCGACGTCACGGTCTCCCATTACAGTTTGAAAGGTGTGGAAATCGACGGGGAGATAATTCCGCGACTCATCGATGAGCTTCCGATAATCGGCGTCATGGCCGCGTTCGCCGAGGGCGAGACGATCGTCCGCGATGCGCATGACCTCCGCAGGAAGGAATCGGATCGAATCGTTGCCGTCGTGGATAATCTCGAGGCAATGGGTGCGGATGTCTCCGAACTTGAAGACGGCTTTGTCGTCAACGGCACGGGAAATTTGAATGGAGCAGAAATTGATTCTTATAAAGATCATCGCATTGCCATGGCATTTGCGATAGCCGGACTCGCTGCGAAAGGCACCACTGTGATAAAGAATGCTGAGTGGGCACAGATATCGTTCCCGGAATTTTTCGAGATCCTTGATGAGCTTGTCGTGAGGAACTGAATAGTGGCAGGAGTCAAACTTCAAAATATATCGAAAGTTTATGAGGGCGGCATCGCAGCAGTAAAAGATGTGAACCTGACAGTTGGCGACAAAGAGTTTGTTGTTTTGGTTGGGCCGTCGGGTTGCGGGAAAACCACGACGCTTCGCATGATTGCCGGACTTGAGGAGATTTCATCTGGAGAGTTGTACATCGAAGATCAATTGGTCAATGACGTTCCGCCGAAGGACCGCGACATCGCAATGGTCTTTCAGAATTATGCCTTGTATCCGCACATGTCGGTGTATGAGAACATGGCATTTGGACTTAAGTTGCGTAAGTTTTCCAAGCCCGAGATTGATTCCCGTGTGAAGGAGGCCGCACAGATTTTAGGAATCACGGAATATCTTGGACGGAAGCCGAAAGCATTGTCGGGTGGGCAGCGCCAACGTGTCGCTCTCGGGAGGGCGATCGTGCGGAAGCCGAAAGTGTTCTTGTTTGACGAGCCGCTCTCGAATCTCGATGCAAAGATGCGTGTTCAAATGCGTGCAGAGATTTCCAAACTTCACCAGAAGCTCGGTGCGACGATGATTTATGTGACGCACGATCAGGTAGAAGGGATGACAATGGGAGACAGGATCGTTGTAATGAAAGGCGGAGTTGTTCAGCAAATAGATACTCCATTGAATCTCTACAACAATCCCGTCAACAAGTTTGTAGCGGGTTTCATCGGCAGTCCCGCGATGAATTTCTTTGAAGGATTTATTCAGCGAAATGGAAAGCTCTATTTCAACGAAGTGAATGGCGGCATCAGGCTGGAGATCCCGGAATCTTTGGCTTCGAGACTCTCGAATATTCTCGGCAAGAGTATTTATCTTGGCGTCAGGCCCGAGCATATTTTTATAAATGAATACCAACCCGGCGAACTTGACGCGACTGCAACGTTGAAGGTCGACATCTCCGAACCGATGGGAAATGAAGTTTATCTCTACTTCAATTCACCGACCGCGCAGATCGTCGCACGCGTGACGACCACCGTCGATCCGGAACCTGGCTCCGAACTCAAGATGTACTTCGATACTTCGCGTGCGCAGTTCTTCAGCAAGGAGAACGAAAACTCAATTCTGCTTAACTAATATGGAAATTTCATTCACAGAATTACCAGAACAATCTAAACTGTTCACCGATTACGTCTACGACTTCGAGAAAGTTCGGCAATATTACAATGTCGATTTCTCGAACGATGAAGAGCTACGAAATCATTTTTCCAAAGTGCTGGCAAGCTTCAATCCAAGGAGAAAGGAAATCGTCGAGCTTCTTCGCCGGCAGAATTCTCGATTGAACAATTCTGCAGATTACGAGACCTTGCTGCAAACCCTGAACAAGGATAATGCGCTCGCAGTTGTAACCGGTCAGCAAGTCGGTTTGTTCTGCGGCCCACTTTACACACTGTTCAAGGCAATCAGCGCGATAAAGCTTGCGAAGGAGTTGAAGGAGAGATTTGCCGAATTTGAATTTGTTCCATTGTTTTGGCTTGAAGGTGACGACCATGATCTGAACGAGTCGAATCATATCCATTTGCTGAACAGCGCTTCGGACGTAGTTCGTGTTGAGGCGATCTTTACGAACGGTGAAGATGAAAATTTGCAGCCGCTCAGTGAGATCAAGTTTGATGCATCTATCGAGCAGGTGTTCCAGCAGGTTGACGCGCTTCTTCCCGCGTCAGACTTCAAATCAGGCATGATGCAGATGTTGACGGCGTATTACAGGGAAGGCGAATCTTATTCCGCGGCATTTGCGCGGACTCTGACAAAGGTGATCGGGAAGGTCGGCTTACTGGTCATCGATCCTTACGATGCTGCGGCCAAGCAGATTCTCAAACCGGTTTTTGAGAAGGAGCTCCAGTCGTATCCGAGGACGAGCGAGGAAGTCATTAAGCGGAGTGCCGAGCTGGAAGAAAACTACCACGTGCAGGTCAAGCCTCGCGTGATAAACATGTTTTATATCGAAGATGGGATGCGGCGCGGACTTGAACCGATAGGCGGCGGATTCTCTCTCCGCGGAACGAAGAGGAAGCTGATGCCTGAACAGGTGCGGACGATACTTGAGACCAAACCGGAGTCCTTCAGTCCAAACGTTGTTCTCCGGCCCCTGTGTCAGGACTATATTCTTCCAACCGCAGGATATGTTGCGGGACCAAGCGAGATCGCTTACTTCGCACAGCTCAAGGGGGTCTATCAGCATTTTGGCATCGAGATGCCTCCGCTTTTCCCGCGTGCCGCCGCGACGATCCTGGAACGGAGAGTCAAGAAGGTGATGGAGAAGTACCAGCTCACTATGTCCGATGCATTCGCGGATCTTGAAGTCGTAATGAAGAAGGCGTTGACCTCAGCAAATCCGGAAAACATTCCTGGAGAGTTTGAAAAGACGACCGAGGAAATTAAGAAGGCAATAGACCGGCTCGACCCGTTGATAGTTAGAGTTGATCCTACACTCAAAGGGACGATGGATGCTACAATATCGAGAGTGCTTCACCATCTCCAGCATCTTGAGGAGAAGACCACTACAGCTTATCGCAAAAAGAACGAGCAGGTTTTGCAACAGACTAGGAAGTTCCAGCAGTCGATTTTCCCGAATCGGGAATTGCAGGAAAGGGTTTTGAACTTCACTTACTTCTACAACAAGTATGGAGAGGAATTCATAGATCTTCTTCTCCGTGAATTGCCACCTTACGCGAAGTCGCATTCTGTGATTGCCATTTAATGATTGAACAAAGATCCGAAATTGAGTTTTGATTATGCTTTCAGATGAGGACAAGAACAAACTACTAGAGATTGCAAAAAAGTATGATGTTTCTAGGTTATATCTCTTCGGTTCTAACCTTGACCGACACAGTGAGTCGAAAGACATAGACTTAGCAGTTGAGGGGATTCCCGATAAGTTGTTCTTTGAATTTTACGGTGAATTAATTTTTGCCCTTTCTAAGCCTGTCGATTTGATAGATCTGAAAAAGAAATCTGCATTTAACGACATGGTAAGATCTGAGGGCATTATCCTGTATGGATAATCTGTCTGAGAAAATAAAAGTTGAACTGGAGAATATTGATAGTGTGCTTAGCGAGATGCCATCTCATTTGAGACTTCCTCAGCTATCTTCTTTAGAACTGGCTGGCGTAGCAACCTTACTCCACAATTTTTATACAGGTGTAGAAAACATTCTAAAGCAGATTTTTATGTCACGAAGAGTTCCAATTCCGGAAGGTCGCGCTTGGCATAAAGAATTTCTTGAAGCAGCAGTAAGTGAGAATATTATTTCAAGTGAATGCATGAGCCGTCTCGTGAAATACCTTGCTTTTAGGCATTTCTTCAGTCACGCATATGCACTCGATTTATACCCGGACAAAATGGAACCATTAGTCGAGAACTCGGGGGAAGTTTATTCACTCTTCAAAGAGGAGATAAATAGATTTTTTTGAGTATCGATACTCACAGAGTCTTTAGTCTAAGCAGAATTCAGATATGATACGCGAGGCAATTGCAAAGCTCATCACGGGTGAGAGTATTTCACGCGATGAAGCCTACAGGACAATGTTAGAGATCATGAACGGCGAGTCAACGGAGTCCCAGATCGCCGGTTACGTCATCGCGCTGAGAATAAAAGGCGAGACGGTGGATGAGATCGTCGGGAGCGCGATTGCAATGCGGGAAAAAGCGGACAAGCTTCATGCCGACAAAGAAGTGGTTCTTGACACTTGTGGCACCGGCGGCGACAACTCCGGGACATTCAACATTTCCACGGCGGCGGCGATCGTAGCTTCGGCAGCTGGCGCTACCGTAGCGAAGCACGGCAATCGTGCGATCTCGAGCAAATCCGGGAGCGCCGATATTCTGAAGGCGCTCGGTTTGAACCTGGACGGACTCGACATGCAGAAGACCGAGCGCTCTCTGCGCGAGATCGGACTTGCGTTTTTGTTCGCACCACTTCATCACAAGTCGATGAGATTCGCGGCTCCCGTTAGGCGAGACCTCGGCGTGAGAACCATTTTCAATTTACTCGGACCTTTGACGAACCCGGCAGGAGCAAACCGCCAGTTGATTGGTGTCTACAGCAAGACACTTGTTGAACCTGTCGCTGAGGTTCTGAGGGATCTCGGAAGCCAGGCGGCGCTGGTTGTTCACGGTGAGCCCACTATGGATGAGGTTTCGCTCTGCGGCAAGACATTTGTCGCGGAGTTGAAGTTGGGTAAGATCGAGCAGTACGAGATCGCTCCGGAGGATTTCGGCTTCAATCGCGTGGGCCTGGGAGAACTGGTAGTCCGAAACCAGGAAGAGTCTGTAGAAGCTTTCATGATGGCGATAAGAGGGCAGGGATCGCCGTTCTATGATGCCGTCTTGTTAAACTCCGGAGCTGCTATCTATGTGGCGGGCATAGAGCGGGACGTCAAGGCCGGAATAAACCGGGCGCGCGACGTAATAGCAAAGGGATTGGCTGAAAAGAAGCTTCGCGCCCTCATTGAAATAACCGGACTATGATCGGGAGTTTTGTTCTCTTCGCGGTGCTCTTTGCCGCGGCATCACTCGGGTGGGGCTTTGTGTTTTCGGTTGACATCCTTCGACTCGGCAGACGGCCGATGAATCTGTCTATCGTGTTTGCGATCGTCGTGTCCGTCTTCGCTTCCATTTTTTTTCTCAGAGGACTCGCCGACGCCGGAATCGATTTCGAGCTTCTCACCTCATCAGTGGTCTTCGCCTCGACATTTGCCGCCGGACTGGCGGCGGCTTTTGGATTGAGTGCCTACTCTAAGACGTCCAGACTATTTTCATATGTTGAGGGCGCGTTGAAGAGTGAGGAGAAGAAGGAGGATCGATCCGAGATCATCGACGAGATTCTCGACCGCACGGCACAGACGGGGAAACTAAACGTCCTTGAGCGGGAGCTTATCGAAAGTGTGCTGAAGTTCAATGACAAGACGGTTCGTGAGGTGATGGTTCCTCGCGGGGATGTCGTGGCAATCGACATCGGTGAAGAGCCGCATCATTTGCTGCGCAGGGTGATTGAAGAAGGGTATTCACGTCTTCCCGCTTATCGCGGATCGATCGACAACATTGTCGGAATAATTTACGCGAAGGATCTTTTGACGATGGTGGAGAATGGAGCCGTGATCGTCCTTCAGGATCTACTGAGACCGCCCTGTTATATCCCGGAGACAAAGAAGATAAGCCAGCTCCTTGGCGAGATGCAGAGAGACAAGGTTCATCTCGCTATCGTGGTCGACGAGTTCGGAGGAACGGAAGGGATAATCACTTTGGAAGATGTGCTTGAAGAAATTGTCGGCGACATTCAGGACGAGTATGATGAGAACTTGCCGGAAGTGATTCGGGACGAGAACGGCGACTATCATATTTCCGGCTTGATGAGCGTAGGCAGATTCAATGAGCTTATGAAAGCGACAATTCCGGAGAGCGATGAATACGACACTATGGCGGGCTTTGTCCAGAAGCTTGCCGGAAAACTTCCCCAGAAGGACGAGGTTTATAAGCATGAAGAAATGCTTTTCAGCATAGACGAGGTTGCACGTCACAGGATCAAGCGGTTGAAAATCTCGCTCAAGGAACACCCTTCTCAGAAAATTGAGGCGGTGCCGCAGCAAGGGGTTGCGATCGAGCCTCAAGTAAATCGTGGTAGAAGTTCAAGAACTAAATCTAACCGGAAAGCGCCGACGGAGGGAGGCGGTCCCGCAGTATCAACGGCTGAAAAGAGAACAGCTGCGCTGAAAAGAACCGGCGGCTCAACACGCACCAAGAAGACGCGGAACAAGCGACCTTGAATTTCCTCGAGACTATTGTTGACCGGAGAAAACTCGCCGTTGAAAAAGCGAAAGAGAGAATCAGCATTGGCAAATTGAAAAACCTTGCCGCTGAAAACAAACCGCGCAATGATTTCGAAGCTGCGATCAGACGAACTCCGCATGAACAGGTCAAGATAATAGCCGAGATAAAGCGTGCCTCGCCGTCGAAAGGAATCTTTGCGGCCAATATCGATCCGGCTGAAGTGGCAAGGGACTATAGAAGCGGCGGTGCGTCAGCGATATCAGTTCTGACCGAATTTGATTTTTTCAAAGGCTCAACCGATGATCTCCGGTTAGTGCGCGAAGCAGTACCCGATGTCGCTATCCTTAGGAAAGATTTCATCGTCGACGATTACCAGATATACGAGTCAGCGTTCATAGGCGCTGATGCAATTCTCTTGATCGTCGCTGCACTGGACATGAAAATGTTGATGGATTTCATCAAGATATCTGGCGAGCAGTCCCTGGGCGCTCTGGTTGAGGTGCACAATATTGATGAGTTGGATCTGGCACTCACAGCAGGTGCGAAGATAATCGGAGTGAACAACCGCAACCTTGCAACGTTTGAGGTGTCACCCAAAGTTTCCGAAGACCTTGCGAGAGAGATTCCGCCTGAAGTTGTAAGCATCAGCGAGAGTGGAATAACCGATCTTGCCGGGATCCAGGCCGCATCTGCAGCCGGATATCATGCAGTGTTGATCGGTGAGCATTTTATGAAATCGAAAGACAGAGTCTCAGAAGTTAAAAAGTTTGCGATCGGGAGCTCAAAATTCAAAAGTCAAAATTCAAATCCACAACCCAAATCTGAAAACTTTTGAGTTCACAGTTGAATTTTTGACCTTTGACATTTGACCTTTGAGGTGCTTTTAGTGTTTGTAAAAATCTGCGGCATAACCAATATACAGGATGCATATGCCTGCGTCGAGAGTGGCGCCGACGCAATTGGACTGAACTTCTTTCGAAAGAGCAAACGGTTCATTTCATTCGACGAAGCGGCGGCTATCGTGCGTGAGGTCTCTCCTTATGTTACGACGGTCGGAATCATGGTTCAGCCCACTATCGAGGACATCACTATCGTTATTGAAGCAACTGAAGTCGACGCACTACAAATTTACGAGCCGAGGTTTGCTGTCGCTGATTTCGATCTTAAGAAATTGTTGTATTATTCCGTTCAGGTCAAGTCTGAGGAAGACATTAAAACGGCATCGCATCTTGGCGCCGATTTAATTTTCCTGGACTCGTTTACACAGGGTGAGTTTGGGGGAACCGGCAAGACTTCAGATTGGGACATGCTTGCAAATAGCGGAGTGGATCTGTCAACCCGGTTCGTGTTGTCCGGTGGGTTGACAAGTGACAATGTCTGTGATGCCATAAGAAAATTGAGGCCTTACGGCGTTGACACCGCTTCCGGCGTCGAACTGTCCCCCGGAAAAAAGGATCACAAGAAAATTAAAGACTTCATTTCAAATGCAAAACAATGTAGTGACAGAGGTTAGCTCTTTGCTTCTAGCTGTTAACAGCTGAGAGCTAACGCCTAAAAGCCGAAGGCTGAAAATGGAAAACGTAAAGGAAAAGATCGAAGCATATTACAGACTCCCTGATGACCGCGGGCATTTCGGCAAGTACGGCGGCTCGTTTGTGCCGGAGACGCTCGTTAAAGCGGCAAAGGAACTTGATGAAGCGTTCGAATCGGCAAAACGAGATCGTGAGTTCAATCAAGAATTCGAATATCTTCTGAAGAATTATGCCGGCAGGCCGACGCCGATCTTTTTCTGTAAAAATCTTAGTGAGAAGTACGGTGCGAGGCTTTTCTTGAAACGCGAAGACCTTCTTCATACCGGCGCACACAAGATGAACAACACGATCGGTCAGGCATTACTTGCAAAGAAGATTGGCAAGAAGAGAATCATAGCCGAGACGGGGGCGGGACAGCACGGCGTCGCGACCGCAACCGTGTGTGCTCTCCTCGGTTTGAAATGCATCGTCTATATGGGCGAAGAGGACATGCACCGCCAGGAGCCAAACGTCTTCAAGATGAGATTGCTTGGTGCTGAAGTTGTTCCAGTGTTGAGCGGGACTCGCACGCTCAAGGAGGCTACGAGCGAGGCGATTCGTGATTGGGTGACAAATGTCCGTGATACATTCTATATCATCGGCTCCGTGGTCGGGATGCATCCTTATCCGAAGCTCGTCAGACATTTTCAGTCAGTGATCGGTCGCGAATCGAAACGGCAGTTCAAAGAAGACTTTGCAAAACTCCCGGATTATGTAGTGGCGTGTGTGGGCGGCGGAAGCAATGCGATCGGAATTTTTTATGATTTCATCCGGGAAATACCTAAAGTGCAACTAATAGGTGTTGAAGCGGCAGGCGAGGGGCTTGAGACCGGAAAGACTGCGGCATCACTTTCACTCGGGAAGCCCGGTGTTCTGCACGGCTCGATGCAGTATCTACTGCAGGACGAAAACGGAAATGTGCTGAACGCGTATTCAATTTCTGCCGGTCTCGATTACCCTGGCGTCGGACCGGATCACTCGTATCTAAAGGATTCCGGGCTGGTCGAGTACGTCTCGATTACCGACACTGAGGCGCTCGATGCTTTCGTTGAGCTCTCGCGCATCGAAGGGATCATTCCGGCGCTCGAATCGGCGCACGCTGTAGCATATGCGGAGAAGCTTGCACAGGGCGAGGGGAGAGGGAAAGATATCCTGATCAATCTTTCAGGCCGGGGCGACAAAGATCTCTACAGTGTCGCGAAAAGATTGAAGCTGGGTTGACCGGCAGATTTTTGTCTGTTAGTTCTTGAAACAAAAACCCCGCCAGTTACTTCCGGCGGGGTCGTGCCAAGCGATTGTGATCAAGTCCTACTCTTCCTGAAACAACTTTGGGTCAATATTGATATTGCACTTCTCTTCTTTCACTGTCATCTCAGACAACTTTTTCCCGTCGGCTGTCGCCACGACTTTAAATGGAAGCTTCACGCCCTCAGCTTCCCGGTAATCAGACCATGACTCCTCGACAGTTAGAGGACCCTTCTGGCCGGTTGATTGATAAGAGAGTCCAGTTGGAAGATTGGTCTTTGGATCGAGATAGAGATGGAATGAGCATTCCTTCCCCGCGATCAACAAATCGTTCGCGCCGGCACCTGCGAATTGTTTTTTACCGACGAACTGAATCTGAACTTCGTTCGCGTGCGTAAAAATATAAACCGGATCTCTCAGAATGTTTTCTTTTACGTTCTTTCTCATAGATTCCTGCATTGGCATTTTGCCTTGTGGACTTACCATCCAACCTTTGTCACCCGCCATCACCATCTTGACTGTTCCCATCGGAGTCACAATGGACTGGTTGATGTGGTCCGGATAGGCCAGTGTCACTTCGCCGGCCATGGTCATCTCACCTGCCTCGGTCACCTGTACGAGATCGATCTTCATCCACAGATTCTGGATCTTCTGAAGAGCTTCGAGGCCGCCGATCGCATTCACCGCCTTGTCGAAGAGATCTTTCCCTCTGGAGAGAGACTCGGGGGTCGCAACACCGGCGGATTCCACAGGAGGGGAAGGAATCGTTATATCGATCTCGTTTACCTGCCCGAGCGAGGAAAGCGGTTCACCAAAGTCGTTCTTGTTTCCGACAACCAGAATCTGAAGCTTGTCCGGCCGGAGATGGCTTTTCGCCGCGCGAAGGACGTCATCCTTTGTAACTTTCTCGACGCCTTCCTTCAGCTTGTCAATGAAATCGAGAGGATAGTCGTAATATGCATAAGTCATGAGACGCTCGACGACCTTCGACCTTGAATCGAAATTGAACACGAACGAATTGAGATAGCTGTCTTTCGCACGCTGCAGCTCTTCATCGGTCACAGGCTCTTCGGTCATCCTCTTGACTTCGTTCAACATAAGCTTGATCGCGTAGACGGTCGTTTGCGATTTCGTCTGCGTGCCGCAATTGAACACGCCAGGGTGGTCGTAGTCAGCACCGTAATATCCCCACGGTGCATATGTGAGTCCCTCCTTTGTGCGAAGCACTTTGAACATTCTGTCAAAGGAAAGGATCTCATTCATGATTACCAAGGCGGAATAATCGGGATCGCTTATTAATCCGCCGATGTGTCCCATCTGAATATGCGTCTGGTTGACATCCGATTTCTGGATGAAGTTGACCGTGTATTTGTACTCGTAGTCGACCTTTGGTAATTCTGGATATGCCGTCTGGGCCGAGGGCCACCTGCCGAATGCCGCATCGAGTTTCTTCGTCAACTCCTTCGCGTTGAAATCACCCCAGGCAGCGAAGACGATGTTGTTCGGATGGAAGTATTTCGAATAGAACGACACAATGTCGTCTCTAGTGATAGAATCGATTGTGGCATATTCCGGATACCTGCCGTACGGGTGGGCCTTTCCATAAATTAGGGAATTGAATTCTCGTCCGGTGATATCCCAGATGTTGTCGTTGCGCCTTGATATGCCGGAGCGTGCTTCTATTTTAGCAAGCTCGATCTTGTCCTCTCTGAAAGCCGGATGCATCAAGATGTCCGAGAGGATGTCGATGCCCTGGTCCAGGTACTCTTTCAGAATTGACACGTAGACATATCCCGAGCCCTGTTCAATTCCGGTCTGTACCATAGCTCCCATGGTTTCCAGCGTCCGGTCGATTTCATCGCCGGTGTGGTTCTCAGTGCCGCCTGTTCTCAGAACAGTTCCGGTGATCGAGGCAAGTCCGATTTTTTCGGCCGGTTCATAAATGGAGCCCACTCTAACCATCGCTCGCAAATCGATCGTGGGATACTGGTGGTCTTCCACCAGATATATCTTCATCCCGTTCTTCAGCGTCACTTTCTGCACCTCCGGCGTCAGGATCTTGTGCAGCGTCGGATAGGAGAATTTGTCCTTCGGTGCCTTTTGTGCGAAGGACATACCTGACAGAACGAACGCAGAAACAACGAGAATGCACAAACAATGCGCGACTAAAGAGTCTCTTCTCATCGCCTTTCCCTTTCAAAATAAAATTTTGATTCCTCGTTGGCACTCATGGACACTTTGCGTGATGTCAGATCGTGCCTGTTCATTGATTCTCAGGAATGAGCTCGCCGATGGTCCGGTTTTTCCTGGTCAGATACTTCTGAGCGACTTTCTGGATGTCGGCGGCTGTCACGGCATCAACTTCCTTTATCACATCGAATGCTTTTTCCCAACTCCCGAGGACGACGTCGTTGTACGTAAGTGAGGCAGCCATCCTGCTGTTACGCTTCATGCCATCAATCAGATCCTTCTTTGTCCATCGTTTGTACTTAATCAATTCGTTTGCCGAGACAGTGTCTTTCACAACTTTCTCAATCTCATCGTCGATTGCCTTCAAGCACTCGTCGTTTGTATGACCTTTTGCGGGGAACGCATAGACCGCAAAGAGGTTCGGATATTTGTTGTCAGGGAACCCGTTGAAAGCTCCGATCTCAACTGCGATCTTCTTCTCCTTGACCAGACTCATAAAGAGCCTTGATGAACGGCCCGTTCCAATGATGTTCGCCAGCGCGTCGAACGCTTGGTCTTCACTGCTCCTGGCACTCGGCCTGTGGTAGGCGACAACGACGAGAGGCTGAGATTGGGCTTCAACGTATACGTGCTTTTCGCCCCACTGTTCCGGCTCGACAGTTCGGAGTGGTTCCGGCTTTGAGCCGCTCGGTATACGACCGAAATATAGATCTGCCATCTTAAAAACTTCGTCCGGATCGACATCCCCCACGATTGCCACGGTCAGGTTGCTCGGGCTGTAATACTTGTGGAAGTAGTTTATCACGTCTCTCCTTGAGATGTTCTGGATGTCAGACATATTGCCGACCACACTATGGTGATACGGATGTGCTTTGAAGGCTGAAGAGACCAGGTCCTCAATGAGTTTGCCAATTGGCTGAGTCTCAACACCCAACCGCCGCTCTTCCATGATCACATTTCTCTCCTGGAAGAATTCCCGGAAGACAGGATTCATGAATCGGTCTGACTCCATTGCCATCCAAAATTCCAGGCGGTTCGATGGAAGACTCACAACGTACTGGGTCGCATCGTTGCTTGTGTAGGCGTTGAGGCCCTGTCCACCTTTCTCTCTTATCAGATCCCAGTATTCCATTGACACTATGTACTGGCCGGCGGCTGCATTAGTGCTGTCGAATTCGGCTTTCAATCCTCTTATCTTTGCGCTATCGGGATTGATTGCACGCTGCTCGCGGCTCAGCAGGTCGTACAAGCTGTCCATCCTGTCAAGTACCATTGACTCGGCCGCGTAATCTTTGGTGCCCACGTCTTTCATTCCTTTGAACGCCATGTGTTCCAGGATGTGCGAGATCCCGGTTATACCGTACGATTCCTGTGCCGAGCCTACGTCCGCGTATGTGTGGAACGAGACAACGGGCGCATCGTGACGCTCCAGCACGATGAACTTCATGCCGTTTGACAGAGTATGCTCTTTGACTTGATCCCTGATCTTATCAAACGTCTGTCCCCGAGCCGCTGCGCTCCAGATCAAAACACTGAGCAATGGCAGCAAGGCGACGGCCGCGGTGCTCTTGTGCCGCATATTTCTGACTCCTTTGTTTTGGTTTAGATTATTACCACTCGTGTACCGACATAATTGACTATGTGCTGAGTGCAGCCCTGTAAACCCGACGGCCTAACTTAGCTTCCACCGTCATTAATTTCAAGCTGACAAAGGTGGAGTCACATCCTTCTTGAGTCGAAGTGTCCGGCTGCAAATCTCCCCCGGGTTGGAGGTCCCGGCCATCTCGGTTAGTTGATCTTCGTCCAAGGAACATTATCCTTCCATTCGTTGTTTCTCCTTCCTTGACTTTCCCTCCAATGACATTTAAATTGAACCCGAAATTTTTTTGGAGCTGCATAATGTCAGTCCGATTTGTTATATATAACCTGACATCTGTCTCATATAAAGCGAGCTGAGGACGGATGCTTTCACAATTTGCGGTTGTGCTTCTGTTTTTCATAGTTGCCGCGCTTATCATAGTTGCTGCTCTCTTTACAGCACGGTTGTTAAGACCAGATCGCCCGAGCGCAGAAAAACTTAGCACTTACGAATGTGGCGAAGAACCTATTGGCGATAGCTGGGTGAAGTTCAACGTGCGATTCTATATTATCGCACTGATATTTCTCATCTTCGATGTTGAGATCGTCTTCCTATTTCCATGGGCTCTGGTTTTTCAGAAGCTCGGGATGTTTGCCTTCATTGAAATGATGATCTTCCTCGCGGTGCTCATCGCGGGTTATGTCTACGTCTGGGTGAAAGGCGATCTCGATTGGGACAAGCCGCGTCCGCGCTACATAGAGTACGTGCGAAATAAATTAGCCGGGACTCACATCGCCGACGCGGAGGTGAAGTAATGGGTTTGCTGGATAAGCGGTTTGAAGACGGGAATATAGTAGTCACATCATTAGATAATCTGCTTAACTGGGCACGACTCTCTTCTCTCTGGCAGATGCATTTTGGATTGGCATGTTGTGCGATTGAAATGATGGCCGCTTCTGCGTCGCATTTCGATATGATGCGTTTCGGCGTCATCCCGCGTGCCACCCCACGACAGGCAGATGTTATAATAGTCTCCGGAACCGTCACTTTGAAGATGGCGACTCGCATCAAGCGCCTTCACGAACAGATGGCTGAACCTCGCTATGTAATCTCGATGGGATCATGCTCGAATTGCGGCGGTCCTTATTGGGAACACGGCTACCATGTTCTGAAAGGAGTTGACAGAGTCATTCCGGTCGATGTCTATGTGCCAGGTTGTCCGCCGAGGCCAGAGGCGCTGTTAGAGGGTTTGATGAGGTTGCAGGAAAAAATCAGAAGGGAAAGCCGCGTTAAGAAAAGCGATGCTGACTTGAAGTCGTCTCCGGCAGCAGTCGAGGCAGCTTGACATCATATGAACGCAAACGAAATTAACGATAGAATCAAGGCTCACTTTCCAGAAGCCGTCGTCGAGTATAAGTCGGATGCAGTTACCGAACCTTATATTGTTATCCGCCCGGACTTGATCAGGGAAGTCTCAAAATTTGTGTCAGAAGATCCGGAACTGAAGTTCGATTACCTGATGTCTCTGTCGGGAGTCGACCTTAACGATGGGAATCTCGCCGTCGTGTATCATTTGTCTTCCATGCAGAAGAGACATCGAATCGTTTTGAAAGTCAAAGTGCCGAAAGATAAACCTGGAGTGCCTTCCGTCGAGTCGATATGGAAAACCGCGAACTGGCATGAGAGAGAAGCATTCGATCTTTTCGGCATAGTTTTCCTTGATCACCCCGATCTGCGGCGAATATTGTTGCCCGACGATTGGGTAGGACATCCTCTTAGAAAGGATTATAAGGTGCAGGAGTACTATCAGGGAATGAAAGTGCCGTATTGAGCCGATCAAGAATCATTCCAACAAAGATCGTCTTTGTCGGGATTCGGCTTCCCGAAAATCTCCCGATCAAAAACCTTCCATGGATGATCGGGATCCCGAACATCCTGTTCGGGAGTGTTCGGGAAATGGCAGCAGTAGGTACTTGTCCCGACGGTTGTCGGGAATGTTAGATCGTCGAACGGATCCAAACACGGCAGACTCCGCGATTCCCCCGAGCGAGGCTGAGTACCTAGATCCCGGAAGACCGGGACGCAGGGAGGCAGCAATAAGTTATTAGTTAAATGATTATTTGAGGAATGAATGGCTGGGTTGCGTACCGAGGAAATGGTTCTCAACATGGGACCGCAGCATCCTTCGACCCATGGGGTGCTCCGGATTGAATTGGTCGTCGACGGAGAGGTTGTCGTTGATGCTGTTCCTCACATTGGGTACCTTCATCGATGCTTCGAAAAGCACGCTGAGGCGATGAACTATCAACAGGTGATTCCATATTGTGATCGGATGGATTATGTCGCGTCGATGACCAACGATCACGCTTACGTGCTCGCCGTTGAGAAGCTTCTGAACATACAGGTGCCGGAGCGCGTGGAATACATTCGCGTGATCATGGCGGAGCTGCAGAGAATTGCCAGCCACCTTGTTATGATCGGGACTTACGGACTCGATATCGGCACATTTACACCTTTCCTCTACTGTTTTCGTGACCGGGAGATGGTACTCGATATATTTGAGAGAACATGTGGCGCAAGGCTCCTTTACAATTACATGTGGCCGGGCGGACTCTCTCACGACATCACTCCCGATTTCGTCGAGAGAACCAAGAGTTTTATCAGGCACTACCGCACGACATTAAAGGAGCTTAACGACCTCTTAAGCTATAATGAGATTTTCATCAAGCGCACTGCGAATGTCGGCGTTCTTCCGGCGGATGTCGCGATCAATTACGGCGCAAGCGGCCCATCGCTTCGCGGATCCGGTGTCAAGTGGGATTTGCGAAAGGATGAGCCGTATTCAATTTATCCGAAATTTGATTTCGACGTTGTTGTCGGAACGGGCGAGATGGGAACTCTCGGCGATTGCTGGGACAGGTATATGGCAAGAGTCAGGGAAACGGAACAAAGCCTTAGAATAATCGAGCAGGCAATTGACAGCATTCCTGAAGGGGATGTCCAGTCAGCGATCCCGAAGAGAATTCGTCCGCCGGTCGGTGAGGTATATGTCCGAAGCGAAGCTCCTCGCGGTGAGCTCGGCTATTACATCATCAGCGACGGAAGCCAAAACCCATTTAGAGTGAAAGGCCGCTCTCCTTCATTCGTAAACCTGAGTATGCTTCCGGAGATCTCTCGTGGTTACCTGATCGCAGACATGATTGCGATTATCGGCAGCATCGACATAGTGTTGGGCGACGTCGACAGATGACATGGAAATTTTGAAGGTCGATTACTTGATATTGAATGAGAAATTTGAATTACGGCACTCACAATTTGAAATTCTGAAGAATGCATAATTTCGTAACTCATTTTCTTGGAACAGGTTTTCTTGGTGCGCTGGTGTCGAGTGTGCTTCCCATAGCGTGGGTGATGGGATATGCGCTGGTCGCGATGTACATCGAGTTGAAGGTCTCGGCACACATGCAGGACAGGCTCGGGCCGATGCGCACAGGAAGATGGCACGGCTGGGCCCAACCGCTTGCGGATGTCGTAAAGCTCCTGCAGAAGGAAGACACTATCCCGAGTGCGGCCGACAAGTTCCTGTATTTGCTTGCTCCTCTCTTGGTGTTCATGGGCTCTTACGCAGCATACGCCGCGATTCCATTCAGCCCGGCTTTTATCGGTGCCGACATCAATCTGGGAATCTTCTACATAGTTGCCGTCAGTGCAATCGTTGTTCTCGGGATACTGATGGCAGGATGGTCGTCTAACAATAAGTGGTCACTGCTGGGAGCGATGCGGACAGCGGCCCAGCTGGTTAGTTATGAAATTCCATCTTCGCTCGCGATACTGGCTGTGATAATGGTCGCGGGCAGTTTGAACTTGAACGACGTGTGCGAAGCTCAACGCGGCTGGTTCTGGAACTGGTTTGTCTTCGGGAAATTTCCATTCCTCTTTATCACATTCATAATATATTTCATCGCCTCGCTCGCCGAGACGAACCGAACTCCTTTCGATATTCCCGAAGCGGAGTCGGAACTGGTGGCAGGTTATCACACCGAGTACAGCGGGATGAGATTCGCGGTGTTTTACCTGGCGGAGTACGCGAATATGTTTACCGTCGCCGCCGTTGCCTCCACATTGTTTTTCGGTGGATGGAACAGTCCGTTCGGAACGTTCATGTCCGGACCGGTGTGGGGAGCTTTTTGGCTCATCTCGAAGGGAATGGCTCTGGTATTTGTGCAAATGTGGCTTCGGTGGACTCTGCCTCGATTGCGCGTTGACCAGTTGATGTACCTCAGCTGGAAGATTCTTACGCCATTTGCGCTTGTGAATATATTTGCCGTTGGTTTGTGGACGGTGCTTCGTTAGTAGTGATGAACTCCGATTGTAGGACTATGAATTCGAAATTGAGAATTAAGAATTGATAATTTTGAAATCAAGATCATGAACTCGGTGGCGACATATTTCAGGAACATAGGAAAAGGTTTTTGGACGATTCTCATCGGGATGAGAGTCACGATGAGACACCTCTTCACCCCGGCAGTAACCGTACAATATCCTGATGCGAGGATGGCGATTCCTGAACGCGGGCGCAACAGACTCTATGTGAACATGGACGACTGCATCGGTTGCAACCAGTGTGCAATGGCATGTCCCGTAAATTGTATTACACTTGAGACGGCGAAAGCCCTTCCTACGGAAGATCTCGGTGTGACTTCCACCGGACAGAAGAAACGTTTGTGGCTTGTCCAATTTGACATCGACTTTGGAAAGTGCTGTTACTGCGGTTTGTGTGTTCCACCTTGTCCGACAGAGTGCATCTATATGACAGATGTGTACGAGTTCTCCGAATATGATCGGAAGGATCTCGTTTACAACTTCATTACGCTGACTCCTGAAGAAGCTGCTCAGAAGGTAAAGCAAGCTCAGGAAGCTGAACGTGAGGCTGCTGCCAAAAAGGCAGCAGCAGCGGCTGCCGCCGCCGCACAAAAGGCAGCTCAGGCAACTCAGAAACCCGCTCCGGCCCAACAACAGCCTCAAGCCACGGCATCCGCAGGTCAGCAGACGCAAGCTTTCTCCGGTCAACATCCTGCTGCAGCTGCACCCACACCGGCCACTACCGAAGGTCCCACCGGGAAGGATTCAAGAACTGCGGAGGGCGGAGCTTCGGACAATCAAAGCGAAAACAAGACTACTTGAAATGAACTGGTACGATATAATTTTCTATGCATTTGCGATAGTGACCGTTGTGAGCGCGATAGGTGTCGTCTTCGCTCGGAGTATAGTCTATGCGGCTTTCGCACTCGTGTTCACGTTCTTCGGGGTGGCGGCGATCTATGTGTTGCTGGCGGCGGACTTCATCGCAATAACGCAGATCCTTCTTTATGTCGGTGGCATCCTCGTCTTGATAGTTTTTGGTGTGATGCTTACTTCAAAAGCTTACAATGTCGAGGTCAAGCGCGGTGCCCTGCAGATCGCTCCGGCGGTGATCGTCGTCGGCGCTATTGCCGGAACTCTGATCGGAGTTCTGACCACGACGAAGTGGCCGGTTGCGAGCTACGCACCTTATGAGGAGACGGCCAGACCGATAGGTGCGCTCCTCATGACGCAGTTCGTCCTTCCGTTTGAATTAGCGTCGGTGCTGCTTCTTGTTGCATTGGTCGGCGCAGTGGTAATTGCGCGTCGCGAGAGAGTTCAAAAAGGTTAGGGAGCCAGTATATAATGTCAGGATCAGTGACATCGCTGCACGTTGGTCTGTACCACTTTCTTACAATCAGCGCGATACTTTTCTCGCTCGGCATCTACGGAGTCATAACGAGAAAGAATGCGATCATGGTTCTGATGGGAATTGAATTGATACTCAACTCAGCCAACATAAATTTCATTGCATTCACGCGGTTTGGCATGATGAATCTCACGGGACAGGTGGTCGCGATTTTCGTAATCATCCTCGCCGCCGCTGAAGCTGCGATCCTGCTTGCGATCGTGCTCAACATTTTCCAGCAGCTAAATACTGTAAATGTTGATGAAGTTAATAAGCTGAAGAACTAGTCTTAAGGATTTACAATTGACAATTGACAATCGAAAATTGGAATTCTAACGAATGACTCCGGTTGAAACCACTTTAATAAACTTATCAATTGCAGTTCTGCTCCTGCCGCTCGCGGGTTTTGCATTGTTGATATTCTTCGGCAGGAAGATTCCACGCCAGGATTTGCTTGAGACCGGCATTTTGTTCGTCGCGCTCGCATTCTCGATTTTCATAATGGTGCAGAAGGTTTTCTTCCTTTCCGTGCCGAAAATAGATTTCACTTTCAGGTGGATCGACTTGGGAGCGGTGGCAGGAAGTCAGAGGTTCGTCCTCGATCTCGGAATCGCGATTGACAACATTACCGCGATAATGCTCGTGGTCGTGACGTTGATAAGCTTCCTGGTACATCTTTTCTCGATCGGTTACATGGAGGGAGATGTCAGGTACTCTCGCTATTTCGCGTACCTGGGTTTGTTCAGCTTCTCGATGCTAGGAATAGTTCTCGCGAACAACATTCTTATGATGTATGTGTTCTGGGAACTTGTCGGCATCTGCTCGTACCTCCTCATCGGACACTGGTATGAAAGGAAATCTGCCAGCGACGCCGGTAAGAAAGCCTTCATCGTGAATAGGATCGGCGACATGGGTTTCTTCATCGGCATCATGGTGGTTTTCACGTCGTTGCATACCGTTCTCTTCAGCGGAATATTCGACGGAATTGCGAGTGGACAGTTGTCAGGGACGTGGCTGACGGTTGCTGGCATTCTCATCTTCTGCGGAGCCGTCGGGAAATCCGCGCAATTTCCGTTACATGTCTGGCTTCCGGATGCGATGGAAGGCCCGACGCCGGTCAGCGCTCTCATCCATGCCGCAACCATGGTCGCGGCAGGTGTCTATCTTGTGGCGCGCGTTTATCCGATGCTTACCGGTGATGCATTGACGGTCATCGCATACATAGGCGCAATCACTGCATTCATCAGCGCGACGATTGCAATTACTCAGAACGACATCAAGAAAGTCCTTGCTTATTCCACAATAAGTCAGCTCGGCTATATGATAATGGGACTCGGCGTAGGTGCATTCGCCGCCGGATTTTTCCATCTGGTTACACATGCCGCCTTCAAGGCCGGCCTTTTTCTTGCTTCAGGCTCTGTCATTTATGCGATGCATCATGAGCAAGACATGAGGCAGATGGGTGGCCTGCGCCGGAAAATGCCGATAACCTACTGGAGTTTCGTAATATTCAGCCTTTCAATTTCAGGAATACCCTTTACTTCCGGCTTCCTCAGTAAGGACAGCATCCTCGCGGGGGCTTTCGCATACGGGAAACTCTCCGGCAATTACATAATTCCGATAATCGGGTATGCGGTGGTTTTCCTGACAGCCATGTACATGTTCAGACTCATCATCATGACTTTTCATGGCGAGCCGCGAGATCATCACAAGTTCGAGCACGCGAAAGAGTCACCTGCAGTCATGACGATACCGCTGATTGTCCTGGCGGCGCTGTCGCTGTTTGTCTTCTACAGCTTCAATCCTCTCAATCCTGACAAAGGCTGGCTGCTTCAATCGGTAACGAAGCCCACATCAGTCGTCTCTGCGATGCAGGATCGCGGGTGGGACAGGACTCCCCAGGTGTCGGTCACTGAGAATATGGCAGGGCAGTCAGAAAAGTCTGCCAGTTCCTTCTATGATGTCGCGTTAGAAGAAATCCATTATCCTGGGTTGTTCATTTCACTGACCCTCGCTCTTCTCGGCATCCTCACTGCCTACGTGGTCTATCAATGGAAGAAGATCGATGCGGAAAAGCTGAAGCGATCGATCAACCCCGTTTACACCTTTCTGCTGAACAAGTGGTACTTTGATGAATTGTATGGTGCAACCGTTGTCGGCGGTACGGTATTGATTAGCAGAGCATTTGCCTGGTTTGATTCGACAGTTATAGATGGCATTGTGAACGGCTCAGCTTCCCTGGCGAGACTATGGTCCGCGCTTAGTGGGAACTTCGATAATTATGTTGTCGATGGGCTCGTGAATTTTTCAGCTTGGTCCACGGGGATTCTTGGAGCGGGCATCAGGAAATTTCAGACCGGCAGAGTTCAAACTTACATCGTTCTTGCGTTGATTGGAATGATGATCATTTTCTTTGCATTCCGGCAATTCTGAAAAATAGAACACGAATGACACGAACATTTGAAAAAGGGACTAAGGCACAAATGCCGCTCCAATCCGATATTTATTTTGTGAGCGGCATCCCGCATATTTTCACAAAATTATCGACCGGGAGATACAAAGGTACAAGGGAATGCGGGCACACTTTGTGCCTCTGTGTCTCTGTCCCTTTGTGCCACCTTCTTAATCCGTGTGCTATTATCGAGCGATGTCATTTTAAGAATTTAGAAACGTCATTGGAGGAATAATGTTCCATCAGTTCCTTGGAATAGGGTACCTGAGCTGGATTACTTTTTTACCAATCTTGGGGATGATCATAATACTGCTCATTCCAAGAGTGAATACGAATGCCATGAAGTGGACTGCACTTGCTGCGACGATTCTGCAACTTGTTATTGCCGGGCTCATCTGGATCAACTTCAAGGCGCCATTTACAGGCATAAACAACCCGGACGGTTTTCAATTTGTCGAGAAGACGAGATGGATCGACCTGCAAGGTGTGGCCTGGTTTGGTCATGTGGCGATTGACTATTTCATGGGCATCGACGGTCTGAGTCTGCCGATGGTAATCCTGACTGCTCTCATATCCTTTGTCGGCATAGTTGCATCATGGAACATCGATAAATCTCAGAAAGGTTATTTTGCGCTTTACCTTCTGCTCGACACCGGAATGATGGGAGTCTTCGTGGCGCTCGACATGTTCCTTTTCTACGTTTTCTGGGAACTCATGCTTCTGCCGATGTACTTCTTGATCGGTGTCTGGGGCGGCCCGAGACGGGAGTATGCGGCGATAAAATTCTTCCTGTATACTCTGTTCGGTTCCGTTTTGATTCTGCTTGTGATGTTAGGACTTTATTTTAGCGTGAGCGTTACGGACACCGTTACTGCCGAGAGAATGCACACGTTCAACATGCTTGCGATGATGGACCCGAGAAATTACGATCCGAATTCTCTGCTCGCGGGAATTGGTACTTACTGGAGATACGTTGCGTTTATCGCATTGTTTATTGGCTTCGCCATCAAGGTTCCTATTTTCCCATTCCATACGTGGCTGCCTGATGCTCACGTCGAAGCGCCAACCGCCATAAGTGTCATTCTGGCGGGTGTCCTCCTGAAGATGGGGACATACGGCTTTTTGAGGGTAAGCTTCCCGATTTTTCCTGATGCGATGCTCAAGTATGCTTTCCCGCTGGCAGTTCTTGGTTTTATAAACATTGTCTACGGTGCGCTCTGTGCGATGGCGCAAACGGATTTCAAGAAGTTGATCGCTTATTCAAGTATAAGCCACATGGGGGTAGTCTTGATCGGTATCGCAGCGCTCAATACTCAAGGCGTTTCAGGCGGTGTGTTGCAGATGTTCAATCACGGAGTCGTGACTGCAATGTTGTTCTTGATCGTCGGAGTCATTTATGATCGCACACACACACGCGGGCTTAATGATTTCGGTGGACTTGCTAATCAGATGCCGGTTTACACGGGAGTCATGACTGTTGCTTTCTTTGCGGCGATTGGCCTGCCAGGACTCAGTGAATTTGTCAGTGAGCTCCTTTCATACCTCGGTGCGTTCCAAACATTCCGCTGGATTGCCATTTTCTCCAGCATCGGAATTGTCCTGACTGCAGGCTATATGCTCTGGACATTGCAGCGAGTCTTCCTCGGTCAGCTTCCGGAGAAATGGAAATCGCTCACGGATGTTAATGGAAGAGAGCTCGTTGCATTCGTTCCGTTGATGGTCGTGGCGATCTTGCTTGGCATATTTCCGTCGATAATGCTTCACCCGATGAACGCTACATTGAATCATCTCGTCGATTTCGTTCAGAAGGTCGGAACCGGCTTGACGGCGGCAAAGTGATCCCAAATCATAAATTATGAATTTTGAATGTTGGACTTAAAATTCAAGATTAAGAATTGAGAATTTTGTAATGTCCCAGACCATTTATCAGAGTTTTGGCTACGTTCTGCCTGAGACAACACTTTCCATCTTCTTGATACTGACGTTACTCACGGCTCTGATCGGAAAGAGGCCGACCAAGTATCTGCCGGCATATATGGCTTTGCTGGGGTTTGTGCTCGCAGGGATTTTTGTATTCAGGCAAATCGGCATGAGCGAGTTAGTTTTCAGCGGAATGTATGCTGTCGATCCGTTCAGCTGGTTCTTCAAAATAATTTTTCTTTTGACCGGAATACTGATTGTCCTTTTTTCGATGCAGAGTCAGGAGCTTGAAGCGGCTTCAACTAAGTACTCTGAATACTTCAGCCTGATCATCTCGCTGACGATTGGTGCGTTCTTCATGGCAGGTTCGACGAATCTTCTCATGATGTATCTGTCGCTGGAGCTCGTGAGCATTTCTTCCTACATATTGTCCGGCTTCACGAAGGAAAACGCACGAGCGGATGAAGCATCGTTGAAGTTTGTTATTTACGGCGCCTTCTCTTCGGGCCTGATGCTGTACGGAATTTCACTCCTGTATGGTCTCACCGGCGAAACGAATATCTACTCATTCAATCAGGCACTGGCTGCAGGCGGTGCCCCGAGAATTACGATCCTGATCGCGATCGTCCTCATGCTGGCGGGTCTCGGTTATAAGATAAGCGCGGTGCCGTTCCATTTCTGGACTCCGGATGTTTACGAAGGTGCCCCGATTACCGTCACTGCATTCCTTTCGGTCACTTCGAAAGCAGCGGGCTTTGCAATGCTTATCAGGTTTTTCAAAATCGGTTTTATCGATGTTACTGCTCAGCCAGTCGTTGCGGGGATGTGGGATATCTTCAAAGGCTTCAACTGGACAGACATAATCGCAGTGCTTTCTGTCTTAACTATGAGCGTCGGAAATCTCGTGGCACTTTGGCAGTCAAATATGAAAAGGCTGCTCGCTTATTCCAGCATTGCACACGCGGGATATATCCTGATGGGATTCGTGACGCTGACTAACCAGGGAATCTCCGCCATGCTGGTGTACTTTGTCGCGTATCTCTTGATGAACCTCGGCGCATTCTACATCGTAATGCTAGTCGCGAACAAATTTCGTACTGAGAGCATCGAGGATTATAAGGGGCTTGGTTATCGTTCACCATACTTGGCATTTGCGCTGACCGTGTTTCTCTTCTCGCTGACCGGAATTCCGCCGACTTTCGGTTTCATCGGCAAGTTCTATCTCTTCTCTGCCTTGATAAGCACACACTACATATGGCTTGCCATCGTAGGCGTGATCAACAGCGTCATCTCACTTTACTATTATGTCAAGGTCGTTCGTAATATGTATCTGGTGCAGCCTGCCGATTCGACCAGAGTCGAATTTAATTTCGGCACAAACCTTTTAATGACTCTTCTTGTCGTTCCGAACATAGCCCTGATGCTTTACTTCTCACCGGTTCTGAGTTGGGCACAATACTCCGCTTCGATGTTCGGGCTGCGCTGATTCGAGGTTTCTATCCCCATAAAAAGTCCCGTCTCAGATGAATTTGAGACGGGATCCGTATCAACCGAGTTCCGATGCAAGTTTCTGAGAGCGCCGGATAGCTTTTACGCGCTTCATTCTCTTGCGGACCGAGGGCTTGGTAAAATATGTTCGCTTCTTGAATTCTTTGAGAATTCCTGAACGCTCATACTTCTTCTTAAAGCGCCTCAGTGCTCTGTCGATCGGCTCATTCTCTTGAACAATGACGCCGACCAATCGCATCACCTTCCTTTTCTTGTTAATGAACTCTGCCATAATACTAATCAAACTCCGTTGCAAAAACAAGATAAGCGCACGCGGACTCGATTCGCTGCACGTAGCTGAAGAGACTGATCTTCATTAAGAAGTGAAAAATTCACCTCGCGGTGCTTATATTTACGATGCTGAGGGTTAATGTCTTCAATTGATCTCACATATAAGTTCGGCGAAATGCCGTTTGATTTCTCGAAGAGAACCTACTTGATGGGCATTCTCAATATTACTCCCGATTCGTTCTCCGACGGCGGAAGGTTCTACGGCAGGACAGATGCCATCCTTCACGCATTCCAGATGGTTAAGGATGGCGCGGACATCATTGACGTCGGCGGGGAATCAACTCGGCCGGGCGCCGAGGCTGTCTCAACGGAAGAAGAATTGAGAAGAGTGACTCCCGTGATTCGCGAGATCCGTCGAAAGAGTGGTATACCGATATCGATTGACACATACAAATCGCAGGTAGCGCTGGAGGCACTGAAGGCAGGTGCAAACATTGTTAATGACATAAGCGGCCTGCATTTCGATCCGAAGATGGCCGACATAGTTGCCGAGGCCGGTGCATCGGTCGTGATAATGCATATCAAGGGAAAGCCCAAAGACATGCAGGCAAATCCTAGTTATGAGGACGTGGTTCGAGAGGTCTATGATTATTTAGCTGATGCGGTCGAGACTGCGAGGAAGAAGGGGATCAAACAGGTGATGATAGATCCGGGAATCGGATTCGGGAAGAACCTGGAGCATAATCTTGAATTGATAGACAGGCTCGAAGAATTTCGCGCCATTGGCGTTCCGATATTGATTGGGGTGTCAAGGAAATCTTTCATCGGGAAAATTCTTGAAGCGTCTGTTGGAGAGCGTCTGGAGGGAACGGCCGCAGCCGTCACGGCAAGTATTCTTCACGGAGCGGATGTGCTTCGAGTTCATGATGTCCGTGAAATGCGGCGAGTCGCTCTGATTGCTGATGCGATAAGGAGACGGAAAGCCTGATGGAGCTTTTCCATATCGGTTTCATCACCGTTTCGGTCATCGATCTTCTCGACATCGGACTTGTCGCGTTTATCTTCTACAAGCTTTATCAGGTCATGCGGGGGACAGTCGCGGCTCAAATATTCATCGGCCTGTTGATGATACTTGCACTTTCGTTTGCTGCTCAGGCACTTGGAATGCGTGCGCTCGGATGGCTCCTCGGTACACTTACGAACATTTGGGTAATTGCCTTTATCGTGCTTTTTCAGCCTGAGCTGAGAAGACTCTTCCTGTACTTCGGGAAGAACAGCTTTGTCAGGTTCTTCATTCACATTGATATCAGCGAGGCAGTCGACGAGATGGCGGATGCCGCCGCCGAGTTAAGCAAGAGGCAGCATGGTGCTTTGATTGTGATCGCCCGCGGGAGCGCGTTGAGAACGATTATTGAAACTGGTGAGGAGATTCGCGCAAAGGTGTCCAAAGAGCTTCTTGTCTCGATTTTTAATCCGAAGGCGCCACTGCACGACGGAGCCGTTGTTGTTCGCGGCGACACGATTGAGGCGGCGAGATGCACTTTGCCGCTTAGCTCCACCACAAGGATAAGCGGATATGTACTCGGGATGAGACATCGGGCGGGACTTGGCGTTTCCGAGCAATCGGACGCGTTGGTTGTGATAGTCTCTGAGGAAACCGGCACAATTTCGATCGCTGAGGAAGGCGTTCTGAGCCGAGGGCTTTCTCCTGAAGGTTTGCGCAGAAAGCTGAAAGAAACTTTGCCCCGTCCTTCCGACAAAGCGGCGAAATCAATTTTGAAGCACGCTGCAGACGATGCCTAAAGTTGCGGTGGTGATACCTGCCTACAATGCGGCAAATACCATCGGGCAGGTGATCTCGCAAGTCGCGAAGTTCGTTTCGAATGAAAATATCTTCGTCGTTGATGATGGATCCACGGATCAAACAGAACTCATCGCGCGTCAGCACGGCGTTTGGGTATTGCGACACCCGGTTAGAAAAGGAAAAGGATCATCTCTCCGAGATGCAACCAGGAAGATCCTGGACGAGAATTACGACTTGATCATCACGCTTGATTCCGATCTTCAACACGATCCATCTGAAATACCAAATTTCGTTCTGGCATCCGATACACTCGATGTGGTCATCGGCAAACGAGACATCTCAGCCGATCACATGCCGATACATCGTTTCTTGTCCAACTCGATCACTTCGAAATTGATCTCGTTGAGAACCGGTAGCAAAATCGAAGACAGCCAGTGCGGGTTTAGACTTTACCGTTCTGATGTCTTGAGACAAGTGGATTCGACGCGCAAGCATTACGATTACGAATCGGATGTTCTAATCAAAGCGGTGCTCGCAGGTTTTACGGTTGGATTTATTCGGATAAAGACGATCTATAACGATTCACAAAGCCGCATCAAGGTGTTGGACATCTTGCGATTCATGAGCGTGTACCTAAAATCTTTTACGGAAGGTCATGTCAAAAACAGGACTGCTTGATAGATATCTGGAGGCGCGCCGGGAGATGGTGCAGCTCCTTCGAGACAGGGCAATCACCGACGAGCGAGTGTTGAATGCAATGATGCAAGTCGAGCGACATCTTTTCGTTCCGATCCCGCTCCGGAATCACGCTTATGACGACGCTGCGCTTCCAATCGGTGAAGGGCAAACCATCTCTCAACCATACACCGTCGCGATCATGACGGAGGGTCTCCGTTTGAATGAGCAGGACAAGGTGCTTGAAGTTGGAACAGGTAGCGGTTATCAAGCGGCGATCCTTGCCGCGATGGGAGTCCGGGTTTTCACGGTGGAGAGAATCCCGTTGCTTCTCAAGACTGCGCGGCAGACGCTTGACGGTCTCAATGTGAGGTTTGTATCAATGCTCAGCGACGGAACGATGGGATGGAGAGAATTTGCTCCTTACGACGGAATACTTGTCACGGCTGGAGCACCGGAGATTCCGAAGCCGCTCGTTGAGCAGTTGAAGGTCGGCGGAAGGCTCGTTGTCCCGGTTGGCTCACACGATTATCAGCAATTGAAAATCGTGACCAAAATCAGCGAGGCCGACGAATTCAGTGTGGTGGTCAAAGCTGACTTCAAGTTTGTGCCGTTGATTGGCAAGGAAGGCTGGCACGAAGACGATGGTTGATCGAGTCGCTGTCGCCGTCGTGGGACCCACATGCTCCGGGAAAACGAAGACTGCGATAGAGCTTGCGAAGCTCATCGACGGCGAGATCATCTCCGCGGATGCGAGGCAGATTTACAGGCTCATGGACATCGGGACTGCCAAACCGACCCGCGAAGAGCTGCTGGAAGTTCCGCACCATCTTGTCAGCGCGCTTTCGCTCGACGAAGAGTTCAGCGCAGGCGCTTATGCCAGCATCGCGCGGGAGATCGCCGAGGAGGTTTTCGCAAGGAATCGTTTTCCTATTTTTGTCGGTGGGTCAGGATTGTATCTGCGTGCTATAATTGATGGGCTGTTTGATGCGCCGGAAGTTGACCAGGAAGTTCGGAAGACTCTGAGACGCAGGCTTCAGACGGAAGGTCCGCAGAGTTTACTTGCGGAGCTCAAACAGATTGATCCGGCTGCTGCAGAGGGCCTGATACCACAAAATTACAAAAGGATTCTACGTGCTCTTGAAATCTATTATTCTTCCCACGAAAAGATTTCTGACCTGAGACAGGAGCACACTCTGCCTTCGGATTTCACGACAGTTCAATTTGGAATTCTCCTTGAGAGAAAGTTCCTCTATCGTCGGATTGAAAATCGAGTCGATAAGATGATCGAGTCCGGTCTGGTTGACGAAGTGAAGGAAATACTACGATTGGGATTCGATCCTAATTTGAACTCTCTGCAAACCGTCGGGTATAAGGAAGTGTCGTGTTATTTGCAGGGAAATCTTGGATTTGAAGAGATGGTGGAGCTCATCAAAATGAACACTCGGCGGTATGCAAAAAGGCAGATGACTTGGTTCAGAAAAGATGGAAGGATTGTCTGGATAGAAGCGGACGACCTGGATCCGAAAGAGATCGCTGAGGAAATTCGCACACGACTGGTTGAGGTTGGTTGAAAATGATTATCAATTATTGGCTTTCGACATACTCACAGGGAAGAGGACGATAGAAAGTGGAGATCACTCCCCCAGGAGCGATCTGATCATCATGTTCGCCGCTTCGGACACATCCTTGGCCATCTTAACATACTTAGTGCACGGTTCGAGACCTTCGAGAGACAGCTCCTCATCGAGAAGACTAACCACGGGGCTCCAAAAATCGGTCACGGTGATTATCGGCTTCTCCTTGATTATGGTCTTGTTCATCAACTCCCAAACGAGGGAGAATTCAACGAGGGTACCAGTTCCGCCTTTGAGAATGATGTAGCCATCGCCGAGTTCAACAAGCTTCTGAAGCCGCTCGTAAAGTGAGGTCGTATGAACCTGCATGTTTACGTATCGGTTTGGTGTTGGAGAAAAGATAGCGCTCGTTACGCCTATGATGTTCGCATCTGATTCCGATGCTCCCTTTGAAACGGCCTCCATGATTCCTGCGTAGCCGCCCGTGCAAACCGAAAAGCCAGCAGCCGATAATTTTCTCCCCAGTAATTCCGCATCTTCATAATCCTTGGATGCTTCCGTGGGCCGGCTGCTTCCAAAAACCGTCACGATTTTGCTGGACCTCGTCGATCTGGCAGTCTGGGTTTCAGACACGGACTTCACCCCCTGAAAGCTTGTCCTAATTATAAATTACAATTTGCTGTCCGGGCCGAATGTCCCGATCAGCACTGTCGTTCCACTCTTTGAGCTTATTTATTGTAACGCCGAACTTCCTCGCAATGCTCCACAGCGAATCGCCGCGACGAACCCGGTAAATCATTTTGGAGTCTTGCGACTCTGCGATCAAGCTATCGTCCCTGACATTACCAAGGTATGGCGGCGTTACAAGTAATCGCTGTCCTCTTCTGATCCGGCTTGATGATATGTTATTCCACTTTTTGAGATCAGATATGTCCACACCATAATGCGACGCTATCCTGCCGAGGGTTTCGTCCTTCTTAACCTTGTGGTAAACAAAAGAGGAGCCCTTCGGAATATTACGTTTCTGGGCATTGGTCGATGCAACCGGGCCGGTCGCCGCGGCTTCCGAAACAATTAGTCTCATCTTCGGGTTTATCTTTGAGCTCCTCAGATGATTGATCCTCTCTAATGCCGCGACCGTTGTCCCGTGTTCTTCGGCGATCGAACCGAGTGTTTCACCCCTCTCAACAATATGAATTGAAGAGTCCGGCGGATCCATCGCCTGGTTTTGTCCTCTAGAAGCGAACCTTCTGTCGACTGGCCGGGTTTCATGGGCATAGTACGAACTCTTCACCGGGATTATTAGCAAAGTTCCCGGGCGAACGCGTCGGGTTCTTCTCGATAAGTCGTTTGCAAGTTTCAGCGCAGGAAGTCTGACTCTATATCTGTTTGCAATTCCTGCAAGTGTCTCGCCCCGCAAGACGTTATGGAAAGTCCATGTGAGTTTCGCGGACTCCGGGAGACTTTCGTAATCTTGAGCGAACACTTTGCCGAGTCCGGCAGGCACTCTCAGCGGATAGCCATCGTTGCCAAAATTAGGAGGAGTCACTGCATGAACCAGTTCGGGATTCAATTCGAGAAGCGAATCCACATCGACTCCGGTAGCCTCGGCCAGCACTTTCAAATCCACACTTTCAGGGATCATGACCGTATCACATCGTTCTTCTGAAGATGGGACAGTTGCTCCGTCGAAACCATATTCTCGCGGATTCATCGCGATGAGCGCCACTGCAATGTATTGAGGCACATAGTTCTTGGTTTCCCTCGGAAGGTGTCCTTTGATTTCCCAGAAATCAGTCTCTCCATGGCTCCGGCGGATTGCTCTTTCGACCGAACCGCAATCGTAAGCGGCCAATGCCAAATACCAATCGCCATATCGTTCGTATAAGTCTTTCAGATGTCTCGCAGCGGCTTCCGTCGATTTTACTGGATCGCGTCTTTCATCATACCACCAATTGCAATGAAGGCCGTAAAGACTACCCGTCGATCTTGTAAACTGCCATAGTCCAACTGCTCTTGCCCAGGAGCGGGCAGTGGGATTGAGGCCACTTTCGGGCATTGATAAATATGCCAGTTCCTCCGGCAATCCCTCCTCGCGGAAGATGGCCTTCATCATCGGCATGTATTGTCCCGAACGGTAAATCCAATCTTGCATGTGCCACCTTCCGCGGGTCGTGAAGAATTCAATGTTCTGCTCCACGTACCTGTTCATGACGAGGGGCACGGTGGTTTTCGTGACCCCCGGCTTCGGGAACTTGGCACCGCTTATGTTGATTGAATCGACAACTTCCGAAAGTTTCTCCTTCAGAGCGAAAACAGATGCACCAGGTCCTAAATTTTGAACGCTCCGAATGTATTTCTCGTAATCGTTTATGATGCTCTGACTAAGTGTAATGAAGTCCTTGTTCTCTTCTATGTCGGGGTAATAACTCAGATCGTTCAGGACATCTATTGCTTTCTCGAATTCGATCGCCGACGAATCTTGCACTCCCGCATGTTGTAAAGTCAGTGCCTTGGCATAATGCGTCCGCGCAAGATTGAGTAGCCTGCCGACCGCATCATCATCGGTGAGAATTGAATCGATCGGGTATAATGTTGATAGGTCGGACTGCTGAATCATTGCGGTGTGGTTTGCATTCATCGAAGATATTAGGCTCACCGTGTCAACCTGTTTTCTCGGTCCGCCCATTACTTCTTTCATCGCGTCTTTCTCAATCACCCTGTTTGACGAGCAAGAGAAAGAAACAGCAGTAAGCACGCCCCCTAAGATCAGTAAAAGACAGTCTCTCCTAAACATTTCCCTCGTTCGTTTTAAAAAAACACTTATCAATATATGCCGAGGCAGTAGATTTGTCAAGAAAAAGTTCAGATCGTTTTCGAAACCATCCGACAAATGGCACCTTAGCTCGTACCTTTGTCGGCGTCAGTCCTGACTTTTGCATTTTTCAGAACACGACAGGTTCTTCGTACACTCCGAGAACTTCCTTCAGAGTGTCGCACATCTCCCCGAGCGTCACATATACTCGAGTTGCCTGAAGCAGCTTCGGCATGATGTTAGACCCTTCTTGGGCAGCTGCCCGCAGCTCAAGAAGCGACTTCTCACAGTCAGCCTCGCTCCTGTTAGCTCGTAATCGGGCTACTCGTTCACGCTGTCTTGTTTCCACTTCCTTAGGAATCTCAAGAATCGGAATTTCGATTTTTTCATCCTCCCTGACGTACTCGTTAACTCCGACGATGATCTTTTCTTTCGTATCCAATTCCCGCTGATACCGGTAGGCCGCGTCAGCTATCTCCCGCTGGAAGAATCCCTGCTCGATGGAAGGAATGACCCCACCAAGAGAGTCGATCTTCTCGAAATATGCTTCGGCCTCCTCTTCCATTTTGTTCGTCAGACTTTCCACGAAATAACTTCCCGCCAATGGATCAATCGTGTTTGCAACTCCGGTCTCGTAAGCCAGAATCTGTTGGGTTCTCAGCGCGATGGTAGCCGCTTTCTCGCTGGGTAATGCGAGAGTCTCATCCATCGAATTTGTGTGAAGCGACTGAGTCCCGCCCAACACGGCGGCTAGTGCCTGAAACGACGTTCGGACAATGTTGTTCTCAGGTTGTTGAGCCGTCAGCGAGCATCCCGCCGTTTGCGTATGGAATCTCAGCATCCATGTTCTTGGATTCTTTGCTTTGTATTTATTCTTCATGTGTCTCGCCCAGATCCTCCTGGCTGCCCGATATTTGGCTATTTCCTCAAAAAAATCGAGATGCGAGTTAAAGAAGAACGAAAGTCGTGGAACAAACTCGTCGATGTCGAGACCCGTTGCTATTCCTGCCTCGACGTAAGCGAAGCCATCGGCGAGTGTGAATGCAAGTTCTTGAGCTGCGGTTGAGCCCGCTTCTCGGATATGGTAACCGCTTATCGAGATAGGATTCCATTTTGGCATTTCTTTGACACAGTATGCAAACATGTCCGTGATGATTTTCATTGAAGGGACCGGCGGATAGATCCATTCTTTTTGTGCAATGTATTCCTTCAAGATATCGTTCTGGACTGTGCCACGGAGTTTCTGTGGTTGAACACCTTGCTTTTCTGCAACCACTATGTAGAAGGCCAGAAGCATCGCCGCCGGCGCGTTTATTGTCATTGAAGTGGAAACCTTATCGAGCGGAATCTCCTTGAACAAAATTTCCATGTCTTCAAGTGAGCTTACGGACACGCCGCAAACACCAACCTCTCCTTCGGACAGCAGGTCATCCGGGTCGCGGCCCATTAGTGTCGGTAGATCGAACGCGACGCTCAGTCCTGTTTGACCATTCTGAAGAAGATAATGATAGCGCTTGTTCGAGTCTTCAGGTGTCCCGAACCCTGCAAACTGGCGCATCGTCCAGAGCCTGCCGCGGTACATCGTACGGTGAATCCCTCGAGTGTAAGGAAACTCTCCGGGAGAACCGATGTCGTTTTCAAAACTCGTTTGTTCAATGTCATCTGGAGTGTAAAGCATCTCTACCGGTGCCCCGCTGACCGTCGTGAACTTAGATGAGCGGGTCCCTCCGTTCTCTGCCCGCTTTTTCCACTCTGCCATCCGTTTATTTGGTTCGTCGTTTGTGTGCTTCATTGAATCACTTTCTCTCTGCCCGGGATTGTTTCCTCAGGCGGAGGATTTTATTCCCGCGGACGGGATCTTCGAATTGTAGAGGCAATCCCTAATGGTCTTGGCGGTCGATAGACACATTATCAAGTATCCAATCATAAACGACAGCCAATCGAAAGACCTTGGTGTAAAATGCTGTATGCCTTTTGGGCCGACCGTAATTAAGATATGAAAAGTTTGCCAGGTAAACGAGTAAAAAACCGTGACACAACCTAGAACGAATAACCACAAATTCAACGTGCCGATTTGCACATCGCTCGATCTTTCACTTACGGAAATTATAGCCAACGATCCGATCACAAGGAGGAGTGAAATCAAAATCGGCGTAATAACGGGACCGATCCATATCACCGGAATAAGGAAGAGCACATCGAAATCAAGGAGCGAGCTTGGCCAACCTATCGTAATCTTAAGAATGATGTAGTAGAACATGTCCCAGATCGCAAAGGAATAAATGAAGAACATCCACTTCTGCAGACGATTGCGCCCGGCCAGGTACCCGACGGCAAGTAACATTACTATCGTCGCTGCCTCTCGTCCTATCTCCAAGAAGCCGAGATTCGGTTCCATAAATTTCAGCGGAAAGATCTGTCCAGGATTACCCGATGCCATATTTCGCAAATAAATTACGACCGCCGACTCGACGTAGCCCATCGCTGCCGAGTAAACCGAGATCGCTGCAATTCTTTTCACTTTGAGAATTTCACAAAGTCGATCGACTCTTTCAATGTTGCAGGTGATTTCTCGCGGCCATGAAGGTAGCTGTCTGCCTGATAGAGAAATGCGGCATTCCTCCCGGGATGGGTCATTTATGATTCACGTTTCTTGCTTTGCCGTGCATGCTTGGTTAAATTCATTCTGAAATAACCACATGAGTTCAAGAAGAGGAATCGCGATACTCGGTTCCACCGGCTCGATTGGCAGAAGCAGCCTTGATGTTATCTCAAGTATGAACGAGCACGGTGAAGATTACCGTATAACCTATTTGGTCACGAACAAGAACGTCGACCTGCTATATCAACAGGTTAAGAAGTTCAACCCGGCTGGGGTTGTGATAATAGATGAAAAGCGTGTAAACCTGTTTCGTTCTTATCTGAACGGCAAGGAATTGAAGATATTTGCCGGCGAGGCCGGGTTAATGGAAGTCATGGGTAGCGGTGAGTTTGATATCCTCATAAGCTCACTCGTGGGTTTCGCAGGACTTCGGCCGACGCTTGAGGCCCTTCGGGCAGGTAAGACCGTCGCTCTCGCGAACAAGGAAACGATGGTGGTCGCCGGGGAAATCGTGAACGAGACAGTGAGAAAACACCACGCTACTCTGGTTCCTGTGGACAGCGAGCACAGCGCGATCCTTCAGTGCTTTTCGGGCGAGGACCGAGACTGCATTGCGAAACTGATACTGACTGCCTCAGGCGGACCCTTTCTTAATCGCAGCAAGTCGGGGCTCGAGAACGTAACGGTTGAAGAGGCACTTAACCATCCGAATTGGAGGATGGGGAACAAGATTACTGTCGATTCCGCAACTCTCATGAATAAGGGACTCGAGGTTATCGAAGCGCATTTCCTCTTCGACTTGCCTGCCGAGAAAATAGAGATAGTTGTGCATCCCCAGTCGATCATCCATTCGATGGTCGAATTCGTCGACGGCTCCGTGAAGGCGCAGCTTGGCATGCCCGACATGAAGATTCCGATTCAGTACGCGCTGACTTACCCACAGAGAGTCAAGTCGCAATATCAGAGAATCGATTTCGGCAAAGTGAGCCAGCTTACTTTCATGAAGCCTGACTTTGAAAAGTTTCCGTTGATAAATTGCGCGTATGAAGCTCTGCGTGAAGGTGGAACGGCGACGGCTGTGCTTAATGCCGCAAACGAAGCCGCTGTCGATCTCTTCTTGCAAAGAAAAATAAAGTTTACTCAGATAGCGCAGTTCGTGAAGGAGGCGCTGAACTCGATCGTCTCCAGGCCTTCTCCAGATATTGAAGAAATCTTTGAGGCGGACCGGGTCGCCAGAGAATTTGTTTACACCGAAGCTGAGCACGTATGAGTTCTAAATACTCAATTGCGGACGATGAGTCTCCGGTTGGAGGCTTGATGTTTGGAATTGGGATTCTTGAAAAATCCGGAGGTTGTGTTGTGAACACGGCGCTTCCGATTGAAAATACAAAAATCATGATCGAGAACTACTGATGACATATATTTTATATTTCATTATCACCGTCGGGATTCTGGTGCTGGTCCACGAGCTTGGACATTTCATAGCCGCAAAGATTTTCGGGATGAAGGTCGATACGTTTTCAATCGGTTTTCCTCCGAGGGCATTCGGGAAGAAGATCGGCGAAACAGATTATTGTGTGTCGTGGATACCGATCGGAGGGTATGTCAAGATTGCGGGGATGATCGACGAGAGTTTCGACACGGACTTTATCAACACGCCTCCGCAGCCGAACGAGTTTCGTTCCAAGCCGATGTATCAGAGAATTGTCGTGGTCTCTGCAGGCGTGATCATGAACTTCCTCTTGACTTTCGTCATTTTTTACGGGATCAATCTTGCCAATGGCAAGCTATTTTACGCTACGACTACCATCGGCTATGTCGAGCCAAATTCCGTAGCTGAAAAAGTAGGGTTTAAGTTCGGCGACGATCTGATTTCAGTCAACAACAAGGCTTTGAAAAATTGGGAGGATGTCCAGACAGATTTCTATCTGGAGGATCTTGCTTCATCTTTGACGGTAAAGCTAAACCGCGGCGGGCAGGTTGTGAATGTGGTCGTGCCGAAAGACGTTGTCAAGCCCGATGAGCAAATTGGAATTTATCCGTCTCACATGCATGCGATTGTCGGGACTGTCAATCCAGGCATGCCTGCTTCGAAGGCGGGCATTCAGCCCGGAGATTTGATCCTTTCAATCAACGATCAGCCAATCGTGACGAACACCCAGGTTGTTGAATTAACAAAGCAGAACAAAGACAAGCCTCTCGAGATCTTAGTCGGACGTGGCAATGAGCAAATGCAGATCAGAGTCGTACCAAACTCCGACGGAAAGATCGGCATCATAATCGGAACACAGTATACTGGCCCTGTTGAGAAATTTAGTTACGATGTATTGACAGCCGTCCCTGCAGGGTTTGACCAGACCGTCAGCGCAACTGCCCTACTGATTCAGTCGATAGTCAGAATGGTGACCGGCCAGGTCTCGTTCACAAGATCGATTGGCGGTCCAATAAAGATTGCTCAACTGGCAACCCAGAGCGCCGAGATGGGTATAATAAGTTTCCTTGGTTTCATGGCGCTGCTGAGCATAAGTCTTGCTGTTCTGAACATCCTACCTATCCCCGCGCTGGACGGCGGTCATCTCGCATTTCTCGTATATGAATCGATCTTCAGGAGAGAAGTTCCGACGAAAATAAAACTCTTCGCACAACAAGTTGGATTTGCGCTCCTTCTCCTGTTCATGGCGTTTGTCATTTACAATGATATAGTTCACTTTTGATCCTTGGCTGTCGTAAACGCAGGTTCGTGCCTGTGCCCCGACTTCCTCGAAACCGTGGTGAGCAGGCGCGCTTGTTTGCAGAAGTTGCAGCTGTCTGAGAATGACGTTGCGGTGCAAATGTGTTTCCGTGCACACAGGTGACAAGGATCAATCGCAGAGTTCTGGCACCGGGCTTAAATTGTGTCTAGCAAAATGGAGGAGTTTATGCGTCGTTTGATTGTTGTGATGTTGGTTTCTGTTTTGTCCCTTTGGGTAAATAGCTCGAAGGCGCAGAACCTTGTCAACCTTACCCTTTTGGTTCCTCAATACAATCAGATCTATATCGCTGATTTAGACATCGAGCATGTCAAGAGCTCCGGCACTCTCTTCACCGTTACCTTGACTTCATTGGCTACGACTCCAATCCGGGTGAAACTGAACGTTGTGGTCAATGTTACGTTGGCAGGTGAATCTCCTTTTCCCGGATTCTACACTGCTCGGAGCACACCTCTCACGCTTGAGCCCGGACAAACGAAGCAGATTACTAATGTCGACTTGTCGGGAGACAATCCTCCCGTGCACATGGAATACAGCGACTATGATCATCAAGAGTACGACAAGATAAAGAACGTTGCACTCGCGACCGGGAAGGCACCAGCCGGTACTTACGAATTCGTAGTGAACTGTCTTAATACGGATAACACTCCCATCCCGAACACCGAGCAGCGTGCACAGATTGTCGTGACAAATCCAAGTCGCGTTGATCTTGCATTTCCAAACATCGGCGACAATGTCAGCACACCTTTCCCGCGTTTCCAGTGGTCCGCCAACGTTGATACAGTAGTGCTTTCAGTTTATGAAAAACTGCCGTACCAGCAAGGCCCCCAGGACGTGGTTTCAGGAGTCCCGTTCCTTCAACAGACTGTCGCCGGCAGCTCTTTCAACTATCCGCCAAGCGGACCGGGAATTAGACCGCTTCAGGGCGGCAAGACTTACTATTGGTACGTGAAGATCCCACCTTCTTCAACCCGCGGCAGCGGAATACAGAGCGACATCTGGTTCTTTACCATCGCAGCTCCAGATACGACCAGAGGGCTCGGAGGGAATGCTAATGATCCTGCCACGACAGCCCTGACAAACTTGCTGATCGGTACTCAGTATCAAAACCTTCTTTCGGGAATAACTGTGCTCAACGGAACGGCCTATTATGACGGCAGCTCAATAACCATACAACAGCTGTTGCAGATTCTCCAGAGTATGGACCGATCCAAGATAACTAATGTTTATGTTGCTCAATGAGGAGACGCCAATGAAAATGCGAAAAGTCATTTTGCTTTCGTCTTTATTTGCTTTTGCGGCAACTCTCGCTTTCAAAATGGTTTCTTCTCCGGATAATATTGCTTTGTTCTTTGTCGTCAAGAATAATGTCGAGAAGAAGCAGACGAGCGATTGGATAAAGGCAAAGAAGGCAGATCTGATATATCCTGGCGACTTCGTCAGAACTCAAAAGGAGTCATTCGCTCTGATAAAGTTTAACGACGCGAGTACGCTCCGCTTGGGGCCAAATTCCGAAGTCCAGATCTACGGTGATAAAGATCCCTCAAGCACAGATGTCAGAGGTGGCGATGTTGGCTTCAGTATGACAAAAAGAAAAACGGGCCTTTTCGAGTTTACTACTCCGACGAGCGTCGCTTCGATTCGTGGCACACAGGGAATGCTCACTGTTCAAGTGGGTGGAACCGACCTTCTGTCAATACTGGAAGGTCTTGTCTGGTTTAGAAACATATTCTCAAATGATTCAGTGGAGGTCAGCGCCGGACAGACCGGTGTCTCGTCAAGGGATGGCAATATAAACGTGCATAATTCTACACATCAGGATTCAAGCAGGGTTACGCAACTTGATAATCAATTCAATCAGCAGAAGCATAAACTTGAGATGTGGTTCAAAGGCAGCGACGGCAAATTGCATGAGATCATAATAGAGACTCAGCAATAAATCGGTCAGGTCCTGATTGCAGAGATCTTTTTCCACAGCATCCATCGGAGGGAACTTGAATATTGCATTTTTCTACATCCAGGTGGCACGGGTTGCATTCGCATTTGTTCTTCTGGTGTCTTCTTCCTTTATCCTCTTACTGCCTTCGGCTGCTTCCGCCCAGCAGGGTCAGATAATTAACGTTACCGCGAAGGAGGAAGTGATCGAGAATGGACCAGTGATCATAAGAGCCGATGTGAAAAAACTTTCCGATATTTCCCAGGCATTGCTGTTTTATCGAAATAACCTGTCTTCTGATTTCCAGCAGACGGAGATGAGTTTCGACGAGTCTTCGATGAGCCTCAATGGAACGGTTCCGGGGTCATACGTTGTGAGTCCCTACATAGAAGTCTATGTCAGGATAGCGATGCGCGACGGGACGGTCGAGACCTACCCGCAGGAGAGTCCGACTGAGAATCCTGTTCGCATCACGGTCAATTCGTCAGAAGCCGCTGAAGACATCCTGGTGATCAGTCCTGAGCGCGATCAAAAGCTGACTGTCGATGACCTGATGATCGCAGCATCTATGCTTTACGCCCCTGAATCTGTGGACAGGAAAAAAACTAAATTGTATTTTGATGGGATTGATGTGACGGCCGATGCGGTCGTCAGCGGTGACGTTATCGTTTATTCCCCAGCTAAGTTCCCTATGCCGATTGGAAGTGGAGTTCACACCGCGAAGGTGACACTCTACAAAACTGACGGGAGCGAATATCGCTCCATGGGATGGAGCTTCACCATTTTGACTCCTGAGGAGCAAATTGCCGAGCAGAGATTCACTCACGAGGGGAATGCTCAGCTGGAGTTGAGGAACGAGAACTTAGCAGGGAGTTCCACGTGGTATAACAGAGGCGACGTGAATTTTGGAGGTGCCTTATACGGAGTGGGTCTCGGCGCAAATTTGCACCTCACCTCCGAAGAAAAATCGTACCGCCAGCCTCAGGATAGATATGGTTTTTATGCAAGCACATCGTGGCTCAGCCTCAAGTTGGGAGATAGCTATCCGACGTTTAGTCCATTAATAATGAATGGCCTTCGCGTGCGAGGCTTGTCGGGAAAATTGTCGGCGGGTTTTTTTAACGTCGAAGCGGCGTATGGCCAAACTACCCGCGGGATCGCAGGCCAGTATCTCGATACAATAGCAGTCAGTCCTGGATCGGGTGCGCAATATACAGGGGCGAACTACGTGAAGCTTAGCGACTCGACATTTGTCCATGTCAACTACGGGACATATACGAGAAATCTTCTGGCAATTCGTCCGTCTTTTAGCTTCGGGAGCCATGCGCAGCTGGGGTTCACGTACTTGAAGTCATCCGATGCCATCAGCTCCGTAAACCTGGGAAATTTCCCGAATCAAAACCTGGTGCTCGGTTCTGATTTCTACATGAACCTGGATGAACATCGAATAAACTTCGTGGCGGAAGGAGCCATGAGTGTGCTCAACCAAAACACAGCCGTGGGTAATCGCTCCGTTGCTGACATTGATTCAATTTCGAATTCCGATGCCGGAGATCAAATCAATAAGATAGTTCCGCTTGCGACACTGGAGAAGTACTTCACGATCAATGAGTATCTGGTTCCTCTCGATCCGACGAAACTCTCGTCGCTCGCATGGGATGTCAGCCTCGACATGAATTATCTGAACACGTTTGCCAAAGTGAGCTATGTGTATCGCGGGCCCGATTACGCTTCCTTCGGCCAGCCGTACATCAGGACCGACGTCCGAGGGCTGAGCTTTTTCCTCAGGCCGCGCCTGTTCAGCAACCAGATTCTGTTCTCGATTTCATATGAAGATCTCTTCGACAATCTGCAGCATAACAAATTTGCAACCACGCAGTATGCCACCTCAAATGTCTCCGTGTCTTACTTCCCCATGGCAAGTTTACCGAGCCTAACACTGGGTTTTTCTTCCTATGCAAATTCAAATTCGCTTGGCCCGGATTCGGCAAATGCAGTTGACAACACGACTCACAGATACTACTTCGATTCGCACTATGACTTTCACCTGTTAATCAGACATTCCATTCAAATTGGTTTTGGAATAAGCAAAAGGGACGACCATGTGCTTCCCGGCACTAACTTGAATAATTCGAACATGCTGGTTCTCCTGAATTCTGATTTTGGGCAAATTCCATTGAGCACAACACTGGGATTTAATATCAATGACAACAAGACGTTGACAAGGCAAATGGACACGACCGCTGCCGCAATAGTCGAGGCGATACAAACTTTCAACTATACTTTTCTCACCTTCGGTGTGACATGTCGCCTTTTCAATGATCGCTTCACTGTCGGTGTCAACTACACGCCTACCTTTGGTGACTTCTCGAGAAATGCTTATGGACTGACCAGCAGCTTTCGAGTGACTAAAGCACAGTCATTGAATCTCAATGTAAGCTATCTTGCCGTTACGGGATCAAATGACTTTGTTGGATACTTGAATTACTCCGTAGACTTTTGAGGCATTTTCACCTTACATTTAACCGATGCGGATAATTCGCGGCAAGCTTTCAAGGACGAGCAAGCTTGTGTTGCCACTGATCATTGCATTTGTGTCGGCGGCTATCGCCTTCCTGCTCTCCAGGGGGACACCTGTCGAGATCCCATTTCTCAAAACTGCTGAGCTGAAGACTCTTGACGAGCGATTCGAGAATCGTGGGCGTCTGGACATAAAGGACACATCGAAAGTGGTCATCGTTGCGATCACCGAACAATCGTTCCAGGCTTTGCCCGATCGATTCCCCTTTCCGACGAGATACTATGCGAGATTGGTGAAAAACCTTTTTGAGGCCGGCGCCAAAGTTGTCGGCATTGACATAGTCTTCGATGAAGCCTCCAGGCTTCCGGGGGATGACAGTGCGTTCGCCGCAGCGCTGAAGAAGTACGAACCAGTTGTGCTGGCAGGACATAGTGATATTGATCCTTCCCAACGGTTTAAAATTTTGAAGAGCGCGGATTTTTATCACAACATTTTTTCGGAATATGATAGTCTGGTCGGGATAGTCTTCGTCGAAAACGATCGTGATGGAGTATATCGCCGATATATGCCATTTAACGAATTTCAAATCGGTCAGGATACGTACAAGTCGGTGCCGTCTTTTGGATTTGCGATCGTGTCCGGATATAACAATCTTCAGAATCCAATCGCGGTAAACCACGATGAATATTTCCAGCTCGGAAAGATAAAGATTCCAAAGTTCGATGAAACGTCAATGTTGATAAACTATCCGGGTATGACAGGAAGCTTTCCGACTTACGACATCTATCAGGTTCTGGATGACTCGTCGTTCGCAACACGAGACGAAAAGGATAATGGAATTCAGATAAATGATTATTATGACCTCAGAGACAGGGGAATATTCAGGGACAAAGTTGTCTTGGTTGGGGCCGAGTATCCGGAGTCGAATGATCTGAAGCCGATTCCTTTTTCCGCTGCGAAGAGCGAGCAAGGAAGCAATCTCGACTACGGCGTCGAGATCCATGCGGCAGCAGTCGAAACGATCCTCGATCATGATTTTCTGGCGCGCTCGGGACCGTGGACCGACTTTCTTGAGATGTTTGTCGGCGCATTTCTGATAGCGTTGACTTCATTCGCATTTAGATCCACACAACATTCGAGAATGTTTCTTGTCATCTTCATCCCTCTCCTGGTTACCGGGGTCGCAGTTGCGGGTTCGTATGAAGCCGCGTTCGCCTTTTTTGCCAGGAAGAGAATTGTACTGGACATCATCTACCCGATCATGGCGTACTGTTTCAGTTATGTCGCGTCAGTGGTTTATCAATACGTGATTGAAAGAAGGCAGAAGGCTGCCATCAAATCTATTTTCAGCCGATATGTCGATCCTTCGGTAGTGAACCAGCTCGTGAACAATCCAGAGCTTGTGAAGTTGGGTGGTGAACGTAAGACGCTGAGCGTCTTGTTCTCGGACATTGCAAATTTTACGACCGTCAGTGAAAAGTTGACCCCGGACGATCTCGTTGCACATCTCAACGAATACCTGACTGCGATGACAGAGATAGTTTTCAAACATGGCGGTACGCTGGACAAGTATATCGGTGACGCCGTCATAGCCTTTTGGGGAGCGCCCATCGAGCTCGAAGACCACGCATATAGAGCCTGCCAGGCCGCAGTCGAAATGACGAAGAAGCTGGATGAGCTGCACGTCAAGTGGAAGAAAGAGAACAAGCCTATCTTGAATTTCAGAATCGGGATCAATTCCGGCGAGATGATTGTCGGGAATGTAGGGGGCAATGAGCGATTCGACTACACGGTAATTGGCGACAACGTTAATCTTGCCTCGCGTCTCGAATCGGCGAACAAAATGTATCGCACAAAGATTTTGTTGAGCGAGTATACGTATGAACTTGTGAGAGAGAAGGTCTTCGCTCGCGAACTTGATCTTATCGTTGTGAAAGGGAAGACGATGCCGGTCAAGATATTCGAGCTGCTTTCTGATAAGATCGACGACCTGCCTGACCAGAGAAAGACACTCGTCGACCTTTATTGCGCCGGCATCGCAAAATACCGGAGCAGGGAGTGGAGCGCGGCTGCGCAGCTTTTCGAAAAAGCGCTTTTGGCGGCTCCATCTGACTTTCCCTCGAAGATGTATTTGGAGAGGAGCCGCTCCTTTGAAGTCGAGCCGCCTCCAGATGATTGGGACGGGGTCTTTGTGATGCAGACGAAGTAAGTGAGACTGAAGCCGGCGTGGCTTAAGTTGCTTGTCGGAAATTGCGTTTCGCTTTTCGCAAGGCTAAATTGACGCATGAAGAAAAAGAAAGACGAGACTCGAGAGAAGAAAAGAGTCCGGGGAATTACTCCTACTCAGGCAGGTGACGACGCAAAGTTTGATAGGGCACTTCGTCCAAAGTTTTTGAATGACTTTGTTGGTCAGAAGAAGATCGTCGGCAAGTTAAGTGTTTTCATCGAAGCTGCGAGGATGCGACGTGAAGCACTGGACCACGTTTTGTTGATGGGGCCACCGGGCCTCGGGAAAACAACGCTGGCGAACATAATTGCGAATGAGCTTGGTTGTGAAATAGTTGCTACGACAGGTCCTGCTCTCGAAAGGCCGGGAGATTTGGCGGGCATTTTGACTTCGCTGCGTGATAACGTAGTCGTGTTCATTGATGAAGTGCATCGGATGCCGCCCGCGGTCGAAGAGATTTTGTATGGAGCCATGGAAGACTACAGGCTTTCGATTGTTGTTGACAGGGGTCCGGGTGCGAGGAGTGTTCAACTTGACGTGAGTCCATTCACTTTGGTAGCTGCCACCACCCGCGCCGGTCTCCTCAGTAATCCTTTCAGATCCAGGTTCGGCATCGTGGAGCGGCTTGAATATTATGAAGACAGCGAACTTCAGAAGATTGTTTCCCGCTCTGCCGGAATTCTGAAAGTGCAGATTGATGGTGATGCATCTTTCGAGATTGCCCGCAGAAGCCGCGGCACGCCGAGAATCGCCAACCGCCTCTTGAGACGTACCCGGGACTATGCAGATGTGAAAGGCAGAAGCAAGATCAGTTTGGATATTTCCCAACTTGCGCTCGATCAGTTGGAGGTCGACAAAACCGGCCTTGATGAAATGGATAAGAAAATCCTTTCGACAATAATCGATTTTTACAAGGGCGGACCAGTCGGCATTGGTGCAATAGCTGCGGTTGTCAGCGAAGATCCGGGAACGATCGAGGAAGTCTATGAGCCGTTCTTGTTGCAAAAAGGTTATCTGAAGAGGACGCTGAGAGGCAGGGAGGCTACGGAAAGAGCCTATGATCTTTTGGGGAAGAACAGTAGACCGTCTTCGTCGCAGATCGAATTGCCGATCGCCGAAAATGAGCCGGCAGACCCGGCTCCTCAAGACAGGGAACCCGACGCCTGAATCCTTTCCGACCGGTCGTACTAATCTCGGTATCTTCCCGATGTACCATCATGCAAGTCGGTGCATAAATGTCGCGGCTCAGGCAGAAGTCAAAATACTCACCCCTTCCTCTGGAGTTTTATCGCAGGGACACCCTCGCGCTCGTGCCGGGGATTCTGGGTAAGGTCCTGGTGCGGAACATCGGACGAAAGGTGCTCGCAGGCAGAATTGTGGAGATTGAAGCGTACATTGGAAACGATCCTGCAAGCCACGCTGCGCGAGGCATCACCGAAAGAAACAAGGTGATGTACGAAGACGGAGGTGTTTGCTATGTCTATTTTACATACGGGATGCATTACTGTTTCAACATCGTTACAGAAGGGAAGGGATTTCCGGCCGCTTTTCTTGTTCGTGCACTGGAGCCATTGACGGGAATCGAGGAGATGAAGAGACGGAGAAACAGCGGCGTGCTCCTCGACCTGACAAATGGACCTGCAAAGTTGTGTCAGGCTATGGGGATCGACCGCAAGCTGAACGGCGCTCGACTTGACGGGAAACCTTTGTTCCTGGCGGATGATGGTTTTCAAGTCCGCCGAAGTGACATCGGCAGATCCACGAGGATCGGTATTAAAGTAGGAACGGAATCGGAGTGGAGATTTTTTCTATCCGGGAACGCTTACGTGAGCAAGCATCAGCCCATGAAGAATAGGTTGAAGTGAGGAAGAAAAATAACGTATAGAGCCCACATTGTCAGACCAAACGAAATCGGTATGGCGATGTTGTCATCGATGATATTGGTTGAAGTTACTTCAGCGACCGATGCAACGACAGTCGCGATTAATCCGATTACGTATTCCGCAATAGCGTACTCAACTTTCGGTGTCAAGGCTACAGCTATGGCTCCCGCAACAATGAAAGCAAGGCTTCCTTCATAGCTCTTCGGCATATCTCGTTTCCGGTTGATTTTGTGTTTTCCATACCTTTTCCCGAACACCGCTGACGCCGCATCTGCCAGAATCAGGACGGTAAATCCACTCACCATGATAAACTTCGGAAAAATTACAATGCAGATGACGGCCGATATGAGCATGAACGTTGCGCCGTTGAGCGCGCGCTTTTTCTTGTCGATCTCACGCTTGCGCAGAATAAACCCGAAGAATTTGTAAAAGGGGCCGGAAACCTGAGGAATCTCATAACGCGCAAGGTCGACAACAATGAAGGCGGCGGCAATCGGGATAACTATAGCAAGAGCAAGTCCCTTTGAGATGAAGGAGTAGACTATCGGGATCGCCAGGGAAAAAAGGTGGATTCCTTTCCTGACGAGCTCGGCTCTAAATTCTACCGCATCCTGGGTGGCGGTCTGCTCCATCAAGTCCATGATGTGTTTCGAGCTTCCAGAAAAAGGGAGTTGCGGATCACTCTGTTCTGAGGGTAGCGGTCAATCAATATTCGGCGGTCGGAAAAGAGCGAATGGAAGTCTTCAGTTTCTATTCTGAGCCGTCGCAACTTGTCCACGGGATCCATCGGACTGATTGTTCCCCTCGCCGTTCGGTTTGACAAAAGGTGGTAGCTCCTGGCCTTTTATGGCCTTATCGATTTCATCCGCGTCGAGTATCTCGCGTTCGAGAAGTGCGCCGGCAAGTCTGTCCAATGAATCGCGATGATCATTAATGATTTCCTCAGCGCGAGACATGCACTTCAGAACGATCGCCCTGATCTCTTCGTCTATCTCAATCGCGGTCTTTTCACTATAGTTTTTGTGCTTTGTTATCTCGCGTCCGAGAAAAATCTCCTGTTCGTTTTCTCCCCATGTGAGAGGCCCCAGTCTGTCGCTCATTCCCCATTCGCATACCATCTTGCGCGCAATGGTCGTAGCCTTTTCGATATCGTTTCCGGCCCCGGTCGTAAATTTCTGAAAGATTATTTTTTCCGCCGCGCGGCCGCCAAGAGCATAAGTTATCATGGCGAGCAAGTATTCTCTCGAATATGTGTGCTTCTCGTCTATCGGGAGATAGGTTGTTACGCCCAAAGCTCTTCCTCTCGGAATAATCGTCACCTTGTGTACTGGATCAGCTTCAGGCACCATCCTTGCGACGAGCACGTGTCCGGATTCATGGTATGCAGTGACTTTCTTCTCCTCGTCGGAAATAATCGTGCTCTTTCGCTCCGGGCCCATCATGACCTTGTCCTTAGCTTCTTCCATGTCGGGCATACTGACGCTCGTGCTGTTTCTTCTTGCCGCGAGTAAGGCAGCTTCATTGACAAGGTTGGCGAGCTCGGCACCCGCGAATCCGGGAGTCTCTTTTGCGATGATGCTCAAGTCGACGTCAGGCGACAAAGGAATATTCCTCGTGTGAACTCTGAGAATTCCTTCCCTGCCTTTCACGTCAGGACGGTCAACCACGACCTGTCTGTCGAAGCGGCCAGGCCGTAGAAGAGCAGGGTCGAGGACGTCCGGTCTGTTGGTCGCCGCTATTATTATGACTCCGCTATTCTGTTCGAACCCATCCATCTCAACGAGGAGTTGGTTCAGCGTCTGTTCGCGCTCGTCATGGCCGCCTCCAAGTCCGGCGCCACGGTGTCTGCCAACCGCATCAATCTCGTCAATGAAGACTATGCATGGTGCGTTTTTCTTAGCAGTATCGAAAAGATCTCGCACACGGCTTGCCCCGACACCGACAAACATCTCAACAAAATCGGCACCACTGATCGAGAAGAATGGAACGCTTGCCTCTCCAGCAACGGCTCTCGCGAGAAGTGTTTTTCCCGTTCCCGGGGGACCGAGCAGAAGCACACCCCTCGGGATCTTTCCGCCAAGCCTTTGGAATTTCACAGGCTCTTTCAAAAACTCGATGATCTCACCAAGCTCCTCTTTGGCCTCGTCAGCTCCGGCAACATCCTGGAATGTGACTTTCACCTGACTCTCCGTCATCAGCTTCGCACGGCTCTTGCCGAAACTGAAAATTCCCTTTGTATTATTACCCTGCATTCGACGCATGAAGAGAAGCCAGATGACTCCCAGAAAAATAAATGGAAGCCAACCTATTAACCCGTTCACCCACTGATCGCTTTCTTTGATGAAGTTAAATTTTACGCCTGCCTTTTCCCACTGCGCGATGACGCTTGGGTCCCCAGCCTGTGGGAGAAAGACGAGGAATTTCTCTATCTTCTTCCTGGTTCCGGTGTCGGTTGTAATCTCTGTGGGCTCTTTTAGTGTACCATGGAAGTCGTAATTGTTTATGTCCGATTTTCTGATTATCGCATCCTTAATCAATCCGGAATCGAGCAGCGCCTGATATTGAGTGTAAGTAATCTCAGCTTCTTGGTTGTCGCTCCCGCGGAAAAGCGTCATCACCAGAAAGACAGCGAGTATTATCGCCGCCCACCCTATGATTATCCTTCCAGTTCGCCAGTTAAAATCTTCGTCAGGTTGTTGGTTCGGCCTTCTCTTAAGATTCGGCGGAGCAACCTTTCGCTTTGGCGGACCGTTTTTGTTTCTATCGTTTTGCGGATTTGGCATCGATAAAACTCCTCTGACCTATTTATCTAAAACATATATCGATTTCAGGTTTCTCGCCTTCTGTGCGTAGTCCAATCCATATCCGATCACGAAATGGTTGGGAATTTTAAAACCTATATAATCTACCTTAAAATCGATTCTAACGCAATCACTCTTGTAAAGCAGGGTAACCACCGAGAAAGACTTTGGATTCTGTTTGGAGATGAGCTTCTTAATAAAATCTATCGATAAACCGGAGTCAATAATGTCCTCGACAATGATGATGTCACTCCCTGTCACCTGGCAATTAAGGTCCTTCAGGAGTCTGACGTCCCCTGAAGAGATTTTCGCGTCTCCGTAACTCGAGAGCTTCAGGAAGTCTATCTCACAGGGGATTCTAATTTCGCGTATTAAGTCCGAGAAGAAAATGAAGGAGCCGTTCAACACGCCGATGAAGATCGGAGTCTTGCCGGCGAAGTCCTTGTTTATTCCATGCGCCAGCTCCCCAACGCGTTTCCTTATCTCATTTTCGGTAATAAAGATTCGGAACCGCTCGTTGTTGACTGTGATGGTCTCTGCAGGCTCACTTGTAGCCGAATTCAAGTTTTAATATTCTCCTCGTACCTTCAGTTATCTTAAAGCGGTCGTCGACTCTCAGGCCACAGACCCAGATTATTCCATCCTTGCTCGACAGAACCAAAACATTGTTCTTCTGGTATACAGGTATTTTCGAATCCACCAGGAAGTCGCTAATTTTCTTGTGTCCGGTCATGCCGAGTGGAACGAACAGTTCGCCTTGATGCCAGCTCCGTAGTGTGAGCGCTTCACCCACCAGATCGGCATCTACAAACTCAACAACCGGAGAAAGCGAAAAGTGCACGTCGATGCGCTCCACCAGCTCACTGCTAAAGTAGAATTCCTCAAATTCGTACTTTTTACCAGGGATTATTTCGGCAATAAAATCGACCGGCTCTTTCGGATTTCTTATGAAAACGAGATTGTATCTATCTCTGTATACCACGACCTCGTTGCCGATTTCTATCGAGCTCCCCGTCTCCGAATTGATCAGGTCCATGATTGCGTGAACCTTCGCGTAATCCACTTCTCCTTGGACGAAGTTCTTAATGGCAGTTATGATAACATTTTCTTTGATGAACAAAAGAGAGTTTCTTAGTTTGGAAATATCCAGAACGAGCTTCTCATCTCCGAAATCCTTCGCAATGTTCGGGTAAATCATTTTCACTTCGTTGTTAATGAAAGTCCCCAGTTCTTGAAAGATCTCAGCTGTCCGGTTCAGTGCTGATACTGCGGAAGGGTTGATCTTGTCCTGAATTTGGGGAAGCAGCGAGAGACGAATGAAGTTGCGAGTGTAATAGTCTTTCGTATTTGAGGAGTCTTGCCTGAATTGTAAACTCTTTAGCTTCGCATACTGTGCGATCTCTTCACGTTTCGCGAAGAGTAACGGACGGATAATGTGACCTCGTTTGACCGGTATTCCTCCAAGACCGTTGGCTCCCGAACCGCGCAAGAGATTAAACATCACGGTCTCCGCATTGTCGTTTGCGTTATGGGCAGTTGCGACCTTCGTGAAATTCTTCAGGATGTTGACGGTCTCAAAAAACTTATACCTGATCTCTCTTGCGGCGACCTGGATGGAGGTTTTGTGTTCCACCATGAAGGCCTTCGTGTCGGCAGCATGGACAAAACATTCAATGCCGTAGTTCTCTGCCAGCTTGTTGACGAACTTTTCATCCTCATCTGATTCATTGCCGCGAAGTTTGTGGTTGATATGTGCGACCGCAACCTCAAGGTGAAGAGCATGCTTCATTTCGATCATAAGATCGAGCAGCACGGTAGAATCGATTCCTCCGGAGGCACCCACGATCACTTTGTCATTCTCCGATATGAGCTGGTGCTTCCGGACGAAGCCCTCGAATTTATTGAAAAAGTCTCGCAGCATTGTACGTTATAAAGAAATGCCCCGCATACGGGACGGACCTTTTTGAAAAAAGTTATAATTCCGACGCTTGAATTGCAATTTGGAGCCCGAAGCGGTAGTGCGCTACTTTGGATCGAAACAATAGCACGCAGATAACACGAGAAACACAGGATGATCACAGATCAGATCATTTATTAGCGCTGTCAGCGATAATCTGTGTGCTTTTCAATGTCTTTAGTGTGCAATAATTTGGATATAGTCCACAACCCCCGAAGCTTGCTGTAAGGGCTGCGATGATTTATATTTTAGGTGAATTCGGGGCGTGGCTCAGTCCGGTTAGAGCATAGCGCTTTCAGCGCCAGGGTCGCGGATGTTGAGCCGCGCGAATGCAATGATTGGAAATCGCATGGTTGTTCTTTCTTAGGTCTATTCGGGGCGTGGCTCAGTCCGGTTAGAGCATGGCGCTTTCAGCGCCAGGGTCGCGGATGTTGAGCCGCGCGAATGCAATGATTGGAAATCGCATGGTTGTTCTTTCTTAGGTCTATTCGGGGCGTGGCTCAGTCCGGTTAGAGCATGGCGCTTTCAGCGCCAGGGTCGCGGATGTTGAGCCGCGCGAATGCAATGATTGGAAATCGCATGGTTGTTCTTTCTTAGGTCTATTCGTGGCGTGGCTCAGTCCGGTTAGAGCATGGCGCTTTCAGCGCCAGGGTCGCGGATGTTGAGCCGCGCGAATGCATGATTGGAAATCGCATGGTTGTTCTTTCTTAGGTCTATTCGTGGCGTGGCTCAGTCCGGTTAGAGCATGGCGCTTTCAGCGCCAGGGTCGCGGATGTTGAGCCGCGCGAATGCATGATTGGAAATCGCATGGTTGTTCTCTCTTAAGTCTATTCGTGGCGTGGCTCAGTCCGGTTAGAGCATGGCGCTTTCAGCGCCAGGGTCGCGGATGTTGAGCCGCGCGAATGCAATCATTGGAGATCGCATGGTTGTTCTTTCTTAAGTCTATTCGGGGCGTGGCTCAGTCCGGTTAGAGCATGGCGCTTTCAGCGCCAGGGTCGCGGATGTTGAGCCGCGCGAATGCAATCATTGGAGATCGCATGGTTGTTCTTTCTTAAGTCTATTCGGGGCGTGGCTCAGTCCGGTTAGAGCACTTGGTTTGGGACCAAGGGGTCGTGGGTTCGAATCCCACCGCCCCGACTAGCAAGAATTAAGATTCAAGAATCAAAGGTCAAAACTATATCCCCAAAATCAAACTTTGAATTGAATTCCATTGAAATACCGGGGCAAACTGTTGATCCTTGAGTTTTGACTTTCGACCTTCATCTTATCCTTCATCTTGATTTTCTTTCAGTTCGCGGCTATATTTTTTGTAGAGACGCGGGAATAGCTCAGGTGGTAGAGCGTCACCTTGCCAAGGTGAATGTCGCGGGTTCGAGTCCCGTTTCCCGCTCGACTGAAGTTTGTAGCTGACAGGTCACGGTTCATTGCAAAGTGGAGTGGTTCGTTACCGGCGGAATACCTCATTAAGGGCTACGGGCCATGAACATGACCGGGAATCTGGCGACGTACCCAAGTGGCAAGGGAGAGGTCTGCAAAACCTTTATGCGGCGGTTCGAATCCGCCCGTCGCCTCACCTCAACCCCCATCCTCTTCCCTGACAGGAATGCTGCCCATGTTGCAAGAGTGTGTTCGCAGCATGACACAAAGCGCTCATTCGAGGAGCGGATCTCTTAGGCAGGCCGATCTCGTCCTGCTGTGCAAACATCTTGGAGACTGATATGAAGACCGTGCTGGTAGTTGACGACGAAAAGGACATAGTCCAACTCATCCGCTACAATTTGGAACGAGAAGGCTTTAAGGTCGTATCCGCGTCGGATGGTAATGAAGCTCTTAGGAGAGCGAATGATACGAGACCGGATCTGGTCCTCCTCGATATCATGCTGCCCGGCAAGGACGGATACGAGGTAATGAAGTCTTTGAACCAGAGCGAGAAGACTGCGAACATTCCGGTTATTTTTCTTACGGCGAAAAGCGCCGAGTTCGATGAAGTCCTGGGGCTTGAGCTCGGAGCCGATGATTACATCGTCAAGCCGATAAGCCCGCGCAAGTTGATCTCGCGGATTCGCGCCGTCCTGAGAAGATCTGAGGGTGTCAAGGCCGATGAGAGAAGAAATATCCAGTTTGAAAAAATTCTTATCGACAGAGAGAGCTACACTGTCAAAGTCAGCGGAGAACAAGTCTTCTTTCCGAGAAAGGAATTTGAGATACTTTACTATCTTGCATCTCATGAAGGTAAGGTGATTTCCCGAGAGACGCTCTTGAGCAGAATATGGGGTGCGGATGTTTATGTCGGAGATAGAACGGTCGATGTTCACATTCGCAAGATTCGCGAAAAGCTCGGCGCACAGGCTGAACTGATAGAGACGATCAAAGGCGTCGGGTATAAATTCAAGGCCGAATGAAAAGATTTTTATCCTCACTGAAGCTGAAAGTCTTTTTCTCATTTCTTTGCGGTGTAGTGATCTACCTGCTCGTTCTGTTTGTCGAAGATATTCTTTCATTGCAGAGCCCATTCGCCGTTGGGCATCTTGTGATCCTGGGTATTCTGTGCACCCTTCTGGTATTTATTTTCTTAGAAATATTTTCTGCCTACAGCAAGCGCCAGGCGAGAATCTTGAACACGATCGTGGATGCTCTTCATCGAATTAGTGCCGGTGACCTTTCAGTCCAGCTTCCGGAAACAGGTACGGCTGAACTCCAACGCATCAGCGAACTTACAAATCAAATAGTTGGCAATTTGAAAAAAGACATTGCAAAGCTCGAGAAGCTTGAGAGGGTGAGAAGCGAGTTTCTGGCAAATGTATCACACGAGCTCAGGACACCGATCTTCAGCATTCAGGGATTCATTGAGACACTCATTGATGGCGCGGTTGACGATCCGGCGGTCAATAGAGACTTTCTGCAAAAAGCTTATGAACATTCGGATCGTCTGAACAACCTTCTAAATGACCTCATAGAGATCTCGCGCATAGAGAGCGGTGAGATGAGAATGAGCTTTAGATATTTCAACATCTCGGAATTTCTGAAGAACGTAGTCGATGAGATGTCGGCAAAAGCAGAAAAGAAATCGTTGAGGATAATTACCTGTCTTGATCCCGTCGAAGTTCTTGTTCTCGGGGACAAAGAAAGGGTAAGACAGGTACTGTACAACTTGATTGACAATTCCATAAAGTACACGAGCGAAGGCGGTGAGATCTACGTCGGTTTTGTCGAGCTCCCTGAATGGGTAAAGGTGTTCGTGAGAGATAATGGAAGTGGAATCAGTGAAGAGCACGTGCCAAGAATCTTTGAGAGATTTTACAGAGTCGATAAGGATAGAAGTCGCAGCATTGGTGGAACGGGACTCGGACTCGCAATTGTTAAGCACATTATTGAAGCACACAACAGTAAGATTGAAGTCAATAGTGAACCGGGCAAAGGTTCAGAATTCAGCTTCTGTCTTAAGAAATGAACGATACCCGCACAAATACAGACCCGGGCGATGCCGGGACATAGGATGAAGGAGAACATGCATGCATAGGCATTTTGAGGATCTGCTCAACGATCTGAGGACAAATCTAATAAAGATGGGAAGTCTTGTGGACGAGCAACTGGAGTTGGCTTTCCGAGCGCTCCATGACAGCGACCTGAAGGCAACCGAGAAAGTCTATGAGAATGAGAAGAAGGTAAATGAATTCGACAATCGGTTGGATAAACAGGTCGATGAGATCATGGCGCTCGAACAGCCAGTCGCGACTGATCTGCGACTTGTCGTCTCAGCTATAAAGATGAACCATGAACTTGAGCGGATAGGGGACGTTGCAGTCAATATCGCTCAACGTGTCAGGCCGCTTCTCAATTATCAGGAACTTGTGCGGAAGACTGCAGTCCTCGAAATGGGAGACGTGGCGAGGCGTATGGTCCGCGACAGTCTTGATTCTTTCATTCATGGAGACGCAGAGATGGCGCGCAGGATCTGCAAGGAAGACGATGTTGTCGACGAGATGAACCGCGTGAAGTTCCAGTTCGTAATAGAGGAGATGGAGAAGAATCCGAATCTGATCGAGCCTGGAGCCCACCTAATCGTCGCACTCAAACACATCGAGCGAATTGCCGACCATGCAACTAACATAGCCGAGGATGTAGTTTTCCTGGTAGACGCGCAGATTATCAAGCATCACGCAGCTGATCAGGCATAGAGCGCGAACCGATTCAGCATCAGTGAGTTTCTGAAGAGTATAATTCCAGACCATTTTCGCCGGATAGTAGCCGTTTATTGCTAATCAACGGAGGGTTTCATATTTTTTACGTAAGAATCTCGCGGAGTTAGAATGCTTTTTAAGAAATCTCACAATGTCAAACCTTCGCCGCCGCCTGTACCTGACGATTCTAGACAGGAAATAGCGACTCATCTTCGTTTGGCGGATAAACATATCAAGGAGGGCAATCTATCCGACGCAAAAGTTGAACTCGACGCCGTCAGAGCCGTCGACCCGAAGAATGTTTATGCTCTAGCTCTTGAGGAGCGTCGTCAGGCTCTTGAGGACGCCGCAAAGAAGGCGGCACAAGCCGAAACTCAACCGATAAGTCCGGCAGTTCAAGAGGAGAAACCTCAAATTGATGAGAAAGCAATAAGGGCCGAGATTGAGCAGAGACTTGGAAGTGAATATGACAACAGGTTCACGGATGAAATTCGGAAAGCCGAACAGCGAATTGCTGAGGCTCTGAAGAAAGAGCGCGAATGGCAGGAGGCGGAACGAGCTTCATTGATAGCGAGTCTCGAAAAGGAGAAAGAAGGATTCAAGAGGGAGTTAGAGAAGCAGTCCCGAGAGAAGTTTGAACTTGAGGTCGGAAAGATGGAGGCAGCTTTCCGACAGCAGCTTGCTTCGGAGCGTAAAAAGGCAGAGGAAGAGACACGCGCCGAAATGAGCGCATTGTATGAGAAGTCCATGCTTGAATTAAAAGAAGCGGCCATCAAAGAGAAACGCAGTTTGCTGGAAAAAGAGAGGAAGGCAATCGCGGACAGCAAGAAACAAATGCAAGCGGAGTTCGAAAGACTTCTCGATGCGGAAATGGGCAAAGTTAAAGCTTCCACAATAGCGGAACAGGAGAAGGAGCGCGAGAAGCTCGTCGATGCCGCAAGAGATAGACTCCAGAAAGAATTTGAAGAGAAATTGGCTGCGGAAAGACAGCGGATCGAAGAGCAAATTACTTCGCAACAGCGTGACTCGGAAGCTTCTTATGCGAACCGTCAGCGGAAGCTGGAGTCAGAAACCCGAAATGCGCTGGAGAGGCGCCTAGACGAAATCCAAATCAACGAACGAAAGGAGTTGGACAGAAGAAGCAGCGAGCTGCGTGCACAGCTCGAAGCCGAATACGCCGCCAAGCTTGTGGGCGAACTTGCCGCCGAGCGTGAGAAAGCAGAAGAACAGGTTGAGGAGGAGTTGAAGGAGCGCCTAACAAAACTCGAACAGGAACGGAAGAAGGTCGTGCAAGAAGAGCAGTCGAAGCTTGATGAAGTACACAACGCCATGAAGGTGGAATTGGAAACAGAACTGGAGAAGAGAATCGCAGCAGCGAAGAATTCCGCCGAGATTGCTTACGAAGAAAAACTGAAGTTGCTTGGCTTCAGACTACCCGACACCCGTGAAGAAAAGCTCCGCGCATATATGGCTCGTCTGAGTGAGGCTTGGGCTTCTCCACCGGTCACCCATGAAGCGGCGCGCGATCTTATGCAGCTTCGCGATATGTTGGGTCTTTCTTTTGAAGACCATATCCAGTGTGAAGGGGAGATAAGGCTTCAGGTCTACGTCACCGAAGTGGAGCGGGAAATGAGGAGAGGCGGGGTAAAGTCCATCGACGATACGGGCCTGGCCGAATTGAAGCGTAAGTATCAGATCACTTCAGAAGAATCTCTCAAAGTTGAACCATATATTTCTTCGGTGTGCCAGCATGCAGACATGAAAGGTGCCATACTGCTGGTCGATGACGAACCGGAATTTCTTGACACTGTCAAAGCTGTCCTTGAAGGATATGGATATAGCGTATTGACTAGGCGAAGCACTTCGGATGCGCTCAAACTTCTCGAGACCACGAATGTAGAAATGATAATCTCGGATGTTGTATTCCCCGAACCGGAGGAAGACGGGTTCCTGTTCTACGAGCAGGTGCAACAAATGCCTAATATGAAAAAGGTGCCCTTCATCCTTCTCAGCGGAATGCATGAAGGATTTTTCGTCCGGACCGGTATCCAGCTTGGTGTTGATGATTACCTGACAAAGCCTGTGGATCTAGATATGCTCGCAGCCGTGGTGGAGGGGAAGCTGAAGAAATACCGTTTGTTGAGAGAAAGCAGCTAGTCTCTCCACAGATATTGCAGCTTCACGAAGAACTGTCGTCCGGTCTGGACAACTCCGTACGGGTCTCCGAAATTTGTCATGCTATGAGTTGACCCCGCATAGAATATCGTGAACGGATTGAGTTTGTAACTGAACAACGGATCGATCTCGATTGCTTTATTGAATTGATCGTATTGTCCGATGAGCCTGACGAATATCTGGTTGTTGAACTGGTAAGTGCCCGTAAGTCTTGAAATGTATCCGTCGAAGAGTAGTTCACCTCCCACGACATTTGAAAGACGAGATCTCGCATAACTGATATCGAGGATGAACTTGCCGGTCGGTTTCAAAGTGAGCTCGGCGTTGATATTGTGGCCGCGACCCAATGCCGTGGTGTCGGCGCGGTAGATGAACCTGCCAATAGCGGCGCTGAGATTGAAAGTCATGAAGCTCCACGGATTCGCATTGAAATTGGTTGACCAACGATTTACGCGAACGAAATTCACATTGCGGAAAAGTTCATCGTTCACAAGAAAGTACGTGATGTTCAGCTGGCTCTGACCTTTGAAATTGAAGTAGGCGGTAGGAAGGATCCACCGTTCTTTTCTTGAATCACCGTAGTTGAAATGCAAACCCGATTCTAAATCGAGACCCCACCGATCTAGAATTGAGGAGTTAGGATAGAATTGAAGAGTATGTTCCATGTCAGCGGTTCTCAGGTTGTTTGAAAAGACGAATCCATCCTGTGCCTGAAAAGTCGGTGAGAAATCTCTGTATGTCAGTCTGAAGCTGTACAGCTTCGCATCTCTTCTGATTTCCGTGACCAACCCGGTTCCGCCATACTCCTGTCCATCGAACGCCTTCGTGTATTTCGTGTTCCCATAATGAGAATTGTCTGAGAACAGACTGGTGTCATTCAACTCTTTGGTGTCGGAATAAAGGAACTGTCCGTCGAATGTGTAATTGCCTCCGAAAAACAAACTCCAATCGAGGCCGCCAACATAGTTGTGAGCATTCGCAAAGTTCCTCGCTGTCCCGATGGCGCCTACGTATGACTGAGTGCCGAAATCGTATTTTGCCCTCAGCGCATTCGAGTAAGACCAGTATGAACTGGAGATCGCGTTGCTCTCTTCTTCGCCGGCGATGATGAATGGAGAATTTCTATCTTCGCCTCCGATGTATGCGAGAGAGAGCGAGCCTGACTTCTCTGTGAGCTTTACGGCACCTAACGGGTTATTAATCTGTCTCGAGTAGAAGGCTTGTATTGTCGTGTTGAACAAATCCGATGCATCTATGAAGAAGGGCCGTTTCTCAGGATAGAAGAGGGCGAAAGTAGTATTGACACTTATTTGCGCTGCATCGGACTCCACCTGGCTGAAGTCAGGGTTAACCACTCCTTCGGCCGAAAGGCTTGGGTTGGGAGAGTATCGCACTCCTCCTCCGATCCTGCCTTTGACAGGTCCGTTGGCAAATCCTGAAGTGGGATCGCTGTCATCGTTGATACTTCCGCTTTCGAGACCCATAGCATATGGCAAGACCTCTAACGAACCGGTTGACTGTAGTCCCTCGAGCCCTTCCAGTATTCCTCCCTGGCACAAAACGCACGGATCGTTCAGATCAATGTGAGTCCATGTGAACTGATAGCGGCTGTCCCTTGGCAAATTTCTGAGAAGTTCAACCCCCCAGTCCTCATCCTTCAGCGCGGGGAAATGCAAGCTCTTGAAAGGCACTGCCATCTCTACCGTGTAGCCGCTGTCGTTCAATGCAGCAGCCGAATACCAGACGGCATCAAAAGTTATGTCCTCGTTGTTTCCGGTCCGCATCCCGTCACCCTGGATCCCGAACGGGTTGACGAAGAACTCGTAAGCTCTTTGATGATTGTTGTAGGTATCGAGGAAGACTCCGACGAAATCGTCATTGAACATATTATCCCTGTCGCTGACATGCGCCCTGATCTTTGATGGATCAGTATCATGACAGATGAAGCCTAGGTACAGGTACCGTGAGTTGTAAAGGACAAGAACGGTCGTTTTTTGAGAGGCAGGGACGTTGTCGACAGGCTGCACCTGGTAGTCGATCCCCGCTTGAGGAGCGAGACTCCATTTCGGATCGGTCAACCTTCCTGTCAGCTGAATGTCCCCGTGTATGCGAACAGCCTTTATTGTAAACTTTGGACGAGGAGTTGATTCATCCTCGAAAGTGGTTGGTTTGAACGATGCGTATGTACCTGACGGGAAATAAAGCAGTGCAAGGGCACTCAGCAAAATGAGCTGTCTCAATCTCTCCTCCTTTTACGAATCATACGGTCGATCATGAAAATCGTTTCACAAGAAACCTTTCGGCCATGTCAGGATGGATTCCAACGCCATAATTATTGTCTGCATTCGCGCGAGAGTACACATTCTCATCCCTTTTGGTGTCTCCCTTAGAGTGCTTCGAGCAAGAGTTGAGCTTCTTATGCCCTTCCCACTATCAAGGCTATCAGTCCGAAGACCATCATGACTTTGTAGCCGAAACTTGCTTCCGAGAATGCTTGCCTTGAGCCAAGAAGATAGGTGATGTAAATGCCAATCGGGAAAACAGTGAGACCGCACACGGTGAGGAATTGGATAGGGAGCAATTTCACCTGGAAAGCGCCCCATACCATAACCAGAAGAATCACCGTCAGAGCGATTGAGACTCGAGCCGATGCGGTTGTTCCATACCTCGTCGCAATTGTCCGGATCCCAATTTCTCTGTCCCCCTTAACGTCTTCCGCGTCTTTGACTATTTCTCGAATGAGGTTTGTCAGGAAAGCGAAGACGGCGGCAGGGTACACATCTTTGAAATTGTCCAGCGCTGACCCGCCGTAAATGAAGGCCAGTCCCGTCATCAATCCGACGGCAAAGTTGCCGAAGAACACTGACCGTTTCAGCCTGTAGCTGTAGAAGAAAATGCAAATTGACGCAATGACAGCAATCAGCAGGGTATACATGTTTATCAAAGCGCTGATGAGCAATCCGGATAAGGTCACGATCACGTAGAACATTCTCGCGCGGCGCAGGCTGATGCTGCCCGAAATGAGCGGGCGATCCGGACGATTTATTCTGTCGATATCGATATCGTAAACATCGTTAATTGCATTTCCACCGGCCGTCACGAGCGAAGCGGCGATTGCCGCGGCGAGGATTTTCCAGCTATGAGCGACGTTGATCCGGCAAATGATTCCTGAACACTCAACACTGAGGAACGTTATGATCACATTTCCGATCCGGGCAAGCTTCAAATAGCCTCTCATGGAATTCCTATCGAGGTGGCACAAACATAAGGAGAAGGCACTACGGCACAATGGGATAAAGTACCAGAGAATTCCTTTCCACTTTGCGCCGGTGTACCTCTGTCCCTTCGTGCCATGTTGTTAAAATTGATTCACGATTCCGAAATGTATCTTTCCTTCGACAAAAGAATCGCCTTTGCCGAGTGCGTAGCTTGCCTTCAATATACCGATACCAGTTTCCACCTGCGCTCCGACACCGTAACCGTAAACGGACAATGAACTTGCAGGCAGGTTTGCGACGGGATCGCCCTGTCTGTAGATGTAGCCGGCATCGATAAATCCAAAGAAGAATGACTCTCTCCCAGTCGCAAACCGGTATTCAATATTTGTCCATGCTGCTTTCGATGCAATGAACTGGTTCTCAATATAGCCACGGATTGTATTTGTTCCGCCAAGCCGGTACATATCGCTTTGATCGAGCTGTGTGCCGGTAACCTGTTCACCGTGGATGCCGACGGCTATTATCTGATTTGTGAAGAGTTCATGGAACAGTGAAAGGTCAACGGTCAGGTGCTGTGTATAGCTGCTAACCCGCGTGTCAGGCGTTATGAGCTGTGCCGGTCCGTAGATTTTCTTTTGTCCGAACAGCAGCTGAGTCTGGTAAAGTGAGCCACGCCTTGGGCTGTAAATGTCATCACGTGTGTCATTTGAAACTCCAAGACCTAAGTTGACTACGTTACTCTCGTAGACGAGGTAGCTGTTGCTTGCGTTCTGGAGAGGCGTCGCCGAGATCGTGCTGATCGAGAGATTGCCGTTGAAATTGTCACTGAACAGGAAGACTCCATTGACGCTGAAATTTCTCGTAACTGAAGTCGTGTCCTGCTGACGCTGTGCAAAGTCGAACTCCGCATTTATAGGATAACCGAAGATGTACGGCTCGGCGTACCCAATCTCTATTTGCTGAGTTAACCTTGTTTCCTGATGCCACATCGCGCGGAATTTCCGGCCCGTCCCAAAAAGATCTTGCATTGAGATATTGATCATACCTGTGAAGAATCCAGGTTGACCCAGTTGTGATGGCACGTACCCGACAACACCGTCGAATGTATTCGTGTTCCCCTCAACAACTTTGACGAGAAGACCGGCGGTGTCGCCGCTCGAAAAGATTTCGGGATCGCTGACGCTCTGAAAGAATCCTAACTTCTGGAGTCGCTGCTTTGCTTGCTGCAATTCCCTTTCGTTGTAGTAAGTGCCCGGAGGAATCCTGAGCGCGCGGAGAATCACGTAATCTTTCGTCTCGGTGTTTCCTTCAATCCGCAAAGAGTCAATTCGTATCCTGTTTCCTTCGCCTATTCTCAAAGTGATGCCGAGGGAATCGCCATTCTCATTTCCAGCGGTGCCATGCTGACCATAGATGAAAATACTGTCGATGGAAATCTTGGCGAGCGGAAATCCGCTGTCGTTGTATTTATCTAAAATGTAGCTCAAGTCCTTTTCTAGATCGTCCTGGCTAAATGGCTCGCCCTGACGTGTACTTAAATCGTTCGCCAATTCAGGGTAACTAAGAAACTTGTTGCCGCGCATAAGTATCTTCCCGACCAGAAGGTGAGGGCCTTCGGAGAGATAGACTTTCAATGTTCCTCCTGACGAAGAAGGGGAAGCAATTACGTGAAATGAATCGACCTTGAAGAGTAGGTAGCTTTCGGAAAAATATTTTTCCTGAACGTGAGATATTCCGGAGTTAATACGCGAGGTGTCCGATGCAGGGAAGCCAAGGGGTTGAAAGCTCTCTGCCAAGCTGACTTCAGAGAATACGGTAGCGCCGACAAATCTCACTTCACCGATCTTCGTTTGGGCGTTTGCAGTGGCCGACAAGAGCGCTGCGACCGCGAAAAAGGCGACGGCACAAAAGCACAAAGCCATCGGTGCTGGTCGATGTAAAATCACGTCAATCCTTTTTGCGACCACTTTGACTCGAAGATTCACGTTTCGAGTGGATCAATTTTTTCTGTGAACCATCTGGCAAAAATAAATTGGCAGACGAACTGTCCGGAGGAGCATAATTTCAAGATAGAAATTAAGAAGAGATGTCGAGAAGAAACAGGGATCTAACGAGCCATGATATTTGCGGGAGGCTCAGGTTCGACGTCGCGCTCAGTCGTGATAGCGCTGAATCGGTTTCACAAGGAGCTCGCCTGTTTGAAGCGATCTGATCGCTTTGACCGCTGCCGAAGCAGCCGAAAGTGTGGTTGCAAACGAGACTCTGTGTTCTATTGCCGCCCACCCTATTGCGTATTCGTCGTAGCGCGCTTCTTCGCCGAACGGCGTGTTCACAATGAACTGTATTTTCCCGTTCTTGATGTAGTCGACAATGTGCGGTCTGCCTTCGCTGACTTTGTAAATCTTTTCGTTCTCTATCCCGTTCTCAGTGAAGAATTTTGAGGTTCCCTCGGTCGCAATGATCTTGAAGCCGAGGTCGACGAAGTCGCATGCTATGCTGATAGTTTTCTGGTTTTTGTCATTGTCGTTCACGCTGAAGAGAACCGCGCCGGATTCGGGCAAGGGGTTCCCGGCGGCGGCCTGAGACTTTGCGTATGCTGCACCGAAGTTCGAATCAATCCCCATCACCTCGCCTGTGGAGCGCATTTCCGGACCGAGAAAAACCTTGACACGCGTGAAACGGTTGAATGGGAAAACCGCTTCCTTGATTGCGATGTGGCCGAAGTTGTTATTTACTGCCTTAACATCCAGGTCTCTTAGTTTTTTCCCGAGCATGACCTTGGCAGCGACCTTTGCGAGAGGCAAGCCTATGCTCTTGCTTACAAACGGCACAGTTCGACTCGCTCGCGGATTTACTTCGAGGATGTAAACGATATCATCCTTCATGGCGAATTGTATATTCATCAAGCCGACAACGTTCAGCGCTCTCGCGAGCATGATCGTATATTCCTTGATTTCCTTCAAACATTTGTCCGTGATCATGTAAGGGGGAATGACCGCGGCGCTGTCGCCGGAATGAATGCCTGCCTCTTCGATGTGTTCCATGATAGCGCCGATTACCACATCGCTACCGTCAGCAACTGCGTCGACGTCGAATTCGAAGGCGTCCTCGAGAAACCTGTCGATGAGCACAGGCTTGTCCGGTGAAACGTCGGCTGCGGTCTGCATGTAATCTCTGAGCGAAGCATCGTTGTAACAGATTTCCATCGCACGTCCGCCTAAAACATACGACGGCCGTACGAGCACAGGATAGCCGATCAGAGAAGCCACATCCACGGCCTCGGCAGACGAATACGCCGTGCCGAACTCTGGATGAGGAATCTTAAGCCTCTTGAGCAATTCACCGAAGCGCTTCCTGTCTTCCGCGATGTCTATCCCTTCCGAACTCGTACCCAGCAATTTCACTCCGGCTTCTTCGAGCGGCTTGGCAAGCCTGAGCGGGGTCTGACCGCCAAAACTTACGATGACGCCGATCGGTTTTTCGGTTTCGATCACGTTCATGACATCCTCAAACGTCAACGGCTCGAAGTACAGTTTATCGGCGGTGTCGTAATCGGTGGAGACGGTCTCTGGATTGCAGTTGATCATTATCGCTTCGTAACCCTCTTCACGTGCCGCGAGCACTCCATGAACACAGCAGTAATCGAACTCGATTCCCTGACCGATCCTGTTTGGTCCGCTTCCCAGGATTATCACCTTCTTCTTATCACTCTGGATCGATTCATTTTCTTCTTCATAGGTTGAGAAATGGTAAGGTGTCTCTGCTTCAAACTCCGCAGCGCAGGTGTCGACCGTCTTGAACACCGGCGCCACGTTCATCTTTTTCCGCATCTCTCGAATACCACCTTCGTTTGTGCCGAAGATCTCTGCGAGCTGTCTGTCTGAATAACCTAATTGCTTTGACTTGAGAAGAGTATCCCTGTCCAACTGGCGCATCTTCATCCCAGCAGATCCCGGCTCAGTCGAAACAAAAAAGTTCTCCCGGAGCTGGTTCTCAAAGTCAACGATCTCCTTTATGTTCTTCAGGAACCACGGATCGATCCTCGTGAGGTCGAATATTTCTTCCACAGAGAAGCCTGCCTGAAGGGCATACCGGAGATAAAAAATGTTGTCGGGTTTCGGACGTTTCAATCGGTTACTGATAGTTTTCTTTGTTTCGATTAACTTCGAATTCTTCGCGGGCTTTGTCTGGGAAAAATGGTATAAATCTTTTCCGTCACTACCGATTCCGAAGCGTCCCTGTTCCAGTGAACGCAGTGCTTTCTGCAGCGCCTCCTTGAACGTGCTGCCGATTGCCATCGCCTCGCCGACTGATTTCATCTGGACTCCGAGGGTATCATCCGCTCCTTTGAACTTTTCGAAGTCCCACCGTGGGATCTTCACGACAACATAATCGATGGAAGGCTCGAATGAAGCTGGCGTCTTCTTCGTAATGTCGTTCGGAATTTCGTCTAAAGTGTAACCGACTGCGAGCATAGCGGCGATCTTGGCGATCGGGAAACCTGTGGCTTTGGAAGCGAGTGCGCTCGAGCGTGAGACGCGCGGATTCATTTCGATGACGACCATCCTGCCGTCGACCGGGTTTACGGCGAATTGAATGTTCGAGCCTCCGGTCTCGACGCCGACGGCGCGCATTACCTTCTTTGCCCAGTCTCTCATCTTTTGATATTCGCGGTCGGTAAGTGTCTGTGCCGGTGCAACAGTGATCGAATCACCGGTATGCACCCCCATGGGATCGAAGTTTTCAATCGAGCAAACGATTACCACATTATCCTTTTTGTCGCGCATTACCTCGAGCTCAAACTCTTTCCAGCCGAGCACTGATTCTTCTATCAGTATCTCGCTGATCGGACTGACAGATAGGCCGTGCCGTGCGATCTCGCCAAACTCTTCGATGTTGTATGCAACGCCGCCTCCCATTCCGCCTAGTGTGAACGACGGTCTGATGATCGCAGGAAAACCGACGTAGTCGATGATGTCCATGGCTTGCTCAATTGTCCGGACGAATCTGCCGCGAGGCACATCTAAACCCACGGAGGTTACGGTGTCCTTGAAGCGTTCGCGGTCCTCCGCCTTGTTGATCGCGCTGAGATTTGCACCGATCATTATCACCCCGTTCTTCTCAAGAACGCCGGCTTCGGCGAGATTGACGGATATGTTCAGTGCAGTTTGGCCGCCCATCGTGGGAAGGATCGCGTCGGGCTTTTCCGTCTCGATTATTTTTCTCACAAACTCCGGCGTGAGCGGCTCGATGTACGTCACGTCCGCGAGCTCGGGATCGGTCATTATGGTTGCCGGGTTGCTGTTGACGAGAATGACTTTGTAACCTAATTTTCTGAGAACTTTACAAGCCTGGGTGCCGGAATAGTCGAACTCGCAAGCCTGTCCGATTACAATCGGCCCGCTTCCGATTATGAGGATTGAATTTATATCTTCGCGTTTAGGCAATTATGGTTCACAGCTTTTGAGTGAAAAGTTAGTTATCGGAAGAGGTCGAATCAAGGATTGGAGAGGAAGTCTGTGACTAAGGATTCCGTGAGCTATCGCGTGTTCAATGTTTGCCGGAAAGCTTTCGAATTATTATTTTCAGTTGGGTTTGCTTCGCGGTCGAAACAGGACGCTTGAAAACCCTTGCCATTTATCTAATGGATAAACAAAACTGAAGGCTGATGAAAAACAATTCTTCAAAAAATCATGCGAGCGAAATAATTGCTCGATTGATAAGTCTTTCAAATCCCGTCAATGTTGCCGGCATGGCACGGTTCGGCATCAATCCGGAAAACACACTTGGCATTTCGATCCCGGCGCTGCGGAGCATTGCCAGAGTAAACGGAAAGAACCACGCTCTTGCTCTTGAGTTGTGGAGCAGCGGCCTGCACGAAGCGAGGATTCTCGCCGGATTCATCGACGATCCGGATTTAGTGACGGGAACACAGATGGAAAAGTGGGTGAAAGGTTTTGACTCGTGGGACGTTTGTGATCAGGTGTGCAGCAACCTTTTCGACAAGACGAAGTTTGCGCTCAAAAAGGCGGCGCAATGGAGCAGGAGGAAGGAAGAGTTTGTGAAACGGGCAGGCTTCGTACTGATGGCATCGCTTGCCGTTCACGACAAGAGTGCAGATAACAAGATATTCCTGTCATTTCTGAAAAACGTCAAAAGGGAAGCGACGGACGAGAGAAACTTTGTCAGAAAGGCTGTAAACTGGGCGCTGCGTCAAATTGGCAAAAGGAATACAAGCCTCTGCAAAGCCGCGATAAGAACAGCGAGGGAGATTCAAGAATCTGACTCGAAGGCAGCGAAATGGGTTGCTGCCGATGCGTTAAGAGAGCTGACCGGAAGGGCTGTGTCAAGAAAACTCAGTAATCGGTAGAGTTTACACAACCGACGTTCTTGTAGCTTCACCTGCCTAGGGAAGCAACTAATGAATTGGTAAATTGAAAGTCGCCAGTTGTGCTAAGAATACAACTGAGCCGACGCAGAGTTCCCCTCGTATGCCTTTTGCTGAATTTGTAGTTATATTCATCCGATAATCGTATAGTGGAGGTTTTATGGCGGAACTTAGACAGAATGTTCTCACCAGGGAGTGGGTTATCATCACTCCAGAGAGATCACGGAGACCTGACCAGTTTGTTGCAGCGAAACGCGAAAGGCCACCGCTTCCGCCTTATGTCAAGGACTGTCCGTTCTGTGTAGGTAATGAACAGTACACTCTCGACGAGTCGTTCCGCCTGTCTGAAGGAAAAGACTGGAAGGTCAGGGTTATAGCGAACAAGTTTCCCGCTCTCTCAGCGATAGGTGAAAGAGTGAGAAAAGTCGATGGCATTTATCGTTCCATGACTGCGATCGGATTTCACGAAGTGATAGTTGAACATCAGCTGCACAATACCACGACCGCCTTGATGACGAATGATGAAGTGGCCGACATTATACGAGCTTACAGACATCGCTTCCGAAGCATAAGGAAAGATAACCGCGTCGAAGCGATCGTGCTGTTCAAGAACCACGGCGAGGCCGCCGGGACGTCCATCATTCATCCGCATTCGCAGCTTGTCGCCACTCCTATCGTTCCGAACCAGATCAGATCAAGAATAGATGAAGCCATCAGATATTTCGATGACACAGGAGAATGCGTCTGCTGCAGAACTTTGCAGGACGAACTCCTTGCCAAAGAGAGGCTGATCTTTCAGAGCAACAACTTCGTCGCATTCATACCGTATGCTGCACTCTCGCCGTTCCATACCTGGATATTTCCGTTTAGACATGCTTCTTCATTCGATGAGATTAGCGACGCAGAGATTAAGGACCTCGGCAAGTGTCTGAGATCTGTTCTTGCGAGACTGTACTACGGACTCAATGACCCGGATTATAACTACTCAATCCGTTCAATTCCGACTCGCGACCTGCACGCAGAGTATTTTCACTGGTATCTTACAATTGTGCCGCGAGTCACGAAGACGGCGGGTTTTGAAATCGGTAGTGGGATGTATGTAAACACTGCATTGCCCGAGGAGAGCGCCGATTTTCTGAGGAATGTGAAAGTGCCCGAGTAAGACGATTCGGTTTCCGCAGACAGAGTGGAAGTCCAGTCGGGAAAAAGAAGAACGCCTGAAGTGGATCAGTCTTGATCTATTCTAGTACCATCGCTGCAGGGTCTTCAATTAATTCCTTCACCTTGACTAAGAATTGCACCGACTCGCGTCCGTCGACAATTCTGTGATCGTATGTCAGGGCAACATACATCATCGGCTTCACGACGATCTGGGCATTTTCGACGATGGGCCTGTCGGCTATTTTGTGAAGTCCGAGAATACCGACTTGAGGCGGGTTGAGTATCGGCGTGCTCATCATCGAGCCAAAGACGCCGCCGTTTGTGATTGTGAACGTACCACCGCGCAGGTCATCCAATGTCAGTGTGCCGTTCGAAGATTTCTCTGCGAAATTCTTGATACCCATCTCGATCTCCGCGAAAGACATCGCATCAGCGTTTCTCAAGACAGGAACTACGAGCCCTTCTTCAGCGCCGATGGCAACACCGATATCGTAGTGATACTTGTAAATGATATCGTCTCCGCCGATCTCCGCATTAAGACGTGGGAATTCTTTCAAGGCGGCGATTACCGCTTTCACAAAGAATGAGACGATTCCCAAACCAATTCCATACTTTTCCTTGAAATTGTCCTTGTATTTCCTTCTCAGCTCCATCACGCGGCTCATATCTATCTCGTTGAATGTCGTTAACATCGCAGTTGTCTGATTTGCCTCTAACATTCGGCGGGCGATCGTTTTTCTGCGAAGCGACATTCTTACGCGCTCTTCCAAAGGTTGTTTCTGTTCCGCTGTTGTTTCAGTCGGGGCAGGCGGAGTTGGCGTCTTAACTATGGAATCGCTTCGTTGACCGTTCCCTTTTTTTTCTTTCTGTTCATGTGAATGTATGAATGCTTCTACATCGTGTTTCATAACACGTCCGCTGATCCCGCTCCCTACAACATCAGACAAATTCAACCCGGTTTTCTCTGCCACACGCCTTGCTACCGGAGTTGCTCTTTCAAATTCTCTGATCTCTGCTTCCTGACCTCGTGTTTCTTGTTCCAAGCTTCTTGCTTCTTGATTGTGACTTCTTGTCCCGGCAAAAATATTTTTAAGTTGGGATCCCGTAAGCGGAACCTCTTGTATCTGGCTTCCGTCTTCTTTCACTTTCTGTCCTTCACTTGAGGATGAAGGCATTGCCGTTTCATCTATCTCACCAATGACATCTCCAATGTGAACAGTTTGTTCTTCCTGAGCTATGATTCTTGTCAAAGTGCCCGCTGACTGTGCGGATATCTCTACGTTGACTTTCTCCGTCTCGAGCTCCACGAGAACATCCCCGACTTCAATCCTGTCACCCTCTCTCTTAAGCCAGTGCGCGATGCGCGCCTCAACGACCGATTCACCTAAAGCCGGTACTACAACGTCACTCTTCATTTTCTACTCCTTCTCACAAATTCAGCAGACTGCTTTCCGTTTCGACTTCAACCGATTGTTTCCCTGGCAACTCACGCCCGAACGCTTTGTCGACAATTTCAGATTGGTGTACGATGTGGAGAGCGGTCGAGCCTTCTGCCGGACTTGCATTGGCGGTCCTGCAGACACTCTTTATCAAAAGTTCGCTGCCGAACAACTCTCTAAGCAAAGGTCGTACGAAATGCCAGGCGCCCATGTTCTCCGGCTCTTCCTGCACCCATATCAATTCTTTCGCGACCCGATAGCTGTTCACGAGTGCCTTCAGTTCGTCAGATGGGAACGGATATAGTTGTTCTACGCGAAGGATTGCAGTCCCTACTTTTGATTGCCTGAACTTGCTGTCGACCAGGTCGACAAATATTTTTCCGCTGCACAGGAGCAGCCTTTCCGCGGTATTTGACAGCGAGTCTTTTTTCGGATCGTCGAGCACCGGCTGCCATTTTCCTTCACTTAACTCGCGTGGTGTCGATGCGGTTCTCGGATGCCGGAGGAGTCCTTTCGGTGTCATCACGACAAGTGGCAGAGAGTCGGTCTTGAGCAGCAGTGCCTGCCTTCGAAGCAAATGGAAATATTGAGCCGCGGTCGTGCAATTTGCTATTCTTATGTTTGTCTCAGCAGCGAGGTTGAGGAATCGCTCGAGTCTCCCGCTCGAATGGTCGGGGCCTTGTCCTTCATAAGCATGCGGGAGGAGGAGGACCAGCGATGGAGTCTGTCCCCATTTCGCTCGTGCGGAGGTAATGAACTCGTCGACCATTACCTGAGCATTGTTTATGAAGTCGCCGTACTGAGCTTCCCAGATTACCAACCTTCCGGGCTCCTGAACGTTGTACCCATATTCGAAACCGATGGCTGCACTCTCCGTCAACGGGCTATTGTAAATCTCGAAGAAGGCATTCGCGGTGGCAAGAGACTGAACACAAGTGAATTTTTCTCCGGTCTTCATGTCATGGTAAGTGAGATGCCTGTGGCTGAACGTTCCTCTGTCCGAGTCCTGACCTGTAAATCGAATTGGTATTCCATCCTCGAGGATCGAAGACAATGCCAGAATCTCTGCAGTCGCCCAATCAACCGACTGCGCATCCGGATTTTCAAACATATGCTTTCGCTTCTCGAGCACGCGCTCAAGCTTCGGATGAATTGAAAAGTCACTCGGGAGCAAGAGGAGATTGTCGTTGAGCTTCTTTAGTCGGTTGATTTCCACCTGCGTTTTCACTTGTTTGGCAGCGCCGGCCGGTGGCGGGGTTGGACGATGCTCTATCAACGCCTTCTCGGGTTGCAGCGATGAAAGCGCCGACTGCAGTTTGTCGAACTCGGCTTTGGCAAATTTCTCCGCATCTTCAGCGGCAATAACATTTCTTCCAGCGAGAGTATTTGCCCACTTCGCTCTGACGCTGGGTGTCTTCTGAATTCGCTCGTACATCAACGGCTGAGTGAACGTCGGCTCATCGCTTTCGTTATGTCCGTGACGACGATAGCCGATGAGATCAACCAAAAAGTCTTTGTGAAATTTTTCTCTGTAAGCGGAAGCGATTCTTATCGATTCGATGCAAGCCTCAGGGTCATCGGCGTTCACATGTATCACCGGGATCTCGAATCCCTTCGCAAGATCGCTGGCGTATCTCGTGCTCCTTGTCTCGTCGGGAGTGGCAGTGTAGCCGAGCTGGTTGTTCGTAATTATGTGGATTGTCCCGCCGGTTGAGTAACCATCGAGTCTCGAGAAGTTGAGTGTTTCGGCGACGATCCCCTGCCCGGGAAACGAAGCGTCTCCATGAATCAAGATTGGAAGAGTGATCTCAGGATTGAAAGCAGGTCTCCATTCCTGTCGAGTTGGAATATCGCGCGTCTTTACTGAATTGCGACCTTCCACCTCTGTACCTGCCGCGCGAGCCATTCCTTCGACAACCGGATCGATAGCTTCGAGGTGACTTGGATTTGGTGCGAGGAAGATTCTTACCGCCTGGAGAGAGCCGTCCTTTTGTACATTGAATGCACCGCGATGGTATTTCACATCACCTGTCCAGTCCAGGTCAGCGCGAGAATTTCGGTGACGGGCAGGATCCTTGAACTCTGCAAATATGGCGGCGTAAGGAACTTGAAGAATGTGAGACAGAACGTTCAACCTGCCGCGATGTGCCATTCCAATTATTATCGACCTTATTCCGGAATTCGTCGCCAAAGACACAAGCTCACTCAACATCGGAACAAGCATGTCGACGCCCTCGATCGAAAATCTGAATTTTCCCGGAAATGATCTTTGCAGGAACTGCTCGAACACTTCAGTCTCGGTCAATTTCTCCAGAAGAGCCTTGCCATCGATTGGCATTGCCGGAGGAGCGAACTGTTTCGCCTCGATGGCATTGTGCAGCCATGTTCGCTCCTCGGTGTCGTGGATATGCTCGAAGTCGAAACCGGCAGTCGAGATGTAGATGTCGGCAAGTGCTTTAATTGCCTCGTACGCATTCCCGCTTCTCGAGGCAATCGGACCTCCTATTAGGTCTGCGGGGAGTCTCCCCAAAATCTCGTTGTCCAATCCATGCTGAGACACGAGATTCTGCATCACGGCGTCTGCAGGTGTGGGACTGTCAGAACGACTTTCTCTGATCCCTAAAGGAAGCGACTTGAGTGGATCGAGCTCAGCCGCGGTATGACCGAATTGTCGGATGCTCTGCGTCAGTTTGACAGCGGCAAGTACTGATTTCCAGTCTTCTAAATTGTGCGGTTCGTCAGGCTCAGGCTTCCAGTTCTCAAAGAATTTTCTAGTTTCTTCATCCACCGAAGAAGGATCTTTAAGAAACCTATCATAAAGTTCGAGGACATATCCCGCGTTTGGTCCGTAGAACTCTTCTAGCATATTCATATGAGTTAGTTGGTTTTGATATATCTAACTGTCTTCCTTGCATTCCAAATTCGCGCAAGACAATGCGTTAATAGGCGCAGTACGAGTGTTAATAAATACTGTAACAGTTAAACAGAAGAATAAATTCGCTTTCGTCCGGTGTAATTATAACAAAAATTATGCGCCGAATCACCTGATGCGCATTCGCCCCGAGTCCTAGTCCATAACTTTAAAATGCGCGGGACATTGGCAAAAGAAGAGTTGTTTCTCCTCTTTTTCCTGATCGATTCACAATTCAATCTTATCTGGATCCAGAATTGATTCGTTGCATAAAAAGAGGTGCCTTCTTAACTTTTGCAGGTTTAAATCTTCTAAGGAGATAACGATGGCTTACCGACCTAAACCGCTCGAAGGGTGGATCAAGACGAATCTCAAGTACACGAAACATAGCGGGAGCTGGGCCTGGATCCTTCACCGCATTACCGGGCTCGGCTTGACGGCATACATTTACGTTCACATCTACGCGCTCACCACACTCACACAAGGTGAGAAGGCTTTCGACGAAGAGATGAAACTCTTTTCCACTCCGTTGTTCAAGGTTCTAGAGTGGCTCTTGTTCTCACTTGTGCTTTATCATGCATTCAATGGTGTGAGGATTGTCCTCGTTGACTGGGCGAACGGAGCAAGATATCACAAAAAAATACTCACCGTTGTTTACGGGCTCGGAGTCGTTCTCTTCTTTGGCATGGGTTACTTGATGTTCAGAGAGCCGATCAGCAATATGTTCGCTTCGATAAGGTAAGGAACACCTTTGTGAAAGACCAAAAGAAACCGTGACAGGGTTGACATACATAAAGAGGTAAGAAATGTATAGACATGCAGGTTCAAGAGGGAGCGGCGCACCAGGATGGGTGCTGCAAAGGATCACCGGGATTCTTCTTGTCGTCGTGGTGATCGGACATTATTTTGTGATGCACGCCGATCCGGCGAGCGGCCATACCTACGCTGCAGTACTTGAAAGGATGCATCATCCATTTTGGAAAATGTTTGATCTCACTTTCATCACGATCGGATTATGGCATGGCTTGAATGGCACGTGGGGAATATTCCGAGATTACGAAATGAAACCGGCGGTCAGCCTGACAATCTATGGAGTTATCATCCTGTCCGGAATCGCGTTCTGGGTCCTCGGTGTCAATACCATTCTTTCTTTCTAAACTGAAAAGGAATTTGTAATGACCAAACATCAATACGATGTACTCATAGTTGGTGCGGGAGGTGCAGGACTTCGTGCAGCACTCGAGATTCCCGAAGGGTTCAGCTGCGCCGTATTATCGAAAGTATTCCCGACACGTTCGCACACTGGAACGGCACAGGGAGGAATCGGGGCAGCTCTTGGAAATGAGGAAGAGGATAATTGGGAATGGCACATGTTCGACACGGTGAAGGGGAGCGATTACTTAGGCGACCAGGATGCTATCGAGATAATGACGAAGGATGCAATAAGAGCCATCATCGAATTGGAACACATGGGAGTGCCATTCTCGAGAACGCCCGAAGGTAAGATAGCCCAGCGCAGGTTTGGCGGACACACCAAGCCGGAGAACCCGACCGACCCCGACTCGAAGCGAATCGCGGTCAGACGATCGTGCTATTCAGCAGACAGAACCGGTCACGTCATGCTTCAAACGCTATATGAGAATTGTCTGAAGCAGAAAGTTCATTTCTTTTCCGAGTTTTTCGTGACCGACATAATAATGAGCGGCGATGCATGTGCAGGAGTTGTGGCGATCGACATCGCGAATAGCGAGGTTCATGTCTTCCATGCGAAGGCCGTCATGCTTGCCACCGGCGGTTACGGTAGAATTTATAGAATCACCTCAAATGCACATGTCGGAACCGGCGATGGTTTCGCCTTTGTCTACAGTAACGGGTTGCCACTTGAAGACATGGAGTTCGTTCAATTTCATCCGACCGGGCTGTGGAAACTCGGCATTCTTATTTCCGAGGCTGCACGCGGTGAAGGCGGAATCCTGTTGAACAATAAAGGCGAGCGTTTCATGGAACGCTATGCTCCGACGGTAAAAGACCTCGCGCCGAGAGATATGGTGTCGCGCGCAATTCTGACGGAGATTAGAGAAGGACGGGGAATCAAAGGAAGCGACGGAACATATTACGTTCATCTCGATGTTTCTCACTTACCGAAAGCAGTGATCGACGAGAAGATTCCGGAGATAACCGGCTTTGCCCGAACGTATCTTGGTGTCGAGCCGACGAAGGAGCCGATTCCAATTCAGCCGACATGTCACTACGCAATGGGCGGCATACCGACGACGGTCGATGCGGAAGTTACGAAGGACAAGAAGAACACGAAGGTTCCAGGCCTGTACGCGGCTGGTGAGGCCGCCTGCGTTTCCGTCCACGGCGCGAATCGTCTCGGTACAAATTCTCTCCTCGATTTGATCGTCTTCGGTCGAAGGGGCGGGAAGGCAATTGCCTCATTTATTAGAGAGGCAGATTTCGCTCCGCTTCCGGATGATGCCGCCGAGAAGACGTTCGCCACGGTCGACAGGATAATGAATTCGCAGGGAAAAGAAAAAGTCGGGATGCTTCGGACGGAGCTGCAGGAAAAGATGATGGAGAAAGTAGGGATCTTTAGAAATGAAAAGGATTTGAAGGAGATGACTTCGGAGATCAAGAGCTTGCGCGAACGCTACCTGGAGATTTCGATTGACGACAAGGGTAAAATCTTCAACACCGACCTCATCGAGGCGATCGAGCTCGGTAATCTGATTGACACGGCGGAACCCATCATTTACGGAGCACTGGTCAGGGAGGAATCGAGAGGTGCACACTCACGCGAGGACTTCCCGAATCGCGACGACAAGAATTGGCTGAAGCACACGCTCGTCTACAGAGCCGGCGGATCCCGGACCTCGTCAGGAAAAACCGGGGAGCCAAAGATTGACTTCAAGCCGGTTTCGATCACTCGCTTCCAGCCGAAAGAACGAAAGTACTGAAAGGAAGATTATGAAAGTCACGCTACGAATACAAAGATATAATCCGGAAAAAGATACGGAACCATACTTCCAGGAATTTGTTCTCGACGCAATGGACGACAAAGAGAGAATCCTCGACCTGCTGCACCAGGTGAAATGGAAATATGATGGCACACTTACTTTTCGTCGTTCTTGTGCACACGGCGTCTGCGGTTCCGATGGAATAAGAATCAACGGAAGGAACAGGCTTGCATGCTCGACTCTTCTGGGAGATGTCAACTACAAAAAGCCGATCGTTATTGAGCCGCTCCCCTCGATGCCGGTCATCAAAGATCTTGTCGTCGACATGTCGGATTTCTACAAGAAGTACGAGGCGGTTAAGCCGTATTTGATAAACAGTTCGCCGCCGCCCGAACACGAGAGGCTTCAGAGCAATGAGGATGCTGAGAAACTATTCGAGTCCGCAAAGTGTATTCTCTGTGCATGCTGCACAACTTCATGCCCATCGTCATGGTCTGACGAAAACTATATCGGACCGGCTGCGCTGGTCAAGGCTTACAGGTTTGTTTTCGACACTCGCGACGATGCGGCAGACGAGCGGCTCGAACGTCATCGACACTCCGGACGGGATCTGGAGATGCCACACGATCTTCAACTGTGTCGAGGCATGCCCGAAGGAGATCAACATAACATGGCACATCTCTCAGTTGAAGAAGCGTCTCGCCGCAAGAGAAATGTAGAAAAACGTTTAGATAAGAGTCGGGCGAGATTTATCTCGCCCAAACAGGGGCTGTTGGTTTCGATTAATTGAAGAAGATGTTTTGGTCTCATTACAGCGATCTGGCTTTTGCCACGTGGGCGAGGCGACTGATCATGGTACATTTGATTTGGCAATTAGATTTAGACAAAGGAGTGTGTTCAGATGAAAATGAAATGCCCTGGGATCCTGCTGTTGTGCTTCGCAATTCTCAATTCGCGAGACGCATTTTCACAAGCAAAAGACTCTCTGTCGTCTTCCTCGACCTCTGACGGAGCACTTCAGTTTCAGCTCATCGGGGGATTAGGAGTATATTACATCGGAGAATGCGGCACGTATTCTCATTTCAGAATTGGCGCCGATCTTTCCCTTAATCACTCGGATCAATCAGGGAGTGGGACCAGCTACTATTACAACACGCCGTCGTCGACATCCTCGAGTACTACAGTCAGTCAGCCAGAGCAATCATCAACTTCATACCAATTCTCGCTTTCCGCCCTCTATCTTCAAAAGCTGGTTGAGTACAGACATGCTTCCATGTATTGTGGAATCGGTCCGTCGGTAAATTATTCGTGGAATAGGTCCACAAATAAATCTCCCTCCACCGAAACCAGCGGAGGCACCGTGATCTATTCGTCTACTGATAGTTACGGAAGCACCGAGAAAACCTCCGGTATCGGTCCCCTTGTCATTCTTGGTGTCAGAAGCCGATTGGTAGAACATGTTGGTCTCAGTGCTGAAATTGGAGTGTCGGCCGTCTATTGGTGGAACACGCAAACGTATTTTAGTAATTCGACATCCAGTGGCACTTCTTCCGATGTTAGCACAGCTAACACTAGCAGCACTTCACGTCTCACAGGCTGGGCCATCTCGCTCACTGGTATTCGCGTCGGGCTCATCGTTGAATTGTAGCTGCTCTCGATTTTTGTACGTTGAGCTTACACCCGCGAGGTGAGTATCTTGGACGACTTGAGGGGTTTCGTTCCGGTTGATACTTGGTCCTTTTTGATTAGTTAACCATATCGTTCCGTTGTTACGGAACCCATGAAAGCATCGGCGGGAAAACCATCCTTGGCGAGCTCTGTGGGCATGGAGTGCCCATTGATTTACCACGAAATGTTTCACGATCATGCTTTATATTTAACCATGGTCAGAAAAATTACATCGATTCTATCGCTCCTGCTTTTGACGGTTTCTGCGGCTTTTCCGCAGGACACTCAGGTTGATTCCGACCTGAAGTTCGGACTCGAGTTGTTCAAAAACAAAATGTATGATCTTGCCGAAGAGCAGCTCAGCAAGTTCTTGCAGCAGTATCCAACTTCTCCTTCTGCAGGTCAGGCCCGGTACTATCTCGCAATGTCGCAGTACGACCAGAACAAGTTTCCGAATGCGGCTACCAATTTTCAGGCTTTTGCCGTGCAATATCCGACCGATCCGCTCGCACCGACAGCATGGACTAATGCCGGCGATTCTTACGAGAAGGTCGAGGATTACGCGAACGCGGCCTTATCTTACGAGCGGCTTCAAGTTTTCTATTCGAAGGATCCCCGCGCGCCAGGCGCTCTCCTGAAATCGGCAAAGTATTTTGAGCTTTCGGGTGACACGGCTCGCGCCGAGATTTCTCTTCTCACCGTGGTGCAAGATTATTCGACAACGCCAACTTACTTCGATGCGACTCTCCAGCTTGGCAATCTGTATTTCAATTCTCAGCAAATCGCTAAGGCAGAGAATGAATACAAAGCACTTCTCTCATCCGATAATGACTCCGTGCGCGTGATGGGCCTTCTTGCTCTCGGCAGACTGAACAAAATGCGCGGAATGCCATTGCAGGCTGCGAAGTATTTTGAAGATGCATCCCGGCTGAACATTGCTCCGCAAAGTGTGGATGCTCTTCTCGAGAGCATTGAACTTGATCTTGAAACCGGGAATTTCACTTCGGCGCTTGAACGTGCGAATCAGATCGATGCAACGAATCTCTCGCAAGATCAGAAAGACAAGATCGAATATGAAAAGGGATATGCCAGGCTAGCGCTTGGCGATAACGCCGCTTTCAAGAACGAAATTCCAAAGCTGCGGACACTTCCAGCAGAGTATCGCATACAGATCGCTTCGCTCCTGAAAGCCCGACGCAGGTATTCGGATGGACTTTCATTTCTCAGGAACCTGTCGCCAAAAGATGCCAACGAATCGACATTGAGTCTTTATGCTGAACTGGCTTTCAGAGGGAAGAGGACAAAACTTGCCGATTCTCTGCTCAACGCCCTGGTTGATCTGTCGAAAGCTCCATCTGTAACCCGTGTCGCTGCACTTCTCACTTTGGAAGACCGATCCCTGAAGAACGAAGAGGGCGTCCGGCAAACCTTTTATCGATACCAAAATGTCTTGAAAGAGCGGCCCGACGCGTTCTTGTTTTACAGGGCGAGGGTCGAAGAGGGTGACGGTAATTACGAAGAAGCCGTGCGCGACTTGCAGGAACTCGCGACGGAATATCCTGAGTCCGACTATGCCGCGTACGCAGATAGCATTTCGAATTACATTTCCAATTTCAAAAATGTCAACTACAGGAATGCGGTGTCCGGTTTGGCCGGGATAGTATCCGAACAGGCGATGTATTCCGGACACAGCACCGCGGCGCTGCTTCAGCTCGGAAATCTTTTTGAAAATGAATTGAAGGACTACGATAAAGCAGCGAGGATTTACCGACAACTTTCATTATCTGCGAGCGGCGATACTCAGAGAGTCGCACAGTACTTGCTCGCCGGGAATTTGGAGATGACGTCGGGCCGGAATGACAACCGTCATTCGAACGTCGCTGACGTGGGATCGGAGTCATATTCGATCTATCAGAAATTGTCGTCAAGCCTTGCGAATGATTCCATTTCAGAAAACTCTCTGCTCAGAGTTATTGAAATGCAGAGTGCGGCAGGAGATTCGGTTGACGCCGAGAACTCCGCGCTCAATTTCCTGAAGCGTTTTCCAAATTCGAATCATGCCGGGCATGTCTATTGTATGCTTGCGAAGATCTTATATAGCACCGGCGCATACCATGAGGCAATTGTTCAGGCAGGACTTGCGGGCTCGTTGCCGGAAGCCCAACTCGTCAAGGCGCAGTCGGAGACGGCGATTGACTCGTTGAGCGCTGCCAGGTCCATCCTCGAAGACTTTTTCAACTCTCGGCCACCCAAAAAGTATTTGCTCGAAGGACAACTCCTTTATGCCGGCATTCTGCAAAAAATGAATGAGGACGCGCTGGGAGCCTACCTGAATATTCTCAAGAAGATTGTGTCCTCTAAATACAAAGACAAGATTGAATCTCAGCTTGCCGATTATCTATACTCAACCGGTCAGTACGACAGTTCCTACTCCATCTATCGAATGATCGGCAAAGACGAGCTCTGGCATGAAACTCCGGCAGAAGTCATTTACAGGATGGCTTACTGCAAATTGAAGTCGGCGGCTCTAAATGATGCGAGAGATCTTTTTCAGGAAGTTGTAATCAATTCGCCCGACTCGTCCGAGATTCAGGACGCCTATTTTCAGCTTGGTAAGATTTACGATGCACTTGGGGATAAGCGGATGAGCGCATCATTTTTTGAGAAGGCGGGATTGAACGACATGAACGCGCTCGTCAAGGCCGCTGAAACCTTTTTCAAGATGGCGGACTACGAAAGCGCGCGGCAGACTTTCGGGAAGATTCTTGGCGAGACGAATGTTGACACCCTTCGAGCTTTTTCTGCGGCGAGGCTGATTGAGATTGATTATTTGACAGATGACATCAAGTCCGCCGACGCGGCGGCCGCAAAGTTCAAGAAGGCTTACCCGGGCAATGATGACGAGTACCTGGCAAGATTTCTCGTAGATAAGGCGGAGTATCTTATTCGAAACAAATCATACAAGCAGGCTCAAAAAAATCTTGATGAAGTGAAGAGCGATTATGATGAGACTTCAATATATCCCATATCCCTTCTTGACCAGGCAAGGATTTCCGTAGAGGTTGGGGACCTGAAGAAGGCGCAAGAACAGATGACCGAACTGCTTCAGAAATTTCCGGGCAGTCCCGCCGCGCCTGCTGCTCACCTTGAGCTCGGGAATATTTATTTCGCGCAGGAGAAATATCAGGATGCAATCGATAACTTCCGGACAATTTATCTTGACTCTCTTGCCGACCGCGACCTGCTGCGCGATGCGATGAGCCGATTGATCAGCTCGTATGAATCAGCAGGCCTGTACGACGGCGCACTTGAGGTCACGCGAAAGTTCATTGGAAAATTTCCCGACGATAAATCGATAACGGACATGAGAATCAAAGTCGGGATCCTTTATGAGGAATTAAAATATTTCGATCAGGCATTGATCGCTTTCCAGAGTCTGGTTAAGGAAACAAATCGTGATTATCAGGCGGAACTTCATTATTATATCGGTGCGATTTATGACGATAAGGGCGACTACGCAAATGCAATTCTCGAGTTCCTCAAGGTGCCTTATCTCATTTCTCAGAACGCGGTGGTAGATTGGGCGGCACAGGCTTACTACATGGCGGGCAAATGCTACGAACAACTGAACAAGCCGAACGAAGCAATCGCAATGTATCAGAAGATTGTCGATAAACCGAATACCGATCCGACCTTCGTGGCCGGTGCGGAACGAGAAATAAACAGAGTGAAGGCGCTGCTGAAGTAATGTTCGAAAAAGAAATTTCAGCTTACGCGTTCAACATAGCGAAGCGCTATACCGGTGAACGCATACTGCTTGGCACAGTTCTTACCGATGTCGATCTCCCGGACAGCTTCAAGAAGTTCGCTGAAGCCGATGCTGAAGAGATAATCGACGGGGAAGAGATGGGGAAGAGCAAAACCGGAAAGTTCAATTTTTCTGCCGCGGAAGTCCAGGCGTTGCTAAAAGAGATCCGGCATATATTTAAAAACTCCTTCGAGTTTTCCAGAGAAGAATTTCTTGAGCTGGCGGACAGGGCATCGAAATTCGTGTTCAATTATGTCATTCGCCCGCGCTGGACACTCGAGAAGTTTCTTTTCAAGGGTGAGCCGGAAGTTGACAGGATCAGCATCACTAAGGCCATAAGGTTTCTCGATGACTATCCGTATTATCCGAAGGGGATGATTGAGTATCTCGATTTCCAGAAAAGGGACACGGTCGACGTTGAGACCTGGAAAAAGATTCACGGCAAGATCGACGAACAACTTCTTGGTATGCTTCCATCGAGTCTTGGAACTCTGATGGAACCGATGTCCAAGTTATTCGGCTTTTCTATCGGGTCCGGCAAGGTTCCGATCGACGCGATGATACTTTTCTTCCGGGACAAATCTGCAGCGGAAATCGTAGACCGAATAGAATTCACAAAGGAGGTGAAGGGCGTTCAATTCCTGGACGTTCCGTCCCTAACGACTATTCTGCAGGCTTCGTCGAAGGATGTAAGTCAGAAAGTCGAGGTGCTTCAGACTCCTGAGGAGCCGCCGAAAGAATTTCGCACATTTGACAGGCAGACTTTCACGAACCCTCTGCGGCCACCCGAGCCTATTGTTGTCAATCCGCCCGATGAAAAGGTCGAACCACCTGCGCAAACTCCCGGTGTGCTTGAATCCGAAGAACAGATTCCACTCGATCAGCAGCTGGTAACCGAGTCATTGCAGCGGCCTCAACCTGCTCCTCAAAAGTTATCGCCCTCAATAAGGACTTACCTGAGCGCGAAGCAGGAAGGCAGAATCATAAAGAAAGTTTTCGATGGGAGTAAATCGAGGTATTACATAGCCATTCACAAGCTTGACGAGTGCGCTGACTGGAAGAGCGCTGCGAAGATTGTCGAAGGAATTTTCATTGATAACGGAATAGATCCATTTTCCAAATATGCAGTTGCCTTCACCGACGCTGTAAATTCGAAATTCAACCGTGATCAGCGCGATTGATCACAAATTGGGCTAAGAAGATTTTCAGCCGCTTCGTTTTCCCGACAGATTCCAATCAATCATCTTTAATCGGATAAATCAAAGTGCACTTTGTAGATGAGGCGATAATACACGTCAAGGCCGGCGATGGGGGTGACGGCTGCGTGAGTTTCAGGCGCGAGAAGTTTGTGCCGCGCGGCGGGCCGGACGGCGGGAACGGAGGAAGAGGAGGAAGCATAATTCTCGTGGCTGACAAGAGTTTGACGACACTTCTCGATTTTCACTACCGTGCCTCATTCAAAGGTGCGCGCGGACAGCACGGGCAGGGCTCGAACAAATTTGGAAAGGGTGCAAAAGAACTGACAGTCAAACTGCCAGTCGGAACACTTGTCATGGATGCGCGGACCAACGAGATAGTGATCGACATGGTGAAGGACGGCCAGAAGTTCGTGGCTGCAAAAGGCGGCAGAGGCGGAAGAGGAAATGCGGTGTTTGCAACTTCCACGGATCGTGCACCGCGAAGGGCCGAGCCCGGTGAAATTGGTGAAGAGAGAACACTGAAGCTGGAGCTGAAACTCCTTGCTGACATCGGTCTCGTTGGTTTTCCAAACGTTGGGAAGTCAACACTTCTATCAGTTATTTCTGCTGCGAAGCCGAAGGTCGCAGATTATCCGTTCACGACCCTTACACCTGTTCTTGGGATTTCGAAGTACAAAGACTTTTCATTCGTTGTCGCAGACATGCCGGGGCTGATAGAAGGCGCGAGCAAAGGGAAGGGGCTTGGGATTTCTTTCTTGAAGCATATTGAAAGGACCAAGGCTATTGCCGTGCTGATCGAATCGACATCTCCCAATCCAAAAGAGGATTATGAAAAATTAATCGATGAGATGCGACTTCACAGCAATGATCTGCCGCGGAAAGTTAAGATTGTCGTTTTCACAAAAGCAGATCTGGTCGACACTCATCGATTGAATCAATTGCGCAAGGTGGAGCTTCCAGGGAACTTGAGAAGGCATGTCATAAGCGCTGCGTCGAGAAAGGGTGTGGATGAGCTGATCGAGATGTTCTGGGGGTTGTTGAAGAAGAAGAATTGACACACTAAAGGTTGCAGCTCGAAAAGTGTTCAGGCTGCAACCTCTCTCCTGATTTGCGGGATGTGTTTAGTCCGGACTCATCTCCGCTAATGCACTCTTAATTATCTTTATTCCTTCGTCGACCTCGGGCTTGCTCAGGTTCAGCGGCGGTCTGAACCGGATAGTTCTCTCACCGCAGCCAATCAGCAGCAGGTTCCTATCAAAAACTCGCTGACGAAGCTCGAGTCGCTTTTCCGGGGACGGCATGTCGAATGCGCAGAAGAGTCCGAGCCCTCGAGAATTGAAGATGAGATATGGGAATTCGGCCTCGGCTTCTCTCAAGCCGCCGAGCAGGTATTCGCCAACCTTCGCGGCATTATCAATGAGATTCTCTTCCTGTATTATTTGCAGATACTTCGTGAAGCGAACCATGTCGGTGAGATTTCCACCGAACGTGCTGTTTAGTCTGCCGGTCGTGTTAAACACGTTGTCGGCTACATCGTCGAACTTCTCTCCCGCAAGCATACCGCAAACCTGTGTTTTCTTTCCAAAGGAAATGGCGTCCGGCTGAACGTAATGTTGATGTGCCCACATCTTGCCGGTCAATCCAATTCCTGTTTGGACTTCGTCCATGATCATGATGATATCGTTTTCCGAGCAGAGCTGCCGGACACGGACGAAGAATTCTTTGCGGAAGTGGTTGTCGCCGCCTTCGGCTTGTATCGGTTCCACGATCAATGCGGCTATGTTCTTCCCGAACTCGACTATCGCCTGCTTGATCTGGTTTACGGCGATTTCTTCTTCCTGCTGCACAAGCCGGAGGTTCTCTTCATTCAACGGGAACTTGATCGCCGGGTTGTTTATCCTCGGCCAATCGAACTTCGGAAAATACTTCGTCTTTACCGGATCCGTATTTGTCAGTGAAAGCGTGTATCCTGTGCGTCCGTGAAAAGCTTTCCTGAAGTGGACGACCTTCATCCGGTTTTCATCATCTTCCCGGGCATAGAAGCCGCTCTGAAGATTTTTTCTCATCCGATAATCAAACGCTGCTTTCAGTGCGTTCTCGACTGCGAGCGCTCCACCCTCGATGAGAAATGCATGCGGCAGATAATCGGGTATCGCAACTTGAGAGAACTTTTCAATGAACTCAGCCATCTCGATCGTGTATGAGTCGGAACTTGATGGCTTCTGCACGGATACATATGCTAGCTTCCCCATGAATTCGGGAGTTGTCATCTTAGGATGGTTGAACCCGACGGGAGAAGATGCGAAGAAGGTGAAGAAATCGAGGAAGTACTTCTTTCGTTTTGCGTCGAACACATACGATCCTTTGCTTCGCTTGAGATCGAAGATGATATCAAATCCGTCGACAAGCATGTGTTTCATGAGCACATCCATGACCTGTTCGGGTCCGATCTTAGATGAATAGGCTAAGTCGCCAGCATTTACTACCGTTTCCTTTTTCTCTTTCACTTCGTTAGTTGTCATGTCTCACCTAGAATGGTTTAGTTTTTCTCGCGACTGCGGTCGAGATAAGTGTCTATTTGTGCTCTCTGTAACTTGTCGCTATAGTCGATGTACACCGTTTTTGTTTCCGTGAAAAAGTCGAACGCGCTTGCGCCTCCTTCGCGGTGGCCGTTGCCGGTCTGTTTCACACCGCCGAACGGCATGTGAGTCTCCGCACCAATTGTAGGAGCGTTGATATACGTTATGCCGGCTTTGACATCGCGGATCGCCTTGAATGCATGGTTGACGTTCCTCGTGTATACCGCGGAGCTCAAACCATAGATCGTCCCGTTGAGAAGTTCAATCGCATGATCAATGGATCGCGCCTTCATGACGGAGAGAACCGGTCCGAATATTTCCTCACGGGCAATTGTCATATCAGGTCTGACGTCGGAAAAGATCGTCGGTTTGTAGAACCAACCCTTGTCGAGGTCCCCGCCTTTAGCGGCCTCGCCTCCGATGACGAGCACTGCACCTTCTTTCTTTCCAATCTCAACGTAGGAGTGAACCTTCTCTCTCTGGGCTTCGTTGATGCACGGTCCGACTTCAACTGATTCATCCAATCCATTTCCCAGCTTTAAGCGGGATGCTCTTTCGACTAGCATGTCCAGAAACTTATCGTGGATTTTTTCATGGAGAATCAAACGGCTCGTCGCGGTGCAGCGTTGCCCGGTCGTTCCGAAAGCGCCCCAGAGGATACCTTCGAGTGCAAGCTCGAGATTTGCGTCGTCCATTACGATCTCGGCATTCTTTCCGCCGAGTTCGAGCGATACTCTCTTCAATGTTCTTGAAGCTGCCTCTGAGATTTTCTTTCCCACCGCCGTCGAGCCTGTGAAGCTGACAAGTTCGACATCATCATGTTCAACGATGGCCATGCCGACGCCGTTACCGCTGCCGTAGATTATGTTGATCACTCCTTCAGGGACTCCAGCTTCAACGAGGATTTCAACGAGTGTCGCGGCAGTCTTCGGTGTGTCTGAGGCAGGCTTAAAAACAATCGTGTCACCTGAGACGAGTGCAGGGAAGATCTTCCAGGTCGGAATTGCCATCGGAAAATTCCATGGACTGATCACGCCCGCCACCCCAACTGGAACGCGCATAGACATTGTAAACTTATTTGGGAGTTCGCTTGGCGCCGTTACTCCGAACATTCGCCGGCCTTCGCTCGCCGAGTAATAGGCCGTGTCGATCCCTTCCTGCACGTCACCTCGCGTCTCCAGAAGTACCTTTCCCATCTCGCGAGTCATTTCGCGTGCGAGTTCTTCTTTGCGCGCAACGAGGATATCGCCTGCTCTCTTTACGATGTCGCCTCTTCTTGGTGCGGGTGTGAGGCTCCAGGTTTTGTATGCTTGTTTGGCGGCATCGACTGCCGCGTCCACGTCCCGCCTGTCACTCTTTGGGAAGACTCCGATTACTTCGCTCCAGTCGGCCGGATTTCGATTTTCGAAAGTGAGTCCGGATGCGGCGTCTTTTTGTTTGCCGCCGATGAGATTCTTGAATGCTCTCGCCATTGTAGACTCCTAATCTGGACTGAAGAATAAAATGATTGAGAGGATCAGAATTAAAATGGGAAGCAATGAGAAGAAGAGGACATAATGCATCGGTCTGCTCAAGATGAGTTCTTCTTCATGGAAAAGATGCTTGCTGACCAGGTGAGAGCCCGCCGCGGATGATCCGCCGGCAAGCACAACTAATGTTATGGATTTTATAGGACCGAGAGAAAAATTCAGGAAAGTTATTTGTGCTGCCATGGCGATTGTCAGGCCGACCAAAAGTCCGTAGAAACCGCCGAGCCAGACGAGGAACGGTTTGTTTTGCAGAAGCGCAGACGTTTTCACTTTTCTCCCTTGGTATCTTCAGAGAGTCCAAGCGCCTCGTAGATATAATCGACATTCTTGAGTAATGATTTCAAATCGAAAACTTGTGCAAGTTCGTCCTTTGTGATTTTCTCACTGACTTCCGGATCGTTCGTCAACGCGGTCAGAAAGTCTTCACCTGTTTCCCAGCAGTGCATCGCGTCCCGTTGGACCAGTGCGTATGCCTGCTCGCGATTCAAACCTTTTTCGATCAGCTTCAAGAGGACATCCTCCGAAAAGAAAAGTCTGTGTGTGATTTGAATATTATTCTTCATCCTCTCGGGATAAACGACGAAATTCTTGAAAATCTTCTGCGACTCCAGAATCATGAAGTCGAGTCCGAGCGTCGCATCCGGGAATATCACTCGCTCGACCGATGAATGAGAGATGTCTCTCTCGTGCCACAACGCCTGGTTCTCGAGCGCGGCCATGGCATACGACCTGACAAGCCGGGCCATTCCGCAGATTCTCTCGGCATTTACCGGATTGCGTTTGTGCGGCATCGCTGAGGAACCCTTCTGACCCTTAGTGAAAGGCTCTTCCGCCTCGAGGACTTCCGTCCTCTGAAGGTGCCGGACTTCGAGAGCCATCTTCTCAAGCGTGCCGGCAACAACAGCGAGCACCGTCATGTACTGTGCATGTCGGTCCCGCTGGATCACCTGTGTCGAGGCAATCGAGGGCCGCAGGCCGAATTTCTTCGCAACATATTTTTCAATTTCGGGTGAAATATGCGCGTAGGTGCCAACCGCGCCGGAAATCTTGGCGACAGCAATTTCTTCATTTGCAGCCTTCAACCGCTCGATGTCCCTCCCCAGTTCCTCATACCAGACGGCCATTTTCAATCCAAAGGTGATCGGCTCGGCGTGGATTCCGTGCGTTCGTCCGATCATCTCGACATCTTTATACTTCAGACTCAATTCACGGATGATTTTTCTGAGCTCGGTAAGATGTTTCAGAAGAGTCTCACCAGCTTGTTTCAGCTGAATTGCAGAAGCCGTGTCAAGAACATCTGAAGAAGTCATCCCCATATGGACAAAGCGAGCTGCAGGCCCGACATTCTCACTGACATTTGTGAGAAATGCGATGACATCGTGTTTAACCGTTCTTTCTATTTCATCGATCCGGTCGATATCGAATTTCGCCTTTGCCTTCACCTCGGCTACTGCATCTGCCGGGACTCTTCCGAGATTGGCCTGTGCTTCCATCGCGGCGATTTCAACATCCAGCCAGATCCTGAACTTGTTCTCCTCACTCCACACGGAGCTCATTTCGGCAGGTGAGTAACGTCTGATCATCTCAGCTCCCTTTCGTTCCAACAGTCAGGGCAAAATTCAACAACTTGTTATCCCGAAGGACTTCAAACTTAATCTTCGCTCCCGGTTGCAGATCGTCAAGCTGAGATTGAAGGGCGCTTGTATCATGCACGGGTTTACCCTGGTACTTCAGTATCAGATCTCCCTGTTTTAACCCGCTCTTCTCGGCAGGACTTCCCGGATCTATGTTGTTGACAAGAGCACCCGACGGTTCGCTAAGTCCGAAATACTTTGCGATGTTCTGATCTACCGTCTGCAAGTCGATACCGATCCAGCTGTCATGAACCACTTTGCCGTACTTCTTCAATTCATCGACGACTCTCTTGATCTTGTTGACCGGGATAGCGAACCCGTAACCGATGTAAGACTGGCTGACGCCGGCCGTATAGATCATCGTGTTCATGCCGATCACTCTACCGTCAGCATCGACAAGTGGGCCGCCGGAATTTCCGGGATTAATTGCGGCGTCAGTTTCGATCATATCGCTGTAGTTCCTCGATCCGATTTTCGCCAAGTTCATTCCAAGCGAGCTTACTACGCCGACCGTAACCGTTGGCCTGTTATTGACGTCAAAAAGTCCAAAAGGATTCCCGAATGCTATCACCCATTCTCCGACAAGGATGCTATCGCTATCGCCGAGTTTGCAGTAGGGAAGTTTGTCGCCATCGATCTTCAGCAACGCTACGTCTGATTGATTGTCGTATCCAACAATCTTCGCACTTCGCTTGCTGCCATCCGTCATCGTGACGATGATCCTGGTTGCATCTTTCACGACATGTTCGTTAGTAACGACATAGCCATCAGAAGATATAACGAATCCCGAGCCGAGGCTCTGGACTTCGACTTTCTGGGACCCGAAGAGTCGGTTAAAAAAGGGGTCGTCCTGAAAAAACTGTTTGAACAAAGGATCGCTCATTGCGAAAGGACTCTGCTGTTCCTGAACGGCGGTAACATTTATTCCTACAACGGCAGGGCTTACTTCCCGAACTGATTTTGTAATTGCATTTTGCCGACTGGATGTCGGGTCATCTTGTGCTAGGGCAATCCTTGTAGAAAGACTTAGCGATAAGCCGAGTATAATCAATGAGCCCTTTACTAAGGTCTTGGAAAGCTTATATCTATTGAGCATTCTGCAATTCATTTTTGAGTGGGACTACATGTTTAGAAAGTATTACTGCAAGTAGCAGCAGTGTCAGGAATTCGGCGTTGGCAACAGGGATAATTTTAAGGAACACCGGGATTGAGCCGCAAAGGATTCCCGCGACACTCGAGACGTACAGTTTCAGTTTTGCAATACGCAGAACAAAATAGATTGCAAGATAAACGGCAACGGCCAGAGGTTGGATGATGAGGAGTGCCCCTGCAGCAGTTGCAAGACCGCGTCCGCCTCTGAAATTGATGAAGATTGAATAATTATGCCCGACGACTGCAAACAACGCCGCCGTCAAGCCGGCTGTTAATCCGAAGTTGTAATCAAAGATTAAGGTCACAACCAATCCCTTTAGCACATCGATTGCTCCGACGCCGATCCCTATCGCTTTAGAGCCGGTTACTTCATAAGCATTCATCGCACCGATGTTTCCGCTTCCGTTTCTCAAAATGTCAATACCGCGGAGGCGTTTCCCGATCACATAGGCTGTCGGAATGGAACCAATCAGGTATGCTGTGACTGCGGCAGCGAGGATTAACATTAGATATGATAGGCAAAATCGAGCAGAGTTTCAATGAACCCGCTCGTGCGCGAAGGATGGAGCTGTCAGGAATAATCAGGAGGCCTGTGACACTGAAAGATCGTGTTTTCGGGATCTCAGTGCTTTGGCTTGGGACTCGTCATCCTCCTTGATCCGGATAATACGGGATATGTGCTTCTACTAAAACCACGTCGTGAATTCCCTCGGCGACCTCAGCTTCGGTCGAAGGTCAAAGATTTGAGAGGAGTCTCGTGTTGGTGGGATGTCTCTCGACAAGTTTCAGGACATTCTGGATGGCCTCGCGCGGTGAGAGTCTCGCGATCAACCTTCGAAGCGATTGGTGTGCCTGCAGGTTAACACCGAACAGAAGTTCCTCACGGCGGGTTCCGGACATCGTAAGGTTTATCGCCGGGAAAATTCTCTGGACCGCCAGCTCCCTGTCGAGAATAAGTTCCATGTTGCCCGTTCCCTTAAACTCCTGGAAAATGAGTTCGTCCATTCTTGAATTCGTATCGACGAGAACAGTGGCGACAATTGTCAGCGAGCCTCCGTTTTCGAACTTTCTCGCTGCCCCGAAAATTCGCTTGGGAACTTCGAGGGCGTGTATGTCGACTCCTCCGGACATCGTTCTTCCGCTGCTCTTTTGATGTACGTTGAATGCGCGTCCAAGTCGTGTCAGTGAATCAAGGAGGAGAACCACATCTTTTCCTGTCTCAACTTTTCTCTTGGCATATTCAGGGACGAGCTGCGCAAGCCGAACATGACTGGCATGGTCATTGTCGTTAGAACTTGCAAAGACTTCTCCCTTTATCGATCGTCTCATGTCTGTCACTTCCTCCGGCCGTTCGTCAATGAGGAGCACGATGAGTTCGATGTCCGGCATGTTTGCGTTTATTGCCTGAGCAATTTGCTGGAGGAGAATTGTCTTTCCAGCTTTCGGTGGGGAGACGATTAGTGCACGCTGTCCCTTGCCCAGCGGACAAAATAGGTCGATTATTCTCATCGCATGATCGGATTTCGGGCCTTCCAATATTATCCTCTCGTTTGGCGATACCGCCTCGCGCGATGAGAATTCCCTAACCTCCTTCCACCTTTCGGGATTCAGTCCGTTTATCGTGTCGAACGAGATCGCTTCAGGATTCCTCTTGCCAGAGTTTGCCGCCATCCCATCAACTGTGACCCCTTGTCGAAGGTTGTATCTTTCGATGAGCGACGAAGGGACATAAATGTCTCCTGTTCCTGGACTGAGAGTTGGCGTGAGGCTTCGAAGAAACCCGTGCTTTGATCCCGATGATCTCGGTTCCCTGCGAGACTGATCTATTTCAAGAATTCCTGAAAATGATTTCATCATCCTTTGAGGTTCTTGCAGTTGAATTGGTAATTAATCTTCCGTTGTGGATTCAAAAGCCAAACCGTGTTACTTTCAAACCGATTGGCTGAGCTGGTATACCTTAACCTCATTAAGATACATTTCCTCATTTTATTTATCAAGGAATGTCCGCGCATCTGAATCCTGAGCAGTCTAATGGCTTGCCAGCCGCTCGAGCCGGCATTTCGCTAGCTTCACCAGCGTTCCCATTGTTAAGATCAGGGTCCGGACCCAAATCATTAAAGTTTTCCCGCTTTTTGACGAGTATTAATGATTGGGAGGAAAAGGAAAGGTGTTGTTTTGAGTAAGTTGCACGCAGAGAATGTTGCATTTATTGGAATTGATTGTACCTGTGAGTTGGAGTTTCTTCGTCAAACCAGGCTCAGAACTTAAATCGAAGACAAGAGTACCTTTTAAGTTTGTCTTGTCGGCATCTTGTTCAAGTAATAACCTGAGAAATAGATAGTGCGAACACGTGATTGTGATCTTGCGGTTAACCATGCTAGAGAATTACTCTATGTCTTGAATGTTGACGGCAATCCCGCCGGGGGGCATATCGAGTTTGTTAATGACGCTGTGGAATCTTTGCTCGGATATAAACCGGAGGAATTTGTCAAGGACCGCGAGCTCTGGTTTTCCATTATTCATCCTCACGACGTGGAAGGCCTCGTAAGATCGATCCAGGATGTCCTTAAAGAAAAGAAGAGTTCTAAGCTGACCTACAGGATGCGTCACAAAGAGACGCATGAGTACCGGCTGATGGAAGACTCGATCTCGCCTCATTTTGATCGGGAAAGGAATCTTGTCAGCCTCATCGGTGCAGCTGTTGACATCACAGACCAGGATAAAACCGCCCCTGGTCTTCACGGCATTGTGGAACAGTTTCGAAGCATTTTCGAGAACGCAACCGTAGGGATTTATCGAACCTCCCCCGACGGGCGGATCCTCCTTGCAAATCGCGCGCTTGTAAGTATGCTTGGTTTCGGGAGTCTTGAAGAATTGCAGGAACGAAACTTAAATAAAGAAGGCTTTGAGTCTGGTTATCCGCGGCAGGAATTTCGGCGTCGCATCGAGAGAGACGGAGAGGTAAGAGGTTTTGAGTCGGCCTGGACAAAGAAGGATGGGAAAACACTTTTTGTCCGGGAGAGCGCACGTCTTGTGAAGGACGACAAAGGGAAAATGCTGTATTACGAGGGGACAATCGAAGACATTACCGATCGCAAAATCGCCGAGGAGAGAATAATTCGACTTAATCGGATCCTGAGGACGCTGTCGGACATAAACCAGCTTATCGTCCGGGAATCGGGGCGAGATGATTTGTTAAAAGAGACTTGTCGAATTCTCACAAGAGATGGTCAGTATCGAGTGGCTTGGATCGGTATCGTCAACGAGAGCGGCAGAGAAGTCTGTCCACGTGCATGCAGCGGATTTGAGGAGCGGTCTTTGCATGATGTGCCGGTCGGAAATGATATCGCCGCCGGTGAATGCGGCCCTATCGCCACAGTGATTCGCACAGGTACTGCCTGCGTCTGCAATGACACTGAGCGCGACCCGATTTACTCTACTTGGCGTGATGAAGCGAGAGCTATGGGTTATCGCTCGACTGGTTCATTTCCCATTCATGTCGGCGGCAAAACTATTGGAGTGTTGAATGTTTATTCCAACTTTCCCGATTCTTTCTCTGATGAAGAGATTCATCTCCTGTCTGAACTTGCAGACGACATCGGATTTGCGCTGAGGACGATTGACATACACGAGAGGGAGCAAGCGGCAAGCGGAGTAATCAAAGACAGAGAGTTCTGGCTAAACGAATCGCAGCGCGTAGCGAGGGTCGGTTCTTACATCTACAATGTCGGCTCAGGAGAGTGGTCTAGCACGCCGGCACTTGACAATATTCTCGGCACTGATGAATCCTCGAAGCGGAATGTGAGAGGGTGGGTGGAGCTCCTTCACCCTGATGACAGGGGAAATGTATTTGCTCTGGTGAGGAGGGCGTATTCAAATTTAAAACCAGTCAGCGTGGAATGTAGAATCGTCCGGTACAGCGATAAAGGGATACGTTGGATTTGGGCCACCGGAGAGATAGTATCAGATTCTGCAGGAAGGCCGACGAGGTTATTCGGATCAGTGCAGGACATAACAGAACGGAAGCTTGCAGAGGAAGCGTTGAGGAACGAGCGCATTCTACTTAGAACGCTTATCGACAACTTACCCCATTCGGTCTATGTAAAGGACAAAGACTACCGAAAGATCATTGCCAATCCAACGAATGTGGTTCACGCCGGCCTGCGTTCAGAAGCTGAGATTGTGGGAAAGACAGACTTTGATCTGTTTCCTAAAGATCTGGCGGATAAGTTCTTTCAAGATGATCAGAAGGTCATACGTGATGGCCAATCAGTTTTCAACAGGGAAGAATATGTCGTTGACCCGGGCGGCAAGCAACATTGGTTGTTGACAACGAAGGTTCCGCTCCGTGATGAGAATGGCATAATAAATGGCCTGGTCGGCATCGGCATCGATATCACCGAGCGCAAGCAATCGGAAGAGGCTCAGGAGCGTGAGAGGATTCTTCTTAGAACCTTGGTCGACCATCTTCCTCTCGGAGTCTGGGTGAAGGACAAGGAATACCGGAAGACCGTGGTTAATCTGGCGCATGTGCGACGCATATCGGAGCGTCTTGGCCGCAAAGACTTGAATTCCGAATCCGAAGTCCTGGGAAAAACCGACTTTGAGATCTATCCAAAGGAGTTAGCTGAAGAATATCTTCTCGATGATCAAAAAGTCATTCGGGACGGCCAATCCCTGCTGGAGATGGAACAGTCCGTCGTTGACGCAGACGGTCAATGCCGATGGGAACTCATATCTAAGATTCCGTTGCGTGATAAGAATGGTGAGATCATCGGTCTCGTCGGAATAAGCAGCGACATAACAGAGCGCAAGCGTACGGAAGAATCACTTGAGCAGGAGCGCATTCTCCTTAGAACCTTGATCGATCATCTGCCCAACTCGGTCTTTGTCAAGGATAAACAATACCGCAAAACGTTAGTCAATCCGGCCCATGTGCGCAACTTGAAGGAACACATTGGCCGTTCGGACATGAGCACTCAGGATGATATTCTTGGTAAGACAGATTTCGAGGTCTATCCGAAGGAGCTGGCGGAGGAGTTCTTCGCGGATGACGAAAAAGTAATCCGATATGGTCAGTCGGTAGTCAATAGAGAAGAACTCGGCATTGATGCTGAAGGTCAGAGGCATTGGGTATTAGTATCGAAAGTGCCATTGAGAGACAAAGAGGGCGCGATCATCGGCCTTGTTGGAATTACTACTGATGTTACACGCCTGAAGGAAACAGAGCAAGCCCTGGAGAGAATTACCAGCTCCATTGACGACGTGATCTACAGCATCGATGGAGAGACGGGCGAATTCGCGTATCTCAGTCCTGCGTTCGAAAGGAAATTCGGATACACTCTTTCAGATATTGCCAGCATGGGAGGTCGCTGGGCTTTTCTATCCAAGGTGATTGATGGGGACAGCATCCCATCCGTGGATCCCCTCTTCAGCGAGCTGAGCAAGCATCGAGTCGACAAGGCTCCCGTCTGGGATCGTTGGTGGCGGTGTAAGGACGGCTCACTCCTTTTCATTGAAGACAGCTCCGTGCCGATCTACGTTGACGACCGGCTCGTGCGTGTAGATGGAGTGCTTCGGGACATCACTGCACGCCGGCGGGCGGAGGAAGCGGTTCAACGGGAGCGGATCCTCCTGAGGACATTGATCGACAATTTGCCTCATGCAATCTACGTAAAGGACAAGGAATGCCGCAAGATTATTGCCAACCCGGCTGACCTGCGCAACATCGGGTTGCATTCGGAAGCAGAGGTCGTAGGTAAAACCGACTTCGACCTCTTCCCGGAACATATGGCGCAGAGATTCTTTCAGGACGATCAAAAGGTCGTGCGCGACGGAAAGTCGGTCATTGACAGAGAAGAGTATGTATTTGATCCGGATGGCAAAAAGCATTGGCTGTTGACATCCAAAATGCCCTTGCTTGATGAGAAGGGGTCGATCATCGGCCTCGTGGGCATTGGCATCGACATAACGGAGCGTAGAGACGCAGAGATCAAGCTCCGGGACCTCAACGAGTTCAACAAGATGCTGATCCAGACCCTTCCCTTCGGGATGGATATCGTGGATGATCAAGGTGAAATACTTTTCATGAGTGATAAGATGAAGGAGATCCTGGGCGGCGACTTCGTCGGTCACAAGTGTTGGATGGTCTACAAGGACAACAAGCAGCAATGTATCGGGTGTCCGTTGCGGACCGGAATCGAAGCCGGACAAACTCGGACGCTTGAAACCGACGGTGCTCTCAATGGAAGATCCTTCCAGATTAGTCATATCGGCGTAGCGTACAAAAACAAAATGGCAATACTGGAGGTGTTCCAGGATATTACTCAGAACAAAAGCCTTCAGGCGCAATTCATTCAGGCGCAGAAGATGGAGAGTTTAGGAACACTCGCCAGCGGTATAGCTCATGATTTCAATAACATTCTCGGGATCATTCTGGGACACTCGACTCTCATAGAAGGTGTCTACAACGAGCCTGAAGAAGTCTCGGAAGGCATCAAGACTATAATCAAGGCGGCGGAGCGCGGCGCATCCTTGGTGAGACAAATGCTTACATTTGCTCGAAAGGGAGATGTGCTGTTTGCATCGGTTTCTATCAACGACTTAGTCATTGAAGTTCAGAAGCTCATCAAGGAGACCTTCCCGAAAACGATTAATATCGTGTGTGATCTGTCCGACAATCTTCCGATGATAACTGCGGATTCAACGCAGCTCCATCAGGTGCTCCTTAACTTATGCGTGAACGCACGTGACGCGATGTCCGGAAATGGCACACTAACGGTCTCTACCAAGCTTGTCGAAGGCAAAACAGTTCGTAGACGGTTTGCGAAGGCTTCGTACGAAAATTATGTAGAGGTCGAGGTCACCGACAACGGGATTGGGATGGACGAAGCGACGCGGCTCAGAATCTTCGAGCCATTCTTTACGACAAAGGGGGCTGGAAAGGGCACCGGCTTGGGACTTTCGGTCGCGTACGGAATCATCGAAAGCCACAAGGGGTTTGTCGACGTGGAGAGCTTGCCCGGCAAGGGAACCGCTTTCAGGATTTATTTCCCTGTGCCAGCCGATAAAGAGGGACAGTTTGCACTTGCTGGAGAATTGACGGATGCGACTCCCAGTTCAACCGATTCTTCACATGGTACTGAGACTGTTTTGGTCGTCGAGGACGAAGACATGCTGAGGGAACTGGCGCAGGCTATTCTTCTTGGCAAAGGCTACGATGTGTTGACTGCTCGCGATGGCGAAGAAGGCCTCAAGCTCTTTACAAGGCACAGATCAGGAGTGAGCGCAGTCATTTGTGACTTGGGCCTGCCGCGGATGGCTGGCTATGAACTTGCCACACATATCATGAAGATTGAGCCTCAGGCAAAAGTGATAATTGCTAGCGGCTACATCGATCCTGATGTGAGAACGAGGCTCGAGGAAGTCGGAGTGAAGTTCTTCCTTCCGAAGCCGTACAGATTGATCGAAGTCCTCAAGACTGTGAGAAAAGCAATCGACAATCAGCTCTAAGCCGTCTAATAATGACTCGAAGATGAGTGTCGGGAAATTGATCGGATAGAAGTCTTCTGAAGAGAATCACGGGATAACGCTCGACCATGGTGTTCCATGATATGATCGTCATTCAAGAGATGATGGAAAGACGGACAAGAAAACGGGGTGATTGAATTATTCGCGTTGGAACCATAAACTTTACAGTTACGAAGTTCCTAGTCTTATTATGTCGGAGTTTTTTATTGCACTTTTTCTGAATATCCTCTGGCAACGAATTGAGCGGTCTCCTTCTGGAAAATGCAAGAGAAGCGGCGTACCGCGTCATTTCCACGAGGCAATAGTCTGAAGACGGAGTTGAAATGAAGTTCTTCGATCCGAAAATTTGTTTAATGACATTCATCGTCGTAATTGTGTCGGTGTCTACATCGTATTCGCAGAGCCCGGACTGGTTCAGCTTCACATCCGGATTGAATGTTTATGCGATCGCTGACGAAGGGAACTACTTGTGGGTAGGCGGGGTCGGACTGACGAGGCTCGACAAAACGACAGGGGCAATGATGTTTTATAACAAGTTGAATTCCAGCCTGCCGGACTATTATGTTGACGCCATCGCAATCGACAGCCAGGGGAACAAATGGATTGGAACGCATGGTGGCGGACTCGTAAAGTTCGATGGAACGAACTGGACTATTTATAACGCGAACAATTCAGGTTTGCCTGACAACTTTGTCGACGCTGTTACGATAGACGTTAGTGGAAACAAATGGATCGGGACTCAAGCCGGATTAGCGAAGTATGATGGCACAAAATGGACAACCTACGACAAGAACAACTCGGGAATGCCGGACAGCATTGTGACGGCGATTGCCTTAGATGGACGAGGGAATAAGTGGGTCGGAACACACCATGGACTCGCGAAATTTAACGACACGACGTGGACAATTTACGATACTACGAACTCGGGCTTGCCTGAGGACAGTGTCAACGCAGTTGCATTAGACAAAGACGGTAATGTGTGGATTGGCACTAACAGCCGTGGTCTTGCGGAGCTTTCCGGCACGGGCTGGGCAGTGTACGACACGAGCAATACCTCCGGTCAGTTGTGGAACGATGTTACCTCAGTCACTATAGATGCACAAGGGACAAAATGGATTGGAACTTATGGGGGCAGCGGACTCGTGAAATTCGATGGGACGAATTGGACCACTTACAATGTCGGCAACTCCGGCCTTCCGGATAACAACATATACACGGTTGTGATAGATGCTGGAGGAAATGAATGGGTAGGGACATGGTACGGCGGCCTTGCAAAGTTTGACGGAACTAACTGGACTGTCTACAGCGCGGGCGGCAATTCCGGCCTACCTAACAACAGTGTTTATGCGATCGCAGTTGATGCTCAGGGTAATAGATGGGTGGGCATGGAGTCAGGAGGTATCGCAGAGTATGACGGAGCGAACTGGACCTTATATAACTCTGGGGGGAAATTCGGTTTGCCCTACTATTACGTTTTCACTATCGCCATAGATGCGGAGGGTAATAAATGGATCGGAACTGAAGCGGGCGGTCTTGTCAAGTTCGATGGAACAAACTGGACGGTTTACAGCGCGGTTGCCGACTGGGCCTGCCCAGCAGTTACGTGCGTGCCATCGCTTTCGATTCATTGGGCAATAAGTGGATAGGTACAGACGGCGGCGGGCTGGCAAAACTATCAGGTACAATCTGGACTATCTATAACATCTATAACTCGAAGCTCCAGAACGATGGAGTGACTGCAATTGCAATAGACAGGCAGGACAACAAATGGATTGGAACGGCAGGAGCCGGTATTGCGAAACTTGACAGCACCAACTGGACGATTTATGATCTCAGCAAGCTCGGCATGCAAGCCAATTATGTCTGGACGATCGTCATCGACGCCAAGGGGAATAAGTGGATCGGAACGTATGGGAGCGGACTCGTCGAGTCTGACGGAACAACCTGGACGGTCTATAATGCGAGCAATTCCGGGATACCGGACAACTATGTTACATCGATTGTCATAGATGCATCCGGCAACAAGTGGATTGGGACTTATGGTGGAGGTATCGCGAAATTTGATGGGACGAATTGGACGGTGTTCAACACAACCAATTCCGGCTTATCCGATGACGACGTTAATGCTATGGCATTCGACAAGGCAGGAAACTTGTGGATCGGAACGGAATTCGGCGGCCTCAACGTTTATCGCGAGGGAGGCATTTTACTTGCCGGCATTGACAGGAAAGAATCTTCAATCCCGTCGTCCCTTGCACTTTATCAGAACTATCCTAATCCGTTTAATCCGAGCACGAAAATCAGTTATCAATTAACAGTGAACAGTTATGTCACGTTGAAAGTTTATGATGTGTTGGGCAGGGAAGTCGAGTCGTTGGTTGACGGGCGTCAGGATGCCGGTCTTCATTCCATTACTTTCAACGCGAGCAACTTGCCGAGCGGAGTGTACTTCTACAGGTTGTCAGTGGGATCATTCGGTCAGTCAGGGAGTTTCTCGAGCATCAAGAAAATGGTCTTGATCAAGTAGCTTACTTTTTCCGGGCATTCTCCCTAACTTTCCTTGAAGACTTCGCAGATAGTGGCACAACAATTTACTGACAAATCTTTAATGGAGAGGATAACATCATGACGGAGACAGCTCTCGACAGGTTCTTACGCTACGTCAAAGTCGACACGCAATCAAGCGAAGATTCCGAAACCTATCCAAGTACATTGAAGCAGTTCGACTTGCTGAATTTGCTCGTGGACGAATTGAAGAGTCTGGGCGTTCAGAAGGTCAGCATCGATGAGCATGGTTACGTCACGGGGACGATTTCAGCGAACGTGCAGACGAAGGTGCCGGTTCTCGGATTCATCTCTCACGTTGACACTTCGCCCGAAGTTACCGGTGCGAATGTCAAGCCTCAGGTGATACAATCTTATGAAGGTGGAGATATTGTCCTGCCGGGCGACCCGAACGTTGTCATTCGCGAATCCGAAAATCCTACTTTGAAAGGTGCAATTGGAAGGACGATTGTTACAAGTGACGGGACGACGCTGCTGGGAGCGGACGACAAAGCCGGCGTCGCCATCATAATGACAGCTGTCGAGCGGCTGATGATTGACCCGAAGATTCCGCATGGCGAAATCAAAATCGGTTTTACTCCGGATGAGGAGGTTGGTGCCGGGACAAAATACTTCGACATAAAAAAATTCGGAGCAGAGTTTGCGTACACAGTGGATGGCGATACGCCTGGTGAGCTGAACAAAGAGACATTCAGCGCGAACCTTTGTGTCATCACGGTTCACGGCCGGGATATACATCCGGGAACCGCGAAAAATATCATGGTCAATTCGGTACGCGTCATTTCAGAAATTATTGCCCGCCTGCCCAAAAATATTTCACCTGAGATGACGGAAGGATATGAACCCTATATTCATCCGTACATGCTCGAAGGGGGGGTCGCAAAATCGAGTGTGAAAATTCTCTTTCGTGATTTCAAGACGGAAGGATTGAATGACCTTAAAAAGATTGTAGACAAAGTCGTAGCTCAAGTCCAACCAATGTTTCCGAACGCAAAGATTGACACCCAGGTTATCGAACAATACCGCAATATGCGTGAGGCGATAGAGAAAGATGCACGCGTTGCCGACTTCCTATATGAAGCGGCCAGGCGCGCCGGACTCCAGCCGGAATGGAAACCGATACGTGGCGGAACCGACGGTTCGAAGTTGACCGAGGCCGGACTTCTCACGCCGAACATATTCACCGGCGGCGCGAATTTTCACAGCCGCACCGAGTGGGTGAATGTGTGGGGCATGGAGAAGGGAGTGGACACCATGTTGAATATTGTCCAGATCTGGGCGGAGAAGAGCAAGTGAATAGCAGATCAAGAGGATCAGAAGGTTGAGAGACTGGATGTCGGCAAGTGGAAAGAGGTGCCGCGTTAGAACGGAATATCGGAATGGTGGAGTCTCTTGTGGCGAAATTTGTTTAGCCATTGAATCGCCACGACATTCGCGATGAAACGCATAACTGATTCGCGAGCAAATAATAGCGTGTTATTATTTGCCTTGGTGATCCTCTCGATCACTTCCGTGAAGTGTGGAATTGGTCGAAGGGAATATTACACAAATCCCAATATCTACCTGGTTAGCCGACTCGCTCATGTAAGAATAATAATGCTCTCGGATTTCTACCATTCAGCTTCACTCCCTTTCAAAACGCTCGTCTCACTCCTCAGTGAATGGGTCACTGAGGCTGCCGGGGGAAAATCCAAGGATACAAAAGTTGTTCTCGTTCTGGAAGATGACAAGCAAATCGTGGACAATCTCAAGAGTTTTATTTCCGCTGGTGATTGGAAGCCGCTTGTCGACTATTGGCTTCCTTACAATTCTATGGAATGGCTCGAGTTCTGTGCTGACCTGAGAGCGTTGAACCTCAGGATTGACAGTCTGGATTCAAGGCCGGGAGTTCGCCAAAAAATTTCTTTTGATATTCTTGGCGGCGAGGCTTCCAACATTTTTGATGATCCCTCACTTCTTCGGCAGTCAAAAGAAGAGGGCGCGAAGTATTTTGTCGGTACTCGTGACAGCCTGTCAGCTCGAAATGTGAGTGCCTATCTTGACAGCAGCGAATTCACAAAAGCAATTATCTTCTACGGCCGCGCTCATCTTGTCGGGGAATTTGTCCATAAGGATGTTGCCGGTGCATTACCTCCCTCTGAGACAGGCGGATACTACTTGGCGCACTACCTTAAAGAAAGATTCGGTGCAGATTCTGTTCTGACAGTATGTCAGATTTCACCTTATTCATTGAACCTTAGAAGTTCGTTTTATTCTCTTGCACAAGACTCCGATATCTTTTTCACCAGCAAGGAGATCTCCAGCAAAGACATATATTTGTCGGGACTTCAACCTCAGGATTTCGATGCTTTCATTACAAGACGGGAGCTGATCATTCCTGCTCATCCTTTGACACACATTTTCAGCAAGGTTGTAGTTCAGGCCGATGTCAGCAGATCGTTGTTCTTGAAAGACTATCTCCCCGAAGTGTTGGCAGAAAGGTACTATGATGAGGCGATCCAATCGCTGCAACTCATTACGGGAGAGAATTTCAAGGGTGCGCTCGAATGGCAGAGTTGGTTTAAGAAAGCAAAATACGATGGGTTCGCGCGAATGGAATCAGAACTCCTCGCGAACCAATTGTTTCTTGACTTCTGCAAGAATGCTCCGAGCGAGTCTCCGAGAAGAGAGCTGTATGATTTGGAATTCGACGCTGGAATCCATGACATGAATTCAATACCGTCCGAAAACTATTGGTGGAACACAATTTGGCCAGGGATGGTGGATCGGATTAAGATTTACGACTCGATTGGAAAACTGTGGGTGGGAACCGCTGAAGAAAAGAGGCAAGCTCGAAATTTGTTAGTCAAAGTCTTTGGCACACCATCGACAGAACCGCAAGACTATTTGAAATTATGCAGGAGTCATTTTTACGATGTTGATTACGAGTCATTGCAATAGGAATTCCAACTTCGGGAGTCTCCGATTAAACCTCGGCTTCATAATATTAGACAGGAAAACTTCTCCAGAGGTTAGAGTTGTCAACTCGCGGCCAAAAGCTAGTCGCTATTTGCTAACTTAACAGGAGCTATCATGGCACAGTCAGCGGGGCAAGAGGAAGAGAAGAATCTCACGTCGCTTCCAGAAAACGCGTTCAAAGAACTAAAGCCAGGTGAGGAGTACCAGCCGATAATGTCTCCCGGGAGAGTCTATCCTGAGGTGACGGCATGGTCGGTTGGGTGGGGACTCGTGATGGCTGTGCTATTCTCCGCGGCAGCTGCGTATTCGGGATTAAAAATCGGACAGGTGTTTGAAGCAGCAATTCCGATCGCGATACTTGCGGTCGGTGTAACGGGACTTGCGAAGAAGCCAGGCGGTCTGGGACAAAACGTTATTATCCAATCCATCGGATCTTGTTCCGGTAGCGTCGTCGCGGGAGCAATCTTCACGATTCCTGCTTTGTATATACTTGCTCTGCCGGCAAGTTATTTCCATATGTTTATCGCCTCCGCGTTTGGGGGTTTCATCGGCATCTTATTTCTCATTCCGTTCCGGAAATATTTTGTGAAAGACATGCACGGGAAATTCCCATTCCCGGAGGGGACCGCTACCACGGAGATACTTGTCGCAGGAGAGCGAGGTGGCAAGGAAGCAATGGTGCTTGTCCTCAGCGGCATCATAGGCGGGGCATTTGACTTTGCATTCAGTGCGTTCGGCTGGTGGTCGGAGGTCATCACGACACGGATGTTTGCTTGGGGACAAACGCTTTCTGACAGATTCAAGATGGTCTTGAAACTCGATGTCTCGGCAATGGTGCTGGGCCTTGGATATATTATCGGATTGCAGTACTCCGCCATAATTGTAGCTGGATCATTCCTGTCATGGTTTGTCATGGTACCTCTTGTTCACAACATCGGTCAGCATCTTACAACTCCGCTCGGAGCGACCGCGACGAAGTTGATTTCGCAGATGAGTCCGGAAGAAATTTTCCGAGCTTACGTCAGGCAGATCGGCATCGGCGGAATAGCTATGGCCGGCATCATTGGGATAGTTCGATCGTCGAAGATCATTGCAGGCGCGTTCAGACTCGCCTACAGAGAAATAGTCCATCGCAAGTCAGAGAGCGATACGGAAATCTTACGAACGCAGTCCGATATCAGAATGCTCTGGGTGGTTATCCTGATACTCTTGGTTAGTATCGGTATTTTTGCCTTCTTCGTAATCGGTGTCGTCCCAACCATCGCGCAGGCACTGGTAGCCTTGTTGGTTGTGGTGGTAATATCTTTCCTTTTCACAACCGTCGCGGCAAATGCGATCGCTATTGTCGGAACGAACCCCGTTTCGGGAATGACTTTGATGACACTGATTCTTTCTTCGGTTGTGCTTGTACAGATCGGTCTGAAAGGGGAAGCCGGGATGTTGAGCGCGATGATTATTGGCGGTGTCGTATGCACAGCGCTCGCCGTCGCTGGCTCGTTCATAACGGATCTCAAGATCGGATACTGGCTCGGTTCAACGCCGCAAAAGCAAGAGACGTGGAAATTTCTCGGAGTCCTGGTTTCGGCGGCGACCGTCGGGGGAGTCATTCTCATTTTGAATAAAGCCTTCGGCTTCACCGGAGAGCATGGGCTTGTTGCACCTCAGGCGAATGCGATGGCTGCGGTCATCAAACCGTTGATGTCCAATGCAGAGACACCATGGATGTTGTACATTGTCGGTGGAGTAATTGCATTGCTTCTTGCTGTATTGCGAATTCCGCCCCTTGCCTTCGCGCTCGGGATGTATATTCCACAGGAGTTGAACACACCGTTGCTTGTCGGCGGGGCGATTGCGTGGTTTGTTTCGACGCGCAGCAAGAACGCGAAACTAAATGATGCGAGACTGCATCGTGGTACACTGATCGCATCAGGATTCATCGCAGGCGGGGCGCTGCTCGGTGTACTCAACGCGTTCCTGAAATTTATTGACCAGCAGCTACCGTTTGGATACGTCGGATGGTACAATGCGAATTGGGCCGAATCGACAAATGGTGAACTGACCGGTCTAATCTTGTTTGTCCTGTTGTGCGGCTATGCGCTTTTGGATTCGATGCGAGCGAAAGAGGAAAGATAGTCTCTGAAGAAGTTGTGATGGAATTCTGAAAGGCGGCGAGGCGCAAACTATTTGCCTCGCTCACTCTTCGGCGTCGTTGGCAGCTCCGATAGCAATTCGTCTTGATAAACCAACCGGTCGACTCATCTGCGTCTTTGCTTGATTGCTTTCCCGTTCGGATACCCGAATATTGAAAGCATTTGGTTAGAACTCGTGCCAATACCTTTCACCGCCAATTTCGGGAATGCGGTTGTAATTCTGTATCAATCACTTAAATTTATACAAAATAATTTCTCTCGTATGAATAACTCGAGAATTGCACAGATCCCTCAGAAGTATCATAGGTTTTGAACTGCTAAGCGCAGCATAACCAGTTGTGATCGGCAAGTGCAAGAATCACTAAGACGAAGAACATTTCTCCAAAGGATGATAAAATGAACTCAGCCCATTCCGAAGAGCCTATTCATAATCTTCTAATTCATTCCTGGTCATTAGCCCAGATAATGAATTGGCTCCTCTCGTTTCGCTTTGCCGGTATCTTTTTTTGCATTTTCGTGAGTCTATCATCCATAAAGGCGCAACCGTCAGGTGGTCCTTATGGTCCGATTCGCCAGACTTATGAATTGCCCAAGGTTCCGGGCAAGACCTATTTTGTGGCGCCCGACGGAAATGCTAATGAATTGGGTGAATCGCTTGCTGCGCCCACGACTCTCGAAGCAGCTTTTGATCGTGTAGAGACCGGTGATGCGATCGTGATGCGTGGTGGTACATATCGTACCGGGGACTTGCTGTTGAATCAGGGCATGACTATTCAACCTTACGCTGATGAACAACCTGTACTGAAGGGTACGCTTGTAGCAAAGGACTGGAAATCGCTCGGCAACGGGCTGTGGAAGACTTCATGGTCCCGATTCTTTCAGGCGAAGCCGGACGACTGGTGGAGTCGTGACAGGTTCGGCAAAGAAACGCCGCTATATCGTTTCAACAACGACATGGTATTCGTCGACGGTAAATTACTGCATGCGGTCGGCTGGGAAGGGGAGGTCGACGAGAATACATACTATATCGATTACGATGCAGGACAGGTGTATATCGGCGTAAACCCGACAGGGAAGTTGGTGGAGATCACAGCGTTCGATGTTGCGATTGAGAGAGTGACGGGAGAATGCCACGGCAAAGTCTCAGACCACAAGGGACCGATCATCCGGGGAATTACGTTCACACAATATGCATACCGGGCACTCGAAGTCCAGGGTAAAGAACCAGTCGGTTTGTCGAGCGAGGCGGAGCACGGTAAGGATGTGGTGGGTACGACTTTAGAGAATTGTACGATCTCTTACTGCTCGCGTGTGGCTGCTTACTTCAGAGGAGATCATCTGACGATTCGACATTGCAGGGTGAGCGATACAAGAACGGAAGGAATCTACATCATAGCTTCCTCAGATGTTTTATTGGAAAAAAATATCTTCACCCGCAACAACATCGAGAAGATTACCGGATATTATCCGGCGGCGGTGAAAATTTTCAATCAATGTTATCATGTGACTTGCCGGGACAATCTGATTATGGACCTGCCGTATTCAAACGGCGTCTGGTACGATGTAGGCAACGTAGATGGCCGTTTTCTGGATAACTGGGTGGAAGGAGTCGGCAGTGTCAATAGGGAGTTTGTTGATGACAGACCCTATCCGAGCATGAATGGATTCTTCTTCGAAATCTCCAAAGGCGCAGTGTGTGCGGGGAACGTATTTGTCAATTGCGATCAGGGAATTTTCATTCTCAACAGCTCGAACGTACAGGTTTACCAAAACACTTTCGTGAATAGCACGGCGTGCATTGCGCGTAATGGAAGAAGTCCAGCCAACGATCGATTGTTCGGCTGGCATTCGAGCACGGGGCCTGATGTCGACAAACGCGGTGGTCACGTCTTTGTCAACAACTTATTGACCGGAGACAAGAACTATCACAGACCACTTCTGTTCGTTTGGCAGCCGGACTCCCTGTGCAAGCAGCTCGACAAGCCGGAGTTGAAGCAGGTCGATAACAACGTGTACGTGCGAGGCGCCCTCAGAGATTCTGAACCTCTGATTCTGTGGAGTCCGGGCGTTAGCGGTGATTGCCAGATGGCGTTCGAGTCTCCGGAAGCATTGCAGAAAGTGTTCCCGGAATTTGGGAGCCAAAGTCAGTATTTCTCCGGCGATATCCCTTTATTCAGGAGCCGTGAGTTAGGCAATTACCAATTAGTGCGAACTTTCCCGGGAGCAAAGTCCGCATCTTTGATTCCGGCAGAGATCGTTCAACTGCTCGGTCTGCCCGCAAAGGATAACAGATATATCGGAGCTTTCCCGCTTCTTCCCTGAAGGTTGAAGTCTCTCGCCTCGCATTATTCAGGCGAACGCACTGCCCCGATGTATTTTTCATCGGGGCAATGGTTCACACTTTTGGTTGTAGTTTCAGGCGTCCCGAATCTACTTCAGCAGCAGAAGCTTTTTTGTTTCGCCATAGGTTCCCGCCTGCAATCTGTAGAAGTAAACTCCGCTCGGCAAATTGCCTGCATTAAACCTAACCGTGTGGTACCCTATACTTTGATTTCCACTTACCAGAGTCGTCAGTTCTCTCCCGAGCATATCGTAAACCTTCAACGTTACGTAACTGTTCACTGTTAACTGATAACTGATTGACGTGCTCGGATTAAACGGGTTCGGATAATTCTGAGCGAGCTCAAACCGGGAGGGTAAGCGAGTGGCTTGTTTCACTTCTGTAATGGTTGATGGCTTTGCCGACCAGGTGAAAACAGATTGAGCGTACTTTGCATATAACTGCAGGATGCTCACGCCGGAAATATAATTGACTCCCTCCGCACCAACGGTTGCCACGACGATCTCGACAGTGTCGTTCTTGTTCATCTCGATAGGACCATGGATCAGCATAATTCTTCTGGTGCCACGCGGACCGTCTATGAAACCCCAGTGAGTCACCGGATTGCCGGAAAAGACATAGTTGCTTGGACGACTGAATGGCGGAGGATAGACTTCGTACAGTGGGATGAAATCCGGATACCCTGGGTTCGGCACTGCTCCCCTAAATAGATTATACATTTGAAGTGAACCTTTGTATACTCCAAATTCCGGATCTTCAATCGTGGCATTGTCCCAAAAAGACCAGAACCGCGTCATCGGAACGTTGTAGAAGTACCTGTGTCCTCTTCTCCACTGGAGATCCACAATTGCAGAATCTGCCGGGTTTCCTGTTCGGTATGAAGTTCCATTCACGATCACATATCCTCCGGCTGGCGGCACGAGCCCGAGCGGTGAATACACCTCATCACTATCGTCACCATTGTATACATAACCCAGATTCATCGTTGAGTCGCATCCCACAAGGTCATTGCTTAGGTCACCGTCATCAACATCGGACCACTACTGAGCAATGTACATGCTGTCAATGCGCGAGGTCGCTACGGTCGTTTCCGTTCCTTTGTAAATAAGCTTGACCTGCTTGTAGATGATATTGTCCATCTCGGGATAACTGCCATCGTGCCACGCCCACTCTGTTATCTGCTCCTCTATTCCGATCGGCGGAGATCCGTACAATGCGCTCATCAAACCTGTGTTGAGATCGTTTGCAACCATCCAAAGTGTTTGACTGGCACCATCAACACCGGGAATGTCTGTATCCGGTTCGTATATCCCATCTCCGTTCACGTCAACGTATGGAGCACCCTTTTCCGCCGGCCATTCGTTCCAATCTTTCTGGTAGATGGCACGAAGATTATCTATTTGTACCTGCGTGACAGCTGATCTGTTTTCCTGAAAGAAAGCCGCTGCATCATCGGTCAGGTCCGCAGTTTTGTAGTCAAGCCGCACTCTCCAGACTCTGTTCACACTTGTGTCGTTTGCATTTTCAGTACCAATTACTTTTCCATCAGCGCCGAGTAGGATCCTTCCCGGTTGCATACCTGTCGGATAAATAGTTCCTCCCACTCTGACAATTGGTGACGAACCGTCCTCGACAAGGCCGCCGAAGAGAATCCCTTCCTGGAAAACGAATCCTGCATTCACACCTCTCGGGAATGAACCGTTGAAACTGTTATTAACGTTTGGAGGAAATAATGCATCCGATTGGATCCAGCTTGTCAGGTTGTTCACATCGATCAAAGTTGCTTCCGGGCGGGCAAGCGACCGGGCAGGATTATTTTTCCGTTCGACTTTGCGATTGTCCGATGCGAGAACGGTGTGCATGGTCAAGAAAGCTATTAAGAATATTGATTCAAGAACACGCCTCATCATTTCAACTCCTTATCCGATGCAAACATCATAGCCTCTTTCGCCTAAACTCTGATTTTGACTCCGATTGTTTAATCATTTGAGTACGGTCAACTTCTTAGTCTGGTTCAGGCTTCCTGCCTGAAGCTTATAGAAATACACTCCGCTCCGCAAGTCACTCGCGTCAAAACTTACAGAGTGATAACCTGCAGTTTGACGGCCGCTCACAAGTGTCTCCAATTCTCTTCCAAGTATATCGTAGACCTTCAACGTCACATAACTGTTCACTGACAACTGATAACTGATTACTGTATTCGGATTGAAGGGGTTCGGATAGTTTTGATCGAGTGAAAAAAGGCCGGGCTTCGTGGACTGAGTGCTCGTTACAGCATCGACTAATTCCGAGACAGGCCGACGCCATACGCCATGGTTGCCAGTGCCGGCGAAGAGATATCTTTCCCCATTCCCAATCAGTGACGGACTTATTCCAAGACTCCAGATATACATGTTCAGTAGACCCGTATCGACAGCTGACCAGCTTAGACCACCGTCATGCGAAAGGACCACTCCTCCACCCCACGTTGCAGCGATCACGCTCGTATCAGCTGTAGAAGCATCCACGACGAATGTCATAACGCTACAGCCCGCGATCCCTGCGAGCTTGCGAACCCAGGTCTTCCCGTCGTTCGTGGAACGGAATAACCCGCTTTGCCCGGCTGCCGCAAACAGATTCACTCCTGTTGGGGTGATGCTGCCGACAAGAGAACGTATTTGTTTATCAGAAATTCCCTTGTTAACGGCCGTCCAGCTCATACCTTCGTCGGTTGAGAGGAAGACACCGTCGCCATAAGTGCCGGCGAAGAGGTTTGTCCTACCTGTTCCATCATGAGTAGGGGAGACAACAAATGAATTCACGAACTTTCCGACTAACATAAGATCCGTTTGGTCCCACATTCTTCCTTCGTTTGTCGAGCGATACACTCCTCCGCCCCATGTACCTGCAATAAGGACTGTGTCAATTTGGGAAATGGCGTAGACAGTCAGGTTTGTGAGACCCGAATCGGCTTCGCTCCAACTTGATCCGTTGTTTGTTGAGACAAAAAGACCGAGGTTTGTGCCGGCAAAGAGATTCGACTGAGTCGGATCTATAGAGCTCGGGATGACTGCTAGAGTAATAACATATGAATCTATCAAGCCTTCATTGACTTGAGTCCAGGTTTCTCCTTCGTCGGAAGAACGAAAAACTCCGTCTCCCCACGTTCCCGCGAAGAGATTTGTCGAGTCCATTCCACCCGCCACGGGCTTCACGGCAAAGCATTGGACATCGCTTTCACCGGGAAATTTGAGCTGCTGCCATTGCGCAATTGAGCTGACTGAATTCGTCAATGTCAGCATCGCCGGCAATAAGAAGCTGAAAATGGTTCTCATAGTTGTCACTCCGTGACCGGAATAGTAATTCGCAAGAGTTGATAGCCCATTTCTCACGTGGAACCTTCGCTTAGGATCAGTCGATATTATTTGAGCAAAAGGAGTTTCTTCGTTGCGATAAATCTGTCCGTCTGCAATTGATAAAAATAGACGCCGTCCGAAAGTCCGCTTCCATCAAAGGCCACAGAGTGGTTTCCCGCGTTCTCCCGCTCGTCGACGAGTGTCTTCACCTCGCTGCCTAGCACATTGTAAACTTTTATCTTCACATGACTGTTCACTGATAATTGATAACTGATCACTGTACTCGGATTGAAAGGATTAGGATAATTTTGAAATAGAATACCCTGTCCCGGCTCTGCAGCGGCGGACGATTGACGGATCGAGGCGAGAGTATCGAACGGATTTTTTATTTCCAGCAACAATTCCCAGATCGCCCGGGGCCGCTGATATTGCTGTGCCCGGAATTGAGTCGGATTATCTGCGTACCATGCCTCGGGAGTATCGAAGAAGTACGCGGTCTCTTCATTGAGCCATGTCTGGAAATAAGCTCCATGTGCGGCTTTCAAAGCGCGCTCCTTCAACCTGGAGTCATTCGTCAATTCTCCCCAGTGATACATCATGGCAGCAACGAAGTAGGTCGTGCCGCTCCACACTTCTCCCGGCTGTTGACCGTAGGTGATCGCAGTTCCGTCCGAGTTTCTTCCATTGACCATACCGACATCACCTTTGCCATCGCCGTCATAATCGCGAAGAGGTGCGACGCACATTTCGTAAACCTTGTTGAGATGAGATGCCATGTGATCGGGAGGGAGTATCGGATCCAATCCTGTCGTCTCACAATAACGTTCCCCATTAAGTCCATCTGCCATTATGCCATTCGAACCCGCGTCGATTTTGTAGTACTGGAATTCGGGTTTCCAGAAGAGACTGTCCAGAACGGTTTTAAGGGACAAATAACTTTTGCGCATTTGTTTTGCGAATGCCGTATCCTTCTTGGCCAGGGCCATTTGTTCCATCGCTTCCGTTGCGCCCACTAACAATCCTCCGCAAAATAGGTTGTCGCCCTGGAACGGGAAGGTGTCGTATGTCGTGTTGCTGACATCCGGAATCCCGTTGTGGTTTGTGTCGAGTGTCTTTATGTGGTTGTATGTTTTAAGACACGCAGGCCAGACAAAATCGAGGAAAGCTCCGTCATGTGTCTTTTGATAGTATGCGTATACCTGCTGGATGAATCTGCTCGGCATATCTTGCCAGCCCTGGCAGCCGCAGTAAATACTGTAATGGAAAAAAGGATCTTCCATCGCCCGTCCCGCGTCGTGGGGGACGTCGCCCGCTGGATCATTTGCGACATAGTCCGCGTACCACTCCAGTACATCACGGTCGATCTCCGGCCAGAGCTCGAGATAATGCCGCGCTCCATACTGACGAACATCGAAACTCTCGAGAAACAGGTAATCCGGACATTCTGTGCAGAAATATTTATGATCACCAGGCGGCAGAGTTCCGTACGAAGACTCTCCCGGCTTTGTGATGCAGCCGTTCTCCCAGAACACACCTCCGAATGTATCGAAATACAATTCGTTCAGTGAAGCTTGCTTCAACCAATCGGGATACGCGGGCTCGCTGATAACGAGATTTTGCCACCGGTCAATCTCACTCTCCCAATTGTCCGAATTTGAGAGAGCCTCTTCGGATATTTGGAACGAATGATCGGGAGTGAAGCCGAAGTATTCCGTATATCGCCGGTACCATTCTGTGCCCGCCCCGAAACGGACAATCGGAAAGTCCCACGAGAGCACGAACGGCACGACCGTCGTGTTTCCGGGTGCTAGAGTAACCTTAACCGCGATTGCGGATGCAGTCGAAGAGCTGTCGAGAGCATTATCCGGCAAGACGCCATCCCCGGAGAATGCGTCATAGATATCTTTGCCGTCACCGTTTGCGTTCCATGATGTGCAAAAAGTTACCTGCGATCCGGCACCTGTCTCGGTTGCGATACACCATTCGCTGTTTTGTGTTGTGGATGGGTTATCGGGACTGGTCGCTTTCATGACGATGCCGGTTGTTCCGTATTCCTGGACAACGTGATTTGTCAAGCCGGTTCGCGTGTCATTTCCGTATGGAGCGTTTGGAAATGTAAACATCAAGGCCAGATCGAGAGTATCTGAAGTTGGATTGGACAATTTGAATTGGAAGACGCCGACAGGATAGCTCGTCTCACTATAATTTTGAGGGATGATAGGTGTAAATTGTTTGAGTGAAACATTCGCCGTTGTTCCGGAATAAACGAACCAGGCTTTTGGATAAAGAGCATAATATGTTCCTGAGCCTTGAGGAAGTTTGTTCCAGGCGGACAGTACATCTTCGGTTGCAAGAGTTTTTATGACGGGAGATTTCCCCGCCACTTTTTCAAAAAAGTGAAAGGCAGCCTGGGAAAGAAACTTCTCCTCATGATTGCCGGTCTGAAATTCCCAGGGGCCGAAGGTTCCGCAAAGGTTGTACATGAAATTCCCCGCACCAAAGCCACCGAGCGGCACTCCGCGTTTGTTCCATGTTGTTGCGCCATTCGGATGATTTCCAATCGGTCTCGACCATGCGCAAGCGGGGATGAACCAGGTATTCGCTTTGATCTGTTGTGAATATGAAGCGGATTGAAAAATCAGTATTGTAGAAATGAATATCGACATGCTATTTGCAGGCGTTCGGTATAGCACGACATTATACCTTTCGATTGTGAATCGTTTATCCTACATAGGGTAGCCAAATAATTTCATTAAGTCAACGTGATATTGAAAAGTTCTATCGAGCCGATCGTTGTGAAGGAGTGAAGCAAGCCGCTTATATCATCGAATGGAGTGCAATATCGATCCTTATCGATGCCCCGATTATTTTCCGCAGCATCACTTCTTTTTTCTGCACGTGCCTTCAGTGTACGTGATAAATTTCTTGCCGTCCTGTGACATCTCAAATTTGACATCGACAGTCTCGCTATCCAATGAAACATATGTCAGTCGGAAGACAGGTGCGTTTTGTCTCTTCACGCTCGTTAAAACAATCGTCTTTCCTGAATTGGCAATTGCATAGTTGATCGTGTGTCCTTCATTGTCAAAGTAGATCGCTCTGTCCGGCTGACCGGAATCATCACGATAAACAATCATCATGTCATCGTGAATAATCTCGGGCTTATCCTTTGTTGCGGGATATTCAGCATGGTTTTTTCTTATCAGGATTTTGCCGTTCAGCTCCGGTCGCAGCGAAAACCACCCGGCACCATGTCCCGGCGTGCCGCTCCCTTCACCGACCCAGTCTCCGATCAACCAATTCCACGTGCTCCATGTTGTATCCTGTTGCCCGTATGAAATGGATACGATGCCGAAGAGGGTAATCGCAAAAACAATCATTGCAATCTTCTTAGTTGTCCTGTCTTTTTGCTTTGATGATCGATTCCGTTTTACTTTTTGCAGGTCAAGTCTCCTGATCTATGAAAGGTTTGGTTGGATCCGGATCGGTGCCGAATCTCAACACATGTCCATCAGGATCTTCGACCTGCATTTCCAACGCCCAGGAATAATTGGTGGGAGTCTGACGGATAGTCACTCCTTTTGCCTTGAGCTGACTGTACAATTGGAATATGTCGCCATCAAATCCGATCCAAACCCAGGTGCCCGGATTTCCCTGACCACCCTTGCAGAGATAGATGCCTCCGCTATCGCGATTCACACTCGTGAAATTGTCAGATCCCCATTCCACTTCTTTGAAGCCAAGAATGCCGACGTAGAATGCCCTGCTGACATTCATGTCTTTCACAGATAGAATTGCCTGTATGCCTTCTATGCGGATGGGCAAATTCTCATCTATCTTGTTCGTCATAAGGTTCTCCATTGTTGGTGTGAATTCGGTGGCCGCGCCGGATTGTATGGCATCCGGCGTTAACCGGTGCATGTTGCCTCTTACTGCAATCAGTCAATCCGCTCCTCTGTCATCTTCACGACGACGATTGTCAGATCGTCGGCTAAAGGCATGTCGCCTGCCCAGGATTTCGCGTCGTCCCACAAACCCTGCACGATTTTATCCGCTTCTTTAGCGGCATGAGTCTTAAAAGACTGTACGGTATTTTCTATGCCGTACGTTTCGCGCCTCCCGTCAAACATTTCAATGAGGCCGTCGCTTGCCATAACTATTGCGTCACCGCGTGAAAGAGTGAGGAGGCTACTCTCGTACGGGAAACTGGCAATCGTACCTAACGGCATTGCCTTAAGCACATGCTGTTCGCATTGACCACTTTGTGCCCGGTAAACCAGGAGAGGCGGCATGCCCGCTGAAGTGTACCATAACTTGTTTCCGACAATGCGCGCAACTGCCAGACACATAGTCAACATGTGCAGGTCCATCTGCTTGATGGCACGATTTGCCCGGACCAATATCTCTTTTATCTCCTCTGTGCCGGAAAGGATATTGAGCAAACCCTTTGTTGCCGTCACCATGTTCCCCGCCCTCAGCCCATGTCCGGTGGCATCACCGAGGGCAACCGTCAAATCACCGTTCCCGGACACGAAGAAATCATAGTAGTCACCTCCCACTTCAGTTGCGGTCTTCATGAAGGCCGCGATGTCCAGTCCCTTCATCTTAGGAACCACCTTGGGGAGAAGTGAGAGCTGAAGTTCGCGTGCAGACTCGAGCTCTTTTGTCTGGCGCTCATTCTCGACTTCGATGGCCTTTCGTTCCAAATCGAGTTTATGAGCCGTGCGTTCCTGCTCGATCGCCTTTTCCGACAATTGCTTTACGTTAACAAGTTGCGTTTCCAGGTCCCTGTTCACACGAGCAAAATTATAGGAGAGAAAAACAGACATTGAAACAGCAAGGCACATCATCCCGTAAGCGTACGCCTGACCCGTCCCGAACAAACTTGGGATAACGGAGTAGTCAAGAAGGATCTGAAGTATGATAAAGATGCTCATGACCGAAAACCCGGCGAGAACGATCCAACCTCCATGGAATTCTTTCTCATCCTCATTCCGTCTGAAATTTGCCGCGACGATTTCGAGGAAAGTGAGCGCGAAAAAAACATAATTTATTGTTGTAAGCATCCTGCCGCTGTAGCCCGCAATAACCGTCAGACATATGAGACAGAACATTCCCAGGAATAGCCAGAACCTCTTCGGTAATTTGACGTATGTCATTTCATAGCTTGTCAACAGTCCGAAAAAGATCGCAACGGCAACCGAGATACCGCTCAACTTTGTCAGGAGAATGATCTCATTGACATTGACAATCACATTTTGCTCATAATTGAAGTATGTAATACCCGCAAATCCCAGCATGCAAATGGCATAGTATAGGTTCTGTCGCTGCTTTCTCATAAATCCGTATAAAGAAAGGTGGATGAAAAACAGAATCAATGGAATCAAGGTGAAAACGGTTTGACGTACTGCGTCAACCCTGACTCTGCCCGCCTCACGGAATGCGGTGTTCAGATCTTTAAGCGAGATGACGAACCCCGGGTAGTATCCCAATTTCATCAGGTCCCTGGAATCGTAGTCGGCGTATCGCACTGCAAACAGCTGGTCATACTGCGGATCAACCTTGAACTGTTGCCACCACGACATAGCGTTTGGCGTCGTGTTCGAAGATGAAGATCCAACCTTGCCAAACGAATAAAGAAGTCTTCCGTCATAGTATATCTGTGAAGCGCCCAGCTGATGTATCCTGATTGCAAGCGTCGTATTCCAGAGAGATGAATCGACATAAATATGAAATCTGAACCATCCTAGACCGTTCCAGTGAGGTTGCGATGGCTGCGTCCAGCGTATATACGAATCGGTCACTTCCCAACTGCTGTCGTCATATTTGGAATCGTACCAGGCGGGGTTGTCGCCCGGATGATATCTCCAGAGACCGTCAATATTGAAGTACGGGCGGGCAGGTCGAAACCGATCTGCAGTGAGAACCGGTCTGCCCTTCGCCATCTTATTGCGCCAGTAATAGACTTGTACGTATATCACCGTATCGCTTTTCACTTTCAACCGAAGGTTGTGGTAGATGTCTTCGTTCTCAGCAAGTGCTTCCGTCCACCACGACCCGGCGGTTATCTTATATTCAATTGCCTCGCCATCCTTGAATGGAATTGTCACTGACCACTCGGTGTCTGATTGCCGGGTCATAGGCACGGCAGAGGGATTCCAGTTGCCAAGCTCCGAGTTATTCCCCGTAAGGTAAGCTTTCTCACCGACTGCCGGACCTTTCAAAATGGCAACGAATGTTACCGAGCGGTTTGCGGCCGGTGTAAAAGAACAGGAATGAAGGGTGAAGACAACCAATGCCAGGATAATCGGAACGAGGACGCTCGCAGGGAGGCGAAATGCTTTTCGACGCGATGGTGAGCAGGCAGGGGTCAAGACGCAGTGAGTTGGCTCCAGGTTCATTTGATTTTGCCTCTCAAATACTCGATGGCTCTCTTCAAAGCGACGTCGTTATGTTCAAGATGATCTTTGATCGTCTGTTTCACTTCGATGTCGGGTTTTATTCCGTACCCGATGAATTCTTTTCCATCGGGGAACATCGTATTTCTCGTACAGATTCTCGCGCCTCCTCCGCCGGGCAGATCGAACATGTAGGGTTGCCCGGTGCTGCCGGTAGTATTCTCTCCAATCTTGATGATGTGCTTCTGATTGTAAGCGGCCGCCACAAAATCTTCGGCGGCCGAGGCCGTATTATGGCCGATCAGGAAAACTGTCGGCACAACTATTCTTTCGGAAGGTGGCAGCCTGTTAGTGTCAGGAGTATTTTCGAGGTCGAAGTATGCCTGGTCATGAAAATGGAGAAATGATTTCTTTGCCCACTCGTTGTTTACTGTGTCTTCCGCTTTCGTGAACCTCCCCCACGCTTTGTACACCGCAATATGTATTCTGCTTGCTGACCGCTCAGGCATGATCAGAGTGTCATTGGTAAGATGTTCCATGATAACATCTCCGTAGCCTGAGTTTCCGCCTCCATTTCGCCGTAAATCAATGATGAGGCCTTTTGCGCTGTCGAGTTCCGGAATGAGTTTCTCAAATAACGAGTCGATCTTCTGATCGCCGAAAGTGTTGAGAGCAACATACGCGATTTTGTCACCGTACCACTTGAACTCGAGTATCTCATGGTCTTCAAATGGAAGGTAAACCTCCTGTTCCTCTGTTCGTGCATGAGTGAGCGAAAATTTCTTTACCTCGCCGGCCGGGGTTCTGATGGCGACGTCGTAGTGATCTCCTTTGAGCCCCTGGAGCAATCTGGAAACGCACGCGTCCCACAAAACATAATCTGTTGATGATGATATATACGGTGCTACAAATCGGTCGATGTAGTCTCGCGTGCTCATTCCGTTCACTTCGATGACTTCGCTGCCGAGAGGAATCTCGTCTTTCATGCTAAGGTTAGTGCGGACAACGATGGCTTTGTCTTCAATGTTCTCCAGGAACATTCTATATTTGCCGAACATCGAATTGTATATGAGCGAGTCAATGCTGTGAGGGTAATAGACGTTTGTATGCCCGTCGTGCAGCATGGCACAAAACTTCTGAAGCTCACGATAATATTCGTAATCATTCTGAGTCTTCTGAACTACAGTGATGAGAGCTTTGTAGGTGCTATCCCAGGCCGATCGGTTGATCCTGTTCATGAAGACAAAGTTGTAATTGACCTCCTCCCACAGTTTTGAAAGTCCGAATACTTTATCTTCACTGGAGAGGGTGTTAGGAATTTGCGGATAGGCTGTCGAGGCAGCAAATAGTATTATGACAGCCAGAATAGTTTTTTTCATGATCGTAACTACCTTTCATCTGCAACAGCCGCCGACGTGTTGCGAATCTTGAATATATATAAGTCAGCATGCGCCGACGAGTTTTTGACTGGCATCGCTGGTCGTACAATAATATGTTCGCTCATAGTTTTGTGATTACTTCCCATCCATGCGAGCCAACACTTGCAGCACCTGTTTTGCTTTTTCCACACGCTTTTGCTTCCAGTTTGACACATCTTTCTTTTCAGCGAGGTCGGACAAGAATGCCCATTCCGGATTTGGTCTCTTGTGAGTATCCATCGCCTTCATCCAAGCAGCGGCAAATTCCTCGAATGTCGGAGCCTTCCCGCTGCTCCAGAACTCTCTGGCGACTATGCGCGCGACAGCCCCGTTCTTAAATTCACCGTTCGTCAACTGCTTGAGCATCGCTGTCATTCTCCGGCTGTTCTTATCATACTGCCCGTAAAAAAGTTTGTCGGTTGACTTAATCTTTGAAGGCAACTTATCGAAATTGACGACGCTCATCGTGAAGACGGTCGCGTCGGGAACCTTTCCAGTCGAAATATAATGTCGAACGCGTTTTAGGATTATACCTTTGCGATCGTTGTCGGGAGTACGCCGGCGCTCACCATGAGCAGCCTCTATCCATATTTTATATGGAATGGAATGCCTGTCGCAGAACCTCTTGATCTCACTCATGTTCAGATAATTCAGGTCTTCAAGGAGCTGGCGGCGTTCTGTCTTACTCAAGCCGCTGAGAAGGGAAGCCATGGATTGTCTTTTCATAATTACTTATTAGAATGTGCCGTAAGAAGATTCATCGGACTTGCATGAGATATGACATCGTGAGAAGGAATGCTACTCCCGCACAACGCCCGGAAGTTTCGCCGTTTGATTCTTCGCCGGCTCGAACGATGTGCAAGGCGATGAATCTACTTTCTCGCTTTTTCCTTCCCTTCTTTGGTCAGAGCAAAACTCTTTTGACCTGTCATGGTTTTGACAAACTCAACCCGACGAAAGCGCAGCGCCGACCAGTCTTCGTCGATCGCTACCTGGCGAACTAGCTCGAAGCCCGCATGACCCATGGCGTCCCAGCCGCTGTCACGATTGAAATCGCATTTGTATCTTTTCGAAGTCCCCTTCGGATAGGCAAACCAGATTATCGCATCACCGGATGCTTTCCCGGCAATAGCTTTTGAAATTGCATCGACTTCCTTCTGGGCGGTCACGAAGGCGAGTGCGAACGCCACCTCTTTTGCATCTTGAATGCGGCGAGAAACGGCGACTCCCTTTAATGCTGCCAATTCAGACTCGAAACTCGTTGGAGCGTTGAGGACGAGTATTTCAGTTTGGTCCTTGAGATTCAACTTGCCAAATACGGATTTCATTTCTGACTCCCTTTGTCCACATTCTGAATTCCTAGAGCGGTTCCGCTTAATTCAAAGACCGGTGCAAATTGATCGCCGCTGGCAAATGACAGACCGTGTATGCTTTAGCAAGCCTATCTCCTTAGAACTCATAAGCACCGCCTTGATCGAGAACGCAAACGCTCACGCCTGGCATCCGAGAAATCATCATTTGCATTTTTGTTTTCAATGATCGTATAAAAGTAAGCAATAAACTAATACTTTGCTTCTTCAAAATTGCTGTAACGACGGATGGCATTGTATGCAAGGAATTGACCAACATTGCCTTTGTGTCGTGTCACCCGAAATCGATTGAGAGTCTGTTTACGAATCATATCCATGGAAAGCTGCCGGCAAATCTGCTCCCATCGAGAAAGTCGAAAAAAGATTTCAGTGTTTGATCGACATTAGCGTACGGATGTTTCCTCCGGAATGGATCTCTCTGTTCACGTTGCGAAACCCATTCAGAACCCGTGAGGAACATATCATTGGCTACGGAATCAACTTTTTTCTTTTCGCCGGCAAGGGCTTTCTTCAATCCTTCACCAACCGGATTATTGACGCCGACGTAGACAAACTTAGACTTCGGCCACTTCAGAGCCTGACGGTGCAAGTCGTATCGCCTCTCTTTGAATATCCACCCGACCACAGTCACTTTTTCCGGCCATCGACCGGTCTGCTGCTTGAAGACGGCGATCGAGAAGAGGAGGTTTTCAAGTGAGTCTCTTGCATACTCTTCGGTGACCGCGCGATCTGCGACTGAAGATTCTTCCCACCAGCCGTGATCTCTCGCGATCTCGAAATAACTCTCGGCTTCCGATCTTTTTCCAGCATCTTCTCTAGTCTGACCGCCGGAGAATACAAGGAGGCTGTTTGTATTTTCGGAAGCGAGTGCAACACCTTTCTGACAGTGTCCAACGTAGAAGCGGCCTTCTCCCGGAAATATTCCAACCCAGCTTGAATCCAATGTCGCTAAATCCGGACTTGTGAATCCCTTCTTGCACACCCCGTGTCCGGGGACAATGATCAATTCAGTTTCTGATCTAAAGTTCACAGCTACGATTCCCGCGTACTAGTCTATGGATTTCTTCGTTGCCAATTCTGCAGAAGCTTTTCGAGTTGCCTTGCGCGCTCAGAAACGAGTTTTCGAAAACAAAGATATGAGGATAAAAAGATCGCTGCTAGCACTACCGTAACAATTGTGATCTTTAGCTGATAATCTCTGTGAAGTGTGCATTGTGTCCACAAAAGCAGAGATCCTCCGAGGATCACAGCACCTAATGCCGCTAGACGCAGGACGATAAATGCATTGTAGGTCGTTTTCACCTCTCTGTAAACGCGATCACTTAAGCTGTCAAGAAACTCGAGACCTTGTGTCCCTGGGTCGTCACGTTTTCCCCGCATGATCGAAACGAATCGTTGTAACAGAAAATGCACGGAAATTCCGAATATGTAAGAAACAAATACGGCACCAACAGAGAGATAAGGCGCGATATACGAAATAGGCGAGAGGAAAGACAGATTGTCTATTCCGAAGCACCACAACAAAAGAAAAAGAGCTGCGGCTGCGTAAAAGGACCCTGCGATGACCATCTCGATCCATAGTTTTGCTGAAGCCATGACATCTTCTCCATTTCAAGTATTTCAAACTTCTAGCCTTTGCTCATTGGCCGTTGTTGCCAATCCGGCGTCACTGACATCCGCCGGAACAATGCGGCGACACGCAACCGTGTCGCTAGTTCAGCGGCTCGCACCTAAGGTGTATTCGAAATCATAGTAGTGCTTTCCATTGCGGCCCTTCAAAGTCCCGCTGACTTGCTCTACTGCGACGTAACTAGCTGAGCCTTTTGTGGTCGTCATTGCAGTCAGCATCTGGCCTGTGCCAATGGCTTCGAGATCGCCATGATATTGCTTATCGATTGACATCCTGCCGAGATTTGGATTTTGTGACTTCTCATCTTGGTCCAGCGGTGTCAACTTTACTTTGAATGATCCGGTTGCTCGACCTGTCATGACGGTATCCTTGTTTTGTGCTAAAATGAAATTGGACGTGACAACAATACAAAGGGTGAAAACGATTCTTGTAAATATCATACAGCCCTCCAAGGCAGAGAATAAAATTAAGATCTCCCTCTACTATACTGGCGCGCACACAGCCATCATGCAACTTCATATACTCCTCTAACGAGAAAATATAGACCAATCCTCTTGATTAGGCAAAGGCGACATAATCTCATTGCGAGCACAGCCGCGCGCCGAGTGTTATTTATATTTGTCCATGAATTTGATCACCTCGTAGAAAGTGTTGCTAATCTTGGTGTTCCCCAGACCTCCTTCCAGTATATCAAAGGCATGACCGAATCCGGGAATCTTTATTAACTCATGATCAATATTCTTGAGACTCAACGCTTCACTCATTAACGCCGATTGTTCAACGGGCACATCCTTATCCCTGTCGCCGTGAATGAGTAATGTTGGAGGAAATTTGGCGTTGATATTCTTGATTGGACAGTATCGCTCGAAGTATTCCGGTTCCGTTGCTGGATCATGGCCGCTGATGATACTCGTCCATATTCCTTGCTGACGACAATACAAATACAGTTCGAAGCGCTCCTCGCCCGACGCACTTGTTATGACTGAATCGCGAATCGACTTGAAAGCCTTTTCTCTGGAAACCAATCCCATCCTGACGTAGAAGGAATCCGGTCGATTACACCATTCGCTTTGTATGTCGCCGTAGCCGTAGAACGAAACAATTGCTCGTGGAGGATTGTCGAGAATGTACCCCGTCATCAATGCTAAGTATCCTCCCGCAGAGTGACCGATCACGAAGATTCTATTGGGATCTATTTGCAATTGTGCGTCATTGTTCCGGATCCATGTGACCGCATCTTTCACATCTTTGATTATATCATCCAATTTTGTTTCAGGAGCTAATCTGTAGTCAATGGATAACACTGAGTATCCGGCATTCAGATATAATCCCAATTGTTCCTTTGGCAAGCTATTACGGCTACCCCAGATGAAACCGCCTCCATGTATCCAGACAATAACGGGACGCACGATTTTATCATTTGAGAGTCTATAGAAGTCAGATCTTATAGAATCTCGTCCGACGACTTTGTATACAAATGTTTTCTTCTCGTATTCTATTTTAGTTTTTCCGATCTGGCCATGAAGATCGGTAAATGTGAGAACCAAGGCTATAGAAAACACAAGTTCTTTCATCGTGTACCACCTTTCATTGGGTCTGTGCCCGGGAGGCCACCTTGCGAAGGTCGCCGAGGAAAAGCACGCGCGCCTTCGCAAGGTCAGCCGTGCTTACTCATTTGAGTATCATCAACTTTTTGGTCTTGCTGAAAGTTCCTGCACGGAGTGTGTAGAAGTACGCTCCGCTTGCTAAGCTCTCAGCATTGAAAATAACGAAATGAATACCTGCGGTCTGACGCTCGTTCACGAGAGTTCGCACGATCCTTCCGAGCACATTGTAGATTCTCAACTTGACAAGACTGCTCACAGGTAATCGATAACTGATCACCTTACTTGGATTGAAAGGATTCGGCTTCGCGCAGGCAGGCGTCTTCTTTGCGAATGTTAGGCGACATTTGAATCGTGTCAGCACTTATTCAATTAACTTGTGGCTTGCCGCTCTGGCCACGTCAGGATGAACCCTATGAAGCCATGAATGATCATGAACCACGGAATAATTGTGAGAAAAACTATGCCTCGGTCGTGAAAACCGGCTGTGAGATAGTTGAAAAAGAGGTAGGTGATCACTATCGTCGCACCGGTCAATAGGAGTCCCCACTTCGCTGCCTTGTAATACATGCGCCAGAGTCGTTCCTCAGTTGGGCCCGGTAATATGTCTAACACCAGGGGCCGAAGGGCAAGCAAGGCCACGACCGCCATTCCCTTTGAGCCTACAGCGAAGACGAAGTAGATGGTCAAAAGTCCCACGACGAACTCAAAAAGAAAAGCATGATGTAGATGTTTATAGTGCATAGAGTCACTTCAATCTAAGAGTACTCCGAGAGACTAGAGAATCACTTCTCTGCGGCGAATGCCGCATAGCGTGCGCGCGCCACGAGATCGAAAATCCGGCTCACTTTGCGAGACGTGATTGAAGACCCGCCGAAGCGCTAGCGAAGGGGGGCGAACTCCGCATATAAAAATGACACGCGTCTTCTTCCTGCTTGTTAGTTGCAGTTGCCCGCTCATTCGAGTATTCCCGTTCTCCCTGAAATATTTGCAGGCATCACATGTGTCTTTCGATGTAAAAGAAAAAATGGAATTAGCATTTTGTTACAATTGACCAGCTGTCTTGATCCTCCAATCGAATGATTAGACAACCTCTTTCACGCCGAGGCCCGCTCTCCTTCGTCTTTTTTGGCGGATGATCAATAGAAGCAATGCGACCGTGAGTAGTACGGCTGCGAGACCGGCCCCCACAATTTCCGGAAAGGAATTAGGCACGATCTTTTCTAATGCAGTCAATGCTGCCTGACGAACATGAGGATCGCTATCATGTGAAGCTATCTTCAATGCGGGCACAGCTTCGCGAGCAGCATCTTTCAAATTGCCTAAATCCTGAGCGGAGGAATAACGAACTCGCCAATCTTTACTTTTCAACTCTGCGATGAGAACAAATACTTCTGTTTTCTGTATTATAATCCAATTACTGTAATCGCATGGAGTTTGGGTGAGGCCCGAAAAATCGCCAAGTTCGAGACGTACTGCATAATAACCCGTATCAAGTTTAGGATTTTCAAAGAGGTCAATTAGCGAATATGAATCCTTGTCTGGGTAGAAAAAATATAAGTGTAGTCCAATTTTGCAGACTTCAATTTGACCTTCTGAATTAATTGGAGCTTTAGCTTTATGGATCTCGAATTTGGTTGCCTTCTTTGATGGATTTGTCCATTCCAAATATTTTTGACCATCATTATTTGTTGAAAGCTTTAGGACAATATTAGCATTATCATCCTTAGCTGCTATTAGTTGCCATTCGCGACAAGAATCTGTGAACTCAACTTCTTGTGGAATCGAGACAGACGGCACGATTGGCAATGCAGTCATCCATAATGCAAGACACAGAAAAATGTTTTTCATAAGTATTTCCTCATCTTTATTGGCGGAAGAGGCAATTGCAGCTAAAATTTAGGCAAACTGCTGTTGCGAGCCGCCGGTATCGAACTGACGTTCCGTTGCTCTGGCGGCGAGCAATGGAGCGAGCATCCTGTATTTAGCCAAACCTCGTTTCTAAATCGCTCATGCAGCGTGCGAGCGCCGGTTCGCCGTATGTTATGCGCAGGCAGAGTTCAATGTCGCCAGATGCGTGATTCGACTATTCTTTCTTTTCAAACAGGTTTGAATAAAATTTCCTGACATAATTTTCGGGTATCTTATCGACCGGATATGATCCGTGCATCAGCACGTGCACCCAGCGACCGTCTGTTTTTTCCAGAACACCGGTTACAAAGACGTTTTCCATACAAGATTCCTTGCCCTTGTAGGAACTGCAATCATCGAGAAAGCTCGAATACCACGCGACATCTCCGGATCGGGAAAACACGATGCGTAAGTTCTTGAATTCGAAGCGGGTTCCGCGCCATTCAGGATCCTTCCACTGCTGAGCAAAAATCTTATAGTTGTCCAGGCCGACCACGAAGTTGTTCGAAAACACCCAAAAAATAAATAAATTGTCCGCCCACATGCGGAACATCGCGTCGAAGTCCTTCTCGATGGCCCAGCCGATTGACTGTTCGATGGTTTTCTTCACCGCTTCAGAATCTGGCGAAGTAATCCCTTGAGAAAGCCCTCTGCCGGTAGAAGCCAGTGAGAGGAGCAAGAAAATAGAAATCGATCTAACATGTTTCGCCAAACATACCTCCTGTTTCAATTTTATTGAACAAAAGTACCTCTGCTTGCGGCTAACTGCCCGCGCAAAAAAGTTCTTCCCGCTGTGCGGTGTAAACTCCCGTCCTGTTCGGGAAACCGAGCTCCATGATATATGATTCAGCCGTAGGCTTGAGCCGGAGGCTCATCAGCCTCTGGCTGAGATGTGCCCCTGGCGCAAATCGAGCATCGTGATTGCGATGTTACTGCCATAGTGCAGCACTGTCCCGACTTGTCGGGATGTTAATTTTCATGGGAACATCGTTCCCTATCATAATTTGCGGAGCCTGTGCCGATACGCTCCTAATCGGGAAGGAGGTTATCCTAACTATCATTTATCCTACTTCTTCTCTGATCTCCACTTTCAATATAAGTCCAGTTAGGCGCCGGCAGCCACCTTGTTCTAGTTGGCAAACGTCCTGCTCGATTTCCCACTCGATAAAAGATTTGTTCAATGGCCGTGTAGCATTAGGTCATATCTAAGTACTTACAGATTCGTTTCACCATTTTAGGGTAGCAGCTAAGTTAATTATTTTCCAGGCTTCGCATGTAACGTCATTTGTGAACAGGACAAACCCAAGATGTTCATCTGGATACAATTGAATTTTCGTATAAAAGCCTGGGCCACCGCCGTCATGCGTAAGAACCCATCGCCCGGATTTACCGTAGATTTGCCAACAGATTCCCTGCCTGCGGTAATTTAGCGAATCCTCATTCTTTGACTTTATTTGCCACCCATACGTCATTGTCGTTATCGATTCCTGCGACAGTATTCGTCGGCCATCTAGCACTCCGCCATTCAGATATGCTGCGGCCAATCTGGCTGCGTCTGCAGCTGAACCGATGAGACCCGTGGATGGGGTCTGGTCTGTATAAACTCGTTTCATCCAGAGATGGCTCCAGTCAAGTTCCCGGACATATGATCCCCCCATGATATAAAGTAATGGAGTCATCAAATTAAATGTCGGATGAGTGCCTGCTGCCTCGTCCGATTCTGTTTCTTTCATGTAAAGAAAATCTGTGTGATTCATTCCGAGAGGTTGAAGAATATTTTGACGAACATAATCTTCATACGCCATGCCAGTTATTTTTTCAATAATGGCACCCAACACCATATAACCGATGTTGGAATATTCAGAATGGTCTCCCGGCTCAAACTTCAGCTTAGAATAATCCGGAAGCACTTTCTTTATAAAATCAGTTTGATTAACAGGAGGATCTTCATCGTGATGAATCCAGCGAATGAATGTAAACACGGACGGGTCCGGCAATCCTGAAGTATGATTGAGGAGATTCAGAATGGTTACCTGCTTGCTGGTGTCGGAAGGGTATCTTACTTCGAAGAATGGAAGATGCCGGACGACCGGATCATCTAAAGAGAGCTTTCCCCTTTCCTGAAGCTGGAAGATGGCAATTGCGGTGGCAATTTTTGTACATGACCACCAGTGATACACTGTCGTTGGCGTAGCGTGGATTTTCCGTGGTTCGTCAGCCCAGCCAAAACCTTTGCGATAAACAATACTGTCGTTCTTCACCACCACTAAAGACATCCCGGGAGGAGTACCGGATTCTACTAATTTGTTCATGTAATCCTCAAATTCCGAAATATTTTCAACTTCATCGGGAAGTTTAGGAATGGGAGCACAGGAACTGATCAGAGCCATAACTATTGCGAATGAAATGCCTGATAGGAATTGGTTCTTCATGTTAACACATGCCCTCACGGATTTCATAATCAATGAATTGTAGCATACTCACCGTTATGGTTTAGGTTGAATAGCTTCTGGCGCATAACGTTCACCGAAAAGAAGTCGTTGCCGTTTCCTGCTATAAAAGTTGCGAATTCCGCCGAAGGCGGATCCGCCTCTGGCGGACATCGAGTCACCGGGCGAAGGCAATGTAGCGAGCTCGAGTTATGAAAATGACGAGCGTCCTCTTCTCGATTGATATGCGCAGCCCGCACACCGTGTCCAACCCAAAAGCTCCTGGGCCTACACCTTGAGGAATTCGTACGTGCCTATGACCAAGACCTGGCATGCAGTACTGGCTGTGAGTATGTAGGCGTTGGTCTTAGGCTTGATGCCGAGCTTGATGCTACATCTGATGACTATCGAGACTAGTATCACGAGCACAAGGATTGCAACCACATACGACCCCGTGTTCGCGAGAACCGCAATCTTGGCTTCATCCTGCTTACTGAACCCTCCAAACAGAAGCGAGAAGAAGCGATTGAACATCGGGAAGAACGCGAAGGGATAGGCATACAGTGCCCTGGATCTCTCGATAATCAAGAGGGTGACTATCGCCTCGAGCACGCTGAAGGCCGGGCCACCAATCAGGACATACAAATCCTGACCCTCTCGGAGATAGTGGCCGTTCTTTGGCCACACATAGTTGAGGCTGTACACCATTCGGTTTCCCAGCACTTCTCCAACACTCCAATGTCCGAGTTCGTGGAAGAGGTATGAGGCGTACGCGACCGGAATGAAGAACAGGAAGAACCTGATGTTTGTTTCCTTCTGAGAATCTGTCAGCATCGATCACCCTCAAGCATGAAATTGTGAGCACCCAGGTGTGCGGGCTGCGCCTAACTACAGCAATATCGCATAGCGTTGTTGCTCGCATATCGGCATGAAACACGAACAAAAGGTTCGTTGTTACGCCTTTCCTCTGCAGTCGATTTATTTTGGTCGCCACCACTTTCCTTCCTTCCCCTGTACCGCGGCACGATCATCGCTGAAAATGTAATCTGCATCTCCCGTATTGTCAAGCTTCGCAGGCACGCAGTCCATCCGTGGTCCATGGAGGGTCGGGTGAGCCACTTTGTTCTCTTCCAGTGCGCGAACAACTAGTCCCGATGAATGTCCGGAGCCTGCCCCGATCTATTGTCGGGGTCATTGTTGTTGCGGATATGGGTTGTCTCTGTGGAGCTTTGAACTATCATTGTTCAGTCATCCAGGATCCTTCCGGAACGTCAATATCGGCAATTTAAGAAATGCGCCGACCTCACCCTGATCAGGTTGGCCGAGAAAAGACATGTAGCGGTAGTAAGGCAGGATGACGACGCCTGTGTTAAAGGTTACGTCAAGTCCGAAATTGACTGACTGATTACTCCTGATTGCTGCGATAGGGCCCATGCTCATGCAAACTACATACGTGCCAGCATCGGGCGCAAGATGAATCATAAAGACCTCGTTACAGTAGTCGATAGACACGGCGAGCCCGTAGAAGACCGGACCATTCCACCGTGTCTCACTGATTTCGAAGCCCAAGACAAACCCGCCCTTCTCTCCGAATCTATATCCGAGTTGGATGCCCGGATTGAGATATGCACTTGATGGAGTAAACTGCGAGTAGCCTCGCACTGGAAAAAGAACCGACGATGTGCAGAGCAGCAACGCAAGGTATTTGATGCTGATACATTCTTTCATCGCAACTGCCTCCCCTTTTTTTCGTTGAGACCAAGGTCCGCACGAACCGCGCCTCCCCCGTCGCTCTTGCCTTTTCTTCACCATAATTCTTCATATGATATGACATGCCGCAAGCGGCATTGGCGGGGCCTGTGCCGCCCTTCTATGAAACATACAATGAGGGCGCCATTGAGCGAGCACCTTGGGTTATACAAAGAGAGCCTGTGCCGACGTGCTCTTGGTCGGGAAGCGTCGTGGTGCAGCATCCTATATTGAAAGTCAAGTCCTCGATAAAACCTCACTCGTTGCAATCTTTCTTTGACAACTTGATGACCAAGCTCCTATTCGTGGCTCTCATACATCGAGACCAACCTTAACTCCGTGCGACATTCAAAAAGTGCCAGCCATCGCCTGTTATCATGATTCTCATGTTTGAGATCATCTGCGGGAACACATGGTCTGGCTAATTACGTTCGGCATCGTTTTTAAATTCTCTTCAGTAGATACCGCTTTACTTCTCGACTCTTATCTCTTCCGGTGGCTAGATGTCCTCCAGCCATCAATCGATAAGGTCCTCTATCTACCAGGACTCGCCGTACTCTCAGTGCGAGTCTTCGCGCTACTGCAGTAATGGCTTTCCTTCCACTTCCGGTCTGGTGTTTTATCCTCTCGTATGTCATCTTCGCTTGCGCATCATACCTGATCAGTGTCCAACTACTCTCTACTAAGCGCGTCCTTATCTCGTAATTACCACATCTGGTAATGTGTCCTATCCGGATCTTCTCTCCGCTGGAGTGCTGGCTCGGGGTTAACCCAAGATAACTCGCGAGTTGATCCGCTCTTCTGAACCGTTCGATGTTCTGCAATTCCACCAGGATGGCCATCGCCGTGAAGATACTTAGTCCAGGTATCTGGGTCAGTAATCCGACTCGCTCCCGGTATTTCTCTGTCAGAGCCAATTGCTCTATCTCATATGTCAGATGTTTATATTCCTCGGTGAGCGCTCGGTACATCTTGAGCATCGATTCCATCGCTGTCTTCAAGACCGGATATTCCCATTCAATACTCTCTATCCATTCCACGTGTCCCTCGCTCCAGCGTTCCTTTTGGGCTTCGGGTGCTCTCTTCCCGTGGAACAACAGCATTGATTTTATCTGGTTCTGTACCTGCCTCCGGTGATGTTCTATCTGGTTCCTTGTCCTGAGAAGCTGCCTGTGTGCTCGTTCCTCCGGTGTCAGAACATGTACTCTCCTTAAAAACCCTCCGGCCAGCATCGATGCAAGCTTCCTGCTGTCTCGTCTGTCTGTTTTGACTTTCCCTCCGATCCGCGGTACGAGTGATGGCGGTGTTACCATTGAATCAAATCCCGCCTCCACTAGTGCATCATGCAGCCAGTACCCTGTCGGTCCTGCCTCGTACACTGTGTGCACCTCCGATGCCTCGAACCTCCTCAGGATCCTTATCAGCACTTTAGGTTCCGAGCCTATCACTGCATGATAGATCTCTTCTCCTTCGCATAATACTGTCACCGCCCAGTCTCTCTTATGCACGTCGATTCCTACATAGATCGACTTGCCTTTTGCAAACCTAATATCTACCTTTCCCATGGAAGACCTCCTTGTCGAAGATCCCGCTCTCTTCAGCGGGGATCGCGTTGTTACTGCCATAGTGCAGCACTGGGCCTTGAGCCCGTTAATTATCATGGAAGCTTCGCTTCCAACTATAATTTGCGGAGCCTGTCCCGATACGCTCCTAATCGGGAAGGAGGTTTTCCTTTCTACTACCAACTATTCCTTCTTTCTTTCACTTTCAATATGGGTCCTGTTAGGCGACGCGCAACAGCGTATCCTCTTTTGCGTTAAGGACACTTGTTCCAATGCCTTCTCTTCAATGATCAGATGAAGAGCTTGAGACGTGGCCACATTTCCTCGAGTGGAACTTTGGGCTTCTTACATAAATAGACGTTTGCCCCGTATGCATATTGCTGGTCGAAGTGCGCTAGACGTTCGACACTGTCAAAAAACTGTCTCAGGAATCCTGCGTCATATCCAACAGCAAGGACCACCCTCCCGGAATAATTCCGTGTGCCCCAGAGCCAATAGTTGTTCCGCGGGCATATTGCATTGGGGAGACCAACCTTCGGGCCGAAGTGGTCTATCGCTCCTGCTATTCCATACCATGAAGCGAGCACCGCACAACTGTCTCGTTCATCTTGAGGCAACGCTTTGTATGCATCTCCAATTGTATCGACTAGCTCTTCCCAACCGAACCTGTATACAAAATGGAGCGGGAGAACATCCCCTTCCCCCTTTTCCATCCTGATCGTGTTCCAGATGCCTAGAGTTTTCGCATATGCGACAAATTGTTTTACCGGAAGAATCGGAACCGCAAGGGGCATCAGTGTCGTACCGGAAACGATCAAGATCGAGACCATGACCCATCGTGGCCATCTCGAACCCAATATCTGTGAGAATCGTTCTACCGCAACCGCACCAGCACCGAGCAAAAGGGGAAAAATAGGTACAACGTAATAGGACTTTGAATTCTGTATCATGTAGACCAAAAGGAAGATCACGGCGGTCCACCCAAGAAATCGGAACTCCTGCGCACGGCTGTTAAACAGGAGATAAAGCAGACCCGAAAGCCAAAGTGGGAGTGTGAAAGGATTTAGCCCCATTGTCAACTGAGAAAGAAAGGCAAGAGGAGATAATGAAAGATTCTTGTACTCCGTAGCGTTCCGCATGAATTCGAGTGTGGGCCAGCCATGATGTATCTGCCACATGATGTGCGGCAGGAACATCAAAAACCCCACAGCACCGCTGACATACAACCAGGGCGATCTCAACAGGCTCCATCGCCTTGTGATAACAAGAGAAGTGAGCAACGAAAAACCTAGCACTAGAAATGTGTACTTGTTCAAGAGTCCGGCTCCGAGGAGAATACCAAAAGCAATCCATTTCGTTACGGACGGCGCTTTAATTATATCCAGGAAAAGCACGACAAGAAGAGCACATAGCATGATGTCCACAGGATTCATGGAGAAGAAACTGCTCAATCCAGGAAATGCCGGTGCGAAGCATATAGAAAGAGCGGCAAGCGATTTTGAAAACTCACCACCTCCGAGAAGCCCGGCTATTCGTGCAGAGAGGAGAACTGTCACGGCACCAGCCATTCCAGACATGAGACGAAGGCTGAACATTGTCTCGCCGAAGATATGAGTACTCAAAAAGGTCAAGAATGCAACCATCGGAGGATGATCGACATAACCCCAGGCAAGATGTTTACTGCACGCGAAATAGTAGAGCTCATCACCGAAGAATCCATACCGTCCTGCTGTGACGAGGGTGAGTACGAGAAAAAGGAGAGCTGCACCATTTTGGATTGTGAGCAGTCCCCGAAATAAGGTCCGACCCCTTTTGCCGTTCATATCCTTAAGGAGCATTGCTTTGCCTGGCCTGTTTAAGAAAACTTTTAACTCCGATTGCGTATCGCCTAACGTGTGCGAGCATCATGGTTCTCGTTGTTATGCGTTCGTGTCCCGCCGCCTATCTAGATTTCCCGAAGAACTTTTCAAATAGCTCCTGCGATTTCTTGACTCCCTCGTCAGTCAGCCATACAGATTTGGCTTTGGTCTTGGGGTCGCTGATCATACCTTTGTCGAATAGACGATTCAAAGTCTCCCAGTCATATCCCTTCCAGGTACGGATCCCATGACCGTACTCAAAACTTGTCAACTGAAGAAGAGCTAAGACGGTGTTATCGATCTTGCCGGTATCGATTTTCATATGCATTACCTTTCAGTTTGGGGCGCCGGGGCGTGTCGCATAACGTCTGCGGCAGCAATGCAGCGCCGCGCCACCATGGCAAGATAAAATGAGCGCGGCGTTGAGTGAACTCCTTCATCGCAAATTTTATGTCTGAACATCGTCGTTGGTGCTGTTATGCGCAGACGGCACAACCTTTTTGTATTGGCAATTCGCAAAGTTCCATATTCCAGTGCCAGAACCGCACACGGTGCGCAATATTTCAAGAGTATTGTAGGACAACATGGTCGCGTTTGCTTCATCAATAGAGAATGTCCATGACGATGGATACGTTTCGTTAGGACTTGACGTGTTAACAGTCATCGTAATTGAATATTCCCCTGGGTCCCAATAGCGTGACCGCTCCAGCTTGGCAAAGGTATCACTATGGATTTTGGTCTGGAAGAACTCCTCATAGATTGCTAAGCGTAACTGGTCTGCTGGTAGTACATTGGGAAATTTTTTCACCTCTTCGGACAATCTTTGTAATAAGAAGTCGTTCCATTCTTTAGTAAATGGCTGCAAATCGGTGAGGAGATCCTGTTGGGCTTTACTTTCTACAAAAAGGATATTATAGCGATGTGGTTGACTTGGGGACAGAACAAAACCTGCAGCCAACTCAAATTCCATGTCAGACAATTGTGAAAGTCGCACCTTATTAGATCGAAAGAGAGACCACTCATAATGATGAGTGGAGTGGTCATGGAGCCTCACCACTTCCACTTCGATGCCACGGATAAACACATCTTTGTTGTCAACTTTCAATGTACCATTTAGCCCAACAGTCGGCCCGAAAGCGGAATATCCAATCTCTATGTTTCCAGCCTCGAATACCTCAACTACTGGACGCTTGAAGAATTTTCTATAAAAGAATAGTACCCAAGGTTGAATCAACGCGATGAAAGCGATTGCAAGCGTCCCCCACTGTTGAAGCCAATTCTGTGACTGCAGTTCTGGCATTTATTACTCCAATTTTAAATGTGTCATTTGGTTGCGCGCCGTGAAGTCGGAGACCCCGCTCGCAAGCGAGACGTGGTCGAAGACCCGCCGAATCTTTAGCGAAGGCGGGCGAGTTCGACATATAAAAATGACGAGCGTCTTCTTCTCGCGGTTATGCGACGTTCGCGATTTTAAACGGAGAAGATTACTCAACGGCCGACCTTTGCTTGGCGAATTGTTGAGACAGGTTTATTTACCAGGGTATGCAGTGAATCAATGGTCCTCTGCATATGCAATTGTCCCTGAGTTAAGGACTCTATCAGTCGCTGCGCTTGTGATTGGTCACTTCTCGGGATTACGCCTACAACAAGGTTGGCCACGGATACGAACGAAGCGAAAATGAGAACGAGGAAAGTGTTACGTGCCATTGGCCTTTGAAAACTATTTGTTTGCTGTACAGAGTTGTCTGTGCGGATTGATGATTGACTCACTTCAGCTTGCAACTGACGGTCAGCTAGGTCTCGTTTCCTTTGGCCGTCATAGCCCCCTTGTTCCCAGAATAGTTCTCCTTCAGCAGTTAACACGTAACCACCAGGATGGTCACCATAAAGGTTCTCTAAATATCCCGCTTTCTCCAAATGTCGAAGGGCACCCCGCGTTCGAACCTCCGGGACACCCTTGGCAGTATATGCCTGTGGAAAGGAAAACGTTGTGGCTGTCACTTGGTCTGGCGCTTGATAACACAATTTCAATATTTCGTCACAAAGCTCACTCATGGTCATTGTCATAAAGACTCCAAGCTTCTGTTTATCCCCTTAAGCGAATGTCCGATGTACTACAGCAATATCGCATTGCATTATTCCTGCTGTATCGGTGTGAAAGGCGGACATGAAGTTTGTTGTCACGCCTTTACTCTGCAGTCGATTAATTTTGGTCGCCACCACTTTCCTTCCTTCCCCTGTACCGCGGCACGATCATCGCTGAAAATGTAATCTGCGCTTTCCCTATTGTCAAGCTTGGCTATACCAACCCGCTGATGAAGTGAGCCTTCGTGCACCAAAGCCCACGTCTAACTGGTCGGGTGTGCCACGACCTCAAGCACGCGATTATTTGGACTATCGATTCACAACATTCCTAATCTGCAAACCGAATCTGGCGATTAAGATGTGTTTCCATGACTGTCATTGCCCAGGTATTTGTCACGGGTGCTACTAACAGGGTCGAACGGAATCGACTTGGATTTGAAAAGTATTCGAGCTTATCAAGGTTAAGAGTCTGCCGTCCTTGATGTCCATCGGCTGTCAGGAAAATGCTATATGGGGTCGGTGTAGACATTAGGATTCCTTCCTTTGTCCACGGCCTTTCTTGATGTATTTCATACAGATTCAAAGCGTACTCTATTTGTTCGCCTTCGACCCTCCCGAATTGCACAAATGGCAACCAATGAATCCATTCACCAATCTTTTCCCCGTTCGCAAGTATAAATCCGACTGGCAATTCATTCGGTTCGACGGTGGACAAATACAAGACACGAGAGGGGCCACCTGGTAGATCGTATCGTAGATACTTCTTGGCATCCTCGGGCTTAATGAGGTTACTATCGCGAAAGTTATCTGCATAGCCAGTCTTTCCGAGGAATGTAACAAAGAATCGCATGTTCACCATGTCTGCGCCCATATGCTTGAACTGGCGGAAGAAGATAGTTCTCCCGTTGCTTCTTATGTACTCCAAGCTGATCTGATCGGGTTCTAGGTTTCCGTAGTTGGGTAGCTTCAGGGAATATATTCCTCCTCTGTACGCGACAAATAGCTCTTGTGTGATAAAGTTGACGAAGACTGAATTAATCGGAATGCCATGACGAACACATGTAATTGCAGAAGTAGCTCCTGTTATAGATGCTGGTGCACCAAACTTCTCCTCCCATTCTGATATTGCTCCACTCCCTTCGACGATGTCGCCGATTTTCTTTTGCTTATCTTGGGCTTCAAGGAACTGCTTCAGTTGAGCCGATCTATCTGTTGGGTCGCTAACAAAGATCGACGAAGGTCGACTAAGTATCCAATTCGAGCTAGACGCGCCTATCTCCTCAGTTATTAACACAGCACTTCGATCAAATGCTCTTAAGGTGGCTTCAATCGTAGCCTCGGGAATGCCGTCCAGACCTAGCGCATCGTGTTTGTCGGGAGTGTGTCGCGCTATGAGTCCAACCGCCTCCTCAGCGGTTGTGTGCATGAGTTGCAAGTTAGCCGCAAGGACTGACTTTATGGTGGCTGCGCAAAAGGCCTCTTCTATGTTGTACATGATCCTCCCGTCGTTTTGTTAGTGATTTGATTCTCGCAGATTATGATGCATGATGCGTATTTTCCAGTTTTGTCTCCTCTACATTTGAGGGTTTGTTTTGAATAGAGCGCGCGAGTAGGCCTGTCAAAATTGTCCTTGTAACTGACAGAACGCTTCGGCTGCAAGCCTTGAGACTTCATCTTGGCTGCCAGTTGCGTTGATCTTTATCTTGGGAAGAGTGAGTCGATCAAGGAGTGTCAGAAGTTCATCGTGCAATCGTTCAAGGTATGCTCTATATTTTGTCATGATGACATCCCGTTCTCCTTCGCTTAGATCCCATAAGCGTTGAGTGTACCGATGTCGTCGTCGGTTCCAGGAAACATCTGGAGGGACATCCATAAAGAGTACTGCGGCATCGAGACGTTCCAGCATGTCATTGTATTGCTTGAAATATCCATCCAGCAAGTCAATGCCATGGGCTTTAGCATGACCTAGCGTAAACACATTTGTCTCATCAAAGTACTGCGTCTCCTTGGAGTCCTTGCCTATGATGGTAAACATTCGTGTCATGTCGTGATGTATCACTTCAATCTCATCATCGGCAGTCATGTAGATTGCGCCTCTCCTTTGGTATTTATGCACGATGATTTGTCTGGACTCTTCCAATGGAATAGTGGTTGGGCGTAGTAGGCAATGGCTTCTCATTACAGTGCTCTTACCAGCGGCTTGTGGACCAGCTATTACAAGGTATCTGACAGACACTGGACGATTAATTCCTCAATTAAGAATTCACTTATGGCATCGAAGAACACTCTCGACCTCGTTATGAGGAGACTGCCCATTTTCAGACGAACTTTCGTTGAGTTGTCGGTTGACATGGTGGACAACCTCTGCACGAACGACGCCATGGCATGGGTCTATGAAATATAAGATGAACCCGCGATGCAGGGAGCTCCACGATATGTGCGGCAATACGGCATCCCACATTGCATGTTTTGACAATAATGAGCGGGACAAAAATCTCTATTCCGCAATGGGTAATATTGCAGGAATATTTTGAGCGAATCAACTTGCACGTTGGCAAGTGAAGGCAACGAGGCCGCCAGGCAAGCTGTGATCTTCACCGCTCCTCTCTTCTCTGCCTACAACGAGCAATGCAGCTAACTATTCCAATGATTCACTGCGTTTTTGTACCGCGCATACATCGAGGACGTGCCCGTGTGTCTTCATCGCGGCTCTCTCCGCAGTGTGCGAGCCTCAGTTGGTTGCTTTCTCGTCCCCTGTACCGCGGCACAATCATCGCTGAAAATGTAATCTGTGTTTTCAGCATTGTCAAGCGTTGCTCTACGAAACGAATCATGAAGTGTTAAGCGGGATCATCAGGAAATCCCGCCTATGTTTTCCCATTGCAGATAGGGACTCCTCTTTTCCACGTCTCATTCTCTCAAGGCCAGCTTTACGCTAATCTGCCATGATGACATTAAGTTCTAATGTCAACTCTTTCTTTTGCTCGCGTTCAGAATATTGTGTCACCTTCAATATGTGCCTTCCTGGCACTTGGAGAATTGGCAGCTCAAATGCAAATTTCCCATCCCTGTCAGCATATACTTCTCTCAAACCAATTCTCTGATCGTCTAAGGTTATAATCAACGGAAATCTCTTCTCGACATCGGGGAACCATCGTCTTCCATAAAGATTCATTCTCCTGCCGGAGAGAACAGTGGCAGAGAAGGTCTGGAGGGAGTCGTTCCCAACCAGTAATTGAGGACTCACCGTATCGGCATACATTGAACGGGCTTTATCCTGATCGCCAAAAATTGTCCATACCTTTTCTCTCTCCTGAGTAGTGGACATTGCTCTCGTCGTTTTCTCATAGGCGCTTTCATCCAGAGACACATCCCATAGGCCTCTGCCCCACGTGGATACAATTACATCCTGTTGAAAAATTGCATTGGGATAAATAGCGTCGATCACGACCGCCAGCATCAAACCTATCCCTTCTTTCTTTTGGCGACAGAAAAAGGAAGTAATGTTCGGAACATGCATATCAGACTCGGAGATTCTGTACCAATTCTTCCCGTGATCAGGAGAATAGATGATTCCTGCTTCAGCCGTGCCGATCAGAATGTGATCACTGTTCATTGGGTCGAAGGCAATGTTGGAGACCTGACTGGTAGAAAGCTCAAAGGTCCCTCTCTTAGAATTCGTCAGATGAAACATGTATTTACCATTTTCTGTAATCACATTGCGAAGATCATTTCGTATCGTCCAATTTGTGCCTCCGTCAGTCGTGATGTCGATTTGGTCGTTTGCAATATCGGGCAGGATCATGAAATTCGCATCGTTAGGGTCTACCCCAAAGCTTACAATGGAATTCCTCCATTCCTCACCGTATTCACCCAAGCTCAGATTGGTTGGAAGGGAGATTGGGGTGACCGTTTCATTGTTCGGAATCCCATCGAAAGCGTTATCAATTCGCAGAATGCCGTAAGCATTCCCGACGGTGTATGCGACTACTACAGACGGATTGGCCTTAGGCCCCGAGACGAATGCATACTTCAAGATATTCGGCTGGTTGATTGTCACAATCGGCTTGTTCGTCCAGCTGCTACAACCATCGGTTGAAATGTAGAGACCAAGAGTGCCTTTCACATCCGGACTGAAAGTCGCAAACGTGCTGTCTCTGACAAAGTAAACAGCATCCGGATACCTGAAAGGAAATGCTACGTATGAGCACGACACAAAGAGCGGTCCGTAGTGTTGAAATCCCTGGTCGTTAAAATTAGTTTGCCAGTATCGAGCGGATGTTTTCGAAACGGGTCCCTGAAAATTTCCCCCTTCAGGCACTAACAATGCCGGCCAGGTGGTAGCGTTGTCTCCAGAGGAATACAGATTGACATCCTGCGTTCCGAAATAAACATCATTCTCCGATGCTTGCTGGGCCAGCACCCCTTTGACGTCGTAAATTTGAAACGCGTCAAAGTCATTGCTGGCGTAGCCGGTTTTTTGCCATGTCGACCCGCCGTCCGTTGTTTTCTCGACACCGCCATCATTCGTTGCGTAAAGGGGATGAACCCGATCGTGGGAGAATGCCAAGTCAGAAGGATCGGAATGCTTAAACGGTAAGTATGTCCAGGCCCCCGAGAAATCAAAGTCACTCCCATTCCATTTTATTGTTTTCTTGCCAACAACGGAATAACTGGAATAGTACAAATCGATCTCATCCTTGCTTTCCGGAGAAGACCTGACGACCTTCACATAAGGTTGTCTGAATGCCCCGTAGCCTCCCGCGACTGCACTGAAATCGGCTGACACCGGTTTCCATGACTTGCCGCCATCAATTGAATAGAAGAGAGCACTTCTTGCGTTCGTGAAAAACAAATGGTCGTTGTTCAAGGGTGAGACAGCCAGAGCATTCGGAATCCCCCAACTAACTGTCAAATGGTTCTGATCTTGATACCAATTATTCAAGCCGTTGTCAGACATCCAAATTCCGGAGTCGCCGTATGTAATCACCCGCCCGTTACTCAATGCGATAACTGAGTAGATGCTATTGCGAATACCGCTGACCTGTGGATTAACGTATTGCCAGGTTATGCCCAAGTCATTACTCACGGCAAGACCTGAATCGGTGCCGACGAATACTTTTTGTGTGTTTGGCATGAAAGAGATTCCATAGGCCCCATATCGTCGCGGCACACGAAGCGGTGATCTGACTATAGCCGTAGCGGGTTGATTCCAACTGTTGCCGCCATCTTTACTCAGCCAGATCCCGCCGCCATTAAGCACTTTGGTGTCTTCAATGCAGGTGGCAATGATGGTCTTTGCATCGGTCGGACATATCTTGATGCTGAAGCAACCAAACTCCGGAAATACGGAAGCATGTTGCCACGTACTGCCTCCATCACGTGAGACGAACAATCCTCCCGTCGGAGCTGCGACCCAAACAATGTTGTCAGTCGTTGGATCGACACTGACAGCTATCCCGCGACCACCCCATCCCAAGTCGGTCTTGATTTTCAGTACTGGTGAACAAGCACACAAAGTAATCGCCAGTAGCAATAGTGCAGTAACCAATCGAAAGCGGTTCATCATGACTTGCCTCCTCTCTGTTTTGAGTTGGACCGTTTAGTCAGTCTTAGACTCTCCTCAGCTTTTCCAAGATCAAGCTGACTTCGAGCGTTACAATAATCGATTATTCGATTAGCATATTTCGTCAACCGTCCTCATTTGGCTTGGCTAACGAAGAGTTTCGTTTATTCAGATCATTACTGGAATATAGACATGCGCGGTTGCCGCCGAGAGGCATCTGCTCCTTGTATGCTGTGAATAGATTTAGCAGCCACCACTTTCCATCTTTCCCCTGTACCACGGCACGATCATCGCTGAAAATGTAATCTGTGCTTTCCGTATTGTCAAGCTTTCACGAAGGTAGGCGTGATGGCACGTTCTTGCGAAGCACGACAAACGAAAAATGCCGCGCTGTCTCAACTTCGCCTCGCAGAATCAAAACTTCAGGCGTCTTAGAATCGTCTCGCTCAGCCCCGATCGATTCTTGAAGTCGGCGACATCTGTGTACTGCTTCTTATCTCTTTGTTCGAGCCATGAGCGAACCTGGTCATCAGTTATCTGTGGAATCATTCTAATGATTCCTTCCTCTACCGTGTTAACGTCGAATGAGAGGACTGAAGGCTCGCCGAAAGCGACAAGCCGCACGGAATCTCCCGGAACCTCGCAACGAATCTGTGGCCCGAGAAGGGAATACAGAACCTTAGGATCATTCAAAACCTCTGTACGCCAGCGGTCCAGCGCATCTTGAATTTCCTTGTTGCTTCTTTCCGCCAAATCGAGTCGAAGCGCTCCGAGATAGTGATCTTTCCAAATTGCAGACGCGCGTATATCAACGAATACACCGTGGCTCAACTCCAGAAGAACTGCAATGATGTCGGGCGCTTCCTGCGGAAAAAGCTTCACATACGACTCTACGAATGACAGGAGAAATGCGGACTCCGAGTCGATCTGATGCGATCCAAACATAGTTGCCAAGGCTCTCATCATTCTTTCCTGACACTGGTATACTGTGTCTAACGTCGGAGCGGCATTGCCTCGGAGAAGAAAAGAATAGAAAAAGCTTGCGTAGAATCCTTCCGATTGCAGGAGTTGATCACCGCTGCGAACAGACGAATAGTCTCTGCTCTTTTCGAGCTGCACCCGGAGGTAGTCGGGTCCTTTGAACGCGGAACAAAACGCAAAGCTGTTCTCCGCAACGTCATAATACCGTGTTCGCGTTTGAGAGTACGTCAGTAGATCGGAAACCTGACGATGGTACTCGCTCTGGATGCTCTTGGCATCGAAGAGATATCGATTATGATGATAGCGTCCTCTTACGACGGGGTCGTCGCTGAACCGCGCGGCGAGTGTTTCCAAATGTATTGCAAATCCCTCGTCGAACGCAGTTCCTCGATCCGTAAGCGCAGCAGTTGAATGTGGAATGGAGGCTATTTCTCTTTTGGGAATTTCCTTCCCGTCGTTCAAGACGGATAGTACAACGTGACCGGTCTCATGCAGGAAAGTTGTAGTGAAAACCCAATCTTCCGGTGCAAGCTTGATGTACGGAACGTGAGGATAAGAATGAATTCCCGAGCTGTCGCGCAGGCGAAAACCGATTGCAGCGTTGTTGCCTCCCTGAACCAATGCAACGTAGTAAATGGGGATTTCCACCTGTCCGGTACCGCGTGTCTCCATGATGTTGCGTGCTTCGGCGTAGAGCTTCACGGCCCACCGGGCAGGCTCGTTATCCATCCACTTCATGTAGATGTTAAGACGATTAGTGTCTGTGATGATTCTGTATACTGGCGGCTCATCGTTGAGGGCCGTGGAGTCGGGCTCCATGAAGACCAGTCGGATGTTGCTCTCCGAATGCTGAGCAAGACAGAATGAAGTCAGCAGAAGAAAAATACCAACACTGGTGAAGGTTAAGGACTTCTTATTCAAACCACGGTTCATGAAATTCTCCTTACTTTTTTATTTCCCCTGTTCTGCAGGACGCTCATCGATGGAAATGTAATCTGGACTCTGTGAATTCTCAAGCTTCGCGGGTAGATGTATCAAAACATCGCTACGAAGTCTGCAAATCGAAAAATGCCGCGCTACTTCCGTCGCACGGCATTTCATGAACCAAGTGAACCTTGACAACGGTGGCTTACTGACTACTACCTTGCGAAGTCACGCCGAAGGCGGACTCGCCTCTGGCGAGGTTGCAATGCCACGGCCTTCTTACCTTCGCAAGGTAGGCCTACAGATTTGCTTCTTTCCGAATCTCTTCATTATCTTGAGGTTCCTCTCGATCATCTGATTCCGCACCTTGACATTGCCCGCACTTGTCAACATGTCGGGAGGTGTGTTCAAAACATAATCGAGAAGCTTCTCGACGGTCGTGGTGACGACATGCATTCTCGTGTCGGATGAACCGTAGTAAATGTACACATCGCCATTGACCCTGCAGACCCAACCGTTGCTGAATGTGACGTTCGAGACATCGCCGACTCTCTCTTCACCCTGCGGGGCAAGGAAGTATCCGCCCGGAATCGCGATTTGCTTATTAGGCTCTTTCAAATCTGTCAGGAACATATATAATACATATCGCAGACCTGCTGCGGTGTTTCTCACGCCGTGTGCAAGCTGCAGCCAGCCTTTCGATGTCTTGATCGGTGCAGGCCCGAGCCCGTTCTTCACTTCTTTGATCGTGTGGTACTGCCGGTCGTCGATGATCGTTTCTTTCCCGATCACGGGATTCTCCATCGAGTCGGACAGTCCCCATCCGATTCCGCCGCCGCTCCCGGCTTCGATAAATCCATCCTGCGGCCGCGTGTAGAAAGCATATTTGCCATTCACAAATTCAGGATGCAGAACAACGTTCCTCTGCTGCGGCGAATTTGTCTTCAAGTCGGGCAATCGTTCCCAGCTCTTGAGATCTTTTGTGCGTGCAATTCCGCATTGGGCGACAGCGGAAGATGTGTCGCTTGCCGGCACCTCCGGATCTTTTCGCTCGGTGCAGAATAGTCCGTATATCCAGCCGTCCTCGTGCCTGACAAGACGCATGTCGTAGACGTTCGTATCCGGATTGCCGGGTACTTCAGGCATCGTGACAGGATAATCCCAGAAACGGAAGTTGTCGATCCCGTTCTTCGATTCCGCGACGGCGAAGAAAGATTTTCTGTCCGTGCCTTCGACTCTGACCATCAACACGATGTTGCCATTGAACTCCATGGCGCCCGAGTTGAACGCGGCGTTCACTCCGATTCGTTCGAGGAGGAGCGGGTTCGTCTTCTGATCGAGATCGTACCGCCAGTGAATCGGCGCATGGTCTGCGGTCAGGACAGGATATTTGTAACGAGTGAATATGCCGTTTCCTTCCTTGACCGGCACGTTCTTCCTCGTTATGAGTTTTTCCTGTTCTCTTAGAAGTGTCCTTACTTTCGTATCGAATTGTTCTTTGGTCATTTTGTCTCACCGGCCAATTCAACTTTTGATCTGTCGACATCGGCGACTGTTTCTTTCTTCTCTCCAAACGCTTCTTCCAGTTTGTCCCACCAATTTAACTTGAGTATCACCGACGTGACAATCATTACTCCAAGCGAAATAAAAAGCGAAGGATATTCACGAATCACCAAGAAGACCGGCGCGGCCATCAGCGTGACCTGCCAGATTATTCCTACTAAGATGTTGAACATGTCGCGCTTGAAATTCTTGTTCGGAACAAATGCGGGATTTGCTTTCAACGCTTTCTCGCGAATCGGTTTCCAGAATCCCCACGGGCGCACTCTCGTATAGAAATCGATCAGCACCTCGTCGCTCTCCGGAGGAGTGACGAACGTGGCGACGAGACATCCGATTATCGATATCACAAAGATGACGGGGAATTCATTCATGCTTGCATTGTTGGACAAAGGCCAATTATGGAGGAAGGGAATCAGGTTGAGGTTGTCTAACAGGAGCAGGATGAGCGACATCGCAATTCCGGAAACCATTCCCCAGAAATATCCGTGTCCGTTGAAGCGCCACCAGTACCACTTCAACACATTTGCGGCGGTATAGCCGCCCCACAATGACGCCACGATCCAGAGCACGACCTGGTTGATCGATTCAACAAAAAATCCGAACGCGATACCCACAATGACAACGAGAATAGAAGCAATGTAGCTCATCTCGACGTACTTCTTGGGGGGAGCATTCTGGTTGATGTAGCGTTTATAAATGTCGTTGACAATATAAGCTGGTGCGGCGTTCACCGTCGCGGCGAAGTTGCTCATGAATGCGGCGATAAGGCCCGCCATCAGAAATCCGAGTAAGCCGATAGGAATGTAGTGTGCGAGGACTTGGGGAAGAATCGTCTCAAAATCAGGAGTTGTGATGGAGCCGCTGTACAGTGCGTTGAAGTTTGTCAATGCGAGCACCGTCAGTCCGGCAACCATGAAATACCGTGCAGGGTTCAGCACCACGTTGACGAGCGAGCTCATCTTCGCAGCTTCCTTCGGGTTGCGGGTCGAGAGGACGCGCTGCATGTCGTAGTTGGGAGCGGGACCCGCGGCTGCGACGAATATTCCTTTGAAGAGCATCATCATGAAGAAGAGTCCGAAAAGCGAATAGCCATCCGTCGTTATCCACTGATTGAACGAAGTCAATTTGGAGGAGACGGCGGAGTTAATCGTGGACCAGTCGAGATTCAAATGCCAGCCGAACATCATGCTTTTCCAGCCGGCGGGTAGAACCGCGTTGATCGCTCCCGGCGATACATGATACATCGCGATAATTCCAATTGCTATCGAAGCAATAGTAAGAGTGGCGTATTGTATCACTTCAGTGAGGACGACGCTTATCATTCCACCTTTCACTACATAAATGGTGGTGATCCCCATGAGGATGAGCGCATACAAGTTGGCATTGATCTCGGGATATTTCAATAAAGTTGCGGGATTCGTTACAAGCGGCGGGAGGAACGCTACCGCAAATTTTCCGATTCCCTTGAATCCATAAGAGAGAAACCCGATCACGCCGATCAGTGCAAATATGACGACGACGATGTGCGACAGGGTAGCGCCTTTGCCCGTTCCGAATCGAGTCTTGATCCATTCGGCGCCTGTCATGACGTTAGATCTCCTGAGCCATGCGGAGAGGTAGACCATTAGAAAAATCTGATTGAATACCGGCCACAGCCACGGCAGCCACACGCTCTTCATCCCGTAAACAGCCAGCCAGTAAACCAGCAGCATTGTGCCCGCGATATCAAACATGCCCGATGCATTCGAGACGCCTAATATCCACCACGGCATCTCGTTCCCGCCTAAGAAATAATTGTGGATATTCTTCGAAGCCCTTTTGGTGACCAGCACGCCGAGAACGACAACAGCGATGAGGTATCCGACGATAATACACAGATCAACTACGCTAAGGTGCATCTGTCCTTCTCTCCCTTTCTTTACGAAGTGTTGGACATCGACAGATCCGCGAAGACGCGGTTAGTTTCCCGTTGATGTCCTGCTGCCACAAATCATATGAAGATACTTTTTCTCACGACCACACATATTAGCAAATCTCGTAGAAAACTCCAATGATAACGCAACCACGGTGGGGTTCTGTTTTTGAAATCAGGCTCAGGCTTACTCCTTAGTATGCCGCTTCAAGAAACTATAACACTATACATTTTTCATTCCCGAATGACCTCCCGCTCATTTATCCTACATGAGAATGCGGGATCCCGCAAGGCGGGACAACCGGGAATCTAGGAAGGGCGGACGTCAGATTCCCGACAAAAGCGTTGGGGAATGACAGTGGGGATTTGTCTTGATTATCGTTCATAGGATCAGGACGCAACGGCCGAGACGCCGCGTTCCAATTTGATGCTTCTTTTGTTATCGTCCGAGATTTTATATTACTACCTGTTGCCAATATGATTTGTTGCTCAATATTTTTCATTCGACCGTCAGAGGATGCTTGCGAAGAAATCCTATGAGATATGAAATGATCATTCACAGTCATCTTTTTCTCTTGATCGCATTTCTCGTGTCGATCGCTTTTTCAAATGTCCGCGCCGGAGAGGGAAGTGGCACCGTCGAGCTCAAGGTTCGAGGGTCGAGAATGCGTGTTTCTGTTTTGACTCCGGAAATAGTCAGAATCACAATAGCTCCAGGTGATTCCTTTTCTGCCAGAACTTCCCTATCATGCCTCCCGATAAATGAAAATGTGGAATGTAATCAGACAACGCGAGGACGGTATGTCACGATTTATTCTGGAAGAATCTATGTGAGAATAAACAAGATTACCGGGTCAATTTTGTTCTTCGACAAAAACCACAAGACACTGCTCCGCTCTGAAGGAAAGGATAAGACTGCTTTCACTCAGGCAGTCGTCGCCGGCGAGAGTGTTTATCACGTCAAACAGAATTTTAAGATCACGAGGGATGAAGGGCTCTTCGGTCTCGGTCAGTTCGAAGACCCGATGATGAACTACAGGGGGAAGGATATTCTGATCGCGCAGGCGAATCGGACTGCTGTCAATCCCTTCCTCGTGTCGACAAACGGGTACGGGATCTTGTGGGACAATCCTTCGGAGTCGAGATTCCACGACGGCAAAGATGGTACATACTTCTGGTCGGAAGTCGCCGACCAGATCGATTACTACTTTGTTTACGGGCCGATGATCGATGAGGAGATAGCGGGATACAGAAAGATCACCGGTCAGGCGCCGATGTATGGGAAATGGGCTTACGGCTACTGGCAGTCGAAAGAAAGATATCAGACGGCGAACGAGTTGATGAGTATCGTAAGAGGATATCGCGAGAGAAAGATTCCTCTGGACAACATCGTTCAAGATTGGCAATACTGGGGTGACATGGATCAGTTCAGTGCGATGATTTGGGATTCGACGAGATATCCCGATCCGATGGCGATGATTGATACTCTTCACGACCTCCATGCACATCTCATGGTCACAATCTGGCCCGCATTCGGAAAGAAGTCGGCAATTTACCAGGAGATGGAGAAGGATAGTTTTCTTTTCAGTCCGACACACTGGTGCGGGGGAAAGGTTTACGATGCATGGAATCCGGCAGCCAGGGATCTCTATTGGACATACATCCAAAGAGGGCTGTTCGATGTCGGAGTTGATGCGTTCTGGATGGATGCCACCGAACCGGAGTTCAGATGCACGGACGACAGGTACATTACAAAACTATCTCTCGAAGATGCCGGCAGAAATTATTTGGGAACGAATGCGAGATACTTGAACTCTTACTCTCTCGTTGATGCGGAAGGTGTTTACGATCACCAGCGGAAGGTGACCGACTGGAAAAGAGTGTTCATACTTACTCGATCGACGTTTACCGGCCAGCAGCGATATGCTGCGGCAACGTGGTCCGGCGACACGTTCGCAAGCTGGGATGCTCTCAAGACGCAGGTCGCAGCGGGGATTAACTTCTGCATGTCAGGTCTTCCTTATTGGACCAACGACATCGGCGGGTTCGTGACCTGGTTCAATTATCCGGAAGGTGTCAAGGATGATGCCTACAAAGAGCTCTACGTGAGATGGTTTCAGTTCGGAGCTTTCAATCCGCTCTTCCGTTCGCATGGCACGAACACTCCCCGCGAAGTTTGGAACTTCGGCTCGAAGGGCGATTGGGCATACGATGCACTCGTTAAGGCCGACAATCTAAGGTACCGTTTGATGCCGTACATATATTCTCTCGCATGGAAGGTCACACACGATGGTTACACGATCATGCGAGGTTTGCCGATGGACTTTGCGGGTGACAGGAAAACATATTCGATGGGAAATCAGTTCATGTTCGGTCCGTCCATCATGGTCTGTCCGATCACAAAGTCGATGTATCACATGACTGAATACGAAGGTGTGGACATAACACCCGATCATTTTTATTCGCCTGACAGAAAAGAGCATGGAGCGCAGCTGGAGGTATATCGTGGTACAGATTTTAACAGGCTTATTCTTTCGAGAAGATTCGAAGCGAGCGGGATCGGATGGGCTGGCTGTCTGCCCGAAAGTCTGGACACGAGCTACAGCGTCAAGATAGAAGGAAAGATTCGATCGGAAGCGAAAGGGAAGTACAGGTTCTATGTTATGACAAATGCGGGAGTGAAGCTGTGGATAAACGGGAAACTCCTGATCGACAAATGGGAAAATAAAGACGAAGCGAGGTTTGAAGCGGAGACATATCTGGACGCCGGCAGGAAGTACGAATTTAGATTATTCCACAAACAGTTCAGGCCGAACACCGCTGAAGTGAAGATCAACTGGGTTACTCCGAAGAAAGAGATGGACTCCCGGAGAGTCGATATTTATTTGCCGAAGCACAAATTGTGGTATGACTTCTGGACGGGAAAGACTCTGGCGGGAGGTAAGAAAATCTCGCCCGATGCTCCTATAGACATGATTCCCGTCTTTGTCCCCGCTGGCTCGATAATCCCAATCGGCCCGGAGATTCAGTATGCAAGTGAAGCACCGGCGGATCCGATCGAGCTGAGAATCTATCGAGGTGGAGACGGCAGCTTTGAGTTGTATGAAGACGAGAACGAAAATTATGATTATGAGAACGACATCTACTCGACGATCCGTTTTACCTGGAACGACAAAGAGAAGATTCTCTCGATCGGTGAGAGGAAAGGTGACTTCCCCGGACTGCTGAAGGAGAGAACATTCAACATTGTTCTTGTAAGTCGGGATCATGGTACGGGCATCGAATCCACAAAGACGGCGGATCGAGTTGTTATGTATGATGGGAGGGGAATCGAAATAAAATTCTAAATCGGGAAGAGAAGAACGAATGAAAACTCTCAGACTGTTTCTATCTATGTTTCTTGTTTCAACATGTGCATTTTCTCAGACTGTTAATTTCACTGTCGCTGTCGGCGATTCACTCAAGCCGATAAGTCCGTACATTTACGGAACCAACCAGACTCTTTTGGGAGGTGAAAACTGGGGAGCTATGCGCATTGGCGGGAATCGACTGACCGGTTACAACTGGGAGAACAACGCTTCAAACGCCGGCAGCGATTACAAACAGGAAAGCGATGACTACATGACCTCGGTGTTCGGAATACCTTCCGACAGTGCGAACATTCCCGGAATAGTCACGGAAGCTTTTTATAAGCAGTCGAAACAGTTCAACGCATATCCGCTCGTCACTCTTCAGATGGCCGGCTTCGTCGCCAAGGACAAGAACGGTCCAGTCGACTCGACACAGGCCGCCCCATCTTCACGCTGGGCGTACGCAAAATTCGTGAAGGGAAGTCCGCTTTCACTCGTGCCCGACACATCCGACGATTCCGTTTTCATGGATGAATATGTCAACTTCCTGATGCACAAATACGGCAACGCGAGCTCCACGACCGGCATCAAAGGATACGAGTTGGACAACGAGCCGGACCTGTGGAACGGAACTCATCCGAGGCTCCATCCTCTGAAGCCGACATGTCAGGAGCTCATTCAAAGATCGGTCCCGCTCGCTGAGGCAGTCAAGAATATTGATTCGGCTGCAGAAATTTTCGGGCCGGTCTCCTATGGATTCGAGGGGTACAGGAATTTTCAGGACGCGACTGACTGGAATGTTGTCAGCTCCGGTAAGAGTTACAAATGGTTCCTCGATTACTATCTTGATCAATTGAAAAAAGCGAGCGATGCGGCAGGGAGGAGACTTCTCGACGTACTCGACCTTCACTGGTATTCCGAAGCTCAGGGTGACGACCGGATAACAGATCCTACCGCCGCGACCAAAAACGATCAGCTGGCGAGAGTTCAGGCGCCTCGCACGCTCTGGGATCCGCACTACCGGGAAAAAAGCTGGATTATCCAGTACGACTCCACGTATATGCCTCTTCTTCCTAATGTGATCGCATCGATCAACAAATATTATCCCGGAACGAAGCTTGCGTTCACGGAATTCAGCTATGGCGGTGAGAACGATATTTCGGGTGCGATAGCAATGTCGGATGTGCTGGGCATCTTCGCAAAGTACGGTGTTTATCTTGCGGCGTTCTGGGAATTGAATCAGCCGTCCTCTTACATCTCAGCCGCATACAAGATTTACAGGAATTATGACGGGAACAATTCCGCATTTGGAAGTCTCTATGTGCCTTCGGAGACAAACGACAGTGTCGATTGCTCGATTTACGGATCGTTAAATGAAAGCGGAGATGAGATGGATCTCATCGTGATCGACAAGAATTTCAATGAGAGCATCACCGGCAACTTTTCGATTTCATCCCGCAAATATATTGTCAGCGGAAGAGTCTGGGAAATAAATCGATACGGCTCCTCCATTCACGAGCTCGATAGCGTTGATAACATTTCCGACAACTCGTTCTCATATCCCATAAAGGCAGGGTCCATCTGTCATATTGTCTTGAAGCTGTCCGACGTCCCGACGATCGTAGAGGCGAGGTCTAACGGTGTCTCCGAGAAATATTCACTCAATGCATATCCGAATCCTTTTAACCCTACTTGCAGAATACAGTATAGTATTCCTGAAAATTCGATTGCGAAGATAGAGATCTACTCGGTGACTGGAGCATTGATAAAGAGTTATGATCATATTTCGCATTCCGGATATTTGTACTGGGATGGGACGAACGGAAATCATGAGAGAGTGGCGAGTGGTGTTTACTTTGCTGTCTTGAGGACGGCGGGTCAGCTGTTCGCGTCGGAGAAACTGCTGCTGCTGAAGTAGTGACTCAATTGATAAGAAGGGGGGGGCCGGCCTCGGTTCTCCTACCCAAGCAGTTACTGACTCATCCGTACGGCTTATTGGCATTTCCATCAACCCTCACGGGATCAGCTTGCTGTGAATCTGATCGTCGCTGAAGTAGACAACCCGGAGGCCGTTCCCTATTGTGTCAGGTCAAATATTCTGTTGCGACCTCGACTCTATTTTCGTGTGGCGGCTAACTTCTTCTCTATGAAGATAATTTGCTTGTCTCGAAGGCCGAGCATCTCCATTGCACTGTGTTTAAGGATAGCTAATGTTGTGCTGTCCACATCGTAGACCGAGTTAAGCCCCTGCGGCTCCTGCGGCGGGTCGCCTGTAAATGGATCACCCGGTCGCCACCTGTCATCCGGATGTTTTCCTCTTCCTTCGCCGCCCCAACCCCAGAAGTTTGTGCCGGCAATCGGAGCGCCGACAGCCGCACTGTCGTATATCAGACCCAATATTTTTGTGAAGTATTTGTCGCGGGCAGTAGTCGGAGTTCCCGGCTTGCATAGCTCACTGTCCCTCGGAATTCCGAACTCCTCCATCACGGTTGGCTTCCCGAGTTCACGTGCTAATTCAATATGCTCATCCACATATTTGATCGCATTTGTTTCCGTTCTCGGATAAGTACCAGCAATGTCCTTTGCGTTGAACCAGGCCCAGTTCTTCGGCCACAAATGGAATGTGACGTAGTCAATATATTTCGAGCCTTGAGCCTTGAGATAGATCGTCGAGTCACCCAGGCTTCCCATAAGTCCTTCGTTGCCCGTGGTGACCAAGTGATTCGGATCGAGGCTGTGAATGTAATGGGCGGTGGAATCGATCCAGTGATAATACTCGGCAAGGTATTTATCATTTCTTCCGGGTCGTGGCTCATTAGCAAGCTCCCATGCCATGATCGACGGCTCTTCATAGTAATAATAGCCATCGCAGCTGTTCTTCCTCATGACAAGATCGTAGACGTAGCGGTAGAAGAGTGAGTCGGCTTTCTTATTCACATAGAATGTAGCGGAATAATCCATGAAGTTACCGTAGTTGAAATTTGCGGGATCAACTCCGCCGCCGCCATTTGCCCAGTCATTGTACTGCGCCATTCCGCCGGACCATTCCCAATAGTTGTTCAGGAACACGACGGCATGCATGTCGCGCTTGCGCATCTCCGAAAGAAGGAAGTCAAGTCCGTCGAGCAGATTCTCGTCGTACACTCCCGGCTGTATCTGTATAGCGGGCTTGAGAGAATTAGTTATATATGATTCTTCCGACGCACCGAGCACTCTCAGGTTGACTATCCCCAGCGACTTCAAATCATCAAGCTCCCGCTTGAGCCTCGCTCTGTCGCCGGACTTGCCGGGCGACCCGAGGTAGCACCCATCCCACATGTTCGTTCCGGTGAAGTAATATGGTTTGCCGCCGAAGACGAATTGCGTCGCTTCCACTTTTACGTATTCAAGATTATTTAAAAAGAAGAATGTAGAACATGCGCTGAACAGAACGGAGAGGGTCAGGGAAGAAAACGCTATCAGTATTTTTCGCATGAAGGCTTCCGTGAAATTTCTATGTGGACAAAGACAGAATTCTTCCGCATCCCTCACTGCTTTTTACCGCAGAGGCGCAAAGACGCTGAGAGAATTCATGCGGCAAATTCAATGTTGGGAATGTTTCAGATTCTTCGCGACTTCTTTCCAGTGCTCGATGAATGCGTTGAAGTTGTCTGCCGCCTTCACGAATCCCGGATTGGTGGGAGACAGGTGGGGGTAGTCTTTCGACAACATCGTTATGCAATTCATCAGTGTTCGTCCGGTATGGTACGCCGCTTTCCAGATATGACCCTTTGGACCTGTCCTGTAATGCGGCTCCTTATCCAGTTCCTCCCTCGAACCAGTCGCCATGTTCATGGTCAAGGAGGTAATTATCGACATAATTCCATTGCTTGAGAAAATAGTCGCGGTAAATATCGTCGGGGAAAAGCTTTGACATGATCAGGAGCACGTTCAGACCTTCTGCCTGTGCCCACCAATTCTTGGTCCTGTGTATGATGGTACACTCGTCTTCGCCTGCAAAGTAATATGCAGCATCCCAGAAGCCGCCGTTCTCCTCATCCCAGCCGTTTGCGAGTGCGTGATCGATCATCTTTCTGGCAACGGTCAGCGTCTTGACATCGTTCTCGATACCCAGCGCATGTGACGCTTCCAGCATCAGGAAACCTGTCTCGTAATCGTGTCCGAAGGAAACGTGATCGAGACGATAGTTTCTCTCGCGCACTTCTTTCGGCGCTGTCCTGAATGAAACCGGAGTCCAATCGTTTTCGAAGAACAGATTCATATAACCTTTCGGAGTTGTTATGACATCCCTGATCAACCTCAGCAGTCCGTCGAGCTTCTCTTTCAATTTGTTATCATGCCACACATGATACAATTCGGTGTACGCCTCCAGGAGATGAATCGAGGAATTCTGATCTTTGTAGCCAACCTCGACAGCATCATCTGCTGTCGTTTTATACTCGTCATTCTTTCCGATCGGTTTACCCTGCCTTGTAAGGAATTGGAAATATCCTCCGAGCTTTGGATCGAAGGCGTGCTCTTCGATCCAGGCAAAAGCTTCTTTTGCGAAATCCAGAACTTTCTCATCGCGGGTCAATTCATAAAGAGCTGCCAGACCATAAATCAGGAAAGCGTTGCCGTAGGTTCTCTTTTCGTCGAAGAATCCGAGCCAGTCGGTCGTCTCGCCGCGATAGTCGCGCATCTGATAGAAGCCGCCGTATTGCTGGTCCCACATTCTCTTCTTTAGAAAATCGAAACCGTGAGTTGCGCAATCGGAGTAGAGCTTGCTATCGAAGAACAGAGCGGCCTTCGAAGTCGTCCATACATGTCTTCCTTGCGTCACTGCGAACTTGTGCTGCACAGGATCGATCTTCCAATCATAAGTAATGTCGGTGTAATAGCCGCCGTTTGCCTTGTCAACCGCCAGAGGATACCACTTCTCCAGCAGATTTCCTCCTAAAGATTCCGACATTTTCTTCAGTAAGACCTCGTTCACCGTTGACATTTTTCCCGCTGGAGAATTTTTGTTGAGAATTTCTCAGCTGCAGATGTATCGCTTGTAGTCTGAATAGTCACGAGCTCTCGGACAAAATCCTGCACGCATGATTTTGTTTTCCGAAAATGATAATACTTTTCGCCGTGCGGTTCAAGAATGTCCCCACTGAAGAGGGTACGTTGCAAACCTTCGACGCAACTGATACACAAGTGAATTTACTCTTCCTCTTGAGGCCGAACATTGTTATCTTTTTCAGATTTCAAGAAAGCCTACACAAGTCTGAGGACAATTGACATGAAGAGATCGTTACTCTTTTCTTACACTTTGTTTTCTTTCTTTATCATGGGGTGTGCAGCAACCAGTCAGTTTACTAATTTCATCTCCGCAGACAAGGACAAATTGATGGATGGGAGAAAAGAGTTGAGGTTTGTCTCTTACAACATTCCCAACCTATCATATATAGAAGACTATCTGCCGTTCGATGAATCAAATCCCTGGCGTCTTCCAACTCCGTTCGAGATAAGAGACGCACTGAGATCGATTAAGATGGATGGGGGGAAGGTAGCGAGAATTTATACGTTGTCAGTTCGAAGAGCCGGAGAATCAAAGAATATTATTCGTCATGTCGAAGGGCCGGGAGAATTCAACGAGGAAGCGTTTCGAGCGCTGGACAAAGTTCTCCAGATTGCGAACGAGGAGGGTGTGAGACTGATTATTCCGTTCGTCGATAACTGGTGGTGGTGGGGCGGCAGGGCTGAGTATGCGGCCTTCAGAGGCATGCAGGCAAATGATTTCTGGACTGACCCGCAGCTGATTTCGGATTTCGAGAAGACGATTAGATTTGTTCTGAACAGGAAGAACACTTATACCGGCGTTCTTTACAAGAATGACATGGCTGTGCTCGGCTGGGAAACAGGCAACGAGCTCGAAGCTCCTCCTTCATGGCAGGACACAATAGCGGCCTACATAAAAAGGATCGATAAGAATCATCTCGTGCTGGAAGGAACTAATGTCCAAATCCTTTCCGAACGGGAAGTGCTCGATACGAACTTCGACGTGCTCTCGACTCATTATTACTCTCCGATCACGCAGGCCATTCCGAATCTCATGAAGAACAGAGAACTCACGAAAGGAAAGAAACCATATTTCATAGGCGAGTTTGGGTATAGAAATCCGAAAGATGCCGAGACCATTGTCGACACAGTCATTAACGAGGGACTCTCCGGAATAATGATCTGGAGTTTGCGGTACCACACAAGAGATGGAGGTTTCTACCAGCACGGTGAAAACTTCGGGGTGGGTTCTTATCGCTTTCCCGGTTTCGGGTCGGGTGCAATATACAACGAGAAACCGGTGATGGATTTCATGAGAAAGAGTGCTTACGCAATTGACGGAGAAAAAGAACCGCCGCTTCCGGTTCCTGATCCGCCGACTCTCCTGAAGATCGAAGACGTCTATGATATTTCGTGGCAGGGCTCGACCGGCGCTTCATCGTATGCGATTCAAAGAAAAATTTCTGACTCCGATGATTGGCAAACAATTGCGGACAGTGTCAGCGACGCAAATGAAGTGTTTCGTCCGCTTTTCAGCGACATCGCGGCCGCGCTTGGGAAGAGTTACTATTACAGGGTGATCGCTGAAAACGCGTCGGGCTCCTCTGCACCTTCAAATGTTGTCGGCCCTGTGGAGGTGACTTTCAAGAAGCTTGTTGACGAGTTGGCCGACACGGGCAAGTTCATCGTCAAATCTGACAGCCTGCAGTTTCTGACCTTCCAGAACGATTACAGAGCAAAAGACGACAACAGCAGGCTGAAAGGTGAAAAGAATTCGTTTATCATTTATAGAGTCCCACAGGCGATTGATTCGATCAGAGTCGAGGTATTCCTGACCGACAGTCAATGCGGCCTTGATTTTTTTGCCTCCGATTCGTTGAATACGCTGAAGCCCCTGGCTGCGAAGGTGGAGACTTTCCCATCTTACAAGAACTTTTACAGGTTTTATACGCCGGCTGTTTACACTTGCACGGAATTTCCATCAAACAGTACATACCTCAAAATAAAATTCAATGATGAAGCACAGTTGAGCAGAGTCGGAATCATTTACTCTGAATTGGAGAAGGCCGATCCGGACCTGGTCATAATTCAGTAGAATGGTTCTCGACAGTTCAGTCTTTGTCGGACGAAAACTGAAGGAGTGAGGAGTATTTTCTTTGAATTAGGCGATGTCTGCGATAAATTATTCATGCGTGTTCAAAAGTCTTGCTACATGGAAACGATGATCGCAAAAGCAAGGTCATGTCCGATTTATCTCGGTAGCGTTTTTGATACCAATGCACTTCCCCGCACTTACACATCATTAACACATTCAGCGAGATTCATATGAAACTTCTCATGTTACTTCTTTCAATGTTTGCGATGGCCAAAGCGGATTCCAACAGGACCTTCATTAGAATCCCTTCTGTAATTTCAGACAGCATGGTGCTGCAGCAGAAGACTCAGGTCAAGCTGTGGGGGATGGCGAATCCGGGCGAAGCCGTCGTAGTCAAGGCGAGCTGGGGAGCGACAGCCAGAACAAAAGTGAAAGCTGACAGCATGTGGGAAGTCAATTTGAAAACAACCAAGGCTGGAGGGCCTTATGAAGTAAGCTTGACCGTCGGTGATTCCGTGATTGTCTACAGGGATGTGATGCTCGGTGAGGTGTGGGTCTGCTCGGGGCAATCGAATATGGAGATGCCCCTCGAGGGATGGCTTCCGGAGAATCCGATACAGAATTCGACTCAGGAAGTTCAGGAGGCGAACTATCCCGAGATCAGACTGTTTTCCGCTGCAAGGGCCGTGTCGAACATACCGGAATTTAATTGTTCTGGGAAATGGAGCGAATGCACTCCGCAGACTGCGGCCAAGTTCAGCGCTGTCGGGTATTTTTTCGGCAGGAAATTGTACAATGAGCTGCATGTGCCGATTGGATTGATCTTTTCGAGCTGGGGCGGGACGAAAGTACAGTCGTGGATCAGTGGCAAATTTTTGGAGCAGATACCTGAGTACAAGTCTGTCGTAGAGGAGATAGACAGTGCGGGCGGAGACATAGTGAAGTTGAATGAGTGGATACGCTCCCATCCAGCGATGACGCTTAACATAAGCAGCCCTGTGGAGGGATGGAAGGGACTCAACTTCGGTGACAGCACCTGCTCGGAGAGAGACTACAACGACAGCGCATGGAGAAACATGAAACTCCCGATGTACTGGGAGTCGACCGAGGTCGGCGACTTCGATGGGGTGGTCTGGTTTAGAAAAAGTATCGAGATTCCGAAGAGCTGGACCGGCAGAGACCTGGTTCTTGACCTGGGGCCGATTGATGATATGGACGAGACATATGTCAACGGCGTGAATGTGGGTGGAATGCTTGGTGGCGGGTTCTGGTCCGTCCCGCGAGTCTACAAAGTTCCAAATAGTTTAGTGAAGGACTCGGCCCTTACGATTGCTGTGAGGGTTATCGACACCGGCGGCGGCGGCGGAATCTGGGGCAACGGAGTCAAGATGCAAATTCATCCCGACAGCAGTCAGGATTCCGCAGAGAATATATCGCTCGCCGGCGATTGGAAATATTTGCCCGTGGCCGAATACATAACTAATGTCTTTTACGTCTACGGCGCCAAGGGAGAGGAGGCTTATTCCCGGCCGAGAACTTCGATCAGTATCGGGCCGAACACGCCAACCATGCTATTTAACGGAATGATTGCTCCACTCATCCCGTATTCCATCAAAGGTGTTATCTGGTACCAGGGTGAGTCTAACTCCGATCCGCCCAGCGATTACAATAGCTACGGCCGACTCTTTCAGTTGATGATTATGAATTGGCGCGCGGATTGGCGAGAGGGAAATTTCCCATTTTATTGGGTTCAGATTGCTCCGTGGACATACGGAGACAAGTCAAAGTCTTATATGGTGAGAGATGCACAACGCCTGGCTCTGTCCGTCCCGAGCACCGGCATGGCCGTTACGCTCGACATCGGCAGCCTCTCGACAATCCATCCGGCAGACAAGCAGGACGTTGGATTGCGTTTGGCATTTTGGGCTCTGGCGAAGAACTACCATAAGAAGGTTGCGTTCACCGGGCCTTTGTATAAATCGATGAAAGTTGTGAGGGGAAAAGCGATCCTGTCGTTTGATTATGTCGACGGCGGATTTATAATGAAGGACATCAATGGCGAAACAAATTTCCTCATCGCTGGAAGAGACAGCATTTTCAAAAAGGCAGATGTGAAAATCGCCGGTAACAAACTCGTCGTGTTCAGCAATGAAGTTGATCATCCGCTGGCGGTTAGATACACATGGAGCAATGCTGCACAGGCCACCCTCTTCAACAAGGCTGGGCTTCCTGCTCCGACCTTTAGAACAGACAAGTGGAGTCAATGAGAAGCTTGTGATGGAAAAGGTAGGGAACGCCATGTTGAGAAGGGCTTACGTCGTCGTGCTGGTCCTAGGTCTCGTCTCCGCGGGTTTTTGCAGGGCCAAAGAAGGAAGGCCGGAGGTTGGCATCAGGATTTCGGATAAGAAGTTGGATATTTACTACGGCGGCAAGCTTCGTCTCCGCGGTGGGCACTTCATACTGCAATCTAAAGACATAACAGCGCCAGACCTCGTGGAGAACGGAGGAGTCTATTCCTTCGAAACGGATGAAAACCCGATCGACGTCAGAGTCGTGAGCAACCATCGCGCCGGGGCAATATCCTTCTTCCTCTCACCAAACGGTAACCAGTCAGGGAATGGACAAGACTTCCTCGGATTCTTCTTCGACGAGATTCCAGATTTCGAAAAGGGCGTGACGCTTTGGAGATACGGGCCGTGGAATTCGTGGTCTCGGCCTACACGCATCGATAGCATCAGCCAGATGCAGAGCTGGGACATACAGTTCTTCTATTGGAAATATTCAGACGGAATCTACGGTGCTGCGATGCCGCTCTCCGGACAGGGATATCGTACGACACTCGGACAGGTTGAGGGAGCGTTCGGCTCGGAATCGGTGAGTTACCTGAACAACATGAGCAGCAATGATGTCCCGCAAATGGCTGTGGGATTCGGAGATGATCCGTTCAAGCTCTTTTCTGCGCTTTACGAAGAGGGCCTGCGAGTAATCGGAAAGAGCGGAGATTTCATAAAAGGAAAAAAATTTCCGAAGGTCTTCGACGGAATCGGATGGTGCACGTGGAACGCGTCCACGTACGGCAGCAAACTGAATAGCGATTTGCTGATCGAGTCTGCAAAAGATTTCGCTGCTGCAAATTTCCCGATGAAATGGTTCTTGATCGACGACGGTTGGTTCAATCAAACTGACGGAAAGTTAAATACCTTCCAACCCGACAGCTTGAGATTTCCCGACGGATTCAAACCCGTGATAGCCCAGCTGAGGAAAGAATATCACATCGGCGACGTCGGCGTTTGGCATGCGCTGGATGGTTACTGGATGGGCATCAACCCGAAATCGCCGCTCGGAAGTGAATTCAAGAAAGATCTTTTCTCCTGGAAACAGAGATCGAGGCCGGACATCGACACTTCTGCATTGAGAACCGGCTCCTTTATCTCGCCAGGCTCTGGAGCTCCTGATAGATTCTATGAAGAGTTCCATAGGTATTTGAAGAGCCAGGGCTTCACATTCGTGAAGGTGGACAACCAGCTTATCACAGAGAAGATGGCTCCTGACAACTTCCCGATATTTTATGGAGCGGAAAAATATCATCGAGCTTTAAACTTGTCTGTTGATAGAAATTTCGGCAATGCCCTCATCAACTGTATGGACATGACTCCCGACGCGTATTTGAATTTCGGTGCGACTGCCGTTGCGCGTGCTGAGGACGACTATTGGCCCGAGTACGATACTCTTCACTCGAGGAACTACTGGCTCGGCAGAGCAGGTGGGCATGTTCTGCAGGCAGTATATAATTCTCTCTACTTTTCGCAAATGGTCTACCCGGACTTCGACATGTTTGAATCGATCAATCCCGGTGCACCCATATATGCAATCCTGCACGCGATCAGCAACGGCCCTGTTTACGTGACTGACAAAGTTGGCCAGCATGATTTCGATGTGCTCCGGCCCTTGGTGTATGGTGACGGAAAAATTCTACGTGCCGACAGGCCGTTGTTGCCGACTGAGGATTGTCTGTTCCAGGTGGATGAGCCAAAACTGTTCAAGGCATTCTCGTCGGATGGGACAGCTGGTCTGCTGGGAGTCTGGAACTGTTCGGATTCTAACGAAGTCGAAGGAAGCTTCAGACCGTCCGATGTTCATTCAATAGGAGGCGACACCTTCGCTGTTTACGAGTATTTTGGAAAAACGCTGGAGATGGTAGATAGAGATCATCCTATTCGCGTTTCTCTGGAAGGATACGGTTACAAGCTCTACTATGTTGTTCCGCTGGTCAACGGCAATGCCGTGATTGGACTGGTCGATAAGTACAACGCGCCGGCGGGAGTGATAAGTGCGAGATTCACCTCGAAGGAAATTCGGGCGACCGTCTACGAAGGTGGAAGACTTGCAGTTGTCTGCAGGAGCAAGCCGTCAAGCGTCAAGATCGAAGGCCGAGAGACTTCATTTGGTTATGTTAATAATCTCCTGACAGTGGACATCCCTTTTCCAGAGCGTCGGCGACAATTAAAAATAGAAATAATGTTGTAGCTCTTCTTGCCATACTCTATTATCGTAACATCATATCGAGAACCCGCTTTTCCTGGCAACGTATCGTCGGTTCCGAAAGAAATTGAGAATAGGCAGACCTTATCTTGGCGCCAAACTATTCAGATATGGTTCCCATGAATTGCTCACACCTATATGGCGCCGGTCATGCGATGCTGCTAAAGCGATTATCGTTGCAAAAATAACGAGGATACAATGAGCTCCGTCAAAATCATCAATGAGAAATCAATTCCAAATTTGCCGTGGGAAGAGAGACCTTCGGGTCATAACAAACCGGTGTGGCGTTATTCGAAGAACCCGGTAATTCCGCGAGACTTGCTTCCTACATCGAACAGTATTTTTAATAGTGCGATTGTCACTTTTAAGAACGAATTTGCCGGTGTGTTCAGATGTGACAACTGGGCGCGGCAGATGAGGCTCCATCGTGGATTCAGCAAAGATGGGTTGAGCTGGAAGATCGATACCGATCCGTTCCGATTCAAATGCGACGATCCGGAAGTGGGGACTTTTGTTTACGGCTACGATCCGCGAGTGGTCTGGATAGACGATCGGTACTATGTAACATGGTGCAATTACTATCATGGACCGACGATCGGTGTAGGATGGACGAAGGATTTCGAAACGTTCCATCAGCTTGAGAATGCGTTCCTTCCATACAATCGAAATGGCGTTCTGTTTCCGCGCAAGATAAATGGGAACTTCGTTTTGCTTTCAAGACCATCGGACAGAGGTCACACACCGTTCGGTGATATCTTCTACAGCGAGAGCCCTGATCTAGTTTACTGGGGCAAGCATCGCTTCGTTATGGGGACAGTCGGCGACTCGTGGCAATACACAAAGATTGGGAGTGGTCCGATCCCGATCGAAACGTCGGAAGGGTGGCTCCTGATATATCACGGTGTTCTTCAGTCGTGTAACGGATTCGTGTATAGCGCCGGAGCGGCACTGCTCGATCTTGATAAACCGTGGAAAGTCATAAAGCGGGGCAAGCCTTATCTCTGGTCTCCGCAAACACTTTACGAATGTGTCGGTGATGTTCCGAATGTCGTCTTTCCATGCGCGATGCTCTGCGACGCGCCGACCGGACGACTTGCAATCTACTATGGCGCCGCGGACACTGTGACGGGTCTTGTGTTCGGGCATGTCGACGAGATAGTCGATTTCATAAAGAGCCACCCGCAAAATTGAGGTCGAAACTTTCCCGCGAGGTAGTAAGCGGACTGGCAAAATTGGAGCGGCATCTTTATTTTGGATCGGTCGTAGCTGTTTGTACTATCCGCACTTGTTCCACATTCGAACAACATCTTAGCTGTTAACTCGAAGGCACAACTTGAGATTCGGATATTTCGATGATGAACGCAAAGAGTACGTAATCACGCGGCCCGATACGCCGAGGCCGTGGAGTAATTACCTCGGGTCGACGGAATACGGTGCGATCATCACGAACAACGCCGGAGGTTACAGCTTCTTTCATTCCGCGGCCCAGGGCAGATTCACACGATGGCGACCAAACACTATTCCAACAGATCAACCCGGTCGGTACTTCTACATTCGCGATCGTGACTCCGGGGATTATTGGTCAACCTCCTGGCAACCCGTCGGAAAATCACTCGACAAGTTCAGATCAATCTGCAGGCATGGTACGGCGTATTCGATCATTGAATCGGAGTACGATGGCATCAGAACGGAGACAACATATTTTGTTCCGCTGGGAAAGTCATTCGAGTGCTGGCTGCTGAAGATTAGGAACGTCGGTGAACGAACTCGCCGTCTGAGCGTGTTCCCCTTCGTCGAGTACTCGAGCCACTGGCATCTCTGGATGGATTGGGTGAATCTGCAGTACACACAATTCATTCTTGAAATGAAGGTTGTCGACGGTCCGCCTTCCACCGGTGTGCGGCGGACAAGCATAATCAATCATTGCACGAATCCGTTCCTGCCCGTCGTTCGAGGAGACTTCGCCGCGGATCCGCAATCGCGCCATACATTTTTCGCTTTGATTGGTGCGGACATCACCAGCTTTGATACCGATCGTGAGAAATTTGTCGGGTCTTACCGCGGATATGCCAACCCTGTCGTCGTCGAGCAAGGACACTGCACGAACTCCATCGCGGTCGGTGACAACGGATGTGGCGTGTTTCAGACCGACCTGAATATCTCATCGGGAGAATCGATGGAGCTGCTTGTTCTGATGGGCATCGGACAGGCTGAAGTCGAAGGGAGGGCGGCGGTAAGAGAGTTTTCCGACTTTGGAAGGGTTCGTGAAGAGCTCGACGCGCTGCAAGCACATTGGCATTCAAGGCTGCGATCCATGACAGTGGAAACTCCGGATGCGAAGTTTAATAGCATGATGAATACCTGGAGTCCTTACAATTGCCTGATCACTTATGCATGGTCTCGTGCGGCGAGCTTGGTTTACGCGGGAGAGAGAGATGGTCTTGGCTACCGCGATACCGTTCAGGACTTGCTTGGCGTTCTGTCGATCATACCTGACGAAGCTCGAGAGCGACTTGAGCTGATGATTACCGGCCAAGTTTCCACGGGCGGGGCGATGCCGGTTGTCAAACAATTCGACCATCATCCCGGCAAGGAGAAACCTCCTTCTGAAAATGAATATCGTTCCGACGATTGTCTTTGGCTTTTCAATACTGTACCAGCATATGTTGAAGAAACCGGACGCACGGATTTTTATCATGAAGTTTTCCCGTATGCCGACAAGGGTGAAGATACTGTGGTCGGTCACCTGCGTCGTGCCATCGAGTTCAGTCTGAATCGTTCAGGAGCCCACGGTTTGCCCTGTGGCCTCGCCGCAGACTGGAACGATTGCATTCAACTTGGTCAGAAAGGTGAATCGGTCTTTGTGGCTTTTCAATTACGTTTTGCGCTCGAGACCTATATCGAGATAAACAGGAGCTTGAATAAAGTAGAGGAAGTCGCCTGGGCGAAAGGTCATTTGGAAATTCTGGATGCTAATCTGTCGAGGTATGCATGGGATGGAAACTGGTTCCTGCGTGGATATCGAGAAGACGGAATGAAATTCGGCTCGCACGACAACGATGAGGGTCAAATCTTTCTCAATCCTCAGTCGTGGGCAGTGCTGAGCGGTCACGTCTGCGGCGATAGGGCCGATGATCTCATGCGGAAAACAAGCGACAGACTCTGGAGTGAATACGGACTGATGATCTGTGATCCTCCTTATGAGAAGACCGACATCTCGGTTATGAAAGCCGCCCTCTTCAATAAGGGAATGAAGGAGAACGGATCGATCTTCTGCCACACGCAGGGCTGGGCAATCATCGCCGAAACTATGCTCGGCCACGGGGACGAAGCGTATCGGATTTTCAAAGCATACATGCCTGCAACATATAATGAAGGAGCTGAAGTCCGGGAAATTGAACCGTACGTTTACTCCCAGTTTATTAATAGCCCCAAGAGTCCGCGTCACGGTGCATCGAGACTCCCGTGGCTTTCAGGTTCAGCAGCATGGTCGTACTATGCGGCGGCGCAGTACATTCTTGGGCTTAGACCGGAGGTCGATGGGCTTCGCATAGATCCTTGTATTCCATCGAGCTGGGAGTCTTTCAAAATAGAAAGGCGATTCAGGGGCAAGACATTGAAAATTGAAATACTGAATCCGAATGGGATAGAAAAAGGGGTGAATGAAATCATCTTGAACGGGAAACACGTTAAAGAAAACCTTATTCTAATAGAACAATTGAAAGATGTCAATGAAGTGCGAGTGGTGATGGGGAAGTGAAATCAGAAAAAGAGCCATCAGCTATTGGCGGTCAGCTAATGGATAGAAGACTCGCGGCTGAAGGCTGATCGCTGAAAGCTAAATGCTAAATCAAAAGGAGCTGTTATGAGCGCTGAGAATCCGAAGTTGTCATTCTGGGAGAAAGCCGGGTACGGGTGCGGAGACTTTGCATCGGTTCTGTTTTGGCAGACGATTATGGTTTATCTTCTTTTCTTTTACACGGATGTGTTTGGCCTGGCCGCAGCAGCAGCCGGGACCATGACGGCGATCTCAAGAGTGCTCGATGCTTTCTTCGATGTGGGTGTCGGAATGACTGCCGATCGCACTAGAACAAGATGGGGCAAGTTCAGGCCGTATCTTATTTGGATGGCTCTGCCTCTGGCGATCGCTGCCGTGCTCGCATTCTCGACTCCAAACTTCTCGCCGGCTGGAAAACTCGTGTATGCCTACGCGACATTCATCGCGTTCATGTTCTTCTATTCAGCTATCAACATACCATACACTTCACTTCTTGGAGTGATCAGCAGCGAACCCAACGAGAGAACGAGCGCGTCATCATTCAAGTTCGTCGGCGCATACTCAGCGGGGATTGTGGTCTCCGCTACCGCTCTTCCCCTCGCGGAATACTTCGGCGGCGGCAACAGCGCAAAGGGCTGGCAAACGACGATGTCACTATACGCCGTCGTGGCGATCATATTCTTTGTCATAACCTTCCTCTCTACCCACGAACGGATACAGCCGATTGCGAAAGAGAAGACATCGATAAAGAGGGATCTTAAAGACATAACCAAGAACACACCATGGATGGTCTTGTTCGCAGTGACAATTCTATTGATTCTCTTCGTGTGCATTAGGCTCAGCATAACCGTCCACTACTTCAAATACTATGTCGGCACCCAGCAGATATCCATCTTCGGCAAGTTGCATAGTTTTAATTTTGAATGGTTGGCTTCGGCGTTCAATGTCGTAGGGCAGGCCTCGTCACTGTTAGGTGTTGTACTTGTTCCGTGGTTCTCGCGATTGCTGGGAAGAAAGAATGCGGCCGTCGTGCTTTTCGCATGCGCTATTATTTTCACCGGTGCGTTCTTCTTTCTGAGGCCGACCGACCTTCCCTGGATTTTTGCTCTGCAGATTTTGGGTTCCATTACGGGCGGGCCGATTTCTCCTTTGTTGTGGGCGATGTATGCAGACACTGCCGATTATTCAGAATGGAAAACAGGGAGACGAGCGACCGGTCTGGTTTATTCAGCATCCATTATGTCGAACAAGTTAGGATGGGCGGTGGGGACGGCAATCGCAGGTTGGATACTCGCGATGACCGGATTCCAGGCGAACGTGGCACAAAATCTTTCCGTCCTGGCCGGATTGAGATCCATGATGAGCGTCATCCCTGTGATTCCCGGCTTGATAGCATTGTTCCTTCTTATTTTCGCTTACAGGCTTAATGAGCCTGTGATGAAGACAGTCAAAGAAGAACTTCAAGCACGTCGCGGACCGGAAGGACTCGCAGAAGCAAAGTGAGGGAAATTTTAGATTATGAATTCTCAATTTTGAATTTAAGAAGAGGAGGGGTATTAAGGAGAACATCATTCCTGACAAGAGTTTTGAATCTGAATCAAAGAACAAATGCCGGAAAGATCCCGACGCTTTGACAAATGATCATTTAAAATTCAAAATTTAAAACTTACAATTTACATATCGGAACGCTTATGCAATATGGAACTTTTGATGACAAACGGAAAGAATACGTTATCACTCGGCCTGACACTCCAAAACCATGGAGCAATTACCTCGGCTCGACGGAATACGGCGCGATCATCACCAACCATGCCGGAGGTTACAGCTTTTACAAATCCGGCGGAATGGGCCGCTTTGTCCGCTTCAGATTCAATTCCATTCCTGCAGACCAGCCGGGCAGGTATGTCTACTTCCATGACCACGATACCAAAGATTTCTGGTCAGCGTCCTGGCAACCGGTCGGCAAGCCGCTGAACGAGTACAAGTCGGTCTGCCGTCACGGCACCGGCTACACAGTTATCGAGTCTCAATACGCCGGCATCAAGTCCGAAGTCACATACTTCGTACCGCTCGATCGCGCATTTGAAATCTGGAAAGTGCGTGTCACAAATGCATCTTACAGGAGACGAACGCTCAGCGCTTTTACTTATCTCGAATATGCGGGGAACTGGAATGCGATTGATGATCTTCTGAACATCCAGTACGTTCAATACATCGCGCAGATGAAAGTCGTGGACGGGATCATCGATCATGGCACAAATGTGAATATTCCGTCGATGCCTGAGAATTTCAAAGAGAAAGACCAGGGCAGACATACGTTTCAAGCCATCACAGGAGCAAAGGCGATCGGGTATGACACCGACCGCGAGGCATTCCTCGGTCCTTATCGGACGTACGCCGATCCTATCGCAGTGGAGCGCGGAAAATGTTCAGGCAGTCTCGCTTACGGCGATAATCCTTGCGGCTCCCTTCAAGTCAAACTTACGCTGCGACCGAAAGAGACTAAGGAGTTCCTGGTGATTGCCGGCATCGGCCGTGCTGAAGAAGAAGGGCGGCAAGCTGCAAGAGAATTCGACAAGGTGTCTAAAGCAGATGCTGAGTTCGAGGAACTGAAGGCTTTCTGGCACAAGAGGCTTGAAGGATTTTTTGTCAAGACACCGGATCCGGAACTCGATGCGACAATCAATACGTGGGGAATCTATAACTGTCTGATAACATATGCATGGTCGCGGTCCGCAAGTCTGATTTATTCCGGAATTGACAGGGATGGGTTAGGCTATCGCGACACAGTTCAGGATTTTCTCGGCGTCATGCATGCTATTCCCGATGAAGCGAAGAAGCGACTCGAGCTCATGATCACCGGTCAGGTATCTACTGGCGGAGCTATGCCTGTCATCATGCCATTCGGACACGCGCCTGGTAAGGAACCGGCTCCGAAGGAAGAGGAATACCGTTCCGACGATGCGTTATGGCTCTTCAACGCAATTCCGGCGTATGTCGAAGAGACAGGCGACACCGCGTTTTATACGGAAGTGCTGCCATATTCCGACAAGGGAGAGGACACGGTCTTCGGACACATGAAGCGGGCACTGGAGTTCAGTCTCAAACGCTCAGGCTCTCATGGCCTTCCTTGCGGGTTACGAGCTGATTGGAACGATACTCTGCGATTCGGTCAGAAAGGAGAATCCGTCTTTGTGGCGATGCAGCTCCGGCTTGCTCTCAAAGTGTACGTTGACGTCGCTCTATTTCTTAAGAAAGCCGACGAGTCGTCGTGGGCAAAATTGAATTTGGAGAGATTGGATAGCAATATTAAACAGTATGCATGGGATGGTGAATGGTTCATGCGCGGATATCGATACGACGGCATGAAGTTCGGTTCCAAGAGTTGCCCGGAGGGACAGATTTTTCTTAACCCTCAATCATGGGGAGTGATCTCTGGAGTTGCTACTCGTGACCAGGCAGAAGCGTCGATGCAAAGTGTCCGCAAGCGTCTTCTTACCAAGTACGGGCTCGCACTCTGTGATCCACCATTCACAAAGACTGATCACAACATAGTGCGCGCATCTTTCTTTAATCCTGGCCTCAAAGAGAACGGGAGTATCTTCGTGCACACTCAGGGTTGGGCGGTGATTGCGGAGACGATGCTCGGTCACGGCAACCAGGCTTATGAGTACCTTCGCGCATATTTGCCGGCGGCGTACAACAAGAAGGCAGAGATCCGCGAGATCGAGCCATATGTTGTCTGCCAGTCGACGCACGCGAAGCAGAGTCCGAAGCATGGAGCATCACGCATCCCTTGGCTCTCGGGTTCAGCAGCATGGACTTACTACGCGATCACTCGATTCATACTCGGCATACGGCCGGAGTTAAACGGCTTGAGGATCGACCCGTGCATACCGTCCAGGTGGAAGTCGCTGACGATTCAGCGTCGGTTTCGCGGGAAGCTGCTGAATATCCGCGTCAGCAATTCCGCAGGCGTTGAGAAGGGAGTAAAGAAAGTTGTAATGAATGGCGTAGCTTTAGAGAACAACTTCATCCCGGTTGCCAAGATGCAAGCTGAGAACGAAGTGATTGTGACGATGGGACAAACTTGAATTTTCCAAATGAACAGCCTCATGCGGGTTCCTGACCTCGAGGAGGTGGATTCTAATATTAGCAAGGTGACATTATGAAGAAGTTACTTGTACTGTTTTCCGTGGTGATCTTCATTCCCGGACTCAGTCGGCTCGGATTTGCACAGGCCACTTCACCCGCAGAGCCACAAAAGATTTACAAGTGGTATTCACAGCCATACCGGCCGACATTTCGATACACGAAAGACACCAATCTCCTTCCGCTCATACAGGTGAAGGGGAACAGACTTGTTAATTCGCTGGGTGATACGATTCTCTTCCGTGGACTTGCCATCGCAGACCCTGACAAGATTGAAGGACAGGGACATTGGAACAAGGAACTCTTCGCAAAGATCAGGGAGCTTGGGGCAACAATTGTGCGGATTCCCATTCATCCCGTGGCCTGGCGTGAAAGAACGCCGGAGAAGTATCTAAAGCTTCTTGATCAAGCTATTGAATGGTGTACCGACGAGAGTCTCTATGTTGTTATCGATTGGCATTCAATAGGAAATCTTGAGGAAGGGCTTTTCCAGAATCCTGAGTATAACACGTCTCTCCAGGAGACTTACAACTTCTGGCGGACTATCGCCGCACACTACAGAGGCGTCAACACGATTGCCTTTTTTGAATTGTTCAATGAACCGACCGACGACTTTGGGATGCTAGGAAATTTATCCTGGGATCAGTGGAAAACTATAAATGAGAATCTGATAAAACTCATTAGAGCATACGGTGACAAGGCAATTCCTTTGGTTGCAGGTTTCGACTGGGCTTACGATTTGACTCCGCTGCGCTTTGCTCCGATCGACGCGCAAGGGATCGGATACGTTACTCATCCTTATCCGCAAAAGCGCAAGCCGCCGTACGCGCTGAAGTGGGATGAGGACTTCGGCTTCGCGGCCAAGAAGTATCCGGTGGTCGCGACGGAACTCGGCTTCACTATGTGGAACTCTCAGGACAATCTTGATTATGGAGAGACGATAATAAGATTTCTCGAAACAAATCATATAAGCTGGATCTGGTGGGTCTTTGATCCTCAGTGGATGCCAAACATGATTACATCATATAAAACATTCACCTTGACGAAGTCAGGGGAATTCTTTGAGCGAGCTGCTAAGGGAGAGTTCACAGCACCAGACTCGACTGTGAGTCATTAGACTTGGTCAATTCTGTGTTACAGATGAATTTTATCTGTTACTTCCTTCAGTTACAGAATTGGAGGATATTTTGATCAGAACTCTTTTATCAGCGATTATCCTTTTAATATTGAGCTGTACCATGATCAAGGCTTCTTCAAGAACAGAGATTCCCATTGACGATGGCTGGAGGTTCACGAAAGGTGATTTCACCGGTGCATTCAATTCTGACTTTGATGATTCTAAATGGGAAAAGGTCTGTCTGCCTCACACCTGGAATAATCTCGACGGGCAGGACGGAGGCGGCGATTACTACCGTGGCCCTGCGTGGTACAGAAAGATCATTACCGTACCGGATGAATATCGAGGCAAGAGAATGTTCCTGAGATTCGGTGCGGCGGGGATGATAGCCGACGTTTACCTCAACGGCAAATTCGTAGGAGAGCACAAGGGCGGTTTCGCGGCATTTGTCTTCGACATATGTGGTTTTCTGTTGCCCGGAAGAAATAATGTCATCGCGGTGAGAGTCGATAATACATCGCCGGATGTTTCCGATAGATTTCGACTTGCACCGCTGAGCGCAGACTTCACGATGGACGGTGGTTTGTATAGAGGAGTGAAGTTGATCGTGACGAACGCGATTCACATTTCGATTATGAACTATGCTTCGCCGGGAGTCTTCATAACTCAAAAGAGTGTCGCGGACGAACGGGCGAGCCTGCAGCTAACAACTGATATCAGAAATGATTCCAAGCTGGATGCCAGCGTATCCGTCAGGTCGGCGATCTACGATAGCAGCGGTGAAATTGTAAAAGAAGTTGCGAGCGACTTGAAGATCGGGAGCAATTCCGGTTCGGAGCTCGGGCAGGAAGTGACAATACAGAAGCCGCATCTATGGGACGGGAGAAACGATCCGTATCTTTACAAGGTCGTCGTCTCCGTTTACCAGGACAAGAAATTGTTGGACAGGATCGAACAGCCGCTCGGTCTGCGCTACTACAGAGTTGATCCTGAGAGAGGATTCTTTCTCAACGGAAAACCGTACGAGCTCCACGGTGTCTGTCTCCATGAGGACAAGAGAGATGAGGGACGTGCAATCAGCGATGCGGACCGCGAACAGGAGATGAAATATATTCTCGACATCGGTGCGACGATAATCCGATTTGCTCACTACCAGTATGATCAGGAGATGTATCGTCTGTGTGATGAAAACGGGATCGTGGTCTGGACGGAGATTCCGCTCGTAAACCAGATCGACAGCACAGAATCGTTTGCGGAGAATGCGGAGCAGCAGCTTAGGGAGCTCATCCGCCAGAACTACAATCACCCGTCTGTTCTTTTCTGGGGAGTCTTTAACGAGATACACAATGTGAGGGGCCCCAAGCCGCTGGATCTGGTGCGCAGGCTTAGCGGTCTGGCAAGAGAGGAAGATCCCATTCGTCCGACAACTGCTGCATCCAATGACGAAGACTCGACCAATTTCGTGACCGATGTTCTTGGGTTGAACCAATACTTCGGATGGTATTACGGCAAGGCAGAGGGCCTCGGTGATTATCTTGACAAGTGGCATCTTGACCATCCCGGGCGGGCGATTGGACTAAGTGAGTACGGCGCTGGTGCGAGTATCTACCAGCACGAAGAGTATCCAGCAGCACCGCCGCGACCCGATGCATCATGGCATCCTGAAGAGTACCAGACTTATTTTCATGAAGTGAGTTGGAAGACGATCGAGTCGAGGCCGTATATCTGGTTCTCCACGATCTGGAATATGTTCGACTTTGCATCCGATTTCAGGCGCGAAGGCTACAAGCCCGGCATAAACGACAAAGGAATCATATCGCAGGATCACCAAACAGAGAAAGATGCCTATTACTGGTACAAGGTAAACTGGAACACCGCACCGATGGTCCACATTAACAGCAAGAGATTCACGTCGAGAGATTCATCTACTATCACCGTGGAAGTTTATTCGAACGCGAGCGAAGTGGAACTTCTCGTGGACGCCAATTCGCTTGGAAAGGTAGCGAGTAGCGATCACAGATTCTTCTGGAGAAATGTCAAGTTGAATGAAGGTTCAAACTATGTCAGGGCAGTTGCTTCAATAGATGGTAAGGAATATTTTGATGAATGCTGGTGGAGGTATCAGAAGTAGGCGTTTACAAGTTAGAAACAAGAAGCAAGAGCATAAATCGGCCGCTGATAGCTAACGGCTAATTGATAACAGCCAAGAAACGAGGAACAGCAAGATGTACTCACCGCGCGAAAATCGCTACGACAAAATGAAGTACAACCAATGCGGCCGCAGCGGGCTGAAGCTTCCGGCAATCTCGCTGGGGTTCTGGCATAACTTCGGTGGAGTTGATGTGCTGGAGAACTCTCGTGCGATCGCGCGCCATGCCTTTGACCTGGGAATAATTCATTTTGATTTGGCTAACAACTACGGTCCACCTCCCGGTTCGGCTGAGGAAACGATGGGGTACATTCTTAAAAATGATTTGCGGGGTTACCGCGACGAGTTGATCATCTCATCGAAGGCAGGCTACGGCATGTGGCCGGGTCCTTACGGTGATTGGGGATCGCGCAAGTTCCTTGTCGCGAGTCTTGATCAGAGCCTGAGCCGGATGGGAATCGACTACGTCGACATTTTCTATCACCATCGCCCCGATCCAGAGACGCCGCTTGAAGAGACGATCGGAGCACTCCACGATATCGTGCACAGCGGGAAAGCATTGTATGCTGGCATCTCCAACTATTCGCCGGAGCTGACCAGGCAGGCGGAGGAGATCATGAGCTCGATGGGAAAGCACCTGCTGATCCACCAGCCGAAGTACAGCATGTTCGATCGCTGGATCGAAGATGGTCTTCTCAAAGAGCTGAGGGACGACCGGATAGGATGCATTGTCTTCTCGCCTCTGGCGCAGGGTCTTCTGACCGACAAATATCTGGAGGGGATACCTCCCGACTCTCGCGCGGCAAAACCGACGGGGTTCCTGAAACCGCAGCACGTCACAAGCGACAAAATCTCGAAAGTCCGTAAGCTGAACGAGATAGCGAAGGCGCGCGGGCAATCGCTTGCGCAAATGGCTCTCGCATGGGTACTGCGTCACGACGAAGTGACATCTGCCTTGATCGGTGCAAGCAAGGTCGATCAGATAGGCGATGCGGTCGGGGCGCTGACGAATCTCTCTTTTACATCCGAAGAGCTCAGAAGGATAGACGCAATTCTCGCCGGGAGGTAAGCCAATAAAACGGAAAGGTGAAATGGGGGAGACTGAATTGCATTATCCGATAGGACCTCCCCTCTTTACTTCTGCCTGACCTCTTCCGGGTGTGTTAGCACAGAGTGTCTTGCCTTGAAATTAAACTTTCCCCGATCCATGACGTTGAAGCATAAAAGGGTGTGATAGGGACGATCCAAAGAAGTTTGGCGACAACGCCGATTTTCGCCACTTCAGTTGCCGTCATGCTTGTAACCGGCCGCAAATTGACTGGTCACACAAATGGTAAAAAATACTCTCATCATTGTTTCTGCGGTGACACAACAGCATGCTGCCTGCGGGATTCACTCTCGCGAGCCAAGACTAATTGAGACTTGCCGCATTCACTGACAAAAACCTGCATGCGATTGGCGAGAGGGAGGAGGGAAACTCGATCCCAAATTTCCTACCGCGACTCGCCAGAGCCTCGGGAACGGAGATATCTCCTGTTGAGTTTTGGTGCAAGTAACAGGCAATGAAACATTCTTGCCCTGGAAATCATGGATACGCTTTGTGACGGAAATGCAAATCGCAGATGTCTTCTTCAGCAAGAAAACCACGGAGGTGAAAATGAAAACACTTGGAACCATCTTATTTCTCGGACTATTACTGACGACTAACGAACAACTCTTCTCACAGACCTTCGAATATGTTTCGCCGAGGAACAATTCGATCCTCGTTTCTCTGAACACGAATATCATTCTGAAATCGGATGAGGTCATCGCCCCATCGAGTCTCTATCCGGGTGAGTTTGCGGTTACCGGCTCAATCAGTGGAACGCATCAGGGTACAGTGAAATTGTCCGATGACAACGAGACAGTCCTGTTCTTTCCAACGACGCCATTTTCGCCAAACGAGGACGTGATTGTCAACGTGATTCAGCACATCAAGACTACTGACGGGAAGTTACTTCCTCCGGTCACAATACATTTTAGGACAACGCCGCTATCCCAGAGAATAAACATAAATCCACTGACATTGATCGATGATGGACAACTATCAACAGCGACATATAAATCAGCATTGACGAACGCGACTCGGTATTCAGTGAAGGGAAGTCCATCAACGAACGAGCTTCCTTCGGATTTTCCCACGATAACAGTGGACACCTCAAACGACCCCTCGACGGGAAAAATATTCCTGACCAACTTTTCGTTGACACCCAATGATTCAATCGGCAATTACCTCATGATATTGAACAATGACGGCAGCGTAGCCAGATACAAAAGGATAAGTGAAATGGGAGTCGATTTTAAGGTACAACCAAATGGTGAACTCTCTTACGCGGACATTACAGGGGTTATCGGCACATTAGTATTGGGCAGGTATATTGTGTTGGACACGACCTTGACGCCGATCGATACACTCCAGTGCGGGAATGGTTACACCACATATCCGTCGGATTTTCTGCTGCTTCCCAACGGACATGCCCTTGTCATGGGGATGGATGCTGAGCCTTACGATATGAGCCAATATGGTGGGAGTCCCAATGCCACTATCGTCGGCGACGTGATACAAGAGCTCGACGCTTCCAAGAATGTCATATTTCAATGGAGAACCCTGGATTTTATTCCAATAACAGATTCATATATCGATCTCACAACGCCGACGGTTGACCTGATACATGCAAATGCATTTGACGTCGACCAGGATGGTAATATTCTGTTTTCCATGCGGCATCTCTCAAGCATTTTCAAGATCGATCGGCAGACCGGGAATATCGATTGGATCCTCGGAGGTAAGGAAAACCAATTTTCGTTTATTAATGAAGATGAGTCAAACGGTCCGAACTATTTTTCCTTTCAGCACGATGTAAGACTGCTGACGAACGGGGACCTCACGTTATTCGATAATGGGAACCAGCATGTACCGAATTATTCGCGCGCAGTCGAGTATCGATTGGATGAGCAGAACAAAACAGCAACGCTAGTCTGGCAATACAGGCACACTCCGGATATATACGGTTACGCAATGGGTTCCGTGCAGAGATTGTCAAACGGCAACACTTTGATAGGATGGGGATTGGCGAGCTTGACCGGTTCCCCAATGTTTACGGAAGTTCACCCCGATAATATTACAGCGCTCGAATTCTCTCTACCGTCCGGGCAGGCATCTTATCGCGCTTACAGATTACCATGGGTAAGCGAGACGCCGGAGGCAAGTGTCACTGTCGGAAATGGATCTGCGGAACTGCTTCAGGGCAACACGTATAAATTCAGCAGCTTGAATGACACGACAGGAGTTACAATAAAATTTGACCAGTTGAAAACGGCTCCTTATCCAACCGCAACTATCTCGATGTATGATTATGCACCTGTAGATCCGACCTTTGCCACAAATGCCCCGAAGGTTTATTCGAATTATTTTAATCTTGCCGGAGGAGGCATTGATTCCTATTCAGGTGATGTCCAAGTCAATCTTCAAAGCTATCCTGCCATCACAGATCCTGGAGAGACTATTGTTTATGCAAGGTCGGGCAGTAATGCTACCTTCACTCCCATGCCGACAAGCTTCGACTCGTCCAAGGATGAACTGACTTTTACTACATCAACATTGGGCGACTTCGCGTTCGGCGTTCCTCAGACAATTGACTCTGCATACGCACCTGTTCCGATATCTCCAACGGACAGTGAGATCGTAAACGAAGAAGGGCCGGTGAATTTGGCTTGGGGGACACGCGGAACTGTACAAACGTATCATCTGCAGGTCTCCACCAACGCGTCTTTCGGCAATTTGGTTGTTGACAATTCAAATCTGAGTTCCACTTCATTTACGATGAGTACGGTTAGCAATAACGCGACGTATTATTGGCGTGTGAACAACACAAATGCTGCCGGGACGAGCGCTTGGTCAAATGTAGAAACCTTTATCACTGCCGCTCCATTCATAAGTGTATTATCTCCAAACGGTGGAGAAACAACTTATTTAGATTCGGCATTTGTAATTCGCTGGGGCTCAAATGTCGCCGACACGGTAAACATAGTCCTGATAGATGGGAATAAAACGGTGTCTGTCATCGCTGACAGCATTTTCTCCGGGACCAGTGCCATTCAATGGCGTGTCCCTTCGAATTTGCAGCCGGATTCAAATTACAAGATCATGATAACCAGCATAAGTGACGCGAGCTTATCCGACCTGAGCAATTCCCCTTTCACAATATCGGCAGGAGTCACTGGCGTCAGCGAGATCAGCAATTCTCCCCAGAGTTATGAATTGTATCAAAACTATCCCAACCCGTTTAATCCAACGACTGTGATCAGCTATCAGCTTCCTGCGAATAGCCATGTGACTCTGAAAGTCTACGATATTCTCGGCAACCTTGTGAAGGCGCTCGTTGACGCGAACAAAAAGGGAGGGAAATATTCTGTGAACTTCGACGGAGATAGTCTATCGAGCGGAGTATATTTTTATGAGTTGAGGACGGACGGCTATGTGTCTGTAAAGAAAATGATCCTTCTCAAATAATCTGCCCCTGACCAAGAATTGTGAGCACTTATGAGGCGGATAGTGAGGTCCGCCTTTCTTTTGCCGGATGAGATATTATCCGTGACCCTTTTGCTCATGCATTGCTCTTCGTTTTGTTCTTCATCGAAATCTCTCGGGTGAATTGGCACAATTGGGGTCATCTTGATTCTTAGGAACAGGAGCCGCAACTTAACAATCGAGATGACCAAATAGAGAAAGGAGCTCGTTATGAAAGGCGACAAGCAGGTTCTTGAACAACTGAATCTTCGTTTGGCCGAAGAGCTGACGGCCATCAATCAGTACATCGTCCATGCTGAAATGTGCGAGAACTGGGGTTACCACAAGCTTCATGAAGCGATTCAGAAACGGGCCATTCAAGAAATGAAACATGCGGAGAGGATTATCGAACGAATCCTATTCCTTGAAGGCACGCCGATTGTGAGCAAGCTGAATCAGATTAACATCGGCAAAGATGTAGAGGGACAAGTTCTTTCGGATTACGAGGCAGAAAAGTTAGCAGTAAAAGGCTACAACGAGAGCATGCGTCTTTCGTCAGAAGCCGGTGATAATGGTACACGTGAGCTCTTCAAATTGAATCTCCAGGACGAAGAAAAGGATGTCGATTGGATAGAAGCTCAAATGGACCAGATCAAACAAATGGGAATTCAGAATTACTTGTCTCAGCAGACATAGTTCACGATTTGTTATGACCGTCGGTTGATTACGTCGGCATTGCTCGGACAATCGCTGCCGACGATGTGCAGCTCATCTGACAATTTTCACTGGGCATGCGGTTGAATTTCCAGCCAAAATAAGAAACGAATTGGAACAGAACTCGTGAAAGTTTCAAATAGGATTGCGGTTACTTTAATTTTCGTGTTCCTCGTTATGATTTTCATTAACAAATCGGTCGAGGGTCAGACGATGAGTTCAAGTAGTAGTGTGCCGGTAACAGTCAGCCATGTTGACTTGAAGAGGTACATTGGGCTGTGGTACGAAATAGCAAGGATACCAAATTCGTTTCAGAGAGATTGCGCTCGTAACACAACTGCCTCATACGAGCTGCAGCCGGATGGAAGGATCAGAGTGATCAACAGGTGCGTGGGAGCTGATGGAGTTGTGAAAGAGGCGAAGGGCGTCGCGCGGGTCGTTGACACGACAGGCAATTCGAAATTGGAAGTGAGCTTCGTCAGAATTCTTGGAGTTCAATTGTTCTGGGGTGATTACTGGATAATTGGTTTGGACAAGGACTATAGGTATGCTGTCGTAGGAAATCCTTCGCGGAAGTATGGCTGGATACTGAGTCGCACGCCTGAGCTTTCTCAGGAAGACATGGAAACAGCGAACGAGATCCTCCGCAGCAATGGTTATGATCCGGGAAAATTCGTACCGACAGAACAGCGACATTAACATTTGCTTCTTCAACCAAGCAGGGGTGCGGCTCGCAAAGGCAATTCCTGACCGGCACTAATGGAATCAAGTGCCTCTGCGGGGGCACTGACACTATTCGAAAGTTGATTGCTCATACGACGTTGATGACTGGTCTACCGCTTCGAAATGGATTCGTCTTTGGAACATTCAATTACCCGTTGACACATACCCATCAGTGCGCCTGCCGAGAGTCGAACTCGGAACCCTCAGATCCGTAGTCTGATGCTCTATCCAATTGAGCTACAGGCGCAACATCGTTAAATTAACAAGTTACAGGTGAAATTCAAACAGAGATGAGTAGTAATGGAACGGATGATGTCCGACTGCTTGCGGCTCTTCGTGCTCGTGCTCATCTTATCAGTTTCAGGTGAACGAGGAATTAAATTCTTTCACTGCGATGAACCAAATTGATTGGAGATACCATGCAAGAAAAATCTGCTTTAGTTAGACAAGTCAAAGGGCTTACTTTTGTTGGGATTACTGAATCCGGTCATTGGGTCAATGTCGATGGCCCTCCCGAATTTGGTGGAAGCAGCGCCGCAGTTAGACCTAAGGAGCTGATCCTGATCTCTCTTGGAGCTTGTACTGGGAGCGACGTAGTCTCGATTCTTCAGAAGAAGCGGGTGAAACTTGCAGGTTTCGAGGTGAAGCTCAAAGCCAATGTCGCAGAAGAGCACCCGCAGGTTTACACAAAAATCCATATTGAGTATATCTTCTACGGCGAGAACCTGTCAACCGCCGACCTTGAGCGCGCCATAGATTTGTCTCAGAATAAATATTGTCCTGTAACGGCCATGTTGAGGAACTCGGTCGAGATAACAAATTCGTATAAAGTCTTGCCACCTGATGAATTTCTCAGCTACAGCGTCCCAACGAAGACAGTAAGAACCTGATTACAATATGGGCTCAACAAGAGCAACTGACGAGTCGAGGATAATCGATCTCGAGCGGAGGAGTATTATTTAAGCTTCAACTTTTTGATCAGACGGATAGCTTCGCCTGCCATGACAGATGAGGAGAGATTTCGCGGGTAGCGTTCAATCACGCTCATTCCGCACTTGGGTAGTCCGGACACGCAATTTGTGAATTCCTGGAGTCCGAATAGTTTTACGATGTACCACTTCAAATGACCGAACTCTCCCTCGCAATCCTTGACCTCGTTACATGCTTCAGTGAGGTACATCGCAACGAGATTGCATTCGTGATGGAGTGAATCGTGAATCGAGTGGCTGTCCAATGAATCAAGAAATTTCGAAACGAGAGACTTACATACCAATGTCCTCTGTCCCTCGTTGAGTGGAGAAGATGGCACGATAAGCGGCATAACCATCTCTGAACTCACTTCAATCTTATCTCTCGATTCTCTGTAGCTTCCATCGTAGTTGAAGAACGTCTCGAAGTAAGCACTTTCAATTTCAGCTGCCGTTTCCGAATACCCTGAAGATGCCCCTATCGCAGATTTGGATTCTCCGACGAGCCTCAACAGGCTGTGCCAAAGAGCATTTACGCAGGCATTCTCCGTCACTCGAGACGAGCCGTCCGCAGAGGGCGTCTCTGAGTGTAAGGATTGATCGTGTTTTGCAACATCGAGCAATGGTGAGTCGCCAGCTGCGGTTCTTCCACCGTAATTGTCCATTATGGTTTCGATGGCGTTCTCCAAAATGGGTAGGTAACGTCGTACGAAGTCCAGACTCCTCTCTTTGCTGGCATAGCGGGCGAGAGCGAACGCGAAATAAAGCGGGACCTGCGGATCACCATAGTTCACTTGCAAGGTTTCTTCGTTCATAGATGAGGGCAGGAATCCATTGGCTTCATTGGATGCTAAGTCGTGCAGGAAATCTTGTTCATAGGATTCCTTATCTGTGACATATGAGCATCCATCTAATGAGAGAAGAGTTTCTCGAACGTTGATGCCTCCGTATGGGTACCCTTCCATTATCGCAGCAGTTCGAATCTCCTTGTTCTGGACAATATGGTTCGAAGCAATATCCGCAAGATGAACATACTTCTTCGGAAGACCGCTTGCCGTGCGAATGCGGTCAATCGATTCTATGTAGCGAGCTTCAATCTCGTTATAGCTGAATTCCGCCAGGTCGCGTGTTGACGCGGCCAGGGTGACTTCTCTGCCGGGTTCAAGATCAGTCTCCCAGTAACCGATGTTGTAGAGATCCTCTCTATCTTCTTCAAACAATTCATGGTCATGGGGATAAATAAAATTATAATACCAGTGAGACTCCGGGCTGGTGGCATAAATTCGTGAGAGCTTCAGATACAACCTCGGGAGGGTCGTGTCCGCAATGATTCTAACCCCGTCAGGCAACTCGTCGGTCAGGAAACCTCCGCCAGCCTTCTTGAGCGAATCCTTCCAACGGAAACTCAGCAGCGGCAGAAGGCGGAGCGTCATCGTCATTCTTGAATGATTCTGATAGTTGATGAAAACGGAACTCGACCTCTTGGGCATCAGGATCTTTTTGGTAAATAGATTCCCGTCGAGGTCGTACGTCACACTAGGGAAATAGTCGAATGTGAAATTCTTGAGGAGTTTGTATCCGGTAGGGAAAACCGTTCCGGGATACTGGTTTGTTCCCAGGAAGTAAGATTTTTCTCCGATCATTACTTCTTCATCGACCTTGTTCAGTAGCGTCAGTCGCTTGAGCGGTGGACTCAGGGAGATTGTCAGAAGGGAGTGTTGTCGCCGCGTGTTCATGAAGGAAACTGTGCTGCATGCGAATCCCCCATCACCATCAGCCATGAGCCATTCCTTGGATGACGAAATTGTCAGATCCTGAAGTTGCCTTTGGTTATAAGTAATCACCTATTACAATATAAAAAAACTTTTTCCAATCCGCAGGTTAAGGGATGAACAAAATACCATGAGGAGTGTTTGCGACGGGACGTCCTGTATTGGACTAAGGGAATCGCTGCCACGAAGTTCTTCTTGGCTGCCGAGATGTTTCTGCGATTACAACCTGCTATTCCTCCGCCTCGCCGGGTGAGATGTTCCCACAACATTTCGTTCCTTTCCTTCGTCCAAACATAAGAAGGTGTCGAGGACGCCGCTTCGGACCTTCAAAAGAGGCTTCTACTTCAAGTAAAATCGCAGGTGAGCTTGATTAACTGGCTGTAACTCTATAAATTCGTCAAAATGAAAACTGTGGGCAAACTCATACTGGCCATATTGATTTCGACAGTGCCGTCGGTCTCACTAGGTCAAGTCGCGGGCGCTACGATATCTGAACAGCAGGACTATGCCTTCACGATTGGTCTCTACAAAGACGGACAGTATGCACTGGCTTTGCAGCAATTCAATTTGTTCTTGAGGAATCATCCCGACTCTCACCGGATTGACGAAATAACTTTCCTGTCAGGCGAATGCCTTCTTCAAGAAAAAATGTACGATAGCGCGCTCAGCGACTACGAGAAAGTCATAAACCATTTTCCCAGCTCAAGTTATTATGTCCGTTCGGAGCTTCGTTACGGTGAAGTATGTCTCCAGCTTAACAAGCTTGACAGGGCCGAAAAGTTCTTGAAGGAAGTATTGTCTGGCGGGAAGGACAGCACTGTGGCTGGTGAGGCGGCGTACAAACTCGGTCAAGTGTTTACTGCCAGGGAGGACTATGGTAATGGCATAAAATACTTCGAGTTATCGTACGAAGGATACAGAAATTCTGGGCTGGCTGACTACGCGATGTATGGTGCCGGATGGTGCTTGGGCAAGCTCGGCGAATTTGACAGGAGCAAAGAGAGATTTGGTGAGCTTCTTGCTTCCTATCCTGACACGAAGTTGAAAGCAAATGCCATCGAGAAAATAGGTGAGTGCGATTTCTTCACTGGAGATTATCCTTCGGCGATCAAGAGTTTCGAAGACTCATCGGTGATCTCATCGGAAAATCAAATTGCCGAGCCGGCCTTGTATTATGAGGGGAGAGCGCATGAAGAAATCAATTTGCCGGACAGTGCGATGTTGGCCTACAACCAGTATCTGAACAGGTTTCCTTCCGCTAAACGTTCTTCAGAAGTGCGTGTTCTCCTTTCCAAGCTTCTAATCTCTACAAAGACAGGCGCGAACAAAGCGTTGCAGCTTTTGAGTGAGATAAAACCTGACGACCCTGTCTATTTTGAGTCGAGGCTGAGGGTTGGGGACGCGTACGAAGCTGCAGGCTCACCTGACTCTGCCGAGTCGACTTTGTTGGCATTGATTAAGTCCTCCAACACACCTGATCAAGTTGCCGAAGCAAATTACGAGTTGGGCAAATTATATTTCGCGAATAAGTCATACTCCAAAAGCGAAGAGGCTTTCTTGCTTGCTGCCAAAGATGCCGAGTTCCACTCGAAGTCGATGAAGAGTGCGGCTGTATCAGCGGCATCCGGCGGCGATTATCAAAATGCTCAGGCTTATTTCCAGGACGCTATCCGCGGACTTCAGGGAAAGGATTTGCTCGACGCTCAATTCGATTACGCGGCGGCACTATATGCGGCCGGTAATTACGCTAACGCGGCTCAGGTCTACACGGCAGCGCGAAACTTCGCTTCGTCGGATAAAGACAAATCTGAAGCGCTGTATATGGCAGCAGAATCCTCGTATCGTGCCAGGGACTACGACTCGTCGCTGGCGCGCTACAAAGAGTATCTTCAAATCTATCCTGATGGCATTCATGGCGAGACCGCTCTTCTCGGAGAGGGATACTCCCGATATTTCTCGAATGATCTCGTGAGTGCCGCTCAGTTATTCCAGAGATTTATTGATAAGTACCCGCAATCGAATCTGCTGTCGGATGCCTACCTTAGACTTGGCGATTGTTTTTACCATTACAAGGATTATGCGAAGGCACTCGAGGTATACCGGACTGCGGCGACGAAGTTCCAGGGTGACACTTCAGCAGCTTATGCTCTGTACCAGGAAGGTGAATCTAATTTTTGGCTGGGAAGATATGAACCGGCAATAGAGGCATTTCATTCTCTTCTGGGAAGATACCCGGCTTCCAGTGTCGCGCCTGATGCTCAATACGCCATCGGCTGGGTACACTTCACGCAGAAGGAGTACCCGCAAGCAATCGGAGAGTTCGACAAGGTAAGGACGGATTATCCCAACAGCCCCGCTGCCTCAAGAGCATTATACAGTGAAGGAGATGCTTACTATAATTCCGGAAAATATGAGGAAGCTCTTAAACACTATAGCGACCTGCTCTCGGAATATCCTTCGAGCGAGTTTGTGGACAACGCGATCGTCGGCATGCAGTATTCGCTGACTGTCCTGGGAAGGGCGAGGGAAGCCGAGTCAGTGATAGACAACTTCGTCCGCGACCATCCTTCTTTGCCTCACGTTGATAGGATCTTCTACAAAAAAGTCGAATATGCCCTGGACCAAAACCATTACACCGAAGCTGAACGGTATTCCAAAGAGTTCATAGTGAAATTTCCGCAGAGCTCTCTGTCCGGAATGGCACTTTATAACCTCGCGCTCGTAGAAATCGATTTAGGGAAAGAGAAGACTGCAATCGGTGTCCTGACCGATTTGATTGGCAAGAAGCCGGGCGACGAGTACACGTCGGCAGGAAAAATTAAGCTTGCCGAAATCTATCAATCAATGAAAAACTATGATGAGGCCGAGAAGCTGCTTTCCGAAGCGGCATCCTCAGAGGACACCTACGGAACTGCGGCCCGGGTTGATCTAGGCAGACTCTATCTGCAGCGCGGTGACACACTGCACGCAGAGTCTATTCTTTCAAATGTGGCTCTCTCTTCCTCCGGGTCTCAATCCCATCTGGGGCAAGCTGACTCCGCGAATGACGAGAAAAAGGCGGAAGCAAAAGTGCTGCTTAGTCAGATATATTTCAGTCAGGGTCGCGTCCAGGATGCTATCCAACTCGCAACCTCTGTCTCAAGAACGAGAGAGGATCATGTGGGTGCAGAGGCACAGCTGAAGCTTGCAGAGTATTATTGTGCCTCGGGAGATACCTCTGACGCCGTCGTGTCGTTCCTCCGGGTCAAGTACGTCTTTCCTGGCTTCAGCGACTTGGTGGCGAGATCTCAACTTGAGTTGGCGGACTGCCTCACAAACTCCGGCAACGTCCTCGAGGCAAGATCGACTCTACAGGAATTCATCAAGGATAGAGGCGAAGACTCGTACACGAAATTGGCGAGAGAGAAATTGAGAGCGCTGAAATCCCAATAGGAGATCATAACAAGTGAATAAGACCGCAGTATTCTACGGAGTTCTGATAACCATAATCATACTCGCGTTGATCGTCTCCGCGAATCTGAATAAGACACCGGACCTGAAGCCGAAGTATGCAGACTTTGTTGCCGCCCAAGTTTTGAGTCCGGACTCGTCCAATACTTTCGGGAACAATCTGAAAGTCCTCCACGGAATACATTCTCGTGATCAGCTATTAAATGTCATGCGCGGGTTTACTGAGGCGCTGGGGGTTAAGTGCGATTTCTGCCACAACACAGACGACTTCGCGAGCGACGAAAAGATCCAGAAGAGGACGGCGAGGATGATGATTAAGATGGTAGCCAATATCGACGGGAATTATCTGCTCGGTACTCAGATGGAAAAAGTCACTTGTTTCACATGTCATCGAGGATCAAGCATACCGAAATTGGTGGCAACGAGGTGAGAATTAGAATCGCGGAAATACCATTCCTGATGTTTGCCATGTTCGCAGTTGCACTGGCACAGGGTGTGGAGTCTCCGCCGGTGACTACTTTCAAACCCGACACCTCACTTCCCAAAGTGAATGTCCCTGAGTTTGTGATAACAGGCAAGGCGGAGACAGAGCTGCGCAGTGTCGATAAGCCCTCCGTCGAGATCGATTCGTCATACTTCCAGGCACTGAGTCTTGCCGGGTTGGGTGCCGGCATTCCGATGGGCAATTCTCTGAGTGCACAGGAATTAGGTGGAGGCATCTCGTCAAGCCTTTTTGCCCGTGCTTCAATCGGAAGTTACACGACGACTGACTACTTGATCTCTGGGAGCGGAGGCGTCAGCGGTTATCTGCTGACCGGCAGTTTGTCCGGCGACTACACTTCCGGCTTCATCCCCAACACGATTCAGCGCACCTTTTCAATTCAGGGAGGAGCGGAGAAGAACTTCGAGTTCGACGATGCGACCAGGACGAGGAATTCTGCAGACATAGCCTATTCTCGATCGAGCTACTTTTTCTATGGCAGCACGACGCCAGGCCTTCTCAGAACAGCCGACCAGTTTAAGATCGGACTTCAGTCGGACATGGACATCGGAGAAGTTCCGCTCATGGCTGTGCTCGGCTTCGACAGGTTTTCACTTGCGGATACGTGGAAAGATGTACAGTCGTCAATCGATTTTGGAGTCCGCACGGCCTTCACGTTGTCATCAGGAAATCTCAGTGCCGACGGCACGATAAAATTTGGTAATCATACAGTTAATCCTGTCGGGCCGCTTGCTCCTATTTTGGCGACTGATCTGTTTCCCATGACTTCGCAGGGATTCGACCATCCCATTTTCGACCTGACAGTCGGCACGGAATACAGCAACCATTTAGAGAATCTTTCGTATTCTCTTTCATTGGATTATTTCCAATACAGAGATGATATGTCAAATAGCGCAGCAAAACTGTATCCCGATTTGAGAGGAACATACAAGCTGAACGGGAACATAGATTTATTTTCTCGCTTCCGCGGGTTCGTTGAAGAACCATCTCTCTCTGGCTTTCTCGCAACTGATCGCTATGTCTACGCGACATTCCCGATAAGGAATATCCAGCACTACGCGAACTTCACTCTCGGCAGCAGCGTTCGCATTTCAAATGAAGTTGTCGTGACACCTCAAATCAATATCGATGCCTCGAGATACTTTCCCTTTTTCATTTCCGGCGCCGGCAATGTCAGTACGCTCGGTTACGCGGACAGGGCCACGGTGTCCACAATCTCCATCACAGCTGACTATAAGAGGGACAGACTTAATGCTCGTGCGACTGTAAACTATAGAATTGCAAAAGCAGATTCTTTGAGTTCCATTCCGAATCTTGCGCCGTTTGATTTGAACGCGGATGCGAGTTATCAACTCACTCCGCGATTCACAATCGGAGCTTATTTTCTTTACATGTCGGAGCGTTATTCCGATCTCGCATTAACCAGCAGACTCGGCGCGGCATGGCTGCTCAATCTCCATCTGTCGTATGATTTGGAAATCGAGAAGATGCTGGTCGAGATTTTTGCAGAGGGAACTAATTTGTTTGATCAGAGGTATCATGTATGGCAAGGCTATCGTGAATTCCCGTTATGTATTTCTATCGGAATCAGCAGCAAGATACTGTGAAATGAAATTCAAAGTGTTCAACGGTGTCCGGCGTGTCGCAATTTGTCGAAGCACAATATAGTGAGGTTGCAACAATTGAAAATATTTAGCACTTTCAATAGCAGAACCTTCAATCAACTGAGGAGGAACGCGTAATGGGAAGTTTGAATTTCCAGGACGAACAAGATCAGAGCCCGCAGTCGAATCAATCGACCGGCTCCGCAAATTTTGAGGAGCCAAAGGTGCAGGACATTTTTGTCGATGCTCCCACCAGCGGTTCAAAATTCCTGTGGGTCGCTATCGTGGTCATAATTATTGCCGGCGTCGGAGGCGGACTGTACTTGTTGAACGAGTATGGTTACTTGAAGTTTGGTGAGAGCAAGCCTGCACAGCCCAATGCAGTGTCGCAGAGCGTGCCGACGGCTCAGCCTTCGCCGACAGTTGCACCGTCTGAGACTCCTAGCAAAGTCGAGGTGCCTCCGCCTGCTCCATCGGCGAATGCGTCGCAGAAGTTTGCACTTCAGGTCTCCGCTTTTAGGACGAAGCCTCTTGCTGATGAGTACGCGGCGAATTTGAAGAAGAAGGGGATTGAAGCAAGCGTGTATGCCGGCGTTGTCCCGCACGAAGGGAAATGGTTCAAGGTGTATGTTGGGTCGTTCGATACGAAGCTTCGCGCCATTGCCGCAATCGAAGGTATGAAAAAGAAGGTTGGAACAGATGTCTGGGTTGTATCGGCGCAATGATGAGCACGCGAGTGTTGCCGGTTCATACTACTTTCGCCAGTATGAGTTAAAGAAGACATATTCTAGGAACTTCTATCGAGGCATGGTCATCGCACTGGCGATTCATGCGGCTTTCATCCTCGCACTGTTCCTTTATGAACCGGTTTATCAGCAGCCGCCGGAAGTTGAGAAGATCCTTCCTCCGGTAAATACCAATTACAGGATGATCGAAGTGAGAATCGCAGGAGAGAGGTCGGCCGGCATGGATGTCAAAGGATCCGGAGGGGGAGAAGGAAGTATTCGTGAAAATGCCGCTGCTGCCTTTGGGAGAGTCAAACCTGTGTTAGCGGCGAGCAAGAACTCGATAACCCCGAAGGCATCTATAGTTCCACGATCGCTCCAGGGACCTGGCATGAACGACATCGTCGGAATCAACAGGAACCCGGCTTACTTTGATACCGTCAAGGGATATAGTGGCACGGCCCAGAATGCAGAAGGATCCGGAGGCGGGACAGGAAACGGAATCGGAAACAAGAGCGGTGGGGGAGCAGGGTTCACGGACACACCCGGATTTGGCGGAGGCTTTGGGGACAGATATGTACCGGGAAACCCGGCGAACAATTCTCCAACAGGCACACCTTTCCGAATCGCATGGGGCGGGCCGGCGCGAACACTGATCACCGGTGACAGGCCGGAATTTCCTGGCGGCGTTCACCATGGGGGTACTGTGAAGATTAAGATCAATGTCGACCCTTCAGGAAATGTGATGTCCATGGTGCCTGTCGAGAAAGCGGACTCGCGTCTGGAAGAGGCAGCAATGACAGCGATTCGCACATGGAGGTTTAGCAAACTTGCCAACAACTATCAGCAGGTCGACCAACAAGCCACTGCCACTTTTGTCTTCAAAATCGAATAGTCACACTCAACGCAGACTCGACGATAGGGGATCATCAAAAACCCAGTCACAGCTGGAGATGGTTGCTTCGAGGCTGCGGGAGATGTTCGGCGTGCCGGAGCGCGGGAAGAAACCTCCGAATCCGCTTGAGCTTCTCATCGCAACCATCTTATCTCAAAACACGAATGACGTGAACAGCCACAAGGCTTTCGTGAACCTCAAGAATGAAGTTACTGATTTCCTGGATCTTGCCGACATGAACCCTCGCGTGATCGAGCCTGTCATCAGAGTCGGTGGAATTTCAAGGAAGAAGAGCAAAACCATTGTAATGATTGTGAAGGAAATCAAGAAATACTTCGCGAAGTTCGACCGCGTAAGCTTGAGAAGGATCGAAAGGGATGACCTGATCGAGAGGCTCCGCCGTTTGAACGGCATCGGTTATAAGACCGCTGCTTGCGTGTCATTGTTTGCACTCGGCGACAACGACGCTTTTCCGGTTGATACACATGTTCACAGAATCCTCAACAGACTCGGCGTGGTGCGTGAGAAGACTCCCGATAAGACTTACCTGAGAGTGAAGGATTCTATTCCTCCGAATCGCGGTTATGAAATTCACATTAACCTGATAAAGTTCGGGCGCAAGACCTGTACCGCTCAGAGACCTAAGTGTTATGATTGTCCGCTTTACGACATTTGTCGATGGAAGGAGAAGGCACTTTACCGGAGACAGGATCTTGTCGCAAAGCGGATCGCGACGAAGAAAAAGAAGATCGAATTCATGCTTCTCGAGAACGTTTGAGGAGCTTTGGGTTACTTAGACAAAAACCACGTCTTCGAACCCGGTTCGTCATTGCATTTTGATCTGGTTTTGGTTAAGTAAGAGGCATGGACCCAAGAGAACTGCCGCGAGCGCCGTCAATAAGCGGAATAAACGTGAACGGTGAAGCGGTAGAGGTGGACTATTTTGCAAATCTCATCAACGTTGTTGTATTCTTTGAACCCCTGACAATGAACTCCATTTATGCAATCGGGGTGATTCGCAATTTCGCCGAGCGTTACAAAAGATTTCCTGTTGGGTTCTGGTACGTTATGGAGCCGCGGCCTTCGTGCATGGATCGCGGAGACGTTGCACGCGTAACACTGGAGAGACTCGGTCTGCTTCGGTCAACAGCTTCTAACCAGGACGCATCCGCTCCAAGTGGCGGTGAATTCTCTTCTAAGACGAATACGATCTTCGATGCGAACAGCGCGATCTTGTTGCGAGCCGGGGTCAGGGTGATGCCGTCGGTGCTTGCGATCGATTCGAATTCTTTCGTCAGGTCTCAATACGAGGGTGAAGTCAGCTTTAGAGAATTGGAGAGGACAATCCAGGCTCGTCTTGCATTGTCAGGATACAGGGACGAATTGCCCGCGATCGGCGAGATGGATTACGACTTCATCCGTTCTTGCGGTGGATCCGTGGTGCGTCAGATGGGCTACGCAAGGGGAGACTATGCGTTTAGCAGCGAGGTCGTACCCGAGACAGATCAGTTGTTCTCGCTTCCGGACTTCTATCTCCAGAACTCGATCTATCCGGTTGGTGAGTGGTATGTCGGCAGAGATTTCGTCGAAGGAAAATCAGGAAGCATTGCCTACATCAGCTGCTCAAGCCAGGAATCCGTCTTCGTCTTCGTGGGGTCCGAGGCCGGATCTACAGTAAGAGTTCATACATCGAACGAGTCGGCCGAACATCTTATTTTGGGGAGTGACGTTAGGAGTAAGGAGACCGGATTGGAGATAACGATCAATGACTTTCGTTCATATGAGATAATTTCCGATTCGAGTGACACGGATGTGCTTGTCAGTCTTCAGGTGACAGCAGGCTCAATGAAACTGTACTGCGTGGAATTTTGTCACTCTCCGCAAAGCCGAGACTCGTTGAACAAGATCAGGTTGTCCGCAGTAAACCCCTGATCGAATAGATCTTTCCGGAAAAAACCATCGCTAAGCAAAGCTCGGAGAAATATTCTCAAATGCGGAGATTTTTGATCTGACGTTGTCAGGTATGACAACCGTCTGCTTGGTCGAATAATCATACGCCACGAGGATGCTCGAACCTTCGGCGACGATCCGGTCGCTTTCAATTTCTGTTGCAAGGTATCGCATCTCGAAGCTTTTGTTTTTCATCCAGCTGACTCTGGAGTATACTCTCAATGTCTCGCCATAATACGCCGGCGTTTTGTAGCTACAGTGTATCTCGAGAACGATCATGCCCAGCCTTGCCGAATCGTTCAATGGCAAGTTGAACAATTCTCTGAAGTAATGGACTCGAGCCTCCTCGAAGTAGCTGAGGTAAACGGCGTTGTTCACGTGTCCGAGCGAATCCATGTCGGAGAACCTTACCGGTACATCGATGAAAAATTTGAAATTCAGTTTTCTCAACGGGTTCTCAGGGAAGTTCCGGTGCCAAGACCGTTCCTTGGAACGTTAGTGTTTCATGTTGTGTCATTCTCTTCGTAGCGTTGTTCGAGTGGCAACCTACGGGTGGTCGCCGCTCATAGTCTCCCGGCAAGTCTGACGAAGAATCTGTGGAATCTGTGAAACGACCGTACTGGCTCGGCGTACATCAGGACGCATTTGCCCGCTGTCAAATTCAGTCTGAGAGACTTTCCTAACTCGACAGCCTCATCGCTCTCGGCGCCCTGCTGCAGCCAGACGTTTCGCACGCCGATGCTCTCCGCTTCACGCAGGATTGCTCCCGCTTCGTGCGGAGAGACACAAACCACAATGCCATCTATCATCCCTCTCAATGCCGAAAGGTTTGGATAACACTTGTCGCCTCTGAATTCCGGTAGAGAGCGGTTCACTCCGAATACCTTGTAGCCGCGGCCTCTCAGCTCGGTGTAGATGGTGTTTCCGAATTTCTTGGGCTCGCGAGAGACTCCAACGACCGCGAGTCGCTTCAACTGTTTGAATTCCTTAATTGTCTGTTCCATTTTCTTTCCCGCAAATTTGCTTCATTCCCGATTTGAACTGTGAAAATGAATAGTAAAAATTCCGGATACTGACATAAGTTCGATACATTTCGGAATATGGTGCGCGTCGTGAACTTGAGCATTCCTTTTTTGAAAGATAGTCAGGAAAGTTCCAAATTCCCAGCATGTAGGTCTGCGTGGCGGGCGCTATTGCCGTTCACCTTCCGTGTGAATTGCCCTTTCGATAGCGGAAAGTTAGATTATGATCAATCAGCACAAAAAAAAGAAGACCATGGAAACAAAATTAATTGAAACGATCAAGTCGAAAGCAAAAACTCTGGATCGCCACATCGTTTTACCCGACGCGATGGATGAACGGGCCATACTGGCGGCGAGAGAGATTACGGATCAATCGATTGCCAAAGTCTCTCTCATCGGCAGGGAGAAAGATGTTCGCGAGAAAGCGGACGAAGCAGGTGCTCATCTAAACAGTATCTCCATAATCGATCCGGAAAATCACGCGAATGCCGAACGATATTCCAGAACATACTTCGAGCTGAGGAAGTCGAAAGGTGTGACTCCGGAACAGGCAGTCGAAACCATGAGGCATCCACTCTTCTTCGGTGCGATGATGGTGAAGGACGGATTGGCCGATGGAAGCGTGGCAGGTTCGCTTTCTACGACCGGCGATGTCCTTCGTGCGGGCATCCAGGTCATCGGAATGAAAGAGGGAATTTCGATCGTGTCGAGTTTCTTCCTCATAATCTTTCCGGAGAAGACATATTCGTTCGCCGATTGCGCGGTGGTTCCGAATCCTACGGCGGAGCAGCTCGCCGACATTGCCATAACGACTGCGGAGAACCACAGAAAACTGGTCGGCAGCGAACCGCGTGTCGCTATGCTTTCGTTCTCGACAAAGGGAAGCGCAAAGCATGAATTGATCGATAAAGTAATTCAGGCTACCGAAATCGCGAACAGGAAAGCTCCGAGTCTGCTCCTCGACGGCGAGCTTCAGCTCGATGCCGCCATCGTTCCATCGATTGCTTCTCGAAAAGCTCCCGGGAGCAAAATAGCCGGCGAAGCAAATGTACTCATCTTTCCAGACCTCGACGCAGGAAACATAGGGTATAAGATGGCACAGCGAATGGGAGGCGCAGATGCGCTCGGTCCGATAGTTCAGGGACTGAAGAAGCCGGCATTTGATCTGTCGCGCGGCTGCAGCGTTCAAGACATCGTCGATGTTGTGGCAATTAACTGTGTCATGGGAGCGTGAGAACAATTAAAGGTTGGCCGTCATAATTACCGCAAGCCCGCTTCGCTTGTTTGTGATAACGCAATGCGTTATTATATTGATTGGTGATAAAAAGCTTCGCTGACAGGTTAACTGCAGAATTTTTTGATCGACAAATTGTAAGAAAGTTGCCGCCCACTATTCTAAAGACTGCTTATCGGAAACTGCTTTTACTAGATGCAGCGGAGAAACTCAGTGACTTAAGAATTCCTCCCGGCAATAGACTTGAAAGATTATCTGGGAATCTATCGTGGAAATATTGCATCCGGATAAACGAGAAATGGAGGATGATTTTCAGATGGAAAGAGAATAATGCTTACGATGCTGAGATTAGTGATTACCATGGAGGATAAAAGACTGTGAATAGGAAGATAGAGCCGATACATCCCGGAGAGATCTTGCTCGAGGAATTTTTGACTCCGATGGGAATCAGTCAGTATCGCCTGGCAAAAGATATCAACGTCCCACCGAGAAGGATAAACGAGATTGTGCTTGGAAGAAGAGCAATTACCGCAGATACTGCATTGAGACTGTCCGAATACTTCGGTATGTCCGAGCGATTTTGGCTGAACTTGCAGATGAGATATTACCTGGAGATAGAAAAAGATCGATTAAAAGGAAGGCTCCAGAAAGAGGTGAAAAGACTGGAAGCGATCAGTTGAATCTGAACCTAGATTCATTGTCCAGATGACTAGAGAGATCTCCATTGGCAAAATAAAGATTGGCAATGACAATCCGCTTGTAGTAATAGCGGGGCCCTGCGTTGTCGAGAGCCGTGAGCTTGCGTTGAAGGTTGCTCGCGATGCGAAAAAGATCACGGAAGGCTTGGGCATCCCGTTTATTTACAAGTCGAGCTACAGGAAAGCCAATCGCACCAGCGGAAGTTCTTTTATCGGGGTAGGAGACGAAGAGGCGCTGAAGATATTGGAGGAGGTCAAGAACGAAATTGGTGTGCCTATTCTTACAGACATTCATTCGGAGAATGAAGCGAAGACTGCAGCCGAAGTCGCTGACGTTCTTCAAATACCGGCATTCCTTTGCAGACAGACCGAACTCCTTCAAGCCGCAGGAAGGACAGGCAGGGCCGTTAACATAAAGAAAGGCCAGTTCATGGCGCCGGAGGACATGCGTCTCCAGGCCGAAAAGATCACAGCAACCGGAAATCCTAACGTTATGTTGACGGAGCGGGGCACGACTTTCGGATACCACAATCTCGTTGTCGATATGCGCTCGCTTGTCATAATGCGCGACGGAGGATTCCCTGTCATTCTTGATGCGACTCATTCTCTCCAACTTCCGGGCGGCGAGAAAGACCGGACGGGCGGGCAACCCGAATATGTTTTTCCGATTGCGAGAGCCGGAGTCGCCGTCGGAATAGACGGTCTGTTTCTTGAAACACATCCGGACCCGAGCAAAGCACTAAGTGACGCATCGACGCAGCTGAAGTTCGATCTTTTCGAGACGCTTCTCACTCAAGTAAAGAAGATTGATTCGGTCAGACGGGAATTTGTAGGATGACACGACTCCAGTCGCTTTTCCCTAAGTTGAGAAAAATAAAGGCAATCTTTCTTGACGTCGATGGTGTCCTCACTGATGGAACGATCATTTACGGAAGCGACGGGCTTGAGCTGAAGGTTTTCGATATCAAAGATGGATTCGGGATTACCCACGCAATCAGCAGCGGGATAAGAGTCGGCATAATTACTGCGCGTGCGTCAGAGGTCGTGAAGAGACGCGCCACTGAACTCGGCATTACCGATCTTTATCAGGGGTCGATTGATAAAGTTGCTCCGCTCGAAGAGATAAAGAGAGTCTACTCGCTCGATGAATCTGAAATTGCATATATCGGAGACGACATTCTGGACTTGCCTCTTCTCCAAAAAGTCGGGTTCAGCGCCGTTCCCGCAAATGCGGAGAGGAGCATGAAAATGAAAGTCGACTATGTGAGCAAAGCGCTCGGGGGCCACGGTGCTGTCCGTGAAATTATCGACCTTATCCTGAAAGCACAGAAGAAGTAGTGCCTGTCCACTTGAAAACCCGCGATCGTCAATCATTGATTTCGACCGACATGGATGATCCTTATCACGAATCGTTAATTGTGGATGGCGGAGAATCTCGAACAATCATAGGTAGAGCTTAATGGATTCTATTGAGAAGGGAAAAGAAGTTGTCAGGATCGAAGCAGAGGCCGTGCGAGCGCTGGAGGACAAAATCGACACGGCTTTTTCACGCGCAGTCGATCTCATATCGAAAATAAACGGACGAGTTGTGATAACGGGAATGGGGAAATCGGGATTGGTTGCACGCAAGATCGTTGCAACGATGAACTCCACGGGAACGCCGGCAATCTTCTTACACCCTAGCGACGCGGTCCACGGAGATCTGGGAATGGTTAGACCCGAGGACGTGGTGATATGCGTATCCAAAAGCGGCGACACGGAGGAAGTGGTGCAGCTTCTGCCTATGTTCAAGAGGATCGGCACTTTCGTAATTTCAATAATCGGAAATAAAAATTCTAAGTTGGGAAGGGAGAGCGACTTCGTGCTCGACGCGAGTGTTGAGCAGGAGGCGTGTCCTTACGATTTAGCTCCGACGGCATCCACCACTGCAGCACTTGTTATCGGCGACGCACTGGCAATTGCGCTTCTCGAACGGAAGAATTTTACCGAAGCCGAGTTTGCGATGTTTCATCCAGGTGGAAATATAGGCAAAAGGCTTTTTCTCAAAGTTGAAGAGCTGATGGTAAAGGGGAAAGACATACCGAAGGTTCTGAACACCGCATCGCTCAGGGAGACTATCCTTGTAATGACTTCCGGGAGGCTGGGCGCGGCTTGCGTTGTAAATGCGTCGGGAGAATTGGCAGGGATCATAACCGATGGCGACTTAAGACGGCTGCTCCAGAAGAATACCGACTTCTCTCAGATAATGGTCGAGGAAGTGATGACGAGAATTCCGAAGGTCGTGAAGCAGAACACGCTGGCGGTTGCCGCAATAGAGGAGATGGAGAACTTTAATATTACTCAGCTGATTGTTGTGGACGATGCACGAAGACCCGTCGGAATGCTCCATCTCCATGACCTGGTAAAAGCCGGGCTGTCTCCGAAATCCGAGTCATGAGGAAGTCCCTCGCTCGAATATTCCTGATTTTGTTATTGGCTAGTGGCTATGAGCTATCAGTCATAACCTTTTCCGGCTGCGAAGAGAGACTCAAGCCGACAGTCGTACCGGTCTCAGGCAGGCTGCCCGATCAGGAGAGCTGGAACTCGACCATCCAATTCAGCGACAGCGGGTTGACCAAGGGCATCTTGAAAGCCGGACATCTCTGGGTGTTCAACAATACAAACATGACGTATCTCGGTGACAGCATCCGGGTCGATTTCTTCGACGACCTCGGGAGGCACACGAGTTATCTTACCGCGGACAGCGGCGTCGTCAATGATCGAACCAACGACCTCCACGCGTTCGGCGACGTTTATGCCCACAGCGACAGCGGGACATCTCTCTGGACGCAGAAGCTCTTCTGGAACAACAAAACGCAAAAAGTCACTTCGGATGTCTTTGTGAAGATAGTGTCGACTAAGGAAACTATTCAGGGCACTGGATTTGAATCAGACCGCGATCTCCGCAATTACAGAATATTCAACGTCAGTGGTGAATCGAAGAGTTCGAAGTGAATTCAATGTCCTGGGGAAATGAAGGAAATAGGAATCTAGAGGCGAGAAGCCAGAAGCCTGAAAGCAAGAGAAAGGTACACGTAGTCGCATCTTGTTTCTTGTTTCTCGTTTCTTACTTCTTGTTTCTTACTTCAGTAGCAGCACAAGAACAGCCGGTCAGGTTGATTCATGCAGACAGCCTCATCGGTTACACGGCCGGCGGAGATGATTACCGTCAGCTTATCGGACATGTGACCATGCAGCACGAGCGCACGCTCCTCAATTGCGATCGAGCCGTTCAAAATATTACGCAGGACATCGTCGATCTTTACGGTGATGTCAAGGTTGAGGATGATACTCTTTTGTTGCTCACGAGCCAGGCGCGATACTACGGCAAAACTAAAACTGTGTCGAGCGATAGCTCGGTCTATCTTAATGACAAACGGCGGACGCTGACAGCGAGCCGCGGAACGTACGACTCGGACACTAAGGTGGCACACTTCTACGGAAATGTATTCGTGCGTGATTCATCTTCCCAACTGAGGTCCGAACAACTGGTTTATTATCGCAACGAAGGGAAGACCCTTGCGGATGTAAACGTTAAGATCAGAAGTCTACAGAACAACGTCACGATTTCCGGTTCTCATTTCGAAGATTATGACAAAAGACATTTCAGCCTGATGACAGGAAATCCGCTTCTCGTTCAGATCGACACAAGCTCGGACGGAAAGATCGATACTCTTCTCATTACCTCGAAAACGATGGAAGCTTACCGGGACAGTGCCAGCGAACGTTTCGTTGCGAGAGACAGTGTACGGGTAATTCGAGACTCACTTGCTGCCAGATGCGGTTTCGGAACTTATTTCTCGAAAGACAGCATTGTAGTTTTGCAGCAAGCTCCAATCGTCTGGTACGAAGACAGTCAGCTCACGGGCGACAGCATTACGGTTTATATCCGCAATAAGAAAGTGACTCGCGTCGATGTGAATGGAGATGCTTTCGCTATTTCACAGAGCGATTCGCTTTACTCAACAAGATTCAACCAGCTCAAAGGGAAAAAGCTCACGATGTACGTTTTGGACAGAAAGGTCGATCGCATAATCGTTGAAAACAATGCGACCAGTTTGTATTATCTGTACGATAAGAATAAACCTAACGGTCTCAACAGAGTTAGCGGCGACCGTGTCATCATGTATTTCAAAGAAGGAAAGATCGATAGGATCGCAGTCATAAGCGGTGTTGAAGGCGACTACTATCCGGAGAAAATGGTGAAAGATAAAATAGACACTTACAACCTGGCCGGATTCGTGTATTACCGGAACAGGCCTGATAAGACCGATTTCCCGGCGGACGGAAGATGAACGGTACATTGATAAGAGAGCGAGAGACCTCCAGCGGATTGATTGCGCCGGATGCCGTGAAGAAAAGTCTTCTTTATTCGCGCAGTCTTCAAAAGCGTTACAAGAAAAGATATGTAGTCAACGGAGTATCCGTTGAGGTGCGAGAGGGAGAAGTAGTCGGCCTCCTCGGACCGAACGGTGCCGGGAAGACTACGACTTTCTACATGATGGTCGGTATGGTGAAACCGAATTCCGGAAGTGTGTTCATAGATGAGACAGAAATCACCGGTCTGCCGATGTACAGAAGGGCACGGCTCGGCATCGGTTACTTGCCCCAGGAACCTTCGATTTTCAGAAAGATGACAGTCGAAGACAACATCATGGCGGTTCTCGAGTATATGAAGATGACCCGAATGGAGAGGAAGGCGAAATGCGATCGCCTTATCGATGAGCTCGGGATATCTCAGATTCGAAAAGCCCTTGGTTACGCATTAAGTGGCGGAGAGCGGCGAAGAACTGAAATTGCGCGGTCTCTCGCCAGCGAGCCGAAGTTCATGCTTCTGGATGAGCCATTCGCTGGAATAGACCCGCTTGCCGTTGAGGACATCATGAGGATAGTGGTCAACTTGAAGAAGCGGGGAATAGGTGTCTTGATAACTGACCATAACGTGCACGAGACACTCTCGATTGTCGACAGAGCTTACCTTCTGTTCGAAGGAAAGATTTTGAAATCGGGTACATCGGAGTTTCTCGCCGACGATCCCGAAGCAAGAAAGCTATACCTTGGAGAGAAGTTCCGGTTGGATAGGTATTAGCTGTAACGTCGGGGTCGTCTCTCACGATTTTTCCGTGGAATGCCTCAATCTCTTGTGATTACAAATTTGACAAACCGGCGAGAAGAAGATTTTCAAACACTGAGCCATAGGCTCATCAGCCTCAGGCTGAGAATCGCACGAATGGTCCCTAAACCTTTGAAGCAAATTTCGCGATTACGTTCTATTCGTGCTTGCACGCGCTCCGTCGCTGAAGCTATGTAGCGTAACCGACCGAAGTAACTTTCGGCTCTATTACGCGCCGGGGCGCAACTCAACGCGCAGGTACGCAGGGGTGTAATTCGTGGATCTGGTTTTGGACGGTGTGGTTTGCAAAACACACAATCTCCCAATCTTTTTCTTGCACAATTCGATTCTTGTTAGGTATATTCTTCTGTGAGCGATTGCACCAAGATACTCAGACGTGAAATAGCAGCAACGAACAGTTCTGTCGCCGAGCGGCATATCGACACCCAGTCGTTCTGGGGCTCTGCATGGTGCGGGCTTTACTCCTACTTTTATTTCCCCCGCTGGGGGAAATGATCTTATTCTATCCATAGCCATAATTGTGTTTTGTCCAGAATGTCCGAGGGATCCCGATGATTCTCAGAGACATCTGTCATGAAAATCATTCACATAAAGCGTTTGATTTCCATGTTCATGAAATGAGGATTCAAGCAAAGGAGTAACTAGAATGGTTGTCATCATGGAAGAGGAAGCCGCTGAACCAGACATTGAAAATGTAATAAAAGTTCTCAATGAATTTGGTTTCGATGTCCACCGCTCGACAGGAGTGTCGCGAACAATTCTCGGAGCAATAGGTGTCAAACCGGATTTCGACCACAGACAGATCCAAGTCCTGCGGGGTGTCGATGACGTTTATCGTGTAACCGAGCCGTATAAACTCGCAAATAGAAATTTCAACCCGGACGGGACAATTATCGATGTCAAAGGTGTGAAGATCGGCGGAGGCGAAGTTGTTGTCATGGCAGGACCATGCGCTGTCGAGAGCGAGGATCAGCTTTTTGCCATTGCCAGTCATGTTTCCAAAAACGGAGCGAAGATATTGCGGGGAGGTGCATTCAAGCCTCGAACCTCACCTTATTCATTCCAGGGATTGGGTGAAGATGGTTTGAAACTCTTGCGAAAGGCCGGAGATAAATTCGGACTCGTTGTCATTACTGAGGTCATGGATCGAAGTCAGATCGATGTCGTAGCAGAGTACGCCGACATCCTTCAAGTCGGCACGAGGAACATGCAGAACTTCACATTGCTCAAGGATCTCGGGAAAATATCCAAGCCGGTGATGTTGAAACGTGGACTGGCCGCGACCGTCGAAGAGTGGCTGATGGCTGCCGAATATATATTGTCCGGAGGGAACAGAGATGTGATGCTATGCGAGCGCGGGATTCGGACATTTGAGAATTCGACAAGGAACACGCTCGACATAAACGCGATACCTGTTGTGCACAAGAAGAGTCACCTGCCGGTAATTGTCGATCCGTCGCACGCGACCGGAATTCGTGATAAGGTAGTACCGGTGGCAAGGGCGGCCGTCGCTGTCGGTGCTGACGGGATCATGGTCGAGGTACACAACGATCCGGGCAAGGCGCTTTCAGATGGTCCGCAGTCGCTCTTCCCCGATCAGTTCACGCAAATGATGAAGGAAGTCAGGTTGATAGCAAAAGCTATCGGCAGGGAAATTTCCGAGTGATCAATTGTCGGTCTACCAGGAAGTAGGCGAGCCTCGACTTGGACAAATCCCCAAATCCTGATTTACCGAAAACGATCGGCGTGATCGGCTGCGGCCTTATTGGTGGCTCGATCGCGTTGTCGCTTTCGAAAAGCGGACATAGCGTGATTGCGCTTGACCTACCGCAGAACGAGGAAAAGATCGCGAAGCACATTCCTTCGGTCAGGCTAAGGAAAAGTATAAAGGACTTATGCGCGGACAATCCCGAGGTTATTTTTGTTTGCGTTCCTTCCGATACGACTGTTGACATCCTTCGCGAAGTCATCCTTCACGCTCGTGCAGGCACGATAATCACCGACGTAGCCGGCGTCAAGCTCCCGATCATGGAAGCGGCAGAGAGATTCGTCCCCGAGGAGATTATTTTCGTGGGCGGTCACCCGATGGCCGGCTCTGAAAAATCCGGCATTGAAGCCGCTCAACCGTTTCTCTTTCAGAATGCGGTCTACGTTCTCAGTCCGCTAAAGCAATACGCAGAAGAACTCACATCTCCTTTGTTTGAAATCATTCAGCAGCTAGGCGCAAGAATTTTATTCATGGACGCGGCACAGCATGACAAGATTGCCGCCGCTACCAGTCATCTCCCGCAACTCCTTGCTGTCGAGCTCGTGAATCTGATAGGTGAGCTCTCGATGAATAATGAGCACTTTAACACGCTCGCAGCGGGCGGTTTCAGAGATATGACCAGGATCGCTTCGAGCGACTTCGCGGTGTGGAAAGACGTGATCTCATCAAATCGAGACAATATTGATAAAGTCGTCAGCTCGTTCATCAAACGGCTTCAAAGCATACACAAGTCGATCGGTGAACCGGGAATCGAAGGCATAAAGCGGGAATTCGAAAATGCCAGGTTGTCTCGCTCACGAATTCGCAGAGGAGGAAAAGGCTTCTTACATCCCCTCTACGATCTCTATGTCGTCGTTGAGGACAAGGTCGGTGTGTTGAAAGAAATTACTTCGGCTCTTGCTGAATCCGCCATAAACATAAAAGACATCGAGCTTCTAAAAGTCAGAGAGGGAACTGGCGGGATGTTTAGACTTTCTTTTGACACTGAAGAAATTCTGAACCGTTCGGCTCAAATTCTGGAACAGCGTGGTTTTCAGATCTTGCGGAAGGAATTTGAAGGATAGCGCCGGACTGTTCCAGCATAATTAGCGGACTGCGTTCAATTCATCATCTAAAGATTCTGAAGTCGAAATTCAAAAACCGGCGCGACTGTCATGCTGGCGTTTTTTGAAATGACAGAGAGCTGCTGTTAGTCTCGCCGCAGTCATTCATTTTCCTCTTCCTCAATTTTTGTTTCCGCGCTGCTCACATCGGTCGCCTTCATTTTGATTCCTTCGAGCGAATCCGGGAAGAGCGAATCGGCTTCGTAAGAAAAGATTTTGTGGAAATCTGAGGGCTCGAAGAAATCCGAAAAGCGCTCTGAGTATTCGCTTAACTTCCGAATGTAGTATTGTGCGTTGTAATCCTTTCTGTTTTCGTCCTCCTCGTCATAGATTCGCGCGTTCATGAACGATGGCTGATGCGGATCGTTGCCTACGATGTAGTATGATACTCTATCACCGGGACGCAAATTAAGTCCCGCGTTCATGGCCGCCTCGAAACTTGCAGTTCTGTTCCTGCGGTTCGATCTGACTGCTGACAGATAATCCTCGATGGATTCCCTTACAGTCTCCGTCCTGACTATTTTTGTAAGCGGCAGCTCACGGGTGAGAATTTTTTTTGAGTAATCAACATAGAGATCATGAATGGACTTGATGTCTTCGCGAAGCATGAATTCGATTGCCCTCTGTATGAAATCCCTGCCGAACCTTTCCATACTTCTGGAAATGAGCGCAGAGCCTCGGATCTTTATCTTGCCGTCGTACCCGAGCAGAGCGTAATTCTTCTTTTTGTAGCTTAGCATCTTCTCAAATCTGCCGTCGAGTGAGAGGCTTATTCCCTGCGGCAAAGTCTTCGACAGCTTGGCGACAAACTTCGTTTCGTTGTCTTCGCCGCCATACTTCGCAGGCGGCACAAAGTAAAGTCCATCCGTGTCTACTTCGAGGAGTGTTCCACCTTCCGAAGCAATCTCTGTTATCATCCGACGGAGAATCTTCTGCCCCGTTTCCGTAACCATGTCTGCCGCGGTGTAGTCATTGAAAATTCCACGAGAATATCCGAGGTATCCATAGAAAGAGTTAATGAGGATTTTCAAAGACGATTGCATCGCGTCGAGCTTGGATTTCTTCAGCGATTCAGGTTCCTCTTTCATCTGCCTCTTCGTGTCAAGCCTCAATTTTGTCAGGTGTTTGAGTATCTTCTGGAAAACTCCAAGCTCGTCAGTTGCTGGCGAAATCTTATAGCTGATCATTATGGATGGGTACAGCGACTCCACATCAGCATGAACGATGGGACCGACGACTCCGCGAATAAATACATCGGTATAACCTCCCGAGGTCTGTCTACCGGTTTGAGGTCGCGGTATTGAGTGTTTCTTCCTGAGATATTCGCGGACGAGGAGGCACTCGATTTTTGCCGCGGAGCCGCTGCGTGGAATTTGTCCATAGTTGAAGGGGAGGATTTGAGACAGGTAGAAGCTTGTCTGTGACAGGTGTTCAGCCAGGAGCCTGGTCTCCCGGACATCATCAAGCGCATATTTGACTAGCACATCAGGGTTCTTCAGCCAAGTCTCTGAGATTTTTGAACCTTCAACATACGTTCTATCCTCCGGAGCGAAGCCGAAGTATTTGGCGACGCTCTTCAGCCCGTAGCTTTCGAGTTCGCGCCGTGTCGCGTCGTAACTCTGAACCAGGAGCCACGTGTCGATCACATGTCTTCCCGGGATCTCAATGTTCGAATATTCGATTTCCTTTTCCGCATATGAAAGGCGAGAAGTGAATACCTTCGGTTCCAGAGAGTCTCTCCCGATTCTCAGTCTTAAGCCGCTCATTTCACACCGCCGCATGATATACGGAAGATCGAAATTGTAAATGTTGTGACCTTCTATTACATCGGGGTCGCGGGTTTTGATTATGTCCACGAGCTCGGTCAGCATCTCGAATTCGCCTTTCTCTCGACCGTCGATCACATACTCCCAGCCGGAGTTATCCGAAAGCGAAATTAGAATGATTCTATCTTCCGGACGCGATGCGAGAGAAAAACCTGACCTCGAGAAAGTCTCGATGTCAAGCTGCATCCGCTTCAGCTCGGTGAACTCCATGTCTTTGAAAAGCGTGATGCCTGTCTGCATCAGGAACTGAAAGACCGGGTCAAGCTTGAAGTAGACTTCCTCAACCTCCGATATGTCCCGTGCCATATCGTTTTGGTTCACGCCGAGATTGTCCGCGACTCTCCGGAGTGCCGTCCGCATTTCGTTCCATCTGCGGAAGATGCAGAGGTATTGGTAGTAATTGGTGCCGGCTAATTTGACCTGCCAAAACTTTTTGTCGAACCCCTTCAGGAGCGTTGCATCTTTCAGGAAGAAAAACGGATAAAACTTGCGCTCTTCAGCAACGGTCGCGCCGTCTACACGCTTAACTACCTTCACGGTAGTCTCGCTTGTCTGGAAAACAGCTACAATTTTAGACTCGCTGTTATGGCCGAAGACGATCGCGTCAGTCATGCCAATTCTGACCTGAATGAACTGGAGTGAAGAGCGAGAGTTCGAGAACTATTCCGGGTTCTAATTTGGAGCATAGTTTCACTTTTGCCCGATCCAGGATATGCTGAACTGCATTACAAGATATGTCATCATGGTTCACCAAGCAATTTGTCACCAGAGGGGTCGTATGGGACGGAGAACGGAGGCATCGTTGGAACATGGCGGTAAAACAAAAAATGCGGCGAGGGGAAGATCGCGCCGCATTCTTGAGATGCTTGAGCTGCCTATCGACGCACTAAAGGAACATAGTCGCGCTGATCGTAGCCCATGAAAAGCTGCCGCGGGCGCGCGATCTTTTGTTCGTTGTCGAGGAGCATTTCTTCCCATTGTGCGATCCAGCCTGCTGTTCTGCCGATCGCAAACAGGACCGGGAAGATGTCAACCGGAAATCCGATCGCTTGATAGATCAAACCGGAGTAGAAATCGACGTTCGGATACAATTTTCTCGAAACGAAATAATCGTCAGCGAGCGCAATTCTCTCGAGTTCGAGTGCGATGTCAAGGAGTGGATTTTTCCCGGTCACCTCAAAGACGTCGTCCGCAAGCTTCTTAATTATTTTTGCCCGCGGGTCGTAGTTCTTGTAGACTCGATGTCCGAATCCCATGAGGCGCTTTTCGCCTTTGCCTTCCTTCACCTCTTTTATGAAAGCGGGAATTTTATCCTTCGAACCAATTTCTTTCAGCATGCGCAACACGGCTTCGTTGGCACCGCCGTGGAGCGGTCCGTAGAGTGCCGCCGATGCGCCCGCCAACGCCGAAAACGGATCGACATGTGAAGAGCCCACGCCTCTCATAGCGTTTGCGCTGCAATTCTGCTCGTGGTCAGCGTGTAGTATGAATAGAACATCCAGAGCTCGCTCGATCGCTGGATTTGGTTTGTACTGTGGCTCTGTCATTTTAAATAGCATGCTCAAGAAATTCCCAGCATAACTCAGTTCGTTGTCGGGATAAGCATAGGGAAGACCCATTGCATGCCGATATGCGAACGCTGCAATCGTGGGGACTTTTCCGATCAATCTGTAGGTTTGCAGCTGGCGCGAGTCCTTGTCAAAGATATTCTTCGCATCGGGATAGAAAGTGGAAAGGGCCGCCATCGTGCTGATGAACATTCCCATCGGGTGTGCATCATAGTGGAATCCATCCATGAACTTCTTGATGTTCTCATGAACGAAGGTGTGGTGTGTGATCTGATATTTCCAGTCGTCGAGTGCTTCCTTCTTCGGCAATTCACCGTGCAAAATCAGGTAAGCGACCTCGAGGAAATCGCTTTCTTCAGCCAGCTGTTCAATCGGGTATCCTCGGTATCGCAGGATTCCTTTGTCGCCGTCGATGAAAGTGATCTTGCTCTTGCAGGAAGCGGTGTTCATGAAGGCGGGGTCGTAGCTCATCAAACCAAAGTCGTCCGCCTTGACTTTGATCTGTCGAAGATCGCCTGCCCGTATGGCTCCGTTTTCGATCTGGAGTTCATACTGCTTGCCCGTTCGATTGTCTGTTACTGTTAGACTGTCTTTCGGCATAGAGCCTCCGTTGATTTGGTATTCCTAATTGGTTTCGTTAGTCTGCCTCCGTCAATGGGCGGCCGACGTCTCCTCCTTCTGTTGAAAAGAAGAGAATTCTATATGCATCTCAGTTAGTGCCGAACTATTACTCACGAGCTACAGAAAAACGATGCCGACCTTCTTCAACAAAGTCATCGCACAGTAACCGTACAGGAAATCACTTGTTGGAGATCTTCGACATTATGCAAACAGGTTTCGGTGATTATCGCATGCCTCTTCGCGACCACAGCGGCATTCCGGAATCATCTCGAAGTTTGATTGTCTTCCCGCCAGTTTTTATCTGGGCTGCAATTATGAAATCATTGTCGTTGAAGTGAACCTTGGAACCGGTTACCTCAACTGAGCTGTCTTTCATGAAAGATATGTTCAGATGATCGAGAAAGAAACTCGGACCAACGATAACAGAGACTGTGCCGCTCGTATCTTTCACCGTCAACCGAATGCTATAATTGTTTCCCCTCGGAGCAGCAACGCTGTCAACCGAGGCGATAGTACCTACAATGGTTGTGATTGTTCTGGCGTTATAAAACTGCTGGCGCTGTCCCATGCTTTGAGCATAGACTGCGGCCGTCAGCATCAATACTGAAGAAAATACTACGAGAGTCTTCATTTCGTTCTCCCTCTTTGTTTTGGTTGTGATTTGTTAGTGGTCGCACACTGCGGCCATCCGCGAAGATCGCCGTACTCCGCTGGCAGACTATTAGATGCGGAAAGCGGACGGAGGATTAACGTCCTCTTGGTTCTTCCTTTGCATCCCAACATCGTTCGAGGGAATTTTTTGGGCAGATTAGATCCCGAGGACTGCGGCTGATTCATCTCAAAAGGGTCATAACAGGTTGGGCAGCTCTATTTGTTATTCGTCTTCTTGCGATCTATCACCGTGAAGCTGTCGATCTGAGTGTGAAGTATGCGGTCCGGTCCTATCCCCTTGATCTTATATTCGACTTTTTCACCTGACTTGAAAGGCCCGATAATCGCCGTCCAATAGCTATTGTTGCGACCGTAATCGTTGTACCTCCATTCCGCTTGAACGCCATAAGGCGTACCCTCCGAGCTTTCTTTCGATACCTTTAGCTCAACAATGATTTCCTGCCCGAGCTCAATCGGGTAGCTGCCCACCCAGATAACGACCTTATCATTCTGAAATACTTCGGCTGGAGTCCTTGGGGCATCTTCAGTATTGTGCCAAATAACCATGAAAAGATCCCATCATCATTTTGCTGTTGGTTGACCGGTTACACACCATTGCCGATTGGCCGCTTGGGGACCGATAAAAGAAAGGTTTTGGATGTCGAGCATGAAAGCCAATGTTGAGATTCGCACACAATTTATCTTTCAGCCATCCAATTCCGTGAACCCACCGAGTCCTCCGACGACAATTTTTGTCGCATCAGGCATCCTTGTGTAATGTAAAGTTCCGACGGTTTAACCGCAATAGGTACCGGGAATATTTCAAGAAAAAATATTTTGTCTACTCCTGTGCAAGCCATGGTGGTCGCGTCGTCTTAGGAGCAAGTGGCAGGCACGCGCACATGCAAAGTCTGCGTGATCAGTGCAAGCCTTTCGCAATCTTTTTCCAGAAGCTCTTCCAGTCGTCTAATTTCGAGACCTCTTGTGGCACTCATATTGTCTTGATAGTGTTATCAAAGTATCTGATTGTTTCTGAAGATGCACTTCAGTCCTGACTGGTTGAGTTCATACGGAGAGGCGAAAAATGGTTATTCGCATCGTTAGTCTTGAGGGAGGAGAAGAATGTCACTGAATTCCATCTCGAGAGATTTGTTGGCAGTGCGTTCAAACTGGATGGGTGGAATGTATCCATTCATAGCCACGGCGCTTTTCATGATCAGTTCCACTTGGTTCCTGTCATGCGCTGCGGTTTATACACTTGAACCCCCCAGTATTTCGAGAATATTGGTTGAGCAGAGGTCCAACGGCTACGTCTTGAAAATCTTCGCTGCGCGAAAAATCGGCAAGGTGGAGGCATGGATCGGAAATGATAACTGGCTATACATAACGATTCCTGATACAAGTATTGATTTCTCCCAACTCGACGGCCTTGAGAACAGTCCATTAATTGCAAGGACGCAGTTTTTCAGATACACCGACGCAGCTCAAATAACATTGCAGTTGAAAGAGAAGGTGGATCAAGTTCAAGTCCTGCGTTACCCAGATGATGACGATGTTTATGTTGTACTCTATCAATTCAAATCTAATTCATAGCACAGTTGTTTATCAAAAATTCAAAAACGGAGGAGCATCGTGAAGTGGATCGGAGTAGTGTTGACTTTCTTAGCCATGGCATTTGCTTCAAATCAGTCCTTTGCCCAGAATACGGGAGTCGGCGCCGGATTAATCTTAGGCAGCCCGACAGGAATTAGCGCGAAATTCTGGACATCCAGTACGAACGCAGTTGATTTAGCAATCGGGTGGTCGGCTAACGGTGAATGGGCGAGGTTTGGCGATACATGGTACTACGTCAATTCACAAAGTTATTTGCACATTCATGCGGACTACCTATGGCATAATTTCAATGTCATAAAATCGGAAGAGCGTTTTCCTCTATACTACGGATTGGGTTTCCATTACGATAGTGGAAATACTATGGCGGCAGCATTTGGTATTCGAGGAGTTGTGGGAATAGACTGGCTGCCTCGATCGGTTCCACTTGACGTTTTTCTTGAATTTGCTCCGGTCGTTTATTTGACGCCGGGATCAGGGCTGGGTTTCGATACCGGCATTGGGGCACGGTTCTTCTTTCATTAGCTAAAAATCCGGCTGGAATTGAGGGGACATTTTTCCGGTGGAGTTACCATCTCCGCCGGAATTTCTCACGATTTCACAAAATCTTCAATAACCTCTTGCTATTGATCAAAAAAAGCTGTTAATTTTCATCAAAATTGAAGATGCCGAAATCCAAGCTTTTAGCGGGCAAGAGAATCGTCCCTCAGCCGATTCCTAAGGGAATAAGGACCACTGAACTGATTGACAATTATTTTCAGGCATATAATGCGGCCCGTCTGAGGGAAGCTGCCCATCTCCTTTCAAAGAAAATGCTGGATGCTGATGTTACGATTGGATTGAGTCTCAGCGGGGCTCTGACTCCCGCCGGATTGGGTGGATCGTGCGTTGTCCCTCTCATAAAGGCAGGTTTCGTTGACTGGATCGTTTCGACGGGCGCCAACCTCTATCACGACACGCATTTCGCCATAGGTCATTCTTTGCATAAGGGGACTCCTTTTCTTGATGATCGGGTTCTGCGTCGTGAGGGAGTGATTCGAATTTATGACATCCTTTTTGATTATAGAGTCCTTCTTTCAACCGACGCTTTCTTTAGGTTCCTCATAGGTCAGCCGGAATTTCAAAAAGAAATGGGGACGGCAGAATTCCATTACAGAGTTGGACGGTATGTCGCAGCGCGAGAAAAAAAGCTCGGAGTAAAACAGAGCTCCGTTCTCGCCACAGCATACCGATATGCGGTGCCCGTCTATACTTCGAGTCCGGGTGACAGTTCTATTGGGATGAATGTTGCCGCGATGTCCCTCGACGGACACGGTCTAAAATTGGATGTTTCCAGGGACGTGAATGAAACAGCCGCGATCGTTCTCAACACCAAGAGGACTGGAGGACGCAGCGGTGTTTTGATTTTTGGCGGTGGCTCTCCGAAGAATTTTATGCTGCAAACCGAGCCGCAGATCCAGGAGGTGCTCGGAATCGATGAAAAGGGACACGATTTTTTTATTCAAATTACCGACGCTAGAGTAGACACTGGTGGTCTCTCTGGCGCGACCCCGTCTGAGGCTGTAAGTTGGGGAAAAGTCGATCCGGATAAGCTGCCAGACACTGTTGTGGCATACGTCGATTCAACCATTGCAATGCCTCTATTGACATCTTATGTTCTTGCCAAACACAAGCCCAGAAAACCAAAGAGGCTTTATCTTCTCTTACCGGAGCTCATGGAGACTCTGAAGAAGGAACATGGCAAAGCGGTAGGCAAGGCCAAATGAATCTTGCGTACGAGCGGTCCGTTACTTTTCCAAGCGGCTTCGTCGCAAACGGGATAAGTGCCGGGATCAAGGGAAACGGATTGCCTGACCTCGGAATGATCATGAGTGAACGGGATGCAGTAGCTGCTGCCGTCTTCACAAAGAACAAGTTCCAGGCTGCCCCTATCACGGTATCCCGGGTAAACCTCGCACGTTCGAGGCATCGAACGAAAGCGGTGATAGTCAATAGCGGTTGTGCCAACGCTTTGACTGGCCGAGCGGGTCTAAAGTCTGCTGAAAAAATGGTATCCGAAGCAGCAAAGTGTCTCAACGTCTCTAAGGATAAGATCTTGGTCGCCTCAACCGGCGTCATCGGGAGGCAACTTTCTTTGCCAAGCATCGTGACGAATATCCCTTCTCTTGTGAGTGGGCTCAGAGTGGAAGCAGACATAGCATTTTCGCAAAGCATCATGACCACAGATAGATTTCCGAAACAGGTTACAGCAGAAGTAACTCTTTCAAGGAACAAACGCTTTAGAATCGGAGCCGCGGCCAAGGGCGCCGGCATGATTCATCCGAACATGGCGACTATGCTCTGCTTCGCGACCACAGATTTGATGATTGAAAGGAAGAAACTTCAGCTTGCCTTAGACCGGGCAGTGGACAAATCATTCAACACGATAACGGTCGATGGAGACACAAGCACCAACGACACGGTTTTCCTGCTTGCGAACGGCGCTTCTGGTGCAGAGCCAATAACGAGATCCGATCACAGGATATTCTTGGATGCGTTGACGGCTGTCTTGCGAGAGCTTGCGATGATGATTGTGAGAGATGGGGAGGGTGCAACGAGATTTGTGAAGTTGAATATTGAGTCAGCTCCTAATTACGAGGACGCGGTTAAGGTGGGTCGCGCTGTCGGGACATCGCCGCTTGTAAAGACCGCCATCTTTGGAGGCGATCCGAATTGGGGACGAATTCTCTCAGCGATAGGGAACTCGGGAGTCAGATTCAATCCTGGAAATGTTGAATTGAGAATCGGCGAGGTCTGTGTATTCAAGAGAAACGAACCCCAAAGCATCGACATGATGAAAGTGAGAGATTTGTTTTCCAAGAGAGAAATTGAAATGACGATCAGACTTAACGCCGGACGTGAGTCGGCACAGGTATTCACCTGTGATTTAAGTTATGATTACGTCAAAATAAATGGTGAGTACACCACCTAAATCTAAAAACAAAAACGAAGGAGTCACGCATGGGAAAGTACGAAGATCTTCAACAGCTTGTCAGCAGCTTTGAAGTGGACTTTCGCAAGTTCTACGAAAAACAAAACAAGGCTGCAGGAACGAGAGTGCGGAAGCACATGGGAGAACTGAAGAAGTTTGCTCAGACGGTTCGCCAGGAGATACAGGAGCTCAAGCAAAAAATGAAAGAAGAAGGTAAGTAGGCTTTTTGCCGGAGGCTGTCCGAGCCCTTACGACTCGCACGGGCCAGATGATTTGCGACGGCAACTCTCATTTCGCCTCAAGTCCGAGTGAGTGTCCGGATTCTGCGGGAAACATTATGAAGACGCTGACCCGTTGAGCCCGGATAAGCGGAACGTTTCTGGACAGCCTCCTACTTTTCTATAGGCATTCGGTTAGGCGGGATTTTTGAGGGGGTCGGGGGAAGGCGCCGTTGATTTGGCCAGCGGCCTTACTCTTTGTCTTCCTTTTTGTGAATGTCAATCATGTTAAGCTTGTCAACGTAGCTCGTGCTTTGCGGATCTTGGGTTTCGACGAACTTGCGCGCAAGATCCTTAAGTTTATCTGCGGACTGGGAAATGAGCTGCAGTCCTTTCTCCATGTTATCATATTCTTTCTGTTTCAAATATCTCCTCACCAGGTCAAGCGCAAGGTAGATGACATTCAATGGATTGTTGATCTCGTGAGCGACGGTCGCTGCAAGTTCCAGCAATGCTACACGTCTTGTCAGCTGTTGTATCTCTCTATGAAGCGCCCGCATCCGCATGCCGCTCTGCACTCTGGCGAGTATTTCTTGGTGGGGAGCCGGTTTAGTGATATAATCGTCGGCGCCAATCTGCAACCCGTGAACTCTGTCTTTAACATCGCCTTTAGCAGTCAGTAGAATTATGTAAGTGAATCTCAGCTTCGGATCGCTTTTTATCCACTTCGCCAGCTGTTCGCCATCCATTTCAGGCATCATCCAGTCTATTATCATCAGATCGGGACTGTAATCTCTCGCAAGTTCGAGCGCTTCCTTTCCGTTTTTTGCTTCGCGCGTCTCGAAGCCGGCCTTGGTGAGCGTTCGAGTCAGTATCATCCTCGCGTTCGCGTCGTCGTCCGCGATAATGATTCTAGAACTCAATCTTCCTCCTTCGTCCACCGCGGAACCGTGAAATGAACGGTGGTTCCTTTTCCCGGTCCTTTGCTCTCGATCCGTATCCGTCCTCCCATCTTCTCTATGATGTGTTTGGAAATGACCAGCCCCAATCCAGTTCCTCCATACTTGCGGGTGGTGCTGCCGTCCACCTGGATGAACTTCTGAAATAGTTTATCCTGTCTCTCTTTAGGAATTCCAATGCCGGTGTCTTTGATAGTGAAATGGATGTCGCCGTTCTGCTTTCTGGCTGCGACATTCACTGATCCGGCTGATGTGAACTTCACCGCATTTCCCAGCAGGTTGATCAAAACCTGTTTCAACTTCCTCAAGTCAGCCGCTGCAAAAAGCGGCGATCCCTTGATGTCGGATTTCAGCTCCAGACCTTTCTGATCCGCCTGAACCGTAAAAAGGGAGCAAGCATCGTTGACCAGCTCTTCGACATAGACTTTTTCGATCGATAGCTGCATCTTGCCTGCTTCCATCTTGGAGACATCTAGCAGATCGTTGATCACACTTAGAAGATGGTATGAACTTTCAAGCGCATTGCGAGTGAAGAGTCGCAGCTCGTCTTCATTGTCATAATAACCCTCGGTTATTAATGTGAGGAATCCGATGATCGAATTGAGCGGAGTTCTCAGCTCGTGCGAGGTATTCGCAAGGAACTCATCCTTCAGCTGATTTGTATCGAGCAGATGTCTGTTCAGTCTCTCCATCTCTTCCAGGCGAAGCATGTTTTTTTCGAGTTGAGAGCGAATCTGAATTCGAGTGGGCTTGTCAGTCTTGCCTCGCACCATCACGATGCCGGCGATCAGCTTCTTCCCTCGATTTTCGCCCGCCAAGACGGCATACTCGCTCACCGGAAGCTTCTTGCCACTACGCGTGGCTATGTGATAATTGATGTTAGATAGTCTTGATCTTGAATTGAGGCTGCTGCGGAAGTTCCTAAGTGAATCCGATTCCTCACGCACAATCCATGAGCTTTCGTTAAGGTCTTTGTTGAAGAATTCTTTCAGGGGGAATCCTGTCAGGGATGTGAAACCGCCAAAGCAGCTTTTGGCACTGACTCTATCTGGAGAAACCTCTGCAGTGTATAGAAAACATGGCATCTTAGTCGGCAATAGGCCGTAAGTTGATGGAGAGGCGATCTTGTCGTCTTCTTTGACGTCTGACTTAGCTTTCACGTGTTTTCTTCATTCTTATTCGAGAACGCGCATATCTATGATTTCGGAAGTTTTTCGAGAATCTTTGACGAAAGGCTGACACGGCGTGAAAATGAAGATCTCACACGTAATGGACTTGATGTCAGTCTTAATCCGGCGTCTTCTTAACGAGTTGGTAGTAGCGTAGAATGATTTTCTGGTATTCAGGAGGAAAGTTTTTCCTGATCAGTTTCAGAAGTTCCTGACTTAGTTCTGAACCCCCATTTGATAGATTAAGTTCCTCAGGGCTCTTTGTAATGATATCCTGGCCAGGGGAACTCTGGCGTCGATTGTCGTAATCCTGTTTGTTTATTGACCGCGAGGCATCCAGCATTCGTGTGAGTATTCTTTGCTGTCGCCTGATTGTTTCGGGGTTGATGTTATTATCTTCCAGATCCTTCAAAACGTCCTTCATGTCTCTTGATATCTGGTCCAAGCTGCCAAGCACTCCGCTCTGCACCTGTCCGCTCTCGGCGGACTGAGCTTCTTGACCAAGTTGTTCGAGCGATTTGTGGATTGCCTCTTGCTGTGCCGCGAGCCGTGCAAGTTCCGCCTGCTGCGCCATGGAAAGGGCTCCTCCCTGTCCAAGCTTGAGTGTGAGAGCGTTCAGACCCTCCTGTTGACCCGCGAGTTGCTGGAGCTGTTGCATGAGCGAGGGAAATCCGCCCATGCCCTGCCCTTGCGCCATGGCTTGCAGTGCGTTTTGGATAGACATCGCTGCTTGGTTCAATGAGCTCATGGCCTCGCTCTGTGGTCCCCCGAGTTTGATTGACCGGTTCTCTGTTGCAGATTATTTAGCGCCTGTTGCATCTGTGAATAAGCCTGACCTATCTGCCGGCCCATCGTCGGAGTTACGGCAAAACTCTTGTCAGAAAGCTGCATCATCTGCTGAGCGGTGTAATTAAGTTCCTGCATCAGCTCGTATTGTTTGTCGGAGAGAGATCTTGTCTCGGCGGAATTGGGCATCGTCTTTGCGGATTGATCGCGTAGCTCTTCCTGCTTTTTGGAAATCTCCAACAGATTTTGTTGTGCCTTCAACATCGCGTTGACTGTTTCTCTCTGTTGGTTCTGCAGCATTTGTTTCTGCGCTTCCGATAGAGTTTTCTGAAAGTCTTTGAGTGCAGAAGTGATTTCTTGCTGAGAACTCATCGCCTGTGAGAATTTTCCCTGTGACAGCTGCTGAGCGGACTTTTGCATGTTTTCCTGCGCGGCGGACTTTTCCAAATTTTGCGAAGCTTCATCGAGCTTCTGGATCGGCATCTCCTTTGCGAATTCGTTCATCCTCTCCTTGAGGTCGGACATCGCCTCCATCGTCTTCTCAAACTCTTTTTGAACTTCCTTCTCATTCTCTGAAAGTTGTTGCCTCTTCCCGGGCTGGGTGGAGTCAGACTCGGCGGTGGAATTGCGTATGTTATCCTGTTGAGACAGCATCTGTTCCGCCCTCTTCTGGATTTCGTCTAGTTTCTGTTCTATCTCTACCCGCTTGATCAAGCTGAGAGTGCGTTCGATGCTTTGGCGTAGCGCCTCTTCGTTGATTTGGAAATTCTGCAGTGCCTGCCTTATCTGATCCGGGCTCACAGATTGAATCGCCTGCTGCAGCTTTTTCAGAGCATCCTGGAATTCAGGTGAATTTATTTCCTGCAAAGCCTTTTGCAGTTCGAGATATTTTTCAAGAGTCTCGGGCGAAATGATTTTGTTTTCAAGCATCTTCTGTGTAATGGACTCAACCTGGCTTCTGACACTGTCTACTCTCTTCTGAAGGTCTTCATATTTCTGCAAGGTACTCTGCATCTTTTTTTGCTGCTCCCAGCTCAATTGCCGGGTGGTGCTCTTCATGTCTTGAGAAAGCTTGTCGAGTTGCTCCTTCAAGTCTCTCGAGTTATCCAGCGCATTCTCTGCATTTGAAATTACATCGCTGTGCTCGCTGTCAGTCGAGGCAAAAACCTCGTCAAGGGACGGGAGGCGAAGTCGATACTCAGAGCTTGCAGTCGCCTTCGGTCCATTTACCAGATCGTTGTCGAAGACTTTTGCATGATAGCTTATCACGTCTTCCGGTACGAGATTGAGTGAGCTCAGATCCCACGTGTACGCGATTTCCTGATCGCCTGCCGTTCTTGTCGGAATCTGTATCTCTATCGATCGGTAATCTCTATCAGGCTGGATGTACTTTGAATTGACGAGTTTGTACTCGAGCAGCAGCTTTGTGAAACCGTAGTCGTCTCCGATCCTGATTCTGAGCGGGAGCTGCATGTCTCTGCTGAGGTCGACGTCCTTTCCGGGAAACGTGATCTCGCATGTTGGGAATTCGTCATTCACGGCCTGCACTGTGTAGACGATCGGATCTCGATTCCGCAAACTGTCCGCATCGAGCAGACGAACAGTATACTTGACAGTCTTGCTCACGACAAAGTTTCCACTCGCGTCTGTTGCGCTGACGTTTAGGATCTTCTTGGTCGTGTCACTGAAGAGGATCCACGCAGCTCTCAGTTCTTTATTTGTCTTAAGCGCGAACTCAGCGCGTGTTCCCACAAGCGCCGAGAAGTCACCAATGTTATCCTGCAGTGTCTCGGCGGCCTTTTGCGTGTAGGATGGATACACAAGGGTTACAGTGAAAGTCTGCACGATCGGAAGATCGACAACTTTGACATGGTACATTTGTGTTTTCTCATTCCCCACGCTTACGAAATACTCCATGTCACTTCTGACGTTTGGAAGTTGGAGGTGATATTCTGCCTTCGGCAGTTTCTTTCAACTGATGTTTCTCGAATTCTTGTTCGTTGTCGTATTTCTCACTGAGGACTATGTGAGTTGGAAATTGCTTCGCAGTAACGAGTTCAAGTTTCGTTTCGACCTTCAGAGAATCTCCCCGGGATAGTTCCGTGTCGCCCGGTGAAACCTCGATGGTGTACGCATTCGGAGAGGCATAGCTGCGTGTGAAGTTGACGACTCTCGCGAATGCGGATGGGAGCTGGGAAGGGAAGAGAAAGTAGGCAGCAAGACTCGCGACAAACGAAACTGCGATGGACAGCCTGGCGCTCTTGGCAGTTTTAAATCGGAGAACGGAATCGATATTGTAATGCGAAGCCTTCTCAAATATCTTTTCTATATACGCACGTGCCAATTCGTTGGATTGGTACTTGTTGGACTCGTCAGCCAGTAATTCTACCGCGTTCCTCAGCCTGTCCCTGAACTCAGGGAGTGCATTCCCGACAGCGAGCGCGATTTCCCTAACATCTTCAGTCCGGGCAGGCCTGGAGTATCTCGCGAGATTCGGCAAAAGGTATCTGACAACTGGTGCAAGTATCGCGGCGAAGGAAAGAAAGAAGAGGACCGCTCTTCCGGTTATGCTAAACTCGATGACAAGTTCGAGTATTGATGAGACCGTGACCGCCACAAAGAAAACGGAACATGATAGGAGGAGGGCGTTGAAGATTTCAGAGAGGACCTTTCTCCTGTAGATCTTCTGGAGTGAATTCATTATCCCGAAGGTCGGGACGTTGGATAGAATCTCTTCCATTATCTAATGTGTTAATACCCAGTAAACGAGATTGGTTCCAAACTCCAGAGCTTCGAGTCGTTTCGATTCGGGGTCGCCATGAACTTCAGGCGGATCCCAGCCATCGGACACGTTGCTTTCCGCGGTATAAAAGACTGCAAGCCTGTCGCCGACAAAGATTCCCAGGCCTTGCGGAGGCTTCTCGGGATTTTCGTCCCAGCTGTGAGTTTTGGGAACTCCGTTTGGAAATTGATAAACGCAGTGGTACAGTCCATATGAGAAGGGCAGTTCGACGAGAGGTTTGTCGGGAAAAACTTTTTTCATTTCTCTGCGAAACGCCGCGTCCATGCCGTAGTCGTCATCGGCATAAAGGAAACCACCGTCATCGAGATATTGCCGGAGACGCTTCGCCTGTTCTTCGTTAAGTTGTATGTTGCCATGTCCTGTCATGAAAATGAACGGATAAGTGAATAGATCGTTGCTCGTTATGTCCACGTAGTAGTAATTCGCATCGACGTTGATGTCAGTGTGGTCTTTGACGAACTTCAGGAGTGTCGGTTCCTCGAGCGGATCGTTGTACCAGTCTCCACCGCCGTCATATTTCAACCGTGCGATCCTGAACGCGCTCGATTTCTGCGCAACTGCTTCGCTTCCAGCTCCGATAACAAAAGGCAAAATGAAAACTGCAAGAAAGAATTTTTTCATCAATCTGAATCTAAAGAAGCCTTCCAGGAGATTCAAGTTAACCGGGAATAGACGAGCGGCTTCAAATTGAAGTTTATCCTGCTGATGTCGTAAGTTACATAGTGGAGCAGTTCATCCAGCATAACGGTTACGTGACGGTCTTCCTGACCGTTGCGTTCAGTGGCGAGTTCGGATTGTTCGCTGGTGTTGCGCTCGCCCGGACCGGATCGGTTGCGCTGGCCGGAGTCGTGGCGCTTGGAACTGTTGCGTCTTTCATCGGCAATATGTTTTATTACTATGCGGGAAAAGTTCTATGGAACAAGTGGCACTTCTTGAGAAATAATTTCGGTTCGAAGGTGGAGGCTACATCGCGTGTGGTCCGACGATACGGGTCGCCCCTTATGCTTATCGCGCGGTTCTTTTACGGCATCCGTAATATTGTTCCGATCACCCTCGGTGTTTACAGGGTTGGACTGGGAATATTTGTGATCTACAATATTGTTGGTGCATTCTTATGGGCCTGGTTCTTCACGGAAGCGGGAGCTTTCTTTTCAACTCATCTGATGAAATCGTTTGCGAGTTTTCGCCAGGGTCTTCTTTGGGGAATAATAACATCGGCGATCATCGCGGCTCTCTATTTGGTGATCCGGAAAGCCGTTTCGAAAATTCAGAGATAATTATCAGTAGGTCAAAAATCAAAAGTCTCCCGATCACAATTCACGTCCTGTGATGATCGGGATCCCGAACCTCCTGTTCGGGAAAACCTACAGCTCAAAAATCAAAACTGAATCAGAATCGTTTTTGCTTTTGACTCTTGACCTTTGACATTTGAGTTCCTATTGTGTTCCATCATGGCAATCGGTGCAGAGTCCCTGCTTCCACGCATCGCCAATGTCGGTTGGATGTTGGAACTCAACGCCGGTGAGATTGACCTCTTCGGGGGGATTTGTCCCCTGCGAGAGAATTGTATGGCACGTCTCGCATTTGTTCGGGATGGCTTGTCCGTCCGCGGACTTGTGGTTGCCGTCGTGACATCTGAAGCAGCCTAAATAATTCTCATGTCCGATATTGTTTGCATAAGCTCGCCAGTCAACTCTCATATAAGGGAAGAAATTTCGCTGGTAGATCGATTGCAATGACGCAACCGCTTCCTTTATGTCTGAAGTTCTTTGTTCAGCCACAACAGGATACTTGTCTTTGTAAAAAGACTGAACTGCGAGCGCGATGCTATCCAGTGCATCCTTCGTGTTTGTGTACTTTGGAACGAGTGCGTTGACAGATGCCTGCTTGATCCACGGGAGGGTCGGGCTGATGGCTCCGCTTGCCATGGCATCATTCACCGCGTCACCGGGGGTCTTGATGACATGAGTTGGTCGGTTGTGACAGTCCATACAATCCATAGTCTTGACGGTTACTTTCTTAATCGAGTCAGGTGTGAAAGGATTGTTGTCTGTTGCGAACACTTCGCTCTTGCCCTTCGAATCCATGACGCGCACCCACGGAATATTTTCGGAAGCGGAGTCGGCCGGCAGGTATTCGACTGTGTGTGTTACATGCCAGTGCACCGGTGGTCGCTGAGGCTCACCGGAAGTGCTTCTGCCGATCCTGATCAGCATATCGAGTGTCCATCGCGTGTTCGTAGAATCTTCGAGGTAATACGCTTTTGTGATCCTGCGCTCGCCTACGAATGATTGGGGCCAGTGGCACTGCTCGCATGTCTCTCTCGCAGGGCGCAAGTTCTTTATCGGTGTCGGAATTGGTTGCGGGTATTTGTGAAAGATAACAGAGTACACTTGATATGCACCCGAGAGTTTGGATCTGACGTACCAGCTTGCACCAGGACCAACATGGCATTGGACGCATGCGACACGCGCGTGAGGCGAATTCGTGTAGGTCGTATATTCCGGGTTCATTACAGTGTGACAGACTTTTCCGCAGAAAGATACTGACTCGGTGATGTCGAACGCCTTGTATCCGCCGATTGCGGTGAAGATCATGAGGAGCAGCGTCCCTGTCGAAAAGAGGAGAAAGGCTGTTCGCTGTCGCGCATCATTGAGGTCTATTCTTGGAAGAGGAGGAATGCCAGCTGCGGCGGCTCTTCTCCACTTCTTGCGCTCGATCAATGCGCCGATTGGGATGATTATCAGACCTAGTATGAGAACGCTCGGCAGTAGAATGTATGTGACGATTCCAAAATACGGAGGGAAAGAGCTCCACACTGCATCGAAGAGCATCAGAAGGAGAATAGAACCGAAGGTGACCGCGGCTATCACGACTCCTACCATGCTGATAGGGTTGTAGAAAAGATCCGGAAATTTTCTGTCGTTCATTGTTACCTCTATGGCGTTAAACGAATGTGGTCCTGCTCAATAACGGGTTCGTGATCTTCATGCTGATTGAGGCGTGCGAGATTTCCGTGCAAACAAACACTGGAATGAGATCGGATCCCGCACCACTTTTCAGGATCGAACGTAAATTACGACTTCACGACTATCACTTCAACTTATTCGCAGTTCGAAGAGGATACCTGGAGGCACGTGCCAGCGCTGGACTCAGCTACATATTTCTGAAGGTCACGGCCGGGCGATCATTTGAACCAATCTTCATTTTGGCAAAGAGAATCGGCGATCATCATCTCGCCGCTTGCTGCCAGATTTGAGTCTTTCATAAGAGGCTCATTAAATTGTGGCATTATGACAATCAGAATATTTGTTACAGGCGGGACGTTTGACAAGGAATACAATGAACTTACGGGAAAGCTCTATTTCAAAGATTCGCATTTGCCCGAGATGCTAAAGCTAGGCAGATCTGAAGTCGAAGTCGACATCAACACCCTCATGATGATCGACAGCCTCGAGATGACCGACCAAGACCGACAGGTGATTCTTGAAAATTGCATCAAATGCGGCGATGAAAAGATTATCATCACTCATGGCACCGACACAATGGAACAAACCGCGAAGCTCCTGGGCAAGGCAATAAATAACAGGACGATCGTGCTTACCGGCGCCATGATACCGTATAAGTTCGGAAGCTCAGACGGTTTGTTCAACCTTGGGAGCGCGCTTGCCTTTGTCCAGACTCTGCCTCATGGCGTTTACATAGCGATGAATGGACGCTACTTCAATTGGGATAATGTCCGCAAGAACAAGAAGACCGGTGAGTTCGAAGAGGTCGGATGAAGCAGTTGTCAGTTTTCATTAGTCAGTATTCAGAGGACTTACTGCTAACTGAAAACCGAAGACCGAACACTGAACGGAGTTACCATGTCAAAGATTGATAATAACAGATTGACCCGCTGCCCGTGGCCGACGGGCGATCCCTTGATGATCGAGTACCATGACATCGAGTGGGGTGCCCCGATCCATGATGACAGGAAGATATTTGAATTCCTGATACTCGAGGGAATGCAGGCTGGCCTGAGCTGGTCCACTATACTCCACAAGCGCGAAAACTTCAGGAGAGCATTCGCCAATTTCGACTACGTGAAGGTGGCACGCTATGACGGAAGGAAAATAAGGAGCCTGCTTTCAGATGAAGGGATAATTCGCAACAGACTCAAGATCGAAGCTGCTATCAACAACGCCCGACGGTTCATCGAGGTTCAAGACGAGTTTGGAAGCTTTGACAAGTACGTTTGGCAGTTCGTCGGCGGGAATCCGATAATAAACCACCGGAAGACTCTCAAGCAGCTTCCGGCGAGCACAAAAGAGTCAGATGCAATGAGCAAGGATTTGAAGGAACGAGGTTTTAAGTTTGTCGGTACGACAATCTGCTATGCTCACATGCAGGCTACCGGGATGGTCAACGATCACATGACCACTTGTTTCAGATACAAGGAATTGAAATGAAAGTTTAAGATCACAAGAATGGTTCAAAGCAAACCATTCGGCTTGAACCTTCAGAAGAGCTCCTTTATTTTTGGGACAGAAAACAAGGAGGTCGGGTATGCACAGGTCAGCAATCTTCGTAGCGGCTATGCTTATCACGTTCAGCACTATTGGTGCACAAACCACGATAACCGGCACACTTCTTGGGCATGACGGAAAACCGATTGCTAAAACAAGAATTGTTCTTACCATACCAAATCAGGATACGTCTGTCAAGAGAATATATGCCGATCAGGATGGGAAGTACAGCATCACAATCGATTCCGTTGGTATGTTCTTTCAAGGGAAGATATTACATGATCGATTTCTGGGCGACATGGTGCGGACCATGCGTCAGTGAGATGGAGAGTTTGCACAAAACACATGATAGATTCAAAGGCAAGAACTTTGCAATGCTGAGCGTATCATTGGATGTCTCGCCTCAGGATGTTGTGAAATTTAGAAAGGAAAAATGGCCGATGCCATGGTTTCAAGCATTTGCCAATCAAGGTCCAGAGGCTAAAATGGTGAAGGACTTCGAGGTCATAGGTATTCCGCATCCTATTCTTGTCGATGCCACAGGTACGATAGTGGCTATGGACGAAGACTTGCGCGGCGAGAGCCTTGAGAAGACACTCGAGAAATTTCTGGGAAAGTGAGTCCGGGCCACGCCTCCTCCGATGACGGTCGCTAATGAAGGGATTGACACCCAGGAGTCTGACCGACCGCTAATGAGACCCATTCGTATTTCCACAGACGTGAAGAGGTCATTCATAATATCATGGCTGGTGATAAGTGCCGTGATCTTCACGATGATTGTGTGTCCGTTCGTTCTTCCGGAGAGATCAATTTATAGTATCGCTCCGAAATGCGAGTGGAAAACGAAATACCACAAAGAGTGCATCCTTTGTGGAATGACAACTGCATTTATAGAACTGTCAAGGGGTAAAATTAACGCGGCAGAAAGATCAAATCGCTTCAGCTTGTGCCTCTATTCGATTTTTGTCTTGAATGAGTTCCTGGCTTGTGTCTATCTCGGCCGCAAGCTCAGGAGAAAAGGGATAGAGTCGATTCACATCTCAACATCAAAACCTGGAGGTTGGTATGCAAGTTCTTAGTCTTGTCTGGGGAATACTCGCGTTCATCGGAATGTTTGTAGCTTTCTTCCCGTGTCTCGGTTCGTTGAACTGGCTGAACATTCCCTTCTCCGCGGTTGGTCTGATAGTCAGTATCGTTGCTCTTGCTACGACAAAGGGGCCAAGCAAAGGGATGGCGATTGCGGGATTGGTGTTGTGTGCCTTGGGAGTATTACTCGGGTGCATACGATTGGTCCTGGGATTTGGCATTCTTTAATTATTCTCTCAAAAACATTTCTTTCTGCTGAGTTTCTTTGGCAATAAAAATAGGAATTAACTCTTTAACTAATATGGAGGGGATCATGAAAAGGCTGTTAGCTTTCTTAGTTGTTTTGTCTATGACATTGCCTGGCATTTGTGCTGCTCAGGGAGGGCCGGCAACGATTCAGCTTCCCAAGCCAGACACAACAGGCGGGAAGCCTCTCATGCAAACGCTGAAGGAAAGAAAGACCTCGCGTTCGTTTGATACGAGAGAGTTACCTCGGCAGGTAGTGTCGAATCTACTATGGGCCGCCTTCGGAGTTAATCGTCCCGACGGTCATCGGACTGCACCGTCGGCAATGAACTGGCAAGAAATCGATGTCTATGTTGCGATGCATGACGGTTTGTACCTGTACGACGCTGGATCGCAATCGCTGAAGCAAGTGTTGAAGGAAGACATTCGCGACAAAACGGGCACGCAACCTTTTGTGAAAGATGCGCCTGTCGGTATCGTGTACGTAGCAGATCTGTCGAAGACTGGTCGAGCTTCGGGTGAGAATCAGATCATGTGGACAGCCGCCGACTGCGGGTTCATCGCGCAGAACGTCTATCTCTACTGTGCATCCGAAGGACTGGCTTGTGTGGTCCGCGGGTCAATTGACAAGCCCGCACTTGCAAAGGTGATGAACCTGAGACCTGAGCAAAAGATTATCTTATCGCAGACGGTCGGATATCCGAAGTAAAGGAAACCTTTAGTACACCGCATTAAAGACGTAGCCGACTATGATTATTCCAACTGCTACCACTCCTACAAAGACCAAGATGAGTCGCATCTTCAGAACCTTTCGAAGAATGATTGTCTCAGGAAGTGAAAGACCGATTACGGACATCATGAATGCGAGAACCGTCCCCAGCGATGCACCTTTCTCAAGGAGCATCTGGACGATTGGAATGATGCCGGCAGCATTTGAATAAAGTGGAACTCCGATTATAACCGCTGCCGGCACCGACCACCATGCAGCTTTGCCCATCAATCCTGCCATGAAATTCTCAGGCACATAACCGTGAATCCATGCGCCCACCGCGATTCCTGCCAAGACGTATGGCCAGACCTTACCGACAATCTCATTGACTGACTGACGGCCACGCTCGATCCGGCTCGAGAAGGTCATGCCCCTGTCGAGTTGCGCTGTGTCAGCTACTCTTATCTTATGCACCCACTCTTCCACGTGCTTTTCCATCCGAAGATGCCCGATGACAACGCCGGATATGATCGAGATAATTAGTCCGGTCGATATGTACAGAAGCGCGGTTTTCCATCCAAACAATCCGAGCAATAGGACGACCGCAACCTCATTTATCATCGGGGCGGAGATCAGAAAAGAGAAAGTCACGCCGAGAGGGACTCCTGTTTCGACAAACCCTATGAAGAGAGGAACAGCCGAACACGAGCAGAACGGCGTTACGATCCCAAGCATTGCTGCAAGTACGCTTCCAACGAGACTCTTCTTTCCGCCTAAAATCCTTCGCGTCTTCTCAGGTGAGAAGTAAGTGCGGACTATCCCGATGGCGAAAACTATTATTAAGAGAAGCATGAGGACTTTCGGCGCTTCGAAAAGGAAGAAACGCAATGTCTCGGTCAGACGACTTCCCGAGGGCATCCTCAACATTCCGAACACAACTCCATCGGTGATAGTTTGCAGGGAAGTGTATAGCAAGGTCCAGAGCAGCATCAGACCGAAAAGGAAGAGAAGCTGCTGTCTCAGCCCAGTATGACGGTCGTGTCCGCGAGTAAACTCTAATGTCATTTTCTCATTCTCCAAAGTTCACGAATGGGAAGGCGCGATTTTTGCGACGATCTCCTTCAAATCCTCAACCTTCGGAACCATTCCCTGAAATACAACCTTCTCATCGATCACAAGGGCAGGCGTTGACATAACACCGTATGCGGCAATATCCTGAAACGACTGAACCTTCTCGATTGTTGCGTCAACCTGCAGTTCAGCTAACGTAGCATACATTCTCTTTTCCAAAGTTTGACAATTCGTACATCCTGAACCGAGTATTTTGATCTTCATTCTTAGCTCCCTGACTAATTTTTTTGATGAAAGTCTAGTGATTCCTTTTGTAATTTTCCTCTTTCATAGGTTGTCGGTTCCGAGTTGATCATCTTGTCGGAAGTACTTGCGCTGAAACCAAAGTGATACGTTGACAAGCGATATCAGCACTGGTACTTCCACGAGCGGTCCGACCACCGCTGCGAACGCTTCGCCCGAATTGATGCCGAAGACAGCAATCGCTACCGCTATCGCCAGCTCGAAGTTGTTGCTCGCCGCCGTGAACGAAAGAGTTGCTGTCTTGCTGTAATCAGCACCGACCTTCTTTCCCATCCAAAATGAGACGAAGAACATCGCCACAAAATAAAGTATGAGCGGCACTGCGATCCTGAGCACGTCCACAGGTATCTGGACGATCAATCTCCCTTTCAACGAAAACATGACGAAGATTGTGAACATCAACGCGATCAATGTAATCGGACTGATCTTCGGTATGAACTTGCGGTGATACCATTCTTTTCCTTTGACTCCGACAAGAGTAAACCGCGTGACAATTCCTGCAAGAAAAGGAATTCCAAGATAGACAAAAACGCTCTCCGCAATCTGCCGGATGGTTACATCTACTTTGAATGAGCTCAATCCCAGCCAGTTGGGAAGAATCGTCAGGAAAACATAAGCATAGAGCGAGTAAAACAGAACCTGAAATATCGAGTTGAACGCGACAAGTCCGGCGGCATACTCCGTGTTCCCCTGTGCAAGCTCGTTCCAGACTATCACCATGGCAATGCAGCGCGCAAGCCCGATCAAGATCAGTCCCGCCATGTATTCAGGATAATTGTGCAGGAAGATCACCGCGAGTAGAAACATTATTACCGGTCCAATTACCCAATTCTGTATCAGTGATACAGACAATATCTTCCCATTCCTGAAAACCTTTCCTAATTCCTCGTACTTCACCTTCGCTAACGGCGGATACATCATCAGTATCAATCCGACCGCGATCGGGATGTTCGTCGTTCCACTCTGGAATCTATTCCAAAAGCCGACTATGCCGGGAAACGTGTAGCCAATGAATACTCCTAAGAACATTGTCGCAAAGATCCATAGTGTCAGATAACGGTCTAGGAACGAAAGCTTGCGCGCACTTGATTTCATCTTCCACCGATCGCGTCATTAGCAAGTTCTTTCACCCACTGTTCTACTCGCTCATTTATTTCATCCCTGATTATTCGTGTGCCTGCAAGTTTCTCTTCATAACTTCCGGTTAATGCCGATGGATCTCTAAAGCTCCAGTGCAGAGTTTTCGTCACACCGGGGAATATCGGACACTTCTCCGCGTTGGATTCATCGCAAACCGTAATCACATAATTATACATTCTACCTTGCTTGAAGAATTCGAAGACGCTGTTCGTCTTCTTTGACGAGATATCTATTTCTATTTCCTTCATCGCATCGACGACGATTGGATTCAATTTGCCCGGCTCGAATCCTGCGCTTTCCGCAGCGAAGCGCCCTCCGCCGTACTTGTTCAAGAATGCCTCCGCCATTTGGCTTCGTGCGCTATTATGAACACAAATGAATAGAACTCTTATCTTGTCCATCTCAATCTCCTGCTAATGTTGCTGAAAGAAAATCTTGAATGACTATGCACTGCATATGGTGTTTCTGTCTAGGCTCATAATCTTCTTTCTGTCTTCCGCAATCGTTTTTTCATTGCTTATCCAGAAATCTAATTTTGACAGCACAGACTTAATTCTTGGGTCGGCAGGCTTCGAGTTGATCATGTAGTCAACCCATTTGCCCTTCTTCTCCTCGACGATGAACCCGGCCTCTTTCAGAAGAGCCAGATGTTGTGACACGGTTGAGTTGGCCAGATCAAGAAGTTCCCTGATCTCACAGACACACAGGGTTCTGATCTGCAGGGCCTTGAGAATTCGCAACCTGTTCGGATCGGACAGTGCCTTGAATATTTTCGTATTGTCTCTTGTCATGTCATTTCGGTAACTACCGAAATATAGCCGGGTGGCTGATAAGTTTCAAGAGCAGATGTCTGTTGTTACTTTCTCTTCATCCCGTGGTGGTAATATTGTCTCGAGTGGCGACGGCAAGCAGCCTGAAAGGAGCAAACAAAAAAGCGGTGACAACCTGTGTGGTCGTCACCGCTCTAGAGAACTGAAATAGAGTATCCTAATTGGATTTGGGTTTGACAGCAGTGTCTGGAGACGTCCTTGCATTCATCATCGCCTGCAAGCTAGCGATGCGTTGGGGAATGCTCTTCTCATTCGGGAACATCGCTTGCAGTTTTTCCAGAAGGCTGATGGATTTCTGGTAATCGCGCTCCATGTCATAAATGTCGAGAAGTATTCTGTACGGGTTGTAGTAGCTTTGCACATCGTTTGGATTCTCCTGAATGGCCGCGAGCGCGTCGCGTTCGATAACGGCAGCGTATCTGTCGAACTGGGGGATGGCTCCAGCCATGTAGTATAACCTGGCGATGTCGCTCAGAATCTTGTAGTCTATCGGGATAGCCCCGATCGGTATTCTTCTTTCAAGCGTGTCAAGAGCAGCGACCGCATCGGACATTTCGCCGTGCGTTTCGTCATATGCTGCGAGTCTCATGAAACTATATCGATAGTTGATCATAAGCATTCGCACGTTGTCATCGTAGTAAATACTCGGATTGCTCAGGTTCGTGAAGAAGAATCCGTAGTGCGGTTCCTTCTGGAAAGTGGCAGGCACGTTGAGCAGGCACTGCCTCATTATTGAAACGTTGATCGCGTAGTCTTCTCCCTGAGCGGTATTGATAGTCGGAGTTAGTAGCAGCGCAAGACCCTGCATTTGTAGATAAGGCGTCACGCCAATGAAATTGTCCGGTGCGACAGTGACTGCGTAGAAGATCGGCCTCTTCCATGCGTTTGTCTCAATGATATTCTTCATGATGATGTCCTGGACTCTGATTGCCTGGACATCGCCTGCCTGCAGCGTCGGCTTGATTGTGTACTGGATGTATCCTTTGTTTGTTATGCTCGTGTCGGTGATACCAAATTGCTGGTAAGCTTCCTTCGGCACGGGAAGCTTTACGGTCTGCGTATGCCACACTTCTGCACCCTGATGGGCGAGGTTTTCTATGTCGTCGTCGCTTAGACTTATCGGGACTTTCATCGCTCCGTGCGGTGTCTCGTTCTTGAGCTGAAGAATGTACCAATCAGTATTTACGAGACTGAGATTCACAATCCTGACGTCGGTTCTTATTCCCATTCCTTCCTGCAAATACCAGAGCGGGAACGTGTCGTTGTCTCCGTTAGTAAATAGGATCGCGTTTGGCTTGCAGGATTGAAGGATGTTATATGAATAATCCCACGGGGCGAAATTGCCGTGGCGGTTATGAGTATACAGGTTTTGTGAGAACATGTTGAGTGGTGAAATTGCAAATAGCACGACTGCCGTCCCACCGACAAGAAGCTCCTTGTTCTTGTTCTGTTTGACTTTCTCTGCCACAAGGTCGATTATCCCTGATGCTCCTACTCCAACCCACATCGCAAATACGAAGAAGCAGCCGACGAAGAAGTAATCACGCTCCCTCGGCTGTGGCTGTGCCATGTTGAAGTACACCGCAAGTGCAATCCCCATCACGATGAACATCGTCAGAAACGCGAGACCGAACTTCCAATCGTTCTTGAAATGGTACCATATCCCGAACAGTGCAAGAAGAAATGGAATAGCATAGTATCTCGTCGGATAACCTGTCCTGCCGTCGTACCATCCCTTCGGCGAATTGAGGAGCGCTACCGGTGCATCCTGTATGTCTCCCGCTCTTCCGATGAAGTTAAATCCTAAATAGCGCAGGAACATGTGATTGACCTGGTAATCCCAGAAGTAATCCCAGTCGGAAGAATACTTGGCGTAGCTCTGCTGGTACTGCGGCTCGGAGCTCCATCTTCGAGGCCAGAGTGCAGGCTGCTCACCGTACTGCTCACGATTGAGATATGTTACAAGCCTCTCTAAGTTGCTTGGGTTGTTCTCGTTTATCGGCGGATGTGCGTTGGCTCGAATGTAAATCAGTGTATATGTCGAATATCCCAGTATGATGAGTAATCCTGCCATGAGTGAAGTGCTCAGTATCCAGCGCTTTGTCTTCTCCGCTTTATATATTCCATAAATTGCTGCGATGACAATCGCCAGCGGTATAAGTTGTACGATGAAGCTGTGGCTGATGTCGAACGGACCGGTCTTCAAATCCCCGTTTAATATCGCCACGAACCACTTGACAATACCCGGATAGATGAGAAAGAATGCAAGTGTGGCTATTATCCCAAATCTTATGAACGTCTTCCATTCGAACTCGTAATACTTGAAGTAGATGAGTAGTGCTATCGTGAAGAAGGCGAGTATGCTTAGTTGGTGGATGCCTATCGAGAGTCCCATCACGTAGGCTGCGAGAAGCAAATATCTCTGACTTCCCGGTTCCTCGGCTTTTTCAAACCATACCATGGCAAGCCAGGTAACACAGGAGACGAAGAATATGCTTGATGCAAATAAGCACGACTCAGCAGCATTGAACCAGAAAGTGTCGGCTACAGAAAGCGTCAGTGCACCGATCACCGCGGAGCCGAAGACAACCAGGGCAGTATGAGAATCGTTCGGGAAACCTTTCCATCTCGATATTACTCTGACGCCGATTAGATATAGAAACATGATTGCAAGAGCGCTTGCCAGTGCAGAGATCAGATTGATTCTAAGTGCGGGATCGCTGACGAACGGTGTCATCATCGCAACCCTGCCGAGAAGCGAGAATAGTGGAGCGCCCGGTGGATGCGGCACCTCAAGCGCGGGCGATGTCGCTGCGTATTCCCCGCAATCCCAGAACGCTACCGATGACTGTGATGTCATTCGATACATAAAAAGTGTAATCGCAAATATTCCTACAGCGATGTATCGATTTACGCGCGTGAAGTTCATTTTCGGTCCAATATTTTGATTAACAATGTGGCCTATATTTTACACCTAATTGGTCCCAAAAACAAGCTGAACTTGGAGTATTGAATTCGTCTGAGGTTCCGCAGTTCGGGAAAACTTGCAGGAGACAAACAAACTTTTTATACTGAAATGTCGATAAACTTGTTTCCTCAAGAGATCATCCGACACGAGCATCAATCTTAGGCACAGCCTTGTCGGGAGGAGAACAAGGAGACAGGTTCCCTTTGAAAATAGATTCCTTTATCCAGTAGACAGCCTGCGCTCAGATTTTTGATCGAACGCGCCGTCACGCTGTGGGCATCGACGCCCGTATTTGTCGAATAGATTTTAGATAGAAGACCTTGGAATTAGAGATTCTGTATTTCTAGCTTCCAACAGTAGAATCATAACTCAAAAGGAGATCATGTAAGAAAATGAGCGTAAGTCAGCTTGCGAAATCGATTGCTGAGTCGCCGACACTAAAGTTGAATGAGGAAGCCAGATTATTAAAGGAGAAGGGCGAAGCAGTTATTCACCTCGGAGCGGGTGAACCCAAAAACAAAGCTCCGATTTCTGCCATACTTAGTGCAGCGGCAAAGTTGAACACTGCAGACATCAAGTACACTCCGACAGATGGAGTCCCGTCGTTGAAGAAGGCGATCATACGTTACACAGAGGAAAATTATGATAGAGTGGTCGCCCCGGAAAATGTCATAGTCTCAGCCGGCGCAAAACAGTCCGTGTACAACGTTCTCTATTCGTTACTGAATCCGCAAGATGAGGTCATCATACTTGCCCCTTATTGGGTAAGCTATCCTGAAATGGTAAGGATGGTCTACGGCGTTCCCGTGATAGTTACGCCGGAAGACGGCAGCTTCCATCCGCGGATGGAAGATATTCTGAAGGCCGTCAGTTCCTACACCAGAGCGATAATTGTAAATAGCCCGAACAATCCTTCCGGAGTGATGTACTCCGAAGAGTTCATTGCAGAGCTCGTGGAATATTGTGAAAAGAAGGACATCTACATCATCATGGACGATATTTATCACAAATTGGTCTTTGATGGAAAAAAAGCTCCGTCTGCATATAAGCATACGACGAAGGACATTGAATCGACCCACATCATAGTCATAAACGGAGTTTCGAAACTTTACGGCATGACCGGCTTTCGCATCGGTTGGGCGATCACAAACAGGAAACTCGTAGGAATAATGACAAACGTTCAAAGCCAGATCACGTCATGCACTGCAGTTCTTCTTCAAGCAGCCGCCGAGGGAGCGTTGACTGGATTGCAAAGCGCAGTCGAGAGCCTTCGTTTGACTCTTCAGAACAATCGAGATGTAATGATGCAGGAACTTAACTCCTTCAACGGAGTGAAGACGACCAAACCTGACGGCACCTACTACTGTCTGCCCGATTTCTCCGCTTATTCAAAAGACTCCGTCAAGCTTTGCGAGCTCCTCTTGAAGAAAGCGCTCGTTGTTACCGTGCCCGGTAAAGAATTCGGCATGGAGGGACATCTGCGGTTGAGTTATGCCGGATCGATCAAGGACGTGACCGAAGGCGTTGAGCGAATAAAATGGGCACTCGATCCGAGTTCGCCGAAAGAGATCTATATTGGCGAAAGAAAGCTTGTGAGGGACTGGCTATGAATAATCTTTTGAATATCAAAACGCCGGCTGAGAGCGAGGCGAAGGCATTAAAGAGCGACTACGGCCTGGATAACCATGGTATCACGAATCTTAGGATGTCATATTGGAACCTTCCGACTGAAGCGCTTTATGAAGAAATCACTTTCCGTAATGAAGCGAGAATAACACGCCTCGGTCCGGTCGTAGCAAATACAGGTAAGCATACCGCTCGCGCCGCAGCTGACAAATACATCGTAAGGGAGCCATCCACTGAGGACAAGATTTGGTGGGGACAATACAACAGACCATTCAGCTCGGACAAGTTTGACGGACTCTACGATCGTCTGCTTGGCTTTCTGCAAGGCAGAGATTTGTTTGTCCAGGACTGTTATGTCGGAGCCGACGCGGAATATCAAATGCCGGTACGAATCGTTGCGGAGAAAGCATGGCATGCTCTTTTCGCAAGGAACATGTTCATCTTGCCGAAGACCAATGAAGAATACAGACGGCACGTTCCTGATTTCACGATAATAGCTGTACCATCATTCAAAGGTGTTCCGCAAATCGACGCTTCGGCAACGGAGACTTTCATCGTTCTTAATTTTGCTCGTCGTGTTTGTATTATCGGGAATACGGCATATGCGGGCGAAATAAAAAAATCTGTCTTCACCGTTTTGAACTTTCTTCTTCCGCTGCAGGGCGTGATGTCGATGCACAGTTCCGCCAACATTGGCAGAGATGGAGACAGTGCAATCTTTTTCGGATTGTCCGGCACCGGGAAGACCACACTGTCTGCCGATCCCAAACGCAGGTTGATCGGAGACGATGAGCATGGCTGGAGCGACGATGGCGTCTTCAATTATGAGGGCGGGTGCTACGCGAAAGTCATACGGCTTTCCGAATCGGCTGAGCCGGAGATCTTTGCCACGACAAAAAAGTTCGGTACGATTCTCGAGAACGTTGTGTTCGATCCGGTGACTCGCATGATCGATCTGGATGATGAGTCGGTAACAGAGAACACGCGAGCATCTTATCCACTTGACTACATTGAAAATGCGGTGCCGGAAAAGAAGGGCGGTCATCCGAGGAACATCATACTGCTGACATGTGATGCATCCGGAGTGATGCCGCCGATCGCGAAGCTGAGCCCGGATCAGGCGATTTACCAGTTCATCTCGGGCTACACATCGAAGATTGCGGGAACCGAAGTCGGCCTCGGCAAGGAACCGGAGCTGACATTCAGCACTTGCTTTGGTGCACCTTTCATGGTACACCATCCGTATTTCTACGCCGACATTCTCAAGCGCAAGATCATCAACCACAAAGTGAACTGCTGGCTCGTGAATACGGGATGGATCGGCGGCGCCTTCGGAGTTGGCAAGAGAATCAGTATCGGATACACCCGTGCGCTTTTGAACGCCGCGCTGGATGGCGTGCTGCTCAAATCCAAGTTCGTGAAAGATCCCGTCTTTGGTTTTGAGGTGCCGACGACTTGCGATGGAGTCCCGTCGAACATTCTTGATCCCTCGAATTCCTGGCCGAGCAAAGGCGAGTACGAGAACAAGTACAAGCAGCTCGCGTCGCGATTCATTGAGAATTTCAAGAAGTACGAGTCAGGTTGCCCACCAGAAGTAATTGAGGCAGGTCCGAGGGTCTGATTTCAAGCCCCACATCTCGCGGGGCTTTATTCTATTCATAAGATTGTTTTCGCCTGCCACACTTTTTCAAATGCTATGGGAGTTTGCAACAATCTCTTATTTTGCGTAAATTTCCAGGCAATTTTTGAATCTTCAGACAAATGTTTGAGCAAATTTCAGAAAAATTCGAGTCTATCTTTCATCGACTGAGCGGCCAGGCGCGCATTTCGGAACAAAACGTTTCCGATGCGGTTAGAGAAGTGCGTCGCGCACTCCTTGAAGCCGATGTCAATTACAAAGTCGCCCGGCAGTTCACCGAAGAGGTTCAGAAGAACGCTATCGGGAAAAATGTCGTAAAGAGCTTGAATCCCGGACAGGTCTTTGTCAAAATTGTTTACGATGAACTCGTGCAAACCCTCGGTGGGACTTCGAGCGAACTCGAGCTGACCCAAGATATCCCGAATGTCATTATGATCGCCGGATTGCAGGGTTCCGGCAAAACTACATTTGCCGCGAAACTCGCAGATCATCTCAAGACAAAGGGACATTATCCGCTCCTCGTGGCTTGTGACGTCCACAGACCTGCGGCTATCGACCAGCTGGAAACACTAGGCAAACAAATTAGTGTCCCGGTCTATCTCGAGCGCGGATCGTCGGCAGTTGACATCGCTGCAAAGTCAATTGCTTATGCCAGGATGAACGCTCGCAACATTGCGATCATTGATACTGCCGGTAGACTTCACGTCGACGAGGAGATGATGCGTGAGGCAGAGGCGGTGAGATCTGCAGTAAATCCGCATCAGATCTTGTTCGTGGTTGATTCGATGACCGGACAGGATGCGGTCAACACTGCTCTCGAATTTAATCGCCGACTGAACTTCAGCGGTGTGGTACTTACCAAATTAGATGGAGATGCACGCGGTGGAGCGGCGCTGTCCGTAAGGTCGGTTGTCCAGAAGCCGATCAAGTTTGTCAGCCTTGGCGAAAAGCTTGACCAGCTTGAGGTGTTCCATCCTGACAGAATGGCTTCGCGAATACTCGGGATGGGTGATGTTGTCACGCTTGTCGAAAAAGTTCAGCAGCAGGTGGACGACAAGAAGGCAGAAAAACTTGAGCAGCGTCTCCGTAGAAATGAGTTTAACCTTGAAGATTTCAGAGATCAGTTGAGAGAGATAAAGAAGATGGGGCCGCTCAAAGATGTATTATCCATGATACCTGGAGTTTCGAGCGCCATCAGAAATACAACAGTCGATGAGAAAGCGCTCGTCAGAATAGAAGCGATCATCAGCTCGATGACTTTGGAAGAGCGGGACAAACCTCATATCATCGACGGCAGGCGACGAAGAAGAATTGCTGCAGGAAGCGGCACGACAGTTCAGGATATCAACAAGCTTCTGAAACAGTTTTCGGAAATGCAGAGAATGTTCAAGACTCTCTCCAGAGGAAAGCGACACTCAGTTGGACGATAAGGCTTCTCGCTCCAAACGAGGCGTGGTCCTCGGCGGGCGCCTGCATTTATTCGGAATGTGAAAAAGAAATTTCGACAGCACTCTAAAATTCGGAGGAATATTTGGCAGTAAGATTAAGGCTACGAAGAGCTGGACGGCGTAACCAGCCAGCCTATCAAGTTGTCGCCGCGGATTCGCGCTCGCCTCGCGATGGCCGTTTTATCGAGGTCGTTGGAACTTATAACCCCCTGAGAAATCCGGCAGAGATAAAGTTCCACGAGGAGAAAGCGTTCAAGTGGTTGAAGCGCGGTGCTCTGCCGAGCGACACCGTGAGAAGTCTGCTTCGTAAGTCAGGTTTGTGGTACAAGTGGCACCTCATGAAGAAAGCTCTGGACGATTCCACTATCACGCAGAAGCTGGCCGAATGGCAAGCGGGCCAGGCCGCCAAGCTTGCGCGGGACGCGGAACGCAAAGAGAGGCGTAAGGTGGCGAAGAAGGCAAGGGAAGCAAAGAAGGCCGCTGAAGCCGCGCCGGCCCCGCAGGGCGGGACGAGTCCGCAGCCTGCGGTGGCGACCGCACCCGAGCAACCTACCGCGTGAGAGAATCTGAACGGCGCATGTTGTGCCATGCTTCATATGAGGTTCGTGGCTGCCCACTCAAATATGATGTGCGTCATGAACTTCGGATCAAGGCGAACTAAAGAGTTGGTCCCGGCGAAAGTCGGGTTCTTGCCGAAAGGAGAAAAGCGCGGGCTAAGTTCGGTGAGTTTTCAGCTGCTCTTCCCCTGGTTTAGCGGGAGGATGGCTTGAAGCGGTCCCGGCCGTGGTCGGGATGGTTACCAGGCTCAGGTGAAAAAGGAGGTCCGCCATGCATGACTTCGTCGAATACGTAATCAAGAAACTTGTGGACAAACCTGATGGCGTTCAGTTGACTCAGGAAGAGAAGGAACCCAACAAGGTGGTTTTTCAATTGAAGGTCGATCCTGAAGATGTGGGTAAAGTGATCGGCCGGAAGGGAAGGACTGCCAACGCGATTCGGACTCTCTTAAGCGCTGTCGCGGCTCGGGAGGGCAAGCGCGCCATCCTTGAAATCATAGACAAGCCATAAGTCGCAGATCGTCATTAGCCTGCATCTTTTGTGTCCTGGCAATAACCGGGATCGTTGTGTAAGTTATCGCCAGATGTCAATGAATCCGTTTGCACAAGAAGGGACCGCAGATTTTGTTCTCATCGGAACTGTGAGAAAGGTGAGAGGAAGCAAAGGAGATCTGAAGGTCCAATCGTTGAGCGACGTTCCGGCCCGTTTCACAGAAATGAAACGTGCTTTCCTTCGGAAGCGAAACGCACCTGAAGTCTTAGAATATGAAGTAGAAAGAATCGAAATGGTAAATGATTACGTTGTGTTGAAACTGAAAGATGTAAGTTCTTTTGAAGTGGCGTCTTCTTTTGTTGGTGCGGAACTCTTGATTCCGGAATCCGAAAGGGGAACTTTGCCGGCTAATACTTACTTCATCGATTCATTGATCGGGATGAATGTGAGAGATTTGGAAGGGAACATGGTCGGCATAGTGTCCGATGTAATTTCAAATTCTGCTCAGAACCTTCTTCTTGTCAACACGCCGGGTGGTCAGGTATTCAACCTTCCGTTCGTGAACGAATTCGTAAAGAAAGTGAATCTCGAGAATAAAGAAATAAAAGTCTGGTTGATCGAAGGAATGGTCGAAGGTGGCATCGATTAGAATTGACGTTGTCACGGCATTTCCAAAAATGGTTGGAGGTCCCCTCGAGGAGAGCATGTTAAAGAAGGCCAAGGAGCGGGGCGTCGTAGAAATTTTTGTCCACGATCTCCGAGAATATGCACACGACAAACACAAAACGGTAGATGACTCGCCTTATGGCGGTGGAGCTGGAATGGTGCTGAAGCCCGAGCCCGTCTTTGAATGTGTTGAAAAGCTCTTGTCTGAGCGAACGTACGACGACGTAATTCTCCTGACCGCTGACGGGGAGACATTCAATCAGGCGACTGCAAACGAGCTGTCCTTGAAACAGAGCCTTATTTTCATTTGCGGGCACTACAAAGGTGTTGATGAACGAATCAGGGAACGCATTGTCACGAGAGAGCTTTCGATCGGTGATTATGTCCTGACCGGCGGAGAGATTGCGGCGCTTGCCGTGATCGATTCCATTGTAAGACTCTTGCCCGGAGCGCTTGGTGACAGCGAAAGTGCATTGAACGATTCTTTCCAATCAGGTCTTCTTGATTCGCCTCAATATACCAGGCCCGCAGAATTCATGGGTATGAAAGTCCCGCAGGTCTTGCTCAGCGGTGATCACGAAGAAGTGAGGAAGTGGCGTGAAGAAATGAGTGTCATGCGTACCACGAAACGCAGGCCGGATTTATTTGATAAATATTTTTCTCGCGTGGAGCGGGATAAGATTGAGAAACTGGAGAAAAATCATGAATAAAGTATCATTAGTCGAAGCAGCTCACTTGAAAACAGATTTGCCGCAATTCCGGCCGGGCGATACGATCAACGTACGCTTCAAGGTTGTTGAAGGCGACAAGGAACGCATCCAGGACTTTGAAGGTATTGTCATCAGCCGTCGTGGAGCGGGACTGAAAGAAACGTTCACCGTCCGCAAGATTTCCAACGGAGTCGGAGTGGAAAGAATTTTCCCTGTGCATTCTCCCCGCATTGCCAAGATCGAAGTCATGCGCGGCGGTAAGGTCCGACGAGCGAAATTATTCTACCTAAGAGATCTGGCGAGCAAGGCAGTCCGACAGAAAACCACATGACAGCATTCAGCAGTCAGCCGTCAGCTATGAGTTATGAATTTCTGGAACACGCAAGTGTGTTCGGTGAACTCGAAGACATCTACGAGAAGGTGAAGGCCGGCGAGCGGCTCGACCGCGACGACGGGATAAGACTCTACAACACAGACAATCTCCTGGCGCTTGGTCATCTCGCAAACATTGTTCGCGAAAGAATCAACGGATCGAACACTTACTTCGTCAAGAACTATGTTCTTAACTACACGAACATCTGCGAGCTTGATTGTAAGTTCTGCTCCTTTTACCGCAAGGAAGGGCAGGCCGGAGCTTATCTAATGGAACTCGACGAGATCTTCAGAAAAATCGAAGACGAGAAAGACGACATAACTGAGATGCATATCGTCGGCGGCCTGCATAACGGACTTCCTTATGATTACTATATCAAGATGCTCCGCGGAATAAAGGAGATAAATCGGAAGATTCACATCAAGGCATTTACTGCGGTGGAGATAGATTTCTTTGCAAGACTTTACGACCTGTCGGTAGAGAAGGTTCTGATGGATTTGAAAGAGGCGGGACTCGATGCGATGCCCGGTGGCGGAGCTGAGATATTCAGCGAGCGCGTCCGGGAGAAAATGTTCGCGGATAAGATCGGCGCCGATCAATGGGTAAACGTCATTAAGACGGCTCATCGTCTCGGGATTCCTTCCAATGCAACGATGCTCTATGGACATATGGAGAAAGTCGAGGAGAGAGTAGACCATCTGATCCGCCTCCGCAATGTGCAGAACGAGACAAATGGCTTCTTTGCATTCATCCCACTTGCCTATCATCCGCACGTTGAGGATTCTACTCAATGGGCGACGGGCGTGGACAATCTGAAGAGCATTGCCGTCAGCAGGCTCATGCTCGATAACTTCCCTCACATAAAAGCATATTGGATTTCGATGGGTCCTAAAGTGGCACAAATCAGTCTCGGGTTTGGAGCGGATGACCTTGATGGCACGGTGCGCGACGAGAGGGTTTTCCACATGGCCGGTGCATCCACGGAAAACGCTTTGACGAAGCGACAATTGATCAAGCTTATTAAGGACGCGGGCCGCGTTCCGATCGAACGCGACGCGCTTTATAACACCATAGAGAACTTTGCTTAGCAAACATCTGAGCAAGGATTCAACAGAGGAGTTAATATGTCCGATTCGCGAACTCCATCCGGGAAGAGGAAAATCGGTGCCGTTAGTTTCCTGAATACGAAGCCTCTGATTTACGGAATAGAGAAGAATCTCCTCCCGCACAATTTTGAACTGACGAAAGATATTCCCTCCGCACTTGCGGTTGCATTGAACGCCGGCAAGCTTGACGTCGCACTCATCCCCAGCATTGCATACGCAAAGAACAGCCCGTCTCTAAGAATAGTCCCGGAGTGCGGGATAATCGCTCACGACGAAGTGAACAGCATACGATTGTATTTCAACAGGAATCTGAAAAACATTCGGTCCGTTGCAGTCGACATTAGTTCGATGACATCCGTCGTGCTCACGAAGATACTGCTTGCGGAGAAGTTCGAATTGAAACCGGAATTCATCGCCGCAAAGCCTGACCTCGACAAGATGCTCGCGACTGCCGATGCTGCTCTCATTATCGGCGATTCTGCATTGTTCACTGCTCAATCATTCGGGAGAAGTTATCTCGATCTTGCGGAAGAGTGGCACGACATGACCGGCCTTCCTTTTGTGTTTGCAGTGTGGGCGGGAAGACCTGGTGCGATTGATCTTGAAGACACTCAGGCGATTATCACTTCCAAGATTCTCGGGCAGGACAATATTGATTCCGTTTGTCGCGAGGCAGGCGCTGAGTACAAAGCAGATTTCGAACTGGTGAAATCTTACCTGACGGAGAATATTCAATTTGATCTTGGAGACGAAGAGATCGCCGGAATGAGATATTTCTTTGAGCTTTCGTATTACCATGGCGTTCTTGAATATCTGCCGTCACTCAATTTCTACCCTCTCGAAGAAACTGCCAAAGAGTCTCCATCCCCAGTCTGATTACTTGTAACAATTTTCTCACAATTCGTAGATTCTCAGAGGAAAGGAGCGTTTTATATGAAAGGACTGTTCCTGTTTCTTCTGGTTTGTGCAACCATAGTTTCGTTCTCATCGGTCAGGGCGCAGGATAACGACACGACTTATTCAAATCAAAGAGGCGTGATCGATTCGTTGAAATTGGAGTTGAAGAAAATTGAAACCGCTTATCGTTTGTTCAAGGAGAGGGCAGACACAGCCGGTGAATTGAGCACCAGGGATCGCGAAGAGCTTGAGAAACTTTCCGATTCGCTTGAAAGGATCGGGGAGGAGATTCACGAGTATTCGGAGGATGCCACACGTCTTGCCAACGACGCAGCGCGCATTTACGATGTTCATAACGCAATGATCAAGAGCGGCGACTACACTCTCGAGGATGATGCTGTATTGGACAGGGATCTCAAAATTCTTAACGGCGACGCATTCATCTACGGAACAATCGACGGCAGCTTGATAGTCGTGGATGGTGATGCATTCGTCAGAGGTGGCGCCAAGATAACCGGAAATGTCGTTGTGGTGAACGGTAAGGCGCACGTTAGCAAAGATGCGAGCGTTGACGGCAACATTATTGAGCGATCCGGGAGCGATCTTGAAGGCAGGCAATCACTCGTGGAGAAGTTGAGGATTACCGAGCATCCGGATATTCTGGCAAAACCACAACTTTCTTTTCGATAAGCTCGCTGCGAACTATAACAGAGTGGATGGATTCTTCTTGGGACTCGGCCAGGACAAGGATTATTTCTGGAGCGGAGTCGATGACTTCTCACCTTATGGCTTTGTTGGTTATGCTTTCAGACTGCACAGGTGGAGATATCAAGTAGGATTGGACAAATGGTTCGGCAACGAAGACCGATTCGAGGTGGGGGGTGAAGGTCACTCTCTCACCGATTCGAAGGACTATTGGATAATTGGTCCGAAAGAAAATTTTGCCTACGCGGTTCTGGCGCGCGAAGATTTCATGGATTATTTCTCAAGAGAAGGATTCTCGATCCATGTCGCCCAGTACTACGAGATGAATTCGAGAATTACGATAAGCTACAATGTCGACAAATATTCTTCGCTATCGAGCAACACAAACTGGTCCATCTTCGGAGGTGATAAAGTATTTCGCGACAATCCGGCCATAACCAATGGTTGGATGAGAAGCATCGTAGTGGATGTCGAACACCGGAATTACAGCGGCGGCGATAGACGAAGACAGGGATGGATGGCGGATCTACATGATGAGACAACCGTAAGTGGTGGATTTGATTTCAAAATGCTCTCAGCAGATGTGGTCCGCTACCAACCTTTGTTCTCAGGTCTGCAGCTGAACATGAGGCTCAGAGCGGGAACCTCCAGCGGCGTCGTGCCGTTGCAGCGCTCTTACCAGATCGGCGGCTTCAACACACTGAACGCGTATCGATACAAGGAGTTCTCCGGAAACCGCCTCTTGCTGTTCAACGCAGAATTTCTATTCAGCCCAGAATTGTTCAGACACTCTGATTTCTTCCCCTTTAACACCTTCACGATGATTCTATTCGGCAACGTCGGGCAACTGAAGGATGCCGGTTCTTCTGCAGAGCTGGCCGGAGGATGGGGCATAATGAAAGTGTCCGATTTCAAATCTGACTATGGGATTGGAGTAGGCAGCGGAGACGGTTCCTTTAGAATTTATCTTGCATGGAGAACGGACATTTCAACTTCTCCAACATTTGGAATTCGACTCGAGCGTCCGTTTTAGTTTGTAAACAAAAACTCTTTGCCGTTACACGATATGGAATGTGACGGCAAAGAGTTCGCCTCATCATCCTTGTAAACGCACTTTCAGTGATGCGATAAAAGCAAGCGTTGGGTTCCTGATTTTCGAGCCTTCCATCTAAAAAGAATCGAGCAATTTGGGTGGGTCGACTTATCTCCTTCCGGGGACTCAGTTGAGCTACCTAGGTAAGTTGAGCTCGTATTACGCCGTGGCGGATCGGTGAACCGAAGGCCGTACTTATGATACAGAAGGAAGGCATCAGCAATGATGCCTTCCCGAAAAAAGCAGTGACATTGTCTCTCGGAGGAGCTTACGGAAATATTCCGAGCTCGATGTAGGAGGTTGCTATCTTGTTAATTGATGTCAGGAAGGCAGCTGTTCTCAGATCTGGAATCTTCGTGTTGTTCTTCCGGACTTCCCTGATCTGATTATAAGCAGTTGTCATCGTCTCCTCAAGACCTGAATTGACGAGATCAATCTCGTCCGCTCCTTTCGTGATTTCTTTTCTCTCGAAATCAGAAAAAGATTCTCCCGTTGCCTCTTCCACGGCATGGAGCATTTTATCGAAGGCGGAATGCTCGAAGCGTTTGTCCATTCTTCCGAATCGGACATGTGAAAGATTCTTCAACCATTCGAAATATGACACAGTAACACCACCAGCATTCAGATACATATCCGGTAAGACCAGCACGCCCTTCTGAAGAAGGATCTCTTCTCCTCCCGTTGTTGTCGGGCCGTTCGCGCCTTCAGCAACAACTTTCGCCTTTATGCGAGGGGCATTTTCGCCTGTAATCTGTGCTTCGAGTGCAGCGGGAAGGAGTATATCGCATTCAAGTTCAAGTGCCTCCTTCGTGTTTATGATGTCAGTGGCCTCTGGAAATCTGAGTATCGAGCCGGTTTCTTTTCGGTGTTTCATGACCTCGTCGAGATCAAGACCGTCCGGATTGCAGATTGCTCCTTCGTATTCGGCCAGCCCAACTATTATCGCTCCGCCTTCTTGACAAAATTTCGCGGCGTAATAGCCAACATTCCCAAGTCCCTGAACAACAACTCTCTTTCCGGAAAGTCCTGGCGTAAGTCCGAGTTTCTTCATGTCCTCAGCATTATTGCACGCTTCCCGCAGGCCGAAATAAATTCCTTGACCTGTCGCCTCAGTTCTTCCTCGAACACCCCCTTCCGCAATAGGTTTCCCGGTGACGCATGCGAAAGCATCGATCCTCCCCGGATTGAACGCCGAGTAGGTGTCGGCGATCCATGCCATCTCTCTTGAACCCGACCCATAATCTGGTGCCGGAACGTCTACTCCCGGACCGATGTAATTCTTCCTTATCAGCTCCGCGGTGTAACGTCGTGTAATTGTCTCGAGGTCTGTCAACGTATAATTCTTGGGGTTGACTTTGATCGCTCCCTTCGCACCGCCAAATGGGACATCGACAATAGCACACTTGTAAGTCATCAATGCGGCGAGTGCTTTCACCTCATCTTCATCGACCTGTTCCGAATATCTTATTCCGCCCTTCACCGGCAATTTGTGGTAACTGTGTTCGACGCGCCATCCGTGGAATACTTCGAAACCCTTCGACGTTCTGACGGGGAATTGGAATGAGTAAACACTATTGCAGCCTTTAATCTGTTCGAGCAGACCCTTCGGGTGATTAGTGAACTGCGCAGCCTTGTCGAAGTTGCGGTTTACATCTTCGAAGAAACTGAGTTTCTCTATTGAAGTGCTCACGATGCTTCTCCAGATTTAGTTGGGTTATAGAATGATCTGTTTGCCCGGAGACTATTATTCGCCCTGCTGACTTCCATACATAAATTTAGCAACTGCTCGTCAAGAGAAAAATCCATGTAATCGACGAAGTGTATCCCGACCCAGAGAACTTGTATGCGGTTCTCTAATAACCTGCGGGCAAAACACTATGAGCGAGAAATAGCCACAGCCGTGCCGTAGCAAAGTACCTCTGAGACTCCGCTCATCAATTCTGCAGCATCGTATCTTATGCCTATTACAGCATTGGCACCGAGCTTCTCCGCGTGGTCCAACATCATTTCAAATGCTTCGTCGCGAGTTTTCTCGCAGAGTTCGCTGAACAGGGTAATGTTGCCTCCGAAGATAGTTTGTAACGACCCGCCTATCGTTCCGAAGAGCGAGCGAGATCGTACCACGATGCCGCGAACTACGCCGAGCTGCTTCACGACCCGGTAGCCGTCGAGTTCAAATGTTGTTGTAGTCAGGGAATGATCCATGATGTCCTCCTTTGTGTACAAAATGATCGTAAATGTGCGATCAAGATATGTTAGAAGAGGTCAAAATTCAAAAGTCTGCCGATTAATACATCACATCGTGTGATGATCGGCATCCCGAACTTCCTGTTCGGGAAAATGTCAAAACTGAAATTCAAAGCCCAGTACCATAGCTACTTAGTTTTGACTTTGAAGTTCGTTTCATTCTCAGTCCTTTTGTAAATTTCAATGAATCATTTGGGACAAGAGATGAGACAATTGAGGATTGCCGGAATTCTTTGCACTTGTATTATATTCGCATCGTGCTCTGTGCCGAAGATGAAAGTTGACACCTTACTCACAAATGGCGACGTCTACACTCTCGATCCGCGTGTCCCGGAAGCGCAGGCTGTGGCCATAAATGCCGGACGCATCGTGGGAGTCGGAACAAGCGCTGGGATTGTTTCACACTTCGAGGGGAAGGTCTCGATTGATCTTCGGGGAGCCTTTGTTCTTCCTGGGTTGACTGACGGCCATTGTCATATTTCCGAGCTTGGCTTCAGTCTGACGACGCTTGATCTGACCGGCGCAAATTCTGTCGATGACGTAAGTAAACTTGTTAAGGCCGCCGCATCGAAAGCAGGCCCCGGCACCTGGATCCGCGGGCGGGGATGGAATCAGGAAAGGTGGTCGGACGCTCTTCCTTCCGGGAAGTCGATCTCTCGAGGGAAAAGTTTCCCGACGCACGATGCGCTCGATAATGTTGCCCCGGATAATTACGTGCTCCTTGTACGCGTAGATGGTCATGCAATCTGGGTGAATAAGAAAGTCATGGAGTTGGCCGGAATTACGCGAGCCACGAAGGATCCGAGCGGCGGTAAGATCATTAGAGACAAACACGGTGACCCGACAGGCGTGTTCGTGGATGCTGCCATGGATCTCGTGACTTCGAAAATTCCTCCTCCGACAGAATCGGAAATCGAGAGAGCTATTCTTCTTGCGGTAGACACTTGTGCACGTTTCGGATTGACAGAGGTCCATGATGCTGGAATCGATGAACAAACCTTGAAGGTGTACAAGAGACTTGCTGCCGATGGAAAATTGAAGATCAGAGTTTACGCGATGTACCTGGGCACCGACTCGACTCTGCCGCAAATTCTGAGGGAGGGGCCGCTGATAAACTATAAAGATCTCTTCACGATGCGCTCTGTAAAAGTTTATATGGATGGCGCACTTGGTTCGCGCGGTGCCGCGCTTGTGAAGTCATATACCGATGATCCCGGCAATTACGGCCTGACGGAAATGAGCGAGAAGGATCTTGAGAATTTGACGATCGCCTCTTTGTCGTACGGCTTCCAGGTATGCACGCACGCAATTGGCGATCGAGCTAACGACATAGTCTTGGATGCTTATGAGAAAGCTTTGAAGGACGCCGATGTCCGGGATCCAAGGCTGAGAATCGAACATGCCCAGGTGCTTTTGAAGGATGATATTTCACGATTCAAAAAGCTCGGAGTTATTCCGTCGATGCAGCCGACACACTGTACTTCGGACATGTATTGGGCAGAGACCAGGCTCGGCCCCGAGCGCTTGAAATGTTCATACGCCTGGCAATCACTTCTCAGAGACGGGAACATAATTATCGGAGGCTCCGATTTTCCGGTAGAGAGTCCCGATCCGCGTCTTGGAATTTACGCAGCCATCGCGAGACAGGATCTGAACGGCCTTCCGAGGAATTTCGAAGATGCAAAAGATTATTTCGAGTTGACGCCCGACGCTGTTGCTGACAGTTCCGACTATGATGGCGGATTTTTCCCACAGCTGAGGATGACGCTTGACGAAGCAATTAATGCCTTCACCGTCTGGCCGGCGTATGGTGCGTTTCAAGAGGCGGAGAAGGGGACAATATCGGTAGGGAAATATGCGGACTTCACCATCTTCGAGAAAGATTTCAGACATGTTCCCCCGCTTGCGATTACTGAAGATGAGATACTCGGGACTATCGTCGGTGGAAAGCTAGTATACTCGAGTCAGGCATGGAACATGGAACACCGAACCGGTCAGGTCGCCGGAGAGTGAATGTCGGCTTGTCAAGAATGGAGGATCGAATGGAACTGAAACTCGTTGACATCGTAAAGCCCGATGATGTTAATTTCATCCTCGGTCAATCGCATTTCATCAAGACAATTGAGGATCTGCACGAGATGATTGTCCAGACTGTTCCGCAGATGAAGTTCGGCATTGCCTTTTGTGAATCGTCGGGGCCGGCGCTGGTCCGTTTCTCCGGTAACGACGACGAACTTGTCGATCTGGCTAAGAAGAATGCAATGAATCTGTCTGCCGGGCATGCTTTTGTGATATTCATGCGGGACGGTTTCCCGGTGAACATACTGAACACGATAAAAAATGTTCCTGAAGTCGCGAACATCTATTGCGCAACAGGGAACCCTGCTCAAATAGTCATTGCAGAGACTGAACAGGGTCGGGGAATTCTTGGCGTGATAGATGGTGTTAAGTCCAAAGGAATGGAAACAGAAAACGACAAGAAAGTCAGATACGAATTCTTGAGGAAGATCGGATATAAACTTTAAAGAAGAATTTCACCGCCGGACGCAAACGTGCAGCGATAGTGCCTGTCATGATTGCCCTCTTTGCGTCTCAACGGTTCCGCGTTTTTCATTTTCAGTCAGTCCTTATTTTCGAACTTCTTGCCAAATTTACCGTCTATAATCACAATCGATATTGGAGATCATGAAAGAATACTTGTTTTTTGTCCTGTTTTTGCCAGTGAGTGTTTTTGCCCAGTCTATGAGTCCTAATTCCGGAGCAGACACCCTGACGCTCGAACAATGTGTCCAGGTTGCAATGAAGCATAACCCACAGATTCAGGTTGCGGAAGGAGGACTGGAGTTTTCTCAATCCGCCCTGGAACTTTCCCGGTCCACATTACTGCCACAGGTCTCGGCGGTGGCCGGCATTACAAGAAATGGCGGAACTTTTCTTCTAGGTAACATAGTGCGCAATGGAAGTTACGACAGCTATTCTGCCGGTTTGCAGGCACAGCAACTGGTCTTTGATTTTGGGAAAACGATCACCAAAGTTTCGGCATCGTCGGATCTGGTGGATGCGTCGAACGAGGATTTGAGATCGGCAAGCGAAGATGTAATCGTGAACACTTACATTGCGTATTTTAATTACCTCGCGGCGAAGCGCGTTCGTGAAGTCGATTCTGAAACGGTCGAACAGGCAGAGGAGCATCTTCGACAGGCGCAGGCATTCTTCAAAGCAGGCACCGCACCTCAATACGACGTTGTCAACGCAGAAGTAACGTTGGCGAACGCAAACGTCAATCTTATCCAGGCCGAAAACAATCTCAAGATCGCTCGCGTGCAGCTTGAAAATGCAATGGGACAGAGATTGCCGGATAATTTTGTCCTTACGGATAATCTGGAAGTTTCCTACGTGAGCGTCGACATGAATACTGCGATTCAAACTGCGCTGAAAAGTCGCCCGGAGCTTCTCGCGAGTCAGGCACAGGTCGAGGCGGGCAAAGCCCTTCTCACATCAGCATGGACCGCAAACTTCCCGAACATTCTGGCATCGGGCGGCTACAACTGGCGCGGACTTAATCCCACTCCTCTCTATAGCGGTTGGAACCTCGGAGTCACGGTTTCGTTGCCGGTCTTTCAGGGATTTGCTCTCGATGCAGGGATTGATCAGGCACGGGCAAACCTCAAATCAGCAGAAGCGTCTAATGATTTGGTCATGCAATCATTACTCTTAGATGTTCAGCAGCAAGAGTTTGCGCTTCAAGAAGCGAGTGAGAGTATCCAGGCTTCGAGGAAGCTTGTTGAGTCTGCCGACGAAGCGTTAAGACTCGCGGTCGGGAGATACAATTCAGGAATCGGCACTGCGCTCGAGACCACCGATGCTGAGGTTGCATTGGCAAATGCTCGTATTTCATATATCCAGTCTCTTTACAATTACAATGTCTCTTATGCGAAGCTTGAGAGAGCAATGGGAACAATAAAGTAGCTGTCAGCTATTCGCAGTCAGCAATCTGCTGAGCGCTGAGAGCTAAAAACGAGAATGATAAGATGAAAAAGAAGAAAACAATCATAACGGCTGTCATCATACTGCTCGCACTGATCGGTGGAGCTGCTTTTTTCGTTTCAAAGGGGAAGGCAGAAGACCCAAGCTGGCTGACCGTGAAAGTGGCACGCGGAGATCTCGACGTTGTGGTCACAGCCACCGGCACAGTTGCGGCCGATACGACAATTCAAGTTGGCACGCAAGTCTCAGGAACAATTGCGCAATTATTTGTTGACTGGAATTCGCGCGTGCGGCGAGGACAGGTGATGGCAAAATTAGATACCACGTTCCTCTGGGCAAGCGTGGAAGTTGCGGAGTCAAATCTGCAGAAAGCTAAAGTCGCTGCAGATCAGGCCAAATCTAATTTCGATAGGGTCAAACAATTGTTTGCCCGCAATCTCGATTCGCAAGCCGACTACGATGCCTCTTCGGCAACATACGAGCAGGCTGAGTCTGATGTCAAAACAGCGAGCACTGCTCTTGACCAGGCGCACATAAATTTAAATTATGCGACGATCAGAGCTCCGATAAGCGGGGTTGTGATTTCGAGAAACGTTGACGTAGGGCAGACAGTTGCAGCAAGTTTTAGTACACCTACTCTTTTCACGATAGCGAACGATCTTTCTCGAATGCAAGTTCAAGCCTTGGTCGATGAAGGAGATATTGGTAATGTGAAAGTTGGCCAGAACGTCACATTTACTGTAGATGCGTATCCTACCGACGTTTTCAAAGGAGGAGTTTCACAAATAAGGTTACAGCCTACCACAGTACAGAACGTCGTGGAATATACAGTAGTAATAGAGGCTCCAAATCCCGGGCAAAAATTAATGCCGGGTATGACGGCCAACATAACGATAAGTATTGCAGAGGCGAAGGATGTCTTAAAGGTTCCGACGACTGCTTTGCGTTTCACACCGCCGCGCGATGTTCTGGTCAAACTGATGAACGAGCTTCCGGACTCGGTTAGGCAACGATTCCAGCAGCGAAGAAATCAAAATGGCGGCGGCAATCAGGGAACGGCAGTCGGCGGTGGAATGAATGGTGGTACAGGCGGAGGAACGAGTGCTCAAACACGAGATCTGACGCCCGGAAGTTATTTCAGAGTTTGGGTTGTTAATGGTAAAGAAATAAGACCAGTAAGAGTTTTGCTTGGCTTGTCAGACGGAACTAATACCCAGGTGCAAGGCGATCTGAAGGAAGGCGATGAAGTTGCAGTCGGAACATTGACGCAGACTGCAAGCGCGCAGCCGAATAATCCGTTCCAGGGCGGACAGAGGAGATTCTAAAACGATGTCTGACTTCACCAAAGCTTCGCCGGACAAGTCCGAGCTGATAATTTCTGTAAAGCACATAACAAAGATTTACAAGTTGGGTGACTTCGAGGTGCACGCACTTCGCGGAATTAATCTCGACATTGACAAAGGCGAATTCGTCGCGATCATGGGTGCGAGCGGATCAGGCAAGTCGACATTCATGAACATTATGGGATGCCTCGATACTCCGACCAGCGGTGAATATCTCCTGGATGGGATTGAAGTCGGGAAGATGGATCGAGATGAGCTTGCTCATCTTAGAAACAAAAAGTTGGGATTTGTTTTCCAGGCGTTCAATCTCCTGCCCAGAACAACTGCACTGGAGAATGTGGAGCTGCCGCTTCTTTATTCCAATTCAATTACTTCATCTCAAAGAAAGCAAAAGGCGCTCGACGCACTGAACGCGGTCGGCCTCGCGGAACGTGCCCACCACTATTCAAACCAGCTTTCCGGCGGACAGCAGCAGAGAGTCGCAATCGCGAGGTCGCTGGTGAACGATCCTGTCGTCATACTTGCCGATGAGCCGACGGGAAATCTGGACACGCGAACCAGCGTCGAAGTTATGGAGATTTTTCAGAAGCTTAACGAAAGAGGAATCACCATTGTCCTTGTCACGCATGAGTTGGACATCGCTCAGTATGCAAAGAGAAACGTCGTGTTTAAGGATGGCAAGATCAGCAGGATTGTCTCCGTCGAAGAAAGAAAGATCGCTTCCGAAGAGTTGCCGAAGATTCCTGTATTGGAAGAAGAGATAGAGTAATGAATCCTGCCGCGTATGAAAGGCATTTGTCGAACCTCTTAGTTCTGTTGGAGAAGAGAAATACACCATGAAAATCATAAACATACTCAAAATTGCTTTCCGCTCGCTCGGTAGGAACAAGATGCGCTCTTTCCTGACGATGCTCGGCATTATCATCGGCGTCGCAGCCGTGATCGCAATGCTCGCAATCGGACAGGGAGCAAGCAACGCCGTGAAATCCCAGATCGCTTCGCTTGGGACGAACATGCTTATCGTTTTTCCATTTGCATCAAATCAGAACGGTGTCCGAACACAAGCGGCAACATTCACACGACTTACTGAAGACGACGCAACGGCAATTACCAAACAGTGTCCGGCGGTTCAGTACGTGACACCGGTTGTAAGATCTGTTAACCAAGTCATTGCAAACAATCAAAACTGGCGGACAGCCATCTGGGGCGGCTATCCGAATTACTTCGACATAAGAAATTGGCAACTGCAAAGCGGCAATCGATTTACGGATTCGGATGAGCGAGGCGAAACGAAAGTGTGCGTCGTGGGTCAGACAATCGTTACGAACTTGTTCGGAGAAAATGCATATCCTGTCGGACAGGTAATCAGAATTGGAAATCTTCCCTTCAGGATCATCGGGGTCCTGGCTCCAAAAGGGCAGGATGCGAGCGGCAACGACCAGGATGACATCATCATCGCTCCATTTTCCACTGTCTTGAAGAAGCTTGTCGGCGGAATTTATGCCAATGTCATATTTGCTTCGGCACAGTCATCCGCCGCGGTCAACGAGGCGAGCAACGAGATTACGCAGCTGTTAAGAGACAGGCACAAGCTGACCCAGTGGGAAGCTAACGATTTCACGGTGAGAACGCAGACTGAGATAGCAAGTACAGCCGATGCCACCACCCAGACGATGACTCTCTTGTTAGCTAGCATCGCGGGAATTTCACTCATAGTCGGTGGAATTGGAATCATGAATATCATGCTTGTGTCGGTGACCGAAAGGACGAGGGAGATCGGAATAAGAATGGCTGTCGGTGCACGGGGCAATGATGTGCTAACGCAGTTCCTGATAGAAGCATTGAGTCTGAGTTTTGCGGGAGGATTGTTGGGAATAGTCCTCGGCGTGCTTGCGTCCAAGTTCGTTTCAGATATTCAAAAATGGCCGATACAGATTTCGCCGCAGTCGATCGTGTTGGCTTTCATATTTGCCGCAGCGATCGGAATCTTTTTCGGTTGGTACCCGGCTCGAAAGGCCGCCAGCCTGAATCCCATAGACGCACTCCGGTACGAATAAACTGTAACTGGCAGGCTACGCGACTGAGCTTTCACAAGGGTGCAGCCGAACTCTTGCGGAGTTTTTCCCGGAACAACACGTAAGATCCGATGGGCCTATCGACTAATCTTACCACTCATGAGCTGGCGGGTTCGATAGCCTTTTCCCTTCCCAATTAACTTTTCTGAAACCTTAGATGTTGAATTGAGGCTCGCTCTTTTGCAAATTCAATTGACCTAAGAAGGCATTCTGAAAAAATCAAACGAAGTGGTACAATGACGTTCCTGAGGGCTATATCCTTGCTATCACTGTTTCTGTGTCTGAACCTGATCAACTCAAATGTCTCGGAAGGAAGAGAGAGAAATCCAAGGACAGGCAGAAGTGATTCAACGGCCGTACAAGCCAGCAGCGGTCACATGTCTCCGGATAGTTTGTCAAATCGGTCGGAGAATGATTACCTGCCAAGATGGTACGACATGATCGCTCGAGTTCCCGGCGATTGGGTTGAGTATTCCGCGGAGACTTTCCAGACAAAAAATGTACCTTGGATTGTCGGGATGGCAGGCGCCACAACTGCTTTGGTTGTGGTTGATCGACAATGGTGGTGGACAGAAAGGAAATGGTACGGTGAGTCTTCAACCTTTCACAGGTTTAGCAACTGGATGGTTTTCACGGGAGATGGGAGATTCCAGTTCGGGATTGTCGGTGCTTTTGCGGCTTATGGATTTGTGTTTGATGACACGCGCGCCCTCAGAACTGCGAGTGAGACGACGGAAGCTATTCTTGCATGCGGTGGTGTGGTTCAACTATTGAAACATGTCACCGGCAGAGAAAGTCCTTTCTGTTCCTCGAAGAGAACTGGAAGATGGGATTTTTTCCCGAATCAAATTCAATATTCGAAGCATGTTCCGCATTACGATGCCTTTCCGTCAGGTCATCTTGCAACTGCGATGACGACATTGATCGTGATTGCTGAGAATTACACCGAAGTCACATGGCTCAAGCCAGTCGGGTATGTCGGACTTGGCGTCATCTCTTCGAGTTTAGTTGCCTACGGAATTCATTGGTGGAGCGATTTCCCGCTCGCTCTCGCTCTCGGCTATACGTTTGGTGAAATCGCATCTCATCCGTTTCATGTTGCGTTAAGTGATGCGCGCACCGCCGAAGCGCCTAAGGTCTCATTAGTACCCGCAATTTCTCCGAGTGGTGCAGGACTCGGACTCGCATTATCGTTCTAGCCGGTGAGGAGGCGGGAGGAGCTACTGCGACGAGAGTGCCGTGTGGCGAGCCTCGAATGTAAGCAGCGGCTCCGAAATGAAAACGGGGCAAATTCGATTGTCAGCGAACACAAGCGAATGGAGTCAGCTTGTCTCGGAGATGTATGACGGGTCAGATGAGTATGATGCCTTCGAGCCTGAGAAGATATTCTTTCAATCTGATACCGCCTGAGTATCCTACCAATTTGTAATCTGAGCCTATGACCCTGTGACAGGGTATGATGATCGGCAAAGGATTCTTGCCGACGGTTGCGCCTACAGCCCTGAATCCCTTCGTGTGCACTCGTCTTGCAATTTGTTTATAGGTGACGATTGTGCCATACGGCGCTCTAAATATCTCGGCCCAGATCCTTTGCTGAAAAGGCGTCCCGATCAGATCGACCGCAAGATCAAATTTCGTTCTCTTCCCGATGAAATATTCATTGAGCTGTCGCATGGCATTCGAGTTTCTCTTCTTATCCTCGAAGATCTGGTCGGCAGAAAAACTGTGATTGATCCAGTTAAAGAAACTCGACTTTCCATCCTTCGGCAGAGCTATCTTGCATAGTCCTGTCTCAGACGACGCGATATACATGATCCCAATCGGCGTCTCGAAAGACGCACAATACACTTTTCTCTCGATAGTCTTGTCAGACTCCGCTCGATGAAAAGTCAGAGAACTGCGGGCCGTGTCGATCTTCCTGATCCATTCCGCAGATCTCATCCACGACGGTGAAAACTTCACACTGACCTGCGACACTTGAACGTCCTCTCCTTTTGCACAAGAAACAAAAACTGTTCACGCAACAAATATCGTTGCATGGATAAAAAGTCCTCCTCGATAATTATTCATGAGGGCACAGCGTCAAGCTATGCCATGTCGTAGGAAATAGACCAGCACCTCGTAGCCAATATAAGCACTGAACCCTAACATTATGTAGCCGGAAATCTTTGAAAGAACCGTGAGCGTTTCTGCTTTGAAAGACTCTCGTTTCAAGAATATCGCTTTGAGTAAGGAATAATACCAGAGCGCCGTGCCGGATCCGACGCCTAATGCGAAGAGTCCGCTATCACTGATGCTGCCACTCGTCGCGCCGGAGGATTGAATTATTCCGCTAAGAGTAATCCAGAAAGCCACGAGGGTGGGATTCGAGATATACATGAAAACTCCGAGAATAAAGGCGCTGCGAAACCTGCCGTTCTTGGGAACAAGACTATCATACTTGAAACTCTCAACCCTTGCTGTTACGTCTTTCAATCCAAGGTAAAGGAGAACGATAAAGCCAATGATCTGGAATAATATGTTCACCTCGAGCTTGTGGACGATTGCAGATAGTCCCAGCATGGTAGCACCACAATAGAAAAAATCCATGACGGATGCCCCAAGTCCTACAGCGAAAGCATCGGCGAAACCCTGCCTGAACCCTTTTGAGATCACCGTGACATTGATCGGCCCTACCGGAACGGATATTATCACTCCTACGATTACACCGATTAATAGAACGACCATCTCGATATTCTTACTCAGTAGATTTTTTGCAAACTAGTTCTCTTCTAGCCCTCACAAAAAGCCAGATAAGTTAAAGAAGGAAAAAACAAATAGCAATCTTAGCGGGGCTGCGGATGCGGCCGGAAATATCCGGATGATAATAAATCGCCAGTCGTCAGCGCCTTCATGTTGAATTTGATAACAATCGAGACGATGACTTCATGAATCACGTTCCTCCCTTCATATGTCTTTTTAGCGTGGACGCTTACCTTGATTTTCAGGTTCCTGTTGTTTATGATTTTATCTGCGTCTTCAACACAAATGGAGGTTTCCTGAATGTCAGTTAAGCATGTGTTTTGTCTCCTCATCTTAAGCATTGCTGTCGCCGGCTGCGCTGCAAACATGAGCGTCAATGATCGAGTGATAGCCTCGGTGGGCGACAAGAAAATCACTTACGGTGAATTCAAACAGCGGTATTCACAAAATTATTTTCCCGAGTCCGATTCGAATCAGTCCGTCGAGAGCAAGGAGAAGTTCCTTAATCTTCTCGTGGATTATTATTTGAAACTTCTCGATGCTCAGAGAGAACATGTTCAAGATATCCCTGCCGTGAAGTCGGAGTTGGCAGGCTACGAGAATCAACTTGCAGTAAGCTACGTGATGGAGCACGAGATAACGGAACCGATGGTCAAGAAGATTTACGAGCGGCAAAAGTACGAAGTGAGAGCGGGGCAAGTGTTCATTCCATTTCCTGTCGACTCTACCCATCCGGGCGGCGATACGCTTAAGGCTTATAATGAAGCAACCGAGGTGATAAAAGACCTCAATGCTGGTGTGACTATCGATTCGCTGAGCCGCAAATACCGCGGCGGAGACACTTATTATATCACTGCGGGCAACTATCTGCAGTATTCCGGTGGCGAAGAATTCGAAGATATGCTATACAGTCTGACACCGGGTGAAGTGGGTTCCATGCCGATAAGAACTCCGTATGGCTATCTGGTGATCAAATTACTCGACAAGAGACCCCGGCTGGAGAGCATACGTGCCAGTCACATCTTGATTCCAATTCCAGGAAACACTCCGGATGACACATTGAAGGCTTATAACAGGGCAATTGCTGTCCTGGACTCGATAAGGCAAGGTGTCGATTTCGCCAAGCTTGCGGAGGACAATTCTTCGGACAAGTATTCCGCGCAGAAGGGTGGAGACCTTGGGTATTTCTCTCGAGGAATGATGGTGAGACCATTTGAGGAAGCGGCTTTCAACTTGAAAGTCGGAGAGGTTGCCGGTCCGGTTCGCACTCGCTTCGGCTATCACATAATAAAATTGACCGGGACAAAGTCAGTCCCTCCGTTTGACGAGATCAAGGATAAGATTCGCGAGACTTACCTCAATGGCGGTTACAAGATCGATCTTGCCCGCCTTGTCGACCGGCTCAAGCAAAGATACGGTTACAAACTATATGAGGACTCGTTAAGGTTCTTATACAGTAAGATCGATTCGACAAAACATTTCGGGCAGACGGATTTCGATTCTCTCCTTTCTTCGCAGGGAAAACAGAAGGTTCTTTTCACATCTGATAAGTCCGTCGGAACGGTTGATACCGTCTTATCGATCGCATCGGCTGACGAGAGTCTCAATTCGGCGATGATGATCTGGTCGACACTTAACAGCATCGTCGGTGAGGCTGCTAAGCAGATGATTATCACTCGATTTGCGTCGGAGAAAGCTCATGCTTATGCAAACTTCGATTCACTCATCAAGCAATATGAAGACGGAATTCTAATCTATCACATCGAGCAGGAAAACGTCTGGAACAAAGTTGCGACAACAGATAGCGTGCTCAAGCCGTACTACTTCGACCACTCCGATAGGTATTATTGGCCCAAGAGGGTGGACCTGAGCGAGATACATGTTCTGTCAGACAGTCTTGCAAACTATATATACGATTCGCTGAAGAGCGGTGGCGAATTCGATTCGCTTGCGGCGAAGTATACCAGGCGTCCGGGACTGGCAGAGAAAGGCGGACACTGGGGATTGTTTGCCGATTCTGCGAACGCGCTTGCCACCACTGCCATGACGATGAAGGTCGGAGAAATCAGCAAGCCAACCCGATTCGAGGACGGGTACTCGATAATAAAGGTCAACGGTTTTGTCCCGCCGGAGCAGAAGACATTTGAGGAAGCTCGCGGCGAAGTGTCTTCCGACTATCAGGAAGCGGAGTCTAAGGAAATTCAGAATGAATGGCTCGAAAAGCTGAAGAAAGAGTTTGGCGTTACTATTGATGACAAAACATTCCGTGAATTGCTGGCGCAGAAGTGAGAGCCGCAATGACAGTTTACCGAATCCTGTTGAGTTTCCCGGGCATGTACATTTGGCGCGGTGGCTTTCGATAGGCATTATGGTTCTTGCCTTCGGCTGCTCGCGCCAGCCGGAACCGGGACGCATTCTCGCGTCGGTGAATGGATCGCAGCTCTACGTGAGAGATGTCGCCTCGCATGTGGACACAAACTCCGCATACGCCGTAAGGAATTACGTCTCGAACTGGGTGAATGAACAGTTGCTGTACGATGAGGCGAAGAAGCAAGGCTTGAACGAATCACCAGGGTTCGACGAAAGAGTGGAGGAATTCTCGAGGCAACTCGCGATAACGATGCTCCTGAATAAACGGATTTACGAAGTGCCTGAGGAGCTGACTCCGGAAGAGATTTCACATTATTACGATGCCCATCGGGGAGAGCTTCGAGTTTCAGGCGAGCTCGCTTGCGTTAACCTCGCAGCTTTTGACAACAGGAAGTTTGCGGTCGCATTTCGGAACGCTCTCGCGACGGGAGCCAGGTGGAGTGACGTGTTTCGCGACATACCGACGTATGCAATACTCGATGAAAGAGATTCCACTTATTTGAGTTCCTCGAACTCGAATCCATTGCTCTGGAATGTCGTTCAATCTCTGGAAGCCGGGAGGATTTCCTTTCCGGTTCAAGTCGATAGCCTGAGCTACATCGTGCAGGTGATCAGGAAATTGGGTCCTGGAGATCCTCTGCCGCTCGATTATGCCACTCGTCAAATTAGAGAACGAATTACAATCGAGAAGAGGCGGCAACTTTATCAAGCCCTGCTTGATTCACTGCGCTCGGGCGGAAATTTCCAGATTGATCCGAGCGTTGCTATTAGAGACACAATTGTTCAGGAGTGAGTAAGTTGAGAAGATATTTTGGACTGGCTCTCGCGCTTTTTGTTTTTGCCGGCGATGCGAAGGCTCAGAGCAAACCTGTTCTGGATAAGATCGTTGCCGTGGTAGGCAACGAGATCATACTGAAGTCGGAACTCGATTACCAGGTGCAGCTAGCTGCTTACCAGAACAAGGTGGACCCGAACGATTCAGCCCTCCACCATAGGGTGCTTGAGGCGATGATCGATGACAAGTTGATACTTGCACAGGCTATCCTCGACAGCGTGACAGTGACGGACGACGAAGTGGACAGACAGCTCAACGGTCGAATCCAGGATCTGGTCAAGCAGCTTGGGAGCCAGCAAAAGCTTGAGGAAGTCTACGGAATGTCTTTAAACAAGATTCGCGGTGAATTCAGGGACGACATGCGCAAGCAACTGATTATTCAGAAACTCAAGCAGCAGAAGTTTGGTGACATGAAAGTCTCATCTGTAGATGTCAAGAATTTTTTTGAGACGTACAAAGACAGTCTTCCCGACATCCCCGAACAAGTGACACTGAGTCATATTTTCATGGCGCCAAAGCCGAGCGCGAAAGCCCGTGATGAGGCGTACTCTCTTGCGAAAACTCTTCTCGATTCATTGAGACATGGGGCTGACTTTGCAGCTCTCGCGAAAAAGTATTCTCAGGATCCGGGCAGCTCCTCCTCAGGAGGGGACCTCGGTTGGGCGAAGCGCGGACAATTCGTTCCGGAATTCGAGCGCGCCGTCTATGAACTGAAACCTGGAGAAATATCCGGTATCGTGGAAACACAATTCGGATTTCACATCATTCAACTTATGGAGCGTCGCGGCGATCTGGTGCACGCCAGGCACATATTGATCCAGATCCCCCACCTTCAATCCGATGACGACTCGGTGATAACTTTTCTCGACACGCTTCGTAGACGAGCCATGGCCGGCGAGAGCTTTGCGGCACTCGCCCGCGCGTTTTCGCAAGACCAGGACTCGCGCGATCTCGGCGGTGACCTCGGAACCGTCACCATTGACCAGCTCGAAGCGTCATTCCTGCAAACCGTCAAGGAGTTGAAGGTTGGGGAAATCAGCAAGCCGGTGAAAGTGACTTACGGAAAGTCTTATGGTTATCATATCGTTTACCTGCGCAATCGAATCCCGGCTCACAAAGTAAACCTGCAGCAGGACTTTGATCGCCTGAGTGCAATGGCCCTTTCCATGAGACAGAACGAGGCTTACCAGAAATGGATAGATCAACTCAAGAAACAGATTTATAACAAAGACCTGAGTTGAAAAGAAGTGGCCGCGTCCTTTCGTTTTCAACTTGCGTGACCGTCTATTCATTCATGATGAATTTACCCACAGCATTCTCCGAGAGAGGCTTGGAAGTCTGGAATTCATCAGATGCGGCTCTTCCAAAACTATAACAAAAAGCTACATGATGAATGAGAAAACTGCCGTGATCTTTTCTTGCCTGAACTCGATTGCGTGGTACTGCCATGTTCAACAGCCGTCCTTCGTCCGTGAGGTCAATGGAGATGTCTAATCGAGCGAAGGTGAATGTCGAATTCAAACAGTTCATGTTGGAGAATGGTCTGACGGTCATTCTTCGAAAGGATAACTCCGTTCCGGTTGTCGCCGTAGATGTCTGTTACCATGTCGGTTCGAAAAACGAAAAAGAAGGGAAGACCGGCTTTGCTCATCTTTTCGAGCATTTGATGTTCGAAGGCTCCGAGCATGTGAAGAGAGGTGAATTCGACAGATACATTTCTCTCGCCGGAGGACACAACAACGCTTACACGACAGAAGATGTCACGAATTACTACGAAGTTCTTCCGTCGAGCCAGCTGCCCCTTGCTCTTTGGCTGGAGAGCGATAGGATGTTGAAATTCCATGTGACTGAGGAAGCTCTTTCAACACAACGTCAAGTTGTGAAGGAGGAGAAGCGCTGGAGAGTCGACAATCGTCCATATGGCGACGCATCTGAGAAAATACAGCGGCTCGTTTTCCCGGTAGGACAATATCACTGGCCTGTGATTGGATCGATGGAAGATCTAGACGCAGCCAACATGCGGGATGTGAGAAGCTTCTATGAACAGTATTATCGGCCGAACAATGCGGTTCTCGTGATCAGCGGCGACATAAACTTCAAAGATGCGACGAGCCTGGCTCGCAATTATTTTTCCGATATCCCGCCGAGTGCCAAGCCGATTCCCCGTGTACCGTTTGAGGACAAGAAACATGGACGGGAAATTGTTGAATCGCTGCATGGCGACGTTCCGTCTCCTGCAGTGTTCGTTGCATACAAAGTTCCTCCCGAAGGTTCACGTGAATACTATGCACTCAACCAAATCGGCAAAGTCTTGTCCGACGGCAACAGCTCGAGACTCTACAAGAGATTGATGTATGAGACGCAAACCGTTTCGGATTTTGATGTGACCATCGAAGGGATGGAAGAGGCAAGTGTCTTCATGTTCTCAGCATTCGTATCGCCCGACCACTCGGAAGAAGAGGTTCTGAAAATATTTGACGAAGAGATATCAAAACTACGAGACTCAACTGTGACCGATTATGAATTCAAGAAAACAAGGAACGCGACTCTATCCGAATACGTCGGCAGACTTTCTAGGAACAACGGAGTAGCCGATGCGCTTGCGCACTATCATACCTTTTTTAATGACCCAGGAATGATAAATTCAGAAGTGAACCGTGAGTTGTCCGTCACCCCGAAGATGATGAAGGAAGTCGCGCGTGAATTCTTGCGTGAGGCTGCACGAGTGGTGGTACGCTATTATCCGGGAGATGCAAGTAAATGAGTCGGCACATGGAACCGGATCAGGAGCGCTGATGACATGGGGAAGTCATTAGACAGAACGAGGCCGCCCAGGCCGGGCCCCGCAGGTAGGATGTCTTTTCCAGGATATTATGAAAAAAAATATCCGAATGGATTCAAGTTCTTAGTTGTCGAAAATCACGTGCTGCCGATTGTCACTATGGCTTACGTGGTGCAATGCGGTTCTTTGTATGATGGCAGCTTGCCCGGTCTTGCAAGTGCAACGAGTGAACTTCTTACCAAGGGCACCAGGAAACGCTCCGCGAATCAGATCGCGGAGGATATCGATTTCGTCGGCGGTTCCCTCTCGAGCAGCGCCACCTGGGACGCAAGCGAGGTTCTCGTTTCGGTTCTGAAGGATCATCTTGCTGTCGGGTTTGATGTTCTGCAAGACATTGTCTTAAACCCGACTTTTCCTCAGGAAGAAATTGACCGATTGAAATTCCAGCGCATAGCTTCGATACAACAGTTGAAGGCCGATCCTGGTTATCTTGCCGACACGGAGTTCGCAGCGGAAGTGTTTGGCGACCACCCGTATGGACAACCGCCAGCCGGAACCGAAGAGTCGGTTGGCTTGATGACCCGCGAAGATTTTGTCGCATTCCATGAAAATTTTTATACGCCGGACAATTCGTTCATGGTTTTTGCCGGAGACATCACTCCGAAAGAAGCTGACGTGTATGTCCTGAAATATTTTGCAAAGAAGAAAGGAAGAAAGACTACAAGGGCAATTGCAATGCCCGTTCCGCGCAACACGAGAAGGAAGATAGTGATCGTTGATAAGCCCACTGCCGTGCAATCCGCTTTGAGGATCGGCCAGGTCGGGATCGCGAGGAACAATCCGGATTTCATCAAGGTAATGGTAATGAATACGATTCTGGGCGGCTACTTCAGCTCTCGCATAAACTTAAATCTGAGGGAGGAGCATGGTTATACTTACGGCGGCAGAAGCTCATTCGAAACCCGATCACTCCCCGGACTCTTCGAAGTGTCGGCCGACGTTCGCAACGATGTTACAGCAAAGACAATTGAGGAAGTCTTCAAGGAGCTGAACCGGATCAGAGACAGGGTGCCTTCGAAGAGAGAAATGGAAATGGTGAAAAACTACCTGGTCGGATTGTTCCCGATACAGCTGGAGACACCGCAGCAGGTCGCCGGCAGGGTAATTGCGATCGAGCTGTATCAACTTCCGAAAAACTATTACAACAAATATCGTGAGAATGTCCGCAGGGTGACCGCAAGAGATGTCCGTGCGGTGGCGAACAAATACATAGACCCGGAGAATCTTTCGATTGTGCTCAGCGGCAACTCCAGGGAAATCGCGAGCAGGATGAAGAGATTCGGCGAAGTTGAAGTCCGTGATTCGAATGGCAGCATGGTAACAAGTGCTAAGAAAAGTCGAGCGGTTGTGCGAGTGAAATCGAGAAAATGACAAATAGAGGGTGTTGAATTGAGCCAGAGTGCTTTGAAAGAAAAAAAGGTTTCCGACGTCGAGGGTATCTCGCTCCTCAACGAGAGCTTTGTCAAGCTTCGCAGCGAGATGGCGAAGGTGATTGTCGGACAGGATGAGATTATTAAACAAATTTTCGTGACGATCTTATCTCGAGGACATAGTCTGCTTATCGGAGTGCCGGGACTGGCAAAAACTCTTCTGGTCAAAACTCTCGCGGATGCGCTTGATCTGAAATTCAATCGTATACAATTCACCCCGGATCTGATGCCGAGCGACATCACCGGCACGGAGATTATCGAGGAGAATGTCACCACAGGAGAGAGATCCTTCAGATTTGTCAAGGGACCTCTTTTCGGAAACATCATCCTCGCTGACGAGATAAACCGGACTCCGCCGAAAACCCAGAGTGCGCTTTTGGAGGCGATGCAGGAATACCGCGTGACTGCTGCGGGACAAACCTTTCGACTAGACCCTCCGTTTTTCGTTTTGGCCACACAAAATCCGATTGAGCAGGAAGGAACTTATCCACTTCCCGAGGCACAGCTGGACCGTTTCATGTTCAACCTGTGGCTCGATTATCCTTCCGCGGCCGAAGAGGTCAAGATTGTGCAGTCTACAACAGGCGATTACACCCCGCATGTCAGCAAAGTGATTGAAGGTTCGCGGATACTTTATTTTCAGGATCTCGTTAGAAGAGTGCCTGTTTCGGAATCGGTCGTGAAATTCGCAGTTGACCTCTCGAACAGGACACGTCCTCAGAATTCAATCGCTCCTGAATTCATCAAGCAGTTCATCAGCTACGGTGCCGGTCCGCGCGCATCGCAGTATCTCATCCTTGCCGCGAAAGCAAACGCGGCTCTCGACAACAGACTCAGCCCGGAAGTCGCAGACGTAAGAAACGCTGCACTCGCCGTTCTTAGACACAGGATCATAACGAACTTCAACGCTGAAGCAGAAAACATAACCACGCCGGAGATAGTCAGACGTTTGCTTGAGATTTGAGAAGTGAAGATCTCTTTTGTCTTCGTTCGTCGTGTCAGCCAATTGAGGTTGTCGCTGGCATACCTCTCCCTGTTCCTTTCATTAACACTCATCTCCGGCAAGTCATTCGGACAGAACAAGTACTGGGTCTTTTTCAAGGATAAGCCGAATGCGGATGCGTTCTCACCTCCTTCGAAGAACAACTCGTTCAAAGAGTCTGCCGTCAGCCGCGCAGAATCATATCTTGTCAATGATGAGGTTCTTACCCAGCGTTCGATTCAACGGCGTCTGAAAGTTCTGTCATCGGACAAAGTCATTTCAAGTTCCGATTTCCCGGTCTATGGTCCGTATCTGGACAGCCTGAGATCAATCGGCTTAACAATAAATGGAACCAGTCGTTGGTTCGACGCGGCTTCTGTTTTCGCAGACTCCAGCCAGTTGCTAAGGCTTGAGAAGTTTCCGTTCGTGGTCGCGCTGAAGAGAATCAAAAGTTACACTTCTCCGCTCAAGCCAGAAACTCCCGGCTCAGTTTTTCACCGCCGGTTTTCGAAAAAATCTTCTTATCAGCCAGGTGATTCAAGTTTCTACGGCCCTTCGATCACACAGTTTGCTCTAAGCGGGATTCCGCAGGTGCACGCGCTGGGGATAAACGGTAGTGGAGTTTTGATCGGGATGCTCGATGCAGGATTTCGTTATGAAATGCACGAAGCGTTGGAAAACACTAAGATTGTCGGAGAGCACGATTTCATACAAAACGATTCCATTACGGAGAACCAGGCAGGAGATGCCGAAGCCCAGGACAACCACGGTACCTCGACTCTTTCCGTGCTCGGCGGGTATGCGCCGGGAAATCTTGTCGGCGTGGCATACGGATCTGATTTCATGCTTGCGAAGACTGAATACGTCCCCGTTTCTGATTACAAATGGGAAGAGGATAACTGGGTTGAAGGCATCGAGTGGATGGAAGCCCGAGGGGTCGATGTGGTTTCGTCTTCAGTGGGCTACGATGTTTTCGTAGATTCATCCGGAGCTGTCGATTCGTCGGAGTCTTATTTTTGGTCGCGAGGCGACTTCAACGGAAAGAAATCGATTGCTAGCAGTGCAGCAACAAGAGCGGCAGAGTTGGGAGTCGTCGTTGCGCAGGCGGCGGGAAACGAAGGCAACGGTAATGGAGTAATTGGGACGCTCATCGCTCCCGCGGATGCGGACAGCGTTATCACTGTCGGAGCCGTCGACCTGACCGGACAACTCGCCAGCTTTAGTTCGTCGGGACCAACGAGCGATGGGAGGATCAAACCTGACCTCGTTGCAATGGGCGAAGGCGACTATGTTGCCGTCGTGCCGGGCCCAGACACTTATGCGTACGAAAGCGGCACTTCGTTCTCGACCCCGATCACTGCAGGGATAGCGGCCTTGATTCTATCCGTGCGTCCGGATTTCACGCCGTTGCAGGTAATAAGTCTGCTGAAGAACACGGCGGTTGAATATCCCGACCAAACGCACGCATCGAATTATCCCAACAACTATTATGGATGGGGTATAGTGAATGCCTGGAACGCGATCAAAGGTCTGGGCTTGGTAAGCTCGAATAACTTTTCAGACTGGCAGAAAAACTCTTCGTTGAATCTTGCAGTCAGGGCATTCAGCACGTCGGGAATCAATCTCAATCTCAGCAAGGGTTTCTACTCGACAGACGGGCTCACTTATACTTCTGCCGCGGTCTCACCGACCGACACAATGAATCAGTACGCCATCGTCGTTCCGCCGTCAGCCTTCTCAACGAGTCATATCTACTTTTACTTTTCTCTCGTGGACTCCGGTGGGAGGCAGATAGCTGTCCCATTTTACGGTTCGAGAAAGCCATTCGATGCGGGATGGGTGTTTGAGCCCAGTCAGATCAATGGAAGTTTTCTTCTGCTCGGGAACTATCCAAATCCATTTAACTCTCGAACTCATGTGGCCATTGTCCTGAAGAGTATGGAGGCTGTGAATGTAGATGTGTATGATGTGCTCGGCAGAAGAGTCAAGACGATCTTCGGTGGCAGTCTCTCATCAGGCTACCACGAATTCGTTTGGAACGGCACGTCGAATAGCAGCCAGGAGGTAAGCAGCGGGGCTTATTTCATCAGGATTAATGTCGGTGGGGAGGTGAAAATGTCGAAGGTGCTTTATCTGAAATGAATTTTCAAATTCACTTCGATATTCCTTTCTACATTTTCATTCTGTTCGCGCTATTGTCCGCTGGCTTAGCGCACCTGATGTACAGGAAGGCCGAAGGCGTCCCGAAAAGAAGACGAATCTTGCTGACAGTGCTTCGCGGTCTTTCGTTCTTTCTTTTGCTGCTTGCAATGACTAATCTCGTGACCAATTTCGTCCACTTCTACAGTAAGAGACGCGATGTCCTTGTTCTTGTGGATGACTCAAGAAGCATGTCGCTGAGTGACGGCCGGGTTCCGCGAAGTGAGGTCATGAGAAGCATCTTACGTAGCCAAACGTATGAGAGCCTGAGCAAGGACTTCAACATTATCCCATTGGATTTCGGAAATGCCGTTTCAAGAATTTCGAGTTTTGATTCGCTTAAGTTTGATCAGCCGGCGACAGATATTGAATCCGCCCTGGTGGAAGCCTCGAAGCTTTCACAATCTGAGACCGGACAGATAGCCTTCGCGATCATCCTGACCGATGGCGATTACAACTCGGGAGGGAATCCCATCGACATAGCCCGTAGCCTTTCGTTTCCGATTCATACATTGGGGATTGGAGATTCAATCCAGCCAAATGACGTTGTCGTCAGACAAGTCATTCCTGCTCCATCGATTTACGCCGGGAAGAAAAGCATCGTGAACGGGGTCATCAGTTCGTTCGGCTTCGGGGGAAAAGTTGTTGCCGCGCGCCTGATGGAGGACGGCAAGGAGGTCGATTCGAAGAACGTCGTCTTGCCTGACAATGGGAATGTCGAGGTGTCGTTTGATTATGTCCCTGGCGTTGTGGGCACGCACGTCCTCACGGTTTACATTCCACCGCAGAACGGCGAGTTCAACAAAAGCAATAACTCAGCGTCGGCCACCGCGGAAGTCATGAAGGGTAAATTCTCGGTTTTGCTTATAGCAGGCGAGCCCGCGACCGATGTGGCATTCTTGCGAAGAAACATTGAGATTGGCAGCGACTTCGATTTGA